>CAVWDI010000060.1:0-42138 GCA_963753725.1 uncultured Chloroflexia bacterium | reverse complement strand
AGAATATTGGGACATGTGAATGGACACCGGCATATGCAATCGTGTTTGTGGGAGACAATGTGCTTAACGCGCGGCCTCGGTACAGCTTACAACTACTTCCGTCCCGCCCGGACAAACAGTAGACATTACTGTGACACTGGAGGCACCCCAGGCTGCTGGTAGGCACCGACAGAATTTTAAATTAGCGGATGAAACCGGCGAGCAATTTGGGATGGGTTCGGATGGCAACAAACCTTTTTGGGCGCAGATCAGGGTAGGAGATGCCTCGTCAGGTATCGTTTACGATTTTTTAGCGGAGGCGCCGCAGGCTGATTGGAAGAGCGGGGAGGGGGATACTCTCAACACGGACGTAACCTTTGGGGGCGCGGATGATCGATCCGGAGGGGGTTGCTAAATTTAAAGAAGGCGTTCAATTAGAAAACGGCAGTATCTCTGGAAAATTGTTGTTAACCCACCCTAAGCAGGTCACAGATGGCGTTATTGCAGGTTTTTTCCCCGAATACCAGGTTGAAGGTGGGGAGCGCTTGATAGCCCGGATTGGTTTTCTAGCAAATGCTGATGGAACTTGTGGAGCGGGACGAGTTGTGTTTCAAATTGCTTATAAGGAAGGTGATACGATTTACTCTCTGGGAGAATGGCGAAAAAGCTGCGACGGCAGCCTTATGCCAGTGAATTTAAATCTGGGTGTATTGAAGGGGAAGCAGGTCCAATTTATTTTCCTCCTGAAATCGGACGGACCCTTTGAGGATGATTGGGCAATCTGGAATTCACCCCGCATAGAACGCTGAAATTCGCCGTCAAACCTGATTAAAGAAAGGTTGGAGAACGAAGGTTTCCGTTCTCCAACATAACTCCTGTCTGATCCTGGAAAATTATATTTTTGGAATATATCTGGCGGCAGCTCTGAATTCAGACCAATAATCTATTGATCTTCATTAACAGTAACGCCCAGTTCGGTTAAGTAGTTGATGATCTCTGTCCTGATTTCAGGATTAAAAGTCAATTCCAGGGCTTGGTTGAGATCGTTGATAGCATTCTGTTCCTGCCCCATCTCTCCGTAAGCGATGCCGCGGCTCATGTACGCTCTTGCAAATGTGGGATCCAATTCAATCGCCCTGGAAAAATCTGCTACCGCCTTTTCCATTTCGTTAATCGAGGAGTGGAAAATCCCTCGGTTATGGTAAAAATCGGATTCTTTCTGGCGATAATTCAATCGCTTTTTCAAAATCAGCTATAGCTTTATCTTGATATCCCAATAGCCCGTTAACGATCCGCGGTAATATATGCGATTGGTTTCTCCGCATCCATTTCGATAGCCTTATCGAAATCCGTATTAGCGTCTCCCCACTGGTTGTTACCGATAAATCTGAATCCACGGTTGATGAATATCTGAGGATCTTGCGGATCGAGTTCGATGGCTTTGTTAAAGTCAGCAAATGCAAGATCGAAGTTTTTCTTTTCAGCATAAGCGATACGCGGTAACTATAAGAACGGGCGGATGAGTTACGATAATTATCTTCGTGAAGTCTTGAATGGCTTCGTCGAATTCATTGAAATCGAGGTATGCCGTGCGGGTCCACCGTAGACATCCGTTGGATCCGATGCAATTGCCAGGGCTGCTTCGAATTCCGCCAGGGCTTTATCCAGTTCGTTTTCTTTTACAAACTGATCGGCATTTGCCATGTGGGCATCAAAGGGATGGAAGTCGCGGTGGGCGGCAAGGTGGGCGCCGGTTGGGTAGTGGGTGTGCTGGTGGGGAATGGGGTGAGCGTCGGTCGAGGGGTCGGCGTGATGTCGCCTTCCTCGCTGGACACTTCCTGTCCACCGGCGCCGATAATGATTTCCTGTTCTTCTTCGGGTGTTTCGGATTGGCAAGCAGCGATCAGCAGGCTTACCAGGATTGTTAAAGAAATGATCTTCCAAACAGAAAATTCTGTACGCATATTTAATCTCCTTCAATTTTTTACTATAGTGCAGTATTCATTTTTGTAACTTTATTTTAAAACAAACAATTCTGCCATTCTTTATACACTGTCGCAAGGGGGATGAAGACCTTTTTATATGTTTCTCAGAATACACTCAACATTAAAAGTTTTAATAAAAGAGCGCCCCTGGGATTACGGGGGCTCTGTAAAATATTTTAAAACAAATTGATATTTAATGATGATCAGAGCAGCTGCAGGACGGCTTCGGAAGCCCATTTGAACAGGGGTTCTGCGAAGATGGTCAACAACACGGTGCAGGCGGCGGTGAGTACATGCCGTGGAAAACAGCAGACCTCACGCCGGACAATTGGTTCGCCATCCCGCATATACATATTTACGATTACCCGCAGGTAATAGTATGCTGATACGAGTGATGTCAGCACGCCGATCAATGCCAATCCGGGATAGCCGCCTTCGAGTACTGTGCGCAGAACGAAAAACTTTGCGACGAAACCTAATGTTGGCGGTAAACCCAGGAATGAAAGCGTCGCGATGCTCATGGTTAACACGACGCTGGCTGCTGCCTGCCCAGGCCGGCGTAATCATCTGAAGTCCGACCCTCGGAACTCGTCCCGGCTGGGTTCCTGCGTTCGAGAGCAATGACAACCGCCCAGGCGGCGAAGTTGGTCAGCATATACGCCATCAAGTAAAACAATGCCGCGGCAACCAATTTGGATGAAACGGCTTTATTTCCGTAAGGTACTAAAGCCATCAAAATGAATCCTGCGTGAGCAATGCTGGAATATGCCAGCATGCGCTTGATATTTCTTTGAGAGATCGCGATTACATTGCCGATGACCATTGTAAATGACGCCAGAGTCCATAGGATGGTCGTCATATCCTTCGCGAGGGCGGGGAAAGCGCCCACGAATATCCGCAGCAGCGCCGCGAAACCAGCCGCTTTGGCGCCCACGGACATAAAAGCGGTGACCGAGGAAGGCGCGCCGTGGTAAACATCGGGGGTCCACATGTGGAAAGGGACCACAGCGACCTTGAAGCCCAGTCCCACCAGTATCAACCCGGCTCCGATAGAGAAATGTTGACAAGGTGCTTCTTTCGGAAGGGATCGCGGACACGATTTCTTTTAAGGCGGTCGAACCAGTTGCGCCGTATACCAGTGCCGTGCCGTAAGAAAAAAGGCGGAGGCGAAAGCGCCCAGCAGGAAGTATTTGAGAGCCGCTTCTTCGGAATACTTGCGGCACTGCAATACCAGCTAAAACATACAGCGGGATAGAGAGCAGTTCCAGCGCCAGGAACACCATGATCAAGTCGGCGGCGCTGGCCATCAGCATCATGCCCACAATGGAAAAGAGCAATAAGGTATAGTATTCGCCGCGTTCGAGTTTATCGCTTGAGGTAATCGTAAGCCACTGCAATGCCCACCAGACCGCTGAACAATAAAATAACGCTCAAAAATGCGGAAAACCGTCCATCATGATCATCCCGTTGAACGCAGAAACACCTGCGCTGTAGCGGACTAACGCCAGATTAAGGTAATCAGCAGTCCAACGCAGCCAGCAGGGCGGTTATGCCCTTGCGCTTCTTGGGGATGAACAAATCTACCAATAAGAGCACGCATGTCCAAACGGCCAGGACGGAGAGATGCATAATCAGGTTCAGGTTTACCAGCAGCTCGTTTACACTCATTGCAGGCTCCAGAAAAAATCCAAGATATATTGGTGAAAATTATGGTATTCCGGCTACAGCGGCGGTCTGGAGCGAGGCTATGAGTTGATCGACAGAAGCGTACATCAACCCAAAGAAAGGATTTGGATACAGACCGATCCAGAATATCAGGATGATAAGCGGGCCAGGGTGATTATTTCACGCCGATTTATATCCGATAGTTTTCGGTTTTCTTCCTTTGTCACCGGTCCGAGGACAGCTTTTGGAACATGTATAAGATATAAACCGCGGCCAGGATAATCCCAAGGGCAGCTAATGCAGTGAACCAGGGAGAGCCCAGGACGCCGTCCGGCATTCCCGCACCCCACGAACCAAGCAATATTGTAAATTCTCCCACAAATCCATTTAACCCCGGAAGCCCATCGATGAAAGCACTACGATCAGTGTCAGGGTGCCATAGATGGGCATCACTTTCCACAAACCGCCGAAGGCGTCCATATCACGGGTGTGGCGTCGTTCATAAATCATCCCTACGACAAGGAATAAGGCGCCGGTGCTGATACCATGGTTTATCATCTGAAGGATACCGCCCTCAAACCCCTGGGAATTGAGGGCAAACAATCCCAGCATCACAAAACCCAGGTGACTGACAGATGAATAGGCGACCAACTTCTTGACGTCCTTTTGAGCGTAAGACACGGCAGCGCCGTACAAAATGCCGATGACTGCCAGGGCAGCCACCCACGGCGCAAGCTTTACGGAAGCCTATAGGGAAGAGTTGGATATTGAAGCGCAGAAAACCGTAGGTGCCCATTTTTAGCAGTACACCGGCAAGGATTACCGATCCAGCAGTAGGTGCTTCGACGTGCGCATCCGGTAACCAGGAGTGCAGAGGCCACATCGGTACTTTGATTGCAAATGCATCGCAAAGCCAGGAACAACCAGAACTGCAGGTTCGGCGCGATGCTATTCAGCCTATAGTTCGGGTACTTCAAATGTGCCCTGATATATACCCAGCCACAGGATTGCCAGAAGCATCAGGATGATCCCGCCATGGTGTATAGAAAGAACTTGATCGCGGCATAAATGCGTCTTTTGCCACCCCAGATGCCGATCAAGAAATACATCGGCACCAACGTGAATTCCCAGAAGACGTAGAATAAGAAAAGATCTTGCGCCAGGAATACTCCCAGCATTCCCATTTCGAGGAACAGGAAAATATCATGAATTCCTTCACCCGGTCCTGTACCGCAGTCCAGGTCGAAAGTATGGATATGGTACAGTCAGTAACGTGGTCAGCATAATTAAGAGGATGCTCAAACCATCCACACCCATAAAGTAATTGATGTTCCACCCAGCGACCTGTATCCATGGGATATATACGACCATCTGGAGATCGGGATCTCCGGGTTGAATTGGACCAATATAGCGATAGATATGCCAAAAGTGATCAGCGAAGTGATTAGAGCCACCCAACGCGCCAGATCTTTCTGGTCAGCGTGTAGAAAGAGCAGCACGATGACACCGACGAGGGGAAGAATGTGACCAGGGTCAAAGGGTCGATGTTATAATTCATATCTTGTCCTCCAGCGGTTCACCGGTAGTTGCCGACCGATTGCCGCGAATTGCAGTTTTCCCATTCCCCAGCTGACTATCTCCATGTATTGATCAATGCGAACCGGGAATGGGGTTACGTCAACAAAACCAAATATCCAAGAATTAAGAACTACACCAATAAAAATTGATAATGCATAATTGCGCACGTAGCCGGTTTCAATGTCACGCCATTTGGCAGCGGCGATCGTCACCGAGTCGGCCAGTTTATTGGCTGTACCGTCGATGATACCAAGATCGATCTGGACAGCGAACACCCGTGTGAGTCCGTTGTATCCTCCAACGTAATCACCGCGTCGTGGAACCAGTCGTGCCAGAAACGCCAATCGACCACGTCCGCCAGGAAATGAGCCAGGGAAACGTACGGGTTAAGATGAACGTCCAGTACAATTCATCAACCCACCACTTATTTCAAGGACGGTGAATACCGGGCCGAGCATCGGGCGCAGCGGATCGTCTGGTCGTTGTCAGCAGGCAGTTCCTGCTGCTTCTGATAGCGCCGTGAGTATAAGAGCCATGCTAAGAAAATGGCCGCAGGGCGATGGCAGTACTGAGGCCCGCGACCCAGAAAGCGAAATTCGGCCGCATGCAGATGCCCCAGGCTGTCTTCCAGCCAGTGCGTAAATGTGTGCCAGATCGGAAGGTTGATTGACCCGCCGAGCACAGAACCGCAAGCCAGAATAATCAACGGCACGGTAATGATCGGCGGGCTTTCGTTAGCATGTCCGGCTGGCAGACTGCGTGGCTTGCCGAACCAGACCATCAATATCTGGCGTCCCATGTAAAAGGCCGTCAGGAATGCCGCAACTAGCATCATCCAGTAAGCAAGCGGGTTGAACTTAGCAACTTCTGTGAGAATTTATCCTTCGACCAAAACCCTGCCAAAGGCGGGATGCCTGCCAGGGCGAAAGCGCCGATCAGATATACCCAGAAGGATATCTTCATGCGTTTTTTCATTCCACCCATTGAACGCATGTCTTGGGGGTCGAATTATGCAGGTCTTCTTTTATCCATTCATCCAGCTGGGAATCGTGCTCGAGATGGTGGTGGGCGTGTTCGAGACCCAATATTGTCGAACCAGCGGAGAGGAACAGCAGGGCTTTGAAGAAGGCGTGTGTCACCAGGTGGAACATTCCTGCAACATAAGCTCCCATTCCCACTGCAGCCACCATAAATCCCAATTGGCTGATGGTTGAATAAGCAAGCACTTTTTTGATGTCGAATTGGGCAACTGCGATTGTGGCTGCAAACAATGCTGTTGCAGCACCAACCATTGCCACGGTGTTCTGCACCTGGGGTACTAATGTAAACAGGGCAGCGGAACGGGTGATCAGGTAAACACCGGCTGTGACCATCGTGGCAGCATGGATGAGGGCAGAAACCGGGGTAGGTCCCGCCATGGCATCCGGAAGCCAGACGTAAAGTGGAATTTGAGCCGATTTTCCTGTCACTCCGACCAGCATGAGCAAAGTGATCGCCACTATTGCCGCTGGAAAGGATGCCGCAACTTCAGGCGCTAGTTCGAATACCGCATTGAATTCAAATGTGCCGAAAATCCAAAACATGATAAAGGCTGCCAGGATGAAGCCGAAGTCACCAATGCGGTTGGTTATGAACGCTTTTTTCCCTGCGACGGCGTTGCCAATTCCATTTTCACCTTTGTCATACCAGAAACCAATCAGCAAATATGAACATAAGCCGACCCCTTCCCAGCCGACGAACATCATCATGTAATTGTCTGCGGCGACCAGGATCATCATCATGACAATAAACAGGTTCATGAAGACAAAGAAGCGCTGGTAGCGGGAAGGATCACCCTGGAAGCGCACATCGTCGTGCATATAACCAATCGAGTAAATATGGATCAACGTACCCACGCATGCGACAACCAGCATCATGGTCACCGAGAGGGTATCCACATTGAAAGCCCAATTGATGTTAAGATCACCGATGGTGATCCAGGAGATAATGGGTATCGTCTCGCCGCCCGAATGTCCCATCAAAGAAATACCCAGCAGAACTGCCACAACGAACGATAATCCCACTGCAGCACTGGCTACGATACCGATAACTTCTCTCGGGCAATCGGCCGCCAAATATCCGATTGACCAACAATCCAATTAAAGGAAAAACGACTACCAGAGGAACCAGATAAAAGAATTGTGGACCGCTTGAAACTACTTCACTAAACAACATAGGCGTACCTCAAAAAATTTTCAATTCGTTAGATCCAAAAGAACTTACATATGACCTTCAAGATCTAAATCTCCAAATTAACCACCCAGGTGGTGCATCTGGTCTACATCGATGCTGTGTTTGGTGCGGAAAATGGCTACAATCAGACCCAGACCGACGGCAACTTCAGCAGCCGCAACTGCCATGACAAAAAAAACAAATATCTGCCCGTCAATGGATTGGTAGGAACGTGCATAGGTTATAAAAGCCAGGTTTCCCGAATTCAACATTAACTCGACGGACATAAAAATGATGATTGCATTTCGCCGGATAAGCACACCTAAAGCGCCAATCGTAAAAAGAACTGCTGATAAACCGAGTAAATATTGAATGGGTACCATTAATATCCTCCACCGGAAAGCAGGCTGATTTAATTCAGCCGCCAAATCACCGGCCGCTTTTGCCGCGTATTTCTCCTGGTAAGCACAATGACGCCAACCATAGCCACCAACAGCAGAATAGAGACGACTTCGAAGGGCAGCAGGTATTCGTTAAACAGCTTGAGACCAATAGACTCGGGAGAGCCAAAACCGGGGGGTAAAGCTCCCGATTCGGGGAATGTCCCTGGACGGAAAAAGATTGTGTATACAGCAAGCGCTGCCAGAATTATCCCTGATATTATTGCCAGGGGCTGCTGCCAGGGTAAAGTCTCACCCACGTTCAATCTTTCAGCGCCGAGCAGCATAATGACAAACAGAAACAGCACCATGATAGCGCCGGCGTATACTGTAATCTGGGCCAGTGCGATGAACGGCGCACCCAGGACCAGGTAAATTACTGCAACTGTACAAAAATTTAAAATCAGGTTGAGAGCAGAATAAATTGCGCTCTTGCTCAACAGCATCCCCAGGGCGGATACGACTGCGACGATAGCAAGGATGATGAATAATATTAAGTCAGGGGTCATCTTAAACTCCGGCTCCGTTTACCGAATGGGTAAATCGTATAAAAAAGTAGGTTCATTTCATATTTCATCTTGCGTCAATCGGCCGGATCTTCCATAACTGGCACTGAACGGTTGAATACTCCGGGTTCTACCTTCCGAGGAGTTGTTTCCGAGGGGTCACTAACTGGCAGTAACAGCATTTCTTTTGAATACAGCGCATCCCGGCGGTCTGTAAAAGTAAGTTCATAGTTGTCGCCCAAGACGATTGCTTCTGTGGGGCAGGCGTCTTCGCAGTACCCGCAGAAGATACAGCGCAGCATGTTTATTTCATATGTGCTGGCATATCGTTCACCGGGAGAGTAGCGCTGCTCATCGGTATTCTCAGCCGATTCGACAAATATTGCGTCTGCAGGGCAAGCTGCTGCACATAAGGAACAACCGATACATTTCTCGAGACCGTTTTCATAGCGGTGCAGGGAATGACGGCCTTTAAAGCGGCGCCGAACAGTGCGCTTTTGCTCCGGATATTGGGTCGTAACCGGTTTTCTGAACAGATGGCGAAAGGTCGTGTACATACCAGTTGCAATACCTTTCACAAACATTAAGTACCTCCAGACAGATTAACCGAATTCCTAGCTAGCTGAAATAATTTGGAAACAGGATGATAATCACTCCTGTCAAAAACACGTTAAAAAGCGCTAGCGGGAGCAAAATCTTCCAGCCAAACGCCATCAAGCGGTCGTAACGGATGCGGGGCATTGTCGCTCGAATCCAGATGATTAAGAACATCAAGAGCAGCGTTTTAATGCCCAAATACACGGGACCAAGCCATGGAACCTGGTCGACGAACGGTCCCAGATAACCGCCAAGAAACAATGTGGCACACAGAACCGAGATAACGATCATCTTAATATACTCGGTCATCATAAACAAAGCGAATTTCATGCCTGAATATTCGACGTGGTAGCCTGCGGTCAGCTCTTGTTCGGCTTCCGGCATGTCAAAAGGAGATCGGTTGATCTCCGCCAGGGTGGCGATAAAGAAGATGATGATTCCGATCGGTTGGAAGATAATAAACCAACCTATGCGTCCCTGAGCTGAAACGATTCCGTTCACACTCATTGTACTGGCCAGTAAGATAGGGCCAATAAACGCTAAGGCCAGCGCTAGTTCGTAGCTGATCATTTGAGCGGTGGACCGGATACCGCCCATCATGGCATATTTATTGTTAGATGCCCATCCGGCAAGCACAACGCCATACACGGATATGGAAGCGATGGCGGTGATGTAAAGGACACCGATATTTAAGTCGCCAGCAATAGAGAGCGAAATCTCTCTTCCAAACAAGTTAATCGTTCCCCCGAATGGCACAACTGCCAGCATGACCAGTGCGGGTATTACGGTCAGGATCGGAGCGAGGATAAAAATTAACTTATCCGCTTTCTTGGGGATTAGCTCCTCTTTAAAAATCAACTTTACACCATCTGCAACTGGCTGTAGTAATCCAAAAGGTCCCGCTCTGTTTGGACCGTAACGGACTTGCATGCGTGCCAGTGTTTTTCGCTCAAGATAAGTTGTATATGCGAAGCCGACAATCAGAAATGCCAGCATCAACACCGCTTTTATGATCCATTCCACGAAAAAGGCAAGTTCCATTTTAGTTCCTCAAATGCCGGCGAGACTGTTTAGCGCCTGAAATCTTATTCATAAAAAGAACTTCGCTCATGATTTATTCCGCCTGGCGCAGATCCACCTGAGTTGGTCCATCGACCGGGATCCCGAAACTGCGCGGAACCAGAACGACCCTCTCTGGGAGTTCCGGGTCAAGGCGGGCCATAACTACGACGGTTTGGGCCGGGGAAGAGGAACCTTCAGAATGCGAGTTCTTGAGAAGCGATAGACAGCTGTACCATGTCGCCATCGTTTACCTGTAAGCGTGCGGCGTCATGGAGATTGATGTGGATATATGGTTCGTCGATACGCTGGGCGAGCAATTTTGAAGGAAGTAATGTTCGTCCACGATCGTAAAGTCGATTGATTGGGAAAGCGATCTGACCAAGTTTGGGCATGCGTACAAACTCAACGGTTGTTCCAGCTAATTGGGGAGAGCTTTCCCCTTCATATTCTCCGAGCGGGAGCTGCACACCCAGTCCCTGGGAGTTTTCATATCCGGTGCCCCCATAGAACAGGTCTTCCCTGCCGACAATTGGCCACTGCTCGGTGACCTCAGAAAGCCTGGTGTAGGATAATTCTGAAAAAACAGGAACCGCTGCGGAGATCTGCTTGAATACACCAACCGCGTTGAGGGCGTTTAATGAATTGTCTAATCCCATACGTTGGCTAATTAAAGCCGGGATTGTAAAGTCCGCCAGCGGACCCTCCAATACCATTTCGCCAGCGGCAAGAAGGGAGGCTTTATTTACACCCGGGCTCTCAATCCTTGGGAGGGGTTTGGAAATATCGGGCAGCACGCGGTAGAAACGCTGGACTCTTCTTTCACCAGATGTATAGGTACCTTCTCTTTCTACCCAGGATTGGGCTGGCAGCACCACATCCGCAAGACGGGCAGTTTGTGTGAGAAACAAATCCTGGACGACAACAAATGCCTTGCCTCCAAAACCCGTTTGCCCTAAATAAGCCGGATCGTCTCCGGCGGGATCGGCAGCCGCGATATATAAAGCCCCTGCGTTTTGCAAGGCACTCCGCAGGTTGGGGTGGGATTTGAAGCCCAACTCCCATGCCCCCTGGTTGTTTGCGCTTGGCCAAACGCCCAGCAGTCCATTGTTGGCTCGACCGACATGATCTGTCGCAGTCAACAGGTTAGCGCAAGCCTGGGCCAGCGCCTGCAATTCTACAATACCGATGCCGTCACTGCCGTAAAATATCAGACCATTCCGGGCACCTGAAAACGCTTTTGCAGCGGCTTCAAGGTCAGGGTGGTCTTCTAACGGCTGGATGGCATCCGGTAGCCGTAATTTTTTGGTAGAAAGTACATTCAACATCGCCAGAACAGCCGATGTTTCGGTGCCGAAAGGATAACGTAATTTATATGATGCGATACGATCGAGCTTGGTCGAGCGTGAATTGAGGCTGATTACCTGAGCACCGCGTTCGGCGGCGGCTTTGATGCGCAGCCACCAGATGGGAGCTTCCTCTTCAAGATCACATGCCGCAACTAAGATAACATCCCCTTCGCCTAAGTCCGACAGGTTTGATCCTGGCGCCAGCCCCGCCTGTGTTGTGAGTTCACCGCCGGCCATATGTGTGTAAAGCAGTGTTTCGCCGCCCAAAGAATTTGTCAGCTGCTGCAAGTTGAACAGATCTTCGTTCGATAAGCGCCCGCCAGCCAGGGTAATTAAATCTTCCCCGCTGTAGAAAACCGGTCAGAGATGACCGCCAGCGCTTCATCCCAGCTTGCAGTCACTAATTCGCCCGCGTGGTCTGATTCGGAATTTTTACGGATTAATGGTTGGGACAGACGCTCTAATCCGTCACTGTCTTGTGAACTCTTGGCAGCAAAATGGTGTCCGAAACGGCCTTTGTCGCAGATCCAAATTTCATTAACCTCTTCATTCTGGCGCGGCATTACCCGCTTGATCACCCAATCGCCGTTTGAGCTTGCCTCACGGCGGATGTTCATAGTAAGGTTGCAGCCCACAGGACAGTGGCTGCAAATTGAAGCGGCCGCACCCAACTCCCATGGACGCGCTCCGAAGCGGAAATCCTCGGTCGTCAACGCACCAACTGGACATATATCGGTCGTGTTTCCGGAAAAATACGAGTTAAATCCAGGTTCTGAAAAGGTGACAATTTCAAGTGATCTGCCGCGGTTGAAGAATCCGATCACCGGGTCACCGGCAATATCGCTCTGGAAACGCACACAGCGCCCGCACTGGATACATCGTTCGCGGTCCAGGTAGATCAATTCGCCGAGAGGAACGTGCTTGGCCAAATGCTTCTTTTCATCATACAAGAAGCGGCTTTCCCCGGGACCGAATTTCATGGTGAGGTTCTGCAAGGGGCACTCGCCGCCTTTATCGCAAACCGGGCAATCGAGCGGGTGGGATGTAAGCAGAAATTCTATAACGTCATCCCGTCCGGAAGAAGCTTTTTCGGTCATCCCTTTTACGACCATCCCCTGCGCTACCCGGGTGGTGCAAGCGGTCTCTAATTTGGGACTGAAATTCATTTTGGGAGTGTTATCGTCTTCCATTACCATCTCGCCAGTGGAACGATCAACCACCGGCCAACCGATCTCCACCAGGCACATGCGGCACATACCGGCTGGTTCCAGCTTGGGATGGTAGCAAAATACAGGTATGTCGATGCCAATCTTTTTGGCCGCGTCTACAACCAGGGTACCCTCTGGAACGCTTACCTGAATCCCATCAATTGTCAGTGTCACCAACTTTGTCATTCGTTGCTCCAATACCTGACTGGTCTTACGCGTCAGGATATATCTTTACCAATCGTTACAGCGTCAAAATCTGCCGGGAAACGTTCAATGCCGCTTAATACCGGCTCGATCGCAAATTCGCCCAGTGCGCAAAGGCATTTCGTCTGAACTTGACTGGCAACTTCGTGCAGCAGCGCCACATCTTCCTGTGTCCCGCTGCCGGATGATATACGTTCGGTCAGGTTCATCATCCAATAGGTGCCTTCCCGGCACGGCGTACATTTTCCGCAGGATTCGTGACTGAAGAAATGGGCGGTTTTATTTACCAGCCAGGGTATATCAATTGAATCGTCAATTACGATGACCGAGGCCGAGCCCAGTTGAGCTCCTAAATCAGGAACGCTCTCGTAATCCATGGGTGTATCCAGGGCCTTTTCGTCGGCTACGATGAGCGCTGAGCTGGCTCCGGCTGCCATGATGGCTTTAATTGACCGTCCATCAGGAATGCCGCCGCCGTGTTCAAAGATCAATTCGCGGAATGTGGTGCCCAGCGGAAGTTCGTAATTCCCAGGACGGACGACCCGGCCAGAGAGCGAAAACACCTTTGGTCCGGTGCTTTTTTCAGTGCCGATCGTGCGGTACCATTCTGCTCCATTTTCAATGATAGGGGGTACGTTTGCCAGCGTCTCCACATTGTTCACTACGGTGGGTTTTCCAAACAAGCCGTATGAAGGCGGGAAGGGCGGCCGCAGACGCGGTTGGCCCAACTTGCCTTCCATTGACTTCAAGCAGGGCGGTTTCCTCACCACATATATAGGCGCCTGCTCCCAGGTGAGTGTGGATTTTCAGGGAATAATCCGTTCCAAACAAATCCGTGCCCAATATTGAAGCCATCTTAAGCGCTTCGATATGGCGGTCAAGATTCTCGGCGATTTGCCAGAACTCGCCTCGCAGGTAAATGTATACCGCATTGGCCTTGATTGCATAGGCACATATTGCCACCCCTTCCAGGAACTGGTAGGGATTGCCTTCCATAATCTCGCGGTCTTTGAAAGTGCCCGGTTCTGATTCGTCTGCGTTAGCGACAACATAATGAGGCCAATTGTTGTTGTCGATGAATGACCATTTTAATCCTGTTGGGAAACCTGCGCCGCCGCGGCCCCGGAGGCCGGAAGCTTTTACGATCTCGGTCACATCTCCCGGTTCCATGGATGTGATAACTTTTTCGAGGACCTTAAAACCGCCATTTCCCCGGTAGACATCCAGGTTGTCGATTTCAGGGATATCCCTGTGGCGCAGGAGGATGTTCGTGTACCCGTTTCCTGAATGAAGGTTACTCATTTTCATCCCTCCGGGTGTACCCGCCCTTGTGAGCCACTTGAGCGCGCAGGCTTTCGATCAGTGAGATCGCATTTTCGACCGTTTGATTTTCGTAGTAGTTTATTCCTTCTCTCGATTGAAGCTGGAACATGGGCGCTTTATCGCAGGCAGCCAGGCACATCACCGGTTCGACCGTAAATAGACCATCCTGGGTTGTTCCACCGGGCTCTATTCCCAGGCGTTCGCACAACTGCGCCATGAACTGATCGGCGCCGCGCAGCGCGCAGGGCAGGTCGGTACACACCTGGATGCGGTATTGCCCGCCGGGTTGGTCGTAATAAAGACTGTAAAAACCCACTATTGAGGCCACTTCAGTCGTTGTAATTTCTAAAATAGCAGCAACTTCGGCCATGGCAGCGCGGTCAATTACCATTTGATCGCATTGAACGAGATGCAGCAAAGGCATCACCGCTGAACGCCGTTCTTCAGGGGGGTATTTCGCTAAAATGTTGCTTATTTCTTGCGAGTATTTTTCAGCCAGCATAATTCCTCATCAAAAGTAAGTTAGCGGTCTACGTCTCCAAGCACAATGTCTACTGTCCCGATCAGCAGGACGAGATCCGCGACAAGATGACCTTCCGAGAGAAGCGGCAGTACCTGCAAATTTGTAAATGAAGGTGTGCGGAAATGAACCCGGTACGGCTTGGGTCCACCATCGCTCTCAAGGTAGACGCCGAGTTCACCGCGCGGTGATTCTGTGGCAGCATATACAGAGCCTTCTGGTGGGTTGAAGCCCTCAGTCCACAATTTAAAATGGTGAATCAAGGCTTCCATGCTGGTCCCCAATTCTGAGCGGGGCGGAGGTATATATTTGCGATTATTACTGCGCACCGGGCCGTAAGGCAGTTTATCCAGGGCTTGTTCGATGATACGTATCGCCTGACGCATCTCATCCATGCGGACAATATAGCGTGCAAATGTGTCTCCTTCGGACCGCAGGGGGACTTCGAAGTCATACTGCTCATATCCCATATAGGGGTTCTTTTTACGCAGGTCGTAATCCACACCTGAAGCGCGCAGCATTGGACCGGTGACACCCCAATTGAGCGCATCTTCGGGCGTAAGAATGCCGATATCGACGGTGCGGTCAAGAAAAATCGGGTTGTTGGTCAATAAGGCTTCATATTCATCAACCCGGGAAGGGAAAATTTTGATAAAGGAGCGCACAGCATCCTCAAATTCGACTGGCACATCCCGCCAAATTCCACCGGGACGGATGAAAGTTGTCATCATGCGCTGCCCCGCGCACATTTCGAATATGTCCAGAATAAGCTCGCGTTCTCGGAAACAATACATCCAGACGGAAGTGGCATTCACGTCCAGACCGGTGGTTGCCAGGAATATTAAATGTGAAGCAATGCGCTGCAATTCAGCCAGGATGACGCGAATTGTCTGGGCGCGCGGCGGGACATCCAGTCCGGTAAGTTTTTCGATGGCCATGCTGTAGGTGAGGTTGTTCCCAAGATTGTTGAGGTAATCCAGCCGGTCGGTCATTGTTAAGGCTTTCATGTAAGTTTTGGCTTCCATGTTTTTTTCGATACCGGTATGCAGAAAGCCAACATCGGGGATACAGTTGATCACTTCCTCACCATCTAATTCCAGCAGCAGGCGTAAAACGCCGTGCGTGCTGGGGTGCTGGGGTCCCATATTCAGGAGGACAGTCTCGCCACGCAGAGCCCGGTCGGTCACCAGGTGCTTGATGTCTTCCATTGAAGCTTCAGTCAGTGTTAATCGCGTTTGTTCTTCCATATATATTATTGGGGTCGGAACCATCCGTCCAAGCCTGGCTTATTCCTTTGCATATGGTTTGCGAAGGTCGATTTCGTCAAAATTGAATGAGTATTGGACTTCCTCATACCCAAGAGGATAATCTTTTCGTAAAGGATGCCCTTCCCATTCATAAGGTGTAACAACTCTTCGTAGATCTGAATGCCCTTCGATGTGGATGCCGAACATTCCCCAGAGCTCGCGTTCGAACCAGTTGGCGTTTTTGAAAACACCTTCAATGGTGGGTAAGGTTGGGGCATTACCGTCGAGAGGAACGCGCAAGCCGATGATTAAATTCTCGTCGAGTGAGCGCAGCCTGTATACGATGTGGAAACGAGGCTGCTGTTCGGGCCAATAATCTACAGCAGTTTCTTCAGTCAGCTGTTGAAAGTTGTGCTCATCTTTCAAAACCTGGCATACTTCAACGATTTGATCAGGTTTGACAAGCAGACTGATCTCATCTTGAAATTTATACTCACCAGCTGAGAATCTTGCTTTTATTGATTCTGCAATCGCTTCGATTTTATCGTTCATAATTCAAGTTCAGCCAAACATTTATTTCTTGATGGTTTATTTCGGTCTTTAAGGCGAGGTGACAAGAAACTTTTCCACTTTGCTGCTTGTTCCTTACTAAGCCCAGTCTGTAATCTTCTCACCATATACTTTTTCGTATAAGGTAACGACCCCGTGAATCAATGATTCTGGGCGGGGAGGGCAGCCAGCGATGTAAACGTCGACCGGCACAACTTCATCCACACCCTGGACGATAGCATAATTATTGAATATGCCTCCGCAGGATGCACAATCTCCCATCGAAATAACCCATTTTGGGGCCGGCATCTGGTCGTATAAACGACGAAGCACCGGAGCCATTTTTTTGGATACTCTTCCAGCCACGATCATCAAATCGGATTGTCGCGGACTGGCTCGCATTAATTCCATCCCAAAGCGGCTCATATCGTAATTTGCGGCTTGAGCTGACATCATCTCAATAGCACAGCAAGCGAGACCAAACAGCATTGGCCACATCGCTCTGGTACGCGACCAGTTAACGACATACTCAAGGGAGGTGGTGACGATACCCATGTCGCCAACTTTTTGTTCTATTCCCATTCTAAAGCTCCCTTCTTCCAGGCATACACGTAACCTACCAGTAAGATAACAATAAAGATGAACATCTCTACCAGGCCAAAAACGCCTAACTTTTTGTAGACGACTGCCCAGGGAAAGAAGAATACAATTTCGATGTCGAAAAGAATGAAGAGGACTGCAATAAGATAAAACCGTACAGGTATCCTGCGTGTTCCGGGTCCTATGGGCCTCATTCCAGACTCATAAGGCATGGACTTGCGTTCTGTAGGTCTGCGTGGACCGAAAAGATGTCCAATCGCGATGACAAGAGCAGCCAGTATAAGTGCTGAGACCAGCAGCACGGCGATAGGAAGATATTCTAGCAGCATGAAGGCCTCTTATGATCTCCTAGAGATAGATTGTTACTTGCAAAATGTGGGGTGAAATACGGGTACAAAAGGCATTTCTGGTAATACATGGATCGATCATTATACCTTTTAATCTGATTTTCAATCAGGGTTAATCAAAATTCTAGATAGTTTATCACATGGAAATAAATGTGTCAAATTTCACAAAGTATTTAGATTTGTTATTTAAGGTAGTCTCTGAGCTGGCGGCTGCGAGTGGGATGGCGCAGTTTCCGAAGCGCTTTGGCTTCGATCTGGCGGATGCGTTCGCGGGTTACATTGAAATGGGATCCCACTTCTTCCAGGGTGTGGTCTTTTCCATCCACCAATCCGTAACGCATTTCCAAAACCTCTCGTTCTCGTTCTGATAGGACTTCCAGGGCATCCTGAATGGATTCACGCAGCATATCACGTGAGGCTGCATCGATAGGTTCTACCGCGTTTTCGTCCTCGATAAAATCACCCAATTGGCCGTTGTCCTCATACCCTACAGAACTGTCCAAAGACATGGGCTCTTCCATAGCGCGCATTATACGGTTGACCTTTGCGGTCGCCAGGTCCCAGCGTTGGCGAAGGTCATCATCAAGCGGCGTGGAATCAGCAAGCGAATCAAGGATTGCCTGTTTATCCTGCGATTCTAGGTAACCTGATTCGAGAGCGATGTCTGCCCTGGTTGGTTCACGTCCAAGTTTTTGGATTAATTCGCGCTGGACTCGTAAAAGACGGTTGATTGATTCAAATACATGAACCGGGATCCGAATTGTGCGCGCTTGGTCAGCGATTGAACGGCTGATGGATTGCCTGATCCACCAGGTAGCGTATGTGCTGAATTTATAGCCGCGCGCAGGTTCGAACTTAGAAACTGCACGCAGAAGGCCGATGTTGCCCTCCTGGATAAGGTCAAGGAAGGATGTGCCTCTGCCCATATAACGTTTTGCGACACTGACGACAAGCCTCAGGTTGGCGCGGATAATCGCCTGGTGGGCATCTTCACTGCGGTTATTTATTTGATCCAACTCGCTCTGTAAAATGTCCCTATCGGATAGGTATCCTTCAAAGGTTTTTTCCCCCGGTAGGTCATGGTGCTGAGCGATATAGCTCTGGAGCGCTAAAGACACATCATCTGGCAGCATGTATAAATAAAGAAAGACAGTAAACGCATTTTGGGCGATACCGTTCCAAAGTGGGTCGCTGCCCCACAAACCATTATCCAGATATGCACGCTGGTAGGATGGGGCGTCATCCTGCCAGGTGCTGCGCAGCGTTTGGGCTTCCGTTAGCATCAAACTCAAATCAGGGCAATCGTAGTCTAATCGTTTTGTATCTTCAACCAGACGGTTCCAGGAAGTTTTTAAATCATCGAATATCGCCATATATAAGCTGAATACATCCGTCCAATCATCTTCCTGGTCATCGGTTTGGCTGCGCGCCAACGGGTGTTGGCGGCTGAGAAGTCCTAGCCGCTTGGATGCTTCCAGGCGCGCCGCTAACCAGTATTCCTGGTCAGGCTTCAGCAGGTCGATACTGCCAATTTCTTTGAGGTATAACCTGACTGGATCCTCACCGATAGCGGCTATTAACTCAGCGTCTTTAATGAGGTCAACAGTACTTTCCGTAGAGTGCGAGTTGAGTTCTTTGTCCGCTTCGAGCAGATTCTCCTGGTCAACATTAACGGCCTTGGAGATATCATTATCCAATTCAGCAGCCTGGGAGTTCGATCCTACATCCGGCTGGCTGGCAGGAGGTGATTTTATATCGCCCTGTTCTTTGCTGGCAGCTAACTTGAGATCTTTGGCGGATTTAGCGGAGGAGGATGTCATTGGCTACCATCCACTTTGACGAGTTGTCGCAGATCGACTGGTATATTGCGCGATGGCATCATTGAGCCGCCTCAAAGTTACGGTGTGCCCCATCATTTTTTGAACATAACTGGTCGCTTTTGCATCACCCTGTTCCTGAGCTACTTCCATCATAAAGCGTAAATAATCAATGTCTTGATGGAGATTGCGACTTCGCAATTCGAGCAATCCGCGCATCAGATCATCAAGCACTCGTTCTTCGTTCGGGTTGAGTTCACTTGTCCGCTCCAGTAAATCGTCGGCCAATTCCATCATTGGTTGTGAAAGACTGTTCATAACATAGTTGAGCGGCTCACCCAAATCCTGGTTGACGGATTCCTGGAATACCTGCAAAATCGCCTGGTGGTCAGCGTGTTGGAAATCATTGGATGAAATGCGTGCCAGACCGGCCTCCTGTAAGTGCCGGTCTATCTGGTACAGACGGTCTGGACGCCTCAATAGAACACCTAAACAATGCGCTTCAAGCGCATACCCACTGACCGCCTCCGGTTTGGGTGGCGCCTCTTGAGTTGGCGCTCCTGCTGCCTGTGCTCTCCGCCGGCGGGTACCAGGTCTGGAGGGTTGGAACTCGAGCAGGGTACTTTCGGCAACATGCAGGAAACGCGCTGAACCTCTGGCGGTAAGTATCACGTTCTATGGGACTGGGGAGATCGGCAATTAAAGGTAAAACACTTTGCGCAATATCCGTTTTTACTTTTGGATCATCAAGATCGCGGCCAGTAGCCAGGGTTTCCATAACGTGTATGACGATCGGGCGGGCATTTTCGACCAGAGTTTCCCACTCTTGTGGGTCACGGATGACCAACTCGTCGGGGTCTAACCCGTCGGGTAGGGTTGTGACACGAATGTCGGCCTTCAGCCGGGCTTCATTACGCAGTAATCCGCGTGCATCGAATACCGGGTCATGCTCGCGATCCAGAGATTGGCGGGCAACCTCGAGACCGCGCAGGGTGGCTTGATCGCCGGCCGCGTCTGGATCGAGGGCCAGGATAATGCGCCTCGAAAATCTTTTCAACAGTTGCAGGTGGTGTTCGGTCAAAGCGGTCCCCATAGGGGATACGACGTTAAAATAGCCAGCCTGGTGCAGGGCGATCACATCGAGATAGCCCTCAACAAGCACCACCTGATCCTCGGAACGGATCGATTTGCGAGCTCGGTCCAGTCCGTAGAGCAAACGGCTTTTATCAAAAACCACGGTTTGGGGGGAGTTTAGGAACTTGGGAACGTCATCGGGGTTTACAATCCGTGCCCCAAAACCAGCCATGCGGCCGCGAGCATCACGAATTGGCAGCATGATCCGGTTGCGGAAACGATCGTAGACTTTGCCAAACTCGCTTTCGGATACTAAGCCACAGGCTGTCAGCTCACTTTCCTGGTAGCCTTTATTTTTAAAATGTCCCAGCATGGTATCCCAGGAATCGGGCGCGTAACCTAATCCAAAGGATTCGATGGTTTTATCCGACAAACTGCGCTGGCTGTGCAGATAGTTAAGGGTTTCCACCCCTTTTGGGGTGTTGATGAGCTGGTGGCGGTAAAAAATAACCGCTTCCTCGAGAATGGAACGCAGCCCGTCATGTTCCTCCGCGGAGGCTTGTTCGGCCGGGGTGGGCGCTCGAAGTTGGACGCCGGCACGTTCGGCTAGATAGCGCAGCGTTTCCGCAAAATCCCAGCCCTCTTTTTTCATTACATATCCGAAAATATCCCCGCCTTCGTTGCACTGGCCGAAACAGCGCCATGTGCCGGTTTCAGGGAATACCACAAATGCTGGCGTGCGAGTATTTGGGTGAAAAGGACAGAACCCGGTGTAATTCTTGCCTGAATGCCGCAGCTGGACAGTTTCAGAAACCAAATCTACAATGTCTACCCGGGATTTTATCTCGTCTATGGAAGACATAATTTTATATGAATGAAGTGATCCTATCGTAGAACAATAATCATCTGATTAATTTCGTTAAATTATACTTCAGCCGTTTGCTGGTGACCACGATCGATAGTGGGCAGGTCCAGGTTGTGGGGGAACAAAACAATAGTTAAGAGTGTGTACCAAAGGGTGAGGCGTGTTATGGGATTTTCACAAACTGAAACGCGGTATAAAGTACATCCCCAGGAGTGTGATTAATGCGCCAGATAGAGCGCATAAAAAATTTACCAGGTCATTGTTCAGCCAGCGCCAGCCTCGCAGCAAGGTCGTCTGTGTCCCGCACAGGTGCTTTGGGTGGTGTTCAGTTTCTTTACTGCAGGATGGACAGAAGTAAATGGCCTGCAGGGTGGCTCCCAGCAGCGAGTTGATAAATGACCCAAGCAAGCCGGCCAGGGTAATTATAAAAACATACAATACTGGAGCAGTTGCAGGATTTTGACTTGGGTTCAAGAACACGCCAAATCCTGCGATAAGAAATGATCCTGCCAGGGCAGCAAGACTCCCGGTTAAACTGATCCCGCCGGATGTGCCCGCTTCAACGATCTTACCGCTGTTGATCAGCCGGGGAGGTTTTGAACTGAGTACACCCAATTCGGTCGACCATGTATCCGCATTCACCGCAGCTAGCGCTCCGCAATAAGCGACCCACAACCATTTCTGGGTGGGAAAAAGGGTGTAGCAGATAACCAGCAGCGTACCCAGGCCACCGTTAGCCAATACTTGAGCCCAATCGCGCCGGCTGTCCTTGGCATATTTGCGGCTGGCATAAGATTTTACCTTCGGGAAGGCGCGTGACAACAGGCTTGAGGAGAGGAAAAAGACCAGCAGCAATACCGCCCATGGAAGTCCGCCCAGTCCGAATATCAATCCGCCAACCATGGCGGCTGCCAGAGCGCCGCTGATGCTGAGCGCTTTGGATCGCCAGGCGATAAGACTAATGATTAGTGATGCTGAAAAACCGATTAGAAGCTGCATGTGGGCAAAACTGTGGACAATTGAATAAAACCTGTGGATAAAAATAAGAAAACCGTGGATAAAAAAGGGTTATGGCACACCAAGAATAAAATAAACCCCGACCATAAAAATGAGTGATGTCGCCAGACCGGTACCCCAGATAAGAAAAGCCAGATGTTTGGTTTCAGGGTCCAGATAAAAGTAAAGCCCAATAAACAAGTCAGCTAAAAAGATGAAGGTGTTTAACAGAGGCAGCAATAAAAGTCGAATGGCGGGTACAGGTTCACCCGTAGGACCAAAGGAAAGAATCCGGAGATAGATTTGTGGATTGGATGAAATTCCAAAGCCGGCAAAAATAAACAAAGCAATGCATAATAAAGCGCCCAGGATGATCAGGAAACGGGCTGGAAGGTTTCTCCAAACTTGATTCAAGAAAGAGGCCGGGTGAATGGAAACGGGTTCGAAAGGTATAAACGACCCCATCTCAGTGAAGCGCTGGTAGGCGTGGATAAATCCAGCTGGATCGGTTGGTGATATGACGAAGGCTTGATCCAACCTGGCGATTACAAGCAAATTCCTGGTGTTGGCTGCCAGGTATTCAACCTCTCCCCCGCTGCGCAAGCGCCTGACGCCTAAGACTGCTCCCGGCCACCTTAAAAATGGAAAAGGAGGGCGTATTTCCAGATCATCTGCTGGATGTACCCACAGGATTTCCGATATTGGGATGTCTTCGCGGCGCAGTCCCCAGTGCAGTCGAACCCCATCCCTTTCGATCAGGTAATTGGCGCTTCGAAGAGCATAGAAATAGTATATTAGTATTGGAACTGCGCTTATTATAAGGAGAGAAGGAAGGAATAAGAGCAGGAATTGAAAGCTGTTGTTTGATTGGATCGATGCCCACAGACCGGCGATACCGACCATTGACAGCAGAAGAACCGCCCCGATATGAAACACATATCCCAAGCGACGTGCAGGTTGAAAAGTGAGTTTATCTTCCATGCCCAGATAGGATACCATACAGCATATTAGGGTGTAATCACACGATTATGGTATTGTGATACCCAGAAAAAATGGGCATCCCGAACCCAAAGTTGGTTAGAATTAATCTGGATGAATGCGTTATTGGTATGAATCAAAGAGAGGAAAAAATTTTAGGAGGTAAACAAGTGGTTTATAATGAAGGCAAATATGGTTCACAGGTAAATAAGGATTGATGGATATGGACTTCATTCTTAATCCCAATATTGCGTATTTACTGCTGGCAGCCGGTGTGTTTTTTACGGTGCTTGCCATGTTGAGTCCGGGGACCGGGGTGTTGGAGGTCCTGGGGCTGATTACGCTGGTATTGTCTGGATGGTTGATTTTCAGTCTTTCAGAAATAATAAACTGGTGGTCCCTGCTTGTGCTGCTGATTGGGTTTGTGCTTTTCTTCCTGGCATTGAAGCGCCCCAAACAATTGGCTTACCTGGCAGCTTCCATTGCAGCATTGGTTGTGGGTTCGGCTTTTATGTTCAGCAGCGATGATTGGTGGATGCCGGCGGTTAACCCATTCCTAGCGCTGGCTGTTTCACTATTCATAGGCGTGTTTTTCTGGGTAGCAGGCAGGAAAATCATGGAAGCGCGCGATGTTCGGCCCACACATGATTTAGAAGGTTTAATTGGTGAAATTGGCGTAGCGAAAACGGACGTGCATGAAGAAGGCTCCGTTCAAGTATCTGGTGAACTGTGGACTGCCAGCAGCAGCGAGCCAATCCGTGAAGGAGCGCATATCAAAGTTGTAGCTCGTGATGGATTTGTGCTGGTCGTTGAACCAGTTGAGGGTGATCTATTCTGAAATAATAAAGTCCTTGAGGGAACTTGGACTTTAAAAACGGTAGCTTAAATTAGGTTGGTTTATTGTGCTGATTGAATGGAGGTAAGAATATGGTAGAGCAATATAGTACGGTTGCATTATGCCTAACTGGCGCGGTTATTCTCCTTGCGGCTGCGTTCCTGGCGAGCGCCATCAAAGTGATTCCCGAATTCCAGCGATTGGTGGTGTTCCGCTTGGGTCGCTGCGTTGGAGCGAAAGGTCCTGGAATTATTTTCCTGATTCCTATCATCGACCGGTCTGTGAGAGTTGATTTACGGGAACAGGTGCGAGAAATACCGCACCAGAACTCTATTACCCAGGATAACGCCTCGGTGAATGTGGATTTCATCTGGTATTACAAGGTCCTGGATCCCGTGCAGAGCGTGCTGCAGGTACAGGATTTCGAATCTGCCGCTCAAGGCATGGCGACAACCACACTGCGGGCAGTAATTGGTGGCATATTACTGGATGATGTGCTTTCCAAGAGAGAGCATATTAACAATTTGCTGAGAGCGCGCCTGGATGAGGTCACTGAGCGCTGGGGAGTGAAGGTGACAAATGTTGAGATCCGGGAGATCAATCCTCCGAGAGAGATTCAAGACGCAATGAACCGCCAGATGTCTGCTGAACGGAACCGCCGGGCGGTGGTTACCGAATCAACCGGTCAACGTGAGGCGCAGATCAATGTCGCCGATGGCGAGAAGCAAGCTGCCATCTTATCAGCCGAAGGCGCCAAGCAAGCTGCAATCCTGGTCGCTGAGGGCAGCCGTCAAGCGCAACTCCTGCATGCGGAAGGTTTTTCAGACGCGCTGGAGGCGATTTATAATATCGCCAAGACCGTGGATTCGAAGACCATGACCCTGCAGTATTTTGAGACGCTCAAGGAAATGGGTACCAGTCCATCGACAAAATATATATTCCCTATGGAGTTCACGAATTTGTTAAGTGATTTTGTTAAAAATAGGCAAGAGTAAAATTTTACATTCCTAGATTTAATTCATTTTCACCTCTCAATGGTGAATAACGAATTCTAGAAAATGTAAGTACAGCATTTATGGTTTCAGTAGCACCAACAGCCGCAGGCAGTCCGGCAAAGATCGAATTTGCAGGATGGCGAGATTTGAACGATCTACGCCATGTTGAGCAGTTATGTTTTCCTAAAGACATGTGGCCGCTGTGGGATTTGATCGGTATCCTCACACTGCCGAATGTACTGCGGCAGAAAGCGGTGTTGGAAGGGCGCATGGTGGGCTTTATTGGAGCCGACTTACGCCGGGCTCAACGACAGGCGTGGATTGCAACGATTTGCGTACACCCGGATTACCGCAGACAGGGGATCGCTTCTGCGTTATTAGCATATTGCGAAGATCAAATCACAATGCCGAGTATCAGGTTGAGTGTTCGAGCTTCTAACCTGACAGCTATACATCTATACAACAAGTTCGGTTATCATAATCTTGAAATATGGCCGGCATATTACCAGGATGGTGAAGATGCACTTGTGATGGAGAAAAAACGAGCAGGATAAATTTTTTACATGAGTGATAGAGCGCTTAGCAATCCAAACTTAATTTCGAAGAACGCCGCTCTTGAAAAACTGGCAGCAGAATTATTACAAGAACGGGTCGTTGCAATTGATACTGAATTGAACAGTCTGTATGCCTATAAAGAACAGGTGTGCCTGATTTAATTTTCAACGCGCACGGCGGATTTTCTGGTCGATCCTCTACCGTTTGAAAACCTGGCGCCGCTGCAGCCTTTGTTTGAGAGTGAGCATATTGAAAAAGTGTTTCATGCGGCGGAGTACGATTTGATCTGCTTAAAGCGGGACTTTGGGTTTAAGTTTTCTAATTTGTTTGACACAATGGTGGCTGCCGGCATAATGGGATACCCATCTCTTGGACTGGGATCGTTATTAATGGATGAATTCGGTGTGAAGACCAATAAACGCTACCAGCGTGCGAACTGGGGCGAGCGTCCGCTCCCTCAGAATCTCAAACATTATGCGCAGCAGGACACCCATTACCTTATCCCGCTGCGGGACCGACTGCGGGAAGCATTGAAAATGCGTAATTTATGGAAATTGGCCAGGGAGGATTTTGATCGTTTGTGCAAAGTGAAAACGCCGAAAAATGGCGGCTTGGCTCAGGGAGAAGTCCAGAAAGGATTCTGGCGGATACACGGCGCATATGATCTGGATCCCCAGAATGCAGCGGTTTTATTGGAATTATGCAGGTACCGGGATAAGGTGGCAAGATCTGAAAACAGACCGATTTTTAAGGTGTTGAGCGACCAGACGTTGTTTGCGATCGCTCAGCAAACACCACGGGATATTGAAGCGTTCAATGAAATACCGGGAATGAACGAGCGTCAAGTAAGGCGCCATGGCAGGAACCTTATACACACGGTCAAGAAAGGGATAAGCCGCGACCCGCTTTACCCACCCAGGCGTGTAAAACCGAATGGGCAGTATCTGAACCGCATAGAAATATTGAAGCGCTGGCGCAAGGCGTCTGCCGGGAAAATGGGGGTTAATCCTGATGTTGTTCTGCCGCGCGACCTGTTGAATTCTGTGGCGAAAAAAAATCCCAGCTGCAAAGAAGAATTGGCTGAAGTGTTTGAAATAGT
Organism: uncultured Chloroflexia bacterium; assembly: GCA_963753725.1. Classification (GTDB taxonomy): domain Bacteria; phylum Chloroflexota; class Anaerolineae; order Anaerolineales; family UBA4823; genus CAVWDI01. The sequence continues at coordinate 15,557 of CAVWDI010000060.1, read as the reverse complement.
CCCCTGGCGGATGGAACATTTTGGCGATCAAATCATCGCAGTCTTAAAGGACTAGAAAAATGAGAATAAATTTCCATGGTGCGGCACAAACCGTAACCGGATCGCAGCATTTAATTGAAGTGAATGGGCACCGGTTGTTATTGGATTGCGGGCTTTTCCAGGGTCGGCGCCGGGAATCTTATGAACGCAACCGTAATTTCGCTTTCGATCCTCAAACGTTGGATGCGGTTATCCTTTCGCATGCGCATATCGACCACAGTGGGAATTTACCCAATCTGGTGAAGAATGGTTACCATGGACCGATATTCGCTACATCTGCCACAGCCCATCTTGCCAATATAATGCTCATGGATTCGGGGCACATTCAAGAATCGGATGTGTTTTATGTGAACAAGAGGCGGGTCAAACGCGGACAAACGCCAGTCGAACCTCTGTATACGCTGGAAGATGCCGCAAATGTAGCGCAGTACTTCCAAAGCCTGTCTTATGGAGTTGAGTTTGAACCTGTTCCGGGTGTTGTGGCTTATCTGGTCGACGCTGGTCATATTCTGGGATCGGCGGGTATGGCGCTGGATATTGAAGAAAATGGCAGAAAAACCCGCTTGTGGTTTTCAGGGGATATCGGCAGGCGCGACCTGCCCTTAATTCGCGATCCGGTGCTGCCTGAAAACGCCGAATATATGATTATGGAATGCACCTATGGCGATAAACTGCACCGCGATCCGGATGATGCGTATCAAGAACTGCGCCAGGTGGTATCAAAAACGGTAAATCGGGGAGGCAAAGTAATCATCCCCTCTTTTGCAGTGGGACGGACCCAGGAATTGGTTTATGATTTTCACCGCATGATGGATAATGAAGAAATTCCAGAGGTGCCGGTGTATGTGGACAGCCCGCTGGCAGTAAATGCAACCGATATCTTTCGAGCCCACCCAGAATGTTTTGACGAGGAAACACGCCAATTCATCGCCCAGGACCGGCACCATGCGGCGCTGGGTTTCGATCACCTGATATATACCCGCTCCGTAGAAGAATCAAAAGCGTTAAACACCTGCAAGGACCCCATGATTATTATCTCGGCATCGGGAATGGCAGAAGCGGGCAGGATACTGCACCATTTGAAAAACAATATTGAAAACCCGTTGAACACGATCCTGATCGTGTCATGGCAGGCGCCGCACACGCTCGGCAGGCGTATCGCGGATCGCGAAGAACAGTTAAAGATCTTTGGGGATATATACGAACGCCGGGCTGAAGTTCAGACGATCGGCGGGCTGTCAGCGCATGCCGGACAGCTGTTTCTGATGGAATATATCCAGGCTACTCAAGCGACATTAAAAAGCACCTTCCTGGTTCACGGCGAGGAAAGGGGAGCGCTGCCCTTGATGGAAAAAATGAAAGAAGTTGGCATTGATAAAGTGTATTTCCCCGAGCTGCATTCGTCGGTTAATATTTAGGTGCCAGTTATCGTCACATTCGTCCAACACCAATATCTCGATCAAATATCCTACCTACTGTAGAATACTTTCGTAATCTTTGCTATAATCTCCTTAATTGGAGAGGTGCCAGAGTGGCCGATTGGGGCGGTCTCGAAAACCGTTGTGGGTTCGCGCCCACCGTGGGTTCGAATCCCACCCTCTCCGCTTAGCGGAAAAACTCCTGTGAGGTTTGTATCACTTCGCGGGGGCGTTTTTATAGAAACCATCGTTGTTGTACTTATTAGGGATTTGCGTTTCCATCAAAGGCTCGCAAATGACCAGAGAATCAAATACCGGAGAAGTGATGTGACCACCACAATTTCGAAGAGCGAACTCAGAGCAAAAATGGGAGAGATATTCCGTGGTATAGAAGCTAAAGGAAATGAATTGATCGTGACAGACCACGGCAGACCAGTTTTGAAGATCGTTCCCATTAAGAAAAAAGAAACTGTGCAGGAAATCTCCGGTGACATCCAAGGTCAGGCGATAATCCTGGAAGAAGATATAAACACGCCTGCCTTCCAATAATTTAATGTGAAAATCCGAGGGGGAATATGCGGTTGGACTTACAACGCGTGACACCTTTCAAGAAAACCTAGCATCAAAATATTAATATAATTCGCTACCTTGTTCTAGCGCGAGTGGTAGTAAAATGTATCGATTTTACATTTATTCAATAAAGGGAGAATAATATGTCTGCTTCAACCATTCGCACCATCATGGGGTTAGTGTTCATCGTTCATGGGATCGGGCATGTCATGGCGCTGCTGCCCGCGCTCAATATCTCCAGCACGGAAAGCTGGCACCATCGTTCCTGGCTGCTGAGTGGAATCCTGGGAGATACCGTTTCGCGGGCGCTGGTCATCATCTTGTTCGGGGCGGCGATGATCGGTTTTATTGCTGCGGGTTTGGGTTTATTCGGCTGGCTGGTACCGCACAGCGCCTGGCAAACCCTGGCAGTCTATTCTGCTGTAATTTCACTGGTTGCTTTAGGTTTATTCTGGAATGCCTTCGCTGCGCTCTTCCCCAATAAAATCGGTTCAATTGTGGTCAATGTCTTTACGCTGTGGGCTTTGTTGGGCTCAGGCACATATCCAGAGATGATCCAGAATTTATAACAATACTTCCCGCGAATGGTTATTGCGTCTTGTGCAACCATCGCAGAGGGGTTTCGTTTTTCTTTCATAAAGAAGTATTTAATATTTATTAAATAGGAAATATTATGGCATACCTGTGGACAATTCTAGGTTGGTTATTTGCGATTTTATTTGGCTTGTTAACCGTTTCCATGCTGTTGATGAAGAACTGGCTGGGTGCATTGCTTTTACTGCTGGCGGCGCTGCTGGTATTCCCGCCGGTAAACTCATTTATCAACAGCCAGTTTGGTTGGTCGATTCATCCTCTGCTGCAGTTCGGGTTAATTGCGCTGTTGCTGTTCGTCTTTGTCCGTTTACTGCTGGGTGGAGAAAAGACCTCGGTATATAAATCGCCGGAAGTTAAAGCGCGCTTTATGGAAATTTATGATGAAAAAATGAGGGATTGGCCGGTTCCTTATGAGGATGTTTTTTTAGATACCCAATATGGGAAGGTGCATGTAATTGTCAGTGGGCCGGAAGATTCCCCGGCGATGTTACTGCTGCATGCGTCAGGTGTTTCCGGCTGGTCGTGGAAGTTCAACGTCCAAGAGCTTAGCAAAGCGTATTGCACCTACGCCATCGATTTGATCGGAGATGCCGGGAAAAGCGAATTTGCCAGTCTGGATAATATTATGAAAGACGGCCGGGATCAGGCCGAATTGTACACCGAGATCACGGACAAACTCGGTGTGGAAAAAGCATATGTGGTTGGAGCCTCTGAAGGCGGGTTTATAGCTTCCAATTATGCGTTGAACGCACCGGAACGTGTCAAGAAGTTAGTCCTGCTTGGCCCGATGGGATACGCCGGCGCAACACAGTCGGTGATGAGGATTATGTTTGCCCAGTTTTTCCCGCTCAAGACCGTTCAGGAGAGAACTTTTCGCTGGGCGTTCAGCGATAATCCCGTGTTAGTGGATGAATTTGGGGAATGGTTCCAACTGATAATGACCGGTCTTAATCCGGCCAAAGTGGCGCCTTTACCGCTGCCTGCCGAAAAACGCCAGCAGTTAGCCGTGCCTGTACTGTTTGTGTTTGGAGAGCATGATAACCTGGTTGGCGACCCCGAGGCGGCCCGAAAATTGGTACAGGACATCCCGGATGTTCGGGTTGAAGTGGTAGATGCCGGGCACCTGATGGGCGCGGAAGTGCCGGATCAGATTAACCAATACATCCTGCAGTTTTTTGAGGGCAGCGAGTAATCACGACTCAAGCGATGTTCCGGATATCTTTGGCTCGCAGGATGGGTTCGGCGCGGCTGGGGTCCTTTTCGACGATTCCCTCCATAATGTATGGTCCTGCGCCGGAAAACTGTTTTCGATGGGTGCGGTACACATCCGAATCGATTAACACGTTGATAACACCTTCCAGATCTTCCAGGGACATAAAATAGATATAGCCTGACTGCGAAGCGCTGCTGCGCCTCCAGGTCTGGCGCATACCGGCAACGCGCACCTGCTGGCCTGCATTAGCTGCGGCTTCAATGGTCGACACGCATCCGGCGCGGCTGATCTGATCGCTGAATAAATCCAATGGATGGGTTGAAACGCTCACACCCAGGATAAATTCCTGGGCGGCAGATATTTGAGCCGGTGACCATTTCTCTCCCATCTCCGGTTCTTCTGTAAACAGAGACATCTGGCCTTCTCGCCAATTTTTGGTGCCGACCTGGGCCAGCATATCCGGTATCGTGCCAAAATCCTGCAGCGCGCCAACTTTTATCAAATTCTCGGCTTCGACAGGACGCGGATCGACCCGGCTCAAGAAATCCCATAAACTGCCAAAAGGACGCAGACTTTGAATGCGGGATCCGGTCTGGCTGGTGAGTTCGCGCACCTGGTTTAATCCCATGACCAGGTTTTCGGCGCCATCGATATACTGTAAACTGAATTCAGCCCCGGCATAGTTTACCAGGGGAGGCCGGATGGTTAAACCCAAACGGCGCGCCTCTGTCAGGTAGACGCTCTGCTGGTAGTATCCACCCCAGTTGGCGAGCACGGCTGCCATAAACAAGGCTGGATAATGGGATTTACAATAAGCAGAACGCCAGGCGACCTGGGCGTAGGATGCGGCGTGCGCCTTTGGAAAACCGTATCCCGCAAATGCAGCCATCATGTCCCAAATGCGAATGGCGCTCTCTTCGGGGATATCAAAACGATCCAGAGCGTTTGAAAGGAACTTATCTTTAAGGGTGATCATTTGTTGTCCGGGATCGAAATGGCTCATAGCCCGGCGCAGCAGATCGGCTTCACTGAGACTGAACCCCCCCAGTTCGTGGGCGATGCGCAGCACCTGTTCCTGGTAGAGAATGACGCCGTGTGTCTCTTCAAGCAGCGGCTGCAAGCTGGGATGTATGTAAGCTGCGGGTTCCTGACCTTTATGGCGGCGGACAAAAGCATCCTTTAGGCCGCCGGTTAAAGGGACCCGGGCGGTAAAGCGCCAGGGCGACCATAATATCATCGACGCTGTGCGCCCCTACTTCTTTGAGCGTAGTCCGCATCCCAGGGCTTTCGATTTGAAAGCAGCCAATGGTCAACCCGTTCTGGACGATTTGCGCTGTAACCGGATCGTCAACCGGGATAGAACCAAGCAGATCAATAGGTGACGAAACGTATCCCGGCTCTTTTTTATACAATTCATCAGCCACATCACCTAATACTGATAATCCGCGGATGCCCAACAGATCGATCTTCACCAGTCCCAGGCGTTCGATCGATTTAAGGTCAAATTGGGTGACCAGGATTCCTTTGTTGGTCATTTGGGTCGGCGCCAGCTGGTTGATAGGGCCGGGCGCAATCACCATCCCTCCGGGATGGATGGATAGATGGTGGGGGAGACCCAATACCTCTTCCGCATCGCTGAAGATTTGCTGGTAGCGGGGCGTGTTATAACGCTGGGCTAACTCGCTGAAGGGATCGTCCATTGATTTATCCCGCCGGGGAGGTCCATACCAGCGGCGGGGGAGTTGGTCAGCCAATTTACGCACCTCATCAGGAGGCAGTCCATGCACTTTCGCAACCTCACGCAGTGCGGACCTGCGGCGAAAACGGTTGATGGTGCTCACCATGGCGACTCGCTCAGTTCCAAAGCGTTGGTAGACGTATTGAATGACTTCGTCGCGGCGGCGCGAGCAAAGGTCCGTATCGATATCGGGAGGCGTGGCACGCGCCGGATTCAGGAAGCGTTCAAAATACAGGTTCAACCGCATTGGATCCGGGTCTGTTATACCCAAACAGTGTGCGACAAGGGAAGAAGCTGCAGAACCGCGCGAGGATATTGGTATGCCGCTTTGACGAGCGAACTGGACGATATCCTGCATGATCAGAAACAGGGGTGTGTAGCCGCTGGTTTCGATAACCTGGATCTCGTGCTCGAGGCGGTTTATTATTTCGGGAGACAGGTCCGGGTACCGTTCCCGTGCGCCTTTTAATGCCTCCGTTTTTAACAATTGGATAGGCGTCTGGTTGTTTTCCAGTTCAATCTCTGGATAGTGGGTTTCCCCTAAAGGTAGTTCAAGGTTGCAGCGATCGGCGATTTCCATGCTGGTCGTTAAAGCCTGGGGATAATGATAAAAACGAGCCTGCATGTCAGCTGTTCCCGGGAAATATGCCTGCGGGGGAGCGAGAGAAGCCTGATTTAGCTGGGTGATTTCTTTATTCAAGCGGATCCCAGTCAGCAGACGCTGGATATTTGCCTGCTCTGTGTGGGTGTAATAAATATTGTGGGTGGCAACGCTGGACAGCTTTGCATCCTGGGCTGACCTGACAAGTTTATACAGAGTCGAATTGTCGTTGGAGGTGTGACGCCAAAGCTGGACATATAAACGTTCCGGGAATACCTCACCCAGGGCAGCCAGCAAGGACGAGGCGTCGTCATCACGGTTCTGGGACACCAACCTGAATACCAGCCCATCAACCCCGCCGGTTAAGCACAGCAATCCCCTGGAATTTTCGGAGAGCTGATCAAATGTGACAGGCGCATAAGGGGAGGATGCCGCCTCGTTTTGAACTGCGCTGCTCAAGCGGCATAAGCTCGACCATCCAGAAATATCCTCGGCAAGCAGGACCAGTTTTCCAACCAGTAAATCTCTGGACAGCGGGGAAAATTGAGGGGGCAGGCTGTTTTCAATTTCAAGCCCCAGGATCGGTTTAATGCCAGAGGCGCGGCATGCGTCATAGAATTCGATGGCGCCCGTCATGGAGCGGTGGTCTGTTAACGCAAACGCAGGCATGCTTTCTTTTTCAGCAGCTTGGACAAGCTGCGCCGGAGAGGACACACCTTCCAGGAAGGAGAAGCATGAATGCGAATGGAGATGGACAAACATCAGTTGATTAATTTTTTTCCTTGAGATGAGTTTAACGGTTCCGGCGAGTTTGCCAAACCAAACGAGAAAACTCTTTTATATGTTTTATGGGTTGAATGTGGCTGCCTTCACCGGTATATATTGTTTTAATGGGGACCCAATCCAATTGGTAACCCTGACGGACACAGGTTTGAATCATCTCGACTTCGAATTCGAAACCACCTTCGCGGGATTTTATCAACTCCATCATCAAACGCCGGCTGATCAACCTGAAACCGGATTGGTTATCCGGGATTTTAGATCCGATGGCCCACGAGAAAGAAACTGCGCCCAGATTGTTCGCCAGCCTTCTGGTCAGCGGCATATGACTGAAATCACGCTTACCAATAATCAGGTCGCCCCCGTGGGCTTGAAAGTAATCAATAAAATTTGGGATCTCAGCAGCATCATGCTGGCCGTCCGCATCCAAGGTTAAAACGACTGTATAAGCGCCCTTTAGTGCCCAACTGAAACCGGCCCGCAGGGCAGCCCCTTTACCCTGGTTGCTGGATTGTGACAGGACTAGTGCGCCGGCTGCCTCAGCAGCTTGTGCCGTATCGTCGCTTGAGCCATCATCAACAACCATAACCGGCAGGAAATTCCTGGCGGCGCTGACCACCTGACCAACGCGCCGGGCTTCGTTGTAAGCTGGGATAAGCGCTAAAATCTGGTCGGATTCTGAATTCATTTTATTTCCGGGTTGGTAAGAGTTAGATATCTTTTATCCAATAAAAGTATATTTTCCAACCGGAGAGTCTTTCGATATATAAACACTTTAACTCTTTTAATTATACTACTTTACTTTAGTTTATTTCTTTTTTCGAACAACTGTATTTTTTTTTCTTTGCCATTTTAATTATTAAAGAGCTATTTATACTCTATAGAATTTTAAAACCTTATATTACTCTTAGAGCACTTCTTTTTCTCATTAGCCTTTTATCATCTCTCATCTTTAATAATAAATATATAAACTCTTTTTATTAATCACCCCATCTTATTTACATAACCTTTTAACAGCCCCCACACACTTGCTCTCTATACTACAAGCATTAAATCATTAGCTTTCTTTCAACTTCTTTTACACTTATCCATCACAATCATTCCCAGTTACATTCTTATCCCCCCTAGTTCACTCTTTCTTTCCAGCTTCACACATCTTCTTTACCCCCTTATTCCAAAAACTATCCATCCCCTACCTTTCTCAACACTTACCTCATCCCTCCTTCTTATCATTCAAGTCCATTCTCATCCACATATCCTGACGAGCTTAACTATCTGATAAATCCAACCCACCCTGATTTTTCTCAATAGAAATTGGAGCCCCAGTTACATCTGAAATAGACCTGCGCCTACCAGTGTAAATTGCGATTGTTGGTAAGGGACAAATATACAAAATAAAATAAGCGGGCTCAAACGAGTCCGCTTATTTGTATATATCTATAATGGGGATGTTTGTTCTATCCCTCCTGGACCTGTTCGATCAGCATTCCTTCTAAAATAATTTCCAAAGCCATCGTATGGCTGCATCTAAACCGGGTTTGAAAGAAATCGCAATCACACTGCCACTGGCCGTCAATAAATTTTACAACGTGGTCATTATTCTGTCCCATAAAAGTAACTTCTAAATTTTCAATTCGAATGCGGTCACGCTGCTCGGCGTACCTTTTTGCTTTTTCAATTTTCCCAATCATTCCATAATCCATTGAATCAAATCTCCTTTCAAACAGAATTATGTTAAGCTTCGGAGGATCTCCTGGACCAAACATTTGTCTGGTTTCTTATGTGCGCTCCTTCAAAACTCCAAAGTTCAACCATAGATAACAAAAGAGGCACGCGCACCGCGTGCCTCTTCTTATTTAGAAGTAAATTTCCTGGATTTGTTCGAATCTCGCAAGGCGGTTTCTCCAATAACCGAAGTATAAGCCGAGTTGGATGGAAAGTCAACCAAAATAAGGATTTAAAGCTGCGAGACATCCAAATTAATGTTTGCTGGGGATAAAAAACCGCCGATTAAATCCCATCATTGTTTTGATCAGCAGGGTATTCCAATCTCAATGTGCGTTTGGAGCGCAGGGCACGTCTGGCGTGTGATAGCAGTGCACCTATTGCGGCGTCAGCGGCATCTGGCGGCGCGGCCAGCCAAAGGGAATCAGCATGGGTAGATGAGGCTTGCCAGGTCAGGACAGCGGACAAGCTTGCTTTACTGCAAGCAGCCCATTGGCGAATATTGACATGGTGCAGCAAACGATATAACGCGCCCCAAAAACCGGGACGTAAGGCGTTCGTATTTAATGGAAGGTGCCAGCTGACATCATCTGGATAGTTGTGTGTGATCCAGGCTTTTATATGCTTCCAGTTATCAGGAACTGCTGGTCTGATTTTTATATCAGAGTCGTCTGCACTACTCATTGTTTCCGGCTCGCCAATCCAGGTCGTGCGACGCGCTTTTTCAGCGAAGCCCAGGGATGAATATAGATCTAACGCCTGATCATTTTCCTGGCGGACGTGCAGCCAAATCTCTGCGGCGCCTTTTTTACGGGCGTGTTCCATTGCGCGCAGGGTTAAAGCGCGAGCTATACCCTTGCGGCGGTGGTCTGGATGCACTGCAACATTGGCGATCAAATAGGATGCCTGCCCTTTGACGCGGTACGGGATCAGACTGGCATTACCGATCATGGTTCCGTCAAGTTCCCAAACATATCCGGTAAATGGCATGTTAGGCACTTCAACATTTAAAGCTGCCCAGCGTATAAAGCCCTTGTTCCTGGATACTGAGCGCATACGCTGGATATAACGTTTCCCATCCGGATCCAATGTATCCGCGAAACAAAGTTCAACCAGGTCGGCAACCGGCGCCAGATCACGCTGCACGTCAAATGCGCGCAGGTGTTTACCAGTTTTGATTTGTGAAGGAATACTTGATACGGATATCATTTTCTAGGTCTATGAAATACGCGCAATGGTCGTCAGACTGAGCACACAAATTCCCAGGACAAGATTGATGGTAAGAAGTATGGTGATTATCCTGGATATCCTGGTAAATTCCAAATGCGAGCCGTCAACCCGGTCCCCGTTTGGCGAACGCTTGTGGGCGTTGAGCAAAATTATTCGCTCCAATTTTGGAGTTAAGCCCCATGCTAGATAAGCTGAGAGCAGGACCATGACCAGGAAAACCAGGTGCTTGATGAGGATCGCGGTTGACCAGCGATTACCAATTTCCAGAAACCCCTGGAAATTGAAATGGGTGTTCATTTGCAGCATGCCGTTGCCAACCAGCACGATAATACAGAACCAAATCAGGGATTCAAGCCGCTGCAGGGATTTAAACTGCAGTTTCGCAGCCCCCTCTTCGTCCAGGTGGCTGCGCCCCATGGGGGTTACCAACATGATCATCGCGGCAAGACCACCGATCCACACGACCGTGGCAATCATATGCAGCCAGTAAGCGATTGTCTGCGCCCAATCGGGGGTAGCCATAAATTACTACGGTACTCCGTTACAAATAAAGGTCAGGGATTTTGATTAGGTTTAACTCTCAGCTCTTCGCACTCGTTGACCACGGCGCTGAACTCGGCCTCTAAACCGGGGTCGTTATAAATTGAGAGCACGGTACGAAATTGCTCTGAGGCTGGACTGCAGCGCCCTTCCCTGATCAGCTGGTACCCATATTCGATCAAAGCCTGGCGGTACCGTTCGGCAGCTGTCAATCCTGATCCATCTCTAAGGTTCGGCATATGCGGCGCTACCTGGCTGAAGTACTGGGCAGCCTGCACGTAATCAAGCCCCCAGAAACTTGCGCCAGTAATATATAAACCTGCAAAAGTCTTGAAGGACTGGGCTTCGGTATCCAGAGGGCCAAAATTTTCGGCTAATGCCAGGTCATATAAGCCGCCTTCAAGGTTGGCTTCCTTTAAAGTCTTATCCACACCGCGGTTGCGCAGGGCGAGGTAAAGCAGACCATCCACTTCGACAGGTTTGAAGTCTGGCTGGTCTTTTCTCAGCCGCAGAAGCGTTTCAATGGCACCCGACCAGTCATTGTTCACTGTTTGCTGCTGGGCCTGGTTGAAGATATCCTCAATCCCGCGATTGTCTGGGGTGGGTGTCAGTGTGGGAGTTATCCCCAGGGTTGGCGTTGCAGTGGTGTTGAGTTCCAAAAGGACTTCGGAGAGTTTTTCTGTGACTCCCGGGTAATCCGGATCCAGGCGTATCACATACTCAAAACGCTGCCGGGCACGATCATATTCCCCTTGCCGCAGTTCTTGAAGACCCATTGCATACTGTTCTGCTACTGCCTGAACGATTTGAGTGGATTCCGCATTTTTGCGAATATTGATGCCGGAACGATAACCCCCAAAGGCGCTCAACGCTGCGATTGAAACCAGAACCAGAACGCCCAGGATAGTAATCACTACCCAGCCGTACCGCTTCGGTTTTGTTTCAATTTCTGGATTTTCCATGCGCAAAATTATACCGCAGGAGTGCTGCAAAGCCGGTTAATCATGGATTTGTGATTGCGCTGGCTGATGATGGTGTTTGACATCAAATCTTTGCGGGTTGAACCTGGGAGTGTATAATCAAATTGCAGCGGGCAAATGTCGTTTGATAAGCCGCTGCGGCGGACTGGAGACAGTTTCAATTGTGACCATAAAAATAGACGCAGTAATTTCACCGGGAAGTTTGAGCGATGTTCCTGAAACCGCGGGCGCCGCCGAGCGGATGGGATTTAATGCGGTTTGGTCTCCCGAAACGATTCACGATCCGTTCTTGTCCGGGCTGCTGACCGCAGAGCATTCCCAGCGTCTGCAATTCGGTACTGCTATTGCGGTTGCGTTCGCCCGCAGCCCAACCACAATGGCTTATACTGCCTGGGACCTGGCCCAGTTTTCTGGCGGACGCTTTACGCTTGGTTTGGGTACCCAGGTAAAGGCGCATATCGAGCGGCGCTTCGGTCTTGAGTGGCCGGACTCAGTGATAGGTAAACTACGCGAACAAATTTTTGCCATACGCGCCATATGGAACACCTGGCAGACCGGGGAACCGCTAAAATACCGCGGCGATTATTACAAGCTGACTTTGATGTCGCCGTTTTTTAACCCAGGACCGATCGATTTCCCAGATATCCCAATATACATTGCGGGTGTGAACACCGGTCTGGCACGATTATCGGGAGAAACCGCAGATGGTTTTCATGTCCATCCACTGCACACACGCAAATATCTGGGTGAGATGTTAAAACCTGCTTTGAAAGCGGCCGCGAAAAAGTTGGCGTGCAGCAGGCGAACATACAATTTCAGCGACCGTGTTTGTGGTAACCTCTGAAAGTGAGAGAGGATTCGTCCGCTCTCAGATCGCCTTTTACACTTCGACACCCTCATCTGTTCCCAGTTATGACTTTGCACGGCTGGGGGGAGACGGCGCGGCGATTGACAAGATTAGCCGCCAGAGGAAAATAAAATGAATCCGAATTGATCAATGACAAAATGTGGAGACATCACGGTGGTTTGCGACCAGGGTGATCTGGCGGGAATGCTGCGGAAACGCTATATGGGTATCCTGGACCGCCTCATTTGTATGACACTTTGTCCCGGGAGAAAACAATATTTTTTGGCGGCGCCTGGTCGCAGGCATAAAGCGAAAAGACAACCTGAGCTAATAGTTTAATAAGGCAAATTTATATCGAAAGCCGAATTATCATAGAGAGCGTAATTTTTCCGAAGTTGACGACAGCAGATTGTAAAGACCAACTGCGGAGCCGCGATATTAGCGGCCCGCTGGTATTGGAGGTTATGGGCAAAGTCCCCGCCACCCTTTGTGGGTGCTGATTCCCCAGCATGCGTACAGTGATGGACGCTGCCGATCGGCAGGGGCGGGAGAATTTCTCAACCGTATATCGTTGCTTTGATGACGCAGCTCTTAAAATTGAAAGGGCACGAAAAGATTTTAGAGGTTGGTACAGGCTCAGGTTACCAGGCGGCTGTATTGGCGTACCTGGCTAGTGAAGTGCATACCATCGAGCGGCATAAAGAATTGGGGCGCGATGCGGAAGGTAAGTTGAAAGAGCTGGGAATTACCAATGTCCAGGTACATATTGGGGATGGCTCGCAGGGGATAAAAAAATATGCGCCTTATGATCGAATCCTGGTAACTGCAGCAGCTCCCAGCCTCCCCTTGCTCTCAAGGATCAGCTTAAAATTGGCGGACGCATTGTTATCCCGGTCGGAGGCCGCGGCGGTCAATTCCTCGAGTATTGGGCGCGTACGGAACATGATTTCGACTGCAGGGATGTTATACCTGTTGCGTTCGTCCCATTATTAGGGCGTTACGGTTGGGATGAATAGAAAGCTTATTTGGAGAGGATAGTAGTTAATGTCAGGGTTAAACTTGAATAAAACCTTATTTATTACCCCGGCTGAATTTAATAAAGGTAAGTTTACCTCCACACTGAGCGGCGTTTGTTCGTTAAAGAAAGCGGGCAGGTCGAGCCAATCCATATATTCGACACATTCGATTGGCGCCTGTACAACCGGTCTATGACACTCTACCTGGCAGGAAATGAACTGTATCTGCATCAATTTGACGGTAACAAGCTGCTGTGCAGCCAGGTAAGTTTCCAGGTTCCCACATTTATTAAAGAAATGGGGGAGGGTACATTGAAGGAAACACTTGAACCCATCGTTGAAATGAGAGCATTGATAAATCTGGTTGAAGTAAAGAAGGTCTCAAATTATTACCGGATATTTAATAATGAACAGAAAACAGTGGCGTGGATCGTTTACGAGGATTTTCACAGGGAATGTAGTTCTTTAATAACCGGCATCCACATGCAACCTGTCAGAGGATACAACTCAATGTTCTTCAAATTGGAAACGTTTTTTGAGGGCATTGGATTCCGCGCGGTACTGTTTTCGATTTATATACCGAAACCCTGCGGAAATCCGGCATAGCGCCGGGCGATTATTCATCGAAAGTGAAAATCGGGCTTGAGCCTGAACTGGAATCGGGTACTGCAGCCAAAAAGATTTTGCTTTTTTTGTTCGATGTGATGCAGAAAAACGATCCGGAATAAAACATGATATCGACAGCGAGTTTACTCACGATTTCCGGGTGGCTATCCGGCGCTCCCGGTCCACGTTTACGCAGTTGAAAGGCGTTCTGCCTCAAGACAAAACTGATCGATTCAAAGTTGACTTCGCTGAACTGGGACAGCTAACCAACCCCCTGCGGGATTTGGATGTCTTCTTGTTAAAAGAAGACATATACAGGGATATGCTCCCGGAAACGCTGAAAGAAGGAATTGTCCCTATTTTTGAATATTTGAGGCAGGAACGCTCCCAAGCATTGGAAAAAGTGCGCTTGGAGTTAGAATCTCCCCACTATTACGTGTTTAAACGTGAGTACGCCGAATTTCTACAGGTGCCAACTGTAGTCAGTTCGTTGGCGCCGAACAGCAGCAAACTGGTAATTGATCTGGCAAAAGAAAGGATATACAAACGGTACCGCCGCATCCTTCGAGATGGGCGCCAGGCGCAGACGCTGGCGGATCAGCAAGACCTGCACCGGCTTAGGATTGAGTGTAAGAAACTGCGCTATTTGATTGAATTCTTTTCCAGCCTGTTTCCCCCCGAAAAAATCGCCGACCTGCTGAAGCAGATGCGAAAACTGCAGGATAACCTCAGCAATTTTAACGATCTGAATATTCAGAGTGAACAACTGCTGAATATTTCAGCTGGAATTCAGCGCGGGAGATGATCTTTACACCAAATCACTCTTAGCGATTGGAAGCCTGGTCGGGTTGTTAGAGCGGGAAAAAGGTGAAGTAAAGGATAAATTTGTGGATACCTTTACCAGTTTTTCCAGCAAGGGAAACAGGAAATTGTATAAAGAACTATTCTTAAATGAAAATCAAGAGGTCTCGAGAGTGACAATACTGGCGATATACAGCAATAGAGGCAAGGTCGTAAAAACAGTGGCTGCCGTAAATTTAGCCTATCTGGCAGCTCAATCGGGTAAAAGGACGCTGATTTGCGACCTTGATCCTCAAAGCTCGACCACTTATTTCTTCAGAGTCTAAACGAAAAGTTAAGCCAAAGGCGCGCGGCTTTTCTCGCGGTGGGAAGCGGATAAAAAGCAGCATAAAAGGTACGGATTATTACCATTTAGACCTGCTTCCAGCCGATTTCACACACCGCAACCTTGATATTGGGTTTGGAAGGTTGCAGCGTTCCAAACACCAAATTAAACAGATCCTCAAACCGCTGGAAAGCGAATATGATCTGATCGTTCTGGATTGCCTGCCAACGATCAATATCATTGCAGAGATGATATTAACGCTGTCCGATTTCCTGCTGGTTCCCATTACCCCCTCCACCCTGGCAATAAGGACTTAAAGACAGTTCTTTAAATTCCTTGAAGATAATCGATACGATATGGATACGGTGCTCACTTTTGTGTCGATGATGAATCAGCGCAAGCGTGTCCACAATGAATTTTGTGATCAGATCCGGGGTGAATTTGATGGCGTGTTAAGCTGTGGAATCCCCATTTAACTCTGGTAGAGAGGATGGGTTTGGAGCGCCAGCCGCTCCCGGCGTTTGCGCCCATATC
>CAVWDI010000059.1:0-7457 GCA_963753725.1 uncultured Chloroflexia bacterium | reverse complement strand
ATGTGTACTATTCTAATTCCGATGATTCTACGCAAGCGAATCGCGTTCCTGTTGAATGTCAGAAGGAAGAGCTACGTCCAGCTGGTACCGACTCTCGGTTCGATTTTTGTTGTAATGTTGTTTGAGCGATCAGTGAAAAAAAACGTATTATGGGTCTTGTTTATTACCAGCCCAACATTACACTGATTCAGATATGAGAAATGGCGGACATACGATTCGGATCATCGTTTTCGAAATCACTTCGAACAGGGTCAAGGAGAGAGATGATGAATTCCAGAGGAAGACGGACCTGCGGGATAGGAAGAGCTACGAAAATTCAGTACTAAACATTTTGCGCGCATGATTCTCGGTCCAGGTCTCGATGGGTGAGCAGAATCCCAGCCCAGCCTTGAGGACGAACGCGGAGATGAAACTCTCCAGAATCGGAGGGGACCAGCATGTTTCTCGTACCTTTATCTGCGTGTCTCAGTCTCTCAGCGTTTCCGATCTTAATGGTTTCGGCGGTCATTTTGCGGCCCGGTCGCCACGCCCTCCATACGCCCGTCGTCTATTGATTTCCCACTGGCGCTCATCTCCCTGATCCAACTGCGGATATCCCCTGGAAGTCTGGTGTGGGTTATGCGGGTGTGGCGGATATCAAGGCTGCCTTTGACCATGGCCGTAACATGGAGAACTGACAGTCAGGTACAGATATCCCTTCAATAACTACGATGCCCGGCCGAGCCGCCTGCGAGGCTTTGAGTGACAGTCGGAAAATCGCTGTGGTTGATCAACAGTGAGCGGCGGCGCGCGGCTGGTCGTGCGTGCCCTGCACGGATTTGAGAGTACTGTAACCAGTGTGGCGCAGGACTTCGCCAATTGGATGCTGGCGATAGTAAATGGGCATAAATCTGACGGCGAAGGTCCGCCAGGACGATTAGGGGACAACCCACAAATCGCGGCCTGCCATGATAACTTCCTGTTGATGGAAAACATTTACGCCTTTGGTACAACTGCAGGCTGTGTCCAATTGCCTGTAGACGCGCGATTCTTATAACTGGATGTACAATGATAGCGGCAAAGGTTCGGGCACCGCCATTTGCTGCTTTACCATTCTTTTTTTGAAAATAGCGGTTCAGTTGACATGGAAGGCTTCCTGGGTATTGGGCGTGCATGCGGTGGACCGTATACAATTAACAATACTTCTTATCCATGCACGCGGAAGTTATCGTGTTGAACATGTTTGATCCGTGTAGTCAGTTGCAATTACGGCTCGTTGTCACATTCCGCTTGGTGGATTATGTACCTGCGGTTTCGTAGTACATGAAGGTGTGCGATCAGAGCCAATATTTCAATTCACCAGGTGAGGCAATCAGCAGCAAGCACAGCTTGAATTGGGTTAAATATTGGATTAAATCCAAGATTCGAGGTCCTTAATCATTGGGTTTTCTCATTTGTAAGTTAGAAATTATTGACAGCGTGTAAAAATCCGTCTAAACTATTCTCAGGTGGGAAGCGAACAATATGAAACCACGCTGGCACTGGCACGGCGCTGATTTGCGGAAGAATGGAGAAATCATGTTTACTTTATTTCGTGTATCGGTCAACCTGCGCGCTTTTGTTTTATTTTAGCGGCGGTGGGGATCTTGAGCTTGCTCATTATCGCACCTGCTGCGCCTGTTGTGTATTAAATCACCTGAAGCTTATCCCGCTGATCCAACTGCGGATATACCCTGGAACGGGAGGAGTCAGTCGGTTGTGGCTGATATCAAGTCAGCATTTAATAGCGGCCGCACCCAAGAAAATTCACAGCTGAGTACCAGCATCCCTTTTAATTAATTCGATGCCTTCTCAATCTGTCTGGAATGGGATGAGTGACAATGAAAAGGCGCTGTGGTTAATCGACAGCGAGCGCCAGGCAGGCAGGGCGTTAAAGTCTGACTGCACGGTTACGAGAGCAATATCACCAGCGTCGGCACAGGATTATAGCCGATTGGCATGCTAGCAAATGATAAAATGGGGACATAATGCTGACGGCAAAGGTCCAGCGGTTCCAAAAACAAGAGAACCCGGCCATCAAATGCCTGTCATGATGGATTTCCTTTGTTGATGGAAAAAGACACTTCACTCTGTTACGGTACAACTCAAGCAATATCCCGATGCCCATAGAGCGTTCTATATACAATTGGATGTACAAGGATTAAAGGCAGCGGATGGGGGCACCGACATTTGCTTCTGTACGACAATTTTTATAAAGAGAACGAGCGGTCCAGGGTGACAGAGAGGGCTTGATGGGCATCGGGCGCGCCAGCGGCGGGGATTATACGATCAACGGTACAGTGTATCCTACTTCCCTGAAATCATCGTGTTCAATATGTTTGATCCGTGCATCAACTGGGATTATGAGGCACCGCCGCCTGCGCCTGGAGAATACTTCCTGCCTTTAGTTTGTAAATGAAGCGGTGGAGGTAAGATCAAATTTAACCGTTTAACTGGCAGCAGGCGTTCCGAAGCAACCACTGCTTGAATCTGATATATTATTTGTTCAAAAGAATAAATATCCGCTGTATACAAAAGGAAGGTGTAGGAAATGTTGACCCGGTTTCGTTTTATCTAGGAGCTCGCGCTTGTATATCATGCTGGTGGCAGTGGGGATTTTAAGCCTGCTCATCAGCGCACCTGTTTCACCCGATTCCATCGAATCGCCTGATGCCCACCCCCCTGATCCAGAAGTGGGTATCCCCTGGAATTACCCACCTACACAAGGATGGTTCAATAAGATCAGCCCATCCAATGGGTCGCCAATTCAAGGTGAAAGTGTAACATTGAGCTGGAGTATCAGCTCGACGGCTGCATCCTTACGAGTACTGTTACGACACCATTAATGACAATGCCTGCAGCAGTTGGAAATCAAACGGCAGCAGCACCTCAATAACCATAGGGGATTTGAAGAAAGGACAAGAATATTTTTGGCATGTGCGTGCCGTTAATTCCGAGAGAATTATCTACTCCGATGGCGATAGCAGCGTTTACTGGAGTTTTCTCACCCAGACCTTCGGCTCTCCACCTCCTACATATACAAACGATATGTATCTCCCGATATTGCTGGATCAAGGGAGCCCCAGCCCGCCGATCGTGCTTAAGGGTCGTGTGACATATAAGGGTATTGCAGAGGCGTTTACGGTAGTAGAACTGGTTTACTTCAATGGTCATAGAGAGTCTACATACGCTACTAAGGATACCAATCAAAAAGGAAAGTACAAGTTCGACAACCTGCCGCCTTTATCCGGGGATCAATACTATTATGTTCGAAAGATAAATGACCAAAATGATCCATCCTGGTTGTCGTCTTGGTACTGCATGAGAATAACAGCCGCAACTATCGATCCTAATCTATTCCAGTGCGATTTTGATCTTGAGAATGTAAATTTAATTTCCCCATATCATGAGGCATGGGTACCTTTACCGCAGTCATTTATATGGAGCAAACGCGTAACCAGGTCTGACAGCTACGTTTTCCACCTTTCGGATATGTCAGACAATGATCCAGTTAATTCCCCTTATTTTCATTCAAAACCATTAGGATATTCGGGCAGCTTTTATCTGGCTGGAACACCGACAGGATTTACCTATTACAAGCAGTACGGCTGGTGGGTGACCGTATTAGGTCCGAATGGGGAAGGCGCTTCACATTATTACTATAATGTTACATTCAAATAGGATTTTCACCCTTCAAACAATGATGTTAATTTTCTCATCCCGATAGCGGAAATGAACTACTCTATTGGAAATTAATATAGCTTTTGATTGTGTATCTAATTGGTCCTGAAGGTGAAGATTTACTGCTCGCGCGAATTGAATGCGTGGTAGTTCTGCGCAAAGCGAGCTAGAAGATGGGGGAAAATATTGACATTAAGATTTAATTCGTCTAAACTATTTCCAGGCGGGAAATGGATAATCTAAAACCGCACCTTAATTGGAGTGCGGTGCTGGTCTACGAAAGAAAGGAGGAATCATGTCGACCTTAATTCGTGTATCGGTAAATATTCGCTTTTACATCATCCTGTTGATTGTGGGGACTTTAAGCCTGTCGATTTTTGCACCAGCAAATTCATCATCAAATTATGCACCTGAATCCTGGCCACCAGACCTAATAAATGATATCCCCAGATCAATAGATTTTTCGAATGTAGCAGATATCCAAGCGGCTTTTAATTACGGCCGCACACAGGAGAATGCACAGCTCGGCACAAATTTACCGTCAATATCGTTACCGTCTCAAATAGTGTGGGACTCTATGACCGAGAATGACAGAGCGTTATGGCTGATCAACAGTGAACGACAGGTTCGAAATGTAACTGGCATGCACCCCTTACATGGATGGGAAGGTAATGTGATCAGTGTAGCACAGAAGTATGCAGAATTTTTACGCACGAATGATAAATTTGGTCACTATGAAGATGGCTATGATCCAGAGTGGAGATTGGATCAGAATAAGCACATAAAAAATTGCTCATACGATCCCATCCCGCTTGGTGAATACTTTTACTTCGAGAGTATTTGGGCTCATATGGCTACATATACAATTAAATATCCAGTAGAGCAGGCCATTTACGACTGGATTTATGAAGACAAAAAAGACAGTTGGGGTCACCGCCGAATGATGCTGTGGTTTGCCTATATTGATAATAGCGGCCTAATGGGCAAGGAAGGCTTTATAGGCATTGGACACGCGAGCGGATCGTATATGGGCTACCCAAACGGAGAAGTCATTGTGATGAACGTTTTCGATCCGTGTGCGAATTGGATTTATCCTCCCAAACCAGCAACTTTTAACAAAATTAGCCCTTCTGACGGTACAGAAAACCAATCTACTAGTGAAACTTTAAAGTTGGAGTTTCAGTTCAGCGTCATCATCTCACATGTACTGTATTGATACTACAAATGACAACGATTGTAGCGATTGGATTTCAACTGGAATTGACACACAAGAAACCATCAACGGTTTACCGAAGGGAACTAAGTATTACTGGCATGAACGCGCGGTTAAATTCTGAAGGCATAACTTACTCAAACGGCAGCACCAATGCATACTGGAATTTCACCACGGAAAAGCGGAGAGTGACCTCCTACGGCTAAATCGGTATACCTGCCAATCATGCTAGGAAATAGGTAGCGCGGCGAAGGTGCTGTCAGGCCGTGTGACGGACAAGGGAGTACCCGTGCAAACAACGGTTGAATTACGCCTCTATGATGGTTCAAATTGGTCAACATATGCTACTGCGGATACCAATACAAACGGTGATTAACGACTGAAAAACCTTCCCAAACTATCTGCGGGTCAGCAGTACTATGTACGTAAAGTGAATGTTCACGGGATTATTTACTGGTTGGAGGCGTGGGGGACCCCACTTAATTTCCTCCACGACTACTGATCCAAGCGCTTATGTTTGTGATTTTGATATGGTGCAGCTCTTAATTCTCCGACACCCGGCGCAAACGTGTCTATCCCGCAAACGTTTTCCTGGACTCTAGCGTGGTATAACCAGCGACAACTATGAAGTACATATTGCAGATCTAACAGACTATGATCCGAGTGCGACAGAACGGGATTGTTAGGAAACGTGGGGAGCGTGAATATCACCGGATTGCCGTCTAAATTCGTAAAGGGAAATAAGTACGGTTGGTGGGTGCGAGTGTACGGTCCTAATGGTTATGGCGATTTAATGGAAAAAGAGGGAATTTACTATCAGAGGGAAGGTATAGAAACAAACAGGTAAATTTCCCAATATCAAGAATCCGGTAGGGCAGGTAATTATCCCTGGTTAGGGGCATGATGCCTGCCCTTTTCTTTTGGATTTGTAGGTGTTTGTGGAACTGATAAGCCTCGATCTGAACTGGGAGATTGCTGCAGTCGCTGCATGCTGTATCTGTTGTTAATGAAGAAAAGAGAATATTGTGGAGGTTTTTATTGGTTGGTAATAGACCGCTCAATCGCAAAGACACGAAAGGGGGAGATTGCCGCAGTCGCTGCATGTTGTATATATTGTTGGTGAAGAAAAGAGAATATAGTGGAAGTTTAGATTGGTTGGTAATAGGCTGCTCCTTCGCAGCAACTGTCTGATTTGTCAATAGTCAACCAACCCTATAGAAGATAAGGGTTCCAAGGACGATTATTCCGGATCATCGAATTAAGAATTACAAGCAGTTTGCGCATGCATGCCGTCAAAGCAACCTTTTTCTCCTTACCCGCTGCCAATAAGCGTTCATAAAAGGAACGGATGACCGGATTTACCCTTGTTGCAACCAAAGTAGCCATGTACAACACTCTGCGAACCGGAGCTCTGCCACCAAATATCCTGCGTTTACCACGCATTTTGCCGCTGTCCTTATTCACTGGTGCAACACCGACCAGGGCAGCGATCTGCTGGCGATTGCGAGTCCCTGGTAATGCAGGTAGTTCCGCCAGCAAAGTTGAAACTGTCACAGGTCCAACACCTGGCACGCTCTCCAAGATAGAGGCTTTCTGCTTCCATTCAGCGTTTTGCTGTATGAATTTGTTAATCTCATCCACTGAATGCCTGTAGTTCTTCTTCAAGCCAGTCAATATGCCTTTTAAGCTGTTTGAGGAGTGCAGGGTGGGTGGTTGACAAGCGGTTCTTCTCGGCTGTTATTGTGTCGACAATTTGCCTGCGGCGGGTTACCAGAGCATCCAGATGCTCCTGTTGCGCTGTGCGTAAGGGTCTTACCTTAGGATTGACAGCCTGGGCATATTGGGCAATGATCTTGGCATCAAGCTTATCGGTCTTGGCCAACTGGCCGGTTGAGCGGGCAAAGTTACGTACTCGGGTTGGATTGGCTATTGCCACTGGCAGGTTCTCTTTACAAGATCCCTAACAACCGGTTGCTCCAGACCGCCGCTGGCTTCCACCACGATCAGAGTTGGGGAGAGATCCTTCAGTTGGGGTGCAAGATTGTGCAACTCTTTGATATTATTGTTTAGATGCCAGTATTCTTCACTGTCGAATACGGTAACATCCAAGGTGTCTTTGCTGATATCGATGCCGATGTATACCTTTTTGTTTGTGATTGTCATCATATCCTCCGTGTATAATACAGGTGCCCGCACTAGCAATGATACGGTCTCAAGGGACCAAACAACTGTTCGGGCTGTTTCTGGGACGGACACGGCGATCAGAGCTGCGAAACGGTTTCTGAAACCGAATGACAATCGATCTGCCGTGTCCTTTTCCGTTAATTTTACACATTTTCTAAGATACTAATGACAGTACTCAGGACAGCAGCGCAGGCGAAGCCGGTGAAAACGTCCACCCCGGATGAGTGACCCCATTCCAATAACCCATCCGCCAGATGACCGCTATACGGAATATCATTAATTATCCAATCCAATGCACGCAGCAATCGTTCGTCCGCCAGACCCAATGCCGCACATTGGATCAGGTTAGCGCCGAGCGTGG
>CAVWDI010000058.1:0-6880 GCA_963753725.1 uncultured Chloroflexia bacterium | reverse complement strand
TCCAATGATAAGAAGTATCAATGAAAACAAAACCAGGTTAGAAACAAAATTCTTGACTGGCGAGCGCTGAAAAAACATACTAAATCTTGCTGGCTTCAACACAATAATGTGGTTATTATTCTTCCTTTTTCCGAAATAATACGATACCATTCTTCGACTTGTTAATGCAATTCTTATGGGTATGGAATAATCATCCATCTGCCCACCGGGACAGGTTTGTTTGGATCGATGAGATTGTATTTTTGGATCTCTTCAGCGCTGCTCTGATAGACCTGCGCTATTTCTTGGACGGTCATGGGTCTGTCAACCAGCACCGCTACGAATGGGGGAATACCTTGCGCATCCTTCGTTCCTGGTAATATAACGATAATCAATCCCGCTCTCGGTCCAACCCCTTCAGGGCAGAGAAAATCGTGGCTTGAAGTACTTCAACGGAAGTGTCGTAGTTCTGTGCGATTTTATGGGTAGTTTTCTCCTTCAGCCACCGCATGAATGAGATAAGAGCTGCATCCGGACCGAACGGCGTTTCAAAACCCGGTCCTGGCGTCCATTCTGGGGTGAATGTGGGGGTTACGGTGGGTGATGAAGTAGGAGTAGGGGTAATGGATGGGATCAAACTGGGAGTTGGAGTACCCTCCTTTGAGTAATCCTAATATGAAGTTTTCTTATTACTCTCGTTGAGGTCGCCGTTGCAGAAGGGAAAGCAGATAATTCTCGAAAGTCATCCGTAGGTACGGACTGCTGTGCTGTATCAAGATCGGAGGCCGATTCCCTACCACTACAGTGGTCTTTGAAAAATCAGATAAATGAATACAAGCGCTAATCCCCACCGCCAGTATGGCAGCCATACCATACCGGATCCAATACTTCTCCAGCCACGGTTTTTTCCCTTTGTTCTCCCCTTTTTGAATACTCTCTGGCAATGCATCCAGGCTGGAGGTCTTGAACACTTCACATTCCTGGTAGGAAGCAGTAAGGCAGAAATGCTCCTGATGCGGCAGTTTTATCCTTCCGGGTTCAGTTACTCGGAAGCAGATATTGGAAGGGCTGGCGTAACCAAAAAAGGAACCCGGTTCTCCTTTAATTCCAATATAGGGACAGTTATCGGAATGATGTTTTAATGGGACGTGTTCTGATTTGTCTTTCAATATTCGTTATCATGAATTCACATAAAGTTTAATTTTTCAATATTAATTGCAATGAATTTTATCAAAATTTTTAGGTTTGTGTGTTTTAGTAAATCTTTTTAGACTGTGTAATAATCTATCTGGGTTGTATTTGCTTACCCAGTATATCTCTCAGAGGAAAGAGTTGAAAAAATAACCAAAAGGAGGATCTGATGTCTTAACAAGATGATACCCTGAGAAATAACTTCGATAAGAATTGGAAATCTATGAGCAAATTTGGGCGGAATATTATAAAGCCGCGAGAGATCAACGAGGGTAATACAATGCACAATGGAAAAGAGATCACTTCACATGGGTAGGTCGGAACACTGTAGTGGTTTTCCCCATGTAGAAGGTCGTTTCATCATAGAACTATTAAGAAATTCCTTGTTGCTGCTATTGCACTAATCTAAATATAACGCCTGATGTGAAATCAACTTCTTGAATGATTGAGAATGACCCCTGCAATTGGAAAGGTGTCAGCAACCACAAGGGTTCATTCCCATGCCAAGTATAATCTTTTCTGATGAGCGGCTGGCAACTGAAGCAGTCATTGATCACTTCAATTGCTGTGACATCTTTGCTGACAAGGGCTTTATCGGTCTTGAGTGGCAAACCCAGATATTTGATCAAACCAACAATCGAATTTGGACACCAAAACGCAAGAACCAGCATCATCAAAATCATAAGAGCTTGGATCGTTGGCTGAGTGGCGTTCGTGAACGTATTGAAGGTGTTTTCCATGAACTTCAGAACACTGGCCGTAATGTTGAGCGTTTCTTATCAAAAACGGTGGTTGGTCTTTGCACTAGAATGATTGCTAAAGTTGCCAGTCATTTCTTGCGTCATATTCTTCTTGTTGATTTTGGTGTTAATGTTCAAACTTTTCGTTTTTCTTGTTGATAGGCTTTTTATTTCACACCAAGCGTAAATTTTGAAAGATTGATTTTATTGATCAGGTTTTTTGATGATTCTTAGATATATAACTAATACCTGCCACTCCTATTCCCCAGATAATCCATATCAGGGGTGCCGGCCGCACCATTCCCCAAGTGACGGCATCCATCAGGCCATGAACAATATATGCGATCTGGGAAGCGAACAGCGCAGCGCCAATCCCAAAAATAACAATTCCTTCGTTTTTCTACCGGTTTTGTATACCTGCCAGGATACGAAGAGCATCGCAAGTAAAATGGATAACCAGGCGACTATCCCCGGGATTCCCAGATCCAGCGTTACTTGAAGAAATAAATTATGTGCATGGGGGATGTGTTCCGGCGCGTAGATGTCATACGCGTAAAATCTTTCAGCCAGTTCCTGGAACGCCCCCATCCCGATCCCTGTGAAGGGAAAATCGCGCATCAGGTTTACCGCACACGACCAGATTTCCAGACGTCCATCCCAATCGCCTAGCGATCTGCTGTAAAAGGCAGCTTCTAGAATCCGCGTCGCTCCAAATTGATAAACCAAAACCAGCATACCTAATCCAGCTAACAAAATTAAAATCCAACTGCGGCGATCACGCATAAGCAGCAGTAAGAAAATGCTCACGGCAGCTGCCATCCAGGCGCCCGCGCGAGAGGGTCAAAACCAGCATACTCAGTATAAGTAAAACCGCCGCTATCGCCAATAGCCGCTCGAACCACTCTTAATTCTTCCATCCAAACAACATATAGGCCAGTGGAAAGGGCAGCAGTAGTACCAGGCTGCCGGCCAATACATTCGGATGCACGAAATCCTGTACCAATATAGAAAATCGCTGGTACAAATTGGCAGGAATGAAAGTTAATTTATCGAAAGCCCATTCGGTAGCAAAAGGTGCGAAAATTGCCAGTAATAATCCAACCGCAATGGTCCCTATGAACACATATCGAATTCTGTGGCGTGATCTGCACCAGTTCACCACGGCATAAAAGAGCGCGATCCCGGAGAGCGCACGCCAAACCTGGGGGATTGTTTTATCCGGTACGGAGGTTATTGCTACGGATATCAGCATCGAAAGACAGAGCAGCACAATACCCCAATCCGCCGGAGTACGTCTGGTCAGATATCGATAGCCAACCAGGCGCACCAGCCAAAAAAAAGCCGCACAAAGCACTACCACAGGCAGAAAAGGACCCGGAAAAGACTGGCGGTGGATAATATCAATAAACCCCAAATTTCTAGTTCAGTTAGCTGCCTGGCTAAATCTCGGATCTTCAATTTGTTTTTTGAAATGTCCTTCAATCATGTAGTGATAGGATATATTATATATATTTGGTATTTATCTGAATCGAGTGCTTACTTCTTTGATTATACATTCACTTTTGCGCCCAATAACACAATAAACAATTTTCTGCAATATTTGATCCTTGATCACTGTAGTGATCCCATGAAGTTGGACAGATTTTTAGAAATTCTTAGGAGGATGATAGTACGAAAAATCTAGTGACCACCAGGAGTGATTGCTCTCAAAATTTTTTTTTCAAGTGGGGAGTTTGCAGACTATTTTGTTCTTTATTGAATGATATCTAGAATTGTTTTTATTCCATCCGTAAAAATATCTATCCACCGGTAAAAATAATAAAAAGGTAAGGTCCATGATCGTTTGGGTCGATATCGCCAACGCATATAATTTTGACTGGGAAATAGTAAAGCTGTAACCAATCTTACTCGTGTCGGACCAGTTCATAGCGATTAAATTGTGCCATTCTGCCATCATACGCGTCTTGGCAGGGCTGGTCTTATCTCCACAAGTTCTCTAATTAGTCCATTAGAAGAATTTTTCAAATTTGTGAGAACCTCACTTGGAATGTTTGTATCAAGAGGATTGAGTTTGAGTTAGTGCGCTATACACAGCATATTCCCATTCGAAAACTTTCGCTTGATTTACTACCAGGTTCCAGTCGATCTGGTGTTTCTGGTGGACTACCCTTCGGTGAATATCAAATAACCAAATCAGCTGGGTGTTTCCCAAACCATGCTGCAGCATCGCATGAGCGCACAGGTATATCAATTGAGCTGAGGGTGTAAATCTATACATACCCTCATTTTTAATGATTTCATTTCCATTCTGGATTCCCTTTAATTCCCAAGAACAAGGTTCTATTTGGGTCCAAAACCAATCCATTGAAACAGAGTAAGTTATGGCTTCACCACCGACCAAAGATGTGTGCATTTCCAAGGGTATTTTTTGGTTATCCGATTTCTAGATATACGTTGTATGTAATCAAGTCTTTAACGTCAAGTCCAGCATCTGGAATAGTATCTCTGTATCCTATAGACTGAACAAGTTGAATGGCAGATCTGAATTGCGATTTATGTACGAGTAGGTCAATATCTCCCATCGGTCTCAATCCAATATCAGGGTATAAATTGGTCGCTAAAGAAGTACCCTTCAAAACGATCACTTTTACATTCTCTTTCACAAGTTTTTCCAATATTATTCCAAGTTCTTGATATAAATTTGTATTGTGGGTCCATGCAAGTGTAGAATATTGTGCTGTAAATTGTTAAGAAAAGATTCAGGCAGATAGAGGTTAGATGCGGATCTCAAATTTGTCAGAGTATAGTAAAGCAGCGGGGCGAATCTTTTCTTTATTGGCCATTTGGTAAAGCCGATCCCAATCATCAGTGAAAAACTGATCCCATTCCACCTGATCACGCGCGCTCTGAAATAGCCAGGCAAATACTTCGGTAAATCTTTTTTTCTAAAATACTGCTTCGGTGTGATCTCATTGAAATCAGTTTAGTGCTCTAAATTTCAATTTGTGACTTACAAATTAGATACATGAATGTGGATATTGTCTTCACTTTATATCAATTTTTAAATCCACCAGAAGTGATGAAGTGATTAGATAAGTTTTGGGCGGGATTGCAAATATATTTTTTCTCATCGTGTTATTTTTTAACTTAAAATTCGGAGCGCATTCAAAGATGCAATCCGAACTTTTTTATCCTGTGTTTTGAAAATTAATTATAGAAATCACTTATCAATCTTGAAAATGCCCATATCCTTTTGATTTGTAATATTCTTTCGAATAATATTGGTACTGGCTGGAATAATACGAGCTGCTGCGCCTGATTGGATTTATGACTACTCCCAGGACGTTTGCATTGGCTCGTTCAAGTTGCTCAATCAAAACTTGGGCGGATCCAATTTTTGTTTTACCCGGTTCGACCACGATTAGCACACCATCCACTTTGGTCGCCAGCATGATCGGATCACTGACAATTGATGGAGATGTATCTATGATAATAATTTCGGATTGCTCTTTAACGAATTTAATATGGAATTCATGCGCTTAGAGCTGATTAATTCATTTGGGTTGGGTGGTAGAGGACCGCTGGTGATCACCCCAATGGATGGTTCACCCCAACTGATTAAAACATCCGACATCTGAAAATGATTTGTAAATAAATTGCTTAATCCTTTTCTGTTATCCAGGTTTAAAGATTATGTATGGAAGGCCGTCGCAGGTCAAAATCTAAAAGGAAGGTTTTTTTCCCACCTTGTGCTATAACTACCGCTAGATTTGAAGCAATTGTAGATTTACCTTCGGAGGGGTTTGCACTGGTGATCAGCAACGTCTTTAATGGTTCATTTACGCTAACCAATTCTATGTTCGTTCGTAAAATTCGAAATCCCTCAGAAATTACTGAAAGCGGGTGATCTGCAGTGTAAACGCCTACTAATTCCTTGTCATCATCCTGCTCTTTGGATCCTTCCATTTCGCCGATCATTCCCAGAACGGGTATTTGAAGATAATATTGAACATCCTCAGGAGTTTTTAGTAAATCGTCCATATACTCCAGAAAAAAAGCAAGCGCCCCCATGAGTGATCCGCCGATCAAGATACCCGTTAAACACTGCGAACTGGCTGAGGTTAGATTGGGTTGATAGGTACCATTGCTGGATAAATTTGAATTATATTGGGAATATCGCGTAGACGTGCAAGGCGCACCTGTTCGTAATTATTCAGCAAGCTGGTATAAATCTGCTGATAAAGCGATAATGTTGTCTCAATCTGATTTCGACGATTAGGTTGCTTGAAGAATTATCACCGCTCCCTAGAACTACTAAATTCGCATAAGTCCTGATATAAAGATCACGCAAGGTTTGCAATTCTTCGAGTGTGTTTTCGGTTTCTTTGTATTCCACCATTACGGCTGGCGCCAAAGTAGGTGTAGGTACTGGCGTCGCTGTGGAGGAGAAATTGGTCTGTGGGGTTGAAGTTGGTATAGGTTTTGGAAAGAACGCTTCTAATGCGTTCTCAACCTTGATGATTTCACTCTCTGTACTATCCAATTGTTTCTTTAATCTTCCAAATTATTTTGGTTTTGTTCAGCCGCACGTTCAGCATCAATTTCAGCATCTTGTGAACTTTCTTCTTGTAATCTTTGGATTTGTTCTTCCACCTGGGAAATCTGCGATTCCAAGGTTTGTTCAGAGCTGGTAAAGCGGCTGGACTGCATAGTTTCGATGTACTCGCTGAATACTTCTATTAGCATGTTATTGATATTAGCGGTTTTTTGTGGATTTTCGTCGTTGACCTTAATATCGAGCATATTCGAATTCTCAACATGTTGGATATTGATTTGGCCGCTGCTGACCTGGTATCCCAACCGGTCACTTATTTGTAGAATCACATCATTGACCGTGAACAAATCTCTGTAGGTCTCGGCAAGCATTCGATCTCCAAGGTTCCGAACGTATTCAGCTTGAGAGGGATCAG
>CAVWDI010000057.1:0-14652 GCA_963753725.1 uncultured Chloroflexia bacterium | reverse complement strand
AAGTAATTCCAATTGTTCTCTACACTCTGCTCAGACATCATGCCGCGAAAATCATCGAAAGCCCAGCGAGGGTAATAAAAATTATAGCGCAGGTCGCTGTTCATTCCCTGGCTGATGAACATTGGTTCATTAACGATCAATACTGGGATATTGCCAGCGCTCTCAATTCCAGCATTTATAATGTCGATAGCCAGATGTTCTTCGTCCAATTTTGGGGGTTGATATTCGTGAAAATTCAAATCCTCCGGGAGGTCTTCCATCCTTGGGGTAAAGGTATCCGGGATTTCCTGGTCAATTCCAGTGGCAGCCCACATCACACCGTACAGCTGCAGACGAACTAAATCCGCCAGAGATCGCCGTGCGCCGGTGATTGTTCTGTCCCAGAAACTGGCATCATTAAAATCTTCTTCTGGTATTTCTAGATCCAGGTTGTGAAGGCTTATTAATTCTTCAACGGCTTCCGGGTTGTTTTGCAGGAGCGGCGGAAACAACTGTTTATCTTTTGGAAATGATTCCAATGTAACCGGCCAAATAATCAAATCCGGATCGAATTGGAGGGCGCGATCAAGGAACAAAAGGTCTTTGGTAAGCGACATGACCGGATATCCAAGGTTGTAAGCGCGCAGGTGTTTGCCGTCCGGTAATGTTATGTTTTCCTCATTTATATATGCAGACAATGTACCTTCTGGAGGTAATAAGAATCCCCAGGTTGCGGAATCGCCGATCAGAATTACCCGAAATTCGTCATCCGGTTTTTCTGATCCCCACAACTCATGGGAGGCAAACATGGCATCCAAATTAAACAGGCTTAAGTTGTAAGATGCCTGGGGATTATCCCCGTAGGGTAGACGCACCCTTCCGGGAAACAGCTTGTTATAGGCTGAAATTCGTCCCAGTGCTGGCAGTGGGTTCCAGATAAAGAATAGTAAATTTAAGGCGATAAATAATAGCAATGCCTTCCCAACGATAACCAGGGCAGTTCGATCTTTATTTGGTTTCTGAATTCTGGAAGTCTTGTTTGACGCCATATCGGTATTTTTGAACTTATAAACCTGGGTGAAAATCCTAGATTTTGATGTACAAATTAATGAACATTAGATATTAAGAAGTTGTTCGAAGAATTGAATAGCTATTTGCGGCGTCGGAAGAGCGAACCAAACCCATCCTAATGAGACAAAATTGAATGTCAGCAGCCAACCGCTGAACTTGAGTGTGGTTTCAACCCCCGATGGAAATGAACGATTATCAAGATGGGGACGAATCCAGCCTGACCAGCGGTTATTGATAAACAACCCCAAGCCGTGCCAGGCGCCCCAAATAGCGAAATTCCATGTGATCCCGTGCCACAAACCGATCAGGAGCATGGTCGTGAACTGCCCGATAAAGATAATTGCCCAGCTTGGCAGCTTTGTCCTCCTCGTGCGGAAAAAGCGCGTCACCGGGTTGAAATAATAGGCACGGAACCACTGCGCCAGTGTGATGTGCCAGCTGTTCCAAAAGCTGGTCAAATTTAATTTACGGTAGGGTTGGTCAAAATTTTCAGGTAATTTGAAACCCATCAGCATCCCTAAGCCGAGGGCGATATCCGTGTATCCAGAAAAATCAAAGAAAATTCGCAGCGAATAGGCGTATAACAGCACCCATGCCCACATGGTTTCATCGACCTGCAGGGCGTTTTTCCCGCTCAGTGCAAACAAAGCCAGTCCATCTGCGATCACGAACTTTTTAAACGCCCCAATCAGAATCCTTTTACCGCCTGTAAAACGGTTAGCAGGATTCAGGGGTGAGTTTATTCCCTCCCCTGGTGCATCAGCCACCTCATTTAAATTTCCGATAAAATGCTGCGACCTGTCGATCGGTCCCGCTGTGTAAGCCGGAAAGAATATCCCATAAATAATAAAATCAGGAAGTGAATATGCGGGAAGTTTACCAGCCTGGTAATCTCGCAATATGTGCAGCAGCCTGAAAGCCAGGAACGAGAAACCCAGCCAGGGTAAATCCAGGGCGCTGGCTAATTCAAGGGATTGACCGCTTCTCGACCTGAAAAGGGCGCTTGCAGAACGAGCAAGCGTGTCGCTCTTTAGAATAATAAAAAGAACCAATATAATCAGGATGGTGAATGTGGGAAGAAAGCGATTTCTTGGCAGGGTGAAATATGGGATCAATCCTGCTGCCGCCACGAGACCAATAATGAGTACTATTCTCTGAAGGTCAGGAGGTCGTGTGGGTGTCAAGCAGCACAGCAAATCGATGTAACGCGTAAGGCCGATCAGCAGCACGATACCCGATAAAAAGGCTGCCGCAATAACCGTCCGCCGGTGGGATACTTCACTGGGCTTGCGGGTTACAACCCATACAAACACCGTCAGCGCGATGCTTGCCGTAGGAAACCAGAAATCGAAATTCCTGAGCGGTGTTGATGGCTGCATCCAGTAAATCGCCAGCACACTGCCTCCAAGAAGTGCCCATTTTCGCCAGGCGCGCGGCACAACAAAAGCAAATATTAACGCAAACGCAGTGAGGACCAGGATATTCGTAAGGTTCATGGGCGCTGGCGGTTATCTTTTATTGTGTATCATCAGGGGTGTGCAGATCTAATAAATGATAATCAAGATTGTGGACAAAAATGTTCCACTTATTCCAGAAAAAATTAAAAACCCTGGTAGATCCATTGCGGTGATTGATCGGCGGTCATAATTATTATGGCGATCAAGATCAAGCACAGGATAAGAGCAAAAATATTTTCGGTCGAAAGGTAGCTGCGCATAGTCTTAATTGATTTGTTTGTTGATTAAGTAAATTTCCAATCCGATTCGCGAGAGGTGAAACCTCTATTCATACCCGCATATTCGCCATTCCCCGCCTTCTTCGACTACCTTATATATCCGGTCTGCTAGATCAATCTCCAGATCTTCAGCGCCGTAATTGGCGATTATTTTTCCGGTGCAGCTCACAAGTGTAAAACCATCTCCTTTACCGGACACCTGGCAGTTGGGGGATTCCAGGTTCGCCTTTACCGCCGCAAAAGAGTTGAATTCTAGATGGGCTTGTTCTTCCCACGAACCGCACGAATAATTGATCATCCCATTTTCATCCATAGCCACCAGGGCTTCCAAATATCCAATAACGGCCGATGGCGCAGCTTTGGATGTCTCAGCAGTGCATGCTGATATTAAAATAACAAATAACAACCCGGGTTTTAGAATTTTTTTTATCATATTCAGCACTTAAAATATCTCCCAGTGGTTAATTTCCAACGGCGGCAATAATTGTACCAAGAATGAGGTATGAATTAATGGCATAAAACATGTACAATAAGGTGTTCTATACTCACTGATAAACAATATTGTACGGAGATGGGAATTTAATGTCCACGATCGTCAATCTAATCTTAGGAAGTATTCTATTGGTCGCAGGCAGGAAGCTTTTCTGGCTTTTTGTGGGCGCGGTTGGATTTCTAATTGGTTTTACCCTGGCGAATAATTTCTTCGAAGGAGAGTCGGAGTCAACGATATTGGTAATAGCTCTGGCGGTTGGAATCATTGGCGCGGTCCTGGCTCTTTTCTTTAAAAAGGTGCTGGTGGGGATTGCGGGATTTGTGGCAGGCGGTTACCTGGCCATCAGTATGGTGAGTGTTATTGGCTGGGACCCGGGGCTGCCCACCTGGATGCTCTTCACTCTGGGAGGCATAATTGGGGTTGTATTGGTATCGATGCTTTTCGGTGTGGGGTTGATCATCCTCTCCTCCCTGGTAGGCGCGTTTTTGATAGTGGAAGCGGTTCCCCTTGGTGGTTTGTACACCACTTTTATTTACATCGTTTTGTTACTGGTTGGTGTAATGATTCAAACCAGATTTACAAAAGGCTGATGGATTTGGGGATGGTGGAATTTAGAATTCGAAGACTTATATCAAGGCAAATCTTTGGTTGATAAGTAATGCCCGCCGCATTCGATTAGTTACTCATTTTATACGGAGGCCAAATGTATCCTTTTGAGCATGATTATCTTGACCGCATGGGATGGCTGCATTCTGAAATTGAACGCCAGTTCTGTTATTTACCTCAAGATGCTTTAGATTGGTCACCCGCTTCCGATATACCATCTATTTGCGTGCTTGTGACACACTTGCTTGGCGCAGAAAGGTATTGGATTGGCGATGTGTGTGCGGGCGATTCTTCTGATCGCGATCGTGATGCAGAATTCACTGCAGAAGGATGTAATCAGAATGAGTTAATAACCAGTATGCAGGAAAGCCGGGAGTATGCAGGAGAAGTAATCAGAAAAATCAAATATGAAGATTTGTCCGACAAACGCATTTCACCCCGGGATGGAAGTGAAATCACAGTTGGTTGGGCTTTGAGCTATACCCTTGAACACACCGCCATCCATTTAGGACATATACAAATTATCCGCCAGTTGTGGGAACAACGAAAAAATTAATCTCAAGGAGTGCCATAATGACTGAACAGCAATTACTATATCTCTCAAAAGCTGATATTGAGCAGGTTGGATTGGATATGGCTACAATCATCAAACTGCTTGAGGACATGTTCCGTGAAAAAGGCGCTGGTCGGGTTGAAATGCCTCCCAAGCCAGGAATCCATACCCGTCCCGATGCATTTATCCACGCCATGCCGGCCTACATACCTGCTACAAATTCGGCTGGCATCAAATGGGTAAGCGGATATCCGGAAAACCAGGAACGAGGCTTGCCGTATATCAGCGGGCTATTAATTCTTAATGATGACGAAACTGGTTTGCCTTATGCGGTAATGGACTGCACCTGGATTACTGCTTACAGAACAGGGGCGGCCTCTGCTGTTTCGGCCAAATATCTGGCGCGTCCGGAGAGTGAAGTCGCCGGAATCCTGGCATGCGGTGTCCAGGGGCGCACCAACCTGGAAGCGATGAATGTGTTATTTCCACTCAAGCGTGCCTATGCCTACGACATCCAGACCGATGTCCAGGAGCGCTATGTAGAGGAGATGTCTGAGAGACTCGGTATCGAAATTATCGGAGCGGGTAACCCAAAGCAAGCTGTCGTCGAAAGTGACATTGTAGTAACCTCGGGTCCGATCTTAGAACACCCCCAGCCCACCATTGAACAGGATTGGCTGAAAGCGGGGAGTTTCGCTTCGGCAGTAGATTTTGATAGTTACTGGTTCCCTGCTGCACTGAACCAATTTGAAAAACTCAGCACCGACGACCATGACCAGTTCAAATATTATCGCAGTGTTGGGTATTTTCAAGGTACGCCAACGCCTTATGCCGATCTGGGTGAACTGGCCGCGGGACTGAAGCCAGGACGGGAAAGTGATACCGAAAGAACAATGGCGATCAACCTGGGATTGGCGCTCGATGATATGGCAGTTGCGCCGGAGATTTACAGACGTGCGAAAGAGAGCGGTATTGGGACCTGGCTGCCCCTATAGGGTCGTTTTCTTACTTACAATAAGTTTGTGGAAAGATTTTGCGATATCAAAACGTGATCAAGAATGTTTGAAACCCTGAAGTTTTTTCTGTTCCAGATTGAATTTCTTTTCACCCACATGCAGCTGGAGGATTATATTGACATCGCCCTGGTAGCCGCGCTGTTTTTTGTTGCATTTCAAGCGCTGTACCAGACCCGGGCGCTGCAGCTGTTGAGAGGTGTGATCATCTTCGCCATCGTGGGCGCGGTCCTCTTTATAATTTTGCCTCAGAACACATTTGGGTTATTAGTTCAGGGACTGATTATTATGGGGATCATTGCGCTCCCCTGGCTTTTCCAGGATGAGCTTCGGCGGGCGTTAACCGGATTGGGGCGCTTGGGGCGCAGACGGGTTTATAGTTCATCATTTGACCGCTTTAAAGAAATACTTATCTCTGTAACTCAAAAATTAGCTGAGCGCGGTGAAGGGGCTTTGATTGTCCTTGAAGGCGAAACGCCGCTCGAAGAAATCATCCAGACCGGCGTCCAAATCCAGGCTGAAACAATTACCCCCGAATTGCTGCTGTCTGTATTCAGGCGCAATTCTCCTTTACATGATGGCGCTGTAATTCTGCGTGGGGATCAGCTTGTTGCAGCCAGCTGCATCCTTCCAGTATCTATAGAGGGTTCAGGTAGGACACGCATGGGTACTCGCCATCGAGCTGCTCTCGGGTTGTCAAACCAGGTCCCAGACACGCTGGTGGTTGTAGTTTCTGAGGAGACCAAGGGCATCTCGGTAGCGTTGAACGGTCGCCTTTACCGGCATCTTAATGAGGAGAGGTTCGACCGCTGGTTGGACCGTTTCCAGGCTCATATTGCAGGCGATGAACGATCAAGCTGGGATTGGATAAAAGGCGGCGGTTTAAAAACCTCTTTGATTAATCTTGGCATGGCGGTCGTCCTGGCGACACTGGCCTGGGCTGCAGTGTCATTAAGGACCAATCCTCCTCAAGAAGTCTTTATTGGTGATGTGCCCCTGAATATGATATCCCCTGATTCGAACCTGGTTGTAATGAATGAAATCCCTGAAATCATAAATTCAAAGATTTCAAACCACATTTGATAAAACCGGAGAGATCAGTTCCGCCAGTGTTAGCGCGGTTTTGGACCTGGAAAATCTAACCGCAGGTGTCCACCGGGTTCCAGTTGAAGTAACAACAGATGATGAAAGAGTCCAGGTTGTTACAGTTGATCCCAATTTTGTTGATGTGACCTTAGAACCATTTGTCAGCATTGATGTCGCGCCGACCTATTCAATAACTGACCCGGAAACACTGCCTCTGGGATATAAGCTGGGAGACATAAGTCTTTCACCACAGACAATTATCGTTAAGGGACCTGAACAATTCGTTGAACAGGTGAACGAAGTGCGTACCGAAGTTTCTATCGATGGAAGGAAAAATAGTTTTCAAGAATTGCAGCTTGTAATGCCGCTTGATGTGGATGGTCGGCTGATAAATGATGTACGGGTGGAGCCTAACGAAATATTGATCACCGTGCCTGTTGAACAAACCGAACAAACTCGTCAAGTACCCATCTACGCGGATGTTAAAGCCGATACAATCGAAGAAGGTTATGAAATCAATAGTGTGCTTATCTCACCATCCACGGTTACCTTGATTGGAGAGGATTTCGCTGTCCAACAAGTTGGCGAATTTTTATCAACAGCCCCCATTTCCCTGACAAATGTCTTGAGTGAAATTAGCCTGGATGTACCTTTGCTCCTGCCGGACGGCGTCGTCAGCAGGGGGGAGGCGGATGAGGATACAAACAATGTGCGCGTGGATATCCAGGTTTCACCGGTCACGAACTATCTTCCTTTAACGGCTGCCCCGGAATTGCGCGGTCTGCCACAGGACGAAATCGCAGAGATATCCCCCTCCCAGGTCTCAATATTATTGATTGGACCGCAGCCAATTTTGGACGAAATTACCAACAATCCGTCTCTGGTTGCAGTTTATATAGATGTAACTGGCCTGGGACCAGGGCTGTATGAACTTCCCCTTGAATATGAAAGCCCCTCGGACGTTTCTGTGGAACTTTTCCCGTCTGAAGTCCAGGTCACCATAATTGAGCAGCAGTAGATATTGATATTTTTTATCCCATCTGCTGTCTTGAAAAGACAAATTAACAGAAATCCACTCCTAATAAACGGTATATCTTTCAATATGACATATGTCAGTTGTCAAGCTTTACCCTTTAAAGCATAATTGGTTTTAGTTTTTAATTCCCCAATATTGAATTGGATACTAAGGAGAATGTAATGGCAGCACAATTAATTGATGGTAAAGCGATTGCGGCGCAAATACGCGAGGAAGTCGCTGCAGAAGTCGCAGAAATGGTGGCGGAAGGCAAGCCGAAACCTGGTCTTGCGACCGTTTTGGTAGGAGAGAATCCAGCTTCTCAAGTTTATGTTCGCATGAAGCATAAAGCGTGCGAAAAAGCAGGCATTGAGTTATTCGCATACACACTTCCAGAGAATTCAACGCAAGAGGAAGTTGAAGAATTAGTAAAAGAATTGAACGACAACCCGCTTGTGAACGGCATCCTTGTGCAGCTGCCTCTGCCTTCAGGTCTTGACGAGGAGCGGGTGCTCAACTGCATTGACCTTGAGAAAGATGTGGATGGTTTCCATCCGATTAACCTCGGCCGCTTAGCGCAGAAAGGGCGCGAGTCTTTATTTGTTCCTTGCACTCCTGCTGGCTGCCTGGTGCTGCTTGACCGCATGAATGTGCCGCTCGAGGGCGCTAATGCGGTGGTTCTGGGTCGTTCGAACATCGTCGGTATGCCGGTAGCATTATTACTGGTAAAACGTAATGCAACGGTAACCATATGTCACTCCCGCACCAAGGACCTCCCCGGGGTAGTAAGACAGGCGGATGTCCTGATTGCAGCGGTAGGTCGTCCCGAGATGGTAAAAGGCGACTGGGTTAAACCCGGTGCAGTTGTGATCGATGTCGGTACTAATCGTGTAGATGACCCCAGTAGAGAAAAAGGCTACCGGCTGACTGGAGATGTGGATTTTGAGGAAGTCAAGGAAGTCGCTGGAATGATCTCTCCCTCTCCAGGTGGGGTAGGTCCAATGACAATTGCCATGCTTTTAGCCAACACTGTTCGTGCGGCAAAGATTGCCAATTAGGTCGCAAGAAATTACCTCTGGTTTGCTTAAACATATTTGATAGTATAGAGGCGCAGCCCCCTGCGCC
Source organism: uncultured Chloroflexia bacterium (assembly GCA_963753725.1). Classification (GTDB taxonomy): domain Bacteria; phylum Chloroflexota; class Anaerolineae; order Anaerolineales; family UBA4823; genus CAVWDI01. Next base: position 5,976 of record CAVWDI010000057.1, on the reverse strand, counting down.
TCTAAAAATTTATTAAAATAAGTTTATTAATATTTCTAAACTTAAGGTATAATCGGGGTTCGTCTAAAGAAATAAAATAAAGAAGGTAGTTGAAAGTTATGCCAAAGAGAACATATCAGCCAAAGAAACGGCGTCGCTTGCGAGTTCATGGTTTTCGAGCCCGGATGTCCACCAAAGGAGGTCGCAGGGTTTTGAAAAATCGACGTCTCAAAGGTCGCCGGCGTCTTTCTGTGAGCATGAACAACCACGTTAAAAAGATCAATTGGAAGAGTTAATCCCTGGGCACCAGGTTGAAGCGCTATCACCGCTTGACCAAATCAAATGATTTCCTGCGGGTGCGGCGAAATGGTAGATCATACGCCCACCCGTTAATTGTGCTGATTGCCTCCCCGAATGATCTGGTATACAGCAGGTTTGGAATAACAGCAGGTAAGTCGATAGGAAATGCGGTTAAGAGAAACCGGTCGAAACGAGTTATAAGAGCTATCTTACAATCAATTATCCCGGAAGTAATTCCAGGGTGGGATTTGATCCTGATCGCAAGGAAACCATCGGTAGGCGCCTCATACCAACAAATGGAAAATGCTCTGAAGGGATTGATGCAGCAAGCGAAATTAATCTAGACAAAAAATTATCAAGTATGCAGAAAGAATTTACAAAGCGAGATGTTGATTCTTCGGTAAACGGAAGGGATCAAGAATTGGAAATTGGTTTAAATTCCAACCAGAGGATGGGTTCACAATCCGAAGAATTGCAATCAGATGTAACACCCCATGAACATAAAGGGCATGGGGGTGAACATGAAGATTACGAGGCAGAACCAGATTTACGCGACCTGCCGTTCACACTGACCAACATCCCGCGTTTCATCGTGCTTGGGTTGATCCGGGCATACCAGGCGACTTTTTCTCGTACATTACCTCAGGACACCTGCCGCTTTTATCCATCCTGTTCGCATTACGGATACCAGGCGATCTATAAATACGGTGTACTCAAAGGCGGCCTGATGGCAGCCTGGCGTGTCTTGAGATGTAATCCTTTGAATAAAGGTGGATTTGATCCGGTAAAATAACAACGGATTTCGGATTAGAAACGATATAAGAAAGTATTTGGAATGATAAAAAAACGAAATTATTATCTAATAATCGCAGTCTTTCTTACGCTCTTTATATCATCCTGTGCCAGGGGCGGCGCAGCTAATAGTTGGCCTGGAGTGAGCGCAGATGTTGAACGGGGGTTGGTTTATCTGGCTTTTGGTCAGCATGTCTACGGGATAGACCTGGTAAACGGTTCTGAAAAATGGCGCTTCCCGCAAGAAGGGGACAATAACATTAATTTTTTCTCAGCGCCCTCGCTCACTGATGATGGTCAATTGATTGTCGGCGGGTATGACAACATCTTGTACAGCTTGAACCCTGAAAACGGGCAGCCAAACTGGAAGTTTGACGACGCTCTTGATAAATATATCGCCAGCCCTTTGGTAAATGGCGATAAGATCTATGCGCCTAACTCTGACAGCAGCATGTACACTGTCGACATGGGTGGGCAGCTCATGTGGTCATTTTATACGGAATTCGAACAATGGGCGACGCCTTTAATTGATGGCGATACCCTGTATTTACCTTCCATGGATCACAGCATTTATGCGCTCGATGCAGGTGATGGTGATCTGTTGTGGAAATCAGAGGATATGGGAGGCGCCCTTGCGGGCACTCCTGCTTTAAGCGCTGAAGGCAAGCTTTATGCTGGGACTCTCGTATCGGAAATGGTGGTTGTTGATGCCAGTCAAAATGGAAAAGTGTCCGGGTCGCTGCCGGCTGAGGGCTGGATCTGGGCCGGACCTGCGCTGGTTGATGATGTGCTTTATTACGGCGATATGACCGGAACGCTTTATGCAGTCGAGACCGCCACAATTACTCCAAAATGGACTCCATATAAGCTGGGTGGTTCTTCAAGTGGCGGTTTTCTGGATACGCTCTCCAAGGAAAAATTGGGAATTGCTGGAACACCGCTTGTAGCTCAGGATACGGTCTATTTTGGTTCCGAAAGCGGCGTATTCACAGCATTAAATGCCGATAGCGGGACGAAAAGCTGGGATAAGTTGTTCGAAGGAAAACTTTTCCCCGGACCAGTTGGCGCCGGTGAAACAATCCTGGTCGCCCAGCTTGGCAAAGACGAATTATTATTCGCATTGGGTTATGATGGCAGTCAGAAATGGTCATTTATCCCTCAGAAATGATCACATGTCTATCTGGTCTGATAACACCTGGACTGGAATTTGAGAGTGAATAAGAAATGAATATTTGGGAAATGTTGATTATCAATCCGATGGTGAACACCCTGCTGTGGATATACAGCATTGTGGGTAATTTCGGCATCGCGATAATCCTGTTTACCATACTCGTTCGATTGATTACGCATCCATTAACTGTCAGGCAATTAAACAGCGCCGCAGCCATGCAGGACATGCAGAAATCGAAAAAGTGGCAGGATTTACAGAAAAAATATAAGGACGATAAACAAAAACTGCAGCAGGAGCAGATGAAACTTTACCAGGAGATGGGCGTTAACCCGCTCGGTTCCTGCCTGCCGACAGTGATCCAGTTTCCGATTATCATCGGGTTGTACCAATCGATCATCAAGGCACTTGCCGTAACCCCCATGCAGATGACGAGCCTATTCTACAACATCTACCCATTTTCGGATGTTTCAAAACTGCTCCCGATCGACAGCACGTTCCTGTGGATGGATTTGAGCCAACCTGAACGGTTGTATGTATTTGGTATCGGAATACCAGTCCTGGCAATTATTGTGTTGATCACTACTTTTTTCCAATCGCGGCTTATCAGCCCGCCTGCCCAACCAGGCGAGCAAGGCGCTCAAATGACCCAGGCCATGAATTTATACATGCCGCTGCTGATGGGATACCTGGCTTTGACTTTCGCTGCAGGTCTGGCGCTTTATTTCGTTACCAGCAACCTGGTGACGATCTTGCAGTATGCTCTTATGGGAAGATTGAATTGGGCAAACCTAAACCCGTTTAGTAAGCCAAAGCAAGCTGATTCGAAATAAAATTGGAATTTTAGACAAGGATAAAGAAAACCCCGATGGAAGAGAAACGCACCAGTTTGGAAGTGATCGCTCCCAGTATTGAAGAGGCGATCGCCGAAGGGCTCGAAGATCTGGGATTGCCTGAAGAAGCTGTGGATATCGAAATATTGGATATTGGCAGCCAGGGATTATTCGGGATTGGTTCTAGGCACGCTCGTATTCGCATGACAATAAAAGATCCCGATATGCAGAAGGCAGCCCTTGAAAGTGAACAGGAATCCTCTGCTGAATATGAAAGTGACTCCCAACAGGTCTCACAGGAAGGGGTTTTGGAAGAAGAAGAAACGATTATCAAAGAGGTTGAACAGCCGGTATCTGAAGAGATAGAAGAGACCAGCAGTGATGCACCTGCGGACTTATTGGAAACCGAATCAGAAACCCCTGAAGGTGCTCCAGCTGTACTCAATGAAGAAGTGGTTCTGCATGTAGCCCAGGTAACGGTTGAGGAACTGCTCGAAAAGATGGGCATTGAGGCCAGTGTGGAAGCCTATCACGGTGAGCCGGATGATGAGCGCAGCCGAACGCCCTTGATAGTGGACATCAATGGCGATGATTTGAGCATCCTGATCGGGCCGCGCGCCGAAACGTTAAACGCGCTGCAGTACATCACCAACCTGATCATCGGCAAAGAGCTGGGACGCTCCGTACCATTGATCGTGGACGTAGAAGGTTTTCGCAAGCGCCGCAACCAGCAGCTGCGCCGCCTTGCCCAGCAGATGGCTGACCAGGCGGTTAACTCCGGACGCAGGCAGGTACTCGAACCGATGCCGGCCAACGAACGCCGAATTGTCCACATCGAACTGCGCGGTAACCCGGATGTGACTACTGAAAGTATCGGGGATGACCCGCGCCGCAAGGTTACCATTATCCCTGTTGAAGGAGACCCGGAACAGGAAGATTAGTTTATATACCCAGATTTCTTGACCGGGGTAAGATGCAGTGTTACAATCCCGGCGCTAAATAAGTTATCATGCCCCCATCGTCTAGGGTGATTATAGTCCCCGGTAGGATAGAATGATGGTGGAGAGGGGAAACCAATAACAGAATAGTATGGGACACATGCCCCCATCGTCTAGGGGACCAGGACGTAGCCCTTTCAAGGCTAAGACCGGAGTTCGAATTTCCGTGGGGGCACAAGTTTTGAAGAACCGTTCCTTGATGTATTGGAACGGTTTTTTTGGCAAAGGATGGTTTCCACTTATCCATTTGCAAATCCCAACTCAGGAGAACTGGGGTCTTCAATTCACTTCGAACATTTAGAAAAAATCATTGGATTGGAGCTGCTTATTTGATTCTATTTAGATCCTATCAAGTCAATAAAACAAGCTAGAATAATATGAACAGGTTGTCCGAATGAACTAGTTGCAATACACAATCCTCAAATTCATACTGAATTTCGAGAGAATCCATAAGGAGATTTCCAAATGACTTCTGGTGAAAAAGCTGAACCAATTAAATATAAACAGGTTGTTGTAACTCGGCACGGTAGCCCTGAAGTATTGCAGGTGGTTGAAGAGCCACTCCCAGAACCTGGAGTTGGTGAAGTTCGTTTGAAGGTTCTGGCTGCAGGAGTTCTGCATTTGATCTTATATACCGACGATGGGGTAGGCTCCCCGGGGAGCCCCCCTGCCATTTGCTTTGGGTGAGGATATTGTTGGCAAAGTGGACAAGCTGGGCGAAGGGGTGTCAGATATAGAGCTAGGGCAGATGGTAGCCGGGGGGACTTGGTCGATTGGAGTGGGATGTGGTTATACGGAGTTCTATTTGCTTGCCTTCAACTGAATTAGTACCAGTTCCAATGGGAGCGGATCCGGTTGAGGTTGTACGTCCGGTGGCGAATTACCTCACCGCCCACCTGCACATGCACCGGATCGCCAGGGTGCGAAGTGGAGCAAGCGTGACCTTATTTACGGTGCTGCAGGAGGTGTAAGGGCAACCGCATTGCTTGAGCTTGGCAAGATCGCTAAGTTAGAGATGTATGGAACAGCTTCCAAACACAACCATGATCTGGTGTCAGCACTTGGGGCTACACCAATCGATTACCGTGGTGAGGATTTGTCGAAAGCAGCCGAACCTTGACAGTTGATGGGGTACGATTTAGTGATTGATACAGTTGGCGGGGCAAGTTTGCTATGGGGCTCATACCAGGTTCTGCGCAAAGGGGGGCGGCTTGTATGGTTGGGTTCAGCCGCGAAAGAGATAAAGGATTTATGGTAGGCCCACTCAGTTTGCTGATGGTGTTTGTGCTCAAACTCATACCTGATAGCAAGCATGTGCCAATGTGTCCTGATTTGGGGAAATTTGCCGAGACACATAATGACTGGTACCATGAGACGCTAACTGAATTGTTTGACTTACTGACAGAAGAAAAGATCAAGCCTGTGGTTGCTGAGCGCATCCCGTTGGTCGAAGCCACACGTGCTGACAAACTGCTCGAGAAGGGTGGCTACGCTGGAAAAGTGGTCCTTGTCACCAGTCCTTGATTGGATTTCCGACAGAGGGCTGGCTAATTTGCCTACCGTGGGAGTTCGTGACTATAGTACCGATAGGTAACAGCTTACCGTAGGGGCACAAGTTTTTGAGAACCGATCCGTTGTTGATTAGGAACGGTTTTTTCGCGAAAGGATGAAATCCAAACATCCATTTCACTATCCCAGATCATGAGAACCGGGGTTCTTTTCTCCAAATTAGCTTCGAACATCGAGAAATATTGATTGAATTGAGGCTGGATTGTTGATTTCAGTTGCATAATGTGTTCGAATCGCTAAATGAAGTGAAGAATCCCTTTGGATCTTCTTAGGTGTTTAAACTTCTTGAAAAGTCTACTACAATCACGATGTATACTTGGAGAATAACAAATTTCGA
>CAVWDI010000056.1:0-4001 GCA_963753725.1 uncultured Chloroflexia bacterium | reverse complement strand
AACACTTTAAGGATTGTCAAGGCAAGAACAGCTGAATTGGCCTTCATGATTGAGCCTTGACACTCCACTAGATAATGATACAGCGCATCAGCCAAAATGTAAACGTTCCCAGCGAAGCGGACAGAGCGGGCAGGGCTACGAGATTCCTCAGGTTTCCGTATTTCCTGGCAGCCATCTGGCGCTCACCCCTGAGGGTATCCGGGGAATGATCCACCAGCAATGCGACCACTTTGGGATCCTTATGGATATCGGCTCCTGTTGGAAAATGGATAAATGGGTTCAACTTCTCTGCAATTTGTGGGTTTTGGATTACATTCAATGCCAGCATTTCACACTTCCTTTCGCTGCACTCTAATTTGCAGCTAATCCTGTGGTTGTCTCAAGTACCTTTACTATACAGGATTCTGTACGCCGGGTCATCTGTCTTTTGGGAGGTAAAAAGGAGGGAAATCCAGTAGGATGGACTTTCGGATTTAATCCGTATTGAAGTGGTCGTTAGTTATCCAGTTCATTGGATCTTGATGCAATAAATTGGCACCACATGGTTTGGTGCTTTTTAGATATCCGGGAGGCATCAAGCCTTGTCCATCTTAATTAATTTGATTGCGTATTTACTATTTGTTCTAAAAGCCCTATCATGAACAACCGCTCTTGATCTGCCGACGAACTGTTTGCTGACGACCTGACCTGGCTTGAGCAGGAAGTTCTGGTGCTGCTCTCTGAACGGCTGACCAACCGGGAGATTGCGGATCGCCTGCACCCTACTGAGGGCACTGTCAAAGACTATGTTGGGAATATCCTCAGCAAACTGTATGTTAAAACAGGAGGCAGGTCGTTACGCGAGCAAAAGCCCTGGGCATCCTGGAAGGTAGCGGGGAAATCGCGCTCCGGCCAACCATCAAACTCCCTGCCGAATCAACCCCGTTCATCGGACCCAAGCACGAATTCGCTCAAATCCAGCAGCAGCTGCTCCGCTTTGGTGAAAACTTGTAGCATTGGCAAAGCAATTGGAAGCGCATCTGCATGACGAGACCGCCAGCCCTGGTCTGTGCTCCGTGGTACACCCGCGTCGAATGGGTTTCCCCGGAAGAGATGATAGACTGGAATCTCCGGATTACTGGGTCCCTCAGCCCGTCGTCGCCTTCGCCAGGAGCGGCTCTGGTGATGAATGGTGCTGGTTCCCAGAGCTGACCGATGATTTGGGAACAGCGTTGTGCTCTGCGCACACGATGAGAATGACGCCAAGATCTACGCAGCCAACTTCCAGGCATTTCTGTATCGCATCCTGCTGGAGTCTTCCGCATACATCCCCCCAAAGGGATTGAAGATTTTGATGGCGAGGCTGGCTCCAAACGCTACCTGGAGCTCAACGTGGATGTGCTTGAGTTCGTACTCAAGCCGGAGTGGGCAGTAACCGTAAAGGCGCTTCTGACCAAAGATTTTGTCCCGAGAGAAGATGACGATGCAGTCCTCTGTCTGCTTGAACAAGGCGAACTGGAGGAACTAAACGAACAGTTTATTCGTTTAAGAAATGATGGCCAACACTTTGAGCATATGCAGTGATGAGGACGGTTAGATAAAGAATGTTCGAAGAATCCCCCAACACAAGCTGGAGCCGGCAGCGCCATCGGCGCTCGTTGTCCCTCGGATTTTTAGATTTGTGAAGATACCTGTCCGGGGAGTTGGTTCTACACCCAAAGCGCCGCGGCTCAGCATTTACGATGTGTTCGTTTAATGGTAAAAGTTAAGCACACCAAAAGGAGATTGGAATGAATATCAAAAACGAAATCGCACGAAACAGCCTGCGGTGTTTACAGCACCCGGCAACTTGGCTGAGTATTGCGTTGCTGCTCGTCAACGACCACGTTTTGAAAGTGCTTTATCCTTCCTGGATCACGGGTAAATTGAGTGATTTCGCCGGTCTATTTTTCTTCCCCTTTCTCCTTGCACTGGCCTGGGTATTCTCCTGTCTCGATCAAAAGTCCCTTCAATCAGGGTTGGTCAGATCGCGTTTGTCTTGGTGGGAATCTGGTTTATCTTGCTCAAAACTCTACCAACTTTGAACCTGCTGACGACAGAACTTTCATATCGGCTGCTTGGCGTTCCGACGCAATTTGTTATGGATCCAACCGATTTAGTTGCTCTGTTTGCCATGCTTCCGGCGTGGATGATCTGGCAGCAGCCCAAATCAATCAAACCCTCTTCGGCTGCCTACGCGGCCTTATTATCAGCTCTCTGGCGGTCATCGCCACATCTCCCGTAAAATGGATTGTTGATTCCGTTACAAACCTGGAATATTACCAGGATGGGATTGTGTATGCTGCCGATGTTCGCAAGGAGCAGAATAACATATACCCGGTTGCGGTGAGTATGGATGGCGGATTGACCTGGGAAGAAGCCACTGATGTCAATACAATTGAGCTGAAAAGTTAAGCCTGTAACGATATGCGGTCGCTTGAATCCGGAGATATGCTACCGCTTAACCTATATAGGGGACTTACAGCAATTGGGACCTGAAGGCGAATGGGTAGAGATTGAAGAGTTAACCAGAGCCGGAAAAGATATGATCCTATTCGATTGGAATGACAGGGAGTATGTCATTGTGGCGATCGGAGATTATGGTATTCAGCGGCGTGAACTACCGGACGGAGAATGGGAGGTCATTCATGTTCTCTGGGCGGCGACGCCCTATGATTGGGAATGATGCCTGTCAGCGGATAGGTGAGGGTGTGTCACTTTTGGAAATAAAAAAAAATCACCCAAGTTTTTCTACGATCAGGAGGAAATCGACTTCTGCAGTCGCGCCCATACCTTTTAATGTGGGCTTGATATTGGGAACAATGGATACGATTTCCCCCTCTAAAAGGTTCAAGAAATCCTCTAACCTGTCTTGATCCTTCTCCATTTTCAAATCAAACCTGTGCACTTTGTACTTCATTTTATCTTCTCAACTTTAATTTATAAAAATCCTAAGATCACCTGAAGGAACAAATGCTTAATCATTCCATGTAGATTGATTATATAATGAAATGAACTTCAGAGTTGTGTTTCTACCATTGAAGAATTAAAATTTTTTCGGATTATGTTTCACCCGCTTATACTTGTGGTCACTATGACAGGGAGGGAAAAGTTGTGGAAATGATTATTGGAGGTGACATTCCCAAGCAGTGTCCTCTTTCTGCACAGAGGTGTTTCTTTCTATAGGATCAAAACCATCTGTAGGCTGAAAGTCTAATTTTTGGAGGATATGATAATGAAAATACTTATAAGTCCTTGCCTTATCGGAATCAGAAAACGGTGGGATGAAAGTTGTGATGAAATTGAAGAGTTGTTTTAATCTTGTGAAATCAGGGCAAGCTGTTTTTATGTGTCCAGAACAAATCGGCGGGTTGACTACTCCAAGGGAACCGTCTGAGATTCGAGACAGGAAAAACCGCAAAGGATGTTTTAAATGGTGATGCCAGGGTCTTGACGATAACTGGAATAGATGTGACTGAGCAGTTTGCAGCAGGTGCGCATCGGATATTGGAATTTTGTCAGAGAACGGGTGTTGAAGCAGCGATACTTAAATTGACAGTCCTCAGTGTGGGTCTGAACAAACCTATGATGGTTCTTTTACAGACACAGTAATAGTTGGCAAGGGAATAACTGCTGAACTGCTTGACCAGGACGGGATCAAAGTTTATAACGAAAAGAACTTTCGGATATAATCCTAAATAATATATATGGTTTGCACCCCGCATAATGGATGTGGATGCAATAACCTGGCAGCACTTAAGGTATATGCCCAACATACACCCAAAAGGGACAACTGTCCTCCATCTTGATGAACTGGCATGTGTAGTTTTAAGTTCAGTTTTAATAGCCCTATCATGAATAACCGCTATTTATCTGCTGACGAACTGTATGCTGACGACCTGACCTGGCTTTACAGGAAGTGGTGCAACCCTTTTCCACTCAGCGTGATCCCTATTCCAACCCCTTAGTCCCATTTCCCTGAA
>CAVWDI010000055.1:0-6237 GCA_963753725.1 uncultured Chloroflexia bacterium | reverse complement strand
CGTTGTGATTGAAGATATCCACATTACCATCCGCATCGATAGACGTTGAACCACTGTCAAAGGATGGTGCTGTTGGGATCCATATTCGAATTCGTACTTTATCTATTTGTATATCATCCGCTTGACGTCGCAATTCGATATTAGAATTTGTCAAGTTTTGCCAATAAGCGCCTTTTGACCAAGACCCTCACCCCCTGGTAAAATAATATCATCGCCACCATAATTTATTTGGTGAATACCTTCCCCGTTATTTCCATCTAAATCCAATTCTTTAAACTGCAAATCGACCAAAAATTGATCAGGGTCTCCTCCCAAATTATGTTCAAAATTTAAAAGTTCGTTAACCCTAATGACCTCCAACCGCTGTCATATTTAGGAGCAGGATTTGCCCAAATTCGCACCCGGACGTTATCTACCCCGGAATCATCCTTCCCTCGCTTAACGATAACCTGGCTGGAATCTGTATGATCCAACCATGCCCCGCGCATAAAAAATGAATCGGAAAAGTATTCCTGGTTGCCTCCATAGTCGATCTGGTGTGTACCGATGATCCCGTTATCTTTGAACTGCAAATCAATATAATAATCGTTCCACGGACCTCCCAGGTTGTGGTTGAAGATTTCCTGGCTGCCCATACTGATATCTCGCCATCCGCTGTCATAATCTACATGCTTGATACGCCAGATGCGGACTTGAACTGAATCAATTTGAACCATGTTCGCCTCTGTACACCTTTATCGACTTATTTGTCAAGTTGTGCGAGACCGCCCCCCACTCAAAGAAAAACTCAGCGCCATTTTTTTGGTAAAGAGTATCCGATCCATAACCCCAGTTATTAATACCATTACCTCCGGATTTATACTGCAGGTCAACCACATAATCATCTGGATTGCCCCCTAAATTATGTTCCAAAGTTAGTGTTTTTGTGCACTGATTGAACGCCAACCGCTGTTATAATCTACCTTGGGTACCTCCCAAATGCGCACCCGCATTTTCTCCGCTGAGAGGTTATCGGGATGTCGAATGACCTTGATAGAGGTACTGTCGAGTTCTTGCCACCAGAAACCATTGTTTTCAGTTGAAGAAAAATAAGGATCGCGTTATCACCACCATAAAACAACTGATTTTCACTACCGTTTGCTCCAAACGATTGTAAATCCACAAGGAGGTTTCTGGATCAACACCTAATTTATGAGATATTACCCTCGTTTCACTCTGAGCGATATTAAACCAACACTTGTCATATATCCGGCTGTCCCTAAAGGTCCCGAACCTGTCAAGGTTTGAATTGTCACTGGCGCCTCTCGGAACAATTCATTATTTTGATTTCAATTGCTTTGCTTGTGTGAGATGACCGAGCTAACAACAGAATAATCACAACTTAAACCGATCGAATCATTTGGCTTTCATGGCTGCTGACTTCCTCATAATAATTTTCAGGTTCTTATGTGAAAATTCATCATATATAAATAAAAAAATCATTTGCAACACATAACATCGTTACTTGATTTGAATCATGAGATAGAAGTATTCGTCATCCGCAGGTAAGTTCCCATTGACCAACATCCGGACTCGAACCATATTGGCAACTAGTCGTCTTCTTCTTCTTGATTTACTTTAATAATTGATCTATTTTAAACTGTACCAATTTGAAACGATTTACAGATAATTACCATTCTGTTGAAACTATGTGATGCCTCTACAATATAAATAAGTGACCCTAAAAATTTTCATATGAGCATGATATCTTTCCAGGCGAAAGCCATCCCATTTTTATTCAGCGCATTACCACTGGGAGCAGGAGGTGGTTTTCATAATTTACGGTGTTCCATATACGTATTCGAGCGTTTTTTGTGACCTGATTATTTACTTCTCGAAAAACCTTAAACTGTAAGATTTCTTTTTAATCCAAACCAAAATGCTCCAAACCCGGAAGGCGTGCCATCAAATTCGTAAGATGTATTTCCTCCATAAAACTTTTGGTTTACACCATAAAAACCATCATACCTAAATTGCATTTCCAACACATAATTATCCAGTTGTCCCTTTCAAATTATGTGGAAATTCCATTGATTTATCCTTGTTCAAAATCGTCCATTTACTATCATAATCCGGCTGAATATTCTTCCAAATGCGAACATGCACTTCATCCGCTGCACTATCATCAAATTGTCTAACTACTTTGATCAAATTATTGTCCAAAGTCATCCAGGCAGCGCCATTCATTTTATCACCGATTGTTCGTGAATATTCATTATGACCAAATCCCACCTGGTTTATGCCCAAACCTGATACATCCAAATCTTTAAAATCCATATGGACCACATAATCATCCGTATCACCACCAATAGAGTGCTCAAAGTTCTTTTCTATTCCATCCGGATCAATTGAAGTCCATAGGCTGTCATAAGAAGGCGCTGGCGGAATCCAAATCCGCACACGCACCTGGTCAATATATTGATCGTTGACATCACGGTATACTTCGATCTGCTTGTTTGTCAAACCCCACCAATATGCTCCTTGCTCCTCTAGAGTGAATTGATGGATGTACCTGAAAGGTATCGCCTCCGTACTGTTTCTGGTTCACTCCAAACCCGCCCACCGGACGTAAATCTTTGAATTGAAAATCTACTGAATAAAAATCTGGATTACCCCCCAAATCATGGTCGAAGGTTCTGTTTCCACCTTTCCGCGATGGGTTGCCAGCCGCTGTCATATTTTGGCGCGGGGTTTGCCCATATCCGCACTCGTACCTGATTTACCGCAGAAAATCGTCCTGTCCACGACTAACACTCCCGTGGCTGCTGTCGAGGTATCCCAACACCAAGCGCCATGAGATGAAAACTTTAAATTGGCATTGTAATCCTGATCACCGCCGTAGTAAGTTTGATGGAGACCATAACCCCCATTGTGTTTTAAACTAGTAAATGAACAACATAATCGTTCCATGGTCCGCCTAAATTGTGATCAAAGGTTTTAAGACGCCCCTGGATGATATCCTGCCAACCGCTGTCGTAATCCGCGCTTGGCACACGCCAGATGCGCACCCGAATATGATTAACATAAAGTTCATCTTTTACCACGATAAACCTTGATCGATTTATCACCCAGGCTGTGCCAATTTGCACCCCATTCTTTATACTCCTTCACTGCCATTCTTCATATAATAAGTATCAAGTCCGTAATTCCGGTTATGTACACCTAATAGACCGCTGGTTTTAAACTGCATATCAACTACGTAATCATCCGTATTTCGCCGAAATTGTGTTCGAGAGTAAGCGTATTACTGGGTCTTATAGCCCTCCAGCCGCTGTCGTAATCGACATCAGACATTACCCAGATACGCACCCGCACCCACAACACCGAAAGATCATCACGGTTACGGGTTACCTGGATAGAAGCAGCATTGAGTGCCTGCCACATGGTCCCATAATATTCCATGAACACATTGGTATAAGGTTGCGAGGCATCGCCGCCGTAGAATAACTGGTTTCCTAACCAAAAGGGCTGCGACCCTGTAAATCTACAACGTAGTTATCTGGATTGCCACCCAGGTTATGTGCTAGAGTTTTGGTTTCATCTTGGGCAATGTGCACCCACCCGCTGTCGTAATCAGCCGGTTTATTGAATTGCCTTGCGCCAACCACAGGCATTGCTTCAGCGAGAATATTTTCTTCTGTAACAATATGTTCCCCAGCTTAACTCGAATGAAATGAGCCAGTGAAAACCAAAACACATACTAAAACAACCGCCAATACTGCTCGTGTTTTCATGTCTCCCGCCTCCTTTTATACGACCTTCTAATATGATGATCTTCTTAATCCTCGATGGTCACAGGCAAGTAAACCTGATATTTGTAATCTTTAGCAACCCAGATACGAACCCTGGCTTCTGGCGCTGATGTATCATCGACTTCGCGGTAAATCGAAATATTTTCGGATGTAAGAAAATACCAATTTGCCCCTTCCCTAAATATTGCAGGCGCTTTTGGTTCTGTATAAATATTGCTCCCATAAAACTGTTGGTTGACCCCCTTATCCCCTTCATCTTTAAACTGCAAATCCACTACATAATCATCCGGATTTCCTTCCAGATCGTGGATTTTTGATTCTGTTACCCCGTCATCTAATGTAAACCACCCGCTGTCGTAATCCGGATTTTTATTCTTCCAGATGCGTACTCGAAAATTGCCTGCAGTCCTGTCTACTGAACCCCTGGCGACGGAAATAGTTGATCCGTTCAGGTTGCGCCAGAGTCCGCCGCGTGATTCAATATTATCCAGATCGATGTACGAATATATCATCCCGTAACCATACTGGTTCACACCTACAGGAATACCAATATCATCTGTATCCTTGAACTGCATATCCACCAGGTATTCATCCGTATCCCCTTCCCAGATTATGATCGATATTCTTCAGTGCTCCATCAGCAGCAATTGGTTTCCATTCACTGTCAAACGATGGTGTCGTTTGAAGCCAGATACGTACGCGGATTTTATCGGCTCTATTATCATCAATCTGCCGTTTAACCTTGATTTCTTTATTGGTCAATCCAAACCAATATGCTCCGTTCTGTATCATGATTGGGTTTCCTATTCCGAAGAAATCAAGGTATTCCACGCCGCCGTAACCTTCCTGATTAACACCAAAACCACTGGGACCGGTATCTTTAAACTGCAGGTCAACTACATATCTGTCAGGATGACCGCCAATATTATGTGGAAAGGTTTTTTCTTGATCTTTATTTATCGACAACCACCCGCTGTCATACGTCGGATCATTATGAAAAAGATCAGTTGCAGATGCAGTTGTTTGTGCTGCATAGACATAACCATCATCTGTGAAATAATTATTCACAGCTCCAAATAGAGCGAGACTCATTACTACTGCTGCTAATATAATGAAAGCGATTGAAATAAATCTGGTATTTATCACTGCTGCCTCCCTTTATTCAATGAAGTAGTATTTGTAAGGAAAGGTAATCCGAAAACACTAGAAAATCACAGCAATTTCTACCAGTAAGAATATCAGCTCCCCAACGAATTTGTAATAAAAGTTTTGATCCCTACTCAAATTTCTAGAACACAAAAAAACCAAACCCATTATTTTGTAAATGAGTAATTTATTATACAACAATTAGCCAAATCGCAGTAATTATCGCCGATTCTTGATTATTACATTTAATTATTCGAAATTCTTACGCGTATACACCCACCTGATCAACCGGTTCTATCCGCATAACTGGACAAGAATTCATTTCAAGTAGACATCTATTCTCATAAAGTACGACCCGGCTCAAGCAGATTGACATATAATATTTGGTGCAATCACCATGGAATTTCATGCCCTCGCCAGTCAAAAAACCGCCCGGAATCGCTTAATTTCTAAAGAGCCGATGACTTCCTTCATCCCGTTTACGGATTCGAACGGTTGTAATGGAGCATCTTCACCCTCTGTCATGGGCGTCTGAACCCAGCCTGGATGAAGCGAGATCACAATAATTCCATACTGCTTCAGGTCGATAGAGAGGATCTTTGTCATCATATTCAGGGCAGCTTTACTGGCGCTGTAACCATATTTTCCGTGCTGGTTCTTTTTGGAAATGCTGCCGTTGTCGGAGGTAATGTTCACTATGACTGGTTTCGAACTGACTTTCATTAAAGGGAATACCAGTTCAGCCATCATTAAAGGTGAAACGCTGTTGACCAACATGGTCTTACACAGGTCATCCTGATCGAGGGTTCCAAATGGCTGGCAAGATCTCTCGTTTCCAGAAATAACACCGGCATTGTTAATCAAAACATCCAGGTGATTAGTTTTTGCTGAAAGAAAATCGTAAAAGCCCTGCCGTGCATCCACATTGCTAACATCCAGTGAATAAACAAACAATAGATCGCTATATCTTTCGCTCAATGTTTGAAGTTCAGTCGTATCTCCAGGATTTCGGCTGATACCTAATATTGTAAATCCTTTACCTAAATACTGCCTGGCGAATTCCAATCCGATCCCTTTGCTAACACCCGTGACCAATATTTTTTTCATAATATTATTCCTGTCTGTACGTCCTAATAGGGAATGTTGCCTTTGATACCACACAATAATTCAGCTTGTTCTATCTTTGATTATTTTAGGTAGGCAAAAACCAGTCTAAAACAATAATCGTGGAAATTCGAAATTAATCCAGCAAGAAATCAGGATTACTGAATATTTTCTGGGCGATTTTATAGAACCTTCC
>CAVWDI010000054.1:0-16295 GCA_963753725.1 uncultured Chloroflexia bacterium | reverse complement strand
ACCATTTTCAGAAATTAACATTACACTTATCGAGATAGGCTCTATCTGGTTAAATAACTCGCCTTCCAGGAATTTAAAATTCATTCTCACTTTTTTATACAATCACTGCAAAGATCTGTTTGGCGATTGGTCCAATACACAAGTCCGCATCCAGGACAGGTTACTTTTCGGAAATTTGATTTCCAGTTCTTCTGCGTTGGCAGCAATTCAGGAGGGACAGAAGCCAGGGGGTCAGCAATACAAGTGCAGTCCGGTGTATCTTCCTTGGCATCCTGATTTTTTCGTTTATTTGGTTTGAGTTCTTTTAACCATGTATTCCTCTTTTTTATCCGATCGAAGGTGCCTCAACGATCATATCCTGTAAAGCCTTCAGTTGATCGGAGTATTGTGTTTCTAATAATTCTGGACAATCAGAAATTCTTAACTTAGAAACCGTGAGTTTGAGCGCAAATGTAAAGCAGGTGGGCTCCCCACATTGTTTACAATTTGTACCGGGGAGCAGCTTGTAGACTGCCATTGGTGTTGGGCGCCGGCGGCTTTCATAACTGGGAGTAATCTCAGCTCGCCGCTCCCAGGTACGGTTTACCATATTTACCAATCCCTGGATTTCTTTTTCCGCTGCCTGCCGGTCTTCCACGTTCCTGGTAGAGATTTCGTATGCGTTGAAGACGATGTTATGCCCGCCTTTCTTCCAGGTGACGGAATTTGCCGCTTCATGATATATAGGTCCTCGCAGAGCGGCGTTCAAATATGGGAGGACATGGCTGATATCAACAACCAGACGGGCTGTTGCCGCAAACCGTTCAGCTCCCGGTTCGCAGGGAGGGGTAAAAACCTCAATATCAAATTTTTCGATCAACATCTTCATTTCCTTTCTGATCTTTATTTAAACAACTATTGATGTTATATACAGCAGAATATTAACATTGATTGGTCCGGTAGATGAAGCCCTCAGAATCCAGTTTTCGACTCTTGTTGTGCATCCAGATTGAAGGAAGCAGGAAAATTATGCCGCTAGCCAATAACACGGCCAGGTCCAGCCACGGGTTGAGCAGACCCTGCCCCAATACGCCGTGGTTCATCAGGTCCTGAGCGTAGGTCAACGGTGAAATATATGCCAACGTTCGCGCCACGGCTCCCATATCTACTAACGGGATAAAGATACCGCTGATGAAGAGTAAGCCCCAACGCAGCAGCGTGCTCGGCATCTGCACCTCACCCGGATTGCGGGTGGGAATGGAACGAAAGATCAACCCCAGGGCTGAGAAGGAGAAGGCTCCCAGGATCACACCGGCAGCCAGCAGCCAGGGTTGGGCAACTTTCACTCCATAAACCATCACGCCGACGAGCAGCGCAAAGGCTGACGTACAGATGGCGAATAAAGCACCTACTGCTGTCTTACCCAGGAGTAAGGTCAATAGTGACATCGGAGCGGCCAACAGCCGGTCGTACGTGCCAAGCCGCCACTTATCTCCCATCTTGACCGAAGTGGATACACCCGGCATAGCTGCCATCGCATCACCATGAACTCTCCCATCTGGCTCCCAAGATACCTGCACGGACTGCATCCGTTGGAATGCATGTTTCATGCGCTCTGGGGTGTCAATAGCCGCAATCTGGCCGTGGTTTATGATCGCCACCCGGTCGCAAAGTTGGTTTGCCTCCTCGATCTGGTGGGTAGTCAGGAAGATGGTGGTTCCTTCGGAGTTCAGCTGACGGATCAGTTCACGGATTGTGCGTCCACCCTGGGCGTTCAGCCCCGGGGTCGGCTCGTCCATAAATAACAGAGCCGGGTTGATATGATCTACGGCCAAGACAGGTTGTGTTTGGCGTTGTCCCTTCCCGTAGACTTTGGTCAGATTCTCGACTTCAATAGCATTGTGCATTTAATTAGACTCCAATTCTGCGAGAATATCTCGACCGCTGCGCTTCCCGGCCAGTACAAAGAATTCCGTACCCAGGAATAAACGCTGGCGTTCGAGGGGAGCGTGTGTGATGGGCGAGGAACTCAATTGAGTAAGGTGGCATTGGATGGCTTTCATCTTTTCTTCCCAAACGGCTGAAATATCTACTGTAAGTGTGATCGCCTTATCCGGCACAGCGCGAATTTGTAACATTGCGAGTTTTTCAGAGATAGATTTAGGTATGGCGAGGGTGTAGAGCGCCTTAACACTGGTTGCATGGTGATAAGCCTCAGAAGTGAATTGGCCAATGGCGATATGGTCCGGGTGGCCGGAGAGTCCGTCTGACCCGAAGGTGAGTATAATTTGCGGGCGCAAATCATCTACCACTGACATGATTTCAGCAACGATAGTATCGGGGTTAGTCTCGGCTAAGCATCCATCCTTATAATCAAGTATGATCGGCGGGTCAATTCCCAGGGCAGCACAGGCGCAGCGAAGTTCTTGTTCGCGGACCGAGGGCAGTTCCTCGGTGGTACACAGCGGCGGCTTGCCGCAGGAGCCGGCTCCGCCGCGCTGTGGCCGTCAGCACCTGGACGCGCACACCGCGCCGGGGAAGTAGAGCCAGCGTCCCGCCTGGGCGGAAGGTCTCATCGTCAGGGTGAGCAAAGACAGCCAGAATACTTTTCAAGGGGTAGGAAAGTTCCCATCGAGGTTGGAAAGTAAAAGTACGTGTGTGTTGGATAGGTTCATCGCCCAACTTTTGAACAGACCACTGTTTAAAATCAATATGATGCTCACTGGGATCAGTATAATCCCCTTGGGAAACAAAAAGTTCGTTATATTGATGGCAACCAATGCGCCAACTGACCACTTACATAAGTTCAGTTTTTCAACCATCTCTCCCATCCACTATTTTTTGACCAGTGTTTGTATTTCTACTTCAAATTGATGCAGGTCAAGCGGCAGATCGTCATTAATCGAATAGTCCTGTACCCACATCAACTGTCCCTGGCTGTCGAGCAGGAGCAGGGCTGGCACTCGAAATACGTCAAACTGTTCCGCCAGGTCAGGGCGGCGATCAATGTCGATTGCAAATACAGGTACTCCCTGCCTGACTTCCTCGGACCAGGAGGCGATCTGAGCATTTGCGTTGTTTGAGACAACCATCTGGCATTCACATCCTTTGGAAACATTGAAAAACAGCAGGGCAGGCTTTCCATTTAGATCCAAAGGCCGACGCGGTTCAAACAAACCTGATTGGTAGGCTTTGAACCCAACGACGGCAATCGCGGCACAAATTACTATTAAAAGAATTCAGAATCCGCTGTTGATTATTCATCATTCTCACGCTATCCACAAGAAATATAAACCAACGGCTATGATCAACACCCCGCTGGCTCTTTCAATTCTTTCGGACCATTGACCCAAGCCCTGCATGCGCTTCAATGCGCCTGTAAAAGTACCGGCAAGGACGACCGGAACACCCCGACCCATCGCGTAAACGAATAAAAGGGCTGCGCCGTAAACAATGGCGCCTTTCAACATCACATAGGTCAAGATAACAGCCAGTACCGGAGTCGCGCATTGCGATGCGACTAATCCGGAAACCAGGCCCAAAGCCAGCGCGCCCGGGATCCCTTTCAGACCGATGCGCTCTCGTAACCCACCAAACCAGGAGGGGATGGATAGACTGTACACACCGAGCAGGTTCAGCCCAATAACGATACAAATCGCGGCGACCAGGTAATACCACCATTTGCTGCCGGTACCGAATAATCCACCCAGTAAAGCGGCAGCGATCCCCAGGAACATGAAAGTGATCGCCAGTCCCACAGCAAACGTAAATGAGATTGCGAATGAACGCCCTGAGTAAGTTCCTTCGCCCCGCCAATATAGCCGACAATCAAAGGGATCGTCGCCAGGTTGCAAGGTCCGAGACTGGTCGCCACCCCACCAAGGAAGACCAGGGGAAAGGCAAGTATGGAACCAGCTTGCAAAATACTTTCATCGATTAGCATGATTAATGTCCCCGCGTAAACCGTTCAGTGTCTGGCGCAGCTGATCGGCATCCATAGTGCCTATGTGGGTGTGGCGTTTGCCGGTAATATCATAAAAATATAATGTCGGTATGAACTTAAGACCAACCTGTTAAGCAGCGGTTGGTTTTGTCTATCATAGACATTCACATCCACCAGAAGGATCAATCGGAGAACTCAGGGTAGACCTGATCAACAATTGCCACCATTTGTATACATGAATCGCAATTGTTCGAGTGAAAAAAAGCCAGAACGGGCTGCTTATTTTGAATGGCGGTGTTCAGCAATTCTGCGGGCAATTCAGCGGTTGTCGCCCTTGCCTCAGGCTGGTTCTTCACGACAAGGATGGCGGCCGCCGCGATCACCAAGCAGAGGACGAACAAGATTTTGAGAACTGATGGGTCTCTTTTTCTGTTTCGTGATTTGTGTGTCAAACGGTCCTCCAGTTTTTAAAATAACGCCAGGCTGGTGTCAGGCTCAGTAAAAGGATCAACGTAATGGTCACCGCCGAGGTCAGGCACCAGATACACACCGCCTGGATCACAAACGGTTCAAGGTAGGTCAGGTACAGCGAGAAAAGCGTACCGCCGAAAGCGATAATAAACAGGGCTGTACCTGCCAAGGCTGCTGAATTTCCGTTAGTCTTACGTTGGAAAACCCACAACACTAGGATTATGAAAAAACTTATTAAACCTAATACACCCACCGGCAGCAGCCCAAATAAGCGCGCATATGGACTGTTTTGAACAGCGTTGCAGTCGCCAACCGGACCGCATGCGGCGGGCACAGATTGGGTCTCCACATATGCCAGATAACCTGAGACAGCGATTCCAACCAAGGCCAGGATCGGGATCAACCATTCAAACCGCCGGATAACATACGGGACTGACAGCGAGCGGTTTAAGACCAGCCGGATAAAATAAAACCCAGTGAAAACCAGTATAAAAACCATTCCCAGCATCACTAAAATTGCCAGGAAGAACCCGTTTGGCGTGTTGGTTGTCGTGAGCGCATTTTCAGCTGATTCTGTGGGAACAGCAGTTGGCTCTGGAGAAGGTGCTGCTGCAGATGAGGAGTTAACCTGGGGTGTTTGGATGCTGGCGAGTTCTGGTATTTGTGGATAAGCCACACCACCGGCAGACAGATACTCTTCGATCATGCCCGGCAGATCGCTAATGATCTTTTCTCCAATGAGGGCAAAATCTCCAATGATCAATAACGGCAGTTCAACCTGTTCAACCTGGAGGTTGTAGACAGCTGCAGATTTGTACAGGTATTCGACGTCCTGTGAAGTGACGATATCGATGGTCTGTAATTCAAATTTATCTCCGTATTTCTCACGCATTGGGACGACTGCCTGCCTAAAAATAAGATCGCACTCGTGACACCCCGGCGTACTGAACAGGACCGCATGGGCAATCCTATCTGAAGAGCCCACGCTCGAAGTGGAAGTGTGTTGAAATTGCTCTATAGATGGAGTGGGCGTCGCATCCTTTAACTCCAGTTTGACCCCTGGGATTTCCGGCCAATCGACGCCTCCCGATTTCAGGTACTCTTCGATCAAGCCGGGAAGCTCAGCTGGGATTTGCTGGGAGCCGATAAGCGTATCTTCTCCGATCACCAGAAAAGGAATCGCCGACCTTATCTTTTGGAATACCCCGGTTTTCAGCAAGCTTGTATAGGGCATCCACTTCTTCAGCTCCCACAAGCTCGATCAACTTAATTTCGAGCTTTTCACCGTATTTTTCCTGAAGGGGTGGCAGCACGTTGTCCAGCACCTCATGGCAGTGCGGGCAGCCGTTCATCCAGAACATCACGATTCTCACAACTTTCTGCTCATTAGGGGGAAAAGGGGTTGCTTCACCCTGCCTGCCATGAAAGCTTAAGCAGCCGATCCCCTCCACCCAAACAGGGTCAAAGTTAGTCCCCGGGCTCATCGGCATTAAGGCACCCACTAGGAATAAGCTGATTCGAAAGATAATATTGATGGTCATCATTTTCAGTATTCCTCAGCGCAGTTTGCCTTTATGGTCGATAATACTGCCATCCATTACTGCTAGCAAAGCATCATCGATCATCGAAATATCTGTAATGATAGGGCGGATACCAACCTGCAGGGCTTGGTAATATGCTCCAGATCTCATTCCCTGCGCCAAGAGAAGGTTGCAGTCAGCAATGGCAGCCAGCAGGTGATAATACTTCCCACTTGGGTATTTCCTGGAATTTGGATGATGAGTCTCAATGGATGATTTCTGTTCATTGTTATGTTTCACTGTGAATAGGTCAAACCAGATTCTTTGGCGTTGCTCACGAGCCACGACCTTGTTATCTTCCAGGCAAATGACGATATAAAACTTCGCTCTGTCAAAGCTGTGACTTATGGTCAGGCCATCGTCCGAGACTAGTGCAATTTTCACCGGTTCATCATTCAAGCGTATGTAAAAAAGGGAGATAAGGAAAACCTAAATCTTGGGAGCCCCCAGGATCGAAGGCTCCCTTGACTTAGTTCTCGGAGACATTTTCCTGCAAAAACTGCTCAACTGCATCGAGGGCATGCACGGCGTAGATTGAGCCTGGACCGCCGGCCATCATGACCCCAACACCGATCGTTTCAAGAAGTTCTTCCCTGGTAGCGCCCGCTTGCACGGCGTCGTGGGTGTGGTAGGCTATGCAGCCCTTGCAGCCCACGGAGATGCTGATGGCTAACGCCATCATCTCCTTAACTTTGCGGCTCAAAGCGCCGTCGGCGACGGCTTTCTTGTGCAGCCTGGCAAAACCGCCCATCTGCATGGGGATTTCTGACCCGAGCTGCACAAGCCTTTCATCCAGATATTTGCGCATTTCAACATAATTATTCATTAATTAACTCCTGTTTTATAAAATCATCGTGACAAGTTTGTAACCTGTCATGACTACGATTAAAATTCCGAAAAGCTGCTTAACCGGTTTGGGGGCACATACAGGCTGGTGAGGCGCGCCCCAGCAAAAGCGCCCAGAGAACCAACCAAGACAAGACTGATGGTCAGCGGAACATTCCATATAGCTGTTTCCAAATGGGGGATTAGGGCTGAGAAGGAGGGCGGGGTGACTGCGAAAGCGTTGATACCGGCAGCGAATTTTGGAGCAAAACCGAGCAAAATCAGGGTTGGCATCAATAAAAAACCGGGGCCGATGCCCAAAAAACCAGCCAAGATCGAGATTGGAACTGCAAGGATAAGCGCCAGGTAATAATTTTCCTGGGCTCCCTCCTTTGCTTTGACCGGGCGAAACAGGGTGTACGCCAGGAACAACACCGCGATAAAGTAAACCGCCAGGATGTAAGTCTGTGGGATGTAGTGTGCCAGCCAGGCGCCCACCGGCGCGGAAATGGTTGTGACAACTGCCAGAGGGATGGCTTTGCTCCAAATCACAAAGCCGCTGCGCGCAAAACCAATGGTGGCAAATAATGCCGTCATCCCGTTCAACAGCAGCGTGAGCGGCTGTACCATGTTGACAAAATCGGGTAGAAACAGGGATAGGAAAGGAACAGCGGCAAAAGCAACTCCCAATCCAAGCATCCCAGACACAACTGCCAGAATTCCCAGACCAACTACCATTATGATATAAGTGTTCATGGTTTTTAGCTCCTTATACTTCGTGCGTTTGTTTGTATCGGTAAAAATTACATGTTAAAAGGAGCCGATTTTGGAGGCGGACGTTTGGACCAGGGAGCGCACTCACCCATGCACAAACAGCAGCTTTTATGTCGAAAGCACACAGATCTTTTCATAAAAAATTAGATTTCTCAACTTGCATATTCTTCGAAGTTTGTTTGCAAATCTGAATGCATGGAAGCCGGATTTTCAGCTTCCCGGATAAATTCTTCCAAGGTGCTTTCCAACGCGTCTTGTAAAACGGTTGGAACAAGTTCATACTGGATACGTTTTCCAAACCGCTCTGCATGAACCAGGCGCGCTTTTCGCAATATCGACAACTGCTGTGAGATATATGCCTGGCGCTGGTCGAGATGGGGCATCAGCTCGCACACACAGATTGGACCTTTAGAAAGACTTGCAAGGATTTGGAGCCGTACCGGGTGGGCGAGGGCTTTGAACAACTTCGCACGCCTTTTATATTCTCTTTTATTCATAAGCGTTCATTCCTTCTGGATCATGCTGCAAACATTTATTTGCAAACTTTTATTCTTTTGCTCGCTGTAAGTAATAAGTTGTATACGCTTTTCTCAGCGCCGAAGCGAAGGCGCCTTCGATATCTGGGTGTGTTTGGATATAGTTGAACTTTCGTGCCATACCTACCAATTCTTTATCTGTCGCATCCTCTGGCTTACGGTCTAACTCGAATAATTGAAAGAATATATAATCCAGGTTCATCATTCCGATAACTCGTTGCTCGGATCCAATTTTGATATAGCTCAGACCAGCAGCGTTCGGATTACAACATGATCCACTTCCAGGAGGAGGTTTGTTCATCGACCAGCTCCTTTCCTTGACCCACAACAGCCGCCAGTTGGATAGGAACGTTTTGAACCAGTAGAAACAGCAACTGCCGCAAATATTTGGCAGGTTTTTGTGCTGCCACACTTTGGGCAAATGGGTTTCCAACCAGACTCCTTCTTCTGGATGGAGGCGAAAGATTCAAAATAACTGTCGCATTCTTGACAAATGTAAGTGTAAAAAGGCATCGTTAATTACTCCTTTCAAATCCGAACACGCATGTTCGTTCATGCCGTTTATCTTTAAATTTGTTGATCTGGTCATTTAATGGTTCTTTCAATATCGGGTAATGCCTCATTTCGAGCGAAGTTAAAATATATTCGCGATCGCGAATATATTGCAACAAAAAAACCCGTATAGAAGGGTAAACTAATGCACTCTACTCCACGATTTCAAATTGTGGCTCGACAATAATTTCCGATTTAACCGAATTCGCGACCAAGCTGTACTTTTGGGCTGACTGCATTGCACGCCTGGCGCGCTTTTCTACCTTTTTGGGGTCGTCGCCATCTGCACCGACGCGTATCACGGGCCAGAAATGCAGGTGCGTGAATATTTCGGTGCGGTCTAATTCAATCAGTTTGGTGCCTTCCGCCCTGCATTCATAGGAGCGCAAATCGAGTTTAAAACGCTCAGCTGCCCAGATGAACATCAACATGATGCAAGTATTGGCGGATGCCACGAATGCATCTTCGGGAGTAAATACATCCGCATGTCCTTCAGCATCAGGAGGAGCAGAGAAGTCCATCTGTGGACCATTGCCCATAACCAAATGGCCCCTATGTTCGCCTTTCCAGGTAACAGTTGTATTGTAAACAGCAGTGCGGCTCATTGTTATGTCTCCTTTCCATTGCAAAAGATGGTATATTCATGCAGAATGGATTTCAGCATAAGTTTTTTCTGCCCCAGCCGGAACCGGGTTATAGACTTTTCACTGTCTCCAACAATTCTTGCTTTGTTGCATCTGAAGGCTGTTTGCCGTCTTCCTGGAACTGCTGGAAAATAAGCGGTAGACCGATCAAAGTTACTTCCTGCCCGTCGATCTCCACTTTCTGCATCGGAATGCCAGTGAAGCGCAGGCGCAGGTAGCTTCGGTCTCCATCTGGAGTTGAGGGATTTCTGCTAGACCCAATGAACTCGCCTTCGAATCGGCTCCAATGTTTTCCCAGTAGCTCGTCCACCAAAAATGCCATTCGCTCTGCAGTCGCGTTCCACTGCCTCTATTCCAGCCTGGTCTAACTTGCGCAGTCCTGAAGGACGCCCGATCCCCTTTTCCTGAACCAAATCTGATACAACGATGCTGGCTGCTGGTATACCCGGAATATTTTTCTGTAGCCCTAGCTGCACACCGGAGTTCACAACCATCTACAGCTATGGTCGGATAAAATTTTGCAAAAGCCCGGTCCCCTTCACCGCCCGCCAGGAAGAGAGGCAAACAAATCGTTACAGTATCGGCCGGACGCAATTGCTCCAGCACCCTTAAGCGCTGCCAGGCGTGTAATCGTCCCTTCGGGCAGCTCCTCGCCAGAGCAAGCTACAATGCCCACTTTCTTTTTCGGAAGGTCAACCATTGCTGCCTCCTTCTGTTCCCTATCATTTGGGTATTAATATCCAGGCTGTCCACCACCTCAGCCACTTCTTCTGCAAGCACTGGGCCAATTTTATCTCCACCTTCATTTAATTCGGCGATGCCTTTTGGTTTAAATTGGCGGTGTTTTCGGTATACATCCAGAACAGCGAAATCTTTCGCCACCGTCCCGCCGCTTTCCTCCACCATCTTGGTCGCGCAGGCAAGTTTACAACCGTCAATGGTCACTGCCGGGTTCTGCGACAACCAATTCTCTTGAGTTTTCATCTCCTAAAACTAGCAAAGATAATGCGACAAGATGTGTTTGACCCGGACGCACATTCTCAACCACCTCATATGCCGCTTCACGGCTGACGGTGCCGTAGGTTTTGCCAATACCGCTGCACGGCACGATCACAACTTTCTGTTTATTATTGACTTTTATTGCCTTATTCATGCCCTTTTGCGACCTCCTCTTCCGCCTCTCCTTCATGCGGGAGAAATATTGCGGTGCGGTCGAATAAACGCTGCCTGTCAAATTCCCAGTCGTCAGGTTTGATAACAGCCAGCCACCCTTCACCGTATGGGTCTTCATTGATCACCTCTGGGGCTTCATCCATGGCCGGGTTCACTTCTACAATCCGTTCCGGCAACAGGGGATGAAAAACTGATGTCCACCTTTGATGGTCTCGATCACTGCAATTTCATCATCAAAATTTACCTTGTTCCCTTCGGGTTGACCTCTGCAAAAGCGACATCACCACTGCGCTGCTGCACAAAATCGGAGAGACCAATTTTTACCCGATCACCTTCAAGTCTCGCCCATACACCTTCGCTGTTGTAAAAACAATCTTTGGCCACTCGAAAAATAAATTTATCAACTGTTGTTTCGAGATATTCCGTCATTTTTTAATCCTTATTAATCGCTAAGATCCTTAGCAGATCTTTATTGAATTGATGGTTATCTTAGTCCTCTTCAAGTAGTGCATCCGCCAGCCATGTCATAATCTCTGACTCCTCTGGAATCCTTCCTGCGCAAACAACCTTTTCATTGATAACCAAGCCTGGTGTTCCCAGAATCTGGTATTTTTGGATTTCTTGATAATCGCTGATTTTTGTAAACTCAGCTTGAACGCCCATATATGTCGACAGCTTTACGGGCATTTTCCTCTACTTTATGGCAGTTAGGACAACCGGGTCCAAGGATCTTTATTGTCAGCATGATTTTCCTCCAATATTTTTATTTCAACCTAATTTTATTGTTTATGATTATTTAATTCTGTTATCCATACCTGAATTTTTGTATCTATTTGATCACGAACTTCACGAAATTTACTCAATATATTTTCATCATCCCCTTCAAATGCAGCTGGATCATCGAAATTCCAATGTTCATGTTTCCCCATCCCGAGAAATACTGCTGGACAATTTTCTTCCGCATGCGCACAAACGGTGATTACATAATCGAAAGTCGCTTTTCCAAGATAGTTGACATTTTTTGACCATTGCCCCTCCAAATTCAAACCCATTTCTTCCATTACCCTGTACGTATAAGGATTGATGACACTTGGGTTTAAACCAGCGCTGAAGGCGGTAAACCGATCCCCAGCATATTTTCGTAAAAACGCCTCTGCCATTTGACTGCGCACTGAATTCCCTGTGCATAGGAAAAGCACCTTTGTGGTTTTCACTACAACCTCCAACCTTCAGGGCGTGGATGATTGATCAGCAAATTGTTCAATTTGAACAGTCGGGTCACAACTGGGACAAATGCATGAAGAAATCTTTTCTGATTTAACCATGTCCTTTAAAACATCATCAGAAATACCAGCTATATGGCCTGCATCTTGAATCAATTGCAGCATACGTATGTCATGCAGACTATAAAATATGAAACGCCCTTCACGCCTTGTTACCAATACGCCGGCCTCCCGCAAAGCCATGAGATGTTGAGATATATAAGCTTGGCGATAACCGAGAATGGCTTCAAGGTGGCAAACACAAACCTCGTCATCCCCGATAGCCAGAAGGATTTCAATTCTTGCCGGTTTGCTGATGTTTTCAAGTATGTTACTAATCCTTTTCCGATTTGAAATATTCATAGTTTTGAATATATATTACCATATATTCGCAAATTGGAATATGACATCAATCACAAATATATAATGACAATATTCAGTGGGGAAAAGATAGTGAAGGTGAAGAACTGCCTGTCCATACTCCCACGGATATTGATTTGACAACGCCAGAAGCAGGTCACCTACCGCTCATACTGTTCATTTAACCTATATATACTCAACCAAAATAGGTAACTCCAGCATTACTTGACTCTTCTTGGAGACGATTTCAAGAGTTTAAATAGAAGCAATCCCTTCAGGGATATACGTTCCGGAAGTGACTTTTTTACCACTGATTATTGGGAAGAACCTCTAAAGAGATGCTGCGCGACGGGATGCAGCGGGAACAGGATAAACTCCAGAGAGCGGCAGTGTGATCCTTCGTAAAATCATTCGCAGGTCCTTCTCTAGATCCCTCGATTTCACTCGGGACGCTTCGCGGCTCGGGACAAGCTCCGGAAATCGACTTTGATTTGGATGGGATCAAAACCAAATGCTCAGGAAAGACCTAAAAGAAATTCAACCTTTAACCAGGAAGCATCCTGGTGGTTTTCGATTTTATGGAGATAAATCTGGGTTATTGAAAGATTGGAATGGCCGAGGAAAAAGGAAATAGTATGAAGGTCGTCGCCGGTTTCTTTTCTGAGGAGTGCAGCAGTGTGACGGAGGGAGTGGACTGTGATGCGTGAGGGATCTATGCCTGCGCGACGGAGATATTTTTTCAGGAGACGGCAAGCCATCTGGGAGGAGAGAGGGGATTGGGATGTTTCTGAGATCGGGACATTAGGGAGGTAACGAGCATTGTTGTTTAGGGAAATGAAGATAAAATCGGTGGGGGATATGGAATCGAGACGAGACTTCAAATCAAATTGCGGACCAAACTGGAGGAGGACAATAATCCTGGCGTTGGCTGCCTTTGCCGCGCCATCGATAAAAGACCAAGCCAGAGTTCTTGCTGTTCAAAATCACCCCTGCGGAGTAACCGTATTTCAGAATTGCGCCGGCCGGTAGCCAGGTATGCGAGGAAGAGAGCGTAGTCGCGCTTGCCCTGGAGGGTCCAGAGTGGGATGGAATGGAGGAAGGCGTGCGCCTGGTCGATGGTGAGGCAGCGGGCTTTGCCATAGGGATTTATCTTGGGGCGCGGGACGGCTTTGACGGGATTGTAGTGGTAGAGGGGCTGCTCGGTGCCTTCGGGAGAGAGATGGGTGTAGGTTTGGGTTATGTAGGTGTAGAAGGAAGAGAGCGCTGCCAAACGGAGGTTGATGGTTTCGGGGGAGAGATGCTGCGAACGGAGATCGGAGACCCAGGAGGCGATGTCGGATTTGGAAATCTGCCAGGGTTTTTTGTGGGTGAAGCCGAGGAAGAGTTCCCAGGACTTGCGGTAGGAGCGTTGGGTGTTGGGTGAGGGGTGGGATTCGAGCCAGAGGTTGAAGGCTTTGGACCATTCTTGAGTTTGGGAGATGTGCTCCTGGAGAGAAGGAGTGGGGCGGATTTTGGGGAGGCTCCAGGAATCCGCCCCGAGGGTGTCCCGCGGAAAGCCCGGGACGCTGCGCGGAAGAGAAGATGTGTAAGGAAACACAAAAAAGAGAGGCTTTTTGACTACGGATTTGGATAAGTGAGCCTGGATTTTAGTTCCTGCCATTCGCGGATGATAAGACGCAGGGCGGCAGAGAAGCCTTTACCGCCAAGTCCTTTGTCCTGGGCGACCTGCTTGATGGTGTCGTAGTCGCGACGTTCGAGGTTGACGATGCGCTGGAGGTAATCGGTGGGCATGGGGAAAACTCCTTTTATATTGTTTTATTGGATTATAGATAGAACGTATGTTCTGTGTCAATATATTATTGGAATTTCCCTAAAAATAGTACATGGGGTGATATATAATATTTACCAGTATTCAAATGAAAGCTACAGATTATAGGAGAATAACTAAATGAGTGATGTAATAAGTAAGCTATGGAAATCAGATGAAGGAAAGAAAAGATCGTTCAAGGATTTAACAAAATCTCTGGAAAAGATCGAAAATGAATTCCGTCTGCTCCTGATTTTGGGTGAAATAATTAGTAATCCAAAAGAAGAGAGCCCGGATATGGCCAGGACTTTTAAAGACTCATTTCTGATTCATTTCAGAAGAATCCACAATTTCCTGTATTCAAAGGATCAAGATGCAGACACTATAATTGCTGAAGATTTTTTTGAATTTGGAGAAAAATGGAAATCCACAAGAATTAAAGAAGCCAAAATTATCAAAGCATTTGAAAAACTCGCCAACAGGGTTCTTCTCAGTTTCTCATATGGCGATGATGCAGTAATTCGAGAAATAAGCAATGAAGATTTCAACAATGCAGTTGATGAAATCCGTAAACCATTCCAGCAATTTATTGAATTGAATCTTCCTGTTGAGATTCCTGAGGAGACAATATTAGAAAGTGAAGACCTGGAAGAACTCCCAGCAATGGAGATAGAAGTTGAAGTTACAGGTAAGGATTATGGTGCGGAAAGGTCATGTATAGAACCGTTATTCTGGATGATGGGTATTTGGAGGTACAAGTTTTACATGCGAATCAAAATGTCAGAAAATTAATCGATACCCACACGGATGATCCTAAATACTTTTCAGACAATATCGAAAAATTTACAGATCATAAGCAAAGAGCAAGAAAATGGCTGGCGGATGTTGTGATAGATTATCGATCTTATTTTGATGAAAACAGAGTTACGTTTGAGATGATTGATCTGTAAAAATATTTGAAATAACGCACAAAAAGGCTGCTCAATTCATCGGGCAGCCTTTTTGTGATTTGAAATCCTTTTACAATCGCCAGTTGTCAACAGGTGAGGCGAGTTTGTGATTTTTGTCCAGGTCTGCCTGGGCGATGGAGAGGTAGCGTTTGACCATTTCCATTGTTGAATGGCCAAGCATAATCTGGAGTGTATATGGATCTCCACCATTTCGAAGGTAATTTATGGCAAAGGTATGACGGAACCGGTGAACATTTACTCCATGTACGCCAGCTCGTTCACCCAAATGTTCGTAGAATTTTATTCAGGTATGCGCGATCGAGGTAGCATTCTGTCTTATTTGGTGACGAACAAGAAATTCCTCAGCTGTATCTTCGTTCCTTGAGCAAGATATCTCCAGAGGACCTGACCGGTCGAGGAGAGAATGGAATTGTGCGCTGCTTGCTACCCTTCCCCATCACTGTAATTGTCGGCTGTTCCTAACATCAACATTGATGGATTCGCAACTGCCCAAGTTCGGAAGCACGAATGCCTGTATCAAGCAGGAATAAATCATGGCTCGATTGCGATCCACGTGTGGAAGGGCATTGGGAGCATTCCGCTTTCCTGGTCTTGATATAAGTTTTGAATGTGAGATGACATCCAACATGCGCTTTAACTTCAGAATGAGAGTATGGACGGATATCTTTCTTCTCTGGTTTTGGGCGATCAACTTTCTGAAGAGTATGTTCCTGAACCAATTCTTCTTTCACAGCCCAGGTCCATAGAGCAGATAAGACCAATGTGGTAATTCAGAAGGGTCTTTTTAGATACTCCATTTTGAGATGCCAGAAAAGCTTCGACCTGCTTTGAGGTTATTTCTGATATGGCGATCATCATCCAGGAAATTTGTAGAATTTACGGAAAGTAATTTGATAATCGTCGCAGTGTATTGACACTGAGTTGGCGTGCATTTGCTGCTAGACAAATACCCTTCAATAGTTGGAGTAAAGTGAACTTGTTATTCATCCGTGATACCTCCGGTAGAAATCCCCAGTTTCGATAATATCAAAAGCAGTACTGATAATCGAAAAAGGGCTTTTTTTGATCCGGAAGGACCGGAATTGTCGAACAATCCGTGCGGTACGCGGTTGAGTTGATTTTTCGTTCCCCCTCGAACCTCGGGGATCACGGTCAGTGTTTTTGGGGTATCCGTGCTCTGCCGAGGTTTGATAAAATGGGCGAAGAGGGACTCGAACCCACGACCTCACGGATGTGAACCCAGTTGGCAAAAAGTGTTACCTTTCGACTACATGGTTACCTTACAGAACGTGACCGTGTGGTCAGTTGTTAATGTAATCCGTGTAGTCAGCGGTCAGGTTTTTCAGCCTGTTTTTCACTGGTTGATAATATAAACATTATACTTTGATATAAATAGGACCCTCCTCTACTACTTGAAT
>CAVWDI010000053.1:0-33776 GCA_963753725.1 uncultured Chloroflexia bacterium | reverse complement strand
ACGGACGATCTCAATTTCTTCCCGAACTGGACAAGGATTTTGGCGATACCTGGCGATACGAAAAGATGCCCGTTTGAATGAACCGCTTTTTGTCACAAGGGATGGGAGACCGATAAACCGAGATCAACTTTTGAAGGCTTTGCGTGTTATTGGGAGGCGAGCTGGTATCGCTGGTGTTAATGTTCACCGGTTCCGCCATACTTTTGCGGTCAGTTATTTACGCAATGGTGGAGATCCGTTTTCACTGCAGATTATGCTCGGACATTCTACAATGGAAATGGTGAAGAATTACCTTTCGCTGGCGCAGGCTGACCTGGAGAAAAACCATATGCTGGCTTCACCAGTGGATAATTGGAGATTGTAAATTGATAAATTAGATATACAACTCAATTGATATTGGTAGAAATATGCTCTACCGATTGGATTATTTCTGCAGCGGTGGTGCGGATGCGATCGAGATGGGAGAGGATCAGATCGCTGGTCGCGCCGTGGAGTGAGACATAATTGGGAGAGGTTTTTACTTCTAATCCAAAATGACTGCAGACCACATAAGGCAACTGATTCTGCCTCCAGCTCGCGAATGGTATTGTCACCTGGGCGGTCTTTATTGCGGTGCATGAGTTCATGTGCGATTTCGTGGACCAGGGTCTTGGTGCCGGCTGAAGGATCGAGCTCTATTTCACCCCCCTTGCTGACACCCTGGGCGCCATTAGACTGCTTTTTGATAGAGACCGTTATCCCTTTACTTTGGGCAAATTGGATCAACATATCGTTGAGCTCCTGGTTCTTTTCAGGGCTTTTCCAATCGGGCGTTTCGGGAAGCGGCTCGCCATCCGTCTGACTAATATCAAAAACGTAGACAACTCTGAAACCGCGCAGTTCCTTTGTTTTATTATCCGGATCCTCAGTGTCCACACGATATAAACACGGCGCGAGAATGGGGATCCCCTTTTCGCCGCGTCTTGACATAACGGTTCAATTCAAGCCAGCGCTTATAGCCGGCTACCGCGGTGGCATTGGGGTTGGACATCCAAATAAGCAGAATGTTGTTATAGCTGTACTGATGGAATTTAGAGCAGGCTTTGAGATATTCCTGCATCTGTTCTGAGACTACAGCTAAATCGACCTGCTGTGCAAGTGATTTAACTTTTGACTTAATGCTTTTATTTAACTCGGAACTTGAAAATTTTGCTTTATTCATTTCTAACCTCCTTTAGAAACCTAAACCGCGTTCTTTGAGCGAGACATAACTGCCTGAAGAACCAATAACGATGTGATCAAGAAGCTCGATATCGAGCAGTTTGCTCGCCTCTATCACACTGCGAGTCAAGGTGACATCTTCTGGGCTGGGTGTTGGATCTCCGCTGGGGTGATTGTGGAAGATGATTATCGAAGGAGCATTCTCGATAATCGCAACGCGGAAGATTTCGCAGACTCTTACATGAGCACATTCACCGTGCCGCGATAAAGAGCAACAATACGAGAACACCTTATTACGCTGATCCAGAACACATACCCAGAACTCCTCATGATCAAGATTTTCGAGGAAGGGCTGAATGATCTGGTATGCGTTTTGAGGACTGTGAATTGCGGGACGATCTTCAGGATTACACCGAAGATACTGGTTGAGCTTGTCGTGGATAACTCTCGATTCGGAAATTAGCTGATCAAAATTCCGACAGCGTGTAACAACCTGACGCTGTGTATGATCACCATCTTCGATGAACGAAAGTAATAACTGGGATGTCATGATAAACCTCCAGAAATAAAAAACCCCGATCCGAAGACCGGGGCTATGGGTTGGATAAAATGTTTAGATATAGGGACCAAGGGGAAGCTGGCCAGATTCAATCATTTCTTTTATCTCCCTGGCAGTTTGGATAGCCGTTTCATTGCGCGGATCGGTATACTGCTGATCTGAGATGCCAACAATGAGACCAAGGCAAAAAGCAACAACGCAGCGCTGAAGCGATCGATGAATGGAACGGAGCTGGTTACCAACATATTCACCTTCGCGATACTGCTTTCCGCCGGCATTAATAAACGCATCAAAAAGATGTGTGAATGTATCGAGGGTCAAGGATCTGGCAAGAAAGTAAGTATGAAGAATGGTTTCTTCTTCCTCCGTTTTGTAGGGAATTTGCCATTTGTTACTCATTATTTTTCTCCTTATCTGTTCTGTTTGATCATTTCCTGACGGTGAATTTCCCAATCAGGCCAATCGAGAATGAAGTCTGAGCCGAAGCGTAAGTAAAGGTTGTATGCGTGCTCCTCGCAAAGATAGCGAACTCTTTTGGGATCCAGCAGGGATCTGGTCTTGACACGCGCTGGCATGGCGTTTTCTAAGCCAAATGTAGCGATGCAGGTTTCGCAAAATTGCATGATTGTCCTCCTTATTGACACCAGGCTTCAACTGATTCGAGAGCCTGCTCATCGGTTTGAAAAGGACCGAACAACTTATTAGTGCCTTGATCCTCATCAAACGAGCCAAGATATTTGCCATCTTTACCCTCGGCTTCAACTGAATTTATTGCTTCAACGATGAAGACTTCAAAAGTAAGTAGAGCGCAATGTTTTATGTAATAGGGCATGATTAACTCCTTAAAAAAGAACCCCGATCCGAAGACCGGGGCTTTTTGGGTTAAGTGGAACACCTAGAAGGGTATTTCATCCTCGAGTTCGAGATGATCTACATCGGGATCTGGCGATTTCTGATTTGGATCCACCTTATCGCTGGCTGGCTTGAAACCGATGGCGTTCAAAGTTTTACCAGCGATTGAGACTTTATACGGATAGATATAATCGGCTTACCAGCCATTTGATCGATGTCAACATTGCCGAAAATATCAACCAACTGTTTTTCGGCTTTCGGACCGAAGAGGATCCCATTGGGAAAATCCTCGGGAAGACCCCTGACCCAGAGACAGTATTTGGTTGTCAATGGAACTGAGGGGTGCGGCTGAACCTGGACGGGCTTCACAGTTATAATTTCAACGGTGAGCTCTTTGCCGTTCAGGTCTGAACCACGCAAATATTTCCGATACAAATAACCTAGTTTAGTCATTTTAAATCTCCTTTTTTGTATAGTTTGATTGATATTCGTTCTGACAGACACGAACATTCTTGAGTTTATTTTTTGAGACTTCAGCGGATGAATAGATTTTTACTTCTGGGTTATCGTCATAAGGAGACGGGAAAGGAAAAATACCTTCGAGCTTACCTTCATCATTGATAACCGGAAAAGCCCGAACATAAACCAGATTGGTCCCGGGCATTGTGTCTAAAATCTCAACCAGAATTTCATCACCTTCATCCATTTCAAGCCAACCATAAACAACATAATATCCCTCCCAATTGGCGATTGAGGGATGGGAAATCCTCCTCTGTTACTACTTCCGGATGATCAGCTTCCTGGAATTTTTCAACCTGTTCAGCTGACGCTTCTCGATAATAGTATGCAGCTATACGGTGCTTGCAAACGTAATTATTATTTGTAAAGTCAGGACAGGTGCAAGTACGCTCCTTCAGATTTACAAGATAGATCCGAGTATTGTCAGCGGATGAAAAGACTCTGAATAAATCCGGATCATCTGTCGGTAAAACAGAACCTTTAGTGGCAAGAGCGAGCGCACGATCAGGACGTTTGCCCAGCCAGTCTGCTTTCTGCTGTGAGAGACCTGAGACAAATTTATTGTGAATAACCTGGAACAGAGAATTGACAGGATTATTAACTGCTACTGCTACGGACATTTTATGCCTCCTATTGAATTATTTTTGCTTAGCAATCGAATGCGAAGTCAAGCGTGTGGATGATCCCCTCCAACTCTGGAGGAGGAAAACGTTCTAAGTGGGAACGCTTCTTCTTGATCTCATATCGAGTGCGGATGGGGTGAGGGCTGCCAAGAAAGCCGCGGGCACCTTTTGGCCAGGTTCGAACGGACCAGCCATTTTCATCCAACCAGTCGATCATGTCTGAGAGAGATTTGTTGGGATTGATGTGGTTGGTAGCTGGAGGGGTATTAAGCACTCTCTCCCATCCG
This sequence comes from uncultured Chloroflexia bacterium, assembly GCA_963753725.1. Lineage (GTDB taxonomy): Bacteria > Chloroflexota > Anaerolineae > Anaerolineales > UBA4823 > CAVWDI01. The sequence goes on along the minus strand of CAVWDI010000053.1, from coordinate 29,736 downwards.
CGGAGATACCAATAGACGCGCACACCACCGGCGGGCATTTCAAAGAGATCGACACGGGTATAAGGAAAATCTTCGTTCATAACAAGCCTCCATAAAAAAAATCCCCAGTCTAAAGACCGGGGCTTAGCAGACAAACCGTCTAATAGGATATTGGAACAGTGCCATCCGGGCCAATAATAGAGACGCGTTCTCTGGTACCCTGGTAATAGGCATCCTCTGCGAGATCCTGAGCGACGGCATTGGCTGATGCATAGGTGTCGTATGTGTTGATAACAGAGGTATCTTCGTATACGAATGAGTTACCCGGGACAGGAAAAGTTACAACTACTGAATACATTTTGAGCCTCCTAGAAGAACGAATAGAAACGAATGTATAAATAAAAAGCCCAGGATCACCAACTCTTAACGAGCCGATGATCCCGGGTTGCACTCCGGAGCCAAGGTATAGACGATACGGCGTGAGTGCGAATGTGACACGTTCAAGATACGAACGTTTATAAGCAAAGAAGACCGCTGAGCCCTGGGAGCTAATAGATCAGGAAAGACGGCGCTGCGTATCCCCATCCGCCGCTCGGATTTATCAGAATCCTTATTAACAATCCTCCCCCGGGATCTACCATTTCCTATGACAAATTTCAGCCGGGTCCCAAGTGTTGACCGGGTCCATCCTAAGAGGGTCGATATTTATCTACCACCCCCGGTCTATGGTTAGCAAGCATCGATATATATTTGGTAAAGTTCTGTTAAAAGCGCAATGCCCGTAGCAGAAGAAGTAGCTGGAAGCCTGCATGAAAATTCACTGAGGGGCGGCACGGCAAACCGCCACGCCCCGGCGCCAGCCAGGTGAATTTTCATAGCAGAAGCCGGCGTTCAGCAGTGCAGGTCGGCGCATTCCAGCCGTCACGCCGACCGATACTCCGGCTTTACTTCTTCTGGTCGGGCGTTATACTTGCGCTGGAACTTTACCAATATCGATGATTGCCAGACCGAGGGGTGATTAAAAGGATAGACCATCAAATGGTATGGACAACAAAATAACCAGGTGAATGAAATTCAAAGGAAATAATCCAGATTGATCTATTGTGGTTCGTGACGATTTGTTGTATGCACTTTGGTGGAAGGGCAGACAATTACCGGCGATGTGCGAATGTGAAGAAGCTGGAGAAAAATAAAATAACAGAATGCCGAAATGTGTCCAATTCTAGACATGCCCCACACAGAGTCAAGCGGGTTTCATCGAACATAAAATTGGGATGAAGGGAACGGGGTGTACAAGGAAAAAGGAATGGAGAAATAATATAATAAGAAGGGCTGGCGAGGGTATCTATTACTATTTCATGTATTAATCTAAAGCGAGACGTAGATAAAGGCAAGATGTAAAAAAAACGGGTTGGCGAGAAGACCACACCAACCCGGCAAGAGCTAAGAAGGAACCCAGCGAAAGCCGGACGCCCAAACCCCCGAACCGGCAACAACCCACGAACCCGAACCAAGCGAAGGAAAGCAAGAAACGGAACAACCCACCGGAAAGACAACGACAGACAAACCCGACGACAAGCCAAACGGGCAGAACCCCACGAACCCGGCGAAACCGAACGACCGCCCGAAACGAAAGCAACAAAAGCAGCGCGCCCACCACGAGAAGCAACCGAACCGCCAGAGCGAACGCAACAACGAGAACGGCGCCAAAGACGAGAACGCAGAGGAACGGAACGACCACCACCCGCCCACCAGACGACACGAGCACCAGCAGAAGCAGCCCGACGAACCAACGCAAACGCCGAACAACGCCAGAAGCCCGCACCAGACGAACCCCCCACAGCAAACACGGACAAACGAGAACCCGAAACACCAGAGGCGAGGAACGAACGGAGAACGAAGGCGTCACCCCCCGAAGCACAACCGACAGACACGGAGAACCCCGCGCCAAGAACAGCACGAACAACACGGGAAACAAGCGAACAAACAGACGACGGCAACGAGCGAGAACCAGCAAACACGACAGACAGGAACAGCAGACACGAGACACCTCCGAGAGAAAAGAACGAGAAGAAGAAGCACGAAGCCCCACCCGACGCACCGAACGCCGGGCAATATCCCCAGTCCGCCGCATGCCCCGCCCGGAGCCACAGAGCGGGGGATGACAATACAGAACTTTTTACCCAACCCCCGCTCTGGGGGACCCGGCGAAGCCGAGGGAGGGGGAGCGTTTGGGGTGGTGGCGCCGTAGCGGGGGGCGCCTTCCTTCGCTCAGGATGCTCGCATCCTCAATATGAAAACTTAGCTCTGCATAGATCTGCCTGCTTCGCGAGGGGCAGCGACCGGCGGGGAGCTCTTGCCCGCCGGCGCGCCCACGAGGGGCACCCGCCCCCCGCACGAGCGGCATCCACCCCGCGACCCCCGAAGGGCGAGGAACGGCGGTATACTGGGAAAGCCCGGCGAGCGGTGCCCAAATTGGAATCAGTTTGTTTGGGTTACGAATAATCAGGCTATGGAAAGTTGAGTGAAGCGGTGTTTTTGGAGATATTAGACCTTTCGTCAACGCTGCGAAAAGCGGGAAAAGACAGAAAGTTTGAAGTTATTTGATGTGTACCCAGCCGCGCTCTGGCTGACCGTTATACGCTGTGTGCTGTGTGGAGCGGAGATCAGGCGCGGTGGTGTTGAGGATGTTGTTCTGTTTTTGGCCGCGTTGGGGATGGGCGCAGTTTGCCCCAGGGTCCCCGCGCGCCGTGGCTGTCTTTAGCGGCGTTGGGGCAAGAGGGCGCAGTTGTTTGATTAACAACGGGGGTTCTTGGTTTCATACACATTACCACCTGTCTCTAGTCTTTCGACTGTTACTTAAAGGCTAGACGAAAAACAGGTTGCCGGACAGAGTAACTGGACATGGCAAATGGACGATGCGGAACAGGATAATGAGTGAAGCGAAGTCTGGCGTATTGCCCTGTCGAACGAATTGCGAAGTACGGCGTCTGAGGAGGTGACGAGGCATATGTTTGATATTTGTTATGGAAGTTTTATTAAGAAAACGAACGAAATGATTGAGGAAGATAAGGCCGTTGTTAGTCCTGCGATTTTGGACCGAACAGGATAGGGTAGCGAAACCGATCCACTTCTGAGGAAAGGGTAGATAGAAAAACACCCCTTAAGTAAATGAAAGCAAAAATAATTAAACATTATATAGGAATATTAGAGTATAATGAAAAAACCGATCAAAATTATTTTATTCTAATGAAAGGGAGGTAATAATGAAAGAATTGCTAGAATATCTAAAAATCAATCATGAAGATAATGATCAAATTAAGTTAGCGAGCGAATTATTGGAATATTTATATTTTACCTTTATAAACACCTCCTTTAAAAGTTTAGATGGAGTGAAGAATATAAAATAGCTAAAGACCTATTAACTAAAAAATTCCATAACCGGTAATGATTATTGTAAGAATATGATAAAAACAAATTTTGTCATCAAATTGTTAGAAAAGTATAATGTGAAATCCCCGCTAACTAAAGAAAGCAAGCAAACTATTGAAGAAGATATTATTCGAAAATACAGATATTTTATTACCGCTTCTTTCATTGCAGATGTCGTTAATCCAGAAAATTCAAAAGAGAATTGGAAATGGGTAATTATGCATTAATTAACCAATATTCGCAGCAATAGCTACAGTTGGCTTTTTGATTCAAATTCAAATGGGATGGTAATAAATTATTGCCCATAGCATAGAAGATTTTTGGAGGATGATATGTCAAATGATATCGAAAATCAATTGAAGAATTCTGCTTGAATATAAACCTTCTATACAACAAATCTTAATGGCATGTCCATACGATGAAACCATAATATAGGATGGATCTAATTTACAAAAGAATTCTTTATGAATAAATTATTCCATTCCAACGAGAATATCGGAAGCACTTTCAATGGAATTGTATAGAAGAATGAATTCAAAAGTACGTTCTTATCGGATTTTATTATTAACCGGATATAACGGAATTGGAAAAACAACATTTTTGAACTATTCAATTGATACTAATCCTAGCATGGATCTATTATTATATAGACTTTCATGGAAGTGAAGACAGTAGGGATCTTCCTGAACCTGCAATTCAGGATTCTTAGAGATGAGATTATAAATTTTGATATTGGTATCCAAATTGAGTGTTTAACGCAATAAAGAATAACTCTACAAATCTACGTAGGATTTTCAGTCTTCTTTAATTCAATGTATTTCTAAAACAAAAGTTGGGGGCCTTTAATGAAGAATTTATTAATACAAATATGACTGCGAAAAATTATCTTTGTCTGATGTTCTTATCCTTTTCTTTATGTTGATTTTAAAAACACCAATTGATGATGTAAAAGGAAAACGGATAATTTATTTTGATAATTTGGATGCAACAGGGATTGATTACCTTGCTGCATTCCTTTAGAACTGCTTTTAGAAATTCGCTATATCAAACTGCAAAACTATCCCGCATGGATAGCATTTTTCCAACCAAAATAGAATTCGCAAAACGATATCGATTTATTATTTGTCTACGAGATGCAAGCAGCGCAATTTCTTAATGCGCATATGGACGATAATCTTGGACCTATAATAAATTGTGTACCATATAGAATAAACTTTACTCCAGATTTTTATAGACAAATTATAAAAAAAGGTTAACACTTATAAATGAAATTTTCAAAGAAGATATTTAATATTGAAAAAATAAGTCAAATTTTGCTTGATTTTATCGGAGATGAAAATTTTGTTGAACCCGCTCTGGTTGATTTATTTAACGCAGATTACCGTAAATTAGCAAATTCATTATTGGATATATCTGAACATCAACCTATAAGCAATTCTCTTAAAACTGACAATGAAGAATATGAATTTGGAATTAGGGAACTCTTCTAAAAGGCGTAGTAGATTTTCTCAAAGGAAAAGGATATTTGCAGGATCATGTTGAAACAAATTATGATCCCGACCGAATACATGGAAAATACTTTCATCATAGACGGATAATCCTAAATTATATATTAAACTCATCTAGTGGATACTTATTAAATCCATCTTCTAATCCTGAAAGTAATTTAGGTAGGTGCACACTATTTAAATGTACTACGGGATTAAAAGATATTTATCCATATAAAGAAATACTTAATAATATATCTGAGATTTCTTTATACGAAAAAAATTGGGTGCCGTTGCTTTCAATCTACAATAAATCAATTATAAGAAATGAGGATTTTGATGAAGAACGAGATTTAATGTTGAAATATGACAACATCATGGAAAATTCAGGATTCACTATTAGCGAAGATGATAGAATAGAAAAAGAAGAAATTATACATAGATTATCAAATATTATTCTAAAAATTACTCCTGCGGGTATTAGTTATTTAAAATATATTACAACTCACTTTGAATATTACTCAAGTTTTGCTTCACCAAATTGCTCTTCTGTTTCAGATTGATCCATTCAATGATTGCACCGGATGAAAATAAAAAATCTGAGATGTATGAATTTGAGTATGTTATAAATTCGGTTCTTGAGATGAGTATAAAACATTTTGAAATGTTGAGAAGTTTCTATTATCAAAAATTTGAAGGAAGTATTATTATAATTCTCACACATTTCTTAAAATCCAATTTTAGCTTTAAGTTTTTTGAGAATGAAATAAAACCAATTGGTATGTTTCATTCTTCAAGAGTGGTTTTCTAATCACATTATTTATATTGGAAAATATAGAAAACATGTTACTCGATAAATTTAATCAAGTAAAAACGAGATGATAACTATCAATAAAAAACTAGTTTTGTTTATTGAGAAATATGTGGAGTTACTTAAAAAGATCCTACGATTATTCAGTTCATCGTTGGGCCGATGAATATCAAGTCCGTATCAATGGAATAAAGAAGTCGAATTACAATGATATAGATACAAGTACTAATTTTAATTGTAGTGAACCAATAAAATTGAACATAAAAAACTAAATAATTTGCTAAATTCGAAAGTTTCCTATTGCAGACGAGATTTGCTGCAAAGATATGCCGAAAATATTTAATCAATGACAATAGTCAGGACATAATATGAGTGTCGCTGCTCGGTAGCGCCTCTCCTTCGATTGAGGGAATTTGCAAATCTTGTGTAAATTTACATTCGGGCAGCGGCTTTTACTTTGCTCAGGTTTCCTGTTCGATGGTAGGGATAATTTTTAAAGGTTTTACTGGAGGAACATCCGGTGAAATTTCAGGAGAAAGCGTAATCACTACATCAATACGCTTTGGTTCTCTGGGACAAAAAGTCTGCTCCCAAACGTTGTAACCTTCTTTTTCAATACGAATATAAGTGCATCGCCCGACTTCGATTGGGATGTTGATTGGATACTTCAGTCCCAATCGGTAAGATCATCCTTACCCCGACCTGGAATTTCCGCCGAACTGATAGAAATATCTACTTCTTCAATCGGAGAATTATTGGATTCATCCAATATCTGAATGATTTGAACTATGGCAGGATTTTGTGCACAACCTGAAAAAAGAAATAATAATGTCAGTACTAAAAGAACCTTATTCATCTTGTTATTTAACCAAAAATGCTCAGTATATTCTATGGTAGTCATCCATTTTCCATTCTGCTTTTGCGGAATTTGATACGGTTTTTTTTGTATGAACTGAGCGTATTACGGTAGTTTCCCCGGCGCGGGTGGCGTTTAATTCAAGTGTGGATGACATATTGGTAGCTGGGTCGGGGCTGGCGCTTTCGCTTGTGGCAAGTTCCTGGAAGCAGGTCCACCTGACGAAAATAATGGGAATGACACTTTATAGTTTTGTAACAACCCACCATTTACAGATATGATGTGATCAAGTTATAATCATCACATAACCTTCGCCGCGGGGTATTGGTTCAATACGGCACCTTCGGAGCGAAGCTGGGGTTGCCGTTACTGGAGGGATACAACATGTCTCATCATAAATTCAATCGAAATTTCTATGTTTTGTTTTTGACATTCACCACTGGTCTGGTTTTGGCTTTGGCTTTACCCTGGTTGGCAGCCACATCCGGTCGCTGCCCGGCATAGTGACGCACCCTCACCACCTGACCGCTGTTTTGTTAAAACAAGAACAACTCGAAGGAATACAGCAGCCCGGATGCCTTTGCAGTCCAGCAAGCCGTCGATGAGGCTTCCCTGGGGGACGTTCTGCTTCTTGCTGGAGAATGCGTTGGGGTGGAAACACGCGCGGGACTTATCCAAACGGTTTACATTTCCAAGAGCCTGACCCTGGAGGGTGGGCATACCGATAAGTGACTGGTCATTGGACCCGGACCCGGATACCTACACCACCACACTGGATTCTGCTAAATCCGGGCGTGTGGCTGTGATTTCTGGCACCACAGATGTCAAGCTGGACAGCCTTTACATGGTTAGAGGATTTGCCGATTCCGTTTCCCTTAATGGGAACGGTGGGGGAATCTGGACCAACAGCGTCATGACTTCTGACCAATTCGATTATATTCAACTGCACAGCAAATGATGGTGAGGGGGGAGGTGCCTTCAACCTGGGAGTCAGCCCGGTATTCAGCAATGTAGTTTTCTCCAGAAATTCTGCTGGTAGCGGCGGAGCTATGGCTAACAAGGGAGAAGGTGGCGAAAGCAGCCCGCACCTGACCAAAGTGAACTTCGACAACAACTCGGCCAATGATTATGGTGGGGCAATATACAACGATGGTTATCCAGAAAAAAGCAACCCCAAACTTACTGAAGTGACCTTCAACGGAAATTTTGCCGATGATGGTGGCGCGATGTACAACGAACGGCTTTAAGGGTGAAAGCAGCCCAGAATTGACCGATGTTACTTTCTCCGGAAACTTTACCGTGGATTATGACGGAGGGGCTATGTTAAACCCAGGATTAATAACGGTAAAAGCAACCCCAGAATGGTAAATGTCAAATTCTCAGGAAATTTTGCCGACGACGATGGCGGAGCGATGTATAACTTAGGAACAGATGGAGAATTAGTCAGCCAGAAATGACTAACGTGACTTTCTCCGGAAACTCGGCAGATGGATTTGGCGGGGCGATTTACATGTTAAATGCTCCACAGGGATATGTAAAACTAATGTATTCAACAGCATCATGTGGGATAACATGGACGAACGGTACCGGGACCATCTCGCCACCATCTACAACATGACCGCCACGGTTGCTTTATCGAACAGCCTGGTTCAGGGTGCTGGCGCCAGTGGGAGCGGTGTTTGGATCGACAGCCCCCAGTTTAAGGACGGCGGCGGCAATATCGACAAGAACCCGTTCTTTATCGATCCCGTTTCCCCTGTTTCAGCCCCAACTACGGATGGCAACCTGCGTCTGGGAGATGGTTCCCCGGCAATAGAAACTGGTATAATTAGTATACTGAGAATACCGGTGTTCAGACTGACCTGGATGGAGAAGAACGCTTCAAGGATCACGATGGAGATGGGAATGCGGTTGTTGATATGGGGGCATACGAAGCCAGCGGATATTTCTATCTGACCGTGAGCAGGACCGGCGCAGGCAGCGGCAGGGTTACCAGTTCACCGGCGGAATCGACTGCGGGGATACCTGCCAGGACTACCTGAAGGAGGGTACCGCTATCACACTGGCGGCAGTCCCTGATGAAGGTTCTATATTCTCGGCTGGGGCGGCGCGTGCAGCGGGAAAGGTGACTGCCAGCCATCGATTAACGGTGAGACAACGTGACCGCTTAACTTTGCCCTGGAACCACCCTACGAAATCAACCTGCCGCTGGTAAAGCGGTGATTATCAATTTTGAAAATTGGATTAACAGTTACTACAGGATTTTTGTGCAATTTAATAGATTCCTGTTGAACCTATCCATTTCCCATTTTGCTGAGGCGGAATTGGATTCGGTTTCTTTATAAGTGGAGAGCATTTTACGGTAGGTTTCCCCGGCGCGGGTGGCGTTTAATTCAAGTGTGGATGACATATTGGAGGTTGGGTCGGGGCTGGCGCTTTCGGATGTGGCAAGCTCCTGGAAGCAAGCCCATCTGACGTAAAGTATTATGAGCTCAAGATGTTCCTCTGGTACTGTCAGCTCGTCGGTATCATCGTCATCCAGGTAGGCATGGTAGGCGTTGAAGGTAACTTCAATGCTTTCTCCGTCTGATGGTTTCTCGGAGATGTAAAGCAAGTCAGCATCATCCTCCCCTTTCTCCTGTTCGATGGAGTAGTATCCATTCTTTTGCCAGAAATCGGGATGTGTTTTCTCCCTAAATTTAGATATACCGGGGGATCTTCGCCGGTGGGATATTCAACACTAATCGGCGTCAAGAAATAGGTGGACAATAATATTCCCTGGTATCGTCACTGCAGCTGATTGTTTGTGTCTGGACCCTGGGGAAGTGCATGGAGTAGTCGGCAATGGCATCGTTGATAAACTGGTTTATCTGTTCATCTGACCATTTGTAGGGTGTGGTCAAATCACCCAGCCGGCGCCGGCATAAAGTTCTCAGGTCTATTCTGTAGTAAGTTGTCATGATTGCCTCGCTAAAACTCCCGTGTAAACATCAAGACCTATTTGAATACGAGCGGAAAAAATATCTCTGTTCGGGATCCTGCGCCTTGATACCTCCGGAAATCTTCTGTCTGCATCCTGTTCATATCTATAAAATCTTCATCTGTTCCGAAAAATGATCCGCTCCCTTTGCTGCTGTACTGCCATCCGGACCAGGATGTTCCCGATTGGGACGTACCGGCCAATCCCTGGGCAGCCAGGGTTGGGCTGCGTTGGTGTAGTGGGCAACCCACAAAGGATAATTCTTCCAAAAGCTGGCTGCGTTGATGTGGAGATCCCACCAGGTTTTTCTAGTGTAGATGTAAGGATAAGGGAAGCCGCCGAAATCCTGCAGCAGCCGGCCAGTGCCTTCGAAAAGAGCGGTCAGGAAAGTCTTATCTTTTCCATGATCTACCTCGGCATCAATGGCGATGGGCATATCTGGTTTGCGATCCTGGAAGCAATTTAAGAATTTATCTACCTGGTACTTGTATGGAATTGGTCTACCGTTCCAGGCGGTAGGCATGGGTACCATATAGGCGCTGACCAGCAAGCCGGCTTCTTTGAAACCGTACCAATTTTCGGCGAAGCGGGGATCTGTGTAGTAGTCTCCAACTGTGCAGCGAATGAATACATACTTTGCGCCGGCTGCAGCTGCCTGGCTGTGGTTGATCTTACCGTTATGCTTTGAAACGTCAATTCCTAAAACATACATTATGTTGATACAAGTAGAAGAAAGCACATCACAATCTGCTGGATCAATGGTGAGACCTTCATAGAATACAAGAGGTTTATCATCAGGGAAGAAAATAACAAGATCCCTAGCAATATAAATAGTAAAGACAAAAAGGACTGCTCCGGAAGAGACTGCGCTATCATAAAGAGTAACGGTTTGGACTGTTCCCTCGCCAGTGGTGGCAATAATCCCGTACACTCTACCATTACCTATGTGAACGGTTTGCAGCTCCTGATCCTGATGCGTGGAAAGTGTTCTTGTTAGCTATGGACATAGTAGGATCCCTCGCTATGTTCGGGACATGCCTGTGGATAAAACTCCTGATCCCAAAGGGATGCTGCCTCTAATACCCTGAAGAGTACGCTTCGCGGAGAGATGCTACGCGGCGCGAGGGGCTAATTTTTCTACCTGAAGTTATGCTTTGCGAACCCCATCACTTGACAAAGGTAACCCCGATCAAATAAGAGACTTTTCCTTTTGCCGGTCTGCTGCCCCAATCACAAGTGTTGGCATCCATATCTTTGTATGCGGTTGCGCCGGCTGCAGTGACCTGGACACAGGCAAAATCGTTGTCATCATCCGGACCCTCCCACAAATGTAGATGAACATCTAAGTGCATGGTTCCGCCTTCGCCGGCGATATGTAATCCGGTTGCGACAAAAACGTCTGCAGCAGCATTACTAGCCGAAGTCCAATCGCGAATGACTGACACCGGGATTAAATAAGCTGGATCGTTACATCTGCAATTCGTTTAGGCATCTTTTACAATCCCACATAACATAAAAACTGACCTACCTTCATTGGGTGTAGAAGAGAAATCACAGGAACTATTGAAAAAATCTGCCCAAGTTGCTGTTCCGGCTTGTCGAATTCTCATGGAAGCAAAATCGTCTGGATCGTCTTCGCCTTCCCAAAACTGATAATAGACTGCATGAACACAAGCGCCAACATAAAAGCCAAGTGCATCCATGAGATCATTGTCTGCCTCTTCTGGATCGGACCAGTCGGAGCCTTCGGTTACTTCCACTTCTGAGAAGTAAACATTGTCGGGTGTGTCGATAATTCGGTTTTGGGTGTCAGACATTTTGGTTTTGATTTAAAAGATTTTGTCAAGAATTAGCGGAAGATCTGCCACGCTCAGGCTGGAGGTGCTTGGCTCGCAGTGACACTACGCGGTCATCGCAAAGCCCACAATATAAGCATAGTCGGTAACTCGGTGCGCTGTCCCAGGTGGCAGCAGAGGCATACATATCTGTCCAGCTGGCAGTACCGGTTGTCTTTGCGACTTTTAGAACTGCACAATCATCGCTATCATATTCACCTTCCCATAACATAAAGAAAATAGTGTGTGGCGGAGCTGATAAATCTATGCCGGTTTCGTTCTCTATGTCTGTGACTGCGTTGGCAGGTGTGCTCCATGCAGCAGTAACAGCTATGGGTGTGAACCAAACATTTCCTACTTCACTATGAGCATGACATGAACGTGGATATTCCCAAGGGTGCTGCGAAGCCCACTTCGGATAGTGTGGGCATTATAGGTTACACGACCTCCGAAAACGGCTGGCGGGGGGAACGGTGCCAGGGCACAAAAGTAAGGCCCTAAGCCGCTGTGCCCTGCCGTGAGCCACCGCCGCTGGCGCGTACCAAACACAGAACTTTAGTTCCTCGCTCTGCCGGAGCGGAGGCTATGGTTTGCGGGACGCCGGAGCGTAGGCAGTGCGCCAGGGCTTGCCACGCGGAATATCGTTTTAACCCATATTAGTGATCTAGTTTGCAACCTCTTGAACTGTTTTATCCCTTGCTTGGAGCTCAACTTCTAATATTGTGAACCAGTTTCGAAGGTACAACCGTATTTGAGTAAAGATTTTCCCCTAGTGACGTTGTTTACAAAAAGCTCCTGGCAGGGTGGGACTACCAATCTAAACCTACCTTTTATTACAATCTCAATCCCTGCTTCTTTATTATCAAGGTCAATGGGTAAGTAACATTCGGACATATCATCAGCGTACACGATCAGATTGTAATCACCTTTCCAGACTTCCCAGGTACCTGACTGCGGTCGTTTTCGAGTGCCTTCTTCGACGGTGAAATAATAGGATTTGGAGGGGTAATCATCTTTATAACGGTAAAGCCAGACGTGGATCTCCTCTCCAGATTTGTTGATGACTTCGAAAGGGACTTGTTTCATTGGCTTACCTGCTGCTATAACACATAGAAACAAGCACCAGAATCGTCACCTATTGCAGATATTAGTTTAGTATTTCATAGGATATATCTCCTTAATTAAAGAAGAGACTGCCACGCTTCGCTGACGCTCTCCCGCGAAATACAGCGGGACGCTTCGCGGCGCTCGCAGTGACAATGGGGGAGGCAGGACCAGGGGAGGCGTCTCGCAAATAGCGCAGATGCTTCGCGAGGGAAACCTCCCCTGGCTTGCAGCTGGCTAGACTGTCCCAGCTGCTGAATATCGCGGAGGATGGCGGCCCGCGGTTACAGGCTTGTCATCCTTCTGTAAAGGTTAGCACCACACAGACGTTTGCCATATGTGAGGCGTGGTCTTTGATGGTGACATGAACTACATCACCATCGTTGGCAGTGGGGAATTGGCCGTCGGCGACCGCTCCGTCGAAGTCTGAAAAAGCGGCGAGCTCTGTGCACGCGGCGGAGACGCCGAAGGTTGCTCCGTCTTTCCAACCGTCGGCGTCGGAGCTGAGACCTATGTCGAGCGTGCCGGCGTTGGCGGTGGAGTTGGACATGGATACGTGGATGAGCTGCATGTCGAAAGGCGCTTTGAATGTAAAAACGTGATTAGCGGCGAGGGTGCCGTCGATTGTGTAGACTTGCTGGAATACTCGTTGCATGGTGGAATTCTCCTTTTATTTGACTAGGAATAAGCTACATTTCAATTAGAGGTTGAGATTGCCTCAGTCGCTGTAAATAACTCAAAATTTTAGAAGTCTAGAATTACTAATAGAACGCAACAACTAAAAAGGCTTTGGCATCGCTCCTTCGCAAAGACACGTAGAAAAAATGCTTCATCTGAATGACATGCTTAAGCGACATTTTCCTTGTACAAACCACGATAGTCCATTGGACCGGTGGCGTAGACGTATCGGACTTTAACGGGCATGGTGTCGTTGGTGAACATCAAGACCGGCGGTGGGGCTGGCGACACTGAAGATCTCCGGTTGGCGACCGTAACGATAGGCAATTCCGATGGTGGGGTAAAGCCGGGGATCTGCGACGGCTGCCCAGTTGTTGGTGTCGGTCCACAGATCAACAACAATGACACGATTGCGAGCGGCAACCATACGCGCGGAGAGGGAATCTCCCTCGGCAACTGGATTGACATCGTTGTTGGCTGTTCCTGGCTGACCTTCGCTGGCAAGGATCTGGAGGGCGGTGATTTCCAGATCGGGAGGGACCAGGATGTAGCGCGGCGCAGTGAGCGCGCCGAGACGTTCTGAGCTGTGCACTTCGGTCTGCTTGCGCATGGCTGTGCGAACGACGACATACTCCGCCCAGGATAAGGCTGTGGTCCCCAGGTTGCTGTGATCGGCATGGAAGAGGGCTACGCTGTCTGAAAGCGTTGGACCAACACCGCTATTGGCTGTAAATATGGCGCTGACTGATTTTGAAAGCGTAAGCCAGGCTGCCTGAGCCAGGGCGCGGGGAGCTGCTCTTATTCGAGAAGTGTCATCTTTGTCGATGGCTTCGATGGTCAATCCCAGGTAACCACCTTTCTTTACGAAGCTGGCGGTCTCGTAGGTGTCGTCCCAGGTGAGTTCGGTGTAGGCTGCACCTTCTGTAACGGTTGGCAGCTCTCCGATCCCACCGAGGGTGATCCAACGGACAGCCTGCAGGGAAGCGAAATCTTCCTCACTGGCGATGGGCGTCCACCACTGCGGGTAAACCTGGAATTCGTTGATGACACGTTTGTTGAGGACATTGGCGACCAGGTTGGACATGGTGGAGGAATTTACATTTGCGAATGAGATTCGCTCCGGCTGGAAAACGCCGTTCATTTCGAAGTCGCCGGATAACAGTTGATACAAGCTCACGGATACCGGTCAAAGGGGCGATACCCTGAGGTGGTCTTACGCCATCGAACAGGGCTTCGGTAGCCTGCTCGATGCGATCCATGCTGGTAAGCATGTTGGAGATAGCTGGCGAGATCGCGGCGGTACTGCGGACCCGATCTGGATGACGTTATCTTCCTGGAGCTGGGCCAGGTATTCCCTTTCAGTCGGTGATAGCCTGGGTCACTTGATCAGGAGTGGAAAAATTCTTTGAAAGTAACCGGATGCGGCTGGCTTCTGGCAAACCAGAGGCGTTGACCATCTGAGTGATGGATATTTCGCGTGTGGCTTCTACCCACTGCTGGGCTTTGGTGAAGTCACTTTCGAGATGATTTTGGGGGAGAATCATACCTGAATTTCGTTCCTGAATCGAGAGTTCTCGTTTCGACAGGGTCGTCAATTGGATTGGCGATTGTTTGTACTTCTTCTTCCTCAATTTTCTTCGATCTAGCATTTCTTCTGTCTCCGCTGGAAAGCTCCCGAAGGGATGCTTTGCTAGCGGGATTTCCAATGGGGTTCTTTTCAAGCATTTTGATATCTCCTTTCCCTAAAAGGGACGTACCGGTTGATAACTTCTCAATAGTTTTTTCAACTGCAATAGATGACAATGCCTGCAAAACGCGGCCATCCGCAGCAGGCTCGAATACAAAATCAACACTTTCAACATGATCAATACCTACGATGCGATAAAGGTCATCCTCCTCATCCATGTCGACCACTTGTGGATAAAAGACGATGGAGAGACCAACATCAGGCACGTTTCTGTCGGAATTCAGCAAGTTCGGTTACCAGCTTCTTCATTACCTGACCGGTGGGTGTATTGTTGAGCTGGATCTGACCTTCTACCGCTTCTTCGGCTGTGTTCCATACCGATCGGGATGTAACGCCGGCGAGCTTTTCGAATGATGGATACTCAAACCAACCGGCATGGTCGACGAATACGGCTTTTCCGTCGAACATGGACTGCTCGGCGGCGGCTGATAGCGCTTCCGGCAATATCTCGATGCTACTCTGGCGGTTGCCGGCGGCGCGCACGCGGCCGGCGCGTACGAAGCGGCACCAGAAGGATCGTGAGTCCTGCGAGATGGTGGATATTTCGCCCTGGAGGGTGAGTTTTTCTCCTGGTAGTGGGATGTTTTTGGATGGTTTCATAGGCACCTCCTATAAGTTTGGGATTGCCACGCAATACATGGGTAGATCACTTCGCTCACAATGACAATGCTGTGGTGCGGAGATCGCTTCGTCCGTTGGATGCTTCGTTGAAGTTCGCTTTCATCCATATCGATCCTCTGAAAAGCGAATCAGGATAAGAAAATAGGTAATACGAGGATAAATACTTATTCATATCTATCCTTAGAAGACAAAATCAGGATAATGAAAATAAGTAATTAGGGGAGAAATGACATGAGTGGAGATAAATACTCCTGAGCTTATACAAATTATCGTTCAGTTCTTCTACTCATAATGATTGGCTGGTCGGGTTCATTGAGTTCGGAATCAATATCGGGGATGGTGATGTCGGGGTCATCGATATGGCTGGGAGGGGGCTGGCCGGGGAGGAGGTTGATGGGGGCGGCGAGGATCTCATCGATCTGGGATTCGGACATGGGTTCGCCGGCGAATTTGAAAGCAAGGCGGAGGATATGGCGGCTCAAGGGTTTGTTGATGTGGAGCTGGTAGCTGAGGGAATACATAGCCTGGGTAAAATCACGGGCGGCTTTGGCGAGTGATTCGTTGTCCGACCTGCTTAAGATCCGAGGCGGTAACTACAAAGAGCCGGTCATAATCAGTCTGACTCAAGTTTCTACTTCTACCGATCTGGACTGATCTCTGGTATGCCTGATAGATAATATCCATCAGCATGTAGTGGAAATACTTCTGCCTTCGTATGAGCTGACGTTCGGTTGGGGAGGTCATGGCGCGGGCGGTGGCGAGGTTGGCGGGTTCGGCTTCGCCGCGCCAGTGCGGTGGATAGCCTGAGCCGGCATCGATCATGCTGCGAACTGAACGCAGGTCGTGGCTGGCATCGGATGCACGCAGGAGAGGCGTGAACACTTCCCACTTCTCTGATTCGTCCTTGACGACAATACTGCCGGCATCGGGAGGGTTGCGGTACTGCTCCATCTTGGATTTGACTTTGTTGGCCGGGACTGTGACGATCCACAGGAAGGCGCGGACTGCCCAATTCAAACGGACACGGTCCTCGAGCATCCTGGAATATCTCATCAGCCAGGGGATCATGGTGGTGAGATCACTCTCACCCTAACAAAGCTCCAATGGGTTTATTGACAGAATAGTGCAGCATGACGGCGTCCGCTTCTGCTGCATCTGGATGGTGGGGAGATAACCACTTTCTAGGTTCGCCTGCGTACAACATTTCATAGTAAGCAAGCTCGGTCTCCCAATCGTTGGCTGCGGTTTCGATGTTCTGGATGCGGTCCTTAGTGACGAAACGGATATAACTCATGCCGTCCTGATCGTTGCGGAATAACAGAATGAACAGGTCTCCTGATCTGGAAAGCTCGTCACACATGCCTTCCAGGCGTTGATCCAATACATTCTTAGGATGGTTCCAGAACTGGTGGATAAATTTGTTCAAGATGCGGTTGGGTGAGCTGATGACGATCTCGTCGCCGACGACGAAATTTGATGTGATGGCTATGATGCGAAAGGCGATGGGGTTCTTTCGCCAGGCGGTGAGGGCGTCCTGGTAGAGTTCCTGGATCTCGGAGGAGTTGCGCTCGTGGGGTCTGCCGGTGATGTTGGTCCAGCCGGGGGAGTCGTCGACTGGGAGGAGATGGAGGAGAGGGGCTCTGGGTATGATGGACCGAGCAATGAATGCGAGCGAGGCGTTCGCGGAAAGTAAGTGATTGGTTCATAGATCAATTTTGTTCCCGTAATCGAAATGCGGTCCCGCACGAAAAGCATGTGCGGGTAGCAATTCATAGATCGAATGCTGCGAGATGCTGCGCAACTGTCTAGAATGGATCGCTTCGCGAGATGCTCCGGCGTTGCTTCGCGATTGGCAATCGACATGCACTTAAAAGGAGAGGTCATCGAGGGGATCCTGGATGGGGATGATTTGGGATTTGGCGGTGCCCCAGGGTTGGTCGTCGAGGATGGCGCACATGGCGGCGCTGATGACCAGGTCGTCGTGGACCAGCTCGCCGGTGGAAGGATCGCGGGTGCCGTCGGGGACGTGCCATTTGACGCGGCGCTCGGGTCCGGGAATGATTTCCATGCGGGTTGATTTACACTGCAGCCAAAACTCCTGCTGGAGTTTGTCTTTCTTTCCCGTGCCGGGATGCTCGCGTATTCCTTATACCTGCCGGTTTCGATGATGGCGATGAAGTCCCAGCCCAGGTCGGATTTGGACTTGCGGGTGAAGATGAGCGGAAGTACCTGACCGGGAAAGGCTTTATCCAGGAAGCTGGATAAGCCGGCGCCAACTCCGGTGGCGTCGACAACGATGCGGTGAGGCTGCCAGATTTCGGCATACTCTTTGAGTTCGGAATAGAGCTGGGTGTGTTTTGTCCCGACCCAGAGCCGGCGATGGACAACGCGGTAGGTGGGAGCTTTTTTGAGCTCATCTTCCAGGCTTGCAGAGATCAACCTGAACGATGGTGAGGGCGGTGGCGTCGCGGTCGGATTGACTACCCTGATCCTGAAGGAGGAGGAATCGTCTTCGTTGTCTTCGCCGGCGACGTCGATCAGGAAAGCATAGATCAAATCGGGATCAGGTTCTAATTGATAGGCGTGGGCGCCGCGCATCTTTTTGAGACGCTCGGGAGGGAACATGCCGCCTTCGGCGTCGATGGTCTCTGAGAAGTACTGGGTCTTGACGAAGGGATGTTCACGACCCAATTTGGAAACTTCTTCATCGACGAAGTCTTTATATGCTGGAACTTCCTCACCTACGACAGTCGAATTTATTTGAAACACTCTGCGGATACCGTCCTTTTTCTCTTTTTTGAGGGCTGTTTCTTTTTCCCTGGCTAACAGGGTCTGGCTGGTCCAGGCTGTACCCCAAAATACTTTTGTGGCGTTGGTGGAGGCTGCCATCGGGTTGATCTCTTTATCCCACTTGTAGATTGATACATCCTGGGCCTCGTCACATTCCAAGAGCAAGGACGCCGTTGCACCAACGACATTGGAGGTTGGGGATCCCGACAGGAACGCGATGCGGGCGCGCTCGACTTCGTATATATAGCCGCTGCGCTTGCTCCAGAAGGAACGGGAGAGGGTGTTGCGTTCGAGAACCCTTTCCAGGCGGCGCATGGCGTTGAGACTCTGCGGCTTCCAGGTGGGGCTGACCTTGACGATCTCGGCGTCGAGCTTGGAATAGATGGTGAGCAGGTAGGTCTCGATCTGGGCCTGGAGCTCGTTCTTGCCGGACTGGCGCGGGAAGATGACCACAAAGGTGAGACCTCTGTCGTTCATGACTGAATCGACTACTGCCAAAGCAACCTGCTCCTGGTACCCCCGCAGCTGCAGACCTGAAGCGTGCTGGGTGAACAGGATTACATCCTTGAGCAGGTTCATGATTACTGTCTGGAGTTCCGCCATAGAGGAAGGTCATGTCTGGTAGTTATTGATTAGTAATCAGTTATGAATTCGGTCCCACATTCAAAGTGCGGTCCCACATGAAAAGCATGTGTGGGATGCTTCAGATCCTTTACAAGGATCCTTCGCGAGATGCTCCGAAATTCGTAATGAATTGCTCCGCGAAGATTGCCACGCATCGCGTTGCAGAAAGCACTTCGCGACTCGCAATGACAAATTAATTAATCATGTGGACAGGTTTGGATTGACACCGGCGTAGGCGTTCCCGCAAAATAGCCGGTCCCACATTCGTATTTGGAATGTGGGATGCTCCGAAATTCAAAGTGAATTTCTCCGCGAGAGGAGCCTCCGTTTGAGCCCCTATCAAGCGGAGAGATTTGGGTTAACACCAGCATATGCATTCCAGAGAGATGAAACTATATTGGTTAATACGAGGTCAGTTACTCCCTCATGAATTCTGTCATCTGTAACAATGCCGTATACCATGATTCGTGGCCCATCGTCGGGGTCGCGCAGGACGGTGGCGGCGAAGTTGAGGCGGCTGGCGTCCAAAGCGGGGACGCCGGAGCTAGCTTCTGAGGCGACGGCGATGGCGGTTTTGATGATCGCCTGGCGAACTTTGCGTAAAACTCCTTCCTTTGTTGCAAAATCAGCTTGATCTAATAGCGTGCCCATGATTACTCCTTTTCTTGTCTCGCAATCCCGCGGAAAACACAGTCCCGCACTTCGCTGTCCAGATAAACCGCTGGATGCTCCGCGGGATGCTACGCATCATTTCATGATGCTCCGCGACTTGATCCAAAAGAGATGCCATGTTTACTCCTTTCGTATGGTATTGAAAAATGGACCAACCCTTTGATGGAGCCAGGCCAGGGCCATTCCTTGAGAGTCATCAGTTTTCTTACTAAATACATAGCAAATATTGAGATTGCATATTTTTCCGCTGGCGTGATAGCAGGATTGTTCAGCAGGGAAAAAATTTCTTCAAGCTGCATTGTGGGCTTGATCGATTAATAAATTCCCCACTTTTCGTTGAGATATGTTTCTATTGACTGCCTGTCGGCTATCAGACAAAGCCTGTTTGTAATACAAAAATTCACAGACATAATCACCTGCGAGTAATTTATAGTTAGCACCATCTCCCCGGCCGCTTATACGTAAAAGGTCAGCATTTTTACGGGTATCTGTACCTGTGGAAACCTTTAGATCACCGTTTACATAAGCCTGACTGTCTGAGGCTGTCGTGATAATGTTTACCATTTGGATGCCAGTGAAAGAGGGGTTTACTATTGTTACATATTGATTAAATTGCATCTTTTGACCAATGGTGCACCACAGCAGATAGCCTGTGCTGCTGCCTCCATTAGCAGTTGACCAGACCTGTTCATGATTGCCGTAAATTGTATTAAGCGAATAAACTACAAATATAGATGTGTCGTCGGTGTTTGCCATGCTGAAAACAGTATCCGCAGTAATGGTTCTGTTATTGTTGGAGGCAAAGTACATGGAACTAAAACCGTTCTGAAGATTTAATTTATATTGTGGGCGAACTTGTGTTCCACCCGTTTGTTTTAGTCTTACACTTCCACCGGCTTTATCATTTACACGGTATAAAAAATCCATGTCGCTTGATACTGGTGTGACACCATCATCCACAAACATGTAATTGGTATCCGAGAAGTCAAACCAGCAATACAAATTGTCAATATCGGTTGGAGAAAAAGCTGCCCGCGCTGCCGGGTGATAACAGCCAGGGCAATTGCTTGACGATATAGGGGCGCAGCCCGCGCATGGTGCCGATCGGTGAGTGGAGCTCATACGTTTAGCGCCAACCATGAAACGCCTTCGCCGTCGGTGTCTACGTCAACGATGATATGTGCCAGGTCACCGACGAATTCGAATACGACGGCGTCGCCGGCATCGAGTTCCAGACCGTTCCCGCTGGTGACGTCGCCGGCGCCATCGTTGCCGATGTAGGCGTTGTTGGTGTTGGCCAGTAAGGCTTTGACCATGAGGGGACCGTTGATGACCTGGGAGCCGAGGGCTTCGGCGGTGCCGGCGGTGGTGATGGTTTTTTGACCTGAGATTGAGGGCATAGGGAATTTAGGATTTGGGATTTACGATTTGGGATTGGGTGCAGATCGCTTCAGTCGCTCGGAATGCTCCTTCAGGATATTAGATTATGGGATGAAGAAAGTTCTCAGTAAAGCGATCACGCTCATAAAGGTGGAGCCTCCGGAGGCGAGGTTGTAGATGGATTTGGAGCGGGTGACATCGTCCTGGATGGTGCGGAGGCGCTCTTCGTGGTCGCTGGTGCATTGTTCGAGTTCGTTGAAGCGGTGGTCGGAGATTTCTTTGGCATGGGCTTGGGTGGTCTTGAGGTTGTCGATCTCGAAGCGGAGGAGGTCGACGGTGTGTTTGAGTTGCTGAGCGATGAATTCGGATTCTGGGTCGGAGGACATTTGATTTTAGAGAAAGATTGCCACGCTGCTCACGGTCCCGCAAATTGCACGGCCCCGCAAGAAAACATGCGGGGTGCTTCGCATCACTTCGTGATGCTCCGCGAGATGCTGCGCTCCGCTCCGCGAATGCTCGCTATGCTTCGCGAGATGCCACGTCGTTCGCGTCTCGCAATGACAATAGGATTAGGCATTGTGGATTGAGGCCGCGAGATTGTATTCGTCAGTGATTTCCTGGATTGCTGCGCTGACATGGGCATTGAAGTCACGCAGGATGGGACAGTTTTCAAAAGATTCGCACTGTTCACATCTGGCGAGGTTCTGGTTTATGCGGTGGATGGACTGGACCATATCTTCTGACAACGAAATCAGATGGTCTTTGTCTTTCTGTATGAGACAGTTGTATAGAGACGGAGTATCAGACTTTGAGTTTGAGTTCATCGACAATATCCGTTAGACACTGGCTGATGGTCTGCTTGACTTCGTCACTCTGGTCGCCTTCGAGGAACATCTGGGACTTGAGGAGGGCAGCGAGGCGGGTGGCGGCTAAACCGAGGGCGCCGAGCGATTGGCGGGCTTCATTGAGGTCCTGGATCCCGTCGGCTAGCTCAAAGACCCGGCGCGTAAAGACGCGCAGCATAGCTACCTCGGAATCCAGGCCGGATGATAAATAGGCTTCGAGGCCGATATTTTCGGCCTCGTTGAAGCGGTGGGAGTAGAAGCCGTGCTTGTAGGCATTGAGGTTGCCCGGCTGTGCCACCTCTTTTCTAGTGACATTTTCAAGGTTCTTTTAGACATCAATGACTATAAGACATTGGGGGATTTGGTCCATTGTCTTTTGCCAATGTACTTATTTGGCTGTGGCTGACTGCGCCTGATCCGTTATCAGAGTTTTTCTGGCTTTTATGGGGAGTGATCAGGTAGGTAGCCTGGTTGGCGGCGACGGCGGCGATGACGGCGCGGACGAGTCCCCAGGCACCGAAAGAGTCGCAGGTGACTTTGACGCTGAAGTCGTCGGCCAAGCCGGCACATGCAAAGGAAAAGGCGCCGAGGGCGACAGCGACGACCAGGGCGAGCATGATGAGGCGCTTGGCGTAGGGATCGAGGGGGTTGTACCAGGTCTTGAAGCCGGGGATGTAGGAGAAGAGCAGGGAGAGAAGGGAGGCGGCGAGGGCGGCGAGGGTTGAACCGGTCATGGGAGGAGGCTCCTTTTTGAATCAATTGGAGAGAAGGATTATGTCAGACCGGTACAATTAATAGCACATATGTGCTAAGAATGCAATATATTATTGTATAGCTAATTGGGGGATATTACAGGGAATACACTTCTTATATGTATTCAAAAATATTAACTCTAGAATAATGCGATTTGTACACCTCGATATAAACTAAGAGTTTATTTATTTTGAGCTTAATAATTCTGATTTAACTCTTTCAATTGCGATAATTCCGGATTTGTGTAATGAATAAAATTGATCCTCAACTTTTGGGAAAACTCTATCTTTTTCTAGACCAGAAGAAAGCTCGTAGTATTGATCGAGAATTTCATTTTCCAGATTATCAATAATCTGTGGTAAATCAATTGGCATTTCCGATGAGCCCCATTCCCAACGAGGTTGTTTCATAAATTCTGGATCATGTATCTTAGATAAATAATATAATCTTGGAGCAGCTAATCTGATTTCCTTTATCTCCTTTGAGACTTTGTTCAGTTTGTCAATATGATTTCGTAACTTTCGTATTTGGTCTTCATGAACATTTCAAAGTCGATATCTGGGAATTCAGGAATTTTCACCTGCGAATCTGTCAATGTTTTAAGTATAATTCACGAACGCTTTCAAACCATCTCTCTAATTCCCTAAGAAATTCTAAACCCTCACTTATAATAATTTTCTTTTGATCACGTTGATATTCAATTTTGTTTTTCAATAAAATGGCATCTTGTTCCATTTTTTCTTGTTGTTTCAAAATTGTATGTTGCATGGAATAAGTAACAATCCAGCCAGATATTGTTGTTAAAAATGTAAAAAGAATACCAAAAAGTGCTATTGCTTCTATTGTATCCATTATAGTTCCTCAACTTCATTGAAGGAAAAACCAACCTAAAATTGCTTGATGTACTTAATCCATAGTTTGCCCTTAATAAAAAAATTACTTAATAACAATGTTGTCCAATCAGGATATTCCTGATTTCTTATAATTTTTCTAATGAGTTCGGCACAAATTACACATCCGCGAGTGAATTAATGATGAGGGATTTACACCTTTCATTTTCGTAAATTCTCCAAGGTGGAGAAACACTTTTGAACAAATTGAATAGATTTTATTCAATTCCTTAAATAATCAATCCTTTCGACTAATGTATCAGCTCCTAACAGACTTCCCCTCAATCTTAGCGTATACGTAAATTGAAGCATGTGCGCGATATTTCTTGTAAGCAATGCCTCTAATGCAACACGAAGCTCAATAGCTCGGTCTATATCACTTTCCCTCCGCATAGCGAGATTAAGTCTCCGGATTGGAATTTCTAGCATTTTCTTAACTTTTCAATCAAGATCGAAATATAAACTAATGATGTTTTTATATTTAGAAATATCCGCAGTTATGTCATATTTTTCTTTCGGATAGATTTCATGAATACTCGTTCCAGATCCATGACCCAATGTTGAAAGTGGTATGGAATGATCACATGAATCCAATGTGTAATTGGTACAGATGGACTTGGGCCAAAAAGGGTAAGAAGATTACATATTTTTATTAGATAGTCTCGTTTTAGAGGTGGAATTTCATTATTAGAATTCCTGAGGAAAATCATTTGCTAGTCTTGGAATATCATTTCTAAATAAAGTGAGGCTGCTGATGGTCGTTGCTGAAAGTAATTCATTGGTGTATGACGAGGTATAAATATGGGAATCCCCTTAAGATCATCTGTTACTTGAGATTTTGGTAATGAATCGAATGGGAGTAATTCGACTTCATTATATAGATTAATTTTTTCCGTAATTAAAAACCTCCAATTGCAAGAATTTCGCGAAAATGGAGGTAATTTTCCTTCTAAGAATTTTTCTAGTCTGTCAACTACTTCTACTGAACTTGTTATCCAATGATTGTGCAACAAGCCAATTTGCTAATAGTCTTAGCTCCAATCTGTGTCCACCACCTCCTATCAAAATTACTCCACCATTAAATAACGATAAATCCTTTTCCTTTAACACGGTAACTAATGTATCAATTGTCTCTTTTTCAGCCATAACTGATTGGTTTTGTATATCTTTTGCTAAACATGATTTAGGATTTATATGGGAGAGAAGCTTATATGGTATTGCTCCACTTAAAAATTGATTGGTTGATCACATTGACTATTCTTTCTTTATTTATCATTATTGGAATTCCTACATTGTTACCTAATATTTCTAAATCATTATATTAATAAATCCACTACACATGTAAAAAAAATCTCGTGGCTCAGTTGATAGCTATTTCTTGCCTTCTTGGTTTCAGATTTTGGAAGTCTTATCAAAAAGCATTTGATTAAATTCTTCAAAATCATTTGAAGAGTGTGCGCGCGGTTAACAATTTGGACACAACCCAGTGACATTCTCGGGGCGATCAGGACCATTATCGGAAAGTCTAAAAATATGGTGTGCTTCTAAATATGGGCGACCTGCTTGATTTAAAAAAGGGGCTGGTTCCCCACAACCTTCACATATCCCATTGGCACGTCTTGAGACATAGACTTTGACTGCTTGGCTGCGATTATAAACATTTACTTTTCGAAGTTGAGGAGAATGCATCTTTTGCGGGTTGGGTTGTAGCAATCTCATGTAACTCTTTCAATGACTTTGCATATAAACCTCGCGCACTAATTCTTCTTGGAGAACTCTGTGTTGTTGATTGTTGTTCCGTTGTGTGTTCATATGCCAATTCGAAAATTATTATGCGACGGTGATCATCATACCGGTCTGGACCTATTGTGTAATGGTGATCTAAATAACTCATTCCCCCAATATATCTAACAATTCCACTTTCAATATACTCAAAAAGATGTAGTTGTTTATTATTTTGGTTAGAGTTCGGATTGCTTTGTTGCCTCTTTTAAATTGCATGTCACCTACTTGACCTTCACCGGTGTACCAATAAATTCCATCTGGTTTGAAATCATCCTTATAACCGTATTGTTCACCTGTTTCACCTGATAAACAACATTATGAATGGATGTGCTCTGGGTGTACTAATCCCACCTTGTGATTGCCCACCATATTGTTCATGAAGATCCGCACGACGATATATTTTTCCAATTTTAAACATCATTCCCTCATTTGGTATTTACTAGAAATTCACTGAATTTGCGATCGTTAATAGCCAAATCGTAATCAAGCAATTGATCCTTAGCTACCCAATCGATAGCATTGTGTTCAATAGGATTTGGAGGTCCTTGAATATCAACCTCGATAAAATTTATGACATAAGAAGAACCAGGATCATCGTGGGAAAAAAACAATTCTCCGATTGAAATTACTTCCACATCCAATTCTTCCTGCAATTCACGTTTTGCTGCATCGAAGAAGGATTTATTAGGTTTTAATTTCCACCTGGGAATTCCCAGAGTCCGCCGTAGCGATCATCTAAAGCGCGTTGGCAGAGAAGATAATTTCCGTTTTGGTTAATGACAGCTGCTATTACTTGCGTTTTGATTTTAGAATTAATTACAATGTTTTAGTAATAACCTTTTCCTGGAATTAAATGTCTAATCCCCCCACGAGGATCTGTTAACATCACCTTTTCTCCGTGGGATTAAATGTAATGTGACAGTGAAAAATGGTCTGACCAGCAACTGCGCCATCATTTACACCGAGATTAAATCCTTCTATAGAAGGATCCATAGTATTGCTTTTCACTTTCTCTTCATTGATAAGTTGAGTCAAGCATTTATCTCAGCTTGACCAAGATCAAAATAAGACTGTATATGACGTTTGAGAATTACCAATGTATGTAATTCTGTAACAGGATATCCATCGCGAATTACTATAAGCCAATTCATTCTCAGCAATGATTCGGTTTGGATCCATATTGCAGAATAAGCAATCAGGATCCCTATGGTTATATGACTCCCGGATCTTCGAAAATCGGTATCATCCTTATCCTGTTTCATGGAATTACAGCTGTAACATAATGCCTGCAAATTGCTCAACTCATCAGATCCGCCCTTGTTTCTTGGGATATGTGATCCACCTCTAAGGCTTTTTTATCTGCAGAGATTCCGCACAGTTCACAATGGTATTTTGCTCGCTTTAAGTACCTTGTATTTGATAGAACCACTAATTAATCCGGATGATTTACGGCGATGTTCAAATATCTTGAGATCCCCTTGATATTCAAGAATTCATACAATCTGATCTCACATTGATGGATCAATTCAATAGATTGTTCAGGAGTCAAGTTTTTCAAAATCTTGAAGCTGGTATGTGCGGGTTTTTCTATCACGATTGACTATGTCATGTTTCCTGAGTACCCGACCAACCATATTGTTGGTTATCTGAGTGTAGTATTCAATTTGGCTTTCATCGTGAGATAATATTTCTTTTGCAATTTGCCGTTCATTACATAATCCCCCATTTTTAAGTAATGTCATCAACATCACAGGCTGATAGATATGAGACATTGACATGCGGTTTTCAATGAAATCCGCAAGATCATCGTAATTCATTGTTGGATAATCCTCACCCTCCCCGATTGATACGCTAAAAAAATTATATAATCATTATACTCTTGGATTTTTCAAATTTTGGATTTAATCGAAAAAGCATTACCCTGACCCCCAACCCCCAAAGGGGTGCTTTCCCACAGGGACGCTACACTGCGTTACGCGGTCCCCAGGGACGCTACCACTGAAAACGTTACCGCGGCCCCCTTTCGGGTACGCTCCACTGAGAAACGTTCCGCGGCCCCATAGGGACGCTACACTGCGTACGCGGCAAGGAGATGTTCCCGCATTCCCGCAAGAAGCACGGGACGCTCCGCGGATAGCTCCCTCGTACCTCGGGATGCTACCCGCAGGGCGCTGCGCGGCACCCTTTCGGGTACGCTCCACTGAGAAATGTTCCGCGGCGCGAGCGGGATTAAAATCCGGAGAGATGGTGCTGGGTTGATTTCCAAATGTAATTATTCAGAATTTAATACCTTGAGAAGCCATCTCTTTCCTGCACTCATCACAAAAGCAAAATCTTTTATGGGGTGGTTGATCGCCTTTTTCGAGGATGGTGATGAATAGACCTGCCCATTGCGGGAGGGACTTGCCGGATTCTTCGAGGACTTCGGCGTGGCGCTGGATGTATTCGGGGGTGATGAAGGATTGGGAGGCTAATCTTTCGGTTCGGGAATTGCGGGTGATGCCGTAACGGGAAAGCGATTCCCAGATTTTTTTGGTATCGCGGTTATTACTATTACTACTACTATTATCATTATTTAATATTTAAATTAGAAGTAGTAGTATTTAAAATACTATCTTTATTATTAATACTATTACTACTATTAATAGGAAAGGTGGAATTTCCGCCTTTTTTAATGTTTCAGGTTCGGGAGGAGGTGAATCTGACAACAAGGACAAGCTGGGATCCGTATTGGGTGAGGATGTAGCCGTGGTTGGTTTTGGTGACGAAGTTGGCGCTGGAAAGGTGGCGGAAGTAGATCCTGATGGTCTCGTAGTTCATGTCCAGGATTTGGGAGACCTCTTTGGCGGTGATGGGTCGGTCCAGGCGGAGGAGCAGGAGGAGGATGACGGCGGTCTTTTTGATGCCGCGCAGGAACATGACTTCGTGGGTGGGGAGGATTGAGGTGGGGGTAGTCATTTGTCGATTCAATTCTGGTAAGTATGTGATTGCCATCGTGCTAGTTAAATGCAGGCACTCGCAACTCGGACGCTTCGTAGGAATGATCGCAAGATGGAGATTTCATGACTCGTGTTCAAAGACAATTGGAACTGGTGGACACCGAAGGTTTGCTGGGCTGCATCAGTCATGGCGCGGTCCTGCTCGGAGAGGTCTGCTATCCGAGCTCTGATTTCCTGGTTGAGGAAGTCGTCGATTTCTGCGCTGGAGGAGGCGATCCAGTAGCCGCCGTTCTTACCGCCGGCGGAGCAGATGAGGATGCCGCTCTTGCGGAGCTGGTTGATCTGGAAACGGAGCTGGCGGTCGTCGATCTTGAAGCCCAGGTCACGGACTTCGGAGAGGAGCTGCATTCGGGAGACGGCGCGGTCGCGGCCGATGTGGAAATACAGAACGCGCAAGAGGGCACGATCCACTCCGGCGGGGAGTTTGTCGATGAATTTGGATGGGACCTGGGATTTCATGCGGTCACCCTTTCGTATTCCCAGCTGACCGCCGACGACGATGATGTTGCGGGCGAGGTGAGCATGTTCGAGGATGATTTTGTTCTGGAGTTCGAGGGTCTGGAGGATGTAGGCGACGACGCTCATGCTGGAGATGCTGCAGGCTGCGGCGATCTCGCGCCAGGTGGGAGAGTTGCCGTCGTGGAGCTGCTTGTAGGAGATGATGAAGTCGAGGACGTCCTGGTAGTTGTAGGTGTAGGGTTTTGGGGGCATGGGTGAAAATCCTTTTTACGTTAGAACATTTGTTCTATAGTTTAAGGATTTTCGGAGGGGAGTCAATCCCGGATGGGGGAATTACTACGATGGGGGATGGTTATCTGAAACTGGAGGAGGGAAAATAGCTAGGAGGGGGAATAGATACGATTAAATGAAAAGACAAGTCACCCTTTGGGGAATGTTTTGATAATATAGATTATCGGTACTGAAAGTTCAAGAAAACCTAAGAGGGATTTTATCCTTCGGCTTCCCTGAAGGATGCTGCACCTTTTCCTTGGGTCCAACTTTCCGTGCGCTGCGCTCAAGATGGCAGCTTCAAATCGGAAGAAGAATAAAACAATTGACAACTTACCATTAAATTTACAACTATAATAGAGATGTTGACCTTCAGCCAAGAAGCATCCTGGCGATTTTCAATTTTGTGGAGGTAGATCTGCGTGATGAAGAGATTGGAATGACCGAGGAAGGAGGAGAAGTTGTGAAGGTGCCTCGCCAGCGTCTTTATGGAGGGTGACAGCGGTGCGGTCCTTTGCCAGACACCTCGAATAGTCAAGAAAAGGCTGAGGAGAAACTCCAGGAATGGACGTCGATATGGATGGGATCGAGGTCTCTGCTACCCTAGCCCTAAAGGACGCAACACGGCGGGTACGCTCCGCGGAGAGAAGCTAGCGCGATCGGTCTCCGAACCCCAAAATAGGGCGCTCCCGTACAACACGGGATTAAAATTCCTTGTCCTCTTAAAATGGGATGATTC
>CAVWDI010000052.1:0-4825 GCA_963753725.1 uncultured Chloroflexia bacterium | reverse complement strand
TAGGAAATTCGCAACCATCAGCGGATACTTTTCCGTCACTATTAGCACCTAAATATTAACCGAGATATAACCTCTCTGATCCACCGCCACCCCTCTCATAGAAAAGGAGAAGAAGGGGGTTTTAGTCTAGCTGTGCTCTGCAACTTGACTTTTTGATATCTCTATTATATAATTTTGATTAGACTAAATATTAGAAATTACAATTCCTCCCCTATGGATAATCCACCAAAAATATACCAAGCAGAACGAAAAATATTCTTGAAAAGATTGTCTCAAGTCAGCCTCTACAACCTGGGCTACGCTACAGTATTATTCATAGCTGCAGGAACTTTAGATTGGGTAAACGCCTGGATCTATATCCTCCTGCAGATGGCGATTTTCTTAATCGGGGGATTCATTGTCCAGGATGCAGATTTAATTGAGGAAAGAAGCCAGGTCAAGGGTGATGTGAAATCCTGGGATAAAACGATCTCTTTTATAAATATCGGGCTGACATTAACAATCTTAGCCACTGCGGGGTTAGACTATCGGTTTGGATGGCTTCCTGGCATGCCCCTGTGGATCAACGTCCTCGGTGTGCTGATGTTTGTGCTTGGGTATGCCGTATTCGTTTGGGCCATGGCATACAACACGTTCTTTTCCGGATTTGTGCGCATCCAGAAAGACCGCGGGCATGCATTAATCTCAACTGGACCTTACCAGTACGTACGCCACCCTGGATACATTGGCGGGACACTCTGATACTAGGAGTCCCATTGCTGCTCGGTTCATTCTGGGCCCTTATTCATGCATCAATGTTTGTGTGTATGGTAATACTCCGAACTGCGCTAGAAGATCGTACACTGCAAACGGAATTAATTGGGACCATAAAATATACACAAGACATTCCATACCGGTTAATCCCAGGTGTTTGGTAAAGATTGATTTTCAGTTCCACCCAATGCACTACAAATTTGCTGATCAACTAAATCTCACAAACCCAAATTCTCTATAAGGAACGCATTATGAAAAATTCAAAGATACTGGTTTATGGCGCTGGTGTGCTGGGCAGCCTTTTTGCCGCACGGTTGAAAGAAGCCGGGAACGATGTTTCACTCCTGGCGTGTGGAAATCGTTTAGCCGATTTGCGTGAATATGGCATCGTCCTGGAAGACGCTTTCAGTGGGAAAAACTCCATAACACAGGTAACCCTTGTGGAACAGCTGCGACCCGATGATGCCTATGACCTGGTACTGGTTATCATGCGCAAAAACCAGGTTCCCGACATACTGCCGGAGCTGGCAGCGAATAAGAACACGCCTAATATCATCTTCATGACCAATAACGCCGCAGGAGCTGATGCATACGTCGAGTCTTTGGGACGCGAGCGCGAACCATGGGCTTCCCCTCGGCGGGAGGGACTCGTCAGGGACACGTTGTTCGCTATATCGCCGAACGGGAGGGTCGCAAACCCACCATCCCGTTGGGTGAGCTGGATGGCGGTACCACGACAAGAATCATCGAAATTGCTGATCTCTTCCGCAGTGGCGGTTTTGAGATTGAGTTTCAAACAAATATCGACGCCTGGTTAAAATACCATGTAGCCCTGGTTGTCCCGATTGCGCATGCAATCTACATGGCAGGAGGCGACAATTTCAAGCTGGCAAAGACCCGCGATGCACTCGTTCTTATGGTAAGGGGAGTCAGAGAAGGATTCCGTGTGCTGCAGGCGCTTAACCTGCCTATAACACCTCCGAATTTGAAAATGTTCACCTGGATCCCAGAACCGTTCATGGTTGCCTGGGCCAGCCGCATGCTGGATAATGAGCTGATGGAACTTGTGCTCAGCCAGCATGCCAATGCTGCCCCCGATGAGATGAAATTCCTGGCAGATGAATTCCTCCACCTTGTTAAACAAACCAACATAGCCACCCCTGCACTTGAAAGGTTATATGTCTATAGCGATCCGAATAGCCAACCAATCGAACTAGGCAGCGCGCAAATTCCATTGGATTGGCGCCCTATCTGGTTGGGTACTGGCGTACTGGTAAGCGTGATGCTCTCAACTTTATTGATATTGAGCAGGAGAATAAAATAACGCAGCTTGACTTCGAACAGATCTACATTGAATTACAAAAAGATCAGTAACGCATGCTGATCGATTTCAGGGTTGACCATCCCTGCACACAGTCTATGATAAATGAAAAAACCGCGCGTAATATCTCCTGTATTGATGGTGAAAGACCGCTAGTACTGCTGCAGGGGGTTTTATCCAACCAGATATGACGTTCTACAGCATCCTCAACTAGAAAACCGGTACCGGTTGAGGTGTCACGGCGTCTGGGCACAGCGGAAGCCGTAACGGTCCCACTCATTCTCGGGGTTCTGTGCTAATCGTTCATTCACAGTAACAGCATCAGACCAACCATCCCAGCTCCCACCGCGCAGGATTTTTTCGGTCCCGCTGGGAGCCCCGGGAGGATTTTCATAGGGCGAAAACTTGTAGTAATCCCACAAGAACCAATCATTCACCCATTCGGCGACGTTGCCCGCCATATCCATCAATCCATACGGACTCGCGCCGCTGGGATAACCTGCCGACAGAGGTCGTATCCCCCACACAGCTGCCGGGTCCTAAGATGGCATCGATATTACCTAAAGCGCAATCGAGCGCCTGGTCGCCCAGGGGTAAATGCGGATATCGGTACCCCCGCGGGCCGCTTTTTCCCATTCCGCTTCTGTTGGCAGCCGTTTGCCGGCCCAGGTGCAGTAGTCATTGGCATCAGACCAACTCACATAGATTACGGGGTAATTTCCATACCTTACGGTTTCATAATAGAGCAGACCGGGTCTGGGAAGCATAATTCGAGGGGGGATCGCAGGCACCGCGAATACACATAGAAAGTATTGAGAATTCGTCACTTCGTACAAATCAATGTAGTATGCATCCAGGTAGACCGCATGCAGAGGCAGCTCATCTGTGTAACAACGGTCATTCGGATTTGATTCATCACAGCCCATCTGGAACTCACCTAGCCGGTATGACTTCCATCCCGGTTGGGGCAGGTCCAACAGGTGGAGGTGTCGGCGTCGGTGTGGGTGTGGGCGAAACACACTGGTCCCCGCCCACCTGGAAATAAGTCCTTCTTTCCAAACTAACCGGCGTCCCGTCAGTTTTATTGAATGAGGTTGAACCGAGGACGGTGTAATCACCACAAGCATCGGGGACTTTGCCCAGCAGCTTCGGGATAGACCCGCCAGGAGCGCAGGAACTTCTACCTGGCGGTCATCTTCGGATAAGGATGCCACCCGCTTACCCGCCGGATCGGTTGTAGTCCAGTCTGTAGTCGACCAGAAGCGTCTCGCCTGTATGGTTGACCCCATCAATCCATATTTCGAGGCTTGTCTCCCGGACGATATACCGATCTTGAAGGTGAAAGCCCAACCCAGCTTAATACAAATTCGGTTGGTTCTTCTCCAATACTGATTTCGAGATCAACCGTTGCGGGCAGTAAAACGCATTTTGTCAGATGTTTCTGCCCGGGATTTTGATCCTTCACCTGGTCTTTCGGAACTGTTGACGAATAAATCTCTTGCTCCTCGACTTCAAAGCCCATTTGCCCCAACAATTTACTCGCTGCGTCCCGATCCCATCCGGTAACATCTGGCACCGGGATACAATTTTCATTGACATTCTCAAAGGCTAATTTGGTAATATTGGTGAATAAGAATGAAAGCCCACCGGCAACGTCTCCGAATGTTATGAATTCCCCCAGTTCACCCCAGGTATAGGTCGTTTCAACGACTTCAACTGCGGACGGCGCACCCGAACCCTTGTTGCGGATATAAACCACCAACCCTGAGGTGCCAACCGTCCCATATATCTCCATCTCTGCATCTTCTATGATTGGGGCCGCCTCGTGGTGATGAAAGGTGATGGTCTTCACCTGCGGATAATGCTCTACAATGTAGCGCAGCAAACTCAGGTCCGGATACCGATGGCAGCTGGTACTGTATATTCAGGGATTGTATTCGGAGCGATCTCAGGACCGGTGATGTCCCAGCCATCCGGCGGATTGGATGCAGCTGCATCTGTCCCTGCCGCTCTCTGTGCTACGTTAAGGCTTGACTGCGCATTCAGCACGATCATAGGTAAAAAAACAGATTTAGTCGGATCATAAACTAAACTCATCGCCCTGGAATGGGTTGTGTAAGTCACAGGGGATTTCAAGAATTCAACCGCAGGACGGAATTGGGCTCCCGGCCGGTCCCCGATGGTATCCTCCCACAATATAATCACATGAGAAGGATATTCGCGGGCAGTGATCTTAATGAAAGGCAGCGGCAGACCAGGCGCTGCGGGGTCGAAGGGAATCAACGTGAGCGTTTGCCCGCCAATCGTCAGCGTCGCTTGGCCGGTCATATCGGTTATTGCGGATAGGGTATCCGCTCTATCCCTCGCAACTGCACCCGTACTGTATGTGCCGGAGGTCCCCAGGGTTGTGTGTAGGTTGGTTGAGTTCAAAGCCATCCGACAGGTTGGCGGCGGTTTTCCCGAAGGTATGGTTGGCACTGATAGGGGACAGGAGCAGGGAGAGCAATACGAGCGCGAGGATTTTATAGAGCGGGCGGCGGTGAGACATGATGAGGCTCCCAGGATGTTTAGGTTATCGCTTGGTTCGAACCAAGACCCAAGGATTTTAACACAATCTAGTCCTAAAAAAAATTTTACATTGTGAGGTCTAGAGACTCACGGAGAAGGTGGATAATGTAGTGTTACAGCCTACGGACGCATTCCTGGGCTACTGCTCTGAACTCGATATCGTTTAACTCGATATGGTTTATA
>CAVWDI010000051.1:0-7225 GCA_963753725.1 uncultured Chloroflexia bacterium | reverse complement strand
CCTTAGAGAAGCTAAAAATCGTTCGACGGGCATGTCAAACAGCTCTTTTGGAACAGATGACCTCTGCCAGATCGTGAACCATTACTTTTAGCGTATTAGAATACCTTTGCAGGTATAAAAATTACGAACCGCGTTGTAGAGCATTCCAAAAATTAGGGGAAATACATCATTTCAGGGTTACTTTTCAGCCTATAATTTGTATCCCAAGAATTGTCAAGTAACATTGGGTTAACCAACCAATCGATAGATGGCTCGTTATCCAAACTCCATATCCGCCTGTTGATTTTACTGGTTTACCCTTCCTCATCAATGCGTCTCGATGTCAACTTGCGGCATCCCCTCCTGGATGGTTTTCCTGGGCACGGGTGCCCCTGTAATTCAAAACAAGAATATATACACTAACTAGGAATACCCAGGCAGGGAAAATGAACCGGGCTTCCCTTATCCTTTCTGCGGCAAACACGAATCCCATCGCCAATATGTAATTGATGATAATTAACCAGCGCGGCATAAAGCCAGTCTTGGAAAAAAGTGCATTTATGGCAGTCATATAGACGCCTGCCATGCGCAGGGCATAATTCCCAATGATCTCGTTCATAATGGCAAAACCAAAGATGTAGATACCCCCATCGATCAATCCACTAGCAGATAATGTCCTGGAAACCATCACAGCACCAAAGATAGCACCCCACATGAAAAGTAGAACCACCTGGACGATGCCGCTCCCAAAGAATATGGTCGCAAAGAAGCGGTCTTCAAGTTCTCCAAGCCGCTCGCGGATTACAGCTGTGAACCACAAGAATGTAATCCCAGCAAAGGGTATCAAATAGATTACCAGGGAAGCTCTTCTTGACCAGGACTCTAATAATTCCGGGGTAATATCTTCCAGTCTGACCTTTGTGATGCTGGTAAGGATGACCATCTCTGCGATCATAAGGATCGAATATCCGATTCCTGCAAATGCTGCTGCACGCGGCGAACGGATTTCACGCTGCACCTTACTTTGCATTTTACTTTCATGAATTTCAGACATGACAATACCTCCAAAGCTTTTAATCGTTAGCGGAATCCCAACAAAAATGAATAAACCTGAATGCTGTGAACTTGGTTATCACAAATCAAAATATTCTCAACTTGCCATAACCTCCAAATAAAAACGATCGAACATTGATTTGATGTTCATATCTCCATTTCTCGTGCTAAATATACCAAGGGCGCGTCTTATCATCGCCACAAGGTTAATGAGCAAGCAGACCACAACCATCACCAATTCTTTACAACCAATATTCATAGCAATAGCCGCCATGGCATCGTCAGACGTGTGGATTATGCTATCGCCATCGATGGGACTTTGTTTAAACCCTTTGATGTTTAGGAGCAGTTTTACACCCGGCATGTTCAGTATGGTGGGTACTGTATCGATAAGGAAACTATGCTGGTCCCATCCTTCTCCCCAGGCATCCAAACCGTTGGACAAGGAAATAATCACGGATCCGAAAATTTTGGAGAGGGAGTAAAGCATAGGCAGGAACCCGTACTTTACACCCCGGTCTTTTATAATTAGCGCGGATCAATGCGCAGGTCGGAAAATAGCAGCAGCACCTTTTCAACTTGCTGACCATTTTCGATCACATCACGGATGAGTTCAAGCCGCCCTTTTTTGTTTACACGGTACGCTTCAATCCCGTCCAATAAAAATATAACGGCGGCTTCCTGCTCCATGATGCCTTCAGGTTCATTGCAGAGA
The DNA here is from genome assembly GCA_963753725.1 of uncultured Chloroflexia bacterium. Lineage (GTDB taxonomy): Bacteria > Chloroflexota > Anaerolineae > Anaerolineales > UBA4823 > CAVWDI01. Next base: position 5,478 of record CAVWDI010000051.1, on the reverse strand, counting down.
ATATTTGTCCCCAGAATATCTTTAAAGATAATTTGGATGCCATCCGTGACATAACGCCCGGAGAAGGTATTACAGCCGGCATTGATATCCAGGTTCCCATCTTCCCTGAAGACCATAGTGACATCCACACCCGGGATGGGCTTGGTCAATTTGCCATCCTCGATATTTACAAGGTAGCCTTGCAGCATCCAGGTGGTATCGCGCAGATCAGCGCCGGGTTCTTCTGAGGCTGTAGGTTCAGGCGGCGCTTCGGTGGCTGTAGGTTCGGGAGGCATTTCGGTAGCTGTTGGCTCCTGCGGCACATCGGTAGCCGTGGGTAGCGGCAGTGGTTCATCGGTCGGTGTGGCGCTAGCTTCCGGGACTGCCGTCGCGGTTGGCTTTGCAGGGTCTGTGACCCGCACATTGACGGCAACCGGTACTGTCTGGCCAAAGGCTTTATTATCCGGGCTGTGCATCTGCCAGAAAGCAGCATATTTACCAGGCTCAGCTGGCGCCACCAGATCAACATACATATCGTAAGTTTGCCCTGGTTCAACTGCACCCTTGATCGCTGTAGGTTGACCGCCCATTTGTGCGGCTGGATCGCTCCCCTCCACATAATTAATAAAGTAAGTGCTGTTCCAGGTGCAGGTGCCGGTATTTTTAATCTGCCAGCCTTTCTGGAATGATTCCTCCGGATCCACCGAGGGAAGTTTTTTCAAATTTTTGTCATCAAAGTTCAGATGACGGAGGAACTCCATCGCATTGATACAAGCTTCAGGCGTTGGATCCAGTGTTGCTGTGGGCAAAGGTGTCTCGGTGACTTCAGGGGTCGGTTCCGGGGTAGGAGGCGGGATGATATCTTCCGGTCGTGAGTCCCAGATGGATCTGGATCAGCTGATTGACGCGCCCCTGATTTTGCAAAGTCAATAAAGCCTCGTTGATCTTGGACCTGAGGGCATTTGCACCCGGAGGTACAGCAATCGCCAACCGCTGTGGGTTGAGACCCTTGCCAACCAGTTTTAAATCCCCATCCGACAGGGCAAGTGTTGCTGGCTGCAAGTCCATCATAACCAGATCCAGACGTCCGCGCCGCAAATCATCGATGGCATGTTCTGGTTTTGCATATGAGAAAAGCTGGTTTCTACCAATAATCCCGCCGCTAACCAAAACATTTTGAGCATAGCTCTCATAGACGCTCTTCTTCTGTACCCCGACTCTCTGCCCTTTCATCTGGCTCGGTTTGTTGATCTGGTCAATGGGAGAATCCCGTTGGGCCAGGATGCCGTCCTCCCCAACATAATAGATATTCGAGAAATCGAACTGGTCACTGCGCTCTTCGGTGACTGAAAGAGCCGCAATAGCCACATCTGCTTGATCAACCTTTAAAGCAGATCCTAATCCTTCGAAGGCAAAGTCCGAGGTCGCCACATCAACGCCGAGAACGCTGCCAATATCCTCGATCAGAGCGGGATCAAACCCATCAATGACATAGTTATTATTGTAATAAGAGAAAGGCGGGTAATCCGCTGCTGTGGCGACTCTCAACAAACCGGCTTGCTGAACGCGTGCCCAGGAGTTGTCCTGGACTGCTGGCGGCGTATCGCTTTGCTGCCGGTTAAAGAAAAAGAAACCTAAGGCACCCAGAGCTACACATAAGACCACAACCAGTGGGATCACCCAGATTGGGATGATGCCGCGCTCAGAAACTTCGCTGTTATGTGTGACCGCCTCTTCTGTTTCCTCTTCTTCTGATGATCGTACGTGTACCTGGAAAGGATAGGTCTTTTCACTCCCTACCAAAGGGCGTTTACGCAGACTGGCTCGAAAGTTGGTGGTATCCTGGGTGCCAGGTTCCACTTTCACTGTCTGTTCCTGGATCTCCGTAAACACATCCTCTTCATCTTCATTTTCCCCTTTATGCAGCAGCTCAAATACCAGAACGTCATTTTCGCTTTCCCAATTGATCTGGAAAGATTCGCTGTAATTACCCTTATTAACCAAATCGAGCTGCGCGTTTTGTAAAGCTTCAATCGGCGCATCTGGCTGCAGCTCGCTCTCAAACTCCATAAATGCACCAATGGTCAGGATGGCATCCTGGGAGATAACTTGTTCGGGTGTTACCTCGCTGGCAAACCGGATGGTGAGTTGATGGCGGCCAGCGCGACTCTTGGATTCACGCGGCGGTGATACGGTCACCTGGATTTTGCTCTCTTCTCCAGGATCTAACCTGGTTATGGGAGAAGAGGTGGAAACCCACCCACCGGGGATCCCATCAATGAAAAGTCGCAGTGCATCTGGTGCAATCCCGTTATTTTTGAGATTCACATGGAAGGTTGTTCTGTCCCCCGGCGCTGCTGTAATCTGGGAGGTTGACAATTCCACCGCAATCCGGGCAGGGGCGCTCTTTTCCTCGATTGTCAGCACAGCAAAAACTTCGGAAACCTGCCCGACATACAACTGGCTGACAGCCTGGATGGCGAATTGGATATCGCCTAACTCGCTTTCACCTAGAGCAGGCGCCTGGAAAATTAACGTAACTTCTTTTTCTTCCCCCGCAGTCAGGTTTACAATCTTTTGGGAAGATGATATCCAGGCGGACGGAACGCCCTGAACGATGAGAGAAAACGCATCCTCTTCTGTCCCCTGGTTGCTAAGGAATAGTTTTACTTCCACCTTTCCAGATGGGGTTATTGTGTACCTCTCTTTGTCAAGTTTCATGCTGGCTCTTTCCTGGGGTTCAACTGGGTTTTCACTCATGGTCTTCTTCTCTCCTTTCTCCTGGGGATAGGTATGCTGTGCTATCTTGTCTGAAATCAGGGTTAAACTTTTCCCATCCATCACCCAAATTTACATCTCGTTGGGGATTGGGGATTTCGATTTTATGCTGCGCAAAGACTTCCCAAAGCGTGTAATAGAGATCACTTTTGATCCTACCCATTAATTCGGGTAAGCCGATGCTTACTAACAATTCGAAATCAAGGCTGGATTCGCCAAAACCGAGAAAAAACAATTGGGGCGAGGGGTCAGCCAACACCAGGGGATGCTGCAAACCTGCCTCTGTGGTTAATTGCCTGACCAATTCAGGATCACTTTCACTACTGACCCCAAAAGGTATTCTTATGCGCACACGCCGCTCAGATTTGGTCAGGTTCTTAACCTGTTGTTGGGTGAAGTTTATGTTTGGGATGATATATTCTTCACTGGCGGGGGTACGAACGGTGGTTGCGCGCAAACTAATCTTCTCTACCTTACTGACCATGCCATCAACCTCGACAACATCACCTAGCCGGATGGTTTGCTCGAACAATATAACCAATCCACTGACAAAATTCGCCACATAATCTTGTAAGCCAATACCAATACCGACGGATAATCCTCCTGCAACGATGGCTAAAGATGTGAAATTTAGGCCGAGCAATCCGAGTGATAAGAGAATGCCAAATCCCAAAAGCGTATAACGCATCAATATGGCAACAGATTGAATCACCCCTGACTCTGCTTTCAACAATTCGGGCAATTTCTGTACCATAATCTGTTCGATAACCCAGGCAGCTACACTAAAAAAATATAAAATGATTAAAGCAGTCAGCAGGCGGCGACCTGTAACAGAAACTGCGCCAAATAAAATGGGGGCATCGACCAATATAATGGAGCCAGGTAGGATAGAGAATATTTGGAAAACCGCCAGGGAAAGGAAAATAGGTGTCAAAATCCAGTTTTGATAGGGACGGACCGCTTCACCATAGCGTGTATGCAGCAATGTGAGCACGAAACGATAGATGAACCAGAGCCAGATCAATTCTGTCAACTCTTCTAATAGACCGTGGGGATAATCTTGTCGGCCAAACAGAAAAATAGTGGTGTATAGAAATACAAGCGCTAAAATCGGGGGCAGTAGATGATACAGAGCGACCAGCAAAGGCTGCCTTTTCAAGGCGCCAACTATTTGTGGGCTATTCTTATTTCCGCTGCGTCGTAGCCACCAGTAATGAACACCTTTGGATAGTAACCAAGAGATAACCAGAACGAGGAAAAATGCGAAAATCTGCCGTTGCACCACGGGTCTCGAAATTACAGCTAATACGATATCTACCTGATCTAGTAATAACTCAATAAATGTCCTTACTTGCTCTTGATTACCATCGTTCATGATTAACTCCTGACCCTAAAGTGAGGACCGATCCTGGGTTGCTGTCAGTTCTCATTAGCAACAAAGAGTTCACACCCTTCGGGCACACTCATAGAGGTTTCTGTGTATCCCTGGACCTCGGCAACTTCTCGACCGAAGTTACATACCGCTTCAGCTGGTGTTAACGCGCCCGTAAGAACGTTAACATAGGCACGATTTCCTGCTTCGACAAACGGTTCAGCAGCGATTTCATTCGGTATGACCACGGCTGTTCTGCTTTGTTTGGCAAATCCATATACATTGGGGTAGATGCGCGGGTCTACACCGACATCCGGATTTGCCGGAACCCGGTCTAACTCCCGCAAGAAGAGGATGCTTTGTTGCTGATTTACCAAGAAAGCAGCAAGCTCGTCCGCAACAGTTTCCTCTTCAAGCGAGGTGAATTTGTAAAACATAATGACTTCTGCAGTTAGTAAAGGACCAGCTGGGGCATCTGGATTACCTGGCAAGGGGGCCACACCAACTTCAAAGGAATTCTGCTCGTTGATCATGGACCCTATAAGCGCCTGTTTTTCTGGTCCGGCAATATAATAGGCAACCTGCCCTGAGGCAAAAAGCTCCATCAGTGATTCATCGTCTACATTCAAGATAACCCCAGGTAAGCTTTGCGCTTCATCAAGCCAACTCAGCCAGTTGGCAAAACCACTTTCAGCCAGCGTAAAACGGGCTTGATCATCAAACAAGCCATCTCCAAACGTTTGAATGCCCCAATAAGCTTTAATAAATCGAGGCACAAAGGCAACGCTGCGTCCAGCAGCTGCATCCTGCAGCAATTCATCTAAAGTCGCAGGGGGTTCTGAAATTAAGGATTTGTTGAAATAAAGCGCGTGGGGAGCCAGGGAAAGCGGCACACCAAATTGTTGGCCCTGATATTGGGTAATGGCTAAATTGCGCTCATTGAATAGATCCAACGCGGTTAAGTCTGGAGAGAGTGGGCGTATCACCCCAACGTCTGCCAGGTCTCCAATCCAGTTATCAGTACCCAAAAGCAACGAGGGGCCTAAGCCTTCCTTTCCTGCGACCATAAACTCGGTGAGAATTTGGTCGTAGGGAAAAGCCGTGGTAATGATTTGCACATTGGGATGAATTTCTTGAAACTGATCCAGTGCTTTTTCTAAGACTACAGCTTCATCAGGCGTCCAACTATGCCATAAGGTTACTCGTCCGTTCAATCCAACATCTGGAGTGTCAAACTGGCAGCCACAAAGAATCAGGAGGAAAATCAAGCACCCAATACATTTCAAATATTTTACGATCATGGGTACGATGGCTTCATATTCTCAATTGTGAGCATATTTTAATTATCC
>CAVWDI010000050.1:0-11854 GCA_963753725.1 uncultured Chloroflexia bacterium | reverse complement strand
CAGCCGCAGTTCCTGAATTGACCATTGAGCAGAAGTACGCCGTGATGGGTGTGGAAGTCGGCGAACAAACCAGCCTCTACGCCAACCCTGAACTGAGTGTCGCCGGACGCTTTGCCGAATCAATTGCGCCCGCAGCCCAATCCACAAATCCAGAGCTGATGGTGGTCGGACGTTTCGTATCAGAGGCGGGAGCCGCAGTTCCTGAACTGACCATCGAGGAAAAGTATGCCACCATGGGGATCGAGCTCGTCAAAGACGAATCAGTATACGCCAATCCTGAATTGAGTGTCGCCGGACGTTTCGCTGAATCAATTACGCCCGCAGCCCAATCCACAAATCCAGAGCTGATGGTAGCCGGTCGCTCCGCCGAATCAATTGTGCCGGCAGCCCAATACACAAATCCAGAACTGATGGTCGCCGGAAGTTACGCCGAATCAATTGTGCCTGTAACCCAATATCCTAATCCGGAAATATTATTTGCCCAGAAATTTGTCCTGGGGGGCGAGCCCGTCTCTCAATATCCGAACCCGGAATTGACGCTTGCCCAGCGCTATGCGATTGAAGGAGGGACGGGCTCCACTCAGTGGGTGGTGAATCCGGAATTGTTTCTGGCTGGTAAATACAGCGCCCCTGTCCTAGACAGCTCGTTCCTATCAGCCAACCCGGAAATCAAAGTCCACTTACAATTTATAAACGGAGGATAACCAGCTGAATGAACCATAGTTAGAGATACACCGCTCGACCAAAACATGTTGAGCGGTGTGATTATTTAACGGCTTTAAGGGATGATAATAAATACTTGGAGAGCGTAATCCAGCCGAAAGATGATCGGTAAAAGAAATAAATCCCTCGCCGGAATTGGCGGTCAGATATACCTCACAGGGATTCCTCCCTGCGTATGGAATGACTAATTAAAGAAGTCATCCCGGCTTTTTCGGGCCCCTGTTGGTTAAACGTAGAAATTATTTATACTGGTAGAAAACGAATCAGTCGATGGATAATCAATTAAATTGAATTTACACCCGCCGAAAATGGTGATCAGACACGCACCTCAGGGATTCCTCCTTTCGGTCGGAGCAACTGTGTAATTTGTCAAGCAATAAAGTCAACTACACTAAAGATATGAACTCCAAGATCTATTATGACTGATCATCGAATTGAGAATAACAAGCAATTTGCGCATACAAGCGGTCAAAGCCACTTTCTTCAATTTTCCAGCTGCTAACAGACGATTATAAAAAGAGCGAATGACCGGATTTGATCTCGTAGCAGATAAAGTCGCCATGTACAAAGTAGCTCTAACATCAGCTCTGCCGCCAAATATCCTGCGTTTACCTCGCATTTTTCCGCTGTCTTTATTAACCGGTGCGACACCGACCAGGGCAGCGATCTGTTGGCGATTGCGGGTACCTAATTCGGGAAGTTCAGCCAGCAAGGTCGAGGCCGTCACGGATCCAACACCTGGCACGCTCTCCAAGACAGCCGCTTTTTCCTTCCATTCAGCGCATTGTTGTATCAGTTGGTCAATATCTGCTTCTAATGCCTCCTTTTCCTGCTCGAGCCAATCGATTTGTTTTAGGAGCTGGTCCTGGAGTGCAGGGTGGGTGGTCGATCTTCGGTTCTTCTCGGCGGTTATGATATTAACAATTTGTCTGCGGCGTGTTACCAGAGCATTTAAGTGCTCTTGCTGCTCTGTTCGCAAGGGTCTTACCTCTGGTTTCACTGCCTGGGCAAATTGGGCAATGATCTTAGCATCAAGTTTATCGGTCTTAGCCAATTGGCCGGTCGAGTACGCAAATCTGCGCACCCTTGTGGGATTGACGATCGCTATCGGCAGATTGGTCTGGTACAACTCCCTGACGACTGACTGCTCTAATCCACCACTGGCTTCTACCACAATCAGAGTGGGAGAGAGTTTCTTTAATCGCCGCACGAGCTTTTTTATTCCCCGAGCATTATTGCCGAATTGCCAGAATATCTCACTATCCCAAACAGCTACATCCAATGATGTTTTACTGATATCGATGCCAATGAATTTCTGTGCAGTGGTGGTTGTCATTTTATCCTCCAGGTATAATACAGGCGCCCGCACTAGCAGTAATACGGTCTCTTGGGACCAAACAACTGTTCGGGCTGTTTCTGGGATGGACACGGCGATCAGAGCTCCGAACTTGGTTTCTTGAACCGAATGACAATCGATCTGCCGTGTCCTTTTCCCATAATCATACCCTTTCTCTAAGATACTAATGACGAGAGAGGCATGTCGACACAGGCATTATGTCCTGAGGCATCGAAGGGTCGACATTCGGCGGAATCCCTTTTAATGCTGGTTTCAACCAGCTATTTGTTCTTCAAAATCAACGGCAGGTAATCATACGTCACAGGATACTTATTGACATAAGTACAAGTCATGACATCAGCCGGTGGGAGTATGATTGGGTGGATATCTGGACTTCTATCACAGGTGAGGCTTACGAATTTCCACTTGTCATACAGTACCTCGTCCAGGTCGTATGAGCCGGCTTTAACTGGACCGCTGTTATAAGGAACGTCATCATCCTTAAGATGAAAAGTCCGTTTGATGCTGTCAGGGCCGCCTGAAAGTTCTACCTCAAAGAACCCACCAGTATAGCGCGGTTGGGTATGCTTGAAAACATAAATCTTGCTCGGCGGTTCTTCAAAAAAGTAAACGATGCGGGCATGGATGGTATGGCAACCGCCGATTTTACATGCTTGTACAGCAACGACCATATACTGGTCATCACCACCAGCGACTGCAGGGTATGAACTATGAGGAAAATCATCGCTGGGTGGGATGATCTCGAAGGGTGGATCAGTCCCGCCGCCTGTATCCACAAGCCTGCCGGATATACCGAATTTTCCAGATATGTTTTCTTGCTGCCATACCGCCAACCAGTGCTTTCCTGAAGTGGTGCAGGCGACATCCGGAGAAGATTCATACCTGGTTGTAAGCTGTAGAGGGTAGATGGTTGAATTGGTTCCATCACCGAGAACAATTCGGGCGTAGATGTCTGTGTTTGCGGACGATTGCCAGGTCACAAGGTAGTGGCCTGTATCCCTGCAGGCTGCTGCCGCTGGTGTTACCTCATCGTCCTGGTATTGTGAGATTACGAATTCTTTTACCCCCAGCGGGGTTAAATCATCCCCTTTCAATCGGATTCCATGGATATCCCAATTTGTCGGGTTCCCGTTCCATCTGTCCCAGGCAACCAGGTATTCTCCAGTATACGCATTGAAAGATAAATCTGCAGAAGTATATTCGTTTGAGCTGGTTGATATCTCTTTTGCGGATCCTATAATGTTGCCATTCAAGGCTCCGACTTGAACGCCGTATATTTTTTGTAGAGCGCGGTCTGACCAGATAACCAGGTAGTTCTTTTCAGCGGGGTTGTATACAACTCTAGGATCTTGTTGATTGTTAGGATTTAAGTCGATATGAAACTCCTTAAAATTCTGTGAGGGACCATCCCAGGGAATAATTCGCCCAGATATGTCATTTAGATTTCCAAATCCACTGGTATCGTGTCTCCATACGGCGAAATATCGGTCGTTGACCGGATCATAATCCAAAACCGGTTGTTTACGCAGTTTGCTGCCGGTTGCGATTGGGAAATTAGTTGGCCCAACCTTTTCACCAAAAATATTGATGCGCTGTCCATAAATACCGTCCGGCCAACCCCACATGACCAGGTACTCCCCTCTTTTCCAATTAAAAGCGACTGCCGGATATTCGGCAGCCTTTTCTGTCGTGACGATTATTTCGCGACTCAACCAGTAGGCGTTCACCATAGGAGATTCTGGGCCATAATCCTTTCCTATGGACACACCGTTGGTTGTTCCCAGCAGTAATATGCTGGAAGTCAATAAAAGTATGATCGTTTGTATCCTTGGCATATGATCCCTCCTTTCGAAAAGAGCCTCATCGAACTTGTTCACACCATTGAAGGATATTTTCCAAGCCAGTTGAACATATTATTTTTAAATTTCCTTTGATATAAATGGCAGGTATTTAAATTGCGGTGGTTCCTTGAGGATGTATATGATGCGGGCATGGATGGAATAACAGCCTGTGCCGCTGCAGCTGTTTTCCCAGGCCACCAGGTATTGATCATCACCGCCGGCAGCCGCTGGCTCAATTTGGGTATCGTCAGTGGTAGGCGCGATGATCTCAAAGGTAGGATCGGCTGCATTGGCTGTTTCAGGATTTGACCTGCATCCAGGGCAAATACTCCCCCCGCCTTCAGGCGTCACCAGGCTTCCCCAGACCCCCCACGGTCCGGATGCGTCAGTGTACTGCTCCTGCCAGACAGTCAGGAAGAGATTCCCGGCCATATTGCAGGCCGCATCGGGGACCCAACATGTCTGGGTGTATCCCTAAAATGATATACGTTAGAAGTAAGGCTTCCGTTTCCCAGCACGATTCTGCCAAAAATATCATCATTTGCCGACGATAGCCATACGACCAGGTACTGGTTGGCGTCTTTACAGATAGCAACTGCTGGATATAACTCACTGTCCGGCCAGGTTGCTATACCGAAATCTCCCCCACCAAGCACAGTAATATCATCCCCTTTTAGTCGGATACCGTAAATATTGATGTTTGCTGTTTTTGGGACCCACTTTTCCCAGGTGACCAGGTACTGCCCGTTCGCAGGATTGAAGGCAACATCCGCTGTTCCGGCGCTGTCGAGGACTGAGGATATCGCTTTTTCGGCTCCAAGCAGGCTTCCGTTGAAAGCATCCACACGCACGCCGTATATCTGCTGATATGGCCCATTGATCCAAACCGTCAGGAACTCTCTGTCGGCGGTATTATAAGCAACTTTAGGTTCAAATTGGTCAGACCCAAATGAATTGACTTTAAACTCCTTATAATTATTGGAGGGACCATCCCAGGGTATTAATCGACCCGATAGATCGTAGTTGGGGGAACCATTGCTGCCGACATTGTGACTCCACACGACAAAATAACGCTCGTTAACCGGGTCATAAGCCACTGCTGGTTCGCGCCTGATTTTTGGACCGGTCGAGATGGCAAAAGTAGCCGGTCCCACCAGTTCTCCGGAAGAATTGATTCGCTGTCCGAAAATTCCTTCAAATGTCCACCACACGACCAGGTATTCCCCACGCTTCCAGTTGTAAGCGACTTCCGGATCTTGGCCATATTCCTGCAGGGTGATGAATATTTCATGCCCCAACCAGGGTATGTTGGCTGTGGGGGTTTCCGGCTTGTTTTGGTCATAGAGAAATACGTTGCTTGTGGTTCCCAACAAAATTATGCTAGCAAATATAAGAAGTAAGATCGATCTTTTCCTTGGCATAAGGTCTTATCTCCAAAAATTTAACCCATCCATCCCACATTACACATTTTGATGGATGTTGATGCCGTCGTTATCCCCGTAAATTTATTATACAGTTGTCCCGCGCATAGTCAAGTTTAGTTGTAGTGTAGGTTTCAACCCCATAGAGGCTGTGGTCCTGATAATGGACATCCACGTCCATTCAGCGACCTGTCATCCCGATTTTAATACTGCGCACTTTGCTGTGACGTAGTGAGAAATCCCTTTCGCACAGGCGTTACATTTTCCACCGCTGGGAGAATGGGAACGAACGATATATAATTAATTTAGAGAATATGCCACCACATTTCTATAAAATCTTTTTTTCGTCCAAAACAAAGGAAGGCTAACATGCCCGTCAATCCCTTCAAACCCGGCGGAGCAAAATTCCACATCGAGTTGGACAAACCGGACGGTCCTTACTTCCCCGGCCAGGATGTGGAGGTCCAAATCACACTCATCCCTGAAAAAGATCTGCACATCGACAAACTGTGGTGTGGGCTCCGTGGCTGGGAAAGGATCACCACCGAAGATTTGGACGGTTACAGCACCCACTGGAGTACTGTGGATGATTACGTATCCAGGGAAACGATCAGAACTAACTTTGATTTACAGGCCGGCGTACAATGCACATTCCGCCTCAGGTTGTGGATACCGAAGGATGCTTTCCCGCCTGCGGAAGGGATTTCGATCAGCGCCGGCTGGGATATTGAAGTGCACCTTGATCTAGGGTTCAAGCGCGATATCATGAGTAAAGCCGCGCTGCCTCTGGTGGTGCCGCCAGCAGGTGAAAATGCAGGTGAGGGGGAGTATGGGGATCCCAGCCATCCGGAAAAGGTGGATATGCGCTTGCGGTTGCCAACTCTGGAATTTATCGAAGGGACTGCGGTGGAAGGTACATTGATCGTAGAGCCGCTCAAAGGGTTCAACGCAAACGAGGCCCGTATCCAGCTGTTGAGAGTAGAGCTGGGTCACAGCTCACGGGTGCGCACCAACCACACCATCCGCATAGAGTCCCTCAAGTTGGGGGGAAAGGCGCACTTAAATCCTGGCGAATTTTACAACTTCCCTTTCAGCTTTAATATCCCTGTCCAGAAATGCCCGTCACGGTCCACCCAGGGTACTACCATTACCTACATCCTGCAGGGTGTGCTGAGCCGCCGCTTTCGTGTGGATTACTGCGTCGATGCGCAGATTACGCTTTACGGGGGCCAGGCAGGCGAGTAGATTTTTACATCCAACCCAGCCCACCGAGCGACTGGAACTAGAGCTGTCTTTATTGGCGGCAGCATGCATCCCGTTGCACGCTGTACAATCTGTGTTGTTGAAATCCCCGAAATATGGTAAATTTAGTACTCATTTATTTTATGTAATTACAGTCGAAAATTTGTTACGAATAGGAACTGAATGTCGAACCAAAACAAACAATCCAAAAAATCTCCCCTTTTTATAATCCTGCTGGGCGCGGGACTGCTGGTCATGGCTGGGCTGCTGTATTGGGGTCTGTCCTCGAGTAAGACGACCGTTACCAACACACCAGTTCAATCCGTCCCGTTGACGGATGCTGAAGTAGAGCGCGTTTCGCTCTCTGACGCCAAAGCGGCTTTCAATTCTGAGTCAGCTTTATTTGTGGATACTCGCGATTTGGACAGTTATACCCAGGGACATATCCCCGGCGCGGTACTTATTTCTTCTGAGAAGTCGAATCGAATTTAGGCGAATTGGATCCCTCCGTCCCGATTATCACTTACTGTACCTGACCGTCAGAAGAATTGAGCGCCCGTGTGGCGCGCCTTCTTCTCGAAAACGGGATCGAAAATGCAGCGCCCATCCTGGGTGGACTGGCTGCCTGGGTAGATGCGGGTTATCCAATCGAAGGTGATGGATAAATTCTTGAAATACCAGATATCTTCAATCATGTAGACTGAAGTCTACCCATATGGACTTGCGGCCGAGCGTCAACCTGCAAGTTGACGCAGGCTCAGTTTCAACCTTGCTTTATCTCTCCCCAGTGCGTTTCAAACTTCTCGATCCGTTTGCGTATGTACCAGATGCTTGGGTCCGCTACGCGGCGCTTCTCTTCCACCAGCTGGATCGCTTCGGCAGCGCTGTAGCCCAATCCGATCAGCACGCAGCACGCCATGGCTGCCCCGCGGTGTACACCGGCCCGGCAGTGCGAGAGCACACCGTAGCCATCCTCAATTACTTTTAAGCCAGCCTCCACCCCGCGCTGCAGCTTTGCTATCGACATGGGTGTGATGGGCGAATCAATGGTCGGAATCCACAATAACTGCAGCGGGGATTGGTTAAATTCATCAGAAGGACGCCGCCAATGCATGGAAAGGATCAAGCGAATATTTAAATCGAGAATTTCCTCGTAGTGTTCTCCCTCCGGCCACGACGAAATAAATAAAAAATCAGTGATCTGGGAGATATCTGAAGGTGAAGTGTTTCTTCCCATATGTGTTGCTCCAAAAAAAGCTCAATTGTCAGCTGCCACTGAGCGAATTAACCCAAATTGCCAGATAAATAATCCTGGATACTCATCACCGGTGAGGTTGGTTTTTTCATTTGCGATTGTATATTTTACCCGCATTTTCTATGATTTGTCCAATTCTTATTGATATTCAACCATTGATGGTAAGTACGCCGCACATTTTATGCCCTTCGAAAACTCGTAGAAACCCCCAACAGCAGGTATAATTGAGAACCTTAGATAAGAAATAATATAGATTGAATGGAGAAAGACGGTGGGAACCGATCAAAACGAATGAACAAGCGATAATAAAAGAATAATCATTCCAGCCGCGATTGGTGTGGGCATGCTGCTGTTGGGTCTGATTTTAGGAATTGGGATCGCCTCCATGGCAGGCGCTGGAAAGGCGCCGGAAATGACGCCTGTGGTTGTAACGCAGTTAGTCCAGGCGCCTACTCAAACGCCGTATGCGACCTACACACCTGTTTACACGCCCGAGCCTGAGGTGGTGATCGTCACGCCAACTATATTTAACTCACCCACGCCCGAATGGACCATTAACCCGGTCTTTGTTGGTGTCGAGGGCGCTGAATGCCTGCCATCCGGCAGCGAACAGGTTCTGGCCCAGGTTGCCCAGGTAGTAAGTGGGTCGGAGATTTCTCGTTACAATTGATGGGCAAACGCAGACAATCCGTTTGCTCGGAGTTCAAGCGCCCGATCCGAGCCATTTTTTCGCCAGCTGGTCCCGCAGCAAGAATTTTGAACTGACGTCGGGCAAGGAATTGACCCTGGTGAAAGACGTGTATGCCTCCGATCCGGAGGGTTATCTGCCCAGGTTTGTTATCGCCGACGGGAAATTCGTCAATTACGAAATACTGCGCGAAGGCTACGCCAGGAAAGACAGCCAGGGATCGGTCACTTCCTGTGACGAGTTATTTAAAACCGTGGCAGACGCAGCCCAGGTGGCTGGTCTGGGTTTGTGGCAGTATGAACCTACACCGACTCCCAAACCAACCGAAGCCGAAGAAGAGCAGGTGGAGGAAGCAGTTACCATTGTGGATATTGTGCGCTTGGTTACAGCGGGCGGTACCAGCAATGAGGAATATGTGGAAATCCGCAATGACGGTACCCTGCCGGTCCAGCTCCAATTCTGGAGATTGCTGGATACACAGGCCAATATTTACTCTTTCCCCCAGTTCGAAATGCAGCCCGGACAGTCCTGCCGGGTGTACACAAACGCAGACCACCCAGAAACCTGCGGTTTTAATTGGGGCATAACCGACCAGATTATTTGGGGACCGGAGAGCGACTGCGCCTCGTTGAGCAATGCCCTGGGCGCAATTGTTGAGCAGAAGTGTTATTGATCAGGTCGTATTGATTTATTGAGTAAATTGAATTCACATCCAAAACCACCATTAGAAGACCACAGTGGAAGGCACGCAAAACTGTGGTCTTTTGTTTTATAATAACTGCACCGCTGCTCATGGGTTCGATCAAATTGTCACCTCAGGCGTGACACACCTCCCAGGGCAGCGGCTTTTTTTAGCTGTACCGTAATCAACCCATTTTAAAGGAAGCAAATATTAGCGGGGAAGAGAAAGTACGCTTCCAGACTCCCACACCGGATAAAAAACCGACCCGCATACCCAAGTGGCAATATGACCTGGTGCGCTCGGCCATCCTGGCGCTTCTGCTGGTCGCCAAAGTGCTGGCTATGGCCTCCCCAGGTTACGCGGTCGGAATGGTGCGTACCGGGCACCGGAGCGGACGGTGGTGAAGCCGGCTCGGCCAGCTAAACCGTCAATCTCCCCGCCCAGCAGTACAGACCTGTGAGGTCTTGCGTACGCCAGAAGGGGACATTTTTACTTTGCATATATTGGCCTCTATTACTTTGCAGAATTCGAAAGCAATTCTACATTGCGCTACCAACGATCGGAAAATAATTGACTTTGGGGGTGGATTTATATATACTATTTAATAATAACAATATGCTCTACACGGGGCAGAAACCAGTCTAATCAAACCATTTGCTTTGACCAGTTTCCTACCCACCGCTGCTCTTATTATTCATATAAGCCCCGCATCAACTATTCAAATAATTTATATTCTCCTGGGGAGGCGCTTCGATGAACTCTTAACCGCACTTATCACTATGCTTTGATCAGCGCTCTTGTTATGGCTTCCGGTTTGGGATTAGCCTTGGTGCTGCCGTGGCTGGCGAACCAGCAGGGATTGGCTTCGGAGGGTGTGCCAACCGAACCGCTGCATGCTGCCAATCAAGCAAATTCCCCTGTTTATGCTGAATTCCTGGATCACGAGAGTAATAGTTTTCCTGTTGGACCGCCACCGGACCTGTGTTTTGCCACGCACAACAACGGCACAACAGTTTTCTCCAGCTTCAACGGCAGCGCGGTCCAGCAAGCGGTGGATGCTGCCTCACCTGGCGATACCGTCAAGGTGGCGGGGTCCTGCTGGTGGGTACAGTCACGTGCCGGGCTCACCCAGACAGTCTACATATCACAGCCCCTAACCCTGCAGGGTGGTTATCAAGCATATAAGTGGAACACAGATCCCGATCCGAAAAACTATACCACCACCTTGTTTGCATATAACCTTGGGCGTGTGATCGTAATATCCGGTACCGTGGATGTCACGATTGATAGTTTTTGAATTGGAGGGGGGCTGGCGGACGACGGTACACTGGAAGATTTCGGCGGTGGAATCTGGACTAACAGTGAAATGACCCTGACCAACTCCATCATTTACAGCAATACAGCAGAGGTAAGAGGAGGAGGTATGTATAACCAGAATGTTAGCCCTTTTCTGGCGAATGTCACTTTCGATAATAATGTGGCAAACGTAGGCGGTGCAATGTACAACTATGGCATGAGTGGTAAAAGCAGCCCAATCCTGAAGGATGTAAACTTCAATGATAACCGTGCAATATTAGGCCATGACGGTGGTGGTGCAATGTACAACAATGGTATGGAGGGTGGTGAAAGCAGTCCAATTCTGATGAAGGTTTCCTTTTCCGGAAATTCAGCATCGGCGAATGGTGGTGCGATGTATAACCAAGGCAAGGAAGGTGAAAGCAGCCCCAACCTGACCAAGGCCACCTTCTCTGGAAATTGGGCATCAGATGGTGGTGCCATGTTTAACCATGGTTCAGATGGTGAAAGCAACCCAATCCTGAGGGATGTCACTTTCTCCAGAAATAGAGCTACTTATAATAGCGTGATGGTAAATTTTTGCTTTGGGGGCGAATGTAGCCCTAACTTGACGAATGTCACCTTCTCCGGAAACCAAGGTAGATATGGTGGGGCAATGGCAAACAGAAGTTTCGATGGGGAAAACAGCAGTCCCAACTTAACCAACGTCACCTTCTCCGGAAACCACGCGGATTGGGGTGGGGCTATATATAACTCTGGCCATTCCGGCACCAGCAGTCCAATTATTACTAATGCTACCTTTTCTGGCAATTTGGCTGATGAAGAAGGAGGGGCAATATATAATATAGCCATTTCCGGTGATTGCAAACCAGAAGTGCGCAATAGTATCCTGTGGAACAACCGGGACAGCAGCGGGAACAACACCATTTCTGCTACGATTTTTTATCAAACACAGCATCCATTACACTAGCACACACTCTCATTCAAAATTCGATGACTGGAGGGAGCTGGATCGGAGGTGGTTATATTAACGGTGGTGGTAATATCGATGAAAATCCACATTTTGTTGATCCGATTTCCCCATCCTCAGCTCCAACCACGACCGGGGACCTGAGGCTAAACAGGATTTACCTGCGATAGATATGGGAGCTATCGACTTTGTCGAGGGTGTCCCAACCGATCTGGATGGCAATCCTCGTATTTTGGATGGAAGCTGCAGGGGGATCTCCCATGTCGATATGGGCGCCTACGAGCACCAACGAAATGTATGCTACCAGCGAGTATGCCCACTGGTCATTCGATGATTGAAAAAACTATAGTATCCGCTGATAAACACGGCCAAACCGGTC
>CAVWDI010000049.1:0-15321 GCA_963753725.1 uncultured Chloroflexia bacterium | reverse complement strand
CCCGCAACCCAATCCAAAAATCCGGAAGCCTGACGGTGGCTGGGCGCTTCGCACCTGAGGCGGCAGCCCCGCAGTTCCTGAGTTGACCATTGACCAGAAATACGCCGTCATGGGTGTGGAAGTCAGCGCACCAGCCTCGATCTTAACGCTAACCCTGAACTGGGTGTTGCCGGACGCTTCGCCGAATTAATTGCGCCGGCAGCCCAATCCGTAAATCCAGAACGATGGTAGCCGGACGCTTCGCCGAATCAATCGCGCCTGTAACCCAATATCCTAATCCGGAAATATTATTTGCACAGAAATTCCTCCTGGGGGGCGAGCCCGTCTCTCAATATCCAAACCCGGAATTGACGCTTGCCCAGCGCTATAGCGATTGAAGGCAGGGCGGTCTCCACCAGTGGTGGTGAACCCGGAAGGTTCTTTCGCCCGAGAGTTCAGCGCCCCCGCATACGACAGTTCATTCCTGTCAACCAACCCGGAAATCAAAATCCACTTACAATATATCAACGGGTGATATCCAACTGAATGAAACATAGTCCATATCATAATACACCGCTCGACCAAAACATGTTGGGCGGTGTAATTTTTTTTTATATATATTGGGAAATAGTCATCGAATGCGGTGTAAAACAACTTTACCATATCCCAGACTTGGTAGATTGCGCAAGCCATGCTTGCGCATATGCGGGAGCATGGCTCCCGCAATCCACAAAATCGATAATTTAACATTAAATCCACCAACAAAAAAGATCTTTACAAACGCTTCTCATTCTTCTCCTATGAAATAACATTGGTAGATAGGTTCGCACTTAATCTGGATTTAATTGTTTTTTCATAAATGTGGCACTTTTATTACCTTCGCCGGAGCGAGCTTTATATCTTGAATCGCACTGCCATCGTCACAGCCGGCGTTCACAAAATCAAACCCCCCCCCCCCCCCCCCCCCCCCCCCCCCCCCCCCCCCCCCCCCCCCCCCCCCCCCCCCCCCCCCCCCCCCCCCCCCCCCCCCCCCCCCCCCCCCCCCCCCCCCCCCCCCCCCCCCCCCCCCCCACCTATACAATACCTCACTCGTGTTGTACGTGCCGGCTTTGATTGGTCCGCTGTTGAAAGGCACATCATCGTCTTTGAGATAAAAATCAGTCATTATAAAATCGGGATATCACGACCTAAAAGAAAATTCCCCCTGAAACAATCCACCAGTATGGCGCGGGCCGGGCGTGCTTGTAGATATAAATCTTCCCGGGAGGTTCCTCGAAAAAATACACGATTCTCGGGCATGGATGGTTTGGCAGCCGCCGCTTTTACATGCTTGTACAGCAACGACCATATACTGGTCGTCACCGCCGGCGACCGCAGGGTATGAACTATGATGAAAATCATCGCTGGGTGGGATGATCTCGATGGGTGGAAGACTAATTCCGCCGGGTAGTATCCACAAGCCTGCCGGTTATACGGACTTTTCCGGATATGTTTTCTTGCTGCCATACTGTAAACCAATGCTTTCCAGAAGTATTACAAGCGACATCCGGAGAAGATCTATGCCTGGTTGTATCCTGTAGATGGTAGATGGTTGAATTGGTTCCATCGCCGAGAATAATTCGGCCGTAGATGTCCTTGTTTGCAGATGACTGCCAGGTCGCCAGGTAATGGCCTGTGTCTCTGCAACCTGCTACCGCTGGTGTTACCTCATCGTCCAGGTATTTTGAGATTTCGAATTCCTCCCCCTAGCGGGGTTAAACCGCTCCCTTTCAATAGGATTCTCATGGATATCCCAATATGTCGGGTTCCCATTCCACCTGTCCCAGACAACCAGGTATTCTCCTGGTATACGCATTGAAAGTTAAATCTGCAGAAGTATATTCGTTTGAGCTGGTTGATATCTCTTTTGCGGATCCTATAATGTTGCCATTCAAGGCTCCGACTTGAACGCCGTATATTTTTTGTAGAGCGCGGGCTGAAACCAGATAACCAGGTAGTTCTTTTCAGCGGGGTTGTATACAACTCTAGGATCTTGTTGATTAGTTAGGATTTGAGTCTATATGAAAGTCCTTAAAACTCTTGTGAGGGACCATCCCAGGGAATAATTCGCCCAGATATGTCATTTAGATTTCCAAATCCACTGGTATCGTGTCTCCATACGGCGAAATATCGGTCGTTGACCGGATCATAATCCAAAACCGGTTGTTTACGCAGTTTGCTGCCGGTTGCGATCTGGAAATCAGCTGACTCAACCTTTTCACCAAAAATATTGATGCGCTGTCCATAAATACCGTCCGGCCAACCCCACATGACCAGGTACTCCCCTCTTTTCCAATTAAAAGCGACTGCCGGATATTCGGCAGCCTTTTCTGTCGTGACGATTATTTCGCGACTCAACCAGTAGGCGTTCACCATCGGAGATTTTGGACCATAATCCTTTCCGATGGACACACCGTTGGTTGTTCCCAGCAGTAATATGCTGGAAGTCAATAAAAGTATGATCGTTTGTATCCTTGGCATATGATCCCTCCTTTCGAAAAGAGCCTCATCGAACTTGTTCACACCATTGAAGGATATTTTCCAAGCCAGTTGAACATATTATTTTTAACATTCTCTTTTGATATAAATGGCAGGTATTTAAACTGCGGTGGTTCCTTTAGGACGTATATGATGCGCGCATGTATGGAATAGCAGCCTGTGCCGCTGCAGCTGTTTTCCCAGGCCACCAGGTATTGATCATCACCGCCGGCAGCCCTGGCTCATTTTGGGTATCGTCAGTGGTAGGCGCGATGATCTCAAAGGTAGGATCGGCTGCATTGGCTGTTTCAGGATTTGACCTGCATCCAGGGCAATTCTCCCCCGCCTTCAGGCGTCACCAGGCTTCCCCAGACCCCCTACGGTCCGGATGCGTTAGTGTACTGCTCCTGCCAGACAGTCAGGAGAGAGATTCCCGGCCGTATTCCAGGCCGCATCAGGGGACCCAACATGTCTGGGTGTATCCCTAAAATGATATACGTTAAAGTAAGGCTTCCGTTTCCCAGCACGATTTTGCCAAAAATATCATCATTTGCCGACGATAGCCATACGACCAGGTACTGGTTGGCGTCTTTACAGATAGCAACTGCTGGATATAACTCACTGTCCGGCCAGGTTGCTATTCCGAAATCTCCCCCACCAGCACAGTAATATCATCCCCTTTTAGTCGGATACCGTAAATATTGATGTTTGCTGTATTTGGGACCCACTTTTCCCAGGTGACCAGGTACTGCCCGTTCGCAGGATTGAAGGCAACATCCGCTGTTCCGGCGCTGTCGAGGACTGAGGATATCGCTTTTGCGGCTCCAAGCAGGCTTCCGTTAAAAGCATCACGCGCACGCCGTATATCTGCTGATATGGCCCATTGATCCAAACCGTCAGGAACTCTCTGTCGGCGGTATTATAAGCAACTTTAGGTTCAAATTGGTCAGACCCAAATGAATTGACTTTAAATTCCGTATAATTATTGAGGGACATCCCAGGGTATAATCGACCCGATAGATCGTAGTTGGGGGAACCATTGCTGCCGACATTGTGATCCACACGACAAAATAACGCTCGTTAACCGGGTCATAAGCCACTGCTGGTTCGCGGCTGATTTTTGGACCGGTCGAGATGGCAAAAGTAGCCGGGCCCACCAGTTCTCCGGAAGAATTGATTCGCTATCCAAAATTCCTTCAAATGTCCACCACACGACCAGGTATTCCGCGCGCTTCCAGTTGTAAGCGACTTCCGGATCTTGGCCATTCCTGCAGGGTGATGAATATTTCATGCCCCAACCAGGGTATGTTGGCTGTGGGGGTTTCCGGCTTGTTTTGGTCATAGAGAAATACGTTGCTTGTGGTTCCCAACAAAATTATGCTAGCAAATATAAGAAGTAGATCGATCTTTTCCTTGGCATAAGGTCTTATCTCTAAAAATTAACCCATCCATCCCACATTACACATTTTGATGGATGTTGATGCCGTCGTTATCCCCGTAAATTTATTATACAGTTGTCCGCGGATAGTCAAGTTTAGTTGTAGTGTAGGTTTCATCCCGATAGAGGCTGTGGTCCTGATAATGGACATCCACGTCCATTCAGCGACCTGTCATCCCGATTTTAATACTCCGCACTTTGCGGTGACGTAGTGAGAAATCCCTTTCGCACAGGCGTTACATTTTCCACCGCTGGGAGAATGGGAACGAACGATATATAATTAAATTAGAGAATATGCCACCACATTTCTATAAAATCTTTTTTTCGTCCAAAACAAAGGAAGGCTAACATGCCCGTCAACCCCTTCAAACCCGGCGGATAAACTTCCACATCGAGTTGGACAAACCGGATGGTCCTTACTCCCCGGCGATGATGTGGAGGTCCAAATCACCTTCATCCCTGAAAAAGATCTGCACATCGACAAACTGTGGTGCGGGATCCGTGGCTGGGAGAGGATCGCCACCGAAGAATGGGACGGCTACAGCACCCACTGGAGTACTGTGGATGATTACGTATCCAGGGAAACGATCAGAACTAACTTTGATTTACAGGCCGGTGTACAACGCACAGTCCGCCTCAGGTTGTGGATACCGAAGGATGTTTTTCCGCCTGCGGAAGGGATTTCGATGAGCGCCGGCTGGGATATTGAGGCGCACCTTGACCTAGGGTTCAAGCGCGATATCATGAGTAAAGCCGCGCTGCCTCTGGTGGTGCCGCCAGCAGGTGAAAATGTAGGTGAGGGGGAGTATGGGGATCCCAGCGATCCGGAAAAGGTGGATATGCGCTTGCGGTTGCCAACTCTGGAATTTATCGAAGGGACTGCGGTCGAAGGTACATTGATCGTAGAGCCGCTCAAAGGGTTCAACGCAAACGAGGCTCGTATCCAGCTGTTGAGAATAGAGCTGGGTCACAGTTAACGGGTGCGCACCAACCACACCATCCGCGTAGTTCCTCAGTTGGGGGGAGGGCGCGCTTGATAGCCTGGCGACTTGTACAACTTCCCTTTCAGCCTTAATATCCCCGTCCAGAAATGCCCGTCACGGTCCACCCAGGGTACTACCATTACTTACATCCTGCAGGGGTGCTGAGCCGCCGTTTGCGTAAGGATTACTGCGTTGATACGGAGATTTCGCTTTACGCTGGTCAGGTAGGCGAGTAGGTTTTTACATCCAACCCAGACCACTGAGCGACAGGAATTAGATCTATCTTTTTATTGCGGCGGCATGCATCCCGTTGCACGCCGTACTATCTGTGTTGTTGAAATCCCCGAAATATGGTAAATTTAGTACTCATTTATTTTATGTAATTACAATCGAAAATTTGATACCAATAGGAACTGAATGTCGAACCAAACTAAACAATCCAAAAATATTCCCCTTTTTATAATCCTGCTGGGCGTGGGACTGCTGGTCCTGGCAGGGCTGCTGTACTCGGTCTGTCATCGAGCAAGACGACCGTTACCAACACACCAGTTCATCCGTCCCGTTGACGGATGCTGAAGTAGAGCGCGTTTCGCTCTCTGACGCTAAAGCGGCTTTCGATTTTGAGTCGGCTTTATTTGTGGATACTCGGATTTGGACAGTTATACCCAGGGACATATACCCGGCGCGATATTAATTACTTCGTGAGGAATCGAATCGAATTTGGCGAATTGGATCCTTCCGTCCCGATTATCACTTACTGTACCTGACCGTCAGAAGAATCGAGCGCCCGTGTGGCGCGCCTTTTTCTCGAAAACGGGATCGAAAATGCAGCGCCCATCCTGGGTGGACTGGCTGCCTGGGTAGATGCGGGTTATCCAATCGAAGGTGATGGTTAGATTCTTGAAATACCAGATATCTTCAATCATGTAGACTGAAGTCTACCCATGTGGACTTGCGGCCGAGGGTCAACCTGCGTTGAAGTAGGCTGAGTTTCAACCTTGCTTTATTTCCCCCCAGTGCGTTTCAAACTTCTCGATCCGTTTGCGTATGTACCAGATGCTTGGGTCCGCTACGCGGCGCTTCTCTTCCACCAGCTGGATCGCTTCGGCAGCGCTGTAGCCCAATCCGATCAGCACGCAGCAAGCCATGGCTGCCCCCGGTGTACACCGGCCCGGCAGTGCGAAAGCACACCGTAGCCATCCTGAATTACTTTTGAGCCAACCTCCACCCGCGCTGCAGCTTTGCTATCGACATGGGTGTGATGGGCGAATCAATGGTCAGAATTTACAATAGCTGCAGCGGGGATAGGTTTAATTATTAGAACGACGCCGCCAATGCATGGAAAGGATCAAGCGAATATTTACCGAAAATTTCCTCGTAGTGTTCTCCCTCCGGCCACGACGAAATAAATAAATAATCAGTGATCTGGGAGATATCTGAAGGTGAAATGTTTCTTCCCATATGTGTTGCTCCAAAAAAGCTGAATTGCAGCTGCCACTGAGCGAATTAACCCAAATTACCAGATAAATAATCCTGGATACTCATCACCGGTGAGTTGGTTTTTTCATTTGCGATTGTATATTTTACCCGCATTTTCTATGATTTGTCCGATTCTTATTAGATATTCAACCATTGATGGTAAGTACGCCGCACATTTTATGCCCTTCGAAAACTCGTAGAAACCCCCAACAGCAGGTATAATTGAGAACCTTAGATAAGAAATAATATAGATTGAATGGAGAAAGACGGTGGGAACCGATGAAAACAGTTGAACAAGCGATAATAAAAGAATAATCATTCCAGCCGCGATTGGTGTGGGCATGCTGCTGTTGGGTCTGATTTTAGGAATTGGGATCGCCTCCATGGCAGGCGCTGGAAAGGCGCCGGAAATGACGCCTGTGGTTGTAACGCAGTTAGTCCAGGCGCCTACTCAAACGCGGTATGCGACCTACACACCTGTTTACACGCCCGAGCCTGAGGTGGTGATCGTCACGCCAACTATATTTGACTCACCGACACCCGAATTAACCATTAACCCGGTCTTTGTTGGTGTCGAGGGCGCTGAATGTCTGCCATCCGGCAGCGAACAGGTTCTGGCCCAGGTTGCCCAGGTAGTAAGTGGTTCGGAAATTCTCGTTACAATTGATGGGCAAACGCGGACAATCCGTTTGCTCGGGTTCAAGCACCCGATCCGAGCCATTTTTTCGCCAGCTGGTCCCGCAGCAAGAATTTTGAACTGACGTCAGGAATGAATTAACCCTGGTGAAAGACGTGTATGCCTCCGATCCGGAAGGATATCTGCCCAGGTTTGTTATCGCCGACGGGAAATTTGTCAATTACGAGATACTGCGCGAAGGCTACGCCAGGAAAGACAGCCAGGAATCGGTCATTCCTGTGACGAGTTATTTAAACCGTGGCAGACGCAGCCCAGGTGGCTGGTCTGGGTTTGTGGCAGTATGAACCTACACCGACACCCAAACCAACCGAAGCCGAAGAAGAGCAGGTGGAGGAAGCAGTTACCATTGTGGATATCGTGCGCTTGGTCGCCATGGGCGGTACCAGCGATGAGGAATATGTGGAAATCCGCAATGATGGTACCCTGCCGGTCCAGCTCCAATTCTGGAGATTGCTGGATACACAGGCCAATATTTACTCTTTCCCCCAGTTCGAAGATGCAGCCCGGACAGTCCTGCCGGGTGTACACAAACGCAGACCATCCTGAAACCTGCGGTTTTAATTGGGGCATAACCGACCAGATTATTTGGGGACCGGAGAGTGACTGCGCTCGTTGAGCAATGCCCTGGGCGCAATTGTTGAGCAGAAGTGTTATTAATCAGGTTGTATTGATTTATTGAGTAAATTGAATTCACAGCCAAAATCACCATTAGAAGACCACAGTGGAAGGCACGCAAAACTGTGGTCTTTTGTTTTATAATAACTACACCGCTGCTTATGGGTTCGATCAAATTGTCACCAAAAGCGTGACACACATCCCAGGGCAGCGGCTTTTTTTAGCTGTACCGTAATCAACCCATTTTTAAAGGAAGCAAATATGAGCGGGAAGAGAAAGTACGCTTCCAGACTCCCACGCCGGATAAAAAACCGACCCGCATACCCAAATGGAAATACGACCTGGTACGGGGCCATCCTGGCGTTCTGCTGGTCGCCAAAGTGCTGGCTATGACCTCCCCGGGTTACGCGGTGGAATGGTGCGTACCGGACACCGGAGCGGGCGGCGGTCATGCCGCTCTGCCAGCTAAACCGTCAATCTCCCCGCCCAGCAGTACAGACCTGTGAGGTCTTGCGTACGCCAGAAGGGGACATTTTTACTTTGCATATATTGGCCTCTATTATTTGCAGAATTCGAAAGCAATTCTACATTGCACTACCAACGATCGGAAAATAATTGACTTTGGGGGTGGATTTATATATACTATTTAATAATAACAATATGCTCTACACGGGGCAGAAACCAGTCTAATCAAACCATTTGCTTTGACCAGTTTCCTACCACCGCTGCTCTTAATTTCATTAAAGCCCCGCATCAACAAGTTCAAAAAAATAAATATTCTCTTTGGGAGGCGCTCGATAAGCTTTAACAGACCTTTTCGTTATGGATTGATTTGCGCGCTTGTTATGGCTTCCGGTTTGGGTTTAGCCCTGGCGCTGCCCTTGCTGGCGAACTTATACAGCCTGGCTGCCCAGCCAACCAACGCGCCAGCTGCGCCAAGCAAATGTTATGCTCAAAACGTCAACAGCGCGGCTGAATACGAAAGCCCGGATGCCAGCGCCGTACAGGGCGCGGTTGACGCAGCCGCGCCTGGAAGTAAAGTCAAGCTGGCTGGCACATGTCAGGGTGTATCGGCGCGGCGGCGGTCTGCTCCAGACCGTGTACATCTCTAAGAGCCTGACCTTGGAAGGCGGGCACACCCAATCAGATTGGTCGCTCGAACCTGACCCGGGGACATACACCACCACATTGAATGCAAATATGGGCGGTCGCGTGGTTGTAATTTTGGGCACTGTAGAAGTCACCCTGAACAGTCTTTATGTTACCGGTGGACACGCTGATGAAGGCGGCGGTATCTGGTCAAATGGTAGTATGATCTTAAAGAACTCGATCGTTTTCAGCAACACAGCTCATGAAGGCGGTGGGAGTGTTTAATGACAGCAGCAGCGGTTGGTTATTGAACACGTTGTTTTTATCAGTAATTTTGCAGATGGGGCCGGCGGAGGGGTTTGTAACAACCAGAACAGCAGCCTGGATATGAACGATGCTGCCTTCATCGATAATGGGAGCCAGTCTGGCGGAGGGATCTACAACGGATATTAAGCAGTGTGAATATGAAGGGCGTTTCTTTGACAGAAAATGCAGGCAAGTACGGCGGTGGAATTACCAATGCTTATAATAGCAGCCTTACGTTATCCAACGCTGCCTTCACTTTAAATTCCGCAGATTACGGCGGCGGAGTATTCAACGAGGTTAAGACCAGCCGACCATGTCGCAAATTTCCTTTACGAATAATAATGCGCTTTACGGTGGTGGGGTGTTCAACGATGTATATGCCAACCCGAGGATGACAAACATTCTTTTTGCTGGAAATTTAGCAAACCAGGGTGGTGGATTCTTAATAACCCGAATAGTACCCCGTTGATGATAAACGTGACCTTGTCAGGAAACAAAGCCGACCAAGGGGGTGGAGTATACAACTCTAAAAACACAACGAGGTTAATCAACGCCACGATTTCCGGGAATTCAGCGACTGACAAGGGCGGTGGAATGTTCGTTGAAGACGCAAAGACAGATGTGATCAACAGTATCATATGGAACAATCAGATGAAGGGTGATACCGGCACAATTTTAACTAACATCACAAAAGATGGCAGCAGCGTCATCTCCCTGACCCACAGCCTGGTTGAAGGATCCGGGGGCAGCACGGGCTGGACGTTGGGCACCAGTTATGAGAACGGCGGGGGCAACATTGACGAAGATCCAAAATTCATCACACCGGTCGATCCCTCCACAGCTTTCACAACAGATGGTAACCTTCGCCTTAAAGGAAACTCCCCGGCTGTCGATGTCGGAAATAATGCGTATGTGATTGGTGTCCCCACCGACCTGGATGGGTTTGGGCGTGTTGTTGACGGGAATCTGGACGGTACACCAACAGTTGATATGGGCGCATATGAGGTACAAATTTATTGTTATTTGCCGATGTTATTCCGTTAAACGAAATACAATTTTAGTGAATTTCTCCATCTTAAAGCTTTTGGGGTGCTTGGAAATGACTCACAATCGACTTATTAGCTGCAGTATGATTTGTGCGTTTATTTTGGTCGCCGGTATGGTTTTAGCCCTATCTCTTCCCTGGCTGGTGAATGCTCATGGGTTTGCAGCTGTTCAAAATGATTCCGTAAAACCGTGTACTTGTTTGCCACTCACAATGACGGTATAACTGAATTTGAAAGCATTGATGCCAGAGCAGTACAGGATGCGGTTGATCAGGTTCCTCTGGCGGTACTGTTTACTGTCCGGCAGTTGTAAGGGGGTGAATGCGCTCGAGGGTGATAACCAGACCGTATATTCTCAAGCGCCTTACTCTAGAAGGTGGTCACACTCGCAGCGACTGGTCATTGGTCCTGATCCGGATAACTACCCTACTACGCTGGACGCAAATAGGAGTGGGCGGGTAGCATTCGTGACAGGCAATGTTGAAGTTACGATGGACAGCCTTTCCTTTACCGGCGGTTTGGCAAACGCTGGAGAAGATGGGAATAATGGCGGCGGTATCTGGACGGATACCAACCTGATCTTGAGAATTCGAAGGTTTACAGCAACTCAGCAGTTATTGGCGGCGGATTTTACTGCAGTGGCAGCGGAAGCGGCGCTGAGTGTAACCCCCACCTGACCAATGTCACCTTTTCCGAAAACTCAGCCACTTATCAAGGTGGGGGGATGTGCAATGATGGTAATTCAGGCTCCAGCAGCCCTATATTGATTGATGTTATGTTTCTCCAACAACTCTGCAATCGATAATGGCGGGGCGATGTATAACAACGGTGTTGATGGCACCAGCAGTCCCAAATTACAAACAGTGGAATTCTTCAACAACTCGGCAGATGTAACGGCGGAGCGATATTCAATGATGGCAAGATGGGCGACAGCAGCCCCGACCTGACCGGTGTCACTTTCACTGGCAACTCGGCGGACTTAGGCGGAGCAATGTTGAATTACGGCGATCAGGGCAGCAGTAATCCTGCCCTGCACAACGTTACTTTTTCTGGCAATTCGGCAAAGTTTGACGGCGGGGCGATGTTCAACAGCGGCAGGGACGGCGGCGACAGTAGCCCCCAAATAGGCAATGTGCTCTTTTCCGGCAACTCAGCAAATGGGTATGGCGGCGGGATGTTCAACAATGGCGAATCGGGTAAAAGCAGCCCTACACTGACCAACGTTACTTTCTCTGGCAACGCTGCAGGTAATTCAGGGGGGGCGCTTGATAATTTCGGCGCTGCTGGCGGTAGATGCAAGCCGGATGTGCGCAACAGCATTTTCTGGAATAACCAGGCAAATGGGGTTACTGGTACCATTTCCGCCCTCCATCACGCTCGAAACCGCTTCCATCACCCTGACCAACAACCTGGTTGAAGGAAATAACGGGAGGCACAGCGCGGGATGGGCATTGGGTGACAATTATGTGAACGTTGGGGGCAACATCGATAAAGATCCAATGTTCATCATACCGGTAGACCCGTCCGCGGCACCCGCTCCCTCCGGGAATTTACGCCTGAAGCACGGCTCCCCGGCCATCGACAGCGGAGACAATACCTTTGTAACAGGTGTCTCCTCAGACCTGGACTGGGTGGGGCGCGTTGCTGACGGGAACTTGGATGGCAAACTGAAGGTGGATATGGGCGCTTATGAGACCCAGATATATCGCTACCTGCCGATGATTATGCGCTAACAAATTAATTGTTTAACATTACCTCAGCCCTTGACGTCTTTTTTATACACCTCATTCAAAGTAACGTGCCATTGAGTAGGAAATTTCTTCAAAAACCAACTTCACTTATATCTCCGTTCCACTATTCGCTGGACTACGGACAAGACAAACAATATAATTGACATGAACACAAGTATTTTTATATAATCCCAGTGAGACTCCACAAAGTTTCATAACACCGGGGTGGGAAAAGGCCGAACTTAGTCTCACTGTTTTTGCCAATTTCCTTACTTCACTTGAAATTCTTCATCCAACACAGCCCCAGATCAAACAATTCAATTTGTAGAATTTACCATTGGGAGGCTCGGATATGTATCACAATCGTTTTTTTGTACATTGTCTGATCTGTGGGTGTATTTTGGTTTCTGGTTTAGGGTTGGCGTTGGTTTTACCCTGGCTGGCGAACGCGCAGGGCTTTGCTGCTAAAAGTGAGGCTGCCGCAAAACCCAACACCCCCGAAGCGCCTGACAGGTACTACGTAGCCAAAACGGGCAACGGTACAGCTCCACAGCATAGGCTGGAGTACGGCTTTTACCAATGTGCAGCATGCCCTGGCCGCCAGCGGCTGGAATCCGACCAAAGCGAGATTTGGGTGGCTGCGGGTGTATATTATACTGATAAAGGTTTTGGGCAGACTGATAATGAGTCCAACTCGACCTTTGAGCTTACAGACCGTGTGGCGCTGTCAGGCGAACTCGACACTGGTGACAAAAAACTCTCCGATCGTGATTGGGAGACTAACCTGACCGTGCTGAGCGGCGACATCTACGGCAGGATGTCACCCCAGCATGGAAGGCGTGGTGATGAACCCGGCGATATCATTGGCGAGAACGCTTACCACGTGGTCTGGGCAAACGGCGCCAAGGGTACACAAGTAACGGAGTATACAGTAATCGATGGTTTCAGAATCACAGCCGGAGATGCGGATACCGTACTCTCAAGAACCATGCCGACGGAGGCGGATTCTTCTGCCATGGCTCCGGGAACTCAATGATTTCAGCCCCTCTGAGAAACCTCATCTTCTCTGGAAACCGGGCATCTAAGGGCGGGGCGATGTACAACTATGGCCCTTCCAACGGCACCAGCAGTCCCAGCCTGAATAACGTCATTTTCTCCGGCAACTCGGCACAATACGGTGGGGCGATGTACAATGATGGCCACAAAACGGCAACAGCAGCCCCAGCCTGATCAACGTCACTTTCTCCAGCAACTCGGCGGTCGATAACGGCGGGGCGATGTACAATGATGGCACTTACAATGGCACCAGCAACCCCAGCCTGACCAATGTCACTTTCTCCGGTAACTCGGCGGAATTCGGCGGGGCGATGTTCAACGATGGCCGGAATGACGGCAACGGCAGCCCCAGCCTGAAAAATGTCGTTTTCTCCGGTAACTCGGCATACTAAGGCGGGGGGGCGATGTTCAATAATGGCTATTACAGGAGGCACCAGCAGCCCCATCCTGAGCAATGTCACTTTCTCCGGCAATTCGGCAGGCGAAGATGGTGGGGCGATGTACAATGAGAAAATGGGCGTTTGTAGTCCACAAGTGCGCAACAGCATCCTGTGGAACAACAAGGACATCAACGGGAATGGTACCATTACCGCCAACATTAACAACCACCGCCACCGTGAAATTTATTACAGCCTGGTCGCTTCAGGGGGCGGCGCAGGCTGGAGCATTGGACCCCAGTTATGTGAACGGGGAGGTAATATCGACATGGACCCGAAGTTCGTCACGAATGTCGATCCACCACCGCACCAACTACAGCCGGAAATCTGCGTCTGAAATTCAGTTCACCTGCCATCGATGCAGGGGATAACGCCTATGTGGAGCGTGCCCTTTCGATCTGGACGATCTGTGGCGTATCACCGATGGGGATGGCGATAGGGTGAAGATTGTGGACATGGGCGCATACGAATTCCCGGGATACGAATATTTGGAAATCATTCATTCCGCTGATCTTCCGCTGAAACCCGCTTGCAGATAATTCATCTTCGTACTGACCTCGTAGGTCTCGCAGACCTGCGAGGTCTTGTTAAACGGTCTAGCAAGTGGATTTATCTTCAATGTAAACCTGTTCAGATAAATAATGTCAATGCAAAGTAGAAATGTCCTGTATTTCTGCAAAGTAGAGATGTCCTGTTTTAAGAGACAACCATAGTCATAGTAGAGGTGTGGGAAAGTGGGCAACCTGCTTGTCCACTTTTCCACACCCATGTTTCTTAATCTGCTCCATACTGTTCGATATCTGATTTGCCTTTCCACTTACTCGTAACCCATAACGCCGCCAGGGGTGATCCTTCGCAGGAAGAGTTGAGGCTTTCAGTTTGTGGTCCAGGGATTTGCTGGACACGACTTCGGCGTGCTTTGCTTGTTTTTGGTACAACGTATAGCCAAGCGGACGGCCTCTATACAGGATATTGATTTCACCCTGTGCATTTTCACAAACTGTAATTGGAAGGTTCATATGGAGGAGGGCGATCATGATGACGTTCAACCGGTCAAAATCGATTTCTTTCCTGTTCCTCCCATTATTGGCTCTTGTAATCCTTGCAGCAAGCCGGGCAGCTGCCGCGCCTTTAGGACCTTCTTGCCCTGACGGATGATTTTGTGATCACGGTTAAAACCGACAATCCGGGCACATCCTCCGATACGCAATTCACCATTCCCACCACCGGCAGTGGGTACAATTACAATGTGGATTGCGATAACGATGGTTCAGACGAAGCCAGCGCCCAAACCGGGGGATATCTACACCTGTGATTATGGGACTGGAAATGAAGGCACCTACCCCCCGCATCAAAGACAACAGCGGGGCTGGAATAGCTTTTCACGCTATTACTTTGATAACGGGGGCGATAAAGAAAAATTGCTGATGATTGAACAATGGGGGAACAGGCAAATGGGATTTATGCAGTCTGCTTTTCATGGGTGTTCTAACCTGGCTGGACAAGCAACGGATTCCCCAGACCTGTCGAATGTGACTAATATGAGCGGTATGTTCTTTTACGCTTCCGCCTTCAACCAAGATATCGGGGGCTGGAACGTTGAAGGCGCTGACAAATGCTGAGGACATGTTTACTAATCCGCGGCTATCTACTCTAAATTATGACGCGCTTCTCGAAGGATGGGATGCGCAAGCCCTGCAAAGCGGTGTAATATTTGATGGCGGGAGCAGCACATACTGCACCGTGCGAGGCCTGCCAGAGCAAACAAGATCGATTCAGATGGCTGGACAGATAACGGATGGCGGAACAGATTGTCCTTGCTCACGAATTCCATCTCTCATGCCGATGGTGTTCGATCCCTGAACAGAGCCACTCTTCCCAGCACAAATGCATTCATTTAAGCGGGCAGTGGAAGGCGTACATGATCAATATATTCTGTCGTAATCATC
>CAVWDI010000048.1:0-12751 GCA_963753725.1 uncultured Chloroflexia bacterium | reverse complement strand
CGAAGCTGATCTCGCAATTTATTGAAATCTGATTACTTTATTATCATCAACAACTGCATACCGTCAAAGAATTGCATTTCGCATCACATACAACGTTCAATACCTGGATTGTTTGCTCAGAGATGGAATGTGGTTTGGGATAAAACTGGTTCAATCCTGCTGATTGATAAAAGTAAGTATTGAGCGCATTTCCTAAGCAAGAAAGCGGAGTTGTATTGCTCCGACAAGTTTTCCATTAAGGGATAGGGGCTCATACCATAAATCTCGAATCCGGTCAGCAATCACAATGATCCCCTTCCGAACTCAAGTGTATGCCATCATCAAGATACCATTTTTCATCTGGGATATCAGCCCCTGTGGGACCTCTAAGTGGTTCAAACAGAGGTGCGATTATTAAATTATATTTTTCAGTGAAAGCGTGAGTACTGTGGTTGTATTGTTCAAAGCATGCTCCCCTATCTGAATAATAATCCATCGCATATGATGTAGTTCCGGGAAAATTGTAGTGCTCAATAAGGCGAAATATTAAGGGATCCTCCTCCAACTCAACGGCGAGGATTTCTTCAATGATATCTTCAAGGATAATTTCATATTCTGCACTCGGACAGCCTTTAGAAAAATCATTTCCAAAAAATGTAGAATAGCCAGATCTATTGAATGGTCAACATTGTCACAAATTCGGCTTCATTTATCCAACGACGGAAAAATCCGTCTAAAATGATCTTGAAGACGCTCTAGAAGTTGCTCACTTTCTCTGCTGGAATACCTCTGTTGTTAAGGCTAACATGGACGCCCAAATCCTCTTCAATATGTCCCGCCGGAATATCAGGCCAGGTCGGGCCAGGTTCCGCAGATCGGCGCGCTCCTGAATGGGGAGTTGAAAATCATTGGTAATCCGCTAATGTCTCCATTTCGCTTCGATGTTTTTTACAGGAAGGCTGGCATTTCTAATAGAAGGGCAACCTGTACGGCAAAATATCAGATATATACTAATCTTGCTTCAATTAAATGTACCCAAGAAATCCAATTGATGCGACATACAGGTTAGTCCGCGCTCAATTTGTCTGCGCCGCTCCGTGAGCCAGTCGTCCAACTCCCCTTGCTTTAGAGCCGCATGCCCCTTGAGTGTGTGCTCGAAGAAGTTCAAAATACAGTGTAAAAAATAGGCTTCATCCGTGGGATAGCCATCGCTACTAGGATAGACCACCCAATCGGAAGCACCTGCCGACAAGATCTTAGCGCCTGCCTCTCGAAGGTGGGTAAACATGTGTCGCCCTGTCTGGCTGTCACCTGATCGTTGCCTATCCACCTGACGTTCATCCATACTTTGATGGTAGAGTGACATCAGTTTAGCCTTGCGCGCCGGATCAGAAATCGGTTCGAAAATTGTTGCGCCATCGAAGTTGATTGTGAAATCGAACAACCCACCCGGCACCACCCAGTGCGCAAATCGATCGAGGGTGCTAGGCACATCGATCAAATCCATGAAAGCATTGGCGATAAGTAAATCGAAAAATTCTGAATTCGCTTGGAAGGTAGTGACATCAAGTTCCCGGAAACGTACTTGCCAGAAACACTCAGCTTTACAAAGGATGATCTGATCTGTCTCCAAACTCATAAGATAGTCATTCCTGGAACCCCAATCCCATATCCGTTTTTCCGCAGCCTGAATGTTCTCCGCTTGCGAATCAACTCCTAGATAGATAACTTTCTCTGCCAGTCCCCACTCCAATAAGCGTTCAACCATCGTGCCAATTCCACAGCCCAATTCCAGCACCTGTAGTGGGCTGTCAAATTGCTGAGTGGACAAAGCCATCCTCAACTGCTCCCAAACAAAACAGTTTAGTGAGCGATCATCGACAGATTTCTTGGCTGCCAGATAGCGCGGAAAATCGATCATTTCTCTTTGTAAAGCCACAAAGCTATGATTAAGAGAACTTCGTCAATCTTGGCAATAACGCCTAAAGGACCATAAGATGGGTTCAACACAAAGGAGCCCAAGAGTGTGACCAGGGTATAAGCAATCAACAAGTAAATGATCAGTTTGCGCTGTCCGGCCAGCAAACTGGGTTCGAAAAAAATTGCGCCGGTCAAGACCAAAAATCCCAGGCTACTGAGCAACATCAACCAATCGAGTCAATGCAGATTGAGAACGACTGCATGGATTACCGCAGTGATAAAACCGAGCACCAATATTGAATAGCGTAGCGTTTTCTGGACATCATTACCTCCGTTTGTTCAATTTAGACAATAATACACTGTCTTGCAGATTTCGCCGCGTCTGAATTCACTTGCCAGTCAAATTGAGCAGGAAGCTACGGACTTTTGCCATGCTTTGCTCCCAAACGGGGAATTGCTGGTAGCGCTGCTGGGCTGCCATACCCAACGCAGCCAATAATTTTCGATCTTGACAGAGATTCCGGAGCAAGACAGCCAACCTGATGGATCTTCAGGTTTAATCAGATAACCAGTCTCCCCATGGATAATGATTTCAGAAGCAACTCCCTGGGTGGTGCCGATCGCTGGTAGGCCGAAGCCCATTCCTTCCAGATAAACGATACCAAACCCCTCAAAAGAAGAGGGCACCACAAAAACCTGACTATTTCCAAATAAATATACCAACGCTTCATCACTTTGGGCACCGTGAAACCGGATACTCGCCTCCAAGCCTGCCTGTTCCACCTTTTGAAAAATGCGTTGCGCATAACCGATATTTGCATCGAAGCTGCCAACCACTTCCAGGGTACAGCAACCTTGCTCAAGCTGGGATAACGCCTCGATCAGGGTGTGCAATCCCTTACGAGGTATCAGGTTTCCTAAAAAGATCAGGCGCAGTGGCCCTGATTGCTGGGCGCGGGCTGTAATTTCTGTCGCTTCGATCTCTGGGTTGAAGCGGTCGCCCGCGGGGGTGGCGATTGTCCAGGCGCGATGGTTGATCAAAGAGATTTGCGCCACAGAATGTTTTGTGGTCTGGCTGTTGAAAATAAAGCCATCCACAGAATCAAGATAACGACGCTCGATTTGGCGATAGATGGTGTTTTGCCAGCCAGCTCGCACTCATCGCAGCGCAAGTGATGCACCAGTGCGATCATTGGAAAAGGTGCGTGTATTTTGCCGTTTAGCCATGCCAGTGAGGGGTGGTTGAGTTCATCCTGGATCATTACATCAATTTGTAGATTGAGAAACTTTTTCAGCAAGAATTGCGATAAATTATCCAATAGATGACGGGGATAATTACGCCAGGGTAGGGAGATGATCTCGACATGGTCACCCGTTGCGCGTAGATGCTCAACCAGCTTGCGGTCGTACAGGAAACCGCCGGAAATGGTTTCGAGGGAGCCGTAGATCAACAATCCGACGCGCATGAAAGCATCAATAAACCACAGATATCGACAAGATTGCAAAGAACTGTTGAAAATAATGGTGCAGTTCCTCAGCCATAATCTTATCTGTTTTCGAATCGGTAGCAGGCCCAGGCGATCTCGTTTTCCCACAGTTGACAGTCAGTGCAGTAATATTGGCAGCCAGAATTCGGCGATCTAATTCCAGGCACAGGATGCGGGAGAAATGCTCAATGGATGGGTTTAACCCTTTGAAAGTAGGCAGTTCATTGAGTGTCTGGTCGCTGTATTCGTCTACCAGGGCATCCAGGTTCGTTTCGATATCGACGATATCTACTAGGTAACCGTGCTGATCTAGTTCGGGACCCTCGAGTTGAAGTTCGACAGCGTAATGGTGCGAGTGAAGAATGTTTTCAGATCCCCAATCTCCGCCGATCAGATAATGCTGGGCGATAAAATCTCGTTTGACTGTGACAGTGTACATAAATATTCCTTGATTAAATTGATTTGTAGTTCAACAAAACCTGAATGGCTTCTTCTGGTTTTTGATCCAGCAGCATATACCCCTGCGCCGCCTCCTGAAAGGCCAATTCATGAGTAATCCAGCGTTCGGGCTGAATTTGCCGAATCATCTCCCAGGCTAGGTTAAAACGACGAGATTTGTCCCAACGTCCGCTCAGCGAAGGGTTAAGGCTGCTGACCTGCGAACTGATCAATTGAATGCGGCTGCGGTGGAATTGACCGCCTAAATCCAGACTAGCGCGCTTTTGCCCGTACCATGAGCCGATCACTACCCGACCCGCAAAGCCGGTAACAGCGATGGCCTGATCGAGCGCTGCTGGGGAACCGGATAGTTCGTAGACCAAGTCGATTCCATTTTCACCGCGCACCTGCGACAAATTTTTTGCAGCGCTGGGATCGAAACTTTGACTAGCCCCTGCCTCCAGGGAGGCGGCCTGACGATTAGGATACATATCCAGGGTGAATAAGTCTTTGAGCGGAAAACTCGCCAGTAAAGCCGTGGTCAGCAAGCCTACGATTCCTTGCCCAAAGATCGCCACGCGCTCGCCGATCAAGGGCCGCCCATCCATTACGAAGTTGACGGCAGTTTCCATATTGGGTAGGAAGATTGCCGATACCGGGGAAATATCATCGGGCAATGTCAGCACCTGTTCGGGCATGGTGATGAAATGGGTTTGATGGGGTTGAAATGAGAATACGGATCTGCCAATCCAATTGGGAGAAAGCCGATCACCAGCCTCGATCACCGTTCCCACTGCAGCGTAGCCATATTGCAGCGGGAAGGTCAATGAGCGTGTCCAACGCGGTGATGCTTTCATCAGCGGCCAGTTCAGTGGGCGCCTGCCCGTGATAAATCAACAATTCCGTGCCTGGGCTAATGGCGGAGAATTGGGTTTCGAT
The DNA here is from genome assembly GCA_963753725.1 of uncultured Chloroflexia bacterium. Lineage (GTDB taxonomy): Bacteria > Chloroflexota > Anaerolineae > Anaerolineales > UBA4823 > CAVWDI01. The sequence goes on along the minus strand of CAVWDI010000048.1, from coordinate 7,988 downwards.
CAGTAGTTCGCCGGAGCCAGGTGATGGCAATGCCATCTCCCTTATTTCGATCTTATAGGGTGCAGCGAAAAATAAACCCTGGCGTTTCATTTCTTTTTAGGCCAACGCGGGCAACCCCAAACCAACAGATCATCATCAAAGCGTTGCACGCCAAATTTATCCAGACGAGGGCCACCGTTTGGCAGTAGGCTTTCTACACCCCGCAGCCCACCGATGAAACACGGTGCAATTGTCAGTACCGCCAGATCTATCAGCTGTGAATGAAGAAACGGCCGAATCAGCCTAGCACCACCTTCCACCATCACTGAGTAAATTCCCTCACGACCCAATACTGACAAAATTTCGTTCAGATCAACCATTTTGGGCTTGGTTCGAAATACACGCCCCCCACTTTTTTTTAGGGCTGCTTCATGTTCAAGGTCAGAATTTTGGGTAGTAAAAATCCAGGGGGATTTTTTGCCGCGCAGTACACGAGCCTCCAGTGGGAAACGCAACTTGGAGTCGAGCACTACTGGCTGGGGATCATCTCCTGGTACCAGGCGCACATTCAGTTGGGGATCATCGGCCAGTAGGGTACCAATCCCCACTAGAATCGCATCATGCCTGGCTCTTAGGTTATGGGTGATCTTTTGAGTAGCAGTGCCGCTTATTGCTAGGGGTACTCCCGCGTCGGGCCGCGATCGAACCATCCAGGCTTTGGGCATAGGAGAGGGTCACCCAGGGACGGCCGAGTTCTTGTGCATGCACCGACATGCCAGACAACAGCAAATCCAATCCTTTTGGCAAGTCAATCGCCTGTAACATTCGGTGCGCTTTCTGATGAGCGGGTATCGAGTAAGTGACGCATGCGTTCAACCTTGGTACTGAGATAGCGCTGGTTTTCGGGGTTGATCGTTGGTGCTAGGGGAATCCGCCTGCAGACATTCATCCCCAATGTATTGAGGGCTTCGATTTTACTGGGGTTATTGGTGATCAACGCAATCGACCGTATTCCCAAATTCTCCAGAATGCGGGCAGCACAAGTGTAATCGCGTTCGTCGGCCTGATGTCCCAGGGCTAGGTTCGCTTCGACTGTATCGTAGCCATCATCTTGCAGGTTATAGGCTCGCAGTTTCTCCTCCAGGCCAATACCGCGTCCTTCCTGGCGTAGATAGATGATAGCGCCCTCCCTAGCCTCGGCGATCATTGCCATTGCGCACTGTAATTGCTCGCCGCAGTCACAACGTAATGATCCCAACACATCCCCGGTAAAACATTCGGAGTGAACCCGTACCAAAACATCCTCTTTGCCCTCCGGATCACCCATTACTAGGGCCAGATGCTTTTTATTAGTTTCGCTTTCCTGGTAAATACAAAGCGAAACTCCCCGTAAGGTGTGGGGATACGGGCACATACTGGATAATAAATATCGGCTGTCATATCTACCTCCATAATTTATTGTGTAGATTATACATCTTTTGGATTTTTTTACTTCTGGGGATATCTTTGCTGGATCAAGGATACCAACCCCAAAAGACCTGCTAACCCAAAAAGGATATCCCGCAACCGGATCAACAGGCTGATGCTGATTCCATAGGTGGGTCCAATCCCAGGGTTTGCAACGCCAAAACTTGGCTGGCCTCCAACGCGCCCAATCCACCGGGTAGCGGAGTCAAAAATGCTAACCGCGCAGCAGTCAGGGCGCTGACTGCCTGCATCAACGATAATCGCAGCCCCAAAAAATAGGTCATCAGCCAGTATTCAAAGACCATGCCCAGCCAAACACTTAATGAAACCAGTGTAGCCTGAAGCACCGTTTTTGGAAAATCAATACAGAACGACGGACATCTCTATTTCGACGTTTCGCAGCGCCAAGCTGACCCAGTTTTGGCCAATTTTTCAGGCAGGTAATCGATCAATCTGTTGAGCGGCTGTTTACCCGCTAGCATCAGTACCAGATAGGCCAATGGAATTGCCAGTAGACCCATAGCCAAGGCCAGCCCTGATTTGTGCCACTCGTCTGACAGCCAGGCGCCGGACAGAGCGGTGGTGACGCCAAATACAAGAAATGAAAAATTGGCGATCAATTCCAATAGCTTATCCAGGCCCACGCTGGCAGTGCTGGTCGTACCAGGAATGCCATGGTACTGCCGCAGAGCAAGTACCTGGATTGGCTCGCCGCCAAACTGTGGGCCAGGGGTGAAATAGCTGACCGCAAAAGAACCCAGCCGGTAGCGTGTTAACCTCAAATAAGGCAAATGATACCCCAGAGAGTGAAGGATCAGCCACCAGCGCCCGGTCATCAGGGTCACCAACCCAAAGTTAAGCAGCAGCCAGATGGCGATCTGAATAATATTCAATTGGCATAGGGTGGCCCATACCTGCTCGAAAGCTACCTGCCGAAAGGCCCACCAGAGCAACAAGAACGGGGCTAGTACCAGAAGCAACTTGCCAATGCGCTTTATCCACAATCGAGGACGATGCTCTGGAGTTTCGCTCAACGCCGATCTCCAACGCGGTGAAAGATAAGACGATCTTCAACGGACCACAGGGAGAAAATTCCTGTTCCGAGGAAGAGCAGGTTGGTGTATACCACGATCAACCCCAATTGGAAGGTATCCAGAGGGGCTGCAGTCTGATAGAAGCCGAGAATTACCAAAGCAGCGATCGCCATGACACGCCCAGCAATGCCCAGGATTAGACACAGAACTACCCCAGCTTCCAGCCATAGAAATGGCGATCTATCCTGGGCAAGTAAATCCGCTAAAAGGAAAGCAAATCCCCACAAAATCAGGAGTAATCGCAAAAATAAAGGAACGTATTTCACCATCAGGTTTTCGAAGCGTAGGTATTGTTCTCCGGGTTTTGTAGGCAGCCATCCGATGGTCACCAGCCAATCCCAAAGGAATCCCCCCAGGATGTAGATAGCAAAAATTCCAGCTGCGAGATATGTTCCCGGTGGTTTGAAGATGGGGTATAGGATAACCAAAAACAGGCCCATCGCCAGGGCTGCGTAGCCACGACGCCGTACGCTGAAGGACAAATCGTAGACCGGGAGATTCATTTTTTTGCGCAGCCAGATTCCAGCCAAGAAAAAATACCGCGCCAGGCCAACCGAAAGATACCACCAGGGCACCTGCCTGTATTGAACAGAAAGCAGTGAGACGCCCAGCACGCCTAGGGAATCGATCGAAATATCCAAGGTTTCGCCCAGTTTGGTGATATGGTTGGTCAATCGGGCCGCAATACCGTCTACAAAATCTGGTAGGACCGCCAGGGTATAGAGCAAACCGGGCAGCCAGGCCTTCCAGCGGGAATCAGGCCAGGGAGAGAAAAGAAAACCACAGAAGAGTACCAGGATGAAACCGCGCGAAATCGAAAACAGGTTGCCCAGACCTAGTGTTGGTAGCAGGTTGCTTTCCCCGGGTCGATGGTTATCAGAGAGGCCGCGCCTAAAAATCCAAAATAGGTAACTCAACGCCAATCCAGACATCACCAACCAACGCAAGGGGTTAGGGTGCTCCCACCAGGTCTGTAGCCAGGAAAAGAATACCAGCCATTGCAGCAGCCCAAGGATTAACCACAAAATCCATTTATGTTGCAGTTTTTTTAATGTTTGCGCACTAGATGGCAAAATAGCTCCTCGTTTATTCCAGGATCCACCCACCACAAGCCTTTCCTGCAACTGTAGGTAGAATTAGTTATTACCTCGGATCTATACATTGTATATTGAAAACTCAATTTTTGGTTCGCAATCAGCCGGGATCGAATTTGGCAAAACTAATCGATATTTATGGGTTTGTCCTTCTTGTTGATCCAGATCTTTATATAGGCTTTTGTGGATTCCAGTGAAATTCTTTTACAACCGACCTACATAGATCCGCTAGGTGAAAACCGGTTTTCATGACGCAATGCGTGTGTTCATCATAGTAAGCGGTCATTCCGTCTAGGATCAGTTTGCCGTCACGTTTTAAAAAATTCTTGATCAGCGGCCAAGATCATTTGTTTCTGAGTGGTAAAGGTGTACTCGAACTAAAGCCATCTTATTGGTAAATGAGCATCTTTATTATATCTATCTTTTGTATTGCAGTACCCCTAAAACGACCATAGATACCGGAAATCGCATAATAAATGCGAAGTTTGTCCGACGAGATCGGAGTGTGTTGTCCTGTTATTTATTTACAGGTAGAATAAAAAAAACATCAGTGAAACGGGTGTGAAGGATGACAAAGAAAATAGTCAAAAGATACAGTGAAGCATTCAAACGGCAGGTGGTTTCCGAATATGATAATGGAGATAATGTGGATGATTTGCAAAAGAAGCACGCCTTCACCGCCCGCACCCGTATATGGGTGGCCTACGTTTTATTCAACGCGGGTTTATTTTTGCCTGTTTTTATTTTCAAGGTCAGTGATGCTGTCAAAGTTCAGCTAAATTTGGAAGTGGCGGTTCTTTTTGCGTTGTGGGCAATTTTCGGAGGGCGGTGGGGAAAACGGGGGTTGCGATGGTTTGCGGCGGGATTTGGTTTGTTTTACGTGGTCGCACTGGTTTATAAGTCGTATGCCGGAGCATTGTTAGGGCTTTACCAAAGGGAGGCGAACTTTTTCAACGATTATTCATTTGTTTTAGGTGGGATGTCGTTTCTTTTGGATGCATTGAATCTTTCGTTGTGGGTTTATCTGGCAGGTGGGACGGCGATCATCGTTTTGATAGGCTTGATTTTCTGGGGAGCGCGGACAACTTTCGAGGGCATACCGATCCCCGCTCTGGGGAGAGCGACCCGTTTAGGGATGATCGCTCTGGGGTCGATCGCAATCCTTGTGGGAGGTTTATTTCCAAAAATAACCGCCGATCTCCAAATGCCGTTGAGCAGTGTAACAGCCGAGATGACAGAAAATATCCGCAGATCCCTTGAATCGCGTGAAAATTTAAAAACTTTTGTGACAATTGATCCGACCGATTCTTACGATTACGCGCAATATCCCCTTTCCGAGACCCCGGATGTCTTTTTCATCTTCATCGAATCGTATGGCAGTGTGGTTTATAAGCGACCACATTTTACGCCGCCTTATTTGCGAGATGGCGGAGGCACTGGAAAATAGTCTTGCAAATGACGGCTGGTCAGCGGTGTCGACACTTTCGGAAGCCCCAACCTGGGGCGGTGGTTCGTGGATGTCGTACACGAGTGCCCTTTTTGGCGTGTTGGTTGAACAGCAGAGCGAGTATGATGCGCTGAAGGTGAAGTATTCGGTATTGGAATACCCCAACATCGGACGGTATTTCAGTTCGCAAGGGTATGATTACGTGTGGGTGGTGCCAATCAACCGGCGATTGCCCGAAAAGCGCGAGGGAATTGACCAAAGATTTTACGGCGCAGACCGGTGGATCACGTTTGATACATTAAATTACGAAGGGCCGTTGTTTGGCTGGGGACCATCTCCCCCCGATCAATTCACATTTGGTTTCATCCAAGAATTTGTCCCACAACAGGAGCAACCTACTTTTTTGGTTTACTTGACCCAGAATTCACATTATCCCTGGACGCCATTACCTCCGGTATTGGATGACTGGCGCGAGTTTGAAAATTTAGACATGCAAGCCGGTGTACTGAGCGAGGCACAGAAGAAGGGTTTGTCTTTGGGCGAGTTGCGTCAGAATTATTTGCAGACGGTAGGCAATACGCTTAACTCCCTGGAAGAGTTCATCACATCGTTGGAAAAGGAAAATTCAGTTATCGTACTTATTGGAGATCACCAGCCACCAACTGTTTCCCGCCACGAAGATGGCTATGGGACGATGGTCCACATTATCAGCCAGGATGTCGATCTTCTGGCATCCTTTCACGAATATGGCTTTGTGGACGGGTTGGTTTTGGAAAACATAGAACCAACCATACGACACGAAGGGCTATATTCCCTTTTCGTACGAAATTTTATTGCACAATATGGCAAAAGCCCGTGGATACTGCCCCCCTATCTACCCGATGGACATCAATGAAAAATTGTCGATTTACAAACGCGAATTCTTAAATCTAATTGGTGTTCGTGTCAATATTCGCAATGCAAACAAAAAAGGAGCCTCAACCAAATAGATATAACCGCAAAAATCATTATTGCACTAGCTCTAATTTTTACTCAATAGGGGATGGGAAGATACTTTTGAAGCGGATAATTATTGACCGAAATGGCAAGACAATCTCGTTTGAGCTAACACTCGCCGTTTAGTTTTCCAACCTCTCTGACTAACAGGTTTAAGAATAATTTTAGCCCCCTTTTGGTCCGACTAATTCTGACACGCTACACCAGATGGCTTTCCTTATCCACGACAACGACAAGAAGTTCTCATCATCTTTCGATACGGTGTTCGATTCGACAGGGATCGAGATTGAAAACACCCCTTATCAAGCTCCCCAGGCGAATGCCTTCGCAGAGCGCTGGGTACTTTCCATTCGTGATGAATGTCTCGATCATATCCTGATTGTGAACGAGCGTCATCTGTGCCGTGTTCTCAAGCTGTATATCGAGTACTACAATCAGGCTCGTCCACACCAGGGTATTGACCAACGTTTCCCTGTTTCAGCTCCGCAAAGGAGCACAAAAGGGACAATTCGCATGCGCAACGTCCTGGGAGGCATTATCCACGACTACTATCGACAGCCTTCAATCCTGATGTCAGGCAGTGGATGACATTTTTACACGATACAGGATTGGTGGGACCCGGTGGATGGGGAGGTAGTGATTGGACGGGTGGAGATGCCTTCCCACTCCATGTTGAAGCCCTCAGTGCTGCAATTTGACAGGTGCAGACTATAGTAAAATTGTTAAAAAAAGTACCTAAATAGATATTATTCTATGTCTGTAATGCCGACTTTATGGAATACAGTGTATTGGAAAGGTTCCCAAAATCAGAAGATATTACAAATCCGGCATCTGTACATTTGTTGCGGATACAATCGCCAAATTAATTCCAAATGAATACATTAAAACCCAAAAGGAGATATTGATGTCTAAACAAACGCTGCGTTACGCAATTTTAGTACTTGGTCTGATCACTGGCGTGATCCATACAGTCATTCTACCCATTTTAGGATTTGAGTGGCTGCTGATGCCGCTTAATGGTTTGGGTTTTTTCGTATTGACAGGGTTGGTTTTTTTCGACCCCGCTTTTCTTTCTGGACAGCGCAAATTGATAATTTATCTATTCATGGCTTATACCCTGGTTACGATTGTGGGATTCTTTGTGCTGAATTCTGCTCCTTTTGACCCTATAGGCATCATTACCAAATTGGATGAGGTCTTGTTGATTATTGCCTTGTGGCTGTACAAGGACAAATGATTGACTTTCCACGTTATCTTGCTGCCAATAAAACCGTCGATGATCGCGCCCTCAACCGGCTGGTCTGGGAACAGTTGAAATCGGCTTTATCGATCCGCCAACCAGACCGTCCGCTGCGTTAGAGACATCAACCGAATAACCCAACAACTCAAACTCACGTGCTTTACTCACGGCCCATTCTCTATTCTGTCTGAGTGGATCTAACCTGTGGGGAGCCAAATACGATAAAGATAAAGTTTGGCCTGAGGACTTTGATCCTGAAGAAGCAGGAGCCAGAATTCGTAGAATAACTTTATATCTGTAATGCCAGATTTATAGACATTTTGAAGTGTGCTAAAATTAGTAAACTAAAAAGGCACCAAGAGCGCGTAAAAACTCACGGTACCCAACCAAACCACCGGGGCGCGGTGGCCTGGCTGACAGGATTATATAAATACCTATTCCCCGATGGCGATAGCTTTCGGGGTTTTTAGTTCCCGAATAGCAGCACCTTAAAGCGATGAACTATCCTGAAAAATTGCCGGATAGTCAGAATAGTCCGCCACTGTAGGGGTAATTGCAAGCGAGGAATTCAATAGGCACCCCATACTGCGACTCGAACGAAAATCTAAAGGGCGTATTCAATTTAGATAATGGAAGAGAAGAAAAATGGCGGATTACTTGAATACAACAAT
>CAVWDI010000047.1:0-5280 GCA_963753725.1 uncultured Chloroflexia bacterium | reverse complement strand
TGCGCGTATAAATCGACTTGCCAACCGCCTCTACGAGCGAGACATGCGCCTCAAATGGGGTTGGACGGCAATTGATGTGAGAGAAGATGTATGTGAGGCAGGCGGTCCACCAAACCTGGGTGGCGAACCGCGTATCAAAGTTGGGGGCAGAATCGGTACAGAGATCAAAGCGCTCATTGTATCTGCTATGAAGTTAATTCAGCCGCTCGGCATTGTGTTATACAATAGGTAGAAAATTACAGTGTTGTCCCGGTAAATATTGGATAAATATTGATAAATACAAGGTCGACTTCCATAATAATTGGGTTTTCTCATTTGTGATCACACTGCAATTACAGTTCTTTAACAACCAATGTAGGTTTTAGGAGACGGAATAAACGATCTCTGGCCGGTCAAAAGCGCCTTCAGAAATGAGGAAAAAGGAACTCCTTGCTGTTCAGGGGCAGCTCTCGCACCCTTTTCAGCAGCCATTTTCCGCCGTTCATCCTTCCTTTTCTCTTCCCAGTAATGGTTAATGCGGCGCACATTGATCATGGCAGCCGATCCGACCATCATGCAGGTTACGCGGAAGAGACCTCGCACCGGCAGCTTGCCCCCCGGGAAGGGATGTTTCACTTCCCGGACCGTGCCTTCGATGGCTGCCCGATGGTTCTTGCCTGTTTGCTTGTTCTGCCTCATTTTGCGTCGCCGTTGGGCCACGGCCATCTGGGCGGGAGTAAATCTCAGACGGAAGGAGGGACGCTTTTTCCCAGGGCGAGCCGGACAGCTTTCTGCGAGATGAAACGGACAGGTCAGACAGACTGACGGGTCGAAGTCCGCCCGGTAACTACACTTCTGACTGCTCAGCTCAACCGGCACGCTTTGTCCCTGGGGACAGGTGATGTGGGTGGGAACGCCTTGCTCGTTTTGCTCGATATCGAAATCGGCCAGGTACAGCTTGTCAGGGTCCAGCCTTTTGCCATTGATACCGGTTTGGATCTGTTCGACCCCGTCTTTCTGCAGGGCTGGATCGACATCGGGACCGGCATACGGGCCATCCGTGTAGAGCGTCTCCAACCCGGTGCGTTTCTTCAAGTCGGGTAAGGCTTCCAACAGCAGGCTGTTGTCGTTGGTGTTGTTGGGGGCTACTTGCACTTTGGTGATCAACTGCAGCGCATTGTCCGGGTCGCAGGTCTCGCTCAGATTGGTTACATAGCCTTTGTAGTCCCGCGAACCTTTCCGGCGATAAGTGGCTTCCAGATCGTCCACTGACTGCAAACTGTCGGCTTGCAACTCCTGTTTGCTCTTGGGGCGCACCGCTTGGGCTTCCAGGCGGAAGTTGTCTTCGAAGAAACGTCTCAGCACCTGGTAGGCCGGGTCTTGGGCGTAGTCTTCTCTCAGTTCTTCCAGCAGCAAAGCGATCACTTCCCCGATCTGCTGCAAGTGCGTCTCCGTGGCCTCTTGCCCTTTGATCCGGTACACGTACTGCCCCGAATGGCCTTGCAGATAAGGGGCAAAGGTTTCAGCATAGCGCTGCTGATCAGCTTCTGAGAGACTGCGCTGCATGCGCTGCACAGCTTCCACCAGCAGCTGTAAGCGGCTCATCTCCAGGATGTTGCTGGCAATCTGGGTGCTGTCCATACGCTGTTTGCCGGTCTTGACCTGCAAAGTCGTCAATTGCTGGTCAGTGATGTTCTCAAAAGCTTGCGTGAGCAGGTTCACGCCGTGTTCCAGGTTGTAGCGGCTCAGACGCTGGCGGAAGTAATATAAGGTGCGCAGGTCGAAGTCGCTTTCGTTCAGATCGTGGATGCCCAAGGCATAGCGCACCTGCAGATCAAAACAGAAATGATCGTACAGTTCTTCGTCGCTCCACCCGAAGCCTGCCTTGAGCGTTTCCAGCCCAACCAACCAGTTGATCGGTACGTTCGGCCTTGAAGGGTGTGCGACATAGAGAACCGCAAAAGTATCTTCATCGATGCGGCTGAAGAAGTCGCGATAGAATTCCTCTGCCCAAGAGTTCTCTAATTGTTTGCGTTTCTTCTTCGGCAGATCGCTGACATTGCTGATCAACAGCGGCTGCAAATGGCGTTTATTGGCTTTATACATGCTTCAGACCTTTCTGCTTCGGGATGGTCTAATTATATTAAGAAATTCCCCTCTTGAGGAGGGTACAATTCAGACTAATTTGGTCTGGTCGTTTTTGCAGTGCGATCATTTGTAAGTTAGAAATTATTGACAGAGGTTGAAATTCCGTCTAAACTATTCCCAGGCGGGAAGAAACCCATTTTAAACCGCACCTCAATCAGGTGCGGCGCTGATTTACGGGAGAATGGGAGGGGAGATCATGTTTACCTTATTTCGTGTATCGGTTAACCTTCGCTTGTATTTATCCTGGCGGTGGTGGGGATTTTGAGTTTGTTCGTCAGCGTGTTTGTCCCATCTTCATCGATCACTTCTCAAGATCCTTATCCGCAAAATCCGCCTCTTGAGTTACCCGGGAGAACTGATGCGGAAAATCCGGAGGTGAGTGCAACCCAGGCAGTCGTTAAACAAAGACTTTCCCGGGGTAAGGTTACAGCAGCCGAATGATATATTGTATTTAATGTACCTCCCAATTATCCTCAATCAGGAGAATGTTGGTCCGCCGTCAACACTGACAGGTCGTGTTACCTACAAGGGAATCCCAGAGGCGCTCACTAATGTAGAACTGGCTTATTTTAATGGCGTCAAGGAATCAGTTTATGCCACGACGAAAACGGATGCTCAAGGGAAGTACCAGTTCAACAACCTTCCGTCATTATCCGGAGACCAGTACTACTACGTCCGCAAGATAAATTATGAAGCCGACCCGAATTGGTTGTATTCCTGGTACTGCACAAGAATCAGCGCCGCAACTACCGACCCTGACCTGTTCCAGTGTGACTTCGACTTTGAGAATGTGATTTTGAATTTATCCGCTGAATAATGAGGGTATCTATTTACCAGAGACATTCACATGGAAAAAACGCTGTCACTGTCACTGACGGCTATGTTTTCCATCTCGCGGATAAGTCGGATAATAACCCGCATTTTGACTCAAACCCATTGGGCTATTATGGCAGCTTTTATCTGGCGGGAACACCGACAGGTTTCGTAAAATACCAGCAGTACGGATGGTGGGTGATTGTATTGGGATCGAATGGGGAAGGCACTTCACATTATTCCTATAATGTTACATTCAAATAGGATTTAGACCTTTCAAACAAGCATGTTATTTTTCTCGTCCCGATAGTGGAAATGAATTACTCTATTGGAAATTAATATAGATTTTGGTTTTGTATCTAATTGGTTCTGAAGGTGAAGATTTGCTGCTCGTGCGAATTGAACGTGTGGTGGAATCGAGTAATGTGAGCTCGCAGATGGGGGAGGGGGAAATATTGACATTAAGATTCTAATTCGTCTAAACTATTTCCAGGCGGGAATTGGACAAATCTTAAACCGCACCTTTTGTAGTGCGGCGCTGGTCTACGAAAGAACGGAGGGATCATGTCGACTGTATTTCGTGTATCGATAAATTTTCGCTTTTGCATCATCCTGGCGATAGTGGGGATATTGAGTTTATCCATTATTGCACCTGTTTCTCCTCTATCCATTGATTTACCCGGCGATCACCCCCCAAATCCAGGGTCTGATTATCCCTGGACACCTGCTAATTATACTGGTGTGGGTGACATCCAGGCAGCCTTTACAATGGTCGTGCCCACGAGGGCGGGGGACTCCCGACCATGACATTGCCATCTCAATCAACGTGGAACGCCATGAGCGATAATGAAAAAGCGCTTTGGCTGATCAACAGTGAGCGTCAGGCACGCGGTGTAATGCCCCTGCACGGGTTTGACAGTAATGTAACCAGTGTTGCACAGGGTTATGCGGACTTCTTGCTTTCAAATGATGAATGGGGGCATGATAAGGATGGTACTACTAAGAAAGACTTGAGCGGAATGCAAAAATTAATAACTGCCACGATGATTATCAACTGTGGATGGAGAACATTGCTGCCTTTGGCACATCTGGAACTAGTATTCCTTTACCCTTGGAGCGTGCTTTATACAATTGGATGTACAAGGATTTAGGCAGCAGTTGGCTACACCGCCAGATGCTGCTGCACTATCCCTTTAATGACAACAGTCCTCCAACCGGTAAGGAAGGTTTAATGGGTATCGGGCGCGCCAGGGGTGGACGATATACGATTAGAAGTACTCCTCCTGTTACATATGATGTCGCTGAAGTTATTGTTATGAACGCTTTTGACCCTTGTGCGAACTGGCAGTACGACTTACCACAACCTTCGGTTCGAAAGGTATATCTGCCGATATTGCTTGGTAAAGGGAGCAGCGCGGGAAAGGTGCTGTCAGGGCTAGTCACGTACAAGGGTAATCCCGTGCAAACAACCGTGGAATTACACTACTATGATGGTTCAAGTTGGTTAATTGCTACGGCGGACACAAATGCCAAAGGTGAGTACGAGTTTAAAGACCTTCCGAAATTATCCGGGACTAAAAAGTATTATGTTCGTTTTTGGAATTCAAACATTAATAATTCCTGGTTGTCGGTATGGAATTGCCGGGAAATAACTGCGTCCACAACCGATCCCAGTTTATACCGCTGTGATTTCGACATTGAAAATGTAAATCTGCTCTCCCCAAATTCTGAGGCAACGGTTTCTCTTCCGCAAATATTTTCATGGACGAAGCGCGCTACGACTTCTGACAGCTACGTTTTCATGATTGCAGATAGAACCGACGATGATCCGTTTGCTTGGTCAGAACACGGTTATGTTGGCAGCGCCAATATGACAGAATTGCCGCCCGTGTTTACCCCCGGCGAGCAGTATGGCTGGTGGGTGCGTGTATTGGGTCCGCATGGGTATGGCAATTCTTTTTATTACAATAATGTTAAATTTCAATAGAATTGACGCTCTTAGTACGGTGAGGTTCGGATTTTCTACTCATAGCGACTTAGATTATTCGGACGAGGGTTGCTGCGCCCATTTGACCCCCATTGTGTCTAGGTCCCTGTTCCGATAACGCCTATTCCTACACCCTAACGGCTTAAGAAAAATCTGATGAATAAAAACTTGCTGCTAATACCGAAGCAATTCCGGTGAAAACGTCTACACCGGATGAGTGTCCCCAATCAATTAAACCAGCTAACAGGTGACCACCATCTGGGATATCGCTTTTAATCCAATCGAGCGCGTTTAACAGTTGTTCGTCTGCCAGACCTAACGCGGCGGATTGGATCAGGTTGGCGCTGAGGGTG
>CAVWDI010000046.1:0-4735 GCA_963753725.1 uncultured Chloroflexia bacterium | reverse complement strand
CCTGATCTATAGAAGGGCTGCAGACGCAAGAATTTACGGTTTTTGCAACCATCTCCGCAAAATTGAAATCGAAAATACCGGGCAGCGATAAACTTATCTGCCCGGTATCCATTTAACCCCAATAATCCCGTACTCCAGACCGATTACTGTGCAGGAATGTGCACGTGCTAGCATAGTTATAGTCAGGTTGGGTGCGGGAAATTGGCATGGGAGTGGAAAGAAATTGGAGTATTCCGGAGCATCTTTCTCTATCTCTGCAAGGATCGCTCAAGCAAAACTAACGAAAGACATTGTTGGATCTGAGGTGACGATGCCGGTATACCTTTAACTGGCATGAGAGTGCAGATTACGTTGATATTCACTTCCATCGCCTGATAGACAAGCGGGTTGACAGTAACTTTCTTACCCTCCAGTAAGCCGGAACCGGCAAGCGAGAAAATTCCAAATTCTTGGGCAGCTAACACCGCACCATGGTCTGCAGCTAGCAGCAAGATGCGCCAGTCACTTTTAATGATCTTGTGCTGAGATGGACCTGGAAGCCAAACTGCTGTCCTGATATTAAGATGTACTCCACTAGATTATGCGAGGTTAAATCTCAACAAGTGCTTGAATTCCTGAAAAATCGGTCCCAAGTGTTAATGAATTTTGGACATTAATTCACAAATGTTACGAAAAAGTTCAAAGGGATCCTATGACTTATCGACACAGGATCCCTTATTTGTTTAAATCAGCGGATATTCAATTAACCTATAAAAACCCTAGATGCGATTTTATCTATAGACTGTTTTTCTGACATCTAGTTCATCAAATGGTTTTCGGTTACATCAAGTTGGTAACCGGGATTACCTACAACAAAGCTGTTAATAAGCTCCAATTTTTAGCGCTTTATTTGAACAAGCTGTGTGGCAGGAGTTTTCACTTCCAAACGGTAATTTTCGTGCAGTTCCAGAGCTGACATTCTGGCGACATTATCGGGAGCATCTACTTCGTAGACCATCTGTCCTGGTTCAGGAATCATACCAATTTCTACTGGCGGTACATCTCCCTCAAACATTTCTTTTGAGATGATCGCGGTTGCCAAGATCTCTCCCTGTGCATTGGCTATTATGTGCAATTTCATTTTGATTTTCTCCTTCAGATTAGATTGAATTACCAGTCAAATGATATTGAACTGGAAATGAGCCAACGTTAGTAACCGTTACATAATAATGGTATGAACTACTCGAATTTAGCCGTTGTCCAGGATTGGAAACCCTCAACTCGCTGCCAGGGTTCAGCGGTCTGGCACGTGCAACCTGTACACCACGGTAACCTCCCCATGAGTACCACCACCTTACGGATTGTCCAGGGTTGATTGTTCCACCAAGTCCTTCCCAAGCCATTTTATTTCTCCTTTGGAGCTATCCAAAAAGCTCTTCGGCATCTATCTTAGCTGTGACATTTAGTGAGCTACCTTCAAATCTAACTCTACATTTGGTGATCCATGAGAAGTGTTTTGAAAGATTTAGACAGCACCATAATTAGCTTATATGTATATTTGTTATTACTTCTGTCGACATCCTAAAATTAATAGGCTAAGTACAACTCCCTCAATCACTGATTTTACAAAGATCCAGTTTCACTTTTAATTGCCTATATCCCGGTTTTAAAAGTGAAAACCGAAAGCTTTCACCTTACCCAAGCATGGAAGCTTTCGGCAGTTAATTTATATGGGAATATTGTTTTCTGCCGCACTATAATGGGGAATTACGTGCTATTATTATATACGGAAATTTAAAGTTTTGCAATATTTCTTACATATTTGTAAGGTGAGGGAGCGGAGGGAATAAGCAAATAGCGAATTTTGTTTAATTCACTCTGCTAATAGATACCAGGAATAAGATATATTATTATCATGGTTGTGGATAAATCATCGGTGAATCTGAAACTCGACTTACTAACCATGGTAGTAATTTTTATCTTGGCGCTGGCGGTTTTTTCGCTAAGCTGGGAATATAGTCTCGGCAAGAATTCGGGGATGCACCTGGTCGACGGGGTGTCAACCGTTGGGGCTGAAAGGTTGCTCCAAGGTGAGATACCCTACCGGGATTTCTGGACGATGTATGCGCCGGGTCATTTTTACCTGCTGGCACTGCTCTTCGGCATATTCGGCACGAACCTGATGGTTGAAGTTATGGCGGCCTCCGTGGTCAGCGCGGCGGGAGTGAGCGCCTGCTACTGGGCGGCGCGCGGATTGACGGGAAAAAGATGGTTGGCGGTGGGCCGCGCGGCAATATTTCTGGCGGGGATGTACAACACTGGCTATCACCTGCGGCTCGGTTCGTATCCAACCGGTATTGCTTTCGTGTTCCTTACGCTGTATTTCACGCTGCGTTTTTATAAAACAAACGCGACGAAGTACCTGTTATTTGCAGGATTAGCTTCCGGCACGCTTGTTTTGTTTAAACCCGATGTCGGTATTTATACGGGTATTGCAGTCTCTGCCGGACTGGCGGCGAATTATTTTGGCGCAAAATTCATCCAAACAGAACGTACCCAGTCTTTTTGGAGGATTATTTTGGTTTACCTGGCTGGCGCGGCTGCTATAGTCCTTCCGGTACTGTTGTACTTCCTTTTCTACGCAGGAAGTGACATGCTCCAGAGCCTGGTTATTTTTCCGCTGACTGATTTCCGCTATGCCAGGCCGGAAGGATACCCCGGGCTGCTGCCCAGGGCAATTCTGGCGGTTTCTGGTTTTGAACTGGTACTTTACCTGGCCAGATACATCAATTTCACGCTTCCATTCTTTATGTTTCTATTTGGGATGCTTGGTATAGGGGCGGCGATCAAAAAGAAAAACGTGTTTTATATTTCAAGCGGTGTTACGCTGACGCTGGCGTTTGTGTTCCATTATTATGCGGCCCATATCCAGATAAACACGCATATCGTATCTATGTCTGTGTATGCCTCCTGGATAGGAATTATGCTGTATGAAATATTTGTACATGGTCAAAAAATTGGAAAGGGCTTTTTGACGAAGGTCCTGATACCCCTTTTGGTACTGGGTTGGATTTTTGCGCTTTTCCTTAACCAGGATTCAATTTGTGGAAGGACTATCAGTCCGGAAGAGTAGAAGTTGACCAGGGAAAATTCTCCGGATTTCGATTAAACAAACGTCAGGCGGAGAAGCTGGGAATCCTGAAAGAATATCTGGATGCCAACCTGCCCGCGGATCAGGATATTTATGTCGGTAATAACCGCCATGATGTGATCATCATTGGAGATACGATGGTGCAGCACCTCCTGGACCGTCCCATCGCCACGCGCTACCATGAACTGCATCCTGGCATCAGCGATACCGCAATAGTCCAGCAGGAAATGATAAAAGATTTACAGGAAAAGGGGGTTAATGTGTTGATATTAAAAAGGATATTTGCCGACAGCACGCTGGAAAAGGCAAAAGAGGATTTCCGAAGGAACATACCTCAAGTTGGCGCCCAGAACCTGGATAATTATATCCGGGAGAATTATGATGAAGTTAAACAAATTGGACCCTATACTGTGTGGGTGTTGAAGAACTCCTGATTGGGCGTACACTCAAGCTGCCCGAACCTCAGGGACAGAATTTTACCCAGGCATCCAGGTCGCGGTCTTTCAAGATAAAACTGAATTTGATTGAATCAGCTAGGGGGCAAACCTTGTTTACATACTTATCAACACTAATTTCATCCGTATATTCAGCCGCGAAAACAGCTTTCCCGGCGTTGCTGAAGGGTGTCATCTGATCACAGAAATCGTCGACATAGCAGTCTTCTGTCATCGCCCAGTCATAATAAGGCAGTAGGTCGCCCGCCTGGTCTCCATCGTTCTTTAAACCAATAGACAGGCCGCGGGCGTGGGCTTCGCCAGCCAGCCATTTGTTGTATTTCAGCTGGTCCTGGTAGGTCAACGGAAATCCTGTATCGTTGGCATACCCGTCGATATTGTCGGGCTCGATGCCGTCGAAACCTTTTGCTTTACACTGGTCAAATCGAGCGAGCATGATGGGGGCGAGTAAATCTATTCTGCGAATATCAAGCCATTTTTCATCCGGCCAACCTTCATATTTCTTACCGATAACTTCCTCAGGGAACAGGTGCTGATCTGGGCGCCAATTTTCCCAACTGCCTGCGCTGATATAACAAATCACCTTGTGATTACGTTCGTGCAGATTGGTCACCACGCTGGCGTTATTTTCAAACATGTCGATATCATACATATCCACATCAAACGACATATCTATAGGCTGATCAGACAGCTGCCATTGCCAGGTGGTTTTTGGCGGGGGACGCCACCAATCCGAAGGAGGTGAATAATTGTTGAAGATTATTGGAAGCGCGATTTGGAAAGATTGGTTTATGTATACTATAGCCCCAGTCTTATACGCTATAGCGTTTGAAGGTGCAGCGCCAGAAATTGTCAGGAATATGACCACTAAAGTGGAGATCAAATAAAGGAATTTTCTAGCTAACACTGCAAGCTCACCCTTTTTGACTAACTAAGCTCCATATAAGGACGGATCCGCTCATACTCAGGTAAAGATACTGCTGCTGAGCACCCCGTGTATTCATTTGAAATATTATCTATTTTCAGCGTTATATTAAGGTTGTAGTTTGTCCATATCATACATATAATAATACTCGAGTGCGAATTTTAGACGGCCCGCAATTTGTGAGAGCGGGAAAACTTCCCTTGGAATTTTTCAATCTTTGCCAGC
>CAVWDI010000045.1:0-4958 GCA_963753725.1 uncultured Chloroflexia bacterium | reverse complement strand
CCGGATCTATAGAAGGGCTGCAGATGCAAGAATTGACTGCATTTGCAACCATCACTTGAAATAAAATCCGAATAATTTCCGGGCAGTCATAGAAATGGCTGTCCGGATTTTTATTATCATCAGGGCTTCGTTCACCAAGGCTGTAGCGATCCTTCTTCGTCGCCAATTCTCCAGGACATTGGCCCCGGCGATATTGGCTGTCTTTTCATCCTGCAGGAACTCGCATTCGCAATTTTCAACCGGCTCCACCCCAATAAATCCCTATGCCTGCCCCCCTTCATAGACCGGCCAGGCATACTTTTCTGCGTAGGTGTACCGGGGTTCACTTCTGATGTTTTAATCGTTGAAAGTTTCAGCTAATGATGCTGCATTGGCCTGAAATAAACAGGGGTGAAACCATTGTGAAGGTGTGAATTTGCGCGCAATTTCCCACACAATTTCAAATTGCTCACATAGAAAAGAACCGAGCAATATTTACGAGAAATGGCTGGATATCATCGAGTACGAAATCGGTGTTTTTGTTCCATTTCTTTTACGTTCAAAAGAAAGATATGGTTGGTGGTATGTTTTTATCATCTGAAACGCTTCTTTTCGTTTGGAAGAAAATAATGCAAAAATGAATTCCATGAGTAATTTTAGATCACAACTTTAAAGAAACTTCCAGAAATTCCTTCCAGATAATCTTCATTGAACTCAATCTCCTCTCCAATTGCTACTTTCAACCATAAGAATGGAAAATCAACTCCAGCAACATAAGTCCCATACATAGAAACTTACAGGGTCGTCGGTTAACCTCTCAATTAATATCGAGATGCCATCCGGCTTGATTTTTATTTCGACATCTGAAATTCCAACCCAGCCATCAAGTAAACCCATTATTCTTTCAGCCAATAATTGGACATCAGGTCGTTTATCCACTCTGGTGCAGATTGCAGTTCCACCTGTAAACGGTTGGAACTCCTTATCTTTTTCACCGGAACACTTAGTTGTAAGTTGTGATTGGTATCAAAAATTAATCCAACTGTGTACATGCTTTCAAGCACTGTTCAAGGTATATATTCTTGTACGATTATTTCATCATCGTTGTTTTTGTGCAGCAGTGTCTGCAGATGCCTCTCATACTCAACGACATTTTGGACCAACTTATGACCCCGCTGACCGGTACTGAGAAATAAGCTTAATGAGAGCAGGAAAACCTAAGACTAATTCAATATCATTGGGGGAAATTTCACTCGCCAGGAGAGTTTCAGGAGCTGATAATCTGTTCTCTCTCGCCAATTTTGACAGTTGATATTTATCCATCGCCAATTCCATAAGTTCATAATCTGGAAATGGAATTCGTATCCCATGAGACACAAATTGCTGCCTGTATTTCGAAATTTCAACTGTATCATCATGATGAACTGGAAGTAATACATCTATATTATTAGCAATACAAATATCTAATAAACTAGGAATATAACTAGGATCATGAAAATGGGGGTTAAGAAAAATTCTTGACAATGGCACAATTTCCTCAAGGGGCTTGCCCAGCCAGATCAGGCGATATATAATTTTATATTTTTCTTTTTACTGAAAGACCTCAGAAAATGTAAAAGCTTGATCAACCCATCCGCTGACCATTAAAACATTGATAGATTTGTCCATAAAATTATTTTTCTTGAAAATTGCTTATGCCAGGCAAAGGGTTTGTGTGGCAATAATGGGTATATTTGACAAAATCATAACCTGTAATTTTACGTTTGTGTATCATTCATAATGTAAATATTTAACGAGTTCGGGAGCATTCTGTTGATAAATCCATATCAAAATTGGGGTAACCTCCCTAAGTTATTTTGCTGAACCAACAGAATTACTTTAGCTGAATGCAATTGAGGCATATTTTTTTAGGAATAACCGAATATCCAAGGATTGAAAGTATACAGTTTTTTGATCTGAGTGTGGTCACTGCGGGCAGGGGCTGCCCGGTATACTTATTCTCGATACAAATGGCGCTCTCCGGTTTGATCTTCACGAACGGTTATACACTTGCCAGTTTGGTTATCGTTCAGGCTTGGAAGAAGATAATTGTCAATGGGGTGATCACTTTCCCTGGTTGTTAGAAAGCGTAAATGTATGATATTTTATTAACGTTAAATCGGAACGATTAATGAAGAACAAGACACTCGACCTGTTGGTCACCCTGGTCATTTTTGTCCTGGCGCTTTCGATTTTCTCGATCAGCTGGGATTTCAGCCTGGGGGAGAATTCGGGCATGCACCTGGTCGATGGGGTATCCACCGTTGGCGCTGAAAGGGTCCTCAATGGTGAGATGCCCTACCGGGATTTCTGGACCATGTATGCTCCTGGTCATTTTTACCTGCTAGCTTTAATATTTGGATTATTCGGCCCAACCTGATGGTTGAAGTTATGGCTGCCTCTGTGGTCAGCGCGGCGGGAGTGAGCGCCTGCTACTGGGCGGCAAGCAGTTGACGGAGAACAGGTGGTTAGCGGTGCAGCGCGGCAATATTCCTGGCGGGGATGTACAACACTGGCTATCACCTGCGGCTCGGTTCGTATCCAACCGGTATTGCTTTCGTGTTCCTTACGCTGTATTTCACGCTGCGTTTTTATAAAACGAACGCGACGAAGTACCTGTTATTTGCAGGATTAGCTTCCGGCGCGCTGGTTTTGTTTAAACACGATATGGGTACTTATACGGGTATTGCAGTCTCTGCCGGACTGGCGGCGAATTATTTTGGCGCAAAATTCATCCAAACAGAGCGTACCCGGTCTTTTTGGAGGAATATTTTGGTTTACCTGGCTGGCGCGTTGCGATCGTCCTTCCGGTACTGTTGTACTTCCTTTTCTACGCAGGAAGTGACATGCTCCAGAGCCTGGTTATTTTTCCGCTGACTGATTTCCGCTATGCCAGGCCGGAAGGGTATCCCGGTCTGCTGCCAATGGGGGATGGTGGCGGTTTCTGGGTTTGAACTGGTACTTTACCTGGCCAGATACATCAATTTCACGCTTCCATTCTTTATGTTTCTATTGGGGGTGCTTGGTATAGGGGCGGCGATCAAAAAGAAAAACGTGTTTTATATTTCAAGCGGTGTTACGCTGACGCTGGCGTTTGTTTTCCATTATTATGCGGCCCATATCCAGATAAACACGCATATCGTATCTATGTCTGTGTATGCTTCCTGGATAGGAATTATGCTGTATGAAATATTTGTACATGGTCAAAAAATTGGAAAGGGCTTTTTGACGAAGGTCCTGATACCCTTTTGGTACTGGGTTGGATTTTTGCGCTTTTCCTTCACCAGGATTCAATTTGTGGAAGGACTATCAGTCCGGAAGAGTAGAAGTTGACCAGGGAAAATTCCCGGATTTCGATTAAACGAACGTCAGGCGGAGAAGCTGGGAATCCTGAAAGAATATCTGGATGCCAACGTGCCTGTGGATCAAGATATTTATGTCGGTAATAACCGCCATGATGTGATCATCATTGGAGATACGATGGTGCAGCACCTCCTGGACCGTCCCATCGCCACGCGCTACCATGAACTGCATCCTGGCATCAGCGATACCGCAATAGTCCAGCAGGAAATGATAAAAGATTTACAGGAAAAGGGGGTTAATGTGTTGATATTAAAAAGGATATTTGCCGACAGCACGCTGGAAAAGGCAAAAGGGATTGCCGAAGGAACGTCCCTCAAGTCGGCGCCCAGAACCTGGATAATTATATCCGGGAGAATTATGCTGAAGTTAATCAAATTGGACCCTATACCGTGTTGGTGTCAAAGAGGTTTAATTTTGGTGATAAATCGATGCAGGCATATTTAAAATGCCAGCCAGGGATCAGAGAATTATCATTGGGGGTGGGGGATATTCACAATTAGGGTGTTTCATTTTCAATCTCAGCCAGGATCGCCCTGACGAAACTTACAGTAGACATGGTTGGATCGGCGGTAACTATTCCGGCATCCCTTTGAACTGGCATGAGGGTGCGGATGGCGTTGTAATTTCCATCCATTTCCCGGCAGATGAGCGGATTGGCGGTTACTTTCTTGTCTTTAAGTAAACCGGCCTCGGCAAGCAGGTAAACTCCGAATTCCTGGGCAGCCAATACCACACCATATTGTGAAGCCTGCAGCAAGATACGGTCAATTTCCGGTGACGGATCTGAGAGGATGCCAGTGTCACTGATAAAAACGATCCCGTCATAGTCCGCAACTTTTATGTCCTTCATAAGCAGGTCGGCATAGACCACGGGGCAGTTTGCCAGGGGCGCGAAATGACTTCAAACCCATGCACCGTGATATTGCCCTCGATGGGTACCCGGTATTGGATGCAACATGAACCTTGTATCCGGCTCGTTCCAGTGATTTGCACGTGCCCTCATAGTGACGGTAATCGAAACCCGAGCCGAAAATGAAGAGAACTCTACCGATGTAATCACCCAAATTTTCCGCATCCTTAATTGTAGCCTTGGGTGTATTTGTTAAAGGCGGAGATGTTATGGCAGGTTTTACGGTTGGGAAAATATGCGTCGCCAAGGGTGTATTGGATGGTAGTGAAGTAAATTGGACTTCACCAATTGCGGTCTTCGAAATTGGGACAAGCGGGCTGCTGCATCCAGACAATCCAATTATCAGGCAGGTTAAAACCAGTGAAAATGTCTTCGACAAAGTTGCTCCTGATATTCCAGTGATTACTCGGGGACAAGCCTGTGAAGTCGAAATGCTCCGTATTCCAATAGTACCGCTGTAAACAAACCCGGGTTCAGAAGTGTTGATTGTTGGAATGCAACCACTTGGAAATGACCGTGAGATAATATCGAAATAATCAATAAGATAAATCAGTAGGTAGCCGATACTCTTGGAAGGACCGAGTATAAATGGATCACGGGAGATATGGCGACCCGTAAAAAGTGAGAGAGCGTGATTACTTCCGTTTGTAGAATCCAACCTTATTAT
>CAVWDI010000044.1:0-26438 GCA_963753725.1 uncultured Chloroflexia bacterium | reverse complement strand
TCGAAGGACAGTTCCACATAGTGGGGATTTTGTTGCTGCTCTTCATAAGCGGTGCGGAAAGCGGACAGCTTGAGTTGGGAGAGTTTTTCCAGTAAGGGTTGGGTTAGCATAGGCAGCTCCTCAATTGTAATAGTTTTGGCCGCGGATGTTGTCATGCGCTGGCAGGGGGTTGTCGGAGGCGGGTTCCAAGGGTCGTTGGTCCAGCTTGTTCTTGAGAATGTTGTGCACTCCTTTGTAGGATTGGATCCCGGCGCTGTTGGCCCGTTGGCAAGCGGCCTCCAGGCGCTCCGGGGAGTAGCGTTTGGCCAGGCCGAGGACACCCAGGCAGGTGCGGTAAGCCTGCTCCGGGTGCCTGCGGGCATCGAGCGTCCGGCTGATGAGTTCGCCGGTCTGCTGACCGATTTCGCTGGCCCAGCGCAGAAAACGCTCCGGGGACCACTGGCTGTAGAACTGGTGCTCGGGCGGCATGTGCACCCTGTGGGTTGAATAGCGCCCCTTAGCCGTAGAACGGGGGTGGGAAGCCACTCTTTGGCGCTGGTAGAAGATTTCGACCGTCTTTTCGGTGGCCCGGATGTCCACTTCCTTGCCGCTCAGGGTATAGGGCACGCTGTAGAAGTGCTTTTCAAAGAAGACGTGGTAGTCGATGTGGACCCGGGCCTTCTTCCAGCGGGCAAACTCGTAGGGCGTTTCCGGCAGGGGCGCCAGGGCGGGCTGGTCCACCTCGGCGAACAGTTCCCGGCGCGATTGGCCCAGATGCTTCATCTCCCGCTGGTTGAGTTCCACCAGCAGTTCGGCAATGGCCTGGTTGAGCTCCGCCAGGCTGAAGAAGGTCCGGTCCCGCAGGCGGGCCAGGATCCAGCGCTCGACCACCTGCACCCCCACTTCCACTTTGGCCTTGTCCCGTGGTTTGCGCACCCGGGCTGGGACCACCGCCACCCCGTAGTGCCGGGCAAATTCCTGGTAGGTGGGGTTCAGGTCCGGCTCGTACAGGTTCGGGCTCGTCACCCCCGCTTTGAGATTGTCCGGCACCACCATTTCCGGCGCCCCACCCAGGAAGGCCAACGCCCGCACGTGCGCCGCAATCCAGTTGGGTAGGCTCTGTGACCAGTGCGCTTCGGCGTAAGTGTAGTTGCTGGCACCCAGGGTGGCCACGAAAATCTGCGCTGCCCGGATTTCGCCTGTCTCCGGGTCCACCACGGACACCGTCTGCCCGGCGTAGTCGACGAACAGCTTCTCCCCGGCCTTGTGCTTCTGGCGCATGGTGGGGTTGAGCTGCTGCTTCCACTCCCGGTAGCGGTGGCAGAACTGGCTGTAGCCATAGCCTTGGGGTGCTCCTGGCGGTACTCCACCCACAGCAGGCTGAGGGTCACCCCTTTGCGCTTCAACTCCTTGTGGACATACTGCCAATCCGGCTGGGGGATCTTCCGCCGGTAACCCCCTTTCTCCGGGAACAAGCGGGCTTCCAACTGCTCGGCAGTCAGCCCTTCCGGCAGCGGCCAGCTCAGCCCCGCCGCTTTGGCGTGCGTGCTGTACTCACTCACCGTGCTGGTTGACACCCCGCAGCTCTGGGCAATCGCCCGGTGGGTCAGCCCGACTTCAAATTTCAAACGTAGGATTTCTTCAATTTTTCGCATGGATAAACTCGCTTGGGACATCTCTTCCTCCTCAGTTTTATTCCTGAGAAGGATGCCCTATTTATTCGAGTTTATCCAGCTATCTTCCCCGCTCTTTTTCTCCCGATACAGTGATCGGCATGACCGGAATCACCGATCGGCATGAAACGGAATCAGCGATCGGCATGAAACGGAATCACTGATCGGCATGGCCCGGATTATGCAGAAGATTCATAAACCGGAAATCTCCCCCTGGCTCCCCCCCTTTATTGATTACCAAATTTGCTTTATCTTTAGCGCTTTGATATTGTGAATTAATTCCTGCGAGAAGCATTGTTTTTATGTCTTCTTCCCTAACCAGCCACATCAATTGATTGAAATCTATAACTTGTTCCAATAAGGAATTCGCCTCTAGCGGAAATGATGGGCACTCTCTTCGCAGCATATTCAAGCAACAGACGAATGTTGTAATCATCTTTCAAGAAGACGACCGAATTTTTCAATAACGGGAATGTAGTGTTGCGTTCATAAATCCGCTCCGGATTAATTCCAACCAACGCATAAATTTCAAATTTCAGTACTGAAATCTTCTTTATTATCAAACTCGAGGCTCATGTATTTTAATTTCCATAACTCAAATAATCTCTGCCATTTACTTGAAGCTCAGGGCGAATTGAATCTAAGTACCTTGATAGTGTAAATACTGCATGCGCCCGTAATTCATCAGGTGCGCATTCATAAAATTGTTCGAGTAATCCAGAATCGGAATTTCCAATCAATTAATTCTTCAGCAATGCGGTAATTAATGATTAGTTAAAACATTTTGTTTTTTTTAATATTTTCGTCCCAGTTTCTTTCAATGGAGTTGCACAGATGCTCAACATCTTTTGAATATTTCCTGATAGCAACAAGTGAATATTTCTTCGTACAAATGCTTAGAATAAAGCAGGTAACTCTCCATGCTGCATCCCTGTATTTCTTATTATCGATATCTGAAGGGAATATCAAATTTAAATTCGAAATCACCCATTTCTTTTCAAGGATATAAAAAAATGATAGATAATTTCCAAAAACTAAATGAACAGCTAGGCTTTCATCGGTACTTTTATCGAGTTTCTTTTCTAAGTTTTCCTTAGTAAATGGATGGAAATACTTTGGTTGTGTTTATTTTCAGTCTCTGACTTCTTTAGTCTCGCACGATTGTGATAAGAAGCATATTCAACTAATGCATGGGTCAAGCCATTCCACGGGCGCCACGGAGTTTAAAATTTTGTTCCAGCATCGAAACCAATATTCTCTTTTCGCGCTCTGGTGTAGGGTCCTTGTGGGACAACAGCTTAGATATTATTTTTTCTAATTTGATTTGTGTTGGATGGATAATTTCCGTATCAGTCCTACTTCCAAAATTTGTGCAGAATCTCGGAATCTCTAAATGAACAGAAGGCAGGCTTGTTTCTTCTCCCTCGAATTTTCATTAGATTGTTTCGATTCTGTCAACAATATCTGAGCAAAAATCAATTACCTGGTGTTATTGAAATTTCTTCACCATTCTCTATTCATTTTTTAGAGCAACAATAAAATGTAATAAATATTCTGGTCTAAGACCAACAGCTAAGAAATGGTTGGCATTTTTTGCATTATGAGTGCGATTTTACAACCAAGCTATGAATAGATTTGGCTAAAGCAGAATAATTATCCAAGTATGAATTGGTCTGAGGTTGATATTCAATCAATTTTTTTACTAATTCGCTAACGGATAATGAACGAAGCCCTTGAGAGGTATAGGGCTTATGTCACTTCTAGTTTTAGTCGTCGCATGCAAAGGGAAGACTAGATTTCGAGAAGTCCCATACGTGCTAATAAGCTGGGTTAAGAGATGAATTTTTATCTGGAGGACAAGAATGCAGATTAAGAACAACCTTTGTAAAAGCCAATTCTCTCTTAACTTTAGGATTTCTTCTGGTTTAGCTCGCGTTTGTGTAGCTCTGTGAAAGTCTCAAGTCTTTCTTGTAAATCTGGAGGGCCATCTTCGAGCCAATCAATGAATTTAGCTTGTTCATTTATTCATTTTTGTATCGATGCGCAATAAAGTGTATATCTCTATATACTCTGAACTCGCTTCGAAGAATTTATAATCAGTAAAACAATATTGAACTAGATACGGAAATACTTCACCTTTAATACCTAAAATATAAATTGCTAAACGCGAAAAATTGAATAAATACTGTTGAGATACCTTGAAATAATACTCTCTGCTTGTTCAGTCAAAGAGTTACATGATTTTAGCAAGGCATCTCTAATAACATTGTACCTGAAAATTCTTGATTTCATCACTTTGATATCGTGAATTGGACCTGCAATTGAGAAATTCCCTCCAAAAACTTGAGCTGTCAATATCTGGGCTTAATCGAAAGCACCTAATTCGAGCTGTATAGATTGAATTAATCGTACTTCACAGCGTTATAGGTTACACCTATAGGATCATCTTCTTGATTATCTTTTGAGGTAGGGTATTTTCAAGAGTTTTGCTCAGCCAATATATTTCGTAATTTGTCCTGGCCTCTAGGAAAATAATATTTAATTTTCTTTACTTTTCGAGGTGATGGTTCGATTGGACGAAGTAATTCGCCAATTACTTCTCTAAAGTGGATTCAATATATCCATTTTCGATTTAAGATCTTCATGTAATTACTTATTTTCATGGGAAGTAACCTGGCAAATTGAGACCTGAGCCAATTACAAACTTCACCTGAAACAGTTAAGGCTAAATCAGGCTCGATAGCACAAATTGCTTTGAGCAAGTTTTCTATTACACTCATGTTTTTCGTTTTATGTTTTTGACGACATCTACAACAATTTTGGGGAACTTATTTGCAAATCTTGCTAAATACCACCAGCAAACCAATCAGGCAGTTGGAAATGGTCTGGTTCAACTTCGACTGGTTGCGGAACTTGATAGAAATAACCAAATTGATGTGATGTTTGGAATTAGGAAGGATTTTCTGAATTTTCAAAAGATACTTTTGGTATGCGTTATTATTTTCTATTTCAACTACCAAGATTTGTGCAATATTGCATTGAGGTCGACACACATTTTTAAGTTGTCAAAGATTACTGTTCTAATAAAAAATAGAATACCTCCTTATTCGAAAAAGTACACTTTGTATAAACTCGGGTTCTTCGCTAGGAGCATGAATAGAATAAAGCGAATGTTATCCAAAAGTCTAAACCCCCTTACTGTAATGTTCTCCATATCTATCGATAGGAGTAGTTACATTTGGTCGTTTTGGAAAGATTGCATATGCACAAAAATAATCTTGCAACTGTTCGTGACGAAATCGGAATCTTCCAAACGAAGACATTTCAATAATTCCTCGAACTCGCAAGTCTTCCCATTTCAAAGATTTTCAAAAATGGAATAGGAAATTCTCTTTTCCTTTTTGCTAGTTGTTCATCTGCTAAATCTAAAGCAGCGTTGAGAGCTTAGTCACCCTCTCGATCCCTTACTGTTTGTAAAAATAAGTCCCATAATTCAGCCAAGCCTATTCTATCTTTGAGGTTCTTCCCCGATTCGTGAATTTCAGCTATAAGGCTTAAGTTTAAAAGATTTCGAGCTAATTTTTGAATATTTTGGTCTGGTGAGGTTTTTCCAAGTTTTCAAGATATCTTGTTGTGCAAATCATTTGACAATTCATTACTTAATTTTTGAAAACTCAAGATTTTTGATTTCTGAATACTCGTTTGCTTCCAATAATCGGGACACTGCAAGCACACGGACACCATTCATTCTGCTTAATGAGGTTAAGAAGAGGTTCCAACCTGCGAGAGCTTTAGTTCCAGCAACGGAATCTAATTGGTCTACCACAAACACACAATTTGAATTCATCGCCTAAAGGTAGTAAATTTTTCTGGAACGGTTCCATTTGTTAATGTCAATCATTTAAGAATACTAACTTGCAGGGTCCTGACCCTCAGAAATATCTGAATGTCGACAAAGAGAGTGGGGATTTTATTCTTGTTCAAAGACTTTATTACAATACGTAAATAATGCCAGATTTTCCAGACCCTGCATTACCTACAAGCAGCAATGAATTTATCCCCCTTTCCACGCCCGGTCTATTTCATCAATTTCATTTCGAGCGATTTTTCCTATACCACAAAGATAATGTAGTCAGAAGGATTGAATTGTGACGATATAGATATCGGATGCCTATGCGATTTCTTAGACTTTGGGAGAAAGGTTCCTGCCACGAAATTTGCGATTTATAAAGTTTATTACCCACCCGAAGCCGTGTTGCGAAATCTTTTCAATAATTGCTCCAAATATTATGTCCAGCCTAGAAATTTGTAAATCCATATTCATCGATATCACCAAATTATACTCATAGAAACACTAATATATTTCACACATGTCGCAGATTTCAAAGATTGGAAGTTGATATGCCATGGTAAGTGTTCAATCATCGATCCAATCTGATGGAGCAAATGACAAGAGTCAATTACGATGCAGAGAAAATTTTAAGTAAAGCTGATGGCACATATCATAAACGATAAATTTTGATAATATTTTCGCCGGGCAAGAAATTTGTTGAGTATCGCCGTATGTACAAAATCAAACAGCTGATTTGCCAGAAAATTTTATTCGAAAGTGTTGAGCCATTTTTCTACAGTTTTATTTGTTTTCTCAGCTCTGTTTTTTAAATATTGTGGTAGATACCACGCTAATACAACTACAATTAATGGCAAAACACACCTACAATGCACCCAGATACAACTAATTCCTATTATTTGTAATATAAATTTTGTATTAATGACCGGGTCTACATCTACGGTTACTTTACGAATAATAGCATCAACATTTCGTTGTTTCCCCGAATATGGTCATCTGATAACTTTAACAGAAACTCTGAGTTCTAATTTTTGCATGCCGGATTTCAGAGGAAGTACATTCCAAATCCACTCTGTAAAAGTATCATCGGATACAAATTGTTCTTCTTCACTAATAGGTGAAACCTCAAATCCGTCCACGGACGATAATACCGCCTTCATAACAGTACTAATTTCGATTGGTTCAACTGTAGGCTCGCCGGGACCTTCCATATTGGTTGTCAAAGTGCTAGCTGCCCTTGTTTCCACGGGAGGTATGGGATTTCACGTTGAGCTATGGTTCAATTCTCAACAT
Source organism: uncultured Chloroflexia bacterium (assembly GCA_963753725.1). Classification (GTDB taxonomy): domain Bacteria; phylum Chloroflexota; class Anaerolineae; order Anaerolineales; family UBA4823; genus CAVWDI01. The sequence goes on along the minus strand of CAVWDI010000044.1, from coordinate 19,643 downwards.
AATCAATTCTGAGACACCCTGTTTCATTCGGCTTGGAGGTTGAAAATGCCCATGAGGCTTAAGTTTCTTGATAGCCTCCCGCAGAGGCTTTTGTCTAGAATGTCAGTTTGGGGTAGGTGAAGGAGTGGGAGAAATTAGAAGTACTCCCCAACTTTTTGGTGATTTTGGTAAGGGTTAACAGTTTTCGATGGTGGAGAGAGTTGATCTTCGGAGTACCAGTTGCTGTTGCAGAAGCGGGCATCGTGGTAATCCCTCTGTTTCAAAATGTGTGGAGAGGTGAGTAGGGAAATTTGTCTCTGTATATAACGATGCTATTATTTTCTGTGATTGTTGGCGAAATTTTTGGGGTGAATGTTTTGGGTTGAATAATATTATCATTGGTAGCCGAGTGGACTTAAATAAAAAAATCCGATAGTCAAACAAATTGAAGTCATAATAGCAATTATCGTTATCTGCAATTTAGATATGGAAAGTTTATTTTCACCCTGCTTGTTGTTCTCATCCATTATTCAGCCTTCCGAATTACAAGCTTAAAGCCTATATGCAAGAAATCAGTGCAATTATTTCAAAAATTTTTTTGCCATATTTTGACACATATAAGATACAAGGAATAAAAATAAAAGTCAAGCATCGAAGATATTTGTGTTTAAGAGTCTTTCAATCAAGTATTTAATCGCTTGAAGATACAAGGCTTGAAATGTGTGGTGTAATTCATATGGGTCAACATTGAAATTTGCCCGTTCTCCTATTGGTATATTAATGTGGAACGAAGCTCAATGGCTCTATTTGTCACAGTTATTAATTTTTGTCTAAATTCAGTAATTTGGTAGAATTAGAATCTGACCTCAGAAATCATGGTTAATTACCTAATACATGAAATATTGTAGCTTCTGAATGTTATTGATTGAATCCCTGTTGTGGGAGGTGGAATGGAAAAATTTTTTGTACGATTGTTTTGCATGGAGTATTGAAACTGAGGTAATGAACATTTTAATCACAGTTGAAACAGAGTATATAGCCCCCATAACAAACTTATAGGACTACAACCTAAGTCTAGGGGACCAGGACGTAGCCCTTTCAAGGCTAAGACCGGAGTCGAAATCTCCGTGGGGGCACTTCAAAGACTTTACATCAAGTAGAGTCTTTTTTAAATCCCCCGATCGCCTAGAGGACCATAGCAAATATAACCCTTTCAATACTCTGAAGAGTAATATGGGGCCAAGACCGGAGTTTGAACATAGTCCCTGGAGGGTGCAGTTCAGGTTGATAGGAACGATTTTTCGCGAAAGAATGCAATAATCTCATCCATTTGCCAATCGCAGTTCAGGATAACCGTTGATCTTCAATTCGATTTGAACAATGAGAAAATTGGAAATATCGAAGCTTAATTCGCGAAAGGAGGCCCAAATTCTAATTGAAATGTGGAGAACTCACTACAACAATATCCAGCCACACAGTTCGCTGGGTTACAGACCAACAGCCCCAGCTGCTATCTTAATTCAACCTTCTCAAATTACTCAAGTTAGTCCAGCATTGTGACTGGTACAAATTATGAGGGCAGGTCAACTCGATTTTACTCTGATCGATTATAAGAGATATAAAATTCAACGTATTCTGAAAAAAAATCAAGGAAGACAATGCGATGTTACTTTTGCAGGATTTATTATATGATTGGAAATGTGATTAGATTGTAAAGTCCATATGCAAGGATCAATAGACTTAGGAAGATAATTACCAATCTGGCTGGTATAGATTTAAAGCGCGATTGAATCCCGCCAAGAAATAATACCGATGCAAATATAATTGTCATGAATACGTAGTTATCGCTGGTCTGGTTGGCTTCTTGGCCCTCATCAAATTTTTGCTCTGCCTGTTCTAAGAGAACCCGGGACTCTTCGATTTCTGGCAGGCTGTATTCAGACATCGAGAAAGGCGAATTTGGTGCATCTGGATTATTTTCCGGGTCTGTTTCCAGCCAGGCTTCGAACGCAGGCAGGAAATCGGGCCGGAAACGCTCCTCATAAAAATTCATCAGATCCAGCTGGTCGCTGGCATACGCGTTGATCCAGTTTGTGAATATTCCTATATCGATCTGGATTAATTGTCCAGCGGAGGTAGAGCGCGGGTGGATTTTGTTTCTGAGGGCGCCTGCCTGGCTGTAAGCGGTTGACTGCTCGCCTCCCCAGCGGGCAGCTTCATAGCCGCTCCAAGCTGCGGCTACAGTCGCCAGCGCAAGAACGAATGTGGCAATAAATTCTGCAAGCGGTTCGTAGCGGTCGAAATCTGGAGGGTAGGTCGATAAAAGAACCTTGTTCCGACTGGGATAGTGGGTCGCTTGATTGGGCCTCTAAATCTGGTTCAAATTCTGATTTTTTTATTGGTGCAATTTCTTCTTCAGGCATATTTCACTCTCCAGGATGCGATTAAGATCTTAGATATTATAAGCTGATTTCTACCAATTTTTATGTGCCATATAATGAACCGGCTAATCGATCTTCAAGGTAAAGAGACGAAAATCGCATGGGCAATCGCCATAATCGGCCAGGCGGTCATCTTTGGACTTATCCACTCCCAACAAGGTCCTGGAGGGATGTTCGAAGTCGGTGTCATCGGTCTGGTGTTCGGATTGTCTTACCTGGTCGTCGGACGTAATCTTTGGCCATTAATCATCGCTCATGGGTTGATCAATTCTCTGGATATGGTGACCCACTATTTCGGAGGGTAGGCAAAAGAGAGATGTATAACAATCGGTGTAGTGCATTTCCTTTGGTTGATGATAATATGTGTTATTAAGAAATAGTGCCAAAGTAACAAAATATCCTTACCGCGGGAGTTCGTGCTATAGACCCCTGGGGAACAGCTCACCGTAGGGGCACAAATTCATAAAAACCGTTCCGATGAGATTTGGAACGGTTTTTGTATTCCATTCAGTATGAACATCGAGAGAATATTAAGGAACTGTACTGGAATTTTGAGCTTAAATCCAATTTAGAGCTCGAATCCTCTTAGGTGGTTACAAATAAAGACTGATTCAAATCCTTTTAGTGTACAACCCTGCTTGTCTGTCAGACCTTTGTTTATCGAACCAGGCAGTCCCTGGGAGAATGGTTATATCGATCCTTCAATGGCAAGATGAGGGATGAGCTGCTGGACAGAGAAATATTCTATTCGCTAAAGGAGGCCCAAATTCTAATTGAAATGTGGAGAAATCAATACAACAAGATCCGACCATACAGTTCACTGGGTTACAGACCACCAGTCCCAGTTGCTATCGCGGTTCAATCTTCTCAAATTGATCAAGTTGGTCTAACATTGTGAGTAGTACAAATTATGGGGTCAGGTCAATCGAGAGAAAATCCCCGCAAATCAGCTGGGTATAACACCGATGACACTTTGCCCAGCAGCTACATTACAATTATCAATCGCAGAAAAAACAGTTTTCTCGGAATCTACTTGGGAATTTCCAGATGTGAGAAGGAGTGAAATCTGATGTTGAAGAAAATCTTAACCTTCATCCAATATAAAACCAGCTGGCTGGTAATCCTGGGTCTGTTGGCAGCTGCCGGTCTGCTGATGGTCATTATGAACGGCACCGCGCTACCTTTCAGCACCCCGGCCATCGAGGAACATTCCGGGGGCGTGCCGATCCTGGATATGCGGATGTCTTATACCCCAGAAGAAGCGTACCAGTTGTTTTCAGCCCTGGGAATCGCCGGCCGCCAGGCCTACCGCACCTTGCACCTTGTTCCGGATATGCTGTTCCCGATCAGCTATGCGTTGCTATTTTCCTTTACCGGCGCCTGGTTTTTAGTGCGCCTGCTGCCCCTGGAACATCCTTTGCAGTGGCTCATCCTGACCCCGCTGATCTCAGGCCTGGCTGATATACTTGAAAACCTCAGCCTGGTGGTTTCTGGCCTGGTGTATCCCAACCGGATGGATTGGCTGGTGCAGGTTGCCTCCTTGATGACCAAGATCAAGTTCGGCTTGATGCCCATCGGGTTGGTTTTCCTGATCATCATTGTAGTGGTGTGGTTCGTCCGCAAAAGACCTGCGAGTAACGTGCCAAAGGGCAACTGACCATAAGATGGGTTATGCCCCAGGGTTTGCCCTAAGAGAATATTCATCCAAGGAGAAAAAAATGAACGAGCAAGAAATCAAGTATCAAAAAGCAAAAGAGAGAGTTGACGCATTAAGAGGTTTTTACGGTCATCTTAGCGTGTACGTCGTTGTAAACCTGATTTGTTTTTAATCAATATGATTGATATCCCCTGACAGTCCTGTGGTTCTTTTGGCCGCTCATGGGATGGGGCATTGCTATTGTTCTTCATGCGTTGCGAGTTTTTGGTGGGACACTTGGCTCGAGCATGGGAGGAAAAGAAGATCGCCGAACTCATGGAAAAAGAATGAAGCAGTGATCCATTTTTTAGACCAAGAAATCGATCCATCACAATCAATCAAATTTCTAGAGGAGATGAAAATGAACGATAAAAAATCACCTACACATCTTATTTTCACAGCCGTCCACTTTAGCCTGGCGATCGTAACACTCATTCCACTTGCGTCAGCAAGTAAGACATCACTATTGGGTTACAAGGCCCTATGTAGTTTTTCCCCCATCAGCACAATTGGCTTGATTTTGCTGGCTGGAATGCATATTCTTTTGCATAAGAGATCTTTGGCCAAAGCCTAAAAGTACTCAAGATCATCACCCTTCAGTGTTGCGTATTTCGATGAACCCAAAGGAATACGCAACACGAAACACGAACTAATTTCTAACCATACAATTTTTAGGAGGTAGAAAATGACACAAACACAAATACCCGATCAGATGACCGCCGTGGTTCTAAATTCATATTCCGGTGCCGAGGCACTCCGGGTTGAGCAGCGCCCAGTCCCAAAACCGGGAAAAGATGAAGTCCTGGTCAAAGTCGCCGCTTCACCGATCAATCCCTCGGATTTAGCCTTCCTGGATGGAAACTACGGTTTCGATAACCCGCCTCCGGTGGTTCCCGGCGGAGAAGGTTCGGGAACAGTTGTCGCCGTTGGCCCTGGAGCGATGGGCCGCTATTTCCTCGGAAAGCGGGTTGCTTGCCTGAGTAATGGGGAAAGAGATGGCATTTGGGCTGAATATGTGGTGGCCTCTACACAGGGCGGCGTCTTCCCGCTGAATAAATCGGTCAGCCTGGAACAAGGGGCCATGTCGGTTATCAACCCACTGACGGCCAGCGCTTTCCTGGAAATCACAAAAGATGGCGGGCACAAAGCCATCGTCCTCACCGCCGCGGCCAGCGCACTCGGGCAAATGGTCAACCGTTTGGGGCGAAGTGAGGGGGTACAGGTTATCAACGTTGTTCGCCGAGATGCACAGGTGGAACTACTCAAAGCTCAAGGTGCAACTGTCGTCTTGAATAGCAGCGATGTGGATTTTGACAGACAGCTCCATGATGCCTGCCATCAGTATGACGCCCACCTAGCCTTTGATGCGGTTGCTGGACCGATGACGGGGCAACTGCTCAAAGCACTGCCGGAAAACAGCACCGTAACGGTTTATAGCTGTCTTTCCCACAAAGCGCCACAAACCAACGTCGACCAGATCATCTTTCAAGGCAAGACCATAACCGGTTTCTGGCTGGGGCCCTGGCTCTATTCTAATAAGAATTTGCTTCAAATCCTTATGCTTTGGCGGCGCTCCCAAAAACTGATCGGCACCGATCTCAGAAGTGAAATCCGGGCACGGTATCCTTTCCAGGATGCAAAGAAAGCCGTTCAGGAATATACAAGTCAAATGACGGGCGGAAAAGTTTTACTCAAACCAACCGCCTAATAAATCAGACCTTCTTGAAGCAGAAATCTGGATACAATAATCAGGATAAAGACACCAATATATAAGCATATCATCAGGAGAAAAAAATGAAGAAAGCAGCCATTATCGTCAACAGCAAAACCGGTACCACAAGACAATACGCCGAGGAGATTAGCAAATATCTGAAGTCCAAGGGATTGGATACACAAGTAACATCCATTCAAGCCTACAGCGAAGATATGCTGAATAATGTTGACTATGTCTTATTCGGCTGCTGGACTAACGGGCTGATGGTGATCCTGCAGCATCCTGAAAAGGAATGGGTCGATTTTGCGGCCAAACTACCCAGCAAGCCGGACGTGAAGGTTGCCCTGTTCACCACTTACAAGATCCTGACGGGCAGTATGTTCAGGAACATGTACAAGCAACTGAAGGGCAAATTTGCGACTCCTTCCCTGGAACTCAAATCTCGTAATGGATCGTTATCTGAAAAAGATAAGCAAGCATTAGAGAACTTCATCAGCTAAACTAAAAAGAGACATTCCAGTGAAATGCCGCATGGAAGCATATACCAAAAAGTTAGATCAGACATTTGTTTTGCGTGAACCTGCCATCGGGTCGGCTATTCGCACGTTACAGTTTTTCCCAAATAGCCATGGACTGGATATCGGCTGCGGGATCGGGAATATCACTAGACTGCTGGCGAAATCTATTGCGCCCAGAGGGCGTGTAACTGGTGTAGATATTTCGCCAGATATGGTCGCCTATGCCAGAAATGCTGCTGAAAAGGCTAGTTTGACTAATCAATTATCTTTTCGTCTGGGAGATATGGAAGACCTTCCATTCGACGATGATACCTTCGATTGGGTGTTGAGTATGGATTGTGTGGGCTATGCACCAATCGAGCCGCTGCCTATCATCGAAGAACTGGTGAGGGTGACAAAACCTATAGGCAGAATTGCCCTTCTTTCCTGGTCATCACAGCAACTCCTTCCGGGTCATCCAGCACTAGAAGCACAGCTCAATGCTACTTCGGTTGGAATTGCCCCTTTTAGCCAAGGGAAAAACCCTGATAAGCATTTCCTCCGGGCTTTAGGCTGGTTACAGCAGCTGGGTCTGGAAGCCTTCAATGTCCAAACCTTTGTGAGGACTGTACACTCCCCACTAAGTGATTAAATCCGGGAAACTTTGAAATCACTCATTGATATGCGCTGGTCCGGGGTTCGCCAGGAGTTGAGCCAGGCTGATTGGATTGAATTCCAACGGCTGTGACGGCCTGATTCGTCAGATTATATTCTCAACGCCCCCGATTATTATGGATTTTATACTTACAGCCTATTTCAGGGTAAGGTCCCAATTTAGTAAAACAATTCTAGGGGTTCAAACATGAAAGTCCTCATTATCTCAGCCAATTTCCTACCCGCCTCACCTTCTGGCCCAGCCTATATTGCTGGCGCCGCCCTTGAAGCCGGTCATGACGTGGAAGTTTTCGAGGCACTCTTTGCCAAGGACCTGATTGGCGAGTTAAAAGCCCATCTGGACAAATTCACGCCGGATGTAGTTGCCATTTCCATCCGGTTGGTGCACGGTTTCATCCTCGATGAAAATGCTCAGTATGGTACTCGACATCTTGATCTACGGATCAACGTCAAAGAAATCGTGGAATGCATAAAGCAGAACTTGGATGCACATATCGTGTTGGGTGGTCCCGGGTTCAATTACTACGGTCCGGATTGGTTGGAATACCTGGAACTAGACTATGGCATCCGCGGTGAAGCTGATAATACTTTCCCCTTGTATCTGAAAACTTTGGAGGCAGGCGGCGATCTTCACATCGTTCCAGGCAGTGTATATCGATCCAATGGCCGCATCGAAAAATCGTCCAGGGCACTTGTAGATGATGTTGATACCACGGCCATGCCGGCTTACCAGCTATTTGATCTGGAAAACTATTATCAAAAAGGTATCTCGCCTGCCATTACCACCAAACGAGGCTGCGCTTTTAACTGTACCTATTGCCCTTATGCCTCCCTTGAAGGTAAAAGGTACCGCCTCAAATCACCGCAGAGGGTGGTCGATGAGATCGAGCACATCTACAGCATCAAAGCCCCAAAAATGGTCTCCTTCTGCGACAACAACTTCAATGTGCCCAATCGACATGCCTTGGCTATCTGCCAGGAGATCATCGATCGCAAGTTAGATATTGCCTGGGGAACGGGGACGGTAAAACCGCTGAAACTAACTCAGGAAACCCTGCAGATATTCAAGGATTCAGGCTGTGGCTACCTCAGTTTGTCGGTCGAAAGTGCCTCGGAAACGATGCTCGAAGAAAATGCAGCGCGGCTGTACAGTGGATCATATCAAAGAGTCCCTGACGAATTTGAGCCGTACGGATATTCCTTTCAGCGTGTCGTTGTTGTTCGGCGCGCCTGGGGAGACCCCAGAAACCATAGCCGAAACGTTGGAAGTGATCGATGCTTTCGATATTCCCAACGGCGTTTGGGTGACCATCGGGATTTGCCTGTGGACATCTCACCAGCAAGTTCTACAGGACGCCCAAGTAGATGGTCAGCTTGAAGAGGGTGCTTCTCTCTTTGAAGTCAATAATTATGTTTCACCAACATTGCCAAAAGGATATATGGAAGAACTTGTAGAAACATTGCAGGAGAAGGAAAACTACGATGTGCAGGTAAATAAGCTGTATGCAGATCACCCAGGTTAATCTTTCACATTATAAGGAATATATTGGCTCCGAGCACATTTGCTGTACCTTCTCAAGTTTTGCCACCAACGCCCCCACTGCCAAAATCATCCGACTTCATTTTTGATCAACCTGATTACTAGGATTTCTTTACCTATTCGATGTTTCAGGGCAAAATTCCTGAATCGAACAATACCAAGGAATAACGCGTAAGTCTAGGTTCGAAGTGTTAGATAGGTAACACCGCCGTTACTTGACGATTTCCGAGTTCAAAATTATCATTCATAACGTAATATTGACGTGACTATTTTCCCCTTATGCGGAGTTCGGATCGCGTAACGCAGTGCAGCATACCTTTAGGTAACAGCTCACCGTAGGGGCACAAATTCAGAAGCCGTTCTACTGATATGTAGAGTGGTTTTTATTATCTATTCAGAACGAAAATCGGGAAAAAGTGGATGCATTCGGGTTGGTTATGTAAATCTGATAGCTTTTCAGATATCAAAATTTGCAGCATCACATTAGGGATTTGAGCGAATGTTGGGGATGTTCTTAGTTCAAATTTCATCAATCTTCATTTTAAGTCAAATATCTTTCATAGTTTGAAATGGAACATCCTGATATGCGCTACGAATAGTTTTAGACTTCTTCATAATTTGAGCTTAGGGAGAAAAAAGATGCTTCAATTCACAATCGAGAATGAAACATGTATGTATAATGGTTCAAATAATGATTTTTCATGAGTTTTGGTGAGGTGAATTTTCGAAAATCTATATAGTTTACTATGTGAGGCATCAATATTTTTGCGATAAATTCAATTTTATTCATGAAAAAACAATTCATTTTCTTATTTATCCTTTTCAACATACTGTTATTGAACTGTCAAAGGAAAATCCCCAGAACCAATTGTACAGACACAACTTGGAACTTCTGTAATAGCAGTGGATACTGTTCTTCCCATGGCAGAAGTCAGAGTCAAAAAAGAAATTCACGATATCCCAAATTTAACGGACCGGCAATGCGAATTATTTGTTCCCTGCGGGCGATATCGTTGGAGAAACTATTGAATGTGGATACGTGATAGTACCTGCGGACAGAAATGATGCAGAAAGTAACAAAATTAAACTTGCGTATGTTTGGTCCTCAAAGCCACTGGAGACAAACCACATTCAGATCCAATTATCCATATTTCGGGGAACAGGATTAAGTTCAACAACTCGTTCTGCGGTTGTCGAATTAGCTATGCGTTATGCTCCCATGCGTGGAAAGCGGGACATCATATTGTATGATCAACGCGGCATTGGCCATAGCCAGCCAAAATTTGATTGTGCTGCTTTCATTGAAAATGTTAATGCCGTTCATTCAACCTATGAAAAGTACAAAGCTTGTCAAGAAGGTTTGCGAAGAATGCAGGTTATCCACCTGATACATTCACAACAGCCGTTTCCGCTGTAGATCTGCTTGATATCATGAATGCCTTTGGATATTCTGCGTACAATTTATATGGAGATCTCTTATGGTTCACGTCTTCTTATGTCATTCATGCACCTTTTCCCCAACGAACCCCTCGTTCGTTCGATTATTGTTGATTCTGTTTATACCTTGCAAGAGGATGTTGGCACAGAATATCGAACAGATACTTATCTTATACAAAAAGCCCTTTTTGAATCCGTATTTGTTGAATGTGCAGAAGATTTGGATTGTGCGGAAACATATCCTGATTTACGAACACGATTTGATGTGCTTGCTAGAAAGCTTAATCAATCCCCATTCACCCTAAATGAAAGCACATCAATCGATGGGGATGCCTTATATAGCTACTTCTTTCCTTACAATCCACAGGTTCAAATTATCCCTTTAGAACCTAAATTAATAGCAGAACTGGAGCAGGGGATTACAACTACAGCAGATAAGATTCGTCAAGGTCAGTTACCCGAACCTGCTGGACGAACTCCGTTTTTCCTCCAGAAACAACTATTGTTGGTGAGCTGCTTGATCTTTATCTTTATTGTAATGATGGATCGGTCTCTGATACGATGGAGAGTAGAAGCGATTGCTTGAATTGTGGGATGCGGGATCAGACACTATAGCGGAGTTTCTAAACGATACTTGTGCCCCCGATGTTGCTAAAGCAGCGAATGAAATTATTAGTCAGAATCCCCGTGTTTTTTAACCACATAATTTCACGTTTTGTTCCCGGATGAAATTCAAGGGTTAACGCCAGGGATTAACAGCAAACTTTAATTGTGAAGAGAAATTCCCTTTCCCCGAAGGATTTGATGAAATTGAAACAAATTTGCTGGAAGCACAATTCCCTAAATTTTATGTTGAAAAAATAATAAGCGATATGCGTAGTAATGCAGAAGGGTGTGAAGCATGGCGTGGTGCATTGACATCCCCCACACCTGGTTCTTATGGGGATTACCACGTTCTCGTATTGCAAGGACGATTCAATTCTCTCACACCGCCTGCTTGGGCAGAAAAAAGCTGTGTCTGCTATTCCCCATGCCCAATATGTGCTGGTTCCAAGTGCATGGCACAGCATTTTGGGCAACAACGGATCCTGCCCCACAAACATTACGCAACAGTTTTTGGCAAATCCTGATGCTGTTGTGGATATTACATGTACAACAGGGATGAAGGTGCGTTTTAATGTCACTTCAACAAAAATAAAAAACCATTCCATATCGATCAGGAATAGTTGATAATTCTTAAGATCCTTTTCAAACAACGAATAATTGTTAAAGGACAAATGGGGATATACGAACTAAAAGATGAAAAAATATCGTTTCTGAAAATACATACTTCTCTGAAAAACTGATAATCAAATCTGGTGAGAAAATAAAGGCAAAAAAAAATTTAATGCTCAGCGACCATTTTTTAATTGAAATCAGGCTCGATCGGGAGCAAGTTCCGAGCCTTTTATGATTATCCATTTTCATTGAATGCTGTCCGAAATCTGGAAACGCTGCCACTGAACAGATCAGTGACGTTCATTATCGGAGAGAATGGCTCAGGTAAATCGACTTTGCTGGAGGCGATGGCGGTAGCTTGGGGATTCAATGCTGAGGGAGGCACACTGAATTTCAATTTCAATACACGCAGTAGTCATTCAAGCTTGCAAGACTATCTGCAGCTTTCAAGAGGCTACAAGAAACCACGTACCGGTTATTTTCTCCGCGGAGAGCTTCTACAATGTAGCCACGGAAATTGACAACTTGGACGAAGGACAAGGTGGCCCTCCAATCATCGCATCCTATGGCGGTGTCTCCCTGCATGCCCAGTCACACGGCAAGTCATTTCTAGCATTGCTGATGCACCGCTTCTCGGGCAACGGTTTCTACATCTTGGACAGAACCTGAGGCAGCGCTTTCACCGACAAGGCAGATGTCTGCACTTGTTCGTATTCACCAATTGGTTAATGCTGGAGCGCAGTTTGTGGTTCCACTCATTCCCCGATTCTAATCGCCTATCCTGAGGCCTGGATTTATCGATTAAATGAGGATGGCATTACTCGTACCACGTATGAAGAAACGAACATTTTCAGAAACTCGCGTTAAATTTCTTAACGATTATTAGTGATGATCGAAGTTCTATTTACCGATCGATAAGAAAAAGAATATTGAATACACCGAAGTTTTCCATCTTCCAGCACGTTTGGCGCTGACAAGTGCAGGTTGACGTCAGTTGGTAGATTGTGAATAGGACAACCTGGCGGCAAAACATATAAGGGGGTGATTGTGTTTCTCCAGCAATCTAAAAATGGGGGATAATCGCCGCTGATTGGTATGAACAAAATATTGATGGATGAATTGGGTTGGGCTAATGTCGCCAGATATGTAGCCTATTGTTATGATATTTTCCAGTAAAAAGCAACAAATTGGTATTCCTAGCATCACTGGATAATCATTAGTTTCACATTTATCATCCAAATAGGTAGTACCAAAGTGACATAATTTACCACCGCGGGAGTTCGGATTTTAATACCTGTAAAGGTAACAGCTCACCGTAGGGGCACAAATTCCAGCAAACCGTTCCTAGGATGATTTGGAACGGTTTTTTTTTGGCAAAGGATGGTTTCCACTCATCCATTTGCTAATCCCAACTGAGGAAACTGAGGGTCTTCAATTCACTTAGAACGTTGAGAAAAATTGATTGGATTGGAGCTGCTTATTTGATTCTATTTAGATCCTATCAAGTCAATAAAACAAGCTAGAATAATATGAACAGGTTATCTGAATGAACTAGTTGCAATATGCAATCCTCAAATTCATACTGAATTTCGGGAAATCCATAAGGAGATTTCCAAATGACTTCTGGTGAAAAAGCTGAACCAATTAAATATAAACAGGTTGTTGTAACTCGGCACGGTAGCCCTGAAGTATTGCAGGTGGTTGAGGAGCCACTCCCAGAACCTGGAGCTGGTGAAGTTCGTGTTAAGGTTCTGGCTGCAGGAGTCTCTGCATTTGATCTCATATACCGACGATGGGGCAGGCTCCCCGGGGATCCCCCCCTGCCATTTGCTTTGGGTGAGGATGTCGTTGGCACAGTGGACAAGCTGGGTGAAGGGGTGTCAGATCTAGAGCTAGGGCAGATGGTAGCTGGGGGGACTTGGTCGCTTGGAGTGGGAGGTGGTTATACTGAGTTTATTTGTTTGCCTTCGACTGAGTTAGTACCAGTTCCAATGGGAGCGGACCCGGTTGAGGTTATATGTCTGGTGGCGAATTATCTCACCGCCCACCTGCACATGCACAGGATCGCCAAGGTGCGAAGTGGAGAGCGTGTCCTCATTCACGGTGCTGCAGGAGGTGTCGGGACCGCATTGCTTGAGCTAGGCAAGATCGCTGAGTTAGAGATGTATGGAACGGCTTCCAAACACAACCATGAACTGGTGTCAGCACTTGGAGCTACACCAATCGATTACCGTAGTGAGGGATTTCGTCGAGAGCATCCAAAACTTGACAGTTGATGGGGTAGATATAGTAATTGATACAGTTGGCGGGGCAAGTTTGCTTTGGCGTTCATACCAGGTTCTGCGCAAAGGGGGGCGGCTTGTATGGTTGGGTTCAGCCGCGACAAGAGATAAAGGAATTATGGTAGGCCCACTCAGTCTGCTGATGGTGTTTGTGCTAAAACTCATACCTGATAGCAAGCATGTGCCAATGTGTCCTGATTTGGGGAAATTTGCCGAAACGCATAGTGACTGGTACCATGAGACGCTAACTGAATTGTTTGACTTGCTGACAGAAGGAAAGATCAAGCCTGTAGTTGCGGAGCGCATCCCGTTGGTCGAAGCCACACGTGCTCACAAACTGCTTGAGAAGGGTGGCTACGCTGGAAAAGTGGTCCTTGTCACCAGTCCTTGATCTGGATTTTCGAACAAGGGCTGGGCTAATTTGTTTACCGCAGAGTTCGGAACAGCTCACCGTAGAGGCACAAAAAATAAGACTTTGCATACAGCAAAGTTTTTCATTAATAAAAGCCCCCATCGTTGGGGATTTAGGAGAAGCCCTTACAACACACTACCGGATAAGCTTCACGAGGCCAAGACCATAGCCCCAGAAAAGGGATTAAAATTCGAACTGTGAGCGTCCCTTTGGGATCGTGGAACGATGTGGATTTTGAATCCCGCTGTCTAAGCGGGAGTATCCCATTGGGATCATCATAGGTCCAAAGGAGCTGAAAAGAAGCTCATTAAGGTATAATCTCCCGGGGAGATTGTTTTACAAAATCAGCGAACCACTCTTTCCATGCTTTTAGGAATTGAATCTACTCAGCAATAAGTGCAACCCATAAATGGATAAGGAGAAAGTCATGTCAGAAGCTTTAAAACCCGCACCCAACTATAATACCCCGATCCCCAGCTGTATCACCACGCCGGATAAAGTTGAAACGCGCATCGGCACTTTGGAGTTTTTCGACGGCTTCCCAAGCCCGGAAACCTCTCATAAAGTCTTCGATAACCTGGATTTCCTCGCGGGATAGAAGCCTTTCTAAACGGTATCCCGATCACCTCATTGGAAAATTTGCGAGCAGGTCACGAACAGATGGGTGTCACCAACAGCAATAAGATGCTGCTGGCAGATAAATTGATGGACTTAGACCCGCTGTTCCTGACCGGCAACACCGACACTGTTTACTGCTCGGGATTTCTCGACCTGGAGCGGGATGGCCCCACTGTGGTAGAGATCCCGCCTGCTTGCGGTCCCGGCACGGTCAATGACGCCTTCTTCCGCTTTGTGATCGATATGGGCGCTCCCGGTCCCGACAGGGGTCAGGGTGGCAGCTACCTGATCCTGCCACCTGAATTTGAGGGTGAGGTACCGGAGGGTTATTTTGTGGCCCAGTCCACCAGCTATATCAACTGGGTGATCCTGCGTGGTTTCCTGGTGGATGGCAAGCCAGATGCAGCGAATATGATGTTTAAAGAGTGTAAAGATCTACCCACTCAAGGACAAAGCCGCACAGACGGAAATGGAGTTCATTAGTCTCTCAAGAACATACTTCAACACCATCCATGCCAACGACTTTGAGTTTTACAAGGAACTGAATCAGGTTATCCAACGCGAACCGGTGGAGATGCTCAGTCCAGAGATTTGCGGTCTGTTCGCCAGTATTGGCATCATCAAGGGCAGGCCTTTTGCCCCGGATGCACGCATGAAGGGCATCCTGACCGAAGCGGTTGCCGTCGGCAACGCCACCGCCAGATCAATTGTATTCGACGCACGCATAGAGGAAACTTTCCTCTACCCAAACAGCGTGTGGATTACCGGCTTTGTTGGTGGCAGTTATGAGTGGCTTATTGATGGCGGTATGGGCGGTCGCTATCTGGACAGCGTGTACACTGTTCTTCTATTGTGCCACAGTAAATACGCCGGCGATGGCGCTAAAAATGGTGGGTGTGGGATCGCAATACGCATTGGCTTCCAAAGATAAAGACGGGAACTACCTGGATGGTAACAAAAGTTACAAACTCAATATCCCGGCGGATCCTCCTGCAAAAGATTTCTGGTCGGTGGTTGTCTATGATCCCCAGACACGCTCTGAGTTGCAAACCGGGCAGCCATTCCCCAGCAAAAATAACAAGCGTGACGATTTAGTCTATAACGAAGATGGCTCAGTTGATCTCTATTATGGCCCCCAACCACCCACAGGCTTAGAGAAAAACTGGACCCAAACCATCCCAGGCAAAGGTTGGTTTGTCATTCTGCGGCTGTATGGCCCCCTGGAACCATGGTTTAACAAGACCTGGAAGCCAGGAGAGTTCGAATTGATCTAATTTACCAAGAACTGCCAGCCCACGGAGGATTGGCAGTTCTTCAAAGTCGATGACCAAAGAGAGACCTGAAAATCAGTAAATAATTTGAGACCAAACTATTGGGCATCACCAGTGAGACATAACGCTCCTAAGAGTCGATTTTTTTTATTAGAGAGCGTTCCTGGATTGGAATAATTCCCCACCGCGGGAGTTCGGATTTTAATACCTGCAAAGGTAACAGCTCACCGTAGGGGCACAAATTCTAGAAAACCGTTCCGATGATGATTTGGAGCGGTTTTTCGCGAAAGGCTGTAATCCACACATCCATTTCGCTATCCCAGTTCAAGGCAACTGGGGTGTCATCAATTCGCTTCGAAAACCGGGGAAAAATCAAGGAATTAGGGCTTGAAATCTGACCTTATCACATATAGGAGATTAAATCTTTACGGCATAGTTCACCCCCTCATTTCTGGTTCGAGTGCCACAGGCATGCTCCGCAATCCTGTTCCGCCCTTTATTTGAAAAGGAATTGCTTGATATGTCTGTCGAGCAATTTTTGACTTCTTTGCGTTTTGAAAAGTGGGGAAAATTAGAAAAATTATCAATCAAGTTAATAACAAGTGAGTATCAACAACCTCTAAGCTATTGAAAGAAGAGGTTTGCTTTTCGGTATCCCAAAAACTACAAAAAAGTTTAATTTCGTGCATGAATTCCTCCTTAACCCCTATATCAAACAGTTCCAGGGACGCATGACTCAAAATCCATTGTTTGTTATCTTAAAGATGGTTGAATTGGAATTTTTCGGGCAATGATATCCGAAAGAAAAGGAGTACAAAATGACAACCTCTTTATAGTTACCGCATCAGCGTGCCTTTCCGTGGGAACCGGATCTTCGTTGTCGGTGAGCTGATGATAGTCTGCGGACTTCTGGCGCTTGAGTTGAAGGATGCTCCGGGGCTCTTGTTAGTCTTCCCGTTGGGCTGGATCTCCCTCGGGTTGCGCAAGCTCGGGTGGCATGGGGTTGGTCTTCGGCGACCGGCAAAATGGCCCCGCACGTTAGGTTTGGGTGTACTGATTGGTATCATCACACAACTGATCGCTATGTGGCTGATCGATCCTTGGCTGGTACGGCTGACTGGGCAACCGTTCAATATTGAGCAGTTCGACGCGTCTGCCGGGGAGCCTCCCAAACCTAATGGTTTGGATCCTAATCGGTTGGCTGTTGGGTGCATTCCTGGAGGAGTTGGTATTTCGCGGGTACTTACTAAACCGCTTCACCGACCTACTTGGAGATAATCGACTGGGCCTGACAGTGGGAGTGATAGTGGTCTCGCTACTGTTCGCGATCGGGCACACCAACCTGGGGATAACCAGCGTGCTCGAAACCTTCATCTTTGCCCTATTCTACGCTGGCCTGTACCTGGCTGCCGGCCGAAATCTATGGTTGCCGATTATCGCGCACGGTGTCTACAACACATTCATGTTCGTGCTGCTGTACCTGGGCTATAATCCTGTTTGGATGAGCATGAACTGAAAAAAGGGTATTATTAGAGAAGATTGATGGCAGCAATTCGCAGGTACTTTCAAGGATTGCACTGGAAGCTGACCCTTAGCTACACTCTGGTGACTGTGGCGGCCTTGGTGATTGTGCTGGTCGTAACTGCAGCTGGGATGTGGTTTGTTTTCACAAACTCGGACCTTGCCACGATCGCACTGCTTTCCATTACTAGGAGTTTCATTGCCCCCTCGGCGCTCCCCTACCTGGAATACCCTCAGCCCGATATCCAGGGACTTGTAGACTGGCTGGAGGCTGCCAGCGGCTCGGAAGGGTTATCGTTCCAATCGCCGGTTTACACCAACATAGAGGTTACCATTGGTGGTCCGGGATCAGATCTGGCTTTGCTGGTGCTGGATAGGCACTTGGAATACCTAGGCGGAGCGCCTGACTTGACGCGGAAGCTGCCAAGCGCATCCTGGCGGAATCCGGTCCTTGTTGGCAGCTGCCTTGGTAGGAGAGGTGGACCACGAGCACATTACCTATCTCTCTCCAGATCGGAGTTTGACGCTGGCAGTGCCGGTGACAGCCGAAAATGGCGACCATCTGGGCCTGGTGGTACTTCGGTTGGCAAATCCGCCACTACTTTTTTTCCAACAGGGCCTATCCCTGCTCGGCAAGGGCGTGCTAGCTCTTACCATTGTAGCCGGGATTATCGGCGCGATCTTTGGATCCATCACTGCCCGATGGATGACTAACCAAATCAAACACATTTCCCAAACCACTGATGACTGGAGTCGAGGGAACTTCTCGGCTGTCGTTCACGATCGTTCCGGGGATGAACTAGGACAGCTAGCCGGCCACCTCAACCAAATGGCCGAACAGCTCCAGGACCTGCTACATCCGCGCCAGGAACTAGCTGCCATGGGCGAGCGCAGCCGCCTGGCACGCGACTTGCACGACAGCGTCAAGCAGCAGGTCTTTGCAACCGTGATGAAGATCGGCGCTGCCCGTGCCCAGATCGAAGATGAGCCCAAGATGGCCGGAAAGCATCTGGATGAGGCCGAACGACTAGCCCGACAGGCCCAAACGGAACTAGCTGCTACTATCCGTGAATTCCAGCCGATCCCGTTGGGTCACAAAGGACTGGCACTTGCTATCACAGAACAAGTCGATGACTGGTCGCGCCTCAACAGGGTCCGCGCAAAGGTAGATATATCCAGGGTCTGCAATCTGCCGAAAGAGCTCGAACAGGCCCTCATCCGGGTTACCCAGGAAGCGCTCGCGAACATCGCCAGGCACAGCCAAGCCACCAGCATCGAGGTCGATCTAGCCTGCAATTCAGGTGAGGTGGTGCTCACCATTGCTGACAATGAAGTCGGATTCAACCCGGCGACGGTGAAGGGCAGGGGCGTAGGTTTGCACAGTATGCGTGAACGCATCGAGACGTTAGGAGGCGATTTTTACATAGAAAGTAAACCTGGGGATGGGACGCGCCTTACCTCATGCTGCCAGATTGAGGAGGGAAGCTCGATATGAATGAAGCCATTACAATCCTGATCGTGGACGATCACCAGCTCGTACGCCAGGGCATCCCGCATTCCTGGAAACGCAGCCCGATATGAAACGTAGTAGCAGAAGCCGGCACGGGGGAGGAGGCCGTGCTGCTTGCTAGTCAGCACGTTCCCGTGTGATCCTGATGGACCTGGTCATGCCCGGAGGGGTAGATGGTGTGGAGGCCACGCGCAGGGTGAAAAGCAACAGCCCGCGCACCCAGGTGATTGTGTTGACTTCTTATCATGAAGATGAGCATATCTTCCCAGCCATCCGCGCTGGTGCTTTATCATACGTTTTAAAAAATATCGGTTCCACTGAGTTAGCCGAAGCAGTACGAAAAGCAGCCCGAGGTGAGGCTGTCATTAATCCTCGTGTGGCTGCCCGACTAGTTGAAGAGGTCAGAGGAAATCGGGATTTGACCCCCGATCCTTTCACTGAATTGACTGAACGTGAGATGGAAATTCTTCTCTTGATTGCAGATGGTCTCTCGAATGCCAATATCGCTGAACGGTTAGTGATCAGCGAAAAAACAGTCAAAGGACATGTCAGCAATATTCTTGGGAAGCTTCACCTCGCTGACCGCACCCAGGCAGCAGTTTACGCCTGGCGTGAAGGGATTGTACGCCGCGATCCATAATGCCAAACAAGGTTTCATTTGGAGATTTCAAACGGATTAGACTTCCTCATAATACCTAAAAGATAATCTTGGCGTTACTTGACAATTCCTAAAGTCGAATTTATCATTCTAAAAAGTAATACCAAGTTACTTAATCACCCTTCCGCGGGAGTTCGGATTTTAATACCTGTAAAGGTAACAGATCACCGTAGG
>CAVWDI010000043.1:0-4814 GCA_963753725.1 uncultured Chloroflexia bacterium | reverse complement strand
TCTCGCTTCAACCTCCTAACTTTACATCATAAGAAATTTTTCCGGGCGATATATAAAGCAACCCCCACCTTGCCGGCAGGGGATTATTTCTTTGCCAATTCTTATTGCCTACTTTTTTACAATCGGCAGGTAACAATTTTCAGAATTTAGCTACATGAACCTGTATGCGCGCAAAGCGTTCGAAGTCCTCTGCTACTGGAACTGGCGGTTCAAGTGGGAGCGGCGGTTCCATACTTTAGGGTGGGAAGGGCTGCGGCTGAGTGTGGTCATCTTAGCAGACATCCTCTAATGCCGGTTGAATTGCACGGTCCATATTCTAGGCACCCCCGCCTCATCAGGTTCAAATACGGCTGTATATTGTCCAGTCATCCTTGACCGCATCCGGCGGTATGCCGTCATCCCGCATTGTGAGAGGACTCGTACTTCCATTCGATTTCTGGATTTTTGCATCAACCGCAGCCCCTTGAATGGGTATCTCTTTTCCGAGCACAGCCAACAATGTCACCGGTTGAGGGGGTTTTATAATATGGCCCGTTAAGGAGGTGAGCGAAGCTGCGTAAGTGAAAGTATTGAGACGAGCCGCTGGCCTTGTAACTAAATTTTTTTAGCCTTATTACTATGTGTGTGTTGGAATAGATTCCCAGTCGCCAACTCCGAAATCGAGAATGTCAACACCGAAGTAGCACATTGTCTCTGTCTGTAGACTCGCAACTCTTCACAATAATCTGGTGAATAGTAAATAATTATTGGTTCTACTTTTAAATTAAATTACATATCATATTGAGAACCTTCATAAATAACCACAACATCCAAATGACCCTAAAGTTAAGTAACGTAGTCGGAATACTTCACTAATTCAGCTGATTTTGGATTTAATATGGCAGTATGTTGTACAATTACTTCTCCAGTAGTTATTCCTACACTGGGTGATGTTTGAGATTTGCATCCTGGAATACATTCGTGATATGGAGAAAGTCGTCGGCGAGAAATAATATTTTCCTCCCGTATCAGTGGCTAACCTCTGCAGCAATGCCGCATCCGCATCCGCGCCGTAAGCAAAAGTATACATGGGTATGCTGTCTGCCTGGTAATTAGGGATTACAGTCACAGGGTTACTCCCTCTCGTTGTTATTCCGTCGGTCAGACAAATAAACAACCCTATTTTGATTCGTAATGATCCGTTCAGCACCATATTATTTAGCGCTTTTTTAGCCCCATCGCCGATTGCTGTACAAGCTCCAGGTGTGATCGTGTCGATCTTATTTTTTATCGTAGTTTTATTGCCGCGCTTGTGATGGCAGTCAATGGCTGCACCACGGTAACATTTTGGTTGTACGCAATCACCCCGATGGTCGAATAGCCCACAGAAGCCACAGGTCAACCAGCATTTTAGCCGCTTTTTTGACGTTCGGCATCTTATTGGGTCCTTCATACTGCCGGACTTGTCGATCACAATCTGATAAGCGACTTTGCAGCTTCCCACACGACATTGAGTGCACTGCGACTGCCGAATTTGGGAGTCAATTTTCGGATCCGTACCCGCCGCAGGCGCCACAGCTGCCAGTTCTGGATGGTAAATTCTGCGAGTAAGTTGCCCGTGCACCGTTGCGTGGATCAGCTGAAACAGGCCGAACCAAGTTTCCCAGGCGCTGGCGCCGTATACCCGGCTTTGCGCCGTCACTCCCCAGATTGATAACTCTTGGCGGTAGAGAAGTTGAGCCATTTGGAATCCATTATTCCTAGCCTTCCACTGGCTATTCATGATCGCATCCGGCACAGGAATATCGTTCGAATGGGGCATATAGATGAAGCTGTTATAGGAAGCATTTCCAGATACTCGTCATAGAGCGAATAATAATAGTGACCCCATTCATGACCAAGCGTATAGCCGCCTCCCTGGTGATCCCAATCGCTGCTGAGGAAGTTCGTCGTAATAGAGGGGCCGGGAAATACATCGCAGAAACTAACGTTAAGTCCCGCAAACGCCCTTCCGGAAACATGTGCTTTGGGATGGCAGCTGGGAACCCACACCACATCCGCTTTGTTGCACACGCGCCCTCCCAGGTAAAAAGTCACCTTCCCGAGTTTATTCGCACCATTGGAAGCCTCGAAGACCGCATCAGCAAAATATTGAATGATTTTCTCGTACTTTGCTCGTTCAGGACCGCTGACAATTGTTTTATGAAAGAGAAATTTTCAGGTCAATATAAACTACCGTGGCTTCTGGTTCCTCGGGTGCAGAGTAACTTACCGAGGGTGAAATTACAAACATTGCTATTGTGATTATTGAGATCACAACAACTGCTTTCTGGAATAAACGATTTTGGGACATGGTAACCCTCCTTTTGTACCACGCTGATCAATAAATTGATTTGGGGTTTTGTTCGATAAAATTTTTATGCTGTACTTTGGTTAATTAACCATCTAAACCGGGAGAAATTTGTTTCTTGTTGAACTAATTTTTTAATGGATCGCCTCCTTATAGGTTGATTTTGTAATATTTGTTTTCAATAAATTTTGATATCGCCGCTAGGAAGTTGTATGAGTTAGCGATTGGGTACTCGTTGCTTGGATAAAAGATTTGTCCAGCAGGGTTGTTATCCAGCAGTACAGGATATGATCGAGCATGGTCTTTTGTTATTGTGGGCACAAAGAAAAAATATCACTGGCGAAATTAACCATAACCCAGTGATAATTCTTAACGCTTACAATATTTAACGATTGTTTGCGTGAAGGAATCTATTTGATCCTGAAATTCTACCCCACCTAATTTCTTCCCAGAACTTATTCGATCAAAATCCATAATTTTAGCGTTTTGTCACAGCGATGAACTCGATTAATACCTTATTTGTCGAATTTTAAGGTGGCGAATGATGAATGCTTGTCCACTTTGTATATTACCATACCGTGTGAATAAATTCACAATGTAATCTTGCGAAATCCTCTGCAAGTGAATAACGACGAACCCGAATTTGTGACACTATTGCTGAAAATCAAATTGGAGATTTCACTTTTAACCAACAATCCCCTACCGGCAAGGTAGGGGATTGTTTTTGACAAACCTTAATTTTCAGAAACTGGGTTATTTATGTTTCGACCAGCGGCAGGAAAATTTTATCGTAATCAAGGACATTAACCTGTATGCTTGCATTGCGGTCGAAGTTGTCCGATACTGGAATATCCGGTTCGGGCGGCAGGGCTGGTCCTACTTCCGTGGGGTGGGATGGGCGCATCTCGGTTTGGTCATCGCGGCACCACCATATTGGCAAAGAACTGCACAGATACATTGTAGGCTCCAACTCCTTTGGATAAAATACACCGTGTATTTCCGTGATTCATTAGAGCGTCCGGAGTACGCCGTTGTCCAGCATTTCTATAGCTCCATGCTTCCATCTTGATATTTGATTGTAGCCATTGCATCAGCCCCTTGATGGGCAGCTCTTTCGCCAGCACAGCCACCAGTTTAACCGGCGAGGAAGTTTATAAAATTTCGGAAATGCGGAAACATTTTCATTGGATACGGAAATGCAGTCACCGAAGCCGTGTAAGTGAACCGCTTGTCAGGATCAGGCTTGTCAGGATTAGGATAGCCGGTGATGTGGTACGAGAATTTTGTTTCTCCTTCACTATTGTTCTGGTAATATAATCTCCATAAAATCAAAATCATTTCCAGAAAGACTTTCTGCCCAATGTAGCACATTCTCTCTTTTACGACCGATGGCTTATCATTACTGCAGTCCAGATTCCAATCTGGATAACCGTATGGGTGTTGAATTCGAATGTCATATCGCCGTAAGCTCCCTTATAGACCACGACAACATCAAAATGACTTAGAGTTCAGTCAACCTGTGAATGGAACAAAATTGATGATCGCTGCTTCTGGTCTCATTATGCTTGCTGTTTCCACTGTTCCCTTTGTTATCCCTACGCTTGGTGAAGACTGCAGATTGGCATCCTGGAATGCGTTGGTGATATCAGTAAGGGTCGTCGGTGAGAAATAATATTTTCCGTCTGTGTCGGTGGCTAACTTCTGCATCAAGGTCGTATCTGCATCCGAGCCGTATGCGAAAGCATAAATGGGTATCTTGGAGGTCTGGTAGGTGGGGATTACACTCACGGGATTACTACCGCGGTTGTTTTTGCCATCGGACAGCAGGTAAACGTTTTATTGTAGCTGCCCAATCCAGGTGCGGCTACTAGATCATCGTGCGTTTTTGGCCGCATCACCGATGGCGGTATTACCTCCACGTGTAATCAAATCGATCTTATCTTTAATTGTTGTTTTATCCTCGCGTTGGTGATAGCTGTCAATGGATGCTCAACCGTAACATTGTGATTGTAAGAGATCACCCCGATGGTTGAGTAGCCCACTGGTGCTAAATCTACCAGCATTTTGGCCGCTGTTTTGACATTCGGCAGCTTACTACCTGTCATGCTGCCCGACCTGTCGATCACGATCTGGTAGGCGGTCTGGCAGCTGCCCCACACGAATTCGAGGTCGCTGCGTGCATCAGTGTCAGGTAGGTCAATATTTGGGTCTGAACCGGCCGCTGGTGCCACTGCCGCAAGTTCCGGGTGGTGTATTCGCGCCGGTAGACCCGGGAAACAAGGAGCCGGGTCCGACGCTACGGGTCGAGCCAGGGTTGTCCAGCAATCGGCGCCGTAAACCCGCCACTGGGCAGTATCCCTCGTACCTCCACCACCCATCTGGTAGCTGTTAGCCGTAGAGAAGTTAAGCCATTCGTAGTTTCCGCCTCTTGCATTCCACTGATGATTTTGACGACCGCGTCCGGAACAGGATCATCGCCAGCGTT
>CAVWDI010000042.1:0-5486 GCA_963753725.1 uncultured Chloroflexia bacterium | reverse complement strand
TCCAGCGGAGGGCAAAAAAATTTTTATCCTATCTACTATCCCCAATCCCTTATCCCCTGAAGTTAACTTTGAAATTCGCCCTCAATTGATGTAATATAAGCAACAAGGATTTCGTTATTTAGACTCACACATGTCCATCCCATCCACAGTTCCTCGAACCTGGCAGCGTTATATCCAGAAGATAGTGGCGAGCGGACCGATCACCAGGTTCTTCGCCCTGTTTGTACACCACGTTGATCGTTTCACGTTGCGCTTGACAGAAGGCCAGGCTTCGCCGACAAACGCTTTGACAGGACTCCCGGTCGGGACGCTCACGATGACCGGCGCCAGGACTGGTTTAACTCGAAATACACCAGTGGTGTATATAATCGATGCGGATAAACGCGTGCTGATAGCTTCCAATCTCGGGTCACAGGTAAACCCGGGTTGGTATTACAACCTGTGCGCTAACCCACATGTCACCCTGTCTGAAAACGGCTGTCAGGTTAAATACCTGGCACAACATGCATCTCCTGACGAGCGCCGGAAATACTGGCAGCAGGCTGTTGACCTGTACGCTGGATACAAAGACTACCAGGAGCGTGCCGGTGATCGTCTGATTCCGATTATGGTTCTCGAGCCAGCTCCAGGAGACGAACGAAAACAAACTGACCATATTTTATCTAAGGAGGATAAACTATGAAAAACAGCTTATTATTTCTGACCGTAATATTCAGCCTGCCGGCATTGGCGTGTAGTTTGTTCCAATCCGCAGACCCCGAGGCGACTGCCACTGCTGTCGCCGCTGAAATATTTTCAACCATTACCGCAATGGCTCCAACGGTCACTTTCACACAATTGCCAACCGATACGCTCGTTCCTACAAGTACCCCGACAATAACACCCACGGACACACCCATCCCCAGTCCGGTTATCACCGATACGCCCGAACCAACGTATACCCTTGAGCCGACCAAGCCGACCAGCCCAACCTTCGGCCCGGTCGTTTTTTACACAGACGAAGATTACAATCAAGAGAATTTCGAGAACCCAATCACCGATTTTCCATCCGGCACAACGGCAGTCAACGCCTGTTTTGATTATTGGGCTATGACACCCACTACACGTTTCTCCCGGTATTGGTATGTAAATGGAAGGGAGTGGGGATCGTTTGCAGAAAATTGGAAACATGGGGAGGAGGGTGGTTTATGTTTAAGAGCTCACTATACAGGAACAGGAACAACCGGTTTAGAATCGGGGAATTGGAAAGTAAAGCTTTTTATTGGAAGCAAATTAGCACAAGAGGAAGAATTCCACATCGGCAGATGACCTTTAGCATTTTTCAAAATGGAAGCAGGCAGTTGATTAACTAGGAAGTCTGAAAAATATCAATTAAAGATCGTCTTGTGAGGAGAGACATTATGGTTAAACTACGCTTGATTTTTATTCTCATTCTTCTCAGTTTACCAGGGATCGCATGCCAGTTATTCTCCCCCGCTGATGACAATGCAGAATTAACCAGGATCGCAGGTGATGTGCTCGCCACCATCACTGCACAGGCTCCTGTTCAAGAGACCGCCCGTGCAATCCCGGATACCCTGCCAGTTCCATCAGGACCCATCATAGTAACTTTGAAACCGGATGGAAGCGGTGATTACCCAAATCTGGAAACCGCCGTTACAGCATTACCGGCAGGATCAACCGTCTTGCTGGATCCAGGGATCTACATCCTCAAAGGCCAGCTCGACATCGTTAATTCACTCAGTTTGACCGGCGCGGGCATGGATTTTACAACCATTCAGGGAAACGATGGCGCCCTGATTGATTTTGATGGACCAGGCGATTTTAATGCTGAAGGGATTACATTCCAATACGGTGGAACCACTAAAGCTAATGTGGTCGAAATCAAGGATGGAAATATCCATATCTTAAACTGCCGTTTCACCGGCGGCGTATTTGATGAAACCGAGAATTCTGGTGGAGCGGGATTATTTACCAACGGAAACACCAGCGGTACCATCCTCGACAGTATTTCAGAAAACAACGGCCTGCATGGTTTCAACTTTCACGATAACTCTCACATAACCTTAGAACGAAATACATGTTCAAACAACGCGCAATCAGGAATTATGTTTTGGGCGCAATCGGTAGGTACAGCATCGAATAATATCTGTACGAATAACGGTCATTTTGGCATTGAAATTCGTAAAGATGCAGCGCCGAATCTACTCGGGAATACCGCACAGGCCAACAGTAAATCGGGCATCGCCTATTACGAAAACGGGGCTGGACTGGCGAAAGAGAACATCGTGTTCGAAAATGAATAGAGCGGCATACTCCTGCAGAACCAGGCGGCTCCATTTCTGGAATTAAATACCATTCACTCAAATAAAAAATCGGGGATTGTCTATTTTGCGGATGCTGGAGGACAGGCGATAAATAACGAAATATTTGACAACGAATTTCACGGCATCGAAATTAGAGATCAGGCTTTACCCTCGTTGGAAGGCAATCGCATACATGACAACCTTGAATACGGCATCAATTACGCCGAGAACAGCGCTGGGTTGGCTCGCAAAAATGAAATCGCCGCAATTTCAGATTGTATCAAAGTTGGCGAAAATGCCAGCCCTGAACTGGTGGAAAACACCTGCAGCGAGGGGGGCGGCGCGATGACAGAGGAACTTCCAGCCGGGATCCTGTTCGAAGATGATTTCAGCGATCCTGAAAGCGGCTGGTCCACCGGCGCCGCTAATGAAGGGGAGATCAAATACGAAAACGGCGAACTCCGTATCCGCGATTACACCAATCCTAATACTGCCACTTTAAGCAAATTGGAACGGCAGTTCTCTGACCTGACGATTGAGGTAGAAAGCCGGTTAGTGGATGGATCTCCGGATAACTGGCACGGCCTTTACTGCCGTTATGTCGATTCTGACAACTACTGCCTCGGCGCATACAGCGCAGATGGCTACTATACCGGTCTGGCAAAATTTAACGGGCAAAAGGAAGAATGGGCTAAGGACCAGTCAGACGCTATCCGGCAGGGGCTGGATGCCAGCAACGCTGTCCGGCTGGAATGCATCGGTAATCAAATTCGATTCTACGTTAATGACACGCTCTTTTTTAATGAAACGGATGACCAATTGAGTGAGGGTAAAATCGCCCTGGACGCCAAATCCGAGGATGGCGAATTTAGCGAGGTCGCTTTGATAACCTGGTGGTCAGAGCTCCAGGACCTGAAGGTACCACACCTATTAGTCCAACCGCCCAAACTCCTGTTTCGGATGAACCTTATATCGCCCCGATTACTCTGGCAGAGGATGTGGTCGATTCTCAACCAGTCAATCCAGGGACTGAATTCATTTATGGAGTACCGAAAGTATGCGCTGTTTATGACTATCAAGGTATGCAGCCCGGTACCCATACAACCGTGTATTGGTATCACAATGGGACAGAGTGGTATAGCGAGGTTATAACCTGGAAAGCTGATGAGGCGGATGGAACCACCTGGGACTGCATTTGGAATGTTGAAAGCAAACCGCTCGACGTTGGAGACTGGCAATTTAAAATGTTTTTAGAAAATAAATTAGTCAGCGATCTGACGTTCAAAATTCTTCCTTAAAAACCGCTCGCCGTGGGATTTGGTATGCAGCAATGACCCCCCGAGTGGGTAAAATTAGAGCTGACCATGCGAACCATTACAATCCGTGTACCTGACTATGTCTATGAAACCGTACGTGATTTAGCCCGCAGGCAGGGCTTTTGGGTTAACCAGTACGCTTATCTTGTGCTGGCTGATAGGACCGCGCAGAGAATGGCCGAAGGATACTCACAACCGGAAGATTCGAAGCAAAGGAACGATCAAACTCCCGTCGGAGAATAAATCCCGATACTTGCGCTAAACCGTGCCCTATCAAAGGTAGGGCTAAGGATTGTCGAGGATAATTATCAGTAACCGACATGCTGTCTGGGTGTTATAAGGTTAACAAAAAACCAGAAAGGGGTCCAGCATGCCATCCGTAACCATCATCACCGATACCAATTCCAGCATCCCGCCCGACATCGCCGCCAAACTTGATATCCAACAGGTGCCGATCAATATCCACTTCGGGGAGCAGTCATTCACGCCACCGTGGACATAAATGACGCCGACCTGTTCGAACGCGTCGACCGCGGCGAAAAATATCCCACCTCCTCCGCCCCATCACCCGGGCAGTTCGCCCAGGCTTACAACGATGCATTTTCCGCCGGCGCGAGAGTATAATCTGCTACTGCGTCAGCGCAGAAGTTAGCGCCACCTATAACGCCGCCCTGCAGGCCTGCAGCGACTTTGAGGGTAGAGATATCACGGTGGTCGATACGCGCAGTTTATCGTTGGGGCAGGGTTTCCTTGCCATGGCTGCCGCGGAAGCAGCCCAGGCTGGCGCTGATAAAGATGAAATACTTTCGCTCACCGGTGATATGGGCGAACGCGCTACTTATTCGCGGCTCTCTCCACACTCAAGTACCTGGCTAAGAGCGGTCGATTACCGGCCTTGCAGGCCAGTTTCGGCAACCTGCTGAATGTGAAACCAATTCTAACCATCAAAGACGGGAAGCTCGACTTGCTGGAGCGCATGCGCACCCGTAAAAAAGCCTGGGCACACGTGATCGATCTGGCGGCGGAGGCTGCAGGGCAATATTCTGTTGAACGACTGGCGATCATTCACATCAATGCGCTCGAAGAGGCCGGCCAGTTCCTGGAGCAGTTGGGTAAGTCGGTAAAATTACCGCAGGATATTTTCTTCGCCGAACTAACACCGGGTTTATCGATCTACGGCGGCACCGGGCTGGTGGGTGTGTGTTTTGTCAAGGGTAAATCGGCGTTTTTCACCATTCGGCCAATTATGAACGATCTGCTGCGGATTTATCCGGCGGTGACCTGCGCTCGGACGGTCATGCAGACCAGGTCGCAGAATCGTACTTGAAAAACAGAGATTATTCGAGGATTTGTTTGAAGGGATCGATGAAGGGGACGACCTGATCCGGGGCCGGGTTTCTCATTCGCTGGAAAAAGTTTCACGCGCACGTCCGGAGTTGTTCCTGCCTAATATCGAGCGGCTGCTGGAGGCTGCTCGGGGGGAAAATTTACCAATGGCGCGGTGGCACTATGCTATGATCTTCGCCAACCTGGCTGTATTCCCGGACCAGGTCGACCGGTTAGTGCCCGTGCTGCTTGAAATGCTTGTTGATAAGAATGTATTTGTCAAAAGCTGGGCGATCAGCGGTCTGACGATTTTTGCACGCTTATACCCAAAATATTTAGAAAAAATATCTGGCAGCATCGCGTCACACAAAGATGACAAGAGTATCGCCATCCGCTCAAAGGTGCGCAATTCGATGGAGCACTGCTCGACCCCACTTCTCCGCTTCCAAAGGGTTGGGTGAAAAGTGAACGCTTGTTGGAGGAATCCGCGAATTTATGCTAATTTTCTCGAATTTTTTTCCTATGCTTTCATACCGGG
>CAVWDI010000041.1:0-4303 GCA_963753725.1 uncultured Chloroflexia bacterium | reverse complement strand
ATGTTGCTGCAAGTGCAGCAGCTGAATTAAAAGCAACTGCCTGTGGTAGTTGTTTTTGTTTAATTGGATTTCAACAATTTTTGAAAGTGACTGGAAGCGCCTTTTCGACTATACTTTCCATTACTTTTATATGGAATCTTCTACCGCGCCCTCTCAAAAAACCTGGTCAGTTTGGTGAACATGTTGCGTATCCTGGTCGTCGATGACCTAGAAGCGGACGCGTGAAGGTTTAAAAGCGATTGTTGAGTTTGCTTACGGTATGGAGGTTACCCACCAGGCTTCCGATGGGGAGGAGGCGCTATCGGTTGTTGAAGAAACGCAGCCTGATATCGTTTTGATGGATGTGCGCATGCCGAGGAAGGACAGACTGCAGGCTGCCAAACAAATCAAGCAGCGCTGGCCTGATATCAAGGTGATCATCTTTACTATGTACCCTGGCTATGAGGCGCAGGCTCTGGCTGTTGGTGCGGATCGATTTCTAATCAAGCAGGCCAACAGCGGTAATTTGAAGAATGTCATTCGAGATGTGGCGTCTTCTGGGTAATGCTGGAAGGCATGTTGAAAAATTCGGTTCACAAATTCCTGCCTATTGCCCCGGATGACGGAGGCTAACGGAGGATTGTAGCGGTTGCGCTCAACCAGGAAAAACTATCATCAAGCCTCGTTCGTGTAATAAGATAAGTTGAAAGAAATAAATGGAGGAAAAATTGTATGAAATCCAGCACACGTAGTCTAGTAAGTTTATTTTTGTTTGTAAGTTTGATTGTCTCGTCCTTTGGCCTAGCGTATGCCAGCGGACCAAGCTTCCCATCGGAGCTATACCCAATTCTGCAACCACCCTGGCGCAAGTTGAAGAGCCCGCTAGTGTATCAGCTGATGATCCAGTCGTTAATGTGGCGCACCTTGCGCCGTTTGCGGATTCGGCAGAGGGAACCTCTGTAACCGTAAAAGTAGATGGGAGTGAAGCAATTCCAAACTTTAAGTATGGTGACATTGCAACCGGCGTATCACTGACAGCGGGCGCTCACCTGCTTGAGATCGTTCCCACCGGCACCACCACGGTGGCCATCAGCGCAACTGTGGATCTGGCTAGTGACACGGTTTACAGTGTGGCAGCCATTGGTGACGGCACTAACCAGGACCTGGAATTGCTTGCTCTGGTGAACGAGACCACACCTGCTGCGGCAGGTAATGGCAAGCTGCGCATCGCCCATATGGCACCCTTTTCTGACAACGGTACCGCGGTGGATATCTGCAAAGACGATAACACAGTCGTCGTGCCAAATGTTTCATATAAGCAATTCACCGCCCCGTACCTCGTATTGCCCGCAGGCGACTACAATCTGAAGATCGCATTGGCAGGCACCAGTTGCGCAACTGTGGCGTTGGACCTGCCTTCAGTTAGTTTAGAAGATGGTGACATTATCGATGTGTTTGCAATTGGCGGCGCCAACACCTGGCCGCTGGCGGTCACTTCTATCACCGGTTTCGACCTGACGCCAGTGGTAAATGTGGCTCATTTTGCGCCTTTTGCTGACACAGCCCTAGGCACTTCCGTTACCGTGAAAGTGGACGGTGCCGATGCGATCCCCAACTTCGAATTCGGTGATATTCAAAAGAAAGTTCCCCTGTCAGCAGGACCTCACCTGATCGAGATTGTGCCAAGCGGCACCAGTACAGTCGCCATCAGCGGAACGTTAACGCTGAACGAGAATATTCAGTATACGGCCGCTGCCATTGGCGACGGCACCAACCAGCAACTAGAACTGCTGCCGCTGGTTGATGACACCACACCCGATGTGGACAAGGGAAAAGTGCGCATTGCCCACCTGGCGCCTTTCGCCAGCACCGGCACTGAAGTCGATATCTGCACCGATGGAGGCGATGTTGTCCTCCCGAATGTCGCTTACAAAGTTTACACAGATCCTTATCTTGTTCTGCCAAACGGTCAGTACGATTTGAATATCGCACTTGCGGGAACTGACTGCGGCACCGTAGCACTTGATCTACCAGCCTTTTATGTAGGTGCTGGTAAGATTCTTGACGTATTTGCTGTCGGCGGCGCCAATAAGTGGTCTCTTGATTTCACTTCGATAACTGGCGTTAGCGCAGCAGTTTTTCTTCCCGGCCTGTATAAGTAACACTGGTATGCAGGGGGATGAATTAAATAAAGTTTTTAGATAAATGATAATATTGGAGCCCTCAAATGGGGGCTCCTTTTTTGTTAATTGATGGATATACCAAAGGTCGATAGTGTGAATTACACCTCTGGACAAGATGGTCGCACAGCATCTCTCTGAGATATCTTGTCTTGGACGAATTATCTCAAGGAGACGGTTTCCGGCCAATTTGTCCAATAAAAGCGGATTAGCGCCAGGTTAATGAAGGAGGACAATTGGTGCTATAATCCTCCTTGTCTTATCGGTTTTGTCTCAATCCTGTGTGGAGAAAGGTTCAAACCATGCCAGAATCCGTCGTTAGTATCCAATCGCTGGCGCCTGAATACCAGCAGGTCATCCAGTCACCGAGCAGTTGTACGAGCAGGCGGATGCCAAAGGCGGCCAGGCGCGTATAGTGCATAATTTAGGCTTTATCGCCCAGCACAAGGGACAGTTTGAAAAGGTACGTGCCCTGTTCCTGGAGAGTCTGGACGATTTTAGAGAACTGAGCAACCATAGACGGATTGCGGAGTGCCTGGCAGGTCTGGCGGCGGAAGGAGGAAAGTTTGCCGGGGCAGCGCCTCTGCTGAGCGTGGCAGAGAAACAGCTGCATGCCTTTTGCGGTGCCTGGTGGCCAGCGGACCGGGTAGAAATTGAACGCGCTAGAGAGAGGATGAAAACCGCTCTTGGAGAAGAGTTTGATGAATTGTGGGCGCAGGGCCAATCTATGGGGGTTGAAGAAGCGATCGCTTATGCCACTAACGGGGCATAGACACTGTGGATGATCAAGTTACAGGGATCGGTCCTAATAGCGAATTGAGTTTACGCGTCAGCGCGGCCATTCTGTGCCGGGTCATCTTCTCCAGCCCCGAGGATGGGACACGGATGCTTGCACTGGAGCATAAGGCGTTTCTGGACTATTATGGCGACGGCTCTCAAGTGATTGTAAAAGCGCAGCCGTTTGGGGGCGGGATTCGCATCCTGGACAAAAAACGCTTAGCAAGTATTGCTGGGGGGTTTAATTTTGACAGCAAATGCTCTCAATTGGAGGCGGATTTCCGGATTTTTATCAAGCCTAACATGTGGGGGGATGTGCGGGGTTTCTGTATTCAATATCTGGGCAAGCGCGATTCAACGGTTTTGGAATCCGACCCCACCAGGGAACTGGTGGAAGAATTCCATGATGCATTGAGGATTCAATTATCGCCAATCCAATTCACAGTCGAGCCGGCTGGGATCATTGTGGAAGATGAACACGCTCCTACAGCTAACCTGCGTGCAGCCGGGCAGTTAACAACCCGTATTTACCGTATCTATAAAGTACGCATCATCGATCAAGCCTTACAGCGTTTGATGGTTATTAACAGCCAGAACAATACTGCTTCAACCCTGCGAGACCTGGTATTGGAAGATGCTCAAATGGGAGGAAGGGAAGGGCAAACGCCATTCTGGCTGTGTCTGAAAAGCGGATTCGTAAGGCTTATAATGACCTCTCACCGGAGAATTGTGCAGAACCGCTTGCCCTTGAGGGTACGCTGCTGGAGGGGAATGTGGCTGCTGTCCTGGATGGGGTTAATGTCCCCAAATACCAGCGCGTCGACCGAAGTTTTATTTAGAATTCGAAATTCATCCTACATTTTTACCCGAAATGAAATAGACAAGGAATTTTTTACGCCTGCACTTTTCAAGGGAAAGGTGGACAAATTGTGCTGGATTAAATTCGTACGGGTAGACAAATCGTGCCTGGCGCGCAAGCTGGGTATATTTGATGAGGAAGTTCAAGGTGAAGTTTTGGCTGTGCTGGCGGAAATGGTCAGCAAGTAGTTGTTTGTTCCTTAGTGATACAAATTTGGAGTGCCAAAAACGACCAGCAGAACGTTTCAGGTGAACTGTTTCCGTCGGTTGAAATATCGAGGCTGCAACTGATCGTGTTTGGTTGGCAGCTAATCTATCCTCGGTTATTTCTATTTGTCGCCATGGGCATTTCAAGTTGTCGTTGACAGTTGGCCGCTGCACCCATGGAACTTCAAAGTATTTTCAGGGAGAAATTTAAGCTGTTAGTAGGGGGTTGAAACAAATTTTACGTAATAACATAAATAACCACATTATTAACATAAGATGAATTGTTAAGGAGTTGGTGTTTT
>CAVWDI010000040.1:0-27752 GCA_963753725.1 uncultured Chloroflexia bacterium | reverse complement strand
CTCCCGCTGACGATTTCCACCCCCACCCCTGAATTTTCCAGGAAATCACGCACCTCGACCAGCAATTTATTTGCTGCTAA
Organism: uncultured Chloroflexia bacterium; assembly: GCA_963753725.1. Classification (GTDB taxonomy): domain Bacteria; phylum Chloroflexota; class Anaerolineae; order Anaerolineales; family UBA4823; genus CAVWDI01. The sequence goes on along the minus strand of CAVWDI010000040.1, from coordinate 27,672 downwards.
AGATAAAAATTCTCTCTCTTCTTCGGCGACTTTTAACGTGCAGTGCCCGTCATATCCCATCAATCCCATAAATTTCAAACCCGGTTTTTCCAAGACCAGTTTTGATAATTTCAAAGCTGGCCCAAATGGGGCCACCCCGCAGCGGTTGTGTCCGATATTCACCTCCACCAGCGCACCGATCTCGACGCCGTGTGATTGGGCGTAGGATGAGAGCTCGAGAACGTTGTCGGGATTATCCACAGCCACCATTACATTGGCGATCCTAGCCAATTTCACCAACCGTTCCATTTTTATCTTACCGACAACCTGGTTGGCGATGAGAATATTTTCAATCCCCGAAGATGCCAGCACTTCGGCTTCAGAAAGCTTGGCGCACGTGCAGCCGATCGCTCCGGCTGCAATTTGTTTTTTGGCTAATTGCGGCGTGGCTCTATACAGCTTAACATGCGGTCTGAGCTGAACATCTTTACCGGCAAAAAAACCAGCCATCTTCATTAAATTTCTTTCCATAGCTTCTACATCAAGCAGCAACGCTGGTGTATCGATGGTTGATTTATGTTTTCCGAAATAAATATTATTCAATGCTTTAGCACCTGTGGAAAATTTTGATCAGTATCTGGGGACCATCTCACCGTCAACGACCTTCTGTTAAATCTGTACAATTTCACCCGCATCTAGAATTTCAGACAACACAATCCTGGTTGTGTCCGAATCTTTTCTAATAATCACTGCGGCTGAAGAATTGCGCCCTCCCAGCTGAGCCTGCACTTCCTCCGATAAAGGCCGTGATGAAATTTCACCGCTTTTCAACAGTTCTTTGTGGTCAAGGTCGGAAATGGCCGCATCGACCGCGCTCTCCTGAAGGTGGCTGTCAATCTGAACAAAGCTCATCTGGTGGTATTCGACATCCATCCCTGCAAATTCCATTTCTGTTAAGAACTTTACATCATACGAAGCGTTATCGATTCCCACCCTCAGAGGTTTAGTTGATTTGTGTTTCTTTCCCCTGTAAAAAACGTTATGTCCTGAGACAAATGTTTCCGGAGGCAGCTTGAGGATAATTTCCTCTTTTCTACCAATCAACTCATCTGCCGCCAATTCCGACATGATGGCTGCGTGACACTGGCCGCTTTTCAAAGCATTAAAGCGATTGATCGAACCTCGGATGAAAGTAAAATACACTTCCACTCCAGCATTTCTCAATAGAGAATACATGGCAGTTGCCAGACCTTCACATTTCTTAAAGATGGTAATGTTTGAGCGATAACCAGCGGACCATTTTCAATAATACTCCATAAAATTCCCAATGATTTGCTTTCCAGAAAGGAACCCAACCTGCCGCGCCGGTTGATAGTGACCGCCCCTATCTCTTCCAGATAATTCAGCGCCGACGAGATCGAACCAAGGCTGGCGTCCATTGATTCTGCGAACTCGCGTGTACTGGGAAGTTTCTCCCCCACGCTTAGTTTGAGTAAATATTTCGCCAGACACTGATCCAATTCAGTGCATTCATAGGTGTAATTGTTTATATTCGGCAAGTATGTACCCCAGTATTTCTACCCATTTTACTTTCGAAGAAATTAATTGTATAATACCCTAAATTGTTCATTTGTTTTGAACGTTCAGATTTATTGAATAGATTAACAAATAAATCACGCATTGTCAATATGCAACTTCTACTTATATCATAAAACCAGGTCTTATGAAAAAATCTATGTCAAGGTTTTCTTACAAAAATGGCTTATTGATATTCTGTAAAAACCGGAAAGAATAAGAAATCAAATTGGAGGAGAATAAACATGGCTGTATATCACGAAGCTTTTATTTTAAAGACGGATGCAAGACCCGAATTCTACGATGTGACGGAAAAGGTAAAAGGAATAATTTTCAAATCGAATATCAAGGACGGTTTGGCTATCGTTTATTCGCAGCATACTACCTGCAGCCTGATCATTCAAGAAGAATCACACGACACAAATTACAACGGCACCAAATACATCCTGCAAGACCTGCTGAACCTCTTCCAGGAACTGCTCCCACGCTGCACAAGCGAAGGGCAGTATATGCATCCCGGACCAAAACATGTAAAGTGGGCGAAGGATGAACTTGGGGAACCGGCCGCATGGGCTCTCAACACAGACGCCCATCTGCGTTCATGTATCATGGGCAGGTCTGAATCCATTCCAATTATCGACGGCAGTCTGGAATTAGGCCAGTTTGGACAGATCTATTTTATCGATTTTGACGGTTTGCGAGAGAGGGAACGCACCGTCCGGGTGCAGGTGGTCGGCGAGTAGTTCGTACCATTCACTGAATGGTTATATTAATGCCGTTATGTAAAGATGGGTATTGACTCTGATCCTATTCTTGTGCTAAAATTTTCATAATATTTGAACGTTCAAAAAATAAGAACATATTTTCACTAGCAAATTTCTTTTTGTTTCGCTGACTGCTGGAGGTAATAATGAGTTTAATCGGAATAGATATGGGGTCGAGCTCCGTAAAAGTCGCCGCTTATTCTGTGGAAGGTGAACTTATTGGCGTCGCCAGTCACAGTTTAACTCCAATTTATCCCGCGCCCGGATTATGGGAAACAGACCCGGAAGACGTGTGGGAGTCCGTATCAAAGGGTATGCGTGATGTAATTGCGCTGGATGCACTGCGGCATGATCCGCCCCAGGCTGTTGCCGTCAGCGCTTCAGGGAGAGAGAACTTCCTGGCAGATGCGGATGGGAACCCGCTCAGCAACGGCGTGATGGGCGCGGATACCCGCGGCGAAGAATTTGAACGAGCGCCCGAGGGATCTCCGATCCCAGAACCCTGGTGCCTCTCATGCGGCCACCTGCGAGAACGCATGGATCCGGTCTTCCGCCTTGAATGGTGGCGAAAGTATCACCCGGAACTGGTTGACAAAGCAAAATACTACTTCGGCTGGATCGATTTTCTGACCTTCCGCATGACCGGTCGTAATGTGATGGATCAAAGTACCGTCTCCAGGTATATGGTCTATAACCTCGAAACCATGGACTGGTCCCCGGAAAGGGTCGCTGAATTCAATATCGACCCCGACATGCTGCCGGAAGTTCAGCCCTGGGGGACTGTGATTGGAGACCTGCGGACTGAGGTAGCAAATGACTGGGGATTCCCAGCCGGTGTGAAGGTCGCCCAGGGCTGTCACGACCTCAATTGCGCCGCTTACGGGGCTGGCGTGTACGAAGTGGGGACTGTGTGCCTGGTGAGCGGTTCTTACGAAAATATCCTGGTCATCACGGACAAACTGCCAACCGCCCCCATGCTGTTAAAAGGTCTCTCCGCCATGCCGCAGCCTTGCAAAGCGGGCATGTCGATCATCGCGGTGCACCCCACGGGCAACGCAGTCCTTAACTGGGCGCGTGCTCTTGTAGATACTCCAATTGAAACGGTCGAAAATGACCTTAATAACCGCGATCTCGGACCAAGCCCAGTGATGGCAGTGCCTTATTTATCGGGTTCAATGACATACTGGGAGGACGGACGCAAGGCCAAGGGAGGTCTGATCGGCCTGACTTTAGCTACCTCAAAAACAGATGTGGTCCAATCGTTCATGGAAGGCATCGCATACGATACAGTGACCAGTCTGTCCATGATGAGCACGCAGGGCATTCAAATCGACCGCATCCGTATCACAGGAGGCGGCGCAAGGTCAGCATGGTGGACGCAGCTCAAGGCGGACATAACCGGAAAACCGATCGAAGTCGTCGCCCATCCAGAACCAGGCACACTTGGCGTAGCGCTGCTGGCCGGGCTGGCAGTCGGCATTTATGAAGACATGCAGGAGATCAGTAAAAAGTACTCCGGAACCAAATCAGTCTATACGCCTAATCCGGAACGCGCTGCCCTTCATCAAGAGAGGCTGGATACTTATCAAAAGCTTATGGGCCTGCTTCTGGAGCATATCTATTAGTACATCCGGTATGAATTGACAGCTAATAAGATGAAGATCGAAACTACCACATTGGAAATCTGTCCCGGGGCTGGTTATGCCGTGGAAAATATCACCCACCTTGTGATTGATTTCATCTCGGGTACAGAGGTGCAAGAAGGTCAGCTGATCGTGTTCTACAAACACACCACCGGTTCAATCATCATCGGAGAACACGAAGCCGGCATTATCGCGGATTTAGAGGACACTCTCGAAATGCTGGCTCCCAGCGATGGTACATATATCCAGCATCTGCGGGAGGTGGATTTTAATGGATACGCACATATCCGCTCCAAATTTATGCCGACATCCGTCGTAGTACCAATCCACCAGGGGCAGTTGGTGCTCGGCACACACCAGGAAATTCAGGTGGTCGATAACCAGCCGGAAGAAGTGCCGCGCTACGTGGTGCTGCAGGTGACAGGAGTATGATATTGTGAAGATTTACAGCGCTATTTTCTTCTGGTTTGGCGGTGTGATCACCGGTACCGTCTCGGAACGCACCAGAGCTGTATTGTCGCCAGGGTCGGGGGGGCAAGAGTCAGTCGGTTTAATGAAAGCGATCAGAGAGCCGGCTGAAATGCTGTCCCTGGGAAAGATAAAAGCCCTGGATTACTGCCAGCAGGCGATTGATATATGCGGCTCAAACATAACAGCCGCCGAGCTTGCCCGCAAAATAACGGATACTGCCGCCATTAATCAAACAGTGGTTGATCTGATCGCGAAGATTCCCAAGATTTATGCACGCTGGCTGGTGGTTGACTACCCCCCTGATTGGTTCGAAGATTTATCCAAACAATGGGATATTGAGGCCATCTTTCCAAGAACACAGTGTATATTCACTTCAGATTTGAAACTTCCAAGAATGGTCCCCGAATTTTTTTATCACCTGCCCTCCGCCGCTGGTTTGGCGATGAATGATTGTATGATTATCGATCCCGTTACCCCCCGGGCGACAGCGGCCATGCGGCACGGTCTGGCAGCAATTATTTACGTTTATCCGGAACGCCTGAAACACGAGCTTGCGCTGCAGGGCATCTGGCAAACAGACGAAGATGTTATGCATCCAACATCCTCGGAAAGGGTGAAAATGTAATGAAACTTGGCACTGCTAGTTCTGTTTTGTACTTATATTCAATCCAAGACGCCATTCCAATTGTCGCTAAGACTGGATACGACGGGGTAGACATATGGGGCGGCCGGCCGCATGTATACCGCGAAGATTTATCTGAAGGAGAACTTATCGAATTACGGGGATTAATCGCCGACCACGGCTTGAGTGTGTCCTCTTTTATGCCCGCCTTCTACCGCTACCCGCACTCGCTCACTAATCCAAATCCAAAGGTGCGGCAGGACAGCATCCAATATATGTGCCAGTGCCTGGACAATGCCGCGGTTTTGGGAGCGAAGATCGTGCTGGTTATCCCCGACCTGAGCCTGTTTGGGCAGAAGAAAAGCGATTCGCCCGCCAGGATGATAGAAAGCCTGGGCGAGGTCTCCGTCTATGCGACTCAATATGATTTGAAGCTTGGACTGGAGGTGCTGTACTACGATGAAACCGATTTCATCACCAACTCGGACGAAGCGCTAAGCATGTTGGATGACCTCGACCAGGACAAATTCGGCATCGTACTGGACAGCGGCACGCTGAACTTAAGCAAGGAACCTCCGGATGAGATTTTTACCAAATTGGGCGATTTGATCCTGCAAGTGCATGTCAGTGACAACCACGCTACCGGACACCAGCAGAATCTCATACCCGGTGAGGGGACGTTTGATTTCAGCAGTTTCTTTCGCACCCTGAAGAGGTTTAATTATCAGGGATTCGTTTCTGCGGAACTTTCCAAGGAATATTCTCTGGATGTTGAGCCTGCCCTTCGCACGACTGCCGAGCGCTTGCGAACATGGATAGATGAGGTGTAGAACTTTTTTGGTATTTTATATATACGATCAACACGGATTATCAAATGAGCCATCAAACAACTTTTGAAAAATGGTACGGTCGCGACGAACCGCCTCCTGCATTCAGCAAACTCAAGGCCGGTGCGCTGGATTTGGAATTCGAAAACGGCGATCTGCGCTACATTGCTTACCGCGGCCAGGAATTGATCCGCAGGATCTATGTCGCAATCCGGGATGTGAATTGGAACACCATCCCAGCAGAAATGTCGCAGCCGGAAATCGAAGTAGGTGATGATTATTTCCACATCCAATTTGAAGCCTCCCACCAGGACCAATCCTTAAACTACCGCTGGAGGGCATCCATTGAAGGTAATCCCGATGGCGCCATCCATTACACAATGCAAGGCACAGCTCTCAGCGATTTTCGATACTGCCGGATTGGCTTTTGTGTGCTGCACCCGGTCGCTGGCATCGCAGGCAGCCTGTACACGGCGGAAACCCCCTCAGGCCAGGTTTCGGGTATCTTACCCAAAATTATTGAACCGCAGTGGGTGGTGGATGGTTTCGAAACAGCCATCTTCCCAGCCTGTACCAGTCTGACTGTGGATACACCCTCATATATACAAATCACCACGGATTTTGAGGGCGACCTGTTCGAGACTGAAGACCAGCGCAATTGGACAGACGGTTCCTTCAAAACCTACTGCACACCCATCGCATTGGGTTATCCTCATGATGCCAATGCCGGACAGGAGTTCTACCAAAAGGTCAGTATCAAAATCAAGATACCAGAAGAAGGCAGTGCAGTTACCGGGAATTTGAAACGGGTACCAAACCGCCTGGATCTTGGGGAGATAAGCGCGCAGCGACTCCCAAGAATTGGGTTCGGCATCCAGGAACAGGGGGCAAACCTTGACCCGGATACCGTTAAGCTGCTCTCAAATTTACACCCCGACCATCTGAAGGCGGAGATACATTTCCAGGATTCCGGCTGGGGTAACAAACTCGCGCAGACCGTCTCCATTGCTGACCTCTTGGGCAGTTCCCTTGAACTGGCCCTGTTCCTCACCGACGATCCGGGTGAGGACCTGGAAATCTTAAAATCAAAACTCTCCGGGGTTCCCCTTGAACGGCTGATCGTGTTCCATGAAGAGCAGGCTCCCAACGGTACCACATCGTCTGAATGGATGCAGTTGGTTCGTGAGCATCTGGGTGGAGCGCTGCCCGGGGTGAAGTTCTACGGTGGCACAAACGGAAATTTCGCCGAGCTCAACCGCCAGCAGCCGGACACAGACTCCATGGATGGCGTCGTTTACACCATCAACCCCCAGGTACATGCCTTCGATGAACGCTCATTAATTGAGGCGATCGAAGGTCAGCGAGATACGGTCATCACAGCTCACAGTTTCAGAAAAACACTGCCGATTGCGATCAGTTCTGTGACCCTGAAACCGCCTTTCAACCAGGCGGCAACGGAGGATGAAGCGCCTGAGGACCCGGATGAACTGCCGGCCGCGGTCGACCAGCGCCAGGTGTCCCTGTTTGGGGCAGCCTGGACAACCGCCAGCTTGCGCTCGCTTACCTTTGGAGGGGCCAACTCAATCACTTATTACGACACGACCGGATGGCTGGGACTAATGGAAACAAAAGCCGGCAGCCGCCTGCCTTCGAAATTCCGCTCATCCCCAGGGATGGTATACCCGCTCTATTACATCTTCGAGTTCCTGGGTGGAGCGAAAGATGCCGCCCTGTTCCAAATAGAATTGGATAAGCCCCTCCTGCTGGACGGGCTGGCTTACAGGATGAACAACCGCCTCGGATTAATCCTCGTCAATCTGCAGCCCGTGGAGAAAGAGGTAAACCTCACTTCCCTCCCGGATGGCGAAGCGCGAGTCAGACGCCTCAATGAAGATACGTTTGATCTTGCCGCCTCAAATCCCAGCCTTTTTTTGAATACGAATGAACCCCTGTTAATTCAAAATGAGGCTGCAGCGATCAGCTTAAAACCGTACGAGACGGTTTTTATCGAAACGCAATTTGTTCAGGCAGCTTAAATTAAGAATTTATCGACTGAGTAAGCGTAAAGAAAGGAGAAATTCAATATGCACAATCCAGATCGTTTCAAAGGAAAGCGGGCGGTCATCACTGGAGCCTCAAAGGGGATCGGTAGGGCTGCAGCCATACGCTTCGCCAGCGAAGGCGGGCGTGTTGGTCTGATCAGTCTTCCTGAACCTGAGCTCGATGAAGTCGCCACCCTGATAAAAGAAAATGGCGGAGAAGCGCTTGCTCTGCCTGCGGATGTTACCCAGGAAGAGCAAGTGTCGAGTGCAATCGATTCCGCCGCCAGGGAATGGGGCGGTCTGGACATTGTGATTTCAAACGCAGGCATCGAGCTCCCGGATGATGATTCGGCTGTAGATGCGCTGCCGCTCGAAGTATGGCAGAAAGTGATCGACACCAATCTCACCGGTCAATTTTTAACCTGCAAGCACGGCGTGCGCCATTTGCTGGAAGCAGGTGCAGGCGCAGTCGTTATGACGGCTTCCCCTTGCGGAGAGAGAGGTTTCTGTTTCAAAGAACATGCCTACAGCTCCAGCAAAGGCGGAATCATGTCCTTAATGCGGGTCATGGCACTGGATTATATACCGCACAATATCCGTGTAAATGCCTGCATCCCCGGATTTATCGATACTCCCATGAACGCGCATGTAATGGGCGATCCCGAACTGCTTAAAATGTGGAGCGATACTGTGCCTTTGAAAAGACCCGGAGCGGCTGATGAGGTCGCCTCAGTGATCCTATTCCTGGCTTCGGATGAGGCTTCTTATGTGGTTGGGTCTGCGTTCGTGGTCGACGGCGGACAACTAGCCTGACGATAAAATTTGAAGATGATTAAAACCGGTAATTTAATAACCGTGGACCAAGGTTAAAACTGGAAGAAGGAAATTCCAGAATTCATCGTTTCTTTCCACGAGAATAGAATTTTTACCAGAGGAGGCTTTATCGAATTATCCAATCAAAAACCAAAACCAGATTATGCATTGGAATTTCATATTCCATAATTGGATGGTTCTTCGATACACGGCGGTAGAAGAGCATCCAAACAACCAATAAAAGGAGAAAAAAATGAGAAAGCCGTTATATATATTGATCGCTTTAATGGTGGTGTTTATCTTGCTGATTTCAGCATGTGCACCAGCAGCGACACCGACTGAAGCGCCGGAGAAACCGGCTGCGGAAGAACCGGCTGCAGAGGAACCCGCAGCTGAAGAGCCTGCTGCAGAAGAGCCGGCCGCAGAGGAGCCCCCAGAAGAGCCGGCCGCAGAGGAACCTGCAGAAGAGCCCGCAGCCGAGGAACCTGCTGAGGAGCCTACAGCAGAGGAAGAGATGGGCGGTAAAACAATCACGATGGCGCGTTTTCAGGAACCCCTCTCCCTCAATCCAATCGGAGATGGTTCTGCTGACAATGGATCCATCTTTATGATCGTGCAGATCTTCGATACGCTGGTCGAAACCCAGGATGCGCCTCTGCCGCAGCCAGCTGTAGCAGAATCCTGGGAAGTCTCCGATGATTTCTATGACATGGACCTTTAAACTGCGTGAAGGGGTTATGTGGTCAAACGGAGAACCGCTGACCTGCGAAGATGTGAAATACTCGATCGACGGCTTCGGTGATCCAGAAGTTAACACCTTCTACTCTGGATTCGGCTCGGCCATCGAAAGTACAGAATGTGTGGATGATACGACTTTCATGGTTCAGCTCAACCGCGTCGAAGGCGCCTTCCTGGATTACCTTTCCACCATGCCAGCCTCCATCCGGCCTCAGGCAATTTATGAAGAGATGGGCAGCGATGCATTCGGTGAGAACCCGGTCGGTTCAGGCCCATTCATGGTTCGCGAGTGGGTGCGCGGCGAAAAACTGGTGCTGGACAAGAATCCGTACTATTGGAAGGAAGGCCAACCATATGCCGACACCTTCATCGTCGAGTATGTCCCCGATGAGAATACGCGTATGTTGAAGATCGAATCCGGCGAAGCGCAGATCGCTACGGGTGTGCCGTACGCTCAGCTCGAACGCATCCAAGCCCTGGACGGCGTCAATGTTCAGGTTGAAGATGTGATGGCATGGGATGCTGTCTGGTTCAATGTCACCCAGCCACCCTTTGACGATATCAACCTGGTGCGCGCCCTCAACTACGCTACACCCAAGGAAGACATGCTGGAAGCTTTGATGAGCGGCGCTGGTGAAGTCGCCAACCATGTGATCGCAAAAGTAAAATACTGGGATGAGAGCGTGGAAGCCTACCCGTACGACATGGACAAAGCCAAAGAATTCATGGCTCAATCCTCGGTTCCGGACGGCTTTGATTTCAACTGCTTGATTGTCGCCGGTGACCAGGTCGAACGCCAGCAGGCTGAAATCCTGCAGCAAGAATGGGGCGAACTGGGCGTCAACATGTCCATCGAGGCGGTTGATGTCGGCACAATCTGGGAACGCTGGACAGGCGGCGGTGAAAGCTGCTTCACTTATCCCGGTGAAGGTCTCTCAAGCGACGCCCTCTCGGATGACAACCTGGCGGTGGTCTTCTTCGACTTCACCGGAGGGGCTGATTCCTTCTGGACGTCATGGGACAACGCAAGAGCGATTGAACTAGTAGCAACAGCAGGACAAACAATCGATGAGGATGCTCGCACAGCGGCTTTCTACGAACTGCAGCAGTTGGCTATGGATGAATACCCCGCTGTTCCGCTGTTTTTCATTAAATCCCGTACGGCAGTGGCTGACAATGTGACAGGATTTAAGACGCTGCCTGTGAAATGGTGGAATCTGGAGGACGTCGACATAACAGAGTAAACTAAATACGATAAACACCTAGTTTTTTGAGCGGCAGCCGGGCAGATCATCGACTGCCAACAAGATTCCCACCTGCCCGGCTGTGCTCCTATTTTATACTTGAAATTATTTTAGGAGAATCACCTGTCTGTTATCCCTTACATAACCCGGCGCATCGCCCAATCGATCCCGGTTTTAATCGCTGTCACCCTGATCGCCTTCTCCATCATCCATCTCATCCCAGGTGACCCGGTTAAATTGATGCTTGGAACCAGGGCGACTGATGAATCAATTGCTATTCTACGTGGTCAGCTCGGCCTGGATAAACCTTTACTCCAGCAGTATATTGATTTTGTTTCCAATGCAGTACGCCTGGAGTTCGGCACTTCGCTGACCTTACGAACCGATATTGGCTCTCTAATCGCTGCGCGCGCAAAAAACAGCGCCAAGCTGCTAGTTTATTCGATTATTGTTTCGCTGCTGATCGCAGTTCCCCTGGCGGTTCTGGCTGCCGTCAGGCGCAACCGGCCTGCGGATCACCTTGTGCGTTTATTTACGACCATCACTTTCGCTATGCCGGCATTCTGGACCGGTCTTCTGCTGGTATTAATCTTCAGCATCAAGTGGGATATTTTTCCAACTTCCGGTCTGGGGGAGGGATGGATTAATTTGGCGTTGAGTTTGACCCTTCCGGCTATAACCATCGGTTTCTATCTCGCCCCGGTGTTATTGAGGAAGTCTCAGGTCCAGTTTGATCGAGACCCTTTCTTCGGAATTCGTTGAAGCGGCACGCGCCCGTGGACTGAGTGAACGCCGGGTTCTGCTGAAACATGTGCTGCGCAATTCAATGATCGCAATGATCACGGTTCTGGGGGTCAACATCGGATTCTTGATTTCAGGAGCGGTAGTGGTTGAAAACGTTTTTTCAATCCCCGGTCTGGGTTCATTGATGGTGACTTCCATTATATCCAGGGACTATCCGGTTATTGTGGCGCTTACGCTTGTGTTTGCTGTGATCGTAATCCTTGTGAATTTACTGGTTGACCTATCCTATGCTTTACTCGATCCAAGGATTCGCCTGTGACCACCCACAATTCAACCATCGCACATATACCGGAAAGCGCCTGGAATCGGCTGCGTACTCGCTCGGTCTCCCAACGGCGCTGGTCATCTTATACGCTGTGGGTGGGTGTATTTATCGTTGTGCTGGTCACAATTCTGAGCATCGCAGCGCCAGTATTGGGTTTTACTGAACCGAATAAAACCGATTTATCCCAGCGGCTGTTACCGCCATCCCGCGAGCACTATTTCGGGACGGATGATGTGGGGAGAGACGTTTTCACCCGCGTTCTTTACGGCGGGCGCATCGATCTTTCTTTCGGTTTGATCACTACCTATGTCTCGCTGGCTGCCGGACTGGTCATAGGCGCATTTGCAGGTTACTACGGCGGTTGGCTGGACTCGATTGTGATGCGGGCGGTAGATCTTGTGATTTCTTTTCCCTTTATCGTTTTGATTCTGGCGATTACCGCCATCACAGGACCGGGAATTATGGGACCGTATGTCGGCGTGCTGGCGGTAAGTTGGGCGTTGTATGCGCGTCTGACGCGCGGCGAAATGCTTGCGTTGCGCGAGAAACAGTACGTAATGGCTGCCCAAACCCTGGGATTCAGCTCATGGCGCATCATTTTTGTGCACTGCATCCCGAACCTGCTCAGGTCGAACCTGGTCTTTTCGATGTCGGACATCGTGCTCAACATCCTCACCCTGGCGGCTTTATCTTACCTTGGTCTGGGTGTGGCGCCGCCCACCGCAGAATGGGGTGAGATTATCGCCCAGGGACAGAGGAACCTGTTCGCTGCCTGGTGGATTTCCACGCTGACCGGCTTTTATGTTGTCTTTGTCGGTGTAGGGTTCAGCCTGGTCGGTGATGGATTGGCGGACCGCTTAGGTGAAGATGGGGGTGGGACTTAAAATGGCGCTAAATTCAAACGGAAACCAACCGCTGCTGGAAATCAGAGATCTAACTATAGGATTTGCAGATGCACGCGGCATCCTGCTGGCAGCCGACCGGATAAACCTTCGCCTTTTTCGAAACCAAACTTTGGGATTGCTGGGTGAATCAGGTTGTGGGAAGAGCGTCAGCATGCGATCGATCCTGGGCCTGGTGCCTTATCCTGGGGAAGTAGTTGCAGGCCGTATACTGTGGGAAGGGAATGACCTTTCTGAATTTTCACGAAGTGAAATGCAGAAAATCAGGGGAAAAGAAATTTCTATGATCTTTCAAGACCCCACCTCCTGTTTAAATCCAGTCTATACCATTGGGAACCAGATTGTAGAGACATTAAAAATAAAACTGAAGCTGAACTCGCATGAGGCTCGTGAGCGAGCAGTCGAATTGCTGGATCATGTTGGTATCCCCTCACCGGAACAACGTTTGAATCTATATCCGCACCAGTTGAGTGGAGGCATGCGCCAGCGGGTTATGATCGCAATCGCTATCGGATCTAAACCGAAACTCCTTTTGGCAGATGAGCCTACGACTGCGTTGGATGTAACCATCCAGGATCAAATTCTCAACCTGCTGGCGGATCTCAGAGATGAGACTGGTATGGCTGTAATACTCGTATCACATGATGTGGGTGTTATTGCGCAAAACAGTGACATTGTGGCCATAATGTACGCAGGACGGATCATGGAATGCGGTTCAGCCAGGGAGGTTATGCATTCACCAAGACACCCTTATACGCAAGGATTATTAAGCGCAATACCGTCGTTTGAACATGCGGGTGAAAGACAGCCGCTCACTTCCATTCCCGGACAACCTCCCAACCTGGCTGATTTACCGAAAGGCTGTCCTTTTAGACCGCGCTGCCAATATGTGCGCGAAGAATGCGCCTCGATCCCGGTTGAACTGGATCGCGACTATCCTGAGCACGCCTCAGCCTGCCCTTTTGTTGATTGAAACCCATGATGGATACCTGCGGCAATAACGCCATCCTGAAAGTCAACCACCTTTATAAATATTACGAAGGAAAGTTATCCTCTTTCGATCGCCTGCGAGGTCGCCCTATTCCACGCCTGGTGGCATTGGACGGCGTCTCTATTTCACTCGGGCGCAACGAAGTATTGGGATTGGTGGGCGAATCTGGGAGCGGAAAAACCACTACAGCCCGCTGCATTGTCCGCTTAGAAGAACCGGACGCAGGTTCTATCCATTTCGGTGACCAGGATGTATTGGCTGCGGATACTGCCGACCTGCGCCATATACGCCGGGATATGCAGATGATTTACCAGGACCCGTATTCTTCTTTAAACCCCAGGATGACGGTCAAAGCAGCCATCAGCGAACCGGCTATTATCCATGGTTTGGTGGATAAAAATGGAGCAGATGAACTGGTTTTTAAACTGCTCGAGCGGGTTGGACTTTCCGACACCGTGGCAGACCTGCGGCCTAGAGCGCTCTCGGGTGGGCAACGCCAACGAGTAGCCATCGCACGTGCATTAGCGCTTGAGCCTCAAGTGATCATCGCCGATGAAGCGGTCAGCGCCCTGGATGTATCTATTCAGGCGCAGATTCTAAATCTTTTCGCTGAGCTGATCCGGGATTTAGGGCTGAGTATGCTTTTTATCGCTCACCAACTTTCAGTAATCGCCCAGCTTTCGGATCGGGTGGCGATCATGTATCTGGGTCGCATTGTTGAAACCGGACCGACTGCGCATGTTTTCGCTGGACCTCGCCATCCTTATACCGCCGCCCTGCTGGAAGCCCACCCGAATCTGGAAATCGGGGTAAAAGGCGCCCCAGCGTTGAGAGGTGAAATCCCATCCCCATATGCAATCCCAACCGGATGCCGTTTCAATACGCGCTGCAAGTATGCCGAAGATAAGTGTTTTGAGATCGATCCCGATCCAGCAGATATTTCCCCAAACCATGCTGTTTGGTGCCATGTGCTCCCTGAACTTCCAAGAAATTTACCCGATAAATAATTCTTTCATAAGGCAACAGAAATAGACTTGAAATAATCAAAAAAACAAAACCATTCAAAACAAAGGAGATTAAAATGGAAGCAGTCAATTATTCGAAGTTCTGCTACTACAAGATTGTGGAAGACGACCTAGATTTAATTGAGCCCGAAAAGGTTGAATTTCTGGACGGCGCGCTGCAGCGTATGTGCGGTATCGGCATCGATGAACCCCCCTGCCAGCTGGTATACGAGGACTTTTTCCCGGGTTTCGAGTACCGCTGGACTACATGGGTAGACCAGCTCGATTTTGTGACCAAGGGGAAAGCCGAGATTACATACTACCAGCCGCCTGCCTGGGAAGAGGAAATTACCGTCCAGGTCGAAGCCCCGTGCTTATATCTGATCCCACGCGGCACACCCATTGTCTGGAAGATTTTGGGAGATGAAGTATACCGCCACATCTCGGTCGACATCCCCAACCCGCTGTTCCCGACTGAATTAGCTAAGAGCCTTAAAGGGAAGTAATCGTCAATATCTGCGCGCTATAGTCCCTGGTTTTTAGGGACGTATGCTCTGCATATGCCGCGGAGCGTCCTTTAGGGCCGCGCAGCACCTCTCCGCAAAGCGTACCCGTCAGGGTATTAGAGGAAGCAGTCTCCGTTTTGTGTGAGGGGGATTACTTCAGTCGCATATACATTGCGGCTTTTCTGCGACGAAGCGGTACTTTACGCTTACGTTATCTAATGTGGACAGGGGATCGCTCCTTCGCAAAGAATCCAATTGACAAAATCTGCGAGCTTTAGTCCCTGTTTTTCAGGGGTGATTTTTACGAAGCAGTCCCCCACTCGACGGGTAAATATCTGCGAGTTATAGGCCCTTATTTTTAGGAGCGTTTTTGGCGAAGCAGTCCCCATATGATTCAGATTGCGATCCCTATGCTTCCACCCGACCTTTGCGCCAGTAATCAAAAATCACCGCTAAGATAATCACCGCGCCGATAGCCGCCGGCTGCCAGTATGCAGGGAAGCCGAGCAGGACCAGACCATTGCGCAGCACCTGCATAATGGCTGCGCCGATCAAAGTGCCCAGGATGGTGCCTGCCCCACCGAACAGGCTGGTGCCGCCGATCACAACCGCGGCGATGATGTCCAGCTCGTAGCCGCGCGCCGCATCCGGCGCTGCCACTCCCAACCTGGCAGTCATCACCAAACCCGCCAGGGCAGCCAGAACAGCGCAGGCGGTATAAACAAGCATCTTAATCTTTTTCGGATCAGCGCCCGAAACACGCACCGCCTCTTCATTTCCACCGATAGCATAAATGTGACGCCCGCGCACAGTCTCGCTGAGGAACACCGCCACCACGACAGCGACTGCCAGCATGATTAAAATGGGCAGCGGAATCTCCCATTGAAAGATATTAACGTTGTATTGACCGATCTGTTTAAAAGTCTCCGGAAGATCTCGTATCGGCCAACCACCCATAACGCCAAACGTAATGCCGCGCGCAATACTCAGCATTCCCAACGAGGCGATAAAGGGCGGTAGGTTGAAGATCGTGATCAGTTTCCCGTTTGTCCAACCCACCAACCAACCAGCAAATAATGCGCCGAAGACCGCGATAACAACCAGCGGTAATTCAGGCAGCGCTTCGACCAGAGGCGGGTAAGTCAACAACCAGGCAGCCGCAAGACCTGCAAATGCCATCACGGAACCAACCGACAGGTCGATCCCCGCAGTTAATACGACCAGGGTTTCGCCAAAAGCAGCGATTGCTATCCAGGAGAAAAAGAGCAGGTTATTGAAGATATTGCGAGCGGTCAGGAATGTATCCGTTCGCCAGGTCAGGAAGGCGCCCATGGCAAACAGGATGATAATCAGCCCAACTTCCTGGCGTCCAAAAAATGCTCGCAGCTTTGAATTAAAATCATCTCCATTCGAAGAGGAATTCGATGGGGCTGGTACGGCCTGTCCTTCTTGTGCAGTTGTTCCGGCATCATCATTCATGCCTGCTTCTCCTTATTCCTAATAGACCGTGAAATATGGCTCTCTGGATTAATTCTAGACACCTTGTCCTTCGGTTCTGGAATCTTCGCGGGCGCCTACCATGTAGGCCACTATTTCTTCACGATAGTCATGCATCTCACCCTTGATCGTTAAATCGCCCACTTTTCGGCCATGTCTAAGAACCATCACCCGGTCGCCGCAGCGGAATATATCCTCCAGGCGGTGGCTGATGATAATAA
The DNA here is from genome assembly GCA_963753725.1 of uncultured Chloroflexia bacterium. Taxonomy (GTDB): domain Bacteria; phylum Chloroflexota; class Anaerolineae; order Anaerolineales; family UBA4823; genus CAVWDI01. The sequence goes on along the minus strand of CAVWDI010000040.1, from coordinate 10,764 downwards.
TCGATGCCCCCTGTGCCTTCAGTTGGTTAATCAGGTCGATTACTTTGTCGATGGCAGCCACACTCAATGCGGCGGTTGGTTCGTCCATGATAATTACACGCGCCTCAAAGGCGGTCGCTCTTCCAATCGCCACTGTCTGGCGCTGCCCGCCGGATAGATTCTGCACTTTCAAGCGCACGGAGGAGATATCTATCTTGAGCCGGTCGATCAATTCACGCGTCTCACTTTCCATGAGCGCCTTATTCAATATCTTCAGTGGGCCTATCTTCCAGCGCACGGCCTCATGACCTAGGAAAACATTGCTGGCGACATCCAGATTATCCGCCAGCATAAAATCCTGGTATACCATCTCGATGCCCAGGTTGCGCGAATCCTGGGGGCTGTGGATATCGGCGACTTCACCATTAATGCGGATCTGTCCCTGGTCGGGGATATAGGCACCGCTCAACACTTTCATTAAAGTTGATTTACCGGCCGCATTATCGCCTACCAATCCCAAAACTTCATTTGGATACAGGGACAAATCGACACCCCGCAAGGCACGTACAGCCCCGAAGTTTTTTTGAATGTCTTTCATTTCAACGATGGGTGTTTGTTCAGCCATATAGTTCCTCTCTCAAGCCCACGAATCAGGCGGATGGAAATGATGGAAATTTTACGATTACCGGCGTGCCGCAAAGCGCTGACACATGCCTACTTTATACATAAATTGCCCCCTGAACTGTAAGTGACGTACGTCACAAAATTATTCGATAATTATACATTAAATGTTTATGGCGTTTGTGCTGCCTTATGCCTGGGATATCTACTGGATAATTCGGATCCTACTCCACAAAATCCTTGATAAATGAAAAAATAAATTTCTCCGCTGAATACCTGCCGTTGATCACATCCCAAAGTCCTTTCGCCAGCGGCATCGAGACATGCAGTTTCTCGGCGATATACAGCACGGTCTTTAAGGTATTGTATCCTTCCGGAAGCACCCCCATCCGCTTTCGAATTTCCGATAGCGAAAGACCCTGTGCCAGGTACTCGCCCAGTTTTCTGTTATGGCTGTGTTCACTCATCGAAGTGGCCAGCAAATCCCCCATGCCCGAAACGTACAGGAAGGTATCCAATTGGGCGCCCATGCTCATGCCGATGCGGGCGATCTCTTCCAGGCTGATGGTCAGGTAAACCGAACGGAAGTTAACGCTGGTAATCGACTTGCCATCGAATAATCCCAACCCAATGGTGTAAATGTTCTTAAGGATACCGCCCAACTCCACCCCGATGGCGTCGTCCGAAAAGCGGGTGCGGAAGAAATCATTGTCCAGCAGGTGAGCAACTGCCAGCAAATCGTCTTTACTCTTCCCAGCAATGACAACGGTAGTTGGTTCTCCGCGGGCAAACTCATTAGCGATCGAAGGTCCGGATAGGGTCACTTTTCTTTTGTCCGGGAACACACACGAGATTGTCTGAAATGCGGTAAGCCCGCTTTGGCTGTCAATACCTTTCGCCAGGTTCACCATGATAGCATCCTCACGCGCCAGATCACGCACCGGCGTGAGTGTGGGCTGGATGAACGCGGAGGGGATCGCCACAAATATAATATCGCTGGACTGGAATACCTGCTCCAGATCACCCGTAGCAGATAGATTATTATTTAGATCGATCCCGGGTAAATATTTTGTGTTCCTGTGTAGGTTGTTGACCTCTTCGGGAACAGTGGGATCATGTTCCCAACCTAGAACTGGATACCCGTTCCCAGCGATCAGGTTCCCGACTGCGGTTCCAAAATTTCCAAGACCTACCATGCCTGCTTGCATAAATTTTTCCTCCTGATGATGACTTTTCAACAATGCTAACCGTAATTCCAATTATAACTAAGGCGAATGGTTTTGTATCTTCCATCAGAATTCAAGTTTGATAATATTCACACGTAACAAAATATATGTTATTAAGATTTTCCCTTCTTATAAACTCGTGTTCCTTCATTTAACAATAGTTCTTCGCAGGGATTTGTGATAGTCCGGACACGGTTCGCTCCCCAGATGAATTTAAGGTCTGCCAACAGAAATGTGTTGAAACACATTCATCCGTTGAATCCGATTTATCGGATTAGATTTTCTATACCGTGAATTCATTCATAGGCAAAATCATCATTGTATTCATATTTATCACACCCAAATCCTTTGTATAATAGGTCAAAGCTGATAATCTTGTTTTTTCTTTACCATCTTAGTTTTCAACAAAATTCAATTAACATAATTAAGGACAGCCATGAACATCAAGTCATTAGGGTATCGCACCGATCTGATATTCCACGCCTTTGATGGGGAAATCATCGACCGCGGGAGCTACCTCGTAATCCGAACGCCCACCAATCCCGGATTTTATTGGGGTAATTTCCTGCTCTTTTCCCATCCACCCCAGGGTGGTGATTACATCAAATGGCGAGATTTGTTTGCCCTGGAAATTGGGTCACCTCCCAAAACGCAGCACCAGGTCATCGGCTGGGATTCGCCTGAGGGAGAAGAAGGTGTTATCCAGCCCTTCCTGCAGGCTGGATTTCGTCGGGCTCGTGAAGTCGTTTTAACCAGCAGTGAACCTCGCAGCCCTTCCAAACCATCTGACCTGGTGAACATCCGAGCTTTGCAAACCGAATCCGAATGGCAGCAGGCTGTTGAAAATCAGGTTATATGCAGAGAACCAGAGTTTGAAAAAGACGAATATCGAGAATACAGAAAGCAGCAAATGGAACGCTACCAGAAAATGGTCGCGGTCGGTCTCGGTGATTGGTATGGAGCATTTGTCGACCAGCAGCTAGTCGCCGATCTGGGTCTTTTCCATGATAAAGGTCTTGCCCGCTACCAGACCGTTCAGACACATCCCGATTACCGGCGTCAGGGGATTGCTGGAACGCTGGTCTACAGCGCTGGCCGTCTATCTATGACGAATTACAACCTGCACACCCTGGTTATTGTTGCCGAACAAGCTTCGAACGCAGCCCGGTTATACGAATTGCTCGGCTTTAAGACAACCGAAAAACAAGTTGGGTTGGAAAAGTGGCCGAATATGGACCTCGATACAAATGATAGCGGTTGACACTTGGAAAACCTGACGATAGCCTGGGGGATAATATAGGAATTTAATTCCCCTTCCTATAAATATTTGTTCCTTCATTTTAATATAGCCTCTCCGTAAGGCAGTTGAGCATCCTTTCTAGGTGGTGCGAATAAGGGTGAAACCCGTGGAAGTTAATCTTCATCCACTGGTAAAATTGGACCAATTATTAAGCAATCATACAGATCTTTATGAGATACAAATCAATTTTTTTATTCACCATCATGTTGGGAATTGTTTCCATTGCATGCAGAGTCCCGGGTTACGGCAGTTCAGAACCTGACTTAGACAGCTCTCTGCTAAAAACAATCGTGGCTGCAACCTTAACTCGCGCCGCAGAAAGTGGACCTCCCGCAGTAAGTACCTTCACTCCCCAACCCATTGAACCGACCCCAATTTTTACCACAACCGAAACTGAAGAACCTGTTCAAAAAACAGAACCTCCCCCTACAGAACCTGAGGTACCCAGCACTGAAACTGAGCAAATATTCCCCACCGAAATACCAGAGTTTTCGATTGCCATGAACTCACCCGAGGATGATACCTCTGCGGAATTCACTTACCTCATCCAATCCGGGGATACCCTTGAATATATCGCCGAGCGCTTCGCCGTTAACCCGGAAAGGATTAGCGCCGCAGATAACATTAAATCGGATGGCTTGCTGCCGCCTGGCCTGGTTCTAACCATCCCCAACACATTGGGCGACACATCCATCAACCAACCGCTCTTGCCCGACAGCGAAGTGGTATATTCACCTTCCGTATTGGATTTCTCCGTTGATGACTACGTATCATCAGCCGGAGGATATCTCAGCCGTTTCGACGAACATGTTTACGATGAATGGCTGACCGGCGCTGAGATCGTTGAGCGGGTGGCCGTCGAAACATCGGTCAACCCCAGGCTGCTGCTGGCGGTTCTGGAAGACCAATCCGGATGGGTGCTGGATATATCGCCCGAACCAGTCGATAAAACCTATCCGCTCGGTCTGCATGTCTCGGGGAAGAAAGGTCTGTACCAGGAACTCGCCATAGCCGCCACGCAGATCAACAAAGGTTATTACAGCGGCCGCTCCGGTGTGGTCAAGGAACTCAAATTTAAAGACAAAAGCCGCCTGCGCATCAATCCGGAGCTGAATGCCGGCTCGATAGGCGTCCAACTGCTGTACGCATTGTTAACCTATCCCGGTGAATGGCAGGCTGCTCTTTACGGTAACGGCACAGGTGGATTTTTAGGACTATATGAAAGCATGTTTCCCGGCGGTTGGGAGCGGGCAGCCAGGGTAGAACCGCTGCTGCCGGGCGACCTTGCACAGCCCGAACTGGAACTGCCGTTTAATAAAGGTGAACGCTGGAGTTTGACCGGCGGACCGCACTATTCCTGGAACGTGGGCAGCCCGCGCGGCGCATTGGATTTTGCCCCAGTAACCGGAGAACTGGCCTGCCAGGTTTCTAAAGCCTGGGTGACAGCCTCTGCAGCCGGGGACGTGGTGCGCTCGGCCTACAACGTACTGACGATCGACCTGGATGGGGATGAATTCGAAGGGAGCGGTTGGAATATCGTGTACTTACATCTGGCGGACGAAGGTCAAACACCCGCTGGCGTTTTGGTTGATACCGACGACCAATTGGGACACCCCTCCTGCGAACGCGGTCACAACACCGGCACACATGTGCATATCGCCCGCAAATACAATGGCGAGTGGCTGCCTGCAGACGGCAGCGTGCCGTTTGTGCTCAGCGGCTGGGAAGTATATGCGGAAGAGGGCAATTACATCGGGGGCATGACGAAAGGGGATCAGATTGTGGAAGCAAAACCGTACGGTCCGCATTCGTCGATCGTGGTTAGATAATTTAGGGGTTGGTCTAATAAAGAAATGTCATCCTGATGCGAAGCCATCCCGAATATTTTTCGAAATCTTGTCGAGGGATTTACAATCTCGAACTTATGAGAGACCCTAATATGCGGCAATTATTAGATTTTTCTTTGGTGAGAAAAATTTTTTCTAAACGAATATATCAACTCCTAACTCATTCACCACTAGCCCAATTCTTTTCCTTTTCCACAATACAGGGATTTCTCCACTTCGGTCTAATGACATATCTACCTCGTCATCCCGATAATTATCCCCGTGTTTTTCTGGGACGGAGGAGGGATCCCTGATGCGCGACTTTTTTTTAGTTTTATGCGGGAAGGAGATAATTCAAACGAATATTATCAAGCCTACACAATCTACACCCGCCAAATAAACGATTATAGTTACCCATCAGGGATTCTCTCTCCATCTCGTAAAACCATCGGGATTGCGTTCGGAATGACATCTTAATTTTATGATATCCCAACCTACCCAGTTTCCTCCAACTGCTTGAGAAACTCCGCCATACTGGCGATTTCAGAATCAGACAAGTTCGCAGTGAAAGCGCCTTTAATCATCCGGCTTAGCGCTTCATCAGTCTCTTTGCTATCCATCGAGACCGTAGTACCCGGCCGCGGCAGGAAACCGAATGTCAGGCTTCTCTCCTCAAGTTTCCTTGATAGGTATTGGTATGCCTGCTCCCTGGAGTCTCCGAAACCGATCATTGCTCTCCATCCAATGATTTCCACATAATAGGACGGGATATCGATCTCCTGGTTGTCCTGGAAACAGTAGCGCAGCGGGTAATCCTTTATCCTCCACTGGGATTTCCGAAAAGATAGCGCGAATTTCCAAATCGATGAGAGCTTCCATCTGATCCTGTGAGTGACGGAAGGGGTGCGAAACTGCACGCACGCGCCTTTCCCGGGCTTCTTTCTGGTATTTGGCCATACGAGCTTTCCCAAAATCACGGCTTGGAATGGGTCCTAACATTGTGACCTCCTTTGGCTTGGTAGTAGGGTTCGATAATTTAGCGCTGGTTTGATCCATCTTTGTCCTTTAATTCGCTTTCCTAGCTGCATCCTAACAAATCATCGTTATGGAATTGCTCAGGAATCGTAAAATTGTGTATAATTAATGTGACTAATATCACAATAAATCCACTTTAATTCAATAGCGGAACCGGATAGCTAATCCATTCGGGACCAAGGACACCTGCACCACAGCCGCTGACCCATCGAACGCGGCTGTTTTATATTAAGGAGGGATTATATGTCCAGCACACTGCAGATCAACACTTTGGGCGGGTTATTCATCAAATTAGATGGCCAGCCGGTAACCAGCCTTGTATCGCGCAAAACGGAAGCCATCCTGGTTTATTTAGCCTGCACAGCCCGCATCCACCCGCGTGAAATTTTGGGCGAGTTTTTCTGGGAAGAACGAACCCAGGAGCGCGCCATGGGCAACCTGCGCACAGCCCTGGCCAGCCTTCGCAAGGAACTGGGGGATTTCTTGGATATCACGCTGTGAGACAGCCGCCGTCAACCCGGATGCGGACATCAGGCTGGATGTGCACGAACTGGATACGAAACTGGATAGCGGTTTGGTCACCGAAGGTGTCAACCTTTACCACGGACCTTTCCTGGAAGGGTTCTTCATCCGCGAAGCGTGTGGTTTTGAGGACTGGATGTATCTTGAACGTGAACGTGTGGAGCGAAGGGTGCTGGAAGGGTTAAATGATTTGGTGGCATTTGATCTGCGGAGAGGCGCCTTCCGTTCGGGGATCAAGAACGCTGCCCGGCTGCTGGTGATGGATCCACTGGATGAGAACGCCCACCGCCAGATGATGCTGCTGCTGGCCTGCAGCGGCAAACGCGCCGTAGCCCTTTCACAGTACGAGACCTGCCGCCAGACATTGGAAGAAGAATTGGGGCTGGAACCCTCTGAAGAGGTCCAGCAAGTCTACCAAGCCCTACTAAAGGGCGAACGCCCGCCCGGTATCCCCGATGTGCCCGGAATTGAGCCTGAGGTCAAAGTGCTGGTCGGTGAATGTCCCTACCGCGGCCTGGCAGCTTTCCGCGAGCAGGACGCCCCCTTCTTCTACGGACGCGAAGAATTCACTGAGGACCTGTACAGGGCGGTGGTGGACAAACCGCTGGTGGCGGTCATTGTGGGATCATCCGGTTCAGGCAAGTCTTCCACTGTATTTGCCGGTCTATTGCCGCGCCTGCGGGGCACAGACGGCTGGGATATTTTGCAGCTGCGTCCCGGGGAGCAGCCATTCCAATCCCTGACTTCAGCCATTATGCCTGCTCTGGAACCCGGCTTGAGTGAGGGCGAAATCCTGGAGCAGAGCAGTAAAATGGCTCTCTATATTGAGGAGTTAGAGCTGCCGCTGGTCAATGTTGTCAAACAGGTTCTGGAAACAAATCCCGCTTCCAACCGCCTGCTGCTGGTGATCGACCAGTTCGAAGAGCTGTACACCCTGTGCCCGGATGCGGATACGCGCCGGCGCTACCTGGATGTGCTGCTGCAAGCGGCTTCCACAGACGGAATGGAACCGGACTCCCCGCTGGTACTGCTTTTAACTATGCGGGCTGACTTCATGGGCCAGGCTTTGACCTACCGCCCCTTCGCAGATGCCCTGCAGGATGCCTCCCTGATATTAGGACCCATGAACGAAGACGAACTGCGCGTGGCAATCGAAAAACCGGCTGAACAACAAGGCGCGGCTTTCGAAGCGGGTCTGGTGGAGCGCTTGCTGGACGACGTCGGTCAGGAACCCGGCAATCTACCCCTGCTGGAGTTTGCCCTGACCCTGCTGTGGGATGAAAAGAATTACGGCTGGATGACCCACGCCGGCTACGAGGAGATCGGACGGGTGGACGGAGCCCTGGCAAGTTATGCCGACCAGGTATACGCTGCATTAGACAAAGACCATCAAGATGCCGCTCGAAAAATTTTCGTACAGCTGGTTCGCCCCGGTGTAGGCACTGAAGATACCCGCCGTGTGGCTTCCAAAGTGGAGATCGGGGAATATAACTGGGACCTGGTGCAGCATCTGGCAAACAAGCGCCTGGTGGTGACCGGGCGCGACCCCGCCGGCGTGGAGATGGTCGAGGTGGTGCATGAGGCTTTGATCCAGCGCTGGGATAAGCTGCGGGAATGGATCGAATCCGACCGCGCTTTCCGCACCTGGCAGGAGCGCCTGAGAGCTTCCATAATCGCCTATGAGGAATCGGATCGCGATCAGGGCGCTTTGCTGCGCGGCGTGCCCCTGGCCGAAGCTATCGGCTGGGAGGCTGATCGTGGGGACGAGGTCAGCGCTGCGGAGAGCGAATTTATCGCTACCAGCAGCGCCTTCCAGGCTCAGCGTCAGGTGGAACGTGACCGACGCAGGCAGCGCATTACCGTCGGTCTGGCGGGCGGGTTGGTGGTGGCGCTATTATTAGCAGGGTTAGCCTGGATGAATTGGCAGCGCGCTCGACCAGGCCAGCATTACCGCGCAGCGTGAAGCCGAAGTAAGCCGCAGCCTGGTCCTGGCTGCCAACGCCCGTGATGAATACGACGCCGGTCACACCGATGCTGCCCTTCACCTGGCAATGGAAGCTGTCTCGATCGACGATCCCCCGGATAAAGCCCGCCAAACGCTGTCTGACCTGGCTTACTCACCGGGCTGCACAGCCATGTATGAATGGTATGGCGAAGGCGAGTGGAGTTCAGCAGTCGCCTTCAGCCCTGATGGGCGTTATATCGCTTCCGCCTCCAACCTTGGCGGCTTAGTGTTGTGGGACCTAGAAAACGGCCAGGAGATTTGGCGCATTAAAGCGTATCAGCTGGAACCGGTAGATGACCTGCTGCTTGGTGCTAACTATGGAATAAGAACCGTGGGCTTCACTCCTGATGGTAAAACCATTATCACTGGATCTGTTGAACGGGCTGATCAATATGAAGAGGTAACTCAATTTTGGGACGCGGCAACTGGTGAAAAAATTTAGCAACTCCCAGGATACAACGACACCTTGGGCATAAGTCCCGATGGGGTGTACATTGCTGAAACTCAATCGAAGGGTGACGGCAGCTCGGAAATTGTCGTTTGGGAGTTAAGTTCCGGCGATGAAGTGCAGCGTCTCTCTGGCACAGAGGGCAAAATGCACAGCGCTGCCTTCAGCCCGGATGGAACGTTTATTGTCACCGGAGAGGAATCTCCGGCGGTGATTCGCATCTGGGACGTGGATAGTGGGGAACAAGTTAAGCAGTTTGAGGTTGAGGATTTAGATATGGTGTGGTACCTTTCATACAACCCGGACGGGCGCTCAATCTATGGGGTCACTTCATTCGACTGGCGAGTATGGGATGTTGAAACAGGTGCAGAGTTAAAAAGCGACGATTATTTCGGGACCGTCCAGGGTCTTTCTCACAGCCCCTCAGGGGAACTGGCTTCTTTCACCAATTTCACCTCCTCACGCTGGTTCCTTTGGGATAAAGAGCACTGGAGCCCTATCCAACCCTTCGATAACACAATTGAAGGTCATTACACTACCGCTACATCAATCAGCCCGGATGAAAATTCGGTCATTGTGGCGCACACCGACGGCACGGTTCGCCAGTGGGACCTGACCCGCCAGGGTGTGGTTAGAGAGTGGACCAATGAGGATCTGCCTGCGTACGGTCTTGACATCAGTCCGGATGGAAGCCAGCTGGTCAGTGGGCATGAGGATAGCCAGGTCGTGATCTGGGATCTGGAGACCGGACAGAAGCTAAAAACGATTACCGGTCTGCCAGCTCCCGCCTACGATGTAGATTTCAGCCCCGATGGAGCATACATTGGCATTGTTTCCGCAGACTTCGGTATGGGTACCGGAAAAAACGGACTGGTAATCTGGGACCTGGAAAATGAGGTGGAGCACCTGCAGCTGGACACCAGTCCGCACTTATTCGAACCTGACCCGGATTCTACCGGCAACTATTACGTCTATCGGATCAAGTTCAGCCCAGATGGAAAGACCATCCTGACCGGGTCCATTCTGGCAACTGGCTGCTGTGATGAAGCCGGCAGCCTTGTGCTTTGGGATGCGCAGACCGGTGAGATGATCCACCTGCTGGAAGAAAAAGTCGGCGATTATCTTACGCTGGATTACACCAGCGACAGCCAGAAGGTAATCGCCCTGGAGGGGATTCCAGAACAGGGTTAAAGTATTCGACGTAAAGTCTGGCGAAATCGTATCAGAATTTGTAGGCGACGAGCATGGCGACGCCATCTTCAGTTTTGCCCTGCACCCGGATGAGCAGCGCTTGCTGACCGCCGCAGCCGACGGCACCATGTTCTTACGCGATACTGGATACGGGGGAAGTGCTGCACGCTTTCACTGGCAACCAGGGGGGGATAATGGATGTCGAAATCAGCCCGGATGGGGAAAGGGCAGTTTCGGTCGGCTTCGAAGGCGAGCTTATCCTTTGGGATATAGAAACCGGAGCCCGCTGCGCAGGTTCCAGGAACATGACGCTGTCATCATGGATGTTGAGATCAGTGAAGATGGAAAATACGCCTTCAGCGCTGGTAATGATGGGAAGATTATCGAATGGCAGGTCGCCCCGCAGCCGCTGGAGGAGGTGGTTGAATGGGTGAAAAACAACCGTGTCTACCGAGATTAACCACCGAGGAGTGTGACAGTTTAACCTGCCGCATTTGTGTGAAGGTGGTGATGGTGAAGCGCAGGAAGGCGATCAATCATGATTGACGAATTACTTTTGTCACTCTGATTGGAGACTGTAGTTTCTGGGTGTACAAATCCTGTCACTCTGA
>CAVWDI010000039.1:0-7756 GCA_963753725.1 uncultured Chloroflexia bacterium | reverse complement strand
TGAAGATTGGCAATCGCTCTTTCGAATAAGCTGAGAATTCCTCACAAATGCTGTCAAGCCGCCTTTCTTCGTTTACCTCTGCAATTGTCAGGTGTGGAAAGATTTTGTCGAATGTGCCGCCATATGGTTGAGAATTTGGAAAACAGTCAACGACAGCTTGGATCAATTGTCTGAAAGGTTCGTCTGGTTCAGGGGCAAGATAGAGCACACCCGGAAAACGCTTCATATCCTCAAGGAAATAATTAAAAGGTGAGAATTTTGAAAATAGGGTCTTAAAAATATCGATGACAGATGATTTGTCTGGTCTGTATGCGTGGAATGGATAGTTGATTGTTATGTGAGCTGGCATGCCCATCTCTGCGGATGGGTCGTAGGATTTTCTAAAAGAGCTCACCAGGGCTTCAGCCTCTGGGACCAGGATCACTACCGCTGATTTTATCAACAGGATGCTCTTTAATTGCCATGGGTTATTTAACCACGAAAAGGTTATCTCTGGGGGGAGTTGATTTGTCTGTACTCGGATTGGCCAAATTGAATTTATTCACCGAACTTTTTGGCCCGCATTGTGGATAGGTCTTGAATATTTTTTCAAAAAAACCGGGATTGTGTATTTTATTTTGTTTTAAATCGAATGATAAAAATGATTGTCTTTAAACCGTCCAGGAGAATATCTTTCCAGCGGATCAAATAGCAAAAAGATAAGGCCCAGGAGTGCTTTGGTTTATAGCGCCAACGGATATAATCTGGACTGGGAAAAAGGAGTGCGGCCGCAAATTTAAAGCGATCATGCCAATTCATAGCCGCTAGCTTTTTTCCTTCTTCAATCGTGCGTGTTTTTGTTGGGATGGACTTGATTTCAACCAATCTGTTAATTTTTCCATCTTCAGTATCTTTTAAATCTGTAAGGACAACGAGCGGTATTGGTGTATTGAATATATATTGTATTTGGGTCAAAGCGCCGTACACTGCAGCGGACCATTTGAATACTTTTGCTTGAGTAATAACTAAATTCCAGTCAATCTTCTCACCCTTCTGAAGGGCCAGCTTGTGAATATCGTACAACCAGATCAATGACGTTTCCCCGGAACCGTGCTGCAGCATCGCATGGGCGCATAGGTATATCAATTGTGCAGTGGGTTTAAATTGGTGTGCGTTGCTAAATGCTATCCTCTTATTTTCACTTCCGATTCTCTGTACTCCCACGAGAAAGGTTCAATTTGGTCCCAGAACCAGTCCATTGAAACAGAATATATGATGGCTCCACCGCCGATCAAAGAAGTGTGGATTTCCAAGAACGATTTCTGGCCGCCATTTCTCTTCAATGAAACATGGTAGCTTATTAATTCTTCTACCTCCGGTCTTGTACTTGGAAAATGCTCTATGTATTCCATTGAACGAGCCAGGTTCGTGGCGTCTGATATTTGCGTTTCACGCACAAGGATGTCAAGATCTCTCATCGGTCTCAATCCAAGATCAGGGTATACGTTGGCCGCTAGTGCAGCGCCTTTCAGAACAACCACTTCTATACCGGCATATTCCAATTTTTCCAGGATGGACTTGAGTTCTTGATAATAGGACGTATTTCGCGCCCATGTGTCGAAGTATTGGGTTCGTAATCCTGCAAGAAATTCATCGGGAACAGGCAGATTTAAATCAGTTCTGGCGTTTTTCAACGTCCAGTACAGCAGAGGGGCAACTCTTTCTTCCCTGGCAGTTTGATATAAGTTGTACCAGTCATCTGAATTAAAATTGCCCCATTCCACCTGGTCAGCACGGTCGGAAAGTGACAGACACAAGTCCCGATATATCTTCCCCTCAAATTTTCCAGATCGGTGTAGTCCCATTCGAATTAAACATGAATCCTAATCTTACTAATTAAATTATAGTTAGTGGAATTCAAATACTAAATATTCAGCTGTCAGTATGCCAGGGTTAAAAAAAACGGTGTGGGGTTTCTGATGCGAAGAATATAAATGCTGGTGCGCTGATGGAGAGATTGAATGTTTCCAACTCGCCTACCAACAGCACAGCAATAATGTCGTAATTGTCTCGATGCATTTTGTAACCTGCTCCTGGTTCGAGAACAGCTTAAATGGGCCCGAAGAGCGCCCTTGGTATGGTCGTTTAAACCATTTATTGACAATAACCTGAAGCCATCTGATATCTTCCTGTAAGTTTTATCCCGGCCATTCTCATCCCAGAAATAAGTTCCATGTTTATTTAGTTCATGGCTGGTCCTCCATCGCCACTTAAATATCAAATATTGGATAGGACCTGAGCCACAGCAGCGTAAGGTGTGAAATTGACCAGGTGAATGATACACAAACGAACCAGGTTGAAGCAGATAACCATTACGGATTTGGTTTGCCGTCGAATTGCTGGTCAATATCTCTAAATTTCCTCGCAGGGGGATAATCAACTCCTCTTCAATATGCGAGTGGAATTTATGAGGGCAGGGTATTTGGTTGTAAGGTTGAGGTATGGCTGGAGAAAAAATCAAATGATCCAATCTTTCCATTGAATAGATGGAATATCTGCCAGTTGTTCGATTGTCCTTCGACCGGGGAAAGGGTTATGGGTTTGATCAAGAAATTCATTTAACCAACCGAACGAATTGTTGGATTTGCCTCAATAAACCGTTTGAATTTTTAGAACGAGAGCGTTCTGCGCCTATCTACAGCCTCGTTTTTCTCTGAAAAGGTGGGCAGATCGGGCATTCAAGCTGGCAGATGGAACAGGCTTCAATACGATCAGCGCTTGTAGTGATCATAAGAAACTTCGCTCTTAATGCGATTGACCATTATTGTAATCCGGTTTGAGGGATTACACCCCAGCTGTTGACTGGTATAAAGGGGATATCATGTGCAATTTTGGGACATCAGAGAGAATCAAACCACCCGGTTTATTAAAAAAATTTTCTGAGCAAGGTGATTTTATTGGAAATGAGAATATCTATCTCGACTCTTGGGATATTTCTATTCGAGGAATTCAAATACATAATATCTGGCTGGAATTGAACCAACATTAGTAAATTTATGGGGTATTCCTGAAGCAAAGAATATAAAAGCTGGCGCGTTATAGGGACATTTAATATCTCCAATCCACCTTCCAGCAGTATGACAATATTATCGCAGTTATTTCGATTCTTCCTGGTAACCTGAATTGGGTTCCAAACAACTCAAATGAGCCTTTATTGATCCAAATGTGTGTTGGGTAAATCCATCTATGAGCATTTTTTGGAAGCCGTTGGACATTTCTATAGAATCGCTGCCCAGCGTATCCCCGCTTTTTATAATAGTTCCTCGCTCGTTAACGGACTGACTTTCTTTTCGATTCCACTTAAAAAATAAGTATTGGGCTGCTTCTAGCCCAATGCAGCGTAAGGTGTGAATTTGGGAAGGTGAATGGTACACAAATGATCCGGGTCCAATCAGAAAGGAATTATGAATTTGATTTTGCGGTGAATTGCTGATAAATATCTCAAGATTTCCGCTCAAAGAGATAATTAGCTCTGCTTCCATATGCGAGTGGAATAAATGTGGAAGTGTATTTGGTAATAAGGTTGTTGTACGGCATAAGAAATTATCAAATGCTCCAATTCTCCCATTGAAGTGATGGTATACCTTAATTTTTTCCCCAGCCGAAGGAAATCTCAGCGGTTTGATTAAAAATTTCATGAATATGTGTTTTCAGTCGTTTTCTTCTCCGTAAAAACGAAGCAAGAATAAACCCGCCATGGTACCTCTCAAAAGAATATTGCCGCATTGATAAGTGTTTTTCGCGTTTACGAACCTTGGATTGACCGCCAGACCCACCTCATTTTTGGCAGGTTTAGATAATCGCTAACCATCGGGGAGCGTTCTAATCGTCTCAGTGTAGTCTCCATCTCGTCTGGATGGGCTGCTGCCCTCCAGGCGACGTCCGCTGCCTGTAGTCCGCGCAGTTGATTTGAAAGCAACTGCGGCGGTAGCATTCCCTGCATTGCGCGGCGGATCAACCACCGGTCTTCTCCTGCCCGGCGATATTGGTCTACTGGAATGCTGAAGCAAATTTCTAGCACGCGCTGGTCTATGGTGGGATCACGTATTTCCAAACCGTAGCCTGCTCCACTCCCTTGCGCGACTGCGCCAATCCATGTCCGCGGGCATCGTAAATCGCGTAGTGTTCCGCTTCTGGATCGCCCAATCTTCCAATGCAGAAGCTTTTTGTGCCTGGCGGACAAACGGTAGTATGTTCAAGCGGCGTGCAAAGTTTGGGTGGATAGCGGAATAATCCGACCAGGGTTCTCTTTGCTGGGTGAGAAAAGAACGAATATATCTCAAGTAAGGCAACCATGGACTTAGCATCTGGCTCTTGACCGCCTTGGCCCAGGAAACCTGATGAGTAGCCTTCCATTCTCTTATAATTTCCAGCTTGCAGCGAATTTCCCGGAACATATAGATATTATAAAAGGGTAGCTTCCGCCATTCCAGGAAATGGTGGCATTTCCTCGCTGACCGTTCAGCATAACTCCAACGCTTTGCTGTTGGGCTAGAGTATACAAAGCATATATCCAATAGAAGTTAGCTGCTGCATGGCTGGCTTGTTCATGCAGATCTAGGAACCTTTGTATCCCCTGAGCGGTGATACTTCTTTTGCATTAACCGCCAGGTGGTCCACATGATCTAACATTTTCACGACTGAATGAGCTAAGGTCCACTCATCACCGATCCTGGAACCGTGGAATGTCTTTTGGGTGTCATACACAGTGGTAGAAGTAAATGCAGTTAAACGGCGGTTATCGCCTTTGGCTGCTCTGCCTGCCAGTGCTAAAACCGAACCGGAATCAAATCCACCGCTCAGGGAAACGCCGATCTTCTGGTTGCTTCTCAAGCGGCAGCGTACTGCCTCGCCATATCGTTCAAGGAAAGCCTCCACATATTCTTCATCTGAACCGAGGCGTGTTATTGGCGTATCTTCCAGGCGCCAGTATTCAATCAAATCCAAATCATCTGCCGTAACTTTCAAGCTGTGGGCTGGCGGCAGGATTTGGATATCCTTATACAACTGAGAGTATTTGTTTTCCCGCGGATCAGGATAGATAACCAGTATTTGCGCCAGACGATGTTCGTTTAGACGTCTCGGGACCTCGCTTAACGACAATAAGCCTTTTATGCTGGAGGCAAAAGCAAAAAACCTGGCATCAACATAGTAGAACAACCCGCTGATGCCATTATGGTCTCGGGCGATGAATAATTCTTGCCGGTGTTTATCCCAAAGCGCAAGAGCCCAGTCGCCTAGCAGGCGGGTTACACAAGAACGGCCCCACTTTTCATAGGCTTTCAGGATCAAAACGCTGTCCGGGGTTTCTAATTTCAAACTTGCAGGGATATTTAAGTGGTTGTACAAGTCCTCCCGGTTATCAATCCGGGCGCTGCAGGTCAATACTAGACTGTTATCATTATTACTCAATGGCTGTGAATCATGGAGTGATTCTGGAGTATTATGCAGCGCTAAATGGCCAAAACCCAGCATGCCAGAGCTCCAGAGTGTATAACCATCTGGCCCCCAATAGGCCATTGCTCGCTGCATGTCGCTCAGGCTGTCGATGTCGATGGGAACGCCATCACGTCGAAATATGCCAAATAACCCGCTCACGCGCCTCGGCCAGTTCCCGGTCAGTTATATAATTATCCTTGTCAATCATATTTTTATAAACTCTGCAGTGTATACATGGAAATTCAGGCAATTGGGGCTTCTTGCCCATCAATATTTCTCGAGCATGTCGGATTTTTTCATTATTTACGCTGGATTGAAAACCAGTTTCAAACACATTCTCTTCGTATACTCCATAGAAGTTGCGGCTGCACCCGAGCAATTTCCCATCCCAGTTTATCTGGGGACTGAACCACATTTCATAACATTGATGCCGTCTATAATGCTTAGCCTCAATTTCCAGGTATTCATTTCGGTCGGCATAACCAGTTAATTTTCGAACTTTATCCCGATTTGATATGGGCATAAACCCGGGTTCCCAATTCAACTTTGGTTCGAATTTCATATTCAGCAATTTTGCCATCACGGCTGCTGCTTCTATCTGATTCTCGTTATGACCAAAGATGATAAATTGAAAAATGAGTTCTGGTTTATCGGAATGGTAGATTCCTTGAAAGTGTTGATTTTTTTAAATGTATTAATCACCACTTGAGGCTGCCGCCAGCACGGTAGATCTGGTAAGTTTCCTGGGTCACCCCGTCAACTGCACAGCGCACTTGGGTTGTCTGGTACTTTACCAGTGCTTCCAACGCTTCATTCGAGGCATTGTTTAAGTTCGCGCCTTCGTCGATGCACGTTTTTACATCCTTTTGGTATGCATACTGCAGGATTTTGGGCAGGTCTTTATTAAGGAAAACCTCGCCGTAGTTGCCCAACTCAACAGAACGAATTTGTGGATTGGAATCAATAAACCGCTTGAAGCTAGAAAATTTGAGCATTCCGTGTCCAATCACAGCCTCATTTTCCCCTGTAAAAGTAGGGCAAATCGGGCATTCGAGTTGGCATATGGAGCTCGCTTCGATACGAACAGCGCTTGGATTTATCATGTGTTATCTCTACTTTTTTTATAATTAGATGTCATTGTAATCCGATTTGCGATATCACGCACCTTTTGTTGGCTGTCATAGTGTGCATATTGCTGGGCGAATTTGTGATTTTGGTTCCCGGATTGATTGGCGTTAATAGCTGTGTCAATCTTTGTCAACAAATCCGGATCAGGATTAAACCGGTTTAACATGCTGCCCAATCCTTGTTCACTTATACGGTAAGCCCACATGCTTTGTTCGAGGCCTGTGGGGCAAACCAATATGGGCACACCAGATAACAGCATGAGCGTCCCGGAATTTGTGCCGCCCTGGCTGATCATCAGACTGCAATCGTGGGCAGCTTGGTTCAAATCCACCGGTTTAGTTGTGATGCGAATGTTAGGCCGTTGAAGGTTTCCAATTCGGACTGAGGCAGGTCCGTTACACAAGCGAGGACCGACAAAGGCATTTCCTGCACAATTTCAAGTAGCGGCTGAAGATTGGGATTTCCCGCCCGCATATATATGAACACCCGCTTGCCGTTTACCCTGGGCCAATCCGGTTTCTGATGTGGGGGAGAGTAAACGATTGGTCCGCAGTAGGACTTATCGAGGACAGCTGCCGTAGTGATCCAGCTCGGGAAAGGTACACAGGAAGGACTCCACACCTTGAAAGATATCCTGCGACCTCCAACGGATTTCCACCCAGCTTTCTAATACCGGATTTACCAGAGCTAAAAATTCGTTTTCGATTTTAAGGAGCGGTCCTGGGGAACAGAGAACCAGGGTTGAATAGACGGCATAGGAGAGGTCAAAGGAGGAATGGTAAACCCGGTTCCAACAGCCGCCCTTCTCAATCCAGCCTGGCGAGCCGCCAGCAGGGCAGTCGGGGCATGTTCTGCCAGGATCATGTCTGGTTGGAATTTATCATACAAATTCAACCATTCCCTCAGTCCAGATTGGAGTGAAGGCGCATGCCAGAAACCATTTCGTAAAAGATTTTGGGCGTAATTTAATGATAACGGGAATTTTTTACGAGGTGCTGGATTGGCAGGCGCCTGGTAGGGAGACGAAGAGTTTCGAAAACATATCTGGCGCGGTTTACGTCTTTGGTAATAACCACGACTTCATGGTTATTGTAAAGCAATTCATTTACTATTGGGTATAGTCGAAACAGATGTCCAAAACCAGCACCTA
>CAVWDI010000038.1:0-10116 GCA_963753725.1 uncultured Chloroflexia bacterium | reverse complement strand
ATAAATCGGTAACCGTTCCTTTGAGAACTCCGAAAAATCATATTTATCTCGTTCAAAGAGGTTGTTATCTTCCACATCGGCAATTGTCAGGTGTGGGATGGGATCTTCATGCACACCACCGTAAGGTGGTGAACCTGGAAATCTGTCCCCAACAGCTTGAATTAATTGGATAAAAGGCTGCTCCGGTTCAGGCGCCAGGTAAAGCACGCCTGGAAAATTTCTGAGCTCACTTAAACAGAAGTCGAAGGATGTGTATATTGAAAACAGTGCTTTTAATTCATCTAGGACTGGCGGTTTGTTTTGCTCGTAGGCGTGGAATGGATAGTTGATTGTGATATGGGCTGGTATACCCATCTCTGCGGATGGATCATAAGCATCTCTGAAAGAGCTCACCAGTGTTTCTGCTTCAGGGACCAGGACCACTAAAGCGGATTCATAAACAAGCTGCTTTTTAATTACCATAAATTAATTCCACCACGAAAAAGTTGTCCTTGTAGGTAGTCGATTTGTAAGTACCCAGATTGACTGGATGATAAAAATTCAATATACTTTTTGATGCGCAATGTTGGCTGTTAACGATACATTTTTCAATTAAACTAGTGGGTCAGTTGGCATGCAGAACGCCATTTCTGAACCAAGTTTTGTTTAGCTCGAATTGGGCGATGAGCGCAAGCTCCTGAGCCACCCAAAGCATGCCGCCTGTTTCGACTGCGTTCACGACGGGCGGCTCGTGCACCACCCCACTCAAATGGCGTGGGATCATCATTCCACCCAAGAGCAACCCCTTCTAGCCAGTCAATGATTTGCTCAGGAGACTGTGGATTTTGCCCTGCCAACCCTCTACGGACCAAAATGCGCTGGATTAACTCGGCCATGTTCAACCATGAACCTCCCAAGGGCGTATACAGCAGCATAACGCCATGCGCAAACAGCCATAAAACCAGTTCCGTGGTGTAGTGTCCCTGAAGATTATCCCAGATCAATAACATACGTAATGGCGGCAATTTTTCTGCCAGCGTAATCCGCTTTGATAAACCGTGTTGCCATGTTTTCCAGGCCTGGCGGTTTGTTTCTTCATCGAGTATGGGTTTCTCTGGTAAGGTTTTTAAGATTTCTTCGACCTGTTCTTTGAGCCAGGGATGTAAGATGGCATTGGTCGATTGGGTAACACCTTTGACCCGCACCTTCCCAGTTGCCGGATGAAATAAGGTTAGCATTTTGGCCGTTCCGTTGCGAATATATTCATGGGATTGGTGTATGGGATGGCTCTCTGGCTGCCAGCTTTCACCTGGATAGGGAACCGTCTGATACGGCCCCGCTTCATCTTCAACCCACACGGTCAATCCCATTTTTTCTCCCTGTCGATATGCTGTTTCGATCAACTCTTTTTGGGGGTGGCATCAGGATCAATGACAGTGACAACACCCCGTTTTCGTTTCCGCACCACCTGTCCCGTTTCACACCAACTCCGCGATTTCTGCCAACGAAACCCCGCTTCCTGCAAGATCACCCAGATCCGTTCCGTACTGATTTCCGGTAACCCATCCTCTGCTTTGCGCAATGCTTTCTGTAGTGTTGTCAAAGACCAGGTGTTCGTACCGTCTTTCTCCGGATCTGGTGGGCGACGCGCTTCTGTCAGGACCCGTTCACGTTCTACAGCATTGTATTTCCGTTTCGGCCCACCACCGTGCCGAGGCTGGATGGCTGCCATCCCTTCCTGGTTGAACTGCTCCACCAGATGCGAAACCGCATCTCCCGATTTCCTGCCTGCCATTTGAGCAGCTTGTGTGTAACTGTGTCTGTCTGCCACAGCTAGAATTTCTTTTGCTCTTGCTACATGGCCTGCAGGTTCACTGTGTGAACGGCTAATCCGTTCCAACCATTCCCGTTCTTCTTCTGTCAATGTGCGTAGTGGGTCTTTTTTTCGTCTGGTCATTGGCTTCTCCCTGCCGTTTCTGAGTAGACTTCTTTCCACTCATAATGGCAAGTTCCGTGCCAACTGACCCACTAGGGAATGTGAATATTATTCTATTCTTTATCTAAATATATAAGGAATGGTTTTTATACCATCCGCGAGAATATCTTTCCAGCGGATCAAATAACAAAAGGGTAAGATCCATGAGCGATTTGGTTTATACCGCCAATAAATATAATCTGGGCTGGGAAATAGGAGCGCCGCTATCAATTTCATCCGGTCGTTCCAATTCATAGCGGCCAATTTACGTCCTTCTTCAATCGTGCGAGTTTTTACTGGCAAGGACCAATTTTCGACTATTCTGTTGATTCTTCCTTCTGTACTAACTTTCAAATTCGAAAGGACCTCACCCGGTATTGGGGTATCAAATCCTGATTGGATTCTAGACAGAGCGCTGTAGACCGCATACGACCATTTGAATTCTTTTGCCTGGGATATTACTAAATTCCAGTCAATCCTCTCACCCTTCTGGGCCACCAGTCTGTGAATGTCGTACAGCCAGATCAGAGTTGTCTCTCCATAACCGTGCTGCAGCATCGCATGCGCTGCATAAATATATCAATTGCGCTGAAGGTATAAACTGATGCGCGTTATCGAACTTTATTGTTTTATTTCTCATCCCCATCCTCTTGTACTCCCACGAAAAAGGCTCAAGTTGGTCCCAGAACCAATCTATTGGTACAGAATACAAGAGGGCTTCGCCCCCGATCAAAGAAGTGTGGATTTCTAAGAATAATTTTTGGTCATTATTTTTCTTTAGTTTTACATGGTAGGCGATTAATTCTTTCAACCCCTGCTCTCGTAGTTGGAATATGCTCAATATATCCCATTGATTAAGCTATATCCGTTGTATCTGAAATTTGCGATTTGTGCACGAGTAGGTCGAGGTCTTTCATCGGTCTCAATCCAAGATCAGGGTATATGCCGGCCGCCAATGCAGCGCCTTTCAGAACAATCGCTTCTATACTTGCGTTTTCAAATTTATCCAGGATGGACTTGAGTTCTTGAAAATAATTCGTATTTTGCACCCATGTGTCAAAATAATTTGTTTGCAATCGCGAAAGAAAACCCTCGGGAATGGAGGCAGACGGAACAGCTTTTACGTTTTTCAACGACCAGTACAGCAGTGGAGCAACTTTCTCTTCTCTGGCAGTTTGATATAAGTTGTCCCAGTCATCTGAATTAAAATTGCCCCATTCCACCTGGTCTGTGCGGCTCGAAATAGACAGGCACAGGTCCCGGTATATCTTTCCCTCATATTTTCCTGATCGGTTTGATTTCAATTAAAAAGTCTGGCGCTCTGGAGAATCCATCCCGGATTCTTGTCCTGAGAATTTTCCCTACGATCCTTCCCGTTTACAAAAGATCAGTGCTTTTGAGTCCAGAGTTCTGTTTGCAGGATTTTCCCAAGCAGATTCATCCCAGCAATATTATGCTCAGCAATACACTTTTGTGCAAATTCGCCCAATTTTTTAGGGTCCACAATCCCTAATTGCGCTAATGCGGGTGTCCCATCGAGTTTTCGCCAGGCGGATTCGATTTCCTGTTCCAGTATTTTTATTCTATACGATGTGTAGTGGCTCTTTTTCTGTTGTTCAAATCCTAATCCCGGGTAACGGTTTGCCAGCATGCGCCGTGGGATACCTTTCGATTGTCCACCAAAATTGAGCATCTTTGGTGGTATCCGGTATAAAAATGTCATTAATTCATCATTTATAAGCGGTGAAAATTTGTGCAGCCCTGCAATTATTGATGTTTCAAATCTTTCATCGCGCAGCATACCAAATCTTGTTTTGTAATTTTTGGACATCAGTGCGTTTACATAAAATCCACCCCGGTTTTGTTTTGGTTTTTTATAATTCAATGATTGTTTAATCCTATTTTCCATCTCTCTCTTGAGGGATGGGTCTGGAGCAATCCAGGAAGGAATTCTTTTTATTTGGTTATTCACTCTGCGGTTGGGTAATAGGTGCGGGTTTATATAACTGAAGATGTTTTCCATTTCAGCAAGCAAGATCGGTTTCAACCCGTTAATCCACAATTGGTGAATTAGTAGTTGTGGAAAGCGAACATTTTGGGATGCCGTGTTGAATACCAGCAGGTTATAGACACCTTTGATGTCCATGGATTTAATAAGATCAACCCCAGATATGGGATTTGCCGAAAATAGGGTATCTCCTCCGCTACCTGTTAGTATGGTATTAACGCCCTGTCGCTTTGCTTCTTTCTCAAGGTATTGTATGGCGGGAGTCCAGGTATCGAATAATGGAAAGGAGCGATTGCTGTTCGTTTCTATTGACGACCACAGGTAACCGGTGTTAACTCTTGTGTCTTCAACAGGAATAGTAATTTGGTATAACCCGAGAGAATTTGCTACCCCATTTTGAAATTTTACTTCGTTTATTTCTGGCTCTGGAAAGATTTAATGACAGCGCAACGGGTTTATCTAAATTTCTTTCATAACAAAGGTCTGAGGCGCTCGTTATAACAGTCGACAAATCGATACCGCCAGTGAGATGGACCCCGTGAGTCCAAAATTCAAACATGGATTCACTGATTTCTTTAATAATCCAAAGAATTCGCCAATCTCATCTTCCTTCGCCCGATTAATCTCCGAGCCAGGTTGGATAGCCTGCCAATAGCGGGATATATCCTGTTTTCTGTTTGTAATACGCAAGCAGTGTCCGTGCGGTACTCGATAAATGTCCTTAAAGATCGGTTTCTTCTATTAGAGGATTTTGATAATTCAGCAGGTCGGCCAACACGGCGCGGTTTATTTGATTGGATACCTTGGGATGATCTATCAAAGAATTTATCGTATTCGAAAGATACACTGATTTGGCCGTATCGGCATAATACAGCGAGTATTCACCAATTCGATCTCTAATACAAAACAGGTTTTCTTTTGATCTATCAGTTATTAGAACAACATAGGTTCCTCTAATTATGTCCTTTACATCTTCCCCCCAGTTCAGATATCCCAGCAGGAGAATTTCAGCGTTGCTTGCGGAAGGGGGTATGCTTCCTCCTAGCCTGTTTAGAACTTCAGTTCTGTTAAATAAATGGCCATCGAATATCACCTTTAACTTCAGAATTCCTATCATACGCAATTCGAGCAGACCCCGGCTCACCAATTAATCTGAGGCCATAATCCTCTTCCCAACGATGATCGTTTATATCTCCAGGATTCGTACCCGGATGCAGCCCATGGATATCTTTGTTGTACTCAGCCAACCAGGGGGAAGGCGCTGGTTCTGATCGAGATAGTAAAGTTTCTGACCGGTTATTTTTCTGCATTGGGGCTGAATTGATCCATTTTATAAATAATTTAGTCGAATTCAAATACAATATATTTAGCTGAAGTATTACCAGGATTAAAAAACCCATGGGGTGTTCCAGAGGCGAAGAAAAATAATGCCGGCGCGCTGATGGATAGATTGAAAGTTTCCAGTTCCCCTTCAAGCAGCACGGCAGCAATGTCGTAGTCATCCTGATGTGTTTTGTATCCTGCGCCAGGTGCCAATCTGCTGAAATGTGCCCGCAGAGAACCCTTGGTGAGGCCGGTTAATCCATCCAAAGACCGCAAACTGAAACCGTCTGAGATTTGCACATATATACTTTCCTGTACTTCACCTTTGTCGGTGAAAGTTCCCCGCTTTCTAAGAGAATTGCTGCACGCTCGTCGCCACTTTAATTACCAGGTATTGGGCAGCATTTGAACCGTTGCATCGCAAAGAATGATAGTGGCAAGGTGAATGGTATACAAACGAGCCGGGTTCAAGTATAAGGGAATTATGGGTTTGGTTCGTGGGGAAATCGCTGGTAATGATCTCAAGGTTCCCTCGAATAGGGATGATTAACTCCTCTTCCTCATGTGAATTTATGGGGTGCGGCAGGATATTCGGTTTTAAGATCGAAATATGGCTGGAAAAGTATTCAAATGATCCGATCATTCCATTGAATAAAAAAAATATCTTCCAATCTTTCGCCTGTCCCTCAGCTATATCGAAATCAATTTGTTTGATCAAGAAATCGATTTTTTTTCCATCATTGTCCATATTGATCTCCGTGAAAACGAAGTAGGAATAAACCTGCAAGAATACCTCTCAATAGTATACTTCCGCATTGGATAGTGTTTTTTGCGTTCACGGAATCTTGTATTGATCTCCAGACCCTCCTCATTTTTGGCAAATCCAGATAATCGCCAACAAATTGTGAATGCTCCAACTGCCTTAATGTCGTCTCCATTTCGTCCGGATAGGCTGCCACCCTCCAGGCGACGTCTGCTGCTTGTTGACCGCGCCGAGGATTTGACAGCACCTGCTGCGGCAGCAGTCCCTGCATTGCGCGGCGGATTAACCGGCGGTCTTCACCTGCGCCGCGGAATTGGTCTACCGGAATGCTGAAACAAAATTCCAACACACGCTGGTCTATTGTTGGATCGCGAATTTCCAGGGCATATCCTGCTCCAGTTCCCTGCAAGAGTGAACCAACCCAACTTCGACCCGCCCTGAAAGAAGCATAATGTTCCCTTTCTGGACTATCCAACTTCGCCAGGGCTGAATCTTTTTGTGCCTGTATCACATGCGGCAGTATGTTCAAGCGGCGCGCAAAAACCGGGTTGATAGCGGAGTAGTTTGCCCAGGGTTCACTTTGCCGTGGAAGGTGGGAACGAAGAATTCTAAAAATGGGTAAATATGGGTTTACCATCTGGCGTTTTATTGCCCTTA
The DNA here is from genome assembly GCA_963753725.1 of uncultured Chloroflexia bacterium. Lineage (GTDB taxonomy): Bacteria > Chloroflexota > Anaerolineae > Anaerolineales > UBA4823 > CAVWDI01. Next base: position 3,411 of record CAVWDI010000038.1, on the reverse strand, counting down.
TCCATGAAACCTGGTGTGCAGACTTCCATTCTCGCATTTCGTGCAAGCCGGCAGCGATACCATCGGATCGTCCTGTCGTCATTACAGGGAAATTTCCGCCATCCCATGATATGGTGGTGTTTCCATGCTGGCCATTCAGGAGCACACCCACTCCCTGGTTACGAGCCCGTGCATACAATGCAAATATCCAATAAAAGTTGGATGCTGCATGGCTGGCCTGTCCATGTAAATCCAGAAATTTTTAAATCCCCTGAAGCGGTGAGACGTCTTGTGCGTCCACGCTTTGGTGATCCACATGTTTATACATGTTTACAACCGAATTGGCAAAAGACCACTCATCGCCAATCCTGGTCCGGTGAACTGAAACTTGGGTGTCGTAGAGTGGAACAGAAGTGAAGGCGGTTAATCGGTGGATATCGGATTTTTCTGCTCTCCCGGCTAATGCTAATAACGAGGTCGAATCTAATCCTCCGCTGAGGGAAACGCCAACCCCATGACAGCTTCTTTAATCGGCATTGCACAGCATCGCTGTAAAGTTCCAGAAATGCTTCTACATACTCATCGTCTGAACCAAGCTGAGTTTTTGGTGTATCTTCCAGGCGCCAATATTCTTCGACTTCCAAACGATCTTCAGTTACCGTCAAGCAGTGGGCCGGGGGAAGACTAAGGACATCTGAATATAGTTGAGCGTTTTTATTTATCCGGGGATCAGGGTAGATAACTAGAATTTGGGCCAAGCGCTGTTCGTTCAGGCGGCGGGGGACCTCGCTAAGCGATAATAACCCTTTAATACTGGAGGCAAAAGCAATAAACCTGGCATTTGCGTAGTAATATATCCCGCTGATTCCGTTGCGGTCTCGGGCGATAAATAATTCTTGTTTACGGTTATCCCACAGCGCAAAAGACCAGTCGCCAAGCAGATAGTTCACGCACGCATGCTCCCACTTTTCATAGGCTCTTAAGATCAAAACACTGTCTGGCGTTTCTGGCTTCAGTCTACCGGGGATATCCAGCGAGGAACACAGAGTCCTCCCGGTTATCCAGGCGGGCGCTGGTAGTCAAGACCAGGTTGTTATCATCACTGCTCAATGGTTGTGCATCGTGGATGGATTCTGGCGTGCTGTACAGCGCCAGGTGGCCCAATCCGAGCGGACCAGACCGCCAAAGGTTGCTGCCGTCTGGTCCCCAATAGGCCATTGACCGCTGCATGGCGCGCAGGCTCTCGTGCTCGATGGGAGCGCCATCACGTCGAAAAATGCCGATAATCCCGCTCACGCGCCCTCGGTCAGCTCTTGCTCAGTGATCCAGTTGTTTTTCTCAACCATGCTTTGGTAAACCCCGCAATATAAGCAGGGAAATTCAGGAAGCAGGGGTTGTTTACCCATCAAGATTTTGCGCACCTGTCCAATTTTTTCGTTGTTTATGCTGGATTGAAAACCAGTTTCAAAGACGTTCTCTTCGTAATCTCCCCACATATTACGGCTGCAGCCAAGCAATTTTCCATCCCAGTTAATCTTGGGGATTAATCCACATTTCATAGCATTGGGAACGATTGTAATGTTTATCTTCCAGGGTCAGGTATTCTTTTCGATCGGCATAGCCAATCATTTTACGAACGTTATCCGGGTTCGATATGGGCATAAATTCAGGATTCCAATTTTAACTTCGGTTCAAATTTCATGTTGAGTAGTCCGGCCATTTTCGCTGCCGCTTCAATCTGGTGTTCGTTGTGATCAAAGATAATAAATTGAAAAATGAGCTCTGGTTTCACCGATTGATACGATTGCTTTTAATTCATTTATCTTTTGAATATTTTTCAGGACCTGATTTAAATCACCGCCCGATCTATATTTTTGGTATGTCTCCTGGGTCACACCATCAACCGCACAGCGCACTCGAGTTGTCTGGTACTTTACCAACGCCTCCAGCGCATCTTCAGATGCGTAATTCAAATTAGCGCCTTCATCTATGTTTGTTCTTACATCCTTTTCGTATGCGTACTGCAGGATTTTCGGCAGGTTTTTATTCAGAAATGCTTCACCAAAATTTCCCAATTCAACAAATCGAATTTGTGGATTTTTTTCTATAAAACTTTTGAAGTCCTCAAATTTTAGCGTTCCACGTCCGATCACAGGCTCGTTTTCACCAGTAAATGTTGGGCAAATTGGGCATTCGAGTTGGCAGATGGAACTGGCTTCAATACGGACAGCGCTTGGGTTTATCATGGGGTATCTATACTTTTTTGACTATTAACGCTCATTGTAATCCGGTTTGCGATATTACGCACCGTTCGTTGGCTGTCATAGTGAGCATACTGCTGGGCGAATTTGTGATTTTGGTTCCTGGACTGAGCGGCAATAATCGCTGCGTTAATTTTTGTTTTAATATCCGGATCAGGACTAAACGGATTGGTCATGCTGCCCAATCCTTGTCCGCTAATGCGGTACGCCCACATACTTTGTTCGAGCCCCACAGGGCAAATCATCACCGGCACACCCGACAATAGCATGAGTGAGCCAGAATTTGTTCCTCCTTGGCTGATCATCAGTTTGCATTCTTTGACAGCTTGCTTTAAGTCCACGGGTTTTGTTGTTATGCGTAAATTGGTCTGCTGTAGGGCAATTAATTCTTTCTCGGTAAGGTCAGGAATAAATGCCAGTATGGATAAAGTCATCTGCCGCAGTTGGTCGAGCACCAACTTGAGGTAGCGGTTGGTTGTCCGCATGTACAGAAATACCTTATCAAATTTTCCAGGAGGCCAATCCGGTTTTTGCTGAGGTGGAGAGTAAACGATTGGTCCGTAGTACGATTTATGAGGACGGCTGCCAGTAGTGGTCCAGTTCAGGGAAGGTACACAGGAAGCACTCCACATCTTGAAAGATATCCGCGACGACCTTCAACGGATTTCCACCCAGTTTTTCTAATACCGGATTTACCAGAGCTAAAAATTCGTTTTCGATTTTAAGGAGGCTGTCCTGGGGTACAGAGAACCAGGGTTGAATAGACGGCATTGGAGACATTGAAGGGGGTACGCTGAACCCGGTCCCAATGGCAGCGCATTTTAATCCAGCCAGGCGAGCTGCCAGCAGAGCGCTAGGGGCGTGTTCTGCCAGGATAACGTCTGGCTGGAATGTATCAAACAAATCCAACCATTGGCGCAATCGCGATTGAAGAGAAGGCGTATGCCAGAAGCCATTTCGCAGCAAATTCTGGGCGTAATTTAGTGATAATGAGAAATTTTTGTATGGCGCTTGGTTTACAGGTACTGGAATGGGGGAGATTTTGAGAGGCTCAAATACGACCTTAGCTCGTGGTAGGTCTGTTGAACATACTGACACTACATTGTCGTTTTTGCATGTAGTTCTTCAACCAATGGGTAGAGACGAAAAAGATGTCCATACCCCGCGCCCA
>CAVWDI010000037.1:0-12711 GCA_963753725.1 uncultured Chloroflexia bacterium | reverse complement strand
CTGTCTTATATGTTTGGCATTTCCCATTCCAGGCGCCAGTAAATACCTTCAGAACGCTCCATCATTCTTTCATCGATCATCTCGCGCCGGATGGTGCAGTAATCCTCATGGTGCTTCTCGATTTTTTCGTTCACTTCTAATTCGGTGTATTTCTTTCTTGGGTCGAAGTGATCAGCCACCCAATTTAATACAACTAACCGCTTTTTATATCCCGACGGTAAGGTAAAAATTCTTTCCCCATCCACATAATTGTTCAAAATCTTACGCTGCCAGTCCTCGTATTGAATATCCTCTACCAGATTCGCTGAACTGCCAAATTGAATGGAACGCATCACCTGCTTGTTCATCTCTTGTAAGCGAGATGCCTCCAGGCTGTAGATCTGTACGCCTTCTTCAGTACGGGAGTTAACCAGACCAAGGTCTTCTAGTTTTGAAATATGGTGAAAGACTTCGGTGCTTTTCAGCCCGAGCCGGTTGGATAATTCATCGATACGCCTCTCCCCCTCTGCTAACAACCCGACCATAATCAGGCGCTCCTGGTTGGTAAACGTCTTGAAGAAGTGTAAGAGTGTGTCGATATTATCTTGGTCCATGGAGTAAATCCTTTTCGAATTATATCGAAAAAGCACCCCAATTCTGAATGATTTAGCTTCTTATGAAAATGAGGAACGGTTATTCCCTGGTTTTCGTGGGAGAGATCAAAACCAATTCGTTTTCCCCATCCATCTTCTTGCGTATCCATCAACCAGACCTGGCTTGTAGAGGCATAAATCGGTAACCGTTCCTTTGAGAACTCCGAAAAATCATATTTATCTCGTTCAAAGAGGTTGTTATCTTCCACATCGGCAATTGTCAGGTGTGGGATGGGATCTTCATGCACACCACCGTAAGGTGGTGAACCTGGAAATCTGTCCCCAACAGCTTGAATTAATTGGATAAAAGGCTGCTCCGGTTCAGGCGCCAGGTAAAGCACGCCTGGAAAATTTCTGAGCTCACTTAAACAGAAGTCGAAGGATGTGTATATTGAAAACAGTGCTTTTAATTCATCTAGGAATCGCGGTTTGTTTTGCTCGTAGGCGTGGAATGGATAGTTGATTGTGATATGGGCTGGTATACCCATCTCTGCGGATGGATCATAAGCATCTCTGAAAGAGCTCACCAGTGTTTCTGCTTCAGGGACCAGGACCACTAAAGCGGATTCATAAACAAGCTGCCTTTTAATTACCATAAATTAATTCCACCACGAAAAAGTTGTCCTTGTAGGTAGTCGATTTGTAAGTACCCAGATTGACTGGATGATAAAAATTCAATATACTTTTTGATGCGCAATGTTGGCTGTTAACGATACATTTTTCAATTAAACTAGTGGGTCAGTTGGCATGCAGAACGCCATTTCTGAACCAAGTTTTGTTTAGCTCGAATTGGGCGATGAGCGCAAGCTCCTGAGCCACCCAAAGCATGCCGCCTGTTTCGACTGCGTTCACGACGGGCGGCTCGTGCACCACCCCACTCAAATGGCGTGGGATCATCATTCCACCCAAGAGCAACCCCTTCTAGCCAGTCAATGATTTGCTCAGGAGACTGTGGATTTTGCCCTGCCAACCCTCTACGGACCAAAATGCGCTGGATTGACTCGGCCATGTTCAACCATGAACCTCCCAAGGGCGTATACAGCAGCATAACGCCATGCGCAAACAGCCATAAAACCAGTTCCGTGGTGTAGTGTCCCTGAAGATTATCCCAGATCAATAACATACGTAATGGCGGCAATTTTTCTGCCAGCGTAATCCGCTTTGATAAACCGTGTTGCCATGTTTTCCAGGCCTGGCGGTTTGTTTCTTCATCGAGTATGGGTTTCTCTGGTAAGGTTTTAAGATTTCTTCGACCTGTTCTTTGAGCCAGGGATGTAAGATGGCATTGGTCGATTGGGTAACACCTTTGACCCGCACCTTCCCAGTTGCCGGATGAAATAAGGTTAGCATTTTGGCCGTTCCGTTGCGAATATATTCATGGGATTGGTGTATGGGATGGCTCTCTGGCTGCCAGCTTTCACCTGGATAGGGAACCGTCTGATACGGCCCCGCTTCATCTTCAACCCACACGGTCAATCCCATTTTTTCTCCCTGTCGATATGCTGTTTCGATCAACTCTTTTTGGGGGTGGCATCAGGATCAATGACAGTGACAACACCCCGTTTTCGTTTCCGCACCACCTGTCCCGTTTCACACCAACTCCGCGATTTCTGCCAACGAAACCCCGCTTCCTGCAAGATCACCCAGATCCGTTCCGTACTGATTTCCGGTAACCCATCCTCTGCTTTGCGCAATGCTTTCTGTAGTGTTGTCAAAGACCAGGTGTTCGTACCGTCTTTCTCCGGATCTGGTGGGCGACGCGTTCTGTCAGGACCCGTTCACGTTCTACAGCATTGTATTTCCGTTGGCCCACCACCGTGCCGAGGCTGGATGGCTGCCATCCCTTCCTGGTTGAACTGCTCCACCAGATGCGAAACCGCATCTCCCGATTTCCTGCCTGCCATTTGAGCAGCTTGTGTGTAACTGTGTCTGTCTGCCACAGCTAGAATTTCTTTTGCTCTTGCTACATGGCCTGCAGGTTCACTGTGTGAACGGCTAATCCGTTCCAACCATTCCCGTTCTTCTTCTGTCAATGTGCGTAGTGGGTCTTTTTTTCGTCTGGTCATTGGCTTCTCCCTGCCGTTTCTGAGTAGACTTCTTTCCACTCATAATGGCAAGTTCCGTGCCAACTGACCCACTAGGGAATGTGAATATTATTCTATTCTTTATCTAAATATATAAGGAATGGTTTTTATACCATCCGCGAGAATATCTTTCCAGCGGATCAAATAACAAAAGGGTAAGATCCATGAGCGATTTGGTTTATACCGCCAATAAATATAATCTGGGCTGGGAAATAGGAGCGCCGCTATCAATTTCATCCGGTCGTTCCAATTCATAGCGGCCAATTTACGTCCTTCTTCAATCGTGCGAGTTTTTACTGGCAAGGACCAATTTTCGACTATTCTGTTGATTCTTCCTTCTGTACTAACTTTCAAATTCGAAAGGCCTCACCCGGTATTGGGGTATCAAATCCTGATTGGATTCTAGACAGAGCGCTGTAGACCGCATACGACCATTTGAATTCTTTTGCCTGGGATATTACTAAATTCCAGTCAATCCTCTCACCCTTCTGGGCCACCAGTCTGTGAATGTCGTACAGCCAGATCAGAGTTGTCTCTCCATAACCGTGCTGCAGCATCGCATGCGCGGCATAAATATATCAATTGCGCTGAAGGTATAAACTGATGCGCGTTATCGAACTTTATTGTTTTATTTCTCATCCCCATCCTCTTGTACTCCCACGAAAAAGGCTCAAGTTGGTCCCAGAACCAATCTATTGGTACAGAATACAAGAGGGCTTCGCCCCCGATTAAAGAAGTGTGGATTTCTAAGAATAATTTTTGGTCATTATTTTTCTTTAGTTTTACATGGTAGGCAATTAATTCTTCAACCCCTGCTCTCGTAGTTGGAATATGCTCAATATATCCCATTGATTAAGCTATATCCGTTGTATCTGAAATTTGCGATTTGTGCACGAGTAGGTCGAGGTCTTTCATCGGTCTCAATCCAAGATCAGGGTATATGCCGGCCGCCAATGCAGCGCCTTTCAGAACAATCGCTTCTATACTTGCGTTTTCAAATTTATCCAGGATGGACTTGAGTTCTTGAAAATAATTCGTATTTTGCACCATGTGTCAAAATAATTTGTTTGCAATCGCGAAAGAAAACCCTCGGGAATGGAGGCAGACGGAACAGCTTTTACGTTTTTCAACGACCAGTACAGCAGTGGAGCAACTCTCTCTTCTCTGGCAGTTTGATATAAGTTGTCCCAGTCATCTGAATTAAAATTGCCCCATTCCACCTGGTCTGTGCGGCTCGAAATAGACAGGCACAGGTCCCGGTATATCTTTCCCTCATATTTTCCTGATCGGTTTGATTCAATTAAAAAGTCTGGCGCTCTGGAGATCCATCCCGGATTCTTGTCCTGAGAATTTTCCCTACGATCCTTCCCGTTTACAAAAGATCAGTGCTTTTGAGTCCAGAGTTCTGTTTGCAGGATTTTCCCAAGCAGATTCATCCCAGCAATATTATGCTCAGCAATACACTTTTGTGCAAATTCGCCCAATTTTTTAGGGTCCACAATCCCTAATTGCGCTAATGCGGGTGTCCCATCGAGTTTTCGCCAGGCGGATTCGATTTCCTGTTCCAGTATTTTTATTCTATACGATGTGTAGTGGCTCTTTTTCTGTTGTTCAAATCCTAATCCCGGGTAACGGTTTGCCAGCATGCGCCGTGGGATACCTTTCGATTGTCCACCAAAATTGAGCATCTTTGGTGGTATCCGGTATAAAAATGTCATTAATTCATCATTTATAAGCGGTGAAAATTTGTGCAGCCCTGCAATTATTGATGTTTCAAATCTTTCATCGCGCAGCATACCAAATCTTGTTTTGTAATTTTTGGACATCAGTGCGTTTACATAAAATCCACCCCGGTTTTGTTTTGGTTTTTTATAATTCAATGATTGTTTAATCCTATTTTCCATCTCTCTCTTGAGGGATGGGTCTGGAGCAATCCAGGAAGGAATTCTTTTTATTTGGTTTTTCACTCTGCGGTTGGGTAATAGGTGCGGGTTTATATAACTGAAGATGTTTTCCATTTCAGCAAGCAAGATCGGTTTCAACCCGTTAATCCACAATTGGTGAATTAGTAGTTGTGGAAAGCGAACATTTTGGGATGCCGTGTTGAATACCAGCAGGTTATAGACACCTTTGATGTCCATGGATTTAATAAGATCAACCCCAGATATGGGATTTGCCGAAAATAGGGTATCTCCTCCGCTACCTGTTAGTATGGTATTAACGCCCTGTCGCTTTGCTTCTTTCTCAAGGTATTGTATGGCGGGAGTCCAGGTATCGAATAATGGAAAGGAGCGATTGCTGTTCGTTTCTATTGACGACCACAGGTAACCGGTGTTAACTATTGTGTCTTCAACAGGAATAGTAATTTGGTATAACCCGAGAGAATTTGCTACCCCATTTTGAAATTTTACTTCGTTTATTTCTGGCTCTGGAAAGATTTAATGACAGCGCAACGGGTTTATCTAAATTTCTTTCATAACAAAGGTCTGAGGCGCTCGTTATAACAGTCGACAAATCGATACCGCCAGTGAGATGGACCCCGTGAGTCCAAAATTCAAACATGGATTCACTGATTTCTTTAATAATCCAAAGAATTCGCCAATCTCATCTTCCTTCGCCCAATTAATCTCCGAGCCAGGTTGGATAGCCTGCCAATAGCGGGATATATCCTGTTTTCTGTTTGTAATACGCAAGCAGTGTCCGTGCGGTACTCGATAAATGTCCTTAAAGATAGGTTTCTTCTATTAGAGGATTTTGATAATTCAGCAGGTCGGCCAGCACGGCGCGGTTTATTTGATTGGATACCTTGGGATGATCTATCAAAGAATTTATCGTATTCGAAAGATACACTGATTTGGCCGTATCGGCATAATACAGCGAGTATTCACCAATTCGATCTCTAATACAAAACAGGTTTTCTTTTGATCTATCAGTTATTAGAACAACATAGGTTCCTCTAATTATGTCCTTTACATCTTCCCCCCAGTTCAGATATCCCAGCAGGAGAATTTCAGCGTTGCTTGCGGAAGGGGGTATGCTTCCTCCTAGCCTGTTTAGAACTTCAGTTCTGTTAAATAAATGGCCATCGAATATCACCTTAACTTCAGAATTCCTATCATACGCAATTCGAGCAGACCCCGGCTCACCAATTAATCTGAGGCCATAATCCTCTTCCCAACGATGATCGTTTATATCTCCAGGATTCGTACCCGGATGCAGCCCATGGATATCTTTGTTGTACTCAGCCAACCAGGGGGAAGGCGCTGGTTCTGATCGAGATAGTAAAGTTTCTGACCGGTTATTTTTCTGCATTGGGGCTGAATTGATCCATTTTATAAATAATTTAGTCGAATTCAAATACAATATATTTAGCTGAAGTATTACCAGGATTAAAAAACCCATGGGGTGTTCCAGAGGCGAAGAAAAATAATGCCGGCGCGCTGATGGATAGATTGAAAGTTTCCAGTTCCCCTTCAAGCAGCACGGCAGCAATGTCGTAGTCATCCTGATGTGTTTTGTATCCTGCGCCAGGTGCCAATCTGCTGAAATGTGCCCGCAGAGAACCCTTGGTGAGGCCGGTTAATCCATCCAAAGACCGCAAACTGAAACCGTCTGAGATTTGCACATATATACTTTCCTGTACTTCACCTTTGTCGGTGAAAGTTCCCCGCTTTCTAAGAGAATTGCTGCACGCTCGTCGCCACTTAATTACCAGGTATTGGGCAGCATTTGAACCGTTGCATCGCAAAGAATGATAGTGGCAAGGTGAATGGTATACAAACGAGCCGGGTTCAAGTATAAGGGAATTATGGGTTTGGTTCGTGGGGAAATCGCTGGTAATGATCTCAAGGTTCCCTCGAATAGGGATGATTAACTCCTCTTCCTCATGTGAATTTATGGGGTGCGGCAGGATATTCGGTTTTAAGATCGAAATATGGCTGGAAAAGTATTCAAATGATCCGATCATTCCATTGAATAAAAAAAATATCTTCCAATCTTTCGCCTGTCCCTCAGCTATATCGAAATCAATTTGTTTGATCAAGAAATCGATTTTTTTTCCATCATTGTCCATATTGATCTCCGTGAAAACGAAGTAGGAATAAACCTGCAAGAATACTTCTCAATAGTATACTTCCGCATTGGATAGTGTTTTTTGCGTTCACGGAATCTTGTATTGATCTCCAGACCCTCCTCATTTTTGGCAAATCCAGATAATCGCCAACAAATTGTGAATGCTCCAACTGCCTTAATGTAGTCTCCATTTCGTCCGGATAGGCTGCCACCTCCAGGCGACGTCTGCTGCTTGTTGACCGCGCCGAGGATTTGACAGCACCTGCTGCGGCAGCAGTCCCTGCATTCGCGGCGGATTAACCGGCGGTCTTCACCTGCGCCGCGGAATTGGTCTACCGGAATGCTGAAACAAAATTCCAACACACGCTGGTCTATTGTTGGATCGCGAATTTCCAGGGCATATCCTGCTCCAGTTCCCTGCAAGAGTGAACCAACCCAACTTCGACCCGCCCTGAAAGAAGCATAATGTTCCCTTTCTGGACTATCCAACTTCGCCAGGGCTGAATCTTTTTGTGCCTGTATCACATGCGGCAGTATGTTCAAGCGGCGCGCAAAAACCGGGTTGATAGCGGAGTAGTTTGCCCAGGGTTCACTTTGCCGTGGAAGGTGGGAACGAAGAATTCTAAAAATGGGTAAATATGGGTTTACCATCTGGCGTTTTATTGCCCTTATCCATGAAACCTGGTGTGCAGACTTCCATTCTCGCATTTCGTGCAAGCCGGCAGCGATACCATCGGATCGTCCTGTCGTCATTACAGGGAAATTTCCGCCATCCCATGATATGGTGGTGTTTCCATGCTGGCCATTCAGGAGCACACCCACTCCCTGGTTACGAGCCCGTGCATACAATGCAAATATCCAATAAAAGTTGGATGCTGCATGGCTGGCCTGTCCATGTAAATCCAGAAATTTTTAAATCCCCTGAAGCGGTGAGACGTCTTGTGCGTCCACGCTTTGGTGATCCACATGTTTATACATGTTTACAACCGAATTGGCAAAAGACCACTCATCGCCAATCCTGGTCCGGTGAACTGAAACTTGGGTGTCGTAGAGTGGAACAGAAGTGAAGGCGGTTAATCGGTGGATATCGGATTTTTCTGCTCTCCCGGCTAATGCTAATAACGAGGTCGAATCTAATCCTCCGCTGAGGGAAACGCCAACCCCATGACAGCTTCTTTAATCGGCATTGCACAGCATCGCTGTAAAGTTCCAGAAATGCTTCTACATACTCATCGTCTGAACCAAGCTGAGTTTTTGGTGTATCTTCCAGGCGCCAATATTCTTCGACTTCCAAACGATCTTCAGTTACCGTCAAGCAGTGGGCCGGGGGAAGACTAAGGACATCTGAATATAGTTGAGCGTTTTTATTTATCCGGGGATCAGGGTAGATAACTAGAATTTGGGCCAAGCGCTGTTCGTTCAGGCGGCGGGGGACCTCGCTAAGCGATAATAACCCTTTAATACTGGAGGCAAAAGCAATAAACCTGGCATTTGCGTAGTAATATATCCCGCTGATTCCGTTGCGGTCTCGGGCGATAAATAATTCTTGTTTACGGTTATCCCACAGCGCAAAAGACCAGTCGCCAAGCAGATAGTTCACGCACGCATGCTCCCACTTTTCATAGGCTCTTAAGATCAAAACACTGTCTGGCGTTTCTGGCTTCAGTCTACCGGGGATATCCAGCGAGGAACACAGAGTCCTCCCGGTTATCCAGGCGGGCGCTGGTAGTCAAGACCAGGTTGTTATCATCACTGCTCAATGGTTGTGCATCGTGGATGGATTCTGGCGTGCTGTACAGCGCCAGGTGGCCCAATCCGAGCGGACCAGACCGCCAAAGGTTGCTGCCGTCTGGTCCCCAATAGGCCATTGACCGCTGCATGGCGCGCAGGCTCTCGTGCTCGATGGGAGCGCCATCACGTCGAAAAATGCCGATAATCCCGCTCACGCGCCTCGGTCAGCTCTTGCTCAGTGATCCAGTTGTTTTTCTCAACCATGCTTTGGTAAACCCCGCAATATAAGCAGGGAAATTCAGGAAGCAGGGGTTGTTTACCCATCAAGATTTTGCGCACCTGTCCAATTTTTTCGTTGTTTATGCTGGATTGAAAACCAGTTTCAAAGACGTTCTCTTCGTAATCTCCCCACATATTACGGCTGCAGCCAAGCAATTTTCCATCCCAGTTAATCTTGGGGATTAATCCACATTTCATAGCATTGGGAACGATTGTAATGTTTATCTTCCAGGGTCAGGTATTCTTTTCGATCGGCATAGCCAATCATTTTACGAACGTTATCCGGGTTCGATATGGGCATAAATTCAGGATTCCAATTTTAACTTCGGTTCAAATTTCATGTTGAGTAGTCCGGCCATTTTCGCTGCCGCTTCAATCTGGTGTTCGTTGTGATCAAAGATAATAAATTGAAAAATGAGCTCTGGTTTCACCGATTGATACGATTGCTTTTAATTCATTTATCTTTTGAATATTTTTCAGGACCTGATTTAAATCACCGCCCGATCTATATTTTTGGTATGTCTCCTGGGTCACACCATCAACCGCACAGCGCACTCGAGTTGTCTGGTACTTTACCAACGCCTCCAGCGCATCTTCAGATGCGTAATTCAAATTAGCGCCTTCATCTATGTTTGTTCTTACATCCTTTTCGTATGCGTACTGCAGGATTTTCGGCAGGTTTTTATTCAGAAATGCTTCACCAAAATTTCCCAATTCAACAAATCGAATTTGTGGATTTTTTTCTATAAAACTTTTGAAGTCCTCAAATTTTAGCGTTCCACGTCCGATCACAGGCTCGTTTTCACCAGTAAATGTTGGGCAAATTGGGCATTCGAGTTGGCAGATGGAACTGGCTTCAATACGGACAGCGCTTGGGTTTATCATGGGGTATCTATACTTTTTTGACTATTAACGCTCATTGTAATCCGGTTTGCGATATTACGCACCGTTCGTTGGCTGTCATAGTGAGCATACTGCTGGGCGAATTTGTGATTTTGGTTCCTGGACTGAGCGGCAATAATCGCTGCGTTAATTTTTGTTTTAATATCCGGATCAGGACTAAACGGATTGGTCATGCTGCCCAATCCTTGTCCGCTAATGCGGTACGCCCACATACTTTGTTCGAGCCCCACAGGGCAAATCATCACCGGCACACCCGACAATAGCATGAGTGAGCCAGAATTTGTCCTCCTTGGCTGATCATCAGTTTGCATTCTTTGACAGCTTGCTTTAAGTCCACGGGTTTTGTTGTTATGCGTAAATTGGTCTGCTGTAGGGCAATTAATTCTTTCTCGGTAAGGTCAGGAATAAATGCCAGTATGGATAAAGTCATCTGCCGCAGTTGGTCGAGCACCAACTTGAGGTAGCGGTTGGTTGTCCGCATGTACAGAAATACCTTATCAAATTTTCCAGGAGGCCAATCCGGTTTTTGCTGAGGTGGAGAGTAAACGATTGGTCCGTAGTACGATTTATGAGGACGGCTGCCGTAGTGGTCCAGTTCAGGGAAGGTACACAGGAAGCACTCCACATCTTGAAAGATATCCGCGACGACCTTCAACGGATTTCCACCCAGTTTTTCTAATACCGGATTTACCAGAGCTAAAAATTCGTTTTCGATTTTAAGGAGGCTGTCCTGGGGTACAGAGAACCAGGGTTGAATAGACGGCATTGGAGACATTGAAGGGGGTACGCTGAACCCGGTCCCAATGGCAGCGCATTTTAATCCAGCCAGGCGAGCTGCCAGCAGAGCGCTAGGGGCGTGTTCTGCCAGGATAACGTCTGGCTGGAATGTATCAAACAAATCCAACCATTGGCGCAATCGCGATTGAAGAGAAGGCGTATGCCAGAAGCCATTTCGCAGCAAATTCTGGGCGTAATTTAGTGATAATGAGAAATTTTTGTATGGCGCTTGGTTTACAGGTACTGGAATGGGGGAGATTTTGAGAGGCTCAAATACGACCTTAGCTCGTGGTAGGTCTGTTGAACATACTGACACTACATTGTCGTTTTTGCATGAGTTCTTCAACCAATGGGTAGAGACGAAAAAGATGTCCATACCCCGCGCCCATTTCCCAACAACAAAGAATGCGGCTCATCACAGACGCAAATTAATATTTGCCGCAACTAATTTTTGATTATTTAGTTGAAATATTATCCTGGATTCTGAATTACGTCGATCCTGGATGTAAAAGTTTGAGGTGTTGAGGATCTAGCTATACCGGATATTATCCTGACCTTCTCCAGTGGTGCCTGATTGTGTAGTTTCCACAATATCATAATCTTCAATGACAGGGGTTTCCCAGGTTAGCTTTTTCTCTTTTGGTTCCATGGCTTAACATCCTCCTTTGAAATTAAACAATCGATAGGTTTATGATACCGTTACAATTTGCCGGGATTCCAGACCTTCAACAAAATGCAGTACTTCTTCCTGGCAAGCTTCTGGATCGACTTCATACTCTTCAGAGAGTATATCACAAACTTCAGCGATCGTTTTGGGTTGTTCCAGCAATTCCCATATACGGCGGCCGGTTTGGTTGATGACATGGTAGTTGCCGCTTTCGATGCTCATAATAATGGTTTCGTCATCGAGAACGCCGGATAAAAGGTCTTCTTTTCTGGTGATGGTTGAATTTAGATTAAGTTCGTCCACTTTAATTCCCTCCTGAAGAATTTCGCATTAAACTGAAGGTCGTGATGAATAATCATCAATAAGAATTTCTGCCAGATAATTTGGAGAAGGACGTTCCTCCGGAATTAGAACTTGTATTACATTGATTCTCTGCGCTAAGTTTATCAGAGAATTAAACATAAATTCTTGTTTTCCCAAACCAATTAAAAATCTCTGGCAAAAAACTTGCGATGATAATAAGGTGTATTTCTCTGAACCATGAAGGGATTTTAGTTTCAGTTGTGGAATAGTTGCTCGCATTAGAATGTAAATGGCGCCAATTGGCAGCGGCGTATCATGGAACATATCCCGAAAATCCAGCGCATACTTTGGAATATTTGGCCTCACAGGCTGCAAATTCTCTGGCTGGATATCAAGATGCTCAAGGGCATCTCCCCAAAGTTTGATATTTGGATATCCAGGTATTACAAAAGGTAGACCATCCACTTTCTTTAACAGCGACGATATTATCATCAAGAAATTGGTAGCCTTGCTTTACAAAGGCCGCGGCCAGGGTTGACTTACCAACCTGTGGATCTGCGCAGAAGATAAGGCTTTCCTGTCCGCTTTTGATAGCGCCGCCGTGCAGCGGTAGCATGTCTCGCTGCTGAAGCAGCCCACCCAAACCCCAACCGAGCAGTAAAAGCCGTACCTCATAATCCTTGGCGTCGGGACGCGCTTCGACCAGTATCCGCTTGCCATCTGAGACGAATATCTTTGCGATCGTGTTCGTGTGGATCAGAAGCTGGTCTTTTTTGGCAAAGTACTTATGACCGGAAACATAGTCCCCATCCAAAGTCTCTGGGACCGGGCCGCGCTGGATGTGTACTTGCGCTGAAGAACTACCCTCCAATAATTCCGGACAGGGTATCTCGGATGCAATGTCGATCCCTTAAGCGCGGTATAAATTACGAGTTGTCATAAAATTGGTATTTATGGTATGCCCTGGTAAACAACCGGACCTTGAGATTGATTGACTGGGGGGTTCTCCCTTCAATATTGTTGTTTCGAATTATACACTGGCAGCCGCACAAACAGGTGGGCTTGTGTCTCCCTACCAAAGTGGTTTATAAAAAACCGTCCACAAAATTCTGAACGGTTCAGCATTTGAAAAAATATGCAGTTAAGGTCTTCGGTTATTTTTTCTCATCGGGTTCGAAATCAAGCGCCGCTGAGTTTATACAGTAGCGTAATCCAGTCGGCTGCGGTCCGTCATTAAATACGTGACCCAGATGAGCATCGCATC
>CAVWDI010000036.1:0-138744 GCA_963753725.1 uncultured Chloroflexia bacterium | reverse complement strand
ATCGAATAGATTATGATGGATTGTCCTTCTGATTTTAATGCTGCGTAGTTTGCAGTAACGAAGTGAAGAATCTAGACTTTTCGCTCCAATCAGACATTAGCTTGTCATTCGACCGGGGCCCTATGCTCTTTAAGGGGTGGATTTAATACCTGCATTTTTGGGAGCAGAGAAATCCCTATGAAGCTCAATTTACCATTATCCGGCGGGTTGCTATCATTCTAAATTTATGCAGATCAATAAGTTGCTCTTCAACCCGCCGATTTCCCTTTTCCGCTCACTTGACAGGGATCTCTCGGCAAGCTCGAGATGACGTTTATCCATTGGTCATTTCGAGCGAAGTCCAGCGTTTATTACTGGACGAAGTCGAGAAATCCTTATGAAGCTCAATTTACCATTACCCGGCGGGTTGCTATCATTCTAAATTTATGCAGATCAATAAGTTGCTCTTCAACCCGCCGATTTCCCTTTTCCGCTCACTTGACAAGGATCTCTCGGCAAGCTCGAGATGACAGAACCAATGGTAGCCTACCAGAGCCACACTCCAAGCACATATTGCAAATTATAAGAATTTTTAAAGCGTAGTGAAGAGTCTGGTTTTCAGTTCAACTTTTATTTCGTTTCAGTTACCTTCTGGATTGCCCTCGGTTTATCGGGATCATAATTCCGTACTGCTGCCAGGCGCATCGCAAAGAGCTGACCGGGCAGGATAGCTGGAATCGGTGAGAGCCATTCCGGAACTTGGACGGGAAGTTCCAGCGGGACCTGGGCGTTCGCCAGCATTTCCTGATCATCGCTGATCACAATTACCTCCGCCTTGCGCTGGTCAAGCGTTTCGATAAATCTTTTAAGTTCGGGTTTCATGACCCCCGAAGGCGCGATAACGATCACCGGGAAGCCGTGTTCCAGGACCGCCAGCGGACCATGCATAAAATCGGCGCTGCTGTAAGGCTCTACGATGGTATAGGTAAGTTCTTTTAATTTCAAGGCCATTTCAAAGGCGGTGGCGTAGTTGTAACCTCTCCCGATAACAACGCATTCGCGCATATAACGGTAGCGCTGCACGATCCCTTCAATTATTTTATCCATCAACAGGGTCTGCTGGAGGACCTGCGGAATGCGCTTTAAATCTTCTTCCATTTGTGCGCTCCCCGCCAGGACTGTGCTCAATACAGCGATCACCATCAACTCGCTTGTGTAAGTCTTGGTCGCCGCCACTGAACGTTCAACCCCCGCATGCAGGTCGATAACAAAATCCGCAGTGCCTGCCAGTTCCGATTCGGTCTCATTGGTGATGGCGGCCGTCAAGACTCCCTGCCGGCGGGCTTCCGTCAGCACCGCCACTATGTCGGGACTCACCCCGCTCTGGCTGATGCCCACTACCAGACTGTTCCCAAAATTGGGCGGCTTCTTATAAATTGTGAACAGACTGGGGGTCGCTAAACCGACCAGCAGCCCGTTAATTGCTCCCAGCAGGTACTGCGCATAACGACCGGCATTATCGCTGGTGCCGCGCGCCGCGATGATCACCGTATCGATGTGCCTACTTTTAATCTCCGACGCCAGACTGGCAATTTTAGATTTTTCATTTTCAAGCACAGCCTTCATCACCTGCGGCTGTTCGTGTATTTCTCTGTAAAGATAAGTATCCTCAAGCATTTTTTCCCTCAAAACTACAAGATAATTAAGCTTTCCCGAAAGCAATCAGATTAATATGATATGCCATGAAAGGTAGGGTTTGTCTAGTACATTGATTTCTGACAAGACCATTCATGTTTCTGGCCAAACGTCTGATTTTGTAGGACAAATTGGCCGGGAACCGTCTCTTGAGACAATTTGTCCAAGACAAGATACCTCAAGGAGACGCTACGCGGCCATCTTGTCTTACATTTCAGAACAAAATTATAACGTACAAGCCCGTCCAGCCCGCACCCCTACCCCTCGCGGAGCATCCCACGTTCTATGTGGGGTTTCAACCTTTTTAACCCCGCTCCCTGGCTCGCTTATGGCGCTAACCCGCCTCTACCACCAATCCTCACGCATTGGGGAATTGTGCACGCCGCCGGCATACGCTATCCTGTGGACATGAATATACTTTTTGACCCGGCATCCAGGCGCGGGCGGCGCCCAGAGTCTGCATCTGACATAGATAAGCAGGTCCTTTCACTCCAGGAGCCACCCTTCAACCGCCAACTGCTGGTCATCGCCGGGCCCCACGCTGTGAGCAGTTACATGCTCACACTTGCCGCTCGTTTCGCCCAGCGCGGCCCGCTGCGCGTGCTGGACGGCGGCAACCGTTTTAATGCCTACAGCGTGGCGCGCCAGCTGCGGCGCACCGGTGTGCAGGACCAGACCACTGCCCTGAGCCGCATCCGGGTGGTGCGCGCCTTCACCTGCCATCAGGCGCTCTCGCTGCTCGAGAACACAGCGCCCGAGCCGCTGCCCGCCCTGGGCATTGACCTGCTGGACACCTTTTACGACGAGAGCGTGGATATAGAGGAACGCCGCCGGCTGGCATTAAAATGCGCTGCTCACCTGCGCCGTTTGAGCCAGACGGCGGTGGTGGTGGTCAGCCTGCGCCCACCGCCTCCGCCCCGCACTGACCCAACCGGCATACTGGGCATCATCCAGGAGGCCGCCGACCAGTTCGTGTTCCACGAGCCGCCAACCCCGCCGCAAATACCTTTACTGTTATAGGAGTTCAACATGGGACGCACCCTGCCTTCGATTACCATGGCCTTCCTGCAGGAGCAGGAATCATTCAACCGCTTCCGGCGCGCGCTGCGGCGCAGCGACCAGCTGATCCTGGATGACCTGTTCGCCTCCGCCCGCCAGCACCTGTCGGCCGCGGCCTATGCCGCCCATTCGCTGCCCTTCGAGAGCTTCCTGCTGGCGATGCTGATCGAGGAGCACAAGCAGGTCCTGAAGCTGCGCAGTATCGTGGACGACCTGCTGGCAGACCGGGAGCGACGTCTGCCGCAGGGATCAGACGCCAATGGCGTCAAGCCCGAAGGTGCTGGTGCCAACGGCACCGGCACAAATGGCACCGGCACTGACGACAGTGGAACATCTGGTTGAACGAACGGGCTGGTTCCTGGACCTGTACAGCGACCAGCAGGACGGCATCGTCCTGTGGCTGCTGGGCGATGACGGGGTGCGCTACCGCCTGCGCCAGCATTTCCCGGTCACATTCTACGCCGATGGCCATGCTGCGCACCTGCGCCAGTTGTGGCGCTTCATGCAGACCCAGCCGGTCCCGGTCGAACTCAGGCGCGTCGAGCGCCGCGAGCTCTTCCATCCCGAGCCGCTCTCCCTGCTCTCCATCCAGGTCTCCCATCCCGGCGCCCAGCCGTCCCTATTCCGCAAAGCCGCGGCGGCTTTCCCGGACCTGACCTTCTACGACACGGATATCCAGCTCTCGCTGCGCCACGCGGCTGTGTACGACACCTTCCCCCTAGCTCGCTGCAAAATGCTCGTCGACCAGGGCGATTTTGTTCAAAAGATCGAGGTGCAGGACTCGCCCTGGGACCTGGACGCGCCGCCCCCGCCGCTGCGCATCCTGCGCATCAGGCCGGACCGCGACCCCAACCGCTCGCCGCCAAGCCATCTACTCCTGAACTTCGAGCGCTACAACTACCGCCTGGCATTGAAGCCCGAACGGCCGCTGCTGGTCAACCTGCGCGCCATCCTCAAGCGCCATGATCCCGACCTGCTGCTGACCTCCTGGGGGGACACCTGGCTATTACCGCACCTGCTGGAGCTCTCAAAAAAACACCGGCCTCCCTCTGCCGCTCAACCGCGACCCGGGTTTCGGTGTCGCCCACCGGCCGGAGCGCACTTACTTCTCCTACGGGCAGGTGATCTACCGCGGCCAGCAGGTGCTCCTGTTCGGCCGCTGGCATCTGGACGGTCACAATATCATGCTGTGGGACGACTACGAGCTGGAGGGTTCGCTGGAGGTGTCGCGCGTCTCTTCCCTGCCGCTGCAGACCGCGGCGCGCGCCTCTCCCGGCACAGCCATCTCCTCCATGCAGATACTGACCGCCCTGCGCATGGGTATCCTGGTCCCCTGGCACAAACAGCAGGCCGAGCGTCCCAAAACCGCCCTGGACATGTTCGCCGCCGACCAGGGCGGGCTGGTCTACCAGCCCACGGTCGGGCTGCACCACGACGTGGCCGGGATCGATTTCATCTCCATGTACCCCGGGATCATGGTGCGCTTCAACATCTCCCCCGAGACCGCCGGCGCCCGCCAGCCCAACCCCGGCGACCTGCAGGTGATTGAATCACCCTACGGCGAGCAGGGGCCCGGCCTGGTGCCGCGCACGCTTTCCCCTTTACTCGGCAAACGCATCGCTTTCAAGAACCGCCTGGCCTCCACCCCGCGCTGGAACCCGCGCCGCAAATCTTACGAAGCGCGCGCCTCCGCCCAGAAATGGCTGCTGGTGACCTGTTTTGGCTACCTGGGTTACAAGAACGCCCGCTTCGGGCGCATCGAAGCCCACGAGGCGGTCACGGCTTACGGGCGCGAAGCGCTGCTGCGCGCTAAGGAGGCCGCCGAGGACATGGGTTTCGAGGTGCTGCACATGTACGTGGACGGCATGTGGGTCAAGAAAACTGGCGCAAAAACCGTCGAAGCGCTGCAGCCCCTGCTGAAAGAGATTGCTAAACGCACCGGGCTGCCGATCGCCCTGGATGGAATGTACCGCTGGGTGGCGTTCCTGCCCTCCCGCATTGACAGGCGCGTGCCGGTCGCCAACCGCTACTTCGGCGTCTTCCAGGACGGCACGCTCAAAGTGCGCGGCATCGAAGCCCGCCGCCGCGATGCGTGCCCCTTTATGGTCGATACCCAGATGAAAATCCTGGGGCTGCTGGCTTCCGGCCGACGAGGTGACTGAGGAGACCAGCCTGGAGCAGGTCTTTGCATTATTACGCCGCAAGTTGGTCGACCTGCGGCACGGTTGGGTGCCTCTGAAAGACCTGCTGGTCAAGCAGAAGCTCAGCCGGGAGCTAAACGAATACCGCGTCCCCTCCCCATCCGCACGGGCTGCCTTCCAACTGCAGGCGGTTGGGAAGACCCTGCGGGCCGGGCAGAGCGTGCGCTTCCTGTACACGCGTGGCGAACCGGGTGTGCACGCCTGGGACCTGCCCCAGCCGCTGGAGCGCGCCGCACTGGACCTGGACTACTACAAGGAACTGCTGCTGCGGGCGGCAGAGTCCGTGCTGGAGCCGTTCGGGTACGACAGGACTAGGCTGGAAGAGCGCCTGTACGGGTATTCGCAGACTGTCGCTTCTGAGTTTTTCTCCTCCGGCGGCGCGGGAGTGTATTCGCTGGACGCGTTCACTGTCCAAGATAATGAATCCAATTTCGTCCCGGGTGGTGAAGCTGGGGGAGATTATTTGGCACTGCAGAATGTTAATACTGTGACCTCTATTTGATGTTCACTACTCTGGTCTTTCTACCGGCGGATTTTAAGCTTGATCAGTGTGCGTCCATGTAGTACTTTGATGTAATATGGCGTCCATTTGTTACTGTAAAAGTTACAAAATTCGTCCATACTGTCCATAATTTCCATGCCTTGGTAATCCATTTGCACCGCAATTACCCCGCAAGTGCACCAAGCATGAGGAAGGGAAGGCGACTCTTATCATCACAATAGTACGACTTATGCGGCTCTGCATGTAGTGGACCATAGAATAGATTTAAATAACTAAAAAAAATGCGGTCGAGTGTGTTCGTGGGTGATTGAAGGGGGTGGGTAGACTTTTGGTACCCCTCTGTGCTCATGTAAGTATGTGTCAGTCAAATTCGCATGCGTAGGGAGCGGAGAGAAAATATAGCTAGTATGCGGCCTGATATGTGGGCAAGCAAGATGCTGAGCCGCTACTGTTCAGTGCATACATATATAATACTCTTTGTGACTTTGATGTTCAGTGTGCATTAGATCTTAAATTTTTTCTTTGCATATGTAGACAGGTACCCCGAAAGTAGTGCTCGAAGACAAAGGTATTGCTTCCATGGGTTGGTCTTTATCTTACGTGAACTACTCTTTCGACAATACAAACTCAGGTATTATTTGACTTTCAGCGATTGTGATATATACTACAAATTAGCAACAAAGACGAATAATAAGGGGTGGAGATGGGTCGAACCAATCTGCATTACTTCGACCAGTATCCTCCCATCTCTGCCATTTATATTCAGAAAGCACCTAATCAACCAAATAAATATTTTCTTGGGGAGACACACAAATGACAAACACTCGCCGATACAATCATTTTGTAATTTTCGCTTTAATCCTAATCGTGGGTTTGGGATTTGGTCTGGCACTGCCCTGGTTGGCGAACGCACAGGTGATGGCTGCCGATGAAAAACCAAACGAGCCGCTTGACTTTGCGGAGGTTATACATTCCGCCGAACTTGCCAATGCTCTTGCTGCAGAGGGAAATGGTAACACACCCACTCTAGATCTCTGTTTCGCTACACACAACGATGGTACAGATGTATTCTCCGAACTTGATGCCAGCGCCGTACAGCAGGCGGTAGATGCTGCTTCCAGCGGTGATACGGTCAAGGTGGCTGGAACCTGTATTGGTGTGCAAAATCGGGCAGGTCTTATGCAAACCGTTTATATTTCTAAAAGTTTAACCTTAGAGGGTGGTCATACTGAGAGTGATTGGACATTGGAGCCTGACCCGGATACCTACACCACCACCCTGGATGCGGATGACGGCGGACGGGTGGTCCTCATTTCTGGGACAATTGATGTTTCCCTGGACAGCCTTTTCTTGACAGGCGGAGTGGCTGACGCAGGCGGAGGCATCTATTCTAACGGTGCGCTCACCCTGACAAACTCAACGATATACAGCAACACAGCCAAAGGGTTCGGTGGCGGGATGTACACCAGATATTTTAGTCCAACATTGAATTCCGTTGACTTCACTAGCAACCTGGCAGAAAATGGTGGCGGATTATATATTGACCGCGGCAATTCAACAATGAATTCCGTTAACTTCACTGGCAATAAGGCTACAAATGATGGTGGTGGGTTGGGAATTAACCGTGGCAGTTCGATTATGACTAACGTTAACTTCACTGATAATATGGCTACAAGCGATGGTGGAGGGTTGGAAATTAGCAGCGGTAGTTCGATTATGACTAACGTTAACTTCACTGGAAATATGGCTGAATATTGTGGTGGGTCTAACAACGATCAAAGTCCATGTTTAATGACCAACTTAACATTTACCAAAAATACCGCCACGAGTTTAGGAGGTGGTTTATGTAATGTATATAGTAACTCAATGATGACGAATACATTAATCTCTGGTAATAAGGCCGAATATGGTGCTGGAGTATACGACTATGAAAGTGAATCAACCTTTATCAACGCAACCTTTTCTGGGAATTCGGCATTGGATTATGGTGGCGGGATGATGGTAGAAGGTGGAAGTTCCGAAGTGTACAACAGCATTTACTGGAATAACCAGGATAGCAGCGGTGCCGATACTATCAACTCCACCATTTACTTAACCGATAGCGCCAAGATTACTCTTACTCACAGCCTGGTAGAGGGTTCTGGAGGCAGTGGGGTATGGGCGTTAGACCCTGGCTATGTGAACGGCGGTGACAATATCGACGAAGACCCCATGTTCGTCACACCTGTCGACCCTACCACCGCTCCAACAAATGACGGAAATTTACGACTAACCAAAGATTTGCCGGCCATCGACGCGGGCGATAACCAATATATCACCATAACGTTTGACCTGGATAATAAAGTGCGTAAGGTTGACGGGAATATGGATGGCACAGCTACAGTCGACATGGGTGCATATGAGACCTACCCGTACGATATTTTTGAGCCGGTGTTATTTAGATAAGCTTTTTATGTTTTCAAATTCCGCTACTCGCTATTCTCATCTGGTGGGCAGCGGTTATTTATTTCCGCGATTTTAGGAATCGCCTGAAATTAGAATAGGACAAAATCGGGGGGCTGTGCCAAGCCGCAACTTCTTTTTTTGCGATCAGTTAAATAATTTGATGCAGGTTTTAGCTCTAGGATTTTACGGCTCGATATACGGTGGGTTAAACTGAAGAGCAAGATCGGATAAAAAGAGAAGGTCAGGGTGCACTCAGGCACCTTATGGGGGTGGGTAGACTTTTTATACCCCTTTGTGCTCATGTTAGTAAGTATAGATCAGTTACGAAGCAGGAGTGGAAGCAAAGGATACATCGATTCCTTTATTGGAAAGATGAGAGATGAACTACTAGACATAGAAATATTCTATTCGCGAAAGGAGTTACAAATTCTAATAGAAATGTGGAGAAATCAACACAATGTGGTCAGGGACCTTAGTTCACCAGGTTACAAACTGCCAGTTCCTGCCACTGTCGTGATTTAACCTTCTCAAATTCAGTAAGTTAGTCTAACATTATAATTTGCACATATTTTGGGGGCAGGTTATTCCGCTGCGTTTCATCGTGGCAGGTATCTTTTCTGGATGCTTCGCAAAGTTTAGTCGTTAGGCGTTCATTTTGAGGAGTTGAGATATGGAACCTGGTCAGTTTATGGAGAAAAGCTTCAAGGTCCCCGAAAAGCTGGAGGCTAAGGAGTTCCGGCTACGAATGCTAACGGTTAACGACGTGGTGAAGGACTACGATGCGGTCATGTCGAGCGTCGACGAACTAAAAACAATTTTCCCGGACTCCAACTGGCCTGTGGGTCTGACACTCGAAGAAAACCTGATTGATCTTGGCTGGCATCAACGTGAGTTTCTGACTCGACGCTCATTCGCATACACTGTTGTTACCCTCGACGAAACGAGAGTGCTGGGATGTGTCTACATCAATCCGACGAGGAAGCGCGGGTATGACGCAGAAGTTTATCTATGGGCTAGAGAATCAAAGTTAGGAGTTGGTCTTGATGCTAGCTTATGTAGTGTGGTTAAGCTTTGGCTGAAAAGCGAGTGGCCCTTTGGGAATGCAGCATTTCCTGGTAGAGACATCGATTGGGGCACATGGAATAATATACCTGATGAGAAGCGGTGAGCGCCTAAACTCCGCTGGTGTGTCCTGAAAGCTATCATCTTATAATCGGTGAAAGTCCGGTCTTTGTGACGGTCAGGAGGTCACTAACAACATCCAAATCCCATAACTGTTACCTAAAGGCCCAGGTGCTTTCTCACATGAAATGATCAGGTTATGGCCGCTGCCGGAGACTAACGTCAATCTACTGAGGGAATTAGCATAATTTCTACTGCTAACATCACATAATCTAAAATTGCTAGTTATAATTCGCAAAATTTACAACTAGCATCTAGGGCACAGATTTCTTTCCGGAAAAGCTGCTTTTATCTCTACAGGTCTAAGATCACACTATAACAGGAGCACCTATGTCTCGCATAATTCCAGCCGCTGAGCGTATCAAGCGGGCCCGCGATTTAATCCAACAAGCTCGCTAACCTGCCCGTGCCGGCCCAAACAGGTAAATATGATTTTTCTTACATTGCCAAGGTAAAGGATCTCTTGCGGCAGGCTCGTGACCTGGTCAAATTTATCCCCAATAGTCCGAGCGCGAGTGATGAGATGAAAAACGAGGTGAAGAAAATATTCGAAGAAGCTGACCAGGCTGATAAAGATATTTTGCATTGACTGGTTTTTTCGGTTATAGATAACTCCAGCATTTGACATCCAGTCTTCTATTTGGGTTATTGGTTGATTAAGAGCACAGCCAAGCTTTGTCTACCGAATGCTTTTGCCTGGTATTCCGTCCAAACAGTTCACAAAAAGTGTCAAATGATGTCCACTGTATCCATTATTTCCATGCAGTGGTGTACCATCTGCACCGGGAAGGCACCGGAACTCTGCCAGAACTACACCAGGCATGATTAAGGAAAGGCGAAGATTCATTAAATTATGAAATCCTGAGAAAAGGCTCTCTTATATTTCCCCTGAGTTTTGTTTCACAGTCTTTGAAAAGGAACACATGGTGATCCTAATCATCGATCAAATACCCTCTTTTCAGGCTAATGGAAGAACACACTTCCTTATCAATGAGAGTGTTGAATAATCATTCAATAAATAAAGATATTCCCATCGCCAATCGAATCAAGGGCATTATTATTGAATTCAGTCCATTTACAGCCCAAAATTGACCATTGGGTACCCTTGATTTCCAATTATTTTTACATCATTTCTAGCACCAGAGGCAAATGTCCCTGGGTCAGGCCATCACGGTAGCACGGCCCTTGAAATTAGTGCCAGTCAACATTTTCACCATCCGCTTCAGATTCAATGCCATCGCAGTCAACAAAACCTGGATTGCATACGCTATCCTTCCAACGTAACGACAGCGACCCAATCCATGACCCTGCTTGCCTTCACCAAATTTTCGTTCCACTTTGTATCTTTCTTTTTGCCCTTGTTGATATTCGGGGGTTGATTGGAGTTGCAACCATACTTCTTTGTTTTCGTCTTTCTTTTGGGTGCGGTACGTATTCAGGTGTATGGCAGAGTGCAAACCTCTCTTCTGCAAGAAATAATGGTTATTACCATCATCATATCCTCGATCCGCTGCCACCGTATCGATCGGCAATCCTAGTTCCAGGTCTCGATTTACCAATTCGGGAAGCTTATGTCCATCATACGCGTTTCCCGCTGTAACAATTAAATTGGTGATCATGCCGCTTTCAGCATTCAGGCTCACATGCGCTTTGTATCCATAGAAATATTTCCTTTGCTCTTTCGCATGACCATGCTCGTCTTTGACTTTCTGTGTATGTTTCACCCCCATTTAGCATCTGGATCGCGTGGACCTTTACCCTTATTTTTTCTGTTTTCATCCTTAGATGTGTTCACGTTGGCTATACTATGCACACTGTCCACAATCTGGATCGAGCCAAATTGAACTCCACTTTCCAGCGCTATCTGGATGATCTCAGTAAGCAATTCCTCAAACGCTTCCAACTTGCCCCTCTCTATCAATCGCTTCCTGAACTTGGTCAACGTAGAATGATCCGGCGCTTTCTGATCTACAGCCAGCCCAACAAAATACTTGGCGGATAAATTGTCATTCACATAGGCCTCTACCTGGCGCTCGGACAGGTTGTATAGATAGGCTATCATCTCCATTTTTAGCATGAGGGCAGGATCGAAGGGCGGTCGCCCGTACCTCCCGCCACCTTTGTATAGCACGATTAGTCTCTTCGTGAAACGCTCCCAAGGGATGATTTCTTTCAGTCTACGTAGAAAGTGATCTTGGGGCACTATTTGATCATAAATGTAATCTCCAAAGAATGAATTCTTGCCAGTCTCTACAAATCGTTCTTTTTCCATTTTCTGCTCCAAATACTTTGTTGGTCTGATTATATTAAAGAAAGATTTTGAGGTCAATTAAATATTTGTTTTTCAACACTCTCTATCAATATCTCTTGACATGTCTATAAATTAATGATGATTAAAATTGCATTGAAAGGTTTGCATCGGTGGACCTGCATGAGACTAAAGCGCTTCTTGAAGAATTCGTACATGATAAATAATTGTCAATTCAAGGAAAAAAGTGTCCTACCTGTCCATTGATCTCTTATTGAATTCCTTATTGTCTAGAATTTCTTCTTTTAAGGTTGATGATTTTCAATTATTATTTGTAGTCAACTTTGAATTATTTTTTGTGTTATCGGATTCGAACATTATATGATTTAGTTTTGTAACTTCTTTATTTAATTTATTAATTCGATCAGACATAACCTCCATCATGCGATATGCAAGAGAAGGATCTTCATGAATGCGATGTAAAAAGTTTTTGTGATCAACAGTGAGAACCCTGGCGGGTCCCTTTGCACGTACTGTGGCAGTTCGAATCTCATGTTTGAAGATCGCCATCTCACCAAAGAATTCATCTTTACCGAGTATATCTAGCTGAACTTGTTGAACGTCAGACTCAATAACCACCTCCACAAAACCATCCTGGACGACAAACATACAATCACCTACCTCACCTTGACGTACAATAGTTTCTCTATCCTGATAAATTTTCCCTAACGCTCCTATACTCATGGTTTTGGTCTCCAATTTTTGTAAATCGGTCATATGATGAGGCGGTGAGGTTCCAGTTGAATTTACCCTTTTTATGATTGCATCAGCAGAAAAGAGTGATTTTACAATATTCCATAAGAAGCGGGCCCAAAATGTTGGGCGGAGCACCCGCTTAAGAACCTCTCCATAAAGCGCGCCTCCAGTGAGCATATCCCACATCACCATACTCATCCCTCTTACGGCATTCGCCTTTCCTTGTTGCTCACTGGAAACCATGCGCAGAACTGCTCGCCTGGCAAATTGCATTTTCTGGACTTGACTTACAGCCTTGAATAGCAACTTCCCAATACGATTATCAAAATCCATCTTTTGGCAAAAAGGCATGTAATGATTCTTAAAGTCACTCGCTGAGATGCCCTGGAAAATGGCTGTAGTTGCAGCAATTTTAGCAGCGCGATACGTCGCTCCAATTCCATCCTTGTATAGACGGCTTACACCACTATCGCCAATAAATACAATGCGGTTCCCAAATGGTTGTGAAGACCCCAAAACATTAATGCGAGGACGGCAATAACAGTCATGGTCAGCTGGTGAAAATTCAGGAGGTAAAATTTTCTTAACAGCGGGGTTATTAATGAAAGTATCCATTATTCCAGGGTCAAGGTCTCCATGACTGCTCAGCAGGCATATCGACACATATTTGCCTTTAGGAATAATTGCGCCATAATCAAGCCCAGGAATATCCAGCAAAAAGGCATGGAATACAGGCCCGAGGTATTTTGAAACCACTTCTTCTCCAAGATAGTACTCTCGGACAAGCAATTTTGATGTTCGAGGAGGCTGATAACCGGTATCCAAATCGAGGAAAAGCTTAAGGATGGCTGTATTTACACCAGCTGTTACAGCCAGAAGCTCATATGTCTGATATACATCACCTTTTGTCTTGATCTGTATCAGTTTATCGCATGGATCGGTTGCGTCAGCAAGTGAAAACCAACCTACTTCATTCACCCGGCCACGGATATGACGTGCGCCTTTCGAAACTGCTGCATGCAAAAGATATTTATCGAGGCTTCCATTTTTTGACTCTGAAGAACCTCGCGGCCCGGCGCCGCGAAATGTAGTTGCAATCCTTTTCTCCTGACGGGGAGTTTGAATTTGGACACTGCCAATATCCATGTGCAGCATGTTATATTCTATCCCTCGTTGCACAACAGTTGTGGGCAGGTTGATTCCCTCGATAGCCAGACTTTGGATAAGAGATTCATACATGACACCACCACACATGTTGCAGCCAGCTGGACCAGCCACCGTATAGTCCCTTGGCTCGTAAATATCTACATGGATTTTAAGATCAATCCGCTCAGCCATATCCAGGAGAAAGTAGCTGAAGAAAGAACCCGCCGGACCGCCACCTATGACGGCTACACGCGAACCATGATCTAACCTAATTGAAGATGAATTTTTCCGCAGGTTATTCGCAAACATTTTAAAAAGGGTTCGAACATTCATTTTTAGCTCGAAAAACTCATGATTTTGCTGTTTGTGGAAAATCTATTGGGCAAACCAAATCTAATCTTATCATTTTTTTTCACTAAAGTCGTTATGACTCTATTTATAAGGCCGATCAATGAGGTTCGATAACAAAATCCTTCCAGAGCCACTCATTGATCGCCGATGCGGGGTACTTACGAACCCATGGCTTCACCAATGCGTGTGACCACATGTAGGTTAGGGGCATGACCACCGCCTGCTGCTCAACCAGAATTCGATCCGCCTGCGCGTATAATTCCAACCTCTCTGGTGCAACTTCTTTCAAAAAGGACCCAACTTCTTCTATATTGATTGAAATCACATTGGGCGTGAGAGTGAATGATTACTTCTCTGTAAGTACTTCAATCCCATCCCAATAAGTAGGAACCCCATATTCTAAATAATGTTTCGTGCGTTTCAGATAAAGTTTAGCAGCTTTATCCGCAGCATCAACATCTAAAATCCGGTTGAAGTGACCAAGGGCCTCGGTAAACTCTTGTTCGTAATAATGAAACAGCCCCTCTTCAAAATCGGTCTGGGTCTTTAGTTTCAATTCGATGATTTTAGCTGGATAGCCATCAAAAATTTCAAATAACGAGACCGGCTTTTTCTTACCCTTGACCTGTACCTTACCCAGAAAACGCAAAAGATGTTGGTTGGATTGGTCAAGCTCATACAGGATTTGTTCACTAATTATTAGCGGCGCGCCATAGAGTTTGGACATTTTTTCTATGCGAGCTGTTAAATTTACGGCATCACTGATGACTGTGCCGTCCATTCGGCTTTGGCCCCCCACCGTGCCCAACATCAACAAGCCGGTATGCAGACCAATACCAATGTTAATTGGCTGATCCCCCTTGCTTTGTCGATGCTTGTTATAAGCGTTCAATTGTTTGAGCATATCAATGGAACATTGTATCGCATCATTGGCCGAGGTAGGAAACAAGGCCATAACTGCATCTCCTATATATTTATCTATAAAGCCGTTGTGATTCCGAATAATTGGCTCCATTCGCACCAGATAAGCGTTGATGAAATTAAAGTTTTCCTGGGGATTCATACTTTCTGACAGTAACGTGAAGTCACGGATATCCGAAAATAAGACAGTCATTTTCTTTTCGATATGGTCGCCCAGTTGAACATCGATGATGCTTTTCTTTTGCAAAACGCTTAAGAATTCACGGGGCACAAAACGTTCATAAGATGTGTTAAGCTCCAGCAACTCCTGGTTCGTTTCTTCCAAGATTACATTCTGTTCTTCTAGCTTTTTATCTTGAAAGTAGCTGCGGGTTGCCTCGGCTATGGTTAAGTTCAGGTCAGTTTGATCCCACGGTTTGGCAATGTAGCGATAGAGGTTGGCATAGTTGACCACATAACCAACGGCATCGGCGTTGGCTTGGCCGGTCAAAAGGATATTTAAAGTTCTAGGAGAAAGCTCGTGAATCCGCTTTAGCAACTCATCTCCCTTCATACCGGGCATAATGTGGTCAGAGAGGACAACGGGGATATCAATATTATTTTGAAGTAACTCCTCGATAATTTCCAGAGCTTCCTCACCGCTCTCAGCTGTTTCAAGGATGTATTTACGCTCAAATTTACGCTTGAGCTGTTGCCTTAGACTGACCAGGACCATCTTTTCATCATCTACGCAGAGAATCACAGCTTTTTTCTTCATTGTAGTTGTTCCAACCCTGACTCAATGGTTTCGATTAACTCTTGTTCGGTCCACGGCTTGAACAAGCAACGGTGGAGGTTGGCCTGCTCACGGCAGCGGGTAATGGCTTGTTGGTCGGCGTGACCGGTTAATAGCACTGTGATAATATTTGGGAATTTTTTATGAATTTCGATAAGTAATTCATCGCCCTTGGTTTTTGGCATCAGCCAATCTGAGACAATGACCAATAATTCGATTCCGTCGTCGTATAGTTCTTCGATGACTTCCCAGGTCTCAGCAGCACTCTCCGCAAATTCATAGATATAACGATTGCCAAAATGTTTCTTGATTTGAGATTTCAAGCTGATCAGAACGATTTTTTCGTCATCAACGCACAGAATTGCTTTTTTAACCATACTTGCCTCACGACGGCTCAATAGGTAGCCGAACACTAAACGTCGTCCGGCCTGGACGGCTTTCTACTTCCACTTTTCCTTGATGTTTCTTAACGATTTTACGAACAATATCCAGGCCTAAACCACTGCCCTCTCCAACAGGTTTAGTGGTAAAGAAGGGTTCAAAAATTCGCTCTTTCATTTCATCGGGAATGCCGGGACCAGAGTCTGTAATCTGAGTCACTACCTGCCCGTTTTGCTGAAAGACTGCTATCTCCAATTGCCCTTTATAGTTCATTGCTTGCAGCGCATTTTGGATCAGGTTTGTCCAGACCTGGTTCAGTTCATGAGGTGCGCAACGAATAGACGGTACGGGTTGAAATTTTTTGATCACCTCAACCCCGTGTTTTATCTGGTTATAGTAAAGAGTCAATACCACCTCGATACCATCAGTGACATTCGCCTCAATCATCTCACCGGAAGGGTCCCGGTGAATGTACCGCTTTAGGGCAAAAACCATTCTCGAAGCTCGCTCGACAGCAGTGGCGATATTTCGACTATTTTTTTGCTGGCTGGACAGGTTATAGGTCGTGTTCAAAATCAAATCCGCGTTCTCTGATTGAAAGATGGGGATGAAAGCATCAATATCTTCATAAATGCCCATATCAACCAGGGTGTCGGCAACACGATCAGACCCATCAACCCTTTGGGCTTGCAGTTTTCTACTCAAGGCTCGTTTGAAATTGCGTTCTTCTCTGGAGGATAGTACGTCCTGGTTGGCCAACGATCTGTCGAGCAGGGCAAAGAAATCCTCCTGCTGTTGAAGTGAAAGGCGTTGAATTAATAGGGGCAATTGCTGGATGGAGTCTTCGAGGGCATTAGAAATGTTACCAATCGATGCGCCAATAGCCCCCAAAGGTGTGTTTATCTCGTGGGCAATTCCGGCAATCAGTTGCCCCAATGCGGCCATCTTTTCCGATTGGATCAAGTCTCGCTGTGTAGCTTTGAGATCATCCAGGGCTTGCGACAGGGCTTGGGTGCGTTCTTCGACAGCACTTTCAAGACGAGCCTGGGATTCGGCGTTGCGGCGCTGGTTTTCGGTCACAAGAAGATTTAGCTCGCTGATAGTAGTATTGACCATAAAAGTGAGCACATCCAGTTGATCCCCTTTGTAATCCCGTTCCACCTCAACCTCAAGGTTACCTGCAGCTAAGTCGAACAGCGCAGCAGATATCGCCTCAACGGACTGGTTCAAACGCTGCTCGTTAGCCTGGGAGGCGCGGAAAATCCGCCCCAGCTCTTCAGCTACAGTATTGTAATAAAACGCAATGGCATCTTCCTCATCGTGTTCCATGCTGCGAGGTAAACGGTAAGAAAAGTCGCCGGAGGCCAGTTTTTCAAATCCCTCTATCAGGAGGGATGGAAGATGCAGTTCGGTCAAGGGTTGTCTACTTTCCTACTTGGACGCGACACCATTCAAGAGCATCTTCAAACGAAGCGAACATAGAGGTGGGGATACGGGGCTTGGACAGACCCAGAAAAACTGAACCCACAGCCCGAGCAAAAAAAGTGCCGCCTACAATTGCATAACAGGCAAATAAAACAGGGTCCGTATCGTCCCGGTAAACAGCTCTGGCAGCGGCGGTTTGTTCGGCGACTGGATCCATAGTGATAATTACACCCGCCTTCTGGCCTTTGGAACTTAGATAATCCACTTGCATTTCAAGGTTAGCCTTGGCCGTGTCTCCATCATCGATGGCGCCTTCTACGGGCACAACGACCAGTATCCGGGGTTCCACTTCAAATATCGTGGCGTTGGCAGTTTCTCCAATTTCTTTCCATCCTTCGGTATTTATCGTCATTTTCTACTCCGTTCGAATAGATCGCGCCCATGCTATGGCGCTCTGGATAGAATCAAAGATTTTTGTTGGGACCTTTGGCTTAGAGAGGCCCATAAAAAAGCTCGCGATGGCTCGCCCCATGGAATTACCAGAAACCAGGGCGACACCATAAATACTATCTTCGCCTAATCCTTCAGTATAAACCCTTCTGGTCTCGGCATCCTGGGCCAGTAAATTATCCACGAGAATAACAACACAGATACGTTTCCCCAACTCGCGGGCATAATTTCCCTCAAATTCAACATTGATTTTGGCTGACTCTTGATTGTCAACCGTGCCTGGTTTGGGTGTGCCAATCAAGATGTCCGGATCGGCAATGGTAAAGTCTGTGGTGGGAGTTTTGCCGACCTTTATAAATTCTGAAGCATCACTCATTGCATCCTCCTAATAGGGGTTAATGGATAGCCTATCGCTGAATGGTCTATTTTTAACTATTTGACCACCTCAACCTCATATTATATATTTTAGCTGATTGTGATAAATGGTCAACACTATTTCAATACAATCGGTGACATTCTCCTCAATCAAACCGCCTTAAGTGTCTTGGTGAATATTTATCTTTTGGACAAAAACCATCGTTTGCTGGCAAAGCATCGTATCAACCTTCCCACCTCTTGAGTTACCATTGAAATTTCACATCAGAACACGTGAGCGACATTGATCACACAGTGCCAGTCCGACCCATAGATTGATTTAGCTCGGTCTCGCCATGTCGACCTGCCCCCAAAAACTGATCCATAAGATAAGTTCGGACTAGAACAAAAAGGAGGCAAGCACGATACAAAGGAAATAGATTTCATCTGATTAAATTATTACCAAGCTTCGTGAAGCCAAAGTGCTTTTGAGCCATGGCATGACCGCGCATGAGGGGCTAGTTTAACAGGAAGCAAGTAACATACCAAAAAGCTGTTGCTCAGGTAGCCCTCATGAATATTCTGTAATAACTGACATCCTTCAGAGGAAGCAGGTTTGAGTATTCGATCATTTTAGGAATTGGGGGATTTAGAATCCGCCGGTAGAGATACTTTGTGGGTTTGATTCCCACCCGCCCTACTTGAGTATGAGAGTGTTGAAAAACAAATTCAAAATTGACCTCAGAATCGTTCTTTAATATAATCATGCAAACACCGTAATTGGAGCATGAAATGGGAAAAGAGCGATTTGTAGAGACAGGCAAGAATTCATTCTTTGGAGATTACATATACGATCAAATAGTGCCCCAAGAGCACTTTCTGCGTAAACTGAAAGAAATCATCCCTTGGGAACGATTTACGAAGAGGCTAATCGGGCTATACAAAGGTGGCGGGAGGTACGGGCGACCGCCTTTCGATCCTGCCCTGATGCTAAAAATGGAGATGATAGCCTATCTATACAACCTTTCCGAGCGCCAGGTAGAGACCTATGTGAATGACAATTTGTCAGCCAAGTATTTTGTTGGGCTGGCTGTAGATCAGAAAGCGCCGGATCATTCTACGTTGACCAAGTTCAGGAAGCGGTTGATAGAGAGGGGCAAGTTGGAAGCGTTTGAGGAATTGCTTACTGAGATCATCCAGATAGCGCTGGAAAGTGGCGTTCAATTTGGCTCGATCCAGATTGTGGACAGTGTGCATAGTATAGCCAACGTGAACACATCTAAGGATGAAAACAGAAAAAATAAGGGCAAAGGTCCACGCGATCCAGATGCTCAATGGGGGGTGAAACATACACAGAAAGTCAAAGACGAGCATGGTCATGCGAAAGAGCAAAGGAAATATTTCTTATGTGACAGAATATCCATCCCAGCCTGAGCAAGTATTGAATATTGTCAACCAGCGCATACTGGATTACACAACCGCCTCCCAATTTATAACCATATTTTACGGGATACTCAATCTGAAAAGCGGTGAGTTGGCATACTGCAATGCCGGTCACTGCCCTCCGCTATTGGTGAGAAAGATAAATGGTAGGCCACTTCAGGAATTGAAGCGAACAGGGATACCGTTGGGGATTTATAAAAAGGAAATATGGAAGCAGCGGACTGAGGTATTAGGACCGGATGATTTTTTAGTTATGTACACTGATGGAATTACGGACGCCGAGAACCACCATCGTGTTCCTTTTGGAGAAAAAAACTTGTGGGGTTCTATATCAAAGCTAAATGGTAAGGAATCGCAGGAAATTCTGGCAGGAATTCTCGTGGATGTCGACACCTTTACAGGCGAAATACCTCAATACGATGACATTACCCTGTGGGTGGTCAAACGATCGCATGAAAAGAAATAGAAAATGTTCTTCACGCCACCCGTCCAGGGAAAAAGTTAAATAGCATTGAGGGTGCCTGAGGATTGGTTTTTATCTGAATTTTTTCACAGGAGGGACAATAATTTGGTCAATAGAAATTATTTTTTACCATAGTAATTCTTGTTCTTCTTTAAAAAAGCTTGTGCTTTCAAAGAAAGATTGCCAGGTTCAGCACAGTCAAGCAATCTAATAAAATCAATAGCGGGAAGGTGCGCTAATTGTGCCTACCAGATTGTAAACTCCCTGGCTACTCGAGCATCAATTTATTTCTCAGGGCAGAGAGGCTATGGTATAAATGGCGAGGGTCCCCAGATATCGATGTTGATTTTCGTGGTGGACTTGAGCAGCTCATACTCGAGTTTCGGATACTCAGAGCTCTCGGCAAATTTTGCCCAGTCAGGAAGAGACTACCAATCAGTAATCAGACCCACCCGGGGTGAACCCAGCAGACCGCGGTTGGCACGGATTTCAACAACACCAGAGGCTTACAGTATTGTGGAAATTGCACGCTTGGAATATTCAAAATAGGTTTGATGGTTTTTGACCTGCCCCCCCAAAACTGATCCAAAAGATAAGTTAGGATTAAGGCAAAAAGGAGGCAGGCAGAATGCCAAGGAAACAGTTTTCATCTGAACAAATTATTACCAAACTTCGTGAAGCCGAAGTACTATTAAGCCAGGGCATGACTGTGGTTGAGGCCGCCCGTCAATTAGAAATCAGCGAGCAGACCTACTACCGCTGGCGTAAAGAATATGGGGGATTGGATACCACCCAAGCCAGGAAATTGAAACAACTTGAAAAAGAGAACCTGCAGTTGAAGACACTGGTGGCAGACTTATCCCTGGATAATGCGATCTTGAAGGAGGTGCTCTCAAAAAAGTGATCAGCCCGGACAGGCGGCGAGAAGCGGTAAAGCAAGTGAAGGAAGTGCTGGAAGTTTCGGAGCGACGAGCCTGCCGGGTAATCGGACAACCAAGATCAACCCAAAGATATGACAAAAGGGTTCCAGATGATGAACATATACTGCGAGAACAAGTCCTGCAGCTGGCGAGTGAGTATGGCAGATATGGATATCGCAGAGTGACAGCCATGTTACGAAATCAAGGTTGGGTAGTCAATCACAAGCGAGTAGAGCGGATCTGGCGCCAGGAAGGGCTGAAAGTACCCCAAAAACAGCCTAAACGGGGTCGATTATGGCTCAATGATGGTTCGATCGTGAGACTGAGACCTGAGTTCCCCAAGCATGTCTGGAGCTATGATTTCATGCAGCACCGAACTCACAATGGGGTTCCTTTCCGTATTCTGAATGTAATCGATGAATACTCTCGGGAGTGTTTGATCGTCAAAGTGGCTCGAAGATTTACTCACAAGGATGTTCTGGATGTGCTATTGGATTTGTTTCTTGAACGAGGAGTACCGGTGCATATCCGTTCAGATAATGGCTCGGAGTTTATTGCCAAGAAAGTGCGAAAGTTCTTATCCAGGTTGTCGGTCAGACCTCTATTTATCGAACCTGGCAGTCCGTGGGAGAATGGCTACATCGAATCCTTCAATGGCAAGATGAGAGATGAGCTTTTAGACAGAGAAATATTTTATTCGCTAAAGGAGGCCCAAATTCTAATTGAAATGTGGAGAAATCATTACAATATGGTCAGGCCACACAGTTCACTGGGTTACAAACCACCAGCTCCAGCTGCTGTTGTGATTCAACCTTCTCAAATAAATCAAGTTAGTCTAACATTGTGACTGGTACATATTTTGGGGGCAGGTCATGTTTGGCATGAGCACGTCTCCAAAAATGATATGGCGTAAATGTCAATAGCCCTGTTATCACCCCAAGAATATCATTGACTTTTTTATTCTTAGAACCAAAAAAGCTCTGATGGCCGCAATCATGGAAAATGATAAATGTCCTTACAGCAAATCCTGCTGTGGGAACAGCCAGTAGCAACGTCCACCAATAAGAAATTTCTAAAGTGAAATACATCAAAATCATCATCCCAATATATGGAACTACTGATGATAATATCTGACCAACCGCCTTTGGGAAATCAGGTACTCGATACATTCTTATTATTTCATTCCAATTAACCCTTTCAAAACTCTGAACATACGTGTTCATTTTCGCTCCCATTTAATGTGCTAATTTGGGTAGAAACCCCTGATCGGTAGAATTAAAATGTAAACTTATACACATATATAGTCAAATAATTACTACCCTTTTACAGCTCATGAAAACTGTAAAACTATGATTTTCGTAAGCGAACTCTCCGTCATGGGAGTTCTTTTTTGGAAAGGAGGTGATCATTTTGGTATCGCCTCCCTGTAATACGATGGAATCTAATATGGGTGGCATTTGGAGATTGAAGCCCAGAGGATGCTCAATCAGGTTTTCAGCATCGCTCAAATAATGCATGGGGCCTGGCTATACAACTCTCAGAATGGCGGCCAATACTATTCCGCTAATTACTAGCTGGCTTAACCATTTCCAACCAGGTGAATGAAAATGTCCGTCTGCGAATAACATTGACAAGAACACAAATCCCATTATAAATTAAATTCTTTTTCAGTTGGTTGGTAATAACCAGGAAATTTGATCTTCATAATTTTTATCTACTTAATAAGAATTTACATTTAGAAATTATTACAACTTTTTTATTACTTATGTGTCCAAATCGCCGTCCAATAAACAGGCTTGATCCACTTTGGCTCGGGAGTGCTCGAAAATTCAACCTATCATTGGATACCCTTGATAGAAAGTCCATGACCTCTACTATATTGACTCGCCCTAACTCCTAGAGAGTTTACAGTGTAGTGGTCCCATTAAATTGGACACTGATTTAAGCGTTTCTTAGGGGGATTCCATAACCGATTGTACGTTTGACTGCCACCAGGCAATCTCATACTCAACCGGTGTTAAGTACCCCAGTGATGAATGGATGCGTTTAGTCATATAAACATCCTCTACAAAGCATCCAATCTGAGTGCGTGCATCGGAAAAATCACGATATTCAGAAAGGTACACCTCCTCTTCTTTAATGGTGCGGATCAAGCGTTCCGCATAACCGTTTTCTTCGGCTTTCCCGGCAGCGGCCATGCTTATCTGGATGCCATGTGCCTGCAACAAATCGGTGTAGGCATAAGCGGCATATTGGATGCCCTGGTCGCTGTGATGGATTTCGGGAATGTGCGTATCCAGAGCTGGTCGTAAAGCTGTCAATGTTAACTCCTGGTCGAGCGTACGGCTCAAGCACCAACCACGGATCGCCCGTGTGAATACATCCATTATGACAGCCAGGTACACGTGCGTATACTGCAGACGGATGTATGTTATGTCGCTGACCCAAACCTGGTCCGGCCGAGAGATTTCCAGATCTTTAACCAGGTTTGGATAGCGAGGATAGGGGTGGTCGCTATCTGTAGTATGTCGCTTTCGTCGTTTTACAGGCCGCAGCAACTTCTTTTTAGCCATTATTCGCCGTACTCTCTTACGATTAACCGGCAGTTCGTATGGATACCGCCTTAGTTCTTGTGTCACTCGCCGAGTCCCATAGGTCGGGAATTTTCCTGCAATGTCTTCAATCGCAGCTTCCAACTCACTTTCGTCGACATTTTCGGATTGATAATAGAACGTACTGCGCTGTAATTTCAGCAGTTCACATGCTGCAACCACGGGATAGCCTTCTTGGTCACTCAACATGCTTACCAATTCACGCTTTTCTTGCCGCTCGAGTTCAAGAAATTGGACACTTTTTTTGCCATTTCCAGCTCCATAGTCATGCGCCCCACCATGCGTTCCAACTCGGCGATGCGTTGATCCCTATCATCATTGACTGGACTTTGATCAAACAACATTGGAGAACGCTCGATAAATTCTTGTTTCCAACGTGAGAGGACAAAATCTTTGATGCCATATTCTCGACTGGCTTGGGCTGCACTTTTTGGAGTAGTGATCATATCGAGCACCACTTGGGCTTTGAATTCGGGTGTGAATGTGCGTCGTTTTTTCATTGTGGATCCCTTTCCGAGAGTCTAATTCTCTCTTTAGCTATCTGTCCAGTTTTTGGGGTCCACTAGTACAGAGATCCGCTAGTACGGACACCCATGCTGGGAGTCAATGGGTGGCTAAAACC
The DNA here is from genome assembly GCA_963753725.1 of uncultured Chloroflexia bacterium. Lineage (GTDB taxonomy): Bacteria > Chloroflexota > Anaerolineae > Anaerolineales > UBA4823 > CAVWDI01. The sequence goes on along the minus strand of CAVWDI010000036.1, from coordinate 114,814 downwards.
GCTAAAAAGGCGGTTGTTTTGCATTTTAGAAATTAGTAACCGTAGACATGTGGGAACGGTGACCGTCTACACTATTCCCTAAAATCTACAGCCCTTCACCTCGCCCCCCTACTGTCCAGGCGGTGCCCTACTGGTACCCCCTAGGCTCCACCATCAGGGATTAGCCATTTATTTGTATAGACCTCCTATGTTCACTTTTGATATTGTCCCACATCATTTATAACCACTTGTCCACCGGACGGGGTGATTTTATCGTTATAAAGTTGGAGGTCTAAATTCTATTGAGGAACACATATGCAAAAAAAAATAATAAATGTAAAATAAATCGAAGAGGTATATATTACATGGAATATTTTGTTAGTGTCTCTGTCAATGGTGTAAATTCTATTGCGCTTCCAATGATAAATCAGCAGCAACATTTACAAGAAATGATGTTTTCACCTTTTCAGGAATGTTTTTCCAATCTTTCAATAACTGCATGCTATCTTCTTGAAAGTACCGGCGTCCTACTCGCCAATCATCATCGATCTCTATTAGGAGCATTCCAGCTAATCGAAAAACAGAGCCTTGATCCGGGAAAACGCCAACAACATTTGTTCTTCGTTTTACCTCCTTATGCATACGCTCCAAAGGATTGATGGAATGGATCCTGCGCCAATGCTCTCTTGGAAACATCTTGTATGCCAGGATATCTTCTTCAGCCTCGATCAGCAATTGGGCTGCCTTTGGGTAATAGTTCTGCAGACTTTGGGCCAGTTTGTGAAGCTGAACGCCAGCAGTAAAACGATCGGGCTGATCAAAGATCATGCGTACCGCATCTGCCACTGCACATTTATCCTTTTTCGGGATAAGCGCCAGTATATTTCTCATGAAATGCACTCGGCATCGCTGCCAACTGGCTCCTGTGAACACCTGGCTCAAAGCCTCCTTCAAACCTTCGTGTGCATCGCTAATGATCAATTGCACGTTTTTCAGGCCTCTTTTGACCAACGAACGCAAAAACGCCAACCAAAATGCTTTTTCTTCGCTAGCACCAAGGTCAAATCCCAGCAGATGTCGTTCACCTGTCTCGTCCACACCAACACCAATCACAAATGCCATGCTGACCACGCGATGGTTCTGCCTGACCTTGAAATACGTGGCATCCAGCCAAATGTATGGATAACTCGCTTGCAACGGTCGATTGCGAAATTCATCCACTACATGGCTCAATTCTTTATTGATCCTGGATACTTCGCTCTTATCGATGCCTGTCAATCCAAGAGCTTTCAGCAAGGCGTCAACTTTTCTGGTGCTCACTCCTTTCAGATAGGCTTCTTGAACAACCGCCAGAAGCGCCTTCTCCGCTGGCCTGCGTGGTTGCAGCAAACTGGGAAAGTAACTGCCTTTGCGCAGTTTGGGGATCGCCAGGTCGATCTCGCCTACCCGAGTTTTCCAGGTCCGTTGGCGATGGCCGTTGCGGTAATTCTTCCGCTCAGGATTGCGTTCATGTTTCCCAGCTCCGATTTGCTGTTCCACTTCAACTTCCATCAGCATTTGACTGAGCAGTTGCACACCCTGCTGCAGAAAATCTGCGTCTTCTTCAAGTCCTATATTGATAAGGTATTCCTTAAGTGCTATAGTTGGGTCGGTCATCTTTGTGCTCCTTTTTGTATTTTGTCGAAAAACTTATGGAAGCACAGGATGACCTTTTTTGTCAATCCTTTTTACACCACGTTATGAGACATTATCAATATTTTAACCATTGTTCTTTTGGTTGATTTGAGGAAATATGGAATAATAAGTTGAGAGGACAAAATGAAATACAAAGTGCATAGATTTGATTTGAAAATGGATACTGAAAAAGATAGATTAGAGGAATTCTTGAACAGTTTAGAGGGAGAAATAGTAGCAATTATCCCAAATGTCAAGCCTACATTCCAAGGTATGGGAGCGACTGCAAAAGTCGATTTTCTTCTAATCGTAGAAAAACTTTAGTGATGCTATCTTGTTTTTTATATCCAAATCTGCTACGGTGTTCGTATTGGACATAATCCCACATGGCAGAACGTATATCCATTTGTTTTTATCCAACATGATAAATCAATTCATGATAAATAATTGTTATGTTCTAAAACTACAATTCTTTTACGTCGAATCATTGTCCATGTCGCACAACCTTTCAGGCTGTTGAAAAAGTGATTTTGTAGTATTGATATAATCCATTATCTTGAAGTATTAATAGATAAGCTCCAGTATTTCACATAATCCACAGAATAATTGTTGATAAAATTCTTCTGCGAGGTATTATCCAAATCTTATACCGATTTTGATTCTTATACAATGTATTTGGCGGATTTCGCGCATTAAAATGTCGGGTTATCAACCCGGTATGCGCCTACGACAGTTTTTCCTGGTGTCACTTGACGGTAAGCTCGTGAAACACAGGCACCACTCGGTTATTAAACCATAGATGCATTAATGGGCGATACTCTGCGCAATCAAAAAATGCGCTTAAGCGGATAAACCCGTTTCAGCGCTCAAGCGAAGGAAATTATGAGGAAAAATCGCATCTCAATCGCAGCACTGATCATTTCTATGACGCTCTTCGTCACGACATGCGGCTCGCCACAGCTGGAAGTCGAAAGCACGGATAAACTTGTTGACCAGCAGGATCCGAATATTGAACTCGTCACCACGGAACCAACGGTGGAGGTCGTTCAACCTATCGTGACATTAGAAGAGCCATCGTCAACATATACAACCCAGCGGCACATGTTTGAACAACTAGGGATCGCCCTGGAAATCCCCCAGGATCTCTATGTCAGAAAAGATCTGATCGTGAATTATGAGGACCAAAGCAAGCTGGAGAGCTACTTGTTTTACATCCAAAATTACGGCAATCCAGGTGGTCCGAGCTCAGGCGATTTCCAGATGTATGGCACCCTACAATACAACCTGCCGCCAATATCATGGGAGGAGTTTTCGGACAACCAGATTAACTCACCGATGAACGCCTACGCCAACTACATCGAGGTGGGTGGATTAAGAGGGTATGACACCCAGGTGGCTGGTGAAAGAAACCGGTTTGTATACCATTTTTATATGGAGGGACCAGTGCTCTCTATATACGTATCCCAACCCACGCCAGAGAATAAGGCGGCTGCAGATCAGATTATCAATTCGCTTGAACTGCTCTCAGGTGGACTGAGTGATGACAGTCATATGATATTAGTGAGTGATCCTAACCAGCTGTATCAAATCTTGATTCCGGATGACTGGGAGTACAACTTCCATCGTCCTGCTAATATCCAGCTTTCGGGCCTCGAAGCCAGATCAGCGGATCTTGAGGCCGAATCGAAATATGAAGGCGGACCACACGAGAACGTCTACTACAAGAGCGGAGTGTTAATGCGGGTGCACGTGATGGATGATGATTCAGCAAATAATCCACCTTTTCCGAACCTGATCAGAGGACAATACGACGTCATGTACAACGGGATACAGGGCACTGAGTACATCTTTACGCAGCCGAGTACAGTGGAAGGTGAAGAAAGGCAACTGCAAATGTATTACGAGGGCAAGAGCTATATGCTGGGATTTGCATACGCAAACGATACTTACCGTGATGTGATCGACCGCATCATCACCAGCTTTAACATTACACCCGAAACTTTCTACCCAACTCAATAAACAATCCAGGCATCGGTCACGTCGTAAAGGATCTATCGGCTACGACCCTTCTTGGTAGACTCGCGGGCGCATAACAACTCTCTGGAGCCGCCAGAGCCAGCGACTGTCGTGGTTCAACCTTCTCAAATTCAGCGAGTTAGTCTAACATAGTAACTGTTACATGTTTTGGGGCCAGACAGAAGGCAAACAATTAGAAATGTATCAGCTACCTATCATAATAAAATGTCTCAACTAAAACAATCTAATTTATGGTAGCTTTAGAGATTATTTAATGCAAAAATCAATTTATCTATAATAATCATCAATCTTTTCGGCGAGACTTACAATTGCATCTACGTGATAATAAACTTGTTCAAACTTATCCGGATCAATATTATTTATTGCTTGGCGTAAGTCCTCAGCCATTTGATCGATTTCAGAGTCGAGATCATCGAATAATGAAGATAAATTTTCGTATTCTGACGGTGCTGGTAACTGTTTAAGGGTAATCGTTGTTGATTTTAGGTAATTCAGTTCCCTGAAAACTAGTTCTTTGAAATTTTCATCAAACATTATTGTGGGATCGCCCTCAATAAGCTTTAACTGCCTACCTAGATCACCTAATGATGGAACGAAGCTTCCCATGAAAATTTCTTTGGTCTTTTCAAGATAATCACCAGTCGAAAATTCATTCTGTGTTGGTTGAGTAGATGGAATTGGTATATTAATTTTCTTGGGGACTGTGGGTTCTGTTTTAACTGAATTACATGATATTAGGAGAGCCATAAAGAATAAAAATATCGCACTGTAACGCAACATTTTTTTATACATCAATTACTCCTTGTAAGATGCCAATTCTTCTAATTTAATAATATCATTTTTCAATTCTTTTATCTTTACTTCCAATCTCTTTCTTTTGACCTGCCCCTGTTACTTATACTAGACGAAAGGTAGCGAAAAGGGTAGAACAAGATCAAGTGATCACCATTCACTGATTCGTCTACCCTTTCGGTACACAGCCTGAGAACCAGGACCTTGACCTGTCAGGGATGCGAGCGCCTTTTGGGGACAGTAGCTGGAGCTGGTGGTCTGTAACCCAGTGAACTTTACTGCCTGACCAGATTGTAATAATTTCCTCAGGTGAAAACTATACCCTATCTTTCTACCTGCTTCCTTTTCCTTCTAATCCTATCTTATCTTTTGGATCAGTTTTTGGGGGCCAGGTCAGTGGGCCAGTCTTGAAGCAGTCTTAGCATATTTCTCAACTATCTTCCGCAGATGAGCTTCAGACTGTGTTCGATCTGAAGCATTGAAGATAGCCCGTATGTCTGCAGCTACTTCTCTCTTCATGCTCAGGCGAGGCACATACTGGCTGGCATTCTGCTGGAGGTGAAACTGGCAGCGTTGCCAGGGAATGCCGCTGAATACCGCTTTGCGGGCTGCCAACAGGCCAACATGGGCATCGCTAATGATCAGTTCCACACCGTTCAGAGCCTCGCTCCACCAGGCCTTGCAGGAAGTCTCGCCAGTGCAGTTCTTGTTCGCCCATTGAGACAGAAATGCCCAAAATCAAGCGTTTACCGTCGGGTTTTACACAACTGGCTATTTGCACAGCTGCGTCCCGGATCTGGCCATCTACCCGAACTTTCTCGTACATAGCATCTAGGTACAGGTAGATGATTGTTCCCAGGGGTCGGTTGCGCCAAGCTTCCAGGACTTCATCCAGCAGTGCGGCCGCCCGGCTGACCTGCGTGGAGGAGATCTCGCTGCCGCATAATCGTTCGGTGATTGCGGCAACTTTGCCGGTGGACACGCCCTGCACGTACATCACCGCGCCATCAGCGCGAACACCCCCCAGCCCAAGTATTCACGCGTGTACGTGGCGTAGCGTTCGGGTTCCGAGGTCAGTTGGGCTCGCACTTCTTTCGCGAACTCGTCATCGGGATTCGCTTCGAGCCATCGGCGCATGGTGAGCCACTTGGCTGCCTCGTACCTGTCCCAGCCCTCTTGGTCTGCCAGAACCATTTCCACGACGTCGTAATCGAGTCTGCCGAAAGATGCGATCAGTTCTGGAAGCATGAGAAAGTCGGCTATCGAACCGGCATGGCAACCCTTGGCAACGTCTTCTGTCGGCGGTAACTGCAACCAATAGGGCTCGCCGATGAGGATGATCCCTCCCGTGCGGAGGCTTTTCGCCAGAAGTTCGATCGTGCCGACAACTCCCCCGCCGATCCACGTGGCGCCGAGACAGGCTGCCACTCCGACCTTTTCGGCGGCTACGTAGCCGGCAGCGTCGCCGTGGATAAACTCGACTTGGCCGGCAACACTGAGTTCTTCAGCGCGGCGCTTCGCTTGATCGGAGAACAATTGGCTCATGTCGATACCAGTGCCAATGATTCCGTAATCGCGTGCCCAGGTGCACAGCATCTCGCCCGAGCCGCTGCCGAGGTCGAGGACACGGGTCCCCGGTTCCAGTCGCAACGCCGCGCCGAGAGTAGCGAGTTTTTCGGGTGTGAACGGGTTGTGGATGCGATGAGCACTTTCGGTGATGTTGAAGATCCTTGGAATGTCCATTGTGAAATATCTCCTTACAGGTGTGAATTGATTTCTCTACTGCAATGGTTAAGGTTTGATGTGGCGGGGTGGGGGAAAGTCGAAACGCCAGTTCGTTGAGCCGCCACATCAAACCGAGTTGAACTAAGCCGTCTTAGTAAACGCACCTGGATATTTGGGGTTTAAGGTACGCTACTAGGTCAAAACCGTCATCAAATCGATAGATATGTATTGATTGTACGACAATAAAGCCTGTCTGCACAAACCAGGAATCCAGTGAAAGAGACAATCGGATAAATATTTCCTGGCATGAGACGAGTGGAACCAAGGGTGCAAGTGCGCAATCCAGCATCCAGTGAAAAAGTGAGGACGGGGAAACGTAGCCGCTCATGGTGGGCAACGTCCAGTAGATTGAATTTAACAGCGGAAAAGCAGCGGCTGACCGCAGCTTGGGCAACGAGCCTTCGGCAGAGACCTCGGCGGCGGGCTTAGCTAACTTCCCAATCGCTTGGGATAGCCACGTCGGGTGCAGCCGCGGGTTGATCAGCGCAACGATGTATGGTGACATCTTTCAGTAAATCCCCGGAATCAACCGATAGCGCACGCGATGAGCATATTCCTGATACCCCGGCAGCTCTTCTTGCAGCGTTTGGTCTTCCAGTGTGGTTCTGATCACTGCTATGACCAGCGCCACAGCTGCCGGAATGAGTGTCCACAAGGAGCTTAAAGCCAGCACAATTCCTAGCAGTGGCAGAATATTTCCGGCATAGCCTGGATGCCGAACGATTCGATATGGGCCGCTATCACACACTTCATGCCCTCGATCCGTTTGAATACGCACCACGCTGGAAAAGAAACGGTTCTCCACCAATGCCCACGCAGAAAAAGTGTATCCGAGCGCGATTAAGAAGAATCCGAGCACGATGAGCCATAGCGGGAATACAGGTGACCAACCAAAGCGATGGTCCAGCCCGGCCACAATGACTAGTGGGAAGCCTATACTCAATGCCATCAACGGGGCAAGCACTTTATCCCAAGTTTTCGCTTCTTGGATATTTTCTATATTTTGTCGTTCTGCCATCAATCCCGGATGCCGCCGTTCCGCCAAAATACGCCCTCCCACTCCAGCAGCAACAATTAGCAGGGAATACACCCAGGCCTGCCACCAACCGAAATCACCTCCGCAAACGAATAGAACCAGTGGTATGAAGAGATACACCGCAATCAAACGGATCCACTGGCGAGCGGAAATTGTTAGTACTACCTTTTGACCAACTACCTTCTTCGATGTCATATCATCCTCCGAACCAAAGATTCACTTATGGTTACTGCACCACGTGGGTGTTAGGCGGCTTTTCTGTTTCTCTTGGGTCCATAAATTATCAAGCCCACGTTGTTATCCTCCATCATGGTATTTGAGGAAAACGACATTAGCTAAATCTCTATGATCAAATCGCCAGCTGCTCCGGCTGCGTTGGAGGCAACAAAGAAGAAGAAAAGGGGGACAAGGGCGATGGGTGCGATTACCAGGAGTAGCAGGCCAACCGCGGTAAGCAACACCAGAGGGGCTAGACCTATGGTGATGAATTGCTTTCGCGGAAAGTATACACCGATCGGTGCCGCTGCATAAGGCAAGAGACCCTGAAATCCAAACTTTGGGCGTCGGCTTGAAAACAGCCAGTAAAACAAGCCGTGCACGAGTTCGTGGACGATTAATACTGCAACCAGAGCAATAACGATATTTCGGAGCAATGCTGGCGAGACAGCAAAGGAGATTCCTGTGCTCGTCGTACTGAAACCATTGCGTAGTCGCATGCCGTCCAGGCTGGTTGGGCGGAGGGTGTCTGCGAGAAACACGAATAGCCAGCCAAATATAAGGAGCAATGCAATGCCAGTAACGATCGCCATGAGTATGAATTTGGGAGACTTCAATGGCTCGAGAATAGTGTAATGGGAATAATTAGAAGGAAGAGATGTGTTTGCTTTCATGCTGGGTTCCTATGACAACAACCAAAGCTAACACCCTGATCGAATGACCAGCCTAACGGTGGATGGGGCAGCCTTGTCACAAAGCTATTCCAAGAATTCAACCGTCGAAACGAGGTATTCATAGACCTGTTCTTCGGAAAGAGGCAGGGCATCACATGAAGGCAAATACGGAGCACTGATGAACGAAAACGAATAAAGCTTTTTGTGAAAATATGCCCATGCCCCTTTGTTATAGAGTAACATTTTCGAGTCGGGGTTCGTGGATATATAACGCACTGCTGGTGTACTGCCAAGGGTGAATTGCTCCACAGGTGTAACCAGAGAAATGCGCGGCGGCGCTTGTCCCTCTATCACAAGCTTCTCCCAGTCCGCTTCCCATTCAGAATAGATGTGTAGTTGGATTTGACTGCTCTCAAATCCGATCACATGAGCCTTGTAGTTAACAACATCCTTATCGAATGTAACTGACTTGCCCCCATAATATGTACCAGTCACAATGTTAGACTAACTTGATTAATTTGAGAAGATCACATCACGACAGTAGCTGGAGCTGGTGGTTTGTAACCTTGTGAACTGTGTGGCTTGATTAAGATGTAATAATCTGTTCAGATGAAACTTGTTTCCGTGGCATTCTGCCTGCCTCCTTTTTGCCTTAGTCCTAAATTATCTTTTGGACCAGTTTCTGTGGGGCAGTTAATTCAATTCACTTATGCCTGCGCTTATTAACGCACAGCACGTGGTCTCCATATTTGCTTCTGGGGGAACAAATATTACAAACCCATCTCTTCCTCTCGTAAGAAGAACACGATAACTATTCAACCTAAGGCTATGTGGATCGCGTGCTTTCGATCGTGGTCCTGGTGGACAACTGTACCAATTTGAGTTCCTCCATATCAAATCATCCCCCCAGCAAATAATAGGAAAATCTAATTCAAGTCCTTGGCAAGCAAATTCTGTTGCGACTTTCTTTAGTTGACAACAAGAATCAGGAGAAAATGGGGGATCGTTATACCAAGGACCTTCTCGTAATTTCCTTGTGGTTAGATAACTGTTATCAATTCCGTATTGTTCAAGATTTTTCGCTTTTGACGAGGCGAGATAGCCATAACGTTTTTCAAATAAACCATCGTATCTTGAAAACAAATATTGCTTAGCAATATCAAGATTTCTGGTTATATACATATCAAAAGCTTGCTTTTGAATACCTGGGGCTAAATCTCAAGCTAAAGTCAAATCCCCCAAAAGAAGATGCTTGACCCAAGTTTGAACATGCTCAGAAATATGCGATCTAAGAGAAGCAGTAAGGTTTAGAGATTCACTTGTATTAACGCTATCAGCTGAAGTGAACAATGTAGCAATATGATCAGGACAATGGACAATCCAAGGAAGGGACATTTCAGAGATTGCATCATTCCATTGGATTAGCCCGGCTTCCTCACCGATATGGATTTCTTGTCCATCACCAATTAAACCCAACATCATAGACCAGGGTTTCTTTTCCCCGATTTGAAGAAAGTCATAAGGTTCGGAATGGGCATGATCACGCTTTTCCAAGACTCGGGATGAATCCCAAGCACGCTGCGCTTCATCAAAGACAAAAATATTTTCATCAGGGATATTGGTGCGATCACCACCATATTGGCGTAGGAAACCATGCACATCTTGTACAAATACTTTACTAATCAACGCATGCTGAAGTACATTTACTAGTGGTCCATTACCGGATAAAAATACAGCAGTGCGTTGAGAGCCCTGATCGTTGAAATAATTTTCATAAACAAATTGGATACCAACCAAGGTCTTGCCGGCGCCAGGTACACCTGTGACTAAGGAGAGGTGATGTTGTTGATTGACTTGAGCTTGACCCGCGATATTCACTAGATTATTTATTGTATCAGGTATTCCTGCACTTTCAGCGCGTTTTATATAAGGCAAGGGTTCATGCTGAAATATTCTGGGTGCAGCACTAACTAAGGAGGGTAAGGGAGCGTAGTCTGAATTACGCCAGGTGTCTGGATCGATTGGATTATCAGTTGAAGAAACATATAAATCAGATAATAGATTTGGGAGTATGTCTGGAGATACTATTAATACTTCACTAACACGGTCGTGCTGTGAGATTGCTCTCGTTAGATTCAGTATTGGAAACACATCTCTACCATGAGAAGCAGCATGATAATGCTCGAGATCGCGAGCGTAAGCGGATACTTGATCAATGGAGGCACGATTGGGGCGAGATAAATCCTTATACTCGATGACAAATATTTGTGATCCAGCCAGGATGACTATATCAGGCCGGACCGCGACCCCAACCGCTCGCCGCCCAGCCATCTCCTCCTGAACTTCGAGCGCTATAACTACCGCCTGGCATTAAAGCCCGAACGGCCGCTGCTGGTCAACCTGCGCGCCATCCTCAAACGCCACGACCCCGACCTGCTGCTGACCTCCTGGGGGGACATCGGGTTATTACCGCGCCTGCTCGAACTCTCGAAAAAACACCGCCTCCCGCTGCCGCTCAACCGCGATTCAAGATTCGGAGTCGCCCACCGCCCGGAGCGCACTTACTTCTCCTACGGCCAGGTGATCTACCGCGGCCAGCAGGTGCTGCTGTTCGGGCGCTGGCACCTGGACGGCCACAATATCATGCTGTGGGACGACTACGAACTGGAGGGTTCGCTGGAGGTGTCGCGCGCGTCTCTTCCCTGCCGCTGCAGACCGCGGCGCGCGCCTCGCCTGGCACCGCCATCTCCTCCATGCAGATACTGACCGCCCTGCGCATGGGCATCCTGGTGCCCTGGCAAAAGCAGCAGGCCGAGCGCCCCAAAACTGCCCTGGACATGTTCGCCGCCGACCAGGGCGGGCTGGTCTACCAGCCCACGGTCGGGCTGCACCACGACGTGGCCGGGATCGATTTCATCTCCATGTATCCCGGGATCATGGTGCGCTTCAACATCTCCCCCGAGACCGCCGGCGCAAAGCCGCCCAACCCCGGTGACCTGCAGGTGATTGAGGCGCCCTACGGCGAGCAGGGGCCCGGCCTGGTGCCGCGCACGCTTTCCCCTTTACTCGGCAAACGTATCGCTTTCAAGAACCGCCTGGCCTCCACCCCGCTCGGAACCCGCGCCGCAAATCTTACGAAGCGCGCGCCTCCGCCCAGAAATGGCTGCTGGTGACCTGTTTTGGCTACCTGGGTTACAAGAACGCCCGCTTCGGGCGCATCGAAGCCCACGAGGCGGTCACCGCTTACGGTCGCGAAGCGCTGCTGCGCGCTAAAGAAGCCGCTGAGGACATGGGTTACCAGGTGCTGCACATGTACGTAGACGGCATGTGGGTCAAGAAAACTGGCGCAAAGACCGTAGAAGCGTTACAGCCCCTGCTGAAAGAGATTGCTAAACGCACCGGGCTGCCGATCGCCCTGGACGGCATCTACCGCTGGGTGGCCTTCCTGCCCTCGCGCCTGGACGGGCGCGTGCCGGTCGCCAACCGCTACTTCGGCGTCTACCAGGACGGCACGCTCAAAGTGCGCGGCATCGAGGCCCGCCGGCGTGATGCGTCGCCCTTTGTGGTCGATACCCAGATGGAAATCCTGCGGCTGCTGGCTTCCGGCCGACGAGGTGACGAGGAGACCAGCCTGGAGCAGGTCTTTGCATTATTACGCCGCAAGTTGGTCGACCTGCGGCACGGTTGGGTGCCGCTGAAAGACCTGCTGGTCAAGCAGAAGCTCAGCCGGGAGCTAAACGAATACCGCGTGCCCTCCCCATCCGCACGGGCTGCCTTCCAACTGCAGGCCGTTGGCAAGACCCTGCGTGCCGGGCAGAGCGTGCGCTTCCACTACACGCGCGGCCAGCCGGGTGTGCACGCCTGGGACCTGCCCCAGCCGCTGGAGCGCGCCGCACTGAACCTGGACTACTACAAAGAGCTGCTGCTGCGGGCGGCAGAGTCGGTGCTGGAGCCGTTCGGGTACGATCGGAATAAACTGGAGGAACGGCTGTACGGGTATGAGCAGACGGTCGCTTCTGAACTGTTCTCTTATGGCGGTGTGGGGGTGTATTCACTGTATGCTTTCAACATACAGGATAATGAATCCCATTGTGTTCCGAGTGGTGAGGCCAGGGGAGTTTATCTGCCATTGCAGAATGTGAATACCACGACTTCTATTTAGGTTTTCAAAACTCTTAGCCCTCAACCGGCGGATTTAAGATTGGCAAAAGCACGTCCAGGTAGTATTTTGCTGTGTTATTGCGTCATTTGTTATATTAATAGTTACAAAATGCGTCCATACTGTCCACAATTTCCATGCTTTCTTGATCCATTTGCACCGCAATTACCCTGCAAGTGCGTAAGACTTGAAGAAGGGAAGGGGATTAAATATATTGACATTAATATTGAAAATGTCTCTATTATTTTTTTACTCAATTTATTTTCCAGGCCTGGAAACGATACAAGGGTTATTGTTCAGCCTGAATAGAACGAGCACAACGGAATCCAAAAAAGTTTAGCCCAAAACCCCTGTGATCTTGGGGATAACTATAACGATGAGTCAGTTGAATGAATTTTAAACCATCATTCCATGAGCCTCCCCGTAATACACGTTCACCGGTACAAGAAGGACCTGGGGGATTTATGTCAGGGGAAGCTACATAATAATCGCTCGCATAACAATCTGCTACCCATTCCCACACATTACCAGCCATGTCATATAGTCCATAGCCATTTGAGGGATAACTTGACACGCTGGTGGTATCTCCAATGCAGAAGTCGCTCTTCGACAAATAATTAACAATTGAGCAATCGGCATTTTTATCCCCCCAAGGGTATAGCTTATCTTCTATACCCCCCGAGAAGCTTTTTCCCACTCCGCTTCTGTTGGTAAGCGAGCACCACGCCACTCACAATAATCCAAAGCCATCTCCCAGGTAACGTTGATAACAGGATGAAGTTGTATATTAAATTGCTGTAATAAAATGAGCGAGAAGATGAGCCAATACCTAATGGCTGGGTACAAACCTGCGATTTAACGCATTGTGAATATTGGTAATTGGTGATTTCAGTCTGGTCGATATTAAATGAATCGAGATAAACCTCATGTTGTGGACGAGTATTGACATCGCCATTAATTGTTCCCATAAGGAATTCTCCAGCTGGAATTAATGCCATCATAATCTCAAAATCATCAATGTAGATTGATTCTGATATTTGTTGAAGTTGGTTTATTATTTGGGATTGGTGATTCGATGACTACTGATTTTGCCAATTCTGAAGCCTGAACAGAGCAGGCAGATAATGTCAAAATAACCAACAAGTGAAAATTACTGTAATTAAATAACCTCATTGGTTGTTTTCCCAAGTGAGTTCAGGTATCTTGCATAATACTTGCCGATAGAGGAAAAGTCAACACACCCGCAGAATTGTTATTATCAATACAGATATGATATGTGATGTTTGGCATGGTAGGAATTCATAATCCTGACCATTTTATAAATTGTGAATCAATTAATGGATAGAATATTATGACCGACTTCAGGAAAAAATGTTATCTCTGATTTATCACTGGAAGCATAATAGAATTTACACCATTGACAAAGATGTACCGGTTCAAAGAATTTTGGACACAAGGGCAGATTTATTTATGGAGACTTTTCGCCTCGTTGATTTGATTATACACCCACAATTTGCAGGTATTGCTGGCGACGTAAAGCCAGGCTCTGTTCTTTGAGTTTGTTTCTTTTCTTGATGATCTCCTTTTCTCTTCCAAAATAAACATCGGCGGGAGTGACATTTTCCAGCGACTCATGATATCGCTGGTTGTTGTAGTACTCCGCCCACTCAGCGATTGCTCGTTCCAACTCAGACGGAGAGTAGTAATTCTGTAGTTTGATCACATTTTTTATGGAACGATGCCAGCGCTCTATCTTGCCTTGTGTCATGGGATGATAGGGTGCTGATTACTTGAAAGTATTCCAGGCAGATCAACTGCAAGCTTTGGCAATGCTATTTCTCAATTTATATCAAAATGGATTTATGATCGCCCAGTTATTTCTGAACCTGTTGCTTTTCCCTCTTGGTTATCTGGTTTGAGAAGCCCAGCCATGAAGCGCGCCAGGAACGGTGTGCTGGTCAGGAAGTGCCAGTCAAGCCAGTTTACAGAAGCCGTATGAACTTCCACCAGCACTTCATCATCTTTGACGGCAGGCATTTCTATTTTATCCAACTCAAGATTGTTGGGTGAACCATATTCGTGGTAGACCATTGCTTTCACACCCTCCTTGATTGCCCTTAGCTTTGGGTAAGGGTCGAATAAAGCCCGTGACGCGATAGCGGAAACATGCTTCTCTCTTGATTCCAAGACCTACAGGGGAAGGCCCATACCCAGTTTGTAGAGTTTGATACCAACGATAGTTTGCCAGGCAGCATTGAGGATTAATCCAATTGGTACTAGTACAGCCATAGGCTTGAAAAAGATTCCAAAGGTGCCAATGAGAATACAGGTGCCTGCAACTGTGACCAGGTAGCCCACACGTTTACCGAAGACTCCCTTCAGCATGACCAAGCCGATGAGGATAGACGCGCCTCCTAAGAACATTAAACCCATCGTTGCGAAAATGTTTGCCAATTCAATTGCACGCTCTGCCGATGCCAAGTATGCTGCTTTCATGATCTCGCTGGTTGTAGCCATGTATCTACCACTTATTGGAAAGAGGGAGAAGATTTGGGCTCGGGAGACAAGCCACATGGGTGTAGATATAAAACCAAATGCTGCGGCGATCAACATATAGTTCTTATTGACATCCTTCAGAGCTATATAAAGTCCCAACACCCCGAACATCAGAAGAAACTCACCTAAGGCAGCTAAGATGTAGAGAATTGTCGGGGGCACCGGATTCTCAAAGAATACCTGAGCATTGTCTGGGAGAGTTATTCGCATGATGACCATGGAAAGAAAGAATACGATAACGACGGCTCCACTTGCGAACAAGGCGAGTCCGCTCACCTTATAAACTCCCTTCCAAGATTGATCTATGGAAAATTTTTCTTCATTCGTCATGATATTACTCCATTTATGATATGTAATGGATGGAGACGCCAAACTGCCTCCAAGATCAAAATTGCTTCTTACACCTGAAGTATACACGCAAGGTGGTATTAGTGTCATACCCTCAACGTGTTATTCAGGGGGGTTATTGCGGACTTGGAATGGGAATCAAAAAACGGACTGCAATCTACCAGCCCGTTTTTTGATATAGCCGAAATCACGCAGCAAGCTTGCGATACTGCTCCTTCTTCTCTTTATAAACCGTCACAAACCAAAGCACGCCAACGCCTGTGAAAAATAATCCTAAGCCACCCATGATAAAAAACACTAATTGAACTGCTAATAAAGCCTGTTCCATGTCATCCTCCTTCTCGTCTATTTCTGTTGTACTCCTAAGACCAAATAAGCGTTGTCCCGAACTTAGATTAAGGGCTTTCTTCTTGTTACGCAGGCAATTCGTTGTCTAACTAATTTCGACGAATTGCCTTAAACTTTGATCTCTCCGTATTTTTATTAATGCAGCTACTCTCCGGTAGAGAGAAATGATCAAAAGACTGGCGACGGAGATCGATACCGCCAATGTGAGATACTTTAATATCGAGGGCATGGCGGATTGTAGCAGAGGCAATACCGGCCTTGCCAAACGACTCTCACTAACGGTCTGATCCAGAAAGATCAGATCTGGATCAATCTCATCCCCTTGCTCTTGGGCATAGCTTTCAAGTTCAGTGACCTGACTCTCGATCGTTGCTTCCTGTTCTTGTTGCGTAATCGATACCCGGGCATACAAAGCTGCTTTCTTTTCAATCTTCACACCTATCTCTTTTCTCATCCTGCTGGCAACTCGCTTGCCATAGTTGGCGATGGGCTCGCCGAAGTCGTACTTCCCCTTCCCGATGCGCTTGGGCGACCAGTCGAATTTCTCTTACCATCCTTGACCGTTTAGCCATCTTTGCCTCCTGTAGTTCTTCTCATACTATCCTGTTCTCAGGAGGCGGACTGCAGCCAAAGATTTATATCTTCTTCGGCCCTGTTTTGTGCTTGGGTATTTTTATTCGGTTTATAAAGGTCAGAGAGGTGTTTTGAGTGATTGTGTCTTGGGGTTTAGTGCAACTTAAAATCGCTCCATAGGCATGTCAACCAGTTCCTGATTGAATAGTGGGCGGAACAGGACTCGAACCCGTAAACATTCTATGGATACCCTAAACACCTGGGCGTGCAGTACAGTATAACGGCGCATTAGAAATAGCTAGAAAGTGGCAATGGGGCTAATTTTCCAGCTTATCCTCCCATTAGATTATCGTATCCCCATATAACCCAAACACTCAAGTCCCCAGATAATCCTGTTAAGATCGAATTTGATAAGAAGTATACTGATATATAGGTAAAGGAGAGTGTGAAATGCAACGGTGGGAATACTTAACCGAAATTCTTTATGCCGATATTGAAAATAAGGGCTTTGCTGAACACTTACACAATGCTGAACACAGAATGAAAAACCCTCCGAAGTATGCAGTTCAGTCCACGATCCCAAGGCTCAATTCCTTAGGCGATCATGGTTGGGAATTGGTGCATATGGAACCTATACCAGGAATCGGAAACAAAGGAGATATACATTTTCCGGGGGCGGCATACGTATACAGCAATTCATACTTCTGTGTGTTCAAACGATCCTCAGGATAATTCCACTGATATGAGAGGCGAATAATTGAGTTGCCTCTTTCAAAATTTAGATTTTCATTTACTAAAAATCTCCACACTATTTACGAATTTTCGGTGCCTTCACCCTCCAATGCAATCTATATCTGCTATTATGTATGTATTTATTGACATAATGCCATTTATATGTTATATCATCCCAATGAACCAATCTGCACGTATGAAACTCAAACTAGCGCGCATTGAAAAAAACCTCACTCAGCAGGAGCTTGCCAACCAGGTTGAGGTCACCCGGCAGACCATTGGCCTCATCGAAAAGGGGAACTACAACCCCACCCTGAACCTGTGTATAAAGATTGCCAGAACTCTTGAAAGAACCCTCGACCAGCTTTTTTGGGAGGATGGAGCAAATGGATAAAAGACCATTTAATTTTGACGAACGCGAAACAAACATCTTTCGCTCTCTATGTACCATAATGTACCTTTTCACCACTCTTTTCTTTAATCATCATCCAACTCTATCGGCAATTTGTGTTACACCAGCCCGCAGGAAGCCTGGAATGACATTGCCATGCTTTTGACTGTAAATATAATAGTCTTGCTGGGTCTCTCCCTTTATCTTACTGGCGTCATCGACCCCCGTAAAATCAAGCTGCGCTACCTCCTGGCCGGATACACTCTCTTTATACTGGTCGGGTTCCTCTTCACCATCTTCAAATACGCCATCCTTCTGGATCAGGATATTAGGCTAACCCAGGTATGGGACAGCCTCTCAATGTGGTTATCATCAGCGGTTTCCTCTACTTTCTCTAGGCCTCCTCGCCTACCTGGGCAACCGCAAAATCGACAATCAGATATCCTGAGTACCATAAAAAGGATCACCCCGCTCGGCTATAAAAGAGTAAATGAATCCACGACCTCCATTGTCTTGGTGGTAAATATCCCTAACCCCACCTTTAATTTGGAAAACCTGCCTCTGCCGCTAAACTTAAAAATTTTCCTGCTCCACGTTATATTGGACTACAAGCCTGGACGTGCAGTCCAATATAACGGCGGATTAGTAATAGCTCGAAAGTTACAACAAATATAATGAGTAAGATAAGGTATTTGTTCTCATTATGAGTTTAATAATATGAAGTATTACGCTTAACCCACTAAAATTTTTCAAAAGTTTAATTGCGAAACTAATTAAGTATCAAGCCCCAATTCATCCAAATTACCCTTATTTTCAAAGAATAACATAGATAAAAATTGCTCGACGACGTACACTGATGGCCAGCATCCCGATAACCGTCCTTTACTGATTTAGATAATAGTCAGTACAATGTTAATAAAATGTCAATTTCATTGGTTGGGTATGTGTCAGTAAGTAGCAGTTTGTGGATATCCTGCATGAGTTTGAATATGAGTTAGTGTTCGGGACGCGTCTTTTTGATCAACCTTGCTCCCGTTACGCGCCCAGAGGGATTTGAACACCACTGCTCACATAATTATTAAATCTTCCCTGAACATGAAGCAAATCAAGGAAGAAATACTATTATTATGAAATATAATCAAAAGAATAATGCAAAAACGTAAACTTGATAAAGGTGTTCTCATAGGATACTTTTCAAATAGAAAGAATGCAGATGAAGCTCTCAGGAAATTGCAGGCGAGAGGATTCCATCGAACTGCATTGGTGTATAAGAATGTAGAAGGTAAAGTACATCTTAAGGATCCCTTCCCTCGGCGTCGCACTATCAGCGTAATCCTGATGGCGATCTTAATGGGGGGTATTACTGGAACTATACTCTTTTTCTATCCCAACTCGAAATTCATTTCGGATGACAACATATCAAACTTGGGTTTTATCATTATTGGTGGGCTTATTGGAGCCCTCTTGGGCCCAGTGTTAATACGGCGTTCAAAATACGGCGTTGACAGGAAACTTCTCAAGGATCACGCACGATGGCTATTGTCTAAAGAAACCGTCTTAATCCTTCAAGAAGTTCAGTAGAAAAACTGCGGATTTCAGTCGCACTGTTTCGGGAAATCGGGGGCAGACCACCCGCAGTGTTTATCTTACATCCGAAGCTCGAAATCCAGGACGACAGGATGCCAAAAAGCAGGGATCAACTCTCCTTTGCGGATATCCGAGAACATGCTCACCGATTGGCTGCAGAACATCAGATTAATCCTAATCCCCAAAGGAATACCGAGTTAATCGATACAACTCGATCAAGCCAGTCAATGGATACATCAAGTCTGGTCAGATCTATATGATGCAACTCGATTGGATAAGAAAATCTCTCCAATAGCAGAGTGGGTACTCGATAATGAATATATCATCGAAGGTAACTCAAACGATGTTAAGCAAAACCTTCCCCGTCGCTATTATCAGGAACTACCTCAGCTCTCAAGCGGACCTTATCGAGGGCTTCCGCGAATCTACAGTCTGGCAAAGGAACTTGTTAATCATACGGACATGCGACTAGATCGCGAAAACATCCATGTCTTTATTGAAGCATATCAATCCGAGCAAACCTTGACTATAGGCGAGCTATGGGGCATCCCCCAAATGTTGCGCATCGTATTAATTGAAAGTATCCGGGATCTCGCAGTAAGAGCATTGATTGAGTTGCGAGAAAGGGAGATCGCTGACTTTTGGTCAAACAGGCTAATCAGCGCTAATCGAAGAAACCCAAATCAATTATTTTCGATCCTATCAGAACTTGCTGAAAAATATCCTAAACCTAGCCCTTATTTTGGCTCACAAATTATTGATCATCTCTATGACGAGGCGCCGGTTCTTGTACCTGTCCAGATCTGGCTTGAACGCACGCTCCTTAAATCAATAAGTGAGCTGACGATACGCGAGCAAAACCGTCAGGCAAAAGATCAGATTTCAATTGGAAATGGATTTATTAGTTTGAAACAACTGGCCATGTTAGATTGGAGAAAAATCTTTGAACGACATAGCCATGTGGAAAAGTTATTAAGGCAAGACCCATCTGATGTATATCAAAAAATGGATTTCAAAACCCGTA
This sequence comes from uncultured Chloroflexia bacterium, assembly GCA_963753725.1. Classification (GTDB taxonomy): domain Bacteria; phylum Chloroflexota; class Anaerolineae; order Anaerolineales; family UBA4823; genus CAVWDI01. The sequence goes on along the minus strand of CAVWDI010000036.1, from coordinate 94,903 downwards.
ACCAATATCGGCAGGTGATTGAAGAGCTTTCCCGGAGGTCGGGACAATCTGAGGAATATGTTAGTCAACAATCTATAGAGTTAACAAAACAAGCCTTGAAAAAAACTCCTGGAGATAATCGGATGTCTCATGTTGGGGCTTATCTGGTTGGGGAAGGGAAAACCGAGCTCGTCCGGCTTTTACGTTGCCGTGAGGCACCCCGTATCCGAATCTTGGAGTGGATATTTCGTTATCATTCGGCAGTTTACTTCCTAGGATTCAGTACCATATTTGCATTGCTTGTTTACCTGGTGTTTGAGCTGGGACTTCAGGGACAGTCCCTTCTGATCCAGCTTTTGATTTTTTTACTTATGTTGATTCCTGTCAGCCAACTTTCGCTTGAAGTTCTAAATTACATGATCACTCGGTTAATTCCACCCCGCATACTATCAAAGATGGATTTCTCTGTATCTGGAATTCCTGATGCTTATCAAACCTTGGTAGTGGTTCCCATGCAATTGGAGAATGAAGAGACAATCCTGGAAGAGGTAAACAAACTTGAAGTCCGCTATCTAGCTAATAGCGAGTCGAATCTCATGTTTGGTCTATTTTCGGATTATTCTGATTCTGATCAGGAACAACATGGAGAGGATAAGCGGCTGCTCCAGATCATAACCGATCAAATTGAAGTTCTTAATCAACGCTATGGGCACGATCTTTTCTTCCTATTTCATCGGGATCGAAAATGGAGCGAATCTGAGAATAAATTCATCGGTTGGGAGCGCAAACGTGGGAAGTTAGAAGAACTTAATCGACTGATCGAAGGCACACAATCCGAAAATGATGAAAATATTGTATATGTAGGCAATCCGGATCATTTGTCTGATGTGAGATTCATAATCACATTGGATAGCGACACCCAACTTCCTCATGACAGTGCCCGAAGGATGATCGAGAACTCTCGCTCATCCATTAAACCAACCACGCATCAATAATGAAGGTAGAGTTCTTGCTGGCTCCTACTCGCTCATTCAACCACGTGTGAGTCCATCCTTGCCAAGTTCAAATGCCTCACTATTCAGCCGACTATTCGCTGATGGGAAAGGCATTGACCCATACACCAAAGCTGTTTCCGATGTTTATCAGGACCTCATTGGAGAAGGTTCTTATCTTGGAAAAGGCATCTATGATGTGCGCGCATTTAACCAGATACTATCAGGAAGGTTTCCCGATGAATTACTGTTGAGCCATGATTTGTTGGAGGGTGCCTATATTCGAGTGGGTTTGGCAAGTGATATTGAGCTGTTTGATGAGTTCCCACAAAATTATATGAGCTATTCTCGCCGGCAACATCGCTGGATTCGAGGGGATTGGCAAATAGCGGATTGGATCTTGCCGCACGTTCCCAATCCTGGAGGAGAAAGGGAGCCCAACCAACTCTCATGGTTCAATCGGTGGAAGATTTTTAACAACCTTCGCCGCAGCTTGATCCCCATATCTAGTCTTGGTTTTCTTTCTGTATCTTGGTTGACATCGTCCCAGATAGGATGGCTCTCAACAATAGTTGTTGCCATGCAAATATTCTTCCATTCATTAGTCCAACCTGTAACATCATTTACTACTCGAAGAGGGCTTAAAAATTTATCGTTTTCACAATTATTTCACGACTTTCTACGGGCGATTGTGGATGCCGCATTAATACCACATCAGGCTTGGCTTGCCATTGATGCCATATTTCGTGTTTGGTTTCGGCGCCTTATCTCCCACCGGAATTTGCTTCAATGGACTTCTCAACAAGTTACCAATTTGAGTTCCTCTGATCAAATCCCAAGGTTCATATTGTCCATGGGTCTTGCGAGTTTTTTCAGCGGGATATTGGGTTTGATGGTGCAAAAGTGGATGCCATCTAACCTAGCAATTGCTGTACCCTGGCTCGTTTTATGGTTCTTATCCCCCTTGTTTGGATGGCTTCTGAATTTAAGTCCGAAAATGTCTAAAAAGCAATCCGTGCTCCCTGCTAAAGATATGAGATTCCTTAGACAAGTTGCACGTAGAACCTGGCGTTACTTCTCGGATTTTGTCAATGATAAAACCTCTTGGCTCCCGCCTGACAATTACCAAGTCTCACATAAAAACCAACTGGCAATGCGCACAAGTCCTACAAATATTGGACTTTGGTTGCTTAGCCTGATATCTGCTCATGAATTTGGATATCAAACTTTGGATCAAATCATTGAAAAACTAATGCATACCTTTGATACGATCAGTAAACTCGATCGACATAAAGGGCATTTGTTAAATTGGTACGATATTCAAACCTTGTTACCTCTTGAACCTCGTTATGTTTCTGCTGTGGATAGTGGAAACCTTCTTGGCACTTTGTTGACCCTGGAACAAGGATTGAAAGAGCTTATTCATTCACCCCTACTGGATAAAAAATCTATTAAAGGACTGCGCGATACCAGTGAAGTTTTAAGACACTCATCTGCAATTGAAGGCAATGATGGAATTGATAATAACGTCTTCGGTGAGTTAATTGAAAAATTGGATAATCCCCCGGATCGCATAACGGGTGTTATCAACCTTCTCAAAAGAATGGAGGGGATTACAAGAGTATTGGTAAATGAAGTTAGTATGTCTTCTGGTCCTGAAACCGAGGCGGTCTACTGGGCCAGACAGATGGAACAGCATGTAACATCTTGGCTCGATATCTCGGATCGGTATCTCATTTGGATTGATATCCTCAATGAAAAAACAGAAGTTGAAATAACCCAATTAGGTATGGATGTTATGCTTGCTGTCCGCAAAGATCTCGTACGAGCACCCACACTTTATGATCTCGCCAATGGAGAGATTGGTAGTATTCAGGCTCTTAAATCGATTAGAGAGTTTTCTCCAACGGATGACATTTCCATGTATGAATGGCTGCAACGCTTGATGGAAGCCTATGAGCAATCAAAGTGGCTTGCAGGTGAAATGTTAGGTTTGGGAGAGGAAATTCTTCAAAAAATCCAACAGCTATCCGAGTCTATCAATCTGCGATTCCTATATGACCTCGAACGTAAGCTGTTTTCTATTGGCTACAATGTTACTGAAAGCCGATTGGATGATGCTTACTATGACCTTCTCGCAAGCGAGGCACGATTGGGGAGTTTTGTCGCTATTGCTCGGGGAGATGTTCCCGTTGAACATTGGTTCTCCATGGGTAGACCTTACAATGTAATTGGTCGGCGTAGGGTGCTCCTCAGCTGGACCGGAACTATGTTCGAGTATTTGATGCCGTTGATTTTTCAGCGCTTGACTGAGAATTCCTTGCTAGACAAAGCGGTAAAGGAAGCCGTTGAAATCCAAATCGAGTATGGTCGAAAGCGTCTCATACCTTGGGGGATTTCTGAGGCTGCATATAGTGACTTAGATCTTAATAAGACCTATCAATATAAAGCCTTTGGAGTACCTGGACTCGGATTGAAACGCGGTTTGGAGGATGATTTAGTTGTAGCCCCTTACGCCACATTGATGGCAGTGAACCTGGCTCCGAAAAGGACAATAACAAATCTAAAAAGGCTTGAAAGTCTGGGGCTTTTTAGCGATTATGGATATTATGAAGCAATGGATTTTAACCGTCGTCCTGGACGCGAGGCCGAAGATGGGGTGATTGTAAGGACCTATATGGCACATCATCAAGGCATGGGGTTCTTGTCAATAACAAATTTTTTCCACGATCAACTGCTTCAACGGTATTTCCATGCCGACGTCCATGTGCGAGCAGTCGAAGAATTACTTCATGAACGTGTCCCCACTGACCCCCCAATACATTACGTTACTACAAGAGATAGGACGACTTCTGTGACAAGCATTGCCGAAGCCGCTCCATCTGTGAGTAAGTTTGATACCCCTCATACTACAACACCCAAAACCCAACTGCTAAGTAATGGTCGCTACGGTTTGATGGTCACAAACTCAGGTGGCGGATACAGTCGTTGGGGTGACTTTGAAATCACACGTTGGAGGGCGGATCGGACTCAAGATTCGTTAGGAACCTTTTGTTATATTCATGAGGTTGATTCTGATCGTTTATGGTCTACCGCTTACCACCCAAGCGGTGGGGAAGTTGAAGGGTATTCCGTCAACTTTGCTCTCGATCGTGCCATATTCAAACGCACTGATTATGGGATCCAATCTGAAACTGCGGTTATCGTTTCTCCAGAAGAGGATGTTGAGATTCGGCGGATCACACTTGTAAATCAATCAAGTAGCACCCGACACCTTAATCTTACAAGCTACATCGAACTATCAATGGCACCTCATGATGCAGACCGACAACATCCAGCCTTCAACAAGATGTTTATCCAGACCGAAGCGGTGCCTGAATATAATGCGCTACTTGGCTTCCGCCGATCTCGAAAAGAAGATGAAGCTCCAATTTTTATTGCTCACAGTATTACCCTTGAGAAAACTGACGAAGTCTCATTGGAGTTTGAAACCGATAGGCGCCAATTCATCGGTAGGGGGCGAACACTCGCAAACCCTATGGGACCAAGCCAGAAACTTAACAACACTCAGGGATTTGTCCTGGATCCGATCCTAAGTCTGAGGAAGAGTCTGCGTTTAACTCCTGGCCAAAGGATCCAGGTTTCCATGATTATCGCTGCTGGTGAAACTCGGGAGGAAGTAATAAAGTTAATTGGAAAATTTAATGATCCCCCTGCGATAGAGCGGGCGATGGATCTTACATGGGCATCGTCCCAACTTGAACTGCGCTTACTCCGGGTTCAGCCGGATGAAGCCCGACGATTTCAGATGCTAGCAAGTCACTTACTCTTCCCCAACCCCTTATGGCGCTCTCCAGCCGAATACATTGAAGAAAATCGTAAAGGTCAAGCTGACTTATGGGCCTACGGGATTTCGGGCGATTTGCCGATTGCGCTGGTTACCATTAGCAAGATGCGGGATATCAGTTTGGTCCGTCAAATGCTTCAAGCGCATTCATACTGGCGAAGACACGGTTTAATGGTAGATCTTGTGGTACTCAATGAGGAATCAAATAGTTATGAACAGCCGTTGCGTGAACAACTCGAGAATTTGATTCAATCTCATTCAATATATACAGGTGTTGATCAGCCAGGTGGAATTTTCTTGCGGAATAAAGATCAAATCCCAAAAGAAGATCTAAGGCTAATTATGGCTGTCGCGAGGGTGGTACTAGTGGCTGCCCGCGGTACATTGGCTCAGCAATTACCTATACCAACCTCTGTGCCCGAATTACCAATACCCCTAAAAAAGAAACCTGATCCCAGAGATCCTTCAGGATTATTGCCTTATATGGAGTTACCTTACTTCAATAGCCTGGGTGGTTTTACCTCGAATGGGGGCGAATATGTGATTTATCTCGGACCAAACACCCATACACCTGCGCCCTGGGTAAATGTAATTGCCAACCAAAATTTTGGAACAATGATCAGTGAGATTGGTTCTGGGTTTACATGGTATGGCAACAGTCAGCGTAATCGTTTGACGCAATGGTCGAATGACCCGGTGATAGATCCACCTTCTGAAGCAATATACATTCGAGATGAAGAGACTGGAGTTTTCTGGACACCGACGGCGTCACCGATACGAGAGGAGATGGCTTACCGGGCCAGGCACGGGGCAGGCTACACAATTTTTGAACATAATAGCCACGGGATTGAGCAGGAATTAACAGTCTTTGTTCCAATGGATAGAAATGGTGGAGACCCGATTAAATTACAAAGGTTGCGTTTATTGAACAACTCCGCTAGGCAACGAAAATTATCAATAACATACTATGTAGAGTGGGTCTTAGGAGAGAACCGCGAATCATCTCAGGAGCGTGTAATTACTGAATGGGATGAAGACGCACAAGCTTTGATTGCTCGAAATTATTACCACCCTGAATATGGAGATCGGATCGCTTTTGTGGCAACAAATCCGCCCCCTGTATCATTCTGTGGTGATCGTACGTCTTTTATTGGCCGCAACCGATCGCTTAGTAATCCAGCAGCGATGGACCGGACTAAACTGTCAGGTCGTACTGGGGTAGGATTTGATCCTTGCTCTGCACTACAAGTTAAAATTGAACTGGCACCAGGAGAGAGTTCGGAAATTACGTTTATGCTAGGGCAAGCAAAGTCACTAGAAGAACTCCATAGATTAGTCACACAATACCAAGAAGATATTGCCCTTGAAAACAGCTTATCCCAAACGAAAGCGGAGTGGGATGGTATTTTAAGCACAATCGAAGTGCAAACCCCCGAACTCGCAGTAGATTTCTTAATCAACCGTTGGCTCATGTACCAAAGTCTCAGTTGCCGATTATGGGGGCGTTCTGCTTTTTACCAGTCTGGTGGCGCAATCGGCTTCCGAGATCAATTGCAAGATGTTCTGGCTTTTCTATATGCATATCCCGATTTGGCACGGGAGCAAATTCTGCTTGCCGCGAGTCGACAATTCAGGGAAGGCGATGTTCAGCACTGGTGGCATCCTCCTAGTGGAGCTGGTATCAGGTCACGGATTTCTGATGACCTTTTGTGGCTGCCATATGTCGTTGCTAGATATATACGCGTTACCGGTGATGTGAATATCTTAGAAACGAAAATTCCATTTCTTGATGCGCCTATCCTGGAAGATGACCAGCATGAAGTTTTCCTTACACCTGAGATTACATTCGATGTGGCTACGCTATTTGAACACTGTGAGCGTGCGGTTAAGCTTGGTCTGAACTCAAGGACCTAATGGGCTGCCACTGATAGGGACAGGGGACTGGAATGATGGGATGAACCTTGTTGGCGCCGATGGAAAGGGGGAGAGTGTTTGGTTGGGGTGGTTTTTGGTTGATGTTCTAGAGGGTATGGCCGAATTGTCAGAGATAATTGATCGATCAGATCTGTGTCAGACATATCAACAAGAAAAGGATTCACTGATTCAGCGAATAGAGCGAGTATCATGGGATGGAAAATGGTACATTCGGGCAATTTTTGATGAAGGCACTCCACTGGGCTCTTCAGAAAATATTGAAGCCAGGATCGAATTCCATACCCCAATCTTGGGCTTGGCTAAGTGGGGGAGCAACAAAAGATCGCGCAGAAAAAGCCTTAGAATTCTGCATGGAGACATCTCGTGATCGAAAACGAAGGCCTTGTGTTGCTTTTAGAACCACCCTTTGACAAATCAGAACCGTTCCCAGGTTACATTAGGGGATACCCCCCAGGGGTTCGGGAGAATGGGGGTCAATACACTCATGCCGCTATTTGGTTAGCAATAGCCATGGCTCGTCGCGGAGATGGCTCGCGTGCTGCCAAAATCATGCGAATTCTCAATCCAATTGAGCATGCGCTCGATGTAAATGCCGTCTGGCGTTATGGGGTTGAGCCATATGTAATATCAGCTGATGTTTACAGATTACCAGGAAGGGTTGGTCACGGAGGGTGGTCCTGGTACACTGGTTCGGCTGCTTGGATGTACCGAGCTTGGGTTGAAGAAATCCTAGGGTTAAAAGTGCTGGGAGATCAAATGCAAATAAATCCGGTCATCCCTAGCTGGTGGGAGGCTTTCAATCTCCGCTATCGCCATGGTGAAACCATATATGAAATTCAAGTTGAAAATCCGGATGGTTTCGAACAGGGAGTGTCCCGTGTAGAGATGGATGGTCAACTTCTGGAGGATGGGGTGATCCCATTAGACAAGGACATGGTCAAGCATCGTGTCCTTGTACGTATGGGTCAAATAACTTGATGGCAAATAAGTATCGTGGATTAGATATTATTAAATTGTCAATTGTGTTGTTTCAGAACTCTGTGAGACAAAATGGGTGGAAAAATAAGAGAGATATTTTGGCCAATAAGAAAAATTTTGGATATCCATAATGTGATTTAAATCAATCAGGAATCAGCCAGCATGATGAAAATCAACTCCAAAAAAGTATCGTTTATAGTGTGATTATTAGAACCAAAAATGCATAATTTAGAACGACCAATTCATTTGCTGCCGGTTATCAATAATGTATCCCTGGGCGTGCAGTTACAAAAGAGGATTAAGTAGAAAGCAACTTCCGGATTTAGAATCCGCCGGTATCTTCATCTCCAAACACCCAAATATTGAAATCCCCGCTTAACCTTCTACGAATCCGATCTCAACCCCCTCAATTCCTTGAACAGCCTCTTTTCTTCATCACTCAAGTTCTCAGGCAGCTCGATCTCAACCTTCGCAAACAGGTCACCGCGCTTGTCTGGTTTTTTTAGATTGGGCATTCCCAGACCGCGCAGGCGGAAAACTCTTCCGTTTACCGTTTCCGAGGGAATGGACAGCTTTACGGTTTTATCCAGCGCCTTCACATCCGTTTCACCGCCCAGCATGACGGTGTACAGGTCAACAGGAAGGGTCACTTTCAGGTCATCGCCATCGCGCTCGTAAACATCATGCGGCATCACTTCGACACGCAGGAATAAATCCCCGGTTTGACCGCCTCCCATCCCTTTTTCTCCCTGTCCCCGCAGCCGTATTTTAGAACCCGTTTTTACGCCGCGCGGTATCTTGGCTTCAATTTTTCGTCCATCCTCCCACTGGAGCATGCGTGTTGAACCGTTAAAAGCCTCTTCCAGGCTTATCTGGATGCTGTGCTGGCTGTCCCGGCCGCGGCTGGCGCCCTGATTATATCCGCCGCCGAACAAATCTTCAAAACCCGCAGAACGAGTCCCCGCGGATTGGCCGCGGCTCATACCCCCGAACAGCGTTTCGAAGAAATCCGAGAAGCCTCCCAACCCGCCCATACCCCCGCCGAACATCTGCTGGAATTCCTCCTGTGATACCGTGCGGGTATACGTCCCACCTCTGCCTCCAGCACCCGGCTGCGCTGACCAGGAGCCCCAGTCAAAATCTTCCGGTCTGCCGCCACCGCGGGTATACTGCTGCCACTGCGATCCAAACTGGTCGTATTTACCCCGCTTGTCAGGGTCCGATAATACTTCGTAGGCCTCGTTTATTTCTTTAAATTTTTCTTCAGCGGCTTTATCCCCCGGGTTTACATCCGGATGGTACTGGCGCGCTAATTTCCGGTAAGCTTTCTTTATATCATCTTTTTCGGAGCTTTTGCTAACTCCAAGAACCTCGTAATAATCTTTATATTCCATAAATCATCTACCCGTCGTAGGAATTTTTTTGTAACTCATGGGTGCAATATCTATATTTTAGCACGCCTCTCAATTCGAAATATATACAAAATGGTACTACCCAGGTAAAGGTGAACCTTTTCTTGCGTTTCTTCTGCGCCCTTCATTCATCCGCAGTAATACCACCCCCAGAACGATCAAGACACCGCCAATGAATTGAGGTATTGTAAACCGTTCACCCAGCAGTACATATGCTAAACCAGCTGTCATTACGGGCTCAATGGTAGCGATCAGGCTGGCAACCCCGACAGGCAGGTAAGTTAAACTGACGGTGTAAAGACCGAAACCTACAGCAGTCGGTCCAACCGCCAGAATGATTAAAGCCAACCACCCAACCCATTCTCCATCCAACCAAAACAGATTAGATGAAGATATTCCCTGCGGCCACGGTACCGGCAGTTGAACATATATAAACAAGAATAAGGCTGCAAATCCAAAGGAATACAACATCGCCCGCCAGGGATATATAGAACGTTCCGAGGAGGCTTTACCCATCAGGTTGTATGCTGCAAAAAGTAAACCTGAAAGCAATCCGGTCACAATCCCAATCGGATTCAGCTGCCAATTGTGTAGATTGTATGCGCCCGAAATCAAAAAACAACCTAAAAGACTTAAAATCACTGCCAATATTTTTACAACTGTAAGTTCTTCACGAAATATCCAGTGAGCCAACAATACCGTAAAGGCGGGCGCGCTGTATGCCAAAACGGTCGATACTGCTGCCCCATTTAGCGCAACAGAGACCGTCCAAATCGCATTAAATGCCGAGAGGATAAATCCATATAGAAGGAAAAATCGTGTATTTCCATACCCTGGCTTCAATCGACTCCTGTTGAAAAAGATAAATACCAAAAAGAGGAATATGAAAACAATCGCATCGCGCCAGAAAGCCAGCACAAGCGGCGGCATTTGAAAAGTCTGTATCAGGTATCCAATAAATATAGCCGTCGTTGACCAGAGCGCAACCGCGGTTAAACAAATCAAATAACCCCGCGTCAGCGTCAAATTAGAATTGTCTTTGTTCGACTGTGTTATATATCCCAACCGGCGCTCCTACCGATAAAAAATGAAAGTACTTATTCACCAAGGTGTAAACCATCCAATCTTACCACTTCTAAAGTGATGAAGTAATGCTCTCTAATAAAATTGCAATCCAAAGAAAATACTATTTACAAACCCAACCTTATTCTGAAAATATGCTCGTTATAGATAAAAAGATCATTAAAATTTCATTGGGATTTTTCACTAGATGTTTTCTAAAAATTGATGTCAGATTCATGAACCAACAGACCTATTCGTTCTACAAAATGGGTGTAAACTTAAGCATCAAATAGTGAAAGTTGGCACATAAACCAAACAGCAGTACAAGGAGAAATGAATGACGATCGTCATGGATGGTTCTGGGTTGACTTTCGAGGTGCTTGTTAAGGTTGCCAGAGATAACGAGGCAGTTGAACTCCACCCTGAGGCATTGGAACGCATAAAAACATGCCGGGCTATGCTCGAAGATAAGATAGCAGCCCACGAAATTATGTACGGCGTCAATACCGGGATTGGGGAATTTTCAGAAGTTATCCTCTCAGACGAGCAGGTGGGGGAATTCCAGAAATACCTGGTCTACAACCATGCCGCCGGCATCGGTGATCCAGCTCCAATTGAATACGTACGCGGCGCTATGGCAGGCCGCATTAATGTCCATGCTCACGGGAATTCTGGCTGCAGACCTGAAATCACCTTTACGTTAATCGATATGCTCAACAAGGGAGTCACGCCGGTTGTGTGTCAGAAAGGATCGGTCGGCGCCTGCGGAGACCTGGCGCCCATGTCTCAAATCGCTTTACTCATGATGGGTGAAGGGGAGGCATTTTTTGAGGGGCAGCGCCTTCCAGGAGATGTTGCTCTGCGTAAAGCGGGAATTAATATACCTGGCCTCAAGGCACGCGACGGATTGTCGGTGATTAATGGCGCCAATCTACTAACCGCCATGAGCGCGCTCCATTTATATGACATGAGCCGCTGGCTGAAACAGGCCGAAATCGCCTGCGCCATGAGCCTGGAAGCGCTGTTAGCTAATTTGAAACCCTACGACCTGCGCTTGCATGAAAAGCGCGGCTTTAAAGGCGCTGTCCGTACCGCCAATGCATTAAAAGATGTTTCCAGGGCAGCGATCTGATGACAGGTAAACTAAAGACCAAAGTCCAGGATGCTTATTCGATGCGCTCATCGCCCCAGGTGATTGGCGCCGCTCACGACGCGATTGCTTTTGCCAGGAGCCAGGTTGAGATCGAACTGAACGGGGTTGGAGACAATCCGCTTTTCCTACCGGAACACAATCTCACCTTGACGGGAGCAAATTTCCAGGGTTCGCCCGTATCTCTCCCCATGGATATGGCTGGAGCCGCCATCACAATGGTGAGCGTGCTGTCCGAGCGAAGGCTCAACCGCCTCACCAACCCTGCGTTAAGCGTCGGTCTGCCGGCCTTCTTGACAAAAGGGGCAGGCATGTTCTCCGGAATGATGCTCAGCCAGTACACCGCCGATACGCTGATTGTTGAACAGCGCATCCTTTCCATGCCGGCTTCCATTGCCTCTATACCCGCGGCAGCCGACCAAGAAGACTTTGTTTCGATGGGCATGAACACCGCTATCAAGAACGCCCAGATCCTGGATAATGCCTATGGAATTTTAGGGATCGAATTCATGGCTGCAGCTCAGGCGCTTGACTTCCGCATCAGCGGCGAAAATGCCTTCAACCCCGGTTTGGGTGTGGAGACCGCCCGCCAGACAATTCGCAAACATGTGGATCATCTGGATGTGGACCGTCCTCTTTACCCGGATCACAACAAAATGAAAGAATTGGTTAAGTCTTGTGAAATTCTGGAAGAAGTGGAAAGTGTTGTGGGCAGCTTAGATTAGGTGAAATTTGCCTACAAGTCAATCACTAAAATTTGAATGGATTAACAAAATTGAAATTGTCACTCTGATTTTAATCCCGCGTAATATGCGGGAGCAGCGCGAAGAGTTCAGATTCTTCTGCTCCCAAAAAACAGGGATTTAAATCCGCATCAGAATGACAATTCATCATATTCTATGTATCTGATAACTACTCTTCGCGCGGTGTGATGTAAAAATAATCCCGCCCGAAGGCATCCAGATAGCGATCAAAATTTTCGATCATTAATTCCGGCAGCAGCGGCTCTGGTTTTAATTCGTCCAAATCCGCTGGATATACGACAAAGTGCACCCAATAATTATTGATATCGAGTTGGATCCCATCCCACGCGACGCCGGCCAGCATACTGTTCGCCAGGGCTTCCATGGTGAGCTTCGTTCCGGCGAAATAATACAGCGTGTTCCCGTCCTGTGAGACACCAAGGCCGGAGCGCAGTGTAGGCGAGACATCATCCACCGTATATCCCCAATCTTTTGGATCGTTGTTATAAATCCTGGGATTGATCTCCCCATCCTGTACCACAAGTGGACCGTTTTGTCTCCAGGCGGTCATATCACCTGTCTCCAGGATTTCACTCCCCCATTCTCCCAGCGCCAGATTCCCATCCTCATACATGGCGACGGTTCCCAATCCGTCACGCGGCGGGAGTACTTCTAATCCACCTGACATCGCTCCTGACTGCCCGTGCTGACCTTTAAAACCGCCGTTGAAAGCCGCCAGAAGGGTCCCGGGGACTTTATGTTCCTCCGGAATTTTTCCTGATCGTTTCGGCGCTTCCGGGTTATATGGCTCCTCGAATCCGAGTACAAAATTTAACTTGATTTTCGCAAGATCGAAAGCCACGATCGCTACCACCGAATACGGGCGCTCCGGGTCGGGTTGAACGAACGAGCGGTGAGCGATAACCTCGCCATCCGCATTTTGGATATAAGGGGACCAAACACCTTCCCCATCCAATCCACCCAATGGATCAACCAATGCAGGAGCCCAAACCGTCGCGGTTGGCTCCACTGTTGGAGTGACCGGGGTTGGCGTGGAAGGGGGTATCTCCGTTCCTTCATCCGGTGTGATTGTACTGATAGGATTGGTCCCCGGATTCTCGCTTTCTGTTTTCACCACCTCCGCTGCAGTATTGGTTGCAGTTAGGGGCAGTGGTGTTGCAGGCGAAACCACAGGGGCAGCGGGCACCTCCCAGGGCGCTTCGGCTTCTTCTAAACCGAGTTTGTATTCCGTTTGCTGGATTTGGTCTTGTGCCCGAAGGTAATACATTTCTAACAAAGCTACCGGTTTATCCCCCACGATCGAACGTAAAACATCGGCTCCCTGCGCGCCTAAAGAAGGCCAGAGGGAAATTGAAAAATAAACGCCGGCAAAACACAAGCCTGCAGCAAAGGGTATGACTGTGATGAAAAATAAACGTGATGGTCTCTTATGCATGATTGAAAAATTTTCAAATTAAATTAACAGGGAAGCCAATCCCCTGGTTGTCATCACCTGATCAAAATTCAATACCGGATACCGGTTGAATAATAATGGATAGAAATCTCAACCGCCCTATTTTATCAACAATCTATCACTATCCTGCAACTTTTTTTGGCATATTCCTCAAAATCACAGATCAATTTTTGAATTATTCCAAAAGACCAGAATTCGATAACTTCGTTTAATTATTGAAGAAGTCAACTATTTCAGCTAAGGGTAAAGCCGGGTATTCTTTTTGTAGTATTCAGTACCTTTTTAGTGGAAATTCGTGCTTTAGTACTTCGCGTAGCATCCCCTTTTGGGGATTGGTGAAAATTAGTGGATTAAGGACAAAAGTGCTCGATTAAAAACTCGAGCACTCTCAGCACATAAAGCACTTACAGCGGGGAGGGCGGGATTCGAACCCGCGGTCGAGGATTAGCCCGACAACCGCTTAGCAGGCGGTCCCAATCAGCCACTCTGGCACCTCCCCATTTGTTACACTACTGCAATTCTCGCAGTTTTCAGGCGGAGGGAGAGGGATTCGAACCCCCGGTGGGCTTAACACCCACAGCTGTTTTCAAGACAGCCGCCTTAGTCCACTCGGCCATCCCTCCGGTTGCAGGAGGGTAATCCCTCCCGAGCGCAGAAATTCTACCATATCTGCTTGACACCAGCAACACGAGCGATAATGGTGTGCGCAACCTATTCTCTCATGCTATACTTGTCCCGTCCAGCAAACGGGATAACAGACACAATTGCTCCCGTTTTTAGACAGATCACAAACGGAAAAAAACCAAATCCTGACCATGCCCCGCAGGTAGAAGAACCCGCCACGATCTTAACAAAACTACTCAAATGTCGCTTATCGCCCGCTCCTCGCTCATCATCGCCGTATTCTTTGCAATCGATAAAGGTCTGGGGTTCATCCGGCAGGTGCTGGTTGCACGTGAATTTGGGTTAACTTACAACATCGACGTTTTTAACGCGGCCAATAATATTCCAGACCTGTTATCCGCTCTCATTTCTGGGGGCGCCCTGGGCGTTGCGCTGATCCCCGTATTGTCTGAATACCTGGAACTGCGCGGCAGGCAGGCAGTCTGGGACCTTTTTTCGAGGATCCTTAACCTTGCCTTTCTTACAACTGCTGGTTTTTCGATTTTAATCATTGTCCTGGCAAAACCGCTGGTCGAATATGTTATCGCTCCCGGTTTCCCGCCCGCCCAACAGGCGCTGACAATCGAACTTATGCGTCTTGACTTGTTTGCCATTTTGATCTTTTCGATCAGCGGTCTGGTAATGGCCGGTTTACAGGCTAATCAACACTTCTTACTGCCCGCTATGGCTCCCGCAATGTACAATCTCGGCCAAATCTTTGGGATAGCCATCCTGGCTCCATCTGAAGGCATAACAATTGGGAGCATCACGCTGCCAGCATTTGGGCTGGGTATTCACGGTTTAGTATACGGGGTGATTATCGGCGCCTTCCTGCACCTTGGGATTCAGATTCCAGGTTTAATTCATTTCCATTTCCGCTGGACTCCGGCCATTAACCTGCGCAACCCGGGAGTAATTAAAGTTCTGTATCTACTAGGTCCGCGCATCCTGACCATGTTTTTCCTGCAGGTGTTCTTTATCACGCGCGACAATCTCGCATCCGGGTTGGGTGAGGGGGCTGTGACGGCGTTAAATTACGGGTGGTTCATCATGCAGGTGCCTGAAACCCTGATCGGGACTGCTATAGCCATCGCTATCTTGCCGACACTTTCGGAGTTGTTCGCAGTCGGTAAGCTCGAGCAGTACGGGAGTACGATTAACAATGCAGTCAGGATTTTAATTGCCCTGACCATACCTGCTGCAGCGCTGGTAGCGGTGGTTATTCCCCCTTTAATCGAATTCATCTTTGGATTCGATTCAGCGGGTACCGATCTGGTGGTTTGGGTCACCCGCGCTTACCTGCTGGGTCTTACAGGTCATACCCTCCTGGAAATCTCTGCGCGCTCATTTTACGCTCAGCAGGATGCAAAAACGCCGTTATATGTAGCTGGTTTAAATGCACTTTTTTATATAATCTTTGCTGTAACGCTGTCACGTTTTATTGGAGCTGTCGGTATCGCCCTGGCGAATACCATCGCATTTACGGTTGAAGCGCTGCTGCTGCTTTACCTGCTGAACCGCAGAGGCGTTCGGTTTCAGCAAACCAGCCGCACACTCATCAGGGCTGTTATTGGGACCGCGTGCGGGGTAGCCGCCGTATTACTCCTCCTGCAGCTTCCCCTCTCCTCCATTGTTATGGCATTTCTATCTCTGGGAATCGGGTGCCTGGTGGTGGCTCCCTTTATCTGGCCCGAAGTAAAACTGCTCATAAAACTATAATCTGCAGAGTAAGACCGCTCTGCGTCCTGTATGTTAAAATCATTTTCCTAAACACCTGTCTTCGCCATTTTTTTTATTGCGTTTGCCGGATTTCTTATTACAGAACTCAACAATGCACCGCTTAAGCCGGATAATCTACTTTCTTCCCCTGTTTTTGATCCTGATTTCTACCAGATCGATTGTTGCCGCGCCTGTATCCAATTGGCAGGAAAAAGTTGAATCGAGGGTATTAGAAGATGCCAGTTCCGACCAGACAGAATACCTGGTGTTCCTTAATCATCAGGCGGATTTGGATATGGCTGAACAGCTGGAGTCCAAACAAGAGAAGGGAGAATTTGTCGTAAAGCGCTTAAAAGCTGCGGCGGAAAATATCCAAAAACCAATTCTGGATTTCCTCACTGCAGAAGGCGTTGAACATCGCTCATTCTGGATCGCAAATTTGATATGGGTTCAAAGCGATTACAAGGTTTTAGAAACAATCGCTAAACGAAACGACACATCAAAAATATATTCGGATCAAAAATTTGCTGTGGAATTTCCTGAAACTGATCCCGATCCAGGCATTTCTAATCGATCGTCATCCCCGAGTGGAATTGTGTGGAATATAGCAAAAGTTAACGCGCCTTCGGTTTGGGAAGCTGGTATTACGGGAAGCGGTGTTGTGATCGGCGGCCAGGACACCGGTTACGACTGGGACCACCCAGCTCTTAAGGAGAAATACCGCGGATGGAATGGTACGACAGTCGACCACAACTACAATTGGCATGACGCTATACATACCGGCGGCGGAATCTGTGGACCGGACGCATCCGAACCCTGCGACGACTTCTGGCACGGTACCCATACAATGGGGACCATGGTTGGTGATGATGGAGCAGGCAGCCAGATCGGTGTAGCACCCGGTGCGAAGTGGATTGGCTGCCGTAATATGGACCAGGGAGACGGGAAAGCCTCTACGTATATCGAGTGTTTCCAATGGTTCGTGCAGCCAACTGACCTCAATAATCAAAATGGGAACACAGCCCTTGCTCCACATGTCATCAACAATTCCTGGTACTGCCCTCCAGAAGAAGAATGCAACTGGGATTCACTGCAAGAAGTTGTTAATAACACTCGTGCAGCCGGCATCGTTGTTGTCACGTCAGCCGGAAATGAGGGATATAACGGCTGCGGCTCGGTGAGGTTTCCACCAGCCATTTATGAATCATCCTTCAGCATCGGCGCGACAGATCAAAATGATGGCATCGCCAGTTTCAGCAGCCGCGGACCATCGGGTTATACAAACCTGTTGAAACCCAATGTCTCCGCACCTGGTGTCGGCATCTATTCCAGCACACTGGCCGGCGCTTATCGTACCGCAAGCGGTACGAGCATGGCCTCCCCGCACGTGTCCGGATTGGTGGCGTTATTGATTTCCGCACGCCCTGAATTAGCCGGCCAGGTTGAGCAGATAGAAACGCTGATCGAACAAAACGCGGAACCGCGCACTACCTCGGAAAATTGCGGCGGCATTTCAGGGGAAGTAATCCCAAACAACACCTATGGGTGGGGCAGAATCGATGCATTTGAAACCATAATTGATAACATATATATCCCCTTTACTACCAATTAATCCCATCTTTTGAAGTTACAACACTGTTGACCAATACAGCTTCACTTTTGGCGAAGCAAGCGCGATGAATTTGCTAGAATGCCCAAATCCGGGAGAGATTGAGTCGCGGCAGCCAGGACCGGGGGTAATATTCCGAATGCGGCCAGGGTCAATCCCACCAGGTTATATAGTCCTGTGAACAGGATATTCATCTTAACTACCCGCATCGTTCGGCGCGATATCTGGAAAACCTCAGGTACCAATGACCAATCATCGCGCATCAGGGCTACATGCGCAGCTTCAATCGCAATATCGCTGCCAGCCGCGCCCATCGCAATGCCAACATCTGCTTGAGCAAGCGCAGGCGCGTCATTGACTCCGTCACCGACCATCACAACCATATTTCCACCCGTTTGGTATGCCTTTACAATCTTTATCTTGTCCTCAGGAAGCAGGTCAGCCGAAAATTCTATGGGGTTCCGATTTGTCATTCCCTGTTTTATCTGTGCAACCAGATCTGCCGCAGTCTGCTGGCGGTCTCCTGTTAAACTTTAACTTTTTCTATTCCCAGAGCGTAAATATCATCCATGGCTGCGGGTATTTCACCGCGCATAACATCAGCTGCAGCCAGGACTGCCACAACCTGGCCGTCTACTGCCACGTAAATCAGGCTTCTGTCACTATCCTCTATGCTCAACTGCTGCTCCAGGTTGGCAGGAACTTTGTTTTGAATTTCAAACATCCGTCTGCGACCAACTTCAACCTGGTATCCATCTACATTTGCACCCACACCGAATCCGGTAACAGATTTAAATCCTTGAGGTTCAACCAGCCTTAAATTTTTATCACTGGCTGCCGAAACCAAAGCCTTCGCCAGAGGATGTTCTGAGAACCTTTCCGCAGAAGCTGCCAGGCGCAGTATTTCTAATTTTACTTGTCCTTCATCCTCCCCCATCCCGAATCCAGAATCCAGCAGTTCAATATCCACGATCTCTGGTTTACCGAACGTTAAAGTCCCAGTCTTGTCGATTAACAGTACCTGTACCTTGTCAAGCAATTCAATAAATTTTCCGCCCTTGATCATTATCCCGCGCCTGGCTCCAGCGCCAATTGAAGCCAGCATGGCGATGGGTGTGGCCAACGCAAATGCACAAGAACATGCCACCACTAATACGGCAACTGTCGCCATTGGATCTCGACGGATGATGTACGATAAAAACGCAACGACTGCTACAAGGGGCAGGAAATATCCAGAAAAGCGGTCTGCCAGCCGCTGTACTTCAGCCTTCTGAGTCTCCGCTTCTTCAACCAGATTAACAACATGTCCAAAGGTTGTATCGGCGCCAACCTGCAGCGCACGCACCTTCAGACTACCGGACTGCACCAGCGAAGCCGCATAAACCTGTGAGCCGGGTCCCGCATCCAGGGGCATGGCTTCACCAGTAATTGCGGCCTGGTCAATACTCGCGTAACCACTCAAAACCTCTCCATCCACCGGGATTTTTTCGCCCGGGCGCAGCAGGACCGTCTCGCCAATTTCCACATGCTCGACAGGAATTTCAAATTCTTCGCTTCCCCTCTCAACCCGCGCCATTTGAGGGGCCATATCGACCAATCCCCTGACTGACTGGCGGGCTTTCTCAGTTGTGAAGCGCTCGACATAATCCCCAATGCGCATAAAGAATGTAACAATAATGGCTGTCGCCCACTCCCCAGCTGCCAGCGCCGCCAGAACACCCACAGTCATCAGTGTATGCGCGATGATCTGACGCTGCAGGGTAGCCCTTAGAACACTTCGAAATACCGGGTACCCAATGATCACAATAATCGCGACCCACACTGGCCAGGGTACATAAGCCATCAACACATCAAAAAGACCCAGCCATTCTCCAACGATCACTGTAAATAAAACCACCCCGAATAGGATCGCTAATAGGATGAATATCGCGCGAGAAAAACTTCTGGTGTCCCCCATTTGCTGAGACTCATCTTCTTTGTCTGGCACTGAATATCCAGCTTTTTCAACCGCCCGCTTAATATCCCCCATTTCCACCAGGTTCGGATCCATCTGGACAACTGCCTTTTCTGAGGCGAGATATACCTCAACCGAATACACACCAGGCAATCCCGCGATGGCTTTACGTACGTGAACTGTGCAATCAACACAGTCCATACCCGAAACAGGGATTTCTAATCTTTGATCTTTAATCATTGGGAGATCATATTACTGAGTATCAATCGTAATATCTATTTAAGTAAAAAGAGGTTTTGTGATGAGATTTTAACCCACCCAAAACCTTATATTTTGATGAGATTTCTAACTCAGTTTTGTTCTACAGGTATATTGTCCTCACTTTCAATATCCTGTTCTTCATCCTCATGTGAGCCAGCCATCCACAAGCCTAATTCTTCACGGGAGGCGTCATCTGCATCTACAGTCGCAACCATTTCGCCGTGGTACATTACGGATATGCGGTCAGACAAGGACAATACCTCATCGAGTTCAGCAGAGACAAGCAGTACGGCAATCCCCTTATCCCGCCGGTCGACAATCTGGCTGTGAATGTATTCGATCGACCCCACATCCAAACCGCGTGTGGGTTGGTTAGCTATGAGCAAACTAATCGGTCGGCCTAATTCACGGGCAACAATCACTTTCTGCTGGTTGCCGCCTGACAAATTGCTGGCAGGTAATAATGCGCTGGGTGTGCGCACATCAAATTGTTCGATCAATTTTTCCGAATTTTCAAGCACCGCTTTTTGATTACGTTGCAGTCCTTTAGCAAACGGTGGTTGGTAATACGTATTCAAAACTGTATTATCTGAAATGGAATACGGCAGTACTAAGCCGTGTTTATGGCGGTCCTCGGGGATATGCGCCACGCCTAATTCCACCAGCGCGCGAGGATTAACTGCTGGCAGTTCCTGACCATTCAATGTGATTGATCCATCTTCGATCTCTCGAAGTCCGGTCAGCGCTTCCACCAATTCTTTCTGACCGTTGCCCTGCACCCCTGCAATACCTAAAATTTCACCAGCTTTGACTTCGAACGATAAATCTCGAACAGTCAGCATATCACGGTCATCCTTTACATTTAGGTTCTTGACACTCAGGACGACATCCTTCGGTTGAGCAGGTTCTTTATCTATCCACAAGATCACATCACGTCCAACCATCATCGCAGCCAGACCTTGTTCATCCGTTTCGGAGGGTGTGGTATTGCCTACCACTTTACCCCGCCGCATTACTGTGATCTCATCCGCGATCGCCAGCACTTCTTTCAGTTTGTGGGTAATAAAGATTATCGAGACTCCCCGGTCAGTGAGTTGGCGCATTACTTTAAATAAATCTTCCACTTCCTGAGGCGTAAGTACCGCAGTTGGCTCATCTAATACAAGAATCCTGGCCTCCCGGTAAAGAGCTTTTAATATTTCCACCCGCTGCTGGACACCAACTGATAAATCTTCAACCACAGCATTCGGGTCTACTTCAAGACCATAATCTTCGGAAAGTTGGCTAATTTGACGGCGGGCAGTCCGCAGGTCCAGGCTTGGACCGCGCGTAACCTCATCTCCCAGGATCATGTTCTCTGCTACTGTGAACACCGGAACCAGCATAAAATGTTGGTGGACCATACCGATACCGTACTTGATTGCATCGTGAGGCGTTTCAATGTCCACCTTCTGCAGCCCGTTTGTTCCGTGATTTGTATTCAGCAGAATCTCACCCTCTTCAGGAGTATATAAGCCGTAAATCACGTTCATTAACGTACTTTTTCCGGCGCCATTCTCACCCAGCAAAGCATGAATTTCACCCTTTTTGAGCGTAAAATCCACGTTGTCGTTTGCTAAGACGCCGGGAAATCGTTTTGTTATGTTATGGACTTCAAGTGCTATCTGATCGCTCATAGAGATATCCTTATCCATCTGCTATTCTTTCTTATACGGAACACCGTCAGCCGCAGGCGGACGAGCCCGACCGCCAAATCCCGCCAATACGACGATCGTCAGCAAGTAAGGTAATAACCCAATAAATTGGTGTGGGATATCTACCTTTCCTCCAAACTGCAGCTGAGTTTGAACCGCAGAAGCCAGACCGAACAACAAGGCTGCCCCCCATGATCCCAGCGGCGTCCACCTGCCAAAAATCATCACTGCCAGGGCGACAAACCCGCGTCCATTGGTCATCGCACGTTCAAAAGAACCCACCGCTTCCAAAGTTAAAAATGCGCCAGCCAATCCAGCGAAACCACCACCAATGATCACATTGGCATAGCGCATAAAATATACGTTCACACCTACTGTGTCCGCCGCTCTAGGGTGTTCTCCAACAGCCCTGGTACGCAGACCCCACTTCGTATGGAACAACACATAGTGCACGACAAATACTAAAATAATTGTTAAGTATGTAATCGGAGGATTATTGAACAATACTGGTCCGATCAGTGGGAGATCAGCCAGCGGTCCCAATGAGATAGGTCCCATTTTTCCCTCAGTGGTTAAACCAGCTGTATAAAAATAACCGGTCAGACCCAGAGCAAGGATATTGATCACAGACCCTCCGATGATCTGGTCGATCATTAATGTGACCGACATGAAAGCCAGCAGCGCTCCTAACAATGCGCCAGTCATAACACCAGCGATTACAGCGATTAAAAGATTGCCAGTCCAGACATTCACAAGAAAACCGATAAATGCCGCCATCAGCATCTGGCCTTCGATTCCGATGTTGATTACTCCGGCACGTTCCCCGATTAACCCGCACATAGCGCCTAACACGAGCGGAGTTGATTGGCGTACAGCAGATGCTAAAACTGCTGCGGTTACACGCGGATCCAATAAATATCCGGCAATAACCGCAATTAACGCTGCCAGACCGAAAATTATCCATGTAGTCCAGCGGGAGAGTTTTCGTAGAAATTGTCCTGTTAGCGAATTGTGAGCAGTCGTCATGGTTGTCATATCATATGCCTCCTGATTATTGCTGTCCCCAACCCGTACTCAAAGCCGGACGTTCAACTTCCACCTCTTTTATCCGGAAAACTTTCCTTACTATCATATCGGCCGCTACAAAGAATAGGATCAAAGCCTGGATAACGTCTGTAATTTCTTTGGCTACACCAGCGCTGAACTGCATCTGAGCGGAACCGGCTTTCATCGCTCCTACCAGGATCGCGGCCGGTATCACTCCGAATGGATGAGTCCGGCCAAGCAGCGCTATCGTGATACCATCAAAACCCAGGCCAACATTAAAACCCGGTTGGTAACGTCCTACCACTCCTAATGTTTCGATCCCGCCGCCAATCCCCGCAAGAAAACCGCTGATTACCATGGTTAAAATAATTGTGAAACCCACTTTCATTCCTGCATAGCGAGCCGCATTTGGGTTGAGCCCTACCGTACGGATTTCAAAACCTTTTGTCGTATACCATAATATCCACCAGATAATCACAGCCGCGATAATTCCAAGCACAAAACCCAATGGGATACCAAAAAATGTTGGAATCCGGGCGGAATTCGAGTATCTCTGGTGTCCTGGCTACAATATTCCCGGGGGAGTTGTCTTTCAGAGGCCCATCGGCAAAATAATCGGTTATATTGATAGCAATGTAATTCAACATAATCGTCGTTATTACTTCATTCGCCCCTGTATAAACCTTCAAAGCACCTGGTATTGCGCCGTACAACGCTCCAGCAATTCCACCTACCAATAATGCTAAAAACGCGTGCAGGATAGGGGGTACTCCCTGAATGGCAAAACCAACCACAGCCGCAGTCAAAGCGCCGAACAGCAGTTGTCCTTGAGCGCCGATATTGAATAGGCCTGCCTTAAAAGCAAACGCTACGGCCAATCCGCTGAAAATTAACGGCGTTGCTTTCTCCAAAGTACGTTGAATCGCGGCTGGACTTCCAAATGCGCCCTTAAACAGCGCCGCATACGCTTGGATTGGATTGGCGCCGGAAATTAGCAGGATGATCGCTCCGATCGCCAATGCAAGAATCACTGCGCCGAGTGGAACGCTGATCGCTCGCCATATCGAATTTAATACGGACCTGAATGATCGTGATTGTGTTGAGGGTGATTGTTCATCGCTCATATTAATACCTCGCTCAGAACCGTGGATAATGGATAAAAGACATTTTACCCGTCTTGATTTAACCCGTAAAGTTATTATCTATAAAGAATTAGAACGTGTGAAAAAATTTAAAAAACAACGTGCGTCGCACCTGAAAGGTGTTTCGCACGTTGTCCTTTTCAATCAATGGTCCTCAATCGTTTTCTGATTATCCACCAGGATTGTAGCCTGTGCTGATGGAACCATCCTTCAATGCTGTATCGATCTCTTCCAGCTTATCCTTAACTTCTTGCGGAACAGCATCTTCGTGGTCATGGAAGGGCGCCAATCCAACGGGTCCCAGGAAGTTGCCGCCCGGGAAACTGCCTTCAACTGAGTTGGTGATCAAGCCCGTTACACCAGGGGTGATCAGTTTCATCGCGCTCGAAATTAAGCACGGGTGTGCTTCAGGTACAGTCCCCCATTGGTCAGAGTCAACACCGATACAGTATGAACCTTCGTTACCGGCCACCTCAATAATGGCCCCATTTCCGGTTTTACCGCCAGCGCCGAAGACAAAGTCCGCGCCCTGATCCATAGCCTGCTTAGCTGTGGTTGCGCCCCATTCGGGATCTGTGAACGCAACGTCTAAGCCGCCGGGGTGATAGGTTGAAATCACGTTAATGTCGGGGTTGATGTACTTTGCCCCGCCTTCATAACCTTCTTTGAATGCCACAACCGGCGGTACTAGGTCCGTCCCCAGAACAGCCGCGATGGTATCTGTCTCAGTCATCATAGCCGCAAGCGCGCCGGCCAGGAAACCGGATTTATCCTCAGGGAAGATCAATCCAGTCACATTTTCCAAAGGCGCACCCTGGAATTGGTCTACTCCGATAAAATCAATATCCGGATACTTACCAGCGGCTTCTATGGTAGCGTCACCCATCGCAAAACCGACTGTAACAATGATATCGTAGCCCTTGTCGGCGAACAAAGCAATGTTCGATTGGTAATCCTTCGCATCCTTGGTCTCGACGTAATCAATCTGGGCGCCCATATCTTTTTCTACTGCTTGGACACCTTCCCATGCCGACTGGTTGAATGATTTATCATCAACTTCACCCACATCTGTGACCAGACCGACGCATAACACGTCATCGCTCGAACAATCCGCTTCACCAGACTGTGGAGCACAGGCTCCCAGCAGCATCACGGAAATCACGAGCACGCTGAAAAACAACAAAGCTTTTTTAGACATATTTTTACTCCTCCAGGTTAAAATTTTGGGATTTAATCTTTTAAGATTGTTTTTGAATCTGATTTTGCAGTCTTTAGATTATGTTTGCCTCCTTTAGTTTAACACAATTAAAACTGTTCCTCAATGTGCCATTCTTCACTTTTATTTGCCAGAACTCGCCTGTTTACGCGGCCTATTTACACGGGATTATGCTCCACAAGATAGGCAATTTTGTGTCTGAAGCTTCAAGAAATCGAGAGGGGTTGATTGATTTTCTAATACAACTCAAAGTTTTTTTATTCCTCTGGATGAACAGCTTGTGCGTAGTTCACTGTTGGATAAAACTCTGCATATACCAGTAAAATGTTGGGATAGTATACCCCAAATTATATTGATCTATATTAATATTATGGTTCAATAGGTCTTTTCTCCAGTCAGGGGGTCAATTCCAGTATCAATATAACCGGACAGAAGCTCGTCGAGAACTTGTTCAACATGTCGCTGTCTGCCTGGACTGAATAATGTTTCATTACGGTTTGTAATTTGAAGAGAGGGATTTACTTCAATCCCTGCATCGCCAGCTGCGATCCGCGGCCAAATATCTTTCAATGCGCTTGACAAATCGGACTGAACCGATGCAATCCAATTGCTCTCCAAATTGGCAGCAGGGTCGATTCCGCCGATCAGTTTGATTCCTGCCTGCGTGAGGCTCTCTAAAAGCCTTTGATCCCCAACTCCCGGATAGACATATACTGTTTTTACTCCCTGACTGATCAAAAAATCCACCGCCAATTGCCCTTCTTCGGGGGTAGCGTTGGTTGACAGGTCATAATAGACAGGGTAATTAATAAAAGGAGGCACAACGGGTCTGCACAAACCGCAAAAGAATACAACGCCGTTGATAAAGGCGTTCCTGGCTGCATTTCCGGAGATTGTATCTCCGGCGGTGATCGTGCCCACTCGCCAATCTTCGGTCAGCACTGTACTCAGATATCCCGCAATAAAACCCTGTTGGTCTGGTCGATCACCTGCCGCTCCGATAACGCTTACGTTATTCGACGGCATAAGGCCAGGGATTCCAATTCCTAAAAAATGAATTCCTGGATATACTTGGGCGAGAGTAATGATTCCGGGATCAGGTGGAAGCAGGACCACCAATTTGACCTCATTCGTCAGGTAGGTCTCAATTGGCTCTGAAACCCTTTCAAACTGGAAACCAGCTTGCTCCGCCAGACCTGCAAGGGTAGGTTCAATTTCTTGCGCAAGAGGTAAATCCGAACCGGGTGGCGTATAAAGGATGATCCTTGCTGGTCCTGTTGTAGATGTCGAGAGTGGCGTTGGGGTAGCGCTAGGAATGGGGGTGTTGGTAGCTTCAAGCGCAGATTGGGTTTGAGTTACCCCGCTGCTGGAACTACAAGCAGAAAGGATCACAATTACCACAGCCGTCAAGGCAGATCTTAAAATCTTCATAGATAAATAGCGCACAATAAATATACTATTCTTACATTTTCCAAACACAAAAATTAACGACCCTATTTTACACGAGTTGAAAAGGTTATAATAGGTTCATGATTGAATTGAATATCCCCGGACGCGGGTTAATTCAACTCGAATACCTGGTCAGCGATATCAATGGAACGATCGCTGTTGATGGACATCTGATTGAGGGGGTGCCGCGCTTGATAAACGAGCTCCGGGATCGCCTGGAGGTGCACCTGCTGACTGCGGACACGCACGGCCGTCAATCTCAAATCGAACGCAAATTAAACCTGCAAATCATCCGCATTCAACCAGGGGGAGAACAAGATCAAAAAGCTGCTTATATTGAAGAAATCGGCGCTCAAAAGGTTATCGCCTTCGGACAAGGCGCAAATGATGCTGCCATGTTGAAAAACGCTGCCATCGGAATATGTGTGCTTTCGGCAGAAGGCGCTGCAGTTGAAACGCTCAATTCTGCCG
This sequence comes from uncultured Chloroflexia bacterium, assembly GCA_963753725.1. Lineage (GTDB taxonomy): Bacteria > Chloroflexota > Anaerolineae > Anaerolineales > UBA4823 > CAVWDI01. Next base: position 68,106 of record CAVWDI010000036.1, on the reverse strand, counting down.
ACCTGGTAGTACCAGACATCGGAACCGCTTTCGAACTACTCCAAAAACCTATACGCCTCGTTGCCAGTCTAAGAAAATGACTATTCCAAGCATTGACCAACACCCGGACGATCCAAACAATTTACCTCCCGCCCGCCGGCGGCGTGCCAGCCGCATATTAGCCCCGCTTGAAGCCCACGAACAGGCGAATTTACTGGACGTGGTCGCTCGTCGTGCCGCGCCCTCATTTGACTTCTTCCTGTTCTCATTAATAGCCGGATTAGTGATGAGCTCTGGTATTCTGCTCAACGAGCCAGCCCTTTTAGTCCTGGGCGCCAGCCTGGCGCCATTGATGGCGCCTCTGGTGGGTGTCTCACTGGGTACAGTGATCGGTTCTGTTCCTTATTTTCTCAAAAATCTGATTGGATTGTTGATCGGTTGTTGTTTCGCATTTTTTTCAGGTTGGCTTGCCGGGTATGCCACAATGTCCTGGCTTCCTTTCAACTCAGAGAACTTCTATAACCAGGCGCTGCTGTCCTGGACGGATTTCATCGTCCTGGCGGTAGCAGCCGTTCTTACAACGATTGCCATAGCCAGAAGCGGGGGTAACGGCTCTCTCCCAAGACTAGCCCTGCCAAGCGTAGCCTTAGCATATGAACTTTATTTGCCACTGGTTACTGCGGGTTTCGGACTGGGAATTGGCGCAATGAGTTTGATGTACGATGGTCTGGTCGTGTTTTTAGTGCATCTTGCCTGGGCAGCCTTATTGGGAGCCATAACCCTGGCAATTTTGGGATTCCGACCGCTGACCTTGTTTGGCTACACATTAGGCGCTGTCATCATTATGGTGTGCATAATATTGTTGATCGGAATGAGTGGTGTTGGTATGGTTTTTAGCAAAAAAATTGCCCTTCCCACACCTGTACCCTCGGCCACTCCTACGCTTACTGCAACGGCAACACACACATCAACTCCGGTTCCACCTACCTCAACTTTTACTCCCACATCCACTCATACGCCAACGCTGACATCCACATCCACCCCAACCCTCACTCCAACTCCAATTCTCCTCCTTGTTCAATCGGAAGAAGGCGCCCGCATCCGTTCGGTACCAGGTGGAAGGACCTCCGGTTTTATTGCAGATAATACGATTGTGATTATGGTGCCGGACTCGCTTACAGAAGAAGAGGGTGTCGAGTGGGTTGAAATAATTATCCCGGACGGGACTCGGGGATGGATTCTACAATCTCTGGTAAATTCGATTACCCCCACACCAACCCCATAATATTTTTATTTCTTAGCTGGTAAATCTCCAGGAGAGAATGCCCCCGGCAGGAGTTCCGCCAGCGTGGTCTCTTGAAGCAGTTGACCCTGGTCATCTGCAATTAACACTTCCAGATCAGGCCCAAACTCAACCATGACTTGCCGGCATGCCCCGCAAGGTGTACCCCCGTTTTCGGTTACAACTGCGATGGCAATAAAATTCCGCTCTCCTTGAGAAGCAGCTTTAAATATGGCGACCCGTTCTGCGCACATACTTGTTGGATAAGCGGCATTTTCCACATTTACACCATCATAAATTTCCCCCGAGTCCGCTAACACTGCTGCACCAACATAATATCCTGAGTAAGGCGCATAAGCCCAATTCCGGGCTTCTACAGCAGCCTGGATTAGTTCCTGGCGTTTTTTCTCATCCATTAACACGATAACTATCCTTTATTTCCAATTCATCTGGTGGAAGCAAAGTGGCGCGCACCTTCCAAATCCGGCGCGCACTTACTTGCTCAACTGTTAAAACCAAATTATCTTTTTGCACTTTCTCGCCAATGCTCGGTACATGTCCTAAGCGGCTGTATATATAACCTCCCAGGGTGTCCGCTTCATCGGTTGGAAGTTGGCAGCCCATAATATCGTTAAAATCATCCAGGTCAATTCGTCCCAGGAATAAATAGTCGCCATCCTGGGAAACCTGGTAAGGCGCTTCTTCTCCCTGGTCATATTCATCTTGAATTTCGCCGAGAACTTCCTCAACAATATCTTCCAACGTAACCAATCCCGCTATACCACCATATTCATCCACCACCACTGCCATGTGGAAGCGTTGGCTTTGCATTTCAGTAAGCAGTTCGTCAACCTTTTTCGCTTCCGGCACAAAAAAGGCAGGTCGCAGCATTTCACGCAGCGAAGCCTGTGGGTTCCCCTCCCGCCAGACACGTAATAAATCCTTGGCATAAAGTAAGCCTAATGTATTATCTACCGTTTCCTCGTGAACAGGAACCCGAGAATGCCCGGACGCAAGAAAAGCATCGACGGCTTCAAGTAAAGGAGTTTTTACATCCAGGGTCAGTATGTCGATACGCGGCACCATAATCTCGCGCACCAATGTGTCCCCTAATTGAAAAATGGAATAAATCATACGGCGTTCGTCTTGTTCAAAAACGCCTTCCTCTTCACCCATATCCACCAGTGATTTCAGGTCATCCTCTGTAACTGTAGATGCCGCATCGCCGGCAAATTCGGTTTGACCTTTCACACCAAATGGCACGAAAATATAAGAAAGCGGCGCTATGAGCAGCCGGATATAGAAATTCAACCGCACAGCCCAAACTTCCGGTTGCCGGAAGATAAGCCGGTCAATCCCCCATTCAAGCCCAAAAAGTATTAACGCAACTAGTAACAATAAACCTAACTTGCCAATCATACTGAGACCAGGAAGGTAGATTGAAAAGGACAGAATCAGTAAAGCAGCAATGCAAAACCGTACTACTACCAGTATCAAACTGATACCGGCTTTCATTCGAAGAGGCAGTGGGATGAAATTTAACGTACGGTTGACAGCTGTTCCAATGTGGTCTCGCATACCAAGCAAGCGGGCTTGATTAGCAAGAGTATAACCAGCACGCGCCCCTATTGTTAACAAATCGATAGCTATCAACAGAAATAAACCGCCAAAAATCAACAATCCTTCAATCATTTTTCTCCAATTTGCGTACCGCTCTGGCTGGCACACCCGCCACAATCGTTTTTGCTGGAACGTCTTTCGTCACAACCGAACCCGCGCCGGTCCTGGAACCTTTCTCCAGTTTTACGGGAGCGACCAGCATCGTATCGCTGCCAACAAAAACATCATCTTCAATTATGGTGGGGTTCTTCTTCTCACCATCAAAGTTACAGGTTATCGTGCCCGCCCCAATATTTACATTCGTCCCAATAGTTCCATCACCTATATATGAGAAGTGCCCCATTTTTGTGTCAGGTCCCAGATACGAGTTTTTCACCTCGCCAAAGTTGCCTATATGAACGCCTTGAGCCAGGTGCGCGCCTTTACGCATATGGCTGAAAGGTCCGATATCCACATCGTCTTCTATGACCGCATCCTCTACGACAGATGAAAGCACCGTACATCTATTCCCAATATTCGAACGATGGATGATCGAATTCGGTCCGAGCCGGCAGCCCTCCCCAACCCTACATCCTCCATACAAATAAGTATCCGGGAAAATAATTGTGTCTGCTCCGATTTTAACGTCACGATCGATATAAGTCCTATCCGGATCGATGAAAGTTACTCCTGCCATCATCCACTCGTGGTTGATCTGCTCTCTGAGTGCCGCCTCTGCTTCAGCCAGATTTACTCGATTGTGGATTCGGAGGGCCTCTTGAGGGTTCTCTAATTGAACTGCCTTAAAGTTGTGTCCTTCGGAAACTGCTTTTCTGATTAATCCCGCTAGAATATCCTCTTCTTCTGAGGATAGTGATATCTGGGGTAAATTCTCCCACAACCAGGCTGCGCCAAAACAATATACTCCGGCATCCAATTCCTGCGGTGAGGCTTGCTTTTCGACAAAGATGTTGGAAATACCACCTTCTTCTCCACGCGCAACGTGACCCATTCCGCCGGGGTTTTCCCCATAATAGGTCAATATTGTAATTGGACCATCATTGGAGGATTGTTCTTTCACCAGGTAAGATAGCGTATCGTTGGACAGTAAAGGTTGGTTCGCTGACGTTACCAATACCATATCGCTTTCCCCGAGCAGTTTACCTTTCGACTGGAGAATCGCCTCCCCCATTCCGGACGGGTGCTCCTGCACAGCAATCGCGACTTGATCCCCAACGATTTTCTGAATTTCTTCGTTATCATCCCCAATAATAATTACGGGTTTCTCCTCACAAATATCCTTCACCGCATCCATGGCGTATTGGATCAAAGGTTTCCCCAACAGCAGGTGCAGCGCGGTAGGAATCGCCGAGCGCATTTGAGCTTCAAGATCAGTTGCCAATATTATGCAGGATGTTTTCATTTATCACCTTAAATAAATATAGACGAGTCGATTCTATCGATCCAAACGATCGTACCTCGTCTATTACTTTTTTCAGCCATTCTGGTTACGTCTGGGGAAACAGAAAGACTGTCCAGTATTCAAGCCGCAAATAAACCGCATGAGGCCGTTATATTTATGATTGAATAGATTAGAAATATTACTATCAGATTCGTCCACTAGTTAACCCAAAAAGGCGATCAAGCAGGGGCGCCCGGATTCGAACCAGGACAAACAGTTCCAAAGACTGCTGTGCTACCATTACACAACGCCCCTAAATATCTGGCAAACCGCCAAGAAACACCCGCAAATAGGGCATAGAATTGTAACATAAGCGAAGGGTTGATGGCAATACGTATTCATTTCCACACACATCATAGGATAGCTCGTCTCCGGCCTACTTCTTCTTCAATATTGAATTCTCAATATTACGTAAAAGAGCTGGGGCAAAATCCCAGCTCTTGATTTCACTTTATCAATCTATTTTATTATCTCGGGTTAAACCAGATAACAGGCCGCTAAATGTTCAGCCCCTTTATCATCCAGAGGTGGGTGGTCATTTTCCTCACACACTTTTTCGGCGATCGGACATCGATCGAAAAACCGGCAGCGCGGGATTGGGTTGATAGGTTTAGCGATGCTGCCTTTAATATTCGGAATGTCTCTGGTAATGGTTGGATCCGGGACAGGTACTGCCGAAAGCAAAGCCTTTGTATATGGATGCAGCGGATTAATCAGAAGTTCTTCCATTTCACCCATCTCCACAATCTTGCCCAGATACATCACTGCCAGCCGGTTCGACATGTAGCGCGCTACAGCCAGGTCATGCGTAATATATAAATAGGTAACTCCCATCTGGTCGGCAAGGTCTTGCATCAAGTGCATAATTCCGGTGCGGATTGAAACATCCAGCATGGAAGTTGGCTCATCTGCCACTACAAACGTTGGAACAACGACCAGCGCCCGGGCGATAGCGACCCGCTGCCTTTGTCCACCAGACAGTTCGTGGGGAAAGCGAAATATGAACGTCTCCGGCGGGATCAGACCCACCAATTCCAGGTAATGCGCCACCAGTTGTTCCCGTTCGCCGATATCGCCGATCCCCTGAACTACCAGAGGTTCCGCGATCGTGTCGAAAATCGTCCGGCGCGGGTTAAGCGATTCATAAGGGTCCTGAAAAATCATCTGAACGTGACGGCGGAATCCTTTCAGTTCGCCCCCCTTCAAATTCGCGATATCCTTTTCGTATCCATTGATGCGCATTACAATATTGCCGCTGGTCGGATCAACAAGCCGTACGAGCAACTTTCCAGTGGTGGTCTTTCCAGAACCCGACTCGCCTACCAGAGCCAGACTTTCTCCATCACCAATATCAAAATCAACGCCATCAACTGCATGGATAAATGCGTCAGATTTCTTGAATAATCCACCAGCTAGTGGATATAGTTTTTTCAAACCACCAACACGAACCAGTGGTTCATGTACCATTTCTTCGTTGCTCATTAATTGCCCTCCAGTGGATTCCAGCAGGCCACAAAGTGTTTATCATCCATATCCTTAAATTCTGGTACTTCCTCCGAACAAATCTCAGTCGCATATGGACAGCGTGGATGAAACCTGCAGCCTGATGGTGGTGATATCAAATCAGGTGGTTCGCCAGGCAGTGTTGTTAATTCTCGCTTCGGACCCACAATACTTGGAAAAGCCGACATAAGTCCGTATGTGTATGGATGCAGAGGATGCTTAAAGATCTCAACCGCTGAAGCGAACTCCGCCAATCGACCGGCATACATGACACCGATCCGCTCGGTAACCTCTGCGATCACAGCAATATCATGTGAAATATAAATCATGCTCATATTGAGTTTTTCTTGCAGTTCGATCATCTCTCGAAGCAGTGAATCCTGCACAATCACGTCCAAAGCTGTGGTTGGTTCGTCGGCGATAATAATATCCGGCGCGCAGGACAGCGCCATTGCGATCACCGCCCGCTGGCGCATACCACCGCTGTATTCGTGCGGGAACTGATCCATCAGTTTTGGCTGCAAGCCCACCAATTCAAATAATTCCGCCACTTTTTCACGCGCTTGCTGGTTGGTCTGGACTTCATTGTGCTCCTCCATGGCTTCGATGATCTGATCACCCACCTTGTAAACTGGATTTAGCGCGTTCATCGCTGCTTGGAACACCATCGAAATCTTACTCCAGCGCAGTTTGCGCATCTCTTCTTCTTTTAACGGCACGATATCTGTGTCGTTAAGGTAGATGTGCCCGCTTTTAAATTCAGCATTATCGGGCAGCAGTCTAAGTAACGATATGGCGATGGATGTCTTCCCGCAGCCCGATTCCCCCACCAACCCCATCGATTGTCCTTTCTCTAGAGAAAACGTTACATCGTTGACAGCCGACACTTCCCCACTTCGGGTAGTATAGTGCATTGTCAGGTCCTGAACGTTTAAGACGTTGTCGGTCACAATTTCACTCCTTATCGTTTTCGCAAACGCGGATTCACAATTTCATCAAGTGCACGTCCAACCAGATAAAATGCGGCACAAATTGAACTGATGGCGATACTGGCCGGAAAAATCAACCACCATTTGGAGAAATCCAATAGGTATCCAGAATAAGAAGCGGTATAGATCATCAATCCCCAGGACATGCGTACGTTCAACAATCCAAAGAAAGATAATACAGCTTCAGATGCAATGGCGCCGTTGACCGCGAACATCATATACAGGAATGAAAGCGGCAGCAGATTGGGGACAATGTGGCGCAAGATGATATGCGCATTACCTCCTCCTGCAACCCGGGCAGCTTCAATATATGTGCGCACTTTAACAGTCAGAGCCTGCGATTTCAGAATAATCGTCGCACCACCGAAACCTCCCAAAATCCCCAAAACGAGCGCCAATACCGGCAGGGTTAAATCCATTAACGCTGACATTACAATCAAGATGGTGATATACGGCATCATTATAAAAATGTCGGCAATACGCATAAAAACAGCATCTACTGCCCCGCCATAATAGGCCGATACCGATCCTACAGTCGTAGCGATAATCACTGTAACCAAAGCTGCAACAATACCGAGGATAAACTCGGAGCGGGTGCTCCACATTAACTGACTGAGCACATCTCGCCCCAGTGGATCTGTACCCAACAAATGTCCGGCTTGAGGAGGCGCGGGATGAAAAGGTATTGTTATGTCATAACCGACCACCGGATTGTAAACGACCGGGTCCCACACCGTTTTCATCAAAATTGGATGGATGATGATAAACGAGAAAAAGAACAAAATTATTGCCACCCCTATCAATCCAATCGGATTTTCTGCGAACAACGCCAGGTTCGTTCGCATACTTCGCAGCCATAAGCGCAGTCGTATCTGCCACAGAGGCGTTTCCAACGATACAACTGGTGGGGGTGAAGCTGGAGAAATTTCAGCCATAGGATACCTCTTTTACCGTTGTGAGTATTAAGAATAGCGGATGCGCGGGTCCAGGACAGCGTAAAGGATATCCGCAATCAGGTGAGCGGTGAGCGCCAGGAAACCAGTGAAAACCAGGGCGCCGATCACCATTGGGATGTCTTCGACCAGAGCAGCATTCAAAAGGGTTAAACCCATTCCGGGCCAGGAAAAGATGGTCTCAGTGATCACACCGCCGTCCAGGATAAAAGCCACAGCAAGCACAAAGGCGGTCACCACCGGCAGCAGTGCATTTCGTGAAGCATGTTTATCCCGGATGGTCTTATCCGGCAGCCCCTTCGCCCTGGCAGCCATGATGTAATCTTCTCGTAACGTCTCCAGCATGCTGTTGCGTGTCAGCAGCATCGTTCCCGCAAAGTTAACCATGGAGAGGGTTATAATCGGAAGGATGAGGTGATGCAGTATATCCAGCGCATAAATCACCACCCCAGTTGACAACCAAAAAAGTGTGAGACCTAAGAGGACAACACCCACACCTCCCAACCTGGCAGGTAAACGATTTTGTGGATTAAAACGACCCGCAAACACAATCCATACAAGCAGAAGGACACCAGCAATTCCTATTGACAGCAATATTCGGTTGAACACATAATTGGCGTCCACCGGAGCATCGCTCCACAGAACCGGGTTTATAAATTTTCCAATCGGGAATAAACCCAGTTTGTATGCAAAGAACCAGACCATCATCAAAGCAAACCATGGTAAGAAGACCGTATACAAAGACACTCCTCCCACTGTAGCAGCGTATTCCCCCCAGCCCCCTCTGCGCCAGGCCAGCATTTTCCCGGTAACAAAACCAATATAATAAGACAAAATTGTTGCGCTTAAAAATAATATCAACGTTCTAGGCGCTCGTTCTGCGATCACATCCAGCACCGGGCGTGGATAATTTGAGAAAGACATGCCAAAATCTCCCTGGACGGCATTCGTTATCCATGCAAAATAACGTTCGAGGACGGGCTTATCCAATCCCATCTGGGCTCGAATGGTTTGGCGTTGGTCAGGTGTCAGACGTGGATCGTTTAAGAATTGGTTGCCATAATCCCCCGGTTGAGCGTCTATAAGGATAAAAACGATGGTTAGAAACAGAAAAAAAGTAAAGATATTCTGGCCGATGCGCACTAACAGGTAACGTCTCATTGTTTACCTCCGTTCCCGAAATGATTTATGCTGGGTTGGGGAACTAAGTTAGACAGTGTATTTGTTTTCGGGGCTATCAACAAAGGGTGAAAATGTTATTCAGAATATTATTCAACCCCTGTTATTCGGGATGAAGAAATTCTGACCTTTCTGGTTATCCCTGTACAATGCCGCCAGTGACAACCTCTTGGAACAGCCCCATCGTTAAATTTCACAAAGCTAGGAATGGGAGGGCAAGGTAATACCCATGCCCTCCCAATGGATCACACTCAGCTCAAAAGCTGACTATGAACTATTTAACCTGTACTGACGCCTGTAGTTCGCCACCATATTGGTGTGCGTACTGCAGACCGCTGAGGGTTTGCTCGTACGGCAGCTCTAACGAAGCAGCTCGGTAGCCCTCAATAATGCCGGTGTCGAACAGAAGCACGTAAGGCACCTCGGTCGCCAGCATCAGCTGAATCGCATCTGAGAATTCCTTACAGGTTTCGAAAGTCTCGCACGACAAAATCGCGTTCGAAAGTTCCTCGAATTCTGCGTTGACATAACCGCCGGCGTTGTTTCCGTCTTCGACAGCCTGTTCTTCAGCGAAAAAGTCACGCAGGTAGTCCGGGAACAGTCCCAGGCTCCAGCCTAGCAAGTACATATCGAAGTCCTGCTCGGTGAAGATGATCGGGACGATCACGTTGAAGCCTGCCAGTTGGGCGGTCGCAGGAACACCGAACTCGTTCAACCATGTCTCGATCCAGATTGCGAATGTCGAGCGCAGCGGGTCGTAACCCGGGCTGGGGGCTGGTATGTTAAGTTCTGGCACTGGAGTGCCATCAGGCATCAGCAAGTGACCTGCTGGAGTCACTTGGCGGTTTTCCGGATCCCAGGTCGGTTTCACATCGCCTTCCCAGGTGTATCCAGCCTGCTCGAGGATCGCCACAGCCAGGTTGGTGCGCTGTTCACGTGTCAGGCCCTGACCCAGCTTCGGCACATCGTCAAAGTACCAGGCCGCGTTGGCTTCGGGCACGAAAGTGTACAGCGGGAATGCCACACCCTGCAGGATAGTGCCGGTGACGAATTCTTTGTCAATCAAAACGGCAACTGCCTGTCGGAAAGCACAGTCGTTCATCGGCCGGCGGCGGTTGTTAAAGCTCATGTAGCGGAAACCATTGACGTTGTTCTCCAGAACTTTTAAGTTCGGATCTGTCTTCATCTGTTCCGCCAAACCACGCTGCAGACCGAGCGGGTTGATCACATAGTCGATTTCGCCGTTCTTCATCGCCAGGATAGCTGCATCCTGTGATCCATAAACCGAGTAAACAACAGAATCAACAAATGGACCAACGGTGTATTCAATTTCAGGATCACCTTCAGCTTCTCCGAATTCAACGCCGTTGCTGTCTTTGTAAGAACCATCCGGCCACTGTTAAATCGTTGTACCAGTGTTCATATAGTCTGCAAACGCGCCGCCTTCAATGAAGGCGCCTTTCTCCCACTTATCGAGGGTGAATGCCCATGCGGTAGGTTCACCTGCAGGATCATGAGCGAACAGGATATCGTGCGCCTCAGCCTGTGCGGCAGCCAGGTCCTCTTCGCTGGCGTCAGCGCCTGCAGCTTCGATGGGAGCCATAGCTTCTGCAACAACCGGCGCCCAATAGTGTTCAGCGAGAACCGGAGCCTGTAATGTGCCCCACTCATGTCGTGCCAGACCGGGTTTAGTGTGGTAGAAGACTTTGACAGTCAGGTCATCTACTGCTTCCATGCGGTCAAGAAAGTTGGCATCGTACCATTGCTGGAAGTTGCCGGAGATCAAGCCAAGATCTAATACAGCATTTGCTGAGAAAGCCACGTCTTCTGCTGTGATCGCTTCACCGTCGCTCCATACTAGACCTTCTTTGATCGGGACTTCAGTGACCCAGAATTCCCCTTCTTCAACCAGAGGATCGGGTATCGAAACCGCCGCTAACGACGGCACGAAGGTGAAATACTTATCTGTCAGTGTAAAGAGTGAGGGGGGTTTAGGCAGCATATAGCTGTTCCAGACCGTGTTGTCCGGACCATTGGCAGCCCAGAAGTTGGCGGTTGTCACGTCTTCAAAAACGCCCACGCGGTACACCTTGCCGCCCTGGTTCAATTGAGCCTTAGGTGCGGCTGCCGGCTGCACGATATCCGAAGCGATCTCCGGAACACTCATGCTAACCTGCTCCAGATTTATACCAGCGACCTCTGGAATGGGTTGGCAGGGGATCATCTCGTCAGCCGGGATTGGACCTCCGGCTGCCATCTCTTCTTCTGGTTCCTCTTCCACCGGTGCTGGTGTCGCGGTGATGATCTTCTCTTCGATGACCGTCTCGCCCTCTTTCTCCACAACTTCGGTGACGATAACAGTCTTCACCACCTCTACTTCTTGAGGCTGCTGCGGAGCGCAGGCGGCCAGGATCATGCTGAGAACCATCAATATGCTAAAAAAAAGTAACGCTTTGTGTTTCATGTTTTCTCCTCCAAAAAGAAAAAAGTTTTGTTTAGGATTCTGAATTCGTTAGACATTATTTATTTATATTTTTTTTGCGTCACCTCCTTAAATAGATAGCAGACCGTACAATTTGCAAGGTCAGATAGGACAATTATTTTCATTGTGCTCAATCATGGTTTTCTATTGGGATTCACCTAAATATTACCATAAATCATTCTATGGTCAACCTTGCAATTATCTTACAGTTCTGCATCCTTCACCATAATTAAAATCCTCAATATTTCTCAACGAACTACCTGCTGAAGTATCCGCTTGAAACCCGCACATATCTGGCCGCATAATTACCCATTCCGGTCTCAAATACAGGGGTAGTGAAGGTATTTCTTCACTGTATATAGCTTGAGCTGCGAGGTGTGAATTTGCATGCTCCGTCATTCCTGGGATTGTCGAATTCGCATTTGAACATAGCCGGTCATACTCGGGATTACTGTACCCGCTTACATTGGCCCCTCCCCACCCTTTCTCAAACTTAGGATAAGGTCCTGGTATTTCATTGGATGTATAAAGTTTGCATGGGGGTTCAAGGGCTGTAATCCAATTGAATTGTGTTAGCGAAAACTTTCTTCCAAAGACCAGACCATCAGGACCGGATGTATAGAATTCTTCAACAGGTAAATTTCTGATCTCAACCTGTACCCCACAATTTGATAGAGATTCCTTTATCAATTCCCCAGCCTTTATTTTCTCATCCTCATTTGTTGTAAGCAAAGTGATTATCAGAGGGGTGCCATCCATAACACCCGGTACACCTAGAGCTGTGCGTGGTGTTGCAGCATCTCTATCGCCATCTACCCAGCCGGTTGAATCCAGTACAGCAGCGGCAGTCTGTGGGTCATAATTATACTGCCTGGTGTTGGGATTATAAAGCGGGTGGGAAGGGTGTGTATAGCTGTGAGGAACCTCGGAATATCCGGGGAACAATTCGTTTACCAATCGCTCCCGGTCAATACACATCGCGAAAGCCTGTCGGGTTTCTTTTTGCGAGAAGACCGGCGTCAATAATTCATCAACCGAATTAATCCCAAAATCTATGTGTTCCCAGGCTGTTCCAACCATGCTCTCGAGATGGAATTCTCCATTTTCCTCTATAGAGAATAACTCACCAACTTGCGCATCCGCTAATGCGCTTTCGCTCACATAGTCACACACACCGCCGGATAATAAAGCGAGCGCTTCATCTTTACTGGCAGTTATCTTGAAATCCAGTTGATCGAATTCTTGGCAAACCTTCAGTGCTGCGAAAGTAATTGTTATTCCTGGTAAGTGAAATATGGCTTCCTGGAACCCACTCGTCAATTGTATAAGCGCCCCACCCGAGTGGTGCGCGATTGACCATGTCACTCAGGAGAAGCTCTTCAACGGATAACGCTCCCCAGGTATGTTCAGGCAGAGGTGCAAAAAAGCTGCTTACATAATCCGACGGCAGGTAACCGGGTATCGTCTCCCAAACCATTGTGCTCGGATCATGTGCAAAATAATTGAGCGAATGCGCGCATAATTTCAGCTTTCACTTTTGGGAAATAAACTGGCCGCTATTTCGTATGCGTATTGTGAATCTTCAGCTGTCAAATGCTCACCATCAGACCACAGGATATCTGGTCGAAATTTATATCTCACCACTGCATGATCCATCAAGACAGGTTCCTGTCCTGTATATGTTTGAGCGCAGTTTGTTTCACGGCAACCGGATGGTTTATAAACCAACCCTTCTCGTAAAGGGGACAGATTCCCATTTATATCTTGTACTATAGTACCCGGTTCAACCGAAATCGGTTCAATTGAAACCCCGCCATTGGAGTAATTTGGTATATTTTCTAATATAACTGCTGAAGGTTGAAAATTTACATAGTCCACCGGACCATCGTAGGTCGCTTCCCTGACGGTATTGGCCGCAAGTGATGAATCCGCATAGATAAAAAGCGAATCAGGTTCCTTTCCCAAACAAATTGTCAGTTTACGCGGGGGGGCTGGTGTTTGAACCGCCGCTAAAACCTCACTGGTTGGTACATCAGATGCTGGTGCTGTAATCTGGCCTTCATTCGAAATTGTCGGAAATTTACAGGCAAATGTGACTGTAAACAGGCCAGCCAAATAAATGAGCACAATAATTCGAATTTTATTCTTCATTATGGGAGATCCCGATTAACAAGTAACAGACTGCCAATGATCCTTATTTTTAATTCTGTGATTTCCCTGTATATGACAAATTTTCCAGGACCTCCCCGATTGAGTTACACAGGATATTCCAACAATATCACGTACATTGATATTTAATAAATTACATAAGTTTTTCTATTTTCACCCTGACACTTTATTCTTTTAACGGGTCCATGAACAACAAAATGCGGCAAATGCCGCATTTTATGAATCGCTTACTGATAAAAAGGAATTAATGTGATAATCGCCAAGACGCTGCGATATGCGAAACCCAGTTCTGGGATTGTGGAAAAGGGTCACACAGCCATGAGTCATAAAAGATGACGATATTTTGCGAGGTGTGCAGTGACGATTTCAATGCACTCCACATTCTAGCGTACCATCTGGCCTTTTGAGGCTGTGGGGTTGTTAAATCCCTCAGCAACTGTATCCGGCCATCTCGCGGCGGACCATTTTTTGCACTCCAATTCTTCAAGCTGAGCGAAACGTAAATATCCAGATCGTCATTCATAAATATACCGGTCAAGATCCCTCGTAATTAAGCTCGGGAAGTTTTTCGCCGTCTCCAAATAGTCCCAATCCCAAACTCTTTTTTAACGATAAACGACCGTAATACAAACGCGATTTTACGGTACCTATCGGGACATCTAAGATATCGGCGATTTCCTGCAAAGACAAATCATTGAGATAAAACAGGACAATCACAACTCGCTGCGGTAAGGGCAGTCCAGACACTGCTTTCTGCACCTGGTCCCAATCATCTTGTTGTTCTACTCTTTCATGCGGTAAGTTTTTTCCAGATCCTGCCAACCACTCCGCCAGATCATCCAGAGAGCGTACCCAGCGTTTATTGCGCTTTACCCAGGTATAGGTCAAATTGGTTGTCATCCTGTAAAGCCACGGTTCTATTGGTCTGGTGCTGTCAAATCGATCTGCGAAACGGTATAGACGCAGGAAGACATCTTGCAGTAAGTCGCTCGCAGCTTCGGTATCACTTGTAATTGCCAGCGCGGTACGATAAACCATATGACGGTATCTTTCGTACAGCACGCCCAATGCATCCAGGCTGCCATTTTGAAGCTGCTTGATTAATTCGCGGTCCTCTTTTTGGGACATATCCAAACCCGGGAATGGTGCTGTCTACTTATCTTATTAATTACATCTGCAGCGCTAAAAAGGTTCAATTACCTTCGAAATTTAATTGTACCAGAATTACCCTCCCAATTTAATACATTCGCATTCGGTAACATTATCTTTTGATTTGACGCGACATTTCATTCTGCATTTTTCAGTATATATTCGAATTCGTCTCCAAATCGCATGTGTAAATAGGACTTATACCTGTCAGGGTGAAATCGTCCATCATTTAATGCCGCCATAATCGCGCAACCTGGTTCTTTCACATGCGTACAATCACTGAAGGCGCAATTAACAACAAGCTCACGCATCTCCGGAAAATATCCGTCAACCTCTTCCGGTTCAATATCGAATAACGCCAGCGCTTTCAAACCCGGTGAATCAGCGACATATCCACCCCCATCCAGCGGGAACATTTCACGCTCTACAGTTGTATGCCTGCCTTTGCTGGTGGCCTTGCTGACCTGACTGACTACTAATCCCAAACTTGGCTGGATAGCGTTGAGCAAACTGGATTTGCCTGCTCCAGATGGGCCGGTAAAAAATGAAATTTTATTGGTTAATTTTTTCTTCAAGTTCTTTATACCGTTACCATTTACTGCGGAAGTATAAATAAGATCATATCCTATCGAGTTGTACAGTCCAAACAAAGATTGAGCTTTCTTCTTTGACACCAGATCGATTTTGTTAGCTACAATTATTACAGGCACTTCCTGCTTCTCAGCGATGACTAAATAACGGTCCAGCATGCCCAGGCGCGGCTCGGGTTGTGCGCAGGAGAAGACGAATACTGCTTGATCAGGATTGGCGATTAATATTTGCTGGTACTCACCTTGAGGAGTGGGAGCCAGCCGAACAAACGATCGTAGGCGCGGCTCTATCGATTCGATAACGCCTTTTCCTTGATCCAGGGATGTGATAAGTACTTTGTCGCCAACCGCAGCAACATCCCCAACACGCTTGCCCTTCTTTAGTCTGCCGCGCAGCTGACAAACGACCGGACCAATTTCGGTTTCAACCGTATAATGTCCTGATTGGGATTTTCTGATTACCCCTTGCATTTTCTCCACTTATGGCTCGGGTGTGTTTGAAAGTTCAAGAACCGGCGTAATGACTGAGGTCGAATCAACTGTAGGAGTAACATTGAATTCCGACTCCCATGGATAAAGCCTCTGGGGCTGTCCGCTGAAATAAAGTTCTACAATTCTACGGAAAATTGGGGCTGCGTACACAGAACCTTCACCAGCGTAATCCAGCACCACGGCTATCGCAATATCCGGCCGGTCTTCTTGTTCGGCGAAAGTATAACCCGCAAACCAGGCATGCGGTTCTCCTTTACTCGATTGGGCGGTTCCAGTTTTGCCTGCGACAGGGATATCCAAACCGGTGAAATTATGCCACGCTGTTCCGCGCGGTTTTTCATTGCGGATAACCCCAACCATAGCATCTTGAAGCACTTTCAGATTTATATCGCTTACAGGTAAAGTTCCAATCACCTCAGGTTCAAATTCATATTCAGGGTCACCATCCGGCGGCGCGATTCTTTCTATGACTTGCGGCCTGTGCAGCGTGCCTCCATTTCCGATCGCGGCGATAAAATTGGCGGTTTGCAGCGGGGTGACCAGCAAATCACCTTGCCCGATGGCCGAATTAACCGCATCCACAGGATTTGCAGGATCTATAACCTGACCTTCCGCTTCATCCAAACCTTCAACCCCGGTCGCCAACCCCAGACCAAAACCGCGCGCCATCTCAGACACCGCATTTGTTTCCCCCCGGTTATATAAAGTCAGCCCGATATGCCAGAAAAATGGATTACAGGAGCGCATTAACCCCTCCGGAAGGGTCAATAGACCGCTGGGAATGGTCTTCCCATCTTCCTGATAATACTCGTAAGTCCAGTCATTTAATTTAACGCCCTCTAATTCTTCGAAGAAATAACCGCATTGGTAGGTGGTGTTCGGGGTGAATAATCCGCTTTCCAGACCTGCAGCCATCGTTATTATCTTAAAAACCGATCCTAGTGGATACAATCCCTGCATGGCGCGATTGAGCAAAGGTTGATCTGGGTCAGTTAAGATTTCACCCAGTGTCGAATCGTCATCAAAATTAACTGGCTCAAACGCATTCGGGTCAAAATCGGGCGACGACACCATGGCTAATACTCGACCTGTATCCCGCTCCAAAACCACAATTGCCCCAGCGAAAGAGCCGATCGCATTTTGGACCGCGGATTGAAAATCCTTATCCAGGGTGACATGGATGGATTGGGATGGCGATGCGGGTGATTCGGCCAGCCTTGTTAGCGGTCTGTCATGCTCATCCATTACGAATAATGCTCCACCCCGAGAACCAGCCAGATAAGATTCAGCCCATTCCTCCAATCCGCTGCGTCCCACACGTTCGTCTTTTCGATAGCCCCTGCGGGAATACATGTCCACTTCCTCAGGCTGGATCGGGCTGATATATCCAAGGATATGCGGCGCAATGCCCCCATCGAAATAAAACCGTGATTTATAGGGGCTTAAAGCCAACCCGCTCAATCGGTTAACCTTTTCATAGTCAATTTCGCGATCCGTTGGTATTTCACCCAGAGGCAGGTACCACCCGGCCCCTTCGGGATATTCAGAATACAAAGTCTTGATTCTATCCGGGCTGAGATTGGTCAGTTCGGATATCAAAGCAAATAATTCATCTTCCTGGGCTGGATCAATCTGGTCGGGATACAAGCCAAGAGCAGTAACGTCGGTTTGGGCTACCAGCGCATGTCCATTACGGTCGTATATATTGGCTCGTGAAGGTGTATAGCCGTCCCGGTCCATGGAAAGATAATTTCCTCCCTTTAACTCCGGGAGGACCAACGTGTCATCCCATTGAACCAGCCATTCGTTATCCTCCCGGCTTAAATTCATGGTTGTGGTACGGGTAATATCCCCTACCAACAAACTGTGAAGAATGATCTTGTAACCGACTTGAGCCGAATCCAGGTTGATCAGGGCGGATTGAAGCTCATAATCCAGGTCTTTCAATGCCGCCTCCGCTGCTATCCCGCGGAAATGGTCGCTGAATTCACGCTCATTTATTGCATCGTGACTGATACTGGTTAATAAAGCATACATCCCCGCATAATCATCTTCCTTCCAATCATCCAAAAATGTGCTTGCCGCGGATTTAACCGCTTGCACATCCGCAGAATCTACGCTTCCATTTCGATTGGTTGAATAATCCATAACGCTTAATTGCGTGCTTCGTTTACATCCACCAACTATAAAGGAAAGCAGGATAAATAACAGGTTGAGGTTTTTAATCCAACGGTCCATATGTAAAATACTCAGTGGCATTCAGGAATACATCGGTGCTTAATGCTTATTAAACATAAAAAACCACAATGTTCACTATTCCGAGGCCAGAATACCCTCAAAAACAGAACATTTATACTGCAGGGATTGCTGACAGGATAATGGGACATCCAGGCTTGGATCCAATCCAGCACGGAACAGCATGCGTGTCAAGTGACACAGCGGCAACCCCATAACATTTGCATAACAACCCTGCAAGTTATATACCGGGTTGAATCCAATATGCTGAATTGCATAAGCGCCGGCTTTATCAAGCGGGTCTCCCGAAGCGATATAAGTCGAAATTTCCTCATCACTGTAATCCCGCATTGGAACATCCGTAATACATACATCTGTTATCGAACGGCCATCCTTCACCTGCTTTACAACAATCGCGGAATAAACCTGATAAGTCCTTCCCCGCAATTCTCGTAACATTTTTTGCGCTTTATGGGAGTTCCCCGGTTTTCCAAGTATTCTATAGCCCCCGGAGTTCTGTCCGCTAAACTGGTAACCAGAATTATCGTCTTGATTTCCTTTTCCAGCAGGCTGCCAATCAACCACGGCCGTATCCGCGCCAATAATCAAATCTTCCGGGCTCGCCCTGTTCAATACAATTTCATACGCAGCAGACGCTTTACGCTCTGCCATGCGCTGGACATAAATACCGGGAGCTTCTCCAACTTCCACGCTTTCATCAACATCCACGGGGAGAACGGAAAATTTCCCTCCATATAATTCCAGTAATTGTTTGCGTCTTGGTGATTGAGAGGCCAGAATTAACATTTCCAGCGAATTCTAACATAACCGTAATTCCCAACAACCGGGCTTTCTACTCATTTTTTGGAAATGCAGTTAATTTGAAATCTCTATCAATATTCAACCTATGTTAAAACTTTTAACATGAGAATTGAACTTGCCAGCAGAAATAGCCAATATTTTTTATTTAAAATTCTCGTCTTGCTGCTGATATTCTTTTTGGTCCAACCACCCCCCGTCAAGGCTCAATCTTCAGGTAGCGCAGCCATCACTCCACCCGCCACCAGCTCCTTTCCTATTTTTATAACCAGTCTGGTCGCTTACGATTCTCAGGGTAACTTCATCCATAATTTATCAACATCACAGGTGCAGCTCTTTGAAGATGGTGAACCACTGACCTTATTAAGACTGGAGGAACAGCGCCCCGGTGCACGCATAGCGATTGTGTTAAATCCGGGTCCGCCATTCGCAATTCAAAATAGTCAGGGGGAATCTCGTTACGATTTTATCCTCGACGCATTGGCTGGGTGGGGGATAAGCCGTGTTGGTACAAACATCGATGACCTGAGCCTGCTGACCACCGGCGGCGCTTCCTCCAACCATGTGACAAACCCTGCCGATTTGGTTACAGTATTAAACTCTGGACAGGTTGATGCACGAACTGCAGCCCCTGATCTGGACACGCTATTCGAGGCTGAAAATCTGGTGGCTGATGCCGGCTTCCGGTCCTCAATGGGCCGCGCAATATTATTCGTTACGCCGCCTCTCGAAGGTTTGTTAGACGACACATTTGATAATGCAGTCTCACAGGCGCAGCAGAACAATATCCGCATAAATGTCTGGATGGTATCTTCCCCGGGCACTCATTCTGCCCAGGCTTCCGATCAACTGGCAGAACTGGCCGAAGGTACCGGAGGAAGTTTTTTTGTGTACACGGGTGAAGAAGAACTCCCTGATCCCGAAATATATTTTGAACCGCTGCGGTCAAAATATCTTCTGGAATACGAAACCAAATTAACAACTTCCGGAACGCACCAACTCCAAGCACAGGTGGAAACAAACACCGAACCTGTCAGTACACCCCCTCAATTATTTGAATTTGAAATACTGGCGCCAGCGCCCACATTTATTTCACCCCCCCTCCTTATTACTAGAGCGCCGCTAAACGCGGAAAAAATATCCTTCAAGGATGAAGATGGTCCTTCTGAACTTTTCCCCCGGGAGCAGGTTTTATCCACAGTCATCGACTTCCCCGATGGGCGTACAAGAGGATTAAAACGGTCCGTTCTTTATGTGGACGGAGAAATCGCTGCTGAAAATATCAGCCCTCCTTTTAATAAGTTTATTTGGAATATAGATAATTACAAAGACGGTGGTTCTCACTTACTCCAGGTTGAAGTTGAAGATATCTTTGGGATGAAAGGACAAAGCGCCGAAATCCCGGTTGAAATTCGATTAGAGTTACCCGCGCCGAACCCTTTATCATCCGTCTATAACAACATCCCCATAATCTCAGTATTGGTTATCATTGTTGGGGGATCAATTGTCTTGCTGGCTTTAATTGTTGGGGGCCGAATAAAACCAAAGCTTCCTGGAAAATCAATTCGCTTGCGTCGGGTAAAAGACCCGCACCCTCAATCCGATTCCACCACCGGTAAATCTTCAGGGAAAGGACGGTCACCCTGGGCAGGCGCACAGGTCTCAGAAAATACTTTCGCATTGCTTTTCCCGATTTCAGAGCCAGTCGTAAACGCGCACCTCTCGCCCATCCCCCTCGAAAAAGAAGATATTACTTTTGGAAGGGATCCAAATCTGTCTGACATTATTTTTGATGATCCTGCTCTGGAGGCAATACATTCCCGCCTGATATACGATTCGAAAGGTTTTTTCCGGCTCATCGATGAAGGGACTGTAGCCGGAACCTGGATCAATTACACACCCGTATCCGAAGATGGTTCTTTATTGGAAAACGGAGATTTGATCCACATCGGCAGGATTGGCTTCCGTTTCGCGTTACACCAACCCGCTCAGAATCTCGTTCCGGTTATCGAAATGAGACCAGACCGGTTAAATACTGGTATTTATTCTTCAAATAAGGATTGAATTTTATTTGGATCAGGGAATAACCCCATAATACAACTTATCCCCGACAGCAAGCACAAATTGTCTTTTGATTGGATCCAGGGTGAAAGCGGTCGCCTCTCCTGCTTCTAATTTTTGAAGAGGTAAATACTGCTTCTGGTATGCAAGATTTCGAAGGCTGAAATGGTTTATTGATTGTGAAGCAGGTTCCAAAAGGTATAGCGACGGGTCTGGTGGTGGATTGAAAGCGACCTGGCTGTAATCACTCTCCAGTTCCATAGGCTGGTTCTCTCGTCCTGAACGGAAATCAATAAACGATGGCTGCGAACAACGGGTTGGAGCTACGCCTATCCCACTGTATACGCATAAAGTCATATGTCCATCTTCATGCAGCAAATAGAGTTCATTATTATTTACTGAAAGATCAATGACGTCCTCCAGCTGCGGGATTTCAACATCAAAAAACAGCTCTGGTTCTGCCTCCAGCGTTCCGTTCCAATATATCCAAACCGCATTGGAAGCTGGGTCGAGGATATATACGTCCCCCTGGCTGATTGTCATTCCAACCAGGTTTTCCATCCTTGAGGAGGGAGGCGCATACAACACCCCGGGCTCAGGGTAATTCTCCGGATCGCAAAACAGCAGGTTGCCAGATGCATCCATCGCAATAATTTCAGCTTCAGGCGCCAATCCATTCGGCCAGCGTTCAATATCAATGATCGGTCCGCTGAGCTTATCTTCCTCGATGGTAGGAGCGCATTGAAATGATGGATTTGGTTTATATCCTTGACTGGTAAGCCGGGCATGCAGCACGCTCCCGCTGTTTCCATCCAGCATATAAAGATCATTATCAATAACTAAAACACGCCTGATGTCAACCGATTCTGGCAATCCCCCTTCTATCGCTGGCTGGTAATTCACTCGTTTCACCAGATCCATAGCATCCAATGTGTTCGTGGCTTTCCACCTGATCGCCTGTGTTTCCTGAGTTTTATCGATCGATTCAACCTGATCCAGGAATTCCAACAAGGATATCAAGTCCTTTCGCTGCGTTGAAATTTTTTCCTGGTTTTCTGCATTAATCGCCATCTCCTGGGCTTGAGTAAGTAAATTATCGTACTGCGCAGCTCTCCCAAGTTTAAAATAAACCCCGCTCGCCAGCCCGACAACCAGGACCGGGATAAATATTGCCATAAATGCCATTGTTCCCGAAGGCAAATAAAAACTTTCCGCATTCGGCAGCGCACGTGTAATGAGCGCGCCTATCCCGCTGAACACACGACCGAAAAACGCAATGATTCCAGCGCCCAATACCCCCACCCTCTTCCAGATCGATTTCAAATCACTATCTACCCCTTTTGCTTGTGCTGGTTGATCCTGTGATACAGCTTCACTGGCAGGGGTTTCGAATCCCTCTGCGGGTGATTTATATTCAGATAACGTTCCAGTTGGCGGGGGCACATCCCCGATCGGCGCTCCATAATCTATCTCGCCGCCTTCAACCGTTTGTCCAGCGATTGGTGGAGGTGGGCTCTCAATTTCGGGAGGTTTTTCCTGGATTGGATCGCCTTCATCCATTACCGCAGCCAACGCCGCGGCTTCAATTTCCCTGGATATACCTTCCCCACCTGTAAGATAAAAATTGCCAGAACCTTCTTTGGCCTGGATAATTACAACATTGATATCTGGTTCGGATCGCGGGTCCAATCTGTATTGTATTTCATCCGGTCCCAGCTTGTGCAATTCAAAACCGCCCCCCTTATCCCAATCAGATGGTGGTTGTGCCGCTAAATAAATGCCATCTCCAGCCTCAGCTTCCATATGATAAAAACTGATCGGTGTACTACGCCTTTGTCCCAGCCCATGACCTACCATTGAAGAATTGTAGAGATGCTGCATGCCTGCCTTCGAAACAAAAAAGGTCTGCATTGGACCGCAGTGAGTTCAGGTAAACCTGCGTATTACGGAAAACAAGCAGGGTCAACCAACCGATTACTTGTTGTCCCTTTTTTGCATATCGCAAATTGATCTCGAGCAGAATCTTGTTAAGTTCCTCTGCTGTCGAGCGCATAGCAGCAGTCGCAGAACCAGACTTCTGGAAATAAAATTCAGTCAGGTAAGTCAACAATTGATCCTGCTGGTCCTGCCTTAAAGTGAGGTCGCCGGTCATAACCATATACAAAACCAGCCGGTCGATTTTTCGGCTGCGTATGGCTTTGCTCGTGGGTTCCGAGATTTTCAGGCTCAACAACCCGGGTTGATCATTCCCCCGGACACGCGCTATTGGAGTAAGATAAAGGTCCATCAGTCGATTCATTTTCTAATCCCTATCCGGTTTTACGGCTGGATTTAGGCTCCATAATTGCTGATTTCATACGATAAATTCCGCTTTTCAAAGAATTGTAATAGTTTTATCCTTTAGGGTAGAATCAACCTGGGACATATATCTCAAGTTAATATTAAAGGAATCAAATGCATCTTGATACTGTTACGAACGTTGAAGAATTCGCAAAACTCGCTACAGAATGGAACGATTTGCTTGAATGTTGCAATGCAAGTCATGTGCCATTTTTACGACATGAATACCTGATTGCGTGGTGGAATACACTGGGAGGAGGAGAATGGCCCCACGCAGACCTTAATATTATCACCGCTCGCGATGATGATGGGAGTCTGGTTGGAATTGCTCCCTTGTTTTATACGCTCAACCTGGATGGAAAGCCATCATACATGCTGATCGGCAGCATTGAAATCTCTGATTATCTGGATCTGATCGTTCGCACCCCAGACCTGGAGCAATTTGTTTCAAACCTGTTGGATAACATTTCCAAAGATAGCCGACATGATTGGCAGGTTTTGGATTTATACAATCTTCCTGAAGATTCGCCGACATTACCGGCATTATGTTCAGCAGCCAAAAACCTGGGGTTGGATTTTTCACAGGAACAGCTGCAGCCCTGCCCATACATCCCGCTTCCCGGTGATTGGGAGACATATCTCTCATCGCTAAAGAAAAAGCAGCGTCACGAGATCAGGCGCAAAACCCGGCGGGCTGAAAACAATCCAGAACCTGTTCGCTGGTATATTGTGGAAGATGAAGCCTCATTGGACGGCGAAATAGATGGTTTTTTTGATTTGATGGCGCAGGATTCCGAAAAAGAAGTTTTCTTAACGGATAAAATGCGTGAACAAATGAGGTCTTCCATTCATGCCATCTTTGATGCTGGTTGGCTTCTATTGGTTTTCCTTGAGGTCGGCGGGGTGAAAGCTGCCGCATACCTGAACTTTGATTTCGCAGATCATATCTGGCTTTATAATTCGGGAATTAATTTTGAATACCGTGAATTGTCGCCAGGTTGGGTGCTGCTGGGTTACCTGCTAAAATGGGCGAACGAAAATGGACGCCAGGCGCTTGATTTCATGCGCGGCGACGAAGATTATAAATACCGCTTTGGGGGGATCAATCGTTATGTTGTCAGGGTCAGAATAAACAACAAACTTGAATAACGTTTAATCAACTCAATGCTCACAATTGTTTTTCAAGCCGGCGGTAAATCCCAACGAATGGGGAGCGATAAGGCGTTGATCGATTATCTTGGTCAACCGCTGATCAAACATGTAATCCAAAGAGTTGAACAACTGGCAGACCAGATCCTGGTGACAACCAACGATCCGGATTCTTATAATTTCCTTGGTTTACCCTTATTCAGGGATATAATCCCAGATCGCGGATCATTGGGAGGTTTGTACACAGCGATAAGCGCAGCAAACCATCCGCTTGTTGCTGTCCTGGCGTGTGATATGCCCTTCCTGAATCCTGGACTGCTCGAATATGAAGTGGATCAAATCAATAGCAGGAATGTGGATGTTGTCATCCCCCAGACCAATTCTGGGTTGGAACCCTTCCACGCCGTTTATCGTCGTGATACTTGCCTGGAACCCATAAAATCCTCCCTGGATTCTGGCAAATGGCGCGTTGATTCCTGGTTTCCCGAAGTGAATTTACATATTATCTCCCAGAATACACTAGTAAAATTTGATCCTCAATTATTAAGTTTCTTCAACATCAACACGCCGGGCGATTTGGAAGATGCCTTACAGATCGCCTCGAATACAGGTAAAGGAAGTAAAAATTTATAGATACGGAACTTATTCATGACCATCGACATTCATGCAATCCGAGAACGGTTCCCAGCCCTCAAAAGACCAGTGGTTTATTTAGACAACCCTGGTGGAACTCAAATCGTGCAGGACAGCATCGACAGGATCAACGATTACTTAATCGAGTGTAATGCCAATTTCCATGGCGTTTTTGCAAGCAGCCGCGAATCGGATGTTATTCTTGCCGAAGCGCGCGCTGCAGCCGCGGATTTTCTCAACGCAAAAGTCCCCCAGGAAATTGTTTTCGGTCCAAATATGACTTCCCTCACATTTCATTTCAGCCGCGCGCTGGCTCGTACATGGAAGCAGGGCGATAAGATACTTTTGACCCGGCTTGAACACGACGCCAATATCACTCCATGGGTGATGGCGGCAGAAGAACGCGGATGTCAAATCTCTTATGTGGATTTTAATCCTGCAGACGGCACATTGAACATGGAGGAGATGGAAGCGGCTCTATTAGAAGAACCGGTTCTGGTAGCGATTGGTTACGCCTCAAATGCATTGGGTACAATTAACCCAGTCAAAGAAATTGTCAGCATGTCACACAGTGCAGGCGCTCTGGTGTATGTAGATGCAGTTCAGTATGCCCCACATTCACCGATTGATGTGCAGAACCTGGGATGCGATTTCCTGGTTTTCTCGGCATATAAAATCTTTGGACCTCACATTGGAATCCTTTATGGTCGCTATGATCTGCTTGAATCCCTCCCTGCCTATAAAGTACGCCCTGCTTCGGATATACCTCCTGAAAAATTTGAAACCGGAACCAAGAACCATGAAGGCATCGCTGGCTTATTAGGTACATTCGAATATTTAAATTGGTTGGGGGAGAATTACGGTGCAGAATTTATCGATCAATACAGCCCAAATTTCCAGGGACGAAAATTGAATTTAAAATGCGCCATGGCGGCTATCCGAAATTATGAGTACGGCATCAACCAGGCGGTTTTAGATACGCTCGAGGAGACTCCCGGTGTAACGCTTTATGGTCCCCGCGTTTTAACGCACATGGAGCAGCGGGTGCCAACCTTTGGATTTAGGGTAAAGGATATTGATCCGCGCACAATTGCCGAGAAATTAGATAAACATGGTATATTTACTTGGAGTGGTAATTATTATGCCCTGTCCGTTACAGAACGGTTGGGGGTAGAGGACTCAGGAGGAATGGTTCGCGTGGGCGCTGTGCATTACAACACCGTTGATGAGATAACTCGCTTCGGAAAAGTCCTGGCGGAAATCGTTACGTCGCTGGCATAGGCAGCGGATTGCTTTATAACAACCCAAAGGAGACAGACATGAAGAACTACATGATTTTGCATTACGGATTTGAAAAACCCACGCCCGAAGAAATGAGCGTATGGAACAATTGGTTCGAGTCAATCGCAGACAAGCAGGTCGAACGCGGTGGGTTCCATTCCGGCGGACGGGAATTCTCGCAATCGGGGACCAAGGACCTTCCGTTTGGGAAAGACTCCATCACCGGTTACACGGTCATCGAAGCCGAAAACCTTGATGAAGCAGAAAAAATCGCCCAAGAATGCCCCTTCGTCCTCAGCACAAGGGTTTACGAAATACGCAAGTAGAGCCTCGCACATTGGGCCATCCTGAAAAGGCATCCCGATCGGACACCTTTTCAGGTATCGGTTTTATTTTGGCAGCGGTGAATATCTTGGCCGTGATTAATTAGATAATTGGCATCACCAGCCTTTATGTCAGGCATGTCAATAATCCATTAGGTGCGATGCTCTCCGCGTTGTGTCCCGAATTTATGGTGGGTCTAATCTGCATACGGTTATTTTCAATACAAGGATTTTTTAGCCTACTTATAAATCCAGCAAGCCGCTTTCTGTTCACCAACCTGGAAGAAAGGTGGGTATTTTTCCTCGCAAACCGCTCCTACCTTCGCGAAACACCTGGGATGGAACGGACATCCTGAGGGTGGATCGATCGGACTGGGCACGCCTCCCGGCAGGATGATGCGCTCTTTGCGCGCCTCCTTATCCACGCGCGGAATCGCAGCCAGCAGCGCCTGTGTGTACGGGTGCAGCGGATTTTCAAACAGATCGCTCGTCTCCCCTTCTTCCACGATATGCCCTAAATACATGACCGCAACCCGATCGCTGATGTAGTTGATCACGCTCAGATCGTGCGCGATAAACAAATACGTCAGGTGGAACTCCTCCTGCAATTCCTCCAAAAGGTTGATCACCTGAGCCTGGATGGATACGTCCAAAGAGGAAACCGGTTCATCCGCCACAATGAAGCGCGGGCGCATGGCCAATGCCCTGGCGATACCAATGCGCTGCCGCTGCCCGCCTGAAAATTGGTGCGGGTAAGCATCAATATGGCGAGCGCTCAATCCCACCCTGTGCAGCAATCGATATGTTTCCTCTTCTCTCTCAATGGGGTCTTTAATGCCGCGGTGTTTGAGCGGCGATCCCAGAATATCACGCACTGTCTTGCGCGGGTTCAATGATGAATATGGGTTTTGGAAAATGATCTGCGCGATGCGGTGGAAGTTCACTTGTTCTGTATTTCCATTATCTGATAAACGTACCATATCGCCATCCACCGGCTGCCCTTCAAATAAAATCTCACCCTCGGATGGTTCATAGAGCCGGGTGAACACCCTCCCAAGGGTGGTTTTTCCGCAGCCGCTCTCTCCAACCAAACCAACCGTTTCCTGCGGTCTGATGCTTAGATCAACTCCATCCACTGCCCGCACAATCTTATCCTGCTCCCCCGCTAAAAACCTGGCCAACATATTGTGGCGTATATAAAAATGTTTATATACACCACGCGCTTCAAATAAGGGTTGAATTGCTTCGTTTGTCTTCACATCAGCCATCTGTTAACTCACTTGAGCGTCCCAATTCCACTCAGCTTGCCGTTCGAATTCAAGGTGTATCAAGCAGCGGCTGAGATGAGAATCCTCAACATTAACCATGGGTATCGGACCCTCTTCACAAACTTTTTGCCGGTGAGGGCAGCGCGGCGCGAATGTGCAGCTCCCAGGTAGTTCCGCCAGGTCAGGCACATTTCCAGGAATGGGTTGGATTTGCTGACCACGCACAGAGATGCGCGGTCTGCAAGCCAGAAGTCCCTGCGAATACGGGTGCTGGGGATTTGAGACGACCTGGTCAACCTGCCCCTGTTCTACGATCCGTCCTGCATACATAACCGCAATCCGGCTGCAGAATTCGGCTGCCAGACCCAGATCGTGTGTGACCAGTATGATGGCTGTTTCGTGATCCTGGTTGATGCTGCGCATCAAATCCAAAATCTGCGCCTGTATGGTCACATCCAATGCAGTGGTGGGTTCATCAGCAAGCAAAAGGGATGGTCCGCACACCAGAGCAATCGCAATTAATGCACGCTGCTGCATGCCGCCTGAAAATTGGTGTGGATATGCCGTATAGCGATCCATCGCCGAAGGGATACCGACCTCCTCCATCACCTCAATTACTGCATCCTTTTCATCTTTACGAAGTTTACCTCCCAGAGGCCAGGGCAGCTGTCTGCCTGGAAGGATGTGATGCAAACGCAGCGATTCCCGAATCTGTTCGCCGATGGGGAAGGCTGGATTTAGGGTCGAAAGCGGATCCTGAAATATCATCGATATTTCTTTTCCGCGTATTTCACGCATCTTCTGTGATGGGAGCTCTCGCAGATTTTCTCCCCGATAGCGAATTTCTCCGTTTGCGATATATCCAGGCTTGCGAATCAATCGCAGAATTGTCAGCAGCGCTGTGCTTTTCCCGCAGCCCAATTCGCCAACGATTCCCAGTATCTCCCCCTTTGATAACCTGAGATCGACGGCATCCACCGCCCGCACCTGGCCTCTTTTGGTCGGGAAAATTGTGGTCAAATTTTTAAGATCCAGCAAAGGGCTATCCGCCAATTCTCAACTCCTGTCCAATAACTATTACAAACATTGGATGTTCCATAATTATTCACTCAATTTTCAGACGCGGGTCCAGGATATCCCTCAAACCCTCGCCAAATACATTTATTGACAGCACCAGAATTACAATCGCCAATCCTGGGATGGTTGAGACCCAGGGCGCGACCAGCATATAGTCACGCCCTGAGGCTACCATTGAACCCCAGGCAGGGATGTGCGGTGGGATACCCAGTCCCAGGAAACTTAAACTGGCCTCCATGATGATCATCCAGCCCATACGCAGGGTTGCCAGGACAAACACCGATTGAATAATATTGGGTAGGATTTCCTTCCCAATTATGGCTGTATTGCTGTGCCCGGTGACCTTGGCCGCTTCCACATATTCCTGGGTTTTTTCTGCAAGCATCTCACCACGCACCAACCGGAAAAACTCAACCCACCCCTTAAAAGTCAATGCCAGTATTAAGTTCATAAATCCTGGCCCGAGGAATGCCATTACACCGATAGCGAATATCAGGAACGGGAATGCCAGGAGCAGGTCCGCAAGACGTGAAACAATGCTGTCAAACCGGCCGCGGTAATAGCCTGCCAGCGTCCCAAGAATCAATCCAATAAGCACAGAAATTGTGACTGACAACAAACCAACAGACAATGAAATCCGTGCGCCGTATATGATTCGGGTCAGAATATCCCTGCCCAAAGCATCCGTTCCCAGAGGATGCGCCCAGGTTCCCTCATCGTACCAAAACGGGGGCACCAGGCGATCGCGCAGATTCCCGAGGGTAGGATCGTAAATCGTAATATAGTCCGCAAAAATCGCAGCCAGAACATAAATAATAATAATGACACCACCGGCAATCGCCACCGGATGCTTGCGCAGTTCCCCCATAAATTCAACAAAATTACGCTTCCAGATACGCAGCCTGATCCGCCACAGATAAACCTGTCGGTCAAATGTTGATTTAACCTTAGGAACGGCTTCCATTATAGATATCCCAATCTTTTACACATCTTAGATTTATTCACAATGTGATCTTCGGATTTAGATATGTGTATAAAATATCCACCATTAAATTCGCCGCAACAAAAATAAGGGCATATATCATCACCGATGCCTGGATCAACGGAAAGTCGCGATTAAAAATAGCATTCACCACCAGGCTCCCCAAACCAGGCCAACTGAAGACCGTCTCTACGATCATATTTCCGCCCAGTAAAACGCCGACCTGCAACCCAACAACTGTGACCGTGGGTATAAGTGCATTTCTCAATGAGTGCTTCAAAACAACAGTCCGTTCAGGCGCCCCTTTGCTGCGTGCCAGGGTTACATAATCCGAACGCAGCGTCTCAAGCATGCCCGACCGTAGAACGCGCGCCACAATTGCCGCCACAGCCGCGCCCAACGCAATGGAGGGCAATATCAAATGTTCAATGGTGCTCACCAATGCTGGCCAATTCCGAGTAATGATGCTGTCTATAACGAAAAAACCTGTGATTACTTCCAGATGCGCGTCAAAACTGATCCTCCCCTGGGCCGGCAGCCATTTTAAATAAACCGCGAAAATCATGATCAGGATGATGCCTAACCAGAAACTTGGCATTGAGATACCCAGGAACGCCCCTGCCATGCTGAAGCGGTCTAAAAAAGAATTCTGGCGCACTGCTGAAACGATTCCAATGGGTATTGCTACCGATAAACTGAAAATTAATGCCCCTGCTGCTAGTTCTATTGTCGCCGGCAAACGTTCAACGATCAATTCAACTACAGGACGTTTGAGGAGATACGAATAACCAAAATCCAGGCGTACTGCGTCCTTTAAGAATATCCCCAATTGTATATGGAGCGGCTCATCCAGGTGAAACTCGCTGCGCAGCTGTTCCATCTCTGCTGCACTCACCCCGCCCGTCTCACCCAGCATGATATCGACCGGGTCTCCTGGCGTTAACCGGATAAAGAAAAATACAACAATTGCCACTCCGAACATAATCGGAATAGTTACCAGAACACGTTCGAGAAATTTTAACGCCTCTCACGTCTTGACACTCCAGGGATTGATATTAAGAATAAAAGGGGCTGACCAGAAAAGTTGGGAAAAAATCCTCGCTATTTTTTCTGTTAGGATCAGCCCCGATTTATTTAGGTAAACGTTCTTAGATTATTCAGATGAAAAGCAAACATCGTGTAAATTGACACGACCATCTGAAGCCGGTTCCCAATTTGTAACGCCTTCCGAGGCTGCCTCAGCGGCATCAAACAGGATCAGGAAAATAGCCGGGGCTTCGTCATATACGATCTGCTGCGCTTCATCATATATTGTCTGGCGTTCGGCTGCATCTGAAGTGGTTTCACCTTGTTTGATTAATTCATCCACCCTTTCATTGCTGTAGCAGCCAAAATTCCCGCGCCCATATGTGGGTACTCCTTCTTCATATGTATGCCAGGTCGCCTCGAAATGGCCGACTGGATCGAAAGCCGAGTCTCCCCAACCGTGTAACCAGGCCGATCTTTCACAGGCATATAGCTGCGGTTTAACCACACCATATTCCCAGACGCGTACGCTGGCATCGATACCAAGCGTCCTTAACTGGCTGGCGACTGCCTCCGACAACTCGCTGTATGTCTCAACAGTATCGATTGTGAAGGAGAAGGGTTGCCCATTTTTATCCAAGATACCGTCCTCATCTGAATCACTGTACCCTGCTTCTGCCAGCAGCGACAAAGCCTGGTCAGGATCATATGCATAAGGTTCCAGGCTTTTATTGACAAAACTATTAAATGGCGACAAGGGTCCCGGTATGGCGACTGCTCTACCTCCGTATATTGCATCCACAATAAGCTGCTTGTCGACTGCGTAATTCAACGCCTGGCGAACTTTCACATCATCGAAAGGTGGCTCGGATACATTCAACTGGGCCCACATTGGTCGTGTGCCGGGAGCAGACTTAACCTGTATACCCGGGGTCTGCGCCAGTGTATCAACTAATTCTGGAGGTACGGCCTGGATAATGTCTACCTCTCCTGCTAATAGTGCAGCCACTCGGGTCGAGGCTTCAGGAATTACCCGAAAAACAACATTTGTCACACACGCCTCTCCCACTGGTTCCAAGTCCGGAGCGCCCCCATAATAGCCGTCATAGCGTTCCATTACGATTTCGGTCAAACCGGGTTGCGCGGATACGAACTTAAACGGACCGGTTCCGATAGGATTCTCAACAAATCCTTGGGTGCCGACTTCTTCCAGGTAACCCATCGGTACAATTTGGTTATGAACGAACAACTGCTCATATGGTGGGAACGGGGCCCCAAAATGCATTTTTACAGTATAGTCATCCACTTTCTCAATTGATTCCAAAGAGCCAACAAAACCTTTCCTCGGTGAAGAATGCGGTTCTGGAAAATCGATCGCGTTCTCCGTGATAATCCGCATATAGGTATACACCACATCATCGGAAGTCAATTCAGTGCCATCATGGAAAGTCACACCCTGGCGAAGTTTGACTTCCAAAGTCAGATCATCAATCCAGTTCATTTCTTCGGCAATTTCAAGGTGGACGCCGCTGCGTGTATCACGCGTCACCAGACCGTCAAACATATTCCTCAACACAGTTTCAGTCTGGCGGTGGCTGTAATCAGCCGTATCAAGCGTCTGAGGCGCGTCTGTCGATACCTACTATCAGGGTCTGTCTTCCCGGTGCAGCGGTGGGTGTCACAACTTTTTCGACTTCGACTTCCACCATTTCGGTAACTACAACTTCTTTCTCAACAACCTCTGTGACAACTACCTCCTTTTCAATCTCAACCACCTCAGGAGTTGGCTGCGCACAGGCTGCTAGAAATAATGCGCCGAGTAAAAATACACTTAGAATTCTAAAAAATTTGGTTTTCATTATCCTCCTCCAAATATTTATATATAGATTTATCCAACTTTGACTGATACGTATAAGGGTTAGCAGGTTTATCAACACCTCCTTTCAAATAGAATACTAGACTTATTTGTCAAACAAGTAAGGAGTAAAAACTTCACTACTTATTCAATTATATAAACCCTTCCAATGGAAGAGTAATGGATGATACTAGTGTATCATGACAATCTTAAAACTGTATATCAGCACACAAATTAATTTAATGCTAATGTTATTACGCTCATTCTCTAGTGGTACTTGTTTGCGCTTAATCACTCCCGGGGCTGCCTAGAACCTTCTATCCAATACGTGAATAAAACGATGCCATTGTTGGGGCTATCCCAAAAGGAAACCAAACGATCTAATTGAACAGCAATTGAAGTGCAGGTATACCTACCTGCGTCGGAATCTCGCGGCTAAGTACAGCCGCACTACAGCTTTTGCGACAGCCCCACATGCGTCAGGAAATTCCGGGTAATCAACCTGCTACCATCATTTCAACCAGAAAATACTGACTCCCTATTTCGTCTTGTTTTTTACACCTGGTAAATATCTTGATGGACTGGTGTAAAATTAGTCGAGAAAAAACCAGGAGCCGATGGTTTCCTTCAAACATTAGAATCAATTTAATAGTCCAGGAGAATTTGGATGGCAACTGACTTAAAAACTTCGAAACTGAATCTACCCGTAGGCGAAAGGGATCACATTGTTGGACCTGCAGGCGCTTCTGTCACCCTGGTCGAATATGGCGATTTTGAATGCGGCCACTGCCGCAAGGTAAATCCCATTATCCGCACATTACGGGAACGACTGGGAAATCGGCTGCGATATGTCTTCCGACATTTTCCAATCCGTGCCGCCCATCCCAATGCCCAGATCGCGGCGGAGGCTACCGAAGCCGCGGCAGCCCAGGGAAAATTCTGGGAAATGTACGAAACCCTGTTCGACCACCAGGGGGAGCTTGACCGCGATCACCTGATCCAATTCGCCCAGGATCTGGACCTTGATATTGAACAATTCCAACGCGATCTCGATGAAGGTAAATACGCTGAAAAAGTAAGCCAAGACTTTTCAAGCGGAGTAAAAAGCGGCGTTAAAAGGCACACCCACATTTTTTATAAACGGTGATCTTTATGACGGCTCTTGGGATCTGGAATCGCTGCTGGAAGCCATTGAAAGACCGCTAGGCATAAAGGTCCGTTTAATCTTTCAGGAGTTCGCCCGCATCGAAGCCTCGGGAGGTATCCTGCTGTTGATCAGTGCAGTGTTGGCTATCGTGTGGGCCAATTCCCCCTGGTGGGAATACTATTTCCAATTATGGAATACCGAACTGGGGATTACAATTGGCAGCTTCCATTATCACCACCACCTGCTTGAATGGATCAACGATGGTTTGATGGTCGTCTTCTTCTTTGTGGTTGGACTGGAGATTAAACGGGAGGTGACCACCGGCGAGCTATCCAGCCCGCGCAGGGCGCTGTTACCCATTTTCGTTGCCGTAGGAGGCATGATTGTTCCGGCCGGATTTTATTTAGCCCTGAACGCAGGTGGTCCGGGTGAATCAGGTTGGGGAATACCGATGGCGACCGATATTGCATTCATGCTCGGGATATTGGCGCTGCTCGGTTCACGCATACCATTCACATTGAAGGTGTTCTTCACCGCCCTGGCGATCGCCGATGACCTGGGGGCTGTGCTCGTAATTGCCATTTTTTACACTGAACAGATCACCTGGATATATTTAGGTCTAGCCGCGCTGATATTGATCGCACTGTTTGTTTTAAATTGGGCGCGTGTCTATTCCCCAATTCCATATATCATCCTCGGAATTGGTTTATGGATCGCCTTTTTAGGTTCTGGCGTACACGCCACCATTGCCGGTGTGCTGCTGGCATTGACCATTCCCACCCGCAGCCCTCCCGATACACGCGCCTTGTTAGCCCAATGCATGTCTGTCTTAAACGAGTTTGATAAACCCCAAGGGGTAAATTCCGCCCTCGAAGAACGCCACCAGGTGGCTGCCCAAACCCTGGAAAATGTTGCCGACCGCATGCAGTCCCCTGCTCAAAAAATAGAGCACGACCTGCTGCCCTGGACGACCTACCTGATCCTGCCAATTTTTGCATTTGCTAACGCAGGCGTGGTAATTTCGTTCGATGCCAGTTTCTTAGGTCCCGTGAGTGTGGGCATCTTCCTGGGTTTGGTTTTAGGAAAACCAATTGGTATCACCCTCTTCTCCTGGTTAGCGGTAAAAACCGGGATTACCGAATTGCCGGCCAATATGACCTGGCGCCAGCTCTTCAACGCCAGCTGGTTGACGGGTATTGGCTTCACAATGGCGCTGTTCATTGCCAATTCTGCCTTCAATGACCCCTTGATACTCAATGAAGCTAAACTTGGAATCCTGTTTGCTTCACTTGCGGCAGGCGTTATTGGCTATATCCTGCTGGTAATCACCAGCCCCACGCACGCCGAAACCACTCACTTTGAAGCCGTGCCGGCAGCAGACTAATTCAAAAAAATAATAGAGGACTATTATATGAAGAAAGGTAAACCATTTATTCATCCCTATATCCCAAATTCAGCCCCAGAAACCAAACGAAAAATGCTCGATGAAGTGGGCGCCAAATCAATCGAAGATTTTTACGCAGATATTCCTGAAAATCTAAGGTTGGAAAGTAAACTGGATTTGCCGGAGCCTTACACTTCTGAATTTGAATTAAAAAGGCACGTCGATTTAACTCTAGCAAAGAACACTACCGCGGCTGAATTCACCAGTTTCCTGGGCGTGGGCTGCTACCAGCATCATGTGCCTGCTATCTGCGACGAGATCAACCAGCGCTCTGAATTCCTGACCGCTTACGCCGGCGAACCTTACGATGATCATGGACGCTTTCAAGCGCTCTTTGAGTACACCAGCCTGATGGGCGAACTGCTTAATATGGATGTAGTGAATGTGCCCACTTATGATGGTTACCAGGCTTCCGCCACCGCTATTCGTATGGCAACTCGCATGACAGGCAGAAGTGAAGCGTTGGTATGCAGGAATACCAATCCCGGAAAACTATCAAAAATCAGGGATTACTGCCAGCACGAAGTTAATATCAAAATGGTTGCATACCAAAACGAGACCGGCTTGTTGGACTTTGAAGATTTAAAGGGTCAAATCAATGGTGAAACCGCGGCAGTATATTTCGAAAATCCCACCTATTTAGGTCAGATAGAAACGGCGGGTGAGCAGATTTCGGGGCTTGCGCATCAACATGGCGCTGTCTGTATCACCAGCGTCAATCCGATTTCTCTGGGTGTATTGAAACCACCCGCGAATTATGGTGCGGATATCGTCTGCGGCGACATACAGCCTTTGGGTATGCACATGCAGTACGGCGGAGGACAGGCCGGCTTCATCGCTACACGGGATGAAGTCAAATTTGTTATGGAATATCCATCCCGACTTTTTGGTATCACGCCAACTGCGGTAGAAGGGGAATACGGGTTTGGAGATGTCGCCTACGAAAGGACTTCATTTGCCATCCGGGAAAAAGGAAAGGAATGGGTAGGGACTGCAGCCGCACTGTGGGGAATTACCGCTGGGGTCTATCTTGCGCTGATGGGACCAGCAGGTATGCAGGAGATCGGCGCGGGTATTATGACTCGTGCGTGCTGACGCGATGCAGGAATTAAATCGCATTGATGGTATTAAAATCCCATTTATTGATACCCCTCATTTTATGGAATTCGTGCTTAATTTCGATGAAACCGGAATGACTGTGGCCGATATAAATGAAGCGCTGCTGGGTTATGAAATATTTGCCGGGGTAGATTTGTCGCTTGAATTTCCCGAATTAGGTCAGAGCGCCCTTTACTGTTTTACTGAAGTTCACAACAAGGCATCTATCGATCGTTTGGTAAATGCACTCAAGGAGATCGTTGCAAAATGAATCAGGACATCACTTCCAAAAGATTTGAAGATGGGAAACCAAAACTTCGCCGGTTCCATCAGGCGAAATGGGACGAACCCATTATCTTCGAACTGCACACCCCTGGTCAAAGGAGCATACTTCCCCCTTCATATGAAGATGAAATGCTTGAAAAGACTGGCGATGTGTTCGCAGCATTGCCGGATACTATCCGTCGCAATGAACCGCCGGCTCTCCCGGAAATCTCGCAGGGGCAGGTACAGCGCCATTACCTGAGACTTTCACAGGAGAATCTGGGAGCAGACCTGAACATCGATATCGGTCAGGGCACATGCACCATGAAATACAGCCCAAAGATCAACGAGCACCTGGCGCGCTCCCCGAAAATGACGGCTTTGCATCCTTTACAGGACGTGAGCGCTGTACAGGGAATATTAGAGATCATGTACCGCCTGGAAGGTTTTCTCAAGAGCATCTCTGGCATGGATCGTTTTTCGCTGCAGCCCTGCGCAGGTTCTTCCGCCATCTATACCAACGTATCCATCATCAGGGCATACCACAAGGCGCGTGGCCAGGCAGACCAACGCGATGAAGTCATCACCACTATTTTTTCCCACCCCTCAAATGCAGCCTGCGCCAAGACTGCTGGTTATAAAGTTATCACGCTTTATCCTGATAAGGACGGTTATCCTGATATTGATGCATTAAAAGCCGCGCTTTCCGATCGAACAGCCGCTTTGTTGATAACCAATCCTGAGGATACAGGCATTTACAACCCCAGGATAAGTGAATTTGTGGACCTTGTACATGAAGC
Organism: uncultured Chloroflexia bacterium; assembly: GCA_963753725.1. Taxonomy (GTDB): domain Bacteria; phylum Chloroflexota; class Anaerolineae; order Anaerolineales; family UBA4823; genus CAVWDI01. Next base: position 30,476 of record CAVWDI010000036.1, on the reverse strand, counting down.
CGGTGGAATATGTTCATACGACCAGGCTAATGCGAACGGGATTCTCGGCATCACCCGGGCGAAAGAAGCCGGGTTCGATCTTTGTCATTTCAATTTGCACAAAACATTCTCCACACCTCACGGCTGCGGTGGACCGGGTGGCGGCGCATCTGGCGTGACAGAAGGATTGGCTGGGTTCCTCCCGGTGCCATTGGTAGGATTTGACGGCGATAAATATTTCCTGGATTACGACCTGCCGGACAGCATTGGAAAAATTACTCCCTTTTACGGTAACGCAGCCGTGATGCTCAGGGCTTATGCATGGATTATGAGCCTGGGAGCCGAGGGTCTGCGTGAAGTTGCTGATATCGCGGTCCTGAATAATAATTATTTACTGGACAGGATGCTGAAAATCCGTGGTGTAAGCGCGCCGTATGCTGAAGGAAAACGGCGTATTGAACAGGTTCGCTACAGTTGGGAGAAATTAACCGAGGATACCGGCGTCCTTTCGGAGCAGATCGGCTTAAGGGCTGCCGACTTTGGCGTTCACTATTGGACCAGCCACCACCCCTTTGTAGTCCCTGAACCGTGCACGCTGGAACCGACCGAATCCTATTCATTAAGAGAACTCGATGAATATCTGAGCATCATGACTTATGTCGCTTCAGAGGCTTACCAGGATCCAAAAGTGGCTAAGACCGCACCCCACAACAGCACAATTCATTTGGTCGATCACGAACCATTAGATGATCCCGATCAATGGGCTACTACCTGGCGGGCCTACCGGAGAAAAGTATCAGAGAATTCATCCGACCAGTAGGATTTTCAAAAAAATATAATTGTGAAACAAGTAAAGCTGGGCTTAATCGTAAACCCTATTGCGGGGATAGGCGGTCGCGTTGGACTAAAAGGCAGCGATGGGTCAGATATCCGTTCTAAAGCGCTCGCCTTGGGCGCCGAACCGCGTGCCGGAGAGCGTGCTGGTCAAGCTCTGGGTAAACTCGATCCGATTAAAGACGATCTTCTTGTCCTCACTTATCCGGGAGAGATGGGCGAAAATATAGACGCATCCATCGGGTTCGAAGTACGAGTGATCGGTTCCATCGATAAGGGAAATACCACGGCAGCAGACACTATAAACGCTGCGCGGGACATGCTTGAGCTGGATGCTGATTTAATCCTCTTTGCGGGTGGTGACGGCACTGCCCGCGATATATATAACGCTGTAGGCCAGAAATTACCGGTACTGGGTATCCCAGCCGGGGTTAAAGATCCACTCGGCTGTCTTCGCCAGGAATCCATCCAGTGCGGGAGATATTGCTCTCCATTACTTGTCCGCCAGGCATGCATCAACTCGCGAAGCAGAGGTTATGGACATTGATGAAGTTTTATACCGGGATGGCATGCTCTCCTCCAGGCTCTACGGATATTTGCGCGTTCCGTTTTTAAAAAGACACCTCCAGGGAATCAAGACTGCTGTATCGCCCGGAGAAACAAATTCATTGGCTGACATCGCTTCCGAGGTGGTAAACAGCATGAAGCCCGATTTGCCCTATATCCTCGGTCCTGGGACCACAACCCGGGCTGTGACATCCTTGCTCGCATTGGAAAAGACGCTCCTGGGGGTTGACGTCATCAAAAATCGCAAGCTGCTGGTCAGCGATGCGAATGAATCTCAGCTGTTGGAGATATTGGAAAACCAGGACGGTCAGATTATCGTCACTCCCATTGGGGGACAGGGCTTCCTTTTCGGCCGCGGCAACCAGCAGCTCAGCCCAGCCGTGATTCGCAAAATCGGCATCGAAAATATTTATATTATCAGCATACCCGAAAAGATTTTCGCCCTTCAAGGCCAGCCGCTTTTAGTCGACACGGGAGATGCTAGCCTGGATGAGGACCTCTCAGGATTTAAGCGTGTGATAACAGGTTCCGGAGAAAGTATTGTCTACCAGGTATCAACTTAACACAGATTGTTGAACACGAATAATTTAGGGGTTCAGGAGATAACAATGTATAGATTGGACGGTAAAACAGCCATAATCACAGGTGGCGCTTCCGGTATCGGTGCTCAGACTGCCCGATTATTCGGCCAGGCAGGAGCTTCCGTTGCTGTCGCAGATTTGGATAATGAAAGAGGCGTGGGAGTAGTAGATGAGATAACAGCCGCTGGAGGCAGAGCGATCTACCAGCATTGTGATGCCGCTCAGGCTCAAGATTGCCAGCATGCTGTCCAAAAAACCGTTGAAATATTTGGTGGGATAGATGTGCTTTTTAATAACGTCGGTATTGTCCGCCGTACGACTGTGTTAAACATAACAGAAGATGAATGGGACCATGTGATGGCAGTAAACGTGAAATCCATTTATTTGATGAGCAAATACGCCATCCCTCACATGCAAAAAGCTGGTGGGGGCGCTATCGTCAATACTGCCTCTGGATGGGGATTGACTGGTGGTAAGGATGCCGTTTCATACTGCGCTTCTAAAGGAGCGGTAGTTAACATGACCCGTGCAATGGCGCTGGATCATGGACCGGATAATATCCGCGTTAATTGTATCTGTCCTGGTGATACTGATACCCCCATGCTTCGTCATGAAGCTCAGCAGTTAGGCGAGAGCGAGATTGATTTCCTGGCTGAGGCCGCCGACCGCCCGCTAGGTAGGATTGGCACCCCTGATGAAATCGCGCAGTCGGTGCTTTTTCTGTGCAGTGATGCGGCTTCTTTCATAACCGGCGCTGTTCTTGCTGTTGATGGAGGCGGCACCGCAGGCTGAGTATTATCCCCCCTCTCCCAGTAAATAGCTGATTCCAATAGAAACTAATCCCGCCATAACTGTTTTTATTCCGAATACAAGCAGGTTCCCTTTCGATACGCGCCCCAAGAATAATCCCAACGTGAAAAGTGTCACCAGCGCTAATCCGATCGCAAAATAATAAACCATCTGGATGGATGGAAATAATCCGGCAAAGAAGAACGGCGATAGAACGATCAATGCAGCCAGAAATGGGGAAATTCCGTCCACTACAGCCACAACAATCACCGCGGTTCGCGAAGCGCGCCCGATGCGCGAATCACTGAGGTCTGATAGTGTATGACGGCTCAACTCATTGATGTCTCGCTTGCGCTCTGCCGATTCGGTCAAATAAGCGCCCCACAGACCTGAAACGCCCATCGCCACGCAGGTCGCCAATCCCGTGCTGACCACAATCGCCGAATTTGTTACCCCCGCCAGGTAATTCCCCATTAACACACCGATGATTGTCAACGTGCCATCAAATGCGTTCATGGCGAAATAACGTCTCGCGATCTCGCTGATATTTGCCAGCTTATCGTATTCCCTTAAAATAGGAAGCAGCCTCCAATAAGGATCTCATATCCAGCAACTCCTCGATTATCGTTGAATAATAAAAATTTGATCTAGTTCAGAAATACAACCGTACTTGATGTACTGGTGGTTCAATCCTGAAGCGTGGCCGCATCATCAATGATCATTTTCCCAGCCACCACTTCATCCACCGAATGGATCGTACCGCCAAGTTCTTCAATTAACTTTTCTACGATAGGGAAAGAAATATTCTCCCCCTCGATCGTGATTTTAGCGTTCTCCACTTTACGATCTAACTCGTAAATGCTGATGTTCACAGCTGAAACGCCTTCCAGGTCCCCCAGTTCTTCGGCCAATGAAATAATGCTGGGTTCATGAGGTTTTAGTGTGTCCAGTACCAGACGTCTTATTTTTGCCATCGTAGTTTTTATTCCTTCTTTACAAAGATTAGTTGTGCTCGGGTGATTTTAACATGTCATCAAAAATTGATATCTCTTGCATTAGACAAACTCAAATATTATCTATTTCGAATATTGAATTCTTCCGATAATTGAGCGATGTTCCGGATTAAACCCGAAAAGATCAAACTATGTATGGGATACAGTAAGTACCAGTACAGAATTCCAAACAGACCTTTCGGCGCGAAAAAAGCTGTTTGCGTAAAAGAGGTACTAACATCTTCCTGGGTAGATACCTCAAATTGCAGCCAGGCTTTTCCAGGTACTTTCATTTCAGCACGCAAAAGTAGAAGATGGTTTAATTGCACTTCCTCTACTCTCCAGAAATCCAGCGCATCTCCCACACGCACCTCTTCCGGATGCCTTCGTCCGCGTCTGAAACCAACCCCGCCCACTAGACGGTCGATTACTCCCCTTACCCGCCAGGCCCAATTCATGTAGACCCAACCATTCTCGCCGCCCAATTTGGAGAACTGCTTGTAGATTTGTTCAGGGGAAGCGGAGACTAACTGCTGCCTGCGTTCGATGATCATCCCTTCATGGGTTTGTAACGCCACGGACTGCCTGTCGCCCAGGCTGCTGGAAAGCGAATCGCTCCAGGAAGTCTCAATGTGACTTGCCTGTAGTTGTTCAAGGGCGAGCGTAACAGCCTCTTCATAATTCATCGGCCTGATGTTCGGAAATAAGGTTGCCGCCGAGTTATCCCGAATAATCACCTCATTTTTTAGACCATCAATAAGTGGTCTGGCGATTTCTGCTGGTATGGGGGTCATCCAGTGCACCCAGTATGAAGAAAGGCGCGGAGTTAAAACGGGCACTCGAATAAGCCATCTTTTTAACCCTCTTACTTTTGCATAATCAAGCATCATATCCGCATATGTAAGCACATCCGAGCCGCCAATTTCCACAACTTGATTTCCTTTCACATTTACCTTTAAACCAGCAGCCAGATATTCCAGAACATCTCGGATACTGATCGGCTGAATGCGCGTATAGACCCACAGCGGGCAGATCATTACCGGGAGACGTTCAGTAAGATAGCGGATCATTTCGAACGATACGCTGCCCGACCCGACAACAACCGCTGCCCGGAATTCAATCACAGGCACGCCGCTTTCACGGAGAACTTCACCTGTCTGTTGGCGAGAATTTAGATGCTGCGAAAGTTCTGTTTCCGGATCGCCCAATCCACCCAGGTAAATGATACGTTGAACTCCCTTCTCTCTCGCAGTTTCAGCAAAGTTTCTGGCTGCGAATAAATCACGTTCATGGAAATTTGAACTTACCATCATGCTGTGGATTAAATAATTCGCCGCGCTGACATTTTCCATCGCCTCAGGTAGAGTATCCTTGCGCAGGACGTCTCCTTCAAAAACCTTCACCTGATCCACCCATGGACGCCCCTGCAACCGTACGGCATCCCTCACCAATACCCGAACCTGGTAACCCTCTTCCAGCAGTTTAGGGACCAGTCGGCCTCCGATATATCCAGTTGCTCCGGTTACAAGCACAATTTCATTAGATTTCATCTATTATTTCTTTCCATTAAAAGGTTTCTCGGGTTTAATCGGTGTGATCTCAATATCGATCTCCTCCAAATCCCGTTTCATCAATCGTCCTATGCCTTCATTTATTAGACCTTTGATCATTTGAACCCTCCCAAAAACACTGACCACTAATCCCGTTTTTCCATCCGTCGCAGAAGATGCCAGCCAGACCGCCTTCTCAGCCGGGATAGAGGGTTCATTTCCCCACATCCGGATAATTGTCCCAAGAGCAGCGACTCGATTTTCATATCCCTCTACGACTTTAACTTTGCGCAGCATATCCGTGTCCACCATTCCTGGTTTTAATAAATATACGCATACCCCGCTTTCCTTATACTCCTCCGCCAGGGCTAAAGTAAAATTGCGCATCCAGGCTTTCGATGAGGCATAAGCATTTTGCAGCGGAACAGATTCTTTATCTCCCCTGCCAGATATATTGATTAACTTACCTTCACCACGTTCCAAAAAGTGCTTCATCGCCGTTAGCGACCCGTAATATGTACCCATAATATTTGTCTGGAAAACAATTTCATTTTGTTTATGCGGGATATGGATTGTCGGTCCATAAGCCGGGGATAAGCCTGCATTGTTAACCCATACATCAAACTTCCCATATTTTTCAATCGTATATCGAGCTAATTTCTCCAAATCCTCCAAAATCCCGACGTCGCAGTGAATGCCGCTTGCCTGCCCGCCCATTTCTTCAAGCGCCAGCACGGCTGCTTCAACCGACTCCATTGATCGCGATGCAACCACAACTTTCGCCCCCGCACGAATATAAGCCTGGGCTATTCCAAAACCCAGGCCGCGCGTACCGCCGGTAATTACTGCGACTTTGTCCTTTAATTCATCCATATCGTAAAGACCTTTTAAACCGAATTATTCCGATCAATTAAGACCGATAGTCGTTGAGCAATCCCCACTCTTCAATACGATTATATTTATCTTTAGAAGAATGGAAATGAACAAATACTTTTGATTCGCCCAACGCTGGATCCGATTCAATAAAATATCGGTCCCCATAATAAAATGACTCAATCACCATTGGCAAATGCTGCTTGAAAATTGAATTTCGCCAACCTGCTGGCCCAAAGACCAACCCACCGCTGACATGACAATGCACATGTAAAGCATGCCCATCTCCATCAACGATCCATTCTGCCAGCACTTCATCTCGCATTAGTCGTGTGTACCAGCCTGATATTTGAAAACGATTGTAATCGGAACCGATTGTAAGAAATAAGTCACCGGTTGAATCAGAATGGGTTAATGTGTACTTTCTCGGTGATAATGGCCCTTCTTTTGAAACCCCATCCAAAAATTGGATGGTCAGTTTGTCAGGATTAAATCTGCTCATAGTATCCTTAATTGAAAAACTAGAAAATAATAAGAAAATGCTTACGGTTATCTGGATTAAGATCACGATTTTATTCTTTCACAGGATCAGAATTATTCGGGTCTGATTCCTCATTCAAATGATCGAATACCTTTAGGACATATTGGTTGGAAGTGATATCTCGCAATAAATCGCCAAAATGCTGGTAGCGAATATAACCACCTTTATCGATAATTACCTGAGCCGGCATACGGCCCAGTTTCAGTAAATTCACTGTTTGCCCGTATAGATCAGCGATCTGGTGGTCTGGATCGGGTATCCCAATGAATGGGTTATTGTTCTTTTCCCAATGGTATTTGAACACTTCTTCATCTTCAGGTCCTATCACCAGGATTTCGACGCCTTTATCAACAAATTTGTCATAATCACGGCGCAACTGCGCCATATGCCTGCGGCAGTATGGTCACGTGAAACCGCGGTTGAACACAAGTAGAATGTGCTTTTTGTATCTGAATTGCGATAATCCGATCTCATCGCCGCCTACCTCCTTCACTTCAAATTCTGGAGCAAGTTTTAGTATGTCTTTCTTATCTCCAGTTTGGTCTTTGGTTAAATTTTCAATATCTTGCATAAAAATCCTTGTATTTAAATTGATTTAGCTTGTTTATAGATATCCAGAGTTCGCTGGCGGGCGAATTTATGATCGATGATCCGTTCTGGATAATCGCTCCCTATCCGGCAGTTAACCCGGTTTTGTATTTCATCGGGCATTTCCCAGGGTGTGTGTATATACTTCGCTGGAACATTATTGAGCTCTGTTACCCATTTGCGGACGTAAATCCCATTCGGATCGAATTTACTCCCCTGTGTGATTGGATTGAAAATACGAAAATACGGTGCCGCATCCGTCCCGGTACCCGCTGTCCACTGCCATCCGCCATTGTTGGCTGCCGGGTCTCCATCGATTAAATGCTGCATAAACCAGCCTTCTCCCCAGCGCCAATCGACTAACAGGTCTTTTACTAAAAACGAAGCAGTGATCATCCGCGCCCGGTTGTGCATCCAGCCGGTCTGTGCCAGCTGGCGCATACCCGCATCGACAACTGGAAATCCTGTTTGTCCTTCACACCACCTTTCAAATTCCCAGCGGCTATTCACCCATGCAATATTTCTTAAATTTCCTCGAAAGCTTCTATTCATAACCTCTGGGAAATGATAAAGGATGGATATGTAAAAATCACGCCAAATCAGTTCATTCAACCAGGTTTCCACTCCTTCCGTTTCTTCCTTTCCTGAAAGAGATTCCATTTTTTCGATTGCGCTTTGAACCGCCTGCTGGGGGGATATCATTCCAAAGCGTAAATATGGCGAAAGCTGTGAAGTCCCTGGCAAATCCATCCGGTTGCGAAACTGCCCATAATCGGAAATCCTGTACGATTCAGTGAACATCTCCAAGCGCTTTATCGCTTCCTTTTCTCCCGGGTTGAACGGCAAATTATATTGTGAAAGATTATGCTGCGGCAAGGCTTCACTTTTAATAAATTCTGGCGTTTGGATATTTTCGGGAGCAGGCGCCAGTCTTTCCGAAAGAGAGGGCATTTCAGCCATCCACCTTTTTTTGTACGGCGTGAAAACTGTGTAAGGAGCGCCATCATTTTTAAGCACCTTATCTGGGTGTGAAAATCCGCTTGAACCGACCAAGGCCACAGGCAGTATTTCACTCACCTTTTTATCCCGCTTTCGGGCATATGTAGAAAAATCAGCTTGCGAATAAATCTTTTCTGTTCCCGTTTCTTCAAGGAGTGATTTCAACGCAGCTTCCGGTCTGCCGGAGCGCACCACCAGATAACTGCCGCGTTCCCTCAATGCTTGATCCAGGATTTGCAGGCCGCCCCATAAAAACGCCAGCCGTTTTGGTCCAGTTCGCTCTGAATTTAACCAGAAAAGGATCGATTATGAACACAGGTATGACCTGTTCCGAGGCTTTTATAGCCGCCGACAGAGCCTGATTATCACTCAATCTAAGATCACGCCTTATCCACCAAATCGAAGTGTTCGACATGCGTCAGATTAATCCATTTTCAGCGATTCGATCGCTTTCTTCACAGTACGGGCCGATTCGTGCAGCGCGCTTTCCTCATCATCTTCCAGCTCCAGCGGCAGCAGTATGGTGTCCAGGATTCCCTCGCCGCCAACCAGATGCGGCAGGGAAATTGTCACATCTTCAACTCCTGCTGCCTCTTCTACTGGTGTACAGACCGTCAACAACGAACGTTGGTCGCCCAGAATCACTTCTACAATCCTGGCCAGCGCGCTGCCGATGCCGAAATTTGTACTTCCTTTTCCTTCAATAATCCTGTATGCTGCCTCCCGTACCCATTTCGTGATATCTGCTTGCACCCTTTCGTCTGTGCATATATCCCACTGGCGGCAGAACTCCATTAATGGCACGCCGCCGACGTTCACCAGCGACCATGTCAGGACCTCCGTATCGCCGTGTTCACCCAGAACGTAGCCGTGAACGTGAGCAGGGTCCACACCCAGATGCTGCCCAAGCAGCGACCGGAATCGGGCTGTATCCAAAGTAGTACCTGATCCAATCACACGCATGCTGGGCACACCGTATCCGGCAGCAATTTTTGCGGTTAGGTGTGTCAACACATCAACCGGATTGGTTGTGACCAGTAAAATGGCTTTGGGCGCATTCTCAAGCACTTGCGGGATGATCTGCTGAAATATGGCTGCATTTCTTTCCAAGAGCTGCATGCGTGTTTCTCCCGGCTTTTGAGCTGTCCCGGCAGTGACAATCACCACACGGCTGCCACCCAGGTCCGCATACCCTCCTGCCGACACTTGCAGCGGGTGTGCGAAAGGAACAGCATGTAAAATATCATCCGCCTCCGCCTGAGCGCGTTTATGATCTAAATCCACCAGCACAACCTGGCGTCCAATACCGCGCATCACCAGCGAATATGCCGTCGTAGCTCCAACCTGGCCGGCTCCTACAATTCCCACTTTCATATTCAATCTCCCATACACATAATCTATTTCAAAATTGCGGCTGCATTATTTCTTCTTTCAATGCGCGCCAGAATTTATTGCGCTTCCGGCCAAATTCATCCAGCACGGATTCAGCCACTCGTAAACCACCCAATGTCACCGCCGGCACGGATTGCCCCGGAAATATCGAATCCCCCACCATCCACAACCCTCCCCCTATTCGCGCGCCTCGGGTCCTGAACAGGCTGGTTTGAGGGTAACCTCCCACCCAGCCCATCTCCCTGCGGGTGAAGCGCTGGAATGTAACAGGAGTGCCCGGTAAGCATAAATCCAGAGAAGAACTTATGCCAGGTAGCGCACGTTCAGCAGCATCCAGTGTTTTTTCGGTAAACCTACCTTTTTGCCTTTCATATCCTGGTCGATCTTCATTGAATAAATGCCACCACTTATCCAATTTGGTGTGCGTGCTTAATGTCACCGCCTGCTGTCCATCCGGGGCGCGTGTTTTATCCCATTTAGGACTGATGGACATGAATATACTGCTTCCCTCTCCCAAAGGCTCCGAGACGATAACCTGCTGGTGCTCGGGGAAATCCTCCGGAATAATCTTGTTACTCAATCCAGCATATAAGACAAATGCACCCCAGCCATCTCCTGGAATTTCTTTAAAATAATCTCGTTTTCCACCCTTATCAACATCCATAATTCCAGCGATATTCGATGGAGTCAGGTTGAAAATAACAGTATGTGCGTTGAATTCCTGCTTCCTTTTAGTCCGGATGCGTAAAGTGGAATTTTTATTCCTGGTTACACTTACGACTTCCTGGCGCATGATTACTTTTCCGCCGAATTGATGGATTGCCTTCACCAGTTTATTCGCCATACCCCCCATCCCGCCCGGGACTTGCGCTACCCCCCTGCGTGGAAGATCCAGCGCCGCGGCGCCGAATAACGCATTTGCCCGCTTGCTGGTCGCTTGAGAGGCGATCAGTAGTTGTCCATCTACAAAAAGGCGCAAATCTTCCGGGACATTTTTCAAAAGAGAGGCCGCTGGACGGAACGCATATGGTAATAATCCTGCCATCTGGCTTGCTTTAGAAGATCTCAATTGATCAGCAAACCAACTTATCCCCTCCTTCGACAGTTTTAATCCTGCGCGTAATGATTGCGGCGGCCAATTTGGTCTGCGCAATGCCAGGTCCCAAAGCAGATCGGCGGAATTTTCCTGCCACTTCCAGAACCTCTCCGCCTCAGCGCCGAAAACGGTTACCCGCTCATCCACCCAACGCTGCTGGTCGGACCAGCGGGTGATCTTCTTTCCATCGGGCATATGGACCAACATTGCCGCTCCTACCGCTCTCTCCTCCCAATCTATACCAAAGTGCTCGCCAAGCAATTGCATTGGCGCTCCTGGGGAGAACCCGCCTGCCAACGTTGCGCCAGCATCAAATCTGTATCCCTGGTGGAAAAACGTTCCAGCACACCCACCCGGATAGACATGCGCTTCTAATACAGTCACATCCAGACCCGCTCGTGCAAGTTCAGCCGCAGTGGTCAGCCCTCCAAACCCTGCCCCAATGACAATCACTTTTTTCATGCCTCTAATTCCTGCCTGGTTTTCCGCGCTCTGAAGGCAAATAGAGTTGGAAGATTAACCCACATTAACCGTCCAACCATTCCCCGGTATGGATGCCGGCTGAACTTTGCCTGAATTTCATCCTTTACTTCTGTTACACCCTCATTAATAACTACAAACGAATGTCGGTGAACCCAATACTTGAAAGGTCCTTCAACCTGAGTGTCAATAAAGCCGTTATTTGGATCCACATCACTGTGTTTAGCTTTCCAATGCACAGGAATCGGTCCTAACCAGATAATAAAATCAGCGATGGATCCTTCAGCCAGCGGTTCGATTTTATTAAATCTCACAACCATAGGAGGCGGCGTCAGGATTTTTAACGTTCTGGTATCGCGGTGAAAATTCACCACGTGTTCTATGGGCGCTTTCACCTGGAAACTGTTTTTAAATTTTTTCATACGGATAAGGAATAAACATTTATGATCGCCCCATAAACTGCGCCAGTGTCTGGCGGACTTTGAAATCCTGCATATAGCCTCTAATAGCTTCCGGAGTAAAGGCTCTCGGCTCTTCAACGAATTGGTAAATGGCGTTCTTTGTGGTGACGTTATCGACCTGCAGCAGTTCTAACAGACTTTGCGTAACTGGAGGATTTGGTAACATCTTTTCCATAAGACCCACAGCTGTACTTAGTACCGACTTTGGGAAAGGCACCATTATCCTGCGCGATCCGATCGCTTCCAATGTTCGTCTCTCAATCTGTTCCAGCGTTAATACTTCCGGTCCGCCAATTTCGAATTCCCTTCCAATCGTTTGAGGATCATCTATTGTATCTACCAAACATGTGACCACATCTTCCACCCACACCGGTTCAAACCTGGCGTTTTTATCCACATTGGGAAATATTATCGGTGAAATCGCCGCCAGCTTAGCGAATGTATTGGCGAACTCATCTTCTGGACCCCAAATTACAGACGGTCGGAATGCGGTCCAGTCCAGGTCAGACTCAGCCACATACTCCTGCGCTCTTCCCTTGGAAGCCAGAAAACGGTAGGGGAGACCCGAGTCCGCCCCCAGTTGAGACAGGTTTATGAATCTCTTCACCTCTGAGGTTCTGGCCGCCTCCAGCACATTCACCGTTCCCAGTGTATTGATTTCTTCATAGGTCTTATCGCCTTTTTCAATCGCGATAGCCACAGTATGAATAACTGCCTGTGCGTTTTCAAAGACTGGTTTGAGTGATTCTGGTTTTGTCACATCCGCTTCAACCCACTCAACATCAAGGTTACTTAACCGTCCCTCATTTTGAGCGGTTTGTTTATTTCGCACCATCACCCGCACAGGTTTACCTTTTTCTGCCAACCGTCGAGCGACATGGCTGCCGACATAACCTGAACCTCCTGAAACAACAATCATACTCTCCTCCAATGGATATACAAATAAATATTTTACGCCGAGTTGGTTATCATTTGCGCCCATTCTATTATGGGCTTTCCACGTTCGTCCAGATATTTTTCTAAAGCTTGCTGGTAATACTTCATGTATTCCCGCAAATTTTCTTGCGTTACATTTCGATTTTCGATCAAAGCTTCGATCCAGGAGAGTTCCTCGCCGGCAAATCCAATATCTCCCAGTTTCAGAGCCGCTTTGATATCGCGTGCCAGATATTCGTTCGCGATTTCTAAATGGTTTCGTTCCATTCCATTCCGATTGATTACATCCCACATATATGCATTAATTTGAGGCAGCTCAGTGATAAATACCTCAAGAGCCTGCTGGTATTCCTCTGATGGCGGAGCTGTCTGCTTCAATCTTGGTGGAGCGGCTAATATTTTTTCAGTTTCCTGCACTACCAAATCGAGAGAGTCGCCCAGATAATTACCGGGGATTATTTCAATAAGACCCGGGAGAATAGTGAAAATCAACCCACCATAACCAAGCAGTACGCCCGTATCGGTCAGGAAATGGGCAACCTGTTTCAAATTTGCAGCGGTATAAAGCTGCATCGCTGTCATAATCACCAGGTCGGGCGAGATCGCTTTGATGGAATTATCCAGATGCTCAAGTGGAACATTTGCGCCCAGATAAACCACATTCCATCCCCTTCGGCGTAGAAACAATGTGATCAAGAGTGGCGGAAATATGTGGTCTTCAATCGGCGGACATGCTATCAGGATCGTCCCATCTCTAGTAGGATGTGGAGCAGCAGATAACAAGGTTTCCAATTTGCGTATGGCTTGCGTCGAGGCGAAATGTTCCTGCTGCACGGTGACTTCGCCTTCATACCACTGGCTGCCTATTTGGGATAAGCCCTTCCTTAAAATTTCAATACACACCGTCTCCACTGAATTGGTGGCGAATGCCTGGGCAAGAATTTGTTCGGCACGTATTTCATCGAAATCTTTGCAAGCCCGGACCCATCCCTCTCGCATTTCCGCCAGCGATGATCCTGAAACCTGTACTTGGGTTACTGCACCTTTATGCGGAATTTTGAGCGGCATCTCGACCAATGGATCCTGACCTGCCGCTTCGATACTGCGCCACAATTTAACTGCACGGTTTATGCGCAGCCCTTCATCCTGGCGCGCCATCAACCACTTGATCGTTTCAATATCATATTGCGAATATAAACGATGACCGCCTGCTGATCTTTCCGGCAGCGGTAGGCCGTAGCGCCGCTCCCAGGCTCGTAATGTGTCAGGCTTTATCCCAGTCTCATTCAAAACAACTCTTAAGTTAAAACTTGGGGTTTTATTGGTCCCTTCCATTATTACCTGCCTTATAATTTATCGTAAGCTTTATCAATTAATCACAAGTATACATCTAAAAGTTTTATTTGTCAATCTTTTGCACATATATTGCGCACAATTAAATGGGTAGACATGTGGTAATCTACAATTGAATAACGAATATCAGGACAACTTCTCACTTACATTCGGGATTTTTGCACATCAATTCATAATCGGACTATAATTTCACTTTTGTTATTAGAAAGTACTCAACATGGTATTAAAAGTAAGATGCAACTCGATAGAAAAATTTCTATATGGAATTGAAATGTTATACCTGAGTAAGCATTATTAGCGATTGACCTAAGGAGTTTTGTGATGGATTGAATTTATTGGTATTAGTGACCATACGCGAAAAAGTATTTTGAGTTTGTTTAATTAAATTATCATCACTCTGCTGTTGAAATGAAAACTAAAGGAGATATTTATGGATAAATTCTTAAGAAGTAAAATCCCGGTGGTCATCGCCGCTGGACTATCTTTTTTATTATCGGTTTATCTGTGGTTCTCGGGATTTAAAGAAGAGGGGATTTTTGTAGGCTTGTGGGTACCTACTATTCTTTCATTAGGCGCATTTGTTTACGCAGGGAGAGTTCCAAAATGAGTGATACCTTCCTCTTCATATTTGGCGTATTTGTTTATTTATTAGCAATTGTGCCTTTGGTATATGTCCTGGTTTTGGATTCGCGAGACGATAGATAAGAACCCAAAAGCTAATGGCAGGTACTTATTCTTGAACAGCGGGAACCACACCAAAACTCGAAGGCGATAGACTTCCTGTGGTAGAATTTCGATTTTATTTACAACTAATTGGTGGCAAGTCTTTCTGTTGTTCTCTCATTCTTATAAACTATCGATACTTGTAGCACGGACGTTATCGGGTACTTATATCCACACAAGATAATTTACCCGGATAAGATTTCTTCGCAATTGTTTATATGTTGGCGAACCAGCTAAGGCTGAAAACAAGCAAATGTTTCAGATGAAAAGCTGATTCGTTCTATTAAGAATCCAGCAAAACCAAATAACTGCTAACAAAAGGACACACTACAGCATAGGCAAGATTAAAGTAAGTTTCGATATTTAACTTACATTCGAAAATCAATTGATCATAAATTATGTATGTTCAGTCAAAGGAGAAATGTATGGATAATTTTTTGCGAAGTAAAATCCCAGTGGTTATTGCTGCTGGCCTTTCGTTTTTATTATCGGTTTACTTGTGGTTCTCTGGTTTAAAAGAAGAGGGCATATTTGTAGGCTTGTGGGTACCTACCATTCTCTCTTTAGGCGCATTTGTGTACGCAGGGAGAGCTGCTAAATGAACGAAGCATTCATCCTTATATTTGGAGCATTCGTTACTTTATTAGCAGTTGGACCTCTGATCTATGCTGCAGTATTGGATTCCAGGGAAGACAAATAAAATACTTAAAAACGAATTAAATCAGGAATGAAGGTTTCTTTAGGAAAGGTTAGTTGTTTGAAACAGATTGATTGGTTTAGTTGATCTAATTCTTATTCATTTATGGACATACTTTTACTTTACCCTGTCCTTTTTCAAGATTCTTCATCCTTTTCGTAAAATCCCAGGTGAATATTTGCTGGGGTTCGAGCAGGATGGCGACTTCAGATTCACTTTTTGCAAGTAATTTCTTCGCCAGATCATTGTCTTTATTCCCAAGGTAACGAAGTAGCAGCTTTTCAAGGATCTCCAGCCCCAACGACTTATCAAACCTTGCTATGGCCTGTCCGCGTATCCCGCAGTAAGGTGGTCGGTCTTCGGCGATTTCAAAACCACAGCGTGGTTCATTTTTTAAGTATTCTACGATCTTTGCCTTTCTCTGAGTAGCGCAGAACAAAATTCCATCCTCGTGCAAGAACCACAATGAGACCACCACCGGCCAACCCGTCGTTGTGTTGCAGGCTATACGAATGGGAATATGTATCTTTTCAAGAAACTCATTCATATCATTTAGTGTATCGTTCATTTCTGGACTCCTGGCTTAATGGCTCTGTAATGGTCCTTTTAATTCTACCCCCAATAATACTAGATAATCTGACTGCTGATATTTATTACCATAGCTGCGCCTTAAAACTGTCCTTCCATCGAAGCAGCATAACCGGTCATCTCAACATAACCACTTCCTGAAATGGGCATACCATTTTTAGTGCCATTAATATCTACCGCACCTTCCCAATATGAATAAGAGACATCCAGTTCCTGGTCCTCAATCAATGGGCTTATTTCAATATCCATACTGATTGAAGGGATGCTCAATCTCCACGCATTAGGATATTCCGCTCCTGAATTCTGGCTCCGCCAGATATCTTCCTCCTGGATTTCAAACTGCTCCTGGTTAAGATGGATTGTCTCTCCATCCGGGTTTATCCAAGTACCGCTGGAGAATGGATCGATACTGCCGTCATCGCGACGGATTTGGAATACCATCAATTCGCTGCCCTCATCCAGTTGGACGGAGAACCAATCCCATCCCACCTGCCCAGGTGACAGTGCGCTGGTGCTGAATTCGTGGTCTTTCCAGCTCAATCCGTTTACATTGAAGGATCCCCTGACGGTCTGCACACTTCCTGAAGTGAGCAATCGGGTCTGGCTGTAATAATAAGATGCGTTTCCAGCTTCCGGTCCTTTCTGGCTGTAACCTTGATTGCCATGCAAGATGGGTCCTTTGAGATCTTCTAAAATTAAATCGATTCCAATTTCTTCCTGTGCAGCGCTGAGTATGAATTTTCCATCGGCAATTTGTTTGATCTGCCAATTCTCTAACCAGACTTGAAAGGGTTTTGATTGGGCGCCTGCCAATCCGGCTGCACCGCGTGTGAACCGTTCATATCCATAATGCTCTCCTGCATCGATATCGCTTACAGCAAAATGAGCCATATAAACTTGATCGGCTGCCCAATTTGACTCACGTTCAATACGATTTTCTGAAGGTAGAAGTGCGCGCCGAAAAAACGTTAACTGGTAGCCAAAACGTTCTCCATCTTCAGCCTCCAGGTTGCCGGTGTAATACCACCATTCAGTTTGATAATCTGGATGGGGACCAAAATCCTCGGGAAAATCCCATTCTCGTGGATTTTCTGCTCGCGCAAACGTGGGAATTGTTACTGTGGTTGTGACCGGAATGGATTCTGGCCTTGGTATTTCAAAAGGTTTTAATCTAAAAATGCTCCATAAAACAGCGATTGCAACGACCACCAGTAGAACAAATATATACCGAACTTTCATGCGTTTATCCCCACTTTCATCAATCGAATCGGATTGCATTAGCTGTGTTGCGCCGGATAATTCGGTAAGCAGGATAAATCCCAGCTAACAGGGCTGCCAGCACCCCAATAACAATTGCCTGGATAAATGGTTCGGGTGTAATTTGCAGCTGTAAGGTCCATCCAAAAGAACGCCTGTTGATGATATAGACAAGGATCACAGCCAGCATAAGACCCGCAGGCATGGATAACAAACCAGCAACTGCACCCATCAATCCTGTCTCCAAAGCTACCAGACGCCACATCTGGCGGCTGGTAAAACCGATTGCTTTTAAAATCCCCTGTTGGCGCTGTTTGTCCAATTGCAGTGACATCATGGCGCTTAAAACACCGATAAAAGCCACTACAGTGGTCATCAACTGCAAGGCGCCGGTAATCGCAAAGGTTCTCTCAAAAATCTCCAGGGTATCGGTTCGTAATGTCTGGTTGGGTCGCACAAGCAGACTTTGAATCGGGGCCAGGTCAATTTTCACAGCATCAGCGATAGATTGGACATCCACACCTGATTCCAGAATCAACGCCGCTGCATCAATTTGGTTGTCTTCCCATAGATTGCGGTAGTTTTCCAACGAAAAGATAACATTCCCCTGGCTTGAAGAATAATCGTAATAAATACCTGCAATCGGGAAAGATCTTAAACCTGCATTTGTGTACAATGACAGTTGACCGCCGGTTAAAGGTAAATCCAGGCGGTTTGCTAATGGTTCTGAGACCAGTATTGATCCCTGTTCAACTGCCTGCCATATCTTTTCGGGAGGATATTCTGCCGACAGGTAAAGCTGCTCAAGCCCATCATTTGGATTGTTATTAGCCGAGATTTGTATCGGTCCCTCAGGCGAATCCACAACCGCGCTTTGCAATAAATCTACCCGTTCTACGCCTTCATAACCCTCCAATACAGCAATTGCTCTAGGATCAATTTGATAAAGTGGCTGGCTGACCGCTGCGCTGGGAACCGAGATATAAACATCACCATGCAGTATCTGGCCCAACCATGTTTCAACTGTAAAGCGGAAACTGCCCACCATCAGGCTGAAACCAATTGTCACTGCGAGAGCCATCATCAAGGCTGCCACTGCGATGGATGTTCTGCTGATCGAATTGACCACTTCACGCGGCGCCATACGACCCAAGAATCCCCAGATTCGACTGGTTATGTGTGTCACCAGAGACATCATCCAAACAGTGAATGTCGGAGTGATCAGCGAAAATCCAATAATAGCCGCGAAAGTTCCAATAAAACTTAAGATGATACTGTTTTGGTAAATAGCTAGAATGCCAACGCCAATTAATATTAGGAGAACCCCGGCGAATCCCAAAAATCGGATTATTTGCTTAGCTTTTGATTCAAGGTTGGCTCGTGAGAGCGCGGTCCTTGGTGTCACACTGGCTGCCTCCCAAGCAGGGAAAGCTGCCGCAATAACTGTAGCGAAAACCCCAAGAATACCTCCTTTTATTAAACTTATTATTGGAATGGGTACATTTTGGACTGTAGAGACAAAGAACAGATCATTGATGGTTTGTGAGACCAGGTTGACTGCCCCTCTGCCCATCAAAATACCGGTAATCATCCCAAGAACAGCGCCTATAGAACCGATCACAAATGCTTCACTGACCACCATCAGGAAAATCTCCCTCCGTGTAACCCCCAGACTGCGTAAGGTTCCAAATAATGGTCGACGTTGAACAACTGAAAACGTCATAGAATTGTAAATCAGGAACAAAGCCACTACTATGGCTAACAAACTCAATGCAGTTAAGTTCAGACGAAACGCTTTCGTGATTTGCTCCACGGTTCCGCTGCGTGCTTCAACTTGCAGAATCCGCAAACTAGGTGGAAGTATTTTCTGAATTGATTCTTGGCTGTCTCCATTCTCTTCTGGGAAGATCAAGTCTATCTGATCAATCCTCCCGATACGACCGGTTAGTTCTTGGGCTGTGGCAATATCCATTAGAAGCAAACCATCCAGCGAGCGGCGACTGAGATTATCAACGGGATTTAATAATCCAGCTACAGAAAACACATGAGGGCGCCCACCATACTCAACTTCAAATTTTGAACCCGAAACAAGCTGGTATTGATTAGCCATGTCATTAGAGATCAGAACGCTGCCTGGAAGTGTTAATAAGTTACCGAGCGTATCAATTTGGATTCCATCATCTTCAACCAGGTAATTACGGAAAGGCGCTTCTGCGAATGGATCAACCCCCAACAGCTGAAAAGTCACCCCTTCAAATTGGGGCGCAGTTACAAAGTCTGAAATAACTGGAGCTGCAGGTACATCTATACCAGCCCGCTTGAGATCAACATATACGGATTCCTCAATCCCCAGCGTACCGCCCGAGATATAGTGTGATGCTCGTCCAGTTACAGCTTCCGTGCTGAGTTCGAATGCCCGGCTGGCGCTCACATTGGCGATATCAATACCCACCACCACTGCCACCCCCAAAGTAATGCCAACCACCATTAATAAACTCTGCCAGGAATAACGCCTCATATATCGCCAACCGGTAACAAGTAGTATTCGAGGCAGTAAATAATTAGATTTCATTTATAGATAATTCGGTCAAGTCTGTAATTAATCCAATTCAATCAGACAACCGCCTTGGAGTTCAAATATTCGATCCGCGTGGATGGCATTTTCTTTGCTGTGAGTGACCATAATCAAGTTATTCCCTGACTGCCGTGTCAGCCTGTCCAGCAGGGTGAGCACTTGCAAGCCGGTCTCTTCATCCAGATTTCCTGTAGGTTCATCAGCCAGCACCAGCAGCGGATTATGAACCAAAGCACGCGCAATCGCTACCCGCTGCTGCTCTCCGCCAGACAAACGTTCCGGGTATGTTTCCAAGCGGTCCGCCAGACCAACCTCAGCCAAAATATTTATAGTTTCTTTCTTTATCTCATGTAATCCATTACCCAGCAATTCTAGGGGCAAACTGACATTCTCAAAAACGGTCAATGTCGGTATCAGGTTAAAGAATTGAAAAACAAATCCAATGTTCTGGCGCCGGAAAAGGGTGCGTTGGTTTTCGTCAAGCCGGGTAAGTATTTGTCCATTGATTTGGATATCACCCTTATCGGGTTCATCTATTCCACTGATGATATTTAATAAAGTACTTTTCCCACTGCCGCTTTTGCCAAGTATGGCGATCAGTTCTGCCCTGTTGAAAGCAGCTCCAGTGCCTCGCAGCACTTCACGATTCTGGCTGCCCTCACGAAATTTTTTCCAGAGGTTATCCAGACGGATATAGTTTTCTCCATTTTCTGCACCCATTCTGGCCTCTTATCTAAGGTTTTTTATTTTTCAGTAACTCGACAAGATCGCTGGCTGTAGTGTCATCGTAAGCTCCTGCAGCACGCCAAATAATCCCCCCACCATCATGTTCGACAAGCAGTAAATGAATCGTTTGCTCATTTGGAATACTCAATGCAGACTTAAAAATTTCTTTATCGATATACAGTGTGATTGTGCGCTCACGTGCTGTCTGGTCTGGTATTCCAGCTCTCATTCCCTCATTGATGAAAGTCCGCGAAATTGCTGGCATCTCTTGGATTGTCGGAAGTTCGTAGTAAATCAATCCAGGGTATTCTTCCTCCAATTTCTGCATAAATGGAATCCAGGTGTTCACAAGCGCCTGGTGTTCTTGCTGGAAAGCTACCACCACCAGGTTTAGATCGCCTTCGAAATCTTGTGGAAAAAAATATTCCTGTCGGTCAAGGTTAAATCCAGACACCTTTGGAAATTGGAATTCATCACTATCAACGATCATTTTGCTCTTTGCAGGAGAAATATACCAAAGGAAACCTGCAACACCAATTACTAAAACAATTATTAAGATTATCACTACTTGGTTCATTTTATATATCCTTATCGTGCGATAATTCTTTTGGTTCAGGGTCCATCCGCCCGCCGCGAACAGTGGCGCCTAAAACCAGGGCAGAACCAATTATTGCCAGATTTTTAATAATATATTGGCCTTCAAGTGTCAAAACAAATGGAAAACTCACCCAACATACTTCGGGCAGAAGTAATAAAGGTAGGGCAGCCCCGAACATCTGCAGAAAGAGCAGTAAAATTGTTATTCGTTGAAATTTGTTAGTAAATAATCCGATCAGGAAACCGATGCCAATCAATATTTCCCAGATGGCTAATATGGGTAAAAATAAATTTGGATCAAAGAAATATATCGTATTTCTGACTAATTCTTCAGCAGGACTTAATCCGGGAAAAAGCTTGAGGGCTCCAAACCAGACAAAAATTAATCCCAGTCCAATCCGCAAGACTATCAGACTGTAGCGTGCCATCCAATGAGTGATAACCAAATCTAAACGATCGAACTGCGTGTGCAAGTATTGAATATTAAGTGTTGTTTTCATGTGTTAAAGCTTTCGATTCCTTTACTCCGTGATTGAATTTAAAAAAATCGCTGGTTGAAAAAATGGTAAATACAATTGGTTAATTTCCGTGAATGAGATCTAACTGCCCTTTATGACCGGTTTGATATGCTTCGTAAATTTTTTCAGCAACTTTTTCAGGAGAAGCCGCATTTACCGGTAATCTCATAGGGATCTTTTCCCAAAATGGTGATTTCACCGCCCCAGGACGCACAACAGTGATGAACTTTTTCCGCTGCTCTTTACTCAATGCAGTTGCAAAAGCCTCCAAACCGGATTTAGAAGCTGCGTACGCAGACAAACCAGGTAATTTCAGGCGTTCGCTTATAGCGCCAATGAAGAAGATATGGGCATTTTCACTTAACAATGGAAGGCTGTAGTGAACAGCATGGTATGCACCAGTCAAGTTGGTTGAAAGGATTCGGCTCCAATCTTGTGGCTCCATTTCATCAACTTTCATGGATACAATATCGCCAGCTGCATATATCCACAATCCAATGTCAACGACTTCCTGAGAAATGAGATATATCATTTGCTCGATCTCATGTGGTGCATCCAATGAAGTCTCAAAGATAAAATTTGCTTGATTTTCAATGGTACTTGCATCTCTGGCTATCGCAATGGTCGCCCATCCCTCTGTATTTAATTTCTTCAAACTTGCGCGACCAATAGCTCCAGTTGCTCCCCAAACTAAAGCGTTTTTCATTTAAATTCCTGTTTGTATTGAATTCATCTTTTCCCTTTTTTTCATAAGTTATTCAAATTTATATCACAATATCCAATTTTTGTCAAGATTTTGTAAAGTATTGGGCGGATTACCGAATTAATCCCCCTTACCTTTGATTGTAAATTACGAATAATAGAGTTGATCTAGAAATTGGTGCGCTTGTTCTTTTACCAACCGGCGTTCTTCCCTTTTAATATTTCGAAGGCTCAACAGGCTGCGCATCATCCTGGGATTAGATCGCAAGACCTCTTCATTTTCTACAATAAAATTCCAGTACAAAAAATTAAACGGGCATGCCTTTTCCCCAATTCGCTGCTTGCGTTCAAATTTGCAATCCCGGCAGAAATTGCTCATTTTATTAATATAATTAGCAGATGCAATGTAAGGCTTTGTGGCAGTCAATCCGCCGTCAGCGTAAAGCCCCATCCCAAAAACATTTGGTAGCATAACCCATTCATAGGCATCAATATATGCACTTAAGAACCACTTATTCACATCCACGGGATTAATGCCAGCCAACAGGCAAAAATTACAGATGATCATCAGGCGTTCTATGTGATGAGTATATCCGCTTGATAACGCTCTTCGGATAACATGATGTAAACAGTTTAAATCTGTACTACCAGTCCAAAACATTCCTGGTAATGGTAAAGTTGCATGCCAAAAATTGCTTTCGTTTATCTCGGTACCCAAGCGCCAATACTGCCAGTAAATAAACTCGCGCCAGCCAACAATCTGGCGGATAAATCCTTCCACAGAGTTTATCGGCGCTTGTCCATCTTCATAACGCATTTGCGCTTCTCTAGCTAAACACAATGGGTCAAGCAATCCGAGATTTAGATAAGGGGAGAGCCTGGAATGGAAAATGGTTTCATATTCACTGCTCATGGCATCTTCATATGTACCGAAATTTGACAACCGGTGATCAAAGAAATCAAGAGCAGCTTGTTGGGCACTGTCATGTGTGACCGCCAAATTGAATTCATCCACTTGACCGACCCCTTTATAACGTTGTCCAACTTCATTCATCACTTTTATTGTTATTTCATCTGGCTCAAATGTTACTGGCGCAGGTGGAACAATATTATTTGGTAATCGCCGCCGGTTGCTCTTATCGTAATTCCACCTTTCACCAATAGGTTCCCCATTAGCTTCCATCAAAAGGTTAAAATGTTGGCGCATCTTACGGTAAAACTGCTCCTGTACATAACGTTTGAAAGGTTTTGGATCACGAAATGGGTTATAACGGCTGGTCAGGAAACATGTGTTTGGAAGAATCGTTGCAGGAATATTGAACAATCTCGAAAGATCATTCTGATACTCGCGACCCCGAAATTCGCTGGCTGCCATTGTGATAAGTTTCTCCGATTGATATTTCTGAAGGTGCTGCTTTATCGCAGTGCTTGTATCTGGTGAAGTGTGGTAATCAACCCGTACACCGTTCATACGTAAATTCTCGGCATAATGCCGCATTGAACTGAAAAGTAATACTAATTTCTTCTTTTGATAAGGGAGACGGTTAGCTCTTAATTGACTTTCGATCATTAGCACAACGACTTTTTCTCTACCAACCTGCTCTTCAGCAAAACTAAGAGCAGGTTGGTTCAGTGATAATTGATCTCCCAAAATCCAAACTGTTACAGTCATTTTGATATATAATACTCAATAACCTTAATAATTCAAACAAAAACTTGCCAACTGGACTTATGGATAATCGCTTCCCGAAAACCGGTTTTCCTCAACCTGTTGGCAGGTTGTTGGACAATCTCTTAAACACTTTACCCTTATAATTGTGGCGCAAACAGGTAAGCCAATAAATTGATTGCAAAAATCCGGGTCTTAATACACTAACTCTTCGGAAAATGACCCTACTCGAAAAAACAGCTTGAAACACACAAAGAGCCAGAATAATTAGGTCTTTTCACCTAAGGCTGTATATAATAACCAGTATTAAAAAGGCAAAGGAATCCAAAATGAACAAAGGTATAGTTCGCCAAATTCTTAATATTATTGGTCTAGCAGGGGTTTTGATTGTTAATGGCCTTGCTAATATTTTACCTCTCAACAACCTGAGTACCGGAGAGATATCAGATCGTTTTCAGGTATTCTTTGTTCCAGCTGGCTATGTATTTTCGATCTGGGGTTTGATTTACCTGGGGTTGATCGCTTTTGGAATTTACCAGGCGCTGCCCTCTCAGCGCGAAAACCCCCGCTTGGAGAAGGTTGGTTACTGGTTCCTGGTCAGCTGTCTGGCGAATATCGCCTGGTTGTTCTGCTGGCATTACGAGCTTTTCCCACTTTCATTAGTGATGATGATCCTCCTGCTGCTCAGCCTAATCACTGTATATCTTCGGCTGGATATCGGACGGACTCGCGTTTCAACTGCCGAGACCTGGTTTGTGAATGTGCCCTTCAGCCTGTATCTGGGATGGATAACAGTGGCGACAATCGCCAATGTCACTTCACTTCTTGATTATTACGGCTGGGATGGATGGGGGATATCAGCTCAGATTTGGGCAGTCATCATGCTGGCTGCGGCAGGTTTGATCAGCGCCATTATGAGCCTCACTCGTGCGGATATCGTTTATTCCCTGGTTATTATCTGGGCGGTAGTTGGAATTGCCCTGAAGCACAGTTCGGAGCCGCTTGTCTCAATGGCTTCCTGGATCACTGCGGTGTTTGTTTTGGTTATGATAATCGCAGGAGTATGGAGGTCTAGATCTCAGCAAGCCAATACCGCAACCTCATAAAATTTAACCTAAAAACTGAAATCACAATTTTTTTCCTTAGATAAAATTTTTTAATTAGCGAGATAAATACCATGGAAAATTCAGGACGCACTTCGATTATTGCTGTACCCGTTATTGTCTTATTTGCTGCTTTTATTGCCTGGGCAGGCAGCCAGGGAGGTTTCACCCGTTCAGGGTTCCCCATATTTGCTTTGTGTGTAGCGCTGGCTTTTATTATAAATTGGATTGTTTTTATTCCATCTTATCTAAAGCAAACTGAAAAGTTCTTCGACCTGACAGGCGGCATCACCTATCTTACCGTGATCTGGATTGCAGTATTGCTGAGTCCGGTGGTGGATCAGAGATCGTGGCTGCTCTTAGCGATTGTATCCGTTTGGGCAGCTCGTCTGGCTTTGTTCCTTTTTAGAAGAGTGCAAGCTGCCGGTGAAGATCGCCGCTTTCGGGATCTCAAAACCTCATTTTCACGTTTCTTACTGACCTGGACCTTGCAAGGTCTGTGGGTTTCGCTCACAATCGCGGCCGCATTGGCAGCCATAACCTCAATGAATAGAACTCGATTTGGGCATCTATGGCTTACTGGGATTTGTCGTGTGGTTGGTCGGATTCGGTATAGAAGTAATTGCAGATCGACAAAAAAGCGCTTTTCGCGCCGATCCACAGAATAAAGGGAAATTTATAAATGTTGGCCTTTGGTCCTGGTCGCGCCACCCCAATTATTTTGGCGAGATCATCTTATGGATCGGTGTCGCCATCATTGCCTTTCCTGTCCTGAGCGGTTGGCAGTGGGTGACTCTGATCTCTCCCATCTTTGTTATCGTCCTGCTGACCCGCATTAGCGGTATCCCAATGCTGGAAACAAACGCCGACAAAAAGTGGGGCGGACAAAATGAGTATGAAGATTATAAGTCCAGGACTTCGGTATTGATTCTAAAACCTCCCTCCAACCCGAAATGAGACTTTCCCGGCATAGAAATTATTCTTAGCTTTTTCGAATTCTGCTGGAATCGATCACAAAAATAGCCCGGACTGAATTCAATAGGGGACATCTAAAAAAACATTCCCGTCCAATTAATGTTTAAGAATTACTTGATTACTACAGCATTATCCACATTCCTTTGCTGTCGACCAGCGCTTTCGCACCATCTCACTGAATCCATTTATTAAGGAAAAACTCCAGACAAAAAGGGAGGGGGGTTAGATAACCCGAAATTAATTTACTGCCGGGAAAAAATAATCACGCGGTTAATCTCTGAATATTTGGGTACCAATTTATCCGCCGCCAACAAACCATCAAATCCCATACTAATATCATGGTCACCCTCCGAACCAAAAATATATTTAAAAAACCTTAATCTAAATTATCTATGCAATACCTTGACAAATACTCTTTTATGTGTACAATATCTTTACAATTTAAAAATACAAAGGAGTATCAAATGAAGAAAATAGTTTTCCCTTCAATCTTAGTTTTACTAGCATTAGTTTTAGCTGCCTGCGCCAGCGCGGCGCCGACAGCCCAACCGACCGAAGTTCCGGTCGAAGAAGTAGTTGAAGAAGTAATGGAAGAACCGGCCGAAGAGATGGAAGTAGAAAAAGTTCCATCCATTGTGGAAATTGCGGTTGAGGACGGCAATTTTACAACATTAGTGACCGCACTACAGGCTGCCGGTCTGGTCGAAGCCCTCCAGGGCGACGGACCGTTTACAGTATTCGCACCAACCGATGAGGCATTCGCTGCTTTGCCCGAAGGCACACTAGAAACTCTATTGGAAGATACCGAAACCCTGAAGAGCATCCTGCTTTACCATGTTGTCGGTGACAAGGTAATGGCTGCCGACGTCGTTGGTCTAGACGGCCAGGATGTCGAATCGCTCTCCGGCGAATCGTTCGCTGTATCCATAAACGGCAGTGATGTGATGGTCAATGACGCCAAAGTTATCGCCACCGACATTGAGGGCTCAAATGGTGTAATTCATGTCCTCGACTCTGTAATCCTTCCTCCCGCTGAAGAGGCCATGGAAGAAGAGCCTATGGAAATGGGCAAATCGATTGTGGATATTGCAGTCGAAGACGGGCGTTTCACCACCCTGGTAACCGCTCTGCAGGAAGCTGAATTGGTTGAAGCCTTACAAGCCGAAGGTCCATTTACGGTATTTGCCCCCACAGATGATGCATTTGCCGCATTGCCTGACGGTGCCCTGGAAGGTTTGATCGCCGACAAACAAGCTCTGACAGGCGTACTTCTTTATCACGTTGTTGACGGCAAGGTCATGGCCGCTGATGTTGTCGGTCTTGACGGGCAGGAAGTTGAGACTCTCTCCGAGGGCAAAGTCGCAGTCTCCTTGGACGGCGAGAACGTAAAGATCAACGATTCAATGGTTGTTATTACCGACATCGAAGCATCGAACGGTGTGATCCACGTAATTGATGCTGTGCTCTTACCTCCCGCGGAAGGCGTTGCTGAAGAATCCGAAATGATGGATGAGGGCAAAACCATCGTTGATATTGCAGTTGAAGATGGCCGTTTCACCACACTGGTAACTGCATTGGGTGAGGCAGAATTGGTCCAGGCTTTGCAAGCTGATGGTCCCTTCACTGTATTTGCCCCCACAGATGATGCTTTTGCCGCATTGCCTGACGGCGCCCTGGAAGGTTTGATCGCCGACAAAGAAGCCCTGACAAACGTTTTGCTGTACCACGTTCTGGAAGGCAAAGTAATGTCACCCCAGGCAATCGAACTTGCTGGCCAGGAAGTAGAAATGCTCTCAGGCGACAGTATTGCCATCAGCCTTGATGGCGAGACTTTAAAAATAAATGACGCCGCAGTGATTATCCCTGATATAGAAGCCTCTAACGGTGTAATCCATGTCATTGATGCAGTTATCTTACCCTAGGGGGTTATAAGACATCTTCTCCTCCTCCTTGTTGGCTCCCGGACGACATAACACTTTCATCAAGCAAGTCCGGTTTGCCAGAACAGAGCGGTCTTACAACCGCTCTGTTTTTTTACAACTATATGATAATCAGCAGAGAAAGAAAAATATCCAAATAATTTCTTTTCAAATACTTGACAATTACTTTGCAATATGGTATAGTATATTTAGGTAACAATGAGGAATTGGAGGAAAACGAGATGATCAGGATCGTTGCAGACAGCACATGTGATTTACCAGAAGAACTGGTGGAAGAATTCAACATAGAAATCATCCCGCTTTATATTAATTTTGGTGATCAGGGTTACCTGGATGGAACTGAAATTTCCCGCAAAGAATTCTACGAACGCATGCCGGACGAATCTCCTCTTCCCACCACCGCCACACCAGGTGTGGATATGTT
Source organism: uncultured Chloroflexia bacterium (assembly GCA_963753725.1). Classification (GTDB taxonomy): domain Bacteria; phylum Chloroflexota; class Anaerolineae; order Anaerolineales; family UBA4823; genus CAVWDI01. The sequence continues at coordinate 1,971 of CAVWDI010000036.1, read as the reverse complement.
TCGCCAGGCTTACGATCAACTTGCTAGTGAAGGCGCTGCTGAGATCCTATCCATCCATATCTCTGTCAACCTAAGCGCAACCGTCGATGTCGCCCGAACAGCAGCTAAAGAGACCACTTCTGTACCGGTGACAGTATACGATTCACGTCAACTCAGCCTAGGAATGGGGTATCTTGTTCTTGCAGCCGCAAAGGCTGCCAAAGAAAGCAAAAGCATGGATGAGATTATCGCCATATTAGATGAGTTAAATTCTCGCACTTATGTATTCGCCGCTCTTGAGACTCTCGAATATCTGCAGCGCAGCGGTAGGATGAGCAGCGTTGTGGCCCGCTTAGGCAATATTTTACGCATAAAACCCATCTTAAAGATGCATGAAGGTGATCCGACAGGTGAACGAGTACGCACCTATGAGCGTGCCATCAAAAGAATAATACACTTGGTGCGCGAACTCGGGCCGCTGGAACAGTTAGATCTGGTTCATACCAATGCTCCCTCTAAGGCGGATGAACTTTACAAGCGATCAATTGCACTTTTCCCGGGCGGAAAAAAACCGATGTCCGTTGACGTGACCCCCGCTCTCGGAGCAAATATCGGACCCGGAGTTGTAGGGTTTTCATGCATTGCAGCAAAATAAAAAATAAATTTTACAGGTATAAGAAAGGAAGGTAAAAAAATGGCTTTAGCAAATTTTTCGGACATATTACTGGATGAAAGTCTAGACGAAAAAGAGGTACCTCAAACAAACCAACCCAGTTGGTTAAATCAGGGCAACATTGAAGTTGCCGTCCATAATATTCTCTCAAACATCGGCGAAAATCCCGATCGTGAAGGACTGCTTAATACCCCCAACCGGGTGGCTCGCATGTACCAGGAATTGACTGAAGGTTATCGCGTTGATGCTGAAAAAATGGTTAACGGAGCCGTTTTCACAGTCGATTATGACGAGATGGTCGTGGTGAAGGATATCGATTTTTACAGCATGTGCGAACATCACATGCTCCCATTCTACGGAAAAGCGCATGTCGCCTATATCCCTGACGGAAAAGTTATCGGCTTGAGCAAGATTCCACGCATTGTGGAGATGTTTGCCCGCCGCCTGCAGATTCAAGAGCAGATGACTTCGCAGATAGCCAACTTCCTCCAGGAGACCCTCAATCCACAGGGCGTTGCCGTCGTAATTGAAGGTGCACATATGTGCGCCATGATGCGCGGCGTAAAGAAAGCCAACACCAAGATGGTGACCAGCAAAATGCTGGGCTGCTTCAAAGAGAACGATAAGACGCGCGCTGAATTCATGTCCCACATTAAGCACAATTCGCTGGATTAGTCTGGCGAAGATCCCAGAAGAGTTATGACCAGTTTCATTATTTATGTATGCCATCGGCAGGATGTATATCCTGGTGGTGGCATCCCTGGGTCTTTTGATGTTATTCTATGGGAAATCTTTTCGTATTATCGGAGATAAAGTGGGTTCAGGACCATGACCAGTTTATCAGTTAACTCAACACCGAAGGTTTGGCATTTTGCTAAATGGACAACTTTAGCCTGGCTTGAAACAGTTGTAAAGTCGATCGCCCTGTTGACTGCATTTCTTGCGTATGTTTACGCGTTTCGGAACGGCATGTTTGTTCTTCCATCAGGAAGCGTGCTTATTATTGCGATTATCCTGTTTATTCTTTCACTGGGATTGATAGCCGCTATATTCGATCGGCTTCAACGCCGCGAGATCACTTCAATGATATTTGTAATTTTCAATAATCTCGGTCATTGGAGCATGCTTGCAGCGCTGTTTTTCTTCCCGTTTCCAGGGACGTACATATTGGGATTCTCCGGACTGATGCTGACCGGTGACCTCATAAAGCTGCTTGAAATTTACAAAGGCGATCTACAATTTCCTGACATACCGCAGGCTGCAATCTATGGATTAACCTCCTTATATGCCTCTGGTTACGCAGCAATCTTACTAATAAC
>CAVWDI010000035.1:0-73489 GCA_963753725.1 uncultured Chloroflexia bacterium | reverse complement strand
GCAGTCGCTGCATATCAGATTTACCATTCAGGTCCATCGACCAGGCGCCTGCTCCCTTAACCGCCAGCAGCAGCGAACCTTCTCCTCCGATGAGGGGAATGGAGGCGTTTTCAATGTTCGGGCATCCTAAGGCGCCAATCTGAACCTGGCCATCAACCACCAGCGCCAGAGCAACCACATACTGGTCGCCGCGCAAGAAACCCTTAGTTCCGTCGATCGGATCCAGAGTCCAGAAGCGCTGCCCTGTGTCAGCGCGATTGAAATCAATCCATGCGCATACCTGCTCTTGATCTGTCGTCTCAATTCTGCGAGCGACAAAATCGGTAATCCGCTCCAGAGTCTCTCTTCCCTGTGGGGTTCCTAGAGCGGAAGAATCTTCCTCTGCCACCATCAGGTCACCCGGGAAAGTTTCGCTCAACATCCAGCCAACCAGCGCCTGCGAGGCGAAATCAGCAATTGTGACAGGAGAACGGTCATCTTTGGTAAGCGCGCCGGTCACCATCTCGGCCTGCACCTGCTGGACCAGGCTGGATGCCTGACTTACAGCTTTGAGTATAAATTTAGTTTCGGGCGATGTAATATCAAACATATTTTTTCTTTTCTTTTGAGTAATTCCTTTTTTTGATCGGTGTATAAAAATCCAAGTTTTATTCTGGTAATCTCCATTCCTTAATGAGTTCATTCCGAACGCAGTCATGATGCTCTTCCGGATGCAGGGAGGAATCCCTTAGGCGTCAATTGTAAGAATTTTCTAAAAGGCTGTTCTCCAATTTCAATAATTGTTTATCTGTTGATTGCTCTTTCCCCAGCATAAATGCATTTTACGCTTACATTACAGGGATCTTTCGGCTCCCCTGAAGGGGACTTTATGTTCGCTCAGGATGACGATCAGTGAGTTGGATTTAAGATCTAATTCTTTATAACTAACGAACTAATCATACCTGCTCCAGAGATATATCAACACCTCCTCCAACTCCAACCGCGACACCGCTCAAATCGTAAGCCATGGCGCCGGTGATTAAAACCGGAACAATTTCACCCAGCGGCAGGTCACCTTCCACGACCACCATACCGTCGATCTCCGGCGCATCACGGTAACTGCGTCCCACAGAAAGCCCGTCGCCCCGGCCTTCAACCAGCACATCCAGGGTTTTGCCGATGAAGGATTGGTTGACCGCCAGCGAAATACCCTGCTGCAGTTCCATCAGCCTTTCAAAACGTTCCTGCTTCACCTCGGGCGGGATCGGGTCTCCCAGCGCTTCGCTTTCGGTCCCCGGTTCAAAGGAAAATTGAAACGTACCCACCCGGTCGAAACGAATTTCCTCCACAAAGTCCTCCAGGGCTTGAAACTCCCGCTCCGTCTCACCCGGGTACCCCACGATAAAAGTGGTGCGCAAAGCCAGCCCGGGCATGGTGTCACGCATTTTACTCAGGGTGTTATGTACCCAATCCATATTGGCAGGACGCCGCATGCGGCGTAGCGTATCAGGGTGGGCATGCTGCAGCGGCATGTCCAGATAAGGCAGAACCTGTTCCGAACCGGCCATCACCTCGATCAAACGCTCGGTTACATACCCCGGATAGGCGTACAGCACCCGTATCCAATCGATTTCCGGAACCAAATCCACTAAATTTTCCAATAGCAGCGCCAGCCCATCCTTTAATCCAAGGTCATGGCCGTAATCGGTAGTATCCTGGGCGATTAAAACCAGCTCGCGTACGCCCGCTTTCGCTAGGGTATGCGCATCCTCAAGGATGGATTCCACCGGACGGCTGAGGGCGGTTCCTTTTATCAAAGGGATGGCGCAGAAAGCGCATGGGCGGCGGCAGCCATCGGCGATTTTTAAATAGGCGCTGGTGCCTTGCAGTGCGACACGCTGCACATCCTCAACCTCCCCACCCACCGTTGGCGAATCTGGGAGGTGGTAAAGCGGTTGACCCAGATCCCCTGCGCTTCTCAAGCGCTCCACTACATCAACCACATCCATCCAACGCCGTGTACCCAAAATGCCATCGATGCCCGGAACACGGCGGGCGACCTCAGCTCCATAACGCTGCGTCAGGCATCCGGCGGCGATCAATTTCTGACCTTCCCGCTTGCCCGAAGCCAGATCAGCCAGGGCTTGAAAGGATTCTTCTTTCGCGGGTCCGATAAAACCGCATGTGTTTACGATCAATAAACCGGCCTCATCCGGATTTTCTGTGAACTGATAGCCTGAACTGCCCAGAAGTTGGGCCATCGATTCAGAATCGACCAGGTTCTTGGCGCAGCCTAAAGATACCAGATGAAATGTTTTTCCAAATTCAACCATTCGTTTCCAATCAATCTCGGATGCGAACTCATGGGTTAGCTGGCTGGGTAGCTTCGCCAGGCGCTGGCGTTAATGTCAGCGTGGGCGTTTGGGTGGCGGGCAGGGTCTCGGTCGGAGTGGGAGTGATGGTAGGCGTAGCGGTGACAATCCCTTCAGGCGTGTATACCCGGTTCACAACCTGACCGTATGAACCCAGCCGTCCCAGGTCCGCTTGGCCGTAAAAAACTTGCAGCGCGGCGCCGTTGCCGGTCAAAATTTCAACAGAATCGAGGCCCGCAAAATTATAAGCTCCACCAGGCATAACCCTTCCTTCAAATTCAATCTCCCCGTCTACAGTTGCCCGCATCCACGCCCGGTGGTGAACTGCGACATAGATTTGAACTCTACCGGCTCCCTCAGGCGGAACTTGCGCATCTGCTCCGGGAGGAACTTCTGCCTCCCCGGCAGCGTTGGTCGGAAGCGCCTGGGTGGGGAAAGTGGGTAATTCCTGCTGTGTGAGCGAGGTAGGCGTCACGGGCTGCGGAGTAAATGTCACGGTCGCGGTTGGGGAGGCGAGCAGCACATCCGCGATAGAAGGCGCGGTGGGCGTCAACTCCCCATCGGACTGCACTGCAAAGATGCGCACCGCACCCCAGGCGACGAAAGCGATCATACCAACCGAAATTACAAGGCCCACCAATACATCCGCTGAGAAAAACCTCCTGAGGGCGCTTTGCGATGTGGGCCGGCTGCCGGGCGCATCCGGGCGTGTATCCCGGCTGACCGCCGGATGTTTGGCAGCGTGCTGGGCCTGCAAACCATCCGCGAAACGCAGCATAAGCCGATCTGCATCCATACCCAGAAAGGAAGCGTAATTGTTCAGCATACCGCGTCCCTGGACGGGGGATGGCAGTCCATCCAGATCGCCTGCTTCGAGGGCTAACAGGTAATGCTGGCGTAAATGGGTGTGACTTTCAACATCATCGATAGAGAGACCTAATAATTCTCTCTGCTCCCTTAAAGCAGTGCCAACTTCCTGGAAAATCTGCTGGGAACCTTCGGATGCGCTGATTTGTTCATCGGCAGGTTCGATAGAGGATACTTCCTTGCGGTTATCCGGAAGGGGCTGTGTATCAATCCCCATCCCGGCGGTTAATGGGCCTGGGTCAAGGTTCAAGTACTCAGCATATGCCCGCAGGAATCCCTTTGCCTGCGCACGGGAGGGGATGGCTTCCAGATCGCCTTCTTCTAACGCCCGAAGGTAATGCACGCGCATATGCGTCGCTTGCGCTACTTCCTCAAGCGATAACGAACGTGCTTCCCGCGCCCGGCGCAGCTCCAAACCGACCGACGTGTTCAAAAGATGTCTCTATTAGGGTTTCAGATGGTAAATATACTCACTGAATATACCAGGGACTAGCCCTGCTCACAGCCTCCCAGCCGCAGGTGCCACCTGATGTGGTGCGTCCTCCGGGAGGCAAATAACCTTACAGGACAGCCCCTTTCAAAGATCTAATATTCAGTTAACCGGATGCAGTTAAGCTTCTTCTTCTTCCAGAACTTCCGCGGCTTCATCGTCAATGAGGTCATCTTCTCCAACGGCTTCTGATGCCTCTTCAACTGCATCTTCTTCTGCGGTTTCATCAGCATCCTCTTCTGCAGTTACTTCTTCCACGACCTCTTCAAGTTCGGCTTCGAGAAAAGCTTCATCTTGTGTTTCATCTTGTATCTCAGCTTCAACCTCTAGTTCAGCTTCTGCCTCAGCTACAGCCTCAACCTCCTCGGAAACTTCGGCATCCTCGGCAAGCTCGGCTACATCTTCGGCTATGTCGAACGCTTCAGCTTCTTCTCCAGCCCTGGCTGCCGCTTCGATCGCCGCTGACTCGGGCGATTCACCCTCGCGATGCACGATCACCTTCACGTCCGGGTTCAAATCCATCGTCAGGCGGATATCCACCTGGTGCTCGCCGATTGTGCGGATAGGCTGCGTGTCAACCTGGCGGCGCGTGATCTCCGTTCCGGCCTGCTCGTTAATCGCATCCGCGATCATGTTAGTCGTGACTGAGCCATACAGCTTTCCGGTCTCGCTGGCTTTAACCGGGAAGATAAGTTCAACACCGACCAGTTTTCCGGCTACTTCGCTCATTTCCTTGTTGAGCACCACCCGCTCAGCGTCGGCCTGTACCCGGATGCGCTCGACCTGCTTCAGCGCGCCCGAGGTTGCCAGCACCGCCAGCCCCTGGGGGATCAAATAATTTCTTCCGTAGCCGTTGGCCACCTTTTTCACATCCCCCGCGTGGCCCAGTTTGTAAACGTCCTGAATCAATAGTACTTTCATTTTCTCAAGCCCTTTTGCCCTTATAAATTTACCAAAACATACATAGCTGCTCTGGCATTGTTACGCCCGGGGTGAAGGGTACAACGCCCCGGGCAAAAGGATTATAACCCTTTCACTATAACAGAATTTGCTCAAAGCAATTATGCCTTGGCATTATTATGCCCGGGGTGAAGGGTACAACACCTCGGGCGGGTGGATTTTACCAGATGGGCCTACCGCCGTCAACGTAGCAAGGCGCTGATATAATCGATGCATGACAGAGGCAGACCGCATCCAACGACGCATCCGAACCCGCAGCGCGGAAGGGATCGTTTTAAGGCACAACGACTGGGGTGAAGCCGACCGTTTGCTGGTCATCTTCACCCGCGAACAGGGTAAACTGCGCGCCATCGCCAAGGGAGTCCGCAAACCGCACTCCCGTAAAACCGGGCACCTGGAGCCTTTCACCCACGTCAAGCTGCTGCTGGCGCGTGGCCGCGATTTAGCGATCGTCACCCAGGCCGAAGCGATCGACCTGTTTCAGCCGCTGCGTGAGGATATGCTGCTGACTTCCTATGCATCCTATGTGGTGGAACTGCTGGACCGCTTCACCTACGAGGAGGAGAAAATCTGCCTCTCTACCGCTTGTTGAAAGACAGCCTGTCTCGCCTGTGTACAGAGTCCCAATCTGAACTGGTTCTGCGCTACTACGAGATGCGCCTGCTGGACCTGGTCGGTTTTCGCCCGCAGCTGTTCAACTGCGTTAACTGCGAAAAGGAGATCGAACCCCAGGACCAGTATTTCTCCGCCCCGCGGGGGTGCGCTGTGTCCAAATTGCGGAAGGATCGAACCTGGTTCACGACCGGTCACTGAAACAACCCTGAAATATATGCGCCATTTCCAGCGCAGCAGCTATAAAGAAGCAGCCCGCGCCAATCCCTCCCCAGCGATATATAAAGAGATGGAATCACTGATGGGGCATTATTTGACGTATGTGCTGGAGCACGGTTTAAATACGCCGGCGTTTATTAAAAGAGCAAGGAAGAAAGGCAAGGGTTAAGGGATAAGTGATAAGGAGTTTGGAATAAATGTGTTTCCCTATCCCCTATCCCCTATTCCCCTATCCCCGACCTCTTGATATAATGTATAATGTAATGTATACATCACTTAGGAAATACTAGAGAGAAATGGCGCAGAAAATACGCAAACAAATCTATATAGATGACAGACAGGAACAGAAACTCAAACGGCTGTCAGAGAAGACCGGCGCCAGCCAGGCGGAAATCATTCGCGCCGCGATCGATTCTCATTTCAACGTTTCAGGAAAAATCACCAGAGATATAAAGGCGTGGAATGCTGAGCGTGCGTTCATCTTACAACTGCTCGAGCAGGATCCTGTTGAAGGGACCCGCTCCTGGAACCGTGAGGAACTTCATGAGCGTTGATTATCTGGTTGACACCAATGTGCTGGTAACCGCCTACGACCGCTCCAAAAGATTAAAGCAAGAAATGGCTTTTGATCTACTCAACCAGCTAACCCAGGACGGAAACGCAGCTGTCAGCACTCAGGTACTGGCGGAGTTTTTTGCAGTCACAACCCGTAAGCTGCCTGCACCGCTTACAGTTGGCGAAGCATACAAAAGCCTGGAGAATTATCTGCGCGCCTGGCAGGTGCTCGAGATAACTGCCCTGGTAGCGGTTGAAGCCGCGGCGGGGTAAACGATCACCAATTTAATTACTGGGATGCGCAGATATGGGCAACCGCTAAGTTAAATCAGATCGCGGTGGTGCTAAGCGAGGATTTCGGCTCTGGTTCGGTGGTTGAAGGCGTGCGTTTCCTGGATCCATTCGCGGCGTATTTTAATCTCAGGGAATAGTTTTAGAAACGAGAATTCCTTCCCGGTTGGAATTTAAATCGAATATGCAATGCTCACTGCGATGCGCCTGCTCGGACACTCAATGTGCAACGCACGCCGCAAAGCGCCCCCTGGGAAACCACATGCATCGCACACAATCACGCGGGTTAATCTGCGATGATTGGTATCGAATCTAAGGGTTGCTCCGCGGTTATTTCCCCTTCAAGTTTTGCCTGCATAGACCAGGGACCAGTCCAGGTTACGCGTACATCAAGGATCTGCCCGCGCAAATCGCGCTCGCTTTCGACGAACAACAAGCTTATTGGTCGGGGTGCGCCCGCGCCAGCGGCCGCGCACCTTCTCCTCAAACAGCACCTGCACGGTCTGGTCCAGATAATTCGGCATTGATCTCGTCTGCGATGCCTTCCTGCAGTTCCTCAAGGAGCCGGAAGCGTCGCCATTTCTCCTCATCCGGCACATCGTCCTCCAGACGGCGTGCGGCTACTGTGCCCGGACGCTCGGAATAGCGCGCCAAATGCGCCACGTCCAGCTTCAATTCAGCCAGCAGTTCGTAGGTGCGCTGGAACTGCGCCTCGCTCTCGCCCGGAAAACCGACGATCACATCCGTGGCGATAGCAGCCCCAGGGACTGAAGCACGAATGCGTTCCACCAGCCGGCGGTAATCCTCGGCCGTGTAGCCGCGCTGCATTTCCCTGAGCACCTGATCGTCGCCCGCCTGGACCGGCACTTCGATATGCGGCATCACTTTGGGCAGTTCTGCCACGACTTCCAGCAGTTCATCCGTCATCCAGTTGGGGTGCGAGGTCAGGAAGCGGATGCGCTCCAAACCCTCCACCTCGTGCACATCTCGCAGCAGACCCGCCAAGCTGGCAGCGCCATCCAGGATGTCCTTCCCGTAGCGGTCGACGATCTGCCCCAGCAGGGTGATCTCTTTGACGCCCTGCGCAACCAGGGCGCGCACTTCCGCCAGAATTTCCCCCTGCCGGGCGGCTGCGTTCGACGCCCCGGCGGTAGGGGATGATGCAGAAAGTACAGGCATGCGAGCAGCCCAGCACGACCGGCACAAATGTCGACACCAGCTTGCCGCGCATTTCCACAGGTAAGGCCAGGTCGCCATCCATGGCAGCGAACCGCTCAGCGGTTTGATCTGTTTCCAGGTCTCGGCTCTCACCCTGGGTGAGGTGGGCAACCAGCGGGCCCGGATCGGAGGGCGGGGAAAATACATCCACAAAGGGAAAACGCTCCTGCAGGCGCTGGTAACCTTTCACACCTACCAGGCAGCCCATCAGGTTGATCACCAGATCCGGACGGCTCTTTTTTAACGGGCGAACGAATTCAGACGACCGTAAGCCTTGTCCTCGGCGGTTTGGCGCACCACGCAGGTGTTGAGCACAATCACGTCCGCCTGATCCGGTACCCGGGTGAAACTGTATCCCAGACTTTCCAGGGAAGACGCCACGCGCAGCGAATCGGCCACGTTCATCTGGCAGCCTTCTGTCCAAATGTGATATTTCATGTCCATATTATATCAAAAGCCTATCCCAAACACCTAAAATTGGCTTAATCTCTTCTTCACATACGCTGAGCGCCTACGGTGATAAAATTGCCGCCATGCGCAGGCGTTCGCCCTTCAGTTTCCTTTTAATCCTCACCGGTCTGCTTATCTTTGCAGCGCTGGTCTACTGGTTCCCGCCCGTTAACCAACGGCTTTCCTGGCGTATCGATTTTGCTAAAGCCTACGTGCGCGGCGTGGTGGACCCGGTCGAAGCGCCGCCGACCGCCCTGCCCAACCCACAGATTGTTGTCACCAACCACCCCACCAGCGCCCCAACGGACACCCCTGCCCCAACGCTAATGCCCACAAAAGTCTTCACCCCCACACCTATGCCCTCGCCCACCCCGCTGCCAGGCACCGTGATTCTCGACCCTCCCAGGTGGGAATACCAGGACATCAATAACTGCGGACCGGCTGCGCTGGCCATGTACCTGCGTTATTATGGATGGGAGGGCGACCAGCACGTGATCGCGGATGCACTCAAGCCGCAGCGCGAGGACCGCAATGTCAACGTGGAAGAACTAGCTTATTTCGTGCGCACCACTGCCGGCTGGCTGAACTTCGAGTACCGGGTGGGCGGCGATCTGGAACTGATCAAACAATTCCTTGCGGCCGGCATCCCGGTCATGATCGAGGAAAGTTTCTATTTTGAAGGTCCCTACTGGCCCAACGATGACCTGTGGGCAGCCCATTACCAGGTGCTGACCGGCTATGATGAGAGCAAAGGCGTATTTATCGCCCAGGACAGCTACCACGGCGCCGACCAGGAGGTCCCATTTGAAACCGTCGATGAATACTGGGACGCTTTCAACCGGGTCTATATCCTGATGTACCAGCCCTACCAGGAAGAGACGGTCAAAGCCATCCTGGGTGCGGAGTGGGACCCGGACTACAACCGCCAGATGGCGCTGGAGCGCTCCCAGGCCGAGACAGAAGACGACCCGGAGAACCCCTTTGCCTGGTTCAACCTGGGTTCAAACCTGACCTATTTCGAGCGTTACTCGGAAGCTACCGACGCCTTCGACCAGGCGCGCGAATTGGGCATTGCCGCAGCGCATGCTGCGCTACCAGTTCAGCCCGTTTATCGCCTATTTCCGAACGGGACAGATCGACGACCTGACCGCGCTGACCGAATACGCATTGAAGATCACACCCAACGCTGAGGAAGCCCTGCTGTGGCACGGGTGGGGTCTGTACCGCCAGGGTGATCACGACGGCGCCCTGGGATACTTCCAACAAGCGTTGTTTGAGAATCCAAATTACGGGGACGCCCAGTACGCCATCAGTTTCCTGGGCGGCAACTAAAAATCCGCCTTTATGCTATACTTTTTGCAGGATATTTGATAATAATCCAGCTTTCAGGTTTACCTTTCGCCTGGAATTTAAGAAACAAACAACAGATAACTTACCCGTACTTATAAGGTCGTTCTTCTCTAAAGGAGAGTGCCATGAACCCAACTGAATTGAAAATAAAACAAAATCCGCGTATCGTTATTTTAATTGGTTGCCTGGTGCTGGGCGCCGTACTTACAGCCGGGATGCTGTTCGCCCTGGGCGCTGTGCCTGCACAGGGTGCGCACGTGAATGAACCAAGCGTCCCTGATGCGCTTGCCAGGTGCCATCCTGATTACTCAGGTCCAGACCGCTGGAAATGCGAGGATGTCGAAAACCCGCTGTTCGGGGTGGACAATCTGACCGACCGCTATTTTCGCTACAACCCCGGCGGTTCTCCCTGTCTGGCATTTGGACAAGATGGCTTGTATTATGCCTGCTACAATGAAAGCCTAGATGCATGGATAGGTAACGATCCCAGTGATATCTATAATCTTTTGGTTGATGACAGCGAACTTGTCGGCGAATTTGCCGCGCTGGATTTTAATGACGATGCTGTCCCATTCATAAGTTATTACGATGCCAAGAACGCAGCCCTTAAACTTGCATATTTCGATCAAGTAACAAAGAAATGGGAAATAGACACCATCGCTACAACTGCCACCTCTTGCCCGTGGGTTGATATCCTGCCGCGCCAAGGCGCTCAAACCCCGGACAGCCTGGAGGAGTCATCAAGCGCAGGAGAATTTGCGAAAGAAAATTCCCTGGAGAGTGCCTCTGAAGTACTCGCCCCGCAGGTTGAGCCTCTCAAGGGGGTCGGGAAGTATACCTCCATATCCGTTGACGATAAGAACAACGTGCATATCAGTTTTCAGGACGAAGCCAGCCGCACATTGAAGTATTACTTCTGGGACACGGGCGCAGTGGAACGATGCCGGACCATCGATGACGTGGGCGAACCTAATTACGAGACCGGATTATGGACTTCGATCGCCACCTACGGCACCGAACCCCGGATTCATATCAGTTACTTCCACGACATCTACGATCAATTGCGCTACGCGCGCAGCATCGAGTACGACAAGTTTGAAATCCATGAAATCACCGGACGCAACCTGCCGGCGCACGGTAACGGCCCTTATTCCTCCATTGCGGTGGACAGCGATGGGACACCCAATATCAGTTTCTACAAATGGTTTCGGGATAATCCTGACAAGGGCGAGCTGTACCGGGCACATATTGTCGGAGATGGGAACGGCAACTGCGGGGAGACAAATAACTGGCAGTGCGATCGTCTGACAGACAAAGGTAATCAGGGCGGGTACACCTCTATTGCCATCGACGATGACGACGACGAACGCATCAGCTACTACGATTTCGGCAACCGTGACCTGAAGATGTGGGGACCCAACGGCGGCATCCTCGACTACGAACACAATGTGGGTTTGTTCACATCGATGGACACCTACTCCGATACTATCGGGGTGGCTTACCTGGACGCCACTGACGGGCAGCTGATTGTGATACAGAAAGAGGGCGGTGAAGCCTGGGAGAAACTGGGAGTGAACGATTACGTAGCAACCTATGGTGATGTGGGTCTCTATACTTCGGTGGCTATCAGACCCTGGTATAACAATCCATTTATCTCCTACTATAACCTCACCAATGAATTCCTCAAATATGCTTGGAAAGGATATGCTTCTAACCCGATCCCAAAGCCAAACGGTTGGACCTTCGGAACGGTCACTGGGGATTATACAGCAGGCACCTATTCTTCCATTGGTATCAGCGATACAGTGCCGGTGATTGCCTATTACAATACCGAAGATGAAGATCTTATATTCGCGCAATGGGAAATCTCTACCACCACTTGGATTTCGGAGGAAGTAGATACTGAAGGCGATGTAGGTAAATTTGTTGATATGGCAATCGATTCGAATAATATTCCCCACCTCAGTTATTACGATGCCAGCAACCAAGACCTGAAATACGCTACCTGGGACAGTGTCTCCTCTGAATGGATATCTCGCACCTGGGAAACATCCGCACTTGACGGTATGTTCACCTCCATCGATTTGAGTCCCGGAAATAGACCCTATATCGCGTTTTACGACTACACGAACCACAAAGTTATCCTTGTCTACCAAACACCACTGGGCGGTTGGTCAGCACCAATTGTGATCGATTCAGGAATCGGTAAAATCGATCATCCACCCGAAACGATTGAAGCCTATTTATCTTTAGACTACGAAAATATTGGTGGAACTAATAAAGATAGGGTACATGTTACCTACTATGATGCCACTACCCAGCCAACTGACGTAAAAGATCTGAAATACTGGATGGGAAAGATTGATACTCCAAACACTGGTGCTCCCATTGAACAGGAAAAGCTGACCATCGATTCTGTGGGTGATGTTGGCATGTACAACTCACTGGCTGTTTTCGATGCAAATGGGAACCGCACCGTATGTTATTATGACGAGACCAACGGCTTCCTCAAGGTAGCAGAAAGGCCTGGTGGTACAACTACAAATTGGGAAAATTTCGTGGTAGATAACAACAACCGCGACACGGGTTTATTCTGTTCTGCAGCTGTTGGAACCGATGGTGTGGTCGGTATTAGTTATTATGACAGAACAAGAGGTGCCTTGCGATATACAAGTCCAACAAGGCGTGTAATATATTTTCCACTAATGCCAGATCAAGTAATCCCACCACCCTGAGAAATGATTAAATAGAAAAATAATTGACGATGCTTCACAGCAAGTAACAAAAGAACGGGCTCCAACGCCCGTTCTTTTATCATAAATCCTCTATCACTATTAGTAATAGGAACACCTAGAGTTTTGTCCCATATAATTGTCTTCATGGACGTCAGAACTACATTTTCTAGTATTTAGACTGGATTTTATACACCTTGGGGAATACTTGGCGTTTTAGAGGCATTGTGTTATAGATTTATAAACAGCCGTTATTATATGGAATTCATTGATACAATAACGGACTGATTTTATATACGGAGAACAGCTATGGACGAATCAAATAATGGAGAATTAGAAGTCAAAGACGACCTGGTGATCGGTCTAGAATATGTGCTGCAGATAGATGGACAGGATTACGAACAGACCGCGGATAACAACCCGCTTTATTTCATCCAGGGTCAGGAGCAGGTCATCCAAGGTCTGGAGCGCCAGCTTTACGGCATGAAAGTCGGTGAGAGCAAAAAATTCCAGGTATTCCCGGGAGAGGCCTACGGCGAATTCGACCCAGAAGCGGTCGGCAGTGTGCCGCGCGCTGAGTTCCCGGACAAAATTCCGCTCGAAAAGGACACCTTCCTGCAGCTGCGCGACGAAGACGGTGAGGAGTTGGACGCCTATGTGGAGAGCTTCGACGACCAGAACGTGGAGCTGAACTTCAACCATCCCCTGGCGGGCAAAGAGCTGACTTTCTCGGTAAAAGTAACCGACCTCCGCCCGGCCACCCAAGAAGAGCTCGAACACGGCCACGTACACGAATAATATAATCGCAAGGGGGAGATTGCCACACCCTGGGAAAAGTACCCAGGGTTCGCAATGACTCCAGAATTGGAGTTGGGTGAGGTAGGCACCCAACAGCTGAATTACAGGGTCACCAAACCACGCGACACACCTATGCGCACCGCTTCGGCCCGGTTTGCGGCGCCCAGCTTGGCGTAAATTGAGGTCACGTGGAATTTGACGTTGTGCTCACTGATTGGAATTCTCCTATCAGAAATATTGAGGGGTTGGCTCAATCAAGCCAACCCCTCTTATCACACATATTATTGGGTCGATATAATGCTGGTCTGGTTCAGGAAACTTTATCCACCAACAGGCTGCACATCCTCAACCGGAGTAAATTCCAGGCCATCCGGACCGCGGTCGACGCGTACCAACTGCCCTTCGCACAGTTCACCAGAAAGCACCTTTAAGGCAAGCGGGTCCTGAAGCTCGCGCTGGATGGCGCGCTTCAACGGGCGCGCCCCAAAATCCGGGTCGTAACCCACCTCAGACAGATATTCACGGGCGGCTTCGCTTATCTCTATTTTGTAACCACTCCCGGCCAGCAGCGCGGACACTCTCCCCAGCTGGATGTCGACAATCTCGGCGATATGCTCTCTTGAGAGCGGATGGAAAACCAGCACCTCGTCAATGCGATTGATAAACTCCGGCCGGAAATGAGCGCTCAGCACAGCTGAGATCTCTTCACGGCTGACCTGACGCCCGCCTTCCCACAACTGGCTGCCCAGGTTGCTGGTCATGATGATGACCGTGTTGCGGAAGTCGACTGTGCGCCCGTGTCCATCGGTTAAGCGCCCGTCGTCCATCATCTGCAGCAGCACATTGAATACTTCACTGTGCGCTTTTTCGATCTCGTCGAACAATATCACGCTGTAAGGTCTGCGGCGCACAGCTTCTGTCAGCTGACCGCCCTCGTCATACCCAACGTAGCCGGGAGGCGCTCCAACCAGGCGAGAAACCGTATGCTTCTCCTGGTATTCGCTCATATCAATGCGAATCATGGCACGTTCATCATCGAACAGGAATTCAGCCAGGGCGCGCGCCAGCTCGGTCTTACCGACACCGGTGGGACCTAAAAAGATAAAAGAACCGACCGGGCGGTCAGGGTCCTGCAGACCGGCACGCGAGCGGCGGACTGCGTTGGAAACGGCGCGCAGGGCATCATCCTGCCCCACGACACGCTGGTGCAAACGCTCTTCCATATGCACCAACTTTTCCATCTCCGCCTCCATCAAGCGCGAGAGCGGTATGCCCGTCCAACCGGAGACCACCTTCGATATTTCTTCCGCGTCCACTTCTTCTTTTAACAGTGCCCCCTCGGCCTGAATTTCCTTCAAACGTGCCTCTTTCTCGGCTAATTCGTCTTCCAGTTCGCGCAGGGTACCGTAGCGCAGGCGAGCGGCTTCTTCCAATTGATTGCCCCGCTCGGCACGCTCCATTCCCATGCGGGTCTGCTCGATCTGTTCCTTGACTCTCTGCATCTCGCTGATGGCATCTTTTTCCGTACCCCAGCGGGCATGCAGCTGGTCAGAGCGCTCGGACAGATCGGCCAGTTCTTTTTCGATACGTTCGAGGCGCTCCCTGGAAGCGTTGTCTTTCTCCTTTTGCAATGCCTGTCGTTCTATCTCCAACTGCAGCATGTGCCGGTCGACTTCGTCGACTTCCTGCGGCTTGGAGTTCGATCTCGGTGCGCAAGCGTGCAGCCGCTTCATCGATCAGGTCAATGGCTTTGTCGGGTAACTGGCGGTCTGAAATGTACCGGTCAGAAAGGGCTGCGGCTGCGATCACAGCCGGATCTGTGATCCTGACGCCGTGATGCACTTCGTAACGCTCTTTTAACCCACGCAGTATACTGACGGTATCCTCAACACTAGGCTCCTTGACCAGAACCGGTTGAAAACGCCGTTCTAATGCCGGGTCTTTTTCAATATGCTGCCGGTATTCATCCAGCGTGGTAGCGCCGATCATATGCAGTTCGCCGCGCGCCAGCATGGGTTTGAGCATATTACCGGCATCCATTGCGCCTTCCGCCTTTCCAGCGCCCACGACAGTGTGCATTTCATCGACAAACAATAAAATCTCCCCAGCCGCATTGGTGATCTCTTCCAGCACAGCTTTCAAACGCTCTTCAAATTCGCCGCGGTATTTGGCCCCTGCAACCAGGGCGCCCATGTCCAGCTGCACCAGGCGTTTACGTTTTAATCCTTCTGGTACATCTCCGCTGACGATGCGCTGGGCTAAACCCTCCACAATAGCGGTCTTCCCTACCCCAGGATCGCCAATTAACGCCGGGTTGTTCTTCGTGCGGCGCGAAAGAATCTGCACTACCCGCCTGATCTCCTCGTCTCTGCCGATGACCGGATCCAGTTTTCCCTGGCGTGCAGCCGCAGTCAGGTCGCGGCCGTATTTCTCCAATGCCTGGTAGGTATCCTCCGGCGTTTGTGAAGTAACCCGCTGGGTGCCGCGAATGCTGGTAAGCGCTTTCAGGATGGCGTCCTTTGTAAGGCCGTACTGGCTGAGACGTTTTCCTTCATTACTCTCGGTCAAACCCAACAGCAGGTGTTCGGTGGAAGTGTAGTCATCCCCCATACCTTTGGCATAACGTTCGGAGGCCGCAAGCACATCAGAGGTGCTGCGCGCCAAACCCATCTGGGTATCCCCGCCATAAACCCTGGGTCTATTTTCTAATTCGTCTATTAACTCCTGGCGTAAGGCGACCACGCTGCCGGAAACTTTTGTCACCAGCGCGGGTACAACCCCATCATCCTGTTTTAACAACGCCAGTAATAGATGAGTGGGTTCGATCGACTGGTGGTTATAGTCCTGCGCCAGCCGCTGTGCGTCTAATATCGCGTTCTGCGATTTCTGCGTATATTTTTCTAAATCCATAAACATTTCTCCATTTTATATTCTACATAAATAGTATACGCCGCCTGTGTAGGAATCAAATAAGCGATACGTTAACCGGGCGTAAGAACACAATGTTGTATTTCTTAGGGAAATCTTTTAGAGAAAATTATCAAAAAAACGAAGCAGAACTCCCAGGAGAATTAAATTTTTTGACGTGGTTTTATACTTTATAATCATGCCACTTACCAAAAATTGTATCGACCAGCTATTTTCATCGAGCAGCAGATAATTTCAAGCGTTAGTTTTTAATATAGATCCAACTATGGACAGCAAAAAGATCAGAACTGACCTCGTCCTGGCTACCGGCACTCAATTTTTTGTCAAACTTGTCGGCTATATCATCATTACCATCCTGGTGCGTTTTTTAACCAAGGACGAGATGGGGGCATTCCTGTTTGCAGCCTCGCTGGCAACATTCTTCGCTCTTTTTACATCCATGGGAACCGCTCAATATTTAATTAGAGAGGTATCCGAGAAACCACAGCAGGCGCTCAAATCGTTTTCGCGGGTTTTTTCGCTGCGCCTGTTTCTGCAGGTTATCTTCTTTTTTATCCTGAATGGTTTTGTATACCTGACCAAACCGGATATCCTTGAGACCGTAATCCTTACCTCTATATATGTCTTTCTGGAGGATCTATACTTCACTGTCAGCCTGTTCTTCCTCGGATTACGACAGGTAATTTACAGAGCAATCACCCACATCAGCGCCAAAATCCTGCTTTTATGGTTAATCCTGATAGTCACCAGGTTTAACGTATCCCTCAACCTTATACTTGTATGCTTTATCCTGTCCAATCTGTTTCTGATCATATTCTCGCTCCTGATGGTGTGGGTTAAAGATGGGCGCTTTTATCTGTATTGGAACCGCACGGTCTTCATAAAAATCCTGCGTATCTCATTCCCCTTCTTTATCATCACATTCCTTTCATCCGTTCAATTGAATATCGATACCCTGATGCTCGGTTATATGCGCTCCTACTCAACGGTCGCAACCTACACAACCGGCGCAAAGTTATTCGAGGTTTCACAATTTGTCATCCGTCCGATTCCGATGGTCTTCTTCCCTATCAGCGCCGGTCTGATCGTTCACCAGAATTGGAGCCAAGCAAAAAATCTCTTTCAAAAGCTGCTCCTGGTAACGGGGATCTTTGGAATTTTATTGACAATCCTGGTATTGATAACTGCCGACCTGGCGGTTTCGATAATCTTTGGTGAGGCATACTCTGAGACGACTTAAATCGTCAGGGTGCTGTTCTTGAGCGTACCCTTTTTATTTATGGGCGTTATATGCCTGTTCTACTCAAACGCGCTGCATATTGAGAGTAAAGCAATGTGGGTGCTGGTGGTGGGCGTGCTGTTTAATATCACGCTGAACTTTATTGGAATTTACTATATTGGAATTGTTGGCGCAGCATGGTCTACTGTGATCTCCCAGACCATCATTACCGTCGCATTGATCTATTTGAACTTCCACCACTTGCTGGCCGGGAAGCAGCAGACAGATTTAGAAGCCCAGCCCCTGCTGCTGATTGATGAATAGGATTTAAGGGCATATGGGCTCCTACTGCGCAGTACATAAACTGGGGACCGTACCCTACGACCAGGCCTGGAAGCTCCAGCAGCGCCTGGCGGCAGAGATCGCCTCAGGCGAACGCCCGCCCACTTTGCTGCTGCTGCAGCACCCTCACACGTACACATTTGGGCGGCGTGGAGATGTGGACAACCTGCTTTGGGATGATGAAGAATTAACCCGCAGAGAGATCAGCGTACATTGGGTGGATCGCGGCGGGGATGTAACCTATCATGGTCCAGGGCAGCTAGTGGGGTACCCGCTTATCCCGCTGGGGACAGATGGATTGGTGGTCCAAAATCCAGAGCGAACCGCAGGGGAAGAATCGACGCGTATGCCTCAGGCGGATTATGTGGGATATATACGCAAGCTGGAGAACAGCCTTATCTCAGCCCTGGCAAAAATGGGTTTGATCAGCGGGCAGCTAGATGGTCTGACCGGAGTGTGGGTGCAGCCGCACGTACCCTCGCGTTGTACACACTGTCCACCAGAACTGCGCAGCGCCCCGGCAAAAATCGCCGCAATTGGATTGAAAGTAGATGTGAAAGGTATCTCCAGACACGGCTTTGCGCTCAATATAGACCCGGATATGTCTTACTGGGAGGGTATTGTAGGCTGCGGGCTGGGAGATTACACTGTCACCTGCCTGGCAGATTTGCTGGATCCAATACCCAGCCTGGATACAGTGATGAACGTTGTAACCGAATCTTTTGGAAGGGCTTTAGACTACGAAATGATCTACAAACCTTTGGAAAACCGGTAAAATTACCTATTCATGTCGTTTGACAGACGACTAAAATCTCAGTACACTATACCCGTCCATGGTCCAAATCGAACCAGAAACGAAAATCATTACAGAGAATTCCAAGCACAGCATATTACCTCTTAATAATCCGAGGAGGATTTTATGAATGCGGTAACCTATCAACTATTAATGCGTTCAGGACCCGCTCCAGGAAAGACATACGAGCTCTCCGGGGATGAGATAAAGATCGGGCGCGATCCTGGCAACGGTATCTCCATCAAAGATCCCGAAATTTCGCGCGTTCATGCCCGCTTGCTCGCTCAGGCAGGCGGCTATGTAATTGAAGATTTAGGATCGACGAACGGTACATTTGTCAACGGCCAACGTTTGATAGGACCACATTTGTTAAAACCAGGCGAGATGGTACTCTTCGCGGAAAATGTGAGTTTCGTTTTCGAAGAATACCAGCCCGGCCAGGATGCGACAATGATCAGTGATCCGGTAGCGGCACCTCTCCCGCCCGTAGAAATTGACGAAACGCCGCCCGTGCCCCCGCCTGCAGAAGATCTAGCGCCCCAGCCTGTGGTACAACCGGAACCAATTTCCAGTTTACCAGTCGAACCCGAAATGGTACCCAGTGAGCCGCCCCCTTTACATGAAGAAGCGCCTCCAAAATCAAGTACCGGATTATATGTCGGCTGCGGCTGTTTGATTGTTATGTTATGCCTGCTGGTTGGCAGCGTGTATGTAATTGATACGCTCAACTTTTGGTGCTACGGACCCCTGGAGAACATCTGGACCGATTTTGGGTTCGTGTGTAAATAACTGAAACCAGCAGCCGGGTGAATTAATTCCCAGCCTCTGAAATAAACGACCATCCCGCATGTGTTCGGATCATAACCAGGGATTGGACTATATCTATTTCTGATGGTTCAGCCCCGGATCGCTTAACAAACGCCCGGGCTTGATTTTCAGATATAGAGACCTTATACGGATCGTAACCGGCATCACCCAGGGACAAAACAACTTGCAGGTAATCCTGCGCCAGCTTGCTGGCGGTAAATGGCTGTGGTTCATCGTTTTCAAGGGCTTCCAGAACTGCATTCACCCCGGTCAGAATTTCACCCGCTGGCTGGTATTCATCAACCGTCAAATAATCATCCGCTGTGACCAGCATCACCTCCAAAGCCAGGTTTTCTGCATCCACCGGGTGGCGCAAATAATCCGCCACAATACCGCGCTCGCGCATGTGTGTATTGTCGGGCAGCCAGGCGGTCAGGAAAAAAGCTGAGGGGTCCAGCAGGTTCTGGTAGCGGCGTACAGTCTCATAAAACGCTACTGAACTGCGTACATCCAGAACGTGCTCGGAGGTCAGCCAAATTGCCTGCAGCGCCTCGAGGTACATCCCCTCCAGTTCCCCAACAGAAATGTCGAAATGGTCCCGCAAAGCCGTGTCGATCGCCAATGCATGGCTGCCATCTTCCAGCTCGGAATCCCGGGGGGCATCCTTGACTAGATGAATATCACGATAGAAAGCCGAGAAAGCCTCCCAACCCCAGGTTTCGACAATAAATTCAACCAGGGCGGCTGCCTGCAGATATCCGATTTCATGCTGCTCAAAATAGAAATCGTCCAATAATTGATTAAAAGGGAGGTACAAATCCAGTGCACAGGCCTCCTGACCCGAATCGCTCGTCCAGACGTCGGCCTGCGCACATCCCGGCTGCGCTTCCAGCAGGGCAGCTGCGCGCGCTAACAGCGGCTCTTGTTTAAAATGACCGCCGCTCAAATAGACCGCCAGGCCCTCGCTTAAAATCGTTGGGCGCAGTTCAGCGCCGATCCTGGCATCCAGCGCGTGCACAATTTCGTGATGCAGGACGATTTCCGGATTACTGCCAGCGTAGTTGCGGTCCAGGTAAGCGACCGAAATATCCTCTTGGGCGAAACCGCCATGACCCAGAACGCGCGGGAAAAATGTGAACGAGAGCGGCTGCTCCAGTTCATAACCCAGCTGCTGGCCGACCTGCGCCACGTGTTCGTCGACTATTCTCAATAACTCGTCCACATCCCTTTCAGCTGCCGTGCCGCTGATGTAGTGCACAACACAGCAATCACTTTCAGCTTGCACCCAATGCGCATCACGCTCTATGGATGGCATCTCGTCCCGGGAGTTAAGCGTTATGGTCTCTGTCCATTCGTAACCGTCAGGTTGGACGGATAGATGCAGCTGGTGCGAACCTGCCTCCAGACCAGTGGTATCCCATGCCCACATCAATGTCGCCTGGGTTCGACCGCCGACACCAAATGGCGAAAAACCCTCCCCTTCAACCAGAAGCGCACCCGCCTCCCCACCTCTAACATCGATACTCCTGCCCGCCAATACATCTCCGGAATCGTCGATCACTTCCAGACTGACCCAATCCCCAACATATAGAGGGCCGTCCGGGTGAATTTTTACTTCAAAAGGCGTTTCAGGTTCCGGTTCGGGCTCAGGCGTTGATGTTGGTTCGAGTGTGGGCGTGAGCGTGTCTTGTACTTCTTCGGTCTCGACGGAAGTAGGTGTGAAATGTAGTATTCGTTCTGTTGGCGAGCTGACCGGCGTGCTGTATTCCGGCGCCGGCTGGTAAACAGGTATGCTGCACGCCGCCAATATCAAACACAATAGGGAAATGAACTTGAGCATAAAAACAATTATAGCAGGCTGCGCCCCTGCTCACCTTAATATTGCTGAACCCATATCCAACCGCTGTTGGTAAAATAACCTTACAGTTATTTACCTTTTTTTGCTGTATACCATTGGTTTTTTACACTTCTAACTGGAGTCAACCATGCCCCATATGTTCGTGCCCGGTCCGGTGGATGTGGACCCCGATATATTAAACGCACAAACGCAGCCCATGCTTCCCCACCGCAGTCCTGAATTTGAAGCGTCCTTCCATGGCGCCATTGAAAAAGCGCAAAGATTATTTTACACGCAGGGGCGAGTGTTCCTGTTTGCCAGTTCAGGCACCGGGCTGCAGGAAGCCGCAGTCAGGAACTTATCTCGAGAAAATATATTGTCGTGCGTCAACGGCGCTTTCGGATCGCGCTGGTATGATGTGGCGGTGAGCAACGGACTTCAAGCCGAGAAACTCGAAGTTCCCTGGGGGCAGCCGGTAACGCCGGAGCAGGTGGCTGAAAAGCTGCGGGATAAACCTTACGATATTATCACGCTGGTGCACAACGAGACCTCCACCGGTCTGCAGAACCCGGTTGAGGAAATTGCCAAAGCAGTTCGTGCAGCCGACCCGGATACCCTTATATGTATCGATGCGGTGTCCTCGCTGGGCGGCACAAAAATAGAGACCGACGCCTGGGGGCTGGACATGGTGCTGACTTCGTCCCAAAAATGCCTGGCACTCCCGCCAGGATTGGCGCTTGCGGCTGTTTCTGATCGGGCAATGAGGCGTGCCGAAGAAGTGCCGCATCGAGGCTGGTATTTTGACCTGCTGCGAATGGAAAAGCACCGCCTGAAAAACTCGACCCCGGCTACCCCAGCTATCTCACTGATTAATGCGCTGGATGCCCAACTCGACCGCATCTTGAAGGAGGGGCTGGAGGAACGTTTCGCCCGCCATTCCGCGATGGCGAAACGCATACACTCATGGGCGTTAAAACGCGGTTTCGATCTGTTCGCTCAAGATGGATTCCGTTCGCAAACCGTAACGACTCTCAAAAACCTGCTGGATCTGGATTTCCAAGACCTGAACCGGTTCCTGCTTGAACGCGGTATGCGCATCGCAAATGGATACGGCGTGCTAAAAAATGAGACCTTCCGCATCGCCCATATGGGAGAAACCCGGATGGAGGATTTAGATATACTTCTGACGGCTATCGATGAATTTATCGAGGCGTGAGTGAAACTTTTATGTCTGAAACAGAAACTTTTATCATTCAAGCAAACAAGATGGTTTACGGCGGGGAGGCGATGGGACGCCTGCCGGACAAGCGCGCTGTTTTCGTGCCCTTTTTAATTCCGGGCGAAAGTGCCGCTGTGCGATTGGTTGAGAGCAAACGCGGTTTTGCGCGCGCCGAACTGCTGGAAGTGCTCAAACCCGCCTCCAATCGCATAACGCCGCTGTGCACGCATTTCGGAACATGCGGCGGCTGCCACTACCAGCACATGACGTATGAGGACCAATTGGATGCAAAAACAGGTATCGTGACCGAACAGCTCGAACGCATCGGCGGGCTGATTGATCCACCCGTTAATCCAACAGTACCGTCTATTCAGCAGAACCTGTACCGCAACCATGTCCAGTTTCACCTCACCCAGCAAGGCGAAATTGGATATCTAAAACCGCGCTCAAATGAGGCGCTCGCTATCCGTGAATGCCACCTGCCTGAAGCGCCGCTGAATGCGATTTGGCCCTTGTTGGACTTCGAATCTATCCCGGATGTGGAGCGGGTAGGTTTAAGATTGGGAAGCGGGGAGGATATACAGCTGACAATTGAGAGCGCCGAGCTGGCCGCTCCCGAGATGCGCATCGAAGAACTGCCCGTTTCGGTTGTGCACCTCAGCCCTGGCGGTTCTTTAGTGCTGGCGGGGAGCCAGGAAATATGGGTGGAAATATCAGGACGATCGCTGCGCGTTTCAGCAGGGTCATTTTTCCAGGTCAATACTCAGATGGCTGCTTCATTGGTGGAGTTTATTATTGAGACACTCCCAATGTACATCGATTTGAGCAAAGATAACATCCTTCTGGACCTTTACTGCGGCGTTGGGCTGTTCAGCGCTTTTCTGGCGCCACTTGTGGGACACGTGGTGGGAGTCGAATCATCCCCCAGCGCAGCGGACGATTTTGTGGTTAACCTGGATGAATTCGAGACGGTCGACCTGTACCAGGCCAAAGTTGAACAGGTTCTGCCGCAGCTTGAGCTGCAGCCGGATATCATCCTGGTCGATCCTCCGCGCAGCGGCATCAGCCCGCAGGCAATGGATGGACTGCTGAAAATGAAAGCGCCCTTCCTGGTATATATTTCCTGCGACCCGGCTACATTATCCAGAGATGCTAAACGATTAACCGGCGGGGGTTATAAACTGAAACAAATCACTCCCTTCGACATGTTCCCGCAAACCTATCACATCGAATCGGTCAGCTTCTGGTCTATATCCCGGTAATAGAACTCCAAAGAAGAAAAAATTTATCCTTGACACAGAACATTTGTGCCGCTATAATTAGAACATGTGTTCGCTTTATGTCTCGGTCATAATCTCAAAAAGGCAAATTCAGCCCAACGGGCGTATTGAACGGCAGCCCGTGTTTTCAGGTACAAAAGTTGCAATTATTAATATGGAATAAAAATCCGGAGGGATTATCTGATGAATGTTGGTATGCTTTGGTTTGATAACGACCCCAGTATGGTGATGACCGCCAAGGTCGCACGCGCGGCGAAATACTATCAGAACAAGTACGGCGCCCACCCCACCCTTTGTTTCGTACATCCCAGTATGCTGCCGTTAAACGGCAATGGGAAAAGCAACGGCCGCAATGGGAACGGAAAACCTGTCCACAAAGAAAAGAGCAAAGAAGAGGAAGTGGTTATGGCGGGCAGTGTAGAAATCCGCTCCAACCGCACGATCCTCCCCAACCATTTCTGGATTGGCGTCAACGGTAAATCAAACGGAAACGGGGCTAACTCGTAATTTCGCTTACAAAAATCTCCAGAGCAAGATCGACTGTCGTTAATCCGCGCTTCAGGTCCTCATCAATACACAACAGACGCTGATAAACATGCTCCAATTCGTCGAGCGTAAAACGCTTGGCCTGATTGATCAACTTTCCCGCCATCCAATCCGGAACAGGTCTATTCCCTCGCTGCAAAAACCGCAGCTGCTCACCGATCTCCATCTTCCCCCCGCCCCCGTCTAAAATTTCTCGCACGAGCAGTAAAAAACGGAACTGGCGCACGACCATCGAAAAGATATAGGCGTGCTCCACCTGTTCCAGTAAGCGCTTGAGGATAGAAATCGCATTCTCTCCCTGTCGTGCTCCCATCGCATCCACCATGGCAAAAATTTTGGCCTGGCTGGAGTCTACCGTCAGCAGTACGACATCAGCTGGCTGAACGGGACGTGCACAATCAACATAATCAAGCAATTTTCTGATCTCCTGATCAGCCAGGCGAGTATCGTCCGCAACCAGTTCAACCAGCGCGGCGGCTGCCTGCGGCGAAAACTGGCCTCCACCCTCAGCAGCTCTATCCATTATCCATTTATTCATCTTGTTTCCCGGGAGCGAAAATGCTTTCACATATGTTCGTTCTGGGAATTCCCTGGCCCATTTTAAAAGCCAGTGAGTATACCGGCTGCGCCCATCACCCTGCTCGGGCAGTAATCGGTGTTCTACCAGCACCAGGGCTGTGGTAGGAGGCACCTTTTCCAATTTATCCAGAAATTGGCGGCGGTCTTCTTTTAATTTCTGTGATCCTTCTTTAGTACTGTCCGCGGACTTCTCCAGGCGTTTCACATAGTCTTCAAGGATCACAATACGCCGGTCCGCAAGAAACGGCATGGGACTCACGGCTGGAATCAGGTCTTCCTGGTTGAAAGTGCGGCCATCCAGACGGGTTGTATTGGCTTCCCGTAATGCCTGATCGCCAAATTTTGCTTCCATATTGGCGATATCCTGGGCGATGGCGAATTCATCCCCCCCGTGCAAAATGTATACGCTGGGCTGATCCTGGTCCATCCTTATCCTTCCGTGATCACGCGGTGGGCTTTGACCCGTCCCCTTTCGGCAGGGATCACGTCAACCACCTGCAGATCACCTGGCTCGCCGGAAGTGGTTACGCGCGCCTGGAGGGCGTTTCCAAGCGGCTGGGCAGCCGCCAGCGCGAAGGTCGCCAGCGTAACCGCCAGAGGTAAACGCTCGAGCCTCTCGCGCCTGTCCTTGCCAGCGCTGAACATCACCAAAGCAGCAGCCAATCCGGCGGTCACACCTGACACCACGATATTCGTCCCGCAGTTGGGGTGGACGGCCAGGTGGTTTTCACCAGCTCTCAGCCTATCCAGCGCCCGTTCAACCGCCGAGCGCACTTCCTGGGTGTCCAGGTCTCCAAATATCCAGAAACCTTCCGGATTGGAGTGACCTGCCATCGATTTACCAGGGAAACGCTGCGCCAGAATATGCAGCGTGGCATGCTCCAATCCATGGTTGCGTCGTGTGCGTGAGATTATTGGGATATCAAGTACAGAACCTGGTTTTAGGGTTTGATTTTCCAGCATAGGGTCACCTTAAAAAATAAAGTAATTTCAACCACGTCTAAATCTCTTTGGAATTAATAACGCCCGCTCCCGTAAGACTCGTACGTTTTCATTATTGTGATTAAAATTCGATCTGTGAAAGTGTTGATTTTGCGGAACATATCACTCCACACATTTGGTGAACGCACCGCGGCAGCTTCGTATACACTCAGCATGGCTTCCATGAGCTGGTTGCGAAAGAATAGGAAAGCATGCGTGGCCTCAACGCTGTCCAGCCCATAGCGCCGGCCGCGTGAGCCATAATCATAGCCCAGGGCTTCCGCTTCCGCGATGCCTGCCTGGTCCTCGGAAGCCAAATACTTCATCAGACCCTGCAGCAAACTGCGCCCGCTCTCGCGGTATTTGCGGCGCGCTTCGTCATCCAGCTTGGCATACCAGCTTTCGGCCTCCAGCTTACCCTCGCTTACCTGGATGCGTGTGGTGCGCAGCGCGCTCTGAACCACAAGATCAACCTCGACCGGTTCATCCGCCCGCTGTGCTTGTTTCCACAGTTCAAGCTCCCCTCTGCGGTAGCGGCGGTGACTGCCTTTAGTCAGGTGCACAGGCAGCACACCCTGGTCCGACCATTTACGCACCGTGCTGGGGTGTACTCCCAATACCTCAGCTGCCTGACTCAGCTTCAGCCACTCACCATTCTTGTTTGTATGATCCACAAACCTTATTTAACCACAGAGCACCCAAAAGTGTATTAAAACAAACTGAGTCCTCAATATCCTCTCTTCAAAAGAAGTGATCATATTTGAATTTAAGGCTCAATTGGGGAAGACCAAAAAACCACAGCCCTCGAAGATAATAAATATTCTTTGAGGGCTGTATGATCTAAGTGAATAATTGTTAGGATTTCGCTATACGCTATTCACAGCCTCTAACTCGTCTGGCTCCACAATTGTCATCTCCCTGTAAGCCAGTGTCCAGCTTGAGGAAATGTAAGTTGTAATCACACTCTTTGCGACAGCTATGAAGATAATAAACAACAATCCCAAACATACTCCCGGCACGATCATCCAGGTTTGCGGCTCCAACAAAGCTATGCCGATAAAGGCTGGCACAGCCAATCCAAGCATGGCCACAAACATTATGATCATCAGGACTACGCCCAGCGCAGCAAACAGGATCCAGAAAATGATGGTAGCACCCAGGTTTTCCTTCAAAACCTGCCAACCGCGCTTGAAAGCGTCAATCCAGCCCAGATCCTCAATAATTGCCGCTCGCTCGCCGTACACCCGGATCTGCTCCAGGACGATCCCAACTACAAACAAACCGCAGCAGATTAAACCTAATCCAACAATGGCGGTAATGATTATGGTCGATATACCCAGCCATTCCTCCACTTCCAGCATGCCAACTCCAGCAGCAATACCAGCCGCTACACCCAATGCCAGGATTAAACCAACCACGATCATTGGCAGCGCGGCAAGGATTCCCAGTCCAAACAGAGTCCAGAACTTACGTCTTCCTGCAACCCAGGCAGTACGGAATGTGGTTTTGCCCTCATCCTCAACCTGCTGAACGCCGGCGATCAAACCGCCGCGGGCGATCACGGAGACCACCCACAAAGCGATGCCGAGTAAAAGAAATACACAACATATCAAAATAATAATGCCGATAATCGGAGCTATAAACCCTTGAACATCAGCGAAAGATTCCCAGGGTCCGATACCAAATTGCTCTAAATTACCGCTGTATTCCTCCATGTTGCCGGTGTAGCCAGTGTTTCCGGTACCGCCACCCCCACCGCTTCCAAGACCCGCCAGGAAGCCCAGAATCCACAACACCTTCCAGCGCCAGGTAATCTGCCAGGCGCGTCCTAAAACCTTACCGTAATCCATTTTTCAATCCTCCGTTTTTCACTCGATGAACACAATTAATGCCTGATGCGTGCTCTTTAATTATATACGCATGAACTCAACAAAGGTTTCACGATACCATTATCCTGCATAAATCCATACAACACCTAAGATTTTCAACGTATACTGGCGTTTATTAAGCAAAAGAGGCGCTAATCGATCCCTCAGAATCCCGCCCGGTCAAACTTATTACTCACCAGCCCCCTGAATTTTACCTACACATCCCCCGCGATGGCGGTTTTTTCCATCATCGATGGTCCATCTCCGGAATCCTCGTGGAAGGCCAGCACATTCACTTTGCGCAGCATTATTAGCGATACCAATAGAAAGCACCCTTCGATGGCGAACACCACAATATATCCGGCAAGCGGGCTTTGAGAAATTTGGGTGATCACATCCCGCACGGCGCCGCCCAACACAGAACCCAACAGGCGTGAGATGGCGCTGGCCATACCCCACACCCCGATAAACAGCCCCACACTGCCGGCTATGGTCATATCCAGCATGATCCCCAGGTTGGAGACTGTCGATAAACCGGTCCCGAATCCCAGCAGCACGATACCAGAATAGAATAAACATAAATTGCTTAAAAGCCCGCTGATAGCTATCAATCCAAATCCTAATACCGCGCTCCAACCACCCAGGCGCGCGACGGTCTTCTTGGCCAGTTTTCCATCCAGCGTTCCGGCCACGATAAAGGCCAACAGTACCATGCCGCCCCACAGTGAAGTTATGCGAGTGGTCTCGCGTACTGTCATGCCGAAAGCCTCAGCTGCATACGGTTCCAATAGGATATCCTGTCCCAACAGGGCCGCCAGCAAAATGATCAGATACCAGAAGAAAAACGCCGCCTGGGGGTTGCCTTTTATGAGGCGTGCCATAGCCAACCAGGACAATTCATCCCCCGTGCTCTTTATTTCTACCGAACGCGGCTCCAACCGCACCAATCCCAGCAGACCCAGAACCAACGCCCCCAATCCAACGATCCAGAAAGCACGTTTCAGCGCGCCGGCTGTGTACGGATCAACAAGGTAGCTCAAACCGACGGCGGTCAGGATGATGCCCACAATCATCATAAACCACATCACGGCGATCGTGCGGCTGCGGCCGGCTTCGCCGGACAACTCCGAAGCCAGCGATAGGTAGCACACTGCGGCCAGGTTGTAACCCATACCCCAGGCACCAAATGCCAGGACCGCTAACCCCAAACCCGCAAGAGAACGCTCCCCTAAAAGGAAAGCAGCCTGCGGCGCCAACATCACTCCGAATACACACAGCAGCAATCCCAGCAGGATATAAGGCGAACGCCGCCAACCAAACAGCGGGTGCCGGTCGGAGAACGAGCCGATCGCCACCTGGATGGGTGAGAACAGGTACGGCAGCGAAGCCAGCACAGCCACCAGCGTGGCAGACACAGCCAGTTCCTTGATCATCACCCGGTTAAGGGTGCTGTTGATCGGCACCAGGGTCATTGCGACAGCAGTGTGGATCAATCCGAGCTGAAAACGCTTAACGAACATTGATACTCCCCATCATGTTGGTGTGCAAAGTTAATTCCAGGCAAATTTACCAGAAATTCCACACAGGTCAACATAAGTTCGCGCAGGTTTTCGTTCTTTCGATCCTTCTCCAATATCCCCTATCCCATATTCTTATGGGTCAATACCAAATCCAAAGCGGAACATATTCCCCGAGTCGTAACGCTCCTTGATCTGCTGCAAGCGCTGGAATTTATGGGGCGGATAGGCATCCCTGACGTGCTTTTCAACCCGGTCTCCCTCCAGGAAATTCATATATACATCACCGGTCAGGTGCGGACTCAGTTCTCCCAACATGGCAGAGATATAAGCCTCAATATTCTGAAACGCTTCCGGGGTCGGCGCAAGCCCAACAATTTCAAGCAGAAGCTCAGATTCGCGATGGCTGTAAGCGTTAACGTCGGCATCCAAACGCGAGACTGCCCCGCCAGCATGGCGTACCTCTACAAACACCAATGAAGGTGGTCCTCCTTTGGGCAGGGTGCTATCAATGATGTTATCCACTGCTCCATCCCCTAGGTCACTCATCCATGCCCCGTTGAAGTAACTGGGCATCGGATCAACCGGGTCGCTACTGATTGTGGCCGCCTGGCTGAATGGGATCTGCCCCCAAAAATCGTGCAGCGGCTGTTTCCACTCCCGCCAATACGAGAGCAGTTTATCTCCCTGAACCGGATCCCCACACCAGCAGCCGCGTATAATAACGAATGATTTACCTCTGAAGATCTCAGGAACCATGTCTAGTGGGGGGTAGTTCATCAAAACAATTGAGGACGTAAGTTCGTCGGGGGCGTTTTTTATCCACTCCCTGTAGCGTGCGAAAACCTGTTTAGCGTCCTGGGGGCTGTAAAACAGGTTTCCTGCGTAGACTGTTTCAACCGGATAAAGGCGGATTTCCATGCCAACCAGCACTGCAAATCCCCCACCGCCGCCGCGCATAGCCCAGAAAAGGTCTGGATTTTCGTTCACCGAAACTCGAAGCACCTGGCCGTCAGCGGTGACCGCATCGAAATAGTTTACACTGTCAAGCGCCAGGCCGTACTTACGTCCCAGCCAACCGAAGCCGCCGCCCAGGGTATAGCCGGCCACTCCGACCTCGGGTGAAGAGCCCAGCAGCGGCGCCAGGCCAGCGGTCTGTGTTTCTGCCAGCACCTTGCCCCAATTGGCACCTGATTCCACATAAGCGGTCTGTTCTTCTGCATTTACTTCGACATCACCCAGATTTGAGGTGCGGATCAGCAGGCAGGCATCCGCCGGGCGGCCGATGCCGTGACCCGTAGATTGGGCAGCCACACCCAGACCGTTGTTCGAGGCGAACAATACGGCCGCGGCGATATCCGCGGCATTCTGCGGGATTACAACCAGCGCTGGATGCTGGTCGACAGTAAGGTTCCAGGCAGCGCGACCATGTTCATAACCGTCTTCACCGGGCGCGATGATAGAACCCTTAATTTGAGTTTTAAGATTTGTGATCAACTTCTTGTCTAACATCCCGTTTCCTCCAATTAAAAAATATAACTGACCCGTATATCGATGATTTGGTCAGTTTGGCTTTGATCTATTCGTGTCCTAAACTTTGTGCTACAATTTTCATGATTTAGTATTCATGTAAATTATATCCAATTTATCTTATTTGTCAAGGAAACCAATAATAAAGAGGAAACAAGCCTTGTCTAAATGGAACTTCATCAGCAACCACACAATGGCGCTGCTCCTAATCAACAGAGACAACCTGGTGACCGTGCGCCAGATGGCTGAAAAACTGGGTGTCATTGAGCGGTTCGTGCGGCGCATCATCAAAGACTTGCAGATCGAAGGTTATCTCCAAATAGAAAAGGAAGGGCGTTCAAATCGTTACAAGGTAAATCACAATGTCCTTTTAAGACGCCAGGCGCTGGGAAGCACAACGGTAGGTGAACTAATGGATACTCTTTCGCAGGATTTTAAAGCCATCAGGAACAATAAACCGGATTCAAA
The DNA here is from genome assembly GCA_963753725.1 of uncultured Chloroflexia bacterium. Lineage (GTDB taxonomy): Bacteria > Chloroflexota > Anaerolineae > Anaerolineales > UBA4823 > CAVWDI01. The sequence continues at coordinate 42,682 of CAVWDI010000035.1, read as the reverse complement.
TATCACGATCGATGATCTAACTGTCTCGAGTTTTCCGAAGTTCTTCGATTTGAGTAGCGGTATTTTGTCTCAGAGGCATTCCCTCTCGATCACTCAGTACGATGTTCCGTACCTGACGAGCTGCTTCCAAGGCTTGAATTCGAGCTTCAATATCCACAGCATATTGCTGCTCGCGTTGGTCGATCCCATCCTGGATGATTTCCCGGATTAAGTCCCCTATGCTGCATTTTTCACGCTCGGCAATTTCTGCCAATTCAATATATTGTTCTGGTGTAAGTAATATTTGTGTTCTACTCTCGGTCATAGCAATGTCTCCATAAGTACATCATCACTTGCACGTGTGGGTGATCAAAATCATATTAATAAACAATTCGTGTCACCTGTCAATCGCCATATCCGTTTTCCCTACCCAAATATCAAGTACCAACGTGCAACGCACCTTATAGGTGCATCGCACGTCTTTGGCAATTCATTTTATTCTCTCAACTCTTTAACTTCACCTTTGCGCGCTTGGAGCTCGAACTCTGCTTGATTTTCACTTTGCCCTGTTTTCTGCCGCGAAAAAAGCGGATGATCAACACGATGATAGTCGGCACCAGCAGCAGAAGCAGCAACCCCACCAGCAGGATGGCAAACAGGCTCCACGAAGCCGGCTCGGCCACCTCCGGCACCAATCCGCCCGGGTTGTACTTGCCCTGTGCATCTTGAGAACCAGACCCGGATTCATTTTGGGACGTGGTGCCCGCACCCAAAGGGCCGGCAGCAGCGCCGGCATCCTCAATTGAGACGGTGAGCGAACGATTGACCCCATCGCGCAGCTCTGAGGGTGAGGTGTACGTGATGGCATATTCGCTCTGCAAGGCTCTGCCATACAGCTCGTAGAGCGCCTTCAGTGACTCTGCATCGTTTGCATAGCCATACACTCCGCCAGCCTGCTCCGAGAAAGCGCGCAGGGCGGGCTCGTTCAAAGCCGACAGCGCGCTGGTGCTGTGGGAGGGTTCCCCCAGCCCGATGGTCGAAATCGACAGCCCTTCCGGACCGATGCGCTCAATCACCTCCTGGGGCGAAATCTTGCTGCGGTTGTCCAGCCCATCTGTCAAGGCGATGATGGCCACCCTGCCCTGGACGGCTTCCAGGTACTCGATCGACCTGGCCAGCGCATCGTACATGGCGGTATCCTTGTCCGCCTTCAAACCCTCAATGGCCTCATGCAGCTTTTCGTGCTTGCTGGTAAGCGGCTGCAGGTAGTCGATCCCGGTGTTAAGAGCTACCAGACCGATGTAATCCTGCGGCCTCGACTGGTCGACATAGGCGCGTGCGGCGCTCTTTGCTGCCGGAAGTTTACCGGCGTGGTTCATGCTGCCCGAGACATCCATGACCAGCATGGTGGTTATCGGCTCGCCTTCCCCCGCTCCGCTGACCTCTTCGGGCTGCATAACCTGGCCATTCTCGCGCAGCACAATTTGTGAAACGGATACCCCAGCCGGCTCGCCGCTTTCATCCGTAACTGAAACATAAACGGTCACCCTGGGGAACTGGGAGGTGTCCACCTGGGTGATGGAGGCGCCCACACCGTCGGGATCAACTTCCTGAAGCAGAGCGAATCCGGTCAGGGAAAAAATGGAAACCACCATCAAAACAAGAATAAACATCCTGTGTAAATTATTTATATGCGATCCTTTAAACATCGCTCACCTCTTTTCGTGGTACTCGAGCTGGGTGTTGCCCAGCTTGATCTTCTGGTTGTTTTTTAGCTTAGCCTGCTCGATGCGGCGGTTGTTGATAAAGGTGCCGTTCAAGCTCATGTCCTTTAAGTTAAAATAGTTACCGGCGCCTTTCAGCATAGCGTGCTGTGGGGCGATATCCGGGTCGGGAAGCACAATATCGGATTTTAGAGCATCGCTGCCGATGAAAGCTGCCGGACCGTTTTCGTGCAGGAACTTATCCAGGATAAACTCGGTACCCTTCAGCTTGCCGTCCAGCACTTTAAACCAGGCGCGCGACAGCAGGTACACAATCAGGGCGATAAAAACGCCTACAGAAGCGCCCAGCAGGAGCAGTCCGGCCGCCTTTCCCATCAGCGGGTTACCAAGCCAGTTGCGGGAGCTTTCCAGCAGCACCCCTCCCAGCACTCCGCCCAGGAATCCACCCAGGGCGCCCTTCCACATCTGGCTGCCGCTTGTATAGCCGATGGCCAGCCCGATTAACGCTCCAAAAACCCCCCAACCTAAAGCGCGCGACCAGACATAGCCGCCCAACAGCTGAAAAAGTCCTTCCGCTAAGGGCAGTCCAATGGCACCACCCAGGATACCCATCCCGGCGCCAAACAGACCGGCTTTGGCAGCCTGCACCAGGTTGCGGGTCAGAATACCCTCCGCCAAACCAATCAGCAGACCTATGAATAAGCCTATCAGGGCGCCGACCAGGACCTCGTTCAGATATAGATTGCCAGTGAACGACAGCCCCAGCAGGTTGCTGGCCTGCCAGCCCAGCACACCCCCGATGGCGCCCAATACACCGTAGTAAAAAAGTCTCATCAAACGACTCATATTATTCTCCTTGGTATTACTTCATTTACTAATGCAGGTAAAAAATCAACTTGCTCAGTTGTCATCTTGAGGAAACTCACAGCGAAAAAACGCTGTTCAAATAGAAAGGGAGAGACTGCTTCGTCCTTCGTGCTCCCCAAAAAACCTGGGACTAAAGCTCGCAGTGACACCACCGAAAGCATTCCCCAGAGCTTGTTTCATCTGGATGACCCATCACCTGCGGAAGCGTGCTGGTGATGGAAACTATTTTCACAATCCGGAAAAAGATTACGCCAGTGCACCACACTGCGGTGCGTGCGGTTGTGGAGTTCGTAAAACCCAAAAAAGCGGCGTAAATCCAGCTCTCCACCCGCCTGACGGATGAAGAAACCGCCCTGCAAAGAGTAGGGCTCGATCACCAGCGCAACCTGGAAGGGATGTGGGAAAAAGTTCTGGTGCAGCCAGATATCGTACTCCGACAGGAAGACGCTCATCCGCGGGTGTGTGTGGTACCAACCCACCAGGTCCTTGCCCGGATAACGCTGCTCTTTTTGAGCGTAAAGCGCCACCTGGGTGTCCTGGGTAAAAGTCAAATATGCCCCACCGTGGCGCACGTGCGGCGCCGGTAGGATCAATTCGACCACCACAAACTGCTCACCCGATCGTTTATCCGCACACCACTTCCCAACCAACCATCCGCCGACCTCATTGTGCAGGTCGCTCCCAGCATGGGCGCTGAAACGCACAAAAGCCCGCTGTGAGACGAACACCGATACCTGGGGCGTCATCCCGCCTTTCTCCACAGTGGAGCACCAGCGAACGGCACACCCGTGGGGGATGTGAGCCGGGCGCGGCTGGGGTATATCTGAGGGGGAGATGGAAATCGAGCGGTTTTCCATGTCTAATCGTTTTCTGATGGTAAAATGTGAATAAGGTTTACGGGAAGGTCAGGTGGCTGTCTGGCGGGACGAACCACCTGGCCTTTTCCTCATCTACCACTATCCAGGCAACCAGCGGTGATGTCAGCCGTCAGGATCAGACGGTCATCCTGCGGAACAGCGGCTTCCGCCAGGGTTTCATCCTCCTGAAGTTCGCGCCCTAAGGCTTTGCTGTCCAGCCTGTAGCTGATGGGACGTCCATCCGGGCCTGTGGTGGGCAGCTCGAGCGAGGTCGCTAACTCAGGGATCAATTCCTTGACAGGCACATCATCCGGCACTTCCGCCGTCCGGGTGCCTCCCGAGGGTAGTACTAAGGTAACTGGTAAATCTGCCATTTATATCCTCCGTTTATCTATTGTTTTTTGAACACTATAACCAACCCTGGCCATGGGTACGCCTCACGAGTGGGTCATAAGACGTGCTGTAAGCTGTATGTTTTATGAGTTCGATTACAGCTCACAACACCTCTCAGGACAAACATATCTGCAGCGCTCACATGAGCTTGATACGCGGTTTGGTTTTTACAGTCGTCTTTTTTATCTTCACACGTTCCGGTCGCAATAACTCACGGTTATCGACCGGGAAGACCTGCGGATGCTTGGCGCGGTAAGCCCGGCACCAGCGGGCGGCCTCCGGATCCCAGGGAAAGGGCGGCTTGGTGGGGTCATCGTGGAAGTTCTTGTACTGCACCATCTCACCGATCATGATCACCAGGCGATCCAGCGAGCGGCTGGCGGTCCACCAGGCGGCATCTATACAGACCGAGCCGTTCAGGTGGTTAATATTGGGATGCCAGACAGGGGTCAGCCACTTCATGCCCGGCCAGCGCTGCGGGTACTGGCTGTGCAGGTATATTTCTACCTGGTGGCGGCTTCCGAATTTCGGTTTACCAATACGATCCACGCCCACAATCCCCTTGCACTTGTAGGTGACAATATATCTCTCCGGGGGCAGGCCGCGCCGGGCAGATTTGGCGCGGAACTCGATCAGGTCACTGCGAGCGGCTAATTCCTGCATCAGGTCGTGGTCGCCGCGCAGGCGGCGCATGCGCGGGCTTTGTTCCACGGATACTGCGCCGGCGGTGATGTCAGCGGTCAGGATCAGACGGTCTTCAGGCGGCACTCCGGCCTCGTCTAAAGTCTCCTCTTCTCCCAGTTCACGACCCAACGCCTTACTGTCCAGCCGATAACCCATCGGCCGCCCATCCGGGCCAACCGTGGGCAGCTGAAGCAGCGACACCAGCTCGGGGACAATATCGCGCAGGGCGATATCATCCGGCACTTCCGCCTGACGGGCGCTGCCGTTGGGCAGAACAATGGTCACGGGTAAATCAGCCATAAATATCTCCTCTCATCGAGACTATCGTGCTATTCATGCGGCACCTGGCACGTGCCGGTCACATTCCAGCAATCCCGGTGGTGGCGGGTGCCGCAAACCGGGCATATACGCACACCACGCGGGTCGTTCACTACAACCTCTTCCAGACAGTATGGACAGCGGTGCTCAACCACACTGGAAAGATTTACGTTGTGTCCCTTGATACGCTTGCGGCGGGCGAGCGTCTTGGGATCCTTAGGGCGCACCTGCACTTTACGGTTGGAACGCGGCGAGGAACCAGTTGGAGCGCGGTTTCCAATTTTTGTACCGCCCTTCAGGATATCCCGGGTGGCTGAGCGCACACCGGCGATCTGCGCAGCCCAAAAGCCCCGGCGAACCACGGCCGGTGCCGCCGGGCGCGATTTAACCTTTTTTGTACGGGAGACAGGTTTTGAAGTGCGGCGAGTCTGTGATGTTTTTTTTGTAGTTTTTATCTTTGTTTTCTTCGAACTGGTGGAACTACTTGTGCGGGAGACCTTGGAGGCACTCCCCTTGGTTTTCACCTTTGGCTTGCTTTTCGCTGCAGGACTTTTTTTGATCCTGGGCTTGGCTTTTGAGGAGGAACCCGAAGACTTTACCCTGGTTCTCTTGCCTGGTTTAACCCCCAGGCGCCACGACCAGCTGGATAATAATACGAATAAAGCGCCTAATAAAAGTGGGAACAGCCACTTCAGTCCAAACTCAGAGGGCGCGCCTCCTGTAAAATCGATCCCGGCCCCAACTTGTGTGAGCAGGCTCAACAACACCAATCCAACCAGAAAAGCGATAAATCCTAATATCAGCGCTGGAAGGGCGGTTAATATACGCAGAAAATAACTGCTGTCACCCATTAAGAGACGGGCGCTTAAACCGGCTGTTAATCCGATCGCTGCCACCGAAACCCAACCGTAGAGCGTATCCGGCAGGATTGGAATGTATAAAAAAACCAGCAGGAGCAGCGCAACCATGACCAGCGTTATAAACAGCGCCAGTAACATCCGTCCCGGTAATGATCTAAAAAACTTTCTCATGCTGAAGTCCAGATTATACCCATCTAGAGCCCGGCTGCCATAATGGTGAAGAGATGATTCCAAATTCACATCACACCTCAGTCACGTAAAACAATCTTGCCGCGGGCCGGATTTATCTTGATGTCGCTCAACTTAACCGTCTCTCCCAGGCGAATGCGCTGGCGGATAACCTCTTTTCTGTGCGGTGAAGCGCCTTCAAAATGACTGAAATGCAAGGCGTCCTCCAGGTCGCCGGTCAGCTCGTAAAAACGGTACTCCTGGGTGTTGTAAGCGCGCAAGATGTGCAGAGGAGGCACACCCAGACAGGCCAGTGTGCGGTGCAGGAAAGGCTCATCGCCGGTGATGGTGTGGGTCATCTGCGTGTCGCGCAGCGTGCCGCATACCGGGCAGTGGGCGGCTTCAAAACTGACCTCCGAGATGGGTCTGAGCACCTGTTCGACGGTCTTGCATTCCGGACACTCAAGACCCAGGATCAACTCCTGGTCCAGTTCGATGACCGCATCCGGTCCCAAATCCGCGCGGGCGGTGCGCAGCAGTTCTTCCATGGTGGTAGTTTCGGCGCGGGCGGGCAGTTCGGTGATCTCGCCAAATGACCAGTGGCTCTCACAGTCCGGTCGCGGCCGGTAACTGGTAGTGTGCATCTCGTTGACCATGCCGTTAAAATGCACCACCTTCCCGGGTTCGACCGGCATGCCGTGGATGAATTTCAGCGCTTCCTGGGACTGCATACCGCCGATAATTGAAGAAATGGTAGGCGTGGTGGGCACTTTGCCCAGGAGTACATTCTGGCGGGCGAGTAATGGACACGAGTAGCGCAATGCCAGGTCGCGGCGGGCCTGTTCGGTCAGCGAACACTCGAAGCAGGCGCCCTGCCCAGGCACAAACACGCGCACCAGCCCCAGCAATTCCTGAATAGCGCCGTCCACCCAGGGTTTATCCATCCAGTAAGCGAAGCGGTTGACAGCCAGGCGGGCCTCACGGTTGTCCAGGCAGCCGACGATAACGTCCATACGCCGGATAACGCCCAGGCCGAGATCTGTGGTCACATCGCCATGCAGGTACTGGATGCGCACATCGGGATTAAGCTCCTTGGCGCGGGCGGCAGCCACCTGGGCTTTCTCGCGGCCGGAGTCGCTCTCACGGAAGAGCGGCGAACGGCTGAGGTTGGCGGCTTCGATGGTGTCAAAATCGATGATGTAAATGTTGCCGACACCCATCAGCACCAGGTTCTTGATGACCTCGTTGCCCAGCGCACCGGCGCCGACCACCAATACTTTAGCCGATTCGACGGTCTCGCGCTCCCACCAGGAGATGAAATCAAAGGTGCCCAGACGGTCTGTGCGTAAATTGGGGATATGGAGCGGTTTTTCGGGTGTGACCGGCAGGCGGATAGGACCGCTGATTTTCAGCGGCTCATCCCCTTCACCTGGCAGAGGGGCTGTAACACGCTCACCGCCAGCCAGTTCGTGCGCAACAGCGAAATTGCCCTCGTTGATAGCGCATACAAACCAACCCACACCCGGGCGGGCTTCGATCAAGCCCTTTTCGGACAGGATCTTCAAGGCTTCCCGCAGGGTCGAGCGGCTGACGCCCAACTGGCTCATGAGCTTGCGCTCGGGCGGCAATTGGCTTCCGGGAGGAAAAGTATCGTCCAGCATGGAAGCGGCCAGTTTGCCGGCCACGCTTTCGGTGAGGGATTTTCGGGGTACGGGATTAATTTTCATGTTTTCTCCGGTATACCGGTCAGACCACAAAACCAATTATACATAAATTGGAAGGGGAGTCGAAGAGGATTCGGCTACTAATTTTGATTAATGTTTTTGGGGCGTAATTATATTTGCGGAAAAGCAGGGGGGAGGGATAGGGGTTAGAAGATAAGGGAAGGATATATCGTTCTGAAACATGTTTATAGAAAATGGCGGTAATCGGGGTAAACATGTGTCAATTTGCATAATAAAAACGGTCGCTGCATTACCAGACCGCGAATTCATTCGTGGTCTGGTAATAAAAATCCGTTAAACGGATTGAATCAATATAAACAGGCCGGTGTGAGATTGTTTTATTAATTTGGTGGGTGGAAAACGAATGAGGTCCCACGGGATGCTTCGTTGAAAAACACTGCGCGAAACGAAGAGGAACGAATGCGAATCCACCAATCTACACGAATTTCCACAAATATATGCGGACGGTAAAGCACACAGCACGAAAAGTTTGGCGCATGGAACAAGGGAAATGGGATCGTTAATCAACCAGGGATTAAAAGCGAACAGAGTGACTTTAAGCAGGCTACGGTTTGCACGGTAGATGTTGGATGAAGCGGGCATGGGCGAAGAGCACAAGTGAATGTCACCAGAGAAGATCGATCGTTATCAAAAATAGCACGTTTGTTCCAAGAAATCAAGTCGCTAATTGGGGGATTTTTGGGTTTGGCCTCCTATTACCAGCCTGAAGAGACGTTGCCAGGCGAGAGCCTTCGGTACCCAAGGGTTGGGGCGGAAGTATTTCTTGATACAACCGCAGACCATTCGTCTTGAATACACCCTAATTATTAATAATAGATGTATAAATACGGTTGGTATTAACAGGCAGGTAAGATATGTTCGGGTACCAACATCTGTATATCATCTTGTATAGCCAAAAGGAGCAAAAAATGAAAAACTTAATATTTGTTGCGTTACTCGTATCCATTATGCTGGTGTTGGCAGTGGGACAGCATCCGCAGACTTTACAGCTGGTGAAGGTGACACTCGATATGACAATGCTCAAGATGCGAAAGGCCCAACCGTTTCCAGCACTGAGATCAGCAGCGGCTCTGGCGGGTCAGGCGGTCTGGTTGTTGATCTGGAAGATAGTGAGAATGCCAAATTCCCAAATAAATCTCTTCGTTTTCGACTGGACTAACCAGTAATCGGCAGAAAATTAATAACTTTTTTGAAGGAGTTTGTCTCTTTAAGACAGCCTCTTTTTATTTTAATGCTGCCATTGACAATTTTTAAATTTTAACCAATTTTCCACTTTCTTCCAATTTCACTGAAGCTGACCTGCTTAACCCTTTGATTCCAAATCCGGGTGCTTCCTTCGACCAAAAGAGGCAGGTCCGGGCGGTAGAGTAATTGGAATGTCGTACGGATGAAGAGGGGTGTGCGGGCTGCAGTTCAACCGGAGGAACCTGCTTCGGCGACTCGGGCGGACCGAATTTCCTGGGCGACAGCAATGTGGTAGCAGGCATAACGTCTTTTGGCAAGAACGGGAACTGCGCTGGCACCGGTGGTGTCTTCCGCATGGACCGCCAGAATGTTTTGGATTTTGTAGGAAAATTTTTAAAAAAGAAATAGCATCCACCTTATCAAGACTAAATCAGTAATATAGTAACAAACGGGCTGACTGTTTAAATTAAAGCAGTCAGCCCTAAGTCTTTAAATTCCTTTTGTGTCCCGCTTGTTCGTGTTAAAACCCTGCAGGGAAGTAAACTATGGTTTTTAACTTTTTACCCATATTTATGGAATTTCTTTCGTAGAAAGTTTTTGTTAAAACAAACCACCCTTAAAAATTTCAACTATTAAGACTAATAAGGTATAATATGGTTTGTTGGTAAAACGAGCAAATGATCCCACGGTAAAAATACATTCTCCAAAGGAATTGATCCTTGGAATCAATAATCTTGGAGTACACTTGAGGATAAGACGTTTTGAATTCCCGTGCGCTGGAAAATCTCTGAACCCAAATATGGATGGGACTTGATCTTAATTAAACAAATAGGGCGGCTCAAGCATAACTATGGACTCAAATAATACATTTCTGAAAATGGTTTTGGATAACCTGGTGGATGGGGTTATCGTAGCGGATAATGAGGGGGATTTTGTTTTATTCAACCAGGCTGCTGAAAAGATTTTAGGGGTTGGAGCGCTGGACCTCTCCCCTGAAGAGTGGACGGAAGCATACGGTGTTTTCAAAGCCGACCAGGTAACCCCGTATCCATTCGAGGATTTACCGCTCGTGCGGGCTATGCAAGGCGAGTTGGTAACGGGTGAATTGATGTTTATAAAAAACTCGTCAAATCCAGACGGACGGTGGATCGATATTTCTGCCAATCCGATAAAAAACAAAGGGGGGAAGATCCTGGCTGGAGCGATCATTTTCAAAGATGTGTCTGTGAGCGTCAAAGCGCTGGAGCAGATGTCGACCACCGGAGGCAGCATCTTTAACGATAGCGAGGATATTTCAAACTCAGAATACAAAGCTTTTTTGATGCACTTTACGAAATTTCGAGAACAATTTATCTTACTGGCGAAAGCTGTCCAGGAAACGGATGACAGCATCGTAATTACAGATGCCAAAGGAACGATTATTTATGTAAATTCCGGGTTCGAGAAGAGGACAGGCTATTCGAAGCGTGAAGCGCTCGGGCAAACTCCCAGTATTTTGAAATCCGGTCACCATGACGAGGCTTTCTACAGAGACCTATGGGCAAAAATTAGCGGCGGACAGCATTTTCGAGGGACAATACTTAATAAGAAAAAGAACGGCGACACATACTGGTCCCAACAAACAATAACCCCTATAAAAAATGAGGCTGAGGAAATCACCAACTACGTTTCTGTACTGAAAGACATAACTGACCTAATTGAGAAAGAGCGGCTCGAACGGGAACTTGAACTGGCTGCCGAGATCCAAATGAGTATATTGCCCGAAAGCCTGCCAGCACTTCCGGACTTTAATATTGGGGCAATCATTAGAACCAGCCGCGCCAGGTGTGCGGCGATTTTTATGACATCATCCCGATAAGCAAAGATAAGGTGGGAATTCTGATTGGAGACGTGGTTGATAAAGGTGTAAGCGCGGCGATTATGATGGCGCGTGTGCATGCTTTTATCGCATCGGAAGCGAGCCGGTCAGAGACACCGGGAAAAATACTTCGAGAAGTCAATGACCGTCTGGCTTATTTCGACCAGTCTACCCAATTCACCACTGCTATTTACGGGATACTGGATTGCGGGAAGAGAGAGTTTGCTTATGCACGCGCAGGGCATGAACCTCCTATTTTACTCTCCCCAGATGGAAACACACAACACCTGCCTTATGAAAATGGCATGGCGCTTGGAATACTACCTGAAATTGTGTTGGACGAGAAAACAATTTCCATACCAGTTGGGGCAACCTTGCTGCTCTTTACCGATGGACTGGCTGACTGCTGTAATTCAGACGGAAAATCGTTTGGTTATGAAGGCATCCGTAATACGCTGGGCGGACTGGGAGGCAAATCCGCCCAAGAAGTTTGTAATGGCATTATGGAAAAGATTAATCGGTACCAGCAAAATGAAGAGCAGTACGATGATATAACGCTTGTGGCTTTACAGGCGAATCCCAATTAGAGCAAACTGAGCATTCACATTATAGGCTTCCCTCAAAGGGACGCGAGGCGGCGCACTCCATATTTAAACCGAACCATCGGTGGAAGCATGGCTTCCAAACTCCAAAAATCAATCAGAGCATGAGTCCCGTACTCAATAATATTCAGTCAGGAGGGCGTTTGCGTGAGGGCGGAGATTTCGTGGATGACCTGGGCGGGGTCTTCGGCGGTCAGAAAACGAAGACGGTCCTGGCGTGAGAGGTTATCGGCTTTAATATAGCGTTTGGCGTGTTTGCGAAACAGGATCACGCCCTGCTCCTGCCCGTAAAACTCGATCATGCGTCCCAGGTGGTTGATGACCATGCCCTGCAGTTCTTCGGGTGACACATCTCCTCGCTCGCGGCGCGAAAAAATCCAGGGGTTGCCGATGGCGGCGCGCCCGATCATTACCGCATCACAGGCGGTGTGCGACTTAAGGCGTTCAATATCAGCCACCTCCCGCACATCTCCGTTTCCAATGACCGGGATGGAAACCGCATCTTTAATCTCAGCAATGGCATCCCAATCAGCAAACCCGCCGTATCCCTGCGCCCTGGTACGACCGTGAACGGCGATCACCGCGCCGCCGTTCTCTTCGATAATGCGCGCGATTAAGCAGTAGTTGCGCCCGGCTTCATCCCAACCCAACCTGATTTTGGCGGTCAGCGGTATTGACAAGGCAGCGCTGACCTGCTGGAAAACACGCGCCACTTTCAAGGGTGTGCGCAGCAGACCGGCGCCAGCGCCGCGGCCCGAGACACGCCGGACCGAACACCCAAGGTTGATGTCGATAATATCCGGTCCCTGGTCCTGGAGCTTCAGTGCGGCATCCAACAAACGCCCCGGGTGGTTGTCAAAAATCTGGAATACTATAGGACGCTCCTGGGGCAGGAATGCGGTCTTTTGAGTCACATAAGGATTACCCCCCAGCACATCCAGAGCATTAATAAAGGCTGTGTAACTCATCGCCGAGCCCATCTCCCGGCAAATGGAACGGAAGGGTAAATCTGAGAAACCTTCCATGGGAGCCAGGATCAGGTCGCCGAAGACAGGAATGGACTTGATGCGGAAGGATGGGATGATATCAGATTTTGTGGGCTGATTTTGCATTTTACCTGAAGGGATATGGGGTACCCCCTAAAGGGGGTGCTCTGCGAGGGGATAGGGCAAAACCAATCCCCCTTATGTCTTTTCTCCCAATAATGCGAATTTCAGGGCCTGGGAAAGGGAGCGCGCTTCCAGCACTTCGATCCCATCCGGCCAGGGCTGGCTTACCCGCAGGCGGCGCGGTACGACAGCCGAGGTAAAGCCCAGACGTTTGGCTTCGTTCAGCCGGGCGGCTGTCTGGCGTACTGTGCGCAGTTCGCCGGAGAGTCCCAATTCACCTAAAAGCACCATGTCTGCCCGCACAGGGATGTTACGCATAGATGATGCGATGGCTGCGGCAACCGCCAGGTCAGCAGCCGGCTCGTTGATCGATAGACCGCCGACCACATTAACAAACACATCCTGGTCGGACAAACGCAGTCCTACCCGGCGGGTGAGCACGGCTGCGGTGAGCAGCAGGCGGTTAAAATCCAAACCATTGGTCGTGCGGCGCGGGTTGCCAAAAGAGGTGGGGCTGGTTAATCCCTGGATCTCAACCAACAGCGGGCGGGTGCCTTCCATGGTCACCGCGATAGCGGAACCGGGGGCGTCCACCATACGTTCGGCTAAAAATGCTTCCGAAGGGTTGCGAACTTCCACCATTCCACGCTCGCGCATCTCAAATACACCCACCTCCGAAGTGGCGCCGAAGCGGTTCTTATTACAGCGCAGCAAACGATAGGATTGGTAGCGGTCCCCCTCCAGGTAAAGCACGGTATCCACAATATGTTCCAAGACCTTCGGTCCTGCGATAGCGCCTTCTTTGGTGACGTGTCCGATTAAAAATACCGCCATCCCGGATGATTTGGCCAGTTCTCGCAGGCGGGAGGCGGTCTCGCGCACCTGGGTCACCGAACCGGCTGACGATTTAAGCTGCGGTAAATAAGTGGTCTGCACCGAATCAACGACCAGAATCCCGGGTTTAACCTCGGACACGTGCTCCAAGATCAGCGGCAGGCTGGTCTCGGTAACCAGGAATAAATCGTCCGGAAGGGCAGCTGTTCCTTGGGCGTTGTTTGGGTCTGTCTCATTTTCAAAACCAGATAAGCGCTGAGCGCGCATCTTTATCTGGCGCTCGCTCTCCTCGCCCGAGACATACAGTACGCGCGTATCACGACCTAAATCCATGCTGAGCTGAAGCAGCAGGGTGGACTTGCCGATACCCGGATCGCCGCCGATCAACACTACCGAGCCGGGCACCACCCCTCCCCCGAGCACACGACTCAATTCGTCGATCCTGGTAAATATACGTTCATCGACATCACCGCTGACCTCGGACAGCCTGCGCGCCGCAGAGCGCGGTCCAAAACCGCGGTCAGCATGTTTGCGGGCGGGCGCTTTTGAAACCTGGACTACTTCCTCCACCATACTGTTCCATTCGCCGCAGCCCGGGCAGCGCCCCATCTGGCGCGGGCTGGTGCGGCCGCACTGCTGGCAAACGTATTGAGAACGATCTTTTGGCATGAGACTATTATAAAGCAGTCGGGGTTTTTCGGAATATAAAGGACCTCTGGTAGACTTCAGTCTACCCATAGGAGCTTTCAGCCGATTGTCGATCCTTCACGAGTTCAGGACAGGCCTGCGTCGACAAATATCATGCTAGATTTGATGCCCTAGTCGGGATGACAATCTTTTTGATTCTATTTAGCCAAACTTATCTCCAGAACTAAAAAGGACTGTCCAAAATAGAGGACAGTCCTTCAATACTTATATTGTGGAGATAATTGGGATTATTTACTCAACATCACCCAGCGGGAACGGCTTCTGGATCGGGTTGGTCGATCTCTTCGACTTCGATACTGCGCAGCACGATTTCGTCGTCTTCAACATCGACTTCGATCGTCTGGCAGTCTTCAAAATCACCAGCCAGGAGCTTATCCGAAAGGTGGTCTTCCACCTTCTGCTGGATGACCCGGCGCAGCGGGCGGGCGCCCATCTCAGGATCGTACCCCAGATCGGCCAGTTTTTCTAAAGCTGCTGGTGTAGCAACCAATTCGATCTCGTGCTCTTCCAGGCGATCAGAGACCTTGTCCAGTTCCAAATCTACGATCTGGGTAATGTCATCTTTGTTCAGTGCACGAAAAACGATCACGTTATCTACACGGTTGATAAACTCGGGGCGAAATACTTTCTTCAACGAACCCATCAACTTCTTACGCATCTCGTCGTATTCCTGCTGCTCTTCGAAAGCTTTATCACCTTCCATTTCAAACCCGATTGAGGTCTGACGCCGGATTACATCCGCACCCACATTGGAGGTCATCACAATAATGGCGTTGCGGAAATCAACCTTGCGGCCTTTGGCATCCGAAAGCTGTCCTTCTTCCATAATCTGCAGCAGCATATTATGGGCTTCGGGATGCGCTTTTTCCACTTCGTCAAACACGACAATCGAATACGGTTTGCGGCGCAGGGCTTCTGTGAGCTGGCCGGCTTCTTCGTAACCAACATATCCCGGAGGCGCGCCAACCAGCCTGCTGACAGAATGGCGTTCCATAAACTCGGACATATCCAGCTGAACCAGCGCATCTTCGCTGCCGAACATGAAGCGCGCCAGCGCTTTGGTCAATTCGGTCTTACCTACACCAGTAGGTCCCAGGAAGATGAAAGAGCCAATCGGGCGACGCGGGTCTTTCAAACCTGCTCGTGCACGCCGGACTGCTTTCGAAATAGCCTCTATAGCTTCTTCCTGACCGATGATATGCTTGCGCAATTCGTCTTCCATTTCCAGCAGGCGTTGAGATTCCTCCTGCGCGATCTGCATAACCGGTACACCAGTCCACATTGAGACGACCTCTGCAATATCCTCGGCGGTCACTATAGGACTGGAAGCCCGGTCCCAGCCGGTACGCAAACTTTCCAGTTTCTTTTCGATCGCCTCCTGGCGAAGCAAATAATCCTGGGCATCTTCAGTGCGCCCTTCTTCATTGGCGGTTGTATGATCCTTGCGGACTTCACGCAGTTCGGTCATCAACTGCTTGGCCTGTTTGGCTGCTGGGCTCTTATACATGCGCACCCTGGAGCCTGATTCGTCAATCAAATCGATGGCTTTGTCGGGCAAGAAACGCTCTGTGACATACCTGGAGGATAAGTGGGCGGCGGCATCAATGGCTTCATCGGATATCGACAAACGGTGGTGATCTTCGTACGCGCTGCGTACGCCGTACAGGATATCGATGGTCTCGTCGACGCTGGGCTCCTCGACCATCACCGGTTGGAAGCGGCGTTCCAGGGCGGCATCGCTTTCGATATGTTTACGATATTCGTCGACTGTGGTTGCGCCAATCACCTGCAGTTCACCGCGGAAAGGGCCGGCTTGAGGATATTGGCAGCATCCACTGATGACCCGGCCGCGCCTGCACCGACCAACATATGCACCTCGTCGATGAATAAAATCGAACCGGAGGCTTTTAACTCATCGATGACTCGTTTAAGTCGTTCTTCAAACTGGCCTCGGTACATGGTGCCTGCCACGAGCGAACCAACGTCCAGCTGCAGCACACGCTTGTCAAGCAGCAGCGCCGGGACATCGCCGGAAATTATGCGCTGAGCGAGGCCCTCCACAATGGCGGTCTTTCCAACGCCCGGTTCACCAATTAAGGCCGGGTTGTTTTTCGTGCGGCGAGCCAATATCTGGATCACGCGTTCGATTTCCATAACGCGGCCGATTACCGGGTCTAATTTACCTTCTTCGGCTAAGCTGGTCAGGTCTGTCGCCAGCTGGTCCACCATGGGAGTCTTGCCTTTGCTCTTTTCAGTGCGAGCGGCTTTCTGTTCCCGGCTGGTGGTACGCCGGGATGTACTGCTTTCCTGCAGAACGCGGCGAGTTTGGCGGCGGATTTGCTCCGAGGTAATACCCATTTTGCGCAGAACATCGATGGCGATGCCTTCATCGTAGGCAACCAAACCTAAAAGCAGGTGTTCTGTCCCGATGTAATGGTGCCCCATTTTGCGGGCTTCTTCAACCGCTAATTCCAGGACCTGCTGCATACCAGGCGAAAGTTCCAGCTTTCCGCCCTGATATTGACCGGTACCCGTTATGCGTTCGATGATCTCTTCGACGCGGTCAACTTCAAGACCCAGTTCACGCAGCACCCGGCCAGCGACACCGCCTTCTTCGCGGATCAATCCTAACAACAAATGCTCTGTGCCTATATGGTGATGGCGCATACGTTCCGCCTCCTGGTGAGCCAGGCTGAGGACTCTGCGCGCTCTTTGTGTAAATCTTTCCATACCTGTCATGGTACCCCTCCTAATGATAAGTAGTACCAGAATTTTACTTATTAACTCTTAGACGAATAAAATGTAAAAATTTTTTCCAGCAATAATCCTACCAAGCAGGATTATTGATTATATTCTGCCAATTTTGCTGATCATGACCAGAATTCGTTCTTCGAGATACCTGAACGATGTTTGATCGTAATCTAACAAATTACATCTAATTTGATTCTACCAAAGTTTATCTAAAGAGCTCTAATTTTTGACGCATATATCCAATAAGTTAACAGAACTCTTATTCAATGGATGGTTTTAAATTAGCTGCTGTTAATTTATGGGGGCAGTAGGGTGAAAAAGTTCATAAAACTGCCAGAGGTAAGTAGAATTGAATGTCTTTTTCTAAGATTTCGATCTTACGCTGTAAAAATTTTTAAAAAAACTGTTTGGATTAGGTGTATATAAAATAAACCATCATCCAAACAGGGAAATTGAGAAGTAAGTCGTGATTGTTTGAGATTTACTCTCAGATAAAACTATTCAGCCTCGCTCTCAAGCTCTTCTTCTGCTGCTTCTTCTACTACTTCTTCTTCAGCTTTTTCCAACTCAGCTTCTAGCTCTTCATCAGCTTCTGCTACAGCTTCTTCGGTCTCTTCTTCAGCGTCCTCGAGTTCATTTTCAAGCTCAGCTTCGACCTCGGCTACTGCTTCTTCAGCTTCATCCTCAGCTTCTATCAATTCAGCTTCTAACTCTTCTTCAACTTCTGCTACAGCTTCTTCGGCCTCTTCTTCAGCCTCCTCGAGCTCAGCTTCAAGCTCAGCTTCGACCTGGGCTACTGCTTCTTCAGCTTCATCCTCAGCTTCTTCCAACTCAGCTTCAAGCTCTTCTTCAGCTTCTACAACAGCTTCTTCAAGTTCTTCTTCTATCTCTTCAAGCTCTTCTTCTACTTCAGAAACAGCTTCTTCAAGTTCAGCACCTTCAAGTTCAGTTTCAAGCTCGGCTTCAACTTCTGCTGCGGCTTCTTCAAGTTCTTCTTCGGCTTCTTCCAACTCAACTTCAAGTTCAGCCTCGGCTTCGGCTACAGCTTCTTCAGCTTCTTCTTCCGCTTCTTCAAGCTCAGATTCAAGTTCAGACTCGACTTCTGCAACAGCTTCTTCAGCCTCTTCTTCGGCTTCTTCCAGTTCAGCCTCAAGCTCAGCCTCGACTTCGGCTACAACTTCTTCAGCATCTTCTTCGGATTCATCTAACTCAGCTTCAAGTTCTTCTTCAACTTCTGCAACAGCTTCTTCAAGCTCACCTTCAACTTCTGCTACAGCTTCTTCAGTTTCTTCTGGAGTTTCAACTTCTTCTACCACTTCTACAAGTTCTGCATCAAGCTCAACTTCGGCTTCATCTTCTTGAGCTCTATCAACTTCATCGGCAAGCGCCATTTTCCAGTCCAGGTCAGCGTAGGCAGGCGAATTGACTTTGCGCAGACTCAACCCAATTCGGCGGCGTTCGGTGTCGATACGAATAACCCGTAACGTGACCACATCACCTTCGTGGACAACTTCTTTGGGATGGGCGATGCGCTGTTCGCTCAACTCGGATACATGGATTAAGCCTTCTAAATCCTCGCCAATTTTTGCAAAAGCGCCAAACTTGGTCAGGTGGGTAATGGTGCCTTCCACCAATGACCCGTCCCGCAGGTGAGAGACCTTCTGTTTCCACGGATCGTCCTGAAGCTGCCGGATGGACAGCCCAATGCGTTTTCGGTCGTGATCAACGCTGATTACTTTTAACTTCGACTTCCTGGCCAATCTCCAACACCTCGTTGGGATGTTGAATACGGTCCCAGGATATCTCGGACAGGTGCACCAAACCATCGGCGCCTTCGATGTTTACAAAGGCTCCAAATTCCGCCAGGCTGGTAACACGACCTGTGCGGACTACACCTTCTGCCAATTCGTCCAGCAACCTGTCTTTGAGGGATTCGCGCGTTTCGTTTAAGGCTACCCGTTCTGAAAGGATCAAACGACGGCGTTCACGATCCATCTCAATCACGCTAACCTTAATTGGCTCATCGACCAGAGTCCCCCAGCGCTGTTCCGGCGTTTCGCCAGTAAAAGACATGCGCCTTAATACGCTCACCTGTGAGGCAGGCACAAATCCGCGCAGCCGGCCAATGGGTACAATCAACCCGCCCTTGTTGTATCCAATAACAACGCTATCGTACGATTTATTGTCTTCGCGCAACTGTGCCACAAGGACCCAATCCTGCTCCTCGCGGGCGCGCGAATACGATAAGATTACATTGCCATTTTGATCTTCGGGGGCGACGACGTAAACCGGTAGTTCTTGTCCAACCTCGAATGCGGCTCTTTCTTCTTCGGGAATTTGTTCGAATTCCCTTCCGGATAATATGCCTTCTGACTTGGTTCCAATACTGATAAGGATTTCATTCTCTCGAATGGTGGCGATAATTCCTTGACGTATTTCTCCCTGGGATGGAAAATCCAGTCCAAGCCCCTCTTCGCTCAAGAGCGATTCCATGGAGGCACTATCTTTTACATTCTCCTCGGTTTCTATTGTCTCAATCGTCTGGTTGTTCTCACTCTCTTTCTGCTCTACGGCATCTTCGTTCTGCTCCATTTGATAAACAGCTCCAATATACGGGAAATTTGTGAGAGGTATTATAAAGGTGAACATACAACTTGACAACCTTTGTGATAAGATTAGAATTACCGCTTATGCGAAAAAAAATATGCTAATGAGCATATCTTTCAGGCGAGTATTCCCCTGATTTTAATTATTTTTTGAGGAAATTTATGCTTCCAGTTTATCCATTTACTGCAATTGTCGGCCAAGAACGAATGAGGCGCTCCCTGGTTTTGAACGCTGTTGACCCGCGCATCGGGGGCGTTTTGATCCGCGGAGAACGAGGGACTGCAAAATCAACCGCGGCACGCGCCATGGCGGCCCTGCTGCCAGAAATTGAAGTTTTTGCCGATTCACCATTCAACGACGACCCAAACTCACCCAACACATGGTCAGATTGGGTGAAAGAACAAAAAGTTGACAGCAGTGAATTGGAGACCGTCAAGCGCCAGATCCAATTTGTGGATTTACCGGTCTCCGCCACGGAAGACCGGGTTGTGGGCACGTTAGACATCGAAAAAGCGATTCAAGAAGGCGAACGCCATTTTGAGCCTGGCGTTTTGGCTGCCGCTAACCGGGGATTACTTTATATCGATGAAGTGAACCTGCTCGACGACCATGTTGTGGACCTGCTGCTGGATTTGGCTGCTATGGGTGTAAATATTGTTGAGCGCGAGAGTATATCCTTTTCACACCCGGCCCGGTTTATCCTGGTAGGAACGATGAACCCGGAAGAAGGCGACCTGCGCCCACAATTGTTGGACCGCTTCGCATTATCGGTCGAAATCCATGGCATTCAGAATGCAAGAGACCGGGTTGCGATTATGCAGAGAAACCTGAACTTTGAAACCAACTCGGAGGAATTCCGCCAGCAGTGGTCTGAAAGTGAGGGTGAACTCTCTCATAAAATAGAACAGGCGCGCCTGCTAGTTGACCAGGTAACCTATTCGAACCGGGATTTACTTTCTATCGCTGGGTTAACCTCCTCGCTGAATGTGGATGGACACCGGGCTGACCTGGTAATTTTAAAAACTGCACGCGCCCACGCCGCCTTTGAAGGAAGAACTGAGATATCAGACCGCGATATTGTCCTGGCTGCCGAATTGGCGTTACCTCACCGTATCAAACGCGGACCTTTCCACCAGGCAGAAATTACGATGGAAGACCTGCAGGAAAGAATCGAACAGTTGGAAGGCGCCACCTCCAGCGAAGGCGAACCTGAACCGGTCATGGGCGAAGACGAACAGACGGATAAAAAAAAAGTTCGGTAACATCAGAGATTCAGGCTGAGGATACCCAGCAATCTCCAGCAGAACCTGCTCCACAAAAAGTCTTCGACACGATGAGCGCCAATTGGTGGGAGGGGGGTGAAAAAGTAAATATTGGCCAATCGTTCACCCCGCGCAATTTAGATAATCCATTAGATCGAATTACGCGCCGGCAGGGCGGGAAGCGTTCCCGTTCGCGTACAGAACGCAAAAGCGGACGCTATATACAGGCGCGCCCTGCCGGCGGAAAAACTTACGACCTCGCTTTCGATGCTACGCTGCGGGCAGCCGCTCCATACCAGAAAGAACGCGTTGAACAACGCAAACGGCTTGCCTTTGCAATCCAATCCAGCGATTTTCAACGCAAGATCCGGGTCAAGAAGACCGCAAACCTGATCCTTTTTGTAGTGGACGCTTCCTGGTCAATGGCGGTTGCTGAACGAATGTCAGCCACCAAAGGGGCTATACTCTCATTATTAACCGACGCTTACCAGAGACGCGACCGCGTGGGGCTAGTTGTTTTTCAGAAGAACCGGGCTACTTTGATCCTGCCGCCCACAAATTCGGTCCAGCTGGCAAAAAGAGCCCTAGCAGACATCCCGGTCGGCGGTAAGACCCCGCTCTCGGCCGGCTTGTACAGCGCACACCAGGTCATCCATAAAGAACTCATCTTGCACCCCGATATAAACCCGCTGATTATCCTGCTCACCGACGGCGCCGGAAACGTTTCAATGGGAAACCTTTCACCGCAGGACGAAGCCAACCGGTTGGCAGACCAGATCGCGGCGGAAGAAATTCGCAGTGTGGTGATAAATATGGAACATGCAGCCTTCGACCAGGGCCTGGCTCAATCTCTGGCCGATCATCTCAAGGCGCCATGCTACACATTAAGCGAATTAAAAGCTGAAACTCTGTACCAGAAGGTCAAGGAAGAGATGTCGGCTTGAGTTTGCCGTCAAGCAATTTTATTCTCTGTTCAAATTAATCTGGTTCGATTTATGATATTCCGTTTACCGTTTAGAAGATTATTTTTATTTCCTATAATCTTTTTAATTATGATCAGCGCTTGCTCGCAGGATAAGGATGCCCTCCCGGAGAGCAGCGCGGAAGACGTAAAACAAACAACAAGCCTGTTGACCAGCACGCGGGCAGTTCAAACACCTCCCCCGACTTCAGTGTTATCACCCACAACGCATCTGATTGATCCTACTGCGCTGCAGGCATCTCCCGTCTACACTCCTGTTCCAACAGCCCATAAAAATACCAAATACACTCTGACCGCTGAATTGGATTACGATAATCATAAACTTTCAACAGCTGAGCGGATACATTTTGTTAACAACACACCGGAGCCAATTCCAGATCTGCTGCTGATGGTAGAACCAGATTATTACCCAAACGTATTTAAACTGAACAGCATTACCTGGGACAGTGGGGAACCAATCCAGGGATACAAGCTGGAAAACGCTCAATTAAAAATCCCCCTTTCCGAACCTTTAAAACCGGGTGAGGAAATCAGTTTTTCCCTGAGTTACGAACTTAATATACCCTCTCCCGAAATTTCTCCTAATCTCCGTCCGGTACCTTTTGGATACACACAACGCCAGACCAACCTGGTGGACTGGTACCCCTTTATTCCACCCTATATCCCCGGGGAGGGATGGCTGGCGCATGAAGCCGGCTACTATGGAGAACATCTGGCATATGAAATTTCCGATTTCCAGGTGGATTTAACACTGACAGGTGGACGTGATGATCTAGTCATCGCGGCCAGCGCAGTTGATGAAGGGGACGGTGTGCGGCACCATTACAATCACCAGAATGGGCGCGGTTTCGCCTTCTCGGTCAGCCATATGTACAGCGTATTCACGCAAACCTTGGGCGATATCACTATTTACAGCTATGCTTTCCCTCAACACGCGACAGCCGGCAAATCCGTGCTGAAAACCACAGTTGAATCAGTGGAACTTTATTCAAAGATATATGGTCCTTACCCGCGTAAGATACTCAGCGCTGTAGAAGCGGACTTCCTGGACGGCATGGAATACGATGGGATGTATTTTCTGAGCAACGCGTTCTATAACCTATCTAAAAATATCCCCGGAGAATACCTGACAGCCATCGCAGCCCACGAAACAGCGCACCAGTGGTTTTATGCGATGGTGGGTAACGATCAAGCCCTGGAACCATGGTTAGACGAAGCGTTGTGCACCTACAGCGAGCGTTTATTTTACGAGAATTATTATCCCGGAGCGCTGGTGTGGTGGTGGAATTACAGGATTAATTTCTACCAGCCTGGCGGTTGGGTGAATGACAGCATCTATAACCCGCACGGCGTGCCCAATGCATACCGCGCATACCGGGACGCTGTTTACCTGAATGGGGCAATTTTCATGGAAGACCTGCGCACCTTGATCGGGGACGAAAGTTTCTTTGCTTTTATAGGTGACTATGTAGGCAAATTTTCGCAAAAGATCGCTACCGGCGAAGATTTCTTTACACTACTAGGTGAACACACAGATAAAGATCTTCAAGCGCTTATACATAAATATTTCCTCCTTGAAGACGGATGAGCTAATTATTTATTTTATACATATAAGTAGTTAATTAAAGTCGTAGTAATAGTAGGGGTTGGGGATATGTGGTTAAAATCTAAGATATGCGATAAAACCAGCATATCTGGGATCCTCTCACTATAATATAAGCACATGCAGGGGGTACTGAAGGCTTAAATATCCACAAACCAGGCGGGGAAAAAAGTTGATAAGAAGTGAAAGTATTGGACCAAAGTGTGAAGGCACAAATTATCTACTTTTCGAAGGCAGGTTCTCCACAAATTTCCAGACTTATCCACAGATTTTCACAGGTTATCCACAGGCATATTGATATAGAGTTTGTATAGCAGCAACCCTTTAGATACTTTTGTCAACTATTTTAATAAAACTCTTGACAAGGAGGCATATTTAGGCTATTATTTACTTAGATATATATCTAAGTTAGATGGACGTCTAAGAAGTGTGTGTGTATAAACGGATGCGAAGAAAGGAGGTTGTTATGCCTGCATTCAATAACTACGATTTTGGAAAAGCATACCAGGCTGATATTCTGCGTGAAGCGGAAATTGGAAGGTATGCAAAATTGGCCTCAACTGCTAACAATTCATCGATGAATATTAAAGATCGATTTTTATTGTCAGCTGGAAATTTAATGATTTCCTTCGGATGGAAGATGCGAAAGGCGAGTTCCTGTCCATATCCCTGCCCAGAACCTAACAGGGCTTAGGGATGGATAAGAACAAAGCAGCTTCCCTATCAAATCAAGATCAAACGAAAGGAAGTGAACATAGAAATTTGGGGCAGTCGGGCACAAATGCCAGATTGCCCCAAATAAATTGGGATATCGGTACAGCGTACGATTTCTTTATCAGTTTAACAGTTTTACACAAACCGGAAGATTTCGGCTTGCGGGCATCCTGGGCGGCTGGCGTGCGTTCCAGGTTGTCAACGGATGACAGAAAAACATTATTAGATGCCGAACGAGTGTGCGGCTCACCCATAACCTGGATTTATAAACTGCCAGCACCAAAAAATGCCTCCAGCGGCATATGGACTTTAGGACAGATCCCGGCTGAAGAAAGACTACCCGCATTGGTATTTGATGAAGATCAATCATCGAAAAAAAGGGAAATATATCTGAATGTTGCTACACGCGGAGCCTGGGATGAGGCTGATTTTGAAGCCCTTAAAAGCGTTTATAAAGAAGACAACTCACCTAAGCTCAAAATCCCCAGCGCTAAGATATTAAAAAACAAACTTGAAACCTGGTCAGATGTAAGCGGCTTTGGGGAGCGGTATCTGGAAGCGCTTGAAATCATACTATCGCGTGTTTTTTGCTGAAGAAGAAGTACGAATTGAACCAATTTTGAGACAGGAACTATCCAGGGCTCAGGAATTATCCAATCAATTAGAGCTAATGGAATTATTGGAGCAGCTCTCCCAAGGCTTACATTTTGATCAAATATTGGATAAAGAAAAAATAATACTGGCGCCCTCTTTTTGGGCTTCTCCATTGGTATTCTTTGATAGTATCGGTGAATCTGAGATGCTGCTTACTTTCGGAGCACGGCCTGTGCAGGATTCTCTGGTTCCCGGAGAGGTGATTCCGGATGCGCTGCTGCGCGGGTTAAAAGCGATATCCGATCCAACCCGCCTGCGCATCCTCAGGTTTTAACCTGTGATCCAATGACGCCGGCAGAACTGGCCCGGAAGTTGAGGTTACGCGCCCCTACCGTGACACACCATTTGAAAAACCTGCGCCTGGCCGGATTGGTACACCTATCGCTTGAAATGAAGAGTGAAGGGCACTACGCAGCCCGCCTGGAAGCGGTTGAAGAATTGAACAGCAATTTGGATAAATTCCTGAAATGTGAATGAAACCTACAGCTAATTTCTCCAATAAGGCCAGAAAATCCTTAGAAGATTATTGGATGCATTTGAGCGCTTTTAAGCCGAATGCACGCCTGTATTTAACCAGCGTGATTGTCATGGGAGTTGCGCTGGGAATCTTCCGGTTATTATTCAATTTTTACGCGATAAGCCTGGGATACGATGAGGCAGTTCTGGGTAGATTTGTCACTGTAAACAATCTTACCGCCTTGCTGGTAGCGTTACCCATCGGTTATTTCGCAGACCAATTTGGGAGAAAAAAAGCCCTCATAGCGGCATCAATATTATCGAGCCTGTCAATACTCAGTATGGTCCTGGTGCCAGTTACAGGCATTCTTTATGGAGCGAACGTGTTTTTTGGCGTCGCTCAAAGCCTGGCAGCCATCACCATGGCGCCGTTCCTGATGGAGAACAGCGGGGAGAAAGAACGCACCTACTTATTCAGTTTCAGTATGGGACTTCAAATGGCGGCAGCATTTGTGGGCAGTTGGTTGGGAGGATACCTGCCGACATGGGTGGCGGGTATTCGGGGTGTGGATGTCATGTCAAGCGAGGCTTATGCGGGTTCGCTGCTGGTTGTAGGATTGATCATGGCTGCCGGGGTGGTTCCGCTTTCGTTCCTGAAGACGCATCCCCTCCTGCGTTCTGAGCGGTCAGTATTTGCTCCGTTGGACTATGCCAGGCGCAAACCGGCATTACTCGGAAAACTAATATTACCCATGCTGGTTACTTCCATCGGAGCGGGGTTGATCATGCCTTTTATGAATGTTTTCTTCCGCCAGGTCCATTTGCGGCCGGATCATGTGATCGGGACATTATTTGCCTGGGGGGCACTGGCGATGGCTATCGGGTTGATGATTGCGCCGCCAATTGCGGAACGTATGGGGAAAATTCAACTGGTGGTGGTCACCCAGGCATTATCCATTCCTTTCCTGATTATCTTAGGATTTTCTCCCTGGTTCTGGATGGCCTCGGCGGCATATTTTGTACGGCTCTCCTTGATGAACATGAGCGGACCGGTTTACCAGACCTTTGTAATGGAACAGGTAGACGCCTCCGCGCGTGCTACTGTTGCGAGCCTGGTGAGTATGTCGTGGAATTTTGGTTGGGTATTCAGTCCAATGATCAGCGGGTGGGTGCAGGTTAAATATGGTTTTGGTCCGGTTTTTTTGGGCACGATAACGCTTTATTCGATTGCGATTATCATGACATGGGCATTTTTCTGGCGGGGATCTGCAAGCACGGAGACAGTGCCGGTTCCGGGGGATTGAGGTGGTATTGTTCTTGTTTATGCGCGGTTGAAACCGCTCTTGAAGGGCTAAAGCCGAACATCCATCTACATGGATGTATTCCTTTCCAAGTTTGAGTAATTAATTCTGACAAAATGATTGTTGAAATGCACCACAAGAGGCATGTGTGGAAATTGTGTAGGAAATTACTCGGTCATGAGCGATAAATTAGCTGCAACCTTTTTAAACGCAAAGCATCTAAGTGGGTGATCTTATCGTTTTTTATAAGGAGCAACACATGGAGATGGTAATAGATTTTCCCGGCGGGTCAAAAGTAGATGCACACTTCGGTCCTTTCAAAGTTGAGACGGACCAGCCGCCGATTTCATCAGCGCCCAGCCCTTTCGCGACTTTTCTGGCATCGATCGGTACCTGCGCAGGAATTTATGTACTTGGTTTCTGCCAGCAGAGAGGTATTCCCACAGATGGTGTGCAGTTGATCCAAAAAGTACACCGCGATCAGAATAATGGGATGGTTGGAAAGATTGAATTGGATATTCAGGTCCCCCCGGGATTTCCACAGAAATACCTGCCTTCGCTGGTGCGTTCAGCAGAGCTGTGCGCGGTTAAAAAGCACATGGAAAAGCCGCCCGAGTTCGATGTATACACTTCGGAGAAGATGCTGGCATCACAAAATTAACGCTGCCTGTCTAAAACCCGATCTTACTGCAAAACCGAATTGACGATTTCTAACCCCTTTTCGATGTCCTGATCCGTAATGCCGATATGGGTGACTGCGCGCAACTGATCTCGACTTGTGGGGAGCATATACAGCCCTCCTTCAAAACAACGCGTTACAAATTCGGATGCGGATAAAGATATTACCCGGAAGCGAATAATATTGGTCTGCACTAAAGACGGGTCGATTTGAATGCCAGGGTTTTTATTCAATCCACTGGCAAAAGCGCCTGCATTGGCATGATCCTCAGCCAGGCGCGGGCGATGGTTATCAAGCGCAAATAAAGCGCCAGCGGCGACGATACCCGCCTGGCGAAAGCCTCCACCAAACATCTGCTTAAAACGCCTGGCACGATCGGTAAACTGCCTACTTCCAACCAGGGCAGAGCCCATCGGGGCCCCCAAGCCTTTTGAGAAGCAAACGCTGACGCTGTCAAAGTGGGATGCATAATCCTTTTCGGGGATACCGGTAGCTGCCGAAGCGTTCCAAATACGGGCTCCATCAAGATGGGTCGCCAGGCCGTGGTTTTTGGCGGTCTCTGTCACCTCAACGATCTTTTCGTAAGGCCAGATAACCCCACCAGCCCCGTTATGGGTATTTTCTACGCATACCAATCTTGGTGGAGGAGATAATGTTGTTGGATTAAATGGATGTGATGTCCCGACTGCCTGATCGACATCATCGGCAGTGAATATACCGTTAATCCCGTTTAAAGGACGAACTAGTACACCGGAGAGCGCCGCCGGAGCCCCGCCTTCCATCAGGAACAGGTGGGCTTTCGCATCCATGAGGACTGCATCCCCGGCCTCAGTATGGGTACGCAGGGCGACCTGGTTTGACATGGTGCCGGTCGGCATATAAATGGCGTCTTCTTTTCCCAGGATTTCAGCGGTTCGTTTTTCGAGCGCATTTACGCTTGGATCCGCGCCATACACATCGTCGCCAACCACCGCATGTGCCATGGCATCCCTCATTTCGGGTGTGGGCAAACTGACCGTGTCGCTTCTTAAATCAATCATCGTTATCTCCATATTATGTACCAATAAATTTACGGATGCTGAAAATCAGGGCTAATCCAATCGCCCAAACGCTGTATCCCAGCAGCAGCATCGGTATTATTTTTAACTGAGCACGAGAAGCCAGCCAAATTGTGACCAGAAAACCAATTGTTGGAATAATTGCGATCAACAATCCCTGGCTGAATTCGGACACTGATTTGGCATCCCCACCAGATGATGAATAGATAATCCACATACCCAGGGCCACATTGATCGGCATTGTGGCTGTGATCGCTGCGAGAAATCTATTGGTCCTGCCAATGATTGCGATCAGGATAATTATGATTATTGATATAAGGACAGGCAGTATTTCTTGCCATTTCATTCATTACCTCCGGAAATTTGTGATGCAGGGGTATACCAATAGAAATAAGGGGGCTGTCTAAAAAGCAGTATTTGTCATGCTGAATGAAGTGAAGCATCTGGTTTTCATCGAGAGGGAGACCCTTCCTCCAAAGAGACGCTACGCGGCGCTCCCTAAAAAGCAGGGATTAAAATCCGCTCAGGGTGACTGACTTTTTGGACAACCTCAAAATTTGCTGAGATGGAAAATTTAATCCGGACCTATGTATGTCCCCCCTGGTAAGATGGTCTTTTTGGGGATGATGACAATGCCATCGTTTACAAACCAGCTCCCGTTCTCCGATTTAAAACCGGGTGGAAATGGTTTAATGGTCACACCCTCGCCGATGCGCACGTCTTTATCCAGGATAGCCCCTTCAATATGACTGCGGCGGCCGATGCCGAGCGGAACGCCGCCAAAGGGCGTTTCATCCACGGGATCGAAATAATCGGCGCCCATCATGATCGTCTTACGCATATATACCTCATCGGCGATCTGGCTGCGCAGCCCGACAATCGAATCGTGAATTTCCGCCTGGTGAATTTTGCAGCCGTCCGCTAACAGTACGTTCTCAAGCTTCCCGCCGGCGATGACCGAACCGGGCAGAAATCTGGGGCGAGTGTAAATCGGCAGCTGCGGGTCTGTGAAATTAAATGGAGAGTCTGCACGTGCCAGGACCAGGTTCGTTTCGTAAAAAGAGCGGATAGTACCGATATCTTCCCAGAAACCTTCGAAATCATATCCGCAGACATCGTATGCAGTAAGGGCGTTGGGTATGATCTGCGAGCCAAAATCGTCGAAGGTAGTGCTCTGCAGGATGTCGATTAAGGCGTCCGTGTTAAACAGGTAGATTCCCATGGATCCCAGGTAAGGGCGCTCGGGATCATCGCGGCTTTTAAATTCTTCCAGTATTTGCGGGTCACGCGGTTTTTCAACGAAGGCAGCGATGCGGCAGTCCGGAGTCCGTTTGAGCAAACCGAAGCGGTCGGTGTCACTTGCTGCTACCGCCTGTACTGCAACGGTGATTTCGGACTTGTTTTCCCAGTGAAATTCAGCCAGTTTCCTGTAATCCATACGATAGAGGTGATCGCCTGCCAGTATGAGCACATGACTGGCGCCGGTAGATTTGATTTCAAAAAGCTGCTTGCGGACAGCATCCGCGGTACCCTGGTACCAATCTTCGCTGAGTGGGGTTTGCTCCGCGGCTAAAATCTGCACCCATCCGCGATGAAACGCGTCAAAATTGTAGGTATGGGAGATATGCCGGTGAAGTGAGACCGAATTAAATTGGGTCAATACGGCGATGCGGTTGATACCGGAGTTGATACAGTTGCTGATCGGGACATCAATCAAGCGGTATTTTCCCGCTATAGGCACGGCGGGTTTCGAACGTTCTTTTGTGAGCGGGTGAAGCCGTTTGCCTATCCCGCCGCCTAAAATCACTGCCAGGACATTTTCAAGCGCGGCCATTTAATATCCTCCTCAATCAAGTATGAACCAATATTTTTGACCAACATCGCATCAAACTGTATATATTATAGGATCAACTATCGATAAACGGAAGTTTGAAAAATCGATTACTATCATAAACGTCCTTTGGGAATAATTCCTATCTCCAATCTCTCACTCAGTAGGTATAATCTATAAATTCTGTGCGGCTGTTCGATATTCAAATTACCTTTTTATTTGAATTACGAGACAGTTATTCACCCTGACCATCTCAGCGGGGAAGAACAGCCTCGATTAAATCAAGGTCTTTGACACTTTTATGAAATTAAAATATACTCGCTAACAAAGGAATAGAAAAGCCAACCGAAACCAAGAACAGGACCGCGCTGCAGACCGCATCCCTGTATACAGAGGCGATTTCGTCCGGCGACATAGAGAGCATGAAAGCGCTTTATGCAGAGAACTTCACGCTGGATTTTGTGGCGCGCGATGCCTTCGAAGGACAGGCGTTAACCGTTGAAGAAGCGGCCCAATTCTGGGGGTCCTGGTTTGAGGCTTTCCCAGAAAGAGATTACCAGGTAACACGCAGCATTGCGGCTGAAGAAATTGTGGTTACGCAGTGGATATTTATCGGTACGAATACGGGACCATTAATGCCCCTGATCTTCGAAGAGCAGCGGGTGGGGACGGGAAAGACAGTGCGCTTCCGGGGGGTCTCTGTTTACGACATAAAAGAAGGCATGCTTGAACGAGAGACGACTTATCTTGACCTGGGGACGCTGCTGGTTGAATTGGGAGCGACAATATGAACCAGGGTCCAAATCCTGGTCTGGGCAAGGTGACTCCTGCCGTGGAAGTTTATGATACGCGTATGACGCATGCCCGGACGCGCAGCATCATGCTGCTGCTGGCGGGGAGCATTGCACTGATGATGACAGGTTTTGGGATCATCCTGCCGGTGTTTGCCCGCCGCTTGGGGGAGTTCGGATCGGGTGTTGAGGCGCTGGGTCTGATGACGATGGCATTTGCTTTAACGCAGTTTTTGATGGCGCCATTTATGGGGTCATTTGCTGACCGTTTTGGTCGTAAACCGGGCATCCTGTTAGCGTTGGTTTCATTTGCTTTCATCAATGTAGGTTTTTTACTGGCCAAATCCACCACAACGTTTATCCTGCTGCGGGCTGCAGAGGGCGCATTGACGGCGGGACTCTTCCCGGCCGCGATGGGTATTGTCGGCGACGTCTCGCCTGAGGATGAACGTGGCCGCTGGGCGGGATTGTTGATGGGCGGATACGGGGCCGGCTTTGTGCTTGGGCCGGTGCTGGGCGGTTTCCTTTATGACAGTTGGGGGTTCGCGATGCCGTTTATTATCTCGGCGGTGATGGCCGTGCTGGCATTGATCGCGGCAATTGTCGTAGTTCCGGAGACGCGTGGCAAAGATGTTCGCAGGCGCGAGGCGCTGCTGCAGAGAAGAGGAGCCGCCAAAGAGGTACAGGTAAAAGAATCTTTTTGGGGTTCGCTGCCGCGCCCGTTTTATACTTTTGGCACGCTGTTGTTTATCGATTTTGCCCTGGTGTTTGCATTCGCTTTCGTCGAACCCCGGATGATATTCTACTTTTATGATGAATTGGGGTGGTCAACGGTCGATTTTGGGTTGGTGATCGCGTTTTACGGTGGCGCGTATGTTATTGGCCAGGTGTTTTTAGGACCTTTGAGCGACCGCTTTGCGCGCAAACCAGTGATTATTATAGGGCAGGCGATAAATATGATGTTCTTTGCTGGTTTAATATTTATTGAGTCGATATACTTGCTGGTTGTCGTGGCATTTATATCCGGAATAGGGGAAGCGCTTATTATGCCAGCCCTGAGCGCGCTGTATCTGGATATTACTCAAAAGCAGCATCGTTCCAGAGTGCTGGGTATTAAGAATTGGCGGCTGCGCTGGGCGGAGTAACGGGTCCTTTACTGGTCGCCAGCATCGCGGCGTTTACAAGCGCAAAACAAGTATTCACAATCTCTGCCAGCGTCCTTTTTATAACGATCGTATTGACAATATTAGCGCTGAAGCCGCCAAAAAAGGAGACCAAAGCGGTGGACGAGGTGGATTGGGAGGTGACACGCCGCAGAGCAGCCTCAGCTCAAGCAACCTTCACCGCGATATTTGTCAACGCCACCACTACCCGCGAGACGCGGGGTTGAGAGTTATTCAATACTTGAGATGAGAATATTTAGATGTAATGTTTGTTGAGGGGAAAGCAAACGGAAAGATTAAATGGTAAGCACAAATAAGATAATCCGTTGGTATGACTATATCACGATCAACATATATTGGTTCGCGCTCAACACGCGCAACGGTGTGCTTGCGCCTCTGGTCATCCCGCTGCTGGTGCAGCAATTCGTAGGCGAGGAGGTGAAAGGTGCATATGTCGGCACCATACGCCTGTGGGCGTTGATGAGCGCGGTACTGGTTCAAGCGCTGATGGGGATGCTGTCTGACAGGAGCACATCCAGGTGGGGCAGGCGCAGGCCGTTTATTCTAGGCGGTACGCTGGGTGAGGTGGCTGCGTTTACCCTGATCGGTTTGATTATCGGCATGCAGGGCATGAGCGGATTTTGGGCGCTTTTTGCGGCGTACATCCTGTCCATGTTCTTCTCCAATACAGCCCAGGCAGCCCAGCAAGGGTTAATCCCGGACCTGGTCCCGGATGAAAAGAAAGGTCGTTTTTCCGGTGTGAAAGCGCTGCTGGAAATCCCCCTGCCGCTGATTTTTATCTCCTTCTTTATCGGTCGGTTGGTAAACGCTGGAAACCTGTGGTGGGCGTTGATCGTCACGATGGCGATTTTAATCATCTGCATGCTGGTTACCATGCTTGTGCGCGAGCAGCCGACCACGGAGGCGCATTTCGAGTTGAATTTGAAACCATTTACCAGGCTGCTGGTTATGGCGGGTTTGTTTACCGGGACCATCCTTCTGGTTGGAGAGGCGGTAAACCGCTCGATGCAGTTAATCCAAAACATGCAGGGCGAATATGGTATTTATTTGATCGCCCTTGCGGGTATTACCGGGATGCTGCTGGCAATCGGGTTCGGTGTGTGGGCAAGCATTCGCATCGGGATCGGCCCGCATGCGAAAAGACAGGTGGCGTTTACGTGGTGGGTGATCAACCGCCTGGCATTCCTGGCCGCGGCTGCCAACGTGGCTACATTCGTGCTGTTCTATATCCAGGAGAGATTTGAAGAATACCCGGGGAACCTGGCTGCATCTCCGGCGGCGATGGTCATGATGGTGGTGGGTGTACTGATCCTGGCGCTGGCGATACCCAGTGGTTGGCTGGCAGACCGGTTTGGGAAGAGGAAACTGGTGGCAGCCAGCGGCTTGGTGGCTGCTTTTGGAACGGCGGCGGCACTGTTGGCGCCGG
This sequence comes from uncultured Chloroflexia bacterium, assembly GCA_963753725.1. GTDB lineage: Bacteria > Chloroflexota > Anaerolineae > Anaerolineales > UBA4823 > CAVWDI01. The sequence goes on along the minus strand of CAVWDI010000035.1, from coordinate 9,492 downwards.
GTATTTCGGGGCTGTATATTGGGGGTTTGTTCATCGGATCTGGGGTGGGATTGTTTTATCCTGCCAACTGGGCGTTAGGAACCGAGATCGTGCCGAAAGACCAGGCCGGGCGCTATTTGGGATTATCCAATCTGGCGGGAGCCGGGGCAGGAGCGGTGGGAGCGTATATCGGCGGTCCGATTGCCGACAACCAGGGTTATGTGCTGTTGTTCGCTATATTTGGGGTATTATTCCTGGTTTCAACGCTGGCGTTGTGGGGCGTGCGAGGGTATAAAGAAGATTAATCTAATTAAACGAAAGCACATGAAGCCTGGCAGGGCGGGCAAAGCAATGGAGCATTGCATTTTTCCAGAGAAGTGATTTGGATTATTTTTTCTTTTTTGTCGGTTTAGGCTTGAGCGATTTTATATACTCGTAGCTGATCTCCAGATACGGCTGCAGTTCTGGGGTGTTCTCCAGCAGTTCGTCCGGGACAGTGACATATTCTTTCATAATGGCACCGTGCGACTCGTAAAGGGTGGTGTGATATTTCTCCAGAAAGGCTTCCCTGTCCTCTTTCGGCAGCCGCAAGCCCAATGAACCGGATTTAGAAAGATGGGAGAACATATGCCCGTTGTGAGAGGTGTAGGGATTGGTTTTTCCCTTGCGTTCAATTTCCGGGTTGGTGTCGATCAGTTTTTCATATAAATCCAATTTGTCCTGGGGGACGCTATCTGATTTTTCGGGCATATTGACTCCTTTGGCGAAATTGTAAAGATGTGATTTGATTCCTAGTTTGGTACATAAGCAGCAGCAAATTTATAAATTCTACTTGTGGAACCACAAACGCTATCCCAGAAAATGCTGCGCAAACACATCCAGTTCATCCACTCCTTTGTCTGGCAAAGGCACCAGAACAACTGTATCAGCGCCTGCCTCAACAAGGTGATGAACTGCTGATTTCGTCTCTTCAGGTGTACCGGCAATAGACAATTGATCGATCCAGGTATCGGGCATAGCGGTTTCAAGATGCTCCAACCCCCCGTTACCTAAATACTCCTGGACTTCAGGCAAGATACCCATCGGGGTAAAATGCGCATTATTACTCTCAGAAGCGAGCGCTTTGGCGATTAATGGGCGCAGTTGTTCGCGAGCCGAGTTTGCCCCTGAGTTAAGACAGGTCCAGACAAAAACAGTTAAACGGTGTCCGCGGAGCTCATGACCGGCAGCTTGCGCTCCGGCAGCGATTTGTGCTCGCGCCCAGGAAACGTATGCCGGAGAAGAAAATTCAGCCAGGATGGTGCCATCTGCAACTCGTCCGGAGAGAGACAGCGATTTCGGGCCTCTCACTCCCAGCGAAATTGGGGGAATCTGTCCGGGCGGATAGAGGAGACGAGCCTGGTCAAGCTGGACGTATTCTCCTTCGAAGTTTATTGCCTCTCCGGTGAGTAAAGCCCGGATATTGAGGGTGGTTTCACCCAGGGCTTTGAGCTGTGATTTTGGAAAAGCGCCAATCTGTCGCATCCAACCTGCCATACCATGACCAAGACCTGGTAAAAAGCGACCTGGGTAGAGCCTGGATAATGTGGCGATTTCCATGGCGATAAAGACTGGATTGCGTGAGACTGCAGGCATAATACCCACCCCTACTTTGATCGAGGCTGTACAGGCCATGGCGGCAGCAGCCGATGCGATCCCACTGCCATAAAAACAGTCTTCCACCATCCACAGTTCATCAAAGCCGGCTGTTTCTGCCTGGCGAGCAAAAGCGGGCAGATTTTCAGGGGCATGTTCACGCCTGAACATAATCCCCAGGTTGTAATCCAGGTTATCTTTCATTGAAAGGATTCCCTATTCCTTTGTATTATGGTTTGACTGTACACCCGATATTAATCTGTTATCAGAAATCCATCACACTATCGAGCCCGCGATGAACGCCAACTAATCCATCAACTTTTCGCATTGCCAAGAGGGCGCCATCGACATACGGTTCCGCGCTTGACCCCGACTCGTGCCGTAACACCAGTTTCTGTTCGTGCATACCGAAGATGACGTCCACCGAAATGGCATATCCAGGAAGGCGAACTGAGTGAACCTGGGAGCCTTCCAATCTAACACCCCGGCTCTCCCTGGGACCGTGCATTTTATCTAACGGGACATCCAGCTGCAACTCTTGAACCATGGATAAGCGGTGGGCGATTTCCAGAGCAGTTCCGCTCGGTGCGTCTATTTTGGCTGAATGAGCATAATCAATTATTTCCCAGTGAGGGATATACCTGGCTGCAATTTCAGCAAATTTACTCAGGAGCACCACGGTGAGGGCGAAATTGCCCACAGCAAGTACACCTCGCTGGACTTTTTGGGCCGCCTCATCGATCTCCTGGTAGTCATTATCGCTCAGTCCAGATGTTCCGACCACGATGTGAGCTCCACCATTAAGGGCGGACAAAACATGTGATTTCGCAACTTCTGGTTTGGTGTATTCAACGAAGACATCCGGCTTTGTTGTAAGCGCCTCGTCCACAGAACCAAAAATTGGTGCGGTAAGCCCTTCGACGTCGAGCACTTCTCCGAGAACCTGGCCTGCATGAGTCCGGGAGATTACCGCCGCGAGTTCTATATCTGCGGCCTCAAATATGCCGCGCGAAAGCGCTGAACCTGCCCATCCAGTACCCCCAGCTAAACAAACCTTTATACTCATAATTTTATTCCCTTTCTTTTGTGGGGATCAGCAGGGCGTGTGCCAACTGCTGTTTACCTTTTGAAATCATAGCCTGTATTCGTAAATCATGCAACATGCTCTGCGACTTAACAAACAGGCAGCCAGCAGCCTTTGAAAACCCTAACCGGCAAAAAGGAGGAGACCAATAGAAACTTGGCGTCTTATTCATGACAAAGGGTTGACATTAACGTTACGTTATAGTGTAAGATACCCCCACGAACATGTATACGATCAAACAGCTTGCCGATTTAGCCGGCATCAGCCGGCGCACTTTACACTACTATGATGAAGTCGGACTGCTTAAACCAACATCGGTTGGTGATAACGGCTATCGTTATTATGACGACGGATCGTTACTGCAACTGCAGCAGATTCTATTATATAAAGAGTTAGGTCTGGATCTGCGCCAGATTAAGAATATCCTGGAAGACCCGGACTTTGATATCCAAACAGCCTTGCAGATACATCGTCAAAGCCTGCAGGATAAAATCGAATATCTGCATACCCTGATCCAGACCGTAGACAACACGCTGATGCATTTGGTAGGAGAAATTGATATGAGCGAGGAAAATATTTTTGTAGGTTTCAGTGATGAAAAGCAGCAACAATATGAAGAAGAGGCGCTCGAAAGGTGGGGAGATCATGCCGCACAATCGATCAATTTGTGGAACAGCTACAGCGAGGAGCGCAAGGAAGAGATAAAACAAGAGGGCAGCCGCATCTATCAAAGTATCGCTGATAATATGGATAAGGGCGCAGACAGCCCGGAAATCCAAGCGCTGCTGAGGCGCTGGCACAAACACATGCACTATTTCTACGAACCAACGTTAGAGATGCTGGAAGGTTTAGGAAATATGTATCAGGACCACCCGGGTTTCAACGCGACTTTTTCCCACATCCACCCTGACCTGCCCGCATTTCTTCAGAAAGCAATATCAATTTATGTAGGTGATTTGAAAGCCGAATGAACACGAAGCGATTTACCCCTGCTGACATGAGATTTCCAAGTTACACAGGTAAATAATCGCACTGTCTCTCCCCCGAAACTTGTAATGAAGATATAACAAGGGGCTGTCCTAAAAGTATGTCACCCTCCCGAAAGATACACCACTAACGTGGCACCTTTCGCCGGGACGGTGTGAGCGGAGGGAAGGGTCTCCATCTCGACGAAAACCAGATGCTTCGCTTCGCTCAGCATGACAAACAGCACTTTTTAAACAGCCTCTTTATAAAGTTTGTGATCCACCTGGGTGATGGAGCCGCCGCATTAATTCCTGGCTAAATTGTCCCTGGTTTAATAACAGCTCCTGGGCAGCTGACCATTGTTAATTAATAACCTTGTATTTACTTTGTACTAAGCCGTTATCAAACTGCAGCGTCTCAAGGTGCTGTAATTGGATATCATGAGGAACTGCTCCAAAGAGCGGAATTCCAGTACCAATCAGGACTGGCACTTTCGTAATGATCATTTCTTGGATCAGGCCTTCTCGAATGAATCCCTGGATTGTTTCTCCTCCATCTATATAAAGATGTTCGAAACCTTGCCCGGCAAGATGATGAATGACTTCGCCAGGGGAGCCGGCCATTACGGATACTGTATTTGTGATGTCTTGCGGTATTTCTAATTGTTGGGTAGTTAGAACGATAACTGGCTTTTCTCCATAAGGCCATGAGCCAAAAGATAACACCAATTCGAAGGTGTTCCGCCCCAAAACCAGCGCATCCACAGAATCAAAAAAGTCCTGAAATCCGAAATCTTCGCCGCCGGCATCCTCGCCAGATGTAAGCCAGTCAACGCTTCCATCCTGCCTGGCAATGAAACCGTCCACAGACGTCGCTATATAAACAATCGCTTTCATGGTCCACTCCGATTTATCTTTTATAGTGTTCTATTGGATCCAAGTTGAAAGAAAAATTCTCAGAACAAACTTCATCATAAACAAGAACCGAACCAGGTCAATTTGGTTCGGTCCATGGCGTTTCAATGCCGAAGGTGGGAATCGAACCCACAATCCCGAGGGAACACGAGTTTGAGTCGTGCGCGTCTGCCAGTTCCGCCACTTCGGCGTAGCGTTTGGTATTGTCTTCAGAGTACTCTTGAAGTAATTTCTTAGACTCTTCGATCCACTCAGAGTGACAATACTTCGTAAAGTATATCGAATGTTGGGGTACAGGTCAAGAAGAGTCACAATGGGGGGTTATAATTGGCGAAATTATTTGACGGTCAGATTATTTAGAACCACACACGAAATAAGGAAAACGTTGTTTTGAAAGATTTGCCGCTTAACCAAGTTATCCCTGGGGATTGTATAGAAGTGATGCAGGAACTGCCGGCTGAATCGGTGGATTTGATCTTCGCCGATCCGCCCTATAACCTGCAGCTGCACCAGGAACTGCGGCGCCCGGACCAATCCCGGGTGGAGGCTGTCAACGACCATTGGGACCAATTCAAAGATTTTGCAGACTACGACTCGTTCACTGAACGCTGGTTGTCTGCCTGCCGAAGGGTGCTTAACCTCAGGCTACCCTGTGGGTGATCGGCTCTTACCACAATATCTACCGCATCGGAAAAATCCTGCAGGACCTGGAATTCTGGCTGCTTAATGATGTGGTGTGGATCAAAGCCAACCCTATGCCGAACTTCCGCGGGGTGCGCTTTACGAATGCCCACGAGACCTTGATCTGGGCGCAGAAGGAACGCGGCGCATCCTATACCTTTAACCACCACGCCATGAAGTCGCTCAATGAGGACTTGCAGATGCGAAGCGACTGGTACCTGCCGATATGCTCCGGCAGTGAACGTTTACGCAAAAATGGACAGCGGGCGCATCCCACTCAAAAACCAGAAGCGCTGATCTACCGGGTGATGCTGGCCAGCAGCAACCCGGGTGATGTGGTGTTGGACCCATTTTTTGGCACGGGAACCACGGGAGTAATCGCCAAACGTTTGCACCGCAATTGGATCGGCATCGAACGAGAAGCTGTGTATAAAGAGCTGGCAGAAGAACGTATAAAAAATGAGTTGCCGGAAGCGTTTGATGAAAGCGTGTTCGAAACGCCCAGCCGGCGCAAACAACCCCGGGTGCCTTTCAGTTCACTGCTGGAACAAGGCTACCTTAATCCCGGGCAAAAGCTGTATTTTGGCAAAAGCGGTCAAAACACTGCCACGATCCATGTGGACGGCAAGATCGACTGCGATGGCCAGCGAGGATCGATCCATCAGGTCGCCCGCCAGCTGAAGGATGCGCCCTGCAACGGTTGGGAAGTGTGGTATTACATTGATGAAAAAATCGGAGAACGCCGGCCGATTGACAACCTGCGGGAGGCGTACCGAAAGGAACATATTTAAATGGGAGAAGATATGACGACTAAATTGTATGAATTAGGCCCTTGGAGCCTCGAAGACCTGTATGAGTTCAGCGAAAGTCCCGAGATGCAGCAGGCATTAGCTGACCTGGAAAGCAGGGTAAGGGCGTTCGAGGAGATACGACCATCTCTGAAAGACGAGATCGGTAAAGACGATTTTATGGGAATTGTCCTGCAATTAGAGGGGATCACCAGCCTGGCCTACCGTATCCACGGGTTTGCATCGCTGCAATTTTCGGCGGACACCCAGGATGAGGGGGCGCTGGCATTTATGGCCAAGATCGACCAGCGGATGGCAGAGATGCAGAACCGGGCGCTGTTCTTCAGCCTGTGGTGGAAGGATTTGGATGATGAAGAAGCTGAGCGTTTGATGGAGGACATGGGCGATTATAAGTACTGGCTGGAGGAAATACGGCACTTCAAGCCTCACACGCTCAGCGAACCGGAGGAGAAGATAATCAATATCAAAGACGTGACCGGTTCCACGGCGCTGAATAAATTATACGATACGATCACCAATCGTTATGTGTACAGAGTGGTGGTGGAGGGGGAAGAAAAGGAATTAACGCGTGGGCAGCTGATGGTGCATGTACGCAGCAGCGACCCTGATCTAAGAGCGGCCGCTTACCAGGAACTGTACAAAGTGTTTGGAGACGACGGTCCCATCCTGGGGCAGGTTTACCAGACCCTGGTACGGGATTGGCATAACGAGCAGGTGCAGATGCGCAAGTATAAGACCCCGATATCGGCCCGCAACCTGGCGAACGATATCCCCGACACTATTGTGGACACGCTGATTGAAGTATGTCAGGAGAACGCGCCTGTCTACCAGCGCTTCTTCCAATTGAAGGCCAAATTATTAGGGATGGAAAAGCTGAGGCGCTACGATATCTATGCGCCGCTTGCGGAAGCTGAAAAGAGCTATACTTTTGACAGCGGAGTGGGGATGGTGCTGGATTCGTTCCAGCAGTTCGATCCCAGGGTGGCTGGATTAGCGAAACGAGTATTTGACGAAGGTCACCTGGACAGCCAGGTACGCAAGGGAAAAAGAGACGGCGCGTTTTGCGCCACGGTGACGCCCGATTTGACGCCATGGGTGCTACTAAATTTCCAGGAGCGCGCTGAGGATGTAGCTACAATGGCGCACGAGCTGGGTCATGCGGTGCATGCCATGCTGGCGGAGGATCACAGCGTGTTTACGCAGCATTCTTCGCTGCCTCTGGCGGAAACGGCCTCCACGTTTTCCGAGATGCTGCTGGTAGATTCCATACTGGCCCAGGAGGAAGATCAGAAAGTGCGCCGGGATATCCTTTTCAGGCAGGTGGATGACTCGTACGCAACCATAATGCGCCAGGCTTATTTCGCAGCCTTCGAAAAGCAGGCGCACGAGATGATCAAGGCAGACGCGACGGTGGAGGAATTGAACACGGCATATATGGCGAACCTGGAAAATCAATTTGGCGATGCGCTGGAGATAAGCGAGGAGTTCTGCTGGGAATGGGTTTCCATCCCGCATATTTTCCAGGTGCCGTTTTATGTATATGCATACGCATTTGGCCAGCTTCTGGTATTATCGCTGTACCAGCAATTCAAAACCGAGGATGAAGCTTTTAAACCGTGTTATATCGAAATACTCTCGGCGGGCGGATCTAAAGCACCAGTGGAGATATTGACAGGCGCAGGGATAGATATAGACACACCAGTGTTCTGGCAGGGTGGATTTGATGTGATTAGTAAAATGGTGGACGAATTGGATGCGCTTTCAGAGTGATTGTTTACCGTAAAAATAGCACAGTTGAAGAAACGGACGGACAGTGGCATGAATAAAGAAATAAACTCAAAAATACCAGTGGGGGTGTTGGGGGCGACAGGGGCAGTCGGACAGCGCTTTGTGCAGCTGCTGGAAGGTCACCCGTGGTTTGAAGTGGCGGTGCTGACTGGTTCCGCCCGGACCGTGGGTAAAAGTTACGCCGAAGCCAAAAACTGGTTATTATCGGAACCGATGCCGGAGCGGCTGAGGGATAAAATTATCCTGCCTTCAGATCCGGAGGTACTGAACGTACCGCTGGTTTTCTCCGCCCTGCATTCAGGGGTAGCCGGGGACATTGAAACGCAGTTTGCCAGGTCTGGCTGCGCGGTTTGTTCAAACGCATCATCATTCAGGACCGCGCCGGATGTGCCGCTTTTAATGCCGGAGGTGAACGCCGGTCACATCGACCTGATCCCAACACAGCGCCAGGTGCGGGGTTGGAGCGGGTTTATCGTCACCAATCCGAACTGCACCAGCGCCGGACTGACGGTGGTATTAAAGGCGCTGGATGAATATTTTGGCGTTAAGAACGTGTTTGCGGTATCAATGCAAGCCCTATCCGGGGCGGGCTATCCGGGTGTGCCATCTCTGGATGTGGCGGATAACGTAGTGCCTTATGTGAGCGGGGAAGAGGAAAAGGTGGAATGGGAACCGCGTAAAATGAACGGAAAATTTACAGACAGCGGGATAAAGCTGGCTGATTTTGGAATGACGGTGCACACCAACCGGGTGGCGGTGAGCGACGGGCATATGGTTTGCGCCAGCCTGGAACTGGAGCGGAAAGCTGAGTTAGATGAGGTCATTGATACACTGGTTAATTTTAATGGCGTTGATGGAAGCAGGGGATTGCCTTCCAGTCCGGATCCGGTAATTCAATACCGGCCGGAACCTGACCGGCCGCAGCCGAGGTTGGACCGCATGACTGGGGAGGGAATGACCACGGTTGTCGGAAGGGTGCGCCCGGACCCGTTATTAGATTACAAGATGGTGGTGCTTTCGCATAACACCATCCGCGGGGCGGCGGGCGGTTCGATCTATAACGCAGAACTGCTTTATAAACGCGGGTATATTGGTTGAGAAGACTACTAATCAGACATCAGGAGCGAGCTCATGGTTGAGGACGCTCCTTGTTCGTTAGTCTGAATTATTTTTACTCTTCATCCTCGTCTTCAGCAGGAGGTTCAGGTTCAGGCTCCTCCGGTTTGCGCTCCAGCATCTGCATATTGCGGGCGACAACTTTGGTGGAGTACCAGGTTTCTCCCTCAACTTCGTAACGGTCGGTTTTGAGGCGTCCCTCTATGTAGACCAGGCGCCCTTTGGTCAGATATTCCTGGCAGATTTCCGCCAGGCGTCCCCAGGCCACCACGTTGAACCAATCGGTGTCTTCTTTGACCTCGCCGTCTGCCCCCCGCCAGCGGCGCCCAACCGCAACGCTGAAGTTGGCGACCTTGGTGCCACTCGGGGTAAACCTGGTCTCAGGATCGCGGCCCAGCCGTCCGATGAGTTGTACTTTGTTCAGTGAAGCCATAACAGCCCTCCTTTTTTCTGTCGATCGTTGAATACGAACGGTATATACAGTTTAGCGCGAGATTTTCGGTTGTCAAGTATTTCAAAG
>CAVWDI010000034.1:0-53868 GCA_963753725.1 uncultured Chloroflexia bacterium | reverse complement strand
ACGAACAAAGGAGCTGATGGATCTTCACCGTCTTCCCTTTCAGCTAGATAACGCCAGACGGTTTTCCGGGCTACTTTCCCGAGGAACACGATCCTTCCTTTGCCCCCTTTAGCGCCGCCCCCAGCTCCGTGTTTTACGTCTATTTTCCCCCTTTTGAGATCTACATCATTTACGGTCAACGAGCACAATTCTGAGGCTCTAGACCCGTGTCCAGCAGTGTCAGGATGATCGCACGGTCACGCCTTGCCGTTGCTCTGCGCATTGTGAACTTCCTGCGTTCGTTTGTCTGGGCTTCAACACAGTAGTTGCATGCCTTCAGCAGTGTCTCAACATCTTCCTTGGAAAATGGCTCCACAGGTGGGTCCTTGAACTTGGGCGCCGGCACGCCGTCAATCGGATTTGGGATCTCAAATTCAATACTTGCCCACCTGAAGAAAGATGCTAATGACACCCATACGTTCCTGACTGTTTTATTGGACAACTTCTTGTCGTTGTTCCCTGTGATCCTTCTGGGAACGTATTCCGTCCTCAGGTAATTGAGATAATCGCGAAGAGTCACGTGGGGTGACCTTACTGATATCGACATCCTCCTGATAAGTGAGCCACTGGTTCAGGTCCCTCTGGTAGCTGTATATTGTGTTGGGGCTGAGGCCTTCTGCGGACTTGTAATTGATGAAGCCCGGGATGGCTTTTGAGATGATTAAGCCCGGCGGTCTACGTTTCATTGCAAAACTCCTTTTTGATTGTGTTCTATGCGAACTGAAGACCGTAAGGCTACTAAAAAACCGCAGACCTGTAGGTCTACGGTTTCTAGTGAGGTAGCGGGGCCAAGATTCGAACTTGGGACCTTCGGGTTATGAGCCCGACGAGCTGCCACTGCTCCACCCCGCAACATTGTTCCGCTCTCTCGAACGGCTGCGTATTTTATCACGCCGCTGTATATGCGTCAAGGCGACCCTGCTCCAAGGATCAAAACAAGCCAGCTGTTTTGATTGTTCGTTTTTTCTACAACTGGGACAGGTGTAGCAGTTGAGGTGGGGGAGATGTTTCCGACCGGGATGGGGACCACCGGTATCTCGCCATCCAGCACCATATGACCATCTTCGTGCGCCCAGCGGATTACGGCAGCATCTGAAGTAGCGATAGCTATTCGTACTTCCAGAGCAGCTTTGGTTTGCTGTCGTTGGGCAAGTTCAGTCTGAACAATCCCTTGTTCAATCGTTAACTGGTTTAGCTCTGTTGTCCTGCCATTGAACTCCATAACAAGCATCGAAATGATTGTCAGTCCTACCGCAAGGATTGCATATCTCATTGTTTTCTCCAGTTAAAGGTAAAGACTGTCCTCAGTTAAGAACGCTTAACCAATTTAAGTGAAACTGCTCTTTAAACGACTTGTCCCCCTCAGGTTGCAAATAATTTGCCACCAATGAGGGGGTCAATTGTCGGTATGCCGAAGGAGGGAGTCGAACCCTCACGAGCGTAATGCTCACTACGCCCTGAACGTAGCGCGTCTGCCTGTTCCGCCACTTCGGCTTCTAATGCCAATAAGGCATTTAGTGCCGTTTATGCTTTATGTATATTATCTAAATAATCTTACTGGTTCTATGCTCCTTGCTTATTAACACTTCCAACACTTAGTGCTGGAAATTTGATCTTGTCGTATCTACTAATTATTTAAACATCAGGTTAAAACTTTTGTCAACCTCAAATTTGATTTGTTTCATAAAAAGCTTGGTGCTATAATGACCGGGGTTTTTCGATATGATTGAATTTAATTCATCAAGTTTACGAAATGCTGTCTTCTAATATTTGGGTCATCCTTTTCCAATCGCTGTTGGTCATCTTTATAAGCGGGTCGATTATTGCTTTGGTAAGTAGAAAAACCGGATCCGCCAGGAGGTTATACCAGCGATCGATTATTGGTTTGGCGCTATTACTTGTCGTTAATTTGGGAGTTTGGCTTTTATCTATACTGGTTCAATTTGAAATAATAGAAGTGCCGTCATTTCCTTTCATTATACGTGGTGCGGCATTACTCAGTTTAATAATTTTTGTCTGGTTGTGGTCTTTCCCGCAGCAGCATAAGACAGCCGATATGATTAGTTTGGTTTTTGGTGGTCTGGTTTTTATCTTCATATTGCTGGGGATATGGTGGCTGCCTTCGATTGGTATCGGACTGGATGTGAACCGCTTGTTGATCGATTTGGTTGGTGGAATTTTTGCGGTGATAATGTTAACGGTGGGTATTTTTACTCTCTTGGTCCGCAAACCCGCCTTGTGGGGATTCGGATTATTTTCCTTTTCGATTCTAATAACGGGTTACGCGCTGCACATGGTCGGATTACTGAACAATTACGATTACCCTATTGCGGTTTTTATTGCTCAGCTTGCTGTATATCCCCTCCTTTTATTACTGCCGCTGCGGCTGCCCCCACCAGTAGGAGGTAAACAATCTGAAATGAGTGAGAAAGAAAAAGAAGATCTTTTACGACATATTGAGCAGCAGCAGGCTATTCTGGATCGTCGTCCATCATTTACCGATCCTAAGATTCTCCAATCCATAATTGATATCATGGACGAAGGAGATCAGGAAGTCATCTGCCAAAAAATTGTATTGACAATTTCGCGCATAATGCGGGCCGACCTGTGTGCATTATTACTACCACCGGATGAAAATGGGGAAATTGTTGTGGGGTGTGGTTACGATTCAAAAAATGAAAATATGATCGAAAATTTTGCCGTCGCTGCTGAAGATCTTCCCGAGATTAATACGGCTATTAATAATGGGGAAGTTCGGAATTTCCTGGTTCCCGCGGATTTTCCAGAATTGGAGGTAATTGCCGGCAGTTTATCTTTAGAAACGACGGGACCTGTTCTATTTGTATCGGTACTTTCATCTAGCGAAGTACCAATTTCAGGGCTGATATTACTTTCACCTTACTCCGGTCGTGAATGGACCGAGGGCGATGAGTACTACTTCAATATCCTCGCAAAGTTATTGGTGCACTTCTTGCAACATAGCCGCGAGATGGCAAATTTAAATTCTCAGCTCGCTGAATCACACCGCATGGAACTTGTGGCTCTTGACCTGTACGAAGAAGCCAGAGTTGAGCATCAACTGTTTCTCGATCAAGTTTCAGCTTTTGAGGAACGAGAAGTTGAAGAACGATCGAGATTTGATTCTCTGGTAGCATCTCAACAAGACCATCCAGATGCTCAAGGTGAACACATGCGGCTGCGAGATGAAGAGGAGAGTGCCGATATTACTCGCCGGTGGGTCCCAGAATTCGAAGATGGTGAAATCGAGCGGTTAAAATCCGAATTGCATCTGGCTTTGGAGGAGATCTCCCATCTGAAAGCCGAGCTCGATGAGGGCAGCAGCGGTAGTTAATTCTCTCCGCTGGGGGACCGGAATCCTACTAATTTCCAAATCTGTTTAATTAATGTAATACCCAGGCTGAAATTTCCAGTTCTGGCATTTAACTTGCTATCTTATCGCGGGAAGTTTTAATCAAAATCTTGATTTACTATTTCAATTGTCATCATTTAGGTGAGAGCAAAAATCAAAATTATGTTCACTTACCTGCGCCGTCTCGTTATTCTTTTACGGTAAATCTATGAATTATTACACGCTTATTTCATTGATAAAATTTATGACTTCTTTCGTCTCAAATATTTTGATTCCATATATGACGAAAACTGTGCGAAATTTTACCTTCTCCAGCTTTATCCTTATTATCATGATCATTTGCCTGGTTGGATGCGGCGTTCCATTCGATACCGGAGTAGCTGCTGCAGCCATTTTACCTACATCTACCAGCAGTCCTACTGCGGAATCAAACCTTATCGATACCCAGGCAACCGCAACGCCATTTCAACCGCTTCCCCCAACCGCGGTTTTTACACCCACCAACACACCGCTTCCTACAGCTACACCCATCCCGACCAACACGCCAACGCCAACCAATACACCTACAGTCACTCCCACACTGACACCCACAGAATTTACACTGGAAGGTGTCGAATTCTGCTGAACCTCCTCCTATGCAAATGAACATATTGTTGTTAGGAGCTGACCGGCGCCCAGGACAGAAACAGTTCCGTACGGATACGATTATATTGGTTACTTTAAATTCCAAAAAAGGGGCCGCCAATATCACATCCTTCCCGCGTGATTTGTTCATCGATATACCGGGTCACGGTCAGGACCGCATCAACACAGCATATTTTTACGGGAAAATGCCGTTGGTAATGCAAACCTTTAAATCATATTTCGGAATCGAAATCGATCATTACATTTTGGTTAATTTTAAGAATTTTAAAAAGATAGTTGATCAGATGGGCGGACTGGAAGTTAAGGTTGGGCAATCAGTGTCGGATTACCGGGCTGGAAAATATATCACTGTCCCTAAAGGTAAAGTGCAAATGGACGCCGATGATGTCCTCTGGTATGTGCGATCGCGCAAAACCACCAACGATTTTGCCCGCAACCGCCGCCAGCAAGAAATTCTGACTGCTATATTATGGAAATTGCTTTCCCTGGAAGCGCTGGCAAAAGCGCCCGCTTATTTTGATTTTTATCAGAACAATGTTAAAACTGATCTTGAATTGGTGGATGCACTTCGTTGGATTCCATTTGCAGTGAAGTTTGTGAATAATCCGCAAGTAAACCAGTTATACATCGGACCTGGCCATGTATCAAATTGGATAACTCCAGCTGGAGCGATGGTGCTCATGCCCAACAAAGAGAAGGTCATGAATATTGCTCGTAAATCGCAGACCTTTAAATAACTATCAATAAATAGATTTTTTAATTGCCACTTAATCGCATATTGAAAATCAATCGGAAATATAACGTATGTTATTTATACAAATGGTAAACAATGCTTGAAGGAAAAGGTTTCTTCATCTGGCAGGTTCGATTTTGTGAAAATGGGGATTCTGCTACCATTGCAAGGCTGGCAAAGAAAGCTGGACTTTCACATGTAGTGGTTAAAATCGCCGATGGCCCAATAGCGTACAACCTGGATATGGAGACTGGCAGGGATTTGTTGCCCCCACTGGTGGCTGCGTTGCGCGAGAAGGACATAAAAATATGGGGATGGCATTATGTCTATGGAAGAATGCCCATTGAGGAAGCTGAAATCGCCATCCGCAGGGTAAGGGATTTTGAGCTTGATGGATATGTAATCGATGTTGAGGCGCCATATAAATATGTACGCAAACATCAAGCCGCAGATATTTTTATGGAGCAAGTCCGCTCAGGATTGAGGGATATACCGATCGCCCTGAGTTCTTACCGCTACCCGACCTACCACCCCCAGATACCTTGGCAGACCTTTCTCGAGAAATGTGACATAAATATGCCCCAATTCTATTGGGAAGGAGCACATAATCCGCGCCAGCAGCTTCAGAGATGCATGGCTGAATTTCAAGCAATGGAACCTTACCGTCCGATCATACCAACTGGAGCGGCATACGTCGAGCATGGATGGGAGCCGTATATCGCAGATATTCAGGAAGCGTTTTCAGCCGTTAAAGAAACAGATATACGCGCAGTTAATTTTTGGGAGTGGATGAATTGCCGAAAAAACCTGCCGCAGATTTGGGATTACATCAATGATTACGATTGGGGCAATGGAAATTCAGGTATTGATATTACTAAAAAATATATAGACTTTTTAAATAATAATGATGTCGATCAAGTTATGGAATTATATGCCGATGATGCATATATGGTTACGGATGAAGAAACGCTTCATAACCGTGAAGCAATCCGCAACTGGTACGACACTTTCCTTCTCGATATTCATTTAAGAGTAGGTTTTACCCGTATCAGCTATGATTGTACGGGCGATTCCTGTAGTATGGAGTGGCAAGCTAACAGGTTTAATGGAGATGTAATAACGGGGAAAGATATTTTCCGCCTCAAGGAAAATAAAATTATTTACCACTATAAATCATACTCAATCTGATTGACCAATTAATTGAAAATATTAGTGCTGATGCCATGCATCAGTTGTTGATAAATCTACTTGCTTGGTTTTGTCCTAGCTTTCCTTTTTCGATTTTTAATCGTTTCAAGCCTGGGAACATCCCACGGCACACATAATGATATGACATGATCTCCTGGTTTTAGTTGAATAATTTCTTTCCCGTGAGCTGTCCTGCCTTGAACGGGCGCCTCATCTAAGCGTATCGCCTTAGGCAGAAGTTTGTTTAGAATTAGAGCAGCTTTGTGCGTGCCTTTGCCAATGACCATTCCCACCAATTTTGAATCATCGGGTAATTTCCAGGCAACTACTCCCTGGCCGTATCTGCCTTGTTCAGGAAATTGTCCTGGGACGATACGCTTAGCTCGTCCATCGGATGTGACCAGGAAAACTTCTCCTTGTTGAGTTATGACATCCAATGCGATAACTTCGTCTTCATCTCGAAGTTTCATACCCATCACACCAGCTGCAACCAATCCCATAGGACGGATATCAGATTCTTTGAAGCGTATGGACATCCCCAAGGTGGACGCCAATATAATTTCATTATCACCGTTTGTCAGGCGAACACCTATAAGTTTGTCGTCATCGTTAACTTTAACCAGTATGAAAGGTTCGGCGGATGCGCCCGGAAGGGAAGAAATCAGCGACTTTTTCACCAAGCCTTTGCGCGTAGCCGTAAGAATAAACCAATCGTCAAATCCAGGAAGAGATTTTTTCTGGGTTGTCCTAGGTGGAATGGTGAAAATTCCTGCTATTTTGTCTCTTGATTGTAACGCGGAGACTTCATGAAAGGGTACACCTTCGGTAGCTTTTTCTGCTTCCGGTACCTCATGTGCAGGCATTGCTGCTGTTTTCCCGTTCTCTAGTACAAGATAAAGCGTATCACGAGTTGACGCTTTAATGATCCAATGGGGTGCCTCGCTGCCGCTCAACCTTGGAAGCTTGTTCTCAATCGTACGCGATATCAATCCTTTTTCAGTCATCAGGATCCAGATTGACTTTTCTGGAGTGAGATCTGTTGTTGTCAGCGATAATTTCTTTTTTGATTTTGTTGATATCTCGGCTAGTTGAGTCCTCCTCCGGTCTCCGTATTTCTCTCTAATATCCTGGAGTTCATCACTGACGACTGTCCGCATTTTACGTTCTGATTTTAGTAAAGCTGTTAGCTGTTTAATCAATGCAGTGACGTTGCGAAATTCTTCTTCTAATTTCTTGCGTTCAAGCGCTGAAAGCCTGCGCAGCGGCATATCCAGGATTGCCTGGGCTTGTAAATCACTGAGCTTATACTTGCGAATCATTCGTTTTTGTGCTGTTTCAGAATCAGGCGCTTTTCGAATGAGTGATATGATTTCATCCAGGTTCTGAATTGCGATCCTTAATCCTTCCAGGATATGCAGCCTATTGGCAGCCTTCTCAAGGTCGAATTCGCTTCTCCTTCTGATGATTTCAAGACGGTGTTCGATGTAGGTCTTTAATGCCTGTTTGATACTGAGCAGTCTTGGTTCACCATTCACAAGTGCCAGCATGATGATACTGAGCGTATTTTGCATGGGGGTGTATTTATAAAGCCCAGCCAATACTTGCTCAGGGTCAGCGCTCTTGGTTAATTCAATAACGATTCGCATCCCCTGGCGGTCTGATTCATCCCTCAGATCTACGATGCCCTCAATTTTATTTTCTCTGGCAAGTTCAGCAATACGTTCAATCAGGGAAGATTTGTTAGTCATATAGGGAAGTTCCGTAACAATAATCCGGTTCCTACCTCGTACCATTTCCTCAAGGTGAACGCGCGCTTGCACGGTTAACTTGCCTCTCCCGGTACTGTAAGCGCTAATCAAACCATCACTTTTTGCATCCTGTATGATTACACCACCAGTTGGAAAATCGGGCCCTTTGATGAATTGCATCAGATCTTCGATTCCGATATTGTCCAGTTTTGCCCAATTGGTGATCATGTATTGAATTGCATCGATCACTTCTCGCAGGTTGTGAGGCGGAACGCTGGTAGCCATCCCCACTGCTATCCCTGTAGCACCATTTACCAGTAAATTTGGAGTGGAAGCTGGCAAAACTGAGGGTTCGAGCAATGTGCCGTCGAAATTCTCTTCGAAGTCGACGGTGTTCTTATCAATATCCTCAAGCATTTGTCCGGCGATAGGTCGCAGACGGGCTTCTGTATATCTCATCGCGGCAGGTGAATCTCCATCAACGCTGCCGAAATTTCCCTGACCGTCTACCAGTTGGTAGCGCATAGAAAAATCCTGGGCCATGCGTGTCATCGCATCATAAACAGCCATATCGCCGTGGGGGTGATATTTGCCCAGCACTTCACCTACGATACGTGCGGATTTTTTATATGTTGAGCCAGGTCGTAAACCCAGATCATACATTGAATACAGGATGCGACGATGAACAGGCTTTAACCCATCTCGAGCATCAGGCAGCGCACGTGAAACGATTACACTCATGGCGTAGTCCAGGTATGCCTGCTCCATTTCGTCGTTTATATTTATTTTTTTTACCATCCCTATTTCCATAATTCTCTCCGATCCATGATAAGTGGGTCGTGCGGTAGAAAGCAAAATAATTGATATATTATGCGAAATATCTTCTGAGCAAATATAACATAAGTCAACTATTTTTGATGGGTTTGATTGCTTGAATTCTGTCGATACTTGTTCTATGGATAATCGACATGATTTTTACAATTACTTACTTTCAATATTGTAAATATTAAAATAATTCAACCTCTTCGTGAAAATTTAAATGTTACATTTAAACGTGCAAACCGTCCTAAATTCAACAAGGATTGAAGATACCTCTTCAAAAAGATGGGAGTATCTACAATACAAAACACTCAGGACATCTGACGCTTTGCTGTTTTCGTGAATACCCGTTCAACTGTGTAATTTTAATAAAAAAACCGGGCTTAGAGAAAACACCCGGTTCGTATAATTATTATAAATACTTGTAAAGGTTGTTTTAGATTTTCTCTTCGCTGTATTTCACATCCTGATTGTCATCGGAAGATTTATTAAAGGCGCGTGTGATAAAAGATGGCAATAAATCTTTCCAATTGCGTTTTCCTCGACCTCTATTACCTCTAGTGTCCTCATTTTCACCATAATAGTAATGATAGTAATAATAGTAGTTATAGTAGTATCCAGATGCTTTTGTTGAAACACGATTGAGCACCACACCGACTACATTCGCGCGGCCTCGATGGAGTTCTTCAACAGTGCGCTTTAGATCGTTGTTGCGAGTTCGTCCCATATCACTTAAAATAATAACCCCGTCAACTTTCGATCCGATTATCGCCGCGTCAGCAACTACCAGTGTTGGAGGACTATCGAAAAGGATGATATCTGCATATGATTCGGTTTCATTAATAATGGACTTCATGCTCTCTGAATCCAATAATTCTGCTGGGTTGGGAGGTAACGAACCACTGGTTAATATCTGTAACCCTTCAATGCGAGTGTCTTGAATATACTCTTGAATATTGCTTTCTGGTTCGATAACAATGTCACTTAGTCCATGACGATTAGGAAGTCCGAATATCTTGTGCAATACCGGTCGGCGCAAGTCTGTATCCACTAAAATAACTTTTTGACCCGATTGAGCCATTACAACTGCCAGGTTTGCTAAAATAATGCTCTTTCCTTCGCTAGGCCCGGGACTGGTTATGGAAATTGATTTTGGTGGATTGTCAACAAAAGAGAATTGGATATTTGTTCTTAATACTCGGAAAGCTTCCGAGATCGGTAATAGAGGTGTATTAGCGGTGACTAATTTTTCATCGTAACTATTACCTTCAATGCGAGTGATGCCTCCCAGAGTAGGTAAATCAGCGATCTGTTTTACATCATCCGGCGATTTAATCGAATCGTCCAAATATTCAATTAAAACAGCGCCTGCGATTGCCAATACTACAGCGATGGCAGAAGCGGTTAAAACATTTGTGAGTACCTTAGGACTGAACGGATGCGTAGGTACAGCAGCTTCCTCGACAATACGTAGTGTATTTATATCCCCACCTTAAATCACCAGTAACAACTGCGCATATGTATCCTGCCAATCCGATATCTTCGATTCTAGCAGGGCTTTTTTATTTTGCAGGTTGTCTATTTGCCGGGCGCTGCTGGCAGCGCTTAATTCATTGCCTATTTGATCAAGTTCTTCCTGTCCACCTGCGATCCTGGTCTGAAGATCCAATATTTGATTTTGTGAGAAAAGAACTTGTTCCTGATCGATATCACTGGGATCGGCAGGGCTTTGTATGATGAGTTGGTTGGCGATAGAGTCCGACAAGACTTTGGCGCGATAAGGATCGTTGTCGATTACGCTAATTTCCATCAACTGAGTATCTGGCACTTTCTTCGCGGATACTCTTCCCGCTAATCCCCGCCAATTCATGTCCAGCCCTAAGCTGTCGATAGCTCCTTGTAATACTGGTTCACGTTTAACTAATTCAATATAGGTATTTGCCAGGAATCTGCTTGTGTTAAACTCATAATATTCTGGATTTGGATCATCTGTTCCTCGTCCTACCATCAAAGTGGTTTTTGTGGAGTAAAGAGGTATGGCTGATTTACTGGCATAATAACTTGCTGATGCAGCGATAATTACAGCTAAAGCAATCAACCATGCCCATTTCCAAAATAGTAGAAAATACTGACGAAGTTCCATAGTTATATTCTAAATATCAATTTACCATACTTCAATTTCAACGTCTAGTTTTTGAATATCCGTTTGGGAGTCCTATAACTCTACTTCAGTTTGCCTGAAATACTCGACGGTCCTGCGTAAGCCATCATCCAGATTTACTTCCGGTTCCCAATTTAATTCGGCTTTTGCTTTTTGAGCATTAAGATAAATTCGGAATGTCTCACCAGGTTTTGGTGGTTCGTAAATGGGGCCTTTCTGGAAATTTGTAATGTCTTTAAGATGTTCGAATATTTGATTAACTGAAACTCCAATACCTGTTCCCAGGTTATATGCCTGGCCGCTGCCGTGCTCTAAAGCGATGAGATTCGCACGCGCACAATCACTTACATAAACAAAATCACGGACCTGTTCACCTGAGCCATATATTTTTACAGGTTGATCCTTCAGCATTTGACCGGTGAATATTGCAACTACGCCTGCTTCACCATAAGGGTCTTGTCTGGGACCGAATACATTTGCATAACGCAATATGGTAAAGTCAAGGTTGAAATTCGCTTTGTAGAGATACAGATACAGTTCGAAAGTAAATTTGCTTACGCCGTATGGGGAAAGGGGATATACCGGGTGCGATTCATCACAAGGCAGATACTCTGGTTCGCCGTAGATGGCTCCTCCACTTGATATGTGGATGAATTTTCGTACACCAAAATTGCGAGATAATTCTGCTAATTTTATGGCACCGAGAATGTTGACATCGGCATCGAATAGGGGATCAGAAATCGATCGTCGGACATCCATTTGAGCAGCATGATGATTTACAACTTCAGGTTTTTCTGACCTGAACACATCGAGCATTTTTTCACTGCGAATATCCAATTGGTAAAATTTTGCTTTCGGATTGAGATTAGAAATCCGGCCAGTCGATAGATCATCGACTACGACAACCTCATGCCCATTGTCAATATACATGTCAACAACATGGGAGCCGATAAATCCAGCCCCACCTGTTACTAATATTTTCATTTATTGGCTCCGTTTATTCTTGGAATTGCAGGATGAGATTGTGCAGCGCTACTGAGATCAAATGATCCAAGATCATGTGTCCATCTTCTTGACGGTGAGTATTCTCATCAGGTATAAAGACACAATAGTCTACCAGCGTCTTTAATTGACCGCCTTCATCACCAGTAAATCCAATGGTAACTGCATTCATCTTGTTGGCGAAACGGATTGCACGTAATACATTTTCTGAAAGACCACTTGTAGATATCCCAATCAAAACATCTTCAGTTTCGATAAAGTTTTTTAATTGCTCGACAAAAATATCTTCAAATTCGGAATCATTAGCCCATGCAGTAATGAGTGGGATATTGTCTGAAAGAGACACAGCTTTGAAACGAGGTTTACCTTTGACGTTTACGAGTTTGTTCAGATCATTCGTCATGTGAGAAGCAGTCGCCGCACTACCGCCATTACCACAAATATAAATATATTTTCCAGAGCGCCAGGCAGAATACAACGCATTTACCACATCCCAGACTTCTGTACGGGAAATTAAAGCGACTGTTTCTTCCATCTTCGTTAAATAGTCTTCAACTGGGTCTGAAATCAATGGATTAGATATCCTCTCACTCTCAGTTATTGTCATAAAACCACCGATAATTGCATGTTAATTAAATTTCTCGTTAAATTATTCCTTTGTATGGAACTAATCAAGATCAATTTGTATCATAAATTCAAAAAAAATGTTATTGGAAAATAAATCACATTTATCAATAGAAGATCCTACAAGTTATTTATTTTCGATAGTTAAAGATAACTTTACTGCCATCTCGCTCCATATGAAAAGGGAGCTCTTGATAAGAACTCAAAGCTTCACGCACATTGTATTGTTTTTCCCTCGGGCAATACAGCAGCAAGAATCCGCCGCCTCCTGCTCCAGTAATTTTGCCTCCAAGGGCACCAGCATCTAATCCAATTTGATACAGCTTGTCAATTTCCTGGGTGCTAATTTTATCAGTTAATGATCTTTTGAGCTGCCAACCTTTATCCAGTAACCTTCCAAAATCATCGAAATTTCCGGTTTCGATGAAAGTTCGAGCTTCATAAGCCAGATTTTTGAGCTCGCGTAAAGTCTCCATTCGTTCCGGGATTTTTGATTTTTGCTCGGTTAATATACTCTCACTTGTGCGTGGATTGTTAGTATAAAAAAGTAGTAGTTGTTGGTTCAATCTGCGCAATTCAGAACTCGCTTAAATCAATTGTTTCAATCTCAACGCCTCCGTCCAATAGGAATCGTATGAATCGAAATCCTCCATAAGAAGCGATATATTGATCTTGTTTCCCGATTGGTTTTCCCAGTTTATTTATTTCAATTTGGCATGCCTGTTGGGCAAGTTTTTCTTGAGTAGGAGGTTCATTCAGATAATGGTATAGGGCGTTTAATACCCCAACAGTGACAGTACTCGAAGATCCAAGACCCGAACCTGAAGATGGAATATCTCCTAAGGTTCCAACTTCGATATAGGAGTTTACCCCTGATAAACGTAAAGCTTCTCTTACCAATTCATGTTCAACTTTTCCTACATCATCTACCAGTTCGGTTTTCGTATATCCAATTCGGATCATCTCATCAAATCGACGCTTAACGATCACATAGATGTATTTATCGATAGTCGAACTTAATACACATCCTTCTTCGTGCTGATAAAAATCTTTAAAATCTGTTCCCCCTCCAAAGAAGCTAATTCTTAATGGAGTTTGCGTGATAATCATATTAATTTTGGGTTGTATATATAAGACTTGCGCTTATGCTACAGGTTAATATGCACCTTTACCAAGAATGACAGCAGGAATTGTAGCAAGTATTATGTAGAAGTCAAGCCAAAGGGTCCAATTGCGAATGTACTGCATATCAAGTTTAATACGGTCGTCATATGATAAATCTGATCTTCCGCTTATTTGCCATAAACCGGTGATACCTGGTTTTACTGTCAGCAGGTTCATTCCCCATTGGCTGTATTTTCTCATCTCTGGGGGTGATATCATTCGGGGACCGACAAGAACTCATTTGACCTAGTAAGACATTATAAAGTTGCGGGAGTTCATCGAGACTGTACTTCCGCAGGTAGTACCCCACTTTTGTAATTCTAGGATCGTCAATTAATTTGAAATCTCGTTCCAGGACAGTTTGTAATTCTGGATTATCAATTAATAAATCATCACCATCTTTGTACATTGTACGGAATTTGAAAGCATCAAATTCATTACCGTTTATACCCATCACCCTTCGGCGGAAGAATGGCGAACCAGGCGAATCGATCAATATTAAAAGGGAGATCAATAGTAAAAAAGGCCATACAAGCAGGAAAATAATAATTGTTAGAATATAATCCATCAACTGTTTAATTCCTGCATCTAAACCAGATAATCTGTTTTTATTTACTTCGATAAGAGGTACGTAAGCCAATTCTTTCACCCGCATTCCAGTGGAGATGATTTCAAATAGCCCCGAAGAGAGGCGAAGATTTACGTCGGTAATAGGCGCGATTGTTCGGAAGATATCTAATACCTGTTTTCGCCGCAGTGCGCTGGATGCGATAATAACTTCTTCGATCCGGTTATCTTCAATAACATCTTTTATATTATTCAGGTCTCCGATCACATGGAAAACATCATAGATTTGGTTTCCAATTGTTGTTTTTGCGTCAATAAATCCAACGATGTAAAGGCCGGATGTGGATGTTTTTTGCAGTTGCTCTGCTAAAGCAACACCTTCCTGGTTGGCTCCAACGATTACTGCTGCTGAAAGTAAATGTCCCTGGCTTCTTCAAATGAAATACAAGATGCCTGAATATAAAGCGAAATAAAGTGACAATTATGAGTGATACCAACCAGGAAATTATCAACCAGCCTCTAGATATCAATAATTCCTCTCGCTGAAGAAATCCAATAACAATTACCCCCAATGTTCCGATAGACACGCTGTATAACACTCTCACATACTCTTCAAGTCCACCAAAGAGATGTTGATCGCTGTAGAGCTGGTTTACGGCGAAAATGGCCAACCATATAGGAACAATTGCTAAAATAAAATTTGCATAATCTTCGACGCTGTAATTACTGGAATATGGCAGTAAGATAAATCGCATAAAATAAGCCACACTGAACGCGGCTACTAATGAAACCGCGTCACCAATAAGAAGCGTCAATGTGATAAGTAACTGTCGCTGACGCCGGTTTAACGGAGTAATTCTGCGTTTTACTCGAGGTTCAGGCAGCGTTGAATTCATTAATCTCCATGTAAATCGATTCAAGATATTCGGCGACTACATTCCAATCATGATTCTTTTTTACATACTCTCTTCCGTTTTCACCTATTTGAGCGCGTAAATCGGGATTTTCCATTAAATGTATGGCCGCATCGGCATAATCGGATGGTTCATTCGCTTGAATAAAGTCTTGCCCTGCAGCAGCAGATAGTGCGGATACTGCTGTACTGCTTGCTATAACCGGAATGGAACAAGCCATCGCTTCAAGGACTTTATTTTGTATACCAGCACCATATTGTAATGGAGCTATTGCAAAACTGGATCGACAAATAAAATCCCTAATATCTGGAACCATACCGGTTACTTGTATTCTTTTATCTTTTTCAGAATGTCGGATTAGGGACTTAGGAGGATCTTTTCCTACCAGGTTCAATACCACCCTGGGATTATGATCCCATATTATTGGCATGATCTTTTCTACCAAGTACATCGCTGCAGTAAAGTTAGCGTGGTAGCTTAATTTTCCAGAAAAAATTATTATATCAGAATCGACTACTTGGCTGCATGGAGAAAAATATTCTAAGTCAACACCGTTCGCTAACACTGAAATTTCTGGAGATCGTCTTCGATCATCAAAAGAATAATTCTTACGCAGGTTTAAAAGGTGACTACGATCATTTTCTGATGTTACCAAAACCCGATCAAAACATTCCAGTGCATAACTCTCATAATCCAATGTTTTTGATAATTCAAACCTTGTAATCCAACGACCGAAGAAACTTCTACTGCTTTTCGATGCATGTTTGAATAAGCTGCTTATACAATCAACGCTGTCCCAAACGAGAGGTATTTTGATATTGTTATTTTTCAGGATATTTAATAATCTAATACCGTATTGTGCGCCGCGTAGATGTTCTACATGAATAATATCCCAGTATCCGGGATTGTCAGTTATTAATTTTACAATGGAGTTAAATAATGCAGGTTCCCAACTGTAGTTAGACTGTATGGGTTTGTTAGTTACAAGAGAAGAAAGTGTATTTATAAGTATTCTTGATTTTGGTAGATCGAATGTATTGACATTTATTCCATAGTTTTGCAGTTCATCCACCCAGAGATTTTCTTCATCGTCCTCCAATAACGTAGCAACAGTTATAGAATGGCAGCGCAAACGTAGATGCTTAATAATATTGTAAGACCTGGTTCGAATTGGCGTAGGGAAATAGGGAATAATAAAAAGGATATTCAATGTAGGAATTTCAATATTTCATGCGTTCCATTTTACAATGGAAGTGCTTCTGAATGAAATTTTATCAAAAAAAATTATGAATGCAAGAGTGTGCAAATCATGAAATGTTGTAGTGTGAAATTTTAGAAATAGTGCAAATTATCAATAATATATGAAGAAGATACCAGATAATCAGATTATCTCTTGGGCCTATATTAGCTTCTATATTTTGATTTCTTTCAGAAAAAATCTTTGGTATATACCAACTATCCCATAGGCAGCAAAGACTAAACCAATGGTATCTACTGGCAGCCGGTAGCGTATCAATGCCCAGGATAGAAGATGAATTAATGTATAGATGATCATAAACACCAACAAAAGCACTCCAGGGGAAAGAAAATAATATTCCTCCCTGGTCTTAATTCCCCAAAATAAAATACCAAGGATGATAAATGGAAGCGCAATGCCAAAAGAAAGAACACGCGTTAAATTGCTAGGAAAGCTGGAGGTTGCTTTTGGCCAAAACTCAAAATAAGCAGGGATACGGCTCATTGAGAGCTTTATATAGCGCAACGGATCCTGCAATACAAATCCAAAGCCTAGTTTCAGTAATTCTTGGTCCATAGCTGCTTCATCAAGTTCAATCAATTGAGGGGGAATCAGTTCTTGGTAACTTTCCATCTCTGGTGTAAAAATTGGTATAAATTTTTCATTATGAACTGGGTGATTGGACCAAAAGAAAGCGTAACCGGAATTGGTGTTTAACAGAACAAATCTGTGAAACTGGGTGTAGTTAAATATTGTAATAGGTAGAATCAACAACACAATGATGACAACACTTATTATCCCGCCATAAATTAATTTTTTATATTCAATTTTGGAATTGGATTGATTAGTTTTAATATGACGGTAAAAAACCCAAATAAGCCAGAAATATAGAAATGGCAAGAATAATAAAAAGACCTGGCGCAGTAAAACGGTAAATCCAATGGAAAGACCTAGCTCTAACCATAATATAAATTTTACATTGTTACCATGAAGAATTTCGTTTTGAGCTTGATTGCGAATTCGTAATACACAATCCAGGCACCATAGTATTCCGGTTATGTAATAAGTCTCTGTTATCAATGCCGCCGCGTAATAAATAAAATATCCATACAGAGCTACCCACAACGCTGAAACCAAAGAAATAATCCGAGCATAGAAATTTGGACCCGAATCGAAATCGATTTTAACGAGCGATGTTGGACTAGTAATTTTAGGTTGGAAAACGGATTGAGAAACTCGGAAAACTAAAAATGGCATCAAAATGCCACCAATAACAGCCTGAACCAACCTTGCTACAATGGGATTTACACCAAATATGGAGTAAATAGCTGCCAGGTAAAATGTGTACAAATAAGACCAGTGGGCGGTGGGTTGGTTTGCCCTTGTTAGAGGCCACCAGAGACGATCGAAAGTGAATCCAAAACCTTGGATAAAACGGACCGAGAGTGAATTGTATGAAATTTGATCAGCAACACCAGGCAGGCTTGATATATCATTCCCTAAAAGCAAGGCAGCTCCAATACGGAGTATGACAGAGACAAAAATAATAAATATAAGATAGTATTTTGAATTTTTATTGAGCTTTTGAATATTTTTCAATTGCTCTCACATTCAAGAATTAACATTAGAATTTATCAAACCTTCGAGGAAATAATTAATTTTAAGGGTAAATCTTGTCCCATTCTCGATAAGTCTTTTTCCAATCATATAAATTTTCAACAATTTCACGACCTGAAATTGATAGTCTTTGGGTTAGTTCGGGATTTTTAAGAACATTAAGTATCCCATCGGCAAATTCTTGTGGTGTGTCAGCGATGATAATATTCTCGTCCTTTGTGTAACCAATACCTTCAGCCCCTATCGAGGTTGAGACTACCGGGATTCCTTTTGCCCAGGCCTCAAGAATCTTTACACGCATACCGCCTCCAGACAATAGTGGAACAATAAAAACACGACCAAGTTCCCAAAGAGGTCCCAAATCTTCAACATAATCCGTGAATTGAACGTTCTTTAAATTGGATAAATTGTCAGGGGGATTTTTCCCCACAAAGAATAGTTTAATTTCTGGATATTTATCCACTATGATTGGATATACGTTATTGATAAACCAAACCACACCTTCTTTATTAGGCGGCCAATGCATACCGCCGATAAAAATAATATTTGTATCATCAACTATTTGAGATATTGGTTGGTATTCGTCTGGATCGATACAAATTGGAATGATGTGATTAAGTCCAATTCTTTCAAACTTTGCTTCTCTATTTTCATCAAAGAGGTTAAATATGGATTGGTAGTCTTCTCCTGTTACCCAAATCACACTGTCAAAACGGTTGCATGTCTCAATTTCATATTTGGCTAACAACCTGGACTCTCGATGAAGAAGGTATTTATAAAGCGGATTTGAGATATTTTAATGCCATTCGTTTTGGAATTAAGTAAACTGCATTATGCTGGTCAAGCACAAGTTTTGGTTGTTTTGCAGAATTTTGATAACAAGAGGAAGACATCAATGCGTACTGCGCCATCCACAATTGGTCTGCATGTATCGCATCATATTGTTCGCTTTTGAGTAAATTGCATAATTTTCTTTCGAAGGCTTT
Source organism: uncultured Chloroflexia bacterium (assembly GCA_963753725.1). GTDB lineage: Bacteria > Chloroflexota > Anaerolineae > Anaerolineales > UBA4823 > CAVWDI01. The sequence continues at coordinate 35,054 of CAVWDI010000034.1, read as the reverse complement.
ATGGAAATCCCTTGTGATCAGGAAGGAATTACCTTTCAGGTAACTAATTATGTAATCTACTAAATTATTGACAATTGAACGATTGATTTGGACAGGGATCACCCGTACGCAGAATTCTTCTAAATGCTTTATTAAATCAATGTGATCCTCAGAACGGGTCATTGATAAAAGTGTGATATCAAATTGTTTTGCCAGATATTTCAGTACATAATAGGCTCGAATTTTAGGGCCAGCATCTAGGGGATAGGGTAATACCTGGGTTAAGAATAACAATTTCATTTGCTTCTTTTGGATATCAATTTAAGATTATCATTCGATGCCAAGATTATGAATTAGGAGGTTATTTTGTTTACAAAGGAATTGTGGGATTTGTGTTGCGTGTTAAAATTGTAAGCATTCAATTTGGTGTACAAAATGCATATCGAAGATTATTTTAATTGTCCAAACTGCAATGGTGATCTCAAAGGTATAGTTAATGGATTTGAGTGTATTAATTGTTCAATAAACTTCCACAATAATGGTGGCTTACCAAGTCTCCTTCCTGAAGGAATTAATACTGAACTTTCAAATATTCCAAATCCCTACCAGTTAAATCAAAAAGCGAAGAAGATAGGTTGGGAAACTGCAGTCATCGAACACACCAGAGAATACATCCATTCAAGATATTATCTCGAATATGCCGAAAAACAAATAATCAGTGAAGCTCCGGGAGATTTCCAATATCTTTTACCCATCAACAAAGAGAGCATTGTTTTAGTAATAGGAGTTGGTTGGGGGAATATCACTTCTTCTTTTGCGAGAAATGCAAAATATATTTTTGCGATGGATGTCAACGCAGATCTCTTGCATTTTTCAAAATTACGTTTAAACCAAGAAGGATTGAAAAATATCAAGCTAATTCAGGGTGCTTCCAGTTCGCTACTAGCAAAAGAAAAGTGTTTTGATGCAATTATTCTGCTGGGAACGCTCGAACAGCTAGTTTATGAAAGAACATTAAACTCCCCTGATCAAATGCGATCCGAATTTTTGGCGAATATTTTTTCTGCTCTAAAACCCAACGGCGCCATATATTTAGCCACAGAAAATCGATTTAAATTTTAATAATATTTTAGGAAAAAAGGAAACTCATTCAAACCTTAGGTTTGTAACCGTAATGCCTTGCCTTGCCGCTAGATACTATTCAAAAATGCGACGACGAATGAATTATCGCTGTGCTTATATTTCAAACATAGAATTAAAAAATATATTGAAGGATACCGGATTTGTGAAAGAAGATTTTTATTATCCAATTCCGAGTTATCAGAACCTTCGGTATTTGTCTAAATTAGAAAATAGAGCAGTATATTTATATTTGTTGAAGATGCTGGGCAGTTTTCCAAAATTTTCTTTTCTTTACTCAATGGCGGGATTTCTATTGTCGTTCTTTCCATTGTCAATATTAAAATTCTTTTGGCCTGATTTTTGTGTCCTGGCAAAACGTCCATGATTGATGAGATAATTTCTAACGTAAAGAATGTTTGGGAAGAATTTGGTTTTTATTATCCATTCCCTAAAGATATTACGACATTATTACAAAGCCGCAATCGGATCATTTTATTTTTTATTGATCCGGAGATTGGGCATTTCCCACAGGTTATTGTGAAATTAAAATCGATCCAATGTGAAAGAAACCTGGTCGGAAGACTATGTAATGAATACTCAGAAAATTCGAGGAATTCTCGATAGAGCGATGAAAAATACAATCCCAATAATGAAAGTGTTCCAATTACAAGATTTAATTCCTGGTGTGATTGAAAAAGGGATACCTGGTTATCCTATAAACGTGAACACTAATATCAGAGAAAATGATTATCATGAATTTGCAGAATGGTTAATTGAATTTCAATCTTACTGCTCATTAAATCAAACAATAATTTCATCAGTTTTTATCGAAAAACAATTAGAACGAATTACATCAGAATATCTTTTTAGAGATGAAATAATCTTCAAGATAAGGAAAATTTTATATCCGCTAATTGGAATTCAGACTACTACTGGATGGGTTGTTGGTGATACCCACCCGAGTAATATATTGATTAATAAAAGTGTGGTTAGTGGTGTGTTAGATTGGGAAGGTGTTTCGGAAAATCAGCTTGCTTTCTATGATTGGTACCAATTTATATTTTCGGTGATTATCGAAAATGTAAAGGCAACTTCAAGATCACTACCTCATGCTGAGATCATAAGGAATGGATCTGACTTACTATTCAATCAACCCATTTCTAAATTGGGTAAAATGCTCAATCGTCAAACAGATTATTTCCTGTTTTCAAAAGGATTACCACCTGAACTTAAATTTAACTTGTTTATTCTATTTCTAGTTGACTATTATTGGATAAAGAATAAACGTGAAATACTGAATAAACTAATACCAGAAATTTTATACTAATAATCAATTTCTATCTGGAATGAAAACCTGACTTTGCGAAATTGACATTTATGAATAGAGAGGAATTTGTTTAAGAAGCGGGTCCTTCTATTGCGAATATAAGAACTTGAACAATTGGCTATGTTGATAATACATCAATTCATACTTACCCTTATTTTTTATAGACGGTTTTGAGAGTATATAACCAGGTATTAAACGTGTGATAGCAACGACAAACAGCACCCATTTGTAAATTGTGAATTGAAAATCACCATAGTGTTTGCGAATAAATTTTAGTTTATTTCGATACAATTCAATAAACATATCATAGGAGACCTGGCGAGTACTCTGACCTTCATAGTGTGTGACGGTAGCGTCTGGGTTCAGATACAACAACCAGCCCTCTTTCTTCATGCGAACGAACAGATCAATTTCCTCCGAGTAGATAAAAAACTGTTCATCAAATCCAGCAAGAGCTTCAAATACCGAGCGACGGATAGCAAAAAAAGCCCCCATCATTACATCTACAGGTTGGGGGATTATAGATTGGAGAATTGAATTTGGATATTGGCTTATTGGAAGCAGTCTATCTAGATGGAACAATCTCCAACATTCGCGAAAGAGGGTTGGTTTTGGCCATACTGAAATCTGTATAGAACCATCTTGATTGAGTAATCGAGGACCTACTGCTCCAATTGAAGGATTGATGTTTAGGTAGTCAAGAAGAATTGAAATTGCTGGGGGATGAACAATGGTATCCGGATTTATAAAAAGCAAATACTCACCCTGTGCTTGTTTTGCCGCTATATTATTTGAGCGAGCAAAACCAAGATTTGTTTCCTTGGGTAATAAAATTACTTCAGGAAAATTTTTCCGAACTGCATCTACACTACCATCAGTAGAAGAATTGTCAACAACCAGTATTTCTACATTCGTTTGAGTAATTCCACCCAAGTTTATATATATTGAATTGATACATTTTATCAACCAATCACGAGTGTTCCAATTAACGATTATTATTGATAGATCCATTTAATTCTAATATTCATTTGGATTTTTAGGATCATTATAAAAAATTCTCAATGCAACAAGACCACCCAGGAAAATCCAAACCAGAATGCTGCTTCGAAATCCAGCGAAGCCAATGTTGTATACGAAGGGTATGATCCAATCACCAAGCATTCCTGCTGCAAGAGTACCAGCCAGACCACCTAACACTCCAACAACATAGGCGTGCGAAAAACCATCTAATTTAACTTTTATCAGATTAATTCCTGTAACAATAATTCGTAATACGAACCATAAAAAACAGAAAAACCCGAAAAATCCGACTTGGGCTATCAAATCGATGTATTGATTGTGAGAGGAGAAATTCACAAACCAATTTAAGATTGGATAAAGCGGTGTATAGAAATAATAATTAGATGGTCCTAATCCAAAAAATGGGTTCACACTGATAATTTCCCATAAAATCCTCCAGGCTGCTACCCGAGTAATCCAACTGTATTGTTCTTCGCTTAAGACTAAGGCAATAATATGGTCATAATTTAATGAAAATAAAATACCGAAAATTGCTGCGATAACATAACCCAGACGCGGTTTCCAGAAAATCACGATGACGATCAAAGCAATTAAAGGCGGCAACCAACCCGAGGCCCATGACCGGTTTGGAAACAAGCCCACCCATAAAGTAGCCAAGGTTAATCCACCCAATAGAAAACGATAACGATTGTCCAAATCTTTGTTGAATATTGCCTGGCTGGCCGAAAGGGCAACCATCCAAATCCAAAATGGACTTCCTGTTGATCCTTTTTGGTAGTATCGTGTGAATTGGTGACCAAATGCTGGAAATGCCCGCATAATGATATAAAAACCCCCAAATATAAGAAATAACCAAGTCAATCTTTCCAACCAGATTTGTTCTTTTAGCTGTTGAGAAAACAATACAAAAGCTCCCACAGAAAAAAGGAACAATGCAACGCCACCTAACTGGGAAGCTAGCGATGCTTTCCCTGCAGTATAGAACCATTCGAGTTGGCCGAATAAAAAAGCGATTAAAACCACTGCACAAAATAACATGAGTGGTAAATAAATTGAAATCGGATTGATCAGCAGCTGGCGTTTATTTACCAGAGTGTCTAAAATCCAAAGAACAATTAATATAACCAACAAAAGGATGGTTGCGTTAATGCTGGTTTCGGTACCGGTACCGAGAGCGAAAGGGATAAGAAATCCAATTGGAATTATCAGCAGCAAACCCAAAACCTGCCACCGTAATAACAACAATGCAGCAAAAGCCACTAAAATTAAAGTTGAAAATCTCAGTGAATTTTGCCAACCAAGAAATACACTGAGACTGAGAACAATCGCAATAGTTATGTATTTCAACCAGAATTTCTGGTTTTCAATTATCCAAATACGAAAAAATTCGTTTGATTTATTCAACTTGTTTACTTGCAGTTAAGCCTTTTCGATACCCGCGGTAGATGTATGCACCGTTAATCCAACGATAAAGCGGTTTAAGGATAGTTGGGGAAGGGTAGAGGTTCTCAAAGAAACCGGCAAAACTTTGAAGTAACCATAATACAGGTCCCGAGGCGGACAATCGGCGGAACAATTTGCGTACGCTCAAATTTATCGGATCGACACGGATTGAAAATGGTGTCATATCATTGAACATTGAGAGATGTGGTTGAAGACCGGGGTATCTTTTAAAAAGAGCCACAGCACGAGAAGCAATTTCTTCAGAGCGGTGCATATATTTCTGGCGACTTTCCAAATTTTGATCTATGTGAAAAATAACTGCCTCGGGATTCAGTCTGAATTGATAACCTTTTTGGAATGCCCGGTAGGCGAAATCGACATCGCACCACATATCTGACCCTTTAAACCCCAAGCTTTGCATACCGCCAATTGCGAAATAATCTTTCCTGCAAACCCCCATGTTATTGCTGCAGAGTTGATCAAATTTTGGTAAATCACCAACCTTTCTGTCATCGATTATTTGGGACATGACGACTTGAAAGGTGCCGTCGGTTGAATCTGAACCAATGATGCTTTTTCCCATTACAATCATTGGAGAACCATCCCGGTAGAAATTGATCAATCCTTCCAGGTAATCAGGTTCTACGCGGATATCATCATCCATAAATACCAGGAAATCACCCTGAGCCAATTGAGCACCTGTATTACGTGCTGCTGCATCACCCTGGTTGGATTGGAATTTATACCTTAAATCAAAGTTGTAATTATTAAGGCATATCTCTTCAGTTTCATCTGTAGAACCATCATCTATTATAATAACTTCAAAACGATTGGTTTGGAGAGTTTGGTTCTCGATTGATTTTAAAGCTTGAAAAAGTGAACTACTGCGGTTATATGTGGGGATAATAACACTGGTAAAAGGTTTGGACATATTACCTTTACGAGGGAGCTTGATCAGGATAACAGGATTTCATGTACATCCTGCCCCATTTTCCCAAACCGACCTAAAAAGAAATCCCGAAGAGCAAAAATATTTGCGGCTCTTTTTCGATCATATTGTGCATTCTTTCTGAAACTTGGTTTGAGACTCCAGGTTAATATTGTGCGGATTGTACTAATTGTGATTCGCAGTACGTCTGTAAATTTCCATAATCCAGGAGTATGTGACCAAAAGAACAGTAGTGCATTACGGGTCATATAATATGTTGTTCCTGGAGAGGTCAATCCCATGCTGGAAGAGACTCTGTGCCATATTCTTGCCGCGGGTACATAAACGATTTTATAGCCTGCTCTTTGAGAGCGAATGTTTAAATCAAGGTCATCAAAATTAATAAAATATCTTCCATCCATTAAACCAATACGGTGAAAGACTTCATTTTTGATCAATATCGCACAAGTATCAATATAATCTACTCCTATAGGTGGATTTTGAGAAACAGTTTCGTAGTTACACTGGGTCCCCATCTCTTTGCGAATGATATTTGCTTTTTTCCAATCAATGATATTCTCCCCAGCCCAGATCGTATCTGGTGGTTCAGAGAAATACATTGTTGGCCCAACAATCCCGATTTCATTAGAACTTTCGGAAACACTCATAAGGATCGAAAGCATTTGACGATCGACAACAGTATCGTTATTTAATAGAAATATATAATCGGCGCCATTTGAAAGTGCATATTCGATTCCTACATTATTGCCAGGTGAGTATCCAATGTTCTCTGAAAGTTTAATAAAAATAAAATTTTCAAAATCGTTTTCCAATCTATTGATAGAGTTATCAATCGAACCATTGTCGACAATAATTACTTGAAAATTCTTATAATCCTGGTTTTGTAATGAAATTAGGCAATCCCTGGTTAATTCATACTGGTTCCGATTAATAACAACAAAATAAACCTCGGGGGTTTTATTCGTTATCGTTATTTGATTACTCTGCACGATAATCTTTTTCCAATTCGATTATGTCATCATATGTACCCAGGTCTGTATATTCCCCATTTTTGATTGGGAATCCCTTAACCTCGAATCCTAGCTTAATCCCTTGATTTATTATTTCTGCAAAATCAAAAATATTTTTCTCACTAACGCATTGTTTTAAATGATTGGTAAAAATTGGGCTCCAAACCATGCATGCCCACCCATATCGAATGTCGGTGAATTTTGGTTTGTCAATGATTTGAATTACATTTTGATCTTTATCCGTAACAACAGCAGCCGATTTTTCAGGTCGTTTGATCGGGAATAATCCAAGTAAAAGGTCAAGATTTATATCCGAGTGGCTCAATAATTGTGATATTGCAGTGGTTGGTTTCACAATGGTGTCTGGCATTCCGAAGCATACAATATGATCTTTTGTCAGATGATAAGCTGAATTCAGCGCGTGTGCCAACCCAGGGGATTTTGAAGAAAATTTTTCATTTTGATTTTCTTGGACAACATAGCTGAAATTACACCCAAATCTTGATCCATCACCAAAATATCCAATGAGTTGGTGCTTTCTATCATTTATGACAAAAATTATGTGTTGAATTCCAGCACTAATAAAAGATTTAACGATATATTGAGAGATAGGTTTATATTTGTTATTTCTTATGATTGGATAAAGTTCTTTGGGGTAGGGTAAGCCCAATCTAATCCCCCTTCCTGCTGCTGGGATTAACCCGACTATATTATCATTCATATCATTTATTCCACCAGTTTACTTAATGGATTTGGGATAATCAAGCGGTGTTCCTCTGATAGCAGTACCTTGAACGTGAGCTCTTTTCCGTAATATATCGGGTAGATTGGAGATTAAATCGATGATTGCCAGAATATATGCTCTCAATTTTTTCTTGCGGATGACATACCACAAGATAGCCAGTTCTTCCTGAATCAACCAAATTGCATCCGGTATTAGATTGCTCAATTTTTCATTGCTGATAATCATAAACCAGCGGTTGCGAATTCCTAATTTGGTCGCAAATCGTCTCTTTCTATGGTTGTGTGGATCTCCAATGTGGTAGGCGACTGCCTGGGGGACATACATGCAATCCCATCCGTTAATTCTTGATCTCCAATCTAGATCGATATCTTCATACCACATGAAGTAATCTTCATCAAAATATTGATCGTTGATTTTTATATCTTCAAGCATTATTCTTTTATGGACTGCTGCAGCACCCATTGCTCCGAAAACATAGTCTTTAACCTGAAATTGACCATGGTCCAGTTCATCCTGACCTCGGAGGATTGGCACCCTCCTTTTAGAAAGCAGCAGGCCAGCATTATCTATCTGGTTTGTTAAGCTTCCATCATGTTCCATTCGAAGCATTTTCCCCGTAACAGTACCCACATGTTTATTTGTTTCAAGCGCTGTAATTGCTTGTGTAAGAAAATCTGGCTTCAATTGCAGGTCGAAATTCATTGTCATAACGAATTGACCTTGAGATGTGCGTATCCCTTGATTTTGGGCTTTCGAGAAACCAACATTTACAGGATTTAAGAATTTTTTTACTGGGAGAATCTGATCAACGAAATCCATAGAATTATCCACGGAGTCGTTATCGACAATGATAACTTCGTAATCTTTGTATGTTTGTTCTTGTATCGATTTCAAGCAGCGAGTTAATAATTCTCCCCCATTAAAATTTACGATGACAATCGAAATCATAATTGATCAACTGAGATCTATCGTTTTTCGAAAATGTTCTTCAAGCTGGTCTACTGTTTTAACCCAGGTCCAATTGTGCTGTACATTCAGTAGGGCGTTCTCTGATATTGTTTTTTGTCGATTTTTATCATTCATCAATTCTGTGATTGCACTTCCAAACTCTTGGATATCTCTTTCCACCAGAATTCCATTGCGACCATCCTGGATAATCTCGGGTATCCCACCTTCGTTGACAGCTATCACAGGAGTACCGCACGCCATTGCTTCAAGCACTGCCAGTCCAAATGGTTCCAGGATTGGTGTGTAAACAAAAATCTGAGCGCGGTTATAGAGTTCAACTAGATGTTCATCAGTTGTAATTGATTCAATTTTGAGGGATACATTAAGATCATTGGCTAACAAATTGATGGCTCGTGCTTCCTGGGGTTGGCTGTAATCAGCTGCGATTATCAGAGATGGTCTGGATTCGATTGGGATTGTAGCAATTGCTTGGATCAGAAAACGATGAGATTTCTGAGGGGTAATTCGACCTACGGTAATGACACAATTTTCCTTTCCAACTGAAAGTGGTATAAAGACATCCGAACGAACAGCGAGATATAGTACTTTTGTTTTTACATCATAATTATCAAATAAATAATCACGATTAAATTTTGAATTCGTCAATACGGTTGAAGCTGAATTTATTGAATTCTGTTCTCTGGAATTAAAGTAGTTTTCATCGAATTTGTATTTGGGAAAATAAAATTTTTCCTTGTAGTATTGATATTGGTCTTTCCTGTGATTATTACCAATTCTTGTACTGATACCGTGATGGCAATAATATATGGAAGGAATCCTGGTATATTTTAAAATTCCAGGCTTATGACCAATAATACAATCGTGTGCAAATAGCAGGTCATAATTGCCTTGGTTAATTTGATGTGCAATTTTTTCTTCGAGACGCTCTAGATTTTGTAGATTTTGTATTGTTTGAACCGAATGAATGTATGGAGTTATTCCTGGTAACCTCTTAGAAAAACGCTTTTTCGGTGAGTATTTGAACACCTTTTGCTGGTTTACAAATGGCTTGAGTGATTTGTAATTCAATGAGGCGTAATCTAATGTAAATTCATCAATCGAATAGTTCCGGTTTTTCAATTCTTTAGTTAACTCAAATACTGCCCGTTTGGCTCCTCCGGTTGGCAGGTTATGATAAATTGCGATTCTCACGATATTACTTAGGGGTTGAATTTGTATTTATGGACTGAAGGATAAATTGGAAGTAATCCTAGCTTTCAAGCGAAATGATCTTTCTCAAGTTTTGATAGTTTTGTGAACCTAACATAGATTCTATACCTATTGAGAGCACACCTCGATTGGTCAACCAGGATGGTTTATTCAAGACAGCAAATAAAAGTCTTTTTCGAACCCGCGCTTGATTTCCCTCCTGGTGAGCTTGAAAGGCTGAAGCGATAGATGCCATGTTGATCGCTCGATTCTTGTACCTGTCGAGATAAGTTAATTCTGAAGGCAGGTTTTCAAAAAAACGTATCACCATTGGAAGTGGATCCAAGCCATACGGAAGACTACCGATAACCGCAGGTAATAAAATGTCTGGATCATTAATGGTTTCAGAACAATACCGATATGCTGCTTTTAGGTTCTCTTTTGCATCGTCGATTTGTTCACAATTGTAATACTGGCAGGCGCCATTTAGATATGCCAAAGCGAGTGATTTGTTTTTTAGATTCACATATTCAAGAGGCAAATTTTTAGAGTTGAAGAATTTTTTAAGAGTTGAGATTTTTTCTAAGTGATTTACGATCTGTTGGGATATGGTTTTGGAAAATTCGTGGACGCGGAAACTTGCCCCTAATGAATTTATATAACCAATTTTATAATTCAATCCAAGTCGGAGTAATACATCCAAATCCATTGTGAACTGCGGAAATTGTTCATCTAACCACCCAATTCGCTCCAGGATCTGACGTCGAAAAAATAACGTCGGTTGACAAAAAAAATAATTTCCAAGCAGCAGCTCTTTCAATGAAAATTCCCTGGCTACCAGCGGTTTGATAAATATTCCATTTTGATCGATTAATTCACCGTTGCTGTAGACTGCCGCTGCATCTGGATTGGAAACCAGGTACTCAACCGACATGGATACAGTATTAGAAGCATAAAGATCATCGGCGTTTATCCAACCAAGAATTTCACCATTTGTCATATGAAATCCTTTGTTCAGCGCTTCTGTCATACCATCATCGGATTCGGATATCCATTGAATGCGGCTGTTATATTGTTTCAGGATTTCAATCGTTTTATCCGTCGAATTGCCATCTACAATGATGTATTCCAAAGGATGGTAATCCTGCGCAAGGACAGATGAAATCGTCTCTTCGATATAATGGGCGCTGTTATATGATGGCGTTATGATAGAAACTTTTGGTGATGACATGAGAAAAAATTCATTTTATCTATTACGGATAAAGAGGGTAATAAGAGCAATTACCAATCCAGCGGTAATGGTTCCCAGCAGAATTGGAAAATAGATAGGGTCTTCAGAAAATGTATTGCTATCAATTACAGAATCTGAAAAATAATTTGAAGTAGTTTGAGTAATAATGCTCGACTGATCAATCTGAAGGTTTTCGTTCGGATTCAGCATTTCCGGTTCGACTGAATTTTGTGTATGTGGATATCCATCAGCTTCAATCTTTGGAGCATCAACAGAAAAATTTGTGTACATTATAGGAGTTGGGTTGATCCATTGCATCCAGACGACATGTATCAGATTGCCTTCTGTGATTGCGGCTCGAAGATGCTCACTTGACGAGAATTCAGGACTTGTAAGCGGTTCAAATTCTGTCCATTGATTTTCCGCAATATCCCAAATGCTGTGCACAATATATGTACCCTGATATTCATCTGGGAAGTCCGCCTCATCACCAATACGAGAAGAAAGTATCAAATGTAAATTACCTTTACTATCGGTTTGCAGGGAATTATGACCGGTACTTCCACTCAAACCTGGGTGGATAACTTTTGGGTCAGACCAGGTTTGACCGTTGTTATCTGACATGCTGTGATATAAACCATCAATTTTTCCCACACCACGACTCCAGACAAGATGCAGCCGCCCGACTCCATCGCTGCCAAGGTTGGGGAAAATTGCTAAGTGTCCATCTTTGATTTCGTCTATAGGCTGGAAAATCAACTGCGGCGTTTCCCAGGATTCGCCATTCATTGAACGGCTGTAGAAAATCGATCTTCCGAACCCTTCTTCAGTCAATTCCGTCCAGGTAATGTGCATCCAACCATCATTGGTGAGGACTATTTTTGGACCTTCTACATAAAGTGAGGTTGAAAGGTTTACTGGCAGGGACCAGGAAGCGGATAACTTATCATCAAAAGAGTTAGTGATATAAAAAATGTTTGAGTTACTTTCGTTGAAAACAACATGGACGTTATTTTCCTCATCAATCAGTAGATCACCGTAAGTAATGTTGGTCCCGACGTCGATGAGTTCTGTTTGAAAGGAACGCGCATCAATTGTTTCGTGAACGGAAGCCCAACTATGAAAGAGCGAATCAGAAAAGCCTTCCTTTCCAATCCAAATTACGTGGATTGTGCCATAATTGTCAACTTCTGCATCTAATACGGCGACATTTCCCTCTTCATCAGGAGCGACAAAGACATCAATGGGTATCTGCCAGCGGCTACCATCCCACCTTCGGTAGTAAATAGTGGTAGCTTGACAATTTTCGTATTTGTCGAATCCTGTGCACTCCCGCCAGAATAAGTGCAGGTGGTCATTCGCATCAGAAGTCATAACTGGATAAAGACTTGTTTGATTAAAATTTGATAATCTAACTGGATCTGGACCATCTTGAAAAATTGATTTTGCACCAATCAAAGGTAAACAAAAAATAAATGATATCAATAATGGTAGAAAACTAAGCGAGATAACGCTAAATTTTGGCTGCACCAGCCTGAAATACCTATTCATTATGTTTGGGAACAATTATCCTGTAAGGTGAATTCTCACCAATCAGAAGGAGTATAAAAATTCGGCCAGATATCTTGTGTCCCAACCTTTATTTTTGATATTTGAGATTCGTTTAGGCTTGCCTTCCATCCGAAGGGATTTGGATTTAATTTGTTGATTATTTCCTTTTTTATTTCTGCAGTGAAATTTAAATTTAGATAATCAAATACTGATTCAAATTCAATGATCGGGTTTAAAACCATATCTTCATATCTTCGATAACACCAATTTGGTTTTTGTTCTAAAAATTTTAAGACCTGGGAGTATAAAATTCTCCACAATAAAATCGCCTGTTCAATGATTGGTTTTTGGTTTGTTGTGAATTCGATGATTTCTTCAGTGAAGGAACTCAATTCATTGGACATCAACTGTTTTTGTTTGATGAAGTGGGAAAAGGGGTGGTTAAACTGATGTCTAATCAAACTGTCAACGAATGCAGCTGGATGTCTGGTTAAGATAATCACCGACATATTAAAACGATCTGCCAACCAGGGAGCAGAAAATAGTGCAATTGGGTCTTTGACGATCAGTTGTGGATGAAAATAATACTTATACTTGAGAAATCGAACATACGTCTTTAAAAAGAATTCAAATTCATTCCGTGAGTGAATGTTTTTGATCCCCGAAATTGGATCATATCCATAAGTAAATACCTTATTAAACGAATGGAGATATTTACCTTCATTTTGTCGTTCAATGTAAGTGAACCAATAAATAATCTTTGATTTAAGTGCACTGAATTTGATTTTATTGTCAGGAGTTTTATTGGGATTAAATGGCTCGTGAAAATAAACGATCTTATTGGATAGGGCAATCGATTCCCCAAGCCATGTAGTTCCGGATCGATGGGCTCCGGTAACCAATATTCGCCTGATATTCATGTCAGGGATGAATGGCAATTATTATCAATGTTGAATGGAAACCTTCTTAATTTTCCAGATCAATTTTTGCATCAACCACGATATTTCCGTGCCATTTTGGATCAAAAGATCTCCTGCCGTAAACGAGTGATTTGCTAACAAAAAAAGTAAAATTGTGAACGACTTTTTCGAAGATTTGATTGGAATAACTTTTGGCATATACTTCTAAGTAATATTGACCTGGAGGGAGAGGACATTGAGTAATTGTGATTTTGAATTTTTGTGATTGGTTGTTGGAAATATCAACAACCCCTCCAAAATCTACACTGTCCAATCCAAAGATTTTTTTATGATCCGTTCCTTTAACAATGATATGAGCCGAAAGATCTCTGGTGAATAGTTTTGGTTCAATTTCAAACCCAATTGTCATTGGCTGCAATGGCAGGATATTTTCTTCATGCTCATTACCGAACATATATATCTTTTGAATCATAAAGTTATCTGTCGAAAAATTTAATTGTTCTTTCTCTGTCACCCCTTTTTTAAAGTAATAATCATCGACAGCTTTGACTGTGTCGCCAATAAACTTGATAACACCATGTTCTAGGTATATTGATTTTTCACATAGTTGTGTGATAGTATCCATATTATGGCTGACTAATAAAATAGTCCTGCCACCTTTCATGACATTGTCAATTTTTTTTATACATTTATTCTGAAAGGAAATATCCCCAACAGCCAACACCTCATCGATAAATAAAACATCGGTTTCCAGATGTGCCGCAACTGAAAATGCCAAACGTACATACATCCCACTTGAAAAGCGTTTAACAGGGGTATTGATAAAATCCTCAATGCCAGAAAAGGAAACGATTTCATCGAACTTGCGATCGATCTCTGACCGGGACATCCCGAGGATGGCCCCATTAACATAAATATTCTCCCTTCCGGTTAACTCGGGATGAAATCCAGTACCTACTTCGAGCAGCGACCCCACACGACCGTTTATTACCGCTCGACCACTTGTAGGTTCGGTGACACGGGACAATAATTTCAATAGCGTTGTTTTTCCTGCTCCATTCGGACCAATAATACCCAGAATTTCACCAGGTTGGACATCGAAGGATACATCTTTTAAAGCCCAAAACGAGTTATTTTCTCCATCAGGCCCTGACTGATCAAAAGGATTAAGATTTTTAACCGTATCTGCAATGACGTCGCGCAGTGTATCGTGCTGTCGGGCGAGCCCAATTGTGTACCTTTTTGAGAGTTTATCAACCTGTATCGCTGTTTCATTCATTGTTCTTATATTATGTCTGCAAACTTGCGTTCCGTACGCCTAAAATAAATTGTCCCGCTCACCAAAACAAACAAGGATATGACGATTGATAAAAGGAAAATGGATCCGGGAGGTTGGACGTCTGTAAGCTGATCCCCCAGCAATGCCCATCTAAATCCTTCAACCACGCCTGTCATTGGGTTAAGCGCTAATAGAAAACGAAACTTTTCAGGGATGATCGTAACGGGATATATTACTGGAGTCAGGTACATCCAGATTTGAATTAGAAATGGTGTTATGTAATTTACATCACGATAGCGTACGTTTAAAGCTGATAACCATAAACCAAATCCGAGTGCAGTCATGATTGCTAGCAGTAAGAAAAGAGGAAGAAATATCGCATAGGGAGTTGGATAAAACTTGAATATGAACATTAAAATGATAAGGACGATAAACGATACAAAAAAATCGACCAGTCCAGACAACACACCTGAAATTGGAACAACCAACCTTGGGAAATAAACTTTTGTTATCAAGTTTTGGTTGTTCACCAAACTGGTTGAAGAGCGATTTAGAGAGTTAGCAAAGTAATTCCATGGCAGCAAACCCGAGTACACAAATATTGGGTACGGAACACCGCCGGAGGGTACCTCTAATAATCCTCCAAATAGAAAAGAGAAAATAACCATGCTGATTAAAGGCTGCAGTATGATCCAAACGATTCCAAGGGCGGTTTGTTTATAGCGAACTTTTAGATCACGCCAGACAAGAAAATACAGAAGTTCACGATACTGCCATAAAGCACGAAGTTGAAGTGAAATCCAACCGTGACTGGGCTCGATAATGATCTGCTTTTTTACCGGAGGGATTTGATCGGTAATTTGATCCATGATTTTGTATTCTGAATAGTTATTCTTCGAGATTCAGGCTTTCATATTCAATTACTCGTAAGAGGGTCTCATCGAGAGTAAACCTGGTAGAGTAGTTGACCAGGGAAGAAATCTTTGTGATATTAGGTACACGGCGGGTCATGTCCTCGAAACCGGGTGAATAGGCCTGGTCGTAAGGGATGAATTCTATTTCGGAAGAACTGCCGGTAAGTTGTATGATCCTTTGAGCTAGATCCAAAATGGAAATCTCTTGGGTACTGCCGATATTAAAAACCTGACCGATAGCTTTGGAATGGTTCATGAGGAGTAAAATGCCGTTCGTCACATCGGCAACATCAGCGAAACAGCGAGATTGGGAACCATCACCATAAACTGAAAGTGGTTCACCTAGTAATGCCTGGTGCACAAAACGAGGAACTACCATTCCATAGCGTCCGGTTTGGCGCGGCCCTACGGTATTAAAAAAGCGCATGATGACAACCGGAAGTTTGTACTGCTTTAGATATGCAAAGCCTAAAAATTCGTCGACCGCTTTTGATGTGGCGTATGCCCAGCGGCTGTGGGTGGTTGGCCCGAGTAAGCAATCGTCATCTTCTTGAAAAGGCACACTCACACCTTTTCCATACACCTCAGAAGAGGAAGCTATCAACACTTTACATCCATAACGATTGGCAGTTGAAAAGACAGCTTCAGAACCAATAATATTTGTGCTGATGGTATGGACCGGTTTATCGATGATCAGCTTGACGCCAACAGCTGCGGCAAGATGGAAGATGATTTGAGATTGGCTGGCTAAACGGTCGAGAACCTGGGAATTAAAAATTGATTCTCTTACGAATTGGAATTGCGGATTTGAAATCAGATGCTGGATGTTTTTAAGCCGACCGGTAGAAAGATCATCCATCGCTACGACATGATAATCCTCAGCCAATAAAACCTCACACAAATGACTACCGATGAATCCTGCGCCGCCTGTGATCAATACATTTTCTTTCAAGTTTTATCTCCTTTATCTAATTTCTTTTATTCCAGTACCAGCGCCAGAGAAACAGCAAGATAATGATTACGACTGCTAATCCCCCACCCAGAATTAAAGGAGAAAATGTCCTTACTGGTGCTTCATCTTCTTGAACAGGGTCAGCAATTTGGGGAGTAGGAGAAATAACAACGGTTGGTTCAGAGATTATATCGGGGGTTGGTGAAACAATAGTTGGTTTATTCACAGGTTGTGGTAAATAATTGATCTCAACAGGATCAATCTCTCTTTCTATATAAAACAACCGCGGTAGCAAATTCCTGTCTCCCTGGTCTTGTTCTAAACCGAGTACTCGCCATACAACTCCCAGAGAACCGCCTTGCAAGGCTGAAGTGATATCCGCAGATGTACTAGTTGCCATGCCCGGCTGGAATTGAAATCCTTCAAGCGCGTAAGAAAGATCGACTATCTCATTTTGGCTCCAGTTGTTTCCATTCCAGGTATTGTAAATTAGGTTTCCAGAGACCAAATCTATCGCAAGAAGATGGATTTCACTATCTGTTGAACCATACAATCCAGGAATTTTCGTGCCAAATAAACCATAAGGGGCGCTAATATTGTTCCATCCTGGAATTTGGATTGGAGAGTACCAGGCGGATTCGGCGTTGGTGTCAGGTAAAATTTCCACATAGCGATGGTAAAGGCTGTTGTCAGATATATTGACGTAAAACACGTGCAGCTGGTCGTTGATCATTACAAGTCTTGGATAATCAAAACCTGCCTCAGTTAGAGAAATAGGATCTGTCCAGGTTTGGCCTCCCTCAATAGACCGGGTGTAAAAAATTCCCTGTGGGAAGCCGCTTTCCGCAAGAGGTCCATAGACACCAGCGACATGAATGGTGCCACCGCTGGAGATTAAAAATGTAGGACGGTCAATAACTTCCCAACCGGCCATAACCCCATCTACAATTTGAGTTGGTGGAGACCAGGTACTTCCTTTGTCGGTGGACAGCGTAAAATAAACTCCTCGATCCTCATTTACTGGTATTGTGTAGAAAAGATATAACTCGCCATTTACTCCCATACCTAATTTGGGTGATGAGGTAGGTCCAATCTCGGTTAATTTTTGTTCCGGAAGCCAACCACTAGGCGTTCCAGCAGAATCTGAGGCTGCTTTGCTGTAAATAATCCCGCCTTCCAATCCGGAAACCCAGGCTGTATGTAAATTGTTTTCGAGGTCAGTGAATAGATCATATTGGTGGTAACCCTCATTTTGGGCATTTGTAAAAAGTTCAACCGGTGGGGTCAAAGTTGATCCATCCCATCGTGAATAATTAATGGAAATACCATTTGGGGATAATGAGGAAGTTTGGCTCCAGATGATATGCGCAATCCCGTTAGAGTCCATTTCTACTCTGGGACTGCTAATTTCAGCGGCATCGATATCGGTTTGATCATCACTAAGAATGGATTGCATAGAAATCCAGGGTGAAGGAGGCGCAAGGGTTACATCATCCAAATTTACCAATAACTCTGTCGACCAAATTTCCCCTTTTATTGTATCCGTTCCAACGACAGACAACTTTTCACCATTAAAAGTGACATGTAAATCATCCAGGACGATTTGTGGTTCATTCTCCGATTCATTGAAAATAAAACTGAGATCTTTTACATCAGTCCAGGACTTCTGCTCGGAGGACCATTGAGATATGCTGAGGATTTGAGTCCCCTGTCCCCAGATCCATAGAATAGAGTTATCACTAGGAGAAGCATAGAATTTATCACCAACTGGACAATTATCTAAACCTGGAAAAATCTGTAATGGATCGCTCCAGGAAAATAACTGCTGCGTCGAAGATTCTAAATTTTCTACCGAATTAATTTGTTGAAATAAACTACATAGTTCTGGGCTCGATTCCCAGTTGCGCAGATTGGTGGTTAGAGCGGAGAAAATTCGAGGATGGAATGCTCCTTCAGAAAGATCGCCGATGGCTTCTGGTTCACTCCAAGAAATCCCAGAGTCAATCGTTTTATTGTAATAAGATATCCCTTGAAACGGATCTTGCCAGACGACATGGACGATGCCAGTACCTCCATCAGATATACGAACCCAAGCATTATCCTTTGTAAACAAGCGATAATATATGGAAGGATATACGAGTGAAGGAGCGCTCCAACCAGTGCTTTCAGCAGGGTAGCGTTTGAAATATAAACCTGAAGGCGCGACTTCCGTATTGAGCGTTCTAATATAAGCAATATTGATATCTCCCTCGGGAGAAGTATCCACATCAAATTCTACGGCTGATTCCGCTATTACTTGTGGGAGAGACCACTGTACTGACCCAATAAGAGTTTGGCTGTGTAACAAAGGTCGAATTCCTGTATATATATCCTCATCACCATAGAAAAAGGCATGCACGCGGCCAAAACTATCCTCGATAAAAAATGGCATTTCGGACATAGGGCGTGCATCATTGAACCTGAGGAAAGGCTGAATAGCTGAATAAATCGGAACTGACCAGGTACCTTCGATATTAATTGATGACATCAATCCATCAAATTTGTCGATCCAGAATGCTTGCAGTATTCCATCTGTAGAGCTAACGATACGGGGCTGTGAGGCGGCGCCTGACCGAGATAAATTCTCAGGTGGAGAAAAACTTTCTTGACCATTGGATGAACCAGTAAGTACTGGTGGAGTGGGAAATGGAGTATTATCTTGAGCTTTGGCTGTTCTAACAGTGAATAACATCGAAACAAATAGCAGCGCTGCCAATGCGGAAGAAAAATGTAACCGTTTTATCATTATTAATTTATTTTTCTCTGTCGATATAGTCCTTGGTCAGGTACGTTGAGCATTGGCTCAATATCAAATGTTATATCCAAGTTTTGTCTCATTTTCATCAAATTTGATTTTGTATCATTAATTACATCTTTATAATCGACATAAACCACTTCGAAATTTCGTTGTTCAGCCAGCCAGTGTTCTACCTGTACGAGATGCTTCTTAAATACCAGTCCCAATTCATCGTCATTGATAATATTTACAGGTTCATTTCGACGGACCATCATCTGTTTTTGTGAAGCCAGTACTTCATCAATATCCCTACGCATGAATATGACTTTGTAACTGTACTGGTCCGGAAGGTGTTTGAGCAGAGCGGATATCACTTTAATTGCTTTCCCTTCCGCTTCAGATAACCATCCAAACTCACCTTCTTTAAGTTTCTTAACATTTTCGATCTCAAAGTATCCTAAAGGATTATCTTCATTCGGAGTGCGGATATTATCCGTTAGTACATCCATTCCACCTGCCTGAAGCATACGCATCATCATTGAGGTACCTGAGCGGGGGAGACCGGAAACGATCGTAATGTAGTCTTTACTTTTCATTTGATTTGAATTGTTCATTTTCACTTTGAAATTTATTGTCTGTATTATCAACCAAATTATCGTAATTAATCAAACCTTCTACGATGTGCTCGGCTGCATGGCCATCACCATAGGGATTGACAGCCTGTGCCATGGACTCATAATCTGAAGGATTATCCAACAATCGGCAGGTTTCTGCAACAATAAAATCACTATCCGTTCCGACCAATCTTACCGTACCGGCTTCAATCCCTTCGGGTCTCTCGGTGACCGAGCGCATTACCAGTACAGGAATTCCAAAACCAGGAGCTTCCTCTTGCAAGCCACCCGAATCTGTGAGGACTATTGCTGTCCTTTTTAGTATATGTATAAATGGCAGGTAATCCAGAGGAGGCACAAGCATTACATTTGGAATGTCTTTCAGCATACGATAAACTGGTTCCTTCACATTCGGATTGGGGTGAACTGGATAAAGGAATGTTAGGGAATCAGAATATTTACCGGCAAGGATACGTATCGCATTACAAATCTCAATCAATGGCTCTCCGAAATTTTCCCTGCGATGAGCTGTTACCAGAATTAAGCGGCGTTGAAAATCGTTTTTGAGTTTATTGTGAATCAAACTCGAACCCCCCGGAGTCTCTAATTCATACAGTAATTCATAGCCATCATCTGGGGCAGGTATTTCAGCTACCGATTGTATGGCGTCAATTACTGGATTACCTGTGACCAGAACGCTGTCAGGAGGAATCCCCTCGCGAATAAGGTTGTTTCGAGCCCATTGAGTGGGTGCAAAATGTAAATCAGCGATTAGACTTGTTATGCGGCGGTTCATTTCCTCTGGGAACGGTCTGTTTTTGTCACCGGTACGCAAACCAGCTTCGATATGTCCTAATTTAATCTGGTTGTAAAAGGCAAGAATTGAAGCAACCATAACCGTTGTTGTATCCCCCTGAACGAGTATCCAATGCGGCTTGAATTGTTTTATTACCGGATCGAGGTGCGAGAAAATTTCTGATGAAATAGTTGTCAGAGATTGATCCGGACTCATTAAATTGAGATCAACATCGGGAGTGATATCGAAAAGGTCAAGAACCTGGTCCAGCATTTGTCTGTGTTGAGCGGTTACACAAACGGTAAAGTCAATGCCGTTTGTTTTACCCAACTGCTTTATCACGGGCGCCATTTTAACTGCTTCTGGGCGCGTGCCAAGGATCGATAATACTCGTAAATTCATTGTTGATTTATTAATTCCTGTACTTTTTCTAGCCTGGTTTGCGATTCAGTGTTATCTGGATTTATTAAAGTATGGTCTGTAAAGTATAAGATGCGCGTATATAATCATGATTTTTGAAATATCTATACCAGGATTGGTACAGCAATCGATCTTCAGCAGTCGGAATATCTTGCAGCAGCCGCGCAGCACTTTCAGGGTCTCCATTCGCAACAAGAGCATCACTGTATAACAAACGAGTCACATTGTTCCTATTTCCACCTCCCCATGCTGTTTGCATTTTTATTAAAGCAGCATTGTACTCTTCCACACTCATATCGATCTGAGCAAGACGGTTGAGTGCGGTTGGATTTCCGTCCCAATTTCTCAGCGAACGATTGAACCTACCCTGGGCATCGCTCAGATTTTCTGTGCGGCGAATTTTATCCAAGGTCACGTCTTTATAATTATCCGGATCGTAAATTGATAATTCAATTTGGGATTGGTTCAATGAACCAAGATTTGATAATAATAGACTCGAAAATGGATTGAATAATATAACTGCAATAGCGACTGCACCGATTATTGCTAACAATCCAATCCACAGCATCTTCTGCTTTCGAGGATTCAAGTAAGTGATGTTGTTTTTTTCTTGATTTAGAAACCAGGTATAACCGAGGGATATTCCGATCAAAGGCAGTGTTCGCTCGATATAAAAAACAACGTCGACAATTCCCTGTACTGCAACGACGATCAAACCAAAAAAGCCAGCGCATGCAAAAGTGGAAAGGTTTTTGCGATCAAGCGCCTTCCAACCCCAAACAGCGACGACTAGCGTAACAGCCAAAACGGATAGAGCACCGATTATCCCCTGTTCTATCCATACTTCAAGAAATGAGTTGTGGACATGGTCAAATAGATGCACCGGGATAAGCCGGGCGTAAGTGGAATGGACAAGCCAAAATGACCTGAGACCGCTTCCGGTAAATGGGTAATCACGAATAAGTCCAATTCCTTCACGCCATAGGGTAGACCTGCTAATCAATGAACTGGCTGGATCGGGGATTTGGCCCAAGAATATGTCTATGCTGCCAAATACCAGGAAATACCCGCAAAAAAGAAATAAGGCGATCGCAACAATACCCCAATAGAAAATCTTATCTCTCAATACATAGAACCATTTTCTTTGAATGCATGCTAATCCAAACACCGCACAAGCCGCGATGATCCCCATCCAGGCGCCTCGTGAACTTGTCAGTAAAAGACCAAAAGAGATTATGCATGCAGCCAGAACTGCTTTTCCTAGATAAAGCCTTTTGCCAGCATTCCAAGCTTCAACGATAAAGGCAACACTGAATGGAAGTACTAACGCTAACGTGCCCGCGGCCACATTTGCGTGAATTCTATCCCCGGTAACCTCAGTGAATTTAACTTCGTTTAAGTTGTTGTTTATCCATAAACCGATCTGGTTTATTGGATTGAATTTAGCTGGCGCGATGTAAAAACTATGCTGCAGCGGCCAATATATCGCCAGAAAAACAGCTAATGCTACCAGCAGCACCAGCAGCAGACGTCGGATAATTGGGTTTGTCTCGATAATGGCATAGAATAAAACAACTGCTGCAAATATTCGTGAAAGCTGCAGTAAGGCGATTGACTGGTTAAAAGCGATCCAGGCAGCAAAACTGGCGCTCAACATAAACAACAATAGTGGGAGCTCTAAACCCGTTGGTGGAAATATTCGTTTGGTGCGGTAAATCCTTGTCCCTGTAGAAAGTACGAGCAGGAGAATACCAATTATTATGTAGGGTTGATAAACTTCCGTAATTGTAAAAAGGAATAGCGCCAGTAATAATAGAAACCATTCAATCCATTCGATGAGCGCAATATTTTTTTTATTGTGTTCGGTGGACTGTTCCCGGGAGGTAGAGGCAATTGGAAATTGCATTTAAAATGGGTGGCTTGCAGGGTGGATTTATAAAAATGGTTAGGTTATGATTTTTAGTCCTTTTGCCCTCTTAGATCATTTTCGACTAAAATTTCGCGCTTACTTAATTCATCTAGCACCCGGACGATAATCCAGTATATAACCAGTTGAAATCCTACTAACAGCAGCATTGTTCCACCAAGTAAGTACAACCACAACCTTTCGACTGGCCAATTTCCCAATGCTAGAATAAAACTCACCCCACAGATTAATAATCCAACGAAAGCCAATAGGGTTCCCATCCACCAGAAATGAATATCCAATGGCTTGCTAAAAATGGGGCGTCCGAATAACCCCTGACGAACTGGTCTACGATGAAAAAGGGAAACTAGGTAATTAAAAATCACTCCTAGGGTAAATATATTAACACCAGCGATACCTAGAAATACTGCCAGGTACGTCCCAGCGACACCAATTGGTCCCAGAGAAGTTATCCCTGATAAGCGCATGGTGAGCAATATTAAAGCGAATATCAGACTAAATGCGATGCATGCTAATCCAATTCCACCCAATATGCGCACCGGATTGTAATACATCGCTGTCCACAATATGGTTTGTAGAAATAGAATTCCATCTCGAACGACATTTAACTTGGAGCGACCTTTCCGCTCTTTATAAGTGATGGGTATTTCAACTAATGAAATGCCTTCATGTAAAGCTCGTGTACTCATAACAGGAGTGAAATTCAACCCATCCGGTAATGGATAAATCTTTCCCAGGATATCTTTGCGAAAAACGCGCATACCGCTGGCTGGGTCAACCACACGAGTTCCGCAGATCAACGATACTAGGGACGACCAGAAAAAATTTCCTACCTTTCTGACCAGCGGCATCTCGCTGTCTGCTCCGGACCGTCGAGAACCGACCACGAGCTGTGCACCATTCAATCCTGCCTGGCATAACGTTGGAAAGAAATCCGGCGGGTAAGTACCATCGGCATCCAAAAAGCCAAGAAATTCCCCCTTCCCCGCATTGAAACCGGTTTTTAAAGCAGCCCCATAACCCTTATTTATCGTGTGGACGATCAAGCACACTTCAGGAATTGATTTCACAATTTCTACTGTGCGGTCGGAGGAACCATCGTCTACAACGATAAGTTCCAAGCCTTCAATTCCAATTTCGTTTAATTCCGGACGAATAGACAGCACGCGTGCGATGATCTCAGCGATGCCATCCTCTTCATTATAAGCAGGAATGACTACTGATAAAGTATTGCTCATATTGATATCTTGATCGGAATTTCTCATTATTTTAGTAATTAAATTTTGATCTAGAAATAAACCTCACGGTCGGTTTTATCATCACTTATATTTATTTTTCTAATAACCTGAGCAGGGACACCAGCAACGATAGTATGCGCAGGGACATTCTTCGTCACGACCGCTCCCGCGGCGATCACGGCACCCTTACCTATTTTCACACCATCGGTAATGACCGCGTTCGATCCCAACCACACATCGTCTTCAATCTGAATCCCTTGGGCAGTTATACCTTGGTGTATGAATGGAAGGTCTGGATTATCAAAGATGTGGTTCACCGCCATGATTTGTGTATTGGGTGAGGTGTATACCCTATCTCCAATGGTAACACCACCCTGGCCTCGAATGACTGTATATTCGCTGACAAGGCAATCTTTTCCAATTTTAATCCCTGCATTTGGGAGATCACGAAAATTATAGACATGCAAGACAGCCCCGTGCATGACCAGCGAATTTTCACCGATTTCGATCCCAGAAGGACAGGCATGCAAGTACACATTTTCGTCAAGATAGCAGCCATCCCCCAAATGTATTTTATTTGCAAACCGAAGACGGACATTTTTTTCGATCGCAGCATTCCCTTCGAAGGAAAGGATTAGCCGGTAAATTACCGTTCGTATCAGAATACCGAAAACAGTTGGAATCCAACCGAACAGGAAAATTATCGACTGCTCGAAAAAGTATTTGAAGGTCGAAGAAGCCTGCCTGGATATGTACAGCTTGAGTGCAGTTAGATTATCAGCCATATCTGGTTATTAAAAATATTCTTTTTTTTAATTTTCTTCACCATGAATAGCAGCGCTATTCTATACATATAGATAAAGCTATCAAAGCGAGCGTATGCAATGCTCCGCCATACCGACATTCGACAATAAATCGAAATCGATGGATCGATACGAGTATGTTCTACCCCCTTATATCGTTTCATTAAGTTGGCGAATAAATAAAAACTCACCAATTTGATTGGCGGAGCAGAATCGCTATCCTAAATCCTGGATCAGACCGCCCGATCGCCACTTGAGGACATCGAAACTTTTCTGAGTGACAAGAAAGCGCAAATACCCTTTCTCGACGATCAGATGCACCTCGCCGTACTCGGCAACCGAGCCTATCGCCTGATCAATCAGCTCTACCTGGTGTTGCGATAAATTTTGATATTGGGTATTTTTTCCCGAGCTTGATTTTGACGCATGGTCAGGCATGATTCAACTCCTCGTAGTATTGAAGAGAAACATAAATAAACATGGCAACAAAAAACTCCCTTGCGGGATTTTTCACCTCTACGAAGGGATAAAAGAAGTACTGCTTAATTAGCGGTTAATATTAACCTATATCTGGTTATGTTTCAAGAGAAATTTATTTATTCTTTTTTTGAATACGAACGAAAATTACCCCCGATAAGAGCATAATTGTGGACGGAATGATGAGTAGAGATGTAAGAAAACCGTCGCTTTTTGTTTCCGTATTCAGAGCTAGCTCGGATGAAGAGGAATCAGCTGTTTGATTTTGTATCCATTGATTGGAAAGGCTAGTAACTTGCTCGGGATCATCCAGCCCCCAATTGGCTATTATTTTCCCCAATTCAACAAGTTTTGACTCTAACTTTCTGGGCAGAACGATCACAGATAAAGAACCAGATTCCAGAGGAAATTTCTGGTTTTCCCGGAAAAGATAGACAGTTGAGGTGTTGGCTCCTTTTTTAGAACTCGGATTAATTTTCCAGTTCACCCTGGCACGCTCGCCAGGTAATACTCGTCTTTCGAAAGGTATAAATTGATTTTTACCCCAAGGAGAATTGTCAACTAGTAAATAGGTTTCACCTGGCCGCCATGAATCGGCTCCAGTGTTCAAAAGGTTGATTTCAAACGTTACTTCTTCACCTTCAACAATAATCGGATATTCATTTTGGTTGAGCATCGCACCGGAAAATAATGGTCCTTCACCGCGATTAATACCCAAAGCCTGAGGGATCAATCGCACGGATTCAACAATGGATTCCCCTTTACAGGTAAGTTGGGTGGAACCACCTCCGTCTAACATCATAACCTTATCTGCGCCAAAACTCCTTAACACCTCGGCGGCATCAATTTGACGGGCAGTCATAGTGTTATAAACCAGGATGGTCTCATAGTCTCCGTCATTATCCAGATCATCAATTCCAATAAATGTTCGACCTGTAAAATTCTTCTTCTTTTTATTTGCTTCTTCAGATAAACCTGCGATGATATTTGGAGCAGTAGAGGTGTGCAAGTTCCACCTGGAGAGGCGACGAATATCAGCTTTATCATCCCATATTTCGAGTATCCTTTTATTCCAGGGATATTGTTCGATCCCAAATCCATCAGTAAGGATTTCCCCATCCACTTTTAATGGGAATGCAAGCTTTGTGGGGTGTTCGGGCAGGTAAAAGAAACTGCCGTTGGTTACACAAACTGTTAGGTTGTTTCTGGAGGAATCCCACCAGAATTCTGACAATGGACGACTTAGAAATTTTGGATTATCGCCGCCGTACCCACCACGATCTTCGCCGGATTTTGCGATTTCCCCGTGCAGAAGTACAACAGAAGCGCCCTGATCGAGATCAATGACCTGGACAAAATCAGGGTTGCCTTTTTGGTAATCCTTCCGGTATAGATGCCAACCTATGGATGAATCAGTGAGAAAGAAACCAGGAGGCGGATCTGGTTCTTCTGCGGTATTTAATTCAATTCCGACCGGCGCAGCGGCGAGAATAAAGAACGAGGTGAAAATCAAAAGATGGAGAAAGTTCCTGGACATTTCAAAAATCGGTGCAAGAAAATTACCAATTTTCACCGTTGGTTTTCGGCTTTTACTAGCTGATTTCTTTTGATCACGAGAATATCCCGCGGGCCGCTTCGATACATTCGAGTGATCCAATTAATGTAAGATGATCGCCAATTTCAATACTGGTCCCATCATCGGGAATCAGTACATCACCGTCCCGTCGCAGCGCCAGTACTAGTACATCACCGGGGAGATTTAACTCGCTTATTTCCACACCGGAGCACTGGTTGCTGCGAACATCAA
Organism: uncultured Chloroflexia bacterium; assembly: GCA_963753725.1. Classification (GTDB taxonomy): domain Bacteria; phylum Chloroflexota; class Anaerolineae; order Anaerolineales; family UBA4823; genus CAVWDI01. The sequence goes on along the minus strand of CAVWDI010000034.1, from coordinate 7,597 downwards.
CTTCCAGCACCTCTTTATTATCCTCCAAGTTAGTCATGATGCCGTAAATGGCAGGATTTCTGGTCAGGATTTCAAGGAGAGCGATTTGTTCTCGAGCTGGATTGACCGCTATCACCCCCAGCTGCTCAAAGCGAGGTATATCTGCCGGACGGCTTACTAAAGCTACAATGTGATCAATCCCATAGACTGTACGGGCTTGCTGGCAGATGCGGTAATTTTGGTCGCTGTCGTTATGTGTGCATACTAATGCATGGGCGCGGTCAAAGCATTCCGTGAGTCCTTCATCGGAGCAATTCATCAAATGGGTATTGGCTATAAAGCCGCGTTCCCGGGCGCGATCGACCCTTTCTTCATCCTGGTCTACGAGGATGATTTGTTCGTGATGTGCGGATAACCTTTCAGCGACCTGCAGCCCGATCTGACCTGCGCCAGCGACGATAATTGGATGTTCAATATCGGAAGGTGGTGAGGGGATCAAGCGGTTGAAGATAAAAGGTGACGCCGATACGGTCACCATTGCAGTCAGGATTATGGTGGCGTTCATTGCATCGGTGATAATTCCCAGCCGCAGACCGATTGCTGAAGCAGCGATTATCAGTGATAAACGCGCTGAAAGTAGCGCTCCAGCAGCTATTGTTTCACGCCATTTATACGCCATGCGGAAGAAAAATGCCGGAATAAACTTGACAAAAAAAGCTGCCATTATCAGTGCAAATGCCAGGACAAGGTTTTCTGGGGAACTGAGCAAGGATTGAATATTAAAAGTTAATTCCTACCATTATGAAAAAAATTGGAATAAAAAATCCAAATCCGACTGCCTCAAGCTGTGATACAACATCCGAATCTTCAGGTGTGCGAAGTAAAGCGATGATTGCGCCTGCCAGAAAGGCTCCCAGGATCACTTCGGCACCTAATACTTCTGCAAGAACCACAAACACCATCATGATTGTGAATGCAAGACGTACTTTAATTTGACCGGTGGCGTGGCTGACTTCATCCATGGCGTTGCGTAAAAATATAAATCGGTTGAAGAATAGATGCCCAACCCGGTATATTAAGAAGAAAGCTGCGAATAAGACACTGATCAATAGGATATCCAGCGTGAAGCCGCGCGAAACGGCTGCGACAAGAACAGTGATAAGCAACATGGTGACAAAATCTGCGATTAAGGATGAAACCAGCAGCGTCTGTCCATAACGACCTGTGCTCAGACCGCGTTCCTTAAGTACGGGGAGCACTACTCCCAGCGATGTAGTAGAAAGTATTAGTGCGAACATCCATGGATTGCTGGCTAATCCTGCATTAACTGCCAGAATTCCGAGCAGTGTAGATAACAACAATGTCCCAAGGAAAGTTGCAGTACCGATGTGAATGGGTCCCCACGTAATTTTACCGTTGGAAGAATTTCCTGGGTTGTTCCCGGACAGGCTCAAGCTGGAAAAATCGATTTCAATGCCGGATAAGAACATTAAAAAGACAAAACCGAATTCAGATAGAAGAACGAGTACCGGTTCATGTCCCTCAACCCAGCCCAATACACTCGGTCCAATCAATACTCCGGCGATAATTTCGCCGACTACGATTGGGATCATTAACTTTTTGAACCTCGAAAGCAGCATGGGTACCAAAAATGCCAGTATCAAAACCAACAGCAGTGGAACGAAAGATTGTGTTTCTTCCATAATATTGAATTACCTTAAACAAATAATAGATGCCACCCTATGTTATCAGAATATCTTTTCATATTTACTAAGATTTCGATTTTTTTACGGTACCCCCACTGCTATTGACCCAACAAATATGGATATCTTTGTATCCTTTGGGTCAGAGGTTATATTTAGTCGGGGCGGGCGGATTTGAACCGCCGACCTCACGGACCCGAAGTGTTCTGGCAAAATTCGCTACCTGTGACCTAACATCTACCTGTTTTTAGCTGACCTTTAGGTCTGAGGTTAATGTATACCTTTAGGTCAACGGTAGGGTTTTTACCTGTTTTTCCACTGGTTGATAATATGGTAATTATACTATTTAACCTTGTTTACCTTTGAATTTCGCATAGCTTTTCACCTAGAAAAACGAAAAGAAACGAATACATCATGGTGCATTATGCATTCGGATGGGATCTGTTCCTGGGGAATTTCTACAGGTTTCGATTACAGGGCCAGACTGATGACCTTCTTTGGATTGCCTTCACCATTGATCAGGCAGCGGACATTGGCGCCAAAAGGGTTTGGACCTGGCTGCAGTTGAGAAGGATCAACACCCATCCTGGGGAGTACCTCATCCCACACCCTGACACCGTATTTCAAATAAGGATAACCACGTGCTCGATAGACAGGATTGCCATTGTCATCGATCGACATCACTAATGTATCGGCATAAAAATCGATATGCTGATGTAGTGCTATCCCCATTCGATGGAGGACGAAGCCGGCTGCAGATCACTGGCGTTGATTGACTCCAGAACAGACAGGATATTGTGCAAGGTTTGATTGATTTCGGTGAGCAAGTTCGATTGCTTGAGACATTTTTATACTTTCCTTTCTGACGGTTTGCGTCAATAGAATTTTTATTCCTGGGGTTGTAATTCCAGGTTGCAAGGTTCCGATTGGGACATAACCACGAAGGGTTGAATGTCCTCATTTTCATCTTGTGCTCCAACCTCTCGGCTGATAAATTCGGGAGCAGGTGTTTTATAAAGATCGTAGTAGGTGTGGCGCAAGCGCTCTTCGAGTTCTTCAAGTTCCGGCAGCTGCTCTTCGAGAGAAGCTATTTTTTCGGGGTCCATGAGATAGGTGCCATATTTGTAAGAGGCATTGATTTCCCAGCGAATAGACCCAATTTGGCGCCTCGTCTCATCCCATTTGTCACCAACGGCGATGAGATAATTATTCTTTATTAAGTCAGCGTATTGATACCAGGCCTCACCATAAACACGAAGTGAGACAGCGATTCTATGTTTACAGTATGGCGGGAGGCCTCTTTTGAGCAAATAACCATATCCAGGGCAAGTGCAGGTTTTCGATTTGACATCGACGATATAAGCACCAAGATAGTTGGATTGGGATTTGACCTGAACGCGGTGTTCATCAATGACCACGAAGGTATCGCTGCCAATGGGATTGAGGGCAATCTCAATGGCTTTGTTCAGCCGGCCATTGAAGGTTTTTGCAAGATCTGGAAATAAACGGGTGCAGCAATCGGCAAAAAGCTGAATATATTCACGAGCCATCTGAGAAGTGCAAGCCAGCTTGAGATTTTCGGGTACAAAATTGATGTTCATTTTATTGCCTCCAAAATAAACGAACGGATTAAAAAAGGCGAGGCTGAGCAACAGCGACAGACCAGCGCCAGGCGGGAGAACCAAACAGGCGGCGGACCGGCACCCAGGCGCCAGGAACGCGAGAGAGCGGAGCGGGAGAACCGGAGAAGCCGCAGGAAAAGGCGAACACAACCACAGCGCGGGAAGCAAGGCGAGAAGCCACAGCCAGAGAACCGGCGGAGGAAGGAGACGCCAGGAAGAAGACAGCAAAAGAACAACCCGCAGCGGCAGCCAGAGAACGACGAAGCAGGCGAGCACGCAGCGGGAGGGAAGAGAGAACCACCAGCAGACCAGACGACAGCCGCGCCGCGCGAAGCAGCGGAACGGAGGAGGGAGAGAGGAGCAGAGCCGCGCCAGAAACCAGCGCCACAGGAGGAACCAACAGCAGCGACAGACAGACGGGAAGCAGCACCGGCGAAGCGCAAGACAGCACGGACAACCGCAGCATCGGCGCCGGCAGCACAGCCGACAGAGACACCGAAGCCACGCCGCAGAGCAAGCCCAACCACACCGGCGACAAAAGAGAAGAAAGAGGGAGAGAGAGAACGGGAACCACCAAAATAAATTTTCATTTTTTGCCTCCAGGTTTTGGTTTTGGTTATAAAAAATCATTTACCCTTCATAATGGAAAGATTTTATGAAAATGATGGGGTGTCAAGTCAACAGAAAATTACGGTCTCAAATTTTCGGTTCAAGTTGGCTTGACAACCAAAGCGGTTCCCAGCGGACATTTTCATGTATCCTGGTCAGATGAAGGGAAAAGATGATGGGGCAGCCGCATGGGGCGTACTTTGCCCCAGCAGCAGCCCCTTCCACCTGGCTTTGTGTTTTTACTAAATTAAATTCCTATCAGGGCTGGCGCAGCGGGGAGCGTGCTGGCTGACGGTAGCAGCCGGTTAGCCGCCCGCCGCGAGCATTTGCGTGTGGACGGAAGGGGCTGCCGGCGCAAGAGAGCGTACTTTGCGAACGGACGGTCTGCCCCTGGAGGAGCACGCAGGCAGTTGTCTGTTCTTTCAACCCTTCCGACAGGCGGTGTGTTAATAACGGGTTGGAGGGCAGCGTAAGGTCCCAAAGGGATGTTCCTGCATAAAGCGGGGATTAAACCCGTTGTCCCGCAAAGTGCGCGAGATTTTGCGCGTGAAAGCACCAGCAGTGGAGCGTAGCGATCTGAACGAAACGGAGAAACGTCGCTGGAGGTAGTTAGCGGAGCAGGAGCAACTCTTGACAATACCGATTTTGTCTTATCTGGTTTTGCTGCAGTGTGCGTCTTTCCTGGCGAAGCGGATCTAAAAATGGTGGTGATTGGTTTCGTAACAATGACCACCGATTTTTCAAGGAAAGATTTGCCGTGGCTGTGGTGGAGATGGGAGGGAGTTTTTGTCTGTCCAGTAGCACATCCAGCGCCTGCGGAAAGTAATCCACGAACAGAAATTTATTCTAAAGCCGTACGTAACAGAGCAGCACCCTGAGCGGAGTGGAGTACAGCCCGGGCATTACGAGATACTAAACTGGGGAGACCAGCCGAACGGAACGGAGCACATGAGCGGAAAGTAGAGAAGCCAGCGGAGGCGGGAGGCGGCGGCTGGCTTGATAGAGACAGGCTATTATCAGCCGCCGGACGCCGGAGCAATCCCGCCAACACTTATTGTTTATTGTTACTTTATTGTTGCCGGGATGGTCGGGCGGAGCGCAACTCCCAGCCCGAAGCGGAACGGAGCGACCGGGCGCCAAATACACCACCTACTACCTAGCGTGGTTAGATCCTAAGCAAAAACGGGAGGGTGCGAGATGGTAACATTAAAACGTGTTCTTGCTACGCTGGGGATAATTGTTGGTGTTTGATCAACTCTGTTTGGGTTTTCGGGTTATTGCTTATTATGGGACCGTATACATTTTTTGAACTAATCATAGAGACAGAAAATATATTATTCCTTCTACCAGGATTAGTTTTAACCACACTGTCGATTTGGATTTTGTATCGTCTCACTAAAGAATAATAGCCGCGTCTTATAATATCTTTGCCGCTGCTCACGTTCCTCCGATTAATCGGTGTGGTACAGGCGCAGGCGGCGGTTTTTATTGACTTTTATTTTTTAATTTGTATACTGAATGTAAAGTGTTTTGGGTCATTCAATTAAAAGGAGAAAATCATGGGCCGCAAAATCTTTACAATCGTATTGTTTGCAGTAATGATGTTTGTCTTGGGGGTTACAGCAGCAACAGCAGATTGGGTATCACTTCCAAATGCCGAATTTATTACCAATGCCTTTTCTGGTTTCCTGCCAATCGTTACGAGCAGCGATTCTCCTGAAGCTGAGGGACCAGAGGCGCGCTGATTGTGTTCAGCACTTCAGCTAAAACCACTGGCAATGGAGGTGGTCGGGTAGGTATGAACGCGAAATGTTCGGCGGAAGCTATTAAGTCACATTTTTGCACTTTTAATGAAATTGAAAACGCAATGCTTACATCAGGTGTATTTTTCAGCTCCAGTAAAACGGATGAAAGTTGGTTTAGATTGGTTGGTTTACCGTTTCCCGTGGCAATTATCGATTACAGATAGGTATGATTTATGTGGTCACTGGACTAGCACTGGGGGATCTGGGGATAACACTAAGTATAAAGGCTCAAGGAAAAGACGGCAGAAAAGTTGTACAATCAAATCTCCCAATCGCCTGCTGCAAATGGGTTCCTTGAGCTTAGGAGGGAGTAGAATTTAGTTTACTAGCGGGGACAAACGCTTTGGATTTAGTCTTTTCAAGTAATCAGGTTATATATGACCTGTTATTGACTTTTGTTTCCAAACTTGTTATTCTCAAATTGGAATTACTGCAAATAGGATGGGCCAGTAAATGAGACAAATTGCTAAAGCCTTGTTTCTAGGCATTTCGTTCCCCATATTATTGCTAATATACCTACATTCAAATCCAAAACAAACCTGCGCTTATTTGGAAGACAATGAATTCAAAGAACGAATATTTGCGTATGGTGGTTCAAGAGCTGAACATTTTGAAACGATAATTCCAATAAGTAATGGATAAATATTGTCGCAGGAAATACCTATTCTTTTGGAGAAGGTAGCTCAGATTTTTTGGTAATGAACATCAATGAAAACGGATTAGTAAATTGGGCAAAAACATATGGGAGCGATGGACAAGACATCCTTGGTTCAATATTGGGAAATAGAATTCAAGCGCTATTTGCTAGTTGGAAACACTCCCTCGTTTGGCGATGAAGACAGAAACGGCTGGGTAATAAGAATAGACGAAATGGGTAATATTATCTGGCAAAAGCAATACAGGGGTATATTGGATGATAGATTTTCATCTGTAATTGAAACTTCGGATGGTTTCATTATTGCTGGCCAGTCGCAATCATTTGGAGGTGGGGTTACGATTTATTGTTAATAAAAATAGATATTGAAGGTAATTTTATTTGGCAACAAACACTAAATCGTGATTTATTTACTAAAATTCTCAATACGAAAGATGGGGGATATAATTTTAGGTAGAACATTCAATATTGCGCCTGGTGGTTATGATTTCTGGCTAATAAAATTTAAATCTGATGGAATGATTGAATGGCAGAAAGCCTATGGTACTGAAAATCCTGACTATCCAAGTAATGTACAAGAAACAAGCGATGATGGATATATTCTTTTTGTGGGAACCGACCCAGAGGGCGTAGACCCGCGTGATGCATTCGTTCTCAAATTAGACGAAATGGGGGAAATTGAATGGGAATAATTGGAAATTTCAAATCAGATCACGCAAGTTCTGTTTTTGAAACCTCTAATGGAGATTTTTTAGTTGTGGGTTCCACACAATCCTTTTCAAAAGGCTCTAGTGATGCATGGTTATTCAAATTAAGCGAGAGTGGTGAAACTCCTTTGGCAAAAAACTTATGGAGGAACATTTTGATATTGCTCAATCCGTTCAAGTAAAACAAGATGGAGGGATTTCTATTCAGGGAGAAACCAGTTCATTTGGTGCTGGTGATTATGATATATGGATGATGGAACTCAATGAAAATGGAATAAGCAACTAACTGTAATCTACCTGGAGACGGTTACGGGTCGGACCGCTCCTGCTTATTCTGAGGTTGTTACTACGACAGTAATAACAAAAGGAGTGTCTGCTAATAGTAACCAATACCGATGTTAATCCCGGAACTAAATATTGAAACAATAATTATTTGCCCGCCAGTAAACTCAATTTCTGTTCAACTTGAAGGAGATGGTAGTGGTTATATTAATAGTTCTCCTCCTGGCATTAACTG
>CAVWDI010000033.1:0-110131 GCA_963753725.1 uncultured Chloroflexia bacterium | reverse complement strand
TGTACCGGTTCAAAGGATATTGGACACAAGGGCAGATTCATTTATGGAGACTTTTCGCCTCGTTGATTAGATTATACACCCACAATTTGCAGGTATTGCTGGCGACGTAAAGCCAGGCTCTGTTCTTTGAGTTTGTTTCTTTTCTTGATGATCTCCTTTTCTCTTCCAAAATAAACATCGGCGGGAGTGACATTTTCCAGCGACTCATGATATCGCTGGTTGTTGTAGTACTCCGCCCACTCAGCGATTGCTCGTTCCAACTCAGACGGAGAGTAGTAATTCTGTAGTTTGATCACATTTTTCATGGAACGATGCCAGCGCTCTATCTTGCCCTGTGTCATGGGATGATAGGGGGCTCCATGGATATGGTCGATACGTCGTTCTTTGAGGAATTGTGCCAGATCTGCGGAGTGATAAGCTGGTCCATTATCTGATAAGAGACGCGGTTTGTGATACACCTTGACCTTGTCGATCTCCGCTTTTGCCAAAGCAATCTTGAGAGTATCCTCAGCATCCTGAGCATTCATGGTTGGGGAAAGCTTATAAGCCAGGATATAACGAGAGTAATCATCCAGCACGGTTGAGAGATAGTACCAACCCCAATCAACTACCAGAAATTGGGTGAAATCTGTTTGCCACATCTCATTCACTCGCTTGGTTGGATTATCAAACTTGTTCTTGGCAGTGATGACTTCAAAAGCCGGACTTTCGATCAGATCGTAGCCTTTCAGGATGCGGTAGACGCTGGATTCAGACACAAAATAGGCTTTTTCGTCGATAAAACGATAGGTGAGCTGCCTGGGTGATTCATCAGGGTATTCCAAGGCCAGGTTTACAATCTGCCCCCGAACATGGTCCGGGATCCGGTTCCAGAACTGCTTGACTTTCAGCTTTTTGATTTTCAGACCATCCATCCCATGTTCCTGATAACGCAGATACCAGCTGTAGAAGGTGCTGCGCGGCACCTGTAGTTCTTCCAGAGTCTTCTTGAACGAGAGATTTGAGTGTTCCACCAGATGGATGATTTCCATCTTCTCTTCTGGCGTATAGCGGATCAATCGTTCCACGTCTCGTCCCCCAATCCCCGCAAGCTTTTTTTTAGCACACGATTTTTCAATGACAGCTCAGCAACCAATAGCTTGAGTTGCTCCAATTCGCTTCGCATCTCTTTTACTTCTGTACCGCCTGCTTCGCGTTTAGTGTCCCCCGCCAAGCGCGCTTTTCCGGCCTCCAGGAATTCCTTCGACCACTTGTAATACAAACTTTGACTAATACCCTCTTTGCGACATAGTTCTGCCACGCTCATCTCCCCCCGTAGCCCTTCGATCACGATCCGTATCTTGTCTTCTGCATTATATTTCTTGCGTGTCTTTCTGCGAATCCTGCGGACGGTTGTTTGTGCACTTTCTTTCTTCTTAGCCATGAGTAGCTCCTTTATCCATTTAACTCGTTTCTGGCTAAAAAGCCTCCATTATTTTCTCACCCTTTCTGTCCAATCAGGTCTGAGGCCGGACAGCTTTCTAATCCAAAGGTAGATTTAACAAGTTTCCGAAATGATCGGGAATATCTATTAGCAAGAGGATCAAACCGCTGGGGGTGGCCTGCACGTGATTTATGGAGAGATTTGAGATTAGATCATTTCCAAATCTTTCGCGAACTTCGTTTTTCAAAATCATTAGCTATTTTACGTGCTAATATACTTCAAGAGTGTAATAATCTGTTGAAAAGAGTTGGAATTGCATCCGAGCTAAAATTAACGGGACTGTTATCTGTCAATGAATTCGATAAGCAGATTGATAAATTTATGAAGGGTGAAATATCATACGAAGAAATATTAAGATATCAGGTGGGAAATCCATCTAAATGAATTAACAAGATTTTTTTAGCTCTTTGCTAAATGCTTCTTACCTCATTTGAGCTTTTTCCCTGGTTTAGCAGCTTCCTTGATCCTCCTCATAAAACCAATAGAGAGATTGGTTTCTGATTTATGTTTTTTTACAGGTGTCAACTTAGTAGTTTTATCGTATTCCATTTGATTGAAGATCTGGCTTACATGGCTTAATTTTTCATTCAACTCAGCCAGCATTACCACTTTTAGCTCATTTGTATCAGAATGATCCAATAGCAAAAGTGCTTCGGTAACTATGTACCGAGTATTATGTCCCTCTTCTTGCCACTTTTTCAAAACCCCAAGTGCTCTAGCTTCACGTATTTTATCTTCATTCAATCGAAAACTGATTACCTCACTCATATCACATGCAAAGCCTCATAAAGCCGCCAAAGTTTCAATCCGCCGCGCACGTTCGCCAGATGGATGCTTTCGATATCGTCTGCCAGTACCACATTTTTATTGTTAAACATCGGTAGCAATCGCTTATAAAGAAGCGCACTACCACCACCTGTCAGGATGATTGCATCCCAACTCAGCGATCCACCGGCAATCCTCTGATAGGTGTTGGCAATACGGTTGAGCAACATATTCGTTGCTTCCTTTGTTTCTTCATCACAGGAGTATCGACGCCCGCCACTTTCAAAGACGCCCGTTGCAATTGCACGGCGGATGCGTTCTGGCGTTAGCACTGGTGTGTCCTTGACAGCTTCCAGGTTGTTTGCACGAAAACTTTCTTCGAAATCGGAAACCACATTCTGGATACCAATCCCTAAAAGGGACGCTGCGTTGAGGAACACTTCGCGGTAGGAACGCTGCGAGCCAGGCTGTTATCCACCTCGCCACCTGGGTTTACTGCCAGGTAATCGGTAGTAAAACCTTCTAAATCGATCACAAGTGATCGTCCAGCATGGATCTCGGTATGTTGGCAGTTGCTGGCCATCTTCGGTTTGCAGGACATTCATCAAGCCACCAACGGGCTCATCGAAGGTAATGACATAAGTCACACGGAAGCGGCGATCGTGCCCATTGATTTCTACCTGCCAATCGGGATCAGGGATTTTATCAAGTCTACACGGAATTTGAATTCACCAGAGCGGTAAAGCTTTCGTTTATATCCCTTTATACCCCTCAAATTTAATGAAGTAAAACAGATGCCCCCGGAGGTCGTCTGATTTGAATCCCAATTTAGAATTACCACTCAAAAAAGTGTTATAGTAATAAAATATCCAACACAAGATTTGTAATTCAAAAGATGGATCCCGCGCATACAGACAGCAGTAAGACCAATCATCACAAAACGATTAATAAGCTGATAAATAACCCATATACCGCCATCATCATCGCTGTGGTTGGGGGCATGCTGTGTCTGGTCCAGCTTTACGTGTATTCGCGCACGCAGGTCTCCGTGCTGGATGAGGGCGCATATCTTTACAAGGGCTTCCTGTTTACTACGCGGCGATTACAGCATTTACCAGGATTTCGGGCCGTGGAGCAACCACATGCCGCTGTCGTTTTTTATCCCTGGTTTCGTGCAGTATACTTTCGGACCGGGTATCGACGTCGGTCGCTAATTTTTCGATTTTCCTGACGCTCTTCATGCTGCTCGGGCTATGGATCACTGCCCGGCGCTTCAGCGGTAACTGGTGGGCAGCCCTGCTTGTTTGGATTTTCGCCCTCAACCCGGCGGTTTTAAAAATTTACAGCATCGCCGTACCGCAAAGCCTGATCGTTTGTATGCTGGTCTGGACGCTTGTGCTGGTATTGGGTGAAGACCGTCCACTCTGGCAGTTAATTCTGGGCTCGATCCTTTCCGGGTTGATGGTGATGACGCGCATCAATATGCTGCCGGTCGCGCCTTTGATGGCGCTGTATATCATCTGGCAGCACGGTTTTATGTCAGGACTCATTTCAGGATCGGTAAGCCTGGTCACGGTGGTTATCGGACACGCATTTTTCTGGCCGGAAATCCTTAAAATGTGGGCGCTGCAGCTGCCGCGCTCGATCCTGCCGGCTTTGGACCCCTACCGCTCCCCGGTCCGATAAAACGCCCATCTGGGACCCGGAAGTATCCGTCCGCAGCCGACTGCTGAGTTTCCTGCATGCGCTGCGCATCCACTTCGTGGCCATCATCGGCGTTATCGCAGCGCTGTTATTATGGCCAAAGAAATCAAACTGGCCCAATTCCAGCACCTTTAAAGCGGTTATGTTCCTGTTATCCCTGTTCATCGTGCTGCTGGGGATCCATTTCTGGGCGGCCCTGTTCCAGAACTACTGCGTGTTCTGTCTCTCGGGGTATCTGGCTTATTTCGGGGTTACAGGGCTTATTAATCCTGATCATCACGATCCCGTATTGGACGAAAGACCAGCCGCTTTGGAAACAAATTCTGATCGCCATCGTCATCCTGATCATCACGAGCGCGGTTGGTTTCAGCTCCTTCGAGGATACTGACAGTTCCTATCTAAATACCCCAGTGCCAAACTTCCTGCTGGATTTCCCAGACCTCACCCCGGGTTCTGTCACCATCGATAAAATCCTGATCAATAAATTCCAACTTGAATTTAGCCGTACTTCGCCGCATCGTTCCTGCGCTGGCTGGTTTATTCCTGGGGATCCTGGCGCTGGCGTTGGGACTTGGTATAAATTGGTATTATAAAAAAAGGAGTAAAACCTCCCGCGCTGTGGGGCAACCATCGACATCTCCCGCATACTGGTCGCTGGTCGTGCTATTAGTCATCGGGGGGCTGCTTTCACCCACCATTTTCCTGGGGGGCGCCAGGAGTTCAGCGGAGTGCAGTGAGGATGTGGTCCGCTCATACAAAGCGGTTGGAGAATACCTGGCGGATACGATCCCGGCCGGTTCGAGGACATTCTGGTACGGCGGTCTTTCGGTTGCGCCGCTGTTGTACGCTCCCGATCTGGTAATCTACCCGCCTCAAATCAATGATGGTTATTCGTATTTCCTGGAAGGCGACCCGCAGGGACTGTACCAGTTTGGATACTGGAGCAAAGACCTGGCGAAAACCTGGATGAGTGAAGCGGACTATCTACTGGTTGAGGAGCGTTCGTTCCACGGCTGGTGGAGAGATGATATCGAAGCCGGAAATTACGAGGAGCTTCAACCGACCCCCTTACAAATCCAATGCCGGGATAATTCCTGGATACATATCTTTAAGAGGAAGCAGTAATCTATAAAAGATGAACAAGCTGTTTAAGTTGATCCTCTGCGCCATTCTTTTATACTTCGTATTTCGTTCAGTTCAGGAGTTCTATTTATTGTCACCGCTTTCAGGTGAATGGTTGGGGAAATTTTCACCGATCTGGGGATTAGCCTTTGTACTCTTTATCCTATTTTAATATACTGCTTCTATTCGGAATATTGCTGTATATCTGGAGCCCTGATCGATATACGTCCATCAAAAAATCTATCATACACTGGCGTTCGCGATTGGGTAGGGCTAATTATGTGATCGCTCTTGTGTTCGTCTTAATCCCAGTGATCCTGCTGCTGTACACACGATACGGCGCCTATTTTACGGGCGCATATATGCGCGTCTTACTACTGATGATATCGAGCCTGATCGCTGCGATAACAATAACGAAAAGTGAAACCGAACTGATCACGCCGCTGAACTTCTTTTTAGGGAGTATGCTCATCGGGAGCGTTTATATTTTCAGCCTCAACCTGTCAACGGTAACCAGCTACCCGTTTTCACTCTCGTGGTCAGAAGGCAACCGTTTTTACGATTATTCATCGGTGTTTGGAGATTACCTATACTCCCATCAAGGTCCGGTAACCATCCCCTATAAATCCACCGGCAGATACATGTTGTGGGGTCTGCCGTTCCTGATCCCGGACACACCCATCTGGCTGCACCGGCTCTGGGATCGATTACTGTGGACACTGCCTTATCTTTTATTGGGATACCTGCTGACGCGCTGGAATAATCTTGGCATTAAACACAAGGTGATTTATACACTATGGGTGCTCCTGTTTCTAACGCAAGGACCGGTCTACACACCGCTGATACTCAGCGCGATCGTGGTCGTGCTGCTGGTCCGACCGGGAAACTATTTCTTATCCTTTGTGGGGATCATCATCGCCAGCGCTTATGCAGCATCCAGCCGTTTCACCTGGTTCCCTGCCGTTCCGACCTGGTCCGCCATCCTATTGCTATCCGAATTTAACCTTGAAAAAGATGAGAAATGGCTCAAGACCATCCGCCGCCTGGCTCCGATTGCTTTACTGGCCCTTACTTGGTCTGGCTGTTGGCGTTATTACCACACCGGAAATCGGTTTTTCGCAGGAGTCCTCGGCTGATATCCCGTTTTCTCAATCCCTGCTCTGGTTTCGGCTGCTGCCTAACGCCACATTCAGCCAGGGAATACTATTGGCCATATTGATCGCCACGATCCCATTATTGGTATTACTTGTGGGATTGGTGATCCTGCGCATCTGGAAATTAAACTGGCTGCAAATACTCGCCTATGGGTTTGCGGTACTGGCTTTTATGGCGGTCGGTTTGGTTATCAGCGTTAAAATTGGCGGGGGAAGCAACCTGCACAACTTTGATATGTATTTCGTGACGCTTGTTCTGCTGACCGGAATATTCCTGAAAGAGGCGGACATCTCCCTACCTACCATCTGGCCGTTCTGGCTGAAGGGTTTTCTGGCTATTGTGTTAATCCTGCCTGTCATGAACGCCGTCAGAGTTGGTACTCCGCTGGTACTGCCCTCTGAGGGGGTGGTCCAATCCAGCCTGGAGAGTATCAAATCTGAGGTGCAGGATGCTCTGGATGGTGGAGAGGTCCTTTTTTCCGACCAGAGGCAGTTGTTGACCTTCGGATATATGGAAGATGTACCGCTGGTGACGGATTATGAAAAGAAGTACTTGATGGAAATGGCAATGGCGAACAACCTTACCTATTTCCGCTCATTTTATGATGATCTGGAAAACAAAAGGTTTTCATTAATCGTCATCAATCCGCTTCACCGCACAAAACAGGATGAACTGAGCGGTTTTGCAGCCGAAAATAACGCCTGGGTAAAATGGATCGCCAGACCCGTCCTGTGCTATTACAAACCGCTGAAGACATTTGAGGAAGTGAGAGTTCAATTACTGGTGCCCAGGTCAGACCCCCACAGATGTCCTGAGTATATTTTCGAGGAATAACCAAACCTGACGTTCAAACCAGAGGCTATTGGCTTCTTTGGACACGGATTGTCCGTACTGCTTCTGACAAACCTCCAGCTATTCCAAGCAGCAGCTGGCGAGCGAACAGCAGCAGCGAAAATGCAAGCGCGGCTTCCGGCTCTACCCCAAAACCTGAAAGCATAAATACCAAACCAACTTCCCGCACGCCCAATCCTCCTGCGATGGTAAAAGGAATTAAGGCGAAAAGCATTACCACTGATTGTATCCACCCCATGTCTGCGAAGGTCAAATTAATGCCTATCGACCCGGCTAACATCTGGGCTCCGATAACCATGACCAGATAACGGCTGATACCAACGGTCAACAGAACTGCGATCTCTCCAGCAGGTATACCGGCGTAGGCTGATACGGCTACCAATAACTTGTTTATCCAATCCATGATGCGCTTCAGCCATGATTTCCCCTGCCAGCGGAAACTGTTGGCATCCACCAGTTTAGATATTGGAATGCTGATGCGTGTGATGAGTATCCAAGCCAATAATATAAAAATGAACAACGCCACCAGGATGACGACATCAAACTGCTGTGTTTTTTGACCGCTTATAAACCAGAACCCCAAACCCAGCACAACCACGAGGAAAGTTTCAAATAAGCGGTTAAATGCCACGGTTGCCAGGGCCTCGGCGTGTTTTCCCCCAGGTTGGGAAAGTTTGTACCAGCGAATCCCGCTCCCAACGATCGCGCCAGGTAAAAACAGCAAATAAAATTTTATGCTCAGGTTAATTGCAAATAACTGCCAGACATTGTGATTTATATTTTGTCTTTTTGCCAAAATCCTGAGCTGGATGGCGTTCAAGAATTCCGCTGGAAAAATAAGT
Organism: uncultured Chloroflexia bacterium; assembly: GCA_963753725.1. GTDB lineage: Bacteria > Chloroflexota > Anaerolineae > Anaerolineales > UBA4823 > CAVWDI01. The sequence goes on along the minus strand of CAVWDI010000033.1, from coordinate 102,208 downwards.
GCAAGCCCGGTAAGCACCAGAATGGTCTCGGCTTGCGAGAGCACTTGCATCACCGCCCCAAAATCGATAAACCAGAATAATCCGATAAAGAGCATGATCAACAGTATTATTTTTAACGACTGCCTGGCTCTCTGGGCAGATTTAAAATCCCCCCGCCACAACCATTTCAGCATTTCGAGTATATTCAGATTCAACGGATAACATCCTCATAAACCTGGAGGTACTGGTCGGTCACGACCCGCCAATCGTAATTCTTCACCAAACGTTCGCGAGCCTCGGCGCCAAGTCCTGCAGCTAATCCCGGGTCTTCATACAGTCTGATCAAAGCTTTCTGGATCGCCTGCCAATCTAATGGGTCTACCAGAAGCCCTGCATCGCCCACTACTTCCTGGCATCCCGTCCCCCTGGTTGTGATAATCGCCAGGCTGGCTGCCATCGCCTCCAGCAGCACGATCGGAAAGTTTTCCGATTCTGAGGGCAGAACAAAGATATTCGCGCTTTCGAATAACTCTTTGAAGCGCTGCGAATCACTCTCGACCCAGCCGTGAAAGCGGATATCCACCCCGGTAGTTAAACCACCAGCAATTTTCTTCAATTCCCCCAGGTACGGTCCTTCACCCACAATATCGACCCGCATGGATATGGACAGCCCATCCAATGCCTTGAGCAAATATTGAACGCCTTTCCTCTCGAACATGCGGGTGACGACTAAAACCCGGTTATTTTCCCTTTGCGACAAATCAAACTCACCAATATCAATCCCATTGGGGATTATCTTTACCGGAGTTTCGGGTTCTTGAAGCATAATGAGCTCAGACAGGCTGCGGCTTGGCGAAACGAGCATGTCCGCGTCATTAACCACCCGGGTCCATACCGGTTTCATTATCTTGTGCAATCCAATAAAACGGTTTGGATTGTAACTGGGAACATCAGAACCATGCGCGGTGACAATGAAAGGCAGGCCCGTCTTTCTTTTTAAATTCGATGACAGGAGCGCATCCGGAAATATAAAATGGGTGTGGTTGATATCGTACTGGTTGTCGCTCGTCAAACGATTTAAAGTCGGCAGCGCAGAGATAAGATAAGTCCCCATTTCAGGAGGCCGGCATATTGATTCGCTCAACCGAATGCAGGGTATGCGGTGAACGTTAATGCCCTGCACCTGTTCAAACCTGGGCAGACCTTTAAATCCCATGGTGACCAGGTCTACATCATGACCTTGTTTAACCAGTTCACCTGCCAGACCCATCACCACTCGCGAACCCCCGCCCCCGAGCGGGGGAAATTCATAACTAATCTTTAAAATTCTCATCAAAAAATTTTCGTCTCAAATAATCAATAGGTTGAACGAATTTTGGAATGATAATTGCAAAACAATTCTAGCATATCCAACAGCATCCCTTGACCATAAAAAAACTGGGATTATAATTCAACCGCTGAATTTTGACAAATATGGTTGGTAAACGATAAATTTATTTCAAGAAAAAGTCTATTGTCAACGCACTGAAATTCCAAGGTGATCCTTATGAACCTGTCTATCGTAGTCCCCGTATATAACGAATCAGAAAACCTGCCGCTGCTGCACAAGGCCTTCCACGAAGCGCTGGCAGAAGTCCAACTCACCAGCTGGGAAGTGATCTATGTGGACGACGGGAGCACAGATGACAGTTTTCAAGTTCTAAAGGATTTGAACATAGAAGACCCGCAGCATGTGATGGTGATAAGTCTGCGGCGTAATTTTGGACAGACGGCAGCCATAACCGCCGGGATTGACCACTCCAGCGGGGATATCATCGTACTTATTGATGCGGATTTGCAGAACGATCCTGCTGATATCCCAATGTTACTCGACAAGATAAATTCCGGATATGACGTGGTCAGCGGGTGGCGCATAGACCGCAAAGATACTTTTATCACCCGCAAGCTGCCCTCCCGAATGGCTAACTGGTTGATTTCGGCAGTTACCGGCGTGCACCTGCATGACTACGGCTGCACATTAAAAGCATACCGGCGCGAAGTGCTGACCAATTTCCGTTTGTATGGAGAGATGCACCGCTTTATTCCCGCCTATGCAAATTCCGTAGGCGCGAAAATTGCTGAGGTGCCCGTAAAACACCACCCGCGAAAATACGGCCAGACGAAATATGGGATAACCCGCACTTTAAACGTATTCCTGGACCTGGTGACCACCAAGTTCCTGATCAGTTACGCAAACAAACCGATTTACCTGTTCGGCGGCGCAGGACTGCTTTTGATCGCCATCAGCGCGGCTGTACTGCTGTTCTTACTGGTGCGGCGCTTGTGGATTGGTACCGGAGTGCTCTCATCACCATTATTCCAAATGAGCTCAATGTTCTTCATTTTGGGATTTCAATCGATATTAATGGGATTGATTGCCGAACTCCTGGTACGGACTTATCACGAATCGCAGGCGAAACCCACCTACACGATCCGCACTGTGATCAAAGAAAAAACATCTGAATGAAAAACCATTTACGCGATCCATTGAACCTGCTTTTCATTTCCAACAGATGATCAGCTCTTCTTTCAAATCTAAATTCACAATTTCCAATCGATATTCGGTTTAATGATGAGCCAGGATAAAACGCCAGTCATCAAACAGAATTGGCCCTTGCTGCGGATATTGCTGTTCGCCACGGTACTACTGCACGCGTATTTAATTTATTACTTCCTTGAGCCAATTTACACGTACGGGAAGTTATCCACTTCGATCAAATGGCAGCTTGCTGCTTTTGTCGGAGCGCTTTTGATAGCCGTTGAGATTAGCCTGCTGATCTCGACCGGGACTGGTATCCGGGAAAGAATTGATGCGGGGTTCAAATCCCTGTTCCACCTGCTGAATAAATTTGGCGTTATCAATATAGTGCTGGTCCTGGTATCGGTCAGTTTTTATCCACTGCTGATATCAGGGCAAGTCGGCCTTGTCTTTGATAACACCCTCCTGCGTGTATCATTGCTCTGGTCAATAATACTACTAGCGAGTGTCTGGGTTAGAGCATTAATTGACCGCAGAAAAAACCTCTCTAAATGGGTCTGGGTAGAAATCATCTCGGCCTCACTGGTATTTACTGCAGCGGCTTATCTGGTTGCGGTTTACAGCACCGAGATTACGGATTATCCATTTACGCTATATTGGTCCGAAGCGAGCCGCTACTATTACGCATCTTTATACGCCTCGAAACAAATATATGGTAATACCTTAGCGCTGCCAGTGCTGCACCCCAGCCAATACCTCCTGCATGTGGTACCGTTCCTGTTTCAAGATTTACCCATAACCTGGCACCGAGCCTGGCATGCATTATTGTGGGTAGGAATGACGCTGGTCACAGCCGCCGCTATCTCAACCCGTTTCACCTACACGCACCGGCTGCGCCGCTGGATTTACGCCGCCTGGATTTTCCTTTTCCTATTAATTGGACCTGTCTTTTATCATCTGCAGATAATTATTGTTCTTATTACTTTGGGATTTAATCAACAGCGCATCAAATCACCCCGTATACGCGGTTATGTTTCGATCGCGGCGCTCCTGAGCGCAGCCGTTTGGGCCGGAATCAGCCGGGTCAACTGGTTCCCGGTCCCCGGATTATTAGCGGCCGTGATATTGATATTCGAGCAACCGGTAGAAGATGCTGGGTCACCATCCCGTTCACACTGGAATAAGGCAAACAGCCTGCGATATGTTATCAAATTACTATCCCTGGTGATCTTCAGTTCACTGGTCGCCTTGCTTACCAATTCGATTTATATCCTCATTTCCGGAAATCCGGCCGGCGAATTTGCTTCAAGCTTCACATCCAACCTTTTGTGGTACCGATTATTACCTAATCCCACATTCCCGCCCGGCATCCTGCCGGCCAGTCTATTTATATCCCTGCCGTTAATAACCATTGTTGCGATCAAACTTTTAAAGAAATATAGGGGGACCAAAACCTGGCGCCTGGTATCTTCGATCCGTTGGCTTTCCATCCTCCCTATCCTGCTGGTGTTATTTGCTGGGGGTGTGGTGGTAAGCACAAAAATCGGCGGGGGCAGCAATCTTCACAACATGGATGCCTATCTGGTAATGCTGGCCATAGTGACCGCTTTCCTGTTTTTCGACCAGATAAAGATCAATCGAAACCTGAGATCTGATACGCGGGATCAAAATACAAATCTTACTTTTGATCAAAAAAGCTGGCTGAAAGATTTATCGCCAGATCCTGTTAACAAACCCATCCTGCGTGCAATATTTAACCTTTCGTTATCCCTGGCATTTCTGACCCCGGTGGTTGTCACATTGTCCTTACCGATGTACAAAACTGCCTTTCCGGATGACCAGACCATTGCCAGATCACTCTCGAAAATTTCTGAGTTCACCGACATTGCGCGTTCACAGGGTGGTGAGGTGCTTGTTTATCACGGACCGCCATCTACTCACTTTTGATTATATTGATGACGTTCCAATCGTTCCCGAGTATGAAAAAGTCTTCTTGATGGAAATGGCCATGGCGGAAAATTTTGAATATCTCGACAGGTTTCACGCCGATATTCAAAACCAGCGCTTCGCCCTGATCGTCAGCGAGCCGCTTTACTTTGAACGAAAAGGAAGTTATACACGCTTCGGGGAGGAAAACAATGCCTGGGTAGATCACATCGCGAAATTCATCGATTGTTATTATGAACCTCAGAGGACGATCCTGGATGTGAATATTCAATTGCTCACTCCTCGCACAAAAAACAGCACCTGTCCTTAATGAAAACTTAAAACAATCCTCCTTGACCATTACCAATCAAGAGTTATAATTCAGCGACTGAATTTTAGAAATGAGTACAGAAGATTATCCAAATTCCGACCGCGAGCTTTTACTGCTCGAGCAGATCGAACACGACCCTGATGTAACGCAGGCGACACTCGCCTCCCAATTGGGTGTCGCTGTCGGTACTGTTAACTGGCATCTCAAACGCTTTGTCTCTAAAGGTTATGTAAAAGTCAAAAGAGCCCAACGGCGAAAATTACGTTACATCATTACCCCTGAAGGATTGGCTTTCCGGGCGCGATTAACTGTCAACTATGTCGATTCCTCCATGCGGCTTTACAGAAAAACCCGAAGTCGAGTTCGGGGAGCTGCTCCAGGAACTGCACCTGGCGGGATATGACCAGGTGCGGATTTCAGGAGATGGTGATATCGCTGATATATGCCGCTTAACCTGCCTCGAACAAGGCATACATATCATCGACGATACTTCAACCTCTGGTGAAAACAATGTGCCCATTCTTGGTATCCAGGGTACAAAGGTCTATTTGGATATGGAGGCAAGATCATAAATGACGCTTACTAACGAGTTTTGGGGTAACAAACGCGTTTGTGTTACGGGCGGCGCCGGATTTTTTGGATCATATGTCGTTGAAAAACTCACGGAATTAGGGGCTGCGGAAGTATTCGTCCCGAGAATCGAAGAATATGACCTGGTGAAACCAGATGATATCCAGCGTTTGCTTAAGGATGCAAATCCAAATTTGATCCTTCACCTGGCAGCCCTGGTCGGGGGTATCGGCGCTAACCGCCTTCGTCCGGCCGAATTTTTCTACGTAAATTTGATGATGGGTGTGCAATTAATGCACGAAGCCTGGAAATCAGGTGTGGAAAAATTTGTCGCTGTTGGCACAATCTGTGCATATCCCAAATATACACACGTTCCATTTAAAGAGGAAAACCTCTGGGATGGCTACCCAGAGGAAACCAACGCGCCATACGGATTGGCAAAGAAAATGCTATTGGTGCAGGCACAAGCTTACCGCCAACAATACGGATTTAATGCCATTTTCCCGCTGCCGGTAAATCTCTACGGCCCGCGTGATAACTTCGATCTGGAGACCTCCCACGTGATTCCGGCCTTGATCCGAAAGTGTATCGAAGCCAAAGAACGGAATGAAGCACGTGTTGTTTTGTGGGGCGACGGTACTCCGACCCGTGAATTTCTCTACGTCGAAGACGCCACCGAAGGTCTTCTGCTGGCCGCGGAGAAATATGATGGGTTTGAACCCTTTAATCTGGGTTCCGGATTTGAAATCAGCGTAAAAGGATTAGCGGAAATGATCGCCAGGCTGACTGGATTCGAAGGTGAGTTGTACTGGGATACCAGCAAACCAAACGGCCAACCCCGCCGGGCGCTGGATGTCAGCCGGGCAGAGAAATTATTTAGTTTCCGGGCAAAAACCTCACTCGAAGGTGGTTTAAAGCAAACCATTGAATGGTACCGGAACAACAGGAAAAAATAAATCTAAAGGAACGGAACTCAAAGCTGTATCCTTCACCTTAACCCTACGCTATTGAATAAGTAATGACGCAGACATCAATACCCTCAACTCCACAAGAAGAAATCATCTACCTGCGCCCGTCACGCGGCTGGACAGCAGTAAATTTACTGGATGTGTGGCGCTACCGCGAGCTGGTGTATTTCCTCATCTGGCGCGACATCAAAGTACGCTATAAGCAAACCGCTCTCGGGGCTGCCTGGGCTATCATCCAGCCGTTCTTCACCATGGTTGTATTTACAATTTTCTTCGGGCGGCTGGCGGGTGTGCCTTCAGATGGAGTCCCCTACCCAATTTTCTCTTTCACGGGTCTGCTGCCGTGGGGTTTATTTTCAAAAGCGCTGACCGATGCCGGCAGGTCGATGATCGCTAACCGTAGCATGATCACCAAGGTTTATTTCCCGCGCCTTGTGATTCCACTCGCCTCAGTTTTGAGCGGTCTGGTGGACTTCGGCATAGGTTTTCTGGTACTGATCGGAATGATCCTGTATTACAACTACATGCCCGGATCCGAAACTCAAATCACACCCACGTTAGCGATCCTAACGCTGCCCGTGTTCGTACTTCTAGCCTTAGTGACCGCCCTGGGTGTTGGCTTGTGGTTGTCGGCATTAAACGTGATTTACCGGGATATTAATTACATCCTGCCTTTCCTGACACAATTCTGGCTTTTTGTGACACCGATCGCATACCCATCCAGCATAGTCCCCGAACAGTGGCGCTGGTTGTATGCCATGAACCCCATGACGGGAGTAGTGGAGGGATTCCGCTGGGCACTGCTAGGAGTGGATACGGCCCCTGGTCCCATGCTGGCAGTATCATCAACGATTGCGATTTTATTATTGGTATCCGGTCTTTTCTACTTCCGCCGGATGGAACGAACTTTTGCGGACATGGTGTGATGAACGATATCGCGATCAGGGTCGATAATTTAAGCAAGCTGTACAAAATAGGTACTGTGCTGGGTGGTCCAGCGGACAGCATCTATTACAGAACGCTGCGAGAGACCATTGTCGACACGGTAAGCAGCCCATTCCGCCGTTTATCGAAGAATTGAAATTTATCGAACGCTTCAACCGTCGAGGACCTTCGGTCCGCACAGGAAGACAACAACCGTACAATCTGGGCATTACGGGACGTTTCCTTCGAGCTGAAAAAAGGGCAGGTTCTGGGAGTGATCGGCCGCAACGGCGCCGGAAAGAGCACCTTGTTGAAGATCCTCTCCAGGGTGACCGAACCAACCCATGGCATGGCTGAAATTCACGGCAGAGTCGGTTCCCTGCTGGAAGTAGGCACTGGATTCCATCCCGAGCTGACCGGCAGAGAGAATATTTATCTCAACGGCGCCATTCTGGGGATGAAACGAATAGAGATCGAAGACAAATTTGATGAGATCGTGGCATTTGCTGAGGTTGAAAAGTTTATTGACACTCCGGTAAAGCGTTATTCCAGCGGCATGTACCTGCGTCTGGCTTTCGCGGTGGCGGCACACCTGGAGCCGGAAATACTGGTTGTAGATGAAGTTTTGGCGGTAGGTGATGCTGAATTCCAGCGAAAATGTTTGGGAAAGATGAGCAGCGTTGCCGAACAGGGCCGCACGGTGCTCTTTGTGAGCCATAACATGTCAGCCATCATACGCCTGACGGAAGAGTTTATTGTTCTGGATAAAGGGCGCCTGGTGCTGCGTGCGCCTTCAGCCAATGCAGTGGATCAATATATGTCATCCGGATTTTCCCAGATCGGGGAAAGAGTGTGGACCAGGGATGAAATCGCACACGAAACTGCTCCTTTTCAACCCAAAAAATTGAGTATCGTCGACAGCCTGGGTAAAACGCAGGATACCATCCGTTCGACGCAACCATTCACGATTGAAATGCAGTATAAACTCGAAGCACCGATAACCGGATTGCGGGTCGGGTTGTATTTGCTGACTGCGCGTGGGGATCTCATATTAACTTCCTTTGATACGGATGAAACCGAAAAATACGAGCAGTACAGAGTTCGAGGAGCAGGAAGTTACGTCAACCGCTGTACGATCCCTGCCGACCTGCTGAACGAAGGACGCTATATCATTGGCGTCAATGCCAGTTCCTACCGCATAAAACGTTATTTTCAGGATGAATACGCAATGACCTTCACGGTCGATGGCGCTGGCGCGCCGGGCACACATTGGCCGGAATCACGCCTGGGCATGATTCGCCCGCGATTAAATTGGCAAATCGAAAAAGTTCATGAATCCGGATATGAATATGCTGGGACTGGCGCCGATAAAACCAAGCATGGACACGAGGGTGCAAGCGAATGATCGGCAAAGCTTCCGTCAAACGTGTGCTTGGTGAAGTCCCACTGACAGCCGAGGCGTACTGGCTCATCCGCCAGGGAGGCAAACCGCCCAGCAAAAGTTTCTCCTTCGACCGCCTGGAAAAATCGCTGCCGGACTGGTGTGCACAGGCACAAAAAAGCGCGGAGAACTATCAAACTGCTAACAAAGTTGAGGCGAGTCGCAAAATTCTTGTTGTTTGTACACTGCGTTACTGGATCAATTACTGCTCGCTGCTCAGCATCGCGCTGTCCGGCTTGGGACATAAAGTCACTTTTGCTTACCTGCCCTACGCTAACTGGTGGAGTGAAAAATCTCGATTTAATATTCGCCGCCAAAATGCGTATGCGCGCAAAGTGCTCAAATTGGCGGAGGCCAGTATTCAAACAGTATCCCTGTATGATCTGGAGAAAAAGGTCGTAGGTAAAGGGAATTACATTTCGGGATTACCCCCAGTTCTGGAAGAATCCATCCGAGATTTATCTTTACGCGATGCACAATACACCTTGCAGGTAGAAGAGATAGACCTTGAAGATGTTGAATTGGGTTCAGGGCGTTTGTACCAGCTGAGGTTGGAGCGCAACCGCCGCGCAGCTCTAACCATCTACAAGTGGTTCAGTAACCTGGATTACCAGCAACGTCCGGATGTGGTAATTACCCCCAATGGGAGCATCCTCGAAATGGGCGCCGCCTTCCAGACAGCACGTTATCTCGATATCCCAACTACCACCTTTGAATTTGGTGAACAGCGCGGGCGTATATGGTTCGATTTGAACCGTGAAGTGATGTTTCAAAACACCGATGATATGTGGAATGCCCGTATTAACACACCTTTCACAGACCAGGAGCAAGAGCGTGTGGGCGAACTATATGCATCTCGCCAAAATGCCAGCTTGTGGAATAATTTTTCCAGATTGTGGCAGGACCAACCCGGTCAGGGCGGGGAAGATACACGGAAAAATTTGGGTTTAGATGAACGACCGGTGGTTTTATTGGCCGCCAATGTGATCGGAGACAGCCTGACCCTGGGTCGGCAGGTATTTTCCCGGAATATGACCGAATGGCTGGAACGAACCAGCCTCAAATTCGCTGAACGTGAAGAAACTCAATTGATCATCCGGGTACATCCGGGCGAGAAATATACACAGGGTCCTTCCGTCGCGGAACTTGTAAGGCGCACACTTCCACAAATGCCTGACCACATCCATTTGATCGAAGCGGATGCGAAAGTGAACACCTATGACCTGATCGAAATCGCCGATCTAGGTTTGGTTTACACCACAACCGTTGGAATGGAAATGGCAATGAGCGGCATTCCGGTTATCGCGGCTGGTCAAACGCATTACCGGGGGAAAGGATTTACATTAGATCCGCAGACATGGCAGGATTATTTTGACTTGCTGGATGAAGTATTAGATTCCCCGGCAGTCTTTGCGCTTTCGGAAGAACAATTGAGGGAGGTATGGCATTACGCATACTGTTTCTTCTTCGAATATCCGTGCCCCTTTCCATGGCACCTGCGGGATTTCTGGGATGAAATAAAAAAATGGGACATCGAAAGAGTCCTGGGCGCTGAAGGTCAGGCCATGTTTGGTGATGTATTCCGTTATCTTACGGGCGAGCGGCGCGATTGGAATAAGCCGCCCGCGCTGATACCTTTCACCGGCATCGAACAGGAAATTTCGGTACAGACCAACCTGGTTTGAGTGCACATGAATTATCAAATTTTTTTGGAGATCGTTATGACATCGATAGTAGACAGAGAGGCAAGGTAAAAGCTGATGAACTGGAAAAAACAGGTCGTCCTTGTGACAGGCGGCACGGGCTCGTTTGGCAAAAAATTCATTAAAATCTTGCTGGATGAGTATCAACCCGCCAAAGTAATCGTGTTCAGTAGAGACGAGCTCAAGCAGCACGAAATGCGTGCGGCTGGTTTCGACCAACCCAACTTGCGCTACTTTATCGGTGATGTGCGCGACTACCGCCGCTTGCGGCGAGCCATGAACGGCGTTGATATTGTTATTCACGCGGCGGCTTTAAAGCAGGTCCCGGCCTGTGAATACAATCCCATGGAAGCCATCAAGACCAATATCCTCGGAAGCAGCAACGTGATTGAATCTGCGCTGGATGCGAATGTGGGAAGAGTAATGGCCCTCAGTTCCGATAAGGCCGTAAATCCGGTCAACCTGTACGGAGCCACAAAATTGGCCGGCGAGAAGCTATTTGTGCAGAGTAATGCATATGCAGCCGGTATTGACACCCGCTTCAGCTGCGTGCGCTACGGCAATGTGGTCGGCAGCCGCGGCAGCGTGATTCCTATCTTTATCCAGCAGCGCCAGGAGGGCATGTTAACCATCACCGATGACCGGATGACCCGCTTCTGGCTCACGCTCGAACAGGGTGTACGTTTTGTTATCAGCTGCAGCGAACAAATGCGGGGCGGTGAAGTTTTTGTACCAAAAATTCCTTCAACGAAAATCGTCGACCTGGCAAAAGTGATCGCTCCAGATGCGGAATGGAAGATAATCGGTATCCGTCCCGGCGAAAAGCTGCACGAAGTGCTGATCAATGAAGATGAGGCCCGCTCCACTGTCGAATTACCGGATATGTTCGTCGTCCAGCCCAGCGGTTCACTGTGGTTTGGTCACGAGTGGCAGGAAAAAGGTAAAACGCTGCCGGCTGGTTTTCGATACGGCAGCGATAACAACCCGCAGTGGTTGACGGTCGACCAGATTAAAGAGTACGTAAAACCATTTGAGGATCTTAATGATCTTAAGGATCATGTAGGATAAATTTTAGCTCCGGGGTTAACCTGGAGCGCCGGATAACGTCTCTTCTAGGACGTTATCCAAATGAAATACACAATTGAATATCTTTTTATGGAAGAATGCAATGCCGGAGAATTGGTCATGCGCATTCTCGTAACCGGAGCCAGCGGTCTGCTTGGGTTAAATCTCGCTCTGGAAGCTGCACACGAACACACTGTGTTTGGTGCAGCCAACAAGGCGCCGTTAAAAACCGACGCCTTCAGCGTACTCCAGGCAAATTTGCTGGAACCCGGCGCCTGTCAGCGATTGCTTGATGCGGCACAACCCGATTGGGTGATCCACTGCGCGGCATTGGCGAACATCGATGCCTGCGAAAAGGATCCTGAACAGGCTCGGAAACTGAATAGTGAAGTACCTGCGAAACTGGCAAAGCATGTCGCCAGGGGCGGAGCGCGCATGCTGCATGTTTCCACCGACGCTGTTTTCGACGGGGAACAGGGTAATTACACAGAACTGGATCCCCCCAACCCGCTCAGCGTGTATGCGTCTACCAAGCTCGAAGGTGAACGGGCGGTTATCAGCGCAAACCCGGATGCTGTCGTTGCACGTGTGAACTTGTTTGGTTGGAGTATGACAGGCAAGCGCAGTCTGGCCGAATTCTTCTTCTACAACCTGCAGTCCGGCAAGCGCATAAATGGTTTCACAGATGTTTATTTTTGCCCGCTGTTAGCCAACGACCTGGCCCGGGTTTTTCTGAAAATGCTGTCGCTTAAACTGAGCGGTCTTTACCACGTGGTGAGCAGTGAATGTCTGACTAAATTTGATTTCGGCCAGCGCATCGCAATGAAGTTCGATCTGGATGGCAGTCTGATATCTCCACTTTCAGTTTATGAATCAGGTCTGGCAGCAGCCCGTTCCCCCAGACTTACACTCAATACCGACAAGCTATCAAATGCACTAGGAGAACAACCACCCAGCGTTGATTCTGGTCTGGATGAATTTTGGGTTCAATATCAGAGTGGATATCCCAATAAGATAAAGGGATTTGAGAGCCAGTAATCAAGCTGCTATTTTTCGCCATTCGTTTATATAAGCTGTATCTTTTTTACTTTTTCAGGAGCCTTAATGGACATTCAAATCGGTGAACATATAATCGGGGAAACCCATCCAACCTATTTCATCGCGGATATCGCCGCTAACCATGATGGCGATTTGGAACGCGCCAGGTCGCTGATCAAACTTGCGGCAGATGCGGGAGCCAACGCGGCTAAATTCCAAAATTTCAGCGCCCCAAAAATCGTGTCGGACTATGGATTTAGCCACATGGATGGTCAAGTCTCCCACCAGGCATCCTGGGGCAAATCGGTCTTCGAGGTTTATAAAGACGCTTCAATACCATTCGAATGGACCCCCATCCTGAAAGAAGCCTGCGATGAGACCGGAATAGATTATTTTTCCTCTCCATATGACTTCGAGGCGATCGATATGCTCGATCCATACGTGCCCGCCTACAAAGTGGGTTCCGGAGAAATTGATTGGATCGAAGCCATTGAACGCATGTCTGGGCTTGGTAAACCCATCCTGCTGGCGACCGGCGCATCGACCATCTGCGACGTACAGCGAGCAGTGCACGCCGTACTCGCCATCAACCCACAACTGGTGATCATGCAGTGCAACACAAATTACACGGCCGACCCAGATAACTTCAATCACATCCACCTGCGCGTGCTAAACACCTACAAGGGCATGTTCCCTGAGGTGGTTCTTGGTCTTTCAGATCACACATTTGGACACACGACCGTTCTGGGCGCCATCACATTGGGCGCTCGCGTGGTCGAAAAGCATTTCACAGACGACAATGCCCGGGTCGGTCCCGACCATAAATTCGCTATGAACCCGTGCACCTGGCGTGAAATGGTGGAGGCTGCCCGCGAGTTGGAAAATGCGTTGGGCTCTGGCGATAAGTTCGTGTGTGGAAATGAATCGGAAACGGTCCTCATCCAGCGCCGCTGCCTACGTACCGCTCGAGATATTCGGCCTGGTGAAGTGTTCACGCGCGAGATGATCGATGTACTGCGGCCAGCTGCCGCGGGTGCCATCCTGCCTCCTGATATAAACAAAGTAATCGGCACGAGAGCGCTTTCCGAGCTCCCCGCAGGGAAAGAACTGCGTTGGACGGATATCGGAGCCTGAGTGTCAAGGGCTGACTGGACATAACAAAAATCTATACGGTTGGCATTTGCGCAGCATGCATATCCTTTACTTCACCCTCAATTACAACGTCCACGACCAACGCTACCTGACCGCCCTGGCCGAGACAGATAAAAAGGTTACATTATTAAGTTTGGAAAGCGATGCTCACCCAAATGGAGGGCTTTCACTGCCGCAGGGGATCAGGACTTTTCCCTGGAGCGGAGGCCATCACCCGCTGAATTGGTACGGCGGATATGCTTTACTCCCAGAGTTAAGAAAAATAATATTCGATTTACAACCCGATCTTATCCATGCCGGCCCGATCCAATCATGCGCCTACCTGTCTGCATTAGCCGGATTCCATCCTGTGGTCAGCATGTCGTGGGGATACGATTTGTTGATCGACGCCAAACGCAGCGGGTTAAACCAGTGGATAACCCGCTACACTCTGGTCAACAGCGACGTCCTGGTGGGGGACTGCAGCACGATCCGGGGAGAAGCGATTTCTTTCGGCATGCATCCGGATCGAATTGTCACTTACCCGTGGGGTATTGACCTGGAATACTTCAATCCAAACTCAAATATTAGGAAAAATGCGAATACTTTTACACTGCTTTCAACACGCGCATGGGAGCCGATCTACGGTGTGGATATTATCGCGCAGGCCTTTATCAGAGCGGCTCAAAAGATTCCACAACTGCGCCTGGTTATGCTGGGGAGCGGCTCACAAAAGGATTTACTGTACCAAATCTTTTCCGATGGTGGTGTTTTGGACAGCGTAAGTTTTCCAGGCCAGGTAAATCAGGCTGAACTGCCAGACTATTATCACGGCGCAGATCTGTATATCGCCGCCACGCACAGCGATGGAACCTCGATTTCATTATTAGAAGCGATGGCCTGCGCGAGGCCGGTATTGGTGTCAGACCTGCCCGGAAATCAAGAATGGATAACCCCTGGCGAAGCGGGATGGACCTTTCCGGATGGGGACGCTAATGCGCTGGCCGATGGTATCTTAAACGCCTGGAAACAACGCAGCCGGCTTCCCGAAATGGGGCTGGCAGCACGTTCGATAGCCGAACGCAGAGCGGATTGGAAGGAGAATTTCCCCAAACTGCTGAAAGCCTATGAACTGGCGCTTCAAGTAAAGTCCGCATCCGGTTTGTCAAACTAATTCCGGATATCAAAAACCTATCTAAATTGAGCACAAAACCGCACATCCTGGCGATCATTCAAGCCCGTACCGCAGCCTCCCGTCTTCCGGGTAAAGTACTGCTTGATATCGCTGGCGAACCGATGCTGGTCAGGGTTTTAGAACGCACGAAAAGAGCTCTCACTGTGGAGGACATCCTGGTTGCTACAACAGATGAACCTTCAGATGACGCTATCCAGGAACTTTGCAACCAGCGCGGGTACGCCTGCTTCCGCGGCAGTAATTTCGATGTACTTGACCGTTATTACCGGGCTGCAGCAGCCTACCATGCCGGTTTCATCGTTCGGGTCACCGCCGATTGTCCTGTAATTGACCCAGCTGTAATAGACAAAACCGTCCTGGCGCTTTTCGGGTCCGGTGATGCAGATAACCTGGTAGAACCAATCTATGATTTCGCCGCCAACCGCCTGCCGCCGCCCTGGAAACGCACCTACCCGGTCGGGTTGGATACCGAAGTGTGTTCGTTCCAGAATTTAGAACTGGCCTGGAAAGAGGCAAACCAAACCCACCAGCGCGAACATGTGATGCCATTTTTCTACGAACAGCCCCAAAGGTTCCGCATCTGCCACGTTACCCACGATCCAGATTACGGCGCGCAGCGCTGGACGGTCGATACACTCCAAGACCTGGAACTTCTGCGCACGATCTACGACAGGTTTCCCGGCAGAGACGATTTTTCGTGGCTGGAAATCTTCGACCTGCTTGAGCGTGAGCCGGAGATCGCCCAGATAAACGCGCAGGTTCAGGCCAAGCATTATCGCCAGGTAGACTCGCGCAGTAGCTGAGCCGGAATTTTCACTTAAATTATGGAAGCATTTATCACCATATTCAGCGCACCAAAACCATTCAGCGACCCGCACATCGCCACCATCCAGCGTAATGCCATTCAGTCCTGGCTGCACCTGGGGGAAGCGGTTGAGGTGCTGCTCATCGGTGAAGAACCAGGGCTGGAACTGGTGGTGAACGATTATTCGTTAAACTATATCCCCGGTGTGGGTCGAAACGAAAGCGGGACACCCCTGGTCAGTTCTTTATTCAGCGCCGCTCGTGAATGGGCAAAGAGCCCGTACCTGGCATATGTCAACGCCGACATCCTGCTGCTGCCCGATTTCGTGGAGGCTGCAAAACAAACTGCTGGACAGGTTGAAAATTTTTTGATAATAGGGCAGCGCTGGGATTTGCAAGTCGATCATTTACTGGATTTCTCGAATGGTTGGGCGCAGCGACTAAAGACTGCTGTAAGCCAAACTGGAAGCCTTCATTTACCGGCCGGAAGCGATTACTTTATCTATCCCAGGCATCTTTTTAACGATATACCGGATTTCGCGATTGGCCGCGCTGGATGGGATAACTGGATGATATATAACGCCAAACAGGAAAATTGGATGGTTGTCGATGGAACACCTTCCATAACAGTCATTCATCAAAACCACGATTACAGCCATTTACCCGGTGGACGTCCCCATTACGAACAGGAAGAGTTGTTTGTCAATGAAGACCTGGCCGGCGGACAGGGCAACCTGTACATGGTACTGGACTGCGACAGACAAATTCGTGACGGACAACTGCGCCGCCCACAGATGAACCTGGTCTGGTCTCTGCGCCAGGCTGAACGTTGGACAGCCCCCAAAAATGGCGCTGACAGCCGCATCCGGAGTTTTATAACCCGCCGCTTTCGAAGGCTGCGCCGCCGGGTTACAGGTTCTCTATAAATTTAGATTATGCGAACCGGTCAAAATCCAGCCAAGTCGATCGATCATGTCGTCAAACCTGAAAAGGTCACAGTGGCGGTTGTCACCTATATCCCATTTCTGAGCGGTTATTATGCGCAAAGCCTGGAAGTATTAAAAGTCTGTCTGAACAGCATTTGGACGAATTCTGACTTACCCTATGACCTGATGGTTTTCGACAACGCCAGCTGTCCGGAAGTTCAGGAATTTCTATTGGAGAATCACAATAACGGAAAAATTCAGTATCTGACGCTTTCAGAGAAGAATATCGGTAAAGGCGGCGCATGGAATTTCGTTTTCAGTTCTGCTCCGGGCGAATATATCGCTTACAGCGATGGAGACATGTACCACCACCCGGGATGGTTGTCAGCTATGACTGACACCATTGATACATTTCCGAACGCCGGAATGCTGACTGGTATCCCCATGTGGAGTCCCGAAGAATTTTCAACCAGTACCATATTATGGGCGGAGGGCAATCCAGAAGTTACTCTCGAACACGGAAAACTCCTTCCATGGAAAGATTACTGGAAACATGCCAGCAGTCTCGGTCACAGCGAGCAGAAGGCGCGTTCCCACTTCGAAACGTGTGAAGAATCCATGCTGGAATATCGAGGCGCAAAATGTTATATCGGCGCAGGTCATTTCCAATTTTTAGCGCCGCGCGAAGCGCTGCAAAGCATTCTTCCCATGCCTTTCGATCGCCCCATGGGACAGGTCCGCCAGCTGGACAGCGCCCTAAACGATAACGGGTACCTGCGCCTATCAACGCAGTCATGGTGGGTGCAGCATATGGGCAACACGCTGTCCAGCGAATTTTCCGAGATTTCAGACAGCAATAGTACACAACTGCCTGCCAGTAACGGGAACCGCTCAACAGAAAGACAAACTTCGGCGAATTACGGTTCTGGTTTTTGGAAATGGCCTCCTGTACGTCGTTTCCTGCAGTGGTCTCACGGAAAGACATTCGAAATCCTGTATCGAAACTGAATCCAGTAACTTAATGAGTAAAACCGTTTTTATTTGCGCCGACCATGGGCTGGCGATTGTATATTTTCTGCAAAGCGAATTTGTCCCCAGGCTGTTAGCCTCGGGGGTGGAAATCGTTATACTCACAGACAATGCAATTAAGGAGGATGTTTCCAAACGCTTCGCCTGCCCAGGATTGAAAGTCGAAGGCCTGCGGCTCGACCAGGCGCGGGCATATTTTCAAAAGGTGGACTATTCCACCCAATGGTGGCTGGATTTCTTACGCAGAGCAGGCGCTTCAAATCGCATAAATCTGCAGGCTGTCGACAGTCATATCAACCAGGTAGAGGATGAAGCCCACAAGCGGCGCAAAATGCTGTTTCCGCTTATGAGGGCAGCTGTGTGGGAACTGCGCCATTCGCATACTGCTCGCAATCTGCTCCTTCGTCGTCAAAATAAATACACGCCCGGAATTTACAACGACCTGCTCCAGCGCTACCAGCCCAGCCTGGTATTGGCAAGCACTCCCGGCTGGAGATGGGACCGTTATCTGCTGCGAGATGCCGCCGCTGCGGGGATTAAAACCGGCGCAGTGATCGTCGGCTGGGACAACACCAGCAGTTACAGCCTGCCCGGCGCACCGGTGGATTGGATAATATGCTGGTCACAGATCCAGAAAGAGGAACTGGTAAACGGGTCTGATTGGTCTCCTGAAGATGTCAACATTGGAGGCATCCCTTCTTATGATGGATATTTCAAAAAAGAATGGTTGATGACCAGGGAGGATTACTTCCGCCAGCACAATCTGGATACAAATCGCAAACTGATATCATATGCATGCAGCTTCATCTCCTTCTCCCCGAACCTGCAAAACATCCAGGCGCTGGCTCGTTTCGTCTCTTCTGATCAGCTTTTAAAACCATCCCAATTACTGATCCGCTTCCATCCTAACCATTTTTTGGATGTACAGCGCTTTATTGATGAGCGTGAACAAATCCGGGCACTTGCCCAGGATACACCCCATGTACACATTGTCGAACCGGTTCCTCTGGGTGGTTCATTGGTTTACTACTCCGGGGAAGACATGCCGGAAAAATCTTCCATGATGGCATATTCAGATGTGTTCACCACCGTCTACTCCACCATGGTGGTCGAAGCAGCCGTGCACGACTGCCCTGTTGTCAGCGTTTGTATTGATTCGCCCGTAGGTTGGCCGGGAAAATACACTTTGCCGCTGTCCCAAATTGGGGATTGGCCAACCCATTCCCGTTTCAGAGATTCAGGCGCGGGTCTTGAGGTAATCAACGAAAACCAGCTGCGTACGGCTCTCAATTTTTACTTGGAGAATCCAGAGGCTGGGAAAGACGCTCGCCATTATTTTATCGAACGCGAGTGTACATTTACCGATGGCAGCGCCGGAGACCGTACAGCTCATTTCGTGCTGTCAAAACTGGGAACCCCGCATGGGAAATAATTACAAATCTCGATTAGCGCGTGCGGCTCGTATATTATTCAGCGATCAATCTGTGCCTGGCAGTAAAACCAGGATGGAAAATTACACCGTTCCAGCGATTACAGAGGAAGAAGTTGCCGAAGCGAAATTATTTTTTCCGATGGAAAAATTCTTTATTTACGGGCACGCCCGGTCTGGCACCACATTGTTAACCAGGCTGGTCCGCCTGCATCCAGATGTGCATTGTAATTATCAAGGTCACTTTTTTACCCGCCCGCCGCTGCTGCAATCCCTGGTGGCTGATCCCGAGATCACTTCCTGGTTAACCCGCCGCAGCAACCGCTGGAATCACGGGGGAGACCTTTCTCCGGTCATCCTCAGAGCTGCTGCCGATTTCATCATGGAACGTGATGCAAGACGAGTGGGCAAGAATATCGTGGGCGATAAAAGCCCCAACAGCCTGCTGAACGGAAAAGCTGTCAGCTTACTGCGCCAAATATACCCGGATGGAAAATTGATTTACATCGTGCGCGACGGCCGCGATGCTGTCGTTTCTCACAGGTTCCAGACATTTATCGACGGCACACAGCATTTGAACAAAGAGGACTGGCGTATCAGGGAATCCTTTATTAACGATCCTGAAATCCTTCACAAATAGTGAAGACTTGATTTTTACAGAAAAAGGCTTACGATGGGCGGCTGAGAGATGGGTAAACAATGTAAATGAGACCTGCGAACGAGGTAAATCATTGTTCAGCGATCAGTTTTACACATTACGTTACGAAGACCTGCTTGACAAATCTGCGCAAGAACTCCTACAAACATGGATTTTCCTCGGCGCTGATAACGTGGGGAACGAATTGGACGAATTGATTGATGCAGAGTTAAATAAAAATCCCGACGCAGATTGGCAGCAGGAGAAAGCGGGGGAAATCGCATCTTCGCTTAAAAAGGGCTCACGAGGCTCATGGGTGCAGTACTTCACTCCTGATGATCACAGAGTTTTCGAAGCCATCGCCGGTGATACATTGGAAAATTGGGGGTATCTATAGAATGAAGTTTGTTATCGCCGGTCTGGGCTCCATCGGCCGCCGCCATCTCAAGAACTTGTTCGCATTGGATCAGCGGGATATTATCCTGTACCGTTCGAACAAGAGCACACTTACTGATATTGACAGCTACGATTTTCCAGTTGAGACAGACCTGGACGTCGTCCTGGACCTCAAGCCGGATGCAATCATCATATCGAACCCAACGGCACTGCACCTGGAGGTCGCCATTCCAGCCGCTGAAGCCGGCTGCCATATTTTTATGGAAAAACCCCTATCAAATTCTATGAAGAGCATAGATCTGCTGAAGCGCGCGCTTCAAACCGGAAAAGGTCAATTTTTTACCGCCTTCCAATACCGCTTCCACCCCGGTCTTGAGAAAGCCGCAGGGCTTCTTCAGGATGGCGCAATCGGCCGGGCGTTGTCTGTGAATGTGCATTGGGGCGAGTATCTGCCGAGCTGGCACCCATGGGAGGATTACCGGGTAGGCTATAGCGCCCGCTCCGACCTGGGTGGAGGTGTGCTGTTAACGCTGTGCCATCCCATTGATTATCTACGCTGGATGTTGGGAGAAATTTCAAGCGTATGGGCTTTCACTGGCAAGCTGGGAGACCTTGACCTGGATGTCGAGGATACGGCTGAAATCGGTTTACGCTTCGCAAATGGTGTTTTAGGAAATGTGCACTTGGACTTCAACCAGCAGCCAACCAGCCACACAATGAGAATAGTTGGGACGGAAGGCACCCTCCTGTGGGACAATTTCGATGGCGCTGTTCAGCTGTACAGGGCAAGTAATAAGGAATGGGAAATGTACCCTGCTCCGGATGGTTTTGAACGCAACCATCTTTTCACAGCCGAGATGAGCCATTTTTTATCTTTGATACAAGGCAAAAGCGCGCCAAAGTGTACACTCGAGGATGGGGTGCGTGCTTTAGAAATAACACTGGCCGCTATTTATTCGGGAGATAAAGGGGTTTTAGTAAGACTTTAGATTCTTTGCTATAATTGTGGGCTTGTGCATTTTTCCACTTGCTAACTATTGCGATTGAGATATTCAATCGTGAAATTCACTAGGAGTAATGATTAATGAAGGACACTAAAAAAACGAGTACATTGATTGAGCCATACGGGGGAGAATTAGTAAATTTAATGGTCAGCGAGGATGAACGACAGGAACTACTCGATCGTTCCAACCGCTTACCCTCCATCCGTATATCCGAACGATCGCTGTGCGATCTTGAGCTTTTAGCTACGGGAGCTTTTTCCCCGCTGGATAGATTTATGGGAAAAGAGGATTATGAAAGAGTACTGACTGAAATGCGCTTGAAGAACGGCGTGTTGTTCCCAATCCCAATCACCTTACCGGTGGACGAAGATGCTATGCCAGCCTGGAGTGAACAGGTCACCCTGAGTGATTCTCGCAACAACACCATAGCTGTTATGCGCATCGAAGATGTTTATCACTGGGATTCATTGAGAGAAGCGCGGCTGGCGCTGGGAACCACCGATCCTATACACCCTTTGATTTCCGAGATGGTGCGCTGGGGAAAGGTATATGTCACCGGCGAGATAAAAATCCTCAATTTACCCATCTATCACGATTTTCTCAGTTTGCGTTTGGATCCCCTGGAAGTACGCGAACGCCTCGAGGAAATGGGTAACAGCGAGGTCGTCGCCTTTCAAACCCGTAATCCAATGCACCGCATCCACGAAGAACTCACCAAACGCGCCGCCGAAGAAGTGGACGGAAGTTTGTTGATCCATCCTGTGGTTGGCATGACCAAACCTGGAGATGTAGATCATTACACACGTGTGCGAGTTTACAGGACACTTGCAGAGAATTACTATGACAAAGACCGGACTTTGCTCAGTTTGCTGCCCCTTGCTATGCGCATGGCTGGACCGCGTGAAGCCCTGTGGCATGCCATCATAAGGCGCAACTACGGCGCCACTCACTTTATTGTTGGCCGGGACCATGCTGGTCCAGGCAAAGACAGCCAGGGTAAACCTTTTTACGGACCCTACGAAGCGCAAGCTATGCTGAACCAATACTTCGATGAAATTGGAGTACAACTCGTAAAATTTAAGGAACTTCTTTATCTCGCAGACGAAGACCGTTACGAAGAGAGGACAAACATACCGGAGGACGCGCGTACTTTCTCAATCTCAGGTACACAGGTGCGTGAGGATTACCTTACACAGGGGAAACTGCTCCCGGAATGGTTTACACGCCCTGAAACAGCGGAAATTCTGCAGGAGATGTATCCCCCACGCGGCAAGCAGGGCTGCTGCATCTGGTTCACCGGTCTCAGCGGCTCCGGGAAATCAACAACGGCTGAAATCCTTACCTCATTACTGCTGGAAGGCGGACGCCAGGTTACACTGCTGGATGGGGATGTGGTCCGCACCCACCTCTCGAAAGGTCTCGGTTTCTCGGCGGAAGACCGCGATACGAACATATTGCGAATTGGTTTTGTTGCCGGAGAGATCGCCCGCCACGGCGGCACCGCAATTTGCGCTGCGATCAGTCCTTACCGGGCCACACGGAATGAGGCTCGCAAAATGGTTGGGGATGATCACTTTATTGAAGTTTACGTTGACACACCTATCGAAGTATGTGAAGAGCGGGATGTAAAAGGTCTGTACGCGCGTGCCCGGCGAGGTCAGATCACCGGCTTTACTGGTGTCGATGATCCTTATGAGGAACCAGAAAATCCAGAAATCTGGCTAAAAACAGTTAATATCGATCCGCTTACCAACGCCAGAAAAATCATTGCATACCTCGAAGAATCCGGTTTCTTAGTGCCTGATGGCGGTTCCAACGGAGCGGAAAAATCTAAAGCTGAACCAGAAGAAAAGCCTCAACCAGAACCCGAGAAGCAATAATTCTATTCGTTGAGTAAGTTAATTAGGACGGAATGACCAATTCGAAAGGTAATTCTCACATATTAAATAAATTCAACCTGGCTGGACGGACTGCCGTCGTCACGGGCGGGGCAGGACTGCTGGGCGCCGAATTCTGCCGCACGCTGGCAGAAGCGGGCGCGCAGTATGTTAATTGCAGACATCGATTTCGATGCCGCCCGCGCATTGAGTGAAGAATTAAAAAAGTCAGGTTTATCGGCTGCTGCTGTACAATTAAACAGCGCTGATCCAGAATCCGTCCAGCAAATGGTCTCATCAACGCTTGAAACTTTTGGGACGCTGGACATTTTGGTGAACAGCGCCGCGCTGGACCCAAAATTTGACCCCCAACACAATTCAACGGCGGGCGACGAACCCTCAAGTGAGTTTATCCTATCTTCATTCGAATCATTCCCGCTTGAAGCCTGGAAGGCTGCACTTGAAACCAACCTGACAGGTGTGTATCTATGCTGCCAGTCGGCGGTCAACCCTATGCTTGCTCAGGGCAGCGGCGTTATTATCAATATCTCTTCGATTTATGGAATAAGCGCTCCTGACCAGCGCATATACGAGCACCCCCAAAATCCACCGCAGTATAAACCGGCTTATTACCCGGTCACCAAGGCAGGCATACTGGGATTCACCCGCTATCTGGCAGCCTACTATGCCGGTAAGAACATCCGCGTGAATGCGCTCACTCCAGGCGGCGTATTTAACGACCACGACCAGCATTTTGTGCAGGCATACTCGGCACGCGCCATTCTCGGCCGTATGGCGGAAAAAGACGAAATGAACGGCGCGCTGCTGTTCCTGGCATCGGAGGCTTCGTCTTATATGACCGGAGCGAACCTGGTAGTCGATGGCGGGTGGACTGCGTGGTAACAAGCGAGAGAGAAATCGGGGGTAACAAACCAGGGAAATCAGAAATCCTAGCAATCATTCCGGCGCGCGGCGGCTCAAAAAGCATCCCGCGCAAGAATATCCTGCCTTTTGCCGGGTACCCGCTTATCGCTTATAGTATCGCGGCTGCCCTGGGGTCAAAAACGGTAACCCGCACGATCGTATCCACCGATGACAGCGAGATCGCTTCCATTTCCCGCAGGTTCGGCGCCGAGGTGCCCTTCATACGTCCAGCCGAACATTCCCAGGACGCCACACCGGATTTTCCGGTGTTCAAGCATGCTCTGGAATGGCTGCACGAGAATGAAGGCTACAGGCCAGATATCTTCGTTCAATTACGCCCCACCTCGCCATTCCGGCGCGTACATCACATCGATGATGCGGTGAGGCACCTATTAGGACGACCAGATGCAGATTCTATCCGTACAATCTGCATCCCTTTCCAAAATCCATATAAAATGTGGCGCATCCAATCCGATGGTCTGATGGAGCCATTGATAGGGAGCGAGTTCTCCGAAGCATTC
Organism: uncultured Chloroflexia bacterium; assembly: GCA_963753725.1. Classification (GTDB taxonomy): domain Bacteria; phylum Chloroflexota; class Anaerolineae; order Anaerolineales; family UBA4823; genus CAVWDI01. The sequence continues at coordinate 77,872 of CAVWDI010000033.1, read as the reverse complement.
AACATGCCAAGACAGGCGCTTCCTGAAGTTTATTGGCAGACTGGCTACGTGGACGCGGCATGGACATCCACAGTGTTTGAAAAGAATTCCATGAGCGGCGACCGAATCCTGCCCTTGATCATCGATCCCAGCCATTGGATTGATATCGACTCGGCCGATGATTGGCGCCGGGCAGAACGCTTAATCGAAAACGGGGAAATTACGTTCGATGATTTAGGGTTTTACCCCTCTGAGATTCAGGACACACACAACTAATTTATTCAACCTGGTTTTAATCAAATTTAAAATCACAATCGATGTTTTGGGGATAAACCCCACTGAGTTTCAGGATATACCCAAATAATTTTTTCAACCTGATTTTACTAAAATCCACGGAGGTACTTTAATGCCCGAGATAAAAATCGGCGATCGACTGGTAGGCGATGGTCACCCGACTTACATCATCGCTGAGATAGGGGTCAACCATAACGGATTACTTGAATTGGCGCTGCAAATGATCGATGTAGCGGCGGAAGCAGGCGCGGATGCTGTCAAGTTTCAGAAGCGCAGTTTAGAAAGTTTATATGCGAAAAAGTATTTAGAGAACGCTAACGTCGGTGAGAAAACGCTGCGCTACTTATTACCGATTTTACAGCGCATCGAACTCTCCAACGAAGCCTACGATCGGATTGTGGAGTACTGCCAGGAAAAAGAGATAACTTTTCTTTGCTCAGCATTCGATGCCGCCAGCGCCGATTACACAGAATCGCTAGGCGTACCGGCTTTCAAAGTCGCCTCAGCGGACCTGACCAACATCCCGCTGCTGGATCACCTCATTCAAAAAGGAAAACCGTTAATCTTATCAACCGGTATGTCACGAATGGACGAAGTGGAGTTTACAGTCGAATTTCTAAAATCCAAAAAAGCCGAATTTGCATTATTGCACTGCAACAGCACTTATCCGGCAGCCTTTGAGGACATAAATCTACGTTTCATGGACCAACTGCGAAAATTTGATGTCCCGGTTGGATATTCCGGTCACGAACGCGGCATTGCCGTTTCAACGGTCGCGGCCGCCATGAATGGGTGCATCATCGAAAGACACCTGACCCTCGACCGCACGATGGACGGACCTGATCACGCTGCCAGTCTCGAGCCCCACGGATTCAGAAAATTGGTGCGCGACATACGCCAGGTTGAGATGGCCCTTGGATTGGGCCAGGAGAAATTTATCTCGCGCGGGGAAATCCTCAACCGGGAAGTGCTCGGAAAAAGCCTGGTTGCAGCCCGCCAAATTCAACCAGGCGAAACCATCGCTGTCCGAATTGATCGCTGTAAAAGGACCAGCGCTTGGACTCTCGCCGCAAAGATATGCTGAATTGGTTGGACGTGTGGCAGAGCGGATGATTGAACAAGATGAACCTTTCCTGGATCGCGACCTGGGAATCAAGATTACCCTCGACATGGAAAAGATTCTGCCGATGGAATACGGGTTCACGGTCCGCTTTAGAGATTTTGATGAACTGCTTGTATACCAACCGCGCATGCTGGAGTTTCACTTCACCGATCAGGATTTGGACGAAAGTTATCCGGGAAGAAATTTCAGGGAGCAGGATGAACAACCGCTCAAGCTGGTTGTGCATGCGCCTGAATTCTGGGAACGCAGCCTGGTAGACCTGTGTTCGCTGGACGAAGGTCACCGCCTGGGATCCTTAGCGCTCATGCAAAAAGCTATTGACCTGACGCGTGAAATTTCAGTACATTTCGTGGGAAAACCAAAAGTAATCGTCCACCCTGGAGCGATGAGTCTGGACCATCCGATTTCCGACCATGATACGCTGTACGACAACCTGCGGCGTTCGGTTGAAGAACTCGATTTCGAGGGTGTCGAACTGCTCTTAGAAAACCTACCGCCGCATCCCTGGTATTTTGGCGGTCAATGGCTGACCAATGCTTTCATGGACGCATACGAAATTCGTGACTTTATTACTTCCATGGGTCTGAATATGTGTTATGACACCTCCCATCACAAATTGTATTGTAATTGGGCTCATGTTGATTTTTACGAACAGCTCGAAGTACTGTTACCTTATATCCAACACCTGCACCTATCAGATGGCGCTGGGCTGGATGGGGAAGGATTACAAATCGGTGAAGGGACTATCGATTGGGATAAGTTCTTTAAAGTGCTCGGCGACTATCACGGCACGATGATCCCAGAAATATGGCGCGGCCACCAGCGCGGCGGCGAGGGTTTCTTAATCGCTATTCAGCGCCTCTCTCAAGCCTATTTTAGAGCGTTACCTGAATCGAGTTCCGCTGTCAAAGCATGAGCAATAGCATTAAAACGAAAGTTGGGGAATGGAGTACCCGGCGCCGCATCTCCCATCTTGCCTCTCAGATAGAAAAACAGGAGCGGCGCACAGATACTGGCCAGCCAATCGTTTTTTTTAATGTTTCATCTCGTATTCACGGTTTGAGTTTAAATTCCGCATTTTCTCTGCTAACCGGCTGGAGTTTCCGCCTGGCGGGAGTCCCAGTTATAAATTACGCCTGCGATTCTGGGATGAGCCACTGCGTGCTTGGAACCAACCGGGATGATTACCATTCACCGCCTCCATGCCAGGACTGTACCGTCCAATCGAAACGCCTGTTTGCCGGATCGCAGGTCCAATGGTTCAAATACCAGGGTAACGAAAGGCTGGCTGCCGGACTAAAAAATCTATCCATTGAAGAACTGAGCGGATTCCAATATGAGTTCCCAAGTTTAGCCTCAGGGCAGAACCATGAGGGCACAAAACCAATAATCCCGTTAGGCGAATTGGCGCTTCCTTCAATCCGCTGGGCGCTGCGCCAGCATAATCTGCCGGACGACGAGGATACACGCTATCTGATGCGGGCCTATATGCTGTCAGCCTACAGTACCGCCGCAATCGTTTAATTCATTTCTGGAAGTAAACCAGCCTGCGGCAGTAGTGCTCTTTAATGGCATCTTGTACCCTGAAGCAGCAGCACGGTGGGCCGCCAGGCAGCTCGGTGTTCGGGTTATATCCCACGAGGTTGGGTTCCAGCCGAATTCAGCCTTCTTTACCGAAGGTGAAGCGACGGCCTACCCCATTCATATCCCAGAAGATTTCGAATTAAACGCTGAACAGAACGCCCGCTTAGACTCCTACCTTGAAAACCGCTTTCAGGGAGATTTTACAATGGCGGGAATCCGTTTCTGGCCAGAGATGCATGCTTTGGATGAAACAATCCTGGGGAAAATGGGGCGATTTCAACAGATCGTACCCATTTTTACAAACGTGGTATACGATACCAGCCAGGTTCATGCCAACCGCATTTTCCCCCACATGTTCGTCTGGCTGGATGTATTGCTCGATTTGATACGCGATCACCCTGAGACCCTGTTTTTCATCCGCGCTCATCCGGACGAAATGCGTCCCGGTACCGCCAAGCAGAGCCGCGAGAGCGTGTTTGATTGGATCAACCGCAACCAGGTACAGGAACTGGACAATGTGATATTCATCGATTTAGGGGATTACATCAGTTCGTATGAGTTGATCCAGCGCGCAAAATTTGTGATCGTCTACAATTCTTCGATTGGATTGGAAGCCTCATTGATGGGGGCGGCTGTCCTGTGCGGCGGGGTAGCAAGGTACACGCAATATCCGACTGTCTTTTTACCTGAATCACAGAAAAAGTTTCGAAACATGACTGAACAGTTTCTGGAGGCAGAAAAAATCCAGGTACCACCGGAATATCAACGCAATGCCCGTCACTTTATATACTACCAACTCTATCGCGCTTCGCTGCCGTTTGATGAATACCTGCAAGCTGGACAGCGCATGGGTTTTGTGCAGATGAAATCCTTCAAGTGGGAATCCCTTTCTCCAGACAACTCGAATACCATGCATATTTTGTATGAGGGTATCGCCAGGGATTCTTCAAATCGCAACCAAGAAGGTAGAGAAGACGAATTCTTTTTTCCAGAGGTTGGTTGAACAACTATTACCCGTTACAAGATTGAAGATAAAGGCATAGAGGGATAACACTGAACGATAATCAAAGGGTCTTACAAATAGATCAACAAATCGAAATTATACCGGTGGGAATTCTCAACCAGCAGCGCGAGCTGGTTGAGGCGTTAAAAGAATTCGCCCGCTCGTTAAAAATAGAATTCGGCTGGCATTACCTGCTGGATATCACCTGGATTCTGACACATCTGGAGACCATCGAAGGTAATTTTATTATGGACGCCGGGGCGGGCACCGGTCTTATGCAGTGGTATCTCGCAAGCAAGGGCGCCCGCGTGCTGAGTGTCGACCGCCTCAGCCGCGCCAATCTCCCCCTGCGATTTCGAAACCGGTTTAACGTCGAAGGGAAACACCCACAGGACTTGAACCCACCTACCCAGGTTTTAAAGTCCAGCACAAAGCAAGGTACGTCCTCAAATTCTGCACTGAAGGACGTCGCCAGAAGCGGGCGTACCCTGTTCGAGTTAATCCAATATTCAGCTAACCAATTCATATCCAATACATCCACCCGCAGGAATAATGGGATTGTGATTGTATACAATCAAGATTTAACAGACCTGGCTGAAATTGATGATGATTTTCTGGATGCGGTTGTATCGGTGTCCGCTCTGGAACATAATACTCCGGATGGATTAGTAAGTGTGGTCCAGGAAATCATGCGTGTGCTTAAACCGGGCGCTCCACTTGTAGCGACTTTGGGCGCCAGCCGTGACCAGGATTGGCACCATGAACCTTCGAATGGGTGGTGTTACAGCCAGGAGTCCCTCGAAGACATTTTCGGTTTTACCGGAGAGGTCCCAAGCAATTTCGACCAGTACAATGCTTTGCTGGACCAGTTGAGAAATTGTGCAGAATTACAAGAAAATTTGGCAGGCTTTTATTTTAAGTCCGGAGACAACGGTATGCCTTGGGGAAAATGGGATCCCCAATACCAGCCCGTTGGCATTTATAAAGTAAAAGCGAATGCGTGAAATCAAATCCAGATAATTTCGGTTCTAATACCAGCCAATACTAAAAATTACTCGTCTTTTTCAAGAGTGTTGTAAGGAGTTTATCAAGTTTATGGATATCAAACAAAAGGATCTAAACCAGCAAATTCAAGCGGTGCTGGTCGAAGCGCTGCAGGTTGAACCCGAGTTGGTGACACCTGAGCTTTCTTTTGGTGACATACCCCAATGGGATTTAATGGGGCATATGGAAGTGATGATGCGCCTTGAAGAAAATTTTGGGGTGGAGATTAATCCCGATACAATCACAAACCTGATCAGCGTACCTGAAATTTGCACATACATTGATCAACGAAAAAATTGAGCCTTCAAGATAATTAGGAGCAGCAGCAACAATGCAAACCCTGGAAATAACACCCGCCGTACTGATCCCCGAACACCTGACTGGAGAGATCCAATCCAAACTGGCTTATGTAGACGAATTGATACTGGACGCGGATGTATCAACTGACCTGATTATTTTGTCCATCCGTGATATCCCCGGTGAAAGCGACGCACAATTATCTCCTAAACGTATGGCTTTGATTGAAGAAAAAGTGGGGCGCGTTGTGGAATCGATGGCAAAAGGCGCCATAAAACCCAAGGTGGTGGTGCTGGAAGACTACATGGATCGACCAACCATTTACGACAAGGATCCTACAGATGAATTGATCCAACGAGGCGAACTCTTCCAGGAAGGAACCGGCATATATACCTTTGGCCCTCTCCTGACTGGTCTGATTGAATTCTTTGAACGCCAATTTTTAAAGTTGGCAGAATCATTTAATGCTAAATCTTACCGGTTCCCGACTTTAATTTCTGCCGAATACCTTCAAAGAATACACTACTTCAATGCCTTCCCTCACTCTTTGTCCTTCGTCACCCACCTGCGCGAAGACCTGGATGTGATCGATGATTTCGCAAAGAACACCAGTTATGAATCCGATGGGCTCAACACGCCTCCGGAAGCATTATCAAAAATCCATTCACTGCTCTCCCCGGCGGTGTGCAACCACCTCTACTTCGCTCTAGCGGACAAACCTTTACCAGGCGGTGAGCTGGCAGCCACCGCGGTGGGCAGCTGTTTCAGATATGAAGCCATCAATCTTAATTCCCTGGAACGCTTATGGGACTTTTCAATGCGCGAAATTATCTTCGTTGGCTCGAAAGATTACGTGTTGGAGAACCGCGAATCAGCCCGGGTACGAATGGAAGAATTTTTTGAGAAAATTGGGTTGGTATATCGGGTAGAAAGCGCCAATGATCCATTCTTTATCGGCGAATTTCGTAAACAGGCGGCTTTTCAAAGCGCGTTCCAGCTGAAATTCGAAATCAGAGCCGCGCTGCCTTTCAAAGATTTAACCCTGGCGGTCGGATCATATAACTACCACCAGGATTTCTTCGGCCGTAACCTGAACATATCGCTTCCCGATGATGCACCAGCCCATACAGGCTGTGTTGCATTCGGACTTGAACGAATTGCCTTTGCCTTCCTGGCGCAATTCGGGCTAGAACCGGATAAATGGCCAGCAGTTGTAAAGGACGATCTCCGATGAGCCCAAATTCGGATAAAGTAGTCACCTACCGGCTGGTAACTGAGGCTGATTTCCCGATCATCAAAGACATGTATACCAGGCTTAACAGCCACTTCTATACGATGGGTTATCGACTCCCCCACCCAGAAAACGTGGGGCAGGTATGGTTGGATTCCTTCAGCAGGACGCTCGGCCGCTTCAGCAACGTTTTTATCGCCGATATCGAGCACGAAGTAGTGGGTTTTATGCTGTGCCGGGTAAAAAGCCTGCCAAAGTATATGGGCGGCGTGCTGGTAGGAGAACTCAGTGATATGTGGATCGTATCCTCTGCTCGCCGCCTGGGCATCGGCGATAAATTATCACGGCTGGCCATCGATTGGCTGCGCGATCAGGAAGTCCATTCAATTGAAATCCAGGTCCTGAGAGATAATAATGCCAGCTGGAAGTTATATGAACGCATGGGATTCCAATTGGAGTACCGCGCCGGGAGACTGCTCTGGGAAGACTATGTAGACACGGGGAGCGATGCAGCAGATGCGTGAAGTCAACCAGGAACAGATCTATGATGCCCTGGAAGCTATCGGTATAACGGATGGTGATGGTGTATTAGTCCATTCCGCCATCCAATTTTTAGGGGCACCTGTCGGGGGTGTGGGGGTATACTTTGAGGCTCTGAAATCAATAATCGGTCCTATGGGCACATTAGTAGTCCCGGCTTTCAATTTTGAATTTCCTAACAGCCAGGAATTTGACCCGCTAGCGACTCCTTCAAAGGGGATGGGCGCTTTTTCTGAATACATCCGCCAGCACCCGGACTTAAAACGCACATTGCACCCAATGCAGTCGGTCGCATGTAACGGGAAATATGCAGGTGACCTAGCTGGAAGAGACACACCATCCGCTTTCGATGATGGATCTGCATACGATCGTATGCTCGAGCTGACTTTAAGCTGCTGCTGCTTGGCGCGAACGTACAATCTGTATCCATGCTGCATTACAGCGAGCAGCGCGCCAGAGTCCCATACCGCTACTGGAAAGAGTTTACCGGACAAATCCACACCCCATCCGGATGGGAGAACCGCACCTTCCTCATGTACGTGCGCGTTATGGAAATCGACCCTAAATTGACCTTAAAACCGGTACAGCGCTATCTGGAAGGTAATGATTTATGGCGTTCAACCGTGCTGAATTATGGTCAATTGTGCTCCTGCCGCCTGGTTGATTTTGTGGCTACCGTGGATCGTTTCCTTGCCGAAGACCCCTGGTCGCTGGTGACCAACAGACCACAAAAAAGCTGATCGAAACCATAATGTCATCCACCTCAATGATTGATCTTATAGATGAACTCTGGAAATTAAAACGCGATATCGTTTCCGACGATTTTGATAAAGCTTTATATCGCCTTGCCCAGGAATTTGAAAATTCAGACGGAGGTATGAAAATACATTCCTACCCGACTGGCGAACCTTGCTGGACCTGGAAGGTACCTGAAAAATGGACCTGCCGAGAAGCATACCTGGAGACCCTGAATGGTGAGCGCATCATCGATTATGCGAACCATCCCCTGCATGTCGTGTCTTATTCTCTGCCATTCGAGGGAGTTGTCAGCCGGCAGGTACTGTTGGGGCACCTTCACATCCATTCGAAATTACCGGATGCGATACCGTTTGTCTTTAAATATTATGAACGCGACTGGGGGTTGTGCGCCAGCCAAAAAGTTCGGGATACATTGAAGGATGAAGCTTATAAAGTGGTAATCCGCTCAACATTTGAACCGGGCGAATTGAAGCTCGGAGAAATAATCATCCCCGGCCAGAGCGAAGATACCTTTGTCATCGCAGCGCATTTATGCCACCCGGGCATGGTAAACGATGATCTCACGGGCGTGGTCGTAGCCTTGGAGGCTGCCAGGAAATTGATGGCGATGCCGCAATCCTATTACACCTATCGATTTCTCGCCGTTCCTGAGACGATCGGTACAGTCGCTTATTTAAGTCACAATGAAGACCTGATCCCGGATATGGATTCCGGTCTATTCCTCGAGATGCTGGGTAATGATTTGGCGCATGCCCTGCAAGGATCATTTACACCCGAATCCCAATCCGACCGCTGCCTGACATCCAGCCTGCTTGATCTCGATCCTGATGGTTACAGCGCACCATACCGCAGTGTGATCAACAACGACGAAAGACAGTTTAATGCCCCAGGAGTAAGAGTACCCATGCTGTCATTATCCCGGGTTGAAACGCCCGGTTCCCCAACCCGTCCTTATCGAGAATATCACTCCAGCCTGGATACGCCTGCCATTGTTTCGCAGGCGCGCCTGGAAGAATCTCTCCAGGTAGTACTGGGTTTTATACAATCCTGGGAGCGAAACCAGTATGTGGTCAACAAGTTCAAAGGTGAAATTTTCTGCTCCGGATATGGTATTTGGATAGATTACCGGCAAAATCCTGACGGACACCGACGCTTATTTGAGATCATGGAACGCTGCGACGGCGAGCATACTGTAGCAGATATCGCCATCGAGTTGAATATTTCCTTCCAATCCGTATGGCAGGTGGTGAATTCATTTTCGGAAGCGGACCTGGTTTACTTCAGCCGTACTCCCCAGGGGACCTCACCCAGATGAGCCTGTATTACAGCGCCAAAACACGCCTTAAAGTAACTCGCTGGAAGCTGCGCCGCCAATCCGCGGCACGCCGCTGGGGGAAAGAGGCGCTGAATAACTCACCCGCCATCCTGGGTAATGCAATGCCCAAATCCGGCTCTCACCTGATCAACCAGGTCCTGCAGGGTCTCCCTGAAATCGGTCCTGCCGTCAACCCCGGATTCCCGCCTGTAAATCGTTCGGAAGATAACCGCAAACTGGGTGTAGAGGACACGCTTGAAAATATTAAACGCATGCTGCCGGGAGATATCGCATACGGATACGTTCATGCGGAAGATCTATTTACCAACCTGCTTATCCAGAGTGGAAGAGCGACTATTTTCGTCTACCGCGACCCGCGTGATGTGATCGTTTCACATGTTTTTTACGCAACTGACATACACCCGGGTCACGGTATGCATGCGTACTACTCCGAAAACCTTAGTACGATAGAACAGCGCATCGATGCCGCCATCCTGGGCGTCCAGAAACCCGGTTTCGAACTGGCGCCTATCAGGGACAAATTCAACCACTATCTCCCCTGGTTGGAAGAGAGGGATGTACTCAGCTTAAAATTCGAGGATTTGATCCTCGACCGAAGAGCTTGCCTTGGGTTGATCCTGGATTTTCTAACAAAGCGTGGTTTTTCGATTAAACTCGATCACACCCGCGCGGTCGATGTTCTCGAAAAGGCCATCGAACCCCATCGGTCAGGCACCTATCGCAAAGCTCAACCCGGCAATTGGAAGGAACACTTTACTGAGGGGAATAAACAAAACTTCAAGGAATCTACCAGTGATCTATTGATTTTCCTGGGATATGAGCAGAATAACAGCTGGTAATAAGCTTATAAAATTCTCTTCACCACCACATGCCTCCTGCAGGAAATAAATCCCTGAAATCCAGCCTGCTTATTAATGCAAAATCTTTAAGACGCGCATATCGTCGATCCCAACAATCGATCCGATTTGGGTCTCAAGAAATTAAACAGGCTCCAATCCTGTTCGCCAATTCATTTCCTAAAAGCGGTACGCATTTGCTTATCCAGGTGCTGGAAGGTTTCACGAAAATTGGTCCGGCAGTAAACAGCGGTTTGCCGGCCATCGTGACATTTGACGGCGTTACCGGACACCAGCGGAGTTCCGATGAGATATTAAACGACCTCCAGCGATTACTGCCAGGTGACATTGCCTACGGACACCTGCACGCTGAAACAGGAATCATCAACGCAATATGCAGCCAACCTTTTGCGGCCTACTTTATCCTGCGTGACCCGCGTGATGTTGTGGTATCCCACGTGCATTACATAACGGATATGGCTCCCGGTCACATCCACCACCGCTACTACCATGAAGAACTGCCGGATTTTGACGCGCGCTTAAAATTCAGCATTGAGGGAAATCAGGACAAATGTAACCAATCAGGAGAGACCCCATTGCCTGATATAGGCTCCCGGCTCGAACCTTATCTCGATTGGCTGTCTGAGGCGGAAGTGCTCAGTCTGCATTTCGAAAATCTTATTGCTCAAACCCCTGATACGATAGAGAAAATCCTGAAGCATGCCGTCCAGAGAGGTTTCGTAATTACAAAATCCAGTGAAGAAGCGCGGCATATTCTGGAAAATAATATTGATCCCAAGCGTTCTCCCACCTTCCGCAGCGGGAAGATTGGCGCCTGGCGCAGCGCTTTCAACGCCGAAAACAAGCAGTTGTTCAAAGAAAAGACGGGTGATATGCTTATCCGTCTGGGTTACGAAGATAATCCAAATTGGTGACCAGACGCTCTTCCTTCGGAAAAATCCAGGCATACTTTTCAGATGAGTGAAGTACAAAAATTGGCTGCATTTGACAATATTGAATAAAAGCATAAACGGAATTTTCTATGAGTAAAATTACTGCCCTCGTACCCATGCGCCACCACTCACAACGTGTCCCCGGAAAGAATTACCGCATACTGGGTGGAGTGCCACTTTATTTCCATATCATTGGTACGCTGCTCGACTGCCAGGAAATCTCCAACGTGGTGGTCGACACTGACAGCGGTCCGGTAATGGAAGGTTTGCGCAAAGAATTTCCGCAGGTGCTAGTGTTGGAAAGACCAGAAAATTTACGAGCCGACGAGACTGCCATGAATGAAGTCTTGATCAATGACACTTCTCAAATTGAGGCGGACTTCTACCTGCAAACACACAGTACATGCCCACTTCTGAGAACCGAGACGATATCCAGGGCAATCCAGACTTTCCTGGCAAACTACCCTGGATATGATTCGCTGTTCGGGGTGACGCGAGTACAAACTCGGCTGTGGGACGAATTAGGCCGGGCGATAAACCACAATCCATCCATTTTGCTGCAAACACAAGATTTACCGCCGGTCTATGAAGAAAACTCCTGCCTATATATATTCAAGCGCCAGACGCTGCTCGAGCAGAGAAACCGCCTGGGTGAAAGGCCGTTCATGTTTGAAATCGAGAGGAACGAAGCCTGGGACATTGACGAAGAGCTGGATTTTCAAATCGTTGAATTCTTAATGGATCAAGGCGCCGGAGAATAATCACCGAGGTAGACTTGAGAATGCCCTTATACCCCTATTAAACCTGTAAACGTATTTCAGGACGTGTCACCTATCCCCTATCCCCTATCCTCTATTCTCTATTCCCTATTCCCTATCCCCTGATCTATTATGCCAACAATACTCATCACAGCACCATATATCATTCCCGAAATAGATAAATTCCTGCCCGAATTTGAAAAGCACGGGCTGGATATCATCATTGCAGATGTCGACGAGAAACTCAACGAAGATGGGATTCTCTCATATGCCGGCCAGTTTGATGCGACCATTTGTGGGGATGACCAGTACACAGCCCGTGCCCTGCAAGCCTGTTCACCCAGATTGAAAGTACTCTCAAAGTGGGGCACCGGGATCGATTCCTTCGATCAGGAAGCAGCTAACAAACTGGGAATTAAGATTTACCGAACTCCCAATGCATTCACCCTGCCTGTGGCGGACTCAGTGCTGGCTTACATGCTAGCTTTCGCCCGCCAGCATCCCTGGATCGATCGTGAAATGAAAGCGGGTGTATGGAAAAAAATCCCCGGCCGGTCGCTGAGCGAGTGCACACTGGGAGTAGTTGGGGTGGGAAATGTCGGGAAGGCAGTATTACGGCGTGCACGCGCCTTTGGTATGCAGCTGTTCGGGAACGATATTATCGAAATCGAACCAGATTTTATCCTCGAATACGGCATCCAAATGCTCCCGTTGGATGACCTGCTGCAGCGGTCAGACTTCGTCAGCGTTAACTGCGACCTCAATCCTACGAGCCGCAAATTAATAAACGCCGATACCCTGGCATTAATGAAACACAGCGCCGTACTGATTAATACCGCTCGTGGTCCCATTGTCGACGAGGGCGCCTTGATCGATGCTTTGAAAAGCAGGGCGATTGCTGGAGCGGCCTTGGATGTTTTCGAAATTGAACCGCTGCCTTTGGACAGTCCATTAAGAAAATTTGACAACGTGTTCTTGGCGTCGCACAATGCTAATTCCAGCCCGGCTGCATGGGAACGTGTGCATTGGAAGACCATCAAGAATTGTTTTAACGGGTTGGGAATCACATGACCCGAATAAAATATTATCAACCGAGTATCCATATTAAAGGGGTTATCTCAAAAGATGTAGTGCGGCTATCCTTAGCCGCGAGATTCCGATGCAGGTAAGGATACCTGCACTACAATTAGTGTCCAATTAGATAGTTTGGTTTACTTTTGGGACAGCCCAATTCAACAGGAAAAGTCAAGGAATATCTATGAACAATAAACCTTCATCCCGGACAGCGCTGGTAACTGGAGCAGCAGGCGGTATAGGAAGCGCTGTCGTGAATCTCTTCGCAGAAAATGGTTGGCGGGTGATTGGCGTTGACCGCGCCCAATTTGGAGATGGCTTTCCATCTGATGGTTTATTCATCCAATCCGATATCTCCATCGGCGAAAATATGGAAACGATTTTCGATGAAGCAAAGAAATTCACAGATACTTTAGATGCTTTGATCAATAATGCAGCACTCCAGATCACAAAGCCGCTGCTGGAGACTTCCGTTGAAGAATGGGATGCTGTGATGGCGTCTAATTTACGCTCCGTATTCCTGGGAACAAAACTTGCGCACCCGCTGTTAAAAAATTCTGGGGCCGGAACCATCGTCAATGTCTCTTCGGTGCACGCCGTTGCAACATCCGCAGATATTGCTGCATATGCAGCCAGCAAAGGCGGCATGCTGGCTTTTACGCGCGCCATCGCAATAGAATTCGCACCCGATAACATTCGCGCAAACGCCATCCTGCCCGGAGCGGTGGATACTCCCATGCTGCGCGCCGGAATGAGCCGCGGGCATGTAGGCGGGGACGATATACTGCAGCGTTTAGATAACCTGGCACGTAAAACGGTCAGCGGTAAAATTGGAACGCCTGAAGAGATTGCACGCGCCATTTATTTCCTCGCTGATCACAACCAATCTTCATTCATGACCGGACAGGCGCTGATTGTGGACGGCGGCGCAACTTCCCGGTTGAGCACCGAATAATCCATACAACCGATTAAAAAGCTCCCCCTCAAAGCTTATCTATCGTGAAAAACTATATCAAGGAACACACTCCCGAGCCGCTGTGGCGCGCCATGAGCGATTCCTATTACTCGCTGAACCGGGCAGCTCAATGGCCAAAAGCATCTTTTCATCCCCTGCGCCGGTCAAGCATAAAAAAACTATCCACTTATAAGGACAAACACCGCGGGAAGCGCGGTTTTATTATCGGGAACGGTCCCAGTTTAAAGAACACGAACCTGTCTAAACTGGAAGATGAATTTACGTTTGGAATGAACCGCATTTACCTGCTGTTCCCCGAACTGGGTTATTCAACCACTTATTTCCTCTCGGTGAACAGCTTGGTGATCGAACAATGCGCCCAAGATATCGTCAAGCTCCCTATCCAAAAATTCCTCTCCTGGCGATCACACCACCTGGTCCCGCCTTCCGAAAGCACCATCTATTTACACACCACCTACACAGGTCCAAAATTCGCGACCGACGCACGCAGCCGCTTGTGGGAAGGCGCCACTGTGACCTATGTTGCTCTGCAGCTAGCCTACTTTATGGGCTTCGAAAAAGTGATCCTGATCGGAGTCGACCACAGTTTCAGCGCTCAGGGTAAACCGAATACAACCGTCGTCTCTCAAGGCGACGACCCCGACCATTTCGACAGCCGCTATTTCGGGAAAGGGTTCCGCTGGCAGCTGCCTGACCTGGATACTTCTGAACGCTCATACTTGCTTGCCCGCCAGTCATTTGAGGCAGACGGACGCCAGGTCCTGGACGCGACGGTTGGCGGAGAACTGCAAGTATTCCCCAAGGTAGATTACAGCTCCCTATTCTAGAAGAAATTCAATACTTACTCAGGAACGATACACATAATGCCAGTTAAGCACGCCAGATTATTCGCGGTAATTGCCCTGCTTTTTGTCTTTGGTTTGGGCTTGGGAGCGCGCCTGTACGACTTGACTGATCAGCCAATTGACTTCCACCCCACCCGCCAGCTGCGGGGAGCGATCATCGCCCGCGGCATGTACTACCAGATGTATCCTGAGGCAGACCCTGAAACACGAGCACTGGCATTATCCTTTTGGGATTCAACCGGCAAATATGAACCCTCCCTGCTGGAACGAATGGTCGCCACGGTTTACTTGCTGATCGGTCGTGAGTATGTTTGGGTCTCACGGATCTTTACTATCCTGTTCTGGATGGTAGGTGGACTGGTTTTATTCAAATTAGGCTTGCGCATGAGTTCAGTATTCTCTTGCCGGTCAAAATATTTCCTCACAGAAGTTGGTCGCTTATGCGAGCGCGCTGGCGGCGTTTGCTTATTACCTCCTGCTGCCGTTTGGTGTACAAGCCAGCCGCTCTTTCCAACCCGACCCAGGTATGGTGATGTGGATCATCTTGAGCACATATGCGCTTTACCGCTGGAGTGAAACTCAAAAATGGGTATGGGCGGTACTGGCCGGAGCCTTCGGTGGCGTTGCCATCCTGACCAAAGCGGTCGCGGTGTACATCATCGCTGGAGCGGCCATTTCAATCGTTCACTTTACAACCGGAATAAAAAAAGCTTTCAGGAATATCCAGGTGTGGTGCATGGCTCTGTTGATGATCGCGCCGGCGCTGGTTTTTTATATCACCAGAGGCGGGCGGGCATCAGAATACGTCTCGAGCTGGACGGTTTCTCTTTCTCACCTGCTGCTGCAGCCATCCCTGTACATACGCTGGTTAAGTTTTGTGGGCGATCTGATGGGATTAGCTGTTTTGCTACTGGCTTTAACCGGCGTTTTCATTTCTAAAGGACGCAATCGTGCCCTGCTGGTTGGTTTGTGGGTAGGATATTTTCTTTACGGTCTCTCCCTTCCTTACCAGATGTACACGCACAACTACTACCACCTGCAGTTGATCCCCATAATTGCCTTCTCGCTCATTCCGATCATGGAGATTATCCTGGTCAATATCCTGGGGCAAAAGATTGTGTGGCGGGTGATATTTTCATTTTTAGTTTTATTTACGCTGCTGTTCATGGCCTGGTCGTCAATACTTCCCCAACGCGCCGAAAATCATCGCCAGGAACCCGTTTACTGGCAGGGTATTACACACGAATTACCAGATGACGGCAAAATCCTGGCTCTAACCCAGGACTACGGCTACCGGCTGATGTATTACGGATGGCGAAAAATCGGACTATGGCCGAATCGCGGTGAACAGAAACTGATGACACTGCGGGGCAGCAATAAAGAATTTGAGGAATATTTCAATAAACGAGCGGAGGGTAAAAGTTATTTCCTGATCACATCATTTAACCAATTCAACGACCAGCCGGCTTTAATGCAGTATCTTGCTGACAACTATCCGGTGCTTTCCGAAGGAACTGGTTATTTGATCTACGATTTACGGAACCCGAATCAATAATTGGTATTTAAATATACTTAACTTCAGCCCCTCATGTCAACCCAACCGCTCGTATCGATAATAACCCCATCATATAACCAGGCTGCCTTCCTGGAGGATACCATCCAATCCGTGCTGCAGCAGGATTACCAGCCGATTGAATATATCATCGTTGATGGCGCTTCAAATGACAGCAGCGTTGAGATCATCAAACGCTATTCAGAACGCTTATTTTGGTGGGTTTCAGAAAGTGATGCCGGTCAGGCTGAAGCGATAAACAAGGGACTTGCAAGGGCGGGCGGGGAAATAATTGCCTGGTTGAACTCAGATGATATATACCTGCCCGGCGCAGTGAGGCAGGCGGTCGAAATGATGAATTCGAATCCAGATATTGCTATGGTTTTCAGCGATGCCGTAACGATCGATGCACACGGATCGCCGATCAATTTTTTAAGCTTCAGGGATTGGGGGTTATTGGATTTGGTCGCGTTTCGGATCATCTGCCAGCCGGCAGTTTTCATGAGAAGGGAGTTCTTGCTGGAGGCAGGTTACCTAGACCCCTCTTATCATTCCCTATTAGATCACAACCTGTGGGTGAGGATCGCCCGCCTGGCTCGAATCCAGCATGCCAGTCCGGGATACAAAACATTCGATGACCCAGAAAATGGACAATTTAAAGGATTATGGGCAGCAGCCCGCCACCATCCAGACGCCAAGAATGTCGCTCAACCCTCGGCCTTTGCCGAAGAAGCCAGCCGTTTGCTCGATTGGATGGAGGGGAAGCCTGATCTAAACGAGTTGATCCAAGACAACCGGGATAAAGTATACTCGGGCGCATTCCGCTTGAGCGGCCGGTATTTATTAGACGGCGGGCAGCCAAAAGCTGCGCTTGCGTCCTACTGGAAAGCATTTCGCGCCGATCCTCGCTACACGCTTAAACATCTGAACCGCATTTTATATGCCCTGGTTTGCGTAATCGGGGGTGAAAAGCTGGCAGCGCAAATTGTGGGATACACGCGCAGAAGTAAATCAATCACAGATAAACTGCCGGGATTGAAAGGTTGGCCAAAACCATCCAATCTGGATCATGGAAAGTAAATTGAGTCCAGACACCAGGCGCAACCCGATCCTGGTAACGGGCGCTCACCGCTCCGGAACAACCTGGGCAGGTAAGATGCTTAGCGCTGGAAGCAGGGTAGTTTATATCAGTGAACCGCTCAATGTATGGCATCGGCCCGGCGTATATTCTGCTCCTGTCGACAGCTGGTATACATACATCTGTGATGATAACCAAGATGAATATCTTTCCTCATTCCAGGAGATGCTGCGGCTTAACTATCATACCGCTGACGAAATCCGCTCTCTGCGCAGCATCAAAGACGCAACCCGCTTTCTTCGCGATTGGAGCGCATTCTCTTCGGGCAAGCGGCGCGAGGACCGAATATTAATCAAGGACCCTTTTGCCGTGTTTTCCGCTCCCTGGTTCGAAGATACCCTGGATTGCAAGGTGGTCATCACTGTCCGGCATCCAGCCGCGGTTGTCAGCAGCCTCAAGCGTTTAAATTGGTCTTTCGATTTTAATCACCTGCTCTCCCAAACCCTGCTGATGCGCGATCACCTGGGTCCTTTTCGGGAAGATATGCTCGTCATGAAAAACGATCAAGCAAATATCCTTGACCAAGCCAGTTTGTTGTGGCGGATGATCTATTTCGTTGTCGCTCAGTACCAGTCCCAGTTCAAAGACTTCCAGGTTGTGCGCCACGAAGATCTCTCTCAAGATCCCTTAGGGTCATATGGTATGCTTTACAATCGCCTCGGACTGGAATTTACTGCTCAAGCAGTAAACAAGATTACAAATTCAAGTAAAGCGGGCAATCCACTGGAACGCCGGGACAGCGCTGCCCACGCCACGCAATTGGACAGCCGGGCGAATTTAGAGAATTGGAAAACGCGCCTCTCCTCGCAGGAAATCGATCGAATCCAAAACCTGACCGGTGACATCGCATCACATTACTATTCAGATGATTCCTGGAATTGACCTTTGATTTCAAATCCGCTCGTTTCAATAGTCACACCGTCATATAATCAAGACCGTTTCCTGGAGGAAACCATACTGTCTGTCCTGAATCAGGATTATCAAAATCTTGAATACATAATTGTGGATGGCGGCTCCACTGACAACAGCCTGGATATCATTAATAAATATAAAGATCGCCTGGTATGGTGGGTTTCAGAACCCGATGAAGGTCAAACGGATGCGATTAATAAAGGATTTTCTCAGGCCAATGGTAAAATTCTTGCCTGGCTGAATTCTGACGATACCTACCAACCCCAAGCAGTATCGCAGGCAGCGGCATTTTTATCAGCGCATACCAAAACGGGCATGGTATATGGTGATGCAAATCTGATAAATGAAAGTGGAAAGAATATTGGAAAATTCCCCGCACGTCAGACAGACTACAAACGCCTTAAGCGCGGCTATGTGCACATTCCCCAACAGGCATCGTTTTTCCGGGCGGATATATGGGAACAGGTCGGACCACTCGATCCAACCTTCTACTTTGCCATGGATTATGACCTGTGGGTGCGCATCGCACGCATCTCCCCGATCCAGTATCACCCGAACACATGGGCAAACTTTCGGCTGCATGGAACCGGGAAATCCGTCGCCGAGGATGATCGATGCTGGCCCGAAATGGTCCGGATTCACCAGCGGGATGGCGGAAGCTGGTTTTCCTGGCTCCGGATCTTAAAGCCAAAATCAGACCTTTAATTTACGGCTGGATGCCGCTTAAAGCTCGTCTTTGGCTGCGCCAGCATAACGCGTAGGTTTAAAATCATGGACAACACACCTTCAACAACCATTTACGACTTATCCAAACAAGTTTCTCCTGCCCTTGAAGAACTGCGTGAAATATTCAGATACCGCAACCTGGTATCCCAAATGGTCAGGCGCGACATTCTCACTCGATACAAAAGATCAGTATTGGGTGTTGCATGGACGATGTTGAACCCGCTCGGAACAGCCATCATTCTGGTTCTTGTCTTCTCAAATGTGTTTGGGATTTCCAGTCCTGGATATCCTATATATGTATTGAGCGGAATAATCGCCTGGAACTTTTTTTCGCAAACAACTAACGCAGCCATGGTCAACCTGGTATGGGGAGGAGACCTGCTGCGACGTATTTATATCCCGCGGACTATTTTTGCCGTCTCTTCAGTAGGCACCGGGTTGGTTAATTTATGCCTCTCACTCGTCCCGCTTTTGTTATTTGTGATCATTTTTAAAATACCCATTACACCCGCCCTGTTCTTTTTACCCATCCCCATCCTTTTCCTAGCCATGTTTTCCCTTGGAATCGGCTTGTTTATTTCCAGTATCGCAATTTATTATTCCGATATTGCTGAAATGTACCAGATATTTTTAATGGCATGGTTTTATCTGAGCCCAATCATTTACACAGATGAACTGCTGCCGGAAAAAATTCTCGCCCTGATCAAAATATTTAATCCTATGTATTACTTGATCAACCTGTTCCGGATACCCATTTTATATGGGACTATCCCCGAACTCTCCGTCATCCTGATATCCGGCGTGTGGGCGATTGTTTCCATCGTAGTTGGATGGTTCGTATTTACTAAAAGGGCAGACGAGTTCTCATATCGAGTTTAATGCGATGAATGATAAACCTACCCACATTGATCCAATAAGTGATTCCATGACCGGCAGTATAGAAGTTATCCAGTTAGAAGATGTAGGGGTGCGCTATCGAGTACCCAGCGAACGCATCGCTAGTTTCAAAGAATACGCCATTCGCTGGATGCAGCGTAAAATTCAAAAACGAGATTTCTGGGCCCTGCGCGATATCAACCTCAGTATTTCAAAAGGCGAGACTTTTGGTTTGATCGGATCCAATGGGGCAGGTAAAAGCACTCTGCTTAAACTAATGGCGCGTGTTTTCCGACCAACTGTCGGACGGGTAATTGTCAAAGGAAATGTTGCGCCGCTGTTGGAATTTGGAGCAGGTTTCCATCCGGAATTAACCGGAAGAGATAACATTTTTCTCAACGGCGCTCTGATGGGGTTCACCCGCCAGGAAATGGGGGGTAAAGTCAAAAGGATCGTCGATTTTTCGGAATTGTGGGATTTTATTGATATGCCAATGCGGACTTATTCATCCGGGATGTGGGCTCGCCTGGGATTTGCAGTCGCCACAGATGTAAACCCGGAAATATTGATCATCGATGAGGTCTTATCAGTCGGTGATGAATCTTTCCAGAGGAAGAGCGCGGCACGTTTGCACGAATTTCGAGCCATGGGCGCTACCACGCTGTTAGTCTCTCACAATATGGCCATTATCAAGGATATGTGCAGCCGAGCAGCCTGGCTTGACCACGGTGAATTAATTTCTGTAGGTAGTTCAGATAAGGTAGTGGATGCTTACCTTCAAAGCCAGACGAATTAATTGATCACACGATAAAAACTATCTGAAATTAGACCCATGCGTTCACATTTGACAAGCAACACATTAAGATAAAATTCCTAATCCTAAAATAACAAATCGAAAGCACATCAATGCAATTTACACCTACTTCCATCCCTGATGTTATTCTAATAAAGCCAAAAATCTACCAGGACAATCGCGGGTTTTTCCTTGAAACGTATCAGGCTAAGGTTTTTAATGAGGCTGGTATAAATGCGACCTTTGTCCAGGACAATCTCTCAGGCTCCAACAAAGGTACACTCAGGGGACTGCACTACCAGATCAAGCAAACTCAAGCCAAACTTGTTCGCGTGGTAGCTGGAGAGATCTTCGATGTAGCTGTAGACCTTCGGCGCAATTCGCCGACATTTGGGGGATGGGCCGCTGTCCACATCTCATCAGAGAACAAACACCAGGTTTATATCCCGGGCGGATTTGCCCATGGTTTTTATGTACTCAGCGATTGGGCAGAAGTTTCCTACAAGGCGAGTGACTTTTATGCGCCAGACTACGAACGCACGCTGCTGTGGAATGACCCGGAAATAGGGATTGAATGGCCGTTGGACAACCAGGCTGAACCTGTGATTTCATCCAAAGATGCTCAAGGGGTGCCATTGCATTTGGCACAAGTTTACGATTAGGACACGCCATTACAAAAGAAATCGAGGATTGAATTAAAATGCAGAACATTCTGGTAACCGGAGGCGCTGGATTTATCGGGTCAAATTTTGTGCGCTTCCTATTACAAAATGAACCGGAAGTAAAGCTATATAATCTTGATCTGCTAACCTATGCTGGCAGCCTTGATAATCTAAAAGACCTTCCTGCGCCTGACCGGCATATATTTATCAAAGGAGATATTTGCGATCAGGCTCAAGTTGAAGGGCTTCTGCGCCAGTATCGTATTGATACGATTGTTCATTTCGCTGCCGAGACACACGTTGACCGGTCTATTCTTGGTCCGGGACAATTTATTCATACAAATGTCGTCGGCACTTTCACACTTTTAGAAGCCGCCAGGAAATTCTGGTGCGAAGGAAGTCCAACGGGGACGCTGTCAGTTGAAGAAAACCGCTTCCATCATGTGTCGACTGATGAAGTGTATGGTACGCTCGAACCCTCTGACCCAGCATTTACAGAGACCACCCTTTACTCACCCAATTCGCCATACGCGGCTTCCAAAGCGGCAAGCGATCATCTTGTCCGGGCGTACGGGGAAACCTATGGTCTTCCGTATTCCATCACGAATTGCTCTAATAATTATGGTGCTTACCAATTCCCAGAAAAATTGATCCCGCTTATGATCCTGAACGCTTTGGAAGGAGAACCGCTGCCGGTTTATGGCGATGGTCTGCAGATACGAGACTGGCTTTATGTCGAAGATCACTGCCATGCAATCTGGACCATCCTGCGCTCCGATATGCAAGGTGAAACTTACAACATTGGCGGCGGAAACCAGCCTACAAATCTAAAGATCATCGAGACCGTGTGCGAAATCCTTGATGAACTTAAACCCGATTCACCACATAAACCTCATCTAAATTTGGTTGAGTTTGTCCAGGATCGCCCCGGTCACGATAGACGCTACGCAATGGACATATCAAAAATTAGCCGGGCCCTAGATTGGCAGCCGCGACAGAGCCTGGCAAGCGGATTATTCAGCACGGTCGAGTGGTATCTGGAAAACCCGGAATGGATCGAATCGATCCGTAAACAGGGAGATTACCAGGGATGGTTAGAAAAAAACTATGAAAAACGGGAGTAGCTGTCTATGAAAGGTATTATCTTAGCCGGCGGGTACGGCACTCGCCTTTTTCCACTAACAATCGGCGTCAGCAAACAGCTGCTGCCAGTGTACGACAAACCTATGATCTATTATCCGCTCTCCATGCTTATGCTGGCAGGAATTCGGGATATTCTCATCATCAGCACACCGGATGCCCTGCCAGGTTTCCGACAACTTTTAAAAGATGGGAGCCAATGGGGTTTGAACTTCTCCTACGCTGAACAAGCTAAACCACGCGGATTAGCGGATGCTTTCTTGATAAGACCCGAATTTATTGGCGGGGAACCAGTCTGCCTTATGTTAGGAGATAATATCTTTTTTGGAAGAGGCATCCGCACCCAACTGCATGAGGCAACCCAGCTGACCGAAGGCGCGTTAATCTTCGCCTACTCGGTGCGCGATCCCCAGCGATACGGAGTGGTTGAATTTGAGGAAAATGGTCGCGCGATCAGCATTGAAGAAAAACCTGCCAAACCGCGTTCTCATTATGCTGTTCCGGGATTATATTTTTATGACGACAAAGTGGTTGAGATTGCTTCCCAATTGGAGCCCTCACCGCGCGGCGAATTGGAAATTACGGACCTTAATCTCGAATACTTAAAACGCGGCGAATTAAAAGTCAGTGTTATGGGTCGTGGTCTAGCCTGGTTGGATGCAGGTACGCACGAATCGCTTCTTCAAGCCGCCAATTTTGTACAGGCAGTCGAGGATAGGCAGGACTTGATGATCTCATGTCCGGAGGAAATTGCATACCGGATGGGACACATCTCGAAAGAAGAGCTGCGTGTTCAAGCGGAAAGATACCGCGGCAATCGTTACGGCACATATTTGCTTCGATTAATCGAAGAGGACATTCCCTTTTACGGTAAATAGAAATTCCTTATGTCAAACCAAAGGAACCGAATTCTGTTATTGGGCAATACTGGTCAGCTTGGATGGGAGCTGAACCGCTGCCTGGCGACCCTCGGAGAATTAACCGCCTTAGATTACCCGCACATCGATTTCCTTAAATTAGAAACATTACAGCGCATTATCCAGGAATATAAACCTCAAGTCATCGTCAATGCGGCCGCGTACACAGCTGTCGATAAGGCAGAGGAACAGCCAGAATTAGCTTTTACAGTCAACAGTACAGCTCCCGGGGTATTAGCCGAAATATCAAAAAAAACCAAAACGCTGCTCATTCACTATTCTACAGACTATGTTTTCGATGGAATTTCAGGAAGAATTTACAACGAGAACGACGAACCCAATCCAGTAAGCGCTTACGGTAAGAGTAAGCTTCAAGGCGAACAGGCTGTCGAACAAATTGGAGGCAGTTATTTAATTTTACGCACAAGCTGGATGTACAGCCTGCGAAGATCAAATTATCTAAAAAAGGTGCTGACCTGGGCAAGGAACAATCCTGTATTAAAAGTTGTGGACGATCAAATAGGGAACCCGACCAGCGCACGTATGTTGGCTGAAGTTACAGGGCAAATCCTCGCAATAGGAGGAAAGGAAATTAATGATTGGGGAAAAGACATTCGTGGGATATACCACTGTGCCGGCGATGGTTATACCTCCCGCTATGAATTTGCCCAGGAGATCTTACGCCGCGATCCAAACCCGGAAATGCATATTTACAAAAAATTAATTCCAGTATCCAGCGATGAATTCCCCATGCCGGCTTTTCGGCCTCTCTTCGCTGCACTGGACTGTAGAAAATTTAAGAATACGTTTGGGGTGAGCTTGCCTGCCTGGCAAGAGGCATTAAAATTCGTTATGCAAGAAATGCCACACGGTCAATCATCATAGGGTTACGTCAGAAACGAAGCTTTTTAGAAAACCCCCGATTTCAATCGATATTAAACAAAATTCAAGGAGAACACGATGGATCCTATTCAACTTTTTTTTCCCAAATTTCGAATCGAGGAATGTCTGGATGAGATTCGGATATGCCTGGAAAAAGGCTGGACTGGATTAGGATTTAAGACGATTGAATTTGAAGAAGCCTGGATTAACTACACTGGTATGCCCCATGCCCACTTCGTTAATTCTGCAACAGCAGGATTACACCTTGCTGTCCGGCTGCTGAAGGAACAATCTGGTTGGCAGGATGGCGATGAAATTATCACTACTCCGCTCACATTTGTATCCACCAATCACGTCATTCTTTACGAGAATCTTAAACCAATTTTTGCGGATATCGACCAGTACTTATCTCTCGACCCCAATTCGATCCTTGAACGAATTACGCCGCGGACCAGAGCGGTTATATTTGTCGGTTTGGGTGGTAATACGGGTCAACTAAAGAAGGTCGTCCAGATATGCCAGGAGAACGGACTTAAACTGATCCTGGATGCTTCACATATGAGTGGGACCCGTTGGGTAAACGACGGACATGTTGGCCCCGAATCGGATGTCTCCGTATTTAGCTACCAGGCTGTAAAGAACCTGCCCACCGCTGATTCAGGTATGGTCTGTTTTCGCGATAAAGAGTTGGATGAAGAAGTGCGCAAATGGACCTGGCTGGGAATTGATAAAGACACCTACTCGCGCACCCACTCAAAAGCCGCTTATAAATGGTCATATGATGTGGTTCATGAAGGTTTCAAGTATCACGGCAATTCCATCATGGCTGCCATGGGGTTGGTTTCTCTGAAATATCTCGACCAGGATAATGCATATCGCCGTCAAATATCGGATTGGTATGACGAGATGTTAGCGGATGGAAAAGGAATTCATTCCATACCAGTATCACCGGATTGTGTTTCAGCTCGTCATCTGTATCAAGTCGAAGTTGAGCAGCGCGACGAAGTCATGTTGGCTCTCAATCAAGCCAAGATTTATCCCGGTGTACATTACCGGGAAAATACGCAGTACAGAATGTATGCATACGCGCAAGGAACGTGCCCAAGAGCCGAAGCCGCGAGCGATCGGGTGATCTCAATGCCGATCCACCTGAACCTTCAATACCAGGATATCCAGCGCATTTCTGGCACGCTGAAAGAGGTGGTTGCCAGGCTGGCCTCAGAGTAATAAATGTCGAAACGTGTTATTGAACCAGTCGAAAAAGAAAACCTGCGCCTGCGATTGCTGCGAGAAGCCGACTTACCAATGACTTTACATTGGCGCAATCAGGACGATATCCGCTGCTGGTTCTTTTATTCAGATATTATTTCGCGGCAGGATCATCTTGATTGGTTCAAGAAATATCTAACCAGGGACGACGACTTTATATTCATTATCGAAGAAATCCAAAATGGTTATCGTCCTATCGGTCAGGTATCGATATATCAGGTTGATTGGGCAGCCCAACGAGCCGAATTCGGTCGTTTGATGATCGGGGAGTCGGATGCATCCGGAAAAGGTTACGCTTTCAAAGCCTCTCAGATGGCTGCCAGCATCGCATTTTATACGATGGGTTTGAAGGAAATTCATTTGGAAGTGCTCGTTGATAATAAGAAAGCTATCGCAATCTATGAAAAAATGGGTTTTAAACTTTTAGGAGTTTCGGGAAACAAACAAAGCATGAGTTTGTCGGTGGATCAACCCGGGATTAATTGATAACATGATAAGTTTTTCCTTTGCCCACCCAGGACATTAATCAATTTTTAATTCACATTAAAATAGTTCTTACAATTTTGCAAGTATCTAATTTCATGCAATCTGTTATGATTGGGAAGCCCGTCGAGCGCTGGCGGAACTCTCCTGGACATGAGGTGCTTGCAATTGAAAGATCTAAAAAGGATACACTTAAGTGGACTGATTTTCACTTTTATCCTGCTGTTGTTCCCCTTCCAAACAACTTATTCATCCACATTTGTAGTGAACGATAATCGCGACATCCCGGACGCAAAGCCAGGCGACGGCGTTTGCAAAACGGAGTATGGCACCTGCACCTTAAGAGCCGCGGTCCATGAAACCAATCTTCTGACCGGTCCCAATACGATCAATATCCCAGCAATAACAATCGTTTTGGACGGAGAACTGCGCATTGCAGACCACTCCGGTGATGATTCTTTACACATCGTTGGCGCAGGAATGGATAAAACGATCATTGATGGAAACAACAAAACCCGCGTGTTTTACTTTGCAGCTCGCAGCGGCAGCCACTCATTAAGCGACCTTACCATTCGCAACGCAAAAAATCAACACCCCAAAACAGCAATTCAAGAAAGAAATGGCGGCGGGGTTTTCAACGAAGCAACACTAAATATGACCAACGTCAAAGTTACATCCTCCATGGCATTTCAAGGAGGCGGTGTATTCAACCAGCACGATTTTGGAAGCAGTAATGTTCCAACGCTTACCTTGAAAAACGTAATCCTCGATAATAACAAAGCAACCTCTTACGAATTTGGTTTTGGCGGCGGGGGGTTGTTCAACGGGAGCGTTCTCAAAGGCACGGATGTCAAGATCACCGATAATATTGCCAACCAACAGGGCGGCGGATACTATAACAATTCATTCAAAAAAGCGGAATTGACGAATTTCGAGATCAGCAGAAACACCTCCATGCAAGCTGGCGGGATTGACAACGATATTGGAAAAGTGTATCTAACGAATGGAAAGATAATCGCTAATAAAACCACGTGCTGCATACCTGGCTACCTGGGGACTGGCGGCGCGGGTATCTTCAACAATGATGGAAACATGATTATCAAAAATGTTGACATCAGCCATAATGTCAGCGATTCGCCAGGCGGGTTTGGTGGAGGCATTTATAATTTTAAGTTCATGACCCTGGAGAATGTCTCGGTCACAAACAACCAGGCAGCCTACGGCGCTGGCATTGACAACGGCTGGTACAGCCCCGGATATGAGAACAATCTGACCTTAATCAATGTGACGATCAGCGGCAATGTGGGACCAACCAGCCAGCAGCTTGATACGGAAGGCGCAGGCATCCACAATCGCAACTACGGGACAGTCAATATTAATAATTCAACAATTACCAATAACTCGGCTGAATGCGCCGGTGGGATTACCAATAGAAATGCGCAGGACTCCATTTTCGTACAGAACACCATTCTGGCCGAGAATAGGGATGATTTCGGCGCTGATGACTGCCGGGGTGTAATTACCTCGAATGGTCATAATATTATCGGAAATCCAACTGGCAGCAGCAGCTTTACCTGCACTGTCCGCAATATGGCAGCCAGTGATCTCGTACACGAAGCGCCCCGAATCGCATCATTACAAGGCGAGGTTGCTTACCACCCTCTGCTCGTCGGCAGCCCGGCAATCGAAAGCGGCACCACTGCGAATTGCCCTTCAACAGATATCCGTGGATTTCCAAGACCAGCCGGTGATACTTGCGACATTGGCGCCTACGAGGCTGATCCCAGCCCCCCAATTTACCTCCCCAATATTATTAAATAGCACGCGCACCCCTTTCCAAAACAAAATACCCATATTTTTAATCCCCAGTTTCTTGCTGGGGTATACTAAAATATACCTCCTTCAGCTTTCATTGGCGCTGGTTCGATCAATGTTCTCCGATATAGGACACATGGACTAACCATATTTCCTGTTTACTTTGCCCTCGAATATTAACATCCATCTGTATACAATCCGTTCATTGAGATAGTCAAATTCTTTAACAAACCAATTTGTAATGCGAAAATCCAGCAAAGATAACAAGATCCCACTTTATATCTGGCTTCTAATGGGATTCGTCATCCTCTTTAAAGATCTGGTTAGTAGCCGGTCAATCGTTATCGGCGCGCGAAGCAGCCGTACACGACGATCGCCTCTTCCTTTCTTTGGCTCAAAATATTCTGGAGGGCGAATGGTTGGGTCTTTATGATCAATTTACGCTCATTAAGGGACCATTTTACTCAATTTGGATCGCCATTGCTTTTGTTTCAGGGTTCCCGCTATTATTATCGCAGCATCTTCTATATATTGGCGCCAGCTTGTTTTTCTGCCTTTCCGTTCGACCTTTACTGTCTAAACCAATCTACTTGCTTGGTTTGTTCACCATCCTGCTTTTTAACCCCATGACCTACACAGATGAAACCATGACCAGGGTAATCCGGGACGGGATATACCCGGCTCTGACTTTGCTGATTTTTTCATGCGCGATTCGGGATTCTTCTCAAAGGAAATACAGCTTCAAAATGGGTTTGGTTATGGCCTATCGCCCTCGGAATTTTTCTGGCTGCTTTTTGGCTTACCAGGGAGGAGGGCATCTGGCTGCTCCCATCAATCGGGATAATCGTTTTATATTCCATTTATCGTTCGTGGAAAAGCAGGAAGGTGGAAGGGGGTTGGATAAAGCCTCTTTACCTATGGGGGTCGGCATTCATTGTAGCTTTTGCCCTGGTATCTTTTGTGTCCCTGTTAAACCTCCAGCTTTATGGATTGTATGCAAAGACTGAGTTCGATGCCAAACCATTTAAGTCAGCTTATGGGGCATTATCGCGAGTTAAATCGGGAGAATCGCTGCCCAAGGTCCCAGTATCCAAACAGACCCGTGAGGAAATTTACAAAATAAGCCCTGCATTTTCTGAACTCGAACCTTACCTCGAAGGGGAGATTGGCGGTATGTGGGCTAAACTCGGGGAAAAAGAAGAAGCGAACAAAGATGAAATATTGGGCGGTTGGTTCATGTGGGCTTTGCGCGACGCAGTTAATTCGGCAGGTTATTATGCATCGGAAAAGTTTCCTTCCGCCTACTACAACCGCCTGGATGATGAAATTGATGCGGCTTGCGCCAACCGGACGCTTGATTGTCATCCGGACCGAGCCACTTTTTTCCCTCCCTGGAAGGGTGAATTTGTGCGACCTTTCTTTACTTTTTTACTCCGCGGAGGAAAGTTTTTTATCAATTTCGATGGGTTCAACGCCACACCCAGCGCAAGCCACGGGACATCAGAAAATTTAAATTTCTATTATGACCTGACGCGTGAACGTCTGCAGGATACCGACGATTATTTGAAAGTATCCGGTTGGGCGGTCGACGAAAGTGCGAGAGTGGATTTATATGTACGCGATAGGGACGGCGAATTGGTAGGTACAAAGGTTGAAATCATCCCCAGCCCGGATGTTTATGATTACTTCTCTGAGCAGGGGACAAAAATAGCAAACGCAAATGAGGCCAGGTTTGAATTGACCACCCCTTGCCTTAAAGGCTGTTTCCTGGAATTTGTGAGCGAAGATTCAGTTGAAGTAAAATTACCTCTGAAAGAGGATATGTCGGACAGGCAGCTTGACAATTCGGAAGATTTTTATTTTGTCATCAATTCGTCC
The DNA here is from genome assembly GCA_963753725.1 of uncultured Chloroflexia bacterium. Lineage (GTDB taxonomy): Bacteria > Chloroflexota > Anaerolineae > Anaerolineales > UBA4823 > CAVWDI01. Next base: position 48,197 of record CAVWDI010000033.1, on the reverse strand, counting down.
AGTTTAATTTCTGACAGGCTGCCGTTCCAGGATAGTTACAACGATATTAAAGATTAAGGCGCTTGACATCATTGGCAAACTTTACCAGACGCTCACTCCGATTTTTTTGGGAGTATCGATTATTGGATACTGCTATTTATGCTTCAGGTTATCCAGAAAGGAAAACATTTTTATTCGATGGGTGATTCTGACCAGCATGCTCTTGGGAATTTTCGGCCGGCTGCTGATCGTGGCTCTGGTGAGCGTAACATCCTGGAGCGCGATCAATACAACTTACCTTGCCTCTGCGTATCCTTTACTTTTAATATTCATAACGCTCACCCTCATTTGGAGTTATGAAGACCTGATGGTATTCGTAAAAGAGAAGAACCAAGCTCGGACATTAACGGAAACACAACCCCAATAGCAAGATTTTCCAAATAAAAGTGAATCCAACCGATTGGTAATCCAGTTCGTCAATTCAGATACTAAATACAAAATAAACTTGAACTCAAATTCTCAAATTAACAAGAGTACCCCCAACGCTGCTGACCAAAACGGAGAGGCTGTTGAGCTGTCAATCATCATGCCTTGTTTGAATGAGGCTGAAACCCTCGGCGCATGCATCGATAAAGCAGGGAAATTCCTGGAAATGAACGATATTTCCGGCGAAATTATTATTGCCGATAACGGCAGCAGTGATGGATCAATAGAGATTGCCGCCAGCAAGGGCGCACGCGTTGTTCCAATCCAGGAAAAAGGCTACGGCGCAGCGCTTATGGGCGGGATTAATGCAGCCCACGGGGAATACGTAATTATGGGCGATTCGGACGACAGCTATGATTTTTCCGATTTGATGCCTTTCGTAAAAGAACTGCGTGCAGGGTATGATTTGGTTATGGGCAACCGCTTCCAGGGAGGCATTAAACCTGGAGCAATGCCTTTCCTTCACCGTTATATCGGCAATCCGATTTTAAGCGCTATTGGCCGGATCTTTTTTCACACACCGGTAGGAGATTTCCACTGCGGGTTGCGCGGGTTTAATAGAGATGCGATTTTAAACCTGGACCTGCGTACAACCGGTATGGAATTCGCTAGTGAAATGGTTGTAAAATCTACCATAAATGACCTGAAAATCGCAGAAGTTTCGACGGTTCTTTACCCGGATGGACGCAGCCGGCCGCCTCACCTGAACACATGGCGGGATGGATGGCGCCATTTACGTTTCTTGCTGCTGTACAATCCGCGTTGGCTTTTTCTATACCCAGGTATCGCCATGATGCTTATTGGCGGAATACTCGGAATCTGGCTGTTATCTTCTCCCAGACAGGTCGGGAGCATTGTACTGGACGTTAATACCCTGTTTTATATGGCGCTGCTGTTTATAATTGGTTTTCAGTTTATCAATTTCTCTTTGTACACGCAGATCTTCGCGGTTTCAGAGGGACTGCTGCCCGAGAATCCCAACGTATCCAGATTTATCAAATTCGCCACGCTCGAGAAAGGGCTGCTGTTGGGTGTTTTATTAGTCATTGCGGGTCTGTTGAGTTCAATCTTAGCGCTCGCCTATTGGCAAATGCGCTCATTCGGGGACCTGGACCCAACCCAATCATTGCGTCTGGTAATACCCGGCGGCACTTTACTTACAATCGGCTTTCAAACCATACTTTCCAGTTTTTTTCTGAGCATCTTATCACTGTCTAGAAAATAATAGAAGAATGATAAAAGTAAAAGATTTACTCAAAGACCAGAATATCCTGACTTCTGCATCCGCGCCAACATCACCGGCCATATCTGTCATCCTGCCAACATACAGTCGTTTTAAGACAGGCTCACTGGAGCGTTCGATCAAAAGCGTGCTCGCTCAAGATTTTGAGAATTTTGAATTTCTAATTATGGACGACGGTTCAACCGACGGATCATCTGAATTTATCGAAGAAATCCGCGCCGGAGACCCGCGGGTAATACATGTGCGCCACGAACATAACTGCGGTTTACCCGCATTACGCGTGAATGAGGGCATCGAACTATCCAAAGGCGGATACATCGCCTTCCAATTTGATGATGATTTATGGAAGCGAACCGCGTTAACGAACCTGTTAGCGGAACATAAAAAACACTCCGAACCAGTGGTTGTTATCGGCCGGGCTACATTTTCCACAAAAATAGGCCAGGGAATCCTGCCCGAAAAAGAAGTAGACATTGTTGACCTGTATGAGACAAATCGGTTCGCAAATAACAGCATTATGGTTCCGCGATCAATCATGGAAAAATATGGGATGTACGATCCTCATATCGGGATGCGCCGGCTTACCGATTGGGACCTGTGGATACGCCTGATTAAACACTTCCCATTTATCACCATCGACAAGACGGTATCACAGGTTTTTGAAAGCAATGTTGATGCGATTGGGGTCACGGTACCATGGGATATTACCGCCTTCCGATTTATTAATAACATCAACCGCGATCAACTACTAACGCCCGCAAATTGGAGAGAATTTGAGATCAATTCTCTTAACATCGCGGGGGTTGATATCAGCGGAGAAATCGGAAAACGTCTTTATGAAGAGCAAATCGTCCCATATTATTTCAAAATGCGCCATATGTTCCCTCAGTTGGCTGGATTCTCAGCCACCAACTCCCAATCGCCTCCAAAAAAAGTGCTGTTTACAAAAGCATCTTACGATGTAAGCAATGATGTGACTTTCAATAATTATGACCCGCTAACCAGCAAACGGAACAGTTTCAAGAGTTACTACCAATCCATCGAAGAGACAACACTGGAATGTGTAAGTGAAGCAGACCTGCTGCTGCTTATGCGTACCGTTGAAGACGATGCACTAAATCTCGTAGATAAACTAACCCCTTCTACCCTTCCAGTTGGTTATTATCTTGATGACGATCTATTCTCTTTTCACGAATATGGTCCTGAGTTTGATTATTTAGCCCCGGATTCTCATTACTATAACAACCTCACCTCCATTACGAAGCAAGTCGATGCTGTATTGGTAACAAATGATTTTATCCGAGATTCTGTACAGCCGATAAACCCGCGCATCGTACCGCACAACAACACCATTCCGGATGAATTCATCTCTGATGACAACCTGCATGCGCGTAATGATGCTCAACTACGAATTGGATATGTGGGCAGCGGTTACAGGATTGAAGAATTCCGCCAGATTTGGGACGCTTTTGTAAGGATCTCGCAAGAATACAAGGATAAACTTGCCTTTGAATTTTGGGGGATCGATGTAAATTCCCTCCCTAAACTTTCCTCACCCGTGATTCAGAAACCGTTTACATTCAGTTACCAGTATTACCTGCAGAGCCTTAAAAATGCAGACTTTGATATCCTGGTCACCCCGCTGCTTGATTTTCCCAAGCCCCGCCTGGGTAAATCACTCATAAAATATTACGAAACTGCGGTCGCCGGCGCATTGGGTATTTTCTCAGATGTGCCCCAATACCAGGCGCTGCCAGATGGTCTGACCTGTCTGAAATCTGCTAATGACCCCCACAGCTGGTATGACGCGCTGCATACTGCGATTGAGATGGACCTGGTTGAATTTGACAGCATGCGCAAACGCTGTATCGCGCATGTCTGTGAAGAGTACAGCGTGCATGCACAAATTGACCTGCATGAAGCCGCGCTCAGAGCGATCGAGTTTCACTCCAAAACCAGAACCAAACGCCTAGATGATGGCCTGCCGCGGGTAATGTACTTTTTGCATTCCGCTCATTACGGCGGTGCAGAAATTCAATTGTGGCGCCGTTTGAGACTGATGAAGAATTACGGTATCCAGCCAATTGTGGTTATCCCTTCTGTGCTGGCGGATACAGAAACCGGGGTACATGTAAGTAGTGTGTTGAAGGAAGAAGGCATCCAACTTGAATCAGTAGAATACACCTGTTTTACCGAACCACGCAGCCCGAAGGAGTTCGACAGCGAGCTGGAGAGGAATCAGATTCAGGCGTTGTTCGAGCGCTGCAATCCGGCGCTGGTCCATTCTGTCACATTCATCCCCTCTCTCGGTCAGGTTTGTACCCAAATGGGGATCCCGCATGTGAACACGCTCTATGCCGTAGAGGATGATTTTGCCTGGGCTTCAGGTCAACCGGGTTTTAAACATTGCGATGTCGTGCAATCGGATTGCCTGCGGTATGCAAAACGATGGAGCTACCTGTTGGGCGCGCAAAAAATTGTCTCGCGGGATACGGCTACCGAAGGATTATTTCAATTAGGACAGACAAAATACCTTAATACCATTGGAATAGATGAAGTAGATTACCGTGAAAAGCCTCGTTTGATTGCAACCGGCACTTTTCAAGAACGTAAGCAGCAGCTTGAAACCATTGAAGCGCTCGGACAGCTAAAAAAGGAAGGGTTCAATTTCGAGTTTAATTTTTTCGGCTATACACATTTTTTCCCGGATTATGTGGAACGGTGTAAGCAAACTATTCAATCATTGGACTTAGGCGACTGTGTATTTATTAAAGAGTTTACCGAGGATATAGATCGAGTGCTCTCAGAAGTTGACATCCTGGTCAGTCTATCCAAATATGAAAGCTTTCCCGGATCGATCAAAGACGCCTTTGCGGCCGGGATTCTGGTCATTGCAACTCCAGTTGGCGGTGTATCTGAACTGATTATTGACAACGTTTCCGGCATATTATGTCATGGAACCTCGGTCGAAGATTTAGCAGACGGAATAAGACGCGCCCTTTCGCTTTCAAGGAAAAAGAGAGCGGCAATCGCAGAACATGGGCGCAAAATCGGACGTCTGGAACTTCACCATTATCGTACCGCAAATGATTTGTTCAGAATGTATAACCTGGCTCTCGATCTAAACGCTAGTGATCGTCAGATCATGTATCTGACAAAACCAACAACTGGTATACAAATCTCTTCCCCTGATTCTAGCGTAAAAGGAAAATCGCCGACCGGACATCCGACCAGCCTCATGCCAATCGGAGCCGGCCTTATCTACGACTTCACCCCACAGCAGCAGCATTGGACCGGAGTTGATGTGCTCGTTGAAACAAATAAACGCGCCTCGTCAGGAAAACTTATCCTTAAAAGTTTGCGCTCCCGACGGTAAAGAATTGAGGGCGATTTCAAAGAATATGAAACATTTTAATACCGGCTGGCTTGAACTCAGATTTACGCCAATAACTAATTCAGAAGATCAAGAGTTTCGATTGGAATTTTCATTGAAAGACACCAATCCGGGTACTTTGCTCAGTCTATATCAGAACTCGCCGCCCAAACATAAAGTTATACGCATGATACGCCGCTTTCTTCGTATGATCGGAGTTCAGTTACGGGGAGAGCAGTTGTATTGTAGAGAATGGTACAGCTAAATTCGCTAAAGAGACAAGGTTGAATAAAATGTATCCAGGTTTCAGGAACTACCCGCCGCGCGTGATTATTAATCCTGCCAGTGGTTTATCCCTCCGCAACGATCTACATCATCAAGCCGCTAAAAAAATTGGCCAGGCAAGGATACATAATCTTTAACTACCTGCTGGAATCCGAGGTGTCCGTTCAACATTTATTAACCAGTGACATGGTACTTTTTTGCCGGAACAGCGATCCGGTTTACAGCTGGATATTAAATGAATGTACAGCTAGGGACATCCCAACCGCATATGACCTTGATGACAACTTTTGGGAAGTCCCGTTAGAACTGCATTACGCAAAACGCTATCGCAGACCAGAACGGATCGAGCAGCTGGAGAGATATCTCACCAATATCGACACAGTTAGAGTATACAGTGAATATTTGCGGGAAGTTGTAACACCCTATAACGACCGCGTAACGCTTGTAACGCCATGCATCGATTTCAACTTGATTCCCCCTGATCCTCAACCGCCAGAAAAAAATAAAATCCGCATCACTTATGTGACAGGCCGCGGCAATGAAGACCCATTGCTGCCATTGTTTGCTGACGATCTGCTAAACTTGCTTGATAAACATCCCGGACTGCTTGAAATGTATTGGTGGGGTGAAATTCCAGAAATGTTCAGAGATCATCCTGCTTCTTATCTGATTGATATTATCCAGGATTACGATCAATTCGTCTATCAACTCGCATTGAAGAAATTTGATATTGGTCTGGCCCCCCTTGATCCTACGCCTTTTAATCTTTCTAAAACCAATACCAAGTTCAGGGACTACGGTGCATGTCGTATCGCCGGTGTCTATTCAGATGTGGAGGTTTATTCCTCTTGTGTTGAAGATGAGGTAACAGGTCTGCTTGTAAACCAGGAACCCCATGCCTGGTTTGAAGCCTTATCCCGTTTAGTTTCGGATGAAAACCTGCGCAATCGAATAAAAAAAGCGGCTTATAAATTTGTTAAAAGTAATTACCGACAGGAACTGGTGGAGATGCAGTGGCTTGATTTATTAAATACCATGCTGACGGATCAACGGCGAATACTGTCACCGGTTGAAAAACCGGTGCTTGACAAAAAACCGGTAAAAACAAAATTAAGCATAGGGCGTCTGCAGGGTCCTCTGGATGGGTTCATTGTGGTTGATGAAAAAGCATATCCGGGTGTGCATGTTATTGCGGACATAAACCACCCACTGCCTTTCGCGGGCGATTCAATTGACCTGGTACTCCTTGATCAATCCCTGGAACGAGTTCGAGATATCGTAACCCCAATTGAAGAAATCTATCGGCTGAGCAAACATGAGTCTCAAATTTGGATGAGGGCATCCTATTCGTGGCCTGGCATTACATACCAGTATTCTTTAAATGCTTATCACTTCAATGAGGAAACCCCGAAAGCATGGACAAAGGTCAAAGCTCCTGTCTATAACGATCCTATACGTTTCCCAAATGAAGGGGAAAATCCGTCACTGATCATCGAACCGGTTGAGGGGGTTGATCTGCGTTGTTACCAAATGGAGCATTTTTATACGCCCACTCACCTGCTGCTGGATGAAGAACAAAAGGTAAGATTGAGAAGAGAAAAACCCGGGATTTGTGACCAGATCGTTTACAACTTTTATGCAGTCAAAGATTCCTGGCCAGAAAAAGAACCGGGACAACACATTAATCAAAGGGATACCTTCGAGCCGCCCTGGATGACTCAAAGGCGCTTGATGGACAGAAGCGAAGCGCTAAAAATGGAAATTGATCAGCTGCGCTACAACTCTAAGAATTGGCATTTTAATATACAGGAGAAAGAAAACGAACTTGTTATTACAAAGACCTCACTTGAGCATTTGGAGGAAGAATATAAAAAACTGGGCAAACTAACGCTGACGGCACGCGAAACCGCCAGGCAGTTAGATGCATTCCGCAGCAGAAAAGCAGTCCAGATGATTGACAGGGTTGTAGAAAAACCCGATTTTTCTGACAAACTGCCGCCCGCTTACCAAAAACTATTGGATGACAGCCGCATATTTATCCCCTCCTTAAAAGGCTACCGGCTGCAGCCCAGTACGAACTTGCAGATAATTGAACACTTAACTTATGAAATCGAAATCGAGAAAGCAGGTCTGTGCGGCTTAATCATTGCGCCGGTGATCGACCTCATACCAAGTTCCGGATATATCAGCGTTGAAGTTGAATCCCCGCAAAATGAAACTGTAGCCCAGGCTAAGGTGCAGGCTGAATCTCTCAACCATATGGGACCGGTATCTCTGGCTTTTCCTGCCCTTCACAAATCAAATATGGGAGTTTTTCAAATCCGAGTTTATGCAAAAGACCTGGATGTCCCACTGCGCATTTATGAATGGCAGAACTACGCGCTGCTCGGATTGGGACGAAAATCCACAAAACCTTTTATTGGTTACAACTTTTCCCCGGATTGTAAAAGCTGACTGATATATGAATAACCCTTCACCTCGGGTGTTAGCAATGCTGCCCGGCATTATGCCTTCCACCCTTATGAACGTGGTTAAACCCATGATGGCTCTGCAAAAAAAAGGTCATATCCACTTCCGGGTTTCATTGGAAAACTACCCTTCCAATGCCAATATTTACTGGTCAAATATCGTGTTATTCTGCCGGAATACGGAACCAAGGTACCGGCACAATCTCGATTTGATTTTGGGGAAAAACATCCCGTTTATATATGATATCGACGACAATCTCTTCGAAGTCCCAGCTGATACCGTTGATGGGACAATACTATCGCGCTCCACAAAGACTTGAATTACTTGAACAATATTTAACCGCTGCCAGTTTAGTGCGGGTCTATTCGGACCCGTTATTGGAGATTATCCGAGAATATAATGGGCACATCCAATTGGTTGCCCCGCCGATTGAATGGGAAACGCTCGGAGCCCTTCCCAAAATAAAGAGGGGTAAGCCTGTAAAAATCGTCTATGCAACCAGCCGGCGTGAAGATCGCCTGGCCTCAATTTTTTCCGAGGCGCTGTCTCAACTACTGAAAGAATACTCCCAGGATGTAGAGATGTATTTCTGGGGCTTCAAACCTTCAGAGTTTATCAATTACCCGAATGTGCGCTTCCGAAAATTCAGTTCCAACTACGATAAATTTCTACATCAATTTTCCAGCATGGGTTTTGACATCGGGTTGGCTCCTCTAACCAATGATCGTTTCCACCTATCGAAAACCAATAACAAATTCCGCGAGTATGCGGCTAGTTATATCGCTGGAATTTATTCTGACGTAGAAGTGTATTCAAATTGTATACAGGATCGGGTAACCGGTTTATTGGTCCCGAACGATCCTGAAGCCTGGTATTTGGCCATAAAAACACTCATTGAAAACGTTGACTTACGCCTTGAAATCAGTCAAGCCGCCCGGGCGCAGGTGGAAAAAGAATACTCATCTGAACGATTGCAGGAAGAGTGGATGAGCCAGATAAATAGCGTACTTGATCGTACAAATGACTCACCAGGAGTTACAACAGATCACCTTCCCAAAACGAAAGACCAAGCGGTTCCAAAAACGAACCAATCCTTTTCAAAAGGCTGGATTGAAAAAATAAAACGGGCCATTCTCAATACAGGAAATCTAAAAACCTTCATCAAAAACGGTAACTTGCATTTGTCAAATTTTTGGTGGCTGATAAAACTCAATGTCTTTAACCGAGTATAAGCAATTTTTATTTCAACAGCTGTTCCCCATCATAAAAAGCGCTGCTGGTTTTTGTTAGGCCCCATCCATAGACCAACAAATAATTAATGGCATCTGAACAAAACTACTCCAAACCTTTGGTGGCGGTAATCATCCTTAATTGGAACGGGGATAAAATACTCCCACGCTGTTTGGATGCAGTTACGAACCAGACCTTCCAGGATTTCGAGGTCATTGTTGTTGATAACGCCTCCGAAGACAACTCCATGGAAGGGATTGAGACTGATTGGCCGGAGGTCACAACGATCTATTTGAAATCTAACCTTGGATTCGCGGCCGCAAATAATCATGCTGCCAATCAGGCCAGAGGCCATTGGCTGGCTTTTCTAAATAACGATGCCTTTCCGCATACCGATTGGTTAGAAAACCTGGTCCAGGCTGCTCAAAACAAGCGGGGGCATTTATTCTTCTCCTCCTGTTTGATTCAAGCTAATTATCCAAACCTGCTGGAAAGCACCGGCGATATCCTGCATACGAGCGCTTCCGCATGGCACCGGGATTTGAATAAGAAAATTGAACATTCTCTGACAGGCGCGGAGCAAGTTTTCAGCCCTTGTGGGGCTGCCGGGTTCTATGATCGAGAATCGTTCTTAAAAGTAGGCGGATTCGACTCAGATTATTTCAGCCATCATGAAGATGTTGATTTAGGATTTCGTTTACGATTGGCGGGTTTACGCTGTTTGTATGTACCTGGGGCGCAAGTAACGCATATTGGTTCGGCGAGTTTTGGAGGAGAAGGGAACATTACCATCTACCAGACACAAAGAAATATGGTGTGGACATACTTCAAGAACATGCCTGGGATTTATTTTTGGAAATACCTGCCTGCCCATATTATTGCGAACTGCTTCTATTTGCTCCATTACACATTGAATGGTCATACAAAAGCTGTCTGGAAGGCGAAATTTGACGCCTTGCGCGGATTACCGGAAATGCTCAAAAAACGTAAGATCATTCAAAGTCAAAATAAAATCAATGCAGACGAAATTATTAAAGTCCTGGATCACAGCCTGTTAGGGCCATATCTCCTGGGTTCTACAGGCAAAAAAATCAAACAGTTTGTTAAGAATTTTGAGTTTAACCGTTCAAAATAACTACTCTTCATTTGTCTTTGAAACGATTTACAGCACGGAAATCCAATCCTGGATTTCCGTGATTTGTTATTGACAGCCGCAAACCACCATCGCCCATTTTTTTGGCTGCAGGTGTATCTATTTCCACCGGTTGGCTTGGAACTTGCAAAAATCCTAAGAACGAAAGCGGCGAGACTAACATCAGACAATGATTTATTACCAAATCTCCTCGAATGTGACGCAGAGTAAAACCGGAAAGAATCTGTCTCTTTCGATTCCTGGAAGCGGGAGCATTATCGTTGACCGACCTGTTCTTGAAATATGGCAATCAGCGGACAAACAGGATATTTCCGAGATTGTCGAATCCATTACAATTGGAACTCCTGCGGAACGAATTGCTGTGCTTGCCTGTCTGTCAGAGGCCGGTCTTCTCATTCGAGAAAATCAAAATAGCGCCGCACACCCGGTTCCCACGCAACGCAACAGCCGGATATCCGTAATCATTGTCAGCTTCAACAGCCAGGCATGGCTGGCGGACTGCATCGCCAGCATCCGCACTCAAACCTTACAAAGATTTCGAAATAGTCATCGTGGATAATGCTTCCTCCGACAACACGGTTCCCTGGCTGCGAGAAAACCATCCGGATATAAAAATCGTAGAACTGGACAGCATAGGACCTTTCGCTCATGCTCTTAACGCCGGCGTTAAAGCTGCCCATGGAGAACTCTATTTGATGCTCAATCCGGACGTGGTATTAGAGCGCTCTGCATCCTCTGAGATGGTCAGGATCATAAACGCACATCCTGACTGCGCGGCGGTTGCTTCAAAACTTCTGTTAAGCGCTGCGCCCGCCTTTATTAACGGCATCGGGAATTATGTTGGACCCATATCATGGGGCACCGATCTGGGGCTTGGGCACCTTGACCTGGGACAATTTGATAGTCTGGACCAGGTCCCCTCGGCATGTTTCGCGGCTGCATTAATTTCAGCGAAAGCATACAATGAAATCGGTCCCTTTGACGAGGGTTTTCCGCTCTATTACGAAGACAGCGAATGGTGTTACCGTGCCCGCATTTATGGTTATTCGATTCCTACCGCCCCGGCGGCGGTTGGTTACCACGCGCTCGGCAGTCGGGAAACGAACGGTAACAATAGCGCGCTTTCACCCGCCAAGATTGAACAGGTGGTATATGGCAGGCTGCGGTTTGCGCTGAAATTGCTCAGTCCTCCCTATTTCATGTACTTCGTTTTTCTATATCTGGTTGAAGATGGCGCCAGAATGTTTGCTTATTTATTCACCGGTCGTTGGGACCATCTCAAAGGAACCTTTCTGGCCTGGATAAAATTTTTCCGGACAATAAAAGGTACATACCGCGAACGAAAGGTAGTCCAGGACAGAAGGGTGATTAGCGATAAGGAATTGTTTCAACTTCACAAACTTATCCCTCCAGTGCTGACCTGGGGCGGGAGTCCACAACTCACCCTGGATATTATCCGTAGTGAATATTACCCCTGTATCTCAGCCGGAAAGACCAGAAGAATTCCAGAGTTCGATTTATTAGAAGATTATCCACCCAAAGTCCAAGCTTCATCAGGACTGATTGGAAGTTTTTCCAGGGCGAAAGGTGTCTTTACAGAGCAGGGTTTGCGCGCGCTTATACATCATACAGGCAGGATGATCCAATGGTATTTAATGCGGGTGTAAATTGAGATTGGATCGTATCGAACTGACAGATAAACATGAAAATTGGAATTGATGCCACCGCACTGCCGCCTCAACCCGGCGGAGCGGGAGTCTACACAATCCAGTTCATCCGCGCGCTTGTATCCCTTCACACAGAGTATAAATTCATCGTCTTTGCCCATGATTTGGGAAAGAAGCAAATCAATACATCTGAAAAGGATGCGCTAGATTGGGTTTGCTTCCCGGATAAAAATCCTGCCCTCAGGCTGCTTTGGGAGCAAACCGCCTTCCCCAGCGAAGTGCGTGACTCAGGCGTTGACCTGCTGCATTCCCTGCATTACACGCGACCGTATTCGCTCCCCTGCGCTTCTGTGGTCACATTTCACGATATGACCTTCTTCTTATACCCTCATTACCACACATTTTTTAAACGCTATTATTTCCCGCTGGCGATCCGTGTAAGCGCCCGAAAAGCGGACGCTTTGATTACCGTATCTAACAACACAAAAGCCGACACCATTCGGTTAGTGGGTGTTCCAGACCATAAAATTACTGCTATTCCACTGGGTATTAGTGATGAATTTAAAGTGATATCCAATGAAGAACTGCTACAGGACATTCGTGAGAAATATAACCTTCCACAGGAGTTTATACTGCATGTTGGCGTAGTAGAACCGCGCAAGAATTTAACACTGCTGCTGAAATCCTTCCAGAATCTCACCAGAGATGGTACGGATATTTCGTTAGTCATCGCCGGGCAGCTAGGATGGATGTACGAAGACGTATTCAAACAGGTAGAAGAGCTCGGAATTAAAAAGGAACAGGTGATATTCACCGGCTATATCCCGCCGGAAGATCTCCCAGGTATTTACAACCTCGCTAAGATTTTTGTTTATCCATCTGTCTACGAGGGTTTTGGGCTGCCGCCTTTAGAGGCCATGGCATGCGGGACGCCCACCATAACCACAGATATATCCTCCATGCCAGAAAATGTAGGAGATGCCGGTATTCTCGTCCCTCCCAAGGATGAGGCCGCTCTTACCCAAGCCATGCGCTCCCTGCTAAAAAATCCGGATCTTCAGAAACAGCTCTCCAGGAGCGGACCCCAGCGCGCGGGAAGATTTACATGGGAAGCGAACGCTCAAGCCGCGCTCAACGTATACAGGCAAGTCCTGGAGACAAAATGAAGGCAAACGATATATCCGTGTGCATCGTCACATACCAGGCAAAAGATTTACTGCGCAATTGCCTGCAATCACTCTACAAGAACACCCAATCCAATATTGATGTGATTGTAGTTAACAACGGCTCTACGGATGGGACCGCGGCCATGCTCCAGGGTGAATTTCCAGACGTTCAAATAATTGAGAATCCCCAAAATGAGGGCTTCACTAAACCCATGAACCAGGCTTTGCGGGTGGGTCAGGGTCGCTATCTGCTGCAGCTCAATCCGGACACAATCATCCTTCCGGGAGCTTTGGATCATCTGGCGCAATTTTTAGATGAGAACCCCGAAGTGGGTATTTGTGGACCCAAAGTGCTAAATCAAGACCACACACTGCAAGCACCCTGCCGTCGAGGAAAGTCGAGACCCTGGGCAGTTATTTCTTACTTCCTCGGATTCTCAGCGCTGTTCCCTGATTCCAAATTCTTTGGCCAGTATCTGATGAATTATAAAGACGAAGATGAGACCCATCCGGCTGCGGGCGTTTCCGGGTCATGCATGCTGATCCGAAAAGAAATTATCGACCAGATTGGTTTTCTAGATGAACGCTTTTTTGCCTTTCAAGAAGATTCGGACTTCTGTTTCCGCGCACGTGAAGTTGGGTGGAAAGTATTCTACGTTCCGGGTGCTCAGATTGTGCATTTCGGCAGCATGGGAGGTTCCCACGTGCATCCGTATCGCTCAATTTACGAATGGCATAAATCATATTACCTTTACTATCGCAAGAATTTTGCTCAAGATTATTTCTTCCTCTTCAATTGGCTGTACTATCTGGCGATGTTCGTAAAATTTATCCTGACGATTGGGGTTAATTCCTTTCGCAAAGGTTTTTTTATCGGCTCACGCAGACCACAATCACCGCAAGGTACTTGAGTCCATAGAGAATAGTTTGTATCCAAAGGCTCATATATGATCCCAACTTTTTTGCCTTCCGTTTCGTTGTTTCTGGCCATCCTGGTATCACTGACGGTTATGATGGTTTTCGCATTCATCGGCTTGAAACTTGCATCACGTTTTAAACTGATCGATTTTCCCGGATCAAAACCGCATAAACGGCATGCCAGACCGACTCCCATTGCCGGCGGCTTTGCTCTAATCGGAACACTCTTCGTTTCCGGGATTATCATCAACACGTTCGCAAGCTGGGAAGTGAGGGCAATTTTTTTGGCATCACTGCCTGTTTTCTTTTTTGGCCTGTGGGACGACTGGAAAGACATAAAAGTGCCTTTAAAGCTCGTAGGACAGCTTTTTTCGGCTTTCTTGTTGATTAAATTAGGTGTATATATCCAGGTATTCGAATCCCCAGAATTGCCATTCTACCTGGATCAGAACTTACAGGTTTTCCTGGATTGGTTTATTACAGTAGTATGGATCGTCGGTATTACAAACGCGATGAACTTCGTGGACAGCAAGGACGGTCTTGCAGTGGGTTTGGCTGCCATAACTGCCGCATTCTTTATGCTGATGACACTCATATCCGGACAATTAATTTTATCCCAGCAAAATGCAATCCTTTTAGGAGCTTGTATCGGACTCTTTTTCTTTAATTCACCGCCCGCGCTGTTGTTCCTGGGTGATTCTGGCGCACAGACATTAGGCTTTTTCCTTGCTGGTCTGGCGATTGTTTATGTCCCTGAAGGCGCATATCAATTTTCCTCCTGGTTTGTTCCTATCCTGCTGCTCGGTGTCCCTATTTTTGACATGTTCCTGGTGGTCATCTCACGGCTCCGTCGCCAAGTACCAATTTACATGGCGGCTCTCGACCACACTTACCACCGCCTGGAATTATTTGGGTTTGGATCAGGCAGGGCAGTTCTAACCATGCACTTTGCGGCGCTTGCCCTCGGCTGCCTGGCTTTCGTGCTGCTGCACACATCCCCATTTATTGCAAATACGGTTTTTATTATCATGCTGTTGATTGGAGCCCTCACCCTGGCGATTTTGGACCGAAGAAAATATTGGCCCCAATTTAACCATCCAGAACCGGATACGGAATGACCTACGAACTCTCGGTACGAGAAGAAGTATTACAAACATCACATCATTGGCCGGCAATCTTTTCTTTTTGCCTGGCCGGGATTGTTATTGGATGGGGCGTTTCTATCTTCTGGCCGACGAATTACCGTGCTTCAAAGGAAATTTATGTCGGGATTAATCCGTACCGTGCCCTGGAAGACCGTAATGCCGCTGAACATGCAGATATTGAGTTCATCAATCCGGATGACTACAAAAACTGGCAAATGGCCAATCTTAACAACATTATCCAGATGGATTGGCTGATTTAAAAGACGCTTGCCGAATTACAGAAAGAAGATGATTTTTGGACCACTGTCAGCGAAGCGGATCTGGGAAGGATGCTCAAGGTCAATTGGCGCAATGCCGGGAAATGGCGCCTGGTGGCTGAAGGTAGCTGACCAGCGACGCGCGGCTCAAGCGGTTACTACATGGCATAACATTGTGTTAGATGAACTAAAAGGCGCTACCTTGCAGGCTCAAAATGCGCTCGTCTTCGATACACAGCTGCAGGAAATCGTGGCCAGGCAAATCATAATGGAGATGAAGATTGCAGAGCTGACCCAATTCCAGGACAACCTGTATGCCTGGGAACAGGAATATATCAACCCCTCCATAAATCAAAGTTTGGATGACAACGCTCGCCGGGAACTTGAAACACTGTTTAATGGCGCAGGTTCTGAGAATGAGTGGTTGTACCAATTCATCCCAATAATCCCCCACAGCTCGAGCGCCGCTGAATACCAGGATTGGATAATGCAGGTCAGTTCCGCAACCGAAACCGAAATCCAATCCCTGGCCTCCCAACTAAATTTTTTAAACGCACAACAGGCGGATATTTTTACGCGCTATACGCAGGCTTCAAATGACAGCTACGGCCTTTCCAGCAATCTGGTCGTGGAAGAGATCCGTGAACGATCGATAGAGAAATATGCAGTCCGGCCCATGGGATTGATCATCCTCGTGGGCGGAGCAATTGGATTATTATTATGGACCGCTCTCTGGTTGATAAAAGTTACGCTTTAGACAAACTGACCGTCAGTCCCATAGCGCTCAATGTGGGAACGGGTAAACTTGATGCTTTGTACAACGCGTTCATCAAGATAATTTGGGCATCCTTCTTCCTTTTTTTGCCGGTCACCAACTTCCCTTTCTTTCCATCTTCATTTGGCGGCGCAGCGCTTGTCAGACCGCTGTCGCTCTACCCGCTTATCCTGCTGTTTGGTTTTTATACCCTCCCGAAACTACTCTCTCGCTCATTTCCAAAAACGTTTTTATCTTTAATGCCATTTCTGCTGGCAGCCGTGATTAGCTCTTTAATATCAATATTTCGCGGCATCGAACCAGTCCTGGGGATACCAGTCTATGAACGAGTGCTGCGCACACTTCTCACCCTGGGGATCGGAACAGCCATTTATTTCACGGTCAGTTTGCTGCCGCGCGGCAAAAAGGAACTGGATTTTTCACTGCGTTGGCTTTACGCCGGATTGGCGGCTGCCTTATTATGGGGTTCTTTGCAGGCAGTTTATATCATCAAATTCAACCAGTCCTGGTTTAATTTGATGGAGCACTACCAGCAGTTCGTGTCCACAAGGCATCTTTTCGACAACCGCATCTCGGGTCTGACATACGAACCAAACTGGTTTGCGGAACAGCTCAGTTTTTTATACCTGCCCTGGCTGCTGGCCTCCGTATTCAGTGGAAAAAGCGTATTTCCCTGGAGGACGGGCGCTGGTTTACAATTGAATTATCTGTTATTAACCTGGACAATATGCTTGCTACCCTTCACTTATTCCCGGGCTGGTGTGCTCAATCTGGTAATGGTCACAGTGTTTGGCTGGTTTTTATATCTCATCCAATCTCGTAAAAATAAAACCGCTGGACAACCGCTAGTAAACAAGCCGCGTATAAATAAATTGCGTTCATTCATTCGCTTATTAATTCAAACAACGATTATTATTTCGTTGATTGTGGTCCCAATTTACCTTGTCGGAACAAAGAACACTTTTTTCGCCCGTATATGGGATTATTGGGAAAACAGCAACCCATCATTGTCAGGTTATCTCGGGTATCTTGGTTTTGATGCACGTTTAGCCTTCAGTGAGGCCGCATACAACACTTTTAATGCTTATCCGATAACCGGCGTAGGACTGGGAAACTACGCATATTATTTCGAAGACATGCTGCCTTACCGGCCGTTAGCAGATTCGCCCGAAGTATTACAGGTGGTCACGCCTGAACCAGGACGAGTTCGTCTGATAACTGCCAAGAATTTTTATCTGCGCTTGCTCGCAGAAACAGGTGCGGTCGGGCTGGCTGCATTTATCGCCTTTCTGGTGGCTGTGCTGGGATGCGCGCTATATCTATTCCTTTCTCCCAAAAAGGGGGAACGCTTCTGGGGCACGGCGGGTTTGTGTGCAATTTTTACGTTCCTCATAACCGCATTTTCGTACGATTTATTTGCCATACCAAATATGTGGGTCGTGTTCGGTCTGATTACTTCGGCAGCCTGGATATCAAATCAGTCCCGTCACTCGGCGGACTGAACCAAACCCATTTTCCCAGGGAACATTCCTTTCTTATAAATCAAATTTCTAGTGTACAATCGCGCAATCCCATTTTTCCTTTGGGTAAGTAAATTATGAAATATTGGTCTCTTAGAGAAGGACTTTACGATATTTTTCACCAGTGGCCGCTGATGATTTCTCTATTTCGCCATCGGCAGCCTGCTAGGATGGGGTGCCTCATACCTGCTGCCCTCCTCTTACAGGGCTACGAGTTCAAATTTTCGTCGCCCTTAACCCCTACCGGGCTTACACGGATTTAAATTTTGTCGCCCTGGCCAAACCGAAATATTCCAATATTGATGATTATAAAAACTGGCAGATGGCGGAATTGGAATCCCTAATTTTCCTGGATGAAGTGCTTGAAAAGACGCTGAAAGAGCTTCAATCTGCGGACCCGTATTGGGAAAGGATCGACACATACCAATTTGGGGATATGCTTGAGGCCGAGTGGCGCTCAGCAGGCACCTGGAGTTCTTATCGCTAAAGGACCCAACCCAGACCTGGTCGAGGATGCAGTGCGCGCCTGGAGTCAGGTAACATTGGAGAGTTTATCTGATGCCAATCAGGCCGCTTTACGCACCTTCATGATCGATGAAGAATTGAAGGGCACAATAAGGGACAGAGGTGAAGCCGAGTTCTCGCCTGCGGACGATAAAAACCATAGCAGATGAACTACAGGAGTGGACCCAAGAGGCACAAAAATCCGCATCAAACCAACCGCTTAACCTCGATGAGAGGTGGTATATAGAGTCGCTTGCAGCCGGCGCGGCCGATTTTTCACCTGGATGGCTGGCCTTGTTGGATGGGCTGCCCTCGGAAACTGCGCCTGCCAGCGCCTACACCGATTGGATCACCCAGATCCTGGAATTTATTGAGCGGGAAGCATTGGTCCTGGAAGGTGAAACTGCCGCGCTTGAAGAACAGCAGTCACTGCTTGAAGATCAATACCAGTTGGTATTCGAGCAAAGCAAGGCGATTTCTCCCAATCTGGTTGTCGAAGAACTCAAACATTTACCCACCAAACGCCTTCAACCATCACAAGTACTTGCGCTGATTGGCGGGATTATTGGTCTTTTGGTGTACTTATTGGTGCGTTTAGTTAAGATCACCAGGGCAGTGGATAAAAAATGACCCGGTCTGGTTGGCAGCGTTTGTATAAAACACTCATTACAGCAGCCTGGGCGCTGCTTTTCCTATCCCTGCCTGTGACAAGCTTTCCTTTCTTCCCCGGTGAGATAGGAGGAAAGACCCTGGTACGCCCGCTGGCGGTATACCCACTGATTATATTAGTGATCCTGGTTTTAATTCCACGTTTATTCACAAAACCCCTTCCCAGGACTTTCCTGCCACTGCTGGCATTTATCCTGGTGGCGATGATCAGCTCAATCGCGGCTTATACACTCGACATTGAGACGCTGCGCGGCGTTTCTTTAACGCCGAGGTTTATCCGTAATATAGCCACCCTGGCGATTGGCTGTGCGTTCTATTTCACGATTGTGATGATTAACCAGGATTGGTCTGACCTCAATTTTTCGCTTCGCTGGATATATATTGGATTTGGAATCGCTTTGTTTTGGGGCTCATTACAGGCAATATATATCCTCTACTATTCAGAACCATACTTCGAACTGATCAGCAAGGTACAGAGTTTATTCTCCACCCGCAAGCTGTTCGAGACACGTGTCTCGGGTTTGACATACGAACCAAAATGGTTCGCCGAACAGATCGGATTTTTACTGCTTCCCTGGCTGCTTGGATCGGTCATATCCGGCCGCACTGTATTTAAATGGCGTTTCAAGTGGCTCACAATAGAATGGTTGCTTCTGATCTGGTCTGCGGTAATCGTGCTGTTCACTTTCTCGCGCACGGGTTTGTTTCTTCTGGCAGCTTTATCCCTGATAACCATTCTGCTGTACCGTTTTCGCAGCCCTGACCGCACACATGGTGAAGGGGAAAATAAGCCGGGCGCTAAAAATAAACGACTCATCCAGGTATCCTTAATTGTTATCAGTATCGCCATTATTGGGGGCATGGTTGGATCTCAAAACAGGTACATCTCCCGCTTTTGGCGCTACTGGACGGAAGACCCTCCAGGTAAAAAAACCTATCTTGAATTTATTGCGTTTCAGCAGCGTTTTGTCTATTGGCAATCAGCTGTAAACACTTTCGAAGAATACCCGCTGCTTGGGGTTGGCCTGGGTAATTACGCTTTCTTTTTTGATAAAATGCTCCCTGACCAACCTTACCACCGGCAGCCGGAAATCATACGCCAGATAACCCCTGTGGAGGGTAGAAACCGCTTGATCACTCCAAAAAACCTGTATGCTCGTTTACTTGCTGAAACCGGTTTACTGGGTATGGTAACCTTCACCACTTTTATTATGGCGGTAATTGGATGTACACTGTACCTGCTGTTTTCAAACTCAATGGTATACAAATTCTGGGGGATATCCGGCTTATTGGGATTTGTTGGATTCCTGGTCGTCATTTTCTCATACGATTCCTTCGCTCTACCAAATATGTGGGTGGTTTTCGGAATGATTACCGCAGCGGCCCATGTATCTGACACAAAACGATAGCTCACAAATTTTAATACACAGAACTTATCAGGATGACAGAGGAAAAATCCACCAAAAAAGATAGTTCAGGTTCGATGCTGGCCTGGCGCACCTACTTTGCTACCGCTGCAATCTTTGGAATCATTTCGTTAACGCTGCTGCTGCAGGGGTACTCAAATTCAGGTGGATTGTTGAGCGGCATTTCGCTCCCCAGGATCTTTGTTTTGTTTTTTATCCTGGCTGCCATTTGTTTGTCAACCATTTTATTCCTGGCTTCCTGGTTTAGAGCAAGCAAAGTTGGCGGCATGATCGCTCGTCTGGGGGATTATTTCAATCGGGATAAAATCTGGTGCATTTTTACATTGGCTCTGCTTTTTATTTTTCTCAGCGGTGTTTTCTTGATCACATTAATCCCAGAGATCGACGAACCTTTCACAAACGCTATCCTGCTGCGGCTGTACCCTCTCATTGTATTTTTTACGCTCCTCAGCGGGTTATCTTTGCTGGTCCTGGTGTATGACCGCTGTAAAGGCAGGCTGGTCCAATCCATCCTGTCTAATAAATTGTTTGTCGTTTCGCTACTGGGAATTATGTTTATCTTTGTCTGTTGGAGTTGGGTTGCCCGAAACATCCTGATAACTGAAGCGCAGGCAACCGGCTTAAACCCCCTGGGCGCTCCCATCCTGGATACGCAAGTATTTATCGCCTGGCTGGCCGGGATGCTTATTTTGGGGCTTTTCCTCTATATTATCCGACGGAAGGAATCCGCGGCCTTTCTCAGGCGCATAAAACCTTTTCATCTGGATATATCCGTCGGGGTACTGCTGTGGCTGGTAACCACCATACTCTGGCTCAGTATACCCATTTATTCCAACTGGTTTATTTCCGTTCCGCGCGTGCCCAACTATGACTTTTATCCAGCCTCGGATGCTTTTGGGTATGATTCCGCCTCGCAATTCCTGCTGGCAGGCGAGGGTTTCGTGTTTGGTGGCACGCCATTTGTCCGGCGTCCGCTGCACGCACTTTTCGTGGCTTTCCTTCATGTATTGGGCGGTCAAAATTATGTAAGCGTGGTTTTTGTTCAAGTAATCATACTGGCTATACTGCCCACATTGTTTTATTTCCTTGCGACCGTACTGCACAACCGTGTTACAGGAGTTATGGCTGCTGTGCTTATCATGCTCAGAGAAGCAAACTCGATCGCCATTTCAGGCTCCGTAACTACATCACATGCAAAAATGTTAATGGCTGACCTGCCGGCTACGCTTACGATCGTGCTTTTTACGCTGCTGACGGTGATCTGGTTCAAGAAATACCGCCAGTCCAGCATTTACCCGCTGGTCGCCGGAGGTGTGCTGGCGCTGTCCGTGCTCATCCGCTTTGAAGCGATTATGTTTATTATTGTTGTGTTTTTTATCTCGGGGTTTGTTATCCATCTCAGAAGCAATTTTCGCAGATGGCTGCTACAAATGGGGTTATTTTTACTGGGCTTCGTACTGGTTCTATCACCCTGGATTTGGAGGAACTACCAGATTACCGGCACAATTTTTATCGACAGCCCCACTTTCAGATTCGATGTCATCAAAGCCCGTTATAAGACTTTCGTCGAATCGCCCTCGGTGCCAACTGCTGAAGCAGAACAGACCGACAAACCTCTTTTGGAAGTGGAGCCGACTCCAGCAGAACCTGCCCCACAGGAGCAGCCTGAATCAATACCGTTCTTTTATAAGGCAATTGGTCTGGTTTTCTACCTTTTACCGGAGGACACATTTATATCCTCCGCCATGCTTCAAGCGGTCGAATTTATTAGCGCTAATCCCTCAGAAGTGATCGGCTTCATAACCACCCACTACCTTAACAGCCAGATCCAACCGGTCATTTACTTCCCTACCACCATGCGCATATTTGACAGCATGATTGGGTTTGTTGGTCATCAATCGCCCGAATTGTTTTGGGAAGAATGCTGTTCAGCTCAAAATTATATCCGCCGCATGCCTTACTGGCGCAAATGGCTGGGCGTCTTCCCACAACAAGCCACGATACCTATACTCATCAACATTATCTTCATCGCATTAGGGATCAGCATCGGCTGGAAGAGAAATAAACTGGTCGGATTAATGCCGCTCATTATGAGTATTATATATTTTGCGGTCAACGCCTTATTCCGAAATTCGGGCGGGCGCTACATCCTACCGGTCGACTGGGTAGGAATCTTATATTTCAGTATCGGACTTTCATTTGTCTCCATCCGCTGTTTCCGTAAATTTTCCGGGCGCCAGATACCTGATAATATTGAATACCTGAAAATGAACCTGTCTGATCCATCAACATACGCAAAGAGAAATTTGCTGATCTCCCCTGGGTTCTATGGAGCCGTGATTGGATTGTTCTTGATCGGAGCAATCTTACCGGTCATAGAAAAAGCTGTTCAGCCTCGCTACACACAAGAATTCAGTTCCTCATTGATCCACGAGTTCTTCAACTCGGATATACTTAACAATGGACAATTGGAAACCATAAATCAATTTATCGATCAGGGTGGAGAGGTAACCGTAGGGCGCGGTATGTATCCCAGGTTCTTCCCCGCTTACCAGGGTGAAGAAGCCCATGAGGAAACTTTTGACCCCAGAACCTACCCTTACATTGGGTTTTTTGTTGTAGGTCCGGTGAGCAAATTCGGCGTGCTGCCAGTCCAAGATTTCCAGGGGAACTTTCCAAACGCCTCTGACGTCCTTGTGGTCGGGTGCCCGGGTGAAGAAGGCAGCCTGTTAGCAACTGGCGTGTTTGATAATAATGGTGCTCTAAAATCCATTATAATGCGCTCACCCATGCCGCCCACTTTAGCCTGCCCGCTCGAGGATCCAATTCCCGGATCAGAGGACCTTTAAGGAGTATCTTAATTTGAACCGAAATTTATTGATAATTATTATTGTTGCTGCTTTCTTGTTGTTTTTTACTTTTTGCTGCGCTTGTTTAATTTCCGGTTTGGGTGTGTTCACCTTCTTCAACCTTTATGAAGACAACCAGGTTAGTTATTCATTTGATGTGTTCTCAACACCTACCAGCACGCCAGTAGTTATCCGTCCAACAAACACAGCAGAAATTCCAACCGCATCCGCCACACCTGGTTCTTCCGGTCTCAGCATTGAATCGGAACCCCCTATCAACGACGACCTTTCAACGATGGCGGATACCATCATCCCTGAAAATGATCCGCTCGATCTTGCCGCCCGTTTTGAAGGAAAAACCGGTTTGTCAAGAACCAGCGCTGCTCCAGAAAAATTCTTCGAGGTTGGAGACCAGCAATCCTTCTGGGTCTTGAATGCCGACAATAATCAGAATTATGAAGTTCAGTCCACCCTGCAGTATGTAACAGACCACCTTTATTTCTGGGTAGAAGATGGGGTCAACTTCGATGAAAAGCAATTGAGTAAATTGTCTGAAACTTTTGAGCAGGATATTTATCCCACCAACCGCGCTTTTTTCGGCAGTGAGTGGTCTCCTGGTGTGGATGGCGACCCCCATTTATACATCCTTTTGGCTCAAGACCTGGGCGGTACTGTGGCCGGATATTTTTCACCTGGCGATGAATACCTGCCGGATGCAAAGAAATTCTCGAACGGTCACGAGATGTTTTTACTCAGCGCTGACCGCATCAATCTGGATGATGAGTTTACTTACGGCGTACTGGCACATGAATTCCAACACATGATCCACTGGTACAGGGACCTGAACGAAGAATCGTGGGTCAATGAGGGTTTCTCCGAACTGGCCGCATTTTTACAGGGGTACAGCACGGGTCGTGTGGAATACGCTTATACTGACGATCCCGACCTGCAGCTGACACGCTGGTCCAGTGACCCAACTACGAACCGCGCCCACTACGGCGCATCCTTCCTGTTCTTTACTTATTTTCTCGACCGTTTCGGCGAATCTGCCACCCAGGCGCTTGTCGCTCATACGGCCAATGGTATGGAAAGCATCAACTTGGTTTTAGAAGAGCTTGGTATCACCGATCCATTGACGGGGGATCCAATACAGGCGGAGGATGTGTACGCAGATTGGGTCATCGCAAACTACCTTCAGGATGGAGGTGCAGGTGACGGGCGTTTCACCTACCACAACTTCCCGAATGCGCCCTCCGCTCACGAAACAGAATCGATCAATAACTGCCCCACTGAAAAAATCACGCGCGACGTCAACCAGTACGGCGCTGACTATATCCAAATCAACTGTCAGGGTGAACATACACTTAATTTCGAAGGCTCACTGGAAGTCGATATATTGCCCGCCGAACCCTATTCGGGTTCATTCGCCTTTTTTTCCAATCGCGCGGATGAATCTGAACACAACCCTCACACAGGATTTCGACTTCAGCGGTCACTCAGGACCTTTGAGCCTCACATATTGGACCTGGTACGATATCGAAGAAGATTATGATTACGTGTACCTTTCAGCCTCTACTGACGGTGAAAATTGGGAAATACTCGCCACACCATCCGGGACCGGCGAAGATCCATCCGGCAACAGTTATGGGTGGGGATACAATGGTAAAAGCGGAGGTGGTCCAGACTGGATTTAAGAGACCGTCGATATTTCAGAGTTAGCCGGAGATAATGTTCAACTGCGATTTGAGTACGTTACCGACGCGGCGGTCAATGCGGAAGGTTTTTTGCTGGATGATATTTCGATACCAGAGATTGAATATTTCAGCGATTTTGAAGACGATGACGGCGGCTGGCAAGGAGATGGATTCGTGCGCATTCAGAATAAACTGCCCCAGTTCTTCCGCCTCAGCCTGATCAGAGCTGGCGATTCAAACGAGGTCGAATATATCGAGCTGTCGGATGATAATTCTGCCGCAATTCCGATTTTGATTGGAGGTGGGGTTGACGAAGTGATCCTGGTAGTATCAGGCACTACTCCTTTCACCCGCCAGAAGGCTGCTTACCAGTTCAGCGTTCAGCCGTAAAATATCGGGGATTTCCCTTAGGTAAATTAATCCTTAAATAAATCGAATACAAAAAAGACCGGGAGCTGAGATGGCTCCCGGTCTTTTTAATTAAAAATTTACAATGCTTATACTGCAGCATCCGGCCTTCGCGGTTCTCGCAGCTCAGCTAGCTGCTGTTCCATTTCGATACGCTTCTGTTCGGATGCCTTTTTCACCTCGTTCTGAATTCGCTCACAACCATCACGAATCTGGTTCCTTAAATCTTCGCCGGCTTGCGGCGCCAACAGGATCGCCACGCCAGCGGCCAATACACTTCCAACCAGAAAACCTGTTAAAAAATTAGTTGCATTTCTCATTTCCCAAAAACCTCCTTCGTACACTATGGTTTCAAATCAAGTGAATATACTTGATACGATTTACGCTCACTTCCCGAATCTTATCATAAAAGAATAAATATTTTGAGAATTCACCGTATAATTATTAATACGCAGAAACCCGTTCTAGGTTGCACAGGAAAAATAAAAATATGATTGTCCTTTCTATTGGAATGCCGCGCGCTGGCTCGGGTTGGTTCTTTTAACCTGACCAACGATTTATTGATCGCCAGCGGGTTCCAAGATGTCCGAAAAATCCGGGAACGCTACCACCTGCAGCGTGTGTTGACCGAGGTGAATTGTAATATCGGCGCATTCACACTTCCGCGTTTGAGCGCAGTTATGATACCCTCGCTGTTAGGAAATACATTCTGCGTAAAGGCGCATGCCGGTCCGACGGATTTTACTTTACGCTTGATCCGCTCCGGAGCGCTGCTCCCCACATATATCTATCGCGATCCCCGGGATGCGCTGCTTTCAGCCTGGGAATATGGACAGCGCGGGGTCGACCAGGGACATCCGAACGCATTTTCAAATCTTAAAGATATCGACAGCGCCTCGGACTTTATGATCGATTACATTCATATATGGGAAAAATGGATGCAGTGCCAGCAGGCCTTTCAGTGCAAATACGAAGATCTGTTGACCAGTTATGAATCACAGATCTATCAAATGCTGCTGTTCTTAAAGATAAATCCGGATAAGGAGAGCATTTTGGAAATCGTCGACAGATTCAGACCAGGCGGCAAAGATTCGGCTCAAAAAGGCCTTCATTTCCATAAAGGAAAAATTGGCCGTTTCCGCCAGGCACTGACCGATGACCAGGTGGCATCCCTAAATCAAACATTTGGACCCCATATAGAAAGGATGGGTTACCAGGTTTAAATCTAATACCGCTTTCCCTTGTTTTTTTTACAAGTCTTAGGCATAATTACCCTGCTGCCTGGATCATTTTGACCAGAACAGCATAACCAACTCAACCGCCATCGATTCTCTGCTGGCCTCTACCTCGAATGGAGAGTACCATGTCAACAAAACCAACTGTTCCACCATCCCCCCCTGCAAAACGGAAAAAAGTAACCATACTGACGCTTCTGGAAAAGAAGAAGCGTAACGAAATCTTCAGTATGCTGACTGCCTACGATTACCCGACTGCCCTGGGTATCGACCGGGCTGAGATCGATGTGATACTGGTCGGGGACTCGCTCGGCATGGTGGTATTGGGTCTCGAAAACACGCTCCCGGTAACGATGGAAGAAATGCTGCACCATTGCCGAGCGGTCGCTCGCGGCGTTAATTTCGCTTTATTAGTCGGCGATATGCCCTTTATGAGCTACCAGGTATCCGATCAAGAGGCGGTGCGCAACGCAGGCCGCTTCCTGCAGGAATCGGGTATGGATACTGTAAAACTCGAAGGAGGCCGCGAACGGTCCGAAACCATTCGTTCCATCGTCTCGGCTGGAATACCGGTCATGGGTCATCTCGGATTAACTCCCCAAAGCGTGCACCAATTAGGCGGGTTCCGGGGTCAGGGCCGCAATGCTCAGACCGCAAAAAGACTGCTCGAGGATGCATTAATCCTGGAAGATGCCGGCTGCTTCAGCATTGTGCTCGAAGCGATACCATCCAGGTTAGGAAAATTGGTCTCAGAAAGGTTAGAAATACCCACGATCGGTATCGGGGCTGGTCCCCACTGCGATGGTCAGGTGCTGGTCACCCATGATTTGTTGGGATTATTCGACCGCTTCACACCCCGGTTCGTTAAAAAGTATGCCGACTTCCACGCTGAAATGGAACGCGCCTTTTCCGAATACAGGGCGGATGTTGAAAATAAGCAGTTTCCGGACCAGGAACATTCTTTCGATATGCCTGACGATGAGTGGGAGTCACTGCTGAATGAAATCGAATGAACGTTTACTCATCGTCGGAACGGGTGCCATGGCGTGTCTGTTTGCAGCTCGTTTATCGTTAGCTGGATATCTCGTTCAGATGCTGGGAACCTGGGATGAAGCCATAGATAAGATCGCTAAAAATGGCGTTCGTCTGCTCGACCCTGATGGAGGCAGCCAGACATACAAGGTCCAGATTTCGTCTGATCCAAAAGCCTTCCTTGATTCACATTTAGCGCTGGTATTGGTCAAATCCTGGCAGACAAGCAGCGCGGCAGAGCGTTTATCCGAATGCTTATCCCCGGACGGCTTAGCGCTGACTCTGCAAAATGGGTTGGGCAATTTCGATTCCCTGGTGGATATTCTCGGAGGTGAACGCGTATTAGCCGGAACCACGACTGCCGGCGCGACGCTTATCGAAGCGGGTGTGGTACGACCGGCAGGAAAGGGGGAAATCACACTCGGGTCCCATCCTGGCGAGGCAGAATTGAGCAGGGTTTTACGTCAATCTGGATTTTTGGTTGAAACTGTCCAGAATATTGAGGGCTTGATGTGGGGCAAACTGGTGATCAATTCCGCCATAAATCCGCTGACCGCCATCCTGGGCATCAAGAATGGTGGTCTGCTGAACCTGGAACCCGCGCATGAGTTGATGAATCTAGTCGCTCATGAGTCGGCTTCCATTGCATCGCAATTGGGTGTTCAGCTCCCATATCCAGACGCCAGTGTAGCCGCCGAAAAGGTGGCTCAAGATACCGCAAACAACCGCTCTTCGATGCTGCAGGATATCACCAGAGGGGCTCCGACCGAAATCGACGCCATTTGCGGTCAAATCGTCAAATCCGGGGAAAATATAGGTGTCCCTACCCCGCTCAACCACGCTTTATGGAAGCTGGTCAAATCCAAGCTTGCCTCACAACATTCTCAAAACCTCAAACTGGATGAAGCAAAGCTGGCTCAAGCGGCGCCATGATCGAAAACTCTGCTTTATTCAAAAATAATTCAAAGGTACCAATATGCAGATAGTAAAAACAATTTCTGAACTGCGCTCTGCTCGCAGGGAATTATCTCCCCCGGTCGGAATGGTCCCCACCATGGGCTTTTTGCATGCCGGTCACCTTTCACTGGTTCGAGCAGCCCGGAGTGAATGCGCCAGTGTGGTCGTCAGCATTTTTGTCAATCCTACCCAGTTCGCGCCCCACGAAGACCTGGACGCTTATCCTCGCGATACAACCCGCGATCTCGAATTGCTGGCTGAAGATGGGGCACATCTGGTTTGGATGCCTGACCCGGGGGAGATGTACCCGGACGGCTTCCAGACCTGGATTGAGGTGGATGAGGTCACCCGCCCATTGGAGGGTATATACCGTCCCGGGCATTTCCGCGGTGTGACCACAGTGGTCGCCAAATTATTCAACGCCGCTGCGCCGCATAAAGCCTATTTTGGGCAGAAGGATGCCCAGCAGGCTGCTGTGATCCAGCGGATGGTGCGTGATCTGAACTTTGATCTTGAGGTAAAGGTCTGTCCGATCGTACGTGAGCCGGATGGTCTGGCAATGTCCAGCCGCAACACCTACCTGGATCCAGAAGAACGCCTGGCGGCCACGATACTTTTCAAAGCGCTTTCAAACGCTCAGACAATTTTTAAAAAGGAGAACGCAGCGCGGAAAAGATCCGTGAGATCATGAACGCCACCCTTAATTCCGAACCACTGGCTAAACCGCAATATGTCTCCTGTTCGAATCCTGACACACTTCTGGAATTAACTGGACAGATCAAAGTATGCGCCCTGCTCTCAATGGCAGTGTTTATTGGTAAAACGCGTCTGATCGATAATATTTTCCTGGAAGCGTAACTAACCTGGAGGGTAAAACACCATGTTATTGACGATAGATATCGGAAATACAAACATCACGCTCGGACTGTATATAAAAGAGGAATTAGGTCCACGCTGGCGTCTGGCCACCAACCACGAACGTATGCCGGACGAATTTGGACTGCAGTTCATAAATATGCTGAACCACGCCGGATATAAACCAGATGATCTAACCGGTATATGCATGGCATCCGTTGTGCCGCCGCTGACCGGTACCTTTATTGAAGCCTGTCGCAGGTACCTATCGCTTGAGCCGCTGGTTGTGGATGCCGGGGTTAAAACTGGTGTCAGAATCCGGTACGAAAACCCGCGCGCTGTCGGAACAGACCGCATCGTGGATGCCGCTGCGGTTAAGGAACTTTACGGCGTACCGGCTTGTGTGGTGGATTTTGGAACTGCAACCACATTCGACGCCATATCAAGTAATGGCGATTATCTAGGCGGTGCCATCGCGCCGGGGGTCAATATTGCGGCCGAAGCGTTATTCCAGCGCACCGCCAAACTGCCGAGGGTTGATTTAAAACGTCCACCTACAGCAATCGGACGCAACACTGAACATGCCATGCAGTCAGGGTTGTTGTTCGGCTATGTCGGTCTGGTTGAAGGTATGGTAAACCGCTTCCGGAGTGAGCTGGGATCAAATATGCAGGTCATAGCCACCGGCGGATTGGCCCAGATTGTGGCCAATGAAACCGAAAAAATCCAGATTGTTGCACCCTGGTTAACCCTGGATGGCCTGCGCCTGATCTGGGAGATGAACCGCTGAAGGCAGTATGAAAACAAATATCATTTCCGCCAAACAAAAAGACGCCATAAAACTTGCTGCGAATGCGCTTATGCAGGGTGAACTGGTCGCGTTTCCCACGGATACTGTATATGGATTGGGTGCGATGGTGGACGACCCGTGTGCCATTGAACGACTTTATATCGTAAAGAACAGACCTGCCAGTAAAGCTATTCCGGTCCTGATCGGAAAGCCTGCCGACCTGGAAATGATAACTTCTCAATTGGGAGAATATGCGCGCAAATTTGCGGAAAAATTCTGGCCTGGTCCTTTAACCCTGGTCGTTATCTGCAATCCAAGTCTCCCAAATACACTGTCAGCAACTGCGACCATCGGTGTGCGTATACCAGACCATCCAGTTGCGCTGCGTTTACTAAATGCTGCCGGACCGTTGGCGGTAACATCGGCCAATCTTTCGGGCCAGTCCAACGCGCTGTCTGCGGGTGAAGTATTGGATCAGCTAGGTAGAAAGATCCCCATCATACTGGACGGGGGCATCTGCCCGGGCGGAAGACCTTCAACAGTTGTGGACTGCACTGGTGCAGAGCCGTACATCCTGCGCCAGGGTCCTATCTTGTTAGAACAGTTAAAATCAGTATTGAATTGATACCCCCGAAATTTTTCGATTTAAACGGTCTTTGAATTATTCTTAATCAAATCTAAATTTTAAACCGACATTTCTCATCTAATATTCAGCCCCACTTCATTCCCATTTCAGTTACATCTGTATAATAATAGTTACATTCTCCTCACTCGAAAATCCCGCCCCATGCATGCGAAATCCTGCACGGGGCGGGGTTTTTAAGTTGGCGAGGATGCCTCGCTTCAACACTCCGCATATTCAAATCTTACTTGGTTCAACCCTTCATCCTGCCGACAACCTCATTTTCCTGCTGGCAGTGCCCCCGGCATCGCTCACAAAGAATCCCCGGGTGCTCCTGTTTACTTCGTCCTTAAAATATAATTTTCCATCCGGGAGCGCCAGGTTCATCTCCAGGGTCAATATTTTGTTTCTTTCGTTGGGATCATATTCAAAGATGGTTAAATCGCTGCGGGTTGGGTCATATTCATAACCTACCGCCAGCACCTGGTGGTTTTTTGTAGGGTTGTCAAACAGCTTTTTTGCCCGGATAAGCACTAGGATGGCCGGGCGGTTTTTATCCAGCTCAGTTTTTAATTTTGGCCACTCTTTTCTAGCCAGTTCCCCGATGCTATCTTTCCGGAAGGCGTCTAGCTGGTTGGGCGCGGCTTGAAAGTTGAACATTCTCGCGAGGACAACCGGACTTAAAGATTTAATCTGGCGTTTGAAGAGTTCTTCATATAAACGTGTGCCTTGCTCAGGGGTATCAGATGAGGTTGTTATCATCTCCCCGCGTCTAAAGCGCTCCAGCGCAGCCCCGCACATGCCTCCGCAGAAACCCATCCCCATTTCCTTGAAATCCAGTCCAATATCTGGCGGATTGAAAATGAAACCATTCTGAAATTTAAAGGCGTGTCTTTCAGGATCAAATTTGGTCATTACTTTGATGACTGGCTCGATACTTACATTGAAGTCAATTCTTAGATCTTGTCTCAAATCGTGATTGTGAAATACTTGAGATTTCCCCAAGCGCACCCATTTGCCCGACTTGTTTCTAATTTCCACGCTGATATAGATATCTGGCAAGTAGGTCGATAGACCAGGTATTTTTTTGTCCCAGAATATATCCGAATACCTAATCTGGTATTTACCATTTTGATCAGTAATATCATCCCCCATAAAATCATCGCCAACCAGGGGGTCTTCATCCCAGGCTTTTATTTTCAGACCCTTGAGCGGGGACCCGCCGTGTTTAATATCACGTATCGTTCCGTAAATTCGATGTGTCATTCTAAATTACCAAATAAATCTTGCCAGCCTCTAAAGAAATATCATCAGCTATGTTTCTACTACCACCATTATAAATGATCCGAATTATGGATCAATATTCCCTGTTACTGAATACCTGCTAATTGTGGAATAAAAACAGAGGCAAAAATACCAACACAAAGTATAGATAAAGTGTTGAATTGGATTTCTTTTAATGTATCCTGGAAAATCTACAGCTTGAACAAATACTTCCGCTGTTGGGGAGCAAGTTTTTTCGTATACGCATAGTAAATGAGCAGCGCGGCTGCCAATCCCATTAAGAGCCATTCGTGAGGTTCTGGCACACCGCCTAATGGGAGCGGGTTGAGAGGCACGGTCTCACCGACCGGTTCGTATTCACGCTCGAAGCGATTATCAGACTGCTCTAGCTGTTCAAGCCGGTCCTTCTGTTCGCTCGTGACCAATACGATCATGGAAGAGTAGGGAGTGACGATATTGTATTCCTTCGCCAGAGCGTGGATCGCATCCAGCGTATCCAAGTCTTCCAGGTGTCCCCGCTGCTGTTGGATGTCCGCTAATACCAGCCACCGGGCGGCGATTGGCGCGAACCCGCTATAATTTTTCCCGAACTCCTGTTCAGAGATGGATTCTCGCGCCAAAGTGGTTGGCAGTACCGTCCAGACATAACCATCGACAACATCCCGGATAACCTTTCCTCCATTGTAATTATCAGAGGTTGTGGAAAGTGACAGCGCCAGGCGCTCAAGAGCCAAATCGATATCGCCCACCACCCCACCTCCGGATGCCTGGATGTATTCCAATGTTGGGTCGTCATATCCAAGCGGGACGTCGTCATCCATGTGTACGATCCAGACCGGCGCGCTGGGGGAGGGCAGCTTAACCTGGCTCTCACCCAACTCGTAACCGCTGCCATCGCTGAGCACCACTACCGCATCGTATTCCCTGTTTGCACGCAATTGCTCGTATTGATCCAACAGCTCAGCAGGGTTTTGTCCACCGAAATACACCACGCCGTCCGCGTCGAAATCTCCTAACGAGACCAGCGAGGGTTCTTCCCCGCGGTAAGGTGAAGAGGTCAGGTATGTATCGGTCCGAGGTCCTATCAAACCTTCCAATTGATCCAGTGTATCAGAAACATTTTGTGCGTAGACAGCCATACTGCGCGAGCGGTCCAGCACGATAGCAATCTTCAAATTATCCGGTAATTCAGGCAATTCGACTTCACTTGATGGCAGCGCGATTACAGTCCGTTCACCCGGCAAATCAAACCGGTGAGCTTTTTGAATTACCTGTTCGCTGATAGGGACCGATCCTGGCAGCCAGGTGTCCCCTTCTCTTTTCGCCTCTGCCCCATTGATCGACATACTAGTATCCCGATCCCAATAAACATTCCGTTTCTCTGCCAAATGAGGCAGTGGCCAGGCATTCTGGGAAGCAACTGCTGCGTAGTTCAACCACAAATACAGCGGCTGCGCCTCTTCGACCGTACGGTGTGTATTGTCAGCATTCCAATTCATCTGTATGGGCGGTATTGGGAATACACGCAGCCGGTACTGGCGCGGCCCAATCTGTTCGAGCAATGCCGGATCGATCCTGAGTCGTTTCTCGTTGCGATATGCCGCCTGCGCCGCCCCGCGCGGCGCCACAATCGGAGCAAAGCGCGCGGCTCTATCCTCACTGTTGCCTAACCATACGCCGGTAAGCACAGCTGATTCCGGCAAATTGAAGTAGTAAACCACCTCCTGGCGGTCCGAAGTTTGGTTCTGATAAACCTCCACCAGTTCAATTTCAGCCCAGTCACCGTGTTCACTCACGTTTATCTCCTGGCTTTGGAGATACACCTCACGATCGTCAACAGCCTGCCAGGCGGCTTCCACCTGGTCGGCTGACCAGGAAGTGCGCGCGGCGCGTACGATTGTCTCCCGCTCACCCTCAATGATCGTTTGATCGAAGAAGCTCTGGTACAGCTCTGCCGCTTCTAACGGTTCTTCAACTAAAGCGAAGTTATCGCGCTGCTTGGACAGGTTTTGGGCATTCACAGGCGTATAAAGCAGCGGGCGGGCTACACTTTCATATGCCTGCTGCACCCCAAACGCCTCCTGAAAGTTTAGATTGAAAGTGTTCTGATAAATCTGGTTGATATGAACCACTTCCCCAGCCGCGCTGATATAGCGGAAGGGAGCAAGATATGCGTTAAGTAAGCCCGAACGGATAAATTTCTGCTGGTCGAGAAGAGCCTGCGCTTCTTCGTGTGTAGACGGTGGTTCGCGCAGCAGTTCGAATGTCTTTACCTGCGGCTGGCGATTAGCGAACACAAATATTGCCCCTGCTCCAAGAATGGTCAGGGCGAGAAGAACAGCAGGGCGAAGCCAACCAGGCCGGACTACAGCAGCTTGCAAACTGTGCCACCAGGCTTTCAGCGATAGCACAGGTATGGCAATAGGCGCCAGGACAAAGAGCGTAGCTGTATAAATCAGAAGAATAAATCCGAGCAAAGCATACGGCACCCAGACCAACCCGTCGCTCGATATATTGCGAATCCAACGCGTAAACCCATCCCAGGAATTGGGCAGGTCGCCCAGGACGCCTCCCAACCATTTAACCGTTTCAGCAGCGGCAGGCACTGCATAGAATGCAATCCAGATGGCTGCATATAAGCTTGTCAACACCATCATCGTTAACCCGATCAAATGCAGCCACCTCCAGAATGAACTGCGTTGTTCTACCAGCGGATCAAGCAAGTGCCAAAGGAAGGCTGCCATGCCCAGAACTGCAAAAATTATCAGCGCCACCAACCCGGGAGAAGCCTGGCGGATGACAAAGAAACGCACCACCAGTAACAGCATCAAAGGACCTTCAACGACATAACCCAAAGCGAACAGTTTCATGGGTGACCCGCGCAGCACGGTAAAACCGATGATCACTGCAATGAGCGGGATACTGGCAAGCACCAGTCCGTAGAACAGGAACTGAATTGGCACGATGCGCGTGCTCACGTCAACCAGTAAATTCGGCAGGATCCTTGGCGCGAATCCAAGGGTCATGAAAGCTAGAAAGATCACGTTCCACGACCAGAAAAGTCCGGAAGCCAAATAGTCTCGCCAGGTTTTTTGAGGGGATAAATTCATTATGGTCAGGAACCTCCTTCAAGACTGCGCTTTACTGACTGGCGCAGCATGTCATATAGCGCAAGAGAATCATCAGCAATTGGATTACTCGTATCATCAAAAAGAACAGTGACCTGCACCCAGCGCTGGCGTTCAGGGGTTAAATCGGACCATATTCGGACAGCATAGTCATCCGTAACACGATCCGCGGACTGCAGCCAGTAAACTGCGGAGAATAAACCGCGTTGGCGATCCTGACCCAAGGTGAGCGTGCGCAGGGGAAAGTCCGGCTCAACCAGATATGTTTGAGAATTGTTCACCTCCAGACCATATACAGTAAAGCAGCGTTCCGGCCTGTGTTGGGCGCGCCAGGTTGTGCTGGATACGAGAAGTATGGAACCTGTTTGGTCGTTCCAGCTGAAGCGAAATCGATCAGCTGAATCTGAGCCAACTTGAGTAAGCCATTCCATGGCTTCTGGCGCAAGCGGCCATGGGTCCACTTGCAGGCTGTCAGGCAGATGCCAGTTGGGCGGCTCATGAGCCGCAGCGATATTGCCTCGTGGAGCATAAATCAGGCTCATGAGCAGAACAAACGCGGCCAGGACTGGTACCAGCCATGCTGGACGGAAAACAGAAATCGATACATCCTGTTTTTCATTGTGCTCGTCTTTCACAACAGGCGTTCTTTGATGCATCCAGACCGCGGCAGAGCAGGCAGCAATAAACCCCAACACGCCTAACGGCACATGCATGATCTCCGCCAACAAGGTCCATTCAAATACCTGCCCAACAACAACCAGGATGGCTACCCGGCCAAGGTTGCCGGCTAACAGCAAAACCGCAAATAGCGTAGCGACCAGGAACCAGCGAAAGTTGAGCGGCCGCCGGTCGATCCAGGTTAACGCGATGAGAAATAAACCGCCAGTCCACAAACTTTTGACCCCGCTGCAGGGAAGGTCCACCTGCGAGAAGCCATTTTCGAAGATCAGGATTGTATCGACACCGATCGAGTGTACACCCATTACAGCTAACCCATCACGAACCAGAGCAGCTGTTAGAATACGCACCGGATAACCAATAAATGTCTGCATGTGCTCGCCGAAAGGCAGTGCGCCGGTCAGCAGCAGCGCCGCCGGCAATCCCTCCCTCCAACGTTGTGGACGCATCCACAGACCCAGCAAACCGTAACTTGCCAAAGCAAACATACTGGCAGAGAGCGTGTTGATATCTAAGAATCTTTCGTTTACCAGGAATAAGGCTGAACCAATACAAACCAAAACAATAGCAGGGAAATAAAGCTGCGGAAGCTCGTTTAATCGGGGGCGTAAATCACCTTTTCGCACTTGTAGAAATATCAGGAATAATACTGACAGGAGGACTACCTGGTTGCTGCGAAATTCTTCACGCGTGAAAATTACCCTCAAATAAGAATATACCGGGCGGTAAAACCAGAACCAAATAGAAAGCAGCGCTATATTTGCAGCGATTCGCCATCCTGCAGCCATTTCTTAAAAGTCAACCTCGGAAATTATTTAAAATAAAAGGCAATTTGATCAGGTTGTTTCAAGCTCGTTGGGGGCAGGAAAGAGACTCGATTAACCCCGGGATAAGCAGAATCAACACCAACCAACCCCATTCGAGCAGGGTCAACTCAATTTCAAACCAAAACTCATTCTGGAGGGTTCCTCGAAGGAAATAGGTGTACCAATCCTGGTTTGGACCGGTAAACCACCTGCCTGCAAAACTGACAAACATCGCCAACGTGATCCCGGCTAAAAGCACAAAAAGGCGCTGCCAACTTTCAGGACTGCGCAAATACAACCAGGCTCCAACAGCCAGACACAGCAAGCTGGCGAACAAATAAGGCTCTTCCTGGCTGTTTTTTTCAAACAACAGGATCAATCCCAGTATCGATCCGCTGTACAGGATAAAAGAAACCTGGGTCCAATCCCAACGCAAGCGCCAATAAAACTGCCTGAATCTTTTCAATAGAATTGATATAACAATTACGAGGAATATAAAAATAAATAAGCTCAGCCACATCATGCCCGCCGAGAATATTTGCAGCATAAGGCGCTCGCTCTCACCCCACTTATCAGGTTGAACTTTGTAGATAATGAGATAAGTGGAAAATAAATCGATGGTTTGGTTAACAAAAATAGGAAACTGAACGCCGACAGCACCAATCCCAGATAAGGCAGCGACCAGCGCGGAAATCCCTTGACCAGACCGGCGAATAACATGACTAGCAGGAATACTGCGACCAGAGGAACGGTTACTGTGAGGATCGAAGAAGGAATATATTTTGCGAATACAGCCACAGCAGGCGCTACAAATACAGCCATGGCTAATGCTAATTCTTTTCGAGTGAGTGGACCTTCCCATCTACATTTGAATAACGTTCTTTTCGAGGAACCTGCGCAATACACTTCCCAGTACTGTCGAAATGCCTCGAACGGTACTACGGAAAACTCGCGCAGGCAGATCATCAAGAGACGCCGATCTCTGCTCATTAATGTGTCGGAGATAACCTCTGAAAAAACTTCCGCCATTTCTTCAGCAAATTTGGACCTGAAACCAGCTGGGTAAAGCAACAGCCCAAGTTGAAATATTTTTAAGCAAATATGTTCAATCATGTCGGCTCCCTCCGGCAACAGCTGTGGGTTAAAAGCGATCCAATAATTTAAAGAACCAATACGTTGGATTCAAATATTGGTTTTTAATATTTATGCTCCCTGAAATATTATGCAGGAGCTTGTGTACCGCCTTTATTTTCATCCAGAAGGTGGGACCTGGCGGCTGTTACCAATCCGTCAAGCCGTAAAACTTCCGCATCCAGTACACTCCGTCCCATTTCAGTCAGTCGATAGACGATACGTTTGCGGCCTGCAGCGGCAAACTCTGCAGAATCAATACGCAGGACCCAACCCAATTCAAGCAACCGTTTGAGGGCTCCGTACAGGGTGCCGGTAGCAAGCGTTATTCGATTCCCACTCAGGGATTGAACGTCCTTCATAATTGCATATCCATGATGCGGCTTTACAGCCAGACTGAGCAAGATAAAAAATGTAGCCTCGCTGAGAGGAAGGTTGGAATTGGATTCTGATTGTACGTTCATAAGATCACCTAATATGACGCACGACGACATATTGTTGGACTGCATATTATTGCATCCCAGGTTTTTTGTCAAGGGGAAACGGGGATAAACCAGATGGTGGATAGGTTGATTTATTTTTACTTACGAACGAATTTGCTTAGCATCATCCGCCATCCACAAGTAAATATTGGGCAGCCATTGCAGCACCCACAATCCCGGCATTGTTCAACAGCTGGGCTGGCACCACCTCCGCCTTCACCGTTAAATGCGGCACAAACTTCTCATACTTTTTGCTGACCCCGCCTCCCAGGATAAATAGCTCGGGCCATAATAATTTCTCCAAAGTGCACAGGTATCTGTCAAAATGACGGGTCCATTTCTTCCAGGACATTTTCTCGCGCTTTCGGGCCGCATCGGTCGCCTTATATTCCGCATCCTTTCCGTCGATTTCGATATGACCTAACTCAGCATTCGGGAATAGTTTCCCATCCGTGAACAAAGCGGTACCCAGCCCGGTGCCGATTGTCACGATAATCACGGTACCTTTACGATCAAATCCTGCCCCAAACTCCATCTCCGCCAAACCGGCTGCATCGGCGTCATTGATCACACACGTTTTGCAGCCTGTTTTCTCATTAAAAAGTGCGGCCGCATCCAGACCTATCCACTTGTCGTGCACATTGGCCGCAGTCACCGGTACACCTCTAATTACAGCCGATGGAAACCCGCAGCCAATATATCCCCCCCAGTCAAAATGAGCCGCCACCTCGGCTACCGCTTCAGATACGGGTACCGGTTTTGCTTTTACCGGCGTCGGAATGCGGTATCTGGCTGCCAGCAGCATGCCTGTCCTGGTATCAACCAGTGCACCTTTGATACCCGATCCACCAATATCTACACCCAATATCTGCATTTTGCCTCTCCTCACAACAATTTGTTTTCGATAAATTACCAAACCCTTCTATAGAATAATTATATCCAAAATATTGAAGAAAAATTTCGCGCGTGCGTACTTTCTCGTGAATTCGGATTTCGTAAACGCAAGCAGGATGTTATTCAGTCATCAAACTTCCTCACTGCACACAAACACGGTCTAAGCAAACACCTATCCTCGATTGATTCGAGATAGCCTACATTCCCTTCTCCCCGGATAAATATTTTATACGCCTACACCATCATGCAGCCCTCGATTTCACTCGGGATGACATATTCGCTGAACAGTTAGATCGTGTCAATTTCCCTGAATGATATCAACCTGGGTTCCAGATGTTGACCTCTAATACCACTTGTGGCATAATCCCGGAGTACAATTGAAATTTATAAAAGCTGCGATGGAAACGAGTAAATCGGAACTGGTCTGCCAGCGAATCCGGAAATGGTGCGAGCCGGATCAGATCAACCGCTTGAAAATCCTTCCGGAGCTGTAAACTGAACATTAAGAGCTGCATAAAAATATATTGTCACTCTGAACGGATTTTAATCCCTGGTTTTTAGGGATTGAAGAGTCTTCTTCGATGAGATGTAGATGCTTCGCTTCGCCGAAGGCACGCTGCGCTGCGCTCCCACAGGGATTGCTACGCATCAGCATGACAAACAATTTTTACTAGACAGCCTCTTGGTAAGTAGGTGGACCGGATTCGTCATTTGTTATTAAAGACGCAAGTATCGTCATTTTTAACCGTACTTGACTGAGTTGTCTGTCTTCGAGCAGAAATTTGGGTGGTACCGCGGGAGTTATACAAATGTAACTCTCGTCCCTGAGTGGACGAGAGTTTTTTAATTGGAGGAACTGGATATATGTCATTTCAAGATGTCCCTAACAAAGTTGATTTCCCGGCTATGGAACGGGAAACGCTGAAATTCTGGCGTGAAACAAGCGCATTTCAGAAGCTGAGCGAGATCCACAAGGACGATCCGCCCTGGTCATTCATCGATGGACCGGTAACCGCAAACAATCCCATGGGTGTGCACCACGGCTGGGGCCGCACCTATAAAGACCTTTTTATGCGCTTCTGGACCATGCAGGGCCGCAAGCTGCGCTACCAGAACGGCTTCGACTGCCAGGGGTTGTGGGTTGAGGTAGAGGTTGAAAAAGAGAAGGGTTTCACATCCAAGAAAGACATTGAGAGCTATGGAATGGAAAAGTTCGTCCTGGAGTGCAAAGCGCGTGTTTTGCGTTTCGCCGCCATTCAAACTGAACAATCCATACGGCTGGGGTATTGGATGGACTGGAACGATACCGACCAACTGCGTTGGTTGGCTGACTTGCTGCTCGAGGACCCATCTCGAGAGATTACGGTGGAAGGACCCGAAGGTCCGGTGACTGACAGCGTCGAGCAGATTGTCGGGCGTCTTGGATTACACGAATTAGGCGGCAGCTATTTCACATTCTCTAACGAGAACAATTATATGATCTGGAAGTTCTTGAAGATCTGCTGGGAGAATGGATGGCTGTACCGGGGCGCAGACGTGATGCCCTGGTGCCCGCGCTGCGCCACCGCCATCAGCCAGCATGAGATTGTCACCGACGGTTACGTCGATCTCACCCACCCCAGCGTTACAGTGCGCTTCCCACTGCGCGGCCGGGAGAATGAATGGCTGCTGGTCTGGACTACCACCCCCTGGACGCTAACCAGCAACGTCGCGGCAGCCGTGGGACCTGAATTGGATTATGTAAAGGTAAAGCAGGGTGATGAAATTTTCTACCTGTCCAAAGGTACGTTGTACATGCTGCGCGGAGAGTACCAGGTCCTGGAGGAATTAAAAGGCGCGGATATGGAAGGCTGGACTTACGATGGTCCATTCGATGACCTGCCGTCGGCGAACACCCCTGGCGGGTTGACTCAACTGGATGAAATTACTGCCGGGATTGAATTATCGGCTGCCCAGGCTCACCAGGTTATCCTGTGGGACGAAGTTGGCGAGAGCGAAGGAACCGGGATTGTACATATCGCGCCGGGATGCGGCGCCGAGGACTTTGTGCTGGGGAAAGAACACAACTTCCCCATGGTTGCGCCGCTTAATGATGAAGGGATTTTTGTGGATGGCTTCGGCTGGCTGACCGGCCAAAACGTCGCCCAGATTTCCCAACCGATATTCGATGACCTCGAACGCAAAGGGATTTTATACAAGGTCGAGGACTATACCCACCGCTACCCGCGCTGCTGGCGCTGCGCCACCGAACTGGTCTTCCGATTGGTGGACGAATGGTTTGTCAGCATGGGCGAGACCTACGATAAGCCGCGCGCAGAACTCACCCGGGAAGAGAAAGACCGCAGCCTGCGCTACCAGATCATGGATGTGGTCGACCAGATTCGCTGGATACCTGAATTTGGCTACGCTCGCGAAATGGATTGGCTGCACAATATGCACGATTGGATGATCAGCAAGAAACGTTACTATGGGTTAGCGCTGCCGATCTGGATTTGCGAAGACTGCAATGTTTATGAAGTCATCGGGGATGAGGTCGAACTGCAGCAGCGCGCCAT
Organism: uncultured Chloroflexia bacterium; assembly: GCA_963753725.1. Taxonomy (GTDB): domain Bacteria; phylum Chloroflexota; class Anaerolineae; order Anaerolineales; family UBA4823; genus CAVWDI01. Next base: position 6,531 of record CAVWDI010000033.1, on the reverse strand, counting down.
CGCGGGTTGGGAAGTATTCGAAGGACACACGCCGCACAAACCCCATATCGATGCCGTTAAACTCGAATGTTCCGAATGCGGCGGCGTTATGAACCGCATACCAGACGTCGGAAATCCCTGGCTTGACGCCGGTATCGTGTCTTTCAGCACGCTGCGCTACCGCACCGATCCCGAATACTGGCGCACCTGGTATCCAGCGGATTGGATCAGCGAATTGTTCCCGGGGCAATTCCGCAACTGGTTTTACAGCATGCTGGCGATGGGCACCGTTATAGATAAAAGCCCTTCCTTCCTGGAAAATTTCAGCTACGCCACCTTGATTGCCGAGGATGGCAGACCGATGCACAAAAGCTGGGGCAACTCGATAGAATTTAACGAAGCCGCCGATAAAATGGGTGTGGATGTCATGCGCTGGTTGTACTGCGCCCACAAACCGGAGAACGATTTGCCTTTCGGCTACACGCGTGGGGATGAGACACGCCGCCGCTTCATTATCCCGATCTGGAATGTGTACAGTTTCCTGGCCACCTACGCCAACCTGGATAAATGGTCCCCCAACGGAGTGACAAACACCCAAGGCAAAGCAGGGGAATTCAACCCGGCGCACCCGGAAGGAGCCACCCCGCAAAGCGACAACCTGCTTGACCGCTGGATTCTGGCGCGTATAAACCAGATCGCTGGTCCAACAACAGAAGCGCTGGAAAATTCCGACCCTTACGGCGCTACAACCTCCCTGGAAGCCTTTCTGGACGACCTTTCGAACTGGTATGTGCGCCGCAGCCGGCGCCGCTTCTGGAAGAGCGAGCACGATCAGGACAAAAACACGGCCTACGCCACGCTGTACCACGTTCTGTTGAAGTATGTACAGATGCTGGCGCCGTTTATCCCCTTTGTCACCGAAGCGATGTACCAGAACCTGGTACGGTCCGTATATAAAGGTGCATACGACAGCATCCACCATACCACCTGGCCGCAAGCCGACCAGAGCGTGGTCGACGAAAAACTGCTGGACCAGATGGGCCTGGCGCGCCAGGTATCCAGTCTGGGTCTCAGCGCCCGCAACAGCGCCGGATTGAAAGTCCGCCAACCGCTGGCCGCAGTCCTGGTTTATGCCGGAGAAAAACGTTCATTGGACGATGAAATGGTGGAAATTGTTAAAGACGAATTGAATGTGAAAGACTTCCGCTTTGTCGAGAAAGCCACCGATCTGGTGACTTATAACATCCTGCCGGATAATAAACTGCTGGGACCCAAATTTGGCGCCCAATTCCCCAAAGTGCGCAGCGCCCTGCAGGCGCTGGATCCCATCAAAGTAGTGGACAGTATCGCTTCCAACTTACCCGTGATCATTGAAGTGGATGGTGAAAACATCGACATCGCCCCGGAAGAGATTTTGGTTAGCTCATTGCCGCGCGAAGGATTGATGGTCGCCTCCGACAAATTTATCACCGTGGCCGTTGACGCGGAGATAACTCCAGAACTGCACGCCGAAGGGCTGGCACGCGAGATCGTACGCCGCATTCAGGCTATGCGCAAGGAGGCCGGCTTTAATATCGAAGACCGCATTTCAACCTACTATCAAGCCGAAGGAGAATTGGCGGAAGTATTCCAGGTCTGGGGTGACTATATTAAAGCCGAAACGCTAACCATTGAAATAAACGCTGGGTCCCCACCCGGTGATTTTTACATCGAATCTTTGAAAATTGCAGACGATGAATTTGTGATTGGACTGAAAGTACACGAAAAACCAGAATAATTGACCGGCACATATAATTGAGGGAACTATTCTAAGGGGATAGTTCATATTGGGCAGCCAGGCTGATATTAAAATCCCTGCATGGGGAAATATGGTTCGAGTCCTGCCTGGGTCATCCGCTTTAAAGGGAATGGTTAACGTACCTGTTGAGCAGCTTTTGGCTTCTTTACGCTTCGAAAACAAGGAGAAATTGATTGATTTGGGGCTTGAAATTGATTCAAACACCAGGAAGTTTGATGAATAACGGTTCGAGTCCGGTTGTTAGGTAAACTAGATTTTTGCGTTCTGAAGAAATAATGTACTGGCACCAACCTACTTTGGCCATTGCATGTTGATTAGAATCTGACTGTATAATTCGTTAAGATGATTGAAGCTAAAGAAATGAAATTATTCCAAAAAATTGGAGGAGCAATTTATGAACTTACCATCTTGGAACGACACCCCCAACAAACAAGCCATCCTGGATTTTGTAGCCCAGACCAGCGATGAAAATAGCCCGGAATACATCCCGCCGGCCGACCGGATTGCGGCCTTTGATAACGACGGCACGCTGTGGGTCGAGCAGCCAGCACCCGCTCAAACCGGGCTGCTGATTGGTAAATTAGTAGAACAGGTCAAGGCTAATCCCGCGCTGGCTACCGAGGATCCCTACAAGGGCATCATCACCCAGGACCCGGTCTTCTTGCAGGGGCTGGCCCAGCAGATCCCTGAGGTGGTCATCGGCTTCTTGAAAGGAGTTGGCAAGGCTTGGGAGGGCACTACCCCCGAAGCCTATGATGCCGAGGTACGGGCCTTTCTGGCCGCATCCATGCACCCGCGCTCGGGATTGCCTATGGACCGACCTGATCTACCAGCCAATGCTCGAGCTGTTCGATTTGCTGAAGGCAAACGATTGGCGGGTCTTCGTCTGCTCGGGAGGCGGGCGTGACTTTATGCGGGTTTACGCCGAAGAATATTTAGGAATAGACCGCGAGAACGTCATCGGTTCTGCGCCGGAGTTCGCCTATGTGGACGGCCAGCTGCTCCGCCAAAACACACTGCACGGCAATATCTCTCTGGGTGGGGGAAGCTGGAACATATCCACAGCCGCACTGGGCGCACGGCATTGTTCGCAGGTGGCAATGGTGATGTGGACCTTGAAATGCTGCAGGAAGCCCGGTTCCGGCTGGTCGTCGTGCACGATGACGCCGAACGGGAATACGTTGTCGAGTCCGCTTGTGAAAGGCTGATTGCTGCTGGCGAGCAGGGCGGCTGGACGATGGTCAGCATGAAGGACGACTGGAAGACGGTTTTCAAGTAGAGAACCTTGCGAAGGTTAAGGCAAACTCGTTTGCACACCTTCGCAAGGTTTACGAGGATTATTCACAAAAGGAGATCAAAAATGAAACAATTCCAAATTGACGAGAACGCTAAGCCTTATACCCATCTCAACTTCAAGAACGATCCTGACGAATTCCAGTTCGCCATTATCACCGACAACTCTGGCGGGGCCCGGCCCGGGGTCTTCGCCAAAGCGGTGGAGTTAGTCAACCTGCTGCAGCCTGAGTTTGTTGTCAACGCTGGCGATATGATTGAGGGCTACAGCGATGATGAAGAGCAGATCCGTGCCTGGTGGCAGGAAGTTGATGATAATCTTGCACAGCTCGAAAGTCCCTTTTTCTTCTTACCAGGCAATCACGACCACTATTCTGAGGGCAGCTATCAAAGCGTGGGAGGAACGTTTCGGCGACCCTCGGGGATACTATCATTTTGTCTACAAGGATGCGCTCTTCCTGATGATCAACACTGAAGACCCACCCAAGACAGTAACCAAGCTGCAGCACGACAATCCGGAGTTGTACAAACGCGTTGGAACTAACTATGCGTTGATGCATGACATACAGAACAAAGAAAATCAATCTGAAGAAGATGGCAAGAAGCTCCTCGAGTTAGCCGAGCCGATCGAAGAATGGCTCGGGGATATAAATATCAGTGAAGACCAGGTGGCCTATTTTAAGGAAGTCATAGAAGCTTACCCTGATGTGCGCTGGACGTTCTGCATTACCCACTCCCCACCCTATTATTCGCCTGCTGTCGAGAAGGACCCCGGCAACTTCGCCAGGATCGAGGCCATGCTGGCAGATCGCCCCTTCACCGTCTTTTCTGCGCACACCCACACTTATAATTACGATCAACGTGATGGTCATGACTTTATTACGACGGCTACCTCTGGTGCGATGAATGTAGTCAGGCCCGGCGCCATGGACCATGTGGTCTGGATCACCATGACGAAAGAGGGTCCCAAGATCATCAACCTGCTGATGAACGGCATGATAGACAAGCAAGGGCCGCCCGAAGGGGACGCGATGGAGCATATCGGCCTGTACCGACCGAAGGCTTAATCCCACTTTTGCCGCCGTCGCGATAGGTTTTATCTCATGGTTTATATATCGGGCGTTCAGTCTACTGTTTCAACTTTAGACAAAGTTACGGGTTTCTGGCGAGGAACCCCGTTACTGACCACCCCATACGATAAGGAGAATACGTAAAACTCAAGTAACACTAGCAATCCTTGATGATTTGGAGACTTACGACGAATATTTTCTGAAATGCAACGTGCTCGAGCAGAATTTCCCCCCAAAATAGGGAAGAGTGCGGTTCGGAACTCATCCGCTACGGGTCATCCGTTTCAAAAGAGCTGCTGGACATTCCTGTCGAGCAGTTTTTATCTATGCTAAGGTTTGAAGAAAAGGGGAAATTGGAAGATTTGGGATATGAAATTGATATACACTCACTTGAATCCAGTGATTAACGGTTCGAGTCCTATTCCCCCCATTTCTCGAAAAGGAACTGCTTGACATGCCAGTCGAACAGTTTTTGGCTTCTTTACGCTTTGAGCAAAGGGAAAAGTTGTATCAAAAGGAGGTAAGTATTGGCTCTATTGAATAAAAATTATGTTTTTTCGGTTCGAATCCTGTATCTGGATTTTTTCGTTTTTCCAACAAGAAGAATTCTTGTGTGTCATAATCCCGATTATTTGCTATTCTTCCTTGCCAATCATCATCACTTACCTGTTTACAAAACGTTGACCTATATCTTCCAGTGCATTATCTACTTATAGATATAATTACCTACAACGGATATCAGATTGCAAGCTATGTAGATCAACACCCTTATCATCAAAACCAAGCTCTACCAACCGCGTATCTCACAAAACCTGGTGCCACGCCCGTGGTTAGTGGAAATGTTGAGAGATGAAGGAAAACCTATTACAGATTGATGTAGCATTGATGATCATAATTAAATTTTCCAATTCACTCAAAAATTCACTCAACAGAAAGTAAAGGAGATAAATCATGAGTGCCAAAGACGGAAAAATTAATCAGGGTGGGCGCATCCGGTCTCGAGCCTCTCGAAGTCAACAGCCCGATGGCGAAATGGAAAAAGCCCCAGTCGCTCGAGTTCGTCACAGGCGCGACCAAGCGCTATAGCTTTCGGAACTGGCAGTCGGGCAACGACGATTCGGTCTATTACAACTTGAATATCCCGGCATTCTTCAAATCCCGGGTGGTGATGCCGCCCGAGGAATTCAGCGTGCTAAAACGAGATATTCACCCCGAACTTCTAGACCTCACCTTTACAGCTCACGACGGTACAACAACCACACCGCTGAAAGATTACCTCGTCGGCCCGAAGCAGGTGCAGGCCATGTTGATGGCCCAGAAGGGGAAGGTTGTTTTCGAGACCTATCCGGGGATGAATCCGACTGATATCCATGTCTGGATGTCTGCCTCCAAGACCACAGCCAGCCTCCTGGCCACCATGCTGTGGGAGGACGGCAGACTGGATTTTGAAGAGCCGGTTCCTGTTTACGTGCCGGAGTTAAAAGAGCACGCAATGGGAAAACATCACGATTAAGGACGCCATGAACATGGCGTCCGGACTCGATATTGAGGAGACCTTTGAGAACCTTGTCAATCCTGACTCCTGGATATCTGGTTTCTTCACGGCCGTCTTTGAAGGCAAGGGTCTCTGGCGTCAGATGCTGAAGGAGGCGAAACCCCAGCAAATGAACCCCCCGGCACTCATTTCCGCTACTCATCATCGATCACGATGGTGTTGGTACTTGCGGTGGAAAATATCACCCAGATGCCATGGCAGGATTTCTGGAATTACGTGTCTGGTCAAAGATCGGAGTAAGGAACCCTTTCATCATCGGCCTCACACCTGACGGCACTCCAATCGCTGCGGGCATGAACAATACCACGCCGGAGGACATGCTGCGCTACGCCCTGCTTTACACGCCTAGTTGGCATGTAGTCGCCAACGAGCAGGTCATCTCCGACAAGGTGTTGAAGCGCACACAGACCCTGGGTGATCCGAACGCCTATAAGGGGTGCACGGAAGAAGTCTGTGGGACGAAGTGGTTTGGTGAAACTCCGGATCGGAACACCGCCCAGTGGGATGACGCCTTCGAAGATGGTGCAATGTTCAAACATGGCAATATGGGACAGGGAATTTATGTTGATCCTGCTCGTGATTTCTGTGGTATCTATTTCGGTCTGGCAACAAACGATGAAGCTATATCGGAGGCGCTGACCACTCACCTGGTTACCTTAGAACAGCTGCAAAACTTCTAGCTGGAGAATGAACAATTAACCGAAAAAACAAAGTAAAGATTAAAATACAAAAAAAGGATGAAATTATGGATTACTTCAAAATTCCACAGCAGCTGCATAAATACCCCGCATCAAAACAAGCGAAAGAGATCGTACACAAATCCATGACCATGGACA
>CAVWDI010000032.1:0-8509 GCA_963753725.1 uncultured Chloroflexia bacterium | reverse complement strand
AAGACCGCCTTAAATCACTTATTAAAAATTTCACAAAACAACTTTAGAAATGGTGAAGGGGATATTCCCCTTCACCAAATTATTGAAATTTACTAAGGTAAAGGAACACCAAACAGCATTTGGTTGATCTGGGTCAGCACCCAGGCCACCCAGTTACCGCCGGAGAGCCCGGTGATTACCGTTCGCCCTCAGGCATTTCAAATCCAATGTTCACGGCAGTCTGTGTGAGCAGTGGAGCGAACGCGGTCGCGATGTAGAGTACCATTGCCATGATAACCGTACCGAATACAATTGATCGGAACAGGTTGCCCTTTGTCATCGGTGGAACCATGGCCACAAAGAATGCCGTGGCTGCCAGGTCAGCAGCCGGCAGTACTTGATTGCCGGGCAGGATAACCGCCAGGATCAGCGTGATCGGGATCAGCACGATGCCGGCCGCGATCGTGATCGGGTGGCCGATCAGGATGGCTGAGTCCAGACCGATATAAAACTCTCGCCCGGGGAAGCGCTTCTGCATAAATTCGTGTGCCGCTTCGGACAGCGGGGTAAGACCTTCCATGAAGATGGCGATAATACGCGTACCAGCACCATCACAGCCGCCATTTCGACCGCCAGCACTAAGGCTGCCTTGTCGAAACCGTAAGCCAGCAGGCCGAGCAGTAAACCGAGGATGGCGCCCATAATGATTGGCTGTCCCCAGAAACCCCATTTTTCTCGGATGTATTTTTCATCCCAGTCAATATCACGCACCCATGGTATTTTCTCGGTGATCCAGTTCAATACCCAGATGATCGGTACACTGGTCGTCGCCCAGCCTTGCGGGATCGAGATGCCGGGCAGCTTGAAGAATTGCTGCACCATGGGAGCGGTATAGTCCGCGATCAGCAGAGAATATGTCGCATGCAGACATGCCGCGATTCAGGGCTAACACTAAGTTCTGTCCTGTAACCAGGTAAACCAGTGAACCTGTGAATGCGTAGTGCCAGAAATTCCAGATGTCCACGTTGAGGGTCTTGCGTGACTTTTAATACCAGGTAAATAATGTTAAGCAGGAATACAACCGGTATCACCAATGCCCCCACCACAGTGCCAAAAGCGATCGCTGCCGCCACTCCCCATCCGACATCGATAGCAGTTAATTCAAGACCAGTCTTTGCGATCAATGCATCAGTCGCTGGCGCTAGTGACCCGATCAACAGACCGATGACCAGACCCAAACCCACGAAACCAACGCCCACCATAAGACCGGATATGATTGCCTTGCCAAGTTTCTGTCCTAAGATCAATCCCAGGACAGCAATAATGATTGAAAGCAGTACTGTTGATCCCAACCCAGTAAGATAGGATGAGATCATCTCAATTGTAGCCATTACACTCTCCTTTAATCAACTAATCGTATTTAATAATCAATATAATCTTTACTCGGCATTCTTTAATATTTCTTCTATTTGATCAACCACCTCCTCTCTACCAATTCCAGTTAAAAACGGGATGCCATCAACTACCGGGACATCAATATCATATGGGACCTGCGAAGTTGCAATAACAGGATTCCTCGAATTATATATTTCACTTATCCATTCCATTCGATTTCCTCTTCTTTTTTCTGGGCTTCGATACCCAGCAAGTTAAGTTATTAGTAACCTAACCACGAATTGCTCCAGCTCCTAGTCCCGAAACAATATATTTCTGCATCCAAATAAAAATAAATAATAATGGCAGACTAGCTAGCATTCCATTTGCCAACAATCCCACAAAATCTATGTGATATTGGCCAACATTCGAGGCGATAGCTACTGTAATCAATTGCTTCCCAGGTGATCGGATAAAAGAGACCGCAAACAAATATTCATTCCAACTTTAATAGAAATACAAACGCCATAGTAGCAACGATACTAGGCGCCATAAGTGGTAATAAAATCCTAAAAATTCCTCCGACTCTAGATAAGCCGTCTAACCAAGATGCTTCCTCCAATTCAATCGGCAAAGCATCAAAAGTCGTTTTTAAATTCCATATAGCGAATGGAAAATTGATCACAGCATTGACTATTATTAAAGGCACAAATGTATCATACACATTTAGAAATCCAGCGACCTGGAATAAAGTAATAGCCAGTAAGATTGCTGGAAATAGCCGGATGACGAGCAGTAAAACCTGCAAAATGTTTTGTCCCCGAAACCGGTATCGAGAAAAACCATAAGCGGCTAGGCCGGCTAAGATAACAACCAACACTGCAGAGGAACTGGCAACGATAAGGCTGTTGCGAAATGCTTTCATAAATGCTTTATCAAACAGGGAATCAATATAGTTATCAAGTGTATAAAATGAAGGTAGTATTCCGCTATAGAAGGGTTCTGAAGAGCTGCGGAAGGAATTTAATAACATCCAAATAATCGGCAACAGCCAGAGTACTGTTACTGTGATAACAGCGATATTGGCAAATATATATTTGATCTGTTTTGAATTCTTTGGGCTCATGAATGACAAGACTTCCTCCCGTAGTTAATCCCTACGCATCAAAACGAGGATGATGACAGAGATAATTATTGACAACAAAAGGAGAACGATCCCAACCACACTGGCGCGATTCCAATTTAGACTGACAAAAGCCAACCGATAAGTGTAGGTCGCCAAAACCTCAGTACTTCTAACCGGGCCTCCATTAGTCGCAATCCAGATTAAGTCAAAGTATGCGACATTGGCAACCATGCTGAACAATGCGAATGTCAATACTACGTTTCTCACATGGGGCCATATGATGTAATAAACACGTTGCAAATAATTAGCGCCATCAACCATAGAAGCAGCATGCAGTTCCTCGTCGATCGTTTGTAATCCGCATAAGATCATCAGCATATAAAATGGTGTGTATTGCCATATATTGATAATAATTAAAGCGAACAATGCAGTATGTACAGAACCAAGTGGCTGAAATTCTCCCTGCCAACCCAGGGACGCCAGTATCTTCCCAATTGGGCTAATTAATGGGTGTCCCCACAATTGTGTTAAAATGGCCACAACAGCCGGACTGAGTACCCAGGGGAGTAATATCAATGAACGAGAGATCCCCAATACACGACTGTTCAAACCTGCGTTCATAAGTAGAGCCAAGGCAAATCCTAGTACGATGTGGCCAACGACACAGCCACCTGCAAATACCAGCGCTTGGCGAAATGCCTGTTTAAACACACCTCATCCTTGATTATCTTTTCATAGTTTTGTTCAGCGACAAACTCACTCTCTCCTGTACGACGGTTCAGTTTATGAACACTCATGTCTATAACTTTGAAAGTTGGGTAGATCGTCAGCAGTAAGATTAAAATCAGCGCCGGGGCAATGAACAGATACCCGGCGTTCATTTGAAATCCCAACTTGTTTCTTGAGTAGTTTAAGTTTGAAGCCATCGAATCGCTGCCTATATTGAGCAGCCAGCAATGTAATCTGCTGGCTGCTCTGCGTTAATCTATTTTATTTCCAAACATCACACCAATCATCTTCCTGGTAATCTTTTAATACTTCATCCCATTCTTCTGCAGCGCCATCGAGGGCTTCTTGGGCTGTCATTTCACCCAGGTAAGCTGCCTGCAGGTATGTACGTAAAATGGCTTCCAGATTTGCATTATCAGGATAATGCGAAAGCGGCCAGACTTTGTAATTGTCCAAAACATACGCGACGGTTGCCTGGTTCACATCTGACAGGAATTCTTCATCCTCAAGGACAGAAACATTTCCAGGTGTCCACGATGCTTCCATCGCCCATTTCTTCTGTACATCATCGGAGGCTAAGAATTTTATCAATTCCCAGGCTTCCTCAGGATGTTCAGTCTTGGATGCCATGCCAAACCCAGTGCCTCCATTATCTGTGGCGCATACCGATCCACATGGGAAAGGAGCCAGAGTGATATCAACATCTGGTCGTCCAGCTCGGATGAATCCAAGCCAAAGGGATGCGTCAATCCACATTGCGACTTTATCTGCAGCCAGCAAATCGATGCAGGTGTTGTTAGATGTGCTCATTGTGCCAGGAGGGACGATTCCCTGGTTGTTTACGATATCGATCATAAACTCCAGAGCTTCCACCCCTTCAGGGGAGTTGAAGTCAGCCAGGCATTGTTCGTTGATCATCTTACCGCCGTTTGAGAACAGGTAAGGGTAAAACTGGGCATCAGTCCCATGAGATTCAGCCGATCCAGTTAGACAGTAGCCATATTCGCCTGCTTCTTCATCGGTCAGTAGCTTGGCATACTCAACGAAGTCATTCCAATTCCAATCGTTCGGAGGTAGCTCAAGCCCTTTGCTCTCAACCATTCGCTTATTGACAATTACCGAAACGGGGGCGACACGATACGGGACACCGAATTGTTTGCCATCGTACTCGTTGAAGGTCCAGCTTGACTTGACGAACGAATCATAATACTCTTGACCATCCTCAGCTACGAAATCGGATAAGTCATACGCCAGACCATTTGTCGCAGCGCCGATCGTCCAGTAAGTCATATAGACATCTGGTGGAGTGCCAGATTCTGTTGTCAGTGCAAGTTTGCTATAATTCTCCCCAGCTGGTACTAAATCGACAGTCACGTTGATATTAGGATGCGAATTATTGAACTCTTCAATAAACTCCATCTCTAGGTCTATCCCTTCTGCTTGGCGCATATAAACTATTTCAACAACCTCCGCCTCGGCTTCTTCCGGAGGCTCTTCTTTTTCCACTTCTGGTGGTTTTTCTGCTGTGGGAGTTGCCGCAGGAGCACATGCTGCCAATATCAGTGAGCTAAGCACAACAAGGCTAAGGATTAAAGTATGTCTTTTTCATTTTATTTCTCCGTTTTTCAATTCACTCTTCTTAGTTTATGGAAGTGTATTCCGTACGGTATCTTGTTCTCAAATCATTTCTCCTTTCTGAGTACTGTGTATTGATGATGTTATCTTTTCTGTACTCATCCTTTTTCCTATTTGATTTTCTGATACATATGAAGTTTCTCAATAATTCTGTCACTCATATGCATTTTACTTATTCATCACATCAACATCCCTTGGCGCATAGTATTCTTTGATTCAGGATTTTTACATGCCACCATTCAGAAGCATGTGTTTCACCTATTCGGTGACTAAAATCCGGGTAATTTTTACTCGGCATTCTTTAATATCTCTTCTATTTGATCAACCACCTCCTCTCTTCCAATTCCAGTTAAAAACGGGATGCCATCCACTACCGGGACATCTATATCATATGGGACCTGCGAAGTTGCAATCACAGCCTGTGCGCCGGAAATTACACTGAGCACTTCGGTGACGCGGCACTGCGACATCATGGCGTCGTATCCGCGTTCCTGCAGCAGTTCTTTAAGTTTCAGCGACACATGCGTTGAGGTTGCGATCGCTGTCCCGCATGCCACAACGATCTTAAATGGTCGACCGGATGGTGTTGTGCTCTGCATAATTATTCTCCAGCGTATAACTCACGAAATGTGGTTTCAAACATCCAGATATCATATTCATACACATCGTCAAAGGGCGGAGGGACGACCGCCATCAAGCGGAACTGCTTGGAATTGATTTGTTCTTTGTATTCTTCCGGCACATTACCGGGTTCGCCGTAAGAAGAATAAACGATGACCGTTTCAACATCCGGCAGCTCTTTCAAAGAAACCAGTATGGTTTCCGTTTCAGGTGTAACCGATTCGGGTTCGGTGATCGCCAGCATTGTTTTACCCTCTCCAATGCCCATTACGTCCACCGTGACTTTTTGCGCATCGACTTCAAACTCAGGCAGGATATAAACATCTTGCGCGCCCGTCTTGATAAATGCCCGGGCGATATAGAACCGCAGTATATGCCGCAGGTGGGCATCTTCACTGGATGGTTTCGGATTATTCATCCTGAAATCCACATACGTCTCAATTTGACTTTGATCAACAAGGCTGTGTTCGTGCGCGCCAGGGTCAAAATTAATCGCCATGATTCCTGCTCCTTATACTTATTAACGAATTAATATGAGTGGATGTGATATTATGCCCCCGAAATGGGGTGTTAATTCCCCAGAGTGAGATGTTGTATCCCCAAAATGAAAATCCCAGCTGGTTTAAATAGATCATCAGGTTAGCAAATCCCGCCATTTCCTTACGACTAACCTCAAACATACGCGGTGCACCCTCCAGGGTTACTTAGACAACCGGATAGAAGATGTTCGTATACGGTTATATGATAAATAATATTTGTTCGTTTGTCAACTATCAATTGAGAGATTTTGGCCGATTAAAACCAGTTCCAGCAACTCAGTACCGAAGATCAGCCTACATTTTTGGCCACATACATCCCAAAAGTGGGTCGCGCCAGCATCCCCACATGGGAGCGCGATCCCATCCCCACTGGGGAATGGTCGGCTTCAGCCCCAATGGGTAGACTTCAGTCTGCCAGTAGCGACTATCTACTCACGCGCGACGTTACCTCCCCGCAAGTTGTCAACTCATCCCCGCAGGGGAATGATCGGCTTCAGCCCTTATGGACAGACTTCAGTCTGACATTTTTAGTATTTCAGGGATAACTTTCACCCAACAATGCCTGTATAGCGCCTTCCGTCTCCGCATACGCCCCCTCGCCGATATGCATATAGCGGATTTGCCCCCGCTTATCAATAAGGTATAAAGTCGGCCAGAAGCGGTTGCTGTATGCTCGCCAGGTATCACCATTGTTGTCTTGAGCGACCGGGTATTGAATATCCAGTTCATTGACCGCCTCTTTGAGGTTATCAAGGTCTTCTTCAAACCCGAATTCGGGATAATGGTTGCCAATAATGACCAACCCCTGCGAGCTGTACTCATTGTGCCATTCCCTCAACGAGGGAATCACGTTGCGGCAGTTAATTCAACCAAACGTCCACATCTCGAGCAGCACCACCCGGCCGCCCAGGTTTGCCAGCCTTAATGGTCCTTCCGTATTTATCCAGGTTTCATTCACCAATTCTGGCGCAGGTCCCAAGTTTTCCAGGTCCGCCCTTATTACGGCTTGTGTGGGCACAACGGTGGAGGCTACTTAGGTTGCTGGTCATCCGCTTGTTCCTTAATTTCCACTTTTTGAACAGGCGTTTTTTCCTTAACTACAATCGGGGTATTCTGCCGTTCTTTCTACATCTATTTCAGGGCTGCTGTCACCCAGGTTCGTGCATCCTGCTGTTATCACCATCACCAATAAAATTATTACTATGCGTATCATTTTCTATTTTCACCTGTTTACAGTAAACTTTTTTAAAAACAATTCTACAGGGCTGAAATTTTAGCAGTTAATAATTACAAAAGGCTTACAGGTCAATTAAAAGAAAAACCCCGGGCAAAAAAGCATACTCGGGGGGTAAAATGCTGGGAAACGACCAGCTGAAATGGATTCCTCAGGTACTGCCTGTATTGCACGACGCAGCGCTGTTGCCCGTGAGATCGATTTTCCGCCGGCGACTTTTGATGCAAATGTGGAGATCTTTTTTCTCACATCCGATTCACCGCAAACCGGGCAGGTCACATCACCTGTGCCGTTAACGCTGAACACAAGCTCCTCAAATTCATTATGACAAGCAGAACATTCAAATTCAAATAGCGGCATTACTTTCTCCTAATCTATTTACCAATAAAAGGCTACTCATGTATAAAAATTCTATCACACAAAGGTATCTTACAACCTCAACAAACATTAGATGCATGAAATAGGCAAAAGTTACATCATTTAACCACAATCTACTTGGTATTGTACATATATTTTTCGACTGGTGCGTTCAACCTGGATTTCATTATGAGCTTTCTAATCGATTGGAGCCGGTTCAATTGCCGCTCCCTGCGCAGGCTCTTCGTCAGGAATGGCATCCGGCAGTTGGTCCTCAACCAGACGCACGCGCGGATAGACATAACCTATAAACGAAACCATTATCGTCAGGCATCCAAGCCAGAAAAATAGAAACCCACTTCCCCGACCCGGTCCAACCCCGATCACTTTTCCAACACTGTCCTCAAGGGGACCTCCCTCAACCAGCAGCGGGTTAAATGACCTAGTCCGCCAGAGGACCTGCCAGGATATATGCCAATGGCATAGCAATCCAGGCGAACATTCGCCTCACCGCAAACACACGTCCCTGCACATCAACAGCCACCTTGCTCTGCCACAACGCCTGGCTGGAACCGTTCACGATCGGGCTCATGAACATCATTAAAAAACCGGCCGTGCTCATAATGACCAGGGAAGGTCGCAGTCCTAAAAATATCATAAAGAAACCCTGTATCATCATAAAGCCCAGCACGCCATGGATGCGCCGTTTGGGACCTCCCCACAAACTCATCACAACCGTGCCAACCAGCATGCCGATCCCGACAATCGAAAACAAGTAGCCCACAACATCCGCAGTGGTCATTTCAAGCAGCATCGGCACCAATAACGGGTACATTAATCCGAAAAAGAAATTGTTCGCCGCAAAGATCATCAGCAGACCAAACAAACCCGGTCTGGCTGTGATATATTGCCAGC
>CAVWDI010000031.1:0-13694 GCA_963753725.1 uncultured Chloroflexia bacterium | reverse complement strand
ATCCCGCCGGAGACGATCCGGGCTTATTTAGGGCAAACGGGTTTTGGAGGCAAAGCATTTGTTGTCGTCCAGGATTTGTTTCTCACACAAACTGCCCGTCTTGCGGATGTGGTGCTGCCAGCCCAATCCTGGGTAGAAAGAAAAGGTACCTATACATCTGGTGAAAGAAGAATCGTGTTCTACTGGTGCTGCCCGATATTTCCAAACCCCTCCCAAGGATTGAGAGCCCGGCGCAAATAAAGCCTCCCTTCTTGCCGCTGGCGAAATGGTATTGGAGGGTCCGCTGGCGGACTCTCACAATCCCGGCTCTTAATTAGCCAACGTATGGGATTAGACAATTCATTAAACGCCCTCAACGTGGTTGGTGTATTCAAGCAGATCTCCGCAGCGGTTCCTGTTTTTTCAGAATTATCCTACACCAGGCTTTCGCAGGTCGACCGAGCAGTGGCCAATTGTCGGCAGGGAAGACCTGTTGATGGGGGCACCGGATATGAAAACTCCCAGGGATGGGTGTGCAGCTCCCGCTCGGAGAATATGGAGGGTTAAGCCTCTTCCCAACTCAAGCTGGAACAACCGTTGAGTTTGTACGCATGCCCAAACTTGGTCAGATCGCTTTCCCAATCAATCGACTTTACGATCGTGGACGAACATTACTTCCTTCAAAATTGCTCGCCCAGCGTATCGACGAACCATATATCCACATCAATCTCCATGACGCCGGACGCTCTACAGGTAAACGATGGCGACATGGTACAGCTGTCTATCGCTTCTCAAGACTTGCATTCTGAAGGTTCCTCTTCCCCGGCCGAAAATGTCGTAGCTTATGGCCCGCCTTGACCCGTGCTTCCCAGAGAGGCTCGTTCTGGTTCCGCGGGAGTTTCGGGATCCCTGGTCGATGGACCAACTCAGGTGGATCTGCGCCAGGCGGAATAAATCATGAGCGAAGTTCTTTTTTATGAATAAGATTTCAGGCGCTAAACAGTCTCGCCGGCATTTGAGGAACTAAAATGGAACTTGCCTTTTTCGTGGAATGGATCATAAAAGCGGTGTCTATGCTGGCATTTCTGATTGTTGGCTTCGCAATACCTCGTTATCTTAGTGAAAACACTGGCACGCATGCAAGTCCGTTACGGTCCAAACAGAGCGGGACCTTTTGGATTACTACAGCCAGTTGCAGATGGTGTAAAGTTGATTTTTAAAGAGGAGCTAATCCCCAAGAAAGCGGATAAGTTAATTTTTATCCTCGCTCCGATCCTTACCGTAATACCCGCACTGGTCATGCTGGCAGTTGTGCCATTCGGGGGAACGATTAACTTGTTTGGAAGAGAGATTTCGCTCTCTATTGCTGGCGATTTTAAATATCGGTGTCCTTTACATCACCGCCATCGCTTCCATATCCGTGTATGGCGTTGTGCTTGCCGGATGGGCATCTAACAATAAATATGCCATGATGGGCGGTATCCGGTCCACCGCTCAAATGATCAGCTACGAACTAGCGCTGGCCTTAGCGTTTATTGGCCCTATCTTACTGGCCAGTACAATGAGTGTGAACGGAATTGTTTCAGCTCAGGGACGCATAGGTTGGTTTATTATCTTCCAACCGATCGGAATCATCATCTTCTTTATCGCCACCCTGGCGGAGATCAACCGATCTCCTTTTGACATGCCGGAAGCCGAACAAGAGCTGACCGCAGGCTACCACGTCGAATATTCAGGCATGAAATTCGCTTTGTTTATGATGACCGAGTATATTAAGATGATCGTTATCTCGGTTCTGTGTGCCACATTGTTTCTTGGCGGTTATCTGGGACCGTTCGTCGACCAGGTTCCATGGCTTGGTCCCGTGTATTTGGGCATTAAAACGCTGCTCTTGCTGCTCTTAATCATCTGGATTCGAGCGACAATGCCCCGCATCCGTTACGACCGCTTGATGGCGTTTGGCTGGAAGATTTTGCTCCCGCTAGCGCTTTTTAACGTGTTTTTGACAGGAGTGATTATCATCCTGTTTCCAAATTATTTCAGCTAGCTAGGAATTCGGTTAATTGTCTGGAGGTACTTAATGTTTGTGAAAGGTATTGCAACTGGTATGTACACGACCTTTCGCCATCTGTTCAGAAAACCGGTTACGACCCAATATCCGGAGCAAAAGCGCACTGTTCGGCGCCGCTTTAAAGGCCGTCATTCCCTGCACCGCTATGAAAACGGTCTCGAGAAATGTATCGGTTGTTCCTTATGTGCAGCAGCTTGCCCTGCAGACGCAATATTTGTCGAATTGGCTGAGAATACCGATGAGCAGCGCTACTCTCCCGGTGAACGATATGCCAGCACATATGAAATAAACATGCTGCGCTGTATCTTCTGCGGGTACTGCGAAGACGCCTGCCCCACAGAAGCAATCGTCTTGGGCGACAACTATGAACTTACTTTTACAGACCGCCGGGATGCGCTGTATTCAAAAGAAATGCTGTTACTGCCAGTTAGTGACCCCTCGGAAACGACTCCTCGGAAGGTAGAACCCGGAGTATTCAACCGTTCAGTGCCAGTTATGGAAGATCCGGCCGATTGACGCAAGATGAAATATGAAATGAACCTACTTTTTTATACGATTTACCCATTCGGTAAACGGAGCCGGAGTTTAAGATGACCCCTGACTTAATATTATTCATCATCCTTGCTATCGTCGCAGTCGTATCCGCCCTGGGGATGCTGTTGAGCAAGAGCGCAATTTATTCTGCTCTCAACCTGACTTTAAATTTTTGTACAGTTGCAGTAATTTACCTGGTCCTGGGTGCGCCGTTCATCGCACTGGCCCAGATTACAGTATACGCCGGCGCTATCATGGTGCTGTTTCTGTTTGTCATTATGCTGCTCGGCGCTGAAAGATTGAACGTGGGTGAGACTTTACCCTGGCAGCAGCCCCTGGCAATAATATCAGGGATAATTCTGGCAGCGCTTGCTGTATACACAATCTTTTTCCGTCCAGGGACATTCCCCGAATCGGGAGCTTTACCCCCCGGTTTTGGCTCTCCCGAGTTTATTGGTCTCAAGCTGTTTAACGAATACCTGCTGCCCTTCGAAGTCGTCTCTATTCTGCTGTTGGTGGCTATGGTTGGCGTCATTGTGCTTACCAGGAGAAATACGCGGAAAAGCGGCCGGTGATTTGGCGGCTGAATTAAATCAGCCTGCTTTCCGGTGGAGGATTTTTATGGTACCCATTCAATATTTACTCGGTTTATCAGCAGTTCTTTTTACGATTGGCGCTTTAGGTGTGCTTATCCGGCGAAATGCAATCATCATTTTTATGTCCGTCGAGTTGATGTTGAATGCGGGAAACCTGGCTTTTATAACCTATGCACGTTCCTACCAATCTATTGACGGGCAGATATTTGTCTTTTTTGTCATGGCAGTCGCGGCTGCTGAAGTTGCCGTCGGTCTGGGTCTGATTGTAGCCATTTTCCGCACCAAACACAGCATCGATGTAGACCAGATGCACCACCTGGGCGGTTAATTTGGAGATTTAGATCTTGAAGGTCATATGTAAGTTCTTTTGGATCTAACGAATTGAAAATTTTTTGAGGGACGCCTATGTTGTTTAGTGAAGTAGTTTCAAGCGGTCCACAATTCTTTTATCTGGTTCCTCTGGTAGTCGTTTTTCCTTTAATTGGATTGTTGGTCAATCTGATATTTGGCGGCCGTTTGCCCGAGAGAATGTTATCGGTATCGTAGCCAGTGCTGCAGTGGGATTATCGTTCATTGTGGCAGTTCTGCTGGGTATTTCTTTGATGGGACATTCGGGCGGCGAGACGATACCCATTATCTCCTGGATCACCATCGGTGATCTGAACATCAATTGGGCTTTCAATGTGGATACCCTCTCGGTGACCATGATGCTGGTTGTCTCATGCGTGGGTACGTTGATCCATATTTACGCGATTGGTTATATGCACGACGATGTGCGCTTCCAGGGTGATCCTTCCCGCTACCAGCGCTTCTTTGTCTTCATGAACCTGTTTATTGTCATGATGATGATCCTGGTCGCCGCAGACAATTACATGATGATGTTCGTCGGCTGGGAAGGGGTTGGCTTATGTTCATATTTGCTCATTGGTTTCTGGTATGACAAAGGTGTAGATGGAATTGGCAACGCCGTCGCAGGTAGAAAAGCGTTCATTACCAACCGCATTGGTGACTTCGGTTTCATCCTGGCAGCCTTCATCATGTTTTGGGTCTTCGGGACATTTGAGTTTAACGCGGTATTCGAACAAGCGCCTGAAGTCGCGGCAGCCTTCCCGGCCGCCATCGTGGCCATCACTTTGCTCATGCTGGTCGGAGTGACAGGTAAATCGGCTCAAATTCCACTTTACGTCTGGCTCCCGGATGCCATGGCGGGACCCACCCCGGTTTCGGCCCTTATCCATGCCGCCACGATGGTCACAGCCGGTGTTTACCTGATCGTCCGTTCGGCTGCCCTGTTTACATTAGTGCCCAACGTGCAGTATACCGTCGCTATAGTGGGCGCTGCGACCGCATTTTTCGCGGCCACGATTGCTGTGGCCCAGTTCGACATCAAGAAAGTGCTTGCTTATTCAACCATCAGCCAGCTGGGTTTTATGGTTGCCGCAGCCGGTATGGGCGCATTTGTAGCAGCCATTTTCCATCTGGTTACTCACGCCTTCTTCAAAGCCCTGCTGTTTCTCTCCGCTGGTTCTACAATACTGGGTCTCGAACACGCCCACCACCACCTCGAGCACGATACCCACCTGGATGAAGGGGCAAAAGAAGACTTGCATAACTTTGACCCCCAGGATATGCGTTCAATGGGTGGAATGAATAAACGCATGAAAATCACTTTCTGGGTATACCTGATCGGCGCTTTGGCCCTGGCTGGAATCCCCCCGATGGCAGGCTTCTGGTCGAAGGATGAAATACTCACAGAAGTTGCTCAGCCCAACCCGGTCGCATTCTGGTTGATGGTATTTGCGGCATTCCTGACGGCATTTTACATGGGACGCCAGATATTGATGGTCTGGTTCGGCAAATCACGCAGTCTGCCAGCCGGGCATGCGCACGAAAGCCCGGCGATCATCACCGTCCCGCTGATTATTCTGGCTTGCGGTTCTGTTCTCGGCGGGTTAATCAACCTTCCTATCTGGCATACGTTTACTCACTGGCTTAAATCCTCTCTGGGGAATGTGCATGCGGCTGAATTCGCTTTCTGGGTCGCAGGCCTCAGTACTGCCATCGCCCTGCTGGCTATATTCTTAGCATGGCTCTTATACTCACGGCGCTACCAGAAGCAGCAGGAACTGCCCGCTGATCAACGTCCTGATGATCCCCTGCGCCCAATGCTCGGCCCGGTCTTCACCGTCCTTGAGAATAAGTACTGGGTTGACGAATTTTACTGGACCGTTTTTCTTAATCCATTTGTTTCACTGGCCCATTTTTTGGCGGACGTTGTCGATTGGCGTTTCTGGCACGACTGGTTCCACGATGCGGTGATTACGGCAGGATACAATGCACTCTCACGCGTGCTCGCTGTCCAGATCGACCTGGGTATCATCGATGGTACAGCTAATAAAATAGCCGAGTGGGTGACGATCGCGGCTGCCAAATGGCGGCAGATTGAAACCGGATATGTGCGCAACTATGCATTGTCTATTTTTGTTGGTGTAGTCTTAATTCTTGGTTATTTGGTTTTGTTGAGGTAACCCACCATTCCTGGTTCGCATTGATGAATATATTGAGATACGTCAGCTGCAGGACATGGGAAAACTGTTATTCACGGTAACCGGTAATTCACGACCGGTCTTACCGCTGGAGGAAAAGAAATGAATTTTAATATCGACCCTTTGACCCTGGTCACCTTCTTCCCCCTCGTCGGTGTCCTCGTGCTGCTCTTCTTAAAAGCGAACAGAAAGATCTGGCACGTTGGGTAGCGTTTATTACTTCATTAATTACATTTGCCATATCAATCGCTATTCTGGTCCAATTCAATCCGAAAGATCCCGATCTCCAGATGGTCGCATTTACCCCCTGGATACAGGTCGCTGGATGGAATATCAATTACTTTATGGGTGTGGATGGTTTGATATTCTCTTAATCATGCTGACCACACTGCTTGTACCGATATCCATACTATCGACCTGGTCTGCAGTCGAGGAACGGGTGAAGGAGTTCATGATCTTCTTCCTGCTGCTTGAAGTGGGAATGCTGGGTGTATTCCTTGCACAGGATCTTTTCCTTTTCTACGTGTTCTGGGAGTTCACCTTGATCCCCATGTACTTCCTGATCGGTATCTGGGGCGGTACACGGCGCATTTATGCCGCGGTCAAGTTCTTCCTCTATACCATGGCGGGTTCTCTCCTGATGCTGCTGGCAATCCTCTGGCTCGGCATAAATCAGGGCACCTTCGCAGTACCGGAATTAATAGAGATGAATAACATCGCGCCGTACCTGCAAATCTGGTTGTTCGTGGCCTTTGCGATTGCATTTGCCATCAAAGTCCCGATGTGGCCGCTGCACTCCTGGTTACCCGATGCTCACGTGGAAGCGCCGACAGCAGGTTCGGTCATCCTGGCTGGTGTTCTGCTAAAGATGGGCACCTACGGTTTCTTGCGTTTCAACATCCCATTGTTCCCACAGGCTTCCATAAAGCTGGCGCCGTGGATAGCACTCCTGGCAGTGATCGGCATTGTGTACGGCGCAATCGTTTCTTACGCACAGAAAGATGTAAAGAAATTGGTCGCTTACTCATCCGTAAGCCACCTTGGTTTTGTCATGCTGGGTTTATTTGCCCTGAATGCCCAGGGGATTGAAGGCGGTATCCTGCAGATGGTCAACCACGGTATCAGCACCGGCGCATTGTTCCTTGTGGTGGGTATGATTTATGAAAGACGCCACACCCGCGATATGGACGCTTTTGGCGGATTGTGGAAGATCATGCCGATTTACGGTACGCTGACTCTGATCATAGCGCTGTCTTCCATGGGTCTTCCGGGCTTGAATGGTTTCGTGGGTGAATTCACGATATTGCTTGGTTCGTGGGGCGCGGGAACGCCTGACGGCGCCTTAGGAACGCCGTGGTTCACGGTTTTTGCGGCCCTGGGCGTTATCCTGGCCGCGGTTTATATCTTGTTTATGTTCCAAAAGCTTTTCCTCGGACCGGTAACACATGAGGAAAACCGAAAACTATTGGATATCAACCGGCGTGAAATAATTACCCTGGTCCCGCTTATCATCCTGATATTCTGGATTGGTTTGCATCCAAATCCTTTCTTTGGGCTGATGGATGCCTCCGTCGAAAAACTCGTAGCCTCTCTCCAGAGCGCGGCTGTCGTCGGTTTGCCATAATTTTCACCAAAAAATTGGATTTTTTCTGGAGCCTATAATGAGTGTAAACGAGCTGCTGATAAACCTGAATCTGGTTATTCATCTCTCTTTCCTGGTCCTTTGGACATGTGTGCTCGTATTGGTAGATTTGTTCATCCCCAAGAATAAAAAGGGCATAACTGCCGCGCTGGCGGCTGTTGGACTGCTGATAACCTTAATTCTGGCTTTAGTCCGCTACAGCACAAGTGTTTCTGCATTCAACGGAATGCTCAGCCTGGATGGTTTCTCCGCCTTTTTGAACGTTATCTTATTGATCAGTGGTCTGGTCAGCATCGCGCTGGCTTACGATTACCTCAAGCGATCAAACCTCGAACGCGGTGAATACTACACCTTATTGCTCTTTTCGATTTTCGGCATGATGTTGATGGTGAGCGCCTCCAATTTGATCATGGTTTTTCTGGCGTTAGAACTGCTCTCTATCCCGCTGTATGTGCTGGCCGGGATTGCCGTGCCTCAAGTTGAATTCGGAAGAAGCGGCTCTCAAGTATTTCCTCCTGGGCGCATTCGCCTCCGCCTTTTTTCTGTACGGGACTGCCCTGGTTTACGGGGCAACCGGCTCTACCGCGTTGAATGAAATCGTGTCCGCCATCCCTGCCGAAACAAGCTCCTTGTCAACACTTCTCATCGGAGCCGCGTTGATATTGGTTGGACTGGGCTTTAAAGTCGCCGTCGTCCCCTTCCATATGTGGACCCGGATGTTTACCACGGCGCGCCCTCCTCCGTGACCGCCTTTATGTCCATCGGCGCTAAGGTGGCTGGTTTTGCGGCGCTGCTGCGGGTATTCGTGGGCGCTTTCCCCGCCCTGGCGAACGACATGACGACCATCTTATGGACCCTGGCTTCAGTTACACTCGTGCTCGGCAATGTAATCGCCATCTCTCAAAAGAACATCAAGCGCATGCTGGCATATTCCAGCATCGCCCACGCAGGCTTTATTTTGATGGCTTTGGTACCTTACGGAAATAAAGCCGTTTCATCCGACTCGGTCGCCGCGGCATTGTTTTACTTGATGGCGTATATGCTGACCAACTTCGCCGCCTGGGCGGTTGTCATTGCTCTCGAACGCAGGAACCCAGCCGGGACGAGTTCCGAGGGTCTGACTTTAGATGATTACGCCGGCCTGGGCAGGCAGCAGCCAGCGCTCGCGTTAACCATGAGCATCGCGATGCTTTCATTCCTGGGTTTACCGCCAACATTAGGTTTCGTCGCAAAGTTTTTCGTTCTGCGCACAGTACTCGAAGGCGGCTATCCCGGATTGGCATTGATTGGCGTGCTGACATCACTCGTATCAGCATACTATTACCTGCGGGTAATCGTAAATATGTATATGCGGGATGGCGAACCAATTGTCCGGCGTGAGGTTCTGCTGTTTTCCACGGCTGTACTGACCGCCGCCTGCACCGTGTTGTTGACCATCTTCGCAGAACCCCTGTTCAAATGGGCTTCCGAAGCCGTCCTGCAGCTGCTCTGATCATCATTAAATATCAAATTTGTTTTAAAATATTTTACAGAGCCCCCTGTAATCCCAGGGGCGCTCTTTTATTAAAACTTTTAATGTTGAGTGTATTCTGAGAAACATATAAAAAGGTCTTCATCCCCCTTGCGACAGTGTATAAAGAATGGCATAATTGTGTGCTTGTTTTAAAATAAAGTTACAAAAATGAATACTGCACTATAGTAAAAAATTGAAGGAGATTAATATGCGTACAGAATCTTCTGTTTGGAAGATCATTTCTTTAATAATCCTGGTAAGCCTGCTGATTGCTGCTTGCCAATCCGAAACACCCGAAGAAGAACAGGAAATCATTATCGGCGCCGGTGGACAGGAAGTGTCCAGCGAGGAAGGCGACATCACGCCGACCCCTCTACCCACGCTCACCCCATTCCCCACCAGCACACCCACTACCCAACCGGCGCCCACCTTGCCGCCCACCGCGACTTCCGATCCCTTTGAGGCCCACATGGCAAATGCCGATCAGTTTGTAAAAGAAAACGAACTGGATAAAGCCCTGGCGGAATTCGAAGCAGCCCTGGCAATTGCATCGGATCCAACGGATGTCTACGGTGCACGCGGCACGGCATACCTCGATTTCAATGAATTCGACGAAGCCATTCAAGACTTCACGAAGATAATTACTCTTAAGAGGATTCCGCCCGTTCTTATAGTTACCGCGGTATCGCTTATGCTGAAAAGAAAAACTTCGATCTTGCATTTGCTGACTTTAACAAAGCCATCGAACTCGATCCGCAAGATCCTCAGATATTCATCAACCGTGGATTAACATTTATCGGTAACAACCAGTGGGGAGACGCTAATACGGATTTCGATAAGGCTATCGAACTGGATGCGGAGAACGCAATCGCATATAATTACCGCGGATTGTTAAATGGGCTATTGGGATATCAAGATAAAGCTATAGCTGATTTTGAAAAAGCGATTGAATTATCGCCAGAAGAATCCGATTTTTACCATAACCGAGGCATTTTCCACTCCTCGATTAATGAAATGGAAAAGGCGGTAGCAGATTTTTCCAGGGCGATTGAATTGGATCCCACATTTGCAAGAGCGTACATGAGCCGCGGCATCGCTTACGGAGAGATGGGGCAGGAACAGAATGCTATCAACGATCTCAACCAAGCCCTGGAATTGACTTTTAATCCTGAAATCAGGACAGAGATCATCAACTACTTAACCGAACTGGGCGTTACTGTTAATGAAGATCAATAGATTATTGGTCTGAATTCAGAGCTGCCGCCAGATATATTCCAAAAATATAATTTTCCAGGATCAGACAGGAGTTATGTTGGAGAACGGAAACCTTCGTTCTCCAACCTTTCTTTAATCAGGTTTGACGGCGAATTTCAGCGTTCTATGCGGGGTGAATTCCAGATTGCCCAATCATCCTCAAAGGGTCCGTCCGATTTCAGGAGGAAAATAAATTGGACCTGCTTCCCCTTCAATACACCCAGATTTAAATTCACTGGCATAAGGCTGCCGTCGCAGCTTTTTCGCCATTCTCCCAGAGAGTAAATCGTATCACCTTCCTTATAAGCAATTTGAAACACAACTCGTCCCGCTCCACAAGTTCCATCAGCATTTGCTAGAAAACCAATCCGGGCTATCAAGCGCTCCCCACCTTCAACCTGGTATTCGGGGAAAAAACCTGCAATAACGCCATCTGTGACCTGCTTAGGGTGGGTTAACAACAATTTTCCAGAGATACTGCCGTTTTCTAATTGAACGCCTTCTTTAAATTTAGCAACCCCCTCCGGTCGATCATCCGCGCCCCCAAAGGTTACGTCCGTGTTGAGAGTATCCCCCTCCCCGCTCTTCCAATCAGCCTGCGGCGCCTCCGCTAAAAAATCGTAAACGATACCTGACGAGGCATCTCCTACCCTGATCTGCGCCCAAAAAGGTTTGTTGCCATCCGAACCCATCCCAAATTGCTCGCCGGTTTCATCTGCTAATTTAAAATTCTGTCGGTGCCTACCAGCAGCCTGGGGTGCCTCCAGTGTCACAGTAATGTCTACTGTTTGTCCGGGAGGGACGGAAGTAGTTGTAAGCTGTACCGAGGCCGCGCGTTAAGCACATTGTCTCCCACAAACACGATTGCATATGCCGGTGTCCATTCACATGTCCCAATATTCTTTAAACGCCAGGTTTTCTCAAACGCTTCCCCTGGGGGAAGTCGGGTATCATCCGGAACCGTTACATCCTTTACGAATTCAGCGATATTACATTCATCAGATGGGGCAGAAGTTTTTTTGGGAGGGGACGTCGGAGTTTGCGTGTTCTCTGGAGGTGACGGCGTAATATTTGGAAGGGTGGTATCGGTAGGGCTGATATCCGTCGCCGGGGGTTGGCTGATCTGGGTTAATTGGACCTGGACGGTCTGGGCAGCAGCGGTATAGATATACCCAACGGGGGCATCTGTCGGCTCTGACCGTGTAGGAAAGTTGCATGCGCTTAGTAATAGAACTAAAATCAAGGTCATTATCTTAGCAGTTATGTAAAGGCGGTAATGTTGGTTTCGCATGCAGCTCCTCCTGTATGGTGGTTCCAATTTTACCCGCAAAAACGCTTTTCAACACATTTATCATAATTAATCAGGCAGTTTTAAAGGACACAAAGTGTGGCAATTCTGAGGTATTCTCCAAGCAATCGATTATTTAGTTTGTGTGGTACCATCACAACTCCTGGAACTGGTTCTTAACAAATCAGTTCTCGGCAAACACTCCTCCAATGAAGAGATATAGCAGAACAGAGTGGATTATCTATCTGATTGGTATTAAAATGAATAAATCATGAAGCCATCAAATGGTATAGACGCAGTCCAAACCTATGAGGAATACTATATCGTTAGAGAATACGAACAGATAGATTTGTTTCGCATGATTAAAAAAACTTATGGGATTAAGAGGGCTATCTACCCCGGAAGTTATGTGCATATTTCCCCTTCATTCATTTTTCCAGATGTCGTTTACATCGACAACGACAAAAATGCGATTAAGTTCTTCAAAAGCAACAAACTAATTGAGTTGATAAATGAAAGAAAAGAATACAACGAAGATCCGAAGATTACTTTTCATGGGATTGATTATAAGTGTCTAATAGCAGGTCTTAACCGTCAATTCGATCTTTTGATATCCCAGTACGCAGGTTTCATCTCTGATACTTGTAAAGAATACTTAAAAATAGGTGGACTACTACTTGTGAATAATAGTCACGGAGACGCAGGATTAGCATCAATTGATGAGGATTATGAATTAATTTCAACCGTTCACAAGGCTAAAGGAAAATATCAAATATTACACACTTCTTTGGATAAATATTTTATTCCAAAAAGAAAAATTACAGTCTCCAAAGAATTGTTATACAAAACCGGAAAAGGTGTCGGATATATTAAAACCGCGCCATTATATATTTTTCAACAAATCTCTTGAAACGTATCACAACGGCATACAATCGGATGTTCCCTGCCCCATCACATCGTGAAACACATGTGTTGTTGGTGCTCCGAGTACTTAAGTAAACAAAATAAGCATTGTTATAACTCTAAGTAGATAAAGGATGCTGAACCTGCTCTTCTTTCATGTCCAAAAACCTTCAAGTTTGTTCTTGGTGGTCATACTTCTTTCCAACGCAATTTATTTTTACTCAATTAATGAACATTGTTGGCTTCATATTCACTCTAACTTACCAAATTACCGTATAATGTTAAGCGGTTCAAATCAAAGCGCAGTTTTGGATAACATAAATTTCATATACATCGAAAGGAAAAACCGTTGATTTAAGAATTTAAGATTAATATTTTTTTAATTCCTAACTTTTTATTAATTTTTTCTATTTTTTCTGTATAATCTTGAGGTTATTTCGTCCATAACCCCCCCTTATTTTAAGAAATTGTTAAATCTAGTTAGTAAATTTGTTACGAATACTATTGACTTTGTTAAGAGTTAAGCTATAATCTCGACATCTTACAGATCAACTCATGTGTAAATATTTTGTAACACAAAGGAGAATGAAAAAATGAAGAAAGTTATTCTGTTCGGTATAGTTGCCATAATGATTGCCAGTTTGCTGTTGGCATCCGGCCCGCCACTGCGGATCGTTCGCCTCACAGTAATCAACAAATCCGGCAACGACGTATTCTTGAAGCTTGAAGGGTCAGACCTTGGTAATCAGTTCTACTACCTGACAATTCCAGGTGGAACCAAGTCAATGCCCGTTGTTCGAGCATTCACCATCATCGAAGACATCTACACCCGCACCACCACTTATGGTGAGGGCAAATACGATCAATGCGTTGGTGTTAGCAGCAGCGGTCAGCTGGTTGCTCACAAAAACATCCGCTTGACCTTTGTCCCCTGCGCCTACAATCCTCCCACCCGCCGCGTTGCTGTATGGGACGAGGATCTTGGTGACTGGACATTCGTGAAAGAGCCCAACTACGGTGAGCCCACTATGGAAAAGGTTCTGTATGCCAAGTGGCTTGAGCTGGACTACGTAGCTGGTGGAAACGCCTTCGACGAAGAGTACCTGACTTACGACAGCTGGGATGACGCACGTCTGAACATCCTCTGGAAGCGCGGCTGCGGTTTCGACACCTACCTGTACTGGGCAATTGGCTCGGTTCGCTGGCCGAAACGTGGTCTCTGCCGCTGGACATACACTTACGACAAGACCTACGAGTGGTAAACCAGCTTAATTTCAGAAGACTGTAATAAGTAAGCAATTGAAGCCCTGGCAATAGCCAGGGCTTCTTTTTTTAACGAAGGGCTCTGATATCCAGCCCTTATAAATG
>CAVWDI010000030.1:0-21816 GCA_963753725.1 uncultured Chloroflexia bacterium | reverse complement strand
CATTGAACGTTTCCCGGCAGATTTTGACGCTGTAACGATTGGTAAAGATCTATCCTGACGCGTAAGACCAGTCAGGTATTGGAGCAACGAATGACAAAGTTGGTGACACTGACAATTGATGGGATTCGGTAAGCGTTCCAGAGGGTACCCTGGTTGCAGTCGCGGCCAAAAAGATTGGCATCGACATACCTGTATTTTGCTACCATCCCAGAGCTGGAACCAGCCGGTATGTGCCGCATGTGCCTGGTGGAGATCGGTTGGCCGGTGGTTGATCGTTCCACTGGCGAGATGGTAATGGAAGACGATAACACTACCAAAATAAATTTCAGTCCCAAATTAGAGACCGCTTGCACCACCCGGGTAGCGCAGGGGATGGTCGTAAAAGGGATGACCGAAAAAGCTTCTTCCGGACGGGATGACGTTATAGAATTTCTCTTTCCCACCGCTCGATTGCCCGGTTTGCGACAAAGGCGGCGAGTGCCCCTTGCAGAACCTCACCATGAAATTCGGTCCCGGGGAAAGCCGCTTCTTGTATGATGAAAAGAAGCATTTGGCCAAGCACGTTCCTCTCGGCGAATTAATCTACCTGGACCGCGAACGATGTATCCATGCGGGCGCTGTGTCGGCTGCCAGAGCGATATTGCCGGTGACCCGGTGATCGGATTCTTCAACCGCGGCAGATCACTTGAAATTGTCACCTTTTCAGAACCTGGATTCAACTCGTATTTTTCCGGAAACACGACCGATATATGTCCAGTTGGTGCGTTGACGACCGAGGATTTCCGCTTCGGAGCACGTCCATGGGAGTTGGGTGCGGCCGCTTCAATTTCCAGCCACTGTCCTGTGGGCTGCAACCTTACTATGAACATCCGCCGTGAGGCAAGCTCAAACGGCGATTGGGTGATCAAGCGGGTAATGCCGCGCCAGAATGAAGAGGTTAATCAAATTTGGATCTGCGACAAAGGCCGTTTCGGACACCATTTTGCTGCCAAGAGTTCACAAGACAGTGACGGATTAGAGCGTCTGTCCCAACCATTGATCCGTTAAAAATTCCGAATCGGACACAGGGCAAATAGTGAGTGCAAGCTGGGATGAAGCGCTGGCGGTCATCTCTGACCGGTTTTCTACAGCGGGGAAAGATTTAATTTCCCTGGCTGGCGGGCGCTTATCAACGAAGATCTGTTGAACTTCGGCAGCTGACAAATTCTTTGGGCGGCGAAACACTGCTTTACACACATATGGCCGGCGGTGAACTCACAACACAGGCGGGGCTGGCGCCAGGATCAAACCTGTCGGACTTAGGCGAAGGGGATGTTATCTTAGTTTCGGCATGTGATCTTGAAGAGGAAGCTCCCATCTGGTGGCTGCGCATCAAAGCCGCCGCCGAACGCGGTGCTCAGGTAATCGGCCTCAATTCACGCTCGACCAAGCTCGATCGTATCGCATCATATAAATTACGTTATCCTTTCGGCACCGAAACATCGGCTGTTCTGGCGATGTTGAATGTACTTTCTACCAAAAAATTACGGCTACCGGATGCCATCCAGCCGTTAGAAGACCACCCTGACCTTGAAGCCGCTGCAAAAGCGTTTTCAGGTGCCCGGAATGGTCTGATATTTTACGGCAGTGACGGCATCGGTATTGTAGTTGCAGGCGCTGGCCCAGGCTTGCGCTAACCTGTTGACTGCGACAGATCATGTCGGTCGAGCCAACAATGGACTGCTGGGCGTTTGGCCAAGCGCAAACAACCAGGGGGCATGGGAGTTGGGCTTCAAATCCCACCCCAACCTGCGGAGTGCCTTGCAAAACGCAGGGGCTTTATATATCGCGGTTGCCGATCCCGCCGGAGACGATCCGGCTTATTTAGGGCAAACGGGTTTTGGAGGCAAGGCATTTGTTGTCGTCCAGGATTTGTTTCTCACACAAACTGCCCGTCTTGCGGATGTGGTGCTGCCAGCCCAATCCTGGGTAGAAAGAGAAGGTACCTATACATCTGGTGAAAGAAGAGTCCAGCGTTTCTACCGCGTGCTGCCCGATATTTCCAAACCCCTCCCAAGGATTGAGAGCCCGGGTGTAAATAAAGCCTCCCTTCTTGCCGCTGGCGAAATGGTATTGGAGGGTCCGCTGGCGGACTTTACAATCCCGGCTTTAATTAGCCAACGTATGGGATTAGACAATTCATTAAACGCCCTCAACGCGGTTGGTGTATTCAAGCAGATCTCCGCAGCGGTTCCTGTTTTTCAGAATTATCCTACACCAGGCTTTCTGAGGTCACCGAGCAGTGGCCAATTGTCGGCAGGGAAGACCTGTTCTATGGGGGCACCGGATATGAAAACTCCCAGGGACTGGGTGTGCAGCTCCCGCTCGGAGAATATGAAGGGGAAAGCTCTCCCCAATTAGCTGGAACAACCGTTGAGTTTGTACGCATGCCCAAACTTGGTCAGATCGCTTTCCCAATCAATCGACTTTACGATCGTGGACGAACATTACTTCCTTCAAAATTGCTCGCCCAGCGTATCGACGAACCATATATCCACATCAATCTCCATGACGCCGCACGCTTACAGGTAAACGATGGCGACATGGTACAGCTGTCTATCGCTTCTCAAAACTCGCATTCTGAAGGTTCCTCTTCCCCGGCCCAAACCGTCGTAGTTATGGCCCGCCTTGACCCGGAACTCCCAGAGAGGGTCGTTCTGGTTCCGCGCAGTTTCGGGATCCCGGTCGATGGACCAACTCAGGTGGATCTGCGCCAGGCGGAATAAATCATGAGCGAAGTTCTTTTTATGAATAAGATTTCAGGCGCTAAACAGTCTCGCCGGCATTTGAGGAACTAAAATGGAACTTGCCTTTTTCGTGGAATGGATCATAAAAGCGGTGTTGATGCTGGCATTTCTGATTGTCGGCTTCGCATATACAACTTATCTTGAGCGAAAAACACTGGCACGCATGCAAGTCCGTTACGGTCCAAACAGAGCGGGACCTTTTGGATTACTACAGCCAGTTGCAGATGGTGTAAAGTTGATTTTTAAAAGAGGAGCTAATCCCCAAGAAAGCGGATAAGTTAATTTTTATCCTCGCTCCGATCCTGACCGTAATACCCGCACTGGTCATGCTGGCAGTTGTGCCATTCGGGGGAACGATTAACTTGTTTGGAAGAGAGATTTCGCTCTCTATTGCTGGCGACTTAAATATCGGTGTCCTTTACATCACCGCCATCGCTTCCATATCCGTGTATGGCGTTGTGCTTGCCGGATGGGCATCTAACAATAAATATGCCATGATGGGCGGTATCCGGTCCACCGCTCAAATGATCAGCTACGAACTAGCGCTGGCCTTAGCGTTTATTGGCCCTATCTTACTGGCCAGTACAATGAGTGTGAACGGAATCGTTTCAGCTCAGGGACGCATAGGTTGGTTTATTATCTTCCAACCGATCGGAATCATCATCTTCTTTATCGCCACCCTGGCGGAGATCAACCGATCTCCTTTTGACATGCCGGAAGCCGAACAAGAGCTGACCGCAGGCTACCACGTCGAATATTCAGGCATGAAATTCGCTTTGTTTATGATGACCGAGTATATTAAGATGATCGTTATCTCGGTTCTGTGTGCCACATTGTTTCTTGGCGGTTATCTGGGACCGTTCGTCGACCAGGTTCCATGGCTTGGTCCCGTGTATTTGGGCATTAAAACGCTGCTCTTGATGTTTTAATCGTCTGGATTCGAGCGACAATGCCCCGCATCCGTTACGACCGCTTGATGGCGTTTGGCTGGAAGATTTTGCTCCCGCTAGCGCTTTTTAACGTGTTTTTGACAGGAGTGATTATCATCCTGTTTCCAAATTATTTCAGCTAGCTAGGAATTCGGTTAATTGTCTGGAGGTACTTAATGTTTGTGAAAGGTATTGCAACTGGTATGTACACGACCTTTCGCCATCTGTTCAGAAAACCGGTTACGACCCAATATCCGGAGCAAAAGCGCACTGTTCGGCGCCGCTTTAAAGGCCGTCATTCCCTGCACCGCTATGAAAACGGTCTCGAGAAATGTATCGGTTGTTCCTTATGTGCAGCAGCTTGCCCTGCAGACGCAATATTTGTCGAATCGGCTGAGAATACCGATGAGCAGCGCTACTCTCCCGGTGAACGATATGCCAGCACATATGAAATAAACATGCTGCGCTGTATCTTCTGCGGGTACTGCGAAGACGCCTGCCCCACAGAAGCAATCGTCTTGGGCGACAACTATGAACTTACTTTTACAGACCGCCGGGATGCGCTGTATTCAAAAGAAATGCTGTTACTGCCAGTTAGTGACCCCTCGGAAACAACTCCTCGGAAGGTAGAACCCGGAGTATTCAACCGTTCAGTGCCAGTTATGGAAGATCCGGCCGACTGACGCAAGATGAAATATGAAATGAACCTACTTTTTTATACGATTTACCCATTCGGTAAACGGAGCCGGAGTTTAAGATGACCCCTGACTTAATATTATTCATCATCCTTGCTATCGTCGCAGTCGTATCCGCCCTGGGGATGCTGTTGAGCAAGAGCGCAATTTATTCTGCTCTCAACCTGATTTTAAATTTTTGTACAGTTGCAGTAATTTACCTGGTCCTGGGTGCGCCGTTCATCGCACTGGCCCAGATTACAGTATACGCCGGCGCTATCATGGTGCTGTTTCTGTTTGTCATTATGCTGCTCGGCGCTGAAAGATTGAACGTGGGTGAGACTTTACCCTGGCAGCAGCCCCTGGCAATAATATCAGGGATAATTCTGGCAGCGCTTGCTGTATACACAATCTTTTTCCGTCCAGGGACATTCCCCGAATCGGGAGCTTTACCCCCCGGTTTTGGCTCTCCCGAGTTTATTGGTCTCAAGCTGTTTAACGAATACCTGCTGCCCTTCGAAGTCGTCTCTATTCTGCTGTTGGTGGCTATGGTTGGCGTCATTGTGCTTACCAGGAGAAATACGCGCAAAAGCGGCCGGTGATTTGGCGGCTGAATTAAATCAGCCTGCTTTCCGGTGGAGGATTTTTATGGTACCCATTCAATATTTACTCGGTTTATCAGCAGTTCTTTTTACGATTGGCGCTTTAGGTGTGCTTATCCGGCGAAATGCAATCATCATTTTTATGTCCGTCGAGTTGATGTTGAATGCGGGAAACCTGGCTTTTATAACCTATGCACGTTCCTACCAATCTATTGACGGGCAGATATTTGTCTTTTTTGTCATGGCAGTCGCGGCTGCTGAAGTTGCCGTCGGTCTGGGTCTGATTGTAGCCATTTTCCGCACCAAACACAGCATCGATGTAGACCAGATGCACCACCTGGGCGGTTAATTTGGAGATTTAGATCTTGAAGGTCGTATGTAAGTTCTTTTGGATCTAACGAATTGAAAATTTTTTGAGGGACGCCTATGTTGTTTAGTGAAGTAGTTTCAAGCGGTCCACAATTCTTTTATCTGGTTCCTCTGGTAGTCGTTTTTCCTTTAATTGGATTGTTGGTCAATCTGATATTTGGCGGCCGTTTGCCCGAGAGAAGTCATCGGTATCGTAGCCAGTGCTGCAGTGGGATTATCGTTCATTGTGGCAGTTCTGCTGGGTATTTCTTTGATGGGACATTCGGGCGGCGAGACGATACCCATTATCTCCTGGATCACCATCGGTGATCTGAACATCAATTGGGCTTTCAATGTGGATACCCTCTCGGTGACCATGATGCTGGTTGTCTCATGCGTGGGTACGTTGATCCATATTTACGCGATCGGTTATATGCACGACGATGTGCGCTTCCAGGGTGATCCTTCCCGCTACCAGCGCTTCTTTGTCTTCATGAACCTGTTTATTGTCATGATGATGATCCTGGTCGCCGCAGACAATTACATGATGATGTTCGTCGGCTGGGAAGGGGTTGGCTTATGTTCATATTTGCTCATTGGTTTCTGGTATGACAAAGGTGTAGATGGAATCGGCAACGCCGTCGCAGGTAGAAAAGCGTTCATTACCAACCGCATTGGTGACTTCGGTTTCATCCTGGCAGCCTTCATCATGTTTTGGGTCTTCGGGACATTTGAGTTTAACGCGGTATTCGAACAAGCGCCTGAAGTCGCGGCAGCCTTCCCGGCCGCCATCGTGGCCATCACTTTGCTCATGCTGGTCGGAGTGACAGGTAAATCGGCTCAAATTCCACTTTACGTCTGGCTCCCGGATGCCATGGCGGGACCCACCCCGGTTTCGGCCCTTATCCATGCCGCCACGATGGTCACAGCCGGTGTTTACCTGATCGTCCGTTCGGCTGCCCTGTTTACATTAGTGCCCAACGTGCAGTATACCGTCGCTATAGTGGGCGCTGCGACCGCATTTTTCGCGGCCACGATTGCTGTGGCCCAGTTCGACATCAAGAAAGTGCTTGCTTATTCAACCATCAGCCAGCTGGGTTTTATGGTTGCCGCAGCCGGTATGGGCGCATTTGTAGCAGCCATTTTCCATCTGGTTACTCACGCCTTCTTCAAAGCCCTGCTGTTTCTCTCCGCTGGTTCTACAATCCTGGGTCTCGAACACGCCCACCACCACCTCGAGCACGATACCCACCTGGATGAAGGGGCAAAAGAAGACTTGCATAACTTTGACCCCCAGGATATGCGTTCAATGGGTGGAATGAATAAACGCATGAAAATCACTTTCTGGGTATACCTGATCGGCGCTTTGGCCCTGGCTGGAATCCCCCCGATGGCAGGCTTCTGGTCGAAGGATGAAATACTCACAGAAGTTGCTCAGCCCAACCCGGTCGCATTCTGGTTGATGGTATTTGCGGCATTCCTGACGGCATTTTACATGGGACGCCAGATATTGATGGTCTGGTTCGGCAAATCACGCAGTCTGCCAGCCGGGCATGCGCACGAAAGCCCGGCGATCATCACCGTCCCGCTGATTATTCTGGCTTGCGGTTCTGTTCTCGGCGGGTTAATCAACCTTCCTATCTGGCATACGTTTACTCACTGGCTTGAATCCTCTCTGGGGAATGTGCATGCGGCTGAATTCGCTTTCTGGGTCGCAGGCCTCAGTACTGCCATCGCCCTGCTGGCTATATTCTTAGCATGGCTCTTATACTCACGGCGCTACCAGAAGCAGCAGGAACTGCCCGCTGATCAACGTCCTGATGATCCCCTGCGCCCAATGCTCGGCCCGGTCTTCACCGTCCTTGAGAATAAGTACTGGGTTGACGAATTTTACTGGACCGTTTTTCTTAATCCATTTGTTTCACTGGCCCATTTTTTGGCGGACGTTGTCGATTGGCGTTTCTGGCACGACTGGTTCCACGATGCGGTGATTACGGCAGGATACAATGCGCTCTCACGCGTGCTCGCTGTCCAGATCGACCTGGGTATCATCGATGGTACAGCTAATAAAATAGCCGAGTGGGTGACGATCGCGGCTGCCAAATGGCGGCGGATTGAAACCGGATATGTGCGCAACTATGCATTGTCTATTTTTGTTGGTGTAAGTCTTAATTCTTGGTTATTTGGTTTTGTTGAGGTAACCCACCATTCCTGGTTCGCATTGATGAATATATTGAGATACGTCAGCTGCAGGACATGGGAAAACTGTTATTCACGGTAACCGGTAATTCACGACCGGTCTTACCGCTGGAGGAAAAGAAATGAATTTTAATATCGACCCTTTGACCCTGGTCACCTTCTTCCCCCTCGTCGGTGTCCTCGTGCTGCTCTTTCTTAAAAGCGAACAGAAAGATCTGGCACGTTGGGTAGCGTTGATTACTTCATTAATTACATTTGCCATATCAATCGCTATTCTGGTCCAATTCAATCCGAAAGATCCCGATCTCCAGATGGTCGCATTTACCCCCTGGATACAGGTCGCTGGATGGAATATCAATTACTTTATGGGTGTGGATGGTTTGAGTATTCTCTTAATCATGCTGACCACACTGCTTGTACCGATATCCATACTATCGACCTGGTCTGCAGTCGAGGAACGGGTGAAGGAGTTCATGATCTTCTTCCTGCTGCTTGAAGTGGGAATGCTGGGTGTATTCCTTGCACAGGATCTTTTCCTTTTCTACGTGTTCTGGGAGTTCACCTTGATCCCCATGTACTTCCTGATCGGTATCTGGGGCGGTACACGGCGCATTTATGCCGCGGTCAAGTTCTTCCTCTATACCATGGCGGGTTCTCTCCTGATGCTGCTGGCAATCCTCTGGCTCGGCATAAATCAGGGCACCTTCGCAGTACCGGAATTAATAGAGATGAATAACATCGCGCCGTACCTGCAAATCTGGTTGTTTGTGGCCTTTGCGATTGCATTTGCCATCAAAGTCCCGATGTGGCCGCTGCACTCCTGGTTACCCGATGCTCACGTGGAAGCGCCGACAGCAGGTTCAGTCATCCTGGCTGGTGTTCTGCTAAAGATGGGCACCTACGGTTTCTTGCGTTTCAACATCCCGTTGTTCCCACAGGCTTCCATAAAGCTGGCGCCGTGGATAGCACTGCTGGCAGTGATTGGCATTGTGTACGGCGCAATCGTTTCTTACGCTCAGAAAGATGTAAAGAAATTAGTCGCTTACTCATCCGTAAGCCACCTTGGTTTTGTCATGCTGGGTTTATTTGCCCTGAATGCCCAGGGGATTGAAGGCGGTATCCTGCAGATGGTCAACCACGGTATCAGCACCGGCGCATTGTTCCTTGTGGTGGGTATGATTTATGAAAGACGCCACACCCGCGATATGGATGCTTTTGGTGGCTTGTGGAAGATCATGCCGATATACGGTACGCTGACTCTGATCATAGCGCTGTCTTCCATGGGTCTTCCGGGGTTGAATGGTTTCGTGGGTGAATTCACGATATTGCTTGGTTCGTGGGGTGCGGGTACGCCGGACGGCGCCTTAGGATCGCCGTGGTTCACGGTTTTTGCGGCCCTGGGCGTTATCCTGGCTGCGGTTTATATCTTGTTCATGTTCCAAAAGCTTTTCCTCGGACCGGTAACACATGAGGAAAATCGCAAACTACTGGATATCAACCGGCGCGAAATAATTACCCTGGTCCCGCTTATCATCCTGATTTTCTGGATTGGTTTGCATCCGAATCCCTTCTTTGGGCTGATGGATGCCTCCGTCGAAAAACTCGTAGCCTCTCTCCAGAGCGCGGCTGTCGTCGGTTTGCCATAATTTTCACCAAAAAATTGGATTTTACCTGGAGCCTATAATGAGTGTAAACGAGCTGCTGATAAACCTGAATCTGGTTATTCATCTCTCTTTCCTGGTCCTTTGGACATGTGTGCTCGTACTGGTAGATTTGTTCATCCCCAAGAATAAAAAGGGCATAACTGCCGCGCTGGCGGCTGTGGGACTGCTGATAACCTTAATTCTGGCTATAGTCCGCTACAGCACGAGTGTTTCTGCATTTGACGGAATGCTCAGCCTGGATGGTTTCTCCGCCTTTTTGAACGTTATCTTATTGATCAGTGGTCTGGTCAGCATCGCGCTGGCTTACGATTACCTCAAACGCTCAAACCTCGAACGCGGCGAGTACTACACCTTATTGCTCTTTTCGATTTTCGGCATGATGTTGATGGTGAGCGCCTCCAATTTGATCATGGTATTCCTGGCATTAGAACTGCTCTCCATCCCGCTGTATGTGCTGGCCGGGATTGCCGTGCCTCAAGTTGAATTGGAAGAAGCGGCTCTCAAGTATTTCCTTCTGGGCGCATTCGCCTCCGCCTTTTTCCTGTACGGAACTGCCCTGGTTTACGGGGCGACCGGCTCTACCGTGTTGAATGAAATCGTGTCCGCTATCCCTGCCGAAACAAGCTCAGCTTTCAACGCTTCTCATCGGAGCCGCGTTGATACTGGTTGGGCTGGGCTTTAAAGTCGCTGTCGTCCCCTTCCATATGTGGACCCCGGATGTGTATCACGGCGCGCCCTCCTCTGTGACTGCCTTTATGTCCATCGGCGCTAAGGTGGCTGGATTTGCGGCGCTGCTGCGGGTATTCGTGGGCGCTTTCCCCGCTCTGGCGAACGACATGACGACCATCTTGTGGACCCTGGCTGCCGTCACACTCATCCTCGGCAACGTAATTGCCATCTCTCAAAAGAACATCAAGCGCATGCTGGCATATTCCAGCATCGCCCACGCAGGTTTCATATTGATGGCTTTGGTGCCTTACGGAAATGAAGCCGTTTCATCCGACTCGGTCGCCTCGGCATTGTTTTACTTGATGGCGTATATGCTGACCAACTTCGCCGCCTGGGCGGTTGTCATTGCTCTCGAACGCAGGAACGAAGCAAACACGAGTTCCGAAGGGTCTGACTTTAGATGATTACGCCGGCTTGGGCAGGCAGCAGCCCGCGCTTGCATTAGCCATGAGCATCGCGATGCTTTCATTCCTGGGTTTACCGCCGACATTAGGTTTCGTCGCCAAGTTTTTTGTACTGCGCACAGTAATCGAAGGCGGATATACCGGATTGGCATTGATTGGCGTGCTGACTTCACTGGTATCGGCATACTATTACCTGCGGGTAATCGTAAATATGTATATGCGGGATGGCGAACCAATTGTCCGGCGTGAGGTTTTGCTGTTTTCCACGGCTGTACTGACCGCCGCCTGCACCGTGTTGTTGGCCATCTTCGCGGAACCCCTGTTCAAATGGGCTTCCGAAGCCGTCCTGCAGCTGCTCTGATCTTCAATCTCCTAAAATAGTCTTTTTGTAATTTTTGCAGAGCCTCCTTGAGTTTCAAGGGCGCTCTTTTATTAAAACATTTAATGTTGAGTGTATTCTGAGAAACATATAAAAAGGTCTTCATCCCCCTTGCGACAGTGTATAAAGAATGGCATAATTGTGTGCTTGTTTTAAAATAAAGTTACAAAAATGAATACTGCACTATAGTAAAAAATTGAAGGAGAGTAATATGCGTACAGAATCTTCTGTTTGGAAGATCATTTCTTTAATAATCCTGGTAAGCCTGCTGATTGCTGCCTGCCAATCCGCAACACCCGAAGGGGAAGAGGAAATCATTATCGGCGCCGGTGGACAGGAAGTGTCCAGCGAGGAAGGCGACATCACGCCGACCCCTCTGCCCACTCTCACCCCGTTCCCCACCAGCACACAAACTCCCGTACCATCACCCACATTGCCGCCCACCGCGACTTCCGATCCCTTTGAGGCGCACATGGCAAATGCGGATCAGTTTGTAAAAGAAAACGAACTGGACAAAGCCCTAGCGGAATTCGAAGCCGCCCTTGCGCTCCAACCGGAGTCAACGGATGTCTACGGAGCGCGCGGCACTGCTTACCTGGATTTTAATAAATTCGACGAAGCCATTGAAGATTTTACCAAGATAATCACGATTAATCCGGATTCCGCCCGCTCTTACAGCTATCGCGGCATAGCTTATGCCCAAAAGAAAAACTTTGACCTGTCATTTGCGGATTTTAACAAAGCCCTAGAGCTTGATCCGCAAGATCCCCAGATATATGTCAACCGCGCCTTAACCTATATCGGCAACAACCAGTGGGATGTAGCAAAAACAGATTTTGACAAAGCCATTGAGTTAGACCCCGAGAACGCGATCGCATTTAATTACCGCGGTACATTAAACGGTCTGTTGGGATATCAAGATTTGGCTGAGAGTGACCTCAATAAAGCAATTGAGCTGGCACCGGAAGAATCCGAGTTCTACTATAACCGGGGAATTTTCTTTTCATCAATTAATGAAATGGAAAAGGCGATCGCAGATTTATCCAGGGCGATTGAATTAAATCCCAAATTTGAATCAGCATACATGAGCCGCGGCATCGCCTTTGCCGATATGGGGCAGGATCAGAATGCAATCAACGATCTCAACCAGGCCCTAGAATATACTTTTAATCCGGAAATCAGGAAAGATATCATTAATTACTTAATTGAACTGGGGGTTACTGTCGAAGAAAACCAATAATATTTTGTCGAAATCCTAACAATATCACCAGGTATATTCCCAAAATCTTGATTTCCCACAGATAGACACAGGATGTGTTGGAGAACGGAAACCTTCGTTCTCCAACATTTCTTTAATAAACTTTGTTGGCAAATTTCAGCGTTCTATGCGGGGAGAATTCCAGATTGCCCAATCATCCTCAAAGGGGCCGTCTGATTTCAGGAGAAAAATAAATTGAACCTGCTTTCCCTTTAATCCACCCAAGTTTATATTTACCGGCATAAGGCCCCCGTCGCAGCTTTTACGCCATTCTCCCAGAGAGTAAATTGTGTCACCTTCCTTATAAGCAATTTGAAACACAACTCGTCCCGCTCCACAAGTTCCATCAGCATTTGCTAGAAAACCAATCCGGGCTATCATGCGGTCCCCGTCTTCGACCTGGTATTCGGGGAAAAAACCTGCGATAACGCCATCTGCGACCCGCTTGGGAGATGTTAATAACAATTTTCCAGAGACACTGTCATTTTCTAATTGTACGCCTTCTAGAAATTTTGCGACCCCATCCGGATTATCTTCTTCACCCCCAAACGTCACATCCGTATCGAGGGTATCCCCCTCCCCACTCTTCCAATCCGCCTGCGGGGCTTCCGCTAAGAAATCGTAAACGATCCCGGACGACACGTCTCCTACCCTGATCTGCGCCCAAAAAGGTTTGGTCCCATCTGAACCCATCCCAAATTGATCGCCGGTTTCATCCGCTAATTTAAAATTCTGGCGGTGTTTACCGGCTGCCTGGGGCGCTTCCAGTGTCACTGTTATGTCGACTGTCTGACCAGTCGGGACAGAATTTGTTGTAAGCTGTACCGAGGCTGGCGCGTTGAGTACGTTATCCCCAATAAACACGATTGCGTAGGCAGGCGTCCATTCGCATGTCCCAATATTCTTTAGACGCCATGTTTTCTCAAATACCTCCCCTGGGGGAAGGCGGGTATCGTCCGGGACCGTCACATCCTTCACGAACTCAGCAATATTGCATTCATCAGACGGCAGAGCAGTCTTCTTTGGAGGTGAGGTCGCGGTCTGTGTATTTATTGCAGGGGAAGGCGTAATTTGAGCGGCAGCGGTATTTGTGGGACTATCATCTGTTGCCGGGGGTTTGCTGACCTGCGTCAATTGGACCTGGACCGTTTGGGCGGCAGCAGTATAGATATAACCAACCGGGGCTTCGGTTGGTCCTGGTCGTGTTGGGAAATTACATGCACTCAGGATGAGTATTAACGATAAGCTTGATATCACCGCACTGCCATTAATATAGAGTTTCCGGTTAGACATTCAAATCCTCCTACTTATTCGATTCCATGGTTTTCCTGTGCAAAACTTATGTAAAATTCAGCATCATTTCCTTTAGCTCGATTACTTTACCACATGATCTCCTGAGCGCATCAGGATTATTTCTGAAAAGCTTTCGTCTTACTTCTATTATAAATTTACCAACACCTACCACGCGTAAAGATCGCTACTTCTAGAGGAGGCTTACTAAAATAAGTATATCTAATTTAATGAATGTATATATCATGAAGATTGTGTAGAGTGAAGTGTGTAAAAACGAATCTAGCTAGATTTTGAGACACCAGATACACTCCTTCACCAGAAGGAGTGAAAAAACAACCAAAAGGATGTTCTGGTGTCTCAGTATGATAATACCTTAAGCAAAAGCTTAAACAACAAATTAGAAGAATTTCAAAAAACCGATGAGGGCAAAGACATACTGCGTGATTTAGTTGAGTGGTTATTTCAGGAACTGATCGAATTGAAATTCAACGCACGAATTGGGGTTAACCGCTATGAAAGGAGCGGTTCAGAGATGCCTGTTATTGGTTTTCGAGGTGCTCATAGATAACCATCTGGTAGCTCCTGCTGGTAGAAGCCGGCGACGACCTCCACACCGCGTCGCGAGTGTCTCCTTGGAAGAAGCGTCCTTTAGGGCAATCTGATCATTTCCCGGTCATTCCAACTTCTCTATCACCCAGATCTATCTACAAAAACTTGAAAATCGCCAGGTTTCATCCTGGCTGAAGGTGGCAGCTCTACTCGAGTTGTAATTTAACCGGCAGGTTATTAATCATTCGAATTTGTTCATCATTTAATGCACCAATCCTGAGCAAAGTCGAAGGATCTAATCATTATTGGAGATTACCTGATCTTCAGTTTTCCTCAGAGGGGGGCTTACGGATTATTAAAACAAGACAGGGCTAATGAGATAAAAAATTGGAGAAAGATTTGAGGAAAATTTAAAAATGCCGCCGATGGTACTTAAATTAGAAGAGGCTGTCTTGAGTAACTGTCATTC
Source organism: uncultured Chloroflexia bacterium (assembly GCA_963753725.1). Classification (GTDB taxonomy): domain Bacteria; phylum Chloroflexota; class Anaerolineae; order Anaerolineales; family UBA4823; genus CAVWDI01. The sequence continues at coordinate 7,533 of CAVWDI010000030.1, read as the reverse complement.
TGAACCGAGCGAATTATCTCTCCGTGGCGTCGGAGAGATAATTCGCTCTTAGCCAAAGGAGTGCTGACTGATGCTCAGGGTGACAGTCTTTTGGGACAGCCCCTTCTAAAAATATTTTAGTTTTTGTTTATAACTGCTTGATTACCGCAGTCCATATGCACTATTATCCACGTACCAAATTTCGTCGAAAAATGTTTCAACAATCGGTCCACCTGATCCACCAGCTTCTCCACCAGCTTCAACACTGGAAATAACTGAATTGCTGGAGGCTTCCTGGGCACGGTCGTAACGGGTGTCGCCATCGCCAGAGACAAAACCGGCTGAGGCGGTGCCTACGGCCAATACCAACATAACGGATACAAGTAATGCTACAAAAATTAAGTTTTTCATTTTTTAGCTCCTTTGCTAATGTAAGATATAGTAATTATACCTATACTATCTTATTTGTCAATATCAAACAGTGGTTATTTATATATTTCTAATAAATATCAATGTTATATGCGGGGAATGGAAACAACAAGCGGAATTTGATAAAAAGCAGCGCTTCCCATACAGGCTGGCTCTGAAAATCCCCGCCTGCACAGTCAGCTTGCTTGTTTACCCAGCCACGAACGCATGAATTCAGCCGTTCAACTGGAACGATATGCCTTGAATACTATGGCTTGCATTTTTGCTTTGATTGATGATCGCCCGTAAGCTTCAGAGATTTTTTCCTCCACAATATCTGCATTTTTTCTACCTCAATTCCACCCCTTTCAGCAATCTGGGAGCAAACAGGCGTTCCCAAGATGTATCACAAAACAACCTGCCGGGCTGTTTCACTTAGACTTTCTCAGGGTATGCACTTAACGACAAATAGAAAAGCCTACCAAGCGAGGCGAGATAGTGATTACTCTCCCCCCAAGAGAAAGAAAACTATTGCGTATGACAGTTAGTTGCATTGTTCGATACCACTTTTTTCAAGCTCTTACCAAATAATCCTTAGGTAAAAGAGCTCAGAAGTAATACACACAATCGAAGAGTTCTTTCCATGGAATATTTGTTAATATGGAAATTCTTGACAGTAACTATATGATAGAACGCGCTAGAAAAGAATTGACTATGATATAATATTCTAGCCGCCACCTCCAACATCTGTTCCTTTTGGCTATATAAGATAGAGTGTTTGGGGTGGTGGCATTTATTTTCCAGTATCCGTCAAGTAAGAATAAATGTTACCGAATGTGTGTTATTGGTTCAAATAATAATTTTACTGAGCTTTTTGGATACTCAAGATTTAGTATGAGAGGAGAACGCTTTCATCTTATCACTAAATAGTTGTATCCAAGGTACTTAAGATTAATATTTTTTTGCTTCTTAATATTTTTTTTAATTTTTCTATTTAATTCTATATATTCTTGTGTTTTTTTGCCATAAAATCCCTGTTATTTTAAGAAATTGTTAAATCTAGTTGGTAAATTTGTTACGAATACTATTGACTTTGTTAAAGGTTAAGCTATAATCTCGACATCTTACAGATCAACTCATGTGTAAATATTTTGAAACACAAAGGAGAATGAAAAAATGAAGAAAGTTATTCTGTTCGGTATAGTTGCCATAATGATTGCCAGTTTGCTGTTGGCATCCGGCCCGCCGCTGCGGATCGTGCGCCTCACGGTGATCAACAAATCCGGCAACGACGTGTTCCTGAAGCTTGAAGGCTCTGACCTTGGTAATCAGTTCTACTACCTGACCATTCCAGGTGGCACCAAGTCAATGCCCGTTGTTCGAGCATTCACCATCATCGAGGACATCTACACCCGCACCACCACTTATGGTGAGGGCAAATACGATCAATGCGTTGGTGTTAGCAGCAGCGGACAGCTGATTGCTCACAAAAACATCCGCTTGACCTTTGTCCCCTGCGCCTACAATCCTCCCACTCGTCGCGTTGCTGTTTGGGACGAGGACATGGGTGATTGGACATTCGTGAAAGAATGGAACTACGGCGAACCCACGATGGAAAAAGTTCTGTATGCCCAATGGCTTGAGCTCGCATGGTCTGACGGCGATTTTGAAGATTGGGATAGGAATACGTATGATGCAGGTGATTATGGACGCCTGAACCTCCTCTGGAAGCGCGGCTGCGGTTGGGACTCCTACCTGTTCTGGCAAATTGGCGCGGTTCGTTTTCCGAAACGTGGTCTCTGCCGCTGGACATACACTTACGACAAGACCTACGAGTGGTAAACCAGCGTAATTTCAGAAGACTGTAACAACTAAGAAGAAATCGAAGCCCTGGCATTAGTCAGGGCTTCTTTTATTTAACAGATCATGTTGGTGCTGTATCATATTTCCATATTTTGGTATTTATAAAAAGAGAGAACTCCAATCTAATAAGGTTACGACACCTGAAGAAAAGGAGTTATCAATGACAGAAAAGACTGTCAATATAAGTATAACAACAGAAATCAATGGTGAAGCAATAAAAAGGGAAATAACTGCGGAACAAGTCTAGACGGAAAAATGATCGGAGGATGATGGGCCAGCGATGAGGAAAGCGATCGCAGGCGGTTTAGAGGCTATCGATGATCAAATCCGAAAAAAAGAAGCGAAAGGCTGGAAAAACCTTGGGCGAGAAAAACACTGGGTAATCACAGCCATTGGAGAGCTTGAGATAAAGAGACGAGTGTATCGAGACGGATCTGGGAAAAGGCGCAAGCCATTAGACGAGATGATGGGGTTAGATCGCTATCAACGGGAAACGAATGTAGTACGCATGATGGGGGCATGGTTAGCAACGCAAAACTCATATCGGGATGCAGCGGATTAGTTGAGTTACATGGTAAAAAGCAGGATCACCCACAGCAAAATCCAACCCATGGTGTGGTTGATTGGCAACCTACTGACAGATGTGGAAGAGGCTGAGATAAAACGATGGGATGGGGCAGAAGATCATAGGCAGAAAATAAGAACACCTATTCTGTTTGGGGAGAGCGATGGGGTAATATTATCCTTGCAAAGAGAGAAGCAACGCAAGATTGAAGCCAGAGTTGGGATCATGTATACGGGTAAAAAGACGATCGAAGTGGGTCGTAAAAGGTTGGAAAACAAGGTCTGCATGACAAAAATAGTGAGAAATAGCAAGGAATGGAAGTGGACCATCCAGATAATGGCGGATAGACACTACAATCTAAGTTCTGTGCAGCACTTGATTACCGGTGGGAATGGAAACACTTGGGTAAAGTATAGTTTTGATTACATCCCGGATGAGAAGCGAGCAAAGTTTACGTAATGAGATTAAATTTCCTGGCGGCGATGCTGAGTAATAACAACGCGGTGGTTAGCTCCAGGAACTGCGCTGATCGGGATCGAGGGTGACATTCCAGCGTCACCTCTGTTTACATTCAAGCTGGATGAGGCCGTCCAATAATGCTTTCTAGTCACCTGACACTTTGACATTATGGGCAAGGAATAAGCGATAAATACAATGGCAACTCATTTGTCAACAGCCTTTCAATCATATTCCTGCAGATACGAAAAACACTATGATCACGACGATCGTTACGGTCTACTAAATGGCGTTTACCATTTTTGATGGTCCTGGAACCTAAATCTAACAACCAGACGTACAACAAGACTACAGACAAGGTCAATCGAGACAAGCGCAAGAAGTTACGCAAATGAGTACTTTCCAAATCAAAGCCATTTCCTTTAAGTTCACCAAAGGTTTCTTCAATCCACATCCGCCTTTGATACGATTTCAAGGTAGTCTGTGGGCAAGTAAGATTGGTTACCAAGAACCAAGGCTCTTTCTCACCAACTCTCCAGTAAGCCAACAAGTTTACAGTGTAAGCATACTTAGCGGTCAATTGGCAGACGGTCAACCAAACGCTTTTTCCTGGCTTATCCACAAGGTCATCCAAGCGCTGAAAGTCCTGTCTGCTGTTTTGTCTAACCAAATAACGGCCTTTCTGGCGCAAAACATATTGCCAATGCCAACTTCTAAGCAGTGTTTGTACTTCAATTTCACCAAATTCAGCATCACCAATCAGTATCACGCTTGTTGTTGGCGGTATCAACCGGTAAACATAAGCCAATAATGCCATTTGTTTGTAGGACGTACTATGCCCACGATTGCTTTTGATCCATGTCCAAGCCAACGGTATGGCGCGTCTACGATAAGCAATTGCAACCATGAGCAGCTGATGTCCAAAACCTACTTTACTGCCATCCACGATCAGACGGATTTCTCCATTAGCCAGATGCTGGATAATGTCCTTGGCAATCGGCTCGTACCACTCGCGTACCCGGATATCCGGATTGTCCAAAAAACGGCTCAGACGGCGAGTGATACTTGGCAATTTTGCAGTCCCAGGTATTTTTTCTGCCACTTTGCTCAAATGTACCGAACGACTTTGATAAATTCCAACAATCAGCCAAGTGAAATTACGGATGCCGCGTTATTCTCTCAGTAGGTTGAAGTTGTAGAATTCGCATATTCCATGTATGATAGAGTTTGTTGATCGGCATTGTTTGTCTCCTGATTTTTGTGAAGATAAATCATGAAGTACAAATTACGTGCCGATCAATCCTTTTGTTAAAAGTGTCAGGTAGCTAGTGCTCCATCAAAGCTCAATACGAGGGTAAAGGTGTTTTAGTTTAATCCTTGCATCTTCAGTTGTGAAATGCCAGTTAATGCTTGTTGATTTTTCATTTCGATATTTTAGACCAAGCCTGAACTTCACGCTGCAGGCATGCAGTATTTGAAATGCGTCGATTTAGACACTGTCTTGCGAGCACGCTAAATTCTATCTCTGCCATATTGAGCCAGCTACCGTGTTTTGGCGTGTAATGAAATTCAAAGCGTTCAAGTAATCGACGGGCTTCCTCAGGGCGGAAAAGTCTCATAAAATGAGATCGGGGAATGCGTATTCAGATTGTCCATCACGACCACAATTTTCTCTGCGTCAGGATAATCCTGATCAGATAACTACTTTCATCACCTCGGCCCAATCTTTCCGACAGCGATGATCTGTAATTTTGATGCGGCGTTTGTTTTCAAGCGGTGCGAAAGAACATGAATAGATTGGCAACTCCCTGATGCTCATATTCATAGTCATAGCGTTGTACTTCTCCTGGTTTGATTGGCAAAGCAGTTTGAATATCTGCCAACAATTGTTTACTGCTTTCATCCATACACACTACTGGCCGTTTCGGGTCATAAGGCCGTTTATAGACCGCCAAAACATCTTCCATTTGACAAACAAAAGCCGCATTTGTTTCTGGTGGAATACACCACTGCTTATTCAGCCACGGCTTGAGTTCGTTTTTTTAGCACAGTTCGGATCGTTTCATGGGAGACACTTTCCACATATGCTAGTTCTACCATCTGATCTTTCAGCAGTCGCAAAGTCCAACCCGCATGTCCTTCTGGGGCTTCGCTGCATGTCAAGGCAATCAAATGTGCTTCCGCTTCTCCATCTAAACAGCGTTCATCAGATTCGATCTGGCTTTTTGCGGCTCAACGTTCCTTTCAACCCTCTTCCATGATATTGCTTTCTGATTTGATAGACTGCTGATTTTCCGATTTCAAAGGCTTCACAAATTTTTTCGTCCGACCAGTTCTGGACCATGTTCTCCTTGATCTGCTCTTCAACAGTATTCTTGCTCTCCTCAGGCTTCACGCTGCGTCCGTTCCAGCTGCTATCTTTTCAGCCAAATAGGTTCGTTCTTCTTCTGATAATTTGATTATGTGTTTCTTTTCCATCTCTGCCACCTTTTTTGATTTTTAGGCGAGCAATTTCCGTGCCAGTTGTTTCTTTTAGCTTTGACAGAGTACTAGTAATGCTTTTTTTAAATCAAATCCGCCAGCGGGTTTTTAGATCGCTGATAAGGACCGAGATGACCTGGGTGAGCAGGTCAGCTTTGAGCAATTTACGATAGCGGCGATAGATGGTCTGGTAGGAAGGTAGCGGTTCAGAGATGCCTGTTATTGGTTTTCGAGGTGCTCATAGATAACCATCTGGTAGCTCCTGCTGGTAGAAGCCGGCGACGACCTCCACACCGCGTCGCGAGTGTCTCCTTGGAAGAAGCGTCCTTTAGGGCAATCTGATCATTTCCCGGTCATTCCAACTTCTCTATCACCCAGATCTATCTACAAAAACTTGAAAATCGCCAGGTTTCATCCTGGCTGAAGGTGGCAGCTCTACTCGAGTTGTAATTTAACCGGCAGGTTATTAATCATTCGAATTTGTTCATCATTTTTAATGCACCAATCCTGAGCAAAGTCGAAGGATCTAATCATTATTGGAGATTACCTGATCTTCAGTTTTCCTCAGAGGGGGGCTTACGGATTATTAAAACAAGACAGGGCTAATGAGATAAAAAATTGGAGAAAGATTTGAGGAAAATTTAAAAATTCCGCCGATGGTACTTAAATTAGAAGAGGCTGTCTTGAGTAACTGTCATTCTGAACCGAGCGAATTATCTCTCCGTGGCGTCGGAGAGATAATTCGCTCTTAGCCAAAGGAGTGCTGACTGATGCTCAGGGTGACAGTCTTTTGGGACAGCCCCTTCTAAAAATATTTTAGTTTTTGTTTATAACTGCTTGATTACCGCAGTCCATATGCACTATTATCCACGTACCAAATTTCGTCGAAAAATGTTTCAACAATCGGTCCACCTGATCCACCAGCTTCTCCACCAGCTTCAACACTGGAAATAACTGAATTGCTGGAGAGCTTCCTGGGCACGGTCGTAACGGGTGTCGCCATCGCCAGAGACAAAACCGGCTGAGGCGGTGCCTACGGCCAATACCAACATAACGGATACAAGTAATGCTACAAAAATTAAGTTTTTCATTTTTTAGCTCCTTTGCTAATGTAAGATATAGTAATTATACCTATACTATCTTATTTGTCAATATCAAACAGTGGTTATTTATATATTTCTAATAAATATCAATGTTATATGCGGGGAATGGAAACAACAAGCGGAATTTGATAAAAAGCAGCGCTTCCCATACAGGCTGGCTCTGAAAATCCCCGCCTGCACAGTCAGCTTGCTTGTTTACCCAGCCACGAACGCATGAATTCAGCCGTTCAACTGGAACGATATGCCTTGAATACTATGGCTTGCATTTTTGCTTTGATTGATGATCGCCCGTAAGCTTCAGAGATTTTTTCCTCCACAATATCTGCATTTTTTCTACCTCAATTCCACCCCTTTCAGCAATCTGGGAGCAAACAGGCGTTCCCAAGATGTATCACAAAACAACCTGCCGGGCTGTTTCACTTAGACTTTCTCAGGGTATGCACTTAACGACAAATAGAAAAGCCTACCAAGCGAGGCGAGATAGCGATTACACTCCACCCAAAAGAAAGAAAAATATTGCGTATGACAGTTAGTTGCAATGTTCGATACCACTTTTTTCAAGCTCTTACCAAATAATCCTTAGGTAAAAGAGCTCAGAAGTAATACACACAATCGAAGAGTTCTTTCCATGGAATATCTGTAAATACGGAAATTCTTGACAGTAACCCTTTAATGCGT
>CAVWDI010000029.1:0-401788 GCA_963753725.1 uncultured Chloroflexia bacterium | reverse complement strand
TCTCGCCAATTTTTGGTACCGACCTGGGCCAGCATATCCGGTATCGTGCCAAAATCCTGCCAGCGCGCCAACTTTTATCAAATTCTCGGCTTCGACAGGACGCGGATCGACCCGGCTCAAGAAATCCCATAAACTGCCAAAAGGACGCAGACTTTGAATGCGGGATCCGGTCTGGCTGGTGAGTTTCGCGCACCTGGTTTAATCCGATCGACCAGGTTTTCGGCGCCATCGATATACTGTAAACTGAATTCAGCCCCGGCATAGTTTACCAGGGGAGGCTGGATGGTTAAACCCAAACGGCGCGCCTCTGTCAGGTAGACGCTCTGCTGGTAGTATCCACCCCAGTTGGCGAGCACGGCTGCCATAAACAAGGCTGGATAATGGGATTTACAATAAGCAGAACGCCAGGCGACCTGGGCGTAGGATGCGGCGTGCGCCTTTGGAAAACCGTATCCCGCAAATGCAGCCATCATGTCCCAAATGCGAATGGCGCTCTCTTCGGGGATATCAAAACGATCCAGAGCGTTTGAAAGGAACTTATCTTTAAGGGTGATCATTTGTTGTCCGGGATCGAAATGGCTCATAGCCCGGCGCAGCAGATCGGCTTCACTAGACTGAACCCCCCCCAGTTCGTGGGCGATGCGCAGCACCTGTTCCTGGTAGAGAATGACGCCGTGTGTCTCTTCAAGCAGCGGCTGCAAGCTGGGATGTATGTAAGCTGCGGGTTCCTGACCTTTATGGCGGCGGACAAAAGCATCCTTTAGGCCGCCGGTTAAGGGACCCGGGCGGTAAAGCGCCAGGGCGACCATAATATCATCGACGCTCCGCGCCTCTACTTCTTCGAGCGTAGCTCGCATCCCAGGGCTTTCGATTTGAAAGCAGCCGATGGTCAACCCGTTCTGGACGATTTGCGCTGTAACCGGATCGTCAACCGGGATAGAACCAAGCAGATCAATAGGTGACGAAACGTATCCCGGCTCTTTTTTATACAATTCATCAGCCACATCACCTAATACTGATAATCCGCGGATGCCCAACAGATCGATCTTCACCAGTCCAGGCGTTCGATCAATTCAAGGTCAAATTGGGTGACCAGGATTCCTTTGTTGGTCATTTGGGTCGGCGCCAGCTGGTTGATAGGGCCGGGCGCAATCACCATCCCTCCGGGATGGATGGATAGATGGTGGGGGAGACCCAATACCTCTTCCGCATCGCTGAAGATTTGCTGGTAGCGGGGCGTGTTATAACGCTGGGCTAACTCGCTGAAGGGATCGTCCATTGATTTATCCCGCCGGGGAGGTCCATACCAGCGGCGGGGGAGTTGGTCAGCCAATTTACGCACCTCATCAGGAGGCAGTCCATGCACTTTCGCAACCTCACGCAGTGCGGACCTGCGGCGAAAACGGTTGATGGTGCTCACCATGGCGACTCGCTCAGTTCCAAAGCGTTGGTAGACGTATTGAATGACTTCGTCGCGGCGGCGCAAGCAAAGGTCCGTATCGATATCGGGAGGCGTGGCACACGCCGGATTCAGGAAGCGTTCAAAATACAGGTTCAACCGCATTGGATCCGGGTCTGTTATACCCAAACAGTGTGCGACAAGGGAAGAAGCTGCAGAACCGCGCGAGGATATTGGTATCCCGCTTTGACGAGCGAACTGGACGATATCCTGCATGATCAGAAACAGGGGTGTGTAGCCGCTGGTTTCGATAACCTGGATCTCGTGCTCGAGGCGGTTTATTATTTCGGGAGACAGGTCCGGTACCGTTCGCCGTGCGCCCTTTTAATGCCTCCGTTTTTAACAATTGGATAGGCGTCTGGTTGTTTTCCAGTTCAATCTCTGGATAGTGGGTTTCCCCTAAAGGTAGTTCAAGGTTGCAGCGATCGGCGATTTCCATGCTGGTCGTTAAAGCCTGGGGATAATGATAAAAACGAGCCTGCATGTCAGCTGTTCCCGGGAAATATGCCTGCGGGGGAGCGAGAGAAGCCTGATTTAGCTGGGTGATTTCTTTATTCAAGCGGATCCCAGTCAGCAGACGCTGGATATTTGCCTGCTCTGTGTGGGTGTAATAAATATTGTGGGTGGCAACGCTGGACAGCTTTGCATCCTGGGCTGACCTGACAAGTTTATACAGAGTCGAATCGTCGTTGGAGGTGTGACGCCAAAGCTGGACATATAAACGTTCCGGGAATACCTCACCCAGGGCAGCCAGCAAGGACGAGGCGTCGTCATCACGGTTCTGGGACACCAACCTGAATACCAGCCCATCAACCCCGCCGGTTAAGCACAGCAATCCCCTGGAATTTTCGGAGAGCTGGTCAAATGTGACAGGCGCATAAGGGGAGGATGCCGCCTCGTTTTGAACTGCGCTGCTCAAGCGGCATAAGTTCGACCATCCAGAAATATCCTCGGCAAGCAGGACCAGTTTTCCAACCAGTAAATCTCTGGACAGCGGGGAAAATTGAGGGGGCAGGCTGGTTTCAATTTCAAGCCCCAGGATCGGTTTAATGCCAGAGGCGCGGCATGCGTCATAGAATTCGATGGCCGCTCGTCATGGAGCGGTGGTCCGTTAACGCAAACGCAGGCATGCTTTCTTTTTCCGCGGCTTGGACAAGCTGCGCCGGAGAGGGCACGCCTTCCAGGAAGGAGAAGTATGAATGCGAATGGAGATGGACGAACATAGACTGATTATTTTTTGCCTTGAGATGCGTTTCAATGCTTCCGGCGAGTTTGCCAAACCAAACGCGAAAACTCTTTTATATGTTTCAAGGGCTGAATGTGGCTGCCTTCCCCGGTATAAATTGTTTTAATGGGGATCCAATCCAACTGGTATCCCTGCCGGACACAGGTTTGAAATCATCTCGACTTCGAATTCGAAACCACCTTCGCGGGATTTTTTCAACTCCATCATTAAACGCCGGCTGATCAACCTGAAACCGGATTGGTTATCCGGGATTTTAGATCCGATGGCCCACGAGAAAGAAACTGCGCCAGATTGTTCGCCAGCCTTCTGGTCAGCGGCATATGACTGAAATCACGCTTACCAATAATCAGGTCGCCCCCGTGGGCTTGAAAGTAATCAATAAAATTTGGGATCTCAGCAGCATCATGCTGTCCGTCCGCATCCAGAAGGTCAAAACGGCTGTATAAGCGCCCTTTAGTGCCCAACTGAAACCGGCCCGCAGGGCAGCCCCTTTACCCTGGTTGCTGGATTGTGACAGGACTAGTGCGCCGGCTGCCTCAGCAGCTTGTGCCGTATCGTCGCTTGAGCCATCATCAACAACCATAACCGGCAGGAAATTCCTGGCGGCGCTGACCACCTGACCAACGCGTAGCACTTCGTTGTAGGCTGGGATAAGCGCTAATATCTGGTCGGATTCCGAATTCATTTTAATTCCAGGGTGGAATGGGTTGGATGTATTTTATCCAATAAATGGATATTTTCCAACCAGTGTATCTTTCATAGATAAGCCGCCCCTTAGCATAGTAGTCATACCTGTATGGGAGAAAATTTACATACCATCTAGAACTCACTTCTTGACAAAAAGCCAAATGGCGGGTATTATATGGCCATATGGCAGGAGGTCGATTGTGATGATAGAAAAACAGCAAGAAGCGGCTGGTAATAACACGGCTGCAAAAAGATATTACTATTCAGTGATGCAGGGACCCAAAAAGGAACACCCCTATGTGTATTTTTTGGGACTACGGGTTTCTGATACTGAGCAATTATTGATAAAGATTGAGGAAGGCCTATCCTATAGCGCATTCCAGAGATTGCAGCGCAATATTGATCTGCCAAACAGCAAGCTGGCAGAACTTGTTCAAATCAGTACGCGCACCCTTAATAGAAGAAAGTCTTCTGGAAGATTCAGACCGGATGAGTCTGACCGCCTGGTAAGGCTATCACGCATATACGGGAAAGCACTTGAACTCTTTGAAGGAGACGAAATCGCTGCAAGGGTATGGCTTGGGCGGAAACAACTGGGATTGGGGGGGGCTGTGCCATTTGAATTATTAAAGAGCGAGGTAGGCGCTAGAGAAGTTGAAAACCTTATAGGACGCTTAGAGCACGGCGTTTTCTCATGAGCGTTGTATCATGGCGCATCGTGAAGAAGAAATATGAGGGGAACGCTTTTGATGGGAGGGGCGCCAGCTTATTTGGAGGGCGGTGGAACAGCCCCGGCAGGCGTGTCGTCTATACCGCAAGCAGTAAATCATTAGCTTTGTTGGAACTGCTTGTACACTTGTCCAGCACAATCATGCCCAGTTACATTGTTATCCCGGTAAAGTTTAAATGGATGTGCTGTCTGAGCTGGACACATCTGCTTTACCCCCTGATTGGAAAAACTATCCAGCCCCGACCGTGCTCAGAGACTTAGGTGATGCCTGGTTGGAATCATTGAGTTCGATGGTGCTGCAGGTGCCAAGCGCCATAGTGCCCGACGAGCTGAATTACCTGATAAATCCAGCCCATCCTGATTTTTCGTCAATAGAAATTGGGGATCCCGTCCCATTTGAAATAGACTTGCGCCTGTTTAAGGTAAACGTCGGCTGTTGGAAAGGGACATGTTTAGAAATTAAAATAAGCGGGCTCAAACGAGTCCGCTTATTTGTATATATCTAGAATGGGGATGTTCGTTCTATCCCTCCTGGACCTGTTCGATCAGCATTCCCTCTAAAATAATTTCCAAAGCCATCGTATGGCTGCATCTAAACCGGGTTTGAAAGAAATCGCAATCACACTGCCACTGGCCGCCAATAAATTTTACAACGTGGTCATTATTCTGTCCCATAAAAGTAACTTCTAAATTTTCAATTCGAATGCGGTCACGCTGCTCGGAGTACCTTTTCGCTTTTTCAATTTTCCCAATCATTCCATAATCCATTGAATCAAATCTCCTTTCAAACAGAATTATGTTGCGCTTCGGAGGATCTCCTGGACCAAACATTTATCTGGTTTCTTATGTGCGCTCCTTCAAAACTCCAAAGTTCAACCATAGATAACAAAAAAGGCACGCGGCGCGCGTGCCTCTTCTTATTTAGAAGTAAATTTCCTGGATTTGTTCGAATCTCGCAAGGCGGTTTCTCCAATAACCGAAGTATAAGCCGAGTTGGATGGAAAGTCAACCAAACTAAGGATTTAAAACTGCGAGACATCCAAATTAATGTTTGCTGGGGATAAAAAACCGCCGATTGAATCCCATCATTGTTTTGATCAGCAGGGTATTCCAATCTTAATGTGCGTTTGGAGCGCAGGGCACGTCTGGTGTGTGATAGCAGTGCGCCTATTGCGGCGTCAGCGGCATTTGGCGGCGCGGCCAGCCAAAGGGAATCAGCATGGGTAGATGAGGCTTGCCAGGTCAGGACAGCGGACAAGCTTGCTTTACTGTAAGCAGCCCATTGGCGAATATTGACATGGTGCAGCAAACGATATAACGCGCCCCAAAAACCGGGACGTAAGGTGTTCGTATTAATGGAAGGTGCCAGCTGACATCATCTGGATAGTTGTGTGTGATCCAGGATTTTATATGCTTCCAGTTATCAGGAACTGCTGGTCTGATTTTTATATCGGAGTCGTCTGCACTGCTCATTGTTTCCGGCTCGCCAATCCAGGTCGTGCGACGCGCTTTTTCAGCGAAGCCCAGGGATGAATATAGATCTAACGCCTGATCATTTTCCTGGCGGACGTGCAGCCAAATCTCTGCGGCGCCTTTTTTACGGGCGTGTTCCATTGCGCGGAGGGTTAAGACGCGAGCTATACCCTTGCGGCGGTGGTCTGGATGCACTGCAACATTGGCGATCAAATAGGATGCCTGCCCTTTGACGCGGTACGGGATCAGACTGGCATTACCGATCATGGTTCCGTCAAGTTCCCAAACATATCCGGTAAATGGCATGTTAGGCACTTCAACATTTAAAGCTGCCCAGCGTATAAAGCCCTTGTTCCTGGATACTGAGCGCATACGCTGGATATAACGTTTCCCATCCGGGTCCAATGTATCCGCGAAACAAAGTTCAACCAGGTCGGCAACCGGCGCCAGATCACGCTGCACGTCAAATGCGCGCAGGTGTTTACCAGTTTTGATTTGTGAAGGAATACTTGATACGGATATCATTTTCTAGGTCTATGAAATACGCGCAACGGCCGTCAGACCGAGCACACAAATCCCCAGAACAAGATTGATGGTAAGAAGTATGGTGATTTTCCTGGATATCCTGGTAGATTCCAAATGCGAGCCGTCAACCCGGTCCCCGTTTGGCGAACGCTTGTGGGAGTTGAGCAAAATTATTCGATCTAATTTTGGAGTTAAGCCCCATGATAGATAAGCTGAGAGCAGGACCATGACCAGGAAAACCAGGTGCTTGATGAGGATCGCGGTTGACCAGCGATTGCCAATTTCCAGAAATCCCTGGTAATTGGGATGGCTGCTCATTTGCAGTATGCCGGTGCTAACCAGAACGATAATACAGAACCAAATCAGGGATTCAAGCCGCTGCAGGGATTTAAACTGCAGTTTCGCAGCCCCCTCTTCATCCAGGTGGCTGTGCCCCATGGGGGTTACCAGCATGATCATCGCGGCAAGACCACCGATCCACACGACCGTGGCAATCATATGCAGCCAGTAAGCGATTGTCTGCGCCCAATCGGGGGTAGCCATAAATTACTACGGTACTCCGTTACAAATAAAGGTCAGGGATTTTGATTAGGTTTAACTCTCAGCTCTTCGCACTCGTTGACCGCGGCGCTGAACTCGGCCTCTAAACCGGGGTCGTTATAAATTGAGAGCACGGTACGAAATTGCTCTGAGGCTGGACTGCAGCGCCCTTCCCTGATCAGCTGGTACCCATATTCGATCAAAGCCTGGCGGTACCGTTCGGCAGCTGTCAATCCTGATCCATCTCTAAGGTTCGGCATATGCGGCGCTACCTGGCTGAAGTACTGGGCAGCCTGCACGTAATCAAGCCCCCAGAAACTTGCGCCAGTAATATATAAACCTGCAAAAGTCTTGAAGGACTGGGCTTCGGTATCCAGAGGGCCAAAATTTTCGGCTAATGCCAGGTCATATAAGCCGCCTTCAAGGTCGGCTTCCTTTAAAATCCTATCCACACCGCGGTTGCGCAGGGCGAGGTAAAGCAGACCATCCACTTCGACAGGTTTGAAGTCTGGCTGGTCTTTTCTCAGCCGCAGAAGCGTTTCAATGGCACCCGACCAGTCATTGTTCACTGTTTGTTGCTGGGCCTGGTTGAAGATATCCTCAATCCCGCGATTGTCTGGGGTGGGTGTCAGTGTGGGAGTTATCCCCAGGGTTGGCGTTGCAGTGGTGTTGAGTTCCAAAAGGACTTCGGAGAGTTTTTCTGTGACTCCCGGGTAATCCGGATCCAGGCGTATCACATACTCAAAACGCTGCCGGGCACGATCATATTCCCCTTGCCGCAGTTCTTGAAGACCCATTGCATACTGTTCTGCTACTGCCTGAACGATTTGAGTGGATTCCGCATTTTTGCGAATATTGATGCCGGAACGATAGCCGCCAAAGGCGCTCAACGCTGCGATTGAAACCAGAACCAGAACGCCCAGGATAGTAATCACTACCCAGCCGTACCGCTTCGGTTTTGTTTCAATTTCTGGATTTTCCATGCGCAAAATTATACCGCAGGAGTGCTGCAAAGCCGGTAAATCATGGATTTGTGATTGCGCTGGCTGATGATGGTGTTTGACATCAAATCTTTGCGGGTTGAACCTGGGAGTGTATAATCAAATTGCAGCGGGCAAATGTCGTTTGATAAGCCGCTACGGCGGACTGGAGACAGTTTCAATTGTGACCATAAAAATAGACGCAGTAATTTCACCGGGAAGTTTGAGCGATGTTCCTGAAACCGCGGGCGCCGCCGAGCGGATGGGATTTAATGCGGTTTGGTCTCCCGAAACAATTCACGATCCGTTCTTGTCCGGGCTGCTGACCGCAGAGCATTCCCAGCGTCTGCAATTCGGTACTGCTATTGCGGTTGCGTTCGCCCGCAGCCCAACCACGATGGCTTATACTACCTGGGACCTGGCCCAGTTTTCTGGCGGACGTTTTACGCTTGGTTTGGGTACCCAGGTAAAGGCGCATATCGAGCGGCGCTTCGGTCTTGAGTGGCCGGACTCAGTGATAGGTAAACTACGCGAACAAATTTTTGCCATACGCGCCATATGGAACACCTGGCAGACCGGGGAACCGCTCAGATACCGCGGCGATTATTACAAGCTGACTTTGATGTCGCCGTTTTTTAACCCAGGACCGATCGATTTCCCAGATATCCCAATATACATTGCGGGTGTGAACACCGGTCTGGCACGATTATCGGGAGAAACCGCAGATGGTTTTCATGTCCATCCACTGCACACACGCAAATATCTGGGTGAGATATTAAAACCTGCTTTTGAAAGCGGCCGCGAAAAAGTTGGGCGTGCAGCAGGCGAACATACAATTTCAGCGACCGTGTTTGTGGTAACCTCTGAAAGTGAGAGAGGATTCGTCCGCTCTCAGATCGCCTTTTACGCTTCGACACCCTCATATCTTCCAGTTATGACTTTGCACGGCTGGGGGGAGACAGCACAGCGATTGACCAGATTAGCCGCCAGAGGAAAATGGAGTGAGATGCCGGAATTGATCGATGACGAAATGTTGGAGACATTCGCGGTGGTTTGCGACCAGGGTGATCTGGCGGGAATGCTGCGGAAACGCTATATGGGTATCCTGGACCGCCTGCATTTGTATAAAACCTTTGTCCCGGGAGAAAACGATGTTTTCTGGCAGCACCTGGTCGCAGGCATGAAGCGAAAAGACAACCTGAGCTGATGGTTTAATAAAGCAAATTTATATAGAAAGCCGAATTATGATGAGAGAGCGTGATTTTTCCGAAGATGAACGACAGCAGATGGTGAAGAACCAACTGCGCAGCCGCGATATTAGCGACCCGCTGGTATTGGAGGTTATGGGCAAAGTCCCGCGCCACCGCTTTGTGGATGATGATTACGCCAACATGGCGTACAGTGATGGACCGCTGCCGATCGGCAGGGGGCAGACAATTTCTCAACCGTATATCGTTGCTTTGATGACGCAGCTCTTAGAATTGAAAGGGCACGAAAAGATTTTAGAGGTTGGTACAGGCTCAGGTTACCAGGCGGCTGTATTGGCGTACCTGGCTAGTGAAGTGCATACCATCGAGCGGCATAAAGAATTGGGCGCGATGCGGAAGGTAAGTTGAAAGAGCTGGGAATTACCAATGTCCAGGTACATATTGGGGATGGCTCGCAGGGGATAAAAAAATATGCGCCTTATGATGGAATCCTGGTAACTGCAGCAGCTCCCAGCCTGCCCCTTGCTCTCAAGGATCAGCTTAAAATTGGCGGACGCATTGTTATCCCGGTCGGAGGCCGCGGCGGTCAATTCCTCGAGTGTTGGACGCGTACGGAACATGATTTCGACTGCAGGGATGTTATACCTGTTGCATTCGTCCCATTATTAGGGCGTTACGGTTGGGATGAATAGAAAGCTTATTTGGAGAGGATCATAGTTAATGTCAGGGATTAAAACTTGAATAAAACCTTATTTATTACCCCGGCTGAATTTAATAAAGGTAAGTTTACCTCCACACTGAGCGGCGTTTGTTCGTTTAAGGAAGAAAGCGGGCAGGTCAAGCCAATCCATATATTCGACACATTCGATTGGCGCCTGTACAACCGGTCTATGACACTCTACCTGGCAGGAAATGAACTGTATCTGCATCAATTTGACGGTAACAAGCTGCTGTGCAGCCAGGTAAGTTTCCAGGTTCCCACATTTATTAAAGAAATGGGGGAAGGTACATTGAAGGAAACACTTGAACCCATCGTTGAAATGAGAGCATTGATAAATCTGGTTGAAGTAAAGAAGGTCTCAAATTATTACCGGATATTTAATAATGAACAGAAAACAGTGGCGTGGATCGTTTACGAGGATTTTCACAGGGAATGTAGTTCTTTAATAACCGGCATCCACATGCAACCTGTCAGAGGATACAACTCAATGTTCTTCAAATTGGAAACGTTTTTTGAGGGCATTGGATTCCGAGCGCGGTACTGTTTTCGATTTATATACCGAAACCCTGCGGAAATCCGGCATAGCGCCGGGCGATTATTCATCGAAAGTGAAAATCGGGCTTGAGCCTGAACTGGAATCGGGTACTGCAGCCAAAAAGATTTTGCTTTTTTTGTTCGATGTGATGCAGAAAAACGAATCCGGAATAAAACATGATATCGACAGCGAGTTTACTCACGATTTCCGGGTGGCTATCCGGCGCTCCCGGTCCGCGTTTACGCAGTTGAAAGGCGTTCTGCCTCAAGACAAAACTGATCGATTTCAAAGTTGACTTCGCTGAACTGGGACAGCTAACCAACCCCCTGCGGGATTTGGATGTCTTCTTGTTAAAAGAAGACATATACAGGGATATGCTCCCGGAAACGCTGAAAGAAGGAATTGTCCCTATTTTTGAATATTTGAGGCAGGAACGCTCCCAAGCATTGGAAAAAGTGCGCTTGGAGTTAGAATCTCCCCACTATTACGCGTTTAAACATGAGTACGCCGAATTTCTACAGGTGCCAACTGTAGTCAGTTCGTTGGCGCCGAACAGCAGCAAACTGGTAATTGATCTGGCAAAAGAAAGGATATACAAACGGTACCGCCGCATCCTTCGAGATGGGCGCCAGGCGCAGACGCTGGCGGATGAGCAAGACCTGCACCGGCTTAGGATTGAGTGTAAGAAACTGCGCTATTTGATTGAATTCTTTTCCAGCCTGTTTCCCCCCGAAAAAATCGCCGACCTGCTGAAGCAGATGCGAAAACTGCAGGATAACCTGGGCGATTTTAACGATCTGAATATTCAGAGTGAACAACTGCTGAATATTTCAGCTGAATTGAGCGCGGGAGATGATCTTTACACCAAATCACTCTTAGCGATTGGAAGCCTGGTCGGGTTGTTAGAGCGGGAAAAAGGTGAAGTAAAGGATAAATTTGTGGATACCTTTACCAGTTTTTCCAGCAAGGGAAACAGGAAATTGTATAAAGAACTATTCTTAAATGAAAATCAAGAGGTCTCAGAGTGACAATACTGGCGATATACAGCAATAAAGGCGGGGTTGGAAAAACAGTGGCTGCCGTAAATTTAGCCTATCTGGCAGCTCAATCGGGTAAAAGGACGCTGATTTGCGACCTTGATCCTCAAAGCTCGACCACTTATTTCTTCAGAGTCAAACCAAAAGTTAAGCCAAAGGCGCGCGGCTTTTCTCGCGGTGGGAAGCGGATAAAAAGCAGCATAAAAGGTACGGATTATTACCATTTAGACCTGCTTCCAGCCGATTTCACACACCGCAACCTTGATATTGGGTTTGGGAGGTTGCAGCGTTCCAAACACCAAATTAAAAGAATCCTCAAACCGCTGGAAAGCGAATATGATCTGATCGTTCTGGATTGCCTGCCAACGATCAATATCATTGCAGAGAATATATTTAACGCGTCCGATTTCCTGCTGGTTCCCATTACCCCCTCCACCCTGGCAATAAGGACTCAAAGACAGTTCTTTAAATTTCTTAAAGATAATCGATACGATATGGATACGGTGCTCACTTTTGTGTCGATGATGAATCAGCGCAAGCGTGTCCACAATGAATTTTGTGATCAGATCCGGGGTGAATTTGATGGCGTGTTAAGCTGTGGAATCCCCATTTAACTCTGGTAGAGAGGATGGGTTTGGAGCGCCAGCCGCTCCCGGCGTTTGCGCCCATATCGGCCGCGGCCAATGCTTATTACAATCTTTGGAATGAAGTGCAAGAACGGATATTTTAGGTCCACCTTGTAGATTATGTATCTTTTTGCGCGTAAATAATTACTCCCCAATTATGGTGACTTGATCTATCCGGCTATTCAGCAAAAGAATGTACTCCTGGAAACAAAGATTTCCAGGGATTTTTTATTGCTGGTTAATCACGATATAATTTTATTGATGTTGATAATCTCAGCCAGATTGAACTGAAGGGAAAAATTCTACTGTGGACAATAATAATGTGATTGATCAAATGAACCTACGCACCAGGGTCTTTTTCGTGTTGGCTTTCATAACACGGCCAACTCATGCATAAATCTAAACTACCATCCATAAAAACGAAGATCGTGTGCACGATTGGACCGGCCACCCGGGAGCGTGCCGTATTGGAGGAAATGATCGCCAACGGCATGAGCGTGGCGCGTCTGAATTTTGCCCATGGAGATTTCGAGGACCACCGGGAAATGGTTGAGAATATCCGCGCGGCTGCGCGCGCAAGCGGCCGGCGGGTGGCGATTATGGGAGATTTACCGGGTCCTAAGATGCGTATCGGACGCCTAGCTGAAGAACCCATCAAGCTGAAACGCGGCCAGGATTTTATTCTTCAAACCGATGAAATCGAAGGAGACCAGGGGCGTGTTTCCTTAAGCTTTAAAAAACTACCGCAGGTGGTGAAACCTGGTGACCGTATTTATCTGAACGACGGTTTCATCTTGCTTGAAGTTATAAAAATCGTGGGTCAGGAAGTGCACTGCAAGGTAGAGGTAGGAGATGAACTACGTTCGTTTAAGGGGGTTAATTTTCCCGGTATCGATCTGGGTGTAAAAGCCTTCACAGAACGCGATTTAGAATGTTTGCGGTTCGCGGCTGAAGTTGGATTGGATGCCGTAAGCCAGTCTTTTGTTCAGGGTCCGCAGGATATGGGGGAAGTCCGAAAAGCGGCTGCGGATATGGACTATAGCCCGTTTATCATCGCCAAGATTGAACGATCGAAAGCGGTTGAGAACATTGAAGGGATACTGGAAAACTCGGACGGGATAATGGTGGCACGTGGAGATTTGGGTGTCGAAATACCCATTGAAAAAATCGCAGTAACCCAGAAACAAATAATAAAGATGGCTAACAGGTATGGAAGACCGGTCATCGTCGCCACACAAATGCTTAAATCGATGGTGCACCACACCCGGCCGACGCGTGCGGAAGCGACCGATGTCGCCAACGCCATCCTGGATGGGGCGGACTGCGTCATGCTGTCCGGGGAAACTGCCAACGGAGACTTTCCGGTGGAGGCTGTCAATGTAATGGCTTGCATCGCCAGGGTGACGGAAAAAAATGCGGAAGTGTGTGAGATCACTGGGTTGTTGAATGATGCCAGGTATAACGGTGAGAAAAGTATGCGTGACTTGATATCGCTCACGATTAATTTTAGCATTGAAACCCTCCATCCCAGCGTTGTGCTGACACCCACATTAAGCGGCAGCACGCCGCGTGGTGTCAGTCGTTTTCGACCGCCGGCCTGGATTGTGGCGGTCAGCCCCAACGAAGCGACCTGCCAGAATCTGCAGTTTTCTTATGGTGTATTTCCGGTTCATGAGACCAAGAAACCAGCAAAATGGGAGATGTATACCAGGGATTGGATGAAGCAAAATTGCCCGGATGGTGATATTGTCCTGCTTACACAGGGCACGGGCACGGCAGGTGTGGGAGGCACAAACAAAATTGAAATTATCGATCTGAATCTCCCGCCGGCCGAACCGGCAGTATGGTGATTTTCAGATTTTGTCGTCTGACTTATGAAACCTAACCAATCGATTGATGTTTTACCCGGGAAAAGTTTTCCGCTCGGCGCAACAGTGGGCCCGGAAGGTGTAAATTTCAGCGTTTATTCGAAGAGCAGTACGGCGCTGGAACTATTGCTGTTCGATAACAGTCACAGCCAGGCGCCTGAACGGGTAATTGCGCTGGATCCGAAAATAAACCGCACATTCCATTACTGGCATGTTTACGTCCCAGGATTAGAACCAGGTCAATTGTATGCTTTTCGTGCCTACGGTCCTTTTGACCCGCAGAACGGCTACCGTTTCGAGGGTGAAAAGATTTTGATCGACCCTTATGGCAAGTCGATCGAAGTGCCAGAGAGGTACAGCAGGGTGGCAGCCGCCGAGGCTGGAGATAACGCATCAACGGGGATGAAGAGCGTGGTCGCTGATTTGAGCGGTTACGATTGGGAGGGCGAAATACCACTGCACACGCCTTTTTCACAGACGGTTATCTACGAAATGCATGTCGGCGGTTTTACACGCCACCCCAGTTCTGACGTTGCCCCCCACCTGCGCGGTACATATGCCGGATTAATTCAGAAGATACCGTACTTGACCGATCTGGGCGTTACGGCTGTCGAACTGCTGCCGGTCCTGCAGTTTGATGTGCAGGATGCACCGGATGGATTGACCAATTATTGGGGATACTCACCGGTATGCTTTTTTGCGCCCCACTCTGGTTACAGTTCCAGCAAGAATCCGTTAGGCGTGCTGGACGAGTTTAGAGATATGGTCAAAGCCCTGCACCGGGCAGGCATTGAAGTGATCCTGGACGTGGTCTACAACCACACTGCTGAGAGCGACCAGGATGGTCCCACATTTTGCTTCAAAGGTCTTGAGAACAGCGTTTATTATATTCTTGGTGAAGATAAATCGAGTTATGCTAATTTCAGCGGCACCGGAAATACGTTAAATACCAACCATTCAGTGGTGAGGCGAATGATCAGAAACAGCCTGCGCTTCTGGGTTAGGGAGATGCATGTGGACGGATTCCGGTTTGACCTAGCATCCATCCTATCCCGGGATGGGAAGGGAAAACCGCTGGTAAACCCGCCCATTTTGTGGGAGATTGAGACCGACCCCGTGCTGGCTGGGACGAAATTAATCGCGGAAGCATGGGACGCAGGCGGTTTATACCAGGTGGGCACTTTTATTGGAGACCGCTGGAAGGAATGGAATGGGATGTTCCGCGATGATGTAAGAAGTTTCATCCGCGGCGATCCAGGTATGGTTCCAAATATGGCATCTCGTATCATCGCCAGTCCGGATATCTATGAACATGAGGAGAGAGAACCTGAGCAGAGTATCAACTTTATAACCTGCCACGACGGCTTTACTTTGAATGACCTGGTTTCGTACAATGAAAAACATAATGAAGCCAATCTAGAAGGCAATCGCGATGGTACGGATATCAACTTCAGCTGGAACTCCGGTGTAGAAGGACCAACGCTAGATGCGGATATTGAAGCCTTTCGCAACCGCCAGATAAAAAATTACCTGGCGATCACGCTGCTGTCGCTGGGAGTCCCGATGCTGTTGATGGGTGATGAGATGCGGCGCACCCAAAAAGGCAACAACAACGCCTACTGCCAGGACAATGAGATCAGCTGGATAGATTGGAGTTTGCTTGATAAGCATTCTGATATCCATCGTTTTATCAAGCGTTTGATACGCGTGCGCCGCAACCTGGATGTGTTTAATGAGGATCATGGTCTCAGCCTGACCCAATTTCTACTCCAGGCGCAAATAGAGTGGCACGGTGTGAAGCTGCACCAGCCGGACTGGGGATATAATTCTCACAGCCTGGCGTTCTCGATCCAGGCGCGCCGTGAACGCTTTCACCTTATGATCAATGCTTACCGGGAAGTGCTGGAATTTGACGTGCCGCCTGTCCCAAGTGGGACGGCAAACGGTTGGCGGAGAGTGGTTGACACATTCAGAGAATCGCCGGGAGATTTTTGCAGCTGGGATGACGCCCCAATTATTAAAGGGTCGTCCTGTGTGGTGCACCCCTGTTCGGTGGTTGTATTGGGGCTAGAAACCGGCCCCGCTCCAGACGGGTAGCGGTACTTTTATTATTGGAATAAGTTAAATTACCAAAAAACAAAAAATTGAAAAGCGAATAGATATCTTATGGATTGGTATAAATTAAGCACTCAAGAAACAATACAAACGCTGGACACAAACCTAGAATCCGGCCTGACAAGCACAGAAGCAAATGAACTCTTAGCGAAACACGGACCTAACGAATTGATCGAACGCGGAACGAAGAGCAAATGGCGCATCCTGTTCGATCAATTTAGAGAGATTATGGTTATTGTGCTCGTTATTGCCGCCATCGCCTCGCTGGTATTGGGCGAATACGTGGATGTGGCAGTCATCATGGCGATCGTGGTTTTGAACGCTGTTTTGGGTTACAGCCAGGAATACCGTGCGGAACAGGCGATGGCCGCCTTGAAAAAAATGGCAGTACCGATCGTCCGCGTACGCAGGGATGGGCATGTCGCGGAGGTCACATCCACGGAATTGGTTCCGGGCGATATCGTCTTGCTCGAAGCAGGCAACCTGGTGCCGGCTGACTGCCGTATATTGGAAACAAAAAACATGAAGGTCCAGGAATCGGCCCTGACAGGCGAATCGGAGCCCGTTGACAAGGAAGTTGAGGCCATCACTGGGAAAGATGTGTCGATTGGTGACCGCTTGAATATGCTTTATATGGGCACCATCGTAACTTACGGACGGGGTACAGCTGTGGTAACAGAGACCGGGATGACCACCGAACTGGGTAACATTGCCGATTTGATCCAGGGTGTAGGCGATGAGCAAACCCCTCTGCAGAGAAGGTTGGGAGGGCTTGGGAAGGTGTTGGCTCTGGTGGCGTTAGTAATAATTGTCATCGTGGTTGTGAGCGGGCTTTTGCGAGGCGATGACATTGAAGAGTTGTTTCTGACTGGTATCAGCCTGGCAGTGGCCGCTATCCCTGAAAGCTTACCGGCGGTCGTCACGATCACCCTGGCGTTAGGTTCCCAGCGGTTGCTCAAGCGAAATGCTCTAATCCGCAAACTGCCGGCGGTCGAGACGCTGGGTTCGGTAACGGTCATCTGTTCGGATAAAACCGGTACGCTCACGGAAAACCGCATGACCGTGACCATTTTAGATGTGGCGGGCAATACTGAAGATTTACAAACACTGGTGGACCGCCGGGGCAGGCTGGTTAGAGCGCGCTTAATTGCGGAGGATTCGGACCCCAGCCTGAGCGCGTTGAGCGTGCTGGTGCGGGCGGGGGCATTGTGCAACGACGCGATCTTAGAAGTCGATTCGCACGGTGTGGCGAGAGCGATTGGAGACCCCACGGAAGGTGCCCTGCTGCTGGCGGCAAAAGCATTGGGTTTTGACAAGGAAGAATTAGAGAACGAGTGGCCGCGGGTGGATGAAGTGCCGTTCACTTCCGAACGCAAGCGAATGACCACGGTGCACAAGATGAGTCCCGTAGTCCAGCAGTCGGATCTGCCATGGAAGGATGCCCCCTATCTGATGGTCACAAAAGGGGCGATTGACGGGCTGCTCGAAATTTCGGACCAGGTGCTGGTCGAAAATCAATTCGTGCCTATGGATGAAACGCTGCACAAACGTATTTCGCAGGCTAATGAAACCTTTGCAAAACAAGGCCAGCGCGTTCTGGGCGTGTCGATACGTATTTGCGATTGTCCTGACCTGCCGGAAGGTGAAGAATCAGTGGAAAAGGAGCAGATTTTTGTCGGAATGGTCGCAATGATGGACCCGCCCCGCCCGGAAGTCAAACACGCTGTGGCTACCGCTAAGACGGCTGGTATCCGTCCAGTGATGATCACTGGTGATCATCCCCTGACGGCGCTGCAGATCGCCAAGGATTTGGATATTACGGAAAATGATCGTTATCTATCTGGAGGGGATTTATCGCAGCTGGATCAAGTTGAACTTGAAGAGAAGGTGGAGGATGTTTCGGTGTATGCGCGAGTAGCGCCAGAGCACAAGTTGAACATTGTTGAGGCGCTGCAAAGTAAAGGAGAAATTGTCGCCATGACCGGAGATGGTGTGAATGATGCGCCGGCATTAAAAAGAGCGGATATTGGTGTGGCGATGGGGATTACCGGTACGGATGTATCGAAAGAAGCTTCCGACATGGTCCTGTTAGATGACAATTTCACAACCATCGTGGCTGCTATCGAAGAGGGACGTATGATCTTCGATAATATCCGCAAATTTATTAAATACACCCTGTCCAGCAACACCGGCGAGTTATTTTTGATGCTGATCGGCCCGTTCATTGGGATGCCTTTGCCGCTGCTGCCTTTACAGATTCTGTGGATCAACCTTGTGACTGACGGATTGCCGGGCCTAGCGCTGGCGGAAGAGAAAGGCGAAAGAGGCATCATGAAACGTTCCCCGTTTAATCCAAAGGAGAGCATCTTCAGCCGAGGTCTGGGCACTCAAATTATCTGGATTGGCGTCTTGTTAGGACTTGTTTCGCTGGGAGTTGGTTATGTCTATTGGGTAAAGGATCCGAACGGGGTGTGGCGGACAATGATTTTCACGACCCTGGTTCTGGCGCAGATGGGAAATGCGCTGGCGACGCGTTCATTTATCGATCCGCTGTACAAGATCGGGGTGTTTTCAAACCGGCTGATGGTTGGGGCGGTGCTACTGAGTGTACTGCTCCAGTTTGCGTTAATATATGTCCCATTCCTGCAAGGGATTTTTAAAACCAAACCCCTATCGGCGCTGGACCTGCTGATATGCTTGGCTGCCAGCGTGGTAGTATTTGTGGTTGTGGAGATTATCAAAATCATAAGAGGCGCGCAAGGCAAAGAAGTTTATGCCTGAAGCTTGATATATTTTAAAACCAAAGAGTAGATAGATGCACCTTGGACCAAGACACCTCAGGAGATATCGACGGATCACAGGAATACTTGTTGATTATGGATTCGGGGCGGTCCTGGCTCAATTGGGCTTGAGCGATCAGTTGAATATCCCGCGGCGGCTGCTGCGCCGCAAGCCTGCTATTGTAGAGGAGCTTTCGCTTCCTCAGCGCATCCGTTTAGCGCTGGAGGAGTTAGGGCCGACTTTCATAAAAGTTGGGCAGGTTTTGAGCACCCGGGCGGACTTGCTTCCGCCAGAGTTTATTGATGAACTGCGTTTGCTCCAGGACCAGGTACCGCCAGGTCCTTGGGAACCGATTCGTGAACTGATCGAGACAGAATTGGGGGCGCCCATCCAGGAAGTATTCGCATATTTTAATCCGAAACCCTTTGCAGCTGCCTCATTAGGGCAGGTCCACCATGCGATTCTTCCTCGAGGTCAGGAGGTGGTCGTTAAAGTATTGCGACCGGATATCGAAACAGTAGTCAACCTAGACCTGGATATTCTGCAGGATTTTGCACAACTGGCACAGGAACGTACAGCCATTGGTGAACGGTACGACGCAGTCGAATTTGCGGAAGAATTTTCGAATAATTTGAGAGGCGAGCTGGATTTTAAGAAAGAAGGCAGGAGCGCCGACACGTTCAGGGAAAATTTCGCCAAAGAGCCTTACTTAAAAGTGCCAAAGATCTATTGGGATTATTCGACCAGGCGTGTGCTGGTGATGGAGCGTGTATCCGGGATAAAAATTGACGATATTGCCGCATTGGACGCGGCAGGATATGACCGCAAACGGTTGGCTGATACTTCAGCGCGCTTAGTGCTTCAAGAGGTGCTGGAGGACGGTTTCTTTCATGCCGACCCGCATCCAGGTAACCTGCTGATTTTGCCCGGGGAGGTTATAGGTGTTATCGATTTCGGCACAGTTGGCCGCCTGGAAACGAGCGATCGTATCGACCTGGCGCGATTATTGATCCTGGTTGTGCAGAGAGATACAGAAGGAATTGTCGACCAATTGGTGCGGATGGGAATCGCAGGCTCCAAGGTGGATAGAATTGTACTAGCGCGCGAACTGAGGCGTATTTTGCTGCGCTACTATGGTCTACCCATCCAGGATATCCCGGTCACAGAAGTGATGAACAGCCTGGAACCGATCATTTACAAGCACAGTCTGCGCATCCCCAGTGATTATTTATTGTTGATGAAGACCATAATGCTGCTGCAGGGGGTTGGTCTTGCTCTGGATCCCGAATTCGATATGTTCGCAGCTACCAGGCCGTATTTGGGGAGACTTGCCCGCCAGATTTTGCTGCCAACATCCTGGGGACCCTCCGTTTTACGGCTGCTCACAGATTGGAACGAATTTTTCAGCAATTTCCCGCGCCAAACGACAAATGTTCTAGACCAGCTGGAGCGAGGCGACTTTGGGATCGATGTGGAAGTGCCCCAATTGGACGAATCCATCGACCGGATTGACCAGGTCGCTAACCGAATCATCTATGGTGTGCTGGTGGCCGCGTTCCTGGTGTCGCTTGCCCTGCTCATTCCCCATCTTGATATCACCTGGCCCTGGGGAATCATTACCTGGGTAATCCTGATCGGATTTGTGGTGATGTGTGTATTGGGAATGCGCTTGATCTGGTCTATCCTGCGCTCCAGGCGCAAACGAAAAAGGAATTAAAGGGGATAATAATTAAGCTTGGATCATGGTCACAAAGACCATCGGCCGGCGTTTGGTCTTGCTGTATAAGAAAGACTTTACCGATTGTTCTAAATCTTTCTGCAGATTTCCATTTCCGCAGCGTACGCCATCCTCAACCAGTTTGCGGGTTTCCGCGAGCAAATCCCCTTCTTCACGCTGGTAAATAAAACCGCGTGTGATAATTTCAGGTTCCTCGGATAAAACGCACGTATTGCGATCCATGACCAGGTGCACAAGAACAAACCCATCACGTGCGAGCGCTTCACGTTCGCGCACCACACTGGGACCAATATCTCCCACTCCCGCGCCGTCCACAAATACGTATCCGCCCGGTATCCGTTCCGCGATTTTCATTTTGCCATCCTGAAATTCGACCACCTGTCCGTTTTCGATCACTTCAATGTTTTCGCGCGGGATACCTACTTCCTGGGCGATGATAGCGTGTTGTTTCAGGTGGCGCAGTTCTCCGTGGATGGGGATGAAGTATTTGGGCCGCACCAGGTGCATCAGCAGTTTCATCTCCTCCTGAGCGGCATGTCCGGAGACATGCACCGGGGCGGTATCTTCGTAAATTACGTTTGCGCCGCGCCGGAACAGGCGGTTGATCGTGCGGTAGACCATTTCCTCATTTCCGGGGATTGGATGTGAAGACAGCACGACTGTATCGCCGGATTTAATATCAAACTGGCGGTTTGAGCCCATTGATAATCTGCCCAGGATGGATGTGGGTTCGCCCTGCGTCCCGGTGCACATCAAGACAACTTCGTGATCTTTCATCTTGAGAGCCTGGTCGATATTGACCACTAAATTGTCCGGGAGGTTAAGATAGCCCAGCTTGCGGGCCATTTTTGCATTCTCTTTCATGCTCATTCCCACGAATGCTAATTTTCGTCCTACTTGCATGGCCGCATTACCGACCTGCTGCATACGCGAGATCAGCGAGGCAAAACTGGATATGATGATGCGCCCTGGCGCATTGTGAAAGACTTCGAAAAATGCCGGGTCGATCACCCGTTCGGAAGGCGTCCACCCGGGCCGGTCGGCGTTGGTTGAATCAGCCAGCAGGGCCAGAACGCCTCTGCCGGCAAATTCCGCCAGCATTGCATAGTCCGTAGGCCAATTGTCAACCGGTGTGTGGTCGAACTTGTAATCGCCGGAGTGAACCACCAGTCCTGCCGGGGTTGTGATTCCCAATCCCACACCGTCGGGTATCGAGTGGCAAACGTGGAAAAATTCGACCTGTAAATGGTCCGATGTTCACAGTCTCACCTGCGTTCACGGTGTTCAGTTGGGCATTGTTGAGCATCTTGCCGCGTGAAAGCTTCACTTCCAGCAGTCCGCGGGTGAGCGAAGTCGCGTAAATGGGGGCGTCCACATATTCGAGTACGTGGTTGATGGCGCCCGTGTGGTCCTCATGACCATGGGTAACTACGATGCCGCGCACCCATTGGGTTTTATCCATCAAATATTCAAAATCCGGGACGATGTAATCAATCCCGAGCATATCGTTCTCGGGGAACATCAAGCCTGTATCGACGATAAGTATATTCTTTCCGTATTCATAGGCCATCATATTCTTGCCGACTTCCCCCAGTCCTCCCAGGGGAATAATCCTTAATTTTTTATCACTCATATTGTTTTCCTTATAAAATCAAAAGCCCCGCCATTAATGGACCGGCCGGGCTTGAAGTATTCTTTAGTTAGTATTGAGCTTATTGCTCGAATAATTTAGTACCAACGAAGATAATTCTTGTCGCTGATCGATATCACTGAGAGGCCGGTAATGGTCCGGCCAGTATGCCAACCTCCTGTAAATCGGGCGCATTGTAGCATGGATAGGTATATTTGTCAAAGAAACGCCTCTGCGCCATTAAAAAAGAACCCGGTTGGGAAGGCTTGCGCAAGCATTTCCAAATCCGGGTTCTAATAACCTGAAACAGGTTAAATTTTAGTATTCAGGCATTGGGGGCCCAGCGGGCATTTTATCTTCTTCGGGGATGTCTGTGATCAGGGCTTCTGTGGTCAGGATCATGGCAGCGATGGAGGTTGCATTCTCCAATGCGCCGCGGGTGACCTTGGCGGGATCAATCACGCCGTTCTCGACCATATCCAGATAGTCCTCTTTCAAAACGTCGAAACCCACTCGATCGTTGCCTTTTTCTACCTGGGCTCGGCGTACGCCTTCCAGGATCACTGAACCTTCTTTTCCAGCGTTCTCAGCGATCTTGCGCAGCGGCATTTCTAAAGCCTGGCGCACAATGCTGACACCGATCTTGGCGTCATCGCCATCGACCTTCAATTTACCTAAAGCAGCCTGGGCGTTGATAAGTGTCACTCCGCCGCCAGGGACGATTCCCTCTTCAACTGCGGCACGTGTTGCGGAGAGTGCATCTTCAACGCGGTGCTTCTTTTCTTTGAGTTCGGTCTCAGTGGCTGCGCCAACACGGATGATGGCAACACCACCGGAAAGTTTCGCCAGACGCTCTTGAAGTTTTTCCTTGTCGTAATCGCTGGTGCTTTTATCGATTTCGACGCGGATCTGCTCGATGCGGCCTTTGATACCGGCTGTGTCTCCTTTGCCGCCGACAATTGTGGTGTCATCCTTGGTTACGACGACTCTTTCGGCACGACCCAGGTCTTCAACGGTTGTGCTGTCAAGTTTACGGCCGGTTTCCTCGGAGATCACGTTAGCGCCTGTCAGGATAGCGATATCCTGCAGCATTGCCTTGCGGCGGTCACCAAAGCCGGGGGCTTTAATGGCGACAACATTGAGCATGCCGCGCAGTTTGTTCAATACCAGGGTGGCCAGAGCTTCGCCATCGATGTCCTCGGCAATAATCACCAGATCGCGTTTGCCAACCTGTACCAGTTTCTCCAGGAGAGGAACGATATCGGTAGCGGCAGAGATCTTCTTGTCGTGAATGAGGATGTATGGTTCCGGAACGTCGGCTTCCATCTGCTCGGGGTCGGTGATGAAGTATGGTGAGATATAACCGCGGTCGAACTGCATACCTTCGACATACTCAGTTTCAAATTCGAGACCTTTGGATTCTTCAACGGTGATAACGCCGTCCTTACCAACTTTGTCCATAACTTCTGCGATCAATTCGCCGATTACGCGGTCCTGGGCGGAAATGGATGCCACGTTAGCGATTTCTTCTTTGGTAGTCAGGTCGATGGATTGTTTCATGATCTGTTCGGCTACTGCTTTGGTGGCAGCTTCGATACCGCGTTTGAGCAGCATCGGGTTGGCGCCTGCAGCCAGGTTCTTCATACCGTCGACCACAACGGCGTGAGCCAATACGGTTGAGGTGGTTGTGCCGTCACCGGCGATATCGTTGGTTTTTGTTGCGGCTTCTTTAAGCAGCTGGGCGCCCATGTTCTCGAATGGATCTTCCAGTTCGATTTCTTTGGCGACGGTCACACCGTCGTGGGTAATGGTGGGGGAGCCAAATTTCTTATCAAGGGCTACATTGCGGCCCTTTGGACCTAGTGTAGTGGTTACAGCATTTGCTAAAGTTTCCATGCCGCGCTGTAAGCGGCGTCGTGCATCTTCAGAAAAAACTATTTGTTTAGCCATTCGTCTTTACTCCTTCAATTTGGGGGGATTAATCTAAAACGATTGCGAGCAAGTCGCTTTCTTTTAATATAAGCAGTTTCTTTCCTTCGACTTTGATCTCTGTACCTGAATATTTGGCGAACAGGACCTTGTCACTTTCTTTTACGTCCATCGGGATATATTTGCCGTCTTCATCCCTCTCGCCGGGTCCAACGGAAAGGACTGTGCCTTTTTGTGGTTTTTCCTTAGCGGTTTCGGGAAGAACAATTCCACCTGCGGTGACGTCTTCTTGTTCGATCGGTTCGACCACAACGCGGTTCCCTAAGGGTTTGAGAGTCATAGACATACTTACCTCCTGAAAAAATTTTGAATATATTTTACATAAATTTAGCACTCATAACAATCGAGTGCTAAACAGTGTAGTAATAATACTAAACTCCCCATTTTTCGTCAAGGGATGTTAAGAGATTCTTATATAAAATTTACAATCTGGCGAGGATATTTAATAGGGAAGACTAGGTGTCTGTCATTTCCCCGGGTTCGGGAGTAATGTTCGGGTCAGGCGTTTCGGTCGGCTGCGGCGTATAGCCTCCTTCCAATCTCCTGCAGATTCCCTCACTGTCCTCAACGATAGGAATTATTGTTGGATCATCCGGATAAGCGGCACGCACTTCCTGGAGCACTTTGTACGCCTCCTGGCAGTAGTTTTCGTTTGGGCGGCTTAGGAATGCCAGGTTGGTGCCGTATTCCAGGTAGTAGTAAGCCACCTGCAAACTCGTCAGTGGGAGACCTTCCACATCAACGGCGCCGAGTTCGTTCTCGGCTGCAGTACAACCGCGCACCGCGCATTTTAACAGCGGCAAAGCGCCTTCATAGTTGCGCGCCCGGCGGTAAATCAGTCCGAATTGACCGTAGGTGTGGGCGCGTGTCGGATCTAAGGCTAATGCTTTTTCGGCATTGATCGAGGCCGCGAAAAATTGGCCTTGCTGGCCGTATGTTCTGGCGATCTCAAGATATGGCACCGGGTTTTCGACACCCAATTGTTCTTCAATCCTTGCAGCCCGGTCGAAATATTCCAGGGCACGCTCTGGATTGCGTATTCCCTCGCGGAAATTCTGGCCGATGCGGACATATAAAAAGGTCATGTTGGGGGTAATCTCGGCGGCTCGCTGGTATTGTTGGATGGCGCTGTTGTACTGCCCCAATGTTTCCAGCACATAACCGTAGACCCGGTGGGTATCCATCGTGTTGGGATCCGCGGCGACCGCCTGGGAGGCGTATTTCTCGGCTTGCAGCCACTTCTGCTGATCAGCCAGGATTTCTGCATAATAAGCCAGGGCCAGGGCATTTTCTGGATCCAGCTGAAAGGCGCGCGTGGCTTCCCGTTCGGCGTCAATTAACAGGTCCTCTGTTTCTTCACTCGAGTGCAGCGAGTTGTAAGCGTACCAGTCAAGCACAAAAGCCCGGATGGCATGAGCGGTACTGTCATCGGGCGCTTTCTCAACCGCCATATCCGCCGATTCCATGGCCTCTTGCAGGCGCTCCAGGCGGTCTGTATCACTGGGCAGCATGCTGGAGGAATAAGCCTGGATGCGGGCTAATTCCGCCCACGCATCCGCGTTATCCGGGTCTTTCTCCAGAGCCGCCTGGTAGGCTTCAATGGCATCGTTGATGGAGGTAGATCGGTGGTCAGAACGGCATTACTGGGGTCGTCAAGTTTGCCGGCTTCAAAATAAGCCTCCGCTTCGAGAAATAGAGATTCCGCTTGGCGGGTCGGGGTGGGCGTGGGCTCAAAGGGAGACTTGAGCTGGCCGCGCTGAACGCTCAGAAGCAGCCATATACTGGCCATGATCAGCGCCAGCAGTATCATTATACGGAGTAAGTTAGGCCCTTTGCGCGTTGGTCGGAATGTAGGCCGTTTGCCGATAATTTTGCGTTCCATCAGGTTTGCGTGTCAGGTTCGGGGGTACCTTCTGGTGTGGGTTCCGGAGGAGGGTTTTCGGCATTCGCCTGGCAGATTGCCAGTCCCTCGGTGGCGTTATAGACCGCGATTTCATCGTCAGGAACCCCGGTAAGCAATTCCTGGAATACGGGTACAGCTTCAGCGCAGCGGTTGGCGCGTGCCAGCGCAAACCCATAATACCAGTAATACTCCTCCACCCTCCCGTATTCGAGCGGTAAGCCTTCAACAGCAGCCCCATTTTCTGAAACGCCGCCGCGCACTGTCAGGGCAAGTTCCTTGATGGCATTATCGTATTCGTTGTTTTTATAGTAGACAATGCCCAGGTTCCCATGCAATCTAGCATCGCTCTCCTCAACCTCGACTGCCTCTTCGGCATATTGGGCGGCTTGAGCGTAGCGGCCATCCGCGAAAAACGCTCGAGAGAGTTCTGTTAATGCAATTGAATCGATATGGATTCAGGGCATACGCAGCCAGCAGCACTTCCTGAGCCTGGTCGAATTGTCCGAGCGCTTTGTATGTGACTCCTAAATAAAGGTGCAGGTTGGCAATGTTTTTATTATTGGCGATGGCGGCCTGGAATTCATCCACAGCCTGATCTAAATTTTGAGTATTGAAGAGCACGATCCCGCGTATGCGGTGTGTTTCGAGTAAAGTAGGATCGAGTTCCTGGGCGATTTTTGACTCATTAGCCGCTTTCTCATACAGGCCAAAA
Source organism: uncultured Chloroflexia bacterium (assembly GCA_963753725.1). Classification (GTDB taxonomy): domain Bacteria; phylum Chloroflexota; class Anaerolineae; order Anaerolineales; family UBA4823; genus CAVWDI01. The sequence goes on along the minus strand of CAVWDI010000029.1, from coordinate 375,285 downwards.
TCGTTCTGATTGATCAATATCTCTGCATAATAGGCGTGGGCCAGGGCGTTGTCAGGGTCCAATTCCAGAGCTCTTAAAATTTCGACCTCGGCCTCAGAATATTTTTCCTGGAACCCGAGCGCCCATCCCTGGACCGCGTGCGCCAGAGGATTGTTAGGATTTTGCAGAAGGGCGTTCTGGGTGTTGAGAATGGCTTCATCGTATTCTCCTAGCCAGACTTGAATACGAGCCAGGTTAATATAATTTGAGGGGTTATGAGGGTTGACGGTGATCGCTTCTTTATAAGAATCGGAGGCCTGGGTGAGTTTTCCTTCGTTAAAAAGTTCTTCAGCCTGGTTGACAAAAGATTCCGGGCTGCGAGTTGGCGTTGCAGTGGGGACGAACAGCGGCGGCGTTGCGGGCACAACTACTTGATTTATGTACAGCGCGGCTCCGATCAAGATTAAAAGGAAAATAATCCGAAGCAGGTTAGGACGCCGCTTCGGACGGCGTTTCATATTCAACCCGTTTCCGCGCAGATACATGCAATCATATTACCATTGTAAAAGAATTGCGGTCAAGCAGATATGTGTCCTCTTACCCTGCTCTAAGCGATCCTTAAAGTAAGCTGCGAGGTAGATTTAACAATTCGTTCTAATCTTGCCAATCTAACTCCCCGCGACTAGAATCTCGGGAAGGTCAAAATTTATCATGTTACCTACCTCAGGAGAGACTTGTGGAATCAAATCTTAATGGTGATCCGCTGTCCGAAGGGGCGATGCAGCCCGAAATTCAATTCGAAATATTCACGCTATTCCCGGATGTATTTGAACCTTATCTGCGTTCCAGCATCTTGCAGCGTGCCCGCCAGCGTGGGTTTATGGATGTGCAATGTCATAATATTCGTGATTGGACCGTGGACCGTCACCATGTTACAGATGATGAGCCTTACGGTGGTGGGGGCGGAATGGTACTGAAACCCGAGCCGGTTTTCGCAGCCGTCGAGAGCATTCTTGGCAGCCCACCCAAATGCCCGGTCATCCTGCTGACCCCTCAAGGGCGATTGTTCACTCAAAAAGTTGCTGAAGGGCTGATAGATAATATTTTTGTAACGCGGGAGACCGGTCGGAGCGAGAGGGGCTTTAATCGACTGGGGTTAATTTGCGGACGCTATGAAGGAGTGGACGAGCGTGTCCGTTCAAATCTGGTGAGCGATGAAATCTCGATCGGGGATTATGTGCTCACAGGCGGTGAATTGGCTGCCATGGTGATTATTGATGCATTGACCCGTTTAATTCCGGGTGTGTTGGGCGATCCTGGGGCAGCTGGTGATGATTCCCATGCGTCCGGATTGCTTGAGTACCCGCACTATACTCGTCCTGGGGTATTCAGGGGTTGGAGTGTGCCTGAAGTATTAACCTCTGGCGATCATGCCCGTATCGATAAATGGCGTAGAGAACAGGCCCTGCTGCGTACATGGCGCAGGCGGCCGGACTTGTTGGATAAAGCAAGTTTGAGTGAAGAAGATCTAAATTTCCTGTCAGGTTTGGATAAAAAAGAGAAACCTTGAACTCCTATTTGAGTAGAATTTGGTAAATCCAAAAGCAGCTGTTTTATATTCTGATGATGAATTGCTGGTTGTAAATAAACCAGCTCCAATTACGGTCATACCAGACGGTTTTGACCCCGAAGCGCCTTACCTTAAGGGGATTTTGGAAGCAGATTTTGGACAACTGTGGGTTGTGCACCGGCTTGATCGTCAAACAAGCGGGGTGCTGATATTTGCCAGGTCAGCGTCCGCCCACCGTGTTTTGAACGACCAGTTTGCAGAAAGGCGTGTGGAAAAGATATACCATGCCCTTATTCTTGGTTGTCCGCAGTGGGATGAAAAAATTATCGATCACCCCCTGCTTGTTGGAGGGGATCGAAAGCATCGGACGGTGGTTAATTACCAGCGGGGTAAGTCTGCAGTTACTGCAGGTGAGCGTGCTGGAGCGATTTAAAACCTGTGCATTGGTCGAGGCCAGACCGTTCACCGGTCGAACGCACCAGATTCGGGCACATTTGAGTGCGGCCGATATACCGATCGTCGCCGATGCGCTTTATGGGGATGGTAAAGCCTTATACCTGTCTGACTTTAAAGATACCTACCGAAAAAAAGCGAGCTCAGAACGCCCATTGTTGAGTCGGGTTGGGCTGCATGCAAAAACTCTTATCTTCACTGAACCCATAAATAAAAGTTTGAAGAAGTTTGAAGCCCCGTATCCAAAAGATATGCGTCTGGCATTAAAAGGGCTCCGGAAATATGGTTGATGGGTTGATCTTGGGATTTTGACGGATAGAACGGCCCAGGGTGTTAACTTCGTATTAGAATCATTTTTCCTGGTGGGGGTTTTCTTGACTTGCGAAACTCTGCATGGTATCATCGTATGTGTAATTTTAGCACTCTCAATACGAGAGTGCTAAAAAATTGACAATAATTATGAGCGAACTATCCGAACGTCAAAAAATGATCCTGGCTTTAGTTATCCGGGATTATATTGATTCAGCCCAACCGGTTGGATCTGGAAGGTTAGTAAACACTTACGGATTGAAGGTCAGTCCGGCAACCGTACGTAATGACATGCTGGCGTTGACTGAGTTGGGTTACATGCGCCAACCACATACTTCCGCAGGGCGCGTTCCCACAGAAGAAGGATATCGTTACTTTGTAGGGCAGTTGATGGGGCACACAGAGCTGCCGGTGGAAACCAAGCGCACCATTGTCCACCAGTTCTACCAGGCAGGAACGGATATAGACCGCTGGATGCGGTTGGCTGCCTCTGTTTTGGCGCACCAATCACAATCGGCTTCATTAGTGACTGCCCCCCATTCTGAACGGGCAATTTTTAAGCATTTGGAATTGATCAACACACACGGACAGCAAGTCCTGATGGTTCTGGTTTTATCGGGGGGCGAAGTCAGACAGCAAATGCTCACGTTAGCTGAGCCCTACTCGCAAGAGAAATTGAGTACAGTCGCCCAGACATTGAATGGGATGTTGACTGGCATGGACATCGATACAATCGCAGCGCTTTCCATCAAACTCGAATCGCTTGAACAGGATATTGTGAAATTGGTATTGGAAGACATGCTGCAAGCAAGTCGTGTATTGGCGGGGGAGGTTTATCGAGATGGATTAACACAGGTGCTGACCGAGCCGGAATTCGAAGAAGCGGATGTGGCCCGAAACGCCCTTCGCATTTTCGAGGAACGACCGCTGCTGGAAGACCTGCTGAACCGCACGGTCCTTTCGAGCGACATGGGCGGCGTCCAGGTCGTAATTGGCGGGGAAGGCACATGGGAGGAACTGCGTGATTTTTCTATGGTGCTCTCCCGGTATGGGACTCCAGGCATGGCTACCGGTACGCTGGGTGTTTTAGGACCGATTCGGATGCCCTATGGGCGCACGATTTCAACCGTACGTTTCGTAGCTGGTTTATTGAGCGGACTGGTTGAAGAAATGGGGGCCGAGTGATAGAAGTAAGGATTTTGAAATATAAAGCCATTAAAAGCAAATTTTGAACTAGGAGCAGCACTTGGATATACTAAATAAAAAGCCCGAAGAGCAGCAGGACGAGCAGATTGACCTTGATGCAGTCCAAGAACTCGGGGAATTTGAAAATAATGCTGGAGAGTTGGATGAAAATTTGGACCAACCCTCCGTTGATACGGATTTCGAGGATATGGAGGAAATCACCCTGGAATTGGAACAAACGCGCGCCAAAGCGGAAGAATACCTGGATGGATGGCAGCGCGCCCGGGCGGATTTTGCAAATTACAAAAAACGTATAGAGCGCGAGCAGACGGATCTGTACCAGACCATTTCTGGAACGGTTGTTAAGCAGTATCTGGATGTAGTGGATGACCTGGACCTGGCGCTTAAGAACCGCCCGCAGGGTGGTGAGGGCGCTGAATGGGCGAACGGAATCGAACTGGTCTTTCGGAAGCTGCTTACAATACTTGAAAACCAGGGCATTACGCCGATGAACGCCCAGGGCGAGATGTTCGATCCCACGCTGCATGAAGCGATCTCTTCAGAAGAGAATGAAGAATTTGAATGTGACGAAATTATTGAAGTTGTGAAGCGAGGTTATATGATGGGCGAACGGGTGCTGAGACCAGCGCTGGTTCGTGTGGCTAGATGAAAGCCAGCAATCATTAATTAAGAATTTAAAAAAAGCAGTGCAATTAAAGATAAAACCTAACCAGATGGAGGAAAATAAATGTCAAAGATAATCGGTATTGACCTGGGGACTACGAACTCGGTCGTAGCAATCATGGAAGGCGGCGAACCAACCGTCATCCCCTCTGCCGAAGGCGAAAGGCTGATCCCTTCGGTAGTTGCTGTAAACAAGAATCAGGAGCGCCTGATAGGAAGAGTAGCTCGCAACCAGGCAGTTGTTAACCCCGAAAATACTGTGTTTTCGATAAAGCGTTTCATGGGGCGCAAGTTCAACGATGCGGAGGTTCAAAAAACGCTCTCCAGGGTGCCCTATAAAGTCACAGAAGCGCCGAATGGCGATGTACGAGTGGTGCTGGGCGGTAAAGAGTATTCACCGCCCGAGATTTCAGCAATGATTTTGGGCAAAATGAAAGCAGACGCCGAAGCTTATTTAGGCGAGAACGTAACCCAGGCTGTAATAACTGTTCCAGCGTACTTCAATGACGCCCAAAGGAATGCCACCAAAGATGCTGGAAAGATAGCCGGCCTGGAAGTATTGAGAATAATCAACGAACCAACTGCCTCATCCCTGGCGTACGGCATGGATAAAAAAGCGGACGAAAATATCGCAGTCTACGACCTGGGCGGCGGTACCTTTGATATTTCTATTCTGGATGTCGGTGACGGTGTGTTCCAGGTACGTTCAACCAGCGGCGATACATTCCTCGGCGGCGATGATTTTGACCAACGGGTAATCGATTACCTGGCTGAGGAATTTAAGAGGGAAAACGGGATCGATTTGCGTGAAGACCGCCAGGCCCTGCAGCGTCTGAAAGAAGGCGCGGAAAAAGCCAAGATTGAACTATCAAGCATGATGCAGACCGAAATCAACCTGCCGTATATTACGGCGGATGCCAGCGGTCCGAAGCACCTGGTGATGCCCCTCACGCGTTCAAAATTGGAACAGTTGACCAATGACCTGGTCGAGCGTTCTATTGGGCCAGTGAAACAAGCATTAAAGGATGCCGAAGTTGAGCCAGCTGAAGTAAACGAAGTTATTCTGGTAGGCGGGATGACGCGTATGCCTGCAGTTCAGGAAGCGGTCAGGTCATTATTTAATAAAGATCCGCACAAAGGCGTCAATCCAGATGAGGTAGTAGCCCTGGGCGCAGCCATTCAGGCTGGCGTTTTAGGCGGCGAGGTGAAAGATATCTTGCTGCTGGATGTTACCCCGCTGACGCTTTCGATTGAAACATTAGGCGGTGTTGCGACGGCGCTGATCGAGCGCAATACAACCATCCCGACCCGCAAGAGCCAGATCTTTTCCACGGCTTCCGACAACCAAAACCAGGTTGAAATCAATGTCCTTCAAGGGGAGCGCCCGATGGCAGGGGATAACAAAAGCCTGGGACGGTTTACTTTGGACGGCATCCCACCCGCGCCGCGCGGTGTCCCACAAGTGGAGGTCACTTTTGATATCGACGCGAACGGCATTTTGAAGGTTACTGCGCTGGACAAAGCCACCAACCGCAGCCAGCATATCACAATCACAGCCTCTTCCGGGTTATCGGATGATGAAGTCGAGAAGATGCGAAAAGACGCTGAACAGCACGCTGAAGATGACCTGAAGCAAAAGGAATTGATCGAGGCTCGCAATAATGCTGATAACATGGCTTACAGCGCTGAGAAAGTCTTGAAAGATCTGGGCGACAAAGTGCCAGCGGATGTGAAGACCAATGTTGAAGATAAGGTTGCCAAAGTGCGTGAAGTGATTGACAGCGGGGATGTGGAGATTTTACGTAAGGCGACGGATGAACTGAACGAGGTCGTCCAGGAAGTCGGTACAGCAGCATACCAGCAAACAGAGCAAGAACCCGGTGAACCCGGCTCGGACCCGGATATGGGACAGGGGCCGGAAGCTGAGAGTGACACTCCCGACGACGAAGATGTTGTTGATGGAGAATTTGAAGAGGCATAGGGATCGCACCTGGCGGAAGTTTTGTAGGTTTTTCTCGGGCGCATACAAAAAGCGGCAGGCGATATAAACCATGGAAAAGCGCGATTATTACGAGGTTCTAGGAGTAGAACGCAGCGCAGGCTCCGAAGAGCTCAAATCATCCTTCCGGCGCCTGGCGCGCCAGTATCACCCGGATGTTAATGATTCTCCAGACGCGGAAGAGCGCTTCAAGGAGATAAATGAAGCCTATGCGGTACTCTCCGATGACCAAAGGCGCGCAGCTTATGATCGTTATGGACATGCGGGCGTTCACGGTCCAAACGGGATGCCCGATTTCACGGTAGATTTTTCAGATTTTGCCGATATCTTCGGAGACTTGTTTGGTTTCGGGGGATTCGGCAGGGGCTCTCGCCGTTCTCGCAATGCACCCCGGCGCGGGGTGGATTTACAGTACCGCCTGGACCTCACTTTTGAAGAATCGGTGTTTGGGGTTGAAAAAGAAATCGAAATCAACCGGGATGAAATCTGCACGACATGTCAGGGAAACGGCGCCGAACCGGGAACCTCACCGGTACGCTGTGCAGCCTGTGAAGGGACGGGAGAGGTGCGGAAAGTGCGCCAGACGATCCTGGGTTCTATGGTGCAGGTAGCCACCTGTCCGACCTGTAATGGGAGAGGGGAAACTATCGGGACGCCATGCAGCACCTGCCAGGGAAGAGGCTTGGAACGAGTCGCGCGCAAAAAAGTGGTCAGTGTTCCTGCTGGAGTGGATACGGGCACACAGATACGCCTGGCTGGTGAAGGACAACCAGGATTAAATGGCGGGCCAAATGGAAATTTGTACATCGCTATAAAAGTAAAATCACACAAATTTTACCGCCGCAACGATAATGACATTCTGATGGATTTGAATGTGAATGTAGCGCAGGCTACTTTAGGTGCAGAGGTTGAAATTCCCACCGTGGATGGCCCTGCCATGTTGAAAATACCAACTGGCACACAACCAGGAAAAATCTTACGCATGCGCGGCAAAGGGATACCAAAACTACGCGGCAACGGCCGCGGTGATCAGCTGGTTGTGATCAATGTAGAAGTACCCTCGCGCTTGACGGGTGACCAGCGTGAGTTGTTTGAACAGTTAGCGACCAGCCTGGGCAGCGAAGTGAGCCCACAAGAACGTGGATTCCTGGAATGGTTAAAAGAAGCTATCGGAAGCTGAGATAATTATTAAAAAGCGACAAGTGCCCGGCACAATTGGAGAGAGCAGCATTCCTGAAAATTCCTCTCCCCAGGTGTGCCGGGCATTTTGCAAAACAAAACCAACGAAAAGAAGTATAGGGCATGTCTGATTCAATCTGGTTAGAGTTTTCCATGACCTTAAATGGGGAACTGGCGGAAGCGGTTGCTGAAGTGTTTGGACGCTTTTGTCCTAACGGAGTAGCCATGGAGAGTTTAATTGAGGAAGGCGTCCCATTTACGGACGACATTGCTGCTCAGTCGTTGGTGAAGGTTGCCTGTTATCTGCTTGTTGATGATCAATTAGAGCATAAACGTGCCCAACTGGAAGAGAGCCTGTGGTATCTGGGACGAATTCAAGCACTGCCAGAACTATATACGCGAGAGGTCAATCAAGAGGATTGGGCAGATGCATGGAAACAGCATTACAAGCCTATACCCATTGGGCGCAGCCTGATGATCTCACCAGCCTGGTTGGATCCGGTTGAGAGTGACCGGCTGCAGATAAAGATAGACCCGGGCATGGCATTCGGCACCGGAACGCACCCATCCACCCAGTTGTGCCTCGAACTTATCGAAGCGTTGATTGGTTCCTGGTTAGAACCCGCGTCTGGTGAAAGCGCATCCGGAAAAGATGACGTAAATAATTTGCATCGCAGAAAAGAAATTTCCGTAATCGATATCGGGGGCGGTTCCGGCATCCTGTCAATCGGGGCATTAAAAATGGGGGCGAGGCGTGCCCTGTGCGTGGATATTGACCCAATAGCAGTACGTACGGCAAAAGAAAACGCCCTGATCAATGACGTCGAAAAAAATATTGAGGTCCGCTTGGGATCGTTGGAAGATATAAGAGCAGGTGTTTTTGAGATTAAAATGGGGAGCCTGGTGGTCGCAAATATCCTGGCGCCTGTGCTGATTGAATTATTGGATCAAGGATTAAAAGATTTAGTCGAGCAGGACGGCTATCTGATATTATCCGGGATTATAAGCGAGCAGTTTGAAGAAATCGAATGGGCGGCAGCCCGGAACGGGATGATCATCCACATAAAAAAGCAAACGGGAGATTGGATCGCAGTTTGCCTGACTAAATAATCGCAGCAAAATCGCACCGGAGGAACAATTTAATGGGAAAGGTACGCCGGTACACCAACCAGCAGCTGGCTGATATTTTTGAAAAAATCGCCAATTTGATGCAGATCAAAGGAGAAGTGATCTATAAGACCCTGGCTTATCGTAAGGCTGCTGACAGCCTTATTAATCTGGGGACGGATGTAAATTCTATCTGGCGGGAAGGGGACCTGACGGATATCCCCGGCGTTGGTAAAGCGATTGCCGAAAAGATAGATGAGCTGCTTTCAACGGGGAAACTGGAATTCCTTGAAAAGCTGGAGAGTGAAGTGCCGCCCACATTAATTGATATTCTTAATATCACGGACGTTGGACCGAAGAAGGCATCGCTGTTCTGGCGCGAAGCGGGGATAACAAACGTTCAAGAACTGGAAGCCGCGGCCCGAGCGGGAGAATTGAGCCAACTGCCTGGGATGGGCGAAAAATCGGAGGCTAAGATAATTACAGGGATCGAAGCGCTGGCGCGCCGCAGTGACAGGATACCGCTGGGGACAGCGTGGCCCTTTGCGCATTCCCTGATGTCTTATCTCGGCAAGGTTGACGGCGTGCAGGCGGTAGATGTGGGAGGCAGCCTGCGCCGTATGCGCGAAACGGTGGGTGACCTGGACCTGTTAGCTGCCGCGGCAGATTCGAGCCAGGTGATGGAAGCCTTTTGCGGACATGCGGATGTGATAGAGGTGTTGGGAAAAGGGGAGACAAAATCCAGCGTGGAATTCAGCAGTGGTATTCGCGCCCAGTTATGGGTGCACCCACCTGAACGTTTCGGGACTGCGCTGCAGTATGCCACTGGTTCGAAGGACCATAATGTCCGTTTACGTGAATTAGCCTTAAAACAAGGGCTTTCCCTTTCGGATCAAGCCTTTCAGCAAGATGACGGGGGCGAAATTCTATGTGGGACCGAACAGGAAGTCTACAGTAAGCTGGGTTTGCCATGGATACCGCCTGAACTGCGAGAGGATCGCGGCGAAGTTCAAGCAGCCATGGCTGGGGAGCTACCGGATTTGATCACTGTTGAGGATATCCGCTTCGAACTGCACTGTCACACAACCTGGAGCGACGGATCTTTGTCCGTTAAAGAGATGGCCGAGACGGCAATGGCACGCGGTTACAAATTACTGGCGATCACTGACCACTCACAAAGCCTGGGGATCGCGGGCGGTCTTTCGGTAGAGGAACTCAGAGAACAGCGTAAACAGATTGACTCAGTGCAGGAAGAGCTGGGAGAGGCGATTTTACTCCTGCAGGGCAGTGAGATCGAAATCCGCGCGGATGGTATCCTGGATTACCCGGATGATGTATTAGCTGAACTGGATATTGTGATCGCCTCATTACACACCAGTTTACGCCAGGAGAGAGATAAGGTTACGCAGCGGTTGTTGAATGCCATAAAGAATCCCCATGTTGATGTGATCGCTCATCCGACTGGTCGGATAATCCCCGACCGGGAAGGTGCGGACCTGGATATGGATGCCGTACTGGCTGCAGCCGTTGAGCATGGCACAGCCCTGGAGATTAACGCACATCCATCTCGACTTGACTTGAACGATGTGTATGCCAGGCGGGCAGTGGAAATGGGAATACCCCTCAGCATCAATACCGATGCCCACAGCGCTGGTGACATGGATTTGCTGCATTTCGGCATCGCTACAGCCCGCCGCGGCTGGGTTCAAGCCGGAAGTGTGATCAACACATGGGATGCTGCCCGTCTGCTTGAGTGGCTCAGCAATCGAGGCCGATAAGCTTTCACGAGTCTATTATGGGAAAGCCCCCTTATGATATGATTCGAGGCAAGTTATATCCAATTCTTCTGAACTATAAATGAACCGAATTTACGAATTTGCCCGAAGGGCCTTTTTCCTGCTGCTGTGCGTTGTGTTCCTGACCGTGGTCTACGGGACCACTGCGCTGGATGCCAGAGCGCAGGCAAGCGGGTACGATGTGATTGCGGCGGTTAACCAACTGCGCGTGGCGAGTGGATTGCCGCCGTTCCAGGTTAACGGGGCATTGATGGCAGCTGCCCGAGCGCACAGCGAATATATGGCCGCTACTGGAGCCGTCACGCATGCCGGGGCTGGGGGAAGCCGCGCCTCTGATCGTGCAGTGGCGGCTGGTTTCGGCGGCGGCGCGAAGGTGTTTGTGTCCGAAAATATTGCAGCCGGTTATGATTGGACAGCACAGGATGCTGTCCAAATCTGGCAGGGGGACAGTCTGCACCTGGATACCATGCTGTCGCCCAACTATACGGACGCGGGCGCTGGAGTGGCTGTCGCAGGGCATACGGTTTATTTCACACTTGATGTCGGTTATACCGAAGGAGCCCCGGGAAGCGGAGTTAGTCCTGACCAGGGTCCGCGAGATATAACCGTTTATCCCCAATTTACACCGGTAGATACAGCAACCCCGCAGCCTGATGGTTCGATCCTGCATGTCGTCCAGGACGGGCAGGCGCTGTGGAATATTGCCGCAATCTATGGAATTGAGACGGATGAGCTGTTGGCTCTTAACCAACTCACTGAGAATTCAATCATCTTTCCCGGGGATACACTTGTAGTAAGATCACCAGCGGACACACCCACCGCAACCCCGCCGGCTACAATCACGCCATTTCCGGCCACGGCAACCGGCACTGCCACAAGCACGATCACACCGCCTTCCCCACTGGAAATAGCGGTTACAGAAACCGCGTATACGAATTTTATAGCCAGTCAAACCCCGCCGGCTTCACTGGTGAGTACAGCGATGTCCTCCGGAAGGGATTTGATCCTGCCGGCTATTGGGATGCTGGTGATCGGTGGATTAGCGCTATTGCTTGTGGGAAGCGTACTTAACCGCTTCGGATAAAGCTGACTAGTTCGACTAAACCAGTTCGCGATCCAGGTACCATTGGCCTTTGCGCTGGTCGACGTTCTTGGGGGCCCGGTCAAAATAAATATCGTAAAACTTTCCGCTGCTCGTACGTACCCGGTAATAATCCCTGCCAACCCCCCATGAGCCAAATCTACTGGCACGGTCGGCGTGTTCGGACCTCATATTGCGTGCCATGCGGCCGCGGCGCTGGTAATCGTGCCACTCACTCAAGACCTCGACGATCGAAAAAGTTTCATCCCGCCATTTGAAGCCCTGCGGAGATCCGGGCTTTTTTTGCATAGCGGGCGGCGTGGAGAAAGTTACTTCGATCGCTTCGCCAATAAATTTGTGGGGTTTAATTTTGCCATCCTCAGGGCTCTTTCGAGAAAAGCTGCCAGATGAAGTTAGATTATTCTCATCCAACAGACCGTTTAGAATAAAAATGTGATAACCTTTGAAAATATTTTACTATTTTGATGGATAGAAAATAGAATTTTATGGAAAATACGACCCAAAAATTACTGCTAACGTGTGGAACATTGCTGCTCAGCGGGTGCCTGTGTCTGAGCCTGGTTGCGGTAATTACTGCGTTATTATTGGGGTTTAACCTGATTTGATGTGACCAAACACGCAGCACCTGTTATCCGGTAGGGCGGGCAAATAGCAATCAGCCGCCAACCGGGGTCATTTGAGCCCAATCAGGTCCGCTGCGTGCATCTGTATCCAGGGGTATCTCAAGCTGATAGGCGCTTTCCATAACCTTTCTAACCAAGTCAGCTGTTTGGACCAGTTCATCCTGGGGACATTCCAGCACCAGTTCATCGTGTACCTGCAGTATCATTTTTCCCGATAACCCAGCATCAAACAAAGCTGCGGGGACTCGCAGCATAGCAATTTTCATAATGTCCGCTGCTGAACCCTGAATGGGCGCATTGATCGCTTCGCGCTCCTCCCGGTTGCGGATATTACGGTTGGTCTGATTTTTAAGACCCGGGAAGTACCTCCGGCGTCCCAGCAGGGTCTCAACATAACCTTGTTCGGCGGCCCGGATTTTGGTTTCATCCAGGTAGCGCTTGACTCCCGGGAACTGCTGGAAATAAGCAGTCACAAATTCTTCCGCTTCGGCCAGGGTAAGATCGGTGTAACGTGTCAGACCAAATGAACTCATACCGTAAATTAGGCCGAAGTTCACACCTTTCGCACGCCGACGTTGTTCTGAGGTTACCGAGTTCGATCGGGACACTGTAGATAGCGGCTGCGGTTGCGGCGTGGATATCCTGACCGGCCCGGAATGCATCCAGCATAGCTTGGTCATCTGCCATATGCGCCACGATCCTGAGTTCGATCTGCGAATAATCAGCGGCCAGCAGTTGGGTGCCCGGTGAGGCGGTAAACGCCTTGCGGACCTTGCGGCCCAACTCGCTGCGGATGGGGATGTTCTGAAGGTTCGGATTCGAAGAAGCGATTCTGCCGGTCACGGAGCCGGTCTGGTTGAAGGAGGTGTGCACCCTGTGTGTAAGCGGATCAACCTGCAAGGGGAGCGCATCAACATAAGTTGATTTCAATTTGGCGAGTTCCCGGTAATCGAGAACCCAATCAACCACGGCATGAGCGCCGCGCAGGGTTTCGAGCACGCTGGCCGATGTAGAGTAAAAACCGCTGGCGGTGCGCTGCGTGCGGTCGGGGGGTAAAATTTCCAATTTTTCGAACAGAGCCGCTGAAAGCTGCTGGGGTGAATTCAGGTTAAAAGGTTCTCCGACTTCGCTGAATATTTTCTCTTTGTATTCCATCATGCGTTCGGTCAACTCGGAAGACATACCGCTCAAAAAGTCCGTGTCAAGCGCAACGCCTACCATTTCCATTTCGGCCAATACTTCGATCAGCGGCAGTTCAAGGTCTTTGAAGAGCAGCCCAGCATTTCGTTCATCCAATTCTTCTTTTAACTCTGGTATCAAACGCAGGACGACCTCTGCATCGGCTGCCGCATACGGCGCGGCATTTTCGACCGGTACTTCGGCCATCGAGCGCTGCTTCTTGCCCTTGCCGATCAGCTGCTCAATGTCTGTCATCTGAATCCCCTGCCGTACCCAGGCCAAGTTCTTCAAACCCAGGTTGCGCGAGGTTGGATTGGTGAGCCATTCCGCGATCATTGTGTCAAAACCAAGCGGGGTGACGCGCAAACCGTGGCGCTGCAGTACCACATAGTCGTATTTCATGTTATGACCGGCTTTAGGGATATCAGGCGAGCTCATGGGAGCGGAAAGGAGAGAGAGCACAGTCTCAACCTCCATCTGGGAACCATTCTTGTGTCCCACCGGTATGTAATATCCAGTACCTGGTTCGATGGCCAGGGATATTCCGACCAGTTCGGCTGTCATCTGGTCCGTTGAAGTCGTCTCGGTGTCGAAGGATATCAACTGTGCATGCGATAAATCATCGACCAAACTCTGCAGCGCGTCTGGCGTATCGACGATGACTGTGTTCAGCGAATATTCGCCCACGATTGGCAGGTCTGCACTAGCCGAAGGGCTGTCTGCTTCACTGGGGAACATTGAAAGCTGCTGTTCCTGGGATGAACCTGAGAGTCCATAGCTTTGGACCAGCGCGTTTAAGCGGGCGTGAAGCGCACGAAATTCAAGTTCGCGGAATATTCCTTCAATTTCCTCTGGGTCAAAAGCCTCCGGACGGGCCTGTTCCAGGTCGAGTGGAATATCGAGATCAACGACAATCCTGGCCAGTTCTTGGCTCAAATATGCTTCTGCGCGGCTGGCCTCCAATTTCTTGCGCACGTTGGGTTTTAATTCATCCAGATGCTGGTAGATATTATCAAGGTCCCCATATGTCCCCAGCAGCTTTTCGGCGGTTACCTTGCCGACTCCCATAACTCCGGGGATATTGTCAGATTTATCTCCCACCAGGGCTTTGTAGTCCACCACTTGATCCGGCCGGACGCCGAGAGACTCGACGACATCCTGTACCATATAATCTTTCGAATCGGACAGGCTCTTCCCGGGCAGGGTGACGATGACACGCTCGTCCACCAGCTGCAGCAGATCGCGGTCACCGGTGATAATCTTGACTCCCAACCCGTCTTCAACAGCCTGCCGGGCGACGCTGCCCAGCACATCATCGGCTTCATAACCTTCGATCTCCAGACGCGGAATGTTAAAAGCATCCACAAGCTGGCGAATTCGATCGATCTGGGTGCGCAGATCGTCCGGCATTTTTTCGCGGGTCGCTTTATATTCCGAATACATGTCATCACGAAAAGTCCGCCCGGTGTCAAAGGCAACCGCCAGGTATTCGGGTTTGTCCTGTTCGAGAAGGCGCAGAAGTACGCTGGTGAAGCCAAAAACACCTGCAGTAGGTTCGCCGGTGCGGGTGATAAAAGCTGATGGTGAACCGCGCGTCAGGGCGAAAAAGGTACGGTAAGCGAGAGCATGACCGTCGATCAGATAAAGGATTGGAGGCATAGGCAACCTTTCTGGATTTTTATTTCTGTAAGGCGGGAAAGCCGCTACTTTAAAGAGATAAATGCCAAAAAAAACTAACTACTTCTACAAGAGTTTATCACGCGCTAAATTGAGAGGCAAGACAGCGAAACTGCCAGCCAATGGTCTTGGAATGTACAGGATACGCGCTATTTAACCAAATCTTAATTTGCGGTTGACAAGCTCCTGTGAACATGTTATTTTAGATTGTGATGGAGTGGGACAGAAAGATCCGTATAATGGCTTTGTTTTTCAGCATCCTGCTTGCGGCCCTTATGGTGCAAGTAGATTCAGCGCGTGCCGAGGAAGATGACCCGGGGCGGACGACCACAATTGTGGTTTCATACACCGAATATAAGTGGTGGTTAATATCCTGGGAGGATAATGAGGTATGGTGCACAGTGTACGCCGATCATGAAGGGGTGCCCAACGCGGAGGAGGTTTTCCGGGATTGCGGTGAAGTGATCGGTCAAATCTGGCAGAATACCCCGCCCTGCAAGCTGGATGAGGATAAAGAAGAGACGCCCGCTGATTGTAAAGGTTTATATTTTCAACTGGTTTCATCCGAACCAAAAGATAAAGAGGTGATTGTCGAACTGCCCGAGGCGGTTGTGTGGGTGGATCTGGAAGGATGTGCGCCTACACCCCCGGCGAATTTCTGTCCGGAAATTCCGAATTTGCTGTTGTTAGGAGAGGAACCGCTGCCGAACGAGCAGATCGTCGCAATACACGGGACATACGCGGGTGAGCCATTTATGTGTCCGGGAGAATCGTGCGCGGTACCCTTGCGCCCTTCACCAATACTGGGAAGTGAGATTGAATTTTGGGCAGAATCGAGTTTTGGAGACACAAGCGATCATTATAAAGTGCTGGTACGCGTTGTCGATACAGGCGCGACGGATGCGCCGCAAGGCAGCGGGTGGTATGTGGATATTATCAGCTCGCAGTGGGTGGGTGATCCACTGGCAAGCTGCGCCAGGATCTGGCAGTCTTTCCCACCGCTTGGAGGACCGCCTGATTGGTTGAAAACGCCTGAAAGTGAAACGCTGATTGGGTCCGATGAACCGTATTATTACCTCGCGGGAAGGTTGATATCTCAGGGTCTGGTGGACGTTTCGGAATGTGTTTCAGGAGGGTTGCTGCCCAATGGATACGCGGATGTGTGCGGGTTGGAGAAAGCCAACCCCCTGCTGGCGGAATGGCAAAACCAGTTCGATGCGCGCATCATTGAGGTAGCGAATGAAACCGGCATACCAGCCCAGCTTATTAAGAATTTATTCGCCCAGGAGAGCCAATTCTGGCCCGGGGTTTACCGGGTGCCTTATGAGTTTGGATTGGGACAGGTGACCGATAACGGAGCCGACTCCGTTCTGTTGTGGAACCAATCCTTTTACGAGCAATTTTGCCCGCTTGTGTTAGCCGAAGAGACTTGCGATGAAGGATATTTGAGTATGGCTGAAGGGGAGCAGGAAATCCTGCGCGGGGCAGTGGCTTTAAGCGCTAAGACGGATTGCGATGAGTGTATTTCAGGTATTGATTTGACGCACACAAGTTTCAGCGTGTCATTGTTTGCGAATATGCTGCAGGCGAGTTGTGCGCAAATTTGCCAGACGATCATGAATGCGACCGGAGTAATGGCAGGTGAAACGAGTAGCTATGAGGATTTGTGGCGCTTTACGGTGGCAAATTACCACGCGGGATCCGGGTGTACCGCTTATGCGATCCACCAGGCTTGGTTGAACGAGGGTTTGCTGAATTGGGAATTGGTGAAGAAATATTTTACTGAGCCTTGCAAGGGAGTGATCCCTTACGTTGAAAAGATCACCGAGGGGGAAGTGGAATTTAACCAGACACAACCCGCATCAAACCCATAAATTCATCCCATTCTTCCTGAAAGAAGTGCAGGGTAACGTTGTGAAGCTCGAGGTGATATGTCCTTTCACTATCGGGCTCATCTGCTGTCCAGGCTACAAAGTTGTCGGTTTCTGCGATCACTTGTGTTTTAGGTTCCGGGAGATTCTCAGACATAATAAATTCTCCTATTCATCCGACAACTTTTCCAAGAACTCCATATTATTGTCTGTGCGTGAAATTCGCTGCAGGATTGCTTCAGTTGCAGTAGACATGTCCAGTCCGGCGCCGTGTGGTGGGGCGGTGACCATCTGGTTGAACATACGCCGCATCAGCCAGACTCGGGGTGTGATGTCCGGTCCGAGCAGCAGCTCTTCACGGCGGGTAGAAGATCGATCGATATCGATTGCAGGGAAGACACGTCTTTCCTGCAGCCGGCGCGAAAGATGCAGTTCCATATTGCCGGTGCCTTTAAACTCTTCATAAACCACATCGTCCATTCTAGAACCTGTATCTACCAAGCAGGTAGCGATGATCGTCAAGGAGCCACCATCTTCGATGTTGCGTGCCGCGCCAAAAAAACGCTTAGGCGGATACAACGCCGAGGGGTCTATACCCCCGGACAATGTGCGGCCGGAGGGAGTAACGACCAGGTTGTATGCACGCGCCAGACGTGTGATCGAGTCCATCAAGATCACAATATCACGCCCGATCTCAACCAGGCGCTTTGCTCGCTCGAGAGCCATCTCCGCTACTCTCACATGCATTGTCACCGGTTCATCGAAGGTTGATGAAATCACTTCGGCGTCCACGGAACGGTCCATGTCGGTAACCTCTTCCGGACGCTCTCCGATCAAAGCCACCATCAGGTACACTTCGGGGCATTTATTTGAGATTGAATTGGCAATTTGCTTTAAAATTGTGGTCTTGCCGGCTTTGGGGGGCGAGACGATTAAGCCGCGCTGGCCGCGGCCGATGGGGGTAACCAGATTAATCAAGCGTGTTGCCAGATTGTGCTTATCCATTTCGAGGTCAAAGCGGGTTTCCGGGAAGATGGGCGTGAGTGATTCGAAGATGGGTCTTTGCCTGGATTCATCGGGTTTTAAACCGTTGATGGTTTCGACTTTCAACAAGCCGTAATGACGCTCTGAACTCACGCGGCGGGCGCACATGCCCAATAACCATATCTCCATTACGAAGTTGATAGCGCCGGATCTGTGATTGCGAGACATAAACATCTAAAGGTCCGGGTTGGTATTGTTTAAAGCGCAGAGAATCCGATGCCTTCGCTCATAATCTCCAGAATGCCGCCGCGCAGTTCCAAGCCTTCCCTTTCGGCTTCAGCTTGCTGGATGCGGATGATCAGGTCTTCCTTTTTGAGACGTTTGGAGTTCTTGACGTCGAGATCGAGCGCCATTTTACGCAATTTGGTCAATGATGTGTTTTCTAGTTCAGCAACTTTCATATTGTTTTTCTCGATAGAAGTATGTTCTTAGGATTAATTATTTTGTGATCGACATCCACCATTTGTCCATAACGATAGGCAAATACCTGGTGGTCAACAGATTATCTGTTCAAAAAATAAGTAATAAATGGGGGGATAATTACTTCAAATTGTATCTAAAGATGTTTACTTATAGCAGTAGAAATTTTTTCGCGATTATTATTACATGTGCGGCACCCCAAAAAGATAAATTTGTTTATCCTGATCTTTGAATTTTTTCCATAGATGTGGAAATTGTCCGCCGCACTCTCTTGATTGATGATACGAGATTCGCCAATACATTAAATTAAGGTGCCCCACCTAAAAAACATATTTGACCAAAATCATAAATTATGAGGCAAAAATTAAGAAGGCTTCCCCTTGCGGGGGTGATTATACCATAGGATTTAATTGAATAATTTCTGAAAGCCTGACGATGAATCAGACGGCTTGGTTCCCATAATCTGAACGCCAAAGCGTTTTTACGTCTGTTCCCAAACTTTCACGCCGCAGCGGCTGATCGTCACGGGTATATTCCGGAAGAGATGGGAATCGGATTCAATAGATTTGATCATACGACGTTTTTCACTTGCGTCTGGTCCGCACAGGATGGTCAGGCTGCCGCCTTCACCACCCGCGCCGTTGGATTTCCACCCTACAGCGTCGTGCTCTTTGGCAATTTGGATCAGGCGCAGCGTATCCCGATTGATGATATCCGGATGGAGTCTTTCCTGGGCACCCGTGTTTTCAATCATCGCTTTTCCCAGTTCGTTCAGGTCTCCATCCAGCAGCGCGTCTCGCGAGCGGAGGGCGGTTGCACGGATATTATCAAGCTGTTTGCAGGCGGGTCCGGCATCATCCAGGCTTTTAATAACCATCCGGTGCGTATCGGATGAACTGTGCGATCTCCCCAAATAGATCAAGCAAAGCCGTCTTTCCAGTTCCCACCACAGATCGTCCGGGATGTGGATTGGGTGTACATCCGAATGAGGATAGTGGTCCATTTCGATGTAATTAATGCCGCCGAAAGCTGCGCTAAGCTGGTCCTGGATACCACTCTGACCGCCCAACAGGTCTGTTTCAACTTTGTGGGCCCCGGCAGCGATTTCCCCGGGTGTAAGCCGGCCAGGTGTTAGATAGTCCAGGGCGCCGATCAATGCCACGCACACCGCTGCGGAAGTTCCAGTGGACGCGCCGCCAGGGGCACTCGAAAATATTACTGCTTCAAACTGGCAGCCGGGTGGGATGTGCATGTACTCTATTGCGGCTTCTAATAATGGATGTTTCCCCCATATCTTTTCAGATACACTCCTCTGAGAGGTGTACTGGTAACGGTCGTTGTAATTTTCCGCGTTGATGATAATGTTATCCTGGTGAGCATTCTGTTCATAAACCAGGAGTTGAACTTCAACCAGCGGAGCCACAGCAATATTAAATACGCTGCCGTATTCCGCGAACCAGGTATCCGTCCACCCCCCATTATCGCAAATGCGAATTGGCGCTGAACTGTTTATGATGAAGCGCGGGAGAGCTGCTTTTGGCATGATATAGGGTGTCGAGGAGATGCAAATGATTGAAATTGGGTAGAATTAGCCTATACAAGACTAAATTATATCCGGTATTGTAGGATGGCGAAGAAAACCTGCGGTTCTGTTGACAACTTGTGATGTAAAATACATAACCTCCATCAAAAGAAATGCCAACCCGTGATGGAATACATTGTTGGGAACCTCCCGGTAAACCGGGGAGACAAAATGACTTTAGATCAAATAAATATTGAGGATGTTTTAGATCAGCTACGAGAGGCTCTATCCGGAGAAGATTGGGACCGGGCGGTAGACCTTGTCGAAGCGATGCGTCCAGCTGATCAGGCGGACGTCTTTTACGAGCTGTCGCCAGATTCGCAGGATCAGCTGCTGCCGCGTTTGGACCCGGAGGACTCGGCGGATATCCTTGAAGAACTGGAAGACGAGCATGCAGCAGAGATTGCCACGCGTATGGAGACCGGTGATCTGGCATCTATCTTGAACAGGATGGAACCAGATGAAGCAGCGGACTTGCTGGGGGATATCGATCCCGAGCAGGTTGCAGAGGCTCTTTCTGTGCTGGATGACTCGGAGGAAATACGGACACTGCTGGAGCACCAGGATGAAACAGCCGGCGGGCTGATGACCTCCGCCAGGGTTGTGCTGCATAAAGATATAAACGCCGGTGAAGCAATCCAATATTTACGCAGCCAGGATTTAGAATCCGAAGACATCCATTACGTTTACGTGGTCGATAACAATAATCGTCTGGTAGGGATTGTTTCTTTATACAAGCTTATGGTAGCCCAACCGGATGAACTAATTAATCAGATTCTGGATCCGGATGTTATATCAATTCCGGCGGATGCTGATCAGGAACAGGCGGCACGTCTGATGGCGCGCTACGACCTGCTTGCTTTGCCAGTTATTGATAAGGATGGACAATTGCTGGGGATCATCACCCATGACGACCTGGTGGATGTGTTGGAAGAT
Source organism: uncultured Chloroflexia bacterium (assembly GCA_963753725.1). Lineage (GTDB taxonomy): Bacteria > Chloroflexota > Anaerolineae > Anaerolineales > UBA4823 > CAVWDI01. The sequence continues at coordinate 354,590 of CAVWDI010000029.1, read as the reverse complement.
GAGGCCACCGAGGATATCTACCGCCTGGGTGGTATCCCTGAAGAGCAGGATGTTAACGTACCCATTTCATCTGCACTGCGGACGCGGCTGCCCTGGCTGGTCTTAAATCTTGGCACAGCAATGGTTTCGGTGGCAGTGTTGAGTCTATTCGAAAACACAATCGCTCAGGTTGCCATATTAGCGGCATTTTTCCCCATAGTGGCAGGAGTCAGCGGAAGCGCGGGCACACAAACGCTGACGGTAATCGTGCGCGGGTTGGCGCTGGGTGAGATCAGCCCTCGCCATGGTTTGAGAGCAATTGGGCGAGAAGTCTTGATTGGGTTAACAAACGGCATTGTTATTGGCGTCCTTGTGGCAGGAATCGCCCTGATCTGGAAAGGAACGCCCATGTTGGGAGTGGTGGTGGGATTAGCGACTCTGTTGAACATGATCGGCGCGGGATTGGCAGGCGGATCTGTGCCGCTCATTATGCAGGTATTGAAGATCGATCCGGCACTTGCTTCACCGATCCTTGTTTCAACCATCACGGACACCCTGGGTTATTTGCTTTATTTAGGTCTAGCGACGTTGGTTTTTATTAGAGTTGTATGATGACAGCTGGCATGGAGATCACATTTCTCGGTCACGCATCACTGCTGGTAGATATGGATGGAGAGCGGATTTTAACCGATCCACTGCTCAGGAAGAGGGTATGGCATTTGCAGCGCCAGCGGCAGATCACAGATCGATCGTTTTTAAAAAACATCTCAGTTGTATTGATCTCGCACGCGCACTCAGACCATTTGGATTTCCCTTCACTGCGTATGCTGGATCAAAATACGCGCATCGTGGCGCCGCGCGGAACTGCGCAGATACTGAAAAAAGGCGGCATCCATAATGTCGAGGAGATAACAAGGGGTGAAAGTTTTAATATCGGAAATTTAAAGATCACAGCCACTCACGCCGAGCATGATGGGGCGCGCTTCCGATACAGCAAACAGGCGGAGACGGTTGGTTATATGATCCAAGGTACCAAACGTATATATTTTGCGGGAGATACGGATTTATTTTCTGAAATGGAAGAATTAGCATCTGATTTAGATGTCGCTTTGCTGCCAGTATGGGGCTGGGGTCCAAATCTGGGCGCGGGTCATTTAGATCCGCTTCAAGCCGCCCAGGCGCTTAAACTGCTCAAACCCGCTTTGGCAATACCCATTCACTGGGGGACATTCTTCCCCTTTGGGTTAAAATGGATTATGCCGCGAATATTATCCGAGCCGCCCAGGGCGTTTGCCGCCTTCGCAGCACGGTTCGCTCCAGAAGTCGAAGTGCTGATACTGGAACCAGGCGAATCATACCGGCCAAACCAGCCAGTGGAAACTTAATCCTGTTGGAGTACAATTATTTAACGACAAAAATCGGGATATTCAAGTTATAAAAAATGATCTGGTAAGCCATTATGAACACGGAATGGAAATCTACTACTAAGTACATCGTTGGGATTGGATTGTTTTTGTTTGCATTAACGGTTATTTATATAAGCCGTTCCGTATTGGCGATGCTGGTGATCGCTTCACTAATCGCCCTGTTGGTAAGACCGTTGATAACCTGGCTTGATGTGCGCTTCCGTTTCCCGCGCGGCGCGGCAGTCCTGGTATCTTATTTACTGGTTGCGATCGTTATCGTGCTGGCGCCCCTGGTTCTGATCCCTCCCATCATTAACGCAGTCAACTTTTTATTCAGCCTGGATTATGAAGCCCTGATCGCTAACAGCATGCTGTGGTCGGAAAATTCACTGCTGGGGTTGAAGGATGCCAGCCTGCAGTTCCTGGGATTCAGCGTTGTGCTTGACCCGGTGGTTGATCCGTTATTGACCGTTTTTAAGGACGCGGATTCGATTGTCACACCTGAGCTGCCCTCATTGGCGGCAATTATCCCTTCGGTCGGTCAGGCGTTTGCGCTCAGTTACGGCGTGGCGGTGGATGTCCTTGGGATCGTTTTTTCCGGTTTTATCGGATTTCTTTTCTTGATCATCTCTTCGATCTATCTCAGTATAGATGGTGACCGCTTTATCAATGGGTTTATTAATATGGTTCCAGAAGCATTCCGATCAGAAGTCAGAACCCTGTTTGGGAGGTTGCGAGAAATCTGGGATGCGTTTTTCCGCGGCCAGGTCATTTTAATGGTCATTATTGGCACGGCGGTCTGGCTTGGATTGACAATCCTGGGGGTGCCTGGAGCTTTTGCGCTGGGAATTATCGCAGGATTGTTGGAGATTATCCCTAACCTTGGCCCGCTGCTTGCAGCCATTCCTGCAGTTATTGTAGCGCTTTTGCAAGGGTCAGATCACTTTGCGATCAACAATTTTGTATTTGCATTAATCGTGATCGGATTCTATATTATTATAAATTTCCTTGAGAACACGATTGTTGTCCCGCGTGTTATGGGTGAATCAGTAAAGCTGCATCCCCTGGTTATCATCTTAGGTGTGCTGGTCGGCGCCTCAGTATGGGGGATTTTGGGCGCACTCCTGGCGGCACCGGTGATCGCTTCCGGTAGGGAAATTACCCGCTATTTATATAGTCATGTGATTGGTGAAGAGCCCTTCCAGCATCTCGATCGACCTCCGCCAGAAAGTGATATTTCCCTGCGAGAATCTGTTCGAAGAGATAAAGGAAAAGGCTGGTCAATTACTGAAGCGTGAAAGTGATCCTACTGATGGCGAGATTAAAAATCCCTCGCAAAGTTACGATGATGAAGCGGAAAGTCCGCAGAACGAGATTGAGAATTAAACCAAAGGCATTGTAAGAAACCCCCGAATTTTAATAACGGACCAGGAAAATGAAATATGAGTGAACAGCCACCTATAGATCCATTACGCATTGAGCTTCAGATTGAGCCTAAAAATTTATAAAGTTGCGCCCGGCAGCAGCGTCACCATACCGCTGAAAATTATTTTCAGTGGCGATGAAAAAGAAATCATTCCAATTGAACCTGTCGGGTGTGCCCTCTGAGTGGATCCACATTCCTCAACCGGTCATGCAGTTCTCCCCTGGCGATCAAAAAAATGTCACAATCTCCATCCAACCCCCTCCCCCACCTGATGGCCGCGCCGGAAATTATACGCTTGAATTTGAGCTCAGCAGCCAGGTTGAACCCGGGTATAAAGCAACCCTTGAACGCCAGTTAACTGTGGCGGCGTATGAAATACAGGGAGAGGCCGGTGTTTTGGTAGAGTTCACCCAATACTCAGTCGCTCCCGGAAGCAGCGCCACCATCCGCCTGTTATTGAGCAATAATGGCGCGGAGAGCGAGTTTTTTGAGGCATCCCTGACAGGTATCCCGGGCGGGTGGGTAACAACATCTACCCCGATAAAAACCCTGGGAGCAGATGAACAGGGAGAGCTGTTCTTCAATGTTCAGCCACCGCCTCCTCCAGATGGAAGGGTTGGCAGATATCCCATCGTCATCCGAATATTCGGCCAGTCAGCGCCTGAAAATGTGCTTGAAATTGGAGCAACACTGACGGTGGCGGCGTATGAAATTAAAGGACGGATTGGTGTATTAATGGAAGCGACCCAGTTCGTGGTAAATCCAGGTACGGTTGTCACTATTCTAATCGTATTGTTGAACCAGGGTCTCACGGAGGATTATTTTAAGCTGTCGGTTTCAGGAGTTCCGGTAAATTGGGTTTCATCAGCCGCGCCGGTCACCCATCTGCAGCCGGGGGAGCAAAAAGAAATAACACTGCAGGTGCAGCCGCCGCGCCACGCCAAAAGCAAGGCGGGTAGGAACGCGTTCAAAATTCACTTCATCAGCCAGAATTCCCCGGAACAGACCGCGGAAGTGGAGTGCATCCTGACGGTCGGTGTGTATTCTTTGTTCAGCAGCGAACTGCGTCCGCCTCAAATCGAAGCCGGTCAGACGGCTCAAGTTGCCGTTGAAAACAAGGGCAATATCCAGGGTAATTTTAATATTAAGTGGTCCAGTGAAGATTTACAATTTGAACCAGTTGATGTTCAGGACCTGGCGGTAGCGGCCGGAGAAATTGGGGCGGCCGAGTTCCAGGCAGCGCCCATAAGACGCCAGCTGCTTGGCGGGGAATCAGAATACCCTTATTCCGTCCAGGTCAGGTCGAGGGACGGCGGGGGTGAGACATTAAGTGGAAAGGTCACTGCCCACGCCTGGATACCTATTTGGGTGATACCTGTGGTACTGGTGTTGTGCCTGGCTGCGGCGTGTATTACGACTTATTTACTGCTGCAAAGGCAAACGGATGTCTCGGCTGCGGATCAGGCAACCCAAACCGCATCAAGCAACCAAACTGCAGCGGCGGTCATCGGCGAAGAAGACACGGATGGCGACGGGTTGACCAACCGGGAAGAAACAGAAATTGGTACAGATCCGAATAACCCGGATACGGACACAGACCTGCTGCAGGATGGTCCTGAGGTTAAAGTGTATATAACAAATCCTTTGCTTCCGGACACAGATGGGGATGCGCTGTCAGATGGTGATGAAGTGGAACGCGGGACTGACCCGCTGCGGCCAGACAGCGACACCGACCAGCTTAATGACGGGGATGAGGTCCAGCGTGGTACGGACCCGTTGGTTCCAGATTCTGACCGGGATGGTCTAGGCGACGGAGATGAAGTGCAGCGCGCAACCAATCCGCTTAACCCTGACACGGATGAGGACAAACTGTTTGATGGTCATGAAGTTCAGATCGGGAGCAATCCATTAGACCCGGATACGGATAAGGATAAATTGATGGATGGCGACGAGACGCCGCCTTGCCCGGACCCGCTCGATCCGGATACGGATAAGGACAGCATCATTGACGGTGATGATCCTGACCCGTGCGACCCGGCTAACCCGTCCATCACCGCCTCTGCAATCCCACCTACCGAAACCCCACTGCCGCCCACCGTCCCGCCGACCTTGCCTCCTACCGGTGAACCAACCGAACCAGTCGTCGATATTGGAAAAGGGGCGATTGTCTTTGAATCTAAACCGGGACGGCAATGCTGAAATTTATTCAATCGGTACGCAGAATTTTGAGATGATCCGCTTAACCAACGACCCTGCAGTTGACACACAGCCTACCTGGTCGCCAGATGGAAACCAGATCGCCTTCGCCTCTAACCGCAGCGGTAATTTCGAAATATATATCATGAACAAAGATGGAACAGAAATTCGCAATATAACGAACAATGAGCTGGCGGAGGATCTGTATCCTTCGTGGTCACCGGACGGCAACTGGATTGTGTTTTCAACCAACCGGGACGGTGACCAGGAAGTATATACAATCCAAATCGATGGTCCCGGCATTCACAACCTATCGAATGCGCCCGGCGTTCAGGATTACCAGCCGCAGTGGTTCGAAAGCGGGGGCATCCTTTTTGGCAGCGATTTGATCGTCTTTACTTCTGAACGTGACGGCAACCCAGAAATTTACCGTATGAATTCGGATGGATCGGAACTGGCGCGCCTGACAGAAAACCCGGCCGCGGATAATTATCCAAGCGGGTCACCGGATGGCAATCAAATCGTATTTATGAGCGAGCGGGATGGAAACCCGGAAGTCTACGTAATGGATGTGGATGGCGGAAATCCTCAAAACAGGACCAACAACCCGGCCGCGGATAATTATCCAGCATGGCGATTTAACGGGGAGTGGATCGCTTTTTCATCAAACCGGGACACAAACCAGGAGATTTACGTGATGACCCGCGACGGTTCCAATCTGTTTAACTGACTCAAAGCCCTGCGGAAGACCTTTACCCGTCGTGGAAATGAACATTACTGGATAAAAGATTACTGGAAATGTTCAACTGGTGAAGTTAATGGGAGCTAGAAAATGATTCTGAAAATGATTATCCGCTGGATTATTATTGTCATCGCCCTTTTTGCGGCAGAATGGCTGATCGATGGAATATATGTATTAGGGACGGATGGCTGGATTGCCTTCAGTGTGATGGCGGTCGTCCTGGGGTTGATCAATGCCATTATCCGCCCGATTTTAAAATTCTTTTCGTGCGGATGTATTGTGCTTACCATGGGACTGTTTATACTGGTGATCAATGCATTTACATTATGGCTGTCATCATTGATCGCGGTGAACGTGTTGAATATAGGCTTTGTTGTGGACGGGTTGTGGGCAGCCTTCCTGGGAGCGCTGGTAGTGAGTATCGTTTCGTTTGTGCTTTCTCTGGTGCTGGTGGATGATTAATATTTAATCGGTGACACCTACCCACAGTTTAGAATGGTGTCTGTATTTTTTGGAAAACATTTATAATACAACAATCAATCTAGAAGGAGAATAGAAATGTCCAATATAATTGTGATTACTTTTGACAATGAGGGCGAGGCCGAAAAAGTGCGCGAATCGCTTCGCAAAGGACAGAAAGGCGATTATATCAGCCTGGATGATTCTGCGGTGGTGGTTAAGGATGCGGAAGGTAAAGCGCATGTGCACAACGAGATGGATCGCGGCGCCAAAGTCGGCGCGGTCGGCGGCGGCTTCCTGGGTCTGTTGATCGGTGGTCTTATGTTCCCGGTGGTTGGGCTGTTATTCGGCGTGCTGGGCGGCGCCCTGGTCGGCAAGCTGGCGGCACCTGGTGTAGATAAGAAATTCATCGAAGATGTGACCAATGAACTGCAGCCCGGCACTTCAGCGATTTTCTTCATTGTGCGAGATGCCAATCCGGATTACGCCATCGCCAGTCTTAGGCCCTACAAAGGAAAGATTTACCAGACTTCGCTGGACCCCGAGGCGGAAGAAGCGCTGCGTGATGAGCTCAAAAAGCGCACCACATAAGTGAGAAGATATTATCCGAAGCACCCGGAGATTCTTTCTTTGGGTGATTGACTTAATAACCCGATTACGTATAATTGGAACCGGCAGATTTTTCTGCCGATAAAAATCAAGATATTATCAATTTTAGAAAGCGAGGAGAATTATGGCAACAGCTGAAGCAGTACAAGGACAAGGCGGCAGAACGATACCCTGGTGGCTCGTTCTGCTGGAAGGCATCGCGGCAGTAATCATCGGTATACTACTGCTGGCGGAGCCGCGCATGACCATAACCGTTCTGGTCTGGATTATGGGTATTTATTGGTTCGTGGCCGGTATCTTTTCAATCATCAGTATATTTATCGACAGCAGTGCATGGGGCTGGAAGTTGTTCATCGGCATCCTGGGTATTCTGGCCGGCTTGGTCATCATGCGCCACCCGCTGTGGAGTTCACTGCTGGTCCCCACAGTGGCGGTGATTGTGCTGGGTATCCAGGGCTTGATCATGGGCATCGTGCGTCTGATTCAGGCTTTCCAGGGTGAAGGATGGGGCGCTGGAATTCTGGGCGTCTTGAGCATCCTGTTCGGCATCGTCCTGCTGGCAAACCCGATTATCGCTGGTCTGACTCTGCCGTGGGTGCTTGGTATATTCGGTATCGTAGGCGGTATATTCGCCATCATCGCGGCATTCAGACTAAAGTAACAAAAAAAAGATACATTTTTTAAAAAAGAAGGGGCTGTCCCGTTAGTTGGGCAGTCCTTTTTGTATTAAGAAGGGAGGATATGGGATAGGGGATATGTGACAACGTGACACGTCCTGATATATGTTTGCGGTTCTAATAAGTTGCTTTCAAATCAATATCAGGAATGGATACTGGCTAAGGGGTATTCTTAATACGGCAGCGGATATCTTGCAGTCAGGTGAATAGTTATTAATATTTCAAGTAAGATTGGTTACTTTTTCAGCGTCTGATTAATGAGATAATCACTAAATTAACTTGCCGGTATAAATTTATACGAAGGCAGGATCGATAATCAGGAGATAGGATATGCATAATTTGGATGAGTTCCGACACGAAAAAGACCACTTCTTTGCCGACAGCCCCCACAGCCCGCTATCTGGTGAGCAAAAAGCCAGGTTTAAAGGATTGGAATATTTCCCCGAAAATCTGGACCTGGAATTGGAGCTAAAGCTGGAGGAGTTTGATGAAAAAGATGAAATAACGATGCAGACCTCCACTGGAGACGTCCAGGTTTACCAACGTTTTGGAAGGGTCAACTTTGAGGTTGACGGGCAAGAAGCCGCGCTAACCGTATACAATAACGAGCATGGGTATTTCCTGCCTTTTGTCGACTCTCAAGCCGGGGTGGATACTTATCCGGCAGGACGTTACCTAGAGCCAGTACCACTGGCAGGTGGGAAGATTGGGATAAACTTCAATTTAGCATACAATCCTTACTGCGCCTACAACGATATGTGGTCGTGCCCCTTCCCGCCGGCAGAGAATCGCTTAGAAGTGCCTATCCGTGCTGGTGAGAAGATATTTGAGCTATCTGGGTTGCACGTGTAAAATTTAAAGAACGATCGAGTGCCTGGCATAGTTAGATCGTGGGTCAGCGGCAGTATATTCACGGTCTGGCTTGAACTTATTGTCCATTTTTCTGGGATCTTATCCTGATTAATGAGTCAAATCCCGGTGCTCAAAGATGAAAACAGCCGCCAAAAATGCCACTATCGCCACCACCAGCAGCACCGTGATGTTCGCCCACCAATTTGGCGTACCGCTGATGATCTGACTTGGTTGGTAATAATGGAAAAGGCTGATGGGGGTGAAGGGTTTTACCTTATCCCACATGGTGGCAAACCAATCGAGGAAGAACATGCCAGCGATGAGAGCACCTGCCCATCCAGCGGCTTGACTGCCGCGTTTAGCTATTGTCGAGGACAGATATCCTAATCCGCCCATAGCAACCACCAACGCGGCTGTATTAATCGCCAGCCAGCAGAAGTTCTTCCACTCGACATCGCCGCTTATACCGCCAATAATCGCTCCTGCAACCGTACCTAAAAACATGCTGCTGGCTAATATAACAGCAGCCACCAGAAATGCCATACCATCGCCTAGCAGCAGTTTATATCGGCGCAGCGGGCGGGCGAGGAGTAAATCCAGCGTACCTCGCTCTAACTCACCCGCAATGGCATTTGCAGTCAGGCTCAACACGAACACTGTAAGCACCACCTTGGTGAGAGGATGGTTATAAGACACAGCAAGAGCACCGTTGGCGGTCAGCAGGTCGAGTTCGCTGCTGCCCACAAATCCTCGCACAGCGTCGGGCAGCAAATCTATCAGCATACCCATACCGCCGGGTAGACCAGCGCCAGCTTGCTTAAGGACTGCAGCCAGCGCGATCTGAATGATGAATAGCGCGCCTGCATACACGAGCAAACTGCGCATACCTCTCCGAATGATGTGGAAAAATTGGTTGCTCACGATATTACTTCCTGTTATAGTACTGAAGGAAAAAGTCTTCCAGTTTGGCGTGCTCGAAAGTCAGATCAACTAGGTCAAGCTGCGTGAGTTTGAAAAGCAGTGCTTTCAAATCTATGGCTCCGGTGGCAAATAGGGTAGTCTCAGTGCCCTCTTGGTTGTGGAGGGTGATCCCTTCTTCAAGCACCGAACGAATGTCAAGCGGTGCTGCTGTGATAAGCCTCAGACAACGAACGTGTTTATGGCGCAGCTCCTCCACATTTTCGACCGCCACCATCTCGCCGTCACGGATGAGGCCAACACGATCGCACACCTGCTCCACCTCGGGAAGAATGTGCGAAGACATAAAAACAGTTCCTCCATGGTCACGAAAATCTGACAATAGTTGATAAAAACTTTGCTGCATCAGCGGATCCAAACCTTCCGATGGTTCGTCGAGGATAAGCAAACGGGGATCATGCTGCATTGCTTGAACGATGCCGATCTTGCGCTTCATTCCTTGCGAGTAAAATCGTATCGATCGTTTGAGGTCAGAGGTTGAAAGAGTAAGTGCATCCAGTAATTCCTTTTGCCGCGTGGGGGGCTTGTTACGCTGGAAATGACCCAGGTAGTCGAGCACTTGTTGACCGGTCATTCTCTCGTAGAGACGCAGTTCACCGGGTAAATAACCCACCTCATTACGCAGTAATACACTCTGGCGATCGACCAGTTGATCAAAGAGACAAACCTGGCCGTTGGTGGGATTGATCAGATCAAGGAGCAAGCGGATCGTGGTTGTTTTGCCGGCGCCGTTGGGACCTAGAAAACCAAAAACCTCACCCTTTGTTACCCGCAAGTTCACATTCTCTACACCACGGATCTTTCCGTAGCGTTTGGTCAACCTTGTCGTTTCAATTATAGACATATTCCCTCCTCTTCAATTCATACGGGGAAGAGTGAAAACGCTAATCCCCTTTGAGCGAGTAATTAATATTTTCTCCATTTAGCGCAGCTATGTACTCGTTCACTGTTATGCACCCTGCTGCAAGTATTCAGTGTATGGCTGCAGACAGGCTGTTGTTTCCTTCAAAAAGGGGATACCTTTTATAAGTGTATGGTTTTTTGTTTTTGATGGCCCTCGTGTTCGTAGTGCATATTTATTACCGTTTTATATATTAGGATATGGTAATAAACTAATATATTTTTACAAAAAATAATAACCTAAACAAGTGTCTCTGAAATTTTTACCCTGTATTGTTCTATCATGTCCTGGTTGAGGGAGTAATGCACATGATAGCCGCGTCGATCACCCTTAACAAGTCCGGCTTGCCTCAGAATGCGAAGGTGTTGCGAAACAGCCGACTGCGTAACACCCAGATTTCGGGCCAGGGCGTTGACGCACAAAGCCCCCTTATTTTCGGCCAGCAATATGACCAACTTCAGCCGGGTAGGGTCAGATAGGGTTTTAAACATCTCTGCCAATTCTGCTATATCGTCCATAAGTTTTACACAAAACTATATTAGTAATCCCTTATATACTTATACAATATCATGGCTTTTAACGCCTGTCAAGCGTATTTAATAAGTTTTCATCCAAGTCGTCAATATACTTAAAATGGGGTTTGTTGGAGGGTATAATCAGCCCTGATGGAAAAAGATTGGAACGTCAAAATTGAATAATATGGTACTTGGCAGTTTGTTGATTTTTTATATTGGATCGGATCAGGAGGTTTAGATGGATCAAGACTGTAGGTATTGTCAGGGGGCAAATCCTCGAGAAGCCTATTTTTGTATGTTCTGTGGGAAGGCGTTAGTTCCACCGGATAAGCTCCCGGATAACAGCAGGGTGGTTATTACAGGTATGGGAATGGTGTCCACGCTGGGCGTTACGTTGGAGCAGAATTGGGAAGCCCTTCTAGCCGGTAAGAGCGGTGTCGGGCGCATGACCAGTATACCCAATGTGGAGCAGTACCCGTGTAATTTTTCGTCTGAAGTAAGTGATTTCGATCCGAAAGACTATATGGATCATAAAAGCGCCCGGCGCATGACCGAAGCGAGCCAGTATGCCGTGGCGGCAGCCCGCATGGCGTATGAGGATGCTGGTCTTGAACCTGCAGATATGGATCCCAGCAGATCAGGTGTGGTAGTTGGTACTGCTGGGGGCAATAGCATTGTTGAAACCGAACGCGCTATGAGAAAGCTGATCGATAACAAGCGCATTTCACCGATCCGGTTCAACTCAGTTTGGCCGAACATGGCCGCTTTCGCCATCGCGCGTGATTTTAACTCCGCGGGTTATAACGGGACAATTGTGACTGCCTGCGCATCCGGTACACAGTCGCTGGCGACTGCTGCGGATGCCATCCGGCTGGGCTACGTGGATATGGTCATTGCGGGAGGGACAAAATCCCTGAATAGCGAAGTCGCGCTGGCTGGATTCTCTGGGATTGGCGCTCTTTCTCAATGTACGCATGGGCCTGAGCAAGCCAGCCGACCATTTGATCTGGAAAGGGATGGGTTAATTCCGGGCGAAGGCTCGGCGATGCTCGTGTTGGAGAGCCTGGCGCACGCAAAAGCCCGCGGCGCACGGGTTTATGCTGAGATTTTGGGTTATGCCGTAGGGAGCGATGCCAGGCATGAGACAGAACCAGCGCCAGAGTCGCAGGCGCTTACCATGAGCCGCGCAATCATTTCTGCGGGAATTAACCCGCGGGATGTTGACTATGTAAACCCGCATGCCACCTCCACCCTGGTTGGTGATGCCGTGGAAACGAAAGCCCTCAAATTGGTATTTGGAGATTATGCGTATCAAGTTCCGGTCAGCGCAACAAAATCCATGGTCGGGCATATGCTGGGCGCGGCTGGGTCTTATGAAGCGGTGGTGTGTGTGTTGAGTATCCAGAATGGTTGGATACACCCTACGATCAATTATGAAACTTTTGATCCCGATTGCGATCTGGATTACGTACCTAACCAGGCCCGGCAAACCCCTGTGAAAATTGCGCTTTCTAATTCTTTTGGCTTTGGTGGTCAAAACGCTTCGATTGTAATATCCCAATTGTCAAATTGAAACTGGGATAATCAATACTGTTCGCTTTCAGACAAATAAATTTTAATTCGGGAATATTTATATCGGTTATAGGAGTATTGAATTGGCGAATGATATCCAGGACAGGATCAGCGGGTTGAAGTGCTTGATTGGCAACACGCCTCTTTTGATCATTGAGTTCCTTTACCAGGGACAACACCGCAAGCTTTACGCTAAAGCTGAACACTTGAATATGACCGGCAGCATCAAGGATCGCGTGGCGTTCCGTATCATCGAATAGGGTTATACCAGGTCTTTGCTTGATCCTGGGGCGGAGATTATCGAGGTCACCAGCGGCAACACGGGAATTGCATTTTCCGCGATCGGGCGCGCATTGGGACACCCGGTGACGATTTTTATGCCGGTTTGGATGAGTGATGAGCGTAAGAACCTCATCAGAAGTTTTGGGGCAAAAATTATCCTGGTCAGTAAAGAAGATGGGTGCTTTGTGGGCAGCATCGAGCGTGTAGAACAGTATGCAGAGACTAAAGAGGGCGCGTTTCTTCCCAGGCAGTTTTCGAACCAGGATAATATGGACGCTCACTACCTGACCACTGGTCCAGAGATCTGGTGGCAGTTAAGGTTCCACGACTTATACTCGGACGCATTTATGGCCGGAGTAGGCACTGGCGGTACGATAATGGGGACCGGGATGTACCTGAAGGAGCAGCATCCGTCTGTGAGACTATGCCCGTTGGAACCGACCAACTCCCCTACATTAACCGCGGGATGTAAGGTCGGGAACCATCAAATCCAGGGTGTTTCTGATGAGTTTATACCGCCGATCCTGGAACTGGATCATCTGGATGATGTGATCGGCGTGGATGATGGAGATTCAATCCTGATGGCTCAAAAGCTGGCAGCCGAGTTGGGGTTGGGGGTTGGCATTTCTTCCGGAGCGAATTTTTTTCAGCGCCTTGATGGTCCACAACAACCTGGGTGATGAGGCAGCCGTGGTTACTGTATTTTCCGACGATAATAAAAAGTATCTCAGCACAGATCTAATGCGGGAGCAGCCAATAAAAGACGATTACATGACGCCTGATATCGAACTGCTGTCCGTGCGGGCTTTAAAGCGCGTTTGCCACACATGCTGCGATCCGCAGGAATGCCTGGAGGCGGAATCTATGGCCCCTGTTGGGGCAGTCCCCCTTCCTTACTGCGTCAGAAGAGCATAATTTAGAAGTTGGGGGAGTAATTGAGGTAAATCTAGAAAGATAACCTTAGACGAGACCTTTAATCAGGTTCAATTATCCTTTGCATCGTGTAGAAAAGGGTGAGGAAATTCATGCCCGCCAGGTAAAAGCGGTGATCGGTGTGAAGGCCCCCGTCCTTCACATGCACCTCTATTTCTTCGTGGAAATTGGGGAGTTTCAGGACGGTGAGTTTCCCATTTTCGCTGGTTGTGAGGTAATGTCCGGGAAACGGCAGAGATGTGTCCCGGGTGCTTAATTGGAAATTGCCATCTTTCAAATTGCTTGGAAGCAGTGTGGCGCTGAAGTTGGCGTCAGGCAGTGGGAACCCGACGCTGACATATCCAACACCCTGATGCTGGAATGTTGTGTAAACGCCGACATATATCGCCTCACCGCTGGCTTCGAAGGCGCGCACCCAGCCGCGCAGATCGATGATATCGTCACACGAAAAACCGATCGAATCGATATAACTGACCACACCCCGCTGTGATTCATGCATATTGAACGGTAAGTTGGCCTGTCCGATGGGTTGTGCGATAAAACGTTTAAACAACCAGAAGAGCGGTTTTACGCCATTTTTCCATACCGGGCGGATATTGAGTTTAAAGCGGCTGGTGTGTTCGTAAAATTCACGGATTAGCGGATGCACTTCCCCGGGATTGAATACTGGACCGCGCATATTGTCCATCGTTTCGACGATGCCAATACCGGGAGCATTACGTTTGAAATACCCTTCCTTAGTGCGCGCCAGGTCTTTGAAATAATCCGCCCCAACGTATTTACTGCTGGCTTCGAACGGGACAACATATCGGATTTCCTGGGAGGGGACGCGTTCGGCCATTAACTGCATCTGGGTTTGACCGGGAAAAAGCAGCGCGGATAGGACCCTGTAGACCAGGACGACAAATGCACCCAGAAGAGCTGATTCGATGGATGGAAGGAAATACCAGGCAAGCAGTCCGGAAGCCAGCCCGGTCAGAATGCCCAGCAGTAGCTTGTTGGTTTGAAATCCGAAGATACCAGCAAGGGCGCCTGTAATGATCCCAAGCGCGATTATATTGAGCCCTGGGAAGATCAAATCAAGCAGGGCTGCGAAAGCTGCGCCGAAAAACCCGCTGACCAGGATTCTATACGAGAGCGGTTTCATGTGACCCGGTTTCCGGGCCAGGTCGGTGAGTAGTTCGCCTGCGCCGAACAAGACTCCGCCTGCCAAGGTTCCCTGCCAGAGTGGAAAATTAGCTTTCAGGCTGGCGCTTATAAGGGCGCCGGCGAGAGCGCCTAGTATGAATCCGGCGACAAATGCGCTGAGGGCGCGGAATTTGCGGGAAGGGGGCTGGTGAGTTTTGTGACCCAGATCGTTATCCATTTCCTGGCTTGTGGCTCATGCGTACATTTATTATTCAGAAAAGTTGAATACCATATTGTAGGATTACCAAATATACTCTAGTTGCTGGTGCGGTTCAGGAGGAAGTATGATCGTTATGGAATTGTTGGGGCGAATTTCTCCGCCGGCCAGCACAATACCCATAACTCCAGCTTTGCGGATAATATTACCATCCTCATCCCTGTATAAAACAGCTTTCAACATACCTTTTTGAAAATTATCGATCTGAAAACATGGATTGCGCAAAGCAGTCAACTCAACCACCGCTTCTGGGCCAATAAACAACTTGGTTGCAGTTGGTAGAGCCAGTAGATCAACTCCAACTGTTGTGATATTCTCACCTAGCTGACCAGGACCTACAGAAAATCCGTTTGCATTCAGTTCGTCGAATAGTTCAGCCTGAATTAGGTGTACCTGGCGCAAATTTGGCTTCGTAGAATCTATGTTAACAAGGTAGCGGTGTTTGACCTTTTTTCCTGCGTGCACGTCTCCTTCTACACCTTTACCTTCAATTAATTTTCTTAACGGCTGATTTGGTTTGCTAAAAGTATGTTGAGGACTGCAACTCACTGCTATAACAATGGGATTCATCGTTCAACCTCAAGTGTGCTTATATACTATCGAATAATTCTAAAATGAATTTAATTACTTCTTGGTTTGCGGGATAAATAGTTGAAAAGCAAACATTGTAATGGTTTATTTTAACCACAAAAGCACTGTTATCTATTCAACAACTTAAAAGTCTCTTAGATGACCACTACCTGGCCTTTGAACTGGCTGGTGTAGAGGTTGTGGTAAAAGCCTGCCGCATCCAGCAGTTCATTGTGGGTACCCCGTTCCACGATTTGCCCACCATCGACCACTAGAATCAGGTCAGCCTGGCGGATGGTGCTCAGTCTGTGGGCGATGACAAAACTGGTGCGCCCACCCATGAGTTTGAGCAGCGCACTTTGGATTTGCATCTCTGTGCGCGTGTCCACACTGCTGGTGGCTTCGTCAAGAATCAGAATGCTTGGATCCGCCAGGATTGCCCTGGCTATGGCCAGCAGCTGGCGCTGGCCCTGGCTCAAGTTGCTGCCCCGTTCGGACAATTGTGTCTGGTAACCCTCAGGCAGACGCTGGATGAATCCATCCGCATTGGCTAATTTTGCGGCCGCGAATACATCTTCGTCGGAGGCGTCCAGGCGTCCATAACGGATGTTCTCCATCACCGTGTCCGCAAAAAGGAAAGTGTCCTGCAATACAATCCCCAACTGGCCGCGCAGGCTGTCCTGGGCTACGTCCTGGATTTCGTTTCCGTCGATAAGGATACGGCCGTCGTCAATATCATAGAAGCGCGATAACAGGTTGATGATGGTGGTTTTACCAGCGCCGGTCGGTCCTACCATTGCAATTGTGCTTCCGGGTTGGGCCGTCAGAGATACGTCTTTGAGCACTGGCTCACCTGCCTGGTAGCTGAAATCCACGTGTTCGAAAACCACGCTTCCTTTGACATCCAGTAATTCCAATGCCTCCGGTTTATCGACAATTTTGGGTCTTGTGTCGATCACCTCGAATATTCGTTCAGCGCCAGCCAAAGCCGCCACAATGCTGTTGAACAGGTTGGCGAGCTGCATCAAGGGATGGCCAAAGCGGCGCGAGTAGTCTGTAAAAGCGGTGATCATACCAACTGTAACCCCGGCAACGCCGTTGATCGCCATAAGCGCGCCAACGCCCACAACGATCGCTACATTAAGATTGCTCAGGATCATGGTCAGCGGCGCAAGCAAACCTGCCAGTATATTGGCCTTGATGCCTGCGGAACGGGCAGCCTGATTGGCCTGGTCAAAATCGGAAATGGTGCCTTTATGGCGATCAAAGGCAATGATCACTCTCTGGCCGCTTAGGGTCTCTTCCATCTGTCCGTTTAGAATCCCAGGTCTTTTGAAGCTGGCGGAATGCTGGGCCGATTTGTTTCATCAATATACCCGTCAACACCAGCATTAGCGGGATGACTATCAGGGCAGCCAGGGTAAGCCAGATGTTGAGCAGCAGCATCATTACCAGGACGGCAACCAGGCCGGTGAAACTGGAGATAAAAGCCACCAGGTTTTGTGAGAGCAGCAAGCTGATGTTTTCCATGTCATTGGTTAAGCGGCTCATCAGGTCACCAGCAGATTGGCGGTCGTAATAACTCAATGACAGATTTTGCATGTGGTCGAACAGGTCCTGCCGCAAGGTGCGCATGGCTTTCTGGGCGATAACTGCCATCAAGCGCGCGTAGCCGGCTCCTGCCAGCCAGGCGAGGGCGTATACACCAATCATTACCAGGGCGATGCGTGACAGCCCCGGGACATCCTTCTTCAAAATAAAATTATCGATGGCGAGTCCGGTCAGTAATGGACCAAGGGCGTTTAAGCCGGTAAAGATAATTATAAGGATTGCTACGAGGACCAACTGCAGCTTGTAAGGTTTCAGGTAAGAGAAAAGCCGGCGTAAGGATTCTCTTGGGTTTTGAGTGACCGCAGCGCGATCGGAAATGGAAAGGCCTCTACGCATGCTGCACCTGCCAGGCGTTGGAATTTGAGCTGCTGCCGTTTCCCAACTGTGAAAAATAGATTTCCTGGTAGATGGGGCTGCTTTCCATCAGTTCCTGGTGAGTGCCCATGGCGGCGATACGCCCATTATCGAGCACGATAATTTTATCGGCGTTCAATACTGTGCTGATGCGTTGGGCGACCACGACGGTGGTCTTGCCGCGCATGCGTTCTGACAGGGCATGCTGGAGTTTCGCTTCCGTGTCAGCATCGACCGCGCTTGTGCTGTCATCCAGGATTAAAATTTGGGGATCTGAATTCAAAGCGCGGGCGATTGCGAGGCGTTGTTTTTGCCCGCCAGAAAGATTGCTTCCACGCTGACCGACCTGGCTGTCATATCCTTCGGGTTTATCCATAATAAAATCATGCGCCTGGGCAGCTTTAGCGATGTCTGTCACCTGCCAATCCGGGGCTTCTGGCTGACCGTATTTGATATTGTCTCGAATGCTGCCGCTGAAAAGGACCGCCTCCTGCAGAGATACACCGATTTGCTCCCGGAGGGATTCCTTGGTCAAATCCATGATATCGACTCCATCCATGGTTACGCGCCCATCGGTGACGTCATAAAATCGGGGGATCAAATTAACCAGACTGGATTTTCCAGAACCGGTCGCTCCCAGTATGGCAACTGTCTCGCCCGGTTCGGCGGTAAAACTGATATTTTGTAATACGGGCTTATGTTCGCCGTCCGTCCCATCATAATTAAGCGATACGTTTTCAAAAGCAATCCTGCCTTTGTATTGGGTTGGGTCGATATCTTTTGCATCCGGAGTGTTCTGAACGGTGGCTTTGGTGTCCATGATTTCCATAATGCGGTCGACCGAGGCGGCAGAGGCATATAATTGGGGCAGGATCATCCCCAGCATGATTACCGGGAACATGGTCATCATCAGGTAATTGGTGAAGGCCACAATTTCTCCGGTTGATATTCCCCCACCGATTGACATCAAACCGCCAAAATAGATAATGGCGGCCATACCAAGGTTGATAACGACCATCATGGTGGGCAGGAGAAGCGCCACCAGCTGGTTGACGTCGATGCTGCGTTCCATCAACTCCTGATTAGCCCCGCCGAAGCGTGCTTTCTCATGATCCTCACGCACGAAGGCGCGCACAACCCGCACGCCGGCAATATTTTCTTGAAGAATTGTGTTTGCACGGTCCAATTTACTTTGAACAGCTTTGTACATCGGTTCGGTGCGCTTGCTGTAGATGATGATCAATCCAACCGTAACCGGCAGCAGGACAGCCAGCAACAGCGCCAGCTTAGGACTTGTGATGATCAACATAATCAGCGCTCCGACCAACATTAAAGGAGCGCGCAGCAACATGCGCAGGGTCATCAGCAGCGCCATTTTAATGATGTTGATGTCACTGGTTAAACGCACGAGCAGCTGACCGGTCTGCAGATGATCCAGGTTGGAGAACGAAAAAGTTTGAATTTTGCGGAAAGCGGAACTGCGCACGTCAGCGGCAAAGTTTTCCGCGATGCGTACTGAATATATGGTATTGATAATCGCCATCAGCATGCTCAGCAGGGTTAAAACGATCATGATGACCGTTGAAGTGATCACAACCTGCGTGTCACCAAGGGCTATCCCATCGTCTATCACACGCTGAATCTGCATTGGTATCAGCAGCCAGGTCAGTACTACCAGGCTGAGAGAAATCATTGAATAGGTGATTTCTTTCCAATAAGGTTTCAGGTAAGGTGTAATTCGTTTGAGTGATTCCATTTACATTCCAGTACAGGGGATCATGGCTGGCCAGATGTATAAACCAGATTAGATCGCCCTTCGTTTGTTATTCGTTTAGGACTTCTTGAGAAACCGCCTGACGCAAATTGTCGTGTATCTTATCAAGCAACTGGCGTAATGTATCCTGTTCTTCCTGGCCAAGACCAAAAAAGATTTTATCTTCGATGCCGTTCATAACCGCTTCTAATTCCGACAGGATATTTTCCCCCGTCTCGGTTAAGTAGACACGCGAGACGCGTTGATCTGCATCATCTCGACAGCGAACCACAAAACCAGACCCTTCCATGCGCTTAATCATGTTGGTTATGGTAGCCGGAGATACTTCCAGCTTTTGTGCGAGTTCGGAGTGCGTCAACCCGTCATTTTGATGTAAGGCGAACAGGACTGGGGGTTGGCCGCGATGAAGACCCGTTTTACTGAGAGTGTGTCTGAGCAAATGGCGGTGTGCCCGGCACACACGGATTATTGAATGGGCGAGATTATCTTTCCGCACGGTTAGCTTATATTCCTTAATTTAGTCGACTAATTATTAGTCGGCTAAATTATACGGAAAATTATTTCCCTGTCAAGTAAATTTTTGCTTTATTCAAAAATTCTCAGGAAGTTCTCAGAGTGTCTAATAATTCAACCAGGTCCTGCATCACATAATCAGGCTGGTGTGGGGAGTTGGGTATATCTCCAGGCTTTGTTTCGCCGGTTAAAACCAGCACTGTGGTCATACCAGTCTCGCCCAGCGCGATGTCGGTATAAAGACGGTCTCCGACCATGCACAGTGATTTAAGTGGGACCCCGCTTTTTTCAACCGACATTTCCACGATGGGCGCATTAGGTTTACCGATAATGAGGTCCGGTTCCCGTCCGGTGGAAGCGGTAACGAAAGCGATCGTAGCGCCGATGTCCGGCATAAAGCCGCCTTCGATTGGACAGTTGTAATCCGGGTGGGTGGCAATATAACGTACGCCGGCACGCACAAAGTTGCACAGTATCCACAGTTTGTGGTATGTCAAGGTGGTATCGAAACCCAGGACCACAAAATCAGGTTCTTCTTCCACCAAAACGAAACCGTGTTCGATAAACTCGTGCTGCAATGCTGGTGTGCCGACCAGGTAGATACGGGCGGAGGGTTCTAATCTTTGTACATAAAGCGCGGCCGCCTCACCGGAAGTGAAGATCTGTTCCTCGCTCACATTCAAGCCGAACCCCTGGAGTTTTTGAGCGTATTGGCCACGGTGTTTCGATGAATTGTTGGTCAGGAACAGGCGGCCGATTTTTTGCTCATCGAGGTAGCGCAGGAATTCACTTGCACCCGGCAGCAATTGCTCCCCAATAAATATTGTGCCATCCATGTCCAATAAAAAGCATTTGACCAGAGCGAGTTTGTTCATGTTTAATGCAGATTAATCTGTTATCCCATTGATGGGGCAATGTTTGATTCCTATCGAAAAATTTTACCGCATTAAGTTAATGTAAATGAGAAGTTGCCATAAAATGCAAAAAATGTTTTTGTTGACCATCAAATATGGGGGTTTTCTAGGAATAAAAGAAGTCGGACATCCGTGTCCGCCCTACAGTGCGCACCATCCAGTAGATGATTTGGAATAGTAAAAAATGGATTAAATGATCGATATCTAACCCAAGGTATATGTCCGATGCCTAGATTCTAGATCCCTAATATATCTTTCTTTTTAGCCTCGAAATCTTCATCGGTGATGATCCCCCGATCGCGCAGGTCGGCCAGTTTCTCCAGTTCCGCTGCGTAGTCCTCTTCTCCACCTGCTGTAGGCGCGTCTGAGTAGGTTGGCTGGGCTTGACCAGAATCTCTCTCGATTATGGCCTGGTCATCATCAGTCAATTCCATCGACTTGATGCCCAAATCCTCCATCGCCTGAACAAGTTCCTCTTCGCTCATCTCTTCCGGTGGGACACCGGTGGATTGCTCGATGCGGTCAGCGTCACTTTTTGACATTTTTATTGCGGCATAAGTGCCGCCTGCGGCTAACACCACTGCACCGCCTACCAGGATTCTTCGCCTTCTTCTGCGGCGGTGTGTACGTCTCATTGTACGGTGAGTGGTTCTTCGTGCTGTTCTGCGTGCGGTGCGTCTTCCACGGGGTGGCATATAAAATTCTCCTTCAAAATAAGCTTTATTGAATATTTTATGTAAATCTATGGGTAAATAATTATATCAGAGGCTGTATTCACGTCCAATTTAGAGGTCAGGTCAATCAATATCAACCTGTTGGTTAATATTGTGCGCGATGGGTATAGCGCCTACCAAAATTACTGCTTCGCTGATGAATATGGCTAACCCGGCTATTGATCCTCCTCCAAGTCCCAATAAGTAAAGCATCAGCGCTACCGCGGCGGAGGTTGTCAAGGCGTAAATTAGCATCGGGACAACCGGATAACGTTCACCAAGGGCGCGGTAAATGCCCCAAGCCAGCAGACCGCCTACTATGTCGGTCAGCGGCATCCAGATCAATTCCAATGGTCCCACATAGGGGCTGGAAAGGTTGGCAAAAAAGGTGCCGATACCGATGCCGATCGACAACCAGGGGTTGTAGAGCACAAAGACTTTTAAGAATTCTGCGATCCTGAACTGCAAGGGTCCATAACTGAAGGGTGCCAGAGCTACTGTTAACACGGCGTACAATGCCGCGATCACGGATATTCTAACGATATTCCTGGTGCTGACAGACCTGCCGAGTTTGTTCAACCTGAATCCTTTGAAGATATACGATCAGCGTACATCATTTATACCATTTATCGTTTACAATTTTGGTGTACAGCGTTGTGAAAACGAGATCCTCCAAGAATCTGAATGATGTGTAAAATTGATCCTCCTTATGCGTGACATATTAAACTCTACCCGCCGGACCAACCTGTATTTCCCGGTTTTCGCTTTCCTGGGAGCAGTGATTGCGCTTCTAGGAGCATCCCTACCTTATCTGGCGGGTAATATTGGCGTCGAGTTGACCAGCTCAGGTTACCTGTTTTCGATTCGTTCTTTTGGCTATCTGCTGGGATCGTTTGCCATCAGCCGTTTGTATGACCACTTCCCGGGAAACAAACTGATGGCGGGAACGCTGGCGGTGATGGCTTTGACGATCGTGTTCATCCCGATATCATCGTATGCTGGCATCCTGGCGGTATTAATGTTTGTGACCGGTATGAGTTTGGGCGGGATGGATGTGGGCGGTAATACGCTTGTGATGTGGGAATACAAAGAGCGTTCCGGCCCATTTTTAAGCGGTTTGTTTTTCTTTGCCGGCGTTGGCGGCATTCTATCGCCGTTATTGCTGGGATGGTTTCTCGAGAAAGGTATCTATTTTGGCTGGGTTTACTGGCTGCTGGTGATATTGATGATCCCAATCATAATGGGATTGCTGCGTCGTAAATCCCCAGCGCCTGCTGTTGAGAGCCGATCCGATTCCGGTGAAAAGCCAGACTACAGGCTGTTGGCCTTGTTTGGAATATTGTTATTTATTTATATCAGCATAGAAGTAAGTTACGGTGGGTGGATTTACAGTTATGTGCTTATTACCGAGCCGGGCAATGTTCCGGCAGCATCCTACCTCACATCTGCTTTCTGGTTAGCGATCACAGCCGGAAGGTTATTAACAATCCCATTCGCTGCCCGGGTGCATCCAAAGTATATACTTCTGGTCAGCCTGGTTGGCGCGTTGGCCAGCCTGGGGCTCATGCTGGTGTTCCCGCGATCCTTCACGACAGCAGTCGTTGGAACGGTAGGGTTAGGACTATCAATTGCCTCTTTATCCCCTGTTACTCTATCGCTGGCTGAACGCAGTATGCCCATTCACGGCAGGACGACTGGGTGGTTGTGGGTGTTCGGGAGCGCAGGCGCGATCATTACGCCCTGGTTAGTAGGGCGTATGATCGGTTCAATCAGTCCTGCCGCCATGATAGCAGCGTTATTCGTTTATGCTGCGGCAGGGATTTTTGTTTTCCTGGGGTTAAATATTTACCGTTCTCGCAGCGCCAGCCCTGCAGTATAGCGGTTAAATCTCTAAACTTCGCTGACCGTAACCACCTCCATCCGATCTCCCTGCTGGATTGAGTCCACAACATCACTCCCCCTGGTTACCTTTCCAAATACGGTGTGCTTACCATCTAGATGCGGCTGGGGCGCATGGGTGATAAAGAACTGGCTGCCGTTTGTCCCCGGGCCAGCGTTTGCCATGGAGATAACTTTACTCTCGTGTTTCAGCGGATTACCTGAAAACTCATCATCGAACCTATAACCAGGCCCGCCGCGGCCAGTACCGGTGGGGTCACCGCCCTGGATCATAAAGTCATTGATCACACGGTGGAATGTGACCCCATCGTAAAATCCTTCACCGGTTAAGAAAACGAAATTGTTAACGGTATTGGGCGCATACTGGGGGTAAAGCTCGAGTTCAATATCGCCTCGTTTGGTTTCTATCGTGGCGCTATAGGTTTTTTTCGGGTCGATCTGCATTTCGGGCGCTTGCGCCCATTGTTTTTCAGTCATGTGTTGCTCCTTTATTATTTTTCAATCTGCCTGAAATTCTTAACAACCATTATTTTTCTAGCGCAGACTGTACTGGGAATTTTTGAATTGTACATCATATTGCCCATTTATACCTGGCGAGCTTATGAAGAAAATATCCGCTAATTGGGGTGGACGCTTTATATTGTTTGTCTGAGGGAAAATGGACATATACACAGCCATTTTGGAGGTGGAAATGTTCAAGCGTTACTCGATCGCTGAAGCCCGGGACCAGTTTGCCAGACTGGTACGAGAGGGTGAGAAAACCTCCATGGTTGAAATCACACGCCGTGGGAAACCTACTGCGGTTGTTATATCCTGGCGAGAGTACCAGCGCCTGACTTTAAAGGTTAATTTTTGGGACCGATATTCTGCCTTTCACCAACAATTTGACCTGGCCAGACTTGCCATTGAACCGCAGATTTCTGAAGGAAGTTCGAGATCAGTCTCCCGGTCGTCGAGTAAATTTAATACCATAAAATTTTTACTCGACAACAATGTGATCTCTGAACCATTCAGGCTGCTGCCGAATGGAAGTGTACTTGAGAAAATCTAAACATATCAATATAAAATAGGGATCGAGGCAGTTGTCTGGTACTGGAAACACACCGCCATTTGGAGATTATCAGATCACGACAATCGCAGCGGTGAGTAATCTAATTGATTGGCAAACTAGCCCACTTTAGCCCCTCTAACCTGCCACCTCCCATTGTATAATGACTATATGATAGATGAAGATGTTCGAGAAGTAGTCCTGTTATCGAAAAACAATCTTCCAGTGGATTCAGCCTAGCTGCTCCCTGAATATGAATTCGAAAGAATGAATCTCGAGGAGTATCGTGGGATTATCATAGAACGGATGCTAGAGCGAGGCACCTGGGAACAAATCAGGTGGCTGTTCAAGACATATGGTGAAACAATTGTCGCTGATTGGGTACGCAAACATGGATACAGGCTGTTATTAAAACGATCATTCGCACTCTGGAAGCTGGTGCTTGGAATTGATGATATCTCTGTACCCGATTGGGCGATAGAAGCCAAGAATATGGAACCATGGTGAGCTTTTACAAAGACGCAATCACAGAATCCTGCCGAAATAATATTACGATTTTGCGAGATTTTGAATTTATTCAAAATTTCTATTTAGCAGGCGGTACTGCCCTGGCATTACAAATTGGACACCGGGTTTCAACTGATTTGGATATATATTGCTTGCAAGAACAGGCGTCTCTTGAAGACCTGTTCGAATTTGTACCTCATAAATTTTCTGATCGACCTCAATTTCTGGCTGTTGTTGTAAAGGCGTTGGTTTACTTTGAGGATGCCGAAGAACAACCTATGCCCAGTATGCTTGTCCCCGTTGAGTGGAAAGATATTCGTAGTTATTGTGAAGATGCCTCTCGAAAACTTACGAGACGATTGAGTGGATTAAATTAAACAAATCTGTAATCCCTAATTTTTTTCAGCCTGAATTTTCGACCCCAGCCTGAAAATAAGATTACATCAACAAGTTTGCAGATTCTGATAGGCTAGGGACAACAGTTGCATGGACTGACTTAAAATGAGGGTCGTCAAGTGTTTCTGGTTTACAAGCAGATAACAATACACAGGTTCCCTTATTGTGCTTGCTAGATGCAACAGGGAACTTTATAATAAAACTTTGACTATATCAATATCAATTCCTGCAATTATCCAGTATGAAATAGATTACTGATATAAAGCTCAGAGGAGAGCTAATTATGAAAACATTTCAATTCTTTATTCAACGAATAATCCGTTTCCTGGCCGTCTGGTTTGTCGATACGCTAGCGCTGCTGGTGACGGTCTGGGTCATACCCGGGATCAACATCAATCCGGTCGACGGTACTTCGATGATCGTAATCGCCACAGCTGCGGCGTTGATCCTGGGGATCGTCAATCTGTTGATCCGCCCGTTGATCCTGTTGATTGCCATGCCCCTGGGATGGATGATCTTATTCTTGCTGGGTTTTTTCATCAACGCGATAACCTTGATGATCACCGCGGCGCTGCTGCCCAGCTTTGAAGTGAGCTCCTGGGGGTGGGCTTTTATCGGTGGTCTATTCCTGTCATTGATTAATACGATTCTGATCGAACTGCTCAATATCGATAATAATAAGTCTTTCTATACAAATCTGGTTTTACGCCAGGCTGGTAAGCAAGCGGTGGTTGAAAAAGGAGAAACCAGGCGCGGTGTGGTGATGCTGGAAATTGATGGTCTGAGCTACCATCATATTAAAGAAGGCTGTCGAGGATGGGTATATGCCAACCATCAAAAAAATGATAGATGAAGATGGTTATAAGATATCGCGGGTGGACTGCGGTGTGCCCTCCTCCACTCCTGCCTGCCAGGCCGGCATCCTGCAGGGCAATAATGACAATATGCCTGCTTTCCGCTGGCTGGACAAGGAGAACAACCGCATGATCGCCGGGGGACCGCAAATGGCGGAACTCGAACCGCTGCTTTCGAATGGGAAAGGACTGCTGGAGGGCGGTTCCAGCATTTCCAATATGTTCAGCGGGGATGCGGACAAAGCCATCCTTACGATGACCAAAATTAAAGCCGACACCAAAGAAGAAAAGAAAACGCGCCCAGGATATGTATTTACTGATGAGGAATCCGTATTTCTTTATGCGGGTACTGGTCTTGTTCTTCGTTGATGTTGTGCGTGAATTGTGGCAGTACTGGCAGCAGAGCCGCAAGGATGTGCAGCCGCGCCTCAACCGCCTGCACAAAGGCTACCCTTTTCTGCGGGCAGCAACCAACGTGTTCTTGCGTGATGTTGGCGCTTATTTCACAATCCTGGACATCGTGCGCGGCGTCCCGGCTATCTATACTCTTTTCGCTGGCTATGATGAAGTTGCCCACCATTCGGGACCCTGGACGAGTGATGCGATGGGGACTCTGCACCATTTCGACCAGGTGATCGCTAAGATCATGCTGGCTGTTGAACGGGTAGCACCGCGGCCGTATGAGTTTATCCTGCTGTCTGACCACGGGCAGTCTTTCGGACACACTTTTGAGCAGCGTTACGATGTGTCTATTACAGAATACATACAAGGACTGCTCCCGGAAGGGACACAGGCTGTCGCTACCGGCGGGGGCGACGACGGCACCATCGGGGTGTCCGCAATGATGAACGAATTGGACAACATGGACGACGAGAAAGTGACTGGTAGAGTGGGTTCGGCCATGGTTAAACAAACACAGCGCGCTATGAAGAGCAATCTAAACCAGCAGCCGGGAGCCCAGGAAGTGGAACCAACAAACATGACCCTATGCTACAGCGGCAACCTGGCGCAGGTATATTTTGACCTGCACCCGCGCAAGCTCACTTTAAACGAGCTCAATGAGGCATACCCGGGTATGGTTGATACTATCGTGCAGCACGAAGGGGTCGGTTTTGTAGTGGCTATCGATGATGAGGGCGTTCCAATGGCTTTCGGGAAAAATGGCGCCCGCAACCTGCATACAGGCGATATCCTCGGTGAGGATCCGCTGGAGCAGTATGGTGATCCAGAGCTGCGCGCCTGGCAGGTGCGCCGCATTGTCGATTTCCCGAGTTCCGGGGATCTGACCATTAACAGCCCACTATATCCGGATGGCACCGTTGCGGCTTACGAAGAATTGATTGGAAGCCACGGCGGTTTGGGCGGTGAGCAGACGGATGCCTTTATCTTCCACCCCGGGGATATGGATGTCCCAGAAACCCGCAACTCCTACGAGGTCATGGCGATCCTAAAGGCTCGCATTGGCCTGCCTGGTTCCGCTCCCAAACCAGAACGACCCGATGAGCCGCAGGTGTCCCCCGGGGCGCCGGCTACTCTGGCAGCTGGCATTGGCCAGGTGGGTAAATGGCTGAATAACGCGGCCCATGCCGTAACTTTGAACAGGGAGGTATATCAGGAGATCGCACGCGATGTCTATATGACCGGACCGGCGCTCCTGATTACATTGATCTCTCAAATTATTCAATCCCTAAATCGCCAGGGTGGGTTGGATGTGGTCAATATATTATTGCGATTTGGGGTCTGGTTAGTAGCGGTCTTGCTGCTTTTCCTGGCTGCGCACTTGCTACGGGGAAAATCGGACTACACATCAACACTCCGCGTAGCGGGATTTGCCCAGAGCGCTCATATCTTTGAATTAGTCGGATTTATTCCAGTAATCGGTCCGCTGGCGCGCATCACTGCTTTAATCTTGTCTTTAGTGGGCGTTTGGATTGGTACTGCTGCCGCACATGAGTTGAAGGGATGGCGCACAATTCTGCTGCCAGTGATTTTTATAGTCACAGTGGTGGTCAGCGTTGTATTCATGGAATCAGTTATCGAAGGAACTGCCTTAACTGTCGAAGGTTTGCTGAATGATTTAGGATTTTAATTGCTTAAAAGGCAGTCAGGCGTCTTGACCTGCTGCATTTTACGAGAAACGATTTTTGACAAATACTTGAAGAGTATTTATGAATATAAGAAAGTCTTACAGGAGGAAAGCATGAGTGACACAAGCAGTGAAATACCACAGATAGAACCATTTGAACCGCAGAGGAGCAACGATAACGATAATGTGATTGTAATCGTGTCGATCATCGCCGTATCTGTTATCTCTTTGGCGTGTATCCTTTCATGCACACTTATGGCGTATATGTTCTTCAGCAATTCCCCATGGTAAGAACTATATTCCTTGCACTCTGAATTTGATGAAGTGATAAACGCCCTGATTTTACCGGGGCGTTTTCTGACATAACCACTACTGCCCT
The DNA here is from genome assembly GCA_963753725.1 of uncultured Chloroflexia bacterium. Classification (GTDB taxonomy): domain Bacteria; phylum Chloroflexota; class Anaerolineae; order Anaerolineales; family UBA4823; genus CAVWDI01. Next base: position 326,040 of record CAVWDI010000029.1, on the reverse strand, counting down.
GTTGATATACTGTCAGGACAATTTTTTATAGAATAATCCCGTAAGCTGTGGGCAATTGTGGTCAAGTAACAATATATGAGACAACCCTTGTGCAGGGGAAATGTCGAATATGAAGATTCCGCATCAGCCATAAAAAGATGGATATAATTTATACTGACACACAAAAGGGTATTTGATGGTAAGTCATCTGGATTTACCCCCTTCGAAACGAATGGTTATTAAAGGATGAACCAGGAGAATAGAAATGAGTGAACAATTTCTCACACAGGCTGAAAAACTGAAACTAGAAGAGATTTCCCATGGGGATTCGCCGGAAAGCGGGTTGGCGCAGGCGCTGCTTGCACTGAACGAAGGTTCATCGTATGGTGCAGCAGGTAAGCCGGCCGGATTAACCTCTAGGCAGACGCGCTACCGGCGGGATAAATTTCTAAAGCTGCGAATGGGTATGTTTTCTCAAGATATTACCGTTGAAAATATACCTGAGGCGGCAGCACCTGAAACCACCGAAGTAGAGCAAGAACAATCACCTATTGAAGAAGTGGAAGCGGCAAGCGAAGTACTGTCGCCACCCGAAAAGCTGGAACAACCGCAGGTCGAAGAAGAGGAAGTGGCAAGTGCAGAAGAAACGCTAACCGTAGAGGAAAAGTCCATTGAGGCTGAAGTCGAGTCTCAAAAGAAATCAAAAGGTTCGAAAAAACGTAAAAAGAAAAAGAAGAAGGGTAAATCTAAAAAGAAAGGAAAGAAGGGAAAGAAAAAGAGCGGTTAGCCAGAAAAACCCAAGAATATGAAGCGCGACGAATATGAGAGCGAACTGGACAAACTTTAAGTCAAGCTGGCCAGGTTGCAAGGTTAAATCAAAGATCCGCTAAAGGCTATTTTGGATTAGAATTAAATGTTTGTTGAAATTACATAAAAAGGAAGGATTAAATATTATGTCAGGTACTTTAAAGGATTTACCAAGCGGTGTACTCAGCGGAGACCAGGTACAGGAAGTTTTCGCCTATGCAAAAGAGAACCTGTTCGCCCTGCCAGCGGCTAATGTGGTCGGTACAAACAGCGTTAATGCAGTCATTGAGTCGGCTGCAGAAATGAACAGTCCGGTGATCATCCAATTCTCCAGCGGCGGCAGTGTGTTTTTTGCCGGCAAAGGATTGGACAACCAGGACCAGCGGGCAGCCATTATTGGGGGAATTTCGGGCGCCCACCACGTCCATACAGTCGCCCCCCAATATGGCACAAGGGTGATCCTGCATACGGACCACTGTCCGAAAAAAAATCTGCCTTGGATCGATGGGCTGCTGGACGCTGGAGAGGTTTTTTATAAAGCCAACGGTATCCCTTTGTACAGTTCTCATATGCTCGATCTCTCAACGGAACCCATTGTTGAGAATATTGAGATCAGTAAGCGCTACCTTGAACGTATGAGCAAAATTGGCATGACGCTCGAGATCGAGCTGGGGATCACCGGCGGTGAAGAGGACGGCATAGATCATTCAGATGTCGAGGAATCGCGTTTGTACACACAGCCGGAAGATGTGGCGTACGCCTATGAAGAGTTGAGCAAAGTAAGCGAGCGCTTCACCATTGCAGCCTCGTTCGGCAACGTTCACGGTGTCTACAAACCCGGCAACGTACAGCTGCGTCCTAAGATTCTGCGCGACTCACAAAAGTACGTGCAGGAGAAATTTGGGACCGGAGAGAAGCCGGTTTATTTCGTGTTCCACGGTGGTTCGGGCTCATCACCGGAGGAGATCGAGGAAGCGATTTCTTACGGCGCGATCAAATTCAACATCGACACAGATCTACAGTGGGCTTTCTGGGACGGCGTTCATAACTACTATAATGAGTTTGAAGGTTATCTCCAGGGTCAACTCGGCAATCCGGAAGGACCTGAGTCGCCGAATAAGAAGTATTACGACCCGCGCGCCTGGCTGAGAAGAGGGGAAGATTTCTTCAAAGCGCGTATGATACGAGCTTTTGAGGAACTTAATAACGTCAACACACTGGCATGAGGATTACTCCCTAAGCCAGGAATCTACCAGTTAATCGTTCAGGGGTTGTCTAAATTGTTTTCTGCGCATAGTTTGGACAACCCCTGTTCTTATTAGACTTTGAGGTAGGATAAGTAATGATCCTAAAAAGCTGGGAGGTCCAAGTTGGCGGTGTTTGCAGGCATCAGCACGTTTAAATTGATATGATAGGGATAATTTTTTTGTGTGTGTATATGGTTCGAGGTTGTTGAGTTTAACCTAAATTTGGTAGATCAAAGGGATAGGGGTGGATAAGTGTTTGAGCTGGCCAAAAAAGCGCGGTAGAATTGGGTTTTGAGGAAGTAAGGATACCCACAGGAACGGGGTTATGGATAAATATGACCGTATGGTTGAAATGGTCAGCCGTACGTTTGCGCTGTCGATCCAAAGATTACCGCACAGATTACGAGCACCGGTAGGTCTGGCTTATTTGCTGTTCCGCGTCTCTGACTGCCTGGAGGATCATCCGCACATGGCAGCCGAGCGTAAAGCTTCCCTGCTGGAACTTTGGAACCAGGTCCTGCAAGGTGATGAACGGGCGGTAACTTTTACGCAGCAGATCGCGGACTTAGACGGGCGCAACCCGGAAGTATATGTGGCAAAACAATCGGGGGATTTGATAGATTACCTGGAGGGCATGCCCCTGGAACTGCAGGGATATATAAAAGCGCGCTGCGGGCAGTCCACTTTGGGGATGGCGCGCTGGCAGCGTCAGGGGTCGTATATCGACACAGTGGATGAATTAGATGACTATATGCACCAGGTGGCGGGTCTGGTTGGTTATTTAATGACCGATATTTACGCCTGGTATTATCCCCAATTAAAAGTGAAGAAAGAGGCCTTGCTGCCAGTCTCCCGTGAGGTAGGATTGGGATTGCAGACTGTGAATGTGATCCGCGGTCTGAGGTCGGATCTTGCACGTGACTGGATATTTATGCCCAAAGAGTACCTGGACCAGGTGGGGATTAACCGCCAGCAGTTCTTCGAAACGCAATATGAAGAGCAGGCGCTACAAGCGGTCGCTATGCTGGTCGACAAGGCGCAAGAGCATCTGAGTTACGGCACAGCCTATATTGCCGCTTTTCCACGCCGTTTGTACCGGGCGCGCATTGCAAATATCTGGCCGTTGTGTTTTGCGATAAAAACCCTGGCAAAAAGCCGGGACAATGTAGAGGTGATCCGCAGCGAAGTGAAGATCACCCGGGGAAATGTGCAGGAAATAATGCGGGCGACCTCGCTGCTGGGATGGTCAAACCGCTGGCTGGAAGGATACTGCCAGCGGCTGCAGAACAATAAAAAATAGAGGCTATCTACGGCTTTCGGGTTGTTATACCCGCTGAAAACAATGTGTTGGACGGGATTTTAATAATACTGGTTTCTTCCTCACTCTTAGGGATAAGATTGACCTCAACAAACCCTGCCGCTTGAAGACCGCCAATATATTCGTCCATCTCCAGAGCGCCGGCGATGCATGCTCCCCAGGCGGCTATATCATTTTTGACATTATCCGGCAGTTCTCCTTTGCTGACAATATCCGAGACGCTGACCCTGCCACCCGGTTTCAGGGCGCGGAACATTTCTTCGAACACCTGCGGCTTATCGGGTGAAAGGTTGATCACGCAGTTGGAGATGATCACATCCATGCTGCCGTCCTCGACCGGCAGTTCTTCCAAATAACCTTTTCGAAATTCGACGTTATCAAAACCCAAATTTTCGGCGGATAAACGGGCTCGTTCGAGCATTTCGGGAGTCATATCAATGCCAATGACACGTCCTGTTTCACCCACCATTTTTGCGGCCAGGAAACAATCCAAACCGCCGCCCGACCCCAGGTCCAGTACGGTCTCCCCACTTTTTAGCTCTGCCATTGTGATAGGATCGCCGCAGCCGAGCGAGAAATTGGCCAGGTTTTCAGGGAGCACGGATAACATTTCGGCTGAATACAACACTTCCTGGTAACCGTCAGCGCAGCACGAATCTGAATTGAGCGCTCGCTGTGCATAGAACTGCTCTACTTTTTCTCGAATCCCATCTGGTGGGATCGTTTCAGCGCTGGATGGTTGACCCCCACAACAGCCTGCCACGGGGACCATGGTTATTTCATCCTCAGCCTCTTTATTGCCTTTCAAACTCGTTTTGCTCCTCATATTTTCTCCTTCTTTTACTAACATTAAATTTTCATATCGATGATTGTCTATGAATCAGCTTAAAAAAATTTGTTATTGGTCAGGTGAGCCACCTAAATCTTCATTTATGGCTGAGGCAGCGCTGGTTTCTGGCGCCAGAACCTGGATAAGTTCCCCACAGCAGGCAGCTACGCGCGACTGGTTGAGACTGTAGAAAGTTTGTTTACCCTCCGTGCGGGCGTTTACCAATCCAGCCTGCCGCAAGATCGCAAGGTGGTGAGACACAGTGGGCTGTCTTACGCCGACCGCCTCCACGATTTCACCCACGCTCAACCACTGGCAGCAAATCAACTGCATGATACCCTGGCGGGTGGGATCAGCCAGCGCTTTCGCGAAAACCACGGGGGAGGTTGTTGTATCTGAATTGCTCATATCGATAACCTTCGATGTGATTCTAATCGATGGTCATCGATATGTCAAGCGATGTTTTGAGTTGACAGCGCTGCTCAAGGAATTTGTATTGAGTGAATCAGATATTGGGTCCGTGGGTCACATATTGCTGGATTTCGCCTGGTGACATACCGCCCAGACCGAGGTTCTCTACGGTCCTTCCGGTTTGCTGATAATCGGTATTGTTGATCACGCTGGCTGTGGAAATTACCGCGTTCATGACCGGTGTTGGGATATCTACAATGTCAGCGAAGGAAGCCAGGGGAACCAGACCATACGGCACGTCTTCGGTCAACATTCGGTGGTGGGTGGTTTTAGGACCCAGGGCAGGGGCATGCACGGGGGATGTGCTGAACATTTCATACAGCGTTTCTCCTCTCAGGCCCTGGTAACTGTAATAACCTCTCAAAGTGTCGTGGACAGAGACTTCCGGCAGGTTGAATGCGCGCACGATCGCCAGCCGTTCATTATCCATCTCCTCCGCCAGGCGGGCTGTGCCGGGCGTGTATCCATCGCGGTAGTAGTGCCAATCCTGTTGGTATGTGCCTTCAATGTAACCCAGATTAGCCAGCATTCCAGGCGGGTGAACGATATGGTTCAGGTTATGAAAACTGGTTTCCAGCACATTCAATGCCGGTTTAAACTGGTCATACACCTGGCTCACCTGTTGGAGGACGCGGTTGGTGTGAACTGCCGGAAAGGCTGCTAGAGGCAGGTTTTTTTTCAAGCCGCGTGCCCAGACGCTGTTGCCAATTTCCTTCTTTACGGCATAGATTAAAGAGGTGGTCTCAGCGATAAGGATACCCGAAGGCGCGCCGCTGGCACGAGAATCGTTGTAGAATTCAAGCGCGCCGCCGCAGCATCCCGGCATAAGCAGGATGGTATGGTCACTGGTTAAAGAGGGCGCGCAGGTTCTAGCGATCAGTTTGTGGGCATCCGCGGGGACAATCACCAGGACCAGTTGGGCGCCGTCCAACGTGGCTTCAATATCGGTGGACACACTGGCCGGGCGTGCAAAACCTTCCCCCGCCACGCCGCGCAGCGCGATACCGCCCGCGTTTATGATCGGTTCGATCGTGTACAAAAATTCCGGAAATTCCCACAGGCGCGTTTCAAAACCGCGCAAGGTCAGGTCGGCTGCGGCGCAAAAGCCGCCGTTGCCCCCGCCCAGTACGGCTACAACAGGTTTATTCTCTATCAATCTGGACCTCCATCTGTGATAAGGAGGTCTTTACTTCATCCAGCATCTTGTCGACAGTGCGCCCGCTGAGACGATAATCCTCTCCTAAAAGTTCTTGCGCTTCGTCAATAAACATGGTTACGGTTGGGGTGGGGACACCCAGCAGTTTGCCCAATCCCTCCAGCGGAACCATGCCGTAAGGCACGTCTTCTTCGAGCAGGCGCACGTTGAAGGAGGTCGGACCCGGGACAGCCTCCAGGTGAACCTGTCCGGAACTGGAGCGCATACGCGAGCGGAACCACTCGTACATATTGGTTTGCTGCGCGCCGTCGAAGGGTGGGTATGCATTTATCAGGAACTGGTAAATTGGGATCAAATCCAGGTTGCATGCCGTAGCGACCGCCAGGCGTTCCTGGTCTACCTGGTCCATTAGTGCCCCTACTTCGGGTGTCACACCCTCTGCATACAACGCCCATGGTACCCCTGCCCGGACCTTGTCCTTGTTGCGCAGCACGACTACCGGGTGTACGATCATGTTAGCGCCCGATAACCCGGTGTAGAGTACGTCAGGACAGATATTGAGGTAAGGATAAATTCCCAGCAGCCAGTCTCGGAATGCGAGCGTCAAGCGTTCCAGGGGAGCAAAAGCGGCATCGAGCGCATTTTTGATGCCGCGCACCCAAACGCGCCCTTGCCGCTCGTTATCCAGCTTGGTGGCGTACGGCAGGATATTAAACTCGCCCACAACAGGAAGCTCCTGGCAGTCGCCGGCCCGCAAACTTGCCTGCATCTCCCAGGTTGAACCCAAAGTGCCGGAGCCGATAATGATGACCTGGTCGCTCCTGATATGAGGTGCTAAAGCTTGACCCAGGTGATCGATAGCGGGCTGCGTCCCAGCCATGACAATAAAATCAACGCCTTCGATGGCTTCGACCGGGTCTCCCGTCACGAGGGATAACTGCATCTCCCTTCCTTTTTCACCGCCAATTTCGCCTCGCGCATATATGCGGTCCCCATTGGCTTGAATGGGTTCCAGGCGGAAAGGGCTGCGGTTGTATAAAGACACCCATTCGACTCCATGATCCAGAAGATGAGCCGCAAAGGTGATCCCGCCGTTGCCAGCGCTGAGCACGGCTACCCGGTTAACCGCTTGAGATTGGTCCATATTCACACCTCCTCAATCATTTGGCTCGATTTGAAAGGAATCCTGTGTGTAAATTTCCATTTTGCGCTCGTCTAACTCCACGCCCAAACCTATGCGGTCTTGCGGCACGATGATCTCCCCACCCTGGTACTGAACCGGATCCAGCAGGATATCATCCTTCAAGCGCCTGACGGAGTTGAGGGCGTGGCCGATCTCGAACAAACCCGGGGAAGAGGCCGCAAAATGCAGTCCGGACATGACACTGACCCCCATTTCGATCATGGAGTTGATAAACAGTTTTTTCCCGGCTTCGTGAGCCATGTTGCCGATCAACTTCGAATTCATCAGCCCGCCGTGTTTGGTGGTCTTGATGCTGAAAAAGTCGGCTGCATTGAGCAGGATTATGGTCACGGTTTCGCGCGTGGAGGAAAGGCTTTCATCGACGCCGATGGGGATATCTACCGTTTTGGTAATATAAGCCATCCCTTCCAGATCCCATTTCGGCAGCGGCTGCTCGACCATGGCTACATCAAATTCACCAAGGCTTTGAATGGTCCTAATGGCCTGGGCAGCTGTCCAGCTCTGGTTGGCGTCGCAGCGGATTTTTATATCATCCCCAACCGCTTTACGTACCTGGGCGACCCTTTTGATATCATCTTCTGGAGGTAATACGCCCAGTTTGAGCCCGATAGTGCCGTAGCCTTCTTCCACTTTCTGAGCGGCTTCTCTGGCGTTGGTTTCAGGAGAGTCGCTGCCCAACGACCACATGACCGGTAAACGTTCGTGCTTTAATCCACCCAGCAGTTCGTAAACAGGGATACCGGCAGCCTTTGCTTTCAGATCGTGGCAGGCCAGATCGATGGCGGCTTTGGCGAATGGATTCCCCACGCATATAGCATCCATGCGGGTCTTAATAAGCTCGATTTCCGTTGGATCCATCCCGAGCACAGCCGGTCCCAGGTGGTGTTTGAGCATTGTCATGACGGTATGCTGGCTCTCCCCGGTGAACATCAGGGCAGGATCTGTTTCGCCGATGCCAACCAATCCAACATCGGTGTACATTTCCAGCACAACCGACTCGGTCGAACGGATGGTCCCCAGCACGGCAACATGGTAGCTCTTTATGGTTGGGATGTTAACTGCGCTGACCTTCAAAGAAGTAATTTTCATAATTGATCCATCACATTTAATTCCGGTATCCGGTCAATTCTTCCAAGTATCCCCGGTAATAAACATAATTTTCAAAGGGGATATCCTCACGGATGCGGCCATCGACCAGCGGTAGATAACCGCCGGCTTCCAGCAGCGGCGGGACATAGGTGTCAAGCTCAGTGCGGATATGCGCCTTGCCTTGGCGCAGTACATCCCGGTCGATGCCGGCGATCAGGCGCAGGTCAGATTTATATTCCCGGCGCAGATCGAGGTAATCCATGGCGTTCGTACCTCTTTCAACAGCCCACAGGCAGTTCATACCGGCTTCGACAAACAGCGGCAGCAGGATTCTGGTATTGGCGTAGGTGCGGAAGATGATGGTTTCAACATTGTGGCGCTTGAGTACTTCCAAAACAGGTTGGAAGCTGGGCAGCATGAACTTGCGGTACATTTTTGGAGAGATCAATGAGCCGAAGTTGTTTCCAATAGGTTCGCTGAAAATTGCGGCGTCAATCTTCACTTCCTGGAGGACAATTTCCGCCATTTGAGCCGCGAAAATCCCCTGAATCAGCAGTGCCTGGCGTACGAAATCCGGATTATCCATTAACAGATAGATTATATTGTTGAATGAAGCCCCATCTTCAACCCCCAATGTGAGGAAGAAACCGCGGTGCACACGCAGCATAAGGATGTTTTCGCTTGTTCTCCAGGTCTCGAGGTTTTCCTGCCAACCTTCCGGAAGATAAGCGGGGTTGCTTGGGTCGAGTTCCCTTTCGAGCGCTTCCAAACCGTCCTTCTGATTGGAAAGCTCCTCCAGGTTCAATTCATGTTCCAGTTCGGTGTAGATCTCATGGCGCTGGTCGAAATGAAAAACCTTATTAAGCTCATCCCTGCTTGATAGTCCTCCTGCTGATCCCCAGGTATCAATTACTTTATCGCGTATGCCTTCTTCCAATAGCGGCACCCGCTCCAGCACGCCTCCACGCATAATTTCCCGGAACTTATCTCTGTTGTTCATAAATGGTACAGGTATACGGATCGTGTTTCTTAAAAATTACAGCAACCAACCCGGGTTAGACAGCAGCGCGCTCTAAAAGTTGTATGATTTCCAGCGGTTCCCCTTTGGTGGTATCCCTCTCCAGCGTCAGGGCATCGTTGGTGCAGGCCGCGACACAAACCCCGCAGCCCATGCATAATTCCAGGTCGATGCTTGCTGTGGGGCCGGCCATCGTGATGGCGCCAAACTGGCAGTACTGATTGCAGTCGCTGCAGCCCTGGCATAATAACTCGTCGACCACGGCTATATAGCCGGAAGAGGCCAGCATGGGAGTGCCGTTGCGCTGGGACTGCATCGCTCCGCAGCAGCACGAACAGCAGTTGCAGATGGCGTAAAAACGACCCAGCATGGCGTCCTTAAAAAAAGCATGGTGTACGTGCCCGCGCTGTTGTTCTGCTTCCAGGATTTCCACCGCTTCTGATTGTGTTATCTGTCGGGCGCGTTCAGGGTGGTGTTCCAATATAAAACTGGAAAAGGGTTCCCCGACAATCAAGCACACGTCCAGCGGCAGGCAAGGATTTTCCCGAGATACACGGCATGGACAATCTAATACGGCTAAATGATCCGGATTATGCATAACGATATCGCGGGCGCGCGGGTAAGGTATGACCTGCTCCAGGTCTGGAAGCTCAATCTCTTCACCTACGGTCACCAAGCGCCTGGCTGATTCCAGCGGTACGACCTTGCCGTGATAACCGTCGGCAAATGTGCCGCTGGGCCCACCCATGATGGCGGGTTTTTTATCTTCTATCACCTCAACTGGTGGACTGGAGCCGTTGTGAGGAATTATCTGGTTGATGCGTTTTTTGAGATTGGAATATGACCTGGCGAGCGGATGCTCACCGGTGCCAATTCCGATATAGAGGTAAGGCCAGCGGGCGTAGACGTAGCCGTGCAGGAAATCAGTTAATGAATAATTCCTGGCGCGCCTGGCTTCGCGAGCGAATTGGCGAGTGGAGGGTTTGACGATTTTGTCACGCAGTTTTGTTTTCATTGTTTGATTCTCTTGATATATCTCAGCGAATAATGTGATGTAACTTGGCAAGAGCGCACACAACCTGTCTGGGACCAATGAAGACAACCAATTAATTATAAAACAAACAGACCTGTAAATATGACGATCACAAATCCAATGGATGGGATATTGAACCTGCTCTCCTATAAAGATTCATATGTCTCGTAAACACGCCTGAGACCTTCGTTTACGTCAGTCCTCCGCCAGACCGTAGCTTATACGCAGGTGGTGATCCAAACCGAAGTGGTCGCCCGGAACGATATAAGTGTCTTGATCCTGGACCAGGCGCTCCACCAGTTTGGTTGAATTTACATCCTTTTGATAGCGCACAAAAGCGATCGCGGCCGCCTCAGGCGGGATAACAGAGAACTGGTCTGAATGCTGGTTGATCCAGCGTTCGAGATTCTGGTAACCGTTCCGTACATACTGGCGGGTCCTTTGGATCATGCGCGGGTAGTTCTCTGGAGAAAGGGCATACGCGGCGATCTTGTTAGCCAGAACTGCACTTGAAATTGTAATGTAATCCTGGCGCGCCCAGAACTCGTCAACCAGATCGGGCGGCGCAACCACCCAACCGATGCGTAATCCGGGTAATGCATAGGCTTTCGACATGCTGCCGACCGCGATGACCCGTTCGTATTTACCCCAGAAGGTGGGTGTGATTTCTTCCTGGTGGTGTTCTGCGCCGGCGTATACCTCGTCAGCTAACAGCCAGGCGCCCGATTTGCTGGCCGCTTCAATGACTGCATCCATTTCCTGCGCGGTCATGATGTGACCGGTCGGGTTATTGGGGTTGCATACTGCTATGAAGCGGGTTTTATCAGAGACGGCGGCTTTGATATCATCCGGGTCAACACCCCAATTCAGTTCTTCTTGTAAAGTGAATGTCTTTACATCCAGATTGTAGTTTTTAGCGATCCCATAGATTTGCATATAGTTGGGGAGCATCACAACAATTTCATCGCCCGGATCAAGCGTGGTCAGGATGCTGGTGAAATTTGCCTGGGCTGCGCCGGAGGTGACGATCACATTTTCGGGTGTCGCGCCAGGGTATAGATAGGAGATATTCTGGCGCAGTTCCTCCAGCCCGTTAGCCTGCACGTAATTCAAGGATGTTTTTATAATGCCTTCGATAAAGTTCGGATCATCTTCCGCCAGTTCCATGAGCGACAGGGGGTGCACGCCGCTTTCTGACAGGTTATAGGCTACTTTAAACTCCCATTTTGACATTTCACGTTCGAGTGAGAATGGATAAAAGTCTTTTCGCATTGAATATTCTCCTTGTTTGATTACCAGTATGATAATTTATTTACCTTATGTGTACTGTAAGACCGGCTCGCTCCTCTGTTCTAAGCAAGTTCGGCCGGGTGTTCATTAGGTTCTTGCCGTTCGAATTATGAGCCGATCTCCATGCCCAGCCCCGCCGCATTTGCTCTCCGGTAAGCCAGACGTGCGATCTGTGTATCCTGAATGCCGACACCCGTTAGATCGCATATTGTGATCTGATCCTCATTTTTACGTCCTGGTTGGCTGCCAGAGGTCAGCTCGCCAAGCTCCAGGACATCATCTTCGGATTTGAGGTACCCGGCCTCGAAAGCGTGGTGGAGTTCACCCAGGCGGAAAACCTGCGATTTTTTGTCGCAAACTACCAGGTCTGCATGAGCGAAAACATCCGGGAATAATTCCTGCTTGTGTTCCGCGTCTGAGCCCATGCAGGTGATATGCAGACCAGGATGCAACCACTCAGCTTTCAGAAAGGGTTCGCGGCTGGGGGTTGTCGTGACGACGACCTGGCTGCCGCGCACCACCTGCTCAGGACTGTCGGCTATTTTTACATCCACGCCGAGCTCCAAAGCGATCTCCTGAGCATACTGTTCGACCTGGTCGGGCAGGATTCCAAATACCAGCAGTTCTTGAAAATCTCGCACTAGTTTTAAACCTCGCATCTGGAAGCCGGCTTGCATACCGGAGCCGATAACGCCGGCAGTGGGGAAACTTTTTTGGGCCAGGTGTTGGGCGGCGATGGCGCCGGCGATTCCGGTGCGTACATCGGTAAGGTAGCCGTTGTCGAGCAATATAGCCTCGGGATTGCCGGTCCTGGCGTTGATCAGGACCATCATCCCGCTGCCGGTGGGCAAACCCAGCAAATGGTTATCCAGGAAACCTGCGGCAATTTTTATGGCGAAGTTTTCCAATCCGTGTATATAAGCCGTCTTGACATCCACTTCACCATTGTTTTCATGCACATCGATGCGCAGAATGGGCGGCAGCGTCACCTCACCATTGGTCAATTTTGTAAACCCTTCAGCCACGATCTCCAGCGAGTCAACATCCATGCTTACACAATTGCGTAATTCTGTTTCGGTAAGAATCTTTACTTTCATATACACTCCTGTAAAAATAGATTACTTAACGGTAGTTAGATTTTATCCTGCAGTACCCGTGTGAGAATACTTGTATCGACATTTCCTCCACTGATAATAATGGCTGTGTGCTTGCCCCTCTTCTTGATTTTACCGTTCTTCAGTGCCGCGATGCCAACCGCCCCGCCGCCTTCAACCACCAGGCGATGCTTTTCCACGGCAAAGCGCATGGCATCTGCTATCTCCTCTTCGGATACAAGTACTGTCTCATCCACATATTTTTGGATCATTTTGAAGGTATAAATATTTACATCGCCCAATCCTCCGGGCAGGGCGTCAGCCAGGGTGGGATACTCATCGACCTGCACGATTTTTCCGGCTTTTAGGCTTTCATGCACAGCAGCTCCGTGCTCCATCGTTACACCAACTGTGTAAATGGAGGGTTTGATCGATTTGAGCGCCATTGCTATACCGCACAATAGACCGCCTCCCGAAAGCGGGACAATCACAGTGTCAATCTCGGGCAGGTCCTCCACCAATTCTAACCCAATCGTGCCCTGACCAGCGATAACGTGGTAATCATCGAAGGGGTGTATAAAAGTGAGCCCGCGTTCAGCTTTGATTCGCAGCGCGGTTTCGTTGGCTTCATCATAGGTGCGCCCAGATATAATCACTTCCGCCCCCAGATCCCGGATGGCGTTTACCTTGTTAGCAGGAACTGCTTCGGAGATACAAACGACAGCATTTATTCCCAATTTTTTAGAGAGGTAGGAAACCGCCCGGCCGTGATTGCCGGACGAGACGGTTATCACGCCGCGCTCCCGTTCATCATCAACCAGCGAGGAGAGCTTGTTAGTAGCGCCGCGCAGCTTAAAAGAGCCTGTGGTTTGCAGGGATTCCAATTTTAAATATACATTCGAATCCAAATAAGACAGCTGGGGAGAAGGTATCAGAGGCGTGCGTGTAATTACGGATTCTATCCTGCTGCGGGCTGCCTGTACGGCGTCTAAACCTGGTTCGTTGGTTGCCATTATTGAGAGCCTCCATCATTGAAATGGTGCTTTACTTCAATTTTTCAAATCAGTGCTTGCTGATTTTTATATTTGTATTTCGAATGTGTCCATTTATTTGCTTACGGGTTGACCAGATGGTATTTGTGCGACAGGTCGTCGATAAAGCCGTCTGCCAGCATATCTGCTATGGGCTTGTTAAGAGCTTTTATGAGCTGGTTGGCGCTCTCGGGCACGGCGATAGCAAGCGGACCACTCTTCAGCGCTGGGCGGTTTACGCTCTGCACTGCCGCCATCCCGTCTTCAAACTTGAAGTACACAACCGTAAATTCTATATTTTGGTCTGGTTCAACGCTAGTATTTAATGCAGCAATTGCTATATCGACCTTTCCATCCTGAACGGCAGGGATAAGTTCCTCATATGGTAAGTTCTGAATTTCAACCGCCACGCCCATGCGCTTGCCGATCTCGTTTATAAGATCGATATCGAAGCCGACCATTTGACCCCGCTCGTCCAATGATTCAAAGGGCGGCGCATCAGCTGATGTGCCAACTCTGATGAGTCCGGTATATTTTATGGCATCCAATTCATCAGTGGGCGCTTTCGTGCCGCATGAGATAACCAATAATACAATCGAAAAATAGAGAGGCAGCAGCCTGGTAATTACTTTCATTCGGTTTTCAGGTTTGGCCAGATTTGTGAATTTTAACACACTACAGGTTATTGATTGTTCACACTACTTACTCCGGATTTGGACGACCAGCACACCCGCACCTACCAATATTAGTCCGAGCCATTCTTTACCTGTGAGCTCTTCGCCCAGCACGAGCCAGGCAAGCAGGGCTATCTGTATCAGCATGGTGCTGTTGATTATGCTCGATTCCATGGCCGGCAGGCTGCGCAGGGTATGATTCCAGAGGGTGAATGCGAAAGCGGTGTTCACCAGGGCCAGCCAGATGATAACCGTTAAATTCTCTACTGTCAGGTGTGGGATACCTTGGGTAATGGTTCCCGCGGCCAGTAAAATCGCGGCTCCAAAGCCCATGCTTACGGTTGTAACAATTAGAGGCGGGATATTCTCTTTGTGATTGATGCGGCGGCCCAGAACGGCTGAAACCGCATTGGTGAGCATGCCTATGGTTACGATGAATATAGCAAAAAATTGTGATCCCGGAAGATTGACCGGATAGAAGTAAACAACAATGCCAATCATTGAAAGGACAATTCCCAGCCAGCCCATCCACCCTGGTTGTTCCGCCAACCAGAATACACCCATTAATGCTACGACCAGGGTGGTGAAATTTAAGATCAAACTCACCGTGGCAGCTGGCAGGAACGCCAGGCCGTAAAATTGGGTTCCCTGGACAACGGCGTAAAACAATAGACCCAATAAAAGTAATAATCCCCACTGCCTGGATGACAGCGACTTGAGCTCACGCCGTCTTTTTGAGCCGAGTGTAAACGGCAGCAAGATCAGGAAAGCCAGAGCATATCTCAATCCAGCGAAGGTCAACGGCGGAATGTCGACCAGCCCGAATTTGATCAACACCCAGGATGTTGACCAGAGAAATGTGACCAGGAGCGCTTGAAGGACCGCAATTGTATGGGGTTTCATAGATGATCACACTGCAATTACAGTTCTTTAACAACCAATGTAGGTTTTAGGAGACGGAATAAACGATCTCTGGCCGGTCAAAAGCGCCTTCAGAAATGAGGAAAAAGGAACTCCTTGCTGTTCAGGGGCAGCTCTCGCACCCTTTTCAGCAGCCATTTTCCGCCGTTCATCCTTCCTTTTCTCTTCCCAGTAATGGTTAATGCGGCGCACATTGATCATGGCAGCCGATCCGACCATCATGCAGGTTACGCGGAAGAGACCTCGCACCGGCAGCTTGCCCCCCGGGAAGGGATGTTTCACTTCCCGGACCGTGCCTTCGATGGCTGCCCGATGGTTCTTGCCTGTTTGCTTGTTCTGCCTCATTTTGCGTCGCCGTTGGGCCACGGCCATCTGGGCGGGAGTAAATCTCAGACGGAAGGAGGGACGCTTTTTCCCAGGGCGAGCCGGACAGCTTTCTGCGAGATGAAACGGACAGGTCAGACAGACTGACGGGTCGAAGTCCGCCCGGTAACTACACTTCTGACTGCTCAGCTCAACCGGCACGCTTTGTCCCTGGGGACAGGTGATGTGGGTGGGAACGCCTTGCTCGTTTTGCTCGATATCGAAATCGGCCAGGTACAGCTTGTCAGGGTCCAGCCTTTTGCCATTGATACCGGTTTGGATCTGTTCGACCCCGTCTTTCTGCAGGGCTGGATCGACATCGGGACCGGCATACGGGCCATCCGTGTAGAGCGTCTCCAACCCGGTGCGTTTCTTCAAGTCGGGTAAGGCTTCCAACAGCAGGCTGTTGTCGTTGGTGTTGTTGGGGGCTACTTGCACTTTGGTGATCAACTGCAGCGCATTGTCCGGGTCGCAGGTCTCGCTCAGATTGGTTACATAGCCTTTGTAGTCCCGCGAACCTTTCCGGCGATAAGTGGCTTCCAGATCGTCCACTGACTGCAAACTGTCGGCTTGCAACTCCTGTTTGCTCTTGGGGCGCACCGCTTGGGCTTCCAGGCGGAAGTTGTCTTCGAAGAAACGTCTCAGCACCTGGTAGGCCGGGTCTTGGGCGTAGTCTTCTCTCAGTTCTTCCAGCAGCAAAGCGATCACTTCCCCGATCTGCTGCAAGTGCGTCTCCGTGGCCTCTTGCCCTTTGATCCGGTACACGTACTGCCCCGAATGGCCTTGCAGATAAGGGGCAAAGGTTTCAGCATAGCGCTGCTGATCAGCTTCTGAGAGACTGCGCTGCATGCGCTGCACAGCTTCCACCAGCAGCTGTAAGCGGCTCATCTCCAGGATGTTGCTGGCAATCTGGGTGCTGTCCATACGCTGTTTGCCGGTCTTGACCTGCAAAGTCGTCAATTGCTGGTCAGTGATGTTCTCAAAAGCTTGCGTGAGCAGGTTCACGCCGTGTTCCAGGTTGTAGCGGCTCAGACGCTGGCGGAAGTAATATAAGGTGCGCAGGTCGAAGTCGCTTTCGTTCAGATCGTGGATGCCCAAGGCATAGCGCACCTGCAGATCAAAACAGAAATGATCGTACAGTTCTTCGTCGCTCCACCCGAAGCCTGCCTTGAGCGTTTCCAGCCCAACCAACCAGTTGATCGGTACGTTCGGCCTTGAAGGGTGTGCGACATAGAGAACCGCAAAAGTATCTTCATCGATGCGGCTGAAGAAGTCGCGATAGAATTCCTCTGCCCAAGAGTTCTCTAATTGTTTGCGTTTCTTCTTCGGCAGATCGCTGACATTGCTGATCAACAGCGGCTGCAAATGGCGTTTATTGGCTTTATACATGCTTCAGACCTTTCTGCTTCGGGATGGTCTAATTATATTAAGAAATTCCCCTCTTGAGGAGGGTACAATTCAGACTAATTTGGTCTGGTCGTTTTTGCAGTGCGATCATAGATGGCTGCAGGCAAATTTTTCAAAACCAGGATTTATGATAGATTAGATTTTACTCTTGACAAACTAAAATGGTATAGAGAAAATCCTGGGACGCTGATGGTAGAATTACAGCTTTTGAGAAGGTTATTGTTTATAAAATACGACAAGGCATCTAAGTGATTATATGGATAATCAAAATCCAGACCAGAATCAAAAATCGAATGGGAAACTAGATTTCAAAAAGATACTCCCGATATTTGTAATCGTGATGGTCGACCTCTTAGGTTTGACGATCATCATCCCGCTGTTACCGCTGTATGCAGCAAGTTTCAACGCCACACCGATCGTGATAGGTTTAATTGGAGCGGCTTACCCTGTGATGCAGTTTATTGGAGCGCCCATACTTGGCCGCTTGTCTGACAAGTACGGTCGTAAACCGATACTGGTTATCAGTCAGCTTGGGACCTTTACCGGGTTCATAATATTGGGTTTCGCAAATTCGTTGTGGTTGGTGCTGCTGTCCAGGTTGATTGACGGCATCTCGGGTGCGAATATCGCCACAGCACAAGCCGCCATCACAGACAGTACCACGGAGAAAAACCGCACGCAAGGTCTTGGATTGATTGGAGCAGCATTCGGAATCGGCTTTATTCTGGGACCGGCGATAGCCTTTGTAGCCCTTTCAGCCAGTGGAAATAACTACCACGTCCCCGCGTTTTTAGCGGCGCTGTTTTCTTTAATATCGATTCTGTTGACGATATTCTGGCTGCCGGAAACGCTCCCGCCGGAAAAACGAGGAAAAACAGAGACCAGGTCTGTATTTTCATTCAATGCACTGTTCAAAGCTTTGAGCCATCCGACAGTTGGTTTTTTATTGGTGCTATTGTTCGCCCAGCAGATCGCATTTGGGGGATTTGAACAAATGCTGGCTTTATTTACTTTGACCCAATTAGGTATGAACGCTTCGAGAAACGCGATTATCTTTGTCTATGTGGGTATTATCGTTGTGGCCGTCCAGGGCTATTTTATTGGGCGCTGGAGTAGGCGCGTGGGAGACCGCCGTTTGGTCTATCTTGGATTGGCGACCCTGGCGATTGGTCTATCCATGCTCGCTTTCACGCCGCGTGTTCCACCACCAGGATATTCAAGGGATGTACTCACAAATGAATTAACCTCAAGCGGGGAGACCCGCCCTTTAGCAACCACCAGTCCCCAAAACCTTTCAGTTGACTTACCGGAAGATACGAACAATGGTTGGTCAGGAATTGTTTGGATTCTGGTCGCGATGTTTCCAATATCAATCGGAGGCGGCATTTTGCACCCGACGATCAACAGTTTGATCACAAAGCGTGTAGACCATCAAGAGGTGGGCGGCATGCTGGGTATTTCGGCATCCATGTTCAGCGCGGCCAATGCTGTGGCGCCACTGCTGGGCGGGGTAATCTTTCAAACCCTGGGACCCTGGGCGCCGTTCTTGTTAGGCGGATTAATTATGGGTGTTTTATTGATTCTGGCGGTTCAGTTAGTAAAACCTGGACGTGAGGATGAACTGCAGACGAGTGCGGGCTAATCACCAACCGCACATTAATTTTTGCCCATCATGATTTCAAGCATGGTTTCATCGGCTTTGTCCATCCCAATTTTACTGATCCTGCTCAGGTGATAGATCGTTTCTTCAGCCGATTTCCCAACGAATCCTTCTTTATCCGTAATACCGTGATTGTTAATCGCCATATATGCTGCCCGGATAGCTGAGTTTGTAGAAGTGGCGACCTTTAATGCGCAGCCTGCTTTTGCCCCGTCGCACAGCATACCCCCTAAATCGCTGATAAGGGTATTCACAGCAAATGTTATCTTGCCGTTATCGCTTCCACATTGCTGGTAAACAATCGCGACCGCGGCACCCACTCCTGCTGAAATCGAAGCGCCGCACAGTGGGGATAAATCTCCGATGAAGCACTTTACAAAACTGTTGACTAAATGTGACAAGGCAATGCTTTGGATAATCTTACTTTCTTCGATTTGATAATATTTTCCGACATTATAGGGGACTAAAACAGCCACGATGCCCTGGTTGCCGCTGTTGCCGCTGGTCATCACGGGTAAGCTGACCCCGCTCATCCTGGCATCGGAGGCAGAGGCTGTCATAATTTTGCTGGAGGAAAAATATCATCATGCAGATAGCCTGTGTTGGTTAAATCATAAATATAGTAGCCCACTTTATTCAGGTTTTGACCAACTTTTGAAATTTCCATATTCATCTCTATACCGGTTTTGATATAAGCTTTATCCTCATCGTCTAACGCATCAACCAGATCGATCATTTCAAGGATGGTCATTTCTTTTAAGATCGATCTATATTCCTGATTTGAAGAGCCAGCCTCGGGGGTCATTTTTTCCAATATCGTGCGGTTGTTTGCACTCAGGTAAACAAGATTTGTGTGCGCGTTTTCAACGATCGCCACCCCAGAACCATGTGTGGTTTTGATTTTCGCCTCAATGTATAAATCTGTTTTGCTTTTGTCCAAAATGATCTTCGCCTTGCCGGCCTCGATAAAATCTTTGGACTGGTTGATCATTTCTTGATCGGCGTGTTTCAGGATTTCCATTTTTGATTCGGGCTTGCCGATGATTGCACCCAGGACACCGGCGATCAGATTGCCTCTTTCGCCGTTTGTGTTTGGAACGGTAACCGCCATGCCGTTTTTAAAAACCCCCGGGTCAATGATAATTGTGACCTCTTCCAATTCGCCTTCCAATTCCTTGGCTGCCAGACTTGCCGTGTATGCGACCGCAATGGGTTCCGTACATCCCAGGGCAGGATAAACCTCGTGTTTTAGTACCTCTTTCAAAAGGTTCAATTCACACTTGACCTTTTCATGTATTTAATAATTTTATCTATGAACATAATAAGAACCGCCGGCCAATCCGGGTCGCGAAAATCGATAATTGTAGTTGGAGGTAATTTGCGATTAAAGAGGATCTCGGTAAACGGAAGTAATTTATTATGGATGCTTTGCTGGGCAATTCTAACATCGAAATTAATTAACATTTAAAAAAATTTCAGCCAATGAGAGCTTTGTTGCCTTATAATTTGGGGTACATTCCTTTCTGGGGAGTACCAGGATATAACCAAACAATGGCAAAGTTAACCGCACTGACCAACACATGGGAAATCGTAAAAGAGGTTGATTTACAACCGCTGCGAGATGAAGCGCTGGGGGGGATAAAAATTGTGATCATCGGTAAACAGGGAAGTGGGCGGAAGACGCTGGCGAGTCAACTGCGACGCGATCCGAGACGTGAGGATGTGATGGTGGATTCACCCATCATCATCCTTGACTTATCGGAACCCGACCTGGCTTCCGGAGCGGATTTGGTTATCCTGATGTTGGATGCGAGAAATACGGATTTCACCCGTGAGGCTGAACTTTCACGCGTCTGGTCCGGGGCTAATATGCCCGTCCTGGTTTTAATCAATAATTTTGATGGCGGTGAGCGGCCAAAAATGCTGAAACAATGGATCGATTGGAAAAGCCGGCGGGTAGTAGATGGTTCGATCCTGGATGATAAATTTCTTACTGGAAAGTTCGCTCGAGGCGTGATCACTCTTGTTCCAGATAAAACGATGGCGCTAGGACGTTATTTTCCGCTCTTTCGTGTACCAGTCGCACACCACATGATAAACGATACCTGTTTAACCAATGCAACCTATTCGTTCACGACCGGTATTGTCGAAATTATCCCCTTACTCAATATCCCATTGACTGTGACGGACATGATTGTACTCACTAAGAATCAGGCTTTTATGGTTTACAAACTAGGCCTGGCGCTCGGGTTGTCTACGGAGTGGAGGGATTATGTGGCTGAATTTGGGGGCGTATTGGGAAGCGGATTTTTTTGGCGCCAGCTGGCGCGCAGCCTGGTCAGCCTGGTACCGCTGTGGGGCATCGTACCCAAAATAGGTATTACGTATGCTGGGACTTATGTGGTTGGGAACGTGATCCTTTACTGGTACTTGACAGGCAGGCATATATCCCGAGAGCAGATGAAGGCGCTTTACTCAAGAGCATTGGCGAGCGGTAAGGAGTTGGGGAGGAATTTACTGAGAAGGTTTCCTGGAAGGGATTCTTTCTGGTTCAGGCTGCCTCGACCACGCTTACCGCGCCTGCCGAGAGTGGCTGGTAGAAAACCGGCCAAATCACGCAGAAAAAACTACTGCGTTTCATGCGGTAAAAAGAATCCAAAAAGAGCAAGCTTCTGCCAGTATTGCGGATCTGATTTAGTTGGAATTGTACAAAGCGAAAATGGAAATACCGGTTTGGAAAAGGGCGAGCAAGCGCAGGAGTAGAAGGGAAGATTGGTTATGGATGGAGATATTTGGCGTGCCAGGATGACTGGAAAAATCCGAATACCCTCCAAGATTAGACAACCAATATGTGTGTGTGCATAATTAAATGTTAATATTTTTGAATTGATTTTAATTTTAGTTGTATCTTTTATATACCAAAGCGAGGGGAAAAATGGAGATTACCGTTTCGCAGGAACAGGGCCGAGTGCCTATTACTGTTTTCGAAGTGAGCGGGTTTATTAACTAAGGCACTGCATCAATATTAGAGCAGAAAGCCAAACAGGCTTATGAGAAGGGGATGCGCTATTTGTTGATGGATCTTAGTGGGGTGGATTCGATGTCAAGCGCTGGCTTGCGTTCTGTGCTGGTGATATCCAAGATGTTGGCCAGTGACAGCTCGGATCAATCAACGGATGAAGGAGCTCTTGAAAATAAAACAGCAAAGTCACCTTATTTAAAATTGCTCAACCCGCAGCCGGGGATACAACGCGTGTTAATTATCGCTGGATTTGATAAATTTGTGGATATTTATGAGGATAAAAACCAGGCGATAAATTCTTTTTGAGTTTAGATATTACGGGTGAGCCCATATTTCCGTATCGCTGGTTACTGTAACCTCGACGGTACGGAAACACAATTTATGTTTTTTGCTCCAACAATATTCAAAAGCGTACGTTCCTGCTGGGAGGCTGCGGAACGTGCGGTATTTCCTTTTTGGTATCGACAGAAACAGTTCATCGTCCATAAAAACGAACATCATCCATCGATTGGGGTTGTTGATTTTTAGCGTGTAGAACGTGCCGCGCATAACCCGTGCAGTGGGAAATAAAGTAGGGGTGGCTTTTGCCGTAGTTGAAAGCGCAGCATCTGATTGTGGAGTTGGGCTTGCCTGCGCACTCTCAGGTATGTCCTCTGAAATTTCTGGAATCCGCCATTCAGCGTTTTCGGTAATTTCAATCGTTTCCGGTGGGGCGCATTCAAGTTGGTCTACCGCCTGGCAGTAATGAAAGGTATGAGTACCGGATTGAATTCCACTCAGAGTCCCTGATGAACCAGGTGGAACTGTCAATACATATTCGTTGTTGATAAAGATGTGGGCTTCCACACTGTATGGATTGTGGATGATGATGGAGTAACCAGCAATTGTACCCTCGGAATAGTTGGAAGTCGTCGCGGGTATATCGGTGGCGGTGATTGTGCTGGTTGGAGATAGGGCTGGCGAGGGGAAGGGCTGGCTGTTATAGCAGGTTCTGCTGAAGCTTGTAAGTCAGATTGTGAGCTGGCGTTGGAAGAAGATACAGCCATTGCATGTGAAGAATTAAAAACGGGCAGCAGGGTGCACCCGGCGAAAATTACCGCGATTATAAATAATACTCCCGCCGCAAAGAAAAAAATTGATTTATGTGCAATCGATACCCCGAACATATCTTCAAGTTTGGCATGATTTTGCCAGACTTCTCCGTTTTAATTGAATTTGCCGGACTGAAATTATACCAAGTTTATCCTCAAACTTGAATTTAAGTCGAAATTTGATTATCCGACCTCTTCCTGTGTGAAGATGACCTCCTCTTTTCCGGTCAATTTTTCGAGAATTTTTCGTTCGATCAGGTCAAGATGGCTGTGATTAGTAACGAAATTCAGGTTATCTGCAGGCACTGTTAAGACAGGACAAAGGTTGTAGCGAGCTATCCAATCTTCATAAAGTTCGTTGAGCTGTTCCAGATATCCGCTTGAAATTTTCTGTTCGAATTCACGACCGCGCAGCTTGATGCGATCCAAAATGGTCTCGACGGAGGCACGCAGGTATATAACCAGGTCGGGAGGCGGCAGGAATTCTGTCAGCACCAGATACAATTCGCTGTATGCATTGTAATCGCGCTCGTTGATATGTCCCTGGTGATACAGGTTGCGAGCGAACACCTCAGCGTCTTCATAGACCGTACGATCCTGGATAACAGAAGAGGGATAGTTAAGTAATTCCCGGTGAGTACGCAGCCGCTGGGTGAGGAAATATATTTGTGAATGGAAAGCCCAGGTTTGCATATCCTGGTAAAAATCTTCCAGGTAAGGATTTTCTGCGACGGGCTCGTAATAGGGCTGCCACACTAGGCGGTCTGACAGCAGCGTGACGAGCGATGATTTTCCAACGCCGATATTTCCGGCAATGGCGATAAATTTTTTAGTAGTGTATATGTCCATAGAATTTATGATCCAGTGATTTTTCTATAAGATTTAGGGATTTGGTTTATCGGATTTAAGGAAGGCTGCCGCCAGGCCCTGATTGTCATCCATCACCAGTTCCAGGTGATGGTCTGAGCGATAAGAAGCGACCTCGATCAAACGCAAAATGCTGCCTTTATCTTTTTCTGCGGGTAAAAATTCTCCCAGTTTATTTGGCGTTGAATAGAAAAAATCATCCTTAAAAATCACATCATCGTCGTCAAGATAAACCGCTAAAGGGTAAATATTCGATTCGACTAGGTCCTGGAAAAAATGTGTACCAAATGAAGGTTCCGGGGTGACTCCAATACCCGGTCCGGTTAATTCAACAAGCGCCTTTGTGTTGTAGATATCGGCGTAACTAATGCTGACGCCCAAATCCGGATTATTGGTTCCCCACCTGCCGGGACCGATACAGATGAATGTTTCATTCGCGAGCGTGGTATTTAGGCGCCCGATCGCACGACCCAGTTCTCCGCGTGCGAAAAGCGTAGGTAAGGAGAAATATTCCTGGGGTGAAACGAACACGACATAGCGAATGCCGCTGACGCGTCCCTGAGGGGCCATGCGTTCGGTTGAAAATACGATATCATCTGGCGCCAGGTTTGCTGGTAAATGGGCATCGCTTTCCTGCAGGTGGCTTTGTGGACGGCATTGGAGCAGCGATATTTTAACTTCGGGGTTTGGGGTGGTTGGATCTTCGATATGAACGGTGAATTCCGTATCGACGGGTGAATGGTAGTGTTTTTCAAGCAGTTGAAGCATTTTTGTGAAGCGTTCCGCTAGATCAGTGCGGCGTAATAAACCGTCGAAAGTGATAACCATTTGATTTATGCTGCCTTCCGCAAGCGTGATCCGGGGAGGTGTGAAGTAGCCGTCCCTGTCAACCTGGACGATGTAGCGCAGCGCGGGGTATCTGTGATTCAATACTTCTTCGATAGGGACTGATTTCGAACTTGTTCTCCTCCAGGTTGATCAGATCGACATAGCGCTGGGAATAACGTCGGATAGATTTGGAAGACACCTCGGGATGCAGCATGGGATGGCTGAGGGCGACCAGCCGCGGGTAGTCGTTTCCTACACGGTCAACGGCGCGTGTCCCCAGCCCCCACACAAGCCGAATAAAGCCCGCATCACGTTGTATTTTGGGTGACCAGCGGTAAAGATTGCGGCTGAAGGCGACTCCGGCGGCGTGCGGTAGAAAATATCTCCCAGTTTTTTCACCCTGTACAATCTGGATCAGCAGCGCCATGCGCTCATCGTAATCAAGCAGACCCTTTGACCGCCTATAGAGTAATGCATCCGGATTGAGACTGCTGGCGTAAATCTTTTTTATTGCCAGGGTAAGGGCTTCCAAATTTTCGGTCAATGAGCCCTGATTTGGGCAAAAGTGGCTTTCATATTTGCCGGCAAAAGAGGTCCCAAAATTATCCTCGAGCAGGCTGGAAGAACGGACAATAATCGGTTTAGGTCCGATCGTTTCAAGCATTAGCTTCAAAGCTTCCAGAGTTTCGGGAGGTAATTTTCCGGCTATGAATTCTCCTTTAAGTTGGGGGTATTCTGCTCGGATCAGTTCTTCGGTTTTGTATTTCTGGTCTCCCCAGTGCATCAGGTTGTTGAGCGCCATAAAATTGTAGAGCAAGTCTGCTCCGATGTAGTAGGATTCTGGTATCGATAAGTTAGATTTGATCTTTTCGCCGCCGACCTCACGCAGAATCCTGGCAGCCAACAGCATTCCGGCTGCTTTTCCGCCGATTTTTCCGTGTCCGATCTTATGGGTGCGAATTTGGTTTAAATCTGATATTGTGAACCAGTCTTTGGCGATTTTCACATACGCTAAATGGTCGCTGATCATGGTTCGAATCAGGACTACTTTGATTTCTTGCAGGCGGGCTTCTCGTATTTTACGCTCTTCAACGGGCGTGTTTTCAATCGCCATAGCTTGATCAAAGAGCATATTTTGGGGCGCCAGTTCGGGGTTAAAAGAGACTTGCAGGTTTTCCACAATTGCGCCGCGTTCGGCAAGTGATTCGCGCACAAGCCGGTGAAACAAATCATACGGCAGGTTGTAAGCAAAATAGAAATCCGTCAGGTGGTCGCGTATCCGTGACAGGCGCAGTTCCCAAATATCAGCAGGCTCCTCCGCAAAAGGATCATTAAGCACCTCCAAACGCTGGGAGCGGACCGCCTTATCTTTGACTTCAGCCTCAAAGGCTTTTTGGGTGATGATGCCGCGGTCGAAAAGTTCGCGGCGCATGCGCGCCCGGATCTGGGTGCTCAATATGGGATATTGAGCCAGGGAAAGATAAATATGCAGGGTACGGTCTGAAGGAGGAGGAGGCAAAGTCATGATCAATATTTATGTATAAAAAAGTTAGCACGTTATCAGATCAACGTGCCAACTTGAAATTTAACTTCTTTATCGGATTTAACTGCCTAGATGCATAGGCATGATGACGTGGATATATTCACCCTGTCCGTCATCGCCGCCAGTGGGACGGATAACCCCGGGACTGGTTTCTGCAGATGTTTCCAGGGTGACATTAGGAGTGGAGATCACTTCGAGTACTTCCCTCAGGAAGCGCACATTGAAGGCAATTGTTAATGCATCTCCCTCAATGCTGGCATCGACATTGTTCACATTGGAACCGGTTTCTTCGGATTGCCCGGTGATGTTTATTGTTCCCGGCGCCTGGGCTTCACCAGGTTTTACCTCCAACCTGGCAATATGAGAACCTTCGCGAGCGAAAATTTCCGCTTGTTTGCATGCCTTGAGGAATTCCGATGTGGACAATATGGCGCGGGTCTCACTGGAGCGTGGGATAATCTGTTCGTAGTCTGGGAAAGTGCCTTCGATAAGCTGCGAAACCAACTCAATATCTTGCATCTGGAATATCACCTGGCCGCGACCTGGGGGCAGCAGCATCCTGACCGTCTTGTCGCTGTCGGATGAAACTCGGGCGAGTTCACTTAGTGCGCGCGCTGGAACGACAACTTTTATTGGGTTGGAAGCCGGGGAGGAGAGCCGAGCGCTGCGCACTGAAAGACGAAAACCATCTGCGGCTGCCATGGTGATCCTATCCTCTTCCACAGTGATGAGCACGCCAGTTAATATGGGACGCGCCTCGTCAACGGAAGCTGCAAATGCAACCTGCTGGATCATCTCCCTCAGGTCGACCACATTAATCTCCAAACCATCGGAAGGATCTGTGACCGGCACAGGAGGAAATTCTTGCGAGTTCGATGCATTTCAGGTCGGTATTGGAAGCGCCGCACACCAGGGTAAGAGTTTGGGTTCGCACATTCAATTCCATGTTAACCTGCGAATTTGCCAATGTGGAGACCAAATCCGTGAACGTGCGGGCTGGGACAGTTGTCGAGCCTTCTTCTTCTATTTTGGCTCCGAGCCAGCAAGTTATACCCAATTCCAGGTTGGTGGCTGATAATCGCAGGCGTCCACCGTCGGTAGCTGTCAACACATTCGCTAATACGGGCAACGTGCTGCGGGGTGAAACAGCGCGCGATACGATGCTCAAGCCGTGGGCTAAGTTCTCTTGCAGTATGGATACTTTCATGGCTGGGGTCCTCTCCTTGAAGGTGTTAGATAGAGTATACATCGATAGAGAGTAAAATGCAAAGTTTTCTCTGGGTTTGTACGTTGAGGAAATATGAACCTGGTAAAGGAATAAACTGTAGGGATATTAGGCAATATAATGTGTGAATATCGAGCGGATTCAGGGTAGTGTGGGTTATATGGTAGAAGCACAACGATTCCCATTAATCAATGGAGAATTTGACAGGTTTTTGGGTGTGCAGATAAAAAATTGGGCTGCTCTGTATCATGCACCCGAGGATGGTTATATTAACCTGCTGCAGCAAATTTGTTTAATTTTTGGATGTAACGGGGGAGGCAACACTGGTAAAGTGAATCCCTGCGAGGAGTGGGGGGATGAACTCGATTAAAGAAAACGAAGCCCGGCAATTTTTGCTGCCTGGCTCCAAATTTTTGAACTGCGTTACAGTAGTTATTGGTATTAAATTTCGGTTTATATATTTAACTTTAAACCCAGCCACGCAGCCGCATTACTTCGGCAACCCGTTCAACCGATACAACATAAGCAGCTAAACGTTTGTGCAGGTTGTGCTCCACGGCCGTGTTGTGCATTGCATGGAAAGCTGCGGTCATTTTTTTGTCCAACCGCTCGTGTACATCGGCTTCCTCCCAGTAATAATCGTAAGTATTCTGGACCATCTCGAAGTACGAAACAGTAACGCCTCCCGCATTAGCCAGGAAGTCCGGGATAACATACACATTGTTCTCATGCAGGATTTGGTCGGCTTTGGGAGTCGTGGGTCCGTTTGCTAATTCGACACTGATTTTCGCCTTGATATTTCCGGCATTATCCTGGGTGATAACGCTTTCCAGGGCAGCAGGAATGAGCACATCGACGTTCAATTCGAGCAACTCAGCGTTGGTTACCTCTGTTGTCCCGGGGTAACCCAAAACGGTACCGTTTTGTTGTTTGAAGGCAAACACAGATTCGTAATCCATACCATCCGGATTAACGATCCCGCCTCTCGAATCCGATACAGCAGTGATTTTCAGACCCAGGAGTTCCTCACCCAATTTGTGCGCAAACGAGCCGGCGTTGCCGTATCCCTGAATAGCTGTTGTGGCCCCGTTTAATTCCAACCCGAGTACTTTTCCAGCCTCGCGCAGCGTATAAATACCGCCGCGTGCTGTGGCATCCCCGCGACCAGCTGAGCCGCCCAATGGAATGGGTTTGCCTGTAATCACGCCAAACTCGTTGTAGCCCTTTAGAAAAGCGTACTCATCCATCATCCAGGCCATAATCTGCGGATTGGTGTATACATCTGGGGCGGGGACATCTTTTTCCAACCCGATTATGCGACCTACCTGGCGGATATAAGCCCGGCTCAAACGTTCCAACTCGTTTTGTGACAGCTGTCTTGGATCACAGATGATGCCGCCTTTTCCACCGCCCAGGGGGATATCTACCATAGCGCATTTCCAGGTCATCCAGGCGGCAAGGGCGCGCACGGTGTCGATGGTTTCGTCAGGGTGATAGCGTATGCCGCCCTTCGTAGGCCCCCGGGCATCATTGTATTGGACCCGAAAGCCGCGAAAGACCTGTGTGCTTCCATCATCCATTTTTACCGGAAGCGTGACATGAAGCTCGCGCAGAGGCCAGCGTAAAAGTTCATGTGTGGCCGGATCCAATTGCAGAACTTGGGCCGCCTCGTCCAATTGGGCCTGGGCTATTGCAAAAGGGTTTATATCGGACATTGATTGGTCTCCTTTTTGGGCAGATGATTAGAGTAAGGATGGCTCAACTTGATAACACAAGAATTTTATATCTCCTTTAGATCTAAGGTACAAACAACCAACCACGTTGGTCCATGGCTAGTACGACACGATCAATCGCTACTACATAAGCGGCATCACGCATAAAGATTTTTTCACGCTCGGAAACCTTCAAGATATCATTAAAAGCTTTCGTCATTTTTGTGCTCAACCGGTCGATGACTTCTTCCCTGGACCAGTAAAAATTCATGTCATTTTGTACTCCCTCGAAATATGAAACCGTAACGCCGCCAGCGTTGCACAGGAAGTCCGGGATGACGAACACGTTATTCTCTTCGAAGAACAAATCAGCTTCCGGGGTAGTGGGTCCGTTTGCGCCTTCCGCGATGATTCTTCACCCGCTCATGGATTGAACTCATGTTGTCCATGTTGATTTGTCCCTCCAGAGCGCAGGGGATGAGGATGTCCACAGGTTTATGCAACCAGGAATCGCCATCTTCAAAAGCATATCCGTTGTGGTGGGCTTTGTCCTTGTCTATGGACCCATACGTGTCCGTAAAAGATTGAAGCTGGCGGGGATTGATACCGTCTTTGTGGCATACAGTGTAAGATGTACGGTCGGATCTGTCCCAATAGGACACACGATTAACTTTACCACCCAAGATTTCAATAAATCCAATAGCGGCATATTGGGCGACATTCCCGAATCCCTGGATGGAAACTTGGCATTTCCGCGGGTCCAAATTGAGGTGCTTCATCGCTTCTGCAAGCGTGTAAATTACACCATAACCTGTCGCTTCCGTTCGTCCGAGTGACCCGCCGCCGCCGATCGGTTTGCCGGTTATTGCGCCGGGTGTGTATTCGCCAGCCATCTTTGAATATTCATCCATCATCCAGCCCATCATTTGGGGTGTGGTGCCGACATCTGGAGCAGGGATATCCTGGCGGGGTCCGATAGCACGCCAGAATTGAGTTATCCAGCCTCTGCAAAGGCGCTCTTTTTCAGAATCTTCCAGGAGGGCGGGATCGACCGCCACGCCGCCTTTCGCGCCGCCCAGTGGGACATCTACAACCGCGGTCTTCCATGTCATCCACATGGCCAGGGCTCGGATTGTGTCCAATGTTTCGGATGGGTGAAAACGGATGCCGCCCTTGGCAGGGCCTCTGGCGTCATTGTGCTGGACACGATAGCCGTAATAAACATCTATTGTTCCGCTGTTCTTGCGCACAGGGATCTGAAATTTATATTCCCGCATGGGAAAACGCAGCAAGTCAGCGATATATGGCTCCAGATTGAGCAGTTCGGCCACATGGTCGAATTGCGCCTGCGCCATTTTGAATGCATTGATTTTTTCAGCCATTTGGATCGTTTGAGATAAAAGTTAGTAAATAAAATAAGCGGACACTCCGGAAAGTTGTCCGCTTTTGTGATACTAAGAAATTGTCTGGCAATAGTACGGCCTTCGGGGGCGTTAATGTGCCCCTGTGGGACGATATTATGCCCGTGCAGGACGTTGATTCGCCCATACCAGTTCCGTCATCCTAGAATAACGATACGCCCTAACTTTTAACAGAACTCATTTGCAGCGTCAAGTGACAAATGCATATTAGTTTACCTAACTTTTGTTCAGGACAGCGGTCGTTGGAAGGGAAATACAAACCGAAAACAAATTGTGTTGATACATTAATGCTCCAAATCTCTCAGCTGCAGCTCCAGTTCGGATTTAACGATTTTAGGATTGGCCTTTCCCCTGGTAGCCTGCATTACCTGGCCAAAAAACCAGCCTGAAAGTCCTGTTTTACCCCCCATATATTCGGCAACCTGTCCAGGGTTTTCGTCTAAGACGCGTGCCACAAGCGTCGAGATATGTGCAGAGTCCGAAATCTGAGCCAGGCCGCGTTCTTCAACGATGGCTGGGGCGGATTCGCCTGAATCCAGCATCTGCAGGAGAACGGATTTGGCTGTATTCTGGTTGATTTCACCACCTTCGACCAGCTGCAGCAGTTCGGCAAGCCCATCCGGCTTTACTTTGATTTGATTTATGCTCGAATCCGTTTCGTTCATGAAAGCGAATATCTCACCGCTGATCCAATTAGCGATTGTTTTAGGTGGAATGTTACCCCGGCAGGCTGCTGCCGCCTCGAAATAATCTGCCACATCTCGTTCAGCAGTCAGCACGCCGGCATCCGAAAGACTCAAGCCGTATTGGTCTTCGAAGCGGCGCAGTTTAGCAACCGGAAGTTCCGGCAGCATCGCCCGGATATCTTCGATCCATTTTTGATCGATCTGCAACGGGGGTAAATCAGGTTCTGGAAAGTAGCGGTAATCATGAGCTTCCTCTTTACCGCGCTGCGGGATGGTAACCCCCTGCTCTACATCCCAACCCAGCGTTTGCTGGAGGACCGGCTCGCCATTTCGATGTAGCTGTGTCTGGCGTTTTATCTCATAGGCGACGGAATTCTCCAGGGAGCGAAAGCTGTTCAGGTTTTTAATCTCGGTACGGGTGAGAAATTCTTGGCTCCCAACCGGCCGCACAGAAACATTCGGTTCGATGCGTAGCACCCCTTTCTGCATATTCCCTGAATTAACTTCCAGATAGCGCAGAATGGAGCGCAAGGTGCTGGCGTATGCGCGCACATCCGCAGCAGAGCGCAGATCGGGTTCAGAAACGATCTCCAGCAGGGGAACACCCGCCCGGTTCAGGTTGATCAATGAATGGCCTTCCCCGTTACGCTGGATGTGAGTGAGCTTGCCCGTGTCCTCCTCAAGATGCACGCGCCGGATACGAATATCTTTATCCCCTTCTGTGGTGAGCAGGGTCAGCACACCATTTACTGCCAGCGGTTGTTCGTATTGTGATATCTGGTAACCTTTTGGGAGGTCGGGGTAAAAATAATTCTTGCGTGCGAAAATGCTGACCGGAGCGATTTCACAATTCAAAGCTAATGCTACCCGCAGCGCATAATCAACTGCACGTTGGTTAACGACTGGCAGCACACCCGGCATACCTGAGCATATCGGACAAACGGCGGAATTGGGTTGCGCCAGTGTATGATCAACAACCGGACAGGCGCAAAACATTTTCGATTGAGTCTCAAGTTCGGCATGGATCTCGAGCCCGATAACTGCTTCGTATTCAATTTGTTTATTCATACTTTATCAATTTTCACCATTTTTCAAAAATCCTGATTAAATTTCAGGATTGGCGATGTGAGGAATATCTCCCTGCTCGATGTGCCATGTTGCTCGGGATTCGATAAACACCAGGGTGAAGATTCGATTATCACTGGTCCTTACAAGGAAACGTTTCCCATAAGGAGTGCGCCAGCGCGCGACCAACTTGTTTATTTGAAGACACACCCCTTCCCAGATAAAAGCGGTTGGTCGTTCTGCAAATTCGTGCCCGGAGCGGCAGAAAACCTGTTCCGTATCATTCGCTATCATGGGCAAGAATTTTTCTTCGATCCTGGAAAAGCAAGGGATAAGTCATTAAACAGAAAGCTTGGTATCATCACCGGCATTGATGATTTTCCATCTGCCCTCGAGCTGTGCATTGCGGCCGATGAGCGAATCCTTCAGGATAACACCGTCTGCGCAAGCCTGGTCTTCGAAAATTGAATTCTTGATACGGCAGTTTTTAATCTCACAATCAGCTCCGATTGAAACGTGCGGTCCAATGACAGAATTTTTTATATTCGCTTTTGGATGTACGAATACCGGCGGCACAACCTGAAAGGAGCCCCGTTTCTGGGCTGCGAGACTGTTGTCCTGGTTATGCTCCAATAGGTAGCGGTTGGTTTCGAGCAGCGATTCGGGAGTGCCCGCGTCCAACCATACATCCACTTTCTCTGTGCGCATTTTTAAGCCGTTCCCCAACATCAAGTTGACTGCGTCTGCCAGGAAGTATTCACCTTTCAGTTGGATATCCCTTTCTATCTGCTCATCAATGGCGGAAATCAGTTCCTGCCCATCCTGGAAATAATAAAAACCTACCACCACCAGATCGTTTTCCATGGAATTCTGGTTTTTCGATCAATTGGGTGACCCAGCCGTCCTGGTCAAGTTTTACCACACCGAACCGGCGAGGATCAGGCACCTGCTTGACCCACACTACACCACCGGCGAATTCATTCAGCAGGAAGGACAGGTCGGTTTCGATCAATGTGTCTGCGAAGATCACCATGGTGGGTCCGTGCAGGTACTGCCTGGCAAGCGAAACAGCATGTGATTGGCCGCGCGGGTTATCCTGTATAAAGAACCTTGATTTAATATCCGGGTAGGTTGTTCGGATACAATCTTCAATCTGATCACTCAGGTATCCAACGATATTGATCAATTCAATATCATTGAAGCCGGGATAAGATGTCAAGCTGTCGAGCAGGTGGTTGAGCACCGGCTTACCGGCCACGCCTACAAGTTGTTTCGGTTTGCTCCATGTGTGTGGGCGCAGACGCGTGCCCAAACCAGCCATGGGGATTACTACTTTGAGGGTTGATTCAGACATTGGGATCATTTCCTGGTTAAAGATTTTCTATCGAAAATGGATATTTATTATAAACCGTAAAAAATTTCATTTATTGTCCGTCAGGTACTTGCGGTTTTCAAGCGCCGATAAATTTTCTATTCATCGGATCTATTAAATATGACCTAAAACCGGGTGCGGCAGATAAGGCTCCTCAAGGAAAGCAATATCCTCGTTTGATAGTTCAATATCCAATGCAGACAGGGCTTCTTCTAAGTGATGCATTTTACTGGCTCCGATAATTGGGGAGGTGATGCCCGGTTTATGCAGCATCCAAGCCAGGGCAATTTGGGAAGTGGTAACCCCCAGTCGTGCGGATAGGGTATTGACTTGATCCAGGATATCGTAATCGTTTTGACGGGTATAGAGCTCTCGGCCGTATGTGTCACTTCTGGCGCGCGGGGTTTGACCTTCTTTATCGCGCGGCCATTTTCCGGCCAGGAATCCGCGCGCAATGGGACTCCAGGGGATCAGACCAATACCCTGTTCGATACATAGCGGGATCATCTCGCGTTCTTCTTCCCGGTACACAAGATTATAGTGATTCTGCATCGAAATAAAGCGAGTCCATCCATGGATATCAGCCTGGTATAAGGACTTGGAGAACTGCCATGCGTGCATGCTGGAAGCGCCGATATAACGCGCCTTGCCGGATTTAACCACATCGTGAAGCGCATCGAGCGTCTCTTCGATGGGCGTCTCGTAATCCCAGCGATGGATCTGGTAAAGATCGATGTAATCCGTACCCAAACGGCGCAGCGAGTCCTCGATCGAGCGCATAATATGAAGCCGAGAGAGTCCCCGGTGATTAGGATCATCATTCATGGGCGAGTAGAGCTTGGTAGCGAGCACGATTTCTTCGCGGCGTGCGAAGTCGCGCAGCGCTCGTCCGGTGACTTCTTCGCTTACTCCTGAAGAATACATATCGGCCGTATCGAAAAAGTTGATGCCTGACTCAAGAGCGCGTTTAAAAAACGGCCGGCTTTTTTCCTCGTCCAGAACCCACTCGCGCCACTTTGGTGTCCCATATGTCATGGTTCCCAGACAAATTTTTGAAACTTTTACTCCCGCACGACCCAGGTTTACATATTCCATTTTTTCTCCTCAGGTGTAGCTAACCCAATTTTTTTATTTCATTTTCGATAAATCGAACCGCATTTCCCAGGGTTTGGGAATCGAAAGCGAACTTCGCTCCAGCGGTTTTGTATAAATCCGGCAGGTTGGCTGTACCGCCCAGACAAAGCGCACGTTTGAATTGATCGAGAGAACGCCCCGGATTTTCCAGCGCATTACGCCAAACCTGGACCGCGCCAAGCTGGGCCAGCCCGTATTCAATATAGTAGAAGGGATAGCGAAAGATGTGAGGTTTACGGTGCCAGCCGGTTTCGGCAGAAAACTCCAGCCCGCTCCAATCCACGCCCGGAATAAAACGGTTCCAGAGCTGCAGCCATTTCGAATCGCATTTATCTGGATCGGATGCCTGTTTGTGATGGGTGTAGACCCAATGCTGGAAAAAATTTACAACCGCCATATAAGGCCAGAAGGTGAGTATCCGTTCCATGTGAGTCTTCAGGAACTTATCCGCATCCGGCGGGGAATAAAATCCACCGTTCGCAGTGGATAAGAAGGGGCTCGAGAGCAGTTCGGTGGACATGGAGGCTACTTCTGCGAATTCCAAACCCGGGATCCTCTGTTGGGCATACGGCAAATCAAAACGTTTAAAATTGTGGAAAGCGTGACCGGATTCATGCAGCAGCGTGCGCACATCCTCGCTCAAGCCGACCGCGTTCATAAAAATGTAAGGCCTTCTGGTCACTGGGAAGCTGGTGCAGTATGCTCCCGGCGCTCTGCCGACGTTATTGTCCAGGTCAAGGTATCCCTCACGACACATTATTGAGAAATATTCGCCGAATTCAGCATCCAATTGGGAAAATATGGTTCCGGTCTTTTTTTGTAATTCGTGCGTGGTTCCGTAAGCGGCTGTGGGCGGCATAGGGAATGGGTACAAATCCGCATCCAGGTCCCACGGCCGCAGTGTGGTGACGCCCAGTCGTTCAGCGCTGCTCTGGTAAACCCTGGTGGCTGCCGGAACGGCGACTTCTTCAACCGCGTTTTGAAATTCGATGCAATCCTGGGGAGAATAATCCAAACGGGTCATTTGCTTCCAACGGTAATCGCGATAATCCTGGCAGCCAGCATTGCGGGCGAGCTGGGAACGCAGAGCCATAAAATCCACCCAAAGGCTGTTGATGTGCTCACGATCTTCGAGAGCCCTATAAGCTGCCAAACGCCAGGCGCGTTCCCGGGTTGCTCTTTCGGGTGCATGCATTATCAGTCGCAGCTGCTGCAGGGTGAGCTTTTCACCATCCCAGGTAACGGTTTGGGAACCGATAATTTTGTTATACTGCGAGGCAAGTTTGCGTTCATCTGATAACAGCGGCAAGTTCAACTCTTGAAAGATGTGCGCTTCGGTTTTCATTTTGCGGAGCGGGATTTTAAACCCCTGCGGATCCAGTCCGCTTGAAATCAATTTGGTTTTTATTGTTTGATTCGCAGAGTGAGATTTCTGGAAAATCTGATCCAGAAAATCAATGTAGCGCTTTTCTGCCTCTTTATCCTTTGTATTACGGGTGACTCCCACCGTCAGGCGAGCCTGTATTTCGCTAACCATATCGATCAAACTTGTCCAGTCGGCAAGCCAATGTGCGACATTACCTTCTTCTAAAGGGCGCTCGATCAAGTTCTGGTAAAACGGCTCAAATTCACTCCATGACCAACCCATGAACATGTCTGGAGATTTAGGAAGCGAATTAAATTCCGCCATGGTTGCCTGATATCCTCCTGGAGTCAGGTTCAGCAAACTGGATAGATCTACGATCGAATATGTTCTTCGAGCTCGGAAATGGTACTTTCCGCCAGATCAACCGCAGTCTGTAAGGTATCAGCATCGAAGGCAAATTTTACTTCGGCCGAATTAAACAGGTCCGGAAGGGATGCGGTAGCTCCGAGCGAGAGCGCTTTGCGGTAATTAATCACCGCCTGGGCTTGATCATCTATTGCATTTTTCCATACCTGGAATGCTCCCAATTGGGCTAAACCGTATTCGATGTAGTAAAAAGGAGCCTGGTGGATATGCAGTTTGCGGTGCCATCCAGTGACTAAAGGCTCTTCAAGCCCGCTCCAATCCACACCACGCATGAACCTGCGCCACAACTGTCCCCATTTCGCATCGCATTCCTCTGGGTTGGCCGCGGATTTTGGATTTAAGTAGACCCAATGCTGGAATGCGTCAACTACTGCCATGTACGGCCAAAAGCAAATCGATTGTTCGAGATGCTCTATACGAGCACGAGCGGCTTCTTCTGCTGAATAAAACCCGCCATTGTTCAGGGTTAAATAAGGTGCTGTCAGCAATTCCATGCTCATTGAGGCTACTTCGGCAATCTCACTCCCGATATCACGCTGTTGTAAGTAGGGGAGTTGGGCTGTCTCGAAGACATGAAAAGCATGTCCGCCTTCATGGATCAATGTTTGGACATCATCGTGGACTCCAACAGCATTTGTGAAAATAAAAGGACGCTTGGCTGCAGGCAGGTCTTCACAGTAGCCTCCCGGGGCTTTCCCTTTACGATTATCCAGGTCCAGCAAACCTTCTTCCCGCATTATTTCAAAATAATTCCCTAACTGCGGGTCAACCCGGGTGAATATTCCCTGGATATTATTTTCTAATTCGTCAATATCTGTGAACGGCCTCAAAGGCGGTTTGCCATATGGGTCTACGGTTAAATCCCATGGGCGCAGGGTGTCCAGGTTCAAATTTGAGCGGCGTTTATCATAAATGCGTTCAGCAGCCGGGACAACGACTTGTTCAATAGCATTGTGGAATGTGTCACAATCCCTGGGAGTGTAGTCGAAGCGCTGGAGCTGCTTCCAACAGTAATCACGATAATCTGACAGACCGCTGTTCTGGTGGATCTGCAGACGTGTATCCAAAAACCGTCCCCACAATTTATTAATTGCCTGGCGATCTTCAAGAGATCGAGCTGCTGAAAGTTTCCAGGCACGCTCACGTATTTTGCGGTCTGGGTCCTGATATACAGGTTCGAGCTGAGGTAGGGTTACCTCTTTGCCATCCCAGGTTACTGTCTGCGCGGCAGCGATTTTGTCGTATTCGGTGCCCAGCTTTAATTCCTGGGTGAGCAGAGGCAGATTTTCCTCGCGGAATAAATCCGCTTCTGCCTGCATATTTCGCAGCTGCAGCTCGAATCCCGGGGGCTGAAGCTTGCTTTGCAGCAGCTTTGTCTTGAGCTTTTGCTCTGCGGATTCGGATTTAGGGAAGATATTGTCGAGGAAAGATTCATACATTCTTTCAGCTATCTGGTCCCTTGTATCGACAGATGTGGCGATATACAGGCGGTTGCTGGTCTCCCGGATCAGTTCACTCAGCTTTGTCCAATCTAGCAACCACTGGGACAAATTATCTGAATTTAGAGGACGATCGTTCAATTGCTCATAATACGGTTCAAACCGAGACCAATCCCAACCCAATATTTCTGAAGCGTTTTCTGGCAGTGATGAGAACATGTTTTCCCTCGTTTTAAAATTTGGGTGTATTCAAATGAAAATCGGTTACTTGCTGGAAAGCGTGGGTCGCCTGGAAAAGGATATCTTCTCTAAAAGGGGAAGCCATAAGCTGAATTCCGATGGGTAATCCGCTCTGGTCTGAACCAGCTGGAAAAGAAATCCCCGGGATGCCGGCCAGGTTGGCTGGCAGGGTGAAGATATCCTGCAGGTACATTGACAATGGGTCATCCACGTGTTCGCCGATGCGGAATGCGGTGGTAGGGGCAGTAGGCGTGGCAATAATATCCACGTCTTCAAATACGCGTTCAAAATCCTTTTTGATTAAGGTGCGAACTTTTTGAGCCTGACCGTAATAGGCATCATAGTATCCGGCCGAAAGGGCGTAAGTGCCCAGCATAATGCGCCGTTTGACCTCGGCGCCGAACTTCGTGCCGCGGGTGTGGTAGAAAATGTCCCACATTGTATCGCCCTGAACTCGAGCTCCGTAGCGAATACCGTCGTAGCGCGCCAGGTTCGCAGATGCCTCTGCCGGAGCGATCAGATAATAAACCGGAAGCGCGCACTCTGTATGCGGCAGGCTGACCGGTATCACTTGTGCTCCAAAATCAGCCATGAGCTTAATTGCATCCCTGACAGCCGCCTCCACAGCTGTCAGCATACCCGGCTTAAAATCTCGGCCGGTACTCCGATGCGAATAGAGGAGAAAGTACCTTTGGGAGATGCATTCAATTTTATCGGAATGATAGGGCGATTGGAGGTGGTGGAATCCAGCGGGTCATGTCCGGCGATTCCCCAATAAGTCAAAGCGACGTCCTGGACGTTTTTCCCGATTACGCCGACAACGTCCAGCGAAGAACCGAAAGCGATCAACCCGTAGCGCGACACCGCCCCGTATGTGGGTTTAAGACCGGTTACGCCGCAGTAAGATGCCGGTTGGCGGACGCTGCCGCCGGTATCGGTGCCCAATGCAATCGGAGCGAATTGGGCTGCGACCGCGGCAGCGCTGCCGCCGCTCGATCCGCCCGGCACCCGGTTTGTGTCCCACGGGTTGTGGGTTGTATGATAGGCTGAATTCTCAGTGGAGGAACCCATTGCGAATTCGTCGGTGTTGGTCTTGCCCAGGATTACAACCCCTTGCTGTTTTAATCGCTCAACGGCAGTGGCGCTGTAGGCGGGCACAAAGTTCTCTAATATGCGGGAACCAGCCGTGCAGCGCGTATCTGCAACGCACAGCACGTCTTTCACGGCTGTGGGAACACCCAGTAAAGCTGGCAGTTCGTCACCGGGCTGCTCCCTCCACTTTACGAACTGCTGGTCAGCCAGTTCGGCTTGCCCCAGTGCAATTTCAGGCGTCAGGGTGATGAATGTCTTTAATTGAGGTTCCAGCCGTTCGATTCTATCCAGGTAGGCCTGAGTTAGTTCGCGGCTGGAGAAGTCGCCGTTCCTGAGACCGGTTCGTATCTGTTGTAAGGTCAGTTTAGAGAGATCGCTCATGAACGTTTTATTGTCTGGCAGCCTGTCGTTTTACATGATTAGGTTAAATTCGCGAAATTAGATAATATCTTCAAGCTTATTGTGTTGGTCCGCGCTTGTTCTCAGATATAGTGCATGTACAGCAAACGCGCTCAGCGGGATTATTCTAATATTGGGGGAACGCGAAACTGCCCGTTGTCCTCCTCGGGGGCATTGCGCATCAGCTTTTCCTGACCAAGACCAGGTCTGGATTGATCTGGCCGCAGCACATTACCTGAGGCCAGCACACTGGAAGTTGGGAGGATGTGGGAGGTATCCAAGTCCCCCAATCGAGCGGCGTATTCCAAGATTGCAGATAACTGCTCGCGGTAAATCTCTTTTTCTTCGGGGCTGATTTCCAGCGCGCTGAAGCCGGCGATATATTCAACTTCTTCGGGGGTTAGAGCCATGTAAGCGATTATATCACCAACGTTTCAGGTGCAGTTCAGGCCGCAGTCGCCTTCACCAACTGCCGGAATACCAGCGCAAATATACTTCCAGGTGCGCCCGCCAATAACTTTCGTCGTGAACCCCCGAAAATCGGTACCATTCATGTGGAATTCCTTTTTGGTTGAGCAGTTCTCCCAGCCAGATGGCTGATTCTATGATCGATGGGGGTTCCCTGTCACCTGTATCGATGAATATGCGCGGATATTTATCCGAAGGAATCCCGTCAAGTAAATTGCTCATTGAGACAGGATTCGTGTTTAACACGGCCGGGCTGTGAGCGCCAAACGCGCCAAACAGGTCCCAGAAGTTTATACCCAATTCAATCGCCCAACCGGCGCCGCGCGAAAGTCCACCTACGGCCCTAAATTCACGCTCTGGTATGGTGCGGTAAGTTTTGTCGATGGTTGGCATTAATTCTTGTGCCAGGACCAGATCAAAATTACTTCGTTCGGAATTCGTCCCAACTATTTCGCGCGGCATAACGATAATATACGGCGACACTTCATTGGAGGCGATCATTTTATTCGATGTTTCAACCACGCCCAATTGTTCCCATTGGCTTTCGGTATAACCCTGTCCGTGAAGTAAATAAATTGTGGGATATGCCTGGTTTGAGGTTCCATCGTAGCAGGGAGGTAAGTACACCTGGAACTGAAGTGAATCCCCCATCAGGGCGGATTTCAGCCTGCCTTGTTCCAACCTGCCGCTTTCTTCCACGCAAGACGGATTATCACCGGTTGGTGTGATCTGTGCAGGGGTTACAGTGCCCTGGATAGGTGTTGGTTCTGCAGGAGGTGAATTGACAGCTGTTGGGAGGGAGGCCCCGTTATTTACAGCGGTGTGGGTGGGCCGCCTGGCTGTTGGAATGCTGTGGGTGGGAATAGTTTTGTCGGCTTCTATGGGATTGGAAGCCGCAAGCGGGGTCGTATCCAATGCGCAAGCTGAAAGCGAGCAGCACAGAAGCAAGAGCCCAATTGAGATAATTTGCCGGATCAATTAAAAGCCTCAATCTCTTTTATTAATAATACACGCCGCAGGAAATCATAATCCTCCGACGTTAACTGTTCCCTTGATACAGCTGGTGTTTTTGGTCTTACAAAATCTTACTTTTGTTTTGTTGAATTAGCGTGCCTCTACAGTAAATCTTAACGCTGTCCGAATTTTATCATCAATCTCAACGTCTATAAATTCTGCAATGAAGATTACCTCGTATCCATCTTCTTCCAAATAACATCTCGAGAGTGCCAGCGCCTTGACTGCCTGGTTAACAGCAATCGCTCCAATCGCCTGGACTACGG
Organism: uncultured Chloroflexia bacterium; assembly: GCA_963753725.1. Taxonomy (GTDB): domain Bacteria; phylum Chloroflexota; class Anaerolineae; order Anaerolineales; family UBA4823; genus CAVWDI01. The sequence continues at coordinate 284,773 of CAVWDI010000029.1, read as the reverse complement.
CGCGGTGATTGTCACGAAATACACCGGCGATTGCACCTGCTACCGCTGAAGTGCGTGAGGTACCGGATACTCTGATGAGGTTCATAATTTGTCCCTCCCCTGGCAAGAAACGTGTAACAGATCTGAAGGTGCAATATGTGTAAATTATATATGATTTTACAAGATATTTGATTGTGAAGCAAGTAAAAATCAATACTTTCGGTTATCGAATTGACCACGTGGTCTGCGCCTGGATAAGAAACACGACTAAAAAGGGCGAATTTCTATTGGAGTAATTATGTATCGTACGGATACTGCGTCTGTATCAAAGCGTTCCCTTGCCTTGCAAGGACGTCTGTGGCAAAATACAAGTGACATGTCTCGTTGGGTTCGCTTTCTAATTGCCATAGTAATTGGCGGTGTGATCGGTGTGGTTTACGGATGGTTTATAAATCCGGTGGAATACACAGATACCGCACCCGCAAAAATGCGCGTGGATTATAAAACGGATTATGTGCTCATGGTTTCCGAAGCCTTCAAGGAAGAAGGGGATATGGCTTTGGCATTGGAAAGGTTGGCTTTTCTGGGAGACAAATCGCCAGATGTGATCGTCTATGAAGCTATCACGTTCGGGGAGGAAAAAGGATATACCGATGCAGACCTTACATTGATGAGTGAATTAGCGGACGAGTTGGAGATATTCCAGAAAGTATTGGAGACTCCCGATGGGTGATACAAACGCTGAAAATAACTCCTGGGAAGAAGATGTAAACAATGGATGAAGAAAACCGAGGCAATTTATATCTGGTGACCGGGATCGTAATCGGATTGGCCCTGGGATTGTTGTTCGCCTGGGTGATCCAACCCGTCCAGTACCTGGATACACCGCCTGATTCTCTCAAAGAGATTTATAAGGATCAGTATCGCGCTCGTAATTGCGTCTGCATTTGAAGCCAACCAGGATATGGTGCGGACAAAAGCGCGCCTGGAGCTGCTTGGAGATGAGGATATTTACCGGGCTGTAGCCGAGCAGGCCCAGCGTGTGCTAGCCGACGGTGGTACTCAGCAGGAAGCCCAGGCGTTGGGACGATTGGCGGCAGCGCTAAGTAAAACGATGCCTAAATCAAGCCCAACCGAAACCCCGGGGGAATAAAGAGGTATCTTCCCTTATTGTTACTTATTGGAGGTAGACATGAAAATCGTTTTAGACCGGCGCTCATGTAATTGCTGGGACCCTGCTTGTGAGACACATTTCGGTTGGCATTTCCTGCGCGATGAAATTACACCCGTGGATTGCACGGTTGATATCGAAGATGATGGGAAAGAGCAGATCACCTTTTTCATCAAGGATCGAGATGAGGTAGATAAAGTCCTGGTGGTGGATGAGGACAACCGGGCGGATGCGTACGATTCCTGGTTGACTGCGTGGGAAAAACAACAGTCGGAAAGTTAAAAGCCGAAATAGTTGACCTGATTTCGGGGGGATCTGCAAGTTGGAAATTGCGGGGGACCTGGAATTTACTGGCGATCATAAAGTGTTAATCGGTTAAAGGATATCCCCGGTTTGTATGTCTGGGGATATATTCCTTAATGGAAAACCGACACCCGATGGTTATTACAACAATCCCCTCAACCGCAGTTCTAACCCGGTAAAGCGGCGGGCGACTTTATTGTTGCCCACCGCGATCCCAATGGCGCGCTTGTTTCCAACCAGCACGCACAGTTTTTTGGCGCGTGTGATGGCAGTGTATAAAAGGTTGCGCTGCAGCATGAGATAATGCTGGGTTAATACCGGCACAACCACGACCGGAAATTCAGACCCCTGGGATTTATGGACTGTGACTGCATATGCCAGGACGAGCTGGTCGGCTTCACTCCAGTCGTATTGGATGTTTTTGCCGTCGACGTCGATGGTCAGCGTATGTGCGGTATGGTCGATCGATCCCAATGTCCCGATATCCCCGTTGTACACGTCCTTATCGTAGTTGTTTCTGATCTGCATCAATTTGTCGCCGGGGCGGAATGTAACGCCGAACAGGGATTTTTCAGTTTTTGATTTTGTACCCGGATTGAGACTGTTCTGAAGTCTTTCGTTTAATATCCTTACCCCGGCCGCGCCGTGGTACATGGGAGACAGGACCTGGATGTCCCTGCGTGGGTGGAAGCCAAAAGTTTTCTGGATGCGGTTCAATACAATTTCACATATCCAATCAGCCGCATTTTCGGCATCCTCGGCTGTGAAAAGGAAAAAATCACTACCTGGTTGATCCTTAGGATGACCTTTGGGTGCGGAAAACCGGGGCATCTGCCCCCTATTTATGAGGTGAGCGTTGGTAATGATCTGGGAATTTGCAGCCTGGCGGAAGATCACTTTCAGACGAGTTACAGCAGGAATTCCGCTGGCGATCACATCCCGCAAGAAATCCCCAGCCCCAACGGAGGGCAGCTGGTCAATATCGCCCACTAAAAGGAGGTGCGTTCCCGGTCTGAGTGCTTTCAGTAAGTGGTTTGCCAGCAGCAGGTCCATCATGGACACTTCATCTACAACCAGCATGTCAACCGGCAGGGGATTCTCTTCGTTATGTTTAAATCCTTCACCTGGCGAATAGGAAAGCAAACGGTGAATTGTGCTGGCCGGGCGGTCCGTGGCTTGAGATAGACGTTTGGCTGCCCTTCCCGTGGGTGAAGCCAGCGCATACTTTTTTCGTTCGGCCTCCAGGATGTGGATGAGGGCTTTTATGGCTGTGGTTTTCCCTGTACCGGGACCTCCGGTGAGCACGCTCAGTGGGTTGCTCAAGGCGGATTTAATAGCCCCAGCCTGTTCTGGCGACAGTGACGGGTCGATCTCCAGAAATGCGGGCGGGATGTCGCTCAATCTGGTAGGGAAAGAGCTGGCCATGGTACGCATGCGTTCGGCTACACCCTTTTCGCTGTAATAGAAAGGAGTCAGGTAGATAACCGGTTGGCCGTACGGCTGCTGTTTCTCACGCACAACCGGATCACTTTGCGGTTCGGCGGTAGTGGGCGGTTCAAGCATGGTAAGTACTTCAGGGACAATATCGTTAGAACTCGGTGAGGCGCTTGTAAGTGGGAGGGATCAGGTCTTCGGAGACTTCCAATAGTTCTGAGGCCGCCTGGGTAAGCTGGTCCTGAGGTAAAAACACGTTACCTTCTTCCACAGCCTGGTTCAGACTATAAAGGACCCCGGCTTCTATGCGTGATGGGTGATCTGGAGGCAATCCTAATGCCTGGGCTATTTTGTCAGCGGTCTGAAAACCCACACCATAGATGTCACGCGCCAGCTGGTAGGGGTCGCTTTGGACGACTTGCAGCGACTGGTCACCATACTGCTTGTATATTTTCACAGCAAGGTTGGTGCTGACCTGGTAACTGTGCAGGAATAACATAATCTCTTTGATCTGTTTCTGTTCCTCCCAGGCTGTAGTGATCAGCTCGGCTCGCTTCTTTCCAATGTCAGGGACTTCAAGCAGCCGTTCGGGTTTATTTTCGATCACTTCAAGTGTATCCATCCCGAACTGCTCCACGATGCGCTCTGCCAGCCGCGAACCGATGCCTTTAATCAGACCCGATCCCAAATATCGGCGGATGCCTGCAGCAGTGGCCGGCAGGGTTTGTTCACACCTTTCTGCCTGGAACTGCAGTCCGTGTTTGGGGTGCTCCACCCATCTGCCGAGCAGTTTGAGGTGCTCCCCCACTGATAATTCTGGAAGGTTGCCGGTGATGGTTACCAATCCCTGGTGGTCTTTGCCTGGGGTTTTACGTGCATCCGGACGTAAACGGATAACGCTGTATCCGTTTTCAGGGTTGTAATAAGTTATGCGCTCGATTGAACCAGTGAGCGATTTAAAGGAATCAAGTTTCATATATCAAGTGTGGCGCTGCGTGCGTTTATATCGTGTACCGATTATAAACCGGTTCAGCGCACTCGATATTCGAAATATTTAGTTAGCGGGTAAAAAGATCAGGGTAACTTGCCGCTGTTTACCCAGTCATCACCGAGAGTGACAGAGATATCAACCGGACTGGCGGGATCATTTATATGGAAAATACGGATCGGATCGATGGCCATTAATTCGACCAGGAACTTTAATGTATAAGGCTTGCCTGTGAAATAGGTGATCTCGGTATACGGGGCTACCTTTTCGGAGTTGTCCGTCTGGGTTACGTTTACACCCAGAGATCCCAAATAATCGGTGGATCGGGCGGCAATCCCAGGAGTATAACTGCCGTTCAATACCGCGACCCTGGCGTTTTCGGCCTGCATGGCTTGTGCTGGATCCATGTTGGCGGCTGAGGGGCTGATTGCGCCTGAATCAGTAAAGATTTCATCACGCAGCAAGCGGATTTTTTCTGTGAGGGGTTTTAATACTTCCTGTCCGCCGTCCGGTGAGGTGGCAAAATTCACTTGATCCGCCGCGATTGAGGCCTGTTTGATGTTGCCCTCAGGTATCTGGGTGGCAAGCCAACCCAATCGTATTGCCTGGTCGAGGTTCAGATTTGTATTGATACCAGAAGAGAGCTCGTTGTAAAGAACTGGCGCTTTTGATACCAACAAGGGGAACATTTTTGGACGAAGAACCTGGTTGCGAATGCCGAGGATGACTTGCTGCTGTCTTTGGGAGCGATCGAAATCACCGCCTTCTGTTTTTCGGGCACGCACATAAGCAAGGGCCAGATCACCTGGAAGATTCTGGATGCCGGGTTTAAGCCATTTGGTGTTATCGTCACCCAGCGGGTCGACTTTTATCCGTTCCGGGACATTTATTTTTACGCCGTAAATCTCGTCAATGAAGCGTACAAAAGCTCCGAAGTCCACCTGGGCATAAAAATCGATCGGAACGCCCAGCAGTTCCTCAACCGTGTCGACGGCTAATTGAGGGCCGCCTCCGGGGAGCGTATAAGTTTCACCTAATTGGTAGGCGGTATTAATGCGACCGTAGTTAAAACCGCCGGGTATATTTACCCACAGGTCGCGCGGTATGGAGAGCATACCCGCTGTTTGGCTGACCGGGTCGATGGTCAGCAGAATCATGGTGTCTGTGCGAGGAGCACCCTCGCCAGCAGACCAATCGCGATAATCCAGGCCCATGACCAGCATGGAAATTCTTTGGGCGCCATCCCATTCAGGGGCAGGTGGACCATCAGCAGGCTGCAGCGGTGTTTCGGCATCCTGGATAACCACTACCCCGCTGCCGTCGGGAACCGGTGTGGGAGCAGATAAGCTTATCCCGGGCAAACCGGTCATTTCCCAGGCGACAACGAAGTCGCGGAACGACACATAAGTCAGATAAGCGGTCAGGATTGCGGCGATGATGAATCCCACCAGGACCCCAATTCTCAGATAACTGGTGGACTTAGGTTCAGGTTTTTCGATATCTTGCGTGTCAGTTTGTGCCATTTTTATTGACCATCATCCGATATAAAAGCCCAAAAACGACCGGAAGCGGCGTGATTATAACACGGTATAATTGCGGCGCAATCAAGCTTAATCCAAACCTAATAAGCCTATTTTCGACTTTTAACAATGTCCATCTTATCGGCAGTAGACCTGGCAAAATCCTTTGGCGCGGATGATATTTTTTCCGGCATTAATTTAGATATCCCGCAAGCGGCGCGCATCGCGATTGTCGGACCCAATGGAATCGGAAAAACGACTTTGCTGCGCATCCTGTTAGGGTTGGACGAGGCAAGCGCCGGGAAAATTACTACTGCAAAAAAATTAAAGACTGGATACCTGCCGCAAGAAGCTGGATTTGAGGCTACGCACACATTATGGGAGGAATGTCTGTCAGCCATTTCTGAACTGCTCCAGCAGGAGGCGGAATTGGCCCGGATGGAATCCGAATTAGGCGATCCGAACCTTCCTGAAGAAGTGATGGAAAAGTATGGAAGGCTGCAGCAAGCATTCGAACACAACGGCGGTTATACCTATGAAACCCGCATCCGAAGGATACTGACCGGATTAGGTTTTAAAGAGCGGGATTATTCAAGATCACTGGCCCAACTTTCGGGAGGGCAGCGCACACGGGCATTACTAGCGCGCCTGCTTCTGTCCGGACCCGATTTACTTGTTTTAGATGAGCCTACCAATCACCTGGATATCGCGGCTGTTGAATGGTTGGAAAACTACCTTGAAAAATGGGAGGGCGCAGTACTGCTCGTTTCTCACGACCGGTATTTCTTAGATAAAGTAGTAAAAGCGATCTGGGAGATGAGCGCCACTAGTTTGGAGTTATACCGTGGTAACTACAGCGCCTATGTAAAACAGCGCCAGGAACGATGGGAAAAACGTCGCCAGACCTACAACGCTGAGAGAGAGCGCCTGGAGAAGGAGTTGGACTATATCAAGCGCAATATCGCCAGCCAGAGGACGCAGCATGCCAAAGGAAAACTAAAACGATTGAGCCGCGAGGTCCAGGCGATTGAAAGCCTGGGTTTGGAGGGGGTGATGGGTAAAAGTTGGGCCGAGATCAGCCAGCAAGCGGTTATCTCGGAACATCCGATGGGACTTCCTGAAGTAGAGCGGCGTATTCACGCCATGAAAGAACCTTCTAACCGGCCGCCGCACTTGAGCATGAACCTCAAAACAGCCCACCGTTCAGGCGAACTGGTGATCCGCACGAGCGATTTGGTGATTGGGTATGCAGACGAAGGAAAACCGTTATTTCGGGCGCCGGACTTACTGCTAAAGCTGGGGGAGTGCGCGGCTGTGATCGGTCCTAACGGGGCTGGAAAAACAACCTTTCTGAAAACCCTGCTGGGGCAGTTGCCGCCGTTAGAGGGTGAAGTCATCCTGGGAGCAAGTTTAAGGATTGGATATTTCGCGCAAGCCCATGAAGATCTGGATGCGAAAAAAACGCTGGTCGAAGAGGTGGAAGCCAAAGCGCCTGGTATGCTCCTGGCGGAGATAAGAAAATACCTGGCGCGCTTCCTGTTCAGCGGAGAGGACGTGTTCAGAAAGGTGGGTACGCTGTCTGGAGGGGAGCGGGGACGATTAGCGCTGGCTGTTCTGGCGTTATCCAACGCAAATTTGCTGCTGCTGGATGAACCGACCAATCACCTGGATATTCCCTCCCAGGAGATCCTTCAAGAGGTGCTCAGCGTTTATCAAGGCACGATGCTGTTAGTATCACACGACCGGTACTTGATAGATGCGCTGGGAACCCAGATATGGGAGATTCAACCCTACCAGGTTGAACTGCAGGTGTTTAATGGGACGTACAGCCAGCTTCATGCGTATTTAGAGCAGAAAGCTCAACAAATACAGGCAGCTGAACCCTCCACGAAAACTAAGAAATCAGGCAGCAGAAAACAGGCCGGCTCCATTACAAAGTTGGATAGGCAGCGGCGTCTACGGTTAGCAGAAGTCGAAACGCAAATAACAAGATTGGAAGGGGAATTAGCGATCATCACGCGAATGCTTGAAAATCCTCCCGATAATCATGCTGAAGTCCAGGAGTTGGGGAAGAAATACCTGCAAATACAGACCGAAATGGATGAATTACTGAAAGAATGGGAATCCCTGAACCTTAAAAATTAAACGGGATCCAATTTTATCACGTCCCCCAATCTCGCAAGTAAAGGAAATCATAGCCAACGGTGCGGTTGCTCAATTTGGCGACCGGAGGCATAATGCGTTTAAAATGAGTGCGGCGAACCCGTTCAATAACCACCTTTACGAATTCCGCATCGAATTCCTGCCTCGATACAATCCTCAAGTCGGTAGCGTTCATCGACCATCAAGTAGAGCAATTGGTCGACCTGCTCGTATGTAAAACCTAATTCACCTTCATCGGTCTGTCCGGGCCATAAGTCTGCTGAGGGTGGTTTATCGACAATCACCGACGGCACACCGAGACCCCGGGCAAGCTGGCGCACCTGGGTTTTATATAAATCACCAATTGGATTGAGTGCGCATGCGGAATCCCCATACAGGGTTGTGTATCCTAATAATATTTCTGTTTTATTACCCGTACCGATCACCAGTCCATTAAAAGCTACAGACTGGTCATAGAGTACGATCATACGGGCGCGCGCCATAACATTGCCGCGCCGCACATTGTCCGCTTCCGGGAAACGTTTGAAATACGGTTCAACCATATCAGTAATCGGGATGGTCAAAGAAGGCACTCCCAGGTCGTTAATCACTAATTGGGCGTGATCGAGAGCATCCTGAGAAGAGGATTTGTACGGCATAGGAATAGCGAGCACATTCTCGGCGCCGAGCGCCTCAGCAGCCAGATAACAACTTAATGCCGAATTGATTCCACCAGATAGGGCGATAACCGCCCTCGAAAAACCGGCGCGTGTGATCTCCGTATGCAGAAACCCGGTTAAAATCTTGCGTGCTAGATCCGGGTTTATATCCAGGTCAATCATCTTTACCTTCTTCCTGCTCTAGTTCAGCGCCTGTTTCAACCTGGTAGGTCTTCAAAATATTTCCTTCAAACAAGATGATAAACTCGATTTCGTATTTTTGATGGACTTCGCAGGTGACCTCATGAAGCAAATCCTCATCAATGATACCGGTATCTCCGGAAGAAGAACCAAGGATAACGGTCTCGAAGTTATTTTCTTCAATAACATCGGAGAGCACCTCACGGAAAAAACCCCGCCGGACTAATGTTTTAGCGGTAACACCGGCGTTGCTGGCTCGTTCCTGGGCCATTATTAGCATAAATTCACCCAGCTCGTCAAGCTCCGCTTCGATGTCAATCACTTTTGGCGCGGCGGTGTGGTCGAGGAATTCAATATTCGAAATGTACAGGAACATGATATCCTGTCCGCGTTCCTTAGCGATAGCGATTGCGCCATCCTGGTTTGGATAGCTGCCTTCGCCGCCGCGTGTCAGGCACAATATTTTAGTGTTCATCGATTTCTCCTTAGATTGTACTGCTTTAGAACTTTATCAGCAGCCAAAGAAATCCTATCGTCAGGGTAATATAAGTTACTGGAAGGCCAACTTTCAGAAATTCTTTAAAGGTGATTGGGGTACTGGTCTGGTTTGTTATTCCAGCAGTCACCAGGTTAGCTTCCCCGCCGATCAGGGTGCCGTTGCCGCCCATGGCAGTGCCCATTGAAAGCGCGTAGAACAGCACCTTGCTGTCAGCACCTGGAATTAATACGGTCAGGAAATCAACAATGGGCAGCATTGCAGCTGCCAGGGGGATGTTGGCGACTACAACGGATATTGTGCCGACGCCGAATACGACCATGAATACACCCAAAGGCAGGTTGTCGCCAATCACGGATGCCATCCCAGTGGCGATTAAACCCAACAAACCAACTTCCTGAATGGCGCCGACAACCACAAACAGCGCCATAAAAAAGACCAGGGTGGTCCAGTCCACGGCGATGATCATCTTGTGGACATCGGGCTGCAGCCATATGAGCAGGGCTGTGGCGCCGATCATTGCTGGAACAGCAGGTGAGAGGTGGACGCTCTCTCCCAGAATAAAGCCAAAAATTACCAGGATAAATACGACACCAGATTTCCACAAGCTCTGCGGGTCGTCCAAGCGGGCATTCTCCTCCAGGCGTTCGTAAAGCGCTGGAGAAATTGCAGAGCTTTCTTTAAAGAATTCTTTACGGTAATGGAACAGGATGTATGCGGATAGGGCGATAAGGGCGACTATCACCCCAGGGGTTTGGTTTACCAGAAAATCTGTAAAACTAATTTTTGCATGCGCTCCAATGATGATATTGGTTGGGGTGCCGACCAATGTGCTGATTCCACCTACGTTGGAGGCCAGTATTTCGGGGATGATCAATGCCAGCGGATTTATACCCACTGCTAAACCGATCTGCAAACTGATGGGCACCATGAGCAGCATGGTGGTGAAATTATCCAGCAAGGCAGAAGCAACCGCGGTTATGGCGATTAATATCAGGATTAATAGCCAGTTGCGGCCGCGGCTCAAACGGTATGCCTGGAAAGCCATCCATTGGAAGATGCCGGTACCTTCGATGATGGCGACGATGATCATCATACCCATCACCAGGAAGATTACTTCCCAGTTAATATAACTGAGACCGCGTTCGAAACTGAATATAAAGAAGCCTGGATCGAAGACGCCACCCACATAAGAGATGATAAATACGACTGACATACCGGCTAATGCGGCAGTGGTGCTGTGCAGTTTTTCGAACGCGATCAGGAGTAAGACTCCCAAAAAGATCAACGTGGCAGCCCAAAACCCAGCGTTGATATCTCTATTGAGTATGATTTCACCGACACGGTAAAGGCCGATATTGTCGAGATCGTTTAATTCTTCAACTTTTAAACTCACGATTTGTGGGTTGAAGCGCGGGTGTTCGATAGTGATTTGCATTTCTCCCGAAGGCACTTCAATTAGAAGGAGACGCCAGGTGCCGTCCTCCAGGCTTTCTGTCTCCGCCACAATCTGCTCCCCATCCTGGGTGACCGCGGTTACAACGGCTTCCTCAACAGGTTGATCCTGTTCGTCAAGCAGCTGGCCGATGATTACAAAATTACCTTCCTGATCCGGATCCTGGCTCGAAGCGAGAACTTCCCCAGGAATGACAGCGATTAAAGTAATCAGCAGGGCGATAATGAATAATTTCGATCGAACGATACCAGTAATATTCAATGCGTAATATACCTCCCGATTTATATTATTGAATTAACGGTTTACCTGTGCGCCGTTATCCATGATCCTGTTCATCTCGCGGATCACCAGGGCTGTGCGTTCATCCCTCAACAGCGGCAGGCGCGCCCGGGTGCGGTGGAGCTTGTTCAGGTCGATGCTGGAAACTACTAAATCCTCCTGGTGGTAGGGACCCTTAACAATTAGATGCCCTTTGGGATCAAAAATGGTCGATCCTCCCCAGAAGTTGAGCCCGTCTTCGTAACCAGCCCGGTTAGAATGCACCACAAAAGTTGTGAACAGGCTGGCATAAGCCTGGTTAATTCGCTCAACCCAGCGTGCGGATTCCAGGGTCGGTTCCCGGCTGATGCCTCTGCCGGGTGAAGCAGAAACCAAAAGCATAATATCGGCGCCGTCCAACCACAGCAAATAAGGTGGGGAAGCATGCCAGAAGTCCTCGCAGATCAGGATTCCCATTCTTCCAAATTGGGTGTCAAAAGCCTGGACTGTATCACCCCAGGCAAAAAAGCGCCCTTCATCAAAAAGCCCGTAGGTAGGCAGATAAACTTTATGGTGGATGTGCAGGATGCTGCCTTTTGAAAGGTAAGCGGAGGCGATAAAAAAGCGATGGCGGGTATCCTCATCTACGAACCCCACTACCAGATCGATATTTTGACTGGCTTCAAGCAGCCTGGCGAAGATAGGATCATTTGAAGTCGGTTTGATGGCGACTGCTGAAGCCAAATCCTGCAGCGAGTATCCGGTGAGGGAGAGTTCAGGGAAGATAACCAGGTTCGCTCCTACAGCGAGGGCTTTCTCGATCAGGGAGAGATGTTTTTCCAGGTTGGATTCTACATCTCCAAGGTGGGTGTTAATTTGGGCGAGAGCGAGATTAATGTGCATTGTGGGTGGAATAGGGGATAGGGGTTAAGGGTGTCGTTTCAGTGTGACTGGTAGTATATTAACGCTGGCTGGAGAAAATTTATCTATTTCTGAAACATAATCATACCACGCAGGGAAGGGTGGTGTGATTGGGAATAACGGCTTGCGGGGGATATTACCTAGGACAACCCCCCGCGGGTTTAAAGAGCTATATATGGCCTATCGTCTTGGGCGTTGGAATCGGTGTTTGAGAGAATAGATTAACAACCCGCAGGGGGTATGTGACAAACCACAGCGGGTTGTATATGTGATAACCCGCGGGGGATACAAACGATCCACACCCGCGGGATTGGATGGTTAATGTTAAGCGGAATTTGTGATGGCTACTTTGAAGTCCTCTATTCGATCGAATAGATTACAGAAACCTCGACAGTAACGATCATCTGGCCGGCTGAAATCGGAACAGGCGCATCCGCCATGATGTTTGCGCCGCCACCACCGCGACCTTCAAACATCGGGGATGGGTAGCCTCCGGTGAATGTGCTGATGCTCTGAATCTCACCCAGGGTAACGCCTGCCGCGACGGCTAATTCCTGCGCAATCGTTTCAGCGTTTTCAACCGCTGATGCACGCGCTTCCGAGAGGGCTTCGGTCTTATCATCGACGTCAAATTGGATGCCGTGGATGGTGTTTGCTCCTGCGGCTACCGCAGAGTTGAGCAATTCACCGATCTGGTCGAGATCGCGCACGGTCACATAAACCGTATTGGTAACGATATAGGTAATCTCTCCGGTGGGCTGACCCTGGGGATCGTAATCCTGGCGCGGGTAGATATTAAAATTTGTGGTCTGGATATCATTTTCCGCCACTCCGGAAGCCGTTAGTGCATCTATCACGTCCTGGGTCTGCTGGTTGTTCTCGGAAACCGCTTTTGAAGCGTCTTTATCTTCAGTCTGGACGCCGACGTTGATGTAAGCGATATCCGGCGTTAGAACCGTTTTTCCGCTGCCTGTGACCGCGATGGTACGTGGGGGTGATTCCCCTTCAGCGAGACTGGCGGAAGAGGGCGCTTTGGCAGCCGCCACGCCCGAACAGGCGCTGAGCACAACTGCAAACAGCATTAAACTAACTGGGACTAAAATTTTGTTTCGCATAGGTTACTCCTTACTTTAATTTGTACAATTTTATTTAATTTTACCTGGAGTTTCACAAATTATCCAAATATAATCGTTGCATCTTCCAGGCCTGAAATAATGACGTCCAATAATTAAGAAATGTTCCCCAATCTGAAGGGTTTTGGCATCCATCTTGCTATATAATAATAAAGCGATAAAATTAATCCCTGAACTAACTATGCCTGCATCGAGCGATAAACCGCCAAAATTATCTTTTTTCTCCCGCATCCGCTACCAGAGGCGCAAGATTGTTAAACCAATCAGCAAGGAGCAGCGCTCTGATGTGCGCATTCAGCTGAGAGATGACTCGCGCCCGGATTTCAGTTACTTTATGCTGGTGGTATTATCCAGCATAATTGCCACCCAGGGTCTGCTGGTGGACTCGCCTGCCATCATCATTGGAGCCATGCTGGTTGCGCCGTTGATGTCGCCTCTGATCGGGTTGGGTCTGGCATCGATAACGGGAGATGGGCAATTGCTGCGCGACAGCCTTTCATCTGTCATTCGCGGGGCTGTTGTGGCGGTCATAATTGCTTTTATATTCGCGTGGATAAATAAGAATCTGCCGTTTGTAGTGCTTTACGAACTGCCCGGGGAAGTCTTGTCACGTGTGACGCCCGGACCAATCGACCTGGGAGTTGCCCTGGCTGGCGGTGCAGCGGCGGCTTTTGCGCTGGCAATGCCAGGGATATCCGCCGCCCTGCCAGGCGTTGCTATCGCAACCGCGATCATGCCACCCCTTTGTACGATTGGTATCGGTTTGGCAGTGGGCCGCTGGGACGTGGCTGGCGGGGCTGCCCTGCTTTTTATAACCAACGCAGTTACCATCACTTTTGCATCAACCCTGGTATTTTTCAGCCTGGGATTTCGAGGCCCTTTGACCAGGCGCCAGGATCGGGTACCGCGCAGCCTGATGATTTCTGCCCTGCTGACGGCTGTGCTGCTGGTCTCGCTCAGTTATTTCAGCTACCAATTGTTTCAATCTGCCACACAGAACCGCTTTTTGGAGTCAGTTGTTGTTGAAGAGGTTGGAAATATTGAGGGCGCCGAACTGGTAGAGTGGACTGCGGAAGAACTGGACGGTACAATAAACCTGGATATCGTAATCCGCACCTTCCGACGGCTGCGATATGAGGACAGCGTTAATCTGCAGTACGCTTTATCGGAACGCCTGGATATGCCGGTTTCAATTCTTATCAGTGAAATTCTGGCAGAGAAGCTTGATCCGTTGGTGCTTCCGACTTATACCCCTACCGCAACAGCAACAAAAACGTTCACGCCGGGACCGAGCCCAACCCAAACCAGTACGCCTACCCGCAGAGCTACGCAAACACCTACTCCCACCAACACCAATACGCCCACAGCAACACCAACACACACAGCAACTGCGACGAATACACCCACGTCTGCACTGGCCGAGGCGGCCAATTACACAATACCGGGTTTGCGTTTGAGGCAGTCGCCTGGGGGCCCAGAAATTGCGGTCCTGCGCGCCAGACAGCCTCTGACCGTGCTGTATGGAAAAGAAGTTGTGGATGGTCTTGTATGGGTGGAGGTGCAGGATGAAGAAGGGCGTGTGGGCTGGATTCCCCAGATATATATTTTACAGGTCACCTTAACCCCAACCAATACAACAACACCAACCATGACTTCTGATTCCATTTCTCATTGAAAACGATCTGGAAGGTTATCCGGGTAAATAAGGGGGCAAATTGAAAACATTCCGTCTCTAGGTAAACGCAAAATTTTTAAAGCTTGATAAAATATGGCCGTCTTGACTGGCGCAAATTGGACATCTCGCTTAAAGCTATATGAACGATTATTTATTTGACGTAGAGACTGAAGACATTACGGAAGAACCTTTACAAAAATCAAACTTCTCGATTTATGTAATCAGGTTCGTCGCTTTTATTATGCTGATCGTGCTGATAGTGGGAACCTTCCGAAACTTCCAGAAAGGGGCTGATATTCGAATTGTTGAAATCGCTGACCATATCACCAAATTTCAAATCGATAATGTGAATATTTCGGTCAGCCCTGCTTTTGCATCACAGCCGGACGGCGAAGAAGACTATTATTTTGATGTAAAACCACCCATTAACCTACCGGTGGAGGGCGGTGAGTGCTTTAGTATCCTTGTTGAAGCGCAGGGTTATCACAAGTGGGAGAACACTTTCTGCCCTTCAATCGCTGAAAAGATTTATATTGAGATTAATCTGATTCCTGAAATTTGCCGCCAATTCAAGATAATTTGTTTGAAACATAATCCCAAAGAGGACTTGATTTTACAAGAAAGCAACAATAAAATTGTCGGGGGGAATTGAGTAATGAAGTAAATCCGGATGTTGTTTCGTTTGTCCAGGCAACCCCCCGCGGGTTGATAAGGTAACAAAGATATTTGAACTTAACATTGATGAGATAACCAGATATCAATTGCTGGCGAACCCGCGGGGGGCAAAATTTGGATTTTGAAAATAAAGAGATGATGTGATGATAGATCCACGCGGGTGAATAAAGTAGGTATTAAATTGGTTGTCGTTGGGGATTGAAGATACCGCTGCCATGTTCCCTCCCGCTAATAACAGCTTGGTAACGCCTACAGGACAGCGGCTCGATGATTATTCCACTTCGGTACCTGGCCTCTCACAAACACAAACCACATTTCACCACAAACCTCGTTCTACCCAATTTTATATATATTTCTTACACCACGCTTGCGCTGTATTAATTGCCTGAATGTTATAATCACTCCGTCAAATTAGATTTTGAAATCACAGTTTTAATGGAAAACTGAGTGAGATTTTCCCCATTTTAAAGCTCAGTATTAACGCCTGCGTACGCTATCTATCGATCGTCAAATCACTCCGCCTTCGATTCGAGACAAAATCAATAATACTTTCAGAACGTGCTCAGGTTATCTAAAGCGATATTAACGGAATTCCATATTGGAACGTCTTTTATTGAAGAATTGGCGAGAATATTGCACCGAAAGTTTTCAGTAAAGTAAAAGGACATACGATTATGATGCGATTCGATCGTTTTACCGAGCGGGCACAAGAAGCCGCTCAAAGAGCTGCCGAAATCATCCAGCGTTATGGTCACAACCAGATCGACACAGAACACATTCTGCTGGCGCTGATCGAACAGCCTCAGGGGGTTGTCCCCCAATTGTTGGACATATTAAAAGTAGATGCCGAGGAACTCAAAGAGCGTCTGGATTACATCCTGCGCACTAGTCCGAAGGCGAATATCTTCGGGGGCGGCGCGGGACAGATCTTCATTACGCCGCGTGTGAAACGTATTATTGACCTGGCGAACGAAGAAGCCAACAAGCTCAAAGATGAATACATTTCCACCGAGCATATATTTCTGGCGATCTTGAGTGAACGCAGCACCCCGGCTGCAAAGCTGATGGAAGGGGCAGGGATCACCCGCGAGCGCGTTTATGATGCGATAAAGCAAATCCGCGGTGGCCAGCGAGTCACCGATCCGCAAGCTGAGACACGCTACCGTACATTAGAAAAGTACTCGCGCGATCTGACAAAATTGGCCCGGGAAGGAAAGCTGGACCCGGTAATCGGCAGGGATTCTGGAAATCCTGCGCCTGATCCAGATTCTATCCCGGCGAACGAAGAATAACCCGGTACTGATTGGAGAAGCCGGTGTGGGAAAGACCGCCATCGTGGAAGGGTTAGCACAGAAGATTGCTACCAATGATGTGCCCGAGATTCTGGCCGGAAAGCGGGTGCTTGCGCTCGACCTGGGCGCTATGATTGCCGGGTCGCGTTTCCGGGGCGAATTTGAGGAACGGTTGAAAGCCACCCTGGAAGAGATCGAACGATCGGAAGGTGAGATCATCCTGTTTATTGACGAACTGCATACCGTGGTGGGGGCAGGCGCGGCGCAGGGCGCAATGGACGCTTCAAACATGCTCAAACCAGCCTTATCCAGGGGTGAACTGCAGTGTGTGGGCGCTACAACTCTGGACGAGTACCATAAACACATTGAGAAGGACGCCGCGTTGGAACGACGTTTTGCGCCGATCTTTGTTGAAGAACCCAACGTTGAGGACACAATTCTGATGCTGCAGGGGTTGCGCGACCGCTATGAAGCGCACCACAAAGTGCGTTTTACTGACGAGGCGCTGGTTGATGCCGCCCGATTATCGGCTCGCTATGTTACTGACCGCCACCTGCCTGACAAAGCGATCGACCTGATAGATGAAGCCGCTGCAAAGTTGCGAGTGGCGTTGTATTCACTCCCGCCAGAATTGAAAGAGACCAAGAGCGAAATCGACCGCCTTACTGCGGAAGAGGAGCAGGCCGGAAATGAACGGGATTACGAACGCGCCGCACAGAAAAAAGCGGAACGCCTGCGGTTAGAGGAAGAGTTTCACAATGAACGTGATAGGTGGGAGACTGAGCACCAGCTGGATGAATTTGTGGACGCCCAGGATATTGCCGAGGTAGTTGCGCAGTGGACGGGTATCCCGATGAGCCAGATGTTAGAGACCGAGGCCGAGAAACTGCTGCAAATGGAAGAGCGCCTGCACGAACGAATTATCGGTCAGGATGAGGCGATTGCGGCAATATCGGACGCCATCCGGCGGGCACGTTCGGGTTTGAAAGATCCCAAACGCCCGATCGGTTCGTTTATTTTCATTGGCCCCTCTGGAGTTGGAAAGACCGAGTTAGCCAAGGCGCTGGCCTGGTTTATGTTCGACGATCCGGATGCACTTGTGCGCATCGATATGAGCGAATACCGTGAGCAGCACTCTGTTTCACGCTTGTTCGGCGCCCCCCGGGGTACGTCGGATACGAAGAAGGCGGGCAGTTGACCGAGGCTGTCCGGCGGCGGCCTTACAGGGTAATCCTGTTTGACGAGATCGAGAAAGCCCATCCGGAGGTTTGGAACGCATTGCTGCAGATCCTGGACGATGGACGTTTGACAGACGGACAAGGACGCATTGTTGATTTCCGCAACACAGTTTTGATCATGACCAGCAATCTGGGCACCGAATATGTGCGTAAGGCAGGCAGCCTGGGATTCCTGAAGGATGGTGCAGATGGTGAGATCAGCCAGGAACAGGAAAAAATCACCAAAGCGCTGAAAGGCGCCTTCCGCCCCGAATTCCTTAACCGTATCGATGAGATCATCACATTCTCGCCGCTCTCTATTGAGCAGATGAGTATGATTGTTGACCTGCAGATGCTGGAGATCAAGGAGCGTTTGAGTGAGCGCGGCCTGGTTGTAGAACTGAGCGAGCAGGCACGCGAATGGCTGGCGAGTGAAGGTTTTGATCCTGCATTTGGCGCACGACCGCTGAAACGGGCGCTGCAGAAAAATGTTGAGAGCCCATTATCGGTCAGCCTGTTATCCGGCGAGTTCCAGGAGGGGGTTATTATCCTTGTCGATGTGGACGAAGAGGAAAACAAGCTGGTCTTCCGTCAGGATGGGGAGGCAATACCCGCTGAAGAACTGGATGTGGTCAGCGCAAACCACGAATAAAGAATAAATCCCGCAGGACGAAATCTTGCGGGATTTTTGAATTATTTTGTACAGCAATATTGAGCGGAAGTGTGTTGGGCAAGTTGGCAACTTGCCCTACTTCTATTTTATATATCTATCCCAATCGTATCAGGGCGAGGGCATCACAAATTGGATGGATTGCTCGTTGCATGCGCCCTGCAGATTATCCAAAGAGCATAATTTGACAAAAGCGCGCATCATAGCACCCGGCAGGCTCTGCCTGCTCACCTTTCCGCCCACGAACCCGGTCGAAACGGCGGGCAAAACGGAAGCGCCGGGAGGGCAGTTGCTGGCTGAAACCAGGAAGGGCGAATTGTGCTGAGCTGGTCCAAAGACAGTATCACCTTCGGTTAAGTCTTCGATGAGCAGTCCGAGCGACTTCAATTCCACATGACTGCCGTTATTTACCTGGAAGATTAAAGCCGGGTCCGGGCCGCACATATTGACCGCAGCGAAACTCACGCCGACCAGTACATCAGGCACCGGAGGCGGTTCTTTCTCAGGCACATCGCTTGTATCTCCTGAAACAGTTGTGGTTTGAGCCCACACCCAACAGGTTTGGTTGGGGTTATCAGGGTTTACGATCTCCCACCAATTACCGGATGGTTCAGTCCCAATCACGACGGAAGTCTGACCTTTTAATAAATAACCGATGATCTCAAAATCCTGACTAGGAGCTTCGCGGCAGTTTGTGTTGACGCTGGCGCTGATGGTCGGTTCGCTCGACTCTGAAGGCGGTTCGGTCTCTTCGGGCTGCTCAGGTTCAGGCGGCTGCGTTTCCTCAGGGGGCTGTGTTTCCTCCGGAGGCTGTGTTTCCTCAGGGGGCTGCGTCACTTCCGGAGATTGCGTCTGCGCTGGTTGAGCAGCGGCTGTTTCCATAGCCTGAGCGGTTTGTGACAGGGCGGTCTGGGTGCTCTTGATATTCTCCTGTTCGATGGAACCTCCGAACAGGGTACATGCCAGCGACACAGCCAATACGAAGACCGTGATTGGGACGAATATTTTCCAAAGTGGATTAAGGTTACTCATATCTGTACTATTCCTGTTCATTCTGGTTCGTTCACAAAATCCCCGCCGCTGATGCCCCGATCAATCAGCTGCCGGTTCTTATCGAAGGTAAGCTTTACCTCAACCCTCTGGAAACAGCGCCCTTCTCCAATCAAAGTTTTGCGGCAGATGTAGTTTGTTTTACCGCCGTTATCGCCGTAATCGATGCTCAAATCGTTGCGCAGATCGATACGCGCCCAGATGATTTCACCGCAGCGGCCGCATTTTACTGAAACCCAAAGGTTATGATCATCACCAGCATTGCTGGACGAGGATAACATACCGGAGATTTTCTTGAATAAACTCATGTTATTTTGTCGAATAGTAAAAATCAGCGAGAATTGTATGTCCGATTCTAATCGATAGTAAGTATATTTGTTAAGGGGATTCTGGATAAAAACCCAAATTGGTATAATATAAGTTTGCTGTCTGATTTACAGCGTTTTTGTGAATAAATAAAACATTTGTGCTATAATAGCAGGTCCCTGGTTTGCTGTGAATCACCGCAAGAAACTATCAAAAATTTTTCGATCGTCAAATAATGAAACTGGCTAGATAATCGGAATATGTCAAAAAACGTTATTCGTGTGGTTGGAGCGCGTGAGCATAATCTGAAGAACATCAATGTCGAAATCCCGCGCGATAAATTCGTGGTAATTACCGGGCTTTCTGGATCGGGCAAATCATCCCTGGCGTTTGACACGATCTTCGCGGAAGGGCAGCGGCGTTATGTCGAATCACTTTCCGCGTACGCCAGGCAGTTCCTGGGCCAGATGGATAAACCGGATGTCGATTATATCGAGGGCCTGTCACCAGCGGTGTCGATTGACCAGAAGGGTGCCTCGCATAACCCGCGCTCTACTGTGGGGACGGTGACCGAAGTTTATGATTACCTGCGCCTGCTGTATGCGCGCGCTGGGATTCCCCACTGCCCAAAGTGCGGACGGGAAGTAACCCGCCAATCCGCCCAGGAGATCGTGGATAAAGTTGAAGAACTTCCGGATGGGGCGCGCATATTGATCCTGTCACCTCTGGTGCGGGAAAGAAAGGGTACGCACAAAGCCGTTCTGGAGGAGATTCAGAAAGCCGGGTTTGTACGGGCGCGGGTCGATGGGGTGGTATATGAACTGGATGAAGAAATCAAGATGGACCGCTATAAAATCCATACGGTTGAAGCGGTTGTCGATCGTTTGATCATCCGCAAGGCGGAAGATGATGAGGAATCTGGCGCAGTCCGTTCGCGCCTGACGAATTCGATAGAGACGGCGTTGAAATTTGGAGATGGGTACCTGACGGTGCATTGGATGAATCCGCCCCACGAAGATCGACCTGAATTGGATGAAGATAACGGGGAGCAGGAAATTCAGGACAGCGCGGTTGCAGGGGTGGATATCCAGTTTTCTGAGCACCTGGCCTGCCCGGAACACGGGTCTGTGTTAACCGAGATCGAACCGCGCACGTTCTCTTTTAACACCCCGCACGGCGCATGCCCTGAATGCCAGGGTTTGGGAGGCACTTTGGAGATCGCGCCCGAGCTGCTGATACCTGATACAGGGCTTTCATTGAACGAAGGGGCGATTGTGGTCTCTGAATGGAGCGGACCGCGAAGAGGGGGATACTACTGGCAGGCGCTGAAGGCGATGGCTAATCACTATAAAATTGACCTGAGCGTACCGGTTATAGAATTATCGAAAGAACAGATTGACAAGGTGCTGTACGGTTCGAAGGGCAAGCGGATTACTGTCCATTACAAGAACCGGGATGGCCGGGAAGCGACATTCCAGACCACTTTTGAGGGCGTGATTAGCAATCTGCAGCGCAGGTACCGGGAGACAAACTCCGAATACATCCGCGACAAGCTCTCGGAGTATATGAGCGAACAGGTTTGCCCGAGCTGCAATGGGTCCCGCCTGCGTAGTGAGGCATTATCGGTAACGATTGCCGAAAAAAATATCATCGAGGTCACCCACTGGCCAGTGCTAAAGACATTGGAGTGGGTACATACCCTGGGCGCTGACGACACCCCACTCAACCAACGCCAGCAGTTCATCGCGGAACGCATCCTGAAGGAAATCACGGACAGGTTGGGCTTCCTGGTGAATGTAGGGCTGGATTATTTGACCCTAGGCCGTTCAGCGGCCACACTTTCAGGCGGCGAAGCGCAGCGCATCCGCCTGGCGACTCAAATTGGGTCGCGCTTGATGGGTGTGCTGTACGTGCTGGATGAGCCTTCTATCGGGCTGCACCCCAGAGACAATGACCGTTTGCTGCGCACATTAGAAGGGCTGCGCGACCTGGGAAACACGGTACTGGTGGTTGAACATGACGCGGATACGATCCGCACTGCAGATTGGGTGCTCGACCTGGGACCGCTGGCGGGAGAGCACGGCGGGGAAGTTGTGTGTGAGGGTCCCCTGAAAACGATATTAAAATGCAAGGATTCGTTAACCGGAGCATACCTGACTGGAAAACTTAAAGTGCCCATCCCTGATGATCGACGTGTAGGGAACGGCAAACAAATCCGGGTGGTCGGGGCGCGCCAGAATAACTTGAAGAATTTAAATGTGGGGATACCACTCGGCAAATTGGTCTGCATCACCGGCGTTTCAGGTTCGGGTAAGTCCACATTGATGGTGGAAATCCTGTACAAAGCGCTGGCTCGTTCTCTGAACCGAGCGCACACGAAACCCGGTGATCACGATGATATCCTGGGATTGGAACACCTCGACAAGGTGATAAATATCGACCAGAATCCCATCGGCCGCACACCGCGCTCCAACCCGGGAACTTACACGGGCTTGTTCGATCACGTGCGCAGCCTGTTCGCCGAGCTTCCGGAGAGCAAAATCCGCGGCTATAAACCAGGGCGATTTTCGTTCAATGTACACGGCGGGCGCTGTGAAGCCTGCCAGGGTCAGGGTCAGCTGCGCATTGAGATGCAGTTCATGCCGGATGTATACGTTCCTTGTGAAGTGTGCCACGGGGCGCGCTTCAACCGCGAGACGCTGCAGGTCAGATTCAAGGATCTCAATATCGCGGAGGTGCTGGATTTGACCGTCGAAGCGGCTCTGGATTTGTTTGGAGCATTCCCAAAGATGGTCAACCGCTTGCAGACCCTTTATGATGTGGGTTTGGGCTATATACGGATCGGGCAGCCTGCACCGACCCTGTCCGGAGGTGAGGCGCAGCGTGTAAAACTGGCGCGTGAGCTTTCCAAGCGCTCAACCGGGAGGACGCTGTATGTATTGGACGAGCCATCGGTCGGTTTGCACGCCGCGGATGTGCATAAATTAATCGAAGTGCTCCAACGATTGGTGGAGGGCGGCAATACGGTGCTGATCATCGAACACAATCTGGATATCATCAAGGTGGCCGACCATATTATCGATTTGGGACCGGAGGGGGGTGAGCGCGGCGGCGAAATCGTGGCGCAAGGGACACCTGAAGAAATCTGTGCCCTGGATGAGTTGTACACGGGGCAGCATTTAAGACCTTTTGTGTGCCTGCCAGGCGAGAAAGCCCCTGTCAAAGAATAGATAACCTGACCGGAAAATCTAAAGCGTGAGGATTTATCGGGTGAATTATCCTCTGAGATTGATATTCGGTTTAGTTTCCTTGTTTGATGTAGAGTAGGTTAAACTTCCAATCTGCTCAGCTGATATCCAGAAATTGGTCTTCGCCCAATATACCAGCCATACTTTGCGCTTCAAGCTGCATGACCCGGCTGTTGGCGAAAAATGGAAAGTCAAAGTTGGTCGCGTCGCCTACCACTTTTCCAGGCAGGGGCATTAAGCGAGCCGTCAACGGTTTGTCCAGGCGGTGTGCCAGCGCGACCAGGTCGAGTAATAGGGGGTAAATTTGAGCGGCGCTCGTATCTCCTGGCAAAGGGATGACGTCCAGTCCGGTGCCGCATACCGCCGAGTAGAGCAGCAGATCAGTGATGGTCAGTGTGCCTTCTGCGGCGCGTGCCGCCAAAACTGCGTCTTCCAAAACCGGCGTAAACAGCCCGTTGAAACCAGCCTTCTGAAAATTAGCGCTCTTGAGGGAGTTTGTGAGGAATGCTGCCGCGGCCAGAGAACCGTGCTGACCGACACGTGCGATTCCCAGGCCTTCGATTGCGGCGCCAATCGATTGGTCAACCTCTGGGAAAGGAGCCAATGTGAAGTCAATCCCGTCGAATTTAATATCCTGACCCCTGGATGAGTCTCTGCGCGATACGGGTCAACCTACTGGCATGCTTTTCCACCTGTTCGACCAGATTTTCCCGGCATTCATGCAGGGTTTTTGCATCAGCGACCGCCTCAACCGCCAGATCGGCGGCCTGCATTCCAAGGGCGAATGTTGGCGCGCCCGGCGCGTGGTATGCAGCGGGAAAGAAAGGCGCTCCAGAGGGCACATTGGCCAGCGCTGCGAAACGAAGGTTAGTAAAACCATCCTGGGTGATCGAACTGGCTTTCTGAATGATCTCAGCGCATGCATGCGCTGCGGTCAAAGATATTTCTCCACTACCGGTTGACAGCGATCCGGAAAAGAATACATTTTCTGTTGCCCCTAAAGCCGCTGGAACTGCCTGGTAGCTGTGGGGGTGTTCTGGCAGGGCTGGTCCCAGGGAAAGATAATCAAACCCGGCAGCCAAACCCAGGTCCTCCAATGATCGCGCCAGCTCTACAAGGCTGTCCGAGCTGCCATCCGGGATTAACTGGGGGAATGGGATTGTCGCCAGCCGGACAGTTTGGACCTCGTATCCGGCAGATTCAAATTCAGCGCGGATCGAGGTGATAAATTTTCCCAGTCTGCGCAGTTCATCAACCTCGAGCGGCCATCCGGGGTCAGAAAAACAGGTAATTGTACGAATTTTCATAGGTTCAGATATGTTTCCAATTTTTTTTATTTATTGTTTTTACGCTGGCGTACTACCTCAAACAACAGAATACCAGCGGCAACCGCGGCGTTAAGCGATTCGATACCGCCCGGCATGGGGATATTAATATATTCGGAAGTTAATCTACCCGCTTCGATGCTGGCGCCGGCTGCCTCCCCTCCGATGATTAAAGCCAGGGGCGGGGTCATATCCAGCTGGTCGTAGGGCTTTCCAACATGCGCTGAGGCAAAAAATACGCGCATTGAGTCAATCTGAGGCGCAATTTCGTCCCACTCCATGTTGACAATGGGAAATATAAAATGAGCGCCCATGGCGGCGCGCACGACTTTGGGCGCATACGGGTCCACTGATTCGGGGGGAATGTAAACTGTTTCCACGCCCGCGGCAGCCGCGCTGCGCAGCACAGCCCCCAGATTGCCAGGATCGCGGATTGAATCAGTGATAAGGACGAAGGTAGGCGAATCCGGGCGAGGTAAAGTCACAAGCGGTAAGACGACCAGTATCCCCTGGGGATTCTGGGTATCGCTGGCGGACTTCATTACGTGCGGTGGGACCAATTCGGGCGCAGCCTCGAGCGCGGCGAAGTCCTGCAGTACCGCGGCAGCGCGCCCTTCGAATTCTTCTGTGTAGAGCACAAGCTGCGGGCGCATACCGCTGGATAGGACTTCTCCCGCCATCCTGGATCCCTCGACCACAAATGCGCCGGATTTGCGCCGTTCGCGCGAGCTGGACTGCAGGGAGCGGATCCATTTTATTTTGGAGTTATGGACGGAGGTGATCATTTATAGGCAGAGAATTGGGGATAAGGGATAGGGGAATAGGGGATAAGAGATTTGAGGATAGGCTAATGTGTATCAATAGATGTTGGGAATATTTTATCCCAGGTATCCGTGAAGGCCGTTTGGGTTTCCGTATCGAATATCACCAGACGAATTAATGCGATGCTTGAGGGATGGTGCGATATAAAATAGTCCTGGATGGTAACGATAATCACGGCGGCGGCGAGTCCTTTTGGAAAGCCGTAGATTCCGGTGGAGATGGCCGGCATTGCCAGCGATTTCAGGTTTAACTTTTCGGCCAGGTCGAGGCAGCCGCGCACGGCGGCGTGCAGCTTGTGCTCTTCGTCACCCGAGCCCCAGATGGGTCCGACGGCGTGGATAACATAGCGGCAGGGCAGGTCGCCCGAACTAGTATAAGCCGGCGCCACGTGGGTCACCGGAGCGTGTTCTCTGACCCAATCATCGCTCTCTTTTTGAATTTGCGGTCCGCCGCGCTGCACGATAGCACCGGCTATACCCGCGCCGTGCTGGAGCTGCGAGTTGGCGGCATTGACGATGGCATCGGTTTTCTCGCGGGTGATATCGCCTAGAGCCAGTTGAAATAAAATTTCACCTTCAAGTACGACTTCTTTTTAATATGGTGGACATATGAGCACTAGCATTTCCTGTGACCATTATAATTTAACCCAACGCGTACGTGAAAGTTTTACGAGTTTTTCCCTGGGAATGTTATCCCATGGGATAACGCACTGGCTGCCCGCCGATTAGGTGCATGTGCAGGTGGAAAATAGTCTGGTTAGCATCCCTGCCAGTGTTGATAATCAGGCGGTAGCCGGATTTGTCTACGCCTTCGGATTCCGCTAATTGGCGGGCGATAGTGAAAAGGTGACCGATCAGGGCTTCATCCTCAGGAATCAGATCATTCACGGAGGTGATGTGTTTGTTGGGCACGATCAGGATATGCGTGGGACCAGCGGGGTGGATATCATGAAAAGCAGTGGCAAGTTCATCACTGTATATAATTTTTCCCGGCAGCCTTCCCAATACAATGCCGCAAAATGTGCACTTATCCATCTTTTTGTCCTACCTTCGCGCCTTCAATAAATTATTCTTCAACAAATGTTACTGGATTTCACCGACCAAACCGCGTTCATTCAATTTGATGAGTTTCACATTGGTTATCTGGTTCCAGACATCTTTGGGAGTGTGGGCGAAAACGCGCAGATAGTTATCAGTCAACCCGCTGGTCTGCCAACCATCAGGACCCAGGCCGGCTGCGCTCTCCCAAAGCACCGGCAGCGAGCTGCCCACGAACCTGGCTCTGTATTCTCGGCCGGAGGTCTCTAAAACTTCCCTAACCTGCGCATTCCTGGCTTTACGAAGGGGGTGAGGAACCTGCCCTGGCAGGCGCGCCGCGGGGGTGCCTTCACGCGCTGAATATGTAAAAACATGCCCGCCGGCGAAGTTCATTTCGCGGATAAAAGCCAGGCTCTCTGTGAATTCAGCTTCACTTTCACCGGGAAACCCGGTGATGATATCAGTGGTGAGGGCTATGTCCGGCACGGCTTGTCTGGCCCTCTCCACAATATGCCTATATTCCCGGGGGGAAACCTGGCGCGCCATGCGGTTTAACACCGATGCGCTGCCAGACTGCAGTGGGAGATGAAGCTGGCGACACAGGCGTGGGTCCTGCCACAGGCTAAAAAATTCCTCATCCAGGTCCCACGGTTCGATGGATGAAAGGCGCAGGCGCGGGACAGTTGTATCTTTGAGTACAGCCTGCACAAGATCAGCCAGTTCCAATTTTGGTGTAAGGTCGTACCCCCAGGAGCCGAGATGGACGCCGGTGAGCACTACCTCTTTGGCGCTTTGTCCGCTCTCTACCTGGATATCTGCCACGATTTTAGGGATTGAGCGGCTGCGAGCGGGCCCGCGGGCGATGGTGGTGATGCAGAATGTACACTGGTTTTGACAGCCATCCTGAGCTTTGATGAAAGCGCGCGTACGCAGGCGGGCACCCGGGACCGGCTGGCGTTCGATGGGTTCCAGATCAAAACTTTCGGGAGGAATATCCAGCAGGTTGGATACCAGGACATCCTTTTCGTCATTGGGGATAACCCGGGTCACTCCAGGTATCACAGCGGCTGCCTTCGGGTTCAATGTCGCCCAACAGCCGGTCAGGTAAATTTCGGGTGTACCTGCCCTTTCTATCTGGCGTGTTTTCTGGCGCGAGTCCGAAGCCGCGGCGGATGTGACGGTGCAGGTGTTGAGCACGGCCAGGTCAGCGCTTTCAGGTACCGGCACCAGCGTATGTCCGTGGGAGCGGAACTGGCGGGCATAGCGTTCAATTTCAGCCTGGTTGAGCCGGCAGCCAATTATGTCGAGATATATCTTCAAGGCTGGATCACCAGGAAGTCGTCGAAGCGGATATCCGTCCCCGGTTCGTTATAAGTACCAGCTATCAACCCCACATCGCCTGAGGTGAACTCCGAGTCAAAATATTCGGCAATTTTGATGCCGTTCACATAAAGGGTGAGCCGCTCACCCACGCACTCGGCTCTTATGCGGTTGATAGCGGATCCCTTTATGATGACTTCGCTCGGCAGCAGCGCGTCCGTATCGATCAATTCGTATTTTTCCTGTTTGACCTTGCCGATGCCGTAGTACCCGTCGCTGCTGATAATGAACGTGTAAAAACTGTCTGTACCTTTCGCCCGGCATATAAGGCCGAAGCGGTTGTCACGTTCGCCGCCGACTTTAAAGGCATCCACTTCGATGACCGCATCATCGTAACTCTTTCCCGGATGCGACCAGATATCGGTGTTGGGTTCGTTGACATAGATGCGGTAAACGCCGTCATCATATTCGGTTTCTCCAGTATCCGTTGATACCCTGTTCCAGCCGCTGGACGGGTCTGAGAAATCATCCTGGTACAGGACCTGGCCGGATTCCACCTCACTCTCTTCAGGCAGCAGTAATTTACATGACAGCGAAAAAGCAGCCAAACAAAGGGCGAGCAGAACCAGATATAGTAACCGTATTCTCAAATTCTAATCCCCGCGCTTATTATGCGCCGAATTTATTCAGACGTTTAGCATGCGCCAGTGCCAGCGGCATAATGTCTACATGATGGATCAATCCCAGTGTTCCGGCAGCGCAGCTAGTTTCACCGAAGGAGGCTGCTTTGCCGTAGCGCGCCCATTCCGCCCAAATCAACACCGGCACCCTGTGCCAGCTGTGGCGCTTCAAAAGGGAAGGTGTGGAGTGGTCCCCGGTGATGACCAGTGCGTCCGGCTCCAGATCGAGCAGTGTGGGCAGCGCCTGGTCGACCGCTTCAATAACGCCGACTTTGGCGTCAAAATTCCCATCTTCACCGTAGCTGTCGGTCTTTTTAATGTGGACGAAGAAGAAATCGTATTCGTTCCAGTGTTCTTTCACTACTTCGAATTCTTCAGCCGGCGTCTGCGCATCATGCTCGATGACATCCATGCCGACTAAGCGCGAGACGCCTTTGTACATCGGATAAACTGCAACAGCTGCGGATTTGATTTTGTAAATTTCGGGGAAGCGCGGCAGTCCGGGATCCTTTGCATAGCCGCGCATGGTGCAGCTGTTTGCGGGAGGCATATACGCCAGAAGCTTATTGGCTTCATCCCACCACTGGCGTAGAATCTCAGCTGTTTTACCTGCTGCGGGATCAAGCGCCTGTATGGGCAGCGGCGGGACGCCCGTCATCTGCGGGTCAGTCTCCTGGATGGCCGGGTTGAGCCCCTCGCCGCGCAGCACCAGCGCAAAACGGTATTCTTTGACCGGTTCGACGAAAATCTCCACGCCTGATATCTTGATCGAGCGCAGGATTTCTACCCTTTTAACGCATTCCTCGGTGGGGATGCGTCCGGCGCGCCGGTCGGTGATATTCCCCTCAGCGTCGAGCGAGCAGAAGTTGCAGCGGATGGCCACGTCCTGGGGTTCGAGCTCGAACCCGATGCCCATCGCTTCAAGCACGCCCCGACCAATGATGTTTTGCAGTGGGTCGTAGCCGAAAAGGGCTAAATGCCCGGGGCCGCTGCCGGGGCTGAATCCGGGCGCGACCACCTCACTGAGACCTAAAGCGGCCTTTGAGGTGAGGGCGTCCATGTTGGGTGTGTTGGCGGCTTCGAGTTCAGTTTTTCCGCCCGCTTCCCAGGGTACGCCGCCCAGTCCGTCGAGCAGCAACAGGATTATCTTGGAACCGTCCTCGACAGCCATGTTATTGATGAGTTTAAATTTGTCTATCATAATGTTACCTTTCTCTCAAAGAAAAAATTTGACCAATATATTTGGAGGTCTAATTATATAGCGTTTTGTGGGATATCTGGGGGGAAGTTATGAATCCCTGGTAAGCAGTTTATAAAAGACAGCATACAGCATTGATAATTATCAATGTTCACCTGTAACCTTTGTCAGTAGAATAACACCAGGAAAATTTGCTTAAATTAATAAATATATATATAATATCAATCACATTTATGCAATAATGTACGATCGGGAGGTCTGCTTAGCCTCCCACACCATCACTGCCGCCAATATAGATCGCCGACATTAATCCAGAAGACTTCGCTTGCCTGGAGGGATATCTGACCATCGAATTTGTTCACTGGATGTCTGGTGCTATACACAATCTCGGTCCTGGTTAATTTTATATTCCTTGGAGCAGCGGTCTGGCTCGGTATTTACGTTGTCAGCCGCAGCCCGCGCAGCGCGGTAGCCTGGCTGACCGGGCTAACATTGTGGTCAGGGGCAGGGTTATCCCTGAATACTTTGCTGGCGTTGATTCCGCCGCCTTATGATTACAGTTCACCGGACTGGATTTAAATATTAATCCCATTTTGGACAAGTGAAATATTTACAAGCGGGTGGAAGTCCTGGCTGAAAGGCTGGTTATTTGTTCCAGCGGCGGCTTTCTGGCTGCATGCCACCACTTTAATGAGACCGGGCGAGATGAACCGTACCCGCTGGTTTTGGGTGGTATTTGCCTACGGATCTGCTTTGACAGCCATATTACTGCTCAGCGATACCTCGATTAATTATTTCAAAAGTTACCGGTGACCCGCTCTTTCTGAATACTCTAAAACCCGGTTCGTTATATTATATTTTCCTGGCATTACTACTAATTATTTGCGGGATCAGTATTCTAAATCTGATAGATTCAGCCAGGAAAGCGCCTTCCGGAATAGTCCGTAAGCAATTCCTTCTCCTGGCAGCAGCCACTTTTGTGGCCATATTGGTCGCCCCGGTTACTATGGCAACCGCGATTTTGGAAATACATGCGCCGAGAGTAAGCCTTTCCATTTTCCTGGGAACAGCGGTCTTGCTGATTGGTTATGGGGTCACTGAATACAGCGCTCTGGTTGAAGGACGCACCATCCGGCGTGATTTTGTTTTCAGCGCAGTATCCATCGGCGTGGTGACGGTTATATACCTTCTGGTGGCCTGGGTTGCCGTCCAAATTTTCGGCGCCTCCACTTCAATATTCCTGTTTGTACTATTACTCTCCATATGTACACACTCAATTATCGATTTTTCCCGCAGAAAATTTGAAAAGAATCTTTTTCACCACGATTACCGTTCTTTAAGAGACAATATCAGGAATATGGTTAATGAGATCGAAGAAGACGGTCTGGAAGATTTCCTCACGCTATCCCTAGCAAATATCTGTGATTTGGTACGCGCAACCTGGTGCGTTCTGCTGGATTTCAATGGGCAGCAGTTGGTAGAACTCAGTTCCTGCAGCTGGCAAGGAGGTGTGGGATCACTTACCCCCGAAGATTTGAAAGCCGACGATGTGCTCCACCTGGAACCCGAAACGCTTCCCCCACCGTTTACCGAAGCAGCGCTCCTGCTGCCTCTGTACGGGGATGCTGAACAGTTCGGCGCAATCGTTCTGGGCAGACCGGTAAACAGCGCCAAATATTCTTTTACCGATGTCGAGAGGCTGCTTTATCCCAGCGATCAGATTGCCGAAGCGATCTATCGCTCCCGCCAGGAGGTCGAAAGTTTCGAAAAAGCGGCAGAGATTTCAACTCAATTCGAACCCCAGCAAGTCATCCAGCGCGGACAAATTGCTGTAAAAGAAGTGGAGCAGGCTCTCAAGCATATCAGTGATTACGCTTACCTCGGTGATACTGAACTGGTGAATTTGAAACTGGTGGTCGAAAAGCTTCCTGATGGCAGGGTCACTTATGTAGAGCGCGGTAAAGCGCTCTACAGTGTTCTGTTTGATGCAATCGATAAATTGAAACCCGATGATGGAAAACCTTCTTCTCCGGCAGCACGAGAATGGTACCCCATCT
The DNA here is from genome assembly GCA_963753725.1 of uncultured Chloroflexia bacterium. Lineage (GTDB taxonomy): Bacteria > Chloroflexota > Anaerolineae > Anaerolineales > UBA4823 > CAVWDI01. Next base: position 253,540 of record CAVWDI010000029.1, on the reverse strand, counting down.
TAATTTTATACGGCGCTTATTTAGAAGATAAACTTAACCGGGACATTATGTCGCAGCTCTACATCTCCGAAGGAACCTTCAACCGTACTCGCCGTTCAGCGCTACGGTCAGTTACCCGCATGTTGGAGGAGATGGAAGCGGCGTTGAATTGATCGTAAAAGATCAAGTGGATAATATCCAATACCCGCGCAAACACACAATTGTGGGTAGGTGCGCGTATTTAATTCGGGAGGGAGTTTTGCGATATGGCAGTTTTTGGCAGTCCTAGTCCTTGTATTGGCAGATATTATTTTATAAGATCGGAGAGGTAAAGAGGCTATTAATATGGATTTTTGGTACGGCGTTGCAAAAGGGATTTGTCTGGCATACATCAAAGTTTTGGTGAGGGGATACCATGTTTTTGGGAGGGAAAACCTGGTACCTGGACCAAAGATCATCGTCGCAAACCATCCCAATGCCACTGATGCGTTCTATTTGCCGTTTATCGTCGATGAAAGGCTGCATTTTTTCATTCAGGAAAGCTTGCTTCAGGTCCCCATAATCGGCTGTCTGCTCGATCGCGTAGATCAAGTCCCTGTTTCTCCTGCCCGACGGAAGGAAGCCATCAGCACGGCCTGTGACAGGTTATCGCAAGGTAATGTTGTCGTCGTTTTTCCAGAAGGGATATTGAGTCACGGCAACGACCTCCACCAAGGCAAAACCGGTGCGGCGAACCTGGCGCTCGAAAGCGGCGCGCCGATCGTCCCAGTGGGTTTCTACGTGCCAGATGAGCATGCCCGCATGATAGAACAAGACCGGGAAAGTGGAGATCGGGCCGCGCGCTGGCAGTTCGGAGGCCGTTGTACTGTCCAGATCGGAGAACCATGGCATTTAGATATGTCGCTTTATCCCGAACATAATCACCGCGCGATGAGAGCGATCACGGAAGAGATGATGACCAGGATCCAAGAACTTGTCGGGTTGGCGAAGAAATCGATGGAAAAATGAATATTATTTGAAGTTGTACCTCTTAAATTGGGAGACCGTGTAAAGCAGTCTAAGATTACCTGAACACATTCAATATGAAGGAGATTATTACAATGCGTAAGATTTTCATCACCTCTGTTTTCATCTTTTTTATCCTAACAGCCGCGGCATGCGCGCCAGCGCCAAGCACCAGCGTATCCTATGATCCTTCTGATTTGCAGTTTTCCGGTGAGCGTGCATATGAATTGGAAGAGCAGTTTGTCACCACATATATTAACCGCCACAGCGGCACCGAACAGAGCCGGCTGGGCACCGAATGGCTGCGCCAGCAGTTCGAAAGTTTCGGCTGGACGTGCGAGTTTGATGATTGGCAGGTCATCAACTACAGCCAGCCGGTGGATCTGCGCAATGTGGTTTGCAGGCTGGCCGGGGTAAATTCAGATGATCCACGTGAAATTCTGGTCTTAGCGCACCACGACCAGGCGCCCACTACTATCGAGGGCGCCGATAACGACGGTTCAGGTATCGCCATTCTGCTTCACCTGGCGGAGATTTTTGCTGAAGAGGGATCGCCCAAATATACGCTGGTCTTCGTGGCTGATGATGCCGAGGAATACGGCATGATTGGCAGCCGGCGTTACATACAGGCCCATCCAAATGTGGAAAATATCATCGGCGGCCTGTCGCTGGATAACCTGGGCAGGTACTACTACGACAGCATGATCCTGGAATTTGTCGGTCAATTTAGCGGGTATTCACCGCTGTGGATCTCTCTAACAACAAAAACAGCCGCCCAGGCAGCGGATGGATTGTGGGAAGTAAAAATCAAAGCGCCGCTTGACCAGGCTCTGGACCAGGCAGTACCGATTTCACTCACAGATCAGGGGCCTATGGTCGCGGCGGGTGTCCCGGCGCTTGGATATGGCGCTGGCTATGCTACGAAATTTTCGGATGAGCACTACAGATTGTGGCACGATCCGGATGATACGATGGAATTCCAATCTCCCGAAGCGCTGGAACAGTCCGGGTTATTAAGTGAAGTATGGATTCGCCAGCTGCTGTCTATGGACCGTTTCCCTGAAGAATCTGGCGCTTACCTTTACTTTGAGGGCAGCAGCCAGGTGCTGCGCGGCCTGCCGCTGTACTTGATTTTCATTTGTCTGGTTGGGGTGTTCTTTGTGGGGAGTTATTTCCCAGGTGAACGTTCATTCGCATTCAAAAAGCGAGCCTGGCTGGGCGCGCTGCCGCATTTCCTGGGATTGTGGCTGCCGTTGATAGCCTCGGTGGTGTTGATGTATTTGTTCGTTGTAATCGGGATCTTGGACAAATTCCATATTTACCCAGCTACAACTAAAGACCCTGCCATGCTCAACCCGCGCTGGCCGGCTGTTATTTTATACCTGGTCGGGACAGCGGTTTTGCTCTTTATCGGGCGCTGGCTGGTCCGCAAGTATGCCGGGGATTCTTTGACAACTGAATGGAAAGACATACGCAGCCTGGCATTCCTGGTGATCGGGTTGGTCGGGATTTATATCCTGATCGCCAACCCATTTTCGCTGTTGTTCCTGGTGCCAGTATTGTTCTGGTTTTTGATCCGCGGCCGTAAGGGATTTGGCAGATTGCTGGACATAATCTTCTTCGTTCTGGGCGGGTTAATGCTGTATGCGTTGATTTATTTCTTCGGGTGGCAGATCCTGAGATACGGCTGGGTCTTCCTGTGGATGTTTATGAATATCATTTCGATCGGCATGTTCAGTTTCCCAGCCATGCTGGCTGGAACGGCGGTGCTGGGGGCCGGGCTGTCGATGATCGTCAATCCTCCCAAGACAAAGACAAAAGATTGATTTGGGGGTTGTGATAGGAATAGAATAACTGGGGTCAAGAAATTTGATCGAATGGAAATGGGGATCGGAGATAAAGAAATGTATAAATACTTATTTCGAATGGTAGTTTCCATAATCATATTTCTATTGCTGTTGTCAGCTGGCTGTGCTGCTCCACATGCGGATACAGAAATGGCTGTTGCTTTGGTAAGCGGATGATAAAAACCGCTCTAAATCAAAATCACAACCATATTTCAAGAGAATACTGGCTCGGATTTTAGAATTTTGTGGAGGTGGTAAGTGAAAAAATTATCGAGATACATCCTAATATTTTCCGCAGCATTTGTTTTACTGCTGATTGGACCAGCATTCCTGGGGGGACAATTCCCAATTTATCCTTTGATGAGTTGGGGGGACGTGCTGGATATCCTGACACCGCTGATCCTGCTGCCCTTGTACTGGCTATTGTTCTGGTACGGGTCCAGTGAAAAAGTAAAACTGGGTGAAAGCATGATCTTCATCGTCCTGGCTGCAATGTGGGCGGAGGGTCAGGGCATGCACCTGTCTGCCAATTCAATTGGCCACCTGTTGAATGAAGAAATCCACGGGAATGTATATATCCTGACAGTATTTTATGACGAGAAACTCAGCCACTACCTGTGGCACATCGGCATATTTGGTCTGGCTGCCCTGCTTGTTTACCTTAATTGGCGGAATTCCTCTGGGGAAGAATCAAACTCGTGGAGCATAATCATTCCTGCCGGGATTATCCACGGATTTACAATTTTCTTAATTGTGATTGAAGCTGGCACTACATTAATCGGCATCCCTTATGTATTGTTGTTACCGCTGATAATTTTGATCTCAGGAAAGGACAAGCTTAAGAGCCAACCTCTTGTCAATTTTTACTTTATTAGCTGCCTGGTGGCTGTTTTGTTCATTGCCGGTTGGGGGATTTATTTTAGAGATTTCCCAGAATTCAGCGAAGTGGGCATATTTTAGTACATGGTGGAGGGCTAGTGTTATGAATAAAAATTTAGAATTGAACTACGAGAATCCGATTGGCTATGAAATAGATTTCGGTACTCTGCAGGAATTCGAAAATTGTCTCGATCCTTTAAATCCAGAAGACTGCCGTGTACCCTGCCGGGTGCTTGGATACGGGGAAATGAGCACCGTTTTTGAGATCAAAGAACAGAATATGCAGGGGTTGGCGTTTAAAAGGATGTCCATTTTTGAAAACCCGGAAGAGCTTGAAGATTATTTAAGGACATACCGGGAGTACCACCACAAACTGGAAGACGAAATTGGGCTGAAACTTCCCCCGCACGGCTTTGCTGTGGTGCTCTCACCATCCGGGAGATCGATCTTTTACATTCTCCAGGAGAAAGTGCACCCAACAACAGTCGGCAACCAGGCGATCCATTTGATGCCTGCATATATGGTCGAGGAACTTACAGAGTGCGTGCTGCGTGAACTGCACAAGGTCTGGATCTACAATTACAAGGATACCGGTTGGATGGTTGGAATTGATGGTCAGATTTCAAACTGGGTGGTCGAAGATTTTGACTCTCAAGAACCAAATGTACAGATGGATACCTGCTTGCGATACGTCGACACCAGCACTCCGTTGCTGCGCGAAAATGGGGATGAACAGTTGGACACCGAACTTTTCCTGCGGCCCGCGCCTTCATTTCTGGCCTGGATCCTGCGCTTATTCGTGGTGCAGGATGTATTGGACCGCTACTATGATTTTCGAAAGGTGGTAATTGACCTGCTGGCTAATTTCTATAAAGAACAGCGACCCGACCTGATACCGCGTACGCTGCCGATTGTGAATGATTTCTTTTCCAGTGAAGCCGGCGATTTAGACATCGCGCCTATTGAAGAGCAAGAAATCAGCAGTTATTACAAAGAGGATGCCTCTATCTGGAAGCTTTATCTTTCTATGCGCAGGCTGGACCGCTTCCTTTATAAATATATTTTCCACCGAGAATACCCATATATACTTCCCGGGCTGATCAAGAGATAGTATGTAAGAGATTAGCCGCCGGGTTTGGTAATAAAACAATGAAATCACATTGCTAAAGAGTGAGAGGAGGTCCGCATGGCATTGATTGGGAAAGATACCAGGCAAGGGATTACATCCAGATTTGAAAGGCATGTCTCGAGCGGAAAAGTTGCGTTCTTTGACAGCGCGGGAATTGAATTCGTGGCAGGAAAAAGGGAGGGGATTTACCTGTGGGATATCGAGGGGAAACGATTAATCAACTGCCACAGCAACGGGGGTGTTTTTAACCTGGGGCACAGGAATCCACATGTGATCGAAGCGCTTGAAAAGGCGCTCAAGGAATTGGATATCGGCAACCACCATTTGATCAGTGAAGCGCGCGCGGCATTGGCCGAGTTGTTGGTGGATATCTGCCCGGGGGGGATCAATAGAGTCATCTTCGGAGTGTCGGGAGGGGAGGCGATCGATATGGCGATCAAGCTTGCCAGAGCGCACACCCGACGTCCGAAGGTGATCTCGGCCCTGGGGGGCTATCACGGGCATACCGGACTGGCGCTGGCTGCCGGCGATGAGCAGTGGCGGGCGCCTTTTGGACCCCTCGCCCCCGGTTTTGTGCAGGTGCCGTTTGGAGATGTAGAAGCGCTTGAGAGAGAAATTGACCAGGAAACTGCGGCTGTAATTTTTGAGACCATCCCGGCCACATCCGGGATCGTTATTCCACCCGAAGATTTTTTCAGCGGAGTGCGCCAATTATGCAGTAAGCACGGGGTGGTGATGATCCAGGATGAAGTGCAGACAGGCTTGGGACGCTGCGGTCAAGTATGGGGCATCAATACTTACGGGGTTATTCCGGATATTATCGTAACCGGCAAAGGACTATCCGGAGGAATCTACCCAATTACAGCCACACTTTACCAGGAACATCTCAATCCGTTCATGCATGATAATCCTTTCATCCACATCTCCACCTTTGGAGGTTCGGAGGTTGGTTGTTATGCAGCAATAGAGGTGGTGGATCTTCTGAAGGAGCCACAATTCCTGGAAAATGTACGAGCAAGGGCTGCCGAATTCGAACTGGGGTTCGAACAGCTGAAAAGGAAACACCCGGGTGTACTGGTTGAAACACGCCAGAGGGGATTGATGATGGGTCTCAAACTGGATGATCCCAACCTGGGTCCTTTGATGACCCGCATTGGATTTGATGCGGGTTTGCTGCTGGTATACGCCGGGAATGACCCTTCCGTTGTGCAGGTGCTGCCGCCTTTGATCATTCAAAAAGAACAGGCGCAGGAAGTGCTGGAATTGTTGGAGGGCATGCTGGCGACACTTGAGAAGATGATCGCATAAATGTACGTGGACAGCAGGTCGAATTCTGAAGTTGTGATATCCATGCAGGTAAATCGCCCAAAATGAATCAACCAATGTTTCCACCGATTACGCGTATTCGAATACCAGCACTCCCGGTATGGGCAGTTTTTAGTATTCTGACACTAAGTATAATCTTCTCGGCTGTTTGGTACCTGTGGCCTTCCTCCTGGGAATTTTCCCTGGATGACACTTATATCCATTTTGTTTATGCAGTAAATCTCGCAAAAACCGGCCGCTGGTATTTCAATTACCCCGGGGAAGGAGCTGTTGGGACGACCAGCCCGTTGTGGGTAGTATTGCTGGTATCAGGCTACACAGCAGGTATACCGCTGCATATAATGGCTAAAGTGCTGGGAATTGTTTCTTTAATTATCCTCAGCTGTGGACTATATTTACTCTTTAAACCCGCGCTTCCATCTACAGCAGCTTTTTTTGGAGTGCTCTTGGTTGCGCTTTCCGGAAACATGCTGTGGTTTGCACTGAGTGGAATGGAAACAGTCGCATTTCTTTCGTTGGGAATCTTGGCATTGTTGGTATACCGGGGTGAGCGTTGGGTTTTGTTGGGGATACTGCTTGGATTGGTTATTCTGATGCGTCCGGAAGGAATTGCCCTGGCCGCTGCAGTCGGGATAATCGATGTCTCGCGGAAGAGAAGGATAAGCAGAGATATCCTGATGAGCGCCATTATTTGTGCTTTTGTGAGTGTCCCATGGTATGCCTATCTTTACTGGCGCACAGGTTATTTGCTTCCGAACAGCGCTGTGGCCAAAATGGACAGTTTCAGGTTAGGAATACAAGTAATTTCTGAAAAATATCCGTTATTGGAACCGCTCAGTGGTTTGTATCCGCAGGTTTATTTTGGATTTCTACTCGGATTTTTGGTTGAATTTGTTATGGGCGGCATGGCGCTTCCGGGACCACGCTTAACTTTCGAACCGGTGGCTGGAATTGCAGGTTTTAGCTTTTCAATCTGGGCCGTCCTGCTGCTGCTCGGGGTTATTACACCCCTACTTATTTTCGCAAGCAAGCGCATCCTTACAATTAATAGCTGGCCAAATTGGATCGAAAAGAATGAATACAGGGTATTACTGGTGTTTTCTGTCTGGGTTATCCTGCATAATATTGGACTATCCGTGGGATTACCTTCAATTGGAACGGGGGGCAGATATGCTGCAATCGTTGTAATCCCTCTTTGGATGCTGGTAGTGATAGGCCTGGTTCATTACGGCATCCGTTCTTTCTATTTACTTGTGATTACATGCGCTGTTGCTGCTGCGGCATTATTTAACTTTTTGTATTGGAATGAGGTCCACGATTCGAATTTAGCCTATATGGATAATGTACGCATCAAGACTGCGAAATTTATTTGTGAAGATTTTTCGGAAGATGAAATATGTGCAGCCATCGATATTGGCGTCTACAGATATTACTGCGACCGCCCGATCGTGGATTTAGGGGGATTGGTGGATCCTAATATTGTTGATTAGTACCGGGCAGGGGATTTTGATGGTTATTTAGCCGAGACAGGGGCGGCATGTATGGTCCTGCCGGGGACTGGGGGCGATGCAAAAAGTGAAGTCTATGATTACTATAAATTAATGCGCTTCGATGAAAGTGGTATTTTTGAGGCACAACCAGTTAAGGTTTATGAGTTAGAGCACGATCGCTGGCTTACTGGCAGCCTGCCTACCAATAATTACCCGGCTGGATTGACGGTATACCGCTTGGTTTATGCGAATTTTCAAGATGAGCAGGCGTTGATAGAAAAACAATAAGGGGAACGGGAAAATAAATCATGAAATAAAAATTATTGTTTTTGAACTTTGCGATCTTCAATTACCCGCAGTTAGCGAAGCTGCCGATTGGCGTCTGGCGCAGGAATTTTACCGGCTGGTACGACTACCAATTTGCGAATGGTCACAGCCGGCCTCCAAAAGCGGTGGTGATCAAGGTAAATAATATATGTAATATGAACTGCAAAATGTGCAATTACTCCAACGCCGGGTATTTTTCTGAGGGAATGACTTTGTCTGAAACGATTTTTAATGGTGTGACTGATGAGATTTATCAAAAAATCCCGGTGGTCGCAATAACTGGTGGGGAACCTTTAATCAGTAAAGATATTATTAAATACCTGCGTTATGCCAAGGCCCATAAATTGGTTTGCACCGTGGTCACCAATGGTTGGTTATTGAAAGAGCGAGCCGAAGATATTGTTAACAGCGGACTTGATCTTTTGTGCGTATCGATTGATGGACCGAATGGCGTACATGACAGTATCCGCAGGAAACCAGGCGCATATGATAGAGCGCTGGCGGGTTTAAGGGCCATCGCCAGCTATGAGAAACGACCCATGTTGACCGTGAGTACAATTTTCCAGGCTGAAAATTATAAATATCTTGACCAACTAATTGATGTACTGGAAAATATTGGGATAGATGCTGTGAATATCAACTTGTTATGGACCAGGCATCCGGAAAGAGCCGGGAAACACAACCAGCTTTATCCCGAGTTTTCGGTGGGTGAGGGTGGATCGATAAAACAACACTCGATGTGGATTTTACTGCCTTCGAAAAAGTTTTGAAAAGGGTAAAAAAGAAAAACATGGTTGTAAATTTCACCCCATTTCAAAATATCCAGGAGATTCGAGAATGGTATGTAAATCCAAAAAGATTTTTAAAAGATGCAAGTCCAAAATGTCCCTGGATGTGGGCAGTAATCTTTCAGGACGGCACGATGCGGATGTGTGATGATATTGTTTTGGGGGACCTAAACAAAGATAACTTTTGGGAAATCTGGAATGGAGACAGGATGGTCAAGTTCCGGAAAATTCTAAAAGCCAACAAAAGGTTTCCTATTTGTGCAGGGTGCTGCAATTTGAACCGCAGCCGGAAAATTTAATCAATGAAAGGAAAAAACAAAAGGAGAGCAAAATTATGCTAGAACTTCTCTGGGATATAATCCCCTGGGGTTACCAGGTATTACTGAATGTGGAGGGGATGCGGAACGCGTTCCTGGATGCTGTTTTCCCGATTATCACAGATTTCGGCAGTGAATTGGGCTACATCGTTATCCTCTCCCTGGTGTACTGGTGTGTGGACAAATCTGTGGGGCAGGGTTTGGCTTTCGCGTACCTTTACACTTCGGTGCTGAATTCGTGGATTAAATTGATCTTCGGCATACCCAGACCTGACGACCCAGTTATCGGAACTGTTCTGGATGAGGCAGGTATCTCCGGGCGGCTGACACCCCTGCGGCATGGAATTGGGCCTTCCTTTCTGAGCGGGCACACCCAGGGGGCAGTGGTTGTGTGGGGATATCTGTTTTACCACTTTAAACAGACCTGGTTCAGGATCGTGGCGGTGCTGCTGATCGCGCTGATCGGCTTTTCGCGCATGTACGTGGGAGTCCATTTCCCGCAGGATGTAATCGGCGGGCTGGTTGTTGGGGTTATCTACCTGATCCTGTGGATATTGATTGAACCAGGTGTGAAAGCATGGCTGTCCAGGCAAACGGTGTTAATGAAATATGCGTTGGCTGTACTGGTGCCGCTGGTGATTTGGCTGGTAAAGCCGGTCGAATCAACCGCGATCCCGATGGGGGCGGCGCTCGGTCTGGGAGTGGGATACGTGTTTGAGGCACAGACCGTCGGATTTTCGGTTTCAGGATCGATCTGGAATCGCATCCTGCGCGGGGCGGTTGGGTTGGTGATTGTGCTGATTTTCTATTTCGGATTGAGTCCCATTTTCGGTACGTTTGATGAATCGATGGGAGGGACCATGGAAAACATCTGGCGGTTGATGCGCTACGCCTTGATTGGGTTTGCAGGCGGCTGGTTTATGCCGTGGGTTTTTGTGAAAACAGGACTCGCGGGGAGGAAACAAAACAATCAGGATGCATGATGCGGAATCGTTTCTGTAGTTTTACCGTTCGCCTGGAGGAAGTTTTGTTATAGTTCCAGCTTATTGATGCGGATTTGAAGGATTTTTAATAACGCTTCTGTGTAAAAGTTTGACATGCTGGTAAAAAATCCATTTAGTTGTTTCGTTTCCCATGAAGTAAATCATGGTAATGCCGGTCAACCTGCCGGTTCTTTTCCCATTTATTTCTTAAATATCTCCGCCAAATCAGGCGCAGGGACTCTTGATAGACCCGCTGCATCAAGACGGCGCTCCTGCGAATAAAGAAATAATAAAAATTGAGAAGCTTCCTCATCATTGTTAGGAAATTGTTCGAACTTCTGTATCAATGATTTTATACAGGCTTGGTAAAGATCAAGCGGGTCCGAGGCACATAATTGTGTTTCATACTTTTCGTGATTTGAAAATGCAGCTCGACGTTTTGCAAATATGATTTCCAACTCATCGACGAACAATCTGGGTAAGTGTGAAGCTGCGCTGATTTCAAGAATGGGCGCTGAGGATACCAGAGTACATTTCGTCTGTGATTCCATCATTTCTATCTTCAGTTGCCCCCCAAAAGTGAATGCTTCCTCCTTTTTCCCCTTACGATCCTCCAAAATGACAACCCCTGGACAAACACGAGCTGTCTTTTCATAGTACCAGGGGTGTTTGATCGTCATACATTCTATTGTCCCGTTCGTATTTGTCACATCAATATGAACGCGCAGTACATCAAAATGTTGTTCAGTTGGGATTGACGAAATAAAAATATCCAAACGGAATGTGTCGGTATCATCGTCCAAATTGGGATAATGATACAGGTATCCGATCTTAGATAAGGCATTACTCGATTTTTTAAGCATTGTATATTCCATCCCATAAATAGTGTAATCGTTGGGTCTATATATCGTGGGTTTTATCGTCTATAGATCCCAAGATTCGATTGTTTATATAAATTCTACACCAAACTGCTCACTGGTACATAACTTTTTAGACAAGGAAATATGATGCAAATGCCATGGGATTATTTATTCAATATCTTCCAAGAGACAAAATATGCTGATTAAGCCTTCTTATTTCTCGATTACAACCTGAAATTGGCTGGGAGTGCCTTCCTTTAAGTCGTGGATGAAATTGTGATACAAACCCGAGTGCCAATCGGCAACGCTTGGGTATGTATCTCGGCGATGTGGAAATTCAGACGGGTATCGCGGGTTGAAATTTTACTGATTTTATTGTTGTCATCTACCCACCAGCGGATCGAAGCCGCTGATCTGAGCCCAATCCGTAACACTACCTCAGAAGGGATAGTACGGCACTTATTGCAGGACTGCCAGAGGGCAGAATGGGTGCCATCCAGCCACATGTTTTGCGGCCAGTGCCCATAACCTTCTGTGTGGATTGTAGATAGTCTATGATGCGGAGGGTTGCTGAATGTGCTCCAGCAGCTAATAACCCTCCGGCGATTTCTGCCAGGTCACGCGGCAAGACCAGATGATATCCTCCCAGGTCTTCATCGACTTTGGATTCTCCCCAAGGTAGAGAAAGACTGGCAATCAGACCGCCGGTAAAGCTTTTAGCTTCATGGGTGCGCAGCACGGCTGTGCTGATGCGGTATAGGGCTGGACTGGCAGGGGAAGATTTCAGCGGAATCAGCCTATGCTGCCACTTCTGCCACTCCTGCAGGTATTCATCCCAGGCAGAGTCGAAACCACCCAGCAATTTTACGCGGACGCGCTGGGCAGCCTCCGAGATAGAAATGCCAAAACCAAGCGCCAGGGTAAATATCTCGCCAACTGACATATCAATCTCTCAGGTGAGTGCCACATTACCTTTTTCTACACGATCGAACTGCCATTTCATTTGGATATTTCGAGAGACATCCTTCCAGCCATCTGAAAACCCACAATACCGGCAGAGCGTTTCAGCCAGGGAACAGAGCAGGCCAGGGCCAGGGCGCTGCCATACCCTTCAGCCAGCAGCAGTCTGTTCAATCTGTGAGCGAGTATGGCGCTTATCTTCGTAGAGAAAAGACTTCCCATCCTTTACAAACAGGCCCAGATCGCAAGTGCAGGCTTGATCTACGTGGGGATAGTAAATTTCGTATAGAATTCCGTGGCTAATGGTAAAACACACCCGGCCGGGCGGGCTGAGAGCCGTTCCTACACCCGTTTTCATACTGGAAGTCCAACGTGGGGGAATACCGGAATATCCAAAGGCTGAAGTGGGTTTGTTTTCTTTCAAGTGGGTTTATTCATTGAGCTGCGAGAAATTTATTAATATTTTCCGCCAATCAAACTTGCCAGATTAAAAGACACCTATGCAGCCAGACTGGCAACCAGGATAGTCTGCGTGCTGTTCCTGTAGGGTTTCTAACAGCTAAAACGACCTCTGATAAATCCAAACCGGAACAGCACCCGCGGCAATCCCATCCAGGCTAGAGGTGAGTGCTATAGGAGTGATGGTCAGCGCTCCAAGTATCCCAGCAGCCAGAGCGCTAGGTACTACTAGGCTTCGAACATAGCGATGATAGCAGCGTGCCCAATATTTGTTGATCGCGGAAAAGTGCTGTTAGATGTGCTGGGTTAGAAGCTTTTTTTTCAGGCAGGGCGGCCATTTTTGGATGCCGGCATAACTTTCTTATCAGAGATTGCAGGTTAGGAAAATAAGATGGAATTCCTTCTCGATTAAGTAACCTTTTTGCGCAATTGCGGTCCGTCGAATGGGAGACCGAACAAAGGCGCAAAGACGCACTTATCGAAAGCGCCAGCCAACAGCGGTACCAAGCCAACAACAGCCAGAATCCAGCCGCCCGTACCGTGAACCCAAAAAATTCCAACAGCAATTAACAGCAGCCCGGCTACGATACGAACAATTCGCCCGGTAGTACTTGCCAAAAAGCGGAATAACGGATTCATATTGATATCTCCTTATTTTTTATAAAAAATCGATTTTATTGACCTCTAACAGTGGCTGTTATACCACTGACTAAAAAATCCTTCTCTGCCTGGGTAAGTCTGGCCTCAGGATGCATAATCTGGAAATTTGAGGGAGGCATCCGGTTTCCCCTGATAACCTCATAGATTTCATCAGGCTCCCTCACCTTGCCCCAGTCTGAGAAGTTGAGGTACCGCCGCCCTTCGTCGACATCATGCTGTACCAGCCAGGAAACCGGCGCTATGTTGCTTAACCATGGCCAGATGGTCTCGTTGCTGTGGCAATCGAAATAAGCGCGTCGGGCGAGTTCCTTGGTTTGGGGTGAGTCGTACTTTGGTTCCTGCACCACAGGCGGGTTGGTATGCTGGCGGCCGAACGGGACCAGTTGGATGAGCAGAGAAATACTGCCAGCAGTCCAACAATGATGATGGTGATTATTCTTTTCATATTTGCACCCAAATTTTTTTCGCCTCCACAAATTCGATAAGCTGCACTGTGAGATAACAGAGATTTTGATCTGTTATAGCATTATTGGAAGCTTCACGATAGCCGCCGGCGTCCTATTTTCGGCCGGAGAGGATCCCGATCAGGATCTCAAAACCACCATCTAAGTTCTTTAGCTGCCAGAGCAGATAGGTTAAGGTTTTCGCTCTAATCATTGGGGCGATGAATACTGCCAACCTTAACAGCTTGCATATTTTAATCCTGATTCAATTCCAATTCAATCATTTCGTCAAGGTAGTTTACCTGGTGATAAGCAGTTATTACTGTGTGCCTGGTAGTAGATAACCTGCGGGTGCGTCGGGTATATTCTATTCCCCAATGCGTACGCGCCGTTTGTTGGTGATAGTAACTTTCTAAAACCACTTCTTACGGCGGAAATAGGCCAGCATACCAACTACCACAATGATAATCACACCCCAGACTATGAAATAACCCCACTTCCACTGCAGTTCGGGCATGTAACTGAAATTCATACCGTACACGCCAACGATAAACGAAAGTGGAATAAAAACGGTTGCAATAATCGTCAGCACTTTCATGACTTCATTCATGCGGTTGCTGATGCTGGAGAGGTAAATATCCAGCATTCCAGAAACCATATCCCGGAAGGTTTCGACGGTATCGATGATCTGGATGGTGTGATCGTAGACATCTCTCAGGTAGATCAGGGACAATTCCTGAAATAAAGGTGATTTGCCTCTCTCCAGCGCGCCGATCACCTCCCGGAGCGGCCAGACGGATTTACGCAGGAAGATCAACTCACGCTTGAGTTCATGAATAGATTGCAGGGTTCCAGGGTCCGGGTCAGTGACGAGTTCTTCTTCCAGAAATTCGATCTGTTCACCCAGATTTTCCAGAACGATAAAATAATGATCAACGATGGCATCAATCAAAGAGTAGGCCAGATAATCTGCCCCCTGCCTGGTCAGGCGGCTCTTGCCTTCACGAATGCGTTTTCTGACCGGATCGAAGACATCTTTTTCGTATTCCTGAAAAGTGACCACATATTTACCTCCCAGGATCAGGCTGACCTGCTGAGATTCGACTAGTGATTGGGGCTCATCCCAGGAGAGCATATTCACTTCGATGAAAAGATAATGGTCGAAATCCTCCATTTTAGGCCGCTGGCTGGTATCGAGGATATCCTCCAATACCAGCAGGTGGATATCAAGGCGGCTGCCAATTTCTTCGAGGATCTCCACTTGGTGGCTGCCGTTCACATTGAGCCATGTTACAGGGATTTGCGGATCGAATGGGAAACATTCGGACACCATTTGGACCTGGCGCTCCTCCATGGGCATCTCCGAACCGTATTCGAAAAGAGTCAACTTCAACGGCTGCTGGTCTACCTTTTCGGCAGCTACCAGTGTACCCGGGGCATGCCCAACCGATCCTGGTTTTTGAAAAAATCGTTTCATGGCTGCACACTCTTGTTGGGAATATCAAGTTTTACAACAGGCAGATCAACAAGCTGTAATGTGGTTGAGGCGACAGCAACTTTACCATCTGTCGCTGTTATTTTGTTTATGATACCCTCAAAAAGTTGATCTTTGGTCGTTCTGCGTTTCTTATAATCAACGATATAACGCAGGGTGAACTCCAGCCAGTTGTCGTTAGCAGTCATATTGACAGCCGGATCGATGCTTTCGTGCTCGAAGCGATATTTTTTATACATCTCTTTCCACCGGTCTTGCGCGGGCTGAATATATTTTCCAACCACATCTTCGGCAGTTTGCTGAAGAATCGAACGTGTCATTTGAATATTGCTGCCATATTTGACGGGTAACACAATCTCATCCCACAAATACGGAAAATCAGCAGAAAAATTGTAAACTGGCTCCTTGAACACAAAACTATTGGCGATGCGCACGACCCGACCGCTGTACTTGTCTCCCTTGATCCACTCGCCAATCTCCATCAGGGTAGTAGAAAAGATCCCAATATCGATCACGTCACCAACGGTTCCGCTAAGTTTGACACGATCACCAACTTTGTAAAAGCCGCCAAAGGAAATCGCCAACCAGCCAGCGATACTGAGAATGACCTCTTGCAATGCAAAAGCAATCCCTGCGGTGACAATCCCTAAATAAACGACAATGCTGTGTAACTGGTTACTGAATACACCGGCGAGAAACAAAACTGCAATCAGATATCCTGAAAAGATGATTGTCTTACGTAGCCTGTAGCGCAGGTCCGGGTTTTCTATGGATCTGGTCAGACTTTTCTGGAGCAGTTGAACCAGCCCAAGGATGATGATGATTCCCGCCACCCCGACAAGTATTTTTACATACAGAGGTTCGACTTGCCAATTACGGAAAAATTCAGCCATACTATTTCACCATGAATGATCGTTAGTTTATATATTCTTCAATCTCAATGAATTGACTACCACAAGCAGTCTGCTGCAAGCCATGGTAATGGCAGCCAGCATCGGGCTTATCAGGCCCAGGCTGGCCAAGGGTATTGTAATTACATTATACATAAAAGCCCAGCCCAGGTTCTGGTGAATAATACGGCACGTTTGGCGGGAGGCTTCGAAAAACAAGGGCACCAGGAATAAGTCAGGCTGCATCAGTATTACAAGCGAGGCTTTACCTGCGATAGCGGTACACCCTAAAACAGTGATGCTCAGGTTGGCCTGTGCCAGGGCGAGAGCGTCGTAGATCCCGTCTTCAATCATCGCTGCGCGAGTTACGGCTGCCTGCCAACCCTGGATGTGTCCGATTCAGCGGTCGATGATATTACCATCTGCGTCGATTGTGCAGAAATTGCAGTGGATGGTCACGTATTAGGGCTGCAGTTAAAACCTGATGCCTATCGCCTCCAGCACACCCCTGACGATGATATAGCGCAGCGGATCGTAACCGAAACATGACAAATGTTCGGGTTCGCTGCCGGGGTGAAGCCGGGTGCGAACACCTTGCTGAGACCTAGAGAGGTTTTTCAAGTGAGGGCGTCCATATTGGGGGTATTTGCAGCTTCGAGTTCAGTTTTCCATCCGCTTCCCAGGCGATAACTGAACCGGAAAGCCCTGGAACTTCACCAGAAATGCACCTGATGTGAAGCAAGAACGGCGGCTCATTCTAAGAATATTTATTCTTCCGCAGAATTACCCAATATCTTACATCGAAATTTTTCTCGGAGGTTCAGTTACTATACAACTACCTTGTTTTATCTTTCGGGTAATATTCCTGAAATATCGAATTTTCTAATTGAATTGTCGTCCATCCTTTATTGGAAGCCCAGCAATTTATAGCAGTCATATAACGGTTATAAGTGCTCCATGATGTCAAATTATCCCATCACTCATCAGGGAATTTTTCAGTAGTTTTATCAAAGTTGTTGATAATCATTTTTTCATATGTTGGCCACACCCTTTTGATAATCACTTTGTTGTCAATAGGTACATGGGGATCGGTTGAATAACCCAATGACCTGGCTAAGAAATGAAGGCATTTCAAGGTGACGACATTGCTCCATTTCAGTCTACCAACCAACAGATTCCACGTGTCCTGTATGCTATTCGTCTTGTTTATTAATCCGGGACAATTTCTAAGGTCTCTTCAATTACCTGGTTTGATTGGGTGTAGATATTCCCTTTGCTTCTCGTCATTCTTCCCCAGGCGACGGTAAGCGGTAACCCTTCCAGAACCTTCTGATCCTGGAAGCAGTGAATAATATTTGTAGGACTGCACAGCAGCGTTCCTTCATGGTCTGGATAGCGGCAGTAGCCGGGGAATTGGTCTTGATGGATGTGTTTTGTCCAGGTATCCACCCGAATGCGGTAGTCCATGCCATCGTACTGTTGTACCGGGTGTTTTGATCCAGTGATTGGGATAAGTATCCTTTTCGCCCAGTATGCGGTTGTTTGGTCGTAGCGCTAATCCAGTTTTTTCATGGGAGAGAATTTTCCTCAGGTTTCACCAAGCCAATTTTTCAAACTCACTTCCACACTTTGCGCTGTGTGATGGACAAAATTTTTCCCGGTGGACAACAACCACGGCCAGACTTCAAAATATTCCAGCCCATGATACCAGTGAAGTACACCGGGATCGATCCCGATTGCTGGCAGAAGCGCTCTTCAATGCCGCGCCCCTGTAATTGCGGTGATACAAAGAATGACAACAGGAACTCGTAGACCGGATCACTGAATCCGGCGCCCTGAAAATCTATTACACCTGCCAGCTTTCCCTCGTTGACAATAAAATTATCTAACCACAAATCCCCGTTGCTGAACCGTACCGAGGGGTAGAACTGGTTTATCTTCTTTCAATTTCCGATAAACTGCCTCCGCCAGTGGAAGCGCTCTGTTGTTAAGGGATTCATACGCCCTCTCAAGCACGTCTTCGGCATTTATCCGCTCCAACTCCTGAGCAGCAGTTCCCAAATCTTCATCCGTTACTGCAAACATTATGCACACGGTATCGAAATACAGGTTTTCAGCCCAGGCCTCACCAGCCAGCATAGGTCCCAGCAATGATTCACCTTCAATAAAATCGCTGAAAAAACAGGCAACCCCCAACCATTCTCCCTGCATATCCAAACCATATGCGCGTGGTGTGGGGATTGGTATTGATTCTACTGCCTTCAGCACATGATATTCGTGTTCCATACCCCTTGTATCCAGCTGCAGCACATACGATCGTCCGCTACCATGCACTTCAACGTCCACTCGCCACGGCGCCTGGCGCGTGCTTTGCGTCAGCCTCTCAGCCCGCGTAAAATTGACCGAGCAGCCCAGAAAATGAATTCAAGAACTTTTCACATTGTTTTGGGTGTTCATTTGGATCGAACATATGCATGTCTTAGGGATGGTGTTTGTACCACCGAATTTTTGACGTGTACCGAGATCACGGTTGTAATAATCAGGAGGTAGATCAGGAGATTAGTATACGTACTCAATAAGCGCGGTAGAGTTTTTTCCCCTTTGGTGTCAGCTAATTATGGCTGAAGTGTATATGATGACAGCTGATTTCAAATATTTTCATTCCAATAACAACATCCATCTTTAAAAGTTAAATATCTTCATTTTCTAGAAATTGGTTCCATTGCCTTGTATGCAGATTTTATATTTCCATTTTTTAATTTACAGTGTTCCATTCAACCGCCAGTTGCTTGGAGGTTTGAAACCAAACAACGTAGTTCTCTGCCTGTAAATCCATGGTAAAAGTAACAAGAAAAGAATTGGCTTCAGGCATTTCTTGTATTTATCAAAATTAATCAGTTGCTGGAACAACGACCACTGGGATGCGAGAACCTCGAATTACATGGTCTGTGATGCTGCCCAACAACCAGCGGGAAATGCCGCTCTCACCGCGCGTGCACATGATGATAAAGTCGACTTGTTCCTGCTCTGAAAACCGGATAATCTCCTTATACGGGACCCCGATTAGGCTGAACACTTTTACTGGGATTCCACTCTCTCGAACTTTATTGGCGATATTTTCCAGGTAGTCGTTTGCTAATACACGTAATTGTTCTTCTGCATTTTCGATGGCGGATACGGTTACCAGTCCAGTGCGGTACGATTTTGCCAGAGGATTTATTACTCTGAGAAGGTAAAGCTCGGACTCTAATATTTTTGCCTGTTCAATTGCCACCGGCAGCGCCTGCTCGGACATCTCAGAGCCATCCAGGGTCACCAAAATGCGTTTATCCATTTTTAATTTCTCCTTATCTTTGATCGGGGTGGCTTTCTACTTGCCTTCTCTAAAATTTGTGAATTGACTGGAAAGGAATAAGCATTTAGTGGGTTGAAGCATTCACCCGGTATTTTTGGTGAGGTCGTTTCGCTTTGAATTAGTTGGTGGGATTTTAATACGGTAAGCGGCTGATGCTATTGCGTGGCTGATAACAGGTCCTGATACAAGCAATAAGCATATTAAGACCAGACCTTTTCCGAAGTTGAGCGGTGTATATAAAACAGCTGCAACCAGAAGCAATACCCCGCCAAATACACTTACTTTTGCTGTGGCATGCAATCTTGTGTAAACATCCGGAAAGCGTATGTAACCAATAACTCCGGTTAGTGAAAAAAGTGTACCAATAACGATCGTTAGTATTGCTAATAAGATGCGGATGTTTTCCATAGCCAACCTCTTGATAAAATAGTTAATATGTTGGTGAAGCTCCGGTTATGTACGGGTGTAAAGACCTGCTAAAACATCTGCTCGTCGGCGATGTATTTCGCCAGCGCGATCGTAGAAACGAACCCCAGCGTTATCAGGCCTACAGCCACATCTATAAAGATACTGTTTTTCTCAAATAGAGCAATAAGAATAAGAATAGCAAGTGTGAGCGTGCTGATTAAAGTCTGCACCCATCAAGCGGTCGATTATGTTTTCTCCAAGCCAAACACGCCACACACTTATCCCAATCAGCAAGATATGGATGGAAAGGGAGATATATAGGACAACTATCAGGACATTTTCCATAATGTTTTCTCTGTGGGGATGGAATTAGGGGAATATTTTCGTTAAAAGGTCCCTTCTCAACTTTTGTGCCTGCTGCTTGTATTCTGGACCGTGGCGGACATCCAGGACATGGGTATACATCACACCCTGGTCATCAATTTCAACTACCATTTCCCCGGGTGAAAGGGTGATAGAATGCGCGCTGAGCGCGGTAGCCAATTCAGATTCACATTCGGATGGTATGGCTATGATGGCTGGATCAATTTCCATTGTCGGGCGCAGAGCCAATCTGGCTACCAATAAACCTCCTCTTATAATGTCATAAATTAGTATTCCGGCATAGCGGATAAGTGCAAGTACAGCTGAAGGGATTCTGCGCCACGAATATCCACGGATCGAAGGTCTAATTAGAATTGTAATTCCGGAAGCAATGATGATACCAGTCAGGATATTTAACAATTCTAGGTTAGTTGATAATAGTAAGTAAATAATGGTGAGAAATGAAATGAATGGAATATAGCGCATATTTAGCCTCCAATCACCATGGTAACAGTTACTCCGAGGACAGCTTGTATATAGTTTGTGGGATCTTGCAGCCAGATACTGATCGTTTGGCTGATTTGAACCAGCGGTTCTGCCCAGATTCCCAGAGCTAAAATGAGCACAATCAATATGGTGGGTGCAATCAGGCGGTCCCCTTCAGGTTTAATCGAGTTCAGAATTCTCTTTATGCTGCCACCATATTTTTTGGAATGCACGCATGGTATATATCAGCGAAAGCAATCCTCCCAGTGCGAGTGCAAAAAGCACCAGATATTCCTGAACAGCGACACCGCTGTCAAATATCAGGTATTTACTAATAAAACCATTCGTAGGCGGGATACCTGCAAGCGCAAGGCTTCCGATAAAGAACAGTATCCCGGCGTAAGGCATAAATTTGCCCATACCAGAAATGATATCAAATGCTGCCGATTTGGTATACGTGCGGCTTGCAACTGAACCGGACAGCATCAACATGGCGGCTTTGATTAGACTGTGGTTGAAGGTGAAAACAAGTGTAGCAGCTATCGAAAGTGGTGTACCCCACCCAATACCAACCAGGATAAATCCGATCTGGGCAAGGGTTGAATATGCCAGCATGCGTTTGGCGTTATGGGTACCGATCGCCGAGAAACCGCCAAAGAATACGCCAATAATGCCTAAAGCGATTAAGAGAAATTGCAGCTTCTGTGATTGTTGAACGAATAATAAGGTGGTCATACGTATAAATCCATAAATACCAAGCTTAACAACTACTGACGAGAGCATGGCGCTGACCGGTGTAGGGGCAGCTGCATGGAAATCTGGCTGCCAGAAATGAAAGGGAAACACGGCGCTTTTAACCATGAAAGTCGCTGTCATGAAGGCAACCGCTGCCATTAAAAGCGGTTGGTCTGGGTTCATAAGAATGCGCATCGCAATGTCTGCCATATTCAGCGAACCGTATGAGATATAAAGGCATCCAATCGCCAACAGCATAAATGTGGAAGCCAGCAGGCTGATATAGAAATATTTGAAAGCCGCTTCAGCTCCAAAACGGTCATCCGAGATGGCAGTCAAAATGGTTCCGGAAATGACCAGCAGTTCCGCAAAGACAAACAAGTTAAACAGGTCTCCACTCAGGAATGCGCCTGTCAGTCCCACTCCAAGGCATAGGAACAATGGATAAAAAGTGGGATATTGGATGTTCTTGTCCTTCGCTCCCATGGCATACACAATACCCGTGACCAGCACCAACTGGGTCATAAATACCATGAATGCGGACAATGGATCGGCTACCAAAGAAATCCCGACAGGTGCAGGCCAACCACCCAACTGGTAAACCACAGAATCACCTGATTTCCATATCTGGAATAAAAGCCAGAAACTACTCACCAGAGATAAAAGCATTACCAACAATGCTGTCCCCGCCTGCCATATTCTGCGCGAGCGCAGCAGTAATATGACAAAGGCGCCAGCAAGAGGTGCTAAGATTGGAACAAGGATGATCTGCTCGTAACCCATCATTTCATACTACCTTTTATCGATATTTCAATTAATTCCTTAACCCCTTAATTTCATCTAAATCGCTTGTCTTGTAGCGGGAAGAGATCACATAAAGAATAGAGAGCACAAAAGCAATGCCTCCCATGCTGATCACGATTGCAGTGAGCACCAGCGCCTGGGGAAGCGCATCGCTGTGCAGTTCCTGGGGGACATCCGTATATGCCGGCTGTATCCCCTGGTAAGCGCCAGAACTCAATAAGAATAAGTTTACGGCATTCGATAAAATGATCAATCCAATTGCCGATCGGATCACATTGCGACGGAGCATCTGGAAAATCCCGATAGTGAACAAAATGCCAATGGCTGCTGCGGTTAATAGTTCCATATTCAAGTATCCTGATCTTTTACGCTTGAATGGACATGATTGGGTGAGAGTTGATATTTGGTGGTTGTACTAGCTGGATCCCGGATGGTTTCTTCTGTGGGATTTTGATCTAATGCCGATACATCCCTGATGCTGCTCGGATCACTGATCCTGGGGTGACCCAAGGCGCGCAGGATAAAAGAGATGCTGCCGAGTACGCACAGGAAAATCGCGACCTCGAAAAGAAAAGAGGTGCTGAGATTAAATCCTTTCGGTAAGGGGATGCTTAACATCTCGCCATAATCCACATTGGCAAGGAAATTACCTCTAATATAGGAGGCACAGATTCCGTTTAAAACAGCTAGCAGTATCCCGATGCTTATGAACAGCATCGGTTTGAGCCATTTCAATCGCAGGTTTACTTCAGCGTAACCAAATACGACGTACCAGAACGCGACCACCAATCCTACTATCACACCGGCAGTGAAGCCGTCACCGGGCTGGTCGTGACCGTACATCATGTGGATAACTGCCAGGATTAATGAGAAAGGAAGAGAAGCGTAAGCCAGGGCGTGCACAAAGGGGGAGGTTTTTGGTCCTCCAATGCCGGTTGTTTTAAATAACTTTTTATCCGAAATCGGTTCATCCACAACCTGATCACCTGCCAGCCGGGAGGCATATAACAGCAGGGTAAAGATACCAAGCCCGGCAATACTGAAAACGGTAATCTCTACTAGCGTATCAAAAGCGCGAAAATCCACCACAATCGCGCCAACGATGTCTTTGGCGCCTGTAAGCAGTTTGGCGTTTGCTGCAAAGAACGGGGTGATTACGCTTTCACGCGGGCGCGTAACCAGCGCTATCAAAGAAATCCATGCCACGATGATACCAATAGCAGCAGAAACCAATATGTCCATAAACAAGCTGAATCTACTCTGATGGTAGGTCAGTTCTGTGGCGCGCATACGCTGGGAGCGTGGCAGGCGCGTCAAGGCAAGCACCAAGATCACAACCGCCAGTAAGTCCACAACCATTTGTACCAGTGCCAGGTCAGGATCGGGTTCCAGCACCATGAACACAGCAACGCTGAGGCCCATAGCCCCTAAAGTGAGTATGGCTGCAAAATCGCGCCTTATAAATACAGTGGCGAAAGCAGCACTGATGATGACGACCAACGCAAAAATGCGCAGGGTCGAAATAGCAAATCCAAGGTTAAAATAGCGGCTGCCGGAACAGTACGATTTGACCTAATTCCGGCACCTCAGCAAAGATTAGAACCAGCATAATCACTGAGACCAGCATGACAGTTAGATATGTGCGAAGTTTCCCTGCCTGTAAGCGGGTAACGAGAATCCCCAAATGATCAATCGCTTTTAGTATGACTGAATAGATGTAGTTGAGGGTGAAATTTGGGGCGATCCGGTTTTGGATATTGCGCACCTGTTCCCTGTAAATAAAAATTATGATTCCACTGGATACTGCGATAATGGAAAGAAAAAATGGTACCGTCAATCCTGCCCACAAGGCAAGAGAAACTTTGACTTTTCCGCCGTAAGCAGCACTGGCTGCATTGGAAAAAAAAGTTGCCAGTCTCTCAGGTTCGGGCAATAACCCGAGTAAAATGGACAGAGCAGCTGGGATCAAAGGTGCAAATAACATTCCCCAAGGTGCTTCATGGGGTTTAATTCCCGGATCGCGCAGTTTTCCTAAAAAAGTTCCCCAGACAAATAAACCTGCCTGCGCCAGAATTAGGGATCCCGCTATGACTGTCCCGACGGGAAAAATGAATGCAATGGTTTCCGGGAGGGATGGGTGAATAGCCGTCGACAGCAGGGTCTCTTTAGCCAAGAATCCAAACATGGGCGGCAAACCAGCCATCGATAAACCAGCAAGTATGGCAATGCCCATACTGTAGGGCATCCAGTGCCCGAGACCACCCAACCGGCGTAAATCTCGCGTTCCAGTTGAGTGATCTACTATACCAGCAATGAGGAATAAGGCACTTTTATACAGCGCATGGGCAATAACACCAATTATCAGTGCTTTGAAAGCGATATCTGTGTCCTGTCCAATCAACAAAACCATCACCCCCAACTGGCTGATCGTTGAATAGGCTAGTAAAGCTTTCAGATCATTCTGTTTCAACCCAAGGTAAGCGCCGATTAACATCGTGATCAGACCTGTTGAACTGAAAATCCAAAACCAGGCCTCTGTTTGACCAAGAACCGGGTTTAATCTGGCTAGCAGGTAAATCCCGGCTTTGACCATGGTCGCAGAGTGCAGATACGCACTGGCCGGGGTTGGAGCACTCATGGCATCCGGCAGCCAGATATGGAAAGGGGTCTGTGCGCTTTTGGTAAGGGCAGCCAGTGCAACCATGGTCAAAATCAATGGATAGAGATTGCTTTCCTGGAGTGGATGCGGTTTGAGTGAGCAGCGTGGTTATATCTGTAGTGCCGGTGATTGAGGAAATGATAATGACACCCAGCAGTAACGCTACCCCGCCTGCACCCGTGATAAGAAGTGCTTTAAAAGCACCCTTTCTGCGCTTGATCTGATTTATATTTATAAGCTACCAGCAGGAATGATGTTACGCTTGTCATTTCCCAAAAAACGAACAATAATACCAGATTGCTAGCTAAAACAATTCCAAGCATGGCGAACATGAACAGGAACAGGTAAACTAAAAATCGCCATGCACTCCGGTCACCATTAAAATAATATCCGCTGTAAATCACAACAAGCGTGCCGATCCCGGTAACCAGTAATGCAAATACTGCACTTAGGTTATCCAGGTAAAGGCTGACCAGTACTGTGGCGGTATTGCGCAAAATTAATTTGCCAGGTTAGACCTGATCCATCCTGCATGGGAGGCAGTGCAAGCAGCAGGCTGGCGAAAGCACCGAGCGGAAATATCGAGAGAATCCAGCAAGCTTTTGTGACCCCTAAACGTTTATTGACCAATGATTGGCCGTAAACCAGAGCTGTAAAAAAACCGAAAAAGGTAAACGCAAGCGGCAAAAACAGGGGATAATTAACGTAACTCAACCCTATATCCTTAATTTCTAAAGTCTGGCTGCGCTGTAATGCAAATGTGCCATTTTAAGATTGCTTTCTCAACTAATTGCGAACACTGGAAATCGAAAAAAAATAAATATAATGGACGCATTGTAAACTAATTCTTATAGAATTGATGATTGTATATATTTTCAAAATACCTAAAACAATTTTGAATGAATTCTCTTGTCCCTTTCTCAATGGTATATGCTGAATACGGGGAAAAATTTGTTTAGAAAGGGTCTCCTGGGTATTAGTAAGTGCTGAATTCGTGTTAAAGCGGCCAGATGATAGGCAGGAAGATGGCTGTCATGATAAGCAGCAGTAAGTTCAGCCAGATGCCAACTTTTGTGTAGTCAAAGAACTTATACCCGCCAGGTCCGTAAACTAATACATTGACCTGGTGACCAATCGGCATCAGGAATGAGGTCGAAGCAGCGATCACAATCGCCATAACAAATGCATGCGGATCGGCTCCCAGGCTAAGTGCAGCATCAATCGCGATCGGTACAGCGAGAACTGTGGCTGCTGCATTGGACATCACCTCGGTGAGTAGCCCGGTCATAATATAGATGCCTAACATTACAGCAATGGGGCCTAGATCACCAATAAAGTTTACGATCTGGTCAGCCAAAAATTGGGCGGTTCCTGTGCTTTCCATCGCCAAGCCCAGAGGCAGCATGCCGGCGATCAAAAATACAGCCTTCCATTCGATCGATTGATAAGCCTCATCCATCGTCAACGTACCGCTGAGAACCATTAACAGCGCGCCAATGAACATGGCTATCGAGACATGGAGTAAGCTGGTACTGACAACCATCAGTACACCCAATAAAATGAAAATAGCGATTGGGGCTTTATTGACACGCCGTTTTTCAGGTTTGGGCATATCCAGCAGAAGGAAATCACTGTCCGAACGGAGTCGGTTTATATTTGCCACTGGCCCCTGTACCAGCAAGGAGTCACCAAAATTTAGCGGCCTGTCCCCCAATCTGGAATAAACCATCTTGCTCTCATGTCGCAGCGCAAGCACGGAAAGTCCGTAGCGCTCTCGAAAATCGATTTCCTTAAATGTTTTGCCGTTGAGTGAAGATTTTGGTGATAGAACTACTTCCGCAAGTTCAAAAGCGGTCCGAGAAGGCTCGTCCTCATAGGGTTGGATTTCCCGATCTGGCACCGGCTGAAGCATAAGCGTTTGCTCCGCTTTCAGTATCGCATCTGGCCTTGCTTCGATATGAAGTTCATCGCCTTCTTCAAGGCGGTGTTCGCTGGTTGGAGTGGCAGTTTCGCTGTCCTGACAACACAGGTGCATGTGGATCACATTTAACCCATAAAGATTATCCAGGTCGGCTTCTTTTACCGTTTTGCCTATTAGGGGGGAACTGGCCACCACACGGAATTCGGTTAAATAATCTTCAATCTGGTAATTTTGTGATAACTCAGCGCCGGAAGTACGATTGGGCAACAGGCGGCGGCCGATCAAAAAGCATATATAAAATACCAGTACTTAGAATAATTATGCCCATAGGTAAAAAATCAAAAAATTGGAATGGTTCCAAATCAGCATAAGACTCCAGGATTCCAGATGCAAGGATGTTAGGTGGCGTGCCAATCATGGTCATATTGCCGCCCATCAGTGATGCCCAGGCTAATGGGATTAATAATTTGGAGGGGGAGATTCTTGTAGCCCGTGCAATACTAACAACTGCAGGCAGCAAGATGGCAACGGCACCGATATTGTTCATAAAGGCCGACATTACACCTACGCCAAGCATAATCAGTACTGTTAGTCGCAGAGGATTGGTGCCAGCAAGGCGAACTATGAGTTGGGCAATCGAATCAGCAACACCACTGCGGGTTAAACCTCCGCTGACGATAAAGACTGCCCAAACTGTTACCACCGCAGGGCTGGCAAATCCTGAAAAAGCCTGCTCTATGGTTACCAGTCCAGTCAGCACCAGGAGCGTCAAGACGATCATGGCGACTACATCTACGCGCAGCTTTTCGCTAACGAATAGAATAATTGCGATACCCAGAATGCTTAGAACAAGAATATTTTCAAGGGTCATTATTTCCAGGAATTATGCATTATTTCTGTATTGGGTGATTTTACTATATCTATAATCTGAAATTAACTCGATCTGATAATGAAAGTAATAAATTTCATGGATAACCTCGCAATGGATGGATAATTCGAAACGAAAGATTTTGT
The DNA here is from genome assembly GCA_963753725.1 of uncultured Chloroflexia bacterium. Taxonomy (GTDB): domain Bacteria; phylum Chloroflexota; class Anaerolineae; order Anaerolineales; family UBA4823; genus CAVWDI01. Next base: position 225,958 of record CAVWDI010000029.1, on the reverse strand, counting down.
ATTACGAAAATAATCAAATCAATAGATTTTCGTACAAAAATCGTGATTTTTACTTTTACCCAGTAAAATGTATTTATTGGTAGTATTGGTATTTTCGAATTTTTGCAAAATTATTAAATCTGTCCGCAGTGGGATGAGTTGATTGCGCTAAAGGTGATTCGCAAGCTATAATATGTCGTCTTAATAATGTATATGGAGAAGTAATCTATGGACTTCAATCTGAACGAAGAACACCGCATGGTGCAGAAGATGGTGCGCGATTTTGCAGAAAAGGAAGTAGCGCCAATCATCAAAGAATTCGACCGGGCGCATGAAATGGCGCCTTTCGTGCTGCCGCGCATGGGCGAGCTTGGAATATTGGGGATTAACATCCCGGTGCGCTACGGCGGCCAGGGAATGGACTACATTTCATTGGGCATCGCTTGTGAGGAATTGGAAGCGGTCGATTCGACGCTGCGGGTGGTGATGTCGGTGCACATGGGCTTAAACAGTATGGGTCTGCTGCAGTGGGGCACAGAGGAACAGAAGCAGCGCTTTCTGGTCCCCCAGGCGCGCGGTGATAAAATCGCCTGCTATGGGTTGACGGAACCGGGCGCTGGATCGGACGTGGCGGGCATTTCCAGCACAGCCAGGCGGGAGGGAGATGAGTATGTGATCAACGGCGAAAAGATGTGGATCTCGCTGGCGACCAAAGCCGACCACGCCATGTGGGTGGCGCGCACTGATACGGAGGCGAAGGATCGACATGAGGGCCTGTCCGCATTCGAGGTGGAGTTAAACCGTCCGGGAGTGACCACAGGCGACATCAAAGGCAAGATGGGCGTGCGGGCTGGTTCGACCGGCTGGATCGCATGCCAGGATGTGCGCGTCCCGGTAGAAAACCGTATCGGTGAAGAAGGTGAGGGTTTCAAAATTGCAATGTCCTGCCTGGACAACGGGCGCTATACCGTGGCAGCCGGCGCGGCTGGTCTGATACGGGCCAGCCTGGAGGCGAGCGTGTCTTATGCCCGCGACCGACAGGCGTTTGGGCGTGAGATCGGTAAATTCCAGCTTATCCAGGCAAAAATTGCCGGCATGGTACAATCCTACGAAGCGGCTCGATTGCTGTATCTGCGTGCTGGCTGGATGAAAAACCAGGGTAAACGCAACACGCGCGAGACTTCCCTGGCGAAATGGTTCGCTACAGACGAATCGTTTAAAGCGGCTTCAGAAGCGATCCAGGTGCACGGGGCGTATGGATATAGCGATGAGTATAATGTTGAGCGCTATTTACGAAATTCCAAGGGTGCGGTGATTTACGAAGGATCGAACGAAATCCACCAATTAATTCAAGCCGGTTACGCGCTGGATTATCGCGGAGAAACAGCGCTGCGTAGAGAATTACCTGCCTATGATGCTGAATTCTGGCAGGAGGAATAATTAAATCAAAACTTATAGTTTAGGAGGTTGACTTGAACATCGTAGTTTGCATTAAGCAGGTTCCAGACAGCGCCGCCACAGTCAGGGCTGAGGACGGTAAGGTCACTTGGGGAGATGCTCCCCTGGTGATGAATCCCTGGGACGAATATGCCGTAGAGACTGCCCTTTTGCAGAGCGAGGCGCATGGGGGCGAGGTCACTGTTATCAGTGTGGGCGGTGAGGGCGCAGATGAAGCGATTAAAATCTGCCCTAGCGATGGGCTGCAGCCAGGCATACCGGGTTTCGGACCCGGCTTTGGAAGCGGCCGACAGCCAGGTGATTGCTCATGTATTGGCTGGAGCCATCAAGAAGGTTGGCGATGTCGATCTGGCTTTCTTCGGGAAACAGGCCATTGACGCGGATATGGGCGTCACAGCACCCCAAACGGCACGCATTTTGGGCTGGCCGGTGCTGTCCCTTGTTTCAACGATACAGGAAATCGATCCCGGCTCTGGCAGTATAAAAGTGGAGCGATCGGTTGAAGAAGGACGCCAGGTGGTGGAAAGCAAACTGCCGGCTGTACTGACCGTATCGAAAGATATCGCAGAGCCGCGCTACCCATCATTTATGGGTATCCGCAAAGCCGCCAAGGCTGAAATCCCGGTCTGGTCACTGGGAGATTTGGGGAGCGAAGTGCCCGATTCTGTTGTGCGCTGGCCTGAATTAATCAATCCAGAAACCAGAGAAATTGCGACCGAAATCCTGACGGGTGATACCCCGGGTGAGATTGCAGAGATGCTGGTCGATAAAATCCTGGGTGAAAAGGTGCTGTGATGAGTAACAAAATATTGGTTTTCATTGATCAGAATAAAGGCGAGGCGATACCCGCATCCTGGGAAGCCTTAGGTGCGGCTCAAACTCTGGCGATAAGTTTAGGAGGCGGGGTTGCGGCTTTAGTTGCCGGCGAAGGCGCGCAGGCAGCAGCCAAAACCGCTTTCCAATACGGCGCAGACCAGGTCTATTATTCGGAAGCGCCCGTGTTGTCAGTATATAGAGCTGAACCCTATGCTGACTTCTTACTGCAGACAGCTAAAGACCAGGATCCGGAAGTAATAATATTTCCGACAACTACACGCGGGCGTGAGTTAGCCGCCATGAGCGCGGTAGACCTGGGCAGCGGCGTCATGCCGGATGTGTCCGCATTAGAGGTGCAGGAGGTCAAAGTAATCGCTACCCGCCCGGTTTACGCTGGAAAACTGCTGGCAAAGACCTACAGCGAATCTCGACCGCAGATTTTCACCACCCGTTCGAGAGCCTTTAAAGCGCCACAGGCGGACGTCTCCAAAACTGGTGATCCTATCCAGGTGGAATTGGAAGGAATCTCAGAAGATAATATCCAGACCAAAGTATTGGGTTATTCGGAATCAGAAGTTTCCGTAAGCCTGGCTGATGCTGGTGTTATCGTCTCCGGAGGCCGGGGCATTTCTAACAACACCTCGTTATCGGCGCCGGATGGAATGGATGACAAAGAAGCCGAAATCTGGCGCGCCCAACAGGGTTTTAAATTAGTTGGAGAACTGGCGCAGGTCCTGGGGGCTGCCGTGGGAGCCAGCCGGGCTGCGGTGGACGCTGGTTATGTCCCGTACGATCATCAAGTTGGACAGACAGGCAAAGTCGTCTCCCCAGATTTGTATATCGCTTGCGGGATTTCGGGAGCCATCCAGCACCAGGCCGGAATGCGGACCAGCAAAGTGATCGTGGCCATCAATAAAGACCCGGATGCGCCGATCTTTAAACTGGCGCGTTTCGGCGTGGTTGGTGATTTATTTGATATCCTGCCTCCTTTGACGGAGGCATTTCGCCAACGATTGAGTTAATTCCAAATTTAATTCCTTCTGGAAAAATCAGTCCGCTGTTGAACTAAAGACAGCGGGCTTTTCTCTTAACATTATTTCATAAATTGACAGGGAAGAAACGCGCAGCCTAGATGATATTTGTCCCGGCTTTGAGGAAGTTTGCCACTTGGTTTCCCCGGGGGAGGTAAGGTAAATTCATAATTGAAAGAATTGTGCAAAATCTTATGAAACAAGTAAAACTGGAGCGGCTACCGCTCTTTATGGGATTAAACCCAACCCAGATGGAATTTATGCGCTCTCTGTTTATCGCCTGCCAGGATAGTGAGGGATCAGCCTTGTTTAAACAGGGGAGCCAGGCTGATTATCTTTTTGTTGTGGTTGAAGGAGAAATTGACATTCGATATAAACCTGATGACGGACCAGAGCTGACTGTGACAAAAGTGCGTTCTGGCGGTGTCCTAGGGTGGTCGGCTGCTTTGGGCAACCAGGCGTATTCATCATCTGCGGTTTGTCTAACAGATTGTATATTACTGCGCGTTCACAGTAACGCGCTGCACGATTTATGCGTCGAACATCCCGAAACTGGAGCCATAATTGTTGAACGATTGGCTGCGGTCATTGCTGAGAGAATTCGAAACACGCACCACCATGTGATTTCATTGTTGAACCAGGGCCTGCGCATCCGCATGAATGAGCCGGCAGCCTCCGGTTAAGGGTATAATTTACCTGTAAGACAATTTCTGGAGGTTTGGCTATGGCAGACGATAATATTGTTCTGGATGCTGCGGAAGAAGAACAACTGGGTGTACTGCTTGCGAGGATCAGCGCCTATATTGAGCAGTATCACGGCGGTTCGGTGGAAATGGTATCGCTGGAGGGTAAGGTATTAAAGGTGCGTCTATTGGGGGCCTGTGAAGGCTGCCCGCTTTCACCGGTCACTTTGCATGGATGGGTTGAAGGTACGGTGCGCCAGTTCTTCCCCGATATTCAGGTTGTAGAAGCGGACTGATAATTGATTGATTTGGTTTAATATTTTCGGGCATCTCGGATTTAAAGAGGTGCCCGTTTTGTATAGTAAACAACGAATTTTTTTGTACATCTCTTATTTGGAGGTCGGACAGTGCGAGTTATTGTATTTTCAGATATTCACGGCAATCCTTATGCCTGTGAGGCGGTGCTGCAGGCCATAAAAGATGAAGGAGCATATGATGCGATCCTAGCGGCTGGAGATTTATGCCTGGGAGGCAGCGACCCGGCTGCATGCGTGGATATGTTAGCGGCAGGTGGAATTTCAGGTGTGTATGGGAATACGGAGGAGTACATCTATGATCCGGAGGTAATGCCGCCTGATGAACTGCACAAGGCCATGTGGGAACGGGTCAAGCCGGTAGCGTATTGGGTGCGTGAAAAGTTATCAACAGATCAAATGGATTGGCTGCGGGCGCTGCCGTTCGAACAGCGCTTCTCGCCAAGCGCACAACCGTCGGATGACCTGTTGGTGGTGCACGCCAACCCGAAGGATAATGAATTAACGATCTATCCACCGCCGGCTGGACAGCGTGAATTGTGGGAGCAGGTGCGGCAGCCGGACGAAGACCTGCATTTGGGTGAGATTTTAAACGGGGTGAATTGTTCGGTAATTGCTTTTGGACATTTCCACTTTACTCACGAGCGCCATTGGAAAGACCTGCATCTGGTGGATGTTGCCCCGTGCAGTATGCCCAGTATCGATCGTGATCCCAGGGCGCGCTACACGATTTTCACCTGGGATAAGGGCGGCTGGGAAATCTCGCGCCGCTGGGTAGCGTATGATTTTAATTCAGAAATAAAGGCGTTGAAGATCAGCGATTTGCCGTTCAGGGAAGATTTTATGCGTTATTTCGAGTGAGGATTTCAACCCATTTCGTTCGATATCATGCCTTCTTGCAGCTCGCGATCCGTGCGGTGAATTTGGCGCAGCAGTCCTTCCCAACCGCATTCCGGATCGGAGCACAGGTAACGGCGTGCATCCGGTAGAATCGATCGAGATAAAAAACGATCGAACCCGCTGCGGTGAATGCGGTGCAGTGATGAGCCGCATTTTGGACAAGCGCTGGCATTCCAATGGTCCGAATTCAGAAATCTGGACCGTAAACGCCACAGCACCGCAGCCACTGCCGCAAAAACCAGGATAAATCCCAATACATTCGAAGGTGTGAGCAATCCAACCAGGTTATTCAGCTCTTTCTGCATGTTGGAAAGGAGGCGGCCGGCGGGATTGAGTACTCTCCCCGGGGCATCCAATATAACACCTCTTATGTTGATCTGTTCCAATAACAGGAAGAAACCCAGCAGCAGGGTACAAAGAATGAGGATTTCGAACCAGTAATTTTTAAGTTTGTTTCTCAAAATATAGTGATTTCCGAACAGGATAAATTTTCGATAACTGAATTATTTCTTGTACCGTTAATAAGTCATCGCGCAGCCGTCAGCACGGTGGTCGCTGCCGGCGCACAACACGCCGTTACTTGGATCACGCAGGATGATCTGGCCGAGCCCGAACACCCCGAACAACTCGGGCGAGGCTGCTTCAATGGGGTGACCCATTAACGACAGTTCATGCAGTGTGGTCGGAGAGATGCCGTCTTCAAACGCGACTGACCCGCCAGCCTCACCGGTGACGATACAGAAGCGCGGGCGGTCTAAAACGCTCTGCGGATTGAGACCGTCATCGATCATACCGGTCAGTACCTGAACATGCCCCTGCGGCTGCATAAAGCCTCCCATAACGCCAAAACATGCATACAGCTCCTCACCCTGAGAGCTCGTGTTTGAGTTTCCGGCCGGGACCGTGACGATGGCAGGGATAATGGTATGGTATGGTCGTTTGTTGGGCGCCAGTGCATTGGGATGGGATGGGTCAAGGGAAAAATTCGCGCCGCGGTTTTGCAGACTGAAACCCCAGCCGGATGGAACGATGCCGGTGCCGAAGCCCATATAGTTGCTGTTGATAAACGAACAGGCATTTCCGCAACCATCAACCACGCTCAAATATACCGTGTCGGATGAAGCGGTTGGATTCCCCTGCCTGTGATCCAGGGTGGCACTCTGGGGGTCGATCAATTTGCGGCGCTGGCTGGCATAATCTTTTGACAGCAGTTGGTTGAGCGGGATATTGCCAAATGCAGGGTCGGAAACATACCAGCGGGAATCGGCAAATGCCAGGCGCATGGCTCCAATTAACAAATGCAGGCGCTCAGTGGAGAGCGGTTCCAACTCGGACAGCTCGAAACCTTCCAGGATATTCAACGCCAGTAAAGCTGTCAATCCCTGGCCGTTGGGGGGGCACTCCCAAACTCGCAGCCCGCGGTAGGTGGTATTGATAGGGATCTCCCAGGTACTGCGGTGCGCGGCCAGGTCGTCGATGGTCAGGCAGCCGCCGGCCTGCTGAATTACGCTTGATATCGCATCCGCAACATCACCTTCGTAGAAAGCGCTTTTGCCATCAGCGGCAATTTTGCGCAGCGTGCGCGCTAAGCCTGGATTTCGAAATATCTGCCCGGCACCCGGCGGGCGCCCATCGATGGTCAGTTCCAATCCGCCCGGGGCGTGTTGCAGCTGTTTCTCAAAGCCGCGTCCCCAGAAGAATGCCGTAACCGGCGCAACCGGGAAACCGTTCTCAGCCAACCGGACAGCGGGCGCTAGGATATCCGCCATGGGTTTCGTTCCACAGCGTTCGATCAGGTCGCACCACCCGGCGCATGCGCCAGGCACAGTGATTGTATAAGGGTGGAACAAGGGGAGATTATTATCGAACCCATTACGCTTAAGCAGATCAATGGACAAGCCCCCCGGCGCGCGTGCCGGAACCGTTTATGGCGCTGACCATTCCGGATGCGGCGTCATAGAAAAGCGCAAAACAATCCCCACCGAGACCGGTGGACGTGGGTTCGGTGACATTTAATGCCGCGGCCGCGGCGATCGCTGCGTCGGCTGCGTTCCCGCCGTTTGAGAGCAGTTCTAGACCGGCTGCGACAGCCAGCGGTTGGGAGGCGGCAACCATACCGCGCATGCCGTAAACCGGGGAGCGGCTTGAGTGGTTTTCGTTAGACAACTTCAATGCCGCTGCCTTCCAAAACTTCGCCTATAATCCATAAATCCAGGCCTACCTGGCTGCCCTGGGCCATAAAATAGTCAAGCTTAGCCTTGGGAACACACAGCAGCAGGCCGCCGGAGGTCTGCGCGTCGTACATCAGCATCTGGGAGGCTTCATCGATGGCGCGAGAAAAATCGACATGCTCGTCGTAGAAAAGCTTGTTGTCGGAACTGCCGCCGGGGAATATCCATTCCCCGGCGTATTCCTCGGCGCCCGGTAAAAAAGGAAGCTGTGCAAAGGAGAAGCGCATTTTTACCTTGGAAGCGGCAGCCATCTCGGAGGCATGGCCCAGCAAAGAGAAACCGGTAATATCGGTAGCGCCTTTTAATTCAAATTGAACGGCCAATTCGCTGGCACCTTTGTTCAGGCGTTTCATCCACCTGACGGCCTCATCCAGGTGCTGGGATTTAACCACATCCCGGATAAATGCGGTGGTGATGGACCCTGTACCGAGTGGCTTTGTAAGCACCAGCGCGTCTCCTTCCCTGGCGCCGTCTTTGGTCAGCATCTTGGATGGATCAACAAAACCGAGCACGATCAATCCATATTTCGGTTCCGGGTCCTGCACAGAGTGTCCGCCAGCCAGGGCGACACCAGCTTCGAGCGTTTTTTCGGCGCCGCCGCGCAATATCGCGGAGCTGATTTCATGCGGCAAATTGGGAGGTAATGCGGCTACATTTAGAGCCAGGAAAGGTTGGCTTCCCATGGCATAGATATCGGAGAGCGCATTGGCAGCCGCGATCGCACCGTAATCGTACGGATCATCAACGATCGGCGTAAAAAAGTCGGTCGACACCACCAGGGCGCGCTCTTCATCCAGCCGCCAGACGGCCGCGTCGTCTGCATCGCCCAGTCCCACCAACAGGTCCGGGAAATCGGCTCGATTGATTATTTCTTTCAGTGGACGCAGAACCTGGTCCAGCGCGTCAGCGCTAAGCTTTGAAGCTCAACCTGCGCAGCTTGATAAACTTGTCAGGCGGATCTGGCGTCCGGAAGGATGGTTTGTATCCTGGTTCATTTTTCCTCGTGTAGACGGGCTAAATTATAACCTTTAATCAACCATATTCTGGGGAGAATATTTGCTCTCAGAATAATTTTATGTTAACATGCTGGGATTATGAACGCACTGGCATTCTTTGCGCATCCGGATGATGAGACGATGCTGGCAGGAGGTACGCTGGCGCTTTTAGCGCATAGTGGTGTGGGGGTGCATTACCTGATAGCAACCAGTGGTGAGGGTGGCGAAGCGGGTGAACCTCCGCTGTGTTCGCCGGAAAAACTGGGAGATTACCGAGCCGCGGAATTAGAATGCGCGGTAAAAGCGTTGGGCGGGAGCAGTTTGACCAACCTGGGATACACCGACCCGGGTGTAGGCCCGGCAAACGAACTTTATCCATTTACCACCAATCTGGCCAGATTGTCCGGTCAGGTCGCTTCTTTGATTAGAGAAAAGAATATTGAGGTATTGATCTCGCACGGCACGAACGGCGAGTACGGGCATCCCGCTCACCTGCTGTGCAATAAAGCCGCTCGCCTGGCGGTCTCTTCATTGAAGAATGAGGCAAAAATGCTGTATACCATTGCGGCAGATTATCCAAATCACCCAAAACCGAGGATCGCAAATCAGGACGACCCGGCACATCTGATCCTGAACGTTAAACCTGTACTGAATTATAAGATTCAGGCCGCATTGTGCCACCAAACGCAGCACGCCTTGTTTATGAGACGGATCTCCATAACGGCTGGCCGAAAGGTAAAAGTCCCCCAGGTATTAATGAAGGTCGAAAGTCTTCACCGGGCTTTGCCCGCTGTGGGCGGAATCCCTCAGGATTGGTTGGCGGAGAGGCTGTCTCCGTGGACGATCGAACAGTCCATTTAAACCAATGGTATTTACGAATATGGGGGGCGTTTAGTTACCGTTCTATCCAGATGGTTACCGGTCCATCGTTGGCGATTTCCACGACCATATGGGCGCCGAATTCACCGGTCTGGGTGTAAATCCCCTTCTGTTCCATTAAACCGGCAAAATAATCAATCAACGGGCGCGCGATTTCGGGCGCGGCGGCATCTGTAAAAGAGGGACGCCTGCCCTTGCGTGTATCGGCGTACAGGGTGAACTGTGAGACGACAATCGCTTCTCCCCCTACATCGAGCAGGGAGCGGTTGATCTTGCCATCCTCATCTTCAAAGATGCGTAATTTAATAATTTTTTCGACCAGATAATCGGCCTGTAACTCGCCATCCAATGGGCCGACTCCGAGCAGAATGACCAGTCCCGGTCCAGTTTCTGCGATCGTCCGTCCTTCAACCGTGACCCGGCTGTGAGTGACGCGTTGTATTAATGCTCTCATCGGACCGGGGAATCAATACAAAAAGCCTGATTGAATGGGATAAGGGTAAAGCTGTTATACAATCCCATCTAACCGTTTTTGGGCAGCGCCTGGAAGGGGTAGACCAATAGCTTCCTTGACCTCGCGGATTGTTTGCCTGGCGATTAAGCTGGCGCGCTTTTGTCCATCATTGAGGATGTCCCAAACTTTATTTGGATCCGTGGCCAGTTGGACGCGTTTGTCCCGGAAGGGCTGCAAGTGTAAATTTAAGTTTTTTGCAAAAATACCTTTGCAATCCACGCATCCTATCCCAGCCTGCCGGCATTCTACGTTGATCCTGTCGACCTCGTCAGGCGGGGTGAAGATTTTATGCAGCGAGAAAACGTTGCACACGTCGGGATCACCTGGGTCGGACCTCCGTTTGCGCTGCGGGTCGGTCACCATCATTTTTACGCGGGCTTCAGTTTCTTGCGGCGTGGCAGCGAGTTCGATGTGGTTGTCGAGGCTCTTGCTCATCTTGCGTTTGCCGTCGATACCCAGCACTTTGGGGAACTCGGTCGCTTTCATTTGCGGTTCAACCAGCACGTCCGTTCCGTAGCGATGGTGGAACGAGCGCACCACCTCACGCGTGAACTCGAGATGGGGCGCTTGATCGATGCCCACCGGTACCGCATCGGTTTTGTAGAGCGCGATATCGGCGGCCATCAAGACCGGGTAACCGACCAGGCCGTAATTGATATTATGCGGCTGCTGGCGTATTTTGTCCTTGAAGGTGGGTAAGTCGGTGAGTTTTCCCAGCATGGTTACCATGGAAAAGAAAGTGTGAAGTTCGGTAACTTCTGGCACTTGGGATTGAATAAAGACAATGGTCTCTTCGGGACGGATGCCGGCTGCCAGCCAGTCTAAAGCCATCTCATATATATTCTGGCCCAGGTTTTGTGTGGTCTCGATGGTGGTCAGGGCATGCAGGTCGACGATACAGTACACACAATCATATTCATCCTGGAGAGCCACGTAATTCTTGATAGCGCCCAGGTAATTACCAAGGTGCTGCCGGCCGGTGGGGCGAGCGCCAGAAAAAACCCTGCCTACTTTCTCTTTTGTCATGCATTCTCCTTGAGATAATCACGTACTAACCTGTTCGCCTCACCTTGATCTGTGTGGCGGTTGGTGCGGAGCTTTGAATACAGCAGTTTACCGTTCACGGTCAGTTCAAATCTGCCGCCATCGGAGGGGATTAATTTTATCGACTCGATCTTAAACTCGAACTCTTTCAGCAGGTCGGCCATCACACTGATGGCTCTGTCGGTATAGTGTCAAGCTGCACAATAGACCAATTCAATTTTCATCAACATGTTTATTGCTCCTTTATAATTCCTATTTAAAAAATTATCCCCGTCTGTGATGCGACGGGGTTTAAAGCCAGCTTCACTTTAGCAAGTCGGAAATGGGATATCACAATCAACCGATAATAACTAAAATATCTTCAGTCGTGTGAAATCGGATTTTTTCCGATGGATACCCTGTAACGGAGGTTATTCCGGCTCGGGATACCAACCCGATTCGATCAGCGCAAGCCTGCTTAACCTCTCGGATGTTCTCCCTGCAGCTCCAAGACCCATTCAATACCGGCGTTAGGACGGAATTCTCACCAGTATCCGCTCTCTGTGCCTACGTTTCAGTATTTACTCGTCCTCTTCCCGGCTTTTTTGAAACTCAGTTTACGAAAGAAGTATAACATAACTTATCTCGCAGCTTCAAAAAAGCAGACCATCAAGGGATGTGTTTAACTGTATTGAACAAAGTCCCAACCGACTAAAGTTTGGCGCAGTTCATACTTGCTGTGCAGTTCAAATTTATAAAGGATATTGCGGACGTGGATCTTAACCGTTTCGCGCGATATTCCCAACTTTGATGCAATTTGGGGATTGGTTATCAACCGGCCGCCATTCTCGGTGCAAATCATAGTGGCAATCTCCTGTTCCCTGGGGGTCAATCGTTCCCAAACCATCGGTGTCGTCAATTGTTCCTTTCTGCCAAACCTGAAATCGTAAGTATCAACCATATTCGTATATCTCCTGAACTGTACTTATTCCAACAATTCTCCTTTTTTGAAAGTCATATCCAATGTCAAATATCTGACTTAAAGAAGTTTTTAGCCAGACGGTGCGTCAGGCATTCACCTGGCGATAACATATGTTGCAAGGTTCATACCTCCTCCGGAAGTTCAAAGAGACGAATTTCTTTTCCTTGGACGAATGTGCTAGAATCAAAGATGGAGATGGATTAATTAGTTTTCCATGGCGAAAACAACCAGGGAAAGGAAGTAATCGAATGAAAAATGGATTGGATACCCGGCCATCCCCTATTGTTGGACAATGGTATGCCGCCGACGCCCGCGGCCTGGCTGATCAGGTGGATGGGTATGTTAATGCAGCGGAGATACCGGAAATCAGGGATGAAGTGGTGGCTGTCATCGCGCCTCACGCCGGACATATGTATTCTGGATCGGTGGCTGGTTATGCATTTGCAGCGCTGAAAGGTTTATCTCCGGAAATCGTAGTGGTTATTTCACCGATGCATCAACCGTATTATGGGGCGCTGTTTACGACCGCGGATGATGCATACCAGACTCCGTTGGGAATCATCCCGGTACATCATAACGCGCTGGATGCGCTTGATACTGGCTTGAAAGCCGAACTCGGATTTGGATTAACGCGTATCGCTGAAGACAGCGAGCACTCTCTCGAGATTGAACTGCCCTTTTTGCAGCGCGTCCTGGACTGTGATTTTCAACTGCTGCCAGTGATGGTGCGCGACCAGAGTGTACGAACGGCGTTGGGCCTGGGAAAAGCGCTGGCGGGTTTATTTCAGGAGGGGGGCATACTGTTTAAGTCCCCTTCCATCATGGTGGCAAGCACCGATCTTTCGCATTTTTACGCTCAATCCGAGGCGGAACGGCTGGATAATAAGATGCTGGCCGCGATCGAATCTTTCGATCCAGAACTAGTCATCCGCACGGATGAAAAGGGAGAAGGGTTTGCTTGCGGGAGAGGCGCAGTTGCCGCGGTGCTGTGTGCGTCCAAAATATTGGGCGCAGACCGGGTGCGCAGGCTGCATTATGCTACCTCCGGTGATGTTTCCGGCGATTATTCCAGCGTGGTGGGTTACGGCGCGGCAGTGGTGACCCGGCTTACAAATTAGACTTTTTGAGAAGAAGGTGAAATGGAAGGCACACTTACACTCGATTTATTAGGATTGGTGGTGGTCGGCATCCTGGTGCTCGCAAACGCCTTTTTTGTTGCTGCGGAGTTTTCGCTGGTCAGCGTCCGCCGGACCCGCATAGCGGAATTGGTTGAAAACGGGGTCGCATCCGCAGCCTCGGTTCAGGAGGCGATCGATAATCCGGACAGGGTGATTGCGGCCACCCAATTGGGGATCACCCTTTCCAGCCTGGCATTGGGGTGGATTGGAGAACCGGCATTAAGCCACCTGCTGCTGCCGGTCGTCCAGCTTTTTCCAGCGGAAATTCAAACCGAAGTATCACATACCATCTCGGCTGCTCTGGCATTTTCAGTCATCACCTTCCTGCATGTGGTGGTGGGTGAACTGATGCCGAAGTCGGTTGCCCTGCAGGACCCGGAGCGTACCTCATTGTTTGTCGCCAAGCCAACTTTGGTTACGGAAAAAATATTCAAACCGGCAATCTGGGCTTTGAATGGTACCGGTAATACTCTATTACGCCTGCTTGGCGTGCAGCCGGCTTCCGGTCATGAACTGGTGCACTCTGTTGAAGAACTAAAAATGCTGGTCAGAGCCAGCACTGAGGGCGGCGTGTTTCAGGAAGATGAAAGCCAGCGTCTGCATGCGCTGTTTGATTTTGGCGAACTGAAAGTGCGCGGGGTGATGATCCCACGCACGGAGATCATTGGTGTGGAGGCGGAAACGAAGCTCGAAGACATCATCGAATTGATCGTGGAATCCACTTATACAAAGTTCCCGGTATATGACGATGATTTGGATAATATCCTGGGCGTTGTACATGTAAAAGACCTGTTGAACGCCATGCGCTCCGCTGAACTGCGCCAGAGTATTGCGCGTGATTTTGTGCGTGAACCGTTGTATGTGCCAGAAACCACCTCGGTAAATGAACTTCTGCGCAATTTCCGCGACAACCGCCAGCATATTGCCATAGTAATGGATGAATACGGCGGCACGGCGGGATTGGTGACCCTGGAAGATTTGCTGGAGGAAATTGTGGGTGAAGTGAGCGACCCATTCGACGTTGTGACTCCGGAAATCCAGCCGCAGCCTGACGGGACCGTCCTTATTGATGGTCTAACCAGGCTCGAGGAGGTTAATGATCATCTTGGTTTGGATCTTCATGAACCCAATTATGAGACCATTGCCGGATATGTGATGGGAAAATTGGGCCGCATCCCCCGGTTAAACGATGTCGTTGAGTGCGACCGCGTGCGTCTCGAGGTGGAAAATTTAGACGGTATGCGCATTGAACGAATTTCGCTGACATTTCTTGAAAGTACTGATTCCGACAGCTCTCCCAGCGAGGAATAAATAGTATTCAAGAGATGGTTCTTGAGCATTGATCCAGGCTGAAAAAACAAGCTTAATCGAGAACGAAAAACCCATAAACCCTGACAAAAGAGATGAAGCATTTTGTTGAAATCGCCGTTAATGTCCCTACAGTGGCGGGATCATTTCATTATCATTTGCCTCCGGAACTGGAAGGAAAAGTTGAAATCGGACATCTGGTTGTAGTACCGTTTGGCAAGCAGAAAGTTCACGGCGTTGTTCTGAGTTTCGTCGAAGAACCGGAAGTCTCAAAGACAAAAACGGTACTTGGATTTGTCGATCCTGAGGCGGTATTAACCGTGGCTCAAATCAGATTCGCTCACTTCCTGGCGGAGGAATATCTAGCGCCTGTTTCTTCCTGTATCAGCTTGATGCTGCCGGGCGGGCTTTTGCAGCAGGCAGATGTGCTATATACCGCCCTGGGTCAGGCGCAGGAGGGAATGACGGATTCTCAGCGCCGGTTGTGGAATATGCTGGACCAGCACGGGCCGATGCTGGGAGCGCAGCTTGACCGTAAATTCAAACATATAAATTGGCGTAACAGCGCACGTTCGCTTGCGCGCAAAGGGTTGATATCGACGCAGTCTAAACTATCTGCGCCGAAAGTGAAACCGAAACGCGTGCGTACGGTTCAGCTTGCCTGTACGCCGCAGGCGGCGGTTGTGGCGTTTCCTGACCTGGGAAAGCAGGGGTCCGAAGCCCAGAAACGGCGCCAGTCGATGCTGGAATTTTTAGTTGAAGAACCAGGTCCGGTAAATGTGTCATGGGTGTACGCGCACAGCGGCGGCAGTCTGAATGATTTGCGTAAATTGAACGAACTCGGTTTGGTTGCTCTGGGCGAGAGTGAGATATGGCGCGATCCAATTGATAGATACGAATTTATTCCTGATGAGCCACCACCGCTGACCAGCGACCAGGGTGCAGTCTGGGAAAAGATACAGGACAGCTTGCGGGAGGTGAGGGTCAGCAAGGTAAACAAACCTTTTCTCCTGCACGGCGTTACCGGTTCCGGGAAGACGGAAATATATCTGAGGGCTGTTGAAGAAGTTATAAATTTGGATCGCTCCGCGATCGTGCTTGTTCCGGAGATTTCGCTCACCCCACAAACAGTCAGGCGGTTTATAAGCCGCTTCCCAGGATTGGTTGGCTTGATCCATTCGGGGCTTTCCGCAGGGGAACGCTACGATACCTGGCGCAAGGCGCGCGCCGGTCATGTACGGGTGATTGTTGGACCGCGCAGCGCCTTGTTCGCGCCGCTCGCCGATCCAGGAATTATCATTCTGGATGAAAGCCACGATGGATCGTATTACCAATCCGATCCGGCGCCGCGCTACCACGCACGCAATGCGGCAGCTGCATACGCTAAAATGTGCGGCGCGGTGTGTTTGATGGGATCCGCCACCCCGGATGTATCGAGTGTATATAATTGCCAGCGCGGTATATGGGAATATTTGAGACTACCTTCTCGAATCCTGGCGCATAAAAAGGCGGTCCAATCCCAGCTTGAGCGCCTTGGAACCACAAAATCCAGATATTCGCCGCTGGAGGCGCAGGCGGATGCTACGGATTTGCCTCGAGTGTGGAAAATCGATATGCGGGAGGAGTTGAAGGACGGTAATCGGTCAATTTTCAGCCGGAAGCTGGCCTCCTCCTTGGAACAGGTTTTGGGGCAGGAACAGCAGGCAATCCTTTTTCTTAACAGGCGCGGGACAGCCACTTATGTGTTCTGCCGCGATTGCGGTCATTCGATGAAATGTCCTCGATGCGGCATTCCACTCACCTATCACAAATCAAACGAAAAGTCGCTGATGTGCCACCACTGCGGGTATCAGCGAAATATGCCGGGTAAGTGCCCGGAATGTAAAAGTGAACGTATTCGTCATTACGGCACAGGCACCCAGCGCGTGGAAAATGAGGTTTTGAAACGTTTCCCAGGGGTTCGTACGCTCCGTTGGGACTACGAAACCACGCGTAAGAAGGACGCCCACCGTTTTATTCTCAACCAGTTTGTTAGTCGACAGGCAGATATTCTGATCGGAACCCAAATGTTGGCCAAGGGTTTGGATTTGCCGTTTGTAACCCTTGTAGGTGTGATCCTGGCGGATGTTGGTTTGAACCTGCCGGATTACCGGGCAACTGAGCGGACCTTCCAGGTGCTGACACAGGTTGCCGGTCGTGCTGGACGCAGTCCGCTGGGAGGAGAAGTTATCCTGCAGTCGTTCCAACCTGAGCATTATGTTATCCAGGCCGCCGCACGGCACGATTATAAAGAATTCTACCAACAGGAACTGGAGTACAGACGCAAACTGGCTTACCCGCCATTTACGAAACTCGTGCGTCTAGAGTACCGCCATCTGAGGTCTGAAGGAGCGCAGGAAGAAGCCAGGCAGATGGCAGCTCGTTTGAACAATTGGATCGAGGAGGAAGGTAGGCGGTCGACAAGAATAACCGGACCTGTGCCGTGTTTCTTTGAGCGGGTGGCGGGGTTATACCGCTGGCAAATTTTACTGAAAGGCCCCGATCCCGTATCATTGCTGCGCGGTCGTCCAATGGGCGAATGGCGAGTTGCGGTTAACCCCCCTTCACTGCTGTAATCCCGGACATATGGGTTCGATCCTGGTTGGCTGACTCGTTTATTGGTTGCAATCTACCTTTCTCTTGCTATAATATCGTTTGGTTTTGAAGCGCTGGGATTGTTTTTATTAGTTATCTTGTAAGAAGAAAGAAATGCACCCGCAAATTTATTTCAGGAGTCCGTAATGCAGCCTTTAAGAAACGAGGTCTTAACGTGGGATGATGTTGAAAAGCTGATCGACCATTTGATCCCCCAGTTCGAGGAGGAATTTGAAGCGATGGTTATGATTACGCGTGGCGGGATTATCCCGGAAGGTATGCTGGCGGAAACCATGGGCATGACGCATATCCTGACCGCGGCGGTGGACTTCCCTGCTCAGATGGAGGTAGAGAGGAGCAAGCTGATGGCCTGGCCTGAGTTCCTTCAATTTCCGGATGAGGAGGTTCTTCGAGCACGCAAGACACTGATCGTGGATGATGTTTGGGGATCGGGACGAACCATCACTTCCGTAAAGATAGGCGTATCAGCGGCCGGCGGCTTCCCATATACCTGTGTGATGCATTTTAACCCACACCGAAATTTATTTGGATCAGCGTGTCCGGATTACTATGCCGCCATTACAGACGCGCATATCGTGTACCCCTGGGAAATCGATCGCGGGCCCGAGCATGCCGTGCTTGGTGAGGGATAAGGATACTAAAGAGCGGAAACTGCCTGCGCGAGCTTTTGTCTGAATTCAGGGCGTTTGAAATAAGCCCAGGTTTCAGGGAATGTGGATAATAATTCGTCGCGCTGCTCACCCTGGTAATGCTGGTAAGCCTTGACGCCACTTAAGGGGGGCGCTTCTTTCCTGGCTTTTTTGGATTTTTTGGAGCCCTGCTTCTGGATGAACTCCTCCAGCATATCAGATACAACCTGCGCATCGATCATAGCCCCCAGGTGATCCTGCACTTTCTTTAGATCGTCAATTACGTGCTCTGCTTCCGGACCGAGCACCTCGTGGAAGTATTCAAGGGTGTAACGCAGTTTCTTTAAATTCTATCCGCAGCGCATGTAACTGCTCGAAAGAGGCATTTTCGATAAATGGATCATATGAATTGACCCAGGCAAGCCTTTGGTAAATCAGGACCGGGGCAACCTCCCGGACAGTGTTTGGGGCAGGGGTGTCTTTTGGCTGTTCCCGAACGCCAATGCCAGGAGTTTTTAAAAAGGCGTTGAATTTGCGTTTAAATGTCGAATATTCCTCGCTGTCGAGATAAGCCAACATATCCTGGCGGGCATTCTGGCGTTGTTCTACCCACGTATTTGTCAGCGGGTCAAGACTGCTTTGTTCATCTTCGGGCAGCGCATCTAGATAGGCGGCGGCATTTTCCAGGAACACGTCCAGATCGCGTACTTTTCCCAGAGTCAGCCCGGTTAATCGCACCCCTCTTAAATACGGTTTTAAGGCGCCAGGGTTAAAGGCGCGTTTGAATACCTGGAACGCGGACCGTAACCGCCGGGTTGCGACGCGCATATTGTGCAGTGCTTCAGTGTCCTCGCCCAGACGGGTACCTTCTTCATGGCGCAGCATTTCAGCGAATTGATATCGCATCAGCTTGCGTCCAGCCTCTGCCAGCGGGTCAGTGGGTTCTATTCCAGGAGCGGTCATGGGTTCCGGGAAAGGTATGAGTTTGGTGTCCGCTTTATCCGGTTCCATGATCTTCATCTTGGGGAATCCAATCTTGAACCACAGGCGGGCGTTCTGCTGGGCTTCGGAGGCGTCAGTGGTGGCTTCCGGGCCATCGACAACAATCCAGATGCCGTTGCGGGAGGATTCGATATGCTGAATGGTGGTAGCCTGGGTGTCAGAACGATCCAAGCCATCCGCGATCATCAGCAGAGCGCTCAAAGTCTGGACTTCGCGCTGCTGTATAGGTGACAGGTTTAGTTTGCTGATGCCTTTACGTTTAATCCTTCCTGAATGGAATAGGATGATGGATGCCAGCACGTTTATCTGGTCCGCAGATAGCTCTTCTTCCAAATTTTCCGCAACCAGGAGTTTTGCATCTTTTATGGGGTTCTTTTTAATGCCTGGAAAAGGCATGTTATCCAGCTTGCAAGCGTTGGCCAGAACCTGCCGGCAGCTGTCATCCAGCCCGTGCAGGGGCTTTGTTCGATCGAACAGGATCAGCGCCTGTTCCTGAATGTGCTGGTTGTGGGGCAGTGCCCCCTTTTTTTCTGGTGAGGAGGTTGTTTCCGGAAGACCTTCGGTGGGTTCCGGCGTGTTGTTTACATCAGCCTTATCTAGTGATTTTTCAATTAATCCTTCATCTTGAACGGCTTCTTCTTCTGTCATGCGATTCCCTAATTTACTCCGTACGTGATTTTAAATCATTTGATAAGCCCTCATTATAAGGGATGTGTCGACCACAATGAAGAACTTTAAGAAAATAGCAATGTTAAAGAAATTGGGATTCTTATTCTTTGTATTTTTCCAGATGCCAATCCACCAATCTGCCCTGCACATCTATCGCAGGTTCATCCTCATGTGGTGAGAGATAATCGTAAGAGCCGTCCGGCTGCATCTGGCGCACCTTCCGATTGGCTTTGAAGTAAGACTCAAGCACATCATAACGCAGATATTGGATTAAATGCGGTTCTTCAACCGGGAATAGGACTTCTACACGGCGGTTGATATTGCGCGGCATCAAGTCGGCGCTGCCCAGTAATATTTCTTCGTTGCCGTTGTTGTGGAAATAATAGATGCGGCTGTGTTCTAGAAAACGTCCAACCACGCTGAGCACGCGGATATTATCGCTCACCCCGGGGATTCCGGGGCGCAGACAGCATATACCGCGCACGATCAGGTCAATCTTAACCCCAGCCTGAGAAGCTCGATAAAGGCAGCGTATCATGCGCGAATCAACCAGGGAATTCATCTTGAATATCAGGTGACCGTCTCCCGCCTCTTCTTGATGTTGGATTTCGCGCTCGATTAACGCTTCCATTCTCTCTCTGAGGTTTATGGGGGCAACCAGTAGTTTGCGGAAATCCTGCTTTGAAGAATAACCGGTTAAATAATTAAAAAGGTCGGTGGCATCCTCCCCGATTTCCTCATCGCAGGTGAACATTCCAATGTCTTCGTAAAGCTGGGCGGTGATCGCGTTGTAATTTCCGGTCGCCAGATGAATGTAACGCTGGATGTGTTGGCCTTCTTTGCGCACCACAAGGGCAACTTTCGAATGTGTTTTCAGCCCCAGTAAACCATAAATCACGTGCACGCCTTCTTTTTCCAGCATCCTGGCCCAACTGATATTACTCTCTTCATCAAAGCGAGCTTTTAACTCAACCAGCACCGCGACCTGTTTGCCGTGTTCGCGCGCTTCCATCAATGTTTTAACCACCGGCGAGTTGTTACCCACCCGGTACAGGGTCTGTTTTATCGTCAATACCTGCGGGTCACGGGCAGCGGTTTTCAGATAATCCACAACGGGTTGGAATGAATGGTAAGGGTGGTGGAGGAGGATTTCTTCCTTGCGCATGGCCATAAAAATGTTACCGTCGTTTAGCTCGTGCCTCAAAGGGGGTTGGATCACTTGTTTTAATGGGGGGTATTTCAGATCGTGGCGATCTATACTCACCAAAGTGCTCAAACCACCCAGCCCTAAATGGCCGTTGAGTGTGTAAATCTCATTTCGATCCAGGGTTAAGTTTTCGATCAAAATTTCGCGCACATGGGTAGGCATGGCGTCATTAACTGCTAAGCGGACAACTGAACCAAAGCGGCGCTGACGCACGCTCTGTTCCATGGTCTCCAGCAGATCGGAGGCTTCAAGCTCCTGGATGACCATGTCTGCGTCGCGTGTGACCCGGAAGGGGTGCGATTCTACGATTTCCATTCCCGGGAATAGTTTATTCAGGTTAGCGGCGATCACTTCTTCCAACCATACAAAATAGTGGTGAAAAGGGGTTGTGCCGTCTTTGCGGACCGCGCCTGAAGAGCGCTTAATCGGGATCAAGCGCGGCAGGCTGGTGGGCATTTTTATGCGCGCGAAATGTTCCTGTTTGTACTCATCGCGAATTACTACCGCAAGGTTTAAACTGAGATTGGATATATGCGGGAATGGGTGACCCGGATCAAAGGCCAGGGGCGTCAGGACCGGGAAGATCACCTCTTCAAAGTATTCGTCGACGTTTGTCCTCTGGCGCTTGTTCAGCGCCGAATAATCCAGCAAGTGAATCCCGTTTTCGTCGAGCAGGGGAATCAACTCGTCGCGCAGACATTCCCGAGCCTGCGTCATTAAATCTAAGGACACCTTGCGGATTTCTACCAGCTGTTGGGCAGGCGTCATCCCATCAGCGGGTACATCTACCACCCCGGCATCGACTTGTTTTTTGAGACCGGCCACGCGCACCATAAAGAATTCATCCAGATTGGATCCTAAGATTGAAATAAACTTGACTCTCTCCAGCAGCGGGTTGGTCTCATCCTGCGCTTCCTGCAGCACCCTGCGCTGGAATTCCAAAAGCCCTAACTCGCGGTTCACATACAGAGCAGGATCTTTTAAATCAATCTCGGTAACTTCTTCGGTTGGGGTTACAGTTTGATCATTCATGGCGGGCTCCAAACATTTTCTGGAAAGAGCTCAACTGGTTTAGGGGTAAATTGTCTTTTTACTTCTTCTTCTTCTTCTTTTTGGTCTTCTTTTTTTCAGGTGAATCAGCCCGTTTTGAGCGCGGCGTAAACGGATCGTACTCCAATTCGACAATCAGTTTGTCCACCACAGTTTTCAGGATCTTAATGCGGGCGTAATATTTAGAATCCCCTTCGACAACGGTCCAGGGGGCGGTGATGGTGCTGGTTTTAAGAAGCATTTCGTTGACTGCCGCTTCGTAGTTTTCCCATTTCTCGCGGTTGCGCCAGTCCTCATCTGTGAGTTTCCAGGATTTTAATTTGTCCGTTTCTCGGGCCTGGAAGCGATTTAATTGTTCTTCCGGGCTAATGTGCAGCCAGAATTTAAAGAGGATAGTGCCAAAATCGACCAGCTGACGTTCAAAATAGTTGATTTCCCGGTATGCGCGCTTCCATTCCGCTTCTGTGCAAAAGCCTTCAATTCTTTCAACCATCACCCGCCCATACCAGCTGCGGTCGAAGATCGCGGTTTGCCCGGTCTCTGGAAGCCGCCGCCAGAAACGCCACAGGTAATGGCGCACGGCCGAGTCACCTTTGGGGGCGGCGATCGGATAAACCACAAAGCCGCGCGGGTCAATTTTTTCGGTGATCCTGCGGATGGCGCCGCCTTTGCCGGCCGCATCCCAACCTTCAAAAACCATAATCACCGGCCGCTTCTGCACGTATATCTGGAAGGCAAGTTCGTGGAGCGCTACCTGGTATTTGATCAGCGAACGTTTGTATTCATCATGTTCCAAAGTTAGGCTCAAATCAACGGTGTTAAGCATGGTCATCTCCTTCCCCGTGTGACACAACCTCTACTTCTGCGTCAGGTTGGTCTGTCTCCTGAGTTAATCCTATGGGTTCATCCGCAAATTCCAGCGGAGGGTCCAGATCAAATGGTTGGGGTTGTAATCCCAGCGCTTCTTCAAGGGATGATATTACGGTTTTATAAATCTTTACCCAGGTAAACCGGCGGTCGGTTGCTTCAACAATTGTCCAGGGCCCCCATTCAGTTTCTGTCCTTTCGAACGCTTCCTCATATGCCAGGGTCCAATTATCGTAATTGCGGTGATGTTCCCAATCTTCTGCGGTAACATACCAGGCGGTCAACGGATCTTTCGCCAGTTTTTTGAACCTTCGTTTTTGTTCTTCTTGGCTGATGTGCAGGAAAAATTTTATGATCAGATGGCCGTCATCTGCCAGGGTGCGTTCGAAATCAACAATATCGCGGTAGGCGCGCCGCCACTTTTGTTCTGAGACAAGACTTTCCACCCGCTCAACCATAATGCGGCCGTACCATGAACGATCGAAGATAGCCCATTCACCGCGGGCGGGTATTTTCAGCCAAAAGCGCCACAACCATGGTCTTTTATTCTCATAGGTACGGGCAGCCCGAATGGGATACAGCTTGTATCCGCGCGGGTCAAGATGACGGGTCAATCTCTGGATGGAGGTTCCTTTGCCGGCTGCATCCCAACCTTCAAAAAGAATGATCACCGGTATATTTGCATCCCAGGATTGTTTTTGGATGGCGTACAGGCGATTTGCCAGGGCAGGCATGATACGTTTGTAGTCCGCCTTATCGATCTTCTGGTTTAAATCAATTTTGTCCAACATGGAACACGCTTCCTTTTAAGAGGTACTGAATGACTGGGGGTTATTGTCCTTTAAAGCCAGGCGTTTGTAAATAACCCATTGTTGATCGGTATAAAATATTTTACCTGATTTCTGAAAGGTTAACAGGTCCCCAACCGCAAGTCAAGATAATCCCTCGCGATGGACGAATTGGATGTGCCTCACAAGATGCCCCCCTGCAGGTTTGAGATGAAGTTTAGTAACGGTGTTTTTGAATGTTAGAGAAGAAATTAGATTTGTATGTTAACAACCCGCGGGGGGTTGGGTGGAGATAACTTGTACCGTGTTTGATAAGTCTATGTCGAAATGATCTTTTGTAAGTGGGCGGAAGTATTTGGATCAGTGGAATTGTGTTGGAAAGAGGATACGAACGAGGCAACTTCCCGTGGGATTTAATATTGTTTGAATTAAGGGGGTAGTGCGCGTTAGAAGTATTTGCAATTATAAGTGTATCAACCCGCGGGAGGGCATATGAGGGGAACCCACGGGGAACATATGAGGGCAGACCGGGGGCAAATATAAGGCAGTCGGCGGAGGAAAAGTAATGAAAACCCGCGGGGGCAAACATGAGGCGTCCCGCGGGAATTATATTGTAATCTAAATTCCCCCAATTCCTGCGAATACAAAATGGCTACGAATCAACACCCCTTTCGACCGGGTCCAATAGGGCGATCAGACCGATGGAGCCAATATTTGTGAAAAGCAGCGGGGCCAGGAATGGCGCGCCGCGAATAAAGCGTTCGCCGACGATCACCCCCTGGGTAGTGAGGTTCTGGCTTATGTGCAGCCCAAGACCAACTACACCCACTAAGATCATCAGCAGCATGGCTGTCAAGTAGGTAATCAAGTCAGCGCGCGAGGGCTTGTCCAGTGCGCCCAGCACAACAGCAACCACGGTCGCGAACACGCCAACAGCTGTGGGCACCCACAGCCAGGGATTGGAGAAATCTGTGCGGGCGTGGTCGAGCACACTGCTGATCACAGTCGCCAGGGCAGCCATGCCGGTGATGAAGTAATAAGCCCGGGTTTTGCTGTACGGCAGGCTGATCTTACGCCCGCCCAGCAGGATCAGTGTGCCGCTGTCAGGGGGATTTTCCACCCAGGCCGCGCTGAGACCCAGCAGACCGACCAGTGAAAAGGTGAGCGGTCCGAGAATTGGCGGAGCCCAGACCAGCAGAGGCACCGATACCTGGCTGCCGAGCTGCGCATAGGGCAGAATTGCGCGCACGGTGTGGAAATATGCGCCCAGCAGCCCGACCAGAATGCTGGTCAGGAAGACTGTTGTGGCGATAATGATGGCAAGCGGCCGGTTGCGTACGGCTAACAGTCCCGCCAGCAGCAGAAAAATGCCAGCAATGGGGCCGAATAGGATCGGAATCCACTCGTAAGGTATGATGGTGCCGCTGATCAGGTGGGCGATAAAGGTTTCCAGACCCAGCAGTATCTCGTTGAGGGCCGCCATCAGCAGCATGGTCTGGTCGCGGGTGATGGGTATACGTAACCGCCGCACCCCTGGGAACATGGTTGCGAGTGGGTACATGGTTAATTCGAGGCTCCCTCATCTGCTTCATGCAGTTTATCTTCCACCATTTCGCGCAACTCGGCCAGGTCGTGTAAAACCTCGTAGGCGCCGTGCCACTGCGAGTAATCGGGACCCTGCATCCACACGCCGAATTTTGCGGTGCGCCCCCAGTGATGCCATAAATTGAAGAAGGTGAAATCGATCGGTTCATCGAAAGGTTCAGCGGTTAACAGCCCCTTTTCCTTCAAAGGTTCGATGATTTCCTGGCTCTCCACCACCCACTCGTTAACCCGTTCGGTGGCTTTATCGGCCGCAGGATAGAAGTCATCCAGGAATGTTTGGTTGTGACATTCCAGGCAAACGCCCTGCATGCGGATTTTGTTATCCTGCCAGGAGGGTCTGCGGGTGCTGACCGGCGCGAACAGGTACCATGTCAGCCGGTCTCCGATATCGTGCGTGGTCCCTGAGGTGCCGAAACCGCTCATGTGGCAGATGGAGCAGGTGGGGGCCGGAAAATCCTCCACAGTCAGTGTGCCGGGTTCGGCTTCCCAATTCCAGGTGTGTCCCATGGTCTGGTAGGCGATACCGTGCGGGGATTCCTGGTAAATTTCGAATTGGGGATGGTCAGGACCAATATGGCAGAAGTTGCAGGTTTCGGGTTTGCGAGCCTGTTCCAGGCTGAATTCATGCCGCAGATGGCATTTCTGGCACTGCCCTGGTGATCCATCCTCGGCGGGTTTACCGACGTCATGGCAGGCTTCGCAGGTGAAGCGCGTCATGGCTTCGCCTTCCAGCATGTGGATGGCGTTGCGCGCTTTATCCGGCGCATAACTGCCCTCCGGGATGCCTTCGTACATTTCCATAAGTTCAGGGGATAAGCCATCAGAACCAGCGTAAGCCACGTAGGCCGGCAGGCTGTGGCGGCTTTGATGGAACTGGGCTACTTCGGCGGCGTGGCATTCCTGACACATAGCGGTTGTAGGTGAACCCAGTACATAGGTGCCTTCATGTTCAACCGCGCCAGGGTAGTCTTCCTTGACTTCATGGCACTTCTGGCAGGATACTTCGGCAGCGGCCATGCTGCTGCGGGTGTATTGTTCGAGGATTCCGGGCGTCGTTTTACGGTGACAAACCACGCAATCGTTATCGCTGTTGGCCAGCACGTCGACTTGTACGGTTTCCGTTGGGGTACCGGCTCGTCCAACAGCCATCACGATCAGGGCCGCGCCCAGCACGACGATTACTGCCACCAAACCAAATATGAGAGCTTTCGAAATTCCTCTGCCTTCCCTGGCCTCACTCATAAGTATTTCCTCCTGACTCAGTTGGCAAATTCGACCTTATAAGTGGATATTATACTAAAGAAATTAATTATTCCTTAATCACCAGCTTGTGAGGGGAACCAGTGAGCAGGCGGCATTCCCCCTCGGTTACCACCACAACATCCTCGATGCGGACTCCAAACTTGCCGGGGAGGTAAACACCCGGTTCGATTGAAAAAACCATACCTGGTGCCAGAATGGTATCGCTTGTGGATGCAATCCAGGGTGGTTCATGCATTCTCCATCCCCAACCCGTGCCCGGTGCGGTGGGCGAAAAGTTCGGCAAGACCATCGCTTTGCAGTGAGCTGCGTGCGGCGTGGTCGACTTCGCTGGCTTTTACCCCGGGCACAGCCGCATTCCGTCCTGCCTGGTTGGCTCGTAATACCGCGTCATGCACATCCAGAACTTGCTGCGGTGGATCTCCAAGTTGGACCATTCTCGTGATGTCAGATTTATAGCCGTTCAAGGTACCACCAATATCGATGACGATGGTATCTCCGCGTTCCATAACGCGGTCGCTGACCATATGGTGTGGATAGGCGCCGTTTGGTCCAGAGGCGATAATTGTGAAGTCCACACTTTCAGCCCCATTTTCGTTGAAACAATCGGAAATTTTTCGCGCAATCTGCCGCTCGCTGATACCTGGCTGGCAGGATTCGATACCGACCTGCATAGCCTGGTCAGCTAAAGCAGCCGCTTGGGACAAAAATTCAATTTCGGCGGGAGCTTTGACCATGCGCAGATGGAAAATTAAAATCTCCGGCCGGGATCGATTTGCCAGGATTTGAATTATCCATCAACAGCAGCAGGTAATCAGCCCGCATCGTGTCGTCGGCAGCTAATACCAATCCTGCGGGCAAATCCAATTCCCCTAGTGCTGTTTTTAACGCAAAGTGGGGGCCTTGCGTATCCGTCCAGCGGATGACCTGCAATCCAGTATGAGTTTCGACCTGGTCAGCATTAAGCTGGGGGATGACCAATTGGAAGGATTCCTTTGTAACCAGAAGAGAACAAAAGCGTTCGTCCATAAGGGGTGCGAACCCAATCAGGTAAGTCATATTGGCCGAGGGTGCGATTGCGACAAGATCCACGCCCTTTTCTTTTATTTGTTCCTGCAGACTGCTCATCCGGTTCTGGTAAAGGTTTGAAATATTCATAATTATTCTCCTTGGAATTTGATTTATTATTATTTTCAGGCTGGCTGGTTCAGTTGGATTATTGAAAGGATATTTTCTCGACTACTTATTCAGCAATGTCTTGGAAACTGCGGAACTATTTGGATTGATATTGCGTTAATTATATCGATATAAGCAGCAAAGTAATATTCGGATTTAAAATAATAACAAGAGATTTCGCAAAGGAGAAAAACTACAAATGGAAAGCCTACGTTTATGGATATTTACTCTGGTACCCATTCTGGCGGTATCCTCACTGATAGCCGCTTGCACGATTAATCTAGGAACTTCATTCTCGCTCGAAGGCACAAACTGGCGGTTGGTGAATTTAGCAGGTGAAGAGCTCTTACCAGACACCAATATTTCTGCCAGTTTTGGTGACGACGGCAGAGTGGGCGGCTCGAGCGGCTGTAATAGTTATTCGGCTCAGTATAAAGTGGATGGCGATGTTATAACCATCGGTCCGGCCTCGACCACATTGATGGCCTGCCCGGAACCGGTCATGCAGTTGGAGAGCGCTTACATGCAGGCGCTAGGATCAGCAGTGAGTTATAAATTGGAGGGTGCAAACCTGGTGTTGCTGGACGAGAATGGTGAGCCTTTGCTGGTTTTTGAACCGCATGAAGAGATCTCGCTAGAAGGCAGCGCATGGGAAGTCATTTCGTATAACAACGGCAAGGGAGGCTGTGGTCTCGGTGATCATTGGCACTGAATTGACTGTGAGTTTGGAGAAGGCGGTAAGCTGAGCGGAAGTGCCGGATGCAATAGCTACAATGCTTCGTATGAGGTGGATGGAGAGAATATTAAAATCGGACCGGTCGCAGCAACGCGCAAATTCTGCGCCGAATCGGAAGGGGTGATGGAACAGGAGGGGCAGTATCTGGCGGCGCTGGAGACTGCTGCGACCTTTGAGATTGAGAATGATCGTATGGATATGTTTACTGAAGAGGGGACGCGGGTGGGGACGTTTACTAAGATGCCGTAACCTGTTTTGCAGAATAGGGTGCTGTCCACCAAGGGTCTGAAACCTGAACTACAATTATTAATTTTATGGAGTGCGGGAACCACGCTCCCGCATTTTCGCATGTACGGGCAGGGAAATCACATGCACAAAAGCTCCTGCACACAAAACATTTAGCATGTATAAAACCTGTTCTACAAAAAGAAACTTTGATTTGAGAAATTTAGGATTGAACTAGTACACCGGCAGGCTGGGATCAACATCCACAGCCCAGGCGTTGATGCCCCCCTTGAGGTTCTTCGCTTTGCGAAAGCCAGCGCTGACCAGCAGCTCCATCGCCCTTGCGGAACGGGTACCGGACTTGCAGAACACCACCATTTCTTCAGCGCTGTCCAATTCTGACAGGCGTGAGGCCAGCTGACCGAGCGGGATGAGCGTGGCGCCGTCCAGATGTGAGATTTCCAGTTCGTGCGGCTCGCGCACATCCAGCAGACGGATATCCTTTCCGTCACTCCATACATTTCAGAGAGCTGCTGGGCGGTGATGTCCCACTCGATACCGGCGGAACCTTCATCGTGGTCGTGGGCGGGAACGCCGCAGAATTCTTCGTAATCGATCAGTTCCGTGATTTCGGGTTCGGCGCTGCAGACTTTACATATGCGGATTCTTCCTCAGCTTCACAAAATCAAACGACATATCCAGCGCGTTGTACAACAGCAAACGCCCGATGAGCGGATCGCCGATACCCAGCAGCACTTTCAAAGCTTCCGAGGCCTGGATAGAGCCGATCGTACCGGGCAGCACGCCCAGCACGCCGCCCTCGGCGCATGAAGGCACCAGCCCGGGAGGGGGCGGTTCGGGGAACAGGCAGCGGTAGCAGGGTCCATGGCGGGCGTCGAACACGCTGACCTGCCCGTCAAAACGGAAAATCGAGCCGTACACATTGGGTTTGCCAGTCAGCACGCACAGGTCGTTGGTCAGGTAGCGGGTGGGGAAGTTGTCCGTGCCGTCGATGATGATGTCGTAGTCCTGGGCGATCCGAAATGCGTTTTCGGAGGTGAAGACTTGGTTGAATGTATCGACCTGGATATCCGGGTTGATGTCCAGCATGCGCGACCGGGCTGATTCGACTTTCAATTGCCCCAGGTTTGATGAACCGTGGATGACCTGGCGCTGCAAGTTCGAGAAATCGACCACGTCATAATCTACCAGGCCGATGCGACCGACGCCGGCCGCCGCCAGGTAAAGGGAGACCGGTGAACCCAGGCCGCCGGTCCCAATAATTAATGCGGAAGAGGCTTTCAGTTTGCGCTGACCTTCCAGCCCGACTTCGGGTATTAAAAGGTGGCGGGAGTAGCGCAGGATTTCGGAGTGTGAGAGGTCGGGGAGCATGGGGTAGGGGAAAAATCAGGGGATATGGGATAGGGGGCGTCATCCGCCGGCGATGCTGGGGATTAGCAGCAGGCGCTGGTTATCGCCGATGGGTGTGTCCAGACGTTGTGGCAAATCTTTGATATTGTCTTCACCCAGGAAAAGGTTGATGAATGGCCGCAGCTGACCATCTTCGTTGAAGATATGCTGCTTCATATCGGGGTACTGACGAACAAGGTCATCCATGGCTTCGGCGACCGTTTGACCGGTGATCTGAATTTCGCTTTTTCCCCCGGTGTAGGTCCGCAGGGGAGTGGGGATGCGTAGATTTGTCATGTCTTGTGTTATTTGTAAATTAGGATGCAATTTCTTATTTTAATACTAACATATTTATATCTCGGCAGATTCCCCTGTTGATGAGGCTTTCATACGAGTAAGTGCGCCAGGTGTCTTGCTTTCGATTTGCTCTTCAAAAAAAGATCCACGGTCTTCCATCAGGCGCCAGGAACGGCTGCCGGTGGCCCTTCCGGATTCGACGCTGGTGATGAGGTACGAAAACCAGGGCATAGCCCATTGGCGGTCGAAGTCGGACGGCCGGTTTGGATGGTCGGGGTGGGAATGGAACACGCCCAGCACATCCATACCGCGCTGCGCGGCTTCATCTTCGGCGCGCAGCATGTCATGGGGGGTGATCAGGTAGCGGTTGTGCCGGGCGCCTGACTCTCGGGCGTTGCTTAATTCATAAACCGCTTTCACCACCCGAGATTCACCATCAACCAGACCCATCAGCAGCCCGGCGCCCTCTTCCGGATAGCTGGATTCGGCGTGGGTGCGCAGCTGGCGCATCAATTCGGGCGGGACAATCAGGGTCATTTGTTGTCAATATCCTTTTCGATACAAGTAATCAGTTCTCAATTTGCCACAGCGCTTTATCGCTTAGGTATTTGTACCCGGCATCCGGAAAAACGGTCACCACCACACCTCGTTCCAGACCCTGCGCAATTTGCAGAGCCGCGGCCGCGGCAGCCCCCGAGGAAACGCCCACAAAGAGACCTTCCTTTTGTGCCAGCTTCCGCACCATCTCGTGGGCAGCCTCGGTTGAAATCTCTAGCGTATCATCAGGCAGTCCCGGGTCGTATATGGCGGGATTGATGGTAGAAGCCATGTGTTTTAAGCCTTCCAAACCATGCAGTGATGAATCGGGCTGCACGGCGATCGTTTGAACGGAAGGTTTTTGCTGGCGTAGATAGCGCGTTACGCCGGTGATTGTTCCGGAGGTGCCCATTCCAGCGATGAAGTGGGTGATCTCACCGCTGGTGCCATCCAGGATCTCTGGTCCGGTTGAGTTGTAGTGGCTCAACCAGTTGGCAGGGTTATCGTACTGGTTGGCGTAGAAATACAGTTTTGGGTTCCCGGCAGCCAGTACCCGGGCAGTGTCAATGGCGCCGTCAGAGCCCTCCAGCGGGTCGCTCAGGATAAGTTCAGCGCCCAGGGCGCGCAGGATGGCGATGCGCTCGGGGCTGGCATTGGCCGGCATCACCAGAGTGACCCCTACTCCCATCGCGGCGCCGAGGGTGGCATATGAGATACCCATATTCCCGGAGGTAGAATCGAGAAGCCTTTTGTCAGGGGTAAGCGAGCTGTCTGAGATGGCGCTGCGGATGATATTCAGAGCGGGTCGATCTTTCACCGAACCGCCCGGGTTGAACCATTCCGCTTTTGCTAACACCTGAACCTCCGGAGGGATTCTTTCCGATAAACGTGCCAACGGTAACAGCGGGGTACCCCCAACTGTCGATTGGATTCCGCTGAGGGCCGGGGTGGATATTTTTACGTCAGCAAATGTAATCATTTCCATCTTATTACTCCAAAATTATTAAAACAATACGGCCAACAGGTATCAAAAAAGGGTGGTGCTGAGCGGTCTTGTTTATTCAACAATGTGCCGCAGCGCTCTTCCAATTACTTTTGGAGCGGGGTCGCAACCACCCTTCGTCGGTCTGTTGGCCGTCGGAGATTTGGGATAAATTACCCTAATCTCTCTTCAAAGAAGCGGTGGTCAGGTTCCCCGCTTCAGACAGATGCAATTCATCATTTGTCTATTTCTCCATTACCTACAATAATTATGATAAAGATGATATATATTATACTCAATGTAGGGTTTTTGTCAAGAGCCTCCAGATAAGGAGTAGAAGTTTATAAATCTTCATCCTGGGGTTCATCGCCAGCTCCGATCCCGAGCGGTTTCCATTTGTCTGCATCTTTCAAGCGGTGCTGGATGCCGCCGCGCTCGTGAATTTCCTCGAAGCCAACCGGCTGGATGGACATGTGTTCGCCTTCCAGCAGTCCGGAAATGCCGCTCTGGCCTGGTTCTGGACGTACTTGACCCTTAAACTCAGCCGCTAACTGGGGCGTATAATCGGTGGGTTCCTCGTAGGTAGTGATGAAGCCCTCAAAATTGCGCAGCACGATTTTATGGTCCGACATGCTGAGCATATAGTTGGGAGAGATGGGGATCTTACCGCCCCCGCCGGGCGCATCGATCATGTATTGGTGGACTGCGAATCCGGAGGTATGGCCGCGCAGACCTTCCATGATTTCAATGCCCTTGGCGACCGCGGTGCGAAAATGGCCGGCGCCTTCGACCAGGTCGCACTGGTACAGATAGTAGGGTCTGACCCGCATGCGGGTCAACTTGTGCACCAGTTCGCGTTGGATGTGCAGGTTGTCATTCACGCCTCTCAGCAGGACGGCCTGGTTGCCAAGCGGTACGCCAGCTCGTGTAAGACGGTCGCAGGCTTCCGCCAATTCAGCCGTGATCTCGTTGGGGTGGTTGACGTGGATGTTGATCCAGAAAGGGTGGAATTTGCTCAACATGTCCGTCAGATGCGCGGTGACTCGCATGGGGAGGAATACGGGCACGCGCGATCCGATGCGCAGGATTTCGATGTGAGGGATCTCACGCAGGCGGCTGAGGATCTCCTCCAGGATGCGCGGCGCCAGGACAAGCGGATCGCCGCCGGAAAGCAGTACATCTCTGACCTGCGGTGTGCGCCGCAGGTATTCGAGCTGCATCTCGAACTCTTCACGCGAAAAGGTGGCTGACGGGTCACCCACGATGCGGGAGCGGGTGCAGTAGCGGCAGTAAGAAGCGCACTGGGTGGTGACCAGCATTAAAACCCGGTCGGGGTAGCGGTGAACCAGACCGGGTACTGGGGAATGTTTATCTTCCGCCAATGAGTCCTCCATCATGGAAGTAAAAGGAACCATTTCAGAGGCTTTGGGAACGACCTGCTGGCGGACCGGATCGTTGGGGTCATCCGGATCGATCAGGGATATAAAATAGGGTGTGATATCCACCCGGAAAAGGTGTGATGCGGAAAGGGCTTCGCGCTCGCTGTCCGTGAGCGGGATTACTTTTTCAAATTCCTCGGGGGTATTGATACGGTTGCTGAGCTGCCAGTGCCAGTCGTTCCACTTCTCATCGGGGACATCTGAGTAGAAAGGAGCACGCCTGGATCGAAACGATGGACTAGACATCTTGTTATCTCCTGTTGTTGTTCGATAGTTTTCCGAAGAAAATCGACAAACGCCAACTTAACAAATTTATTAAAAGTAATTTGACGTTATGGTATCACCGTTATAAAGGTTAGAAAAGGGATTTGCGCCTAAATCTCTTCCCACATTTGAGAATTACAGATTTAAGGATCCAGTACGATCTCGACGCTCGATAGATGCAGGGTCTGGCCCCCGTTTTCGCTGTCAATATACACCACCAGACGTACAGGGGTTTGTGTTTCAATGGAATAAGAAATCTCGGCGCCGAAGTGCTCGGAGTCCTCAGCCGGATTGATTGAACTGGCTGCCATACGGTAACCTAAAATTTTTCCATCCTGGGAGATTAATTCAGCTCTGATCGGCAGCAGGATATCGCCGTGGTAGATACCCTGTACCGCTGCACTGCCCCCCGATACCCGTTGGCCTGCTTTAGGTTGCTGGATAACCAGCGCTTGTTCGAGCGAGCTGGCAGGATATAGAGCGGGATCGCCTGCAGCTTGTAATATCAGATCGATCGAATTCAGGTCCATTGTGCGGCCGTGTTGGTCGTCGACACTGACCGTCAAACGGGCACTTTCAGTTGGGGTACTGATATCGAAGAATAGGGGCAGGGAAAGTTGAGCGGATGACCAGGGGTAGACATTTGGAAGCTTTACAATCCTTGACAGCAGGCGGCCGTCTTCACCGCGCAGTTCGATGCGCAGCAGTTTCCCCCCCTGTGAGGTTAGTTGGGCTTCTATCTGGATGGGTGAAGTGACTCTCGATCCCGGACCTGGCCCAAAGATCTGGATAGGCGCGGGAGGCAAATCCGGATGGGGGGTTTTTGTGGGAAGAGCATTTGGCGCGTTGGTGGATAAAGCGCTGGCTGCCGTTAGGGTAATACTCCTTCTCGGCAAAGTAGGCTGACGGGTATTAGGTTTTGTTGGCGTGGGCGCATTTGTGCGGGTCATTCTCTCTGGGGGGGTTGTCTTCGGATTGGTTTGCGCCGGATTTGATTCTGATACTTCAGACACTTCAGTTATTGGAGACGGAGAGGTTGAAGTGCGCTTCCCCGGGGAGGAATCATTGTAGACAGGGTTGGGTTGGGAACATCCAACTAAAAGAAGGATGAATATTAAGCAAGAAGGAATCAGGAGTGGTTTCATTCGATTGACGCAAAAAATTCTACCATGTCTAAACTTTGTATATGTCATTAAAGAAACCTGGGGCTATCCCAAAAGTCTGTCACCCTGAGCGAATTTTAATCCCTGGTTTTTAGGGAGCGAAGGGTCTCCCTTTCGATGAAAACCAGATGCTTCGCTTCACCGAAGGTACGCTCCGCGGTGCTCAACATGACAATCAGTACTTTCTAGACAGCCCCTGAGATGAAATCTATTTTTTATCGTTTTTTACAGTTCGTAAATTTCACCAAACTTGGTCTCTAGATAGCGCAAATAGGGTGCGGGATCGATGTTAGAACCGGTGATGCGCTGCACCAGTTCCTGCGGCTCAAACTTAGCGCCGTGGCGGTGTATCTTTTCACGCAACCATGCCAGCAGCTCAGAAAATTGGCCTTTACGAACCTGATCGGTCAAATCTGGAATATCCTGGTTAATGACTTCCCAAAGTTGCAGCGAAATCAGGTTTCCGAGCGCATATGTTGAAAAATAGCCGATCAAGCCGCTTGACCAGTGCACATCCTGCAGTACGCCGTCTGCATCGCTCGGAGGGGTCAAACCGAGGAAGTCACTCATTTTTGCATTCCAGGCTTCTGGAAGATCACTCACTTCTAAACTGCCTTCCATGAGGGCGATCTCCAGTTCAAGGCGCAGCATGATATGCAGGTTGTAAGTGGCTTCATCAGCTTCAACCCGGATAAGAGAAGGTTCAACTTTGTTGATGGCCTTATAAAAATCCGCTAAACCAACCTCACCAAGTTGAGATGGGAAGACATCCTGCAGCCGTGAGTAGTAAAACTCCCAGAAGGGCATCGACCTGCCCAGCAGGTTTTCAAACGTGCGCGACTGCGACTCGTGCATGGCCAGCGAGGTGCCAGTGGCAAGCGGGGTGCGAGCCAGCGCATGATCAATACCCAATTCATAAAGCGCGTGACCTGCTTCGTGCATGGAGGCAAATAAAGCCGGGTTCAGTTCATTAGGACTGAAGCGGGTCGTGATACGCACGTCATCAATACCTATGCTCTGTGTAAATGGATGAGCTGCCTTATCCTGCCGGCCGCGGTTCCAGTCGTAACCGAAGTCTGTGAGGATATCCACCCCAAAATCCCACTGCTTTTTTTCGTCGAACGGCTGCCTGAGAAATGAATCATCCACCTGTGGTTTTTCGGAAATCGCCTGTATGAGCGCTACCTGTTTTTGGCGGATGGATTCAAAAATCTGAATAACTTCAGCGGTTTTCAGGCCGGGTTCAAAATCATCCAAGACCGGATCGTACACATGATCGTAGGGCGCAAAGAATGCGCTGTATTGGCGGCGCAGTTCATATATTCGTTCTAAAACCGGTTGGAATTTTGCGAAGTTATCTTCTGCACGCGCTTCTTGCCAGACCTGATGTCCAATTGTGGTTTCTCTGGCAAATTCTTCCACCCACTGGGCTGTGACCCGGGTGCTTTTTTCATATTCGCGGCGAGTTACTTTGATCAAGCGGGCATCGTCCGAGTCGGGATCAAGCTGTTCCTGGTAAGGTTTTAATTCTTCGAGCAACTCTCCGACCTCATCAGAGGTGAATTTGATGTGCGCGATCTTACCCAGTGTTCCGAGCTGGTAACCGCGGCCCTCTGTCCCGCCAGGCGGCATGTATGTCTGCTGTTCCCATCCCAGCAGTGCAGCGGAGGAATTCAGGTCGTACACCTCAGCCAAGATCGATTTAAGTTGTTCCAGTTTATCTTGCATTTATTTATCTCCTGTATTTATTATGCGGAAGGTTATGAGACCTTCCAATGCAGCGCTTCGCCGCGTAGTGCGGCCAGCACTTCTTTCGCAATATGTTCACCTGTGCGGGACTGCGCTTCTAAAGTTTGGGCTCCAATATGGGGCGTTGCAATCACATTGGGATGGCCCACCAGGTCTGTATACCCTGGAGGTTCGATGCAAAAAACATCCAGCGCAGCGCCGGCAATTTTTCCAGCATTGAGCGCCTCAAGCAAAGCGCTTTCATCAATGAGGCCGCCGCGGGCGGTATTGATGAGGTATACGCCTGTTTTCATTTGCTGGATAGTCGACCGGTTAATTAGGCCTCTATTCTCTTCCGTCATTGGGATATGCAGGCTGATAAAGTCAGATTGGGCGCATATTTTTTCCGTTCCGGTGGGTGATGCCCCAAAAGATTTTATGTGCTCGTCCAGACAATCTATATCGCATGCCAAAACGTGCATCCCCAAATTGGTTGCTTTTTCAGCGACCAGAGAGCCAATATTTCCCACACCAATGATACCCAGCGTCTTGCCAGAAAGTTCAACCCCGGCCAACTGCTTTTTATTCCACTCGCCGGCTTTCATGCTGCTGTCAGCGGCTGAGATTTTTCGAGCCAGAGCGAACATCATGGCGACGGTAAGCTCTGCCACTGAATTGCTGCTGGCTGTGGGTGTGTTCAGGACGGTTATGTCGTGTTTTCGGACCGATTCGAGATCGATATTATCCAACCCCACGCCTGCCCGGCCGATCACCTTCAAGTTGGCGGCAGCCTTCAAGATCGGTGCGGTGAGTTTTGTTCGGCTGCGTACGATAATGGCGTCATATTCGGAGGCGACCTGCAGCAGTTCATCTGGTGAGATGCCATTGCGGTCATCCATGTGCGCTTCGGCATCCAATATAGACTTACCTTTTTCGTTCAAGCCGTCCGTGAGCAGGATTTTCCATTTGGGCATATATCGTCCCCGCACTTTTAAATAATCCAGCTGGCTTTGATAGTTTTATAACCAGCGAAGCGCCAACCGATTTTACCTCAAAATGCGCTTTCTTCAGGAGTAAAATTTGGAGTACAAAGAATAATTATAATAATTGGATGGCTAAATCTTAGAAGCACTACCTTCGATAACTTTATCCGAGCCTAAGGCGGGATTCCCTGGAAATACGTGTACGATTATTTAAATCAGCTTATGGAAAAATATTGGAAGGATAAGTCTTTAATTGAATTGGAGAGTGGCAAATGGTGGACAATCAATCCTCACAGTTTATCCTGGTTATGGTCACAGCGCCTTCAGAAAGTACCGCCCGAGAAATCGCGCATGCACTGCTGGAAAAGAAACTGGCGGCCTGTGTGAACCTGGTTCCTTCGATCAGTTCCCTGTACAGTTGGGGTG
Source organism: uncultured Chloroflexia bacterium (assembly GCA_963753725.1). Taxonomy (GTDB): domain Bacteria; phylum Chloroflexota; class Anaerolineae; order Anaerolineales; family UBA4823; genus CAVWDI01. Next base: position 188,569 of record CAVWDI010000029.1, on the reverse strand, counting down.
GAGCGGTAAACGATGATGAGGAGATCTTATTGATCATTAAAAGCCGGACAACTCTATTTGAAGATCAACTGGTCCCGGAAGTGTGCAAAATTCACCCATACGATGTGCCAGAAATCATCGCTGTGCCAATTGTGATGGGATCGCAGAGTTATCTGGATTGGATCGAAGAGGAGACTGCAGTCTGAGGTTATTCGTATCTCAGGGCTTCTACGGGTTCGAGGCTGGATGCTCGATTGGCCGGGTAGAGTCCAAAGAAGAGACCTACCGCAGCCGAGAACAGGGTAGCCAGCAGCACGGTATCCAAACCGATGGAGGGGGTCAACGGTGTATCACTGGCGGCCGCGATACGGCCTACGGCCAGGGATATCAGGGCGCCAAGACCTATGCCAATAATGCCCCCGATCATGCTGAGCAGCGCCGATTTGGTTAGGAATTGAAATAGAATATCAATCCGGCGGGCTCCCATGGCTTTACGCAAGCCTATCTCACGCGTACGCTCTGTCACGGAAACCAGCATGATATTCATAATGCCGATGCCGCCTACAAGCAGGGAAATAGCAGCGATGCCGCCCAGGAATATAGTCAGCACGCCGGTAATGGTCTGTGCCGTGTCCAGAAAATCCTGCTGGGTCAGAATTGAAAAATCATCCGCGCCAATATCGGTACGGTGACGGGTGCGCAGAATATATGAGATTTCCTCGCTGGCTTGCGGCACCGCTTCTGAGTCAAATGCCTGTACGATGATTGTGTCCACCCGGTCGCTTGGTGAACGGCGCAGTAAGCGGGTTTGGGCGGTGCTCAGCGGAACCATGACCTGATCATCCTCGTTCCCAAAACTGGACCCCCCTTTGGATTCTAAGACTCCGATCACACGAAAAGGCCGCCCATCAATACGGATGGTCTCGCCGACCAGACCCTCTTTACGGTCGAAACAGGTCATCAGCAACTTCTGTACCCAATAACACAACTGAGGCCTGTCCCAAAACATGCTCTTCGTTGATGAACTCCCCTTCCGCCATACTGGTATTGCGCACTAGACCATAATCTGGCGTTACACCAACGATACGAGTGTTGGCGCTCTCGCCGCCCATGGATACTTTAACGTCACCTTGCAATATTGGCGCCACACCAGCCACAGATGGAGCCTGGAAGATGTCGGACATGGCGGCCGCGTCACCCAGAGTAAGCGGCTTAGGGTTTAGCACTTCTTCCGATCCACCTCGAAAGACGAATATCAGGTTAGTACCAATACCCTGGATCGAACCGATGATCGTCCCTTCGGCGCCGCGTCCTAATGAAATAATTGCGATCACCGCTGCTACTCCGATTACGATGCCGATGATGGTTAAACCGGAACGCATTTTATTAGATGAAACACTTTCAAGGGCTTCGATGAAAGACTGACCGATATTCATTCTTTGTCCTCCACCACGCCATCCAGGATGTGGATCACTCGCCCTGTTTGTGATGCGATTTCCGGGTCATGTGTGACGATAACCAGGGTCGTGCCGTGGTCTTTGTTTAACGAGAGCAGAAGTTCCATAATTTCATCGCCTGAGGAAGTGTCCAGATTGCCGGTGGGTTCGTCTGCCAGAATGATGGCTGGTTCGTTAACCAGAGCTCTGGCGATGGCGACGCGCTGCTGCTGTCCGCCGGAGAGTTCGTTAGGCTTGTGGCGCACACGATCGCTGAGTCCGACCGCTTCTAATGCGGAAAGGGCGCGTTTTTTGCGGTTCTTTTTATTCGCACTGTAGCGCATCGGCAGTTCGACGTTTGATAAAGCGGAAGCGCGCGGCAGCAGGTTGAAGGTCTGGAAAACAAAACCCACTTTTTGGTTGCGAATTGAAGCCAATTGGTCATCTTTTAGATCGGAAACACGCTCTCCATCGAGCAAGTATTCCCCGCCTGTCGGACGGTCAAGACAGCCGATGATGTTCATCAGTGTAGATTTTCCAGATCCGGAGGGCCCCATGATGGACACGATCTCACCGCGATCAATCTGTACCGAGAGACCGCGCAAAGCGTGTACTTCGATTTCGCCCATCTTATAGACCTTTGTCAGGTCTTTGGCTTCGATAACCCAATCATCCATGTTAAAAGTTAGAGAAATTTCCAGGCAGTAGCCCGAGTTTTACCGGTTGCAATTGTCCTAATTTCCCCCTCCTCGAGCAAACCCAGGTGGGCCGTTCTGTTCGAATTCCACCGGAGGATTAAGAACGATTATATCGCCAACTTCCAGTTCACCGCCAACCACCTCGCTGGTTGACTCGGATGTCGACCCGAGCGTAATGGCGACTGGGGTAAGTTCTCCACCCACAAGTGTATATACGATGCGCTCCCCGTCTTTAAAACGAACAGCACGGTTGGGAACCAATAGGACATCCTCAAGGTTTTCGACAACAACATTAACCGCGGCAGTCATTCCGGGTTTGATGTTTTCATCCTCGTCGCTTAATTCAACAGTGACCGTGAAATCAACCACACCCAGGTCGGATGTTCCAACTGGCGCAACTTCCGTAACCTTTCCATGATATTCCACGTCAAGTATTGCGTCGAAACTCAGGATGGCTTCCTGTCCGGTTTGGATGCGGTTAATATCTACTTCCGAGACCTGGACGTCTAACAGCAGGCGTGAAAGGTCGTCCAAACGAAAGGCCTGCATATTGGGCTCGATCTGGTCCCCAGGTTTGGGGTTTGAAGCGGTGATTGTCCCCTCAAAAGGCGCTTCGATCCAGGCGCTTTTGAGGGCGGCTTGGGCGGCCGCGATGCGCGCTTCGGCTGCCGCGATATCGGCAGGGTCAGGACCTTCCATCCATGCTTCGAGGTCATCTTTGGCTTTTGCCAGATTATCTTTGGCGACTTCTAATTCGTACTCAGTTTCCAAACGGCGAACCGCTGAATCGTAATCGCTTTGGGCTTCATTCAGATCGACCAATAAATCCTGGCGGGTATTATTATTTGAAGAGAGATATCTGTAAGGCTCGAAAGCCTCGCGAGCTACGTTCAACCGTTCTTCCATAACGTTTAACGCTTCAATTGTATCCAGGTCGGACTGGTTAGATGGGATGGTGTAATTGTCCATCGTATACTGCGCGTCACGCACTGACTTGGTATGCAGGGAAATGGCTTTGACGGCTTCAGTTCTGGCAGTGATGGCGGTATCGTAAAGGTCTTCCAGAGATTTCTCAGCATTGGCCAGGTCGGCTTGCGCCAGGATCACGTTCTGGGGAAGGGAGGTTTGCTGCAGGGTCGCCAGGATTTTATCGGAGGTGACATGATCGCCAACATCGACAAAGATTTCTTCCACAGTACCCGAAGTGCTCCAGTTCAGTTGGGCAGATTGGTTAGAGCGCACTATACCAGTAGCGCCAATCTTAGCTGTCAGATCACCTTTTGAAGCTGTTGAGGTTTGTAGATTGCTGAGCGCGTCAGCCTGCTGGCGTACCCTGTACTCCTGGTACCCAAAGTATCCTGCGACACCCAGGGCGATAAGGACCAAAATGAAAATAATTTTCTTCATATAATCTGTACCTGAATTGATAAAAAATATATAAACATGGATTTATACCACATGCTGGTGATTATATTATGAATTGAGTTCTCTTATTGAGAAAATCACTCGATTGACGGGTGTAAAGTTAGGGGTTTAAGTATTATTTTCGGACCTTTTTTCTTGTCTTAAATAAGCCTTAAAATGCTCTTGCGCGGTATAATTAACAGGTTGTATATTGCATGCAAAAAACCCAATCTCCTCCAAATTTGCAGTTCAATTTCACTGCCGTATTTTGATTTGTGAGATTGTATAAACAACTTCGCACAACACGATCATTTGTTTTGAAATTATAAGCCTTCAAAGGGACATTTATGGATATTGGTTCCGTACGACATGTAGACATTGACGACCAGATGCGCTCCGCATACCTTGATTACGCGATGAGCGTAATTGTAGCGCGGGCGCTGCCGGATGCGCGCGATGGTCTAAAGCCGGTTCACCGCCGTATTCTATACGCGATGCACGATATGGGCATGCGCTCGAACACACCTTTCCGCAAATCAGCGCGTATTGTGGGTGAGGTGCTTGGTAAATATCACCCGCATGGAGATACCGCTGTTTATGACGCGATGGTACGCATGGCTCAGGACTTCTCAATGCGGTATCCGCAGGTGGACGGCCAGGGGAATTTTGGTTCCATTGATGGTGATGCGCCGGCAGCAATGCGTTATACCGAAGCCAGGATGGCGCGTTACGCTGAGGAAATGATGGCGGATATTGAAAAGGACACCATCGACTTTGGAGATAATTTTGATGGGTCGCTGCAAGAGCCGCTGGTATTACCGTCCCGGCTTCCGAATTTATTATTAAATGGGTCTTCTGGTATTGCAGTCGGGATGGCGACAAACATCCCTCCGCACAACTTGCCAGAATTGGCCCAGGCTACGAAATATCTGATCGACAATTATGATGATGTTGACGAGATTTCTGTAGATGATCTGCTAAAACATGTGCCTGGTCCTGATTTTCCGACTGGCGGGGTGATTGTAGGGAATGAAGGTATTCTCCAGGCGTACAGCACTGGTAGAGGGCGCATTGTTGTACGCGGCTTAGCGCATATTGAGGAGATGGGTAACAACCGTCACCGGATTGTAATCACAGAGATCCCATACCAGTTGAATAAAACAAACTTGCTCGAGCGCATCGCGGCGCTGGCACGCAGTGGGAAGCTTGGGGGTGTCTCGGATTTGCGGGATGAATCCGACCGGCGCGGTATGAGCATTATCGTCGAACTCAAACGCAGCGCGCAGCCGCGTAAGGTGCTCAACCAGCTGTACAAGTTCACTCCGCTGCAGTCCACATATGGGGTGCAGCTGCTGGCGTTGGTTGATAACCAGCCGCGCTTGCTGTCGCTTAAACGCGCCCTGCAGATTTTTGTTGAACACCGGCGTGAGGTTATCACCCGGCGTTCTGAATACGAACTTGCCAAAGCGCGTGACCGGGCGCACGTTCTTGAAGGTCTGCTGGTTGCATTACACAACCTGGATGCGGTGATTGATACCATACGCAAATCTGAGGATGCTGATCAGGCGAAAGAACGTTTGATATCACGTTTTGATTTGAGCGAGCGGCAGGCGCAAGCTATACTGGACATGCAGCTTCGCCGGTTGGCAGCGCTTGAGCGCCAGAAGATCGAAGACGAGCACAAGCAGGTTCTTGAACGAATTGCTAACCTTGAGGACCTGCTGGCCAGCTCAAGAAAAATACTGAATGTGATCAAAGGGGACCTGGACGAACTGGTGGAGAAATACGGCGATGAACGCCGTACGCATATTGCATATGAAGCCTCAGAAGAATTGAGCGACGAAGACCTGGTCCCTGATGAGGCCATCTTGATCAGTATAACCCAACGCGGCTATATAAAGCGTGTGATGGCTAAGGCATTCCGATCTCAAAGCCGGGGCGGCCGGGGTGTGACCGGGCACGCTACCAAGGATGAGGATGAAGTCTTGATGCTGCTGCCTGCGCGCACTTTGAATACCGTGCTCTTTTTCACAGACCGTGGGAAAGTATATTCTGAAAAAGCGTATCAAATTCCCGACGCCGATCGCACCGGCCGCGGAATCCCAATTGTTAACGTGCTGACTTGCGACCCCGATGAGACAGTCACAGCAGCCGTTGCAGTACCGGAGTTTGACGATGAGCATTTCTGTATTATGGCAACCCGCTCTGGAAGAATGAAACGGATGGCTCTTTCGCAGCTGGCTTCCGTCCGCTCGGCCGGGATCATCGCTATTGGATTGGGTGAAGGCGATGAACTGGGTTGGGTTGGACTTACAGATGGCAATAATGAAGTGATCCTGGTTACCAGGCAGGGGCAGGCTGTGCGTTTTGCGGAAACCCAGATCAGATCGATGGGAAGAACGGCGGCGGGGGTGACAGGAATCCGGCTTGCAAAGGGAGATGTACTCACCAGCATGGAGGTGATCGAACCCGGAGGGGACCTGCTGCTTGTGACTGAAAACGGATTCGGCAACCGAACGCCTCTCAAGGAATATCCCGCCAGATCGCGCGCAACCAAGGGTGTGCACACAATCAACAAGAAGGTAATATCAAAAATTGGGTATGTGGTTGCGGCGCGTGTTGTCCAGGAGGACGATGACCTGACCATCATGTCTACAGGCGGGGTGATACTGCGCACAAAAGTGAAAAATATTTCCCGCACAGGACGGGTAACCAAAGGTGTGACTGTGATGAATTTGGGGGAAGGCGACAGTGTGGCTTCTATAGCACGTATCTCAGCCGCAGATTTACGCAGTGTTGGGGTTGAAGAAGAGCCTGATCCCCCAACCGCTTAGTCTTTCCAGGTGTGTTTTAGAGATCGGCTGCGATGCGGTACTCGCCTGCGTAAACCGTTTTTATACGGCCGTCTTTTAATTGGATCCGTAATGCCCCATCCTGCTCCAGACCCATAATTAATACTTCCATCGGTGGTTGAGATGCATTACCTGTTCCAGGGATCAAGTAAACCCATTCACCCCGGTAAAGCAGGCCTTCTTTCCAGGCCTCCAGGAACGCATCGGTGTGAATCTGTTTTTTCCACATGAATATATTGGACAGTACCTGGCGCAGCAGTTCTGGGCGGGATACCTGGCGGTATATTTCACTTTCGACACATGTGGCTGGTGTGTCAAATTTATGATGATTCTGGATAGATGGGGGAGCAACGTTTACACCGACACCGATGACAGCCGCGCTGAGATGCTCCCCGGACCACGAAGATTCAACCAGCACACCCGCGATCTTGCGCCCTCTGACGAGCAGGTCATTCGGCCATTTGATTTGTACCGGAAGATCAAAATCAGTTCTCAGCGTATTGGAAACCCCCAGAGCGCCTAATGCGGTCAGACGCGTGAATATTGCGGAGGGATGTTTCCTGGATGACTTGTTGAGTGGTGGACGCAGGATGAGGCTGAATGCCAGCGCGGAAGCGGACGGTGTGTACCATTTACGATCAAACTGGCCGCGGCCAGCAGTCTGTTCGTCGGTGATCACCAGCGAGAGATCTGGAGCACCGTCTTCCAGCCAGCGAAAAGCCTCCTGGTTGGTAGAATCAATCCTTTGAAAATAACGCAGCGCACTGACAGGGAGTCCACCCAGGCAGCGCTCAAGAATATTTTGATCCATGAGACGATTGTACCTCACTGGACCGACCGCGCCCTTTTGTAGATTCTGAAATTGAACCAATAAACTGGACGAATCTGGTATGCATGTGATATACTTCGCAAGCTCCCGCCGAAGGGCGGGAGGATTTGTGCCTGAGGGGTGAATTACTCCCAAGAAGGCACATCGTGCCCAACGGGGCACATAAACTATCACACAGGTTTCCAGATCCGAGCGGGCGTGCCCTGGCCAGGGTTCCGTGCGGAAGAGAAGGAGACCGAGGAATAACGCGGAGGTATAAACAATGGCTATTGTTAGTATGAAATCACTGCTTGAGAGCGGTGTCCATTTCGGGCATAGAACCCACAAATGGCACCCGAAGATGAAATCCTACATCTTCACAGAACGAAACAGCATCCACATCATCGACCTGCAGCAAACCGTCAAAGCCCTTGAAGAAGCATACAATTTGATCCGAGACACCGTAGCCGATGGCGGCACGGTGCTTTTTGTTGGCACTAAACGCCAGGCTCAGGAAACGATACATGATGAAGCCATCCGGGCTGGGATGCCGTATGTCACCAATCGCTGGTTGGGCGGCATGCTCACCAATTGGACCACCATCCGGCAGCGAGTAAATGAGCTGGACCAGTTGGAACGCATGCGAGATAAAGGGGATTTTGAGCGCATTACCAAAAAGGAAGCGCTTAACCTCACCCGGCGTATCGATAGGCTTGAATATATGCTGGGCGGCATTCGTGATATGAACCAGCTGCCCACGTTGCTCTTTGTGGTTGATGTGCGCCGCGAGGAAACATCCATTCATGAGGCGAACCTGTTGGAGATACCCGTGGTTGCCATGGTTGACACAAACTGTGATCCGAGCGTTGTGGATTATGTAGTCCCTTCAAACGATGATGCGATTCGGGCTATCAAGCTGATCGTTGGTCGGATTGCAGATGCTGTCGTCGAAGGGCGCGCCATGCGCAAGGATCTTGAAGAAGAACAGGAACCTGTGACCGAAGTCGCGATGGCAGGCATCGAAGAGCAAGAGCTAACTGATGAGGAATTACTCGGCGCAGCCACATTGGCAAAAATCACCGCCAGCCAGGAAGCGATGGCAGTTGAGGAACCAGCAGCAGCGGAAATTGAAGCTGAAGTTGTTGAAGTTGAATCTGGTGAAGTATTGGAAGAAGTAGTTGTTGAAGAAATTGAAGTACAAGATGGGGAACCAACTTCGGTAGTTGAAGTCGCAGAAGTCCTCGAAGATGCAGCTGCTGAGGAATTAGAAATCGAAGAAGTTGAAGTTGAGGAAGAAGCAGAAGAAGCTGAAGTCGAAGCAGAAGAAGCTGAAGTTGAAGCAGAAGAAGCTGAAGTTGTAGAAGCAGTCCTGGAAGAAGTTGAAGTAGAGCAGGTTGAGGAGCAAGCCGAGGAAATTATCCCCGAGGCTCAAGAGGAAGAAAGTGTTGAGGTTGAGAGCACCGATGAAGGTGATGAGGAATAATAATGGAAATTACCACACAACAAATAAAAGATCTGCGCGCTGAGACTGGCGTGGGGATATTGGACTGCCGAAAAGCATTACTGGACGCAGATGGTAATTTTGATCAGGCGCTGGCAGAATTGCGCGAAAAAGGTCTGGCAACAGCTTTAAAACGTGCCGACCGAGAAACTTCAGAAGGTTATATTGAGTTGTATTCGCATGGGGACGGGCGGGTAGGTGTGATGGTGGAGGTAAATTGCGAAACCGATTTTGTGGCTCGCTCTGAGAATTTCCGGAACTTCGTTCATGAAATCGCTCTGCAGATCGCGGCAGGCGCCCCACTATATATCAGCCCCGATGATGTTCCTGAACAGGCGCTGGAAGATGAACGTGAAAAAGCTCGCCAATATGCGCTCGCTGAAGGTAAATCTGAAAATGTGATCGACCGGATCGTGGATGGTCGTCTGAAAAAATATTTAGACGATGCCTGCCTGCTGCGACAGGTATACGTACGCGATGATGAGATGATCATGGAACAGCTTTTGATGCAGAACATCGCTTCTCTAGGCGAGAATGTTGTTATTCAGCGCTTCGAGCGTTGGGAACTCGGAGAAGGTAGTTCCACAGAATAAATTGAGAAAGCCAACCATTTGGTTGGCTTTTTTTTCACAATGGAGGGACTGGATCATGCAAAATGAATTGATTTACAAACGCATTCTGCTAAAACTCAGCGGGGAATCAATGGCAGGCGAGAATGGATATGGCGTCGATCCTGAGCGAGCGGAAGATGTAGCCATGCATATTAAAGAAGTGCATGAACTGCAGGTTGATATCGCAATTGTGATCGGGGCTGGCAACCTTTGGCGCGGCCGCCTTGGTCTCGAACGTGGTATGGATCGTGCGACTGCGGATTATATGGGGATGCTGGCGACGATGATGAATGCCCTGGCGCTGATGGATGCTATGGAACGTATGGGTCTTTACACCCGCGTTCAGTCCGCGGTAGAAATGCATGCGGTTGCTGAGCCGTATATCCGTCGGCGCGCTATCCGGCACATGGAAAAGGGCCGGGTGGTGATATTGGGGGGCGGTACAGGCAATCCATTTTTTTCAACCGATACGGCTGCTGCCCTGCGCGCAGTTGAAATAGGCGCTGATGTTCTCATCAAAGCCACCAAGGTGGATGGGGTGTATGACAAAGATCCGTTCATTTACGACGATGCAGTTCGTTTCGAACACCTCACTTATATGGAAGCGATAAACAAACGCCTGCAAGTAATGGACAGCACAGCATTGTCGTTGTGTATGGATAACGAACTTCCGATTTTGGTGCTCAATTTGTGGGATTCTGATGCTCTGCGGCTAGCATTGTACGGCGAAAAAGTGGGAACACTGGTTTCAGGATGATTTTAAAGGCGAATTCAACTATGATTCCACTGCAATTACAGTTCTTTAACAACCAATGTAGGCTTTAGGAAGCGGCATAAACGATCTCTTGCCGATCAAAAGCGCCTTCAGAAATGAGGAAAAAGGAACACCTTGCTGTTCAGGGGCAGCTCTCGTACTCTTTTCAGCAGCCATTTTCCGCCGTTCATCCTTCCTTTTCTCTTCCCAGTAATGGTTAATGCGGCGCACATTGGTCATGGCAGCCGATCCGACCATCATGCAGGTTACGCGGAAGAGACCTCGCACCGGCAGCTTGCCCCCCGGGAAGGGATGTTTCACTTCCCGGACCGTGCCTTCGATGGCTGCCCGATGGTTCTTGCCTGTTTGCTTGTTCTGCCTCATTTTGCGTCGCCGTTGGGCCACGGCCATCTGGGCGGGAGTAAATCTCAGACGGAAGGAGGGACGCTTTTTCCCAGGGCGAGCCGGACAGCTTTCTGCGAGATGAAACGGACAGGTCAGACAGACTGACGGGTCGAAGTCCGCCCGGTAACTACACTTCTGACTGCTCAGCTCAACCGGCACGCTTTGTCCCTGGGGACAGGTGATGTGGGTGGGAACGCCTTGCTCGTTTTGCTCGATATCGAAATCGGCCAGGTACAGCTTGTCAGGGTCCAGCCTTTTGCCATTGATACCGGTTTGGATCTGTTCGACCCCGTCTTTCTGCAGAACCGGATCGACATCGGGGCCGGCATACGGGCCATCCGTGTAGAGCGTCTCCAACCCGGTGCGTTTCTTCAAGTCGGGTAAGGCTTCCAACAGCAGGGTGTTGTCGTTGGTGTTGTTGGGGGCCACTTGCACTTTGGTGATCAACTGCAGCGCATTGTCCGGGTCGCAGGTCTCGCTCAGATTGGTTACATAGCCTTTGTAGTCCCGCGAACCTTTCCGGCGATAAGTGGCTTCCAGGTCGTCCACTGACTGCAAACTGTCGGCTTGCAACTCCTGTTTGCTCTTGGGGCGCACCGCTTGGGCTTCCAGGCGGAAGTTGTCTTCGAAGAAACGTCTCAGCACCTGGTAGGCCGGGTCTTGGGCGTAGTCTTCTCGCAGTTCTTCCAACAGCAGAGCGATCACTTCCCCGATCTGCTGCAAGTGCGTCTCCGTGGCCTCTTTGCCTTTGAGGCGGTACACGTATTGCCCCGAATGGCCATGCAGATAAGGGGCGAAGGTTTCGGTATGGCGCTGCTGATCAGCTTCTGAGAGACTGCGCTGTATGCGCTGCACAGCTTCCACCAGCAACTGCAAGCGGCTCATCTCCAGGATGTTGCTGGCAATCTGGGTGCTGTCCATACGCTGTTTGCCGGTCTTGACCTGCAAAGTCGTCAATTGCTGGTCAGTGATGTTCTCAAAAGCTTGCGCGAGCAGGTTCACGCCGTGTTCCAGGTTGTAGCGGCTCAGACGCTGGCGGAAGTAATATAAGGTGCGCAGGTCGAAGTCGCTTTCGTTCAGATCGTGGATGCCCAAGGCATAGCGCACCTGCAGATCAAAACAGAAATGATCGTACAGTTCTTCGTCGCTCCACCCGAAGCCTGCCTTGAGCGTTTCCAGCCCAACCAACCAGTTGATCGGTACGTTCGGCCTTGAAGGGTGAGCTACATAGAGTACCGCAAAGTCATCTTCGTCGATATGGCTGAAGAAGTCGCGATAGAATTCCTCTGCCCAAGAGTTCTCTAATTGTTTGCGTTTCTTCTCCGGCAGATCGCTGACGTTGCTGATCAACAGGGGCTGTAAATGGCGTTTATTGGCTTTATACATGCTTCAGACCTTTCTGCTTCGGGATGGTCTAATTCTATTAAGAAATTCCCATTCTTGAGGAGGGTACAATTCAGACTAATTTGGTCTGGTCGTTTTTGCAGTGCGATCAACTATGCCTTTTTACCCTTTTCTATGTAAATAATATCGGTTATCCTATACAATACGGGATACAAAACCGATTCTGATTGGAGGCATCTATGCTAGGTGATGTTTACAAGGAAGCTGAAACCCGTATGAATGGTGCTTTACAAGCGCTGGAAGATGATCTTGCGGGTATTCGCACTGGTAGGGCTCATCCCGGGCTTGTTGAGAAGCTCAACGTGGAATATTACGGTGCGCCCACACCGTTGATCCAGTTGGCGAGCATCAGCGTTCCGGAACCACGCTCACTGTTAATTCGACCCTTTGATGAATCATCATTAAAGGCTATTGAACGGAGTATTTTGACATCTGATTTAGGTTTGACACCTAATAATGATGGAAAAGCGATTCGTTTAAACCTACCGCCGCTCACAGAAGAGCGCCGTAAGGACCTGGGCAAGCTGGTGAATAACCGGGTTGAAGAAGCCAGAATTGCAGTGAGAAATGTGAGGCGAGATAGTATAAAAGACCTGCGCGAATTTGAAAATGAAAAAATGATCTCTGAGGACGATTTAAAAAAGGGGTGAAGAAGAGCTGCAAAAAATAACCGATGAAAAGATCGAAGAGATTAATTCTACTGGTGAACGTAAAGAAAAAGAAATACTCGAGGTATAAGTGGCTGTATCTCACACTCTTATGAAGTCGAAGGGTAAATTGGATCTTCCGGAAGTGATTCCAACTCATATCGCCATCATCATGGACGGTAATGGGCGCTGGGCGATTTCACGCGGCTTACCGCGCCTGGCAGGGCACCGGGCTGGCACTGAAAACTTACGCAGGGTGATCGAAGCGTGCATCGAGTTCGGTATCCGTTATCTAACAATCTATGCATTTTCGACAGAAAATTGGGGACGTCCTCCCCCAGAAGTACGCGGCTTGATGAAGATCTTTGAGGATGTAATCGACCGCGAACTTCAGGAACTCGATGACCAGGGAGTCCAACTGCGCCATATCGGGCGCTTGGACCGCCTAAAACCAGGGTTTAAGAAAAAAGTTCTGCATGCATTGGAGTATACAAAAGATAATGACCGCCTGGTTTTAAATATTGCCTTTAATTACGGCGGGCGTGACGAGATCGTGTGCGCCATTCAACGCATGCTTGAAGATGGGATCGAACCATCCGCGGTCACGTCGGATATGGTCAACCATTACCTGTTCACGGCTGGTGTGCCGGACCCAGACTTAATCATCAGGACATCTGGTGAACTGCGCGGCAGCAATTTCTTAATTTGGCAGGGGGCTTATTCTGAATGGTATTTCCCACCGGTGTATTGGCCGGATTTTGACAGAGATCAGCTGCGCCTGGCTTTAGAGGAATACGCCCATCGAGAACGCCGGTATGGTTTGACATCTAGAAAAAAAGGTAACGGCTAAAGGAATGCTGACTCAGCGTGTCCTGGCCGTTGCGGTCCTGCTTCCATTTGGGTTAGCGGCAATTTATTTTGGGGGATGGATATTTGCTGGTGTTATCCTTTTAATCTTAGGTCTGGCTGCATGGGAATACAGTAATTTATTCCACGCGGGAGGCTACTTTCCGGCCAGCGTGGTAATTATTCTAGGTACGCTGCTGCTGGCTGCAGGACGGGCGCTGTACGGCTTTGAAAACACCGATTGGATGATCAGCTTGGTCGTGCTGGTGAGCATGGCATATCATCTGGTCGCTTTCGAGCGCGGCCGTGAAAAATCAGCCTCAGATTTTGCGATCACCTTGAGCGGGGTAATGTATCTAGGATGGATCGGCGCATATCTGATTTCGCTGCGTAATTTAGATGAGGGGATGTGGTGGGTGCTGCTGGTGCTGCCGGCAGTGTGGTTTGCCGATGGAGGCGCCTATTTTATCGGGAAAGGGTTCGGCCGCCATCACATGTCCCCCCGCCTCAGTCCCAAGAAAACCTGGGAAGGCTATATTGGGGGCATCCTGGTGGGGACGCTGGGCACTGCCCTGCTGGCATATTTTTGGGGCAATCTTGCTGGAGCGGGTACAGCGATAACCATTCTTAACGGCGCAATTTTGGGTTTTGTTCTGAGTGTAGTGACGGTCTTAGGTGACCTGGGGGCGAGTATGATCAAACGCCAGGTGGGGGTTAAGGATTCGAGCAAATTAATTCCCGGTCATGGCGGGGTATTTGACCGCATCGATTCATGGCTTTGGGCTGGTGTGATTGGGTATTATATGATCGTGTGGTTGTTTATCTGAACTGTCCAATCTCGAATTCCTAATAAGATAAAAATTTTACTGGTTTCTGATGCGGTGATCATCACGAAGCGGTTTTTGATAGCGGATATTTACTTCATAAATAAATTTGACAATCCAATATTCACATGGTATTATCGCCTCCACTAATTAAATAGTCCTTTTAAGGCGCTCATCCAGAGAGGTGGAGGGACCGGCCCTTTGAAACCTCGGCAACCCCTATCCGTTTTTAATCGGAGGAAGGTGCCAATTCCGGCAGGCGGATGTTCTGGTAGATGAGGGAGCGATCGTCTTTACTAAGATATACTGCCCTTTCTCATCGTCTGGAAAGGGCATTCATATTTTATGGAGGTATTGAATGACAACAACATTTATGAATTCTGCGAAAGTGATGTTCACGTCCGAATCAGTGACGGAAGGACATCCGGACAAGATTTGCGACCAAATCAGCGATGCGGTATTGGACGCCTGTTTCGAGCAGGATAAACGATCCAGAGTGGCGTGCGAGGTTGCAACCAAAACCGGATTTGTATTGCTGATGGGCGAAATCACAACGCAGGCTCAAGTAAATTATGACGAACTGGCACGCAGGGTGATTACCGAGATTGGCTATGATGACAGCGCCAAGGGGTTTGATGGTAATACATGCGGGGTATTAATCGCGATCTCAAAACAATCAGGGGATATTGCCCTGGGTGTGGATAGAGCCCTGGAAGCGAAAGAAGGCGAATTGAGTGAAGCGGAGGTGGAATCGATCGGGGCTGGCGATCAGGGCATGATGTTCGGTTATGCATGCAGCGAAACCCCGGTTCTGATGCCTATGCCGATTTACCTGGCTCATAAACTGACACAGCGATTGAGTGAGGTGCGCAAAGATGGGATCTTACCCTGGCTGCGGCCGGACGGGAAAAGCCAGGTGACGGTTGAGTACAACTACGGTCATCCAACCCGGGTGGATACCGTGCTGATCAGCACCCAGCACGCCCCCGAGACAGCGCAGGATGAAATTCGCGCTGGCGTTATCGAACATGTGATCAATCCCGTGCTGCCGCCTGAGATGGTAGACGAACAGATGAAAATTTATGTAAACCCGACCGGGCGGTTTGTGATTGGCGGTCCTTTGTGTGATTCTGGGATGACCGGGCGCAAGATTATCGTGGACACTTATGGGGGTATGGGACGCCATGGAGGAGGCTGTTTCAGCGGTAAAGACCCGACCAAGGTTGACCGGTCTGCGGCCTATGCTGCTCGCTGGGCTGCAAAAAATATCGTCGCAGCCGGGCTGGCGGAGCACTGCGAGATCCAGGTGGCGTATGCAATTGGCGTGGCGAGTCCGGTGAGCGTGAACAGCGAGACTTTCGGGACAGGAAAAATTCCGGATGAGGATATCGCACGATTGATCTCCGAAAATTTTGACCTGCGTCCGGGGGCGATTATTCGTGACCTCAAACTGAGGCGTCCAATCTACCGCCAGATTGCCGCTTATGGGCACTTTGGCCGGGAGGACCTGGACCTGCCCTGGGAGCGCACTGATAAAGTTGATTTACTGCGCCAGGCGGCTGGTTTGGTAAAGGAAGCAACGGCATAAGATTGGCGCAGGATATTATTGCGTAGGTATTTGACCTTCCGAGGTATAAAGAACTTCGGAAGGTCCGTTTTTAACGCTCAGGGCATCTCCAACCCATGCGCTTGCAGCAGCGCTTCGTCTGCGAGCAGCTCTGCCGTAGGTCCATCCGCCACAATACAGCCCCTGTCCATGACCACCACTCTTGGAAAGGACTCTTTAACAAAGAGCATATCGTGAGAGGATACCAGCATAGTGATATCCAGTTCTTTCAACAGATTAATCAGCGCACGTCGGGCGCGCGGGTCCAGCCCCGAGGTAGGTTCATCGAGCACCAGGATTTCGGGGTTCATGGACAATACTGTCGCGATGGCAATGCGTTTTTTCTCACCCAGGCTTAGATGGTGAGAAACGCGCTCCCCGTATGTGCTCATCCCGACGGTAGAAAGCGCCTGCTCAACCAGTGTAATCACCTGCTCTTCTGGTAAACCCTGGTACAAAGGTCCAAAAGCGACGTCATCAAATACTGTTGGGGAAAATAACTGGTCTTCGGGCGATTGAAATACCAGGCCAACCCTGGAGCGGATAAGCCCCAGATTTTCCTTGTTAATTTCCAGGCTTGCTGAGCGTACCGTTCCTTCACCGGTAAGGATCCCATTGAGATGCAGGATTAATGTCGATTTTCCGGCGCCGTTCGGTCCTACCAGGGCGACTTTTTCGCAAGGTTCGATAGACAAAGAGATATCCCTTAAGGCTGGATTGCCATCGGGATATGAAAAATTTAAGTTTTCGATTTCAATGGAGTGGTGCAATTTTAAGAAACCTCTTTATGACCAGAATAGGATTGAAAGAAGGAGAAGAATTACAAAAAACGCGCAGCAAATCCCGAGTAATAACCAGGAAAGGAAGTTAATTTTCGGCTGGGTGAACGAACGAACTTCGCCGTCATAACCGCGCGCCAGCATGGCCATATAAATGCGGTCGCTGCGTTCGATGGCGCGTACAAACAGGCTGCCTGCCATACCTCCTGCCACCTGTGCACGCCAACGCAAACTGCCGCCCGGGTTAAAATCCGGAATATTTGTCCTTCCGCTGCGAGAAGAACGGGCGCGCAGCATGCGCTGGGTCTCATCTGCCATAACAAAAAGATACCGCCACATTAGTGCGAAGATTTGCACCAACAGGCGCGGCACCTTAAGGGCGCGCATCGCCCCCAATAAATCCGGGATTGGTGTTGTTGAGGCGAGGATAATGGCAGCCTGAATGGATATCCAGGATTTAAGCACGATGCTCACAAAGCGTTCCAAACCTCCCTGAGTGATAACCAGATCCCACGGGCCTATGGACAAAATGCCAACGACCGGACCGTTTCCTGAAAAGATTATTGGAACTGCGGCAAGTATAAATGGAAGAGAAAAAAGAGACCTTTTGAGAATGTATACCATTCCCAATTCGGAGAGCATGTCGAAAGCGATAATCAGGAAAACTAGGAGAACATAAACAGGCCATGCTCCTGATGGCAAGAGAGAAACGGTGAGTATAAATGCCAGGGTCAGTAATAATTTGATGCGCGCATCAAACAGGTGCACCAGGCTGTCCCCGGGTCTGTAAGGATCATGAAAATGAAAATGCAAGGGTTTAAACCGTCTGGCGCTTGCGGCGCGCATATGCCAGGATCAAACCAACAATAAACACGAGGATTATTCCCAAGAAACCGGCCAGTATTGTGGCCAGCGCTTCGTTTGAAATTCCTGGCAGGATGTAATCCGGTATTATTTTATAAACTGGTTCTCTGGCCGCATTCAAAAAACCCTGCTGCTCCGCAACCCACTCAAGTCCGTCGGGATAGGAGGAAGCCATGGGTGAAAGCAGCACAAGCCCTATTGTCAGGCCAAACCCGATGATCGCTAAAATGGCGCCAGGTGTAAAGCGCTCTTTGGAGGGCTGCAGGATATCTGGCCTTGTGGCAAAGATCAGGGTTAACGCTCCGACGGTGATTAAACCCTCGCCTATTCCAATCAACATGTGGATGCCTACCATGGCCGGGAATACGATCCTGATGGGTGAGGTGCCGGAAACCGCCAACTGCAAGCTGACGCTGACGGAGGCGAGCACAATAGAAAGCCAGGCTGCGCTGAAACCCCCCAGATATATACCCCATTTTTTAGATTCAGACAGGCGGGTGATTGTTTTATATACCATATAAGATACTGCAACGCCCAGGATGCCCATGTTGAAGATGTTGGCTCCCAGGACAAGCAGTCCACCATCCTGAAAGATTAAGGCTTGGACTGCGACCACGGTTGTCATAACTAGTACAGCCGCCCAGGGACCGACCAGGATTGTTGCAATCGCAGCGCCCATCAGGTGACCCGAGGTGCCGCCGATAACAGTAAAGTTAATCATTTGGGCCGCAAAAATCGCCGCTCCCAGCATGCCTATCAGCGGCATCTTTCGCTCGTCTGTATCCTTGTTTAACTTAATAAGGGCGATACTGATCCCGATAATCGATAATAACCAAAATATGATGGAGACTGCTGCCGAAAGGAAACCATCCGGAATGTGCATTGGTTCGACGGAATATAACATATTAATATCCTAGTTGATTTTAACTCCTGGTTGTTGAATAATAAATTTCCTGGAGGTTCATTTGTCCTGTGTGGAAGTTTGACACTCTTTACATAACCCAAAAATGGAAAGATGTCCTAAATCCGCTAAAAAATGATACTCACGCAAGAGCATTTCTCCGAGCGGTTCTAAGAGGGTGTAGTCGGATTCATTTACCGATCCGCATTGGCGGCATACCAGATGGATGTGGGGGCCGTGCTGGGAGGCCGCGTAATAAATGCGGTCTTCTCCCAGGTCAATACGGTTGGCCAATCCTTCGTCGACAAGAAGATCCAGTGTGCGGTATACGGTGGCGATATTGAGCGCCCTGGTGCGCACCTGCAGTTCTTCAAAGATCTGTTCAGCTGTCCGGTGCTGATTTGCGCTGAAGAGGGTTTCCATAATCATTTCGCGCTGGGGTGTCATGCGGTAACCGAGTGAGCGCAGGGTCATTTCAATTTTTTCGTTCATATGAATGCTCGTTATTGCAATTGATTGCAATAACATTTTATCATATTAAAAAGGATTTTGGTGTTTTTTCCATAAGAAAGGATTAAAAGAAAACACCCGGAAAATTTATTTTTCCGGGTGAGAGTTAATATATTAATTAAGATGGGGATTGAATTTTTTCAGCAGGCGGTCCTTTGGGACATAACCTGTCACTCGTTCAACGGGTTCCCCATTTTTGAAAAGCATCAGGGTGGGCACACCCATAATATTGTAATTCATCGCTATAGAAGGACTATCATCTACATCCAGTTTAACCACCTTCACCTGACCGTTCCAATCATCAGCCATTTCTTTTACAATCGGATCCAGCATTTTACAAGGCCCGCACCATACGGCTGTGAAATCAACCAGCACTGGCTGTGAAGCATCGATGACCTCGTCTTGAAAAGAAGTTTCGTTCAATTTTGTTATATCACCCATAAATTCCTCCGTACGCTTTATAACGATAAATTTTGTATTTTCGATTAATGAAACCGGTGAATAGTATCAACTGCCAGGAAATTAGTCAATAAGAATTTTATTATATTTTTGTTATATCCTTCGAATGTTGACGTGTTGTTTTGTGCATGTTAGAATGTCGCTTACCAGGGTATTATAAATACTGGTGCGGGCGCGTAGCTCAATGGCAGAGCAGTGGCCTTTTAAGCCAAGGGTTGCAGGTTCGATTCCTGCCGCGCTCATTATATAGACGTTTTGGGGTCAAATAACCTTACAAAAAAGTTGAATTCCTAAATCAGGACGAAGAAGCAAACCTCGATCCCAGCGTAATTGCATCGGCTCTGGAGAAATCGACATTTCCTATTACGTTACTGTCGAGCTTCAGATATTATAAGTTGCGAGGAGTTTCCCCTCCTAATTGGTTAGATTTGACACCCCTCGATTTTATACCCAAGCGCCTTGTATCCACGTCTTCGTTTTGCATACATCCGTGACAATAGCGGGACATTTTCATCTAAATAATCATAAATGATGACTTCCTTTTTTGGGTTGTGTTCGCGGTGCAATCGACCTGCATATTGTGCCAACGTCCCCCGCCAGGAAATCGGGAGCGTCAGGAATAATGTGTCCAACCGGGCATCGTCGAAACCTTCTCCCAAATATCGCCCGGTAGATAAGATAACTCGCGGTTCTCCATCAGGCATATTGGCCAATTGATCCTGGATAAGACGCCGTTGTTTTCTCCCCATCCCCCCTTTTAAAACAAATACATTATGGATATGAGGCTGCAGTTGTTCTGCCAGGAGCCTCAAGTGATCCCTGCGTTCTGTCAAGATCACCGAATACCGTCCTGTTTTTATCACTTCCAGTACATCTTCAACAATTTTGACGTTCCTAAACTTATCATCGGAAAGAGCCTTATATATTTTCTGGATTGATGGTCGGTTATCCTCCGAAAACTCTTCGCTCAACCTGAACTGTATTTTTCTCACTACAACCCGGTGTTGGAAAGACCTTTTGGCTGCTTGCTTTCGCGGGTCCACCCGATATCGAACCGGTCCACACTGCATAAAAATGATCGGGTGGTGGCCATCTTTCCGGGTGACGGTAGCAGAAAGACCTATGACATATTTTGCTTTGCTCTGTCGGACAACAAGTTCAAAACTCCGGGCGGAGATGTGATGGCACTCGTCGATAACTAAATGGCCATACTCCCCAACGAGATCATTGACTACCCCCTTCTTGTACAAACTCTGGATCGTGGCCACATCAACAACCCCTGTTGCTTTTTGTCTCCCTCCCCCGATTTGCCCGACCTCTTGCGGCGAGAGTCCCAGAAAATTGATCAGGTGTGCAATCCACTGATCGAGAAGTTGCCGGCGATGAACCAAGACCAGTGTATTGACTTTCCGTTTGGCAATCAGGTAGGCGGAAATGACCGTTTTTCCAAATCCGGTGGTCGCTGCAAGAACCCCGATATCCTTCTTCAACATCTCCTCCGCTGCAACTTGCTGGTCTGGTCTGAGTTTACCCGTAAAATCAATTTTAATCGGGTTGCCGGAAAATCGCTCATCGATAACTTCCGGTTTGATGTTATTCGTTTCCAAAAGATCGATGATTTCATCCAGGCAGCCGCGAGGAAGGCCGATGTGCTGTGGGAAGTCCTCACCGCAACTGATGATGCGGGGTTTATCAAAAGTGGAAAATCTCATAGCCTGAGCGCGGTAGAATTCGGGGTTTTGAAAGGCTGCCAGGCGAATAAGGCGGTTTCTCAAAGCGGGTGTCAACTCATCCTTGGCAACATAGAGCTGGTTTCCCAAAACCAGAGAAAGCTTTTCCGGAAGTGGGCTGGTAAGCAATCTTTCTTTTCGCTTCCTGGATGGTGGTGCTTCCCAGGGGGCTTCTTCTTCTGAGATCGCAATTTTAACTCCTAGAATGTTTTTATCTTCGGTAACATCCGCGAGGATAGCTTCAATCTCATTCAGGTTCATACGCTGAATCGTTGAAAGAAAAGCCCACTGATCTTCGTATGGCTCGAATTTCTCGTTCACGAAAACGCTGTTTTCTCTCACACGCGGTCTTTTCTGGAGGGGTAATGCAATCAAGTTCCCAAACCCGCCCTGTGGAAGCGTGTCCTGACTTGGAAAGAACCGGTCGTAAGAATCGAACCCGATCTCAGGGCGTTGCTCCATCGTTTTGGTCATTACAAAGGAGCCGAGTCTTCGGGCTACCTTCGCCGGGATTGGTTCGGAGAAGAAGATCCAGACATGGCCTCCGTTTCCGGAGCGTGAACGCTCGAGTGCTGCAGAGACGTTATCGAATCTGGCAGGTTTTGAAAAACGCGGTAGCGTATTCTTGCCAGGTACATTTATCGAAATCGGCGGCGAGAAACCAGCAAGTTTCGTCGAGGAGCAGGGGATAGACCCCAGCCGTAAAATCTTTTCCTTTGGGTTTTGATGGATTTTTGCCCAGGAGATGATTACGAAATCATCGACTCATTCGCCGGCAGAAAAGCCTGGTATTTGCACTCGGAGCATTTGATCATTGGCTTGTGGCAGATACCGGGTGCCCATTCATTGACACAGGCAGGTGAATATCCTGACTTGCCCGTTTTGACACTCTCAAATCTTCTGGGATAAACATCGCCTCTCCCTTTGAACAGAGATTGAAAGACAGCTATCTTTTCGCTTTCCGATGATTGGTTTGTGACAGTAGGTGACTGGAAAGCCAGGGAATACTGCTTTCCTGATTGCGCCAGTAATGTCTTTTCGCGGCGCAGATACTAAATCGTAGCGATGACCTCGGCACGTTTAATGTCCAAATGAGCTAGTTCTTCCTCAGCAGCTGCGATGGATTGGTCGATATCCTTTTGATTTGTCATACTTTTCTCACATCCAGTCCTGGTTCTTTCACCGCCGGATCAGTGCGTAGCGGTTAGCATATTTCTCCGCCCTGATCGAACTGACTTCGATGTGGTTGGAAAGGCTCTCCACTTCAGCCAGTACTTCGGGCGTCAACACCCGCTCCACAGTTAGCCATTCGTGGTATTCGCTAATTTTTCCCCCAACCGGATCAACTGCGCTCACACATAAACGTAAACTTATCTCCATGAAAGAACATCAGCCTGAACTCCATCTGTTTGTCTAGGAGGGATATCGTTCCGGCGCCGTGCATCGGTTCAAGTTCGCCCGATGCCTTGAAGCTGAATAGCACGCGTTTTCCGTCAAGCCGTCCATCGAATTCACCTAGAATCAACCCGATATGAAATGTGCCTCCAAATGCGAACTTTTCACCTTCAACTCTAACGAATGGAATGGTTTCCATCTCCAGGGTTTCCCGGTCAAATTCGGGGCTAGATATAACCCGCCAGTACCCGCGAAATGAATTGGTGGAGGGCGTGTCAAGCGGGAAGAAGACCCACTTCCGGCCTTCACGTCTGGCAGTGATCTTTCCCCGCCTGGTAAGTTCCTGCGTAAGTAAATAAACCTGCTGGTAAGAAGGGATACCAGTATCTTTACATATTTTGGCGTTATCCGCCCCCTCTATACCCACTTTTTCAAGGAGGTCCAGAATGCGCTGCTTATAAGGTTTTGAGGTGTTCATTTGGTTCAACCAGAATTTGGATGCCTTGATACTTGATCTCAAGGTGCTTTTACCTGATTCCCAGATCGACATCCGATGGAAGAGAGGTCACGAATTACACCCTGGCTTGAGATTTTTGCGGCGAGGAAACCCAACTCATTATAATACTTCCGTGCCAAAAACCCTGGTTAAGAAGTCGCTGAAATGGGCAAGAACTGCTGGGTATATTTGTCTTATACAACTCAATGTAATATGAACTGCCGTCTGAATTATAATAAATACGGATGGTAAGGTATATTATTTTAATGAAAATTAGCCGCTACCTGTTATCACAATTACATGACGCAATCACTCATGGAAAGGTGGTCGCCTTCTAAGGTCCCCGGCAATTGGGGAAAACGATCCTGGTGACTGAACTATAGGCCGTCGGGATAACTCAACCGCAGGGTCATACTTCCTGGCTCCCCTTTTCAGTACCCACCTTATAACCTGAAGGTCCTTGATTCAAATCCTGTACCCTTAAATCTGGAAAAGGCACTCATTATTACCTTTTTCCAAATCCTTATTTCAAGTAACTATCGACTGACCTGGAAACCGCATCCAGGAAACTTGCCTCATTTCTCGCGAAATTAAAATGGCTGAAAACGATTTCATTATTGCTGCATGTCACAAACCAGCTTTATCGAGCTCATCCATGAGGGCCGGCAAACGGGCATGACGTTGACGCAGCTCGGTCAGTAAGCGATCCCATTCGGTGTGAGTGCTTCGTTGATGGTACAGTTCTTTGACGTGTTGTAGAATTGCAGCCGCCTCGTGATAATTGGCGCGCCCCCGGACCGCGATGAACCGCTCTACGCGTTGACAGTAGATCTCAATAGCCGCCTGGGGATGGCTGGTTTCAGCAGCCCGGGCGACCTGGAGATCATGACGCCCCCAGCGTTGGAGGGGAAGGTATTCGAGCGCCCGGGATACATCGCCATCTTCCAGTGCGATTTCGATCAGTAGATCCCAGTTTTGGTCGGCTTCCAGTTTTTTAATCAAGCCTGGGTACATTGTTTCCCATTGATCGAGCAGTTGCGCTACCGCCTGCAGATTCAAGTAGTTTTCCAGGTTGGGTGATTCATGAAATAAACTCAACTGCCATTTCAAAGCGGTTTCTGGGTCCTGCTCTTGCTCGGCCAACTGTGCTAGCCAGGCGAAGTAGTAGGCCCGCGATCTGCTCTCTAACTGGCTGGTAATATAAGCCACAGCTTCAGCGATGCCCCCGGACTCTACCAGGGTGTCGGCGAACTGGATGACCAGCCCGGGGAGATTGACGAAATGTTCTCTGGCGATGGAAATCGCCGCCTCTAACTGTCTCTGCCTGACCAGCTCAAAAGCTTGCTGCTCTTCCGAACCCAACTCAAAAATCAGGTCCGCGACCTCAGCTGCGCGCCCGGTACTCTCCAGCCGATGAACCAGGAAGTCAACCAGGGTCTCCTGTTTCCATCTAGAATATTGATTATCCAAGGATGCTATAATCTGGCGCACCCGCTTCTCAATCCGGTGCCATTCTTCAGCGTTTGTGTGTTCTACCAGGATATCCCGGGCTGGATAGGCTAGGTCGATGTCGCTCATCTGAACAGCCATAAACTCAGCCTCCAGCAAGACCTCGAACCACAACTGGCGGGTGGCAGAATCTGGCCTGTCTTCTATCAGACAATGTTCCAGTCCTGTTGCGCATTGCTGCAACACGTTAGAGATGTCACCGTCATCATCGTAGAGTCGCTCATAAGTGGGGACGATCTCGCTGAGGATGAGATGATAGAGAGCGCCCGCGGCGGCCCAATTTCCTTTGGCTGCGAAGCGGTCGGCCGTTTCGGCGATGGCGGCAATTTCGAAAACCAGTTTATCCAGGTCGGTGAATTCATCCAAAAAGATGAATTCGATTCGTTGGCGGTAGGCGTCCAGGTCGAAGGGTTTTTCAGGGTTTGGTCCCAGAGGTAAATCCAGAAGGCGCTCCAGGTCTGGCTCGCGCTTGAGCATTTCAAGGATTAAGGTAATGAGCTCTTCTTTGCTCTTATCGGCCAGCCTCTCATCGGTATGTGCGATGGATTGAAAAACTTCCGGCTTGTGCACCCAGGCTAGAAGCAGCGCGACGATGTGTTTGCAGATCCCACCCCAGTCATAAGGGCAAGTGCATTGGGCGCTTATGAATCCGTCAGGTCCAAGCTGGACCGATACCCGGTAAGGAGTGTAACTGGATCCGCGGCAGTCGCCGTGTAATTCGTTTCCCACCTGTCGCATATTGAACAGAGTGTCATTATGGAAATAATTGAACCCCCGCTCCAAGCTCTGGGGGCTGGCCAAATCGCGGATATCATCTTCAGATAGGGCAGGCATGATCCCTGACATAAATAATTACCTACAGAGATTATCGTTTACGCAGACCTGGCAGCTCGACCCCGGCATGTCACTCAACCAATGATACAATCATGGACGAGACGTACGTGCAAAAGACAACCAACTCATCCTTTGTTAAACCAGTCTTTTGAACGTAAAAATGTTGATAGACCTTATTATAAGGATCCCAGAGACTTACATCGGCCATCTTTCAATGGACAGAGTAAAAGTGGCAAACTCCTGGATGGATAGCACGTACTTCGGACTCTGACCTTTTGAGCCAGGGGTTACAGGTTCGATTCCTGCCGCGCTCATTATAATCTACGAGGGAGGGTATAGAATTTTTACTGGTAAATATCAAGGATATACAGAATTTAGGCATTCCAATAAACTTCACTCCCAGCGGAAATGTTCTTAAATTACTTTGACGCTGAACGCCCCCTTGTGCTACAATTCTTTTCCTGCTAATAGAGTGAAAAATAATTTTTTGAGGGAAAAAATTAACGCTTGACCGAAATCCAACTTTAAACTTAGAAAATGAATTCTGAGGAACTATTGAGAAAATACTTATATGTACTGGCGGGTCTGATCATGTGTGCGTTAACCATTCTAACCGCTTGCGATCCGCACCCAGAAACAGCCAAGGAAAAAGAGATCTTTGTTGCATCAGGTCCGGTTGACTGCGTGAACGGCGAGACGACCGAGTGTTTGTTGATAAAGGAAAAGCCAGAAGACGAGTGGCAGATTTTCTATGGGGAAATCGAAGGCTTCGTTTATCAAGAGGGATATGAGTACAAGCTGCTGGTCCAATCACGGGTGGATGAAAATCCCCAGGGTGATAATCCAGTTGTCATAACACGATTAGTAGAAATTTTACACAAACAAGAGGTAAACACCTCCGGGAATGGAGAATCTGACCACACTGCAGAGTCCGCTGAACTCTCCTGGCATGAGCTGCAAAATGCTGTATACCCGAAAGGCAAATCTGCAGATGAATTAAACCAGACCGATGAGGCAAAGGACAACACTGTGCGATTGCGTGACGGAGAATATATCGATGATAAGACTTCAAGCGCTAGCTCTGCCTCAACCATAAACCTGGCTCCATACCGCGTTTATGGTGATCTGGATGGGGATGGGATCGAGGACGTAGTCCTCGTTCTGGTCGAAACCTCAGGCAGTTCCAATCCCCTTTACAAGTTGATCGCCGTGCGGAATAACAGTGGAAAGCCGTCACCGGCCGGTGGATACCCGCTTGGAAGCGATTTATTTATTCGTGAAATCAATATTAAAGATGGAAGGATACAGGTTGAACTACGAGAGTTCTCTCCCGGCGACCCTGTTTGTTGTCCATCGACCAACAGCCAATTGGAGTTTACTCTGGGAGATGCTGGATTGGAATTGATCTCAGAGTATAAGACGGAGGCCGTCTCCAACCCGGCTGGACTTGAGAGTCCAGAGAAACGACTTGACCTGCAGACCTCAAAAAATTTGCTGCAATTGGAAAGAGCGATTGGGTTTAACGGTGTTGACAAATTTAATCGTCCGCGGATTGGCCGGTCAAATACTGGACCTGAAAATCCTGGCGCCATTTAATACGGTTCTGCTATCCATCGTTGGAGAAGAAGATGGTGAGGTGCTGCTTTCCATCGAGGAGCAGAAGACATATTGGTCTGGAGAACTGCCGTCAACCCAGGATTACACAATTAGAGCCGTCTCTGTTGGCGGTGATACCGAATATAAATTTGAGGCGGATATCAGTGGAGAAGGCGGAAGGGCGGTTATGATCCCACCTGAGCCGTATTGGATACCTGAAGAAGATAAGACGGTAGATGTGCACGAAGGCCCGGGTATTGGATTTGGGGTGATTGGCAGTTTGGTTCCTGGCGAAGCGATTCACATCACTGGGAAAAACCTGGGGGTGACCCCGGAAACTCGCTGGTGGCAGGTTTGCTGCTTCGATGGTAATGAAGGCTGGGTACGTGATGATCAAGGCGAAGTGGTAGGCAATACCGAAGGACTTACGATCCCAGAAAATACTTCTTTTGGAACCCCAGAACCAATGGATCCGGATGTCCCCGCTTTAATGACAACCGACCAGATTGTTTACTTCACATTCGAAGATGGACCATCCGGAGCGGAAAGCACCTCAAAAATATTGGAGAGTCTATCTTCGCATCAAGCTCAGGCAACCTTCTTTATTACTGGGGAGAAAGCGGCCGAATCGAAGGATCAGGTGGAAGGCATCATTGAGGCGGGGAATTCAATTGGCAGCCATGCATCACAACAAGATACGTTGACGTCATCCGGCAGGGAGGACTTTTTCCTGGAAATTGCAAACACAACCCGCATAATCGGCGGTAACAGCGCACGCTGCCTGCGCCCGCCGTACAGCGCGCTTGATTCAATCACTCGTACAACTGCCGCGGAGAGGGGATATGAAGTGGCATTATGGGATATTGACTCGCAGGATTGGAGATCGCTCGATCCACAAATGGTCGCAGACAGTGTGATGGAGCAGGTGTTTCCAGGAGCGCGGGTACTGCTGCACGATAATGAAGATACTCAAGCGACTACGGTTGAGTCGCTCAACTTGTTATTGGAATCGCTGGGTGAAGCGGGGTACCGGTTTGCGCCTCTTTGCAGATAACTTCAAGAAAATTGTCGTTTTAAAGTAATTCCATGAATATTGATCCAGCAAGACTAATATTAATCCACGGGCTGATGGGGTCAAGCCAGGGTAATAAAGCAGCTTACCTGCGCGGGTTGTATCCCAGCATGCTAACTCCTGACTTTCGCGGAACGGTGGATGAGCGTATGTCGACCTTAGATGGTATCCTGGATGATGGTGATGGTTGGCGGATCATCGGTTCCAGTTTGGGCGGGCTGATGGGAGCGATGTACACCTGCCAGCATCCAGAGCGGGTAGAAAAGCTGGTGTTAATGGCGCCGGCGTTGATCTGGCCAACCTTTATTGATAATAAGCCGGGGCAGGTATCAGTACCAGTTGTCCTTTACCACGGCAGCCGGGACGAATTAATCCCGGTTGATGAGGTACGCAATATCGCCGAGGAGGTCTTCACCAACCTGACATTTTTTGTAGTTGATGACGATCATGGGCTGTATAAAACCCTGCAAGAGATCGATTGGGATAAAACCCTGGGGGATGGTTAAGAATTGTTTTCTGATTTTTATCAAAAAGTATTGATCAACGATCTTCCAACAGTTATGATTACATAAACGGGTTGAGTTAGAATTTCGAAATTACTTCGACTCAGCAAGTCTTTAAACATGTTTATAGTGTTCACCGCTGGTTTCTCGAAGGCGCTGGGCAGCCGCTTCGGGGGTCAAATCGCGCTGGGCTTCCGCCAGCATTTCATAACCCACCATAAATTTCTTTACGCTTGCTGAGCGCAGCAGGGGCGGGTAAAAATGGGCATGCAGCTGCCAATGGTCGACGTCCGTGGCCCCGAATGGGGCGCCGTGCCATCCCATTGAATAGGGGAAGGAATTATTGAAAAGGTTATCGTATATTGTTAGCAGCAGTTTTAGAATAGCCGCCAGATGAACCTTTTCAGCTTCTGCAAGGCCGGGTAAACGCATAATATGCCTGCGAGGTAAAAGGATGGTCTCAAACGGCCAAGTAGCCCAGAATGGAACCAGGACCACCCAATGTTGGTTTTCAAGGACGAGCCTGTGCTTATCTACCAATTCCTGCTCTAAATAATCCGCCAGAAGTAAACTGCCCCGTTCCTGGTAATAACGCGCTTGCTGGTCATTTTCCTTGGCTGGTTCGTTCGGAATCTGGTCGCTGGCCCATATCTGACCATGCGGGTGAGGGTTAGAACAACCCATCACCGCGCCCTTGTTTTCGAAAACCTGCACCCATTTGTAGGTTAAACCAAGTTCAGCGGTTTGCTGGCACCAGGCCTCGACAACATCATGGATGTTTTCGAGTTCCATCTCTGGCAGGGTCAGGTCATGCCTGGGGGAAAAACAGATTACCCGGCAGGTGCCGTTTACGCGTTGTGAGCGCAGCAGGGTCTGCCGCCTGCTTTCCACCAGGGGGGTCTCGGGCAGCAGCGCTGAAAAATCATTGGTGAACACGAAGGTTGAGGTGTATTGGGGATTTACATCACCGCCGGCACGTTGATTTCCTGGACAGAGATAACAGCCCGGATCATATTCAGGCAGGCGCTCCTGGAATGTCTTCTCAACCTGCCCCAACCAGGGACGTTCTGCTCTGTGCGGAGAGACCAGCACCCATTCCCCGGTAAGCTGGTTTTTTCGTCTGTGCGGGTAAGCGATTGTCATCTTTAATTTGAGCGCTTTGAATGCTCCCTCCTGGTCATGGATTGCGCGTTCAGCCAGCAGAGCTAGCAAATTGCGTCTGGTAGAGATGGGCGTATAAACCATCCAACGATGAAAGTTCATCGTGCGTACCGCGCTCGACAATCCGGCCGCGGTCCATCACTGAGGATTAAATCTGCGGAAAGGATGGTGCTTAAACGGTGCGCGATTACCAGGCTGGTGCGTCCAGACATGACGCGTTTGAGCGCTTCCTGGATCAAGGCTTCGGACTGGCTGTCCAGATGGCTGGTGGCCTCGTCCAGCACCAGGATGCGAGGATCTTTTAGAATCACACGCGCCAGCGCTAAACGCTGCTTTTCACCGCCGCTCAAGCGGTAACCGCGTTCCCCAACAACCGTATCGTAGCCATCCGGCAGCTCAGAAATGAAATCGTGGATGTTGGCTGTTATGCATGCGGATTCGATCTGCTCCTGTGTAGCGTCCAGATTGGCGTAAAGCAGGTTGGTGCGGATGGTGTCGTGAAATAAATGCGTTTCCTGGGTGACCATACCGACATATGCGCTTAATGAATCCAGGGTGACATGGCGCAGGTCGTGCCCATCGATTTGGATGTTTCCCTCAGTAGGATCATACAGGCGCGGGATCAGGTAAGTCAGGGTGGTTTTGCCGGCGCCGCTGGGTCCCACTAATGCTGCCAGCTGTCCTGGTTTGATGGTAAAGGATATATCTTCCAGAGCCAGATGCCTCGCCTGGCTGCGCTGGATTTCCTCCTGGATTAATGAGCCATCTGCAGATTCTGTGTCCGGTTTTTCGTTATCTCCACCATCGTGTTTGTCTTGATCTTTTAGCAGCTTTCCGGACAGGGTAGCGCTTACTTCGTGCATGGCGCCGAAGCGGTGCACGTCGCTGATCAAGCCTTCCTGGGTAGCCTGGTATCTGAAGGTCACGTTATCAAGCTCCAACTCGCCGCGGATATCAAGGAGTTCGAGGGCATCCGGTCGTTCTTCAATATCAGGCGGCAGGTCGACAATTTCAAAAACGCGCTCAAAGCTGACCACGGAGGTGGCGAATTCGACCGGCGCGTTCGCCAAGCCCTGCAGTGAAGTATAAAGGCTGGTTAAATATGCCGCCGAAAGCAACGATGGTGCCTACGGTGAAAAGATCTAATATGACAAGATAGCCGCCAATCCCGTATACCAGGGCCGTTCCAATGGCGCTCAATAATCCGATAATGACAAAAAATGAGGCGCCCATAACTCCGCGCTGGACACCGATATCGCGTACCGAAGCGGCTCTTTCCTTAAAACGGTCGATTTCTAAAGTTGAGCGTCCAAACAATTTAACCAGCAAGGCGCCTCCGATATTAAGGGTTTCATTCATGGTGGCGTTCATGCGTGCATTGGCGTCCATTCCCTGGCGGGCGATATCCCGCAAGCGGGCGCCCATACGTCGGGCTGTCAGGATAAACAGAGGCAGGATGACGATGCTGACCAGGGTCAGGCGCCAATCCAGGCTCAACATGACGATTAAAACAGCGCTGGCCTGGATGATATTGGTGATGATGCCTACTATGGTATTGCTGATCGCGTTGTGGGCGCCAATGACATCGTTGTTCAGACGGCTCATTAACTCGCCCACCTTGGTGTTGGTGAAGAAACGCAGCGACATGCGCTGCAGGCTAGAGTAGAGCGAGACCCTCAGATCGTAAATCACGCCTTCGCCGACCTGGGCGTTATAGCGGCGTTGGAATACGCTGATTAACCCGCCCAATGCGGGTATGAGCAGCAATCCCAATGCCAGGAAAACCAGCTGGTCAACCCGCTTTTCGGGGATGGTGACATCGATTAACTGGCGCAGGATGAGCGGCGTCAGGAGCGTTAACCCGGTGTTGATCAGGATCAAGAACAGCATCGCGATGATCTGCCAGCGGTAAGGCTGCGAGTAGCCCATCACGCGCTTCATCAGGTCCCAGGTAAGTTTCGGTTTTTCGCCGGTTGATCTGATATAGCTCCACCAACCGCTTCCGTGAAATCCCATATGTTTTCCTTAAAAGTCAGGTTCAGTGAGTATATCACTCCAGCGGGAAGGTGAATATAAGACAAATACTAGAATCGGGAAGATAAAATTTTAGGGGATAGGGAATAATTCAGGGGATAGGGGATAGTCCCACAAAAAACGCGGGATGCTGCGCAAGGGAAAATCCCGCAAAGAACTTCCTCATTCTTCGGGAGCCTTAGGCAGCGGGATACTGCTGGAGGGATAGGTGTGTTGCTCTGAAATAGGCGGTTTTTTTATGTACGCACCACCGTGATCCCTTAGGGGGACGTTCCGGACAGGTGGCGCTAGGTGTGTGATCCACTGAGGGACTGTTCCGGACAGGTGGTGCTAGGTGCGTGATTGCCTACGTTGGCGTACCAGATAGGTGGTGCTGGGTGCACAATACCCTGCCTCAAAAATGAGGTGCTTTCCCGCATAGATATTCTGTTGAGATTCAATTCGCGTAGCGACGAGGATGTGTTCATTAAAATTTTCTTTAAATTTGGACCGAAATCTGGTAATTCTATCTCCATGCGCCGTATGCGCGGATAAATAAAAGCACTTAAAGCGGAGACGATTGAGAATAATCCCATCAAGACGAACATCAATCCCATTCCGCGTCCCGGCCCTACACCAATGATTTGACCAATCGTATCGGCCAGTATTCCATTTTTTGCCATTATGGGCTCAAAAAGTGTTTCTGCAAGGTAACCACCCAGAAGGTAAGCCAGTGCAAATGAAATCGTATTCAGGAACATCCTGATTCCAAATACCCGTCCCTGGATTTTTGGGGCCACTTTAGCTTGAAAAATTGCCTGGCTGGCGCCCATCACGGTCGGCAGGAAAAAGAAGGCTAGAAAAACGGCAATACTGACCAACAACACGGATGGACTTAAACCTGCCAGGAGTACAGCCATGCCAAGAAGGCTATAGGCGCCGAACACAGCATAAACTTTACGCTTCCCACCCCCATAAACGGTCATGAGTAAACTCCCGGACAGCATACCAACCCCGCCGATCGTCATAATCAGCCCGAGATTTTCAGGTGTTGTGAAGCTGAGCACCATCGGTGTCAGGACAACTTCAGCCGCTCCGACAAAGAAGTTAACCAGAGTAAAAACCAGCATTAAACCCAGTAATCCGGGTCGCAGCTTAAGGTATTTGATCGCCTGCCCTACCTGGGAAAACCATGTTTCGCGGGTGTCAGAGCTCTGTTTACCAGTATTCGGGATGCCTGGGAACTTTACAACAAGCAGAATAGAAACGGCGAACAGAAAAGTAAGCAAATCAATGAAAAGTACACCCACCAAACCATAAGCAGCGATAAAGATTCCTGCCAGCACAGGTGCGATAACCTGACCGATCCCATCACCTAACTGCTGCAGCCCATTGGCCCTTCCATATTGTGACTTGGGAACCAGTTGTGTGATTGAGGCGTTGAAAGCTGGTACCTGGAATGCGCTTGCGCTGGCATTTACAGTAGTGAGTAAATAAATGTGCCAGGTGGATAAGCTGTCCGTTGTGAAGAGGAGTATTGCAATGGTTGTAGCTAATCCGGCGCACGAGTCGGTCCATATCATAATCTTACGCCGGTCGTAACGATCGGCGAAGACGCCAGCGAAGGGTGCAATCAACGCTTTTGGGAGCATGTTAAATAGTAAAATCAGCGCGAAGCTGAATGCAGAACCAGTTTGTTGAAAGATCCAGACTCCGAGCGCAAAACCGGTCATACTTGAACCGAGCATGGAAACGACCTGCCCGCTCCACACGATCAAAAATGTTTTCAAAGAAACAAGAGTCGAACTAAATCTTTCTGGTTGTCTTCGAGCTTGTTCGATTGTGTTATTCATTGACGAGTATCCTTTCTTAACTTATGTGGGAGAGGTGTGCATTTCACCTCTCCTGATTGGATTACTGTGTTGTACGCCGTCTGACCAACGTGGCGATGCCCCACAGGATAACAAGACCTGGGATGACGATTTTGGCAGGTTCTGGGACAATTTCAAAATTGCCCAATAACCAAAAACTTCCGATCGCTACCAGGGTTAATCCCCAGAAGAGGCCGCCTCCTCTATCAGTTTCGGTCCGCCGGCACCATAAATATTGTTCGTTCATGAAAAAGCTCCTTTACATCTCTGTTTAATATGATATACTGTATACCATAACGTATGATGTGTATCATATGTGAATTCTTCCAAATGTCAACCAGGAAATATTTTTATGTGTGTCGTATGAAACATTTTCAAAAAAAAGGCTCAAAAAATGGTTATTGTTTTGACACCCGGGAGAAAATCTCAGGAGGAACAGATGGATAATGCAGATAGAAGAGTGATACGAACCCGCCGGCTGCTGAAGGAGGCGCTCCTTGAATTAATCAATCAGGGACCTTATGAGGTAATCACTATCCGCGATATCACTGACTGTGCGGATATCGGGTATGCTACTTTTTTCCGTCATTACAATGGTAAAGATGATTTAATGCTGGAGATATTCACTGAAATTATTGAAAATCTTAAATCCCTTTCGAACACTCATAACGACAAATATTTTGAGCGGGAAGGATATTTGCTGTTTCAACATGTCGAAGGTAACCGTGCTATGTATCGCGGCGTGCTTGATAGTCAAATGTTCAGCAAAAAGCTGCGAATTCACTTGAGCGAAATGGTTCAAGTTCATCTGGACCGCCACAACGACCGGGTTACCACACAAACCATTCCTTTTGAAATTGCCGCCAATCACATGGTTTCCTCCATTATGGGTTTGATCGATTGGTGGATAACCAATGATATGCCTTATTCAAAAGAACGCATGGCAGTGGTTTATGAACATCTGGTAATAGGGGCAACCTGGCATGCTCTTAACGCGGATAATACGCTGTGGCTTCCCTGGGAGAAATCAGATTAAAATAGATATGGATAATCAGGTTGTCTTTGTTGGTATGAACAATGAGTTTTATTGGGCTACCAGTCCAGGAGCGTGTTGGGCGAAAAACAGGAACCAGTTTGGTGCTCACATCCGGGGTTAAGAATGGTAGTATTTACCTGGTATCTATTGCAAAGCAAATTTATACCAAGATTATGGTAACAGCGATATCCCAACTTATTCAGGGCAGGTTTGATGGCAATTAAATCAATTGTAGAAGACAGTTTGGTGGTATACAAAACACATCCGGCGCGGGTATTACGCGTGGGAGATAAATTGACGATAAAGCTGGAGAATGGAGACCTGGCGAATGTACGTTACAAGGATGTGGAGCTCTTACATCCGGGACCGTTCGACAGCTTCGAGGCGCTGCATGCAGGGGATGGAGAAGTCGAATTGGCGTGGGAGGTTATGCTGGAGGATGAAAGTGAATCTAGTCACACCCTGGTGTCGTTGACTGAATTGGTATATGGGGAATTCTCACCAGCCAGTGCTTGGAATACCTGGAAGTTGATCAAGGATGGTCTGTACTTCCAGGGGAGCATTGAAGCGGTCCTGCCTCGTACAATGGATGAAGTGCAGGCAGAGATTGAGAGCCGCCAGGCGAAAGCGGCTGATCTCAAAGCGTGGGAACTCATTCCTGGAGCGGATCAATAATGGAGAGGGGATATCGGATGAGGATAAACGTTTTCTAGTTGAGGTTGAAAATCTGGCTTACGGCAGCGTAAAGCACAGCAAACTGCTGCGCGAGCTGGGACGGTCCCAAACGCCCCAAAGTGCGCACGCCATCCTGCTGGAACTCGGATATTGGGATAATAACGTAAATCCATATCCCCAACGTTTGCGAATAAGCGGCACACCAGCTGATATTGAGATGCCAGCCATAGTAGGTGAGGACCGTTTAGACTTGACCCATCTGGATAGTTACGCCATTGATGACCGGGATAATCTGGACCCGGATGATGCGATTGGCCTGGAAAAACTGGAGATGGAAAACGGAGAGTTTGCTGGCGGGCGCCTGTGGGTGCACATAGCGGATGCGGCGGCTTTGGTGCCTGCGAACAGCGCTCTTGACCTGGAGGCCAGGGGGCGCGCAGCCACGTGTTATCTGCCGGAAGGCATGCTGCCGATGCTGCCCGACAGTTTGATAAAAAGCCTGGGGATGGGTTTGAGTGAAACCTCACCGGCTCTTTCATTTGGGATTACATTGAACAGGGAGGCGGAAATTGTTGATGTGGAAATCGCTCCTAGCCTGGTGCGTGTCCAACGTATGAGTTACGAAGAGGCTGAAGATCGGATTAAAGATAACTTGCTGAGCGATATAAAAATTCTTACCGAGGCTTATTGCAAACGGCGCGAGGCAAACGAAGCCTCCTTTTTCGATATGCCTGAAGCGAAAGTAAATGTCCAGGATGGCGTGGTGGAAATTCGACCGCTGCCAGAACTGGTGAGCCGGTCACTGGTCAGGGAAGCTATGCTTATGACGGGGGAGGCGGCGGCAGGTTACGCATCAGCGCACGATATCCCCTTCCCATTTGTCATTCAAGAAGCTCCGGATGAGGAACGCTTGGCCGAAAGGCTGCGTGGCGAATCTCTATCCCAGGGAACGCTGGCATATAAATATGTTTTACGTCGAATCTCCCAGCGCAGCCAGGTGAGAGTTAAACCCTCTCCGCATGCTGGGGTTGGGTTGCTGAATTACACCCGCGTCACCAGCCCTTTACGGCGCTATTTGGACCTTGCGGCTCACCAGCAGCTGCGCGCCTTCTTTAACCGGGGGCGCGTTGATGGATGAAAGTGAGATGCTGGAGCGCATCGGCGCCTCACAGGCGGTCATAGGTAGTGTGAACCAGGCTGATTGGTTATCCAGACGCCATTGGACGCTGGTTTATTTTGCTCAAAATCCGGACTGGAGCGGAGAGGGCGTGTTGGTAGAAAAACGCGGCTTATCAGGGAAAGTCATCATCCCGCAGTTGGCGTTCGAGACTCAGATCCATATGCGGGAGGAAAAACCATTAAATTCGGTGCTGGAATTGAGCGTAAAGGGGATCAATCTACCTGAGCTTGAGGCGTATTTTGAGGTTGGGTAACAGAATTGTGAAATTATTGCTTGCAACATAGTGTCGTTTTTCCGCGTGCTGCGGGGAGGGTGTAAGGATTGATCAATATGTGTCTGAAAATCCAGTTATTGGAAAAGTAGGGCAAGTTGCCAACTTGCCCTACAATAAATCACGGGAGCGGAGCAAAGGATCTATTTTACAAAAATAATAGATTATTCACTCCTTAAATAATCGGGATCACAATACCATTATTTATTTCCAAACTCCACATCAGCCGGCATGCCGGGCTTCAGCTTACCGCTCTGGTCATTCACAGCCAATTCAACCGCGAAGACAATCGTGCGCCGGTCTTCCTGGGTCTGAACATTGCGCGGCGTAAACTCAGCCCGGTCCGCGATGCGGATCACGACCGCGTCGAAGGTCTGGTCGGGAAATGAATCGGCCGTCAATGAGGCATGGTCGCCCAGGCTGATCTGCCCGTAGCGTTCCTGGGGGATATACACCGTGACGGTAAGGTCCTCCAACTCGCCAATAGTCATAGCAGCCGTTCCCGGTTGGATCACCTCGCCTGGCTGGATATTACGCACCAGCAGCGAACCGTCTACAGCAGCCTTGACCGTCAACCGCTCACTCTGGACATCGATCCCTTTGAGCGCCGCCTGCGCCTGGGCGACTGCTGCCTGAGCCTGTTTGAGTACTGCCTGCGCCTGGGAGACAGCCACCCTGGCCTGTTCTGCGGAGGCCTGCGCTTGTTCGGGCGCAATCTCCGCCGCGGCGATCTGAGCTTCCAGGATGGCGATATCATCCGGATCTGGCCCATCCTGCAGTACAGCCAGATCCTGGACGGCTTTATCCTGATTGGCACGCGATTTTTCTAAATTAGTCTCATATTCCAGCCGGCGAACGGCCGAGTCGAAGTCACTCTGGGCATCTTCAAGGTCCTCTTTCAAATCTTTGCGAGTCTCATTGTTGCTGGATTTATATTTGTATGGTTCGAATGCATCACGCGCTTCGTCCAGTTGTTCTTTCATCACCGCCAGCGCTTCCATAGCGTTCATATCCTGCTGGTTAATTGGGACGGTAAAGTTGTCGAACTGGTACTGGGCATCACGTACCGCACGGCTGCCGGCCGATACTTGTTTCAAAGCCTCACCGCGCGCCACTTCGACATTCTCGTAAAGTTCCTCTAATGCTCGTTGTGCAGGGAGCACCTCCACTTCTGCCAGAGCTTGCGCGGCCTGGACATTAACTTCAGCGGAGTGCAGGGAGGCATTTGCGAAATCAATACCGGCTTCGGCAGTGAGGAGATTTGCTCTGGCTGCTTCAAGCTCTGCCAGGATTTGTTCGCGCTGCGCTTCAAGCAGTTCATCATCCATCTTGAACAATAAATCTCCAACGCTCACCTGGTCGCCTTTTTCGACATAAACCTCGGCTACGCGCCCGGCTACTTCAGGAGCTACAACCACATTAACAGCCTCCACAACTCCAGAAGCCTGCAGCAATTCTTCAGAACTGGTCGCAAACGGCAGCGAGTTCACATCCAGCCATCCCCAGGAGTATTAATAACAGTATTCCTGCGTGAGCGAGTATTCTCTTTTTGGTCATGTCTACCTCCACGGTAAGGAATTCATCAAAAAAAAGTTGGTTCATGTTATTTCGCAGCTGAGATAATTGGCGGTTAAATATAGCAATTTCAGCGCATACTGGATATGAATACGTCTTCCAAAGATGGCTCAATGACAGCCATGTGATCGACCTTTATCCCTGAGTTTTCTAATAACGAGGAAATTTCACCTTTAACGCCCTGCATATCTTGAGCGATAACATGAACAAGCGCGCCATAAAGCGAAACTTCTTCCAGTGGCAGCGATGCAGCCTGCATAGCGTTCCTCAGCACGATCATAGCTCGCTCGGGGTCATCAGGGGCGATTTCGAGCACCTGTCCCGACATATTCTCACTCTTGATTTGATCGGGAGTTCCGTTAGCGATAATATTTCCGCGCTGGATGAATGCCAGTCGGTGACAGTGTTCAGCTTCGTCCATATAGTGGGTGGTCACAAATATGGTAATTCCTTCGGTAACCAGTTCGTAAAGCAGGTCCCAAAATGCGCGCCGGGAAACGGGGTCTACACCAGCGGTGGGTTCATCCAGGAAGATCAGTTCTGGTCTGTGCAGAATGGCCGCCCCGAGAGCCAAACGCTGCCGCCATCCACCGGCCAGATCCCTGGTCTTGGTCTTTTCTTGCCCAACCAGACCGGCCATCTCAACCGCGTTCCGCATGCGCTCTTGGAGCAAATCATTCTCCAATCCATATGCTTTACCGTAGAATGTCAGGTTCTGGCGGACGGTTAAATCATTGTACAGGCTGAAACGCTGCGACATATAACCAACCCTGGGTCGGATTATTTCCGGGTTGGCGGAGACCGGGATGCCCAATACTTCGACCGAACCCTCAGAGGGCTGGATCAAACCGAGCATCATGCGTATGGTGGTGGTCTTCCCCGAGCCGTTCGGTCCGAGGAAACCGAACACCTCACCAGCCCTTACTTTGAAGTCGATCCCATCGACTGCAGTAAAATCGCCGAAGCGCTTCTTCAAACCGTGGGCTACGATGGTATAGTTTGGTGTTCGTTCACTCATTGTTTATTCCCAATTTAAAGCCTTACGCACAAAGGCCAGCGAAAATGTACCGATCATCAAACCCAATATGATCAGGGCGAGGACACTTGGCCACAGAAACTCTATACCTGTACCTTTGAGCAAGATGCCGCGCACGATCGTCAACCAGTGGTGAGCTGGGATCAGGTTCGCCAGATACTGTAAATAGATGGGCATGGATTCGACCGGGACTGCGTAGCCGGTGAACATTAAATCAATCATGGCTACCAGCATCACGAGCAGAAATGCCTGGTGCTGGGTGCGTGATAACACCGAAATCACCATGCCCTTTCCAAGTTCGACAAAAATATAAACGACTGCCAGGATTAACAGCAGTCCTAAAGACCCCCTGATTGGCACATCGAATGCAAAATGTACGACTCCCAGTAAGAAGACAAAATCGGCGAAACCAATCAGGATGACCGGGATAGCCTTACCGGCGATAATCTCCAATGACGAGAATGGCATCACCAGTAACTGCTCGAGAGTGCCCAATTCGCGTTCGCGTGAAAATGACAATGCCGCGAAAAGCAGGATCGTGAACTCTAGCATCAATGCAAGTTCAGCCGGGGTGGTGTAATACGCCTCGCTTAGTTTCTCGTTAAACCACATGCGCAGACTGGGGACAAAACCAGCCAGGTCTGCGGGCGAAATTCCCAGCCTTTCCAGCGTAATGCGTTCTCCGAAATCACGCGTGACGCCTTCGATAGCCCTGGAAGCCTCTAAGGCTGGGCTGCTTTCCGCTCCGTTCAGCAGCACCTGCAAGGTTGGCTTTCCGGAAGCGGAGGCTAATTGTTCGCTGAAATCGGGAGGAAATATTACCGCGGCGTAGATCTGCCCCCGTTCGAGCTTATCTTCGACGGTGGACATCTCCCATGCGTAACCTTCCAGGGCAAATGTACCTGTGTTTTCCAGCGCGGTAACAAACTCGCGGCTGGTCTGGCTCTGATCGTAATCGATGACCATCAACGGTAGATTGGTAATCGGTCTGGATGTGGCCCAACCGATCAGCAGTAATTCCATGGCGCCGCCTATTAGCATGAAAGCCGGCAGCCACCAATCATTTACCAGGTGGATAAACTCTTTTACGGACAATGACCAGATGCGATTAAACGCTTTTTTCAAGGTTTATCCCAACTTCTTCTTAAAAAAGACAGCTGCAAGTGCAGTGAACACCAGCCAAAGGAATAACAACATGACTGCGTGCGGCCAGAGTACATCCAGACCAACTCCGGTAAGAAACACCCCGCGTGTAATGACTGCATACGGCGTTCCGGGAAGGAAGAGGGCTTCCAGACGGGCGATCTCCGGCATGGCCACAATGGGGAAGAAGATGCCGGTTAAGAAAAAGCCAGGGAAAAAGATCACCAGGAAGGAAAGCCCCACTGCGGCGGGTTGGGTGTGCACAAACACGCCTATCACAATACCGAGTGCCAAGATGGCGAATAAAAAGATAATCGAGAGAAAAAAGAACAAGGGGAAACTGCCGTTAAATGGAACGTCAAACAGGACCATTGCCACCAGAGTTAATCAGGAAGACATTGATCATCCCGATGATGGCGTAAGGGATCATTTTCCCAATCAGCAGGTCCGGACGGCTGATGGGTGTTGCCATAAGCTGTTCCATTGTGCCGTGTTCGCGCTCCCTGGCCAGGGTCATTGCCACAGACAGAGCGGGGAAACCCATCACCATCGAGACCAGACCCGGGATGACCGACACCTCCGACTTCATGCTGGGATTGAACCAGGTGCGCACCCGCAGGTCGATGGGTTGAATGGATTCGATATTGAAATTTGAAGCCTGAAATTGGCCAGCCAGGCTGGCGTTAATAAATTCCTCCGTGCGTAATCCGATGTGCTCTGCTGCGAAACCGCCGCTGGAGGGTTCAGTCCCATCGATGATGATCTGGATTGGAATGCCTCGTAAGGACAGCAGATCATTGGTAAAAGCAGGGCTGATCACGATCGCCGCTTTGATCGTGCCGCGCATCAGCAAGGCTTCGATCTCGTCCATGCTGGATACATGAGCGATTAAATCAATATCATCACCAGCGGAAATACTCTGGATAAAGGCGCGCGAGACCGCGCTGCGATCCTGGTCCAGAACCGCCACCGGCACGTGCTGGATATCAACCGCAAGGGCATACGACATCAAGACCAGCATCAACACCGGTGAAATGATGACCAGGAAGAACGCCATCCGGTCGCGCAGGATGTGGTTGATCTCCTTGCGGGCCATGGCCCAAATATGTCGAAGTGACAATTTATACCTCGATTGAAATAATCATAGTTGGTAGTACCATTTCTTTTTCTGGACTATAGCCCAGATATGTCGAAAGGACATCCTATGCCTCAATTTGACGGATAAAAGAAATAAAAGCCTGTTCCATTGTGGCGGGCGCGGTCCGTATCGATCGATAAGATAAACTGCTTTCGTTCAGGCTGGTTTCGATTTGAGGCAGACGCAGTTCGGCATCGTCGACCAGAAGGTGCAGTGATTCGCCGTAAGTTTGGATTTCCAGGACGCCTGCACGTGATTCCAGGAGTGATTGGGCTGCTCGCCAATCCTCAGGATGTAGTTCGATCAATTCTCCTTCAATCTGGTCCCGTATCTGCGAGGGGGATGCGCACACCGGCATTCGACCGGCATACATCAGACCAACCCTTGAGCAGCGGTCGGCTTCATCCATGTAAGGGGTGCTGACCACGATCGTGGTTCCGTCCATGTGCAGTTCGGTTAGAATATCCCAGAATTCGCGCCGCGAAACCGGGTCAACGCCTGTGGTGGGCTCGTCCAACAGCAGAATTTGCGGCTGGTGGATCAAAGTGCAAGCCAGGGCCAGTTTTTTCTGCATGCCGCCTGAGAGGTGCGCCGCCCGGCGGTTTTGGAATTCAGTCAGACCGGCAAACTCAAGTAAACGCGCCATGCGCTGCGGGAAGATATACGGCTCTACATTAAAAAGGTCCGCAAAAAACACCAGGTTTTCGCGGACGGACAGCTCGCTGTATAAACTGAACTGCTGTGCCATGTATCCAATATGTGGTTTTGCGGCTTCAGAATCTTTCCCCAGATCAAACCCTAAGACTTCAGCGGACCCTGAGGTGATATTTAACAATCCGGCCAGCAGGCGCAGGCAGGTGGTCTTGCCGGCGCCGTCCGGTCCCACCAGACCGAAAAGCTCGCCGTTCTTCACATCCAGGTCGAGCGAGTCAAGAGCGACTGTATTCTTAAATTCGCGGCCTCAGTTCATGGGTCTGGATGATAAAAAGCGGGGGATCCATTGACTTCATACGGTGTTTTACAATCTAATTCAGGACTTGGCTTTGCGTATGATCCACAGCACTAACAGGGCGCTCAATGCAGGTTCAGTAATAATCCCCAGCCATTTTACAGTGTCGCTGAAACCCATGGCGGGGATGACAAACCAGTCCATCAGACCAACGATCACCGCGGTGATCACAGCAGCGATATAATCTCCCTTCACACCGATTGGGCGGTTATCCTTCCATATCAAGCCGGCGATAAATCCCATGATCAGACCGACCACGACCATGGCCAGGATAAGAATTAAAATTTCCATTTTTCACCTCCATGAATATTGTAATGCCCTGCGGTCTAAATCCGGAGAGCAATTTAAGTCCTTACGTCAAATACAAAGAAAATTACCCTTCCACAGGTCAGAACATACAGTTTTTATAATAGACTGACCAGTCGGTTTATTATAGTTTACTTAATTACAGAACGCATGTCAATAGATTCTATGTGGTATAGGGAAATTTACAGAGTCTGGTATGGAGTCCGACAGCATGGCTGTCGGGGTGTAATTTCATGAAAGTGGGAGTACGGCAGGGAAATCACCTGCACTATAGGCTCCCCCCACTGGGACGCTGCGCGGCGCACTCCAAAGAATCCAGTATTTGTCCATACAGAAACTGGCTTGACCCTGACCAGTTTCACAGGCATAATCCAAACCCACATGGAAAAACTTCATATTAAGTTGAATTGGAGGTACGCGGATGGAGTTTAAAGTAACACGCTGGGAGCAAGAGAACCCGCCCAGTGAAAAGGAACTGCGCAGCATTTATAAAGCCGAAGGTCTTTCGCCATATACCTGGTCAAATGGACCGGGGGATTCGTATGCCGCTCATGTGCACGGCTACCATAAAGTGATCATGGTATTGCGCGGCTCGATTACCTGGGAACTCCCGGATTTGGAGGTACGTATCGAAACCGGTACTGGGGATCGATTGGATTTACCAGGCGGAACGGTGCACGCCGCCGAGGTTGGACCGGGCGGTGTTACCTGTTTGGAAGGTCATAAAAGATGAGTTTATTTCACAAAACGCGCCAGCCAATCGAGTATTTTTCCCTCAAGTTCTGGCTCTCTACTTAACATTGCCGTCCCGTGTCCAGCGCCTTCGAATATATGAAGTTCTGTCTCTCCTAGCGCTGATTCAGCCAGCGCCTGAGAGGATTCAGCAGCATATTGGTCCTCCGAACTTGCGGCCAGGAACAGCGGCCGGGCGCCGTAAGGTTCTAATACCCTCCAGTGTAGTGACGCCAAAGTAGTTTAATCCCGGAGAGAGCAGTACCACCGTCTTTATATCCGCATCGGTTGCAGCCGCGGCCAGCGCCAGGTTGGCGCCAATACTGGCGCCAACGAGAGTGATATTACCATGCTGGATATGCTCGTGTTCGGCCAGGTAATTCCTGACGGCCAGTGTATCCACCTGGGCTTTTTCCCAATCGATCTGGCCTCCTGTAGCTCCATGTCCGCGCAGGTCGACTGCCAGGACTGCGTAACCATTTCCGGTTAATCGCGGGACCAGTTCGTCCCATTGACTGCGGTCGCCGCTGACCATGTGTAATAACAGGATGCCCGGCCAGGGCGGCGCCCCGGTCCCCGAGTGAAATGTGCCGGAGATGAGCAGTCCATCGGCGGCTTCGATTTGGACTTCACTTTTGAGAGCATCTGGCGGTTGTGTTTCTTCCGGAATAGGGCTGGAGGCCGGCTCTTCAGCAGTTGGGGTCGCGGCCGGTTGGGTTACTTCCCCAGGAGTTGAGGTTGGGGACGCGGATGTGGGTGGTGCAGATGTTGGTGTGGGTTCGGGAAGAGATGCGCCTTCTGGCGTTGGTGAAGGGATTGGAGCGGTTTGCAGGACTGGTTGAGAAGTGCAGCCGGTGAATAATATCAGGATAAACAATAATGGTAAGTGTTTCATTTGCTGCCTCCAACAAAGTTAACGGATATGTGTACAATTTTAAATATTGACCTTATTAAAATGGAAATTTTAAATTATGATCTACTTGTATTATAAATTGATCCAAATCGGAGGATAAGTAAATGAAACTCAGCGCACGCAATGTATTGAAAGGCAGGGTGAGGAGCGTCGTCCGGGGAGCGGTTAACTCGGAAGTGGTCATTGAATTAGAGGGAGGTACGCAGGTTGTGTCGATCATCACCAATGCATCTGCAGATAACCTGGAACTGGCTCCGGATGTAGAAGCTTATGCGGTGATCAAGGCTTCCAATGTGATGGTGGCGGTGAGGTAAATGTAGCGCGCAGTTTGGCATCGTTATGAATTCCGCAGACAAGGATCTCTGCGCTACATTTAATAACGAGTGTAGTGCAAACATCCGTGTCCGCAAGTTGGCATCATTACGAAGCCCGGGTGTTTAAACGCCAACCTGTACGCGCTCGCTGAT
Organism: uncultured Chloroflexia bacterium; assembly: GCA_963753725.1. GTDB lineage: Bacteria > Chloroflexota > Anaerolineae > Anaerolineales > UBA4823 > CAVWDI01. The sequence continues at coordinate 143,620 of CAVWDI010000029.1, read as the reverse complement.
TGCTGATCCAGGTCCGGATCCTGGGAATGCGCACCACTAATAAAAACGCGACCAGCAAACCGGCTGCCAGCGGAGCGAGGACATCACCCTGCAGGCGGAAAATATCGCCCTTCTTCGCCCAGGCGTAATGCAGAACGACCAGCGGGGCAGCCAGATATACGAACCGATGCAGCCGTTTCCAATTTTTGCCAAGGTTTTTCATCCACCATTTGAAGGATGTTACGGCCAGGGCCAGCAAAATTAAACCAGCCACCAATCCGATGAAGATGTAGCGTCTTTCAAGGTACTCAAATTTTAACAGCGACCAGTCCAAACCGAAGTCCACCACATTGAATATCGAGAAGTGAACCGCCACAAAAGCGAAGGCATACAGACCCAAGGCGCGCCTGACTTTCAACGCCTGACGGAACCCAAAGATGGTATTGAGTGGTGTGCAGGCCAGTGAGGAGACCAGAAAAATGAGCGCCAGTCTTCCAGCCAGTTGAGTGGCGGATTGGATGGGATTGATGGCTGAGGCGTTGAAATAAAGTTCCCAAACCACCCAGCCCAACATAGATAAACCAAGCAGGTGGACAATTATTTGCAGTGGGGTGAATTTAATTCTTTTCATGATCGCTATATCTAATTTTTAATAGTAACGGTTTAAGTCCATACCGTCATACAGGTAGGCCACTTCTTCGCCGTATCCATTGAACTTCATGGTGGGGCGGCGCTTGTTTTCACCGATGCGCCTCTCGCTGGCTTGCGACCACCTGGGGTGGGATACTTCAGGATTGACATTGGCGTAAAAACCGTATTCTTGGGGCGCGATGGTCGACCACATGGTCTCAGGCTCTTCCTCAACAAGTTCAATCCTGACGATCGATTTTATGCTCTTGAAGCCGTACTTCCAGGGTACAACCAGTCGGATAGGCGCGCCGTTCTGGTTAGGCATAGGTTCGCCGAAAATACCGGTTGCCAGGATGGCCAGATCGTTCATGGCCTCATCCATGCGCAATCCCTCCTGGTACGGCCAGGGGTAAAGGCGGTTGCCCGTCCCGGGCATTTGTTCGGGATCCAACAAGGTGACAAAGCGCACATATTTTGCGGAGGACAGCGGTTCTACTTCCTTCAATAAACTTGATATCCGAAACCCCATCCAGGGGATCACCATGGACCAGCCTTCAACGCAGCGCATGCGGAAAATTCGTTCTTCCTGGTCGAACTTCAATAATTCTTCCAACCCGAAGGTTTTGGGATTACTCACCAGACCGCTGACTTCGACTTCCCACGGAGAAGCTTGAAAATCCTTTGCCAGTTGAGCGACTTTGGTCTTGTTGGTTGTGAACTCGTAGAAATTGTTGAAGTTGGCGATTTCCTCGAAAGTGTTCAACTGGTCAGGGAGCATATCTGGATTCGCTCCATTAGCAGTGCTGGTTGGATTGGTTACCATCAGGTTGTCTAAGGTCGGTACAGGTCCATCGTCGGGTGAAAGTCCGCAGGCAGCTGCCAGCAGCGCGCCGGCGCCAAGGAAACCCATTGATTTCAGAAAAGCCCGGCGGTTGTTGTATAAATGTTTGGGAGTAATATCGGATGGTTTTACCGGAACTGATTTTATTTGATCTGATGATGTCATGTCTGCTACCTCTAAAGTTGTTTTTTTTACCGCTAATATTGGTCAGGAAAGTTTACAGGGTAAAGATTACAGAAAGATTACACGATGATAAGAAAAGTATTATATCTTCAGCTTTATTTTTCGAATTTACGCAAGGTGAACGAGAAATAAGTTCCTTCGCCGGGTTGGCTCTCGACGTTAATCTGACCGTGGTGAGCTTCAACGATACCGCGCGCGATAGCCAGTCCCAGTCCAGCCCCGCCGGTGGTGCGGCTGCGGGATTTTTCTCCGCGGTAAAAGCGGTCGAAGATCAGCGGTAAGTCCTGTGCGGGTATACCTTCACCGCTGTCGTTTACTTCGACCAGTACAATATCGCCGAGTAGCGAACCCTTTACACGCACCTGCCCGCCAGATGGAGTGTAACGCAGCGCATTACCAACCAGGTTGTTCAAAACCCTTCCAATGCGTTGGGCATCCATCCAGACCGGGTCCACCTGCGGGGTCACGCTTCCTTCCAAATTTATCCCATTGTTCTTTGCCGTTTCCGAGAAGCTTTCCAGTGTATCGGATATGAGATCAGAAAGGGAATTGTCTGCCAGGTCCAGTTTTAAGCCTCCTGCATCGAGCTGTGCCATCTGGAACAGGTCATCAATTAATATGGAAAGGGAGGCGATGTCGCGTTGGGCTGTGCGCAGGTAGCGCTGGCTGGTATCCGGGTCCTCCACAATGCCGTCCGCCAGCGCCTCTACGACGGCCCGAATGGAGGCAAGCGGGGTCTGTAAATCGTGGCTCACCCAGGCGATCAAGTCGCGCCGCAGCTGCTCCACCTGACGCTGCTGGTCGGCAGCCGCCTGTAATTGGGCTGCCATGATATTGAAGGTATCTGCCAGCTGGGCGATTTCGTCCTGCCCGGTGACGGGGATGCGTGTTTCCAGTTCACCCCCGGTGATGGAGTGGGCCGCATTTTCTACCTGGTTGATACGGTCGGTCAGGGCGCTGGTGAAGAAGTAACCAATCACGATGGCGATTCCGCTGGCGTAAAGCAGCAGGATGGTTGCCAGGATTAGATCGTGTGGGCTGGCGAACATCAGTTTGGCGGTCATCCATATGTTAATGAAGGTCAACACGCCGGATAGAACGTATATGCCCATCAGTGTCAGGCGGATGGTTGGGGAACGGTTAAGCCATCCCAGCCGGTACGCGCCGTAGGCAGCAAGAGCAGAAATAACAGCGGTAATCGTCAGGAAGACCGCCATCAATCCCATATCGGTCATGGGCGGGTTCATCAGGGTGTAGAACGCCCATAATGAAAGCGCCAATATGATCAGGATGCCAATTGCCAGCCGGACGGGTAGAGAGAAGCGTGATTGGGAATATGTTTGGTTCATGTCATTAACCGTGAAACAAGCAAATGGAGATAGGGGTTAGGGTTCGAATTTATAACCAACCCCCCATACTGTTTGGATATGGGCTGGTTTGGAGGGATCGCTTTCGATTTTTTCGCGTAAGCGGCGGATGTGTACTGTTACGGTGCTGGGATCGATGTACTCCGAACCTCCCCAGATGCGGTCGAGCAGCTGGTCACGTGTGTATACCTGGCGTGGGTGATTTGCCAGCAGCCACAGCATATCGAACTCTTTTACTGTGAGAGTAAGCTCTTCAGTCCCTATGGACACAATGCGAGTTAGTGGATCGATGTGCAGGTCCTTAAATACGAGCGGTTTTTCCTGGGTGGAATTTGGCGAACCGCGCGTACGGCGCAGTACCGCCCGCACCCTGCTGACCAGTTCCTGGGGGCTGAAAGGTTTTACCACGTAATCATCGGCGCCCATTTCCAGACCGGCGATGCGGTCGGCTTCTTCGCGCCGGGCGGTCAGCATTATGATCGGCACATCACTACGATCGCGCAGCCAGCGCGTGATTTCCAATCCATCTACATTGGGCAGCATCAGGTCCAGCACAACCAGGTCAGGCAGCTGCTGCTCGAGCATGGCAATGGCCTGGTTGCCTTCCTGCGCCAGTGAAACCGTGTAGCCTGCCCGGCGCAGGTAAAGCGAGACCACCTCTGCGATGGAGGGTTCGTCTTCAATAACGTATATCTGGGTTCCATCCATAATGTTTTACTCGATGAATATGATACCAATAATTGATCCGCAAGGGGGTTTTGAATAATTACAGGAGTATTACAGGAAGGGAACTGTTAGTTGGGTGGGGAGATTGCGTCGGCAGCTTTATATAGACATGTAACAGTTGGGTATAGTCGGAGCACTATGTGTTCGTTGGTGAGGGTCTGGGGTCGCTGCCTCGCAAAGAGATGGGTTATAAAACCTCCAAAGTATAAAGACTGGTAAAATTTTCAAATGATCTAATAAAAATATATCTTTTGTGAGGAAAATTTTACATGAAGTCTCTCCTTGAAAAGTTTGGCATTGAAGAAATAAATCCTGGCCTGCAGCGATTCCGACTGCGGGATCGCCAACGTGAATATCGGCACTTCGGGTGCGGAAATCGGCAGGGCTTTCGGCAGTGAGAGGGAGACCGGCGGCGGCTGGGAATCAGGGTCGGATGCCTGCAAAGCTCATATGCGCCGCCAGACCAATACCATCAACTATTCTCGCGAACTGCCGTTAGCCCAGGGAATAAAATTTGGTGATTGAGTAATTTTTGGAGGTAGGATGAAAACCAAGACCGGTTGGCAGCCGCCAGATGGTTGGGTGAAGATCACCGCAATTGATGCCCATACGGCAGGAGAACCGCTGCGAGTAATAACCAGCGGGTATCCAGAGCTGCCGGGGGATACCATCCTGGAGAAGCGCCGCTATGCGAAGGAGAACCTGGATCACCTGCGTAAAGCTTTGATGTGGGAACCGCGCGGGCATGCGGACATGTACGGCTGCCTGGTCACTGAGCCGGTCACCGCGGATGGTACGCTGGGTGTAATCTTTTTGCACAACGAAGGCTACAGCAGCATGTGCGGGCACGGCATTATCGGCCTAGCGAAGGTGGCGCTGGATACCGGCATAATCGAAGCGCAGGGCGATGAAGTGACGATCAAGATGGACACGCCCGCTGGACGGGTGACAGCGCTTGCGCAGCGCCAGCATGGCATCGTGCAGGATGTTTCGTTTCTCAACGTACCGTCTTTTGTATATGCGCTTGACCAGGTTGTGGATGTGCCCGGTGTGGGTCAAATCACTTATGACATTGCCTTTGGAGGCGCTTTTTATGCCTACTGCCGGGCGGAGCAAGCCGGGGTTAGGGTTAACGGAGGCTCATTCCAGCCAATTGATCGAGGCGGGCATGCGTATCAAACATGCCGTGATGGAAAGCCACCCGATAGAGCATCCCTTTGAACCGGATTTAGGTTTCCTGTATGGCACCATCTTTATCGGTGAAGCGCTGGATGATCGCAACCACAGCCGTAATGCGTGCATTTTTGCAGACGGCGAGCTCGACCGCTGCCCGACGGGGACCGGTGTGAGCGGGCGGGCAGCGATTCACTTAGCGCGTGGGGAACTGGGGGTTGGCGAGCCGTTCCGTGTGGAGAGCATCCTGGGTACATGCTTTATAGGGGAGGTGGTGGATACCACTCAATTTGGACCATACGCTGCGGTGGTACCCAGAGTGACCGGACGCGCTCATATCTGTGGGCGGAATGAACTGCTGCTTGATCCGGACGATGCGCTGGGCGGCGGGTTTTTCCTGCGTTAAGGTCCTTCAAATACGAGGTAGATAAGATGAATAAAAATACACACCGTGTGCCTGGCCTGGTGCTCACCGATCACGAGTTTATTGTTCCACTTGACCATGCTAAACCAGATGGGGAAAAGCTGGCCATCTTCGCCCGAGAAATTGTAGCTCCGGAACGAGAAATGGAACAGCTCCCCTGGTTATTGTTCCTGCAGGGAGGACCTGGCTATCACGCCCCGCGACCGAATGAGAATTCGGGCTGGCTTAAACGGGCTTTAGAGGAGTACCGGGTGCTGCTGCTTGACCAGCGCGGCACCGGGCTCAGCAGTCCTGTGTTGTCACAGACCATGGAGTGCTTTGGAAATCCCCAGGAGCAGGCGGATTACCTCAAGTTTTTCAGGGCCGATTCGATCGTCAAAGATGCGGAATGGATTCGCAGCCGGTTGGTTGGAGATGAGCAACCCTGGAGCGTTTTAGGTCAGAGCTACGGGGGGTTCTGCGCGGTGCATTATCTGTCAGCAGCCCCGGATAGTTTGCGGGAAGTATTACTCACTGGGGGATTACCGCCTGTGGACACATCTCCGGATGATATCTACCGCGCCACTTACCAGCGGGTAATCGAGAAGAACCGGCTCTATTTCGAGCGGTATCCAGGAGATGTGGAACGAGTTGAAGAAATCAGGCTTATTTAGCTGAGAAAAATGTTCGTTTGCCAGGGGAGCGGACGGTTATCCGTAAGGCGTTTCCAGCAGCTGGGTATTGCATTTGGCAGCAGCGTTGGTTTTGAACAGGTGCACTATATGCTGGAAAACGCTTTCGTGCCGGGCGAGACTGGATTGGAACTAAGTTATTCATTTTTGCGCGCCGTGGAGAAAGCGCAGGTTTTCGAAGAGCATCCGATTTACGCGCTGCTGCACGAGCCGATTTACTGCCAGAACGAAGCCTCAAACTGGTCGGCTGAAAGAGTGCGCCAGGAATACCCGCAGTTTGAAGCGCTAAGTGGGGAGCCATTTTATTTCACGGGTGAGATGGTCTACCCGTGGATGTTCGATGAATACGAGTATCTGAAACCTCTCAAGCAGGCTGCTGATATCCTGGCAGCGTATGACGGCTGGCCGAGCCTGTATGATGTATCCGTTCTAGAGGATAACCAGGTACCGTGCGCGGCGGCTGTATACTACAATGACATGTACGTGGACCGCCAACTATCCGAACAATCGGCGGATAAAATTAATGGGATAAAGCTGTGGATTACCAATGAACACGAACACAGCGCATTACGCTTGCGCGGTGAGGCTGTGTTGGATCGATTATTAGGGATGTTAAAAGGGAATATCTGATTTTAAATGCGGGTGTTGGGGATTAGAAAAACGCTTATTCCCCGGCGTCCACAATGCCATGTTTTACAGCCAAAAGCGCAGCCTGGGTGCGGTCTTCCACATCCAGTTTGGCCAGAATGGCGCTGACATAATTGCGCACGGTGCCCTGGGTCAGGTACAGCCGCTCAGCAATTTCGGCGTTGGTTAAGCCCTGCGCCAGCAGTTTCAGTACATCCAATTCGCGCTGGCTGAGTTCGGCGGCTATCCTGGTACCCTGGGGAGTGCTGGACTGGGATACCTGGTCGAAGAGTTTACCCGCCACATCTGGATCGATGTGCGTAGCGCCTGAGGCAGTCCCTTTGACAGCTTTGACCAACTCGGAGCGCGGGGTACCCTTGAGCAGGTAGCCGGAGGCTCCACTGCGAATGGCATCGAATACCCATTCGTCCTCCGCGTAGGTCGTCAGCACCAGGACTCTAATCCCCGGATACTTACTCCTGATCTGGCGTGTGGCTTGCACGCCATTCATCCCCGGCATCATTAAATCCATCAATACGATATCGGGATTTGTCTTTGGGATTAACTCCAGCGCCTCGGCGCCGTCGTAAGCCACAGCGGCCACTTCGATCTCACGGTCGGCGCTCAGGATCATCTCTAAGCCGTCACACACCACTGCCTGGTCATCGCAAATAAGTACGCGGATCATCATTCACCCAACCATTTAAGTTCAATGCGAGAGCCGTTTCCCGGGCGGGATTCAATGCTCAACTGTGCGTCGATCAATTCTGCCCGCTCTTTAATACCTTTGAGACCGTGTTTCGTTTCATATAATTGATCCGATACAACAAATCCTAGCCCGTTATCCGTCACAATTAGAGCAAGCCCTCTTGGGCCCTTAATGAGCGTCAGTTCAACCTGGCTGGCCTGGGCGTGACGGGCGATGTTTTCCAGCGCTTCCTGCGCTACCCTGTAAAATGTTTGTTCCACTTCGGGCGGCAATTCATCTAAATTATCAGAGATGTCTAATTCTAACTGGAGTGCATAACGTTTCGCAAAATCTTCGCATAAGGCTCGCACAGCCAGCTCTAATCCCAAATCCTCCAACGGGGAAGCGCGTAACGCGCTGAGCGCCCGCCGCGTTTCATCCAACCCTGAGCGGGTTGTATCCAACATTTGCTCCAGCATCTGTCTTGCTCTGGCTGGTATATCCTCCCAATTTCCAAGCAATGCGTCGATTTGGACAGTCAGCCCACTGAGTGTGTGCGCGAGCGTATCGTGCAGTTCACGCGCCACCCGGTTGCGTTCCCGGCTGACGGTCAATTGTTCCAGGGCGGATGCATGCCGCACAAGTTTTATATTAGCCTGCGCCAATTCACGGCGTTGTTTTCGTTGGGCGTCCATCAATCGCGTAACCACGTAACCCACTAATAGAAAGGTGATGGAGCGGGAGAAGAGCATTCCGAAAGAGACGGCACGCTCAGATCCGTCCAGGGTGGGTCCTATTGGGCTGTGTGTGCGGAAAACTATGATCAGAAAAAATTCAAACAAGGCTAGCGCGATGGTATAGGTAACGACATCCCGGAATTTGTACTGCCAAGCGACAAAAATGACCAGGATGTACAAAAAGGGCAGCGGCTGCCAGTAAATCCTGGTTGGAGAAACAATATGTGCTTGCAGTACCAATCCGATGGAAGCGATCGCGATCCCGATCGGTAGATACAGGTCCCCTAACCTTTTTTCCAGACCACCCCAATATAGATATGTGATAAGAAGAACGACTTCCCCGATGACCAGGGCTGCTGGTATGGTGATTTCGTGCATGTCTTCCAGACCTGAGCGCCTGGCAAAGCGCAATATGAAGAGCACTGTGAAGAACAAAATCACCAGCCGCAGCATCGCATACCAGCGAAATACGCGTAATAAACCGGGCTCGATCTTTGCGCTCTCCATACACTCATCATAGCATAAAAAGGAGATGCGGGAAGTTTACTGGGGTCATCAGATAGATATGACTGCAGTCATGTTATTTACGCAGGTTTTATGACCGCGTTCACTGGCTGAGCGGGCGGGATTTTGCTATCTTATGGGCAGGAAAAAAGAACCGGGTAGATAACCCGGAATAACCCATCGAAAGGAGAAAAAAAATGAAAAAGAAAGCAGTACTAATTGTTACGATCACAGGTGTAGCAGTCCTGCTTTTAGGAACGGCAGGATTTGTTTTCACGCAAGGCAGCGTTTATGCCCAGGAAGATGAACCGGTCGAACCTGAAACCCGCTGTCCTTTTGGAATGGCATGGGGTTTCCTGAACCGTGGGAATGGCTTTCAGGGAGCTGTGAAAAGGTTGGGCGGCGGTTGGGCGCATTTTGGCGCTGATAACCACCCCATGAAGGCGGCATTTGCCGAAAATGTGGCCGAAGAGTTGGGTATGAGCCTGGATGAGCTGCAGCGCCGCATCCAGGAGGGTGAAACGATCTTTGAAATCGCTGAAGCGAAAGGCATCGATCCTGCGGATCTGCGCCCGGGAAATGGGGAAATGCTGGCAGAATTTATGAACCTGACTCCGGATGAACTCAAAACACGGCTGGAAGATGGCGATACTGTGTTCGAAATTGCCGCTGAACAGGGGATCGATGTGTGCGGTAAATTCCCTGTTGCAGGAGAAAAGATCTCGGGAAAGCTGAATTTGAGCGCAGACGAGCTGTGCCAACGATTGGAAGCCGGAGAGACGATTTTCCAGATTGCCGCCGGCCAGGGATTTGATCCGTTCGCGAAACATCCGCAGCGGGCTGAAATGATGGCAGAGAAACTGGGCATCACAGCAGCAGAGTTGGAAACAAGACTTGCAGCAGGTGAGACCATCTTTGAGATCGCGGCTGAGCAGGGTGTGGATTTGAAAGACCTGCACACCAACCGGGGCGAGATGCTGGCCAGCGTTCTGGGATTGACCCAGGAGGAAATACAGGAACGCGTATCGGCTGGTGAAACCATCTTTGAAATCGCGGATGAGCAGGGTGTTGACCTGTGGGAGATGATACCTGGCGGCGCAGAGAAGTTGTCTGAGGTCCTGGGTCTGAGCACCGAGCAGCTGGGTTCCCGTCTGGAAGCGGGCGAGTCTTTGCGTGATATCCTGAAAGATCAGGGTATCCGGCCATGGAAGATGAAGGGATTCAAAGAGTGCTTCATAAATCCCGAACCGTAATTGTGAAGGTGCCATACAGGAAAAGGTGAAAGGAGCAGCGCATAAGAAAAAATTTTCAAGGTAAAAAACTCCAGCCAGGTGAGCGGATAAACACTTCCCGCACCTGGCTGTTTTTGATGGTAAAGGGATATCACCGTGGGAATTATTTCAAATCTTATAATGTGCAGGAAAGCGGCGTATGACAATCGATACAAGAATCGCTCAAAGCGCCGTTCTGCAGGCTTTATAATAATAACGCAAACAGTAAATTCAATATCTGAGAGAGCATATGGCGGTAAAAAAGGTAAAGGAGAATGTGTTTGAAATTTCACTCGGGTATGTAAATATCCATCTTCTGGTGGGAGATGACCTGACACTGATCGATACCGGCACCCCGGGCAGTGCTTCGAAGATACTCGCGGCAGTCGAAGAAATTGGATACTCAGCCTCTGATGTTGATCACATCCTGGTAACGCATTATCATGCAGACCATATTGGAAGTCTGGCTGCGTTAAAAGAAGCCACGGGCGCGCCGGCATATATGCATAAGCTGGATGCGGATTTAGTTCGAGGAGGCGTGAATACACGTCCCGTACATCCGGCACCAGGTTTTTTTAATGCCATATTGGTACGGCTCTTATTACGCATTGGTGGTTTGTTTTCCAATAATAAGCCGGTGGAAATTGAGAATGAGATCCAGGATGGTGACGTATTGGATTTTGCTGATGGTTTGCAAGCTCGCCTGGTTCCCGGACACAGCGCCGGGCAGTTAGCCTTTCTGCGGCCGCACGACGGCGGGGTACTGTTCGCGGCGGATACAGCCAGCAATATGTTTGGATTGGGATATTCAATTATCTACGAAGACATTGAGGAGGGGATGCGCTCCCTGGAGAAACTCTCACAGCTGGATTTTGAAACGGCCTGTTTCGGTCACGGTAAGCCGATAAAAGAGTCTGCATCTGCACGTTTCAGGGATAAATGGGGTGGCGATGAGCATTATGGAGAATAAATTTATGTCCTTTAGCAAATTAAGATAATTTGGTTGCTGTTTCAACAACCTGTTCGTTGGACGAGTATTTGGAGTATTCTCCTTTAAGAAATCAGCATGATTTAGCCTCTGAAATTTTGAGCTCACTGGCGTTAATTTTGTTAAATCCTGTTTGTGAAAAATGACACTTGACATGTGTAATTAATCCTGCTATTATCTCTGCAAGAGTTATCATGAAAGCACTTTCATAAGGTGGATTTCTTTGCCCGGTAACAAGGCAGTAACCATTTATGATGTCGCAGAAACTGCGGGGGTTAGCATCACCACCGTTTCACGCGTTTTAAATTCACCAGAACAAGTCAGTAAAGAAAAACGGGATACCGTCCTAAAATCAATCGATCTACTTGGTTTTGTTCCCAAGGAAGTCGCCCGAGATAGGGCTCGTAAAGAGATAGGACGCATTGGGATCATCACACCTTTCTTTACGGTATTGTCCTTTGTTCAGAGATTACGGGGCATCGCGAGGGCATTTGTTGACACGCATTACGATCTGGCCATTTATCCGGTCGATTCCCTGTCACGATTGGAGGGTTATTACACCACCCTGCCTTATTCACGCATCCTTGGACGGAATCATTGTGATTGCGCTGCCAATGGAGAATGAATTTGCTGATAGGATGCTACAAAGTCAAATCCCCACCATACTTATAGAGAACCGGGTGCCGGGTTTTAGCAGCATCGAGATCGATGACAGACTGGGTGGAAGGATGGCGGCTGAGTATTTGCTGGATAAAGGGCATACTCGCTGCGCCTATGTTGGTGATGCAGTCCTTCCGGAGTATTCGCTTCGTCCGGAAGATAAGCGGCTCGAGGCGTTCAAAAATACACTTTCCCAACGAGACTTACCCTTCCCTGAAGAATATGTTAAGCTGACCGTTTTCCCCCCCGAAGAAGACACACAAATACACGAACTATTTGAGATGGATGAACCTCCGACCGCGATTTTCGCGGCTTCGGATAATTTAGCCATGCAGGTCTTAAAAATTGCCCGTAAAAAAGGGGTTCAAATACCGGAGGATATCGCTCTGATCGGATTTGATAACATCGATTTATCCGAATATTTGGATCTAACCACCATCAACCAGTCACTGGACGATTCTGGGAAGTTGGCTGCTGAGCAGTTGATCGCCCAGATGTCAGACGAATCCCGGCCAATTCAAAATACTTTTTTGCAGCTTGAAATTATTGAACGTGGAACAACTTAAAAACAATTCAATAGGAAAGGAGGTGGGGACCAGCGCAACAAACGGATGGTTGTGCTGGTAAAGTAAAAGACATTCCAAATATTTCTCTGACACTGTATCCACACGAACAGGTTCATACCGGTTCTTGAAAAGCTCAATATTCAAAAAGGAGGTAAATATACAAAAGGTTGTGTTTAATCCAGGAAGCCTATAAAAGCGTTTATCAAAAATTAAGGAGTAAAAAATGAAGAAGATTCTATTTATTTTGATCATATGCATATTTATATTGAGCGCCTGTGCGCCTCAGACGACCGAGGTTATAGTCACCAAAGAGGTGCCAGTAGAGGTAATCAAAGAAGTGGAAGTCGTGGTTACCGAAGAGGTGGAAGTTGTGGTAACCAAGGAAGTGGAGGTGGAGGTCGAGAAGATTGTCGAAAAAGACACCTCACCTTTAGCTGTGACAATTCCCTGGACTGGTGATGCGATGGAGCTATTTTTGCCGGTCGTGGAAGGGTTTGAAGCAGAAACTGGCATAAATGTGAAAGTGCTGCCGTATAAGACGGATGATTTAGGTCCGCTTCTGCCAGCGCAGTTTATGGCGCAGGAACCGATGGCCGACCTGATGATCATGTCATGGCCGTGGTGGATTGAGGAAAACGCTGAGCACTTGGTGGATGTTACAGACACGACGGAAGGCATTGATTTCCTCGTGAATCCCGTGGTAGTAGAAGGGGAAGTATATGGTGTACCAACCTACACATGGGTCAAGGGCGGCTTCTGGTATAGAAAATCCCTTTTCGAGGAAATGGGATTAGAAGAACCTCAAAATTGGGATGATTTCCAGGCATTGATGGACCAGCTTGCCGAAAATCCAGATCTTGAGAACCCCATGACTTCACCGGCGGGGTATCCGTTGGCGGATATTGTGGAACACTTTTTGGCCGCGGTTGGCGGTCCTGAGATGGTCCAGGGCATAATTGACGGAGATGTGAAATGGACCGACCCGGAAGTCAAGGCTGTTTTTACTGACTATCTTATCCCGCTCATTGAGAGCGGCGCCTTCAGTGATCCTGTCGAGAGACATGCTGCGGGTGATTTGTGGTGGGAGGGAGATTACGCCCTGCACTACTACGGCAACTGGATTGCAGAGGATGTGGACGATCCTGAGGATCTGGGTATTCTGCCAGTCCCGGGTGCGACCAGCATTGTCGGCGGCTCGGACTGGATGTTTGTCCCCAAATATACTGAGCGAGCCGATGACGCCAAAAAGTTTATTGAATATGTGATTGGCGATGAAGGCATGAAAATCCGTCTCGAGCAAGGCGGCAGATTGTCAGGCCGCGCCGATATTCCACTTGATGTTTACCCGCCATCTGAGAAGACACTTGCTGAAAAGGTATCTCAGTTCGAGGTTTTACCGGACCTGGATGATACCATCGGTGGGGAGTGGCAGACCGCTTTCTGGGACCAGATCGCTTTGTTATGGGTCCAGACGGGATCATTAGACGATGTCCTGACAACACTTCAGGAGAAAATGCCTGTAGAGGAATAAATTAGATTGCCGATAACCATGCTGCAGCTGCTCTCAAACTACCTTAACCGGTTACCGAAGCTCCAGCATGGTTATCCTTTGGTCAGCTGCGGGTAGGTTCGGTAACGTGGTTCTTGAACAAGCAGTTCTATTCGGCATTGACCCTACCGCAGCTTACCTTACATTTTCAATTTCACTACTACACGAACGATAAGAAGAAACAAGTGTAGTAATTATTATTAGGAATAGTATTTCCACAGTTTGATATTAATTTCCTGAGGACGCACCTTATGCGGAATAAAATCAGTCATTGGATTGAAATTTTGGTGTTTATTTCGCCGGCACTTATCCTGCTTACCATATTTGTCATTATTCCAGCCATACGAACGCTCTCACTCAGTTTCCTGAATGAAGATGGGCAGTTTGTAGGGCTTTTAAATTTTTCGGATGTCTTATTAAGTAAGGATATTATTAATACCAGCCGCTTCCCTACCCAATCTCCGCCGTGGGGAGCCCTGATCCATAACGCTTTTTGGATCCTGATCCATTTACCGCTGGTTGTATCCCTGGGAATGATCCTGGCTGTTCTGCTGAGAGATGTGTGGGGCTCTTCCTTCATTAAATCCATCATCTTTTTGGGCATGATCACACCCATGGTTGTCGGAGGAGGCATCGTCCGCTTTATATTCGACGAGCATTCGGGGGTGGTGAATGCAATTTTCAGGGGAATGGGGCTGGATCAATTCGTCAGGTCCTGGACGGTTTACCCGGAAACGGCTTTGATCGCTCTGATTTTAGGTTCGGTCTTGTTGTGGACAGGATTCAGTTTGATCCTGTATTCATCTGGTTTGTCAACCATCCCGCAAGAACTATATGAAGCAGCAGAAGTTGATGGTGCCAACTCAATACATAAATTTTTGTATATAACCGTCCCCTCCTTACGCCCGGTTACGATAACTGTTGTTGCAATGACCCTGCTGTGGGAATTAAAAATATTTGACCTTGTTTATACCGCGACAGGCGGTGGACCAGGCGGCGCTTCAACCGTCCTGGCATTAATTATGTATTCGTTAGCCTTCCGTGCACTTGATCCCAACCGCTCAGCAGTTATCGCTACATTGATGACCTCCATGACCTTAATCATTGGGTTGTGGCTAGTGCGTTCAACCCACCGTGCAGAGGAGTAAGCAGTGCAAATTAAAAGTAAAAGAAATAAAATGGGAGCGAGTGGGGGTATTCCTCGTCGCCTGGTTGGCTGGTTTAATCTGGATTATCCCATTTATGGGGATTTTAATGGCTTCAGTAAGGCCGCAGAGAGAACTAATTCATGGTTGGTGGAACCTCACAGAAGTTACCCTATCTCTGGATAATTTCTTTAATGCCTGGAGTCACCCTACTGCACCGATCGGACAAGGTCTGAGAAATTCTTTAATCGTCACAATACCAGCCACAATCCTTCCAATCGTAATCGCTACGCTGGCTGCTTACGGCCTACTCAGGCTGCGCTTTCCGGGCCGCAGATTTATATTAATTGCTATCGTACTGCTTCTGGCTATCCCCCAACAGATGGTAGCTGTACCTCTCTTTCGTATCCTGTTGGACATGGGTATTTTAAACACATTTACGGGATTGATTGTTACCCATACAGCCTGGGGGATTATCTGGATTTCAATTTTTATGAGAAATTATTTGACCACACTGCCGCCCGAAGTGGAGGAATCAGCCAGCCTTGACGGCGCAAATCGATTCCAAATTTTTTATAAAATTGTTCTTCCGCTATCGCTGCCCGGGTTGGCGTCAGTTGCTGCGCTCCAATTCACCTGGGTGTGGAACGATTTCTTCATGGCGCTCATCACCCTTTATGAGCCCAATATGCTGGTGGCTACGCAGCGCATTCCCTTATTAAAGGGTCAATATAGTGTCGATTGGGGTGTGCTGTCGGCAGCCTCAATACTGGTGACAGCCATACCATTACTGGTTTTTGTTGTGCTACAAAAATACTATATCAAGGGTTTGATCGGATGGACTTCAAAGTAACGCCTACCTCCAGATAACGAAATATAAATAGGATCATTGGAGAATGAATAATCAATCCATTGATCTGCAACAGTCTTTTATTGTATTGATAATTTGGGGACTTACGGGTAAAAAAAATCGCAAATAACTCCACCAGCAGTCAATTCAACCAAATACCAGCATTTTGTTTGATATTTCGAGGGTCAAAACCTGAGCTTCGAAATTAAAATTGTAATATTGAAGGTTCACGTCAGTAGTGAAATATTAATATTTTTTACACCCTTAGATGTTCTGAGCATAGAATTAACCAGCAGTGGTAAAATGATGTAATTATCAGGGGAGGTTGGTTTTTATTTTGTTATTTTTAATTCGATGGAGAACCTTTGTATGAGAAGGCTCATTCTGCTCACTTCGCTGCTGTCAATATTCCTGCTGGGTTCGAAACCGGTCGATAAACGATTAGTGAAGTTGACCCTAATAAATAAATCTGGTGAAGAGATATTTATCCAGCTAAATAATATCGAACCATATTACGAGAACGACGTTACTTACAGTTTTACAATTCCACCAGGAACGAAAACGAAACCGGTCGTACGACAATTTACGATTTACCGGGATATTTACAATATGCAGTTCTATTATGTAAAGGAGTGGGACCCTGTATACCAGTACTCAGCTTGCAATCCCGGTCCGCATATTTCACAACTGAACGCAACCAGCAACCAGCGCTTTGTTTTCACCAGGTGTACGCAAACACCCCCGCAGCCTGGTGAGGAAACCATGCAGAAAATATGGCAGGGGATCGTAATTAATAAGAAGACCTTGAGAAAAGCGCTAACACTGGATCCAGTGGCATTATATAATCCGCTGTATTGGCGTGGGTGTTATGTGTTTGACTATCCTTAGGCTATTGAAAATAAAGACAAGATTTTTTGATTGTTCTACGCCGTTATTTTATTTTGCGGTGTTGTAAAAAACTGAAGGGTTTTCGGTATCAGGTCACAAAAGAACAATAATTTGGTAAAATTAGTAGGATTTCATTAATAATTGTTTGTCAATTAAACTTTACAGGAGGAACTCATGGATTTTGGCAAGGCTTTTTCGTTTCCGTTTGAAGATGCAGATTGGTTGAAAAAAATTGGTATTGCGGCGCTGCTTTTATTTATCCCGTTATTGGGTATGTTATGGGTCTCGGGCTGGTCGTTGGAGATTACCAAGAAAGTTATCCGCAGAGACCCTGAACCGCTGGCAGCCTGGGATGATTTTGGCGGTTACCTCGTGCGCGGATTTCAAGTCTTTATCATCGGCTTTGTTTACGCGCTGCCGGTCATTCTCGCGACCACATGTGTTTCGCTTGTATTTCCAGCAGCTATGGATCCAAACGCAGCTGATGAGGCGGGATACGCAGCTATCGCCGCGATGGTCTGCGTATACTGCGTGGTCATCATCTATTCGATCTTGCTGGCGTTTGTGATTCCGGCCGCGCTGGGTCATTTTGCGAACGAAGGCAAGTTCAGCGCAGCTTTCCGTTTTGGCGAAATTATTGGGTTAGTACGCGCCGCTCCAGGAGCCTATTTGCTGGCATTGATCGGAAATATTCTGGCAGGGTTTATCGCAGGACTGGGTGTGATACTGTGTGCGGTTGGTGTTGTCCTGACAATGGCATATTCGCAAGCCATCATTGGACACTTGAACGGACAGGCATATCTGGAAGCGACCTCAAATTCTGGTTTGGAACCGGCAGAGGCGATCTAGTAGCAAATTTATCCCCTATCAACAACAGAGTTCCGGTGGCGTAAATCCCCGGAACTCTGTTTTGTTAACTTCAGGGAGGGAAAAATTAGTGAGCGCCTGTTTATGAATCGGAATATGTTGGACAATTTGCCTCAATGAGACGCTGCGCGGCCAAATTGTCCAACTTTAATATTGACATTATTGGACCTTGTTTCTTCTCAATTGGGAACCAGAAAATGTTCAGTAAGAAAATATATCGATCCTGCATCTAAAGACTACATAACCTTTTTCCAGGCTGGTTGGGCTTTCCAGCCAGCCTGTTACCAGGAATTTACATATATAATCTATTGATTATGAATTTATATGGATAAGAGACATCTCCTCCCTTGGTTAATGATTTTTGTTGCCGGTTGCAGCACACTGGCGCCGGCAGCGATTGAACCTCCGTTATCGGCCAGCGGGGGATCTACGCCAGGTACACAGGCGCCTTTTGCAACTGACGCCAGTAAAACAAAAGGAGGTGATTTTGAAAATGGGGGTACAGCAGCAGCAGATCAAGGTCCTGAAAACACTCAAAAAACCGAAAAGAATCCTAAACCAGCTGAGAACGGAAACAGCTCAGGGGCTGGACAAAATGAAACCAACAAGCGTGCGGATAAGGATGAAGAGTACTTTTTTCCATCCCCCCTGCTGCCGTATGATGGTATCGCACCGGTCTACAAGCCGCAATTTGTGACAGCCGCCGAATCTCCGCTAATGAATGATTAGATTGTGATGGGCGTTTCGCTCAACGGTGAGGCGAAAGCATACCCGGTTTCTGTACTTCGATTCCGCGAGATGGTGGACGATGAGCTCGGGGGGCTTCCTATCCTGGTCACATGGTGACCGATTTGCTACACCGGTCTCGTGCATGACCGGAGAATTGACGGTAGGACCCACACTTTTGGAAACGCAGGGACGCTCTTCATGAACGCCATGACCTGGTGGGATCATGAGACTGATTTAACATGGTCTCAGCCCTGGGGGCGGGCGATCAGAGGACCGCTCAAAGGCGTTGAACTCAATTTACTTCCCTTGCAATTAACAACCTGGGGCAGCTGGATGCAAGACCATCCAGAAACCCTCGTGATGACAAACGATGTCGAACAATTAATTTTGGGATTTCGCCCGAGATTTTCATCCGATTTTGTGATCGGACTCATCCTGGCCGGAAACGAAAAAGCTTATTATTTTGAAGATGCCCAGCGAGCAGGAGTGATAAATGATTGGATCGGCGAAGTCCCGGTCCTCCTGTGGGCAGGCGAAGATACATGGTATGCCTACATCCGCCAGGTGGACGACCAGGCGCCCACATTCCTGGAAGAAGGCAGTTACATATTCGACCAGGAAACTGGTTCCAGGTGGGATATAATCCGCGGGCTGGCGGTGGATGGACCCATGCAGGGTAAATCTTTGTTAGCTGTGCCAAGCCTGAGCTCATTCGATTGGGCGTACCGCGATTTTTATCCTGAGGGCGAGATTTACCAGCCGTAAGGGATTAGTTCCCACAATCATGATCCATGATCTCCCGGATTAAAAATACAACCCACCTTTGAACTACGGGTGGGTTGTTGAATTTAATGGGTTGTATTGGTAGGTTTATGCTGTCACTTTGACTCCGTGCCAGAAAGCGATGTGATCCTTTATAGGGCTGGCGGAATAACTGGGGTCAGGATAGTACCAGGCAGCGTCCTTATTTTCGTTGTCATTTGCTTTGACGTTGTAATAACTGGCTTTACCTTTCCAGGAGCAGAATGTGTGTGAATTGCTGTCCTCAAAGTATTCCCAGTTTACAGAATTGGGTGGGAAATAGTGGTTTCCCTCAATCCTGACTGTATCATCACTTTCCGCTAATATCTTTCCGTTCCATACTGCCTTTACCATAGAAATCTCCTTAAATATTTATGAAGGATTTAATCCTCTGTTTCAATGGTTAAGACGATCTGATTGGTTAAGTTCTTACATCATATACAAGCACTTTCCCCCATTTGGAGGCGTGTTCTTCGAGGAATTTTGCATGAACCGCTCCTTCCTGGTACTGGTCATGTGCGGCTTTATTTTTGAAGACCAGCACCAATCCGTACGAGTAGCTGTTATCTACTACGTCGCGATCAGTGTCGGCTGGCGTTCCGAAATAACCTGATGTAACGGCAGGATCATTTGTCAGCGCGTTCAATCCCGCTTCAAAGGAGAGCGAAGACTGCTGGTTTGTGTCATTTTTTAACCAGAAATATACGTTGTGGACATGCATAGTTCTTTCCTTTTCTATTGTGTAAAGTATTTTATTCAGATTGCGATTGATTTATGGTGTTAGGTTTTCTATCACCGCCCCGAGTTTTGGAGCGATTACACATTTTATCATGTAACTCCTGACCCACCCGGTTAATATTGATTTTGTGGGTCATCAAGGGAGAGTATATGAAATGGAACAAAATTCGAATTCCAAAGTGCCAGAACTAAGAATGATTCTAATTTTTAATTTCCCCATATATTATTGATTAGATAATTAAAATGGTATAGTTCATGACATTATTATTGACATTGGAGGTATCCAACAATGAAGGCGCTGATTGTATATGATTCGGAATTTGGCAATACGGAGCGGGCGGCAAAAACGATTGGCAGTTCGCTTGGGTCCCAGGAAGAGGTCATGGTTAAACGTGTGGGTGAAGTAAAAATGGAAGATCTTGAGGGGATTGAATTGGTTGTTGTCGGCTCCCCCACGCAGCGTTTCAGACCGACCCCAGCAACTAAGGATTTTTTAAAGCGAATCCCGTCGAATGGACTGCAGGGGATTCGTGCGGCGGCGTTCGATACCCGTTTGACTGAAGAAGAATTCGAAACAACCCGAATCGGCTCTTTTTTTGTGGGGATATTTGGTTATGCAGCCCAACCCATCGCAAATGAGCTTAAGAAAAAAGGGGGGCAGATGGCAGGTTCTGCGGAGGGATTCTACGTCCAGGGTGTAGAAGGACCGCTGGTTGAAGGTGAGCTTGAGCGAGCGGCCGCCTGGGCAGGGCAGATTGTCAACATGAAGTAATCCCTGTGTGTTTGATGATTAAAAGTGTCAGGCTTCTACGCAGCAGGCATCTAGAAAATGATTTCAGGAGATAATCAGCACTTCACAACAAGGCTTGTGCTGCTTTTTGCTTCGCTGGCTTTAATTGGCGCAGTCCTGGTCCTGGTAACTACGAGCCGTTTTGGGGCGGGGATATCCCCCAATTCAATAAGTTTTATTAGCGCGGCACGAAACCTGAATGCAGGTGAAGGTTTTACGATAAGCAGCGGCGCTCCGGTTACTGCCTGGCCGCCACTGTATCCAGCGCTGCTGGCGTTTGTTGGGAGGATTTTTAATGGGGACTCTCTGCAGATTGCGGATGCCCTCAATGCCTTTATATTCGCACTCATTATCTATTCCGGAGGGGCGCTGTCTTTCAAGTACCTTTCGTCCAGCCCGATAATCGCTGTCCTGGGGGTCCTTTTGATTCTGGCTTCAATACCAGTGTTCAGCGCCTCGGTGATGGTGTGGTCAGAGCCGCTCTTTATACTGCTCGTTCTGCTGGGCATCATTTGTTCACGCTATTATCTGCAGGTGAATGATTCAATTTCACTGATGCTTCTTTCTTTATCAGTGTCACTGGCATGTATGACACGATATATTGGTGTTGTTCTGATTTTGTGGGGCATCCTGGTGATCCTGTTCCAACGTGGGGGTAACGTCAGAAAGAGGTTAAATCACGCAATCATCTTCACCTTGATCTCAATTCTGCCTCTAACGATATGGATCACCAGAAACTATGTGCTATCAGGCACGTTATTTGGGCTGCGGGCTGCCTCGATTAATTCCCTTGATAAGAACCTGAGTTACGTGTTTAACACTTTTTTGGAATGGTATGTACCGGGGAAAATAGTTGACCACCGTGCGGTATTAATATTAACCGGCATAACATTCGGCTTTCTGGCAGGTATGAGTCTGAAAGGCGCTGGGGGTACAAATAAAATTATGCGCCTTTTTAAAGACCCAATGGTCCTGTTTACGATAATGTACTTAACCGCGCTTGTAATCTTATCGACCGTATCGGCAGCCGACGGCATTGGAGATAGATTGTTATCTCCCGCATATGTGCCGCTGACTTTGCTCTTGCTGGTCGCTTTTAATACATTTGTGAAAGGTATTTCAGAGAGGCATCAAGGAAGATATGTCCCGGTGATAGCGAATGCCACCCTGATTATTGGCATTTTACTCTGGCTGGTATATCCTTTAGATAGTAACATCCTGGCGGAAGCGAAGCGGCTGTCCAATGGAGTGGGATACAACACAGAATTATGGAGGAACAGCGAATTAATGCAGTATCTGATACAGCATCAAGATGCTGTAACGCAGTATACAATCTATACCAATCATCCGGACGCGGTTGATATTCTGGCAGGTCTTGTAACCAAAGTGAGCCCCATTAAACGCGCTTCAACGCTCGTGAGACGGTGAACGAAATTTCAAACTTCGATGGTTCCTGGCCGGTTGAAAATAATGCCCGGCTTGTCTGGTTCGACAGGCATGAGCACACTTTCCTGTTTAATATAGATGAATTGAAAGAAGTTGCCAATCTAAGACTTATCACCGCTTTTTCGGATGGAGCTATTTATATTGTCGAGAGAAAGTGAATCGGTATATTATGTTTTGAAAGGAGCTGGTTCACGCCCCGCGATGACGTCATCCAGCACGTTCTCAAGTACTTCTCTGGTCATGGCGCCGGAGAACACGTAGCGCACCACACCCTCCCGATCGATAAACCAACTGGTGGGAAGTCCGATGGGGGTATAGAGGCCATTGGTAAGTTGACCGTCTTCATTCAGCACCAGGGGGAAGTCGATGCCGAATTCATCTCTGAAAGTCGTAACGGAATCCGGGTTCTCTTGAAGGTTCAAACCCACAAAGACCACTTCATCCTGATCTAATTCGTTCGATAACTGGACAAGGTGCGGCATTTCCAACCGGCAGGGTCCGCACCAGGATGCGAACACGTTTATCAGAACCGTTTTGCCACGCAGGTCGCTGAGGCGGACCGTATCACCTTCAAGCGTGGTTCCGTTGAAATCTGGAGCCAGTTCACCAATTCTGGTTCCCACAGGCAGAGTTAAATCCGAACCGGCCAAGGTCACAACTTCAGCCTGAGCGTTTGTGCGTTGGTCGAGAAATACGTCCACAGCCATGATACAGACGACAAGGATAATGACAATTGGTTTCCATAAAGTTTTCATATTTATATGCCGCCTTTTATAGGGTCAATCCGGTCCCGAAGTTTTTGGTGATCCAATTGCTGATCTGGATCAGGTTGCCGGTGAACACCAGCAGTCCCATAGCAACCAGCAGCGCGCCGCTGGCAGCAGTGAGCTGCGGGATATATTTTTTAATTGAGGTAATCGTTTTACGTCCGGCGGCCCGGTTTAAGCCAAGCGCCATCAGGATGAAAGGTAATCCCAGACCGAGCGCATAAGCTAACAGCATCCCCATACCGGCGAAAACCGTGTCCGCCTGGCTGGCGATGACCAGGATGGATGCCAGTACTGGTCCGATACAGGGTGTCCAACCCACACCGAAAGCGGCGCCCATCAAAGCCGAACCTGCCGGGCCGGCAGCTTTGCCGCGTGCATCCGCCGCATCGAGGCGCGCTTCTCGCAGCAGCCAGGGTATCTGGATGGCGCCCAGCATGTGCAGACCGAACACCACGATGATCACACCTGCAAAGCGGCTAACCAGCACCTGGTTGTCGAGCAGGAAACCGCCCACCAAAGTGGCGGAAGCGCCGAAAATTGTAAACACAAGCGCCAGTCCGACTACGAATGAGAGTGCGTTGACCATCAGTGTTCGGCGCTGTTGGTTGTCCTGTTCTCCGGTCAGTTCATCGAATGACATCCCGGTCAATTGGGCCAGGTAGGCGGGGATGAGCGGGAATACGCAGGGGGATAAAAACGAGAGCACTCCGGCAACAAAAGAGCCGATAAATCCGATTGTTCCGATATCCATACAGCCTCCGTTCGAAGGGATAATTGAAATTATTCAGGCGATATTTTGCCGGTAATTATATGGATGCGGCAGCATCGCCTGCATATATTTGACGTGGGTATTTTGTGGAATCTTACTGTGAGAAGATTGGCTGAAGAGAAAAAATTTTACCAGCCCAGGCAACTTCAATATCTATTTGTGGGTTAATAAAACAATTTTCGGCGCTTCCACCACTCTGGTGGGCGGTTAGATAAGTGTCCACCAGGCGATGGTCTGGGCGATAAGGAAAACCATCATGGCGGCTACAGAAGGAAAAGGTGATTGTTTGCGTGTGTATACGCCACCGGCCCACAAGGTAAGAGGAAGCGCCGCGAACCCGGCTGCTGCCACTATGGGTGGGAATATTCCCTCGTGAAGAAATACTAGCAATAGATAAGCGGTCAGAGCGACGAACGTATAAATCAGGCGCAGATGTTTCTGATTTAACTGCACAGCCAGGGTGTTTTTGCCTGCACTGGCGTCTGCACCTCGATTGGACCATGTGACTGCCAGCAGGTTGTTAAAAGCCAACATTCCAAAAGGGATAGTTGCCAGTAGAATATATCCATCGACCTTGCCTGTCTGGGTGGAATATCCATAAATGGTGAGCAGCACACCCCCCAACGCAGCGTTGGTAAATTCGCCGTAACCACGCCAGGCTAATTTGAGCGGTGGCAGTGAATACTTCCAGCCGAAAAACGCACCAACAGCCAGGATAATTAAGGTTGTTGACGCTAAAATTCCAGAAATGGCTCCTGCTAGTGCAGTAAGGCTTCCTATCAATAAGACTGCCCATGCTCCAATCAATGCGATACGGGGCGCCAAGCCACTTTCTGGGAGCGCTCCGCTGCCGCCAGAGTAGGGGGTGCGGGTAGTGAGCGAGTCTGTTTCATAATCAGCGTATTCGTTTGCGTAATGAATGCTTACGCTGATGGGCATCAATGCCAGGAACCCAATGATAATCGCCTCAAAATCATAAGCCCACCCACTAGCAGCCGCGATAATGATGCCGAAGAGATACACAAGGTCGATTGACAGCAGCTGCAGTGGCCGCGCCATGCGGAAGAAGACGGAGATATATAATTCGATTTCATGCATATTTGCCGATCCAACTATATTGAGGATTATACACTTTGGAATTTGTGCTTTCAGAAACGATGTTTGCAGGATTGAATCCGAGTAGTGTAATGGTTATTACGTTTGTTACCCTGGACATTTATGTCATCCCGATTTTAACCCCGATGTTTTTTAGGGACGAAGGAGGGATTTTTAATCTCGAACTTGTGAGAGACCCTGGTGAGTGGGCGTTGAGATAGTTATGCTGGATGAAGGTGAAGAAGGAGAATCAATTAAACCCCACACAATAATCACACGTAAAAATCCAAAGAAAGCCACGTCTCAGGCATTCAACTTACCCTGTCGTTTTATTTTTTCCCCGCAATTTCATTGATCTGCGCTTGTTCCAAATCTCCCTGTGGTTTGATATATGTATTCAAGCCCCAATCATAGGGCTCATAGCTCAGGCGCAGCGTGCGGCGGTCCTCTTCGATCAACTGGCGTCGATCATCATCGGGAAGGTGTTTCAGGATAAAATCGATCACGCCCTCTTTACCGCCGAAATCCCCTTTGTACCAGTTGAATATGGCTGAGATAACCAGTTTTGAAGAAACAGGATCAATCCTGGTGGACCCATCCACGAAATTCCGGCTGGCCATATCCAGCTGTCCATCGATCAATTCGGGAGTGTAAACCCGGATGGGTGGGCAGGAGCGGCTGGCGCAGTTCAGCGCGAAATGGACCCGGTTGTCCAATTCACCCACTGCCCATTCAAGGCGCGGGTCATTGGATGCGAAATGCGGGCCCGGCAGGTAGGGGAAACCGCGGTTGGCGCGCAGCAGGCCGTGTTCGATATCATCCAAACTCAAACGCTCCCCACCCGCGTTGTAGGCGGCCTTGCGGAAAAACGAAAATATTCCCAACCTGGTTTCGGTTACACTGCTATTCACCTTAAAATTAATGACCCCATCCAATACCAGAGCATTGTACAGGTTGATCCAGAAAGCAAAGCGTTCACCTTGTGTATTCAGCAGAGCAGGATCGAAATTTCTCAAACGCGGTGAGCAGTAATTCCGGTACTCGTCATAAGCCCTGCTCCCGCGCAGTTCAGCATAATTAACCTGGTAACCATTTTCATCCATGGCTGCCATCTTAAATTGGTCCATGGCCATTTTGACTTCAGCCGCCGCATCTCTGCTTGAAAAATTTTCTAAGCTGATCCTGGAAGCGTTCAAAACCAGGTCCGTATGTACACCTGTGATGCGGTTGATTATTGAATTGCGAGCTTGGATAAATAGGTCATTAATCATTATGGATTATCTTTAAAATATCAGTATATAAAATACAAGTTCATGTATTAAGATGGGATGATATGGGGTTATCTTACCAGGTTGGTCGCCGTGATACCTAAATATCTTGCCTGCAGGAAAATTCTTTCTTAAAAATGAAACCAATCTATAACTGATCAATCTCCTTTATCATTATTCATTGCACTGTCGGGAGCTAATAATTAGTCTTTTGTTCACAGGTTCCAGGAGAGGAGAAGGTTAAAAATGGACGGCAAAAAGATAGGTGAGGTAACGCATTTTTACAATGGTTTATGTGTGGCAGTGATAGAGTTATCCGATACGATCCAGGTTGGCGATGATGTTCATTTCCTGGGAGGCTTAACAGACTTCTGTCAGAAAGTAAAATCGATACAAATTGAGCACGAACAGGTTGAGAGCGCCGGGAAAGGAGAGGAGATAGCTTTGAAAGTTGACATGCGGGTGCGCAAGGGGGATAAAGTTTTTAAGCTGACCGAGGCGCAGGCGGAAACAAATAGATGAAGAACAAAATCAGGTATAGTGATGAACCCATGGGAGATGTTAGCGTGATTGAAGATTTTCTTCCTTCACCTGAAGAATTGGCCTTCAGAGAAGAAACCATAAAAGTAACTATTGCACTGAGCAAATCCAGTGTTGAATTCTTTAAACACGAGGCAGACAAATTTAATGTATCTTACCAGCGAATGATACGTCGATTGCTTGATGAATATGCAAATCACCATATCGGATAGGATCGAAACAAAATATCAAAAGGAACGGTCAGATAAAGCGAATTTCCCGGAAGCAATCTCCACCGGGAAATTTTTTTTATTAAAAGAATCAAATTTAGTCAGGAGAAATTATGGGTATAATAGATATTATTAGGAGGATTTGTTTGTGAATGAGTTGTACAAAGAGATGATCAAAAAGGCACGCACTGGAAAGGTAGAGATGGAAGAGGATTGCCAACATATCGACATGATCCAGGATGTTTCCCCATCGACGACCGAAGGCTGCGAAGAATGTCTCAAGATTGGTGATGAGTGGGTGCATTTGAGATTGTGCCTGCTGTGTGGAAAAGTTGGCTGCTGCAATAATTCCAAGAACAAGCACGCGACTGCACATTTTAAAGAAACTGGCCATGCAATGGTGACCTCTTTCGAGCCCGGTGAAGAGTGGATCTGGTGTTACACAGACGAAGTGATGATATGGCCCTCTTAGCTCGGATACACCACCCATACAGCAAGACGATACGATAACGGGGGATTATGAATAAAGGGGCAAACGGAGGAAGGAGCGCACGCAGTGTACAGGGTGAAAGGCGCGTGCTTACCATTTTATTCTGCGACGTGGCTGGTTCTACAGCCATGGCTGAACGATTCGATCCGGAAGAATGGATGGGATGTTGAACTCCGCAAAAAGCTTGAAAAACAAAACCGTTTCACCGAATACGGGTTTATGTGGGATGGATTGTTCTTGCATTTCGGGGACGATAGTCATAAAGCCTATGAGCTGCTTGATGAGAACATCTGCAGCTGCTGTTTAAATGTGATGGACGAATATATGGGTCCACTGCTGGCGCACATTCTCAATACGATTACCATCCACAGCGGGGAGTATCAGTCCGCGTTGAAACTCAGCCAGGAAGCGATCGACAGTATGAAGGATTTCCATTTCCGCTTGTTCCTTCCTGATTTTCTGATGGAAAAAGGCAGAGCGCTGATTGAACCATACAGATTAGATGATGGGTGTTATGTTTTGTATAATGCTTATAATGAGGCAGTTTCTATAGGTTCGCGCAGAAGCGCCCTGTTTG
Organism: uncultured Chloroflexia bacterium; assembly: GCA_963753725.1. Classification (GTDB taxonomy): domain Bacteria; phylum Chloroflexota; class Anaerolineae; order Anaerolineales; family UBA4823; genus CAVWDI01. The sequence goes on along the minus strand of CAVWDI010000029.1, from coordinate 116,064 downwards.
TCCTGGCGGCGTTGGTTGAAACTGAAAAACGAAATAATAATAAAGTTAAAGCTGAAGAATTGCGCCATGAAGGTAAAGAAATCGTGGAATATATATCGAGCAAGATAGAGGATCCCAAATTACAGATGACATAACTCAGAACAACACCAGTAAGGGTTATCCTGAGTGATGGTTGAGAAAAAAGTGGTATGGTATTGAGGAAGTTGAAGAAAGCAGATAGAGGAGAGGAATGGCAAAACCAGTAATATTGACATTAGATGACGAAGCGGGAGTCCTGGACGCGGTAGAGCGCGATTTGCGCCGTCATTACCGCGGAGATTATCGCATCATAAAAGCGAGTAACGGAATGGAAGCGCTGAACACCGCCCAGGAATTAAAGAAACGCGAGCAGCAAGTTGCCCTTTACCTGGTTGACCAGCGTATGCCGGAAATGACCGGCACCGAGTTCCTGGTGGAGGCGCGCAAAGTGTTTCCCCAGGCGCGCAAAGTACTGCTGACCGCTTACGCTGACACAGAAGCCGCCATTTCGAGCATCAACGAAGTTGAATTGGATTATTACCTGATGAAACCCTGGGACCCGCCCGAGCAGAATTTATATCCTATCCTGGATGACCTGTTGGAAGATTGGCATGCAACGGTTGAGCTCCCGTTTGAAGGTATCCGTGTGGCAGGCACTTTATGGTCAGCCAAGAGCCATGACGTGAAAGATTTTCTCTCGCGCAACCTGATCCCGTATAAATGGTTGGATATCGAAGCAGATGAGAACGCAAAGGAGCTTGTGGATTCGGTTACCGAAGGTCAGGGGCGCCTGCCGGTGGTCTTCTTCCCGGATGGGAGCAGGATGGTTGAACCGGATACGCGCCAGCTGGCGGAGAAAGTTGGACTGCAGACACAAGCGACACAGCCATACTACGATTTGATCATCATCGGTGCTGGACCCGCAGGTCTGGGCGCGGGGGTGTACGGGGCGTCGGAGGGTTTACGTACGGTGATGATCGAAAAAGCAGCCACCGGCGGCCAGGCTGGCACCAGTTCCAGGATCGAAAACTACCTTGGTTTCCCAAAAGGTCTCAGCGGTTCGGATTTAGCCCGGCGGGCGACGGCCCAGGCGAAACGTCTGGGAGCCGAGATCCTATTGACCCAGGAAGTGACCGGCGTACAGGTCGAAGACCAATACCGGATTGTTACGCTGGCAGATGGTTCTGAACTGAGCTGCAAAGCAATGGTCATCGCCAGCGGAGTAACGGTTCGCAAACTGGACGTGCCTGGGGCGGATGCGATTACTGGCGCAGGCGTGTATTACGGCGCCGCGCTGACGGAAGTAGCCTATTACCGAGGTGAGCACGTGCATGTTGTGGGCGGCGCAAATTCGGCCGGGCAGGGGGCCATGTTCTTCTCCCGCTACGCCAGTAAAGTGACCATGCTGGTGCGTGGGGCTTCGCTCGAAACAGGCATGTCGCAGTACCTGGTCGACCAGATCAACTCCACGCCCAATATTGAAATAAAAACCAGCACCGAAGTGGTGGGTGTGCACGGCGAGCGCAGCCTGGAAGCGATCGATATCAAGGACAAAACCAGCGAAGAAGTTCAGACGGTTAAAACTCCGGCCATGTTTGTTTTTATCGGAGCAGTAGCGCATACCGGATTTGTTGATGGTATTGTCGAACGCAACCGGACTGGTTTTATCGTCACCGGACCGAACCTGTTTCATGGAGAGGATAAGCTCAATAAATGGCCTTTGAAACGAGACCCTTATTTATTAGAGACCTGCGTGCCGGGAATTTTTGCGGCCGGTGATGTACGGCAGGGCGCGGTCAGGCGGGTCGCATCCGCGGTTGGCGAGGGCGCTATTGCGGTCAATTTCGTTCACCAGTATTTGAAATCCGTATAATGTTTAATTTTTTACGAAAGATCCCATTGTTTTCTGAGATGCCCGAAGATGATTTGTGGCAGCTGTGCGGCTTAATTGAAACCACTAATATAGCGGCTGGAGATGTGTTATTCACTGAAAACAGCCTGGGGGACAGGGCTTATGTGATAAAAGAAGGCCAGTTGGAAATCGTCAAGTCTGGCGCGGATGGTGAGATGCTGCTGGCTGTACGCAGCACGGGCGAAGTGATCGGAGAGATGGCGCTGCTGGAGGAGAATCCGCGCATGGCAGGAGTGCGCGCTCGCACGGACAGCACACTCTTTACGATTACAAAGGACCAGCTCGACCACCTGATCGCCACCAGCCCTTCCGCAGCCCAGGCATTATTCAAGACCATTCTGACACGCTGGCGCAGCACCCAGGGAAGACTGCGCCAGAGCGAAAAAATGGCCCAGTTGGGTACCATGACTGCCGGCGTGGCGCACGAGCTTAACAACCCCGCCGCGGCTGTTAAACGTGCCGCAGACCAACTGGATGAGGCGCTGGAGCGTTTTGTCCAGGCGGAAGCGGGACTTAAAGATATGCAGTTTTCTGCGGAGCAAGAAACCATTATTTCGCAGGCGTATACACTGGCTAAAGAGAGCGCTGCCCATCCGCCTCAAATTGATTCCCTGGTTCGCAGTGATTTGCAGGAAGAAATTGAGGACTGGTTATTTGGTATTGGGATTGATGAGCCCTGGGAACTTGCTCCCGTACTTGTGGATTTGTCGTTGGCTGTACCTGATCTTCAAAAGATGAATGACGCCTTTGAAGATGGACAGTTTTCATATATCCTGGGTTGGATGTGCGCGGTATATTCCGTCAACAGCCTGGTACGCAGTGTCGGGTTAGGTGCGGGACGCATTTCGGAAATTGTTAAAGCGCTCAAATCGTACGCCTACCTGGATCAGGCGCCGGTCCAGAACGTGGATATCCACCAGGGGCTGGATGACACGCTGGTGATCCTAGCCAGCAAGCTCAAATCAGGGGTTACGGTCAGCAAGGCTTACGCGCCCGACCTGCCTTTGATACAGGCGTACGGCAGTGAACTCAACCAGGTGTGGACGAACCTGATCGATAACGCCATAGACGCCATGGATGGGGAGGAGAATTAACCCTGCGTACTCACCAAGATAAAGACTGGGTGGTGGTTGAGATAGAGGATAGCGGCGAAGGGATTCCGAAGGAGATACAATCACAAATTTTTGACCCGTTCTTTACCACTAAGCCTCCGGGGGTGGGGACTGGTTTAGGATTGGATATCAGCTACAATATTGTTGTACAGAAGCACCGGGGGAATTTGCAGTTCACTTCAGAACCTGGAAAAACGACTTTCGAGATCAGACTGCCGGTGAATTTTGAGAAGAAGAGCGGGGCTGATAGGTAGAAGTTACCACAGTTCCATAACCTGCCGGAGGATACCAAACTCCCCGATATGGTAGGCGTTGTGGTCTGCAACTACCAGAATCTCACGAAAAATGGTGTAGTCGCTTGCGTGCGGCAGGGGGGCATAAAGGTCAACCTGCGGGTCACCAGCCAGTACCTGGAATGCTTTCATATCAGTACGGATTTTTTCTATGGTAGCTTCCCACTCAACTTCACTGGCTTGCGCATCCTGCGCCGGCCAGTAACCCTCGGGCCATTTGGGTGATATATAGTCCGGATTGTGGATAAACTCGAGGATATCCTCCTGGGCGATGCGGATGTGTTCCAGCAGGTGCCAGAAGCTGTAAGTGAGGTTGGGGGGTTTGCTGTTGCAATATTCCTGCGGGAAATCAGCTATAACCTGCTCGAATGGCATGTGAGCTCCGCCGCCGCGCAGCAGGAAAAGAAGTTGTTCTCTAACGATCTCATCGTTCATTTTGTTCTCCTTTGGTGGCGTATTATCCTTCCTTATAATAGCGCTAACTGAACAATTACCCAATAAATGCCAGCAGCCAGTAGGGCGGTTACCGGGAGGGTGATCAACCAGGCGATAGCGAGATCACCTGCCACACCCCAACGCACCTTGCTCAGCCGTTCCGCGGAACCGACCCCCATAATCGAAGAACTGACAACCTGGGTTGTGCTTACTGGACCTCCGAGAATTGAAGCGCCCAGGATGACCGATGTGGAAGTCACCTGGGAACTAAAAGAGTCAATTGGTTTAACCTTAAAGAACCTGGCACCCAGGGTTTTGATCAGGCGCCATCCGCCCATAGCAGTGCCCAGGGCAATTGCCGAAGCGCTGAGGGCGATCACCCACAACGGTACATAGAAAGTCTCGATCACACCGCTGGTTACCAAACCCAATGTAATTATCCCCATTGTCTTCTGGGCATCATTGGTACCATGGCTGAATGCCAGCGTAACAGCGGTTATTAACTGCGAGCGCTTGAAGAACCAGTTGATGCGCGGGGTTGCGCCCCGCGAGAGAAACAATACCAGTTTTGTGAAGAAAAACCCGAGTACGAATCCAAAAATTGGGGATAAAAATAGGGCCAGCAGCACGATAATCAGGCCTTCACGGTAAATTGCATCTGGACCGCCAGCGATAAGCACTGCCCCGACCAACCCTCCAATCAATGCGTGCGAAGAACTACTGGGCAGACCGAAATACCAGGTTACCAGGTTCCATATGATGGCGCTCAATAAAGCGGCGATGATGACCGCGTTGTTTATTTCACTGGCATCCACAATATCGGCGCCGATGGTGGTTGCGACAGCCACGCCGAACAGGAACGGCGCGACGAAACTGGCGATTGCCGTGACGCCCAAAGCCACGCGCGGGTGGAAAGCGCGCGATGTGATCATAGTAGCGACGATATTGCTTGAATCATGAACGCCGTTGATGAAGTTGAACACAACGGCTAATACGATCAACAGGATAAGTGTAAAGTCCATGAATTTTTGTACTACCGGTTATGTCATCTTGACAACGATGTCAGAAATGATATTTCCGGCATCATCACCCCGGTCGGCAGCGTTGCTTAAGTGACGGTAGACCTCGCGTTTCTTGAGCATCTTTACGATGTGTTTCACGTCCTCCGGCCCTTTAAAAAGCTCCGCCAGGGCTTCTCTGTATACCGTTTCAACCCGGTTTTCGAGCGCTTTTGCTCTCTGGGCGTGGTCTATGGCCACGTTTGGATTCTTTTGCAGGCGCAGGGTGGCCAGGTGTATTTCAAAAGCCGCATCTCGCAGGAGAGAGGCGATGCGCACCATATGTTCGGTTGGATTAACTTTCAGTATTTCCATCTCGTCCACCGTTGAAAAAGCATAATCCAGCATATCATCGATTGCCCTTGAGAGGGCGAAGATGTCCTCGCGATCGATAGGCGTTACAAAGGTGCGGTTCAGTTCATCGATCAAGATGCGCCTTATCTCATCGGCCTCTTTTTCAATTTGCGTCAACAGCGTGGCGGCTTCATGGCTCTCAGAACTCATGAATTCCTTCAGTAATTCATGACCTTTTAAAGTCTGTGAAGCCTGTTCGGCGATCAATGAAAGAAATTTATTTGGCCGCGGTTTGAAGATGTCCCGCAGGGATGGACCACGCGTGGCTCGAGTGAAGGTTTTTGGTTGATCGTCCTGAAGCGTTTCTTCATTTTTGTCTTTTGATTGGTTTTTTGCCATAGTATTTTATTTGTGGTTGAATGATATGCCAGTGTATGGAATATTGTGATTTATTCCTGGGGGTATACTTGTTCATGTAAATACCTTTGAAATTCCATTGAACCCCAAGGGGATATATCATACCAGAAACCACTTGTATCTCAAGATGGCGAATTTTACCCGGAAAAACAAAAATATATATAAATAGCAGGTTTTATAAGGCGATATCCTTGACATGCTCCGGGTAGATGGTACACTTTGGCGCATGAGCACTACAAAAATCTCGCTCGCACAATTACCATTCCCAGTCCCGTCCAGCCCTATATGGGCTTTCGGTCGTTATGGGTGAGAATAAAAGTAATAAATTGTTTCGTTAGATAAACCCTCTTGACCGAAAGCCGGCCGGAGGGTAAATTTTTTAAGTGCAAATGGCAGCAGTTATTATAGGATTATCCATTATTCAGATATTTCAATCAAATTACGTTGGAGGACGATCATGAGAATGAGCAAACTATTCAGCCAGACCATGAGGGAAAACCCCTCTGAGGCTGAAATTCCCAGCCATCAACTTCTACTGAGAGCGGGCTTCATCCGACAGCTTGCTGCAGGTATCTTCAGCTACCTGCCGCTGGGACGCCGGTCGCTGACAAAAATTGAGAATATCATCCGTCAGGAGATGGATGCGATAGATGGGCAGGAAGTCACCATGCCGGTTGTGCACCCGGCAGAGATCTGGCAGGAAACAGGGCGCTGGTATGAGATCGACGCCGAGATGGGCCGGTTCAAGGACCGCACTGGGCGTGATATGGTACTGGCAATGACCCACGAAGAGGTGGTCGCTGACCTGGTTCGCAAAGAAGTGCATTCCTACCGCCAGCTTCCCATGATGATTTATCACATCCAGACCAAATGGCGCGATGATCCTCGCCCGCGGGCAGGATTGATCCGGGTGCGCGAATTTACCATGAAGGACAGCTATACCCTCGACGCCGATATGGAAGGTCTTGATGCACAGTACCGCGCCCATTACCAGGCATATTTCAACATATTCCACCGTTGCGGACTGCCGGTAATCGCGGTTGCATCGGACGTCGGCATGATGGGGGGCAGTATGGCGCACGAGTATATGTACCTGACGCCGGTTGGGGAAGACACGATAATGATCTGCGACTCGTGCGGGTATGCCTCTAACCGGCAGATCGCGGTTTTCCGGAAACCACCAACGAAGCAGGAAGATTTATTGCCGGTGGAGAAGGTAGCAACGCCGGATGCGAAAACGATTGAAGACCTGGCAGACTTCCTGGAAATCCCCCAGTCGAAGACGGCCAAGGCGGTTTTCTTCACGGCCAAGCTTACAGACGGAGATGAATCCAGGGAACAATTCGTGTTTGCAGTTGTGAGAGGCGACATGGAACTGAACGAGACCAAGCTCATGAATGCTATCAAAGCGGTAGAACTGCGTCCGGCGACAGAAGCTGAGATTGTCGCGGCCGGCGCTGTGCCTGGTTATGCATCACCGGTGGGCTTGAAGCAGGCGCTGGTAGTGGTTGACGATATTATCCCGGATTCCCCGAACCTGGTCGCCGGCGCGAATGAGGATGGTTACCACCTGCGCAATGTGAATTACAAGCGAGATTATGAGGCCGATATCGTCATGGACATTGCGGCCGCGCGTGAGGGGGATGCCTGCCCGAAGTGCGATGGAACCTTGACAGCTGCGCGCGGCGTTGAAGTCGGAAATATCTTTAAGCTGGGAACGCGTTACACCGAAGCCTTGGGAGCATATTACCTGGACGCGGAGGGGGAATTCGAAGCCGGTCGTCATGGGTTCCTACGGCATAGGAAGCGGCCGCCTGCTGGCCTGTGTCGCTGAGCAGTACCATGACAAATATGGATTAATCTGGCCGGTTTCTGTTGCCCCCTACCAGGTCCATCTGGTAATATTGGCTGGCAAAGGTTCATCGGAAAATTCTGATACGGCAGAAAAACTGTACACTGATCTTCAGGCTGCCGGTATTGAGGTGCTGTATGATGACCGCCAGGAAAGTCCGGGAGTGAAGTTCAACGATGCGGATCTGATCGGGCTGCCTATTCGTGTTACGGTAAGCAGCCGTTCGCTTGAGGCGGGCGGGGTCGAATTCAAACGCCGCGATCTTTCGGAAAAGGAGATTATCCCACTGGACGAGGTCGCCCTTAAGATTAAGGATGAGAACAGCGAACTGCAGAAAGCGCTCGATGGGATGCTGGTAGAGATGCAGTTTGATGAGGACGCTGGATTAAATTAGCATTTAAGATGCGGGCAGGTGAGATCAACCAATCCACAGAATTGTGTATTGAAGATTAAGATCCAAAATTTTTCCTAATTTTGACTGCTGTCTGCCCCCCTGGGCAGACATGTCTTGTGCCGCATACCGGGCAAATAAACAGCGTGAATACTGAAGCGTAAACAACCACTATACCAATATACACCAGCAGATATACAGAGTTATGCAGGTATAAAAAAGGCATCGGGAAAAGTATGATCGCAAAAAAGTTCACATACGCAAGCGTTAGAAATAATTTGTATCGAGCCTCCGACCTTTTTGCATTTTTGAACAACCTGGCTATTTGACTTGAGGGAAGGCAAAATCCTCCCACACAGGGAGCGAACTTGCCAATATATGGACACTGCCAATACATACAGACATAACTCATGGACAGCGCTACGAATACAAACAAGGAAATGTAGATAATAAAAAATCCAATATGGATTTGCCAGAGTAAAAACGCAATTAACACATACAAGAGGATCATAGGTATTGTTAGCAACAAATACAATGGTTTTCTTTTGTATGGTACGCAATCATTTGTGTTCATCTTTCGATCCCATCATCAGTTTGGTCAACAGATTGGAGTACTTTCCAGAGTTAGGTCGTATCAGCCAGTGTAATTATAAAACCATTCAAACCAATATATCCAGATTATTGATACATAATCCGGATCAGATGTAGTTTGTGCAAGTGCAATTCCATTGTGTAAATTATAATTGGTTAATCTCCGGCGACTTTCATAATCAACAAACATATATCTGAATTAATTTTGCGGGGGGTAATTAGATATCGTTAATCACCGTAATTTTCCAGGAGCGAATTGCGTCTAATAATCAGCAGTCAATATTTGCGTAATCCAATTTTATTTAGATATGGAGAAAAATCCATGAGTTATATAACAAGATCGATCCTGAAAGTTATGGCAATATCCGTGCTGGTGCTGGCGGCATGCACCAGCGCTATCCAGGTTGCGCCGGATGTGGATGAAGCCTCTGAAAGCGCTCAAGAGCAAGTAAAAGAGACAGGTGAAGTAGTTGTGGAAGAAACTGTCCCAGAGGAAGGTACAACTGCAAAATCCCCTGAAGCGCCGCCAACTGAAACGGAGGCTTCAGAACAACCCGGGCAAAGCGTCGAAGTCGAATTCTTGGATCCAAACGAAGAACCTCCTTCGGGCGCCGGCACCCAATTCAGCACAAACTTCAGCATACACTCTATCCCTTATTCCGAGGTGCTATCCGGAGGTCCTCCCAAGGATGGTATCCCTGCCGTTGACAACCCCCAATATGTGAGCATTGATGAAGCTGACGCGTGGATAGAAGCGCTTGAACCCGTTATCCTGCTGCAGTCTGGCGAAAGCGCACGCGCTTATCCGATCCAGATATTAATGTGGCACGAGATTGTAAACGATGTCCTGGGGGGTGAACCGGTAACGGTGACATTCTGCCCCTTGTGCAACACCGGAATCGCGTTTGAACGGACTTTAAATGGTGAGGTATTAGATTTCGGCACTACCGGCCGTCTGCGCTTCAGTAATTTAATCATGTATGACCGCCAGACGGAGACATGGTGGCAGCAGGCTTCAGGTGAGGCGGTCGCTGGAGAATTAACCGGTGAACAGCTGACCTTCCTGCCCGCGGCGCTCATTTCATGGGAAGAATTCAAAAACAGCTATCCAATGGCGGATGTACTCTCGAAAGAGACCGGTTTTCAAAGGGCATATGGGCAGAACCCTTACGCTGGGTATGATAATATCAACAGCTCTCCTTTCCTTTACCGGGGCTCCAGCACGCCCGATGAACTTCCCGCGGTAGCGCGTGTGCTGACTGTGGATTTAGGCGGTGAAGCGGCTGCATATCCGTATCTAACCCTGGAAGAAATCCGGGTGGCGAATGATACCGTCGGCGGGAAAGATATTGTCGTTTTCTGGGAAGAGGGAACAGCCTCCGCATTAGACAGCAGCGTGTTAGCAGAAGGAAGGGACGTTGGTACTGCTAATGCTTTCTCACGCGTTGTGGATGGGCAGAGCCTGACGTTCAGTTATAATGGCGAAAATATTATCGACGATTTGACCGCCAGCCAGTGGAATATTTCAGGGCAGGCGGAAAGCGGAAAACTGGAAGGGACCCAACTGGAACCGGTTGTTTCGGTCAACCATTTCTGGTTCTCGTGGGCGGCTTTTAAACCGGAAACCCGGATTTACCAGCCTTAATGGTTTGTTACTCAGCGAACCATTAAATAAGTCCTTGTCATCCATTGTGACTGGCGCTTATTAAATTCTCCCGCAGGCAGGGATGCCCCCCTTTGGAGGATTAAAACCTGTACTGCAAATTGCCAGGAATGCAAAGCGGACTTTTCTCTCGAATTTTTTGAGGGAGTAAAGTCCGCTTTTTTTGTTGATATCCAGCCGAATTTATACACATACTATAGCAACGGATCGCAGCCTTTAGCTGGTCTTGATCTTTCCCGGGTTCCAAATGCTGTCTATATCAATCATAAGACCTCACAGGTCTCCGAGATCTGTGAGGTCTTATTCTAGGCTAAAATGGAGGGGGCTTCCCACTCTCCACAAAGAAAAAACCGCCTGGATATCATATCCAGGCGGAGTGAAAATTGTAGTGTTTTGATCAGAGAAAAAAATTAGTTAATGATCCCCTTTTCTTTCAAAAGAGGGCGTGGGTCAACCAGGTTCTTGTGTAAGACGGCTTCTTTTTCCGGCAGCCCAAGCGCCAGCGCCATCAACTGGGTGAAAAACAGGATTGGCATGGGCTCATCCACCTCCATCTGGAACTGGCGTGCATCCAGATTCATGTGGCACAACGGGCAGGCGACTGCGATTACATCCGCGCCTGCTTTACGGGCTTCACGCACCAGGTTACCGCTCAGTTTGATGACGATATCCGGTCTGGTCAGGGAGTGCGCCGCTCCGCAGCAGCAGGTTTTATAAGACCAGTCCACCACTTCCGCGCCCAGGCTGGAAACCAGTTCGTCCATGTCGGTCGGATTTTCAGGATTTTCCGCCTGGGTAACCTGGGGAGGCCGGGTAAGCAGGCAGCCGTAGTAACAGACCACCCGCAAGTTTTCCAGGGATTTCTTCACTTTGGCGGCGATTTTCTCACTGCTGACGTGTTTGTTGATGGTTTCGACCAGTGTGTTTACTTCAACAGAGTCCTGGAAGTGGAACCCTAACTGCTCGTCCATTTCCTGCCAGTGACTTTCATCGTGGTGGATTTCATATTGGGCGGCCTTGTGGCGGTTGAAACAAGCTGCGCAGGGCATGGTCACTTCGTTGAAACCGCTCTGTTCGATCAGGGCTAAGTTCTCAACCGGAAGTTTTAAGGCGGCCTGTGGATCGGAGCGGTGGGCGGCGCTGCTGCCGCAGCATACCCAGCCGTGCGGTTCAATCAGATTAAGGTCAAGGGCTTCACACACCGCTTTGGCTGAATCGTTGAATTCCGTGGCGGTGGTATCCAGCGAGCAGCCAGGATAATAGGCGACCGCCTTGGATGCGCCGGGGACGCGTTTAACTTTTCGCGGCGGGCGGCCAATACTGGGTATGAATCCCACTTTCAGCTTTTTCAGCATGCGGGTATAAAGACCAACATCTTCCAGCATCGCACGCGGATTGTGCAGACCGATCTCGGCCATTAACCCCGGCTCGTATGATCTGCCCCACAAACGCACCTCGCGCATAAAGGCGTCATTGAATACCTTCACCTCGCTGACCGGAGGTTTTATACCATTCTCTAAAGCTTCACGCGTCAAGAAATCCATAATGCCGGCGATATCCAGGTCCTGCGGACAGCGGGTCGTGCAGGTTTGGCATGATGCGCACAACCAGGGGGTTTGCGATTCCAGAGCGATATCCTTCTGGCCGAGCTGCAGGGCGCGCATGATCTGGTTCGGCTGCCAATCGAAAAATTCCACCACCGGACAACCGCTGGAACACTTGACGCACTGGTAGCATAAATAAACGTTTTGCCCAAGTTCGTCCTGAATGCGCTGGGCCAGCTCGGAATTAATGGTGGTGGTCTTTGTACCCTGTTTTAACTCTTCATTCATATACCGTCTCCTATCGATGAGGCAGTTTTACGTAATCTTTAAATACCAATAAAATTAAACCTTTGCAGTAGAAGGCTAGTCAACATGGGGGCGTGGGTATAACCCAGCGCCTTCAACGATCGGTTTGACAGCTTCTTCCCATTCGATGGCCATGATATGCACCCCGGCCACGCCCTCAATCTCGCGCAGGTTCTGGATAAGATCGATGCATATTTTTATACCCTGCTCTTTCCAGGCAGTAGAGCGGGCTTTTTTATCCTCTTTGGTCAGTTCTTCCTTCTTCTTGCCTTTCCAGGGCGCTCCGGCTTCGTTCATACGGGCGATGATTTCGTCCGGGACCAGGATGCCGGGGACGCTGTTCTTCATATAGCGCGCCATGCCGGGACTTTTCAGCGGACCCACGCCAGCCAGGATGTAGGTCTTATCGTGCAGTTCTAATTCGCGCACTTTTTCCATGTAGCGGCTGAATGCTTCCACATCATAGACGAGCTGTGTCTGGATAAAATTAGCTCCCGCTTTGACTTTTTTCGCCAGGCGGTATGGTCGGAAATCGATCGGGTCGGCGAATGGCGCTGCAGCCGCGCCGATGAAGAAACGCGGTTCGATACCCTTAAACGCTTCCCCGCATTCGAAGATGCGGTCATCGCGCATATCCGTGACCAGCTTCAGCAGCTGTACAGAATCGAGGTCAAACACGTTCTTCGAGTTGGGGTGATTGCCGAAGGACTGGTGATCGCCTGTAAGGCAGAGCAGGTTGCGCATACCCAAGGCGTGGGCGCCCAGCAGGTCGCTCTGGATAGCCAGGCGGTTGCGGTCGCGACAGGTCATCTGGATGACCGGTTCGAGCCCTTCCTGGACAACGATGGTGCCGGCGCCGATGCTGGACATGCGTACGATGGCGGTCTGGTTATCGGTGATGTTAACCGCATCGCAGAAACCCTTCAAAAGAGCCGCTTTTTCACGGATCACCACGCCATCCGCGCTCTGGGGAGGTCCGAGCTCGCCGGTCACGACGAAGTGTCCAGCGCGTAGCATTTTTTCCAGGTTTGAACCAGACAGGTAGCCGTTGGTGCGTTCTTTATCTTCTGCTATTATTTGGGCATCCATGACCTATTCCTCCTCTTCCAATAAGCGCAAATCCTCACGTACAATTTTACGCGGTCCACCGTCGCGCGAAGTGCTCCAGTTCTTGGGGGGCTGCAATTCGAGCAGGACATGCAGTTTATCCTTACTCTTCAGACGGTCGTAGATCAACTGCCAGGCACAGGGCGTATCCGGGTCGATCTCGCAGTGCCCGTCTTCCGAACCACCGCAAGGACCGTTGAGAAGCGACTTGGAGCAGCGGGCGATCGGACAGATACCGCCGGTCAGACCTAAAATGCAGTCACCGCAGGCTGCACAGCGCTCCTCCCAAACACCCTGTTCGCTGGGAATGCCCAAAAAGGAAGTGTTTAATCCGGGTACCACCCAGCTGTCCGGAAAATGTTCTGCGATTGCCTGGACGCCAATACCGCAGCCCAATGAGAGCACCACATCAACGTCCGCCACCTGTTCGGCGATTTGATCCAGGTATTCCCATTCGCACTGACGCTGGACAGTTACATCGCTTATCTGTTTATTGTTGCCATCCAGCTTGGTCGACATGCGCAGCGATGAAGCGACGATGGCGGCTTCACGCGCGCCGCCCGCGAAACACACCGTTACACAGGTACCGCAGCCGACGACCAGCACTTTCTCCGAAATCAGCGATCAGCGTTTTTAGTTCTTCTAATGATTTTTGTTCAGCGATGATCATAGGACCACCTCCATGCTTATTTTTTCCAAATTTATTCTCAGATAATTACACAAAAAATAGATTAATACCTCATTCAATCATCCTGAGCGGGTTAGGTCCCAGGTCATCAATCGTGCTTGTCATCTGCTTTGCAGCTTCCACAAATTCGCCGGCCATAGCAGCTGAAATATTGAACATGCGAACCCGTTCCGGTTCAAGGCCGATCTGGTTAAGCAACTCGGCTACTCTTGCCACCCTGCGCTTTGCATTGGCATTACCGTCCAGGTAATGGCAGTCGCCTTCCAGTCAACCCGCTACCATTACGCCGTCGGCGCCGTCCTCGAATGCTCTCAATACGTAAAGCACATCCAGCTTGCCGGAGCACGGCAGCTCGAACACTTTAATTGAGGTCGGGTAATCGAGCCGCATCGAGCCTGCCAGGTCCGCAGCCGCGTATGCGCAGTAATGGCAGCAGAATGCAACGATTTCAGGATTTGAATTATCTCCGCTCATCCCTTTATCTCGACTTGTTCGATGGGTATAAAACCACCTTCAGCTTCTAGGACTTCAAACAGGGCGTCAATCTTAACCATGTTCTGGTCATCTGTGGAGTGCATCAACTGAATAGCCCTGGCCGGACATTCAGAAACACACGAGCCGCAGCCGTGACAAACCGCCGGTTCGATGTAAGCCGCCCCGAGAATATTTCCGACACCGGTCAAATCAACGCTCACCCGCGGGACTTCGTATGGGCATATGCGCACGCAAGTCAGGCAGCCGACGCATAACAGCGGATCGACAACTGCCACCTGGGCGTTGGTCAGCATGGTCTTCTTGGAGAGGATGATGGCGGCTCGTGAAGCGGCAGCTTTAGCCTGGGCTATGGTTTCATCCAGGAATTTTGGATAGTGCGCTAATCCGGCCATAAATATACCGTCTGTGGTGAAGTCGACCGGGCGCAGTTTTACGTGCGCTTCCAGGAAGAAGCCGTCCATGTCGATCGACAATTTAAGGCGCTTGGCGATCTCACGCATGCCGGGCGGCGATACGACCGGTGTGCTCAATACGATCATATCAGGTTCCAGCACGAATTCTCGATCCAAAATGGGATCCTTAACCGATACACTCAATCTGGCGTCTGTTCCGTTAACGGAGACCTGTGGTTTATCGTCAAAATCAAAATGGATGAACTTGACGCCCTCCGCCCTGGCCTGGGTATATAACCTTTCTTTGAAACCAAAGGTGCGGATATCCCTGTACAGGATGGTTACATCCGTATTCGGAGATAATTCCTTGAGCTTGAGGGCGTTCTTCAGCGCGATCGAGCAGCATATGCGGCTGCAGAAATGCTCCGCGGGTCCCACACATTGGATCATCACCACCGAATCAGGTAATTCGCTGCTCAAGGTTCCAATTTCCTGATCATCGGCCAGGAATTGTTCAAATTCAAGCTGGGTGAGAATGCGCGGGTCGTCACCGCAGCCGTATTCGGTACCTTTATACTCAACGCCGCCTGTAGCGACGATAATCGCGCCGTGATCAACCTTGCAAAATGCGCCATCTTCTACCAGTGTGGAAGTGAAATTACCCTTGAAGCCTCCCGTTTCAAGCAATTCGCTGTTGGTGTGTACCTGGATTAATGGATGTCCTTTGATTTTAGAAACCATCTCCGCCAGGTATTCGCGGGGGGTCATTGTGTTTCCATTTGTGGGTATGAAGTAGCGCAGGAAGCGCAGATTGCCGCCTAGTTTGTCCTCACGTTCTACCAGGTGCACGGGGAAGCCCTGTTCTGCCAGGCTAAGCGCGGCGGTCATGCCAGCCGCGCCGCCGCCGATGATCAGGGCGGTATTGTTGACGGGGACTTCACTCACTTTCAGCGATTGGAGTTTTACCGAGCGCGCCACTGCCATGCGGACCAATGATTTCGATTTTTCGGTGGCCGCGCTTTTATCATCGGAGTGCACCCAGGAACATTGGTTGCGGATGTTTGCCATTTCGAAAAGGTGCGGGTTCAATCCAGCATGCCGCAGGGCGTCCTGGAAGAGCGGTTCGTGGGTTAGCGGGGTACAGGATGCCACTACGACCCGGTTAAGCTCTAAACCTTCAATTTGCTCGATAATGTGGGCAATCGCATCCTGTGAACATGTATACAAGTTGTCTTCAGCGTGGACAACGTGGGGCAGCGAACGAGCGTAATCAGCCACGCCGGGCACATCAATATATCCGCCGATATTAGTGCCGCAGTGGCATACAAATACCCCCACACGCGCCATTTCATTCCTCACGTCACGTTCGGGAGGGTATTCCTCGACCTGCGCCAGTGTGTAGCGGGCAGGCGCCAGCAGTTCGGCAGCGCTGGCTGCCGCGCCGCTGGCTTCGATGACTGTCTCCGGGATATCCTTTGGTTCACGGAATGGCCCCGCCACATAGATACCATTCCGGCTGGACTGCAGCGGTTGAAATAACGTGGTGTGGCAGAAACCGTAGGGATCGAGCTGGATACCTAGCCGGCGTCCCAGGTCTTTAACCGATTCGGATATCTCCATACCGACTGAGAGTACAACCAGGTCGAACTCCTGATGGATTGTTTCAACCATGCCCTCGTAGGGCGCGCTGTACCGCACCAATAGGTTTTGGGAGTCTGGATCTTCTTTTACATCGCTCAGGCGGCAGCGGGTGTATTGAACGCCGTATTTTTCTTCAGCCCGCCGGTAGTATTCTTCGTAACCCTTGCTGTATGCACGTGTATCCATAAAGAAGACCTGGCAGGATACCCCGCCGTTTTCGGAGCCGTTATGACCTTCAGTACGGGCGTGTTCGAGGGTCATAATGGCTTCTTTTGCGGCGTACATGCAGCATACCGAGGAGCAGTAGTCGTGCTCTTGATCGCGGCTGCCAACGCACTGCAAGAAAGCGATGCGCTTTGGGTTGACCCCGTCTGAGGGACGCTTTATTTGACCATAGGTCGGGCCGCTTGCGGAAAGCATACGCTCGTACTGCAGTGAAGTAACCACGTTTGGATAGCGTCCCAGGCCGTATTCCTGGGATAAATGGGCGTTGTAAATCTGGTAACCGGGCGCCAGAATGATGGCGCCTACATCGACCGTCTCGTTCGTTTCCACCTCGTCGTGGATAATGGCATCGCGTCCGCAGGCGAAAACGCAGCTCATACATTCTGAACATACGCCGCAAGCCAGGCAGCGGGCGGCTTCCGCCTGCGCGCTTTCTTCGTCATAGCCACCCTCAACCTCGCGGAAATTGTCGATACGTTTGTCAACCGCCAGTTCGGGCATTTGTACCCGCGGCTGGGGTTTGATTTCGCCCGAGTTGATGCGTTGGTCGATTTCATGTTTTGTCATCTGCACAACGGGAAGGTCAGGTTTCGGGGCTGGTTCCAAAGCCTTGCCCTGCAGATGGCGGATGATTGAATCTGCAGCTAGGTGCCCGCTGTCCACCGCTTCGATAACGAAAGAAGTTCCGGAGACACTGTCGCCGGCTGCGAAGACGCCCGGGCGGGTGGCTGCCAATGTATTTGGATTGATGGCGATGGTCTGCTGGTTGGTGATCCCCACCCCGGCATCATCGGGGATAAAAGCCAGACCGGCACGCTGTCCTACGGAAAAGATGACCGTGTCGCAGGGGATTATATGTTTTGAACCAGGCACCTTCTCAACCAACAAGCGCCCACCTTCGTCGAAAGTGAAGGATTCAACCATGGTGCATTCCACGCCGCGCACTCTGCCGTTCTCATCACTGAGGATTTGTTCGAAAGAGCGATCGTTGTGGATGCTGATGCCTTCTTCCATGGATTCGTCTACTTCCCATCCGTGAGCTGGCATGCCCTCCCGGCTTTCCAGGCAGGCCATCTGTACATGGCAGCCCAGGCGCACCGCGCTGCGGGCGCAGTCGATGGCCACATTTCCGCCGCCCAAAACCAGTACATTTTTCCCCAGCGTTGGTCCTGTGAGATCAACTGGCTCTGTCTGGCCTGCTTTTGCAAAGTCCGCATACTTGTCCAGGCGGACATCACGCAGGAAATGGGTATTAACCAGTACGCCATCCAGGCTGGCTCCTGGGATCGGCAGACGAATACCTTCGTGGGCGCCGACTGAGATCAGCACCGCGCTGTATCCATCCTCGAATAATGCATCCAGGTCATCAATACGGTGGTTCAAACGCAGGTCTACACCCAGATCGATGATGTCCTGAACCTCGCGCTCGATAATCTCTGTAGGAAGCCGGTACTCGGGCACACCCAGGCGCAGCATACCGCCGGCAACCGGCATGGCTTCAAACACAGTCACCCCATACCCGGCATTGATAATATCCTGGGCAGCGGTCAGACCGCATGGTCCGGCACCGATAATGGCTACCTGCTGGTCGAACAGCCTGGAGGCAGGTTCCTGAGGTACCGCGCGGCGCCTCGTAAACTTTATCGGTTACAAAACGTTTTAATGCCCGGATGTTTATCGGTTCGTCAACGATCCCACGGTTGCAGGCTTCTTCACAGCGGTGATTGCAGATACGGCCGCAAATACCAGGGAAGGGGTTATCCATCTTGATCACGCGCAGGGCATCATCCCAGCGTGCCTCCCGGATCAGGGCAATATAGCCCTGGGCGCGCTGCCCAGCTGGACAGGCATCCCGGCAGGGAGCGATGCCGCGTTTCTCTATCGCATATGCATTGGGTACAGCCTGTGGGTAGAGTTTGAATGCCGCACGGCGTTGGGAGAGACCTTCGTTGAATTCGTCAGGAATGATGATCGGGCAGACATCGGCGCAGTCGCCGCATCCCACGCAGCGGTCAACATCGATATAGCGCGCTTTGTGCTTCACGCTGACGTTAAAATCTCCAGCCTGCCCCTTTACTTCAAGGACTTCGCTGCTGGTCATCACTTTGATGTTTGGGTGGCAGCCGATTTCGACCAGCTTGGGTGAGATGGTGCACATGGCGCAGTCGTTTGTTGGAAAAGTCTTATCCAACTGCGCCATCTTGCCCCCGATAGCGGAAGCGGTTTCGGTCAGATAGACTTTAAAACCCTGGTCGGCTAGATCCAGGGAAGCCTGCATACCCGCGATGCCGCCGCCGACGACCATTACTGCGCCGGTGGTTTTTGGTGGTGCTGGGATGGTATTGTTATCAGTCATCGTGTTTCCTCACATTCTGACGATCCAAATTCCCATTGACCTTGCTTAATTTTAATAGGTTAAGTTACTTCCTGCCTCGGAATTGCTCATTTCCGTTGTTTTCAGTGGATTGATTGTTTTTCGAGTCAGCCGGTAATACCTGTGCAGCTAAATTTTGAGTTTTATCCTCTTTAAAAGGGCTTGGTCCTAATTTGCGAATTCGTTCGGTCATCGTATGAGCAGCAATGGCGAAAGCCTGCCCCTGGCTGCCGGACATAAAAAACATATCCAGACGCTCACCTCCCAGGCCAATATCGTCCAGTATCTGTTTTGCGCGCTTGATCCTGGCTAATCCGCGTTCATTGCCGCGCACATGGTGGCAGTTTCCAATAGGGCAGGCGACCTGATAAACGCCGTCTGCGCCTTGTTCGAAAGCTTCGAGGATGTAGCGGATATCGGTCTTGCCGGTACACGGCAGACGGACGAATTTCACATTCGCCGGGTATTGTACATGCAGCGCGCCAGCTGTATCTGCCGCCATATACCCGCAGTAAACGCAGTAGAAGGCGGTAATTTCCGGTTCAAACCCGTTATTAGATTTTGCTGAATTCATAATATCAGTCTAATCCTGGAATTTTAACTTCTTCGTTTATTAATATAGGATCGGGTAACCACTGACCCAAACCGCCGATCTCAGTCAGCATAATCTGATCGTCAGTGTAATTGATCAGCTGGATGGCGTTCGCCGGGCACTCACCCGTGCAGGTACCGCAACCCTGGCATTGGGCTGGATCGATAAACGCCGCGCCACCGAGACCGCCCACGCCATAAATATTCTCTCTTTCGATGACTTGAGGAATTTCGAACGGGCAGGTCCTGGTGCATGTCAAACATCCCACACATTTTTCGGGGTCTACATGGGCGACTACACCACCAAGATAAAGCAATTCCTGGGACGATAACAACCCCAATGCTCGTGAAGCGGCAGCCAGAGCGTGGCTGATGCTCTCCTCTAGGAATTTGGGATAGTGAGCCATGCCGGCTAAAAAGATGCCTTCACGCATAAAATCCATCGGGCGCAGCTTCATTTGCGCTTCTTTGAAGAATCCTTCACTGGAAAGCGGCACGCGCAGCATTTCAGCCATTTTAATCGTGCCTGTTGAGGGTAAGATCGACATGCTCAACGGGATCAAATCTGTTGGGATATCCAACTGCCGGTTTAGGTTCAGGTCACGTACACGCACACGCATACGGTCGTAATCCTCATCGAAATACACCTCCGGCGGTTCTTCTTCGGTATACCGGACAAAAATAACGCCCAGTTTTCGCGCTTCGGTGTAGTATTCCTCCCGGAAACCATATGTGACGATATTGCGATAGAGTACGGTCACATTGCAGTTCGGATTAAAGAGTTTAATGCGGATGGCATTCTTCATCGTATTTGTGCAGCAAACGCGCGAGCAGTAAAACTCCACGCCTTCGGGCTGCACGCACTGGATCATAACCACATCTTTTAGCGCCGCGATTTCCTCTGGATGGTGGATGACCTTTTCCTCCAGGTCGCGCTGCGTTATCACATCCGGATATTCAAGCAGTGGGTGCGATTTAGCTTCACGCGCACCGGTTGCCAGGATGGTCACACCGTGTTCGATGTGAATATGCTCAATCCCATTGTCCGGACGCCGGGTTTCGAGGTCGGTCTGGAAGAAACCGACGTGCCCGTCGTGGTTTGTAATCTCGGTGTTGGTGTATGTTGCGATACGTTTGTGTGCCATGACGCGGTTGACCAGGTCGCGCAGCAGAAGTTGGGGGTTATATCCTTCTGCTACATAGTGCAGGGTCAGCAGGTTGCCTCCCAGCATTTCGGAGCGTTCAACCAGGTGCACATCATAGCCGCTGTCAGCGATCGCTAATGCTGATGTCATCCCGGCCGCGCCGCCTCCAATAACCAGGGCGCTGGGTCGACAGCGGTGCTTGTCTTTATGGACTGGCTGCGCAGCGGATATACGACCTACCGCCATACGCACCAGTTCCTGCGCTTTGCGGTTAGCTACATCAGGCTGCATATTGTGAACCTGGCTGCATTGTTCTCTCAGGTTTACCAGTTCGAGCAGATATGGGTTTAAGCCGCTCTGGCGTAATGTGCGCTGAAAGAGCGAATCGTGGGTGCGGTTGCTGCAAGCTGCGACTACCACCCGGTTTAATCCCATTTCATGTATCTTGTCTTTAATGGCCTGCAGGCCCTCAGGGAAGCAGGCTGTCTCTAATATCTGTGATGAAACGACACCCGGCCAATATGAGGCTGAATGAGCCAGGGCTTTCAGATCAAGCACATCTACTTTATTAACGTCTTTGGCGAGTGTACCGGCACAAGTGCAAACGAATACGCCGACTCTTGGTTCTTCCTGACTCGCATCACGCTCTGGAGGCAGGCTGTTCTCGGAAAGGAAGGGCAGTTCATGGGAAATGGGGTAGGTATTCAAGCGGTCGTTCAAAAGGCGCATGACTTCGGCTGCAGCGCCGCTGGCGTCGATGATCGTCTCAACGATTTCTTTTGGAGAGGAGAATGCGCCGCATACGAATACTCCTGGACGGGTGGTTTGCAGCGGGTGGAACTTATCTGTTTCACAGAATCCATAGCTGTTCAGTTCGACATTCAGCATGCTGGAGATCTGAGCGGCAGCATCGGGGGGCTGTAATCCGGTCGCGAGCACAACCATATTAAAACGTTCTTCTTGAATTTCGCCATTTGGATCCGCGTACTGTAATATCAGGTCCTTAGACCCCGGGTCCTCGCGAATGCCCGAAACCCGGCAGCGAGTGTATTCAATATTGTTCTTTGTGCGTGCATTTTCAAAGTAGGTGCTGTATTCCTTATTAAATGCGCGCTCGTCCATGATGAAGACCCGGCAGGATATATCTTCTCCCAGGCGCTGTTTAGCAAGAATGGCTTCTTTGGTGGCGTACATGCAGCAGATGGAAGAGCAGTAGGCGTTGTTCTGGTCACGCGATCCGATACACTGCAGCCAGGCAATAGACTGCGGTTTTTTTCCATCCGAAGGGCGTTCGACAATGCCTTCGGTTGGTCCGGAACGGCTGGCAAGCCGCTCGTACTGCATTGCGTTCAGAACGTTGGCGTAGCGCCCGTGTCCCAATTCGCCCAGTTCAGTCGGGTCGTATACCTGGAATCCCAGGGCCAGGATGATGGCGCCCACTTCCACAGTAAGCAGACGGGGCTGGTCGTCCAGGTCGATGGCGTCCGTTGGGCAGACGTCCACGCATTTCCGGCAGTCGTCGCAGTACGGGCCGCGGTCGATGATATATGCGTTCGGCTCGGATCGAGCAGCGACTTTATAGGCTGCTTTGCGGGTCGTGAAACCTTGTTGGTAACCGTCGGGCAGTTCAACCGGGCACACCTCTGCGCAGTAACCGCAGTTGATGCAGCGAATAGGGTTTACATAGCGTGGTTCCTGGCGCATCGAAACGAAAAAGTCGCCAACCTGCCCGCCCACATCAACCACACGGGTATTGGTCAGGATTTCGATATTGGGGTGCTGGTTATTATGGATATAAGCGGGAGATATGGAAGGCCGCGTGCAGCCGTATCCGTGATCGGGTGTACCCCGGCACAGCACACAATCATGCTGGGGGAACATATAGCCTAACTGCGCTACTCGTCCGCCCAGACAGGGGGTCTGCTCCACCAGGTAGACTTTCAAACCAGCGTCCGCCAGGTCCAGGGCTGACCGCATACCAGCGATACCGCCCCCGATCACCATAGCAGCCGCGGGCTGCGTCTGCGTGGCTGCATTGTTATTCATTGTAACGATAGGTAAATCCTGCATCAATTCGGCTCCGATGTTAATTTACTTTCAATTGACAAACTGCCTTCCGATCGGTACAGGAAGGGCAGAGGGCATCAGTACGGGTGCGTTTGGGCCTTCTGGACCGATGGGAGAAATGTTGTTTCGTATATTTCGATGATAATTTTTAGCCACCTTTTATCCTTAATTAAAAAAGGCTCGTGGCAGTGATGATAACTGGTTGGCCCTTTAGTTTTGCGATTATTACCGAGATTTTCCGGATTTTTTTATTCAGTTGGCTACCAGTAAAATAAATATACCAAATTTGATCAAATTTTAGCCTAATGAATTTCTAATGTCAACGTGATATATGTCACGAATTGAAAAAAGGGCTTATATTATCGGGGAGTATTCGGCCTTTTTTGATTGATCAGGGACCAGAAAACCCACGTTGATGGCTTTAAAATGGAGTAAAAATTTAGAAACTTGATCCAAAAGATATCCCTTCAAAGGATGGAAACCAGGGATCTCACGATATAATTCCCGAATTGGAATACTCATATTAATATGAATAGAATCGGGAAAACGCAAGCTAAAAACGTTATTGTAACTGGCGCGACAGGAGCGATCGGGGAGGCCATCGCCCGGCAGATCGCCGTCATGGAGGGGGGCTATTTTGTGATCCTTACTGCGAGAAATGAAAACAAGGCGCGGGTATGTGTCGAGAACATCGTTCGCGCCACAGGCAACACCAAAGTCGCATACGAATTAGTCGATTTATCCAGCCGCGCTTCCATCAGGAATTTTTCGGAGCGCTGGCGGGAGCCGCTGTACGCGCTGGTCAATAACGCGGTCATTGCACCGCGTGTGCGCACAGAAACCTCGCGTGGTATTGAGCTGCAGTTTGCCACAAATGTGCTTGGATATTTGTGGATGACAATCGATTTTCTCAAGCATCTGAAATCTGACGCTCCCGCACGAGTGGTGAATGTGGCCAGTAATTATGCTGGCGGTCTTGACCTGGAAGACCTGGAATTTAAACGACGCCGATATGATAATCACAACGCTTACCGCCAATCCAAGCAGGCTAACCGCATGTTAAGTGCTGCTCTGGCAGACAGGTTAGCATCTGACGACATCCTGGTAAACGCATGCCATCCTGGTGTGGTCAACTCCCAATTGACAACTGCCATGGGAACCAACGGACGGGATTCGCCCGATGAGGGCGCCAGGACAGCGGTATGGTTAGTCACCGATCCTGAAGCTGGGGATCTGAGTGGGAAATACTTTGTGAACCGGCGCGAGACACCCGACCAGTTCGCAAAAAACAAACCCGAAATTGCACAACTTTTCAAAATTTGTCTAAACTATTGATCATTATGCTGACTAATAAACCCTATGAATGGAGGACTCAATATGGAAAAAAATCCGCAAGTCGACCAATATATCGAAAACCTCCCACCCGATCGTAAGGCAGCCCTGGAACAAATTCGTGCGCTCATTTTAGGAACGGTTCCTGAGATAAATGAAACCATGCAGTATCGCATGCCGACCTATGAATTGGATGAGGTTGTGTGCGCGACTGCATCCCAAAAACATTATATAAGTCTGTATATGGATGTAGAGCTGGTAGAAGAACATCGCTATGAACTCGATCACCTGGATGTAGGAAAAAGCTGCATCCGTTTTCGGAAGATCAAAGACCTGCCGATGGATACGATCAGGCAAATTCTGGTGGAAACAGTCGCAAAGCAGCGAGCAAATTAATGGATTCAGGGAGTGATGCGAAATCTTTATCCAGGAAGCGCTTCGATCGGTTTGCGGGGCGTTATGTGAGCAGCGCAACTCATGCTAAGGCTCTCGAACTGCAGCGCCTGCTGGAGATCGCCCAACCTGAAGCGGAGTGGATTATTCTAGACGTCGCGACTGGAGGAGGGCACACTGCTCTCAAGTTCGCCCCTTATGTAAAACAAGTGATCGCCACGGATATCACACTGGGTATGCTGAAAGCCGCGCGCGGGTTTATCGCTGAGGGTGGGGTCAGCAACGTTATATTTGATTTTGCGGACGCCGAACATCTTCCCTTTGCTGATTTAATATTTGATCTGGTCACCTGCCGCGTGGCTGTGCACCATTTCAACCAGGCAGGTCTGTTTGTCAAGGAAAGCGTACGCGTGCTCAAGGCTGACGGAATGCTCATGGTCGAAGATCACGTGCTGCCAGAAGATAAAAATGTTGCCGGATACATAGAAAGTTTCGAAAAGCTGCGCGATCCCAGTCACCACCAAGCGTACAGCGAAAATGAATGGCGGCAGATGTACCAGGATAATGGACTGGAAGTGAGTCAGGTTGAATTGGTATTGAAAAGGCACATGTTCTACGAGTGGGCAGAACGCCAGAGTGCCTCGCAGCAGGTAATGGAAGATCTGGAAGAGATGGTGGATCGGGTGCCCGAGGAGGTGTTGGCGTGGATGCAGCCAAAAGATTTTGGAAGCGTGCAGGCATCTTTTGCCAATTATCATATTCTGATTTCAGGACTTAAAAAAGCAAATGAATAAAAGCAGTCAAATAGACAATATAAGAGAACTTGAAAAGCGGGCGCGTTTCTTAGACCCGGACGGCGAGCAGCGGGGCAGGCTGCTGGGAGATGTGGCTGGTTACGGTGAGGACTTCCTCGGATCGATATCATCCGCGCCTGCTTACAACGACCGTGTGGATAACGGGCGCGGTTTATTGGATGCGCCCATTTCAGAGAGAGGTATTGGGATCGAAGAGACATTAAAGCTCTTTCAGGAGGATGTAGCCAGTGTGGGCATCAACCCAACTTCGGGACGGTTCCTGGGGTACATCCCCGGCGGAGGGCTCTATTACGCCGCTCTGGGGGATTATCTGGCTGCCTTGACGAACCGCTATGCGGGCATTTTCTATGCCAGTCCGGGGGCAGTGCGCATGGAGAACCTGCTGCTGCGCTGGATGGCCGATATGGTCGGCTATCCGGAATCAGCGGGGGGCAACCTGGCATCCGGTGGTTCAATTGCCAATCTGACCGCAATTGTGAGCGCACGTGATGCGCAAGGTTTGGAGGGTGAGCGCATACATCGATCGGTGGTGTATCTGACCGAACAAACCCATCACTGCATCACAAAAGCGTTAGGTGTAGCCGGTTTAAGCGGTTGTATTCAACGCCAGGTGCTGGTTGATTCGTCCTACCGCATGCATGCCGCTGCGTTGGAAGATTGCATCAAGTCGGATGTGCAGGACGGATTGCTGCCCTGGCTGATTGTGTCATCTTCGGGGACGACTAATACCGGTTCTGTGGACCCGCTAGCGGAAATTGGCGAGATCGCCCGCTCATATGGTCTCTGGCATCACGTGGATGGGGCATATGGGGCATTTTTCGCCCTGTGCCCGGAAGGACATCAGGCGCTCAAGGGTATGAACCAGTCCGATTCGATCGTTATGGACCCGCACAAAACGCTTTTTCTGCCATACGGGACGGGCGCGGTATTGGTCAAGGACAGGAAAAAGATGCTGGCTGCCCACAGCGCGGATGCCGATTATATGCAGGATGCTATCAATCTAGAAGAGGAACTGGATCCAGCTGCTGTTTCCCCTGAGCTGACAAAACATTTCCGCGGTTTGCGCTTGTGGCTGCCTTTGCAAGCCGTGGGTGCGGCGCCCTTCCGGGCTGCCCTGTCAGAAAAGATTCAACTGGCACGCTATTTTTATGATCGGATCCAGTCCATGGATGGGTTTGAGGTTGGGCCGTATCCGGATTTATCGATTGTGATCTACCGCTATGTGCCCAGTTCGGGAGATGCGGACGAGTTTAACCGCCGCCTGGTAGAAGCTATCCAGCAGGAAGGTCGCATTTTTATCAGCTCCACCCGGGTTGATGGGAAATTTGTGTTGCGCATGGCGGTGGGTTGTTTTCGTACCCACCTGGAGGATATTGACATCGCGTTGGAGGTTATTGAGAATGCTGCACGCAGGTTGGAGGGGGAGCAGTAAGGTGGATACCCACACGCCACAATAACGATTAATTACCACCTTAAGGCATTTATCACCAAAGGGCGGTTCGGAATGACAGTCCAAGTGTTGTCATCTCGACGGAGGAGGGATCCCTGATAGGTAGGCGTAGAGATTGATTGTGCGGGCAGAAGGGGATGTAGGTTATCTAGAAGCAAGCGAGCACAAGAACTGCCTTCCGGATTAGATTATGTTGTCGCACTACAGGGATTCCTCACCAAAGGACGGTTCGGAATGACAGATAATTTAAGGGATTTCTTACCAAAGTATGGTTAGGAATGACGATGAATGTTTGGTATTCATAACTCCGTCCCGTAAACCGCGGGGGACAAAAATCCCGCAAATTACGCGGGACTATAAACATAATAGCAAAACTTTACTTACCCTCTTCTGAGTCGCGTTCGGAGCGCAGTTGGCGGACTTTGCTGCGTAGTTCTTGAAAGTATTCCGTGTCGGTGATTTCCGCCACTTGGCGTGCCTGTTTTACTTTATCGATTTCTATACGAAGCTCTTTTACTTCTCTCTTTAAACGATCTTCACGCGCTTCAACTTCGCGCGCCATGCGCTGGAATACGCGTGCAAGCTGGCCAAGTTCGTCCGTTCGTTTGGTGACCTCATCGATCATTTGCGGTTTATAGGCGCCTGTTTCCAACGCCACAGCGGCTGCAATCACGCGTTCGAACTGCTGGATATAATCAAAATCGTCAGCCCGGTCCTGCATAACGTTGCGCAGACGTTGGGAGAGGATGTGGAAGATGCCCCGGGTCACAGCGCTGTGGGTTTCGACCAGGTATAACAGGTCCTTCTGGTCAAGCTTGTATAAAGTTGTATTTTCTATTGCAGTGATGGATGCGCTGCGCACCTGCGGGTCGAGGGCGGCCATTTCACCGAAGATATCGTATCTGTATAGATAATTCAGGGTCAGTTCTCCGTCATGAACAAGCATTTTACCGTCAGCGATGATGAACATGCTCGAACCGTGATCCCCCTTTTCCATGATCGTCTGCCCGCTTTTAACTTTCACTTCCTCCAGAAGCGCGACAGCCTCAACCAATGCTTCTTCTGGAATGGCGGAAAAGATGTTCACGGATTTGAGGATAACCAGTTTATCGAGATCGATATGCTTGTTCTCTTCAAGCAGCTGGATTAACCTACGGACAGCTTCTAAATTGCGGCGCTGCCCATCTTCACTCAGCACCTTGGCGGAATCTGTGAAATATTGGTGGGTTTCGAGCAGTTTAATCTGGCTGCTGTACCATTCCAGGTCGGTATATTGATGGCCTCTGACAACTTGAAATTCGATGCGAAGATCGATATTTCGTTTGAAATAATCTTCTCGACCCAGTATGTCCAAGTCCGAATCGGCCATGATTTTACCCAACAGGTTGGTGGGTGACTGCGGCATGCGCGTGGCGCGGATGATGTCCCGGATGACAGCGATTTGTTCCGGGCTGTAATTGAATTCCGGAAGATTTTGCTCAGCGATGCGGATGCTGGTCTCTTCGTGTTCAAGGTATCCTTCGATGTGACCCAGGTCGTGGTAGTAAGCCGCGGTTACTACCAGCAGTTTTTCCTCATCCGAGATGCCTTCCATTTCAGCCAGCTTTTGCGCCGTGGGCACCACCCCATCGCGAGTGTGTTCGACGGAGTGGTAGATTAGCTGCGGTGAGAGTCGCGTCTCCAACAGCTGTAGTGCAAATTCTTTGGCGGTATCGAAATCGGGTTGATCCATTTTTAAACCTTTTATGGAAAAAAATCAGTTGGTAAGGAGATATTATTATATGCATATTCGACGGCTTCATCTAATGTCATCGCAGCCACTTGAGACCAGGCTGTTGAAGCCTCGCTTTCGTTTATAGAATTACGTGCGCTGGAATGCAACTGGTCAACCTTTTTCTGTTCCAGCTCAGATAAGCGGATGTTTATCGATTTGCGCAGTGTGCTTGCGGCTCCAATCAGATGCAGGGCTAATTTTGGAGTCCCGGATTGAGCGGCCAGACAGCCCATGTCTTCAAGTAGAAAAGCAATCGACATCGCCCTGGTCTAAGGCGATATTGCCCATATTGTTCAGAGATATGGCGATGGCCCATTTATCACCAATCGCCCGGCGGATAGATAATGCGTCCATACCCAGTTCAGAAGCCAGCTGCTGGTCGATCAGGGCATCGTAAAACCTGTTCAGTTGTATGGTGAGTTCTTCCGCGCCGCGCTGCGGTCCCAGGCTGCCGGCCAGGGCTTCAGATAAAGGGGTAAATCTAGTGATGTCCGCGAACAAGGCCGTGCCAACGATTTCGCCGTCCATCATAGCTCCATCCATCATGGCCTGCCGGCGGTCCTTTGGTATATATAATGCTAAGGATTCAAGATCTTGATTTGACATTTAGAGAAAAATAATTAATCCAATAATTTCGTTATCACTTGTTGGAGAGATTGGCTGATGCTGTGATCCGGATAGCGCAAAACGAAAATCCCGGCGCTTGCCAGGGTCATCATTTCATCTGAATGAGGCAGCACCGCGGCGACATCGCAGTTGTAAATTTTTTCCACGTAGGAGCGTACTTCCTGGAAGTCGAACACCTGGGGGACTTTATTGATAACCAGCATCATATTGGGCACATCCAATCTGCGTGCCACCTCAACGGTTACGCTGGTACCCTGGTAATCCTGCTGATCAGGGCGCAGTACAACGATCAGCGCATCGGATATTGCAATGGACAATAATGTCTCTTCATTTAAGCCTGGATGGGTGTCTATCAGCAAATAGTCCAACCGCTTGCTTTGGACCAGGGATTGGAAGCCATCGTTGAGAATCCCGACATCGTACCCGTCGCGCAGAATGCGGGCAATTTCCCCCGCTTTTAAGCTGGATGGGATCAGGAAAATTCGTCCTTCGCTGTCCTCAAGTTGAGCGGGTGAGACATCGTAAGTCGCCTGCTGGATGTCGCATTTTCCCCATAGATAATCGTTTAGCGCGTAATTCATATCGTCCTCGTCCAATCCAAACAGGACATGTATGCCGGGTGATTGGATATCCGTATCAACTACTCCTACCCGTTTTCCACTCAATGCCAATAACGCGGCAGCATTTGCAGTTGTATTCGATTTACCAGTCCCTCCACGGAAGGAATGAACGGAAACGATCATAATATTTATTCCCCTTTATTCTTTCAGCTTATTGTGTCTCGTCTCAAGACGAACATGGTGATATCGTCATATTGACTTTTGCCGGCTATATGTGAATGCAGACCGTCGACGATGCGGTCTTTGAGTTGTTCTGCATTATCTGCAGGCGAACCAATGAGAGCAAGCAGTCGATCTTCCCCAAACGATTCACCCGCGGGATTGAGCGCGTCTGGCACGCCATCTGTGTAGGCGATCAAAGTGTCATGCTCGTCCAGGGTTGTATTTTCAATGCTGAATTTCATGTCCGGCAGTATCCCGACGGCAGGACCGGTTGGCTCTAATCGTTCAATGGCGCCAGAAGCCCGCAGCAGGATTGGTGGGTCGTGTCCGCCGTTGATGTACATCAGAGAGCCGTTGGTCGGGTCGAGTACGCCCACAAACATGGTTGCAAACATGTTGGTGTCGCCGTGGTTCACGGCGATGAAATTATTGGTCAGGTCGATAGCGTTCTGCAGGGCGGTCGATCCGGTGGAGAGCATCTTACGCCTTTGTCCAACAGAAGTCGTCTCATGAGATGAAGATAGATCGCTGGACAGCACATCCATCCAACCCAATTTATAGTGCTGATCTACGAAAGCCCGGATCAGGCTGCGGAACAGCGCCATAAACAGGGCCGCGCCGACACCTTTATCGACCACATCTGCCATCACCAGGCCGACACGCCTGCCGCTTGAAAGTGTAAATACATCGTAAAAGTCGCCGGCAACCTCCCGGGCGGCCTCGAAATGTGCCTTGATCTGCCATCCAGGAATTGCGGGGATTTGAGATGGTAAAAAGCTGGCTTGAATGCGGCGCCCAATTTCAAGTTCATGTTCGGCCGCGTGTAATGATTCCTGGGTCTGTTTTCGGGAAGTGATTTCTCGCACCAGGCCGCAAAGGATGGTCTGTTCTCCAGGCTGGTCAGTATCTGGAGCAATTGAAATTTCTAACAGCAGGTGTTGGCCGCTTCGATTCTGGAATTCAAGTTCCAGATTTCGAAGCGCATCTCCGGTTTCTTGAATTGTGTTCAGAGTTCCCTCAAGAATTTGGGAATCGCTGGATTGAAAAATTTCTTTTAAATTCTCGCCCAGGATTTGCTCACATTCAGCGCCAACCAGATCACAGAAAGCATTGTTTACTGCAGTTATTACCCCGGAATTATCCGTTTCAAAATATGCGTAGCCTAATTTTTCTAAAACTTCCTGGGTCCTAGTCATATTTCTGCTCGAATAATAAAAATGCGGCGATTAATTATGTGATAGAGGGGTTTTTAGATAATGTCATTCAGAGAAGCTGGACAGCGCCGCCTGGTTGTTTGGGAAGCATTTTAAAATTTTGGTGAACCCTGACATTTTGAGCACTTTATCCACGCCGGGCTGCGCTCCTGAAACCCGCAGGTCGCCGCCTTTATTGCGGCATTCTTTTAGCACAGCCAGCAAAGCGCGCAGACCAGCGCTGCTCATGAACTCCACCTGGCTGAGGTCTACAATCAGATTTTTGTGATCTTCTCCAACTTTCAGGATCATAAAATCCGTCAATACGGCTGCGGTAAGCGCGTCGATGCTTCCGGCAACTGCCACAGTATCTGCTAAATTGTTTTCGATGAAATTTATATCCACGGTTTTCCCTCCCGGGGATTCTTGAATTTATAAATCTTACACACTGGGTTTTAATTGTTTGATAAAAGTCAAGCGGTTTCCATAGATATTGGTCGTATAGTCAATACCATCCATTGTCTGGTAGATAAAGAAAAGGCCAAAACCGCTGGTTGGCCGATCTTCAAGGCCGGCATCTAAATTGGGCGCGGATCTACGGCTGGGTTCAAAAGCGTGTCCGAAATCGGTCAGGTTAATCTCTATGCAGTCATCATTGAATTCCAGCGCCAGGATAATCGATCCTGGGTTCATACCCTTGTACCCGTGTGAAATGATGTTAGTGCAGGCCTCGTCCACAGCAAGCTGCATGTCGTAAAGGGTGTTTTCATCGACGTCGGAATGTTGATTGCAGATCAGTGCAATATATTTTCGGAATTCCGATAGGGTAGTTAATTCTGCTGAACGTGAAATCTGATGTATCATTTTGATTGGTCGTCCGTTAGCTTCTGGCTGGTAAATAATCCTTTGTAATAACCTTCGCCTGGCTAGAATTCGGCGTTGGGAAATGTTTCCACACCTGCGTGACGCCCAATTTGTTTGATCATCCTCAGGTCGTCCCACTTCTCACCGATCGTTTCAAGAATCCCGTCGTGGATAGCCCAGGCCCGGCCGCGCACAGAGCGCCATTGATCCGAAACACGAAAAGGCGTGCTGCCGTCCAGCGCTT
The DNA here is from genome assembly GCA_963753725.1 of uncultured Chloroflexia bacterium. Classification (GTDB taxonomy): domain Bacteria; phylum Chloroflexota; class Anaerolineae; order Anaerolineales; family UBA4823; genus CAVWDI01. Next base: position 83,979 of record CAVWDI010000029.1, on the reverse strand, counting down.
CGTGTAGCTTTCCACCAGGTTGGAATTCATGTTGGATATCATCCATCAGTTTATGACCGCGTACGTATGCGAAACCTCTCTTCTCAAACACCCAGGCTGAGGAGTAAGTCAACGGATCGAGAAAATATGCCCGGTGTCCGAGGGTCGCCAGGAAGGCTTCAATTTGCTGGAAGGCAAGCGCGGAAGCGCCCAGGTTTTTTCTGATTTGACCGGGAGCTAAACCGCCATCCATCGCGCGCTGCTTTCTTTTAAATTGCGGCGTGCGGTGCCAAACAAAGTCGGCTCTCCATCCTGGTCGAAATCGGTGGAATAACGCTGACCGTCGGGATCGTTCAGATGAATCAAGTTGATATCGATGCCGCGTTGAGGGTTATCGCTGATTTCAAGCCGGAAGAATTCGTCCTGCTGGTGTCCGTTCTTATGCGCCCAAAGATGGACGAACCCGGTTTGCTCTTCGGCTTTCAATCCCACATGCATTTGACCGTCCGCGCCTTTCCAGGTGATTGGATCGATATTAAAGCGCATCATCAATCCAGGCGGGAGCAGGTTGCGGTATACGCGCAGCTTGATATTGTCTGGAAGGTTATTAATTTGTTGCAGGACAATCGGGGAATCGCTGTCCTTCAATAACCATTCGGAGGTTAAGCCGCCCGGTCTGGTTTCGAACTGCACGGGAGATTTTTTTACACGCAAGTTTTTGAACATCGGTTTTTACCCTACTATTAAGTAGTTCCATTATAGCACTAAACGGATTATGTCGGTAAGAATTGTAGACAAAATTCTTAAATGTTGCATTAGGAATTCGATGGAATTCACTTTTTTTAACATCTAAAGGTTGGTTGATAATGCGTGAGGGAGAAAAATTGATATATAATTTATCAGTTGAACTGAATAATTATGGATAAAGGGAGAGGGATTATGCTTGAATGTATCTTTACCGGGATCAACGGCGTGGATGAGTTGTTAGCTGGAAAAGGTATTCCACGGGGGCATACTGTTTTAATCAGCGGGGGACCTGGTAGCGGAAAAACCACTTTCGGAATACAATTTATTTATGAGGGGGTAATAAAATATAACGAACCAGGGCTTTATGTAACTTTGGATGAAGATCCGCGAGATATCAAGAATAATATGGCAGCTTTCGGTTGGGACCTGGATGCTTTAGAAAAAGAAATCAAGCTGATTTTTGTTAATGTATCACCCGTCCGTGCGCAGTCATCAGAGAAAGCAGGGCTGATGCAGCTTGGGATGAAAGAATTTAAATTGGTCAAACTTTTAGAAGCTATCCAGCAAGGCATACAGGATATTCATGCAAAGCGAGTCGTTATTGACCCCGTGACCATGTTTATGCTGCAGTATCCTGACGATACTGAACGAATCCACGCGATGAAAGATTTGATTGTTGAATTACGCAAAACAGACTGCACGCACTTATTGATTTCCGAATTGCGCGGTACTGGCGTGGAAAGGGAATACCAGTTTGAAGAATACCTTTCTCAGGGAGTAATCTTACTGAGGACCATTCAGAAGAGCAACCAGCTTGTGCGTATGCTCCAGGTAGAGAAGATGCGCGGTATCGATGCCGATACACAACCACGACCGTATCAAATATCCGTGAGCGGTATTGAAGTATTTCCATCTTTAATGGCTTTTGATTAGTGAGATTGATTAAGCATGTCGATCGCTGAGATCAAGAAAATACCTCAGAAAAAGCTGGTGCTGATGACAGGTCTGCCTGGCGCGGGTAAATCTACTTTTTGCCAGCAAGCAGCTCTACGTGAAATTGCTTCCGGAGGAAAAGTAATTTTTGTATCTACAGAATCTTCTTCTGAAGATCTGTTTGGCAGTTTGCAAGAAAGAGGTTTAGGAGAATTAAGACCAAATTCACTGGTAATTGTTGATGCATATACTCAGACCGTTGGATTACCATTCAATCCACGTGGAGAGGCTATTTCTGCCAACTGTGTTGATTTAAACAGCATCTGCATGGCTGTGACAAAATTGTTTTCCCTGCTGAAGGGGGAGGACATCCTGCTGGTTTTTGATTCGCTAACCTCCCCTTACCTGTTTAATGGGGTAAAGATCGTCAGGTTCATCCAGCAATTTCTCGCAAAATTCACCCAAGAGGGAAACCGGGTACTGGTATCCATAGATGAAGGTTGTGGAAATAAAGAAGATCTTGGTGCCATGATGAGCGTTGCGGACGGGATAGTGAGACTGTCCATGGAACCGGGTGGTCAATTTGTCCAGGTAGTGAAGCATCCAGAGATTACACCCAGCATAATTGAAAAGCCGATACCTAAAAAATTCAAAGTTAAAACAGCCTTTGAAGAAATCATGGACCCGGAATTCTTCGACATGTACATGAATAGTCTCTTTAGAGGAAAGACATGTTTCCGACCCCGGATGGGCGATTATGTAAATGCATTCTGGCCGAAACTGGCATATTGGAGCGGTATGTTATGGGACCCGGATGGATTCCCCTTGATAATTTACAAGGACACTCGGGAAGACCAATCGGGAATGGGATCGGATGTGTTTATTTCTATCATTCCCCAACCCTATAAGACCATGTTCAAGCTGATAAATTTGTTTAGAAAGATGGGCATATTTCCTGGTGACTTTAACTCGCTGAATGATATCAAGAAAATCTGGCGCTTTGGTTTGCCATATTCAGGGGCCGCCAGAATGGAACGCTACGGAAGGATTGAGTATCTGCCTGAGAAGTCTAAAATTGATGAATACCACTACCGGATTTACGAGAATTCGGATTGTTGGGACCTTGAAAATATCGGCTCGACTGTCGCCGCTTACCTGCCGCCAGCCATGGCGGGCAACTATATGGGATTAGAGTCTATTGAGCGAACATGGAATGCAGTTGAAACGAAATGTATTGGCCTTGGAGATCCCTACTGCGAGGTGAAAATATTTCCTAGCGCGTCAAATGAGGTGCAGGATCACCTGAAAAGGGATTCTGAAAAGGTGTCGCGTATACATAATCATCTGATAGAAAAATACCTCTCCCATATTATTGATAACCAAATACTGACCGATCGACCTGAATTTGGCCCGGATATCCACTTGCAGATTCCTTTTCACGCCTTCGGCTTCGCGCATCTAGCAGGAGATCGCTCACAAATGGCGCTGCGAATGGGCGGGGTGAAATCAGGTAAAGAGATCGCTGAACGACTGCTGTCTGCAGGGTATGAGCCTGATGAGGTCGTAACTATGGTCTTAAACTCGTTAGAGACTCTAAAGGCTGGAATTGTGACCGTATCCGGTGATCGAATTATCATCGAAGAGAATATCGAACCGATGCGCACATGGTATATGACGCCTTTACGGGAACTATCATGCCATTTTACAAGTGGTTTTCTAAACGGATTGTACCGGTCTGCTTATGATCGGCGTGTGAATGAAACCCGATGTCTTGCTGCAGGTGATTCCTGCTGCGAGTGGGAGATCATTTAATTAAACTCCCGGAATCAATACACCAATTAGATAAGTTGCAGTAGCAGCCAGCGTGCCAATAAGCAGGTTTTCCATTCCACTGCGCAGCCAACTGCTGCGGGTAAACACTGCTTTACTTGCGCCGATCCCAAATAGAGCGATAATACTGGCCAGCATTGCTGCGAAAGCTGCAGGTGTAACTTCCAGAATGGCAAAAGGAAGTATCGGAATGATCGACGCGATCATAAAGGAAATACCAGTCAGCATTCCAGCTTTTGATGGGGGCCAATCATCTTCCGTTGTTAGACCTGTCACTCCCCCGATTGTTTGCTCCGAATCCAATTTGATATTCGCAAGGACCCTTTCCGCAACCGCTTCCGATTTCGCGGTTGTTGAAGCCCTCCTTCTGGTACATTTCAATTAGAGATGCTTTTTTTTGTTCGTGTGTTCCTGCAACAATCCCTTTACGCTGGTTCTCCTTTTGAGTAACTTCTTTTTCCGACTTGGCCGACAGATATGCGCCGGCTCCCATGGAAATCGTACCAGCGATGGCTCCAGCTACTCCTGTAATCAGGATCAGCTTGCTGTCGGTTACTGCTCCATAAACGCCCGCCACCAATGCCAGTATTGAAACCAATCCGTCATTTGCTCCAAAAATCACATCACGCACACCGCCGCTCCCACCCATTTCCCACGATTCCATCCCCAGCACTTCTTTCTTCATTTTGTTTACATGCAGCCGTTCATCTGAAACAATCCGAATCAAGACATCAGAAATTTCTTTATCCTGAATATTCCCCACATTAATAGACATGGCCTGCACACTTTCATCTTCTGCAATCAAAACCCATTCAAGAAAACCGCGTGACCCTAATATCACCATCATGAGGCGAACACGATACTTCAGGAATGAAGTCCCCTTTTGAGGAGCACCTATATTGAAAGTAAACATTGCTTTGTTCCAATCATCTGTATCGTTTACCTCATTTTTACTTATCTCAGACAGCAAGTTTTTCGTGATTTCATCGGTTGCACTGGATGCGAGGGACTTATAAGCCAGAGACAGCATACATTTATAAGTGTAAATATCTGCCATATTTTTTTGTAAGGCTTGCCTCTCTTGATCTGTCAATTTGTTCATTATTAAACTCCAGTTTCTTTTACCAGTGAAGCGACCTGAGATATAACAAAATGATTCTAATAAGGAAATCGTGTCTACACATTATATATCTTACCTTTTGATTGCGCTCCTCTTTAATACCTTTTCGAAAGGCAGGAGTGCCTCTCATATGCTAATTAAGGAAAAAAGTTTTGCTGGGATAAGACTTCAATCTCCTGGTGTGCATATCAGTGTTGGAAACAATCTTTATTGTTAAAAGCAAAATGCGGGACTAATGCCCGCATTTTACGAAACCTTCAAAAAAAGGGCCCAGGCAGTGATGTAAGCGATTTTGAGGGCCCAATGGGATTATAACACAGTTTGTACTTTTTTGCACAAACAGCTTGTTTTCTAATTTAGCGTTGAGCTGACAATGAGCAGAGAAATTAGCTTATGTGATGGGAATCCAATTTGTGGTTAATTGCCATCCTGCGGGTTGAAGGCAGCCGAATTTCAAGGTTTTATAGCTTGCTCGTGGTGACAAAAGGCATATTCTTAACCCCGCGGGAGGTTGTTTTGGTACGAGATGAAATGGATGCAACCCCCCGCGAGTAGTCTGGAGCTCTTCAGCCAAACACTTGTAAATAGTAGAAATCTCGAAATGAATACACCTTGAACCCGCGGGGGTGCTGAGGTGGAGTTTTGGTACGAGATAATCTGGATGCAACCTCCGCGAATATTTTAGAGCGCTGCAACTGACTCACTTGTTAAATGTAGAAATCTCAACATGAATGCGTATTGAAACCGCGGGGGGTAATGATGTAGAGCTGCAAAGATGCGGGGAGGGACGATAATACGAGAGATGGCGAATGGAAATTCAATCCCGGATTTTGGAATCTAGATATCCCACCATTTTTACCAGCCAGGCAAACGATCCATCGTTGGACAGCTTGTCTGAAAGCGTTATCCTCTCGGCTGACAGGTAATCCGCAAATGCAGAAAAGGCATTCAGCAGGGCTCTTTCAATCTTGCTTTCTGGTTTAACCCCCTCCTCCCACCACCAATCCTGGATGGTAAGGATGCGCGCCTTTTTATCAAAGGCGGGATCAAAGCGGGCTATAAACCGGTCGCCGTACAGGACCGGGAGTACATAATACCCGTACCTGCGCTGGTCAGCCGGCTTGTAAATTTCCCAGATGTAATCAAAATCAAAAACCCAGCGCAGCAGGTTGCGGTCCCACATCAGGTTATCCAGCGGGGCGATGAAGGCTGCTTTTGCTTTTGGCGCTCTGCTGGATTTGACCCGCTCGAGAGTCTCAAGGTCCTGCGAGCGCATGAAGAAGGTGCGCTCCTCCAGACTCTCGATTTGAACCGAGACCAGGTCGCCTACCTCTACTAGGCGCCGCAGTATCTCCCGGCGACGGACGCTTTTTAATTTCAGCATGTCCAGCCAATGTTCGGTCCCGGAAGGGTTGGCAATACCCAGGCCGGCCACACGACGTAATACGTGCCATTCCTGGTAGTCTTCAAGTGTAGGATTGGGGTCGGGCGTATCCAGCAGTTCGGAGGGCAGTAGACGTTCAATCACATCGAAAACCCGCCGCGTACCGACCCGGTGGTGGACGCCGACATCGCCCATAAAGTACAGCAGTTCGAGGGCAGCACGCGGCAGGCGCGTCTGCACACCCCACGACCATTCGATCGAAGCGCTGCTTTTGATGTCGATGGATGATAAAGGGCCTCGCTCTCGCAGTATATTTATTACCTGCGAGGCAATTTCCATGGGTGGATTTTCTGGATGGCCGTGTTTTTCACGCATGCGAGCCCGAAAGTGGGAGAAGTACGGCCAGTCCGTTGTTTGGTAGATGGACTGCACCTTGTCATATCCATCCAGGAGCAAACGATCGGTATACAATAGTACTTCCAGACATTTTGGGCGATAATCCTGGATGCGTGACTGCAGAACCAAATCCGGATTACGCCCAACCAGATTGACGGGATCATACTGTATGCAATTGACGTGGCGGATATATTCAAGCACTCCGGCTTTATCTTTCAAACGCCGCGGCGGCCATAACATGTGGTGCGCAAGTAAAAACCGGCGCGCATCCCTTATGCTAATTATTATTGTTGCGTCTGGAAGGTTCGCGTCTGGCATGTATCTCATTCCCCGGAGCGGCTGTGGTAAACAATGAAGACGCCCACCAATACCAGGCAGCCTCCCACGATTTGCTGAACGGTAAAGTTTTCGCCGATTAACAGGCTGGCGAATATGGCTACCAGTATAGGCTGTCCCAGTAAGGTAGGCGAGACAATGGTTGCCGGAAGATAGCCCATCGCATAATTCAAAGCCATCCAGCCGATAAAATGCACAAAGACACCCAACGCCAGCAAGTTTAAGTAAGTGAAGTTGCTGTAGCCGGTTATTGGGATTCGTAATATTAGATTCGCCAGAGTAAGAAAAACCAACCCGCTTAGTGTGGCTACCCAGAAATAGCTGATAGTGCTGAGATACTCCCGCCCGCGCTGGGTAACCAGAAAATAGGCTCCGTAAAATACGCCCGCCAGCAGCCCCAGGAATGTGCCCATGCCCACCTGCGCGGCTTGCATAACATCGTTCACCAAAACCAATGTTACACCGACTAAGGCGATAAACAGTCCAACCCAGAACTGCCAGCCCAGTTTTTCACGAAATATCAGCCAGGCGCCCAATCCCACCCACAGCGGGGCAGTGTTTACCATCAAGGTTGGGTTAGTAGCGCTGCTCATCCCAATCCCTGCTGACCACAGGGCGATCTCCAGGCCGAATAATGTGCCTCCCGCGACTGCGAAAGGAATACCGCGCTGGAAAGATCGTTCTTTCCTGGTTCTTTGACGGTTGAGAAAGGGAAGTGTGGCCAGGACGAATGCGATACCCATTCGGTAAAAGGAAACAACCGTACCGGGAGCGTTTGCCCAATACACAAAGATAGCAGCCAGACCCAGCCCGAGTAATCCCACCGTTAATGCAAAATAGGGGTAGAAGCGGCGGAGTTTGGCTGTTTGTAATGGCATATTAATAAGGGGGGGCAGATTTTAGAAAAGCGATTTTGAATATTCCCTCAACCGCCTATATACAGAATGAATATTTCTAATGGAATAGAGAATTTCTTGAATAACCGGTTACTCACCAACTATTTTTACCAGCACTCTTTTGCGCCGGCGCCCGTCGAACTCGCCGTAGAAGATCTGTTCCCAGGTGCCGAAATCCAGCCTGCCTTCTGTAACTGCCACCGTCACTGCGCGCCCCATGATCTGCCGTTTGAGGTGCGCATCGGCGTTGTCCTCCCCGGTGCGGTTGTGCTGGTACTGTCCGGTGGGCTCGTGTGGGGCGAGTTCCTGCAGCCACTTTTCGTAATCCTGGTGCAGCCCACCCTCGTCGTCGTTGATGAACACGGAGGCGGTGATGTGCATGGCGTTGACAAGGCACAGCCCTTCCTGGATACCGCTTTCGTACAGACATTCTCGCACCTGCGGGGTAATGTTAATAAATGCGCGCCGGCTGGGCACGTTGAACCATAATTCCTTGCGGTAGCTTTTCATAAAATTTTCCTTTTAACTGTGGTCCGCGCTGGACCAGCGTTCGGGGCGCATGCGTATCATAATTTCAACCGTGCCCTCAGTTTCCGTAATGTACTGGTCGCCTTTCTCTACCCCCAGATATCGTCTTGCCAGCGGGATCATGTCGCGGGTCCGGTCAGCCTCTCCGATCAATGTTACTGGTCCTTCAACGGTCACGTATTTATAAGGCAGTTCTTCTTGCTGCGCACATAAGGTGAAACGCCCGGCCTTTTTGATGTACTCAATTTTCTTTGCCCCTTCGTTTGACAGGAACCAGACCTCTCCTCCCGGTTCGTAAGAATACCAGACCGGCATCATGGCCGGTGCGCGCCTTTCGACTTGAATGGCAATGATGCCGACATGCGTGTCCGCCAGGAAGGCTTCCCGTTCAGATTTGCTCATGCTTTGTTCCATTATATAACTCCTCAGCCCGGTGGCGCGGGTGTCATGCTGCATCTTTCATCGCCGTATTCAATTTCAACCGTGGTGTGGAAGAAATCCAGTTCGCCGCTTAATTGATTGACCTCTTCTTTAATGCATTGGATTTGTTCACGCGTCGTATCTTCTTCAACTACCAGGTGAGTGGTCAGTACGTGGTGCTGGCCGTCCATAGACCAGACATGGGTGTGGTGAGTAGAACAAATATTATCGATCTGCAACAGCTTGTCTTCAATACTCTCCAGGTCCACATCCTCGGGTACCGCCTGCAGGAAGAGCGACAGGGTTACTCGCATGTTCTTGAAAACGTTGTACAGGATATATAAGGTGATCAGAATCGATAAGATCGGATCGAGAATGTAATAGTTGGTGAAAAGAAGAACAACACTCAGTACCAGGACTGCCACCCAGCCGAGTACGTCCTCAATTAAATGTAGAGCCACCACCCTTGCGTTGAGTGTTTTCCCGCCCCGCAGGCGCAGCACTGCGATACCATTTACGATGATACCCAGGATGGCGAATATTACCATCCCTTGAGCATCTGTAGGTTCCGGATTGATCAGGCGCGGTATGGCTTGAGAAATGATAAACAGCGAACCGACAGTGAGGATGACGGTGTTGACCAGCGCGCTGAGCAGGGAATAGCGCTGGTAGCCGTACGAGTAGCGTTTGTCCTCCCCTTTCTGGGCATAATTTTCCAGGTACCAGGCCATGCCGAGCGACATGCTGTCTCCCAGGTCGTGGACTGCATCTGAAAGAATTGCAAGACTGTTGGTATACAGGCCTCCGAATATTTCTATAACCGTAAAAAACAGGTTGAGGTAAAAGGCTATCTTTAGATCGGAGGTACCGCTGTGTTCGTGGGAATGGATGTGACCCATAAGTCAATCAGATTATCTTGAGATCAAGAGCAAGACGCCGGCGATTACAGCCAGGATATCCAGGATCTGCCTCAGTTCCCCGATGTTCATAAACCCGGAAATCCCGAATAATATCAGCCAAATTGCCAGCACTACTGTGCCAGTTCTAGACAAATTCATGGATGAACTCCTGAAAATAATAGAGGTGAATGGAAATATAAATATCTAAAAGAGAATAACCGATAAGCGTTTTCTTTGCAAGTGACTTACTTGGAATATGTATATAATTAATATGGCACACCGGTATTGTATAAACTTTTGGAAAAGCAAGTCGAAAGGAGGAATAGCAGATGCCAATTTTTATTTCGTTAATCAACCTGACCCCCAAGGGGGCAGAGAATTTGAAGGAGATGCCGGCTTTGATCGAAAGAGGCATCAAACAATTCGAGGAAAATGGGGGAAAACTGCTCGCGTTCTACATGTTAATCGGTGAGTATGATTATGTCACTATTGGAGATGCCCCCAATGGGGAGATGATGGCTACATTTTTGCTGAATTTAGCTGAAGCTGGATACGTAAGCACGAAAACACTGCGCGCATTTTCCCGGGATGATTTTGTATCGATGGTGGCAAAGCTGACCTGAAACCACCGCACAACTTTATATATTTTTGGACAAAATACTGCCGGTGTGCCCTGCGCAGGTAACTCCCCATTTGAATTTCTCCAGAGGAATTTGCCCTATCCGGGTTATTTTCAGCCATACAAATCAAATCTTTAATCAGAATCTCGCTAATTATTAATAGAAAGTTGATACAAATTGCTAGCAATAAAGGTATACTTGGTGAAATTAGTAGAATATAATTTCGATTGGTAAACATATGGAAAATGAGATGAAAATGACACCTCCGGAAGGTGACCCGGAGAAGGATAACAAAAAAGATAAAAACAAACGACGGCAGAGTCTGCTGACGATTGGATATATGGCAGCGGGCGTGGCGGGACTGCTCTTATTCCAGCAGCTTATTTCCAACCCGATTTCAAAACCCACCCAGGAAATCCTCTACAGCGAGTTCCGACAGAAACTGGATGATGGCGAAATCTCCAGCGTAGAAATTGGCGAGGATAGGATCACAGGCTTTACCGAGAACCCGGCCCCTGATAAGAATCCGGAGCAGATCTATTTCTTTTCAGCCGTAATTCCGGCCAGCGATCCCAACCTGCTGGAGGATTTACAGGCCGCGGGTATCGAATACAGCTTTAAACGTCAGCCCAGCCAGGCTAGTACATTTCTATTATCCTGGGGCATACCATTGGGGTTGATGTTCGGCTTGTGGTATTTCCTCATGAAGCGGGCAGGGGGAGCAAACTCCGGGGGTATGGGTGGCATTTTCGGCGTTAATAAGAGTAAAGCCACCGAGGTAAAACCCGAAGGGGTCGGGATAACCTACCAAGATGTGGGCGGCGCGGATGAAGCCATAGCAGAATTGCAAGAAATTACTGAATTCTTGACCACGCCAGAGCGGTTCGCCAAACTGGGCGGGCGCATTCCTAAAGGTGTACTGCTGGTTGGTTCACCCGGCACCGGGAAGACCCTACTGGCAAAGGCGACTGCCGGTGAAGCCAACGTGCCATTTTTCCAGACCAGCGGTTCGGAATTCATTGAGCTTTATGTAGGTGTGGGCGCAGCCCGGGTGCGCGACCTTTTCGAACAGGCCCGTAAATCCGCTCCCGCGATCGTGTTTATAGACGAAATCGATGCCATTGGCCAGAGCCGCGGCGGTGCGGCACGTCCTGGTTCCAACGATGAACGCGAGCAGACCCTAAACCAGCTTCTGGCGGAAATTGACGGCTTTAAAACCGGCACCAGCGCGCCGGTGATCATCATGGCCGCAACGAACCGGCCCGAAATACTTGATCCTGCTCTAATGCGCGCCGGTCGTTTCGACCGTCAGGTCGCTGTCGACAACCCTGATCTGATCGGGCGCGAGCAAATATTGGAGATCCACAGTCGCGGCATCATACTATCCCAAGACTTCGACCAGAAAAGAGCCGCACGCATCACCTCCGGATTCAGCGGCGCGGATCTGGAAAATGTGATGAACGAAGCCGCCCTGCTGGCAGCTCGCCGCAATGCGGAAGCCGTATCGGATGAAGATTTTGAAGAGGCGATCGAGCGTGTGGTGGCAGGTTTGGAGAAACGCACGCGTGTGATGAGCGAAGAGGTGAAAACCGCCGTCGCCTACCATGAATCCGGACATGCATTGGTCGCAGAGTTAGTCCCCCACGCCGATCCGGTCACGAAAATCAGTATTATCCCGCGCACGTGCGGTGCTCTCGGCTACACGTTGCAAATGCCGACTGAAGACCGCTACCTGCTGACCAAAGAAGAATTGATGGATCGAATTGCAGTATACATGGGCGGCCGGGCAGCTGAACTGTACAAATTCGGGACGATCAGCACCGGAGCAGGGGACGATATCCAGCGCGCTACGGGTTTAGCGCGCCGGATGGTAACAGAATTTGGTATGAGCGATCAATTGGGCTCGGTGCGCTACGCAGGTCAGAGCATGCAGTATCTGGAAAGTATGGGGCTGAATGGTAACAACCACAGCCCGCGCACATCCGAGTTGATCGATGCTGAAATCCAGAGTATTGTGACGGGTCAGTATGAACGTGCCCAAAGACTGTTAAAGAGACACCGTAAAGCGCTGGAAAAGCTGACGCACCAGCTGTTGGAACAGGAGACAGTTGATGGGTGCGCTGTGGTAGAAGCGCTCGGAAAAGATAAAGACTGCGAGCGTTAGAAGGACAGCTTTACCTACCCTCCCCCCCTTTGGTTTCGCAGTAATTGTGATGGACAAATGGAGGACTTCAATGCTCATAATTATAAGTACCTATTTCTAGTTCGAGATTGGAACGAACATGTTACAATGCTGACTATTGCCAGCATTTTCCTTTTAATATCCTGATTAACAGGAGACGCAGACTTTATGACAACCAGGATGTTTTATGGGGGTTTAACCATATCAATTTTGCTTACCCTGGCAATTACCTCGATCCTTATTAACCAAAACGTACAGGCTCAAAATAATAACTCTGTCCCTGTGGTGCGCGCTGCGCAAAAGTGGGACACTTCTCCCGCGCTGCGTGATTTAGCCCAGGAAGAACCGCAGGCGTTCCAGCGCAGTGAAACTATTGAAATACCAAACCGTTCACTGGTCCAGGGATACCCAACAAATTCTTCCCAAATTTTTGATGGTGTCCTCCAAAATTCGTTCATGAACAGCAGCAAGCTGAAGACAATATTCAATGTTGAAGGCATCAACAACGTAAACCTGGCAATACCACCGGACACGGAGGGGGATATTGGCCCGGATCATTACGTGCAAATTGTAAATATGTCCTTCGCGGTATGGGACCGGTCCGGCAACAAAATTCTGGGACCGCTGAACAATAATTCGATATGGAAAGGGTTTGGCGGGCCTTGCGAAATAACCAACAACGGCGATCCTATCGTGCTTTACGACCATCTAGCAGACCGCTGGCTGCTGAGCCAGTTCGCACTTCCGAATAAATCAATCAATGAAGGCCCCTTCTATCAATGCATCGCAATATCCACATCTGGTGATCCAACCGGGTCATGGAGCAGGTATGAGTACCTGATCAGTCAAACAAAACTCAATGATTACCCTAAGTTTGGGGTGTGGCCGGACGGGTATTACCTGGCTTTTAACCAGTTTGAATTGTTTTTCCATGGTTGGTTAGAATCCGGACAGGGAGTTGCGGTGTTCGAGCGTGATCAAATGTTGCTGGGTGAACCGGCGGATATGATTTACTTCGACATGTACGCCAGCGTGTATGATCTGATTGGGATGCTTCCGTCTGATCTGGACGGACCTCCACCTCCCGCTGGCGCGCCTAACCCTTACATGCGGATTTATGATGGGGATCCCGACCAACTCCAAATCTGGGAGTTCCATGTCGACTGGATAAACCCATATAAATCTACTTTTACTTTCAAGCAGTCGCTGCCAACCGCGCCATTTGATTTGAATATGTGCTACGGCAGCCGCAATTGCATTCCCCAGCCGGGAGGAACAAATGTGGATGCCATTGCAGACCGCCTGATGTACCGATTACAATACCGCAATTTTGGAGGATCTCAGTCCCTGGTGACGAACCATACGGTGGACACTGATGGATCCGATCACGCCGGGGTTCGCTGGTACGAATTGCGGGATAACGGGGGCGGCTGGAATATACACCAGCAAGGGACTTACGCGCCGGACAGTGATCAGCGCTGGATGGGAAGCGCCGCTATGAACGGTTACGGGGATATCGCCCTCGGGTATTCGGTCTCGAGTACGGAAACTTACCCATCCATTCGATTTACGGGTCGAACTTTGGGCGATGAATTGGGGAAAATGCCGCTGGGAGAAGGGGAAATTATCGCCGGGAGCGGTTACCAGACCTACGCTACAGGACGTTGGGGCGATTACAGTATGATGGCGGTCGATCCCCTAGATGACTGTACCTTCTGGTATACACAGGAGTATTACGCTACTTCTGGGATTGCATCCTGGCAAACGTGTATCGCTTCATTCAAGCTGCGCGAATGCGTTCCGCTCCTGCTGTATTTCCCGATGATTGGCAACTAGATACTGAGCGCTCGCAGGTTGCTTCATGAAAAGACATGAGGAGGTACCCATGAAAACTGGTAAATCTTTTAAAGATAAAGCTGCACTTAATATAATACTTTATTCGATATTGTTCGTCTTTTTCCTGCAGCTGCTCACCGATTTTATCGAGTTGATTTACGCTTTTGGACTATTGGGAACCAGCATTCCGGTGGAGATACTGGCTGTGATGTTGTTTTTCTCTCCAATATTATTAGTGATTGTGCGCAGAGGGATTCCAGCCTGGGGGATACTGGCGATCGGAGAACTGGTCGTGCTGGCAAGGGCACTGGAGGTAATGCTGGATACCCGTCCAAGAATGATGGTATCTGGAATTGGTGTAGCGGCATTTCTGATTTACCTGCCTGTCCTGCTGTGGGATCAAGGAAAGAAGGAGCATCTACGAAAAGAAAACAGCGCTGTATTGGCAGCCAGCTTGCTGCTGTCAGCAGTCACTTTGATCTTTATGCGAGCAGTAAATTCTGGAGTTGATATTTCAACAGGCCGGGAGAACCTCTGGATCGGATGGATAATCGCGGTGACCGCGGCTGTACTGCTCATTCGCAATTACCGTAGAGGGGTACCTCAAACAGTACGTGATACCCAACTCGCGGAACTTCAATCTACAAAACCTGCCTCCTTTAGCCGGATCGCTGGGCTGAGTGTGGGAGTATGCGCTGTTTTTTTGCTGCTCTATTTTGCGTTTGCCAGCCCGAATGTGATAGTGCGCTGGTCAGCGGCGGACTACCTGGGTGTGATGGCGTTTGTGTTTATCAGTTTTACTCTGTTCGCGGTATTAATGACAGGCTCCTGGTTCAGGGCAGCCTTAAAACCAGGTGTTGTTTGGATTTGGAACGCTGCCTTTGTGCTTTCGCTGGCTTTAACCATCCTGGCGCAGCAGATTTAATTTCCACTGGACTCGAATTCTTATCCACTGAATGAAACTCTAGTTTCGCCTTATGCATATATTCCGCTTGCGGTGATGATCTTGCTTGCACCGGTATTGATGGTTGATTTTTATCTGTATGTGAGTGAAATTATCCAATCAAAGCCGTCGCTGCCCAGGCTGGGAGGAGGATTTGCGTTGGGAGCGTTCTTTATACTGTTAATGGTGTTCGCCAACATTTTCACCACAGTATACGATTACATCCCCGCGATCGGACCGCTTTTCCGCGATAAATTCTGGTTGGTGCACCTGGTCGCCGGCATTGTGCTTGTTTTCCCGCTGGTGATGGTCAGGGAGGATTCTTATGATTTCGGCGCCTTTCCGGGGAATCGGGTAAATCTTGTCCTGTATTTCGGCTATATATTCCTTGCCGGTTTGTTTTCTATCTATTCGATCAGCAGCGCCTCACCCCAGACGCCCGCTTCGAGCAGCGCCAGCGGTGAGATCAAGGTGCTGACCTATAATATCCAGCAGGGATACAGTGAGAATGGTACTAAGAATTACACTGGGCAGTTGGGGTTAATCCGTTCATTAGACCCGGATATCATTGGACTGCAAGAATTGGATACAAACCGCATTTCCGGCGGTAATACGGATATCGTGCGCTATTTTGCGGATAACATGGATATGTACACTTACTACGGACCCAAGACGGTAACAGGCACTTTCGGGGTAGCTTTGCTGTCGAAGTATCCGATCCTAAACCCGCGTACGTTCTACATGTATAGCGCAGGGGAACAGACTGCAACCATACATGCCCAGGTCAACCACGGCGGGGAGATATTTAATATCTATGTAACCCATCTCGGCAATGATGGACCGATCATTCAACAGGAAGCGGTATTAAAGGAAGCCGATGGCCAAAGCAATGTGATTATGATGGGAGATTTTAACTTCAAGTCGGATACAACGCAGTACCAGATGACCGTCGAACCCCTTGAAGATGCCTGGTTATTACGCTGGCCTTCCGGGGAAGACGATCAGGGCACATACCCCGTTGAGCGCATTGACCACTTCTTCCTGACACCGGGTTTGTTGGTCGAGGAGGCTATCTATATGGATCACCCAGCTTCTGACCATCCGGCCGTGATGGTTTCGGTCAACAAGTAAGCAGCGCTGATTTTCTACAAGCGAAGAACTTTAGCGAACGGAACGTTATGCAGATCAATACGCCCAATCGGGTTTTAGCCGTTATCGGGATTGGTCTGGTACTGTCGCTGTTGGGCGACCAAACGTTGTACACTGTCCTGCCCAATCCAGAATTAGCTGCTGAAGCTGGCGTCACGCTGGGCATGGTGGGGATACTGCTGGGGTTAAACCGCCTGACGCGCGTGCTGCTAAATGGTCCGGCTGGATATTTGTACGACCGGCTGCCGCGCCGTCCGCTGATGATCTTTTCGCTTGGCATTGGCGCTCTCTCCACACTGCTGTATGCTGTCACCCCGGGACCAGGTTTATTTCTATTCGGCAGGATTTTATGGGGGGCAGCCTGGGCGGGGATTTGGATTGGTAGCAACACCATCGCCCTGGATATTGCGGACAGCGATACCCGCGGCTGGGTGACCGGGCGCCTGCAGACATGGTTCTTCCTGGGGATTGGATTGGCTTCCCTGGCGGGAGGTCTCTTTACGGATATTTTTGGTTACCAGCGTGGGCTGTACTTGAGCGCCTTTCTAACAACCATTGGTGTGATACTGTGGGTATTCCTGCTGCCCGAAACCCGCCCAAAAAACCCAATCCTTAAAGGTGAAAATATAAAGGAGGTATCAGAAAATCGTAGATTCCCCTGGCGGGTGACTTTTCAAGCCTCACTACCGACGTTCGTGCTGCGCCTGGTGTTTGCCGGTGTAATAACCTCAACCACGATTCTGTGGCTGGGACAGTTTTTTAATAAAGGGATCACGCTGAGTGGATTTATTATCCCGCTGGCAAGTTTGACGGGCGGTTTTATAGCTGTACGTGTATTGGTTTCAATGCTCAGCGCGCCTGCCGCTGGAATCATCTCCGATCGTATCGGCATGCGCTGGATCGTGATGGCGGTGGTTATGTTCGCTGGAATGCTGGGGTTATGGATGATGGGCGTTTTCTTAATCAGCACCGCGGTACTGGGAGCTTTGCTGGCCACCTTATCGGCGGGAGGTATCCAGGGATTGGTGCCAGCCATCATCGGTGACCAGGTCGGTTTTCATAGACAGAGCCGGGTGATTGGGGCAGTGTACACAATTGGAGACCTCGGCAGCGCGATTGGACCACCCATGGCGCTGTTCCTTGTCCCGTTGATTGGTATAAACAGCCTGTTCCAGATTTGCGCTGTATTGTTTTGCGCAGCAGGAATTTTTGGGTTAATTATGGCATCCAGAGAATCAGCGCGAGTGAAATAATGGCGCTCACTCTGGAATTAATTCGAGCTTGGGATTTTCAGTAACAACCCAACCGCATATCCAACCAGCGCGCTCAGCGTGCCGATGACTGCCATTTCCAGCCCACTCTTGGCTGGAGTACCGACATAAATGCGGGCCTTGTACGCTCCGACCAGGAACAGCACTACCGCAGCGATAATTACAGACAAGATCATGCTGGTCTGTATGGGCAGGAAAAAGAATGGGGCCAACGGGATTAAAGATCCAACGATGGCTGAAATTCCAACGATGAAAGCGGAGCGCAGGGCATGCTTGCGGTTAACCGGGGTGAGCTGCAGCTCCTCCGCCATCATTACCGCCACCCAGATGTCCTTGTTTGCAGTAATTGTAGAGACAATCTTTTCTAGCAGCTCTCCTTTAAAGCCTTTCTTAGCATAGATATCACGAATTTCCGCCTTTTCCAATACCGGGACTTCCTGGATGTGCCGGTATTCGCGTTCGCGTTCGCTCTCGTAGAAATCGGCATCCGCCAGTGTTGAAGTGTAGGCAACCGCGGCCATGGAGATCGATTCGGCGAATGTGGCTGCCAATCCAGCCACGATCACCACCCACGCATCCGCAGTGGCTGCCGCAACCCCCAGGACGATGCCCAATACATTTACCAGTCCATCCTGGCCGCCAAGTATGATGTCGGAAAGCGACGAGCCGCCTTGATGAGGATCGTACTCCGTGTGATGATGTATTTCTTCGACGATTGATTTTTTATTTTGGTTGCTTAAATCTTGGATTGGTAATGTCATTGGTGTCCCTCATATTTGTACTCACATACCCATACTGCTGGGTAGGTGTGGTGATAGTTACTAACTTTTTTCGATCTGGTCCAGGCTTTCGAAGATGCTCCTGTCTTGTGGATCGAGCCGGGCCAGTAATTCCGCGCCGATATTCTTATAAATGCGTTGTGTGAACAGCTCCATCCAAACGAACTGCCAGGCGATTATGATCATGTTTGGGTTATTGGTGATCGTGCCGCGCATTTCCGGTTTATCGGGGACCGTGCTGGCGATCAGGCATTCCTGGTTATCAACCACAACCAGAAGCATGTGAGATAATTCATGCAGCTCGCTCTCAAGAGGCGGGTGCCGGGCGATCTGGTGCTGGCAGGTTTTATTATTTGTTTTCCCTTTTTTAGCGAGCTCCAGCCCCCCTTCGCCGGTCAGCAGGGCATTCACATTTACTTCTCGCCCGCAGACTGCCTGGATTTCATCACGCAGCGCTTCCAGTTCCGGGTCGCCCAACACGATCGAGACTTCCCGGGCTGCCTTTTGCAGCATTTGTGAAGCGTAGGATAAGACCGAACTGCGTCCGCTGATGGTCCACAATCGTTCTTCACCTTGCGATGAATAGCGTTTTAATAAATCTGCGCGCAGCGTTTTCATCAAGCCGCCATGCTCTTGATCGATTCGATCAAGTAATGTGTCTGGGGGCAGCGGCCTGTAAAGCGTGGCGCGGTTTTCTTCGGATTTCAACACGGCGCCGCGTTTGTGCAGCCGGCCGAGCGCTTCGTAAACCATCGAGCGCGGCACGCCTGAGCTTTTACTGATCTGGTAGCCGGTGGCAGGGTGTTCGCTGAGCAGAGCAAGATATACCTTGGCTTCATATTCGCTGAACCCGGCTGCCACCAGGTTGGATAATATAACCATAATACCCTTATATAGTAATCCTGAAACTAACTAATAGTTCTATTATAAACAACTGTTAACGTCTGGTCAACCTCTGCCTCTGCAAGCAATGGAAATGGCTTGTAGTGCGAGACATCCATGTCCGCAAATTTGAACCATCATCAAACCTTCGGGAAAAATCTCCCCGTATCCCGCATATATTCCGTGTACTGATCCCCAAATGCATCCACCATCATCTTCTCTTCTCTCGGGATGCGGTAAATATACAATGGTAGAGAGAACAACAGCATTGAAAGACCCGCGACCCAATTCCACAGCAGCAGCGGTTGAGCCAGACCCCACCACAGGTGGGCGGCGTACATTGGGTGGCGGATGCGGCCAAACACCCCTTCGGTAACCAGCTTGTGTCGGTCCTGCATTTCCACATTGACCGACCACTGCCTTCCAAGGTCAGCATGCGAACGCCACAATAACCAAAGACCGACGCTGTAGATTAGCACACCAATCCCACCCGCCCAGAGCGGCAGCCGGTAATCGGCAAAATCCAACCATGATGTGAAAGTATAGATAAGCGGGAAAATGAGCATCCCAAATACCGGCAGTATTGTCAAAAACCTATCCAACCGGTCTGGGATATGGCGTGCTTGCTTGAATTGCTTTGCATAAATTCCTCGGATGATGGAGGCAGCGATAAAACCGACAAAGTAAAGGATTGTGAAGATGTTCGTATACATTTCTGAGTTTCCTGTGTTACCAAATTCCCGGAACGAGCCGGAAGCGGGTCTTTTGCGCGTAAACTTTATATCCTGACAGTTCTTTTTGCAGTGTGCGGTCTTCCAGGTATGTGCGAACGAAGTACCCCAGGATGACCAGCGCCGCAGGTATCAACGCCCACAACGAACCCAGTAGTAATGGGGTCCCAATTAACGACAGGATCATCCCGCTGTAACCTGGATGGCGCACATGATTGTATGGTCCTTCTTGTGCGACACTGTGATTGCGCTCAGTCTGGATTCGAACTGTTCGGGAGAAATATTTGTTGCTGATCATCGCCCAGAAGAACACCGCGTTGCCGCAGGCGTTTAAGACGAATCCAACCAGGAATAAATAGATTGGGTAGTTATCTGTCCACCCGAAACGGTAATCCAAACCTGCCGTTATCAGCATAGCCAGGGTCAGGATCAATGAGTAAATACTGAAGATACGATCAAACTGCTTGGTATCTTCCTTGATTTGAGCGCGTTCTACGATTACCTCCGGATTCTTGCGCAGTAAGACCGGCGTGGCGATAAGCGTGCTGGCAAGACCCAAAGCCAGGTATACCCAGGCCCAGACCCAATCTAATGATCCGGCGGATAAGAATAAGATAGCCCCCATGAAGATAAATTGGATTAGAACCTGCAATATTCTTTTTTGAATCAGCTTCTGGTTTCGGCTTTCCAGCCCATTTGCGTTCATGGTTCGGCCCTCCTTTTTATTTAGAACGGTTTTGTTTTACAACGCCACCATTATTGTGCTTCAGAGGATCAACAAACCTAAGATTATGTATGTGTTTTTGTTGTAATCGAGCGTATTCAGTCCGGGGTAATGCCCTCTTCTTCCAGCCACCCGGCAATCTGGCTGGCGATGCTTTTGCCAACCGATGGTAATTGGCGTAAGCCAGTCTCCCCCATACGGGTATAAATCAGGGCAACGTTTTCAGGCATTTCGTCCACGGTCCAGGCAGCCTTGCGGTAAGCCCAAATCTGGTAATTACCTGCCATTTCCAGCTCCAAGTCGTAGGTCTTTAAAAACAAACGCTCAGCGATCCTTTTGTTCACCGCCAGTGGACTGGGCTTGATATAGCGCGGCATGCGGTCCAGGATGCCGTGCTTGGCACACAGTTCCCGCACCTGATGACCCAGGCGGGCGTTGTAGGTTCTCGGCGGGCTCATGTTCGGTTTTCCCCCTTCACGCCAATTGTAAAGTTGGCGCCAGCGTTCTTCCAGCCCGGGATGGTAATCTACCACAGCCTGCAGCGTCCAGTTTGCCTGGTCGCCGTCCATGGTCAAACCGCCAGAGAGCAGGCAGCCTCCCCCGTGATCGCGGGTGGCGATCACCATCCCTTCCAAATGACTTTCATCATCCCCGTCGAAGGGGATAACGGGCATCATGGATGTGCCTGTATAGATGCCGGCCTTCGCCAGGCTCTCCATCGCTAATAAGCGCCGTTTCACGCCCGGACTGCGCGGTTCGAATGCCCGTTTTAACTGAGGGTCGAGGTTGCTAATGCTGAAAAGCACACCCACCCATGATTTGCGGTTTATCTCTTGCAGCAGGTCCAGGTCGCGTGTCAGGAGCGGCGACCTTTCGATGATAAAGAGCGGGAATCCGTGCTCCAGCACCACCTCCAACATGGCGCGGCTCAATTTGTAGCGCGCCTCCGCCGGCTGCTGCCAATCTCCCACGCTGATAATCTCAGGTTCAAGGCGCGGCAGTTCTTTACGCAGCCGTTCGACCGCATTCGTCTTTATTTGAATGAATGTGTCGAATGTCTCCGGGTCGCGGCCGCCCAGGTAGCGGTTGCCTCGCAGGTAGCAAAATTTACACCCGCTGCGGCAGCCCACGTAGGGATGCGCGGTGTACTTGCCCCAATACCAGGGACCATCCACGTGCTTGTGTACGTTGACTATTTTTTTGACCTGGTATTCATGAAATTCAAGAGGCATCTGAAAAATTCAATCCACGAATTTACGCTAATTATCACGAATATTTTTTGTGGTTATTACGGCAAGAAGTGAAAAGCTTATACATTTTCGAATAGGGCGTGCTGCGCATCGGGCAAGTAGGTACAGGCTTTGCGCAGCATTATTTTGCGGTGTGGGCGCTTCTCTTGCAATACCTGCACATTCAGCCAATCGGACATCAGTTCAGGGTAATATCTACCCAGCGTTTTTAACCCCCATCCAATTCCTTTAACAGCTTCCATCACGCGTTCTTCAAACATCGGCTCAAGGAACTGGAGCAATTCGGAGGCTTTTTTGAGTTCAGCGCCCTGGGAGCGTTTGGCCCAGTAATGCGCGCCAATTCCGACCGCACGCCTGACCCAGTGATCCTTATCGCTCCGCCATGGCTTCAACAGTTTGAGGGTCTCATCAAACGTGGTTACCAGTGCATTGCCGACCACTCCTTCTGCCAGGATATCACAGCAGTACCATACATCGCCGGCTAGCATATATTCACGGCTGCGGGAGAGTGTGCCCGGTAGGTCGCGCCATAATTGTTTTTCCAGGGTGGACGCGATAATTACCCACCCGCCTTCAGTCCTATCAACTGCAATGCGATTGAGAAATGGGTCCGTATAAGCCTGCGACGCCTCCCCGATGGGCCAGCCGATCAATCGCAGCTTATCGAAGGGCGTTCTTTTGTTCAGAACAGGTGACAGCAAGAGGTACGCCTGCTCGCTCTCTCCTTTGGATACCAGGTCTGCGATACCGGCGCCCAATTCTCTGGCGTCCTTTGCTTTCATTAAATTACGGATGTTTCTCAGAGTGTTCTTCGAGGAACTTTTTGATAAATCGCGTTACTGTCTGGTGATGACCCACCAGCAGGTGACCGCCCTGGGGCAGTTCGACCAGGCGCGCTTTGGGTATACTGCTGGCGGCCAGGTGCCCATGTGCAATAGGCACCAAAGGATCATCCGCGGCGTGGATTACCATACTGGGCGACTTGATCTGGTTGAGTGGTAGAGGCGCCATGTCCGTGAATTGAATATAATCGTTGAGTGTGCCTTCCCGCCTGGTTTTCAGTGGGAGTAATCCGCGTGCAAACCTTACTACCCATGCTTTTTCGAACGGCGACATATTTATCCACACAGTTGGTGGAATTCCAACCACTGCCAGTAAGAGCGGGCGCAGCGGGTAGACAAGCAGCCAGCCGGTGAATTCATATTTAAGCAGCCACTGGAAGAATTCGATAGGACCCAGGTCTTGAGCAGGAATCTTCTGGCTGACGGCGGAAAGCAGCACCGAGCGCGCTGCATCGGTCAGGGTGCCGGATGGCGAATTGGATTGAGGACGGGCCACCGCCTGATACGCCAATAACGGCAGCTTTGGGTATATCCAGCGCGTCCAGCAAGGCTGCGTGTGCATCAGCCTGATCGGCAGGAAAGGCGCTTTCAGGGAGCGGCGTCCTCAAGTATCCAAAACGTGACATGGCAATGCCTTTGAAACCGCCGCCGCTGTATTGGTTGATCAATAAGCCCTGGTCGTAACCCGTACCGGTGCCGTGTACAACCAGCACAGGATTACCTTCGCCTTTAATTGCATATTCAACAGGCCCGCAGGTTGTGTCGATAACCTGGCTGTCGGTTAATAACTTGTGGGTAACAGCAGCCATCTCGCCGGTAAATCTTTGGTAGGTTCTGACGGCTGCTACGCCGGCGGCCGCGCCAATCGCGCTGGCCAGACCGGCTGCGATCCATTTTCCGTTTTTCATACTCTCCTCCTTGTTCCTGCGTATATCTAATCTAAATTTGGGGGTGGATATTAACTTATTTACCTGTGAAGTACTTTCGAGTGAATATCAAAGGTAAGGTGAATACGATCAATAACAGGATATTAAATGCCGCGTTGTAAAGCACACCATAGGCTAGCGAAACAGCAGTATCTACTACAAACCACAAGCCAATATTGAACGCGGCGGCAGACCAGGCCCATCGTTCGCGCGCCTTGAATGGGTACAGGATCAAGAAAAGCATCATCACACCCCAACCGGCAACCGTCGCTCCCAACACACCGTAAATCCAGCCCTGGAAATGGGTAATTGTCCCATCAATTTGGGTATGGCCCCAGAAAGCGGGGTTGATCTGGTCATTAAAAATCTGGTTGAAGAAACCCGTATGGTTGAAAAAAGCCAGTCCAAAACCAAACGTGATCAGGAATATACTGGTGATCAGCAGCCATTTTTGCCAGAAGTTAAAACTATTCATTTGAGTGCGCCTTAGCGTACAAATTCAAAATTGTTTGCTATTTTTCCTGGAAACCTTATCTATCATGATTCTATCTCAATATGGATAATTACGAGTATGCGAATAATGGATGCGGATAAGAAATAACCTTAGTTCGTTTTTAGCAGTTTGGTTTCAGGCTGCCTTCGATGAATAACCATATCGGTCCGGAATCGACCTGCCAGCCAGTCAGTTTTGAGGTGCTGACCAATCGCAGGGCTTCAGCCGGTGTATAGGCCGCATCCCGGCTGGCCATGGGTTCGTTGATCTGCTTCAATGCCCGGGGGACCACAATATTGGTCGCGAACCAGATCAGCAGCCAGTAAGGCGCGGCCATATCGCGCCGCAGGTCAAAGATAAGATATGAGCCGCCCGGACGCAGTACCCTTCTGATTTCATTAAATACATCAATTGGGGAATTCCAGTGGTGCAGCGATAATGTACTGACTACTAAATCGATTGTATTGTCTGGCAGGGGGATTTCGGCCGCGTCACCTGGTCTTAAATCAACCCGGGCACCAAACAACGCGAGATCAGTGCGCTGGCGGGCTTCTTTTAAAGCCTCTTCGGAAAGGTCAATGCCAGTCACAAACAAATCTACTGAGCCTTGCGCAAGTTCGGCCACAAGATAACCCGGCCCGCACCCTAAATCTAAGGCGTGTCCCTGTGAGCATAAGTTGAGGGCGCGTTTCAGGACCATCTTGCGCATCAACGCCATCTGGGGAAAAGAGGAGATGCGGCTGAAAGCCCCCATAACTTGCTCGTTGTCTATGCCTTCTACACTGGGAATACGCTCGCGGGAACGTTGGTCATACAAGCGCCTGGCGGCAAATGTCAGAATTGCTCCGGTAAACATACCTGCCATTAGAGTACTTTTCTTAGCATTCATGCGCTTATTCCCTTTTTCCTACGAACACTCCATGTCCATGATGATCGGTGTGCTGTTCCGCTTCAAATCCGGCTTGATCAAGCAGGTTCAACCATGTCTGCCGGGAGAACAGCCCGTATCCATGATGGTCGTTTTCCACCCGAATCGAACCATTGTGAGGCATTATTTCCACCGCCGCAGCCCAGTTCGAACATCGTGTTTGGCTGGATATGGTAAGCCGTAACCAGCTTTTCCCGGTAGAACTGGGATTCTTCAGCGTAATCTTGCGGGGCCGAGATTAGCGGCCACCAGCTGGCGAACTCTGAATACATCCTGGGTAATTTCATTGATCTGCCCTGCTGCTTTTTTGGGCATACGATGGAAGGTGGGTCTCTACGAGTGATCTTCCTCATGCTTAACAATCAGCACCGAACAGCCGGCGTAGTGTACAAGTTTGCGCGAGACGCTTCCAAGCAGCCATCCACTCACCTGGCTCAGGCCGCGCGAGCCGCAAACGACCAGATCGATTTGATTGGCTTTGACATATTTGATGATCTCGGTAGCCGCATCACCACGCTCCAATATGGTCTTTGTTTGATAACCGCTTGATGAGAGCGCATTCTGGGCGTCATCCAGCAAAGCCTGGCCTTGCCTTTGTTCCTCTTGCTGCAAGGATTTTTCGTCTACAGGTTCGAGCGGCATGGGGAAGAGCACATCCGGCGCGACCATCCATGAGCGAGCAGCCATGTCCGCCGAGAAAATGGGAGGCAGGATGTGCATGAGCAATATTTGGGCATCAGAGGGCAGCGGCAGACGCGCCTCACACACAGCTTGAATAGTTGTGGCATCCTTTACTTCAGCGCCAAGGTATACCAGTGCGCACTGTGAATGAAATGAGCCATCTGTGAGGACCAGCACGCGCTTGATGCCTCGATATGGGGTGCGCACCACCAAAACTGGGCAGGTGGAGTATTCGACGACTTGTTGAGCGACGCCGCCCAGCAGGATGCCGAGTGTGGCTCGTAATCCCTTTGCCCCGATGATAATCAGATCCGGGTTGTGACGCCCGGCATAGTCGTTGATGGTTGCCGCCGGGACACCGCCTTTTATCTCCGTCGCCACCCGGATACCGCTTTCTTTTAAACTTGTTTCGGTTTGTTCTAACGATACCTCCAGCATACTGTGGCGCGGGATGTCGATGGTTGGCACGACAGCTAATACGTGCACAGTTGTATCAGAGGGCAGCGGCAAATCCTTCAGCATGTCCACTGCCGCGCGGGCATGTTCAGATCCGTCGTCAGCCAGCAAGATGCGGATCGGGTTTTTGGATGATCCAGGGTCTACCCCTGAATTTTCCAGTATGTTATTGTTCGACATTTTCGTCTCCTTTAAAGTGGAGTACTGTATGGAGTGTTGGAGCCATGATTCAGGGGGTAAGCTGCTCCTCCAGCAATGATTGAATTATTTTATACTCACACGCGCCTTCCGGAAGCAGTTCCAGCGCACCCTCAAATGCTCGCACCGCCTCTTCCGTCTCGCCCTTCAGCGTGTGGGCGATGCCGATGCCTTTGTAACGATTGGCTCTCAATTCAGGATTGGAGGTCAAGATCAGTGAGCCGTTGTAAGCCTCAATCGCCTTTTCTGCATAATCAAGAGCTACCTCCTGGTCACCCTGGCGCTGGTGAATATCGGCCAGTGTCGACAGGATAAAACCTCTCCTGGCGTGGTCGGAGGCCAGTTTTAATCCTTTTTCATATAAAGCTGTTGCCGATTCTAGGTCACCTTCCTGCCTTGCGAGTAAACCCAAGCGTGCATAAGCTTCGGAGGCTAATTCTTTGACACGCTCGTTGTCTGTTTGTATATATTCATCGATCACCAATTGGAATTGTTCCTGCGCATCAGAAAGGGCTGGTTTGTCTCCGGAAAAGTATTTTGTGATATACACTTGGCCTTTTCCAAATGCAGCCTTGGCGGTAATATCTGCGCTGGGCGGTTTATTGCTGACGTTTTCGGCTTTGTTGAAATTTCTCAGGGCGGCATCCAACCCCTCAGAATCAACCTGGAAATCCTGGCTGCAGGCGCCTGCCAGGGCTTGCGCGAACTGCGCATGACTGAGACCTATGTAGGCACGCGCGTACTGGTCGTCAACACCAAGCGCCTTGAGGTAAAAATCCTGGGCTTCTTCAGCCTGCCTGGAACGATTAGCCGCATTACCGGTAAACAGGTGCATGACCTCGCGGCCGCTTTCATCATGCCAGTTTTCATCCTTGTTCGCTTCCTGGAAAAGCTGGTAAGCGTCATTATAAAACCCGCCGAAATACAGGCTGAGACCTTTGGTGACCAGCGCCATTAACTTCGAACGCCGCGCAAGCTCCCGGTCGAGCTGCACCTGGCTTTGCTCTTCCAGATTGCCTCCCAGCAGCATAATCTTCTCGCCCAGGGAGTGCTGCCCAACCATCTCTTCCGCTTCATACATATTGTGGATGTCAACATAAAATTCCGGTGTGAAAGAAAGTAGGTCACCGCTGCTTCCGATTGTCCCGTAAATGACCACGTCGGCGTTATATTTACCCGCAACAGCATT
This sequence comes from uncultured Chloroflexia bacterium, assembly GCA_963753725.1. Classification (GTDB taxonomy): domain Bacteria; phylum Chloroflexota; class Anaerolineae; order Anaerolineales; family UBA4823; genus CAVWDI01. The sequence goes on along the minus strand of CAVWDI010000029.1, from coordinate 56,431 downwards.
TGCCTTTGCGGCTCTCTCCTCGGGTGTACTGCCTTTGATTAAACCTGTTTTGGCTGGTTCCAACACTTGGATGGCGATACCGGCTTCGTCAGCCAGGTTTTCAATTTCGGAGCTGAACTTGGTGAAAAAGACATTGCTCATCTGCCTGGCTCTATTCTGGCTGACGGCCTGGTCTCCCTGGACGCTGAACTCAGCCACAGCGACATTCCATTCGCCGGACATCTGGGGTGGAAAAATCACCGGTAAGATATCATTGCGAGCAGTCCACACCAGTGACACCACAGCGACGAGAAAACTGATAAAACCTACTAGATAACCGATGCGAAATTTTGTGTACTTCTCTCGTAAACGTGCTTCGAAATCATCAATATGCTCGCCAATCGACTTCTTTACTTCAGGCTCAGCTGGTTCAGGGGGCGCGGCGACTGCTGCGGCTGCGATAGCATGCGGGCTTTCGGGAGTGGGAATTGGCGCTTTGGGTTGAGATGCAGCACTTACAACAGGCGCTGTGGCAGGCTCTGCTTTTGTAGATTTCAATTGCTCCGAAATTTTTTGGGATTCAGCCACACCGTACACCAAACCGGTCCCTTCCCATGCTATCAATACCAACCCATAAGGGTGCCGGTTTGCGCGCTCCTGTAATTCACCCAGCACTGCGGTATCCTCGCTGACTTCAAGCGCAGCCAAAGGCAGGTCGAGTTCAGCTAAATTTGTACTGCGGACGGCTGAACGGTCGCTTTTTCCCCGCTCCCATTTGAGTATCTCTTTGAAAGGCGCGGCTGTATAACCGGTTGGATTGCTTAATACCAGGGTCCATTCAAGATCGCCTTTGCGGTTTTGGAGTTTCTCAACCGCGGCGGATAGACTTACATCTGCCTCCACCAGGATGTAATCCTGGCAGTGGTTCTCTATAAATTCTTCTGGAATAAGATCAGCAGGCAGCGAATCTTCGGGCCGCATTCAGTCCACCTCATTCACCGGGGAGCAGGGCATAGTCCACATGATCTACTTCAATGACCCATCCGGTTAAACCGTCCTGGGTCTCAACTTTCCACAGCCAGTATGATTCTGCTTCGGGATTGTACACATCACATATCGGTCCATCGACGATATTTACAAGCGAACCGTTTGGTAAGTAATCCAGTACTGTGTACGCTTCGTGGAAGGGTTCGGCATTAAGCAGCAGTTCATCACGCACGACTAGGGCGCTGTCCCCCACTTTAAGTTGTGGGGGAGCGCCGCGCCGCAGTCCTTTGATACATGTTTCAGTAAAGATTCATCCAGCATGCTATTCATGCTGGCGGCGGCGGTTTGACCCGAATCCGAAATGGCGGCGACATAGATAATATATTGTTGGGTGATCGCTTCATTGATGCTCAAAAGCAGCGTCCCGTTCTGGTCGGCTTCAGTCAGCGTTTCTCCCAGAAACTCAAATCGACCGACGGATACATTGACCTCCATACCAAGATCATCACCACCCTGTCCGTAAACAAGGACGCGAATTCTCTCGCCAGGTTGGAAGCCAACGAACCAGGCGCCTTCATCCATCCAGACCCCGGTCGGATCATCTGGTATATCTAAAGTGAAATGATCCTCCAGGACCTGTCCTCCCTGAGATAACTGTACCTGGTAGTCTCCCAGAGGCATCTCAGGTTCAATGGACCACCACAACATTGGACAGCGGTTCCCGGGTTCGGTGATTTCATCTTCCAAAACCTCAAGGAGCTGAATTTCCCCATCCGGGGTGATCAACTGCGCATCGATAAGGTCATCAGTGAACCCGCAGGCGCACCAGGTTAAATCTAAATCAGTAACCGGCACAGATGCGCCATCCTTAGACGTGTAATCATCCCACTGGAAGACCCCCTGCTCGTCAACGGGGAACGGGAAACAGGCGCCGAACCCGGCGCCGTACCCCTGAAAAACGCCGATTTGCTCCAGGATATCGTCTGGTACCTGTGGGGAACCTTCCAGGGTGATTTCCTGCGCTTCGGAGACCGGGACGATGTTCTTCGGCGGAGGTGGTTCCTCGGTCAACGTTGGTTCACTGGTAGGCTGCTGCTCGGTGGGCGCTTCCAGGGTGGGTGTGTCGGCCTGAGGATTTGCCGTCTGAATTTCCCCTGTTGGTGAGGAAACTGCCGGTAACTCTGCGAGGGGGGTGGCAGGTTCTCCGCCCTCGCCGCTGAGGGTACGGCAGGCTAATGCGGCATTAAATAAAATCAAGACAGAGAGAATTGACAGTAATTTCTTCATCTGTTTCCTCATCCTTTGGTCTTTCATCCAGGTATCAGCAGTATTTTACATTGGTTCGAGGTGGGCGGTGAAGTGTCGCAGCATATCTGGAGCCCAAACAATGCGCATGCCGCGCATCTGGTCGCGCTGATCGTATATTCTTTTAACACTGCTGGCGACAACATTCATATGGTTATCAGTATACACTCGGCGCGGGATTGTCAACCGCACAAGTTCAAGCGGGGAGTAATTGATTTGACCGGTTTCGTAATCTTCGCTGCCGAATGCCAGCTGACCGAGTCCAATCGCCCTGGTCCCAGAATCAATATACAGCGCTGCGCAAAAAGCTTCGCAGGGAAATTTTTCCTGGGGGATATGCGGAAGAAGATGCTTCATATCCAGCATCACACAGTGTCCCCCGAGCGGTCTCATCACCGGCAAACCGCTTTCGATCAATTGGTTTCCCAGATAATGAACCTGACGGACGCGGTTACCCATATAATGCTCGTCCAGCACTTCGTTCAACCCGATCGATAAAGCTTCCAGGTCCCGGCCTGCCAAACCGCCGTAGGTGATAAAGCCTTCCATCTGGATCAGATAGCTCTGCGCCTGGCGGAACAATTCTTCATCATTCAGGGCCAGGAAACCGCCGATATTGACCAGGCCGTCCTTCTTGGAACTCATCGTACAGCCGTCCGCGTATGAGAACATCTCACGGGCGATCTCCTTGATCGATTTGCCGCTGTAACCCGGCTCGCGCAATTTAATAAAATAAGCATTCTCAGCAAAGCGGGCTGCATCTAAAAAGAAGGGCAGTTGATATTTGTCGGCCACTTTTCGTACAGCACGCAGGTTCTCCAACGACACCGGCTGACCGCCGTTGTTGTTGCAGGTTACCGTTATCAGGATCATGGAGATGTTATGAGTGCCTTCACTTTGAATAAAGGACTCCAGCCTGGCGATATCGATATTGCCTTTGAAAGGGTGGTCAACCTGCGAGTCCAATCCTTCGGCGGCGATCAGGTTGCAGGCGATTCCGCCTTTGTTCTCCACATTGGCGTGGGTAGTATCGAAGAACATATTTGAAAGAGCAGACATTCCGGGACGGATGTGTATTTTTGTCAGGATGTTTTCTGCGGGGCGTCCCTGGTGAGTAGGGACGACATACTTATAGCCGGTGATATCCTTGATGGTCTCCTCTAAATGGAACCAGTTGCGGCAGCCGGCATATGATTCGTCGCCAACCATCATGCCCGCCCATTGGTCCTGGCTCATGGCGGAGGTGCCGCTGTCGGTGAGCAGGTCGATATAAACATCCTCCGCTGCGATGTTAAAAATATTGTATTTCGCATCGGACATGATCCGTTCCCGCTCTGGGAGAGTTGTGATTTTAAGATGTTCAACGACTTTGATCCGGAAGGGTTCGGCTGCGGGTAGTGGAATTGACAATGTTTGCTCCTAGGGAAAAAGTGAGATTAGAGAGTAACGTTTTATCGTTCCTCTCTACTTATTTTATCAGTTTGTTCCGGTTTTCTATCAATCTAATTAAAACTTCTGGCGCTGATTCTTGTTTCCATGACTTATATTACAGGTCAAGTCGGTTGGACAAGATGATATCTTGTCAGACTAGTACAGTTAGTTGAACAAGATGCCACTCAGTGACGCTGCGCGGCCATCTTGTTTTAGCGGTAAAGTTGGTTGGATAAGATACCTCTCCTAATTTACTTCTGAAAACGCACCTCACCCAGCAATCGTATCCAGGTCGTCCATCAACAGTTTTCTATCGTCGTCTTTATTTACCAAACCAGCTGTATGGTAAGCTTCGCCCAGATATTCATCCATTTTTTCCTGGTTTCCAGCAGCTTTTTCGGCACGTGCCAGGGCTTCATAGGCGTAGCCCAAGTAGAAGGGCGGGATGTTATCGCCTTGGCTGGCTGATAGGCACAACTGGCCGTATCGGCGGGCGTTGCCGGCCTGTCCAAGGATGGCGTAGATGCGTGATGTCTGCCAGTAACCGACTGATTTGTTGACCGGCGTGCAGTCCGGACGCTGCCTCCAATGCCATGCGGAAGCCAGGGTCAGGAGCATCATCTCTTCGTCCTCCTGGGCTGTACGGTCTTCCTTATCGATCAAATCCCAGGCCTGGTTGAAACACTGCACTGAAAAATATTTGTGTGCGTTTTCTATATCGAATTCTGGTTGTTTAACCATATGCTGCCTCCGTTTTGATTTTTAATTCCTATCAAGTGTCGACCTGTTCGGAACCAGGGTCCATAAATATTTCTTCATAGAGTTCAATCCTGTTGCCGTCCAAATCCCATATCCAGGCATGTACCCCGCCATCCCATTCCAGGATCTTCTCTTCAATGGTTACATCTAATGTGCGCAGCTGTCCCAGATATTCATCCAGGTTATCCACCCGCAGGTTCAGCATGTAGTCGCGCTGGACGGTATTGGTTACATCGTATGTGGGATTGATGGCGAATACGGGATTTTCCCTGACCACTCCATTTTGCAGATCGCGTGTTCGAAATACTTTGTAGAAACTGGCTCCGTCCGGGTGCACTTCCATTTTTTGCCCAGGACTGATTGGTACCAATCCGCCAGCCGCTTTGCATCTGTGCTGTAGATGAACACACCCCGATACCTTCAACGTTCGCCATCGTTCTCCTTTATTCCTAGATTGACTATGCCCAGGATTATAATCAAAACTTCTAAACCTAACTTACCCTTTTTGAACCACCTGGATATGAAAGGGCTTGACTTGAGACCATTGTTTGGATTGTTAAAAAAAAACCCCCGGGATAACAACACACCGGGGATTTAACTTCATCACTAAAACTGAGTAATGAGGATGAATGCTAGGCAAGTGTGCGGGCTTTCTCCATGTCATCACCACCTAAAACTAATTTTCCACCTTTCGATATGTAGATCAAGTCCAGGTTCACACCCCCGTCTGAAATCTGGCGGGTTATCCTTCCCAATTCACCGGGTTTATCCTCGAGATCAACCAGCAGCACGTCCCGTTCACCGATGACTTCCAGGTCAGCGCTTGCGATGGCCATTCTTGCTACCTCGGCGTCTTCGACCAGTAAATGCAATATACCTTTACCCTCGATTGAGAATCCGCATCCGCCTTCGATGTTAATGCCCGCTCTTCCCAGGCTTTCACCCAGTTCAGCCAATGTGCCAGGGCGGTCAACAAGTTCAATCGTTAGATTGGTTGGCATGTGTTTACTCCTCTCGTAAGTTTGGATACTCTTTTTCCTGATTAATGTTTATATTATCCCACAAGTTTTTTTATCGGGGAGGACATGACGGCCTAATATCACAGGGTCAAGCGCCGCCCGTTTTCCTTCAGCCAGGCATTGTAACGCTTATAGTCCGGCATGATGCGTTCGACCTGCACCCAGAACGATTTGGAATGGTTCTTTATTTTCAGGTGTGCTACTTCGTGGGCGACCACGTAATCGATAACCTTAGGCGGCGCCATGACCAGCCGCCAGGTGAAGTTTAGATTACCGGTCGAGGAACACGAGCCCCAGCGAGTGCGGGCGCTGGTGATTCGTATCCTGCGGTACTGGAGTCCGTGCCGGTTTGTGTAGTACTCCACCCGCCGGGTGACTTCAGCGCGCGCCTGTTCACGGTACCATTCGGTGAACATATCCTGGGCGTACGGACGAGCCTGGCTTGCAAGATAGAACTTGCGCCCCAATACTAAGGGGGGGTGCAGGTCATCCACAATTTTCAGCGGGTAGGTTTTTCCCAGGTACCAGAAGGTCTCGCCGTCGACATAGAATTTTGGTTTTATGGATACGTTGTTTTTTTGGGCCTCACCCTGCTTCTCGCGGATCCATTTTTCCTTATGTTTTACCAGGCGTTCGATCTCTCTGTCGGACACGCGTTTCGGGGCGCGCACCAATAACCGGCCGTCGGGTTCGATGATCAGGGCGATGGTTTTGCGCTTGGAGCGGATAATTTTGTATGGGGGAAGCATGGTTCAGTTCTGAAACAAATCGCGCACTCGATAGAAGTAAATGACCAGTATTGCAGCAGTGAGTACGGCCAGTAACTATGGCATTACGATCTCCAGCGGGTAGGGAGTTCCGCCCTGCAAAACTTCAACGAAAATATACACCGATGCGTAGATGAAGAAACCAGCCACAAACTGGGAAGCCGGGTATCCAAAGCGTTTCAGTTTCCTTAAACCGAAAGCAGCGATCATGCAGGCCGGCGTGTTGACCAGGATGTCAGTCACCGGAAAGGCGATATCTACATCGGGAGGGGCGTCCAAAATGAAACCTTCTCCCCATAGAAATAGAGAACCGAAAAATGCGAAAAGACCGAAAATAAAGAGTAGCACCGCCAGTACTTTCACCAAGGAGGGGGTGTTTATTGGTGATTTTTTCACATTGAAGCTCCTGTGAATATGAGTGGAATTTATTGTCCAAAGTATACATGATAAAAAAGGGAGGTTCCGATAGCACATACTGCAAAAACCGAGGTATAAACAAGCGCAATGAACGGGGCTGTTCCAAAAGCTGTAGTGCGGCTATCCTTAGCCGCAAGATTCCGACACAGGTAGGGATACCTGCACTACAAGTAGTGTTCAATTAGATATTTTGGTTTCCTCTTGGGACAGCTCTGTGAAAGGAAACGGATTCATTTTACAGCCCATAAACAAGGCTGCCCGATATTGTGGGCAACCCTATTTTAAGCAGAAGCGTTTAATTGGTTTTAAAAAATTTCCCACCCTAATATTCCTTAAAGTTACTGGGCAGGCAGGTCATATTATAAGAGCCAACCTGCTGCCTGTACACATTCATACCTTCCCATCCCAGGCCTCTCCGTCGGAATTAAATCCGATCGAATATCTGTTGGATGAAGGACCATATGTAAACGATGGTTGATAGAAAAATTCCGTCAGTGGATAATATGGAACAATTCCTATGTGGTCGATGGTGAGGAGTATTATTAAGGAATGGAATCCGGGTGCAGAGCGGTGTATGACCATCACCATGCTGCGGTGGTCGACCGGATAAACTTCGCGCCGTCCGAGAGACATATTAGAGGAATCGAGTATAAAAAGACTAGCGCCAGATACTGTAAAGTCCTGGCGTTGATAGGTAGGTGAAGACGGAAAATGTTTTTATCTTTCTCACTCAGATACGGCAACAAAATCAATCTCCAGGATCATATTATCCTCCACCGAGGCTACCTGCGGAGGCAGCCCTGGGATAGTGGTGAAATCGGTATACAGCACCTCTGTCGCGGCCGAACCTTCCAGCTTGTCTTCGGATACCAGGGTGGCGCTTCCGTCGAAGGTCAATTCTTTGGTGACACCCTTCACGCTGAAATCGCCGGTAATCTGGAAGTCGAAAGTTTCGCCCACAACTACCTGGTCCGGCATTCCATTGATCGATGTGGCTGTAAATTCAGCCGTCTGATTGGCGGGGTCTGATGTTTCCAGGATCCAGCGCTGTATGGCGCCGTTGCGCTTTCCGTTATCCGTAACCAGCGTAGTGACATCAACAATGATATTCACCTGTGCACTGGATGGGTCGTTCAGGTCGGCAGTGATTTCACCTTCCAGCTCACTGGTGGCGCCCACTACAGTAAATGGCGCGCCGAGCAGAACCTCCTCAATCAGGAAGCGGGCTTCGCTTTCCTCAGGAAGGATACGCAGGGTTGTCTCACCGGACGGTACAGAGCCCTGTTCGGATTCGGGGTCAACAGGCCCTTCAGCTTCCGCTTCGGGCTGGGTCGGCAGTGGTTCCTGGATCTCGGTTTCCTCCGCTTCCGGAGCTTGCGTTTCGACCGCAGCCTGTACAGGCGTTTCGGTGGCAGCTTTTTCCACTTCAACTGCAGGGGGTGAAGTAACTTCAAGATTACCAGTGTCTGGTGCGCCGCTGCACGCTGCCAACAGGTAAATCGCAGCGACAATCAATACAAATATACGTAATTTCACTATATTCCTCCTAATAGTTTTAGGACTTAAGCTTATCTCAAATATCCTCGATTTAAAGTTAATAATTTATAGGAAAAGCACCTTTCCATTTTGTTAAGTGCCGCAGCACAAAAGATTTTGCCATTTTCGGGTAATTGGCACAAAAGTTGTAACATGCCCACTGAAGCACTATAAAACTTGCAGAAACGACGGGACACACTGTGGTACTTAAACACCTGGAGCAACGGACTTTGATACATTAAAGAATCGATTTCAAAGTCAACTGCGCATTTTCGGAAAGAATCTGGCTTGCATGAAACCGGAGAATACTACCTGCAGCGCGCACGGGGTTGGTTCAACAGAGAATCAGCCAACCGCATGCTGGTTTTTTTCCTGGCGACTATCTTTGTTTTCGTCAGCGCAGCAATTTTGTGGACCGGGACTGAATCCGCTGAACCGGGGAACGTTAAGCCAGCTCCTCTGGTGCGTTTCAACCTGCGGCAGAAAAACCGGTTTACAACTGGATTGTATGTGAAGATCTGGGTGTTCGTGAAGTACCAGGTCTGGGAGAGCAGCGGCAAATATTGAAGCTTTGCCACAATAAGGGTTGGGAGGTGCTGACGTACTGTCTGCGTCCGGATTTGCCTGTGCCGCCCATCGGCAGAATTTGTTCTCGGGTAAGCGGTAATACTTATTGGTGTGGGAATCGCACCCAGCCTGTCAGGGAATTCCGGCAGATACAGGAACCTACGGATACGCCCACGCCAACCGATACCGCAACGCCAACGAATACGCCAACAAACACGCCTACGAATACGCCTACCCCTACATTTACAAATACGCCAACGCCTACCGATACGCCGACCCCCACACCAACCGCGACTTTTACCAATCCACCGCCGACCGCTACCGCGACTTCTACCGATACACCTACACCAACCGCAACGGCTACAGATACGCCCACGCCAACCGCCACCGCAACGGATACGCCCACGCCGACCGCAACGCTTACAAATACGCCTGTCCCGACCCGCACACCGCCGGGCGGCAGGGGATTTGAATCCTACCCGGAATACCTGCGCGATCTGGTGATTGGGAATAAGGCCGGTCTATTCAGTACAGGCAATCCAACTCCTGCGCCTGTGATTCTTCCCGACATGAATGCGTATGCTGGTTTAGGCGGAGATACGCCTTCACAAGGCGGGGACAATTATTCTTTTTACGGCATTGATTTCTTAGATTACCGCAAGGAAATCCAGATAAAGATATATCCCCTCAACCGCCAGGTAAACGGCGGGAGTCCGATCGTGATTACTTTCCAACCTTCCCGTGAATGTTCAGCTGAGGACGATAATGGCTGTATACGCAAGTACAGCACCAGTGTGATGGATGAGGTGACATTCGTGACCGTCCATTCAGGAGTGGGGGGTGTTGGTCAGGCGTTCCGTAAAGCGGTCGAAGGTACCGGATACAACCAGGCCGCCTTTTCTCTTGAAAAGATCCATAAGAACATGCGCAAACTGGAAGGCGCGCATGTGGTAATCAAACAGGGCAAGAAAACGATTGAAGGTTTTGAACTGGCGGCAGTCTCACGGGTTCCGTCGCAGAAGATGCTCAGATACTTGAATCGGCCGATCGATAAATCATTGGGATTCGCTTCCAACCTGGATCCTTCTCTCGAAGCTTTTCTTCATCCAGTTCAACCACAGCTAGTATTTGAGACATGTGGATGGCGGTTGTCAGACGAGCCATTTTCTTCCGGGGTCTCCGAAACTTCGGCTTCGATTTACCTGGGTGTAATTCAGAAGACCCCCTGAATTTTTATACATAAATTATCGCACAAACCTTAAACGATAGAGACGTCCCAGGTGGACGTCTCTACCATGAAAGGAGGAATGTAGGATCAGATTGGGTCCGCATCCCGTATCTGATGCGTCAGTTGATATGTGTTTCGAGTTTATCCTCGAATTCTCTTAAATGCTTACTTTTTATTTGATTTGTCACTGCCCATTCACGGATGATGATCCTCAATGCAGCGCTAAAACCTCTATCTCCCAGACCGGCATGGTTTGCGACCTGGCGAATCAGGCGCACGTCGTTTACTTCCAGGTTTACCATTTGCGGCAGATAAGTGGGAGGCATATTATTTATCCTTTCTCCAAATAAAAAGAACTAACGTTCTTGTTATTATAGCAGAACAGTAGTTCTATGTAAAGGGTTTTATATGAAATAATTGGGTTTGTAATTTAGAGACGCATTTGTAATACCCGCGAGGATTGGGTCTTTGAAGGTTTTAAGTTTCTTTTGAATAACTTTTCCCTAATCCTTATCCCCAGCTTTAGTATCCTCAAGCATTACCTCTATCCTTTCGAGGCGCTTGTTAAGGTTCTGAATACCTGCCATTATGTCATCTCTATCTTTATCACCTTGAGGATCGCGGCGGGCGATAAAACGTGTGGTGAAATAACTGGTGAGCACACTCACCAGTGCGACGCCAACCGTAATTAATACGCTTGCCAGGAGGCGGCCGTCCTCCGTGACCGGCACCAGGTCGCCGTAACCCACAGTGGTTACAGTTACGATCGCCCACCACAGGGCGTCGCCGGAAGTTGTGATCTGGGCGTCAGGAGATGAACTCTCCAGTCTCACGATAAGAAAGCTGGACACGGAAATAAACAAGATGGTCACCAGAGTGGTAGACCAGAATATACTTTCCACTTTATCTGCCCGGTACCTGTGCCAAATTTCTTTGAGGGTCATGCCGCGCATCCTGAGCAGTATGCGCCACATTCTCCAGATTCTTAGCAGCCGTAATATGGGGAACGCCGGGAAACTGCCCAGCAGGTCCATCCAGCCGCCGCGTAAGAAAAAATATTCTTTGCGATCCTTTGCACGGCTTAGTCTGCGGAAAAAATCGTACAGGAAAACCAGGCTGAACAGGTTATCCAGCATAAAAGCGATGTTGGTATTCGTTGCGTTCGTAGACGGAAGATAATGCACCACCATCACAATCAATGCCAATATCGTAATTATTAATATGAATACATCGTACGAGCTGAATTGCCCCTGTTTTTCATAATGCGTTTGGTCAGTGATTTCTGGCATGGATATTCTCCCGGGTGATGAAGGTTCCCAGTTACATGGATTATTTCAAACGGTTACTCTTTTGGCAGTTTAAAAACGCAGGTGACACCACCGTGTTTGGGAGGCCCATTGCTGGCTAGTTCCCGCCATCCTCGCCCGCTTGTTTGAGATAAGGCAGTATGTTGGACCTTCGTCCAATTCTTTATTTATTGTCCCTTCTCAAAATAGGCAAAATAAGCGCTGCCGGCTTTGACCGGTAACCCCATTCCCTTTTTATGCACCTGCGAAAACTTCACCACTAGATATTCCCATTTATCTATTTCTCATCTAATATATAATCTATAGTTTCTAAATGGAGTTGGCTCTATATTCATTGTTTGTTGATTGTCGATCATTTTTTCTATATCATTGGAAATCTATCCTCCCAGTTGTTCTTTTATCTTTTCGTATTCCTCCAGTTTTCCTTCTCTTTCCGACCATTCCCTGATTTCACCAATGTCTATCTGCTGCTCATGTGCGACTAGAACCGCCTGAGCCAAACATTGTCTGTCGCCATCGTGAAAAAACCAAGCCAATCTATCCTTCACACAATCTGTTGGTGAAATCAATCTCAGTGTTCCAGTTTCCAATTCGATCTCATTAATATCGATGATGCGTTCCTCACCTATGGAGAGAGGTCCGGGAGGGAATTCTACAAACCAATCCGTGTCCGGATGCTCAAACTGCATTCCAACCTCCTGAAAACCTAGTTCTTCCATTGACTTTATAATTTTGGACCGTTTTTCTAAATACCTGTTGACAAAATCGATATCACGAGAAACATACTTGCCGGATGTATAGAACGCAACGACTGCACCACCTGATAAGACAACATCAATCCCAAATGAGGTCAGATGTGTATGGACATATGCCGCCAGTTCAAGTTGTGTCATTTCATTGATAGGTTTCACGATGGCTTACCTCTGCGTCTAGGGCGCTTCCTTGTCATTAGTAGGCGCTCTCGCTCTTCGTCAGGATAGAAAGTCAGCGCTTTCTCAAGTAAACCCTTCAGTTCTGGAAGGAATGCGTAACGCGGGTTGAACCTGTACAAGACTGTTTTCCCAACTTCTTTACTCGTTAAAACTCCACCAGCTTCAAATTTAATTAGCTGCTTTTGAATCGAATCTGGATCCGCGTTAAAAAATCTGGCAATCTCGCGTGTATAGCCTTCTTCATTGGATAAAATATATATCAGCACTCGTTCAGAGTTAGCTGAGCTCAGAATAGGCTCCAACATAACGAATTCCTTTAATTAATTATTGTCAGAATAGATCTGACACATGTCAGACAAATTATGACATGTGTCAGATAATAATATTCAATATTGGTTTTGTCAATCCTGAACGTAATTAGAAGATATCCATCGTGCCAGAGATTTTCAACCGAGGAATGTCTATCTCAAAAAATTGGTTAATAAAAAGAGCACAGAGGTCTCAGAGTGTTTGTAAACACCCAGGCATCTCTGTGCTCTCAGTGGATAAATTTATGTCTAATGGATTACTTCAAATCTTCGTCAAGACTTTCCATAGCCGCATCGCTGATCTGATCGTGCTCCAGGGCTTGCTTGAGGGTTTCCTCATCTTCCTTGGACAGCGAGGTCTGGTAGACTGTGCCGCCGAATTTTGCCATCTCGGGAAGTACTTTGTCAGCGTTGGCTTCAATTACCAGGATAAACAGGGCTGATTCGCCGGGGTTGAGTCCATCGCCAACATCTTTGATGAACTGGTTGTCGATACCCAGGTCGGCGCCTTTGCTGAACAGAGCGCCCATCAGGGCCCCGAATAGACCCCAGAAAATGGGGGCCAGGAACAGCAGACCAATTAGCAGACCCCAGAAACCACCCCAGATAGCGGATTGACCGGTGACCGCTTTTTCTAAAGTCTGAGTTACTTTGACTTTACCTTTTTCATTTTTAACAGCGACAGCCGCGTCTTCGAGCTGAACCAGCTGCATCTTCTGCATCTGACCCAATTCGATGAACGCCTTTTCGGCGGTGTCTGCTTTATCGTAAATAATTGCGATTAATGTGCTCATATTGAATCTTTCTATTAATAATCCCAATCTATATTTATTTTTTATTCTTCTGGACTTTCAGCTTCTTCTGGTGTTTCATCTTCTTCGGGGGTAATCACTGCCATAGTGGCAACTTCACCATCATCGGTAATAATATCAGATGCCAGGACTGCGCCTTCGTCCGTAATCACAGCGCCTTCCACTACCGCGCCGTCTTCGGTAATCATACCTTGCCGGGCAGCTATACCATCTTCGGTGGCTACAGCTTCTTTGAAAGCCAGCCCTTCATCGGTGATGACCAATCCACCGATCTCGACTTTATCTTCGCTGACAGCCTTGCGTCCTATTGCGGTGGCTTCTTCAGTGCTGATGGCTGTATAAGCAACTTCCCCGCCTGCCTCAAGCTGTGCGGCGATGTCCTCGCTGATAGCATGGGTCATCACATCCGCGCCGGCTTCAGCAACCATCTTCTCATATTCTGCGACCCACTTGTGCTCAATTACTGCCACGATAGCGGAGGTGCCAGGTTTGAGAGCCCCACCGACCGTGTCCAGGCGTTCATTCGAGAAGCCCGAGTTCGCGCATTTTTGCGGCCAAACCGCCAATCAACGCACCGGCCGCGCCGATTAAAACAACCGGACCTGCCAGCAGACCGATCGCGCCGCCAAGGACTGCGCCGAGTGCAGCGCCTTTACCGCCGCCCCAGTCTCCGGTTTCCTTTACATGCAGCTTGTCTTTTTGGTCGCGGCGGATAACGGCTGCGTCCTGAATACCGATCACACCTTGCCACTTGGCCATTTTGAGATCTTTCAACGCTTGGTCAGCGCCTTTCTCGTCCTGGAATGCTGCGATAACTAATTGTACGGGTACGTCACTCATTTTTTTCTCCTGTATTTTGATTTAGTTTTTTGTACTATTTTGATTGCACCGTTTGTGATATTTGGATAAATAATTCCAAATACTTATCGGTTGCGAATATCTATTTTCGCATCCCCAACTTTACCTTAATTATCTAGATTTGTGCGTTATATCTTTGTTAATTTTTTGGGCCTGGAGGTCTTGTTATCCAGTTTTCGTTCCGGAAATCTGAATAGTTAACGAACCATCCTTATGGGATGTCAGACGATTGATGGTGGTGGGACAATATGCCTGTTAGATGAAAAAATACTGCTGAGCGTGAGCCCAGCAGTATTACATGTAAGATGAGTTTATGGTTTAGACCAACTGAATACTTGATATGTTGGTTAAGTGCTCACAAACTCCGCCATGTCATCTGAAATATCACCCGGTAGTTTGCCCTTGAATTGGCTCATGTACAGGGCATAGTAGAAACCCTTTTTGGCCATAAGATTTTCATGCGTGTCCTGTTCGACGATCTCACCGCCGTTGACCACCAGGATCTTGTGCGAGTCGCGGATGGTGGATAAGCGGTGGGCGATCACAAAGCTGGTCTTACCCTTCATCAGGTTTTCCAGACCTCCCTGGATCAGCTTTTCGGTGCGGGTGTCCACGTTACTGGTAGCCTCATCCAGGATGAGCATCTTGGGGTCAGCAACCATAGCACGCGCGATGGTGAGCATCTGGCGCTGTCCCTGGCTCAGGTTGGCGCCGCGTTCAGTCAGCATGGTGTCGTATCCTTGCGGAAGGTGCTCGATGAATTCATGCGCATTAGCCTTCCTGGCGGCTTCGATGCATTCCTCTTCAGTAGCGCCTTTTCGGGCGTAAATCAGGTTGGCCATAACCGTATCTGAAAACAGGAACGCCTCCTGCAGGACGGTGCCGATTTGAGTCCGCAAGCTGTCCTGGGTGAGGGTGCGCAGATCCTGCCCGTCGATCATAATCGTGCCGCTGTCTATTTCGTAGTAGCGGGTCAGGATGTTAATTATGGTGCTTTTGCCGGCGCCGGTCGGTCCGCAAATACCGATCTTCTGCCCCGGTTTGGCTTCAAAAGTATTGTGTTTCAGGATTTTTCGTCCGGGGATATAGCTGAAGTCGACGTCTTCGAAATTCACCTGACCGCCTCTAAATTCGTACGGTGCGGCGTCCGGTTCATCTTCAATCAGCGGCTCTTCGTTCATGATCGAAAACACCCTTCGTCCGCCAGCAACACCGTTAAGCGTGGTGCTGGTAAGGTTGGCGATCTCGGACAGCGGTCTGATGAGCAAAGAGGTATAGCTGGCAAAGGCGATAACTGTACCCAGCGGTATCTTGCCAGCCATTACTGCGAATGAACCCACTACCATAACCAGTACGATCTGGATCATGGAAAATGATTGGGTCAGCGGGTACTGCAGCAGCGATGTGAAGAAAGCTTTGGTGCCTACATCGAACACATCGACTGCCAAATCTTCGTTTTTCTGATCTGCCCAGGTCTGCTGGCGGTTGCTGATAATGGCTTTGTACGCGGAAATGCTCTCTTCTTGGAATCCGCTCAAACCGCCCAGGTCTTCCTGCAGTTTAGCGAAAGCCGGTGTAGAAATACGCATGATCACAAACGTCACGATCAGCATCACCGGGATGATCAGCACAGCCACGACTGTCAGAGGCCAGGAGATTAACAGCATTGCAGTCAGGATGAGCAGAACCTGGATTAAAGCTCTGATGATCGGAGAAACGGCGCTTTCGTAGAATAACGAGATCACTTCTGTATCATTGGTCACCCGGCTCATCAACTCGCCAATCGGTTGGCGGTCAAAGAAGTTTAATGAAAGGCTCTGCATATGGTCGAACAATGCAACCTGCAGTTTATACAAAGCCTTTGTGGCAAGGTCGGCAAACAACCGCTCGGCGAAGAAACTCAGCACCAGGTAAACCGCCCCAGCTATGAAAGCCAAGATCACCCAGTTCCATAAAGCTTCTACGGTTCCATCCGATTCGCTGATGGTATTAATTGCTTCACCGGTTATAAACGGCAGTGCAACCAGACCGGCTACCGCGATAACTCGGATCACCAGCGCCAGGTAGAATTTACCGCGTTGCTCATCGCCGGTCATATATTGCAGCAAACGTCCCAGGATTTTACCGGTGTCGTTTGGTTTATCAATGGCTTGTTCTGGATGCTTATCCACAAATTCTGTCGATTTGGTATCTGCGGCTGCAGCTGTAGTCATGATGCCACTTCCTCATTCAGGTCGGCAGTAATGCCGCCGCCGAGCTGGGATTCATAAATTTCCTGGTAGAGCGGGCTGCTCTCCATCAACTGTTCATGGTTGCCAGTAGCCACAATCTCGCCATTCTCCAGTAGCACGATATTATCCAGGTCGATTACGGCGCTGATGCGCTGCGCTACGTAAAGTGTGGTCACATCTGGATAGGTGTCCGGGATGGCCTCCTGTACGCGTGCTTCGGTAGCTACATCCAACGCGCTGGTGCTATCGTCCATGATTAGGATACGGGGCTGGGGGGTAAGCGTGCGGCTCATTGAGAGACGTTGGCGCTGGCCGCCGGAGAAGTTGGCGCCTCGTTGTGCGACGCGCGCTTCCCATTTTTCGGGTATTTTGGTGATAAACCCGTACGAATCAGCCGCTTTTGCACCATCGACCATCTCTTCGTCCTCAGCCTCAGGCTTACCAAACTTGAGGTTGAAGCGCACATCACCCTGGAACAGCAGGGCTTCCTGCAGGGCGATGCCAACAGTCTGGCGCAGCGTTTCCTGTGGGTAGTCACGCACATCCACGTCGTCGATTAAAATGCGCCCTTCGGTCACTTCGTAGAAGCGCGGGATCAAATTGACCAGGGCGGTTTTTCCTGATCCTGTGGCGCCCAGGAACCCGATGCTTTGCCCGGGTTCGATGATAAGGTCGATGTTCTTCAGCGCGGGCGGGTCCAATTCGCCGTCCGGACGTCGAAATGCGAACGTGACGTTTTCGAATTGTATTTTTCCTTTGATCTCAACCGGCGCGAGCGAGATTGTTTCGGGTTTGTCCTGGATATCGGGTTCGGCATCGTACACTTCCAGGATACGTCCTGCGGAAGCGTCACCGCGCAGCACGAACGGAATCAGGATGGCCAGCATTGCCAGGGGTGTGATCACCAGGGCCAGGTACTGGGTGAAAGCTACCAGTTGGCCTACTTCCAGTGCGGAACCTTCCAGTATCGCTGATCCGCCAATCCCAAGGGAGCCGGCGATCGCCATCTGCGTAATCCCGGTCAGGAAAGGAGCCATGATCCCGACCATGAATGCGGCCGAGAAGGCCGGGATACGCATGTTGTCCGCCCGTTTATCGAAACGTTGGACTTCGTAATCCTCCCGCACGAAGGCTTTGACCACCCGCACACCCGCCAGGTTCTCCTGCAGGGTATTGTTGAGCAGGTCCAGGCGCTCCTGGCGTTCGTCATAAGCTTTGAATATACGTGGTACCAGCAGCGCCATAATACCCAACACGATGGCTGCTACCACCACTAGTATCCAGATTAACTGAGGGGTGCTTATCCAGGTCAGAATAAAAGCCACGATCAACATGAAGGGGGCATACAATGTCAGGATGGTCATATACATGACCGCATTCTGGATATTGACAACGTCCGCATTCAGTCGCACCAGCAGGTTTCCGGTGCGGTATTTATCGAAGTTGGCGAATGAAAAAGTTTGGATTTTGCGATACAGAAAAGTGCGGATCACATAAGCAGTGCCTTGTGAGAAAAACACCGCGATGGCAGCCGTCCCTGCCAAACATAGACCGGCGATAATTGCAAGGATGAACATCCACATTCCCGTCTCCAGCACGACTTCTGAGGAACCGGCTTCGATTCCTTGATCGATCATGCGCTGGTTGAGCGCTGCCACTCCGATCATGGCCGTAGCGGATATTAAGACCAGTATCTGTGAAATCACCAGCCTAGCCCGGTACTTTTTGAATACGATCAGTACCCGACGAAGAGATTTAATCATAGATTTATGCCTCCTTTCGGATTGTAGATAAGATAAAAATTGCTATTGGAAATACCTCTGTGATTTTAAAACAGTGCGATAAAGTATACCTTAATTGTTGTGAAATTGATTGAAGATAGTGAGTGGATATGGGAATATTAGATGTAACTGTGACAGATTTGGAGTGCGCCGCGTTCCTGTTGGGGAGCCTGTAGAGTGGTTGAATTTTGACACTTTGCTGTCGCATGGCGAAATTTTGTTAGCCGCACTTGAATAAGGCTTAACGGAAACTCTCACCGAAAGCATGGTTTTCGGATTCCATATATGCGCAACCGCTGCTTTCCCCTTTGGCATAGTTGAAAACTTGATACAAACATTCCGCTTTTGTTATTTGCAGCTTTTGAGTATAATCGCACATATAGGTGTGCCTCAACATTCGCCGAAGGAAGTTATATAAATGAGGGAAATCACACTTTTGCGCTCAGATTGAACGTTTGTCTACTCTATTATTGTGAGTTTATACAAATTCTATGCCCACCAACCTGCCGCCAGAATATTACCACGCCGAAAAACGCTATAAGACAGCCGAATCGGACAGCGAGAAGATCGATGCCCTGGAAGAGATGCTCAGCAAAATCCCCAAGCATAAGGGCACCGATAAACTGCGTGCTGATTACAGGCGGCGGATTTCGAAACTAAAATCTTCCGCCAGGACCAGCAAGAAGACCGGCTCCCACCATTCAGCATTTCGAGTTCCGCGCGAAGGTCCCGGCCAGGTGGTGGTAATCGGTTCATCCAATGTGGGTAAATCAGCGCTGATCGTAAAACTGACCAACGCCTCGCCGGAAGTTTCCGAGGCGCCCTTCACAACCTGGCAGCCTACACCCGGCATGATGGCGGTGGAGGACATTCAGATACAACTGGTGGATACGCCGCCATTGGACAGGGAATATCTGGAACCGGAGTTGTTCGACCTGATACGCCAGGCGGATATCCTGCTGCTGATGGTGGATTTGCAGACCTATCCGGTGGAGCAGCTCGAAAATGTTATTTCGGAATTGCGTGAGCATAAAATCGCGCCGCAGCACCTCGAGAGCGGCAGTTCGGATGACGGGTATGTCACTTATATCCCGCTGCTGGTGCTGGCCAATAAGTGCGATGGTGAGGGCTGCGACGAGGTGTACGAACTGTTTTGCGAGCTTCTGGAAGGCGACTGGCCAGTTCTGCCAGTATCGGTGGAAACGGGTTACAACCTGGATAAGTTAAAGCAGTATGTCTTCGACCAGCTGGGTATTATCCGCGTCTATTCCAAGGTGCCAGGGAAAGAAGCCGATATGAAGACGCCCTATGTGATGAAGAAGGGTAGCACCCTGGAAGAATTTGCAGGCAAGATACACCAGGATTTTTACGCCAAACTGAAAATCGCCCGGGTGTGGGGCAGTTCCGCTTTTGACGGGCAGATGGTGCAGCGCGATTATGTACTGCATGATGGGGATGTTGTGGAGATAAAGATTTGATTCTGACGGGGGTTAGAAAACCTGGCACCAACTGTTAGACGATCTAGCACCACCCGTTTCCGGACCTAGCACCATCCGTTTACGGTGGTGCGAAATAAATACCACCATGGGGGATAGTTATAACCATCCAGGCTTTGTATAATTTCCCTGTTATGGTAAGAGCGCTTCTGCTGGCAGATACGCACCTGGGTTTCGATTACCCTCTCAAGCCGCGCATTCAAAGGCGGCGCAGGGGTGAGGACTTCTTTAGAAATTTCCGGTTAGCTCTACAGCCTGCTCTTGAGGGAGAGGTTGACCTGGTGGTGCACGGCGGAGATCTTTTTACGCGCAGCCGGGTGCCTGAAGCGCTGGCCGCGCAAGCTATGGCGCCTCTCATACAAGTCGCCGACACTGGCATACCGGTATTCCTGGTTCCTGGAAACCACGAACGCTCAAAAATCCCGCTTCATATATGGGGCGTACACCCCAACCTGTTTATCTTCCGGGAACCGCACACGTACCGTTTCGAGGTAGATGGGGTGAGTATTGCGATATCCGGATTTCCATTCTCCCGCAGGGTCGGTGAGGTATTTACGGATTTGGTCGAGTCTACAGGATATAAGGAGGAACCGGCCGCTATCCGCTTGCTGTGTTTGCACCAGGCTGTGGAAGGGGCGCAGGTTGGGCCGGTAGATTTCACCTTCAAAGATGGACCGGATGTGATCCGCGGGAATAATATCCCAAGCGGGTTTGCTGCGCTGCTGTCGGGACACATCCACCGGGCGAGCATTTAACACATGATTTGAAGGGGGTGGATTTACCGGCGCCGGTGATCTATCCAGGTTCGGTGGAACGCACCGCATTCGCTGAAAGGTATGAAACGAAGGGTTATATGCTTTTGGAATTTAACCCTGGCAGCCGCGGCGGCCGGCTTGAGCGTGTTAAATTTACCAAACTCCCCGCACGACCGATGGTTGTTCTGGAATTGGATAGTTATAAATTTGGATTAAGTCAGCTTCTTGACCAACTGCGTTCACGCCTGGCTGATCTCGATCCCGAATCTGTGGTGCGCATCCGCATTATGGACGACGGGAACAGTCATCTTCGCCAGCAACTAACAGCTGCTTACTTACGGGAGATCACGCTAGCAAGTATGAACGTATCCGTCGCCCGGATAAGGACAGGGGATAAGCTGCGCAATGGGAGATAAGGGTTTCGCGCCTAGGATTTTTTACTCGCTTTCAATTCCAAATCGGCGGCGTATATTGGTGGTCATCAAGTAGACTAGCACGATTACCGGAATAATTAACCCGATTCCACCGCACATAAAGCTGAAAATCCCGCCGTTCAACATGCCAATGATACCCTGCAGGACGGAAAAGCCTACCGCTATGATAGCCAGGATCCAGGCCCATTTTTTCATCGCCCGAAGACCAAAGCCGGTCGTAATCTGCACAACGCCGGTGAGTATGCCCAGAAAACCGGCCCAGGCGCCCGAAGCGCCGGCTGCCGCCATCTGCTCAGCTCCAATAAAGCCTCCGAATAATGTTCTTACACTGCCGAAACCCAGTACCAGCCCGCTCCATAGTAATGAGATGATGCCCAGGATAATAAAGATAATCGATATTATAGTGATGCCGGTTGGTCTTTTTTCCATGTTAGTAACTCCTCATTAGTGGTAGATAATTGTCTGACGATTTATTATAAACCAGTGTTGTTAACAACGGTCAGTTTTACCTGTTGGCTATCTCGAAGATAATACGCAAAATCTTTTTTTCGAGGCAGCGGCTCTCAAGCTTATACCACCACTTACATATGCGCTGCTCCATCATTTGATATATCACAACGCAGTCCCCGTCTTTGCGAACCCTGGGTGGTTTTTCCAGGGTGAAGCATCTCCCTCTTCACTTCATAAGAAGCGGCTTTACTAAGGATAAATTAATAACTTCTCAGCCGGATCATACTAATCTGCGAGTAAAATATAATTGAACCAAATAACAATAATTTGCAGCAAACCCCATTTCTTTAAAAAGATATTCCAATCCAAAGGAGGAACAAATGACTTTAAATGAATATAAACCTGGAAGCGCATTCAACGGAGTGATCGGCCGCACGTTTGATGTATCTTCGCCTTCCTGGCCGGAACCGTTGCGAACAAAAGAGGGCGCTCCTAATGTTTTATTCATCGTGCTGGACGATACCGGTTTCGGACAGCTGGGATGCTACGGCAGTCCGATCCATACACCCAACCTGGATGGATTGGCTGAGAACGGTCTGTTGTATAACAACATGCACACTACCGCGTTGTGCTCACCCACGCGCACCTGCATCCTGACCGGGCGCAACCACCACTCCAACGCCATGGCTTGTATAACCGAGGCCTCGACCGGCTATCCTGGCGCCAACGGAAATATTCCCTTCGAGAATGGATTCCTCTCAGAAATGCTCTTGCAGCAGGGTTATAACACCTATGCGATTGGAAAGTGGCACCTGACTCCCGCTGACCAGATCTCAGCCGCGGGACCCTACGAGCGCTGGCCGCTGGGGCGAGGGTTTGAACGCTATTACGGTTTCCTTGGCGGGGAGACCCACCAGTATTATCCGGAATTGGTTTACGATAACCACCAGGTCGAACCGCCCAAGACGCCCAAAGAGGGCTACCATGTGACCGAGGACCTGGTCGATAAAGCCATCAGCTTCATCGCAGACGCCAAGCAGGTGGCACCAAACAAACCCTTCTTTATGTATTTCTGTACAGGCGCCATGCATGCCCCCCATCACGTGCGCAAAGAATGGTCGGATAAATATAAAGGGAAGTTTGATGACGGCTGGGAAGCATACCGCGAGAAGACCTTTGCCCGTCAGAAAGCATTAGGAGTTGTTCCCGCAGATGCTGAACTGTCCCGCCACGACCCGGACGTTAAGCCCTGGGATGAGTGTTCTCCCGAAGAACAGAAACTTTATGCCCGCATGATGGAGGTCTTCGCCGGCTTCCTTGAGCACACTGACCACCATATCGGCCGTCTGCTGGATTTCTTGCGCAGCTTGGATGAGTTTGAAAATACCCTGATTATGGTGATCTCCGACAACGGCGCCAGCTCAGAGGGCGGACCGACAGGTTCAGTCAATGAGAACCTGTTCTTCAACAATGTGCCCGAATCGCTGGAAGAAAACCTGAAATTAATCGACGAATTGGGCGGACCCAACACCTTCAACCACTACGCCTGGGGCTGGACATGGGCTGGCAACACGCCCTTCCGGCGTTGGAAGCGCGAGACCTATCGAGGCGGTATCAGCGATTCCTTCATCGTTCATTGGAGCGATGGTATAAAAGCCAAAGGCGAAACCCGGACTCAATATACCCATGCTATTGATATGGTGCCCACAGTGCTGGATGCCCTGGGTATCGATCCACCTGCCAATATCAAAGGTGTGACGCAGTCACCGATTGAAGGTCTCAGCTTCGCTCAGACTTTCGAAGACGCTGGCGCAGCCAGCAACCGGGTGACCCAGTACTTCGAAATGATGGGTCACCGTTCGCTGTATCACGATGGCTGGCGGGCAGTCTGCCCCTGGCCGGGTGCATCTTTCAGTGAGGCGGGCGCCTTCTTTGGCGAACCGATACCGGCAGAAAAACTGACCGAGCTGGACGCTAAACATTGGGAGCTGTACCATGTTGACGAAGATTTTGCCGAGAATAACAATATCGCTGAAGAGAATCGCGAGAAGTTGATTGAAATGATCGCCCAGTGGTATGTAGAAGCCGGAAAGTACAATGTGCTGCCGGTAGACGGGCGCGGTACATCGCGCTTCGCCGAAGAACGCCCGCAGATCGCCAAGGACCGCACCAGTTACACCTTCTACCCGGGCACTCAATCTGTTCCCTTTAATGCCGGTCCGCGTTTACTTAACCGCACCCATACGATCACCGCCGATGTCGAGATTCCGGAAGGCGGTGCGCAAGGCGCTCTGGTTTCATACGGCGGTACGGATGGCGGCTATTCGCTTTATATCCAGGACGGCAAGCTGAAATATGTGCAGAACTATGTCGCCCGCGATTACCTGCAGGTGGAGAGTACAGAACCGATCCCGGCTGGAAGCCATGAACTGCGTTTTGAATTCGAAGTTACCGGTCCGCCGGATATTGCCAACGGAAAAGGCTCACCCGGCCGCGGCCAGCTATATATCGACAGCAAGCTGATAGGGCAGACAGAGTTCCCGTACACCACCCCGCTCAGCCTGGGTTTGACCGGTGGTATCACAGTTGGCGCTGACCCCGGCGCGCCGGTGGCCCCATTCTATGAAACGCCCTTCGAGTTCACCGGCACCCTAAAAAGTGTAACTTTTGATGTAAGCGGAGATGTGATCGAAGATAAAGAAGCCGAGATGCGCCAGATACTGGCCAGGCAGTAAAACGAATTTGAGGCTGTCCATTGATATTATGGACAGCCTCAAAAAAATTCCTGAATGCCGAAATTCGATAAATAATTGAAAAGTGCGAAGCACCCCGCGAAGCGTCCCGCGTTCTTTGCGGGATACGTGCTTCGCACTTTAATGAAGCTTTACTCGTTCTCCAACTTCTCTATCCCCTGCCTTTCCTATTCGTAGGCCAGCACCTCACGGATGGTCAGGCGCGCTGCGCTGCGGGCTGGCAGAACACTGGCTATCACTGAAAGCGCCAGTACAACCACCAACCAGTACAAAAATCCCTGCGGCGATAATTTCAGCGGTACCGGAGCGTTGAACATTGACACACTGATGATGTTCAGCAGCAGCATGCTGAAGGGTATCGACAGCAAGGCTGCGAAGACCCAGCTTATCAAACCAATAACTGACCCTTCAATAATCACAGATTTTATGATCGCAAAATCATCCGCGCCAATGGCGCGCATTATCCCTATCTCGCGCGTGCGTTCCATCACGTTCATACCCATGGTGCCTGTTAATCCGATGCTGCCGACCAGGGCGCTCAACAAAGCCATAAACATCAAGAAAATCACCACCGTGTTAATACCTTCGGAGGCTTCACTCAGCGTGGTAAGCCCGGGTTCCACATTACTGACACGAAAACCGTCTGATCGCAAGACCCGGTCGATCGCAACCCCGAATTGTTCCTGATCCTGCAGGGTTTCTCCGCTGGTCATCACACGGAAAGAGCTGGACCTGTCTGTCAAATTATGCAACCTGGAGATGGTCTGGTAATCGGCGTAGGCGAACAATACGTCAACTGGGGATGAAAAGCGGAAGATACCCACCACCGTCCAATCCTCTTCACGATTATCCTGCACTTCCAGCCGTAAGGCATCGCCCGGGACTAAATCAGGGAATAAGTCCAGCATGCCATCTGAAACTGCCAGGGCATTGGGTTCGCCAGGCTCAAACCAGCGTCCAGCCAGGATATCCGGACTGATTAATTCACTTTCGGCTGGTGGGGCGATGATAAAGAGATTTGAGGCCAGGCTGCCGTCTTCTTCCAGGATTTCTGCGGTGGCTCCCGACCAGGCTTCGATCCCCTCTACGCCAGGCACCTGCATCACCTCCCCTTCCACCTTTGCGTTTCGGTAAGGCTGTTCAAATTCTAGGGTCAGGTCGGCTACAAAATGGTCGCTCAGCAGGTCTAAGAACCCGCCCAACGATATACGCAAATTAAAAACGGCGATGAATATCGCCCCGCCCATCACCAGCGTGAACAACGTCAAAGCCAGACGACCTTTCCGCCTGAATGTATTTCGTATGGAAAGCATAATGGGCCGTGAGATCCACCTCAACCGGTCGCCAAGTCTGGTCAACAACCCGCTGCTGCTTGCCTGGCCGCCGGGACGGTCTTCACTGATAGCCCTCCGTACGGTGGTTTTTGCGCCGCGGTTGATGGGGAAGTAACCGGCTGCAAGCGGTATTCCCAAGGCAATCACCACCTGGATAAGCACTGCCAGCGGTACAACCCGGAACCCCTGAAGTTCAATATTCAGATATGTGGCGATAAAATCAGCCAGGGTATATCCGGCAATAATGCCTGCGGGGACGGCAATGAGTAAGGCAATGAAACCAAAAGCCAGGATTAGGATGACGTACATAACCGAGATTTGAGAACGTCTTGCGCCCACCAGTTTCATTACCCCAATCTGGCGCAGCTGCTGGCTCAGCAGGGCGTTCAACGTGTTCATTATCAGCGATCCGCTTAAAAAGGCTACCAGCACCCCCAGCACACCAAGTACGCCCAGAATCGCCAGTG
This sequence comes from uncultured Chloroflexia bacterium, assembly GCA_963753725.1. GTDB lineage: Bacteria > Chloroflexota > Anaerolineae > Anaerolineales > UBA4823 > CAVWDI01. The sequence goes on along the minus strand of CAVWDI010000029.1, from coordinate 30,518 downwards.
CGATAGCGGCCATGGGGTGCTCACTAGTCTCATTGGTCGTAGTGCGGTATACATTGCGTCCGGTCTTTTCGATTCTATCCTCAATCGCATCGACTGCACGATCTACGGCGGCATCGTCACCAGAATCGGCGGTGATGGTTGCAAACAAACGGTTGAACAAACGCGGCTGGTCCAACCATTCAAGGGTGTCCATGGAGATATAAGCCTTTGGGGCGGCTAGAAAATCTCCGCCCGCTGCGGTCGGGTCCTGAACGATACCCACCACTGGCAGTTCTCGAATGGTATTGTCATCCAGCTGCAGCTGAAGCACTTCACCTGCTTGATAATCGGTATCATTTAGGGCGTTCCGTTCGATCAGCAGCTGGCGCTTTCCGGGAATGAATTTCCCTTCCAGCGGATTGCGCAGATTGATTTCCGTTTCAGTGAAATCGTCAATAGCAACCAGGTCGTGGTTTTTCCACGCACCTCCTTCACGCCTCAAGCGCACATTTATAATATGCCGGCCTTCAGCCCTGGCAATCTCTGGCAAATCAGCTATTGTTTTTACAAAATTTTCATCGAAGAGGTCTGTCGAAATATCGATATTGGCAGGTTGGGCAGCCGCGTAGCTGATATTTATATCCTCGGAAAAAATCACATAAGTACTGGTAATGGTGCCCACCGCGAATACGCCAACTGCAATTGAAGCGACTACCAGCAGGGTCCTCAGTTTATTAGCCCACAGGTCGGAAAACACTTTCCTCCATCGCGGCCTCACGAGGTTAGCTTTTGCTTTCATCTTTAATCGCAGTCCCCGTTGTGCGCCAGGTTTTCTTCCAGGCGGGATTGGGCCACAGCGGAGATGGAATGCTGCGTGGCAGGAGATCCATCCAGTAATTGGATAAATAAATCTTTGGATATCAACGCTAATTCGAGCGCTCCACCAGGCGCTGAGCGCACGCTGGCGATTGAATTTCCGCCCCCGATTAATTCAACTTCTCCAAAGAATTGTCCGGGTCCCAGACGGGCCAGGTTCAATTCGGGACATCCCGGGCTGCGCAGCAGGATATCCACTGCGCCCTTTTGAACCATATAGAAGTATTGTACGGGTTCTCCCTGGCGAATGATGGTGGTTCCGGGCGGGTACTCCTTTTTTTCTGCCAGGCGGGTCGCTTCCAGCATTTGCGGGTGGTTCAGCAGCGGTAAAGCCTGCGCAACTAGTTCGTCCACAATCTCACCATCTGAAAGGATCACGGTCTGGTCGGTCCGTTCCGTGATCGAGGCGTCATGGGTGACGATCAGGATGGTTTTCCCCTGAACTGCCAGTTCTGAAAACAGTTCGATGATATTATCTGCCGAACGCGAGTCTAAATTGCCAGTCGGTTCGTCAGCCAGGATGATGGGCGGATCTGTCGCTAGGGCGCGTGCAATCGCCACACTCTGCTGCTGTCCGCTGGACACGGAGGCCGGCAGTTTATGCGCCTGGTCCCCCAGCCCTACGATTTTTAGCAGTTCCATGGCACGTTCCGGGCGTTCATTGACCGGGTAGACTTTGCAGTAATCCATGGGCAGCATGGTGTTTTCAAGCAAGGTCAGTGTGGGAAGCAGCTGAAAGAATTGGAAGACAATCCCGGCATTGCGGCCGCGCCATATAGAGCGTTTGCTTTCCGTCAATTCGTAGATATTCTGTCCGCCTATGATCACTTCACCGGAGGTAGGATGGTCAATTCCGGTCAGCATATTGAGTAAGGTCGATTTCCCGCTGCCAGATTTACCAACGATGGACACGAATTGCCCGTAGCCAATCTCCAGATTGATGCCTCTTAATGCCGGGAACATGCCGGCCGCATTTGAATAAGTTTTAACCAAATCTCGCAAATGGACTGCATTGTCGCTCTGGATCACCCCCGGTTTACCCATTGAGATACTCACATCAAGCGGGCCATGGTGGGAAATTTTTTGTGCAATTTCGGCTGGTTCATGTTGTGGAATATCTACTTCTAGCGCATCTGGTTTATTTTCAACCCTTTCTGAGGCAGGGATGCTTGTGAACGAAGGTTTGACCTCGGATATGTAGTCAAACAAATCGCCGTCGGATATTTCTGCCCGGCGTGTAAACCGACTGGAAAGCGAAAGGTCATGAGTGACCATGATGATGGTTTTTCCGCGTTCGACCAGTCGTTCGAAGATGCGGAAGATGGTTTCCGCGGTAATGGTGTCCAGGTTTCCGGTTGGTTCATCCGCCAGGATCACGGGAGGATCGTTAATCAGGGCGCGTGCAATAGCGACGCGCTGTTTATGTCCTCCGGAAACATGCGCCGGAAGTTTGTAGGCATGTTCGGATATCTCAACCAGGTCAAGCAGTTCCAGGGCATGTTCTGCGCTCGCTTTGCTCCGGTAAGGGCCGCTGAAGTCCTGAGGGAGCATAACGTTATCCACCAGGTTCAACATGGGTATCAATTCAAATGACTGGTAAACAATTCCCAGGTTGCGTCCGCGCCACAGCGCCATTTCATCTTCGTCCATTGTATGGATTGATAAACTCTTTTGATCCTCGCTGCCGGCCCCGTTTTTACCACCGTTAAAGAGACCTCCCCGGATGTTATTTCACTCACGCCAGAGATCATATTTAACAGCGTGGATTTGCCCGCGCCGGATTTGCCGATAATACCCATGAATTCTCCCCTGAAAATGTCTAGGGAAATCCCGTTCAAGGCTTTGAAGCCACCTGCCGCGGTCGAGTAAATCTTAACTACATCCCGCATGCGGATAATCGGCTTGGACTGCTGGGTTACTTCATCAGCGGTGTGCCCCGCATCGGGAATGGCAGACCTGGTTGTCCTCATCTTGTATAAATTAACCTCGAAAAACCAGTCAGAATTTTAACATTGAAATAAACCGGGAATCACTCCCCCGCCCGTTCTAACGTGATATTTATAAATTTGTACTACTGTAAATTGAGTATATTTGGTTTATTAAACGTGCGTCCGCAGATTATATTAGGTGTGTCCTTACGGATAGAATATCTATCAACGAAAGTCGCGCGACAATTCATTAAGCTGCGCAATCTCAGCTTCGTTAAGGGTAAAACCCATCGCGCCTGCATTATCTCGTGCTTGTTCTACTTTTGAAGCCCCAGGTATCGCTACGACAGTCTCACGATGGACGTTTATTAACCAATTTAAGGCGACCTGGCCTGGTGTAGCCTGGTACAGTGCTCCAATTTCAGTCAGTGCGTCTACAATAGGCTGGCTGCGCTCGATTTGTCTTTTAATCTCATCCTGCGGAAGCCGGGCATCTCGTCTAACAATTCCGGATTATTGTGGTACTTTCCGGTCAAAAGACCTGATCCCAATGGTGTGTAGGCCACGATGGTTACACCCAGTTCTCTGGCTGCATCCAGCACGCCGTTGGTTTCAATCTCCCGGTTTAACAAGCTGTACTGGACCTGGTTGACAGCCAGCGGCAGGCCGCGCTTTTCCAAAGTCTTGTGGGCGCGCCGCATCTGGTCCGCGTTGAAATTGCTAACTCCCACCGAGCGTATCTTTTCTTCCTGCACCAGTTCTGCCATGGCCTCCATCTCGGATTCGGGAGAGGAGAAACTCATTGGATTATGAACCATGTATAAATCGATCGAATATCCATCCAGGTTGTAGATGCGGTCATCGATGGTTCTTGAAATGCTTGCGGCGGTCCTGAAGATTGGGAACCATTTGGTGCAGATGATCACTTCATTGTCCATCTTCCCGGCGCTCTTCAAAGCGCTGGACAACCCTCGTTCTGAATGTCCGCTGCCATAAATTTCGGCGGTGTCGAACCAATTGATCCCACCCTTTAGGGCAGCCCCCAAGATCACGTCCATCTCCCCCTGGGAGATGTCATTCATAAAAAAGCGGAAGAAACCGTGCCTGCCTGAGAACTGCATCACGCCCAATCCGATGGGGGTGACTTCTATGTCTGTCTGACCGAGGGTTCTTTTTGCTGAAGAATTATTTGAGTTCATTTATTTATGAGGGATGAGATCCCAATTATTACCTTTGTGATTTTTCGAACGAAAAGTGATTTTATCACATATATACCTCTTCTAAGTCATTTCGACTGTAGTCCCACTCGCGAAACTTCACGAGGAACTGGAGGTCTTTGTGGGACGAAAGGAGAAATCCCTGACGAGTGACATTTAACATGCAATTGGCGGGAGTTTTTCGTGATTGCCTAATAGCTTAGAGATTAGTGGATTTTTCACCACCCAAATCCTAATAACGCATATGCACCAGGTTCCCGATATAACTGGGATTAAAAATCCATCCTCTGTCCCGAAAAACAATGGGATTAAAATCGGGATGACATAATTATTATGTTATATCATCTATTAGCATATGTCATTTACGGGCGAGCGGAGAAATCACTGGGGTGCGAAAATATTACTATTCTGGTAGGTGAAATCTGATCTCCGTTTCCTATTCCCGATTCATTTGTGTCGTCCTGATATATGTTTAAAGGGATTATCCCCTATTCCCTTTCCTTTCAACCTTACTCCCCTATCCCCTGTTCCCCACGAAGCAAACCCCTCATCACTTCCACATCCGTGGTGGGCTTTTGGCAGTAATAATTGGTGCATACAAAGGCAGTGGCTTTACCGTCAATGCTGAACATCGATTTAGTAAATTCTGAAAATTCTGCGATGGGTGGGTCATCCCCTTTATCTCGCAGCAGGACGACTTTATTGGGATTAAAATCCTTCCGCAGCGCGGCCAGCATAGCCTGGGTGTCTTCAGCCTCCGGATCACCCACGATGACCACCTCGAAGGAAGGTCCCAGGGCAAAGTTAAATCCGCTCAGCAGCTGCGGGTAGGCATGGGGGAAACGCTTGACCATGCTTGAAAATGCGCGGCTCAACTGGTCAGCCCGCTCTTCATATCCCGTGTCCGCGGTTATGCGTCCCAAGCGCAGCAGGTTCAGCAGAGCGATGGAGTTGCCAGACGGGATGGCCGAATTGTCGATTTTTTTGATCCTGGTGAGCAGTTCTTCGCCGTCATTGGCGGTCTGGAAATAGCCTCCGCTGACCGTGTCCCAGAAGTGTGCATCCAGCTGGTTTTGCAGTTCAATTGCGCTCGTTAAATAGCGCACATTGAAAGTGGTCTCGTATAACTCCAGCAGTCCCCAGATAAAGAAAGCGTAATCGTCGACTGTCCCGTCGATACCAACCTCTCCATCACGGTAGCGGTGCAGCAGGCGTTCGCCTTCATCACGCATTTCCGAGAGGATAAAATCAGCTGCTGCTTGGGCAGCCTGGGCGTATTGGGGTTCGTCAAACGCTTGGGCTGCTTTGGACAGGGAAGCGATCATCAGGCCGTTCCAATCGGTCAGAACCTTGTCATCCTTGTAAGGTTTAATGCGCTCCTCGCGTTTCTCGTACAGTTTTTTCCGAATGGGTTCCCAACGCTCAGCATCTTCACCCAATGCTTGAGACAGGTGCAGGATATTGCCTTCAGGCTTACCTTCTGTGAAATTGCCAGCTTCGCTGAGATTAAATGTGTCGATCACAAAACCAGCCTGCTCTTCGGGTAACATGTCTCGAATTTCATCTGTCGTCCACAGGTAATACTTACCCTCTACACCTTCGCTGTCAGCATCTTCGGCGGAATAAAATCCACCTTTGGCATCCAGCATATCGCGCAGCACATAAGTGTATATTTCACGTGCGGTCTGTTCGAATTCGGGTTTGCCGGTTGCAAGGTAAACATCGCTGTAAGCCATACCGATCATGGCCTGGTCGTAGAGCATTTTTTCGAAATGCGGGGCGAACCATTCCGCATCCGTCGAGTAGCGGTGTAAGCCGTATCCCAACTGGTCATAGATACCCCCGAAGCGCATCGCCCGCAGCGTGGCTTCGACCATTATCAGCGCGTCCTCATCCCCGCTGCGCTTCCAATAACGAAGTAAATACAATAAGTTGTGCGGGGTGGGGAATTTGGGCGCGTTTCCAAATCCGCCGTGTACTGGGTCGTACTGGTTCGAAAGCCCCTGGTAGGAGCTCTCTAATAAGGAAGCCTCCAGCGCTTCACCCGGTGAAATCGAGGAGTAGTTTTGTAAGGAAGTTGTGACCTGCTCGGCAAAATCAAGCACTTTATCCGGGTCATCGCGCCACAGATCATGGATGCGGGGGATCAACTCCAGCATACCGGTACGCTGGAAGCGGGTTGTCCTGGGGATATAGGTCATGGCCAGGATTGGTTTTTGGTTGGGCGTCATGATGATGTTTAACGGCCAGCCACCGCTTTGCGTCATCATGACTGCCGCCGTCATGTAAATGCTGTCAATATCAGGCCTTTCTTCGCGGTCGACTTTGATGGACACAAAGGCTTCGTTCATCAGCGCGGCTACTTCTTCGTCTTCGAAGGATTCATTCTCCATTACGTGGCACCAGTGGCAGGTGGAATAACCGATGGACAAAAATATGAGCTTGTTCTCGTCACGCGCTTTTTGGAAGGCTTCCTCGCCCCACGGGTACCAGTCAACCGGGTTGTAGGCATGCTGCAGCAGGTAGGGGCTTTTCTCATGGATCAGGCGGTTGGGAAGGCGTTCAGTTTCTGAGGTGGGTCGGTTTTCATTTGTGGGCATAGGGTTCTCTGTTTGTTGTGGTGAGGGTGGAAGGGTAGGAGTGGATGGAGTTTTGGTTAAGGATTTCGGCAGCGCTGCAGGCAGTTGTCAGTAATACCAGGCCGAGCAGGATATGGAATGGTTTCCTTGGTGGTTTTATGATCAAATGATGTTTACCAAAAATATCAGGGTTACTCGGGTCAAATTTATATGATTATTATATCTTTGTATCAGGGTGGTTGTGTAAGTTTTGTATAAGACCTGGGAACACCCAGAAGCAAGGCTTCCGGATTCCATAAAAACGCTGCGGCAGTCTCAAGTAATGAAATGTGGAGTGCGGAAGTCACGCTTCCGCCTCGTCCTCGTAAATACCATGAGCGAAGATGATTGATTGCGTTCGAAATAATTAGGGCAATTATGATTATTTTTACCATAAATATATGATATACTTAAACACGCTATACAAAATGTAAATAAGGAGATTATCGATGGCAAAATTCTTATTACTATATACTGGTGGCAGCATGCCTAAAAGCGAAGCCGAACAAGCAAAGGTTATGCAGGATTGGGCAGATTGGTACGCTGGTCTTGGAAGTGCAGTCGCTGATCCTGGTAATCCGATCGGGCCGGTTTCGAAAAAAATCGCAAGTAACGGAGCTGTAAGTGATGGTTCAGTAGACCCGTTGGTTACTGGATATACCATCCTCTCAGCTGATTCGCTCGATGAAGCAGTTAAAATGGCGGGTAAATGCCCAGTTTTAGAAGGCGGTTCAGAAATTTCTGTATTTGAATCTTTCGATGTTATGTAATCGATAAGCAAAAAAGCAGAAGGCAATCCGTTGTCTGAAAATCTATTGGGAGATGATAGTTAGTCGAATCCGGTAGATTTTTTGCTATGGTGGGGCGGACAAGACATCCTTTCCCGCATATATTGTTGAACAAATCAAGCGAATTAGCGGAGTGGAGATTAAATCTACAAAAATCTTCTAGGACTAGAAAATTCTTCTAGGTTGGAGGTTGGATATTCGTTCTGGACCGCGTCCTTAAGGAAAACATCACCATCCAAAAGAATGGTTGTGTGGATTGCGGAAGCCATGCTTCCGTTGTTCTTTATCTAAAACGTCGCCAGGGCTTCAGCCTCGGTATCGTAAATCCCCAGGTACATCTCAAGACCGGTCATCTTTAACACTTCGAAGACTTTGTCCGACGGGTTGAGCAGTTTCAGGTACGGAGCGGCATAATTACCTTCCCGTATCCCTTTTCTGGCAGCAATCTGTTCATCTTCGGATAGACCTGCATGCAGTTGCTTATAGAGCGCATTAAGTGAACGGATGCCAGCGCTGCTCATGTACTGCACATCGCTGAAGTCAACCAGAAAGTATTGCGCGCCATTATCGAGTTCATTTTGTGCGGCTTTGTCAAAGTCCTTGTAGCTGCTGACGTCAAAATCACCATTCAGGCGCAGCGCTGTTACCGGCACTTTTCCATTTAGATTGTTAACTGTGATTTCCATAATCATCCACCTCCTAATAACTAATAAATCTTTTGCCAATAAAAAATCGTTTCAAGTACGATGCCGCCATTATAACACTTATAAGATATAAAATACCTAAATTGTAATTAATACTTTTGGGTGATTTTTATTATCATCCATCTGAGCTCATCCAATGGGAATCGAGGATATAATAACCGGCGAAAGAATCCATTTTATTTTTAGGTGCAGGAATTACTGGTAGATGGTTAAGGGTTTGATCTTTGATATTCGCAAATTTTCCATCCATGACGGACCGGGTATCCGTACGACGGTGTTCTTTAAAGGCTGCCCGCTCTCATGCTGGTGGTGTCACAACCCGGAAGGCCAGTCCTTCGCTCCACAGTTGGTTGAACGCAGTAGCCGCTGTATACACTGCGGGACCTGCGTGCTGGTCTGCCAACAGGGCGCTGTCCAACTGGTAAACGAGATCCCCAGTACCGACCGGGGGCTGTGTCTCCTGTGCGGCGATTGTGTTGAAGAATGCGCCGCGGACGCACGCCAGATTGCTGGACGGGAGATGAGTGTAGAGGAAGTACTGGATGAGGTACAACGTGATCTTCCTTTTTACGAATCATCGCACGGGGGTGTAACGTTCTCCGGCGGGGAACCACTCAGTCAGGTTGAATTCTTGCATGAAGTCTTGAAAGCCTGCAAGCGGATCGAGCTGCATACCAGCCTGGATACCAGCGGTTATGCGCCCTGGGAGAGTCTGGACCTGGTTCGTGAATATGTGGACCTGTTTCTATATGACCTGAAACTGGTGGACGACGAGCAGCATTTCCGCTATATAGGCGTCTCAAACCAGGTAATCCTGGACAATTTGGAAAAGCTATCGCGGAATGGGCACCAGATTGTGGTGCGAGTGCCTTTGATCACGGGGATTACAGATTCTCAACATAATATTCAAGCCATTGGGGGGCTGGTCTCGGGACTGAAGAGTGTAAAAAGGGTGGATTTGTTGCCCTACCACACCAGCGCCGAAGGGAAATATAATCGTTTGGGTTTAGAATATGAGCTGGCAGGAACGGCTTCGCCGGATGAAAATCAAGTGCTTGAACTGGCGGAAATCCTTGAGGGGTTCGGCCTGTCTGTAAATGTAGGAGGATAATAGCATGCCAAAAACAGAACGTGTGGCGCGGCTCAGGGGTGAGAGCCTGGAGGCTGTGCCTTCGATATCCACCGAACGAGCGCAGTTGATGACCGAATTCTATCAGGTGGATTCAGGTCTGGTTTCCACTGTCATGCAGCGCGCCCTGGCGTTTAAACACTTTATTGAGAAGCGCACAATTTGTATCAATCCGGGTGAGTTGATTGTAGGTGAAAAAGGACCCTCACCCAAAGCCGCGCCGACTTTTCCAGAGTTGTGCTGCCACAGCCTGGATGACCTGGACATTCTGGACTCGCGTGAAAAGATCCCCTTTGCGGTTAGTCCTGAGGCCAGAGCTGTATATAAGGAAGAGATTATCCCTTTCTGGAGGGGCAAGTCCATGCGCGACTTGATCTTTGAAGAGATGACTCCCGATTGGGTGGATGCCTACAATGCGGGGATTTTCACCGAGTTTATGGAGCAGCGTGCCCCGGGTCACACCGTGTTGGATGATAAGATTTATCACAAAGGATTTCTCGATTTTAAGTCCGATATCCAGCGCAGCCTGGATAATTTGGATTACATGGCAGACCCGGGGGCATATGCTAAGGGAGAAGAACTCAAAGCTATGTTGGTATGCGCGGATGCGCTCATCCGTTTTGGGGAAAGGCATGCTGAGGCGGCCGAAGCGCTGTGCGAGAAAGAAACGGACCCGCAGCGCAGGGGGGAACTAGAGCGCATTGCTCAGGTATGCCGACATGTGCCCGCCCACCCGCCGCGTGATTTCTGGGAGGCGCTGCAGTATTACTGGTTCGTCCACCTGGGAGTGACCACCGAATTGAACACCTGGGACGCTTTTGATCCCGGCCGGTTGGACCAGCACCTTTTCCCATTCTACCAGCAGGGGCTTGAAGACGGGAGCCTGACGCGTGAGGCTGCTGAGGAACTGCTGCAGTGCTTCTGGATCAAATTCAACAACCAGCCCGCGCCGCCCAAGGTGGGCGTGACTGCTGCCGAGAGCGGCACCTATACCGATTTCGCCCAGATAAACACCGGCGGGTTACGCCCGGATGGGTCGGACGGTGTCAACGAAGTGACCTACCTGTTGCTGGATGTTATTGAGGATATGCGCTTGCTGCAGCCCAGTTCATCCATCCAGGTCAGCAAACAAAACCCCGACCGCTTTGTCAAGCGCGCCGCCAGGATAATCCGCACCGGCTTTGGCCAGCCGTCTGTATTCAATGCCGATTTGATCGTTCAGGAGTTGGTGCGCCAGGGCAAATCCGTGCTGGACGCACGCTGCGGCGGCTCCAGCGGCTGTGTTGAAGTGGGGGCTTTCGGCAAGGAGAACTACAACCTGACCGGATACTTTAATATCCCCAAAGTGCTCGAGGTTACCCTGCACAACGGGTTTGATCCGCACACCGGGGTACAGATCGGATTGATGACCGGAGAACCGGGTCATTTTCAAACTTATCAGGACCTGTTCCAGGCGTTTGTTAAACAGCTGAACCATTTTATCGAGGTCAAGGTACGCGGCAATAACGTTATCGAACGCTTATTCGCTGCCTACATGCCCAGCCCGTTCCTTTCTATCCTGATCGATGATTGTATCGAACGGGGTTTGGACTATCATGACGGCGGCGCACGTTATAACACGACCTATATCCAGGGTGTCGGGATGGGTTCTATCACCGATGCCCTCACGGCCATTAAGCGGCAGGTCTTCGAATTGGGTACTTTTTCAATGGACGAGCTGGTGGAGATGCTGGATGCCAATTTTGAGGGACATGAACGACGGCGACAGTTGTTAATTAATCAAGACTCCCAAATACGGCAACGACGATGATTACGCTGACAGCATTATGGTGGACGTTTTCGAAGCATATTTCAATGCCGTCGACGGCCGGGGGAACACCAAAGGCGGTACATACCATGTCAATCTGCTACCCACGACCGTGCATGTATACTTCGGCTCCGTGATCGGCGCGCTGCCTGACGGGCGTCTGGCGGGCAAGCCCCTTTCTGAGGGCGTTTCTCCGGTACAGGGTATGGATCGTAATGGCCCCACTGCGGTCTTGCGTTCGGTGGCCAAGATGGACCACGCCCGCACGGGAGGTACCCTGCTAAACCAGAAGTTCACCCCGCAGATATTGGAAAAAGACAAAGGTTTGGATATGCTGGTGCAGCTGGTGCGCACTTATTTTAAATTGGACGGGCACCATATCCAATTTAACGTGGTGGATGCGGATACGCTCAGGGCTGCCAAAGCTAACCCCGACGGACACCGCGACCTGATCGTGCGCGTGGCGGGCTACAGCGATTATTTTTGCGATCTATCAGACGCACTGCAGGACGAAATTATCACCCGCACAGAGCACGAAGCTTTTTCGTAAGCGATATTATCTTTGATATCCAAAGTTTCTTTTTGGGGGCCATTTTGGGATACTGTGTTCCGCTTCGTACGCAGCACAAGGCTTTTTAAATCACATTCTGAAATTTGCGTTTAATTTAATACCCCCGCTTATCACCGGATACTAATTCGCCTGTTTGGCTTCTGTGGCCAGGATGCCCATCACCTCATCCGCGTAGCGCTCCTGGCGCAGCAGCATGGCCATGATGCGCATCGGTCGGTCGATGTGGTTAAAGAATGCCCTGTAGCCAGTGCACAGGTAATTTAATCCCGGTTCCCCATCCGGGGTTTCGATAAAGCGGTTGCGCGGACAGCCCCCCTGGCAGGCAAAGCGCACCTCGCATTTCAGACAGTAGTTGGGCAGGGTATCCCGTTTATCGGTACCGAATTTTCGCTGCTGGTCGGAAGCGACCAGTTCGAGCATGTGCGTCTCTTTGATATTGCCCAGCAAGTACTTTGGCTCCACGAAATGGTCACAGGAATACAGGTCGCCGTTGTGCTCTAAAGCCAGCGCATCCCCGCAGGTCTCCCTGTGGATACATAACGAAGCGCCCCTTCCGATCCACGATCCCAGGGCGGAATCGAACATCTGGATAAATACTTTCCCTACGTCATTGTAGACCCATTCGTCGAAGACCGCCAACATGAATTTCCCCCATTGGTCAGCAGACACCGAACGTTCGGTGACCAGGCTGCCGTCCAGCGTGTACAGAGGGCGCTTTGAACTCTTGGCGATTGGCAGCTGCTCTAGTTCGGCTGGAGTGGGTAAATTCTGATCGCCCCAACCGCGGTTGGCAACCGGCAGCAGTTCCGGGGTGGCGCGTTCGATAATTGGGATGAATTGAATGAAGTCCGTTTTTATTTCATCGCGAAAGAAACGATACACCTCCAGAGGATGGTCGCCGTTGGCGGTGTGTACTGTGCAAAGTATGTTGAAATCCACTTCGTATTTCTGCATTAGACGTGCTGCAGCCAGGACAGAGTCAAATGTCCCCTGACCGCTTTTATCAACCCGGTAGGCATCGTGCATCTGTCGCGGTCCATCCATTGACAGCCCGACCAGGAAATTATTTTTCTTGAAGAACTGGCACCATTCATCGTCCAGTTTGGTACCGTTGGTCTGGATGGTGTGCTCGACCTGCATGTCCTTCCTGGCGTGCTTCTCTACCAGTTGGATCATGAGCTCGAAAAACTCCAATCCCATCAGGGTCGGTTCACCGCCCTGCCAGGCGATGGTCACCTGCGGCGCGTTCTGGGACTCAATGACTTGCTGTATATATGCTTCCAGGACATCGTCCTTCATGTGGAAGGGGCTACCGGGATAGAGCGCCTCTTTCGAGAGGAAGAAGCAGTACTCGCAGTCCAGGTTGCAGATGGCGCCGGTCGGTTTGGCCATCACGTGGAAATAAACCGGGGCGTTATCCGGCCGGATTTCAGGCATTGTAAGGGGAGCATAGGATGTCATGGGTGCATTCTCCAATTAGAAGTTTCTGGAGGAATTGTACATTATTAACCACCGATGGTTAGAAATGCTCAAATATTCTTATTTGCTGTTTATTATCAACTACCCTGAACTTGAGCAGTCAATGGTTTACGCAACCGCCAGCTGATATCCAATCCTACCAGAATGATCACGATACTTGCGGCGGGACATGGCTCCGGTTCCTTCGCACGCCGCCGATCATCAACACGATTGTGCCGCCTGCCAGGAAGCGTCGTTGTCTGGTCCTGCACCAAGTCCGCCGGCGGTAGCGCCTTTCTGCACTTCTTACTGGTTTAGGGCCTGCCCTTGGTCCAGGCCTTGGTCCGGGTCTCGATCCGGGTTCTGCACCGGGTCTCGAACCGGGTCCTGTTCCGGACTTTCCACTGGATATGCGTCCTCTGGGTGGCATACTGATCCACCTTTGTGAAATGTATTTATTCTACGACTGCAGTTCTGCCCAGTATTTTTTTATCAGGACAACCATGGCATAGATGGTCCAGACAAAAATAAAGGTCAAAACAAGTGCAGCAATCATGGTTATCGTTCTGAAACGGTCTTTCCATTCGTTTGCTCTAGTTTGCAGATCATCCAGCTCGTTGTCCAAATTTGACAAATTTTGGCTTGTTATCTCCAAACGATCATTAACTTCACCAGCGGCCGCCGAGATTTTACTGACTTCTGAAGCGGCGCCGTCACGAAAGTCTTGAATATCATCGGCCAACTGGTCAACGCTTTCCTGGATCTCTTGAACATTGTCATCCAGCGCTTGCACTCGCGTTTCTTCCGGCTTTGGCAAGTTGACAAACGGGATATCATCTACGCTTTTATACAAATCAAAAGCTGTTTCAACAGCAGAGGTGATACTATTCAACGTTTCACCGATATTATTTGCCGTATCGACAATCTTCTGTTCCTTTTCTGGGGGCAGCAGCGTCATAACTACCCCTTTATCAGAAACGTTTTGAGCGAGTTCATTGACTGCCAATTCCACTTCAACAACAAATCCCTGAATTTCACCAACACCGTCACCCAACCGGCTGGCTGCCTTGCGTCCGGCGCCGGCTAATTGGTCAACGCTCTCCATCAAAGTGTCATTCACATCGACTGCCGCGTCGCGTGCAACCCATATTCCGACTGTTCCGGCGGCAGATAACAGCAAAACCAATACGCTGATAATAATCGCCGCAATTGCCCATATCCGGTATCCTGTGCTTAATGATTTTGTTTGCTCCATATTGTCTCCTCCTGAATTGGGTATAACTGCAGGTCTATTTTACTTGGAAAACGTCTGGCAGCGATAATTTCCTCCTGTACATGGGGCTATGTAAATAGTTTTGTGAAAATTTTACCCGGGTACTCCCAACAAGTTGTTTTCCTGATGCGATGCAATCCCTACGGCAGCAAATTTCTAACCTGATCGCTTATAGATAAATGATATTTAAGGCATGAAACACAACTTCTCAGTAAAGAAGGCGCCCAGTAACTGTAACAAAGATATCAGCAGTTAATCTTTTCCTCCAAAATCCTTTCTCTCAGGCATGGATGTTGCAGCCTTAATGGCATCCTGGTTGGTAATAAATTCGACCGGGAAAGGACCTTATTTAAGCGCGGCATCAATCGTGCATCATTGAAAAATAAGATTTTAAAAAGAAAATCATGAACGAAAACGCTCAACGGTATTTGAAGGCAGGACAACCCGCAGCACCGCCCGTTAAAGAAAGCAGGCGAAAGCGGCGCTGGGGCTGCGCCTGGGTGCTGTTGGCGCTGGTCGTATTTATGTCCGCCTTAATGCTGCTGAGCGGGCCGGATCTGGTGGTCAGCGCCTCGGATGCGCTGGGGGGCGGTACCTGGTCGATTAAACAACCGCAGGTTGTAATGCCCATCTTCGAATATGAAATGCGGGCGCGCGAAAACCTGTCAAAGGCTAAATGTGATTTAGAGCGCACAACCTGGATGATGCAAAAACCCGTACAACTGGAGATGTTACTTGCCTTCGGAACCCAGCGTTTCCCCAACTCGGTCAGCATTCGAAACGCTCACCAGAATCAAGTTCTGTCGCGTATTTCCACCGATCCGCTAGTCTCCCTGCTTGGATTGGTTCTGGACGTACTGCCTGAACCAGCCGAGCTGCAGAATGTGCTGGATTTAGAAGTGTGGACTTTCCTGCGTCCGGACCTGTCGTACCAGATATTGAGCGCCGGACTGCGAATATGGCCGGGTTCGGCTGAACTGGAAAACGAAATGGGGGAGTATTTCACGGCTCGAAGACAAATGGATCAGGCGCTGTATCATTTTCAGCTGGCTCTGCGTAACGACGACCAGCTGGCTGTGGTGCGCAATAACCTGGGAGTAGTCCTGGCCGGGCAGCAGAAGTTTAAGGAAGCGATAACGCACCTGGAAGCGGCTGCCGAACTGGACCCGGGTAGCCCGCTGGTCTTCATCAATCTGGGCAACGCTTACCTGGTTTCAGGACAATTGGAGCAGGCTGCTTCGGCTTACCAGCGTGCGACGGACTTAGACCCCGCTTTGTCGAACGCATGGGCGCTGCATGGACTTTCTTCCCTCAACCTGGAAAAAATCGAGCTAGCGAAGGCTTCCTTCCTGAATGCGCTCGAAAACGATCCCATAAATTCTCTCTCCCGGCAAGGGCTGGGAGTAATCGCATTGACTCAGGAACTTCCTGAGAATGCGCTGTCGTATCTGCAGGCTGCCAGGATACTGGAGCCGGCGGATGCGGTTACCCGCCTGTACCTCGGGCAGGTGTTTGAAAAGCTTAACAGACCTCGGGATGCAATCGTCGAATACGAACAAACTTTATTGATGAGCGATGATCCCACACTAGCCGGGTTGGCAAAAGCCCACCTGGATAACCTGCAGCGTTTGGTTTCCGCAGGCCGCAGTGACTATAAAGGAGGTGCACCAAACGATAACCCATAAACGCATATACCCGAACATTATCCCGCGCGCCTGTTTTCTGCCGGATTACCTGTGTGTGAGGGGATTGCTGGACCCGCTCGTCTCTCCATAAAGCAGGGGAGATGAAAGAATGGGAGATTGTTGGTGACGAAGCCGGCATTCGTCGACCAGTAAATTATCTGTCAAACCGAGACTAAATTCTCGAAAAAAGCGAGGCTGTGGCCTCACAAAAACCGGGACGATAGCCTCGCTTCAAATACTCGTTTCACGATCAAATCAGTAAATTAGATTGCGACCGGGTAAAAATATTTCATCTGCAGGCAGCTGGTTTTGAATTTGCCTGCTTAGGAGAAAACCAGATGAAGAAAATCCGCATTGCCGTTATTTTCGCGGTGATCATACTGGCATTCGTGATCCCCCTCGGGGTTTTCGCTTCATATGACATTTTCTACTGCAGCTACAACGTGAGCAGCGGCGGCGACGGGACCTGGAAATATCCATGGGCTTGCGAAACCGCAGCTGAATTCGATGAGGTTGTGGACAAATCTGTTCATATGGCGATGGCATCCTGTACGAGGAAGTCCCCAAGGGTTATTACAGGCATGTCATCAAATGGGAAGGCAAATCCTGCGATGTATACACTTCCGATTTCTATCATGGCTACCCACCACACACCGGCATTACGTTACCTCCACCGCTGATGATTAGCGGAGCGCTGGTCATCGGATTGTCCCTATTTGCGGTTGGGCTGGTGGTATACCGCAGACGAACTGCCTTTTAAGTTTATCGGGCTGATTGTGCTCACCCCATCGTGGGCACAATCAGCAAAGCCTCCTTTTATATATATCTTTGAAAAGAATTAGTATACACACGGTCGTCAGCTTTGCGCTGATGCTGTTAGGTTTATCTTTTACCCTGGGAGCGGCGCTGTACGGGACCAGCTATGTATTGGCCTCGCACACGGCCTCCAATACCCGCTACCTGGAATCGATTATTAAACCGACTCTGGGGGTGTATGATGCGCTAGTCGAGTCAAGCATAGGTCCGCAAAGTACAGTGGTTGTAGAGGTTGAGGTTATCGAGGTTGTTGAACAGATTATGACAGTTGAAAACCAATCCGGTCCTGTTTCCACGCTGGATACTGATAAGGATATTCAGGAATACGAAGCGACGATGAAAGCCAATTACAACCATCTGTTCGGGCCGACTGCCTCTCCTACTTCCTCGCCTACGGCCACCATACATGTTGTCGAAGTGGATCCGTTCGAGCTACAGCCGCCGCCTACCGAGACACCCACCCCGACTGCTACCCCTACCGAGACCCCCACCCCAACAGTCACCCCGACTCCGCTGCCAACCGCCACACTTGCTCCTACGGAGGAACTGCCGCCGGAACCAGTTGATCCTTCTCAGCCAATAGTACGCCTCAAGATACCCAGGTTGAGCGTGGAAAGAGCGGTAGTTGAAATCGGAAATCATCCCGAAAAGGGTTGGGATACCGATGCGCTGTTCGCCACCAAAAACCGGCCCGATTTGATCGGTCACTTGCAGGGTTCGGCGCTGCCGGGAGAGGGTAGTAATATCGTACTGGCCGGGCATAACTACGATTGGGGGATCTTCCAGTGGAACGGTGTGTTTTTTAACCTTAAAACAGATGCGACCAGGGGACAAAATCGCGGCTTTCACCCAGGGTGGGGACAGGCATATTTATGTGGTGGAAAAAGTAAAGGAGATTCCGTTCACGGGTGGAAATGATGATGAGCTGTTTAAACATGCCAAGCACCTGGGCCCCACCGAAAGCGAGCGGCTCACTTTGATCACCTGCAGCGGGGCCAACCTCTTGAATTGGAACAAACGAGTTTATGTGATTGCCTATCCGGAGAAGTAACAAATTTACTTTATTCATAGTTAAAGCGGAGCATGAAGCTGCGGGTATTGAATTTCAATTATCCATCACTGAATCTCCAATATAGTCTTTGTTCCGATACGAAGCAATCCCTTGGGAGTGCAGTCCTGATGGCAACCATTTAATTGTCGTTCCGATGCGCAGCAGAGGAATCCTTTTGGATTAGGCATAGCAATTATCTATGCGGGTAGAAGGAAAACCAAACTTTCAATAATAATCCAACAAGCGCAGCAAAGTCGGATATTTTCAACTCCCAGGGATTTCTCCGCTGCGGTCGAAATGACAGCTCTAACTATCTTAGTTATGCAGTCCCAATGCTTTTACTGAACTACACGAGAAATCCCTGAAGCGCGTAATTATCGGATTTTTTGGCGGGAAACTTTCAATCTTGAGATCTTATTTATATAGTTTCCCTTATTACCGGTAAAAATAAAAAACTTGTGATAATATTTTCAGGTGTGTAGCACACGTTTGGAATTAATGTAATTATTATGTTCAATCTGATGGTAGCAGAGCCCATCGTCATTTGATTAAGGAGGATAATGTGCAAATCGTAACTGACAGTGGAACAGACCTGTGGCTGCCGCCCGAACAGGCAGCCGAACTGAACATCCACATCGTACCGCTCATCGTAACCCTGGATGGAAAATCTTACCGGGAGGGAGTCGACATCCAACCGGAAGCGTTCTATGATTTACTGGCAAACACAGATGGTCTTCCCACCACCTCCCAACCATCCGCAGGAGATTTCGCCGAGTTATACCGGAGTCTGGCGGTCACGGACCCGGACATACTGTCCATCCATATGACTTCAGGCCTGAGCGGCACCTACAATTCCGCGCTGGAAGGGGCAAAACTGGTGCCGGAAGCCAACATTACCAGTATTGATACGAAAACCCTTTCCGCCGCGGCCGGGTGGCAGGTGGAAGCGGCCGCTAAAGCGCTGAAAGCCGGCTGGTCATTGGATAAAGTGCTGGAATTGATAACAGGTATCGGTGAGGCCAGCGACAGCATGTATACCCTGAAAGAGCTCAAGTACCTGATCCACGGCGGGCGTATCAGTCATATGAAAGGCTTGATCGCCTCCGTGTTGAATATCAAACCGCTGATTGGCGTGGAAAAAGTGAACGGCACCTATGTCCAGCTTGCCCAGGCGCGCACCTTCAAGCGCGCCGTCGCAGGGTTGGTTAATCTCATGGCGGAAAAACACGCGCCGGGCAGTGCGCTGCGTGTGCAGGTGCTGCATTCAAATAACCTCGAAGGGGCAAACATGCTGCGCGAGCAGGTGGACCAGCGTTTTGAGTGCACCTGGCTGCCGTTGGGTCACCTGTCGATGGTGCTGGGTGCGCATACCGGGCCGAGCATGGTGGGAGTCGCATACGCACAGCAGGCGGAATTTGCTGATATTCCGTAAGGTGGAACAGCTATTGCATCATGTATATCCTGGTCCGGCTGGATGCGGGAAATATTTGATTTAACAAACCCCCGCAGAACACCAGCCAAATAGTGATACCAGCCTAAAAGGTTAGGTACAGAAGCCACAATCGGAGGTGTCAGGTGTCCATACATATCGGTGCAAAACAGGGTGAAATAGCCCCAACTGTCCTAATACCCGGCGATCCATTACGGGCTAAACACTTTGCCGAAACTTTGCTGGAAGATGTGTTCTGTTTTAACCAGGTGCGCGGTATGCTGGGATTTACCGGCCGCTACGGGGATAAAAAGGTCTCCGTTATGGGGTCAGGTATGGGTATTCCAACGCTTTCGATCTATGTAAACGAATTAGTAAACGAGTACGGCGTTAAGACATTGATACGGGTGGGGACCTGTGGGGCGCTACAATCCTATTTAAGGATGGGTGATATTGTGCTGCCCATGTCTTCCTCGACCGACTCGCATACCAACAAGCTGCGCTTTAACGGTATGGATTACGCGCCCACCGCCAGTTTTGATTTATTACTGAAGGCCTATGAAGCCTCAAAAAAACGCACTGAGCGTGTGTTTGTGGGAGGTATGTTCTCCTCCGACACCTTCTATAACGATAATCCCGATTGGTGGATGAAGTGGGCAGATTTCGGCGCTCTGGTGGTTGAGATGGAGACCGCTGGTCTTTACACCCTGGCGGCCAAATTTAAGGTGGATGCGCTCACAGTTTTGACGGTCAGCGACAGCCTGGTGACGGGGGAAGCCGCCTCAGCCGAGCAGCGCGAAAAAGAATACACAACGATGGCCGAGATCGCGCTGGAGGTTGCGCCGTAACATAGTTGCTTCGCCTATCTCCCAACAGCCTGCATGAAAGCTTCAGCGGCTTCTTTGGAAACCGGGTTTTCAGCGCGCCCGCCTTCCTTTAGAGAAGAGCCCACGATAGCCCCGTCCGCTGTTTCCAGTACCTGAGATACGTTATCTATCCGCGTACCGCTTCCTACCAACACCGGCAGTTCAACCACTTCCCGCACCTGTTTAACGTCATCAAGCGGGGTGGCCTGCCCGGTGGCGCCTCCAGTCACGATGAGCGCATCGGCGCCAGCTGAATAGGCATCCACAGCAGATTGGGTGATGGTTTGCGGGACGATATTGGTGGTGTATTTTGTCTGCAGGTCCGCCCAAATCCCCACCTGATGCGCCCCCAGCGTTTTACGGCAGCGCATTATTTGGGCCGAGCAGGGTTGGACTATTCCTTGAGCGCAGACGACCGTGTCGACGAACACTTCCACGCGCACAAAATCAGCCTCACAGGTGTGGGCGATGGCCATCTCGGCCTGCCAGGCATTAAACTGTACGTTTACGCCAACCGGTATTTCTACACTGCGGACGATCTGGTGGGTGACAGCGGCCATAAGCGCCAGCTGCTCGGAGGGAGGTTCCCCAATTTGATAGGGCTCATCCCCAAAATTTTCCACGATCAGAGCATCCACGCCGGCCTCAACCAGGGTATGGGCTTCCCATTCAGCCCGTTCGTATATCACTCCCAGGTCACCCCCATAAGCTGGAGAACCCGGCAGCGGCAGCAAATGCAGCATGGCGATGACCGGTTTTCGATCCGGGAACAGGCGGTAAAAACTCATCTTATACCCCTTACAGTCGCGGCTCCTGCCGCAGCAGGCGCACGTGTTTCCATTCCAGGTAGCTGTCCAAACCTGGCTGACCGAGCTCGCGGCCCACACCGCTCATCTTGCGGCCGCCGAACGGCCCGCGCATATCTGTAATGTCGTTCACATTGATCCCGATCCCGCCAGCGTCAACTCGCTCGGCTGCGTACATGGCGGTGTCAAGGTCCCTGGTGAAGATATAAGCCGCCAGTCCGTACGGAGTATCGTTCGCCATAGCGATGGCTTCATCTGTGGTGTTAAAAGTGGCAATAGGCGCCAGGGGACCGAAAGTTTCCTCGCGCATGACCTTCATGTTTCGATCGATGCCGGTCAGGACGGTTGGCAGGAAGAAAAATCCTTTCGAGAATTCTTCCCCTTCCGGTTTGGTCCCGCCGGCCAGGACGGAGGCGCCTTTACCAACCGCGTCATCCAGGTGTTCGATCACAGTCTGCAAGCCTGCTTCATCGATCATAGGTCCCATATCGGCATCGGGCACTTTCATTCCGTCCGCCACGCGTAATTGCTTGGCACTCTCCACGAATCGCTCTACAAACTCCTGCTCAATATCCTGGTGGACGAAGATCCTGTTGACGCTGATGCAAATTTGTCCGGTATGCGAAAAGCAGCGCCGCAGCGCCTGGGGAACTGCCAGGTCCAGGTCAGCGTCCTGAAATACCAGGAACGGTGCGCTGCCGCCCAGTTCCAGGGTGACATGCTTCAGGTTTTTAGCCGCTTGCTGGGCGATCCACAGACCGGTTTCAGTGGAACCGGTGAAAGCGATCTTCCTGCTGATGGGATTAGTGACCAGTTCAGCGCCCACCGTGCGGCCCGCCCCCATCACGATATTCAGCACACCGGGAGGCAGTCCCGCATCGACGAAACAGCGCATAAACTCGATAGCCGCCAGGGGCGACTGGCTGGGTGGTTTGACCACCGCTGTGCAGCCAACCGCCAGGGCAGGACCGATCTTCCAGCTGAGCAGGTCAACTGGAAAGTTCCAGGGTGTGATGGCTGCCACAACGCCCACCGGCTGTTTGAATAAGAAACTATGCGTCGGACCAGCGTCGCCCTCGAAATGAGTGCCGTGCAGACGGCGGGCTTCTTCTGCGTAGTAATCGATCACGTCTGCCGAAAACTTGAGTTCCTTGTATGAATCCTGGAGCGGTTTGCCGTGTTCCAGGGTCAGCAATTCCGCCGCCAGGTCAATGCGCTCGCGAAACAAGGCGGCTGCACGGTGCAAAATTTCGCAGCGCTCCCTGGCGGGTGTGTAGCGCCAGCTCTCGAATGCCGTTTGGGCGGCTTCCAGCGCAGCCCGGGCTTCAGGGATGGTTGCGACAGCGCACTGCGCCACAACTTCCTCCCTGGCCGGATTGATCACATCAAAGGTTTCACCTGATTCTCCAGGCAGCCATTCTCCATTAATCAGCAGATCGTATTTTTCCACTTTATTTCCTCCTGACACTGAGGTTCAGATTTGTATAGCGTATTGAATTTTTAGGTTAAATCATGATGCATACTGGCGCAAGCCCTGCAGCGCCAGGTATGCCAACTGCTTTTCTTTCTCTGCACGAATATCCGCTTCCAGCATGGTGCTGGTGCTTCCGTCCACTGTAGATACCAGCAAACTTAAAGTCTTCAGACCCAGGTAATGCCCGATCACATAAATTGCAGCGGTTTCCATGTCTGCGCCCAACACGCCCCATTCGGTCAATTCTGCCAGCAGCGTCGCTGGGCGTACTTTGGGTTCCCGACCGGGTACGCGGTGCTCGAACAGGTGAGTGTAGAAGCCGTCAGAGGTGGCCAGGATACCCGTAGCGAAGGGCGCATTTTCGTTTCTTAAGTGTATTCTCGAAGGCGGATAATAAACCCGGATCACAAACAGCAGGGAATTCCAACGGCAGGTATGTGGGAGAAGTGCCCTCATAACGGATGGCGCCGTTGGCCAGGATAAAGTGTCCTGCGGGTACGTTTAATGCCAGGGCGGTGCCAGCGCGCACGACCACCTTAACGCCCAGTTCCCATAATTCTTCCAGCACAATGGCAGCCGAAGGCGCGCCGATGCCCACTGAAACGACCGATATACGCACACCCTGGTAATTCCCCGTGAGGGTGGTGAATTCACGATCTTGCGCTACTATCTGCGACTCGTCCATCTGCTCCGCGAACATTTGTACCCGGGCCGGGTCGCCGACCAAAACAACCTGCTCTGCCATGTTTTCAGGGTTGGATTTTAAGTACCAGGATTTCTTTTTTATCCAAGATTAACGCTCCTTGTGAGTTGATTACGTATATTTTAAAGATTTTCGCCCAGCGCCTGCCAGCATCTGGCGCGCGCTCTTCCATCGTCAGCGAATCTCCCATATAGCGTTCGATGTCCTCCAGGCTGGCCGCGTGCAGATGCGGGTAGTTCGATCCAATCGCCTCCTTTACCACGTACACCTTATAGCCGTATCCGAATGCATCCTGCACGGTAGCCCGTACACATACGTGGGTTTTAACGCCCACCACCAGGATGCGCCTCACCCCTACTTCACGCAAGATCATGTCCAGGTCGGTGGCGAAAAAAGCGCTGAAACGACGTTTTTGCACCCGGTACTCGCCGGGAAGTATCGTTATACCCTCCGCAGGTTGGGCGCTGAACGTATCTTCAAAACAGTGCGGGGGAAGTTTTCCCCATTCAAAATCAGGATGATCACCCGGGATATGCGTCTCCATGGTGTGCACGACCATAACGCCATTCAGGCGCGCCTCCTCCAGGATTTGTTTGATGGCAGCCAGGATAGGGTCATATTCCGGATGGTAATTGGCGCCTTCGGGATGGAAGAAATCATTGATCGCGTCCACCAGGATCAGGGCTGTATTCATAGTTACGGCGCTCCATTCAGGGGCAAGTTTTCGCCGAAGGTATCCATGTAACGGGTCTTCATTTTATTCAGCGTGGGCAGATTAGTCTGGCATCCCCATTCCTCCAGGACAAAGGAGGCTACCACAGCGCCAATACGGCAGCCTGTTTCGAGCGGCAGGTCGTGAAGCAGCCCGAACAGCAGACCGGCGCAGAACCCATCCCCTGCGCCCGTCGGATCTACCAGACGCTCGGGCGCTACGGCCGGGACGTTTATTTCTCGGTCGGCCGTAATGATGCGGCTGCCTTTCTCGCCGCTGGTCAGGATGATGGCTTCAGGAGCGCCCTTTAATAATTCGTCGATGCTGCTCAAACCCAGCATCTGTTCCACTGCCAGGGCTTCGTGTTTATTAAATACCGCAATTTCGCTGATCTGCGCCAGTTTTTCAACGAGCTGTTTTGGAAACGCCTGGATGTCGTTCTTGTGCGACCACAGAATGGACACTTTGTTAGCGGCCAATAAATCGATAACCGTGCGGTTATGGATAGCATCGCCGACAGTTATGGCGCCCCATTTTGAGCCGCGCAGCTGGTTTGCGTCCAGCTGGATGGGGATATCCGCCCGCTTACTCACCCCCGGAAAATAGAATGTCTGGTGCCGGTTTTGCGAGTCAACGAACAGGAAGCTCTGGGCGGTATGCCCATCTGCGACATAATGCACGCCAAATTCTATATCTACACCTTCGTCTCTCAGTCCTTCAACCAGCAGAATCCCATCAGGATCATCGCCGACCAGGATCACCACTGCAGTACTTAACCCAAGGCGGGCTCCAGCTACGGCCATATTCGCAGCGCAGCCGCCGATCATGGGGACATCGAAGGCGCGGGGCACGCAGTATTACACCTGTCTCTCCGGGCTGCGGGAGCGCGGTCCACCGGCAGTATATGGTCAATGCCGGGGTATCCGGATGTGATCAGGTCGAAGCTCATGCTGGTTTGCCCTGGTATTTTTCCCGTACCGAAATCAAGACCAATAAGATGATCACGGTTATATAGGGCAGCATCTGCGGTATCTGGGGCGGCAGTCCGGTGCCGATTTGGAGTCGAATTTGCAGCGCTTCAAACAAACCGAATAACAAGCAGCCTAAGGCTGTCATACCTGGACGTGCCCCGCCGAAGAAGACCGCCGCCAGGGCGATAAAGCCGCGTCCGTTGGTCATATTGTCGGAGAACAGTGTCAGGTCGCCAATAGCAAGCTGGGCGCCGGCGAAGCCGCACATGACCCCTCCGATCAGAATATGGCGATATACTGCACGCGTTTTACGGCTATGCCGGCGGTTTCGGCTGATTCTTTATGCTCGCCGACCGCTCGCATGTGTACTCCCTAGATGGCGTTCGGTATAAGCAATAAGCTTGTGAACAATACTGCCAACCAGGATACATACACCAGAAACTACTTGCCCTGAGAACACATCGCCCATGAATGGGATTTTTTCCATCAACGGCAGTGTGATCGTGGGTAAGTTTGTCGATATTGCCAGGCGAATACACGCCGCGGGCATTGAACCAGATGACGAGCATATAAGAAGTAATGCCCACCGCCAGGATATTCAAGCTAAACCGGCAACAATCAGATTCGCTTTCAAATTGATGATAAAAAAGCCGAAGATCCATGCGAATAACAAGCGCGAAAATCATCGCGGCCAGCAGACCCAGCCCATGAACTGCCGAAATATGCGCCCAATGACGACCGCGAAAAAAGCGCCAAAAGCATCAGCCCTTCCAGAGCAATGTTCAACAGGTTGACCTGCTGGCTGAGCACGCCCGCCATACCAGCCAAAAGAAGCGGCGCGCTCATGCGCAGCATACCGAATAAGACATTAGTCAGCACTTCCATGCCGTTTTCTCCGCAGCCATGACAGGCTGAATTCGAGCGCAACGAAAAAGATCACTGTCGCTTCAAGAACAGTGATCAGATCGCGAGGTACATCGGTGAAAATTTCCATCGTGGAACTCCCGCTTCGCAGTATGCCGAACAGCAACGCTGCCATCAAAGTGCCCAGCGGGGAATTGCGCGCCAGAAGGCGATAGCGATGCCAGTAAACCCGTACCCTGGCGAAAAATTCGCCATAAAGCGGTAGTTGACTCCCAGAACCTGGACAGCGCCCGCCAGCCCGCCCAGCAAACCGCTGATGAACATCACTTTTTCGATCACCCTGCAGCAGGCATGCCCGACCAGCGGGCAAAAATCGGATTGTCACCCACGGTGCGCAGCTCAAAACCCAAGCGCATGACGGTTGAATAAAAACGCGATCAAGATACGCGGCAAATACTGCAATGATAGAAGCCGGTATTCAACTGGGAGGGGGGTGCCAAGCGCGCCAGCCACGCCTGGGGCGCGACTTCGGCTGACATAGCATTCGCCAGACCGGGCAGCCGGAAAGGATAATTGACCAGATAGCTGGTAAGTAAGTATGGCTACGTAGTTGAGCATGATGGTGGTGACGATCTCGTCCACATTCAGGCGCGCCTTTAAAACACCGGGGAAATAACACCACATTCCGCCCACGACGCCGGCCATCAGAAAGCAGAGCGGATATCAGCGCCAGCACCGGGAAGACCGAGGAAGGTAAAACCAACCCAGGCTGCGGCAAATGCACCCACATATATTGCGCCTTCCACGCCGACATTGAACACCCCGGCTCGAAAGGCGATCGCGGCGCCTAAGCCGGAAAATATGAGCGGTGTAGCAGCCAGCAGGGTATTGGCGATGGCGGTCCGGCTCCCCAGAGCGCTTACAAGCAGAACCTGGTAAGCTGCCAGGGAGTCCTTGCCGGAAAGCTCCATAACAAGCGCTCCCATTACCAAAGCTACCAGGAGCGTGAGGCACACCTGCAGGATTCCGACACCGATATTTGATAATTTGTCTTTGTTCAACATCGGTCATTCCTCAACAGCTTGTGGGTCGCTTTCAATATGACCTGCCATTAATAAACCGAGCTGCTCGAAAGTCACGGTCTTTGGATCAACCTCGCCAACAATTTGACCTTCAAACAAGACCAGGATGCGGTCTGAAATCGCCAGCAGTTCATCCAGATCGGCGGATATGAGCAGCACTCCCATATTCTCTTCGCGAATGCTCAAGAGTTCCTGGTGCACATATTGTGTGGCTGCGATATCTAACCCGCGTGTGGGATGGGCAGCCACCAGCACATCTGGCTGGGTGGCTAATTCCCTGGCGATAATAATCTTTTGGGCATTGCCGCCCGAAAGCGTGCCAGCAACAGCGTTGGGTCCTTCGGTCCGAATGTCAAATCTTTTGATCAAATCTCTGGCGTATTGAGTTATATTCCTGAGCGAGAGTATGCCTCGAATTGTGAATGGCGGTTTGTAATAGCGATTTACCACCAGGTTTTCAGTGACCGTTCCCAACAGATTCAACCCCTGGGTTTTGCGGTTTTCGGGTACGATCGCCACGCCGATTTCACGCCGGTAGCGGTTTTTTTGACCGGTCAAATCTTCGCCGTTTAATGTGATCTCGCCTTCGCAGTCCCGCAAACCCGCCAGCACTTCCACCAGTTCACTTTGCCCGTTTCCCTCGACACCTGCTATGCCGACGATCTCGCCCGCGTTTACTGTGAAACTGATCTGGCGCAGCGCTGGCAGCCAGCGGTCATTCACAGCCGAGAGGTTCTTGCAAACCAATTTTGGGGACAGGCCGGCCTTGTGCTCCTTTTCATATGAACGCACGACCTCATGCCCAACCATCATGCGGGCAATTTCCGCTTCGCTGCTTTCTGCAACCAGCACGCTGCCCACTTTTTCGCCGCGCCGCAGCACGGTGGCATGGTCGCATACATTCATCACCTCTATCAATTTATGGGTGATCAGGATAATGGTGTGCCCCTGGCTGGTCAGACGTTTTATGATTTCGAACAGCCCCTCCACTTCCTGCGGTGTGAGCACGGCGGTGGGCTCGTCAAGTATCAGCAGTTCGGCCTGGCGGTAGAGCAGTTTCAGGATTTCCACGCGCTGCTGCACGCCGACCGGTACCTCCCGCACGACTGCATCAGGATCAACCAGCAAGCCGTATTTTTCCGAAAGCTCTATTACCTGCTGGCGAGCCTGGTCTTTATCGACCCAAATGTTGCGGCGCGGTTCGTATCCCAGCACGATATTCTCGGCCACGGTCAGGGAAGGTACCAGCTGAAATTCCTGGTGTACCATGCCAATACCCAGTTGAATTGCAGTCGCGGGGGCTGTTAATATCCACATGCTGGTCGTCGAAAGTGATAGAACCCGAATCGGCTTTGTACAAACCGTACAGAATGCGCATCAGGGTGCTCTTCCCAGCCCCGTTTTCTCCGACCAGGGCGTGGATATGTCCCTTCTCGACCGAAAAAGATATTTTATTGTTGGCGATAACCCCTGGGAATCTTTTCGTGATCCCTTTCATTTCGAGGTAAGCCACCGGTCTGCCTCCATCTACATGTGTAGTTGCTCTTGACCAACATTTTTAACCGTCCCACGGTGCTGTGGTTACCAGCCAGGTGGGGATTAAAAATCAAAAACCCTGATATATGAGAGGCAAGCTGGCGCAAAAAGTCCGGCAGCCTGCCTCTTCGTCCTTAGTTTTGGATTACTCTTTGGTAACGTCGGTTACCTGGATTTCTCCGTCTTCGATCATCTGGCGGATTTCATCTACTTTGTCGAGGAATTCCTGCGGAATGTCATCTTTCGTGAATTCCATTTCGCTGAGTACCGACGCCACCTTCGATCAAGCCGTATTCGACCGTCTGGCCGCCTTCCAGGGTACCTTCAACAAGTCGTTTGACCACGTCGTATACAGACACGTCGACGTGTTTGAGCATGCTGGTCAGGATGAACCCGGTTTGATGTAATCCTGGTTTGCATCGACACCGATAGCGTAATGCTCCATTTCTTCTGCCGCTTCGAATACACCTTCACCGGTGCCGCCTGCCACCTGGTATACGATATCTGCGCCCTGTTCGTACATGGCCAGGGTTAGTTCTTTACCTTTGGCAGGATCGCTGAAGCCTTCAGAATAGGCTGTCAGGACTTCGACATCCGGATCGAATGTATTTTGCGCCTTCTTCGTAACCGACCAGGAACTTATCGATACCAGCCGATTGCACGCCGCCGATAACGCCGATGACTTTATCTTCGTTGACTTTGGGATTGTCTTCCATGGCGGTGACCTGGGCGGCCAGCGCGCCTGCCAGGAATGATCCTTCATGCTCCTTGAATAAGATGCTGGCTACGTTGGGCTGGTCGACCACGATGTTGACGATGCTGAACAGGGTGTCTGGATAATCTGGCGCCACCCTGGCAAGCGGATCAAAATGGCTGTATTCCAGCGTGATTACCAGGTCAAAGCCGCTTTCAGCCGCGGTGCGCAGCAGCTGCTCAGCCTCGCCAACCGGGTCGGCTGACTCGATTGCTTTTACCTCGATACCGAACTCCTCGCCCGCTTTTTCCAGGCCGCTGTATGCAAGGTCGTTGTAGGAGCGGTCTCCAAGACCACCCTGAGCGATGATCATGGCGACTTTCGGCTTATCGGCCATTTCTTCTGGGGCTTCTTCGGGAGCTTCCTGTGCGACTTCCTCGGGCGCTTCTTCAGGCGCTGGTGGTGCAGCGGGGGTGCAGCCAACGAATGCCAGAACGAGTCCCAGGATTAACAATGTGTAGGTTAGTTTTTTGAGCATCTCTTATCTCCATTCAATCAGATTTTATATCGCTTCTTAATAAGAATTGGTTATCGATCCAAGTATCAAATTTAATAAGCACCTCCTGATTGTTTATCTCCTTAAGCGGATTGTGTAGCGGTAAAAGTCTGCCCTGTAAACAGCGATTACCAGTTCGATTGGATCGCCTGATTCATCTTCCGTCAGGCGGGTTAATTGCAGTAAAGGCGCTCCGATTTTTACGCCCAGCAGTTCACTCATTTCCTGGTCGGCAGGGATGGAGATAATCTCATCCACCCCGGAATAAATCTGGAAGTTTTTACTTTCTAACAGCGCATAGAGTGAGCCGCTTTCTTCCAGTTCTTGACGAGTGATGGGCGTGTCCGCCGCCAGGTAAGCATCGTGTATGGCTACCGGATCTTGATCCGCAAATCGAAGCCGTTTGATCCGCAGCACTTTACGGCCGGTTTTAATCTTCAAAGCCTCCGCCACGGTTTGTGTGGCTGGGTGGATTTCGTAGAAAATAATTTGTGATGACGGCGATAATCCGTGGGCGAGCAGGTCTTCCGAGAAACCGACCAGTTTATCCAGCGAGTGCGGCATGTGTTTGGGCGCCACGTAAGTACCCAGGCCGCGCTGGCGGTATACATAGCCGTCATTCGCCAGCACGTTTAACGCCTGGCGGGCCGTCATGGGGCTGATTTCGAATTGTTTTGAAAAATCGTTTTCGGATGGGATGCGGTCGTAAGGCTGTAACTCACCATTCAGGATCAGGTGTTTAATCCCTTCCTGCAGCTGGTGGTAGATGGGGATGGGGACGTTCTTATCGATTTCGATGGGCAGCAAATCAATAGATTGTGTCACATGGGGCCCCGATTGCAATCGCTATAGTTATCTAGTTCTACAGAGAACCAACTCTTTTAATAGATTATAGCGAACATTATTGGAATGTCAAGAGTGAAAC
>CAVWDI010000028.1:0-12401 GCA_963753725.1 uncultured Chloroflexia bacterium | reverse complement strand
ACCACCCTTGAATACGATCCCGACTTTAACACCTTCGCAGCCAGCGCTGGAGAAATCATCTTGAAGGCCAGGGATAATCCCTCTTTAACGGAATTCCCCCACGATCCGGGCGGTAAACCCGCCAGGGACGATCTGCTGTCGATCACCATCCTGCCCTGGCTGGCCTTCACCGGGTTCTCGATCACTCGCCGGCCGCAAAATGACACCATACCGCTGATGGCCTGGGGAAAGGTGCGCCAGGATGGTGAGGGCAGCCAGCTACCGGTGTTCATCAATTCACACCATGCGCTGGTGGACGGCGTGCACATCGCCCATTTTGTTAAATATATTGGGGATGAAGCGAAGAAGTTAGCTGATAGTTTCGAATAGTGAGCTCGCCCCACTTGTAGGGGATAACCATTCAACTAAATCATGACTTACAGCCGCTACTTCCAAATAAGCAACTGTCTTTATTATTCAAATTTTCGTTGTTGACTTTGCATGGAGTACTACAAGAGTCTCTGCTGATTTTCTAGCCCAGTGTTTTTCTCGGGTGATACGACATCTTCATATATTTATCACCACTTTCAAGCTCATCAAGCATTTGAGCCAATCGCTTTTCAATTGTTTCCTGGCGTTTTGCTCGCGTAATCCAACCAATATAATCATTCTGCT
Source organism: uncultured Chloroflexia bacterium (assembly GCA_963753725.1). GTDB lineage: Bacteria > Chloroflexota > Anaerolineae > Anaerolineales > UBA4823 > CAVWDI01. Next base: position 11,747 of record CAVWDI010000028.1, on the reverse strand, counting down.
GATAGACAGGTCTTTCCCGATATGATTCCATCAAATCGCGTTGAATTAGTGATTCTTTTACAAAATCTAGCATCGGGTATCGGGGTCTTTTAAGCCTGTTGAATTTTTTATTATCCATAAATAAAAAGTGAGTGGCTCCTTTCACTTTGACAATCTACCATAACAAGAATCAAGTAATGCGCCAAGCGCTTGCGTTATTCAACTTACCGATACTAAGTAAACCGGAGCTTGCCAGCCGATGACAGCCACGCCTTCAGCGAATCACTTGCTTCTATATCCAACATTTTCTCGGGATCCAACGAACGTCCTTCGTGATAGATACAAACCAGTTCTTCCAGCGACTGTGCCTTTCGCTCCGGCGGCACATCCGCGTGCAGGTTGTAGGGGTAGATGTATGACGGCGGCAGGATTCGCAGCCGTTCAACTGGAATCTGACTTGCAAGTAAGGCGCTCAGTACCGCCTGGTGCAGGAATACTTTACCCGTGACCGCCAGACTGCCCTCTTGGAGCGCATGGGAGGCACTCTCGAACAGGTTGAAGCCGCGCTGGAGCGAATCGACAACGGTACGTACGGTAAATGCGACAACTGCGGGAACGATATCTCCGCGGCGCGCTTGGAAGCCCTGCCTTACGCGTAGTTGTGTATTGAATGCCAGGAGCAACAGGAGAGGCATTAATTGACGACAATTCAATTACGCAAATTAGCGCAATATCGTTTGTTTGGATAACAGAATATGCGAGAGGAGAGGGCATGAAATCAACCCATTCTACCAGTGAACATCACAACACGCAGCACACTGAACACGAGCAACACGCCGCGCATGCAAATCATACTGCTCACGAGCAGATTTTTCAAAAACGCTTCTGAATATGCCTGGTTCTTTCGGTGCCTGTGCTAGTTTACAGCCCGGCTGTCCAGGGCTGGTTCGGATTCGGCGCACCGATCTTTCCCGGCAGTCAGTGGATAACGCCTTTCTTCGCTTTGCTGGTATTCCTGATTGGCGGTGTACCTTTCATCAAAATGGCACTATCCGAACTGCGCCAGCAACAACCTGGCATGATGACGCTTATCTCGCTGGCGATCCTGGTTGCCTTAGGCTACAGCCTGGCAACCCTGTTTTAATCAAAGACAAGGGTTTTTTCTGGAAACTAGTTACGCTGATCGACATCATGTTATTGGGTCACTGGATCGAGATGCACAGTGTCCGCCAGGCTTCCCGCTCCCTGGATGAATTATCCGAACTGATACCGGATGAAGCTGAGCGATTCTTAGAAAGTGGAGAGACGGAAATCATTACTGTCAGCAGCCTGAAAAAAAACGACCTGGTGCTGGTTCGCCCCGGCGCCAGTATCCCGGCAGACGACAGTGTGGAGCAAGGTCCATCGCAGGTCAATGAAGCCATGATAACCGGTGAATCAAAACCGGTAGAAAAACAACCTGTTGATGAGGTGCTCGGCGGTACCATAAACGGTGATGGCAGTCTGCGAGTGCGGATCAAGGCCGTTGGAGAAGAAACAGCTTTGGCTGGTATCAAGCGCCTTGTGGAAAGCGCTCAATACAGCAAATCCCGCACCCAATTGTTAGCCGATAAAGCTGCCGGTTGGCTTTTTTATACTGCCTTGGCAGCTGCGGTGATCACTGCAGCAGCCTGGACATTCTGTCAGGGTTTCAATAACGAAGTAATCAAACGCGTCGCCACAGTACTGGTGATCGCCTGCCCGCACGCTTTAGGTCTGGCGATACCCCTGGTAGTCGCAATTACCACCACCAAAGCTGCCAATAACGGCATCCTGGTGCAGGACCGCATGGATTTTGAGCAGGCGCGTGAATTGGATATGGTCATCTTTGATAAAACCGGCACGCTCACCGAAGGAGATTTCGGTGTTGTCAGCCTGTTGACTAAGGAAGGTGTGGATGAAAACGAGGCGCTGTCTACCGCCGCAGCAGTGGAGAGCTATTCGGAACACATGATCGCCCAGGAAATCCGGCGTACAGCCGCTGACCGCGGTTTAATAGAAAAGGAAGTGGAAGAATTTCAAGCCATCAAAGGGCGCGGTGTCCGGGCGCGTATAGAAAGGGTAGATTTTTATATCGGCAGCCAGCATCTGCTAGAAACGCTCGATCTTAACCTTCCGCACTCCCTGAAATATTTCTCGGATCGAGCCGGACAAAAAGGGCAAACAGTAGTTTACCTGGCAAATGAAAATGAGGTGCAGGCTGCATTTTCCCTGGCTGATAGGATACGGCCGGAACGCAAACAGGCTTTGGAGAAGCTTCATAAAATGGATATCGAAGTGGCAATGCTGACTTGGGACAGCCAGGCGGCTGCCAAATCAGTTGCAGAAGATCTGGACATTGACCAATATTTCGCCGAGGTGCTTCCTGAGCACAAAGATCGTAAAGTTCAACAATTTCAGGATGATGGCAAACTAATCGCCATGGTCGGGGATGGCGTAAATGATGCGCCCGCTCTGACCCACGCTGATGTGGGCATTGCCATCGGGAGCGGCACAGATGTGGCTGTCGAATTGGCCGGCATCATTCTGGTGAAGAGCAATCCTTTGGATATCGTTAAGGTTATCAAGCTCAGCCAAGCAAGTAATCGCAAAATGGTGCAAAATTTATTCTGGGCTGCAGGTTATAACCTGATTGCCATACCTCTGGCAGCTGGTGCTCTGCTGTCATACGGCATCCTGATATCACCTGCCGCAGGCGCGCTACTGATGTCTCTCAGTACGGTTATTGTAGCGCTCAATGCCCAATTAATGCGCAAAATTAATTTATAATAGGATTTTTACCAGCAGTCAACACAGGGAGAGTTTCTTTATATATGAACCAAATGAAAAACCACACAATCAAATTATTAACCGCGCTGGTCTTGATGATCTTATTCATAACCGCCGGGACCGCCGCATGCCAGGCTGGCAGCGGATACTCGCTTCCATCCCCGCTGCAACCTTCCAAGAACACTCCAACGGCGGCGTCTGCGTCAACCCCGGCAGAGTCTGAACAGGCTGGAGCGCAGCCCACCGAACCGCCGGTGCTGGAGACCCCTACACCGGCGCCCACCGCTACGCCCAGCCAGCTTGAATACCTGGTGGAGAATGTCGCCCGTGATACCGGTTTGAAGCGATTGGCTGTGTTCGGATTAACGGGCGAAGATGTGATCAATTTATTGATCTCGATATTCATCCTCCTGCTGGGATCCCTGATCGCCCTGGTCATCGTAAACGCGCTTAAGTGGTTCACTCAGCGCACGCCCTCAAAGTTTGATGACCGTATAGCGGGAATTCTTAGGCAGCCCTTGAGATGGCTGATTGCCCTTTTTTTCCTGCAGTTCGCCACCGCGCGCCTGGAATTTTTTCCCCCAGCCTTGAAACAGGAGCTGGATTTGATTTACTTCGCCCTGTACGTATTGTTATTCACCATTTTAGCATGGCAGCTGGTGGACTATGCATTTGAGGGTCCCCTTATGCGGATCACTTCTCCGGAGAAAAGGAACCTGTTGATCGCTTTTGCACCCCTATTGCGCCGCTCGCTGCAGGTCTTGGTAATTGTGGCTGGTCTGGCGCTCGTTTTGCAGAACTTCGGATTCAACCTGACAGCATTATTTGCTGTGCTGGGGTTGGGTGGTCTGGCGGTCACGCTGGCCGCCAAGGAGACCCTCGAAGATATTATTAACGGTTTCATTTTACTAATCGACCGCCCCTACCAGATCGGAGACCGCATCAAGATCGAAAGCATGGATACATGGGGAGACGTAGCAGACATCGGCGCCCGCACCACCCAGATCCTCACCCTGGATAATCGTTTGGTGATCGTTCCCAACTCGATAATGGGAAACAGCCAGGTGGAGAATTTCACCTCCCCCGACCCCACCTTCCGTGTAGATTTTTCGTTGGGCATTGCTTATGGGTCGGATATCGACCAGGCCCTGGAGGTTATAGAGGCTGCCATCTTGAGCGTAGAAGGCATCAAACAAGATAAACCTCCCCTGGTTGATTTTTTTGAATTCGGCGATTCAGCCATGATTTTCCGGATCATTTACTGGTTGGATAGTTACCTGGATATCCGCATCAAGACAAAGGTCAACAAAGCTATCGTCGAAGCTCTAGACGAAGCAGGTATCGAGATGCCGCCTACCACCTACGATATAAACCTGGCATATAAAGACGGTTCAGTAAGTGCCTGATGGATTCAGCCCAAGAATATATATTTATTGTAGAGAATATTAAATTCACGAGGAAATCGGAATATGCTCAATTCATTACCATTTGATCAACCTGCATTAGAGCAGTATCTTGCTGCTCTTCTAAAAACAGAAGTGGAAGTAACCCAGATACGTGAGCTTGCCAGCGGTAAATACGCACGCAAAGTTAAAAAATTTGGATATGGGCTGCCGCTGTCAATAGAGGTTCAAGCAGCGGGTGAACCCAGACAAATTGTCCTGCATACCGTCCGCCCAGATAAATATGGGCACGAAAGACGATCAGACCGGGTTAGAAATATCTTGCTGGATTTCGACACTTATAACTAATTACCGCAGCACGTCCCCTGCTTGGATGTAGGCGCTTTTAACAGTGATGGGAAAATAATATCGCTCGCCGAGACTGGTGAATTCTTCTTGTTGACACAATACACACCTGGGTGCTTGTATGCACGTGATTTAATCCAATTGTTGGACGGCGCACAACTGATCCCAGAAGACAAAATCCGGTTAACAGCGCTGGTTGATTATCTGGTGCAAATCCACAATAAGAAGGAAGAAAACCCCGCCCTGTATCGGCGCTGTGTTCGCGATCTGTTTGGACACAGTGAAGGCATTTTCGGCGTGACCGACAGTTATCCGCCCGATTTCTCAATCGCGCCGCCATCCCGCTTACTATCCATTGAACGGCGGTTAATTGATTGGCGCTGGCGACTTTAAGATCGCACCTACCGGCTCAGCCAGGTGCATGGCGATTTTCATCTCTGGAACATATTATTCCACAAAGGTAATAGATTTCATGTTATGGGCCGCAGCCGGGGTGAGTGGGGTCAACCTGCAGATGATGTCAGTGCGTTGAGTATCAATTTATTTTTCTTCTCCCTGCAGCAGTAAGGCGCTTTGAGAGGTGTTTTCAAAGTTTTGTTCGACTTGTTTTGGGAACATTACCTTCAAAACACGCACGATGTGGAAATATCAAACGTTATCCAGCCATATTATGTCTGGCGTGCGCTGGTGTTAGCCCATCCAACCTGGTATCCAAACATTGGGTTTGAAACGCGCCAGCTCTTATTTAATTTTATTGGAAACATGCTTGAGGAAGAATGGTTCGATCCACTTAAGATTTAATGATTATCTGGAGGCAAAAGGGATTTGGGTGGATTGAAAGGTACAGCTGTTTGGCTAACTGGTCTGTCTGCTTCCGGTAAAAACACGCTTGCATCCTTGCTTGCGCAGGAAATTGGAAAGCTCGGCTTACAGGTGCAGGTGCTTGATTCGGATGAGTTGCATCAGGTTCTGACCCCGCAACCTGACTACAGCCAACAGGAACGAAAATGGTTCTATAACAGCATAGTTTATATCGCGAGGTTGTTAGCATTTCATGGGGTGATTGTGGTTTTTGCTGCCACCGCGCACCGGTGGGCATTACGCCAGAATGCGAGATTGAAGTTCCTCCACTTTATTGAAATTTATGTCAAGTGCCCTGTAAAGGTTTGTATTCAGCGGGACAAAAAGGGCCTTTATCAAAAAGCGATCAGCGGTGGGATAACCAATCTGCCGGTAGTACAGCAGCTGTATGAATAACCGCGATCGCCAGAGATCGTGGTCAATAAAAAAAATCGTCCTGGGGAATGTCTACAAGAAATTATTACCCAGTTGGAAGGTTTTAATTTTTTCCCGGAACAAATACAACGCTCTTAGAAAGCCGCTGGGATTGGTCATAGTTTATATGCATATAGGAAAATAAAATAATCAAAAGGAGTACAATATGTATGCAGCAATCACGGTACAACAAATTTGTACGCCACCTGCCAGTCGTGGACGATGACCAGGAGGTCATGGGCGTTGTTTCCATCGGTGATATCGTTAAAGAACTCATTGCGGAGCAGGTGTTTGTTATCGACCAGCTGGTCAACTACATTTCGGGTAAAAAACCGCACACACCTGTCCCGGAGAAAGCGGAATTCGAATTACACTAAGCGCTCAGGTTCCCACGGGCCGGATTACAATAAAAAGCACTGAGCTTTACCTGGAGCGACCGGCTTCAGGTACTTCTGAAAGTATGATTGGGGCACATTACCTATCGGGAGGAGGGTTATTTGCACATAGCTCATTTTACAAACGCTTACCTGCCGGTTGTCAGCGGTGTTGCGCGCGCCGTGAGCACTTTGCGCAAAACCCTGACAGAACTCGGACATAACGTTTTCGTTTTTGCGCAGGAGGATGATTACCAGGACGAGCAGCCGTTTATATTCCGCTACCGCAGCTTTCCGCTGCCTCAGCCAGTTGATTTCCCGGCAGCTATTCCTGTTTCCCCCTTTAATGACCGTTTGATACCCGCTCTCAAATTGGATGTCATTCACAGCCACCACCCCATTTTTTTTGGGTCAGGTCACGGCCAACAAAGCGCAGGAACTCAACCTGCCCCTGGTATTCACTTTCCATTCTCAATACCGGGAATATACCCGCAATTTTCCTATATCTCAGGAGTCGCTGCAAAACTTTTTAAAGGAGACCATCAACAATCGGCTGTGTGAATATATGCGTAAGTGCCAGCATATCGTGGTGCCATCCAGGAGCATGCGTGATATCCTGGTCCGCGACTATGGGCTGCAGTCGCGTTACAGCGTCATCCCAACTGGGATCGACCTGGCATCATTCCAGGATGCGGACGGTAAATCGCTGCGCTCCCAGATGGGCTGGAGAGCCGACCATGTCATGGTATCTGTTGGTCGGCTGGCGCCAGAAAAGAACTGGCGCACGCTGATACAGGCTGCCGGGTTGGTTATGCAGCGCCACCCGGATTTTAGGGCAGTGATAATCGGTGATGGGCCGGAACGCCAGGCGCTGCAAGATTTCTGTTCACAATCAGGCATAGCAGACAAAGTAGAGTTCACCAGTAAAGTGCCTTTTTCACAGATACCGCAATATTTAGACGCAGCCGACTTTTTCGATTTTGCTTCCACAACAGAAACCCAGGGCCTGGTCACTCTGGAAGCGCTGGCTGCTGGACTGCCTGTGGTCGCTGTGGAAGCCAGCGGTACTCGAGATATACTCGAACACGACCTCCAGGGTTTGCTGGTACCAGATGAACCGCAAGCCTTCGCGCAAGCTGCATGCCAATTGATTGAGAATGAAGCGCTTGCGGCACGCTTTCAGGCCGCCGCATTGGTACGGGCGCAGGCGTTCGATGTCCAGCGCTTGACCAAAAAACTGGTAAACGTATATCATCAGGCTGTCGAAGATAAACGTAATAAGAAATTCGCAGAAATTAGTATGCTGAGTTAATTTCGATTGATCGAGATATTAATGTCCAGATAAAGGAGGGTAGCTGTGGCAAAAAAGAATAGCACCAAGAAGTTTGACGAAAGTAAATACTCAAAGAAAGGTGTTCTTAAAAAGAAAGTTTACAATAAAGAGCTTGCCAGACTTCAGGAGGAGCTGGTTAGACTGCAGTACTGGATCAAGGAGAAAGGTCTCAAGGTTGTTGTAATCTTTGAAGGCCGCGATGCGGCAGGAAAAGGCGGCGTCATCAAGCGCATCATCCGGCGTTTAAACCCGCGTATTGTAAGAGTGGTGGCATTAGGAGTACCCACCGAAAAGGAACAGAACCAGTGGTATTTCCAGCGTTTCGTAAACAACCTGCCTACGTCAGGCGAGATGGTTCTGTTTGACCGCAGCTGGTACAACCGGGCTGGCGTTGAGCGTGTGATGAATTTTTGCACTTACGAAGAGTATCAGGAATTTCTGCGAGCCTGCCCGGAGTTAGAGCGCATGCTCGTAAGATCTGGTATTCTCTTGTTAAAATACTGGTTTTCCGTAAGTGATGAGGAACAGGAACAGCGATTTCAAAATCGCAACCACGATCCAAAGAGACGCTGGAAGCTGAGTCCGATGGATTTAACCGCCCGCAGTAAGTGGGTGGAATATTCCAGGGCGAAGGATGCCATGTTCATGTATACGGATACTGAAGAGGCACCTTGGTATGTAATCAACGCCGATATCAAGCGCCATGCTCGTTTGAACTGCATCAGCCACCTTTTGAGTAAAATCGATTACCAGGACCTGACCCCTGACCCCACCGAACTGCCGCCGCGCCAGGAGAATACGGGTTACGAGCGGCCGCCTATCTCGCTGCAATCCTTTGTCCCAGAAATCTACTGACCAGCTGTATTCACCCGGTACAAAAAACATAAGGAAATACATATGATCTCACCAGAACTCGGTTATCAGTTTTTTACACCGCAGCGTCCGAACTCGCCAGGATCACCCCAGCTGGACATGGTCATTGGAGAGCATTCTGACAGCGTAAACGCTGATCTTCATGAACTTGCTCAGGTCTCACTGCGCATGGCGTCTTTTGAAGACCAACCCGAGCAGGTAACACTCAACCATCCTGTGCGGTATGCCGGCCGGTATCAAATTTTCGCGGGTCTAATTGAGCTTCAAATGATAAATACAGATTGTATCAAGGTGTTCACTTTCGGTGGTGATCTGAAAATACAATCAGAAAATAACCAGGCGATAATCTCGGTAACATCACCGGCTCCCATATTGCGCCTTGGTGAATTCAACAGCGTCCCAACCATGCTGGCCAATGAAGCCTCTATCCTGCTTGCCAAAAGACGGGCAGATGAACTCCCAGGACTGGATGATTACAATAAAAGACTTGTTCGCACGGATCCACGATTACTTTACTGCGCCTGTCTTAAAACATTGGAAGTTAAATACAATAACATCCCCAATCCTGAAATGCCTTCTTGGGAAATGTTTTTGATTTTTCTCACGTCGGAAATTGAATCGCTGCAAGCAGCTAACCTCTGGCCGAAAAAAGTTCCGCATATCTCGGAATTACTGTAAAAGCAATTTACGAATAGTAAATCCATCTTAATCCAAGCACGAACAGGAGTATTATATGTCTGGTATCGTTTGCGCCATCCGGGGAGGACCTGCCAGCCAGATCACAATTGACAAAGCTGTAGCATTAGCAAGCGAAAAGAATCTACCGTTATATTTCTTGTACGTCTTGAACCTGGACTTCCTCTCACACACAGCCAGCAGCCGTGTGCGCACCATTACTGAAGAGATGCGGCAGATGGGTGACTTCATCCTTCTAATCGCCCAGGAAAAGGCGCTCAGTCTGGGTATTGCTGCGCAGAGCATGATCCGTCAGGGTACTGTTGGGGAGGAGATCATCGCTGTGTGCCGCGAGGTCAGCGCCAGTTACGTCGTGTTAGGACAACCCCTGGGACAAGAAGAAGAGGACGTCTTCACTCCGGAAAGAATTCTTCTGTTCAGCCAAAGGATCGAAACCGAATGCGGAGCCAGGGTTGTTCTTATCAAGGATGAGCCTGATGAGTAAGTCATTGCGATATGCGTTGCTTCTGGCCATTCTCCTGCTGGGAATCGGGCTGAATTTCATTTTGTCAGATCAGGTTTCTCTAGCACAGGAGCAATCTAATTTCGCCTGGATTGCGGGAACTGTTTACGATCAGCAAAACACACCTGTACAGGGCGCTGACGTAAAATTACTTGGAAACCTTGAAGATGCACCATTTGCTGAGACAAACACGCAGGCTGACGGTCGTTACACACTGGCTGTCCCAGACGCCATTCCAGGTACGGTGAGCCTCCACATCGAACGCCCTCATTTCGAGGAAGCCAACTTGGACCGGGATTCGAAGAACATCCAAAGTGTAAGCAAAGTCGAAACAGTAACACTACAAAAGGTCCCCTTACAACCTCGTATCAGCCCCGCATTCTGGATCGCGACCTTGGTATTTGCGGGCGTGCTGGTTCTGATTGCGACGGGTGTACTTCATAACACTTTGTCAGCCCTGGTCGGAGCATCACTCCTGTTCATAATCAGCTATCTGGGACATCCAATATCTGAAGATCTGTATATATTTGATTTTGAGGGCGCCTTGAGATATATTGATTGGAACGTTATCTTCCTGGTAATGGGTATGATGATCGTTATTGCGGTGGTGGAAAACACCGGTATCTTTCAATGGCTCGCATTTTTCGCCTACCGCGTCTCCGGCGGTCGTACTTGGCTGCTGCTGCCGATTTTAATGCTGATCACCGGTGTTGCTTCAGCTTTATTGGACAATGTCACCACGATGCTTCTGATGACACCCATTAGTATCCAGATTGCGATTTCAATGGGCATCAACCCTCTCGCGCTGTTAGTACCAGAGGTGATGGATTCCAATGTGATTGGCGTCAGCACGCTGGTCGGCACCCCCACGAATATATTGATCGGCTCCTACGCCAATATGTCCTTCAGTGATTTCCTGGTTAATTTGACCCCGGGCGTGCTGCTGGCTTTCGTTGGACTGCTGATCTACTGCGGATTTATTTACCGCAGTGAGTTGGCGAAGGCTAAAAGCGCTTCACCTGTATTAATGGAAAGGTTGGCTGAGCGTGGGCGCATCACCAGACCATGGCACCTCAAAAAAGCCGGCATCGTAAGCGCCGGCATGCTGATCCTATTTATCTTTGGTGAGCGAATCCATTTAGTGCCGGCAGTAACTGCCCTGGTAGGCGCTACTGCATTAATGGTCTGGATCAAGCCTAATATTGAAGAAATGATCGAAGCTGTGGATTGGACCACGCTGGTTTTCTTCATGTCCTTGTTTATTATTGTAGGCGCTATACAGGAAGTAGGTTTAATTAGTTTCATCGCAAGCGGTATTGGGCAAGTGGTGGGAGATAACCTGCTCTTTGCTATGCTGGCTGTTATTTGGCTCAGCGCGCTGCTGTCCATGGTGGGTGCAAATATCCCTTTCACCGCAGCCATGCTTCCAGTGGTTGGATTTCTAAGCGCAACCATCCCAGGAGCGAATAATAAGGTATTGTTCTACTGCTTATCCGTCGGGTCAGCAATGGGAGGAAATGGATCGCTAATTGGAGCATCCGCCAATATGGTGACCGCTGGCATTTCAGACGGAGCAGGTTACCCCATTACCTACGCTTACTTCCTGAAGAAAGGATTCCCGGCTTTGCTGATTACCGTCGGTTTAGCCACACTTTGGCTGCTGGTACATTTCCTGTGAGGGGCGTAACATGGTCAATAAAAAAATCCAACATATCATTTGCGCTGTACGCGGGCAGCCATAGGGCAGAGAAACTGTTACCCGCGCCATCGATTTAGCTTTGGAGCACGAAGCGAAATTAACTTTCTGCTTGGTCATCAACGCTGAATTTATTGGAAAATCTTCACCGACCCTTACGCCTCTGAGCGCTGCATATCGTCAATTAGAGGATATGGGAGAGTTTTCACTGATGATTTTGCGTGATCGTGCCCAACGCCGCGGCATAAAAGATATGGAAGTTATCATTCGCAAAGGCATTATTCCGGAGCAACTAAGTTTGTTAGCCTCCGAGATAAAAGCCGAAATGATGGTCTTGGGTCGACCAGTTCGCAGAATGGGGCGGAGTGTATTTACACCTGATGAATTTGATCGTTTTGTGGAAGATTTAGAAAAAAACACCGGCATACAAATTGTTCAGGTTATTCACAATAAATAGCGAAGC
>CAVWDI010000027.1:0-8931 GCA_963753725.1 uncultured Chloroflexia bacterium | reverse complement strand
TACCACCTGTTCAGGTATGATAAAAGAGTAGACAACGTCCAAATTTTTGCGTTTCTAACAACCAAGCGAAAAAAAATCAATGATCTGTGATATCGGGGACTTAGCCTGGGTATTGTATGAATTGGTCGTTGTGAAGGAAGCGAAGTAATTGGATATGGATAATTGATTGTAGGCAAGCTGTTGATACGTTTGATGATCTTCCCTGACAGCTCTCCTAAAGTAGATGTGTGCTTGTCAGCTAGGGATGCCTCTGAACAAGGGATGCCATTCACCTGGAGGAAATTCTTCCAGGTCAGCGTCCTAGCCTCGATCTCCTCGATAGTGATACAGAATCCTCGGCTGAGTTCAGACTGTAGTAATAAATGGTTAGGTTCCAATCCCGCAGCGTTATTGTTCGTTTAACCGAACATGAGATCCCTTTCTCTAGAGTAATTACAATTGGATGTATTGTTACATTATTTTTACCAGCTTGGCGATATAGAACATTAAAAAGTAACTCGGTCTTTCGTCTTTCTATGGCTTTATTGTTCTCTTGCATGCTCAAAAAAGTCGCGGTAAGATAAATGCGATCAATAATTATTACAGAACTGTAGGCTTGCCTCTGAACCTTGAGCCCAAGACGTGACAACCTAAAAATGATTGCCGCAAGCACTTGGACATCCAGAGATCAGGTGTTTGTTGTACGTATCTGGTAGAGTACTCGGCAGGAAATTATTATTATCCTTGGATAAATCTATTCTTTGGTCATGGATGGATGATCCGATTGAATTTGTGGAGTGATAAATGCATGGCTGAACAAGACATCACAGCACACGCAAAAAATATCGCTAATGGCTGGAGTTAACAGATAAAAACGACATGAGATCAGCGCAAATTGCCTGAATATGGTGTCATTCTTTAACAGTGGTTATTTTGGTAGGAATTGGTGCATCACTTTGGGGCGGTGATCTTCCGTCGACTTATTCAAGGCGTGTTTGATCTTACCTTTGGCGGTCTGGGGGGATTGTTGGAGGGGGCCCTCCTCGGTCCAATTGTTGCTTATACCAGCGCTGGGCGGAGCCATCTATGGCCCGTTGATCTATCGTTTTGCACGAGAAGCGAAAGGTCATGGTGTCCCTGAAGTGATGGAAGGCGGCTGCTTTGCGGGGCGGTCGTATCCGACCTAGGCTGTGGTGGGTTAAATCACTGGCTTCGGCTATATGTATCGGAACGGGCGGTTCGGTAGGTCGGGAGGGTCCTATCGCGGGAAATAGGGTCAGCATTAGGGTCGACAATCGGCCAGCTCTTCAAACTATCGGATGCGCGTATGAGTAATCTGGTTGCTTGCGGTGCTGCTGCGGGCATCGCTGTGACTTTTAATGCGCCCATTGCTGGATCGATCTTTGCTCTTGAAGTGATCCTGGGGCAGTTCCATGCTGCCTACTTCGGTGCGGTTGTCATTTCTGCCGTGATTGCAGATGTAGTGGCTCATATTTTTGAGAGCGATGTGCGTGCTTTCGCTATTCCGGCGTACTCCCTGGTTAGCCCCTGGGAATTGCTCCTGTATGTGGTGTTAGGTATTCTCGCTGCTTTATTTGCTGTTCTCTTTACCAAATCACTTTATTTATCGGAAGACTTGTGGGATAACTTTTAAGTTCCCTAAGTACTTAAAACCAATCTTAGGAAGTGTTTTCTCTTTGGGAGTGGTGGGGCTTATTTCTCCAAAGATATTGGGTTACCCCTAGGGTATTTGGTGTGGGTTATGATTGCATCGCCGAAGCACTCTCCGGGAGATTGGATTTGCAGATCACTATCGCCTTAATCTCTCTAAAATTACTGGCGACAATCCTTACACTGGGGGCTGGAGGATCGGGTGGTATTTTTTGACCTCTCTGTTTATGGGAGCGATGCTGGGTGAAAGTTTCGGCCAGGTTGTCAACCTGCTCTTTCCTGCAGTGACAGCCCCGCCAGGTGCTTATGCGCTGGTCGGGATGGCAGCCTTTTTCAGTGGAGCGGCTTTTGCACCTGTAACAGCCATCCTTATTATATTTGAAATGACAGGGGATTATCAGATCATCCTTCCGCTTATGTTGGCGACGGTTTTGAGTACCTTGGTCGCCCGGGTAATTAACCGCGAATCAATTTATACTTTGAAACTCAGTCGTCGAGGCGTTCATCTGGAGCAGGGTCAGGATATTGACATCTTGCAGGGAGTGACCGTTGGAGAAATCATGACAACAGACATAGACACTGTCAATATGAACATGACTTTAGATGAACTGGCTGAAGAATTTGACCGTACCCTCCACCATGGTTTCCCCGTGGTGGATGATTTAAACCAATTAGTGGTGTAGTCAGTATTCAAGACTTGCGAAGAGAAATCTCTCAGGGGTTCCTGGAGGAAAAAACTATTGCAAACATTGCTACGATTAACGATTTGCTAGTTGCCTATCCTGAAGAGCCAATGGGTGTTGCCTTGCGGCGGTTGGCAACCCGCGATGTCAGCAGGCTACCCGTATTGAAAGAAAAAGGAAGCCAAGAAATCGTGGGTGTGATACGCAGGAGTGATATCGTGCGTGCCTATGATGTCGCTACCGCCAAGCGTGCTCATCACCAACATAAAGTTGGAAGTTTTACGCCTCAGGGATTTGGACGATTGAGCATTTAAATCTATGTGGAACTTCCCTCTGGAGCACAAGCCATCGGTAAACGCATCAGCGAGATCAAGCTACCGGAAGATTGTTTGGTTGTATCTGTTCGTCAAGGTCGAAAATTACGGGTTGCACATGGTAACACTGTGCTCGGGTGAGCACGACCGGCTGACTGTGTTCGCCAGCCAGGCATGCGCCCCAGGTTCTTGATATACTCACCTCCAGTGAGGTTGAGCAGGATGGTGAGGAGAATGCTGAATAGCAGGCATACGATTTCCAGATTTCTTACGGTTCCCCATCCCTCACCTCAAACAGAGAGATCTGGCCACGGATCGATTCCTTCGTCCAGAACTGCTTCTATGCAGATCGAAGGGGCAGGAAAGATTTGGTTCTCAGCCAATTTTTAGGGACTCATGGATGGAACAGGAGAGAGGCTCTGAACCACATGAAACTATTGGCAGGGTGTTTTTTTATTTCAGTTGTTTTATTAATTTAGTTGCTTGCAATACTTCAACACCTACGGATGGTATAAGCCAACCCAAACCAACAACCGCTACTGCGATTAACTCGACCAAGGTGATAGCAGCCACCGCGGAAACACCGATAAGGATTTTGTTTATCGGTAACAGCCTTACCTTTTTCAATGACCTTCCAGGTATATTCGCTGAATTAGCACAGTCAGGCAGCTATGAGGTTGAGGTTGAATTGATAGCTCAGAAGGAGGTTGGACGCTCGCCGACCATGCCC
This sequence comes from uncultured Chloroflexia bacterium, assembly GCA_963753725.1. Lineage (GTDB taxonomy): Bacteria > Chloroflexota > Anaerolineae > Anaerolineales > UBA4823 > CAVWDI01. Next base: position 5,554 of record CAVWDI010000027.1, on the reverse strand, counting down.
AATCGTCCGCCACCATGGAGAAGATACAGGGTGACAGCTGGGATACTGTGGTTTTGCAGGAGCAGAGCAGGCTGCCTGCGATCCAAGACCAACGTGATGTGCAAATGGTTCCGGCAATACGCCTGTTGGACGAACAGATCAAAGAAAACGGGGCTGAGACGATTTTTCTATGACCTGGGGATGTGGGATGGTCTTCCTGAAGCAGGGTATGCAGACTACGCTGCAATGCAAGCGCAGATCCAGGCAGGCTATGAGGACATCGCAGAGAAGGTTGGGGCGGGAGTTGCTCCTGTGGGGATCGCATGGCAGAAGGCTATTGAAGTTCAGCCAGATCTGGACTTATGGCAATTTGATGGGATTCACCCCCCCGGGAAGGTACCTATCTGTCAGCGCTGGTTTTTTATACTCTCATTTTCCAGCAAAGTCCTGCTGGGTTGATTTTTCATGCTGATCTGCCAGAGGAAACAGCGGAATTTTTACAGGTGATAGCAGCGGAGACGGTCCTGGAGAATTTTGAAGATTGGAATATTCCGTGATCCTAAAATCTGTCACACCGGTGTAAAAACTCCACTATTCAGCCAGAAATGTTCAAAAAAAAAAAAAAAAAGAAAAAGAAAAAAAAAGAACGACCCTTAACTCAATTCGAAATCCTTCCATGCAGCGCAGCATGTATTACCGCTCCGCGACACCCACCGGGAATACGCCTGGCTGGCTGGAACCTAGAAAGCGGATGGCACCTGCGGCAGCCCAGTACATTTCGAAGGCATGCCACGCAGCGATGAACAGGTCCAAATGCACCCACTGCTCCTCCGGCATGGGACGGATCTCTGTGTAACCCTCTAACAGAGCATCCCGGAATATATGGAATTCATCCGCTGTATACACATCGGAAAGTGCCACTCCGAAGTCGAACATCCAATAACCAAAAGCGCAATCGTCGAAGTCGATCACACACACCTGTCCAGCCTCGAACAGGATATTAGCGCCTATTCCGATATCCGCATGGATCAACCCGAAAGCCTCCGTTGCCTGGCCAAATTTATCCATCACCTGCTTAAGCCTGGTAGTTACAATTTCGAATGGTCCGTAGAGGGTCATCAGGGATGGAGGTCCACACCTCGCCGGAAGGGACTTTTATGAAGTCGTTGTCCCCAAATAATCCTTGCCAGTCATAACCGGGCCGCGTGAAACCTTTTGGCCGCTGCCAATGGGCAGCATGTTGGTGTAATCCAGCCATCAAACGACCTGCTGCGTGAAAGTGAGCGGGTCGCAGTCCTTGGGTGAGCATCCGCCCTTTCATCCAGCGCAGCAGCGAACATCTGCGAGGTTGAGGTATCCCTGCGACCTGTACTTCAACAGACAGCGCCCCACTGAGGGTGAGAACTGGCTCGGGTACAGCCAGGTTTGTGTCGCGGCGCGGCGCGCAGAGCCATTCCAGTTCTGAGGTTATGGCCTCGGTGGTCTGGTAACCTGGTTCATGGATCCGCAAGACACAGTGGTTCTGATAGTACCGTTTATTTTCCCCTTTAAAGATTACTTGATCCGGTGGTTAGCGGGGAAAGTTACGTTGCCCGCATCCCTGATGAACAAAAGACGGAAGTCCGATATCCCGTATTCAGCAAGCGCTGCCTGGGCCAACTTCCGGTACCTAAGCGCCGGCCGCGTTGTGTCAGTTCTTCAAATGGTTTCATATGATTCCTTCTCAGACTAAATCAGTCAAAATTAATTAATAAAATCTTATGCCTGCATATAAATAAAAAGCCGCGGTGTGCTGTGCACCACGGCCTTCATAGTTAGTCTTATATATAATCACTTGGAGGTGCAAACCAGCAACAGGCCACAAAGCCTACCCCCAGGGGGCAGCTGTGAACCATGCTTCAGTTGTTGGATGCATCAGGATGCCTCCCGTGCTGAGGGTACAATAAAAGTTTATCGTTAGTTGTCGCACCAGTCAAGCCGTGTCATGGAGCGATTTTCCCACTGTTTACTCCATTGACAAATACTCTCTGCTGTATATCAGATTTGGCGTAAATTCCCCCCCTTTTTCAAGTAAGGAATTCTCCAGTCTTTGTCTGTCGTAGTTCGAAAACCCCAAGCCACTCCGGAAATAACCATCGATTGTGCCATAATCCAGTATTATTTGATCATATGCTGCCATCAGGTATTCACTGCGGGCTTCGAAGAGCGGTGCGAATTTCTGTTTTGGAACACCAACTACAGAAAGAAACCTGAGCTTCTTGCCCATTTCCTGTTTAAGTTCACTTAGATGATCATTCGTGCGCAGATAGTCTTGGATTATCAGTTCAAACGGCATACCTAACAGCATCTAAATCGAGCTGCACGCAAATCCAGTACGATCCTTTCCAGCCGTACAGTAAATCAATATGGGCAGGTTTCACAGTAGAGGTGAGATTTATGATTTCTGCGTACTCTGTGCGGAAATCTATCACATAATTTCGGTATGCTTGTAAGGCAACATCTGTAAAATTTAATTTTCGCCTCGCCAAATAATAAAGAGTACAACTGCGAAATATGCCCTGTCTCAGGCTGCATGCCGCCGTTGATTGGTATGTGAAGGTACCTGCCATCCCAGTTGTCCGGGATGCTGTCAGGCTGGTCCCACTGTTCACGGCGGCTTCTCAGATCACAAATGGTTCTGATGCCCAGCGCAGACAACTGCTGCATGTTATCAATAGAAATCGCTGCCAGACTGCCGCTGCAAAGAGCAAACCCTTCTTTATCATGGACCGTTCTTGGGTCCTATAACCACCAAAATCACGAAAATTGTGTATGCTATCCATCTGCATTTTTCTACTATCGCCCGATCGACTATTAACCCGGTTTTATCTTGTAAAATCCGAATTCGCCTATTATACATGTAAATACCTGAAAGATAATGCTCCAGAAATACATCGCCAGAATGAAATTGACACCGCTCTGCGGATTGCCTGCCGGTATTCTTTCCTACCGCTCCGGTTTGCGACTATAATAATGGGGTACTGTTTTTTCTTCGTTCCTTCTGACGAACTTTGATTCACCCACATATAGACAATTCCGGGAAATCAGAGACCTGCACACCCACTAGTATAAAGTCCTCGTTCAAAGCTCCGTATACAATCTGATGTGAAGAACCTGGCTGAAATACGCCGCTATGTTCGGACTTCGGCGGAATCTCTACAGGTCGACGAGGATGTGATAAACGAAGTAGTCCTCGCGGTAGAAGGGCTGCTGCTGATATCATTTTGCGTGGCTATCAAGGCCAACCGGGTTTCATCGAGATCGCCGTCGAGAGACAAGGTGATTCTCTGGTCATTCATCTTGTTGATCAAGCGCCCGTTTTTGATCCCACACAGGTCCCACCGCCCGATTTGACTTTACCACTGGAAGAACGACCAGTTGGCAAACTGGGGGTGTTTTTGATCAACCAGTTCATGGATGACGTTATCTACAGTACCCTCCCGAGGGAGGCAACCATTTGATTTTAGTGAAGAACTATATTTATACTGAAAACCACGAGGAGGAGAGCAATGACCATAACGATTGATAAGGTGGAAGGAAAAGTCCCTGTGACTATCCTGGGTATCCAAGAGAACTGGATGCTTCCAATTATCAGGAAGTCATCGACAGCGCCACTCAGGCTTGCGAGGCAGGAACGAGCAATATTCTCATCGATATGGCAGAAATTCAATTCATGTCCGGCTCAGGGCTTGTAGCCCTGCACAGCATCGCGCTGCTGCTGCGTGGCGAGGAACTGCCGGACCCGGAATATGGTTGGGAAGCCTTTAGCACACTTGACCGACCCCGGAGAGCGGTGTTCAGGAGCATGTCAGCTGCTGAACCCCCAACCCCAGGTAGACCGCTCGCTGGATATAGCCGGCCTTAAGGCTCTCCGAGTTTACACCGATCTGGATACTGCTGTCGCTTCTTTTGGTTAGTGAGGCACTTGGATATAAAGCCGATACGATATCTTTATACAATCATCGCCACAGTCCGAGATCGACCTGAGCAGGACTTTTTCAATGGTACCTTAACCCGGAATTAATAGATTTCCTGTTTACTGTGCACTATCATTCTGCTCTATCCATCCAACCCTGACCGACACTAATTTCCATCCTAGGAGATATCGTTCAAAGATTGCCGTGCGTATATATATATCACATGGGCCAGATTTTGCGATTCACGGTGAGTAGTTCATTGAAGATTTGTTATAATTAACTATGTTAAAAAAATTGGGAAATGGGTCTTTTGGATTGTTGGCCTCCTTGCAGGCTTGGTTCTACTGGTTGTGATTGCCTTTTCATTGATCTACTCTCCTGAATATATCAGCCGGGTCCTGCGATGGGGGGATGCGGATGTGTACGATTACCAGAAGTTCCCCGAACGGCGTATGGCAGCCAGTGCCCAACCCTTCTTCTTCAAGGGCGGTCGGGGTGAAGACCTGGTGCGGGCTTATTTCGAATCCCACGCGCTGGTTGATGACCTGGAAACCTTGATGGAGGACACGCACACCCAGGCATTGCTCGTCATCCAGGACGACACGATCCTTTACGAAGGTTATACCAGCGGGGCAGATCGTGATTCAATTGTGACTTCATTTTCGATGGCGAAGTCTTACACCTCCGCACTGATTGGTATCGCCATTGCTGAAGGTCACATTGGCAGCGCCCATGATCCGATCACAGATTACCTCCCAGAACTATCCGAACGGGAACCGGCTTTCGAAGAGATCACCATTCAGGATTTGCTGCGCATGTCTTCGGGTATCAAGTACCGAGAAATCCCATTCATCAACGGAGATGATGCCAAGACCTATTATTACCCTGATCTAAGGCAGTTGGCATTGGAGGACACTTTTGTCATTGACCCGCCCGGTGAATATTTCCTGTACAACAATTATCACCCACTGCTGCTAGGGATGATCCTGGAACGTGCTACCGGCGTGCCGGTGGCCGAATACCTGGAGCAGAAGATCTGGCGAACGATCGGAACGGAGTACCGCGGGGTCGTGGAGCCTGGATGAACGTGGGTTCGAGAAAATGGAAAGTGGTATCAATGCCCGGGCGATCGACTTTGCCAAATTTGGACGCTTGTATTTAAACAATGGCAATTGGGAAGGTGTACAGGTTGTCCCGGAAGATTGGATAAGCGAGTTAATCCAGGAAAACCCAGACTTTCAAACCCCCAGCTATCGTGGGGAGGATTTTGGCCACAAGATTTACCAGACTGCAAAGGGTGGGTATTACGGGTATATGTGGTACGGGCTGCACCGGGACAATGGGCAAGATGATTTCTTTGCAGAAGGCAACCACGGTCAGATTATCTACGTGTCGCCGCAGGCCAATTTGATCATCGTGCGCAACGGAGAGCAGTACGGCCCTGGATTTGACGTTATGACGTGGATCGAGATTTTTTATCATATTGCGGGTGAAATGATGCTTGAAGCGTGATGGTCGACAAAAAACGTTGGGTCAAGAGCAATCAGGACAGGTTTGGATGAATAGCGTTTCAGGTTTCATTGGAGATAGCCCGGCGGATGGCGTTCGCATGCCCAATT
>CAVWDI010000026.1:0-3303 GCA_963753725.1 uncultured Chloroflexia bacterium | reverse complement strand
GAAGGCGTGTTAGATCTACTTGATATACAGTCTCAATAATTCCCAGCAATTACTTCCCCCATTATTAATTCTATGCCGTCATCCCGAGGAATCGAGGGATTTATAATCCCAGGCTTTATCGGGACCCTCATGCCTGAGCGTATTAATAAATTGTGCTGGCTGAAAGTTCACAAGGCAAATAATACACGCTCAAATAAATAACCACCAACCCGATATCCTGCCAAGTCTGCGCCTGTTGGAACTATCATTCAGCCCGAAAGATCACCGGGATTGCAAGAAATCTATCCGCATCATATTCGTATGCGCCGATATCGCAGCGGCCCTTTCGTTTTAACGCCGCGTTGTCAGTCTCCAGAAGCTTACCATCATAATCCTTGCAGCCCGCAGGATTTCCGGCATCAATGGCTGGACTGAAGCGGTACAGCGGATGGTAGCTCGGCGATCCTTCCAGCGGCAGCAGTCCTGCATCGATGTTTGTTTTATCACCAGAACCTCCGTAAATCTTACAACCGGTAACATTTCCAATCAGGTTATATCCTCCCGAAAAAAAGGCTCCAAAGCAATCCGGAGAACCTTTTTTATCGGTATTCCCTGCCAGGATCGTATTCTGCATCTCTTGATCAAAGGTGGTCTCCATCGGTAAGGTGATTTTCACTATCGAATCCACCGCCCTGGCGAGCATAGTTGCCGCTGATTGTACTGTTGTTAATATTAATTTTCCGGTATGCTTTGGCGAAGGCATAAATAATCCCCCACCGAAATCTCCAGCTGAGTTGTTGCTGATCGTGCTGTTAGTTATATAAAGTTCGAAAACTGAAGTTTTAATTCCCCCGCCATCCCCCTCGGTTTGGTTGTCTTTCACAGTACTGTTCATAAGCTCCAGAGTCCCCGAATTATGAATACCGCCGCCGCTGTATTTAGAACTGTTCCCGTTGACTGTGCTATTTTTCAGAGATAGCATATTGCTGTTATTGATACCTCCACCAAGTAATCCATAATTACTTTGCACGATGCTGTCGGTCATGGTAAGTATGCCATGATTACGGATACCGGAATTATCACAATCACGAACTTCAATGCGTTCAAAGTTGATATTGGTCGGGTACCCGTACTCCGAACGAATATCGATGCCCCTCCGCTCTCCCTCTCCATCAATCGTAGAATATCCGTTTTGAACGCTGAAATCCTGGAGCCCATCCACCACTCAAGATAACATCAATATTTTTGATTTTGACTACTTCATCACCTGTACCGGTATAGACTCCAGCTGCCACCAGAACAGTATCACCGCTGACAAAGGCTGGTTTTGCCAGCGCGCCGTTGATCGTAGCGCAGGGATTGCCAGAACTCTGCAATCATTGGTGTTATTCCCGCCAGGAGCCACATACCAAAGTCCTGCAGCCCGGGATGTTTCGGGCTCAAACATCAGCACCAGAAATACAGCGGTTAAAGCAATAGCCAAAAACGTGGTGCAGAGATAGAAGAATTTGCATCGCTTCATTTTTACCTCCAGCTATTTTTCACCTGTACATTACTGGGTAATACTGAGGGAAGACCCTGCAATCCCGTCCAGTATCTAAACCACATCCATGACTCGACTCTCTGATGGTGCAGCGTGCAATATTCCCCAGGTTTTTCAACGAACCATCGCCAGTCTCATCAAAGCCTCCACCAACATACAGGTCGCCACCAACCACTTTTACCGTCTCAACAAAGCCGTTCAAGCCATTGTTGGGAAGCGCTTGCCAGGTCTCAGTGTGTAAGTCAAAACGCGCTAAATATCCCAGATCAAATAATGTCTCGTTGTTAGTCGCCGTGAACCATCCCCCTACAAAAAGACCATCTTTAGAAAGTGTCAGTGAAGAAATGGAATTATTAAGAGTCCCCATATCCTACGTCGTGCCAGGTGCCAGTCGATATATCATATCTGAAGATACTCGCCAAAGAACCCATATATACATAACCATACAATTGGCCAACATAAAGATCATCATCTTGCTTCGCCAGAGACCAAACGCCGGTATTGGTAACAGGATCCGAAAGGAGTTCCCAGGTTCCCGAGGATATTTCAAATCTCTGGACGTATCCATTGAAATCAGATGTAATCCCGCCTACATACAGGTATCGATCGGATATCAACATGGTACGTACCATACCTGTCATACTCCTCTTGGGTAAACTGTGCAGAATCCTGCTCAATATCATAGCGTGCAATATAGCCAAGCTTTTTCAGCGAACCATCTCTTGTCCTGGTGAAATCTCCCCCAACATACACATCATTACCAGAAGCCGCGAAAGCCCACACGCTTTTATTCAAACCCCGGTTGGGCATTTTGTGCCATTTCGGTTTAATATCGTAATGAACGATATTTCCCAGGTCTGCTAGTTTCCCATCACCAGTCTGGGTTATGTCCCATCCCCCTGCGAACAAGTTGTTACCTGAAACTTCCAGATCGTAAATCGTTTCACACACCAAGCCTTTGTTAGGAAGCGCATTCCAAGTATCTGCATCCATATCATAGCGTACGACATGTCCAAGGTCCTGCAAACTTTCATCCCCGGTTGCCACAACATCTCCACCAACAAATAAGCTAGAACCGGACACCGCCATTGTATTAACTTCACCAATTAACCCATTATTAGGCAGCGCCTGCCAGCCCATGGGAGCGTTTGGAGAATTTTTCAATTGCGCTTGAGGTATTTCCATCTGGACTGATCCACAGAAGTCAAGCCCAGCGTGAAAAATAGAATAAAACCGAGAACCAAGAAATGGCTTGGACAAAAAAATGGATTTTTATTAGTGAACATGTTTTCCCTCCACGTGAAACATCGAAACCCGAAACGTTATATCTATGTAACACCAATGTCGGAATGTTTGCCCCCTGCTGCCGTACGCCTTTGATTGATCATTATTAGTATACCTAATTTCATAAAGTACCCAGCCAACGTCTGTCCATCGTATTCGCGATCATCTTTTTTGCGAACTTTCTCCATTTATTCTTCGTCCTTGCGCTTTTAAGTCACCGTGGTTTCCTCCCAATATCTCCTCAATCTTCTCAAACAACCCTTCCAGTGTCTGGAAATAAACCGGACCTCCCTCTACCCGGAACGCGGTCAATCGATGCCCGCCAGGTGATTTCTTCTTCACCACTCTCAACCTGCCACAAACGCACAACCAGCGAGAAATCCTTTCTTTTTTTCTTCCGACATCTTGTATGGTTCTCTCTCCTTGAATTGCCGCGAGACGCTTTTTGTCATTAAAGTTATTTTGATCTTAACAACCAAACGCTTAAGAAACGCCTA
>CAVWDI010000025.1:0-6529 GCA_963753725.1 uncultured Chloroflexia bacterium | reverse complement strand
CGCCAAGTATACTTTCCAGTTCCGCTAGATTTGGATCCCACTTACCTGGGGTTCTATCTCTGAAGTAACAATACAGACAAAATTTCTGACTCTGATCCTGCTTGAACATTTCTAGAAGCTGTAGAATTGGCTTTTTGATTTTATGATTTTTATAATCCTGGGTTTCCTTATGCTTTACTTGGATGACGAAATCTTGATAGTCAATATCCTGATTGCGCTCTATTCCTACCTCAACAGCAGGATTGCTTAGAATCTCGGTAATAGCTGTGTCAAATTGGTAAAGAAATCCTTTTATTGCATAATATCCGCCGTCGATTTGTTCAGTCATCTAGAATCCTCATATATCTACAGCGAGAGCCCGCCTAACTTAGTATAAGAAACAATACCTTCCTAATCATCAGATTTTGGAGATTTAAAAGACTTTGCTGAAATTTCGCCTATCTCCTTTGCTCGAATTATAGACGATTTTCACTAAGAAATATCCAGTATCCCCACCTCGTAACACACTACTTGACCAAATTTGCACTGATCTCCTTGAATGTGTGTGGAATTATATCTAGGTCAAATTGACAATTCGGCTCACCTCCGCCGATTATAGCAAGACACCAACCTCATCGCAGCACGGAACATTGCACCTCATGCCCCCTACCGAAGGCGATCTGGCACACCTTTTGTCTGGCACTACTTGCTTAAAACTAAAATTTTATTACGCATGTAAATCTGGGTGTTGTCCTTATGGTTTAATGCCCGCCAGAAGTGCTAATTCCCTCCATTTCCAGAAACAATCCACGTCGCTGAAACCAATTTTTCGTAACCAGGTAAGCTGCTGCTCGACATTTATGCATTGATTAGAGGGGTCATCATCTTCAATCGGCGTCCCTATAGCCAGCAAGAAGTCCTCATGCAGACGGGTAGAAGGCGACGATACATGTTCCAGGTTGCAGAATATACCGCCAATCTCGAGGCAATTGAAGATTTCCTCATACAGTGCATATTTGCGCTGGTCGTCCAGATGGTGAATCGCAAAACTGGATACAACCGCATCAAACATACCCAAATCCGGTAAAGGATCCTCCAGATTGTGTTCAATCACGGACGTAGTTGTGTCATCAGCAAAACGCTTTCGTGCTGCTGTGAGCATAACGGAAGAAAAATCAATCGCGATTCCTTCAATTTGAGGATGATTGAGTTTGATCAGCGCCAACAAACGCCCGTCACCGGTCCCCAGATCCAATACACGTTTGACATTTCTTGGTAGGATTTCTAATACAACAGCTTCCCCTTCTTTCCGATGGGGGATATTGTCAGCTCTCGCCAGATAAGCGAGTGCGTGGGTTGGTTTAGCATATTCGTTCTTATTGGATGAGCTCATTCAACTATCCGTATGTGTAAGTATGTCTCCAGATATTGTACCGCCTGACGTGTCTGCAAGACTACATGAATTTATTTTAACCAGGGAGCGCGAATTTCGCGCCGTGTACCCTCCGGGCACAGCCCCACCTGATGACCGCGCTGCAAATGGAATACTAAATACATCTCAACCCCCTATTGATTACGACAGAAAAACTTGATACTCCTCCGCTAACCGGTACTTCCTGCCGCGCTTGGATGGGTCAGCAACCTCTAACCATCCATCTGCTGCCCATCCGGTTAGCAAATCCCTGGTCTGGCGGACGGATATTCCTAACAAGCTGGCAACATCTGAAGATTGAATGAATTCCTGAGAGTTGAACAACCCTAATACTCGCCGCGCTCGGTAATCGAGAGAGCGCAATAATGCCAGAGATTCCTGGTCAAAGTCTCCATCAATCATCTCGTTTCGGATCAATTCAGCTACCCGTTCAAAAACCGCTGCCATGCCCATCAAGAAATAATCCAACCACGGGGTTATATCTGCTTCATTGCGTCCGAAGTAATAATTGTGATGCGGATGTGTAACTAGAGCACCGTAATACCTCTGCAAGTCTTGGGCATAGAATTCTTCCAATGCATAAAATTTTCCCAGATCATAACCGCCTCGGTACAAAATCCAGGTTGTCAGCATTCGCCCCGTACGCCCATTACCATCAAAGAAAGGGTGGACCGTCTCAAATTGATAGTGCACAACTCCAGCCACCACCGGGATCGGCATTTCTTTCCTTGCTTTGTGGATCCAGACCACCAACTCCTTCATAAGACCAGGGACATCCGTCGGCTCTGGTGGCATATAAACGATCTTCCCTCCAAGCTCTCGAATCACATTCTGCCCATCTCGATAAGGCGTCGGTCTGGCTCTCCGGCCAGAGTATAGGAGGGAGTGTAACTTTCGGATGCGTTCTTCCGTGAATTTTTGACCACCCTCAACCCATTTCTCCATTTGCTGCAATGCCTGATAATAGCGTTCAACCTCTTTCACATCCCGTTCACGGCCAGGGAATTGCCGCCCCTGCTTCACTACCATTTCAGTCTCTTTCAAGCTCAAACGGTTCCCTTCAATCCGGGTGGAATAGTGCGTTGAGCGAATATGTGCTTGAAACCTTAGCGCCTCCGCTACGGCGGGAGGCAATACAGTTAGACGCACTGTTTCTCGTACTCGCTCAATTGTCTGCAAATAACGCACAATTGAAGGTGTCAATTCAAATTTATAAGTCATCTCTAAATTATATCATCCCCGCCAATAAACCGCCGATAAACCGCCGATAAAGCCAAAATCTGTGCATGAACAGCTTATTTGATGCCAAGATGAGTCACCTGCTCACGTATTTTTCCAAAATTCTTCAACAAACGACCATCAATCAAAATTAGCCCGGCATAGATGATGATCATCCCGCCAATCATCGTCCAGTCCAGTTGTTCACCTAACACAAACCATCCTAATAAGATCGCACTGACAGGGATGAGGTATGTGACCAGCAGTACATTAGTCGCCCCTGCTGTCTTCAGAATTCGATAATAGATCAGGTATGCAATCGCTGTGCTCAAAATAGCCAAACCCAACAATGAAAGCCACGTACTCAGCTCTAAATCCACCATAATAGGTCTATCAATCAGCCAGACAATCGGAATCATAAGGACCGCGCTGCATACCAACATTCCAGCAGCAGGTATGATCGTATCCATTTCCCGAAAACGACGACCATAAATACCTGCAAGTGCATAAGAGCAGGCAGCACCGAGCACAGCAATTGGAGCGAATCTATATAGTCCAGCTCCAAATAGAGCTTTTGGGTCAATCAATACAATGACACCTGCCAGGCTTAAGATGACACCAATCGTACGGTTCAGGGTTAGTTTCTCTTCACTCGTCAAGAAATGGGCAAATACAATCGTGAATAGTGGAGTCGTAGCAATCAGGATAGAGGCAAATCCGCTGTCTATATACTGCTGTCCCCACACGATCAAACTGTATGGAAGCACGTTATTAAATACGCCAATGACGGCGAAGGAAACCCACACACCAACCGAACACGGCATTTTCCTTCCGGTGGTATACACAATGGCGATAAGTACAACCGCTGCAAAAGCTGTTCGTCCAAGGACCAGGGAAAAAGGCTGCAGTTCGCGGCAGAATGATCTCGTTGAAAAAGAACGATCCGCCCCAGACAACTGACAGCAAAATGAGCAGCGACCATTCTGTTAAATTCATCGTTGGGTTTTTCATTGAATTCCTATAAAGGGTAATCTGCTACACTTGGAATTGGCAGCGGCTGGCTTCCCACCCAAGGATCGCCTTCTTCCGGGTTGCTCCCCAACGGTAGCGATGGGTTGTGCCAACCTTGCTGATAACACGGTGGCATGGGATGAGATAACCAATTGGGTTATTGGCGATCGCATTCGCAGCTGCCCTCGCTGCAGTCGGTGTGCTTACAACACCGGCCACATCTTGATAGCTCACCAGGGCACCTGATGGGATATCTAGCAACGCCCGCCACACCTGTATCTGGAAATTTGTACCTCTGATAACCAGGTGGAATTCTCTTCTTCCATCGGTCTGGGTGGGGGCGAAAACCTTCTCAACAATGGATTGAGTCTTGGCGGGCGTCTCAACGAAAACCGCCTGCGGCCACTCCCGTTTCAATTGGGAAATGACGTCTTCTCTACCCCCTGGTATAACGAAGCGCAAAGCACAGATACCACGCTGCGTTTTAGCCAGCAGACATTCTCCAAATGGCGTAGGATGAAACCCGTAAAATATCTCAAGGTCTTTTCCATACTTCTTGTATTCGCCGGGGGTCACAGCCTCGAAGTTGACAAACAAATCATGCAATCGACCTGGGCTGGTAAGACCTGCATCCAATGTTGTGTCAAATACACTGCGCGACGCCCGCAGCCGCTCTTTGGCATATTCAACCGTCAGGTAGTGTGTAAATTGAGCCGGAGTTACGCCTGCCCAGCGTTTAAACAAACGCTGAAAATGATACTTGCTCAAATGAACGCTGGCTGCTGCTTCATCCAGACTCGGTTGCTCCTGAAAATGGTTTTCCAGGTACGCAATCGCCTGTGCAATGCGCTCGTAATCTTCGCTCTGTTCAAAGAATTTTTCTGTCATGAGATAATTCTACAATGTCTGACGATGGATATCCACCCGAATCTTGCTAATATTTCAACGTGTCATCCTAACCGTCGGAAATTTATTCCATCGACTAAATCCCAAATAAAGTGCCCCTCATTCTGCATATCCCTGGCTGCCAGTACTGAACGAATCTACCCTGGACCCTCTTCTTCCAACCCGGCAATCTGAAGTGCCATCTTTTCCTTCGTTCCAATATCAGCTAAACGGGTCAGCACGATTCGCTGAGCCATTGGAGAACCTGCTCCATGCATCGATTTAACCAGATACCCAACCCCTCCCGCCCCCAGTGTGAGGTTTTCGATCAGCCGCAACAGCCGCTGTCGATACTCAGTTGGATATTCAGCCGTACCGGACAGATACTTGTTCAAGAGTGGACCGACTTCCGGATGGTTGAAATCTTTTTCCGAAGGCAAGGTCACCATCAACCCACCAGCGATGTCTTGTGCCAAACGGGCGATCTCATACGGAAAGCGAGTCACATTCAATTTAGTGATGTTGGCCAACATCACATCGATCTTATAAGTCCCTGATGGCGTTTCTTTGCCTTCGTACGAAGCAGCCAAACCGCAGGCATACAAAGTTTCATTCAAATGGATCATCTCGACGATCTTATCTCGGATATGGGAAGTTTTCTCAACACCGTGGATCTTTGAAATCCCATGACTTGCCCCAATCAACACATCCCCGACCCCTGTCTTACATCCTCCATAACTTGTACGGTGGTGAGCGGCAAACAGCTCAACCAGTTCCCCGGCGTACTGGTACTCCCCACACATAAAAACCCACTCCCAGGGTACAAATACATCCTCAAAGATAATCACCGCCTCGTGTCCGCCATAACGGAAATTCCCAACATCAATCTCACCCTCCTCCAGTTTGCGAGTGTCACTTGCCTGCCGGCCGTAGACGTATAGCAGTCCATCTGCATCAGATGGAACCGCACACGCGACGCAGTAGTCATAGTCATCCTCTTTCAGGCCGCGGGTGGGCATTACCAGGATTTCATGGGAATTGATTGCCCCGGTTTGGTGCACCTTGGCTCCCCGGATAATAATGCCTTCTTCATTTTCTTCCACCACGCGCACAAACAAATCGGGGTCAGATTGCTGAGAGGGGCTTAGTTTTCTGTTGCCTTTTGGGTCTGTCATTGCTCCATCGACCATAAAGTTTTCCTGCTGCACATGGGAAAGATATTTCCGGAAACGTTGATTGTAATTAGTCCCAAGATTTTGGTCCATCTTGTAGGTAACAACATCAAGCGCATTGAAACTATCTAGCCCGACACAGCGTTGGAAACAGCAAGCCGTACACTGCCCCAGCAGGCGCTGCATCTTGACTTTTTTGACAAGGTCGTCTGTCCCCTGGTGTAAATGTGTAAAACGGTTCACCCTCACGCCTGATAGGTTCGATTGAGCCATCATCAGGTCCTGATGCTCAGGCTCATTCGCCAGTTCGTAAGTCATCGCAACTGCGTTGAGCGAGGGTCTGATCATCGCATGATCGACGTAGTTCTCAATTTCCTCGCCGAACATAAAAATCCGTTTTTTCATCCCCCTCAAACTATCAATATATTCTTCGCTAGTCTGGAGCATGGAATTATCCTTATCTATCTAATAGTGCAGCAACACGAGACCGCTAATACACAATATTTCATCTCCGAATCTGATGTTTGTTTACAATTATATATGCAATGAGGTCTCATCCATAAACATTCGTAGATGATAAAAACTACTTGTAGTCCAACCGCTGGTCATCAGCCTATTGTTCATCGAGCTGATGATTGTCGTAGCCCCCGCATCCCCATGCGGGGGTATGGTACGCCGATTGGATAATCCTTCGCTTAGCGACGCCCAATCTACTGTGTGAGGTACTCACTGCTTCAATGCCGTGGATCGCATTCCCGGGCATAGGGATGCCCTGGCTGATGTGTTGCTTATACATTCTTGTATGACCGCACCCAATCATGTAGACCCCGCA
>CAVWDI010000024.1:0-26873 GCA_963753725.1 uncultured Chloroflexia bacterium | reverse complement strand
GAAGCGGGGGTGTTTCTTCAAGTTCGATCGCAAAATCTGCATCCAATTCTGCAGGCATAAAACCTGAATTAATTGAGCCCTTGAGAACTGCGCTGCCGTACCCGGAATTGTTCATATGGGCGCGCAGGATCACCTGTGTATCTGGCTCAATCCCAACCGGACCTCCGGAGCGAGTAAACGGCTGTTCCCCGACATGGCTGTGCGCCAGGATACGCCGGTAGATCAAAGCCCCGTCCAGGTCAATGACCTCCCACCAGTCGGCGTACTGCTCGCAGCCCGTATCGGGACTGTGGATGCCTACCGAAAAAGTGTAATTTCCCGGATCCCCCTTGACTTCTACAGAGAGAACATTTGCTTGATCGTTTTTATCTATTGGTTTGCTAGGTTCAGGTGTTGGGCTCGCCTTAATAGAGGCCGTTTCAAGTTCGATGATTAGTGCGGTAGGGGTCCTCTCAATGGAGGGCGACTCTGGTTCAGTTGGCAATACACTTGGGCTTGTCTCAATTACAAGCGTTTCAAGTTCAGTTGTCAAAACTGTTGGAACTGTGTCAATTGAAGTCGCTTCAGGTTCGAGGTTCAACCCGTTTGCGCAGCTGGAACAGCTGACAATAAAAATAATCAACAGTACAGGAATAATTGGGTTTATTTTATATGAAGAAGAAAACATAGACAGCAACTCGATCGATTGATCCCGTTTGGTAATTACAAGTCTACCATTACGACTAGAGCCGTCAAGGTTTGCAGACTGCTGATGTTTATTTCTCATGTAAGCGGTCAACCTTTGGGGTGCAACAGCTTGACCCGCAGGCAGCCCAGAGTTCTAGTCGTATTCCAAAACAATCTGGATTGAGTTCTGAGGTTGTCCCTCAAGTAGTTGGAACGCGGCGGTAGCTTCATTTATATTGAATCGATGCGTAATGAAGCGGGAGGGGTTCAACTGGCGGATCATCTCCCAGGCAGCCTGGAAACGGCGTTCTTTGGTCCAGCGCCCGGTAAACCTGGGCGCGATGGTGCTGACCTGGCTGCTGATCAAACGAATGCGGCTGCGGTGGTAGGCGCCCCCCAGGTCTATGGGTGAGCGTTTGCGGCCGTACCATGAGCCGATCACAATACGTCCATCGAATCCGGTGTATTCGATCGCATCATCAAGGGTATCCGGGCTGCCTGAAAGTTCGTAGGTCAGATCGGCGCCGTTCGGGAGCAGGTTCCCTATCTTCTGGCGGGTGGTTTTGGATGAAGGATCCAGGCTCTGCGAAGCGCCCAATTCAAGTGAAGCCTCCCGTCGGATCTGGTAGCGGTCGATCGTAACCAAACTACCCAATGGGAATTGAGAAAGGATGCCGGCAGTTAATAGACCGAGGATACCCTGGCCTAGCACTATCACCCTTTCAGCCACGATTGGACTGCCGTCCATAACCAGATTTACGGCGGTCTCCATGTTAGGAAGGAAAATACCGTTTTCCGGCGTGACATGCTCCGGCTGGGGCAGCACCTGGTCAATGCCCACACAAAAATGGCTTTCGTGAGGATTAAAGGCGAAAACGATCCTGCCTAACCAGCCTGTGTCCACGCCAGACCCAGTCTCAATCACTTCACCGACGGCCGAATACCCGTATTTCAAAGGGTAACTGAATTGATTTGATAGGGCGGTTATATTTTGATCAACGGGTTGATCAACCGGGAATTCCCCGCGATACAGCAAACGCTCTGTACCCGGACTTATCCCGGACAGCAGCGTACGCACCAGGACTTGCCCTTCACCCGGATGAGGTGTGGGTTCCTCCACCACTTTCACCTCATAGGGGGCGGTATGGTGTAGAGCCAGCCTTTGTTTGTTATTCATTGGTATTGGACCTTTCCCCAAACCACCAGATCTTTACCGTACTGCTGAAATTGTGGATGGTCAAGAACCGGGAAAGCGGAAATATCAAACCAGTCACCCTGGGACAGGTTCCCATTTATCAGAACATTAAAACCCCCAATAAAAGCAGGCGCAATGGTAATCACTGCGTAATCAACCAGTCCCTGGTTAAGAAAACTGGTGATCACTGCCGCGCCCTCCCTCCACCATCAATGAGAAAATCCCTTTCTTCCACAGGTTTTCCAGCAGTGCAGGTAGATCGATTTGTCCAGATGAATCAACCGGCAGCAGTAATACTTCTGCGCCAGCCTTTTCCAGCTTGTCGATTTTGTTATCCGGGGCTGTCTTTGCTGCCGCCAGCCAGGGCTTATGAGGATGCTCTTGCATGATCCGGCAATCAACAGGGATACGAAGCCTGCTGTCAAGGACGATCGGTTGGGGCGAAGGTCCTGCAGCAAAACGAACGTTCAAGCGGGGATTGTCTGATAAAAGTGTGCCGATCCCGACCAGAATAGAGTCGTGGGCGGACCTGAGTCGGTGTGTCATTTTGTTTGAATTTTCCCCACTGATGGCCAGGGGCGAGCCGCGCTGCACGGCGATACTGCCGTCCAGACTCTGGGCGTAGCTCAATGTTACCAGCGGGCGTTTGTAACTGCGGCTGAAGGTTTCGGCCGAAACCAACCAGCTGTGAAAAAATTCCACGGCTTATTTACCCGCTGCGCCGGACGAAATCCCTACATTCAGCAGGTGGTTCATGCGCTCGATTTTAGTAGTGATATAAGCGGCGTTTTCATCATTAATAGTCGGCTCAACAGGCACCCGTTCAATCACAGATATACCCAGTTCTCGTAAACTGTCAATTTTTTGGGGATTGTTGGTCAGCAGGCGTATCGATTCCACCCCCAGGTCTTTCAAGATCAATGCCGCCACTGCATAATCGCGCTCATCCGCCTGGTGACCAAGCAGCAGGTTGGCGTCAACCGTGTCATACCCTTTGTCCTGAAGGTTATAGGCATGCAATTTATCCAGCAGTCCGATGCCGCGGCCTTCCTGCCGTAAATAAATCAGCACACCTGATCCAGCTTCAGCGATCTGCATTATTGCGCAGTGCAGCTGCTCTCCACAATCGCAGCGGTTTGATCCCAACACATCCCCGGTGAAACACTCAGAGTGCACCCGCACCAGGACTGCGGAAAGTGATTCTACCTGTCCCAGGATTAATGCAAGATGTTCTTTGCTGTCCAGGTTACTGTGGTATAGATGAAGCATAAATTCGGCTTCATCTGTTGGTATCCTGGCGGATACTTTGCGATCGATTTTCAGCGCTTCCATAAGGCAGCAAACCTTATCCTTTGCGATTGTGGATTTCACCTAAAAGAGATTTTACCTGAATTGGAATTAAATTTAAGCCGGTCAGGACTCCCGGTCAAGAAATAGTAAGATTACCAGCACGCTTTCGATGATTATTGTGAAGTAGCCGAGCGCGCCTGCCGGCCAGGATTTATCACCAATGGCCAGCCAGGCTAGAATGGTTATGATCGTGTAACCAATGAACACCGAATGGATCAGGTTATGGTATCTGAGTGTGAGACTAGTTGGCAGGTAATATAAAACCAGAAGCGCCAGGAAACCAAGACCATTGAGGATAAAAATCAGGTCAGGGAATAAAAGCGAAAAATGGATAAAAGCCGTCGCCAGCGTGAGCAATATGACTGCCAGGTCGCGTGGGGCGAATTTATTTGTCATTTTATAAACCTCAAATCTCTGCCAGAATTAATCCCCGGAAAGGGAGGGGGTTGTTGGATGAACGGGGGCATTCACCCTGGATTGCCGATTGAATAACATGGCGGTTAAGCCAAGCCCAAGGATTCCGATAGATATATCACGCGCCCGGATGATCAGAACCAGGGATACACCCAGGACAGGGTCAAAACCTAAAGTCTGCATAGCCCATATCTGACTGGCTTCAAGCGCTCCAATGCCTCCTGGCAGCGGCATCAGGAACGCGATCCGTGCGGCGGTAAGAGCTAAAAGCACCTGCCCAACATTCAGCTGCGCGCCGAGGAAAGTCAAGCTCAGCCAATATTCAGCAATCAGCAAAAGCCATATTAAAGCGGAGAAAAGAAACATCCACAAGATTAATAAAGGCTGCTGTTGAAATTGGTGAGAAACCACCTCCTCCGTGGAAGTCACCAATCCCTTAAATTTATTCACCTGGATATGGTTGGCTTTGAATCTTGATAGCACTGAAATTAGTTTTGTCAGCGGCGCCCAACCTGCCCATAAGGCCAGCATGTATAACAGCGGAAGGGCAAGGATTATCAGCAGCAGGGAACTTAACCCGCCAGTAAATATATCTATCGATAATCCGAAAAATACAAAGGCTGCCAGGCCAACGGCAATAAACGAGAAGTTGGTTAACACATCGAATATTTTGTCCACGGTGACTGCCGCAAGTGCGATTGAAGCAGGTACGTTGTGGCGGTCCTTGGGAAAGTGCACCTGGAGCGGTTCGCCGCCAAACTGAGTACCAGGGGTGAAATAGCTTACAGAGAAAGAAGATAAGCGGTAGCCAACCAGAGGGTAAAGCGAGATCCGGTACCCGAAGGAACGTAATACAAACCACCAGCGGCTGGTTAATGCCAGGACGATCACGGCATTAAGCGCGATCAGGATCAGTATTTTGTACAACTGCAGCGAACGGATTGTATTCCACACCTGATACAAATCGATATTACGCAGCGACCACCAAACCAGCAGGGGTATTAAAATCCAGATCAGGTTGCGAAAGCGGAATACTCGTTTCATGCCGGTTCCACCTGAACTGGTTTAACCCGGGGGGCCCCGCGGCGGTAAAAGAGGACCCGGTCCTCAGGTTTCCAAAGGGAATAAGCCCCGGTGCCGAGGTAAATCAGCGCTACATATCCAGCTGCCAGCAGAATTTGAACTGTTGTGAGGGGGGTGTACATCTGCGCGAAGCCTAACATACACAGGCCGATGACAGCAAACAGGCGCCCAGCGATACCGAACGCAATTGTTACCGCGACCAACAGATTGACCACAATCATCAGCGCCATCGGGCTTGAGAGGTTGGAAAGATTTCCTATAGATTGAGATATTAAAAGAACAATGGTCGTTGAGACCGCCAGGCGGATGGACAGGGACGCCCATTGATTAAAAATTGGAATAATCTCAGAATCTGGCCGCTCGGATGTGCGCAGAATCCCGGCTGCATACAGCCAATCGCGTGTAAAACCGACCAGGAAAGGCATCGCAAATAATAAAGCCGCGATATGTGTTCCCGGAGGAGAAAACAGCGGCAGCAGCATAACCGTTAGAAAGCCCATTTGCAGACCGGCGAACAGGCGGCGGCTGACGCTCGGCGGGAGTTCGTGTACTTCAAAGCCAGCCCGCCTCCACAGCCATAATCCAAACAGATATATATAGCGGGCGAAAGCCACCAGCAGGTACCAGTAGGGCAGCTGCCCGTATTGAATGGCAAGCAGGGCTGCCGCAAAAACGCCCAAACTATCCAGGCGGATATCAAGAATTTCTCCAAGTACTGTGACCTGGTTGGTTCGGCGAGCCAGGTATCCATCGAAATAATCCAACAATCCGGCAGTCAGGTAAAGCATCCCGGGCAGCCATGCAAAAAATCCGTCTGGCAGGGGCAAGGTGAGGAAACCAGCCAATCCGGCCAGCAGTAACCCGCGTCCAAGGGTAATGCTGCTGCCGATCCCAAAGGATGGGATCAGCCGGTTCTCGCTAGGGCGGTGGTTGTCCTCCAATGAGAACCATATGAGGATCGCCAGGTAGAAAGAAACAACTGCGGATATCAGCAACCAGCGTTGAGCGTAATCCGGCCCCCAGGCAGCATTCAAGAGAATAAAACCCGCGCTCAAGAAACAAAGGCAGGCAATGATGAAGGCAGCCCAGCGCCAACGCAAACGATTGAGCGCCCGGGTGCGATTAATAACAGCGGAACTCATAGTATGGATTTTACCATTATAGGAGAAAGCCAATGGAAAATATGCGTTTAATAATCAAATTAATGTCGTTAGATATCCGTCATTAATATATCGTGGACAATATTGTGCAGGCAATACTTGGAACAATAAGATCTCAAAGAATACTGTTCATATAACCAAGGATTATTTTCAAAAAATTACTGGGACTGAAACCCCAAAAAATCTGGGACTGAAGCCCCAAAAAATCTGGGACTGAAGCCCCCAGAGACAAATAGTGATTTAAGTAAGAGACTGCCGCGCCACAAAAAACGCGGCTCGCAGTGACACAAAAAAGTATAAGTTTTTTAAGCTTTGGGTGGCGACCGCTGCAGCAAGAGATACCGCCCACATCTGCATACCCAGCACCATATCTTAGGCTCTAGCACCACATCTCCAGAACGTACCTTTTTGGGGATCAATGTGATGCCTTACAAAACCGTTTGTGTTTATTAAAAATTTTAAACCCCCGCGATGCTATAATATTTCTGTCTGCTCAAAGCCATCTCTCAGGACCCAGCGTCACCTTATTGGACCTCTGTAGATACAACATGAAATCCATAAACACCCCCTCCAAACTGGCCTCCAGTTTAATCCTGATCTGCCTGCTTTTCGGGGTAGGTATAAGCGCCACAAAAGCCATTCAGAACCAGGTTTAACCGGATACACCGGCGATACCTACGCCGACCTGGTTGTGGGAGTCCCCGGAGAAGACATCTCCGCCGGTTCAACACAGGTTACTGAGGCCGGCATGCTCAATGTGATCTACGGCTCTCCTTGGGCTTGGACCGCTGCATAACCAGACCCTCACCCAGGACATGGATTACAGCCAAGACCAGGCCGAGGCGGATGATCAATTCGGTACCGCCCTGTCCAGCGGGGACTTCAACGGCGACGGTCACTTCGACGTGGCGGTCGGAGTGCCCATGGAAAACATCACCACCGCTGCCGGACCGCAAACATCCGCCGGCGCGGTGCACGTCATCTACGGCTCCCCATCTGGAGGCCTTTCTCCCGTCGGCAGCCAGTTCTGGCACCAGGACAGCCCGGATATTGCAGGCTCAGCTGAGTACAGCGATCATTTTGGCAGCGCCCTGGCAGTGGGGGACTTTAACGGCGACGACTATGATGATCTGGCGGTCGGCATCCCCTTGGAAGATTTTGAATCCGCCTCCACCATCGAAAACGCCGGCAGTGTGATCGTACTGTACGGCTCACTGGGCGGTCTGAGTCCCAGCGCTGTTTTGCCAGACCAGATGTGGTACCAAGGGGGCAATGGCATCACTGACCATGTTGAAAACTACGACTGGTTCGGATACGCGCTGGCAGCCGGCGACTTCGACAGCGACGACTATGACGACCTGGCAGTCGGCGCCCCAGGGGAGGATTCTGAAGGACCATCTGGCAAGGATGACATCGGGGTGGTACATGTGCTGTATGGTTCATCCAGCGGGCTGTCTGGAGACCGCGACCAGCAGTGGGAGCAGTACGATTGGGACCCCGGTGAATTTGAGGCATACGATCGCTTTGGAAAATCCCTGGCCGCCGGTAAGTTCATGTGGATCACCCATGACGCGCTGGCAGTTGGCGTCCCTGATGAAGACATCGAAGTTTCTCCCACCCTGACGGTTGTGGACGCCGGCGCGGTTAATATCTTGTACGGATCTGCCAGCGGGCTCAAAGACGACACCGTCGATTTTCTTTATCAGGACAGCGGCTATATCGAAGAAACGGCTGAATTCGCGGACCACTTCGGGCTTTCGCTGGCCGCGGTTGACTTCGGTGGTCTCGGTATGGACAATCTCGTTGTTGGCGTTCCGGATGAGAACCTGGGCGATCCCCTGGTAAACGACGCCGGCGCAGTACATGTATTGACCACCTCCGCCGGTAATTATCTTGGTGCTGCTCTGCGTTATTTCCACCAGGGAAGGGACTCAATCCCAGGTGAGCTTGAAAATGGCGCAAAGTTCGGAAGCGCATTGTCCGCAGGTGATTTTAACGGCGACGGTAAACAGGACCTGGGAATCGGTGTGCCGTTCGGCAGCTGTACTGCCTCTGCGGATGGCGCGGTGGTGGTGATCTATGATGACGTCTGGGGCAGCCCGGCCGACAAAGAGCCGCAGTACTGGTGCCAGGGGAATCCGCTGGAAGATATTGGCGAAGCGGATGACCACTTCGGTACCGCGCTGGCTACCCTGCCCGCTATCGATAACCCGCTCACCCGGGTATACCTGCCCATCAACATCCAGGGCGATTGAACCCTTCGTTTTGCCGCAGGCTGCTTCGCGAGCCGCAGGCATGCTCCCCCTAGCACGGCCATTGCAGGACGAGTCCGACGAAGTATCCGCTCCGTCATGTCAGGCAAGCATCCGCATACCCTAACCCAAAAATGCTATAATGCAATCATGCCGGATAACCCAGCACTGGAACGTTGAGTTGGTATGGAAGCAAAAGAAACACTGGACTCAATTCCCAACCATTACGAATATTCGTTTTACCGGGAACATAACCACAAAGCAGAGGTGTATTTTGAAAACCTTCAGCGCAGCAATCCGGTTTGTTTCGATATTGATCCTGGCCAGCCTGGTACTTTCAACCAGCATAGAAGGCACATCCGCCATCGATGACCCGCTGCTGTCAGCCGCGCAGGCGACCAAGAGGGATGCTTTCGCTGACCTGGTAGTGGGAGTTCCAGGGGAACGCATCATGGCAGCAAATTCCCTGCGTTACTACGCCGGCCTGATCCATGTGATTTTCGGATACCCTCAGGGGCTCAACCCACAAGATTATGAATCCTGGGACCAGGATATGGACTTCAGCCAGGATAAAGTCGAGTCCAACGACCAGTTTGGAAGCGCCCTGGCCAGCGGTGATTTTAACGGGGACGGGCGATACGATGTGGCTGTCGGAATTCCTTACGAAAACATCACCACAGAAACCAGCACAATAACATACCCAGGCGCTGTACATGTCATTTACGGCTCCGGTTCAGGAGGGTTAACTCCCGCCGGAAACCAGTTCTGGCACCAGGACAGCCCGGATGTGGACGGGAAAGCGGAGCAAGGCGACCAATTCGGAAAATCTCTGGCGGTGGGAAACTTCAACGGGGACGAATACGATGACCTGGCGGTCGGCGTGCCGTATGAAGATTTCTACAACGGTCCAACCATCAGGGACGGCGGCAGCGTGATCGTTTTATACGGTTCCGCGGGCGGTTTGAGCCCAACCGCGGTACTGCCCGACCAGATGTGGCACCAGGACAGGGACGACGGCACACCAATCTTGGATAAAGTGGAAGAGGACGACTATTTCGGCTACGCCCTGTCTGCCGGGAATTTCGACAACGATGCCTACGACGACCTGGCGATCGGCGCATACGGCGAGGACTCTCCTTCGAAAAGCGACATCGGTGTGGTGCACGTGCTGTACGGCACTGCCGGCGGTCTTTCAGGGCTGGGTAATCAACAGTGGGAACAGGGTGACTGGAGCACACTTGAATCGGAAAGCGGTGATAAGTTCGGAGAATCTCTGGCGGCAGGCGACTTCGACCGCGATGGGCTCGACGACCTAGCGGTCGGCGTACCGGAGGAGGACATCGACATTTCTGCTGCAGAAACGGTGGAGGATGCCGGAGCGGTTAATGTATTCTACGGAACCAGCAGCGGGTTGGATGTCGACCACATGGCCTATCTCTACCAGAACGGCACAACCATCACCGACCAACCCGAATACCAGGACCAGTTCGGCGAGGTTCTTGCCGCGGTTGATTTCGGCGGTACCGGGCTGGACAGCCTGGTGGTCGGTGTTCCTCACGAAGATATAGGCGAGCCAGTCGTAAGAGATGCCGGCGCGATGCACGTGATCACCAAGACGAGTTATGGTTTTCGTTCCGGTGATGCCCATTTCTTTCACCAGGGAAGAGAGACCGTCCCCGACGAGCTGGAGGCGTATGATTACTTTGCCAGAGCTTTCACGGCGGGTGATTTTAACGGCGATGGGGGGGAGGACCTGGCGATCGGCATACCGTATGACAACTGTAACACTAGCGACGATGGATCAGTGGTCGTGATTTACGATGATACCTGGCTGGATGATGCGGATTTAAATCCACAGGGCTGGTGTCAGGGGGGCGCTTTCAACGAGCAGGGGGAGCAAAACGACCATTTCGGCTGGGCTTTGACCAGCCTGCCCAGCACGGGCGCGCTGCCTTACCGCAGTTATTTGCCCAGCATTATGCACGATGAATAAGCCGCCGAAAACGATGGTTGTGGAAGAACGAAAAGAACAGGAGCACATATTATGACCAGTTATCCCGAATTCACACTGGCCGCAATCCAGGCCGCGCCGGTCTATTTTGATCGCGAGGCTTCAACAGACAAGGCCTGCAGTCTGATCGAGCAGGCTGCCCGGAAAGGGGCCGACTTTGCCGCTTTTGGCGAGACCTGGCTGCCGGGTTATCCATTCTTCTGGCCTTACCCACTCCATTCTGCACTCTGGAACCAGGCAGCTGCTGCTTACCTGGCCAGCGGCGTGGAAATTCCCAGCCCCACCACTGATCGACTGTGTGAGGCTGCCCGTAAAGCGGGTATTGATGTGGCCATCGGCCTGGTCGAACTGGATACCAGGACACAAGGTACGGTTTACTGTACGCTGCTCTTTATCGGCCGTGAAGGGGTAATTCTGGGACGCCACCGCAAGCTCAAACCCACCCTCGCCGAACGTATGTTTTGGGGACAGGGCGATGGGGTCGGACTAACCGCTTACCAGCGTCCTTACGGCCGCATAAGCGGTCTATCCTGCGGGGAACACACCATGCTGCTGCCCGCATATGCCCTCATGGCGCAGGGCACCCAGATCCACGTGGCTGCCTGGCCTTTTTCCAGGCATGTGTCCGAGACCAACCCTGTCATGGGGCTGCTGCTTTCGCGCGCGTTCGCGGTCCAGGGCAGCTGCTTCGTAATAGCTGTATGTAATCTGTTGGAAGCGGAGGATGTTCCGGAACCTTACCGGGATCTGGTTAATGAAAGGAGTGTTGGTGTAGATGAAGCTGAAGGCGGAAGCAGCATCATCGCTCCGGGAGGTAGAGTAATCGCGAGGGCTCCAGCTAACGAGGAGACCATCCTGACGGCCTCGGTATCTCTCGAAGCGGTGCTTCAAAGCAAATCTGTTATTGATGTGGGAGGCCACTATTCTCGCCCGGATGTCCTGCAGCTGCATGTGAACCCCCGTCCCTTGGAGCCGCTCGTCGAGCGGGCGCTTTCGGATTCCAGCGATCCTTTTGCAGGTGGTAATGAAAGTGAGAAGGAGACATAAGATAACGGTATTCCTTACCCATGCTTCCTGGGACCTTTCTAATAATACAACAAGACTTTACACTAACAGCTCAAGTCGAGCCAGGCCGCGTTTGCGACGTGCTCGTTGGGATGATTGACGGATGAAATAAATGAACAAGAAATATGTACATGGATATGATCCGATAGAAAATATACGATTACAGGACCAGGCTTCAACACTTGTTGAATTTTTACATTCCGACACATCTTATCCAGCAGGGAGCCAGGTTCTTGAGCCCGGGTGTGGTACAGGGGCACAGACCATTACATTAGCGTACAACAGCCCCAATGCTAATTTCACCTCAATTGATATTTCTGCGAGTTCAGTCGCAGCAGCTAAGAAGAGGATCGAGGCAGCAGGTTTCACAAATGTTAACTTCCAGCAAGGTGACATCTTCAACCTGGCATTTGAGCCAGGGTTATTCGACCATATCTTTGTTTGCTTTGTTCTTGAACATTTAGCACAGCCGCTTGGTGCATTGAATGCGCTAAAAAGCCTTCTCAAAGTTAGCGGGACAATCACAGTGATCGAAGGAGATCATGGATCGACGTATTTTTATCCTGACAATGACGCAGCACACCGGGCGATTCAATGTCAGATTGAGTTACAAAAGCGAGCTGGTGGGAATGCCAATATTGGTCGAGAGCTGTATCCCCTCTTGAGTGCAGCAGATTTCGGTTCGATCAACGTCTCTCCCCGGATGGTTTATGTTGATTCAAGTAAACCTCAACTTGTCGAGGGCTTTACAAAGAACACGTTCACGGCAATGATAGAAGGTATCCGCGAGCCCTCCATTGAGGCAGGAATAATTGACGAAAACACTTTCGATGAAGGCATAAAAGGATTATATAGAACAACGGGACCAGATGGGGTTTTTTGCTACACGTTTTTCAAAGCAACTGCAATTAAACAATAAACGTCCGACCCAGTGGTTGAAGGAATCTCTGTTACAAGATTTGCCAACTTTTCGCTGAAGCGAACGCCGGTGATGGAGACGGTGAATAGGAGGGGCAGCCTTACAGATCGTAGGGCTGATTAATCCATAGTCCCTGCAGGTAGTATATTACTGCTGCGAGATTAGCTCTTAAAGCTCAAGTCGCCTCAAACAGCATTTGCCTCACCGGCAAAATTCAAACAAACCAGCCTCAATAAGTTGAATATCAAACAATCCGCTTTTATGGAGATTTACTTATCATGAAGATAAACGAGAAAGCTGTATACGCCGAGATAAAAGTCAACGCCGACCTGAAAGATGTCTGGGAGGCATGGACCACAGAAGACGGTATCAAAACCTTCCTGGCGCCGGAGTGCAGGGTAGACCTGCGCCCTGATGGCATGTATGAGATCTATTTCGATCTGGATGCGCCTCCCGGAGAACGCGGCGGTGAAGGATTGCGGGTTTTGGCCGTCCAGCCCATGCAGATGTTTTCATTCACCTGGAACGCGCCCCCCACCCTGCCCGAGGTCAGAGGCCAGCGCACGCATGTCGTCCTGCGCTTTTACCCCGAGGACGGCGGCACAAGAGTGACCCTTTACCACGGCGGCTGGGGGTCAGGAGGTCAATGGGATGAGGCCTTTGACTACTTTCAAAGCGCCTGGGGAAGAACTGTTTTACCCAGGCTTCAGTACAGGTTTGAGCACGGACCTGTTGACTGGGATGATCCACCCAGCATTGAGGAACTGGCAGCAAAATCAACATAGCTTTCGCCAACGTGTGTGAAAAATTCGCAGGTCCGTTCAATTGGTTATAGACGTGTGAGCGTGGGGTAAATCGTATGAAAAGAATACAGGATTTTTATGGAGGAACCGCCTTCCGAGGCAAATATCAAGGCATTGATTCAGAATGTGGTCTCCTACAATGAAACTCAGGTAAAGAAATTAAACTATAAAAAACTGGCATTTTACATTCGTGATGACCAGGACGAAATGGTAGGGGGATTGTATGGAGAGACCTATTGGGGCTGGCTGTTCATCAGCCATTTATGGGTGGCGGAGGCTCTGCGTGGTCAGGGTTACGGGGTGGAACTTATGAGGCGGGCGGAGGCTGAAGCCGTTAAGCGGGGCTGCCGTCATGCGTATGTGGATACGTTTGATTTCCAGGCGCTGGGTTTCTATCAAAAGCTGGGCTATCAAGTGTTTGGGACCCTGGAGGGCTTTCCTGAAGGTCATACACGATATTTCCTGCAGAAGCGCGAACTGCAGCTTGATAACATAAAAGAATTGCAGATTTATCCAATATCATAATATCGGCACCGCCGAAAGACATTTGCTCTCACTATTGGTACCAGAGACGCAAAATAAAAAATCAGGGGGAGTTAGGTGACGATTTCGGGTGTGCTCTGTGTTTATCGAAGCAGCATCCGTTTGAAACTATTTTCACAAAACAGAAATTATCCAATCCCATTTAAGGTAAAATAAGAAATCGGTCCATAACAGAACAGTAAAATCGGAGCATTTATATGCTGTACAAGACGATCACCAAAGACAATTTCAAAATGATGGTCGAGGACCTCATGGAGAACAATGAGGTGATTGGTCCCAAATGGAGGGACCGGGATACAGCAGGGAATAAGATTTACCGCTTCTTGAAGCTCAATAACTTTGAGGAGCTTCAGATGGACTACACCCGGTCTTACAGCTCACCAAAGAACTTTTTTCTACCATTTAAAGAAGACATCGCCTCCTATGATCTGGAAGAGGCGGACTGGGAGCAGCAAATCCAATATACCATTCACCCGCGTGTGATCGTCGGGATGCGGGCCTGTGACATTAACGCCCTGCGAAAACTGGATGAGGTGATGGTGAAGAGTATCTATCCCAACCCTTACTATTTCGCCCGCCGGCGCAATACCATCATCATCGGATTGGATCATGAGCCGCTGGAAGATTGTTTCTGCCGCTCCATGAACGCCGATGTGGCCTTTAAAGGTTTTGACCTCTTCCTGACCGATATCGGGGAGAAATACTTTGTCGCCATCAATTCGGATACCGGCTATATGATGGTAAACCGCTTCGGCGGTCAGGAGGTCACCGAAGAGGACCAGCTGCACTATAAGCAGGTGAAAAAAGAGATCGAGTCGAAGTTCACGACCCAGGTTGACGTCACCATTGTGCCGGAATTGATGGACCTGGAATTTGAGTCAGAGGTGTGGGAAAAGTGGGGCGACAAATGTCTGAGCTGCGGCAGCTGCGCCATGGTCTGCCCTACCTGCTACTGCTACGGGGTCGAGGAGCAGGTTGACATGTCTTTTACGCACGCAACCAAGCAGCGGTTGCTATACTCGTGCAACCTGCTTGATTTTGCCGCTGTGGCTGGAGGACATAATTTCAGACCGGAACCCCATATCCGTTTGAAGTACCGCTATTATCACCAGTTCAGGGGATTTGTGGAAGCTTTTAACCAATCCCTGTGTGTGGGATGCAACCGCTGCGGCGTGGCCTGCCTGGCGGGCATCAACCCGAAAGCGGTGATCGATGATTTGATCCAGGCGGAGAAAGCATGAGTCTCAAGATTCCCCACCACGATATAAACCTCGAGCCGTTTCATGTCGAGAGCGCCTGATTTTAACCAGTAAATTTGCACGCATACAGACGGAACGAAGTATTCAAATCTCAGGTCATCGCTGCTATCCAGCTGACGGAACTTAGAAAAACTGTTTCACATAAGGATCATCGACCCGGTTGAACGAGAAATCTTCACCTTTCTTCCGGGCCAGTTTGTGATGCTTGAGCTGCCCGGCTGCGGTGAGGTGGCAATATCCATTTCCGGTTCGAGTTCAAACAAGGAGTTCCTCGAGCTTTGCATACGTAAGGTCGGTAAGGTAACCGGGATGCTGCACCGCTTGGAAGCCGGCGCGATTGTGGGGATCAGAGGCCCGTTCGGGACGCACTTCCCCATGCAGGAGATGGTGGGATCCAACGTGCTCTTGATCGCCGGAGGGCTGGGCATTGTCCCGCTGCGCTCCACCATATACTGGGCAAATGACCACCGCACGGATTACAAGGATATCACCATCTTTTACGGCGCCAGGGATCCGGGGCAGATTTTGTTCGATTACCAGTTTGAAGAATGGCGCAAAATCTACGATTTAAAGATGCTCACCATTGTCGAACATCCCGATGAGGGTTGGGGTGAACATGTCGGTATGATCACCGATTTATTCAAAGAGGTCCCCATCGATCCGGATAACACCTTTGCAGTAGTATGCGGACCTCCGGTGATGTTTAAATTTGTTTGTACGCATCTCAGTGAACTGGGGCTGCCGCGCCAGCGCATGTTTGTCTCCCTGGAGCGCAGGATGCACTGCGGCATGGGAAAATGCTGCCGCTGCAATGTCGGCTCCACTTTCACCTGTCTGGACGGGCCTGTGTTTGATTACTGGACCGTGATGAACCTCAAGGAAGCCATATAGCGCTGATATCTTCAAAAAGAATTAAACGACCTGTGAAAGATAGGATCATGAAATACCTGGGGATTCCGTTAGATAAACCAAAAGTAGGCTTCTTTGGATTTACCGGCTGCGAAGGATGCCAGCTCCAGATAGCCAATAAAGAAGATACGCTGGCTGACCTGCTTGGCTCGATAGAGGTGATGAACTTCCGGCTGATCTCCTCTGACAAAAATGATGACTATGACATCGCCTTTGTTGAGGGCAGCATTACCACTGAGGACGATGCCGCACAGACTCAAGAATATCCGCAAGCAGGCAAAGATACTCGTCGCAATCGGGGCATGCGCCTGCCTTGGCGGTGTGAATAACCTGAAAGAACGTTTCCCTTTAGAGGAAACCGTTAAAGAGGTTTACGGGCTCATTCAGTATAGATACCGGGCATGTAAGAAGAGTTATCCGATATTGTCCCTGTGGATATCGAACTGCCCGGCTGCCCCATCTCAAAGTCCGAATTTGAATGGCTGGTACGGCACCTGATCCTTGGATTAGAACCTCAATTTCCCCAATATCCGGTGTGTGTTGAATGCAAACAGCGGCTTAATGCCTGTGTATTCGACATGGGGATGATATGCCTGGGTCCGGTCACCCGCGCTGGCTGCAACGCCATCTGCCCCCGCAACCATCTCGGCTGCTGGGGATGCAGGGGACCTGCGGACGAAGCAAATTTTGAATCCCTTATTGAATTGCTGAGAGAACGAGGCTTCCCAGAGAGACAAATCGCTGAACGAGATCAACTTCTTCAATGCCTTTAGCGGCGTTACGCCTATCCCGGACCTGGGGACGCCGGGAACCATAAAAAGCCCTCACCCAGCTGGTGGTAAGGTGAAAGGTTAAGGGATGAAGATTAATATCGCCCAGCCGGTGGATATCCAGGTCGAACATATCGCCCGGGTTGAAGGACACGGTAATATCAACATCCGCATCGAAAACGGAGAGCTGGCTGAATGTAACTGGGAAGTGGTAGAGACGCCGCGCTTTTTTGAGGTGATGCTGAAAGGTCTTTCTATC
Organism: uncultured Chloroflexia bacterium; assembly: GCA_963753725.1. GTDB lineage: Bacteria > Chloroflexota > Anaerolineae > Anaerolineales > UBA4823 > CAVWDI01. The sequence goes on along the minus strand of CAVWDI010000024.1, from coordinate 10,215 downwards.
GACATGGCGCCGCTCCTTTCGTGCCCGAATCTGCGGTATCTGTTCCATCTCGCATGCCCTGGCAAGCGCCCGGGCTGCAGAACGAGCGCTGAATATCGAGATACCAGAAACAGCGCAGACCGTCAGGCTGCTTGCCAAACACGCAGAAACCCTGCAGAGCCACTCGCTGCATCTCTTTTTCCTGGTCGCTCCCGACTTCCTGGATGTAGGCAGCGTGATCCCCATATTGAGTACGCACCCGCGAAATAGTGGAGATGGCAGTCAAGCTCAAGGGCTATGCCAACAAGGCCTCTGACCTGTTTGCCGGCAGGACCTCTCATCCGATCGTCATCAAGGTCGGCGGGATGACGCAGGTGCCGCGGGTGAGCCAGTTAAAGGATTTGATGGACGACCTTGATGCCACCATTCCATACCTGTGGGAAGCCCTTGATTTATTCAAGAGCCTGGCGATGCCCGATTTTGTGAGAGAGACCGAATACGTCTCGCTGCGGGGAGACGGCCATTATCCATTTATTGGAGGAGACCTGATTTCGAGCGACGGGGTCACAAAAGGTGAAGACGAATATCTGGCCATGACGAATGAATATCATGGTTGATTTCTCCACCTCAAAGTTCTGCAAACTGAGCAGGGATTCATTTGCGGTAGGCGCTCTGGCGCGCTTTAATAACAATTACAATTTGTTACACCCCAGGGCGAAAGAGGCGGCCGAAGAATTAGGGTTAAACCGGGCACACATAATCCCTTCAACCATAACCTGGCGCAGCTGGTGGAGTGTTTTCATGTTATGTATGAATCCAAAGATAAAATCGCTGCGCTGATCGACTCGGATAATTCGGATTTTGCGGTCCCTTATGAATTAAGAGCAGGGCAGGGGGTTGGCGCGATAGAGGCGCCGCGCGGCATACTGTACCATTACCTTAAGATAGACGAAGAAGGGATAATCGAACGGGCGGACTGCGTGATCCCTACCGGGCAGAATAACGCCAATATCCATTATGATCTGCAAAAGCTTGTGCCGGAACTGGCTGCGGGCTGGGGTGGAAGAAGAGCAGATCAGCAAGCTCGCCCAGATGCTGGTGCGGGCTTACGATCCGTGCATTTCCTGCTCAGTGCACTGATCCATCCCCTTGGTTAGCCAAATCCCGATCGTAAACTTTTATAAATCCGTTCGATCAGTGCCATTTTCCATATCCTCGCGCCTTATCCCTCGCGCCGCGAAGCGTCCCTTTGGGACAGCTTACCGCGTTTTCCGTAAAGCGTCCCGTTCTTTTTTCGGGATTGCGGTATTATCCCCCGCGGAACAAAGTGGAGCGTCCCGCGCACTTTGCGGGATTATCCCTATCCCCTGACCTCCCCCATGAGTTTAATGGTTAACCACCGGCAAATACCGGTAATAAACCTGGTACTCATACGCGCCCATATCCACAACCGGGAAATAATCGCCGTCCCCATCCACAACGCGCTGCTCCCCATCCAAGTCCGTGAGCACACCCGCTACCAACGTGTTATCTCCAGCCTCAACCACGGGTGAGGTTTTTTTCAAGCGCAGGTTTCCATCCGTGGTGGGAGCTGCATTCGGGTCAACATAGCTGATGAACAGGGGATCAACATCGATATTTCCCCCACCGTCCAGGTAACTGCCGCCTATCCAGCTTAAAGTCGCTCACGCCAGCGCCTTGCAGCACGCTGGAGGTCAGTCTGATATCGACATCCGGTTATAGATATTTGCGCCGACCAAGCCGGTGCCGCTGCTGTCCTTGTTGTTCCCAATAATGCTGTTGTTCACTTCCGGGCTGCTGCTGCCCCCGCTGCTGGCACGGTTGTACATCCCCCCGCCGTTATATTCTGCCCGGTTGCCAGTTATGGTGACATTGGTCAGGAGTGGGCTGCAGGTGCCGCCGTAGGCATGGTTGTGCATCGCCCCGCCGCTGGTTCCTGCCTGGTTGCCTGAAAGAACGACATTGGTAAGGGTGGGGCTGCTGATACCGCCGTTGTTGCCAATGCTGTATATCCCCCCGCCGCTGGCAGTTGCCGTATTGCCGGATAAAATAACGTTGGTCAGTTTAGGGCTGCAGGTGCCTGCGTTGCCTTGGATGTATATCCCCCCTCCTACTTCGGATTTATTTCCGGAGATCAAAACGTCCGTCATGGCCGGGCTGCAATTGCTCGCGCTGCCGACAGCCCGGTTGAATATCGCCCCGCCGCTGTCCTGCGCAAAGTTATTAACGAAAGCCACGTTAGTTAGCATCGCCCCGCAGTTACCGCCGTCTTCGGCATAGTTATACATCCCCCGCCGTAAAACCAGATCTGTTTCCGGAGAATACCAGGTTGGACAGGCTGGGACTGCACTCAGTCCCAATCCCCAAGGCGTGGCAGTGCAAACCGCCGCCCCGGTTATCGGGCGGAGAAAAGTGGTGCGCATCCCCAGCGGTGATCGTGAAACCATCCAGCCTGGCGCTGCCCCCCACTCCGTCCGCGGTCACCACGTGATAGGCATTGTTCCCCGTCGATGTGCATCCAGTCACCAACTACACCGTTCCCATCTACAACGTCATCCTTGTCAATGTCGCCGCTCAGCACAGTGATATTCGTCTCCCAATCACGTTCAGCCATATGTATGTCATCCGTGTCGAACCCCCCGTAGAGAACAACCCCATCCATCATAACAAATGTTGAATGTACATCGTTATCGGTCTGTCCGCTGCCGACATCCGGGTAATAAACGCCCCCAGCCACCCAGATTTCCCCTCCGCCGCCCATGGAGGCGGCTGCCAGAGCGTCCTGCACATTCGTAAAAGCTGTGCTCCATCCACCGGTAGGATTTGTTCCGTCACCTGTTCTTGCCACGTAGTACCTGTTTGTTGGCGCGGCAGCCTCGCTTTGAGCTGCCATACTCATCGAATTGGCTGGTAAGGGTTGAGCCAGCGCCATAATTAAACCCACCGTCAATATCAATAACGGGACTGCACGTTTGTTATAAATGCGCTTGTTTATCATTTGTGAGCCTCCTCATGGCAGTGTATTTTTTTGATCAGGGGTTTATTAAAAATAATTGGCAGTGATGAAAGGATGCAAACCGGTGTTGTGTTGGGTTGGTGGACCATTCTCCACACATCGGGACGATGCATTGTACCTAATAAACAGTATATATAACCTATTCTTGAAAGTCAAATATTACATATTGAACATTTAACCATTGCTGCCCACGAATCCAGAAGTTTATAAATACAGGGATTCGCGGGCAGCGGGTTTGGTAGTGTGTTGATATCTTTTATTTCCGATATAAACAACCCCTCAATTTAGGGCAGCTCTACAAACTGGCCTAGATACGAACGGGCAGAATCGGTATCCAGACGGTAGGTCACATCCGAGGCACGGCACCAGGCATCCCCAGTCACCGTCAGTGACACCACCATATCGCTCTCTCCCAGGAAGTGCGGCCCGCCTGAATCACCATAGCAGGTGCCTCCGTCGCCTGTGGAGGGGTTCATCGAAAGCTGCAGCCAGTATGGCTTCAGCGCCCGGAAGGTCTGCTCTGCAAAGTAGCGCTCGCCATAATCGCCCAAGGCATGCTGGCCTCCGGTTTTATCGTCCCGCAATGTGCCGTATCCAACCGTAACGAATTTGTGCCTCTTGAGCTCGTGAGCATCTTTCATATCATCAAGCAGTCCTGCCGGCGGCAGCGCTGCCGGTGTGATACCAACAACTTCTTCATCCAGCTGGATGACCGCCACATCATTCAGGTCATGCATGTCGTGACCGTAGTTTGGATTGAGATCGTATGTACCCCGGTGCAGAATAGCGCTGCTGTCCCAGACCGGATCAAAGGTCACAAAGACGTCGTGTGGATCAGCGCCGTAAGCAGACGCAGCAATGGTGCAGTGCGCAGCGGTCAGGAAGACTTTCGGCGCGATTAGAGTACCCGTACAGTACAGGTAGTGCTCTCCATCCGGCTCCAGCACGATCATCGCCCCAACATTGGGGTGGCCATTTCCGTCCGGTTGGCCGAAGGTTATCGCCTGGGCTATCGGGACAACTGCCAGCAGGATCACCAATAATATTGTAAGTATCAAAATTTTTTTACGCATTTCTTCCTCCTTCAAGAGACGAATAGTCCTGGATATATTTTGTATAGACCCGTAAAAGATAAACTGCCATGTACTCCTGTATTTAAAGTATCTGGTAGATAGAAGCGCCTCCTTTTTGATAATCTGTCTGCTGTTGGGTGAACACACCGCTATTATATCCTTCATCACGAAACCAATGATTAACAATCCGCCCGCCATCTCATCACCTTGTTAACCCCTATCCCCTATAAATGTTTTCGTGAAGATTGGTGTAGATTAGTGGATAGATTAGCGGACATAAAAGGGAGGCCTCCTCAACGAAGACCTCCCACCTACCTAAAAACGATTAACCTCCTGAGTTATCACATCTACGGGTTCGTAATGACCAGCGGTATGAATATCTCAAGGTTCTCTGGTGGAATAATATCCGCCATGGCAGCCGAAGCTGAACCAATTTCCAGGATCATCCACGCCTCTCCTGACAGCGCATCCGCCGCCGCCTGTGTAATATGCTGCGGAGCGAAACCCTGCACCTGATTGCCAAAAGTCTTGATCTGGCTGTAGTAAGTCTGCATCTGGCCCCGCTCGTAGAAGCTGCGCGCCTTCGCCAGTTTCTTTAACAGGTTCTTGGTCGTGTTATTGCCCGTGATATCACCACGCGCATCAAAGTACAACACCAGTTCTTCCAGTCTATCCAGGTTCGGCAGCAGGCTGTAAGCTGCGCTCATCGGATCGTGGTCGCTGGTACCCCTGGGGCCATCACCCTCGAAGTCGGCCGGGAAGTCGGCGTTGATATGCGCTGTCCTCGCCTCCACCAGTTCTTCCAACCAGGCCGGCGCCACGAACATCTGGTCCAGCGTCTGGCCCTGGCCGAGGTAGATATAGGAGTAAGCGCTGAGCGGATCTTCCGCCACCTGGATATCCCACAGGTTGGTCATCGGCTGCTCGTACAGCGCCGCCAGCTGGTCGCTGGGATCATTCGGGAAGGGGTCGTCCGGCCGCGGGTACACGTTCAGGTCGCCGCCCACGCTGGCATACACATCCGCGTCCACTGCCTGCAGCGCCCCCACGATGGCCGCATTGTAAGCCGCCTGCTCGGTGCGCTGGTCGACGCGCCTGTCCGGTCCGCTGCTGAAGTGGTTGTTGGACAGGTACACATCCTGGTACACGCTGCCGCCCACACCTGTGCGCCAGATACGGAACAAACCCACCTGCGGCGGGCGTGTGAACACATTGTCCCCATCGGTATCTCCGCCCACGCTGTCCGGAAGGGTGGCATTCAGCACCTTGGGGTTCTGCACGTCATTGTTGTAAGCCAGCGGCACTGCGCCTGGTTTGTCGTAGATCACACCCGGGCTGTCACCCAGCACCGGATCATCCACCTGAGCCGGCAGCAGTTCCACCCGGTCCGTGCGGTACAGGTAGCCGGTTACGATACCGCGGTCATCCGCGCCATCCCGGTCCAGGGCTGCATCGTAAATCGGCCCGCCCATGCCGGCAATCACCGCCGCCAGTTCCTGCAGCGTGTCCGGTTTTCCGTCGGCGTTATTCACCTGGTCTCCGAAGGCAGGGCATGTGTAAACGCCAGCATCCATATAACATACATCCTGGTCTTCCAACTCCTGCGCCAGGATGATGTCCGGGCTGTGCAGGTCGTTTATGACCTGTTCTGCGATCTCAGCCAACCGTGTCTGGTAGACATCATTGCTGGACGGCGCGTAGTCGAACGGCGGGTAGACGCCCGGGCAGCCGGAGTTGCCCTGGAAGTCGCAGCCGTCAAAGGCGTCATCAACATAATCGTACAGGTTTTCCATGTTGAACAACACCACACTGTATTCAACGCTGCGGTCCAGCGCGCTGGGTCTACCGTTCTCAGATGGGTCCACACCCGGGGTAAGAGCAATCTGCGAATCGGGCTGGATGGAGTATTTCCCGTAGTTATAGTACACACCGCCGGTCGGGGCATTGGTCAGCACGTCGTACGTACGGGCTGGCGAAAGCAGGGCGGTTGTGTCATCCAGCGTCGCTTTGAGCCCGAAGCCGCCCATCAGGATGCGGTACGGGTTTTCGTTATCGAATCCCACCGTTGGGATATCGTCCAGCGGGTGCACGTCCCGGAACGAGCGCCGCGCGAAGGGGTCTGCCCGTCCTGCGATCACGCTGTCAGCGCGTGCCACCCATACCTCCGAGTCGAACGAGCTGGCGAACACATCCCTTCCATTCAGCACAATGCTGCCGGCTGGCACCTGGCCGCGCATGCCTTCGCGACGTTCCCAATACACATAAGCGTCGCTAATATCTGCATACAGGCTGTCATCGACGATATCGTCCGGCGGGTCAGCCACGAAGGGCGGTATGTCAGCATCCACATCTACGCCAGTTCGAAGCACCATCGCTAACCGAGGATTATTAAGTTGGGTATGGCTGTAATATTCCCTGACCGGGCCTCTTAGAATGACCTCATCACCCACTTGCGGAACATAAGAACCACCGCCGTCTACCAGCAGGTTGTCGTAATAGCCCTGGGTTACAAAGATGCCGTCGGAAGTGTCTGGATCACCGTCTGCCGTACCGGCCGTATTCTGGATGAAGAAACCGTAGTAAGCGCAGGTGGCGCAGAAATCGTTGTACTCTTTGGTCAGTTCGTACACCACGCCCTGGACAGCCACATACTCGCCGTTAGCATTTTGCCCGTCGGGTGAGTTGTAAGGCGGCGCATACGGCGAACGGTGGTACGGTCCCCAGTCATTCGCTTCAACCACACCCTGCACCTCTCCTATTGTGAGGAAAGGATCGACGTCGACGTTGAAGGAGCAGCTTTCGCTGGCTGTGCTGGTACTGCTTGCGGTGACTGCAACCTCGTATATCCCTGCCGGGACATCCCCGTCCACTACTACATCGGCTGTTGCTTCACCCCCAATCGTCGGTGCTGGCACTTCATTAGCAACGACAATTGTTCCGGACAAAGGAGCCGGAGTAACCGAACTGATTTCGAAATCATTTACCATACCGGAAGGATCTGACGCCGTCACTCCCCGGGTAGCTGTATTTGTTTCGTAAGTGTTGAGCCAGTCTCCGCATTGGACCACCATCCCGCCGAAGGACTGGCCGTTGTTGACCGCCCCGAAGGTGCTGGCTGCTGGCGGGTTCCAGGTGAATTCAGCATACGTAGTCCCAGAACCGCCGAGCTGCAGTGAATGTCCGACCGGCGTGCCCGAACCTTCTTCAACATCGATGTCCACACAGGTTAACCCATCCGCAGGACCGCCTACCGCGGCAAAGATACCCTCATAGCACAGGAACTGGAGAACATTCCCGCCGTTGTCGACCAGGGCTATGCCGTCAGGCGAGCCGTTCTGGATGCTTCCCTTTGAGAAACTCACCGTCCCGATCCCACCATATAAATCAGGGATGCTGCCGGAAAGTGTTATGGTATCGTAGGGGGCGCCGTTGTATCCGTTGTAGAGCACCAGGCTCCAACCGGTCAGGTCCGTGCCTGCATCACCAGCCACTTCCACCGCCTCGCCGGTATCAGCGTCTGAATTGTCATAGTGGATCTCGTTGATGAAGACATTGGACGGCGGTGTGCCGAAGGATTGTCCGGTGTTGACTGCGCCAAAGGTGTTGGCGGCTGGACCATTCCAGGTAAAATCCCCATACTGGGTTCCAATCCCGCTCAACTGCAGTGAATGCTCCGATTGGTGTGCTGGACGGTTCGCTGACGCCGATGTCATCGCAGATTAGACCAGCTGCGGGACCGTCTGCGGCAGTAAAATCACCCTCGTAGCACAGGAACTGGACCACAGTGCGCCGTTATACACCAGGGCAAGCCCATCGGGCGCGACCGTTTTGAATGCCAGATATTGGAAAACTGAGCGTTCCATATCCGCTGTCTTGATCCGGGATGCTGCCCGAAAGGCTCTACGTACCGTAGCTTGCGCCGGTGCTGCCGTTATAGAGTTCCAGACTCCAAGCTGACAGGTCGGTGCCGGCCGGACCAGCCACTTCCACGGCTTCGCCAATATCACTACTGGCATTGTCATAATGGATTTCATTGATGAACACATCCGGCGGCGGGGGCGCGCCAAAGGTTTGCCCGCTGTTGACTGAGCCGAATGAAGCAGCCGCCGGGGAGTTCCAGCTGAAATCCTCGTACACCGTCCCGGTTCCGCTCAGCTGCAGCGAATGTCCAACCGGTGTATCGGAAGGTTCACTGACCCCGATGTCATCGCAGGTTAATCCATCCGCCAGGCCGCCTGAAGCTGTAAACGAGCCTTCGTAGCACAGGAACTGGATCACTGTGCCGCTGCTGTCCACCAGGGCAAGCCCGTCAGGCGAACCGTTTTGAATGCCGTTCACAGGAAAGGTGAAAGCAAGCGTTCCAAATCCGTTGTCTTGATCCAGTAAAGTGCCTGACAGCGCTTGGGTTCGATAAACGGTTCCATTGCTGCCGTTGTAAAATACCAGGCTCCATCCGGTCAGGTTCGTCCCGGCCGCACCGGCCACTTCCACGGCTTCGCCAACATCAGTACTGGCATTGTCATAATGGATCTCGTTGATAAAGACCGTTGTCTGCGCCTTGACTGCTGTCCCGGTCACACCCAGCGATACCACCACCATCGCCAGGCATATTAAACCGAGGTCAGCCGCCATATCGTTGATCTATACTTAGTCATTGCTTAGTCTCCTTATTGTTTTTTCCTGTTAAGGGAAAAGAGAGACCCGTTCTTAGAAAGCCGGTCTCTCTTTTTGGATAATGCAGTTTTGGATGTTTGTTTGAAGTATTCTTAATGAATAAGACCTCCTTTTTATTCAATAGGCCAGGGTTTTGAACTGCAGATAAGGTATCACTGAATTGAACGCTTTTACACGCCCATTTCTGGTCCATTTTCCATCCTGTGCTTGTCGAAGCTACATAATATTTCATCAAGTAATGGAATGCCACGTTGGTGAACAATACTTTTTCACCTATTTTTCGCCGAATGATGCTTGCAGTAATGTTTGTTAGATTTATTTCCAACCTTATTCCTTTTCTACATCCGGTTGAAAAATTGCTTAAGTTCACCTCCTTTGTTTGTATTGATATTGAAAATATCTGAACTCCTAAGATTGTTCGATAAAACGATATCAACCGATCTCGCTTTAAATTTGAACCTAAAGCATCTACCTCAGTACTGGATCGTATCCGCGCTCTGTACACACCAAAACGACGCGGAACATCCACACACGTTCATCATTGCTCCATGACATTGAGGTGAAAGAGGTAAATTTTTTCTGCAATCAACTGAGACTTTTTGGAGTGTAGCCAAGGCGTATTATTTTTGTTGAGTACTGCTGTCAATAATGCAATGTTAGCTCGGCCTGTAAGAACTCATTATAAATGCCGCCAGAATCAAAGTCAACGATTACCCCCATAAAAACCATAATATTAATTTTTAGTTTTGAAAAGTATGTCTGACAGTACAAATTAAATAGCAAAATTTATGCATCGCGAGGACCGGCAGTCCTCCGACAATATCTGCTTGTTTCAACCAGGCTGGCGAGCTAATCAACGCCCTGCATAACAGGATCACTTAGGACTGCCGGTCCTGAAATTACAACATTGAGCCCTTCCTCTCTTCCATGCCTTCCGGAATCGATTAAGGACGCGCCCTTTACCTGCTGGACGCGTCCAATCAATCAATTCCAATCCTCATGATTGCAGCACAAGGAAAAAAATTTTCAGCTTGTCTTCCCCCACACAATCGATCAACGAAGAAAAATCGGCATATATACCAGATATTTATAGAAACTCGCCTTTTTCAGTCTTACAGTTTTTTTATTAGAAGAAATCCTTCGAAATCTTATCCGTCAAATATTAGCGAAACGTATATCAGCAGCCCTCAACCAAAAAATCCCCCCATTAGCGACTTGATTTCATAAGTCCAATATGCTATTAATTAACCAGCGAAAATGGATAATCCACCGTTCAATATTCGTGTATTCGTGTCGCAGTAATGCGTGGCTGGTTTTCGATTTCCCTTCTTCCAATCGTTCCTCAATTCAAATTCTGCTCACCAACCATCCCTATCTCTTATCCCTTGTTTTCTCCTTCCCCCTATCCCTCGCGAAGCACCCCTTTCTTGGGGTTGGTTTTCCCCTATCCCC
>CAVWDI010000023.1:0-246560 GCA_963753725.1 uncultured Chloroflexia bacterium | reverse complement strand
TAAGTGTGTGCATTTCTAAGTGGGCTGAAAGAATAATAAGTTGCACTCTGAGCCATTCGCTGGTATCTTTAATTTGTTGAGATGGAAGCAAAGAAAGTATTTGGCACCACCAATTGTGGAAGGTATAACCACAAATAGAAATGACAGAACCCTTGTTTAGACAAAACATATTGCAGAGCGGTGATCCATGTACATAGGAATTGAAGGAGCAATCGGTGTGGGAAAGACTACCCTGGCGAAGGCTGCTGCAGAAATCCTTTGAGGCCAACTACTGCTTGAGGTTTTTGAGGTAAACCCATTTTTATCCCAGTTCTATACAGACCGGGAGAGATATGCTTTTCAGACGCAGATCTTTTTCCTGCTCAGCCGTTACCACCAGCAGCGGCGGACGGTCTTTGAAATCCTGAATGAGCCGCGCGAACCTAGTCGCTGATTACACCTTCGAGAAGGATGCATTGTTCGCGCTGATCAAACTGAAGGGCGACGAACTGGAAATGTACAACAACGTGCACGACACGCTGGCGGAGAAGATCGTCCCGCCCGACCTGGTTGTGTACCTACGGGCAGATACGGATGTGCTTATGCAGCGTATTGCCATGCGGGACAGACCGTACGAGCGCAGTATGGAGCGGGCATATATGATGAGGTAAACCAATCATACGATTCATTTTTTGCAGACGGGTTGAACAGGCGCTCACCGGTGCTCACGATCGATACAAACGAATTGGATTACGTTCGCAGCGTGGAGGACCTTAAAAGGGTGGAAGAGCGCATCCGGCAGAGCTTAAAGATCGGCACCGTTCCAGACAAAACTTCCCCTGGACGAGGACAGCGGCAGCTGAAACTAAAAGGAGGGTAAATGCGAATTGATCATGACACATTGATGAAAATCACCCTCGAGCTGGTGGATGACCGCATTCGAGAGGATCGCAATCTGGTTTCCGTCTACCTGTGCGGGTCGTTATTGGAGGGGGAATATTTACTGGGCGGTACCACCGATGTGGACCTGGTGTTCATCCATTATGACGAGGTGCTTGAGGGGCGCGAAATCCTGCCGCTGACAGAGGATGTGCACCTGGATATCGCACACCATTCGCAAAACCTTTACCGGACACCCAGGAGTATACGCGTCCATCCCTGGCTGGGACCCACAATAAAGGAATGCAGGATATTACACGACCCGCAGCATTTTATGGATTTTACCCAGGCCAGCGTGCGGGGACAGTACGAGCGTCCCGACAGGGTGTACGAACGGGCACGGGCGCAAGTTGAAAAAGCGCGCAAAATATGGCTGGGTTACCAGAATTATAAACCAACGCCGGGACCGGAGGAAATTTACCATTATTTAAAGGCCTTAAAGAACGGCAAACGCCATCGCGGGTTTAACGGCGTCCCGCTGAGTGACCGACGCTTTTTAATGCGTTTTCCAGAACGGGCGGAACGGATTGGAAAACCGGGTATGGCGGCGGGTCTATTGGGAATGCTGGGCGCGCCGAATATAGAAGACAGCGCACTGGCAGATTTTTTACATGGATGGCAAAACGCATTTGAGGCTTTATCAGATAAAGATAGGCCAGTGCGTCTGCATCCGGCACGCAAGGCGTATTATCTGAGCGCAATTGAAACGATGCTGGAAAGCGAACAACCGAAGATGATGCTGTGGCCGCTGCTGCGCACCTGGACCCTGGCAGCGAAAAACTTAAACGAAAGTGCACCTGAGCTGATGGAATGGCGTTCGGCTCTAGCTAAAATGCGATTATTGGGGGAGGATTTTAAGGACAGGCTGGCCGGTCTGGACGCTTACCTGGACTTAATTGAGGACACGATCAAATCGTGGGCGCGCAAAAACGGTGTGTGGGTGGAGTGAATTAAATGTTTCACGTGAAACAATACCGGATTTGATTCGATAAAAAACAAATACACTTTTTGGAATTGATAGTTTAGATTTCTGGCATGCTGTTTCACGTGAAACTTGCTCGAATGGATATTTATGAGCAGAAGTGTAAATCGAATATTTCAATTCACCCCTGACAGATAATTTATTATTCCCCAAGATTATCGTTAATCCAGGAAATCAATATTTAAATTCTTCGCTCCGTCCCGCGAAGAAATCACTTATCCATCAGCAGACGTATGGACGGGACTTCGCTAGAATGACACTCTCGGAAATATCCGTTAGTCGCCGGATGGCTTACTCTTGATATCTGAAATTAATTTTCTTCTAAAAGTATCGATAATCCAGCAAATTAATATTTAAATTCTTCGCTCCGTCCCGCGAAGAAATCACTTATCCATCAGCAGACGTATGGACGGGACTTCGCTCAGACGCGTTTTGTCAAGACCTAAAACTTTTACTAGACGCATTGAACTAGCAGTGTCAAAGCACACAATTTGACCTGTATCACACGAATAACGGCACTTTAACAATGGAACAAAACCATACATAATCCAAAATTCTACGATAGCTCAAAAAATGGTTATTTAATTGGGTTTAACCCGTATTGCATGTTTCCGCATATGTAGTGTTCTCATCATAGGTTACTCCATCTTGCCAGATCCGCCAAGCGATCACCAGCCAGCGATTAGCCAAGCGGCGGTAGGCATGGCTACAGGACTTAGAACGTGGTAGCGCCATCTGGAAGTATGTATTAGCCCAAACCGACTCTTTCAGCGAAGCCCTGGCCCACATTTGGGCGATATTCCGGAATTCACGGTCACAAGCATAGCGAAACAGGACATACTTTCGCTTTCCGCTCTGTTTGGTGAATGGGCAGGTGCCAGCCACACTTTGCAGGGCCTGAGTAGTTGGAAAACGGTTTCGATTATCGCCAAACTTTGCCAGTAAAGCTGGGGCCAGCCTTTTACGCCGGCTCCGGGCAAAGATGAGAAGATAGGTGCATCAGGATGAGCAGCGAAGAGTTTTTTGATCTCACGCTCAGTAATCGCCCGTTCTCGCACCAGCTGTAAGCTCAATCTGGAGAGGCGCACGGCTTCATCACGAAAGGCCTGCACCGTCGCTTGCTCTGCCTGAGGTTGGTTTCTTTGCAAGCGAGCAAAACAAGCCGGTAGTTTCTTTGGATTGGGATAACGATGCTGCTTGGCAAAGCGGCGAAAATCCTCAAAAGTGAGCTTTTCAGCGTCAGCGGGTATTGGGAAGGCACAAATGAACTCCAATGCAATCTGCGTATCCAGGCTGCTGAAAACATGAGCTGCATTGGGGTAGTAGCGCCACAACACCGTCCGCAAACGATTTGTAATCTGGATGATGCTGCGGGTTAGAAAACGCTGTAAACTAACCCTTGAAGCGATTTGCTGTGTCAGCGGGAGATCTGGCCGCCATAGCGTCAGACGATGACGATCAGTGCGCAGGATATCAGCAATTAAACCCGCATCACTTCTATCGCTGCTAGCTCCACTGGACCCGTAACGACCCCGTGAGCGATTGACCTGAAAAGGAGGCAAAACGAAGATGCTGGAGTAATCACGGCTCCATAAGTAGTCTAGAAACAGGTTATGGTGAGTTTCAATACCAACCAAACATTGTTGTGGTTGAACACCCATAATCTCTCGCTTTTCATCGAAGAGTTCGAAACCTTCCGGTGAATGCTCAATGGTTAGATGAGAAATGTGACCTCCTTGTTCGTTCATGAAAACAATATCGTGTTTGTCTTTACTCCAGTCAATTCCGATGTATACTTTCATTAGGACCTCCTGGAGCTATCGTAGAGGCCCAGGTGACACCAACCCGGTTGAATGTGTTCTAGTTATGGTGCTCTTGGCACGACGCGTTTTCGACCTTCCGCCGGGGGTAGTCTGAGGGGGCGGTCTGAACGATGGCGCTCTCAGCGCTGAATGACATTGGCCCTTATTCCTCAGACAGGTGCCAGTGGGGTAGACGGATTGTGGTAATGTTCCATGTCTGTTCTACCCCATTTTTGCACCTTTGCCAATTGTATGGTAACTAGAATGACACTCTCGGGAGTATCCGTTAGTCGCCGGGCGGTTGAACTCTTGGTGTCTGGATTTAATTCTTTGTTTCGTTCCGCGAAGATATCCATCATTCATCAGCAAACATTCGAGCAGGACTTCACTCAGAAAAACACTTTTTGGAGTTCTCGCTAATCGCCGAGCGGTTGACTCTTGATATCTGGAATTGACTTTCTTTTAAATCGGTTCCGCAAAGAATTAAGGGGTGGTTTTGAAGGGGCTTTTTTCGGTTGGATAAAGCCCAGGTAAACGATATACGAAAAACCTCCAGCGTACAGAACCAGCCACAAAGCCAGTCCAAACGCACCGGTTGTGACGACATAGCCCAGCAGGAATAATGCATAAAGGGCTAAACCCACTTCCAGCAAGGTATTGGGGTCACGCGGCAGCAGGTAATCATGTTTACTCTGGGTTTCCTGACCGCCGGTGATATTAAATTTTGGCGTCCTGAGGAATGAAGTTTTTATACCTAATCCTGCCTCAACCACGGCACGGGTGTTGTTGACGGACAGACCCATACCCATAAAGAGCAGCACCACCAGATGAGTGAGACTGCCGCGAATTGACTGCCCACTCCGGCGCATGGAGATCCAGTACATCAGCAGCGGACCGATGGCGGCGATGGTGAATATATGCACCGCCCAGTAGAAACGGCTGTTTAAATACAACACCGGCAGTGTAAGCAGCAGGTTCAGCAGGATTAGAAAGTGGACGAGGTAGTGGGTGAGATGGATGGTACCCTCCAGTTTTATATGCAGCGGCTGGTGCGAACGCCATAAATCTGGGAGCAGTTTACGGGCGGTTTGGATGCTGCCTTTGGCCCAGCGAAACTGCTGGCGCTTGAAGGCGCTGATATGCACCGGCAGCTCTCCGGGCACCATCACCTGCGGAAGGTAAAGAATCCGCCATCCTTTTATCTGCGCCCGGTAGCTGAGGTCGAGATCCTCCGTGAGTGTATCGCTGCCCCATCCTCCGGCTTCATCAATACATCTCCGGCGCCAGATCCCAGCCGTGCCGTTGAAGTTGAGGAAAAAACGCTGGCTGCTGCGGGCTGTCTGTTCGATCTGGAAATGGCCGTCGATCCCGGTGGCCTGGGCGCGTGTGAGCCAGGATGTTTCGCGGTTGATATGTCCCCAGCGCGCCTGTACGCATCCAATTCCAGCATCTTCCATCAAGGATGGGACACAGGCTTTGAGGAAACCAGGTTCAGGAATAAAATCTGCGTCAAATATAGCGATGAATTCACCATGAGCGTCCCGCAGTCCGTTTGCCAGGGCGCCGCTTTTGAATCCAACCCGGTCTGGGCGGCGAATATGCGTGATATCCAGACCTTCATCCCGGTAGCCTGCGACGGTCTCGGCGATAATACCCCTGGTATTGTCATCCAAGTCATCCAATACCTGAATTTGCAGGCGGTCATCCGGGTAATCGAATTTCACAACCGCGTCAATCAAACGTCTGGCAACATAACGTTCGTTGAATACTGGGAGCTGGACGGTGACGTACGGCCACTCCTCAGGCTGGGTGCGGCTTGCTCCCGGTATCTTATTCTGGCTGCGGGCGCTCAGCCAGGTCAGCAGCAGGGTGTTGAATCCGTATACTGCTAACAATATCACTACCAGCGCGTACAGGATTTCTAGAAGGATCATAATGTTTTCCCGGGAATGCTAGAATTCACCAAATTTACCACAGGTATGGAAGGCGCGGTTCGCCGCGCTTGCGCACCAGGATACCATCGATCCCCAAACTGCGGCCGGCCCGGGTAAAGAACAGCACAAACAGGATCCCCAGAATCATCACATAACTCCAGGGCCAATCGTGCCCGAAGGTGGCCAGGAAGGTATTGAGGATAAAAAATGCGCCCGCAGCGCTTGTGTACGGGGTTAGAAATCCTGCCAACAGAAAAACACCGATCAAGAATTCGGTTACCAGTTGAAATGGGGCAAAAGCACTCCGGGCTGGGAGAATAATATTATCGATGAAGGCTGCATACCAGCTGAGTGAATTTCCAGATTGGGGGAATACCTGGGTGAAAAAGTACTGAAGGCCGTCGGGTGTATAGAAACCTTTAGACTGGTTGCTCCACCAGGTGGTTAGAAATAATAATCCCAGCATTATTCGCAGCAGCGAAACCCAGAATAAGGGCACTTTTGGTTCTTTATAGTTTTTGGTAATACTCATGTAAATTTCCTCCAATTTGACAAGTCCATGTGATTCTTCTTCTCCTTTTTGCTCTACCTGCGAATAGTTTAGCGAACCCGGGCGCTGATTATATCCCCCAGGAATAATATTGCCATGATCCTGGTCAGGAATTGCTCCGAAAAAAAGTTCGATATATGGTAAATAGGTTTCAGCACCCTGCCACTATAGACGAAATATATTACAGTTATCTTACATTGAAATTAATTGAATGTTGCGAACATTACAATTACAGGACTTGCCTGGTCTAATGAGACATCCTGGTATCCGCCATAAGTATCGATCACTTTCAACCCGGAACTCTTTAACAACCGCTCCAATTCCAAAATGTCAAAAATGCGGTAACGCAGCAAGAAAACGCGGCGCTCAGTGGGAGTTTCGATAGTGAAAATTTCTGTGACAATGCTGTCGTTGGGTTCATAACTACGTTCGATGATGGTAGTGCCTTTCGGAGTTTGGAACTCTTCTTTGGGTTTCAGGTTTTTAATGAGCCACTCGCGATGGGGCACTTCTACGACAAAATAACCGCCGGGATTGAGCAGGTTGGCGGCTTGACCTACCAGGCGATGATTGTCCTGGTCGCCTTCAATTTGACCCAGTGTTGTGAATAAGCACAGGACCGCATCGAAAAGTTGATCAGTCTGATAGTCTTCAGCATGAGTTTGAATAAAATGGGGCGCGTTTGCTAATCCTTTGGAGGCCTGGCGTGCGGCTTCGATCATAGCTTCAGAAGGATCAATGCCCACAACGGTGTATCCGCGCTTAGCGAGTTCTATACTGTGACGGCCGAAACCGCAGCCCATGTCCAGTATAAAACCTGCATCCGGGATGGAGATTTTGGAGAGCAGGAAATCAATCTCAGTCCTGGTACGCTCCGGGGTGAGCAGCGGGTGGGAAAAATAGGGGGAGCCGCGGCTGAAGAAATTTGGTTTTGTCATTCGGAGGCTGGTCCTGGGGGAGCATGCAGGTGCCCGCTCACGGCGGGTATATATACATTGCGCTTGCTTCAGAGTGTGTCGCGCACATCCAGCATGGGGATGTCTTTTCTATCCAGGTCGTTCAGCGCTTCAAAGGGTATGAATGCGCCTTCAGATTGGGCGATTTCGGCCCATTCCTCGATCCATTCGCGCTGTAAGCCATCGACATCATCTACGACCCGCAAGCGGTCAAATTCGTACATCTCCTGCAGGGTTTTAACCTCTGCCGCAACGCTGTGGGGTGAGCGCAATCGCATGTCAGGGCCATGCACCGCATCCTGACACCATTCACAACCATAGGGACAGCCGCCGCGCAACGGATACGGTTAAAGAAGCGTAACCGTTATGCTCGCGCCAGAATTCCAGGTACTGGTCCAGATCGATCATATCGCGGGCAGGCAGCGGTAGTTTGTCGAATTCCAGGATATAAGAACGGCGGGGATTGACCCGGATATGCTGGCCTTCATCGCGGTATGCGATACCAGCGATCGTAGATAATTCAGGTTCCACTTTAGAGCCCAGCAAGTAACCCAGCAGTTCGACCAATGTCAATTCACCCTCGTGGTGGACGACAATATCGACTTCCGGATGAGTTAGATAGTCCTCCGGGAAGCGGGTGGGATCCGGACCACCCAGGATTACAGCGGCGTTATTCTGACTGGCGGTTTTTGCTAGTTGGAGCGTCTGCTGGCGGTTGGGCGAGACGACGCTGATGCCGACGACATCCGGGCGGCTGGTTTCGAGTACCGCAGCGAAATCATCAATCCCCGACTTGAATGTACTGTCGTAAATATCGACATCAAAGCCTTCTTCGCGTAAAAATGCCGCCAGATATAACAATCCGAGCGGGAAGTATGGTGTGTTCAGCGCTCGTTCGGCTTTATTCTGGTTAAGAAAAACCGGGTTTACCAGCAGTATGTCAGTCAAAAAATTTTCTCCCGTTTAAAAGCTGACCGAGTATATCATATGGATTCTTATTAACGAGTTATTTTAATATTATTCAGATAAATATTTATTATATTCTAATTGCACTACCCAAAAAGACATAGAAGAGGAGGGCGTTTATGTGCGTTTCGTAGACGCCCAATGGGTACTCCTTTCGAAAAATAAAGCTGCCCAGTGATGAAATTGAGGCCAGGCTGCCCACAAGAGCAGCAGGTAAAAGGGGATATACTCCAACTTCCTGATCAGGTAATATTCACGCAGGTTTTCAGGATCAAGATAAGTCGTGTATGACAGGGTGACCGCGCAGGAAAAATATATCCAGGGCCAAATAAAACGGCTGATGGTGCTGGTTTCCTTTGGAACGGGAAGCAGGAATGGTAGAAACGGCACAAAAAGGGTGACATACCAGGGGTGGACGGTTGTGGTAAACAACAAAAAGGCTCCCAGCGGAACAAGCGATATACGCAGCAAGAATAAATTACGCTGGTCAAAGGTGCATTTTTGAGGATCATCCAGTTTCCAGGACCAAACGCTAGCGAACATCGCAGAAAGGATAATCCCTAGACCTGAAATAGACCTGGCAAGGTTTGTCGGGGCGCCTCCGGCAAAATCGGTCGGCACCGCGCCGGGGGTCTGGTAACCAGAAACGAGCACTTCCAGCCAGTGATAAATGCCGCTGTTGAAATTCCAATAGCGTGTATAAATGCGCAATGCCCCAAATAAACCCGTACCGTCCAGTGGACCGCTCAAACCCAAACCGGCATTTAGGCTAAATATAACGCCCATCGTGATTAATATGGCCAAATACAGGAGCAGGCGCGGCCATTTCCAGCGGCGGAGTAAAACCGGCACCAGCAGGAAAGGAATTAACTTTGTGAGTGTGGCGGCGGCCAGTGAGGCGGCGGAAAGGTAAAGCTTTCTAAAACCTCCTGAATGTTGCGGATTACCCCGTGTGAGAAACCAGAAAGCGCCCATAATAAAAAATATCATCAAAGCATCAATGTGCGCGCCGTGGGTGAACTCCAGGATAACTAGGGGGTTCCACAGATAGACCAGAACTCGCCGGCGGGGAGCGCCGAGACGAAACAGCATGTCCATCACAAACCAGCCCGTTCCCAGATCCAATAACAGTGCGCCTAATTGAAAACCGAGCGGGTTTTGGGGCGCAATTCGGTTTACGAACCAGAAATAGATTTGCGCGAACGGCATGTAGGGAGAAGCCATCCAGTTATTGTTGACCAGCGCGCGTAATGGAATTGTGTGTTGGTCTAACAGGGAGGCGTTAACCGGGAGTGCATAGGGGTTGATGCCCAGGTTGAGCAGATGACCGTCCCAGATATAGCGGAAGACATCGTCAGACAGGGTGGGAGTGGTCAGCAAGAGCAGGACTCTGAACAGGATTGCGAACAGCCACACCAGCGCAATGGGTAGATGATCGCGTTTTAAGCGCAGGACAGCAGCCGCATAAGCCAGGGCTGCGATGAGGAAATAGGCCAGGAAAAAGGGAACATCCTGACCACGCAGGCTGGGCAGCCTGGTCAGGGCGAACGTACTGGCCGCGATCACCGTCCCAGCCAGGAATGAAACCCCTCCCAATGCCGTAAATCCTGGCAGGCGTTTAGGGTTCATAATCCTCGCTCAATAGATTTGTAACTGGAGAAGAAACGGCGCGTGTTCGGTAAAAGCTCCGAAGGCAAGCGCCTCAGTTCATCTTTCAAACGCAGCAGGTCGTCCCAGGTGTCAATATCGTACCAGTACGGGAGCATAACCGAGTCTAACCCCAGCATTTCGATTTTCGAAATCGTCTGAGGCAGCACACGCGGGGTACTCCAATCAATCTCGATAAATAAATCCTTGTGGAGACGCTTCAAACCGATGAGATAATAACCGCCGTCTTCTCCGGGACCCAAAACCATCTCATGATGATTCAGGTTATATACCGCCTGATATATGTAGGCTGCGGGCAGGGAGGGTCCATCGGAATTGAGGGCGAGCACTTTGTCGTATCCGGACTCAAGCAGCTGCCCTATCACCTGCTGCAGACAATGGCCGATATCGGGACAATCAACTGGTATTAGAGTTGCACCGCTGGGTGTGATGCTTTCGAAATATCCAACCGCACTGGGAGGCGTTACTGCGACTGCGAGATGAATGCCATCTAAATCAGAACAAAGTTCGATCGTATCCAGCAGGAGCGCTTCGTAAACCACAGCGGCCTCAGCTGGTTCAAGGGGAGGGCAAAGACGGGTCTTCGTGGAACCGACCAGAGGCTGCTTGGCCATGATAATCAGCGCTGTTCCGATCATGATGGGTTATCCATTTTTATACCAGTGTGTTGTAACTGGCTGGTCCTATTTCAAGCGGTTCCCGATAATTACGCTCACGATATGCCAGGTGGCAAAAAAAGTGCCGCGCACAGTCCCGCTGATCTTGGATTTTCCGCCGGTGCGGGGGTAATAATTTACCGGGATTTCTTCGATATGCCAGCCCTGAAGAATGGCTTTAACGAGCATCTCTGTGGGCCAGCCGTATGTTCTATCTTCAATTTTGATTTCCAGCAGGCGTTCACGATTTACCGCCCGGAATGGGCTCAGGTCAGTCAAAGGGAATCCATATAAAAAATGAATAAGCCGGGCAGACAACCAGTTGCCGAAACGCTGGTGCCAGGGCATGGCTCCACTGACAATGGTTCCAGCCAGCCGTGAACCCAGCACTAAATCCACCCCGCGGGTGATGAGCGGCTCAATAAGCTCCTTCAGCTGCGCCGGGTCATTGGCGCCGTCGGCGTCCATAAATACCAGAACATCCCCCGAGGCATGTTTAATCCCGGCCTCGCATGCCAGGCCGTATCCTTTGCGGGGCTCGATAAGCACCTGCGCGCCGTTGTTGGCGGCGATTTTTACCGTATTGTCAGAAGAACCGCCGTCCACGAGGATAATTTCATGGACATCTGCTATTGATATGCCCTGCAGCACGCCCTCCAGACATTCGGCTTCGTTGAGGGCTGGGATGATGATGCTGGCGCGCATGAGGTTAACTTGAACCTGCCTCTTTTTCCCACAGCATCGATGCGGGCTGGTCGACGAACCAGGTTAAATTTCCTCTGTGCGGCTGAACAAGTGCGGCGGGCAGGTTTTTTTTGGAGTTATTATCACCTGAAAGGATCTGGTTTAAACACTGGGCTTTCGCCTCACCTGAGACCAGAAAAGCCACATGGGCGGCCACGTTAATGACGGGCAAGGTCAGCGTGATGCGGTCGACCAGAGGCGGGGGCGGCTGGTTGTGCGGCACGGGGACTACCCAGCTGTGTTCCTCTTGTAAAGCAGGTGTCTTTGGGAACAGGGAAGCGGTGTGACCATCGTCTCCCATACCAAGCAAGATCAGGTCAAACTTAGGATAGCCGTTCAGGTATTGCTTTGGGTCAGAAAATAAAGAACTGATGTGCGCTTGATATCGACTTGCCCCCATTTCTGGAGCTATTTCGGCCGGGACGCGGTGAATATTTTCGAACGGTAGGGGAATGAGGTCCAGCAAGGATTCCTTGGCCATGCGGTAATTGCTGTCGGGATGGTCGGGAGGCACACAGCGTTCGTCGCCCCAAAATATATGGACCCGCTTCCAATCGAGCTGATGGGTTGGAAAATGGACAGCCAGAAGAGAATAAACGCTTTTTGGGGTTGAGCCGCCGGCTAAAACGAATAAAAAACGGTCGCGCTGCTGAATGGCTGACCTGCCAATACGGATGATGTGTTCAACTGCTGATATGGCCAGACTTCCCTTATCAGGAAAGATTTTCACTTCTTCCATATTGCTGGTCTTCAATCGTGTAAACAACCAATGCGCCAGGTATGTCCACTGCGCGCGATTAATTGGCCGGCTTCATCCGGTCCCCAACTGCCCGGCTGGTAGAAAGCCAGCTCAGGAGAATCTGGCGAAGAAGAAGCCTGGATTATGGGATCAACCAGTTTCCAGGAGAGCTCAATGCCATCGCTGCGAGCGAACAGCGAGGCATCCCCATTGAGCGCATCCAGCAGCAAACGTTCATATGCTTCCGGCAGGGCAGCTTTTCCGAATTCATCCTCGTAATGGAATTCCATATCTACGGAGCGCGATTCCTGGATCGAATCGGGAACTTTAATTTCAAACATCAGGTGTGTACCTTCGTCGGGCTGGATGCACAAGGAGAGGATATTGGGCGTAAAATCGTAATCCTGCGGCAGGTTGAACATCATGTGCGGCGGATGCTTGAACTCAATAGCAATTTCGCTGACCTTGTGCGCCAGGGATTTTCCTGAACGCAGGTAAAAGGGGACTCCCTGCCAACGCCAGTTGTCGACCAGGAGTTTCACGGCTGCGTAGGTTGGAGTATCCAGAATCTGGCGCTACCCCTTCGGTCTCACGATAGCCCACATATTGAGCGCGCACCGTATCCGCCAGGTCGATTGGGCGGGTGGCGCTGAGCACTTTGACTTTTTCGTTTCTCGAGCGCGTCGGCGTCGAAGGAGGCCGGCGGTTCCATGGCTACCAGCGCGAAAAGCTGCATGAGATGGTTCTGGAACATATCTCGCAGCACGCCAGACGAATCGTAATAGCCGGCACGGTGACCGACATCGACCGTTTCAGCGACCGTGATCTGAATATTATTGATGTAGTTGCGATTCCAGAGCGGCTCAAAAATGGTGTTCGCGAAGCGGAAGAAGAGGATATTCTGAGCGGTCTCTTTCCCCAGATAATGGTCAATGCGGTAGACCTGGCGCTCCTCAAATACGCTGTGTACAGCGTCGTTTAACGAATGAGCGGACTGCAGGTCCTGCCCGAATGGTTTTTCGATGACAATATTGCGCTGACCAGGATCGTGAACAGCCATGTGAGCTTTTCCCAAACAGGCTGTGATTTCCTGGTAGAACCTGGGCGCGGTCGCCAGATAGTAAAGCCGGTCAGCGGGTCCCTTTTCGATCTCTTTCAGGTAAGCCTTAAGTTTTATAAAATCTTCCGGGTTGGTCAGGTCGCCCTGAAAATATTTCAGAGAAGGCGCAAAGGAGTCCCACAGGTCCTGATCGTAAAAATTAGGGCTGAATTGCTTAACGCCCTCACCCACCAGGTCGCGAAACATCGAATCGGAGTATGGACGGCGAGCAAAACCTACTATTTTTGTATCCTGCGGCAGTCGCCCCTTTCGCTCCAGGTTGTACAAAGCCGGGACAAGTTTACGACGTGTCAGGTCACCTGAAGCCCCAAAAACTACAATTGTCGTTGGATTGTCTTTCATTTTTAGATCAATCCTCTCGTTTTATAGCGTGCCCGCCAAACTGGTTGCGCATGGCAGCCAGAAGCTTGGCGGCGAAACTCTCTTCCTGGCGGCTGACAAAGCGCGCTTGCAGGGCCTGGGTGATGACCGGGGCGGGTACATCCAGGTCGATGGCTTCAAATACCGTCCAGCGCCCTTCGCCGCTGTCGGCCACCCAATCTTTGATGCCTTCCAATTGCGGGTTTTCAGCCAGCGCATTGGCGGTCAGGTCGAGCAGCCACGAGCGTACAACGCTGCCGTAGCGCCAGAGTTCGGCAATCTGGTGCAGGTCCAAACCGAATTCCTGTTTGGCGCGCATGATTTCAAATCCTTCGGCATAGGCTTGCATCAAACCATATTCGATTCCGTTATGGACCATCTTTACGAAGTGCCCCGAGCCTACCGGACCGACATGACCCCAACCCTTATCAGGGGCGGGAGCCAGGGTCTCCAAAACAGGCCGGATAAAATTTACAGCCTGGTCATCCCCGCCCACCATCATGCTGTAACCTTCCTCCAGACCCCACACACCACCGCTGGTACCCACATCGACGAAGTGAATCCCTTTGTCCTTAAGCGTTTCAGCGCGCCTTATGCTGTCTTTGTAATTACTGTTTCCACCATCGATAATTATGTCCCCTGGTGCCAGCATCTCAGAGAGCGTTTGGACGGTTGTTTCAGTGGGTGCGCCAGCCGGTATCATGATCCAAATTGCGCGCGGGGCACCCAGTTTGGAAACGACTTCCTCCAACGACCGGGCGCCTTCCGCGCCGTACGTTTCTGTGGCTTCTATTGATTCTTCACTTCTGGCATATGCCACGACTCGATGGCCGCCTAGCAGCAAGCGCCTTGCCATATTGCCCCCCATCTTACCCAAACCAATCATGCCTATCTCCATATTTTAATTCTCCTTTGGCAGTATTTTTTCCCTTTTATCAGATTTAATCATTTACGAATTCCTACCCAATTTAACCCTGATTGAAGATCAGGGTTGGTTGATTTTGGCTATACCCGCCGGGACGTCTGAACTGAAATGGAAGCGGATAACTTTACGTCCAGCATCAAGCAAGGCTTGCTTATCGCCTAATGCCTGGGCCGTCTCGAGGACTCCAAATGAAATGGATGAAAAATCCTTACCGGCCTCATCCGGAATGGGGAGATCCTGGGCGTTATCTGAGGTGAACTGGATGAAAAGCCCTCGTCCCGCATCACCTTTGTGGAGCTGTCCCGTCGAATGCAGGAAACGCGGACCGTATCCGCTGGTTACGGCCAAATTTGTGCGCTCACGTATGGATTGGCGCAGTTCAAGTAAAGCCGAATCTGTATCCGGGTTGGGCTGCACATAGGCTTGGAGCGTTACGTAGGCGCCCGGATGGGCGCCGGAAAGGAAAGCTGCCAGGGGATCATCCCCAGCCTGTGCAGGCAGTTGTCCATAAACCGATATTCCATTCAGAGATATGGTTGGTTTACCTTCGGGAAGTGCACCACTTTCCTGGTAGTCGGCTACCATCTGGCGTGCAAGCACTTTTGCGGCCTCAACATTGGGCTGGTCGAACGGGTTGATACCCAGGCGGTAACCCGCCACGGCAGTAGCCATCTCCCACAGGAAGAACTGCTCGCCGATATCGTAGGGATCACGCATCAAAAATCGAACGACCGGCTGCCCGATATCTTCCAGGGCTTTGACTGCCAGATCATATGTCGCGTCGCCCTGCAGTTGAAAGTAGACGATCAAACGGTCCGCACTGTAATCCCCTGGGGTCCCAACAGGTTCTCCAGCCACCGGCAGGATACCCAGACCCTCTTTACCGGTGCTCTCTGCGATCAACTGCTCGACCCAGTCGCCAAAGCTGTCGATTGCGGGTGAAATGATAAATGTAATCTTGTCGCGGCCGACCTTGGCGAGTTCGGCCATTATTACGCCTAATTGTGCGCAGGTATCCGGATGACCACCCTTACAAGAATCTGCTGCATTCTGGGCACGCTTGAGCAGCAATTCTAAGTCCATACCGATCAGGGCTGCCGGAACCAGTCCAAAATATGACAGCGCGGAATAGCGCCCACCTATATTTGGGTCATTCAAGAATACATCACGGAATTGATAGCGCTCGGCCAGTTCAGCTAACCGGCTGCCGGCATCTGTGATGGCAATAAAATGCTCACCGGCCAAATCACGCCCGACCAGGTTGAGGACCTGGTTGTAAAAATACTTAAAGAAGGAAAGAAGTCTCCACAGTCCCGCCGGACTTGGTCGAGACGATAAAAATTGTCTTTGAAAGATCGAGATTCTCGGCTTTGTCTAAAACCGCAGCAGGATCTGTGCTGTCCAATACATCCAGGTTTAGATAACCATCCTTTACGCCGAAGGTATCGTGGAAAACCTGCGGGGCTAAACTGGAACCGCCCATCCCTAATAGGAGGATGTTTGAATAGCCCTGCGAGCGTAAGCTTTGGGCCAGATTTTGCAGGCGCGGCAGGTCGGCTGACATCCTTTCAGTGATGTCCAGCCATCCCAGGCGGTTGGTTATTTCGTCTGGTTCAGGTTTCCAAACAGTGTGGTCGAGCGACCAGATACGGGGAATGACCCGTTTATTTTCTGTTTCTGTCAGGGCAGAATCAACAAGATTTTCA
The DNA here is from genome assembly GCA_963753725.1 of uncultured Chloroflexia bacterium. Classification (GTDB taxonomy): domain Bacteria; phylum Chloroflexota; class Anaerolineae; order Anaerolineales; family UBA4823; genus CAVWDI01. The sequence continues at coordinate 230,534 of CAVWDI010000023.1, read as the reverse complement.
TATTTACCGATGTTTATATTCATTCTTTTCCTAATATTTGGATAATTTGGCTGTCTTCTCAGCAATACTACCCATGAGACTTTCAAATGATTTAGTGAAAGCCCCTACACCATCATCCTGAAGACCTTGAGTGACTGCGCTCAGATCAACCCCAATTTCGTTGAGCCTGGACAAATCAGAGCGAGCTTCATCCAATCCGGTTTCAAGGGTTAACGTGGGGCTTCCGTGATCGATAAAAGCGGCCAGGGTAGCCGGCGGTAGGGTATTGACCGTGTGCGGACCAATCAAGCTGTCCACATATAAGGTGTCGGAGTAAGCCGGGTTTTTGGTACCCGTGCTGGCCCATAAGGGGCGTTGCAACCGTGCGCCCTGGCCCGCAAGCCTTTCCCAGCGGTCGCCCAAAAAGATATCTTTGAACCTGGCGTACACAATTTTTGCATTGGCAACGGCGATTTTGCCCAACAGCGAATCTTCACCAAGCTCAGCAAGCTGCCGGTCTACGGCTGTATCAACTCTGCTGACAAAGGCTGAGGCAACGGAGGCAATTTTGGATGGGTTACCGCCTGAGGCGGTAAATTTTTCGAGACCTGCAATATAGGCTCGGGCGGCAGATTCATAATGCTCAACCGAAAATATCAAGGTCACATTGACATTTATGCCCTGGCTGATAACGGTTTCAATGGCGGGGATACCTTCAGGTGTGGCAGGTATCTTGATCATGATATTTGGGCGGTCCAGTTCGTTGAACAGGCGGCCGGCTTCCGAGATTGTGGCAAAAGTGTCGTTGGCCAGGGTAGGGCTGACCTCCAGGCTGACATAACCATCATTACCATGTGTGCGGTCGTATACGGGTCGCAGGATGTCAGCCGCCTGGCGGATATCCTCTAACGCAAGGGTTTCATAAATTTCATTTACCGATTTGCCGGCTTCCGCCAGCTGGCGTATATCCTGGTCATAATCAGCGCTACCGGCAATGGCGGCTTCGAAGATGGAAGGGTTGGACGTGACGCCTCTAACACCTTCCTGAATAAGATGCTCAAGTTCGCCAGAGATTATAAAAGACCTGCGGATAAAGTCCAGCCAGACTGCCTGGCCCAGGTCAGCAAGTTGATCGTATTTGTTCATAAGTTTACTCCGGTTTTGAATATTAAGATTTGTGATACGGATAAAATTCAATAATATCATAGGGGTAACGGAGGGGTCCTGTTTACGCTTTCCAATGCTCCAATCCAAAGAAAGCGGCTCCGATGAGAGCGACTTTACGGTTGGTGATTACGTTTACAGGGATTTGCTGTAAGACGCGCTTCATCCTTCCCTTGCCCAGGAAAGCTTTTCTAAACCTTTCATCTTCCAGAGCCGGCAGGATGCGGGGAGGAATGCCGCCTCCCAGATAGACGCCGCCGGTGGATAAAACTTTCAAAGCCAGATTGCCCGCCTCGGCGCCCAAGATGGAGACGAAAGTATTTAATGTTAGCCGGCATATTTCACAAGGTTTCGTTTCATCCAGGGCAGCCCCGGCAATCACAGGGGCGGCATCGTCCGTATTCGCCAACTCCTGCGCCAGCCATCCCGGCTCTTCAGCGTAATTCCCATCTTTAAAAAAGGCATAAATATTGGGTATACCTGAACCGGAACAAACCCGCTCGCAGCTGACGTGTTTATATTTCTTACGCAGGAATTGGAGGAGTTTTATTTCGAGCTTGTTAGAGGGGGCAAAATCAGAATGGCCTCCTTCGGAACCATAAGGGTGGTATCGATTTCCATCCCAGGTGAGATAGGATTCACCCAGCCCGGTCCCGGGCGCGATTAACACGATCGTGCCCCCCGTCTCGGGTGTTCCTGGGACCAGCGCGTTTAAATCTCTTTCATCCAGCCAGGGAACCGCGGCGGCCATGGAGACCAGGTCATTAAGCAAATGTACCCTCGACAGGTTAAACTGCGCCTGAAGATCTAATGCGTTTATCTCCCATTTTAAATTGGTAATTTTTGCATGGTCCTTTAACACCGGACCCGCCACGCCTAAACTGGCCTGTTCGACAACCAGGTCGGTCTCGGACAGGAACCTGGTGATGACTGCATCCAGAGTTGGGAAATCAGCGCTCGGGAAAGTGCTCTCAACCAGCGGGACGCGCGCGCCGGAGACAGGCGAAAAGACAGCCAGATTTGTTTTTGTGCCGCCGATGTCACCAGCTAAAAGCATGCTAACCTCCTTTGGTAATTGTTTAAATGCTGAATAATATTTGACCGGTTTATCAGGAACCTATTTCATCTCACACCGATCGTGAATCACCCATATTTATAGATGGGAAAGCCAACGTTTTTATTACCTGAATATCCAAAAGGATTCTCGTCTTGCTTTAGGAACGGGACTCTGCTGCCTCCTGGATCATATTAGCGACCAGCGCGGTCCATCCAGTTTGGTGGCTGGCTCCCAGACCAGAACCGTCTTCTCCGTGAAAGTATTCATAAAAAAGGATGTAATCGCGCCAGTGTGGATCGTCTTGAAAATAGTCCTGGGCGCCAAAAACAGGCCGCCGGCCGTTTGGATTGGTTATAAAGATACTCGACAATCGGCGGCAAAGTTCGTCTGCAGCCTGGTCAAGGGTCAATTGGACCCCTGACCCTTTTGGGACTTCGACTTTGAAAGCATCACCATAGTGGTGAGCGTATTTACGAAGCGATTCGATCACCAAAAAATTGAGTGGGAACCAGATCGGACCGCGCCAGTTGGAATTACCTCCGAACAAGCCGCTGCTGGATTCAGCTGGTTCGTAGCGGACGGTGTTCAGCTCGCCGCCGATGCGAAACTCAAAAGGGTGTTCAAGGTGATGTCGGGAGAGCGCTCTTATCCCGTAATCGGATAAAAACTCATCTGGATCGAAAACGCGCGGCAGCACACGCGCCAGCTTTCCCTGATCCATTATTGAAAGCTGGTAGTGTCCGTGAGCGCTTTTTTCTGCCAACGAAGGGACATTCTTTATAAGCTGCGGGCGGTATTTGATAAACCACTGCAGGCGGCGTTTGAAGCGCGGTAATTTGTCCAGGATTTTGTGTTCGAGGGCAGCGGTCGCAAACAGGGGGATCAATCCTACAAAGGAACGGATTTTCAGCGGCTGAAATCCTCCTTCGTTGGTATGAATCACATCGTAGAAAAATCCATCATCTTCATCCCAGAGACTCAGTCCATGGCCTCCCAGATCATAGAACGCATTTACGATGTAGATAAAGTGTTCAAAGAACTTGGTGGCGACGTCTTCATACGCCGGTTTGGTCTGGGCGATTTCGAGCGCTATGGTCAGCATATTCAAGCAATACATGCCCATCCATGCGGTGCCGTCAGCTTGATCGAGGTGACTACCCCCGTGAACAGGCTTGCTGCGGTCAAAAACACCAATGTTATCCAAGCCCAGGAAACCTCCTTGAAATACATTATTGCCGTCCCAGTCGACACGATTCACCCACCATGTGAAGTTGAGCAGTAATTTATGAAACACTTTCTCAAGAAATTCTATGTCCCCTGAACCGTTAATATCCCGGCCAATGTTATATACCTGCAGAGCAGCCCAGGCGTGCACCGGGGGGTTAACATCGTTAAAGTCCCATTCGTATGCCGGAAGCTGTCCGTTGGGGTGCATATACCATTCACGCAGCAAAATGATCAGCTGGCGTTTGGCCCACTCCTGATCAACCAAAGCGAGCGGGAGGGTGTGAAAAGCCAGGTCCCAGGCCGCAAACCAGGGGTACTCCCACTTATCCGGCATGGAGAGCACGTCCAGATTGTATAGATGCGACCAATCAGAATTGCGGCTGGTGAGACGGACGTCCGGTGGGTGGGGTCCTGCGGGATCGCCTTTCAACCACAGTTCAACGCTGTAGTGATAGAACTGTTTGCTCCACAACAGTCCAGCCAGAGCCTGGCGGTGGACACGGCGCTCGTCTTCGCTCAAGGATGTACTCTGAATGGAAGCGTAAAACTGGTCCGTTTCAACCTGCCTCAAAACAAATATCCGTTCTGAATCTGAGAATGGTTCAGGAGACATGCGATCGCTGAAGCGGATCGTAATCTTCAACGCCTCGTGCGGCGAGAGCTGGGCTGCATAATGAGCGGCGGCTTTGCTGCCTGCAGAGTGGTGGTTGACACAGCTTTTATCGCCGCGAATAACCGCCTGGTGGATGCCATCTTTGACGTATGGGCTCGGATTGGACGTTCCATACAGCCGCTCAAGGTTGGTCTCGTTTTCAGTAAACAACAGTTCTGCCCGTAGGGGTTCTTGCAGCTCCGATGAATCAGCGTGATTATTTTGGACCTTTCCGGTGGTATACCACCAGCGCTCGCCCAAATGCCTGGATGTGGTATATGCAGCAGTGAAATTACGATTATCAGCATCTTTTTCACTGATTACTGGCCGGTTGGGATTGTGCCCCCACGACCATGTGTTGCGATACCATAGATGGGGAAGCACATGGATCGGCGCGCTTTGGGAAGAGCGGTTGATAACCAGGATCTGGCAGTAAAAATCTTCCTGACCGGCCTTGGCGTATTCAATAAACACATCGAAATAACGATTTGCTTCAAGTTCACTACGCAGGGCGTCGATTAATTCGAATTCGCGTTCATGCCGGCCGAGAGCTTGATTTTCGGACACTAGACGGTCGTATGGGAAGGCTGCCTGCGGGTACTTGTAGAGCATTTTCATATAAGAATGGCTGGGAAGACCATCCAGGTAGAAATAATATTCTTTGACATCCTCTCCGTGATTCCCCTCGGGTCCGCTCAAACCAAACAGGCGCTCTTTTAAAAATGGGTCAGACTCATTCCACAGGGCAACTCCCAGGCAGATGTTCTGCAGACGATTGCAAAAACCTCCCAGACCGTCCTCGTTCCATCGATATGCCCGGCTGCGGGCGTGGTCGTGCGGGAAATATCCCCAGGCGTCGCCGGATGGGCTGTAATCTTCACGTACTGTTCCCCAGGCGCGTTCGCTCAGATAAGGCCCCCATTTTTTCCAATCGGCGCGACGGGTTTGAGAATCAACTAAACGTTTGTGCTCAGCCGTAAGGCTGTGTTCTGAGGTATTTAACTTGTGAGTTTTCACTTTAAAAGACATCTTCAATGGAAAAGATTGAAACCAATTATCAGTTTTTTGTTGGAACCTTCGGACAGAATACTGGGTCATTATACCCTTACCGCCAGGAGGGAGGATTTGCCAAATAATCGACCAGAAACCAGGAGTATTAGATTTAAGTTAGAACCACCAAAAGAGGTATTTAAACGGGCTGTTGGGAGATTGTCATGCCATATTGCGCATGGTAGAATGCTAATTAATCGACGTTACTACAAACTGGTCACCGGACAGCGGTGATGCATCAAACGAGTTGGTTCAGGTATTTGATGTTATAAGTTACGGAGGTAAGGAAATGGATAAAGAGGTTGCATCCTTTACAGTTAAAAAAGGTTTGGCCCAGATGTTAAAAGGCGGCGTGATTATGGATGTAGTCACTGCAGAACACGCCAAAATTGCGGAGGATGCCGGCGCGGTTGCGGTAATGGCTCTTGAACGGGTCCCGGCTGATATTCGCGCAGACGGCGGGGTAGCCCGTATGAGCGATCCCGAGTTGATTTTACAGATCATGGATGCAGTGTCTATACCCGTGATGGCTAAATGCCGTATCGGGCATTTTGTGGAAGCGCAGATCTTGGAAGCGATTGGGGTTGACTACGTGGACGAATCGGAAGTATTGACGCCCGCGGATGAGGCGCACCATATCAACAAATACGAATTCAAAGTGCCATTTGTGTGCGGCTGTCGCAATTTAGGGGAAGCGCTGCGGCGCATCGGAGAGGGGGCGGCCATGATTCGCACCAAAGGGGAAGCGGGAACGGGGGATGTAGTCGAAGCGGTAAGGCACGCCCGAACGGTGCTGGGAGCAATCCGCAGCCTGCAGTCTATGCCGGCTGAAGAAGTTATGGCATTTTCCAAAGAGATGGGAGCGCCGTATGCGGTTGCGATGGAAGTGCGCGAGCTCGGTCGACTGCCGGTGGTGAATTTTGCCGCTGGCGGACTGGCAACCCCTGCGGATGCGGCCATGATGATGCAGTTGGGTGTGGACGGCGTATTTGTCGGTTCGGGCATCTTCAAATCAGGGGACCCGGCAAAAAGAGCGGCCGCGATCGTAAAAGCCACCACCCATTTTGAAGACCCCTACATACTGGCAGAGGTCAGCCGAAATTTGGGAGACCCGATGGTGGGTCGACAGATAACGGATATCCCTGAGGCGGAGTTGATCGCCGACCGCGGTTGGTAAATTGTTAAACAAATATGTCCAATCTTCGTTATGTTTCTCCTGATTTATAACAGGAGATAGGAGAAACATAACGAATTCGATTTATGAAGATAGGAGTACTTGCCTTACAAGGAGATTTTGCCGAACACAAAGCGGTTCTGAAAAGAATTGGGGTCGCGGCAGTGGAGGTGCGGCTCCCAGACCAATTAACTAGATTGGATGCGATCATTCTCCCTGGAGGCGAATCGACAACGATTGGTAAACTGGCGAACGATTATGGCTTTATCGAGCCGCTGCGCCAATTTGGGAAGGAAAAAGCCATCTGGGGTACTTGCGCCGGGGCGATACTGCTTTCAAAGGATGTCCACCGCAAGCAGCCGTTGTTGAACCTTATGGATATAACCGTGGAGCGCAATGCCTTCGGCCGCCAGGTAAATAGTTTTGAGACTGATTTGGACGTGCCTGTTTTCAACAAAGTCGGGCAGGATGGGGAGCCGTTTCACGCAGTTTTTATTCGGGCCCCTTTAATTGAATCGGTTTATGGAAATGCCCGTATTCTGGCAGAATTACCTGATGGGCAGATTGTAGCGGCCGATCAGGGACATCTACTGGCGACTTCCTTTCATCCTGAACTGACCGGAGATGATCGTTTTCACCGCTATTTCCTTGAATTGGCGAGTGGTTGACATATATGAATATACGTCCACTAGAATGGCGAGACCTGCCTGCTCTATACAGCTACCGCCACCAGAGCGTATATATGGACAGCGCCCTGCTTTTAACGCGTGGTCCGATGTTAATGCAGGGAGCGTTAAAATCATATCTGGGATCGACAACGGGTGTGTTCACTTATGTTAGCAATGGTAATACTGAGGATAATCCCCAATTGATCGGCCAGGTGATGGTCGCTCAAAACGCAAAGCTTGCTCACCTAACATTTTTAACTCCCCAAGAATCACTGTCTTCACCGGCGGTCACGGATTTGCTAGAATATCTGGTCTTTGCCAGCGGAGAGAATGGAGCTCATCACATAATGGCGGAGGTAGAAGAAGGGACTCCGGCATACGAGGCCCTTCGCAGAGCAAATTTTTCGGTTTACACACGCCAGCGGATTTGGAAATTCGAGCCATCTCAAAATGGAAAATCCAAAGATACGAATTGGCAAGCTGCAGCCAGCAAGCATACAATCGCGATCCGCTCACTTTACAATGACCTGGTTCCCCAAATGGTGCGTCAGGTTGAGACAGACCCGACTCAAAATCTGCGCGGGATGGTGCATTACAACGGGGACGACCTGGCAGCATATGTGGAGCTGAAATCAGGCCAGCATGGTATATGGGCATACCCATTAATTCATCCAAGTGTGGAAGATTTCGCAGACCGGTTTAGAGACTTTCTGCAGCAGCTGCCGAATCGATCTTCCAGGCCAGTTTATGTGTGTGTGCGTTCGTACCAATCCTGGTTGGAGCATACTCTCGAGGAACTGGGATCCAAACCCGGTCCTCGACAAGCAGTAATGGTTAAACATATGGCAATAGCTCAAAAGGCTGATATAAGAAGCGCACTACCTGCACTAGAAGGCGGCCAACCCGAAATTACTGCCCCAATCTCCCGTTCGGAGAGCAATTGAACCAATGGAACAAAAAAAGATCACAGATGATTTGCATGCGCTGCAGGCGGTAATACCTCCTGATATTATCAAAGCGGTTGAAGAAACGAACGACAATGACAACTTGCTGGAGGTGATCCTGGACCTTGGGCGCATCCCGACGGCGCGTTTCATGGACCTGGAGGTCGAACTCAGCGATGTGGAAGTTACCCACGAAAGTATAAATTATGTTGTGGAGCGGATAGGTGATTTTGACACAGACAATCGGGCAGGTTTAGAACGCACGCTGCATAGAATTTCAGCTATTCGCAACCGGCGGGGGCATATCGTTGGCCTGACCTGCCGGGTTGGGCGTGCGGTTTACGGGACGACCGATATCATTAATGACCTTATTGAAAGCGGAAAGAGCCTGCTTCTTTTGGGGCGTCCGGGTGTGGGCAAGACGACGATGCTGCGTGAGGCGGCACGCATCCTGGCAGAAAAGAAGCGGGTTGTGGTGGTTGACACCTCCAACGAGATCGGCGGAGATGGCGATGTGCCGCATCCGGCTGTCGGAAGAGCGAGGCGGATGCAGGTCTCGACACCTGTGCTGCAGCATGAGGTGATGATCGAGGCTGTTGAGAACCACAATCCGGAAGTGATCATTATCGACGAGATCGGCCGCGAATTGGAGGCAGCCGCAGCGCGCACGATCGCTGAGCGCGGCGTGCAATTGATCGGCACCGCACACGGCAACACATTGGAGAATTTGCTGCTCAACCCCACGCTGTCCGATCTTGTGGGTGGGATCGAGTCGGTCACGCTGTCGGACGAGGAGGCGCGCCGGCGGGGCACTCAGAAGACTGTCCTGGAACGGCGTTCTCCGCCCACGTTTGATGTCTTGATCGAGATTCAAAACCGTGACCGTCTGGCGGTGCATACAGATGTATCTTTTGCCGTTGATGCGCTGCTGCGAGGTTACCCATTACCGCCCGAGATGCGTTCGCGAACCGAAGGTGAAATCAGGATTGAAAAAGCTGTGCCGGGAGCAAATGCGGCGGGCCGGACAGGACAGGGTCTGCGCCGACAGGACAGCCAACACCTGCAAGGCGAGATGGCGATGAATGCTGGCCCAGCGGAATCTGACGGCGGGCGCAGCCGGTTCGCGGAAATAGCCAGCGTTGGGATGGATGGAGGAAAGCTGCCAACAGTGCGGATTTATCCTTTTGGGGTAGCCCGCAACCGACTTATGCAGGCGATAAAACGATTGGGAGTACCGGCTGTGGTTGTACATGAACCCCGGGATGCGGAAGTGCTGGTGACATTACGCACTTACTACCGGAAGCGCCAGCGAGTGATATTGGATGCTGAACGGCGCAATATGCCTATTTATGTACTGCGATCAAATACGATCAACCAGATGCAAAAATTTCTCAGTGATCTGTATAATCTGTCGGCTGGCGACAGACGCGACCCCGGCAAGGACGCGATTTTGCAGGAGACCCGGGCGGCGATCAGCGCGGTGATGAATGGAGAGCGGTGGATCGAACTGCAGCCAGCCAGGTCGGGTACACGTCGATTGCAGCACCAGATGGCGCGCGATGCAAACCTGGTTTCCCATTCTTATGGAAAAGAACCAAACCGGCGCGTGCGCATTTTCCGGCAAACTTAAAAAAAACATTCAAAATTGAGGACAAATATTTCGAACTGACGGAATAAGGTCAGCGGAAGTCAAATTAACCTTTATGTTTATAACTTTTGAGGGTCCGGATGGAAGCGGAAAAACCCTGCAGTTAGCGTTGTTAGTGGAATACCTGGAAGGTAATAATTATCCGGTCCTGGCAACACGTGAACCTGGTGGAACCTCGATCGGGGAGCAGATTCGAGAGGTGCTTCACAGCCTTGAGAATACCAAAATGCATCCACGTACAGAGTTGCTGCTGTATCAAGCTTCACGGGCACAACACGTAGAGCAGGTAATCCTGCCTAATTTAGAACAGGGAAAATTAGTGCTCTGCGACCGGTATGCAGATTCCACTCTGGCGTACCAGGGTTACGGTCACCAGTTGGACCTTGACCAGCTCAGCCGATTAATTAATTATGCTACCGGGGGATTGAAGCCAGATTTGACTCTATTATTAGACCTTGAAGCCGAGGAAGGATTAAAAGAAGGGAGCAAGGAGGGGAATGGAACCGTTTGGATGCGTACGAACTGGAATTCCACCAGCGTGTACGGAAAGGTTATTATGAACTGGCGCAAATGGAACCAGAGCGGTGGGAAATAATTGATGCCGGAAAGCCGCCCGAAGAAGTTCAAAGGGCCATCCGGCAGATCCTCATGCCGCGTTTGGGCGCTTTAAGTTAAAAACCGTCGAAGCCTCCACCTCCCATACCACCCATACCACCCATCCCGCCCATATCCCCCATACCTTCACCAAGGTCTGGAACGGCTTCTTCTATCTCTTCGGGAGATTGGCCGGACTCCAAACGATCGATCACCTCATCAAATTCCGGACCCATATCCTCCCCCATTTCGCTGCTCATCTTGCGCATCATCTTTCCCAGGGCTTTCGGGTCGTCTTCCAGGCCGTCCAGGGCGCTTGGATCTGCAAGGTCATCGAGCCGGCTGTCTTCCGACTTTGCAATTCTTATGCGGCCAATTTTGCGCTGGACTTCCTTGCTGCTGCAGTTTGGGCAGTTAACTTGGAGGGTGTCAAACTCTTCATAGGTCATAAAGACCTCAAATCTTCTTTCACAGCTCTGGCATTTATATACGTAATTCGGCATACTATTCTCCAATAAAAGGGTTTTCCAAATTCTTAGATACTACGCAGACAATTATAAAAACAAAGTTTAGTAGTTTCTTATTATTCGTTCAGATCCAAGGATATCTCAGTAACATAAATTATAATCAAGGGATATGTTTCTATCAAATTAAAATAGCGTATATTATTTATTAATTCTTGGTTTGGCGGAAAGTTTTATTCCTGGAGAAACAAATCTTAAACTTGAAGAGAGTAATGTGACCGAACCTCTACCTTTTTATAAACAGAATATTGAACCATTGTTGGTTGTGATCTCAGGACCATCCGGGGTGGGAAAAGACACCGTTATCCAGCGCATGAAAGAGCGCGAGTTACCGTTTCATTTTGTAGTCACGGCTACAACACGCCTGCCGCGCACCAGTGAGAAACACGGCGTGGATTATTTCTTTATATCACACGACGAATTCGCTGAAATGATTGAGAATGATGAACTGCTTGAATATGCAATTGTCTACAACGATTACAAAGGAATCCCCAAGGAGCAGGTACGCAAAGCGCTCGCCAGCGGGAAGGATGTCGTTATGCGAGTGGATGTTCAGGGGGCGGCAACGATTCGTGAGATGTGTCCGGATGCGCTGTTAATTTTCCTGATGACCGAGGACGAAGAGATGATGATAAACCGTCTGAAAATACGAAAGAGTGAAACCCGAGAAGGTTTAAAACTTCGCATTGCAACAGCCAGGAAGGAGTTGGATCGCATCCTTGAATTTGATTACCTGGTCATTAATCGAGAACTGCAGCTGGATGATACCGTGGATACAATCACGGCCATAATTTCCAGCGAACACCAGCGAGTCGAACAGCGGAAAGTGACATTGTGAACGATTACCAACCGCCCAACCGGGGAACTCCCCCCAACGCTTATCAAGGACCGGATGGGAATATTAATAGAGGGGTACCGCCTGCGCAACCGCGATTACGGTCCAGACCTGCCGGCGATAAGCCGTATGTAGTTTATACCCTGATGGGGATAACGATTTTTATTTTTCTACTGCAGCAGGCAAGCAGTTTGTTATTGAACGGTAACGATTTGCCGGCCGCAATGGGTATGAAGGTGAACGATTTGATCTTAAGCGGTCAGCTCTGGCGCCTTTTCACCCCCATGTTCCTGCATGGTTCCATCCTGCACCTCGGTTTTAATATGTACGCCCTGTATATCTTCGGACCTGGCCTGGAGCGCTTATATGGTCATGGACGATTCCTGGCATTATTCGTACTGGCAGGTTTCGCTGGCAATGTTTTTTCATTCTTGTTCACCGATTCTCCCTCGCTCGGTTCTTCTACTGCGATATTTGGATTGTTGGGCGCAGAAGCGGTTTTCTTATATCAGAACCGGAGAATTTACGGCGTCGTTGGACAGCGGGCATTGATTAATCTTGTGGTTATTGCCGTTATCAACCTGGTGATCGGATTATCACCTGGGATTGATAACTGGGGACACGTGGGTGGATTACTGGGTGGAGCCCTGTTTGCCTGGTACGCGGGACCGGTGCTGCGAGTGGAGGGTGTACCACCTTACCACAAACTGGTCGACGAGCGCCAGAAACGTGATGTTTGGCGTGCCGGAGTCAGTATCTGGTTGTTGTTCGGGTTATTAGCGGCAACAACAATTTTCTTTAATATTCGATAAGATCAGTACGTCTCGATTACTCGACTACTGCGGGGATTAACATCCTGACCATGGGCGCCACGCTGCTGGCGTCGGCGGCAAAACCATCCGCCCCGATTTGATCGGCGTAAACCTGGGTTACGGGCGCACCCCCAATAATCACCTTCACCTTATCTCGACAACCCGAATCTCGGAGCGCTTCGATGACAAGCGGCATTTGCGGCATGGTGGTTGTCAGCAGGCCAGATAATCCCAAGATATCCGCGCCCCTCTCGGCAGCATCAACAAATTGTTCGATAGACACATCAACGCCCAGGTCGTCGATTTCAAACCCAGCGCCTTCAAGCATCATGGCGACCAGATTCTTGCCGATGTCATGAAGGTCGCCCTTAACCGTCCCAATGGCTACCTTCGCGACAGGTTCTACGCCGCTTTCTATCAGGTAGGGTTTTAGAAATTTAAGCCCGCCTTTCATGGCTCTTGCTGAAATAAGCATCTCGGGCACAAAATATTCGCCGACTTCGTACCTGCGGCCGACCTCATCCATGGCAGTTATCAATCCCTGGTTGAGGATATTTTCCGCTGACAAGCCCGATCGCAGGGCTGAATCAACCTCAGTTTCAATATTAGCAAGGTCGCCAACGAGTACGGCATCATACACTTTCTGGATTTGATTGTGCATTATTATCTCCCTAATCAGGAACTCAAATTGAGTCCAGTTTGATATTTCTAAAAAAATTTAACCAGCCATTAAATCGAGAAAGATCTGGTAAGGGTCATCCCAAATTTCTGGATTTTGAGGCGCATACAGGTCGGTTTCAAACGAATTTCGAATGATTTCCCTGGCACCCTCGAGAGAATTGAGCTGACCCAGTGCGATTAATTGGGCGACTAAGTTACCAATGGTGGTCGCTTCCGTGGGTCCTGCCAGCACGCGGCGGGCAGTGGCATCGGCGGTAAATTGGGCCAGATACTTGTTTTTAGAGCCGCCGCCAACCAGGTGAATGGTATCCAACTGCTCACCGATAACTTTTTGAAGGTTTTCAAAGACCCAGCGATACTTCAGCGCCAGGCTTTCAAATATGCAGCGGACGATTGCTCCCGGGGTCTGCGGGGGCTGCTGGTGCGTGCGTTCGCAGAAGAGCCGGATTTTGGAGGGCATGTCACCCGGGTCGAGGAAAATGCGGTCATCGCTGTCAATGACGGCGCAAAATGGTTGGGAGGCTTTGGCAAGATTTATTAAATCCTGGTGGCTATAATTCGACCCGCTTTCGGACCAGGTTCGCTGGCATTCCTGCAAGAGCCATAATGCTTGAATATTTTTCCACTCGAGAAAGGTGTCGCAAATCCCTCCATAGCAGCTGAGATTGTGTTTGAGCCCGGTTTCATTTATGACCGGCTGATATACTTCTGCTCCGAGCAGCGACCAGGTTCCGGAACTGAGGAAGGCATACTTATTGTGGCTGGCAGGTACTGCACAGGCTGCTGAAGCGGTATCGTGTGAAGCGACAGCCACGATGGGCACGTTTTTTAACCCGGTATCATCCTGCATCCAGGGGGAAAGATTACCCAAAATAGTGGCTGGCTGTTGAATAGATGGGAAAATTCTGGTTGGAATATTCAGAGAGTCCAATAAATCGTATGCCCAATTACCCTTGACCGGGTTGTAAAATTGGGTGGTAGTGGCGTTAGTGAATTCGCAAACCTTTTCCCCGCTGAGCCAATAATTAAACAGGTCGGGTATCATCAAGAAGGTGTCGGCGATTTGTAGATCGGGCGATTCACTCAGTACCATTGAGTAAAGCTGGTAGAGCGGATTAAACTGCATAAATTGCACACCGGTCTGCCTGTAAATCTCATGGCGGGATACTTTTTTGAAGGCTTCTTCCATCATTCCGTCCGTGCGGGGATCGCGGTAGCTGTGAGGATTATCGACCAGCGAACCGTTTTTAGAAATCAAGGAAAAATCCGTACCCCAGGTGTCTAACCCAATTGAAGCCGGCTCAGGACAATATTCTCTTGCGGTGAGGCGCAGTCCACTTTTGACTTCTTCGAGCAGGTAAAGCGCATCCCAATAGACGCTTTCCCCGACTCGTATTGGGCTGTTTGGAAATCGATATAGTTCTTCAATCTTTATTTGTTTTCCATCAAATTGCCCCAGGATCACCCGACCACCGGATGCTCCGATGTCAATTGCGATACTCGTTAGCATTTCAGCCATGAAAAGAACCTCCATCAAGAAATTGGATAGAGCCCACAATTATTCAACATCCCCCGAACTCGTCCTTTCCGTCCAAGCAATTGCTATTAAATCAAACTAATCCTCAGATGACAACCGCTCCAGGTCAAGTGGATATGTGCCATACGCGTGGATTGTTTCTACCATGGTCTTATACAGTTTCGGGTCAACGCCGGCATGAATCGAATTGCTTGAAGAACACACATACCCGCCACCCTCTCCGGCTGCGAGTATACAATCTTTAACTTCTTTTACGACAGCCTGCTGCGGTCCTTTGACCAGGGTGTTGACGCAGTCAACATTTCCTTTTATGGCGATGCGATCACCGTACTGCGACTTTATAGCGCTCAGATTCATTTTTGCCAGGGGATCGATAGGATCGATGCCGTCGATTCCGGCATCAACCAGAGAATCGAGCACAGGCATAATATTCCCATCACTGTGTTTCCAATGGTACAGTCCAAAACTGTGGAAAGCATCCGACAATTTCTTAAAATTGGGGGCGAAAATTTCATCCCACATTTCAGGAGATATGAGTGTGGTGCGGTTATCAGCGATGTCATCTCCAGTGAAAATGAGTTCCGCCCCCAAACCTGCAGCAAGTTCTGCGATACGAATACTGTGCTCCAGCCCTTTTTGTACGACAGCTTCTACCAATTCCGGGTTTTCTATACAAGCGACACACAACTCCATATAGCCCATCAGGTCGCGCGGATAGGACCAGACATCCCGAACATAAATAAAAATTGCCCTTTTACCTTTGAATCGATCGACAAGCCGTTTGAATGAGTCCAGGCGATCGGGGGTGTCCGGGTCGGGCGGATTCCATCCTTTCAGGTCTGACCAGGTTTTGATCGGGGCTAGTTCGTCAACGGGAATGGTGTGTTCCATCATCCCTTTGGCCTGCGTAATCCCCCATTCATCGAGCGTTAAATCCTTATCAATGGATTTCCTGCGGTAATCGGCTCCCGTCATAACAGCGTCGATATCATAAAGATCGATAAGATCTTCATAATCCCCACCGTTTGTTAAAGCCTTGATGATAGGCTTATCAAAACTCCACTCGAAATGCGGTATTCGGTCCGGGGTACCCCGCTGGGTTACAACCAGAACGCGATCTCTTGAGGACATTTTCCTAGCCTTCCGCCAGCCAGCGTTCTTTGAGTATTGGAATAAATCGGATTTTTAGCGTATCCAGGAACACAGCCGCGAGCAGGATGAGACCTTTTGAGGTCTCGACCCAGAATGATGACACTCTGGTCAGGGTGAGGGCGCTGTCAATTGAACTTATCAGCAGTACACCTCCCAGGGCTCCGATGAGGTTGCCGCGCCCGCCCTGCATACTCACACCACCGATAACAGCGGCAGCAAACACCTCAAATACCATACCTTCTCCCAGGGTTGTCGGCGCTGAATTGAGGCGAGCGGAAAGCACCAGGCCTCCCAAAGCCGCCAGGAAACCGCTCAAGAGAAAGGCTTTAGAGGATACCCATTTGACGTTAATACCGGCTGCAAAGGCGGCATCCTCGTTCCCGCCCACAGAATATATCTGCCTGCCGAAAACCGTCCTTGATAGGATGATGTGAAAAACAGCATAACAGAGGAGCATAATAATAACTGGCGCTGCTAACAATCCATTTTGAGTGTGGGCGGCGAATATTCGAAATTCTTGAGGAAAATCGTACTTTGTTACACCGCTTGAGATCACAAGTGTCAGCCCGCGGAAAATGATCAATGTACTGAGGGTGACGACAAAAGGGTCGATCTTAATGCGGTTTATCATCACGGCATTAAGCCCTCCAATACACACACCAACAGCAAGCATAAGGATAATAGCGAGATATGGATTGACTCCCAAGTCGAGCACAACTATGGCGCCTAACATTGCCGTGAAACCGAGGGTCGATTCAATAGAGAGATCAAATTTTCCATGTATGAGACAGAAGACTTCACCGATGACCAGAATTCCCAGGACCGCGGAGTGCAGAAGGATGTTCAGGATATTGATCCTGCTCAAAAACCTGGGTTCAATTAAGGATATTACTAGAAAGAAAAATATCAGCACTACCCAAATAAGCTGGTTTGACAGCAGCCGGAGCAGGCTCTCGCGGCGTTCGATATTTATGTTTTTTGATGATTTGTTTTCAGCAACAGCATCAGTCATTGGGCTTATCCTCCGAAAAACCTTCACTAGCAACCATGATTTGATGTTTATTTACCCCTTGACGAGGATATTCCTTGATGATCAGGCCTTCGTGCATGATCAATATGCGGTCAGACATGTCGAGTATCTCATCGATGTCCGAGGAAAGGAAAAGAATGGACATTCCTTCAGCGGCAAGCTGCCCCATGATCTTATGGATTTCAGCTTTGGCTTCTACATCTATTCCAGCGGTGGGGTCTAACATTATCAGGATACGGGGTTCGGCATTGAGCAGCCTGGAAACAACCACTTTTTGCTGGTTTCCACCGCTTAAAGACATGACCTCCTGGTTTATTGATGGTGTCGCGATACCCAGCAGTTCAATATATTTATTTGCATGCTCCCGTTCCAGTTTTGGCTGCAGCAGTCCTAATTTGTTTACCAGGCGCTTGAGAATGGAACCGTTTATATTCTCGGCGACTGACATCCCCAATATCACCCCGAGACCGCGGCGGTCTTCGGGTACCAGCGCAATGCCGCTATTTAAGGCTGCCTCGGGCGAGTTTATACGAACTTTTTCCCCATCAATTTCAATCCTGCCGCTGGTTATGGGGATAACACCAAAAAGAGCTTTCGCCAATTCAAAACTCCCGCAGCCTAGCAATCCAGCGATGCCTACAATTTCGCCCCGGCGCAGCGAGAAACTCACATCGTGAAAGTGGCTGTGATCAGAGAGACTTTCCACATTAAAAATCTCTTCACCGATGTTTGTGCTTCGTTCGGGAACGAGGTCGACCGTTCCTCCGATCATGTGTTCGACCAATTGCGGCGTTGTAAGTTCTTCGGTAGGACTGGTATGGATCAACATACCATCACGCAAGATTGACACACGATCACACACCTCGAACACCTCGTTCAAATAGTGGGAAATGTAAATGAACGATGTCCCCTTGCTGGCTAAATCTTTAACATAACCAAATAACTGGTCAATTTCGCTGGAGGTTAACGATGGAGTAGGTTCATCGAGAATGATCAATTTGGCATTAGAGAAGATGGCTTTGGCGATCGCCAAAATTTGACGTTGGACGAGCGTAAGATCTCCGACCAGTCTTTCTGCGGGGATATGAATATCCAATTGGGATAAAGCTTGCTTTGTTACCCTTTTCGCCTCTTTGGTATTCACCAAGCCCATCTTTGTGGTTGGCCAATTGCCGACAAAGAAGTTTTCTATTACGGTTAGATAAGGTTGAAACTGCTGCTCCTGGGGAACAACCTGGATGCCGAGCGATAAGGCTTCCCCAGGCGATATTGAACTGTACTCGAAGCCGTCATAATGGATTTCCCCCTCGTCGGGTGTGTATATCCCCGAAATTATTTTAATCAGGGTAGATTTACCGGCACCATTTTTACCGACCAGTCCATGCACCTCTCCCCGTTTTAGGGTAAATGAAACATCGTCCAAAGCGGTAACGCCCGGGAATGATTTCTTGATTCCCAATGCCTCGAGAAGGATTGGGTTAGAGTCTTTTTCGGGCTGCGGCATAATTCGCTCCCAAAGATAGGTCACTGAGAAGGTGGTTAATTAATACCTTCCCAGTGACCTGAAGATTCTGATTAAAAGATTTTTTTACTGATTACCCCACAGGGTTGGGTCTTCGACGTTTTCCTGGGTGACCAACCAGGTACCGAGCAGCATGGTCAAGCCGTATTCGGTGTCTTCGATCTCGGCGGGTGACCACATAGCGCCGTCCTGCTCATAGATGCCAGTGGAGAGTTCTTCGCCGTCCAGATACTTCTTGACAAACTCAGCCAGCACACCAAAGTCGAGCATAGGCTGGTTGACGGTGGCATCCTGGGAACCGGCCCTGATTCTGTCGAGGGAGGCCGGGTCACCGTCGATGCCGCAGATGAAGATATGATCTTCATCGTCGAGAGGCTTGAGGAAGCCGATTTCTTCTATGGCGGGGATAACGCCAGCGCCGGTGAAGTCACTATGCCAGTAGACAGCGTCCAGTTCGGGCTCAGCAGCCAATGTGCTTTGCACAACGTCTGCGCCTGTTTCAGGCAGCCAGTCGGTTGGCTGGGTGATGACTTCGATATCGGGATAGTTGGCCATCTCGTCATTGAAGCCGTTGCCGCGCAGTTGGGCGACATTGGTGCCCAGGTCGCCGGTGATTTCCAGGACGATGCCGGTGGGTTCACCATACCTCTCAGTCAGGCGATCCACGACGCATTGGGCGCCCTGCTGACCGGCCTGGTAGTTGTTGGACATGACGGTCATGACAGTGTCGGCGCTGAAAGGCTGGCGGTCGATGCCGAAGACGGGGATGCCGGCTTCTGTGGCGCGGTCGACGCAAGCGACGATAGCTTCACTGTCGACGGGGACGGTAACCAGGGCGTTAACACCTTGAGAGATGAGGTCGCTGCACTGGCGGTCCTGCTCTTCAACGTTGTTATCGGCGTTGACGTCAATAACATCTATGCCGAGGTCTTCAGCGTAGCGCTTGAAGCTCTCCATGAACATGATCTGACCTTCCGCTGAGTTGGGAACCAGGTAACCAACCGCGTAAGCTTCGGCCGCTTCTGGTTCTGGCTCTGCTTCTTCCTCTGTGGGAGCCTCACCACCTGGAGAGTAATTACCCCACAGGGTTGGGTCTTCGACGTTATCCTGGGTGATCAACCAGGTGCCCAGCAGCATGGTCAAGCCGTACTCTGTATCTTCGATCTCTGCGGGTGACCACATGGCGCCGTCCTGCTCATAGGTGCCGGTGGAGAGTTCTTCGCCGTCCAGATACTTCTTGACAAACTCAGCCAGCACACCAAAGTCGAGCATAGGCTGGTTGACGGTGGCATCCTGGGAACCGGCCCTAATTCTGTCAAGAGAAGCCGGGTCGCCGTCGATACCGCAGACGTAGATATGACCCTCTTCACCGACAGGCTTGAGGAAACCGATTTCTTCCATGGCGGGGATAACGCCAGCGCCGGTGAAGTCACTGTGCCAGTAGACAGCGTCCAGTTCGGGCTCAGCAGCAAGCGTGCTCTGTACGACATCTGCGCCTGTTTCAGGCAGCCAGTCGGTTGGCTGGGTGATGACTTCGATATCGGGATAGTTGGCCATCTCGTCATTGAAGCCGTTGCCGCGCAGTTGGGCGACATTGGTGCCCAAGTCGCCGGTGATTTCCAGGACGGTGCCGGTAGGTTCGCCGTACTTCTCAGTCAAGCGTTCGACAACACATTGGGCTCCCTGCTGACCGGCCTGGTAGTTGTTGGACATGATGGTCATGACGGTATCGGCGCTGAAAGGCTGGCGGTCGATGCCGAAGACGGGGATGCCGGCTTCTGTGGCGCGGTCGACGCAAGCGACGATAGCTTCACTGTCGACGGGGACGGTAACCAGAGCGTCCACGCCTTGAGCGATGAGGTCGCTGCACTGGCGGTCCTGCTCTTCGACGTTGTTATCGGCGTTGACGTCGATAACATCCATGCCGAGATCTTCAGCGTAGCGCTTGAAGCTCTCCATGAACATGATCTGACCTTCTGCCGAGTTGGGGACCAGGTAGCCTACGACGTATGCTCCGCCACCTTCAGGAGCTGGTTCTTCTTCAGCAGGCGCAGCCTCTTCGGCTGGAGCTTCTTCTGCTGGGGCTGCCTCTTCGGCAGGCGCTGCTTCTTCGGTTGCAGCAGGCCCACAGGCTGAGATGGCGACGAGCACCAACAAGACAATCATCAGGTACCAAAAGCGAGTTTTCATGTTTTCTCTCCTCCGTAAAGTTAGAAATTCTTTAAACCATTTGCAGCAGTGTGTTGTAACTATGGTTTATTTTAGTGGGTGGATATTGGGAAAAATGGTCCTTATATTTTCACTCCTTCCTGTGCCGATCACAATAGTTTTAGGGTTTGCCGGAGATAAAAAATACGATTCATGGTTTATGGAAATGTGACGTTATAATTAGTGTACAAACAGGTATCTTAAATTTACACCTGTTACCATATTAGCAAGTTTTTTTCTGGTAGTGGTGTCTGAAATTATCATCCCTATATCTGGGATTCGCAAGTAGAAATCGGAGAGAATATGGACAGTACTATCATCTGGCCGCAATATGTGAAAGCTGGTGAGATAGTTTACCCGCCTGGCGGGAGGCTCGGACCGAGGATACAGCCTACAATTGAGCTGGTGATGATACATGCCGGCTCGATGATGGTTTGCATTGACCAGCAAGTACACATCGCTGAGGCGGACAGCATATCAATCCTATTTCCGGGGCATGAAGAACAGTTTGTATTTTCTAAAACTAACAAGACCAGGCACAGTTATATTCATATAGCGCTGCCAGATATCCCACAGGAGTTGAACGAAAGGCTGCACCGCCTTCCTAGAAAGATCCCGTTATCAACGGAAATGAAGCGTTTGACGAAGGAAATGTTATCACTGCGCAGGTCGCCTTTATCTACAACGGAGGATATGTTAAAAACTACGGGTATCCAGATGTTGTGGCGTTATATTGGAGAAGCAGAGAACCTGTGTGGAGACCCAAGAGGGGCGCCGCCGCAATCAATTGTAGAATGCGCGCAGCGTTATGTAGAATCGAATTTAAGAAGTGAATTATGCCTGGATTCTATTGCGGAAGCGGTGGCGGTGAGTCCCGCCCATTTAATAAGAGTGTTTAGAAAACAATCCAATAAAACGCCGATAGCTTATTTGTGGGAAAGGCGAATTGCTCTGGGTATAGAACTGCTTGAGCAAAGTGGATTATCGGTCAGCATCATTTCTGAAAGGTGTGGATTCAAGACCCGCAACCATTTTTCGCGGCGTATCAGACAGGCGACCGGTCTTTCTCCAATGCAGGTTAGAAGAAAAGCCTGGAAAAGGTGATCACCCAAACAGGCGTATATAATAATGCGATTCAAAACAAGGGTGTGTTGAGTGGGCAGGATTTTATAATAGGTGTTGGTTTATCCATTATTTCAGAAATCACATGAGTAAAACAAAAATAAGAGCGCTGATTCTCGACTATGGCGGGGTGATAAGCCTGCCGCAGAGATCAGAAAATGTGAACAATATCCTGCAGACATTGAATTTAGAGCATGATGATTTTATGCAAGTTTACTTAAGCTTGCGGGGGGATTTGGATAACGGGCAGATAAGGGCAAAACAATTCTGGATGAATGTGCTGGGTGAATTTGGGCTTGAGTTGAAAACCGAATATATCCCCTATTTAATTCAAGAAGATATAGCCAGTTGGACAAAAAATAATGATTTAGTGATCCAGTTCATCTCAGAAAACAGGGATATTTTTTTCAAAACAGCGGTCATCTCCAATATGCCAATGGATGTACTGGAATATATGAGAAGTAAATTCAACTGGTTTGAGTTATTTGATGTACTGGTATTTTCATGTGAAGTAGGCGTAAACAAGCCGGACAGCGAAATATATAAAACCTGTCTGAGGGAATTGAATTTACCGGCAAGTGATTGTTTATTCGTGGATGATTCGCTTGATAACGTGAGAGCAGCAAAGGAATTAGAAATGCATGCAATCCAATTCGGGATATTTCCTGATTTTCTAATCGAATTTAATAATAAATTCAGCCCTTCATCAAATTCTAGAGGATCATCTTGAGATGAAATTAAATTGAATAAACGTGTAAATGTGTACCATCAGGTATTTATTTAAAAGCACTTGATGAGATATCCTCAGGACATTCTTTCGCACTTATTTTTTGAAACCAGGGGATAAAAAAAAGGATTGTTCTGGTTAGAAATTGGACAATCCTTTATGTTTGTGCTGCGCTGAATTTACAAATTATATGGACCAAAATCGTCGTCGATATCGTCTCCCAAATCGTCGTCGAAGTCGATTTCCATTTCGATTTCCTCTTTGTCGAGACGTACCCACAACAATAACATATGACCATCTTCGTTCTCTACCGCACGGGCGGCCATAATGGGGGCTGCGTATTCCAATCCTTCCTCGTTCTTGAATTCCAGGTGGATTGTTTTGCTCTGGCTCCAGGCCCGGTAACAACGTTCAACCAGGGCTGGCCCGTTAAACGTTCGAAGGCGCGTGAGGGCGATATCGGACAGGAGGGGGCTTTCGCTTAAGCTGAGCACCCATCCTTCGGGTACGGCTTCAAATGTTGGGGGAGGTCCTTCAATGATTGTGATTTTATCTTCCATAGGAATGCTCCATATTCGCTATAATACCACGAATCTGAATACCGCCAATACCCCCTTTCCTGAGTGTATAATGAGACCTGGAGCAAAAAAAATCGTATGTATAAATTAGTAATTCTTTTTAAACCGCTTGCTGATTGGGATGAATTTGAAGCCGCCTGGCCGCAATTTCTGCACCTGGTTGAGAAGATGCCTGGACTGCGCCGTGAAGCGACCAGCAGAATTGACAAAACCCTGTTCGGCGAGGTCCAGTACGCTCAGATACACGAGTTATTTTTTGATTCTCAAAAAGATGCCGAGCGGGCATTAGGGTCCCCGGAGGGCAGGCTGCCGGTAAATTGCTGCAGCGAATGACCGACGGTCAGATTGGTTTGTACTTTGCTGACCACAAAGAAGACGAATTAGAAAATATCCGCAAATTCAGGCAGGACAGTTTTGAATCTGAATAGAAATAATTATTACGCTAGGCGGCGCTCGCCAACAATTTGGATTATTGGTCTGGTTATAATCCTGCTGCTTACCACAGGTTACCTTGCCTTACGGGTGTTTCGAGTTAGCGACTCGCGGACTGCGCTGGTCATGGCCTGGCTGCGCGACCCATTTTCACGGCCGGATTGGATGGTCAAGGCAGGCCAACGCTGTGGCGAGGCCCCGTTTATCCTGCCAGCGGACGGCTTTATCGGGTATTTATGGAACGATTTATTCCGAATTGGCCACAGGCACCAGGGGATTGATATTTTCAGCGGTAAGCCAGCCGGGGAAAGCGCTATTGTTGCGGCATATCCAGGTTATCTTACTCGGCTGCCAGATTGGAAATCAAGCGTGATTATCCGCATCCCCGAGGATCCGCTGCACCCAGGACAGCAGATATGGGCATACTATACCCACATGGCCCACCCGGATGGCAAATCCTTAATCGCAGCTGAATTCCCGCCAGGGAGCAACGAAGTTTATGTTGAGGCCGGGACGTTATTGGGGTACCAGGGGAATTACTCCGGCACTCCAGGCAACCCCGTGGGTGTGCACCTGCATTTTTCGCTTGTTAAAGACGATGGTTCGGGTGGATTTCTCAATGAACTGGAGATCGAAAACACACTGGACCTTTCGCCGTATTTCGGTCTACCTCTGAATGCCCAGAACAACCAGGGAGAAGTCCCTGCGTGTAATTAAAGGTGGCGATAAATCGTGTCGATACATAAGGGAGCGGGAGTCAAATAAGCATGGAAGAATTAGCCAACTACCGGCGCGGCTTGATAAAACAATATCAAGAGATAGGGGCTGAAGTCGAAAGTATCGCAGAAAGGTTAACCGTGGAAAAACTCAATCATTTTCAGGAGGGCACAGGCTGGAACGCCCACCACATTTTCTCTCATATGCGAGATGTGGAAGGGCGCTATTTCCTGCCGTTCATAAAGCGTGTGCTGGTTGGTGAACAGACTGAACTGGGGGTGTTTGAGGACGTGGAGAAAAGAGAGGAAATTGAAAACAATGAAGAACATCTGCACGAGATAATCAGCGATTTACAAGGAAACCACAGACTATTGTTTGATATGCTTTGTGATATGTCATTGAAGGATTGGAACCGAACCGGGCGGTACCAGTGCTCGGGGATACACACCGTGCAGTGGTATCTGGAACAGAACCTGGCGCATCTTAAAGCGCATATTAAACAGCTGGCAGAACAGGAAAATCAAGCAAATGTCTGAGGGCTTGAGACAAAAATCTAATCGTATTCGGAACTGATTACATTGGAGTGGACTATGACGGAAAACTTATCGATACTCACGGAGATTAAAAACAATGTTGGAATAGTGCGGTTGAATTGCCCGCAGGCGTTGAACGCCTTGAACAATCAGATGTTGGGTGAAATAATGGACGCGCTGGAGAGATTTGACGCAGACGGTTCAACCGGCGCGATGGTTATAACCGGCAGCGAGCGCGCCTTTGCAGCAGGCGCGGATGTCAAAGAGATGGCTGAGAAAACGGCTGCGGAGATGCTGTTAGAAGATCGCATAGCTTTGTTTGACCGCATCCGGGGGATCTCGAAACCAATTATTGCGGCTGTCTCGGGTTACTGTTTGGGGGGAGGAAATGAACTGGCGATGTCATGTGACATGATTGTCGCTTCTGAAACAGCACGCTTTGGACAACCTGAGATCAACCTGGGAGTAATCCCTGGGGCGGGCGGCACCCAGCGGCTAGCCCGCACGGTGGGAAAAGCAGTAACCATGGAAATGATATTAAACAACCGCATGTTGAGCGCAGCGGAGGCGCTTCAACTTGGATTGGTCAACAAGGTGGCGCCAGTGGAGGACTACCTGGATGAGGCGGTTAAACTGGGGGGTGAGATTGCTGAGCGAGCGCCGGTTGCAATCCAGCTAGCCAAAGAAACGATCAACAAGGCCTTCGATACTTCATTAACAGATGGAATAGCAGATGAGCGCCGCGCTTTTTATTTCTTGTTTTCTACAAGCGACCAGAAAGAAGGCATGTCGGCTTTTATTGATAAACGGGATCCTGATTGGAAGGGCAGATAATCAATCGAGCTACACGCCTGCGGCTGGCAGGTCAGCCCAGAGCGTGGTACCCGAATCGATCTCGCTGGCGACACCCATCACCCCGCCGTGGTTCTCAACGATTGACTTGGCTATCGACAACCCTAAACCGCTGCCTCTGACCATACCGCTGCGGGCTGGTGTGGTTTCAACGCGGTAGAAACGTTCAAATACGTGGGGTAGGTGTTCGGGAGCAATACCCTGGCCATTATCGCTCACTTGTGTCCGAATGTAGCCATTTGGTTGGGTCCTTTTAACGCTCAATTCCACTTTACCGCCGTTGGGGGTGTACTTAATGGCGTTGTCGAGCAGGTTATAAAACACGCGCATCAGTTGATCTTCATTGCCCATCACGGGTGGTAAGTCTGGCTCGATATCACAATCCAGGTTCACCCCGGCACGATCGGCTCTAATTTTAAAAGTTTCGTAGACCTCAGCGGCGAGTGTGCTCATTTCTATCAATTTGGGCTGTTCGGTGTCCATCCCGGCTTCCATACGCGAAAGATCGAGCAGGTCATTTACCATGCGCACCAGTCGATCGACCTCGTGTTCAATTTCACCCATAAAACGTTTGGAGATATCCGGGTCTTCCATGGCGCCGTCCTGCAGGGCTTCGGCGCGCAGTTTCACTACTGTGAGCGGCGTTCGAAGTTCGTGGCTGGCGTTGGCGACGAAAGCGCGCAGTTCGGTAACATTGGCCTGCAAACGGCTGGCCATTTTGTTGAAGGCTTCCGACAGACGCCGCATTTCGTATGGGCCGGATGGCTCCACGCGCACCCCAAGATCGCCGATTTCCATATTTTCAGCAGCCCGGGTGAGCACCTGTATTGGGCGCGCAAGGTTCTTGGCTAAATACCAACCAAAAAAACTCACGCCGACCGCGATCAGCAGGGTTACACCCAACAGGATCAATAACGACTGCCGTGCGGCATTCTGTGCGGCTTCTAGCGGCAGACCGAGCCTGAGAATAGCGGTTACTTCAATTTCGCGCTGAACGAGTACCGCCATATACATAATCTGTTTTCCCTGGGGATTCAAGCGGGTAGCAACGCCTCTTCCGGTTTCGTCCTCCAGCGCCTCCCATACTTCTGGGTTACTGCCTCTGCCGGCTCTTTTGGGGAGCGCTCCGCGGCTGTCTGCTATAGGGGAGCCATCAGGTGAGTACACAGTAAAGGTAATCTCCGGGCTGTCTGCAAACATCTGAACCAGTAAATTCTCGATGAAGCTCCCTTCGACACGGCCAGCTCGAAATTCCTGGATGGGAAGCTCAAGGGCATTTCCAGCGGCAAAAGCCAGGCCCTGCAAGGAGTGTTCGGCTTCGGCAATGGACGCGTTATAAATTGATCTACCTGCGAAAGCAGCCATTAGAACAATGCTGACTATAGATACAAGCAAGTGGGATAAAACGAGACGCGTATTGAGGGTCTGGGTCAGCTTCATATAAAGGCTAAGTTTCCTCTTGAAGGAAAAGTTAAGACAATTCCTCAGCTCCTGCGAAACGGTAACCGTAACCGCGCACAGTCTGAATATACTTCGGGCTGGCAGGATCGTCTTCAATTTTCAGACGCAGCCAGCGGATATGTACGTCCAGGGTGCGCGAGTCACCCACCCATTCTTCACCCCAAACAAGCTTGAGCAGATCGTCGCGGCTCATTGCACGCCCAGAATTCTTCATCAAGATTTCCAAGAGATCAAACTCGCGAGCTGACAATTGGAGTTCCTTTTCGTCTTTAAAAACCCGCCGGGCACTTGGATCGAGGTTGAGCAAACGAAGCGACATAGGCTTTGCTTCAGATGTGCGCCTATCCAGGGCAACCCGGCGCAAAGTAGCCTGGATACGAGCGAGTAGTTCTCGGAACGAGAAAGGTTTTGCCAGGTAGTCGTCAGCGCCTACTTCCAGCCCCAACACCCGGTCGATTTCCTCACCGCGCGCAGTAAGCATGATGACGGGGGTTGACGTGGTCGCTCTGAGCCGCCGGCAGACCTCAAACCCGCTAATATCTGGCAGCATCAGATCGAGCACAATCAGGTCAGGATTCAATCTCTCGGCGGCCTCAATGGCCGAAAGGCCGTCTGCTGCCGCCTCAACATCGAAGCCCTCGCGCTGCAAGCTGTAGGTTAGTGAATCGGTTATTAAGGGTTCGTCGTCAACGAGCAAGATGAGTGTCAAGGCTTTCCTCCAGATTCTTGTTATAAACTTGCTTGAATATTATTGCCAACCTGGCAAAAGATATTTTCTATACAGGTAAAACCAGCTTATAGTATAGCCAATTTATTAATATTATGCCATATCTTAATTGGATGTTAATCGGCCTTTTCTCATCTTTAAGCCAAGATTTGTAGGTATTTGGTATGATTTCGCTTCCAACGTAGTTGAAGAAATAACGGAGGTTGCAAAAATTTATGAGCCGACTTATGTTTAAAACAAAGCGTTACTGGTTGTATATCGGATTGGGATTTTTTGTAATTTGTTTTGTTGGATTGGCGCTCGTTCAAATTTCTTCCGTGGATGCGACCGGGGGGATCGAAACATATATTCCATTCGTCTCGAAGAGCGGTGCACCAGCCGAAAACGATGAATATGTTGTAATTGGGTGGAACGATCTGGGGATGCATTGTTATGACCTGGATTATTCAGTGATGGCTGTACTGCCTCCCTACAACACATTGTGGGCACAGGTTGTCCAGCGTGGAGACCCACCGGAGATCCTAACCTCAGGCGTCGAAGTCGAATACAGTTTTCCTGATAATACATACTCTGTGGGCAAGACAAATTTCTGGGACTATGAGGATAAGCTGTTTGGAGTGAACTTGGCACCGAATGTAGGTTTGACTGGTAAAGGGCTGTCAGGGGAAATGGACTTCAAAACAGATCATTTCGAGGCGGATGGCATCCCATTGACGGAGTACTCTGACAGCGACCTGTCAACGCCGGAGTACCTGCAGCTGGCGAAGATTGAAGTGAAGGATCTAACGGGAAACTTGTTAGCTCAATCGGATGTGGTTGCCCCGGTGTCGAGCGAAATGCGCTGCGATAAATGCCATACCAAACCGGATCCAAATAATTTCCGCATGAACATCCTGCTGGGGCACGATGATGAGGCTGAAACAAATCTAGCGGCGCAAGCCGCATCTGGGGATCCTGTGCTGTGCGCTGACTGCCATGCCGATCCGGCCCTCGGTAAACCTGGCGATCCGGAACTGCCCTCGTTATCAGCGGTTATGCACGAGAAGCATAAGGAAAGAGCGAATGATTGTTATGACTGCCACCCAGGTCCGGATACGAAGTGCTTACGCGGCACAATGGCGAACGATTACGATATGACCTGCACGGACTGTCACGTGGGAGGCATGGAAGCCTTGAGCGATGAAGACCGGACACCCTGGATGGATGAACCGCGCTGCGATGATTGTCACGACGCGCAGCATGCCGAGAATCCGGATACCCTGTTCCGTTTCTCAAAGGGACACGGCGGTTTGTACTGCGAAAGCTGCCACAACAGCACGCATGCGATACTGCCGAGCCGTGATGGCAGGGATAACCTGCAGTCAACGGCGCTGCAAGGGCATGCGGGAACTATCGAGGTATGTACGGTTTGCCACCTTACAGACCCTGGCGCAGGCGGTCCGCACAAATAATTGAACCGGCAACTGGATTTCCAGCGATTCAATAAATAATATTGGCAAGAAACAGGCGCGGGTTTTAGGCCTGTTTCTTTTTTAGTTTCGTGAAAGATCCATATTATTTACATGAAATACCTACCAGATTGGCTACAGGTTTGATCGTATTCCAAATTTTTATGAACATTTTTGTGTCCCGATTTTGGTAAAATCTTAATACTTATTAAAAGTATTTTTATTGGTATGCCGTAAATGTGATTTGTTCTCTATAAGAAAAACGGAGAAAGTGCATGCCTTTATTCTGGCTCTCGCTGGCGTTTCTGGGTGGGATACTGCTGGGTGAGCTGCTGGATTTGTCACTGACGATCTGGCTGGCGCTGTTTGGGCTGGCTTGCGTTTTATTCCTGGTGAACCAGGCGGCAAAACGACGGTTCAACGACTTTTATTCCCGTTTGCCAAACCTGCCAGACCTGCCGGATCTTGCGGTCCCCTATTCCCTGCTCCTGGCGGCCCTGATTTTAGGAGCGGTTCGTTTCCAATCCGCCCAACCAACCATTAATTCGAGTTTTATCGCCTGGTATAACGATACCGGGACGGAATATGTGGTACAGGGTGTATTAGTAGAGCCGCCAGATGAACGCGACCAGTACACCAATTTGAAAGTACGGGCGGAAGAACTGCATGTGGTTGGTCAATTAACCTTCACACCCGTAGATGGACTATTGTTAGCAAGAGTTCCTCGTGAGGGAGGCTGGCGGTACGGCGACCGGGTGCGGATAGAAGGCGACCTGGTTACGCCGCCGGAACAAGAGGAATTCTCATACAGGGAGTATCTGGCGCACCAGGGCGTATATTCTTATATGTCAAGGGCACGGGCACGCACCCTGCTGCGAGACCAGGGAAATCCGATAAGAGGGGCGATCTACCGCAAGCGCGCAGAAGCGCTTGACATGGTTTACATGCTGTTCCCAGATCCGGAAGCATCGCTGTTGGCTGGCATATCTGCTGGGGATTGAGACGGGGATCCCGCAGGATGTCCAGGATGCATTCAATGATACTGGCACTTCGCATATCATCGCCATATCCGGTTTTAATATCACGATCCTATCGGCATTCTTTATTTTTGTTTTTATCCTAATTCTGGGAAGAAGGCGCCGTTTTTATGCTGCGCTGATCACGGCTGTATTGATCGGACTGTACACGGTCTTTGTCGGGGCAGAAGCGGCAGTGGTTCGGGCGGCGATTATGGGAGGCCTGGCTTTAGCAGCAGCGCTGCTGGGCCGCAAGCAGGACGGGTTAAACACGCTGGCATTTGTTGCGGCGCTTATGGCGATGTTCGATCCGCATGTGTTGTGGGATGTT
This sequence comes from uncultured Chloroflexia bacterium, assembly GCA_963753725.1. Classification (GTDB taxonomy): domain Bacteria; phylum Chloroflexota; class Anaerolineae; order Anaerolineales; family UBA4823; genus CAVWDI01. The sequence continues at coordinate 200,132 of CAVWDI010000023.1, read as the reverse complement.
GGATTTCAACTATCTTTTATGGCTACCCTGGGATTGCTGCTGTACGGCGAACCTTTGACGAAAGGTTATATCAGGCTGGCTTCACCACGCCTTTCATTGGAGGCAGCCAGGCGTACCGCCCGACCGGTGACCGAGTATATATTGATCACTTTCGCGGCGATTTTAACCACCCTGCCGGTTGTGGTCTACCACTTTCAGCGGCTTTCGCTGGTCTCCCTGGTCGCCAACCCTGCCATCCTGCCGGTGCAGCCGCCGGTGATGATCCTTGGCGGGGCGGCTGTGATCCTGGGCATGCTCTACCATCCCCTAGGGCGAGCATGCCGCGCTGCTTGCCTGGCCCTTTGCAGCCTACACAATCCGGGCGGTGGAGTTATTTGCGACAGATACCGGGGGGTGTTTTTGCGCTCGGGGAGGTAACCCTTTTTGTCGTGCTTTTGTTTTATGGAATTTTGTTCAGCTGGACTTTTCTGGGGAGGCATATCAAGCATTGGGCCAGCCAGAAATTGGAGTTAGAAAATGTAAATTACCTGCTCTATGCGTCCATAACAGTGGTCATTTTAGGTGTACTGGCTGGGGTCGTTTGGCGGGCAGCGCTGGCCGCGCCGGATGGAAAACTGCATATAACCTTGTTAGATGTGGGCAGCGGGGACGGCATCCTGGTGCAGACGCCTACCGGGCGCAATCTGCTGATAGACGGTGGGCCAAGTCCAAACATGCTGTCGGATGCCCTGGGCAGGCGCCTGCCGCTGGCGAGGCGCAGGCTGGATTTTCTGGTGGTGGCTGCGGCGGGTGAGGGGCAGATCGGGCTCTGCCGCGGACAGTGGAACGCTTCCCGCCCGACCAGGTTTTATGGGCGGGTTCGAAAGCCGGCACTTACAGCGCTAGAGAGCTGCGGCGTGTGCTGGCAAGAAATCAAATACCGTATATTTCGGCGGAGAGCGGGCAAAGTTTAGAGCTTGGAGCAGGCGCAAAACTGGAAGTGCTGAAGGTGTGCAGCCGTGGGGCTGTCTTGCAATTGAGGTGGGGAAAATTCAGCGCCCTCCTGCCGGTTGGGATGGACTTTGAGACGATGGATGATTTGTTTACCAATAAAGAGCTGGCTCCTGTATCGGTATTACTGCTCTCCGAGAGCGGGTACGCGCCGCTGAACACAGCGGAATGGGTTGCTCACTGGAACCCGCAGTTAATCCTGCTGAGTGTCGCCGCGGATGATTATGACGGCCTGCCCGACCAGGCGACGCTGCGTGCTGCGGATGGGTATCCGATCAAGCGAACAGATTTGAACGGTTGGGTCAGGGTGAGCACGGATGGCGAGCAGATGTGGGTGGAAGTTGAGAAAAATCAGATTTCCGCTGAATAAGAATATATAACGATTCTGTTTTATTGAAAATTAGAGCGGCCTGGTATGGGGAGAACAAAATATAATATAAAAGTAAGTACATTTTCTGTACAAGTGAAAGCGATTTGACTTTTTAAAGGAGTGTGAATATGAAAGAGTTGTTCATCCGCGAGATTCCGAAGGCTGAGCTGCACATGCACATTGAGGGTTCATTAGAACCGGAGATGATGTTTGAGATTGCCGTGCGAAATGGGATTAAATTATCGTATAAGTCGGCTGAGGAAGTGCGCGAGGCATATAAGTTCTCAAACCTGCAATCTTTCCTGGATATTTATTATGAGGGCGCGAGGGTACTTCAAGTGGAGCAAGATTTTTACGACATGACCTGGGCTTATCTTCAGAAAGCGAGTTCACAAAATGTGCGCCATGCTGAGATATTCTTTGATCCACAGACTCACACTAACAGAGGCATTACGTTCAGCACAGTGATCAAAGGTATCCACAGCGCCCTGGAAGACGCAGAGGTGAAACTCGGTATCACGTCGGAACTGATCATGTGCTTCCTGCGGCACCTGAGTTCTGAAGAGGCGATGGAGACGTTAAACCAGGCGCAGCCCTTTAAAGAATGGATCATAGCGGTCGGATTGGATTCATCTGAGCTCGGCAACCCGCCTTCAAAGTTCGTGCAAGTATTTGATAAGGCACGAGAAATGGGATATTTAACAGTCGCTCACGCTGGCGAGGAGGGTCCCCCAGAATATATCTGGCAAGCGCTGGACCTGCTCAAGGTGTCCCGGATAGACCATGGTGTGCGCTGTATTGAGGATAAAAAGTTGGTCGACCGACTGGTTAAAACCCAAATCCCCCTGACCGTGTGCCCGCTTTCAAACGTAAAACTGCATGTCTTTGAGTCAATAAAGCAGCACGATCTGAAACAATTGCTGAACCTTGGAATCTGCGCTACCGTAAACTCGGATGATCCGGCTTATTTTGGGGGTTATGTTAATGAGAACTTTTTCGCAGTATATAAAGGGTTAAATTTAGACGAAAACGATATCGTTCGGCTGGTGAAGAATTCATTCGAGGCGTCATTTCTCAGTGAACAGAAGAAAAAGGCGCTGCTGAAGGAAGTCGACTTATTCATTTCAAAGAGGGAACAAAGCAGCAGTCCATGATTGGCTGCGGCACTGTTGAAATATTTCTATTATGAAAGAACACTTTCTCTTAGATCGAAATATTGTATTCCTCAACCACGGGTCTTTTGGAGCGACTCCCCGACCGGTGCTGGACGCTTATCAAAGTTGGCAGACCCGGCTTGAGCGCCAGCCGGTGCAGTTCATCGCCAGGGAAATGCTGGCTGAGCTGAAAGGGGCGCGTCAATCTTTAGGTAATTACCTGAACGCGGATGCGGATGATCTGGTTTACGTTCCCAACGCCACCTTTGGCGTCAATATTATTGCCCGTTCATTGTCCTTGAATCCGGGGACGAGGTACTAACCACGGATCACGAATACGGGGCTTGCGAGAACGTGTGGAATTTTGTGGGGAGTAAGAACGGCGCAAAACTGGTCAGGCAGTCCATTCTTTTACCATTGGTCTCATCTATGGACGTCGCCGAACAATTCTGGCAAGGGGTGACACCTAAAACAAAGGCGGTCTTCATCAGCCATATCAGCTCCCCAACTGCTGTGCGTATGCCGGTTGATATCATCAGCAAGAAAGCGCGCCAGACAGGGATATTGACTATTATTGATGGCGCGCACGCACCCGGGCAAATCCCGCTTGACATAAAAGCAATTGATCCGGATTTCTATATTGGGAACTGTCACAAATGGATGCTGAGTCCGAAGGGAGCAGGATTTTTATACACACGCCGCGAGTTGCAATCTCTGGTGGAGCCGTTGGTTGTCAGTTGGGGGTGGGGAGAGAATTCGCCGTTCACCTCAGGTTCGGGCTACCTGGATTACCTGGAATATTCAGGCACGTATGATCCGTCTGCGTACCTGTCTGTTCCGGCCGCGATCCAGTTTCAGGAGCAACACAACTGGCCGGAAGTCCAGAGAAGGTGCCGGCAAATCCTAAAGGAGGGCCTTCAGAAGATCCATGAATTGACAGGATTGCCCTGTGCGTATTCCCCTGAGGCAGAGCCACATGTGCAGATGGCGGCTGCCCGTTTGCCAATTTCGCGGGATATAGAAAAATTTCAGGCAAAACTTCTCGAGCAGTACAGAATTGAAGTGCCCTGTTTCGAATGGAATGGGCAACCCTTCATTCGAATATCCGTTCAAGGATATAACACCCGGGAAGACTTGGATGCTTTGGTTGACGCATTAAGGGGGTTGTTGCCTCAACACATTGCTTGAGAAGTTATGTTGAAATCGGATGTAAATCACATATTTGGGGGATTACAAACCGAAGTAATAATAATCCTCCACAATAAATCAGTGTTTTACAAGAGAACTTTTTGAATGTGATTCGCTCATTAAGCTTCCATTTTGGCGTTCAGGTTATCCAAGAATACCCTGATTCATTCTCGTTCACTTTTGCTATGAAGGATTCAGCCAGTTTACCTATAAGTGGAATAGGGATTTTGTATTCAGTATTGTCAGTAAATATCGTGCCATCTTCCACAGCTTGATACTCCCATATTAATGTACTTTCAATACCACTAGTGGATATTGAAACAGTACGTTCGTTGAGGACAACTTCAACAACTTTGTTTGAACCCTTTAAGTGCATTCCAGCCATCTTATATTCCCAATCGAAGCTGTGGCCTCCATTTGGCAGTTCTTTAATATTATGTACCTTTTCTAAGCTTGGCCAGATTTCTGGCAGGTTTTTTGGATTATTTACATACGCGAATACTTTTTCTACAGGAGCATTGATTTTTATAGATTTCTTTACTCTAGCCATTATTCTATCCTCCTAACTTGAAAAAATGGATAAGCTGTTTCTGGACACAAAATCGACCAAATCCCACTCAAAAAAATCTATTGGTATGTATTTATCGGTCAATGCAACTTCAAGGCTTAGTAAAGATCTTCAATGGTGAAGCGAGAGCATAAGTAGTTTATTTTGAAAAAAGTATTTTCAACTGACATATTATCATATCGCACCTTTAGCGGTTTCAAATTCTTCGATTGTGAATTCAGCGAAATCTTTTCGGCGCAGAACTTCTACCGGGCTGTATACACCCGAGACCTGCAGTTCTTCACTTTCATCGGCTTCAGTTTACTCCTGGTCGAGTGAGATACTGGATATTTATGATCACTACAACCAAGAATTGCTGGTTTAGAAGAGCGTTTGCAATCTTCAAGAATTCGCTTTTATTTTGTATGGGTTATAGTCGACGGGTGCATCAGGTGGGATCAGTGGCTCTTCCTTTGTACTGGCTTGAAATTCATACAATATTTTGGCTGCATGCTGCGCTACCCAACCATAATAGACCATCAAATTCTCACGTTCCTTTGGATCAATTTTAAGGTTGTAGATGTGTGGTACAGCATATTCAAGCACGGGATCCCACATATTTTTTTGAAGTACATAGGCGATCTTGAAATCCTTCCACTTGACCCCATACATACGCTCTCCGTTCCAGAAGAGGAATCCATCACGGGCGGACTGCTCATCCTTTCCTTCGAAAAAGTCGCGCTGGTCCAGACCATCGATAATACGGTCCTGTGGAAGATCACCTCCCGTCCAGCCTATCAGGGTGGTAAACATGTCGGTGATGTGCACAATTTCATCAGATTCGCGCCCTTCAGGGATCTGACCAGGCCAGCGGATCAGACATGGCGAGCGCAGTGATCCTTCCATACCTGTGAAATATGAACCTTCCCAATAACCTGGAGTACCGCGCCAGGGTAAGGTGTCTTCAGGACCGTTGTCACCCGCAAGTATCACGACAGTGTTATCCGCTATGTCGATTTCATCGATCAGGTCAAGCAGCACACCAAAATCGTGATCAAGTTCGAGCAGGCAATCCGCCCAATCACCGTTTTCGCTCAGTCCCTGGAACTCTTCTCGTGGAATGGTGGGCATATGCATCATGGAATGGTTGAAGTACAGGAAGAACGGTGTGCTTTGTTCAACGTTGTCTCTCATGAATGTTTCCGCTCGTTTACAGACTGAAGATCGATATCTCGCCTCACTTCCGGAGTGAGCATGTCGATAACGACTTTCACATCCTGTCCCTTGGTTCCTTCTAGTACATGTGAGTGAGATCGTGCTTGTGGATCATACTCAGCACGTGTTGGCCACAGGCATTCATCATACGATCTGATTGGACCGTACCATTCATCAAAACCGTGATCCGTTGGCGAACGATCATCGCTGGCGCCAATATGCCATTTGCCCAGACAGGCACACGCATAACCACTATCCGACAGAATATCTCCGATCGTACGTTCCCAAGCAACCAGACCGAAATCCTCGCCCGCAAAGGGGACTTTCTGGTTACCAGAACGAACCGAATATCGGCCGGTCATCAGTGCAGATCTGCTTGGTGTGCACTGCGCTTCTGGCGCGAAATTATGCAGCTTCATACCCTGCGATGCAAACTGGTCGATGCGTTTGGTTTGCGCACCGCGTAAAATCCCACCTCCGTAACAACCAAGCTCACCAATTCCAAGGTTGTCGATTTGAAAGTAGAGGATGTTAAGCGGGGAGATTTGGGCTGGCGACCGCTTGAACCCGGCTTTCGTCCCGGCCATTGATCTCTCTTGTATATTCGGATTAACCAGTTGTTGAGAACGGGTAGTGATCAGGTCCATCGCATCCACCTGATCTGGTGAGATGAACAGCTGGTTGTGTAAACCCACTGCAGCCGTGCCGACTCCTAATAACCTGAAAAAATCACGACGTGAAATCATGTCTGACATCTTACTCTCCTTTATGGTTATTGCCTTTTTCCAAATGTATATTGCAGATGAAATACGAGCTACTGGTTTATGTTTCCTTGCCCGGATAATTAGCTATGTCCGCTGCTTACATCACTCCCGGGTGATCAACTGAGGTTTTCCCTTCTCTAAGAGCTGAAAAATATAGTCAGGACTTCCATTATTGGGGATACTCGAGGACTGCAAGAGAGAAGAACGTCCTTAATAGTAATATGATCGACAAAATTAGATAGGTTCAATTATGCTTATTCATATTAATCCTCCCTTTTGCCAAAAATTACTCACTATCTCTCAATAATATGTGTCACTACATACCGTTGTGACAATTATACAGCGTGATTTTAATAAAAGCCACATTATTTGAGACATACTTCTGCGGTTATTGGTATTTTGTCGCAATCAGGAAGGTGATGAGTTGATTAGATCCACGAAAGCGGTCAAATAGCCAATTTTATACTCCCGCCCATTTGCACGAGGTTATAGATAATGTAGGACATTGTCACTAGTTAGGATAGGGGGCGCAAACGAAACAAGATAGTTGATCCCTGATGGTGTAATCCCTCGGGCACCGCTTGGCCACAACTTTAAGAAGTATTAACGTCAATCACAATCCCCATATCATCTAATTTTCCCCTGTTTTCCAAGCGTAATGCAGAAAAAAAACTGCTCGATGGGTAGTTCGAGCGGTACTTTTGTGGCGAATGACCCCTGGCGGATCGCTGAGCATGCCTTCGGCACTCGAACCAGTAAACAAACTATGGATACACTGAATCCCCTGGAGCGCCTAAACAAAGAGGTAAAACGCAGGACAAAGGTGGTTGGTGTTTTTCCAGATCGTGCATCCGTGTTGCGTCTTGTTGGAATGAACCTGAAAGAGATTGACGATGATTGGCGAGCAGGTAGACACTACTTTCAACTGGAGAGCATGCGATTGCTGAAAGACTGAAAAAGCGTTCCTGAAAAGGAGAAAACATCATTTCTTGTAAATGTGACGACTGATTTATCGTTGGAAGCACAATCGAAATTACACCATTGACAACGACACTAACAGTAATAATCTTTGAAGATTAAAAATATGCGGTTAATTTTAACAAAAGAAAAATTCATTAAAATTCAAACCCTGGGATTTTTGGAAACCTATGATTAGAAGTGCGTGACGAAGATGAGGCACCCGATTTATACGTTGTATACTCTAGCGTGCGGATCTTTTGTTCTTCGTTGATTGTATAAATTTGATGGCGTGACTTTGCGTAACTGTGGGCGAAATATAACCCGCACATGTACATGTTTTTCCTCGCTATTTATCAGTTATTGGAAATTGAAGAAAATTCCTTCTGAATAATAAATGTACTTTTAAGACGATGCAGAGGGGAACATTATTACAATTCGTCTGGTCTGCTGGATTAAATTGGCGGCTGGTGGGCGAAGCGCTCCAGGCTTTCAAGGTTGTGAAAGGGCAGGAATTCGTCCACGTAGGGCAGGACAGTCCGGATACCGCGTACTAACGGCTGGTAATCCGGGGAACCGGAGAGCGGATTTAACCAGACCAACTTCGAAACGCTGCGCTGCAGGCGGCTGATCTCGCGTTCCAGGAGAGCAGCATCCCCGCGGTCCCAGCCGTCGCTGAGGATAATCAGGGCAGAGCCCCTGCCCAATACGCGCCGCGACCACAAATAATTAAAGGATTTGAGCGACTCGCCAATGCGGGTACCGCCGGACCAATCCAACACCCCTTCTGACACCTTGTCGAGGGCGGTGTCCACATCCTTATAACGCAGGGCGGGTGTCAGCCGGGTAAGCCTTGTCCCAAAAACGAAGGCTTCGATGCCTTTATTCCCCTGTACCAGGGCGTACATGAAATGTAAAAACAAGCGTGAGTAGCGTTCCATGGAGCCGCTGATGTCGCATAATACGACCAGTGGGCGCGGTTTGTGTTTTCGGCAGTTCCAGGCCAATTGCAGGATTTCGCCGTCGTGTTTCATGTTGTCGCGCATGGCGCGTCTGAAGTCCAGGTAGCTGGAGCGTTTTGACGCACGTACTTTACGGCGGGTCTTTTTCCAGTCCAGGCGCCAATCCAGGTCCTGGATCAATCGTTTGGCGGTTTCGAAATTCTTCGGTTGTGAAATCAGCGAAGTCTTTGCGGCGCAATACTTCTATGGGGCTGTATACGCCCGATACCTGCAGTTCTTCGCTTTCATCGGATTCGGAATCAGCCTGGTCAAGTGAAATACTGGATATGTGGGAATTATTCAGGTCGTTTTTTTGGCTATCCGGGGGTTCGGAATCAGGGATCAATCACACTGCGTTTTCCAACTCCCCTGCCAAACTCGACCAATAATTCAAACCTGGCGCTCCAAAACAGGTCGAAGGTTCTTTCGAATAATTCGAACTGCTCAAAATTATTAACCAGGATTGCACGGGAGGTAAGGTACAAATCGTCACGCTGGAGAAGATCAATATGTTCCAGGGCATCCACCAGGTTATTAACCTGGTCGGCGCTGACCCGAATCCCCACCTGGCGCAGCAGCCTGCCAAAGAGCAGAAGATTATTTAAAAGATACCCCTGTGAGACTCTTTGATCAACCGGCTGCATTGGCAAGGTTCAACAGCTCGGCGACCATTTCCCCCTTCACGCGCTGCGTGTCGTCCTGGTATTTCAGTAATACCCCCAGCGTATCAAGGATTGTGCCTTCGTCCAGCTCGGTTTGATCCATGGCCAGGATGGAATTGGCCCAATCAAGCGTCTCGGCGATACCGGGCGGCTTAAACAGCTCCGCCTGGCGCAGGCGTTGGACTGCGGAGACGATCTGCCGCGAAAGCTGATCTGACGCTCCGGGCACTTTCAGACGCAGGATGCTCAACTCGGTTTCAAAGTCCGGATAATCGATCCAATGGTAAAGGCAGCGGCGCTTGAGCGCGTCGTGCACCTCACGCGTGCGGTTAGAGGTTATCACCACCAGTGGGCGTACCACGGCCTGGATGGTGCCAATCTCTGGAATTGTGATCTGGAAGTCGGAGAGGATTTCCAGCAAGAAACTTTCAAATTCCTCGTCGGCGCGATCGATTTCATCAATCAGCAGGACGGGCACGCTCTTCCCATCGTTGTCGATAGCCTGTAAGAGCGGGCGGGCTAAGAGAAATTGGCGGCTGTAAAGGTCGCGTTCCATCTCGGCTTGCGCCGCGCCGCCGGCTTCAAGTATACGCAGGTGCAGGATCTGCTTGGCGTAAGCCCATTCGTAAACTGCGTTGTGCACATCAAGACCCTCGTAACACTGCAGCCGGATGAGCCGGGTATCCAGCGCTTGAGCCAGCACTTTCCCGACCTCCGTTTTTCCGACGCCGGCTTCGCCTTCTAAGAACAGCGGTTTGCCCAGTTTGGCGGAAAGGAATATGACGGTCGCCAGGTCGCGGCCGGTGACATATTGGTGTTCGAGCAGATCTCTCTGAACGGTTTCGATCGATTCAAACATTATACGGGTGTCCGTTTATCCATCTGAGGCCTTATTTCTAACTTTAACGATCTCACCCAGTATGCTGACAGCGATCTCTTCCGGGCGGCGGCCTCCGAGATCGAGTCCAATGGGTGCATACAGGCGGGCTAGCTCACCTTCAGACAATCCAGCCGAGCGCAGTCTACCTAGACGCTTCTGGTTGGTACGCTGGCTGCCGAGCGCGCCGATATAACTGGCCTCGCTCCTGAGGGCAAACAGAAGGGCTGGATCGTCGAGTTTGGGATCGTGAGTCAGGACAACGACATAGGCCGAGCTGTCCAGAATGATATCCTCCAGCGCTTCACCGGGCCACTCCAGCACCAGTTCGTCAGCGTCTGGAAAACGTTCCCGGTTGTTAAAAGCGCGCCTGGGGTCGATCACAATGGTTTTAAAACCAAGCACTTGAGATAATGAGACCAGCTTTTCAGCAGTGTGAACAGCGCCAACGATGATCAGGCGCGCCTGGGCTGGATAAGCTTCAACTAAGAGTGTCGTGTCTTCATTAATTTCCAGGGATTTACTTTTTCCGCGCTTGAGTATCTCGACTAAAGCTGGGATTTGGTTAACCCCATATTTATCGATCTTTAGATCGCCCTGCGTTCCCCCATCTTCGAAGAGCAGCAGCTTGTGGTTATACCTGCCAGTTGAACCCTGAATGTAAGAGACCAGAGCACAGGACTTCTGGTCCTGCAGGCATCCTTTGAGCGATGAATAAACCGCTTCGTAGGCGGAAAAAGGTTCGACAAAAACCTGGATCTTTCCGCCGCAGGGCAACCCGACATCCCAGGCTAAATCATCGGCGATACCGAAGGACAACAATGAAGGCTGGCCCGAATCGAGAACCGACAAGCATTCTTCGATGACGGCGCCTTCCACACACCCGCCGCTGACGGAGCCGGCAATCCCACCGCTGCGTGTGGCAGCAAGCTTGGAACCAACCGGGCGCGGCGATGAACCCCAGGTGCTGACAACTGTGGCCAGGGCGATTTCTTCGCCGTTCTTAATCCATATTTCCAGGTCGAGCAGAATATCTCTCATTGTAAATTCAATATAAAAGAGCCCGGCACTTCCTGGTGATGATTTAGAATTCACCCTCTGGTTGGTTTGAATTTCGAATACAGCGGGTGAAAATTTTTTCCTGAGCGCCGGACACTGGCTGGTATTTTACTCTATGATGACCTTTTCCTCGGTTAATAAATGCACACGGGATGAACAGTGTGCGGCAGCGTCCTGAGCGGCTGCAGCGCCTTCGGGGGTCGCAAAAGCCGCCTCCCGGGCAGCATTGTCATCGAACCAGAACTCTGATACTGCGTCGCAGGGCAGATCGGGATTATCTTCAAGGATGACACTCATCCGGTAGTGACGCATGCCGGGAAGCTTTTTTCCCAGCTGGGGATGTTCTTCAAATGCCCACTTTCGGAAATCTTCGAGGGACATGTCTTCTTTACGTTTGAGCAGTGAAATAACTTTCAGCACTTGTAAACCTCCTGGTATTTAACTTGATATATTGGCGGCAGGAATTTCTCTAGCGATGCTTCGTGGTGAACCTGCCTGATTTTGGAGAAAATCAGATTGATATGCTGGGGTTGTTCATATACGACAACCCCAGCATTGATTAACAGTAAGTTCTATTGGTGGGCTTATATCCTAGCCTTCCAGTTCTTCAAGCGCACGCAGTATCTTCTCGGGTGTGGCTGGTATGTCGGTAATACGCGCACGCCACCGCATCATAGATTGCGTTAATGATGGCCGGAATTGGAGAGTTAGCTGTCATCTCCCCGACACCTTTAACGCCGTAAGGACCATTTGCAGATGGATATTCGAGTACGACACTGTCTATCTCGGGAAGTTCCATGGGTCCGGGCAGCACGTATTCGCTGAAACTGGTGGGCATGTGATCGACCTGTGGATAGTAGGGTTGTATGGTTTCGTACAAAGCGTGCGCCATGCCCATATACGAACCACCGCGAATCTGACCTTCTACCAGCGCAGGGTTGACCTGCTGACCGACCTCGTAGGCGCTTTTTAAGCTGAGGACTTTCACTTCGCCAGTTTCGGTATCCACCTCGACTTCAGCAACTGTACAGGCGTGCGCTTCGGTCGAATCGGGGTCCATCTTGCCGGTTTCGGGATCCACATCGCTTTTGGGTTTCATAAACATACCCCGGCCGGATATGGTCTTCCCGTATTTAAAGTGGGCCGCCAGGGCAACGTCAATCACATTTATGGAGCGGTCGGGTGAACCCTTGACGTTGATATTTCCCTGGCCATCGGTCTCCAGATCATCAGGGCTGGCTTCCAACTCGTCAGCAGCCACTTCCATCATCACCTTACGGGCTTCCTCGGCGGCCTGTATCACGGCATTGCCGACCCGGTGGGTTGTACGGCTGGCGAACGTGCCCATGCAGTGCGGTCCGGTATCAGAGTCGGCAGTATCGATCATAACGTTCTCGAAAGGAACGCCGAGCGTTTCGGCGCCGATCTGGGCGATAACGGTTTTTAAACCCTGCCCTAAATCAACGCTTGCAAGTGTAATAACAAAGCTGCCGGTCGTGGTTGCGTGGATGAGGGCCTGGGAGGGATCGCCACCCAGGTTCATGCCGGTCGGATAGTTTACTGCGGCAATTCCCAAACCTTTCTTTTTGGCCATTTTATCCCTCCTCCAAAGCCTGGGAGCTCATCTTCTGGTACTCCTCGGGCAGTTCGTGACCCACCATTTGCGCGGCAGCCTGCATTACTTCGATCAAAGTTGCATCTTCCACGACTTTCTGATGAGGTTTCATATCACCGTCCCGGTAGGCATTGATGAAACGGATCGACCATGGGTCCAGACCTACCGTCTCGGCGATTTTGTCCATTTGAACTTCCAGCGCAAACGAGGCGGGCGTCACACCAAAGCCGCGCATGGCGCTGCCAGGCTGGCGGTTGGTATAGACACAATGCCCGTCAATCGATACGTTGGGGATGCGGTACGGACCGGCGGCGTTTGCGGCGTGCTTGGTGACCGCATAGGGGGTGTGCCGGTTGTATGCGCCGGCATCGGCATAGGTGGTAACCTTGCGGGCAATAATGCGCCCATCATTGGTAACACCGTCCTTGAAGTAGATGCGCCAGGCGCCGCGTGAGGAAGAACTGCGCATTTCCTCTTCCCGAGTGAACTTGAACTTTACCGGGAGTCCAGTTTTTATGGCCGCCAGGGAAGCGATTGGTTCGAGCAATACGTCCACTTTACCGCCAAACCCACCGCCGACTGTGCCGCCGACGAAATGAAGTTTCTGAAACGGCACCTGAAGGATCAGGGCGGTATTGTCGAGCGAAAAATAGATCGCCTGGGTATTGGTGTAAACGGTGATACGCCCATCCGCCTCCGGTTTTGCGATGCATGCGGTCGTTTCGGAGGGAGCATGTTCGATGGGGCTGGTTTGATAACGGCCCTCCACGATATGATCCGCTTCCGCGAAGCCTGCCTCGACATCTCCAAGGCGCACACGACGGCAGTGATGATCTTCGTAGACGAAGTAGTTTGTGCCCCAGTGTTTGAGCACCGGGCGCGTCTGGTTAAGGGCTTCTTCTACGTCGAGGACTGCGGGAAGTTCTTCCAGATCGAGCCTGACTTTGGAGACCGCTTCCATAGCCGCCTCTTCCGTCTCGGCAACGATGGCCGCGATCTGCTCGCCTTTATAGCGAATTTCATCTTCAACCAATACCGGTTCTTCGTCCGGGCCGACACCAATCAGGCACAGGATGGTGTAAATATTCTTTGGCACATCCTCGTGTGTAAATGCTCTGACAAATCCCGGGACTTTTTCCGCTTCCGAAAAATCTATACCCTTCAGGAGGGCGTGGGGAACCGGGCTGCGCACCATTTTAAGGTGCAGCATATCGCGGAATTTCATGTCATCGATATACACCGTTTTGCCTGTTACATGTCCCAGCCCATCTCGACGGAGAACGGATTGACCAACAACGTTGAGTTTATCTTGTGTCATTGTCATATACTCCTTTCCCTAACTCTCTTGACTGTTCAGACGCTGGGCGGCTTTTTCGACCGCCTGGATAATTGGTTCGTAGCCTGTGCAGCGGCAGTAGTTACCCGTCAGGGAGTCAATAATCTGTTCGCGAGTGGGATGGGGATTTACGTCCAGCAAAGCTTTGGCAACCAGGATCATACCTGGGGAACAATAGCCGCACTGGACTGCGAAATTCTCGTAAAACACCTCCTGGATGGGATTCAATCCATCTGTAGGGGTGATGCCCTCCAGGGTTGTGACCTGCTGGCCTTCGACTTCTTCCACAGGCAGCAGGCAAGAAAGAACTGGCTGACCGTTAAGCAGGACTGTGCAGCTGCCGCATCCGCCTTGTTTACAGCCAGACTTGGCAGCGGTGAGATCGAGCTGTTCGCGCAGCAGGGTGCCCAGCGTGGTCAGCGGTTTGACCAGCACTTCGGTCATACGACCATTCAGTGTAAAGCTTATTATTTTAGATGCCATGATTACCTCCTATCCGTTGACCTGAGACAGGGTGCGGCGGACATAAACATCCACCATCTTGCGCCGGTACCATACAGTAGCAATGGCGTCTGTGAACGGTTCACACTCAGCGGCTGCAGCCGCGGCTGCCGCCTCTATCGATTGGGAGTTGAGCGAAGACCCAACCAGGGCGCCTTCAGCTTTGGGTGACCGTTTCGGATGGGGACCGACACCGCCGAGCACAAGCCGCGCGTCGCTGATTACACCTCCATCAAATACCAGATGGGTAGCGACTGTTACTATGGCGGGTGTGTTGGCGTGCCTGCGTCCGTATTTAATAAAAGCGGTTTTTCCGGATGGTTTTGGGACCTGGATTTCTGCCACTAATTCGTCTGGTGAAAGGTTCGTGGTCAAAAAACCGGTATAAAAATCGGCTAACGGCAGGATGCGTTCGTCTTTTGAACTAACCAGTTTTAGGCTGGCATCCAGCGCCAGCAGGGCGATTGCAAAATCACCGGCAGGCGGGGGCGCGAAGAGATTGCCACCGGCCGTGCCCATGTTGCGGATGGCCCAACCGCCGATATTGTGGGCGGCTTCGGCCAGCATTGGGATTTCGATTACATCCATGATTTGTGTAAAGGTGGCGGTTGAGCCGACCTGTACAGTCCCGTTCGAACCGGACACATAGTCCAGGCCGGCTCGCCGTAGTCCCATTACATATTCCGGGAACGAGATGCCTTCGTTGATCAATGGCATAGCGATCGTACCGCCTGCCATAACAAGCAGTGAAGGACCATATTCCGCCAGTATTTGGGTTGCCTCATCAACGGATTGAGGCAGGAAATATTCCTTTTTATTCACATCAATACCTCCTGACTAATCCAGAACCGCAAAAAACCGTGCAGGAGAGCCTTCGGCTCCCGCAATTTTTATGAAAGGCGCATAGAACATGAAGCGACCATCCACCGGAAGCTTTGAAAGGTTGGTCATTTGCTGCATCAATATGGCGCCATTTTCCAGAATGACTTTGTGGATAATAAAATCTTCCGAGGTGAAATCGGGTAAGCGAGCGCAGTATTCGCTGAAACAATCGAATCCGATCGCTTTTGCGCCTCTATCGACCAACCATTGGGCTGCCTGCGGTGAACAGTAGGGCGAATCCAGGTAGTAGGTTGGAAAATTTCCCCAATGTTTTTCTGTCCAATCGGTTCGCACCAGGACGATATCCCCTGCGCGGACTGCTTGCGCATGAGCCTGCATATCAGCGACTGAGATTTCGTGATTGGGTTCCGCAAAACTCAAATCCACCACCAGCGCCTGGCCTGTGACACGATCTAATGAGACATCGACAGCCGTCTCTCCATCTTCTTGAACGTGCCTGGTAAAGTCCACATGCGAGCCGGTATGCAGCAGCATTTCTATCTTGCTGGCTTGCCAGAAACCTGGACCCCTGTGATAGCTGGTCAATTCGAGTTGCAGGTTAACCGATGGAGGACTGAGCGTGTCCTCTCCGATCGGAACCGATAGGTCGATAATTCCCATATTAGCCTCCAGATAGGAAAAGATTTCATTTCCCAAAATCATCCGAAGAATTTGCACGGATTTGCTTGTTTAACTTCCCTATACCTTGCTTGATCAAGGTACCCACTACGCCTTCGATGAACCTGGGGTTCAACTTGGCGAGTGCACCGATAATTAAAGCTTTTGCATGGTATTCAAAATTTGTACCTCCAGCCACCTCCTTCAATTGAAAAGACCCATTTCCTTGAATTGTACCCGTAGGACCAATTACATCCCCTTCAAGTTCACAAATATACAATTCGTCATACTGGTTTACATAGATGCGGGTTTTATACGTCCCCTGGACGGCTGCAACACCGATTTGAATCAGACCTTGATATTCATGTTCATTGATCTTTTGAAGATCCTTGCAGCCTGGGACGAGGTTGATAAGAGAATCGACTTCAAAGAGTTGATCCCACACGATATCGGGTTTGGCTTCAATTAATGAATTTCCTTGTATATTTATCATTGGGGGTCAACCTGTTTAATCTTGATAGAAATTCCGAAAAAATTTTCAGATCGAATGGCTCAGACAACTGGATTGCTCAGCTGGCCCAACTTTTCAATCTCAATTTCGACGGTATCTCCCGGTTTCAGGAACAACTGAGGCTCACGGGATACCCCCACGCCATTGGGAGTCCCGGTACATAGAATATCGCCCGGCAGTAGTGTGCAGGTTTTTGTTATGAAGGCGATCGCCTCGGGTATTTTAAAGATCATCTGATCCGTGTTGGAATCCTGAACCAGTTCACCGTTTACCCAGCAGCGAATGTCCAGCTGGTGAGGGTCGTTAATTTCATCCGTTGTTACCAGGTATGGACCAATGGGACAGAACGAGTTGAAAGATTTACCGCGCACCCACTGCTTATCGGAAAACTGCACATCGCGGGCGCTGACATCGTTGACAATCGTGTACCCGGCAATGTAATTGTAGGCGTCTTCCGGGGCGACGTCCTTAGCGGTTCGTCCAATCACCACTCCAAGTTCAGCTTCATAATCGACCTGCTGGCTGACCTCTTCGGGCCAGGAGATGCCGCCTCCCGGACCGGTGATCGAGGTTGGGAATTTTGAGAACAGGAGGATGCTGGTTGGTATCTCGAAGTTCTGCTCCCGGCAGTGGTCGGCGTAATTCAACCCGATGCAGATAATCTTGCTCGGCTGCTCGATAATCGGAGCGAATTGGATTTCTGAGAGGGGGTGAATAAAAGAGGACGATTTATTTTCAGAAATTGCTTCACGCGCCCATGCGACCAGTTGGCTGACAGCTTGATGAGCTATATCTCCGCCTTTCAGATAAGCCATCATATCGGTTGGGGAAGCTGATATAAATTCATCACCAACCTGCGCGGTTTGCTTATAGGCTTTAATAGCCGACGATAAATCGATGACCTGCTCTTCATGCAAGACGCCCAGGCGGGACGCCCCAGCGTGATTGAATGTGGTTAGTTTCAAGGATGTACCCTCCGTGTATAGTGGTTTTGGTTAAACGGTTTATTCATCCGGGTCCCCTTCAGGATTGGGTTTGGCAATAGAACCTGCACCCGTTTGATCTAAAAAACTCTTCTCGACATTATTCAAGTGTATCAGCATCGCCCTGGAAGCGGCCTCGGGGTCGCGGTCTTTGAGGGCTGCTATGATGGCCTGGTGGTCAACGGCGGCTTGCCGGCTGACCCCGGGGATGGTTACGGTTCGTTTACGGCTGGCCAGGCTGATGCGGCTCAGGCTGGTCAGGAAACGCTTGAGGAACGGGTTACCTGCGGCATGTGTGATGATGTCATGCAGTTCCAGGTCGACGGCCAAAAAAGCATCGTAGTCATCTGCGGAAGAAAGCGATTTGGTCTGTACCGCTTCCAATTCTTGGATTTGCCGGTCGGTGATCCTTCGGGCGGCTAATGAAGCGATGCCAACCTCCACAATCTTGCGCGCCTCGAATAGCTGTAAAAATGTTGAATCGTCCAGCGATAATACGAAATCTAAATGTTCTACCAGCAGGTCGGGCTCCAAGGATGTGATGTAGGTGCCGTCCCCCTGGCGCATTTCGATCACGTTCATAATAGCCAGGGCGCGCAGCGCTTCTCTCAGGGAGGGCCTGCTGACGTTTAACATGGCAGCCAGTTCTCTTTCCGGGGGCAGTTTTTCGCCAGGGGAAAGCTGCTTCTCCCTGATCATTGAGAGCAGCTGCGAGGAAATTTCCTCAGAGATGGCGCTTTTTTTGATGGGTTCAATAACGGATGTCATGTGGAACCTACAGGTAAAATGGTCTGACCATTTTACCAATTTAATTATAGGTTCGCGATTATGTTATGTCAAGTGAATTTAGAAATTTAAAGATTTTGTGCGTGAAAACAATTAAAGGAAACGTAAGAGAAGTAAGACAATATGGCCGCGTCGCGAAGTATCCTTATTCAACAATCGCAGAGTAAAGTAAAACAAGATGGCATCTTGTTCAACATACGATAGACAAGATTTCTCACGGAGACGCTACGCGGCCATCTTGTCCAACATACAATGCGGGAATCCTTTTGAAGTTTGGGAAGGTCAGGAAAGTATTAGATGTAGGCTTCCATCCTTTTACGGAGCACATCCAGCACGTTTGAGGTGATCATTCGTTTAGCGGTCGCTAACCCGTTGCGCACAGCGACGGCATTGCTGCGACCGTGACCAATAAACAGGGGACGCTGCAAACCCAATAAAGCTGCCGCGCCAATGGCGGCGTAGTCGTTTTTGGTGCGCAGGTTATCAAGGTGGTTCTTGAGCAGCGAGGAAGGTAAATTGGGAATCTTTGGGAGTATGGCTTCGACCTGAGATAGTAAAGAGTCAAGCACACCTTCGATGGTTTTGAACAGCACGTTGCCCACAAAACCATCGCAAACCAGCACATTCACGTCGCTGTCCAGCATGGCATGCCCCTCTATATTGCCGGAAAAATTTATATCCTCAGCAGCTTCCAGCAGGGAGAAAGCCTGCCGGCCAATCTTATTTCCTTTGTTCGGTTCAGATCCAATGGAGAGTAAACCAATGCGCGGCTGCTTAACGCCGCCTGCGTATTGGGCATATACTGCGCCCATGCGGGCGAACTGGAGCAAGTTCTGCGGCTTAACTTCTGTGTTTGCGCCGGCGTCAATTAGATACAGGTCTTTACGCAGATCCAGAAGGGGGACGATGGGAGCCGGGCGGTCCACTCCCTGGATGTTCCCAAAATGCAGTTTAGCGGAGACAAGCCCTGCGCCTGTATGACCCATGGTGAGCGCTCCGTCAGCAAGTCCATCGGCGACCAGGCGGCAGGCGACATTGATGGACGCATCTGGTTTGGAGCGAACCGCTTTTACCGGGTTTTCATCAAAGTGGATCACATCAGAGGCCGGAATCAGGCCTACTTGTAAGTCACCCGGATTTGCCTTTTCCAGTTCCGCCTCAATAGCGGTTGGGTCGCCAACCAGGCTGATTTTTATACCCAGGTCACGCGCGCCGTTCAGCGCACCAGTCACAATTTCTCCTGGCGCGTGGTCGCCTCCCATTGCATCCACAGCAAGATGTACCGTATCCATCGACTTTTTAATATAACACGAATGCGGGAGTTTTCCAACTTTTTCAATATTGGTTTAGATATAATAGTAGGACAAATTGGCAATTTGTTCAACAAAGTAGGAGACTGCGACACTCCGTTCCTGTGCCCGCAGAATATGGATGATGAGGGGAGACTGCGTCGCTCAGTTCCTGCATTCGCAGAGATTGTGATGGCAAGGGAGACTGCTTCGCTCCGTTCCTCCGCTCGCAGAGACATAGTGAGGATAATACAGGCGCTTTATCACCTTTGTTTTTGTTCACAAATCTAGTAATATAAAGTGAATATGAAGGAGATTTATTATTCCCCACAGGATATCCAGGATGCGGCGGAAGGGATGCTTGAAAGCCTTGAGAGGCTGCGCGCCCGCCATCTCCCGCTGAATCTGCCGGAACGATCGGCGCTGCTGGTGCTGGATATGCAGAATTATTTTCTTGATCCAGGCTCACACGCCTTTGTCCCCAGCGCTCCAGCGATCATCCCTGGCATACAGAAATTAATTGCAGCCTATGAAGGAAGGGATCGATTGGTCGTATTTACCCGGCATGTAAACGACTCATCGAACGCCGGCAATATGGCGACCTGGTGGCGGGATATGATCGTTGATACGAATCCTCTCAGTCAAATCAGCCCGCATTTCGACAGCGCAGATAGGCATGTCCTGACAAAAAGCCAGTATGATGCCTTCCTGGATTCAGAATTGGAGGAACTGCTTAAAAGCGAATCAATTGAGCATGTTGTAATATGCGGGTTGATGACCCACCTGTGCTGCGAGACGACAGCCCGTTCGGCATTCATGCGCGGTTATAACGTGTGGTTTGCGGTCGACGGCAGCGCTACTTACAATCGTGAGTACCATCAAGCGAGCCTGCTCAACCTGTCGCATGGATTTGCAGTGCCCGTGCTGGTGAATGAAGTCCTGACACTATTCGAAAATGAATAATGAAGTAGAAGATGTGATCATTGTCGGGGCGGGACCGGCAGGGATTGCGGCGGCAATTCAACTCAAACGCTGCGGGATTTCGCCGCTGCTGCTGGAGGGCGATGGCGCGGGAGGCTTATTGAGAAATGCCAACCTGGTCGAGAACTATCCTGGTTTTCCGGAGGGGATAGCAGGGATTGGACTGGTAAAACTCTTTACAAAACAGATGGAACGGCTGTCGGTTTACCCAACGATTGCCCTGGTTGAACAGGTTACTTATGAGCAGGAGCTATTTGGGGTCGAGACCGATCGTAAAACCTATCGTTCAAAGAGATTGGTGGTCTCCAGCGGCACAAGACCAGTGGCCTTAAGCGGGGTTGAAATGGCAGACGCTCCAAAGATAAAAATTTATTATGAAGTGTATCCCCTGCTTGACCTGGAGAGGAAAGAAATCGCGATCATCGGCGCGGGAGATGCGGCATTCGATTACGCATTGAACTTGTCAAGACACAACCAGGTTTATATCCTGAACCGAACTAAAAAGACAAAAAGCCTGCCGCTGCTGGTCGAACGCGCCCAAAGGAACCCGAACATCCGTTATATTGAAAACACCCGGGCCCAGAGGATTTCTGAGGATGGTGGGGGTAGATTAATGGTAAAATGTATCCAAGATGAGGGGACTTGCGAGTTCAGCGTCGATTATGTCATCGCAGCAATTGGTAGGGTCCCAAATATTGGTTATTTGTCTGAACAAGTTCAAGAGAGGATGGACGTATTGATGTCGGATGGACTTCTATACATGATTGGGGACGTTAAAAACGATATTTACCGCCAGACGTCGATTGCTGTTGGGGATGGTGTCAGAGCGGCCATGGATATTTATCAAAGAGAAGAAGGGAAATAATAGTGAGAATTATAGGTAATGCAGGAAATGCGGACATTGCAAAAGTCTATATAGCGGAATTTGGTACCGGTGAGTGGGTCGAATTTGTGGAAGCCTTATCACCGCCAAAAGCGCGTGAAGAAAAGTGGGTGCTCCTGGTATCCACGCTTTTCGGTTGTCCGGTTGAGTGTGCGATGTGCGATGCGGGCGGCTTTTACCATGGCAAGGTTTCCAAAGAGGGGATCATTGCGCAAATTGATTACCTGGTGGACCAGCATTATACGGATGGCGTCATCCCGTGCGCACAATTTAAAATCCAATTTTCAAGGATGGGAGAGCCGACTTTCAACACGGCAGTGCTGGATGTCCTGGAAGAGCTTCCGAATCTATATCAAGCGCCGGGTCTGATGCCCTCGCTTTCCACCATCGCTCCACATGGGGTGGAGCAGTTCATGGAAAGGCTGCTGGAGATTAAGGATAAACATTATACGGGCGGAAATTTTCAATTTCAGTTTTCGCTGCACACGACCGATCTAGAAAAACGCCGTAAAATCGTGCCGGTAAAAACCTGGGACTTTGAACAGATGTCAGCCTACGGAGAAAAGTTTTACAAAGACGGTGACCGGAAGATAACGTTGAACTTCGCGCTGGCAGAGGATACGCCTATCGAAGCGGATGTTCTGTTAGACTATTTTTCCCCCCAGAAGTACCTGATCAAAATTACCCCCATCAACCCGACCTACAAAGCGCTTGACAGCGGCTTAACCTCGTATATCGATGTTACCAAAGGGAACGGGGATTACCGGGTAATCGAAGACTTAAAAGCAGCCGGGTACCAGGTCATCTTAAGTATTGGCGAGGTGGAAGAGAATAGAATCGGCAGTAACTGCGGCCAGTATGTGATGAAACACCTTTCGGATGCCAGAAAGATGAGGGATGGCTATACTTACCAGGTTGAGAGTAATTCGGTTATAAACGCGAACGCGTCCGGGGGGTAGCGGTCACAGCTAATTTTTAGAACGATTTTAACTGGAGCGGAAAGTAAACAGGGTTTTATTTTGCGCTTCTTTTTTATTTAACCGGTCGGCCTTTATATATCCCCCACATTTACCTCAGCAATTCCCAGCAATAAACCAGTAGTTTCACCTATGTGAGAAACTTGAAGTTCCCGGCAGGGTTATAACAGTATTGAGATATACCAGCAGGACAAAAACAGACCGGTCTTGAATATTGGGACAGGCTATCTTGTAAGGGATTGAATAACTGAGGAGGAGAATACATGAAGAAGCGCAAGGGGTTAAAGACGATTGGCATTTTTCTAATTGTGATTATTTTACTGGCGCTCATCCTGTGGGCTGCCTGGACCTGGTTTATGCAGCGGGCATACCCGCAAACAAATGGGTCAATCGAAATCAGCGGGCTGCAGCAGCCGGTTGAAATTTTACGCGATGAATTCGGCGTTGCGCATATCACCGCCCACACGACGGAGGACCTGTTCTTCGCCGAAGGCTATGTGCATGCCCAGGAACGGTTCTGGCAGATGGAGTTTCAACGCAGGGTAGGGGCTGGACGTCTTTCTGAGATATTTGGCAAAGCGACACTGGATACGGATTTATACCTGCGCCATTTTGGCTTCGAAGCTTTGAGCGAAGAATTGTATGGAATGCTGGATGACGAATCGCGGCTGGTTATGGATTCGTATGCGCAAGGTGTGAATGCGTATATTAGCTCGCGCGAGCCCGCTCAGCTGGGGCTGGAATTCGCCCTATTAGGTCTGCAGGGCGTGGAGTTTGAGATAGAGCCGTACACTCCGGTTGATTCATTAATGTGGGGCTATATGATGATGTTCGACCAATCAGACCAGATGCGCACAGAACTGCGCAATATACAGCAGTTATCATCAGTCGGTTGGGATATGTACGCCTACCTGCATCCTGAGTATAGAGAGGATCGACCGGCAATTATCCCTACTAAAGAATTAGCGGGAACGGATGGCGCGGTTACAGCGAGCTTTTCGGGTTTGGGAAGAGATGAAATCGAATACCTTAAGAAGGTTGCAGGTGGATTTCATCCGGACGAGCAGTTCCCGGCAGTGCTGGCGAACCTGGGCTTTGGCGCCTCTGGTGGATCGAACAGCTACGCAATATCCGGGGAGAGAACTACCAGCGGTGCCGCAATACTGGCGAATGACCCGCATATGGGCGTTAATACTCCGGCTATCTGGTATGAGATTGGACTGCACTGCGTCGAAAAATCGGAGGGGTGCAACTATAACCTGCGCGGATTTTCGTTGGCGGGTATACCGGGCCTTTTAATCGGGCATAATGACCGCATCGCCTGGGGGCTAACCAATGCAGCCTTCGATGCGGAGGATGTGTTCATTGAGCGCATCAATCCTCAAAATCCCAACCAGTACGAAGTAAACGGCAAATGGGTGGACATGGATATCCGCAAAGAGGTCATTGATGTACAGGGCTGGGACGAACCAAAGGTTATCCTGGTGCGCAGCACACGCAACGGTGTGGTCGCTACGGATGGGATGATCGACCAAACCCAATTCTCCCACGATGGGGATAGTCCTGAACTATACGCGCTGACGTACGCCTGGACGGCGCTTAAACCAGCCCAATCTATCCGGGCAGTTTTGATGGTGCTGAGGGCGGGAAATTGGGATGAGTTTTTGGAGGGGCTGCAGTTTTTTGAGGCCGGGAAACAAAACTGGTTGTACGCGGATGTAGATGGGAATATCGGTTACAAAATGCCCGGAATCGTACCCATCAGAGCTGGCGGAGATGGGACCCTGCCGGTACCTGGATGGAATGACGATTATGAATGGATTGGGGCGATACCCTTTCATGAGGCGCCGCAGGTGTTTAATCCACAGCAGGGCTATATCGCCACCGCCAATAACCCGCAGATTCGACCGGGTGAATACCCTTACCTGATCGCAATGGAACAGGACCGCGGCCAGAGAGCGAAGCGGGCGGTTGGGTTGATCGAAGGGGATACAGACGGGATATCCATCCAGGACCTGGCTGCTATTCAAACCGATAACCAGAACCTGTCCACGCTGGAGGTGCTCCCCTATTTGAAAGATATTTCATTTGAAGAGCCCGAGGTTTCCGGGGCGCGTGATTGGCTGCTGGATTGGGATGCTCAGATGTTAATGGACAGCCCACAGGCCGCGCTTTACAACATTTTCTGGGTGAGTTTGCTGCGCGAAACGTTCCACGACCAGCTGCCACCGGATGCGCAGCCCAATGGCGATCACGCCACTTCAGACACTGTTTACCTGCTGTTGCAGGAAACTGATAATACCTGGTGGGATGATATAAACACAGGAAAAGTTGAAAATAGGGATGATATATTAAAATAGGGCTTTTGAAAAAGCGTATCGAGAAGGGGTTGAGCGATTTGGCGAGGCGCTTGGGGACTGGCGTTGGGGTCAACTGCACACGATTACGTTCGTCAACCCCACATTGGGCAGTTCGGGAATCGGCCTCATCGATAATATCTTCAACCGGGGCCCATTTGAAACCAGCGGCAGTGAAACGGTGATCCAGAAGACCTGCTGGTCGGCGAAGGAGCCGTACGAGGTAGTGTGTATCCCAGCCCTGCGGCAGGTGGTTGATCTGGGAGATTTAGGCAATTCGCAGATGATACACAACCTCGGGCAGAGCGGTCATCCGGGGCACCGCTACTATGACCATTTTATCGATCCGTGGCGCTATTTTGAATACCACCCTTCCAATTGGGAACATGAAGATGCTGAAGCAGGTGAACATGACCTGCTGGTGCTGGAACCAACTCAATGAGTGAGGATGGGTCGGGTAAATCGACCTGGATGGTATATATCGCGCAGGCCAGCGACGGCACCTTCTACACGGGAATAACAACTAATGTCGAGCGCCGAATGCACGAACACAACCAGGTCGATTCAAAATCCGCCAAATACCTCAGGACGAGAAGACCGGTGAAGCTGGTCTATTCGGAAGAAACGAGTTCGCAGGGGGGGGCCATGAAAAGGGAACGGGCGATAAAGAAGCTGACCAGGGAACGGAAAGAACAGCTGATCTCTGGGAAAAAGAAAGCAGCTAAATAATCAAATTCCTGTGGAGAGGCTGTCTCAAACCTATCTGGAGATGCTATTGTCCTTCGAGGAATTTTGCCTTCAAAACATAATAGATGTAGTTCTGCCACAAAGGAACCGCTTCTTCATAAGCGAGATTATGGGTGCGGAAGGTTTGAATGATGAACTTACCGTCATTACAAAGAGCGAGCGTTCCGTGGGTGTTTTTTTCCGTCGCGATTGTGCCTAAGAGTAATTCAGCGTCATCTTTCTTGCCGGATAGTATAATATAATCACCAATATCTGGACCGGTGATGGTGGCGATGTTTGTCCAGCGAAACCCGGTATTTGGTTCATTAAAAACCGGGTGGTCATTTTTACCAGGGAGCGGCCAGTTGATCAAATCATTCACACCTCCGGTGTCCCAGCCGTAATCGGATTCAAATTCGACACCGCATTTTGACAGCATTTTAGCCGCCTCTCCTCTCGACACAAAATTCAGGAACCAGATCTCAAGAATCACAGCTGAGCCGTTATCGATTGCCTGGTTTATGTAATCAAAATATTCTCCCGTCGGTGGGAGTCTGCTATCTTCAAGAGCGATAATCACGAGGTCCCACTTGCTGGACAATAGATCCGATTTCAGCCATCCTTTGGCGCTGCCATCATCTTTATAATCAAGTCCCATATCGTCAAGCGCATCCTTGGCGTAACGAGCGAGCCATGGAGCGCCGACGACGTCTTCATACAGCAGGATCTTAGCGTCCTGCATGTAGGCTTCAAAGGCTTCCTGTGAGAAATCCGAGGCTGACTCTTCTCCAGTTGTGCTTTGCGAGGCTTGAACTTCTGATGGTTCTTCCTGGCTTTCCTGAACGGGGATATCTTCAGCCAGTTCAACTTCCTGAACTGGCTGAACCGGTTGGAGCGCTGCCTGGGTCTGTTTTATCTGTGCTGCCTGCACAGTCTGGATGGTTTGTAATGAGATTTCGGTCTGCTGTCTTTGGGCCATGTGCGTTTGGGTAGCCTGTTCGGCTAGGAGAGTTCTGCTGGACGCCCACCTCAATATATGCCAAATCTTGCGAATCGTCCTGGGTAGAGGAAGGTAAATATGTGCAGCTGAGAATCAAAATTCCCAGGATCAGAAGAATAATTGGAAAAACAGCACGATTTCTATTCCTGTTGATTCCAGAATTATGGGATCTATGTATCATGTTGTTACCTCTATTTGAGAGCCGGTTATTGGTGTGTGTGGATTGTATGATGAGGGTAAATTATCAAGAGATTGGACGAATATATATTGGCCGATTATTATTATATTTGTATTCGGAAAAATTGGACAGGAAAAAACGGCGAACTGTTTCGAAACATACCAAGGCAGGGTTATTACGCAGTTCAGCTGGACTTTATTCTCTCCCTTGCTGAAAATATCAAAACATCACGAATAAACAAGAGGAGCCTGATTAAAGCTTCAATTAGAGTATCTTTAGGAATCCGCAAACAATTTGTTGACTTGAACTGTATATCCCTCTTTTGCCCATAAGGTTTCAACCAACTCTCGCATACATCTTTTTGAAAGCTGTGGTGTTACATATTTTGCGCCGCTGAAAAGTTGGCCCTCATTTACTAGCTGGCCATCCGCGTGCGCCTCTACAAGAATCTGCTGGTGGTCTGTCCTCAGACAAATCCCGATGGTTACCCACACGTCATCCGGTACATGGTATTCATCGATCAGTGAAAGTGTTTCGGAGATCATTTCGGGCGTCTCACCAGGCGCGCCAAACATCAGAGATACGCTGAAGGGGATATCCAGTTTGGGCGGCTGTCAAATGAACGGAGTCACTCGCAATTCACTCAGCGATCTTACCTTGAAACATGGAATAGGTGAAGAAGGCGTAGTAATCTGGAAGATTTAAAATGAAGTCAGGAGATTCGGGCCGGCAAAGACGTTGATACTCTCTCCAGTCCTCCTGTGCCAGTTCGGCCTCCACTCCCGGCCATCGCATCTCGAAGAGCGCATGCAAGGCGCTGTGTTGATCTTCTGACAGCGGTGCAAATGCGCCGCCGGCAAATGTGCTGACCGAACATTCTTCTAACCCCACCTCACGGAACCAGCCCAGAGCACGAGTGAAGTTTAACTCCGGATTCTTTCCCTCGACAAAAGGGGCAATCCCGGGGGTTGTCGCGCCAAGGCGCGCCTCGAGGGCCGGATAACCTGGAATGAGCCTTTCGGATGACCAGGCCAGCAGCGCCACCACTCCGCCGGGCTTCACCACGCGTGCCAGTTCTTTTAACAGAGGCACAGGTTCCATGGGCGCATATCCCACCAGGTCGACGCTCCAGGCCCAATCGAAGGTGTTATCTTCGAAGGGGAGCTTTCTTACGTCTCCTTCCCGGAAGGAAATACTGTCCGACAGTCCCGCCTCTTTCACCATGTCTGCGGCGTAGGACAGGAACTCCGGGGACAGGTCGAGGCCGGTGATGTGTCCTCCGGGTCCGACGGCTTCCGCCAGCAGAAAGCTCTGCAACCCGATGCTGCAACCGGCATCCAGACCGCGGCTGCCTGGTGGAAACTCAAGCGCCTGGATCGCGGAACGCAGGACAGGTTTCCTCAGGAATTGCATGGCGTATGACATCTGTACGTATTCATCTATATCAGTCACTGGTTATGCTCCCATTTCTGTTGATAAAAGACGACTAATTTATGACAAGTCAGGATAGTTGCTCGGCGCCGTTGGCTTGCAGCGCCTGTGAAATCCGCATTAACGTCGATCCCGCCGCCAGCATGTAGGTGCAGAAAACCACCGCCTGATTGCCATCCAAATTTCCCTGCTCTTCGATGAACCGCATGGAGGATTTGGTAGGGTGCTGCTTGAGAATAAAAAATCCTTTGACCCAGGTGCCTGCGCAAAACAGGTCGGCTTGTTTTACCTCATCGGGATCGATTTTTCCCACGGAGTGCACCTGGCACTGGTGACCGGGTTCTTCGAGAGTTTTTCCCATGCTTTCCGTCGCTTGGCGGGTTTTGCCGGTGCTACTGTCATAGGCAATAGTTACGTTCATTTTTTCCCTTGTTGTGTAATGGATTACTATTCTAATCAATTTTCACTGAGACCAACCCAGCAGGTAAAAGTATCATCAATGTAACAATCGTACTCACTAAAAAAAAATCCTACCGACCTATCGCTAATTAATATAGCTGATCCCTTGGCTCTTCCAATGAAGAAACAAAAAACATAATTTTTCTACCAGATGGGTAGTTTATGCTATCATCAGACTTTTTTTGTCGTTGGTATTGAGTTTCTGACATGCTTTGGAATTGGGAACAGTGTCATTAGTGAGCGAAAACCCGGTAATTTTTTCACTTCACCAGCCTGATTAGGTAACGGTTCTAGAGAATACTATACTATTGTAAACTTAAATCAGATACCTAAATAGTGTTGGAGTTATAGACGAACCTGGTGATAATGTA
Organism: uncultured Chloroflexia bacterium; assembly: GCA_963753725.1. Taxonomy (GTDB): domain Bacteria; phylum Chloroflexota; class Anaerolineae; order Anaerolineales; family UBA4823; genus CAVWDI01. Next base: position 171,464 of record CAVWDI010000023.1, on the reverse strand, counting down.
TAACCTTTCCAGAAATGATACGGATGTTCTTTTAGGAGATTTATTTCCTTGTTAAATAATGCTATAATCCAATCTCAGGTGAGCATTTTCAACGTCCATTGAGTAACAACCGCATATATGGCAGAATCGTTTGTCAAGAAATTCATCCTGGAACTCAAGAGTTAGGACTTTATCTCAGATAGAGGCATGGTTTGCTGTTCTGACACAGTGCCCTGCTTGTTAGTTGTATTCATCACTCTGGATAGCAGGTGTGGGGAGGTATAAGCATTGGATAATCCCACAAACGCAGACAAGCAGTTCAAGCCAATCCCGCGTTCAGAAAACGGCTTGCTGACACAGATCATGGACACCAGCCCGGTTGGTATTACGGTGTTCGACAGACAAGGCCGGATCATTTTCGCCAATAGCCTGATCACCCGCATTGCAGAACAGGTTGGAGAAAAGTCATTAATCGGGCATCGCTATAATGACCAGCTTTGGAAAATCTATTCTGAGGATGGGAAACCCATCCGCGAAGAGCAGTACCCCTTCAAGCGGGTAATGAAAAGCGGTCAAAGCGTGCAAGATGTACGTCTATCCTTTGAACTGCCCGATGGTTCGCGGCGGTATATCTCGTCCAACGCGGCACCGGTTTTCGACGAAACAGGCCAGTTAAGCAGTGTAGTCACCACCACAAGTGATATCAGCTCGCAAAAGCAAGGTGAAGAAGCGCTGCGCTATCAAGCAACATTGTTAAAGAACGTATCTGATGCTGTCATTACTACGGATTTGGATTTTAAGATACAGAGTTGGAACAGCGTTGCAGAATCACTTTACGGATGGCGCGCCGTGGAAGTCATCGACAAACTTGTAGAAGCGGTTTTACCGACCGAGTATCCTGAAGATTCGAGCGAAGAAGTTTTGGCACAATTCCAGGCACAGGGTGTATGGCACGGTGAAGCCATCCAACGGCATAAGAATGGGACGCCAATCTATGTACTTGGCTTCCGTTTCCCTGGTCATAGATGAGCGCGGTAGACCGATCAGTGTTCTTGCTATCAACCGCGATATTACGCTGCGAAAGTGTGCCGAAGAAGCAATAAGAAACTCACAGGAATTCATGCAGGCTGCTCTTGATGCCTTGTCATCCCACATTGCTATAATCGATAACAACGGGAGGATCCTGGCAGTAAATAACTCCTGGAGGCGATTTGCTGATCAAAATGGACTTGCCTGGGAAAATTACGGAGTGGGCTGCAATTACTTCCAGGTTACTGAGGAAGCATCCAATGAGGGCTGTAAAAGCGCCAGCCAGGTGGCTGAAAGACTGCGGGAGATCCTGCAAGGGCAGAGAGATGAATTCCTGCTGGAGTACCCCTGTCACAGCCCAATAGAAGAACGCTGGTTCAAAATGCGCGTGACGCGTTTTGACAGTGCCGATGGTGTAAGGTTAGTTACTTCACATGAAGATATCACCCAGCGCAAAGGGATGGACCAACTGTTACGAACTTCTGAAGAAAAATACCGCGACCTAGTTGAAAAAATTAACGACGTTATCTATGTGGTTGATCTGCAGGGTGTTCTGACTTATGTCAGCCCAGCCATCCATTCATTCATCGGGTTACCTCCCGAACAGATTGTCGGACAGCCTTTTACAAAATTTATCCTGCCAGAGGATTTGGAACGCGTACAGGCCAACTTCGAGGAACTGGCTGCGGGCAGTTATCTAGGATCAGCGGAATACCGCGTTTTGACTGCCTCGGGTGAACTGCGATGGATGCGTGTATCCGGCCAGCCCGTCCTGGTCGAAGGGCGGGTGGTAGGAGTGCAGGGTGTATTATCCGATATAACCGAAAATAAGCGCATGCAGGAGCAACTTGAGCGGGCAGCGGCAGTTGCAGAACGTCAGCGGTTAGCGCGAGATTTACACGATTCAGTTACCCAATCACTATACAGCCTGGACTTATTTGCCGGTGCTGCTAATGAAGCGACTCACCAAGCGCAAGATCGAAACAACCGAGGCACATATCCACCAGATACAAAACCTGAGCCAGAGCGCTCTGGCGAATATGCGCTTGCTGTTATTTGAACTGCGTCCGCCGGTATTGGAAGAGGTAGGGTTGGCTGGTGCGCTGCAGGAACGGTTGGAATTGGTGGAAGCACGGGTAGGTCTCAAGACTCATTTTGAAGTAAAGCGTGAGCGAGCGCTACCCAGACAAATGGAAGCCGAATTGTATGCTGTGGCGATGGAGGCGCTGAACAATTCACTCAAACACTCCCAGGCGCAACAGGTCACTGTTCTACTGGAATACCATCCTGGGCGCTGCTGTCTGGCTATCAAAGATGATGGGGTGGGGTTTGACCTGGATGTAGCCAAAACAGTTGGCGGTTATGGTTTGCGAAACATGCAGGAACGTGTCGAACCTATGGGCGGAAGCCTCACATTGCAAACTACTCCGGGCAGCGGTACATCAGTAAATGTGCAGGTTGACACATGACATCCACGCCAATCAGTGTATTGATTGTCGATGACCATGAGATCGTGCGCCGAGGCCTACGGGCATTGTTATCGGAGTATGAAGATATCCAGGTAGTAGGGGAGGCAGGTAATGGTAGGGAGGCGGTCGAACAGGCTGAACGTACTGAACCAGATGTCATTCTAATGGACATAATCATGCCTGAAGTGAACGGATTGGAAGCTATCCAGCAAATCGCTGCTCTGCAACCAGATATACGCATTCTGGTAATCACCACATACAGTGGGGATGATATAGTCTTTCCGGCCATCAAGGCCGGCGCGGATGGTTATCTGCTGAAGGACGCTGGTTCCAAGCAACTGGCATCGGCTGTTCGACAGGTTTTTCGCGGCGAGCCAGCCCTGCATCCTGATATTGCCCGTAAACTTCTTCAGGAGATCAGCCAGCCAGCACCGCAGAAGCTTGCCCCACAACCGCTCACCGACCGGGAAGTGGATGTGTTGAACCTAGTAGCCAAAGGGGCAGAAAACCAGGAGATCGCTGAACGGCTGGTTATATCAGAAGCGACAGTTCGCTCTCATATCAGCCGCATCCTGGATAAGCTACACCTAGCTAACCGCGTGCAGGCGACCCTGTATGCCCTGCGTTCAGGTCTGGTAGACCTGGATAATGGGTTGTAAGCGGATGGAATTGTATATAATTCATTCGTTGTAAACATATGTTGCTGCAAGTGCAGCAGCTGATTAAAGCAACTGCCTGTGGTAGTTGTTTTTGTTTAAGTGGATTTCAACAATTTTAAAATGACTGGAAGCGCCTTTTCGACTATACTTTCCATTACTTTTATATGGAATCTATCCGCGCCTCTCAAAAAACCTGGTCAGTTTGGTGAACATGTTGCGTATCCTGGTCGTCGATGACCAAGAAGCGACGCGTGAAGGTTTAAAAGCAATTCTGGAGTTTGCTTACGGTATGGAGGTTACCCACCAGGCTTCCGATGGGGAGGAGGCGCTATCGGTTGTTGAAGAAACGCAGCCTGATATCGTTTTGATGGATGTGCGCATGCCGAGGAAGGACAGACTGCAGGCTGCCAAACAAATCAAGCAGCGCTGGCCTGATATCAAGGTGATCATCTTTACTATGTACCCTGGCTATGAGGCGCAGGCTCTGGCTGTTGGTGCGGATCGATTTCTAATCAAGCAGGCCAACAGCGGTAATTTGAAGAATGTCATTCGAGATGTGGCGTCTTCTGGGTAATGCTGGAAGGCATGTTGAAAAATTCGGTTCACAAATTCCTGCCTATTGCCCCGGATGACGGAGGCTAACGGAGGATTTGTAGCGGTTGCGCTCAACCAGGAAAAACTATCATCAAGCCTGGTTCGTGTAATAAGATAAGTTGAAAGAAATAAATGGAGGAAAAATTGTATGAAATCCAGCACACGTAGTTTAGTAAGTTTATTTTTGTTTGTAAGTTTGATTGTCTCGTCCTTTGGCCTAGCGTATGCCAGCGGACCAAGCTTCCCATCGGAAGCTATACCCAATTCTGCAACCACCCTGGCGCAAGTTGAAGAGCCCGCTAGTGTATCAGCTGATGATCCAGTGGTTAATGTGGCGCACCTTGCGCCGTTTGCGGATTCGGCAGAGGGAACCTCTGTAACCGTAAAAGTAGATGGGAGTGAAGCGATTCCAAACTTTAAGTATGGTGACATTGCAACCGGCGTATCACTGACAGCGGGCGCTCACCTGCTTGAGATCGTTCCCACCGGCACCACCACGGTGGCCATCAGCGCAACTGTGAATCTGGCTAGTGACACGGTTTACAGTGTGGCAGCCATTGGTGACGGCACGAACCAGGACCTGGAATTGCTTGCTCTGGTGGACGAGACCACACCTGCTGCGGCAGGTAATGGCAAGCTGCGCATCGCCCATATGGCACCCTTTTCTGACAACGGTACCGCGGTGGATATCTGCAAAGACGATAACACAGTCGTCGTGCCAAATGTTTCATATAAGCAATTCACCGCCCCGTACCTCGTATTGCCCGCAGGCGACTACAATCTGAAGATCGCATTGGCAGGCACCAGTTGCGCAACTGTGGCGTTGGACCTGCCTTCAGTTAGTTTAGAAGATGGTGACATTATCGATGTGTTTGCAATTGGCGGCGCCAACACCTGGCCGCTGGCGGTCACTTCTATCACCGGTTTCGACCTGACGCCAGTGGTAAATGTGGCTCATTTTGCGCCTTTTGCTGACACAGCCCTAGGCACTTCCGTTACCGTGAAAGTGGACGGTGCCGATGCGATCCCCAACTTCGAATTCGGTGATATTCAAAAGAAAGTTCCCCTGTCAGCAGGACCTCACCTGATCGAGATTGTGCCAAGCGGCACCAGTACAGTCGCCATCAGCGGAACGTTAACGCTGAACGAGAATATTCAGTATACGGCCGCTGCCATTGGCGACGGCACCAACCAGCAACTAGAACTGCTGCCGCTGGTTGATGACACCACACCCGATGTGGACAAGGGAAAAGTGCGCATTGCCCACCTGGCGCCTTTCGCCAGCACCGGCACTGAAGTCGATATCTGCACCGATGGAGGCGATGTTGTCCTCCCGAATGTCGCTTACAAAGTTTACACAGATCCTTATCTTGTTCTGCCAAACGGTCAGTACGATTTGAATATCGCACTTGCGGGAACTGACTGCGGCACCGTAGCACTTGATCTACCAGCCTTTTATGTAGGTGCTGGTAAGATTCTTGACGTATTTGCTGTCGGCGGCGCCAATAAGTGGTCTCTTGATTTCACTTCGATAACTGGCGTTAGCGCAGCAGTTTTTCTTCCCGGCCTGTATAAGTAACACTGGTATGCAGGGGGATGAATAAATAAAGTTTTTAGATAAATGATAATATTGGAGCCCTCAAATGGGGGCTCCTTTTTTATTAATTGATGGATATACCAAAGGTCGATAGTGTGAATTCACCTCTGGACAAGATTGGTCGCACAGCATCTCTCTGAGATATCTTGTCTTGGACGAATTATCTCAAGGAGACAGTTTCCGGCCAATTTGTCCAATATAATCGGATTAGCGCCAAAGAGGAATCCAATTGGTGCTATAATCCTCCTTGTCTTATCGGTTTTGTCTCAATCCTGTGTTGGGAAAGGTTCAAACCATGCCAGAATCCGTCGTTAGTATCCAATCGCTGGCGCCCGAATACCAGCAGGTCATCCAGCTGGCGCAGGATAAATATAAAATCAGCATCACCCCGCTGCAGGAGCTGGCAGGAGGATGGTCAGGCGCCATTATTTACCTGGCACGCGTGGCTTCCACGGAAACAGGGGATGTTCAGCACCTGATCCTGAAGCTGGACCGGGTACGCCCGATGGCTACCTCTGATGAGATATCGCGGCACCAGACCGTGCAGGAGCAGTCCCCGCCCGGGTTCGTCAGCCAGCATGTCCCCGATTTGGCTTACGAGCGGGTGGAAGCCGAGAACGCCCTGGCGATTTTCTATTCGATCGCCGGACAATCGCTGCATAATTTCCGCACGCTCTCCAGTTTCAAACGCCAGAACCACCTCGAAAACCTGTTTTCTGCAACTAACCATTACCTTGCTTGAGGTGTGGAATGCTGGACTGACTTTTGAACAGATCGATCACCCCCAAAATTTGCTGCAGCGATGGCTGGGTTTCCGGCTCGATCCAGGGCAGAAAATCGAAACCTTTTTGAGCGAGACCTGCCTCCTTTATCCAGATACGCCAGGTTTTATCGTGGATGGTTATCTGCTGCCAAACCCGCTGCGGTATGCCCGCGAGGTCAATGCCTGGGATTCATCGATACGACCGGGAGATGCGGCTATCGGTCTGCAGCACAGTGACCTGAACACCAACAATATCTTGGCAAAATTTTCGCGAGACGATGACCAGGAGCTGGAAGGTTACTACCTGATTGACTTCGCCCTCTTCAAAGGTAATATGCCGCTGCTGTACGACCAGCGCTACCTTGAGATGTCCTTCCTTGTGCACTCTATCGAGAAAGGTGCTTACCGCAGCGTAATGGACCTGATCTGCCGCTACAGCGAAGCGGACATCCTGGAAGCCGAACAGACCCCGATTGAGATGGCCGGCGTTAACGCAGCCGTAAGAGCCGGGCGGTCCGCATTTGAGGACTGGGTGCGCGCTAACCACCCCAGCCTGCATGATGACCTGTGGGGCCAGTACTGGCTGGCGGGTACCGCAGCCGGGTTGAGCTACTGTCACAAAGCCAGCCAACCGGATGAAATCCGGCTGGCAGGATTGGTTTTCGCGGCCGCAAATCTGAAGCAGTATTTCGGATTATTTAATGTCTCCCTGCCGGCTGAAGCTAGCCAGTTGGTGATCGACAGACAAACCGAGGGGGTCTCTGGGACGGCTGGCGTTCTGCCGCCAACCGCCCGGGAAATTCCAAACAATCTACCTGCCTCAGCGACCCATTTCATCGGCCGCAAAACCGAAATGGAAGAGGTCAGCGACTTCCTGCTGAACCCGCAGGTGCGAATGGTTACCCTCACCGGACCGGGCGGTACCGGTAAAACCCGCTTATCAATTGAAGCAGGTAAAGCCATGTTGGAGCGCTTTCCGCACGGCGTATTCTTCATCGACCTGGCTGGGGTCAGTGATCCGTCCCTGGTCCCGGCGGCTGCCGCGCACACGATCGGCATCCGTGAAGGCGGCGGCCAGCCGCCTCTGGAGACTCTGAAAGATTACCTGGACAATAAAGAAATGCTGCTGATATTCGATAATTTTGAACAGGTGACAGGCGCCGCCGGTGATATGTCTGAAATTCTCAGCTCGGCGGCTGGTATAAAAACCCTGGTCACCAGCCGGATTCCGCTGCAGTTAAGAAGGCGAGCAGGAGTATCCCGTAGCTCCGCTGGATATGCCCTCGGATGGCCTTTTATCTCTGGAGGAAATCCTTGATTATGAAGCGGTAGCCCTGTTCCAACAGGCTGCCAGGTTGGTCAAGCCGCGTTTTGAAATCACCCAGGAGAATTATCCTAGCGTGGTTGAGATTCTGCCGCCGCCTGGATGGCCTGCCGCTGGCGATTGAAATCGCGGCTGCCCGTATAAAGATGCTGACTCCACAAGCGCTGCTCAAACGATTGGATCACAGCCTTAACCTGCTGGTTGGTGGGGCAAAAGATCTACCGGACCGGCAGCAGACCCTGCGCGGGACCATTGATTGGAGCTATGAACTGCTGGGCTCGGATGAACAGGTGCTCTTCACCAGATTGGGAGTGTTCGCAGGCGGATTTAATCTAGAGGCAGCCGAAAAGATCGGTGATCCAGGCGGTGACTTTGATATATTTTCAGCGATCGAATCGCTGCTTAACAACAGTCTGCTGCGCCAGGTGAACACAATCAGTGATGAGCCGCGTTTCGATATGCTGCAGACCATCCGTGAATACGCGCTTGAAAAAGCGGAAGAATCCGAGATTATAAATGGCCTGCGCTGGGCGCACTGTTATTATTTTTCACAAATGGCAGGAGGCGGATTCGGCGAGGGTGTCTATGGTGCCGAGTCTGTGTATTGGCTGCAACGCTACGAAGAAGAACATGATAATTTACGAGCAGCCTTATCGTGGGCGCTTCAGGACCCCGAAAAAGGTACAACCCCTGCGCTTGCTATGATGCTGCAACTGATGTGGTTCTGGTACAGGCATGGCTACCTGCAGGAAGGTACTGAATGGACTGTACGCGCCTTGCGGGTCACCGAAGGGATGGGCGACTTGCCCGCCGCGCCTTTGCTCTGGTTGGCCGCTCCTATCTGGCCCTTTGGTCAGGCGATTTGAATGTCGCCTCCAAAAATGCCCGCGAAGCGGTAGAAATGGGGCAACGCTTAAAATTGGATGTCGTGTTATCCAATGCTAAACTGGGTTACGGGACAACTCTGGTCAATCAGGGTAAGGATAAAGAAGCCTATCCGCATCTGGTGGATGCGGTCGAATTGTTTGATGATCAGGATCAATCCTGGGCAAAAGGGGCCACGCTGGTGCATCTGGGTAATGTAGCTCTGGGTTTAGGCCAAGCCTCCGAGGCGATCAGTTGGCTGGATATGGCTATGCCTTTATTGAATGCAAGCGGTGATGTTTGGAACATGGCGTTCGGATTGAATAACTATGGAGAGGTTGCGTGCGTTCAGGGAGATTATGAGAAGGCGGAAGAATACTACCTGCGGACCGAGCAGTTGTACGAACAGGCGGATGCCAAAGGCGACCAGGCTCGTTTAGTGCATAATCTAGGCTATATCGCCCAGCACAAGGGACAGTTAGCAGAGGCACGCGTCCTATTCCTGGAGAGCCTGGAAGATTTTCGAGAACTAGGCAACCATAGAGGAATTGCGGAGTGCCTGGCAGGACTGGCTGGTCTGGCGGCGGAACAAGGAAAATTTGCCTGGGCTGCCCCTCTGCTGAGCGCCGCAGAGAAACAGCTGCATGCCTTTGGGGGCGCCTGGTGGCCGGCTGACCGGGTGGAAATTGAACGAGCCAGACAGCGCATGGAAACTGCTCTAGGAGAAGAATTTGATGAATTGTGGGCACAGGGACAATCTATGGGGGTTGAAGAAGCGATCGATTATGCAACTAACGGGTCATAGTCACTGTGGATGAACAAATTATAGGCGTCGGTCCTAATAGCGAATTCAGTTTACGCGTCAGCGCTGCCACCCTGTGCCGGGTCATCTTCCAAGGTCCCGAAGATGGGATACGGATGCTTGCACTGGAGCATAAAGCGTTTCTGGACTATTATGGCGATGGGTCTCAGGCGATTGTAAAAGTACAGCCGTTCGGGGGCGGAATTCGCATCCTGGATAAAAAACGCTTTTCGAAAATTGCAGGTGGGTTTAACTTCGACAGCAAATGTTCTTATTTGGAAGCGGATTTTAGAATTTTCATCGAGCCTAACATGTGGGGGGATGTGCGGGGTTTCTGTATTCGAAACCTGGGCAAGCGCGGTTCAACGGTACTGGAATCCAGCCCCACCAGGGAACTGGTGGAGGAGTTCCATGATACATTGGGGATTCAATTGTCGCCAATCCAATTCACCATTGAGCCATCTGGGGTAATTGTGGAAGATGAACCGGTCCTACAGCTAACCTGCGTGCAGCCGGTCAACCTACCGTCCGTATTTACTTCGTATATGAAGTACGTATCCTTGATCCGCCTGGTTAATTTGATGAAGTCCAGCAGTAGCTAATACTGCTCAACCCTACGAGACCTGGTATTGGAGGATGCCCAAATGGGAGGAAAGGGCGGGCAAATGCCATCCTAGCGGTGTCTGAAGAGCTGATTCGGAAAGCTTATAATGACCTCTCACCGGAAAATCGTGCAGAACCGCTTGTCCTTGAAGGTATGCTGCTGGAGGGGAATGTGGCTGCGGTGCTGGAGGGGGTTAATGTCCCCAAATACCAGCACTTCGTTTAACGTAGTTCCCATTAAGTATTCAATACATGCTGCAAAGTCTTCTGCTGTACGTTACCGGATGGCGATTTTCAGATAGCTGTGGGGAGAATTCGCTCGTGAACTTGTTCGTAGCATAAATATAAAAGCGTGCAGATATCACTCCAATCCCCTTCGAAATATGTTCCATTGGCCGTTCGTTCGTTAAATATTCCAGCTCTTTCGACGATGTCCTGTACATCAGCGACTCTGATCGCGGCTCTTACCATTGACACCCAGTGGGACCACGGATAATTCGACCAATAACTTATTATTTTCTACTGACTTGATCCTTTAACATTTTCTGATCTCCTTCCAAAGAGGATTCAATGTATATTTTTATGCTGGCATTTAAGTATCTGCTCCCATCTGCAGTACAAGCCGATATTTTTCGATTTCGGCTGAAGGTTTTACGCTTGCCAACTTCAATGAGAGTTTTGTGGATTTAATGCCCAGTTCGTGTGCTGCTCAGATCTTTTGCCATAATTGGCTCTTTCACCCGTGAACTCCACAAGTGAAATAAATTTTCGTCAGTTTAGAATACTGCGGAAATTAAGACAGCGTACGAGGATATCAATAAGCTAAGGGAAAAGTATACTGGTCGAGGTATAGTTTTCGTCTAGTCTTCGATGTTAGCCGAGCGCTCGATTTGTTGGTATTTTCCCCGTTCACGAGAATAATCCGCCTATTTGGTAGCGGCTTTTTTAAGTGCAGGCGTTCGAGGATCTGGCTAACGTGATACTTAACTGTAGCTTCGCTGATATTCAGACTGGCAGCAATTTCTTTATTGCTCAGGCCCCGGGCTGTTAATTCGAGCACCTCATTCTGGCGCCCAGTCAGGACCGCCTCCCGGCTGGTTTTTTTCAGGAGACTTCCGGTTTCCTTACTGGGAAAACTCGGATAGGACCAAGGATGCCAGTTCAGGTGATAGGACTGTTTCACCATCCAACACCTGGGAAAGAAGTGTGAAAAATTGCGCACCCTTCCAGGCTTTTTAGCAGGTAACCGGAAGCCCCGTTTTTGAGCGCATCCAAAAGGGTTTCCCCCTGTGCGTCAATTGTGAGCATGACAATCTTCGTTTCTGGTAATTCACGTTTGATTATTTTGGCAGCCTCTATGCCGTTGCAGTGCGGCATGTTTACATCCATCAGAATCAGATCGGGATGTAAATCGTAAGCAAGTGAATGCGCTTGAAATCCATCGTACGCGCTGCCGACAACCTGAAATCCTCGTGAAGCAAGCAAGCTGCGTAATCCCTCTAAATATAAGGGGTGGTCATCGACCAGCAGAACCCTTACCCCAGCACCGTATTCGATCTCCTTTTGGGATAGCGCGCGCGGCATGTGTACAATGATATTTGTACCCGTGTCAGGCGTGGAGCGGATTTCGAGGCGGCCGTTTACCGATTCGGCACGCTCTACGCATGATTCTAAGCCCTAAATGCGACCGTACCCATTTCGCCCGTTTCGCTGGTATGTGGGGCTGTTTCAAAACCGCATCCTTCATCTGAAATAATCACCTGCACTTCATCTTCATGCTGGGTGAAGAGTAAGCGGGCTTTATTAACACCAGCATGCTTGCTTACATTCGTAAGCGCTTCTTGTATGATACGTAATAGTTGGGTTTCTACCTGTAATGCAAACGGATCGTCTACCTAGGTCATCCGGAAGGCTCAATTGTGTCTCCAGTCCGTAACGCACACGCAGCGCTGCCCAGGTAGCTCTCCAGGATAGTGAAAAAGCTGGACGCTGGGGTATGCATCTTTTTTATGTGCACCGGCTGTACGTGTGGAGGCACGGATGCCCAGGATGTACCGGCGTACGTCGGCGTGGGCGTCCCGGGCAATTTGTACCAATTGGTTCAGAATGGATTGAACTGCTTGTGTATCGCCTCCGGTCAGCCGCGCCTGGGCTGCCTCAGACAATGTTCTGATTGAACCAATCACCTGCGCCAGGTCGTCATGCAAATCCCTGCCAATGCGTTCACGTTCCTCAATTGCGGCCAGCTGCAATCTCGCTATGGTGGGCACGCTCTTCGGTCTGTAAATGTTCGATTGTGCTGCCCAGCCGTTCGGCAATGGCATCAATCAGGTGTCTTTCTTCCTTCAGGAAAGGCCCTTCATCGCATTCTGGCATTTCATGCAAGTAGACTACCTCTACATAACCGAGTTGATTCACCTTGTACCAGGATTTCCGCACTCTGTTTCCAGGGGCTGCTGCAGTAGTTGGTTGGTACTGAATTCCTGTTCCTCCAGGACAATTCGGGCGCAGGTGATCTCCGGGTACTGCCATGACGGGGGAATTAGATCGACTGTTCCTTTAAATATTTCTTTTTGTCGAGATACCCTGGTGTGGCTATAAGCTCTGGATATGCCGTACAAACAATTCAGTTCTTTGACCCGTTCACCTAGAACGCGAGCTAAGATTTTGAAGTTTCTTCTGGGCAACTTTTCGCTGGGTGATGTCACGAGCACTCACTGTCAAACCCACGATCTTATCGCCCCCTGGCTGCCGTCGTGCTGTTACATATAAACTCGTAGAATATATCATCTTCCTCCGGGCAGATGGTAGATAGTTTCATATTGATTAGGTGTTCCATGATGTAAGCACAGTTTCCAGGATATTTTTTACCTCTTCCTGCCTTTCTTTATCCACCAGCGTGTACAGAGGTGTGCCAATTAATTCGTCAACTGTCAGTCCTGGCGAAGGGTAGTTGGCGAATCTGGATTTTTAAGTCGGCATCCAGCATGAGAATGTGATCCGGTGAGTTCTCGGTTAGCGAACGCCAGTTGTTCTCTGAATCTCGCAGAGCTTTTTCGATTTGTTTTCGCTCGGTGATGTCCAGGGTATATTCAATCATGCGGGTGATGTTCCCGTTTGACATCCAGGATCGGATATCCGTGCACCTCGACGTGTCTGAGTTTCCCCTTCCTTACTCAAATGCTGGTGTTCCATGATGACTGGCTTTTTGGTCTGCTTGGATATCTTGGAGCGGGCAGGGATGATCGTCACCTGTACATGGCTGCTCCTTTCCATGCAGAAGCATAAAGCAGGTGGTTTCTCCGGATAGTTTCGCCTCGAATGCGGCGTTATTTGCCATCTCTACTACGATAATTCTCGGTGTTAATAACGCAGAAAGGGTGGGCTAGTGCGTCCAGGGCACTCTTCAGGAATTGGTATTGGGGGCTTAATTGATCTTCAGTTTGATATGCCCTGCTCATTTTCTTGCTTCATATAAACCAATACCCATCTAGATTGCAAATACTGTAACCTGGTTGAAAATATTCCGAATCCAACATTTTAATTCTAATACACCATTCCCCCTCGGTATCATGAAAGGAATCTATGTGAAGCGCAGCAATTAGATAAATGTGGGCGCTTGTTTAGTAATTTTACACCAAATTTATGAAGGTTTTGGTAATCCAGATATGTGATTCCTATTCATGTATTCCAATAAATTCTATGCTGCGACTACACTCCCACCTTCTTTCAATTCACCTTCAAGCACATTTTTTAAAGCTGAGGGTAAAAATTGTTGTACAAGCACTCTATTTCGGATTTATTCACCTGGTGATCGGGTGGCGCAATTCAACTGTGCCGATTTCGTCATGGAGTAATGTGACTTACCTCAACCAAAGTGTTTTATCGCACATACAGGTAGAATTTAAGCCTTTAGAGGGGAAAATAAATCTTTGGCAACAGTTTAGATGCCTCCATTATTAAAATAGATGAATCTAACTCGGTGGTTGGTTTAACGATTTTTGAGCCTTTATTAAACGCTTGCTTGCTAAGCTAGGGGCAGAAATAAGGCGGCGATCAATTTTATAAAAAAAAACCAGGGATGGTGTAGATGTCACCATGTTCGAATTCCGGACATATCTGGCGCAATTTGGTAAAGGATCAATATCAGAATCAACAGCTAAAAATAAATGGAGGTATCAAAAATGATCAGCTTATATTACATGAGAGAAATGCAAAGAGATAGTGAGAGAAGGATAAAAAGAGCGAACGAAATAAAACGCTACTACTATCAGGATGGAGAATCCCAGCCTGCTCAACCAGGAATGATCTCCCGTCTTTTGAATGGCGCTGGAAGCGCACTGATAAGTATTGGTACCCGCTTGAAGTACTTTTCAACTTATCCGCAGGTTGAAATTTAATAACTGAAGGGAAGTAGATTTTTCCGGTGATTCAGTTAATCAAAACCGATCAAATTTTTACCTGCAATATCTTATTAAACCTATCTGCTGGATTGGTGTACAGCGAACATAAAAAAATGATCAGAGAAGGAGGTATTGAAAATGTACTCCCATTATTTTGTAGATGAAACGCGAAAAATGCATCAAAAGGAAATTGAAAACGAGATAGAAGCAGATCGAATTCTATAACCTCTTAAAACATCGCAGTCGTACAAACCTGGAATAACCGAACGACATTTAGTATTTATGAAAACGGTACTGGGTGAAATTGTGGGGAGGCTAAGATATTTCCTGGCTCAGAAGACTGCAGCGTATTATCACAAATCAAACACTGAGGCCAATCCGCGTTAAGTTTGTGAATTAGCGTTCAGCGAACCGTTATTGGCAAGCGCGAAAGCCAATTACCTGCTTGCGAATAGGGGTGATTACCGGGATTAGAGGTCAGCTTCTGGTAGTTTTCAGTCCAAATAAGTAAGTTTTTACGATTTCTGAGCTTTTTCTGAACGATCGCTGGATAATATAGGGGCAGATAAAAGGGCGAAAACCACTGTCGCCCGAAAACGGCTGAATAAAGAAAGGAGTTCAACATGTACAACGAAATTGCAGGCAGAGAATTTGCCAGAACCCGCATGAGGGAAGCCCATCAAGAGGTGGAGAACGCAAGAATGCTGGCCTCGTTAGAAGACAACTCGTCTGAAGAAGCTGGCCAGAGCGCGGCAAGCCGGCTTGGAATCAGCATCCAGCTCATTCTGCAGATGTTCAACTTGCGGGGTGATCTGGCGGGTTTGGAATAAATCCCACAACCGGGGTCTGAGGAGGCGGTGTGTCGCACGGGATTTGGTGGGGAGACGAAGGTCATCGTGCGACACGCCGGTGATTGAAATTCGCTCGGATTTGCAGCTGGTACATGCGGGAAGTGGAGGATAGAAATGCTCAAGGTGATGAACCTTACGAAAGGTCAAAACCTGGTCTTTTTGTTTATTCTTGGGATTATGCTGGCTGTAGTCACTCCTGCGCCAAAAATTCATATCACCCCTGTGTTGGTTCCCGTGGATATCCAATCTGATGTGATTGAGAAATCCAGTCCACCGGTCCAGGAAAACAAAAGTGATGAAATTATGAGCCCAGAGGTAAAGTTCGTTACCCAGGCGATGTTGCCGGTTACCAGGCAAACGCATTTAAAAATAGCTGAAGCGGTAAAGGTGGATGTGGTGCGCGGCAAGGCATTGGAATTGCCGAAAGGTGCGCGTGCCAGGTTCGGTCGAGGCACACTTCGGGATGCGATCTTATCAGAAGACGGCCAGTTCATATTTACTGCAGGGAGCATTGGGGTGTATCTGTACCGGGCGAGTGACTTTTCGGAAGTTTGGAACCAAAAAACGAGCGTACCAGTGGATGGCATTAACGTGTCCGCAGATGGAAAGATGGTCGCGATTTTTTTGGATAGCAGGGTGCAGCTGCTGGACGCGGAGAACGGCCAGCGAATTTCAGAATTTGAGACAGGGGGCGGACAGATTCTGCGAATAGAATTTGATCCGCAGGGAAGCTGTCTGGCGGTGGCGGCGGAACACACGCTCAGTATCTGGGATGTGCCTAGCGCTGAGCAAATATATGAGTACATCCATGAGACGAGCGTAAGTGATATGGCCTGGTCACCGGATGGGCAGTGGATAGCGCTGGCCGACAGCCAGATCATCTTGTTGAACCCGGGCAGCGGAAAAATTTCGGAATCAGCGGTAGAGATCGATCGAAGCGCTGTACAGGTGGTGTGGTCAGATGATGGAAATTTGATTGGTGCTGGATTGGCAAACGGCGGATTAATTTTGTGGAATTTTGAGAGCAAAGAAACGCTGGAAACCCTGGATGGGCACGACTTATGGGTCAACAGCATGGATATTTCGCCCGATTCTTCTTTGATCGCCAGCGGCGGCAAAGATGGGAATATCGTCATTTGGAACAGCGCTACGGGTGAGGCGCTGCGCACTTTAGAAGCCCACAACAGAGCTGTGATAAGCGTGAACTTCTACCCGGATAATGAGCGGCTGCTATCCGGCGGGCTGGATGGGCAGTTGATTATATGGGACGTCCTTTCAGGAGAGATGCTCACTTCATTCGAATATTTCTACGGGGCAGTCAACGAGATCGTTTGGTCTCCAAATGGAAAATGGATCGCGGCGGGTGGCATGGAGGGTCACATTTATATCTGGGAGGCGGGTTCGGGGAACCTATTCCGAAAGCTTGAAGGTCACCAAGAGGCGTTAGAACGCCTAGTGTGGTCGCAGGACAGCGCGCGCCTGGCATCGCTGTCATCAGAAAATGCAGCCCTGGTCTGGGATATTCAGCAGGGGACTATCCCCCAGCGCCTTGAGCAATCTGTGGCAGCACCTTCTGAAGAGGTATTCATGCCGGATGGCTCTGCAGTGGAAACGGAGATTGAAGCGAAGGCTTATGATGCAGCCTTTTCTCCAGACGGGAGATATCTGGTGTTGGGCGGGAAGGACACGAAGGTTTATATCTGGGATTTGGAGAGCGGCGAGACAGAGCAGGTGTTGGAAGGGCATATGACGGATGTATTGAGCGTGGACTATATTTCTGGAGGCCATGTTTTAGTTTCGATGAGCTACGATGGGACGATTATTTATTGGGATCCTGTGAGCGGGGAAAAGCTGGACGAAAAGTCATACCCGGGAATGACGAGCATGGTCGTGGCGCCGGACGAGGAACATCTCGCGCTGGGAGAATGGAATGGGCATATCATGTTGTGGGATGCCACCAACGATATACCCAGCCGCAGTTTCAACGGCAGCAGTGATGCCGTATTTCAAGCCAAATTCAGTCCTGATGGTAAATATTTGGCGTCAGGAGTTAAGGGGGATCTATATACTGTGATCCTGTGGGATACGGGGACCGGGGAGGAAATCGAGCGTTTGATTGGTCATAATTGCGATGTGAGTGGTGTTGCTTTTTCACCGGACAGTAAGGTTTTAGCTACCGCCTCCTGGGATGGGACGGTGCTGCTGTGGGATATCAACCGGCCTGAGACTTCATCCAACCGCCTGATCCCTATTTAATAAGTAACTTCTCCTCCAAAGTTTGAGAAAGCCTGAGCATGTTTCATTATTGCTCAGGCTTTCTGTATCTATAAACCTCTTGTCGGAGGTCCTCTCAATATGCTCGAAGTCAGACAGTTTTTATTGGAGGCAATTGTTTAACCCCATTTATTTGCTCCAGGACTATATGGACTCTGGAGGCCAGGCTCGTCAGGGTCTGCGGGACTAACTCCGTATTCTTTACCCTTGACCCACTCTTCTTCATTGACATATCCAAACGTTGCATGTGGAGGATTTGGGTAGTGATGGGTTACCTCCGACACAGAAATTGTAATACCTTCTCTGCCTGTTTCGTTTAGAATTTCATTTTTAACATCATCGAAAGGTATCTCGGGGTTAGCGTCAACAGGCACGATGATGTCAAATAGTGTACAGCCGCTTACTACATCTGCCCGTATTACACAAAAATTATCAGCGTTCTCCTCTGTGAACTCCTTATCCCCAAACTTATTGAAAATTGTTTCTGCCACAGTATTGGCGTACGCGCGCGGCTCGACCTTAATCAGGAACCAGGCTCGCTTGCGGTTATTAATGGGACTATTGGACATTTCTGAAATCCTCCTTCGCGATTTGGACTAGCTTGCGGATCCTATCTCCTCAAAACTTTGAGAAGAAACCTGTTCAACACCAAAATTCGGTGTGTGTTACCACAATATATATAAATAGTTTGGGAATATTTCTGCGGCTCGAACCTCCTTTCGTGTTATGAGTTTTTAGGATTGGAGCCCTTCGTGCTGCCGAATGTGATCGACAGTGAAGCGGTTAAACAGCATCTGGCAGGATAAGGCATGCGGCAGGGTCACCCAGGGTTTAACAAGCATCCAGCCCCGGCTGTAGCCGATGGGCATGATGACCGCCTGTTCGGAAACCAAAATACGGTCCGCTTGACCGTACAACTGTATTCGCTGGTCCTGGTCTGTGACCCGTTTTGCACTTTCAACCAGGGTGTCAAAGCGTGCGTTTGACCAGCGCGGCCCATTCAAGCCTTCTTTGCTGTGGAAGGTAACACGCAGCATATTGTCCGGATCGGGGTAATCGGCGCCCCAGCCCATAATTGTCAGGTGAGCGGGATCATGGGTGAAGCGCTGGTAATATTGCGGCCATTCCATGGTTTCAGAATCCAGTTCAATTCCGAGATGTTTAGCCCACGAATCGCGTAAATACGGGACAATACGTTCATCCTGAGAAGCAGTTGGCTGCAGCCAGGTTATTTTGGGAAAATCCGAACCAGAGGGGTATCCAGCTTCAGCTATTAAACTACGCGCCAGGTCTGGATCAAATTCCAGGCCGATATCAGGAGAGTGTCCGACCATGCCGGGTGGCACAAAACCTCCGGTTGCAGGTGTGTATAACCCGCGGCTGGCTTCCCTGGCTAATTCATTACGATCAACCGCATGCACGAAGGCGCGCCGCAGGCGTATGTCATCGAAGGGGGGGGTATCCGAACGAAAGCTCAAATATAATGTGGAAGGGCGCGGAATGGTGACAACTTCATTGCGGTGGGTGTTTATGGCTTGAATTATGGTACCTGGATCAGCATTGAACAGGCAAACCGCATCCAAATCTCCCTCATTATATGCTTCTAGAGCTGGCCAGATTGATTCATGTGTGCTGATTTCTATTCGCCCAACATTTCCAATAAATTCACCACGATATAGGGGATTCTTCCTCAGTGTTATTCTTTGGTCTGGAATACAATCCGTTATTTCATAGGGTCCATTAGTAATAATGTTTTCTGGGAGGATCCATTTATCTGCATGCTGCTCTAAAACCCAAATTGGCAGCGGGAAGAATATCGGATGCGCGATTATATAAGGCAGGTAAGGGGTCGGCTCCTCCAAAACCACTTCTAGAATAAAATCATCCAGGACGCGCATCCCAATTAAATCAGGATTATCCAGTTGCTTTTCTCGATAGGCACGGGCATTTTTAATTGCGTAAAGCAAATTTACAGCACCTGTTTCCTCCTCTAACCGTAAATTTCGCGTCCAGGCGTAAACAAAGTCCGCGGCCGTCAGGTAAGAATCGTCATTCCAAATAGCGCCATCTTTCAAGTGAAAGATATAGCGAGTGCCATCTTCGTTCATTTCCCAGCGCTTGGCGGCGGCTGGCAGCACGTTATAATCCCGTCCAATCCGCACCAATCCTTCAAAGATTTGGGTAATAAAAAATGCTGACACATCATCATCCGCCAACCCAGGATCAAGTGTGCGGGGAGCCTCCATGGCGAAGCGCAAGACTGCAGTGGTCGTTTTTTGATGCGGGATGCTGGAGGTTTCACGTAATGGGCTCCAGAGTTCGAAGGCACGATCGTAACAGGCTTGAGCCTTTTCAGCTTTATATGCAGCTGTATAGACCAGGCCCAATTTGAGGTAGGTCCTGGCCGTCTCTTCGGTCATACCGCGCTCATTTTGAATATCTGCGGCTTGTTTGTAATACCATTCAGCTTCATTGGCGGCATACAGCGCACGGGCTTTGTCACCAGCCTGGATCATATAAGGCAGGGCATTTTCTGGTTTGCCTCCTTCTAAATAATGGCGCGCCAGTTGGACAACAATCTGGCTGGACGCTCCACTGTACAATTCTTCTAAAGCAGTTCCAATATCCGCGTGCAGCAGCATACGTTCGTGTTCACTCAGGTTTTCATACAAGTAAGCGTGAAACATGGTGTGGGTAAACTGGTAGCGAGCCAGGTAACGATCCCCAATCTTAATCAGGCCGCGCTCATGGATAAGCCGGTGACGCTCCTCAAGTTCTGCGGATAACAAACCCAACACCTGGCGTTCGTCGCGATTACTAACTCGGGCTAAGACCTGGGCGGTAAAAAGCTCACCCTCCACACTGGCTACCTTAAGCAAATCAATTAAATCTTCTTCCAATCTGCCGATGCGCTCCTCGATAACTCCTTCAACTCGTGGGGGCAGCAGCTCCCAGTCAAGGGCAGGACCAACAACCCACTCGCCATCTTCCTTAACAAGATTATTCTGCTCGCGCATTTCTCTGAGCAGTTCGACGGTGAACAATGGATGTCCTGCGGTGTGTTCGATCAGGGTTTTTCGAAAATCGCTTCCCAGCCGGTTGGGCTCATGATCCAGGTACTGCTCAACAAAGCTTATATTTTCATATGTTTTCAGCTTGCCAAGGTCGAGCCACACGTCGCCATATTGCCGCTTAAACTCATTCAGCACTTTTTCAAGCGGGTGGCGCCCACCGTCTCGCCCGAGGGCAACTTCTTCGGGCCGGTATGCGCAAGCAGATTAAAATCGAACTTCCTGCCAGTCGTCTGCCAAGATGGAATAATAAGCTGATTGAGGCAGTATCCGCCCACTGAATGTCATCCAGGATCAGGACCAGAGGATAAGTGTTGGAAATATTCAGCAGCAGGTTAGTGAATTGTTGAAAGAGCTGCAGCTGTTCAAGGGGTTCTGCAGGCTGGTCCTCCTGTTCGACGAAGTCCCGTAATTCATGTCTCCATGCTGGATTTTCGGCTGCGAAAATTTTTGCGTGCATGGAAAGCCGATTGAGGTTTACGAAGGAGCGCAGCAGGTCCGGGCTTTGTGACATAAGCGCAGGGGTTGTAACGGGGAGCGCTGCCCACAAGCGCAGCGTTTGATCGTGGTCGAAAATGCCCCCTCTCCAGGCGCTTTCCAGATCCCCGGCCAGAAAGTTCAGGATTTCCCGAAAAGGCAGGTAAGGGTCGCCAAGGCCGGAGTAGGCGTTGCAAGCGCCTTTAAGGACCAGTAAATCCGGGATTTCGGCAGAAGCCTGGCAGGCAAATTCGTTCAGCAAAGCGGTCTTCCCACGTCCTGGACCACCGGTGATAAAGACCAGTCCCCCTTCACCTTTTATGGCTTTACTCAGCAAAGCGGATAACCCAGATAATTCAGCCTCGCGTGCCACAAACACCGGTTGTTCAAGCGATTTGCTTTCTGCTCCTGACACCAAGAAGGGAGGTAGTTCAGGTGGTGTTTCAATCGCTTCTAACTTTTTTTGATCTGGAGCTGGGATCTCCATCGTCCCGGCTTGGATTTTCTTGTATAAATCGATGGTGCTCGCTTCAGGATCAACGTCCAATTCATCTTTAAGCGTTTTTTGGAAAGATTTCATAGAGGGCAAGCGCACTTGAACGCTGTCCATTATAGTAAAGCAGTTCCATTAACTTGCGGTGCGCGCTTTCGTCGAAAGGTTCTAATTCATTTAAGCGATTGGCGTATTTTATACCCTGCTCCCACTGTCCTTCAATTGTCAGAGAGTCCAACAGTTGGTGGAGAGAGCTGATAATGACCTGGCGCAAGCGGGCGTTTTCGGAAGCGACCCATTTTTCAAATTCAGAGGCGCCGCGAAGGTAAAACCCTTCCAGAAAATCACCTTGATATATCTCGACGGCAGCATAAAAATTCCCCTTTTGCAGCATCGCCTCAAGTTCCAAGGTGTCTACCTGGATATCCGCGCTTGAATCGATGGCAACCGCATTTCTCGAAATGCTGATAAACCCCCCTAATTCTTTGCGCAGGCTGGTAAGCAAGACGCGCAAGTTCGCAAGTGCTCTGCCGGGGGCGCGTTGCTCCCACAATAATTCGGCCAATTGTTCTCGAGAAAAAGATTTAGCAGTGCAGGCCAGGTATACAAGCAGCGCAGACGCTTTTCGAGACACAAGACCGGTGACATTACCGCCGTTATGCTTGATGGATAATCCCCCGAATGTCGTAATATCCAGTTTTTCAGGGCTGGACGCCATCGTGCGCTCCTTAATGCTAAAAGCGAGAGCGGTCTGGATGCTAAATTTCTTCGATGAAGCCCCCGCTTTTGCCACCTAATACTTTACATTATTCTTTATGATATGGCAATAAGAAAAGCAAGCAAGATTTTGTGCCAGGAACGCAGGATTTTAAAAAAAATTGAGCTGGAAGTTTGTCCAGCTCAAAACAGAATAGTTGAATATATCAAATAAATATGTCTAAAAGGAACTTGCCCACAAGACCGCGACTACGACAATATAAATAATTGGGTAAAGCCAGTCCATGAAGTTGTCGATCTGGTTCGCCAGTTCTCCACGCCCGTTGACCTCCATGCGTTTCAAGACAACATTGTAAACAACCACCAATACACTGATAGCGAAAGTTGAGATTAGGACTTTGTCGAAAAAGGTCAGGTAACCCAGGCGCGGTAAGTCATTGGCAATCGTAAAGTTGTAAGCGATGAAAAGCAGCAAATTTCCAGCAGTTACGTCGACACGTTTGTTGTAGTCCTTCAGGAAGAAAGTGATCCAGGAGACGATAATAATGAGGAATAACGGGATAAATATGCGGGTGATGTAATAGGTCAGTTGCCGAACAGTCTCAAAGCGGAAATTGAATTGGGGCTTGTTTTCTACTGAAGTAATGGTTGTTTCCGTATCGGTGAAAATCCAGGCCTCTTCGCCCAATTGATCGCCCATGCCGGTGTAATCCACATCATTTGAATAGATATAGAATTCTTCGGGAAACAGAGAGCGTACACGCACGTAAAACTGCTGCGTGTCGAAGGGGAATTTTTTAAAGTTAAAATCGGGCGCCTGAAAAGTGGTCGTAAAGCGTTCTATGTAATTAACTCGACCATCTGGAAATATTACGGCGGACTTGTTTTGCGTCCAACGGTTGCCCTGCTGGTTGGTGATTACAAAATCAGGCCAATTGCTTCCAGTTTCCTTTATAAAATCGTCAAACTCTTTTTGGGTGAACGGCTTGAAGGAACACTGGCAGGTGTCTGGGCTGAATGCCAACCTGGGGTCCTGCCAATCCAATCGAAGGTCTGCAACAGCTGAAAAATTTTCAGCCTTCTGGTCAACATCCGTAATTTGATCAATTTTCAAACCAACTTTTACATCTATAGGATCGCGGATTAAATCATCACCGCCTATATCATTCACCTGACCGCTAAGAACCTCAGGTTCGTTTAGCCCTACGATAAGGCGGAAGTCTCCTAATGTGGGTATGTCCTCTTCGCCAAAACTTTCGACCTGCAGCCTGTAGTTGCTGCTAAGTTCATCAAATGTGTATTGCAAAGAACCGTTGTTTGCCAGGCCTAACAGGTTAGCGGTCCTTAAAGGTTTTCCGCCAAAATCCTCCAATACCAGGAATGGGACCAGGTTGCCTGATATTCCTTCGATGTATGCATACAGCGTATCGCCAGGCAGAAAGGTTTCCAGGTTGAAGAAAGTGGATTGTTTTTCAGCAGTAAGCGAACCAGTTACCCTTTGAACGGCAACACCGAATTGGGAGGCTTCTTTTTGTAAAGCGACAATCACGTCCCCCGGTTTCTCAACTTCTTCTGTGAAGATTTTGGGTTCGTTCAATCCTAATGTGAGCTGGTATTCGCCAAAGGAATTTGTTCCAGGAGCGTCAGTAACGACGAGCAAGTACTCGCCGTCAGCTGGGACTTCGAATGGGATTTCGGCGTCGTATCCTTCACCGCTGTCGTCATCCCAAACTATGAACAGTTCGCCGGCGATTTCTTCAAGGGCTACCAGAGGATCGTGTCCTTCATCGAGGGCATCTTGAAGTTGTTGCTCGTAGACCCCTCGTAATGTTTCTATGTTCTCATTCCCGCCAGTGATGGCTAAGAGCGGGTCAAGGCTGCCGGATGTACCCTCAAGGGTGATATACAGCACATCGCCTGCCTGGAGAGGGATGGTGCGGTAGAAATGGTTTTCCTCTGCTGAAAGCGTCGTATTGATCTTTTGAACCATCCGGCTGCTCTGCGCGAAGGCGCCAAACGTTCCAAGCGCTTGCAAGACCACTAATAAGGCGATGACGGCGGCTAATAGCGCCTTTAATAACCATCCAGGGAGGATTTTTTCGTGAGAATTAATCATGTTGTCTTTGTCCTAAAAACCTAAAAGAAATTGGTGAATTGACGTCAGAAAAAATTATATCATCCGCATAAGCGCTTGCCGCCGGGATGATGTGCATGCCTGATCGGGTGGAAAACGGAACCTTCTAAGCCATTTTGAGCGTAAATAAGGTTATCTCGGGCGGGCAATTGTAACGAAGCGGTACGCTGATATTGCCGATACCGCGGTTGGTATACAACCACATGTCGTTCACCCGATAAAGGCCGAAGTCGTATTTCTTTCCCAGGTGTGGGACGATGAGCGGACCTATGCCGCGGAGGCGCACCTGCCCGCCGTGTGAATGCCCCGAGAGCTGCAGCGCAACCCGGCCGTCCTTTGAATATATATCAGCCAGATCAGGCTCATGAAGCAGCAGTACAACAGGAGCGCCCGGGGGCGCATTTTCGAGGGCGGCATCCAGGTCCGGGTTCCCGCTCCAGCCGTCATCCAGCCCTGCCAGGAAAAGAGTGTTTTTGCCGATGTTTACCGGGATGCCCTGGTTTTCCAGCACCGGCAGACCATATTCACGCAGGGCGCCTTTTACTACGCTGGCGTTTGACCAAAGGTCATGGTTGCCCAGTACAGAATAAACGCCATACCTGGCGTTTAAACCAGACAGGATTTTGGCCAGATCGAAGACCGCGCCCAGGTTTCGCCACACAAAATCGCCGGTCAAAACCGTCAAGTCTGGTTTGAGTCCGTTGGTGATTTCCACAGCTTGCTGGATGAGCTCGGGAGGCGTATACGGGTAGAGATGGAAATCTGACATCTGAGCGATTTTAAATCCTTCAAAAGCTGGGGGCAGATTCAGCACGGGTATGGGTATATGCTCGATGGATAATTGGCCTGAACTCGTCATTGATGTATAAAAAGGTTGTGGTGGCAACCAGGCCTCCACCCAGCGCAGCGCCGGTGAATTTCAAGAAATTACGTCTGGATAAATTCGTCATTATGAAAGTGTGCTTTTGATTAAAGCAAATTTATTAAAATTTGTGTTTGTTCATGTTGAGTGTTATTTTAAACCCTCAAGGAGCAATTCCAAAAAGCGGGAGCGATCTATATGTGTGCCGACATCTACATTGGGATCATTTGGATGGTGACCTGAGATATCGGCGACAGTACGTCCCCGGGTGAGCGAGCCGTGCAATTCGATATCCACATGCATGGGATTGGTGGTCAAGATACCCGGGTCAACGACGGCAGCCACAGCGCAGGCGTCGTAGATTTGCCCGCCGGACATCCCCAGATTATCCATGAACCAACGCACTTCGTCATGCATGATGCGTGCCGCGATGCTTGCCTGCGGAGTCCCTACCCTGTCTAATTTCATCGACATCGTCGAGCGTGACCAGCGCTAGAGAGGTGACTTCCAATCCCACCATAGTAATTGGAATGCCGGCGTTGAACACGATAAAAGCCGCTTCTGGGTCGGCCAGGATGTTGAACTCTGCGGAGGGGGTTGTGTTCCCTTCAATATATGCGCCCCCCATGGTCACAATACGTGGTATACGTTCAGCCAGGTGCGGTTCCAAGCGCAGGGCGAGCGCCAGGTTGGTCTGCGGGGCGAGTGGAGCGAAGATGGTTTCTGGACCATCGGGACTCATATAGTACTCTACCAGGAAGTCCACCGCCCGCTGGCGCTTTTGTGCCATGGTTGATTCCGGCAGCGGCAAGGTGCTCTTCTGGATGGGGTGTGAATTGATCGGATCAGCGACCAGTGGGCGATGGGCGCCTGCGTAAACAGGGATCTTCGATAATCCCCCTCCATCTACCACTCGCAGGGTGTTGTCCAAACAAACCTCTAAAGGACCGTTGCCGTGGCAGACTGTGATGGCTTGGAGGTCGATATTTGGGTGGTGTCCAGCCAAGAGGATAGCGACAGCATCGTCCCCGCCGGTATCCACATCCAGGATGATTTTCTGGGGCATAAAAATACTCCTAGGGTTCAGTTAAGGGATCGAAATCTTCCAGCATGCGGCTGGTTTGAATGCGGCTCAAACCGCCGCCCTGCTCCGGATTGCGACCACCGCCGAAAGCGCGGAAATATGGTTCACCGAGTAATTCGGCACGATAAGCAGCGAACAGCGCGCCTGGTAAACAGTAGATCAAGGAGGAGAAAATTTCGGGTATATCCCCTGGAACCGGTAACCAGAATTCGGCGCCTCCGGACATATCCACGACATTCCGGGGTGTGACGGCCGCTACCCGCCTGCCAATGCCTCTGGCAGCCTGGATAATCTCCACGGCTCTGGAGAGGTCGCGCTGTCCTGCGCTGATCACAAAAGTGGGCGTGGCGGGATTACGGGCGAAATACTGCAGATGAGCCCACTCCTCCAGGTCCTGACCGAGGGCAAAATCACCGCTGGCTTCCAACAGCTTGGCTGCCGAAAAGAGGGCGGTCGCGAAGTTTGGACCCGACCCGGTGAAGACATATTCATTTTCATCCAGCCAGGATTCCGCCATCGTGCGAGAAATTTTTTCGCAGTTTTGAATGGTGCGCTCGGCGGTATCTGCCAAGTCGTATTGCTTATCCCTGTATACAGAAGCCTGGTCGGGCGTAAGAACAGCGCGGCTCTCCCCTAATTTGATCCCAAGAAGGAATAAAACCAGCTGGTTCAAAATATAGGTCACTATTCCCGGTATGGGTAGGTCCGAAGGAATTGGTAGAGCAGAGGTTGGGATGTGAAGGGTACTTTGAGCAGCCCCAGCGAGACGGCTGGCGGGAGAGGCGGTTAAGGCAATCGTGCTGGCGCCGGCTGCTCGCCCAAGCTGCAGCGCTTCAATAGTGCGAGCCACTTCACCCGATACCGAAATGCCGATCACCAGGTTGGAGCCCCCCTGCTCCCCCAGCAGGTTTTGGGCGGTATAGCGTGCGAACTGCATCGAAGTCATGGCCTGCGTGGGAATCCCGGCCAGGGTACCGAAGGCCAGTTCTGAAGTGAGTGCAGCGTGGTGCGAATCACCGCAGCCGCACACGAAAATTCTTTCCAGAGAGCGGGCGAAATCCGGATCGAAGGCCGCGCGCAGTGCTTGATCGAGCTCTGGTAAACTGCTGTGCATTATCCCGGGTATGCTCTGGATTTGCCCTATCAATAAATTGTCGTCCATCAGGTTTCACCTATAAAGCTGCCAGAATTTCTTTGAACGCTGCGCTTGAATTTGGTAAAGGGAAAGAAACGGATTGTTCTTTCAGAAATTTGATCACCTGGACGCGTGATGGAAAAGCCGAGCCGCCTCCCCAAACAGTGGTCGCCAGACCACCCAGGGCATTGGCGAACAGACCTGCTGCCGGCAGGTTGAATTTGTTCAGATAGGAATAGATCAACCCGGCGCTGAAGGCATCGCCGGCCCCAGTGGAATCAATTGATGGTACATCAAATGACGGTATCGTGATCGTTTGGTACTGGTCGGCCAAGCGGCAACCGGCCCGTCCGAGTTTTAAACCGATGACACGGACACCGAGATCGAGCAGTGAACCCAGGGCGGCATCTATAGAATCCACCCCGGATAATAGTAAAGCTTCCTGTTCCCCAAGAACGAGTAAATCGAGCATGGGCAACAACCGCTGCAGCTCGCTTTTAGCTTGATACACAGGGGCTTCGCCAGAATCCAGAGATAAACGGGTATTATTCTCACGTGCTGTTTCAACTGCCCACCAGGCGGTTTCTTTCTGGGGCGAGAATAAAAAATTGTACCCCGACAGGTGCAGCACATGAGCAGATGAAATCAGATTTGGGTCAATATCTTCGGGCTTGATGCGAGTGTTAGCGCCGCGGTAAGAAAACAGAGTCCTTTCTCCGCTGGTTGTGACCGGGATAAAGATCAACCCCGTCCCAGTATCCTGGTCGGTAGAAACGGACCTCATATCCACCCCAAAATCACCCAACGGGGCGCGTGCGACCTGTGCCCAATGGTCATTACCGGTGCGGCCAATCATGCCTATCTGGAGGCCGAGTTTTGCGAGCACAACCGCGCTGTTGGCTGCCGAGCCTCCCTGACTGAGCGAAACCTGCGACGCCAAGGCATCACTCCCTGAGGCTGGATAATCAGGAATAGACATCAATACATCCGCATTGATGTCTCCAAACACGACGACATCTACCATGAACAGGATTTTACCGTAGGTTTGAGGGTTTGTTTAATGTATTAACCGAGCGGTTGGGAGCATTCAGTGCGCCTTTAACTCCCCCACTTCGATAACGTCAACCGGGACGCCTTCGATTTCGGTCGGGAGCAGGTCGGTTGGCGAAAGCATTTCGGGCGGGAGTTTTTGCTTTACCGTGACGATTATTGCCGTTGTGTCCGTGCGCTGGCCATCTTTTCGGCTCAGCCCGAGGCCTACACCTACCACGTTGGCTTTCCTCAACAGGGCATCCTTGTGTTTCTCTTTTACCACTTGGGCTTTATCCAACGCGGATTGTTTTTCCAACTTTTTGCTTATCACACTCTGGCTGACAAAATCGATGTTCAGACATTCGATAACTGCCTGGATGGGGTTGTGCAAAGTGGCCTGGTTGGAACCCGCGAACAACAATCCAACCGCATACGGCGAATTGGCGGTCACTAGGAGCGAGCCCGAATTGCCGCCCTGGGATATTGGGCTGGTCAATATTTGTTGTTCAAAGCTGGCGGCACGTCCTGCGCCGTATTCAACCTCTATCGTGGTGTCCAGGACCAGGACTTCGCCTGTGCGCAGTCCGGTCGTTCGGCCGGATTTTTGTACCAGCATGGCCAGCGAGGCCGGTTTTACCCCCACAATCTCACCGATCTCCAGGATGTCCTCACTGATTAAACTCATCTTCAACGGGGCGGGCGACGGCGGCGTCTACCAAATTTGTAGCTGATGGATTGGTTTTCATAACCTGGAGTTTGTGGCCTGAGCCCATCATCTTAGCGATTTTGTTTCCAAAATCCGTGTACAACTCTGCGTAACTACATGTTGGAGGAGATAGTCCAAAGTCGATTTTACAGTAGTCTTCAAGATGGGCAATTGTATCTTGTTCGATTTGGCCGCCGTCTACCACGCCCGGCTGGAGGATTGGATCGCCTATTTCACTATCGTTGCTGTTGGCTAAAACATGGTTGTTTGAAAGAATCAAACGCCTGCCGGTCGATTTATCGCGCACTACGGCGCCGAATGTCCCGGCAGTGATCTTATAATGACCGATGCTGACACCTGGAGGGGCAGGCCGCCAGCGGTCGGTTCGCAGCGTCAAGGGGCGCAGATCTCCGACCTCCATTACATCGGTACGCACCCCATCAAGTTCGCTCGGAACGAGTGCTTCGGGAAGCAGCCCAGCAATCGGAATCTTTTCGCGCACCAATGCAATGATGCTTAACTCGTCTGTTTTATCCTCGCCCACCATTTTGTAACCGACGCCGACGCCGACCACATTTGGCCTGGTTAGAATGGCGGATTTATGGAGGGATTTGGCTTGTTTGGCTTCTTCGAATACAGGCATTTCATTGCTCCGTGCGTATATTAACTGCATACGGATGCAAATAATGTACCAATTAATATTGAAGGGCTGGTTAGCCGGTTTTTTGGCGCTAGTAATCGTTGGGCATGCGGGTGGAAGTGATTAATCGGGTTTGGAGCGTGAGCGCATTATCTCGCGCCGCTGGCGCATCAACGTACGAATTTGGGGCGCCATTTCGCTGACAATCGGCGAAGGTTCGGCTGGCTGCCAGTCTTTTACGGCTTCTTTTACCGGCTGCGGCCATACGGCGGTTGCGTGGACCACCTCTCCAGGTTCATCCAGTTTGGCAAGGGCGCCTAGTGCTAGGGTGATTATTTCAAATTGCTGGTCAATATTGTGCGGCTGACCCAAGGTTTGCCCAAATGGGAATTCGACCGCCAGCGTACGCGGGACGCCAATCTTTTTTGCCCAGCACGGCATGGGGGTCACCATGATTGTGGAGAGGCCGCCCGCCTCCAGGGTGCGCGCCAGCACGGGCACGTTGATACAACAATCTGGTCAGCTGGGGGTGAGCAGCACACAGTCCACACCTTCGGATATGAATTTATCTGTCACCTGAGGACCGTATACATCGCGCCAGGCGGAGGCATCCGGCGGGTAGCCCTGGTAACCCATGAAAGAGTAATGATTTTCAGCCAACGCGCCACTCGTTCCCCCGGCAGCAAGTTCCTGGAAACGGTTGATGGGCAGCAGGACATTGATGTCGGATTCCACCCAATGTGGATTAATATGCAGATGGCTGACGCCTATTTCATCCTGTCGAATATGCGCTGGAATGGCGCGGTAAGTGGGATCGCCCCAGGTTGGTTCAGACCGCTCGCGTTCGAGATCGAATGGCGCATCTGAACCTTTTTGGAATAATCCGCCTGAAGTAACCAGACCGAATTTTCTCTCGGATTGGGGCCGGCTCAGCGGTGTCCAGGGGATGGGAAGTTCTGGTTCGACCTCCACCATCTCGTAGAATGCGGCAATCAAACGGGGTAAGAATTTATAACTGTCAACCGGCATGTTTTAAACCACCTTTTGTATGATTAATGTACCTTTCCTACCGGCATAAGCCCTAAAGGCCGCTCATGTCCCTGCAATTGTAAAGCCTTTTTCACCTGGTTGTCGTGAAATGCGCCGATGAATACCGTTTCCAGTTCTATCGATTCGGCTTGCAGGTAAACATTCTAAGCAGCAGCCCCGGCTTTCATGTGGACGTATCTGTCATCCCTGACCAGGAGGTGAGGGGAGGGGAGCCATCAACCGGGAAGGTCGATAAAATTGACCGGACCGTCACGCTGGAACCCTCCTATCAAACGCAGGTCGAGTTGACCTCGCCAATGGAACCCGCCTTTGGATACACCTAGTACAGTCCAAATTGTATCCGGCTGGTTCAGGGAGCGGGCGCATTATCAGGTTCGAGGCCGGTGGATGTATTTTAAGAGGGGTGCCCGAGTGGATTGTAGCAGGAAATAATTAAGCGCGGCTGTGGATCATGGGATTGATGAAGTCTTTGATTGCCTGCATGACTTCGTTTGGCCGCTCCGATTGCACATTGTGACCCGCACGCTCAATAATCTCCAGACGAGCGTTGGTTAATCCGGCTGCAAGTATCGCCTGGTGCTCTGGAGGAAACTGGAAATCGTCCCGGCCTGCTATAACCAGGGCAGGCACTTTGATCTCGCTGAGCCGGTCCATAACTGTCCACCCCTTGAGCAATTGTCCGAATCCAAAGATCAGCGCTTCAGGCTGCCGCTTCATGCGCAGCCCCGAGATCAGTTCGTGTGCTAGAAGTAAGGGATTTAGGTTGTGGTAGTATGCGCTTCCAAATCTCCTCATGGCTGGGACCATTTCGTTGGGCGTAATCTGCCCGTTAAAGAAGCGTTGGGCCATCTTCACCGTGGCCGGATTGTAACCGCGTTTCGCCAGCAGCTCGGGCGCATTCTCTTGAACCCAACGGGAATCCCCGCACGTGTCCATCAGAACTAGTTGAGACAGACTTTGGGGATAACGGAGCGCATACTCCAGGGCAACCATCCCGCCGAAGGAATGCCCGAGCACCGCCCACTTGTCGAAGCCCAGCATCTGGCGCAGCGCTTCCGCATCCGCGGTCAGGTTCTCCCAGGTCATCGATGAGACAGGCGCTCCTTCCGAGCGTCCATTACAGCGATGGTCATAGAAGACTAGTGTGAAGTGATCCGCGAGAGGCTGGAAGGACAACATGGTGGTGTGATCGACTCCTGGGCCGCCATGCATGAGCATCAAAGGGTATCCGGTTCCAGTGACTTTCACATAAAGGGATATTCCTCGTACCGACATGATTGTCATTGATATTATCCTCCCAAGCGTCTCATTGATTCGATTGACTGCACACAATTCAAGCTGCCCGTCGTTGAGACGCAACCAGCGCTGCGACGATGATCCAAAGAATTACGGACCGAACAAGGATGAGGGTCAAGAGTCCTCCCCCCGATAGCGGAGGGTCGAGTATCGCCAAAGTGGCTACCAGACTGGCATGCATGAGAATTATGACAAGCAGGCTTTCTGTATGGTCGTAAACCCATACCATGAGTATTCTATAAGCTGTCAGCCAGGAAAAAAGGCGCGCAAGCAACAGGATTAATGGAAATGCTCCTGAGAAGCTGTCGTTTTCCCAAAACAAAAGGAAGTGCCACGCTCCCCATAGGATACCTATGACAAAGCCTGTAGTCAAAATACTGTAACGGCGCCTCATCTGAGGGGTGGCGAAGCCAGTCCAACCGAGCTCTTCAAATAACCCGACGATTAAGCCGCTAACAATACCCGTCATAATAAAGACGATTTTGTCATCCGATGTAGATATGCCAGGTATGAATTCATGGGAGAAAAGCGACAGCGTAAGAAGTACTGCTAACGTGGTTAGAGGCGCAATTAGTAACGCAAAAGCGTACCATCGAGGCCTCACTCGCCATTTAAACAACCGGGATCGAAGTTCACGATAACCGGCGCTCCCGGATGTGAAACCGATCATCAGGAGACCTGCTACCGTGGGACCAAGCAGCATTGCTGTTCCCAAAATCACTGTTTGATCCGGTGTTGCCGCGATTCCATCCGGACCGGCTAAAATGAGAATGGCGCCCCATGAGATAATAAATACCAGGATAAAGTAAACCGGTAAAGAATGCCTATTGACGAAATCCTTGATTGGTATCACGATGTACTCCTTCCAACTTGAATAGCGAATACCTATACATAAAACCGCCTAACGGATTGTTAATCAAACATCAGAATACTCTATTTTATCGAAAGAATTCACAGTAAAATTTGTTTGGAACCACACTAAAATAATTGCGAATCAGTACACTTTTTCTACATCGTGGATACTTTGTGAAATATGATTGTCTGGCATTTTATACTATACATAATAACAACCGTAAATGCAAATCTTGGGTCATGAATTCAAATATCTTGGTTAAACCGGGTTTGTGGATTTTTATATGGATTATTAGCGTGATGATTATCCTGTCCGCTTGTGGGAGAGCAATAGATGCAACAGCTCCCCATACCTTTGATGATGCAGGTAGAATTTCGACTCCTCCAAAGACTTTGCAAGCCAAATCAACAACCGGAGTGACCCCAACCGGCGAGGGACCTATCGAACAGAACTTAAAATTTGAGCCCGCCTTTGGGTACACCTACCACAGTCCTGACGGAAACCGGCTGGTTCAGGGAGCGGGCGCATTGCCAGGTTCGACGCCGGTGGATGTGCCTTTAAGAGGGATCCCGAAGTGGATTGCGGCTGCGCAGGATGGGGATACCAGCGTGTGGGCAGTTGTTCTGGAAGATGGAGAGGTACAGGCGTTTGCATTGGAGGGGGGAGGAATTCGTGAGATAGATATCACCCCCAGGCGTCTGCCTCCGGGCGCCCCCCCGCTGCTTAAAGTACAAGGAGGCACTGCGGAGATGGTCACTGTAGGGGACGTAAAAGCGTCACCCTTGAGCCATCCGGCAGTATTGGATCAATATGGCGAGACGCTGGCATATATTGATAAAAATGGCGCTGTAGTGATCAGTGAAAATGGTGAAGAGACGGACAGGCTTAAAGTTAACGCACTGCCAGACGCGCGTTTGATAGTAGATGAAAACGGGAGAATATTGCTGCTGAGCGATCCCTCCCAGCGATATGATCACGGTGTGTTGGGGGATGATCTGGAAGCCGCCAGTATAACACTGATCGAAACAAAACCCGAACCGCGTGTTGCTTTACACATACCGATAGATGAACCTGCGGTTATCGAAGGGATCGCGCCAATTTGGACCGATCTGAATGGGGACGGTGAGCGTGAAATTATAATAACCCGCAGCGATGCAGGTCAAGGCGCGCAGTTGGTGGTGTACGACCAGACAGGTGTAGAAATCGCCGCTGGTCCAGCC
Source organism: uncultured Chloroflexia bacterium (assembly GCA_963753725.1). Lineage (GTDB taxonomy): Bacteria > Chloroflexota > Anaerolineae > Anaerolineales > UBA4823 > CAVWDI01. Next base: position 137,483 of record CAVWDI010000023.1, on the reverse strand, counting down.
ATAGGGCAGGGATACCGGTGGCGGAACCAGCTTGGCGCAGCGCCTTTTAGCGCGGGCGAAACATGGGGCCTGGTGGATGTGCTCACGCCGCACCTGACCGGGGTGGTTGAATTTTATAAAATGGATGGGGAGAATCTGGAAATTGAGGCGCAGATCAGTGGATATACATCACATGTTATCGGTACACGCAATCTGGATATGGGATTATTGGGTGATTTTGATGGGGATCACAAGATTGAGGCGCTGCTGCCCAACCAAGCCCGTACTGAACTGGCAGCTGTAAACTGGACTGAAGCAGGGGCGGTACTGGCCTGGAGCTTACCCGTAGACAGTGTCGTTTCAAGCAACCTGGCGGCTGTTACACTTCCCGATGGGAAGATCGTATTGGGCGTTGGGTGCCAGGATGGATATCTAAGAATCTGGGTCCCATAATTACAATTATTGGGATTTGGAGGCAGGAACCTTTTCGATATTTGAGGTGTGCCTGGGGAGAAGCAGCATTCCCATCAGAGCTGTAAAAGCGAACAATAACCCTGAGAATGTGAAGGTTGAACGCAGACCAAAGGAGGCAGCCGCGGCGGCGCCCATAAGCGGCGCCAGGGTGCGGCTTCCAGCGGTTATGGAGTTATCCAGACCGTAAACAGCGCCCTCCTCGCCGGAATGCGTCAAGCGGGCCAGTAAGGCGCTGATGATGGGGACGATTCCTCCCAGGGCTACGCCAACCAGGGCTTGTAATAAAAGCAGCTGCCATGCGGCGGTGACGTAACTCTGCGCGAAATACAGCAGCGCAGCAAAACAAGCGCTGGTGATTACCACACGGCGGTGACCGACTCTGTCTCCCAGAGGACCCAGCACGAGCGCGCTCAGTGTGGTAGCCGCAAATGAAATCCCGATCACAAAACCCGTGAACGTGTTCAGACGTTCTGTATCAACCACCAGGGTTGCTATAAACAGCGGCGCAACCGGCTGGATCAGCATACGCCCCAGCTGACTTAAAAAGCGCATCCCGTAAGTGGATTTAACGCCGGCTCCTGATAGGATGCCGCGCCATTCGGAAATCAAGCTTGCTCGTTGTGATTGTTTCAGTTTGCTGGGGTCAAAATCCTCTTTTACACTAAAATAAACCGTGATACCCGCGATAAACAATAGTGAGGCTGTTACATAAAATGTGGCATTGTAGCCAAACGCATCAGCGATAAATCCACCCATGATGGGTCCAAGCGCAGCTCCAGTACCTATACCGACCTGCAGCATTCCCATGGCGTAGCCGGTCCTATTACGGGGCGCGATGGAGGCCACCAGGGCATTGGCAGCAGCAACCGTTCCGGTGATAAAACCCTGGATTATGCGCAGAACGACCAGCTGTTCGGCGGAGGTCACAAAGGCCATTAATAGCAGGATGACCGAGCCGCCGAACATGGCGCGTTCGACCATCAATTTACGCCCATAGCGGTCTGCAATAGCGCCCCATATGGGGGATGCGATCATCATGGCGAAGGCATGCGCCGAATATACCAACCCCGCCAGCAGTTCGACGCTCAAGCTGGTGTTTGTTCCTAATGATTTGACGTACAGCGGCAGGAAGGGGAACATGCTGGAAAAACCGACCGCGGTGATCAGCTGGGCAAAGAACATGATATACAATGTTTTCTGCCAGGGGACAGAGAAGTGCTTGGTCAGATGCTTCAACGCCATCTTCGGATCTTCGCGACCTTTTCATCTAAAGGATTTTGGGGTGAAGAGCGCTGGTCTTTTATCCAATCGATCAGCGGGTCTCGCCAGTCAATGTTTGTATGGTACGCGTTGAGGTCAAATTCCGCCAGCATGTGGTAGTTGTCTCCCCCGGCATACATAAAATCGTTTACCAGCACGGTATAGATTTGATCCCCCTGCAGCGGCGTCTCGCCCGATTTATCGAAGATCCATTGGGCACCATCGTTGTATATGCCGCCTATGATCGGGTCATTACTGTGCTGGAGCACTTTCAATAGCTGTTCCCCATTCAGTTTGACGGCAACCAATGTGTTATCAAAAGGGAGCAGGTCGACGATGTGCGCCAGTGTGATTTCTCCCTGGCGGAGCGAGTCGCGTACTCCGCCCGGGTTGGTGACGGCGGCGTCAGCCAGAGGATAGGCATGCAGCCATGCATTGGTGATCAAATCGCCCATGAGCGGGCTGCGGCGGGGGATGCCCTTTTCCAGATATCCGATGCTCACATTAAGCTGGGCGTCGGTTTTATCCTGCCAGCGCTTAACGATGGCGGCTATTTCTTGGTCTGGCGGACCGTCCCGATTCGTGTATGTGGCATATTGGCGCTCAAGGATCGAACCGGATTTTGGATCATAAACAATCTGAGCTAAAGCATAACTTTGAAAATACGATCCACCGGAAAGGATGATCGTATCCCCAATACGGTGAGCGTAGCGTTCGTGACAGTGCGCGCCGGTCATTATTGGGATGTCCAGGCTTTTCACCTGCCAGGCGAGACGGGCAAGTTCATTTGAGCATATGTGGCTGACCAGGATAATTACCCGTGCGCCTTCCTGGCGCATTTTTGGCACGAACTGCTCCAAAGCTCCCCGGTAATCGATGAACTCTAAATCGGTTACGTTTTTTGGATTGGTGACATTGGGGGTCTGGGTGGTGGTTAAACCGATGACCCCAATTTTGATATCCCCCAGATCGATGATCGTATAGGGGAGGATACCCAGGTCGAGCGGTAAGGTACCATCGTTTTTATAGCGGATGTTGGCGTTTAAATAGGGGAAACTTGCCTCAGAAATGCGCGTTTTCAGGATGTCCAATCCAAAATCGAACTCGTGGTTGCCGACCGCGGCCGCGTCGTACCCGATGGCGTTCATGACTTCAACCATGCCCTGACCGTGGAACCAGGTGGAAACCGCGGGACCGGTCCAGTTATCGCCGCCGCTCAAGATTAAGAGATGACCATCCTGACCGTAATCAGCTTGGTCCCACAACCCGGCTAAATTTGCGGCGCCGTTAGCTTCACCAGTCCCGGCCATCCAGCCGTGTTCGTCGTTTGTATACAGGACGGTAATCCTGTTGATACTGGGAACAGGCTCAGGGGACTCGCAGCCTGTTAACAGGAGCAGGATAATTAAAATCAGGAAAACGGTTTTTCTGGCAATCATTTAATATCTATGACCCCACGGTAAGTAAGGATTCTGCTGGATTTATAAGCGGTTGGCTCTCCTGCAGATGCTCCTTTTTCGCAGAATTTAACCCGAGTTACCCTCCGGGTGGGATGTTGGACTTCCTATCTGGAATCCGCATTTCTCGAACTGTTCCAGCAGGTTGTCCGGAAAGATCCACTGCCCCCATTTTCGGCAAATATGTTCCGTCCAGCTGTAGTTTTCAAGGGTGAACGTTTCTTCCCGGTCTATTTTTATGGGGATCATGGCTTTGTTGTAGCGGTAATAATCCTGCGCCAGGTAACCCAGATCCATCTGGTCCATGGATGCCTGGATCAATTCCTCTTCCAAATGCGGGTACTGGTCCTCAAAGAGCACGAATTCCATCGGGTAGCGCGGCCGGGGAGGCGGGTCTTCGTCAGGATATCCCATTGTGAGCTGAACCATCGGAAAGACGCGCTTGGGAAGTTTGTATTCGGCGATTATCTGGCTGGAGCGGTAAGGCGCATTCCCCAGGAAGCAGCTCCCCATCCCCAGGCTTTCGGCAGCCATAACCATGTTCTCCGCCATCAGGGCGGCGTCCTGCATGCCGAGCAGCATCAGCAGCGAATCGTTGGCGACCATCTCCCATTTGCGGCGCTGCATGATCAACTCCCATTTATGAACATCGACACATATTGTGAAGAGCAGCGGGGCATTAAACGTACTGTTCTGGATGTCACGACGCAATAACAGGCTGGCGAGCTGCGAAGCAAACGGAGCTTGCTGGCCGGCTCTGACGACTGTTTCAATCACTTCGTCCCCCGGCATCTCGTTTGTATAGCGCCGGATCGATTTGCGATTGAGCATTGATTTAATTGCCTGATTTTCCAGCATTCGACTTTCCTCGGTAGTAAAAATTTGTGTTTAAAAGACCTGGCATCTGGGGGTGACATTCAGCAAAATGGCATCCCGCGTTCGATATCGATCTCTCAAGAGGATAATTATACGACAGCTATCGGTTGTTGAAAAACATGATGGAAATTCATTTCAAACCTCCTCATACTTTAATCAGGTTTGTGGGTAAAATGGGAGTTCGTTTCTTGGAATCACCTGCTGTGAATGTGAGGAAGATGTTCTTTGAGTGGTGAACATGGCTAAAGCTGGTTTGTTTGAAAGGGCTAAAATACGCATCCCGACCGATAAAGGTATGAGGACGTTTATCACGGTCTGGCTGGGTCAGCTGGTGTCGACGGTCGGTTCTGGCTTGACAGGCTTTGCGCTGGGTGTTTGGGTATACCAGGAGACGGGATCAACCACCATGTTTGCGTTAAACTTGCTGGCTTTTGCGCTGCCGAACCTGTTATTATCGCCCATATCGGGAGTGGCGGCCGACCGGTGGGATCGACGAGTGGTGATGATCATGAGCGACTGCGGCGCGGCGCTCAGCACCTTTGCAGCAGCACTGCTGATATTCACCGGTTCGTTGGAAGTATGGCATGTGTATTTGTTGACAGCGGTGAACGCAGCCTTTACATCCTTCCAATGGCCGGCATATTCCGCAGCCACAACATTGCTGGTGCCCAAGGAGCATTTAGGACGTGCGGGGGGAATGGTGCAGATTGGCGAGGCGATTTCACAGTTGATATCGCCGGCGGTTGCCGGGGTTATGATGGTGACAGTTGGGCTGGAGGGAGTGGTGGTCCTGGATTTCGCCACTTTCCTTTTTGCGATTGGGACACTTGTCCTGGTACGCTTTCCGCAGCCGGAGGAGACTAAAGAGGGGAAAGAAGGTAGAGGCTCGTTTTGGGAAGAATTTGTTTATGGTTGGCAATACATTACAGCCAGGCCGGGTTTGTTTGGTCTGCTGATGATCTTTGCGGCCAACAACTTCTTTTTTGGATTAATGTACCCGTTATTAGTGCCGATGCTGCTTGAAATGACCACCGCAGATGTTGTGGGTTACTTGTTTTCGATCGTCGGGATCGGCATGCTGGTTGGCACTGTTGTGATGAGCCTGTGGGGAGGTCCCAAAAGGCGCATCCATGGTGTGTTGGGCTTTATGATGCTGCAGGGATTCTTCATGATATTCCTGGGAATCCGACCTTCCTTAATCATTATGAGCACGGCCGGATTTTTTAATGATGTTCATGCTTCCAATCATAAACGGTTCCAGCCAGGCGTTGTGGCAGAGCAAAGTGGCTGTTGATGTGCAAGGACGCGTGTTCGCGGTGAGACGTATGTTCGCCTGGATTGCTATGCCGTTGGCATATATCCTGGCAGGTCCTCTTGCGGACTACGTATTTAACCCGCTGCTTGTGGAGGGAGGGCCCCTTGAGGACAGTATTGGAAAAGTGATCGGGGTTGGACCGGGCCGGGGAAGCGGGTTTCTATTTGTCTGGCTTGGATGTCTGACGATACTGATTTCGTTTTTGGGTTATATTTACCCGCGCGTGCGCCTGGTTGAGGACGAACTGCCGGATGCCATTCCTGACGAAGAGCCAGCGCAGGGAGCGACAATTGAACCGGCTCCAATCGATTAGAAAGCTTATAATGAAATCCAGGTTGAACGCACCAGTCGAAAAATATATGTAAAATACCAAGTAGATTGTGGTTAAATGATGTAACTTTTGTCTATTTCATGCATCTAATGTTTGTTGAGGTTGTAAGATACCTTTGTGTGATAGAATTTTTATACATGAGTAGCCTTTTATTGGTAAATAGATTAGGAGAAAGTAATGCCGCTATTTGAATTTGAATGTTCTGCTTGTCATAATGAGTTTGAGGAGCTTGTGTTCAGCGTTAACGGCACAGGCGATGTGACCTGCCCAGTTTGCGGTGAATCGGATGTGAGAAAAAAGATCTCCACATTTGCATCAAAAGTCGCCGGCGGAAAATCGCTCTCGCTGGGCAGCAGCGCTGCGTCGTGCAATACAAGCAGTACCTGAGGAATCCCATATTAGCTGGTCGTTGACCAGCATTTTATCCCCCGAGTATGCTTTTTGCCCGGGGTTTTTCTTTTAATCGACCTGTAAGCCTTTTGTAATTATTAACTGCTAAAATTTCAGCCCTGTAGAATTGTTTTTTAAAAAAAGTTTACTTTAAACAGGTGAAAATAGAAAATGATACGCATAGTAGTAATTTTATTGGTGATGGTGGTAACAGCGGGATGCACGATTCTGGGTGACAGCAGCCCTGAAATAGATGTAGAACGAACGCTGAATGCCCCGATTGTAGTAAAGGAAAAAACGCCTGTTAAAAAAGTGGAAATTACGAAACAAGCGGATGACCAGCAACCTGAGCCAGCCTCCACCGTTGTGCCCACACAAGCCGTAATAAGGGCGGACCTGAAAAACCTAGGACCTGCGCCAGAACTGTTGAATGAAACCTGGATAAATACGGAAGGACCATTAAGGCTGGCAAACCTGGGCGGCCGGGTGGTGCTGCTCGAGATGTGGACGTTTGGTTGAATTAACTGCCGCAACGTGATTCCCTCGTTGAGGGAATGGCACAAAGAGTACAGCTCGCAGGGGTTGGTCATTATTGGCAACCATTATCCTGAATTCGGGTTTGAAGAAGACCTTGATAACCTCAAAGGGGCGGTAAATGAACTGGGAATTCAATACCCGGTCGCTCAAGACAACAATGGCGATACCTGGCGAGCATACAGCAACCGCTTCTGGCCGACTTTATATCTTATTGATAAGCGGGGGCAAATCCGCTATGTGCATATCGGTGAGGGGGCATATGAGGAGACGGAAGGCGCTATACAGGCATTGTTGGGTGAAAGTTATCCCTGAAATACTATAAAATGTCAGACTGAAGTCTGTCCATAAGGGCTGAAGCCGATCATTCCCCTGTGGGGATGAGTCTGACGACTTTTGGGGAGCTGGTAGACATGCTGCGTGAAGTAGATCGTATCGTTACTGGCAGTACTGGGTCTACCCATTGGCGCTGGATTATAAGTCCTTGAAATCACGTGCTCCCCTGCGGGGATGCTGTCGCGCACCCCTGCGGGGATGCGTATCTTTGCATAAATAATACGCTGAAACTGAGGCCGCAAACTCCGGAACCGGTTTCAATCGTGCAAATTCCTGCAATTGATAGTTGACAAACGAACAAATATTATTTATCATATAACCGTATACGAACATCTTCTATCCGGTTGTCCAAGTAACCCTGGAGTGTGCACAGCGTATGTTTGAGGTTAGTGGTAAAGAAACGGCGGGATTTGCTAACCTGATGGTCTATTTAAAGCTCCCTGCCTACCGTCAATTTCACCCAGCCGGATGCCATCATCTCGTTGGATATTACGGTCGCCAGCGGATACACCCAGCGCGGGCGACCAACATCCGATTGCGCTGCGGGAGGGACCGGCCATAAAAATGATGGATTTTCATGGGCGCGGAACGCTGGGAGGCATGTTTTCTTCCCCGAAACTGCGGCGGTTTATTGAGGCGACCGCTGAACAAATAAACGTGCCGCTCCAGCGAGAGGTCATCATTGGAGTAATAACAGACCCGGCCTTCCAGCTTTACCTGGGTGAAAAGGGTTATACGATTGCGGGTTTATCCATACCGCACCGCTACAGCCATTCCTCGATAAGTATGTGCCACGAAAGGGACATACTGCAGACGTTGGAACTAACCCAGGCTGTGGCGGAGAAATTTGATCCGCAGGTGGATTTGTCCAGGGGATGAGCCATTATGCTGATATCCTATCAGAGGAAAACTGTTTGACCAAAAAACGGGTGTTCGTAAGAAAATAAAAGAGGTAAATATGAGCGAGTGGATGCAAGAATTATTTGGAGTGAAGAAACCGGTAATTGGAATGTGCCATTTACACCCCTTGCCCGGCGACCCACAATTTGTAGCGCAGAAAGGTCTGGCGTGGGTTTATGACAGGGCTCTGGATGATCTGCGCGCCTTGCAAGCGGGCGGTGTGGATGCGGTCATGTTCTCGAATGAGTTCAGCCTGCCCTATTTTAACAAAGGTAGAAACCGTCACGGTGGCCAGTATGGCGCGTGTGATCGCCGAATTGAAAGCGGATATCAAAATCACATTCGGGGTGAACGTGCTTTGGGATCCGGCAGCCTCGCTCGACCTGGCAGTGGCAACGGACGCCAGGTTTGTAAGGGAGATATTTACCGGCGTATATGCAAGCGATTATGGGATTTGGAATACAAACTGCGGTGCAGTTATCCGGCACCAGCACACGATAGGCGCTCAAGATGTGCGTCTGCTGTTCAATATCGTACCCAAATCGGCCAGCTATATGGCCGAACGTGATGTCGCTGATATCGCCCGCTCGACGGTGTTTAACACCAACCCGGACGCGCTGTGCGTTTCCGGTTTGACTGCCGGGGCGGAAACTTCCGCCCAGACATTGGGTATTGTGAAAGCGGCAGTGCCGGATACACCCATATTTGCCAATACGGGTGTGCGCGTGAGCAACGTTGATGAGCAGCTCTCGGTAGCAGATGGAGCGGTTATCGGTACAGCTTTTAAGCAGGATGGTTATATCTGGAACCCGGTCGAAGAGGAGCGCGTTAAAGCAATCATGGACAAGGTCAAAGGTTAAGGAAAAGCCTGGCTTGATGGATTCCTCCCCGAAAAGAATTGCGCCGTCCTTAGCATCTGCGCCGCTGGACCGCCTGGGTGAGGTGGTATCAGAATTGGAGCAAGCGCGGGTCGACTATGTCCATTTTGACATCGAAGACGGCAGTTTCACACCGGTGATGACTTTGGGTACAAAATTCATAAAGGACCTGCGACCGTTAACCCAGATACCGTTCGATGTGCATTTAATGATGGTCGAGCCGGAATGGCTGCTGCCCGATTTAAAATCATACGGGGCGGACCGTGTGGCGGTGCACCTGGAAGCCTGCCCGTACCCGCGCCGCACGCTGCGAAAGATAGCAGCATTGGATATGGCGCCGGGTCTGGCGCTTAACCCGGCAACGCCGCTGCCCGACCTGTCCTATCTGCAGCCTTATCTTAAATATATTATCTTGCTCTCAACCGAACCAGAAGTGCCGGATTGTCCATTTATACCCGAAGTGTTGGACAAGATAAAAATTGGGGTGGAGCAGTATGGATTGGATGAATTGGAATGGGTCGTGGATGGGGGTGTCAGCATCGACAATATTAAAGGGTGTTTGAGGCCGGCGCGGATACGGTGGTTGTGGGCAGATCGACATTCGTGGGCGGGTCGATACAAAATAATATAAAAAACATGCGCAAAGCAATAGATTAGAGAGGATTTTTTTCAGAGAATGTCATACACTTTGTTTGACCTTATTCGAGAAGAACATATTATGGTTGGTCTGCACGCAAGCGGTGCAGAGAGTGTCATTCGTACACTCGCCGGCAGGCTAATAGAAACCGGTTACGCGGTTGAGGGGTTTGGACAGGATGTGTGGAACAGGGAACAGGAGTTCCCGACCGGACTGCCAACGGAACCGGTAGGCGTCGCTATCCCGCATGCGGACCCGGATAATGTATTAAAATCGGCGGTTTGTGTCGGGGTATTAACGGAACCTGTGTCATTCACTCAAATGGGGATCGATACTTCTCTGCGCGTGGATGCGCCGCTGATATTTATGCTGGCGATCAAGGAAAAAGAAAAACAGGTAGTGATGATCCAACAACTGGTTGAAATGATCCAGAACCCAAACCTGCTGACCAGCCTGACAGCGGCAAAGGATTCCACCGAGGTTTTTAATTTGATTACCGCAAGTGTGGCAAGAGACACTTAGGCATTGCCAGACTTCTCCTTGTTCTGGGCGGTGGTTTTTCCACCGCCCTTTTACGTTAATTGAAGCGGGTTTGAGGCGATGTCAAAAAATATAAGAGATGAATGAGCAGCGGTAACGAAGGCGCGTTCAGGCGAGATGCGCATGTTATAATCGCTCGCATCAAATAGATATCATTAGTCAAAATTGTCCACAACCAGGAGTATTCGATACCGGTGACAGCAGACGAAACATATACTTTTAAACGCTCTCATTTTTTTCTCGCACTGCTTCCCATAACATTTGTGCTGGGTCTTGCAGTTGGATATGTTTTTTGGGGATTGCAGCCTTTTTCGCCGCAGTCCGGAGATGAATCCGACGCAGCTCTGGTAGCTGAGACCGGACCTGAAGTGACCCAGGAGGTCGAATCCGAACAGCCACAGGCCGCAAAAGAGGAAAGCGCTGCAGAACAGGGACCGGAACCGACACCAGAATTCAGGCGCTACGATGTGCCCATTGACGATAGTCCTGTGCTTGGATCAGAGAATGCAGAGATCACACTGATCGAGTTCAGCGATTACGAATGCCCATTCTGCCGCAGATGGCATGAAGAGGTGTTTGACCGGATCCGGGAGGATTATCCCGACCAGGTACAATTCGTTTTCCGTGACTTTCCGCTTACTTCGCTGCACCCCAACGCGGTCCCGGCAGCGGAAGCGGCTAACTGCGCCAATGAGCAGGAGGCTTTCTGGGAATTCAATGAGAAGCTGTTCAAAGGGAAGGCTGGGTTCAGCAAAGATGTTTATAAACAATATGCGCAGGAATTAGAACTTGATGCTGATGCGTTTGAACAATGTATTGAAGAAGGGCGCTACAACGAAAAGGTGATGGCTGATTACCAGTATGCGGCAAGCCTGGGCGTGCAGTCCACCCCCACGTTCTTCTTAAATGGCATTCCACTGGTTGGAGCCCAGCCTTATGAGGTGTTTAAAGAGGTGATTGAGCAAGAGCTGGCTGGTGAGATACCCTAGGAAGGTTGGCGAGGTTATTTAACGCATTTGATCAGGGGATGTTAGTCTATTCTTCAAACACCACCGTGAACAGGTGGTGTTGGGCCGTGGAGCAGCCAGTATCCATCCGGAAAGCCCCATTTAGAACCGGTTCGGGGCGTGTAAGATCTCTTCCGGAAAATCTAACCAACTAACCCGAAAATTATTAAAAGATATCAGGGAATTCTAGCGTATAATGCCGGAATTCCCTTTTTACATGATTCCATGGAAGGGGGTTAGGTATAATGGCGTGTAATTATTAATTTATCAAGAGGCACAGCAATCGAAATGACTGAACCGTTAAATTTTCAATCAATTATTATGGCGCTGCAGGACTTTTGGGCGAGTAAGGGATGCCTGATCTGGCAGCCGTACTACACACAGGTGGGGGCAGGTACGATGAACCCGGGCACCTATCTGCGCGTGCTAGGTCCGGAGCCGTGGAACGTGGGTTATGTCGAACCTTCCATACGCCCGGATGATGCGCGCTATGGGGAAAACCCCAACCGCATGCAGATGCACTACCAGTACCAGGTCATCTTAAAACCCGACCCGGGGAACCCGCAGGATCTTTATTTACAATCGTTAGAAGCGCTGGGGATCGACCCGAGCCGGCATGATATCCGCTTCGTAGAGGATAACTGGGAGCAGCCGGCGCTGGGCGCGTGGGGATTGGGCTGGGAAGTGTGGCTGGACGGTCAGGAGATCACCCAATTTACTTATTTCCAACAGGCGGGCGGTATCAACCTGGACCCGGTCTCGGTTGAGCTCACTTATGGATTGGAACGCATCGCTATATCCCTGCAGCGGGTGGCCGGGTTTACGGATATCCGCTGGAACCAGGAATTGACCGATGGGGATGTCAACCTGCAGGCTGAGCAGGAACACAGTAAATATTATTTCGAGACGGCCGATATCGAACGGCTGCGCAAGATGTACGAACTATTCAACGCAGAGGCTGAGGCGTGTCTCGATCAGGGGCTGGTACTGCCGGCCTATGACTATATCCTCAAGTGTTCGCATACCTTTAATGTGCTGGACACACGCGGCGCGGTGGGTGTAACCGAACGGCAAGCGCTTGTTTAGACGTATGCGCGAGCTGTCGCGCAGGGTGTCGGAAGCATATCTGGCCCAACAGCGAGAGCCTGGGATTCCCGTGGCTGGATAGGGTCAAACCTATCACAGTGGAGGGCAAGAAGGAAGAACCAGCTGAAACCGGGCAGCGCCCACAAGGGGAAGCCCCGTTCCTGCTTGAAATCGGGACGGAAGAGCTGCCGAATCTGGATCTGAAGGGCGCATTACGGCAGTTAGAGGAGAAAGTGCCTGGTTGGCTGGATAAAGCAGCGTTTGGAGCACGGCGAAATCCGAATATTGGGAACCCCGCGCCGTTTGGTGGTTTATGTGGAAGACCTGGCAGCCAGACAGCCGGACCTGGAGCAGGTGGTCAAGGGCCCGCCGGCAGAACGGGCGTTTGAGGCAGATGGGACCCCGACCAGGGCTGCGGTAGGATTTGCCAAAAGTAAAGGGATACGCGTCGAAGACCTGCAGGTAATCGAGATGGACGGCGGGCGCTATGTTTCGGCTGCAGTAAAACAAGCCGGGAAGGCGGCGTTTGAAGTGCTGGGCGAGTCGCTGCCGGATTTAGTGCGCTCGCTGCGCTTCGATAAAACCATGCGCTGGAACAATTCCAATGCGTCTTTTTCACGCCCCATCCGCTGGTTGTTAGCGCTGCACGGGGAGGCGGTGATCCCCTTCGAGTATGCCGGATTGAGGTCCGATAGAGCAACACGCGGGCTGCGCTTCAAAACACCTTCTGAGATAACTCTGACGAACCCGGCCCAGTATTTTGAAGAACTGGCACAGCAGGGCATTGTAATCGAAACAGCAGAACGGCGGGAAAGCATCGTTGGGCAGGCAGACGAACTGGCAGCACAGATGGGGAACTTGCTGGAGGATGATGCGGCGCTGCTGGATGAGGTCACCAACCTGGTCGAAGCGCCAACTGCGCTGCGGGGTACATTTGACCGCTCGCATTTGGACCTGCCACCCCAGGTGCTCACATCGGTGATGAAGAAGCACCAGCGCTATTTCCCGGTGTATGAAAAGAGCAGTGAGGATAAGGATAAAGCGTTGGCGCCGTATTTCATCGCCGTCAGGAATGGAAATGACCTGGGGATCGAAGAGGTAATCGACGGCAACGAGCATGTCATCCGGGCACGTTTCGCGGACGCGGATTTCTTCGTGAAGGATGATTTGAGGCAGCCGCTGGAGGCTTTCCTGCCTAAGCTGGGAACGCTGACCTTTCAAGTGAAACTGGGCTCGATGCTGGATAAATCAAAACGCATAACCGCCCTGGTGGAGGATTTGTCAAGCCAGATTGAGATAGTGGAAACAGAACGCTCGACTGCAAAGCGGGCCGCCGAACTGTGTAAGGCGGACCTGGCGACCAGCATGGTGGTGGAAATGACCTCCCTGCAGGGTTATATGGGCAGCTATTATGCCGCCCAATCAGGCGAGACCAATAGAAGTCTCGTCAGGCGATTTTTGAGCATTACCTGCCGCGCTTCGCGGGAGACCAGGTTCCGGCTTCGAAAGCCGGACTGGTGGTGGGTCTGGCAGACCGATTGGACAGCCTGTTGGGTCTGTTTGCGGCTGGACTGGCGCCGACCGGCAACAAAGACCCCTTTGCGCTGCGCCGAGCCGCGCTGGGCACGGTGCAAAACCTGATTGAGTGGGATTTGGACTTTGATCTTGAGGCCGCGGTGAGCCAGGCGGCTGGATACCAGCCGGTTGATGTTGATGAGGGTACTCGGGAGGCAGTCCTGGCATTTATCGCTGGACGGCTGCGCAATTTACTGCTGGAGAGGCGGCGCTAAATTTGATGTGGTGGATGCGGTATTAGCCGAACAGCCGAACAATCCGGCAAAGGCGTCCCATGCGGTGGGTGAACTCACAGATTGGGTGGGGCGCGAGGACTGGCACGAAATCCTGCCGGCTTATCACGCTGCGTGCGCATCACGCGTGATCTGGAGCAGCGCTTACACCTTCAACCCGGACCTGGCGGTGGAAGAGGCGGAACGGGGACTGTACCAGGCGCTGCTAAAAGCGGAACCAGCCGACGTAAACCGGGTTCGGTGGATGATTTTCTGAACGCCTTCACCCCGATGATACCGGCGGTTAACCAGTTCTTTGATGATGTGCTGGTGATGGTAGAGGAAGATGAATATCCGCGAGAACCGGCTGGGTTTGCTGCAGCGCGTCTCGGCGCTGGCGGATGGGGCGGCGGATATGTCCAGGCTGGAGGGATTTTAGATTAGGACATCTGATATTCATTCCACAAATATAAAATTGATATAACGACCTGAAGCCCATATGTTGATAATTGGTAACATATGGGCTTCAGCATGTCCGATTCAGCGTTTATTTATATGCGGTACGTCAGGTAGAAATGTATTTCAGGATCAGCGCATAATTATTGGAATATAACGCAGGATTTCATCTAAATAACCAAATCTCTGCACTAAGACATCCCAGTCAGCATCTTCATCTCCCAAGTATTCTTCCTCCCAGACAGCAGTACAAATTCGTTACCCCCGCATGCAACGGCTGGTTAATCGAGAGCTTTATCAGCATCTGCCGATCGTAAAGTCAAACGGGGGCCGACTCCCTTTGGAACCTTAATTGTGCGCTGGTTGACTAATAAATAATCCGGCCCTGCATATCAAATCGTACGACCAGTAGACAATATCGAAATACTTTTCAGAACTGTTAAATACCAAATCAGGGTTTCGATGTACGCTGTCTGTGGATGTCTCCACGGAATATGCGTACCCATAATCCTTATACCATTCTATGTTGAAATCCGGGCGAACGAGCTGTCCGTGAAATCGTTGTAACTTCACCTAGTTGGGGGCGGTTTACTGAAGCCATCCTGCCAACTGATTCTGTATGTACAAAGACCACATTGTATACATCCGAATTCTAAATCGTAGGCTACTTTTGGATTGTTGCAGTCACCAGTTAGTGGATTATCCCCCATATTATAGGGAGCGATCCAAAAACCTGGACCTAATAATTGGTTGGCGCCCCCATTACCTTGATAGCTATCGTGCAGGTATTCAACCACCACATAATCCACAAAAACCTGTTCGACGGTATAAGTCACTAAAAAAGTACCATATTCACTTGCGCCAGCCACATCGGGCGCTGTTACCTTCACGTTATATGGAACACCATTGTATACCTCGAAGCCTGAAAGTGGACCAAGATATGTTAAAGCTTGCCGCGTCGGCATCCATCATCTGGGCGTATATTTCCCGGTATGTACCGGAGCCGGTGACTGTGCTGCGTTGGAAGACCACAATATACTGCTTGTCTTCATCGTTATAAGCCACTGAAGGATACACCAGGTCGTAGGAAGTGGTGATATTGGTCACCTGTGAGGCGATGGTGAAGGCGTCGCCTGGGAACTGGTTTCCTTCCTTATTTTCATCATATACCAGGCGCCCTTTGATGATATACCCGCAGTAGCTCGGTATAGTGGGTGTGCAGATATTTAGCGTTCCAGACCACCAGGAAGCGGTCATTGACCGGGTCATAGACCACATCAGGATGGGATTCGTCCTTGTCTGTGGATGCGATGTAGAAACTGGAGCCTATCTTTTTCCCGGTTTGCGGGTCGAGAAACCTGCCTTTGATATCCATACTATTCCTGTGTGTTTCAAAAACTACTAATTTTAATTTAGTGCGCGGTGAGTAGGCGATTGTGGGATTTTTGTTATCATGGGTGGTGCCAAAATTGATTAATCCCCCGATCAATTCTGGTCCAGCGGCGCCCGGCCCGGACAATTCAGGATCGATGGGCGGATTGGTCTGGCGCTCACCTTGATTTTTATGCGCCGCGACAGGGGTAACCAATAATAATATAATTATCACGAGCAGTGGATAGAGATGGAAGCGAGTTTTCATTTTTAACCCTCCTTTCCTTATGGTAAAAGCCTTCCCGAGCATATCAGATATTCAATCGCGAAAAAACTTGTAAACTCAAATAAGCTGGTCCCATTTGAAGCGATCTTCTTCTTTTGAAATTCGCCAGCTCACTATATCTTAACAAATTTTAAATTCCAAGTCAATCAATTCCACCTGGAAAAGTGACTTGAACCAAAAAACAGGGACTGTATAACGGAAAATGTTATTCAGGACAGCGTAATTTATGCATCAATTTACCCCTTATTCTTCATTCCTGAATGCTCAGCAGCTCAACAGGACAGCGGTGCTTCTTTATTATTGTTTTCTTGCTGTGAAATTATCTTTAGGCGTTTCTTAGGCGCTTGAACGTTAAGATCAATACAGCAAGGGCAAAAAATCCAAGTTTTGCTTGTTTTTATATAGAGTAATGCGTCCGGTATTTCGAGAGAAAATGGAAAGGATTCCCCGTTTGTGGTGCGATGCATAAAGTACATTGACTTTCAGAATGTATAATTTATTCATCAATTGACCCCTTTACCCTCATTGCAAAAGACATTGGCGGGGTCTGGTGGAAATCCGTGTATCGATCAGCTGCATTCCAGCAGGTGATCAAACAAACAAGGTTATGAGGGTTGTTTAATTCGATCTTTTGGGGAATCCTTTCATGGAAAACGTGACGGAGACAATCCATTAAGTTCAACTATTGTACATAGACCAATAAGTATTCGTTGGCAACATGTGATAAGGAGGCGGAAACATGTTCACTAAGTCAAAGCTATCGTATCTTGTTTTGTATTTTGGTCGTCCTGGGGTTATTTATCCAGCGCCTGTGTACCGGCTGCCCCCACCCCGGAGAAGATTATCGAAACAGTGGTGGTGGAAAAGGAAGCTGAACCTGTTATTGAGACGGTGGAGGTCTTGATAACGCCGACGGCTGCTGAAGAGGAGACCATGGAAGAGGCGCAGGAAGAACCGCCGCCGGCAAGCGCGGGACCCATCCCGGCGGATGGGCTTGTACCCTGCCCGCCCATCCCGGAGGTTTCGACAACGGCCAGCTTGCAGGAAATCGGGCTGTACCTTCGGCAGCGTGCGCATCCCAGCTTTATCGATCCGGCTCTTATACCTGCCGCAAGATGGCGGCGATGTTTACCGGGTGGGCACATACAACGATGTAGTATCGACCAACTTCTTTGCCGCGGCAGGGAATGCGCTAAGTTCCGCCATGCTGCCCCAGCGGCTTAGACTGCTTGTCGGCGCTCCTAAGTATTTTACGACCGTACCGCAGGCTGCCAGTGAGCTGCCAGCACCTCTGGAAAAGGAAGGCGATATGTGGGTGGTTGAAGTACCCATGCGGGAGGACATCCAGTGGAGCGACGGCACAGATTTAACGGCAGAAGATTATGTGTTTACCGTCAACACCATCCTCGATATGAATATTTTCGCAGGCGGATTGGGCAGCTATGTCGATCCCGAAATTCCTGGATCAATGTTGAAACGCTGGACGATCACACGGTCAAAATTTACTACCATACCAAACCGGGATATATGCGCCACGAGTACAGCGCCCTGAGGGCTCCGATTTTATCCAAAGCATACTGGGAGCCGGTTGTAAATGAAGCAATGGCTCCCATTGAGGCGCTTGGAGAGAATCCCAGCCAGGAGGATTTAGAGCAGGCGCAAATTGAAGCCAGGGAGATCCTATACGCGCACGATCCAAAAGGTGATGAGCCTTACGCGGGCGGATTTACGATCGAAAAATGGGAACCGGGCGCTTTCCTTGAGTTGAAGGCCAACCCGTATTACTTCGAGGCCGGTAAAGAAGTCCAATTATGGAGGGACGGCGCGTATAAAGATAGTCATGGGGTAGAAGTGGGAACACCTGAGGGCGAACCAGAAGTTGTCATGACCATCGGCCCGCATGTCGAATCGGTAATATATTCGATTTACGGATCGGCGGACGCGACCGTTCTGGCGATGAAAAAAGGCGATATTGATTACATGTTTGGGTTTAACCAACTGGAGCGGGGCCTGGCAGACCAGATCCGGACGGATCCAAATTTTGAGGTGGTTGATAATCCCTCCATTGGAATGATATATATGAGTTTCAACAACCGCCGGCGGCCGATGAACGACTGCGCCTTCCGCCAGGCAGTGGCGGTCTTGATTGATAAGGAATTTATAGCAAATGAAATCCTGCAGGGAAGTGTAAAGCCGCTGTACAATTACGTACCCGAAGCCAACACATTGTGGCACAATGATGAAATACAGAAGTTGGGTGAAAACCTGACCCGGGCCGAAAGGACAGAGCTGGCTGCAGCGATCCTGAATGGCGCTGGTTACACCTGGGAAGGGGGTGGAGAACCTGTATGGGATGAGGAGAATCGCTCGGTGGTGCCGGCTGGACGGCATGTTAATGCCGGACGGTACTCCGGTCCCGGAATTGACCCTGCTATCACCGGGCCCCGGTTACGATCCCATGCGTTCCACCTTCGCCATCTGGATTGAAAACTGGCTGAACGAGTTTGGTATCCTGCTAGAAGCTGAGTTAGAGGGTTTCAACGAAATGGTCCCTAAAATATTCATCGACCAGGATTTTGATATGTATATCCTGGGTTGGAGTCTGTGGGAGACCCCGGACTATCTGTACGACTTCTTTGCCTCAGAATATGCAGTGATCGACGGGAACAATGCTGGCGGCTATGTAAATCCCGAATACGATGAACTGGCTTACCAGCTGCTGACCTGTGAAAACTTCCAAGACTGTAAGAAAATATCTGACCAGGCGCAGGTGGTGCTGACTACGGAACTGCCTTATGTGGTTCTGTTTGATACGGGCAGAACCGACGCCTTCCGCAGGGACTCGATTGAGTACCCGTATACCGAAGTTTTAGGCGGATTGTTTGAAGAACACGGGGATGGATTAATGCAGAGTCTTGTGGTAGTGAAGTAGAGGGGGAGGGTGTTTGAATGCGTTCAATGAGGGGGAATTTTGTCTAACGATCGTACTGCTGGCACGGTGAGGACGGAGTTTCTCCAAAGTGAGTAAATGGAGAAACTCCGGTGGGCGGATTATGTGGTTATCCGGTTATGCGGGTGTTTGTTTCAACGAAAGCGGCAGCTATCATATCTTCATTCTGAAGACTAAAGCCTGCCCTACATATTTAAAACGCTGGGTTTATTCAGAGCACTTTTCAGACCAAGCAGCGATCAGTTCTTTGTGGTGCGGGACTTCCTGCAGATAGGAGCGGCGCAGGTCCTGGTTGTCGATGTTTGCAAGGCGGGCATGCAGCAGGTGATTGGCTGAGACCAGAATGTCCTGGGCACGGGGGTCTCCCAGGACGTCCAGCACCCGGTATAAGGTCAGGTAGATCAAAAAGGGTTCATCCACGGCGTCGAAGGGGCTCACAGCGTTAAATTCTTCGTCTTCATAAGCAGAGATTTCATCCAGTTTGCCGTCCATGTAGTCCAGGATTTTGATTATATACGATTGTGCCCCCTTAAGGTCTCCTGATGCTAAACAGAGGCGCGCCAGCCCGGCCTGGTTTTCGGCAACAAACAGCGGCAGGTTTAATTCCAGGGCATGTTTTTCCCCCAGCTCAAATCCGCCATCAGCTTTCTCAGGATCGCCCAGTCCCTCGTACGCTAAACCGAGGTGTGTGCCGCTTATCATGTACATATCATCCGCCTGCTCTGCCAGCCGCATGGCTTTGCGGGCATATTCAAGCGCAGCCCGCGGTTTATTTCTTCGAAGGTTGACCAAACTTAAACCGCAAAGAGATTTAATTTCGATTGCTTTCACCCCAATCTTTACAGACAGGTCGAGGGCACGCTCGAAGCAGTCTAATGCTCTGAAATAAGCGCCTAACTGCACAAAGTAAATACCCATTGAGCTCAAATTCATAGCCTGGCCGCCCTCGAAGTCAATATCCTGGGAAATTTTTAATCCCCTCCGCAGGTAATCCCAGGCTGATGAATACCTGCCCACATAGATATACAAGTTCGCAAGGTCGTTGTCTAGCCATACTTCATTTTCCCGAAAGCCAATCTTCTGGCAGATCGCTAAACTTTTTTCAAAGTATTCCTTCGCTTCTTTGAACTGCTGCAAGTCGTAGCAGTGGCGACTGCCCATGTTCCCAACCACTTTCGACTCGCCGGCCATGTCGCCGAGCTGGCGGTAAATTTGAAGCGCCTGGCGCGAATACTCGGGCTCATTTTCAAAATCGTTTGAAATAAAGCCGATCAGACGCAGCACTTTGGCTTCAACATGTTTATGGTCCGATTCCCTGGCGAGCTGCAGGCTGGTTTCTAATTCATTTACGGCGGATTTCCTGTCCCTGAAACCCCACCAACGGACGCATCCCAGGTGCAAATGCCCCTCTGCCTGGCTGTATTCGTCCTGCGCCGCTTCTGCCAGGCGGATCACCTGCTTGGAATTTTCGAATCTTTTCTGGAAGTTGTTGATTTTGGAATCCAAACGAGTCTGGCGAAGCAGCACTTCTACCACCTTCCGGTCATCATTTAACTTTTTAACGAGCTCTTTCAGGAGAATCAAATCCGCCTGCTGCGCGGCGCGCTCCCCCTGCAGATGGTAAATGTCCTCGCGCTGGAGCAGCAAATCGTAGCGCTCCTGGATATCTTCCTCTGGTGTGAGATCCAGGGAGCGGCTGAAGTAGCGCAGGGCTTCGGCGTTAGCATAACGGGCAGCCGCGCGCTTGCCGGCGATTTTGGAATAATGCCGCTCGCGCTCGTCATCGCCGCGGAAGTGGAAAGCCAGCTGCTCGGCGATCAAATCGGTCTGGCTGGCGTACAGTTCCTCGAGCACCTGACCGATCTGGCGGTGCAGTAAAAGGCGCTCAGTATCGTCCAGTTCATTGTACAGGTAGCGCTGGAAAAGGGAATGGGCGAAGCGGTAGCGTGACAGGATGCGCTGGTCGAGTGCAATGCTGCCCTGGCTAACTACCAGGCGGTGGCGCTTCTCCAGTTCTCCCGCCAGTGTATGCATCAGGTCGCGCTCGTCGATACGCTTTATTCCCCCCACTACCTGGGCGGTGAAATCCTCCCCTTCCACGCTGGCAACGCTGAGGATTTCGTGCAGTTCGGCCTCCAGGCGACCGATACGCTCCTCGATGACGGCTTCGACGCGCGCCGGCAGCTGTTCCCAATCCAATTCATGGCTGGTTATCCAGTAACCCTCATCGTCTCTCAATAAAAAGCCGCGTTCCTGCAGCGTATGCAGCAGCTCAACCGTGAACAGGGCATACCCCTCTGTGTGCTGGAACAAGCCCTGCCTGAAATTTTCATCCAGGCAGTTAGGCTCGCTGTCCAGCAGTTCGTCGACGAATTCGCGCCCCTCCTGTTCCGGTATCCCGGCCAGGTCCACCCAAACATCGCCGTACTGCAGCTTGATCTCGGATAGGATTTTTTCAAGCGGGTGCCGTTTGCCATCGCGGCCCAGGGAGACTTCATCCGGGCGGTAGGCGACTGCGATCAGCACCCTGGTTCCCGGCAAGCGGCGGGCGAGGTGGAATAACAGGGCGATGGAGGAATTGTCCGCCCATTGAAAATCGTCCAGCAGCAGGAGCAGGGGATGGTTTCTGGAAAGGACGTTTAGGACATTGGCATATTGTTCGAACAGAAAGGCCTGTTCGATGCTGGGCTGGGCAGACCTTCTGCTGGTAATCTGCTCCCGCAGCTGCGTTAGATTGAATGAATTCCTTTGCCCGGTCCCTTGCAGGGATGCTAACGCGACCATCTCAGCACGCGCCAGCAGTTCTTCAGGAATGAGGAAAGTGTCCAGTAGGTGGGGACCGTGTTCCAGTACGGCGCTGGCGGTCAGCGGGGCAGCCTTCCACATGCGGCGGGCGTGTTCGCCGGTGATGAGTCCTGCATTCCATTTAGCCTCTACATCCCCGGCAAGCATGCCCAGCGCTTCCCGGAAAGGCAGGTAGTAGTCGCCGATGCCTTTGTAGAAATTGCACCTGCCTTCGGCGACCAGCAGGTCAGGATTTGCCGCCAGCGCTTCCCGGGTGAATTTATGCAGCAGGGTGGTTTTGCCTCTACCGGGACCGCCGCTGACAAAGACCACCTGCCCTTCACCGCTGGCTGCAGAAGCTAAACAGGTGCGCAGTCGTTCCAGCTGGCGGCGGCGGGCGACAAAGATTGGGAACGAAACAGGGTCCGGGACTTGCGGGTCGAGGAAAGCGGGCGGCTGGTTGAAAAAGGCGGGTTCATGGATCGGTTTTGGTTCGGGAGTCGGGAGCTGGCTGCTCAGGATCTGCTCGTACAGGGCTTTGGTCTGGTGGGATGGCTCCAGCCCAAGTTCATTTTCCAGGACCTGGGCGCAGGTCTCGTACTGAACCAGGGCGTCGGCTGTACGCCCGGCATAGACCAGCAGGCGCATCAGTTTGCGGTGGGCATTTTCCATGAGGGGGTTCAACTGCGTCCAGCGGAATGCCGCAGTGATGCCTGCCTGGTAACTGCCTCGTTCCAGCAGGTAATCCACCAGCCCCTCCAGACCGTACATGACCTGCTGGTAGAGGTGTTCCCTTTCGAGCAGCATCCAGTCTTCGAAGTCGCGGCAGCCGCGTATGTTAAAGCCGCCCAGGAAATCACCCCTGTACAGATCCAGCGCTTCACCAAGCATACGCGCTTCGGAAGGCCAGAACACGCCGCCTTTGTCCTGGATGTCACGGGTGATGCGCTCGAGCTCAACGGCGTCGACCCACAGGTCTGAAACCATGTACAGGGCAGCAGAATGGCGGGTGATGGATACATAGTCCCCCAGACACTTACGCAGGCTGGCGAGCACGGTGCGCAGGTTGGAGGCAGCCCGCTCTTGGGAACGGTCGTCCCACAGCAGGTCCGCCAGGGCTTCACGCGGATGTTCCCTGCCGGTGATTGCTAGGTAAACCAGCAGGGCTTCCGCTTTACGAGAGGCGAAACCAACCACCGGCTCATCCCCCACGCGGATGGACAGTCCACCAAAGGTGGAAATGTTTAGTCGATCAATGAGGTTGTTCCCAGACAAAATTCCACTCCAGAAGATACAAAAGGAACCGCTTCCAAAAAAAATATTATAAATCAAAAAGCAAAGCCTGGTTTTAGGCGATTAATAGGCGGTCGATTGCTAAGATTGTAAAAATCAGAGCATCTAAAAATTGAAAGGAGGTAAATAAAATGACACGCACAACGCAGGAAATTTTTGATCACCACCAGGCAGCATTTGAGAGCGTCGACCTGGACGAACTGCTGGCGGATTATGCAGAAGATGCGGTGATGGTGCTGATCGATAACGAGTTTGTAGGAAAGGCGGCTATCCGGGGTTTCTTCCAGGGCATCTTTGAAGGATTTCCCGGACTTAAAGTGGCTTTTGAAAAGACCAACCTGCACGGTGACCTGTTCATCTTACAGTACTCGGGCGAGGCGGATAACGCCAGGTTGGAGCACGGCGTGGCGACCTTCATCATCAAGGAAGACAAGATCCAGCGCCAGACGGAGTGGTTCAACCTGATCCCCAAGTAGGGATCTTCACCTATCATGACCCTTTATGTTTTGGCGGGGAAATGCTAGTCGAAGACCGCCGCCAGACACGGCGGCGGTCTTCAATTCAGATATCTCACAGCGAAAAAGCTGCCTTAGGCGTTTCTTAAGCGTTTAGTTGCTAAGATCAAAACAATATAAACGACAAAAAGCAGTCTTTTGGCAATTTAAGGAGAGAGAACCAGATAGCATGTCAAAGGAAGAAAGAAAGGATTTCTCACTGGTGGTGCGTTTGTGGCAGGTGGAAAATGGTGAAGAAGAAATCACCTGGCGGGGTTCGATCGAGCGTGTTCCGGGTGATGAGGGAGGTCCGGTTTATTTCCAGACACTGGAGGGGTTGTTTGAGAAGATTGAGGAGATATTGGGAGGAAACCAGGGTGATTTAAAAGCGCAAGGACGAGAATAAATGGAGAAAGTTCGCAAAAAAGATGATCGCGAATACGATGGACAGACGTTGGCTGGGTACTTTATGAAATTAGGTATACTAATAATGATCAATCAAAGGCGTACGGCAGCAGGGGGCAAACATTCCGACATTGGTGTTACATAGATATAACGCCTCGGGTTTCGATGTTTCACGTGGAGGGAAAACATGTTCACTAATAAAAATCCATTTTTTTGTCCAAGCCATTTCTTGGTTCTCGGTTTTATTCTATTTTTCACGCTGGGCTTGACTTCTGTTGGATCAGTCCAGATGGAAATACCTCAAGCGCAATTGAAAAATTCTCCAAACGCTCCCATGGGCTGGCAGGCGCTGCCTAATAATGGTTTAATTGGTGCAGTTAATACAATGGCAGTGTCCGGTTCTAGCTTATTTGTTGGTGGAGATGTTGTGGCAACCGGGGATGAAAGTTTGCAGGACCTTGGACATGTCGTACGCTATGATATGGATGCAGATACTTGGAATGCGCTTCCTAACAAAGGCTTGGTGTGTGAAACGATTTACGATCTGGAAGTTTCAGGTAACAACTTGTTCGCAGGGGGATGGGACATAACCCAGACTGGTGATGGGAGTCTAGCAGACCTGGGAAATATCGTTCGTTACGATATTAAAAACGAGAAATGGCACAAAATGCCCAACCGGGGTTTGAATAAAAGCGTGTGGGATTTCGCGGCTTCTGGTAATGATGTGTATGTTGGGGGAGATTTCACCAGGACAAGAGATGGTTCGCTGAAAAAGCTTGGCTATATTGCACGCTATGATATTGAGCAGGATTCCTGGCACAGTTTACCCAAGAGGAGTATGACAGGTATGGTACGTACCATGTTGATATCCGATGGATACCTGTATGTAGGCGGGATTACATCTGATTTCAATGGATACGTCCATAGATTTGAAATATCCTCGGGAACCTGGGAACTCCTTTCGGATCCTGTTACCAATACCGGCGTTTGGTCTCTGGCGAAGCAAGATGATGATCTTTATGTTGGCCAATTGTATGGTTATGTATATATGGGTTCTTTGGCGAGTATCTTCAGATATGATATATCGACTGGCACCTGGCATGATGTAGGATATGAGGATTTTAATAATTCCATTTCTTCACTGACACTTTCTAAAGATGGTCTTTTTGTAGGGGGATGGTTCACGGCGACTAACAACGAGACATTATTTGATCTGGGATATTTAGCGCGTTTTGACTTACACACTGAGACCTGGCAAGCGCTTCCCAACAATGGCTTGAACGGCTTTGTTGAGACGGTAAAAGTGGTTGGTGGCGACCTGTATGTTGGTGGAGGCTTTGATGAGACTGGCGATGGTTCGTTGAAAAACCTGGGGAATATTGCACGCTGCACCATCAGAGAGTTGAGTCATGGACGTGGTTTAGATACTGGACGGGATTGCAGGGTCTTCCCTCAGTATTACCCAGTAATGTACAGGTGAAAAATAGCTGGAGGTAAAAATGAAGCGATGCAAATTCTTCTATCTCTGCACCACGTTTTTGGCTATTGCTTTAACCGCTGTATTTCTGGTGCTGATGTTTGAGCCCGAAACATCCCGGGCTGCAGGACTTTGGTATGTGGCTCCTGGCGGGAATAACACCAATGATTGCAGAGTTCCTGGCAATCCCTGCGCTACGATCAACGGCGCGCTGGCAAAACCAGCCTTTGTCAGCGGTGATACTGTTCTGGTGGCAGCTGGAGTCTATACCGGTACAGGTGATGAAGTAGTCAAAATCAAAAATATTGATGTTATCTTGAGTGGTGGATGGGCTCCAGGATTTCAGCGTTCAAAACGGATATTCTACGATTGATGGAGAGGGAGAGCGGAGGGGCATCGATATTGACTCGGAGTACGGGTACCCGACCAATATCAACTTTGAACGCATTGAAGTTCGTGATTGTGATGATTCCGGTATCCGTAATCATGGCATACTTACCATGACCGACAGCATCGTGCAAAGTAATTATGGATTACTTGGTGGAGGTATCAATAACAGCAATATGCTATCTCTGAAAAATAGCACAGTCAGCGGGAACAGTTCTAAATACAGCGGCGGCGGTATTCATAATTCGGGGACTCTGGAGCTTATGAACAGTACTGTGAAAGACAACCAAACCGAGGGGGATGGCGGGGGAATTGAAACCTCAGTTTTCGAACTTTATATAACTAACAGCACGATCAGCAACAACTCAGCTGGAGATTTCGGTGGGGGATTATTCTATGCCTTCGCCAAAGCATACCGGAAAATTAATATTAACAACAGTACAATCAGCGGCAACTCTGCTGACCAGGGCGGTGGATTCTATAGTGAAGAATCACCTTACCGATGGAGGACCACCTTTGATCAAGAGATGCAGAATACCATCCTGGCAGGGAATACCGATAAAAAAGGTTCTCCGGATTGCTTTGGAGCCTTTTTTTCGGGAGGATATAACCTGATTGGAAATGTTACCGGTTGTAAGATTTACGGAGGTTCTGGTGATCGAACAAACATCGATGCAGGACTGCTGCCGCTGGAAGGATCGCCGAGCTACCATCCGCTGTACCGCTTCAGTCCAGCCATTGATGCCGGAAATCCTGCGGGCTGCAAGGATTATGATGGTAAGCTTCTGGAGACTGACCAGCGCGGCGTTAAACGAAAGGGCCGCTGCGATATCGGCGTATACGAATATGATGCGGATAGATTTCTTGCAATCCCGGTGATCTTTCGGGCTGAATGATAGTTCCAACAGGCGCAGACTTGGCAGGATATCGGGTTGGTGGTTATTTATTTGAGCGTGTATTATTTGCCTTGTGAACTTTCAGCCAGCACAATTTATTAATACGCTCAGGCATGAGGGTCCCGATAAAGCCTGGGATTATAAATCCCTCGATTCCTCGGGATGACGGCATAGAATTAATAATGGGGAAGTAATTGCTGGGAATTATTGAGACTGTATATCAAGTAGATCTAACACGCCTTCCAGCGATTGGACAACTGGGCATTCGGGATTTGGGAATACGCCCTGCGGGTCATACAGAATCGGGTGCAGGCCGGCGCTCTGGGCGCCGAGAACGTCGGTATAGTAGTTGTCGCCGATGTGGGCAGTCTGGGATGCGGTTGTATCCAGGCGATTGAGCGCTTCGTGGAAGATTTGCGGGTCCGGTTTCCAGTAATCGACATCGCCCGCAACCATCACCATGTCAAAGCTCTTATCCAAGCCCAGCTCATCCAACTGATCGTTGCAGGGTGACCTGCGGTTGGAGAGCAGTCCGACTTTATATCCATTACCCCTCAATGTCTGCAGGGTGGGCAGCGTGTCGGGCGGTACCCAATCCTGGGGTTGGTAGGCATCTTTCATGTGCAGCACAACCTGAGGGGCAAGCTCCTGAGCGTTTTCGGTTGAGCAGTCGAAAGCAATTAAGTTTCGGACTAAATAATTGGTCCAGAAGAGGTCATCCATTTCCCCGTATTTCTCTTTATCCGAAGCCAGTTCCTGCGACTGCCCCCAATAGTAGTGTTCCCAGCGGCGGGCGCGGCGGTTGGTCTCGGGATTAACCTGCAGACCCCTATCCTGGATGAACTGCGCGACCAATTCGGATGCTTCGGGGCGGTCGTGCCTTAAGGTGCCGTCGAAATCAAATATTATGGTTTTAACTGTGTTAAGTTCGTTAGCGTTTTTACTCACCCCGGTCAGCCCCCGATCTCGCTCATCACCCGGTTGAGCGGGATTTGACCTTCGGCCAGCGCGTGCCCCCAGGGTTTGTGCCAGATACCGTCCAGGATAATCTGGCGCAGTTCCTCGGTCGAGGCTCCTGCGCGCAGCGGCTTCAGCAGGTCCACTTCCCCTTCCCGCAGCAGACACAAGCGCAGACGTCCGTCGGCGGTCAGGCGCGCCCGGGTGCAGTCGGCGCAGAACGGTACGCTGACGGATGAGATGAATCCGATATCCCCCTTTGCGCCCGGCAGGCGGTATAAATGCGCTTCGCCATCCAGTTTGCCTCCGTTAACCTGCTGGAGCGGATTTATATTGTCTTCGATGCAGTCTTTAATTTCGTCCACAGTGATCATGTGTTTTAACTGTAAATCGGTGACACCGCCGAACGGCATCATCTCGATGAAACGCACCTGCCAGGGGTGTTCGTAGGTCAGGTTTGCCAGGTCGACGGCGTCGTTTTCGTTGTATCCCTGAACGATGACCGAATTCAACTTGATCGGTGTAAGCCCGGCTTCCTGCGCGGCATAGATGCCTTCCCACACATCCTCCACCGAGCCCCAGCGTGTCATGCGGCGGAATTTCTCCGGGTCCAGTGTATCGATGGAGATGTTGACGCGCTTTAATCCAGCCTCAGCCAATGGGTGGGCGAGTTGCGATAGTAAAACGCCGTTGGTGGTCATGGTGAGCGTTTTAACGCCGGGTGTGCGCGTGATCTGTTCCACAATATCGACGACATTTGCGCGTACGGTGGGTTCGCCGCCGGTCAGGCGGTATTTGGTGAATCCCAACTGGGCGAAAAGGCTTACAAGCTGCAAAATCTCATCGTCCTGCATCAGGTCCTGGGCGGGACGGAAGGTCATGTCCTCAGGCATGCAGTAAACGCAGCGCAGATTACAGTGATCTGTCAGGCTTATGCGCAGGTAGTGGATTGAACGTCCGAATTGATCTTTTGCCATTGTTTATTTATGAACCGGGTTTGATGATACAAACTAAATTATACCCTTTATCTCTTTTTTTGTATGGTTGTTTACTGAGATTATGTAAGATCGTCACTTTATATCCAGAACAAGACCACCGGTCATTTTGGAGAGATCTTGTGGGGTTAGACGGAATACGGCGCGCGGTGTGCCTGCTGCAGCCCACACTTCCTGGTAGGACAGCAGGTCCCGGTCGATGTAGGTGTCAATTTTATGGCTGTGCCCCACAGGCGGTACGCCGCCAATGGCGAAGCCGGTCTGCTGGCGCACAAAATCCGCATCCGCTTTTCCCAGCGGTTCCCCGATCTGGGCTTCGATCTTGCGTTCATCCACCCGGTTGGCGCCGCTGGCGATCACCAATATGGGGCGTCTGGTACGGTTGGCTTTGAAAATCAAAGATTTCACGATTTGACCGACCTGACAGCCGACAGCCTGGGCGGCTTCGACTGCGGTGCGGGTTGAGTTGGGCAGTTCCAGCACCTCCAGCGACATGCCCAGTTCGCCGAGGGCATCCTGTACTTTTTGAGCGCTTTGACTGAGAGGTTTTGACATCTATTTTGCTCCAGATAATTTTTATCTAGTATTCACGATGAGCGCGCGGCGTGGTTCAGATATTTATTCTACTCTTTTGAAAGGGGAGATTGCCGCAGTCGCTTCATAAATAAGTGCTTTGGATTATTTTTAAATTTAGTTTATGAGTTCTCTTATTGTTGTGACTGAAAGCGCTCCTTCGCAATGATGCAAGTTACTGCCCCCAGGCGCGTACATACCAATCGCTGTTTTCGACGGCCCATCCTTCAATTGGATTTTCAGAATACATGTCCACCCGGAAGTTCCACCAGGTGAAGCCGTCCGCCTGTACTGGACCTTCAAGGATTTCCAAATATTCCCCCTTCTGTAATTTGCGGATAACGGGCGAGGAACGGGAGGGCTCCTGGCGCAGGTTCAGGTTTCCGCCGGCCTGGGTCAGTATATAGATATCTCCGGGGCGAAATACCAATACATCGCGTGAGTGCCCGTCAGGCAGCAGCAGGTTGTGTGACCAGGATGGCAATTGGGGAGGGTCGGAGGCTAATGACAGGCGCCAGCTGCGGTCAGTTAGGCGGTCTTCACGTGCCTGGGGAAACTCGTAATACGAAAACACGCCGCCCTGGGCTATCTGCAGTTGACCTTCGATGGGGACGATCACGTAGATGCGGTTTACAAAACCTGTACCCACCTGCAGAATGCTTTCATCGCCTCCAGCGACGGCCGAGATAACCGGGATAGGCGGCATTTCCAGCGGCTCTCCAACGCCGTGCTGGCTTATGATCTGGCTGTATAAGGCTCGTTCTTCAACCGCTCCCAACGGGCGCTGTATGGTTAAATAGTCATCCTCTTCGAGCGGGATGCCCTGAATCTCTTTGGAGGCGATATCCCCCAGTTCGAGCAGCTGGTCTCCGAGGAACTGCATATCCCCAAGCAGCGATTCCAGATTGGGCGCCTGGATATCGTTTTCGCCCAGCATGCCGCGCTGGGTTAAGCCGTCGGCGAC
Organism: uncultured Chloroflexia bacterium; assembly: GCA_963753725.1. Taxonomy (GTDB): domain Bacteria; phylum Chloroflexota; class Anaerolineae; order Anaerolineales; family UBA4823; genus CAVWDI01. The sequence goes on along the minus strand of CAVWDI010000023.1, from coordinate 107,408 downwards.
GGCATGCGCCAGATAAAACAGGCGGTAGAACACCAGCGGGTTGGCTTCCACATATCCGGGAGCGGGACCGGACGCGGGTGGACCGCCGCCGGCAGCCATCTCCGGCATTTTGCTGTACAGGACTGTATCGTGTTTTAATTCAGCCCAACTGCCCAGGGCGCTGTTAAGGTCCTTGTGCGCCCAGGCGGGAACCCGCATATATTCCGGATATGGGTCTGACTTAGTCTCTAGTTGAGGCAGGAAGGCATACAACCAGGCGTTGCTGGCAGTTGATAACCACTGCGGTTCGTCCAGATTTTTTAGCGCAGAAGTCATTTTACCGAGCTGTTCGGGGTAATTAACGTAGTTGGAACCGCCGGATTCACCCAGCGCATCGACTGCCGCCTCAGAACCGAGGGCCGCCATCACATCCAAACCGCTGGGAAGCAGGCGCGGCCTTTCCAGCGTACCGACATTGTCAAACACCAGGTTCTGCATTATGTAAGCATCGCTGTTAAAACGCTGGCCCATAAAGCGCCAGCCGACTTCCATCTCTAAAGCCTGGAGCGAGTCGACAAAGGTGGAGTTTATCCTGGGGGGAGGCAGGCTCTGGCTGATGACCAGGAAATTGCGCCACAGGTTGTCATCCAATAGGCTTACGATGGTAGCCATTTCTCCATAAACCTGGTCCATCATGGTTGAATATTCAACAGGACCGGCGTCGTCACTGGCCCCAACCAGAAAGTTTACTGTGTCGTTGACAGCCGCCCATTCTTCGGCGGCCGAGCCGTCTTCTGTCTGGGCGTGGCGCAGGGCGAGTGTAATGATCAAAGGCACGCGTGATGGAACGAAATCCGAATCACCGCCGCGGATTTTAAAATCCACTCTGCCGAACCAGGTCATGGCCCGGAAATAATTTTCAAGGGCTTCATCGCCAGCGTAGTGCCCGGTGGGGATATATGCGCTGTAATCGTCCTGGAATTCAGGGAACAAGGTCGATTTGTCTTTTCCGCCGGCGTCCAATATCTGATTGAGCTGTTTATTCACATCTTCTTCGAGCAGCGGGTCGATTTCGGCCCCTGGATCAAGCAGCTTTAATGCGACGGACATATAAGCCGCGGCCAGCCTGGTTTCCTGTTCCAATTGGCTGCCTTCCACCAGCGGCAGGTAAGATAATATTTCATCCAGTACGGCTTGTGTTGTGGTTAACACACGCGGGTAGAGTTCTTCTTTTTCCAGTGTGCGCAGCAGCTCATCATAGGTCAGGTGAAATGCGTGGTAGGCGGCGTCCGTGGTCAGGAAGTAGGGTTGGCCATGCTGCTTAGAGACCCGTTCGCGAATATCACTGAATTGGGATTCCTGGCTGTGGATGACAGCAAAGCCGTTATCGGCCAGAGACTTTCGCTGGGAAAAGGTCAAACCTTCGACAACCTGGTTGTTAAGGACTTCGTCCAGATTTACCGGCAAATCATACGTGCCACTCGACGTTCCAGGCGGTTCCCATCCCGCCGCTGGAAGCGACGAAAAGTCCCCTGCGGTCAGGTCGACCAGTGAGGCAAGCTGACCTGGCGCAGCAGCAACCCGGGTTGGTACTTCGGCGGGTGTGTTTACATCCTCATCTGCAGTTGCGAGTGGTCCTGGCGGTGAGGTTGGGGATGCGCCTGGTTCAAGCGTGGACCGCGGCGTAGATGCCACTGGTGTGGCCGGAATAATCAACTGGCAGCCAGACAGCAGCAGGATGGATAGAATTAAGAATATTCCAAATATCTTTGATCTTTGAAGCATATCAAGTATTGATGGTGTGTTGGCAGATATTTGTTTGCACGGCAAAAAGTGATAAGATTTTGTGATTCTAGCACACTTCAACAATTTTTCTGTGGTATCTTCTTGCCGCCTTCTCCAACAGGATTTACAATAAATCTAACAGGTAGTCAAAAAAAGGAAATTTTGACGAACCTAAAAAAAAGAAACACCCGTTTGGAGAACAGGAACTATCGTTAAAATTTGAGAGGACAACTGCCTATGGCTTTAGATTTCCGTGAGATTCGGAATCAGGTGAACCAGCTGGGTGAGAGTGCCCCGCAAAGAGCGCAGGAATTAAAAACGCTGTATGAGCAGGCGTTTGACCTGCTGAACAGCAGCCCGCAAAAAATTGATAGACTGAGACGCAAAGCAGCGTGGGTCGTGCAGGACCACGACCCAAGTCTGCGCTGTGCGCTGCCAACTAAGGACGAGCTTAGATCAAGTTTCACGACGCCAGCGCCGCCTGGTGGAGGAACCCTTATTGCGGTGGACGGATCGCAGATTTCTCCGGACAGGCACGCGCAGGTGTTTTATGGATTGATTAACCTGGGCGCAGTACAAATGCGACTGGGAGATAAAGGAGCGCCGTATATTGAAATCCTCAGCCAACTGCTGTATGATGACCAGCTTTATACCAGTACTGGAATGATTACGGACGACCGGTTTTCGCTCAAGCGTGACCTCAACGAACGCGTGTGGATATCTGAATTAGCGCAAAAAGCGGTCCCGCCTGTGGTAGCTTTGACGGATGGGCCGGTAGAACTGTGGGGCACCCGCCAGGGTGAAGATTCGTCCGAGTTTGGCGAGAGCTTGAAGGTTTATCTGGAAGCGCTGGCGGGATTGGAATCACAGGACGTAACCACATGCGGATACGTGGATAATCCGGCCGCGAACCTGGTTGTGCGCTTTCTGGAGATGGGATTGATTCCGGAAGATGAACTGCCGGGGGTGAGGGGCAGGTACCCGCTGCGTGGCGTATTTGACAGGGAGTTATTCAAGCAAGTGTTGGGTGCTGGAGAACGATCGATCGTATTTGCGATCCAATCGCGCAATTCCAGGGAATACCGCGGGGACCTGGCATTACATTTCTTCTACTTGAATGTCGGTCAGGGGGGTAATGACTGGATTGTGCGAGTCGAAGTGCCGGCATGGGTTGCGTATAATGAGGGTAAACTCAACGACCTGCACGCATTGCTGGTTAACCAATGCCGCATATTAGGAAACAGACCTTATCCATATATCCTGCACCGTGCGCACGAAACCGCGCTGGTCTCAATGGCCGAAAAAGAGCAGGTGTCGAATATGATCATAAATGAACTGCGCAGCCGGGGAGTCGAGGTGGGGGGGAAATCGCCCAAACCCACCCTGAAGCGTTTGTGATATCGAAAAAGGTGTAAATTCATATGAACGAAAAAAACGCATCACCAGTAGAGATTGGCAGACTGCTGCGGGCAGGAAACGTCGGGTTCGTGGCCGGATGCCGGGTATCTGAAATGGATAAACCTTCTTTCGGGGCACTGGCACGCGCCCCGCAGGCGGACGGATACCAGATATATGGGTTGATCTATGATATGCGTATCGAAGACGATGGGCTGGTGCGCCAGTTGGTGACTGCGGATGTGAGGGACGAGAGCGTGATCGCAGACAACCGCTTGAACCGCAACGTGCCCCTGGAAATGAGCGTATTATCGGTCGGTTACCTGCAGGGGAGCAAAATTCACCACCTGCTGCCGCCGCGCCCACCCCTCAGTTTAGATGTGATTTATTTATGTGATGATGAAGAACTGTGCGCGTTCACAAGCGCGGGACACTTTGGCTATTTGCGCCATATCCTGCGGGCTGATGATCTACCAACGGCTGAATTGTTAGCGGCGCATTTTATGTTTGCCGTCGAAGCGCATGAAGTAGCCGGGAATTCGGATTGGCAGGCGGAAGCCACGCGTGAATTAATCACCATCCTGAGAGATGATTACCCGAGGATGATGGGTGTCCTCAGCGCTTTGAGCGATATTTCGTCCGGATAATCGATAGGATATATTTCAGTACAAAAATACTTAACGGGTGTAAATATGGACAGTAACCAGCAAATACAAGGAAATACTCAGGGAGAGCAGATCGGATATGTGGTAGGCGGCGGTTTACGCGAGAACCTGCGCGTGCGGCTGACCGTTCCCGCTCAAGCGGTGCAGGAAGGGGCATTTGTGGTGATTGAAAGCGGCGATTGGTCTTACTACGGGTTGGTAACCGACTTGCAATTGGGCGCTACCGATCCACGCTTCGCGGATGAGCAGAGCGAGGGCAGGCTGCCGCCCGAATTGGCCAGCCTGCTGCACGGGCAGACTCTGTTCACTAATCTGGTCGTGCTGCCGGCGCTAATGATTGAACGCGGGCCGGATCTGGGGAGCGCAGCCTATGAAAGCTGGCGAGGGGAGATAGATGCGGGATTGAAAGCGGAACCGAAACCGCTTCCGGTGAAGAGCGTACCACCCCATCACGCCCCGGTGCGCCTGGCGAATGAGGGTGATATCGCTGAAATCTTCGGCAAGAGTGAAACATCCGGCAACTTTATCATCGGTTATACGCGCGAGCAGGAACATGCGGTTTGTTTAAATCTGGACAGGTTCGTCCAGCGATCCTCGGGTGTGTTCGGCGCGACAGGGACCGGTAAATCCTTCCTGACGCGCCTGCTCCTGGCGGGGTTGATGCAGTATAACAAGGCTTCGGTGCTGGTCTATGATATGCATAATGAGTACGCTTTTGGTTACAACGAATCGGACACAAATCTAGAAGTGGCTGGCTTGAAAGACAAATTTCCAATGAAAGTTCAAGTGGCTGGTTTGGGAGGAGGTACACAGATACAGGGCAGAGGACTCGATTTTAATCTGGAGATTGCGGAAAGTGATATCACACCTCAAGATATTGAACTCCTGACACACGAGTTAAGTCTACGCGATACCACCCCTACAACACTTGATGCCCTGGTGGGAAGTTTTGGATTGGATAAATGGTTTTCGAAGTTTCGTAGAATGAACCGCAATATGATCGAAAGTGAGGACGGGAAATGGTTGCCGCACCCGGACAGTGTGGAAGCATGGGCAAATTCGACCGGGATACATATTGGGGCTGCCGAGAGTCTTCACTCAAAACTCAGGCGAGTTTTTGGCATGTCGTATGTGGTCGAGCAGCCGGCTGCAGATACTGTGAGCCAGATTATCAATGCCCTGGAGGCCGGGAAGCATGTGGTCCTGTCCTTTGGAAAACACCAGTCGGACCTTGATTACCTGCTGGTCAGCAACCTGCTGACGCGCCGTATACGACGGGCGTGGGAGAAAAAGACAAACGCCTACCGCAGTGAGAACGGCCCAGAACCGCGCCCGCTGGTAATTGTGCTGGAGGAGGCGCATAAGCTGCTCAACCGCGAGATGGCAGGCCAGACCACGTTCAGCACCATCGCACGAGAGATGCGTAAGTATTATGTGACGCTGCTGATTGTGGACCAACGTCCCTCCCAGATATACGACGAAGTAATGTCGCAATTGGGCACACGCATATCAGGATGGCTGGGGGATGATGACGATATCCGGGCGGTACTGTCGGGCCTGGCGGGTCGCGAGACATTAAAAGGCATGCTCGCTCATCTGCAGGAAAAGGAAGAGGTGCTGCTGCTCGGGTGGGGCGTGCCAATGCCGCTGCCGGTGTGTTCGCGGCGCTACGACAAACGCTTCTGGGAAGCGCTGCAGGGAAAAGGGGGCGGTCGGACGAGCGGCAAGAGCCGGGAAAAAATCATGGGGGAACTGGGATTCTAACGAATTTTGAATGATTGAGCGCCTGGTTGAGTGTTATATTTGAGATAAAGTAACGTGCGCAAGTAAACCAAAAATTAGACTTATTAAAGGAGAAAAACATGTTTAGCAGTAAAGTGCAGGAAGCGATGAATGAACAGATAAAAAACGAGCTCTATTCAGCTTATATCTACCTTTCAATGGCGGCCCATTTTGAAGCGGTAAACTTGCCGGGATTCGCGCATTGGATGCGTATGCAGAGCAACGAAGAAGTCGAGCATGCGATGAAATTCTTCGATTTTATCAACGAGCGCGGCGGCCGGGTTGAGCTGAGTGCTATCGATCAGCCTCCGGTGGAGTGGGGTTCCCCGCTGAGTATCTTCGAGACCGCGTTAGGACACGAGCAGAAGGTCACCGGGATGATCGATAACATTTATGAAACTGCGGTAGCAGAAAAGGACTATGCCTCCCAGATTATGCTGCAGTGGTTCATCGATGAGCAGGTGGAAGAGGAGAAAAGCGCCGGTGAGATTGTGGAGACATTGAAGATGTTCGGTGAGCGCGACACGGTCGTGCTGCTGCTGGACCGACAGCTTGGCGCTCGCGCTGGGGAATAAATATAGAGAGAATTAAAATCAGCCTTGATTATGAATAGGCTGCAGCAGCAAATAGTTATATGCTGTTTTTCTAACTGTGACACCCTTGAGAATACCGGATGATAAGCTCAAAGGTGTCGCAGTTTTGGTTTAGTTGAAAGTTTAATCTTCTTTGAAGTGTTGGTGTTGCTGCGAGTAAGCCATCCACGAATACCTTCGGCACGAATATATGAATTGGATGTTAGTGAATTGAAAAAAAGGGTGTCAAAGGTTTCATCTAATTAGGTTCTGCAGAGTTTTTAATAACCCCGGAAGAAGAATTGGTATATGGAATCCTCTAAAGAATTTTTTGCATACAAACGACACCAGATATGGAGAGGATTTGAAAAGCAGTGATCTGGAATTAGCTGGTATATTTGGAATTTATTAAGGGAATTTTGAATTATGAAACTAGCAACGCTGTGTTACATTCGCCGCAATGGAAAAACGTTGATGATCCACCGCATCAAGAAGGATGCGGACATCCACAAGGGAAAGTGGAATGGGTTGGGGGGCAAGTTTGAGCAGGGTGAGACGCCGGAGGAATGCGCACGGCGGGAGATATTCGAAGAATCGGGGCTGAAAGTAAAGAACCTTCAACTGAAGGGATTCTTGACTTTCCCCGAATTTGCGGCGGACGAAGACTGGTACGCATTTGTGTTTGTGGTGGATCAATTCGAGGGAGAGTTGATTGAATCCGAGGAGGGGGTTTTGGAATGGATCGACGATAAAGACCTGCTGGACCTGGAACTGTGGGAAGGTGACCGGGTTTTCCTGCCGTGGTTAGACAAACCCGAATTCTTCTCGGCAAAATTTGTGTACGTGGATGGAAGGTGTATCGAACACCAGGTTGAAACCCATTACTGGTGATAAGTGTCGTAGATCGCTAAAACTTTATCTGCATAGTAATAACCCACATCCATTGGCCCGTAGGCTTTCAAAGCTTCGCGAATATCTCCGTGTCTATTTAGCAAGCGCGCTAACATCCTGGTGCCGTATTTAATATTAAATTCAGGATCTACCAGTTTCGCTTGAGGGGGACGATCGTGGAAACAAGGACCATTGACACACATAAAAGCAGCAGCCAGACCATCACGCGGCATAATCTGCATTAAACCGACTGCGCCGCTGCCAGAATAAGCTTTTGGATTACCGCCGCTTTCCTGCAAGATTAAGGCCGCAACCAGATCGGGCGGCAGGTCTCGATCACGGGCGTAAAGCGATATCAAATCGCACCAGCGAAAGACCTTTTTCGGGTAGCTGTGGTTGATTTCACAAAAAGCCCCTGATCCATCAACTGCAAAGGCGCGTATCGAATTGTCAACGCTTTCTCCGTTAACGGAATCAAGTGTTGATCCACGGCTGGATTGGTTTGCTCCCGGATCGGAGATAAGAAGATCGGAAAATAAGTACAAGAGCGATCCCAGAGCCAGGCTGCCGAAAATTGAGCCGGAAATAATCAAACGAGCGCCGAATCTCATGATAATTCTCCTGAAACCACATTAATGGCTGGTTAGAAATGGGTTATTGACAACAAAGAACATTTGTTCTATTATAGCGATATCGTTATTCTTTGTCAACCATTTTTCAAAATAAACCAAATAATCAAAAGGTTGACACAACTTACAGGAGGTAAATCATGAGTTCTCAAGTTATTAGCAAAAAAGGTTTCAACGCTTCACTGAGCGGCATCCGTTTTCAGCGTGGTCTGGTATTTGGGATTGTCATCCTGACAGCCCTGGTGGCATTTGAAATATTCAACTTCAGCACCACTGAATTCGCCTTATTAGACCTGCTGGGCGATTTGCAGTTCCTGGGTTTGCGCTGGGCAACGATCCTGGCCATCGCTTTTTGCTGCATCGATTTCGCCGGTATAGCGCGCTTATCCACACCTGAAGATGGTAAAGGTGAGATAAAAGAGGTCTGGTATTTGTTTGGCGCATGGCTTCTTGCGGCGACCATGAATGCGATGCTCACCTGGTGGGGTGTGTCGACTGCAATTATGAACAACCAGACTCTGGGTAATGCGGTGGTAGATCGTGCCGCTTTACTACGAGTGGTGCCGATCTTCGTGGCTATCCTGGTGTGGTTGATCCGGGTGCTGGTCATCGGTTCATTTTCGGTGGCTGGAGGAAGCATTTTCGGAGGTGGTAATAACAGCGGGCAGAAGAAAACTAAGCATTATTCAAGAAATGCCGCAAAACCTGCCCCAGTCCAGGCACAAGGGCGGCGAAATGGAGCGGTAAAAGCAGTTGAAGTGGCCCCTGCCAGGTCTTTCCATACCACTCCACAACCACCACAGGGCGTAAAACTAACCCGGAGAACGCAGCCATCCAGCAACCGGCCTGAACCCACTTACCATCCGATTTCGTCGAGTGCATCAGGCGCAGGTCGCAGCCAATACGCTCCAAAGCCGGTCCCGATTGACCCGAACACACGTCCGCAGCTGCAGAATTAAAGAAATTGGGTCCTTGTGAAAGTCTTCGACAAGGACCCAACCTTTTGGTTAACTTAGTGAAAAATCAGTTTATTCTTCCGCGCAGTGCTCATCTGCGAGCGGCAGCCAGACGCAGAATGTGGTACCGCTCGGTTCTCTATTTGATACCTCAATATTTCCACCGTGATTCTGTACAATCCAATAGGCAATAGATAGACCAAGACCAAAGCCTTTGCCGTCTTTTGAACGAGTGCGTGATTTTTCGCCGCGGTAGAAGCGCTCAAAAATATGCGGAAGGTCTTCAGGAGGGATGCCAGGACCGTTATCGCTCACCGTAATATGGGCGCGGCGCTCGTCTTTACCCAGTCCGATCAGGACCTCCCCGCCTTGCGGCGTATACTTGATCGCATTCCCAACCAGATTTACCAGCACTTGCTTGAGACGGTCCCGGTCGCCACATACAATCACCTGGTCAATTTCACCCAGGCGTAAATCAACCCGGTCTTTGGCCAATACGTTCATCTGGTTGAGTACATCCAGCAGCAGCGTATCCATCTCCACATCGGTATTAATCAGGGGTAATTTTCCAGACTCGGCTTGAGCCAGCAGGAGTAAATCTCCAACCAGTCGAGTCAAACGACCAACCTCGTTATCGATGCCGCTCAAAGATTCTTCGTCTGTGCAGTTCATGCGGCGCAGCAGGTCAACGTTACCCTTGATAACCGTCAGCGGCGTGCGCAGTTCGTGGCCGACATCGGCTACAAAGCGGCGCTGAGTCTCAAACAAGTTCTCCAAACGGCTGAGGGTTTCATTGAAGGCATGAATCAGCTGTCCGACCTCATCATCCGGCGGTCCTTGATAGGGGATCCTGTGCGAGAGGTCATCGGCACGCGTGATTTGAAGGGCAGTCTGGGTGACATCCTCCAATGGGGACAGGGCTTGTTTGGTGCTGACCCAGCTGGCCAGACCGGCGATGGTCATCGAAATCCCAGCGCCGATAAATAGCACATACAGCAGGACATTCTGGATGGTCTCAACCATGGAAAGACTGGTTCCCACCTGGAGGGTCCCGACAACCCGGTCGTTGCTGCTGATGATCAACGGTACGGTTAAAACACGCAGACTGGCGTTTCCGGCGATTACGTCGTGAAAGACAGGCTGTGTGGTATTAAACCCTGCTGTATCGAGAGGCTGGTTAAAGCCCTGTATGTTCTGGGATGCTGATTCAAGTTGACCGTCTTTGCCCCACACCTGGATGTATACATCCGCAAAGAGGTCAAGTTCAGGTAAAGTTACCCCTAGTCGTCCAGCCCGGGCGTTTCCGATTATTTGGGAGGCTGCTCTGGAAAGTGTGCTGTCTACCTGGCGGGTGATGGTTAAACTGACCGAAATATAGACCGCCATCCCAAAGATTAGAAGAATGCCCCCTACGATGGATGTAGATAGGAGCGCTAACCGGGCACGGAGGGACATTCGTGATTGCTATGTCTCTTCGCGGAGCACATATCCCATACCTCTTACAGTATGGATCAGGCGCGCTTCTTCTTGGGCTTCCAGTTTTTGTCGTAAGTAGCGAATGTAGACTTCGATAATGTTGCTCTCACCGCCGAAGTCGTAACCCCAAACCCGGTCGAAAATCATGTCGCGAGTTAAGACCTGACGGGGATGGCGCAAGAAAAGCTCTAAGAGCTCATATTCCTTGGCGGTTAACGATATCACACGATCGCCGCGCGAGGCCTGGCGTGTACCGGTATCCAGAGAAAGGTCGGCAAACCGGAGCACCTGAGGTCGACTGGGTTGGGCACGCCGCAGCAAAGCCCGGATGCGCGCCAGCATCTCATCGAGATTAAATGGTTTGGTCATATAATCATCGGCGCCCATGTCCAAGCCCTGAATGCGGTCGGTAACCGCATCTTTGGCCGTTAAAATTAAAATTGGGACAGGTCCACCTGCCCGCAGACGACGGCATACTTCAAGGCCGTCTAACCCGGGAAGCATTAAATCCAATACGACCAGATCGTACTGGTTATCTAAAGCAAGCGCTAATCCGGATTGACCGTCCGCGGCTGTGTCGACCTGGTAACCTTCATAAGCAAGGCCTCGTCGTAGAAACTTGAGGATTGCTTCGTCATCTTCAATTACTAGTATTCTTGCTGTCATAAATCCTCCAGCGTTTTTTCTAATATACCACAGGCTTTGAAAAGCCAAAAGGCCACCAAATGTGGCCTTTTGGATCAATGAGTGTTCAGTTCGAGGATTAAGGCCGTTTTGGATCGTTATTATTTCGTTCTGAATATTATAAGTCTGTATTATTATACGGTCTATGTGTTATGCAATCAATATGCTACACAACCTCGACGGTCGCGCCGGCTGCTTCCAACTTTGATTTGGCATCATTAGCGGATTCTTTGCCAACGGCTTCGAGGACTTTTCCGCCCTCAGTCTCAGCTACTTCTTTGGCTTCCTTGAGCCCAAGGCTGGTGAGTTGGCGGATCGCTTTGATGACCTCGATTTTCTTTGGTCCTGCGTCTTTAATCACAACGTCAAATTCGGTTTTCTCTTCCTCAGCTTCTGCGTCAGATGCGCCGGGTGCAGGTGCGGCTGCCATGGCGACTGGAGCCGCGGCGGAGACGCCCCATTCCTCTTCCAGTTTCTTTACCAGTTCGGATGCCTCAAGCACCGAGAGTTTACCAAGTTCTTCTACTAATTTGTCTAGTTCAGCCATTATTTACTCCTAGTATTTTTGTGTCAAATGTTAGTTATGTTAATTATTTTTAAATTTTCTAATTACGCCTCAGCAGGTGAGTTCTCTTTTTCAGCAAAGGCGTTTATCACTGCCGATACCTGACGTGCCGGCTCGACTAAGATGCGAGCTAATTGGTTCGCTGGCGCTAAAATTGTGCTGAGCAACTGAGCCCGAAGCACCGGCATGGGCGGCAGATCTGCAAGGGCTTTGATCTCTTGTGGATCTAAAGCATCTTTTTCCAGGTATCCACCTTTTATCTTCAAAAAATCTGAAGAACGGGCGAAATCCGAAACAGATTTGGCCATCAAAGCCGGGTCGTCGAATGCAAACGCGATTGCTGTAGAACCTTCCAGTTTGCCTGATGGCTGTGGAATATCCGCCTTTTCGAAGGCCAAATTTCCCAGCGTATTCTTGATAACATGGAATTCGCCGCCAGCTTCACGTGTTTTTTGACGTAATTCGTCGATATCTTTCATCGTGAGACCAATGTACTCGGTCAATATCATCGCTTCGCTGCGATCCATCCAATCGGCATACTGCTCGACTAATGCTGCTTTTTGTTCTTTTGAAATTGCCATTCATTTACCTCCTTTCATAAAAAAAGTCTTTGCGACGCAGAGTGATCTGGCAAAGACTCTCCTCCCGAATAATCCGGGAATATGTTTACGGAGTGGTCTCCACCTCGGCGGGTAATTAAGCCGTCATTTTAGCGTGCGGCACCTGCTGTCTCTGGCGAAGCTTGAACGAGTTAACTCGTTTCTAAACGATTATTAATTACCCTCCATCGCGAGCGCCTTAACGCTGTCGATTTTTATGCCGGGGCCCATCGTGGTTGTGAGGGTAATTTTTTGGACGTAAGTACCTTTGGAAGCGGCAGGTTTGGCTTTTTTTACAGCTCCCATTAAGGCGCTCATATTATCATACAATTGATCTTCATCGAAAGAAGCTTTCCCTATTGGAACGTGCAAATTGGAAGTTTTATCAATTCTGAACTCCACTCGGCCAGCTTTTGATTCCTCGACCACGCGTGGAATATCTTCCGCTGGGACTACAGTGCCAGCCTTCGGGTTAGGCATTAAACCGCGCGGACCCAGAACGCGGCCCAAACGGCCGACCTTTCCCATCATGTCCGTAGCAGCTATTGCCACATCAAAGTCCGTCCAACCGTCCTGGATCTTTTTAATCATTTCGTCATCATCCGCAACGAAATCTGCTCCAGCTTCGTGCGCTAATGCTGCACCTTCACTCTGTGCAAAAACCAGGATTTTCATCGATTTGCCTGTTCCGTGCGGCAGTAGAACAACATCTCGTACTTGCTGGTCGGCGTGCCGGGGATCAACTCCCAGTCGAATATGCAGCTCAACCGTCTCGTCAAAATTTGCGTAGGAAGTCTCTTTGGCGAGCGCTATAGCCTCTTTTGGAGCGTAAGACTTTTCACGGTCAATTTTCTCGGCGGAGGCTAAATATTTCTTTCCATGTCCTGACATTTTTTCTCCTTTGTGGTGCGAGCGGATGTTTTAGCATCCTCCCACGGGAAATAATTAATATCCTTCGGGGGATAGGATTCCCGCGAATTCTTACTCTACAATTGCTAAACCCATATTTCGAGCAGTGCCTTCAATCTGGCGCATTGCAGCTTCAATATCGTTGGCGTTCAAGTCCTTCATTTTTATTTCCGCAATTTCACGGACTTGATCGCGTGTTACCTGGCCTACAATCTCGCGCGGCGGATTTGAAGATCCTTTCTCGACACCGGCTGCCTTTATCAATAATACTGAGGCTGGCGATGTTTTTAAGATGAATGAGAAGGACCCGTCGTGGAAAATACTGATTTCCGCTGGGACGATTTCGCCAATCCGGCTGGATGTGCGGGCATTATATTCTTTGCAGAACGCCATTAAATTTATCCCATGCCCGGCCAACGCTGGTCCAATCGGAGGGGCAGGATTTGCTTTTCCTGCAGGGATTTGAAGTTTTACTACTGCTTTTAGTTTCTTTGCCACTTTAATCTCCTTTGTGGTGCGAACGGGTTATGGGCAAACACCCTCCCACGATTTCTTCGACTTATTAATTATAAAAAGTGTTTATGCTTTCTCTACTTGTAAAAAGTCCAATTCTATGGGCGTCTCTCTCCCGAAGAAATTAACCATCACGCGCACTTTTGCACGCTCCATGTCAATTTCATCGACTGTACCTCGAAAATCATTAAAAGGACCGTCAACGATACGAACTCTCTCACCGGATTTGAATGTCACTTTGATGCGCGGGGCATCCGCTTCCATTCGTTTGATAATTTGGGAAACTTCTTCAGAGCGCAGAGGCGTGGGCGTTGAACCCATCCCAACGAATCCGGTGACACCCGGCGTATTGCGGACGACGTACCAGGATTCTTCAGAAAGGATCAAGTTCACCAGGATATAGCCCGGAAAAACCCGGCGTTCAACGGTGCGGCGTTTACCTTCTTTTACCTCAATCTCTTCTTCAGTAGGAACGACGACATCGAAAATCTCATCTTTCATACCCATGGTTTCGATGCGTTGTTCAAGGTTGTGCCTTACTTTATTCTCGTACCCTGAATAGCAATGCACTACATACCAGGCACGGCCATCGTCCTGCTCGGTCTCCTCAGCCAGCGTTTCATCTGCAAAGAGGTCGTCGGTTTGGAAATCTGTTTTAAGGATATCGTCCACCTGAATTTCACCCTGCTTTGACGCGGTGATTTCTTCACTGACAGAAGGAGGTTCGGGCTCTTCCGTTGGAGATGTATCTTCAGCGGCCGTTTGTGAGGTGATCTCTTCTGTAATGGAAGTTTCACCTTCAGAGGCGGCCTCTGTAAGTGTATTTTCGGTTTCTTCCTGATCTGAACCGGCTACCTCAACTGCTTCTTCCAGCGGTTCATCCTGGTTAGGCATTTCCATCATCATGCTGTTTCCTTAATGCCGTACGAATAACAAATTAATTATTACAGAAGTTCAGCTCAAGATAAAGGCGAAAACTCTTGTATAGATAAAGTCTAAAAATCCAAGCAATGCGCTCATACTTAATGTGACGATAACAACGACAATGGTCAAACTTGTGGCTTCCCGGCGGGTTGGCCAGGTAACCTTTCGCAGCTCGCCAATTGTCTCACTGAAATAACGTTGAACAGCGTTCTTCTGCTTGCGAGTGCCTTTTTTGTCATCTCGCCCTTTAGACTTAGCTTTAGATTTTGCCACTGAAAGCTCCTTTTCTCATCTATACACAATCGTGTTCGCCCGATACGGGCAAAACGCCGCCATGAGAGACGGCGTTGCCCATGTCTGAGGCAGGCCAGGCAGGAGTCGAACCCACAACCCCCGGTTTTGGAGACCGGTGCTCTGCCAGTTGAGCTACTGGCCTGTACTTGTCGTCTGAATGTACACATGACCTTTTGATGACTCTGTCCTGTGTGCAAAACTACAGGATATTGAACAAGTCAGACGCAGAGATCCGCTTAGTCTTTAGGGGCGACTATTTGGTCTCGCGGTGCAAGGTGTGCTGCCGACAACAAGAGCAGTATTTCTTTAATTCGAGCCGCCCCGGGTCATTACGGCGGTTTTTCTCCGTAGTGTAGTTCCGGTTGCGGCATTCTGTACATTCCATCGTTACTACTGGTCGAACATCTTTTCTAGCCATAATCGTTTATCTGACACCAATAAAATGGTGTATCTCCAATCTATTTACCTATTCCAAAATCTCGGTGATCACACCGGAAGCTACTGTAAGACCGCCTTCACGAATTGCGAAGTGCGAGCCCTGCTCCAATGCCACCGGTACGATCAACTGGACTTCCAGGTTCACATTATCTCCAGGCATGACCATTTCGACGCCTTCCGGCAGCGTAATATTGCCGGTCACATCCATCGTGCGGATATAAAACTGCGGTCTATAACCGGTGAAGAAGGCTTTGTGACGCCCACCTTCTTCCCTGCGCAGCACGTAAACCTCACTCATAAACCTGGTGTGGGGTGTGATGCTGTTGGGGATAGCTATAACCTGCCCGCGCTCCACATCATCGCGCTCGATACCGCGCAGCAGTAATCCGCAGTTATCGCCAGCTATACCTTCGTCCAGCGTCTTGTGGAACATCTCTACGCCGGTCACCACCGAGGTCAGGCTCTTTTCGCGCAGTCCGACGATTTCCACAGCATCGCCCGTGTGGATCATGCCGCGTTCCACACGACCGGTCACCACTGTACCGCGCCCTTTGATCGAAAACACATCTTCCACCGGCATCATGAACGGTTTATCCACTTCACGCACTGGCTCGGGGATGTATTCATCAACCACCCGCAGCAGTTCCTTGATACTCTCGTACTCAGGAGCGTCGGGATCGGTGCTGGTGGATTCCAATGCTTCCAGTGCGCTGCCGCGCACAATCGGAATCTCATCTCCCGGGAAATTATACTCACTCAACAACTCGCGCAGTTCCAACTCAACCAGTTCCAGCAGTTCCGGATCATCCATCATGTCGACCTTGTTCAGGTAGACCACGATGGCCGGCACTTCCACCTGGCGAGCTAACAACACGTGCTCGCGCGTCTGCGGCATAGCGCCGTCTGGGGCTGCTACTACCAGGATGGCGCCATCTACCTGCGCCGCACCGGTGATCATGTTCTTGATGTAGTCACGATGCCCGGGCATATCCACGTGGGCATAGTGCCGGTTCTCGGTCTCATATTCCACGTGGGCGATGTTGATGGTGATACCGCGTTCCTTCTCTTCAGGCGCGTTGTCAATCGAATCGAATTCCCGGTATTCACCGAAACCCAGGAACTGACAATATTTGGTGATGGCCGCGGTCAATGTCGTCTTGCCATGGTCAATGTGACCCATCGTTCCGACGTTCATGTGCGGTTTTGTGCGCTCAAATTTTTGCTTCGCCATGCAATCCTTACTCCTTAATTTAAAAAAAACTATTCTTATTCCGGCAACGAGAGCCCTCAATGGGATTTGAACCCATGACCCCGTTCTTACCAAGAACGTGCTCTACCGCCTGAGCTATGAGGGCGTTTCGTCACGCATTTAATCGCTGAGAAAACAATATCTGCACCCTCCAGCGAAAAGATGGGCGGTGAAGGATTCGAACCTCCGAAGGCTTATGCCAACTGATTTACAGTCAGTCCCCGTTGGCCACTTGGGTAACCGCCCGCGTGCACTCAATTTTGGATAAAAACCGAGCCGTTGCTGGCTCGAGATCAAAGCCGATGAGAACAGCCTTGATCGCCAACCACCAACTTGAGCCGACGATGGGAATCGAACCCATAACCTATCACTTACAAGGCGATTGCTCTACCGTTGAGCTACGTCGGCGGACTTGTTAAGGTGCTTATTAAAAAGGCGAAAGGCATTATACCAGAGGGCCTTTGACGCGACAAGGCTGTCGATGCTTGATAAGTCCAATGAAAAAGTATGACTCCAGCAGCGGGGCGGGAGTTTATCAGGATTTGATAGAACCGTCAATGGCCTGTATGTTTAATCCAGGCAGTTTATCTTATTAATTGCTGGATGCACGCCTCTGTAGAGTCAGATACAGTGCGATCGAACCAGCGACTGCAGCGTTCAGGGAGGCGATATCACCGCGCATGGGTAATTGCATCAGCTGGTCACACGATTTTCTCACCAGGGGGCGCATCCCTTTCGCCTCACTTCCAACCACCAGCGCTAGTGGGGCGCCAAGCTGGATCCTGTCAGGCGGCAGTGCATCCGGACTTCTTTCCAATCCAATCACCCAAACAGCATCACTTTTGAGGGTTGTAATGGTTTGGGCCAGGTTCGCCTGTGCAATTAACAGGTGTTCACTGGCTCCGGATGAGGCGCTGACGACTGCAGGAGTCACGGTTGCTGTTCGACGTGACGGCAGGATAATTCCGTGCACACCTGCGGCTTCAGCGGTTCGCAGCAGAGTGCCTAAGTTTTGAGGATCTTGAAGTGTATCTAAAATTAGAATAAAAGCAGCTTCTTCCGAATCTTTTACTTTGTTCAGGATTTCGGAAATATGGCTGTAAATGTAACTGTCAGTTTCCAGCCCCACACCTTGATGCCCGTCTGCCAGTTTATCCAAACGCTGGCGAGGGACACGTTCGATGGGAATGTCATACTCTTCGCAAAGTTGAACTATCTCTTGCAAACGTCCTTTTATCTCTGCACGCTGAGATAAAAACAAGCGAAATATGCGGCGTTTACTGGCTCGAAGGGTCTCATATACGGGGTTGCGTCCGTAAATTACTTCCATCGCCAGGTAGTACCTTCTTTTCCATCTTCCAGACTGACCCCTAATTCTTCAAGTTGATCTCTGATTTTATCGGAAAGGTCCCAAAGTTTATCCTTACGAAGCTCGTTTCTTAATTCGATCAGCAGCTCGACGAAGGGGTCAGCAATTGACAGGACGGGAGCAGCAGCAGTAAGAGACAAGCCCAGGACCGCAGTAAACTCGACCAGAAAATCTTGAGCCTCTTTAAGTTTTCCGTATCCATCCCAGCGCTGCGGGCTTGATTGATGGCTCTCACCAGGTCAAACAATTCCCCCAGAGCTCCGGCGGTGTTGAAATCATCGTCCATGGATTTTATAAATCCTTCGCTAGTGATCTGTGCCTGTCCAGCCAGGGATTCTTTCTCGGATTGGGATGACCGGTCACTTGTAGCAAGCGCCGGACGGATGCCTGAGCGCAGGCGTTCTAAGGCGCTCTCGGCTTGAGAAATGACCTCATCGTTAAACGTGAGCGGACTGCGGTAATGGGAATTGAGCACCATCATGCGCAGCACATCCCCTTCATGATTGGATAAGAATTCCTCGATCGATACCAGATTACCCAGGGATTTTGACATCTTTTCGCCGGATAACTGCAGCATGCCGTTATGGACCCAGTAGCGTGCGAACTGCACCCCAGTAAAGCACTCTGATTGGGCGATTTCGTTTTCGTGGTGGGGGAAGATCAGGTCGTTACCGCCGCCATGGATGTCGATTTGCTGGCCGAGATGAGCCAGATTCATGGCTGAACATTCGATATGCCAACCCGGCCGTCCACTACCCCACGGGCTGTTCCAGGCAGGTTCACCCGGTTTTGCGGATTTCCAAAGCGCAAAATCCATGGGGTGTTCTTTGAGATCACCCACTTCAATACGAGCCCCGGCTTGCATATCTTCGATGCGGCGTCCAGAGAGTGCCCCGTATTGATCAAAATTCCGTACCCGGAAATAGACATCTCCCTGCGATTCATAAGCATAGCCTTTACTTTGCAAACCCTGGATCATGGAAATAATCTGATCCATATCCTGAGTGGCGCGAGGGTTGATGGTAGCAGGTAAAATGTTTAACTGTTCTAAATGGTGCATATATTCCTGGATGTAGCGTTCAGCCAGTTCAAATGGATCGACCCCCTGCTGGTTGGCACGCTGGATTATCTTATCATCCACATCGGTGTAGTTCATTACATGCTGAACCTGGTAATCTTTGTATTCCAGATAGCGTCTGATAATATCAAATACCAAGGAGGACATGGCGTGACCTACATGGGCACGGTCGTACACGGTCGGTCCACAAACATACAAGCGAACCTGCCCGGCTTCGATCGTTTCAAAAGCCTCTTTCTGGCGGGAAGCGGTGTTGTAAACTCTTATAGACATGGGACAATCCTCTATCGTCTTGTGGTTGGAGGTAAATTGAGACCAATACGAGGCCTCATTTATGCGGTTCCTCCCCTAAGCGGGCGAAGATCATGCGGCCCGCCGCTGTTTGCAGGACCTTTGTAACAGTTACTGTAGCTTCGGTATTGATTTGTCCGCGGCCATCCTCGACCACGACCATGGTGCCATCATCCAGGTAAGCGACACCCTGGCCTGCTTCCCTACCTTCTTGAATAATGCTGACATCCACAATTTCACCAGGCAGCAACACCGATTTAACAGCGTTTGCCAGTTCATTCACGTTTAATACCGATACGCCCTGTAGTTCAGCGACCCTGTTCAAGTTAAAATCATTTGTTAGTATCGGACAGCGCAGCTGGCGAGCCAGGACAACAAGTTTTTCATCGACCTCTTTAACACCCTCGACGTCAATATCGGAAATGCGAACCTGGACCGTCATGTCTTTTTGGAGTTGTGACAGCACTTCCATCCCCCGCCGGCCTCTTTGTCTGCGCATTGCGTCAGGTGAATTGGCGATGTATTGTAATTCGTTCAATACAAAGCGCGGAATTAATAATGTGCCAACCAGGAAACCAGTTTGAGAAATATCAGCGATGCGCCCATCAATAATGACACTGGTGTCCAATAATATCTTACGGTCGCACCCGTTGCTGGATAAGGAATTCTGATTCATCGTCAGAAGTATCACTGGATGCGGATGATTTCAGAGGCCAACGAGGCCGAATACCCCCAAAGATTTCGTTCTGGCGTTGAACAAATAGCACCATGCCTAGGTAGCCGAATAACAATACACCGGCGAAAGGAAGAATCTGGCCGAATGGATCGGGCAGCAAAGAAAGCGGGAAGGCAACCAGTACAGCCACCAGAAGTCCCACCACAAGTCCAACAAGCCCGGCCATCAACGAATTTAATGAGGTTTTACCCAGAACATTAACAAGGTATCTGACCGGGCGTATGGTTATATATGGAGTGATCAAAAAACCGATCACTGCTCCGATAATTCCAAGAACTGCTGAAACGATTATGGGGATAAGATTGAAAACCTGGCTCATCCGTATCCCATAGTAAATCCCCAATGCCCCCAATACGATCGAACCAATAATGCGAAAGATAAGTTCTGTGCGGTTTTGCATGAACAACTCCTGAGTAAGCAATAGAGCGTCAATTGATCCCGCTCACATTAGCGTGACTCACGCCCCACGGATTTATTTTATATTGCCGCGAATTACTTGATGGAAACGTTGAAAATAATAATGGATGATTGCGGCTCAACCCGGTTTGCGCATCGGAAGCATGTGAGCATAAATAAATAAAAGTGAATAATAATCGTCCGACGCAATTTGCTAAATAAATGCTTATCTATTATATATCAGTTTTGTTTATTCTTTGTATGAATCATCTAAAATTTGTTGCATTATTTTATTAAGTCTTAAATCGCTAATTAAAAAAAAATGCACAGAATCCAGGGGTAGGTTGATTGTTCTGTTTTTATCCTATGAACGAACTCAGTATTGATTAGGACATATAACGTATCCTGAGAATATTGCAAAAAATGGTGATCGGGAGGTGTCTTATTGGGGTTTCATAAACTATAATTATCCGGTATATCCACATCACGACGGATCAATAGAGACCGTTATTGTTGATTTTAATATGAACCCAAAAGGATTACTCCCCACCAGAAGAAGTTGATATAAAGGAGAATCGCATGGCTGCAGCCGAACTGAGCGCATTTAAGAATATTAGTGAAAAAGAATATAAGCGCAGAATCCGTGCCTGGACAATGTACGACTGGGCCAACTCTGCTTTTGCAACCACAATCCTGGCGGCGGTATTACCAATCTATTTCAGCCAGGTGGCTGGCGCGACGTTGTCCAGCCCAACATTAGCCACCGCATACTGGAGCACTGGTTTGAGTATTTCGCTGCTGATTATTGCAGTACTCTCACCGATATTAGGAACGATATCGGATATCATGCGTGGTAAAAAACGTTTCCTGGCTCTGTTTGTAGGAATCGGGGTGGTGAGTGTAGCCCTGATGGTTTTTATCCAAACTGGAGATTGGGTGCTGGCGGCGATTTTAGCCGTATTGGGCCGGATTGGGTTCAGCGGGGCGAACGTCTTCTATGATGCGCTTCTGCCGCACGTGGCCAAAGAACAAGATAGGGACAAAGTTTCAACACGCGGTTATGCTATGGGTTATTTAGGTGGGGGAATACTGCTGGCAGTAAATGTGGTCATGATCGAGATGTTACCGGGAACATGGGGACCGCGGCTGTCTTTTTTGAGCGTGGCGGTCTGGTGGGCTGTGTTTTCCATTCCGATCCTGAGAAGGGTGCCCGAACCGCCGGCGGCTGTGGTCAGGATTAAAGAGGGTCACAATGTGCTCACAACCAGTTTTCACAGACTAAGAGAGACTCTGCAGGATATCAGCAAGTACCGGGAATTATTTAAATTCCTGATCGCTTTCTTGATCTACAATGATGGGATCGGGACGATCATCGGAGTGGCGGCGATTTATGGGGCGGAGCTGCGTTTTGGGGCGGTGGACCTCATTCTGGCGCTGCTTCTTGTGCAGTTTGTTGGGATACCATTCAGCTTGATATTCGGACGGCTGCCCAGCAAAGGGGAAAAACGGCGCCCTATTTATCTTGCGTTTGTGCTGTACAACCTGGCAGTTTTACCGCTGGTAGGTGTTGCGGGCTCCAGGATACTGCCAGCGGGTACTTCAGGAGCTTCACCACAACCGTATGTCACTACCGACAGTGCGGTGGGAGAAGGCGTCTATACAGTTGATTCGCAGGCGATTAATTATTCGGGCAGCTGGGAAACAGTCACGGTCAGCGGGAGCGATATAGGAAGAGATACTGACCTGCTTGTGAACACAACAGATGAATCTGGAGCGGCTTACGAGGCCCGATTTAACGGCCAGCAAATTGATATTACCTACTCCATCGGACCGCAGCAAGGCACGTGGGTGGTCTTCATGGATGGTGAAGCGCTGTTAGACGAAGATACTGGAAACCAGGCTGAGATCGATGCTTTCAACCCCACCCTACGCTACGAGGAGAGCCAAACGTTCACGGCTGAAGAAGCCGGGGAGCACCAGTTAAAACTGGTAAATTCAAACCAGCGGAATCCGGAATCCCAGGGGTACCTGATGACACTGACCGAAATTGAAATCCTGCCGCCCCTTCGACAGAGTAATTTGGTGCAGATACTAGGTTTGATCCTGATCGTGGAAGCGGTTGGCCTGTTGTTTGCGTTCCTGTTGGGGAAGCCGCTTTTTTCCTCGCTGGCTGGAAGTTTGGATACTAAACGCAGCATTCTGTTGGCGCTGGTGGTTTATTCCGTTATTGCGGTTTGGGGTTTCTTCCTGGATTCGGTGATCGAGTTCTGGTTCCTAGCCTGGATGGTTGCAATGGTACAGGGAGGCAGCCAGGCATTGAGCCGCAGTTTGTATGCTTCGATGTCGCCGGCTTCAAAAAGCGGTGAGTTCTTCGGTCTTTTCGGGGTGATGGAGAAATTCTCGGCAGTGATTGGTCCGCTGATCTTTGCATCTGCCGGCGTGTTATTGGGCAGCAGCCGACCGGCAGTGTTGAGCATAATCATCTTCTTTATTATTGGCGGTTACTTACTCATGCGGGTTAATGTGGATGAAGGAGTGAGCGTTGCGAAAGAAGAAGATAAACTGGAGTTTCAAGGCGGAGGTATATAAAGCGGGTCATCGATCCTTGGGTGTGAGCTCGCCAAACTGGTTACGCCGGTAAGCTGCCATAACCCGGAAGAACATGATACTTATGGTAAATAGAATGACTAAAAGCCACCAAATTGCCGCCAATGGAAAAAAGGTAGTGACCCACTTACGACTGTCTACCAAATAATATAGACCTTCAGTAACTCTCACATATCTTCCATTGACCTTTTTTAAATGCTGCGGGTAACGCTGGTAGTTGCTGGTATCCATGAATAGATAGTCGAAATACTTACCATCTGCTGCGAGCATGATCATAAAACGCAAATTTGGGTTCGGCTCTAGTTGTTGAGGTCCAGATTTGGTGCCCTGGGTCTCTGCCAGAAGCTCTGAATCCGCCCTCATCAACGCAATTTCTAAGTCAGCAATCACGTCGTTTGGAACTGCGTAGCGCTCTTGAAATTCAACGTTAAAAAAATGCGGGTTATAACGAGTCAAATCCTGGATGAGCGCCAGCAGTAAGAATATACCCATAATAAAAAACGGAAGCAGCAGCAATCCAATCACATAAGTCCAGTCGACCCATTTTCGCAATTTCATGAGTACCCTCCGGGCGGCATAATAGCATGTTTAAGGAGACAGGTCAACAAAAATACTGAGAACGCGGTTTATGGAGGAGAGAAACGCTTGAACCCGCCTGCTGAAAAGTCGAAGGAAGCAGAATTTCCTCAAACATACCTTCATGGTAGGATAATGAGCGAAAAAACTTACTTATGTTTGTTGAGGTTTTGATTTGAAAAATACAAATACTCAAGAGCATGAACGCTATGTACAGCGCATGTTCAGTGGTATCGCTCATCGTTATGATTTGATGAACCGGGTGATGACCGCAGGCCGTGATGTTTCCTGGCGAAGGGAAGTGATCCAACGGGTGAGCATCCCAGCCGGCGGCTTACTGCTTGACCTTGGATCGGGTACGGGAGACCTGGCTTTTGAAGCCCTGCATCAGTGTCCAACCTGCCGGGTGATGACGGCCGATTTTACGATAGACATGATGCGTATCGGAAAAGCCCGACCGGAAAACCAGAATACAGCCGCGGACATGCTGGATTGGAGTGCGGCAGATGCGAACTCTTTACCTTTTCCAGAGGATGTATTCGATGCAGCGGTGTCTGGTTTTCTGCTGCGAAATGTAAGCGATGTGGACAGGTGTCTGGGTGAACAGTACCGGGTATTGGCACCGGGAGGTCGTATTGCTGCCCTTGACACGACCCCACCACCGAAAACGATTTATTCTCCGATAATAAAATTCCACCTGCGCTATCTAATCCCTACTCTTGGCACGATTATCGCGGGACAACCGGATGCCTATCGTTATTTACCGAATACGACCGAGTCTTTTCTTTATCCGCAGCAGCTTTCGGCGCGCTTACAAAAAGCAGGTTTTGAGCAGGTCGGATACCAACATTTGATGTTTGGAACGGTGGCTATTTATTGGGGGACCAAGCCCAAATCAAAAACGATTTCGCATGAGTATCAGGAGGAGGAATGAGAGAAGGAAAGCCACGTTTAATCATCGGTATCAGCGGCGCTTCGGGGGTGATACTCGGCATACGGATGCTGGAGTATTTGCGGTCGTCAGCTTTTGAGACGCACCTAGTAATATCTTCCGCTGCCCGCCTGACAATATCCGAAGAGACGGACTGGCAGATGGGTGATGTGTTAAACCTGGCGGACAAACATTACGATCATGCCGATATTGGGGCAGCAATTGCATCCGGAGCGTTCGCTACTTCCGGGATGGTGATTATTCCATGCTCGATAAAAACCCTTTCAGCGGTTGCCAACTCATATTCTTCAGATTTAATGGCACGCTCAGCTGACGTTACATTGAAGGAAGGCAGACCATTGGTCCTGGTAGTGCGGGAATCCCCACTGCATCAGGGCCACCTGAGATTGATGAGCACAGCCGCACAGGCTGGAGCGATAATCTTCCCGCCGGTGCCAGCATTTTATACCCATCCAACTGGTGTTGGGGATATGATCGATAATATTGTTGGGAGGGTGTTGTTGAGGTCGGGGATTGAAAACGAGTTGTACGGCAGGTGGGGGGAATGAACAAAGCTGCGCGCTGCGGAGAACCCTCGTATGTATGGCGCGCTGGTCAGGAGCGACGGTTGCAGATGGTGCTGGAGGCGGGCGCCGGGTTAGTGGAGGATGGCGCAGCGCTTGAAAATGGATGCGGTGTGGGAATGTACGTTGAGCAACTGGCATCCCGAACTCGTGAAGTTATCGGTCTGGAATATGATTATGAGCGGGCGGAGCAGGCAGCCCGGGTAAACGCTTCGTATTCCAATGTTAAAGTATTAAACGCGGCCGGGGAGCAGCTGCCTTTCCCGAGCGGCGTTTTTGACTTGATCCTCAGCCACGAAGTGCTGGAACATGTGCAGGATGACCGGGTGGCGGTGGAAGAAATGGTGCGGGTATTACGGTTGGGGGGGCGGATCGCGCTTTTTGTACCCAATCGCGGCTACCCATTTGAAACACACGGTATATACTGGAGGGGAAAATATCACTTTGGGAATAAACCATTGGTTAACTATTTGCCGCGGACCCTGCGAGACCGATTAGCGCCGCATGTGCGCGTGTATAACCGGGGAGATTTAAGGCGCTTGTTCGATGGATTACCGGTGAGGATCCTTCGGAAGGACGTAATTTACGGTGCTTACGATAACATCATAACCCGCAGACCAGCGCTGGGAAAGGTACTGAGGTCTGTGCTGCAGTGGTTTGAAAAAACGCCGCTGAGCGCCTTTGGTTTGTCGCATTTCTGGGTTGTAGAAAAAACAAGGGACGATTTGAACAGGTAATTTTTTTATTCTTCAGGCGTTTGTAAGCGGAAATCATATATACCGTCTCTTATTTCCCAGCGATGGGAACAGCTTGGACAGAGACAATATTCGTTTGATTCCTCTAATGGGAAAAAATCACACGCCGGGCACTGAAAGAAATCAGAACCATCCGGGATGGGACTGTTGCTCGTTGCAGCAGCTTTTAAAAATACGCTGGGGGTTAACTGCCAAAGGTCGCCAGATAATTGAGCCAGCGAGTCCATCCCAACCAACAGCTGCAATGGAACCAACCGTTTAATAAAATTGCTCCTGAAATGTGAGACGGTCAGCTGCCTTTCGATCTCGAAACTGTTTGCTTCCAACCATGCGCGAATGGTTTTTGGGTGAAAATTGAAATTCAGATCAACATTTTCGACCGTCTCGGTTGTGAAAGGGTCCCAGGCCTGCTTGCCCAACATATATCGAAGGATAGCTTTCCAATGTTTTTTGCTGGCATATTCCAGGATAAATCCCCCATTTAATCCCAGCACCCGGCGAACCTGGTATAGGGCACGCGGTACATCCACAAGATGATGCAGGGTTCGGATCATGGTGCTGAAATCGAACAGACCGGAAACAAAAGGCAGCCGGTAAACATCGGCTGCCACGTATATATATCGACTGCTCTGCCCTAATCTGCCCTGAGCGAGTTGAAGTTGGGAAAAGGAATAATCCAGCAGGACGATACGTTTGAATCCTTTGTAGCGATTTGTATTACGCCCTGCTCCCGCTCCCAATTCTAGGAGCAGGTCACCATTGGCTGGCAACAACCTGCGCAGCGCAATCTCTTCAACCCGGTCTTCGTACTCTCGTCCCCCGTGATCCCAAAAGCTTGATTGGTAATCTGAACCTTCGTAATCAATGACTGGCGGCTGTTCAGAGTTTAGCTCATGCTGCTGCGAGTTCGAGATCTTCTCGATTTTTAATTTTCCTTCCGTCGTAACCGCGCCCAAGGCCGCGGTAGTGAAACCCTAAGCTTGCCATTGTATCCGGGTCGTAAATATTACGACCATCGAAGATTACAGGCTGGCGCATCAGGTTTTTAATTTTGGCCAGGTCGAGATGTTGAAATTCGTTCCAATCAGTAATAACCATCAGCGCATCGCAGCCTTCCGCCATCGTGTACACTTCAGTACACATTTCAACCTCGGGCAGTATCGATCGCGCGGCATCCATAGCCACCGGATCGTAGGCGCATACCTGGGCGCCTGACGCAAGCAGTGAATTGGCGATATCGATCGAAGGCGCATCGCGCATATCGTCTGTATTCGGTTTGAAGGATAGACCCAGCAAACCAATCTTTTTACCTTCAACCCCATCTAACATATTATTGATCCGGTTGACTGCCATAGGCCGGCGGTCACTGTTGATCTCCATAACCGCATTGATCAGCTGTGGGTGACGCCCTTTTTCAGCAGCCATGTATGACAGGGCTTTGACATCTTTTGGAAAACATGATCCACCATATCCAAGACCAGCATCGAGGAACATTGAACCGATGCGTTTATCGTAACCCATACCAATAGCGACTTCCTTGACATCCGCTCCCAATTCTTCACAGATGTTAGCGATCTCATTAATGAAAGAAATTTTTGTCGCCAGGAAAGCGTTGGAGGCGTATTTAATCATTTCGGCTGTTCGCAGATTGGTGATCACAATCGGAGCGCGCAGTGGTATATGTATTTGGGCCACTTTTTCGGCTGCTTCAGGATTAACGGATCCCAAGACGGTACGGTATGGATGCATAAAATCACTGATTGCGACTCCCTCACGCAGGAATTCGGGGCAGGAGACAACCGAGAATTCGATCGGTTCTATCTGGTGCTGGCGAATTATATCCGCGACCCAGTCGCCGGTACCTACAGGCACTGTGGATTTGTTAATGATTATCAGTGGGGAGGTCATCACCTGAGCGACTGCTTTCGCGGCGGAAGCCACATAACGCAGATCAGCTTCACCATCTACGCCCGAAGGTGTGCCAACTGCAATAAATACAAATTCTGTACCATTTATCCCTTCAGAGTAAGAGGTTGTAAAAGTGAGACGCCCAGATCTTACGTTCCGATTGACCAATTCTTTCAATCCTGGTTCATAAATCGGCATGTTACCGTGCTTTAACCCTTCAATTTTCTCTTCAGCTATGTCCAGAGCGATTACGCGGTTACCCAGATCTGCAAAACAAGCCGCTGTGACAAGGCCGACATAACCAACACCGACCACACATATCTGTTTCATTCAGTGTTTCTCCTGTAACGCAAAAAAGTTGCCAGGAATTCTGTGGATTTTCTACTTTGATTTACTACTGTAAATCTAACCTCAAACCATTTGTTTTGTACCACTTTTCCTCGCCCGCCAATATTACCATAACTTTCAATGGCCAATACAGTTTGAATGTCCCAAAAAGATGATCTTCATATAGATTTGATAAGCGTCATCTAACAGCCATGACCTATGTCACTTGTAAATTAGTCAAAAACAGTCTAAAATATTGGAAATAAATCCTATCTTATAAACCTTATTAACGGAGTCTATCGATGCAAATCACTCGTCAAGCCGATTACGCGGTACGTGCAGTACTTTACCTGGCCCAAAAGGGACCTGATCACCGTGCTGCAACCAGCCAGATTGCCGAAGAACAACAAATCCCACCCTCCTTTTTAGCAAAAATAGTATCCCAACTATCCGTTGCTGGTCTTCTTCAGACTTCACGGGGAGCACGCGGCGGTGTATCTCTGGCGCGCACACCGGAAAATATCTCACTGCTTGAGGTCGTTGAAGCGATTGATGGACCGATATTGTTGAACGACTGTGTCGCCAACCACGGCGCATGTGTTTTTGGGGACAGCTGCCCGATACAACCGATTTGGTGTGAGGCTCAATCCGAACTGGTTACCCGTCTCGGGTCGACAACATTTGACAAAGTTGTCGAAAATGGGAGAGAAACGGTCGCTGCATAACAGCTGGCAAGAGATTATTTCCATTATTGGCGAGCGATTTGTAAATATTATCCGATGATTAATTTTCTAATCACTGTGCGAGTGTATCCGCCTCTGGCATCTTGCCAGTAACAGATTCACAGTTTCGAAAAAAATCATTAAATCCAGCTTGGGTATGCAGGTTCAATATACCCAAGCTGGATTTATTTAAATAAGTAGTTCTGTCCCAGGGATTGAGGAATTCAATATCGAGATTGAAACAGGTTTATCCGTTACCTAATACCCAGCGCTTGACAACCCATCAAATATTTGGACCTTCAACTCGGTACCTGGCGTTTCTGAGAATCAAAAAACTGATTTTACCCAAACCGGTTTTACGTATAATATTTCATAGAAAAGGTGTAGTATAAAAAGATCGGGTGATCTACCGGTTAAGCGCACAAAAATAATCCTAAATATGGAAACTGCAAAAAATATAGCCTGGATCAGGTTCTGATAAGAAAGAGGAAAATGGATCCATTGAAAAGCGGTAGGTGCATATACCCTCCTTGGCTTATAATCTATACAAGAAGAGTAGTCCGATTCCATATCTAAATAAGGAGGCGATCGTGACAAGCGCGCGCAAAGTAACTGCTCCAAGGGGTACAACTCTGACATGCAAATCCTGGCTGACCGAAGCTGCGTATCGTATGCTGCAAAACAATCTGGACCCGGAGGTTGCTGAACGCCCGGAAGATCTGGTGGTATACGGAGGGCGAGGGCAGGCGGCCCGGGATTGGGAATCATTTGAGGCAATTCTTTCCACGCTGCGTAAACTCGAGGATTACGAAACGCTGCTGGTGCAATCCGGTAAACCGGCAGCTGTTTTTAAATCGCACCCAGATGCGCCGCGTGTGCTGATCGCAAACTCAAATCTGGTGCCGCATTGGGCAACCCAGGAGCATTTTGATGAGCTGGCGGCAAAAGGATTGATCATGTATGGCCAGATGACAGCCGGCTCGTGGATTTATATCGGCACGCAGGGCATCCTGCAAGGGACATATGAAACTTTAAGCTCGCTTGCCAGTCAGCGAGGTTGGCCCTCCCTGCGCGGAAAATTTGTGCTCACAGCTGGATTGGGCGGTATGGGCGGCGCGCAGCCGCTGGCGATTACGATGAACGAAGGGGTTGGTTTAATTGTTGAAGTGGACCCTGAACGGGCTGGACGGCGGTTGGAGATTGGTTATCTGGATGTGCTGGTCGACACCCTGGAAGAAGCCATGACCCTGGTAGAAGAAGCGCTGGATAACGAGCAGCCGAGATCGATCGGACTGATCGGCAACGCGGCCGAGATTTATCCTGAACTTGTAATTCGGGGGGTAATGCCGGACGTGGTCACCGACCAAACACCGGCGCATGATGTGATGATGTATGTGCCTGCAGGCATGGACGTGAAGGAGGCGGACAGACTGCGCAGGGAGGATCCAAAGGAGTACGAGCGCAGGGCTAATGATTCCATCGTGCGTCATGTTGAGGCAATGTTAGACTTCCAGCGTTCGGGAGTGGAGGTGTTCGATTACGGCAACAACCTACGACAGCGGGCTTATGACGCTGGCGCAAAAAACGCTTTCGACTTCCCCGGGTTTGTACCAGCTTATATCCGACCTTTATTCTGCCTGGGGAAAGGACCCTTCCGGTGGGTGGCGCTATCCGGAGACCCGCAGGATATCTATAAAACGGATGAAGCAGTGGCGGGGCTTTTTCCGCAGGATGAAGCTCTGCTGCGCTGGTTGAAATTAGCGCGTCAGCAAGTACCGTTCCAGGGACTGCCGTCTAGAATTTGCTGGTTGGGATACGGAGCACGACTTAAAGCGGGATTGAAGTTTAATGTAATGGTAGCGGATGGGACTCTTAAAGCGCCGATTGTGATCGGGCGTGATCACCTGGATGCCGGTTCGGTGGCCTCACCCAACCGTGAAACGGAAGCGATGCAGGACGGTTCGGACGCCATCAGTGATTGGGCGATATTAAATGCCTTGATCAATGCAGTCGGCGGGGCAACCTGGGTTTCATTCCATCACGGGGGAGGGGTTGGCATCGGTTACAGCCAGCATGCCGGTCAGGTGATTGTGGCAGATGGATCACCAGAAGCGGCGCTCAGGTTAGAGCGGGTACTTACAACAGACCCTGGGCTGGGGATTGTACGTCACGCAGATGCTGGTTATCCCGAGGCAATCGCGGCCGCAAAGCGCTTTAAGATAAATATGCCGATGCTTAAAGATTGAGATAATCTCTGGTTTTACGGTACAATTTCGTCTGTTATCCTGAGGAATAGTGTCAAATGCAGTTATTGACTGGCGTTTGACACTAAATTTTTTTATAGTTGAGTTATATGCATAAGAACCGGCGAATAATTATCTTGATCGGATTAACCCTTTTGGCGATCGCGGTTATCACTGCTATCGGTCCAGCCGAGAAAACGCTTGGGACAAATGTGCGCGTTGTTTATTTGCACGGCGCCTGGGTCTGGGCTGCGCTGTGCGCTTTTTTTGGTGCGGGCGCGGCCGGCGCGATCGGCCTAATAACCAGGCGTAAGTCAATCCACAAATGGTCGCTGTGCTCTCAGCAGAACAGGATTATTGTTCTGGATCACATATCTTCCACTCTCTATGTGGGCGATGCAAACCAATTGGAACGGTCTGTTTTTGGCGGAACCCCGCTGGCGGATGGCGATTATTTTCGCGGTATGCGGGTTATTGATCCAGATCGGGATCACTTTATTGGAAGACCCGATTTGGGCCAGCGTGGCGAATCTGGTGTATCTGATCGCTCTGGGATTTGCGGTATTCAATGTCCAGGATGTTATGCACCCTTCATCGCCCGATATTGGATTCGGATGCGGCTCGCATCCAGATCTATTTCTTTGGATTACTGCTTTTAACATTATTGTTGGTCGGTTTAACAGCCAAGGCGTTCCGAAATGTTGAAGACCACTAGGTTAAAAAACGCGCTCAAGTTTCAAGTCGTTATATTTATCCTTATCCGTATCGTTTTAAATACCACGGTCAGAATGGTATATCCGTTCTTACCGGTATTCGGGCGCGGCCTGGGAGTAGATATTGGAACGCTTTCACGGGCGATCATGCTGCGCTCGGCAACCGGTGTTTTTGGTCCCTTCCTGGCGACAATTGCTGATATTAAAGGAAGAAAAACCGGGATGATGCTGGGGATATCCCTGTTCACGCTGGGCATGTGTTCAATGCTCATCTGGCCATCTTATATTACCTTTGTGATCGCGTTGGTAATGTCAATGTTAGGTATTTTCGCCTTTTTGCCTTCAATGCAGGCTTATCTTGGAGATAAGGTGCCATACAGGCAGCGAGGATTTGTGGTAGCGCTAACCGAATTCAGCTGGTCACTGGCGTTTATTATCGGGATACCCATTATTGGTTTCTTGATCGTACGTTTTGGCTGGCAAGCGGTTTTTCCGGTGTTTACCGTCGCGGGCGGATTTGCCCTTGGCGTGATTTCATGGATGCTGCCCAACGAGCAACCCACAGAAGATGGCGACGCAAAGATTTGGAAAACCTTAAGTAGGGTCTTTACTTATACTCCAGCGCTGGCAGGGATACTGATCGGCTTCAGTTTAAGCGCTTCCAACGAGTTGATAAACTTGATATTTGGGGTGTGGTTAGAGAACTCATTCGGTGTGAAAATCGCCACACTTGCGGCTGCGGCGGTGGTTATTGGGGTCTCGGAGCTTGGGGGAGAAGCTCTGGTAGGAGGGACAACGGATCGCATCGGCAAACGGCGCGCTGTGGCAGGAGGTCTGATACTTAATAGTCTGGTCGCGATTGCGCTGCCAATCGCAGGCAGGAGCCTGACAGGCGCGTTGGTAGGGCTGTTTTTCTTCTACCTCACATTCGAATACACCATCGTTAGCAGCATCCCGCTTATGACTGAAATTATTCCAGCCGCACGCGCCACAATGGTGGCAGCCTTTATTTCTGCCACTTCGATTGGACGCGCAGTTGGGGATTTATTAGCGCCCCCGTTGTATGAATTCGGTATTTCGACTGCGATTGTGTCCGGTATCCTTTTTGTGGTTGGCGGGGTTTTGTGTTTTAATTTGTTGGCTGGATTTGGTTTGATGGTTTTAAATTCTAAATTAGGGGGAGAATTGGGTTAATTTATGAGGAGAAAAGAAGATCAGCAAACATAAAGTGGAGATGTCTGTGATTCCATCCGGTATAATCTAGGCTGCTATGATAAGAAAGCTCCGAAATAACAAACCATTTTGGGTAGTATTTTTTCCAGCGCTGGTTTTGGCTGCCGCCTGGATAATTTCCAATGCGCTAGGCTTTTATCCGATGCAGTCTGCTCTGGCTGCCCCGGAACAGCAAATCCCTATATATACACCTACACCCGGACCAGATGGCAGGATTATCTGGGTTGTAAAAGCCAACGACACGCTGCTCAGTATATCGATCATCAGCGGGATACCGGTTGAGGAAATCATGGCCACAAATAACCTGGCCAATGATACGATATTTGAGGGCCAGCAGATCATTCTCGGGTTCGGGGGACCTGAGGAAGTAACCCCTACGCCGGGCCCCACTCCAACGCCAACTCCGCTCCTTCCGACGCCCACGCCGAGACCAGGTTTTGGAAATATATGCATCATTTTGTTTAACGACTTAAACGGCGATTCTATTCGGCAGGAAAACGAGCCTTCTATACCAGATGGGGCAATAAGTGTTGGGAACCAGATAGGATCAGTTTCAGAAACAGTACCCACAGGTATTGGTCTGGAGCCGCAATGTTTTGAGGAACAGCCTGAGGGTGATTTCACAATCAGCGTTGCCGTTCCGGAAGGATACAATCCCACCACCGAGACAAGCTACGAGTTAACACTTAACGGCGGGGATGAAACTTATGTAAATTTCGGCGCTCAGGCAAACGCTCAAACGCTGGCTGAGGCGCAGGTACTGCCAGCCCCGGAGGGCGGCAGGTCGCCAATTCTGGGCATTGTGGGCGGTTTATTTCTTTTAGCTGGAGTTTTAGTAGCTTTCTTCGCGGCCCGGCTAATGAGAGGCCGCTGAGGCTCACCTTTTATTACACGTTAAATTATTGAGGAAGTCTCCCGGTTTGTGGAGGCGGGATTAATTCATTTTCGCTTCAACCCGGCTGAAAAAGCGGTCGACTTCGATAATTACACGCTTGTGCTGCCCTTCGCCAATTTTCTCGATTTCATCCCATGCGGTAACGGAAAATTTTATCCCCCGTCCTTTTACTTCTAAAATTTCGCAGCGAACCCGTACGGATTTGTTGATTGGCGTTGGAGCAAGGTGGCGCACATCCACATGTACACCAACGCTGGAGTATCCTGCAGGCAAGTTTTCAGCAAGCAATTTATGGGAGAGCAACTCCATGAAGCGGATCATCATCGGAGTGGCTAAAACCCGCAATGAACCGCTGCCCAATTGGAGGGCGGAGTGTTCTTCCTTCACTTCGAAGGCGGCTTCATTCGTCATTCCAGGTTTAAATAATTCGGCGATATCCATTGTCAGCTCCTGAATAAAATTATGTTTGCCGGGTGCAATCGATGCGCCAGGCTGTGCTGTGCTAAGCGACTCCCCACCAATCGTTCCCTTCATTTAGTCCAAGCTCATTTAAATATTGACGGATTTTCTGGCGGGCGCCTCGTGCTCCGACTGCCGC
The DNA here is from genome assembly GCA_963753725.1 of uncultured Chloroflexia bacterium. Lineage (GTDB taxonomy): Bacteria > Chloroflexota > Anaerolineae > Anaerolineales > UBA4823 > CAVWDI01. The sequence goes on along the minus strand of CAVWDI010000023.1, from coordinate 73,141 downwards.
CAGCAGGGCTGGATGTTCACTCCGCTCCCAGAGGGGGGAGAGTTGGGATGGGGATAAAATAGGCAGCCCGCGCATGGTGCGCCCTATCTTCCCTGGGTCAACATCTATGAATGCAGCCAGAGGAATTTTTACCCGTTGGAGGTGTTTGCTCAGGCGTCGTCCGATCATACCGGCTCCCCAAACGAAGATAGAATCTCGTCCGGAGAGTGGACCCAGGGTCAGATAATGGGCTTTGGCACGCAGAAAGTTTTCCAGGGAGTAGCGGCTGTCGGTGCGGGTGAGACGTTCGGGATGTTCACGCCATTCCAATAATATATCGGGTAATTTAGCGAAATGCATTCCACGCAAATACATGCGCAGCCACAAATCGTAGTCCTCCGCCCAACCGAAATCTTGATAACCCCCCAGTTGGAGGATATGCTGTCGGCGGAAAGTCACGCTTGGATGAGGGCAAAGGACTCTCGATAAAAATCTCCCGGCGCATGTCCACATCGGTTAAGAGAGCGTTTAGCCAATCCATATAAATATGAAAGCCCTCTCTCACCTGGTATGCAGGAAATCCAGCAACTCGGGAACTTACCAGGCTGGTTTCAGGATGATCATTTAGATAAGCATGCTGCAGGGCTAAACGATGCGGGTGAGATCGATCGTCCGTGTCCATACGAGCTATATAAGGCGCCCGGCATACGCTCAAGCCAGCGTTCAGTGTGGGGACGATACCGCTGTGCGGGCGGGTGTGTACCCGGAAGCGCGTGTCACGAGATGACCATTTACCCAAAATTTCCGGTGTAGCGTCTGTTGATCCATCGTCAACCATTAGGACTTCAAAATCATCGAAGGATTGGTTTTTCAAACTTAACAATGCTTCTTCAATGGTTTCAGCTGAGTTAAAGCAGGGCATCAGCACAGAAATTACGGGCATTGGACTATTTTACTTGAGACTGGCTGCGGAGCAAAACCGGAAGTAGATAAATCACCAAAAAAGATTTGACATGGGTGATATTTTTCCTATATACTATTTGCGGAGGGTAGGTCTGAACCAAAGCTGTATATGGGATGTGGATATTGAATTTTTACCTAATTGCGTATCAATCATTCAAAAACAAAGCCAACATTGAGGTCTTCATATTAACAATTCATTGTACCGTTTCTTACCAAAGAGAAGGAGGCGCTATGACCGACAAGGAAACCAATGGTGAGGTGATTGTGATCAATCTCAGACTTAGCGGCGTGCTGCTGGCGCTTTTTTTGGTGTTGTTGGTTATCCTATTCCTGTGGGGCCTATTGGGATTGGGATACCGTGAGGTTGCCGCGAATGATTATCCGCTTTCAAAAGCCGGTCTTACGAGTTCGAATTCGATGCGCAAGTTTTATATAACTTCTGCAGATTATTCAGCCTCTCAGGCGCTATCGATATGTGCAGAAGGGTATCATTTCGCCTCTTTATGGGAGCTGTTGGACACTTCGAACCTGATGTATGCGCATGACCTGGGAGTTGTTTGGCCGGCAGGTGACCTGGGAAGCGGACCGCCATCGGAGATGGCGGGTTGGGTCCGAACAGGCTATGAATTCGAATCCGATTCGGGCATCCCGGGAAGGGATAACTGCAGCAACTGGACAACCCAAGACAGCTCATTCGGCGGAACGACAGCCAAATTGCGATCAAATTGGACAGCAGCGGCAGGTTACTATTTTCACGGTTGGGAGGTCTTTGTGGTTGACTGCAGTCAGGAGCAAGGTGTGTGGTGTGTTGAGGATTGAGACGATGCTGAGAGAAACAAGAATCCGAATCAGCATTAAAAAGGGATCAGCCAGCGCATCAATAGCCACCCTGGCTTTACTGATTCCCTTCACATTTATATTTTTTAGTATCAGTCGTATAAATGCTGCCGCTCAAAATAAAGACATAACAAGGTTAAACGAAATCCAACCAAATATTACTGGTATGCGCCGCTATTACCTGACGGAAGATTCTTTCCGGGGAGGCGATGAAAACCTGCTGGAAGAGAGCGATGCAGAAGATGCGGGAGCATGTACGCTCGGGTATCATATGGCTTCGATGTGGGAAATCCTGGATCCTTCCGCGCTGCGCTACAATCCCAATCTTGGGGATGGAAACGATGACAGCGGTATGGGACCACCCTCGTATACTCCGGGCTGGATAAGAACGGGTTACCAGATGACGGATACCGCAATTATCCCAGGCAAAGCTAACTGCGGCGCCTGGCAGGAGAACGATGGGTATGGAACGATCGTGAACTTGCCCGCGGATTGGGATGTTCAAAACCAGCAGGATATCCAATTCTGGGATGCCGCTTTTCGCTCCTGCAAGAAGGAGACCCAAGCCTGGTGTGTATCGGATGAGGTGGATTGTTCTGGTACATGTACAGTCCCAAAACCGATATTATGCAACCAGGTCCTCTATGAAAATAATGCAGGATATGCCAACCACCTGCAAAATTATGATTGCGCAGACGAGAGGCATGAAATCAGGACCTGAAGTCGTCTATTCACTAAACCTGCATGAGGGGCGTACTTTTACGATCACAGCGCAGATCACTGATTTGACAGATGCCCTGGACATTTTCTTGTTGTCTGGAGGCGGATGTATTCAAGGCGAGTGTTACAGCAAGGATTCATATGGGGAGGAGATCTTTACTGTGAAGGACGTGCAGCCTGGCCAATATTTTATAGTGGTGGATGGGTTTGAGGGCGCCAGCGAGAATTATCGTTTGAGTGTCACATGCGATACGGAGGATAGTTATCTGCCATTGTTGATTTGAAATTAATAGTGGTCCACCAGTACAGAGTCTTGAAAGGGCAACCTGGGAAATCGTGGTCCTTTTAATTGATCTTTTTAAAGAAATAGGCGCACTGAATAAAGCTGACGCGCATGGTTCAGGAAATTCAACAGTGAATGTTGGCGTTAATTCGAGGGTAAAATATCTGCAAAGAATTTGGTTACGTGAGTAAAAAAATCAATAAGGTCCTACACTTACTATGGTCTTAAAAACAGATTTGTTTGATGATGTTATTCGATTGCGTCCGCTCCTGAAGAGTGATGCCAGGGAGTTAACACTGGCGGTGCAGAAGTCGGTTCCAGAATTACTGCCCTGGATGTCCTGGTGTCACGAAGGTTATAACGAGCAGGATGCTTTGCAGTGGCTTAAAACCCTTCCATCCGGATGGGAAAAGGGTACGGATTACGGCTTCGCGATAACGGATATTGCGGATGGACAGATCGTGGGGGGATGCGGAGTGAGTTTTGTCAACCAGTTATTCCGATTTGGGAATGTGGGCTATTGGGTGCGGAGCGACCGCCACGGAGAGGGAATTGCAAGTCGTGCCGCGATTCTAGCCTCCCGATTTGCATTCGAAAAAGTCGGATTGGTCAGAGCAGAGATTGTAGTAGCGGTGGGTAATACAGCAAGTTTACGTGTGGCGGAAAAGGTGGGAGCGAAGCGGGAGGGGGTCCTGCGAAACCGTCTGGTTGTAAGGGATATGATTTATGATGCAGTGATGTACTCGTTGACACCGGGAGATTTTTATATGGAAGTGCAACTATAATTAATTCTTCATCTGGAGGTGTTTATGGCGTACGATACAGTATTGGCCCAACGGATAAAAGCACAAATTGGTGACAAGCCTGGTTTCACTGAGAAAGTGATGTTCGGTGGGATCGGATTTATGCTGCACGGAAATATGGCTTGTGGTGTAAATAAAGATGACCTCATTGTAAGGGTCGGACCCGAGACCTACGATGATGCCCTGGGGCAGCCACATGCAAAGATTTTCGATTTCACCGGCAGGCCGATGAGGGGCTGGGTTATGGTATCCCCTGAAGGCACTGTGTCTGATGAAGACCTACAGCATTGGGTTATGATGGGAGTTGATTTTTCATCCTCCTTACCCAAAAAGTAGTTTATAGAAAGTGAGTGGAATATTGCAGTATCCAAAATCGGGGATCTTCTTCCTTCAAACCAGAGATCTTGAAAAAACCACAGTTTTTTACCAAGATATTCTGGGATTTGAACTTGCGCTGGATCAAGGTAGCTGCCGCATATTCAGGATATGTGAAAATGCCTATATCGGATTTTGCATTACCGAAAGCAGCACAGGCAGCCAGGAGGTGATTCTTACAATTGAAATGGAAGATGTGGATGGGTTTTGTGAGCACCTTGAATCAAAAGGAATAATTATCGAGATAAGACCCAGGCTGAATGAACGCTACCAGATTTACCAGATGTTTATTCGGGATCCTAATGGTTATCGAATTGAAATTCAAAAGTTCTTGAACCCGGATTGGGATGTTCAACGCCGGTGAAATTTTAGATACTATAATGGGTCTATTCTTATGATGTGTCCGAGCAAGCGCGAGCAATCATAATAATCTAAACCGTTGTATTAATGGAGCAGACCATGCGCTATAAACTGTTAGGAAAAAGCGGATTGCGGGTTTCGGAGTTATGTCTGGGGACGATGAAATTTGGAGAGACCTGGGGATGGGGAGCTTCCAAGTCGGATTCAAAAAAGATGTTTGATCACTTTGCAGGCGTTGGGGGCAACTTTATCGATACAGCGGTTAATTATACAGACGGCACGAGTGAAGAATTCCTGGGAGAATTTCTAAAAGGACAGCGTGAACACTTTGTAATCGCCACGAAATATTCACTGACCAGTTCAGACTCGGGCGATCCAAATTCGGGCGGGAACTCGCGCAAGAATATGAGACAGTCTATCGAGCGCAGTCTGAGGCGTTTGCAAACAGACTACATTGATCTCTATTACCTGCACATGTGGGATTATTTAACGCCCGTGGAAGAAGTGATGCGCGGGTTGGATGACCTGGTCAGACAGGGCAAGGTGCTTTATATCGGGATATCCGATTCGCCATCCTGGATTGTTGCTGAGGCGAACATGTTAGCAGAACTGCGCGGGTGGTCGCGCTTCGTAGGTTTACAGGCGCCGTATTCGATCGTCAACCGCGCCCTGGATTGGGCGCTGCTGCCAATGGCCAGGCATTGGGAAATGGCGGTAATGCCATGGGGAGTGCTGGAAAGCGGGATTCTGACGAACAAACATAAGAGCGAGTCAATTGAACTCAATCCAGGGGAGGCGGAAAAGCATGAATTAAATGAAAGGACTGCCAATATCATTAAGGAAGTTCAAGATATATCCGGGGAGAGCGGACGTTCAATGGCTCAGGTGGCGATCAATTGGGCACGCCAACAACAGGATAGGGCTTTAATGATCCCGATCCTGGGGGCACGTTCCCTGGTATACCTGGAGGATAACCTGGCTTGCGTGGAGTGGGAACTGAGTGAAGAGCAGCTGGAGCGTTTGGATAAAGTCAGCTGCATTGAATTGGGCTTCCCGCACAACTTTTTGGAAGTAAACCGGGATATTTTTGGTAAGACTTTTGACAAGATTGACAACCACCGGAGATGATTTTCATTTTCCAGATGATGATTGTTCGGATTTTTCAAGATAATATAAATTTCAACTATTCTGATGATTGTCTGTACTATAAAAGAAAAAATTAAAGGATAGGTATAAAGGAGAATTGATTATGAGCGTGAAGCTTACCTGGTATGGTCATGCAACCATGGGCTTAGAAACGGGAGGTTACAGGATATTGATCGACCCGTTCTTCAGCGGAAATCCGGCCGCCAGCATCCCGGCAGAGCAGGCGCAGGCGGATTTTATCCTCATATCTCACGGACACGGCGACCATGTGGGAGATGTTGAGAGTATCGCCAAACGAACTGGAGCGCTGGTGGTCAGCAATGCGGAAATCTCCGGCTGGCTGCAGGCAAAAGGATTGAGTACACATGGCCAACATATTGGCGGTGGGTATAATCATCCATTTGGATATTTGAAACTAACGCTGGCGACGCATGGTTCAGGTCTTCCGGATGGCACAAACGGCGGCAACCCGACTGGTTTTCTTCTAACAACGCTGGATGGTCAGAAAGTTTATATCGCTGCGGATACCGGTTTGTTTGGCGATATGCGATTGATCGGTGAAGAGGGTATTGATCTGGCAGTGCTGCCGATCGGTGACAATTACACGATGGGTCCCGATGACGCGTTAAGAGCGGTGAAGATGATCCAGCCGAAGCACGTCGTCCCTGTGCATTTCAACACTTTTGATGTAATTATGCAGGATCCCGATGCATGGGCGGAACGAGTTGAGGCGCAGACAAACACTGAAGCGCATGTATTAAATCCAGGCCAGAGTTTGACGGTATAGATGATGTCAGAGCGTAACTTAAAGCGAAAAGAGCAGGAACGACGGGTGGCAGCGGAGGGCAGACTGCCGCCAGGGCAGTCGCTGACCCAAAAATTCCCCGTCCTGCATTATGGTTCTGTTCCGGGTTTTGATCCGGGTACCTGGGATTTCCGAATTTGGGGTGAAGTTGAAGAGGAAGTATATTGGTCATGGGAGGCGTTTTGTAAATTGCCGCGCACAAGGTTGGTGATGGATGTCCACTGCGTGACCCGCTGGAGCAAGTTCGATACTGAATGGGAGGGCGTCTCGGTGCGAACGCTGGTGGAGAAGGGATACATCAAACCAAAAGCGAGCGCCAAATTTGTGCTGCAGCATGCTGAAAATGACTACACGACTAACCTGCCGTGGGAAATTATATCCTCAGATAACTTCTTGCTGGCTACGCACTTCGACGGCCAGCCGATTACACCAGATCATGGATATCCAGTGCGGGGTGTCATCGGTCACATTCTGGGACGGGAGGATTTGACAGTGCCCTATTTCTGGAAGGGAGCCAAGTGGCTGCGGGGCTTGGAGTTCATGACGGAAGACCAGCTGGGATTTTGGGAGCAGGCCGGCTATCATAATGAGGGAGACGCCTGGAAAGAACAGCGCTTTGCACGCGATGCGTGAGTAATTCGTTTACTTGTTTTCTAATAGATTCGCTTTCAACAAATCCCCGCGCTTAATCTGGTAATGGTCAAAATCACGAGCGATATAGGTATCCGGTTTTACGGCGCGCGCTTCCGTTATAACATCCCGCTCCCGGTAGCGGCGCGAGATATGGGTTAAATATCAGGTGTTTCACCCCGGTTTGGATTGCCAGTTCAGCCGCCTGCTGGGCGGTAAAATGTGAGAATTCCTTTGCCAGGTCGACTTGATCCTGTAGATATGTGGCTTCAATGACCAGCACGTCCGCGTCCTGGCAGATATTTACCAGATCGCCAGAACGACCGACATCCCCCACGTGCACATAGCGAGTACCTGGTCGTTCAGGACCCAGGACCTGATCGGGAGTGATCTGGCGGCCATCCGGGAGTGTGGCCGGTAAACCATTCACCAGATCGCGCCTCCACGGCCCGTGCGGAATTTGTAGAGCCTGCGCTTTATCGTCCAGGAACGGCCGCCGGGAAAGCTCTTCGAACAAAAAACCGAAGCAATCCGAACCACGGTGATATACCGGGAAAGCAGAAACCTTAAAGTCTTCACAGGCGAAGATTTCACCTGCAGAAATTTCGTGAAATTGGATATTCATCTGGGGTCGAGCGCCGCGCATTACCACCCCGTACAGTAAATCTTTAATGCGGCTCAACGCCCAGGAACCGCCGAAAACCTCGATATCTTCGATGGCTTCCCAGCGCATAAAAGTGGACATCAAACCGGCCAAGCCCAGGATATGATCCAAATGACCATGTGTGATCAGGATTTTATTCAGGCGTTTAAAACCCATACCAGACTTCATAATCTGGCGCTGGGTACCCTCACCGCAATCGATCAAGAAACGGTGCTCATCATGCAGCACGATATGAGAAGTGAGACCGCGGTGTATGGAGGGCGCTGAAGCGGAAGTACCGAGAAAAACAATCTCGAACAATATTCACCTTTCAATGGCTGCCGGAAAAAATTCCCCGGCGCCATTTGTGAAGTTCCAGGAATGTGTGAAAAACTATTGTACCTCAACTTGGTTAGGGGATTTTGAACGAGAGCCGGACCGGTAATTAATCGACCATTTGTGCTATAATCCAGGCTGCATTGGGCATTAATCGTGCAACAAGTTTATCCTCTAATATGGCGCGTAAAAAGACCAGCACTTCCAGTAAGTCCGGCAGTCGGACTAAGAAAACCACACCAAAGGGTAAATCCAGAGGCAGGTCTACACCTCGTAAACCAGCCAGAAAAACACGCGGCTCGAAACCAAAATCATCCAGGACGAAGACAGGTAAAAAGCCGCTGATTGGAGCTGGATTTATAAGTAGTTTCTCACCTCAATCGATCAGTTTCGACCGCTGGATGGACATCATCGGGGTGTTCGTCGGCCTGGTGGGTTTGTTGACTCTGATCAGCTTGCTCTTCCCTGGCAATAGCGGCCTGGTTAGCGGTTGGATCGAAACGCTGGATAACGTTTTTGGGTGGGGGAGGTTCTTGTTCCCGATCGGACTGATTATTTGCGGCGGCTGGCTGGTTTTACGCAAGCTTGACCGTGTACCGCGCTTTGGATTCGAACGTATATTAGGGGTGACGATTTTATTCCTGGTGCTGCTTGCAGCGCTGCACTTCTCCATACAGTTGGTGAAAGAACGGCAGATCCAGGTTGTACGAGAGATCGGTGAGGCCGGGGGATCTGTAGGTGGAGTTCTGGCGGATTCATTAAACAAAGCCTTTGGCGCCGGCGGTGCGGCCATAGTGCTGTTGGCATTTTTAGTTATTGGCCTGGCGCTCTCTCTGGATAAAACTATCGCTGAAATGATCGGTTTAGTCTCACCTATATTCAACCGCTTCCAGGATTGGGTTGAAGATACCTGGGATAATTTAATCGATCGCAAAGAGCAAAAACGAAAAAAAGCGGTATCACAGAGTGGCTTAGTCACAGCAGTTGGCGGGAGCGGTCCGTCCGAAAAGGGGATTGTGTCTGGAGACGCTCAGGCTGAAAAGCCAACCCCTGCAGATGGATTATCTTACGATTTACAGGATGCACCCTTAACCTGGGAACTGCCCGCAATGGATGAAATTCTTGAGAGCGGCGGTAAAACGGAATACGACGAAGAAGTGGATTTGCAGCGGGCGCGCGTGATAGAGGAGACCTTGAGTTCTTTCGGAGCGCCGGCGCGTGTCATCGAAATAAACCGCGGACCTACCATCACCCAATTTGGCGTAGAGCCGGATTTTATCGAGACTCGCAGCGGCAGGACACGCGTCAGGGTTGGGAAGATAAGCGGCTTGGCGGATGACCTCGCTTTAGCGCTTGCAGCACGCAGGATCCGCATCCAGGCGCCGGTGCCTGGAAAGGGATACGTTGGTATCGAAGTGCCGAACGAAGAAGTCGCGTTGGTTACCCTGCGGGACATCCTCGAGAGCCAGGCATTCAAGCGTCTGAAATCTCCGCTAGCTTTTACACTGGGTCAGAATGTTTCGGGCAACGCGGTGGCGGCTGACCTGGCAGCTATGCCGCACCTGCTCATCGCCGGGTCAACAGGTTCCGGCAAGTCTGTGTGCGTGAACGCGCTGATCAGCTGCCTGTTGATGAACAATACCCCCAATGACCTGCGCCTGATTATGGTTGATCCCAAACGGGTGGAGTTAACTGGTTATAACGGTATACCGCACCTGCTGGCGCCGGTTGTTGTGGAATTGGAGCGGGTGGTGAGAGTGCTGCAGTGGGTGGCGCGTGAGATGGATATGCGTTATCGTAAACTGGCTGAGGCCGGCTGCCGCAGCGTTCAGGATTACAACCGTATCCAGGAAAGTGAAGATGGGCAGAAACTACCGTACCTGGTAGTGATTATTGATGAATTGGCGGACCTTATGATGATCGCGCCGGATGAGACAGAGCGCATGATTACGCGGCTGGCGCAATTGGCACGCGCAACAGGAATCCACCTGGTGATCTCAACCCAGCGTCCATCTGTGGATGTTGTGACCGGCTTGATCAAGGCTAATTTTCCGGCCCGTATCGCATTCGCGGTGGCATCCGGTGTGGACAGCAGGGTGATCCTGGACCAGCCGGGGGCAGAGCGTTTGTTAGGACGCGGGGATATGCTCTTCCAGGCTCCGGATGCGCCGGCTCCGGTACGTTTGCAGGGTGTCTACCTCTCTGATCCGGAAATCCAACGTCTGGTGAATTACTGGCAGGGATTTGCCGGGGTGGCCGGGGCAGGACAGACGGCTGCTGGAGGGGTTGTGGACGGTCCGGCTCCGATCTTGCCTATGAAACAGATGCCGATATGGGAGGAAATGGAAGAAGAAGAAAACAAGGATCCATTGTTCGACGAAGCAGTCGATCTATGCCGCCGCCAGGGAAGGGCTTCGATTTCTATGCTGCAAAGGCGCTTGCGGATCGGATACACACGTGCTGCACGCCTGATCGAAGCGATGGAAGAGAAGGGCATCGTCAGCGCTCCGACGCCCGGAAGTGGGGCACGCGAGATTTTGGATTACGGACAGGCAGCGCCGCCCGTGGATGAGGAATAGTTCCCAATACAATTGTCCTGGAAGATTAATCAAGCTTAGATTGAGCAAGATAACAATCAAATTCCTCCATGTTGATCCAGATGGAGTTTTTTGATTCTCCAGACGCAGTGGTGGATTATATTTTTGTCTGTGCTAAATTGAGCAAAGTTTGGAAGAACAAGTACGAAAAATGCAGCTGTAATACAGTCGATGGGATATGTGGATAATGAAATTTGAAATGGATGAACTAAACATCAAAGGTTCAATATTCAAATTTCTTGTGTTTGTGATACTCGTTGCCCTGTTACCAGCATGCGGATCTATGTCATTGCCTGGACCACCAACCACACATGTACCCGGGCAGGTATCAATAGGGGAAGATGTGTATGGAACATTTTACGCTTATGTTCCAAGCACGGTCCCGCAAGAGCCAGAATTCCTGGTATTGATACACGGTACTCCCCAAGAAGAGGAAACAGCCGATTGGAATGCCCAGTATTACACTACAAGCTGGATAAATTTTTCCGAGGAACACGGCTTTATCCTGATCACCCCAGCGTTCAATCAGGAGGATTTTAGCAGCCGGCGAGGGGACCATGCTATGAGCGGTTACCGGGGATTGTTTGGCCGGGAGATAGGCGCCGATGAATGGGTTTTGCGATTAGTAGGGGCGCACCAGCAGGCATTCGGATCGGTAGGCGAAAAGTTTTATTTATACGGGCACTCGGCTGGGGGGCAGTTCACTGGACGATTTATCGTCAGCCATCCCGAGCAGGTAAAAAATGCTGTTATAAGCTCGGCCGCTACCTATCCACAACCGAGTAAAGAGGTGGCTTGGCCTTTTGGTATGGGTGAACTGCACGCAGATATTGAGTGGGATCCAGATAATATTGTGCGTGAGGATATTGTGCCTAATAAACAAAATTGGCTGGCGGCAACCCAAATCCCCCTCACTGTGATTGTTGGGCTGAATGATACCGCAGAACTGCCTTTACATCTTATTCCTGGCCAGAAGGGGAGAAATCGGATCACGATAGCTCGCAATTGGATACGGGATATGTCCGCATTTGCGGAGGCGAATGGAATGGAGAGTCATTTTATAATAGGTATCATTCCTGGTATCGGTCACAGTATGAGTGGTCTTATTGAATTTTCCCAGGAAGCGCTGCTTTCACATTAAGCCTCAAATCCACCTTAAATATAAAAAAGGCGAGCCTCTTATATATCTAATGAACCGCCTGAAATCAAAAACGCTCTTAGGTTTTAAGGGGTTGCTGTCGCTTGCGGGGTGACCGCGTCCGCAGGAGAGGTAGCCGTTTCGGTAGGAACCGGGGTCACCAGGTTTGCACGGATAACCAACACCTGTCCGACAAAGATCTCGTTTTCGTTGTCCAACTCATTTTCTTCTTTTATTGATTCGGTGGTGCTGTTGAATTTAAGCGCGATCGCCAGTATAGAATCTCCTGGTTTGACCTGATATTCGATCTTGGTGCCACGGGCCAAGTCAGTCGGTAATGGCGTATCAGTTGGGAGCTCCGTATCCGGTCCCGGGATGGTTAGTTTGTCGCCGACTTGAATGGCTGGATTGGCTGGATCCAGGTTGTTAAGCGAATAAATCAGCAGCAAATCAACCTGGAATTTATCAGCGATAGCATACAGATTATCCCCCTCTTCAACCTGATAAACAAATGGTCCAGAGGCAGTGGGAGTTACCGTAATGGTGGGCGTGTCCGTAACTGTGGGTGTAACTGTGGCGGTTGCAGTGGCTGTCCCTGTAGCAGTGGCCGTTGCTGTGCTGGTGGGTGTAGGCGTGTCGGTGGCAAAATACGATATTGTCGGCCGGCTGTCTCCCATGAACCAGTAGATAACAAAACCAACGCCTACAAGTACAAGAAAAATAGCGACGCCAATGATAATAGGCGCTTTTTTAGCTGCCTGTTGTCGTTTGCGGTAGGCATCGATCACATCCTGGGCTGATTCTTTATCGCTCATATGTTCTGGTCCACCTTTTTAGCTATTAGATCGATAAGGTTATCCACTAACTTGTCGTGATTGTACCTTATTTTTTTTAGCTTGGCGAATTGCTGGGTGTTCAGCGTGATGATGGAAAATGGCGCAATTTGAATCACAAAATGAGGATTAGTGACAAGAAAATATCCAAATTCAAGGACAGGTTGGAACCATTAACTATCAGCAGTGTACCGCACGATGGTACAACCGTAAGGTGTGGTCTGAGATGGATTTGGGTCCACTCCTGAGAAGAGCGACTCAACTGCAGGGCGCAGATAATTCATGGTGGGCTCGCGCTGGCGGAAGGTGATGTTGTTCAAGGCGCCCTGATAGCGCAGGATACCCTCCCGGTCAACGACGAAAAAGTGCGGTGTGGTCATTGCGCCATACAGGTCTGCCGCGGTTTGATCCTTATCATGCAGCACCACGGGCAGCGATCTCGTAGAAGAAACTTGCCGCAGCAGGTCGAAGGGTTCGTTGGCGTTGGAGGCGATGGACCACAGCGCTAGATCCGCGCTGAAATCCGATAACAAGGATAATACTTCCCGGTCGGCATTCTCTGACCAGGGGCATTCCGCCGACCAAAAATTTAATATCAGCACTTTTCCTCGCAAAGAGCTAAGTCTATGGATGTAGCCGTTCAGATCGGGCAGTTCGAATAAAGGCGCCTGCTGTCCAACACTTATTAAGGTATCCATTTTGGGGCAAATCCTCCTTCGATGATGCGTTGTGAGGCTCCTGTGCCTGGGTCCAGGATCCAAATTTCTGGGGGAGCGGTCAATTGAGTTTTATCGAAACGGACGTAAACCAGCCGGCTGCTGTCAGGGTTCCAGGCAAAGTCATAATGATTTATGTTGGGATTATTTGTGTATTGGAGGGCTTCGGGTGCACCTTCTGGATCGATCCATAACTGGCGGCCGGGCGTCCAATGCTGATCGTCCAGATATTTTCGACCGAAAGCCAGCGCCGAGCCGTCCGGAGCATAAGCCGGGGAGGTATCTTCCAGGTTCTCCCCGCGGGTGAGGTCTTCGGTGGATCCATCCACGAGATTGAACTGGATCAGGTGGCTGACTGCCAGCGTTTCTAATTCAGTATTGGCATCTGAAGAACTTGAGATGAACGATATTTCAGGGGTCACATAAAAATTTCCGGAGGGATGCCAGGTACCCAGCTCCCCAGTCTGGTTGGAGAAAGAAGTGGCACTCCCGCTGGCGGGATTGTAGAAAGTAAATGCCGCAATATCACGATCATAAAAACCTAGTAAACCGTCCGGCGACCAGTTGGGAAGGGTGGTCTGGTGATTTTCTCCTCCGGCCAGGACCGGAGCGGGGGGTGCATCCTGATTCATCGTTATGTACCAGACTTGTGGGAAATGCGGTCCCTCAACCCTGGCGGAAGCTGTCCTTTCATAAGCGAGATATTCGCCGCTGGGAGATATTCGAGGAGTGCGGCATACAGCCCCCGGACAGTCCAGGACCAATTCTGGTTCAGGATTGGAAAGGGCATCTACCGGATCGCTGTTAGATTCTGATTGGATAGATACACCAGTATCCAGGCGCAGTATCTGACTGCTGATATCGTCCTTAAGAATACTGTAAAAAATGGATGTGCCGTCCTGGTTTACATGGTAGCCCAAAACCCCGCCGGGATATTCGGTTAGCTGGTGTGTTTGACCAGTACTCGGGTCGCTGGTGTAAATATTTGCGGGACCGTTGGCCGGGAATAGATAGACGATTTGGGTTTCGCGGATTGAAAAGGACCAGGTGAATTCTTCACGGATGGGTGCGGCCAGCATGCTGGATGCTCGTGCGCCAGCGCTCAGAATGACGGTTATACGTTCGCCAGGATCCCAGGGTTGATCCGGTGTGAAAACCAGTGTGTTTGCCTCCCAGGAAAACGAGCCAGGGGCTGGCGGATCAATTTGCAGGCGGTTGACCAGGGATTCATGGTTCATGGGGCGTGAAAATGTCAATTGCAGGGCTGCGCCTGGCGGGGCAGCAGCGTCCCCGTCACCCGGTGAAAAAGAAACCAGGCGTGGTGTGCCTGTTATGTAGATAACACCCAGCACAACAGCCAATAAAATAAAAGAAAGTATCAAAAAACCATAGCGGTTCATGATAGCCGCAATTATAACTGAGCCGGGTGTGATACCAACGAAATCTATGCCATGAGGATGGATCGAAATTGGAGCGGCCGTTTGATGAAATTAAGGTATTCGGATCCGTAGGTCAGGTTGGATGAAGATTTTGTGAGTATCAAATCCCAATTAGAACTCCCCAATATATGGGTGGTAGAATGAGCGGGATGAAACGCTGGCAGTTGTGGCTGGGATTCGCTATCAGCCTGATATTCCTTTATTTTGCCCTGCGCGGTTTGAAACTGGGGGACTTGAGCGAGGCATTCAAGCAGGCCAATTACTGGTGGCTGGTACCCGGCGTGATCCTGTATTTTGTGGGGGTTTATGTGCGCTCCTGGCGCTGGCATTACCTGCTCAGACCGATAAAAAACATTCGCACGATCAAGTTATTCCCCATCACTGTAATTGGTTATATGGGCAACAATATTTATCCGGCACGGGCGGGCGAGTTACTGCGGGCTGTGATCCTGAAGCGCCATGAAGCGGTACCAATATCGGCATCTTTAGCTACCATCATTGTCGAGCGTATTTTTGACGGCGTGGTTATGCTGGGGTTTATATTTTTGAACCTTCCCGAACTAGCTAATTTGACGAACGATTTAGGTTTTGTGGGCAATATTCAAACCGTAGCGCTGGTTGGAACTGGGGCATTCATTGGAGCGCTGGCAGTTTTCCTGGTGGCGGCGATGTTACCGGACCAAATCCGGAAATTTTCCAGAGTAATTGTGGAGTTGATTATCCCGGGACGTTTCCAGGAGAAAGCGCTGGGTTTGGCAGACCGCTTCCTGGAAGGTTTGGAGTGCCTGCGATCGCCGCGCGATGTACTGATGGTTTTCTTGACTTCGGTCGTAATCTGGCTGCTGGAAACCGGCAAGTACTGGTTTGTGATGTATGCATTCCCATTTGAGGTGAGCTTCTTCACACTGATGCTTATGAACGGAATCGTCAATCTGGCAACGACCATCCCCTCCGCGCCCGGGTATGTAGGCACTTTTGATGCACCTGGTATCGCAGTGTTGGTGGCTTATGGGGTGGCGAAACCGATTGCGGCTGCTTATACACTGGTACTGCACATCGCTTTGTGGGTTCCCATCACTGCTCTGGGTGTCTATTACTTCCTCCGAGAGGGCTTGGATTGGTGGACGGATGTACGTGAGATGCAGACCGAGGTGGAATGAGGAATTAACAGTGGAACCCAGCATGAGGCATATGGAATCAACATGACTGATAAAAACAAGGTTTGTATAGTAGGGGCTGGCATCGGCGGTATGGCGGCGGCCTATGATTTAGTGAAGGCGGGAAACAAGGTGACGATTTACGAATTGAGCAGTCAGGTGGGCGGACTTGCTTCAGGATTCAAAGAACCTCATTGGGACTGGTGGGTGGAGAAGTATTACCATCACTGGTTTGCCAGCGATCATTTTATCCTGGACCTGATCGAAGAATTAGGATGGTCAGATAAGGTTGTCTTTCCACGTCCTTATACGGTGATGTACCATGAGGGCAAATTCTACCCGTTCGATTCGATTATTAAGGCAATTTTGTTTCCAGGTCTGGGATGGGGGCTCAATAAAGCGCGTTTTGGATTGGTGGGTCTCTATCTGCGCTTGACCAATAACTGGCAGTCCCTTGAGGAAGTGACAGTTGATGCCTGGATGCGGAAGTGGGCAGGCGACCGGGTGTACGAGATGATGTGGAAGCCGCTGATGGTGGGGAAATTTGGCGATCGCTATTCCACTGAGGTAAATATGGCCTGGATGTGGGCGCGTTTGAAAGCTCGCACAACAAAACTGGGCACGTATAAAGGAGGCTTCCAGGCATTTTGCGACCAGTTTGCCTCACGATTGGAGGAGATGGGCGTGCGCATACGCCTGTCTGAGCCCGTCCAGCGCATATCTCAGGACCCAAATTTGGGTATAACCTTGGACACCGCAAACGGAAAGGAATGTTATGATTCCTGCCTGGTAACCACTTCTCCCAGATTGTTCTCAAAGATGACCCCGCAGTTGCCCGATGAATATCTGCAAGGCCTCACGCAGTTGAAGACTATGGGGGCGGTGGTTATGGTGCTGGCATTAAAGCACCAATTGTCGGAGGAAGGGTATTACTGGTTTAATTTACCGAAATCGGCTGGTTATCCCTATCTGGCGCTTGTAGAACACACCAATTATGTATCCCCGGAGAATTTTGGGGGCGACCATATCCTGTATGTTGGGGACTATCTCGAGGCGGACCACGAATACTTTGAACTCAGCAAGGAAGAGCTGCTCGATCGTTTTATGTCAACTTTTAAAAGTTTCAATGAGCGCTTTGAACCGGATTGGATTCGGAACAGCTGGTTATTCCGAACGGATTACGCACAACCGGTGCCCCTCTTGAATCATTCGGGCAACATTCCGGCCATAAAAACACCTGTGGATGGATTATATTTAGCCAGCATGAGCCAGGTCTATCCGTGGGATCGCGGGACTAATTTTGCGGTTGAAATTGGGAGAAGGGCGGCCGGAATAATGTTAGGAGATATGGGAGTAGGGGATAGGGGATAAGGGATACGTGACACGTCCCGATATATGTATACATAAATTATTTGGGATTTGAGTATCCATACAGGACTTTTTGGAATCAATATCGGAAATAAAAAATTCTAAATTTAGGAGAAAACATGAATAAAAATTTTTTGTTTATTTTACTTGCTGTTGGAGCGATGTTCGTTGTACCATTGGCTTGCAGCTTCAGCGCCAGTACCGCAAATATCGATGAGGTGTGGATGGCGCGTGATGAGGCAGGTGAGCAGAGAACGGAAGTTTTTGCACAGGATGAAATCTTTTACTGCAAAGTTGATTTGGCCAATGCCCCGGATGACACAACGGTAAAAGCTTCCTGGACAGCTGTAAATATCGAAGGAGAGGAACCCAATATTTTCCTCGACGAAACGGAATTGACTACCGGCGCCAATATACTTACATTTGAACTCAGCAATAATAGTTTGTGGCCGATCGGGTCGTATAAGGTTGATTTATTTTTGAATGGAGAGCTGGATCAAACGCTGGAGTTTGAAGTTAAGTAGTACTTTGGATTTGAATTGTGTAGGGTGAGATGTCTTAAAGATTTGCTGCGCGGCCCTAAAGGACGCTTCGCGGACATCTTGCCCTATACGGTAGTGCGAAGTTAAGTAGGACAAGATGGCATCTTGTTCTACAAGGGAATACTAAGTCAAGTAGGATAAGATGTCTCATGAGACGCTGCGCGGCCATCTTGTCCTACAGCCATAGTGTAATGTGTTAATATAAGGGGGATTTATAGATGGACAAAAAATTTTATCCCATTTCCCAAGGACAGGCTCCAGGTTCATGCTCATGAATTTATCTGCAATAAAAATCTGTGCTGTAATTGTGCTTATTGCGGGAGCGTTTTTAACTAGCGGGTGTGACCTGCTTTTAGCTTTTGAACCGCTGCCAACACCTGTATCCCCAGTATCGTCCAGTGACGCACCGGGGGACTGGTATGCGGTTTACTTCAGCGATCCAGACGATCCGTCAAGTTCAAGGTACCGTGGAGGACCGGATGAAGCCCTGGCAGAGAGCATCCGCAATGCGCGCGTGAGTGTAGACGCAGCCATGCATTTTATGAACCTTTGGAGCATCCGGGACGCAATGATCGATGCCCACCGACGCGGCGTACAGGTGCGTATTGTGACGGAAAGTGACAACCTGGATGTGGATGAGATCAATGAATTGAAAGCGGCCGGCATTCAAGTAATCGGTGATGAACGTGAAGGGCGGATGCATAATAAATTCGTGGTGATCGACCGCCAGCAGGTATGGACAGGCTCAACCAACTTGAGCGTTAAGGGCGCTTATTTCCATGATAACAACCTGATTAGGATTAATTCCCCACGCCTGGCGCAGAATTACAGCCTCGAATTTGAGGAGATGTACCTGGATGATCGCTTTGGACCCGGTTCTCCAGCGAACAACCCCAACACTTCCTTTATTGAATACAATACACAGTTAGAGAGTTACTTTTCACCGGAGGATAAGCCTTCCAGGCGAATTGAACAACTTGTGCGAGGAGCGCAGGACAGCATCTATTTTTTGGCATATTCCTTTACGCTGGATGATTTAGCGGATGAGATGATTTATAAGGCGCAGCGAGGCGTGACAGTGAGCGGTGTGCTCGATAAAGGGCAGTCCAGGTCGAATGCCGGCACAGAATATGACCGACTGAGAGCGGCGGGTGTGGATGTGCGTTTGGATGGAAATAAGAATAAAATGCACCACAAGGTGATTATTATCGATGAGCAGGTGGTGATCACCGGCTCGTATAATTTCAGCGTGAATGCAGACCGGATAAATGATGAGAACCTGCTTGTGATCCACAACAGGGATATTGCCCAACAGTATCTGCAAGAATTCGAACGAGTTTACGGCCAATCCCTGCCGTAGAAATTTTTTGCGTATAAAATGGAATTTATAATTGGGTAAAAGAAAGCGATTCGCTTCCGAGACACTTGGCGAAATGCTCTTCCCAGCTTAGAATAATAACCTGGCAGCGATCCCGTTGGTTGGCAAATTGAAAATCAAAAGATGGAGTTTAAGGATGGATACGGAAGGAAAATTTTTTCTTGGAAGGATCTTTGACCTTAAGAGTAGAGAAGTTGTCGATGAGCCTCTGCTTTACGATCCGGATGATCTGACCACACACGCAGTTGTAGTGGGCATGACCGGTTCCGGTAAAACGGGTCTATGCATAGACCTGTTGGAGGAAGCGGCGCTGCAGGGTATACCGTCCCTGATGATAGATCCAAAAGGGGATATCACAAACGCATTGCTGCACTTCCCGAACCTCGCCCCAGCCGATTTTCAACCCTGGGTGAATGCGGATGAAGCGCGCCGTGAGGGGATAACCGTGGAGCAAGCCGCAGAAAATGCTGCTTCCTTGTGGAAGAAGGGGTTAGCGAAGTGGGGTATAGGTCCGGAGAGGCTGGAGCAGCTCAGCGCCTCAGCTCATTTCGCGGTGTATACACCCGGTTCGGATGCCGGTATACCGGTCAGCATTCTTTCCTCGCTGGAAGCGCCGGCTATCCCCTGGGAGGAAAACCGGGAATTGCTACGAGAAATGATATCAAGCACAGTTACCGCGATTCTGGGCCTGGTGGGAATGGATGATGTCGACCCGGTTCGCACACGGGAACACATTTTGCTTGCCAATATCTTTGAGACTGCATGGAGTCAGGGCAAGGACCTGGACCTGGGGGAGTTGATCATGCAAACCCAAAACCCGCCGTTTTCAAAATTGGGCGTGTTCGATGTGAATACATTTTTCCCGCAAAAGGAGCGCTTTGAGTTGGCAATGCTGCTTAATAACATCCTGGCGGCGCCGGCATTCCAAACCTGGATCGAAGGACAGCCGCTGGATATCGCCAGTTTGCTTTATGGACCTGACGGACGGCCGCGGCACAGTGTGTTTTATATCGCACATTTAAATGACGCCGAGCGAATGTTCTTTGTCACACTTTTGTATTCGGCAGTTGAAACCTGGATGCGATCACAGAGCGGTACGACTTCGCTGCGAGCGATCGTATATTTTGATGAAATATTTGGTTATTTACCCCCTACCAGTAATCCGCCTTCTAAAGAGCCTATGCTGCGCATGTTGAAGCAGGCGCGTGCGTTTGGCGTAGGACAGATGCTGGTCACCCAGAACCCGGTGGATGTGGATTATAAAGCGCTCTCAAACGCTGGAACCTGGTTCATCGGTAAACTGCAGACTGATCAGGATAAACAACGGCTTCTGGATGGTTTGGAAGGCGTGATAGCGGGTGATATGACCAGAAGCGAATTAGACAAACTGATCTCAGCGCTTGGAAAACGGGTTTTCCTGGTGAAAAATGTACACGAGAAGAAGCCGGCGGTTTTCCATACACGCTGGGCGATGAATTACTTGGCTGGTCCATTAACGCGTGCGCAAATCCCGGCGCTGAATGAGATGGTCGGGGCTGTGGAGATTCAAACTCCATCCGCGAAGGCTTCGCAGCCGACTGGTGAACCTGCAGGGCTGGAGGCAATTGGGAAAGAAAAACCTGCCTCAAAAAAGAAAATTGCTGCAGGAAAAGAGGAAGTAATACTTGGTTCGATAACCCGTCCGGCTGTTCCGGCCAGAGCCGCCGAATATTTCCTGCCCAACAATCAGACGCTTTCACAAGCGGTAAAGGCAGCCCGGGAAACTTATCCCGAGGGTTTGCAGGGCAAGGGAATCATTTACCGGCCGGTATTACTGGCACAGGCGCATATACGATTCCGCAACCGGAAATACAACCTCGACAGCGAAGTTTTCCGCACAGTACTGGTTGAGAATCCCGACCGGCGCGGCGTGGTGCGCTGGGATAATTTCCCCGCACCTCCGGTAGAACCGCGCCAATTAGATCAGTCCCCAGCCCCGGATACGCGCTTCAGCAGTTTGGAAGCGCCACTTTCGGAGGCGAAAGTACTGAGCAGGATGCGTACCGATTTCCAGGATTGGGCATATCGTTCAAGTGAAGTCAATGTACGAGCTAACGAAACCTTGAAAGTGTATGCAGGGCCGGATGTAACTGAAGCCGAATTTAAAAATATGTGCGAAGATGCAGCCGAGGAGAAATTTGAAGCTGAAATCGAGAAAATAGAGGCTGCATTTAAAACAAAGATCAAACGCTTGCTGGATCGAATAGAACGGGAACAGCAAGAATTGGATGAGGACGAATCTGAACTCTCACACCGCAAGATGGAAGAGTGGGGAAATTATGCCGAGACAGCTATCAGCCTGTTCGGGGGTCGTAAGCGGCGATTGTCCTCTTCGTTGTCAAAACGGCGCATGACGGCAAAAGCAAAGGCGGATGTGGAAGAATCTAGAGACGCTATTGAAGATTTCAAAAAGGATATCGAAGAGCTGAAAGGTGACCAGGAAGAAGCGATCCAAGAGATACAGGAGAAGTGGCTGGATATCGTCGAGGATATTGAGGAGATTCCGGTCACCCCTTATAAGAAAGATGTAATGCTGGATTTATTTGGAATCGCCTGGATGCCCAATCATGTTGTTGAAGTAGATGGGGAGTTGGCCGAATTTCCTGGTTACAAGGAAGATAAATATATTAAGTAGTTGAAAATTCATTACTGTCGAGGGTGTTATGAAAACACTGCTAATATTAAGACACGCTAAATCAAGCTGGAAACAAGCGGAATTAGCCGATCATGACCGGCCTTTGAACAAACGCGGCAAGCGGGATGCGCCGCGAATGGGAGAAATATTGGTGAGAGAGGCGTCAATCCCGGATTTGATTATCAGCTCTTCAGCAAAGCGAGCAAAAAAAACAACCGAGCTTTTGGTAGAAGAGGTCGGTTATGAAGGCGAGATAATATTTGAAAGGGATTTATACGCTGCCTGGCCGGAAGCTTATATTGAAACCTTAAGTGTTACCCCCGATGAATTTGAAAATGTAATGGTTGTCGGCCATAATCCTGGTTTGGAGGACCTGCTGGAGATATTGACTGGGGAGGTGGAAAGGATGCCTACGGCTGCGCTGGCGAATGTTTCACTTCCAATAAAACACTGGAGAGAATTGTCATTTGAAACAGAGGGTGAGTTAGTAAACATCTGGCGGCCGAAAGAATTGTAAAGGCGGTATTAGATTGAGTGAAATCTTTCAGGAATTATTGGGAAAATCCATAGGGATAAGGTATAATCTCATCCGGCAAATGGATTACCAGACTGTGACACAATTTGCCGAGGTGATTTAGATGAGCAAAAAAACGAAAAAAAGACAATCGCGCAAGAAACGATCAACCAGCAGAAGTACACCCAGCGCTGCGCTTGCAGAAAGTGTGCAGTTGCAGAATGAGACTGGATTCCACCCGGATTATTCCGAGACGATTAAAGACCTCAAACGCATCGGAATCCTGGCAGGAACTTTCTTCATAATTCTGCTTGGTTTATCTTTCTTCCTGAATTAATATAATCCATTATTCGAAACTCCACCCGGCTTAATTGCAAGAATTTTTATTGAGCCGGGTTTGTAATTTAACCAGGTTATTGATTTGCCTTTTTCCCCTTACGAGGCTAGAATGTAAAAATGCACGAAGAACGTCCTCGCTGGTCATCGAGAACTAAATTGACCATCAGCCTGCTGCTGCTGGCTTTTGGACTATTGCTTTTATATAACTTCAGGGAGGTAATTGCGCCTCTTATCCTGGCGATCGTGATCGCGTATGTGCTTTCTCCTCTGGCAAGCTGGTTCGAAAGGAGATTCCATATAAAGCGCGGTTATGCGACTCTGTTGACTTACCTGGTTGCCATTGTAATCATCCTTGCGATTCCTTTGATCATCATCCCTCCTTTAACTGCCCAATCGGCGGAACTGAATCTGGATTTCCAGCGCATTTTTGAGCAGGGTGAATCCCTGCTGGCAAGCCGCTATGTGGTTGCAGGATATGTAATAGACGTGGAAGAGATTTTTGGACAGGTAAGCGGTTCGGTAGTTAATATCTTTGAACCGTTCTTTGGCCAGACTCTGGGATATGCAATTGAACTGATCGCTTCATTGGTATGGGTGGTGTTCGTATTCGTTGTGGCTTTCTACCTGGTGATGGACGGCAAAAGAGTAATTACCTGGCTGGAGAGCATCACGCCAATGGCGTACAGGAGCGACTTCGACCATTTGCGGACAGAAATCAACTTGATTTGGAGCGCTTTCTTCCGGGGGCAGCTGATCCTGGCATCCGTCGTAGCAATTATATTTACGATTGGGGGTTTTCTAATTGGTCTCCCGTTCGCATTAGCTATGGGTGTGCTGGCAGGTCTGCTGGAGTTTTTACCGAGCATCGGGCATGGCATCTGGCTGGTTATCGCGTCGATCCTGGCGTTATCTGTGGGTTCAACCTGGCTGCCGATTCCAAACTGGATGTTCGCGCTGCTGATTATCGGGCTGCATATTATTTTCCAGCAGTTTGATTTGAACTACTTATTACCGCGCATCATCGGGCGCCGGGTGCAGTTACATCCGCTGGTGGTAATTCTGGGGATTGTGGCGGGAGCGCTGGTGGCAGGCGTGCTGGGTGTTTTATTGGCTGCACCGACGATTGCGACTATCAGAGTGCTGGTCCGTTATATATACGCAAATTTGTTCGACCAGGACCCATTCCCGGAGACTGTATCGCCAGAACTGCCGCCACCGAATGTGCGCTGGTGGGAAAAGGATGCGAAGGGGACTGAGACAAACCCAGAGAGTGACCAGCAGAATTAGCCATCGCGTCATCTGATATTGGTGTACGTCGAATCCCGGGGGATATTACCCCGCTCGAATTCTATTTTTCTTGTGGGGATATTAGATAAAACGCTCAGATACAGGCAGCTTGTCTGGCGCGTAAAGCTGTTCTTTAATATAAAGCACCTTACTTCTCAAGCGGTCATCGCGTTCCAAAAGGTCTGCTATTTTCTCGCAGCCGTACATTACGGTGGTGTGGTCGCGTCCCCCGAGCGTCTCACCAATTTGGGGTAAAGAAATTTTTGATTCCTCGCGCAGCAGGTACATTACAACCTGACGTGGAAGAGCAACCCGGCGCGAACGGTCCCGCCCTAACAAATCCTCTTTGGGTATGCCAAAAGCGTCAGCGACCACTTGCAGGACCTCATCGGGATGCACACTGCTCTTCTTGGGCAGAAAGTCGCCTAATGCCGTATCCACAAAACCAGAGGTCAGTTCCATGCCGCTCAGGTCGGCGTAGGCTGACATGCGGGTCAGGGCGCCTTCCAATTCGCGAATGTTCGACTGCACCCTATGAGCGATAATCCCTAAAATATCGTTGGGTATCTGGCAGTCTAAACGGTCGCTTTTTTCACGCAGGATCGCCAGGCGGGTCTCGAAGTCCGGGTGCTGGATATCAGCCGCCAGTCCCCATTCAAACCGGGAACAAAGCCTTTCTTCCAAAGTTACCAGGGCTTTTGGCGGTCTATCGGATGAGATTACGATTTGTTTGTTTTGTCCGTGCAGCGTGTTGAATGTGTGAAAAAATTCTTCCTGGGTGGATTCCTTTCCAGCGATAAATTGAATATCGTCAATGAGAAGAACATCCATATCGCGATATTTTTCTCGGAAACCGCGCGTTTTTTGAGCGTGTATGGCTTCGACCAGATCGTTGGTGAACTCTTCGGAAGACACGTATAGCACTTGCAGGTTACGCTGTTGAGCCATATTACCAATTGCATGCAGTAAATGGGTCTTACCCAAGCCAACCCCGCCGTATAAAAATAATGGATTATATGCACGCGTGGGTTTTTCGGCGACCGCCAGGGATGCGGCATGCGCCAGGCGGTTGCTGGCTCCAACAATAAAGTTG
The DNA here is from genome assembly GCA_963753725.1 of uncultured Chloroflexia bacterium. Lineage (GTDB taxonomy): Bacteria > Chloroflexota > Anaerolineae > Anaerolineales > UBA4823 > CAVWDI01. The sequence goes on along the minus strand of CAVWDI010000023.1, from coordinate 48,186 downwards.
TCGAATGAATAACGCGAGTTTATGCTGGCATTATTTTCTGGGACAATTGGATCATTTTCAATGGGGAGGTTTTCCAGGAGTTGAGCAGGCTCATTTTCATCTTGCCAAATAATAAAACGCACTTCAACTGTGCGGTTCATAATCCCGGTCAGCAAACGCCTTACTGTGCTTGATAAGCGGCTGTGCAGCCAATCGCGGGCATAGGAATTTGGGACGCCGATGATAAAGCTGCCGTCTTCATAGGAAATCAATTCAGCATTGCGTACCCATGTGTCAAAGGCGGCTTTCGGCATCTCGACCTGTAATTGACCCACGGCGGCTTGCCAGGCCTGCTTTGCTTTCATCCTTGCTCCTGTTTGAAATTCCCGGGCAATTACAAAATATCCCCTTGACCTGCCACGATATTTCCAGTGGGAAGTTATAGATATTCCGTATTAAATTGATTAGGGTTGGTCCCTAAGCGGGAAGAACAACGACCCTGATTCAGCCCACAGGATTGTGGACTGCGACCCAGATAATGGCTTGTTCGATTATTATTTTAGCAGAAAAGGGGTCTGGTTTGCAATACATAAAGCGTGATTTTGTCTAAAAAATAACAATACTTTAAGGTAGCAAAACCTTAAAGAAATCAAGTTATGTTGCAATAACTATACCGCTAACAATATCAGATAAACCTCCCAATAGCAGGGTATGTTTATTACTAAACCCCAACATATACCGTTAAATTGGATTTTTTGATCCCCGTCCATTCTGCGCGTATTCCGAAACCTTAAAGAATTAGGAAAACAGGCTCCTGAAATCCTACCCAATTGCGATTCCGAATTTGGCATGTTATATCCAATGATCTACCTGATATGGGAAAATTTTCGAAAATTGTTAAGATTTTTCATCCCGGAGCGAATGTTGATATTCCTCCTATGAAATGTTAACGTCCTTTTTGCGCGGCCAAGTTATCCTTCTTATTGTGCGCTCTTGTTTATAAAATTTGATAGCCAAATGTTTTTAAAAGTAATCCTTGTACCATACGATGAATTCAATAGGTTACTGCTAGACAAAAACGAGCTCACACCATAATTATAAATTCTAAAGAATAAATAGTAATTGAAAGATACATTATTCAATAAAAAGAAGAATTAGGATAGGAGAATTGGATGGCTAAGATTATAGGTATAGATTTAGGTACTACAAACAGTGTTGTAGCTGTTATGGAAGGCGGCGATGCGACCGTTATTACGACAGCAGAAGGCTCCCGGCTGCTGCCATCGGTGGTTGGGTTTAACAAGAATGGGGAGCGCCTGGTCGGACAGACTGCCAAGAGACAGGCAGTGGTCAACCCAGAGAACACGGTTTATTCAATTAAACGCTTTATGGGGCGCAGATATGATGAGGTAGCCAAGGAGCGCGAAATGGTTTCTTTTGAAGTAGTGGAAGGACCAGCAAAAGACGCTCGGGTAGAAGTACCCATCAACAACAAAGAATACAGCCCACAGGAAATCTCGGCGATGGTGCTTGGCAAATTGAAGAAAGACGCTGAGGCCTTCTTGGGCGAACCCGTCAACCAGGCTGTGATTACAGTCCCGGCGTACTTTAACGACAGCCAGCGCCAGGCTACCAAAGATGCTGGAAAGATCGCGGGTTTGGAAGTGCTGCGGATAATAAATGAGCCGACAGCAGCAGCCCTGGCTTATGGTATGGATAAAGTGGAAAATGAGACCATACTGGTTTTTGACCTGGGCGGCGGGACGTTTGACGTCAGCATCCTGGAAGTGGGCGACGGCGTGGTTGAAGTGAAAGCGACCAACGGCGATACACACCTTGGAGGCGATGATTGGGACCAGGCGATTGTGAACTGGATCGCAGATGAGTTTAAGAATGAAAATAATATCGACCTGCGCAATGACCGCCAGGCATTACAACGTTTGCGTGAAAGCGCTGAGAAAGCAAAAATTGAACTCTCGAGCATGATGGAAACCGAGATCAATCTGCCTTACATCACAGCTGATGCGTCAGGCCCGAAACATTTGCAAATGAAACTCTCACGAGCAAAATTTGAACAGTTGACAGAAGACCTGGTAACCCGCATTCGCAATCCATTCGAGGCCGCTCTCAAAGACGCGGGAATGAACGCAAATGAGGTTGATGAGGTTATCCTGGTGGGCGGCGCCACCCGTATGCCGATGGTGCAGGAACTGGTGCGTTCTCTGACAGGTAAAGAACCCCATAAAGGAGTAAATCCGGATGAGGTGGTCGCTGTAGGCGCCGCGATTCAAGCTGGGGTATTGGGCGGCGATGTGAAAGATGTACTCTTGCTGGATGTCACTCCGCTGTCCCTTGGATTGGAGACATTGGGAGCAGTTATGACGGTTCTAATTGATCGTAACACTACCATACCGGTGAAGAAAACAGAATCTTTTTCTACCGCGGAAGATAACCAGACAGCAGTTGATATCCACGTATTGCAGGGCGAACGCCCAATGGCGGCTGATAATATGACCCTGGGACGGTTCCGGCTGGAAGGAATCCCCCCTGCGCCGCGCGGAATTCCGCAGGTCGAAGTCACTTTTGATATCGATGCTAACGGCATCATTAATGTGAATGCCAAGGATAAGGCGACTGGTAAAGAGCAGCAAGTCACGATAACAGCCTCCACCAATCTCAACCAGAGTGAAATTGAAAGCATGGTCGAGCAGGCACGAGAGCACGAAGCGGAAGACCGCAGTCGCCGTGAGCTGATTGAAGCTCGCAACACTGCCGACAGCCTGACGTACCAGACTGAAAAGACATTGAACGAGCTTGGCGATAAGGTGCCGGCGACCGAACGGCAGAACATCCAGGAAAAGGTAGATACCCTGCGCGAGGTTATAAAGGGTGAAGACGTGCAGCAAATAAAAAGTTTGAGCGATGAACTTCAGAATGCTTTCCATGCTATCAGCCAGCAGATGTATGCTCAACAGCAAGCGACTGCAGACCCAGGCATGCCAGGCGGAAATGGACATGGACCCGGAGGTACGGCTGAGGCCGGTGGACCTGGCGCTGATTATGGAAGTAACTCAACTGAAGATGAGGGTGAAGTGATCGAGGGCGAATTCCACGAAGCATAAATCTACGAATAATCCGTCTGATTGTATGTAGTGTTATCCACGGCGGTAATCAGGCACGATCTAAAAAGACCCCGGAAAATTAAATATTAACCCGGCATTTCGAAAAAGAAGTGCCGGGTTTTCCATTTAATTTCATGGATATGAGCAAATATCAGAGCATCCTCCATCGAGGGGACTAAAACAAAATATAAGGCTGGATTACAGTATAATTTCTCAAAGATATGGACATCATATAGACGCTGATGTTTATCATCCTCAGTGAAGAGGTCATCGACAACCGCTGCTTAAAAGAGTGAAAAGTTATGGATTCCGATAAATCTCCGCCCATCAGTTTTTTTGTTCCAACCACTTTCATTTTGTTGCTTATCGGAGGGGTGGGGTTGGCTTTGCTTATAACATATACAACCCCGAACGGCGGCACACGCTGGGCTTTCTTCTTTTGCGGGGTCCTGGCGCTTACTGGAATCGCATTGCCTGTTATGGCTTATCTCAACCGGCGCTTCACGTCCACACCGCCTGCAACCTCAACGGTCGTCGTGCGGCAAGCCCTGTGGGTCGGAATCTATTTCCCAACATTGGTATGGCTGCTTATCGGCCGGGTGCTCAATTTATTCATGGCTTTGCTTCTGGCGGTAGGATTTGCTTTAATTGAATGGCTGCTGCGCTTACGTGAACGCAGTAAGTGGAATCCATGAGCGAGCTGAGATCGCTGCCCTCGGTAGATCAACTACTAAATGAACAGCGAGTCAGGGATTTGCTGGATGAGTACGGGCGCCCACTGACGGTTCAAGCATTTCGAGCCAGTCTGGATGAAATCCGAAGCAGCCATAAGGAAGGAGATTCCCTTCCGGGGCGCGAAGAGATACTGGGAAGGGTTGCAGAATCACTCAAAACCTGGACTGCGCTGACGATTAAGGGTGTGATAAACGCCACCGGGGTGATCCTGCATACCAACCTGGGTAGAGCGCCTTTAAGCTCTGCTGCAGTTGGGGCGATGAAGAGCGCCGCCGAAGGTTATTCTTCACTGGAATACAATCTGGAAAAGGGAAAGCGCGGTTCACGTCTGCTGCATGCAGAAGATTTATTGACGCGCCTTACTGGCGCGGAAGCCGGGATGGTCGTCAACAACAACGCCTCCGCCGTGATGCTTATTTTGACTGGATTAGCAAAGCGCCGGGCAGTGGTCATCGCCAGGTCGCAATTGGTGGAGATTGGCGGTGGATTTCGCATCCCGGATGTGATGAAACAATCCGGGGCGCGTCTGGTTGAGATTGGTACGACCAACCGGGTGCATGTATCTGACTATGAAAGCGCAATACAAGACGAGTCGCCGGTTTTACTGCTGCGTGCACACCGCTCAAATTTCACCATCCTGGGCTTCACCAGCGAACCCAGCTTGAAGGAAATGGCAGATATTGCCCATGAGCATGGTATTGCCCTGGTTGATGATCTGGGTTCAGGCTCGTTATTGAAGACAGAAGCGTATGGTCTGGGACACGAGCCCATGGTTCAGGAATCAATAGGCGCCGGGGCGGACCTGGTTTGTTTTTCTGGAGATAAGCTGTTAGGAGGACCCCAGGCGGGTGTGATCGTAGGGCGTAAAGACCTGGTTGAAAAATTAAAAAAGCACCCCCTCGCCAGAGCAATACGAGCCGATAAAATATGCTTGGCGGGTCTCTCCGCTACACTGCTGCATTATTTGAAAGACGAAGCGGAAGGGGAAATCCCGATCTGGCGCATGATTTCGGAACCAATTGAGAATATAAAACAGCGAGCAGAAAAGTGGGCCAGTGTTTTTGAAGAGGGAATAGTGGTGGAAGGCGAATTGACTGTTGGGGGCGGCAGCCTTCCGGAGGAGACCCTTCCCACATACCTGCTGGGTTTGAAGAGGCGTGGCCCGAACCAGTTTCTATCCAGGCTGCGCGGTTTGGACCTCCCGATTATCGCCAGGCTTGAAAAAGATCTGGTGGTGTTTGACCCGCGCACGGTACTCCCGGAGCAAGAGGGTGCGCTGATGAGCGGCATAAGAGAGGTGTACTCCAGAACAGGCTAAAAGGCATTCGTTTTATAAGCAAACAAGTAAAACGATGTTGGTTTATTTGGCATTTTAAGATATAAAAAGATCAGGTATTTTGGACTTGCATAAGGTTTGGCGGATGGCGCAAATTGCCCAAAAAAATATTCGCCAAAATATTAATCAAAATGAAACAAGATATCGACCAGTTGATGAAGGAACAAAACATTGATGCGCTGTTGGTGACCGGACCGGCGCAGCACAACCCGCCCATGGTGTATTTAACCGGCGGGGCACATTTAACGAAGGCGGACTTGATAAAAAAGCGCGGCTCAGATCCGGTGTTGTTCCACTATCCGATGGAGCGCGACGAAGCCGTAAATACAGGTCTGCCGACGGTAAATTTAAACGAATATCGTCTGGATGAGCAGCGTAAAAAAGCGGGTTGGGATGAAATTGAAACCAACGTTGAAAGGTATCGCTGCATGTTGGGTGACACACAGGTCGATTCGGGACGGGTGGCGATTTTCGGGCAGAGCGATGCAGGTGAAGCATTTGCCGTGTTCAGCCGTCTTCAGGAATCATTGCCCGGGATAAATTTTGTTGGGCAGGTCGGCGAATCAATATTGTTAAAAGCTATGTCCACCAAAGATGAAGAGGAGGTGGAAAGGATTTGCCGTATGGGGCGCATCACAGTAGAAGTGGTCGGTAAGACCGCCAACTACCTGACGAACCATGCAGTGCAGGATAACCTGCTCCTGAAGGAGGATGGGACACACCTGACAGTTGGGGATGTCAAACGGCGCATCAGCATGTGGTTGGGGGAACTCGGAGCTGATAATCCACATGGTGTAATTTTCGCCACCGGAAGGGATGCTGGGATTCCGCACAGCGGCGGTGAAGAGGGTGATTTACTGCGGCTGGGTGAAACGATCGTTTTCGATATCTACCCTTGTGAGGCTGGAGGGGGTTACCATTACGATTTCACCCGCACATGGTGCCTGGGTTATGCGCCTGATGAGGTCCAGACAATATATAATGATGTATTATCTGTCTATAAACAAATTATGGGCGAGCTGCGCATGGGTGGGTTGTGCAAAGACTACCAGGAAAGGACCTGCGAACTGTTTGAAAAGCAAGGACATGCTACGATAAGGAGTGAACCATTAACGCAGGAAGGTTATGTTCACAGCCTGGGACATGGCTTAGGATTACACGTTCATGAGCACCCATCCTTTCGATCTACCGGCACGAACGAACATCGATTAGAGCCCGGGGTGGTGGTGACGATCGAACCCGGTCTGTATTACCCGGAGCGATATATGGGCGTTCGTCTCGAAGACACCGTCTGGGTGCGCCCCGACGGTGAACTCGAAATCCTGGCGGAGTATCCGCTGGATCTGGTCCTTCAAATGAAGGGATATCATTTTACAGAATAAGATATGGTTTAATAAAATATAATGGACCTTCAACAACGTCTTTTCCCCGATCCGAAACACATCGCAAGGATACTTGGTGTTGAAACATCTTGTGATGAGACATCTGCCGCAGTTGTGGAAAACGGCCGGACGATATTGTCTAATGCGGTTTCATCACAGGTCGATTTGCATGCCCAATTCGGAGGTGTGTTTCCTGAAGTTGCCTCAAGGCAGCACGTACGGACGATATTTTCGATTGTTGAAACAGCCTTGCAAGAAGCACATTTCAGTATGAGTGAGTTGGATGGTATTGCGGTAACGCGCGGGCCGGGACTCCCGGGTTCACTGGTGGTAGGTATGAATTTTGCCAAGGGACTGGCGATGGGGACTGAGCTGCCTTTGATCGGGATCAACCACCTGGAGGCGCATATCTATTCGGCGTGGTTGGGTCGTGCTTATACAACGGGTGCGAGCGATTTAAAAACAACCAAGATAAAAGATCCACAATTCCCGCTGGTAGCTTTGATCGTTTCTGGTGGGCATACTGAACTGGTGCTGGTGCGTGATCACCTGCAGTACGAGCGCCTGGGAGGCACGCTGGATGATGCGGCAGGTGAAGCGTTCGATAAAGTCGCCCGTTTGCTGGAGCTCTCCTATCCCGGGGGGCCTGCTATCCAGGAGGAAGCGCAGAGCGGGGATCCGGCGGCGTTTAAGTTTCCGCGTGCATGGTTGAAAGACACATGGAATTTTTCCTTCAGCGGATTAAAGACAGCTGTACTGCGGGAAGTGCGCAGCCTTCAGGAACAGGGTAAGATTTTCCCGGTATCAGATCTGGCGGCCAGTTTCCAGGCCTCGGTAGTGGATGTCCTGGTGACAAAGACGGTTAAGGCAGCCGAAGAATTTAAGGCCAAAGAAATATTAGTCGCGGGGGGTGTTTCTGCAAACCAATCATTGAGACAGGCAGTCCAACAACAATCACCGTGCCCCATTCAAATCCCACCGGTTTACCTGTGTACCGATAATGCAGCCATGGTCGCTGGAGCAGGATACTTCCGATTCGCCAATGGGTATCGTGACGAACTCGATATAGATGTTATGCCTAATTGGCCGCTGTCTGAACTATAGTACTGTCCCACAAATCTAAGAATGGGTCATTTGTTCCATAATCGATGCGAGGTCGGCCGCTAATTTCGCACGGTCAAAACGCGCTTCAACATAACAACGCCCATTTTGACCCATTTTGCGCGCTTTTTGGGGATCGCCTGCCAAAGTCAAAACGGCGTCCACCAGCGCATCCGGATCACCTGGCTGCACAAATATCCCAGCCTCAGCCTCTTCGACTACCTGGTGGATGACCCCATCGATTGCCAGGATGACTGGTTTCCCGGCAGCCATGTAATCGAACACTTTGTTGGGATAGACGGTGGCATACAGCGGGATGGGTTTCAGAATAGCAACACAAACATCCGCTCCAGCTAAAGCGTGGGACATGTGGTTTTTTGGCAGCGGCGGCAGGAACAACACATTCGATAGGTTAAATTTTTTTGCCTGGGCGATTAACCAAGATTTCTCCTTGCCATCCCCAAGCAGCACAAAGGCGATGTCTTCCCGGTTGTTCAGAATGCGGGCGGAAGCTAAAAGGACTCCCAGATCATTTGACATACCGTGCGCTCCGGCATACAAAACGACGAATTTATCCCTTAGATTATGTGCGTTTCGAAAATCAGCGCCGTCTAAAGCCGGGTTGAACATGCGCGGATCGGTGCCGTTAGGGACAAGCTCGACCCGGCCTGCTCCGCGTGCTTTGACATGAGTGGTAAAACCCGGGAATTGACCATCACGGTATCTGCATGGCGGTATAAAAAGCTTTCCAGCCATTCCGAGAGGCGTATAAGCAGCGGTTGGCGTAACACACCGACTTGCACCGCGAACGATGGCCACAAGTCACGCACTTCGAACAGAAATGGGATCCGCTTCAAGCGAGCTAACAACCAGGCTGTAAGACCCTGGAATATGGGTGGGGAAGTTCCCCACACCAAGTCAACGTCTTTCACTCTGAGACCTTTCAAGAATGAAGAGACCATAAAGGATAGAAAACTGAATATGCGGTGCATGAAACTGCGGTGCAGCGCGGTATAGGTATAAACACGTAGGATTGTGACGCGCCCACCGCCATCGAATAAATCTGTCCTGGGTTCGTGGAATTCAGCGTCACCCGTCAGGTAGCTGACTGGACTGGCGATTATGGTTACCTGGCACCCTAGCGCAGCCAGATAACGGGACAGCTCGTGATGGCGTGTACCGCCAGGCTCGTCGAGGGCAGCAAACGCCTGGTGGATGAGCAGGATATGCATTTAGCTTTCCGGTTCAGGAAGATTCCAATGGCTGGTCAAGGTCACCGGTAGTTCGCTTGCGGTGATAGAAACGCGCACTGAAACACTAGGCACTTTTTGGCCGTATGTGGGGGAAGTCCATCCCCAGTTAGGTGAAGCCATGCCATCTCCGAATATAAGTTCCCCGGCGTGCACGATTTGGGTGCCGTTAATCTTTCCATTGTGGTTGGAAGAGATGGTGAGCGACAGCAAGCCTTTAAGAGACTGGAGGGTCAACTTGACTGGCAGGTGGTCGGCAGGCGGGTGATCGTCGGATGATTCGAACTCGTCCACTGGAGAAAAGGATGATCGGGTGAGTCCTGCGACCTCAATTTCCCACGGCCAATCCGGGAGCAGCCACTGCAGGCACACCGTATATGGAGCATGTTTGTTGACGAGATTTTGGTCGGAAGAAATTAGGGTATCTTCAACGATCCATTGTCCAACATTTGCCGCTGTGATTGAACGCCTGTGGGTGATACCCAGCCAGTTGTATCCGACGTGTTGGGCGGTAACTCGCTCCCATGTCCCATTTTCGTCCCTTTCATGTTCAAGTAGGTGGGATTGTGCCCAATCAAGGTATAAAAATCGCCCAACACGATTTATCTGGTCGCAGTTGTTAATGGTTACCGTATTGTGTACATCGGTGTGCGAAAGTGCGTTATCCCAGGGCTGGTCGGCATTGTATAGATAAGTTCCCGCATCCTGTGCGATGTTATATCCTCGCCACCATAAATCCACGTGCAGCTGGTCAGCATGTCCGGGACGATCATTGAAGTGCGCCACCCGCATATAACCCCAGGAATCCCTAGTGGGTATGTTTAATACATACGGTGATAGTGAGGATGGAATGGAGATAATCGGGAGGTCACGTTCGGTGGATGGGGAAGTGAGATCGGCGTCTCCGATCCACAGGTTCATTTCATCCCAGGGTCCTGGAGAAAGCGGTGCCTCACCCAGAAAGGAACATGCAGCCGCCTGGGTAACGGGGCGGAAATCCTCAAATGGACATACGGTTAATGGCAGGATATAGGCGCCGTCGTTGGGTCCCAGGTTGGGCACGCGTCCGTTTTCCGGGTCAAGTACAGTGTACAACCAGCGGACAGCTGAGCGCAATTTTGCCCGGCTGGTCAGAGAAAGACCGTTTGAAGAATTTGCGTTATCGTCAACATGGAAACTGACTTTTGAGATTGCGTTAACCCACAGGGCGATCTGGAGCATTAAACGATGGTAGTTTGAGCTGTGCTGCATATATGTGCCATCGTCGGCGATTTGTCCTTCGAACCCTTCGTTAATCAGACACCATCCAAGGGTACGCCATTTCTCTGACTGCGGGTGATTGGGGAGTGCGCTGCCGGCTGTTAATAAACCGGCCGCTTCGCTGAGCAGGTGGTTATTATTCTGGGCGTGTGCGTATGAAATTGTGGCAGGAATGCGGGCGGCGTGTTCGCATATGGCCTCTTTGAGGCGCCCTACCCGTTCGGGGGTCGATTTCGAGCGCTCCCCAGAATACCTGGAGCGCAAAAACCAAAGCCATTAAACGCAGGGCGACTTCCTGCGCGGATACCCAGAAGGGACCGCTGTATGGTGGATTACTTTTAAAGAATTTACCGCTCAGTTCCCAAAAAGTCCTGGGGTAGCGTTCATTACCGCTCAGGTAATAAGCCCGGGCGAGGGTGTAAACCCAACCAAAGCGGCCCGGTTCCCAAATGTGCTTGATATCCGCAGTGCCGCCCGTTAATTGTGAGAGATATTCGGGCTTGGTTTCGTAAGCTGTCCATGGATGGAGCGGTTCTGAGAAGGAGAGTTTAAGCGGTACTGCTTCAGCGCCAAATAATCGCACCTCTCCGGAAACAATTTCATCGGCTTCCTCTCAATAACTGCGACATGCCGGCCTCCCCCAGCACTGAGATCAGGTCATCCTGGCCGGGGATTTCTAAGAGCGGATTAAACTGGAGGCGTTCCGGATGCGCTTCGACCTTATGCAGTGCGGAATTTGTCGCCCACCTGAGATAACCGCTGTATAACCCAAACTGGTACCAGCCGTACAACCCCACCTGTTTGGGGCCAAGTTCTTGTAATGCTTTGTATATTGTTGATAATCGTGACATAAATAAGATCGATTTAATTGATATTTTCGATTTTGAAGCAGAGGATATCTAAAAACCTTGTGCGCCTAATCATATCACCCAGAAATTAGACGGTCAAATAAATGATACGATTGAATTTCAACAATTGTTTTTCAAATTTGGATGACTTAATGCTTTGTGATAAGCTATTACGAGCGCGAATAAACGCTAACTCACTGATAGGACAGAAAATATGAAAAGCAGGGATCGAAAAATATGGATTGGGCGTGTTTTGGTTGGGGCGGTGTTTTTAATGAATGTACAGGCTGCCGTGCTGTTCCTGTGGCGGCCGGAAAATTTCGCGCCCTCATTTGAGATGGGTGGAGTTATTGGGGCTGCGACAATTCGAGGCATAGGGATATTGTTCCTGATGTGGAATGTGCCCTATTTTGTAGCGCTGCTTAACCCGGTCAAGTATCGGATTTCATTGTATGAAGCGCTTGCTATGCAGGCGATTGGGGTGGTTGGGGAAACGATGCTGCTGTTGACGCTGCCCTCCGGACACCCGACGCTGGAGAGCTCGATCTTGCGTTTTGTGATATTTGACAGCCTGGGGTTATTGGCGCTGCTGGTGGCGATGTGGGTTACGCGCAGTCAAGGGAAAACAGCCTCGTAAAAGGGGCGCGGCGCGAGGGGTAAGGGGATGAAGAGAGAAAAACGAGGGGGAAATCAAGAATATGGTATGCCTGTATTGATTGAATTTATTCATACGTGCTGGTATGATTTATCCAGGGTAGTGAATTTGATAACCGGAGATAGGAATGGTTTTACAAGGCAAAGAAGCCCGCCAGGAAAGAGAACAATTTGCGTTATTGGAGGTTGCGAAATCGCTAACAGTCCATCTTGAACTCACTGTGCTGCTCGAGGAAGTGATGGATAAAATTGATGAGGTGCTTGATCCAGCAGAGTTCGGGATTGTACTTCTTTGGGATGCTTCTGAAGGGAAATTCAAACCAAGAGCTTCTTGCGGCGCAGGTATCAAGGAAATAAAGCCGTTATATAAAATAAAGCTGCGCGAAGAAGAGTCGATATCAGGAATTGTGTATTCTAAAATGGAGGCGCTTATTCTAAGCACTCCTGAAGAAGTAGCTTCTGCTCAAAAGAACATGCGGGATCGAAATCGCGCTTTGATGCAGCAAGCTTTTGGATCACTGGAGCCAAAAAGTATTGTAGCTGTTCCTCTGTGTGCGGGCAGTATGAAGTATGGTGTCCTTCTATTCGGAACACTGGCCAGTGAACGTTTTTTTACTTTTGAAGATATTGCATTTGTGCAAACTGCCGCTGATTTGATCGCGCTGGCAATCAACCGTTCACGTTTGGAAAGCCAAACAACAACCATTGAAGCTGCGAAACAAGCTGACCGTTTCCGTGCGGAAGCGATGGCTACATTGTCCCATGAACTGAGGACTCCTTTGGCCGCAATAAAAGGTTACAGTACAGCTTTATTGTTGGAAGAAGTGGATTGGCCTGATGAAAAGGAGAAAGAATTCTTAACATTTATCGATCAGGAATGTGATAACCTGCAAACTATGATCGGAGATATCCTGGATTCCTCTTTGATAGATGTCAATCAGATGACTCTGGAACTTCAACCAGCACGTTTACAGCATATTGCTCGCGCAGTAGCAGATGAAATACAGCGTCGAACGTCGGAACATAACCTTGTAGTGGATTTTCCTGAACAATTTCCGATTATCGAATTAGAATTCTTTCAGAATTAAACAGGTGATACGGAATATAATCGACAATTCAATCAAATATTCTCCTGATGGCGGGCTGATCGTGATTCGAGGGGAGGAGCGTCAAACAGATGTCGTGGTAAGCATTTCAGATCAGGGAGTGGGGATATCACAAGAAGATTTGATACCGCTTTTTGAGAAATACTTCCGTGTAAAATCTTCCACCGGTATTCATATTCCGGGAACAGGTCTGGGACTTCCAGTTGCGAGAACGATCATCGAAAAACACAAAGGGCGGATTTGGGCGGAAAGTAAAGTAGGTGAAGGGACAACACTATACTTTTCACTGCCGAAGAAGAGAATAGAACTAAATGAATAATAATAATAACCCGTTGGTCTTAATCGTCGATGATGAACCCAAGCTGGTTCGCCTGGTAAAAGAAGTGCTTTCCGCCACAGGTTTTAATGTACTTGCGGTGAGTGAAGGTAAAAAGGCGATCGATACAATTGCCATGGAAAAGCCCGATTTGATTCTGCTGGATATTGTATTGGCTGATGAAGTTGATGGTTATGAGGTGACTGACCGTGTACGTGAATTTTCCGATGTCCCAATTATTATGCTTACGGCCAAAACAAGAGAATCTGATTTGCTGCGCGGGTTTGATGCAGGCGTTGACGATTATATTACCAAGCCTTTTAATGCCAAGGAATTACTAGCACGAGTCAGGGCTGTTTTAATGCGGACGCAAGTGAGAACAGGCGAATCATTCCACAGTGAAATTATTTGCGGCCCTATGTACATAGACCTGGCTCGCAGGCGTGTTGTGGTAAATGGAAAAAATGTTCATCTAACCAGGACAGAATACAATCTTTTATACGAGCTTGCTGTAAATTGCAACAAGGTTGTGCTGCACACAGAATTGCTGGGATCCGTATGGGGACCGGAGTACCGTGATGACCTGGAATATCTGCGCGCTTATATTCGTTATCTAAGGCGGAAACTCGAGCCTGACCCTGAAAACCCAATTTTTATTTTGACTTCCCCGGGGGTGGGATATATGCTGGAATGCCCTGATAATCAGTAAAAGAACCAAACCAGATAATCAGGAACCGATATAAACCGCGAGAATCACTCGCGGTTTTTTATGTAATTTTCATACTGTCTCAATTGTTTTTTATTCGATTTTAACTCTAAAAATGTTACAGTGTCCGAGCATTTTTTAGGTTGTCTGGGATAAACAAATTGTAGTGTTGATTAATGAAAATTTTATAGATGCTTTATTAGTCCAGATGCAATTCAGAAACATACCGCGAATAATTATTGAGCAACAGCGCTCAATTGCGTGAGTGAAATTCTGGATTCTTTTATTCAAGATAGGAGGATAACAATGGCTACTGTAACAAAAAACATGGAAAGCACGGTGTCCACCCAAATGCATCAAGCAGTTGAGATGGTAGATGTCGCTGAAAAAATCAGGGAAAATGCGCTGGATTTCGCTAAGATGAAACTGCCGCCTGTAAAACAAGATAAAGGCCTAGAAGCGTTATTCATGAAACGCAATTTCTTTTGTGACTTTAAACACGGTCTGGTTGAAGGCGTCTGCCAAACCATTTGTGACTATGACGGGAAAGTCATAGAAAGTTATTCTTTTGATCCAGATGCTAATCCTGACTGCCAATCTGGCGAAGATATTCCCATGGACGGAAATATAAATATCATTCTGGTCGTTGAATCAAAAACTGCAGGACTTGACGCTCTCATCACTTCTCTAGATAGAAGTCTGACGAAAGCGCTTAAAGAGTTACCGATCTCCAATCTGGCGTCTTATGATTCAGTCTTGAATATTATCCAGGTAACCAAGGAAGATGTTGAGAAGAGAAAGGGATACGCTGCCTTGATATCGTCCACGTACGTCCGAGCTTTAAAGGTCTGGCCCAATTAATAATTGCCATCCATGAGTTCCAAAATCCAATTGGTAAAACGAGGTTTAATACCTCGGGAAAATATGAGCTACCTCACTGGAGACAAGAATGCATGAGACTGTCATTGAAATCCAAAACATATTAGAAAAGGAATCTAATGGGGAAGGATCGTTAATCACTGCTCTGGAGGATATCCAGAGCAGGTTTAACTACCTGCCGCCTGAAGCTTTGATCCTGGCGAGCGAGAAACTTGGTGTGCCATTGTCGCAGGCTTACGCGGTTGCTACTTTTTACCAGGCGTTCAGCTTGAAGCCCAGAGGCCGGCACTCTTTATGCGTCTGTATGGGAACTGCCTGCCATGTTCGCGGCAGTGCGGGTTTACTTAATCGTTTAGAAACCGAATTGGATATCAAGCCTGGAGGAACAACAAGAGATCGGTCGTTTTCACTCGACACGGTTAATTGTTTAGGAGCGTGTGCCCTGGGCCCTATCCTCCTGGCGGACAACGAGTATTCGGGGCATATGACACCACAAAAAGCTGATGCCTTGATCCGGCGAATTCAAAGAAATGATGAAAGGGAGAAAGATGGTCAGACTGAGCATTCCTGAGGATTTTACTGTACTGGAGGAATTCCGGGATGGCGAATTAGATCAAAAATATCCCTGTATCACAATATGCGGCGGGACAGGCTGCCGGGTTTTCGGAAGCGAAAAGGTGGCCGAGGCGTTTCGCAAAGAATTGATTGATCACAGCCTTCAGGTAGATGTGGACTTTGATGTAAAGGTCACAGGCTGTCATGGCTTTTGTGAACAAGGGCCGCTGGTTGTAATTCGCCCCCAGGGGATTATGTACGCGCAGGTCGGCGTTAAGGATGTCCCGGAAATTGTCAAAAAGACGATCATCGAGGGACAAATCGTTGAACGTTTGTTGTACACCAATCCCCAATCTGACGACAAGATCGAGCACGAGCACGAAGTGCCATTTTATAAAAACCAACACCGGGTTATCCTGGATCTGAATGGTGTAATCGATCCATTGGAAATAGAGGAGTATATCTCCGCAGGGGGATACAAAGCCCTTGGAAGGGTGTTGGAAAAAATGTCAACCAACCAGGTTATTAATGACGATAAAGGAATCTGGTTTACGAGGCCGGGGCGGGGGCGGATTTCCCACCGGCGTTAAATGGGAGTTATGCCAAAAGCAGCCCAGCGACACAAAATTTATCATCTGTAATGCAGATGAGGGCGACCCTGGCGCTTATATGGATCGCTCGATTATGGAAGGAAATCCCCACCGGGTACTCGAAGGGGTGATCATTGGGGCTTATGCAATCGGCGCCCAAAAAGGATATGTATATATACGCAACGAGTATCCCCTGGCTGTTAAGCACTTGCGGCAGGCGATTGCCCAGGCCGAAGCGTATGGTTACCTTGGAAAGAACATCTTGGACAGCGGTTTCGACTTTACCATCAGTATCAAGCTGGGCAGTGGAGCATTTGTTTGCGGCGAAGAAACTGCGCTGATGGCATCCATTGAGGGGCGCATTGGTGAGCCGCGCCCGCGGCCGCCCTATCCAGCTGAAAGTGGATTGTGGGGTAAACCGACTAATATTAACAATGTAAAAACCTGGGCTACAGTGCCCATTATTGTAAATAAAGGGGCAGATTGGTTTTCAAGCATTGGCACGCAATCCAGCAAGGGTACGATGATCTTTTCCCTGGTCGGCAATGTTTGTAACACCGGGTTGGTCGAAGTGCCGATGGGAATTTCTCTCAGAGATTTGATATTCGAAATTGGCGGCGGGATTCCAGATAATAAAGCCTTCAAAGCGGCCCAAATCGGCGGTCCTTCAGGAGGTTGTATACCTGCCGAGCACCTGGATGTAAAGATCGATTATGAGTCACTGAAATCCCTGGGCGCCATTATGGGATCCGGCGGGTTGGTAGTTGCGGATGAGGATGTTTGCATGGTGGATTTTGCACGCTATTTTATGGCGTTCACCCAACAGGAATCATGCGGTAAGTGTGTCCCTTGCCGGATGGGAACCAAAGCCATGCTGGCAACCCTGGAGGGCATATGTGATGGGTATGGAAAACCAGGTGATATTGAATATCTGATCGAGTTGGGGGAGGAGATAAAAAAGTCTTCACTTTGTGGTCTGGGGCAGACAGCACCTAACCCGGTTTTATCAACAATTCGATATTTTCGGGATGAATATGAGGCCCATATATATGAGGGCACATGCCCTGCCAAGGTTTGTAAGGGTCTGATCACATATTCAATCGATCAAGAGAAATGCAGTGGCTGTATGGTGTGCGCTCGAAATTGTGCAGCTGATGCCATCAGCGGGGAAAAGAAACAACCTCATACCATCAACCCTGAATTGTGCACCCGGTGCGGAATGTGCGCAAGCGTATGTAAGTTTGATGCGATTCTGGTGACGTAAAGATGATTCAATTGACAATCGATAATCAGCCCATTGAGATTACTGAAGGCCGCACTTTGTTAGAGGCTTGCCGTGAGAATGGCATTCAAGTTCCAACACTTTGTTACCATCCTGCTCTAAGACCTTATGGAGCCTGTCGTCTGTGTATGGTGGAACTTGTATTTGGAGAAAACGATTCCGCGTTTGGTGGCTTCTTGCGCTTACCCCTGTGAAGATGGTTTGGTAGTCAGAACCAACAGCGAGGCGGTGAAAAAGAACCGCCGCCTGACCCTTGAACTGCTGTTGGCCAGCGCTTACCAAACCCCAGAGATTATTGCCCTGGCAAAGGAATTAGGCGTCGATAAAATCCGGTACAAATTACAGGAAGTAGACGCGTGCATTCTTTGTGCGCTTTGCGTCCGGGCATGTAAAGAGATTGTAGGGGTAGAAGCTATCAGTATGACCGGCAGGGGTATGTCTAAGGAAGTCAGCCCACCCTTTGAGTTAGCTTCCTCTACCTGTATTGGGTGCGGTACATGTGTGCTGATCTGCCCGACTGGGTGTATTAAATTAGATGATGTGTATGGTAAAAGAAACGAACACAGGTTCTCTTCAGATTATGAATTCAGGCTTTGCAGAATATGCGGAGATTCCAGTGCAGGTCCTCAATCGAACCAACCTCTAGCAGAATTCCCTGGAGATTTTATCCAAATCTTCACTCGAAAGCTCAGGCAATGGTAACAGGTGATGATATGACGGAAAAAGCGGCACCCCGAACAGGGGTCATCATTTGTGAGTGCGGCAGTGAGATCGCTGGGGCTATAGACACACAGGAATTACGACACCGTTCAGCTGAAATCTCTGGAGTTGTGTATTCTAACTGCGAGGCTTACCCTTGCAGCAAGGATGGTCTCGACCGAATGCAAGCGGCAATACATGAATTTGGATTAGAACGTATTTTGGTCGCGGGCTGTTCGCCGCGTTTGGTAAAAAAGCTGTTCCAAGAGGCCGTAAAAGAGGCTGGTCTGCATCCGGATTTTGTAAAGGTGGTGAATATCCGTGAGGGGTGTGCATACGTTCATCCTGGTGATAACGGGGCTGCTTTCCAGAAATCAATAGATTTGATCAAAATGGGCGCTGCTTATCTATCAATGGTTTCACGTGGAGAGGAAATAACCACTAAACCCATCCATTCTGCGATGGTAATTGGGAGCGGATTGAGCGGGTTAACCAGCGCGCTGATGCTGGCTAATTCCGGGATCCCGGTGTATTTGATTGAGGGTAGCGATCAACTTGGTGGAGAGCTCTTCCCTATACAGGACAACGCGGCTGATCTGATTAAAGAAAGAATTGAAGCCTTAAATGAATACCCCAATGTCCAGATAATGACCCAGGCTAAGGTCACAGGCGTTCGGGGTCAGTCAGGAAATTACCAAATAAGCGTGAATCAAACTGGAAAAACGAGCGAGATTAGCATCGGCGCGGTATTAATTTCCGGCGGCGCACACCCAATGGAAGTATATTACAACTGCCATAACAATGGTCATAGTATCCGGACGACATTTGAATTTGAGGAAGAAATCAGGGTATCAAAAAATGGGGGATTTGAAGCATCTGAGGTTGTCTTACTTTTGCCCGGAGGGGAAAATGAAGATGTTGAATGCACCCCGCTGCACTGTGATACCGCCATTCGTCAAGCTCTGAGAGTGAAACAGCTCAAACCAGAAACCAAAGTCAGCATACTTTTTCAGGACTTAATTCTTGGCGCAGCGGGAGGCAAAGGCGAACAGGATTTCCTGTGGGCTAAAGATGAGGGAGTGATGTTCTACCATTACCATCCGGAATATCCGCCAATCATAGGTGATGGAAGTGTTGAGCTTTACAATCCAACCACCAGGGAGGCGCTGGAGATTGCGCCCGACCGGATTGTGATTTCACCTCCGATTACGCCCAGGCAGGATGTAAATACACTTGCTAAACTATTCCATATACCACAGGATAAATTCGGATTTCTGATCGAGCAGCGCATACCGCTGCGGCCCGGTTCTTATGTCGAAGATGGGATTTATGTCCTTGGAAGTGCGCATAAACCGATTGATTCTGAGGCTTCTCTCTTCCAGGCATACCTGACTGTCACGCGCGTATTAGATTTTCTGTATCAGAAGACAATTACGACAAAAGGTCAGGCGGCTGAAATTGACGCCTCTCTCTGCACAGGTTGCGGAACTTGCGCTCAAGTGTGTTATATGGATGCTATTCACATTGAATCCCGGGAGGGGGTTTTATCTCTGGCGGAGGTTAATGACCTGCGCTGTACGGGATGCGGCAATTGCGCTGTTGTTTGCCCGGTAAAGGCGATAACGATTCCGGGGTGGAATGACCAGGCCATTTTAGCTCAGATCGATACCGCTTTTGATAGTGCGCTCCATCCCCAAGAGACTGGTGAAAACACTACACCCCCCGCCCGCATCTTGGCAATCACTTGTGAGTGGAGCGCTCTCCTGGCGGCAGAAATTTCTGGGGCAAAAGGTTTGTCTTATCCTGCAGATGTACGAATACTACCGGTGAATTGTTCTGCCCGTATCGATCCGGACCATATACTATGGGCATTGTTAAAGGACATTGATGGTGTATTTATCGGTGCTTGCAAGCCTCGTGAATGTCATTATGGATCAGGCAGCCTTTATTGTGAAGGTAGAGTTGATGCATTGAAGAAGCAGATTGAATATTTTGGAATTGATCCTGATCGTCTGCACCTGGAATTTATGGCCGGGGATGACGGAGAAGACTTCGCCCGGGCGATGGATGATTTTGCTTATCGTCTGGAAAAGTATATGGCAGCTAATAAAACGAATAGTGATCTTTCGGGAGGTATGGATGTCGAAAAGGTTAGAAGCAGAAGTATGGGCACTTGATAATTGTTCGGGCTGTGGATTGTGTGTAGCCGTTTGTTCAAAACAAGTACTCAAATGGAATGGAAATAACCATCCGAGTTTTGAGAGACCCATTAAAACGATCGGTTATACAAAGCAGGTTCTGGATACTTGTTCATTTTGCAACCAATTTTGTGAAGAGGTTTGCCCGCGGCTGGGATATTTGGCCCCACTAGATGCCGAGGTTATTCTTGGCGCTAAAGCGAATGGGCCTGTTAAAACAGGTACACCAAACGGTGTGATTACAGCGATCCTTGCAGCCGGGCGCTCCGCAGGGTTAATTGACGGAGTAGTAATGAATGATTTTGATCCCTGGATGCTGCAGCCTGTGACCAATGTGGCTTCTACAGTTGAAGATATCGCGAACAGCGTTGGACCGCAGTATATATGGACACCCACTTTTGATTCGTTAAACAGCGCAATTTTTGATTGGGGTAAAAGAAATCTGGCTGTGGTGGGCACACCTTGTGTGGCTCAGGCAATCCGACAGTTGAAAGAGTCAACTGAATCCCGACTCAAACCATATCGAGAAGCAATTCGACTGGTTATCTCGGTGTTTTGCACAGGAGTTTATAGACCGGAATTGATCGAGGAGGAAGTTATAAAAAAGCTAGGAGTTCCGAGGAATGCGATCCGGCGGATTGAAGTTTCCTCAGAGCAAGACGGGCTCAAAGTAATACTATGGGATGGAGAAGAAAGGATAATAGCGCGCCAACAGGCGGAAGCTTATACTCGTTCTGGCTGCGGCAGTTGTGATGATTTTCTGGGCTCATCCGCTGACATTGCAATTGGCAATCTCGGAACCCCCCAGGACAGCTCTACGCTGCTGGTATATAACACTGTGGGAGATATTTTTACTCGCAATGCTCAAAAAATGAGGCTGATCGAAACATCCGAAGATGTTGATCTCGAAGCGCTTAATTTAGCCCAAGGAGAAAAGAGCAGGCGAGATAGAGCCCAGGCGTTTAAAGTTAACCGGCTTTTGATGTTGGATGCCCTGGCGGATCCGCTCAAGCGCGGTGAGGCAATTCAACAATTCACTCGATTGTACCGTACACCTGTACACTCGGAACCCCAAAATTCAGCCCGCAATGGGTGCACAGGATGTTAGCTCAAGGAGATATTAGATGAGAAAAATAAGTGCAAAGGGGAAAGATCTCAAAGAGATCAATCAGGCATTAAAAGCCAGCCTAAATGGCAAAGAGGTGACAATTGCCGAGGCAGATCATCTACATGGCTTAGCAGCCGGCTTAAAACATGGGGAAGTGCTCATCGAAGGGAACGCTGGTGATTATTTAGGCGTGTTGAATGATGGCGCTGCAATTGAAGTAACACAAAGTGTTGGAAAGTATGCAGCCGACAACATGACCAGCGGAACAGTGATTATTAATGGAGATGCAGAATACGGCGCCGGACAGTATTGTTACGGAGGTACGCTTATTATTTATGGCGAAGCGGGAGATTTTACGGCAACGATGAACAAAGGGGCGACCATTATTGTTGCAGGTGATGTTGGTGACGAAGTGGGTACATATATGCTTGATGGCGAATTAGTTGTTGTTGGAAACGCAGGCGAGAATTTTGCTAACTTCTTAATCCGCGGGGACGTTTATATAGGCGGTGAGTGGAAGAATCTGGGACACAACACAAAGATTGAGCCATTAACGAGGGAAGAAATCAGCAAACTTGAAGCTTATTTTGGCACCTACGGTATTGATGCAGATCCAATTGAATTTCAGAAGATTGCTGCTGCTTCAGAAAAACCGTTCTATAAATAATAATAAATTTGGTTAATTAATCTCAACAACCGGAGGAATTTATGAGTGTAATCGGTGCATTTTGTGTCAGCGTAAACAAGGAAGTATGCTTAAATGCACGAATGCCTGGAAAATGTGCAACATGCGCTGAGGTTTGTCCATACGGCGTTTATGCATTGGATCCAGTTACAGGCGAGATGAACATTCAAAATTACAATGCTTGTGTTGGATGCCGTATTTGTGCAGAGTTCTGCCCGGTAAATGCTATCAGAATCAATCCAGCGGAATCCGAATACATAAGTCGTTATCCCTGGACGTTCGGAGCGATTGAGGAAATTCACTATAAAGCGCAAACGGGAGAATATTTATTAAGGGGATTTGGAACACAAGGTCCCACTCCGAATTTCGACATGATCACTGTTGTGCCCAGCCAGATTGCCAGCGAAGCGCCGCGTGATAAATATCGAGAAGAATGTGACATGGAAGTCCTTATTGGTGAAGATACTTGTGATAAACCAATGCGTTTAAAATTGCCTTTTGTATGGCCGGCCATGTCTTTCGGTGCGCTGAGCAAAGAAGCAAAATTGGCTTTAGCTATAGGGGCGGCCATGACCGGGACCGCAGCTAATACGGGTGAAGGTGGCGTACTGCCTGAAGAAATCTGGTTCTCGCGCGGTTACACAAACGAGGAATTTACCCATAAAGAATGGGAACCAGGAGGTCACTTAATCGTTCAATGGTCGACAGGCCGCTGGGGGGTCTCAGTGGATTACGTCAACAGCGGTGATGCTGTTGAGGTAAAGATTGGGCAGGGCGCTAAACCAGGGATGGGTGGGCACCTGTTGGGATCGAAAGTTACCGAAGACGTTGCCAGAGTGCGCGGGATTCCAGTTGGGTCCGATGCCCTGAGCCCCTGCCGGTACTACGATGTAAAGACATTAGAAGACATGAAGCATATGGTCCAATTCCTGCGGGATGTGACCGATTATCAATATCCCATCTTTTTCAAATTGGGTCCATCACGCCCGTATGCAGATGTGGCTGCCTGCATTGAAGCAGGCGCGGATGCGATCAGTATTGATGGATTGGTCGGCGGTACTGGATGCTCACCCGATCTGGTCACACAGGGCGTGGGCATTCCAACGATTGCTTGTATCCCGCCTGCCGTTCAGGCACTGAAGGACTATGGGGTGCACCGTAAGGTAAAGCTGATCGCATTAGGTGGAATCCGGAACGGATTAGATTCATTCAAGGCATTAGCTATGGGCGCCGACGCGGTTGGTTTCGGAAGCGCGGCTGAAGTAGCGCTGGGCTGCCGAGTTTGTTATGCCTGTCATAAAGGGAATTGCCCGTACGGGATAACAAGCCAAAAACCAGAATTGCGTGCCAGGCTTGATCCCATAGAAGGGGGACGGCGGCTTGCGAACTTCCTTCACGCTACGGCCGAAGAAATAAAAATTTTAACAATGCTGTCCGGTCACAACGGAATTGCTGAACTTTCTCCTGAAGATTTACGAGCGATGGATCTGAACACGGCCGCGCTTACAGGTTTAAAATTAGCGGGATACGAGCGCTCGTTGCCATTTTGGGAGGAGGGTTATATGAAACCATCCGGAAACGGGAAGAACGGAAAATAAATCCAGGGGGATGATACAGTTACACGAAAAAAGCGATATATTTGTGGTAAAAAAAAGGCCGTGTAAGTGTAAACACTTCACGACCCTTGACCTATTAACCGGGGGGGACGATCAATAGGACAACGTCATTATATCACAAATTTGTCTAATTTTACAAGATATTTTTCGCCAGTCAAAAGGCGATTTATCAGATGAGATCGATACGCTTCTGACGGCGCAGCGCCTGTACAGCGGCGAAGGAGGCGCGGGTCACACCAAAAATTTGGCGGTAGGGTATTGGAGGGGGGCCGCCTGAGGTGATGGAATGTGCGAACGCACCCCATTCCGCCTGATGACCCTTGTCCTGCCGCAGACGTGAACGCTGCACCGTTCGTTTGCCGCTGTAAACCAATTCAAGTGAACGGAAGTCGTCCAAGACCGCGATGCGGCCGCTGCAGAATACTTCCACGCGCTCCTTGGGGAAGGTCTTGTCGCCATTTGCCAGGTACGCAACAGTTCCGATTGATCCATCCGGATAATTGAAGGTCAGGACGGCATTGTCCTCATTGTAGCGTCCAGCGTCCGGCAGTGCGCTGGCAGTAACGGAAGTGGGCGCTTCGCCGGTCAGGAAGGTCAGGAAATCAATAAAATGGCAGCCTTCGCCGATGATACGTCCGCCTCCCAGTTCGGGATCTTGGGTCCAGTGATCCCTGGGGATATAGCCGGCGTTGACCCGGTAATAAGCAACCAGGGGTTCGTTTCTGTCAGCGAGAAAGGCCTTCATTTTGAGGGCCAAGGGGGCAAAGCGGCGGTTGAAACCGATGAAAAGCAGGGGATAGTCCCCAAAAGGGGATGCTGCGCGAGGGATAGGGGATAAGGTTTGGTTTGGAACTGCAGCCAATAAGAATTGTTCTATCTCAACTAATTCATCCTCTTTGATAGCCAGGGGTTTTTCGCAGAAGACATTCTTGCCAGCCTGCAGGGATTCCAAAACCTGCTGGGCGTGCAGATGGTGGCGGGTCAAAATCGCTACGGTATTGACTTGCGGGTCGTTAATGACCCGTTTTTCATGGCTGTCCGCATAGTTAAAACCATACAGGTTTGCAGCGTTCTGGGCGCTTAATCCTGAAGCGGAGGCAATGCCCACCAACTCAATACCAGGCACCTTTTTAACCGCCGGCAGCATCACCGCTGAGGCGAAATTGCCTGCGCCGAGTACGCCCAGCTTAACGGTTTCCGGCGGCGATATTTTTTCCAGTTCTGGATAAGCAACCTCAGCTTCTTGGGGCGTTTCTGCTGTGGCTTCCACAGGGATACCGTCGGGTTGGGTTTCCGGATAAGTGATCAGTACGCCTAAAAAAGGCTCGGTTTCTTTCGCGGTGATCAGATGATATGCTTGGGCGGCATTCACGACCGGATAACGGTGAGTGATAAGCGGTTCTACGTTCAACCGACCGGTACTCAACAATTCGACAAAGGCCTTTAAATTGCGACCCTCGGTCCAGCGCACATAGCCGATGGGATAGTCCTGCCCGCCTTCTTCGTAGGAGGGGTCATAGCGCCCGGGTCCATACGAGCGCGAGTTGAGCAAGGTCAGTTCTTTCTCAAAATACAGTTTGCGCGGGATTTCGAGACCAACAGCGCCTGCGGCGACCACAAATGCCCGGTCGCGGGCGACGATGCCCGCCAGTTCTACCGGATCGTTTGATGGTGTGTCGGCGCAGATGAGCACCGCGTCGAATCCCTGACCATCAGTAAAGCCCCCAACTGTTCCCTCTGCATCCTGGCGTAAAGCCGCTTGAATATCCAGTCCCCTGGCGAATTCTACCCTTTCGGGATCAATATCGATGCCTAGCACGCTGCAGCCAGCCGCTCTGCTGATCTGTGCGGAAAGCAAACCCAACAATCCCAGTCCTATCACCGCAACCCGGCTGCCCAACTGCAGCTGGGCAAGACGGAATCCGTGCAGGGCGATGGCGCCCAGGGTGGTAAAGGCGGCTGATTCGAAGGTCACGTTATCGGGAAGCGCAGTCAACAAGTTGCGCGGAATGGCTGCATATTCGGCATGCACCGCGTAACCGCCTCCCGCGCATGCTACCCGCTGTCCAACCTGAAACCCCAGCATATCCTCTCCAAGTTCGACAACCGTGCCGGCAGAGGAATAGCCAATCGCCATCGGTTGATCCAATCGGTTAAATGCGGCTTCAACTGTGGTTAATAATCCTTCCCGGCGGGCTTTATCCAGCACCTGCTCCAAAAGATCGGGACGCGAACGTGCTTTGCCTACCAGCGATTTACTGGCGAATTCCACCAGCATACGCTCAGTCCCGGCCGATACAAGCGAAGCGGTTGTGCGGATGAGTGCCTGCCCCTTTTGGGGAGATGGGATGGGTACTTCAGCGACAATCGACTCACCGCTGCGTAAATTCTGAATCACTTGTTTCATATTGTTTTGTTGAGATCCTTTTCACCCTGTACTGCAGGGAAGAAAAAAATCTCTTCCTATTTTGAGATATTCCAAAAACTCTTAACCTGCTTTAATTTTACTGGCTGATCCTTACAGGGTAGATTATAGCGCGGAAATTAGGCGCGTGTTACAATGGCGAGGTTATCAAATATACAGCATAAGCGGGAGAGGTATTAATATGAAATTCGGCACTACAACGGTACCAATCGCGGGGTGGATTATCAACCCCCGAGATCCGGAAGGAATGCGCGAAAAACGGTTGGAAGCGGTCGGGAGAATTATTGATGGATACGGCCTAGAAGTTGTGGAGCTTTCTCTCGACCTGGGGATGATTTATTCAAAAATATTCGACAAGGACTTTTACCAGTCTGTGGCGGATTTGCAGAAACAGCTTGATTTCACCTGCACTGTGCATTTACCATTTATGTGGCTGGATCTGGCCAGCATTAATGAACCGATCCGCCAGGCGAGCGTTGAATCTATTCGCCAGGCAGTAGAACTTGTCAAACCATTGTTTGTTGATGCGTATGTGCTGCATCTGTGGGGGAATACAACCATCCAGATCAGTAATTTGATGGATGAATCCTTGCAAAGACAAATGTTTTTAGAAACCATCCTGGCGCAAGCCGACATGAGTTTGCAGGAGATAAAAAAATTTATCAACCCTTATAATATTTGTATTGAGACGCTCGAGGCGCCGGATTTCGACTTCGCCTTGCCTTTAATTGAGAAACACGGAACAAGCATCTGCCTGGATATTGGGCACCTGGCCTGGCAGGGCGGCGGTGAAGTGAGTTTTTTGGAACGCAACGCTGAGCAAATCCGTGAGATACACCTGCATGATGCCAGCGTTGAGATCGTTGGCGGCGAAAAGCGAGTGGTCGACCACATGGCGTTGGGCAAAGGCCAGATCGACTACCGCAACTTTATGCAGAAATTATTGGAATTTGGTTTTGATGAGATAGTGATTCTCGAGAATAATAATCGTATTGATCTGGAGCGAAGCATCGCCCGGATAGGGGATTATATGTAAGCAGACTGGGGGAAATCTTGTTTCTACCTGCGTCAGGTGAACAGCACCTGACGTTCCAACTCCCACATTTGTCTGAACAAACCATCCTTGGAAAGCAGCTGGTCATATGTACCGCGTTCAACGACCCTGCCGCGCTCCAGGACCAATATTTCGTCCATCCATTCCAGACCACTTAAGCGGTGGGTGATCATCAGAAGAGATCTCCCAATGGTGTAGCGCTTAATGGCGCCCATCAGGGCGCGTTCTGTAATCACATCCAGATGAGCGGCGGCTTCGTCCAATAATATAAAAGGCGCATCAGATAGGAAAACCCGTGCCAAGCACAGGCGCTGTCTTTCACCCGCGCTGAGCAGCAAACCGCGTTCGCCGACCAGGGTAGCGTATCCATCCGGCAGGGTAGAGATAAACCTGCGCAACTGCGCATCTTCGGCAGCCTTTTCAACTTCTGAGGAAGAAGCAGACGGACGGGCGACGAGCAGGTTCTCGCGTATAGAGGCGTTGAAAATGTAGTCATCTTGAAGCAGGCAGCCGTAAGAGCGGCGCAGTTCATCCGGGTTATATGCGCTCAATTGGCCCCCATCCAGTTGGATAGAATTGTTATTTTCGTACTCCCAGAAACGCAGCAGTAAGCTGGCAATGGTTGATTTGCCCCCACCGCTGGTGCCAACCAAGGCCACATGCGCCCCGACTTCGAGCGTTAAATTTATCTGGTCAAGAACGAGGGGAGGTATAAAAACCCGGTTGGGGGCAGGCGGTAAAGGTGATTCAACTGGGGTCTCCGGAGGGTATTGGAATTCTAAATTTGATATCTGGAGATTAAACTGAGTTCGGAACTGGAAGGGGCGCTTGTGGTTGATCAATCTCGGGTTGGGCATCGGCAACCTCAAACAAGCGGCGAGCAGCTAAAATATTTGCACCCAGGTATTGTGCAGCCTGGGGAATGGGGATAATCGCCTCGAAAGCGCTGAACGCAGCCAAAACTAGGGCGGCCAGGTAGACGCCTGCTAAGTCCCCGGAGTTTACCAGGGGAACAGCCAGGATCAGCAAAGTCCACATACATAGATTTGCCAGAAAGAGCACGAAGGAGGATTGGAATACATCAAGACGGGCCAGGGACAATTGAGCCGCAGCCAGGTGTGCGCTGGTGGTCTTGATCGCAGCAGTTTGGTTACCTCCGCCCTGATAGACTAACAAATCGGGCATTCCCTGGATGCCGTCGACCAGTAATGTATTTAATAAGGCTCGCTTTTCAACCGTTCTACGGCCAGGATTCTTTCCCAGCAAACGAATAAAAATGGGCAGGAAAAACCCGGCAGTTGCCATAAACAGGAAGAACACAATCCCCAAACTTGGAACAACCAGGTATAGGAAGAAGCTCAGGAAAAGCGTCACCAGAATTGCCACCATGGGCGGCGCGATGCTCCTGACATAAAAGCTTTCCAGGGATTGGATATCACCTTGAAGGCGCCCCAACAAATCCCCGGATGTGTAACTGGTCGTTCTGGCTGGAACGAGCGGCTCAAGCGCATTATAGAACCATACTCTGAAACCGGTTAAAGTCTTAAAGGTCGTTTGATGTGAGATATAGCGCTCCAGATAGCGGAACAGGCTGCGGGCGATACCAAAAAAGCGCACGCCTACGATGGCCAATTGTAATTCGGCGATGGAAGGCTGCAGAGCGGCTGCGGAGATGATATAGGCGGAGGTTCCCATCAAACCGATCCCGCTGGCGATGGTGGCAAAGCCGGTCAGAACTGATAATCCAACGCTCCATTTATACGAGGATATCAAGCTGATCAGGCGAAGAAGGGTCGTGAAAGCATTTTCGGGGGCCATTTGGCCAACCATGGGTATTGGATCACGTTGGACTGTGGAAAAAATTGGAATGGGTTGGATGGTTCTGGCTGGCTGCAGTGTAGGCATTTCTTGTGTGGAGTACGCTGGAGAAACTCCTGTTATTTCATCATCATTCCGGGAAGAGGGCTGTGAGGCGGCATGTAGCATGCTTGAATAGAGACCACCTGACTCGAGCAGTTCGTGGTGTACCCCGGTTTCGAGGACTTGTCCGTCCTTTAAGTGGATTATCTGGTCTGCAGCGCTCACTGTAGATAAACGGTGGGCGATGACAAGCGCAGTGCGGTTGACCAAAAAGCGACTTAAGGATTCTCCCAGCATCCGTTCGTTGTGGGGATCAAGATTGGTAGCAGGTTCATCGAGGATCAGCAAGGGCGCATTTTTAAGGAAGGCACGCGCCAGGGCGATACGCTGTATTTGACCCCTGCTTAATTTCGCCCCATGTTCTCCTACCAGTGTGTCATATCCATCTGGAAGTTCAAGGATAAAAGCATGCGCGTTAGCTTGCCGGGCAGCCCATTGGACCTGCTGAGGGTTGGCTTCAGGCGCTGATAAGCGGATATTAGCTGAGATGCTGTCGTTAAATAGATAGGGATTTTGTGGTACCCATGCGATATGTGTGAGCCATTCATCCTGGGGAAAATCGAGCAGGGATTCACCATCAACTGTAATTGATCCTTTTTGCGGTTGGTTGAAACGCAGCAGGAAATCGGCGATGGTACTCTTACCCGAACCGCTCCGTCCAACCAGGGCAGCCATTTGTCCAGGCAAAATAGTAAAATCAACCCCATTCAAAGAGAGACGATTACCCGGATATTCAAAACACACATCCTTGAATTGGATAAGGGGTGAAGCGAGATTCTTATCAGGTCCGGATGCGGCCGGGCTGACTGCATCCGATACCGGCGAAGCGCGGCTGATCTGAATATTGGTTGGTGTGTCAAAGATCTCAAAAATCCGGCCAGATACAGAGATACCTGACATTCCGGCATGGAAACGTGCTCCCAGCGAGCGCAGCGGGAGATAAAATTCCGGAGCAAGCAGCAGCAGAAAGAGCGCATGCTGGTAAATAAATCCTCCATACAGCAGGCGCAGTCCAATTTCCACGGCGACAATCGCAATGCTGATCGTGGCCACCAATTCGAGCACCAGGGCAGAAAGAAAAGTCACTCGCAAAACACTCATGGTCGTCTTTCGATAGCGGTCGCTTACCTGTGCAATCACACGCGATTGGTCTTTACTGCGCCCCAATGCCTTCAGGGTTTTTAATCCCTGGATTACATCGAGGAAATAGGCGCTCATACGGCTTAACGAACGCCATTGACGCTGGGTGAGCGCTTGGGACTGCCCCCCGATCAAAAGCATAAAAACCGGGATTAAAGGCGCTGTGACCAGCAGGATTATTCCAGTCAGCGTATCCAGGGGAAAAATGAAGATCAGATAGGTAAGCGGGACCAAAGCCGCCAATACCAGACCGGGTAAATACTGGCTGAAATAAACCTCAACCGATTCTATCCCTTCTACGAACAGGCTGGTCAATTCTCCTGTACGCTGTGCACCTGTGTATTGGGGACCCAGTTTGAGAATGTGTTCGAACAGGTCAGCGCGCAGCCTGGTCTTAATTTTTAATGCCAGTGAACTGGCGGAAAGGCTGCTGATTGAATTAAAAAGCGCTCGCAGCAGGAATATGATGAGCAGCGCAGTGAGGAGATTTTGGACGCTTGGCAGGGAGGCGTTACCTAAAAACACCCGGCTGACCACCTGGCTCAGGACCCATGCTTGAAGGACAACCAGTAATGCGGTCAGGACACCAAAACCGACAGATACTGATAGAAGGAAGCGGTGGTCGTGCAGTAAACCCAGCAGTCTCTTATCGAGATTCATAGATAAAAATTACCGCGATCGGGCATTTTTTAACCGATCGCGGGTAGATGGAGACCGAACCTGCGAGCAGCCTCCAATAGTAATAAGCGGAATCCTAATATTCCAGGTGAGATTCCATTGTGAGCCGCTTGCGGAAAACCCAGTAGCTCCAACCCTGGTAAAGCAAGACGATGGGTACGAATATCAGCGCCACGATGGTCATTATGGTGAGCGTGTATTGCGTAGAAGATGCGTTGTAAATCGTCAGGCTGAATTCTGGCTTGATGCTGGAAACCATAACACGCGGGAAAAGGATCAGGAACATTGTGACCAGTGTGAAAGTGACTGTCAATGCAGTGGTGATAAATGCCCAACCGTTCATCTTCTTGCGCACAAAGTAACCGGCTAAAAGTATGGAAGCGATGCCAGCCAATGGAACGATGCCGGAGTTCACACCCAGGTGGGCTAATATGTCAGTGGCGAAGTATGTGGCAGCCAGCAAAGCAAGCAGCAGTACGATTACTAAGATCCAAATCTTTTGGGCAGCCGCTCTGGCTGTTTCCTCCAATTCTCCTTTGACCTTCAAGCTCAGGAAAATGGCGCCGTAAAAGGCGCACACAACCACTGTGGTTATGCCGCCCAGCAGCGCATAGGGGTTGAGCAGGTTAAAGAACCCGCCCACATAGTTCATATCCCCATCGATAGGCACGCCGCGCACCAGGTTTGCAAAAGCCACACCGATCAGAAGCGGGGGGAGCAGGCTGCCCACAAATATGCCCACATCCCACAGCTTACGCCATTTCGGGTTTAAATCCTTACTGCGAAACTCAAAAGATACACCGCGATAAATCAGAGCCAGCAGGACCAGGAAAAGAGCCAGATAAAAACCGCTGAACAATGTGGCATACCACTCCGGGAAAGCCGCGAAGGTTGCCCCACCGGCGGTTAACAGCCAAACTTCGTTCCCATCCCAATGCGGACCGATAGTATTTATCATCAAGCGCCTTTTCCTGTCAACCAGGTCGGGATCGTCATCTCTGCTCAGAAAGGGCATCAAAATGCCCACACCAAAATCAAAACCTTCCAGGATGAAAAAGCCGATATAAAGAACTGCGATCAGTACAAACCAGATAATATTGAGGTCCATTTTTCTTCTCCTCTAATCCGAAGCCGGAACGAGCGTGGGTGTATCTTCGTCGCTGTCGATGATACTACCCTCCTGCTCGGGCGGCACAATCTTAGCGTATTTTGCCATCAGATAAATTGTGGCAACGATAAGGGCACCATAAACCAGCGTAAAACCCAAAAGGGTGATCAACATTTGAACTGGAGGGACGGTAAAGGATAAGCCTTTATCCACAGTCATCAGCGTGTATACGATCCACGGCATCCGGCCCATTTCCGCCAGGATCCAACCGAAAGAGTTAGCAAGAAAAGGCAGCGCCATAGCCCAGAGGTATATTTTGAGGGACAGGCCTCGATTTTCCAGCGTTTCACCTATCACCATAAAGAGCAGCGTACAGCGCCAGGCCGATTAAAAGGGTTCCAGCGCCGACCATAATGCGGAATGCCCAATATACGACACCTACAGGCGGGATGTAGTCTCCGGGACCGAATGCAGCCTCATATTGAGCCTGCAGATCGTAGATACCCTGGATTTCGCAGTCTAAATTATTGTACGACAATAAACATAATAGGCCCGGAATCCTTATGGAGAAAACCTCGCTGCGCTGTTCGAGATCGCCAATCGTCAAGACAGAAAAAGAAGCCGGCGATTCGGTGTTCCAAAGCGCTTCCGCAGCAGCCATTTTCATGGGCTGCGATTCGATCATGTGCTGCCCCTGGCTGTGTCCATTGAGACCCAATACAATGACCGCCATGCTGCCAATGATGGCTGCGATCTGAAACGAGCGTTTGAATAATTCGGTGTTACTATTTCGCAGAAGGTGGTAGGCGCTGATCCCCAAAACAAAGAACGCCGATGTGACAAAAGCGGCCGTAACGGTATGGGGAAATTGGACCCATACGTTTGGATTAGAGATCAGGGCGAAGAAATCCGTCATCACAGCCCGCCCGCCTTCAATCGAATAGCCCACCGGCTGCTGCATGAACGAATTAGCGACCAGGATCCAATAGGCTGAAATCGTGGAAGCGATCGCGACCAGCCAGATCGCAGCCGCATGCAGACCTTTTGAGAGCTTATCCCAGCCGAAGATCCAAACGCCGATAAAGACCAATTCGACGAAGAAAGCCAGCAGGGCTTCAATCGCCAGCGGCGCGCCGAAAATATCGCCCACAAAACGCGAATATTCCGACCAGTTCATCCCGAACTGGAACTCCTGGACAATGCCGGTTACAACTCCCATAGCGAAGTTGATTATGAATAGTTTCCCCCAAAATTTTGTCATGCGTTTATAAAGCGGGTTGCCGGAACGCACGTATATCGTCTCCATTAATGCCACCATTAATGACAAACCGATGGTAAGTGGGACGAAGAAAAAGTGGTAAACCGTCGTAATTCCGAATTGCAGACGGGAGAGCAGCAGCGGATCCATATTCAGCCTCCTTGAGGAAAAAACCAGAATATTAATAGATTTATAAATCTGGATCAAATATTCTTTATTATATCTTCATTGTGACATGTATCACTATCAAAATTCTTGGATGGTTTGGGAAAATGAAGTTAATAAAAAGCGATCAATTACCCGGATTACTTTCGGAAGAAACCGCGCTGGGCAGAGCGTA
Source organism: uncultured Chloroflexia bacterium (assembly GCA_963753725.1). Classification (GTDB taxonomy): domain Bacteria; phylum Chloroflexota; class Anaerolineae; order Anaerolineales; family UBA4823; genus CAVWDI01. Next base: position 14,856 of record CAVWDI010000023.1, on the reverse strand, counting down.
CCGCGCTTGAGGTAATGAAGGATTCAGGATCAATATTGGATATGGTTTGGACTACTTCTGCGGTCTTTCTGCGGCGCACATTACAATCCAGCAGAGCGACCATGCCATCCTTACCCTGGGATGCTATTTCAGTAACTGCATATCCTTCTTCCCGGAGCAGTTCAGTGAGCTCTGCGCCTCTTTTAGGACTGATGATTCGCAAGTGGGTAAAACCCAGGGCAATGCGTTCTTCGAGCCACATGCCCAATACCATTCCGGTTGCAAAACCGGTCGCGTATGCGATGATTGTCAGCGGATCGTCAATACTTTGCAGAACCAATTGGAGGATAAATAGATAGAGCATTGATTTTACGAATGAAAAGATCCAGGCCAGCGCTTTTCGTCCTCTGGTAATCATCAATAAACGCATGGTGGCCAGGGTTAAGTCCACCACTCGCAAAGCGAAGATCAGCAGAGCAAATTGTAGGATTATGAGCATAAGGGTAGTGAGCCTCAGGCGCGATAGAAACCTCGCCTGACAGGCTGAATATCTTCGGCGGTTATGAAAGCAGTCGGGTCAATGCGATTTACGATCCGGCGGACTTTGTAGACATTCTTGCGACGCACGCTGCAGGACAGCATGGTGACCATACCGTCTTTTCCGCGAGCCGGGATTTCTGTCAATGCATACCCTTCGGCGCGCATTTCTTCGGCGACCGCGTTCCCAAAAGTGGGACTGACAATATTCACTTGGATATGTCCGATAGCCAGCCGTTCCTCGATAAACATACCGACAACCGTGCCGGTCGCGAAACCGGCCGCGTAGCCCAGAATTCTAATTGGGTTTTCTAAATCTGAAAGCACAAAACCGATTGCAAAAATGAACAACCCTGCCTGGAAGAAACCCAATATCCAGGCCAGCCCTTTGCGATTGCGCATGACCATTAAAACCCGGACGGTGTCCAGGCTCATTTCTACAACACGCAGCACAAAAATCAAGCCTGCGCCAAGCCAAGCCTGAGGGGAAGTTAAAATCTCAACCATTGCGTTCAGCGTGTTTCTTCGGGTAATTCAATTTCCCGCATGGCGGGCAGATAAAGTCCCTGCATGTACTCATTCAACATCCGGCGAGTGCTGAACTGCGGCGCCAGTGTGCGGATAAATTCCTTTATGATGGTTATCCAATCGGCTGGCAGTCCGTCCGAAGAGCGAATGCGGTAATACAAGGGGATGATCTCGTTTTCAAGCGTATCGTAAAGACTGTTTGCATCCGCTTTGTCCTGTAATTCAGGATCACTATAATCATTATCTTTTCCGATCGACCATCCGTTGTGCCCATTATATCCCTCCCGCCACCAACCGTCCAAAACAGAAAAGTTTAGCACCCCATTCAGGGCCGCTTTTTGACCTGATGTTCCAGAAGCCTCGTTAGGACGACGAGGCGTATTCAACCAAACATCGACGCCCTGGATCATATAACGAGCCAGGTTCATATCGTAATCTTCGAGGAAAACCAGACGGCCGCCGCTTTGGGGTTGTTTTACAGCCCGGTATACCTCCTGGATGAGCAGCTTCCCGTCTTCATGATCGGGATGAGATTTTCCGGCGAAAATAATCTGGACCGGCATCTCCGGATGATTTATCAAATTTAACAAACGCTCGAGGTCGCTTAAAATCAGGTTGGCGCGTTTATATGGCGCAAACCGGCGTGCGAAACCGATCGTCAATGTATATGGATCGAGCAGGACACCGGAGGCGACCACCTGCACGGGGTGCCATCCATTCTGCATCCAATGCTGGCGGGCTCTTTCGCGCATATATGCCACAAGCTTACGTTTCAGATGTCTCCTGACAGTCCAAAGCTGATCGTCAGGAATGTTTTTCACTAATTCCCAAACATCGGGATCGTCTATGTTCTCCATCCAGTCGCCGCCCAGGTAGCGATCAAAAAGGTGCCGCAAACGGCGCGCCAACCAGGTGCCGGTGTGAATGCCGTTGGTTATGTGCGTTATCGGTATGTCTTCGGGTTTAAGTTCTGGCCACAGGTACTGCCACATTTTCCGTGCAACCTGACCGTGAAGCTCAGATACCGCATTCTTGCGTTCGGAAAAACGCAGCGCCAGCGCAGGCATACTGAATGTCTCACCCCAACTGACTGTATGTTGGGCCAGACCGATAAATTGGTCCCTGTCCAGACCTAATTCGGACCAGAAATGAGGGAAGTACTTGTCGATCAACCACAGTGGAAACTCGTCATTGCCTGCGGGGACTGGTGTGTGGGTTGTGAACACATCCCTAGATTTGACCAGCGTTTCTGCTTCCTCGAAAGTGTGACCGGATTCAATAAATTCCCGCATTCTTTCTAATATCAAGAACGCTGAATGACCTTCGTTCATATGCCAGACTTTAGGGTCATATCCCATCAACCGTAAAGCCCTGACGCCACCTATGCCCAACAATATCTCCTGAGAGATGCGCATATCGGGTACGCTGCTGTACAGGCGGGCGGTGAGTGTACGGTCGGCAGCGGAATTACGGTCAATATTGGTATCCAAAAGATATAGAGGTACCCGCCCGACCTGGATTTCCCACAAGCGTGCATAAACTTTCCGGCCCGGGAGTTCTACCGAAATGGTGAGCGGTTCGCCCGATTCCAATAAAACTGGTATTACAGGCAGATCTTCAAACGGATGCACTGTATAGCGGGCTTCCTGCCAGCCGTCTTCGGAGATGTGTTGGGTGAAATAACCTTCGGTGTAGAAAAAACCAATAGCCACAAACGGCAGCCCCAAATCGCTGGCTTCTTTAGTATGGTCGCCGGAGAGTATACCCAGACCGCCAGCATAAATGGGCAGGGTCTCGTGCAGTCCGAACTCCATGGAGAAATAGGCGATCTGGCTGCCTTCAAGCTCCTGATAGTTTTGTGAGAACCAGGTACTTTCCGGGTTCATGTACTGGTCGAATTCGCGCATATTGCGATCGTAAAAATCCATGTAATAACGGTTATTGGTAACCGCATTCAAACTTGACCGTTCGACCTTACGAAGAAACAGGATCGGATTGTGATTGGTCCTTTCCCATAACTCCCTATCGATGCGTAAAAACAGTCGTTGGGCGTCAGGATTCCAGGTCCACCATAAATTGTAGGCGAGCTCGCCCAGGCGGTTTATGCGGCGAGGAAGACTGAAATGATTAGGGATTTGAGCTTGGTTTATTGACATATTTTTGTAATTAAAAACCTACCTTCAGGTATAAGATTATGTACAATTATTGCCTTCGAACCTGAATTGTGCAAACCTGAATGATACCATAATCGATCGATTTTGAAGGTCAAATCGAGCTGTTCTTAATCTTATCCTACGCTTGTCGTGCGCTTGAAGTGAAGATAAAATAGTGCCCGTATGAAAGAAAGCGCACAACTGTTCATAACCTGTATCGTAGACACGCTCTACCCGGAGATTGGAGAGTCGGTAGTGCTCCTGCTGGAGAGCCTGGGTGTAAGTACGGCGTTTCCAACCCGGCAGACATGCTGCGGTCAGCCAGCGTTTAACGCGGGAATGCGGGCCCAATCGCGTCCTGTTGCGCAGCACACAATCGAGGTATTTGAAAAAACGACGGGTCCCATCGTTGTGCCTTCCGGTTCATGCACGGCGATGGTGCGGCACGGGTATCTCGAGTTATTTAAGGGCGATAAGGATTGGTATCAACGGGCAAAATCGATGGCGGACAGGACGTTTGAGCTGACCGAATACATTGTGGATTACCTGGGCGTCTCAGATGTCGGGGCGCATTTTAACGGCACGTTCACATATCATTCTTCCTGCCACCTGCTGCGTGATCTGGGAGTCCACCGCCAACCCCGCCAACTACTCTCAAATGTAAAAGGGGCGCAGTTTGTGGAACTGCCCCATAGTCGTGAATGCTGCGGATTCGGCGGCGTGTTCTCCGTAGAACATCCCGAAATCTCCAACGCGATGCTGGATTTAAAAATTAAGAATATTGAAAAGAGTGGATCAGCTCTGGTTGTTTCAAGCGACGCGGGCTGCATGACCCATATTAATGGCGGACTGCAGCGGCGCGGCCAACCACAACGAGTTGTACACATTGCCGAACTGCTGGCTAATCGAGTACAACCGGAAGCTGCTTAATAAACTTTCTATCCCCTACGCTTATAGACGCCCATGCCATCACAATTCCGCAAACAAATCAGGAACGCGTTAGCCAATGAGAACTTGCAGTCTGCTCTGGACGGCAATGCCGAGCGGCGTATAAGCGCTTTCGAAAGCGCATACAAATCCCTGCCCGAAGACCTGCAGGTCATGCGCCGCAGAGCACATGCGGTAAGAACTGAAGTAATTGACAACCATGAGGTATACCTGGAGCAGTTTATTGACCGGGCGCAGGGTAACGGATTTATCATTCACCGCGCTCAAAGCGCGCAGGACGCCGTGCAGATTGTGCTGGACATTACCGGTTCAAATTCTGCCAGCACCGTCGCAAAATCCAAGTCGATGGTCAGCGAGGAAATCCACCTCAACCCGGCGCTGGAAAAGGCAGGGGTTAATGTCGTGGAGACAGACTTGGGTGAATATATTATCCAACTGCTGGGGGAACCGCCCTCCCATATCATCACTCCTGCGGTCCATTTGCGGCGAGGGCAGGTTGCGGATATCTTCCAGGATAAGCTGAATATTCCTTATACGGAGGATATTTCCGAACTCACAGCAGCGGCCAGGGAAGAACTGCGGGGGACCTTTCTGGAGGCTGATATCGGGATCTCCGGAGTAAATTTTGGTGTGGCGCAGAGCGGATCGTTATGTATGGTTACGAACGAAGGCAATGGACGCATGGTCACCACCCTACCGCGGGTTCATATCGCTTTGATGGGCATCGAACGATTGGTGCCGACGTTCGATGATCTGGCGCTGATGCTGTACCTGCTGCCGCGCTCGGCTACCGGACAGAAGATGACCGTTTACACAAGTATTATCAATGGGCCGCGCAAAAACGGCGAGCCGGATGGCTCTGAAGAACGCCATCTGGTGTTGGTGGACAATGGACGTTCTCGGGTGCGCAATTCACCTTTACGGGAATCCTTATACTGTATTCGCTGCGGCGCCTGTCTGAACGTGTGCCCGGTCTTCCGTGAAATCGGCGGGCATGCATATGTGAGCGATAAAGGCCGGGTCACAACTTATCCCGGACCGATCGGTTCAGTCGTGTCACCGGGTTTGCTCGGAGCCGCGCAATTCAGTCACCTGGCGCGCGCTTCCAGTTTATGCGGCGCCTGTAAAGAGGCCTGTCCTGTGGATATCGATCTGCCAAAACTGCTGCTAAAAGTGCGGGCGGGTGAGATAGATTTAAATCGACACCGAATCAGATGAAGTTATCAGCCTTAACAGACCTCAAAAAGTCCCCTGGGGTCTAAATTTAGGTCTACGCCTTTACACATGGGCAGCGGTTTCTCCCACACGGTTTGCTGCGGTTCAGCGATTGGCAGGACTTGCCGCGGGATTGGTATTTCCCAGGTCTGAATGGATGCGGCTGCCCGGGATAACCGGCTGGGGTTACGGGCGCGATTTTCCCCGGCCGGCTCCAAAACCATTCCGAGATGTGTACCATCAAAAAGGTGATCTGCCGGGCGGAAATGGGGTAGAGACAGTTGCAGTCCGGTCCGTAGATAAAAGGGACGATGCGGACAGCATTTCTATCGGGCAGCAATCACCACATTCTTTTGTTCCAACTGAAGATTTGATCCAGCGTTTCGCAGAAGAACTTGAGGCACTGCAAGGTTCTTTCAGCATGTGTAAAGAGAATGAAGTTGCCTGGAAAAGTGTCTTCAATCCTCAAAGAGAGGCACATTGAAAGACTGCAAGTGTGGGATGGGAGCGAATTTCCGGCGGGCTTGCTGGATGGGCTGAGGTCAGCGGGGATAGTAGTTCAGAGCGCACCGCACCCGGATATCAGAGCGGGATTGACCGGTGTGGATGCGGCGGTGGCAGAGAGCGGCACGCTGCTGCTGGCGAGCGGTGCAGGGCGCCCGCAAACCAGTTCTTTACTGCCTGAAGTGCATATTGCAATCCTGCGGAAAGAGGATATCTACGGAACTCTCCCGCAGGTTCTCGCGCTTCAGGAGGTGCGAGAGGCAGCTTATGTTTCGCTGATCAGCGGTCCCTCGCGCACTGCGGATATCGAGATGACCCTCACCATTGGGGTACATGGCCCGGGTGAGGTGCATGTGATCTGTTTGTAGGACTGTTTGTAGGACAAGTTGCCTCCAGGAGACGCTTCGCGGCGAACTTGTCCTACGGAAACCAATATTCTACTGGTAAGGGATATCATGCCGCTTCTTTTTTATTTCACTGCGCCGGCGTTTTTCCTCTAAGCGGCGCTCTTTAGCAGCACGCGAAGGGCGGGTCTTCAGGCGCGGTTTTGGTTTTTTGGCTGCGGCAACCAGGATTGTTACCAGCCGGTTTAATGCGTCCTGGCGGTTGCGTTCCTGGGTGCGGTGGCGATTTGCATGGATGACCAGTTCTCCCTTTTCATTAATTCGGTTCTTGGCATTGGTTTGCAGGCGCGCCAACATATCATCCGGCAAGCAGGCTGTGTTCGCATCGAAACGGAGTTGGACGGCGGATGAGACTTTGTTTACATTCTGCCCGCCGGGTCCGGAAGCGCGGATGTAGTCAATGGTGATGCCGGATTCATCGATGTATATATCCTCTGTGATCTTAATCATCTACCTACATCACCTGTAACGATCCGGATCAAAAGATGGTGGTCGTTCCAGTCAACCTGAAAGTCGTCCCACCCGAAGTGGTTTTCCCTTATATCGTAAAAGCGCGTTAAAGGTTCAGTCTTCGAACCCAAATACTTCATCCAGCCGGTCACGATCGAAATTTACAACAATGGTGCCGTCAATTTCAAAGGTTGGCGAGGTTTCATTCCCGTCCGCCCATCCACGCACACGCGTGGCGGCCTCCCGGTCGGTGGTGATATCGATCTCTGTGAAAGCAATGCGGTGGGACTTTAAATAGATGCGCGCCCTGCGGCAGGAAGGACACCAGGAAGTGCAGTACAGTAGGACTTCTGGTCCTGTTTCAACAGGAAGCGTCACGGCCGCACCTTGATCACTTGATTCAACCCTGGTTGATTTGGTTTCCTTTGCTTCTGGTTCTATTTCGTGCAGAACCTGGAATAATACTTCGTTATCCGGCTGTTCATCGATGTCGTGTATGTCAATGTAGCGGATGATACCCATTTTGTCGATCACAAAAATTGCCCGTTCTGACCTACCGTCCTCCTGCAGGACGCCGTAGGTTTCAGCGACAAAACCGTGGGGGTAAAAATCGCTCAACAGCGGGTAGCTTATGTCTCCCAGGCTCTCAGACCAGGCCTGCAAACTTGGAACACTGTCAACACTCAGACCCAGAACCTGGGTCTTGACCCCATCAAAACGATCTAAGGCAGCCTCGTAAGATGGGATCTGCTGCGTTCAGACCGGGGTCCAGGCCAGCGGGAAGAAAGCCAGAACAACGTTCTTCTCGCCGGCAAAATCACTCAAGCGGATATTGTTTTCCTGATGGCTTTCGAGTATAAAATCAGGCGCAGCCTGACCGACCTTCAATTCCATTTAAGACTCCTTCACTTCTTGATATTTATTAAATTACCTTTGCAGTAAGTGAAATACTCCATCCGTGTCAGGCGGGAACTCATCTACCGCTGCAACCGCATCAGGGTTGAGCGGACCGTAAATATGTGGAAAATCTTCCGCTGTGTCTATATCTTCCGGGAAGGCGGGACCAAGCGGTTTTTCCCAACGGATATCGGCTTGCACATCATCAAGATTGATCCAAAGTAGCAGGAGATCCTGGCGGCCTGTGTAAAAGGAATTGGCTACATCCAAGATTTGGCTGGGGGTAGAACAATGGATAAAACCTTCGCTCTGGAGAGAGGCTGGTTGATAGCTGCCGTTCTTCAGGGCAATTGCCCAATCTGCACGCTCACAAATATGTAGAATAGTTTCCATGGAATATTTTGTGTTAATTATATACCTTCTGCAAAATCAATCCGACTGATCCCCTAAAATATCAACGATGCGCTGCATTACGGTTTGAGCTACCTCCGCTTTACTCATAAGCGGCAAATCCTGGCTGCTGCCGTCCGGGTAAACCAGGTGTACATCGTTGGTGTCAACTTTGAAACCGGCGCCTTCAGCGGTAATATCATTGGCGACGATCAAATCTAAATTCTTTGCCTGCAGTTTGCTGTGCGCATTAGCGAGCAAATCCTGCGATTTGGCCGCGAATCCTGACGGTCACCAATGGTCTGCGGCAGCGGTCTTTATTTTTTGCGACCTCACCCAGAATATCGGGTGTATTTTTTAGCCTGATTTCGGACGCCGGAAACCCCTTTTTAATCTTGCTATCCGAGAAATCTGCTGGAGAAAAATCGCCAACGGCAGCCGCCATTATTAAGGCATCACAATCCTGGATGCTGCTCATCACCGCCTCCAGCATTTCAGCCGCGGTTTGAACATTAACTCTGTGCGCTCCACCCGGGGGTCCGCAGGTTGACCGGACCTGATATAACGTCACCTGAGCCCCTAAATCAAGCCCTGCCTGCGCCAATGCGAAACCTTGTTTACCGGATGAATGGTTGCTGATAAAACGCACTGGATCGAACGGTTCCTGGGTAGGACCGGCGCTTATGACTAGTTTGCGACCATCGAGCGCTCCGCCTCGCGCAAGGATACGGCGTGTGTGGTCAAATATTTGCTCAGGTTCCAGCATGCGTCCTATCCCAGCTAACCGGATGCCAGATGACCTTGCGCTGGACCCAGCCACTTTCACCTGGCGCTGCTCCAGGATTTTAATGTTGGCCTGGGTAGCGGGATGGGAGTACATACCGCCGTCCATGGCGGGAGCAATTAAAAGCGGGCAGCTGGCAGATAACGCGGTCAGGGAAAGCAGATTATCGGCGGCTCCGTGCGATAGTTTAGCGATGGTATTGGCTGTAATGGGCGCAATTACCAGCAGATCAGCCTCCTTGGCTAACCCAATATGCAGGACATGTCCTTGGCTGCCCCACAAATCGGTATCGGTATAAGCCCGGCGGCCTGTGACTGATTGAAAAGTCAGGGGAGTTATGAACGCTTCGGCAGAACCGGTCAGGATTACATCGACCAGGCTGCCGGCCTGGTGGAGTTTTGAAGCCAGGTCGGCGGCTTTATAGCAAGCGATTGAACCGGTTACGCCGAGCAGTATACGGGCATCTTTTAGTGGTGTGCTCATTGCCATCCTCTAAGCGTGTAATATACCATACCAACATACTCTTTCAACATTCGTGTTGTCAAGGATAGATCGTTGGCGCCAGGGATCAAATTCAGTATTTGGGATTTTAGGCTCCCGTGTGTCAGCTGATCCCAGGACTCCCGGGTGACTGTATAATCAGCAGGCATCGGGGTGATATTAAATCCCTGGGCTTCAAATAATTTCACCGCACGCGGCATATGGGAGGCGGAGGTGACCAGCAAAATATCCGTCAATCCTTTTGATTTTAATATCTCCCGGCTGTAGACGGCATTATCATATGTGTTAAGGGATTCGCTTTCCAACCACATGTCACCTGCCGGTATCCCCATCATTCCCAAAAGGGCTGCCATTTCATGTGCGGGAGAACTGTCCTGATTAACTGGAGAGATCCAGGGTATGCGGCCTCCGGTGAGTAAAATAAACGGCGCTGAGCCCTGATGGTACAACTGGGCTGCGTAAAACAGGCGGTCAGCGGCGCTGTTCACTTCAACGGACGGGCGTGGGTAGTGCTCCGCCTCTGTGGCGCCTCCCAGTACGACGATAACCTCGGATTTGGGAATATGCTGGGGCGGGAAGTAACGCCATTCTAAAGAACGCGCCAGTCCAAATGCCACCCAACGGGTGCTCCCCAGCCACAGGATCAGAACAGCGAAGATCAGCAAAATACGGGTAATGCGCGGTTTCCTCGCTAAAATTAGCGCGGCAATCAACAGAATGACAGAAAGCCCTAAGGGGTAGATAAATAAAGGTAAAAGTTTGGATAGGAATGTGGACATAAGTTATTTGCAGTATGGGGCGCACTGCACCCGGAGAACATTATATATATACACTTAGCAAACGGTCCCGTCCAGATAGGTCTTGTACTACCTGAACGTTTGCCTGCGGGTAAATCTGGCGAGCCAGGTTTGCTGCCTGGGCAGCATTGGATATATCGACTTCTAAAAGTACAGCCCCGTTGTTTGAAATCCTACCTTGCAACGCTGCCAGCAGACCGCGAATCTGGTCCAGACCATCGGTTCCGCCATTCAGGGAAATTACTGGTTCCCAGTCTGTGACTTTCAAGGAGGGCAGTCTGCTGGAGGGGATATACGGCAGGTTTGCGCATATAAGATCAAATTTTACCTCAACCGGCGGAATCAGGTCGCATTGTATGAATGATATGGTCTGGTTGAGACAGTGGCAGCGGGCATTGGATTTTGCAATTCGCAGAGCGGCAAATGAAATATCACACCCCAGCAGACAAATACCAGGCTTATTTACCGCCAACGAGACCGCAATACAGCCACATCCGGTTCCAATATCGGCAACCATGTAGAGATCGGGATTATTCCCCAGCCAAAGGAGGGCGTGTTCGACCAGCAATTCGGTCTCTGGTCTGGGAATAAGCGTATCTGGAGTTACCTTGAAATCCAACCCATAGAATTCCCAGCGACCCAAAATGTAGGGCAAAGGTTCACCACTTACCAGGCGTTCGAGGTATTCGTGAAGGCTTTTTAGTTGTGATGGGGTTATGGCGGCTTCAGGGTGGGCCAGAATCCAGGCGCGCGGCCGTTCTAAAACAAAGGCGCACAGGACCTGGGCATCCAGCAGCGGCGTTTCGCTGAGGGGTTTCAGGCGCTGGTGAAGGTCGGGTAGTATTTCAGATAACTGGGACAATGAAGCTATATAATACAGCGGATAAATTGGTTATATGGTACTCATTCAATCAGGCCGGCGGCTGCCAGGCGGTCCGCTTCGTCACGGGTCGGCTAGTTCATCGATAAAATCGTCCAGGCTTCCTTCCATGACTACCGGAAGGTTGTGGGATGAATAATTGATGCGGTGGTCGGTCACACGTGATTGCGGGTAATTGTAAGTGCGGATTTTTTCGGAGCGTTCACCGGTGCCGACCTGTGAACGGCGTTCATGGTCGACTTCCTGGCGCTGCCTCTCTGTTTCGATCTCATATAAGCGGGCGCGCAGAATGCTCATCGCTCTGGTTCTGTTTTGCAGTTGTGAGCGTTCGTCCTGGCACTGCACAACCATCCCGGTGGGGACGTGGGTTAACCGGACGGCGGTGGAATTTTTTTGCACACTCTGACCGCCGGCGCCGGCAGATTTATATACATCCATACGGATGTCATCTTCCGGGATTTGAATTTCCACCTCATCAACTTCAGCCAGTACTGCTACGGTGGCGGCGGAGGTATGCAGCCTGCCCTGCGATTCAGTGATGGGTACCCGCTGGACGCGGTGGACCCCCGATTCGTATTTCAAGCGTGAAAAAGCGCCCTTTCCTTTCACCATAAACACAACTTCTTTATAACCGCCTACGCCGATCTGGTTGGATGAAAGCACTTCAACCGCCCATTTCTGGTGTTCGGCATAGCGGCTGTACATGCGGAATAAATCCGCCGCGAAAATTGCGGCTTCATCACCGCCAGTACCGGCGCGGATTTCCATAATCACATTGCGCTGGTCACGCTTGTCGCTCGGCAGCAGCATGGTCTTGATCTTCAGTTCCAGGTCACTAATCTGCGGTTCCAGCTCGATAATCTCCCCTTCCGCCAGGGCTTGCAGCTCATCATCCGATGAATTCAAGTAGGACCTGGCCTCTTCCTGCTGTTCCAGAATCTGCCGGTATTTGTGGGTAAGATTAACAATCGGTTCGAGCTCGGCTCTTTCGATGCCAAGCTCAGCGGCGCGCTGGTAATCGTCGCCGACATCCATCAACAGGTTATTTAGGTCTGCGTATCGTTCTTCTATGCCAGAGAGTTTATTTAATAAATTATCGTTTGAAGACATACTTCAAGTCCATATCACTTTGAGCAGTGGTTTTAATATATACTGAGTTTCGTGGGGGTTTCGCAAGACACAATTCAATCATCATAAAAGCACAAAGTCCACAAGTTATCCTTATGTTGTGTCCTTTGTGCCTTATATACTCAGCAAATTCATTATACCATTTTTAAGGGTTTGATATCAGTACCCTTCGTTAAAAGTGCATAATCCGGGCTAAGCCGATCAGTGATTCCGTTTCATGCCGATCGCTGATTCCGTTTCATGCCGATCAGTGATTCCGGTCATGCCGATCGCTGTATCGGGAGAAAAAGAGCGGGGAAGATAGCTGGATAAACTCGAATAAATAGGGCATCCTTCTCAGGAACAAAACTGAGGAGGAAGAGATGTCCCAAGCGAGTCTATCCATGAGAAAAATTGAAGAAATCCTACGTTTGAAATTTGAAGTGGGGCTGACCCACCGGGAGATTGCCCAGAGCTGCGGGGTATCAACCAGCACGGTGAGTGAGTACAGCACGCACGCCAAAGCGGCGGGGCTGAGTTGGCCGCTGCCGGAAGGGATGACTACCGAGCAGTTGGAAGCCCGCTTGTTCCCGGCGAAAGGGGGTTACGGGCGGAAGATCCCCCAGCCGGATTGGCAGTATGTCAACAAAGAACTGAAGCGCAAAGGCGTGACCCTGAGCTTGCTATGGGTGGAGTATCGCCAGGAACATCCCAATGGATACGGATACAGCCAGTTCTGTCACCGCTACCGGCAGTGGAAGCAGCAGCTCAACCCCACCATGCGGCAGAAACACAAGGCCGGGGAGAAGCTGTTCGTCGACTACGCCGGGCAGACGGTGTCCGTGGTAGACCCGCAGACAGGCGAAATCCGGGCAGCGCAGGTGTTCGTGGCCACGCTGGGTGCCAGCAACTACACTTATGCGGAAGCGCACTGGTCACAGAGCCTACCCAACTGGATTGCGGCGCACGTGCGGGCGCTCGAATTCCTGGGTGGTGTGCCAGCCATCCTGGTGCCGGACAATATCAAAGCAGGGGTGAAGAGCCCCAACCTGTACGAGCCAGACCTCAACCCCACCTACCAGGACTTCGCCTGTCACTACGGCCTCGCCGTGGTCCCAGCCCGGGTGCGCAAACCACGGGACAAGGCCAAGGTGGAAGCGGGTGTGCAGGTGGTCGAGCGCTGGATCCTGGCCCGCCTGCGGGATCGGACCTTTTTCAGCCTGGTCGAGCTCAACCAGGCCATTGCCGAACTGCTGGTCGAACTCAACCAGCGGGAGATGAAGCATCTAGGCCAATCGCGGCGGGAAATGTTCGCCGAAGTAGATCAACCCGCCCTGGTCCCGCTGCCGGAAACGCCATACGAGTTTGCCCGCTGGAAAAAAGCCCGCGTGCACATTGACTACCACGTCTCCTTTGAAAAGCACTTCTACAGTGTGCCCTACACCCTGACCGGCAAGGAAGTGAACATCCGGGCCACCGAAAAGATGGTCGAAATCTACTACCAGCGCAAAAGAGTGGCTTCTCACCCCCGTTCTACGGCTAAAGGGCGCTTTTCAACCCACAGCGTGCACATGCCGCCCGAGCACCAGTTCTACAGCCAGTGGTCGCCGGAGCGCTTTCTGCGCTGGTCCAGAGAAATCGGCCAGCAGACCAGCGAACTCATCAGCCGGACGCTCGATGCCCGCAGGCACCCGGAGCAGGCTTACCGCACCTGCCTGGGTGTCCTCGGCCTGGCCAAACGCTACTCCCCGGAGCGCCTGGAAGCCGCTTGCCAACGAGCCAACAGCGCCGGGATCCAATCCTACAAAGGAGTGCACAACATTCTCAAGAACAAGCTCGACCAACGGCCCTTGGAACCCGCCCCCGACAACCCCCTGCCAGCGCATGACAACATTCGCGGCCAAAACTACTACAACTGAGGAGCTGCCTATGCTAACCCAACCCTTACTGGAAAAACTCTCCCAACTCAAGCTGTCCGCTTTCCGCACCGCTTATGAAGAGCAGCAACAAAACCCCCAGTATGCGGAACTGTCCTTCGAAGAGCGGCTCGGCTTACTGGTCGATATCGAGATCACCCGCCGAGCCAACAACCGCCTGCGCCGCCGCATCAAGTCCGCTCGTTTCCCGCTCCAGGCCACCATCGCCGACCTCGACCTGTCCGCCGGGCGGGGCCTCAAAAGGGCCCAGGTCCTGCAACTCGCCCAGGGACAATGGGTCCAGCGCCATCTCAATTTGCTGGTCCTCGGGGCCACCGGTACGGGGAAGACCTACTTATCTTGTGCATTGGGACGGGCTGCCTGTGAGGCCGAATTCAATGTGCGCTACCTGCGCACTTCCCGCCTGCTGCAATCTCTCGAACTCGCTCAGGCTGACGGCTCCTATCCCCAGCTGCTGCGGTCCCTGGCCCGCACCCACTTGCTCATCTTCGACGACTGGCTCCGTGACTCGCTCTCACGCTCCCAAGCTAAAGACCTGCTCGAGATCCTCGACGATCGTTACGGCCGCGGCGCTACCCTGGTCGCCACCCAGGTCCCGGTCCAGGACTGGCACGCCCGCATCCCCGACCCCACCCTCGCCGATTCGGTCCTTGACCGCCTCATCCACAACGCCTATCGACTTGAACTCAAAGGAGATTCCATGCGCAAAGTCCATTCCCCCTTGAAGAACAACGATCATTAGTGTTATGATTTCCTATCCAGCCATCTCTCCCCTGACTGGCGATCGCCATTACCGGTCTGGGTGATCGGCATCACCCGGAACACGCGATCGACATCACCGGAAT
>CAVWDI010000022.1:0-5731 GCA_963753725.1 uncultured Chloroflexia bacterium | reverse complement strand
TTAATTCTGGTTACTAATTCATAGTATATAGCACAATGGGTTAAAGTCAAATATTAATTCAATTCCTGGGTTGTTTCGCAAGTCATTGGCGCAATATTAATAGTCAATAAAAAGCCGCTGCCCCAGCTTGATGTCATGGTAGCATACATGACGGCCTAACCATAAACAAGGAGGAGCTGGAGCAGCGGTAAATGTATTATAGCTGCACATGGTGTAATTCAATTAGTTACCGAAATTACTAATTACTCCTTTATTTGTACTAATTAATTCCACGATTATTGCACTTTGTTGATTCCAAGTATCATCTAAATATTTCATATATTGAGAAGCACTCATTGTTTCGCACTGTGTGCGGCTCGCTTTGTCTAACAAGCTTTCACGAGATCCAAACCAGAAATCAAACTTGACCTCACCCTAAATTGTATGCGCTTGGTAATCCGTTCCACTTTTTTGATTTTCTTTTACATCACACATCCTCCTTATACTCCTCAGGATTCAAGTTATATAACTACCTCAGCTCCGCAAAGCTTGTGTTTAATCTTCTATTGCTCTCGCTGCTGCCGCTGCTTGATTATCACCTACAGGTGATGCGGCTCCAGAAAAATCGCCGAAGCCGATATCATTCAGTCCAGCTGGAAGAGATTTACTTACCCCAACTTTAAGTTTCGTCCTAGCAATAAATTGCTTTCTTTTGGAGGATGTCTTGTCTATTTTAATGTCATACCTTTCACCAAAGAAGCTTTTAAGGATAACAATCACAACGACAATCATACTCGGATTTTTCAGGGGGATAACCCTGGTTTCCACAATATTGTCTACAAGCTTCTGCAAATTCCCACCCGTCCTCGCCACTCTTGATTCCTGTCCGCACCTTCAACTGCGCTTGCTTCGTAATGCGCTCCGCCTTCCTGGTTTTCTTTTTCATTTTATTCCCTCCTGCAATCATTATAACCGCCCCACACAGAACTTTGAAGAACATGGGAACTGGAAAATAGCACGCATTTTTATTCGCAAGGAACCCCCAACCGCACCAGACTCCGCGCTTCGCACCGTACCCCACTCCGTACCGGGGTAGGGATGCAACATTGCTCCGCAAACGCGCAGAAATTTACCTAATTTAATTAACCCTTGGATATGAGCTGTAAAAAACTGAATAGAAATATTCGGGCGTTGATCAAGGTTTGGTGTATGCTCCCCATGACAACTTGATGCGCAGATTGGATTTGATGTAATTTTGAAGATTGGTAAGAAAACCACTCCTGGCGAGTAGTTTTCTGTAAGCGAAGAGTGGTAAAGTCCTACTTGTGCAAAGTAAAAATGTTCCTTTTACATGTTGAAGAATAAACCGATGACCTCCAGTACTATGGCAGTTCCCCGATCTGTCAATAGGAAAGGAAGACAAAGCAGCGGGAACTCAAAGAAAACGCAAGGTCTATAGGAATATCATTGGTAGGTATCCAGCGTACAGGTAATCGATTTATTTAAGACGCCTAAATCTACGGTTGGTGTTCCATCCTATTGCTATCAACGATGCGCGTTTTATGATATATATCGATGAGGGTACCTGATCAATACATTTTGTCTCCGGTATTTATTGATGGCGCATCCAAACCTTCCCCTGAAAGCCTATACCGAAAAAAATATTTGCTTGTTGAAAGCAAGGTTTTTATCAGGATTGAATGCAGGCAACTTTGCCAGCGCGCGGGTTGGGCGGTATAAAGGGCGCGTAGGAGACTGTCTCACCTTTGGTAACCCCTTTTCCCTGAGGCATGAATTGTGTGTAACCCATATTGAAGTAATGGATTTGTTGGTCCTTATTGCCAACAATTTCGCCGTAAAACCCACCACCCGATGCCTCTTTCACAGTGCCCTTGTACCATGTGCCAGGGCAAGTCCCTGCCTGCACACCAGTCCTGTTTTTCATGTTTCGCGTACCTCCATCTTACTGTGGTTTCTTATTATACTTTTTGAGCAACCATCCATTAATTGTACTAAGAGAGATTTGAATAGATATGTCTTGGAAGGAAGCAGGTTAGCGCAGAATAGTAAAGTCATATTTGTGCAAAGTTCAAATGTCTACTATTGGTATTGGAAAATCAAAAAACTCAACCGAAGAAACGCTGATTGATTTTTATTATTCCTTGTTACCATTCTCAATTCCTTCCGAAAACTTTGGCCTGGGGGGAAGGTTGTTCATATTTTTGTATTGATAATTCGACCACAGCAAATCCGGGTTGATTGAAGGCGTTCCATCTTTTGAACTCGAAGGACCGTAAGTGTTGAGAAATGTAACGTCCCTGTAATAATATGAAGTACCCCAGCCATCTGGTCCAGCGACATCCACCCACCAGCCGTATACTGTGTAAGGGAAAAACCCAGAAGGTAGACTTGTTAATTTGATACCATAAACATATCCCAGCAGGTCGGTCCAAGTCACTGGATCATTATCAATTGGATCAGCGATGTTTAACACGTAACTATCAGAAGTTGTAACTCGCGGCACCCATAAAAAATCTTGCGGCAGCGAAACCGTTGCCCCATCATCTGGTGAATATAAGTAGATATTTTCAATGTCGAAATCACACTGGTACATGCTGGGATCGTTTGTTGTCGATGTAACATCCCAGCATTCCCAGAACCACAACCAGCCATCGTAGTCATATAAATTCTCATAAACGATTCTGTATGTTTGATACCCGGTTAATCTCGGAACATTCTTAAACTTGTACTCGCCATTCGCATCTGAAACGATTGAGTCGAAAATCGACCACTTAAACCCATCCCAGAAATATAAATCTACCCATACCTGTACTGGAAAGCCCCTGTCTGTCACCCGACCTGAAAAAGTTTTACCAGTACTGCTTTTTATACCGAGTGAAATCGGTAAATAGACAATGAAGGGAGTTGTTCTCAGTTCGAAAATCGTTGTGACACTTTTGTGATCTTTCATGATTACTGTACAATCCCCGCTGCCAACGCAAGCTCCGCTCCATCCTTTAAATATCGAGTAATTATCTGGTTCTGCGGATAGTTTTACGGAAGTCCCGTATGGGAATACCTGGCTGCAGTCTGATCCACAAGAGATTCCCTTTGGCAAGCTGGTCACGGTGCCATCACCGATGCCTGTTTTATAAACCGTTAGCTGTGGATTGGTTTCAAAATTGGCTGTTACGTTCATTTCACCAGTCATTTTGATGAGACAATTTTCTGTGCCGCTGCAAACGCCACCCCAACCGGTGAAAGTTGAAGTTGCATCTGAACCTGCCATAAGGGTGACGGTGCTGTCTTCCAGGTAGTATTCGTTACAAGTACTGCCACAGTCAATTCCGGCGGGAGTACTGGTTACCTGACCACCTCCCGTGCCCGTCTTTGTCACTGACAATTGGTAATAACCCAGCGCTTCGTATGCGCCCATGTCAACAGTGGTGGTGCCATCTGCATCCCCGTCCTTTTTGCGAGGTTCATTATCCAGATCAAAGATTAAAGTAATAAAGTCGTTTTTTCCAGTGTCAATGGCTGGTGAGCCTTCTCCCAGTCGCAGGTTTCCAGTAGTCGTAGGGGTTGTGGTTGGGGAAATGGGTTCGATAAAGAGCGGGTCTTCATCGATATTCCCACCGCCGTCTTTATAATCGCCACCAATCCAATTGATTCCGCTTTCGCCAGCACCTTCCACCAGGCTATGCGTCAGGGTAGTGGTAGCAGAGCCAGTTAAGAATCTGGTAGCGTTAATCGTGCCGATACCGCTACTGTCCTGGTTGTTCCACAGGATGCTGTTGGCCATCTCCGGGTGGCTAACGCCGCCGAAGCCGGAATTGAACATCGCCCCGCCATAATCACCAGCCGAGTTGCCTGAGAAGGTGACGTTGGTTAGCCTGGGACTGCTGATGCCAGACCCAATTGAGTTGTTCGAGAGGATGTCGAATGTTCCTGTCACTGTCACACCGCTACCCGAATTGTACATCCCTCCACCATTTTCTCCCGCAGTGTTGCTGGAGAAAATAACGTTGGTAAGTTCGGGGCTGCTTTCACCTTCGAATCCAGTATTGCACATCGCCCCGCCTTGTTCGCCCGCATTGTTGTCAAAGAAGGTCACGTTGGTCAACACAGGACTGCTTTCTTCGCCACCGCTGCCAAGATTGAACATCGCCCCGCCAACGGCAGCCAAATTGCTTGAGAATGTTACATCAATCAACACTGGGCTGATACTAAGATTGTACATACCCCCACCATTGTTTGCTGTGTTGCTGAAAATGATTGAGTTTGTCAAGGTAAACTCACTGTTGGACCAGATTCCTCCACCATCGTTATTTTAAGGATCCACCACTTGGCTTACCCCCTGTTAAGAAAAAACTTTCTAAAGTAACATAATTCGTCCCCGTGACAACAATCACTCTACCCTCACCGGATGCATCCAATGTAGTTGTATAAGTATCCGGATCTGGGTCCAGCGACCAGTTGGTTTGGATGTGACCGCCTTCAAGTGTCAGGCTCTTGGAGATGTATACCGTCTGGGTGAGACCGGCACTTGTTTGCACACCTGCACAATCTCCAGCTACTTTGACGGTATTGCCTGGTGAGGCTGCATCAACCGCTGGTTGCACCGGAGCAGCGTTAGTGTCGCTGAAAACAGTGGTGCCATTGTCCGGTGTGGCATAGCATGTTGATGAAGATAGAGATGATGGTTTCTCGGTTTCACTACGGGCAACCGCCCTTTGGGATTCCGCCAACAGGGGCAGCGCTAAGGCTAAACTAAAACCAGCGAATAAAACAAGAACACAGACAAGAATATGACTGAATAATCGATTGTGATTCATTGAAGTGCCTCCCCAAGATAACTGGCCGTAGATTATTATTAGCGGAAGGAAATATGTCGAAGTAATACAAAGAAGATCGACCCATTTCCGCCCCAGAAAGATCACAATTGTCCCTAATTAGTATTATATATCACAATTGCATATGGCCAATTATTTCATAGTATTGTTATAGTCCCAGAAGAGAAGATTGGATGTCAAGAGCTGGATTTATCTAGAAACCAAATAAGCCATTCAATGCAAGATATCATTATTAGCCTGGTCAGCTTCTTCGAATATTTTCTTCACCTCGTTTTTTCATCTCATCACTCGCACTTGGGCTATTGGGGATAAATTTGACCAGGTCACGCGCCTGCCGCAAGAGATCCTTTACCTTGGCGATATAAGAAAAATCAAATTTACCGGTTTCGGCTGGCACAGGCAGGTTGCGAGCTTGTTGAATAAAATCGCGGGCACGCTTGATACGTTCTGCGGCTGGAATTAAACGAGACATAGGCGCTCCTGTAATAGTGTGATCTTATATATGAAGGGATCAAAGTAGTTTTTCCGGAAAGAAATCTGCGCCCTTGATGCTGGGCGTCGATTACCGAATTATAACTGGCAATTTTACGCGTATGTGATATTAGCAGTAGAAATAACGCCAATCCCCTCAGTTGATTGACGATAATCTCCGGCAGCGGCCACAATCTGATCATTTTAATGTGAGAAAGTGATCTGTCCCCAAAATATGTACCAATCACAATGTTAGACTTACTTGCTGAATTTGAGAAGGTTTAACTCACGAAAGTAGAAACAATAATCTATATTTTAGAACGGAAACAAGTTCAAACGAACCAGCACGGGGGAGTCAGACACCTAACCTGTAAATAACGATTCCTATATCAAATTCTTGCTATTAAAAGAAAGCGGAACGATACGGT
>CAVWDI010000021.1:0-388970 GCA_963753725.1 uncultured Chloroflexia bacterium | reverse complement strand
GAACTTCCTTTTCGCCGCGATCCATACGGGCCTGCGGCCGTACTGCGAGTTGGCCCGCATCACGGCCGACGATGTTGAGGAGACGGACCGGGGCATGATGTGGCGTGTGTATTCGTCGAAGACGAAGAAGACCCGCAAGATCCCGGTGCGGCCCGAGGTGGCGAAGTTGACCCGCGAATTGATGAAGACCGCACCGAAGGGATCTGGGCTTCCCTTGTTGCGGAATACGAAAGGAAGGCCCTGGAAAAGAACGACCGGCGTGGTCCGGTTCATCAAGCATCAAGAAGAAGCTGGGCTGGGACCAGGATCCGGTGAAGACGAAGTACTCCAGCTACACCTGCCGACACACGTTCGCCCATCGGATGCTGTCTGGCTACTGGACGAACGGCGAGGGCTGTTCGATCGAGACGCTGGCCGAGTTGATCGGTGATACGCCGAAGGTGGCCTTCGACCACTACGGACGGGAGTGGGGGCAGCACTATCAGGATCCACTTTGGGCGGCGATCGGCGAGGGACCGAAGGCTACCGTGCAAGAAACGGCGCCGATCGGCGACCGCGAAGAAAAAGACACGTCGCACCAAGAGCAGTTCCACGACCGGAAACGCAAGAAACTGCGACCAAGGGAAAGCCCCGGAAGGCGCACGCGGAAATCGGCGTAACATAACGCCGACGCCCGATCGCAAGGGGGATCGATCGAACATGGAACAAGCAGTGAACAGCGACGCCGACCACGTGGTTCGGCCTGGCACTGGAAGCAGACCGACCGCTGGTACTATACGCCGCCCGGCACGAAGCGTCGCGTGCCGCTGGTCGACGAGCATGGCAAGCCGATTCGTGGCAAGGACAACCGCCACATTGCGGAATTGGCGCTGGCGCGAGTCAAGGTCGCGGCCAGCTGGCGCCCGGCGGTCGACCCCAGCGGGGAGGACGATTGGCCGGTGGCCAGGCCTGCTCCCATTACATCGAGTACTGCACGCGAGGTGCCGCCAACGGCACGCTCAGCGAAGGACTACCGCGAAGCGGTCGTACGTCACCTGAACGACTCTGCAGCTACTGTGGTGCGTTGCCCGTTTCACAGCTCCGGAAAGGGCATGTCGACCATTGGGTTGAGATGCACAAGACCTGGCGATCCCCGGTGACGCGCCGCAATGCGATCACCAATGTGCTGGCCGCGTTGAACCACGCCCAACAGATGTACGATATTCCCCATTCGCTAAAGGGCCTGAAGAAGCCACCGTCGCGGCCCCGACTTCATTCCTTCAGCGAGAAAGACGAGGAGGCGACTTACGCCGCGACGGACGACGTGTTTGGCGAATTCCTGTTCACGGCGATCCACACCGGCCTGCGCCCTTCTGCGAATTGGCCCGAATGACCGCCGATGACGTTGAAGAGACCGACCGTGGCATGATGTGGCGCGTGCTTTCGTCGAAGACAGGGAAGACGCGAAAGATCCCCGTGCGGATGGAAGTCGCGGAGCGAACTCGCCGCCTGATGGAAACGGCGCCGAAGGGATCGGGGATCCCGCTGCTGCGGAACACGAAGGGCCGAGGCTGGAAGAAGGTAACGGGCGTGGGCCGTTTCTCGCGATCAAGAGTAAGCTCGGCTGGGACGAGGATCCTGCCCGGAAGGCCTACTCGTGCTACACCTGCCGCCATACGTTTGCCCACCGGATGCTCTCCGGCTATTGGAACGATGGTGCCGGCTGTTCGATCGAGACACTGGCCGAGTTCATGGGGGACACGCCGAAGGTGGCGTTCGATCACTACGGGCGGGAGTGGGGGCAGCACTATCAGGATCCGTTGTGGGCAGCCATCGGTGCAGGTGAGCCTCGCTAATGATCGGGCCGGCCAAGCTCGACGGTGATACCAGGGAAATGTTGTTGTGGTCTCGGCGATCGACGGCGCCGGGCCGGCTGTGGTCGGACCCGCATCAACTCCTTCAGCCGTTCGACCTCGCCGGCTTCAATTCTGATTCTCCCTTGCCCCTTGGCGCCGCCCTGAAGGTAGTCGATGGTCACGGGCCGACCGCGCAGAACGAACGTCCCAGCATTCGACTGGGCAAGCCAGTCGTAGAGGCTCGCCCGGGAAATTCCCAGGCGTTGGGCCGCGTCTCGCGTTGAAAGAAGGGTCCTGTCCACGGGGCCGTGCGTGCGTTGTTGGTCATGCGATTGGATCGGCAAGGACGCCTGCCCGTCGTCCGGGCAACCATCCACCGGTGCTGCATGATTCCAACGATAGCAGCGTGCGATCTCGCAGCGATCTCGTGACGAGATCGTTCACGAGATCGCTTCCGAGTCGGCCCAAGGGCGTAACTGCCGCCTGATATCGTTGATATCAAGGCATTTTCTCCTCTTGCGCTCGGTGACCGCATTGTGGGATAATGGGTGTGACGGAAGTTTCAATCTGCAGAACCGACCGTAATGCTGTCGTGAAATACGGAGAACCCGAGATGGACCGCCTCGATATTGCCCAACGCCGCTACCGCCAAATCGTCCCGGATG
This sequence comes from uncultured Chloroflexia bacterium, assembly GCA_963753725.1. Classification (GTDB taxonomy): domain Bacteria; phylum Chloroflexota; class Anaerolineae; order Anaerolineales; family UBA4823; genus CAVWDI01. The sequence continues at coordinate 386,470 of CAVWDI010000021.1, read as the reverse complement.
ATGGTGCGCCGATCAGTTTGTCACAAGGAATGCAGTTGGCCGATTGGCTCGAGCAGGACGTGTGTGCCGTGGTCAGCACAGACGCAACTGAACGAAGTAAGATGGCAGGAACAGGTACGTATTGCTACTGCACGTTTCTGATCAAATTGATCCAACCCGGGCGCGCATCCTGCGCTCGTTTGAATCCGGCCATACCAATGTGAACCAGATCGACCTGTTTGCCGGTGCGCTCGGAGTTAAGGTAGAGCCGGTGCGCATGGACAGCCAGGCCAAGTATTCCCTGCTGGCGGCAGGTGAGGGCGAATTGTATTTACGCCTGCTCTCCCCCTCCAGGCTTGATTACCGCGAGATGATATGGGACCAGGCAGCCGGCTCGCTGATCCTGGAAGAGGCTGGCGGCAGGATTACCGATCTGGATGGAAAACCGTTGGACTTCTCTAAAGGACGCCAGTTGGAGACCAACCGGGGTGTCCTGGGCTCAAATGGTCACTTACACGATGCCGCCCTGGCAGCACTGCGCCAGGTAGGCGCCTGATATACAACTACTATTCGTTTAACCGTTTTCACCCTATCCCCTACCCCCTATCCCTTATCCCCTGCTACTATGTCCACCGCTGACCGCATCGCCCTGATCCTCAGTTTTCTAGCCGTTGCAGCAGGTTTCCTCGTCCACGATCGTATATTTGAGCGAATGGCGCACCTGGAAGATGAGATGGCGTATGTCTGGCAGTCGCAGGCTATGGCTGGCGGGCATGTCAAGCTGCCGGAACCGCCCGGGGAGAAGAGCTTCCTTGTGCCATTTGTAGTCGATTACGAAGGCTATCGTTTTGGAAAGTATCCGCTGGGCTGGCCGGCTGTGCTGGCTTTGGGCGAGCTTCTCAACCTCAGACACCTGGTTAACCCCATACTGGGCGGTCTGGGTTTGTGGTTGGTTTATTTATTGGGCAAACGCGTCTTCAGCGAGACTGTAGGTGTGCTGGCTGCCGGATTGATGTTAACATCCCCCTTTTTCTTGATGAACACCGGCTCGCTGCTATCGCACCCCATGGGGCTCGTATTGAGTGCCGGATTTGCGCTTGCCTGGCTGCACGCTTTTGATGAACAGGGGGAAATTGGTAACGGGGAGAAAGCGCCTGCGGAGGTAAAGCTATGGAAGCCGGCCCTCGCAGCCGCGCTGTGCCTTGGGTTATTGGCCATGACACGACCGTTTACCGCAGTGGCAGTCGCGCTGCCGTTTGGAATACACGGCATTTACCTGTTTATAATCCGGGATTGGAGCACGCGCCGTCTGCTTCTGCTGGTCGGAGCGATATTGCTCGCTTTTGGCGGGCTGCACCTGCTGTGGCAGTATTACCTGACCGGAGACCCGCTGCTCAACCCGTATACGCTGTGGTGGGAATATGACCGGCTTGGCTTTGGTCCTGGATATGGGCGCAGACCAGAGGGGCACACCCTGCGCCAGGCATGGATTAACACCCGCCACAGTCTGCGGGTGAGCCACCATGACCTGTTCGGTTGGCTGGGTTATTCGTGGATATTCCTACCGTTTGGATTGGTCGCTGTGCTCAAACAGCGCAGTTGGCGCGGTTTATTAATCGGGAGTGTGTTCCCCAGCCTGGTGCTGTTTTACTTTGCTTATTGGATCGGTTCTTCGCTGTTCGGACCGCGTTATTTTTACGAGGGCCTCTACAGCTATACGCTGTTGAGCGCGGCCGGTATCACCTTTCTGGCCGGCTGGCCGCTGCGCCTGGCGGAGCCATGGCCGCATTATGCTGGATGGAAGCGTGCCCGTCCGTTGATCGTGACAGGTTTATTGGCTGCGCTGGTAACTTACAACTTGATTGCCTACACACCGCTGCGGTTGGATAAAATGAGGGGGCTTTACGGCGTATCCCGCCAACATATGGAGCCGTTTCTAACGCATGCCGCACAGGAACTGGCTCCAGCCCTGGTGATTGTTCACCCCCAGAAGTACTGGATAGAATATGGGACATTGATCGAGCTTGCCAGCCCTTACTTTGATACGCCTTTTATCTTCATCATTACACGCGGGCCGGAAGTGGATGGGGGTGTTATCAGCAGCTTTCCCCAGCGGGCCGTGTACCATTATTACCAGGACCAGCCCTACACTTTCTACACAGCGCCGCGTTGATTATCTGCCCACTGGCCGGTATACCCTGCGCGCTGCATACCCCTATATATCTGGCATTGATCCAGCCGGTATCGTCGGATGGTACTTCGGTTGGGATAGATACTGCATACCAGACGCTGTCCACACCGATACTCACAATTTGGATTTTTGTCCCAAGCGGCGCTTTTCTGTAACTCTCAGACTGGTTGCTGGGAGCGGACCGCACGATAGATATATCGGTTGTTATTTCGTAGGCGCCGCTTGGGTCAGGGATTTTACGGTTTCACAACCGGCGGCGGAGGTGGAGGCGGCAGCACCGGCACCTGCTGGATGTTGTAAGCGGTCGTGTAGTCAGCCGATACCCAGCCCTGTCCGCTGGGATTGACTTCCCTGGGGATCTTTATAGCATACCAGTTGAAGTCCTGGCTTATGCCGGTTATCTCTGCCGTTTGACCCGGGGAGGCGATTCCGTAAATTGGATATTCTGTACCGGGACCGCTGCGCACATTTACATGGGTATTGGCCTCAGCATAAGGCGCGCCTTGTGCAGGAGGCGGTACTTCAACGGTTGGGTCGTTTGCATCGGCAGTGTTTCCGCCTATCACAAGATTGCCAATTAATGCTCCAATAAGAACCAGGGCAAACGCTCCCAGAAATATCAGCAAGACTATCAGCGCCATCCTGCCTACATTTGTTTCAGATTTTGATTGGTTTTGATCACTCATTTTCTACTCCTTAAAGGATTTATTTTAGATATTGGTCTTCTGCAATTGAACACGTGCAAGCAGATCGGTTAAGGAAATATCTGTCAGGGCTTCGAGGCGTATATCAGCCTGATCTGTGGAGAGTTGGCTGGTCAACATGTTGGGTATCCAGACACAGAAAAGTCCAGCTTTCTTCGCTGAAATGATACCGTTGACCGAATCTTCAAAAACGATCACCTGTTCTGGAAGCACACCGAGCTCGTCCACTACAAGGTTAAAAAGCTCCGGGTCGGGTTTCGTCTTTTGAACGTCATTCGCGCCTTTAATGGTATCGAAATAATGGATCAGCCCCAGGCGCTCCAGGTGCCCGGTAACCCAGTCGCATTTTGAGCTGGATGCCAGGCCGGTCTTTAATCCCATTTCCCTGGCGCCCTCCAGGTAATCCTTCACACCGGGTAAAACCGGCCGCGAAAGCACAAGCTCCATCTCGCGAGCGTGCTGCTTTTGGATAAGCTGTTTCCGCGGCAGCGGAGTTCCGACTCTGGTATTCCAGCTCTTCAAGCGGATTGAAGGCTTCCTCGGTCATGCCGATAATGGTCAGCCATTTTTCGAGAGATATTTCTTTGTTGTAATCCTGGTAGATTTCCTTCCAGGATTGGTAGACGGGTTCTTCGGTCTCCAATATGAGGCCATCGAAATCAAATATCAATGCAGTTATCATTTTTTGCCTGATTTAGTTATATAGATTTTCTAGCGCGGAATAAAGCCTGGATCAGCATCCATAATCCCAGCAAGATCAGCAGCGCCGGCCAATATTGACCAAGGATTTGAAATCCGCCGAAGATGGAAGCGAATATGGAGAATAATATCAAACTGATCAGGATCAGGTTGATTCCATCCTGTATGGATTGGCGGGTGTTATCGCCCAGCAGGCCCGCAATGATCAATCCGATACCCACGAAACCCGGAATTAGGGACCAGATATAGGACCAGCTGCTCCAGCTGCCGGTCGCATCTTGCCAGTAAAAAACACACCCGATTCCGGTCACGATTGCTGCCGGAACCGCCATGCCGGGCTCGCCAGCGAAAAGCCCGAAGACAAATAATAACAAACCGACGGCTATAATGATCACCGGCCATGAGAAACTGATGTTGAACAAATCGCTCAATCTTGGGATGATCTGTGCTGCCAGGATTACACCCCCAACCAGAATTAGGAGCAAACCGAGGAAGATAGATGTTCTGCGTTGTGATTTCATTGTATGCAGTTCCTACTCAGTCAACTGGTCAATTCGGCTCAACCCCAGGTTAAAATATTTCGCATCCGGGTGGTCGATGATAATGGCGGCAGTTGACTGCTCCGGCACCAATTGGTAAGCCTCTGTCAGACTCATACCGAGTTCACCTTCGGCCGGCAGCAGGTCAAACACCTTGCGGTGATCATCCAGCTCCGGTATGGAAGGATATCCCCACGAATAGCGCTTACCCTGTTCCGCTGGTATCCCCAACTCCTGGCGGATGTGCCGGTGCAGGTATTCCGCGGCAGCCTCTGCGGTCTGTACTGCCAGTCCATGGGTGTAGTAGCCCTGCGAATAATCGCCGCTGGCTTCTAATTGGTCGAAACGTTGGGTAGCTTCGTGCCCCACGGTCACAACCTGGAAGACGGCCGTATCCATCTGGCCGGATTCAACACCTGCAAAATAATCTGCCAGACACAGGTGGTCACCTGATGATTGACGCGGGAAAGCGAAGCGCATAATTTCCAGCGGGTTTCCGGAATCGAGCGAATCAGGATCGTAGATAACCAGTTCATCACCATTGGATTGCGCCGGCCAAAATCCGTATACTGCCTGCGGTTTCAGCCATTTATCTTTGAGGGCTTCACGCTGCATACCCTCCAGACGAGCTTCAAATTCAGCCTTTAATTTCTCCCATTCCTCACCGCGCGCATTCTTTGCGCCCCAGGATAACCGGAAGAGCTCATTTTTGGATATATGCTCAAAAACCAGTTCGAGCGGCATCTCGCGCACCACACGCGCTCCCCAGTAAGATGGGGCAGGGATAGCAGAAGCTGGTTCTGTTTCAGAATGGCGTTTTCCCGGTGGTGTGCTCTTGGCTTTAATCTCGCGCCCCATTTCGAAGGCTGCTTTACCCCTTACTTCTGCCAGGAGAGTTTCGCGTTCGTTTGGATTGGAGAGACTGTCTATAACCGTCAGACCTTCAAATGCGTCCTTGCAGTAAAAAACGCCCGGTTGGTAGGTTTCGCCATCTTCGGTGAACAGGATGCGCCAGCCAAAGCGGCGGTTGATAGCAGCGCCTCCCACAAGTACCGGTATATTCAGCTGGCGGCGGTGCAGTTCATTGACAATGAGCGGCATCTGTTTGCTGGTGTTGACCAGCAGCGCGCTCAAACCAATCGCATCTGCGCCCTCTTCCACTGCAGTGGAAATGACTGTTTCGGCTGGGACCTGTTTGCCAAGGTCTATCACCTGGTAGCCGTTGTTGGACAGGATGGTCTTGACCAGGTTCTTGCCAATATCGTGCACATCTCCATAGACCGTTGCAACCACGACCTTACCTTTGCTCGTTCCATCCTGAATATCCAGGTAGTTCTCCAGATAGGAGACGGATTTCTTCATCACTTCCGCGGACTGCAAGACGAACGGCAGGATCAGTTCGCCGGCGCCAAACTTGTCACCGACTTCCTTCATAGCCGGCAGAAGCACAGAGTTCAGGATTTCAACAGCGGCCTCATTCTGGGGCACTTCTTCGTTTTGGGCCAGTATCTGGTCGATATCGGCTTCCACCCCTTCCTTGCGGCGGTGCAGGATACGCCAGTGCAGACATTCCTGGGGTGATTTCCCTTCCAGTGGATCACTGGCAGAGTCACCCACGGCTTCATCATAATCGATGGTTACAAAGTGTTCGATGAAACGCTGCAGCGCGTCTTCACGGCGGTTGAAGATCAGATCTTCACACAGTTCACGCAGTTCATTAGAAATTTCGGCGTAGGGGGTGATATGTGCCGGATTGACGATCGCCATATCAAGACCAGCCTGGACGGCATGGTAAAGCATCACGCTGTTCAGTACCGGTCGGGCTGCGGGCTTCAAACCGAAGGACACGTTGCTCACGCCGAGCGAGGTCATGGCACCCGGTATTTTGTCTTTGATCAAGCGGATACCTTCGATGGTCTCGATGGCGGAGTTGGAAAAATCGGGATCGCCGGTCGCTAGTGTGAATGTCAGTGTATCGAAGACCAGGTCTTCCGCTTTTAGCCCATATTCCTGAACGGCGATGTCGTATATGCGCCGGGCGATGCCCAGTTTGCGTTGGGCGGTTTTGGCCATACCCTCTTCATCAATCGTCAGGACGAGTACCGCCGCGTTATGCTGGCGCGAGAGCTCAAAAACCCGGTCGGCTTTGGAACGCCCGCCTTCCAGGTGTGTGGAGTTGATCAGGCAGCGGCCGGGCGCGGTCTTCAATGCAACTTCCATTACCTCCGTTTCGGTGCTGTCGATCACAAGCGGCACTTCAACGCTGGAAGCCAGCAGTTTGACAACGCGGCCCATCAATTCGGCTTCATCAGTGCGTTCCGTCACTGCTACCGAGATATCCAATGCGTGTGCGCCGCCTGCTACCTGTCCGCGAGCGATTTCCAGGATTGCGTCGAAATCCTCCTCCAACAGCAGCCGTTTAAATTTACGGCTGCCCTGGGCATTGCAGCGCTCGCCGATCAGAAACGGGGCTGGCTCCTGGCGCATGTGGATAGCTTTGGATGCGGAGGCTAACTGGGGTTCACCGGAAGGGGGACGCACTGGATGGGTATGCCGTTCTGATGGGGAAACGCCCAACCTGTTAACCAATAGTTTTAAATGTTCAGGTGTGGTGCCGCAGCAGCCGCCTACGATGCTGATTTTATTCTTTTCCACAAACTCTGCCATCGCTTCGGCAAATGGTTCGGGTTCCAGAGGATAGACAGCCAGGCCATCTACATTGAGCGGCAGTCCAGCATTGGGGATACAGGACACCGGCAGCGGGGCATGCTCTCCTAGGTAGCGGATCGGCTCGCGCATATGTTCCGGGCCAGTGGAGCAGTTTAAACCGATAACGTCAATTCCCAAACCTTCCAGAATAACCAGCGCGGCATTTATGTCTGTGCCCAGCAGCATACGCCCGGTTGTGTCCAGGGTCACCTGTGCTTGAATAGGCAGGTGAACGCCTGTCTCCTCAAATGCATTATACGTTCCTGCGATGGCTGCCCTGACTTCTAGGATATCCTGAGATGTTTCGATCAGGATCAGATCTACGCCGCCCGATATCAGCCCCACAGCCTGTTCACGGAATACGTCTACCAGCTCGTCATAGCTAATATCCGACAGATCCGGGTCATCCGCTGAGGGCAGTTTTCCGGAAGGGCCCATTGAACCGGCAACGAAACGAGGCTGTTCGGTTGTGCTGTACTCGTCCGCCAGGTCGCGGGCTAATTTGGCCGCGGCGCGGTTGATATTCAGGACTTCCCCTTCCAACCCATAATCCAGGAGGGTGATGCGGTTAGCGCGGAATGTGTCCGTCTCAATAACGTCCACGCCAACCTCCAGGAAGGAGCGGTGTACTTTTTCTACGGCTTGGGGATAGCTAATTACCAGGTAATCATTACAGCCGTTATATTCTTCTCCACCGAAATGTTCCGCGCTCAAGTTTTGTGTCTGCAGGTTGGTGCCCATGGCGCCGTCGTAGATAAGGACACGTTTTTCCAGTGTGTCCAGATAGCGGCGGTTGGTATATTTTCTATACATAAATTATGTGTTTCCGGTCCTTGTCTCAGTATTATTCAGGCGATTTTGTTGGCTGGAACAGCCAGAGGGCGAGTTTACCATGCTGGAATTGGGGTGTCAAACCAGCCGGCGAGTATGAGTGGAATTGGATTGACATTTTCCTATTTAACTTTACTTGAAAATCCATTGATGATAAAATAATGTTTAATATTAAGTTTTTCTTTATAATAAGTTTATTATGAAACACATTCAGCGTATCAAGAAATATGAGGATTTAAAAGTACTTGCTGATGCACGCCGGTTGACGATATTGCGCTTGTTGATGTCAAAGCCGGCCACGCTGTCCCAGCTTGGAGATCAACTGGGCGAGCATCCTGCAAGAGTTCGTCATCATTTAAAAGCGCTCGAGGCAGCCGGATTGGTCGAGCTTGTTGAAACACGCCTTGTGCGCGGCTTCGTTGAGAAATATTATCAAGCCCGGGCGCGCTCATTTTTACTACAAGAGTTAATCCTGCCGGATTGGTTGGATCGAGAAGTGGTGCCCGTGCTGGGGAGCCACGACATGGCGCTGGAAAAGCTGGCGCGGCACTTGCGTGATCAAGAACCAGGTCCAGTTGAGCTAATGGTTCTTCCGGTTGGCAGTCTGGAGGGCTTAATTGCGCTGCGGCAGGGAGCGGCTCAGATAGCGGGCTGTCACCTGTTGGACACGACAAGTGGGGAATTTAACTTACCTCATGTCCGTCATCTCTTTCCAGACAGGGAAGTCAGGCTGTTTACGCTTGCGCACCGTTCCCAGGGTTTGATTCTCCCCCAGGGCAACCCTAAGAATATCCAGGCGTTAGAGGATTTAACGCGCACAGATATGAAGTTTATTAACCGCAACCCGGGCTCTGGCACAAGATTATGGTTGGATAGCAAACTCAAAAAGAATGGCATCCCTACAGACAAGGTCCAGGGCTATACTCACAATGTGCGCACCCATACACAGGTCGCCCAGGCAGTAAATCGTGGGGATGTTGACATTGGTCTGGGTATCGAAGCGGCCGCTTTGTTATACGACTTGGATTTTATACCGCTCTTCCAGGAGCGGTTTGATCTTGTTATTTCGGGCGAAAGTATGGGCGAACGCCGTTTGTTGCCCATGTTCGAACACCTGGAGAGCGCCGAGTTCCGTCGTGAGGTTGATGGACTTGGCGGATACGACACGGCTCAAACGGGTGATCAAATTTACCCTTGAAGGACAATATTCTAATCTGGAGAACATCATGTATAAACGCTGCTGCAGATTAATCTTACTTCTAATCATATTTATCCTTTTATATGGCTGCTCAAATGTGGTCGAAGCGCCAGACAACCAGCCGGAAATTAAGGAGGTCATCCTGGCGACCACAACAAGCACGCGCGATTCGGGACTGCTGGATGTGCTGGTTCCGGTTTTTGAGGAAGAGAGCGGTTATATCCTCAAAACAATTGCAGTGGGGACTGGAAAAGCGCTCCAGATGGGCGAGGAGGGCAACGCGGATGTGTTATTTGTACACGCCCCGGCATCCGAAGTGGAATTCATGGAAGGCGGCTTTGGGGCAGAACGATTACTGGTCATGCACAACGATTTCGTGATCGTAGGTCCTGCTGACGACCCGGCTGGGGTAAAGGGGGTAGCATCCGCGCAAGAGGCATTGAATGAAATTGCAGGCGCTGAAGCCGGATTTGTGTCTCGTGGGGATGATTCAGGGACCCATAAAAAGGAATTAAGTTTATGGGGAGCCGAGAGCAGCATGCCGCAGGGTGAATGGTATATCGAATCCGGGCAGGGTATGGGCGACACATTGAGGATCGCTTCCGAAAAAGAGGCTTATTCGCTTACGGATAGAGCCACCTATCTGTTCAACCACGATACGTTGGGTCTGGATATCCTGGTGGAAGGTGATCCACTCTTGCTTAACGTTTATCACGTGATGACCGTTAATGCAGACAAATGGCAGCATGTCAACAAGGGTGGCGGGCTGGCTTTTGCGGAGTTCCTGGTAACACCTGAGACCCAGGACATGATCGAAGTTTACGGCGTGGATAAGTTCGGGCAGCCCTTGTTCTTTCCGGATGCGGGCAAAGCGGAGTCGGAGTTGGGTTTGGAGTAGTGCAGTTTATTTGGGAAGGTTTACGGCAAGCGATTTACCTGCTGCTGAGCGGAAATGCGGAGGTGTGGGGGATCACAATTCTTTCTCTGCAGATCTCCGGGCTGGCGACGCTGATCAGTTTGGTGATTGGCCTGCCTTTAGGAACCTACCTGGCTTTGAGGCGTTTCAGGGCACGCGGTTTTTCATTGAGCTTGATCAACACCGGCATGGCGCTTCCGCCGGTTGTGGTCGGTTTATTCGTGTCAATTTTTCTATGGCGCAGCGGGCCTCTGGGCGGATTGCATTTGATGTACACCCCGACTGCGATTGTGATTGCCCAGACGATCATTGCTGCCCCGATTGTGGCGGGATTAACCGCGGCCGCCCTGCAGCAGCTTGATCCACGCCTGCGGCTGCAGCTTTTAGGGCTAGGCGCCTCGCGCTGGCAGATGATCGCTGCCCTCTGGCGGGAAGCGCGTCTGCCTCTCCTGGCGGCGCTGATGGCTGGGTTTGGCAGCGTTATCTCCGAAGTAGGGGCTTCGATGATGGTGGGCGGGAATATACGCCACCAGACCCGCGTGCTAACCACGGCAACAGTGCTCGAGACAAGCAAGGGGGATTTCGGCATGGCGATTGCCCTGAGTGTTATATTGCTGCTGCTGGCTTATTTGGTAAACATGGGGCTGACCTGGATCCAGCAGAGGGGCACTAGAGGTTAAATGGATTACCTCATTGAAGCGAAGGACTTAAAAGTGCAGCGTGGGGGAAAAACCGTACTGTCTGTTGATAAATTAGGGGTAAAAAAGGGGCAGGTGCTGGCAGTCATCGGACCTAATGGCGCGGGTAAAAGTACCTTGCTGCTGGCAATCAGCCGCTTGATCAAACCCACAGGCGGGCAGATCCTTTTCGAAGGGCAGCCGGTTGAGAATGAGAGCGAACTTGCCTACAGGCGCAGGATAGCTCTGGTGCTTCAAGAAGCGCTCTTATTGGACACAAGTGTTTTTAATAACGCCGCAGCTGGATTGAAGTATCGAAGGATGCCGCGCCAGGAAATCAGGCAGCGAGTTGGCGAATGGCTGGTTCGCCTGGGTGTGGAACATTTAAAGGACCGCAATGCGAGCAGCCTTTCCGGAGGAGAAGCGCAGCGTGTCAGCCTGGCCAGGGCGTTTGCTCTGGAACCCGAACTGCTGCTGCTGGATGAGCCTTTCAGTGCACTGGATGCGCCCACTCGCTCCAGGCTGTTATATGATTTTCACAATTTGCTGGTCGAGACGGAGATTACGACCATATTTGTCACCCACGATCTGGATGAGGCCCTTCTGTTGGGCGACCAGGTGGGCGTACTGCTGGAGGGGAATCTGCGCCAGTCGGGACCACCGCAGGAGGTGTTCAGTGCGCCAAAAGACCGGGAGGTGGCAGCCTTTGTAGGGGTTGAAACGGTATTGGCCGGGACTGTGGTGGAGGAGCGAGAAGGGCAATTGGTGGTTAATGTTGAAGGTCTGCAGTTGGAGGCGGTGGGTGATTTAAGCCTTGGACGAGCGGTGATGATGTGTCTGCGTCCGGAAGATATCACTTTGTGGCCGGATAGTAATGAGTCTTCTGAAACGGATGTACCTCTTTCAAGCGCCCGCAACCGCATTCAGGGAAGCATCGAACGTATTACTCCCCAGGGACCGCTGGCACGCGTGCAGGTAGATTGCGGCTTCTCGCTGGTAGCGCTGGTCACACGTGCATCGGTGCAGGATTTGGATTTTTCAGTTGGGAAATCCGTTAGCGCGACCTTCAAAGCCAGTGCGGTACATTTGATACCACGTTAAAAACGCAGCTGATTGCAGATAGAGGTTGCAGCATGCAACCAGAATTTCTATTCCATCTCCTGTCTGCCGTCCAGGGCGCGCATCAGGGTCGTCTGGTCTGCATATTCCAAATCTCCCCCTACCGGCAGGCCGCGCGCCAGCCGCGTCAGGCGTATGTCCGACGATGCCAACTGCTGGTGGATGTAGGCCGCGGTGTAGTCCCCTTCCATGCTGGGATTGGTCGCCAGGATAACTTCACTGACTTCACCCCCAGTCACTCTGTTAAAAAGTTCGCTCATTCTCAGGTCTGCGGGTCCAATGCCTTCTATCGGCGAGAGCGCGCCGTGCAGCACATGGTAGCGGCCTAAATAGCCGCCGGTACGCTCTAATGCCAGCACATCAAGCGGCTCTTCCACCACGCATATTAAGCCCGGGTCCCGCTCGCTGCTGGCGCAAATTTCACATTCACTCCGGCCCGAATCAGTAATGTTATAACAGGTTCCGCAAAGAGCCGTGCCCGTTTTTATTTCAAGCAGTGATTCTGCCAGGTCTTGAGCCAGATCATCGGATGTGCGCAGCAGGTAAAACGTCAGGCGCGAAGCGGTTTTCGGGCCGATCCCAGGCAGCCGGGAAAGATTATTTATTAAATTTTGAATTGGTTCTGGGAGGGACATTTAGAAAGGTAAACCGCCTGCCAGGGGACCGAGTTTCTCAGCAGCCATTTCACGCGATTTGTCCAGGGCGCTGTTAAAAGCGGTCAGGATCATATCCTGCAGCATTTCAGAATCAGCGTCCTGCAGGATTTCAGGATCGATCTCCACTGCATAGCAGCGCTGGTCGCCGGTTACGGTTATTTTAACCACACCCCCGCCTGCTGAGGCCGAAACGGTTTCCTCTGCCAGCTGGGCTTGCATTTGTTCGACCTGTTCTTGTAATTTCTGAAGCTGACCCATCATGTTGGCGCCTTTGGGAGCTTTGTAACCTTTTCCTTTTGCCATTTATTCCTCCGGTTTATTGGACATCAACGATTTCGCCTCCCAGATCGCGCAGGGCGGCAGCTACAATCCCATCCTGGTCGACTTCTGGTGGTATCGTGTTGAGTTGAGTGGTATCCACTTCACAGCGAATCGTCACTTCCCGTTGTAATAACTGCTGGAGTACAACCTGGACGCTCTCGATATTATCCTCTTTTTCCATCTTGCTCTTCACAATTTCGCTTGCAAAGCACAACACGACCTGGTTTCCTTTGATATAACGCGCTTTAGTTGAGTTGAGCAGTCCACGGGCTTTCGGATTGCTTCCCCGGACCTGCTCCATAACCTGTTTCCAAACTGTATTGAGATCCTGAGTTGATTTTTTATCCTGCTCGCTCAGCGCCACCTCTGGTATGGGGGGCTTTTTCTCGGATTTTACTATCGGCCGCGGCGCCGGTTCGGTGATGCTTGGTACGCTTGGTTCTGGAATTGGCGCGACCTGTACGGATGGGGATTCCATCGATTCGATAAACGCCATCTCGAGCGGCATGGAAGGGTGCCAGGTGCTGCGTATCTCGAACGCAGCCTGATTAAACACACGCATTATGCGCAGTAATTCATTTCTATCGTCGAGTTTTTTCGCATGCCTGGTCATAGCCGCTTTTACTTCTTCCAGCTCATCAATCTGGGCTTTATCGCCCATATTTATCAACAGCAAGGTACGCAGGTAATCAACAATCTGGCGCGCGAACTGGCGTGCATCACTGCCGGAATCCAGAGTGACATGAATCAATTCCAGACCTGCGGCGGCTTTCTTATCTATTAGAGCCTCGATTAAATCTATGACAGCCAGGTTTGTAGCGGTGCCGAGCACGTCCTGTGATCTCTCGAGTGTGATTTTATCCCCGGTCGAGGCCAGCTGGTCGAGCAGTGAAATCGCGTCGCGCATCGAACCGGTAGCCTGGCGGGCGATTAAGTCCAATGCGTCCTCGTCTGCCTGGATGCCTTCTTTATCAACTATTACTTCTAATTGAGATTTGATCTCCAGGATAGGGATGCGGCGGAATTCATGCCGCTGGCAGCGCGAAAGTACTGTCGCGGGGATTTTATGCGGTTCTGTGGTAGCCAGGACGAAGATGGCATGCGGGGGTGGTTCTTCGAGCGTCTTCAACAGCGCATTAAATGCCGCAGTTGACAGCATATGGACTTCATCAATAATGTAAACCTTGTAATCTCCCTGGTTTGGAGAGAAATTGATCTTGTCACGCAGGTCGCGCACATCCTCCACGCTGGTATTGGAGGCCGCGTCAATTTCGATCAGGTCCATGAAACCTCCCTGTTTGAACGCTTTGCAATTATTACACTCTCCGCAAGGGCGTAAAGTTGTATCTGTGTTTTCGCAGTTGACTGTATATGCAACCAGGCGTGCGGTTGAGGTCTTGCCGGTGCCGCGCGGCCCGGCGAACAGGTAGGCATGCGCGATAGCGCCCGGCTTTCAGCGCATTGTGCAGGGTTTCGATCACATGCGGCTGTCCAATTACTTCCTCCCAGGCTTTTGGACGCCATTTGCGGTATAAAGCTAAAGTCATAGGTAGAGTTTATCAGAGAGGGGTTATCCGGTCAACAAATCACCTTCCAGATTATCAAATTTCCCCTCTTTAATTGCTTGCCGGACGAGTTCTTCCAGGAGGTTCATTAACCCAATCTATCAGGGGATTGAATAACTGTCGCGCGCAATACCCTGTGGATCACGTAAGGTTACCGTATCTCCGGAACCCCACACCGGCTCATCCAACCCCCAGAACAGATCAATGACCAAGTCGGCCCCAGCTTTGGTGTTCACATACACAGCCCCGTTCTTATACAGGATCAGCTCGGGCACTTGAGGAAATTCGTATTTTTCACCGCCCTTTTTCGACAACTGCCAGCCAACCAGGGAAAACTCGCCTTCGCCGCGATGTCTGAGCAGCACCTTTTCTGTTTCCAAATCTCCGGGACCTATCACGCTGTCGATCACCACAACCCCTTTTGGGTGTTCGGGTATGCGCAGCACTTCTCCGTCGCCCAGGGGCTGCGATTTAGTGAACCCATTGATTGCGATCAACTCATCAACACTCATATTGTATTCTTCAGCGATGTCCTCAAAAGTTTCGCCGGGTTGGACTTGGTGAACAAAAAAGGATTCAGTCGCTGTGGCTTGCGGCGCGGGAGTTGTTTCCGGGTTTGGCGCTGTTGTCGCTGTACTTTGCAGGAGATAATTCTCCTGGATAAATGTGATTACATCCGTTGACTGTGTGCTGATAGAACGTTCCCAGTAAATCAGCACGCCTATCGTTACACAGGCGGAGATTAAAACGTTTAGAAATAAGAAGAAGAATATTCGTGTCCAGCCCTTCATAATTAATACTCAGTTATTGGCGCCTCTATTGGAAATGATAGCATAGATTCAGATTGGCGTGAACGGGTTTTGTTTATTAATGCTCAACAACTGAAAATGTGTTGAAAATAACAGGGTGTAACCTTCTTGAGTTTGATATACTACTTGCCGGACTGGTCCCGGTAGATTTAACGGGCGTATGTATAAAATCAAGGAGGTTATTAGAAAGTGTTTTTGGAGTTTTCATATCCCATCGGCCCTGAATTAACCGTAATGGATGCAGGTTTTAATCCACCTCGCATTAATGTTCGCTCAAGGATTGCGCAGGGAAAAAGCAGCAACACAAGCTATATCGAACTGTTTGCCCACACTGGAACGCATATCGATATGCCCTGGCACTTTAACGATAAGGGGTGGAAAATCCTCGATTTTGATATCGGAGATTTTGTCTTTCAGAATGTAATATTGGTTGATATTCCTAAGGGGGCCTATGAGCCTGTATTGTGGGAAGAATTAGCGCCTTTTGAAACCCAACTCCATGAAGCGGATGCCCTTTTGATCCGGACCGGTTTCGGAGAGCAAAGGGTTAAAAACCCGGATTTATATATTCAGGCGACACCCGGTCTGTCCTTAGAGGCGGCAATAAAGCTGTCAGGTTTCGATAATCTGAGTTGTATCGGGGTTGATTTTATCTCGATCGAGAATGTAGACCAGGCCCGCAAAATCGGATATCCAATCCATCATGCCCTTCTCGACCGACCTCAGCCGTTGATTTTGCTGGAGGACGCCAACCTTTCTGTATTAGAAATGAGCAAGATTAATAGAATTTATTTATTTCCTCTGCGGATTGATGGGCTGGAGGCTTCTCCGGTCACAGCCGTGGCAGAAATATAAAAAGCAAACATATGCCCTTTATTATCGATGGTCACAATCTGATACCCAAAGTCCCCGGTTTATCGCTTGGTGAAATAGACGATGAAATGCGCCTGGTGGAAATCCTACAGGAATTCTGCCGCCGGCAGCGCAAGCAGGTCGAGGTGTTTTTTGACAAGGCGGCGCCGGGCGGTGTGCGAGCGCGCAAGTTTGGGTGTGTGACAGCGCGCTTTGTAAGTCAAGGCAGGACGGCCGATGATGCCATAAGGGATAGATTGGTACGCCTGGCAGGTGAAGCGCGCAATTATTCTGTGGTCAGTTCCGATCGTGCTGTTCAGGCATCTGCACGTGCTGCCAGGGCGCGAGTGGTATCTTCGGATGAGTTCGCTGGATCAATCTTGATTAAGGGGATTGATAGTCCCGAGGATCCAGGTGCGTTTGACGATGCGCCCATGAGTAGGGACGAGATAGATGAATGGCTTGAATTGTTTGATACAGGTGAGGAGTAGAGAGCAATAAATAATAGCCCCAATCGGTATTTTTTCACATTTCTGTTTGAATTAAATAAATTCAACCAGTCCGGGATTTCTAACAAATTTTTAATGCAAAGTAGACCAAAATAGTGTATATTAAATGAGCCGACACCTGCCCTCCCTTTATTGGTAAATCAGGTGTCGTGTCACCGGACAAAAGCTATAACATGGTAACCCCATGTTGAGCTTCCGGTGGCCCTCCTTAGATTGCCGGGCGTGCCCCCCCCACGTCCGGCGATTTCTTTAAATTAATATTATGGGTGTCGGATAAAGATCAGGCGTTCTTTCGTTTTACCATCATCAATTGATTACAAGTATCTCCCCCCGACGCCGATTTCGGAATGCGCGAGAATTGCATCTCATCCATATACTTGCGCATAAAGTGGACACCCAAACCACCGATATCTCGCTCCTCTAATAGTGTGCTTGTGTCAGGTTCGGGTATTTCGGTTGGGTCAAAAGAAATACCAGTGTCTATCATGGTCACTGTGAATTCATTCCCGGCTGCAGTACATGCGCATTCAATATCTTTGGTGCATTCACCCCCGTAAGCATGCTCGATAATATTGGAAAAAGCTTCGTCGACCGCTATTTGAATACTATAAACCTCGTTTGAATTGAAGTCGCATTCTCCTGCCTGCTGGGCGACAAATTCCCGAATACCCTGGAGAATTCTCATACTGCGCCGGGAAAGTCCGTTTAACCACTTTCGAATAGTCTGAGGGGTCTGATACCGGATGATTTGGTTTGCTTTTGTTGTTTGCAGTGCTCATCGATCATATAAAAAAAACTCAAATACCAATAAGAATTTTGTGATACACAGTACAACAACATAACATATAACGAAAGGCTGAAGTTGGGATACCTTCAGCCTGATTTCATAGTGGTTTTAATAAAGTGCGTTTAGAAATGACCGACAGCATCCATCGTGTCATCGTATATAGAGAACAGAGGAGTAAAGCCTGCCAGGTCTAATGCATTGCAAATACGCTCAGGCACAGCAGCCAGAACAAGCTCGCCATTTTTATGCTTTTTACAGTCTTTTTGAGTGCTTATCATAACTCGCAAACCGGCGCTGGACATAAATTCCACACCACTCATATCGAGCACGATTTTATAGCGCCCATTATCGAGCAGCCCGTCCAGAGTCTCGGCCAGCTGGGGTGCGGAGTAGCTGTCAATGCGACCGCTAACCGTGACCAAATCGCTGCTTTTATATTCTTTGGTGGTTACTTCCATCAGAATTCCTCCACATTTTTCTTATAAATAACTTGATGATGTATCAAATTATATCACGGTAGCCCATTATTGGATAAAAACCGTCCGGTTTGGTGGTTATTATCTATTGGGTGATTTATTTGGGTAAACCAGGCTGTGCGGGTTATCGTCACGATATGCGCAGCAATTCTTCAACGCGTGGGTTTTGCGCGTAAACGCCGCGCCTATCCTCAGGAAGCAAAGCTGCTATGTGACACATTATCTCGTCAGTGTATTCTTGCAGTATTTCGCGCCGCTGGCTGCCGCGCGCAGGGGGCAGCGTGAATTGGTCGCCGATGCTTACGGCCACTGGTACACGCTGCAGTCGCACCAGTTTCGATTTAACTACCTTATCTTCTGTGCCCGTGACAGCCACAGGTAATATCGGAACCCCTGTTTTGGAAGCCAGGTAGCTCACTCCAAGGCGTCCCTCCTGTAAACTCCCATCGGGACTGCGGGTACCCTCCGGCGCGATCACCATAACGTCCCCATCCTGTAAACGCTTGAACACTTTGCGAGTGGCGTTTAAATCAGCATTATAGCGATCGACAAATATCGCATCCACCTGCCCGGCCAGTGCCCTGGTGAACCAGTGGTGCTGGTGTTTTCCCGCCAAAAGCACAATGGCATCCTCCCGGTCTATAAAGTAGTACACTAGCAGCGCTTCAAGTACGCCGATATGGTTGGATACAATGATCTGATTATCTAATTGAAACTTATCTAGATCTCCTATCACCTCTAAGCGCGTGATCAGGGGGATAAGTATCTTCAGGAGGGTGATAATTAGTTTGAGCAGCATGTGAGATTGGTGGGTTTGAATGAGATATTTTAGCATACGAATGGGCCCGGTTGGAGCATAATATTTCTAAACCCAACCAAAATATGAGAGATTTTTGAAAAGGTGTTTTTCAACAATAAGAGGTGACGCAATCTCCCCCCAGCGATAAGGGAGCCTTCTTTCTCTAGAGAGACGCTGCGCGGTCCCAGAATATACTGCGCAAAAAAACGCCCGCAAGCCGAGTCCCCTTCAGGGGAAAGACACCAATAAATTTCTACTGAAGCGTTATAATCAACGCAGGAAAAATTCGATCGAGGAGCAATCATTATGAAATTCAGGCAGTTTGGCAGAACGGGGTGGATGGTCAGTGAAATTGGTTACGGGATGTGGGGCATGGCAGGCTGGACCGGCTCAGATGATGACCAATCTTTGGAATCCTTGCAGCTATCCGTCGATTCGGACTGCAACTTTTTTGATACAGCCTGGGCCTACGGAGACGGGCACAGCGAGAGTTTGTTGGGTAAACTTGTGCGCGCTAATCCGGATAAAAGACTCTACACGGCCACAAAAATACCGCCCAAGAATCGAATATGGCCAAGCAGGCGTGAATTCACTCTGGATGATTGTTTTCCGCCCGATTACATCGAAAAATATGTACACAGCAGCCTGGAGAATACTGGGTTGGAAAGCCTCGATCTGATCCAATTCCACACCTGGGAGGATTCGTGGTTGAAGGATGAGCGCTGGTTGGTAAAGCTGGACGAACTGCGCCGCCAGGGATTGATCCACGCCACAGGCATCAGCATCAACCGCTGGGAGCCCTGGAATGGGGTCGAAACGGTTCGCAGCGGCTTGATTGACGCCGTGCAGGTGATTTACAATATCTTCGACCAGAACCCTGAAGACGAACTGTTCCCGGTTTGTAAGGAACAGGATGTGGCCGTCATCGCGCGTGTGCCTTTCGATGAAGGTACATTAACCGGTAATTTGACTAAAGACAGCACCTGGCCGGAAGGTGACTGGCGTAATTCTTATTTTGTCCCTGAGAATTTGACAGCGAGCGTGGAACGCGCAGAACGGTTGAAGCCGCTTATCCCTGATGACAGCAGTATGCCGGAGATAGCCCTGCGCTTTATCCTCAACAACCCTGTGGTCAGCACCATCATCCCTGGGATGCGCAAACCCTCACACGCAAAGCAAAATCTGGCGACCAGCGATGCAGGACCGCTGCCGGATGATTTGCTCATTGAGCTCAGAAAGCACCGCTGGGACCGTGAACCTACGGAATGGTCTCAGTAACAATTCTTCGTTTTATCTTCTGCTAGTAACAGTTTTGGACTGATCAAACCTTATGCACTATCTTGCCCCCGACCATGGTGAGATCCACGGTCAGGTCTACGACATTGCGGGTGTCAACGCTGTATGGATCATCAGCCCACACTGTCAGGTCAGCGAACTTGCCCGGTTCCAGTGAACCCTTTCTCAATGCATACCATCAACATAAGGTTTCAAGCAGGCATAGATATAATCGTTGATGGGTGTATGTAAACCCGATTCTCTTCCCATGGCGCAGATGGTGCCGTGCAAGTACTCTAGCTCGAGGGGATGCCCTTGTTCTAAATCAACCAGCATGGAAGGTTTCCATTCTGACGTAAAGTTATCTAATATAGCAATATGTTCATCGGGAACCGGGGCAGGTAGGAGAATGCCTTTTGTTTTAGCTAAGGTGACTGTTTCGGCGATGGCTTGGCGGTACAACTCCTTTGTCTCAGGTGTCGCCCATACCAAATCTTTGATTTCCCCGTGAAACACAAAACACACCTGCTCCAGAATATAGCCGCCAGCTTCCACCACATTCTCTCAATAATATTGGTGGAGTGGACAGCTTTGACACCATCCACTTTCAGAACTTTGTGAACCATCTCGCAGCGAGACGAGAGACTGCCGCCTATCTCACCAAATTCGATAATATCCTGACCTTAATGATGCCGAACACTACCTGGCGCGTGAATCTGCGCAGAGATGAGCGATGCGCCGCCCAGGACATGCTCCATACCCAGTATACTGCCAAGCTTTTTTATACGCTCGATTCCATTCTGAACCGGAACAATCACAGTTTTCGGTCCCAGCACTGGTTTCAGTTTCTCTGCTGCCTTCAAAACATCATAAGACTTGACGCACAGCAGTATCAGGTCAACGGGACCGACTTCTTCCGGGTTATCTGTCGATCTGGCTGGATTGAGTACTAAATCCCCGTCTGGACTCTGCACATGCAAACCTTCATTTTGAATTGCCCGCAGATGCTGCCCCCTGGCGATAAAGGTGACATTTCTTCCAGCCTGCGCTAAGCGTCCTCCTATATATCCCCCCATCCCGCCAGCGCCCATTATCATGATCTTCACAGCATGTACGCCAGGTTTTTATGGCTTATCTGAAGCGTTTTTAAACTCCATCGTGCCGCCGTCAGCCATCAAGTCCAAAAAAAGATAGTCATCCTGAAAGAAATAAATCCTGACGAAGCCCAAATCCTGGATAAACTGGTCGCTTAATGAACCCGGGGGACATGCAGCCAGAGTCATCGGACCGACTGCGATGGTTATTCCGCTGTTCTCGATGGCGTAAGAACCGCTGGCCATATTGCAGTCGGCTTTTATCTGGACGACCCCGTCTTCACCAAATTTAAGTGTGTAGTTCTCGGGGTCCGGCAGGTCAAATGCCTGCAGCGGGTCTGTGAAGCGCATCCACTGCCAGTTGATGCCCATCAGCCGGGGATCAATTCCAGTTTCTGTCAAGTCATCCTCTGCGATTTCACTTTCCGCCAGTTCCAACTGTCCATTCATCATGCGGTAGGTGTTGGTGACCTGCTGGGTTGGAGAGACCATGGCATCCTCTGGTCCCTGGGTGACCAGGTCCACCACAACCCCCTCAACAACCAATTCGATGGAATTGACCAGGATGCGGTCGCCCAGGAAGGCTGTCCCCAGTACGGCGGGGATGCTATCGCGCAGTACCACCAGCGCCAGATCGTAAAATGTGCCGCTGCCGCCCGGATCGGACACCAGGATCACCCCTGCAGCAGGTTCCTCATTCAGTTCACCAAAAGAAGTAAATTCGCTTATTTTGATAATGGTTTCGGTTGCCGAACCAGGAGCAGCCGGCTCGCGGAATTCTCCCTCAACCAGCTTTGCGCGTCCATTATTGGCGTATTCCAGAGGATACTCGAGATTTTCGAGCATCTCGATCGTTATCTCAGTCAATGGCGTTTCGGATAGCGTTATCTCAGTTGGTGTTACAGTCGCTGTTGCCTCGTGGGCAGCGGGTATATTGGGTGAAGAATCGGCTGGTGCGCCCACTGTGCAGGCCCCAGAAAACCATATTATTGTGAGAATGAAAAATTTAATTTTGCGCAATCAGCACCTTTTATAAAGATAACTTTTCCTATCTGGAGAGTACAGGACGTTAGACAATTGATGTTCTTCGGCGAATTGCGAACTTCAAGTGAACATGTTTCGGAAATGTTATTCGATACCCAGTTTGCCGTCAAGTGAAATAGATTTTTACCAACCTATACCCAACAACTCGTAATCGATGGGTATAATTCATCATTATTTATTTCTCCTGGAAAATATCCAGGCTGGAAACCGTTACATCAGGAAAAAATATATGCAAGAAGAATACCCGGTTGTCAACACACATAATGAATGGGACCCACTGGAAGAGATCATAGTGGGTGTCCTGGAAAGCGCCTTAGTGCCGCCCTGGGAACCCATCACCCCGGCGGTCGTGCACCATCCTGAACTCCTGGATTTTTATCGCCAGAATGGCGGTAAGCCGTGGCCAGGTGAACTTGTAGAGAAAGCTCAGAACGACCTGGACGAATTCGTTCATATCCTTGAAGGCGAGGGTGTGACTGTGCGGCGACCCACCCCATACGATACGAGCGCTTCGTACTCCACGCCGGATTTCGAATGCCAGAGCGGCTGCGGCGCGTTGATGCCCAGAGATGTGCTGCTGGCCATCGGAAATCAAATCATCGAAGCGCCCATGGGATTCAGATCCCGCTATCACGAGAACCACGCCTATAAAGAGTTGTGCAAGGAATACTTCCAAAATGGCACCAGGTGGGTTTCTGCGCCCCGGCCACAATTGAGCGCCGAATCCTATAAACAGGGTTTTGTTCCGCCCGAAGAAGATGGGCCGATGCAGACGATCTCCACCGAGTTCGAACCCCTTTTTGATGCCGCGGATGTGATCAAATGCGGCCGTGATATTTTCACCGCCCAGAGCAGCAGCTGCAACCGCTTTGGGATAGATTGGCTGCAGCGCCACCTTGGAGATGAATATCGGGTACACGAAGTCGAGATTGTTGATACGCACCCGCTGCATATCAACTCTACATTTTATCCGCTGGCTCCCGGAAAGCTGTTGATAAATCCGGAAAGAGCAAAGCAGGTGCCGGAGATCTTCAAAAAGAGCGCTTGGGATATATTGGTGTGTCCTGAGCCCAACATGCCCGACAGCCACCCCATGTACACATGCAGCAAGTGGCTGAATATGAACGTGCTACTGCTCGACGAAGAACGCGTGATTGTCTCGAAGGGGGAGGATAATATTATTAAGGCGTTTAAGGACTGGGGTTTCAAACCCATCCAATGTAGTTTCTATTTTTTCAAATCGATCGCTGGCGGTCTTCACTGCGCAACCTTAGACATACGCCGGCGCGGTGGTCTCAAATCTTACTTCTAAAAGGTATATAAATAACTTTATGGAAAATAGATTTGCCGTCTTGTTCGAACCTGTGAAAATCGGCCCAGTAGTGGCGCCGAACCGTTTCTACCAGGTGCCGCACTGCAATGGGATGGGATACCGCATGCCGCGCGCACTGGCGTCCATGCGTGGGATAAAAGCGGAAGGCGGTTGGGGCGTGGTTTGCACCGAGGAAGTCGAGATACACCACACCAGTGACCTGGCGCCCAATATTGAAGGGCGGCTCTGGGATGATAAGCACATTCCCGCCTTGAAGCTGATGGTGGATGCCGTTCACCAGTATGGCGCATTGGCTGGTATTGAACTAACCTATGCCGGTCATCACTCCCCTAACTTTTATTCACGAGCAACCGGTTTCGGGCCGCGTCAAAGGGGGTGACTGCCTACCATCCAGTGCAAACGCGCCGGGCTGATAAAGAGGATATTCAGAATATTCGACGCTGGCACCGCGCGGCTGCCCTGCGTGCTCAAACAAGCTGATTTTGATATCATTTACTGTTATGCGTCTCACAACCTGAACCTGGCAATGCATTTTTTACTTCGCAGATATAACGACCGCAGCGATGAATACGGCGGAGGTCTTGAAAACCGGGTACGCTTTCTCAGAGAATTGATCGAAGATACCAAAGATGCTGTCGGTGATACATGCGCTGTGGCTGTACGGCTTGCGATCGACGAACTGCTTGGAGATGAGGGCATTACCAGCCAGGGTGAGGGTCATGACATCCTCGCTATGCTGGCTGAATTGCCAGACCTGTGGGACGTAAACATAAGCAATTGGAGCAACGACTCGGCTACAGCCAGGTTTAAGCAGGAGGGATACCAGGAGGCTTATGTAGGCTTTGTCAAATCGATGACCAGCAAACCGGTGGTGGCTGTTGGCCGCTACACCTCACCCGAATCAATGCTGTCGGTCGTCCGCAAAGGTATTGCTGACCTGGTAGGCGCCGCCCGCCCGTCGATCGCTGATCCATTTTTGCCTCAAAAGATCAAGGACAAACGCTTTGAAGACATCCGTGAGTGTATAGGGTGCAATATTTGCGCGAGCGCCGATGAGTTGGGGGTGCCCATACGCTGCACTCAAAACCCCACCATGGGCGAAGAATGGCGGCGAAGTTGGCATCCTGAACGGATTTTACCCCTGGAACATTCCAATAAAGTGCTCGTTGTCGGAGCTGGTCCGGCCGGCCTTGAATGCGCACGTGCCCTGGGGCAGAGCGGCTGTACCGTTGTAATTGTCGAGGCAAAAAGCGATCCTGGCGGTCGTGTTACCCTCGAATCTAAACTCCCCGGTCTGAGCGAATGGCGCCGGGTTGTGGATTGGCGCACGACCCAGGTCGAGAAAATGGAAAATGTATCAATTTATCCAAATAGTCCGATGAGTGCGGATGAGGTGCTCGAGGCTGATTTCAGGGATGTGATCATCGCCACGGGCGCAGCATGGCGGGCGGATGGGGTCGGGCGGAACCTGGGCTATCCAATCCCCGGTTGTGATTTACCGCATATTTTTTCACCCAATGATTTGATGAACGGAAAGTTACCATCCGGGAATGTGGTGCTATATGACGACGATCATTATTATATGGGAAGTGTACTGGCAGAACTCCTGGCTCAAATGGGCTGCAGTGTTACTCTGGTAACTCCTGCCCCCCTGGTTTCTTATTGGTCGCGCTATACCCTGGAACAGGAGAAGATCCAACGGAAATTGATGCGGATGGGTGTCGAGTTATATACACAGCAACTACTGACAGAAATTTTGTCCGAATTCAATAACTTTATCCAACATAATCACCAGGGAAATATCGCGTCAATCTTGCGAGGCTGTTGTATTGGTGAGCGACCGCCTTTCAAACGATGAGTTGTATTATTCCCTCAAGCCTGCCCTCGAGGATGGCTGCTTAGATTTGTTAATGTTGATTGGTGATGCTTTGGCGCCAAATATCATTGCCCAGGCGGTTTTTTCCGGGCACCTGGCTGCACGAGAATTCGGAGAGCTTCGAACGGGTAAGACGCCATTCCGTTTCGAATATGTTGAGGTGTAATCCCCCATCTTATGCAGTTTCGCAGATAATTTTGGTAGTTGGTTCGGAAGTCCATGTAAAAGTAAATCGTTATTAGCTAGATATTAAACTTCAGCAAGGAGGCTGTAAGGGTCATCCTCAACCTGCCATCCAATTTAAGCCCCGAAATGTTGATATGTATCGGTTACGCCGCGCCCAAAAGCGAGTCGCAGCTCCCTATGCGTCCAAAGAAAAGGGTGACCTGGCAAAGCCTTACGCACTGGGAGCGCTATTTGGATTAAGGTGCTTTACCAGCTATTTTCGAATTGGCCGGCTTTGGATCCGAAATAGGCTTGTATCACGCCCCACCCGCCGTTGTACAACCAATCCGGGTCTTGCTTTTCGACCTCTTCCTGCTGTCCGGGCTTTAGTCCTGCCAGGCAGTTTGATTTAAACACCCTCAGAAAGAGCAGCGGGAAAGGCAGATAGTTCAAAATGCCGTCCAAAGGTGTATCAAAAGGCCACCGAAGGTCCCCCAGCCAGCGCCGGTAGTTGGCGTCGCCTTTGCTGATCACCAGGTCTGTCCCGGCCAGTTCCTGGGAGAACCCGACCTGGCATCTGCCAGCAGCTCAGGGGTGAAGTCCAGAAATAAACGCTCTTTATGATTAAATTGCCGTTTTGTACGCTTTGTACGAGGCGTTGGGCGAACTTTTGAACTGTACGGTCAGGAGCCTCGCTCATGTAATCGATCATCGCTAAAACATCAAGAGTCGTGGCGTCCGACACGTAAGTCGGGAAAGGCTTGGTGTGCAGGTAAACGAACCTGCAGACTTCATAACCCAGCAGGAAATCCGCCAGCGCCAGGTCGTAAGCCAGTTCCAGCCCCCCGTTATCCAGCACGATATCCACCCGCCCCTTATGTTCCTGGTTGGCAGTCAGATATTTGCTGATCGCCTGCCGCGTGGTCAACCAGCAGGTGGTGACTCAAGTCCTCTATTGCCGGCGCAAACGGTTGGTCGCTGCCCGCGGCCGGAAACAGGCTCAAATCAGCCTTATTGCCCCACACATTCATGCGCAGCATATACGCTAACGCCTCTTTGAGTTGTGTTTTTGATGGTGAAGGATCGGGCAGAAGGGTCTGCAGTCCCTCATATAAATCTCGCAGACCATTATGAACGGGCAGCAAACCACTCTGCTTGATCCTGGCGTATGGGTCAACCATCTTTCCGGGACCCTCCAGGAAATACCCGCTGGCGGCGATCAGCCGGCGGAAGAAATATGTCTCCGCCGCGAACCAGGGAGCCTGCAGCCAGGTTTGCTCACGATACGGTTCAAGATGCCTGTTCCAATCACTGCGATCAGGGGCATTGTCGTCCGCCATGTCACCCAGCCTGCCATCTGGCATATCCGCGGCCAGCTTTTTTAAGTTTGCAATTGCTTGAGGCGACCATTCATAATCTTCGATCGCACCCAGGGCGATGTTCGGCAGACGCTCGGACAGGGTATAGTGGGCGAAAGAGCCGCGTCTGAGTCCTGTGAGCGGTTCGGGCAGTGTCAGTTTTGGTCCTTTGGGGTTCATAATGGTTTGGGTCAGGAGAGGATTTCTACAGCGGCTTTATCCCCATCCACGAGCAGGGACTGCCCAGTTTCCAGTTTATCCAGCGGGATTTGATCGACGCAGGGTATCTCAGCGATAATGCAGCCCACGGCAGTGATGGTTTCACATTCGGCGTTGATGATCGCTGCCGGAGCGCTTCCATTATCCTTGAGGCGCTTTATGGTGTATGACCCCACAGTCGACCCTTTGCCGGTGGGGAAGACCAGTATCTTGTTTGCGATAGAAATACCCTCCAGCTGGTGTCCTTTTTCGACAACAATTCCACTGTCCGGATCAACCCCGCCGAAGAAGGAGATGTTCATGGATGTTACCAGCGCTTCTCCACTCGCTTTTCCTTTATATATACGCCTGCCTTTGAACTTCATTACCTATACGTTTTCCTTAATTGCTGATTGTTGAACAAGATGGCCGCGAAGCATCTCTTTGAGGCATCTTGTTTTACCTTACGTATGTTGAACAAGTTGCCCGCGCAGCGTCTCTTTGAGACAACCTGTTCTACTTTACTTTCTGAATATTATAAAAGTTGTCCAAGCGGCATTTCTTTATACCAGTTTGTCTTACATTGTTTCAAAGGTTCTATTTTTCTTCCCGTAAAGCCTCTGACACCACTTCATCGAATGGCAAAAAACGGGTTTTAAAATTGTTTTTGGCATAAGCATAAAAGCAGGCCTTTGCGCTGTCGGTGGCCAGGGCATTAAAGCGGCCTTTGATAGGCGCCACCACGCAGCAGGTATCGACCGCGAACTTAGCGCCGCTCTCTTCGATAATGCCCGCATAACCCATCATATCCGCGATTTGTTTCGTCGGGCGCGAGGTGGTGATCCAGAATTCCCGCTGCACCTGTTTCCCTGCCAGTAACTCGGCGATGCGAGCGATCTCCTTTATCGATAAGTGCGGGCATCCCAGGCTGAGGAAGTCGACTTCATCAGCATCAGCATCGTTCATCGACTGGACCGCGGCCTCCAATTCAGCCTGGTTGATATGAACGCTATCTTGGGGTGGAACGTATTGCCCTGCTTCCGGGGTAATCCCCGGCATGTGGAATAACGCCACACCGCCGTATGTGCCGATGCTGGCGCATAATGACTTGAGTTCCTCCAGTGTAGCGTTTTTGATCCCCATGATGTATGGAACCAATTTGCCCTCGGACTTTTCAATTTTTTCGCCGATCACTTTTCCCAACGCTCCGAAATGGTGGCTCGCCGGTAGTTCTTACCTCGACATTTACGGTCAGCGTTGGCGCCCGGTTGTGGTCGAGGTGCATGCCGTATAAGGCTGTCCTGCCGGTGAGCGAGGCCGCCAGCGCGCTGGGTCCGCCTTCCCGGTTGGTACGGGCGCCAATAACCGAATTGGCGTAGCAAACTGCGCTGCTCTCTGCCCAGGCGATGTGTTCGCCGAAGTGCGGCAGGTTGCCCGCCAGGTATGGCGTGCAGGTGCAGGTGGTTACTACACCCATATCAGCAAATGCCTGGATAACACGTTCCTGTTTAGCGGCGAAATCCGCATCGATTCCCAGCTGGCGCCAGTTGTCGATGTCCATGCCGGCCGGGTTGAGGGTGGTCAGCACCCGCGCGGTGCCGCCGCCTTGTAGCCATTTCTGTCAGGAATTTGAGCCCGGATTCGCCCAGGTTATCATAGCTTACACCAGCGATCTGCACCGAGGTGACCGGAGCCATGCGTTCCGCCTCGTAAATAGTGCCCAGCGCAAGGAGAATTTCCATGGCTTTTGCCGGGGCGCTCCCACCTGCGCCGTCCAGCATAGCCTGTTCTTCTTTCGTAAGCCGCATATCCTTTATCCCTTATACCCCGGCATTTTTGATGAACCTGTCGATATCTACCTGTGGGTAAGGCACTTTTTCGTAGCCAGTCTTATCTTCCTCCAGGGGTTTGGTCAGGTCGAAACCCATCTTTGTGGTCAGTTTGCTGCCGGGCTCGGCGCTGGGATCGAGGCTCGACCCAGGCTCTTTGTCCAATATCAACAGGTCTCGGTCGCCCTGAAAGCGTGTGGCCATAGCCCATTCGACCGCCAGCGGGTCGTAAATGTCGATATCCTCATCCACCACGTACACATGCTTGCATGAGCGGTGTCCGGCAAAGGCTGCCTGGATGGCTTTGCGCCCGTCATCGGGCGACTTTTTGTTTATTTGCACGATGGCGTGCAGCCAAGAGCAGCCGCCCGGGTTCACGTTA
Organism: uncultured Chloroflexia bacterium; assembly: GCA_963753725.1. Lineage (GTDB taxonomy): Bacteria > Chloroflexota > Anaerolineae > Anaerolineales > UBA4823 > CAVWDI01. Next base: position 357,580 of record CAVWDI010000021.1, on the reverse strand, counting down.
ACATCCAGGCAGCGCACAACCTCGTTCACCTTCTGGAATATGGTTGGTTCGCGCGGCATGCCCATCAGCAGCTTATGCTCCAGGCCGCCGGGCAGCAGCGCATGCCACAAGGCGTTTTTACGATGGGTGATGGTTTTGACTTCAAAAACCGGTTCATTCCGCACAATATCCTGCGTCTCTGTCAGGTCAACAAAAGGACCTTCGGAATGCCTTTTATCCAGGTATACCGTGCCTTCGAGCACAATCTCCGCTTCTGCAGGAATGTATAGGTCGACCGTCACGCCTTTTACAACTTGTAGGGTCTCTAAAGTGTTGGCGATTTGCATTTCGTCTACGCCGATTTCGATGGAGGTGGCAGCTGCCACCAGCACATTGGGCGAGTTTCCGATACACACCGCCACATCCACCTGCCTCTAGGTCGTCCAGGAACTGGTCAAAATGGCGCGACCCCACCACCCGGATGGCCATTTCGGTTTTTGAGAACTGCATGCAGCGGTGAAAATCAGCGTTTTGGCCGTATTCTGGGTGCCCGGCGATGAATACGCCCGAGGTTAGGTAATTTCCGCCGTCGTTTTCGAAATGCAGGGGAATGGGCAGCGCATCCAGATCCGGATTTGAGATGACCACCTCCTGGCAGGGCGCATTGGGTACGATTTGCATGCCGAAGGGTTCTGGATGGCCTCCAACAGGCGCGGAATGATCTGGCTGGATCGGAAATTTAAATAATCGGCAAAGGATTTTTTGGTGCAGAACAGGTTGCCGATCACTCCAAATTCCGAATCTTTCACATTTTCGAACAGCACCGCGGCCGGTTCCAGGGATTTGAGCACTCCCGCTAGCTCGAATTGGGTTGAGATTGACTCGCTTATCCTGATCAATTCACCATTATCGTCAAGGTTTTGAATATATGCACGCGTAGTCACGGGTTTATTGCCTCGCTTAATTTCTGGTTGTCCATGAAGTATACCCGCGCTTGGGTTATTTATGCCAAGGTGTCAGTTAATACAAAAACTCCCGCAGTTCGGTCCACTGATGAACCGTAACTCCGGGAGTTAAATATAGTGGAATTTGTATTTGATTTCTATTCCACTATTGTTGTTTATTAACCTTTATTGACCGCGATTTTGCGGGTCTTCGCTTCGCCAGCCTTGGGGAGCTGCAGCCGCAGCACGCCGTCTTTGATGCTGGCCTGGATCTGATCTCTGTCGATCATATTTGAAAGGCGGAAGCTGCGCTGGTAGTCGCCAGTCGCATACTCAGACAGGGTCGGCGCATAGCCTTCCAGGTCATCCGCTTCGATATATGCATTGATCGTCAGTACGTTTTTCTCGAGATTGAGGTCGATGGAACTTTCATTTGCTCCAGGCACATCGACAATAATGTAGATATCGTCCTCGGTTTCAAAAATATCGGCTCTTGGAACGAAACAACGTGTTTCGCGCGTCCTTTCGGTATCCTCAAGGGTGATCATTTCTTCTTTTTGCACGTCCAATGCTTTGGTCTCATCTGTCATGGTTAAATTCTCCTTACAGTAATTATTAATAGTACGAAATTCTTAATCTAATTAGGCGCTTTTTACCGCGATCTTCCTGGGTTTGTCAGCCTCGGTGCGCGGCAGCTTGATTTCTAACACGCCATCTACAAACAGGGCATTTACTTCGTCGACATCGACCGGGAACGGCAGTTGTACTGTGCGGGAAAATTTTCCCGAGCCGCGTTCCTGGCGGTGGTAGCGGGTGCCTTCTTCCAATTCTTCCGCTTGGCGCTCGCCGCTTAATGTCAGGGTTTCGCCAACAACACTGATTTCAATTTCGTTTGGGCTGATTCCGGGCACCTCTGCGGTGATAACCAGGCCTTCTTCATTGGACCAGATGTTCAGCGGAGGGTAGCTGGATGCCATGCGGGTGTAGCTTGGATAACTGGATCCCAGCAAACGGTTCATATCTCGCTGAATGCGGTTCAGTTCTCTCCAAACGGGGGGCATTCGATAACGTCGGTACATATTTATTCTCCTTATAAAATATATCTATACTAGTTGTTTTATTGTCAATCAATGCTAATCTTACTTAGCTTGTGTAAGAAACACGCAAACGGATCATATGAGGAGTATAAAAGCCCAATACAAACAAATATTCCTTGCGGAAATTAAACATGCGAGTATAATATTTATCTATTATTCATTTACAGGTGAAATTCTGACGGTGAAGCGAGCAATACTGCAGGAAGTAATGTTGGTTTTCAGACCGGTGATTGAACGACGAGCGCCTTGGGCCAGCTTGAAAAAGTGAAACCCGGGGGCTCGTTTGTGATTTATACAGCTGATCTACATATCAATATAAATATAAGAGGAGGTAATACAATCAAGCACTTGTTGGGTTTTCACAATACCATCTTAGGAGAGAATAAGCAATGAATATATTTGGAATGGCCAGGCATGGACTGACCGATTTCGAACAACTTGCGGTTTTGTTTGTGATCTTCACTGCCATTATCAGTTTGTTGTATGCCTGGTACTTACGAAACCGGGTGATGAAAAAAGACAAGGGTACCGCCGATATGCAGGCGGTGTGGAATGCGATCCGCATTGGCGCAGACAGCTATCTTAAGCCGGCAGATGAAAACCATCCTTCCGGCAGTTGCGGTCCTTACGATAGTACTTTTTCTGAGCGTATACGTGGTGCCGCCCAGCCTGGAAGCGTTTGAAGAATTCGGTGACAGCGCAAGAAACATCGTCGCCATTGGGCGGACGGGTGCATTCATTCTTGGAGCCCTGTTCTCCCTTTTAGTCGGGCAGCTAGGCATGCGCATGGCCATACAGGCCAATGTGCGCGTTGCGTCGGCTTCGAAGCGCGGTTTCAATGAAGCGCTTTCGATCGCCTATTATTCCGGAACCGTCACAGGCATGTTGACCGATGGGTTGGGGCTGTTAGGCGGGACGATGATTTTCATCTTATACGGGCGGGCTGCCCCGGATGCATTGCTTGGTTTCGGTTTCGGAGGCACGGTCCTGGCGCTCTTTATGAGGGTCGGCGGCGGTATTTTTACCAAGGCTGCCGATGTGGGCGCAGACCTGGTCGGAAAGGTGGAGGAGGACATTCCTGAGGATGACCCGCGCAACGCAGCCGTCGTGGCGGACCTGGTGGGCGATAATGTGGGTGACTGCGCCGGGATGGCGGCCGATATATTCGAGAGTTACGAAGTGACGATTGTTTCTGCCCTTATCCTGGGTATTGCTCTGGTGGCGCTCGATCCTGCGCACAGCTTGAAATGGATCGTATTCCCGCTAATTATCCGTGGTATTGGCGTGATCAGTTCGATCATCGGCACGTTCACCGTGCCAATATGGGAAAAGTTCCCCATAAAATTCCTGCGGTCGCACGACGCTGAAGAATCCATGTTCCGTTCCTACGAAGTGTCCAGCATTAACACAGTACTTTTTTCCTTCATCGTTGCTGTTCTATACGCTGGGGATTGGCGATTAGGGATGCTGACCGCTATTGGTGTAGGTCTGGCTGTGGCGTTCAACCCACTGACATCCTATTTCACCTCCATCAGGCACAAACCGGTTAAGGAAGTCGTGGAAGCGATGGACACCGGACCTGCAACGACGATCCTGCAGGGAATTGCCTCCGGCATGGAATCAAGCGTGTGGGCATTGGTTGTGATCGCGGTCGCCTTTGTGGCTGCGCTGCTTCTATACGAAGGTGACGGTACAACATATGTTCTTTACGCGGTGGCCATGATCGGTATCGGCATGCTCAGCCATACCGGCAATAACGTTGCCATGGACTCTGTACGGTCCCATCGCCGATAACGCTAACGGCATCGGTGAGATGGCCTGGCACGATAAGACCGATGAAGAGACCTTAAAAGCGCGCCAGATTATGGCCGACCTGGATGCAGTAGGCAACACAACCAAAGCTATCACAAAAGGAATTGCGATAGCTTCAGCGGTAATAGCCGCAGTGAGCTTGTTTGCTGCGTTCATTACTGATGTATCCCGGGCGCAAGTCGCAATGGGTTTAACAGATACGCTAGAATTGATTCGGGTCTCAGAGACCTCGGTGTTTGTAGGATTGCTGCTGGGTGGGGCGCTGCCCTGGTTGTTCAGTTCCCTTTCGATACGGGCCGTCAGCCGTGCGGCGGCAGAGATTGTGCAGGAAGTCCGAAGGCAGTTCAGGCTTCCTGGCATCATGGAAGGCACCAAGATGCCCGATTACGGTAAAGTGGTGGCTATTTCCACCGCTTCCTCCCAGAAAGAACTGATCCCGCTGGCGACTATCGCTATCGTCACGCCGCTTATGCTGGGTTTGGTACTGAGCATCGAAGCGCTGGGCGGTTTCCTGGCAGGTGTTATTTTGAGCGGCCAGCTGCTGGCAGTATATATGGCCAACGCCGGCGGCGCCTGGGATAACGCCAAGAAAGCGGTCGAAGATGAGCCCAGCAATCCCGCGGAGAACACCGGTAAGGGATCAGAAAGGCATAAAGCCGGTGTGGTTGGCGATACGGTTGGTGATCCGCTCAAGGATACCGCCGGACCGGCGCTCAACCCGATGATCAAGGTGGTCAACCTGGTATCGCTGCTGGCCGCGCCCGTTCTGGTGAGGTACGCTAACCTGGGTTTGGTAGGATGGCTGGTCGTGATTTTGCTGTTCGCGGCTGTTGTCTGGAGCATTAGAGCCAGCAAGAAGCCCGCTCCCAGCATGGAAGTGCCCGAGGTCCAGATCGCTGAAAGTGGGGATTAAAGCATAATTGCGAATTTAGACAAGAAGTAGAAAGTTAAGCTCCCGGTTAGCAGTTCACCGCTCCCGGGAGTTTTTTCAATTGGGATTTTGGATATGTATATGCAGGTATCATAGCTGTCTCCATAACACCCTTTAGACCGTCATTCCGATGCGGAGCAGAGGAATCCCTGTTGCGCTCACTTAAAATGGAATTAGATGGGTCGATTTGAAACCACGCGTTATTTAATCTGCTGAATTCAAATATTACCCTCCGGATTTATCTTTACTCCCAATCCAAAGGGATTCCTCCCTCCATCCCGCATAAAGTGCCCTTGTTCCTCAAAATACTGCACCTGCAGGAAGCTCTGGAGTGCGAGCGGGATTACAGTTGGAATGACGATTCCTGGTTTGTCATTAGTATCTTAGAGAAAGGGTATGATTATAGGAAAAGGACACGGCAGATCGATTGTCATTCGGTTTCAAGAAACCGAGTCGGAGCTCTGATCGCCGTGTCCATCCCAGAAACAGCCCGAACAGTTGTTTGGTCCCGAGAGACCGTATTTCTGCTAGTGCGGGCGCCTGTATTATACCTGGAGGATAAAATGACAACCACCACTGCACAGAAATTCATTGGCATCGATATCAGTAAAACATCATTGGATGTAGCTGTTTGGGATAGTGAGATATTCTGGCAATTCGGCAATAATGCTCGGGGAATAAAAAAGCTCGTGCAGCGATTAAAGAAACTCTCTCCCACTCTGATTGTGGTAGAAGCCAGTGGTGGATTAGAGCAGTCAGTCGTCAGGGAGTTGTACCAGACCAATCTGCCGATAGCGATCGTCAATCCCACCAGGGTGCGCAGATTTGCGTACTCGACCGGCCAATTAGCTAAGACCGATAAACTTGATGCTAAGATCATTGCCCAATTTGCCCAGGCAGTGAAACCAGAGGTAAGACCCTTGCGAACAGAGCAGCAAGAGCACTTAAATGCTCTGGTAACACGCCGCAGACAAATTGTTAATATCATAACCGCCGAGAAGAACCGCAAAGATCGACCACCCACCCTGCACTCCAGGACCAGCTCCTAAAACAAATCGATTGGCTCGAGCAGAAAGGAGGCATTAGAAGCAGATATTGACCAACTGATACAACAATGCGCTGAATGGAAGGAAAAAGCAGCTGTCTTGGAGAGCGTGCCAGGTGTTGGATCCGTGACAGCCTCGACCTTGCTGGCTGAACTTCCCGAATTAGGTACCCGCAATCGCCAACAGATCGCTGCCCTAGTCGGTGTCGCACCGGTTAATAAAGACAGCGGAAAAAGCGAGGTAAACGCAGGATATTTGGCGGCAGAGCTGATGTTAGAGCTACTTTGTACATGGCGACTTTATCTGCTACTAGATCAAATCCAGTCATTCGCTCTTTTTATAATCGTCTGTTAGCAGCTGGAAAATTGAAGAAAGTGGCTTTGACCGCTTGTATGCGCAAATTACTCGTTATTCTCAATTCGATGCTCAGTCATAATCAATCTTGGCAGTCCATATCTAGTGTAGTTGACTTTATTGCTTGACAAATTACACAGTTGCTCCAACGAAGGAGGAATCCCTGACACGCGACCGTATCAATTATTTTCACGGGTCGCAAAATTCTAATGTCGATCAACAATCAATGAATTCGAACAACCACAAGCTTACAATTATAATGCTGGAACTAGCTACCTGACACTTTAAGAAAAGGATTGATCGGCACGTAATTTGTACTTCATGATTTATCTTCACAAAAATCAGGAGACAAACAATGCCGATCAACAAACTCTATCATACATGGAATATGCGAATTCTACAACTTCAACCTACTGAGAGAATAACGCGCATCCGTAATTTCACTTGGCTGATTGTTGGAATTTATCAAAATCGTTCGGTACATTTGAGCAAAGTGGCAGAAAAAATACCTGGGACTGCAAAATTGCCAAGTATCACTCGCCGTCTGAGCCGTTTTTTGGACAATCCGGCTATCCGGGTACGCGAGTGGTACGAGCCGATTGCCAAGGACATTATCCAGCATCTGGCTAATGGAGAAATCCGTCTGATCGTGGATGGCAGTAAAGTAGGTTTTGGACATCAGCTGCTCATGGTTGTAATTGCTTATCGTAGACGCGCCATACCATTAGCTTGGACATGGATCAAAAGCAATCGTGGGCATAGTACGTCCTACAAACAAATGGCATTATTGGCTTATGTTTACCGGTTGATACCGCCAACAACAAGCGTGATACTGATTGGTGATGCTGAATTTGGTGAAATTGAAGTACAAACACTGCTTAGAAGTTGGCATTGGCAATATGTTTTGCGCCAGAAAGGCCGTTATTTGGTTAGACAAAACAGCAGACAGGACTTTCAGCGCTTGGATGACCTTGTGGATAAGCCAGGAAAAAGCGTTTGGTTGACCGTCTGCCAATTGACCGCTAAGTATGCTTACACTGTAAACTTGTTGGCTTACTGGAGAGTTGGTGAGAAAGAGCCTTGGTTCTTGGTAACCAATCTTACTTGCCCACAGACTACCTTGAAATCGTATCAAAGGCGGATGTGGATTGAAGAAACCTTTGGTGAACTTAAAGGAAATGGCTTTGATTTGGAAAGTACTCATTTGCGTAACTTCTTGCGCTTGTCTCGATTGACCTTGTCTGTAGTCTTGTTGTACGTCTGGTTGTTAGATTTAGGTTCCAGGACCATCAAAAATGGTAAACGCCATTTAGTAGACCGTAACGATCGTCGTGATCATAGTGTTTTTCGTATCTGCAGGAATATGATTGAAAGGCTGTTGACAAATGAGTTGCCATTGTATTTATCGCTTATTCCTTGCCCATAATGTCAAAGTGTCAGGTGACTAGATGCTGGAATATAATTAAGCCCACTTACCTCCAAACACCATGAAAATGTACTATGTCTATATCATGAATAGCTCCACCGGAACACTATACACTGGTGTTACAAAAGATATTTACGAGCGGGTAAAACAACACAAAAACAAAGAATTCGAAGGCTTCACAAAGAAATATAACATCACACACCTCGCTTATTATGAAGAATTTACAGACATCAAATCTGTAATAGAGCGTGAAAAACAAATTAAGGGATGGCGTAGAAGCAAGAAAATTGATTTGATTAAATCAATCAACCTAAAATGGAAAGACTTATCCGAAGATTGGTATAAGTAATAGTTAAAAATAGGGCAAATTCCTCACCTACAGAACGCAAAGATTGAAATCAGAAAGTTCCCCTTATTCGTCCTTCCGACGAAGGAGGAATCCCTGGTGCGCGAGTGTAAAATGTAATTGGACGGGTCGAAGTGAAGCCATTCGTTGTTATATCGGGTAAGCTCAAGTAATTCCTTACGGATTATTCATAACTCCCACGTCTCAGGGATTCCTCACTGGGTCCCGCAAAACCGCGGGATTCGTCGTTCGGAGCAACTGTGTAATTTGTCAAGCAATAAAGTCAACTACACTAGATATGGACTCCAAGATCTATTATGACTGAGCATCGAATTGAGAATAACAAGTAATTTGCGCATACAAGCGGTCAAAGCCACTTTCTTCAATTTTCCAGCTGCTAACAGACGATTATAAAAAGAGCGAATGACCGGATTTGATCTCGTAGCAGATAAAGTCGCCATGTACAAAGTAGCTCTAACATCAGCTCTGCCGCCAAATATCCTGCGTTTACCTCGCATTTTTCCGCTGTCTTTATTAACCGGTGCGACACCGACCAGGGCAGCGATCTGTTGGCGATTGCGGGTACCTAATTCGGGAAGTTCAGCCAGCAAGGTCGAGGCTGTCACGGATCCAACACCTGGCACGCTCTCCAAGACAGCCGCTTTTTCCTTCCATTCAGCGCATTGTTGTATCAGTTGGTCAATATCTGCTTCTAATGCCTCCTTTTCCTGCTCGAGCCAATCGATTTGTTTTAGGAGCTGGTCCTGGAGTGCAGGGTGGGTGGTCGATCTTCGGTTCTTCTCGGCGGTTATGATATTAACAATTTGTCTGCGGCGTGTTACCAGAGCATTTAAGTGCTCTTGCTGCTCTGTTCGCAAGGGTCTTACCTCTGGTTTCACTGCCTGGGCAAATTGGGCAATGATCTTAGCATCAAGTTTATCGGTCTTAGCCAATTGGCCGGTCGAGTACGCAAATCTGCGCACCCTTGTGGGATTGACGATCGCTATCGGCAGATTGGTCTGGTACAACTCCCTGACGACTGACTGCTCTAATCCACCACTGGCTTCTACCACAATCAGAGTGGGAGAGAGTTTCTTTAATCGCCGCACGAGCTTTTTTATTCCCCGAGCATTATTGCCGAATTGCCAGAATATCTCACTATCCCAAACAGCTACATCCAATGATGTTTTACTGATATCGATGCCAATGAATTTCTGTGCAGTGGTGGTTGTCATTTTATCCTCCAGGTATAATACAGGCGCCCGCACTAGCAGTAATACGGTCTCTTGGGACCAAACAACTGTTCGGGCTGTTTCTGGGATGGACACGGCGATCAGAGCTCCGACTCGGTTTCTTGAACCGAATGACAATCGATCTGCCGTGTCCTTTTCCTATAATCATACCCTTTCTCTAAGATACTAATGACAATTCGTCGGTGAAATTCCTCGCCGCATCCTTTGAATATTCAAAGGATAAATTTATTGCAATAATATGCCATTCTTGGTATATTATTAGCATGAAATTCACAAAACTACTGGATATCCTCGGCGACGAACCCTTATTCGAAAGCAGCCTGCTGTTGTCAGGAGACGTAGACCCGGTCGACCTTGGGCGCCAACTCTCGCGCTGGGTGAAGAGCGGGCGCATCATCCAGCTGCGGCGCGGCCTGTACACATTTTCGTCCCCATACCAGAAAGTCAAACCTCACCCATTCTACACCGCCAACCACATGGTTCTGGGTTCCTATGTCAGCTGCCATTCGGCACTGGCGCACTACGGTTTGATCCCTGAAGCAGTACCGCTGACCACCAGCGTGTGCACCGGACGCCCATTTTTCAAGAGCACACCCCAGGGCGACTACCGTTTCCATCACATTTCGGATAAATTGTTCTTCTCTTACGTATCGAAGGAAATAGTTGAGCATCAGTGCGTGTTTATCGCCACTCCCGAAAAAGCAATGCTGGACCTGGTGCACCTGATTCCTGGAAGTGAACGTCTTAACATTTAAACCAGCTGCGGCTGCAGAATCTGGATAAGATTTCACCCGATCGCCTGATGGAGATTTCAAAGGTTATAGGCAGTCCAAAGATCAGACGCGCCGCAAAGAATATCCGCAAATTAATATTGCAGGAAGAGAGCAAATATATAACGATATGAAAGAGCAGCTTCTTTGTTTAGTTCAGGATTCAGCCGATCACCTGCAGGGCAGGAATATCGCCAGGGAGTATCTGCAGGCTTTGGTTTTAAAATGCCTGCAGCGTTCCGGCGCCATGGTTTTACTGGCATTCAAAGGCGGTACAGCATTGCGGTTTCTGCATAACAGCCGCCGCTATTCGCAGGATTTGGACTTTGCCCTGCAGGGAGGGTTGGCTAATTTCGAATTCCCTAAATTCTTACGCTCCATCCAGAGCGACCTGCACGGTCAGGGATATGTGTCTGAATTAAAAATGAGCGATGCAGAACCCATCAAAGAGGCTTTTGTGCGCTTTCCGGGATTGTTGTACGAATTGGAGTTATCTCCTGACCCGGGGGATGCAATTTCGGTCAAAATTGAGATCGACACCGATCCGCCGCCAGGCGCTGGCTTGGAGATCACCCTCATCCGCAAGTACGTTTTACTGCGCTTGTTCCATTACGACCGCGCCACCCTGTTCGCCGAAAAAATATCTGAAATCCTGGGGCGCAGGGATTTAAAAGGCCGCGATATGTACGACCTGGTCTGGTATCTGTGCGACCCCGCCTGGCCGGGGCCTAATTTAGCGTTGCTCAACAACGCATTGGGACCCGGCGGCTGGAACGGCGCGCCGGTTCGTCCGCACACCTGGGTGAGCGTGTTGGAAGATCATTTAGCCTCCGTTTACTGGGAAAACGTGGTCGAAGACGTGCGCCCCTATCTGGAAGCAGGTGATGACATCCTGCCGCTGTTGAACCGGGAGACGCTCAAGCGTTTGTTGGAAAGGGCCGAGGGCAGCGTTTAATCTTGTTGTTTCATGCAAGAGACAATTGATCGCTCTGGATGGATAGGCGATTAGCCTGCCCCGCCAAATAAACGCCCCTGGCAGCCGTGTCTTCCAGGATAATTGCGCCGGCGCTGACAACACATTCCGCGCCGATTATAATGCGGTCCCTGATGATTGCGCCCGCCCCGAGAAAACAATAAGGTTCGATGGTAACACCCCCGTTGATAATAACACCCGGGGCCAGGAAACAATGATCTTTAATAACAGTGTGATGCCCGATGATCACACTGTTATTAATGGACACATTGTTCCCAATTTCGACGAAAGGATCGATAATCACGTTTTGCCCAACTATGCAGTTGTCGCCAATCAAGGTGTAAGGATGGATCGAGGCGCTGTCGCTGATGGTATTAATCAGGCGGTACCCTTTATCTTTTGCCTGGAGGTATTTTTCTGCTCTTAACCGGTTGACCTGTTTGTACCCCAGCGAGACCAGCATCCTGTTATCGCTGGGCGGATTTACAACCTCAATATTTTCAAAGGGCACAACCGGAAGATCAAAGAGCGTTTCTTCCTGGATATAATTTTTATCCACAGTAAAAGCAACGATCTGGTATTGCGGATCGAGTTTTAGAGTAGCGTAGACCGAACATGCCGCCGGTCCGTTTCCAAATAAGATAACTTTTTCCATTGATGCCTTCCTTTACTAATTTGTTAAACAGTGCCTTGCCTTTTTTCTATAAAGCTTGAGAATGATAAGGCTCTTAGAATTTTTCGCCTTCTCGAAAGTGATTGGTGCTCCTGTTTTTACTCAGAAATCTCCCAGCAGCCTGAGGGCTTTTTCCAGATCCTCTTTTTCGTTTGGTATAGACGAGAGCTGAGCTGTGGATTTTGAGTACATTTCGATGGCAGCTGCCATGTCCACGATAGTTGGAGCCTCCAACACAACCCGGAGAGGTAATTCCACATGGAACTCGTCCCAAATCCTGGCGATCAAACAGGCCATCAGCAGAGAATCTCCACCGAGTTCAAAGAAGCTGTCGTTCACGCCAATTACTGGATCATTATCGAGCGGAGTTGTGTTATGCGCCCCGTGCAAACCCAGCATCTCCGCCCAGATACGGGCGAGCTTCACCTCAAGCCTGCTGCATGGAGCGGCATATGGGGTGTCCAGGCGCATACAATTCACGGCTGGTTCTGGCAGGGAGAGCAAGTCGATTTTCCCGTTCGGGTTGAGGGGCAGAGCATCCAGGAATTCATATACTGAAGGGATCATGTAGTCCGGCAAAAAATCTTTCAAAAAACGACGAATTGCGCCGACCGTAGGCGGCGGTTGGGCATGGGGCACAAGGTAAACAACCAGTCGTTTTTCACCACGCTGGTCATCTTTTGCCACCACCAGTGCCTCTTTAATCGGATGGAAGTTGAGCAAAGTCTGCTCGACCTCAGCGGTTTCGACACTGTGCCCGTGGATTTTGACCACGGAATCGCGCCTGCCCAGGTGGACCAGGTTGCCATTCGGAAGAAAACGTCCAAGGTCCCCGGTCAGGAAAACGCGTTCGTCTCCACAGCCTGGAGCGGGCAAAAATTTTGTGTGGGTGAGGGCAGGTTTGTTCCAGTAACCGGGGGTCAGGTATCGACTTTGAATGGCGATTTCACCCACCTGTCCCCTGCGAACTGGGCGGCGATCTTCATCCAGCAGGAAGATCTTCGCTTCCTCCGCAGCATAGCCAATGGGCACATATAACCCATCGAACCGGGTGTCTCTTTCGAGGAAATAGGGATGGAAAATCGGAGCTTCGGTTGCCCCCCACATGTTGACCAGCAGACAGTTGGAGGAGAAATGACGCTGGTATAAATCAGTATCTCGACTGTAGAGCGGCGAACCCCCCAATTTAATTACCCTCAGATCAGAAAGCATATCATCGCTGCCAAGGTTCTCAACAAACAGTCGAAAGACGCTGGGTGTGGATACCAAAATTGTGATTTGCTCCTGTGCCATCCAGGCGGGCAGACCACGGATGCCCTCTTTTTTCAAATCCCAAGCGATCACAGCCGCGCCATTGAGCAGCGCGGGCAATTCTTCATGTGTAGCGCCGCTTGAACTGAGTGCGGTGAGATGGGTGATGCGGTCCTCAGGGCTGATGTGCAGTGTGTTGGTGTTCCTCATGGCGTGGAGCAGCCGGAATCGATGCGTGTTGGGGACACCTTTTGGCTCCCCTGTTGATCCGGAGGTGTAGTAAATATAAGCCAACGCATCAGGGAGCACATCTATTTCCAGGTTTTCGGAGGGGGGAGAGGTCTCTAATTCATCGATATTGATAACATCACAACCGCTGCGAGCCTGGGTGACGGCCGAGGTGAAATTAAGTGTGTTGGTTAGAAGGAGATTGGCCCCGGAATCAGCCAGCATGTAATTGTTCCTGGCGAGTGGATACAAAGGATCCAGAGCAATATAATACTTGCCGGCTTTTAATACCCCCAGGAGAGCGGTCAATCCGGGGGCGCCGTGCTCGAATAAAAGAGCGACAGGTTCCTGATGCGGTCCGCACTGGGATAGGACCAGGTGTGCAATGCGGTTGGCAGCCAGATTTAGCTCGTGGTAGGTTAATTCCCGCTGTCCATCCTTAACCGCTAGACGATCTGGATGTTGGCGAGCTTGAAACTCAAAACGGCCAGGAATTGACCTCTCGATCTCTTCCTTATTGAACGCAACCCATGTTCCGGTTGGGTGGAAACATTTGGTCTGAATTTCCACCTGGTCTGGAGGAATTTGTGGGTGTGGTCGTTTGTGATCAGCCTGCTCCATGATTGGATTACAGTATCCTTTTTTCTGTGGTGTTATGAATATTGTAAATGAAATCTACAAACCAATGGCGGTTTTGGAAATTAATTGTTGGCCAATTTCCTTAAAAATTAAAAGCGGCAGAATCAAAAGAAAGTGATTTTATAGAGGAAGGGAATGAATTATGAATTCAGAGAAACTGCAATCCAAACAAGACCTGGTTAAACAAAAACCAGGGCAGCAATCTACCCTGGAGAAGTTCGAGTTATTCATATGGGCCCGGTAGGGATCGAACCTACGACCAAACGGTTATGAGCCGTCCGCTCTGCCACTGAGCTACGGGCCCTGAATTTGAAAAAAAGAGCGGGTGACGGGATTCGAACCCGTGAATGTCAGCTTGGAAGGCTGATGCCTTACCACTTGGCCACACCCGCTAGTTTGCCTGGATTTAGAAGGGTTACCTCATAATTTCGGGGTTGTTGACCTCCTAAAACCTCGAACGCTAATGCCTATTATAACTGATCATATGAGGAAATTCCACATGGTATCCACAGAAAATATATTCGATTGTATTATTGACGAGCAGGTCACTGATGTCTATTGATATCTCCACCTGGAGCTTGTGCGAGGTGCGGTTCCAAAACTCATAGGTTATAATTCAATCCGCAAAGCGCTTTATATACCTTTCCAAGTAGGGATTGGATTCATTGAGCATATACGAAGTAGCCAAACGAGCCGGCGTATCCATTACCACCGTCTCCCATGTGTTTTCCGGCCAGAGACCGGTTTCCGATAAGACCCGGGAGCTTGTATTGGATGTCGCTAGAGAGATAAAATACCACCCTCACCGTATGGCCCAGGGTCTTGCTAAAGGGCGGTCGATGATTGTCGGGATACTCTTTCCATTTGGCGGCGATTTGCTTGTTTGCAACCCGTATTTTATGGAACAGCTTGACGGGCTTTCAACCGCCGCTGCAAAGGTGGGTTATGCATTTTTGCTCATTCCACGGACAAATAAGACTTTCGACCCGGCAATTGAAGACATCCTTCAAAAAATTGACGGCGCCATCGTTGTTGATCCGAGCGCCAATGATCCTTATGTGGACCTTCTTTTAGATAAGGACATACCCATTGTCACCACCGGTCGCCATCTTGGCATCCATGGCATCCCTGCTGTTGAAAATGAACATTCCGGCTATATGAAGGATTTGTTTGATCACCTGACAATTCAAAACTATCGTGATCCAGCGCTGATCACCATGCAAAAGGAATTTTCTTATTACAAGGATAAAGAAAAAGCATTCAAAAGTGAGGCCTCCTCCAGAGGCTTTCAACCCAGGTTGGTAAGGGCGCAGAACCCATTAGAAGGCTCGTCTTTTGATCTGGCGCGTGAGTTATTGGAAAATGAAAATAGGCCCGATATCATAATCACTGTATCTGATTTTCAGGCTATGGAGTTCCTGCGTGTTGCTGTTGATTTAGGTTTTGATGTCCCCAACGATTTGGGTATTGTGGGGGACGGGAACACAACCCTGGCGCATAGTTCCATCCCCACACTTACCAGCACTTCCGTTCAAACGCCTTTGATGGGGGAGAAAGCGGTTGAAATGTTGATCGAATTAATCAGCGGCGGTGAGGATGTTAAAAACCAGTTCGTTGACGCAGCCGTTATTAAAGAGAATTAACGCACGCGCTTCGAAGAAATTTAGGTTTTTCTTTCAATATTCGACCACAGCCTCTTCTTCTCCAACGGAGAAATGCGCCTGTTGGATCTTCCATTCCTCCCCATGTCTGGACAGCACGTAGGTAGAGCGCATGCTGACTTCCTGCGGAATATCCTCCATTTCAAATTCGATTTTTAAATCGCCGCTCGCCCAGCCAATATCTCCTTGAACGTTTATTCTGGGTTCATTTTCGCCCCAGGTATAAACTGGATCTATTAGGATTTTCACCTGCTTCAATACCGGTCCAACAAATTCATCATACCCGATCCAGCGTTCAACCAGGTCGGTGCCGTATATCACCACATCCTCTTGCTGGGCGATAGTAGCAAGGATTTGGTCGGCGTCCGATTTTTCCCAACCGGTTCTGAAATTTTCCAACGTATCCAGAATGGCTTTGACATCTTTTTCTGTATGGCTTGATTTATTGGCGCTCATTACCAGTACCTCTTCCTGCTTGTGGTGAGGACTTCAAACCCGTCTTCTGTGACCAGCCCGTTTTCCTCGTAGAAGAATCCTCCGTGAGATTCATGGCCGAATAACAATTCAACCGCCAGGTACATGCCGGGTTTGATTACGGTTTCGTCTCCCTTCATCAACCAGGGTGAACTCCAACCGATCCCTAATCCATGTCCAACTGCAGGAAAACCTTCTTCTTCCTCTTCCGTCAATGTCAGAAAATCCTGGAGGACTTGAACACCATCCAACCAGTCGATGTAAACCTCGCCGATATTGCCGGCGGTCATGCCAGGTTTGATGTTCTTGCAAATCGTCTCCACGCCTTCAATTGTGGCTTCCAGATATGCTCTTTGCTCATCAGTTGGTTGGTCACCGATCACACGCGTCCTGCCGAAATCCCATGCATATCCTCCGAACATCCCGTAACAATCAACATGGAAGTATTCGCCTTTTTGCATTGGTCTGAAACCGTCATGCGAGGGCAGGCGCGCCCAGGAAAACAAATGAGATTTACTGCCCGAGTTGCATGCCGCGTCCCACATAACCGCCCCTTCTGAAACAACGACACCAAATGCTGCGCTGGCCGCTTCCGCTTCCGTAGCGCCTACGAGGGCGGCATCCATCATTGCTTCCACGGCTCTACTTCCGATGTCGCAGGATTTTCGAATGATGGCTTGCTCAGCCGGGCTTTTGATAACCATTAGTTTATCCAGGATGCCATCTTTGACATCAAGAGAAGTGGAACCAATTTCTTCTGCAAAACGTATATAGGCGGACGCGTTCATGGCGCCGGTTCCAACCAGCCCTACCTTTTTTCCAAAAAGATTAGTATCTCGCATAGCATCGACTGTCATTTCGACCACTCTCACCCCTGCGCGCACATCATCAGCAACCACCAGGTCAGGCCGCCAATAGGCATTGTCAACGATCAAGATCGTCGGACCATCCACAGGCAGCACAGCTGCCCCGTGTGAGCCTGCGGACCAGATGTTGTGATAATCCATAACATACGGCTGCTGGGAATAATGGTTGGTGAGGTAGAACAAATCCCCTACCATGTCAACAGCCGCGCCGCCTTTTGAAAAGAAAACCAACCCATCCAGCCCGGCATTCAGTGCCGCTTCACGGGCCAGCTTTTGGCGCTCGAGGTATTCACCTTTTGAAATAAACGACCAGGGATCAACTCTTTCTCTCACAATGTCCTCCTGAGTATTATTTATAAAAAGCCAGTATCAACCGGCTTTCAGATTTTTATATGTATAGATCAGCAAATCTTTTTTAGTCTGAGTTTTCTATTTGCTTCCTGAGATACTCAAGCACCTTGGGGTCAATATTATCTCGTCCAACCCATCTCTCTTCTAAATTCTCCCATCCCATATAGTTCTCAAGCGCCTTGGGAATATCATCTCCCTCTTTCCAATGACCGCTTTGTTTCAACATTTCTGCGATTTCAGCGCTGAGTACCCGATCGAGAGGGATGAGGTCCGCTTGAGCGGGGCGTTCAAAGTATAGGCGGTGCAGGGATAACAATTTCCATAATTCTTCAATTGGGTCGTCATGGTGGTCAACCCGCAGATCGATATACCTGTCATGGTTGCCGCCGTAGCCGCCGCCGGGTTTTACGATGTAAAGGTGCGCCGCTTCAACGCCGCGCGCATCTCCCCCTTCTGCCTGTCCTGCTCTTAGCGCCTGGATCATTCGCTCGGGCAGCCGGCCCGGGGTTTTCACGAAAGCATCTGCCATGGCTGGAACTACTTCTGCGCTGGCTAGTATATTGCCCTGGCATGCATAACATGGACCGGTAACACCCATGGCATGTTGGAAACAATCCGACCCCGTGAAGGTAGCTGAGCGGCCGTGTATATCAACAATCCCCAACTGGCGCGAATTTACCCCTTGGTCCTCCTTGAGCAGGTAGTCTATTGTCCCCTGGGGATCAAATCCAGCCGAACTCATTAAATCTAATCCCATCTCGCCGTGCAAAATGTTTGGATGAGCCTGCACAGCGACCGCCCCCACACCTGCACGGGCGTGAGAAACTGCCGCTCCGACAGCCAGGAACTTGGATTGTACTGCCACACCCACCTCACCAGTATCGAGATCAGCAGCAACGATTGAAAAAGTAGACAGCTTAGCGCCCATAATCCTCTCCGGTATCTTATATCTTAATTTTATCTTTCGTCTTGCGGAGGCGCTTCGTAGCCTCCATATTTCGAGTGGCTGAGACCTATCCGGTCATATAAATCTGCCACCATCTCAGCAAACTTCCAGCAAACCACCCCTGGATCAACAATCGGAATGATCGCTTCTTTTTTAGCCTGTTCCCAGAAAGCCGGCGTCGCCATTTCGGACAGGACAACTACTTCAGCGCCGTCTTCTTTTGCGGCCAGGTTAGTTTCTTCGATACAGCGATCAAAAAATCCCTGTGGATCGGTCAGTACTTCGGGGATCCCCATGTCAACGGTTCTAAAGGAAGCCAGACGCCGTTCATGACCGTATAGCACGGCGTTATCATGCATCTTGGGTATCCATTTCCGGCGCCCAACGATAATTGAGAACTTGTGCCCCATTGTTGCGGCCAGCGCCAGGGCTGCTTCAGCCATTCCTACAACCGGCATACTCACAATTTCACGCAGCTCTCTTAGCCCGCCGTCATAGAAACACCCGATTATTCCAGCTGAAAACCCATCCTTTTCTGCATCAACAAACATTTGCAGCAGTGGTCCCAGAGCCTCGTGTTCGTAGGTATGGTACTCGAGGTGCGGAGGACCTTCGTCCAGCGATTTAACCACGGGTTCAAATCCTGGAGACTTTATTGCTGCGATCAATTCTTCGGTTTCTTCGTCAAAATCCTTAATTCCAACCGGATTAGCGTACAGTATCTTTTTCATATTATTACTCACCTCGTTTTTTCAGGCTGACACCATTAATAAATTGCCAGACAGGAAAATATAAAAAACCAGATTAACAAACGAATTTAATTGATATTGGGTATATATCTCGATGCTGATCCTTGAGGGAACACAGCATCGAGATATTAGAGCTTATTCTGAATTTTATGTATCGACTTACCCATCCAGAAATAGATAGATTTGAAACGATGGTTTACCGGTTATTTAGAGATATACCGCAGCTCCTGCAGGTGTGACCATACGAATTCTTTGACATCCTCTGCCAGAACGGTTGTGTTTACATCCAGGTACACAGGGATGAACGGGGAATTATCAACCCACATCTGCTGGATTTCGTCCCATTTTTCCTGCCTGACTTCTGGATCAAGTTCCTGCCTTGCCTCCCAGATGATATCGTCAGCTCCAGGGATGCAAATCTCGTTGACATTATAGGAGTCCATCAAAGCGCAAACCATGTCAAATCCCATGAAATATCCGGCATCATAAACGCCCGTCCCGTCATATCTCATATGGGCTTGAGCTTCATGACCTTCAACGGCATTGGTGAAATCGACCGCCGCCAGTTGTTTGAGGATCAGGTTTACGCCGATTTTGCTGAACTCACCCTGAAGGATGGTCAGGATTTGCTCGTGAGTGGTGTTTCCTTCTTGAAATACCACTTCGACATCCGCCGGCGTTTCTACGCCCGATTCCTCGATCAAAGCTTTGGCTTTTTCAATATCATATTCGCGTGGTGCGCCAATTTCCGGGTTGTATTCTCCCATTGTGGGCGGGAAAGGCCCATAGTACAGGTCCCCATATCCAAAGGCCACATTTTCGATGATCGCCTCGTAAGGAACGGCATACGATAACGCCTCGCGGAATTTAACATTATCAAGAGGCGGTTTAGTATTCGCCAATCCGAAGCGATGTGCGTAGGTAGTCTCGTTGGCGGTTATCTTTACGTTGGGGTCATCTTCCAGGCTGGCAACCGATTGCGGGGAAAGACCAATCGTTACGTCAGCGGCTCCTGATCGGGCTTGAAGCAGCAGCGTCTCGTCTTGATTGATGAAATTGACGATGATCTTCTCTGCCCCAGGAGGATCGCCAAAATAATCTGGGTTAGCCACCAGGACAGCTTTTACATTTGGTTCGTATTCTTCAAGCAAATATGGACCTGAACCAAAGGCATGGCTGGCGACGTATTCATTTACCTCATACGCTTCCCAGCCGCCGTTCGCTTCAACAACGCTTGGATCAAGGATTGAACCGGCGGGCATTGTCAGGTCTTCCAGGAAGTTAGGATTGGGGATGGACAACTGGATGACAACTGTATTTTCATCAACCGCCTCAACGGACTGGATCAGGTAGGGGTCGTAAATTCCATCAATAATGTAATAGGCTCCGACTGTATCCATGCCGGTAATACGGTCGATCGAGTACTTTACCGCTTCGGCGTTGACAGGTTCTCCACTCGGGAACACGGCTCCTTCCGCTAAATGGAAGGTATATTCTGTCCCATCCTCGCTGATATCCCAGGACTCTGCGAAATAGGGCTCCATCGGCAGGGTGGGGTCAGTTTTGAAAGTTCCGTCTTCCTTTTCAACGATCGGATACTGCGTTAACCGCACGTAAAAGTTCTGAATGAACTCGGCGCCGTCGACTGCCCAGGCGGGGTCAAGCGTTCCAGGCGCCACGCTCATGTTTACAATTAGAGGTTCAGCTTCTTCCGGCTCTTCAGCTGGTTCTTCAACTTCGGCCTCTTCTGGTTCGGCTGCCGGCTCCTCTTCCACCTCGGCTGCTGGTTCAGCTGTGCTGGGTGCTCCTGCACTGGTGCAGGAAACCAGGACCAATGAAAACAAAAGAACCAATGCAACCATAACGACAATCTTATTATTCTTTAAATGGCTCACGATATTTCTCCTCCAATATTTAATTTGATTTACTTAAATTTTAAAAAACCCGATAACCCCATATGCAAAGCCCTTTACATTACTGTTATATATACAAGCAAAGCGCTTTATTGTCAAGATATCTTGACGAAAATTGTCGGAAATTGCGGATATTTTAAGATTTACAGGGGTATAAATGTTTTTTATTTTTTCCTACACCAGGTTTTCTGCGCTGCTTGACCGCAAAGCGCTTTGTCCCTATAATTCTTTGGTTATCGAATTTGATTGAGAGATTATGATTCCCGGCGTTTTTGTAGGATAATTGTACAAAGTTTATTCCTCATGAAAATACTTCATCAGATCAAACAAGGAATTAAATATATCTATTCGGATGTAAATTTGTTAATTCCCGTAGCGCTTCTGCTCGCGCTGATTGGTATTTCCATATTTGGTCCAATCATCTGGCCCATTGACCCGTTGTATACAGATGTTAGTTCAGCGCTTCAAGCGCCATCCCTGGATCACCCAATGGGAACAGACGGAACCGGCCGTGACGTCCTGGCTCGCTTTATTGCCGGCGCACGCATATCTTTGGTCGTGGGCACCTTTGTTGTCGTACTGGGCGCATTGATTGGCGGTATTACCGGGCTTATCGCAGGCACTATAGGGGGCAAGTTTGATAATGTTGTTATGCGAATCATGGATGCAATTTTAGCTTTTCCTCCGCTCATCCTGGCCATGGCGGTTACCGTCGGATTGGGGGTTGGCATCCAGACAGCCGCACTCGGCATAATCATCGCTACAATCCCGTGGTATGCACGCGTGATTCGTAGCGATGTGCTCCGCATTCGTTCAATCCAATACATTGAGGCAGCCAGAGCGATCGGATCCTCCCGCATGCGTATCATGAGTCACCATGTTATCCCGAATGTGTTTTCCACCCTCTTTGTCCAGGCTTCGCTCTCCTTTGGATATGCCATCCTGGCGCTGGCAGCCCTGGGTTTTGTAGGTTTGGGCGCCCAAATACCCACCCCCGAATGGGGGGCGATGATCACGGATGGTCTCAAGTATGCCCTTACCGGACGCTGGTGGATCGGGTTTTTCCCGGGCTTGGGTCTCTTGATTGCCGTCATTGCCGCCAATAGTCTTGGCGATCGCATGCGTGACATCCTTGATCCTCGCCATATAACTTCCTGACCGGTGGAGATTTATTTTGTTCAGAGTGATTGGCAATAAATCGATAAGTTCAATAATAACCATCATTGGAGCTTCTGTCGTATCCTTTTTCTTGCTCCGCGTCATCCCGGGAAATCCTGCCCGGCTGATTGCTGGACCATTAGCGCCGGATGAAGCGGTTGAAGGAATTATTAGAGAAATGGGGTTGGACCAGCCCATGCATATCCAATATTTTCAGTATATAACCGATTTCTTCAAGGGAGATTGGGGATTTTCTTTCAGCGCAGGTCAATCCGTTCAAGACCTTTTTTCTAAACGTTTTCCTGCAACCATTGAGCTCGCTTTATTTGCTTTTATGATCGCAGTTTCTGCGGCGGTTATACTGGCCTTGTTAGCGACTTATAGAAAAAGCCCGACCATGGACCGTATCGTCCGTTCTCTGTCGTCCTTTGGTCAGGGTGTCCCCTCATTCTGGTTTGCTCTGATCTTATTGATGGTTTTTTTCGAAACTTTACAAATCCTGCCTGGACCGGAGGGGCGCCTTGATCCTCGCATGACCCCCCCGCCGGATGTGACAGGTTTGTATACGGTCGATGCGCTCATCGCTGGTCAATTGGACACATTACGCGACGCTTCCCTGCACTTATTGTTGCCGGCGATAACATTAGCGCTGGCGCCGTTCGCTTTCCTGGTGCGGATGCTGCGCGCCAATTTATTGGATGTATCCCGGGAACCATTTACACTGGTTGTGCGCAGCAAAGGGATAAGCCAGTGGTCGACCTATGTTCGCCATGCCATGCCGAACGCCATCCTGCCCACCCTTACAGTCGGCGGGTTGATCCTGGCTGAGTTATTAACCGGCAGTGTGCTGGTTGAAAAAATATTTGCTTGGCCAGGCGTTGGGTCGATGGTGGTGGATTTTCTGTAAGGAAGGATTATGCCGTCGCCCAGGCTTTCTTTCTGCTGAGCGCGACATTGTTTGTGTTGGTTAATCTGATTATTGAAATTATGTACGGAGTTATTGACCCGCGTACCCGTATCCAGGGCGCTGAAGAAAGCTAGAAAAATATGATAGACGCCGAACGCAGTAATATTGTCCTCAGTGTAAATAACCTAACGGTTGAATTCGCGACCCGCGATGGTGATTTTCAGGCTGTACGGGATATCAGTTTTGACATTGAACGCTCTCAAAAAGTGGGCATTGTAGGCGAATCAGGCTGCGGAAAATCTGTAACTGCGCTTGCCATCTTGGGATTAATCGAACCTCCCGGTCGCATCACATCCGGAACCATAATTCTAAAAGGTAGGCATATCTCAACCTTTTCTGACCGGGAAATGCAGTCAATCCGCGGCAAGGAAATATCTTTAATATTTCAGGATCCTTTGACTTCCCTTGACCCGGTAATGACCATTGGAAAACAGATCACTGAAATCATTAAAAAGCACCAGAAAGGCATCAGTTCCCGCGAGGCGAAAGACAAAGCCGTTGAATTGCTGAGAGATGTAGAGGTGCCCAATGCGGAAAAACGCCTCGGCGATTACCCGCACCAGTACTCGGGCGGCATGCGGCAGCGTGTGATGATCGCTATTGCTCTTGCAAATGACCCCGACATCCTGATTGCAGACGAACCAACCACCGCCCTGGATGTGACCACCCAGGCGCAGGTACTGCAAATACTAGAAAAATTGGTGGATGAGCGTCAAACTGCTGTGATCCTCATAACTCACAATTTCGGACTTGTCGCAGAGTTTTGTGACAAAGTGTTGGTCATGTACGCCGGGAAAATTGTTGAGCAGGCCAGCAAGCATCAGATATTTCTATCTCAAAACCACCCTTACACGGAGGCTTTATTAAAATCAGTACCCAACCCCGAAATGTTAGAGGCTGGTGAACTGCCCACAATTCCAGGTGTGCCGCCCAGCATCGTGAACCTTCCTCCTGGATGTACATTTGAACCGCGCTGCCCGCTTGGGAATGGGTTGGATATCTGCAAACGGGTAATTCCGCTTCCTGTTCAGTTAGCTGATGGTAACAACCTTGTCATATCAGAATGCCACTTTGCGGAAGACCGTTGGAATCAGACCGGCTGAGAGGATTGAACCCTTTTACCTATGAATGAGATTCAATTAACGAAAGATCTATTACCGGGTTTAAGAGGCGCACAGGATTCGTTCCTACTGTGGGTGAATGAACTTGTCAAAGACTATTCTCTCAGGAGAGGTGGTTTTCTGGGTATGAGGGAAGAACGGCTTCGTGCAGTTGATGGTGTTTCTTTTGATGTAAAAAAAGGCGAGACATTCGGATTGGTGGGCGAATCGGGATGCGGAAAATCTACCATTGCCAGGTGCATCCTGCAACTGACCAAACCTACCGCCGGGGATGTTTATCTTGATGGCATTAATCTGATCGAACTTAAGTATAAAGAGTTACAGGCTTTTCGAAGACGGATGCAGATCGTTTTTCAAGACCCGTATTCCTCGTTAGACCCAAGGATGACCATCAAATCGGCGGTTGAAGAACCCTTGATTGTTCACCAATTGGGTGACAAACAGGAAAGATTGGATCGAGTTGAGGAAATTCTTTTTCAGGTCGGCATAACCCCTGACCAATTAGAACGAAAGCCGCACGAGTTTTCAGGCGGACAAAGGCAGCGTATTGGGATTGCCAGGTCCCTGATTCTCGAGCCTGATCTTGTCATCCTGGATGAACCTGTTTCGGCTCTGGATGTTTCGATCCAGGCTCAAATATTGAACCTGTTGAAAAGTATTCAGAGGCGCAGGGAACTGACCTATTTGTTTATCATTCACGACCTGATTATCGCCGAATATTTTTGTGACCGGTTAGCGGTTTTATATCTCGGCGCGATCATGGAACTCGCCGACCGCAATACACTCTTCCACAAACCGCTTCACCCGTATACAATCACATTATTATCCGCAGTACCCATACCCGACCCAGCTAGTAAATTAAAGAGAAAACAAATCATCCTCAAGGGTGACCCGGAGATATCCATAGATCGACCTGCAGGCTGCCGTTTCCAATCCCGCTGTCCGGTAGGATTCGATCGCGAACTTTGCAAAGCGGAAGAACCTACGCTGGTTGAATTAGAAGCGGATCATTGGGTCTCTTGCCACTATCCCGGCGAGCTCTCACTAACTGATTGATCCAAACCTCATTCCATCACCGCCAGTTTGTCCCCCAGATCATACGCTTGCTGAAGCGTTTCCGGCAGCTTTTTAATATCTCCTGGATCTGGTGCGCTCCCATAAACAACGCCAACCAGTTCCGCTTCCAGATAACTGCACATATCCTGGATAGTATCGAATCGCGTTGACTGCACCTGAATTATATGGATCGCTGTCGCCGTAAGCCAGCACAACCCCGAAGCGCTTCCCGGCCAGTAAATATCCTTCGGGTCCTTCTAATGCATACCATCTATCGATGCAAGCTTTCAATTGGGCGCTGATTGTAAACCAGTAGATTGGACTGGCAAGCAATATCGCATCCGCCGAGATAAGTTTTGGATAGATTTGCTGCATATCGTCCTCCACGATGCAGCTTCCCCCCTCCAGACCTTTGCAGAAATCGCACGCATCGCATGGGTTGATGTCCATATTGTGCAGGAAAAATTCTTCGATCTCGGCGCCGGAATCCCTGGCTCCCTGGATAGCATGATTTGCCAAGGTCGAGCTGTTGCCGTTCTCCTTTGGGCTGCCTTTCAGAACTACCAGTTTTGATGTCATAAAATCAATCCTCCTGCCTAATTATACATTCCTGAAGATTATAAAAACATCTAATAGCGGATTGAACTCCTGAAAGCATTGCGCTGTTAATTGGCTTGCTAATAAAACTTCTGTTTTGTTATTATATAAGACCTTCTTGTCTATCGAATGAATTCACCAATATCCCTTCGGCTGCATACCTTTCTAAATTCCCATTCCCTAAACAGATATTCGTGTATTCGTGCCGAAGGTATTCGTGGATGGTTATTTCAGGATACTCGCGAAGATTTGTGTTTCAGTACTTTAGCATAGATTAGTGGGCAAGCATTCGTTCCTCATTGGTTTTTTAATCAATAAATCAAACCCAAGCGCCGTGGACCACGGGAGCTCACCGCCACCTGCAATCTTATCAGTTTTTACGTTGCACAAATCTGGTCATTCAACTTTTCAGAACTTTCGAAATTGAATATTCCCTTCTTTTACCTTCGTCCTAGTGCGGCTGCTGTATCGCTGCTTGATTGTTCCCTTCCACTGCGGTATACTCGTGGCCCTTCTGAGGAACTTCAACCCCATCACCATGTTAAAAAAACTGCTCTACTTCTCATGTCTAATCCCAATCCTGTTGGTTTTCTGTTTGGGAAGCATTCTAGCCGGACGCGTTGCCTGGATATTCCTTCGCCCCCAACCGCCAGCCGTTACCGAAAACCTGTACCAGGGCGTGGTCTATACCCGTGAAGTACGCAACACACCCAGGCCGATGGTGATCCATGTGGTAACGGTCAACCTGGCTGCGGACGGGGTGGAAGTGCTGGTTACCCCAGGCAACCCGGGCGCAGAACTGCCGCTCAAAGCCAGGACAACCTCGCAGTTCCTGGCGGAATTTGATCTGCAAATTGCGATCAACGGCGATGGGTTTACACCCTGGTACGATAACTCAATATTGAATTACTATCCCCACAGCGGCGACCCGGTGGACGTGATTGGTTATGCTGCCTCGCAGGGGAAAGCCTATTCAAATCCTACCGATAACGAGCCAACTGTGTATATCAGCAACAAAAAGCGCGCCAGTTTATACAAACCGATCGGGAAGATGCAGAGCGCCATATCTGGTAATTATTTACTGCTTGATAAGGGGAAAATAAGGCCTGGACCTGGTGGGGATGTGCAGCCGCGAACTGCTCTGGGAATTGGTAAGAATGACAAAAAATTGATTCTGGTGGTTGTAGACGGTCGCCAGCCGGGTTACAGCCAGGGGGCGACATTGTCCGAACTGGCCCAGATCCTCAAAGATTACGGCGCTTACCACGCCATTAACCTGGATGGGGGCGGTTCATCCACCCTGGTTGTGGAAGGGGTCATGAGCCGCCCTCGGGTGTTGAACTCGCCCGTCAACCACCGCTTGCCCGGTCTGCAGCGTGCGGTTGGTAATCATCTGGGTATCTATGCCAGTCCTTAGAAAATCATCATAGCCAGACCGGCGAAAAGCCTCCTGTCACCATCAATACCACCGTGACTTTGTACTCACTGCCATGCCCCTAATTAATGGAAAAAGTGCTTTTGGAGTATGTTATAATTGAACATAATCGGAACAGTGTACCAATTATAGAAACAGCAAGGGGTTATATGGAACGAGATTCCCTTCAAAAACAGCCCAGCCAGACCGCAGCCAAAGCACTATTTATCCTTGAATCCTTCAGCGCCAGCAGCCCCGAATGGGGGATTCGCGATCTGAGCCGGGAGTTGGATATCAACCCATCTACTGTGCACCGCCTGGTTGCCACCCTGCACAATGCCGGATACCTGCAGCAAGATCCAGAAACCCAGCGCTACTCTCTGGGGCCTAAGGTGATGAAATTGGCTGCGTTATATGCCCACCAGAATCCATTGCCAAGCGCCGCTCTGGAAGTATTCGAACGGTATGCAGAAACTTGTGATTACAATTTTTATCTGGGTACGCTCAGCAAGTACGAGGTAGTTTACCTGGCCAAGCTGGATGGCCGCGGTCCGATCAAGATAGTGGTGGAGCCGGGCGGCACAACCGCGCTGCACACAACCGCATTGGGTAAAGTGCTGCTCGCCAATCAGAGCGATGCCTACATACAGGGGTTTATCGATCGAGGCTCCCTTACAACTTACACGCAGCGCAGCATTACCGCGCCCGAAGTTTTATGGGAGCAGATTAATGAAATTCGCCAGCGCGGATATGCCATTAATGACGGCGAGCACTATGAGGATGTCGGGGCAGTGGGAGTCCCGGTTTATGATTCTGATGGGAGCGTTTCTTTGGGTATAAGCCTGGCATACCTCAGGCATTTAGCTGAGGATGGACGTGTTAAAGGTGGAAGATGTGGTTCCATTTGCACGTGAAATCGCCTCCGAAATTGCGCTGCGCGCTGGACCTTTTATAAATTCGCACCTTTGATCCAGGTGTGATCCGCTGCAAAATATTATTAATTCTTCTGAAATTCGGTGATTTGACACACCGCAATCGCCAATCATGATATCAATCCATAATAGTTGAAGGAGATACTGCGATGCAATATGTAAATAACATGTTGGAATTGATTGGGAACACGCCTATTCTAAAGTTGAATAAAGTGGCAAGTGACGTAGAGGCAAACGTTTTTGTAAAACTTGAACATCTGAACCCGAGTGGAAGTTATAAGGATAGGATGGCGCTGGCTATGGTAGAAGCGGCAGAAAAAGGGCTTACTTGGAACCACAAGAAGTTGGAGCCAGGCGGGACCGTCTGTGACGCTTCCGCAGGAAACACTGCCCCTGCGCTGGCTTTTGTATGTGCAATGAAGGGCTACAAGGTTAAGTTATGTGTTTACAAACCATTGCTGCGCGGAGAAAGCACAAGGTTAAAAATAATATCGACTTACGGTCCTGATGTGTGTGAATGCCGCCCGCCCTCCGACTTCATGTCTGAAGAATTTATCGAGCAGATCCCGGAAGAGGAGAAAGATCTTGCCTGGGTCATTGCCGGTAAGGCTCATATGAGCGCATTAGAGCAGGAAAACGCAAATGTGGTTTGGGTTGACCAGATATACAACAAGTATAACTATATCGGGCAAAAGAGCATCGGTTATGAGATTGTTGATCAATTGGACGGAAAAATTCACGCCTGGGGATGCGCGGCAGGTTCTGGGGCGACGTTGTTAGGCGTTGCTTTGGCGTTTAAAGAGAAAGGGGTTAAACCCTCCAACATTTGGTGTTGTTCCCCACGGAAGCGAATCATATCTAAATCTGGATAAAGCCGAAGCCAAGCAGGGGGAGTTCGAAGTATCAAAGATGAGTGAACGATTGATAGACTGGATGGGGTTGGAAAAATGGCAGACAGAAAAATCAATTGTTGAAGTGATGATCGATATGGGCTATCCTGACGAATTCTTCCAGGTAAGCGAAGGGGAGGCAAGAGATATGGCTAACCGGCTGTGCAAGGAAGAAGGCATCTATTGTGGTATGTCCTCGGGTGCAAATGTGGCCGTGGCTTTGAAAATAGCCAAGAGGATGAAAAAAGGCCAGAATGTAGTAACCGTGATCGTAGATCGAAGAGACCGGTATCTGGGAGAGCACCCCAACGAAGTTTTCGTAGTGTAGATAAATTTTATCAGAGGACGCTCAACAAGTGCGAGATGGTCTATCTGGCAAAATTGGATGGACGCGGTCCGATTCCGTTTGCACGTGAAACCGCCTCCTAAGAAAGCGTTGCACGCCGGACCTTTTATAAATTTGAGCTGTTGATTCAGGTTTGGTCCAGCGCGGATAACTTGTAAAGGTTTGTAATTAGATATTAGAATTACTGAAGATGGGGCACCACTTCCTGCGCGAAGATGCTCATTTGATCCAGAAGTTCCTGGACATCGTCGGCGCAGAAATACAACCCGCATAAGTGTTTGACACCAGCCGCCTCAAATTTTCTGGCCTTTTCGATAATTTCATCCGGCGTACCGATCAGATTGGTCTCTTCATGCTTCATGCCAACCTGATCTTTTAGGGTGGATTTGCTGAGCGACACCAGGTGGTTGTACATCTGGCTCTGGCGGAAACGCTCCACAGCGTCTTCATGTGATTTTCCGACGTAAACGATCAACTGCATAGCCACATCCATTTCAGAGAAATCGCGCCCACCCTCTGCCAGCAGTTCCTTAAAGATGGCTCACCTTCTTGCGTATGTGATCGATAGGCATCCCGGCCGGCAGCCAGCCGTTCCCGTATAATGCTGCCCGGCGGTAGGCGTTTTCGTGGTTGCCGCCCACGTAGATTGGCAGCGGGTCCTGCAGCGGCTTAGGGAACATCTCCACATCTTCAAACTGGTAGTATTTGCCGTCCCAGTTCGAGACGCGCTCTTCGAACAGCACTTTCACCGCCTGGATGCTCTCTTGGACCAGATCTCCCCTGTGCACCTGCCAGTTTGGATTGAGGGCTTGAAATTCTTCCCGGTAGGCGCCGACTCCAAATCCCAAAATAAAACGCCCATTGCTGAACTGGTCGAGTGTGGCTGCCTGCTTTGCGACCACAACGATATCACGCCGCATGGGTGTGACCAGCATGCCCGTGCCGAAGCGTAATGTGGTGGTTTGAGCGGCCAGGTTGGCAGAGGCCTCACCGTTAACGGTTCCCAGAAGTTGGGCGGCAATGCGGCGAGTTCTGCCCGCACATAACGCTGGGTTGTCATGTGCTCGTTCCCCCACACGGAATGGTAACCGAGCGCCTCGGCGTGTTTTGTTACTCCGCACGATATCCAAAGGCGAAGCAAAGGGAACCGGGTACATCATGCCTTCCATACAGGTTGGTAAACCAGCGCTGACGATCATTTTCTTTCCTCTTTTTTTTCAAATAAGTATATTTCGTTTGATCTTTATTTTTTTCATCGAGCGGGTGTTTGCTTCAGAACCCATTACTTGCCGAAGCATATCAAATAACGGTGTTTATCGATAAACTTTCGCAGCCATAGATATATTGTTTGGGGTTCTTCGCAAAGATTTATTTGATAGTGAGAAAGGCTGGTAGATTGGCGTCCTGTCCATCTCAAGGAATGTTGGTTCACAGCAGCCCACTTTTCTTCATCTCGTTTTGTAAAGAAGCCCACTGGTCGTCGATTTCGATGATCGTTTTCAGCCCGATGTTTATGTCCTTGAACCCGCTGGAGGTGTTGATAACAACCAGCGGACCTTCCTCCAAACCCAATGCGGGGGCATACGCCAGACCAGCGAAAGCCGCCGCTGACGAGAGTTCAGCCCAGATACCCTCCCCACTCAACGTATCCTGGGCAGTGTACATTTCTGCCTCATTGACCGATATAGCAGCCCCGCCGGATTCCTGTACTGCAATAACGCCGCGGTAGCCGTTGACCGGCACAGCAATCGAATAGGCGCCGGTAGGTCCAACATCGACGTATGATATCAGTTCGCCTGAGTTTAAGAGCGCGTTTCAGCGGCGTGCCTGCCTCCGGTTCCGCAGGCGATCATGCGAGGTAGTTCGTTGATCAAGCCGTAATCTTTTAATTCTTTGATTCCCTTATATATGCCGAACAGCAGCCCGGCAAACCCAACCGGGACAAATACGCCC
Organism: uncultured Chloroflexia bacterium; assembly: GCA_963753725.1. GTDB lineage: Bacteria > Chloroflexota > Anaerolineae > Anaerolineales > UBA4823 > CAVWDI01. The sequence goes on along the minus strand of CAVWDI010000021.1, from coordinate 326,464 downwards.
TGGGGAGCCTGTTTCCCGAGCTGCAGGTACAGTTCATAAGCGATGGATTTGAAATTTTCCACTCCGAAAGGGTGGTCGCTGGGGGGCAGGGTCTGGTTGCTGGCCGGGTGGTAGCCCAGTTCATCCACCAAACGCGACATCAACCTCCAGCGTGTTTCCACATCCGAGACGGTCACCACCAGCTGCCCGTATGCAATCATAAAACTGGCTACCGCCGGGGGACGCGGGGTGGAAAGGATTACAGCTGGCAATTTCGCCCTGGCCGCATAAGCGGCAGCCGAAGCGCCGTGGTTGCCGAGGAAGGCTGCTGCTATTCCAGGAGCTCCGACGATACAGGCCGTACTCACCACTGCCATATTAAAGCGGTCTTTATGACTCCAGGTTGGATTGCGGCTTTCGTCTTTAATAAACACATCTGGTCCGCCTTCGGGTGCTTTCGAAAGGTATTGGATCAGGGCTGTACCGCCTTCTCCCATGCTCAGGTTCGTAATCATAGGCGGTAGTAATGCAGAATATCGGGTCAATCCGGGTAAGGGATGCTCCGGGAGCCAATCCGTTCCGGCGGGGTAATCGTAAGTAAGCTCGAGCGGGGCGATAAATTCTTCAGTGGCGCAGGCCGGGCAGCCAGCCGTAACAGGAGGAAAGAGTGGGTAGGTTTTTCCACAGAAAGTGCAGCGCTGCCCAGAGGCTGTTGAAAATGTCTTTTCCACCATGTAGTGATTTTTTATCTCATTCATACGCAGGTGATCTCAGGTTGTATATTTCTCCACTTCCAGGTACCGGTCGCGGCTGTCGGGCAGAATGGTCACAAAGCATATCCCTGATCCTAATTCCTGGGCGATGCGTATACAGGCCAGGACATTGGCGCCGGATGAGATGCCTCCGAAAATTCCTTCCTGTTCGGCCAGTTTATGCGCATAATCAATCGCTTCTTTATCCGTAATTGAAATGATGCGGTCAACTAACCCGCTTTCCCAAATTTGGGGGATAATCCCATCGGATACACCGGGGATAATCGGGTATTCATCCGGTGCGCCCAGCATCGGCGAGCCAGCTGGCTCCACTCCCACGATCATGATGTCGGGGTCGTGCGCTTTTAAGGCCTGGGCGATACCCAGCAGTGTGCCGCCGGTGCCGACTGAGGCCCGTAATACATCCAGGTTTCCATCAGTCTGTTCGATGATTTCAGCGCCGGTCCACTCGCGGTGTGCAGCGATGTTTTCAGGATTCGAGAACTGGCGCGCCCACCACACGGGCTCTCCACTTTCCTCCAGGTCGAGACACAGCTGGCGTCCGGTCAGTTCGATGCGCCCACCGTGCACACTGCTGTCAGACCCGCTTTTTGCCTGTTTCTGGGCCATGAAGGATTTCAGCATCCACTGTTTCCAAATCGGAGCCGTAGGCTAACATGATCCCCATGCGTGAACGGTTCGCGACCTTGGTGGGTGCATAAGCTACAAATTTATAGCCCTTGACCGCCGAGACAAAAGCCAATCCGGTGCCGGTGTTGCCGGTAGTGGCTTCGATGATGGTAGTGCCATCTTCTAGCAGCCCTTCTCGTTCAGCTCCTTCGATCATGCGTTTAGCGATGCGGTCCTTGATGCTCCCGCTCGGGTTCAAGAACTCGGGTTTGACCAGTATTTCAGCGCCGGTATCTGCCCCGAGCTGGTTTAGACGCACTAGGGGAATATCCCCGATGAGATCGAGCATGCTGTCAACAATTTTTTGGTTTTTATTCATGTTTTCTCTCATTTACAAGATTTTCTACCATTGGTTTTACGGTCTTTGCGAATTCTCGCATGGTCTCCAGGGTGTCGCCGCCTTTGGGCGGGTGTGGTAGGAAGGTGATGTTCTCTATGCCCATCTTAGCCACTTCAGCTACTTTGTGGGCTACCTCTTCAGCTGTCCCAGCCCAACAGAATTTATCCACAAATTCATCTGGGATCAGGTGAGCGTTGGGCGCCATCAGGTTGTAGTCGCGCTGGGCGATAATCGCTTCCAGTTCTTCAGGTACCTGCAAGCCGACCTGGTGAACAAATTTACGGTCCGGATAACTGGTCCATAAAAACACGCCTACCATTGGTTTTACCGCTTCGTATGCCGCCTGCCGGTCTTCCGAGATGCAAGCATCTACACGGGAGATAATCGTCAGGTCAGACAGTTTTCTGTCGCTGCGTTGGGCGCCTTTTTCGACCATTGATAGAGCATGCCGGATACCGACCGGCTCGGCGTATGTGGCGATCATGACCGCATCAGCCGCCTCTCCGGCAGCGCTCAGCACCTGGTTGCCGCGTGTAGCAACAACAATAGGGATGTCGGAGCGCGTTTTAAATTTTAAACGCCCATTATGGCACTGGACCACTTCGCCTTCATAGTCGACCACTTCACCGGACCACAAAGCGCGGATGATTTCGATCGATTTTTTGATGGCTGTGGCTGGTTTGGTTCGCTTAATACCCATCACCGGGAAGCCAGTCCCTCCCGCGCCCATTCCAAGCATGGCGCGCCCGCCGGATACAATGTCCAGTGTTCCCACAGCGGAGGCGGTTAGTGCCGGGTGGTGGCTGTATGGATCGGCCACGAAGGTACCTATTTTTGGGCGCGAGCTGTGCTCAGCCGCGACTGTGGCTACCACGTACATATCTTTAAAGAACTTCTCGTTGCTGACCCAGATCTGATCGTATCCCAGTGCTTCTATCTCTTCGATATGAGCCACTAAATCCTGGTAGCTCATGTCATCCAACCAGTGAATACCGATGCCTAGTTTTAGTTCCATCAAAATTACCTATTCCCCCATCTTGGAGATAACCTCTTCAGCGAAGCGCTGCATCTGGTCTTTCATCTCAGCCATCGAGTTGGCGGGGAACAATATACCTGAAATGTGGGTGACGCCAACTTCACGCAGTTTATCCACTTTTTCGAGTATATCTTCAGCATTGCCGATCAGATCGATTTCTTCGAATTTGGATCCGGCTGCAACCTGGTCTTTTAGGGTGGTGCTGCTGAGCGAGACCAGGTGGTTATACATCTGGCTGGTGCGGAAAATGCCCACTGCCTCTTCATGGTTGTTTCCGATGCAAGCCACAAATTGGGGCGCAATGTCAATTTGTGTTGGGTCGCGGCCAGCCTGATCGGCTATCTCGCTTAGCCGTTCAACCGCTTGTTTTAGTTGGTCGGGAGGCATCCCTGCCCCCATCCAACCCTGACCGTACAGCGCGGTACGGCGTACGGCGTTAGGATTGTTGCCCCCGATATAAATTGGCAGCGGTTCTTGCTGTGGTTTAGGGTACATTTCCACATCTTCAAATTGGTAGTACTTGCCTTCCCATGAAGCCGAACGTTGGTTAAAAAGGAACTGCAGCGCCTGCACACTCTCCTCCAGCAGGTCGCCGCGTACGACCTTCCAATTTGGCTGCAGAGCCTCAAATTCTTCCCGGTATGCGCCGATGCCTAAGCCGACCAGCAGGCGACCGCCGCTGAATTGGTCCAATGTGGCTAACTGCTTGGCGACTACCACAATATCACGCCGCATGGCGGGGATCAAGACCCCTGTAGCAAGGCGCAGTGTGGTCGTTTTAGCGGCCACATATGCCAGCGTGATCAAAATTTCCCAGAAGTTAGGTGGGGTGCTGTATTCAGCCCGCACATAGCGCTGGGTGGTCATGTGGTCGTTACCCCAAACGGAGTGGTAGCCCAACTTCTCAGCGTGCTGAGCGAGTTCCACGATCTGCCCGGGAGAAGCGAAGGGAACCGGGTACATCATCCCTTCCATGCATGTTGGTAGCCCGTAACTGAATCGCATAGTATGCTCCTGTTGATTTTAAACGGGTAGGATATGTAGTTCTCGCCCCAGTGTGGTGAGTATTTCGTGATCACCATCAGCGCTAACTACATAAGGGTCTTCGACGTGCAGTGCGCCCAGGCCAAATTCGTAGTAGGGCGTTTCAATGTTGATTACATCGCCCTCTTCGATCACATCCAGGCTGTTGGGATTGAGCAATGGCGCTTCGTAGACTTCGGAGCCGATACCGTGACCTACATGGTGACGGCGGTATTCTGGGTGCCCGGCTTCCCGGCTGGCTTGTATGGTTATATCGAACAGTTCAGCTCCCGTCATGCCGACCTGCGTTTTAGCGATGCCGGCGTTCTCGCCAGCCAGCATAGCCGCATAGATTTTTTGAGCACGCGGGCTGGGTTCTCCCAGACTGAAAATGCGTGCGATATCTGACCAGTAACCCTGGTAGATGGCGCCGGTGTCGAACCAGATGGTATCGCCTTTGCGCAGCGGTGTGCGGTCGGGTTGGCGCTGTCCTGCGACAGCATTGCGCCCGAAACGGATCATGGTGAATTGCGGACGGGCGCCCTGGCTGACGATCGATCGGTCAAATTCGCGCGCCATTTCATATTCGGTTATTCCTTCGTGTGCGATACCAGTGGCAGCCAGCATTGCCCGCTCGGTTATCTTAGCTGCTTCCCGCAGACGTCGGATTTCCTCGGCGGTCTTCACTTTCCGCACCCAGCGCAGCATTGCGGAACCATTTATGAACTGCGCTTTGGGAAATTTTTCTTTTACTACATCTAAAAATCCAGTTCTCAACCCGAGTTCGTCCACGGCTACTTTTTTATCTGACAGCCCCGATTTTTTCAGGGCTCTTTCCAGACCTTCCAGTGGGCCAGCCAGCGGTTCGGCCCCCATCGACATTTCTTTGAGCTGCGCTTCGTCCGGGGTTAATTCGAGGTCTCCAAAAGGTCCTTCGCGGTAAAAGCGCCCGAAGTTAACCGTGCCTTTTACTGGAAAACCATCCTGAACCTGGTCCAGTTCCACTGTGGAAGATACCACCAGCAGGTAGGGTTACCTGGTCGCGTGTAATTACTGCGTAACACTGTCCTTCGTATGGAAAGCCGGATAATGCCAGGCTCCAAAAACCGGCGAAGTAGTGCACGTTTGGCAGCGTGGCAGCCACCACACCATCCAAACCCTCTTCATCCATTCTTTTTATTAATCTATCAGCGTTTAGGAACATAGATCCTCTCTTGGATTGGTTTCTTTTCCAATTCGTGAAGTTTGTATGCGAATGTTCGTCTTATAATACGGCAATTTTTTTTATCGTTCGCCCAGGTAGGCTTCGATAATCGCTTCGTCTTGGGCCAGTTCAACGGCCGGTCCATGTAAGCGTACTTTTCCCAGTTCCAGGACGTAGGCATAATCCGAAATTTCCAGGGCGCGTTTGGCGTTTTGTTCGACCAGCACGATCGTCGTTCCAGTACCGTTAAATCTTTTGAAGCTTGTTAAAGACCTCTGTTACCAGTATTGGGGCTAATCCAAGGGTGGGCTCGTCGATCAACAGAACGATTGGTCGCAGCATGAGAGCCACTGCGATTTCAAGCATCTGCTGCTGTCCGCCGCTCAGATTCCCCGCGGCCGTGGTTCGCTTTTCTGCCAGGATCGGAAAGCGCTCACACAAAGCATCTATGTCCTCAGATATTTCTTTTGGATCATTACGGGTGTAAGCCCCCATCTGCAGGTTTTCTTCAACCGTCATCGCCGGGAAGTTGGAGCGCCCCTCCGGTACGTAAGATATTCCTGAATTAAGGCGGTCGAGGGGGAGGTTTTTTGCTGATCTCATCACCCATGAAGAGCACCTGTCCTCTGGTGGGTTGCACGATGCCGAACAGGGTTTTGAGCAGGGTCGATTTACCGGCTCCGTTCGCTCCGATAATGGAGACAATCTGACCTTCATCGGCATAGATAGAGACATCTCTCAGTACCTCAATCTCACCGTAACCGGAATTAACATTTAACATCTCGAGAAGCTTACCGTTATCTGCCAAAATAAGCCTCCCGGACGAGTTCGTTGTTTTGTATTTGAGCCGGAGTTCCCTTCCGCTATTTTCTTGCCGTAATCGAGCACAACAATATGATGGGAAATATCCATAACGACCCCCATATTATGCTCGACGACCAGAAAAGTTTCCCCCTTCTGGTTGCGGTCAACAATTTGCTGCTTCATCTGGTCCACCATGGTGGTGTTCACCCCGGCGGCAGGTTCATCCAGCATCACAAGGTCAGGTTCAGGGACCAGCGTGCAAGCGAATTCCAGTAATTTGCGCTGCCCGTAAACCAGGTTGTGCGCTTCCTCGTTGGCCAAGTCAATTAATCCGACCTCTTCCATGAGCGCATTGATAACGTCCTGCGATTTGCGTTCCAACTGGCGGATGCTTCTGGAGTGCAGGCTGCGTTTAAGCAGGTTGTCCTCCTGGTGCTGCTGCAGCGCGACCCATCAGGTTTTCGAACACGGTCAGGCCGGGTAGTATGCGCAGGTTCTGGAATGTGCGGCTGATGCCGCGCAGCGCGATTTTGTCTGGACGCTCCTGGGTGATATCCTCCCCTTTAAAGAAGATGTTTCCTTCTTCTGGACGCAGGAAACCGGTAATACAGTTGAACATGGTCGTCTTGCCGGAACCATTGGGCCCGATCAAACTGATCAGTTCCCCGCGCTTGATGTTCATATCCACTTGATCGACCGCGGTAACGCCGGCGAAGCTTTTGGTGACCGCTTTTATGTCCAACATCGGATTTTCATTTTGGACCATCTTTGAATTTTCCGTCATGTGGAATTATCTCCCCCATGACTATCTGCATCACTTTCAGTCACATCGGAAGGCAGCTTTTTAGCCCGGCGGAACCTTTCCGTTGTCCGGGAGATAAAGCCATCCAGACCATCGGGCATATAGATCATCACCAGGATCAGGATAAGTCCATAAGCGATCTGCTGATAGGCAGGTGTGAACAAGCGTACTCCGCTCACTTCCAGCAGCCGCGGCAGGCCGCTGAATATGATTGCCCCGATGATCACGCCGCGGATGTGTCCTACGCCGCCCACAAATACGATGATCAATAAGGTGGTGGTGAGGGCTAGAGCCAGGTCCGATGGGCATACGATGGTGATATATTGAGCCTGGAAGCTACCCAAAGCCCCGATCAAACCGGCGCCGACTGCAAAGGCCAGCAATTTGTAACGCAGTGGGAATACCCCAACGGCAGAAGCGCGGATTTCATCTTCACGCACGGCTGTGAATGCACGCCCGATGCGCTGCGTTGTGAGCAGTCTGTAAACAACGATCGTAAGAACCATCAACGGAAGCAGTAAATAATAATATTGTATCGGCTGTGAGATGGTTATGGTACTGTTGGTAAATGGAATGGTGAATTCTGGACGGGGTACCCCTTTGACACACAGCGGGCCGCCTGTGATATCGAATGCATTTAACGTGATCAGCTGGGCGATAATCAGCGCTCCCAGCGTGCCGATGGCGAATGTAACCCCGCGGATGCGGAAGAATGCAATTCCCAGGAATAATGCCAGCAAGGCCATTAATATCGCGGACAACCAGGTGCTGCCGAAAAATCCCAGGCCGAGTTCTATGCCAATAATTGCGGTTACATACGCGCCAACACCATAGAAAATGGGATGTCCTAACGACACCGCGCCTACATGACCGGCGATCAGGTCGAAGCTCAGGGCGAAGATGATCCAGCGCACGCTGTCGATCATGGCGTTGACCATATATGTGCTGGGGAAGAAGCGCGGTAAAACCAATACGGCCAGGCTGAGTATTACAAGCAGGATAATCCGCACCGATTTACTTCGCAGGTCCATGGTTTTCCCTTGAGGGGTCATTACACCCTTATGGGCGCTCATAACCCGATTTTCCTTCCGAAGAGGCCGCGGGGCGCACGAGCAGAACAAGGATAAACAGCCCGAACGACACGACGTCTTTAAATGCGAATGATACGTAACTCCCAAAGAAAGATTTCGACGGTGCCCAGCAGAAATGCTGAGTATATGGCGCCGTTGACCTGTCCCATGCCGCCCATTACAATCGCGGCCAGGGCTTTAAGGGTCAGCAGCAGACCCATATTGGGGTAAACGCTGTAGAGCGGAGATACCAGCGCGGCCGCTAAACCAGTGATGGCGCCGCCGATCCCGAATGTGATTAGAGCAATTTTGCGCACATCGATCCCGACTACTTCACACATGTCCCGGTTTTGCGATACAGCGCGGATCGTTTTTCCGAGCTTGGTGTTTTTTACGAACCACTGTAATCCGAAGAACACCAGGATCACAACCGCGATAATCAAAACTCTCTGCACAGATGTCCGGATTCCCAGCGGAGAAATAATGGTTGCTGAAAGGGGTGTGGGGACCTGTTTCGGGTCGCTGGTGAAAATGATCAGGGCGGCGTTCTGCAGGATGATAGACAGCCCAAGGGTTGTCACTGCATGGGTCCGCCAACTCCTGTTAATAATGGGATGAATGGCGATGCGTTCGATTACGATAGCGTAAATTGCAGTAAATAAAATAACTAATAGTACGATGATGGCGTAGGGCAGCTGTACCGATTTAAGGTTCATCAGCACAAAGAATGTATATGCCCCCATCATAAAAAGGTCGCCGTGTGCGAAGTTGACCAGATCGATTACGCTGAAGGTCAATGCTAAGCCCAGCGTTATAAGCGCATACAAGCCCCCCAGAGTCAGGCCGTTGAGCAGGGTTTCTAAGAAGAACGCTAGTTCGGGTGACATGGAATAGACAACCCCTCTAGTTTTTTAATTAAGGTTAGCGCGGGGTTTTACACCCCGCGCTATTTTTCATATTGATAAATTATTCGACGGATGAGTGATCGACCGGACCAAGGGTGATGGTTTCAAGCAGGACAACCTCACCATCTTTGTTGACGGTTAGAACACCGTTGGTGTAGGCCTGGTTGTGATCGTCAAACTTGATTTGACCAGCTGGTGTGTCGATCTCAAACTCCTCAAGCGCAGCCTGGATATTCTCACGGGTGACTTCCGTGCCCGACTGGATCAACCCGCTGATTACGGGAGCAAGCGTATAGTACATGGCATAATAGCCGCCCATGCGGTGACCGGTCAGGGGTGTATCGAAGCGTTCCTGGAACTTATCGGCTAGATCGGGATCCTGGTGCTTGTTGAAGAAAGCGAACTCAACGATGCCCTCACCGATGGTCGGATCATCTTCGGTCAGTTCGAGGAAGAGCGGCGAGGTGCACGCGCCCGTGAGTAAACAGCCGCTTCCACGCCCACTTCACGATACTGGCGCATGAAGTTCGCACAGTCATTCTCTGTCATGACGATCAAGACCGCATCACCATCCGCGCCCTTCATCGCGGTTAGCGCAGGACGGAAATCTGCAGTGCCCAGGTCGAAATAATCTTCGGAGACCTGTTCAACTCCCAGGCCCTCGAAAATCGGCTTGTAGGCCCCAATCGCGCCTCGGCCGAAGTCGGTGTTTTCAGCAACCAGTGAGACCGAGTTAGCGCCATTTTCCTGGATGAATTCTGCAAAACCCTGGGCCATGATCAGGTCGTCAGGATTGATGCGGAAACTCCACGGACTTCCACCGGCGCCGATCTGGTTATAAATACCGGGGTTTGTAGATGTCGCCGAAACGGAAGGTGTCTCGCCCTCAGCGATGATGGGTAATGCGCCGACAGTGGCTGAACTGCAGCCGCCGCCTATTATGGCGTCTACCTGGTCGACATCGATCAGCTTGCTGGCTGCGTTCACCGCGTCAGTTGGATTACACTTGTTATCGGCAGTGGAGTATTCAATCGGGTGGCCGTCAATCTCGCCTCCCAGATCTTCGATCGCCAGAGTGATGCCCAGGTCGAAACCCTCGCCTAAAAATGCAACTGGGCCTGTTAGCGGGGCATACAGTCCGATTTTGATTGGTTCCATTTCCTCTGCCATCTCTTCCTCCGCAGGCTCTTCCGCGGGTGCTTCCTCTTCAGCAGGCGCCTCTTCGGCGACCTCCTCCACAGGCTCTTCCGCGGGGGGTTGGGTGGCGGTGCTGGTGCAAGCGCCCAGCAGCAGGGCAATGGTGATGGTTAACGACAATAGGATAAATATACTTCTTCTCATCTGAAACCTCCTTTTAGTTTGTTTGATTCAGACTGGGTGTTCCTATAAATGAAACGCTGTTTCATTTAATCAATTGTAAGAATAATATAAGAGTTTTCCTCGCCTGTCAAGAGGAAACTGAAAATATTATTGTTTTTATTGTGATTTTTGGGTTTTTAGCGGCACTTGTGGGGACATTTTCGTCCGCAGCTTTGGATGAGGCGAGTTTAAAACACTTATTCTGTCAGGTTGCTGACATTACTATTTTCAAATTTATAAATTAGGTGCTCCATTGACTGAATTGTGCAGAGCGTCAGATCGTGTACAAGCCTATTCGGATAGGACTCGGTCTTATTTAATCAATAGCTTCTGTACCCGCCGCCTCGTCTATTCGAGCGTTTTTTCTCTGGGCGGGCGATATTTACTTTCAGGGGGCGTTCGTCTACCATTGTGCCGTTGAACAGTGTGATCGCTTTTTCTGCTTCTACCTGGGTGGTCATTTCGATGAAGGCAAATCCTTTCGAACGTCCGCTGTCGCGATCCATAATCAATTTGACATCCACAACCGTACCGGCTTGCGAAAACAGATCGCGCAAATCGTCTTCAGTTTTAGTGTAAGATAAATTTCCAACATATATACTAACATCCATAAGCAAAACTCCTACTTTTAATAATTTATATCTCAAAACGCAGTTACGAAAAAAACCCGCCATCCCAAATGAGGGTCTGGCGGGCTTTTAATACCAAATCTCACGAGATTTAGGGTATTGTAACATGGATTAAGATTGCTTATCCCGGTGTGGATAAATGGTCAAGTGCAGGATTCTCGGTATAATGGGTCGAATATCTATGAAATGGTTAAATCGATTGAGGAGCGATCCCTTGCCCTGGCTGCTGGAGGAAATCCTCGCATGATCCTGGGGTTCGTTATCTGGCGCTGACCAACTATTGGGTAGAAAACCAGATGAACCTGAGGTGATCGAGGCGCGCCAGCAGGTTATGCGTACTGGCCCGGTGCCGGTGATCCTTGCCGCGCAGAGTCCGGAGGGATATTGGGCCAGGCCGGGAGGTGGTTACGCTCCCAGTTACAAGGTTACTCTCTGGCAGGTCATCTTTCTGGCTGAACTGGGAGCCGATGGACGTGATGAGCGCGTGCGCCGCGGCTGTGAGTACCTCCTGAACAACAATCTGACCGCGAATGGGGCATTTTCAGAGAGCCGTAAGCCGGTGCCCAGCGCAGTAATTCACTGCCTCAACGGCGAACCGCTGTATGCGTTGTTGCGGTTGGGTTCCGATGTTGAAGAACCACGTATTCAAGCAGCTATAAAATGGGAAGCTGAGGCAATCACAGGTGAAGGACAGATCAAATATTTCAAATCTGGCACCTGCGGTCCAGGCTTCACTTGCGCTCAAAACCAAAAGCAACCTTGCGCCTGGGGCGCTGCCAAGGCGCTTAAAGCGCTGGCTTTAGTTCCTTCTGGACAGCAAAGCCCAACGATGGCGCGCGCTGTAGAAGTGGGCGCTGAATTTTTACTCAGCCATGAGTTGGCCGAGGCCGATTACCCCTTCACGGAGCGCATTAATTCCACCTGGTTTAAATTCGGTTTCCCGCTTAGCTACCGCAGCGATATTCTCGAGACCGCTTCTGTGCTTGTCGACCTGGGGTATGGCGGCGATCCGCGACTGGTCAATGCTCTGGAGTTTATCTTGAGCAAACAGGACGAAGAAGGCCGTTGGAAAATGGACAAATCTCTGAACGGCAAGATGTGGGTCGATATAGAGCAGCGTGGGGCACTTAGCAAATGGATCACCCTACGGGCGCTGCGTGTTTTTAAAGAAGTGGACGATATCTAAGATTTTCTGGAGAATTAATTTGATTTGCCCTTACTGCCAGCATACTAACCGGGATACAGCAAATTTTTGCCTTAACTGCGGAGAGAGGATAACCGTGGTGTGTTTGGGCTGTGATACCAAGCTGCCAATCTCGGCAAATTTCTGCGATCACTGTGGAGAACAGGTCGGCGAACAGGTAGGACTGGCCGTTCAGCCGGCGTTTGACAACAAGAGCGGCGCCAGCCCATCATCCGAGTTAGTCCCCGAGCGTTCAAAGGGTGTAGCTGCAGAGGCGGAATCGGCGCTGAGCAGGTATATACCCAAAGAGCTGGTCAACAAATTGAACGCGGCCCGCAGTGAGGACCGTATGGTCGGGGAAAGACGTGTGGTGACCATGATGTTCTGCGATGTGATGGGCTCCACAGCCGCTGCGGAGCAGCTTGACCCCGAAGATTGGACGGAGGTGATCAACAAAGCCTTCGAATTCATGATCAAACCGGTTTACAAATATGAAGGAATGGTGGCGCGTTTGATGGGCGACGCCATTCTGGCTTTCTTTGGAGCTCCGATCGCCCATGAAGACGATCCGCAGCGGGCTGCTTTAACCGGGCTGGACATTATTTCAGGGATGCAGCCGCTGCGCGAGCAGGTAGAGTTGGAGTACGGTATCGATTTCAACGTGCGGGTAGGCATCAACACCGGAATGGTGGTGGTGGGCGCGGTGGGCTCAGATCTGCGCATGGAATACACTGCCCTGGGGGATGCGGTCAATGTGGCCTCGCGCATGGAAGCGGCTGCGGAGCCTGGCACAATATTAATCAGTCAGGACACCCAGCGCTTGATTAAACCATCTTTCGATTTGTTGGAAATGGGAGAGCTCCAACTAAAAGGTAAGGTAGAGCCGCTGAAAACCTACCGCGTTATCAGACGCAGACGGGCTTCCAAACGCAGAATGGGCATTGCTGGGAAACAGGCCGTACTGGTTGGACGAGATGAGGAACTGGCCCAGCTTAAAGTAGTCCTGGCTCAGGCTGAAGATGGGATTGGACGCATTGTGAGTGTAATCAGCGAGGCCGGACTGGGGAAGAGCCGTTTGATTGGTGAAGCTCTGTTTGACTGGCAAAATATTCCGGATAAATTCACTTACCAGATCAACTGCCGCTCATACGAAAGTAGCCAGGCCTACAGCTTGATCCGCCGTTTACTGCGCCAATTGATGGACGTCGAGGGCGATGAACCAGTTGATATTCATTTGAATAAATTGGACATGTTATTAAGCAGCCTGGAATCATCGCAAATACCTGGATCAAAACGTGTCCTGCAAACTCTGCTGGGGCTGGAACTGGAAGAGGGCGGTGCACCGCTGGAAGGTGAAGCTTTTAAGCGCGAATTGTACAGAGCTTCCGGTGCTTTATTCACAAATCTGTTCAGCGATATGCCGGCGGTGCTGGTTTTTGAAGATATCCACTGGAGCGATTGGGCCTCCATTGAACTGCTCCAGCACCTTTTGCATTCGGTGGAAAAGCTGCCGCTGGTTATGGTATTCACTTTTCGTCCCGATCGGGATGCGCCCAGCTGGACGCTTAAACAAAATTTGGATGAGGATTTTTACCATCGTTATACCGAAATCCAGCTGGATATCCTTTCAGAAATGGAATGCAGCGCGGTTATCGACAGCCTGTTGGATCAGCCGCATATACCTGGAGAACTCCGAGCTCAGATTATCGACCGGGCGGGCGGTAACCCGTTCTTTATTGAAGAAGTGCTGCGCTCTTTGATTGACAATCTCGTTTTGGTACAGGATGGGATCGAAAAAGAGCAGGGTAAAGCGCTTAACTGGTATGCAGATGCTGACGCGCTCACCGATCAAATCCCGGACAGCCTGCAGTCATTATTAACCGCACGCATCGATCTGCTTGATGAAGGTACCCGCCAGGCCCTGCAGCATGCTTCGGTGATCGGGCGCAGGTTCCGCGAACGTGTTTTGATAGAAATGGGTAACGGGGTAAATGCCGCCGCCCGTGAGATCGAAGGGCATCTTAAAAATCTACTGCGCCTGGAAATGATTGACGAGGCTGCCCGCCAGCCTGAGGTGGAATACAGCTTTCGCAACCCGATGATCCAGGAGAGCGCTTACAGTTCAATTCTGAAAAAGCGGCGCCGGGAATTACACTTACGTGCCGCTGAAACGGTCGAGCGCCTTTATCCAGCACAATTGAGCGAGCTGGCGCCGCAGTTAGGCATGCACTTTGCCGAAGCGGGCAGCCACCCGCAGGCTGTAAAATACTACACGCTGGCCGGTGATAACGCCTACCGGCTGTACGCCAATGCGCTGGCGATTTCGCATTACCGCGCTGCTCTGGAACAGGTGAAGAAAATAGAGGATACGGATTTTGAAAATCTAAGTTACTTGTACAAACGTTTGGGGCGTGCGCTTGAACTCGAGTCACATTTCCAGGAAGCGATTGATCTCTATGAAGAGCAGTTGGCTCGCGCCCAGGATTTGGATCTTTCTGAGTTGGAACTGCAGGCTTTGGTTTCCCTCGGTACGGTATTTTCAATGGCCAGCGAACTGGCAGATGCAGCCAAGGCGGAATCTCTATCGAAAGAAGCCCTGGACCTGGCAGAGGAACTGGATGACAAGGATTCCCAGGCCCGTATTTTGTGGAACTTAATGAATATGTACCGCATTGAAGGCCGGGCTGAGGAGGGTGTGGCGGCGGGCGAAAGGGGATTGGAACTAGCAAAAAAAGGCGCAAATGATGAAATATTGGCATATATTTACAACGACCTGCCGTACGTCTATTTCGGCGTATTGGAGATCGAAAAAGCAAACCATGCGGTCAAACAAGCTGTCAAAATGTGGCGGAAACTGGACAACCAGCCCATGCTGGTGGACAGTCTCTCCGCCTTGAGTTTTATCACCAGCTACATGGGAAAATATGAAGAGGCCATCGCTGTATCAGAGGAGGCCAAGCGCATCAGTGATTCAATCAACAACCCGTGGGGGATTGGATTCAGCCGTTTATATATTGGATCTGTATACGAGGATCGCGGCAATATCAGCCAGGCGCTGAGCAGCTATGAAATTACATATAGGATGGGCAGAGAATCCGGTTTCTATATCGGGGAGATCTGGGGACAAGCGCGCCTCGTTCACCTGTATATCGAATTAAATGCATTGGATAAAGCAGCCTTTTTTGTTGACCAAGCCTTATCAGGCTTCCAGGAAACTACCGGCTTGTTAGGAATGTTTGGGTCGATGATCACTCTGGAGAAAGCGAACTTGAATATCCAGCAGGGGGACCTGGAGGGCGCTAGGCATTTGTTCGCCAGCCGCGATTTCGATCTTACCGTGACAAACATATTAACCAGAGATTATGTGCACGAAATCCAGGTCAAGTTAATGCTGGCTCTAGGGCAGGATGAAGAAGCCCAAAAGTTTTGTGAAGGTAGGATAAAAGAACTGCTCTCCACCAGGAATAAAAATATGCTGCACCAGATGTACCTGTCACTCGGTATCGCTCACTTGAGAATGGGTGATTATAAGCAGGCGGAAACCGCGTTGGACAGAGCGTATAAAATTGCAGATGAACTCCAAGCTCGCTGGCGTTTGTGGCAAATCCTGGCCGCTCAGGCCGAGTTGGCAGACAAGCTGGGGAAAGTGGATAGGGGAGATGCGTTAAAGGCTGAGGCTGTCTCACAGATCGAGGTGATCAGCGCCGAAATCGAGCAGCCCGAATTGAGAGAGAGCTTTTTGAACAGGAAGGATGTCGCCGGTCTGTTGGGTGAGAAGTGAGTCACAGTTCCCCTATCCCTTTTCCCTTATCCCTTGTCTTTAGTTTTATCCTCCATGCACAACCTCCCCATTGATCATGGTCATATCCGCAGTCATTCTGAAAATATCGTATGGATTGATGCTGTAAAAATCATCGCTCCACACCACCAGGTCAGCCATCTTGCCCGGGGTGAGCGAACCTTTTACATTTTCCTCATGTCCCGCGTATGCCGAGCCCATCGTGTGGGCATACAGCGCCTCCTGGACGGTCATGGCTTGCTCGGGATGGAAGGGTTTATCATCCGTTCCAATCCGGGTGATGGCTCCCACCAGGGTAACCGTCGGTTCATACCAGGGCGTCGAGCCGGCGTCCGATCCCAGGGCTACGTTGACGCCCGCGTCCAGCCATTCACGCGTCACTTTCAAACGCGCCGCTCGCTCCTCACCCAGGTTCTCGCCGATATACCCGGTAAATCTTAAGAACTGCGGCTGGCAGGAGACGGACACGCCCAGGTCAACCATTTTCTGGGTAGCGTGCGGTTTGGTCAGCACGGCGTGCTCGATGCGGTGGCGCGGGTCTGGGCGTGGGTTGGCGTTCATGGCCTCTTCGAAGGCTTCCAGAGTCAGGTCCACCGCCGCGTCCCCGCCGCAGTGGATAGCGATCTGCAGGCCGGTGTCGTGCAGCTGTTTGACTGCGCTTTTAAACAGGTCGATATCCCAGGTGGGCATGTCCCAGCTGATGCCGGGGTGCGGTTCGTGTGTGTACCAGGTGGGGAACTGCCCGTCAATCAGGAACTTGTAGCCACTGAACTTCATAAAATCGTCGTTAGCAGTGGGCATCTCGTGCAGAGCCCGCTCAAGGTCCGCCGGCCATTCCAGGGTGTAAAAGATCTGGGCACGCGGCAGCAGCAGTCCCTGGCTGGCGGCTTTAACATAGGGTTCGAGGGCATTGAAGCGCACGTTGACGTCCTGGAAACTGGTTACACCGGCCGCCGCGAACAGGTCGCCGGCGTATTTTATATAGCTGATAATTTCCTGTTCGGTCGGAATGGGGGCATGCATGCGCAGCAAATCCATGGCTTTATGGTTGTAAAACATGCCGGTCAGCTCACCGCTGGCATCGCGTTCGATGATCCCGCCCACCGGGTTCTGTGTTTCAGGGGTGATGCCGGCGATATCCAGAGCCATGCTGTTGGCCACGCCGTAGTGACCGCCTTGCTGGATCAGCCAGACCGGGTTATCGGGAGAGACGGGATCCAGGTGCTGTTTGGTGGGCAGCGGTTCCGTGTCCCAGAAGACAGCCTGCACCCACACGCCGGGATTGACCTGGTCAACGGCTTTTTTAATGCCGGCGATAACAGCATCCAGGGTGTGCACATCGGGCGGCAGAAGCGGCACGAAACGTTCATGCAGCGAGCCGTAAACCTGCAGGTGATTATGCGCATCCACCATACCGGGCGTGACGGTTTTACCGCCCACGTCGATTACAGCCGTATTTTCGCTGGCCAGTGCGTGTATGCTTTCATCACTGCCTACTTGCAGGATATTTCCATCTTTAACCGCCAGAGCCCGAGCAGTGGGGATGGCGGCATCCATGGTATACAGGTTGCCGTTTACCAGGATGGCATCGGCTGCTTCCCCCGCTGGCAGCGCAGGGGCTGAGGGTGGGGTTTTCTCTGGTACCAGAGTGGCGGTAAGTTGGACGATGTCTTCCCCCTGGGCGCAGGCCACGATCGAGCCGCCTACAACAGTTGCGCCGAGTTTAAGGAAATCGCGACGTGAATATCTGCGCTTCTTCTTGATTAACATTTGCTCCTCCTTATTAAAAAAGCCGCGAACCTTGTACTTAACTATTTCTACGCGTTAAATGGTATTCTCATTTGAAGCAGTGATGTTTAATACCATGTTACAAAATTCAAGACGAAAAGTCAATAGGGAGGTCTACTCGCCGGTCAAAGCGGGTAATACAGTTCTGTAAGCGGACGTGTTTGGAGCGTAGAGGAAATTGGTTGATCAGAAATTTATGGAATTGGGGCAGGGGAAAAAGGATTTATGATTTGGTTAAAAAAAAGGAATGCGTCTGGAATGAATACTCCAAACGCATTCTTATGGATCTTCTATTCGTTATTAATTTGGTTTAGTCAAAAGAAAAGCTTCTCAGACTAAGGCTAACATCAGGCTGGTTCCAAATTTCTTCTACTACTGAAGAAACAATCGGTCCACCAGAACCGCCAGCTTCTCCGCCAGCCTCAACGCTGGAGGTTGTCGATCCAGCTTCAGCATTTTTATCTGCTGGATAATAGCCATCATCACCAGCCGCAAAAGCGGTGCCTACGGCCATTACCAACATCACGGATACAATCAACGCCACAAAAATCAGGTTTTTCATTTTTTAGCTCCTTTGGCTATATAAGATATTTTGTATTATACATATAATATCCGAATTGTCGATATAAAAATTAATTATTAATATAATTCTATTAGAAATATCACCTAATTTTAAGGAATCGTTGCGGAATTAGGCGGCAAAGTAAAAAAAATTGAATATATTGTTGGAAAATTGGGATTTGGAAATATTAGATACCTGATGTATTAACAGGATTATTCTTTCGGGGTCACATCCCAGTCTGATTGTATAGTTACCAGTGGTTGTGAAAGGCTGTTGTCCCACCAGAAGCGTGAGGTCCAATAATGCTTATTATTTAATGTTTCCAGGTTGCGGCCTGTAGTGAGGATAATATGGTCGGGTGTCGTTCCTGAAAAATAAATCTCCCGCAGTCCATCAATGCGTCCCCAGGTCGGCTCCATGGTTACCCACCCCGGACCTGGCAGATAAACCTGAGCCCAGTCATGTTTTTCGAAACCTGGATCTGGTACAACCCCTTCAATAAACCTGGCCGGGATTCCAGCGCTGCGGGTCAACGCGATCAGCAGGTCAGAAAACTCGGTGCAGTCACCCGATTTATATTCCAGCGCTTTTAATGCACCGTAATCTTCGCGTGTACAGTCCGGCACGTATTCCAAGGTTTCAGCCACAAAATCATAAAAAGCTCTTACCTGCTGGCATACATTTTCCGTTCCTGCAGATAATTGCTGTGACAATAAGATGATTTGCTCAGCATCACTTTCAATGTACTTCTCCGGCTGGGTGAATTCAGGGATTAATTCCCCTTCACACAGACCCATATCAACCTGTTTGCGGTAGGATTTCACTTTGTACTTTTAATGTAAACAGCCGTTCTTCACCGGGTTTTATGTTTAAAAATTCAAACTCAATAAATTGATTGTTTTGTTCATCCGATTTTTCTTTATATTCCAGCGGGGGTTGGATTTCAAAGGAGAGCACTTCTTGAAACGGATCTATACTGTGGATTTTCGCGGCGGTTAAACGTAGTGTGGATACCGCCGAAGGACCTTCGTTGGAGATCTTGAAAGTCTGCTCAACATCATAGGTGATGAAAGCAGGTGTGGGGGTTGGTTCCAGTTTAGGTGTAGCCGACGGAGCGGCTGTTGGGGTTGGCTCGTTGGTTTGTGTTGAAATTGCTGTCGATGTTGGCGCGAGTGTGGTGGGTGTCTCTGTTGGGAGCGGTGAGGTGGGTGTTTCTGCAGGCGGTTCAACAAGTTCGTGGGAATCTGTTGGTGTGTTTCGAGCGCTTGCCAGGACGCTCATGGGTGAATCAGGTTTACATCCAACCATCACTAATGTGGCCGGAATTAAAAATATACACAATTGGAACAATCGTTTATTAGGGATCATAGTTTACTCGTTGTTACAACATTCCAACAGCTATTAGATAAGGTTGATAAACTATATCGGAATGCCTTCCTGCCGTCAACACAAATGTGATGATAGGTTTATTAGAACTCGCGCGTTTTCCTGGTCAGGGTTTAGCGTTTCTATGGTATGCACGATGGGAATATATTGGGGATAAGATTGCCTCAAAGACCATATTTGATTCAAAGCGCAAATACAGGTATACTTTTTAAGATGGCAATTCCAAAAAAAACCGGATTCAAAGCAGTTCGAAAGACGCTGATATCCTGTATTATTTTTAATCTATTGGATTCTGCTGGGGTGCAATCCCGCGCCTTCTCCACCGCCTGAGCCCGCCTCTGAAATCGATATTTCATTCGCCTGGGAGTATAAAGCCGGGGACTATATCAGGTCCGTTCCGCTGGTTCACGATGGTGTCTTGTATGTGGGCTCGGATGATAACGGGCTGCATGCAGTTGATCCTGAATCGGGTGAATATAAATGGATGTACCCGACCGGAGATAACGTCACTTCAACGCCCGTCTTCTGGGAAGATCAATTGGTCTTTGGGTCTTGGGATGGGAAACTGTATGCCCTGGATATCAAAACCGGTGAAGATAACTGGGTCTTCGGTACCGGGGGTTGGATTTCAGCCACCCCGGTCCTGAACGAAAATGTTATTTATATTGGATCACATGATGGCGCCCTTTATGCACTGGATGCCAAAAGCGGCGCTGAAATATGGCGTTTTAATACCGTCGGGAGGATTGAATCGCCAGCAGTGACCCAGGGGGATTTGGTTTATGTGGGTTCCACGGATGGATATCTTTATGCGCTTGATAAAAATAACGCCGAACTGATCTGGTCTTACGAATCTGGTGGAGAGATCAAGTCTTCGCCAGTTGTAGATAGCCAGAGCCTCTATTTCAGCTCTACAGACCGGCAGTTGTATGCCCTGGATGCACTCACCGGTCACTTACTCTGGTCTTTTGAAGTTGGTCAATCCATCGAAGGATCACCGGTAGTAGACGATGAGATCCTGTTTGTGGGAGCTAATGATGGTTGGTTGTATGCTATTGAAAGCGGCGCTGGCGAATTGGCTTGGAAGGTGCCTTTGGAGGATATGATCCGTTCAACCCCGTTAATATGGGAAAACAATGTTTTTGTCGGTGATGATGGCGGCGTCCTCACTGCTCTCGACACACTGACAGGGGAAGTGAAATGGCGCTATCAAACCGGGGGCGCTATCACCGCTGGGCCGTATATACACGATGGGATGTTGTACGCTGGTTCCCTGGATCGCCGGCTGCATGCTTTTATATTATCGCGGGTAGAGCCGCCCGGAGAATCTTTGGATACAGACGAAGGTGGAGATGACCAATAATGGGATATAACAGGCGGACCGCGCTGGCAGTTCTGCTGTTTTTGTCGCTGGTGATCCTTACGGCGGTGGCGCTGATTTATTTTTTCAAGGATGACCTGCGCTCACCCGAGGCGCTGTACACTGAGGCCCAAAGTGCCAATCCAGCCAGAGCTGTTCAACTTTACCAGCGCATCGCTGAGAGATTGCCTTTGATCCAGGAATATGCTTGGTTGTGGGCAGCCGAAGCGCTGGGGTCCGATCCGGAGAAATTGCTGGAATTACAAAGAATTACCGCATATTACCCGCGCAGTCCGGCAGCTTACCTGGCCTTCATCGAATTAGCGCGCTACTATGCAGGTGAACAGCCTGACCTGGGGCTGGCAGCCTACCAGGCCGCCCTGGATTTGAAGGACGATCCCGCCCTCAGGTTAGAATTGGCTCGTTATCTGGAAGAGCAAGGGGATGCAAAAGGCGCCTATCTTGAATACCGTGATCTTCTAAATATAATGCCGGATGCTTTTGAAGATATGCGCAGGACAGGTTCCGATTCTAATGCGTTAGCGGATGACTTGCTGGGAGCGGCCTACTACAGCGATGTTCTGGAAGTCCTGGGCGGCGAAGAGGTACCCGGCTCGCAGCTATTGGAAGCGCAGGCATTATTTGGATTAGAGCGCTACGATGAAGCCGAGTTGGCTTATCGAGAATGGCTGCAGGATAACCCTGCTGACCAGACTGCACAGCTGGGGCTGGCGAAGGTCCTGGTTTTTACCGGACGGGTCCCTGAGGCGCTCGAACTCTATCAAGAAATCGACACAAATGACAGCCGTTTGGAATTAGCAAAACTGCTCGAAAGTGAAGACCCTGACCAGGCGCTGGACTTATACCTGGACTCGCCCTATCCAGTCGCGTGGTGGAACGCCACCTGGATACTTGAGGAAAATGAACAGCTTGAACAGGCGCTGGAGGTCTACCAGCGCATCGCGGCTGCCGGCACTTATTTTTCTGATGATGCCGCATATCGTTTATATAACCTGGGGGTTGAACTGGGGGACGAGCATGCTGTGAAAGAGGCCGAAGCTATACTGGATGATTTGGGCCCCAACTGGTTGGCGACCCGCGCCAATCAGGGTGAAAAAAATCAGATTTCAGATTCGGAGATTGAAAAAGCGCACGAACAGGTTCTTGAGAAAATAAATATCCTGGAGTCTCTTGGGCGCCATGACCTGGTGTACCTGGAATTACTCTTCGGAGCCAAATATATCGATTTTCCAGGCGTAAAAGTAAGATACTTGCATGAACTGGCCGGGCGCGGTTATTTCCTTGAGGCTCAGGAGATTGCCCAATCCCATATTATCGCCCATCCTGATGCCTCGGTAGAATTCTGGCAGCTCAACTACCCCAGACCCTACGAGGAAATTGTATCCGCCGCGGCTGAGACTTACGGCATCGATCCCCTGCTCATCTGGGCAGTCATGCGGGTCGAGAGCAGCTACAAAACGGACGCCCTCTCGCTTGCCGGTGCACGCGGCCTTTTGCAGCTGATGCCCTCCACACAGGAGTGGATATCTGAACAGTTAAAGGAGGAGACTCAACCGGGTGATGCATATGTGCCCGGCGTGAATATAAAAATGGGTGCCTGGTTTTTAAGTTATTTACTTGAATACTTTGACGGGGATTTGGACCTGGCTATCATGGCGTACAACGCAGGAGCGGCGAGTGTTGAAGAGTGGCAGGCGGATCCAATGGTGAAAAATCGAGACGATCTAATCCGCTGGGTCTGGTACGGCGAATCGCGCGAATATTTACAGAGGGTATCGCTTGCCTACAGCATTTACCAGGAACTTTACGAATAGCAGGTATATTGTATTTATCCTCAAATTTGCCCCTGATAGGTTTTAATAAATCACCGGGTGTATGGCCCTTTGTTATGTGAGGTTCTCCACCATTTCCCACCTTGCAGCGGGCTCTAGTTTTTTATTACGATGATAGGTCAGCGCCAATGCAATACAGCTTTTTAGTTCCTCTTCAGGGATCTCGTCATCAATATTGAAAATAATGCTCCGATTTCCACCATATTCGAATTCAGTAGGATATCGCTCCTTGAACGCTTCCACCAGATTCGCTGTGCATTTGAAATACATCGCATATTGATCTTTTTGGTACTCTTTCCAGGCAATCCTTATTGTGCTTCCACTTTTTGTTTTTGGCGTTAAATAGCTTGGTTCCCCCCATTTGAGAGTCTCTTCTATTTCACCAACCCCTTCTGTTAAAGCTGCTGTATCCAGAATCAGTTGACGAAGATACAGCAGTTTAATTCTTATTGCAGTGGGATAAGATTGAAAAACAGCAGCAACTTCAGGAATTTTTATCTTTTTTGGAGGTTTTGAGACTTTATTCATTGTTTTCCTTTCATAATGTTGCAGCACCTATCGGGTTGGTTAGTCGTCAAATAAATGCCCGAAATCAACCAAATTTTTTTATACGATTCAAAATCAGTAAAAAATTTCAGTCTGCGTATGCAGAAATCTGACATACTGATACCTGCCAGAATTGGAAAATTGAATCACGTAAACTTAACCTGGGTTGAATATTAAACAAATTTGCTTCACTTCTCTCGTTCACTCATTTACCCGAATCGAGTGGAATAACATTCTCGTTCTAATATAATATTACCCTGCAATTGGTTGTGTAAAGAAATTCAACTCGTAGAAATTAACGCTTATGTAAACATGTAGATTAATCAGGAGTCCAGAAAAGATGTACAAAAATTCTGTCCCAAATTCTCTTCGTACCTGGTTCGTTTTACACTTTATCATCGATATCTCTCTCGCAATTCCTTTGATGGTAGCGCCGGTCTTCACCCTCAAACTGTTTGGATGGGAAACCGTCGATCCGGTCACCGCCAGGCTTGTAGCGGCGGCTTTATTTGGGATCGGCATCGAATCCTTTCTGGGGCGCAATGCTGGGATTGAAGCATACATGGGGATGTTGAACCTGAAGATCATCTGGTCGTTGGCCGCCATAACCGGCTTATGCCTGTCGTTGTTTCAGGGTGTTGCAGGCGCAGCGCTCGTCATTTGGGTGTTGGTCCTGGTGTTTGCGGGCTTTAATCTTTTGTGGGTGTATTGGAGGAAACAATTAGGAAAGCAGTCGGTTGGCGAACCAGTGAGCACATGACCAGTATCTGAATGCTATAATAATTACAAATGAATTTAAGGAACAGGATATTTGAGGTGAAAAAGCTTCCGCTATTATTGGTGTGGTTGTTGATTTGCTGCGCCGCGTTTCTGTTTCCGTATCGGACTCCCGCCCAGGATGGTGCGACGGATGTTCTTTTATTAACAGCCGAAGGGCCTGTCACACCGGCTATGGCGGAATATATGTCGCGCGGCATTGAGAAAGCTCAACGCCAGGGCATGCAGTTCGTCATCCTGCAGTTGGATACGCCCGGGGGAAGCGTCGATTTGATGAACCGCATCGTGAAGGATATACGCGCCAGCAGCGTTCCCGTTGTTGTGTACGTGGCGCCGCGCGGCGCGATAGCAGGCAGCGCCGGCACAGTGATCACCCTGGCAGGACACGCGGCAGCCATGGCGCCGGATACAGCTATTGGAGCCGCCAGCCCGGTAGGACCGGAAGGGGAAGACCTGGGTGACACACTGGAGGAAAAGACCAAGAATATCCTGAAAGCCACAGTACGATCGCTAGCTGAAGGGCGCGGCTTAGAGGCGCTCACCATGGCGCAGGATACCATCGAATTCTGCAGAAGCAGCCTCAGCCAGCGAGGCCCTGGAAGCGGGTTTAGTTGATTTTGTAGCCGAGGATGTCGGCGATCTTCTCGACCAGTTGGATGGCTATACCCTTCAGACGGTGGACGGCGATAAAACGCTCGATACATCAGGTGCGCTGGTTTCGGAGTTCAAACCATCTTTCATCGAGCAGCTGCTGGGCATCCTGACCAATCCCAATATTGTTTTTCTGCTTCTGGCGATCGGAGTACAGGCCATCTTGATCGAAATATCCAGCCCTGGTGGTTGGGTAGCGGGCTTTATCGGCGTGGTATGTCTGGCATTAGCGACATACGGGTTGGGTGTGCTTCCGGTCAACTGGTTCGGAATTATTTTCATTCTCACCGCCTTTGTTCTTTTTATTCTGGATATCAAAGCACCCACTCATGGGGCGCTAACCGCTGCCGGGGTGATTTCTTTAATCGTAGGCGCGCTGGTGTTGTTCAATTCTCCTAGCGTCCCCAGTTTCCAGCGCGTTTCGGTGCCTTTGATTGTGGGCGTATCGATGGCGACTGGCGCGTTGTTTTTTGGAATCCTTTTCTTTGCCCTGCGAGCCCAGTCAACGCCCATACTGATGGGTCAGGAGAGCCTGATCGGAAAAGTAGGTTTGACACGCGGCGGTCTTTCACCTGCCGGGATGGTGCAGATGGGCGGTGAGCAGTGGTCGGCTGAACTGGTTGACGAAGGACAAATTGTGGGCAGTGGGACGAAAGTGGAAGTTGTGCGGGTTGAGGGATTGAAGTTGTATGTCCGAAAAGCAGACCAGCCGTAACTTGGGGATAGGACATCTAATGATGGTTCGAAGATTTAAGACAACCGCCTACCGCAATCCTTATGAGGGTTTGGTCCTGCTGCTGACCTTGTTGCTTGTTGCCGGGGTGATCCTCTTCACGGTAACCGCCACAGCTTGTTTGAGTGGGGTTTTTCTCCTGGGTTTCGCGTTATTGTCGGTTTTTATGAGCCGCTCTCACCACCAATCCCTGGTCAAATCGGCACACAGAATCACCCCCGAAAACGCGCGAGATTTATCTGGGATCATTCAGGGTGCGGGGGCTCGTTTGCAGCCAGGAGAACTGCAGGTATTTGTCGCTCAGAGCAGGGCGCTGAACGCCTACACCTTTGGATTGTCATCGCCAAAGGTGGTTGTGCTGTATTCGGGGCTGCTGGGTGTGATGGATGAAGACGAATTGACGTTTATTATCGGACACGAAATGGGGCATGTCGCCCTGGGACACACCTGGTTGAATTCTCTGGTTGGCGGTATGGCGGGCATTCCAGCCTCCTGGTCTGCCGGCATGATCATGACCGTCGCCTTCCTGTGGTGGAACCGCTCGTGTGAAATATCTGCCGATCGGGCAGGCCTGCTGGCCTGCGGGAACCCCGATAAGGCGGTGTCAGCGCTTGTGAAGTTGGGAGCAGGTCCAGGAGCGTCTACATCGCGAGATTTACAGGAAGCCTATCGTAAAATCGATGCACAGGACGACACCTTTATGGGCAATATAAGCGAGTCGCTTGCTACACACCCAATGTTGATCAAGCGCATTCAGGCTTTGAAGGAGTATGCCAGTTCCGCGGATTACCGCCGACTTCAAACACTGGTTGACAAGAACATTAGCACTTAATCCTCAGAATCGGATTGACGTTGTGTAAATATTAGGCAGTTACCAGGTGTGTTTTTGCGAGCTTTAGTCCCAGCTTGCTGGGGGGAGCGTCCGCCTATATTTAACAGTTGTCGCAAAAAAATGCAGCTCCAAATAAGCGTTGCTTCATAATGTAAAGCAGAGCGACCGAAGCAATCTCCCTGTTACAAATAGGATCACTTCATGTAAGATGCTGGCAGATATAATCCACTTCCGGGAATAAACACTAATTAGATTATTGAAGGTCCCATCTATCGA
The DNA here is from genome assembly GCA_963753725.1 of uncultured Chloroflexia bacterium. Classification (GTDB taxonomy): domain Bacteria; phylum Chloroflexota; class Anaerolineae; order Anaerolineales; family UBA4823; genus CAVWDI01. The sequence goes on along the minus strand of CAVWDI010000021.1, from coordinate 300,125 downwards.
CTCCTGAGAAACTCCGGATCATAAACGCCAACGATTGTGATTATTGTACGATGGACAGGAAAACCTGGCGGGCGATACTGTTGATGGATTGTATGTCATCATTGGATTGGTCGGCCTGACCGCGGCCGCGCAGGTCGAAGTCGGAGGTCAGCGCACGCTCGGGACCGGATTGGTAGACCTCTGCGTTGAAAGTTTTTAAACGGTTGACCCACGAAAGCATCTGATTATTTTCGTTTTCGGTCAGGTTGCGGTTTCCCAGGATGCGTTGACCCTCTGCACAGGAGGAAGCCTCGGCCCAAAAGGTGAACTCGCTGGCCCAGAACACATTCAATATATCGCAGGAAACCGCTGTTCGCCCTTCCTGCCTCCAGTACAGTGCCGAGTTAGAAAGAGAACGTTCGATACGCGGTAAAAACCAGAAAGCGTTGGCGTCACGCGCTACACCGTTGTTTGTAACGGCGAGCGTAAACTGAACGGTCTGGCCGGTCAAGCCGGAAAGGTTTACATCAACAATCGTTGTTTGCCCGTTCAAGTACTCACGCCAGGTTCCCAATCGCCCGCTTAAACCATCTACAGTACGGTAATCGAGCTGGAAATTCACATCACAGCCCGGGCTGCTGCCTAGGCAGCCGATCTCCGCCATAAAACGGTCTCCGTCTTGAATGGAATAGGGCGGGTAGATGCCGCTGATGGAGCCGTTGAATCCACTATCCGGCCTGGTCCACAATGCCGGGCGTGATTCTAAACCCGTCTCCAGGTTGGGATTCTCGAGCAGGATAGCGGAACCGGATGGGTCCAGGTTGTTCCCGGGACAGCCAAGTAATCCGCTGGCGCTGCTCCAGCGCGCAGCGCAGTAATTCTTTCCAAAATCATATGCGAAATCACCCACCACTGGATACGGGAATGAATTGACGCGTACGATAAAAGGGTTTGAGGCGTTTGGTCCATAACCGAACAGCGCGTTGGATGTGTTGCGCAGCATCCAGTTTCCCTGGGAGGTGCCGATATTGGGCGGTACCATCTGGTAGACGGAAAGGTCGATAATCTGGCCCGGCTGGACTGTGCCGGGCAGGAATGTGGCATTGTTATTTGTCATCGCGTTCCCGCTGGCAAACGCCAGTGTGTACTGCGGCGTCCAGGTGCAGACGCCGATGTTCTTGGCGCGCCAGATTTTGATGAAATTTGCTGTGATGGGCAGCCCGCTCTCGGGAGGTACAGTGACATCACCCACAAACTCCGCCAAATCACACGGATTCGCGGCAGTAGAGGGTGTCGGGATTGGAGTGGGCATCACAGACGTTGGTGTTGGGGAGACGAAAATTGCAGTCGGCGGCGGCGTAGAAGTGGGTGTGCTGGTGGGCGATCCCGCTAATTGGGTGAGTTCGGCGACAGCAGTACTGCCGGCCTCGCTGGTCAATTTTGCCTGCGCCGTTATTGCGGCTGAGGTATAGATTGCTTGCGGGTCTACCGCTGACTTATCACCGGCGCTCGTGCATCCACTTGTAAGAAGCGTGATCAGAATGGATGTCAATATGATTATGAAAAACCAAAACAGTTTTTTCGCCGGAAAGTATTTTGGGGTGGTGAGATATTGGTGTTTCATGACCAGTAATTTTGCCTGTAAAGCATATTATACCAATGGCGCACATCCTTTTTTATATCACAGCCCGCTTGGACGGATATATCGCAAGTTAAGATGGGGATTGACTGGCTTTCCATTGCCTCGCAATAAGGGCAAAACTACGGCTATTAAGCGTTTTAACTGTATCGTTTTGGGGAACGTTATCTACCAGTTTGTAATCAGTTTTGGAGGTTAGCCGTTACCAGGGGGAAAAACCATTTGTCTTCACTCACCGAAAATTGAAAACTGATCGTGATGAGATTGAATATATTACTCACTCATATGCAAGTACTTCGCGGATCGTTAGACGGGCGGCGCTGCGGGCTGGTATGATGCTGGCAAACATCGACAATGCCAGTACCACTCCTAACCAGATCAACATCCCTTGTGCAGTAACGGCCAATGAAATCGGGGCATTAATCATCGCTTCGCTGATAATCTTCAGCAGCAGGAAGCTTATTGGAAACGAGGAAAGAACCGCCAGAACCCAACTGATCAAGCCGATAAAAGCCCCTTCTATAACCACTGACTTGATGATAGCGAAGTCTACCGCGCCAATGGCGCGCATAACGCCGATCTCCCGGGTACGTTCCAGCACATTCATCCCCATAGTACCGGTCAACCCAATGCTGCCAACTACAGCTGTCAGCAATGCCATACTTAACAGGAACATGATCAGGATGTTGATCATCTGGGCGCTTTGTTCGGCGGCTTCCGCTCCGGTCTGCAAGCCGCTCACGCTGTATCCCCGGCTGCGCAGGTGCTGGTCGAGGGCTGTGCTGATTCTCTGCTGCCCGGCTGTACTCTGGTCATCGGTGACAATCCGGTATGAAGATGATTTGTTAGACATGTTTTGAAGACTGGATATGGTTTCATAGGGAGCATAACTCAATGGGTCACCCATAAAACTTGTAAAACTGAATACTCCTGCCAGTGTCCAGTCCTCTTCTCTCCCGTCTGACACGCTCAGGCTGATCGTATCCCCGGGTTTCAAATCCGGCATCGTGTCCCAAATTTGATCCGAGATCACAATCGCCTTTTCATCTTCAGGATTCAACCAGCGCCCAGCTACCATCTCTGGATCGAGCAAATTCGTACCAGCAGGTGGTGCGATGATCTGCAGGTTTTCAATGACATCCCCATCCTGGTCAATAATTTCTCCCAGGCCTCCTGACCAGGCTTCAATGGATAAAACGCCTGGCGTCTGAAATACATCCTGCTCTACTTTGGATATGCGGTATGGTCCATCGAAGTTCAGGGTTATATCGGCGATGAAATGCTGCTGTATTTGCTCCATAAATGCTTGCATTGACACCTGAACATTAAAAACCGCGATAAAAATTGCGCCGGAGATAGTCAGGGTTATCAGTGTCAGGGCAAGCCGCCCTTTGCGGCGGAATGTATTGCGGATGGAAAGCATAACCGGTCTGGAAACCCAGCGCAGCCATCCGTCCAGCCGGCTCCAAACACCGCTGATGGTTGGTTGGTCTCCAGGGCGGTCATTGCTGATAGCGCGCCGTACTTTAATTTTCGATCCATTATTTACCGGGATAAAGCCGGCTACTAACGGGACGATTATAGCGACTAAGACTTGAATGATGATGGTGAATGGGATGAACCTGAAACCCTGTAAATTTGATTTCATCATAAATCCCATACCCTGAGCCAGTCCATAACCAGCCAGGGCTGCCAGGGGTACTGCAATGATCAGGGCTATTATTCCAAACAATAGGATCAACACAATATACATCCCCATTATTTGACCACTGCGAGCGCCTACAAGTTTCATCACTCCAATTTGGCGAAGATGCTGGGTGATCAGGGCGTTTAATGTATTGAATATGAGTGAACTGGTTAGCAGCATAACCAGCACCCCCAATGCGCCCATCACACCAAAAATCGCCAGAGCCATATCCCCGAATGGATGTTGGTCCGATGCGCTGGTCTGAGTGCGGTATACATTTCGGCCGCTTTTTTCCAGCTTGTCTTCAATGTCTGTCGCAACCCCTTCGATGTAAGCCTCGTCGTTTTTATCTCCGCTGACGATAGCGTACAGCCTGTTAAAATTTTCACCCTGCCCCAATTTTTCCAGAGAATTTAATGTTACATACCCTATGGTTGAGGCGTTAAAATCGCCTACAGCTGTCTGGTCTTTTACGATCCCCACAACAGGCAGTTGTCTTATGGTTCCGTCTTCCAGTTTGAGAGAAAGTACATCTCCCACTTTGAATCCTGTATCTCTCATGGGCTCGAATCCGATCAAAAGCTGGTTCTCACCCGGGATGGTATGCCCTTCTTTTGGTTCCAGTAAGTTTATTCCGCTGTTGGCATAATCATCAATTGCAGTCAGGTTAAGAGTTTCGCCCGGTTTCCCATCCTGTACAACGGTTACATTTAATTGGTGGCGTCCTTCCACCTCAGATACGCCTGGTACGTCTTCAATCGAACTTATTAAATTCTCATCGAAGGCATCCGTTACGATCTCAATGTTGGCGGGTTGTACAGCTGCGTAACTGGTATTTAGATCTTCAGAAAGGATCAGATAAGCGTTTGCGATGGTCCCGATAGCGAATACCCCTACAGCAATGGATGCTACCACCAGCATGGTGCGGGTTTTGTTGTCCCACAGGTCGGCGATTACTTTGCTCCAGCGCGGTTTTATCAGGCTTTTCTTGGCTTTCATGGCTATTCACAGTCCCCGTTTTGTGCCAGATTTTCTTCCAGGCGTTTTTTCGCCACTTTCTTTACCACATCCTGGGTGCCCGGAGAGCTGTTCAATAATTCCTCAAAACTTTCTTTGGGAAGCAGTGATAATTCGACAGGTCCTGAATGCGCTGCACGTACACTGGCGACTGAATCCTCGTTGTGCATCAATTCAACATCGCCGAAGAACTGCCCTTTTCCAAGCCTGGCCAGGGCCAGCTCGGGACAGCCCGGGTTGTTGAGCACAACTTCTACTTCGCCGTTTGCAATCATGAAAAAGTATTCTACCGGTTGCCCCTTTTCGATAATGATCTCCCCTGCTGAGTAGACTTGTTTTCCTGCTTGATGGGTTGCTTGAAGCATTTGAGGGTGTTTTAACAACGGCAGCGCTCGAGCGACTGCATCATCGATGATTTCTCCATCCGAAAGGATTATGGTCTGGTCAGTGTGTTTGGTGAAAGAGGGATCATGAGTAACGATCAGGATGGTTTTCCCCTGGTTTGCCAGTTCACCGAACAGATTCAGAATGTTAATTGCCGAGTGAGAGTCAAGGTTTCCGGTCGGTTCGTCTGCCATGATGATCGAAGGGTCTGTTGCCAACGCCCGGGCGATTGCCGCGCTTTGCTGTTGGCCGCTTGATACCGACGAAGGAACCTGGTTGGCTACTTCCTCCAGCCCAACTTTTTTGAGCAGTTCCATGGCCCGTTCTGGTCGCTCATTGGTCGGGTAGATATTACAGTAATCCATCGGCAGCATAGTATTTTCCAGCAGCGACAGGGTCGGTAACAGTTGGAAGAATTGGAACACGATTCCAATATTACGCCCTCGCCATAAGGCTCGCCTGCTTTCAGACATGTTGTATATATGCTCCCCACCAACGATCACCTCACCAGAGGTTGGATAGTCGATTCCCGTAAGCATATTAAGCAGGGTTGACTTACCGCTACCAGATTTTCCGACGATGGAAATAAACTGCCCATAATTCATCTGCAGGTTGATGCCTTTTAGAGCTGTGAATTCACCTGCCGCGTTCACATACGTCTTGACCACGTCATTTAGAATAATGGCAGCTTCACCCGTTTTAGATGCCTTCGTTAATTCGACTGTTCCAGGGATTGGTGTTGGCTCTTTTCCATCAGTTCCCGAGACCTGCACCGCCTGGACAGTTTCTTCCGGAAATTCGAGCGATTCCGCTTCAGCGAGCGCGTTTTCCTCAGCAATTCGTCCCCTGGTTAGCTGGCCTAATTCTTCTGCATCAATTCCATTGCGACCGTTTTTGCTGATGATCTGACCATCGGATACAAAAACACATCGGGTAAAGCGAGACGCAAGATTGTTATCGTGTGTGACCATAATGACGGTCTTGCCCCCCTCAACTAATTTTTCGAATATCTGAAAAATCGTTTCGGCAGTAACGGTGTCCAGGTTGCCAGTTGGCTCATCTGCCAGGATAATGGGGGGGTCGTTTACCAGCGCTCTTGCGATGGCGATGCGCTGCTTTTGACCGCCGGAAATATGCGCTGGGAGTTTGTAGGCATGTTCGGTCAGTTCCACGATTTCGAGCAGTTCCATTGCCCGCTCAGCGCTGATCCGCGGCTGGTATATACCGGCAAAATCCTGGGGCAGCATGATGTTTTTCAACAGGTTGATCTGCGGCATTAACTCGAACGACTGGTACACAATCCCCATATTAAGACCGCGCCATGCAGCCATCTCATTTTCATCCATCGAATGCACCGAAAGTACTTCTCCGTCTTGCGAATTGTCCCCGTTGATGGATGGACAAAAGAGGACCTCGCCCGAAGAGATCTCGCTAACTCCGGAAATCATATTGAGCAGCGTTGTTTTTCCGGCGCCTGATTTACCGATGATCCCCAGGAATTCAGCCGCGTGGATATCTAAAGTGATTCCGTTAATGGCCGTGAAGTCCCCCGCTCCGGTGGTGTAGATTTTCACTACATCTCGAAGCTGGATGATTGGTTCGACCGGACTGAGCTTACTTTCTTTGGTGGGCTCTTCCGTTATCTCTAATACTTCAGCTGTTTGATGAACTGTTTGCATAATAAATATAAAACCTTTAATATTTAATCCACCATTTACGCTGTTATGCGTCGGTGGGAAGAGGTTCCAATAATTCCACTACATAATTTCTCAGTTGTAGCAGGTCGTCGGGGCTCATTTCAGCCACGATCTTTGTATATTGCCTGACATGTTCTAACAATTGATCGACCCACTGCGGGTCGGAAATGTATTCTTGCGCCAGAATTCCAAAAGCAAATCCTGCCAGGGTGCACAGGCTGCTGCACGAAACAGGTGTATTTTCTGAGGTGAACATCGGCGCGTGCTGTGTGAATAACTGTATGCCGCGGTTGCCACGTAAGCGCAGGCTGATAACCGTTATAATTTCCATGCAGTAGCGCAATTCGCCATCGCTGATTTCGGGTGGAATACGGGCCAGCATTTCTTCCGATAAATCAGTATCAGGGAACTCCCCGAGTCGTATCCGTTCCAACACAAACTTTCGTAATCCTTCTTCGTTAAATGTGTGCTCTCCGGCTTCTTTTAACATGTGTGCTTTCTTGGCCAGCGCTTTATCAGTAGGATAGAATACACGCTCAGCCCGGCCGGGCCCGCTTTTTCCGGAAGCCAGCTGGTACTCCGAACTGGCTAATCCCTTCTCCTCGAGCAGGCACAGCATGTCGTAAGCTGTGAAAGGACTGACGCCCAGGCGCTCAGCCAGTATCGAGTAATGTATGGGGCCATCCAGTTCTCTATTCAGTTCGTGCAGGTTGGTGATAAATTCTTCCTGCCTGCGAGTAAGTTTCATAGAAAACCCAATTTCTTCCAAAATAACCAAAATATAGGCGAAAATTTTATCACAAGAATCAACCTGGTTTAGGGATAAACAGCGATTCATATGCAACATTTATATTTAGAAAAGGGAGGCGCCAACTCAGCACAGGCCTGCTTTGGTACGACCAGTATCTTTATGAATTGTTGCCAATCAGGAAGGAAGAAGACTTACTTCAGTCCAGAGTGCAGGTAACTTTGGATGAAGCGTCTCTGGAAAATCAAAAAAGCGATTAGAAGCGGCGCCACAACCATAAGCGTCGCTGCCGTTAGTAAGGACCAGCGTGCGCCGATTTCACCTAATTGGGTGAAGCGCACCAATCCAGTAGTAAGCGGCCGGCTTTTATCGCTGTTGGTAATGACCAGCGGCCACAGGAATTCATTCCAGTGCCAGGCTACGGATGAAAGTCCGAATGCTACCAGGGCAGGTACAGCCGGCGGGATATAGATATGGATTAAAAGCTGCCACCACGAGCATCCGTCGATAATTCCGGCATCCACTAAATCTTTTGGTAATGCCAGAAACGCCTGCCTCATCAGCAGCATACCGAACGCTGAACCAAAGTAAGGGATGGCGATCGCCATCCTTGTGTCAAACAAGCCCAGCTGCCGGATGGTGGAAAAGTTAGGCGCCAGCAGTGCGGTAGTGGGGATCATCATCTGCAGAAGGATGAAGAAAAACAGAAAATTTCTACCCGGGAATTTAAAATGGGCGAAAGCGAAACCTGCCAGGGTAATGGTCACCAACTGGACGCACAGCACCAGCAGCACCACCACAATTGTATTGATGTAATATTGACCGAAAGGCGCCAGCGACCACGCTTTTTCGTAATTCTCAAAAGTTAAAAAGGTTCCAAACCAGACATCGCCGCGGCTCATAGGTTCCGAAGCTGGACGGAAGGAAGCTACCAGGGCCCAAATTACCGGTATCGCCCAAATCGCGGCAATAAAAAACGTAATTAAATTTGTCAACCAGTTTCCGCCGCGAGCAAGCATACTTTTAGAATTGTTAGCCATATCAATCTTCCCTGCTCTCAGACAAAACGAAATTGGATATGGTGAACACCAACAATACCGCCACCAGGATCACTGTGAGCGCCGCCGCGACGCCGATATTCTGGTACTCGAACCGCACCTGCCACAGTTTAAAAAGCAGGACAGTGCTGGCATCGGAAGGTCCACCCTGGGTGATCACAAAGATATGGTCAATGGTCCTGAAAGCGTCGACAAAAGCGATGGTAACGATGAAAACGGTCGTGCGTTTAAGTAAGGGGATGGTTATCGCCCACATTTTTTGCCATCCTGAAGCGCCGTCCAGAGCAGCCGCTTCATACACATCAGTGGGAAGACTTTGTAATCCTGCCAGGTAAAAAATCATGTAAAAGCCGCTGTTCTTCCATACAGCCACGATCATCACCGCGATAAGAGCAAGATTTGGATTTCCAGCCCAATTTTCCGGGCCGCGGTAACCCAGGAATCTCAGCGCGCTGTTAAACAATCCGTAATCCGGTGTGAAAAGAAACAGCCAGATTGTGGCTGCGCTCACCATCGGCAGCACCATGGGATGGAAGAAAGCTAACCGCGCCAGGCCAACCCCGCGCAGCTTGCGGTTCACCAGCATGGCGAAAAGGAAACCGATAATGATGCTGACCGGGATCGTTCCCAGCACGTATATGACTGTATTTGAAACGGTTTTTAAGAAAGCTGGATCTGTAAAAAGATCCACATAATTTCCCAGGCCGATAAAAGTCGGTTCTCTGAATTTGGCGATATTCATTCGCTGCAGGAAAAAACTCTGGTATACGGAAAGAGCAACCGGCCAGGCGGTGAACAGCGCCACAAAAACGATCGTTGGCAGGATTAACAAATATGGAAGTACTGGGATTTGTCTCTGGTGAGGGTTGTTTTGCTGTGTGGACATTATCCAGTTCTTAGACGTTTATCGATGATTAGCCCCCTAAGGCTGTCCCAGATTTTCTGGGACAGCCCAATGGTCAATTTAGGGAAAGATATTACTGGCAGAAAGGTTCCAGCGCGGCTTCTGCTTCACTCTGGGCAGCTGCCATCGCGTCCGCTGCGGACATCTCTCCATTGAATGCTTGCTGAATGTAATTATGGAAGATATTGCGAACTTCACCCAGGTTTTGGATGGAAAGTTCAGCTCCCGCATACTGTAAGGCATCCAGGGCTGCCTGAGCCTGGGGTACTTCCTGCAGGTAGGCGGCCATAGCTTCGGTTTCCATGGCACTCTTGCGTGAGGCGATGTATCCGGTGTTAATGCTGAAATCAGCCGCATATTCAGGCTGCGTTACGAACTCGACGAACTTCCAGGCGGCATCCTGCTGTTCCTGAGGTGCACCCTTGAGGATGTAGAAATTGCCTCCGCCGGGCACGCTGGCATATGATCCCTCTTCTTTTCCGGGATAAGCCATCACACCTAACTCGAAATCAGCTTGCTCGATTAATCCGCTCAAACTGCCGGATGAGTGGGCGATCATAGCCGTGGCACCGCTTGCCAGGTCGGGGGGATCGGTCGGCCAGGTTGCTTGTACTCCGGGCGGCATCGCGCCGTAGGTCTCTGACAGATCGATGTAAAACTGGACAGCTTCGATTACTGCCGGGTCATCAAAAACAACTGTGCAGTCATCCTGGAAGATGTTTTGACCGTTGCCAATTGCCAGCGGTTGGAACAGCCAGTACGGCCAATCCGAGGAGAAGTGCAGGCCCCAATTGACAGTATCGCCCTCTTCAACCGTCAGCGCTTGGGCGGCTTCCGCCCATGTCTGCCAGCTGGTAGGAGGTTCCAAACCAGCCTCTGCAAACATATCAGCGTTGTAGTACATGACAACTGCGCTGCGCTGGAAGGGGATGCTCCAGATTTGGTCATCGTATGTAGAATTCGCCAGGAAGGCTGGATAGAAGTCGTCCAGATATGCATCTCCGCCCTCCATTGAGGCTATATAGCCATCCAATGGAACGATATAGTCGGCGTTTATTTCATCGTATAACGCGGTCGCCAGCATAACGGCTAGGGCGGGCGGATCACCGCCTCCTTCGATCGTGGTCTGGATGGTTGTCTGCACATCAGCATAACCGCCTGAGAATACCGGTTCGATGGTAATGTTTGGATTCTCAGTCTGGAAGTCTGCAATATAACCTTTGAGAATATCTGCAATAGGGGCATCCACTGCAACCGGGTAGAAGACCTGGATGGTCACCGCTTCGGCTTCTTCCTCTGCGGGTTCTTCTACCGCTGGTTCTTCAGCAGGCGCTTCTTCTTCCGCAGGTTCTTCTGGCGCAGCTTCTTCCTCCGGAACCTCTTCTGCGGGTTCTTCCGCGACCTCCTCGGTCATTTCGGGCGCGGCGGGTTCGGCTGGTTTCTCTGTTGGCTCTGGTGTGGGTTGTGCGCACCCGCTTAATATCAGCAGCGCACAAATCACAAAGCTGAACAAAATATAATATTTGTTGATCTTCATTTTCTCTTCTCCCATATTTCTTCAATGTAGCTGGATTTATCAGCAGAGTACTTGAATTTCTTGATTTTTAATTTAGTGGATTGGGCGGGACACCTCCTTTCGATTATTGGTACTGTTTATTGTGGAATGTTAGAGCGGGATTTGAAGTCCATTGTTTGCTGTACGCTTCCCGCTTTTAATTATTTCATTATCTATTTCGAGTTTTGAGAAAAGCCTATAACTAAATTATAGAACCGAATTGTATGGAATTACATTAATAAATTGAAACTAAGGCCCAACTCACAGCACTAACTAAGTTAATACATTGTTCTCGACGAGCGCTTCACCCCCGTAGGGGGTGTTGGCATCTCCGAAGGCTTGTCCTGATGCGGAGCCATCCCTTTGGGAGCTAGCGAAGGAACTATGATTGGCTTTAACCCTAACAGGAGGGCAACTGTCCTCCGAAGGATGGCAACTGTGCTCCGAAGGAGGATCATGATCCTCCGTGAGGACGACTTTAATCTTCCCGGTCGGAAGGCTTTCAAGCCCGCCGATTCTTCTCGAGTTCATACACCAAATCTCGCAGGGCATACGCAATTTGCACCAGCTTTGTTCTATCCAGGATATCTGGCTTGTCATTGGGGGTGTGTGTTATCTCCCGCATCAGTTCCGCCATTTCATTTGAAGTGATTGCCATGGCTGGCACATGGTTGAGCAGGAAAATTCCGTGGTCACCCGCGTACCAGGCTTCTCCTTCGACCAGTTCTTCGTAGTTTGAAAAGACGCTTTTGGTTATGCTGGCGATATTTTCCGGTGGTTCATACAGTGAATAAGCAGTACGACCCTTGGAATAACCGACATCATCGATGTTAATCCCGAGCACGATTTCGTTGAATTGATCTTTGTTGAGCGCGATGTATTGCTGCTCCCCCGGGTTTGAATAATAATCCTCCCCGTTCATGGCGACAATTTCCACGCCCAGTTCCCCCGAGTATTCTTCCAGTAATTCCGCCAGCAGCAGCAGAACAATGACACCGCTGGCATTATCCGAAGCGCCGGGCGTGCCCATCCTTGCGTCGATATGCGCCACAAGAACTACCCTTTGATCCGGGTTCTCACCTTTGCGGGCGATGACATTGCTGCCCGTGGATTGGATACGCGTTGTGCGGCATATAAGTTCCACCGGAACCCCTGCGTATTGGGCTAATCTTTCTCCATCTTCATCGGTCATATAAACAGATGGGATATTAAAATCGCCGTCCTCAAACATCGGGAAAGGATAACTGCCTCCTACCATTTCCAGGTCCCTGGAGGTGGCGGTAATGATTGCTGAAGGATTTTTGACTCCAGCAGTTGGATGATGCGCTGGTGGTGTTCCGGATTATAAAAGGGAAAGTTCTTGGGCATTAACTGCTCTTTGGTGAGCTCTCCGCGTAATAAGAAAATATCCTCCGGGGCTTCCACCGTAGATAATTCCTCTACGCTTGAGAGCACGACCAGGGGCGCTTTGACGTCACAGCCGAGCGAGTAAGGACTGGCGTGGACTTCGAACTTTACTCCTTCAACCATAAGGTTGGCGCCCTGCTCTTCCCAATCCATACAATCAAATGAAGTGGATTTGGTGTTGAATTCAAAAAAGGAGATGGTTTCCTCAAAGAAGCCGGTTGCAGCCCGGTTGCCTTCACTTCCCACGCGGCGGTTGAAATTATTTTTACACAGTCTTTTTAAGTAGTGTTTTGCTTTCGCATCCAATAATGTTGGGGACGTATCCAAAGTTTTTTCTCCTGTCTTATAAGTCTGGCATTTCCCATTCAAGCCGCCAATATACACCTTCCGAGCGTTCCATCAAACCCTCTTCGACCATCTCGCGCCGGAGGGTGCAGTAATCGACATGATGCTGTTCGATGATTTCGTTCACTTCAATTTCGGAGTATTTTCTTTCAAATTCGAAGTGATCAGCCACCCACTTTAATACCACTAACCGTTTTTTATATCCCGACGGCAGGGTATTAATTCGTTCCCCATCCACATAATTATTCAGGATTTTCCGCTCCCAGTTCTCGTATTGTATATCCTCCATTAAAACTGCCGCACTGTCAAGTTGGAGGGAACTCATCACATCTCTTGTCATCTCCTGCAAGCCATCCACATCCAGGCGGTAGAGCGTATTGTTTCCTTCTGTACGGGAGGTTACCAGACCAAGTTGACTCAATTTTGCCAGATGGTGGACACAGCGGTCCTTTCAATTCCAGTCTGGTGGATAATTCCTCGAATCCCCTGCTCCTCTTCAGCTAAAAACCCAAGCATTATGAGGCGCTCCTGGTTGGCTAAACCTTAAAGAAGCGTGTGAGTGTGTCGATATTTTCCTGGTTCATGTTAAATGCAAAAACGATTAAAATTTCCTATACAAATTATATCGAAACAGAAACTCTGATTGAAGTTGTTTTTATTGTTTATGGAAGAATGCCGGTTTAATCATCGAGCTTATCCAGAGAGTTCAAAAGGGTAACATTTTTTCCAAATCTCTTCATGATTGTCTACCAGCCAGATTTTTCTGGTGCAGGCATTTATCGGCAGTTATCCTTTTGAGGATATTAAAAATTCTTCGCAAATTTGTTTAAATCGATATTCATACTTTTCCCTGAAAGAACTTACCAGGGCTTCGGCTTCTGGAACCAGGATAACAAGAGCAAATTCGTAACTATACATCCTCTTCGGGCTCGAAATCAAGCGCGGCCGAGTTGATGCAGTAGCGTAAACCGGTCGGCTGCGGACCGTCGTTGAACACATGCCCCAGGTGCGCGTCGCAGCGGTCGCACAGCACTTCGGTGCGCTGCATGCCGTGGCTGATATCTGTCTCGCTGCGCACCTTTGAATCCGGGACGGGGGCGTAGAAACTAGGCCAGCCGGAACCCGAATCGAATTTTGTTTGCGAATTAAAAAGTACCTCACCGCAGTTAACGCAGCGGAATTTGCCTTGTTTTTTGAATTCGTTGTATTCCCCGCTGAATGGACGTTCGGTGCCCTTCTGGCGGGTGACGCGATACTGCTCTTCAGTCAATTGTTGGCGCCATTCCTGGTCGCTCTTTTTTATCTTTTCTGTCATTCGTACCTCCAATACATAAATTTCAGAGGGATTGTATCTTAATTGAGCAGGGGAATACCTGAGCGTATCCTTATAAAGTGGATGTATATAGGCGAAGGTTTTTTTATATGCGCGAAGCTTCACGCATTGCCATCAAATTTTCGTGGGGCGTCAGGGATGTAATTTCGCATCCTCCGGACAGGATAAATGGTCTGCCGCGTTCTGACTCCACCAGTTCTTTGGTGCTGTTATAAACCTGCTCGGCGCTTCCTTTTTCTATCAGCGTAGCCGGATCCAAATTTCCGCAGCGGATAATTTCTGGCCCTAAGACTTCGTACGCTTTTTCCATGTCGACCATAAAGTCGAGGTCTACAATATCCGGGTCGGTTGTTTTCAGGTCCACCAGGATATGACTGATGTCCCCACAAATATGCACTTTTACCAGCGCGCCCTGGTTGTGAATGTATTCAATGATCTCCTTATGCAGGTCCAGGACAAATTCCCGGTACATGCCGGGTGAAATTTGAGAACAGATCGCGTCACCCATGCCGATGATATCACAGCCGTTTTCTATCTGTGCCCTGGCAAAATCCTTGGCCGTGATGGCCACCTTTTCGAGCAGCATCCGGCAAAAGTCCGGCTCCATGGCCAGCTTGATGAGCATATCCGACACGCCCACCAGGTCGCAGGCTTCAGCCAGCGGCCCTTCGATCCAGCCGATAACAGGAACTTCCTCTCCGATCTGTTCCCGGGTTAATCTGGCCCCTTCAATTCTGTCGAGGGTGCGCTTTGCAGCATATACATCAGGGTTGGACAGGTTCACTACGTCTTCCATTATTTTTACGGGATATTCTGTAGGCTTTGGCACAGCATTGTCGGGGTATTCACAAATTAATCCAAACGCTTCCGCCTCTCGAAAGGGATCCGATATCAGTCCAACCGCATCTGTTCCAAACTTCTCCATGCAGGCGATATTCGCCTCAACCAGCGTGTTATGGTCCGTGTAAAAATCACGATAGGATTTACCGACAAATTGAGCGGCAAACTGCATCAGGATAGGTCGGAAGAAGATGTTTCCGGAACCCTGGCGCTCCTCGAGCATTTTAATAAATTCTTGTTTAGTTCGCATTTAAATTTTTCCGTAAAATTATTTTTTTGATTAATTATTCGTCTAAATATGCTGCAGTGTTTGGGATATTTCTTCGAGTACTTTAAGATCCCCGCTGCCGCTGAGCACAAGATATTGCTCCCCGGTCTCCGCCAATTTGGGGAGAATCCGCGGTCCATGCTGCTGGGTAGTCAAGTTCGAAGCCAGCCGATTTGTCTCGATATGTGGCGGACTCGAAGGAAACCTGGGGGAGCGCGGGCGTATCAGTAGGGATGGATGTATATGTTGGGACCATGGTCGCCGGGATAGCCGCCGAGATCTGTGGCGCAGGCAGGGTTGTTTTGGGTGTCGTTTGACTGCAGGCTGCCAAAGCGAACAACATTGTATACATCAACTTGGCAAATATAGATTTAGATCGCATGACATAGGCCTTTTTAAACCAAGGTGATAATTATACACGTCAGCTGCCAGATGACGCTTGGCGCTGGTATTTATCATTAAACAAGAGTACAATTTACGCGTTTAAAATAACAGGGTAATTGGATAACTATGGCTTTTAAAACGACACGTGACCGGGTTAAACCAGAACAAGTGAAGGATCGTCCAAAGCGACGACCAGAGTGGATCAAGGTGCGTGCGCCGTCTGGCGAGAACTACCAGTGGCTGCAGGACTTAATGCGCTCCAAATCATTGCACACCGTGTGTGAGGAGGCCATGTGCCCGAACCTCGGCGAGTGTTGGGGTGCCGGCACAGCCACATTTTTAATGCTCGGAGACATCTGTACACGTTCATGCGGTTTCTGCGACATCAAACGCGGCCAGCCTTCCCCTCTGGATTGGTCTGAACCGGAACGGGTCGCCCAGGCTGTGAAAGCCATGGATTTGAAGCACGCCGTGATCACCAGCGTGAACCGCGATGAGCGTCGTGACGGCGGCGCTCCAATCTTCGCCATGCTCATCCGCCGCATCCGCCAGCTGCACCCGGGCTGTTCGATCGAGGTATTGATCCCCGATTTTAAAGGAAGCCTTGAAGCGCTGAGAATAGTAATGGACGCCAGGCCGGAGATTCTAAACCATAATGTTGAGACCGTACCGCGCCTTTTCAAGAAGGTCCAGCCTCAGGACCGCTACGAGTGGGCTGGGGCAACTTTGACGAATGCCAAACTGCTGGACCCGGAAGTGTTAACCAAGTCCGGGATCATGCTGGGATTGGGCGAGACGATGGACGAGGTCAAGACGGTCATGCGCGATCAGCGCAGTTGGGGTGTAGACATACTCACCGTCGGGCAGTACCTGCAGCCTAGTAAAAAACACCTCCCAATTGAACGCTATTACACGCTGGAGGAGTTTGAAGAGATTAATGAATTCGGACTGTCGATCGGCTTCAAATGGGTCGAGAGCGGACCGCTGGTGCGGTCTTCTTACCACGCCGCCGAGCAGGTGCGCCAGCTGAGCGCGGTTCATCAACAGCTCTATGGAGCCAGCGACGCCTAGTAATCAGGGAACTTGATATAGAAAAAGGATGAAAAAAGCCTGGTTGGTGCTGCTTACGTTGTTATTTATTGCTGCTGCATGCAAACTTCCTGCCCCAGAAAGGGACTCGCCAACCAAAACAGATCCCAGCTTGCTTTTCACCTCCGCCGCTGAGACTGCCGATGCGGTCCGCATGGGAAAGGGGGACGACGTTCCAACCTTGCCTCCGGATGTGCTCATAAAGACATCTCTGGCGCCCACGAAAACGCCCACTCCAGCCGGAACGCAGCTAACCCCCACAAATTCCCCTCAACCGACCAACACCCCAATCTCGACCATTGAACCGGCGCCTGAGACTGACCGCGCTGAATTCGTGGCGGATGTAAATGTACCCGATGGCACCACGGTCCAACCCGCTGGAAAATTTGTAAAAACCTGGCGCTTGAAGAATGCCGGGGAAAAGACCTGGACAAGCGCTTACAAGGTTATTTTTATGGAGGGCGATCTGTTGGGAGCGCCAGCCGATTTCCCCATGCCGCAGCAGGTGCGCCCGGGTGAAGAGGTGGATATTTCCCTGGAACTGATCGCGCCAACTGCCCCTGGTTTTTACCGGGGTGATTGGAAGATCATGAATTCTAGCGGGAAAATTTTTGGAGTAGGGGAAGACGGAGAGGAACCTTTCTGGTTCGATATCGTGGTCGCTGGTTTACAGGATGGGGAGGTCTCTCAGAATGCTGTCGACGGGGATGGGATAATCCAGGGCTTAACTTTTTCGGTGGATCAAGCCGAGGTGGTGAGCGCAGATTGCCCGCACACCTTCGAATTAACAGCTGATTTTACGGTAAATAAACCGGGGGCGGTCACCTACCAGCTAGAGGCGCACACCCCCAATTTCGCTTTTGAACTTAAGCTTCCGCCGCCCCAGACCCGCAATTTGAAGGCGGGGGATCATCAAATCGTATACGAGTTGGAGTTCGACAATCAAATTAAGGGCTGGGTTCGGTTTATTATTATTGAGCCCGAAACAGTCAAATCTCCCCCGGTAAATTTCAGCCTGGAATGCCAGTAAACCCGTGTGAATTGAGGCAGGCTGTAAAAGCTGAAGCCCACCGTTTGGGATTCCAGCTAGTTGGAATTACCACACCCGACCAGCCGGCGCACTATAATGTCTATCAACGCTGGGTGCAGGCAGGCCGCCATGCGCAGATGGATTACCTGGCAACCGATCGGGCGCTCGAATGCAGACAGAATCCACGTTTAATACTGCCCGAATGTCGTTCGATCCTGATGTTGGGCATCCGATACGATGCGCCAGAAATTATTAGTGGAACTCAACATGCCCGCTCCAGCTATATCGAAAATGAAGAGGACGATCTCCAACCGGATACAAATGAAGGAAAGCCCTTGTACGGCCGGGTGGCTGCCTATGCCTGGGGCGAGGATTATCACGATGTGCTCCCGGAAAGGATGGCTGCGCTGGTCGCCTTTATCGAATCCAACGTTGGGTATAAAGTGCCTAACCGCTGGTACACGGACACCGGTCCAATCCTGGAGCGTGATTTAGCCCAGCGGGCTGGCTTGGGTTGGATTGGGAAAAACACCTGTTTGATCAACCCCAATCTGGGCTCCTATTTCCTGTTGGGAACCATACTGCTCGGATTGGAATTGAGGCCGGACGAACCCTTCGAGCACGACCGCTGCGGATCGTGCACGCGCTGCATTGATGTTTGCCCGACGGCGTGTATCCTGCCCGACCGCACCATAGACAGCCGGCGCTGCATTTCGTACCTGACGATTGAATTAAAAGGTTCGATTCCGCACGAACTGCGCAAGTCTACCGGTGACTGGGTATTTGGATGCGATGTCTGCCAGCAGGTGTGTCCCTGGAACCAGCGCTTTGCGCCGATGAAGGGAGACCCAGCGTTTTCCGTGCGACACACCATCTCCCAGCCTGATCTCCTGCATGATTTAGGCCTCACGCCTCAATCTTTCAACAAGCTATTTAAAGGAAGCCCGCTCAAACGCTCGAAGCGCCGCGGTTATCTGCGTAATGTTGCCGTCGCGCTGGGAAACAAGGCTGATAACACCGCACTGTCCCCACTGTCGAACGCGTTACAAGAGGATGCTGAACCTATGGTGCGCGCCCATGCTGCCTGGGCTTTGGGGAATATTGGGGGCGATTCCGCCCGTGCTGAGCTGCTGCAAGCTTTGGAGTTTGAAAGGGACGAGGCGGTATTGATAGAGATTAGAGCAGCGCTGGAGATTGAGTAGGACTGGCAGTCCTACGAATTATTCTAAATCGTTAAATAAATGTGGGTTTCCCATAATATATTTTGTTTCAGGCCCTCCTGGGACTGCCAGTCCTGCCTGACATAATTAGGAGCGCAGCTTGCTGCTGCGCTCCTGAACTTGTTTGCTATACCTCCTTTCCGGTTATGCGTTGGTATCTGTATCGCTTGGGGATTGATCTCTCATGGGAGGAGAACCATCAAATCCGCCCGGAGCACCCGGTCCTGGCCGTTTACCAGGACCAAAGGGTTTCCCGTGATCACGTACACCTAAGTCCTTATTTTTCAATAACTCAGCCTGGTCTTCATCGATCACGCCGTCATCTACAGCTTCCTGGAGAGCGTCTTCGAAAGCTTCCTGCATCGCATCTCGCAGATCGCCAGGTTCCAGCCCCAGCTCTTCGAGGATTTCAGGCATCCGCTTTCCTTCAGCCTGGGCTTCTTTGAGTTCCTCTCTGCTCATACCGAGCACTTTTTCCAAAATAGCGTCTCTATCGAGGTATTCGTTAAGCGCCTTGCGGGCTTCCATCATCTCAAGCTGTTCTTCGGTGATCTTTCCGTCTGCAAGCGCCTGTTCTATTCCATCCTGCCGCGCTTGCTCGCGGGCGTCTATTAACTCATCCACGCTGATATTGAGTTCATCCGCCAGCAGCGCATCGAAGTCGATCTTTCCATCCTGAGGTGGCTTGCCCGGTTGACCAAGTCCAGGTCCACCGCCTCGGCCCAAGCGGCCCTCTTTCATCCGTTCAGCCTGCTCTTCGGTGATCAAACCTTCTTCTAAAGCTACGTCAATGGCTTCAATGCGGACAGCCTCTTGTGCATCCTGCAAATCTTCCAACGGGATTTCAAGCGCATCCGCCAGGAACTGGTTCCCTTTCGGCGCCCTGCCAGGCCTGCGTCCATCTGGTCTCCGACCGCCGGGACCGTGATCGAATTCAGGGTCGTCGGTAGAAAATTCGATTTCCGGACTGATTTTTGGTGTCTCGACTTGAGCGCTGGCATTTGTAAGACCTACAACTACCACTGCGCCCAGCGCAGCCGCTGCAATCAGTGTGCTCCCTAACAATAAAGTGATCCACTTAGTTATTCTGTTCATTTTTTGTCTCCTTTTCTAATGTTGGTTTATGGGTTGTTTTATCAACCTGTATTTGTTTTCTTATTGGATCCGAGCGTAGGATATCAGGCACATGTTCAGAAATTGTTCAGATCTGGTTAGAATCAGATTTAGATTTCTAAGCAAACCCTAAGGGGTGTTGGTACCCCTTGTGGTGATATAATGCGCGCGTTCTGTTCTTAAACCGTATGCGAAAATATCTTAAATTCCTGGTAATCCTGGTACCGCTTTTCTGCATCCTCTCGTCATTTACGTACTTCCTCCCGCCGGTGAATGATCGGCTGGCGTGGCGGGTGGACGAGTTCATACTGGGGGTTAAATATAAGCTCAACCCGCCCGGACAGGCTGTGTTTGTACCGGTTGCCCAATTGACGACCACAGCCCAGATTTCGACCATAGTCCCAAGTACCGCTTCACCCACCCCTTTACCATCCTGGACGCCTACCCCCGCTAATGCAGCGCAGGAAGTGGTCGTCACCCCCACGCTAACCATTGAACCGACCCTTACTCCCACCGCCCTGCCAGAAAAAGTTGCCCTGAGCGGGGTGCGCTACACCGACCAGCACGGGCGCTTGAATTACTGCGCGCCGGCTAACCTCACCATGGCATTAACTTACTGGGGGTGGGACGGCGAGCGCAATGAAGTGGGAGAGGCGGTCAAGCCGGACGAACGTGACAAAAATGTCATGCCTTACGAACTGGCGGATTACGTGCTGGAGAACACCGACCTGGGAGTCGTGACACGTGTGGGCGGCGATATTGAGTTGTTAAAGCGTTTGATATCGGCTGGTTATGTGGTCCTGTTGGAAAAAGGTACTTACCTGGTCGATCTGTCCAATGTTTATTCCTGGATGGGCCATTACCAGGTGCTGACCGGATACGATGAAACGGAAGGAAAATTTATCGCCCAGGATTCGTATACCGGACCGGATTGGGATGTCCCCAACGATGTTTTGATCGACGGCTGGCGGGCATTTAACTACACTTATCTGGTGATTTATCCTAAGGAAGAGGAAGCCCAGGTGATGGAACTGCTCGGTCCGGATGCGGACGAGATAACCAATTACCAGAACGCGGCCGCCAAAGCCTCCAACGAGATTATGGGGCTGACCGGGATCGACCAGTACTTCGCCTGGTACAATCGCGGCAGCAGCCTGATGCGCCTCCAGGATTATGCCGGCGCAGCGGCGGCTTTCGACGAAGCTTTCGCCATATACCCGACCATCCCGGAGGCGGAGCGCCCCTGGCGCACCCTTTGGTACCGCACAGAACCATACTTCGCCTATTTTTACGCCGAACGTTATTGGGACGTGCTCTCTCTGGCCGATACCACATTGAATGCCATGCAGAGCGAGAAGGGCATAGAGGAAAGCTTCTACTGGCGCGCTATGGCCAAAGCCGCCCTGGGTGATACATACGGAGCGATTGAGGATTACCGCATGAGCCTTGAGTACCATCCGGATTTTGAACCCTCAATCTACCAGCTGGCCCAGTTGGGCGCTGAGCCGTAAAATGATATCGTCATGTTTAAACGAGTAATTTTCCCATTAGCCTTTTTTGCTGCCGCCATTGTAATCATTTACTATATCTACAACCTTCCGACGGTAAATGAAAGGCTTGGCTGGCGGGTTGATGCGCTGAAAGCTGACATCAAATATGCGCTGAATCCTCCCGAGCAGGCTGTGTTCGTCCCCAGTTCCCAGAAAAAGAATGCCGCTCCCACCTCGGATCTTATGAGTGTTACCCGCACACCTACTCCGACGATTTCATTGACGCGCGTCACACCTCTCACCACAACTCCGACCGCCTTCCCCACCCCCACCAGGACACCTTCCCCGACGCCTCCCCCGTCGGAAGCAAAACTGGAGGGATTCAGACACGAGTATCAAATGTGGAACAACTGCAGCCCGGCCAACCTGGCCATGGGTCTTTCCTTTTGGGGCTGGGAGGGCACCCAGCGCGACACGGCCGCATATCTCAAGCCGAACGACCGTGATGTGAATGTGATGCCCTACGAAATGGTCGATTATGTAGAAGAGCAGACCGAACTGGAAGCCATCACCCGGGTGGGCGGGGATATTGATATTCTAAAAGGGTTTTTGTCCAGTGGCTATCCGGTGATCGTGGAGACAGGCTATGAGGGGGTTGAGTTTGAGGACTGGATGGGGCACTACCAGGTGATCACCGGATATGATGACGCTGAAGAGCAGTTTATTGCCCAGGATTTATATAAAGGGCCCGATTTTGTCCTCAGTTACGCTGACCTGCTCGAGGATTGGCGGGCTTTCAACTATACTTATATTGTGCTTTATCCCCCGGAGCGTGAGGCCCAGGTGCTCAATATCCTGGGTCCGCAGGCCAATGCGTATTCTAATTTCTCCTATGCGGCTGACCTGGCAGCTGAAGATACGGATAGTCTCAGCGGGCGTGACCTGTTTTTTTCATATTTTAATCTGGGCACCAACCATGTTAACCTCAACGATTACGGGAATGCCGCCGTGGCATATGACGCCGCATTCGCCAACTATCCGGAAATCCCCGAAGACCAGCGCCCCTGGAGGATGATGTGGTACCAGACCGGACCGTATTTTGCCTATTATTACACCGGGCGCTATGAGGATATGATCGAACTGGCCGACACCACCCTGGGCGCGATGAGCGAACCTGTGCTGGAGGAGAGTTACTACTGGCGTGCGAAAGCAAAGCTGGCGCTTGGCGATGAGGAGGGAGCCATCGAGGATTTTCTGAAGAGCCTGGAGATGCATCCGGAATTCACGCCCAGTGTGGACGAGCTTTTGCGCCTGGGATTCGAACTTTAATGTAAATGATGTCATCGCGAGGACCTGCGGGACGAAGCGATCTCAAGGTTAGCAGGGAGATTGCCGCACTCCGCTCCGTTGTGATTAAAAATCGCTCCGTTCGAAATGACAACACATATAATTAGAATGATCTGGTACTTAACACCATGCCTACCATATTACACTTCGCCGACGCCCATATTGATATCACTAACTACGGGCGCCATGACCCGCAAAGCGGTTTACCCGTGCGGGTCATGGATTTTTTAAAGTCGCTGGACTTTATCGTTGAGACAGCCATCGACGAAAAAGTCGACCTGGTGCTGTTTGCGGGAGATGCCTATAAAGACCGCAGCCCCGCGCCGACCTTCCAGCGTGAGTGGGGCAAACGCATCATGCGTTTATCGAATGCCGGCATACCAACTGTGCTGCTGGTCGGAAACCACGACCTTTCTCCTTCGTTCGGAAGGGCGCACGCCATGCAGGCCTTCGATACGCTTGCCGTCCCGCACGTGCGTGTAGTCGATCAACCCGGTTTTCTGACCCCGGACGACCTGGAGGGACTGCCGCTGCAGATCATCGCCCTGCCCTGGATCTACCGCTCCGGGTTAGCGACACAGCTTGATATGCAGGGCGTGGGGACTCAAGAATTGTACGAACAGATCGGCCAGCGTTTGGGTGAGCTGGTTGATGGATGGGTTGAGGAAGCGGATCAGGAACTGCCATTGGTATTAACCGCTCACTGCTCGATCCAGGGCGCCCAGTACGGTCATGAACGCACGGTGATGTTGGGGAACGACCTGGTACTGCCGGGTTCTTTTGTGCGCGACCCGCGTTTGGACTACGTGGCGCTGGGACATATCCACAAACATCAGAACCTGAATAAAGGCGCTCAACCACCGGTGATATACCCCGGATCGATCGAGCGGGTCGATTTCGGCGAGGCGGATGACGACAAGTACTTTGTCATTGCCCATGTCGACCGCGGTCACACGGAAGTCGAATGGCGGCAGCTCAAAAATATCCGCCCATTTTTGACATCTTACGTTAGTCTGGAGGACAGGGAAGGTATAACTGAAAACATCCTCTCTCAACTCCCCGCACAGGCTGCGCTTGGAAGGCGCCATGTTCCGTCTAATATTGGATTACCCGCGCGATTGGGAAGCCTTGATCGACGAGGCCGCCATCCGTGAATATGCCGGCGGTTGTTTTGAGTTCCATCTGGTCAAGCGCCCAAAAATCGAAACCCGTGTGCGCATCCCGCAGGACCAGAATGTGGGCAGTATGAGCCCCTTAGAACTGCTCGACATTTACTGGCGCGCCAGCCACACCGAGCCCGAGGAAAAAAATTCGTTGAATAAACTGGCTGATGAAGTCATCCGGGATATTGCAGGAGAACCAGGCGAATAGGTTTTATGTAGGACTTGTTGGACAAATTACCAATTTGTCCAACAAACCGGATATAAGAATTATTAGAATAATACCTGGCAGTTTTCAAAAACCCGGAAGCACGGCTTCTCCCTAAAGGGATGTGTCACGGACTCCACATATCAACCTTGTAATTTGAATCCGCGGCTTTCCATAACATTTGGCGTTTGTAAAAATCCAGCTGTAATGAGAGCCCTACCAATTGTCATTCCGAGACGTTCTTTGGTGAGGAATTTATAATCCCAGTTGTTTCGGGACCCTGGTGGTTGGGGGATTATTGAAATTATGCGGGTTGGGAACTAATCAATCAACATAAGATCGAATTTACTGTGCTCCTTCCGGTCAAACCTTAATTAACTGATAGGTAAAAGGGATTTCTCCTTTAATACCGCTTATTACGCGGGGCGTTGGTCGGAATGACGCTGAAGGTAGGGCAGGTTTTAATCCTCCGTCGGAGGGCATCCTTGCCTGCCGTTTTTGATAGACAGAATATAAATCCGCCTGATTCTCCCAATACTAGGTATAATCTGAGCCACATTAATAATTAACTGGTACGATTAAAACGTATATTCAGTATAAAGAAAGTGAAAAATTTCACATGAGCTTAAAAACAGAGCTTCAAGAAGCATTACAAAACGCCATAAGGGCGAAAGATGAAATGCGAAAAAACACCCTGCGCATGGCACTAACCTCCATCCGCATGGCTGAAGACCGCAAACTTGCTAAGTTAGATGATGGTGAGGATCGCAAGCTCGCAGAATTAAATGACGATGAGGTGCTGGGCGTGCTGCAAAAGGAAGTCAAATCCCGCCAGGAAACCATCGCAGATGCGCAGAAGGCGGACCGCCCTGACATGATCGTAGAGGCCGAAGCGCAGATCGCCATCCTGGAGGAATACCTGCCGAAACCTCTTTCTCAAGAAGAATTGGAAGAATTGGCAAAGCAGTCGATCGAAGAAGCCGGCGCCGAAAGCCCGCGAGATGGGTTTGGTGATGAAAATCCTGATGCCCAAACTGGGTGGTAGAGCGACCGGACAGGAAGCCAGCCAGGCGGTGCGAAAGCTGCTGGGGTAAGCGCTGCCCTTACTGCCGCGCCCTCGCCAGCGCTCCGAAAGATCCCTCTCCGTGGAGGAGAACTTGCAACGTTTTGATTTGAAAAATGGCTGAAGAGAATAAGACCACCCGAACCTACCTGCTTTACGGGTTGTTACTGCTCGTCTGTGTGGGATTGGCGCTGATAGCGCTGCTGATCCCTACCCTTACCCGCGCCATATCGGCACCGCCCCAGCCCGGGGATATCGCTACCCAGGATTACCGGGCGCCTGAACCGATTACTTTTGACAGCGAAGTGATGACCGAGGAAAAGCGTGAGTTGGCTGCAAACGCTGTTTCACCTATTTATTCCTCACCGGACACCGGGGTGGCAAGGACGCAGCTGGAACGGCTGCGAAACACGATGGATTATATTTCCACGGTGCGCGAAGATGAGTATTCTGAAAAGCCCCAGAAAATGGATGACCTGGTGGCTTTGAGCGATATTCAATTGAATTCAGACACCGCCTCCACCATTTTAGGGCTGACCGAGTTCGCGCTGGGAGACCATCCAGCAGGAAGCGATTGCAGTTTTGGAACGGGTGATGAGCAGCACGATCCGCTCCGAGGGTCTGACTTCTGCTCAAAACCGGGTGCCCAATCTGGTCAGCCTGCAGCTGCCGGAATCTCAAGCGGACATTGTCGCCGAACTGGCGGCCGCTTTTGTGACGCCCAACAGCGAGTTGAGCGAAGAATTGACACAGGCAGCGCGCGATGCAGCCCGTGAAGAAGTGGTACCTGTTGCCCGTACATATGCCGTCGGTCAGACCATCGCCCTGCGGGGGACGGTGTTAGATGAATCGGACCTGGAGGCGCTCGAGCAGCTGCGCTTGATACAGCCGCAGCCTAAATGGCAGAATTTTCTGAGCGCGGTTGTGATGGTCTTATTAATGGCCCTTATTGTAGCGGTCTACCTGAACCGCCATCCAGCGCTCTCTCACCAATTTGGCCGCAGCATATTGATCATCGCGGTCCTGTTCCTCGTGACATTATTTGGCGCACGGTTGTCGATCCCGACCCACACGGTCATCCCCTACGCGTTCCCTGTCGCGGCATACAGCCTGACAGTAGCGGCCCTTTTCGGCGCCGAGATAGCGTTGGTCACTACCGTCCCGCTGGCGGTACTGGTCGCGTTCGGGCTGCCGAATGCGCTCGACCTGACCATTTACTATTCCCTGGGCGGTCTATTGGGCGTCTTAGCCCTGGGTAGAGCGCGCAGAGTTGTTACGTTCTTCCGGGCTGGCGCGGCGGTTGCGCTTGCCGGAATTGTGGTGATATTGGCATACCGCCTGCCGCTGCCAACCACGGATATCCTCGGTATCGCGAGCCTAAGCGGCGCTTCAATATTGAACGGTCTGGCTTCCGCCAGCATCGCGCTGCTGCTGCAGTTTGTTCTGTCCCAGTTCCTGGGCATGACAGCCCCCATGCAGCTGATGGACCTCACCCGCCCGGACCAGCCGCTGCTGCAGCGTTTACTGAACAGTGCCCCCGGCACCTACCAGCATTCCCTGCAGGTGGCCAACCTGTCCGAGCAGGCTGCCGAGCGCATCGATGCTGATTCGCTGCTGACGCGTGTGGGTGCCCTTTACCACGACATCGGCAAGTCGCGCCATCCGGTGTTCTTCATTGAAAATCAGGTCCCTGGCTATCCCAACCCGCACGATACACTCGATCCCGCCACCAGCGCGGCTGCCATCATCCGGCATATACCGGATGGATTGGAACTGGCACGCGAGAACCGCTTGCCGACTCGTATAAAAGATTTCATTGCCGAACATCACGGCAGTATGGTTACCCGCTACCAGTATGTGAACGCTGTAAAAGAGGCGAACGGGGACGAAGAGGCGGTGGATATCAGCCAGTTTACATACCCAGGTCCCCGCCCCCAGAGCAAAGAGACCGCCATTGTCATGCTGGCAGATGGTTGTGAAGCCACGGTCAGGGCCGAAAAGCCAAAAGATGGTGACGAACTGAAAGCGATTATCAAGGACGTGATCGATTTCCGCGTCTCCGGCGATCAATTGGCCCACACCGACCTTACCCTGCGAGAACTGGAAGAGATCGGCGATTTGTTCGCCGCTACTTTGAAAGGCGTTTACCACCCGCGCGTTAAATATCCAAAGTTGGGTGATGAAGCTGTATCCGACATACAGGATGCATCGCAGCTGCAGGCATCAGCCGAAAAACAGGCTGGAGCCGAACCGGTCACCACACCTATTTCACCTCGTGTTCTGGAAGAGCATGAACCAGACATTCCGGTCGATGCTCCTGTCGACATATCCATAGATACATCTTCACCGGTATCCTGAAGCGAGCACATGGTCCATATCCATCTCGCAGACCAGCTTAACCTTGAGGTGGGCGCGGATCGAATAGATCTCAAAAAGCTCCAGCGCGCAGCACAAATAACATTGGAATACCTCCATCCAGGGGATGAAGTGGATTGTTCTATCGTGATCACCGACGACCCAGGCATCCAGGAATACAACCAGCAGTACCGCAAAATCGATAGACCAACCGATGTGCTCTCGTTCCCTTCAGATACTGTGGATCCCGATTCTGACCGGCTATACCTGGGCGATGTGATCATTTCCTACCAGCGTGCCGAGGCTCAAGCCCAATCCGGTAACCACCCACTCGATGCCGAACTGCAGCTGCTGGTCGTGCACGGCGTGCTGCACCTGGGCGGCCACGATCATGCGCTGGACGAAGATCGCGTCCTCATGACCACCGCCCAATCCGAGATCATATCCCGTTTGGGTGTGGATATTTCACCCCCGCAAATGTAATTTATTTTACAACCGCCGCCAGCGGTTATAATTCCATATCGCGAATTTTTGATTGAACTTAATAAATTATTCGTGAGGATTGGTGTAGATTAGTGGATTATTGAATTGCTTTTTCTCGATCCCTTGTCCCTTAATTCCTCTTAGTGTTCTTTGTATCTTAGTGGTTTAAATTAATCAACCCTTTATCAAATGAGGTAAATATGTCTAACAACTCTTTCCGCTTCGGCACCGTCGGCTCCCCCAAATCAACCCCCAAGAAACCCGGCGGCAGCGTGGGCGGGGTTATCCGCCTGAGAGAACTGGACCTGGGAGCGCTCGAACTGGGCTGGGTGCGCTCGGTGCGCGTCTCGGAAAAAACCTGCGCCGCCATCCAGGCCAACGGCGTCGAACAGGATGTGCTCATCAGCGTGCACGCGCCCTACTTCATCAACCTGAACGCCGATGATGAGGAATGGCCCAAGTCGCAGAAAACGTTTGATGGACGCGGCCCACTTCGGGAACCTGGCCGGCGCCACCGACATCGTCTTCCACCCCGGCTCGTATTTCGGCAAGCCCGCCCGAAGAAGTGCTGCCGGGAGCCATCCAGCGCCTGGCTGGCTGCGTCCAGGAACTGCGGGATGCCGGCAACCCGGTCACACTGCGCCCGGAGACCATGGGTAAATCGGCCATGCTGGGCTCGCTGGAGGACACCATCGAGATGAGCCAGGCCATCCCCGGCGTGGAACCCTGCCTGGATTTCGCCCACCTGCACGCCCGTCCCGGTGACGGCAGCATGAACACTTATGACGAGTGGGCTTTAGTGCTGGAAAAGCTCGGGGAAACGCTTGGGGAAGGCCGCCCTGCAAGATATCCACGCCCACCTGTCCGGGTATCGAGTACACCGAAAAGGGCGAGAAGAACCATCTGCTGATCGAGGAATCCGACTTTGATATGGGTGCGCTGTTCAAGGCGCTGTTTGATTTCAAATGCGCGGGACGTATCCTTTGCGAAAGCCCCAACCTGGAGGAAGACGCCCTTGTGATGCAGAAGAAATGGCGGGAGGTTGCGGGAGAAAAATAAATTTGTCATTGAACGAAGTGAAGAATCTGGACTTTTCTCCTTGCTTTGAAACCTCAATCCCGGTGGAAAAACATGACCCAACCCTCTACCCTCACACACCTCTTTACCTCGTGTCACTGCGAACGTAGTGGAACGGAGTGCGGCAGTCTCCTCCTTGGCGATATAACATGACCCAACCAACCCTAACCCAACTCCACACCCGGATGGACACCTGCCGCCTGTGCCTGGAGGCCGGCCACTGGATCTTCCCGCTGCGCCATATACGCCGGCTCACCAAACGCCCGCATGATGGTGCTCGGCCAGGCGCCGGGCATCACCGAAAAAGAAGCCGGGCGTCCCTTCAACGCCGGCAGCGGCACGCGCCTGTTCCAGTGGCTGGAGGCGGCCGGCATCGAAGAAGACTGGTTCCGCTCCACCCAGTACATGACCTCCATCACCAAATGCTACCCCGGGCGAGCGAAGTCCGGCAGCGGGGATAGAGTACCGTCAAAAGATGAGCAGCTGCTGTGCCGTCCTTTTCTGGAAGGGGAGATCGAGTTGTTAGATCCGGAGTTGATTATGCCGGTCGGGCGCCTGGCGATCGAGTACTTTTTCCCTTCCAAACCGCCGTTGAAGGATGTGATCGGCACGCAGGCAGCATTTAGACGGGCGCTGGATCGTGCCCCTGCCGCATCCTTCAGGAGCAAGCCGCTGGCACCAGATCGAGGAGAACCGGGAGTTGATCCAGAAGGCGTTGGGGTTGATTCAGGGGCACTACGAAAGGATTTTTTGAAACACCTTTGAACCACTAAGAACACAAAGTGTTAAATTTTTTCAGATAAAATGATACACTCACTATGAGAAAATTACGTTTTCTCTTCTTCAACCCACAATAGTTTCAATCTTTTTTCAAACCCCCCCCTATTATTTCGTCTTTTTTCTTTTATTGCTTCTAATCGATCTTTTGATATTTTGTTGACATCAATTACTGCATCCATAACTTCCAAAATATCAGCAAGTTCAATAATTAACTTGTGGTCTTCTGCTTCTAAAGCCTCCTGGGATTCTTCAACTAGCTTCATTAATAAAGCCTTTTTATACTCTCTCTCCTCCATTGCTCTAACAAAATATTCTTTTCCTGTTTCACTAATAATTTCAGGTATTCTATCTCTGATAAGTTTGTCATATTCAATAATCATAATTAATCCTAAAAGCGAGCAAGATTCCTTGCATTTCCCAATTGATCAATGTACTTAATCACGGAATCTGTTAAGTCTTCTACAAATTCCCCAGTCTTGAATTCCATGGACTTAAACCGATACAGTGCATCTTCATAAACCGCCCTTTTGGTCGTTGGAAAGGAAA
The DNA here is from genome assembly GCA_963753725.1 of uncultured Chloroflexia bacterium. Classification (GTDB taxonomy): domain Bacteria; phylum Chloroflexota; class Anaerolineae; order Anaerolineales; family UBA4823; genus CAVWDI01. The sequence continues at coordinate 269,919 of CAVWDI010000021.1, read as the reverse complement.
CGTAATTTTCGTAAGTCAGTTTCAAATGTGGGTACGCTTTGCGTAACCTGGGTAGTGAAGGTATCCGATTTCTTTTTGTATGGGAATTATAGTGTGGATCGGAAGGTGCTAAATTCCATAGTTCATTAATTGGATAAGCCGAAACGGGGATAATATGATCTATATCATAATTATTACTGTATCGAATTTTTCTTTCAGTCCAAGGGCAGACAAATATCTTCTTTTCCATTAGCAATATATCTATTTGATTTCTTTCCCAGGTAAGCGGTCGACGATTATCTGGTCGTTCGGTTAGCAGCCTATAAACAAATCCTCTCTCATAATCCGGATTGGATTCTTTATTTTTTCTTTCGGTGAATAGACTCCATTCATGGATGCATAGAGCTTCTATGTATAAGGAAATTGCTAAAAACTCTTTCCACAATTCTTTGTTGATAATTAGACAAACATCATTAGATTGAGTACCAGGTACTGAAATGCAATTGTTCATTTGTTGAGAGAATATTTTTGGTTTTTCGAAGACTGTCCATTCACCATCTCCCGCATATCTAATAGGCATTTTTATCGTATTGCATATCTTTCTAATTGTTATGTCATATGAACGTAATAAAATTTTGGGGTAAGAGTTTCTCTTTCTTGGGATACTTAAATCGTTGATGATGAAGAATCCATCAGCGGGAAGAATTGATTCGCCCATGATGCTTGTCCATTCAAATCGGAACCTTTTCAATTCCTCTCTAAAAGCCATATCATTGTGTTGTATTCCACCCCTTATCGCTCTTGGACCCTGTAAAATGATTTTATCGCGGTCAAAAAATGGCCAATAATACGCCAACCAAAATCTAGCAAGTACACGTAATGGTATAGCAACATCTTTGTCAAACTCTATTAGATCCGGAAAGGCAAGCACTACATCATTAACTGCGCGTAATAGAGCAATTTTGTAGCTGGTTACTTTGTTATCGTGTTTAAGTATTGTACTTATTACATTTCCCGCAATTATTTCCATAATTGAATTTCTTTTTGAAGCTTCATTTATACTCGATAAAGTTAGCTGAATTCAGGTTTTTTTACTTATTCTACCCATCAGAACCAAGCTGACTGAGTATTAGGTATTTATCAGGAACGCCGTTTAAAAACGTGAATATTGCCCCCGTGAATAGGTCAAATACAACAAATCTCGCGGACGTGACATGGCCACATATAGAAGCCTTTGTTCTCTCGCTAAATATTCCTCTAAAGCCTTGTCCTCCAATGTCCAATCATCCCGCGGAACAAATTGACCGTCTGTAACTCCCAGAACAAAAACAACCTTAATTCGATCCCTTTTGCGCTGTGAAATGTGGTGTATTTCACCCCATCACCGAAGAATGTTTCAGGTTCTTTTGACAATTCGATTACCTGAAATTTATCTCCTAATAAACGTTTAATTAGAGATTTGTATGGTTTTCTATGGCGGTAAAAGAGCGCGAAATCTTTTTCCTTATAACCCGATGATTTTATTATGCTTGAAATTTTTTTGCCAATCCAATCAAGTTCCTGCTCTGGATCTTGAAATTTTCTCAATTCAGGGATTTCACCGTGCCTCACAGAATATTCTGGTTCAATGACATCACTCTCCTCATCATCCATATCATCAAAACTGCAATCACTCATCATGGCATGCGCTGCCTGTAATACCTCCTGAGTGTTGCGGTAGTTTTTTCTTAATAAATTTCCTCTCCCAACGACTTCAATGCCGAGCCTTCCCAGCGAGTAACCGCCAGCGTATATTCGTTGTAAGCCATCTCCTACCAAAAACAGATCATTAGTCTTATTTGGAACGATAGCTCTGATTAGTTTCATTGTCGCTTCGGTTAAGTCTTGAATTTCATCAACGACAGCGCCGTAATACGCTTCTTTCAGTTCTCCTTTTTCAACCAGTCGCAGCGATCTAAGTATAAAATCATCAAAGTCGCACAAGTATTTTTTATTTAGGTTTGCTTGATAAGTTTTATATACCGCATACATCGCGCGTCGTTCATGCTCTTGGAGTGGAGTACCTCTACCGCTTCTATCTAGACTTAGGTATTCCTCGAGGGTTTGAACATCTCGTCCTTTTATGACATATCGGATTTCATCAGCGAAAAAATTTGGGGAACGTTTCCATAAGGATGGCGTATTAAAAATGGTTGTTTCTTGAGATATTGCCTCCGACAAAGCTTCCTCTTGAAGTGAACGATTTATATTCAGATTCGATCCATTTCTTCTCAAGAAGCGTGCACACCACTGGTGTATTGTTATACATTCAACTGCCTCAAGTTCTGGAGCATCTTCTCCCATTAACTTTACAAGCAGATGTTGAATAATACCCGGAAGTCTATTCCCATATGTTAAAAAAAGGATCTTCTGATTTTGCTTAATGGCACTTTTAGCCGAGTTGGCGGACCCTGTGAATCGCAACAACTGTTTTTCCGGAGCCCGCAACACCTTTTACTCTGGCAGGTCCCTGGTAATCTCGAAATACAAGATGTTTTTGTGTGGGCGCTAAGAACAACATCCAATCTTCCATATCACCCGCTAAAACACGTTTGAATTCTTCGCTGTCCACCAACCGATGAAGATCATCTCCCCCCTGGTATTCTTGTAAGCTTTTATTTTAATTTTTCATCTTGAACCACAGATCTATTAATATCCCCAATCGCGATTTCTAACAGCTTATCAAAAACCTCTACTGGCAATAGTCTTTCCACATTCTCGAGCTGATTTAGATTATCAACAGCTCGTAAGTTTGGCAGAATATCCTCCGGTATCCCAAATTGGATTAATTCGCTATCGCTATACCCTAAGAAAAGTTTGCCATATTTTTGTTCTTCACTTCTACCCCAGCCAAACAAACTCCCTTCTCCCGCCTCTGCTTTTCTTGCTCCCTCTTTGAGGATATTTGCAACTTTAATTATGCCATCTTCTAGCATAAAGCTCTTCCGCACAGCTCTCCGGTATGCTTCATCGTGTTTATCTACAACACAAAACACAATTTCAATCGGTTTTATATATTTCCAGATAACTCTATACTTATCATCAACCCTACATGAATGAATTCCAGGCTCTGCTTGCTTGACTTTTTCTGGATGCAATTCCTTTTTCCAAGGATTTATACACATCCGATCAATGGTGTTAAGAGTTTTTATAGTTATGGGATTTGGTATTCTTTGAAGATCACTCAAGAATTCCCGGCTTATTGTCATATTCCATTGAGCCATAAAATCACCCCAAAAAGCTTTTCATCATTATATTGATTTATGAGAGTTGAGTAGCAATTTATTATAAGCGAACTGTATGCCGTTGAATATCTTCAGTTTTTTTTGCTCGCAATTGAGCTCGCATCTTATTAGAATTATTACAGCCAGTCTATGAGATAAGATAAATCCCCCAATTAGCGATTGATTTCTTAGAACTTGTGTGCTATTAATTGGCATGTAAAATACTCTCCTTTTATATTTGATTATAGGAGGTCTATTATCATGCCAAAAAGAACACGCGGAGGCCAGCCCGGCAACACCAACGCCCTCAAACACGGTTTCTACAGCCGCCGCTTCAGCGACCAGGAGCACTGTGATTTAGAAGCCTCCCAGGATGACGACCTCCGCTCCGAAGCCGCCATGCTCCGGGTTGTCATCCGCAGGGTTTTCGAACTTTCGGAGAATATCACCGAATTCGAACAGGCTTGTGAGCTTCTCCGTCACGTCAGCCTCGCCATAGGCCGGCTCGCCGCCATTATGCGTACCCAGGCTCTCTATGGTCTTTCCCCAGCCGACGAAGTACAGCGTACCATTGAAGAAGCCCTTTTTGAAATCGCCGAAGATCTCAACCTTGAAGTCTAACCTCCTGCCCCCTCAGATCTTCAGTATTAGCGGAAGGTTTTTAATAACCAAAAAAATTTGTGGTGATTTGTGTAAATTAGTGAATTAATATTCGTTCCGCTTCGTTTCGCGTATTTTTTTACTCACCATTTAAATTTAAAATCAAAATACTCGAAACAAGGATATCGTTCGTCATTAGCGCATCCCTTAGGGACCTCAGATGCATTTTTTACTCACCAATTAATTTATGTGATCATAACAGACGACCAGTGGTACCTAATAATTGAGAAAATCCCCGCCCTGTTGGGAGGAACGAATATGCGTAATTCTTCCCCCATCCGCGAACGCCTCATCCTCGATTGTATCCTCTGGAAGCTCGCCGCTGGGGTACCCTGGTATGATCTTCCGGAAGCATATCCTTTTGTAACAAAGAATCCAACAACAGGCGCTTTTGACCCTCCCCTTTCCTATCAGACAATTTACCGCCGCTGCCGGGTTTGGCGCAAATCCGGCTTACTTTCCCAGATCCTTTCCACCCTGTCCGCCGACCTCAAAATCCGTGGAGGTTTTGATTTGACCAAAGCGCTGTCCGGCGGCAGCATCCAGTTTGAACGCAAATTGGGACGGCGCTGTAAATTGACCCTCGACCAGGAGCAGCGCGGTTCCTGGCAGCACATAACCGCTCTGCTTTTATTGAGCATCGCCGCCAGGCAAATATAAATTCGATCCGTATCCGTTGGAACTTTAACAATTTAATATTTTTATCTTACTCCACCTGTGCCTGAATCAATTCTTGGATTCAGCGGTTAAGGCGCATTTTTAATAGATGTTAGGTGTTTCAGTTCGGGGCGACATGACCCTGGTTGAAAATTCTCCACCCACAGGTTATTGACGAATTTTAGGCGCGGAAATTTTGTTAAAGGTTTTATGAATCAACTCTGCTATAAGTATCTTATTAATTGATTTTGCTAATGCCTGAACGTTAAAGGCACAAAGATCCTATAGGTGGGTGGAGGTGCAATCCTTTCAAGGGTTAACAAAGCCCATGACGTGCAAAGCAGTTTGCGGCCCCACATACACAAGTCAGGCCAGGATCCATCTTCCTCTTGTTGGTCGATAAGTTCATCAGCAAATTCAGCAAGTCAGAGATGCGCAGTGCAGAGTTGATCCCAACTACAAACAGCAACAGATCACGGAAACGCTTCTGCCCTCGCAATAGGTTTTTGATTTGAGCAATCTTTTTTCGGTCACAGATGGGTTCAACAAAATTCATAAATTCTGTGAACACAAATCGTATCTATTTGTATTAAATCCACTAATAACACCCTGGCAGATTTGGACAGGAGAAACAAGAGTCGATTTATCGGTCTTTTTCAATCTGGAGTGAATACAAGATGGATTTTGTTTACTTGGAAGGGGCTCAAATGAATTCTAACGCCAAGCTCAGCGGCGGCGATTAGCCGTCCGCTGGAGCGCTTTGTTGGCCACTTGCTTTGAATCCTTCATGAAACATGACATTGCCCTGCGGTATGTCCCCGTCAAATGAAAGAGCGAAGAACACTTCTTGGGGAACGCCTTCATGAACTAGCCCTTCAACATTGTTAAACCCAAATTGTCGATAATATTCTGGATGCCCGACCAGGCAGCAACCTTTCGCTTTGAGTTTTCTCAAACGTGACAATCCTTCTTGTATAAGTGCCTTTCCAATGCCCTTGCGTTGAAAGTCTGGATGTACTGAAACGGGACCGAGTCCGTACCAGTCATTGGTGCCGTCCGACATAGTTACGGGAGAGAATGCAATATGTCCCACAACAAGGCCGTCTATCTCCGCAACCAATGATACTGTTAAGGCCTTCGCAGATCGTAGTGCGTCAATGATGAACTGCTCAGTGTGATTGCTGATCTCCATCGTTTCGAATGCTGATTTAGTTACATCCGAGATAACTCTATAATCAGTGTCTTTTTCGTCTCTAATCAGAACATTTTGTGCTTCCATAAAAATTTCCTTCGATTTCAATTTGATGCGGCCAACCGTGCGCTTCTCCCGCACGGCGCGTGCTCGAACCGAAACCAATTTGTGACAGAAAACACGCCGACCCAGAACGCCCGTCCAAGAGGCGCGAAGCGCCGTTTCGGTGTGCAAACGCTTGTTGGGCGGCCATAATATTTTAATTTATCTACATTTTTGAATCAATTCTTACTATCGTTGTTGGAATTATAAAAGGTGTTTTCTTTTTATATTCAATATATTCACTTCCAAATCTCATTTCCAATTCTTTTTCTTCGATTATTTTCAAATAACTGATTAATATTGCGGCAAATATAACAACTACTATTAATGCGGTAAATGATCCGATTAATATCGAGATTCCAACACACGCAATTATTGTCCCCAATGTCATTGGATTTCTACAGTATTTAAATGGGCCAACAATTATAAGTTTTTTAGTTGGAAGCATTGGAAAAGGTGTTCCCGATGCTAACCTAATTTGAATTTCAATTGTCCATATTGCCAAGATACCACCAACTATTATTGCCATTACGCCAATAATAATATTTCCCAATCCATTGTAGAACGAACTGATTCCAAGGTAATTGTCGACTTGCGGTAATACAATGATTAGGAAGGCTGGAATTAATATTAGGAATATCAATGCGCCTATTCCCAATGCCAATAATCGGTTTTTGTTTGATTTACCTTGATTTTGCCACTTTTGGAAATTATTCATGTCATCCTTTCGAGATTAGGTTGGTAAATTGGCTGCCCAACGTTCAAGCTCAGCCGCCGGGCGGACGAACCTACGGATCATCCCTGAAAACCACGTGAGCCATCTAATTCGCCCTTGGGGCCCTCGGGCGAAAATCGGTCAGCTGCAGCGCCTGTTAGGCAGTGCACTCTCAAACAATACTCCTTACCATACCCTGGGTAGCAGCCTGTACCTCACTTTCTCGGTATATTCAGAATATCCCGCCAGGCCATCGATCAACATCTGGTCTTCTCGATATGTTCGATACACAAACAATCCAACGATCATTAAGCTCGGGATCATTGCCCACCAGGAGCTCAACACCAGGGGTATCCCCAGAAAAGCCCAGGATGATCCCGAGATACATCGGATGTCTTATGCGCCGGTATATCCCTTCTTGGATGACCACTTGCCCGCGGTCCTCTTGTATTCGCGCCCAGCTCGAGAGATAGGCATTGGTCATCATCACATGCCAGACCAGCACCCCGGCCACGATCAGCAAGATCCAGCCAATCATTTGAACCCCCAAAGGGACGGCCGACCAGACATATCTCCCCCCATCCAGCGCGGATACGATCAGCAATACCACCAGGATCACGGCATAGATGCCCATCACCACCCGATCCCAGGCTTCGGCATTTGCGGCTGGACGATTGCGCTCTCGCACCAACTCGGGGTTCACCTTTGATAGGCGCCACACCAGGATACTCACATAAATAATGAATGTGAACAGAAATGCCCAGCCCTGCCACCAGGTCACCCGGCCGGCAATCCCAAACCACAATAAGGTAAATACAATCAGCCCTAAAAGCCCGGTCACAATCCGGGGCTGGATCTCCTTCAATACTCGTTCATTTGAACCTGTGGGTTTGGTCATACAATGATTTATTATTTTGGATATTCAGGCAAGCACTGCCTAACGGTTTGCGTTACCTGCTGGCGGTCGGGCGTGGACTCGGCTTGGGAGCAGGATTCCGCTTGGGCGTGGAAAATGCTTGAAAATGCCGCAGAATCCCGCCAGTCAGGTGCACGCCGGGTTGGGCGACACAATTGAATTGTTGTAGTGATTCCACATATAGACAGAGTTCATAAACTTTGGGTTATTGATTCTCAGTATCTTTTGTCTTTTCCTGGAACTCGTTATTCCCGGAAATTTGGCTGTCATCGGGGGTTACACTGACATCGGATACTACAACACGCTCAAGTGGACGGCGATTGACATGCAGTTGAAGGACATCAGGGCGAGAATAATGGCCACCAACATCAATATTGGCTTTTGCCTGTAGAACCGTTTCCAGTGATACAGATGCTGTTAGGATCGTTTCCTCACCGACCGCGGCCTGAGCGATCACATCTCCACTGGGGGCGATGATACGGCACCCTCCTTTCTTAGCGCCAATCCATTCGTCAATCTTGCTTATTGCCAGCTCGCGGTATGCCTCCTGGACATCCTCAGGTCTCAATAGGCCACTCGTCGCGATCACATAGCATCCCCCTTGGGCGGCGAAAACCTGTGAGAGGAACGGGGCATTGTTTAGGTCAGGATCCAAATGCCAAGAGAATGGCCAAGTAGCCACGTGGATCTGAGTTCCAAGCGCCATCAAGGCATAACCGGGAAGTAGCATCCTATGTTCCCAGCAGTTCAGACCGCTAATGCGACCGTAAGGGCGCTCATAAACCTTCAATCCAACTCCGTCCCCCTCGCCCCATACGGTACGCTCCCCCCCAGAAGGTTTGAGTTTGCGGTGGCGTCCCAGAATCTCCCCATCCCGGCTGATGAATAGCAGCGTGCAGTAAACCGTACCTCTAGTTCTCGGATCGAGTTCAGCCACGCCAATGGCTACGTCCACGTCGGCTTTTTTAGCAGCCATGCACAGGCGGTCCGTTGTGGGGCTGGGGATTTCCACAGCGTTGGACAGGTAGGTCACCCGACCTTGATCAGCGAGCGCAGAGGAGTGGAAAAAAGGGTAACCTGGCAGCCATGTTTCACTAAAGGCTGCAAGATCTGCCCCCTTTTGCCCCGCCTCCATGATAAGCTGGCAGGCTTTCTCTGTTGAGGCCTCTCTGTCGAAGTAAATCGGCGCCGCCTGTATGGCGGCCAGGGTGAATTCCGGATAGTCAGTCATATCATCCTCCTATTATCTGCTTTTCGTTCTTCCGCATCAGCCGCGAAAATGCCTCTTTCGCTAGCTAATCTTGACAAAACAGCCGCCCAACGGGTTGATATCCTAATAAATTAATGCGCGAAATCCGCCAAAATCATCTTATCTGAATCAAAATCGACATCTCGTTTGGATAAAGTCTTTTAAAGAGACATTATCAGCGCAAAACCTGTGGATAATATGAAATACGGCAGCATATCCACAAGAACTTCACGATAATGGATTATATCAATATATCAGAACCACTTTTTCAACACGCTCCTTTCATTTAAAACATTAGAACCTGAATTGGTAGATTACTTTGATCCTATAAACAGAACAAAACGAAAAGAAAATACCCCCTTAAAATCATCCATCGCCAATACTGCAAATGGCGCAAAACAGGTCTCCTGCGCCGTGTTCTTTCCACCCTCACCGCTGGCCTCAAGACCCGCGGCGGGTTTGATTTTGCAAAAGTGCTGTCCGGCGGCAGCATCCAGTTTGAACGCAAATTGGGACGGCGCTGTAAATTGGCCCTCGACCAGGAGCAGCTTGGTTCCTGGCAGCACATAACCGCTCTGCTTTTATTGAGCATCGCTGCCAGGTAGATATTAATTTCGATCCGTATCCGTTGGAACCTTAACAATTTAATACCCTGGTTGCGAAGGAGTTTTAATCCCTGCTTTTTAAGGGACAATTCTTGCGACTGCGGCAATCGTCAAATTCGAGTGCGGTGCACTCGCATCGCACAATGAAATGGAGCATCCTTACAAGGGGGAGTGACACCAGTGGTGGGAGACTGATTCGTCGCAAAGAGCACTCCTCGCAGAGAAATGTTAAATACAACCTTTGTGTCCTTTTATTCTTTGTGCTTTAGTACTCCGTCCTTTGAAGTGGCTCAAAATTAATTAGACTATTTCAAATCCGAAATTCGCAATCCCTTGTCCCCTTAAAACCCTTGGCGACCTTTGTACCTTAGTGGTTTAAAAATCCGAAATCCTCCGCTCCTCAATCCCCTCGCATGATGGTGGGCAAATACCTGCGGTAAGGCAGAGCGCCGCTGCCCGGTAGAGAAACCAGAGCATATCCGAAATTGTCGTACTCCTCTCCCTCATCCTCCACCACCCCACCCTGGCACCAGTACTGTGGACTGAGGCCGTTCTGCCATTCCCAGTTATCTTCGTAAATCACAACCACCGACCCATCACCAGAGGTATTACAATTATCACGAGGGACACCGATCGCCAGGTCTTCTTTTCCATCCCCATTAAAATCACCCGGTGCCAGGGAAAATCCAAAACTATCACCGTGCTCGGGCTCATCTGGTATTGACAATATACCCTGGTGAAAAAATCTCGAGCTTTCGCCAACAAAACCACCAAACCAGCTCCTGGTTAATACGTGAACCGCACCAGCATCGCTTACTTCTGGGTCTCCAAGATTTCTCATCTGGAACGCCCACAACCAGATAATCATCACTAACTCCGTTGAAATTAACCGCTGCTAGCTCAGAACCAAAATGGTCCCATTTTTCGGCATCCTCAACGATATTATCGCCATCCTGATATAAAAATTGTACGCGGTCTTTTTTTAATCCGCTGTCCGAACCAAACAATATATTGACCGCCCCTGCCTCTCGAATGGTAGTGCTGGGGGTTTCTATATCCTCATTCGGAACACCGACTGCCAGATCATCAAAATCGTCCCCATCAAAATTGCCAACAGCCAGAGGGTCCCCGAAGTAGTCAAAGTTTTCGGATTCAGCGCCCCCACCCCAGTCGAACTGCTCCCACTGTTGGTTCCTGGCAGCTGAAAGCCCAGCGGATGTTCCATATAGGACATGCACTACTCCTATATCCATCTTCTCAGATGAACTTTCACCAGGAGCGCCGATTGCCAGATCATCGTAATTATCATTGTCGAAGTTCCCGGCAGCCAAAGCACGACCAAAATTGTCGTACTCTTCGGCGTTATCAATAATGTCCGGGTTGTCCTGGTGCCACATCTGGTCTGGAAGTACGGCGGTGGCGCTCAAACCACCTGCCGAGCCGTATATAACGACCACGCAACCAGCATCAACAATTGTGGTTGAACGTTCCAAGTCTTGAAAGGGCACGCCTACAGCCAGATCATCATAATCATCACCATTAAAATTTCCCACTGCCAGGGCTCGGCCAAATTGGTCTTCAACCTCTGCCTGGTTATTAATATCAGGGCTGTCTTGATGCCAGAATTGGTTATTCACCGAGGTAAGTCCTCCCGAACTGGAACCGTAGATGACATGCACAGCACCTGCTTTGCTTATTGCATCCGGTTCTTCACCGACATCTTCACTTGGCATCCCAACAGCCACGTCGTAGTATCCGTCGCCGTTAAAATCCCCACTTGCCAGGGTATTCCCAAATCGATCGTCAGCCTCCGCCTGGTCTTTGCTGGATTGCATATCCTGGTGCCAGGTCTCATTTTCCTGAGCCGAGAGACCCTGAGGAAAACCAAAAATCACGTGGATCATGCCGGTAAATTCATGTTCGTACTCTGGCGTCGAATCATAGATATTTTCCCCAGGGGCTCCTACAACCAGGTCCGCGAAAGGATCGCCGTTGTACCCATCCGCCAGTGCTTGGTTCTGGATTGCAATAGAGCTTTCTGGGCTGGCTGCCAGCAGTAAAATGATCAATATAAAAATCGACATCAATCCGGACAGGGTCTTCAAGAATTTCATTTCACACCTCCATCATCTTGAGAATGTCCCAGCGATGTACGCTTCAATGAATTATGGGACTGCAATTCACAGGCAATCGATCATGTTTGTGCCTGCCCAACCATCGGTTTTATTCGATACCCCCTCACATTGATTATAACATTTTTCACCCCGACAAATGTTTATATGCAGCAGCAGAAAAAAGTCTTGCGCTCACTACAGGATGCTTTCCTGCCGCTTTCCCTAATGCGGTTAATCTGTAATCATCGCCGCCATGTAAATCTAATTTCCAAACCTGAACATTGGAACCTTGACAATTGATTATCCCCCCTCTTCCAGGTGCGACTAGCGCAGCATACCTTCAGGTAGCACCTTCAAGGTACACCGCGCAACGTCCCTTTGGGATTGCAACTGGACATTTTTTACTATCCCTTTTTCCCTTACCCCCGCGAAACGGTTCCCAGTGAATTTTAATCCCGCGCATTTATGCGGGAGCGTCCCGCTCGCGACGCGTAGCGTCCCCGTGGGATAGCATCCTGATCGCGGAGCATCCCATTTTAGGGAGGAACGAGGGAGTTCTCCGCGAAGCGTCCCGTGTTTTCCGCGTGGCGCCCCATGTTTTATGCGGGGTTACGGGATTGCGGGACTTATTCCCCTTTCCCTTGCGGAGTACAATGCACCCACTAACTGGACAGCAAACAAAACAGGAATTAGACTTTGGAAATGAACCAATCCCTCCTCCATATTGCCCTCATAGTCCGTGACTATGATGAAGCCATCGAGTTCTTCTGCCAGGTACTTCATTTCACATTGGTAGAAGACACCTGCCAGCCCGAGCAGGACAAACGCTGGGTCGTGGTAGCTCCCCCGGGATCAAAAGGTACCAGCATTCTGCTGGCCAGTGCAGCAACCGCGGAGCAGGAAGCCTTCATAGGTAATCAAGCCGGCGGGCGCGTGTTCCTGTTTCTTTGCACCGATGACTTCTGGCACGACTACAACCAGATGGTATCAAAAGGTATCAAGTTCGTGCGGGAGCCAAAAAGCGAGCCTTATGGGATTGTGGCTGTGTTCGAAGATTTATACGGAAACCTGTGGGACCTGGTCCAGCTGAGCGATTTGGATGGCGAGCAAAAGGGGTAATATCCCTGGTCTGGGCGGAGGCTTTTTTTAGATAAAAGGGAAATGGGAAAACTGTCGTGTACAAAATAATCCCCTTTGTGATCGGGACGATCGCGCTTATCTGGGTATCGCGATTTTCCCTGCGCAGCCTCCATCATCACGGTTTCTACCGCTTCTTTGCCTGGGAAACAATTTTGATCCTGTTTTTGATGAATGTGGGTTATTGGTTCCTCGATCCGTTCAGCCCCTGGCAGATCGTCTCCTGGGTATTTCTCATCGTATCGCTGGTGTTGATCATCCTGGGTGTGCAAACGTTCCACAGAGAAGGAGTAATCGACCAGGACCGGGGAGATCCGGCGCTAGTGGGCGTAGAGAAAACAACGCAGTTAGTCACCACTGGGATATATCAATACATACGGCATCCATTCTACAGCTCGTTATTGTTTCTTGGTTGGGGCATATTCTTGAAGAATGCAACCTGGATTGGAATCATACTGGCGGTGCTCAACACGCTGCTTTTGGTGATCACTGCCCGAAAAGAAGAAGACGAAAATATTGTTTACTTTGGCGAAGAATATTTAGCCTACATGGCACAGACCAGGATGTTTATTCCATACATCTTTTGAGAAAGTCAGCTCACACCCTCCTTTGCCCTACCCCCCGCGGAACGTTTTCCAGTGTATTTTAATCCCTCTCGCGGCAGTGTCCCGTGTTTTTTGCAGGGTACGGGATTGCGGGATTTTCCCCCGCGAAACGAATTTTTATCTCGCGTTAATTGCGAGAGTGAAGCGTCCCGCTCGCGGAGCATCCTGAAGAATGAAGGAGCATTTTGCGGGATATCCCCATATTATCCCCGCCCCTCGCTCCAGCAAAGTTGATATAATCCAGGCAACTTATCTTATTAAAACCTGGAGGTTTATACATGAATGTAGCAATTACGCTGCAGGCGCTGGTCGGAGTCCTGTGGATGGGCGTTATCGGACTGATCGTGCTGGCGGTCGTCAAAGCTTCGCGTGGAAAAAACGTGAGAGGCATCTCCATTGCCATTTTATCAGTAGCAGTATTAGCGATCTTGTTAACCTCCATCAGCGCCGGGCTGGTCTTTATCCAACCCGAACTGCGTGGAGTTGTCATATCCGCGGTAGCCCCGAATGGATATCGAGACCAGGCCCTCCAACCCGGCTTAAGCTGGATCGTGCCATTTTTGGAGAACGTGGTGACTTACCCGATCTCCAAGCAAACCTACACCATGTCCATCGCTCCCCTGGAGGGTCAGGTGCAGGGTGACGACTCTGTGGCGGCGCGCACCTCGGATGGACAGGAAATTTTCGTGGATGCATCCGTCATATATGCTTTGGATCCGGAGAAAGTACTGGGGGTTCACGTTGCCTGGCAGGACCGCTATTCCGATGACCTGGTGCGCCCCCTTTCACGCGGTGTGATTCGTGACTCTGTTTCGCAGTTCAGGGTCGATGAAGTGTACAGCTCCAAGAGGGACGAGATGAGCAAAGAGATTGAAGAAGAGTTAGATATAAAATTTATCGAGAACGGTCTTATTCTGGGAGATTTTATACTGCGCAATATTACCTTCACGCCCGAATACGCGGCTTCCGTCGAGCAAAAACAGATCGCCGAACAGACGGCGCAGCAAGCCCGCTTTGTGGTTGACCAGCGCAAGGAAGAGGCTGAACAGGCACGCCAGGTTGCCCAGGGAGAAGCGGACGCAGTGGTGATTAATGCGGATGGCGCCGCCCAAGCCCGCATTATCCAGGCGCAAGCCGAAACCGAAGCGCTCAATTTGATTGAATCCGCCCTGAAAGGTAATCCGGAATTACTGACCTACACCTATATCAACAAATTGTCCCCCAGCATCCAATCCATGCTGCTGCCCAACAATCTCGACTTCCTTTTCCCGCTGCCGACAATTAATGCTCCTGAATTCGAGCGAGTTAGTTCCCACACCAACACCATTACCTACCCCAACGCCGCTGCCAACCCCAACCGCTGCTCCAGAGTCTTAGGGTTTGTAAGCGTCCTGCAGGAGATTATGGTCAGACCGGTAGGTTTTGGACCGCCGGTCTGATCGTGTTGTGGGCTGTGGAGGCTTATGAGGAATCCGAGAGTATGGCTCTCCCCTAAAGGGATGCTCACTGGGAAACGTATCGCGACGGACTCCATAAATAAAAGATTTCGTGAAGATTAGTGCAGATTAGTAGATTGGTTTTCCCCTTTCCCTTATTTCCCCTATCCCCTGATTAATTTAGTGAAAATTAGCGAAGATTAGTGGATAAGGATGATTTCAGGGCGAGAAGATCTCGATATCGCTCTGCTCGCGCTGCTCTTCGAGCCACTTTTCCAACTCCGCCAGCTGCAGCATCAGACGCGCTTCGGTTTCCAACGGCCGCTGCGGGTCGCGTTCCACCACCGTGATAATATGAAAACCAGCCGGGGTCTCGAAAACCGGGCTGTACTGGTCGATTTCCAGACTGAAAGCGTATTCCTCCAACTGCGCATCCGCCACGTAACCGCGCGGGAACCAGCCTAAATCCCCCTTTGTTATGGGATCGTATTCGTTTGCCAGATTGTCAAAAATGTTGCCTGCCTCCAGACCTACCAGGGCATTATCCGCCTCAACCTGGTTAGTGAAGAGCACCTGGCGTACATGCGCTTGCTCGGCGGTATCCGGCACCTGGGCGGAAATCTCGTCCCGCATTTGGGCCGCGTTGATGGAACGCTCCATGCTGCGGCGGAATGTATCCTCGTCGAACCCGTATGCCTCCATCCATTCGGCCAATTTACCCGCTCCACCAATATTTTCGGTGACCTGATCAAGACGCTCTTCGAGTGTTGTCTTATCCACATCAATACCGTTCTGCACGGCGCTTTCGGACAGGATGGCCTGGTCGATCAGGTCGTCTAATACGCGTTGGCTGTCTTTTTTAGTAGCTGTCCTATCAGCGGCCGCTTCGAACATGGCCAGTTCCGCTTCATATTCGCGGAGCGTGATCGGCAGTCCGTTAACAATGGCGATTAACCCTTCTGGGGTTGCTGTCGGTTCGGGAGCGGTGGGTGTGGGGGAAGGAAGCGATTCTTTCGGAACGGCGGGTTTCGTAGTTCCTTCAGAAGATGGGGCTTCGCTGGACGGCGTTACTTCCAGAGTTGCAGACGGCGGCACATCGCCGCGGCTGCAGCCCAAGAACAAGAATGTCAGGAGCCCCAACCACAGCAGGCTCTTGCTGTAATGCATAAGTTAAAGATCTTTCAATACCATGCGGCCAGATTCAAGCTGGTATTCGTGTGCGCCCTGCGGGATACGGTTGTCGACCACCAGATGGCCGTCCTGGAAATATTCCCACATCGTCTCAAAGGGTCTTTTCCCGCTGACCCATTTTTCGACGATCACTACGCCGTGGGTTGGCAGTATTGTGAACACCACCTGGCGCGGGTCATCCGGATTGTGCAGCGCCTGGGATTGGGCGAAAGCATTTTTGATGCCGCCCGCCTGGGCTTCCGTGGCGCAGGTCACCGGGTAATTGTAGAAGGGTGGGTCCAGGTGCACAAACTCCACCAGGTCGGGATTGTAAGAGGATACTCCCCTGTGCCCGTGCAGCTTGGAACGCGCGACCGGGACTTTGGTTTGAACATCACCGAGGGGGTCATGATCCCCCTTGAGGGGGTTCTCAATAAATGGCAAGTTGCTGTCCAGGTCGATCAATTCAACCGCTTCAGATGAGGGCGGATCATTGCGTTTTCCCTCTACATGACGCACCAGTGCGCCTTCCCGGTCGAGTCTGACGCCGGTAATGACCGCCAGGTCGTCCTCCGACAGGCTGCTTTTGTCCACCGGTCGCGCGCTGCCGGTGATGGTTGTGACCAATGCATTGATGTGCGGGTCCCAGGTAGCAAAGCAGCCTTCACTGTACTGGCTGGCTATAGCATCTGTCACCGCCGGCACTTTCACCAGCGAATCGATGATGACCATATCGGTGAAAAAGTTATACTCGCCAAATTTTAGAGCCGCGACTCGCATCGCTTCCGGCGTGTCAAGCGCCTCCCATTCCGCTCGCGGCACCGGTTCGCCCACCACCTGGTGCTGCGTGATCTCGTGTGTGCTGACGCTGGTTACCATGCGCAGGACGATGTCTTTGTAGAACGCATCTAAATCGTCCGCCTCACTTTTTGGGTTGGCGCCTACCAGGTCGAAATGATAGACCTCCTGCGGCTTTTCATCTCCGACCAGCATTAAAATGCGGATGCTTTTGGCCTGCGCCTGTACCAGTCTTTCCAGTGCCAGGATGGAACCGCCGCGGTTGCCCTGTTCGTAGAGCACTTTATATGCATCCGGAGCAAGTCCTGGAAAATCGAAGTCACTCGGTTCGAGCTGGTCTTTTACTAAGACTTTGTCGAAGTAATCCAACTTCTGGCCCAACTCATCGGGTGTGATATTCACCAATGTGAATATTGTCGGGGAATGTTTGTAACCGAATTTCATACGTCCGACCAGGGAGATCGCTTCGCGCCAGGGGACTGGCTCTCCATACGCTGCAGTCGTGATGATAATATCTGTGTTATCGTCCGGCATTACCTGGACGGTGTGCCCCAATTGCGTGAAATGGGGCAGCAGTTTGTCGATTGTTTCCTGTGCAAGCGGGGTTAGACCAGGGCCGGGTGCAAAGCAGATGTTTATCTTCTTCAACCAGGGATGGACCTGGAGTTCGTCAAATGGTGCTGTATCTGATAACTGGCTCATATTTTTCCTTTTTTAATCTACGAAAAGATGATGGGAGCGCAATACCCTTCCGTGTAAAAATTACCGCATCGCCAAAAATCTATTCGTGTTTTGATAAATAAACGCGCACGTTTTCCACTTCCGCAGTCCAAACAATTATACCTTTTAAAGTTGTTATTTCGAGGCTGTGTTTCGCGGCACGCAACAAGGTGGAGCGTTCTTTCAGGCTTAATCCTGTTGTGGCGATCTCTCCGCCTCCATTTGTCATTGCAAAGAAGCGGTCCTACTCTTAAACAAGGGATATTCATAAATTTCGCTTTTCTTTACATTGAAAATAACCGACATGGAGCGACTTATTATCCCTGATTTTTTGGGATGAAGCAATCTCAGCATTAAACCATGGGACTGCCACGTCGGGCTTCGGTAATTATGTAGTAGAAGCATGATGATTCAATGTTGGAAGGTGTGCACAAGATTTAATCTGGGATAATATGCCCTCCTCGCAGTGACATTTCTTAGTGGTGAAATTCCCACACATGGCAATACTTCATTTTTCATAGTGTCATTGTGAAGATAGCGGTCCCAGACTTCTACGATCACCTGTAATCAATGGAGATGATTTCTAACAGTGGTATAATGTGCTGCATGCGACTGAAGCAATCTCAACCTTTAATCATGAGACTGCCACGTCAGCTCAGAATTATGTAATAAAAAACCATGAAATTTATGTTGGGAGACTGGTATAGCCAATCTCAGCCAGTATAATTTGCCCTGCCTCGCAGTGACATTGCCTAGGTGGTGCAATTCCCACACTGGCAATCCTATTTTTTAGTACTGAAGGAGCAGTGCATCTACGGTTTCAATGCACTTCGTCGTTGAGGGAATTGCCGACAAGAAGCGACAGCGGCAATCTCAACCTACCGATAATACTGCTCCGTCCTTAGCCTAGTGACACTATCTTAGGTGGTGATATTCCACAGCGTGGCAAACCCCATAAATTCAGTGTCATTGCGAAGGAGCGGTCCCACTCTTATACAAGGAGTTCTTCGTAAATTTCACTTCTCTTCAGATTGAGAATTCCCGACAAGAAGCGACTGCGGCAATCTCAACCTTAACCCATGAGACTGCTTCGTCCTTCGTCCCTAGTGACACTGCCAGAAGTTTCCTTTCTTCCTTAATTAACTTCCGCGCGACTTGACAAGCGCCGGGTTTTGTTGATAATTAGGTTCAATTACATAAAAGAAGATAAAAGGCCAGGACAGAGGAAAGTAATCCGGCGGAAGCCAACAGGGAGGCGCGGGGCTTTGACTGAAACCCCCGCCAGGCGGAAAGCGGCTGAAGTTCCCTCTCGAGCTGACCAGGGGAACACGCCGACATTCATGGCGCAAGTAGTCTGGTACGCAGCCCGTGCGTTACTACGGGAGCCAATTGTAGGAATTAATCATTACCGTGCTATTCCTGCCGCTGGCTGCGAAGCGGGTAAGAGCATCTACCAATTTGGGTGGTACCGCGGGAAGTCTCCCGTCCCTTATCGTGGACGGGGATTTTTGTTTATTGGTCGGGACAGCTCCACCCGAATAGTAGAATGGGTTTTTTATAAGAACTTTTATAGACCAGAAATTGATTATTCAATTATAGAATAACCTGGAGGAAGAATGCTGGAGCAACTTAAAAATATAGAAAAAGAAGCCCTGAAAGCCCTTGATGAAGTAGGCGATGTCGATTCGCTGGGGCAGTGGAAGGTCAAATACCTGGGGCGCAGTTCCGACTTGATGGGGACCTTTGACAACCTGCGCGATCTGCCGAAAGATGAACGGCCAGCAGTAGGCAGGGGCGCGAACGAGGTCAAACAAAGACTTGAAGCTGAATACGAAAAGAAAAGCGAGTACTTGCGCAGGATAGCGGTCTCACAATCGCTGGAAAAAGAGCGCCTGGATGTAACGCTTCCAGGAAGACCTGTCCTGCGAGGCCGGCTGCATCCCATCATGCAGACTATGCGTGAGATTTACGCCATCTTTGCGGACATGGGTTTTCAAATCTACCTCTCACGGGAAGTAGAGACCGATGAATTTAATTTCCAGCTGCTCAATTTCCCGCCTCACCACCCGGCCAGAGAGATGCAGGACTCTTTTTATATCGAAACAGGGAAGGATAATGACCAGAACCCGATAATGCTGCGCACCCACACCTCTCCGGGGCAAATCCATGCCATGCGTGAATACGCCGCGCTCGACCCTGAAAACCCGCCCCCGGTGCGCATCATCCTGCCCGGGATGTGCTTCCGTTATGAGCAGGTCACGGCGCGCTCGGAGATGCAGTTTAACCAGATCGAGGGTCTGGCAGTCGGAACCAGCATCACCCTGGGAGATTTGAAAGGCACATTGAGCGACTTCGCGCGGCGCTTGTTCGGTCAGCAGGTACGTTCGCGATTCCGCGCCTCCCACTTCCCGTTCACAGAACCCAGCGCTGAAATGGACATCGAGTGTTTTGTGTGCGGGGGCGAGGGCTGCACGGTCTGCAAACGCACCGGTTGGTTGGAAATCCTGGGCTGCGGCATGGTGCACCCGGTCGTGCTGCAGAATGGCGGTTATGACCCCAAAAAGTACACCGGATATGCGTTCGGGATGGGACCGGAACGAATAACAATGCTGCTTCACCGTATTGAGGACATCCGCTATTTTTGGTCGAATGATTTGCGTTTTTTGGAGCAGTTTTAAGGTAAATGAGGGATAAATATTAGGTTTTCCCTTTTTCCAATTTCC
Source organism: uncultured Chloroflexia bacterium (assembly GCA_963753725.1). Lineage (GTDB taxonomy): Bacteria > Chloroflexota > Anaerolineae > Anaerolineales > UBA4823 > CAVWDI01. The sequence continues at coordinate 249,878 of CAVWDI010000021.1, read as the reverse complement.
CCTATCCCTTTCGGAGATTATTATGCTAATTCCAATTTCATGGTTGAAAGATTTTGTAGAGATCAATATACCCATTGAAGAACTTGCCCATAAACTCACCATGGCAGGTTTAGAGGTCGGGGCGATTAATTATGTCGGTCTGCCAGTGCCTGGATCAGAGGATGGGGAACACGATCAGGGCTCAAGCAGACCTCAGGCGAAGGTCTCCGGACTCGGTTGGGACCCCGAAAAAATTGTGGTCGCGGCAGTGCTGGAAGTGATGCCGCATCCCAATGCTGACCGACTGGTACTCTGCCGGCTTGAGGATGGTAAAGGAGAACATGTCGTGCTGACCGGCGCGCCAAATCTGTACCCTTACAAAGGTAAAGGTGAACTCGAGCAGCCTTTGATGGTGCCTTACGCACGCGAAGGCGCCCGCATATATGATGGACACCAACCCGGGCAGGTTGAGACCAGGATTAAGAAAGCCAAAATCCGGGGCGTTGAATCCTCGTCCATGATCTGCTCGGAAAAAGAACTGGGAATTTCAGATGATCATGAAGGCATCATCATCCTGGATGAGGATGCACAGGTGGGTACGCCGCTGGTCGAATATATGGGAGATGCGGTGCTGGATATCGATATCACGCCCAATATCGCGCGTGCCGCCAATATCCTGGGTGTAGCGCGCGAAGTGGCGGCGATTACAGGCCAGAAGCTGCGGCCTCCCAAGTACGACATGAAAGCGGAAGGCCCGGCGCTTTCTGGACAGGTTTCGGTCGAGATCCGGGATCCGGAGCTTAATCAGCGCTTTGTGTTCGGGTTGATCCGTGATGTGGAGATTCGTCCGAGCCCGTATTGGGTGCAGCGCCGTCTGCAGTTGGCAGGTATGCGCCCGATTTTTAACATCGTGGATGCCACCAACTATACAATGCTGGAGGTGGGTCAGCCCCTGCACGCCTTTGATTATGATGTGCTGGCTGAGCGGGTAGGCGGCAAGGCGCCGCATATTATCACCCGTACGGCAGAAGACGGAGAAAAACTTACCACGCTGGATGGCGAAGCGCATACCCTTAAGGATTTTACTGTCCTGGTGTGTGACACCGAGGGCGCGCTGGCCATTGCGGGCGTGATGGGTGGGGCTGAATTGGAAGTTAGCGAGGGCACTCGCAGTGTGCTGCTGGAGGGGGCTGCATGGAATTTCATCAATATCCGGCGTACGATCGCTGACCAGCGCATGAGCTCGGAGGCGGCGTACCGTTTCTCGCGCGGCGTCCATCCCGTTCTGGCGGAGTTGGGAGTAAGGCGCGGCTTGGAACTGATGCGGGTATGGTCGGATGGTGAGATCGCGCAGGGACTGGTTGACGAATATCCCCTGCCGCAGGTGGACCCGATCGTGGAAGTAACCACGCAGGATGTCAAGCGTTGGCTGGGAATCGAACTGGATATGGAGCAGATCGCAGATATCCTACGGAGGTTAGAATTCGAGGTACAGATCGACGGGGATGTTGTTCAGGCAGTCACCCCTCCCCACCGTCTGGATATCGGGGAAGGTGTGACGGGAGTGGCGGATCTGTTGGAAGAAATCGCCCGCATATATGGTTATGAAAATATCCCTGAGACGCGCATGGCTGATGAACTGCCGCCGCAGCTTGGTAATCCGTCCCTTGAGAAGGAAACTAGGCTTCAGGATTTGTTGGTTGATATCGGATTGCAGGAAGTGGTGAACTACCGGTTCACCTCGCAGGAGAGAGAGGCCAGGCTGGGGTCCTCTGGGGAGTGGGACGATGAAAAAGCTTATGTGAGGCTGGCAAATCCAATCGCAAGCGACCGGGATGTGCTGCGTCACAGCCTGCTGTCTGGCGTTATGGAGGTCCTGGAACGTAATGCGCGCGTGGAACAGCGCATGGCGCTCTTTGAAATAGGACCGGTTTTTTATCCGGGAAGAGAGAGCGAGCTGCCGAATGAACTATCCCGATTGGCGATCGCCATGACAGGTCCGCGCACCCCATCATCCTGGGAAACGGAAGACAGCGCTGTGATGGATTTTTATGATTTGAAAGGGGTGCTCAGTGAAGTGTTCAAGGGTCTGCGTATTGAAGGACTGCATTTTGAAAGCGGAGATTCGCCCATTTATCATTCCGGAAAATGCGCTCTGGTAACCGTAAATGGACAGGCGCTGGGTTATATGGGCGAGCTGCACCCGTTGGTGCGGGAAAGATATGACCTGCCAGAAACGCCTGTAATCGCGGCCGAGCTTGACCTGGCGAAGATCCTGGAGAATATCCCAGGCAAATTTGAAGTGTGCCCTGTTCCGGCATACCCGCCTGTACTGGAGGATCTGGCGATTATCGTTGATGAGAGTATCCCCGCCGAGCGAGTCCTGGAAGTCGTCAAAGAGGCAGGCGGCAGCACCCTGGTGGATGTGCGCCTGTTCGATGTGTATCGCGGGGAGCAGATCGGGGCAGGAAAGAAGAGCCTGGCTTACAGCTTGAGTTACCAGGCGCCGGACCGCACATTAACCGATGAGGAAGCCGCCAAAATCAGGAAGCGGATTGTGAAAGGTCTGGATTCGGAACTGGACGCCAGGCTGCGCAGCTGACAGCTTACCAATCAAATGTGCTGTCGAGCTGCTCGTTTGGCACATCAAATACAGAATTGTGAGGCGGCAGGGGTTCACTAGTCATCCAATCCGGTAACCTGTCATGCGCGGGGCTGAAGCCTGCCAGTTTGTTGAATTCCCGCTCGAGCTTAATACATTCTTGGCCCAGTTCGATCAGGATATCATCTCCGCTTTCCCAACCGTAGCGGGCATTTAAGAATTCAGATACAACATGCGGGGCAAGCGAGACGCCATAACCAGCAAAAGTGCAAGCCCCTATGGTGTCGTAGCCCGCCATTTTGAACTGTTGGCTGCGCGAGATTTCAACCTGACCTTCGGGGCTTAGGTGATCAATTTCGGCGCGAATGGTCAAGCCGGCAGTGTGGTCCGCTCCCTGGGGAGAGGTGGCGTAGGTCACGCCGGTGCCTTTTACGGTGCGTGGATCATAAGCTGAGATGGCCTGGTTCTTTACCACAGGTGTGCGCTCTATGCCCAGTACTTTCCCGGCAATGCCTGGTCCGCTGCCCAGTATTCTGCCCAGCGGTGTCCCCTCCCGGATTTCATCGATCAGCTCCAGCGCTCGCCTATCATCCCCGAATACCATCAAACCGGCTTCAGCGGCAACCCCCAGGCTGGCTCCGATCTCAATGGTGTCCAATCCCAGGTCGTTGAGTTCGGCGTTCATTTTAGCGATCGTGTCCAGGTCATCAATACCCAAATTAGAACCCATGAGCCCAACCGTTTCATATTCAAGCGGTGAGACCAGGGCTGCACCGTCTTGATCGACGAATATATTGGAGCAGCGGATGATACATCCCGCCATGCAGGCGTGTGAAGTTTCAGCTTCACCGCCCCGTTCGAGCAACGCCTCGCGCATAAAATCGCCGGCGATTTTTCTGGCGCCTTTAAACTGACCCATTGAGAAATTGTATGTGGGGAGCGCGCCTAGGGAATTGGTCAAATCAGTCATGGCGATTGTGCCGAAATCTTTATAGACTTCTGTTTGGGGGTGCGCCTGGAGCGCTTTGACGTATTCCTTGCGGGTCTCGTGAAAACTTTCGGGATTGAGGATGGGAGGTTTTGATCCATCACTGGAGTCGATCACCACTGCTTTCAAACCCTTTGATCCCATCACAGCCCCAAGACCGCCGCGCGCCGCGATGCGCGTGGGAGAACGGTCTTTGTCCAGGTTCTGAATGCCGGCGGTTGGCAAGTGCATTTCACCTCCGGGTCCAATTAATGCGATAGCCACTTTATCTCCGTACCTTTCCAGTAATAGGGATGCGGTCTCAAAAACCCCCTTCCCGGCGTATTCACCGGCTGGTTCAAATGCCGCTCCCCGCGAACTCAAATGCAGTATCCAGGGATCATCCTCTTCTGGTTGGTCTTCGATGATCAGGGCTTTGATACCCAGGTATGTCAGCTGCAGTCCAGTCTGCCCGCCGGCGTTGGATTCTTTTATCCCTCCTGTGAGCGGACTCTTCGCTCCGATAGAAATGCGATCGCAGCTGGAAAGCTTATGACCGACCAGCAGTCCAGGGGCGAAGATAAGCTTGTTGTTTGGTCCCAGCGCTTCACAGGTGGGGATAACCTCGTCTAACATTATGCGCGCCAGAAGGGATCTGCCCCCTAGTCGTTCCCAGGATTGGGGCACAGGCTCTCGAAGGGCTTTTTGGGTCCTGACATTTATTCGCCAGATCGAGAAGAAGTCGTCAATTTTGGAAGTTTGATGATTGTCAGCCATGTTTATCTCCTGAGTATTACAATCGGATAATTTTTGCACTGTTGGCGTTTAAATCGTAAATGGCGCAGGTAGGTGAGCCTTTGAACCCCATAACCTCTCCCGGATTGAGCCACAAGGTTTCCCCGAATTTTTCAATAAAAAATTCGTGGGTGTGTCCCGAGAATACCGCAGCGTAATCGCCGGTGCGTGCTAGCGCCTGAGCATAGAAAGGGTAGTGGGTGATCGCCATTTTTATGCCATCGAGTTCCAGCTCACCGTGCTCGCCGTGCAAAATTAAATTCGGGAATTCCGTGCTGGCAAATTGAGTGATTTTGAAGCGGTCACCGTCGCCGTTGCCAAATACGCAGTGAACCTCTCCGTGGTAGGCTCCCATCATCCTGGAAGGAATTGGGGAACAAAAATCGCCGCAGAAGATCAATGTGCTTATATGCTGTTCTCTAAATATGTCCAGCGTCCTGGTAAGGTTATTTAGCTGGTCGTGTACATCTGAGAAAACACCGATGAGCATTTTTCCTCCTATTCAGAAGTAATCTGCAATCACTATTTTAACGCATGCGGCTGTTGGCGGTAATTGTTAAAAAAAGGAAAACGAACGGTTACTAAAAATGCTCCTCGACAACAAATTATTTTGTGAAAGTAGTTCTTATGACTTCTCTATAGTGTGCATAAACACTTGACAATTATTTTATATCTAATTAAACTGTAAACAATGTTTACAAATTACGAAAACATTGTGTCAAATATTTATAATGCACACTTTACAAAGGTAGATAGATGAGCGTTATTGCGGTAGAACGCGCCATCATTTTACTGCGTTATATCATCAATGACAAAGACGGCCTCAGTATACGTGAAGCCAGCCGGGATTTGGGTTACAGCCCTGCCACCGTTCAGAAATTGATCAATGCGCTCAATTCCCAGGGTTATGTCGTTCAGGATGAGCTTACCGAACGTTACCATCTTGGACCTGAGGCAGTCCAGCTTGGGTTAACCGCGTTATCGCGCCTGGAGGTGCGGCGTGTAGCACGCCCGTACCTGGAAACGATCAGCCGCAAAAGTAACGAGACGGTATTCCTGGCGATCCGGCACGGAAATTACGTGGTTTATGTCGATAAGGTGGTTACTGACCAACCCATTCGCATGGATGCGCCTCTGGGTGAAGATCGACCGTACAATTGCACAGCAGTCGGAAAGGTGTTGTCCGCTTCTCTTTCGAAGGACCAAATTATTAACCTTGAACGGAAGGGAGCCCTGGAAAAACGTACCGGCAGTTCGATCGTTGAGGTTGAAGAGCTGTTTGAGGAACTGGCTCTGGTTCGCAGTAGAGGCTGGGCGCATGATGATGAAGAATATTCATACGGCGTTGGCTGTGTGGCTGTACCGGTTTACGATCATGAAGAGCAAGTCATCGCGGCGGTAACGGTCACCGGCCCGGCAGAACGTATCAATCAAAACATCGATCAAATCCTGGAGATATTACGGGAATATACCGGTCAGATTTCTGCGGAGATGGGCTACCGTGAGGTTCAAACAGTAATCGGAGGTAATTGATATGGAGGAATTGTAAGTGACGATTAGCAATATGCAATTGGGAATGATCAATCACGAGCTGGAAGCGATCGTGGGTCGTGAATACGTAACGAAACCAGAAGCGGATCGCACGGTCTATGGTGTGGATTATTATTGGGCACCGCGTATGATGATCGACCGAGGAAAACTCCCGCCGCTGCCGGATGTGATCGTGCAGCCTGGAAGTGTCGAGGAGACCTCGGCTGTGGTAAAGCTGGCAAATCTTTATCATATCCCGGTGACACCCTGGGGCGGCGGATCGGGTTCACAGGGCGGCATCATTCCGATGTACGGCGGCATCTCACTGGATTTAAAACGTTTGAATAAAATTATTGAGATCAACGAGATGTCCGGAACGGTTACTGCGCAGGGTGGTATCAACGGCTATGAACTGGAGAACGCCCTCAATGCGGCCGGGTGGACACTGCCTCACTATCCGGCTTCAGTGCATTCGGCTACTCTGGGCGGATACTTAGCCTGCCGGGGTTCGGGGACAGTCTCAACCAAGTATGGTAAGGCTGAGGATATGGTTTTGTCGATGCAGGTTGTGCTGCCAAATGGTGAAGTGATCCGCACTCTGCCAGTGCCTAACCATGCAGCCGGACCGGGAATCCTGCAGTTGTTCGTTGGCGCGGAAGGAAGTTACGGAATCATCTGCGAAGCGACCATGCGTTTGGAACGCCTGCCTGAAGTGCGGCGCTTCCGTTCATTCCTTTTCCCCGACATGCATAATGGTCTGGAAGCAGGTCGCAATATCATGCTTGACCGGCTGCAGCCGCTTGTCATCCGTTTATACGATGAACGGTCAACAATCAAGACTGTACAGCGTGTACTTGGCCAGGATGTGAGCAGCGGCTCCTATATGGTGATCGGTTTCGATGGCTTCGAAGACATTGTGTCTGCACAGGAACGACGCGCTTATTCAATATGCGAACAACACGGGGCCGAGGATCTGGGTGAGGAAGCCGGGCGCAACTGGTGGGAGCACCGTTATGATTTCTACTTCCCTCCAAAAGTACTGGACTTCCCATGGATGTTCGGCACGCTGGACACCGTAGCCACATTCGATAAACTGGAAGCGCTATATTGGGCCAAAAAGGAAGCCCTCGAAGAACGCTATAAAGAATGGGACCTGTTCTATTACGCCCATTTCTCACACTGGTATCTTTGGGGTGTGATGGCGTATGACCGTTTTATCATCGAAAACCCGCCCGAAGACCCGGATGAGGCCCTGGCTTTACATGATGAGGTTTGGGATCTGGCGGTGAAGGTCAACCTGGAATATGGGGGCGTGATTAACGAACACCACGGCGTAGGACTCAAGCTGGCCAGGCATGTGCGCGGACAATACGGAGCGGCATTCCAGGTACTGGAGGGTCTGAAAGATACATTGGATCCATATAACCTGCTGAACCCCGGTAAGATGGGCTTTGGCCCGCCTCGTTAGGCGGTAATATAAAAAAGTGACAGGTTGAATAATGAGCTATTTAGAAGCACACGAAAAAGAATTATACGAATTACGCTTCTCCCCCATGTGTAAACCAGCCGCGGAGGTGGCAAATCTGACCCAATTGGAGAAGTCACAGCACGCGTGGGCGTGTGATGATGATGTGGCGAATTGCAGCCGGACACCTGGAATGGGGAGCGCGTGAAGCCGAGTTGTTGTATGAAACTACATTGGACAGCATAAGTGAGGCATTTGATGTGTTCCATTATCCGGTCAGCCAGTATATGTTGGACGCACGCGTGGATGTATGGGAAGCAGGCCTGGCTCCAACCGTAGTTCAAGAAGCGGTAGAGAGAGCGAAAACAACGTCTTCTTCTTTTCCTGCTCCGGAAGCGGTGGACGGCGCCCTCGTCCTGGCAGGTGAAATCGGGCAGATCGCCCAGCACGAGCGTTTCACAGCTATCCTGGCCAATGCCCTGCAGGCAGTAAAGGTCACTGCCAGTATCTGGTATGCTAACAGCGGCGCATTAGCCTATGCGCTCGGGGCCAGGCAGGTCGCTCTAACGCAAGCGCAGCAGATCGTCGAGAAGATATCCGATCTGGGTGTGAAAGAGATTATCGTGGATGGCCCGGAAACCGCCTGGGCTTTGGCAAAAGTCTATCGAGAGCTTGGTGTGAATTTGCCTCAAGACACGAAAATAATCCCACTATCCACATTGTTATTAGAGAAGGAGAACGCTTCTGGAAAATTATCTGAAGTGGTCATGGTGCATGACAGCCGGCCTGCATATCTGATTGCCGAAGGCAAACCAACGCATCTGACGATCCTACCCGGATACCTGGAAGACGAAAATCAGTTCGGGGAAGATGAGGTATACCAAGCGCCGCGGCGTTTGCTCAAATCGATGGGTGCAGAAATCGTTTTCGGCACCTGGACGTGTGGATTGGCGAAATCCTGCGGCGCGGATGATGGTTTGTGGCTTACACACCCCCATCTAGCACAGGGTTTAGCACGGCAGCGCCTGGAATATGCGAAGAGTTTAGGCGCGGATCAAATTATTACCGATTTGCCGTTGTGCGTGCATTGGATGGCGGAGAATGCATCCGGCAGAGTTCCATCAGTGCGCTGGCTGCCGGAAGTACTTACATAGGAAGCGTTAGGGATATGAAGGTAATATTATGCTACGGCGATTTAAATACCTGGGGTCACATCCCCGAAACCGGGGAGCGTTACGCGCCGGATATCCGCTGGCCTGGTGTGCTCCAGCAAGCGCTGGGGGACGGATATAAAATCATCGAAGAGGGCTTGTGTGGGCGCACAACAGTTTGGGATGACCCGCTTTCCGAATACAGAAACGGAAAGGATTACCTGGTCCCTTGCCTGGATACACATGCGCCAATCGACCTGGTGGTTCTGATGCTGGGTTCCAATGATTTAAAAATGCGCTTTTCATCTCCGGCATTAAATATTGCTATGGGGGCCGGCGTTTTGGTGGATATCATCAAAAAAAGCGATGCGGGTATAAATGGTGAACCACCTCAAGTATTGCTGATTGCACCGCCTCCTATCAATCCCGTACCGGGAAGTGAGGTCGATGAGGATTTAGCTGGAGGAATTGGTAAATCACAAAAATTTGGTGAATACTACCGCAGCGTGGCGGACGAATATGATAGCGCCTTTTTAGATTCATCTTCAGTAATTTCTCCCAGCCCGGTCGACGGCCTGCATCTTGAAGCGCAGGCGCACAAAGCCCTGGGTTTAGCAGTTGCTGATATCGCAAAGAATATTCTTGGATGATTACTGCGCGCTGGGGAAATCTTTTAATTCTTCGACGGAAAAATAAACCTCGCGGCATCAAATGATCGCCGCGTGGTTTATATATGACGGTAGAAACCCACTGGGATTCGGATGGCAATCCATTGGGACCTCTAACCTGGATTGTTTTGGTTCTTTTATCCCAGCCAGCAGGATGTCTGATTTTAAGCGGTTTGTGGGGCTGGTTCACCCTCCCTGGTTTGTGCCTGGGATTGATCCTCTTTGGCGGCGGTAAGCCGTTCCCATAAATTGGGCCATACGAGGATTATCACCAGCACCAGGCTGCCGATAGGGGCAAGCGAGAACAGGGAGAACCTTCCCAGGGTGATTGTGGTAGCGATGACGAGCGGGATGCCTACAACCAGCTCAACCACACCAGCGACAATACCCAGCACCCGCATCCATTCAGCAGGACGTAAGACTACTCCCACGGATACCACACCCCAGCCCAGCATGGCAAGCCAGTGCAAGCGCTGGACAGCCACATAAACCGGTGCGCCGATGGTGATGATGCGGCTTAAACTGGCGATGCCGTTCATCAGGCAAAAAACATAAGTCATGCCGGCCAGAAAACCGAGCAGTGTGCGCCCCCAGGTTACCTTCCCGACCACAAACATAATCAGGAAGTACAGAATCAGGTAGGGCCAGAAGAGCGTGAAATAGACCGGAGGTAAGCCGGCAGCCATGTAGGGCACGTTGATGAACCAGCTGCCCTGCAGCGCCAGTGTGATGGCGACCACGGACAGCAGGAATGCCCATTTCCTGTCTGTGAAGAAACCGTAGGCGCTAACCAGGAAAAACACCCCACCCAGGATGCCCAGATCGAAAATGGCGGGCTGGATGTACTTCAAAAGGATTTCGCAGCCCGGCTCGGCTGATTTAGCGGCCATGCCGGTTTCGTACCAGTTTAAGAATATGAAATAATGACCAATAATGCCCATCACCCCTCCGACCAGGGCCAAGATGGCGCCGGCTTTATAGTTAATCTTCATTGATCTCCTCCTGTTTAAATTCGAATAGATATTGGCAATCGTTATTGTGATGATTATCACAATAATTCACCCGAAAATCGTTGACTTAAGACAACTTTGGGATGTAACTTGTAATGATTGTGCAACCGATATGCTTTATAGTGGTTATGGTCCCTTCACTGCCCGGAACTCCTCACACACAATTACATATTAGCCAATGCTGGTGAGTGAGATTGCTGCGACAGCGACATTAAACACAGCATAGATTTCTAGAACATTATCAGTTGGAGTGATCTCTAAACAAAAGGACATATATCGCCGTCTACTAAGCAAGTTAGTGGTGTCACTGCGAGCTTTAGCCCCAGGTTTTTGGGGAAGGCTTCGCGTGACGAAGCAGTCTCAATCATAACTAGGAGATTGCCACGCTCCACTTTGTTCCGCTCGCAATGACAAATTAAGAGTTTCTTTCAATTTGAGCAGCGATTTTTTCATAGTGGTTCTACTCGCAATGACATGAGCGGCAGCATATGATATATTTTGATTAACTATCTTTGGAAATCTGATTACGGATTATGGAGAAGTAAATGGCGCTGCTTGAAATGATGTCCCAAAACCCGTTGTTTTCGCATTTGGAGAACCGCCAACGGGAGGAATTGGCTGGAATGGCTGTATCTCGCAATTTTACCGCGGGTGAATGGATCACCTATCATGGGGACATCTGGCCATACCTTTTTATGGTTGAATTCAGGAAGGGTCGATGCGGTAAAAGAATTGAGCGAGGGGCGCAGCCTGATCGTGGTTTCTCTGGAAGCGGGTGAAGTATTCTGGGGATTGGCATTTTTTATCGACGAGGCCTTCATGCCGGTGGGATTGACTGCCGACCAGGACAGCCAAATTCACTCCTGGTCACGCGAACGATTGCTGCCGTACCTGACACGGAATGGATGTATGTCCTGGGAGTTGAACAAGCTGATGATCCGGCGCATGATGTACGCTAGCGATATCCTGGAGGAGATCGCCTTCCAGCCGGTCACCGGACGCCTGGCGCGCTTGCTGCTGGAGAACTACGGCGATTTGGCAGGTGATACCATTGCCCGCGACTGGACGCTGGATGAGATGGCAGCCAGGATAGGTACCAAGCGTGAGATCGTATGCAGGCAGTTATCGCGCTTCGTGGAGGAGGGGGCTATCCAGATCAACCGCACGGAGTTTAAGATCACTGACCAGAGCCTGTTGGAAACGTTTGCCCGCAAGGTAAAGGGTTAACCGCTGTTCAATTAGGCCGGTAAATCTATAAACCTTTATTTAAATCAGCACCTTTCCCTTCTGGTAGATAAGCTCTCCATCCATAAGTATTTCCCCTTCCTGGCGCATGTCTTTGATGATGTCCCAGTGGATGGCTGATTTATTGGTGCCGCCGACAGCCGGGTAGGCTCGACCCATAGCGATATGGACTGTCCCGTCGATCTTCTCATCGAGCAGGATATCTTTGCAAAAATGTTTTATCGCAGTGTTGGTCCCGATGGCAAATTCGCCGATAAGGCTGGCGCCTGGATCGGTATTCAGCACAGCGCGCAGGAAATCCTGGTTAGTAGAAGAAGTCGCTTCGACCAGTTCACCGCTTTCCCAGCGCAGCTTAATATCATGAACCAGGCGGCCGCCCAACACGCCCGGAAAATCAAAATAAATCTGCCCGTCCAGGGTGCTCTCGACCGGAGAAGTCATGATTTCGCCATCCGGCATATTTATATGACCATCGGCGACCATCCAGGTGCGTCCTTTTGTTGAGAAATTCAAATCCGTCCCTTTTCCCGTCAAGCGTATATGCTGCCCCTGGTCGAGTTTGTCCGCCCAGCGGCGCCACTCCTGGCTGACTTTTGGCCAATCCAGGAAGCAGGCATTGAAGAACATGTCCAAGATGGTACCTTCATCGACCTCAGCCTGGTGCGCCAGGGCGGCGTTGGGTACCCGCAGCAGGCACCAGCGTGTCTTCTGCCAGCGTTTGGTAGAGATTTTTCCCATAGCCTTGCGGTGCAGGGACAGTTTTTCGGCGGGCACGTCCCAGAATACGTCCAGGTTATGTGCGCCGCGCAGTCCAAAATAGACATCCGCCCACTCCATCCCATAAGCTTCGATTTCAGGTTCCCAACCGATTTGTTCAGCAGCGCCGTGTACCATGTTCAAACGGTACAGTTCTTCCGAAAGGAACTGGACCTGGGGGTATGCGCCAGCAATAACACATGCCTGGTAGATGGCGTGCACCAGCGGATAGGTCTCCAGTTCAACGAAGGCGATCATAACTTTCTCGCCTGGTTTGACCTCTAAAGAATAATTAACCAACAAGTCGCCAAGCTGGGTCCAGCGTTTATCCATATTCGTTACCTCCTGTATTGATTCATGTGGAATTATTCGGGTTTCAAACCCCGTTATATTGTTTGTATACGATTATATGATATGCAGAATTTGTTCGTTTGTCAACCAATTATGTGTACTATTCTAATTCCAATAATTCTACACAAAAATCGCATTCCTGTTGAATATTAGAAGGAAAAAGCTACGTACAGCTGGTACCAACTCTCGGTTTGATTTTTGTTATAATGTTATTTGAGCAGTAGTGAAAAAAAACGTTTTATGGGTCTTGTTTATTACCAGCCCAACATTACACTGATTCAATATAGAATGGGGGACATAGATTGGGATGATCTTTTCGAAAATGACTTCAAACAGGGTCAAGGAGGAAATGATGAATTCCAAAGAAAGACGAACCTACAGATAAGAAAGCTAAGAAAATTCAGTATTAAACATTTTGCGCGCATAATTCTTATCCAGGTCTGGATGGGTGAGCAATCCAGCCCAGCCTTGAGGACGAAGCAGAGGTTCCAGAATCGGAGGGGACCAGCATGTCGTATTTATTGCGTGTATCAGTCTATCAACGTTTTACATTTTAATGGTTTTGGCAGTGATTTTGAGCCTGGTTACCAGCGCCTTTAATACGCCATCATCTATTGATTCCCCTGGCGCTCATATCCCTGATCCAACTGCGGATATCCCCTGGAAGTCTGGTGTGGGTTATGCGGGTGTGGCGGATATCAAGGCTGCCTTTAACCACGGCCGTAACATGGAGAACTTACAGTCAGGTACAGATATCCCTTTAATAACTACGATGCCGGCTCAATCCGCCTGGAGCTTTGAGTGACAATGAAAAATCGCTGTGGTTGATCAACAGTGAGCGGCGGGGCGCGCGGCTTGCGTGCCCTGCACGGATTTGAGAGTACTGTAACCAGTGTGGCGCAGGACTTCGCCAATTGGATGCTGGCGAATGATAAATGGGGGCATAAATCTGACGGCAAAGGTCCGCCAGGACGATTAGGGGACAACCCACGAATCGCGGCCTGCCATGATAACTTCCTGTTGATGGAAAACATTTACGCCTTTGGTACAACTGCAGGCTGTGTCCAATTGCCTGTAGACGCGCGATTTATAACTGGATGTACAATGATAGCGGCAAAGGTTGGGGGCACCGCCATTTGCTGCTTTACCGATTCTTTTTTTGAAAATAGCGGTTCAGTTGACATGGAAGGCTTCCTGGGTATTGGGCGTGCATGCGGTGGACCGTATACAATTAACAATACTTCTTATCCATACACGCGGAAGTTATCGTGTTGAACATGTTTGATCCGTGTATAAATTGGAATTACGGCTCGTTGTCACATTCGCTTGGGGATTACGTACCTGCGGTTTCGTCGTACATGAAGGTGTGCAGATCAGACCACTATTTCAATTCACCAGGTGAGGCAATCAGCAGCAAGCACAGCTTGAATTGGGTTAAATATTGGATTCCAAGAGTGCGTTGTCGTTAATCATTGGGTTTTCTCATTTGTAAGTTAGAAATTATTGACAGCGTGTAAAATTCCGTCTAAACTATTCTCAGGTGGGAAGCGGACAATATAAAACCGCGCTGGCACTGGCGCGACGCTGATTTGCGGAAGAATGGAGGGATCATGTTTACTTTATTTCGTGTGTCGGTCAATGTACGCTTTTGTTTACTTCTGACAGTGGTGGGGATTTTGAGTCTGTCCATTATCGCCCCGGCGGCTCCTTCATCAATTGATTTACCCAGTGCTTATCCGCCTGATCCAGGTTCTGATCTTGCTTGGTCGGCCGGTTTTAACGGTGTGGCGGATATCCAGACGGCTTTTAATAGCGGTCGTACCAACGAGGGTGGAAGTCTCCAAACAATGACATTGCCATCTCAAGCTGCTTGGGATGGGATGAATGACAATGATAAGGCGCTGTGGATGATCAACAATGAGCGCAAGGCGCGCAGTGTGCATCTGCTTCACGGCTATGAGAGCAATGTAATCAGTGTGGCGCAAAATTTCGCCGAATATATGCTCACAAATGACACATGGGGACATTATTCGGATGGGAAAGGACCAACGGTGCGATTAGGGGAGAACCCCACAATCGCAGGCTGCCATGATGGAGGCTTAGGTTGGGAGAATATCGCTTCCTTTGCTTCGTCAGCAAGCATTCCCCTGCCTATAGAGCGCGCCATATACAATTGGATGTATGATGATTCAAGCAAAGGTTGGGGCCACCGCCATATGCTCCTGTATTATCCCTATAACGAGAACAGCGGTCCAACTGACAGGGAGGGATTCATAGGCATCGGGCGCGCCAGTGGGCCGTATACTATTGGCAAGCTGTATGATTTCGGTGAAGTTATTGTATTGAACACGTTTGATCCGTGTGTAAATTGGAAATACACTGCTCCGCCGCCTACACCTAGAGAATACTTCCTGCCGTTGGTATGCAAATGAAGCGGTGGAGGTAAGATCAAATTTAATCGTTTAACTGGCAGCAGGCGTTCCGAAGCAACCACTGCTTGAATCTGATATATTATTTGTTCAAAAGAATAAATATCCGCTGTATACAAAAGGAAGGTGAGGAAATGTTGACCCGGTTTCGTTTATCTAGGAGCCGCGCTTGTATATCATGCTGGTGGCAGTGGGGATTTTAAGCCTGCTCATCAGCGCACCTGTTTCACCCGATTCCATCGAATCGCCTGAGCCCACCCCCGATCCAGAAGTGGGTATCCCCTGGAATTACCCACCTACACAAGGATGGTTTAATAAGATCAGCCCATCCAATGGGTCGCCAATTCAAGGTGAAAGTGTAACATTGAGCTGGAGTATCAGCTCGACGGCTGCATCCTACGAGTACTGTTACGACACCATTAATGACAATGCCTGCAGCAGTTGGAAATCAAACGGCAGCAGCACCTCAATAACCATAGGGGATTTGAAGAAAGGACAAGAATATTTTTGGCATGTGCGTGCCGTTAATTCCGAGAGAATTATCTACTCCGATGGCGATAGCAGCGTTTACTGGAGTTTTCTCACCCAGACCTTCGGCTCTCCACCTCCTACATATACAAACGATATGTATCTCCCGATATTGCTGGATCAAGGGAGCCCCAGCCCGCCGATCGTGCTTAAGGGTCGTGTGACATATAAGGGTATTGCAGAGGCGTTTACGGTAGTAGAACTGGTTTACTTCAATGGTCATAGAGAATCTACATACGCTACTAAGGATACCAATCAAAAAGGAAAGTACAAGTTCGACAACCTGCCGCCTTTATCCGGGGATCAATACTATTATGTTCGAAAGATAAATGACCAAAATGATCCATCCTGGTTGTCGTCTTGGTACTGCATGAGAATAACAGCCGCAACTATCGATCCTAATCTATTCCAGTGCGATTTTGATCTTGAGAATGTAAATTTAATTTCCCCATATCATGAGGCATGGGTACCTTTACCGCAGTCATTTATATGGAGCAAACGCGTAACCAGGTCTGACAGCTACGTTTTCCACCTTTCGGATATGTCAGACAATGATCCATTAACTCCCCTTATTTTCATTCAAAACCATTAGGATATTCGGGCAGCTTTTATCTGGCTGGAACACCGACAGGATTTACCTATTACAAGCAGTACGGCTGGTGGGTGACCGTATTAGGTCCGAATGGGGAAGGCGCTTCACATTATTACTATAATGTTACATTCAAATAGGATTTTCACCCTTCAAACAATGATGTTAATTTTCTCATCCCGATAGCGGAAATGAACTACTCTATTGGAAATTAATATAGCTTTTGATTGTGTATCTAATTGGTCCTGAAGGTGAAGATTTACTGCTCGCGCGAATTGAATGCGTGGTAGTTCTGCGCAAAGCGAGCTAGAAGATGGGGGAAAATATTGACATTAAGATTTAATTCGTCTAAACTATTTCCAGGCGGGAAATGGATAATCTTAAACCGCACCTTTTGTAGTGCGGCGCTGGTCTACGAAAGAAAGGAGGAATCATGTCGACCTTAATTCGTGTATCGGTAAATATTCGCTTTTACATCATCCTGTTGATTGTGGGGATTTTAAGCCTGTCGATTTTTGCACCAGCAAATTCATCATCAAATTATGCACCTGAATCCTGGCCACCAGACCTAATAAATGATATCCCCAGATCAATAGATTTTTCGAATGTAGCAGATATCCAAGCGGCTTTTAATTACGGCCGCACACAGGAGAATGCACAGCTCGGCACAAATTTACCGTCAATATCGTTACCGTCTCAAATAGTGTGGGACTCGATGACCGAGAATGACAGAGCGTTATGGCTGATCAACAGTGAACGACAGGTTCGAAATGTAACTGGCATGCACCCCTTACATGGATGGGAAGGTAATGTGATCAGTGTAGCACAGAAGTATGCAGAATTTTTACGCACGAATGATAAATTTGGTCACTATGAAGATGGCTATGATCCAGAGTGGAGATTGGATCAGAATAAGCACATAAAAAATTGTCACGATCCCATCCCGCTTGGTGAATACTTTTACTTCGAGAGTATTTGGGCTCATATGGCTACATATACAATTAAATATCCAGTAGAGCAGGCCATTTACGACTGGATTTATGAAGACAAAGAAGACAGTTGGGGTCACCGCCGAATGATGCTGTGGTTTGCCTATATTGATAATAGCGGCCTAATGGGCAAGGAAGGCTTTATAGGCATTGGACACGCGAGCGGATCGTATATGGGCTACCCAAACGGAGAAGTCATTGTGATGAACGTTTTCGATCCGTGTGCGAATTGGATTTATCCTCCCAAACCAGCAACTTTTAACAAAATTAGCCCTTCTGACGGTACAGAAAACCAATCTACTAGTGTAACTTTAAGTTGGAGTTTCAGTTCAGCGTCATCATCTCACATGTACTGTATTGATACTACAAATGACAACGATTGTAGCGATTGGATTTCAACTGGAATCAACACACAAGAAACCATCAACGGTTTACCGAAGGGAACTAAGTATTACTGGCATGTACACACGGTTAATTCTGAAGGCATAACTTACTCAAACGGCAGCACCAATGCATACTGGAATTTCACCACGGGAAGCGGAGAGTCACCTCCTACGGCTAAATCGGTATACCTGCCAATCATGCTAGGAAAAGCAGGCAGCGCGGCGAAGGTGCTGTCAGGCCGTGTGACGGACAAGGGAGTACCCGTGCAAACAACCGTTGAATTACGCCTCTATGATGGTTCAAGTTGGTCAACATTGCTACTGCGGATACCAATACAAACGGTGATTACGATTTAAAAACCTTCCCAAACTATCTGCGGGTCAGCAGTACTATGTACGTTAAGTGAATGTTCACGGGATTATTTACTGGTTGGAGCGTCGGTACTCGATTCGAATTTCCTCCACGACTACTGATCCAAGCCTTATGTTTGTGATTTCGATATGCAGGATGTTCCCCTGAATTCTCCGACACCCGGCGCAAACGTGTCTATCCCGCAAATGTTTTCCTGAACCAGCGCGGTATGACCAGCGACAACTATGAAGTACATATTGCAGATCTAACAGACTATGATCCGAGTGACAGAACAGGATTGTTAGGAACTGGGGAGCGTGAATATCACCGGATTGCCGTCTGAATTCGTAAAGGGAAATCAGTACGGTTGGTGGGTGCGAGTGTACGGTCCTAATGGTTATGGCAATTCATGGAAAAGAGGAAATTTAATTATCAATAGGGAAGGTATAGAAACAAACAGTAAATTTCCCAATATCAAGAATCCGGTAGGGCAGGTAATTATCCCTGGTTAGGGGCATGATGCCTGCCCTTTTCTTTTGGATTTGTAGGTGTTTGTGGAACTGATGAGCCCTCATTTGAACTGGGAGATTGCTGCAGTCGCTTCATGCTATATCTGTTGTTAATGAAGAAAAGAGAATATTGTGAGATTTTTATTGGTTGGTAATAGACCGCTCAATCGCAAAGACACGAAAGGAGGAGATTGCCGCAGTCGCTGCATGTTGTATATATTGTTCGTGAAGAAAAGAGAATATAGTGGAAGTTTAGATTGGTTGGTAAGAGGCCGCTCCTTCGCAGCAACTGTCTGATTTGTCAATAGTCAACCAACCCTATAGAAGATAAGGGTTCCAAGGACGATTATTCCGGATCATCGACTTAGAATTACAAGCAGTTTGCGCATGCATGCCGTCAAAGCAACCTTTTTCTCCTTACCCGCTGCCAATAAGCGTTCATAAAAGGAACGGATGACCGGATTTACCCTTGTTGCAACCAAAGTAGCCATGTACAACACTCTGCGAACCGGAGCTCTGCCACCAAATATCCTGCGTTTACCACGCATTTTGCCGCTGTCCTTATTCACTGGTGCAACACCGACCAGGGCAGCGATCTGCTGGCGATTGCGAGTCCCTAACTCAGTAGTTCCGCCAGCAAAGTTGAAACTGTCACAGGTCCAACACCTGGCACGCTCTCCAAGATAGAGGTTTCTGCTTCCATTCAGCGTTTTGCTGTATGAATTTGTTAATCTCATCATCTAATGCCTGTAGTTCTTCTTCAAGCCAGTCAATATGCCTTTTAAGCCGTTCTAGGAGTGCAGGGTGGGTGGTTGACAAGCGGTTCTTCTCGGCTGTTATTGTGTCGACAATTTGCCTGCGGCGGGTTACCAGAGCATCCAGATGCTCCTGTTGCGCTGTGCGTAAGGGTCTTACCTTAGGATTGACAGCCTGGGCATATTGGGCAATGATCTTGGCATCAAGCTTATCGGTCTTGGCCAACTGGCCGGTTGAGCGGGCAAAGTTACGTACTCGGGTTGGATTGGCTATTGCCACTGGCAGGTTCTCTTTACACAATTCCCTAACAACCGGTTGCTCCAGACCGCCGCTGGCTTCCACCACGATCAGAGTTGGGGAGAGATCCTTCAGTTGGGGTGCAAGATTGTGCAACTCTTTGATATTATTGTTTAGATGCCAGTATTCTTCACTGTCGAATACGGTAACATCCAAGGTGTCTTTGCTGATATCGATGCCGATGTATACCTTTTTGTTTGTGATTGTCATCATATCCTCCGTGTATAATACAGGTGCCCGCACTAGCAATGATACGGTCTCAAGGGACCAAACAACTGTTCGGGCTGTTTCTGGGACGGACACGGCGATCAGAGCTGCGAAACGGTTTCTGAAACCGAATGACAATCGATCTGCCGTGTCCTTTTCTGTTAATTTTACACATTTTCTAAGATACTAATGACAGTACTCAGGACAGCAGCGTGGCGAAGCCGGTGAAAACGTCTACACCGGATGAGTGTCCCCAATCAAATAACCCAGCCACCAGATGACCACCATCCGGGATATCACTTATTATCCAATCGAGCACGTTTAACAGTCGTTCGTCTGCCAGACCTAACGCGGCGGATTGGATCAGGTTGGCGCTGAGGGTGGTGGTTAACCGGTAAGCGGTTTCAACAACCTCCTGGTTGAGGCTATTCAAACTATTTTCTTGTAGGTTTGCATCCTTCCAACGGTTTAAACATAACATCACGCCCAACACAAAATCATCCCCGGAAGGCGTTAAGCCAGGACCGCTTCCCATAAATTCTGATAAGCCGCTCGCCATGACAGCGGTGTCTCCCGCTCTAAACGAACGGCGCAGATTGAGCGCAGAAGCTAGCTGGCGCTGTTTCAAGCGCGTCTGCTGGGGATGAAGTACCCGGCGTTTCGAGCAAATAGGGCAGCAGCCAGCTGAGACCGGTTTTTTTATCAACGCGCATAATCTGCTCCCCGAGCGACTTCACCCTGTGACTCTGTTCGTGTCTGGGAAGTATTTGTGCGGCGGGAAGGGCGGCTTCCCACACCACGGTGTCGTTACATTCGATCGTTAGACCTGCCTCCGGAAATAAGATATTTCCCGATTTGAGATATACAGGAGTTCCGTGAGAAATATTTTTGGGGATGGAGATATATTTATCCAGATTGATAGTCAACGGTCCTTTGAATGGATCTGAAGTGAGGTAGATAATGCGGCGAGTATCTGTTTTTATGAACAGACCGCGCGAAGTGATACCGTGAACAATACCATCCTGATCCCTGGCGATAATCTCCTGGACAATGCTGCCGATGGTTGGTGGGTAAATTATTGTTTTGCTGGCGATGATCATACTGATAAATAATACTCTACAAGGAAGGTAGGATGATTTTACACCCGAAAATTGTAGTACATATCATGCCGTTATATTATTCTCCATGATGATCGCGTGTCAGGGTACCGACACACCCGGGATTATAAATTCCTCCCGATGGTTGGAATGACGATTTTTTAATAGATTTCGATTTCAGACATAATAGATTACGTTGAATATTTCACAGAGTATTTGAAAAAATATGGATTATCTTTCTATGAAATTAATCCAGGAATACTATTTGAATTTAGGCTGGGAACGTATATAATTATTCTTTCTTTATACATAGGAAAACCAAAAGAATAGAACAACAGGAGAGTCTAAACAAGATGAATGTGCATCCAGGACTACCGAAGTTCGATTACATCGTCCCCGAATCGCTCAAAGATGCGAGCCAGTTCCTGGCGGACAATCCGGATCAGGCGCGCCCCTTTATGGGCGGGACGGATATTTTCGTGCGCATGCGCGACGGCGTCTGGTCGTACCAATACCTGGTGGATGTAAAAAAGCTGGACGGAATGTGTGATATCCATTTCGATTTGGAGGACGGGTTGACCATCGGCGCGGCGGTTAGCATGAACCAGGTGATCGCTTGCGCGCCAGCCAGAGAGCATTACCCGCTCCTGGTTGAAGCGGCCAGCAGAGTTGCCAGCTACCAGCTCAGTATCGCGGGCGACCATTGCCGGAAATATTTGCAACGCCTCCCCGGCGGGAGATACGATCGGCGCTTGTCTCCTGCTGGACGGCGTACTGCAGGTGCACGGTTTGAAAGGTTCAAGACAGGAACCATTAGCTTCGTTCTTCCTTGGACCGGGAAAGACAAAACTGGAACCGGGCGATATCCTTACCGCTATCCGCTTCCCTGTGCCGCCAAAGGATATGGCTGGCAAGTATCTTAAACTCGGGCGCAACAAATCCGGTGACCTGGCGATTGTTGGGGTAACGGCGGCTGGATACCCGGATGATAAACTCACTTCCGGTTACCGGTTTAAGCTGGCGCTGGCTTCGGTGGCCCCGGTTCCCCTGATCGTCGAGCAGGTGGAGATTTTGCTTTCCGAAGGGACGATTACAGAAGAGAGATTGGCGCAGGCAGCCCAGGCTGCCATGCAGGCTTGTACGCCAATCGACGATGTGCGCGGCGGCGCACGCTACCGGAAACTGATGGTACGCAACCTTTCGTTTAATGCGCTGCTGGACGTCTGGAACCAATTGAAATCTGCTAAAAATTGAACTTTCAAAACCGAATTTTTTATTGGAGAACGTTATGGCTTATCATGAAATTTTTATCAACGTGAATGGTGAATGGGAGAAAGTCCAGGTCGTTTCGAACACGACACTGCTGGGGATGCTGCGCGAAAACCTGGCATTAACCGGCACTAAAAACGGCTGCCATGCGGGAGAATGCGGCGCGTGTACTGTGCTGCTGGACGGCGAGGCGGTTAACAGCTGCCTGGTCCTGGCGGTAGAGTGTGATGGTAGCGAGATCCTGACCGTTGAAGGATTGGCTCAAAATGGAAAACTTGACCCCGTTCAGCAAGCTGTAAATGATGCCGGGGGAGTGCAGTGCGGATTCTGCACGCCAGGGGTTTTGATGTCAGCCTATGCGCTGCTGAAGCGCAATCCAAATCCGGATGAGGCTGAGATCCAGGAGGCGTTAGTGGGGAATCTTTGCCGGTGCACCGGGTATGTACGCATTATTGATGGCATCAAACAAGCCGTGAACGTGTAAACAGGGAGATTAAAACAATGACTGAAACCAACACTATATTCCCCAGTCCAATTGGTGAGAGCAAGCCGCGCCTGGATGGGCGCGGGAAAGTCACTGGATCGACGTTGTTTGCGGATGATATGCAGTTTGGGAGCGGATTGCTGCATCGCGCGCATTAAACGCAGCCCGCATGCCCATGCACGCATATTGTCGATCGATACCAGTAAAGCGGAAGCGCTGCCGGGCGTTAAGGTCGTGGTTACCGGCGAGGATTTCCCTGGTTATATGGGACTTTATTTACAGGACCGGCACATTTTCTGCCGCAGCACGGTTCGTTATGTGGGTGACCCGGTAGCAGGTGTGGCCGCCATCGATGAAGAGATCGCTCAAGAAGCGGTTGACTTGATTGAGGTTGAATATGAGGTGCTGGATGCGGTGTTTGATCCGGAGCTTGGAACCGATGCGGATGCGCCCTTGATCCATCCAAATCTGCACTTATATAAATTGGCGAATTTTATTCTTCCGCAGGCTGGTACAAATATTTCTAACCATTTTAAAATTCGAAAGGGAGACCCGGACAGCGCCTGGGAGCAATGCGCGGCGATCGTCGAACGCAAGTACCGCATCCCACATATCCAGCATGTCCCGATTGAGCCGCATGTGGCGGTAGCGCAGGTGGACGGCGAGGGAAAAATTACACTCTGGGGCAGCTCGCAATCCCCTTTCGCGCAGCGAAACCTGATCGCGCAAGGTTTAGGGATTTCGCAGAGCGATATGCGCGTGATTGCCCCGTATGTGGGCGGCGGGTTTGGCAGCAAAGCGGGTGTCAGCATGGAAGCCCTGGTGGTGGTGATCGCCATGAAAGCCAAAGGCCGGCCGGTGAAACTGCTGCTGACGCGCGAGGAGGAGTTCTACACAGCCTTTGTGCGCCAGGGATTGGTGGCTTACTTCAAGATGGGCTGCGACAAGAACGGCAAGCTGCTGGCGATGGAGAACAAATTTTACTGGGATGGCGGCGCTTATACCGAATACGGGGTCAATATCACCCGCGCCGGCGGGTTACAGCAGCAGCGGTCCCTATGAAGTGCCAAATGTCAAAACGGACAGCTACTGCGTGTATACCAACCACCCGGTCAGCGGACCGATGCGCGGATTTGGTATGCCTGAAATGCATGCCGGCCTGGAGCAGTGCATCGATGAATTGGCGCTGAAAATTGAGATGGATCCAGTAGAATTTCGCAGGATCAACTGTTTCCGGGGATGGCAGCATCCTGGTTACCGGCAGCAAGATGCACCCAACCGGACTGCCGGAATGCGTGGATAAAGTTGCTCGAGGCGATCGGCTGGGGTCAAAGTTCCCCGGCCAGCGCTCCCAATAAACGGCGCGGCAAAGGGATCGCGTTAATGTGGAAAGCGCCTGCCATGCCGCCAAATGCGGGTTCGAGCGCCTGGGTGGAGCTTACCGAAGACGCGAAAGTTGTGGTGGGATTGGGCGGTCAGGATATCGGACAGGGCACCTTTACGGTGATGGCCCAGATGGCTGCGGCAGCGCTGGGTGTGCCTTATGAATGGGTGCGTGTGGCCACACCGGTTGACACGCGCTACAGCCCTTATGAGTGGCAGACAGTTGCCAGCCGCCTGACCTGGAGCATGGGGAATGCGGTTGTGAATGCAGCCAGCGACGCCCGCCGGCAGATACTGGAACTGGTTGCAGAAGCGTGGGAGGAGGACCTGGAAAAGCTTGATATTATCAACGGCATGGTGGTTTCTTACCAAAGTGAACGTGAAATACCGCTGAATAACCTGGTGATTTATGGATTGCCGAAGCCGGATGACCAGGGTTGGATGGGCGGTCCGGTGATCGGGCGCGGCAAATTTATGCCCACCTACGTCACGGGACTTGATCCAGAGACCGGGCAGGGTGAACGAGCGGTGGTTCACTATACGACCGGCGCTCAGGCGGTTGAGGTGGAAGTTGACCTGGATACCGGACAGGTAGATGTGATTCGAGGCGCGGCAGCTTTCGACGTGGGAAAGGCGATCAACCCGGAATTGGTCAGAGCGCAAATGGAAGGCGGTTTTGTGCAGGGGATAAGCTCTGCATTGTTTGAAAGCCTGCAGTTAAAAGAGGGCGTACCGCAAAATCCCAGCTTTGTAGATTACCGCATCGCTACCTCTGCCGATATCCCGCAGGAATTCCAGTCCATTATCGTGGAAGTGCCGCAGGACGATGGGCCGTGGGGCGCACGCGGTATTGGCGAGCATGCCATGGTGCCCACCATCCCGGCGATTGCGAATGCCATTTACGACGCGGTGGGTGTGCGCATGGAAGGACCTCCCTTCACATCGGAGCGCGTCTTCCTGGCGATGCTGGATGCTGGGAAGATCAAGTAAATAAGAGCAGAGGGTGAGCGTGCTTAAACGCCTTCGGGGAGCTGTATCGCGAACCTGCACCTTGGGTTGCCATCCAAAATAAACTCCAGCAGTTCGACTTGCAGGGGCTGCCCGAATATCACCTCCCAGGGTTTCTTAACATAACCCGCGCTGCAGTTACAGAAAGTGGAGGAGATGTGGGCATCGCCGTCCTTCAAGCTTTCGCGCACCCAGGGACAGTGGCAGTAATGGTAGCGCTTTAAGTCTTCATCCGTCTCTTTCAAGTATTCGTCTGTCTGGTAGGGAATCTTGGTCTTGTAAAGCGTGTTTCCGCGGCGCACTACGTTGGAGATTTCCGGGTTGTCACGCATGAATTCGATCACTTCATCAGTGACCGGCTGTGTGTAAAAAAGACCGCCATCCTCTTTGATCGTTTCCAGTTCAGCTAGAAAATCGGTCTCGCGCTGTTCCAGATAATCATCCAGGCTGTCGCAGGCGAGGTATTTCTTGCGTTCCTGGAAATAATCTTCGTCGGGAAGGTCTCGCAGACAGTCAATGAGCAAGGCGCGGCATGTTTGGGGATCGGTTTGACTTTCAAGACGCCCCATGACTGTTTGGGTGATCGGAGGTTTCTTTGTGTTGGGTGTGCCCATTGGCGGTAGATCAACGCCTTCAAAGATGCTACCTCGCATGTCCTCACCTAGGCTTATCCCAACCTTGTTGTACAGGTTGTGCATCACTTCACAGCCGTCGATCAGTTCCACGATAGACTTGAAAGCAACGTGGTCCTGGCGGAACTGGGCATAGCGAGCTAAAGCGAGGTAGTTGTCCCAGGTGTTTTCTCCTGATTTGATCAGTTCATCAGAAAAGGCTTCAATATTTACTGCTTCGATGCGCTCATTGGATGACTCTCCGGAAGTCCTCGAGAGATGATCTTCGAAACATACGACGATGTTCACAAAAGAATCGATGTCTTTTTCTGGGGTACCTTTTGCTGCCAGGAAGCTGCGGAAACCTGTTTTATCCATATAAAATCCTCCTTAGAACTATTTTATCTCCAATATCTATACCATGTAAAGTATGATTGGGTTTGATTTAAGTTCAAAATGGAGATTGCCACGGTCGCTGTCTACTGAAATTCGGTTCGTTAAGGAAGTGTCCTCATTTTGACGCCGCATATATTGGTGGCTTGGGACTGCTCCCTCGCAAAGACAACAAGGGAGATTGCCACGGTCGCTTTCCACCGAAGTTCGGTTAGTTGAGGAAGCTTCCGCGTTTTGAAGCAGCATAGAATAGCAACTTGAGACCGCTCCCTAATGACAAGATGAATGGAGGGGATTGCTACTTCCCTGAAATAGGGGGGGTAAGTCGTTCTATACTACGGTATGTTCTGCGAGGGAGTGATCAAGCAAAAAATGCCTTAATTGAAAGTCCAGATGAACGCTCATCGCAAGCGAAACTTTAATACTGGAATTTTACTTTTGATGAGTATTGATAAATATTAGGTTAAAATACATAAAGGTAATAAAATAAATTATTCTACAGGAGATTTAGAATGAAAACGATAGATTTGACCATTCCATTGGGGATTGGAACGCCGCCCTGGCCCACCTACGAACCGCTGCAGGTGAAGTATTTCAAACGTCTGGCTCCCAATGGCGCCAACGGCCAGCTGTTAACCCACTCAAACCATTTGGGCACGCACCTGGATGGTGAAATTCATTTTCATACTCCCGGGAAAGATATGGCTGACCTCGAATTGGATTTCCTGGTCAACCAGGGTGTGATCGTTGACCTGAGTGATGCGGCAGGCGATTATGAGATATACACCAGCCAGATGGTTGAAGAGCGGGTAGAGGTCAAAGAAGGCGACATATTAATCATCCATACCGGTTACCACCACTTCGGCTGGGACCATCCAACCGCCGATGAAATCCGCTACATGGTCAAACATCCCGGTCCTGACAGGGAGTTCGCCGAATGGTGCAAAGCCAAAAAGCTGCGCTGGCTGGGGGTGGACTGCGGGAGCGCTGACCATCCCATGAACACCATAGTGCGTGATTGGATGCCGCGCCAGGCGCGAGAAGCTGAGATAGTGTTCCAGAGCAAATACAGCGCCGGTCTGGCGGACGTCTTTGACGATACCAAATACCAATTAATGCATCTGGAGATGTTCCCTTACGGGATCATCCATGCCGAATGTCTGGGCGGAGATATTGATTTACTGCTCAACCAGCGTGTTACGATCGGTTTCTTCCCATGGCGGTTTGTGGATGGAGAGGCAAGCATCGGGCGCTGCGTGGCATTCGTGGAAGATGATGAATACGAAGAATTAATGGCTAAGAAAGCCAGTATGCCATTGACCAAGTTTGGGGACGCAAACGACCCGGAACATGTGAAGCGGCTGAATGAGATGAGCGGATAGAGATTAAATTGTCGTTCCAAGCGCCGAGCCGCGAGTTTCTCGTGAGAGGCAATGAGCAAATGGCAGGCGAATAGTATTAAAGATAGAAAGGTAAATTCTTCATCACTTCGCCCCGCAAAAAACGCGGGACTCCGCTTCTCAGAATGACAAATGAAGGAAAGATTTTTGTTTATATCCCAGAATTAAAATTACTAATCAAAAAAGAGCGAACCGCGGTTCGCTCTTTTTTGATAACTAAACCAACTGAGGGCGTTATGCAGGCCGCATTACCAAGCCTTCGGTTTTAATGCCGCCGATCACCCTGACTGGTTCCCAGCCGGGCACCAGTTTCATGCCTATCTTTACTTTGTCAGCTTTTATCATTGCCAGCGCCCGCACGCCGTTCTCGAACTCTACAATGCCCAGAATTCGGCCGCGTTCATCGATGCCCCAGGGGAGTTCATTCACGATTGTATAGGTTTTAAGTACCCCTTTCCCCTTGGGTTCGATCTCCTCGAATTCACGTCCTTTGCAGTTCAAACAGCGCAGGTGATGGGGATACATAACCTGACCACAATTTACACATTTGTATGCGGTGATGGTGCTCATGACTGTCT
The DNA here is from genome assembly GCA_963753725.1 of uncultured Chloroflexia bacterium. Classification (GTDB taxonomy): domain Bacteria; phylum Chloroflexota; class Anaerolineae; order Anaerolineales; family UBA4823; genus CAVWDI01. The sequence goes on along the minus strand of CAVWDI010000021.1, from coordinate 222,097 downwards.
CCTTAAAACAAATGCCAGAACGTTGTTGCCGAATCCGCCAAAATTGAGCGAGAAACCATTGGCTGCATCTTCAACCTGACGTTCGCCGGCTTCACCGCGCAGCTGCCAGGTAAGATCGACGATTTGGGCTACGCCTGTGGCGCCGACTGGATGGCCGCGCGCTTTCAAACCACCGGAGGTGTTGATTGGCAGCGAGCCGCCTATTTGTGTTTCGCCCGCTTCAAGCGCTTTGGCGCCTTCGCCTTTGGCGAAGAAACCGGCGTGTTCGCTCTCCGCGATTTCTAAAATAGTGAAAGCGTCGTGCAATTCGGCGACATCGATATCGCTGGGCTCCAAGCCCGCCATCGAAAACGCTTTTTGAGAAGCAATGGTGACGGCTTTCAAATCTGTCGGGTCCTCACGCTCCTGGAGGGTGTGCGTGTCCGTGGCCTGGGCAACTCCCGCAATCTCCACAATTGGTCTGCCCAGCTCTTTGGCCAGTTCTTGCGTGGTTAATAACACCGCTGCCGCGCCGTCACTGACCGGGCAGCAGTCATAAAGGTGCAGCGGATCAGCGACAACAGGGTTGTTAATATGCGACTGGGGATGGGTGAGAATACCCTCCATGGTGATCTTCATCTGGATATGTGCATAAGGGTTCAGAATACCGTTGTTCTGGTTCTTGATCGAAACCATGGCCAGGTGCTCGGGGGTGATGCCGTATTTATCCATATAAACCTGGGCGAACATGCCAGCCATAGCAGGCAAGGTCACACCATAAATATACTCCGCCTGGGGGTGGGTCATGCAGGCGACAATATCTGTGGCGCGAGGTCCGATCACTTCGCGCATCTTTTCGCCGCCGATGACTAATACTGCATCGGCATAACCTGATGCGACAGCCAGAAAACCGTTCTTAACCGCCGAACCGCCGGAAGCTGGTCCATTCTCAATACGGTCGGCAGCTGCTGGCAATAGATTCAGGCGATCTACCACCGCGCTGGCGACTGAGACCTGGTGGTTGAACAACCCGGAAGCCATATTACCGACATACAGCGCATCTACCGGGCGCTCACCAAAGCCAGCATCATCCATGGCATTCAAACCCGCCATGGAAAGCATATCAATCAGACTGTCTTCATCACGCCGTTCAAACGGGATCATACCCGCGCCGGAAATAACGACGGGTCTCATCGGATCTCCCTCCTTCTCGCACCGAGGATTTTTTCTAAGATGTCATCCTCGCTGGCGACAATGATCTCACGCTCGGCAACCTGCATAAGTTCTGGCGGTACTGGCCGCTCCCCCGCCACCAAGCGTTCTTTGTTGCGGAAATATAAATCACGAGTGAGAGCAAAAGGTGCCGCGCCGCCCAGCTCGTGCTGTCCTTCGCGTTTCTCAAGGTTGTATTCGATCATCCAGCGCCGGAAGCCGATCGGGCTCTCGGCAGTGATCAGCACTTCCTCCTGTTCCAGGTATTCGATATGGTGTTCCATCTTGGCCGCAAAAAGATGGGCTCCGATGCGCATACCGCGTTCGATGGCCAGGGTGTGCAGGCTGATCCCAAGTTCGGGTGAAAACATGCGGCTGTTGACGATGCCCACCAGGAAACCGTCGATCTGCCCGATAATGCAAAACTCATCTCGAACTCGATAACGGTACCAACCGAGCAGTTCCGCGTACAGCCTGGCGCCGACGATGTCGTAAAAATCGCGCTCGACCTGCAGGGTCGGCATAACCGCTTCCAGCAGGGTGGGGACCACCTCTCTATCCACCTGGCGCACTACTAATTTTTTACCGGTTGCCAATGTAATCACTTTGGCAGGGTAGGGCGCCATTAGAGCCTCCGGCGGTCTTAAATAAGCTTCAATTTCCATGTCCATAAGGTAACCTCCTGATTTTTTTACTTACACTCTTTTTAATAATAATTAAAATAAACTCGCCAAGAATCCCCTCTCATCGTTTGTTGGATATATCGTTCATATCAGGCTGCCGATCAATATTATAATGCGTCCCGCCCAATACAGTCCAGTTTCTTTTCGTTATTTAGTTGGATTTCCCGGATAACTTCCCAGGATCCTTCTGACTGTTTATCAGCGGCATGCCTCAATGATCTCGGCTGCCAGATCGTATCGACTGAAAGCTGGCATCAAGTAAATACCGCTTGCCCAGGTTTTAACTCTTCAATTAATTCCTGTGCAATTTTAACGCCCTCTATAGGAGCGTTATCCCCGGCCTGGCGCATGCGCTGGCGCGTCCCCTCAGGGATATTGATGCCCGGCACCTCGTTGTGCAGGAAGGCCGCGTGGCGGGTGCTGAACAGCGGGAGGACGCCAGCCAGGATGGGAACATCTAAAGCGCCGTATTGATTTTCATATTCCTGGATAAAATTAAATGCGGTTTGGGGTTCGTAAAGCGGTTGGGTGAGGATAAAATCGGCGCCTGCTTCTAATTTGCGGCGCAGGTTACCTATCTCTTTTTCGGGGTTCAGCGGGCTCAAGTTAAGTGCACAACCCACGAAGAAAGAGGTCGGCTGCCCTATATCGGTCCCTGCGTGATCAACTCCCGCGTTGAAGTTCTGTTTTATCAATTTGATCAGACCGGAAGGAACCAGGTCGTAGTTGTCCATGGCGTCGGGATAATCTCCGATGGCTGTTGGATCGCCCATCACGACAAACACGTTGCGGATCCCAAGCGCGTGGGCAGCCAGCAGATCACCCTGAACTCGTAGCAGGTTGCGTCCACGGGTTGGAAAGTGCAGGGTGGTTTCTAATCCCACATTGCTCTGGATCAGGTTGCACACCGCCCAAGGGCTCATGCGCATACGCGCCATGGGACTGTCAGAAACGTTAATCACATCCGCGCCCGATTCGGCTAACAGGCTGGCTCCGGCGATGAGCTTATCGGGAGATAAGCCGCGCGGCGGATTCATCTCTACCGCAACCACGAACTTGCGCTCCGAAAATTTCCCGGCCATCTGCGTGGGCTGTTCCTGAAATGACATACGGTCAATGCTTTCAACCGGCATGGCCAATTCACTGACATCCGGACCGCAGCCAATTTCGTTAGCGTCAAGCGCACCGCGCATGGCAGCGATATGTTTGGGAGTGGTGCCGCAGCAGCCGCCGATCAGATGTGCACCCGCGTCGCATAAAGCCAGGGCATATTCACCGAAATAGTCGGGATTGGCGGGATACATAATCCGCCCACCGACCTGTTCGGGCCAGCCAGCATTTGGCATTGCGGAAAAGCACGGTCTCTCGGCGCTGTTGTCAAAGGGGAGCATCATCTGGCGTAGGATACGCCAGATCTGTGCGGGACCTCCGGAACAATTCACCCCGATCACATCCGCGCCGCATTCGCCCAGAAACCTGGCAACCCTGGCCGGGGAGTCGCCCAACAGGGTGCGGTCGTCGCGCGTGAAAGTCATGGAAGCAACCAGGGGTAGATTACAAATCTCACGCGCGGCAAGAACTGCCTGTCGAACTTCATAAAGATCACTGAACGTCTCGAAAATTAACAGGTCAGCGCCAGCATTTGCCAATGGTGATATCTGTTCTGCGAAAGCCCTTCGGGCGGCATCTGGCTGCACGCGCCCGAAAGGCGCAAGGTGTACCCCGAGCGGTCCGATATCACCCGCAATCAGAACCTGCTTGATAGAGTCCGTCACTGCGTTTTTGGCCAGTTCGACACCTGCCCGGTTGATTTCCTCCAGCTTACCTTCAAGCCCATGTTCTGCAAGTTTGAAACGGTTGGCGCTGAAGGTATTGGTCTGAATGATCTGAGCCCCGGCCTCGATATATGCGCGGTGGACACCGGTTACTACATCGGGCTGGGTCAGGTTTAGATGGTCGAAACACGTGTTGAAGCCAATCCCGCTGGCATTAAGCATGGTGCCCATGGCGCCGTCAGCCACCAGCGGTTTCGGGGATTCCCCAAGCAGGGACAAAAACTTTGATGCGGACATACCCCCTATTTTACTCTTATTTGTCGTTAAATTTGGTTTTGGATTGTGTTTGTTATAATGGTTTTTTATCTATAGGAGTAATTGCTACCATAAATGATCCCAATTCACCTTTCGCTTTCTGGTTTTCTTTCATACAGAGAACCGGCAGAGATAGATTTCAGGACATTCGACCTGGCATGTATTGCGGGATCTAACGGCGCGGGAAAATCATCCATATTGGATGCCATAACGTGGGCCCTGTTCGGAATCGCGCCGAAGAGAGATGATTCAATGATCAATACCAGCTCAGACTTCGCTCAAGTCGAGTTCATTTTTTCTTATGAGGGAAATTATTACCGCATCCAGCGTTCCAAAAAACGCGCCAAAGCCGCCGCTCTGGAATTTCAGATATTACAGAATTTAGCTGTGGGCGGTAATGAGGGAAGTGAACCAACCCTGGATGATCTCCTTGAAAGTTTGTGGAAGCCGCTTACTGAACGAAGCATGCGTGAGACCCAGGCGCGCATCCAGGATACCCTGCGCATGGATTATGACACATTTGTCAACGCTTCGTTTTTCCTGCAGGGAAAGGCGGACCAATTTACCCAGCACCGCCCAGCGGATAGAAAAAAGATATTAGGAAGTATCCTGGGTCTGGAAGTTTGGGAAACGTATCGGAAGCGTGCAGCTGAACGGCGCAAAATTCTGGAGAATGAGGTCGCTGGCATTGACGGTCGTATCCAGGAGATACTGGCTGAATTGGCCGAGGAACAGCAGCGCAAGCAGCGCCTGGGACAATTGGAAAAGGATCTTGAGCGGATAAGGAAGGACAGAGCAGCCCAGGAAGTCATTGTGGAAAATTTCCGACGCATAAAAGCGACCCTGGTTGAGCAGGAGAAACTGGTTGAAGCGCTTACGCGGCAGTTAGAGGCAGGGGAAAAACGATTTCAGTCTATTGAAACGCGTATTGAAGGACGGAGCAAAGAGCGTGAGAATTATCAGCGAATAGTGTCTCAAGGTAAACAGATAGAGGAGGTATATCAATCCTGGCAGGCCTTAAAAGTAGATCTTGAGAATTGGGAAAACGTTGCGGTTCGTTTCCGCGAAGAGGAAAAGAGGCGCGCGGAACCGTTGAGCGAGATTCGAGCTGCACGCGCTCGGCTTGAGCAGGAGCAGAAAAGCCTGCTAGATGACAAAAAGGCTTTCACAGCTGCAGCTTCAGAAATTGACCGCCAGCGAAACTTTCTCGAACAGGTCCAGTCTGAAATAACCGCTGCCGAAAAGAAATTAAGCCAGCGGGTGGAATTGGAAAGTCAACTCCAGCATGCTCATAAAAATCAGGCGGAAGCGCGCGCTGAAAACCCGCGCTTGAAGACCGAGATGGATGAATTGAAGGAACGCATTGAAAAGCTCGAAGAAGCGCACAGTTCGGAATGTCCGGTATGCGGCCAGCCCTTGAACCCGGAAGAACGGAAAGCGTTGATCGAAGATCTAACCGTGCAGGGTACTGAGCTGGGTGACCGCTACCGGGCGAATACTGCTCTGGTGCGAGAAACGGATGAAAAAGTCCAGTACCTGTCTACCCAAATTACCAGCCTGGGAAAAGTCGATGAAGAATTGCGTGCGTACACCCAAAAGCAAGCCGGTATTAAAAGCAGTCTGGAATTATTGGAAAATACCCGGACGAGCTGGGAAGAGACATATGAACCACACTTGATCGAAATCCAAGCCGCGTTGGAAAAGGAGCAGTATGCGCCAGAAGCATATGGCCAACTGGCGAAGATTGATGAGGAGTTAAAGAGAATTGGGTACGATGCTGCCGCGCACGAGGCAGTCCGCCGGGCTGAAAAAGAGGGCAGGGCCAGCGAGGAGCAGATGCGAACCCTGGAAACAGCCCGGGCTTCGCTGCAGCCTATCGAAAGGGAATTGTCGGAACTGGAAACCCAGGCTGCTGAGTTAGAGGGTGAAATTTCCCGTATGCGTTTGGAGCAGAGTGACGCAGCGGCTGCATTGGCTGCCGCCCAGGCCCAGGCGCCTGATTTAGAATCCGCTGAGCGGGATAAACAAGTCCTGCAAGAGCGGGAAAATCAAATCACAATGGAAATGGGAGGCGCCCGACAGGCTGTGCTGGTGCTGGATGATCTGAGAGCGCGTATGGATGAGCTTGAAGAGGGGCGTGAACGGTTGGCCGGGTTGGTTGGGCAGCACCGCAGCCTCGAGCGTGCATTTGGCCCTCAGGGAGTGCCGGCGCTATTAATCGAACAGGCTCTTCCTCAGATTGAGCAAAAAGCGAACGAAATTCTGGAAAAGTTGGGCGGCGATATGTCGGTCAGTTTCCTCACACAAACCGCGTTCAAGGATAAAAAGCGAGAGGATAAACGCGAGACACTTGATATCCAGATAAGGGATGGAGCAGGTGGACGCGATTATGAAATGTTTTCCGGTGGGGAGGCGTTCCGGGTCAATTTCGCGATCCGGCTGGCGTTGTCGGAAATGCTCGCCCAGCGAGCGGGGGCGCGCTTGCAGACCCTGGTGATCGACGAGGGATTTGGCACACAGGATGCCCAGGGACGTCAGCGATTGATCGAAGCCATCAACACGGTGCGTACCGATTTCGCCAAAATTCTGGTAATCACGCATATTGATGAGTTAAAAGAGGCTTTCCCGACCCGCATTGAAGTGCAGAAGACAATTAAAGGTAGTTCAATACAGGTAATTTAATAATGGATAAAGCGAATAAAAAAGAGATTCCGGTATTGCTGGCTGTGCTGGCCCACCCGGACGATGAAACTTTTGGCATGGGTGGTACGCTGGCACTGTATGCGAAACGCGGGGCGAAAGTTTACCTGGTATGTGCCACACGCGGCGAGTCAGGTGATGTTGATCCGCAGTATCTTGAGGACTACACCTCCATCGCAGACAGGAGGATAGCGGAATTGAAGTGCGCGGCCGGAATACTTGGGTTAACTGAAGTCCATTTTATGGACTACCGCGACTCCGGCATGGAAGGCTCAGAAAACAACCGCCATCCAAAAGCGCTTACTGCAGCACCTGTGGAAGAAGTCGCAGAGAAGATTGCGGGGTATATCCGTGAATTACGACCGCAAGTCGTACTGACATTTGATCCGATTGGCGGATACAAGCATCCCGATCATATCGCCATCCATAAAGCAACCGTGAGAGGGTTTGAGCTGGCGGATGACCCGGAGTTTGAAGATGGTCTGGAGCCCTATAAGCCAGATAAGCTGTACTTCCATTTTATCCCCAGGGGTTTATTCCGTTTCGCAGTGCGGGTACTGCCCTTGTTTGGGAGAGACCCGCGCCGCTACGGGCGAAATCAGGATATCGATCTGGTAGCACTGGTTGAGGAAGATGATTTTCCGACAGATGCCGCAATAAGCTACAGGGAAGTGAGAGCAAAGAAGGAAGAGGCAGTGGCGTGCCATTCCAGCCAGCTTGATGAGAGTATGTCGAACCGGGGATTGGTTTATTGGATTATGCGCTGGTATGACCGGCGGGATTACTATATGCGGGCTTACCCGGAACCAGATTCAAATGCTCGAGAACGGGATTTATTCGAGGGGATTGATGTACATTGGTAAAAGTGCCCTGTCTGGGTTATTGCATAATTTACATCTTTTATGTATTATTAACTATCTTTGGAAACCCTCATCCTAATTTTATTCATTCAAAGGAGAAATTAACATGGCTTTTTTAATTGGTACGATTATCACCATTCTGGTTGCGGCAGTCGTTATCTGGATCGTTGGTAAACTTGGACTTGGTCTATCGGTGGATGGATACGGGAGCGCGATTATCGCTGCGATCGTGATCGCTATTGTCACCGCGATGGTTATGTGGCTGCTCAGTGTTCTGGGAATTGATCTGATGTCTATGTCGGGTCTGTGGGGATTAATCGTCACGCTGGTTGTGTCGGCTGTGATCCTTTTGATAGCGAATCGTTTCCTGTCCGGTTTACAGGTGAGCGGTTTTGTAGGCGCGATTGTGGCCGCGGTCGCCATCGCTGTCGTCAGCTGGCTGCTATCCTGGCTTGCAGGCACATTGGGACTTATGTAACAAAACCACAAATTATGTTCTGGGTTGGTTTCATTCAGTGATCATGGGATGAGGGTCCATTGACCGGGAGAGATCGAGATATTATTCCCGGATCTGAAATCACAAAACAATAAAACAGCCCAAAGTCGTAAGATATTAATACGAATAATCAAAAAGAGCTGTCTCAAAATTGAGACGGCTCTTCTAGTTTGTCACAGGTCATAGTCCACTCTGTGTCAAAAGAATAAGATCATGATTGGAGACACTGATTATGCATCGCATTGGGAGCTGAACTCTGTTGACACATGGGCGAGATTTAATTGAAAAAAATTACAGGATATATAGGAAATTACTCATCCCAATTTAATGGAATGATTATTTTGTATTACCAACTATACCTTGGTTAAATGGGGGATTGCCATAATCCCATTTTTAATGTATCATTAACCATCTTTGGAAACCCTCATTCTAAACTTATCATTTCATAGGAGAAATTAATATGGGTATTTTGATTAATTTAATTATAGCAATTCTCGTTGCAGCTGTTGTTATATGGATTGTAAGTAAGCTTGGCCTTGGTCTTTCGGTAGATGGTTACGGAAGCGCAATTATTGCAGCCATCGTGATCGCCATTATCACCGCAGTCGTTATGTGGCTGCTCGGTGTTCTGGGTATCAGTATCGGCGGAGGATGGTTAGGATTTATCATCATGCTGATTGTTGCTGCCGTGGTGCTGCTGCTGGCCGACAGGTTCCTGTCAGGATTAAAGGTGGAAGGTTTTGTTGGCGCAATCGTAGCAGCGATTGCCATGGCTGTCGTCAGCTGGGCGATTGCCTGGCTGCTCGGTTTGTTAGGGATAGCAATATAATCCTATAAAATCAATTCTGGGCTGGTTTGTGTATGTGATCACGGGTGAGGGTCCATTGACCGGGAGTGATCGAGAGATTATTCCCGGATCGGAAATCACGAAAATATCCAGCCCAAAGTCGTAAGCAGTTTTTACGAAAAATCAACAAGAGCTGTCCCAACGGTGGGGTGGCTCTTTTGAATTAACAGTGGTTGGGGATATATTTGTTTTCTAGGGTTAGGTGGTGTGATGAAATTTCCAATGGCGTTGCATCTAAGAAAGCGTTCGTCAAGGGTAAAGCATTAAAAATCTTTCAATTCGCATGATTGTAGAACAGGAAAGGGATTTAGCCCCATCCATCATCTTCTTTTTCTATTAAAGAATGTTTTGATCCAGTTGTCGCCTTACGAATTCTTGCCCAACAGTGTTGTTTTCACACCACTAATACCGAGCATAATTCAGGCATCTAAACGTGCTTCAATCGAATTATCTATCCGATCAGACTTCAATCCAGGAAGTCCAGCACCACTATGGGCTCCAATCTGGACCGGTGTCCTCATCACCTGGTCGGTTTCAAAGAACCATGCAACGCAACAGGTTCACCGGTCCCCTGGATGTTTCTTCCATAATCTTCCTGGTAAGGCTCCATGCGCTTGAGCATATAGAAGACGACGGTTAATAAGCGTCGAGCTACAGCCACTTTGGCAGCTACCTTGCCACAACGAGGAAGCAAGTTTTCGTGAACCACATACCAGCGTTTGCTGCTGCAACTCGCAACGGTCGCTGCTCTGGTCATAGCTCCTCGTAACAAAGATGAACCTTGTTTCGAGATACGCCCATGCCTCACAATAACATCACTGCTGTGAATTTTGGGTGTCAACCCAGCCCAATTGCATAATGCCTTGGCAGAATGGAAACGGTGGATATCACCGATCTCAGCCATGATCGTTGTGGCGGTGACTTGACCAATACCCGGCACGGTCTTAAGCAAACGTACCATCTGGTTTTGTTCCGGGCTAAGTTTTATCTCTGCTTCTACGATTTCAATTTGCTTACTCAATTCGTCAATCAGGTAAAGATGGTCGTGTAGAACCTTTTTGGCAGCTGTTCGAAGTTTGGTCTGCATGACTTCTTCCAGAAACTCTCGACCTTCGACACCAAAAAGATCACTTACTGGAGATGCGATATTGTAGCTGGCCAGGACCGCATGGGTGCGATTCTTGACCTGTGTGCGCATTCGTACCAATTGATCCCGATGCCGGATGTACGTTCGCAAATCACGAATGTCTTTTGGAGCTGCATATGAGGTCGGTAAAAAGTCCAGACGAGCCAGGTTGGCAAGCACCTTGGCATCGATATGGTCCGCCTTTACCACTGCAGAGGAGATGGCTTTCAGTTCTTTCGGATGGGCCAGATCTACTCTCTCAACATGTTGGGATAAGTGATCATACATAAATGCCCAGTTGCGAGTAGCTTCCATCACAGCGTGTGTGTCTTTGGGCACATTTTCGACTAGATATTCTTCGATTTCGTTATTCGAAATGCGCCGTTCATCGATCACCTCACCTGTTTGGTTCATCAAAACCATATAGGTTCTCTTGAGGTGTAAGTCGATTCCGAGATAAAATGGGTACATAGCGTCTCTCCTTTTATGTTACTGAGTTTATTGGACACTCTCAGTTTAGCATGAGAGGAGAACGCTTTCATCCTATCACCTGGTCTTATCCATTTAGAATATTTATTAAAACACACCAAATCTGCGAAGAATTCCCTCATTCTGCGGTATGCTTCGCGAGCGAGACGCTTCGCAGGTCCAACGCACGAAATGACGTGCATCGGACCACGTAAGCTCGACACAGCGATATTTTTTTACTCCAATTTACAAAATAGCAGTTGATTTCTGCTCCGGTTTGATTACCTTTAAAATAATAGATTTGAACTTAAAGATAAACCAGGTAAAATGCAGAATTTCCTGCCAACTTTTCGGGGAGTTGTTTATAATAGCCATGTGTAGATTTACCTCGAATAATACGAACAAACCACAATAACTCATGAAAGAGTTAAACCAGGATATCGACACTCAGCAGTTTGCTGCCAGCGAAAACAATGGCGTTTTCAGCGTGCTGAACAACCTGCCTCTCTAGGTGACCTCATTTATCGGCAGGGAACGTGAAATAAAGAAAATCAGCAATCTGCTCAAAGCCCCACAAATTCGATTGCTTACCTTGACCGGACCTGGAGGCGTGGGAAAAACGCGTCTGGCCTTACAAGTTGGGGCTGAACTAACGCACATGTACCCGGATGGGGTTTACTTTATCGATCTGGCGCCCATATCTGACCCGGAGCTGGTTCCGGCACGAATCGCCAGGGTATTAGGAATCAAAGAAGCGCCCCACCAATCACTTATGGAAGGCATCCTCAACATACTATATACCCGTCAATGTTTATTGATCCTGGATAATTTCGAGCAGATAATCGGATGCGGTTTCGATTGTTAACCAACTCATTAGCGATACATCAAAACTCAACCTGCTGGTTACCAGCCGTGAGGATTTGCGGTTATATGGGGAGCAAATTTTCCCTGTCCCACCGCTTTCGCTGCCCGGTGAATCAGGAGAAATTCCTTAAAATCACTTTCAGCAAACGAATCCATCTCCTTGTTCACACATCGAGCTACGGCTGTTAATCCTGATTACAGTATAACCCCCGAAAATGCACCCGATGTGGCATCCATCTGCCGCTATCTGGATGGACTGCCTCTGGCCATTGAGCTGGCAGCCGCCCGGATTAAAATCTTTTCACCAAGCTATTTACTCTCCCAGCTTGAAAATTCTTTAATGACCTTAACGGACGGTCCTCGTGATCTATCCGCACGACATCAAACCATGCGGGCTGCGATCGATTGGAGTTATAAATTACTTGATGATGAAGAAAAGTGGTTTTTCTCCCGTCTGGGGGTATTTCAAGGCGGACGCTCGATTGAAGCTGTAGAAGTTGTGTGCTGCCAGAATATTAAATCAAACGCATTGAGCCTGCTTAATCTCTGCACAATAAAAGTCTGATCGATAAAAGTGAAGGTCTGGGTGGAGAACCTCGTTTTGTTATGCTGGAAACGATCCACCAGTATGCTCATGAACAATTGCTGAACTCAGGCGAATTGAATGACCTTCAAGAGCGCCATGCAAACTACTTCGTTGAATTGGCAGAACAAGCAGAGCCAGAGTTGAGCGGCCCCAGACATGCACATTGGTCGGCTCGACTCAAACTGGAATATGACAATATACGGCTGGCATTATCGTGGTCTCTTGCTGGCGCTGCGCCTGAGTTGGGCTTGCGCTTTGTGGCAGCGCTGGCGGAATTCTGGTATTACGAAGGCCCGGTCTCTGATGGCAGGCGGTGGTTCGAAGACGCCCTGGAATATATTACTTTTAGCCCTCCAAATGTTCAAGCCAGGGTTCTTAATAAAGCCAGCATGCTGGCTTTTGTATACGGTGACCATCAGCGCGGCATCGATTGGAGTCAAGCTGCGCTTTCCATCGCTCAAGAAAATCAGGATAAGGCAAATTGGGCCTGGTCATTATTCTGGTTGAGCGCACATGCGACTACTCATCCGGATGATTACCAGGAAGGTTTAGAATTATGTGAGGAAGCTATTAAACTGTTCAAAGAGGTTGATGACACACTGGGATTGGCATGGAGCTACAACCAGATTGGTGAATTGTCCCGGCTCATGAAGGACTACCCACGCGCTAAGCAGGCTTATGAAGAGGCGCTGCGATTGTGCCGGAAATCTGGGAACATTCGACGTGAAGGGATTGCGCTTATCAATCTCGGTTCCGTCGCCCAGCACCAGGGAGATTATGCGCTGGCCGAAGAATATATCCGCGCTGGAGTGTCCTTATTATTCGAACTTAAACTTTAAATACCATACCGCTATCGCTCTTTCCCTATTATGCGGTCCCACTGCCGCTTCAGGAAAAGCAAGAAGAGCGGCGATTTTACTGGGCGCATCCGAAGCGATGTTCAACAGCATTTCTCTGAAACTGCAGCCGGCGGATCGGGGGGAGATAGATCGCTATATAATCATCATTCGGGAGCAGTTGGATGAAAATACATTTGAAGCAGCTTTGGACACAGGTAAAAATTTGAACTATAATCAGGCTGTCGATTTCGCCCTGGAAAAATCGCCTGTCTCTTATAAAGAACTGGTTAAACGAAGAAGGGAAATGGAACAACTCCCCAACGGGACGATATTGGAACCGTTGAGCGAGCGGGAACTGGAGGTGCTGCGTCTGTTAGGGACGAGTTTGAGCAGTGCGGAAATATCCACTGAGCTGAATATTACAACAAGTACAGCCAGAACGCATATTAAGAATATTTACAGGAAACTTGACGTTCACCGCCGGATGGAGGCTGTCCAACGAGCCAGGGATTTGGGATTGATTTAACCTGTTCAGGTCATTGAAAAGTAGATATTTCCGCCCCGGGCGGAATTTTATTTAATTCCATCCAAATATTAATAAAGATACCTAATTTAGGGGATGACGGATACCTAATTAATCATATAAACTACCTCCAGAAAAAACCACAATCTGAACCTTTACCCGATTTACGGAAAGGAGCGCACAATGCAAATGGCCAGTATGCTGGATTTAACAGCGCAAGAACACCACAGGGTTGAAATGGTTTCTCAAATCAAAGAGGAACAATATGCCCAAATGACAAATCCACCCTTTGTTGTTATTGGCAACATCTTTAAGTATACGAAGAATCTTATCCAGGGCAGGTCTAAGGGGCAGAAAGGGGAAACAGGGCTCTATTTCAGGCAAATTCTCAGGTAGGACAAGTTGTCCGCGCCTTAGATTGTGGTGTATGCTGCGGGATCTCCCCCGCAGCATACGCCTGATCTAAAAAACAATATCTCTTTAATATACAGTAAAAGGGCTGTCCCAAAGTAGGACAGCTCTTTTGAGTAAATATTCCAGCGATAAGCTCGTGAGAAACTTCAATCCGGATAGGCGCTCTCCGCCTGTTGGATGGCACCGCGTTTGCTGTGGGCGATGCCGACGATCTCAATGCCCTGGATATCTCGAGCAGTCACTGGTGATCGGTCTCGCTGACCGGATCTAAGTCGAGAATCAGCAAATGCACACTAGCCTGCTTCTTTTCATTCAGTTCGTTTTATATCCCCGTCTCAGCGGGCAAGTGGCCCTCAGCGACCGCTTTTACCAGCAGTTCAAAATCGCGCTCGGTTTGGTCGGCGTAGGCGACTCCGAAATCACCGATCGCCTGGGAGAAGGCATCGTTCTTTCCCAGGTAACCCGATATAGCATCCTCATCACCAGTGCGGGCGTGGGCGCGCGCCAGGCAAACACTGCACACTCCGAGATAAGATTTCAGACTAACTTCGTCCATTGCTGAAATTTCTGCTGAACCTTTCATGTCTTTGAACTGGCGCCAGTAGAAATCGCGGCCCGTAAATGGGCTGGAGTGCCATCCCAGGAAGATATCGCTGGAGGCCTGCATCAAACGCTGACCAATCACCACCCGCTGTCCGTGGCTGGAGTAGCTGCCTTCACCAAGGAATGGTTCGAGGACTGATTTGCCTGCTTCCTTGAATTGCATAATGAGCGCGTCGTTCTCCCCACTCCCTTCAAGCAGGGCGATCATACAGCGGGTGCCGACGCTGCCAACCCCGCCCACGCGTAATGCGACATCCGCTACCTCATAATGACTTAAAAGATAACGGCGTTCGACAGGCAAACTCTCCAGGTACTGTTTCCAGGTGTCCTCTAAGGAGCGCTCAGTCAAATTTTTAAGATCATCTTCACTGAAATACTTTTCGAAACCCATTTCTCGTAAGGGAACCAGCAGGGGTGGATCGTGATTAATGCGCCGTCTTCCATCCTCAAAAAAGGTCAGTTTTTTTAAGGTGCGCTGCTGAGTTTTGGTGCGCGCTTTTTTAACCAGTTTTTTGGATTTTTTCCCAGCCCGCTTGGAAGTTTTATTGAATACCATCTGGACATCGTCCACATCGACGTGGTAATACCACACATCCAGGGTCAAGCTCTGAGAGAAGCGCAGCATCGCCTTGCGGTAGATTTCAGCCACATCGATCGCCAATTCACGACAAACCTTGTCCTTAAATCCGTTATTGCGCCCGGCGACAACCGCGCTGGCAGCTAAACGCTTGAGGTCCCATTCCCAGGGACCAATATAAGTCTCGTCGAAATCATTTATGTCGAATACCAGCTTGCGCTCCGGTGTGGCGAATATGCCGAAATTGGACAAATGAGCGTCTCCGCATATTACCGCCTGGATCCCCGTAGCCGGGCTGGCAGACAGGTCATTGGCCATAACAACCGCCGACCCGCGCAGGAAGGTAAAAGGCGATTCGAGCATGCGGCCGTATTTGATGGGTAATAAATCCTGGATGCGTCCTTCGTCCTGCTGCTGGAGCAGGCTGATTGGATCGGGGCGGTCGAAGGTTGGCAGCCAAACGGCATGGCTTGCGCGCGGGACGCGTTCACGAAGCGCCTTGCCTTTTGTTTTGCTTTCTTTACGTGAAATCCTTGTTGGTGCGTGTCTGTTCTCTAGCATGCGGATCTCCTCTTTGGTATTTTGTTTAAGTGTGGTGAACCAATAATTTATAAGATTATAAAGTAGAAGAATCTATTCGAACATAAATATCAGATTCTTCATCATTTCGTCTTCGATTTTGCGTCTCAGATCGACATTTAAATCTAATTAATCACCCAATGTTGCCACCATGATGGCTTTTATGGTGTGCATGCGGTTCTCAGCCTCATCGAACACGATCGAAGCTTCGGACTCAAAGACTTCCTCGGTGACCTCCATGCTCTCAAGTCCGAACTTTTGATACATCTCTTCACCAATCTTGGTGTCGCGGTTGTGGAAGGCAGGCAAGCAGTGTAAGAACTTGACTTCCGGGTTGCCCGTCAGCTGCATGGCTTTCGCATTTACCTGGTATGGCAGCAGCAGTTTGGTGCGTTCTTCCCAAACTGAAGCCGGTTCACCCATCGAGACCCATACGTCCGTGTACAAGTAATCAACACCCTTGATGCCCTCAGCTACATCATCGGTTATTGTTAGGCGAGCGCCGGTCTGGTCGGCGATCTCGCGGCAGATTTCGATCAAGTCCTCCTGCGGCCAATTTGATTTGGGTGCACATAAGCGAACGTCCATCCCCAGCTTGCATCCACCAACCATGAGCGAATTGCCCATGTTGTTGCGCGCGTCGCCCATGAAGGTAAAAGCAATTTCCGGCAGGTCCTTGTAGCTGTGTTCGGTCATGGTGAGCACATCCGCCAGGATCTGGGTGGGGTGAAACTCGTCGGTCAGGCCGTTCCAGACGGGTACGCCGGCAAACTCAGCCAGCGTCTCAACGGTCGCCTGGGCGAAGCCGCGGTACTCGATGCCGTCATAAGACCGCCCCAGCACCCGGGCGGTGTCTTTCATGGTCTCCTTATGACCAATCTGCGAGCCGCTGGGACCCAGGTAGGTGACATGGGCGCCCTGATCGTAAGCTGCGACTTCAAAGGCAGTGCGCGTGCGGGTCGAAGATTTCTCAAAGATCAATGCGATATTCTTGCCGGTCAGGGTTGGCTGTTCGTAACCGCCGTACTTGGCAGCTTTCAGGTCGGCTGACAGCTTGAGCAGGAATTTGATCTCTTCGGGAGTGAAATCCAGGAGTTTTACAAAACTTCTGTTGCGTAAATTGAAAGCCATATTAGATCTCCTTATTGTCTTGTAAAATGAAAATATAACAACTTGTTTTTGTTTATGTTACCTGGGAAAGGTTCTTTAATAAAGAACCAGCTTCCTGCAAATCAGGTGTGTCAAACCCCTCTGTAAACCAGTGGTAAATCTCTCCAATTATTTTTACGCGCCTCATCCAGCTTACCCTGCTTCTGCCATAAACGGGCTAAGTCAACAGTGGAACGAAGTTCCCATGATTTGGCATTTTGCCCCTGTGCGACCTGGATAGATTTCAACAGGCTGGCTTCGGCGCCGGCTTCATCTCCTTTCATCTGCAGCAGTTGCGCTCGCATCCTCCACAGTTCCGCTTCCCAGTTGCGTTCGCCTGTACTTTCCACCATTGCACACGCGTCTTCAATGGTGTGTAACCCTTCCTCAATTTCACCTTTCTTTATTTGCGCTTCCGCCAAAAAAGTGAGTGTGCCGGTAAAGTTGCAGAGAATATCTAAAGACCTGCATTCCCCTATCCCCTCCTGCATTATAGCAATTCCTTCTTCAGTCTGCCCCAACAGGGCAAGGGCAGCACCGAGATGGCGGGTCCCGGCACCTGTCCAGGCTAAGACTTTCCTCTGGGACAAACTTTCAAGCTCTCTGGCATACTTTTCGAGTTCAGTCGCATTGCGCCTCATTTCATTATACAAGCCCCCGGCATGAGAGAGCACATCAGCCAGAGTAAATGGGTGGTTCAATTCGTGGGCTAAATGCAGGGTCTTGATACTGACTTCCTGAGCCTGGTCGGGATATCCAAGGCTCCATAAGCAGCAGGCTAAATAAGCCATGGCGCTTAAGTACGCCATCCACCCCACGTAAATGCACGGACAGCTGATGATGTTCTTCCGGCACATAGTAATTGACCGCTTTCTCAAGGTACGATCGGGCAGAAGTGTAATCCCCCATTCCGAACAGGAGGAAGCCTAATATCCAATATCCAAGCGATTCGTTCAGTGGATCATCCGCTTGCTGAGCAACATGAATCGCTTCTTCTATGTACTGGCGGGCGCGTTGGTATTGCGCCCGCACGTAATATATAATCGCCAAATCATTGAGCACGAGGCACATCTGCTGAATCTCGCCCTTCTGGCGGGATAGTTCGAGGGCTCTATTGCAGACATTTTCCCATTCAATTCCCGGGTAACCTTTCCAGGCCAACATCAATGCGATTTGCAGCGCCAGTTCCTGCTCGTCTCTCTCAGGGGTTTCGGGAAGAGAATTGTAGCAGTTCCAAAGCTTTATAAAGGTGTACACGCGCTTCCTGGTAGGCGCTCAACTGGACAGCCTTTTCTCCGGAGAGGTGCAGGTAGTGGATGGCTTTTTCATAGTTCCAGGATTCTTGAAAATGGCGAGCTAATTGAGGCTCAATTCCAGTATCTGCTGCTAAACTTCCATTTGAACAGTACAAATCCTCAAGTGTGGCACCGACCTGTTCGTGCAGGTGAACGCGCTCCACATCGTCCAAACTGCTGTACAGGTACTTCTGAATCAGGATGTTGCGAAACCGGTAGCGAGAAAGGAGTTGGTTGTTGACCCGGGTGACGCTCTGCGTTTGGATTAGATGGTGTCTTTTATCAAGGGTGCGGCTTAAATTTTCGAGAATTTGGTCGTTGTCAGTTTTCTGGACGCGTGCCACTACTTCTGCTGTAAAAACCTCACCCTCTACACTGGCAGTACGCAGCGCGGCGCGCAGCGATTGGGGGAGGCGGGCAACCCGCTCGGCAATGACTGCTTCAACCCGGGCTGGTAAGGTCTCCCAATCTAGGGAAGGACCTTCAATCCAGAAGCCATCATGATCCTGCTGCAAATCACCGCGTTCCTGCATACCGCGTAATAGTTCGATGGTGAAAAGGGGATGGCCCTGCGTCTGTTTGTGAAGCATCTCGGTGAAATCGTTTCCGAGGTGGTTGGGTTCAATTTCTAGAATAGCCTGGACAAATCCCAAGCTCTCACTTTTATCCAGATCAATAATAATATCCCCGTAAAGGCGCTGAATTTCGTTAATTACTGGCTCGAGCGGATGGCGTGACCCTTCCCTGCCAATGGCTATTTCTTCAGGGCGGTATACTCCTGCTACAAGTATTCGGCTGCCTGCCAGGTAACGTCCCAGGTGGAACAATAAACCGATGGAGCCCTGGTCCGCCCACTGCAGGTCATCCAACATTATCACCATAGGGAATTCACGTGCCACACTGGTGAGCACACGCGCGTATTGGTCAAAGAGATCGCTCTGCAGGGAACTGATTGGGGCGGAGCGGGCTGCCTGGCGTTCAGCAATTGCCTGCAGTTGGGACTGCCAGGGGGTTCCCCCTGGTATACAGTCTCCAACGCGTTGCAGTAAGGCTCGACTTGACACGAAAGTGCCCACCAGGTCTGGTCCTGATTCCACCAACGCCTGGGCAGTGAAAGGCAATGTGTTCCACAAACGATGGGCATGGTCAGTTGTGATCGCGCCAGCAGACCAGCGAGATTCTACATTGCCGGTAAGCAGTTCCAAAACCTCACGGAAGGGCAGGTATGGATCGCCGATACCAGTATGGGCGTTGCAGTTGCCGCTGGCGACTACCAATTCTGGATGCTGATCCTGTGTTCGCCGGGAAAATTCCTCAATGAGCGCTGTTTTTCCGCTGCCGGCTTCACCGGTAACAAACACGACGTTTCCCTTACCGGTCAGTGCAAGTTCTAAAGATTTCTCCAATTGAGCCAATTCAATCCGGCGGGCTGCAAAATGCGGTATATCAACTTGCAGAGGCAATTCTTGATTCAGAAAGGCGGGAGGCTGAAGGGTTGGTTCTGGAAAGGATACCGGTCGAGCGTCTGAAGTGTCAGTCTCCCCGGTTATGATCCGTTCGTATAAGCGCACCGTTTCGGATGATGGTTCTAAACCAAGCTCGCGATCCAATGCTTCCCGACAGCGCTGGAAAGTGGCGCTGACCATACCCAAATCCCCTAAACCAGCATAGGCGTGCATCAAGGCCCGGTATGCAGGCTCGGGTGTATGTCCCAGTTGGATCCACTTTTCAGCATAGCTGAGAATTTGATCCCACTGCCCGTCCTGAACCAGCCGTTCCAGGAGCAAATTCATCTTCTGGTGATAGGCTGCCTGTAATCGCTCGCGTTCCAAGACGACCCACTCGTTGTAAAAACCCGGCAGCAGTTCACCCCGGTAAAGATCGATGACTTGCGCGATTTCTTCAACTGTTTCCGTCCGAACTGATTCCAGGACCATGTTGGCGTCTAACCAGCAGTCTGACTGGTCATCTAAACATACACTGATATCGCTTATTTCCAGGTAATCTTCGGAATTGATTCCCCCACTTTCCAGGGATTTACGGATGCGCCACAGTGCCTGGCGTAAATAACTGCGTGCATTGCTCTCGGTCGCATCCGGCCACAACAGGCTGGAGAGCAGCTCGCGCCGGTGGGACACGCCAGGATTCAGCGCCAGATATGCAAGCGCAGCCTGGGCCGGTCTGGAGGGTAATTCTAGAGGGATGTCACCGGACTGCAGTTTGAACTGTCCGAGCAAATAGATTTTCAGCGACACGTCCTACCCCATGGTTACAACTTTAATCGACCTGACCAACACCTCAGAAGTTGCTATCTATTGAGATATTAATCATTATAGCAAAATAATTAATAAGATAGTTGAATTTTTATGGAGTAAAATCAATCGTATACTTGGAAAAAATCATCCGAGTTCTTTTATCAGACGCCCTGCAGTGCAGCTATCCGTAATCAGAATATTAATCAACCCGCCTCGAAGTGCACCCCGTATGGCTGCATATTTGCGAGATCCACCAGCTATACCAATTGCACGATCAACTTCTTTCAATTGTTCCAACTCCATTGATACAACCCTATCGTTTAGTGGACTTTCGACAGGAATTCCTTCAGCATCAAAGAAACGGAGCAAAATATCCCCTACAGCATTCTTTTCGCGCAGCATATTTAATTCTTCATCAGAGAAGACATTACCGCTTTGGGCCAGCAGGGTTGATGGGGAAACAGAGCCAATCCCTACTAATGCCATGGTGATCTGATCGTAAAAGGACATCGCTTCCCGCACAAAAGGATCTTCCAGGAAAACGTCACGAGTAGCCTTTGCTCCGACCACACCTGGAGCAGGAAGATAGATCGCCTGTCCCTGAACCAGGTCCGCAAACCGTCCTGTCAAGCGTGCTGCATGGACTTCAGCAGACGGATTTCCCACACCTCCCAGGATTTGAACCACCTTGACGTCTTTCTTGCGTGGGATTGAGTGCATCGAATTGACCAGCGCAAGTAGTGTCGCACTCCATGAAGATATTGCGATGATTTCCCCTTTGTTAATCGATGATTCTACGTAATAAGATGCAGCAGAACCAAGGTCTTTATGAATTAGCTCCTCATCATCGCCATTTTGGCAATCGACGACAATCGCATCGCGCAAACCATATCGTCCCATAAGTTCTTTTTCAAGATCAACAAATATGCCTGTTGGAGTGTTCACTGTAATGCGAACAATACCATTTTCCCTGGCTCGTTTGAATAATCGAGAAATGCCAGCCTGAGACAACCCGAGCTGTTCGGCAATTTCTGATTGCCGCATGTTCTCTTCATAATACATATTGGCTACTTTAGTCATCAGTCGTAATTCGTCGATATGGGCCATTAGATATCCTTTTCAGAGATTCCGATTTTATTCCCGTATTTTACCCCTATTTTGGATAAATATCAATGTGCGAAATATTATTCATGCTCTTGACAAAACCAAAATATTGCGATAATCTACCGATAAGTGGAATAGATATTTTGTTATGAATAATTATTCAAAGTAAATGCTATGAATATTCGCCGAGATAAACTAACAATTCCGGAACTAACACGAAAATCTATTCAGTATCGGAAAACTATTTTATCCATTATCAAGAATGCCAATTCTGGACACACTGGGGGTGATTTATCTTGTGTGGATATTCTAAATGTCTTATACAACTATACACTTAATGTGTCGCCTGCTAATTTCACAGACCCTAATCGAGATCGATATATCCAAAGCAAAGGCCATTCAGTGGAAGCTTTGTACACTGTTTTAGCGGATAAAGGGTTCTATCCAAGGAAAGAACTAGATACGTTGAATCAGTTTCAATCTCATTTTATTGGACACCCCACCCGAAAAGTGAACGGTATAGAACACAATACAGGCGCTTTAGGGCATGGGTTGTCTGTTTCGGTCGGGATTGCTATAGCAGGCAAAAAAGACGGACTTTCATATCGAGTGTACACACTGCTTGGCGATGGTGAGCTCGAAGAAGGATCCAATTGGGAAGCCTCAATGAGCGCTGCCCATTATGGATTAGATAATCTGGTTGTGATCGTTGATCGCAACACCTTGCAAATTACTGGACGAACAGAAGAAGTAACCCAACTGGCGCCTCTGGGGGATAAATTCAAAGCTTTCGGATATGCAGTACGCGAGGTAGATGGTAATGATGTTGCAGAATTAGTTCGGATTTTCGACCAGATCCCATTTGAAAGTGGTAAACCTAACTTGATCTTGGCGCGTACCACCAAGGGGAAAGGGATCAGCTTTATTGAAGACCAGGCTGGTTGGCATCATCATGTAACCAATGATAAAGAATTCGCTGCTGCTATGTCTGAGTTGCAGTTAGCGGAAGAAGCATGGCAGGTTCAATATGGAACTCGGTAGATCTAACCTAGAAGTCTTTGCAGATACTTTGCTGGAGTTAGGCCAGCAGAACAAAAATCTACTGGTCGTAACAGGAGATTCACGTGGCTCAGGAAAACTCGTACCTTTTGGACAAATACTCCCTGAACAGATAGTGGAAGTCGGCATTGCCGAACAAAATCTAGTGGGAGTTTCTGCTGGGCTGGCTTCTACTGGAAAAAAGGTTTTTGCCGTCTCTCCTGCAAGCTTCCTAACGGCAAGGTCTTTAGAGCAAATCAAGAATGATATTGCTTATTCCGATATCCCGGTGAAATTGGTCGGCATCAGCGCTGGTGTAAGCTATGGTGCGCTCGGTTCAACCCATCACTCACTGCATGATTTCGCTGTCTTGCAAGCTGTGAACAATATCCACATCGTTGTGCCAGCAGATAACTTTGAGACTCGCAAGGCCATAGAATCTTCGGTGGATTACCCTTACCCGCTATATATCCGCTTTGGAAAGAAACCCGTACCCCACTTGCATGATGAAAATACTAATTTCGCGTTTGGCAAAGCCATCGTTTTGAATAAAGGATCTGATGTGACTTTCATTGCATCAGGTGAAACTGTCTTTCGGGCAGTACAGGCTTACAAGCTGCTGGAAGAACAGGGGATTTCATGTGGCGTAATCAGCATGCACACGCTTAAGCCGTTAGATGAAGGTGCAATTATAGAGGCTGCTCGAAATTCAAGAGCAATCATTACCGTGGAAGAGCACAGCGTTCACGGCGGCTTGGGTAGTGCCTGCGCATCGTTCTTACTTCAAGAAGGTTTGTACAACCCCTTTAAAATCATTGGTATTCCGGATGAATACATCGTGAATGGTAGTCAGGATGAGGTCTTTGAATACTACGGAATCACACCAGAAGGATTGGCTCAAAGTGCCCGCGACCTGATCCTGGTTAAGGTCTACAAGTGAAATTTATTATTGCGATTGACCAGAGTACCTCAGCAACCAAAGCAATGCTGTTTGATAGGAGTGGAATGCTGGTAGACAAGGTTTCAATACCTCATGAACAGATTTACCCTCGTCCGGCTTGGGTTGAACATAATGCCGAAGATATCTACCAGAACACTGTACAGTCAATGAGAACGTTACTCGAGCAAAACAGATGCACAGAGAAAGAGCTGCTTTGTTTGAGCATTACGAATCAAAGAGAAACCTTCGTCGTCTTTGATCGACAAACTGGGAAACCGCTCCATAATGCGATTGTCTGGCAGTGTCGACGAGGTAGTGAGATCTGTGCTGCATTGGTAAAGTCTGGGAAGAACGAGGTCGTACAGCAAAAGACTGGCTTACCAATCGACACTTATTTTTCGGCTTCGAAACTCAAATGGTTGATTGACAATTTCCCGGAAATCCAGAAAAAACTAATCGATGGGGATGCATTGATTGGCACCATAGAAACCTATTTGATTTATCGCCTGACGAAAGGAACAACCTTTGCCAGCGATCAAACCAATGCCTGCCGCACGTTGCTCTACGATATTAGAAATCTCCGCTGGGATGAAGAACTCTGTGAAATTTTTGGTGTACCAATTCATGCCCTTCCAGAAGTTCGAGAAAGCAGTGCTCATTTTGGTACAACTGATATCGAAGGTGCTTTTACAGCACCCATACAGATCTGTGGTGTGATGGGGGATTCTCAAGCAGCCTTGTTTGCTCAACGTTGTTATGATTTAGGGGCTGCAAAGGTAACTTTCGGCACAGGTTCATCTGTATTACTCAATATAGGTGGTGAGATAGTCCTTTCTGATAATGGTATCGTGACCACCATCGCCTGGGTATATGAAGGTGAACCCACATACGCATTTGAAGGAATAACGAATTTTACCGGTGCAACCATTGCCTGGCTGCAAAATCAGATGGAGGTCATTACTAACGCGGCAGAAACAGAAAACCTTGCCAAGTCTGTCGAAGATAATGGGGGCGTTTATTTGGTACCCGCCTTCGTAGGTTTAAGCGCACCTTATTGGGAACCAAATGCCAAAGCTGCAATTCTTGGCCTGACCCCGCATAGTACGAAAGCACATGTCGTTCGGGCAGCGCTGGAGTCAATTGCTTACCGTATACGCGATGTGCTTTCATTGATGGCTCAAGATGCCGGGGTGGGGATGCAGTATATCCATGCGGATGGGGGGGCTGTAGGAAACCGATTCTTGATGCAATTTGTTGCTGATATAAATCAATTGAATGTACGTGCAGCCCAGACACCCGAGCTTTCAGCGCTGGGAGCCGTCTTTAACGGATGTCTTGGATTAAATATTTATTCATCCCTGGATGATTTGAAAAATCTTCCATCCGATTTTATAGAGTACAAAACTTCTATGAGCCCAACCCGTGTTAGCGAATTGTCTGTTGGTTGGCAGGCAGCAGTGCAGCAGGTTTTATATCAACCCAAACAAGGATAGATCCATGAAACTAAAAACATCCTCAATCGTCATTGCAGTGGCAATACTTCTATTTCTGATTCTCGCGGGACTCTACGGTTTTACCGTGGTCAGTATCGAAGATGCTGAAAACACAGTTCAAAGCGAAGCGTTCGATCCCGTTGCCTATGTGGATGGGATATGGGAATCTCAAATATTGCCGACTTTCAATGAGCAGGCGGTGGAACTTTCCAATATTCTCTCTGAAATGGAGCCAGATGCCAGCGGGACAGCCCCCAAGGACGATTTGATTGACATTGCCAATCAATATGGGCTGATCACTGTCGGCGAGGCGCATGTCTACATGGTGGAAGGCAGCGGCAAGATCGTAAGCGTTAATGCCGAAACCAGCCTAGGGACGGCGGAAGTAGAGCTCGATGGCTATGATGGACCCATCAAAGCGCTGCTCTATATCGGCACCCGCATCCCCAGTGATGAAACCTCGGTGCGCGACTCGGTTGGTTTCATTACATTTGGCGATTTCAAGGAACAGACCGAGTACGGGAAGGCGGGATCCGAAATCAACAAACGTGTTCTCGCCACTGTGCTTGGCGACATCGATAGGGACAATCTGGTCGGCAAGACCATTTCATTCAAAGGCGCTTTCACCATCCGCACGTTCAACCTGCTTCAAATCGATGTGAAAGAAATTCGCATTGTGCCGGTTGAAATCGAACTGGGAGAATAACGATGCACGATCTGACCCCGATCCTTGATGCTGAGACTACAGTTTCAGAAAATATCATCCTGACCGCCGAAAACATCACCAAGGTTTTTCCCGGGACGGTGGCGCTGGAGGACGTTTCTTTCAACGTTCGCAAAGGCAAGGTCAATGCTCTGATTGGCGAAAACGGCGCGGGCAAATCCACATTGATGAAGATCCTGGTTGGGGTGGAACAACCCACCAGCGGCAAAATCCTTCTCGATGGAAGTGAAATCCATCCGCGTTCCCCGCTCGATGCCACCCGCCTGGGAATTGGCATTATTTATCAGGAATTGAATTTGTGCGCCAACCTGAGCGTGGTGGATAACATCTTCCTTGCGCGCGAAACGACCCATAGGAATGGTCTGATTGCGCGTAGATCCCAGAAGCAGCGTGCCCGCGAACTGGTAAGCAAGCTCGAGCAGAAGATCGATCCTGATGAACTTTTAGGTGATTTGCGTCTTGGAGAGCAGCAGATTGTGGAGATCGCCAAGGCGCTGGCTCAAGATGTACGAATCCTGATCATGGATGAGCCGACCTCCGCGCTCAGCGCCGCCGAAGTGGAAGTATTGTTCCGTATCATTCGAGAACTCAAATCACGCGGGGTCGCCATCATCTACATTTCGCACAAATTGGAGGAACTCCTGCAAATCGGCGACTACATCACCATCTTGCGGGATGGGCGCAAGGTTGCCGAAGAGGAAAGCAAAAACGTGAACGTCCCCTGGATGATCGAGAATATGGTGGGGCACGACCCAGCCGCATTGTTCACCCACAAGGAACGCCAGCTTGGCGATGTGCTTCTCAAGGTGGAAAACCTTACCCTGCCGCGTTCTAGCGGAGGGTATCTGCTTGACCATGTTTCATTTGAACTGCGTGAGGGTGAGATTCTGGGTCTTTACGGACTGATGGGCGCCGGGCGCTCCGATCTGGTGGACTGCCTTGCAGGAGCACTTCCACAGGCAACCGGGAACATCTGGTTGGATGGGAAACTGGTGACGGCAAAAACCATTTCCGGATCGCATCCAAGCAGGTTTTGTGCTTGTTCCCGAAGACCGCCAGCGCGTATGGCTTGGTACCCACGCTATCGGTCATGGACAATATGCTGCTGGCCAGCCTTCAAAAATACCTCAGGGGAATCCTACTTTCATCCATCAAAGGAAAAATCAGCCGCGGATTCGCAGATCGAAGATCTATCCATCCGCGTGGCTGATCCACAACAGTTGATCACTGCACTCAGCGGGGGCAACCAGCAAAAGGTGGTGGTGGCGAAGGGATTGTTAACCCATCCCAAAATTCTGCTGCTCGATGAACCAACGCGCGGAATTGACGTTGGCGCGAAGTCGGAAATTTTCGAAATCATGAATCGACTGGCAGAGCAAAAATATGGGGTGGTCTTTGTCTCTTCGGAATTGAAGGAAATTCTGGCAATGTCCGATCGAATTCTGGTCATGTCGAAGGGAGCAATTACCGGAGAATTCACTCATCAAGAGGCTACAGAAGAAAAACTGGTCACGGCTTCAGCCATTGGCCACGGCCCATCAAATGGAGGCAATCATCTATGAATCAGGAAAATAAAACGAAAACAGCGCAGACAAAAAAGAAGCGCAGAATAACCAAAACTAGATGTACAGGAATTCCTGCTGCGCGGGAGAGCATTTATTGCGCTGATGCTGGTCACGGTGGTTTTTACAGTTGTTGTCACCCGGATTTTTGAATACCGGCAATATTGTGATCATGTCGAAGCATGTGGCAATTAATGCGATCGTGGCGATTGGGATGACCTTTGTCATCCTGACCGCTGGCATTGATCTGTCGGTTGGTTCGGTTGTGGGAATGATCGCCATGGTCGCGGGCCTGCTGATCAACGAGGGCATCAACTTGCCGCAACTTGGCGTCATCATCTACCCCCATACCTGGATGATTATTTTGATCGCGCTCGCGTTGGGAATCCTGGTGGGTGCCCTCACTGGTTATATCATCACACGTTTTAATGTCGCCCCTTTTATTGCCACCCTGGGAATGTTTTATGTGGCGCGTGGTATTGCCGGCTTGCTGAATAATGGCTACACTTTTCCCAACCTGATCGGACGTCCCGAGTATGGCAACACCGGATTCGAGATTCTGGGAGCGGGCAACTTTTTGGGAGTCAACTACTCCATCTGGATTATGGTGATCTTCGCGCTTGTGGCCCACATCGTGACCACCCGCACGCCGTTTGGTCGCCATGTGTATGCGATCGGGGGAAACGAACACACTGCCGAACTTTCGGGCGTGCGTGTCTTTCGCACCAAGACCATTGTCTATGCCATCAGCGGGTTCTGCGCGGCAATGGTTGGTCTGATCATTGCTTCACAGCTGGTTGCTGCACACCCGCAAACCGGAGTATTATTCGAACTCACTGCCATTGCCGCAGTTGTCCTGGGTGGTACTTCGCTGGCTGGTGGAAGCGGCAGCATCGGCGGCACGATAATTGGCGCTTTTGTTATCGGCGTGCTGGGTGATGGTCTGGTCAGGATGGGTGTTTCGTCTTTTTGGCAGCAGGTGATCATAGGCTCTGTGATTGTATTGGCTGTCATTATTGATCAAGTTCAGGCGCGAATGCAGGAACGGATCGCGCTTCAGAAACAACAAGAAATGGCGGAGGTCGATAATGCCTGAGAGCAATGTTCTCAGAAAGGAGGTTTTTATAAAATAAAAATGCCAGAAAAAAATGTGTAATTCCAGTTCATTCAAAATTCTACTCACACCTATATAAAGGAGAAGAACATGTCTACCAGAAAGTTCGTATTTTTTCTAAGCCTGCTCGTTGTACTGGGTATGTTACTCGGTGCCTGCCAGCCAGCCGCAACAGAAGAAGCGCCTGCTGCTGTGGAAGAAGAAGCACCCGCTGCTGCAGAAGAAGAAGCACCCGCTGCTGTGGAAGGTGGCGGTTTGGTCTGCGTGATCGTGCCTGGAGTGGAGAATCCATTCTTTGGCACGATGCAGGAAATTGCAGCCGCAAAAGCAGAAGAACTCGGTTATGAGACTCTGAAGCTCGTCCATGATGACGATGCCAACAAGCAACTGGAACTGTTCGAGAGCTGTATCGCAAAAGGTGCATTGGCGATCATCCTGGACAACGCAGGAGCTGACGCCAGTGTTGCGGCTGTCCAAAAAGCCAAAGATGCTGGGATTCCTTCCTTCCTGGTGGATCGCGAGATCAGCGAAGAAGGCGTCGCAGTTTCCCAGATTGTCTCCAACAACTACCAGGGCGCGACCATCCTGGCCGAAGAATTTGCCCGTCTGATGGGCGAAGAAGGCACGTATATCGAATTGACCGGTCGGGACACCGACACCAATGCCCACGTCCGCTCGCAGGGCTACCATGATGTGCTTGATGCTATACCTGGCATGGAAATGGTTGGCCAGCAGACAGCCAACTGGAGCCAGACCGAAGCCTTCGACGTGATGGAAAGCCTGCTTCAGGCCAACCCTGATGTCAAGGGCGTGATCTGCGGCAATGACACAATGGCGCTTGGGCGCCCAGGCGGCGTTGGATGCTGCTGGTATGAGCGATGTGATCGTGGTTGGCTTTGATGGCTCCGATGATGTGAATGATTCCATCATGGCTGGCAAGATCGATGCGGGAGCGTTACAACCTGTAGCTGAAATGGCGATCCAGGCTGCTATCCAGGCTGACGAATTCATCAAGTCCGGCGACACGGGTAAGCCTGAAAAGCAGTCCATCGATATGGTCCTGCTCACCCCCGAAAATGCCTGCCAGTACGAAAGGCTTTGCTCCCACTGGTTCCACTGAGCCTTGTGTAGCCGCCGAGCAGGAACCCGCTGCTGTGGAAGGTGGCGGTTTGGTCTGCGTGATCGTGCCTGGAGTGGAGAATCCATTCTTTGGCACGATGCAGGAAATTGCAGCCGCAAAAGCAGAAGAACTCGGTTATGAGACTCTGAAGCTCGTCCATGATGACGATGCCAACAAGCAACTGGAACTGTTCGAGAGCTGTATCGCCAAAGGTGCATTGGCGATCATCCTGGACAACGCAGGAGCTGACGCCAGTGTGGCGGCTGTACAAAAAGCCAAAGATGCCGGTATTCCTTCCTTCCTCGTGGATCGCGAGATCAGCGAAGAAGGCGTCGCAGTTTCCCAGATTGTCTCCAACAACTACCAGGGCGCGACCATCCTGGCCGAAGAATTTGCCCGTCTGATGGGCGAAGAAGGTACGTACATCGAATTGACCGGTCGTGACACTGACACCAACGCCCATGTCCGCTCGCAGGGCTACCATGATGTGCTTGACGCTTTGCCTGGCATGGAAATGGTTGGCCAGCAGACAGCCAACTGGAGTCAGACCGAAGCCTTCGATGTGATGGAAAGCCTGCTTCAGGCCAACCCTGATGTCAAGGGTGTGATCTGTGGCAATGACACCATGGCGCTGGGCGCCCAGGCGGCGTTGGATGCTGCTGGTATGAGCGATGTGATCGTGGTTGGCTTTGACGGCTCCGATGATGTGAATGAATCCATCATGGCTGGCAAGATCGACGCGGGAGCGCTTCAACCCGTAGCTGAAATGGCGATCCAGGCTGCTATCCAGGCTGATGCTTTCATCAAGTCCGGAGAAACTGGCAAGCCTGAAAAGCAGTCCATCGATATGGTCCTGCTCACTCCTGAAAATGCCTGCCAGTACACCCAATTTGCCCCCAACGGCAAAACCAGTTGTCCATAGTGTAGAATTGAATCTTTGAAAACTGACTGAAAGGCACGACGGGCAGTTGCACTGGGTAACATTTTCGTTCATCGTTTTCTTGTGGGGGAAGGGTGAAGGTGCTTGAGATGATGGCTCATCCAAAAATCTCATCACCTCCACCCGCAATAAGGTTTCGCGTGGGTATCTGTTGTCAGGATGCCCACGCGATCCAGTTTATTTTATCATTCTTGTAAGCAGTAATTATCTATAGATTATCGGATAGTAAGATCGCTCACTTGGAGGTAACGATAATAATGACCAATATCGTTGTAGTAGGAAGCTTGAATATGGATTTAGTTATTCAAGTTCCTACTATTCCGAAATCTGGTGAAACTGTTTTGGGAAACAGTTTTTCTACTTATCCCGGTGGAAAGGGAGCCAATCAAGCTGTGGCAGCAGCTCGTTTGGGAGCTTCTGTAACAATAATTGGTCAGGTTGGAGCTGACACTTATGGGGAATCCCTAATAACCAAACTGGTAACTGACGGCGTGAACGTTGATTGCATCTTTATTGATGAGAGTAATGCTACTGGTGTTGCAATGATCACAGTGGATGCCAGTGGGCAAAACAGTATTGCTGTTGCATCAGGTGCCAATTTTACACTCACAAAAGATCATATACAATCCGCTTGGAAAAAAATGGGGGATATAGATATCCTGATCATGCCCTTAGAGACACCCCTGGATACAATCTTAGAAGCTGCCAGGCTGGCCAGAAAACGAGGTGTAAAGGTAGTGTTGAACCCTGCACCAGCAAGATTTTTAGATGTGGAATTGCTTTCTCAGGTGGATGTTTTAATCCCTAACGAACACGAGTTATCACAAATTTCTAATTATTATATTTCTTCGAACAGTGAGGTAGAAGAAGCCGCCAGAACCATGATATCCAAAGGGGTAAATGCTGTTGTGACAACACTGGGTAGTAACGGTGTGTCGATTGTGGATGACAACAAGAACGAGGTGCTTTTGCCTCCATTTACTGTTGATGTCCTGGATACTACTGCAGCAGGCGATTTTTTGTGGCTGCGCTCGCGGTTGGATTAGGTGAGGGTAAATCTCTTAATGAAGCCTGTAATTTTGCAAATGCAGCTGGCGCTTTAACGGTGACAAAAATGGGTGCACAACCATCATTGCCAACCCGCACTGAGGTAAGCGAATTTCTTAGTAGTCAGGAGGAGCAATGAAGAAAACAGGAGTAATTAATGCTCCAATTTCGACAGTGATCGCCGAATTAGGCCATATGGATACTTTGACCATAGCAGATGCAGGGTTGCCGATTCCAAAAGAAGTGCACCGTATCGATCTCGCTCTTGTGAAGGGAATACCCGGTTTTATTGACACCCTGAGCGTTGTTCTTTCAGAAATGAAAGTTGAAAAAGTGATCGTAGCAGATGAGATGAAAAAAATCAGTCCTAGCATTCTATCTGGAGTTCAGAGTTTAATAGGTGACGTTACTGTTGATTTTGTACCTCATGAACAATTCAAAGATTTAACAAAATCATCTCGAGCAATTATCCGAACAGGAGAATTCACCCCTTACGCAAATATTATTTTGGTATCTGGCGTTGTATTTTAGTTACCTGGATACCGAAAAGGAGAGAATTATGAGTAGAACAACATTAGGTGTGATATTTGGTAATCGGGATTTCTTCCCGGATCATTTAGTCACAGAAGCCCGAAAAGATATTCAAGATCTGTTTCAAGAACTTGATATCAAATCCATCATGGTTGGTGAAGATGATACAAAATTAGGTTCAGTTGAAACTTACGAGCATGCAAAGGTTTGTGCAGCATTATTCAAAAAGCACCAGGATGAAGTGGATGGTATTTTGGTTGTGCTGCCGAATTTCGGCGATGAAAAGGGAGTTGCCGATACGATCAAACTCTCTGGTTTACGGGTCCCCATTTTAGTGCAAGCTTATCCAGATGATCCAGCGGCTTTGGATGTGGCTCGACGGCGGGATGCATTCTGTGGAAAAGTATCGGTTTGCAACAATCTTCGCCAGTATGGGTTTGAATTTACACTCACAAATCAACATACGATCTCACCAAAGAGTGAAAGCTTTAAAGCAGATATCCGTAACTTTGTTCGGGTTTGCCATGTTGTCAATGGTCTCCGTAACGCTCGCCTGGGCGCAATTGGAGCCAGGCCAACGGCCTTCAATACGGTCCGCTATAGCGAAAAACTTTTGCAGGCCTACGGTATGAGCGTAACAACAATAGATCTTTCTGAAATCTTTGGTAATGCAGGAAAACTATCAGACGATGATGCAAAAGTGCAAGATAAGTTATCTGAAATCAAAGCCTATGCCAAGCACGATACGGTACCATCTCCACTTCTCGTTCGGATGGCAAAACTGGGGATTGTGATTTCTGACTGGATGGAAGCAAACGATTTGGATGCCAGCGCTTTCCAATGCTGGACCTCGATTCAAAAGAATTACGGAGTCAACGCCTGTACGCTCATGAGCATGATGAGTGACCAGTTGATGCCCTCCGCATGTGAGGTAGATATTACTGGTGTGGTTTCGATGTACGCTTTGCAATTGGCTTCCGGTTTTCCAGGAGCCCTTGTGGATTGGAACAATAACTATGCGGATGACCCTGATCGCTGTGTATTATTCCACTGTGGCAACTGGGCCAACAGTTTTGTGCCCAACAATGAGATCAAGACCGCTCCGATCCTTGGGACCACTATCGGCGAGCAGAACACTTATGGTGCCATGGCTGGGCGTGCAAGTGCTGGACCATTGACTTATGCCCGCGTCAGCACGGATGATGTACATGGGGTGATCCGTACTTATACTGGTGAGGGGCAATTGACAGATGATCCCCTGGACACTTTTGGACACCGGGCCGTGGCGCATGTGCCAGATTTACAGTCTCTTATGAAATATATCTGCAAGAATGGGTTTGAGCACCATGTAGCCATGACCATGGGGAACGTGGCTAATGCGCTTGATGAAGCTTTCACAACCTATATGGGATGGGAAAATTATTATCACATTTAATTACTGAGCCGAAATGAAACAGGGAATGACAGAAGTACATCTTGGAGTAGCGCGGCTGAAGCGCAAGGATACGTCTTCTAACCCTCAATTCATCGTCCCTAATTCATCACACTTTCAATCCAAGCGATATCCGCACAGGTGAGCTCGATGCCGTTGGGCGCTTTGCCTATTTAGGAGATTAACAATATGATCAGTAGTATAAAAGATTGCTCTCAGCTGAACAACGGGCTGAAAATGCCCTGGTTGGGGTTTGGTGTTTTTCGGATGGACGATGGTCAGGAAGTTGAACAGGCAGTCAGGGTTGCCCTGGATATCGGATATCGAAGTTTTGATACTGCAACCATATACGGGAATGAACGCGGGTTAGGCAAAGCTCTCCGGGAGAGCGGCATTTCGCGTGAGGATATTTTTTTGACCACCAAGGTGTGGAATGACGACCAGCGCAGGAAGCGAACAGTGGCGGCATTTGAAGAAAGCCTGAAACGCTTAGAGACCGAGTATGTTGATCTATACCTTGTTCATTGGCCTGTGGAAGGTTTTTACCAGGAAACCTGGCAGGAGATGGAAAAGATCTATCAAAGCGGCCGCGCCAAAGCGATTGGTGTCAGTAATTTTCAAGTAGATCATCTTGAAGATATTTTGCGGGAATGCCAGGTAGTCCCCAGTGTGAATCAGGTGGAATTCCATCCACTCCTTGTCCAACCCGAACTATTAAGATTTTGTCAAAGCCAAAAGATTCAGGTGGAAGCCTGGAGTCCTTTAATGGAGGGGAAGATTCTCACCGAACCGGTTGTTCAGAAACTGGCTGAAAAATATTGCAAGTCCCCAGCGCAGATCATCCTACGCTGGGATCTACAGCATGAAGTGGTTACGATTCCGAAATCGGCTCACTCCAACCGTATCGCCGAGAACGCTCAGATTTTCGATTTTGAACTTTCACAATCAGACATGAATCTGTTAGATGCGCTGGATGAAGGAAAGCGCATTGGGCCTGATCCGAATAGTTTCAATTTTTGAGTGCGCACCAGGTCGATTTGTGCTGCGAGAGTTCGTTACCATAAGGACGATTGCGGACATGAATATTTTCTATCCTTTCCTTGATAATGGTAGTGGTTTTGGTCCTTGCAAGCCACACAACAAAGCGTGCACGGGAAAGGTGAGATTCGGCGCTCTTTTTGGGCATTTTTATGGCTTCGGGTTTTCAGGGTGCCCTGGTCGATTGGAATAATAATATTGCCGGCGTCCTCGATGAAACCTTTACAAATTACATGGGCTGGGAAAATTACAATCATTCATTGGGTGGGCTGGCTATTGACTTTCCCCGAATATTTGTACTACATTCTAAGATAGTCCGACATACTGATTCGGAGCAGTCAGCGCCAGCACAGTGGTGGGAGCCTTTATTATTGGCATGTTGCCTAACGGTCTCAATCTGATGGGGGTGACGTTATATTACCAGCAGGTGATCAAAGGTATTGTCTTTATCCTGGCAGTATCGGTGGATATATTTACCGAACGACGTTCGTAGGCAGCTTGTTGTTTTTATGAAATTTTTTGAAAATAATAGGTCCTAAGCCAACTTATCCAACATTGCTTTGGCCTTAATTAAATCCGGGGTGTCGAATCCTTCAGTAAACCAGCCGTAAACCTCACCCAGCAATTTTCGGGCTTCATCTACTTTTCCCTGGCTCTGCCAAAGACGCGCCAGGTCAGCTGCAGCACGCAGTTCCCACATTTTTGCGCTCTGTTTGCGGGCGACCTGTATGGCTTTGTTCAGGCTGGCTTCGGCTTTACTCTCTTCGTTTAATAAATGCAGGATCGCAGCCTGCACGCGATAGAGCTCAGCTTCCCAATAACGCTCGCCAGTTTCTTCCACCATTGTCAGCACTTCATCTAAAGTTTTCAATCCCTCTTCTGGTTGGCCTGATTTTGCCAACGCTTCTGCCAGGGTAACGGTAGTGCCGGAAGAACAGCAGAGAACATTTGTTGATTTCCTCACTCCCAGCCCCTGGCGCATTAATGTTATCCCAGCCTTAAGGTTTCCCACTATTGCCAATCCCTCACCCTGGTAGCAGGTCCCAGTGCCCCGCCATCCATGAACTTTTTCGTCACCTAATATTTCGAGTTCTGCTCCGTACTCCATGAGGGGGACCCCATTCCGGCGTACAGCGTTAAATAAACAACCCGCAAAACAAAGTACATCGGCTAATGAAAATGGGTGTTCCAATTCTCGAGCCAAATTGAGGGCTTCACGGCTACGGCTCTGCGCTTGATCCGGATAACCAAGGCAAATTAGACAGCAGGCACCATAAGCAAGGGCGCTCACGCCTACATCTGAGCCGCGCAGGGCTAAAAACTGTTTATGGTGCTGATCAGGCTGGTAGAAGTCAAGCACCATACCGATCCGTTCTCTGGCACGTGTAAATTCTCCCTGACAAAAAAGAACCAAACTCAGCAGCCAGTTTCCCATGGCTACTACTAAGGGGTCGCCAAAGCTTTCAGCCAGATTAATCATTTCTTCTATAATCTCAAGCGAACTTTCCAGTTCGGCCCGGACGTAGTGAATGATGGCAAGCTCACCCAGCACCTGACTTAACTGAGTGGTGGTGCCCACCTGCTGGCACAGCAGACGAGCCCTGGCGTAAACTTCTTCCACCCGAGGTGATGCATTGCTCTCAATTCCTATCCAGGTAATGCCCAACTGTATTAACAGGGCGAGCTCTTGCTCCTTGCGCGCTTGCAAATCTGGCAGTGTCATTAGCAGAGTCATGGCGCTGTCCAGGTCGGCGCGGGCTTCCTCGTACGCATTCAGTTGTAAGGCTTTTTCCCCAGCAAATTGCAAATAATGAACGGCCTTCCCTGCGATACCGGCTTCTTGAAAGTGGCGCGCCAGCTGCGGAGCGGTAGTTGAGATATCTATCATCTGGTTTGCAAATAAATTCTCCAGAGCGGTCCCCACATACTCATGCAGGTGAGCCCTTTCCACTTTATCCAAACTGTAGTAAAGGTACTTCTGGCATAAATAATGCCTGAAACGGTAGCGGGAAAGGTTTTGAGGACCCAGATTGATGATTGCGCTGGCGCGTAGGAGCCGGTGCTTTCGATCCAGTTCGCTGCTGAAGCGCTGCACCATCAGCCTGTCATCGGTATTGAGGACACGCGCCACCACTTCGGCGGTGAATGTTTCGCCCTCTACACTGGCGACCTGTAATGCATTTCGCAGGTTCTTGTCAAGGCGGTCAATGCGCTCGGCGATAACAGCCTCCACCCGGACCGGCATGGTCTCCCAGTCGATTGAGGGCCCTTCTATCCAATACCCATCCGAATCTCGCACCAGGTCCCCGCGCTCCTGCATGCCGCGCAGTAGCTCAACTGTAAAGAGCGGGTGCCCGCGGGTCTGCTGGTAGAGCATTTCGCCGAAGGAGTCTCCGAGGTGGTTGGGCTCGCTGGTCAGAATGGTTTCTACAAACTCACGACCATCCGCCTCGCTGACATTAATGACGATATCTCCAAACTGAAGCTGAAACTCGTTGACCACCGGTTCCAGCGGGTGCCTTTCTCCAGCTCGACCCATTGCAATTTCTTCCGAACGGAATGCACCCAGGATCAAGATCCTGTTTCGAGCGAGCCGGCGGCCGAGATGGAATAACAAACTGATAGAACCCAAATCTGCCCACTGCAGGTCATCCAATACGACCAGCAGCGGCGCTTTGGATGACAAAGCTTGTATCACCCTGGTGTACTGCCCAAACAGGAAGTGTTGGTATGGATTTCGGGTATTGGGATCAGTTTCCTGGCGTGAAACATGTTTATCCAAATTGGAAAGCAAGTCCGGGGCAATGCAGTTACAGTTTCTGGCGCGTTGAGCCAGAGATGTCCCGGGAACAAATGTATCGATCAGATCTGCCCCGGACTCCACCAGCGCCTTTGTGGTTAGCGGCAAAGTGTTCCACAAGCGCAGGGCATGATCCTGGGATATGGCACCAGCTGCCCAGTGGGATTTTACATCTCCGCTGAGCAGCTCGAGCACCTCGCGGAAAGGCAAGTACGGATCGCCGATTCCGGTATGGGCGTTGCAGTTACCGCTGGATACAATCAAATCCGAGTGTCTTTCCTGCGCATGTCGGGCGAATTCATTAATCAAGGCAGTTTTTCCACTGCCAGCTTCGCCGGTGATGAAAACCACCCTGCCCTGTCCGGCTAAAGACAAGTTGAGATGTTTTTCCAATTGAACCAGTTCAGTCTTGCGAGCCACAAAGAGCGGTTTTTCAAGCGGCAGCGGTTCTTCCTGGTCAATGAATGCGGGCTTTTGGATTGGTCGGTCGCTGTAGGAAATCGAGGGTGAATCTTTTTCGATTAGTTCCCCGCGCAGAATCTGCTCGTACAACTGTTTTGTTTCAAGCGAGGGATCTAAACCGAGATCGCGGCTTACTGCTTCCACACAGCGCTGGTAAGCAGCGCTGGCCATTGCCTGGTCTCCTAATTGGGCATGTGACCTCATCAAGGCGCGGTAAGCGGGTTCGGGTGTGTGACCCAGCCGGATCCAATGCTCACTCCATTCAAGTGCCTCAACCCACTGTCGATTCTGGATTAAGGTCTCAATCAAAAGATTCATCTTTTGATGATATGCAGCTTGCAAACGATCACGCTCTAACATGATCCATTCGTCATAAAACCCGGGCAGCAGTTCCCCGTGGTAGAAATCGACAACCTGCATGATTTGCTCTACCTGATGCTCCTCGACAGGCTGAAGAAGTCGGTCAGCGTCCAACCAGCAGCCGCTCTGGCCGTTAAAAGTCACACTGATGTCGCTGATCACCAGGTAGTCTTGCCAGTTGAGAGACCCTTTTTCAAAAGTTTGACGGATACGCCATAAAGCCTGGCGCAGATAGCTGCGTGCGTTGGACTCAGTTGCTTCCGGCCAGAGCAGGCTGGCAAGTTTTTCCCTTCTATGCGTTACCCCCGCGTTAAGCGCAAGATATGCCAATAAAGATTGGGCTGGTCTGGAGGGCAGTTCAACCGTCAGGTCTTTAGCTTGCAGTTTGAACTGCCCAAGCAGGAAAATTTTCAAGGACATATCCCACCCCTGGGTTACTGTTTAATAAATCTGACTGGGTAATGTCATACTGCGTGGTCTTGCATTAACCCTCATTATATAGCAAAAAAACTTTTCTAATCTAAAAAATACGCTTAAAAACGCGGGAACATACGCTGCCGCGCGCACCGTTTGCTATATTGAAGGCACACAAATCAACAAGCGTCTAATGGAATAACAGCCATAGCAAAAAAGAACTGAAGGAAAAAGATATTGGGAGAATGAGTGTGTGAAATGAGAAAAAATAAGGAAATTATCGGGATGGACGTTTCATCGATGGACTGGAACCTTGTTTCATTAATAAATTATGAGATGTTCAAGAAGCTCCGTTATTTTAACGATTGTTGAGCGATTAATAAATGGTGGTTGAATAAGATCTGTGTATAGATCGAGAAATTGAATTGCAGAATCGGCAGGTAAAGCCATAGAAAAAAGAGCTGAAAAAACAAAATAAAAGGACAGATTTTACAAAAAAGGAGTGTGAGAAATGACGAAGAATAGAGTATCCACAGCAGTATTATTGATCCTGGCGCTTTTCAGTGTCAGCATACTGGCAGCATGCCAGACCGGAGGATCAAAATCAGCGTTAGCAGCGGAACCGGAAGACGAGATCGGCGCTCCCAGTAGCGAGTTCGATTACGAACAGGCAGCTGAGATCACAGCATACCGTTGGCAGGCGATGGCTGAGGGTTACCAGAAACTGGGTCTGCTCAACCTTGATGCAGGTGATATCTCAGCCTTCCGCTGGAACGCCATGGCAAAGGGTTACGAGAAACTGGGTTTGCTCTACACCCATACCGACCCCGGTGATGTGTCAGCGTTCCGCTGGAATGCCTTGGCAAAAGGCTACGAAAAACTGGGAATGCTCAACACCAGCACGGACCCCGGTGATGTGTCAGCCTTCCGCTGGAACGCCTTAGCAAAGGGCTACGAAAAACTGGGAATGCTCAACATCAGCACGGACCCCGGTGATGTGTCAGCCTTCCGCTGGAACGCCATAGCAAAAGGTTTCGAGAAGCTGGGAATGCTCAACACTCACACGAACCCTGGTGATGTATCAGCCTTCCGCTGGAACGCCTTAGCAAAGGGCTACGAAAAACTGGGAATGCTAAACATCAGCACGGACCCCGGTGATGTGTCAGCGTTCCGATGGAACGCCTTGGCAAAGGGCTTTGAAAAGTTGGGGATGCTCAACACCAACACGACCTCAGGCGATGTATCTGCTTTCCGCTGGAACGCTATCGGCAAAGGCTATGAGAAATTGGGAAAGCTGAATTACCATTCAAATCCTGACGACTTGTCAGCCTATCGCTGGAATGCAATGGCTGAAGGATACAAGGAACTGGGGTTGCTCAATTATAGCGACAATCCAGATGACGTTTCGGCTTTCCGTTGGCTGGAGATGGCCAAGGGGTATGAAAAGATGGGACTGCTCAATAGTGACTAACAGGAGGTCGAAATTAAACAATTACCCTGAGGGTTTTCGAAACCCTCAGGGTTTCATTTGATTAAATAATTATATGCGAACTAAAAAAACAAACCGCCCAAAAATAGAGTGAGCGGTTATTTCTTATACCGTCGGAAATAAAACTGACTTCAGGATAGCAGCAAGTTTTGACCGTTTAGGCCACCTTGTTGGCTGCGTTCAGGAATGATTTAACTTTGGCTTCGTCGATTCCGAACTGAGCTGCCATTGGATTGTCTACGATCTGCTGCAGGGTCATACCCTGAACCATTGAGACCATCGGGTTGTCTGCTACACCCGGGATATACTGATCGAGAACGGGTTAAACCTTTGGATCTTTCAGAATATCGCCGAATGTCGTATCCATTGTGTATGCCATTTTATACCTCCTTCATAAATTGGTGAGTCTGTTTTATATGAATTCACATTCGAGTCTATTTTACTACACACATATGATTACGGGTGATTGTCTCAAAAAGGATGCAAGTATTCATATTAATGGCTGTTATTCACTATTCGAGTGAATAGATTTGGATAAGATTAGTGGATGATTATGATCTGTTTAAGGCTTGGCTACAACAGCCTGAAAAAACAGCTCTTTTTGGTAGAATTGCAACGTCCTATCCAAGAACAGAAATATGAATAAAGATATATAACCTTAAAATCATGACCGTTCGAGCCAACTCTCGGAAAAAGGAATCATCGCTGCCGCCATTAATATTCCAGCTATTTGCGGCGCTGGCTGCTGGCGCGCTGATTTTCTTTCTGCTTGCTGGAGCGCTTGTGCTGGCATTTGATCTGTATTTCAGTGGCAAGATATATCCTGGCGTTTCTGTTGCAGGCGTGAAACTGTCCGGATCAACTGTGGATGAGGCCTCCAGTCTTTTGTATCAAGAACTGACTTATCCATTGGATGGGAAGGTTGTGTTTCAGGAGGGAGGGCGTTTGTGGACCGCCAAACCGCAAGAGCTCGGGCTGGTTTTCGATGCACAATCCAGCGCGCGGGCGGCATACAATACAGGCCGCAGCGGTGATCCATTCTCGCGGTTATTCAACCAGATGAAGGCATGGCGCTCTGGGATCGACCTAGCTCCGCAGCTGGTTTATGATGAGGCTGTTGCAGTTGAATACGTGAACGAAATCGCCCGGCAGGTAGATAAAGCGACAATTGAAGCCTCCTTGAAGATTGAGGGGGTAAACGTGATTGAAAATCCAGGACAGATTGGGCGTAAAGTTGATGTGCGTGCGACGCTTGCTTCCTTGAAAGAAAGCATGCAGGCTATGACGGATGCTTTAATAACCGTACAGGTTGAGGAAATCCCGCCGCACATTCAGGATGTTAGCAAAGCCGCGGAAACTGCGCGCCGTATTGTGAGCCAACCGCTTACACTATACCTGCCCGATCCATCTGAAGGTGAACAGGTTCCCTGGCGGATTGAAGCTGACCAGCTGGGAAGGATGTTAGTGTTTGAGAGAGTTGAGACCCCAGAGGGGGCTGAATATCAGGTGGATTTCGACGAAAAGGCTTTAAATACCTATTTAAGTGCCTTAGGTCCGGATATTGCCCGTTATCCGCAAGACGCTCGTTTTATATTTAACGACGATACCCGCCTCCTGGAAGTGATCCAGCCGGCAGTGATCGGGCGTATCCTGGATGTGCATGCCACCATACAGGACATCACACAAAAAGTGCCCGGCGGAGAGCACAATATCCCATTGAATGTAAGCCGCGTTGAACCGCAGATTACAGATGATACGAGCGGGGAGGAATTGGGAATAACGGAACTGGTAAGCTGGCATACTTCTTACTTCCGCGGTTCAATAAGTGAACGGCTGAACAATATTGAGGTGGCGGCTGCCAATTTTCATGGACTACTTGTGCCTCCGGGTGAGACGTTTTCGATGGCCGATACGATGGGCAATGTCAGCCTTGACAGCGGCTATTCAGAAGCTTGGATTATTTTTGGCGGACGGACCATCAAGGGGGTTGGCGGCGGGGTGTGCCAGGTGAGCACTACTTTATTCAGGACGGTTTTCCTTGGCGGTTATCCGATCGTGGAGCGCTACCCGCACGCTTACCGGGTAGGGTATTACGAGCAGACTGTAAATGGGCATGATGATAATATGGCAGGTTTGGATGCGACGGTTTTTGTTCCACTGGTCGATTTTAAGTTCATGAACGATACGCCTTACTGGCTGCTGATGGAAACTTACTTTAATCCGACCACCCGTTCTCTGACCTGGAAATTCTATTCCACATCGGATGGGCGTGAAGTGGAATGGGATTCAAGTGGTCCGATGAATGTCGTCGAACCGCCTGAACCGAAGTTCGAAGAAAACCCCGAACTGGCGCAAGGTGAAATCAAACAGGTAGATTGGGCGGCAGAAGGCGCAGATGTGACCGTTACCAGGATCGTCACCCGCGGCGGCGTTATCTTGTATGATGACGTGATCACCACACATTACCAGCCCTGGCAGGATGTCTACCAGTATGGTCCAGGAACAGAGCTGAAGGACACAAAATTCTTCTGGAAAAGGTAGCAACCGCAGGGGTAAACTTAAGCCTTCCGAACTTTCGAAATCATCAGAAGGTTTTTTGTTATTGACAGTATAATTTATACTAAATACAAAAGTTTGGGAGAACGAAATGGTCAGTCAGGATTTGATTGAAATACTAAGATGTCCGAACTGCGTGCGCGAAAAGGACGGTCTGCTTGATTTCTATAAGGAGACCTGGTTTATTTGCCAGGACTGCGGCAGGAAGTATCCGATCCGGGATGACATTCCAGTAATGTTGATTGATGAAGGGGATAAGTGGATTGAGGTTGAAGCAGGTGATTTGCCGATCCCACCACCGGACTGAATCCAGATTTAATGGACAATGAATTACACAATCTAATAACGGAACTGACTGGCGGGGATGACCAAACAGCGGAATCCGCTGTGGGGGCTATTGCTAAAATGGGACAGAATAAACCTGATGAAGTACTTCGGACAATCCGTGTTCTGCTGGATTCTGAAGATGCAGATGAGCGATGGTG
The DNA here is from genome assembly GCA_963753725.1 of uncultured Chloroflexia bacterium. GTDB lineage: Bacteria > Chloroflexota > Anaerolineae > Anaerolineales > UBA4823 > CAVWDI01. Next base: position 179,303 of record CAVWDI010000021.1, on the reverse strand, counting down.
GGGGGTTCGTTTACTGGCTGATATCTCTGATCGTACGGCACTACCTCTTTTGCGTTTGGCGCTCCGTGATGAGGATAAATACGTACGGCAGTGTGCAGCGTTGGGCTTACGTAAAAAACCTCATACAGCGGCAGCAGTAGATTTGATTGATGCATTGAACGATGATAATCATCTAGTCGTGGAACTGGCTGCTGATGCGTTGACGGAAATTGGCGAAGGAGCGGTTCCGGCACTCCTGGAGGTCCTTGAGGTTGGAAACCCAAAGGCGCGCCTGGAAGCAGTACGCGCTCTAGCGGAGATTGGCGACCATCGATCGATTCCTGAATTATTTTCCCTGCTCGACGATGATTCACAGCTGATCGCCTACTGGGCAAATGAAGGCCTGGAGCGCATGGGGGTTGGCATGGTTTATTACTTGCCCTGACAAATTTTTATCCCTTCCACACCCACAGCCACCATAAAAGTATCATAAAAAAACCAACCCCAAATTGGAGGGCGAATGCCAGCCCCCAACCGGCTGCCATGCCGCGCACAGCCAACCAGGCTTGCTGTAAATCCTTGCGGCGTAAAAATTCTAACAGCAGGACCGCGATTGGAGCAGCGATAATGCCTCCGATCGGTGGAAAAAATATTGTACCGGCGACGAATGCTACAAGGGCCACCCCGATCGAGAGCAAGGATGCACCCCCTTTATGAGCGCCAACCCCTACCAGCACGTTGTCGAGTATTGAACCGGCAATCATCAACAATGTGATTAGAATGAAGAGCACGATACCAAGGGTGGAGAAACCGGCGATTAAGCCGTAACCCAGGGCTGCTAACCAGATTATGAACAACCCGGGAATACCGGGAACGAATTCACCTATCCAACCGACCAGCATAACCAGCTGGACCAGTACCAGCAGGGAAGCTTCATATAAATCGTTCATCCGGTTTATCCCGGACTTATGACATCAATCCCTCCCATCCAGGGACGCAAAACTTCGGGAACGATAACGGATCCATCAGGCTGCTGGTTATTTTCTAACACGGCGATAAAGGTGCGCGGCAGCCCTAACCCAGAGCCATTCAGGGTGTGAACAAATTCATTGCGCCCTCTTTTTCCTGTTTTGTAACGGATATTTGACCGGCGCGCCTGGAAATCGGTCACGTTGGAGATTGAAGAGACCTCCATCCATTCCTGGGAACCTGGCGCCCATACTTCAATATCATAAGTGATGCTCGCTCCAAACCCCAGGTCGCCGGTGCACAGTTTACCTTTTCGATATCTCAACCCCAGTTCCCGGCAGGTGCTCTCGGCATCCGCAACCATCTTTTCGAACTGCGCGTCATGAATCTTCAGGCTTGCAGTAAATATACATCTCAACTTTATCGAATTGGTGGCCGCGTTTCATGCCTCGCACATCCCGTCCGGCGCTCATTTTTTCACGGCGAAAGCAGGGTGTATAGGCGGTGTAGTGGAAAGGTAGGTCATCCTCGTTAAGGATCTCATCCATGTAAATCCCGGTGAGCGGCACTTCGGCGGTGGGAACCATCCACAGATCTTCTTCATGGTCTTTGTACAGGTTGTCGGCGAACTTGGGAAGCTGTCCGGCGCCGAATAAAGTTTTGCTCCTGACCATAAACGGTGGGTACTTTTCGGTATAACCCTGGCGACTGTGTAGGTCCAGCATCCATGCGATCAGGGCTCGCTGCAGACGTGCGCCTGCTCCGCTGAGCACATAAAAGCGTGAGCCGGTGATCTTGACGCCCTGTTCGAAGTTAATGATACCCAATTCGGGACCGAGTTCCCAATGCGGCTTCGGTTCAAAACCAAAAACAGGTTCTTCGCCAATTGGTTCATCGAAAACGTTGTCCTCTTCGCTGGTACCGTATGGCGTCTCTGGGCTGGGTATGTTAGGTATGGTGGACATGAGTACATCGAACTCGGACTGCATCTCTCGCAGTTCTTGGTCAAGTGCGCTTATGCGGTCACCAACTAATCGCATCGCTTCAATCTTTGCCTCACGCTGGCCTTGATCTTTACTTTTCCCGATCTCCTTTGAGACCACATTTCGATCTGCTTTGAGCGCTTCAACCTGCTGGATAAAAGACCGGCGCTGTTCATCTAATTCCAATACCTTATCGACCGTTGATGGATCTTCCTGGCGGTCCTGCAGCGCTTTACGAACCAGTTCAGGTTGTTCACGGATCAGTTTTATGTCTATCATTAGTGCACCTCCGAAAAAGATTTCAGCGATCCTATTTAGTTTTACCCATAAAGATTTTTGGGCTCATCCGGTAGATCAGCTGAGGAATATATAACGCCCCCTCTCACGCAGGACGAGGGGGCGTTCGTGGTGCCACCTGCTTTCGCCAACTAGTTGGACAAGATACCATCTTGTCCAACATGAATTGACCTTGTGTTCGCGCTAACGGGCGATCCCGAACCCCTTACGCCGAACAACTCGATGATTACGAATTGTATAACCCTGCGGGGTTAACTGGCTAATTTTTTAGCCGACGGAGTGGATTTCACCTTTTATGTTTGCTGCCTTTCACCCGGCGACAGCTCTCTGAAAAGCATAGCAGGTTAATGGTCTCCGTGCTCGTCAGGTCCTATTGAATGGTTGGGATTATACCCAAGGATTCCAAAGAGTCAAGTAATCCGGTTATCCTCTGAACTATTCTTCCCGGCTGCGCAGGTGAGGGAACAGGATGACTTCACGAATATTTGGTGTATCTGTGAGCAGCATTGTCAGGCGATCGACGCCCATGCCGAAACCGCCGTTGGGAGGCATTCCGTAGCGCATGGCTTGCAGGTAATCCTCATCCATCGGATGGCGGTCTTCGTCATCCACGTCGTAATCACGTCCCATCTCCAGAAACCTGGATTCCTGGTCGAGCGGGTCATTCAGCTCGGTGAATGCGTTGCATATTTCCATCCCACCGATGTATCCTTCGAACCTCTCCACGGTATTTGGGTCTCCGGGTAAACTTTTGGCCAGTGGAGAAATATCGCGCGGGTAATTATAGACAATTGTGGGTTGGATTAGGGTTGGTTCGAGGTGATTTCCTAACAGGCCTTCAATCAATTGGCCGCGGGTCCCATTCGGGTTTGGATCAAGATCTTTGGATTTCATAACCTCAAATAATTCATCGAATTTCTGGTACTGGTCGATATCTATGCCTGTAACATGTAATAAACCCCGGCGAAGTTCCATTCGTCCCCAGGGAGGCTGCAGGTTGATCGATTGACCCTGGTATGTAATGATCTGTGTCCCTAAAACCTGCTGGGATGTGAAGCTGACCATCGCCTCGGTAAGCTCCATAACATCGTGGAAATCAGCATAAGCCCAATAAAACTCGATCTGGGTGAACTCCGGGTTGTGCGTACGGTCGACGCCCTCGTTGCGGAAGTCACGCCCGATCTCGTAAACCCGTTCGATGCCGCCCACTAAAAGTCGCTTAAGGTACAGCTCGAAAGAAATTCGAAGGTACAGGTCTTGTTTTAACTGGTTATGATGGGTAATGAAAGGACGCGCAGCCGCGCCGCCATAAATAGGCTGTAATATTGGAGTTTCCACTTCTACGAACTCATGCGAATCAAGGAATTCTCTTAGCGCACGTACGACAGCGGCTCGCGTCAGGAAAATATCCCGGACTTCAGGATTTACAGCAAGGTCTGCATATCGCTGGCGGTAGCGCAGCTCGGGTTCTGTGAGAGTTGCGTGGCGTACGATTTCACCATCTTTAAGCTCATCTTTGGCAGCGGGAAGGGGTGTAATCGACTTTGCCAGCATTTTAAATGATTCGACACGCAGCGTGATCTCGCCGGCGCGCGTGCGAAACATCTCACCACTGGCCTGAACAAAATCTCCCAGGTCATATTCTTGTTTGAACAGGTCTAACTGATCTTTTCCCAAATCGTTGGCGCGCAGGAAGAGTTGCACACGTCCGCTGCCGTCTTCAATGTGTACGAAGACGATTTTACCCATCGGGCGCATGGAACGAATGCGGCCGGCAAGTGTGACACGGATGGGATCAGCCTCCTGGCTGCTCTCTTGCGCCTCAAAAGCCGAAATCGCATCCTGGCTGTTATGCGTACGTTCTACCCGATTTGGGTAAGGTTCAATGCCCTGGTCCCGTAATCGCTCTACTTTGTCAAGCCGGTTCTGTTCTAATTCTGTAAAATTGCTCATAATATTATCCAGTCTATATTTTACGCTCAGGTGAATATGATGTCCATAATACGATGCTAGAGATATTACATAAAAAAAAGCCCCGCGCCAGATGTAAATCCGCGGGGCGATATATTCGACCCATGAACTATCTAACCTTAACAATATTTACAGTGAAAGATCCGCTGGGTGCCTCTACTGTGACTGTTTCTCCGGCGCGATGGTTCATTAACGCACGCCCTAAAGGGGATTCGTTGGATATTTTCCCGTTGCGGGGGTTTGCTTCAATCGGACCAACAATCGTGTAGGTCTCGGGATCGTTGCCATCTTCCTGGATGGTCACCTTTGCGGCAATCTGTACGATGTCCTTTTTACCGGTTTCTTTGATAATCCTGCAATTCGCCAGCAGCCTTTCGAGTTCTTGAATGCGGCCTTCGATAAAAGCCTGCTCGTTTTTAGCGGCTTCGTACTCCGCATCTTCTATTAATTCCCCGCCTTCCATCGCCTCGTGCAACCGGTCAGCGACTTCCATGCGTTTGGTGGTTCGCAGGTACTCCAATTCGTCTGTTAGTTTTTGATGACCCTCAGGCGTTAGATATGAAGGTGGCATAACCTGTTCCTTATTAGATATTGTCGAGATATTAAGAAAAACACTCCATTGGGAGCGGTCTAGATAACACGGCTATTTGTGAAAATGAAGGCGGCGTTTAGTAAGGTTTATTCACCTTTTTAGCGCCGCGGCGGTATTTTAGCATAGTTCCGGGGCTAGCGCAAGCATAAAGATTAATAAATTAGGCTATGTGGGCGGCTGCCAGATTATAGCGCCGCCCATCAATATTCGATAAGAATCGACCGCGCAGCGCATTTCATCCAGATCGGACCAGAAGGTGCTGAGTTGAGATTTGTACTCGGCGATAGCTGCCACCCATGCCCCCAGGGCATCCTGGTTAATTTCGAATGAGGTCGAACGCCAGCCGGCTGCCCTCAGCCCATCCAAATTATCCAAACCATCCAGGACATAAGGGAAATCAGCGTAGTAAAGCAGGGGTATATCCAGCCGTTCAACAGCCTGACGGGTAAACTGGTGATCTACGTGATTCCCCAGCGCCAGCGGGCATACGATATTGGTATTTACACTATCCGGAACCCTTTTTATTTCTTTCAACAATTCCTGGCTCAAGCTCTTAACCAGTTTACCTTCGGCGGGATTGAGCGGGCCGAATAATGAATCTCGCTCCTGGTAAAAATATTCCGTTTCCCCGCCCTCGAAGGTGGATTTGGGTTGGAAATCGCCCCGATATATTGCGTCAGGTATGGGAAAGTGTCGGTGAGAGGCGTTCAAAATGCGGCAGGATTCGATGTCTTCAAGCCTGCGTTGATCGACAGCATCATTTTCGAAATTCCAGCGATCATGGATAGAGGCTGCGTGTGTTGACAAATTCTCTTCCGGAGGATCGCCAGCACAGATTGTCCAGACACTCACCTGCTCACCAGCTGTTGTCTGTGACCATATTAATCCGCCGCATGAATAAGCCGCATCATCCAGGTGAGGGGAAAGATATATCCAATTCATAATCATCCATTCGAAAGCAGTTTATCATTTATTTCAGGGTAGATTTTACTTTATTGAGCCCCATATTAGTAAAGCGCTTATCGACTTGTCATGCCAACAGCCTGATGTTATCATCTGCGCATTGAGTTGGGCCTATGAACTTGATTTCTAATGCCCGTTATCGCCTGCGAATTGTGTTGGTTGCGATTGTTTTAGGGACTATTCCTTGCTATTGCACTGGAATTATGCTCGTCAATATGTCTGATTCAGAACAAGCAAGTGCAACTCAATCGCCGACGATTACGCACAGAAACACCCTTACGCAAACCCCTTCGGATACAGCGACTAAAACAGCTATGCTTACTGTTTCTCAAACGGCGCAAACGCCGACCCATACAGCGACCAGCACATCGACTGGTACAGCGACCAGCACATCGACTGGAACGCCTACCGGGACTTTTACGCCAACTTCCTCGCAAACGGCTACCTCGACAGCGACTGTCACGCCATCAAACACAGCCACTCAAACAAATCCCCCCACCGTATCCAGCGATACACCCACACAAACCGACACCCCCGTCCTGCCAAGCGAAACTCCTGCTGCGAGTGGTACTCCTATCCCTATAAATACCAAAATCACACCCACCGAAACGATCACGGGTACCTTAGTAACTGATACGCCTACTGGAGAATTCTTGAACAACACCCGGCTAAAAATCATTCGGGCAGTATTGGCTGCTGTTATTGTTTTTCTTCTACTAGCAGCCTGCAGCTCTGGTGATCAAAGTAGTGAAAACGTAATAATGGATGGTGATACATCTCTATCTCTTTCCAATGATGGCGCGCTCTCCAAGAATATCTCCCCAACAGTAACCCTCCAATATGGGAACGATATGCAGGAGCCCATTGAAAGCACCCCAGTACAAACAGGTTTAGCGACCAGTGTATCCATCGAAACTCAAATACCGACGCCTACCGCAACGATACCCCCACCGGTCAGTAAAATTGATCTTCCACCGTCGGTGGATGTGGTGGTTCTGATGGGGACGGATTACTCTGCCCCTTATGTGGGACGAACCGATACGATTATCCTTTTGATTGCTGACCGTCAGACGGGGAGAGCCAGCCTTATATCGATACCGCGCGACCTGTTGGTTTACAAGCCTGGACTTGGAATGGATCGGATAAATACTGTATATGCGGCCGGCGGCGCGCAATTGTTGTTCGACACAATCGAATACAATTTTGGTATTAGACCAGAGCACTATGCCCTGGCTCACCTGGATGACTTCATCCGTATTGTGGACGATCTTGGGGGAATTGATGTAACGGTAAGCACCCCCATGCCTCATGATTGTGGAGGCATACCCCCTGGATTGTTTCATATGAACGGTGAGGTTGCATTGTGTTATGTGAGGGAACGACAAACTACCAGCGATTTTGACCGCAGCCGTAGACAGCAGGAAGTTTTGAAAATACTCTTCAATAAATTTTTAAGCTTAGAAAACTTCCTGAGATTGCCCCAGTGGTACAGCAGTTACGGCGATTCGATCCAATCTGATTTAGGACTGCTTGATTTGATAAAATATGTGCCTTTCGCTTTACATTTAAACGATGGGAATAATTTTAATTTCTACCAGATCGGCTGGGATGATGTTACGCCGTGGAACATGCCAGAAACAGGCGCTTCCGTATTACTCGGGAAACAATCAAATATTAATTCAATTCTGCAGCAGGCAGTTGGAACGCTGGCGCAGCCCCTGCCTACTTCAGCTTCATTGGCGACACAAATTATGTGGTTAACGGCCACTCCAACATGGACGCAAACGAATACGGCCAGTCCGGTTGGCACTGAAACGGGGACACCTGCGCCAAACGGTGTAGCGCCTATACCCACTCTTGAAGGTGAACAACCCCCTTCAGCGACAATTGAATACACCAGCACTTCCATAATTACACCAACCCTCAGCATCACGAATACAGATGAGATAAGCAGCACGGTCATTCTTACGAATACAATAACGATAACCGCTGCACCAGAATTTTCAGAAACGCCAGCGCCATGATTGTAATTAGACGTTAGATGAGTAACAGTTATTACCACCGAATACAAAACAGCAAGACTTACTCGACATAAACAGGTTTTTATTCAAAAAACAAAAATTGAGCAACTATGGACGATAAATTTACATTTCTAAAATCATTAATCTCGACATCTGGTTTATCTGGATTTGAGGCGCCGGTACGGCAAAAAGTTGCCGCTGCCTGGGAACCGCTTACAGATGAAATTAATACCAGCCGCTTGGGCAGTCTGCACGGTTTGAAGACAGGATCAGGTGAGCAGCCACGAGATGGTATTCTGCTGGCCGCTCATATGGACGCCATTGGCTTAATGGTCACAAGCAAAGTTGAAGGTTTCTTGCGTGTTACAGAGATGGGTGGGATTGATGGGCGTGTTTTACCCGGGCAGGCTGTAACCGTTCACGGGCGCGAGGAGTTAGATGGCACCATTACGCTGCCTCCCAAACACCTGCTTCCACCGCACCTGCACGGGAGGGCAGTACCGCTTGAATATTTATTGGTCGATGTAGGTTTATTTCCCTCAGAAGTTGAAAGTAAAGTGCAGGTGGGAGATCTGATCTCTTTTGACCAACCCCCAATTGAAATGGGAAAAGATATATTAGCTGGCCATTCGCTTGATAATAGGGCCTCCGTGGCTGCCGTGACAGCTTGTTTAACTATTCTTCGGGAGCGTACGTTCGAATGGAATGTTTGGGCAGCTGCCACTGTCCAGGAGGAGGAGACATTCGGCGGCGCATATACTTCCGCCTTTGAATTGAATCCCAAACTCGCGGTAGCGATCGATGTGACTCACGGCGCTGGACCAGGGACCAAAGAACATATGACTGTCCCGTTTGGTAAGGGTCCGGCTTTGGGATGGGGGCCAAATATTCATCCGGCCCTACACGAGGCATTTAAAATGGTTGCTGAACGGTTTGAAATACCCCACATCCTGGAACCGATCCCCCGCCATTCGGGTACAGATGCCTTTGCTATGCAGGTCGCAGCAGCCGGGATCCCGACAATGGTAATCTCGATACCGCTGCGATATATGCACACTCCGGTGGAAATGGTTGTCCTGAAGGATATAACTCGAGCGGCTCGTTTATTGGCGGAGTTTATTGTTGAGCTGGATGATGGGTTTATGAAAAAGCTGGCCTGGGATACAGAATTATGATTCGTTCTATTGGAGTTAAATAAATGCCGGATAGCAATAATATGCAAGTAAATAATGATCAAATCAATGTTCTTGGGCGGCTGTGCAACGCATGTGCCGTGTCGGGAGATGAAGGTGAAGTGCGTGCGATCGTATTAGAACAGGTGCGATCGGTTGCTGATGAGGTGAGCGTGGATGCAATGGGTAATGTGCTGGCGAGGCGTTATGGTGATGGTGATGACCGTATGCGATTGATGCTGGCCGCACATATGGATGAAGTAGGTCTCATGGTGACCAACGATGAAGGAGAAGGGGTTTTTAGATTCGAGACTGTCGGGGGGATAGCAGCGCAGCAGCTGCCCGCCAAAGAATTGATCATCGGAAGCGATCATATTCCCGGTATCGTCGGAGCAGCGCCTATTCACCTGACATCGGCTTCTGAAAGAAAAAACAATATTCCCCTGGATAATATGCGAATTGATGTTGGAACTGAGAATGCTGGCAAGGTGAAGATTGGAGACCGGGCAGTGTTTGCGACGAAATTCCACCATCAGGGGGGTATTATTAGAGCGAAGGCAATAGATGACCGTATTGGTGTGGCGACTTTACTCAAAGTGTTTCAGAACCCTCCACCAAACATCGATCTATTGGCAGCATTTACAGTACAGGAAGAAGTTGGATTGCGCGGCGCCAGAGTGGCAGCCTTCGCGCTTGATCCTGATCTAGCGATTGCGCTTGACTGCACACCAGCAAATGATTTGCCTGGCTGGGATGAAGGTGAAGATCAATGGACGGTGAACACTCGTTACAATACCCGCCTAGGTGAAGGAGCAGCTATTTATGTCGCGGACAGAGGAACGATTTCTGACCCGCGTTTAGTAAGCTATTTAGTAAAAACTGCTGAGGATACCGGCATTTCTTACCAGTTTCGCCAGCCTGGAGGGGGTAGTACAGATGCTGGAGCGATCCATAAGCAACGCAGTGGAATACCGAGCATTTCCGTTTCTGTTCCGGCACGGCACATCCACACGGCAGTTGCGATCGCCAGGATATCGGATTGGGAGAATACTCAAAAATTGATCTACCACAGCTTGGCTGGGATTACCCGCGATTCATTTAATTGGGATCATTAATATAAATAATTTGTATATCAAAAAAATTATCGAGGAGCACCAATGAAAAATCTAATCCGTAAGCTTGTCGAAGTAACTGGACCTTCCGGATATAAGTCACGTATACGGGATTGCGTTAAAAATGAAGTTGAACCATTGGTTGATGAAGTCCGAGTAGATAACCTTGGCAATCTAATCGTTCGCAAAGGCGAAAAAGCTGTAGATGGTATGCGGATAATGGTCGCCGCGCATATTGATGAAATAGGGGTTATGGTCTCTCATATTGATGACCAAGGCTATGTCAGGTTCATGCCGATAGGAGGGTTGTATGTGCAGGTCTGCCTGGGCAGCAGGGTGCGATTCTTAAACGGCGCGCTGGGTGTGATTGGCAGCGAAACGGCAGCAGGAGGCAGCAAAGCGTTAACTTTCGAACAATTGTTTATTGACCTTGGGTGGGAGGGTCAGGGTGACCCCCCGGTGAAAGTCGGTGATGTAGGAGTGTTTGAAGGAGGCATGCTGGAAATGGGGGACCGCATCGTATCAAAGGCTCTGGATGACCGTATAAGCGCGGCAATTTTAATCGAAGCGCTGCGGCGGATGGATGCAGATAATGTCGAATCTCCGCATGAAATATACTTTGTGTTCAGTGTTCAGGAGGAAGTTGGATTACGGGGTGCTAATACGGCTGCGTTTGGCATTGAGCCTGATCTGGGATTGGCGGTTGATGTTACCCGCACGGGTGATACACCAAAGAGCGTAAAAATGGAAGTCAGCCTGGGAAAAGGACCGGCCATTAAGGTTCGCGATCAAAGGATGATCTCCGACCCGCGCGTGGTGAAATGGATGGTGGAAACCGCGCAGAAAGCCCAACTGCCATACCAGTTGGAGGTTTTGGAACGAGGCACGACCGACGCGGGCGCTATTCAATTAAGCCGGGCAGGTGTTCCAGCAGGTTGTCTTTCCATCCCCTGCCGGTATTTGCATACGCCGTCAGAAATGGTGGACTTTAGGGATGTGCAAAATTCGGTGTCGTTGATGATAGAATTGCTCATGGCTCCAATCGTATTATCTGGATTTTAATATATACAAAACATGCGAATCTGGCACATACTCATCTTTTTCTCGGCGTTTATCTTAGGCGCGTGTGAGAGTCTCCCACCGTTGCCGGGCATACCTGGTTCAGAGGCCACTGCTCAACCTACCGGTACAGTTCCTTTGGATCCCGGTACAGATAAAACGCCCCAGAGTACACCCACACAACCCGGACCGATCCCGCTGCGTATCTGGATTCCGCCAGAAATGGATCCTGAAGCCGATACTAACGCCGCTTTGCTGTTCAGATCGAGGTTGGTAGAATTTGTTGATCTGCATGAAGGTGTTCAGTTGGAAGTACGAATTAAATCCGTGAGCGGCCCTGCCGGATTGTTGGAATCGCTTTCTACGACCAGCGCAGCCGCGCCTTTAGCATTACCCGATCTTATCGCCCTGCCGAATGCGGACTTAGAAACGGCTGCCCTAAAAGGGTTGCTGCACCCATTAGACCAGCTGGATGAAGCTATAATAGATCCAGATTGGTACAATTATGCGCGTTCATTGGCTCAAATTCAGGATCGAACCTACGGCCTTCCGTTTGCAGGGGATGCGCTTGCGCTTGTTTATCGACCGGAAGCTGTACCCGCGCCGCCGGCAGATTGGAGCGCCATTTTAAATAACACATTACCATTGGTATTCCCTGCAGCAGATCCGCAAGCCCTTTTCACATTATCCCAGTACCAGGCAAAAGGAGGAACCGTCCGGGATGAGGAGGGTCGCCCTCATTTAGATGAAGAGATCTTAGAAGAAGTGCTGATCTTTTACCAGGAAGCCAAACAAATCGGTGTATTTCCGTTATGGTTGACCCAGCACGAGGATGATAACCAGATCTGGGAGATGTATAACGAAAAAGAGGCTGATTTAATCATCACCTGGACCAACCGTTTCCTGGATGATAAACCAAGAGATTCGGCTTTTACTACAATCCCAACTCACGATGGAATTCCCTATACACTCTCATCCGGTTGGGTTTGGGCAATACCCGCTCATCAGCCTGAACATCAGGAGTTGAGCCTGGATCTGGCAGAATTCTTAACCGATAGTGATTACCTTGGAGAATGGACTGAAGCGGCGGGTGTATTACCAACCCGGGAAAGTTCGTTAGAAGTGTGGTCCAATATTGAAGTTAAACCAATGTTGGAAAAGATAATTTTATCCGCCCAAATATTACCTTCTACGGATGTGCTTACAAGCGTTGGACAGGTTTTGAAAGAAGCGACTGAACAGATTCTCAATGAGGAGTCTGATCCTGAAACAGCCGCGCAACAGGCTGTCGAAGGCTTAACAGGACCTTAATTTGACGGATATTCCGGGGTTTGTTATTATGCCTCGGGAGAACCGGTAAATGATTGAAGAAGATCCGCTAGAAAATCAACTCTCTCCAGACAATAACGGACATGAGAATAACCAAATAAATACCCTGGGAAACAGGTTCTCGAAAGCCGCTTTGGGGGAAAGAGCTCTTCGCCTGGGTACACACGTATTGATGGTGGTTTTAATACTGGTTGTCGCGTGGGGTATGAGGGAGTTTTACTTGCGAGCCCAGATTGTAAATCCCCCTGAAAACCCAGCTTTTGCCGCCGCAATGCCATCTCCGATGCCTGAGGAAATTTATAGTGGGATTCCACCGTTCCAATCCGAGAGTGTCCCACTTGAGGGAATCTCTCGTAAAGCACGGCTGCACACCGATGTACCTTCACGACCGCGCAGTGATGTCTTGAAATACACAGTGAAGAAGGGAGACACATTAATCGGAATCGCAGATAAGTTTGGATTGGAACCGGAAACAATACTGTGGGCTAACCAATATGTGTTGGGGGACAATCCACATAATTTGTTCGCCGATCAAGAATTGAATATCCTCCCGGTAAATGGAGCTTATTATGAATGGTCGGCCGGGGACGGTTTGAATGGCGTGGCAAAGTTTTTCAGTGTATCGCCGGAAGAGATTATTGAATATCCAGGGAATCACCTTGACCCCGCGGCATTAGGTGACTGGGCAAACCCAAACATCGAAGCCGGAACACGAATTGTGATCCCAGGCGGCAGGCGCGAATTTGTCAGTTGGAGCGCGCCGGTCATTCCACTCGACGATCCATCGGTTGCCAAGGTGCTTGGTCCAGGCGCTTGTGAAACTGTATCGGCCGGCGCAGTTGGAGCGGGTGTGTTTATCTATCCGGTGAACAACCGCTATATCTCTGGATATGATTTTAATCCTAACGCAAACCATTCTGGGATTGACCTGGACGGGGATGAAGGTGATCCAGTTTACGCTATTGATAATGGGGTTGTGGTGTATGCCGGGTGGAATAAATGGGGATATGGGAACGTGCTGGTAATAAATCACGGGAACGGCTGGCAGTCACTATACGCACACCTGAGCGGTATCTATGTAGGATGCGGACAGAGTGTTTGGCAGACGAATGTGATCGGAGCGGTGGGAAATACTGGCAACTCAAGTGGCCCTCACCTTCACTTTGAAATGATGTTTGAGGGCACACGAGTTGATCCCAAAGATTATTTGCGATAAATAATTAAGTCTAAACGAATTTCTCGCGGATCAGGGCGCTGGTGTAGTCCATAGAGGCGACAACCAATGCGATCGCCAGCATCTGCACCGCAGCAGCGCGGTAGTCAAGCAGACGAATATTCTGCTGCAACAAGAAACCGATACCGCCGCCGCCCGCAAAGCCAATGATGGTCGACATGCGCACGTTAATATCCCAGCGGTACATCGTAAATGAAATATATGGCGGGATGATTTGCGGGACGACTGCGTATACGATGGTCTGCAGACGGTTGGCGCCGGTTGCGGTTACCGCTTCCAGTGGACCTGGCAGGATACTCTCTACTTGTTCGGAATATAATTTCGTCAGGGCGGCGATGGTATGCAAGGCAAGCGCCAAAGCTCCCGCAAACGGTCCGATACCGACCCAAACGACAAATACGATAACATAGATCAACGGTTCGATGGATCTGGCTGCATTCAGTATGGTGCGTAATACCATATAAATCACAGATCCTATCGGCACCAAATCTTTAGGTCCATAGCGCAGTGAAAGTAAACCTCCCAGAACAGCTCCAACCGCAGCCGGTATCCAAAGCGTTTTCATTGGATCATTAATTTGATACAGCCAATCAATCATAGCTCCAAGAATTGCGAAAAGAAATGCTCCAGCAACTGCTGCAGTCAAGAAGTTAAAAATCCGCAGAGTGTTTTCCTGGAGACGTTCGCTGATCATTTGTCCGAGCCTGCTGAACAGGTTTCCAACTAATGCGCCAGCCGCCAAAGCCACGAAGACCGGAGTGGTCATCCTGACGATTTCACCGGTCTGAGCGATGAAATTGCCAAGAAAGCCAAACACACCAAGGGCTTGCTCCAATGCCTCCCCGCCAACAAATAATAGATTGCTCAGAAGAAGCGCAAAAAGAATTCCAGAGGCTGTCGCTACCAGTAAGAACACAATGCGCATTAGCCTGATTGGAAGGCTCGGCTGTTCTTCTTCCTCGGGAGGAATCGCCCAGCGTATCAGGAACCATGCGGCAGCCGCAGAAACAATCAGACCAACAATGTTAATTAAAAGGGTGTCTGTAAACAGAGTGCTTTGTTCTGCAACCCAACGGGTGAGCATGATACCTAAACCCATACCCAGCGGCCAGCCGATAAGCATCAATGCCACGCTGGCGATGGGACTTTTTACATCGTTCATGAGGTTGCGAGCGGCCAGGAAACTTAACGGAACTGCCAGCAAGATGCCGAATATGGTCGCCAGCAACGCTAGAAAGACGGTTTCGATGATCTTGCCAAAAGTGGCATGCGCAACAGGAGTGAAACGAGGTAATCCAACATTCTGGCGCGAAATAGCGCGCATAAATTGTGCCTCAGCAACCGGTTGTCTTTTGGGTAGCTTTACCCTTTGTTCGAATTCGCCGTTAAAATCAGCCTGAAAATTGCCAATATTTAGTGAGGCGCCGCTGGGAGGCATAAAATTTAAAGGACCTCTAACTCCGGGCAGAAAGTTAAAACCCTTGACAACAATGAATTCGCCAGCGTCTTCACAAGGTGGATCCAATACCAGGTACGCTCCGCTCTGGTCGGGTTCATAAGCCGGGACACCGCCCTCCGGACACGGGAGATAAACCGGGGCTTCGACATTTATCTCAGCCTTTTCATATTCAATAATATCAGGGTGAGCCAATGCTCGGATGATGCCGCGTTAATTGGGTTAATCGCTGCTCAGAACGGGTTTCCTCAAAATTTAACTTTGGTTACCTGGAATCCGTAAGCCAGGGTTATCAGAATAATAAATACAACAATCCAAAAGACAAATGATCTCAATAATGATGGTTTCTTTTCCACGATGTTTTACCTCACCCGACACGTTCGGCTTCTTTTCCGTAAATCTCTTTGAATTTCTCGTCGTCAATTGATTTTGGTGATCCATCAAACATCAATTTTCCTTCATTAAGCGCTATCGCCCTGTCCGCATACCTATGAACCAGGTCAAGGAAATGCAAACTGCACAATACCATAACGCCGTCCTCTTGGTTTATTTTTTCCAGGTACTGCATGATGGTGTGTGCTAAAACCGGGTCAAGACTGGCGACCGGTTCATCTGCAAGGATTACTTCAGGATCCTGGATCATTGCACGCGCAATTCCGACGCGCTGCTGCTGCCCACCGCTTAACTCGTCAGCTCGTTTATATGCCTGTTCAGTGATTCCAACCCGTTCTAACTGCATTAAAGCTTTTTCAGTATCCTCATCAGGGAAACGGTTGATCAGGCTTAGAGCCGGGCTGATATATCCCAACCGGCCGGAAAGTACATTGGTAATGACTGGAGAACGCGAGACAAGGTTGAAATGCTGAAAGACCATCCCGATCTTGCGCCTTATGAGGCGCAGTTCACCTTGATTAGCATTGGTCACATCAAAACCTTTCCAAAGAACATGACCTTCGGTCGGCTCAACCAACCTGTTGATACAACGCAGCAGGGTCGACTTCCCCGAGCCGCTCAACCCGATGACAGCCAGAAACTCACCAGGTTGAACGGAAAAACTAACGTTGTCTAAAGCAAGCACTCCGCCCTCATAAATTTTTGTAAGGTTTTTTATCTCGAGCATATTTGATCCTTATCTCTTTATTGGAATGACTGGATTGTTTGACCTTTCTGACCTCTATAAAAAACATTAATGACTACTAGATATTTTGTGTCCATTAATTATAAATGGTTTGACAGTTTATTTCACCATAACTGGTCAATTATCTGGCGCGTTCATTGGGATAGCCTCTAAAGTTGAAAGAGGTATTGTATACTGGTCCTCCAGAATTGTATTGGCCTCATCGGTAAGTTCTGATAATATGGACTCCGCATCTCCACCGATAAAAATGGCGCTCATAGATTCGGAGACCAATTCTCGTAAAAAATCGTAACCCGGAACGGCTGGTTCAACCTTCCCGTTTTCCAGCAATGCATAAACCGAAATGAACTCAGGATTTTCGTTGAAATAATCAAGCAATCCTGATGCGGCGCTTTTACGAACCGGAATATAATTGCTCGATTTTACCCATTCGGTCTGCACATCAGGGCTGGCGAGGTATTTCAAGAACAACCATGATGCTAATTCAGCTTCCTGATTGGCGCTGGGTATGGTGAAACTGATGTTGTGGACATTTTGGATGGGGGAAGAAGTTGTGAAGGGGATGGCAGCCATGTCCCATTCAAACTGTTCACCTTCGTCAATTGCCCCTTCGTAGAAAGGAAAACCTGTGCTGGTTCCTGTAGTAAAAAGTAATTTCCCCTCTCCAAACAGTGCTTGATCATCGTAATTTTCGGTGGTGGTTGCGGCACAGCCACGTAGAATCAAATCCTGGAGATATCTCATTGCTTGTATTGAGGCTTCATTGTCAAAGGAGTATTCCTCATTATCATAATCGAAAACATCCCCATTGTGGGAAAATGTCCAGCTTGCGAATCGAGATGCGTTAATCCATAAGCCATATCCCATGCTGTCCTCATCCTCCGCTTTGCTGAAGGGTTTTTCAGCAGCCTTGCAAGCCATTTCTTTAAATTCTTCAGGAGTCCCTGGGGGTCCGCTGTACCCCAATTCTGCCAACCAATCTTTGTTGTAATATAAAACCTCCATGGAACTGGAAAAGGGGAATCCCAGGCGTTTTTTATCAGCCAGGGGTGAAATATCTCCTTGAAGGGACACTTTGAAGAAATCAGATTTTTCATCTTCCATAAGTCCCCACCTGGGGCTGTGTTCCAAACCCGTCAGATCCGCTAAACCATTGTACAGGTTATAAACGGCGGATTGATCCTGGTATGCAATGACAAGGTTAGGTGTGTCGGGAGTGTTTATTACATTCAACATTTTATTGAAAATCTCTCCCATATTATCCTGGGACTGCGCCTCAACGGTTATCCCCCATTCGTTCCTCTCATTAAAATCCGCTACGAATTTGTCAAATGCGCTGCGATGCACACCGGAAAATTTATGCCATAGTAGGATCTTTTGTCCCGATGGATCGATCTCCGCCCACGGGTCAGCAGGAGTTGGGTCTGCTGTACGGACGATAATTTGATCTGTTGTGCTTTTTAGCTCGTGTGTGGAATCGAGCTCAACCTGCATCTGATTCGTGAGAACTGGATCCTCGGGTTTGATCGTTTGATCAGGTTCAGAGTACTCCGCTTGACAAGCGGCACATAATACGGAAAAAGAAACAAGTAAAAAATAGTATCTCATCCACGAGTTCTTACTCATATCAATATTCCCGTTGAACATTTATCCCCTGGAATAATAATCATCGAGCGTATACCATTTATGAGCAATTGAGCGGCTTTTGCTCCTTCAAATTTTGTACCCGGATACTCTCAGAATCGGATACTCTCTTAAATTCAAAAAAGTATAAACAAAAAGAGTATATTTGAAACCTGACAGGAACTATAGATACTGGGTGATGATGATCACTATTTAAAGAAGGTAATACAAAAGGGCAAAATCCAGCGATCAGTTCATTCTACCATCATATGTGGGGTTACTATCAATTGTAACCCCAGTTGTGGCGTTGCTCGGTATGATCCTGACACTCTTATTGTATTAATAAAATTCGATTTGCTAAATTGTAAATGAAGTCTTGAATGAATTGTTAGGCTATAATTTGTGTTTCGAACTGTGTTTAGATTTTTTTAACCTGGATAAACAATTGTTAAACAAGAAAGCAAACCACTATGTCATCAATTTAATATTTCTGATTCTTCTGGTATTGTTGGCTGCTTGCAAGCCAGAATACAATCCCCCGGTTGAGACAGGAGTAAATACTTCTATATCGGAGACATCGACAGCAACAAAGGCGCACCCAACCGCAACGATCAAGTTGACTGAGAATCCAACACCTGTCCAAACCGAATCGATTGAGGTTGATCTAAAAAAGCTGCAGGATGAGAGGGTGATTTTCTGGCATTCCTGGTCAGGTGATATTGGTGAGGCGGTTGAAGAAATTGTGTTGGATTTTAATGAAAACAATGGATGGGGTGTTGAGGTCGAATCGTTTTACCAAGGTAGCCCCAATTCAATCGATAAACAAGTTAAGGAAACGCTGCCCTCGGGTGAAACACCGGATGTGGTTATGGGATATCTACACCAGGCTCAGGAATGGAATGAGGAATCAGCCCTGTTTGATCTGCAGGTTTTTGTGGATGATCCGGCTTGGGGGTTCAGCCTTGAGGAACAGGAAGATTTTTACAGAGTATTTTGGGAACATGATATTGTTGATGGAAAACGGTTTGGTATACCCGTGCAGCGCTTTGGCCAGATTCTCCTGTACAATAAAAGCTGGGCGCAGGATTTGGGGTTTGAAGGCAGCCCAAAAAATCCGGATGAGTTTAAAGAACAGGCTTGCGCGGCATATTATGCTAACCTGTTAGATGAGGACGATGAAAATGATGGCAGTGGGGGATGGATTATATCAACCGATTATGCAACAATGTTGGGGTGGATTTACGCGTTTGAAGGTCAGGTCCTGTACTCAGGAGAATCTGAGGAGAACGAACGGGTTTATGAATTCGACACTCCTCAGAATGAGGCGGCATTCCGTTTCTTGAAAGACCTGTATGACGACGGCTGCGCCTGGCTGCCAGCAAGCCAGATTCCAGAAGATGAATTCGTTACCAGGCAGGGTTTGTTTACAACCGCACATGTAGGCGATTTGAAATACTTGCGGGAGGCTTTTCGGGCACAAGGAAAATATGATACATGGATTGCTCTTCCGTTCCCATCTCCAAATGGGGCGCCTGCTTATGATGTGTTTGGACCATCATTAAATATGTTTCCCTCCACACCTGAGAAACAATTAGCAAGCTGGTTGTTCATGAAATGGTTGACCGGACCAGAACAGCAGGCAAAGATAATCGAAGCAGCGGGGACGCTCCCGGTGCGCGCATCTTCAATGGATTATCTGGAGGAGTACAATAAACGTAATCCGCAGTGGTCACAGGCGGTATCTGCGCTTTTTTCTGCAAGATCAGAACCTGGATATCCCTCCTGGAAGAACGTACGGTGGGCTTTGGGAGATGCATCCCGGCAATTGTTCTTATCATATTTCACAATCGATAATGTGCCTGAACTGTTGAAATTTCTGGATCAAACGGCGCACGATCTTCACCTGGGTCCGGTAAAGAGCGGACTATTGGACACACCAACACTGACCCCTTCAATAACACCAACTGCGAGCAAAACACCTACGATTACGAATACTCAGAGGGTCACCCCTACCGCGACTTCCGAAGCAAATCTTACATCTACATTAACACCGTCGATAAGCCCAATGCCATGAAGAGCGGTAAATTCTAAAACACTGTTTGATGGATCGAAACTATGGATGATTTTCCACATGTGGTTATTTATTCGGATGGCGCCTGTGATCCTAATCCGGGTAAGGGGGGGTGGGCTGCATTGTTGATCTACAAATCGAAACGCAAGGAAATCAGCGGTTCAGAAAAAGATTCAACCAACAACCGGATGGAATTAACCGCGGCGATAGAGGCATTGGAAACGCTCACACAGACCTGTAAAATAGATTTTTATACCGATTCTGAATATCTCAAACGTGGGATCACGGAATGGATCGGTAACTGGCGCGCACGGAATTGGAAACGAAAGAAAGGCGTTTTAAAAAATGTTGAATTATGGAAAAGGTTGGATACAGCATTGAGCGAGCACGATATCCAATGGCATTGGGTACGTAGTCACTCTGGAAACCGGTACAACCAGCGGGTGGATTATTTAGCTAGAAAAGCTATTCGAGAAATTAAAAAAGGTTAGACTATTCACCTTGAACCAGGTGGGATTGATCGTCATCCGAGGCGTGAATATCTCTCAGAGGTTCAGCGGTATCCCCGATTTCAACCTGGTCCTCCATCCTGATCTGACCTCGCATAAATGCCCCGTCTTCGGTAGAGAAAGAGGCGACAACAACGTTCCCCCACACGCGGCCCGTAGACCGTATCTCGACTTTTTCGGCGGTTATGTCACCTTTGACGGCGCCGGCAATGATTACCACATTGGCGCGCAGATGGTCGCAAGTGACCCGCCCGGTTTCCCCGATGACCAACAATCCCCGCAAGGAGATTTCTCCATCGAATGCGCCTTCGATTCGTACCCCGCCGCTCCCGCTCAAAGAACCCTTCCAAATAATTCCCGAACTCAACACCGTGGTGACGCGTTCAGTGGGGGCAGGTTTTATGGAAGGGAGTGCGTCATCATCACGCCTGCGAAACATATCCGCTTTCAGTCAGACAGCATCTTATCGAGAGGTTCAGTTACCCCTAAAATATTATAACCAGAGTCGACAAAGACAACCTGGCCAGTAGTTTTAGCGGCCATATCAGAACAAAGATAAACGGCTGTCTGGCCGACATCTTCAGCAGTGATACCCTGCTGCAATGGGGCTACATCGGTAAATTTGCGATACATTGTTTTAAATCCAGATACGCCCGCGGCAGCCAGTGTGCGGATCGGACCAGCGGAGATGGCATTTACCCGCACTCCCTGAGGTCCAAAGTCGTATGCCAGATAGCGCGTGGAGGCTTCCAGCGCGGCCTTGGCGACTCCCATCACATTGTAGTGGGGGGATACTTTTTCTGAACCGTAATATGTCAACGTGACCATGGAACCACCGGGGCGGAACATCGGTTGGAAGGCCTTCGCCAGGGCGGTGAAAGAGTACACGCTGATATCCATCGCCATGTGGAACCCATCGCGGGAGGTGTTGTAGTACGGTCCGGTGAGTTCATCCCGGTTTGCGAATGCAACCGCATGCACCAGAATATCGATTTCACCGAAGGCATCCCTGGCTTTTTGCGCCACATTATTGATCTCATCATCACTGGTTACATCACAGGGTTCGACGAACGTGCAGCCAATTGATTCTGCCAGCGGTACCACGCGCCGTTCTAATACTTCTCCAGCATAGCTCAGTCCAATGGTCGCGCCCTGCTCGTGAAATGCCTGGGTGATGCCCCAGGCAATCGAGCGTTTGTTGGCGACACCAAAAATGAGAGCTGTTTTTCCTTCGAGAATTTTCATGCTTTACTCCTGAATAGTAGATTTATTTACAGCGAAAAACACTATGTGCTGTGAGGTTATTTACTAAAAAGAACTCAAACAGTTTCTGGATTAATTGGGCTTCCCGAGTTCAAATCCTATGCTTCCTAAAAGATTGTTACATAAGATTATCATGATTCTCATGATACGAATCTAAATGGATACTAAATAAATAACAAAACCCTTTATGTACCGAGTGAATCGAAAGGATAATCTGTGACCAAGAAACGCCAGGGGATGCTTTTCCACGGTTCTGGTACGGTGTTTAACCCCACGCGGGGACCAGTAGTTACGCACGATTCTGGAATAGAAACACTTTCTTCCACATATAACTGAGCATCTGGAGCGCATATATCTGCTCCGTTAAAGCTTTTATCTATATTTAAGGCCTGGCAAATTTTTGCGGGTCCATTGGTCCACTGCGCTGGAGGCTGCTTCGCGCGGCGAGAAGCTATGCTTTGAATTCCACCATCCGGTTGTATGCCCCGGATTAAAATGGCAGCAGGGTATCCTTCCCTTTCGACAACAAAGTTCAGCATCCAATGCTGCCCATAAGTGAAATAAACGTATGCATAACCGGGCGGACCGTACATGACCTGGGTGCGCGGGGTGTGACCTGAGCGGCAGTGGCATCCCAAGTCCTCTTCACCCCGGTAAGCTTCAGTTTCTATAATAATCCCTGAGATACGTGTTTGAGACTCAATTCTGACCAGGCGCATTCCCAGCAGTCGGCGGGCTGCTTTTAACGCATGCTGGGAGAAGAAGTCGCGCGGCAGATGATCTCCTTTATCCATGCGGGTAATTGTAAGGGATAAGAGTACAAGCGGCAACACGAATTTGCGAAGATGTTGGTGAGAGGGGTTTGTCTTTCCTGAGAAGAGTTTGCGTGGTATTTCTAAGTGGCAGTGCATCTTTTGGGGTTATCAGGCAGTGGGTTATTTACCAGCGATTAGCTTATGGCTATAATGTGTGTATGAAACAGAACCATAATGAATATCTATCTCCTTTCAGCTGGCGCTATGGATCCGAAAAGATGCGCATGATATGGAGCGAAAAGAACAAGCGCCTGCTGTGGAGGGAAATTTGGGCCGCGCTGGCAGAAGTACAGGCGGATTTTGGTCTGGTAACAGTGGAACAGGCAGCTGACCTGCGTGCCCATAAAAATGAGGTAGATATGCAGCGAGCGCTGGAAATCGAGGCGCAGATCCACCACGATTTGATGGCGGAATTAAAGGTGTTCGCTGAACAATCCCAGCAAGGTGGAAAAATTCTGCATCTGGGAGCAACCTCAGCTGATATTCAGGATAATTCGGATGCTTTAAGAATGCGCGCCTCAATGGATCTCGTTCTAGAAAAATTAGGCGAGTTATTGCTGGTTCTGGCTCAAAAGATTGAAACATGGTCAGAGACGCCAATCATTGCTTTTACACACCTGCAGCCTGCTGAACCGAGCACGCTGGGATACCGGCTTGCTGTTTACGCTCAAGACCTGTTGTTTGATTTTGTGACCATAAAATCCAACCGCAAGGCAATCAAAGGTAAAGGTTTTAAGGGAGCGGTCGGTACAGGAGCAGCTTATTCGGAGCTGATCGGGAAGGACAAATTTGCTGAATTTGAAGACAAAATATCATCCAGGTTGGATTTACCTTTTTATCCAGTGACAACCCAGATCTATTCCCGTAAGCAGGATTACCAGGTGTTATGCGGGCTGTCCGGCCTGGGCGCTTCACTGCATAAATTTGCGCTGGACCTGCGCATACTGCAGTCACCTGTTATAGGGGAATTGAGCGAGCCGTTTGGGGATCAGCAGGTGGGATCATCGGCGATGCCTTTTAAACGCAATCCAATTAACGCCGAGAAGATCGATTCTCTGGCACGCCTGCTGGCTCAGGCACCTCGCACGGCATGGGATAATGCTGCTCATTCAGCTCTTGAGCGCACCCTGGATGATTCGGCCAACCGCAGGGTTATCCTGCCCGAATCGTTTTTGATCGCGGATGAGCTGCTTATAACCAGCTTTGCTATCATAAAAGGGCTGCAGGTATATGAAACTGCATTGGAACGAAACCTGTCAACTTACGGTCAATTCGCCGGGGTGGAGCGGGTGTTAATGGCGTTGGCGAAATCTGGGGCGGACCGCCAGGTCATGCACGAACGCCTGCGAGGTCATTCAATGCAAGCCTGGAGTGATGTCAGGGAAACTGGCAGCAACACCCTGGAAGAGCGTATGCTGAACGATCCGGAAATCCTGGAATACATCCCTGAAGAAAAGTTGGCCGGTTTAATGGACGTCCGGGCATATGTTGGTGATGCGCCTGAGCGGGCCAAGAGATTGGCGGGTGAAATTCGAGCAAAAGTTTTAGATTAATGTGGAGAGGACAAACTGGTGGGAGAATTTGGTTTTTTGAAGTATATCTTTAGATATATTCTTATATGCTTGATCGGGATAGTTTTTCTTGGTATCAGCCCGCCTGAAAAATCGCTGGCAAATGCTGATATTGGAATTGCGAACCAGGGAGGCTCTGACCCGAAATCGCCGGGCGACAAGCCCGATGAAGTGTACTTATACATACCTTTGGTCGGGACAGTTCACACAGACCCAACCCAAAATTATCTACAAATAATGGATTTATCTCGTATAACTGAAACTACCAGCATACTGGTCAACCAATATGGACCGCGCCACCATGACTTTAACCGCATCTTCATTGATGACCGTTGCACTATAGGGGGGCAGCCCTACTATAACCATAATTTGATCCGCTCTTCAAAATATGTGTTCCACACTTTGGAGGCGATGGGATACACGCCATACAAAGAATGGCTGCCTGATTGGCATGAGACATATAATGTGGCGGCAACTAAGGGCGGCAGCCAATACCCGAATGTTTTCATCGAAATTGGCGCGCACGTGGATACTGTGGCAACTACTCCTGGAGCGAGTGATAACGCTGGAGCGGTGGCGGCTGTGATCGAAATAGCGCGGGTGCTCAAAGATTATCCGAACCGCCATTCAATCCGTTTTGTTATCTATGTGGGAGAGGAGGAATATCTGCGGGGGAGCCGCTACCATGTAGATCAAATCGCTGCGGCTGGAGAGAAAATAAAGGCCGCTTTGATTTTGGATGGGAATGGTTGGTCGGAAGCTGCTCCCCAACATATGAACTGCCTTTGGGACAACGGTGATCCTGAAACCAGGCGTCATTCAGAACTCTTCAACTCGGCAAGGATTGAATATGGGATCGATATCGGTTGGCGGTTGTGTTCCCCGGATGGCCAGTGGTCTGATAACTATGCGTATTGGGAGCACGGTTTACCATCAGTGTTGAGTATCGGCGGTTTACCTTATGCGGAGCCAAATTACCACCAATGCGGGGATAATATGAATTCGATTGACATGCAGAATGTATACAAAACTGCCCAGGAAAATCTTGTGGTTCTGCTAAAACTAGATGCCGAGGATACACAACTGCAGCGGATAAAACCTGGCGAACCAGTACTGCCCTTTCCATTGAGTGAAGGCGTTTCTCATTAAAATTACTAGGAATTCCAAAACCTGATGTCTTTTTCTGGAAGAATCCCTGCGTTCCTTGGAGCAATAAATGGCAATCCCATTAATATGGTTGAAAATATAGTCTAATAAATAGGATAACTTAAATTCGTTTTAAAGCGGTCTCAAGAAAAAGATAAGAGGGTCTATTATTCTATAAGGGGGCAGTTCCATCAGGATGATCAATATTCTCAAGCGCCTAACCTACGGATTCGAAGTTTGGTTAGAGCTTGTCCACGTAGTAATTTGTTATAAATAATTCCTAGCAGATTTTGTTTTGAATTCGTGATGAAAACATTAACAATTCAAACCAAAAAAAAGCCGTTTTATCTAGGCGTAGCGTGTTTTAATTTTCACCCCAATCGAGAGCCGAACCCAGCTCTCTTATGGATACTCTGAACCCCTGGGCGTGCAGTTACAAAGGAGAAATAAGCAGAAGAAAACTTGCGGATTTTGAATCCGTAGGTTCTATATTCCTTTGTTATTATTCAATTGAAATGTCGGCCTAAATTCCTTGGCGTATTAAACTATTAGAGAGCACCTATAAAATAAAGTGGATTTTAATTATTCGAAACCTAATAATTTTGAAATCCAGGGTGAAAGAAAACCTACAGCGAAAAAGTCTCTTCGCGCGCTGGCCCGACTGAAACCAAACTAATTGGAACGCTAACCAGTTCTTCAACTTTACGGATATATGCCTGGGCATTCAAAGGGAGTCCTCCGAATTCGCGTACCTCCCTTGTGGATTGCCCCCACCCCTCAAGCTCGATATACACAGGTTCGCAAGCCTCCAGCCAGCGCGCGTCGCCCTCCCAATAGTGACGCAGCTGCTCTCCGCTTTCATCCGAGCGGTAACCGATACAAATTTTAATCACAGGCAGCGTGTCAAGCACGTCTAGTTTTGTCAATGCCAGTTCGGTCACGCCGTTTAATTGGCAGGTGAAGTGTACTAATTCGGCGTCGAACCAGCCGCAGCGCCGGGCTCTTCCGGTCACCGTCCCGAATTCCTGTCCCGCCTGCTGGAGCGTTTCGCTGACCTCATCAAATAGTTCGGTAGGCATCGGTCCAGCGCCAACGTGTGTTGTGTATGCTTTTGCGACACCGACCACGCGCGAGATTTTATGCGGCGGTATTCCAAGACCAGCGCACGCCCCTCCTGACAGCGGTACGGAGGCAGTACAGAACGGGTATGTCCCCCAGTTGTTGTCCAGCAGGGCGCCTTGAGCCCCTTCAAGCAGTATATGATCGCCTTTTGACAGCGCTTCGTGCAGAAGACCGAAGGATTTACGCACAAATGCCCCCAGTCCTTCATATTGATTAATTTTTTCTTCCAGAATTTCTTCGATATTCAAAGGTTCTAAGCCGAAGGCTTCAAAAATGGTATTTTTGATGGCCAGTTGGGTACGGATTTTTTGTGTGAGCACTTCCTGGCTGTCAAAATCGTGTAGCCGTATACCGTTGTAGCTGACTTTATCGGCATAGGTCGGACCCATGCCGCGTTTGGTTGTACCCGTCTGAGCTTTTCCTTTGGCTCTTTCGTATATTGTTTCAAGCATGGGGTGCCACGGCATAACCACGTTGCAGCGCGGCGAGACCCACAGGCGGTCTGTTAGATCGATCCCCTTTTCCTTAATTGTCTTCACTTCGGAAGCAAGCGTGTTCATGTTAACGACCACGCCTGGTCCGATGACGCATATCGTATCTGGATTATAAAAACCGTTTGGAGTAAGCCTGAGCTTAAAAGTTCCATATTGGTTGACGACGGTGTGTCCGGCATTGTCCCCACCGTTGAAACGCGCTACGATGTGCGCTTCCTGGGCCAATAGATCAACCATTTTTCCTTTTGCCTCATCACCCCACTGTGTACCGACAACTGCTGAGACGTTCATTTGGGAAATCTCCTTAGATGAAATTGAAATATCGAAGACGATAGAATTAAATTAAACGGTTGGTTGGGCCGCTGATTCCTGCTGGAACCGTGAGTCGCGTTCTATAGTCAGGCGAAGCCCCTCGGAAAGGGAAAAATGGGGTTTGTATCCCAATTTACTGCGTGCAAGGGATAAATCAGCGCACATGCGTGATACCCCTGGATCGTTCTGTTTGTTGGAAATTACCTCCGCTTTTACCCCGGTAACATCCATAACGAGTTTCACCAGATCACGGATGCTCATTTCTGTGCCGCAGCCGATATTAATGACCAGGTTATCTACATCTGGTGCCGTTGAAGCGGCGATCATGGCGTTTACTACATCATCTACAAATACGTAGTCACGAGTTTGGTGACCTTCACCGTACATCACCAATGTGCCTGAATGGGTGGCATTTTTTAAAAAATTAGGAATAACAGGCGGGTGGGAGGGGGGCAGACGCTGTCCAGGGCCGTATGTATTAAAACACGCAGACTTACGGATTCGATCCCCCACAAGTCGCCTATTGTACGAACATAATATTCTGCAGCCAATTTCGAAACAGCGTAAGGTGAACTTGGGTAAGGAACAGCGGTTTCGGTCAAGGGTTGTTCATCCTGATTGCCGTAAACGGCACCCGAAGAGATAAACACGACTCTGTTAACGCCTACATCACGCATGGCTTCCATCAGGCTTACTGTTCCACCAACATTGGTGGCGTTATATTCGCGTGGATATAAAATCGATTCCGGGACAGCCACGCGTGCCGCTAGGTGGTAAACGCAGTCAACGTCCTGCAGCAATGTCCACAGCCTTGGACGGTCATTAACGTCACCCCGTGTGAACAGGACTTCAGGTGAGAGGGCTTTTAAATCGCCTGCAGACAGGTCATCCAACCCGCGTACCTGGTGCCCTTCACGAACCAGGTAATTGGCTAAGTGCGAACCTAAGAACCCGGCCGCGCCGGTGATTAAGAAGTTCATATTGTTTGGTTATACCTCGAGCAGAAATATAAGTGAATTATAGCATGCCAAAAGATGGCTTTAACTTAAACTGATTATAGTAATAAAAACGGCAAATGGGAGGTATGAAGTATGCGCTTAAGATAGCCATTAGGCTCGATTTAAGCCAAATCTAAGTTCAATATAAGGGCTGGTTCAGTTATGCATGATACAATCGCACATCGTGAAATACCTGAATTTTGCCACGCGTTTGCTGCGTCTGGCTGGTGTATTCCTTTTGGGTTTTGTGCTCCTAGGAAGCAGTAATGTTCTGATCAGTGACAAGATCGAGCAAGTGCGTGTGTATACCCGCGGGGTTGAGTTCGACTATGTAGAGTGGACGGCAAAGGCTTTAGGATTAAAGCTGGCGCAATCCTCTTTGGGTACCAGCAAATACATATCCGAAGGCGAAAGAAGTCAATTCGTCCTGGATTATCTGGGCCTGGTCTCGAATATTCACCAATCGGAATGGGAAATACAATCCATATATTCTGATCCGGATATTACCGATCCTCAAACAGCATCGAAAACCAAACGCGAGCAATTAAATTCAATATATGCGCAGCGCAATTTGATCAGCCCAGTAGCGGAAGGTGTTTTACAGAGCCAGGTCAGCCGTATCCTGGCGGATTTGGGTCTAAGCCTGGGTGGACAACCTATACCGCCTGTGCTGTACCACAATACGCCTCTACCGTCGGCGTTAATTGTCAGTCCGAGGGATGTCATCCAACAGGACGCGGATATATCCCTCAATCCAGGTCTTTCGGTAGATGAGAAATTTTCCCTGGAAGAAAGGGTTGATAGTGGATTAAACGTATCTTCACTTGTAGTTCCGATTGGCGGCGTTGGGATCTATCCAACCATGGTCCAGGAAACGAACAACCTTGTATGGCTCACCGAGGTGGTGTCACACGAATGGGTGCACAACTTTTTGACAACACGCCCGCTTGGTATAAATTATTTTTCGAGCCCTGAACTGCGGGTAATGAATGAGAGCGCGGCTTCCCTGGCCGGCAAGGAAATTGGGCGTGCAATTTTAGAAAGATATTACCCGGAACACGTTCCACCACCGCCACCACCGCCTGCGGATCCAAGCCAGGCGGCGGAACCGCCACAATTTGATTTTAGAGCTGAGATGCACGAAACTCGTTTAACGGTGGATGAATTGCTGGCACAGGGAGAAATTGAGGCAGCCGAAGACTATATGGACGAACGACGCAGGGTTTTCTGGGATCATGGATACCAGATACGCAAGCTCAACCAGGCTTATTTTGCTTTTTACGGAGCCTATGCCGATGAACCAGGCGGCGCGGCAGGCGCGGCTGAAGACCCGGTTGGAGAGGCGGTAAGGACCCTGCGAGCCCAAAGTCCATCGCTGGCCTCGTTTTTGAAACGTATATCATGGATGTATTCGTTTGAGCAGCTGCAAAGCGCGGTAGAGCGAGGCGCCTGATTACCTGGTAAAATGACACGAATTTTTAATCAACCAAAGGAGAAAATAAGTTGTTATCAAAACGAATATTTATATTATTAATTGCCCTGGTTTTCATTCTGACTGCCTGCGCTAAAGGCAGCCTCGAGACTGAAGCGACGGAAGTCAGCCGGGTTGTGGAAGAAACCGAAGAGATGGATAAAAACGCGCCAGTGGAGGAGACTGAAGAACCCGCAGCGGAAGAAATTGAAACTGAAGAACCCGAGGAACAAATCGCCAGCACAGAACTAGCGAATGAAGAGCTGTTTGATTTAACATCCATGTCCGGATGCCGCAGCAAAGAACCTCTGACAGTCGCCTACGATGTGTTGTCTCCCCCCACTGAAAATGACTGGGCGCAGGGCAGCGAGGATGCTTATGTAACCCTCATTGAATACGCCGATTTTCAGTGACCGGGCTGTGCAGCGATTGCGCCCGTGATGGCGCAACTAAAAGAAGACTACTCGGATGACCTGCGCGTTATCTTTCGTCATTTCCCCCTGAGCATTCATGATAAAGCGGCCTTAGCGACCCAAGCGGCAGAAGCGGCCGGTGTGCAGGGAAAATTCTGGGAAATGCACGACCTGTTATTTGAATCCCTCAACGAATGGAAAGCCTTATCACCGGATGAATTTGAAAGCTGGGTCAGCGAACAGGCTGAGGACCTGGGTTTGGATGGAGCACAATTTTCCCAGGATTTAACCAGTCAGGAAATAGCTGACTTTGCAAAAGAGACCTGGGAGACGAATTCATCGATTGGCATCCCAGGGACACCCTTCATCGTGATCAATGGACAACCGTACCAGGGAGGCCTGAGTTACGGCAACCTGTCATCTGTAATCGAATTGGCGCTTTTTGAACAGCAGCAATATGAAGATTGTCCACCAATGACGATTGACCCCCAGAAGGAATATGTGGCAACGCTTGAGACCGAAAAGGGTGATGTTGAGATAGAACTCTATCCAGCGGAAGCCCCATTGGCCGTTAACAGCTTTGTATTCCTGGCTGAAGAGGGCTGGTTCGACGATATCATTTTCCACCGTGTAATCCCAGGTTTTGTGGCTCAAACAGGCGATCCTACCGGAACAGGTATGGGTGGTCCGGGATACGAATTTGACAATGAAACCTCCAGCGACCTTAGTTTCGACCAGCCGGGTCTCTTAGGAATGGCGAACTCAGGTCCGGACACAAACGGCAGCCAGTTTTTTATCACATATTCGGAAGTGCCCCATCTGGATGGCGGATACACAATCTTTGGGCGCGTAATCTCCGGGATGGATGTGGTTGAATCCCTGGTCCAACGTGATCCTTCTCAACCTGGAGAGCTGCCGGAAGGGGATCGTATCCTGGGTGTAACAATCGTTGAAAATTAACCTCATTCATCCACTTAACCAATACCAATCGACAGATCAGGTAAATATTTGCGCGTGCCAAGCAGTCTGAAGTGATGCCGTCTCAAGAATTTTCCTCTTTCGTCAAAATCTCTGTAAGGAAAAGGGATAACGACCCATTGACCGTATTGCAGTTAATTCTCAGCGCCCTGGCTGCGTTGGGTTTGTGGTCTTTATCCCTGGTCCTGGCGCTTATGGGATTCTTGAACCTGGTAGGCGGCGAATCCATACCGGGCGGTGTGCTGCCGGTGTTCCTTTTTGTGGCTGCAGGCGCTGTTTGCGGCGTGCTGCTGCTGCCCTCGATAGTGTTCTCATTGGGTCGTATCATTGGAAAAGAGATATCCATCAATGTGCCGGATAAGTGGTGGCTGCGTCCGACGGTCTGGATATTTGCTTTACCCGTAGTTCTTTTAATCGGGTACCTGGTTACGAAAAATGAATATTTAGCATGGATTATCCTGCCATTTATGCACATCCTGGCTATTGGGCTGCCGGTATTGTGGTTTCTATATTTGGGTGTGCGCGGACTGGGGCTCGGATCGCCGCAGCGCAGGTGGGGGGTGTTCGACAGCGGTTTGGTGCTTGGCCCGTTTTTAATTATGATGGCGGAAGTTATTGCGTTTGGAGTAGTTACAGTGCTTGGGCTTGGTTTACTGATGAGGCAGCCAGAACTCTTACAGGATTTAATCATCCAAATGGAAGGGCTGATGAACAGCGCGCTCACACCGGATCAGATGCTTGAAGAGTTGGCGCCTTTTTTCATCCAACCGCCTGTGCTCTTCGTGGTATTTATTTTCGCTGCTGCGATCGTGCCTTTAATCGAAGAGGCGCTAAAACCTATCGGCGTGTGGCTGCTTGTTGGCCGGGAAATCACACCGATGGGAGGATTTACCGCGGGATTATTGAGCGGCGCCGGTTACGCTTTCTTTGAGAGTTTGGCGCTCTCCAGCACCAGTGAGGAATGGATCATGGTGGTCCTGGCGCGATCCGGCACTGCGGTTATCCATATTCTTACTACTGGACTGATGGGCTGGGCTATGGTTTTGGCCTGGAAGCAGGGCAAATATTTACGGCTGGCTTTGACATATATCGGGGTGGTTGCGCTGCATGGCTTGTGGAATGGGATTACTCTGTTCACCGCCTATACGGTCTTGGCAGGTGATCTGGTTGAGAATATCGAAATGCCGGTTCTGGTATCGTCTTTGGGGGGTATCGCGCCGTTCTTTTTGGGTGTAATCATCATCGGCGCTTTTCTGGTGCTAATCGTCGTGAATCGTGGGTTCAGGGAATCACAATCCAGCAGCCCGGGTGAAGACAGTGCGCTTACAAGCGCTTCAGATCTGTAAAAGCGTGCTATAATCCTGCCGCATCTTTTATATCCCTGGCTGTCAAAAGACAAACTTATGGAAATAGTATCTTATTTGATAGATTTAATCCTGCATTTGGATGAACATCTGAGTACGATCATCCAGAATTATGGAACGTGGACATATTTTATATTGTTTGCGATCATATTCATGGAGACTGGTCTGGTTATTACGCCGTTTCTACCGGGTGATTTGCTTCTTTTTGCGGCCGGGACTTTTGCATCTCCAGCTCTAGGCTCTGCATTGAACATCGTGGTCCTTTGGGCTATATTGGTTTTCGCAGCGATATTGGGCGATACAGTTAATTACTGGATCGGTCATTTTATCGGCCCCAGGGCGTTCAGCGGTGATATTCGCTTTTTGAAAAAAGAATATCTTGACAAGACACACGAGTTCTATGAGAAACACGGCGGCAAGACGATCATCCTTGCCAGGTTTGTACCTATTGTGCGCACATTCGCGCCGTTTGTGGCTGGAGTGGGAGAGATGAGTTACGGTCGTTTTTTCTCTTACAACGTGATCGGCGGGATATTGTGGGTAACGATTTTCACGCTGGGCGGATATTTCTTCGGCGCTTTACCGTTTGTAAAGGATAATTTCACCCTTGTTGTACTGGCGATTATCCTTATTTCGGTCCTGCCAGCTGTTTATGAAGTGGTAAAAGAGCGCATGAGCAAGACAAGCGAAGCCGAAGCGTGATAATTAACCGCAAATTGTATAAAGCTGGCTGTTAAACGGAATCTTTCTTTTCGTATTTACCTAATCTGAGCCAATCGCAACGGCGACCGCTATGGCATGCGTTTTCGTATGACTGAGGCTGATCGACCATTCACCCAGGTTGTGTTCTTTTGCCAGCTGGGCTGCTTTTCCATACAGCTGTAATACCGGTTGTCCGGCATCCCCGCGCAGAGCTTCAATTTCTTTCCAGTGAACAGGTCCTATACCAGTACCAAGCGCTTTCGCGACAGCTTCTTTGGCTGCAAAACGTGCAGCCAGCGAGGCTGGTTTATCTCCCACCTCGGAAAGCTCATCAGGTGTAAAAATCCTCTCCAGGAAGGGATTGCCGTGGCGCTCGATAGCGCTCTGCAGCCGTTCAATCTCAATCAAATCTATACCGGTGACAAGATTTGTCATTTGTCCAACTCGGGTCCGGCTGTGGCTATGGCTAATCGATCCGGATCAAGATAGTTTTGGGCGGTTTTCAGGACATTTTCAGCTGTAATACCTCGGATCAAACCAGGATAGTCGCGGTAGTAATCCAAGCTGAGCTGGTAGCGTTCAAGATTGGTGAGGGCGGCTGCCACCCCTGCGTTAGATTCAAGCGAAAGCGGCAAACGACCGATAAAATTGGACTGGCTGTCTGAGAGTTCCTGGGCGCTGATTGGTTCGCTTACGAAGCGTGTAATTTCACCCCGGATCAGATCGATGGCTTTGTCAACATTTTCAGGAGCAACGCCGGCCGAAATATACCAGGGACCAGGTCCCAGCCCGCCGCTCATGCTGCTGCTGACATGGTATGCTAACCCTGCTTTTTCACGCACTACCTCGCCAAGGCGCCCCATCATCCCAAACTGTCCCAACACACTGTTACCCAAAGCAGCAGGCAGAAAGTCGTCTGATTTGCGCCTGGGACCGACAGTTCCTAATATCACATCGGATTGGAATTTTCCTGGAATGGTAATACTTTTCCGATCAATTTTGGTGAGCGGTCTATATGGCGGCAGCGCAGGTGGGGCTGGTTGTTCGTGATTTTCCCATTCCCCAAATCTTCCATTGACTTTTTCGATAGCCGTTTGGGGATCAACAGCGCCCACAACTGCAATAACCATACCATTTGGGCCATAATGTTTCCCATGAAATTCCGATATGTCTTCAATGGTGATACGCTGGATTGTCTCAGGGTAGCCGTCTTCTGGACGGGAGTATGGGTGACCATCGTAAACGAGCTGGTCGAAGGCCATGGATGCCATTTCGCCAGTGTCCTGTGAACGGAGAGCCAGGGAGGTCATCAGTTGAGTGCGCAGTCGTTCAACCTGATCATCGGGGAATGCTGGTCCCTGCAGCGCCTCGCTCAGCAATTCAAGCAGGAGATCAAGATCTTCAGCCAGGGATTTGGCGCTGAAACCAATCGTGTGGGTGGCTCCGCTGAAGCTTAATGAGGCGCCAGCTGATTCCAGGGCATCAAAAATTTCTTGAAAACTGCGCGCGATCGTACCGCGCATAAGCGCTGAGACTGTAAAATCCGCCAGTCCAAGTTTTTCATCCGGGTCAAAAAGCCCCCCGGCGGGCATATAACCGCTGACGACTACTGAAGGGCTGTTGAAATTCGCCCGGCTCAATATGACGATTCCATTTTCCAGTTCAACTCGAGTAATGTCGTCAGAACCAGGGAAAGTATTTGTAAATATCTTAGGGTTAGATTCAGGAACGGGAGTTCGGTTCATATAAAATTTTTAAAATTAGTGAGATTGAGTTACTGCACGGTTGGTTGGCCATTGCCGGTCGGAATATAAACGCCGGAGATACGGTTTTGTGGACGCAAATAGGTTGAAGCAGCGCGTTGAACATCCTCCGGGCTGATCGCACCCAGCTTGTCCAGATATTGGACAAACCATTCGTAGGTCGCAACCATTTCGGATATACCGAGCCAAAAGGCCTGGTTGGTTATGCTCTCGCTGCCATATGCGAACAGGGCGCGTGCCTGCTTTACAGCGCGTTCGAGACTATCTGATGCAGGTACAGTCTCCTGTATACGCTGGATTTGATCATCAATGGCGGCAAGTACATTTTCAACCTTACTCTGGGGATGCAGGATGGTATTGATTGTATACAAGAATGGGTCATGGGCGGCCTGCATACCCCCAAAAACGCTGACTGCCAGTTCTTTTTCGACCAGCGAGCGGTAGAGCAGGGATGTTTTATTTGAGATGCCTGTCCCGAACATATTCAGGTTGCTGGGTCCGGTGAGCAGACTATCCAGAACCATCAGCGGGAGAAAATCAGGATGGTTTGCTGCCGGAATGTGGTATGCAAGCTGCAGGAAGGTGGTTTCGCCAGGTCCTTCTACATCTATCCGGCGTTCACCTGTTTGGGAGGGTTCTGATCTATTAACCCGAGGCGGTGCCTGCTTACCTGGAATTGATCCATAGACTTCATTTACCTGTTTGAGCATAACCTCAGAATCGAAATCGCCGGCTATCGTAACCACTGCATTACCGGGGGAGTAGTAGGAATTGTAATGGTTGTATAAATCGTCCCGCTGGATTGTGTGCAGGTCCGCCATGTCGCCAATTACCATGTGGTGGTATGAATGGACCCGGAAGGCAGCAGCCTGAATTTCCTCAGTCAGGCGAAAGAGCGGCTGGTTTTCATTGCCCTGACGTTCGGAGATAATCACCGTACGTTCGGAGGCGACTTCATCTGGTTCGAACAGACTGCTGGTCATACGGTCGGCTTCAAGATCAAGCGCCAAACCGATTTCATGTGCGGGCAGCGTTTCAAAATAGGTGGTCCAATCCAGGTGGGTAAAGGCGTTCCATACCCCACCCACTCGCGAGATTGCTTTGTCCAAAACCTGGGAGGGATACTTGGGTGTCCCTTTGAACTGCATGTGTTCCACCCAATGTGAAATTCCGGTGCTGCCGGAAATCTCATCGCGTGAACCGACCCGGTACCAGACCCAATGGCTGATGAGCGGGGCGAAGTGAATTTCTTTTAATACGACCTGTAAACCGTTATCGAGGGTGTGTTTTGTGATGGACGATTGCATGCGTAGAATATTAGCATAAAGTCCTGAGTTTGGATATACCGGAGCGAAATTGTGTGGATATCTGCACAACTAAGCGACAAATATGTCACGGTTCAAGCTTTTTTGTGACATTTTTCACTTGCTAGAAAGTTTTACTTTATATATAATCATCAAGTTGTTCTGGGATCATTATGTGTAAAAAAACTACTCCGGAGGGACTAATGGGAAACAACCAAAATTTGAATAAAGTTGCAGCTGTTATAGGCGCAGGACCAGCAGGGCTTTACGCTGCCAAACAACTGGCAGCCAACGGTGTTCGAGTGGCTTTGATTAACCGGGATATAAAACCGGGGGGTCTGGCGGAATACGGGATTTATCACTCCAAGCATAAAATGAAACAGGGTTTACGAAAGCAGTTCCGGAAGATTTTAGAATTGCCCGAAATTAATTACTACGGAAATGTGATGGTTGGCCAGGATTCTGGATTGAGCCTGGAAGACCTGCGAGAGATGGGTTTCCAGGCGATTATGGTTGCCGTTGGAGCCCAGGGGACCAAATGGTTAGGGCTTCCAGGCGAGGATTTGAACGGCGTTTACCACGCAAAAGATATTGTCTATCATTACAACCGGCTGCCGCCCTTCAGCACCCAACCGTTTTTAATCGGAGATAGAGTAGCATTGATCGGAGTCGGCAATGTGATGATCGATATAGCCCATTGGGCGATCCGCGATTTGAAAGTCGATGAAGTGGTGGCAGTTGCACGACGCGGACCGCAGGAAGTAAAGTTCACCAAGAAGGAGATGGAGAACGTAGCAAACAACCTTGACCAGGCGGCGTTGGAGACGGAAATCGAAAGGGTAAAGGAGCGCATGCAAGCAGTCGACCAGGATCCACAGGCGGCTAAAGACTTTATTCTTTCCGCGCTGCCAAAGGCGAAAGAGCCAGTTTCAGAATCACGGTTCCTGTTTCAATTCCTTTCCTCACCCTGCCGGATCATTGGTGATGAGGATGGGAATGTGATCGGACTGGAAGTGGAGGACACCAAACTGGTGCCGCGTAATGGAGACACCAAGGCGCGCGGGCTGGAAACGAAACGTATTCTGGATGTGGATACGGTAGTATTTTGCATCGGCGACAAGGTTGATGATGGATTCGGTCTGCCCGTTCAATGGAACGAATTTGTGAAGCACCCCGAACCAGAGTACCCGGTGAAAGATGTTTCATTCGAGGCGTACAATCATGAAGCTGAAGAACCGGTCGAAGGTGTATTCGTGTCAGGTTGGTCGCGTGAAGCCAGCAGTGGGTTGGTGGGTGTAGCTCGCAAGGATGGCGAGAATGGAGCCGCGGCGTTGTCCCAATATTTAGAAAAACAAGCGCCGGTAAATGATACTGGCGAGGTCATTGAGAAGCTGGAAAAGGTACTCAGAGAGAACTTTGATGCGGTGGTGACGAAAGAGGACATAAAAAAGCTGGAAGAAGCTGAAGTGGAAGAAGCCCAGAAATTGGGGTTAGAAGCTTACAAGATGAAGTCAAATGAGGAGATGTTGGCGGCAATTGGCAGGGAAACAGCGCCTGGTGATTAGGAGTGTCTTCCTGCGAGAAAGATAAGATGATGTAACTGGAAGAATAATCAATTGGCCACATTGGTCAGATCAAAATAAAAAATCCCGCTTACGTGGGATTTTTTATTCGTGGATACCCTATTTTAAGAAACTGACCTAGACCAAGCAAAGTTTAATCACTCTTTCTCGGCCAGGGGATGAGCATTAAGAAACCAATGGCGATGATCACCTCCCCGATAATGACTCCGGCTGCCTGCCAGGGACCGAACACAGGCACCTGGGGAAATGGGTGGTTTCCAAGACCAAAGATATCCGCCAATCCGGCTGCAACAGCGATTACGAAACCAGTGCTTACAAGCCGGAAGCCGATATCAGCGACGATTGATTTTTGTTTTCCATTCCACAGGGTGTTGAGCGTAATATACCCACCCAGACTGATCAGCCCTAACCCGACCAGGAAAACCGCGATTTGGACGAATCCGATCACTGGACTGCGGTCCAATCCGAAAATCCCGGGATTCACTCCCATCAGGAAAACGGTCAAGCCTATAAATACAAATCCCAATCCGATACGTATTCGCAGCTGCCGGTAATCTCGGCGGTTGTTCTTGCGATTCATAATATTTCTGGAAGTGCCCTGTTCAAGCGCTCAAGCCAATTCTTTGACATAATATTATCGATATCGAATTCGGAGTAACCCTTTTCGGACAGGATAGGAACAATTTTACCCAGATCAGCGATAGAATCAATCCCATCTGGAACGGATTGGAGCCCGAAGCCTCCATCGAAGTCGCTGCCTATGGCGACATGGGTTGTGTCACCGGCTAATTGGCAGATGTAATCGATATGAGCGGTGTAATGTTCCAGGTTAACGGCCTCGCGTTTGTCGCCGATTTTCCATCCGTTGAGTAAAAATTGATTAAAAGGAATAGTACCGATTACGGCATCTCTTTCAATAAGCTTTCTGATCACGTCCTCAGACAGATGCCGGTTTCCATCATAGCCCTTCAATAAGGCGGACACATTGCTGTGTGAGGCCACAATTTGACCCGGATAGTAGTCTAATGCACCCAGCGCCGCCTGTTCATCCATATGGCTTATATCCAGTATATACCCAAATTCCGCCATCGTTTCAAGCAGTTCGTATCCCAGCGGTGAAAGCGGCCCTGGTTCATTCGTACCTCCGCAGTAGAGGTTGCCTGCCCAGGCCAGGCCGATCAACCGTACACCTCTGCTCCACCACTGCTCAAGTTCTGAAGGATGGCGAATGCATTCGGCGCCTTCAATCGACGGGATAATTCCGACCGGGATTTCATTTTCAGTTTCGCTCCCTTCACTTTGGGCAGTCCAGTCTGAAACCAATTCGCCTAATTGACTCTGTGAGGAGATCAGTTTAAATTTATCCGGGTGATCATTTACCAGGCGGTGATAAGAATCGAGTTGTTTACTATAGAGATTATATGCCTGGTTAACATCGGCGTAGCAATTTTCCTCCGCAACCCCATGTTTTTTGCGCAGGGGTAACGCGAATAATGTCGCGATGATCAAAGCTATCCTTCCAACTTGATATTCAGGCCATCCCAGCAGGGTGTCCCCATTCATTTTTGGAACCTGCGTACCTACCTCCATCTGGCGCGTTTCCGAAACTGAGCGTGTGTAATCCCTGTTATAAACGTGCATGTTCCAGGCCAAATCCTGATGAGCATCAATGATGAAGTTCACTTAGTTCCGCCTCGATATCAGATTGTTGGCAATCTGCCGGTCGATTTTTCCCATAGGATAATTTCCTAATAGGTCAGTTGCTACCCAGTTCATACTTTTGTTTGACCCAAGTTGAGGTATTTTACCGTTCGAAAGCTTGCAGAGGAAGGCAAAACGAGTTTCACGAAAGTGAGTGTAGGTGTGTTTATAGACGCCCAACTTTTCGCCAATATCTATGCCTACCCCCAATTCTTGATATATCTGGCGCTGGACGCTTGAGGTCGGGCTCTCTTCAGGATGAATTTTCCCGCCAGGGAATTCCCACATACCACCCAGCAGACCATTCTCAGGCCGCTGTTTGATTAATACTTGTGAACTTTTTTCGATCACTGCTGAGGCCGCGGTGTAATGAGGGACAGTGTTTTTTGGTAAAATGACCGGTCTGTGTTCCTGGTTCCCTTTTTTATATGAAAGGCAGAAGTTGGTCAGGGGACAATTGGGGCAGTGAGGGGCTCGCGGTGTACAAACGGATGCCCCCAGGTCCATCAAAGCCTGGTTGTAGTCTCCCGCGCTGCCTCGCGGCAGGTTGTCTTCAGCCAGTTTCATGAAGATTCGATCGCCTTCCGAAGTCCTGACCGGCGTGGCAATATCAAATACTCGCGACAGTACCCGGCGAACGTTCCCATCCACAGCCGGGATATCCAGGCCGTACGCAATGGAAGCGATTGCCGCGGCAGTGTAGGATCCAATGCCGGGAAGGTTTATTAAAAGTGCGGGTTGGTCGGGCAGTGCGCCGTTATATTGGGACATCACAATTTGGGTGGCAAGATGCAGGTTGCGAGCGCGGCTGTAATATCCAAGTCCCTCCCATTCTGAGAGCACCTCTTGTTGTGAAGCAAAAGCCAGTGCATGTATCGATGGAAAGCGGCTTATCCAGCGCTTGAAATATGGAAGGACTGTACCCACCCGTGTCTGCTGGAGCATGATTTCTGATACCCACACCCAATATGGAATCGGATTTTCTCTCCATGGAAGTACCCGGGCGTGGGTTGAATACCAGATGAGAAGGAGTTGTGAAAGGCTCGATCCCATTACATCTGAAAGCCGCTGCGCGCTTCGACTACCTTGTATTTAAAATTTTCTACATATTCCAACAAACGTTCGGTTAATTGCTCCCAGTCACTGGATTCTAGGGCGTCTTCCAGAGAAGTAATGTCGGACATTTGGGCTGCCGCCATGATTTGGGGTTGGTCACCGTACATGGTAAACCAGGCATCGCTGGGTTCCATTCCCAAATGCTGCATCCCTGGGATGAAATCGCGCACCACAAATTCAAAGTATTTTTGCTCTTGGCCGGGGAGAATGTCCCACGTAAGAATAAGTTTTATTGCCAAAAGAACCCTCCTGTCCGGAGTGGGAATTTACGCCTGGTAATCCAAAACAACCACACTTATTTCTCCGGGGGTGATCGCACGTGTGATTTTGAGGGATGGTTGGCTCTCGATATTCCCCACTCCCATTTCCTTGAGGAATTTTGAAACCGGGGTGAGATCATGGCTGGCGGCAGGCGTGTCGAAATTCATGGGTATGATGATACCCGGCTCAAGAATGCTGACCACTTCAACTGCTTTTGAGGCAGTTAATCCTTCTCCGCCACCGACTGGAACAAGCGCGATGTGCACATTCCCCAGCGCTTCAATATCTGTCTGATTGGGCACCTTTGTTAAGTTGCCCAGATGAGCTACAATGACTTTATCGTAATCAAAAACATACAGTGTGTTGGGCGTTTCTTGGGTTGTGCCTTTTTGACCCCTGGGACGTACGCCGGTAATAAAAACACCCCCAATTTCGTATTCTCCCGGACCGGTTAAGAAATGGGAATACCCTTTAACCGCATCTATATTGTTGTGGGAGGGTAAATCGTGACTGGCGGTTACAATGTTCGCTTTAAGTTTCAGAGGTTTATAACCGGTTAGCGTGTGGTCGAAAGGATCAGTAACCACGGTTGCCATCCCGCGTTCTGTCAGCCGGAAACAGGAGTGTCCGTACCAGGTAATCTCCATTGTGCTCCTCGTCAAATTAATGGGTCTTTAGTAAACGTGCTACTGGATTATACTTCATCCCTAAGAATTAACATTAAATTTATTATTAAATATTGAATGATTAACGACTATCCTTTAACTTGAAACCCAACCAAACGCCTGATGCCAGGATTGCTGCGAGGCCCAATGGTGGATGGCGCCTGGGAATCCCTGATGGAGCGGGAGGCCGCTACCGGCTTGCCCAGTTAGATGATTACAGCAATTTAA
This sequence comes from uncultured Chloroflexia bacterium, assembly GCA_963753725.1. Lineage (GTDB taxonomy): Bacteria > Chloroflexota > Anaerolineae > Anaerolineales > UBA4823 > CAVWDI01. The sequence continues at coordinate 137,555 of CAVWDI010000021.1, read as the reverse complement.
AACGGAGCAGATTCAGGTGGGCTGAAGGAATTAAATTTGAGCTCCAGGCGAGAGTATCACATCCATATATACCAGGCACCTGGGGTTTTGGATTATGGAATGATCCATTCGCGATGGGTACATTAACAGGCTTGAAGGGATTACGTCTGCCGACTCTGCCTCAGGCGGCATGGTTCTTTTTCGCGGCTCCCCCAGGTTATCTCTCGCTGAGGGATGATCTGCCGGCTCAAGGTTGGCTGGCTTCAACATTTCGTTCTCCAACCTGGTCGTCTTTCAGAACTCGCTTTGGGTCTTCCGCTCCTGCCGCTGCTGATTATTCCCAGCGTATCCCGAAAAATTCGCGCTTCAACCAGTTCAATTGTCAGGCAGGATTCACGTTCTCTAACTGTTGACCCGACGGAATGGCAGCACTACGGAATGGAGTGGAATGCGGAGCATTGTATTTTTATGGTTAATGATGAAGCGGTATTGGAAACCAAAATTAGTCCTGTGGGACCATTGGGCATTGTCATCTGGATTGATAACCAGTACGCAGCCTGGTCGTCGGATGGGAAATTGCGCTATGGTATGTGCGAGAACAGGGATCCAGCCTGGTTGGAAATCAAGGATTTATTGTTTTCAAACTGAGGACTGTGTAAATCAGGGATTTTTCAAAGGGTATTAAACTCATCGGCCAAATCGGAAAAAATTGTTTAATCCGGCTAAGATACAGTCCTAAACTCTCTTGAAGGGCGACCTTCCAATCCAGGCTAGCTTGACAACGTCAGATCAAGTGAAGTAAAATAGGGGCGCTCTGGCACGAGTAATGCGGGCGTAGTTCAGCTGGTAGAACGTCTCCTTGCCAAGGAGAAGGTCACGGGTTCGAATCCCGTTGCCCGCTCTAAACTAGTATGGGAAAAACCAAAGATTGCTGATTGGACCTTCAATCAGCAATCTTTAATCTCGGTTCAGCGTTTTTTACAGGGCGACGTGGCCAAGCTGGTAAGGCAAGGGTCTGCAACACCCTGATCACGGGTTCGAGTTCCGTCGTCGCCTCCTGAAACAGGACTGTCTCAGTAATATCTACGACAGTCCTGTGTTAATTAATCCCACCTTCAGTCAACCTGCGTATGTCACTGAGCGCGGCCTGAACCTCTTCAACCGTAACCGACCGCGGTTCATGGCGGTGAACAAGTTCGCCTTCCTGAGCTTTTTGTATCGCCACCTGGCGCACCGTCATGCCGCTTGTGATGGATTCTTTTACAATATCAGCGCTTGCAGCGTAGCCGATCAATGGATTAAGGGCGGTAATGATGATCGGGTTACCCTCCAGCCATTTTCCGGCCTTGGTATGGTTGGCTTTCACACCCAGCACACATTTACGGGTGAAGGCATTTACCGAGCCGATCGTTATTTGCATCATCTCGAACAGGTTGTGAGCGATGACCGGCATCATGACGTTCAGTTCAAGCTGCCCGGCTTGAGCCGCCAGTGAAATTGTTAAATCATTCCCCTGTATGTGGTACATGGCCATATTAAGCATTTCAGCCATTACCGGGTTTATTTTCCCGGGCATGATGCTGGAGCCCGGCTGGACCGGCGGCAGGTGAATTTCATCCAGTCCAGTTGATGGTCCGGACGATAATAAGCGGAAGTCGTTTGCAATGCGTGTCAGAGTGACTGCAAGTGTACGCAGGGCAGCAGAAAAATCGACGATATCTGCCATGGACTGCATAAACTCGAAAAGGTCCGGCGAGGTTTGTAATTGTAATCCCGTGATTTCGGAAATTTTTTGGACCATGCGGGTGTGGTATTCAGGATGAGCGTTCAAGCCAGTACCCGCTGCGGTACCGCCAATACCCAGACGGCGCAGTCCATCCCCAGCGCGAATTATTCGTTCCAGGTCGTGTTGTACAGCCGTAGAATACGCGCCGAACTCCTGTCCCAAGCGCAGCGGTACAGCATCCTGCAGATGAGTTCGTCCGGATTTGAGCACATCGTCAAATTCAAACGCTTTATCGGCTAGTGCAGTGGAAAGTCCTTTTACGGTCGAGACCAGTTCATCCAGACGCCATAATGCGCCCAGGCGAATAGCGGTTGGGATGGTGTCGTTGGTCGATTGCGCCATATTGACATGGTCATTTGGGTGAACGATATATTCACCAAGTTCACCGCCCAGGATAAGAGTTCGCCCGGTTGGCAATAACCTCGTTGGTGTTCATGTTGTGACTGGTCCCGGCGCCGGCTTGAAAGGGATCAAGGACAAATTGATCATCCCATAACCCGTCTGCTACTTCATCTGCAGAGCGGACAATTGCATCGGAAACTTTTTCATCTAATAAATCCAGTTCGCGGTTTACTTCTGCTGCCGCGCGTTTGATGGTAGCCATAGACCAGATGAATGCCCGCCAGGGACGCAGCCCGGAGACGGGAAAGTTATAAAGCGCGCGCTGAGTGTGGATGCCGAAAAAGGCATTATTGGGAACTGGCAGTTCTCCCAGCGAATCGCGTTCTTGCCTGAACGAGCTTTTCATGGTTTTTCTCCTTTACAGCGGATATAAACGCTCCAAATGGATCCCAGCTGTATATCCACTGATGCCAGCCGATACCATGGCGTATTTATAAATTGTTTTTACTCCCGAATGATGTGCCATAAAATTTGCTGGCAATCCCGGAAAAGTTTGTGCAGGTTAATCGAAAGATTTCAACATGTTTAGATGGTAGAATTTTAACTAAATCCACCCTCAAAATTTTATCAGCATATATGCATTTCCCCTAATCATTTTCCCTGACCCTCTTTCAAGAGATTTATTTATCATGCTACTCCACTCCGCATCACAATTACTGACCCTGACAGGCGGACCGCAGCGCGGTGAAGCGCTCGGGAACCTGGCTATAATCCCTGATGGCGCGGTATTGATCGAAAATGAACGCATCCAAGCCGTCGGTATAACTTCTGAACTCAGAGGCGCGTATCCGGACGAAGAGTATTTTGACTGTAGTGGAAAAGTGGTCATGCCGGGCCTTGTCGATCCGCATACTCACGCCATCTGGGTAGGGGATCGAGCAGCCGAGTTCGAAATGCGCCTGGAAGGAAAAACTTATCTCGAAATATTGGATGAGGGGGGCGGTATCCTGTCCAGTGTTCGGGCAGTACGGGCTGCCAGCCTTGAGCAGATGATCGTCGAAACTCGCCCGCGCTTGCAGAGCATGTTCGCGCACGGGACGACAACTGCGGAAGTAAAAACCGGTTATGGGCTGCAGACGGAAACTGAACTGCGTATGCTGGGTGCGCTGATCGTCCTCGATGAGCAGGAAGAGATCGATATCGTACCGACATTCCTGGGGGCACACGCCATTCCACAGGAGTATTATGGCCGGTCGGGAGAATACACAGACCTGGTAAAGGTAAACATGCTCCCTGAACTGAAGGAATGGTGGCGGGAGAACGCCGCCGAGCGGGCACTGCCTTTCGTGGATGTCTTTTGCGAAACGGGGGCATTCAACCTGGAGGAATCACGCTCAATTCTACAGAAGGCAAAGGAATTAGGTTTTCCAATAAAGATACACGCAGATGAGTTCGACAGTCTGGGAGGGACAGCCATGGCTGCGCAATTAGGCGCTGTTTCGGCTGACCATCTGGTAGCGACCACCCCAGAGGATATTGAAGCGCTTTGCCGGAGCGATACAGCAGCTGTAGCGCTGCCCTGTACACCGTTCGGTTTATCCGAGGATCATTACACGCCAGCCAAGGAAATCCTGAAAGCAGGCGGTCTGTTGGCCATCGCGACTGACTTGAATCCTGGCACGGCCTGGTGTGAGAGTATGCAGTTTGCCATGGCGTTGGCCTGCCGTTACATGGGATTAACCCCCGCTCAAGCGATCGCTGCCAGCACGATAAATGCCGCGGCAGCCATCGACCGCAGCGACCAGATAGGATCGATCGAACCCGGTAAGCAGGCGGACCTGCTGGTACTATCTGTACCGGATTACCGGCACCTGGGCTACCGTTTTGGGATCAATTTAGTGGGGAATGTGATCAAGAAGGGTAAAATCTACCCCCAGAGATCTAATCTCTTAACTTGAACCAATAATATGCCGACACTGGAAGACGCACTCAGCTGGTATACATCCCGCGACCCCGTGCATGGCCTGGATCACGTAGTGCGAGTTTTTTGTCTGGCGGAGCGACTTGCGAAAATTGAGGGAGCGGATATCGAGATTGTGCGCGCCGCAGCGCTCCTGCATGACACGAATGGCGGCTCAAACGCCGATATCGAGGGCGAATTGGAAACACCTTCGGTGGACGAAAACCGGGTTGAGCACCACAAAATTTCGGCACAATTTGCCAGAAAAGTATTGCAGGATGAGGGATGGCCTGAGCCGCGCATCCAGGCCGTACAGCACTGCATCCGCGCCCATCGTTTCAGGGGGAACAGCGAAGTACCGGCCACAATTGAGGCAAAAGTCTTGTTTGATGCTGACAAACTGGATGCGATTGGGGCGATTGGGGCTGCGCGGGCAGTCGCTTATGCCGCCCGGGCAGACCAGCCGGTCTACGCCAAACCTTCGGAGGGATTTCTTTCCACAGGAGAAAAGGATGCGAATGAAGCGCACAGCGCTTATCACGAGAATATCTTCAAATTGTCCAAAATAAAAGCGCGCATGTACACGGTATCCGGCAAAGCTATGGCGGAAGAGAGGCACCGCTTTATGATGACTTACTTTGAGCGGTTAGAGGCTGAAGTCAGGGGAGAAATTTAGACTTCGAGTTTCCAGCTATAAAAAAAACTTACTTAACATTCTGTGCAAATAAAATCCAGGGTAAATATTGGGTTTATAATGGCGTGTTTAGAGTTAAATAAAAAGATAAAGAGAAGAAATTTATGTCAACAAGTTTGCCAGAAATTGAAGGATTGGCACGCAGCGCAGGGGATATTCTAAAAGCGGGATTTATCACCCATCCCGGGTTCGGACGCGACCATCAAATAGATTATAAGGGCGAAATCAATCCGGTCACTGAAATAGACCGGCTTTCGGAGGTGTTCCTGATCAACGAAATCCGTCGCAATAATCCGGATGACCAGATCATCGCAGAGGAAAGTGGACACCTGGATGCACAGGGAAACTGTAAATGGTACCTAGACCCGCTGGATGGAACGACTAATTACGTGCACGGCGTGCCTAACTTTGCGGTTTCAATTGGTTATGAAGTAGACGGGGAAATGAAATATGGCGTTGTTTACGACCCGATGCTGGATGAATGTTTCAGCGCTGAAATTGGGCGAGGAGCCTGGTTGAATGGGCTGCCAATCCGCATATCCGAAACGGACAGTTTGAAGCGCAGCCTGCTGGTTACTGGGTTTGCTTACGATACGCATACTAACCCGCGCAATAACCTGGAAGAGTTCAGTATTTTAACGCTGAAAACTCAGGGAGTACGCCGGCTGGGATCGGCTACCCTGGATTTGAGCTATGTCGCGGCTGGCAGGCTGGATGGATTCTGGGAACTGCGCATGGAGCAGTGGGACCTGGCCGCGGGAGTGTTGATTGTGAAAGAAGCAGGTGGAATTGTTACCGGCGCGGATGGCGGTCTTGATTTCTTTGAGAAGCCGTGTTCGGCGCTGGCTGCCAACCCACATCTACATCCCCGGATTCTGGAAGTTTTACTACAGCAGCGGACTGCCTCCATAGTTGATTGATGGCAAGACTACCAACCAGATAAACTAATCTTTTTCACGCAGTAATTTATCAAAATCGCCCAGGTCAACGCGTGAGGTGAAATCCAGGCTGAGCGGGGTGACACAGACGCGCCCTTTCACCCGCAGTGTGTATACATCCGTATCTTCAGCATCCTCTTCAGGATTGCCCACCAGGGTGTAACCGAAGCTGGCTGGATCACTCAATGATTTCCGATCCGGGACGATCGGTTGAAAATACGGGACATGAGACAGGCGCGTCACCTCCCATCCCGTTTCAGTTGTGATATCGCAGGGAACATCTACTTTCAGCAAATCAACATCTGGCGGGAAACGCTTATCTAATAATATTTGTCCAAAATAAGCTGTATAGTATGCGGCGGTACTGAAATCGACCTTATCGGAGTAGGACAAATAGTGGTGAGGGTCGGTCTCGAGCGAGATAGCCAGGGAGGGTATTCCCATGGTGGCAAATTCCATGGCCGCGCCGACTGTCCCAGAAGCGCTGACACCGGTACCCAGGTTTTCGCCGTAATTGATTCCAGAGACTACCAGATCGGGTTTTGCCGGAAGAATTTCATGCACAGCATGCAGGACCGTTTGGGCGGGGGAACCGCTGACGGCAAACACCTGCCATTCTTTATCATTGACCGTCATATTGTGAACTTGAATGCTGCCGTTATAAGTACGCGGGAAGCTGCGCCCCATACCGGAGGTCTGATCTTGAGGGGCGACGACATGCACGTAACCCAGGTCTGAAAGAGATTCGGCTGCAGCCCACAACCCTGGGGATTGGATACCGTCATCGTTTGTTAGATCGGATTTGAGGTTTTTCCATTACGGATTTATACAACTCCTTAGAGATTTAGCGGATATATCAGCAATTTGATGTTTGATTATTTTTTATAATTTTTTCTTTATGTCTATCGAACACCCAATTTTACCGTAATGTAGATACTCTGAGTTGGAAATTAGTTATTTAGACCATCATGGTTTATTTATTAAGCATGGGAGGTGGATGGAAGAACTGTTTTGCTTGATTCCAGTCCATGGGTTACGAGCATTTACCCAATTAACCATACCCATAAAAAAATTCTAATGTATCTGTGGATGTATAATACGCCAGACTTTGAAGATATCGAGAATTTGACCTCAGAAGAATCCCAGGGGATCTAAAGTAAAATATTAAAAATGCGGACCTGCGTATCAAATGTTATTAGGAACTAAATCATGAATGATGAACAAAGATTCAAGGGAAAGATGAGCGAAGAATACCAGCTTATCAGCCTGGCGCTGCCCCATTTTGAAGAATTACAGGCGCAAGTGGGCAAAGCTGTCGGGGAATACCAAGCAGAACCCAAGACGCCAATACTTCGTGTAATTGATATCGGATGCGGTGACGGAGTAACTTCACATACAATCCTGCGATCGCGAGGAGATGTCTACCTGGTGTGCCTGGACAGCGAAGAGGAAATGGTACGGCAAGCAAAGATAAACCTTTCCGAAGCGCTGCTTGAAAAGAAAAGTGAACTGGTTCACGCGGATGCTCTGGATTACTTTAAAGAGCAAGAGACCGGGTCCGCTCATATTGCCGCCAGCGCTCTCACGCTGCACAATATGGAGAAGACCTACCGGGATGAACTTCACAATGAAATTTTCAGGGCGCTGGTACCGGGCGGTTTATTTATAAATGCTGATAAGTATGCTCCACAAGATGATATACAGCGTTTCAAAGCTCTGGAAAGGGCCCTGGAGCGGTTTTTTGATGCATATGCCCCACTGGGAAAAATCAAGCTGTTGAAAGATTGGGTTCTTCACAATGTAGCGGACCAGGCGCCGGATAGATGTATGAAAGAAGGGGATACGATTGATATCTTGCGATCAATTGGATTTGTAGATATTAAAATCCTTTATCGCGAAAATATGGAGGCTGTGCTTGCGGCGCAAAAACCCATGGGTTCTATTGGGATTTGAGCTGTGTAGCAGATGTGTGATTAAAGCGCGGCGCCATTAGCCTGAATAACAGCGACAGCCAACTGGCCCTTAAAGGACACCAGGCATCATCTACCAAAATATTCCAAGAATACCGGTCTTACTGGCGAACTGTACTTAATCTTTAACGTAGGGGACACCAAGCGCTTCCGGTTTTGCCGCCCCCCATTTGGTACGGAACCATTTGGTTGCCATGAGCAGGAGCGCGCCCAAGGTGATGATAAATGGTACCATCCGCCAGACATATCTGGACATTACACCCGGCAGCACCAGCTGCGGATTGAGCGAAAGCTGCCACAGTGTGCCAAACAGCAGAGAACCAGCCAGCAGGATGAAAGGATTCCACATCGAGAAGAAAACCAGCGCCAGGGCGATAAAACCCCAGCCCATAAGGAAGTTGTAGTTCCATACTGGGTTGTAATCCAGTGAATATATGGCGCCCGCCAGCCCCATCAGCATCCCACCTGTGATTACGCATAGATAACGAGTTTTGGCGACGTCAATACCGGATACTACGGCGACAGATGGGTTTTCACCCACCGATCTAATCCTCAATCCTAAACTCGTCTTTGAGAGCACGAACCAGGTGATGACTACCAGAATAAGTTCAAGATAAAAGAAGGGGGAAATTCCGAATATGGAGGGTATCCTGTCCATGCCCAAAGGGCCTGTGAAGGGATTGCCCACGTAGGTGGTGAGACCAAAGCCGAGAATCCATATTCCCATCCCGCTCACAACCTGATCAACTCCCAGTGTTATGGAGAAGAAACCGTGCAGAAGACCGAGCAAGCCGCCGACTGCAATGCCAACAAGGAAACCAATCAGGTAGTTCCCGGTGGATTGAGCCGCGATGAAACCCAGGGTTGCGCCAAAAAGCATAACGCCTTCGATGCCAACGTTTAAGATCCCTGACCGCTGACCGATTAGCTCGCCCAGAGCGGCAAAGGTGAAAATTGTTGAGGCATCCAGACTTCTAGTGAGAAATTCCCACATCGATATTCTCCTTCCCAGTTTTTATGAACACAAATTTATAACGGTAAAAGAATTGAAACGCAACCAGCGTAATCATCAAAACGCCTAGCAAGGCATAATCCACACCAAAGCTCATGTGAAGTTTTCCCTGGACCAGTCTGCCTCCCACGGATAATCCTCCGAAGAGCAGCGCTACTGGAATGGCTGCCAGGGGATTGCCCTGGGATATCAGACCACATATGATCCCATAAAAAGCTAGATCACCTATCTGACCATAATTCCGGGAGATCTTGTACACGCCTGGAAATGCAGCGAAATAGTGATATCCAGCCAGACCTGCCAGTGCACCTCCCATAATAAAAACCAGGAGGGGAATTTTAAATTTACTTATGCCTGCGTATTCTGCCGCAGCCGGATTTTTGCCGTAGGCTCGGATTTGATAACCTATTTTTGTTTTAGCGAACATGTAGTACAGGAGAAGAGCTACCCCGAGAGCGATAAATATGGTGAAAGGAACATTGCGGATTAACGGGGCCTGCAGCGATGCGGGCAGTTCGAAGCTTTCACCACGACCGCCGGGATTCATGAAGGGACCACCCTCTTTGATCATGAATGAAACAAAATAGAATGTTATGAAGTTTAACATCATGGTCACAACGATTTCGTTGATGTTGTACTTCCCTTTCAGAAACCCAGGAATCACGCCAAGCAGGGCGCCGCCCAGGGCTGCGGCGATCAACATTAATAATAAAATGATTGCAGGGGATATTGGGACAATATTGAAGCTCTTCACACCGAATGCTAATAGAACAGCGTAAACGCCTATTGCCCCGATATAAAATTGACCGGCCATACCAATGTTCCAGAGTCCTGCTCTGTAAGGAATGATAAATGCGAACGTGCTCAGGAGCAGGAAGATAAACCTGTTAATGGTCAGCGGTAAACCAAATTGGTTGGCAAAAGCGTATGAAAACACTTCCCGATAAGCGGTAATTGGATTGATACCCTCGAAAATAAATAACAAACTAAAAAGGAGCAGAGCGACAACTATGGCCAGGATTGATGTGAGCGCTGCCTGCCAACCAGCCAAAGAGATCCGTTGTTCAAGCTTTAATTCGTAGCCGCCAATCTTCATATTTCCGCCTCCAGATGCAGACCAGCCATCATGGCGCCGACACTCTCTCTCTTGACATTATCACCCGGGATTATGTCCATAAATTTCCCTTCGTAGATTGGGACTACCCAATCGCTTAACGATAAAATTTCATCCAGGTCCTCGGAAATAAGCAGGACACAGGCTCCGGTCTCTTTTGCCTCCACAAGTTTGTTACGCACGAACTCTGTCGCCCCGATATCGAGCCCCTGCGTTGGTATATCCGCGATCACAAGGCGCGGTTGGCGTGTGAGCACACGAGCCAGGATCAGTTTTTGCAGGTTCCCACCGGACAAGGTTTTTGCCAGGTTGTCTGGACTGGTTGTGGCAACTCCATATTCGGAGATGATTTCTTCCGTCAGTTCACGTATTTTCCCGTAGTCTAAAGTTCCGCGCCGTGTGTATTTCTCGTCGAAGTAATAATTCATGGTGGTATTTTCCACCAATGAGAAATCGGCAATTGAACCCACGTCTATGCGGTCGGATGGGATGTAACCAAGGCCAAGCTGCCATCTTTCCAGGCTGGAGGACTTCGTGATATCTTGCCCTTCAAGAATCACCTTTCCGCTTTCTGGTTCTCGAAGTCCTGCGAGCACTTCAACCAGTTCCTGCTGCCCGTTGCCGGAGATTCCAGCGATACCAAGAATTTCGCCTTCACAAATTGAAAATGACACACCATCTAAAGCCAGAACGCCCTTATCGCTAATGGCGGAGAGATTTTCCACCTCGAGGATGGTGGGTCCCCGCTCTACTTTTACTCTCTCAATCCTGAATATGACTTCTCTGCCGACCATCTCCATCGCCAGGCTCTTTTCAGTCGCCAGCTCTGTTGGCATACTGCTCACAACTTTACCGCGCCTCAGAACGGTTACCCGGTCGGATATCGCAAGTACGATGGGCAGTTTATGCGTAATAAATGGGACTATCGCCAGGTCATCGCCAGACATGGCTTCGATGGACGCCAACAGTTTTTCGGTTTCGGGAGGCGTCAGTGCAGAAGTAGGTTCGTCCAGAATGAGGATTTCCGCCCCGCGATAGAGGACTTTTAGGATTTCAACGACCTGTTTTTCGCCTTCCGAAAGCTGCCAGATTTTGGCTTTGTAGTCGACCTTGAAGCCGTACTTTTCGCAGAACACATCAATGTCTGCTTCCGCCGTTTTCAGGTCCAGAATTTTCCCGGCATTTGGATGCCCGAGGATGATGTTTTCGATCACTGAGTGTGCGGACACCAATTTGCGATGTTGGTGAACCATCCCTATCCCCAAATCGATAGCGTCCAGAGGTGATCTCAATTTAACGCTTTTACCTCCGATAAGTATCTCGCCCTCATCGGGTTGGTACAGTCCGAACAGGACGTTCATTAAGGTGGTCTTCCCGGCGCCGTTTTCCCCCAGGATGGCATGAATCTCTCCGGCCTTTATTTCGAAGTCGATATGGTCATTTGCCACAACCCCCGGGAATTTTTTAGTTATACCCTTTGTTTCAAGTACCGTTTCTCCGCGTTTTATTCCATCCAGCAGCATTGTATAAACTCGCCTCTTGCAAGGGTTTTGTAATAAGCGTTATGTTTTTTGAATTTATTTCAGCATGTCTCCCACCAGACTGCTGCATGATGTCGTGGACACTATTCATTGTCTCCAAAGTCAGCATTTTTTCAGTCTGGGAGATAGAGTAAGGCTCCCACTATATAGGATATTCACCTCATAAATGGGAGCCTGAAGATTTTTACACTATATATATTTATCCTTCACTATTTAGTAGAAACCTTATTTACTCCAGAACAGTAGTTCCAACCAGGTCGAAGTTGAACAGCGAGAGCAGCCATTCATCGGTCGGCATCTCGCCGGCAGGTTTAACTTCTTCCCCTTCTGGGGGAACAGGAGCGCCTTCAAGGTCCAGACCAGTCCCGTTGCTGACAAAAGCGTGTTCAAAGAATGGGTCCCATACACCTTCGATCATCTGGTTTCTTCTTTGTTCCACCAGGGCAACGATCTCTTCCGGAACCGACTCAAGAGCAACCGGACTGATAGCCTCTACGCCTACCTTGCCGTCGTTCATTAAGTCCACCGTCAGAGCCTCTGTCCCATCAGCCAGGATCATGCTGTCGGCCATACCCAGGTACAGGATGGTTTCGGGGTCGGGGTTCCCGGACAGCCAGTCTTTTACCATTGTATCGTACAGGACTTCCCAGCGGGTATCAAATGATACAGCCACGGAATTCTCGTCACCCCATCCGTATTCACCAACGATGTCCATGTCTTTGCCCACGAACCAGACACCTTCTTCTTTAGCGACGTCCTGCGGTGATCCGGAATCAGTCTGCTGGGTCAGGATATCCACATCATATTGGCTAACCAATGTGCTGGCGATATCACGCTCTTCTTGAGGGAGATACCAGTCTCCGACATACTTCACATAAACATTTATGTCTTTTCCAAGCTGTTCGGCGGCATCCTGCACCCCGAGGATAAATCCAGCCTGGCGGCGGATAACCTGAACAGATGGGAAGGCTGAGACGATACCAATATTACCGGTCTCGGTCAGCGCGCCTGCGATGAGACCTTCCAGGTACAGCGCTTGATACTGCCTGGGGAAGAGTTCTGATGAAATTCCTCTTGGTTGACAGATCGCTGGCGATGATGGAGCCAAAATAAACCTCCGGGTACTGGTCAGCGATATCAATTAGCGGCATTCCCATGAACTCTGCGTTCCCAACTACAATGTCAGCGCCCTCAGAGATCAGTTCCTCGGCATACGGAACGGTCAGATCCGGTCCTACTTCCTCTCTGTAGACATATTCAACGCTGGGATATTTTTCAGCTATACGCTTACCGGCACGATCGTGGGCGCCAGACCAGGTGGTGCCCTCAATGATGCTGAAATGTTCGATCGCCAGAGTCTGCATCCCCCATAACCTCAACTTCAACTTCCTTTTCGACCTCGACGGTTTTTACGACCTCTTTTTCGACTTCTTTTTCAACCTCGACCGTTTTGACGACCTCTTTTTCGACTTCAACGGTCTTGACGACTTCCTTGGTGACAACAACCTCCTGAGGCGCACAAGCGGTCAGAATGAGGCTTATGACCAATAATGCTGCAAAAAACAAACCGATCTTCTTGCTCATTGTTTCCTTCTCCTTTTGTTCCCTGAACATGTTTACGGAAGCAATATACGCAATATGATTTATGCGTATTATGCTTCTCTCCGATAGAGTTGATATGCCCCTCAAAAAATGTTATTCATTTTACAAAAAATTGTGAAGCATGTCAATTCTTTTTGCTCGATATTGATTTGTTTACAATTTTACAGGCTTGGTATCCTCCTTTCACTGGAACGAAAGCTTTTAAATCGGTTTATAGTTATCTGCGGCCTCCTTCCTTGATTAAGCAGCGTTTCCGCTGATCAGAAAATACAACAAGACGATAATTACAATAACAGCCGCAATAATAATCCATCTCACACGAGTTGAAGAGAAAGCCTCTCCTGCCATATCTTTTGCCACCGATGCGGCAAACTGACTTTCTGAGGGAGCAGAATACTCAACCTGTTCGCCTGTACTTTGAGCGGCCACGCGCGCTACTAAAGCTTTGTTAAGCGTGTCTAAACCCTGGCGGATGATACTTTTACTGGCGGTATCGATCAGCCTCTGACCTACACTGGCCAGCTTGCCTCCAACCTGCATGTCTCCATCGTATTTCATCAGGGTTTTGTTATCTCCGAGATCTTCCAGGTTCACGTGCCCCGTGCCGTTTACAAAACCCTGCTTACCCTTCCCCTCCACATTCAGGGTGCAGCTCTCAGGAGACACTTCATCGGAAACAACCAGTTTGCCGGAAAAAACCCCGGCCACAGGACCGATGCGCAAATTCATCTCACCCTCATATTCATTTTCCCCGACCTGTTCCATACTCTGAGCCCCCGGCAGGGCAGTAACCAGCACATCCGGGTCTCTTACTATTTCCCATACCTGTTCGCGGGGACCATCAAAAGTATATTCTCCATCCAGTTTCACAGTTGTTTCTCCTTGTGCTTAAGAAGTTCGTAGAGTTTGTTGGGACTGAGAGGTGTCTCTAAAATTTCGATATTGTAACCAGTCAGGGCATTCTCCAGCGCCTGAGCGAAGAGAGCCGGAACTGGAATCGCGCCGGCCTCGCCGGCGCCTTTGCTGCCCAAAGGATTAAGCGGTGAGGGGGTCTGCTGGTGACTGACCTCAATACGAGGCACCTCTGTCGCGGAGGGGATCAGGTAATCCGCCAGGGAAGCGTTTAACAACTGCCCGTTTTCATCATAGATAAGTTGTTCATAGTAGGCGTTGCCGATACCCATCGAAACGCCGCCGTGGATCTGACCCTCCAGGATGAGCGGGTTGAGGATGGTGCCGCAGTCTTCTACGACTACGTAGCGTTTTATATCTATCATCATGGTTTCCACATCCACTTCGAGGATCATGGCGTGTACTCCGAAGGCGGTAGCTCCATATTTTGGGCCAAAGTAAGCGGTGGCTTCCAAGCCCGGTTCGGTACCCGGTTCTACAGCTCCCCGTAGGGGATTGGCCAGTTCTGCCAGTTCTCCAAGACTGATGGACATGCGCGGGATATCTGCCACATGCACCTGCCCATTTTCGATCTCTAATTCATCCTCCGGGGTGTCAAAGTGTTTGCTGGCGTGTTCAAGGATCTTTTTACGTACAGATACAGCCGCGGCGTTAATGGCGTTGGCAGCCACAACGGCTCCCCGGCTGGCAAAAGTGCCCGTGCCCCAATGGAATTCGGCGGTGTCACCGGTGACCATATTTATGTCACGAACATCCACCCCCACTTGATCGGCGACAATCTGGGCGAATGATGTGTAATGACCCTGACCCTGTGATCCCACACCAGTCGCGACACTGATCTTGCCGCTGGGTTCAACCATCACCCGGGCGCCTTCATAGGGTCCAACGCCGGTCGTTTCCGGAAATGCCACCATGCCGATACCTACGTGATGTCCTTCGGCGCGCAAGCGCGGTCCTTCCTCCTTGATAAAACCTTCGTAACCGATCATCCGGGAGGCTTTTTCAAGAGCAGGCAGGTAATTGCCGCTGTCAAAGATCAGCGGCGCAAAAGCCTGATCGATATAATTTTGTTCGTAAGGAAAGGCATCCGGCGGGATGAAATTAAAGTTTTCGAATATCTATCGGGTCCATACCTAACTCTTTGGCGGCAATATCCAGCATACGCTCGATAACGTAGACTCCTTGCGGACGTCCGGCGCCGCGCACTGGAGTTGCCAGGACCTTGTTGGTAAATACGACTTTAATTTCTGAAGAAAAATTAGCGATATCGTAAACGCCCAACAAGTGGCTCTGTGTATTGAGCGGGATGGTTAAGCCATAAGGATCGTATGCGCCCGTGTCGTGTAAGAATACGTCGCTGAGCCCCAATACGCGCCCCTCTTTGGTTAAAGCTATCTCGGCTTCGTGGATTTGAACCCGCTCCTGTGTGGTGGCGACAAAGTTCTCGCGGCGGTCCTCGATCCACTTGATGGGCTTGCCAAGCTTGATTGATAACCATGGTACGAGCAGTTCCTCGGGATAGAACATCATCATCTTGGGACCGAAACCCCCGCCGATGAAGGGGGCGATCACCCTGACCTGGTGTTCTGCGAGGTTGTAGCGAGCAGCCAGCCCGTTGCGGATAGGGATAGGAGCCTGGGTGGTGTCCCAGACCGTCAGATGCCGGCTTTTAGCATCCCAGTCAGCGACAACCGAGCGATTTTCCATGGCGGCTGCTGCGCCGCGGTCAATAATAAAACGCCGGTTGATGACCAGGTCAGCTTGCGAGCGGGCTACCTGGTAGTCACCCTTATTCTGGACAAGCTGGGCAGCCAGGTTTGATTCAAGGTCATCGTGGATCAATACACTATCGGGCTCCAAAGCCTGCTCCAAATCCACAACTGCCTCCAATGGTTCGACGTCAACTAATATGTCTTCGGCAGCGTCTTCGGCGATGTACCGGCTTTCAGCGACAACCACAGCCAGCGGTTCACCCACATGCCTGATCTTGTCTTTGACCAGCGGAACCTGGGTGCGGGAGTAGAAGACCACATCCTCTACAGTCGCCGGGGGTGATACCAATGGAGGTCCGGGCGCCCAATCATCGCCCATCGTCTCTGCCGTATATATCGCCACGACGCCTGGTCGTTCCAATGCGGCGGAAATGTCAATACTCTTCAGATAGGCGTGGGCATAATCGCTGCGAAGAAACGCAGCATGCAGCATACCCGGAATGTGCACGTCATCGACGAACAATGCCTGTCCGGTCAGCAAGCGTGGATCTTCATTACGTGTGATGGGTTGGCCAACGAACTTTTTTGTCACTATATAACTCCTGGATTCAGGTAAATCATCGGTGTTTGTGGGATATTTATATTCCCTTCAAGTATCAGTTATTTCACAGATATGGCGTGTTGTGTTAAGGGCTCGCCATTTTTCTGGCGGCTATTTGTACGGCGTCAACGATGTGCTGGTATCCGGTGCAGCGGCAGATATTGCCTGAAAGCGCAGTCCGTATCTCTTCTTCGGTCGGTGAGGGATTGTCCTCCAGGAACGGAATGAGGGTCAATAAAATTCCAGGTGTGCAGAACCCGCACTGCAAGCCGTGGGCTTCCCAAAAAGCTTCCTGGATTGGGTGCAGGTCTTCGGGTGTTCCCAACCCCTCGACGGTGGTGATTTCGTGACCATCAGCCTGTACGGCAAACATGAGACAGGAGCGTACTGGCAAACCATCGAACAACACCGTGCATGCACCACAGACGCCATGTTCACAGCCGACGTGAGTACCGGTAAGATCAAGTTCGTGTCGAAGAAAATCACTCAGCAGCATGCGCGGATCGATATCGCGTTCATAACCCTTACCATTGCATGTCAGCGAAAGATTATATAAATCACTCATAAAAATCTCCTGGGCGCATAATTTTCAGAAATTTGAAGGATAAACTCATCTCATGCACCTCTTAAAGCTTTTTCATAGGCATTTTGCAAAACTCTGCCGGCTAAAACTTTTACAAGATGGCGCCTGAATTCCGCAGAGGCGTGGATATCACTGCTGGGATCGGTGTCATTTGCGGCAGCCGTTTCAGCCGCGGAACGTATCAGATCAGGCGTTATCGGGTTCCCTATCAGCAGTTCCTGAGCCTGGCGGGCTTCAATCGGGTATTCAGCGACACTCAGGAATACCAGGCGGGCATTCGTACAGCGCTCCTTGTCGTCCAGAGTCAGGCAGGCGGCCACACCTACCATGGCAAAGTCATGCGGTCTGCGGGCAACTTCCACCAGTGAACAACCGCTGTGGGGGGCTAAAGCAGGGAAAGCAGTTTCGACCAGGATTTCATCCGGTTCCAGCAGAGTGGTGAACATCCCGATAAAAAATTCGTTTGCCGGAACCCAACGTTCACCGCGTTGGCTCACCAGTTTGAAACGAGCATCAAGCGCTATGCTCACTGCAGCGAGTTCAGCCGATGGATCCGCATGGGCGATGCTGCCGCCAAATGTGCCCCGGCTGCGGATCTGGGAGGTGGCGATGTGCGGCATTGTTTCGTGCAGCAGCGGTAAACGCTCAGCAATTACGGAACTGCCTTCCACCTGGTAATGGCGGGTTAAGGCGCCTACCAGCACCCCGCCGTTTTCATAAGGATGGATATATGAAAGGTTGGCTATTCTGTTCAGGTCCACTATGACTGAAGGTTGAACCAGGCGAAAGTTCATCATCGGGATCAGGCTCTGACCGCCGGCTAGCAGTTTAGCGTCGTAGCCGTGTTCGCCGAGGAGTGTCAGGGCGCCCTCCAGGGTGTCCGGTGCATAATAATCAAAAGGAGCAGGTTTCATAACTAAGCCTCTTCTTTCCAGGCGATGAAGCGCCCCCACATCGAGGCGATCTCCATGCCTTTCTGCAGGAAGCAGCCGATATAATAGCGGCCGCTGTCTGCCTGGGCGATATCTTTCCCAAGGTTTTCGGCGTGCACAATTTCCTTCGGGAAAAGGTTCAGGTGGGTGTCCTGGTAATACTTATCCAATGGGAACATCTCGTCCCAATCTTTCCCGAAATCCGCCACCAGTTTTCGCTCCGCTTCCTCGAAGGTCTTGGGGTGCCATAAGCGCTGGATGGTGTTCATGGGGTGATCCTGGCTGACAGCATCAATACCCAGCCACTTAATTTTTTTCTCCACGCACCAATCAGAAAAATCCGGTGAGGGACCGGGGTGTTTGATCATGTAGCGGAACTCATCCGAGTTGGGGCTGATCCAGCCGTATTTATACCAACCGGTCTTGAGGATGAGGATGTCACCTTCGCGAACATCGACCACACTTTCGATCATCTCGGGCGTATACACACTTGAGTTGCTTACCAGTTGGGAGATGTCGGCGATCGCCCCGGGACCGAGCCAATATTCCAGGGGAACTTCGCCAATCGTCCGTCCAGCAGGCCAGAAATGTTTCTCGCCGTCCATGTGGGTTGCCAGATGGATGCTGGCATTGCATATTGAGCCGTTCCTGCCCAATCCAAAATACTGCCCGCCAACACGTTTTGTGTAAGTGACGGTCAGTGGGACATAATTTGCCCATTGGGGAGTTTGTACGCTGAAGGGTATGGTCAGGTCCAGCATTTCGGCAGATTCCATAAACTGGAAGAAGGTATCCTCGTCCATGCCGTCAGGAGGTAACAATGCGCAAGCCCGCACCCAGGCGCTCTCCACTTCCATGAAGGGTATTGGGTAGATCATGATCCAGGCGCGCTGGTTTTTAAGCTGATCGATGTCGCCGACGATCGACTCTGCCAGAAGCATGTGAGCTTTGGGCATGGTCATGTGCGTCATCTGGTAGTACTCTTCCTGAGGGAACATCTCGTCCCAGGATTTTCCATACTCCGCTTGAAGCTTTGCCTGCGCCTTTTCGAATTCATTGGCGTGCATGTAGCGAATATTCGTGTTCATAGGATGCTCAGCGCAGCCGCAGTCCACGCCTATCATTTTGAGCTTCATGTCCAAAGCCCACTGGAAAAAGTCAGGTGAGGGACCCGGGTGCCTGACCAGAAAACCGAATTCTTTGGATTCCACACCACCCTGCGCTTCTGGATTGGGGGTATCGGGCTGATCCCAGGAATACCTGTGATAGCCGGTGTTGATGATCAGAATATCACCTTCTTTAACATCAGCCCTTTCCATAATCATCTGCGGGGTGTACAGGCTATAATCTGACACAACGTCCGAGATATCCACCACCACACCGGGACCGCATAAGTCCTCTAACGGGATATCAGACATGGCACGTCCCCCGGAGTGGAAGGCGGTCTCGCCGACCAGATGCGTCCCGACGGTATTTGACCAGTTCAACAGCTGACCGTTGGCGCCCTGACCACCCCCATAGGCGCCAGTCACCCGTTTGAAGAAGTGGATTTCCAGGGCTTTTTCTCCCGGCCAGGGGGGAGTAAAAATGCTGCACCCCTGGGTAAGATCGACTAGTTTTGCGTCTGTCAGCGTTTTAATAAATTCTTCCCGATCCATTCGTACTCCTTTTTGAGTGATTAGATATCAGATATGAATACTTAGATCTTCAAGATATTTAGGAACCAGAGGAAATTAAATTTACCTGTAACTTAATCTCCGGTGATTACACATTAAAACCCGTACTGTTCGGCGAAAGCTAAGAGTGCATTTTCGAACATTTCCATCGGGGGTCGAACTAATCCAGCGCCTACCTGCCCAACACCGGCATCCTTGTGGGCGATACCGGTATTCACGCGCGGCGTGATCCCTTTTTCGACAACCTTACGGATATCGATACCGGTTGGCGTGCCGCGGAAATCCAGCGGCGGGATGGTGAAATACTTGTGCTCGGCGGAGCAAATTTCGTACATCTCCAGGGTGGCGTTTAAGGCGTCTTTCGGCGTTCCGCTCACGAATGTGACGATCGCGGGCGCGCTGGCCATTGCAAAACCGCCGATGCCAGCCGTCTCAGTAATGGTGCTGTCGCCGATATCGCCGCTGGAATCTTCAGCTGTGAACCCGGGAAAATACAGTCCTTGCGGAACGGCTACCGGGGCAGTGAACCAGCGGTCACCAAGACCGCTGATGCGAATTCCAAAATCGGTGCCATTGCGTGCCATTACGCTGACAACCGTGCTGCCTTCGATACCGTGGGCTGCATCCACCATCGCTTTGCAGGCTGCCATGACCGGGTTAAGCACGCTGAGGGCATTGTCGCCAAGCGTGCGGATAATTTCCGCAGCAGTATCAGGATCAGGGGCGGCCTTTGTGATGAACGGCGCCAGTTTGGTTGTAAATATAATCGAACCGGCTTTGTTGCGGTTGTGGCCTTCATCCCCCATATGTAAGGACTCAGCCAGCAGGGCGCGCATATCGATGCCACCGCTCATAACGATGGCTTCACCCAGGACCGGCGCCATAACTTCTTCCAACCAGCGCAGACGGTCCAATACTTCCTGGCTGTAAGCGCCGTAGCGCAGCACTTTCCCGTAGCCCTCATTGAGGTTGGAATAGGATTTATTGCCGTGGGTCTCATTCTCCAGGATGTAAACCGACATGGAGGGACAGATCACGCCCGCCATAGGACCGACGGATTGGTGGTGATGGCAGGGGTCTAATTTGATCTGACCTGATTCAACCAGCTTTTGAGCGCCGGCCTCATCTTCAGCTTTGCCTTCGAAGATCAATGCCCCTGTTATGGCGCCGCGCATGGGACCTGAAGCGCGTTCCCAGGTGATAGGCGGTCCGGCGTGCAGCAGCAGGTCCTCCCGCATCCCCGGGATGACCTCCAGCGCTTTGCCCATACCAACGACCACCGGTCTGGCTTCCATCATTCGTGATGCAGCTTCCAGGTTTGCTTTTTCGATGTCCATTGCACCTCCAATAGGATTAATATATTATTGTTGTTACGCGTTAACTCTTTTTATAAAAAGGTAGCGTTCATTTTTTGCGCGGGAAGCGTTTGCCCGGTTCGAAACGTGAACGCGCTTCCTGCAGAATCTGCTCATAAAGTTCCAGGTTGCGGTCTTCCAGGTGGTCGAAAGTTTGTAAACTCTTGCTGCCGTAAGTAATGTAGCGGGCTGGATCTGGATCAAGCCTGGCGGAAACGATTTCCTCTGTGCCGCGCGCCTGAGCCAGCCGCCAGGCGATCGGATTTACGATCATACTGTGACCGAACCCATAATTCCCGCATGCATCCGGACCAATCAAATTACTGGCGATGACGTATACATTATTATCATAAGCACGCGCCGCGTTGGTGATATACCATATGTCGTAACTGCGCTGCAGCGCCGAAGCGCGGATGATGATCTCGGCTCCTTTAACCGCCAGCAAACGCGAAAGCTCAGGAAAATCACCGTCATAGCAGATAATCATCCCTATATCTCCCAGTTCAGTCTGGAAGACATCTGCCCGTTTACCTACCGTGGCCCAACCGCCCCCGTCGGTGCGCTCCCACGGGGCAGGGTGGGTCTTATCATAAATGCCGATGATCTCTCCCTGCGGTCCAATTAAAATCGCTGAATTGTAAACAATCCCACGTTGACCGCCGCGCCGGTAAGTGGGCCATACTACGTGTACCCCTAATCTTTTGGCTGCGGACTGGATATCTTGTGTGATGCGACCCGGGGCTTCGTCCACCAGGTCCCACAATCCTTCTGCAGATAAACCTGTTTCATAACCGGTTGTCACCGTTTCGGGGAATACTACCAGTTCAGCAGCGTGTTCGGAGACCGCCTTTTCCAGCCAAAGGATTCCCTTATCTACGTTCGTTTGAACTTCATTCGGGGTAATGGCGATTTGCACGCAGGCTGCTGTAAATTCTCGCATTACTGCTCCTTATGATTTACTTTTCATACGCGCCAGGAGGTCCATCATTTTCTGGTTGCCTCCGGCAGGAGGGCGCCAATCCACGTGGACTGCATCTGCGCCCTGGTCTGATAGGCTTTCCATGAATGAGGTCACCCCAACATTAATGGCCGCCAGCGGCTGCCGCAGCAGATCCAAATCCACCTTGTTTGGGGGTTCCTGGAAAATGGGGCTTGACTGTGGGTTAAGGGCGCGCAGGGTGCGGCCAACGTAACGTACAGCCAGATCGTTGCTGGTTTCCACGCGCGCTCCGGCTGCTATGAGCTGCTCTATCTGGGATTCCATGTCCTGAGGATCTTCGTCGGTCCCGGAGACTACTGCAACCACCTCCAGGAAACGTCCAGCTTGTGCGGCTTTCTCTCGCGCGGCTTTGATGGCGGGGGCTAATTCACTGGCTGGATCTGCGTGCGCGCCGTAACCTAATACCACATCCAGCAGGATCACAGCGACCTTTGGATCATCCCCTTCGGCTTCCAAACGCCGGATACGCAGATCATTGTCCATCATGGGGTGCAGGCGCCCGACAGTGAACTCGTCCTCACCCAGGTCGATCAGCGTGTGCTCCTGGCTGACCAACGAATCGGGCAGCAGGTTCTTTTTATCTAGAGGAGCGTTTGAATAAACCACTGGCAGATAATCCTGCAGAATCAGCAGTGCTTCGTAGGCCAGGGTGCCTCCTGAAAAAAGACCTCTCAGGTAGCGCTGTCCATCTGCAAACTTTTCCAGTCCCAAATCCTGCGGGGTTTCCAACGCCGGGACAGCATTCGCTAACCTGACAGCTGTTTCGGCAGTTTCATCGAAAGTGGTGGCGAAAAATACGTTATCCATCTGGCGCACCTGGGTGGCATAACCGATAAAATCGACCACCACTGGTTTATCCGTCGTTCGCGCCATTTCTATAAGTGATCCCGCCACATCTGGTGAAGGCGGTTTAGAAACCAAAACAATAACCTTTGTCTCGGGATCCCTGCTCAGCAAGTCCAATCCCTGGCGGGCTGTCAGCGCATTTACCTCTTGAGATAGATCGCGTCCCCCAGTGCCGAGGGCGTGGGTAAAACCAGAGCCCATCTGATGAACTCTTACGCTGACCTGCTGCAAGCCGGTACCGGAAGCGGCGACCATGCCAATTGGACCGCGGCGCACCTTGTTTGCAAAACCCAGCCCGATGCCGTTGACGATGGCAGTACCGCAGTCCGGTCCCATCACAAGCAGACCTTTTTGGGAGGCGGCTTTCTTTAACTCGATCTCGTCCTCCAGAGAAACGTTGTCACTGTACAGGAAAACATGCTTTCCTAAGTCCAACGCCTGGCGGGCGACCCCGGCTGCATAGCGACCCGGGACGGAAATCAGAACCCACTGAGCACCAGGCAGCATCTTTGAAGCCGTTTCGAGGCTTTTCGGCAGATATTCCACTTCAATCGCTCCAGCGCTGCGGGCTGAGAGCAGCTCGTCAACCTGTTCAAGCACGGATTCTGCGGTGCTCAGGTTTTCAGCGCGTACTACAATAATCATGTCGTCGGCGCCTGCGGTTTGTGCCTCGGGGGCTAATAAACCACTCTGGTCGAGTACATCTTTATTGGCGTCTGTGCCCATGACCACACCCGCGTCAAGCACACCCGCTTGTTCGCTCAGGGAGCGCTGCAGCTGCATCAGGATAACTGAATCATAGTAAGCGCCGGATCGAATTTCTACAACGGTATTGGACATACTAACTCCTTAAACCACGCCTGCTTCGCGCAGGGAGGTCACATCTTCCGGGGAATAATTCAGCAGTTCACCCAACACTTCTTCGGTATGTTCTCCCAGCATGGGAGGATGGCGGCGCAGGTCGGCCGGTGTCTCTGAAAATTTATATGGAAAACCTGGAAAGGCTACCTGCCCGGCAGTGGGATGCTCGATATTTATTTTCATCTCCCGGGCCTGCGCCTGGGGATGGTTGAAGACATCTTGGAGGGCATTTATCGGTCCGCTGGGAATGCCCGCTTCTTGCAGCATGCCCAACCATACATCTGCGTCACGGGTCTCAAAGACCTGGTTGAGGATATCTCCTAAAACACCCCGGTTGGCGACGCGGCTCTGGTTGTCAGCAAAACGGGGATCGTCTACCAATTCCGGCATCTGGACAAAATCACACAACATCTTCCACTGCCCGGCGTTCAGTGCGCCCAGCGTGAACCAGCGATCGCGCGCTTTGAAGACCTCGTAAGGGGCAATGTTGAAATGGGCGTTGCCCATACGGCGCGGTTCGGTCCCGCCTATCAGATAATTGGAGGCTACGTTTGCCAGCAGCGCGACCATGGAGTCCAGCAGGGAGAGATCTACCATTTGACCTGATCCGGTGCGATCACGCGAACGCAATGCGGCTAGTATGGCGGAGGAAGCGAACATACCGGTGGTGATGTCCACAATGGAAACGCCTACTCGGTAGGGAGGACCACCCTCCGGTCCGGTCACCCCCATAATACCGCCCTCAGCCTGGATAATGAAATCGTAACCCGGTCGTTGGGCGTATGGTCCAGTGCGGCCGTATCCGCTTATGGAGCAAAAAACCAGCCCCGGGTTATCTTCCCGCAGGTCGTCGTATCCCAGACCAAGCTTTTCAAGAGAGCCGGTACGGAAATTTTCAACCAGCACGTCTGACTGGGCTGCTAATTTTTTAATGATGTCCTGCCCGACGGGGTCCTTCATATTGACGGTCAGGCTGCGCTTATTGCGGTTGATGGCCAAATAATAGGCCGACTCGCCCGGGTAAGATGCATAGGGCTCACCCACAAAAGGCGGCCCCCAATTGCGGCTCTCGTCACCAAATCCGGGCCGTTCTACTTTAATAACATCCGCGCCCAGGTCGCCAAGCATCATGGTGCAGTATGGGCCGGCCAGGGCGCGTGAGATATCGAGTACCCGTAAACCTGCCAGTGGACGATTATCCTCAACTGCGTTTGGGTTATCCGAAAACGTTTGCTTAACCAATGCTTATTCCCTTTAATGAATATTTAAATTAAAAGCATGATCGGCGTACGGTGTTATCCCCCATTTTTTGATATTGCGCACATATATTAAACCAAGCAAATCTATAAAGTAACATTTGCCATTTTTGATGATGCGTTTAATTATAATGGATCATTATACAAAATGAACAGCGTTAAATCAATTTGCAAAATAAAAGCGCGCATTGAAAAACATCTTTGAAAAGAAATTACGAATTTAAGTCATTTTTACACTGTTCCCTTGCCCGGTGTGTTTTATTGAAATAGAATATTATCCATATTGAATGCCTGGATGGCTGAAGATCAAATATTTTTGGGACAAATTCTAAGGAGGTTAAACCATGTTAAAGATTTTCAGAATCGTCCTGATTTCTGGCATAGTGCTTTTGACGCTGGCCGCCTGCAGTACGGAGAATGAGGTCAAACTGGACGCAAGTGACGACGGCAGTCAGGTTGAACTTAAATCAGGCCGGACGCTGGTCATCAGCCTGGAAGGTAACCCCACCACCGGGTACACCTGGGAAACGGCGGAAGTGGATGATCAGGTTTTACGGCAGGCGGGGGAGCCGGAGTTCGAGCCGGATTCCAGCGCGGTCGGGGCTGGTGGCGTACAAACCCTGCGCTTTGAGACGGTGAGTGGTGGTCAGACAACCCTCAAGCTTGTCTACCGCCGGCCCTGGGAAGAAGACATGGAACCTGCGGAAATCTTCTCTATACAGGTTATCGTGCGGTGAAATTGGTCTGGCTTATACTTAATTGGTGAGATATATAACAATAAATTCGGGACCTTAGTGGAATTATTCGCACCAGGTCCATTGTTTGGAGGTTATTAAAAGGCACAATGGCGGATATACCCGACACAGTAGAAACTGCGCAAGATTTTGTTACGGATGTGATGGAACCGAAAGTGGTGGGTGATGGACACCCGCGCTGGCATAGGCACGTCGCTCTGACCACCCTGATACTGGCTTTACTGACCGCGATTGGGGCATTGCTTGCAGGTATGAGCGCTAACCAATCTTTGATAGATAGAACTAATGAGATTATCTATGTGAACTCTTTGGAGCGCGATCGCATCAGTATAGAGATACTAAAATCCAAACATGAAATTCTAATTTCCTTAGGAGATACACCCGATCAGGAGGAGATCAAAGCAATTGCAGTGTTTGAAGAAGAAATGCAGGAACTGAAGCCGGAGTCGGAAGATGAAGAAACATTGGTTCTTACTGCTGCTAAGTCCCACCAGATCTTTGCAATTGCAGTTTCGCTGCTTTCACTGGGTGCTGCCTTGTGCGGTATGTCCATTATTATTAACCAGAAGTATTTGTGGGTTGTGGGTCTGGTGTTTGGGGCGATTGGGACTGTGGGATTGGTTTGGGGTGTAGTCAGGATGTCTTTGTAACTAAGTAAAGTTGGCTAATCAACCAACTAGGCCGCTGCGCAAGAAAGGAAGCAGTGACGGTTTGTCTGGAAATCATGGTACAGGAGTCACTATTATGATAGATGATATTCTTACTGCTTACGATTGGTTTGATCACGCCGAAGGTCTCAAGTATGTAGAAACCCACCGTGATGCACATCGAACCTGCGGTCACTGGTTTTTTCTCCCCGGGGATATCTCCGCGTTTCACAAAGTGAGCAACAATGAAGAATTTTGGTTGATCCATTTGGGGCGGATTTTGGTGCACGTGCTCGATCCGGACGGCGCCCACCATGTCCTGCGTCTTGGAACCGACTTGGCCGCTGGCGAACGGCCAGTGGTTTCCGTCCCGGTTAACTATTGGCAAGCTGCAGAGATACCTGAAGGGACTCCGTTCGCATTCGGAACCAATGTTTGTGCTCCCGCATTCTCGTATGATGAATGGGTCCTTGCCCGTCGTGAGGATTTACTGCGGGATTTCCCCGATCATGCGGATCTGATCATACGGCTCACAATACCGGTTTGATCCTGTTGGACGCAGCGTTGATTTGCTCTTGCATTATCCCAATGGAGCGGCCCAACTAACCGTTGGACAGTCAATTTAAAACCTAGTAAATGGAGAAAGATAATTTTATGGAAGAAAAAATTCTTCTTGGGCGAGATCGAGGGATGATCGAAATTCCACAGACAACATGGAAACAAGAGCTGGCGCAAATTCCGCAACACAGTCAAGCTAGATTGAATTTCATGACAGAAACCCACCACCAAATGCGCTATTTCGTTGTGAAAGAGATGGCAATCAGGCAAAAACCAATTGAACCAGAGTTGATTTCCGAAAAACTGAGTATCCCACTTGAACGGGTGAATTTCCTCCTAGAAGAATTAGAGAGAAAATTGTTCTTCTTGGTACGAAATGAAGGTGGTGCTGTCGCCTGGGCTTATCCAATAACCGTAGAGACCACACCATACAATTTGAGCTTCGCCAGTGGAGAACGCCTTTATGGTGCCTGAGCAGAAGATGTAATAGCAACGCCCTTCGTGCAAGGGCATTTACGCAAGGAATATATTTCAATCGAAGTGACGACAAAGTGTAAACATTGCGACCGAGTATTGCACTTGACAATTGACAGCAACATGCGAGTTTCCGTAGGCGAAACAGATGCGAATCCATTGGTGTTTTTGCCATATATTGATTGGAAAAATTTCACAGAACAAAACATCATTGATTCTTACTGAAGAAATTCAAATTTCTTCTGGTCAGAAGAACACGCAAGGGAATATAGAACAAGCACAAAGCAAATGAATGGAGAGTACTTAACTCTAGAACAATGTGCTTATTTGACTCCCTTTTCACAAGGGGCTCTATTCGCTTTTAAGTAAGAGCTCAA
Source organism: uncultured Chloroflexia bacterium (assembly GCA_963753725.1). Classification (GTDB taxonomy): domain Bacteria; phylum Chloroflexota; class Anaerolineae; order Anaerolineales; family UBA4823; genus CAVWDI01. The sequence goes on along the minus strand of CAVWDI010000021.1, from coordinate 110,072 downwards.
TGATAAACCGCTCAACCCCGGCTGAAGCTTACCTGGCTATACCAGGGAGGTCAGCGGGGCGGTTGGCAAAGGTCGCTTGGGCGGAGCGGCAGTCGCAGTCAATACGCCAGGCAGCTTAGCCCAACGTTGTCCGGTGTCAAGTTGTATATGTAAATAAATGGAGAAGTCTATGGAAAGCCGAGTGAACTATTATGATGACAAATACTCCGGTGAGGATTATTACTGGGGACTTGTGCCTTCAGAAACATGTTATAGAGTTCTAAAGATCAAACCACCAGAGAAACCTCTCAAATTGCTGGATATCGGTTGTGGTGAAGGAAGAAACGCTGTTTTCTTTGCGCGAAATGGATATCAAGTTACTGCATTTGACTTAGCTCAAGATGGAATAGATAAAACAAAAAGGTTAGCGGATAAAATTGGCGTTGAAATTGAGGTTTTTAAAGCTAATATCATTGATTACAGACTAGACGAGAAATATGACATCATCTTCTCTACAGGCACGTTACACTATATACCGCCAGAAACTAGAGAAGAATTATTTCAAAACTACAAAAAATTTACTACCCTAAATGGAATACATATGCTATCAGTTTTTGTGGAGAAACCGTTTATCCCTCCCGCGCCTGAAAAAGAGAAAAACTCTTTTCAATGGTATTCCGGTGAATTGCTCAGGCTTTATCATGATTGGGAAATCAATTATTGCACTGAGGAGATTTTTGATTGTATGTCTAGCGGTATTCCTCACAAACATGCAACAAATAGAATTCTAGCCACAAACGTCGTGAAAGGAGTCAAACCATGAACGAAAACGTCAGCACCGGGTCAGGAGGGGGTGTCAGAAGCAAGCTAAAGGCTTTCATTGAAGAGATGCCGAAATGCGAGCTGCACGTTCACATCGAAGGTACGTTGGAAGCCGAGATGAAGTTTCAACTCGCTAAGCGAAACAAGGTGAAGCTGCCTTATAAGAATGAAAAAGCACTTAAGGCTGCCTATGATTTCGACGACCTGCCTTCCTTCCTGGCCGTCTATTATGAGGGTATGAGCGTCCTGCTGACAGAGCAGGATTTCTTTGATGTGACCTATGCCTATCTTGAAAAGGCACGCCTGCAAAATGTCCTCTACACCGAAATGTTTTTCGATCCTCAGGCGCATACCGCGCGCGGTGTCAGTTACGACACGGTGATTCGAGGTATCCGTCGCGCCCAGATGGAGGCGGATACTGTGCTCGGGATCCGCTCGCAGCTCATCATGTGCTTCCTAAGGGATTGGAGCGCGGAGTTTGCCATGAGCACTCTGCTGCAATCGCTGCCTTATAAGGAATGGATCATCGGCGTTGGGCTCGATTCGGACGAGAAGAATAACCCGCCGATCAAATTCGCGCAGGTGTTCAAGCGAGCGCGGGAGGAAGGCTATCTTCTCACCATGCATTGCGATGTAGACCAGCAGAACTCGGTCAACCATATCTGGCAAACTGTCCGCGACATCGGCGTCAATCGCATCGATCATGGTGTCAATGCGATCGAGGACAAACAGCTTTGCGATGAGATCAAACGCCGGTCGCTGGCACTCACCGTTTGCCCGATCTCAAATTCCTATGTGACCGATACTGCCAAATCAGAGGTCATCGCGGCCATGCTGGAAGCTGATATGCGAGTAACCGTGAATTCCGACGATCCAGCCTATTTCCCAGGTTATATGAACGAAAACCTGATCCGAGTGCAGCAGGATGTCGATCTCAGCAAGGCAGGGCTCGTTCAACTTGTTGAGAATGCATTCGAAGGTGCCTGGTTGCCTCGTGTCACCAAGGATCGCTACATCACCGAACTCAAGGCCTATGCCGGCTAATTGATAATCATTTCGGCTTCACGGATAGGAAAGCGGCCTACCCAAGCGTGCACTTGACTGGTGGGATTCTTACCGCTAAATTGAGTTGATTCTGGCTTGGGCATTTACCACTATAATGAGCTTTGTTCACACCCACCCACCAGCAAGTAACGCATACCGTTGGGTGTTTCTCAGATATCCATTTTTGAGACAATCATGATAATTCTAGCTTACATTCTCTCAGGTTTATCATTTCTAATGAGTGTCCTTTTCCTTATTAAATCACCAAATCCTCCGTTCGGATTTTTAGTATTGCTTCTTAAACTGGTCGGAGAATCATTGTCGCCGTATTGGGCAATCATGGGCATTGTTGGAGCCATAATTGGGTGGGTATATCAAGCTCCCTGGGCTGTACCGATGGGGATTGTTGGTGCTGGCATGATGATCTGGTATGTCTGGCGGTGTACCCGGGATCACAACGGTTTTGAAAAGGCCTTTGGTCCCGGCTGGTCAGACCAAATACCCCCTCAGCAAGCCAGGCAAATGGTTCAAAAGCGCTGGACATGGTTTTTGAGGATGGAAGCATCTCCGGAACCTTCCTTTGAGCGCGATATTGCTTTCTGGACCATTCCTCATACACAGCGGGAATTGCTGTGTGACCTCTGGCGACCAGCCAACGGCAACGTTTCCGGACTGGCAATAATCTACTTTCACGGAAGCGCCTGGCACATGCTGGATAAAGATTTTCGCACCAGACCTTTCTTTCGCCACCTGGTTGCTCAGGGACATACTGTGATGGATGTGGCTTATCGCCTTTGCCCTGAAGTAGATATCTACGGAATGATCGGAGACGTCAAACGCGCGATTGCCTGGATGAAGGCCAACGCGTCCCGTTATGGTGTGGACCCCAAGAAGATCGTTTTAGGGGGCGGTTCTGCAGGCTGTCATCTTGCCCTATTGGCAGCATATACACCTCAACATCCTGAGTTAACGCCAGCGGACATTGAAGACGCCGATCTATCCGCGTTCGGCGTTATCTCCTACTACGGTCCCACAGACTTGCTGGCTTGCTATGAATATGAGGACCAGCAAAAATATGTAGATCTGCCCCCAGTGCCTATTGGCGATCCGGATTACATCCCGAAACAGGATGATATTGGCCGGATAGATACCTTATTAGGCGGCCATCCCCAGGATGTACCTCACATGTATGAATTAGCCTCACCAGTCACCCATGTAAATCCAGGCTGCCCGCCCACGCTGCTCATACAAGGGGACAAAGACCTCCTTGTTCCCGTGGACGCCACTTGTGCACTCCACACAAAACTGGTTGAAGCAGGTGTGCCAGCAATCAATGTGGTTTTTCCGTGGACAGACCATGCCTTTGACTTGCTGTTACCGCAGGTATCCCCTGCAGCTCAGTCGGCGCTGTACGATGTGGATCGATTTCTGGCGCTGTTGTTAAACAAAGATTGAGGGCATGTCCGTGCATGGGAGGGCATAGCAGCTTGCACCGAAAGGAGAAATGAGGATGAGAGATTTACTGGCCAGGATCCTGCCGGAGAGCTTGATGGAACGAGTGGAAAAGGAGTCAAGGAGCTGGTACTACGAGTGCAGCTGCGGGCACGAATTCGATATTTGGAGTATGGGAGGGGTGAGGTACAAGGCAGCAGGGCATCCACGACGACGAGTTACCTGCCCTGAATGTGGAAAGACCGATTTTCTCAGGCTCAACAAAAGGGAGTGAGATCAAAGCGGACCGTCAGCCGGCAAGGCACCATCTGCGCTGATTACAATTACGTTGACAGCTATCCACCCAAATCGAACTCTCGAAACGTCAGTCGAATTTCGAGATTGCGCAAAAAGGCGCGATGTTTCAAAAATTTACTAGTCACATGAGGTTTGAGGAGGGTATTATGAAGACAACAACGCTTCCAGAGCAACCCGACGCGAAATCGCCAGCGGGTGCAGACATTCGTTTCATCATGGATGGCGAAACGGGCAACATGATCCACAGCTACTGTCCCGCCGCATCAAATTAATAAAGCGACTGTTCACGCAACCGTCAGCGAATTCTGGTACCGTGTTGGAAGGACACGGTGAGATTTGGAGAGACGATGGCCTAGAGAGCTGCATCACTGTTCTTGTTCCAGGCACCTCGATCGACATTCCTGCAGGAACAGCTTTTCAGTACCGAAACGTATCAGACGTAGACTTGAAGTTCATTTGCATCGCCATGCCGCCCTGGCCGGGAGACTCAGAGGCTACTTATGTCAAGGGGAAATGGCAGCCAACGATTTGATGGATGTACGGTATTCATCGGCGTTGATCGGTAAAATTTAATAGGAGGAAAATAATGTTACCAGAAGTAAAAGAGCTAATTGAGTATTATAAACTTGAACCCATGCCAACTGAAGAAACACTATTTTTTTCATCGTACAGCTCGAAACAAGAAATTAGTGAAGGAAAGCCATTTTGCAACGCCATTATTGCTCTCTATTGTGACGAACCACGCAGCGTTTCTCTATTTCACAAACTTCCAGTTGATGAAATTTGGCACTTTTACGGGGGAGATCCACTCCGGCTTATATTATTGTGCCCGGATGGTTCAAGCGAAGATGTGATTATGGGGAATGAACCGCAAAAGGGGCAAAATGTACAATTTGTTGTTCCAGCAGGGGTTTGGCAAGCTGGTCACATGCTGGCGGGAGGAAGGTATTCACTATTCGGATGTACGATGGCGCCCGGGTTTACGATGAAATGTTCGAGGGTATGTTTGAGGGTGGAACTTATGAGCAACTTGCAGAAACTTATCCAGATCGAATAAACGATATCAAAATGCTAAGTTATGGATAGGAAAAAGATGGGACAAAAATGTTTAGCAGAAAGCAATTTGCTGAATTTGGTTCGGGTTATCGGATGGTCTGGGGCAAAGCTGACCCGCTGGTTATGCAACCGTTAGGACTTCGCTGAACAAGCAAAACCAATCAGGAGATACGAAATGGAGCAGTTCGAGTTTTTCGGCAATGAAACTCAACTAAATCTCCAACAACGGTACTATCGACTTTGGCCATACCTTAAAGCCCATCCACGTTTGTCGTTCGTTGGTCGGGCGATCGGGATAGACGACCCAAGGCTTGATGAAGTTGAGAACCTCGTCGGGTTGACGATGGAATTGGGTTTTTTATCTTTGGCATTTACAAGACCAACTATCGTTGATGAGTTGCGTTCTGCTTTAGAAGCACATGGACTTAAGGTGGGGATTTGGCAACATCTCGTGTCAAATGAGAAAACGAAGTTGAGCTGTCATTCGGTTGTGGCATCACTTCATCTTCCCCCTAATTACAAAATTGAACGAGTTTCAGTGGAAACTCACCCACATCAGCTGCACAAGTTTCAAAAGCTGATGCAGAGTTGTGGCGTTGCGCCTCTACCAGGCTACATTTTGCGAGGTCAAGAAATTCCCACTGTCGCTGAAATGATTATTACTCCCCAAGATGAAGTAGTGGCAACCGGAGTCGGTATATTTCGACACAACCCGGAAGGTTTTTATAGGAAAGCAGCACACGTTGGATTTCTTGCCACTGAGCCAGGTCAACGAGGAAAAGGGTTCGCACGTCTGTTACTTGCCCGGATCATTCTTGCCAGCTATGAAGAATATGCTGCAGAGCTTGTATATACAGGCGTACGCTCAGATAACATTCCCTCACAGCGGGTTTGCCAGGATTGTGGACTGGAAGATTCCGGAATGTATTTTCTTGGGGTGACAAATCCACAAATAATGGAGGGTGCTGAGTTTACTCGCTAAGCAATACATGCTTATCGTTATACCTTATGTAGTGAACGATTTACAATGACATTAAGGCCCGTCCTAACAAAGCGTGCACCGGAGCCGTGGGATTCTGGCCGCTAAATTGAGTTGGTCCTGACTTTTGGGAATACCGCAATAATGAGTATTATCCACACAAACTGATAAGCGCATACCCGACGTGGCTATCGCGGCGCATTACGGGTGGGACGCCACGGAAGTCACTTGACAGGTTTTCAAGCGTTGCGAGGCATGGGCTGCGGCGGCTTAGCTCCCACCGTTAAGTGGCAGAAGACAAACAGTCAATTGAGCGAAAACTTGTGTTTTACTAAGAGTAGTTGCTCCTTAAAATCAAATCCACCAGGAGATTGATCAAGAAGATAGTCACACTCCAACGGCGAGTGTCAGCAATCTAAGAAATTTACTCGAGTTGGTCAAACAGGAGTAACTAGATGTCCTTAAGAACCAAAAAGAGAAAATGCTAGCTGGAGAAAGCTACAACGGTCTTGATCCTGACCTGGAAGCTGAACGCCAAAAGACCAATGGACTGCTGCGGCTATACAATCTGACCGAAGCCGCGCCCGAGCGACAAATCATCCTTCAGCAATTGTTAGGAAAAATCGGTCAGAATTCGATCATTGAGCCACCTTTCCACTGTAGCTAGGCCAGAACATTCATATCGGCGATCACGTCTATCTGAATTTCATGTGTACCATATTTGATAACAATGAGGTGAATATTGGCAACCATGTCATGGTCGGGCCTATCGTCCAGATCTATACCGCCGCCCATCCCATTCAGGCGGAAACCCGCATCCAGGGCATGGAAGTAGCCAAAGCGATAGTGATCGAGGACAATGTGTGGTTAGGGGGCAGTGCCATCCTCTTGCCTGGGGTGAGGATAGGCCGCAATGCCGTGGTGGGTGCCGGGGCGGTTGTCACCCGAAGTGTTCCTGCGAATACGGTCGTAGCAGGGAATCCAGCCAGGGTGATTAGAGAGATCGAGCAGTAATAGATGGTTGGAGGCTTCAAGCAAGGCTTGTTGTCCATTCATAAGTTTTGGCAGCTCGTAAAAGCCGCCCAACCCGGTTTGCACTCGACCAGGCTGAGGTCAAAGCTATCGCTTCATTTGAAACACAATACGGTACTCGAGACGTTGGAGTACTTTGTAAGAACCTATTTCTGCTAATGTTTAGGAAGTTATATCTACAATCTTGGGATTTACTAGTTTTTTATAATCTTCGGATTTCATTGCGATTGAGAAACTTCTATCTCCAGCGTTGAATACAATCTTTTCGTTTTTAAGTAGTTTTGGATCAACCAATACTTCTAAGTTAAACAGGTTTCCGAATGGGGGAACTGCTCCAATTTGAACACCATTCGTTAAATCTAATACTTCTTGTTCAGTAGCAAAACGAAAATCTTTAGCCTGGTAATAATCTTTTACTTTTTTATTGTCAAACCTTAAATGAGCAGGTAGAACGAGCATTACAAACACCTTATCCTTTTTGGACTTCTTTACCCTGACAATCATTGCTTTGGCCCCTTGATGAAGTGAATAACCCGGTCTAGTCTTTGCTGCCTCCTCACTCGTTCTAACTGGTTCGTGTGTAAATGTCTCGAACCATAGAATCAGAATTCAATTAATGCCTTTTTTATATCTTCAGTTACTTGCTGATTCTTCATTTATGTTTTATTAAACTGGTTTGGTTATTTAGGATACTATTTTATATCAGAGCTTCTATACCCGAATTAAGCTGGATCAAGAATTGTTTGTAAATTTTTACCTTCACATTCAGGATTATTTCCTATATATTTATATCAGGCGAAATCAGCCTCACTTGCCAAAACCTCAAACTCCACTGCATATTCTATTGGGGTTCAGAAGAACCTCTTTTTGTGTCGATTTCTTTTTAACCTCCCCAGTTTGGAAATAAAACTTCATGAGGGATTAAGGATTTGAAGGGTAGGTCGCAAATCAACTTCATCGATAAGGGCATTCAACTCGGGGATGGTGAGCTGGCGTTTTAACCCGGAGTAGGCTGTGAGCAGACCTTCGATCATGTTGACGCCAAAGGAGCGTCCTTCATAGATGGGGGTGGTAGTCAGCACACGCTGTACGCCGCGCTGGCGTAATAACTGGATATTGTCTACGGTGGTGGTATTGGTGATGACGGTCTTGCCGGACAGATCGGCAGGCGAATACTTACGGATATAGTGCATATCCCCGGCGATGAGGTCGGCCTCCAACCAGTAGCGTTCATATTTCGGGTGATAATCTTCATCCCTGGCGCCGGGCGGGAAGAGGACTGATATCGGCAAGTAACCGGCCAGCGGAAGGAGCAGGCGTGCCACGCGCTTAAATTGCTCGAGACCCCGGACGGGGTAAGGTATACCAAACATGAACATCAGGTCGCCGATGATTACCTGATCAGCGACGCGGCTGACGGCGTTGATCATCCCGATGCGGTCGGTGCCAAAGGGGATAAAAGCGCAGTCGAAATGCGGCTGTCCGCCGAACAGCGGCTCAGCGAGCTCGAAGATGCGCCCCTCCAAGGCGTATTTGAGCATGCGGCCATCGACTACAATAGAGTGCTGTACGCCTTGCACGAGTTTGAGCGCGGCGCGTATGGGATAGTCGCGTCCCTCCAGCTGGACATACAGGTCGATACCACCGATCGTCAGCACATCCACCTGACCATCCAGCTCGGCGAACAAGCGGCGGGCAGCCTGTGCATCACCGCCCGTTCCGATGCGCTCAACACTGATCTTCACACCATTTAGGTCCACGATCACTCGTTTATCGCGGCTTGGGATTCCCAAACTAATGGATACAGTGCGTTTCATTGGATTAATCTCATAATATTACCGTGCAATATTGAAACAGGTTGAAAAGAAAAGAGTAATGTATCATTCTTTCTGTAAATTGAGTAAAGAAATTACGGTAGATCAGGCGTATCCTATTTGAAGTTTCCAAACCAAAGAAATGAGCACACATGACCTCCCAGGAAGATTTTAACCTATCAGATGAATTATTGGAGCGCAAATTGCCGATCAAGGTTTTGATTTCATACCGGTATTTCTTTGAACATTGATGAACACAGCCATACAGATTGAACGACAGATATTACCAGGTGCAGAACCCTATGTACGCTCACAAGAACGCAGTGCGTATGCAAATGGCTGCAAGCTCTTGTTAGATTTCGGAATTAATCTATTATAAAAAAAATCCCCACCCTGTAATAAGATGGGGATTTTCCCTTTATTTTCAGCGCCCCCGACAGGACTCGAACCTGTGGCCCCTTACTCCGCAAGCAAGTGCTCTAATCCACTGAGCTACGAGGGCATATAAGTAAGTGTTTCAATTTTACCAGTTTCCAGGGTTTAATCAAGTTGACAGATTAGCGAGGAGATTGCTTCCGGCAAGACCGACTGACCTGAGGTAAGTTTATATTTGGTATTATCGAGTGCTTTTTTCACTCTTGACAAAAGCAGTGCTTTCATAGATGCTTCGGTCGCTATTAAACTTACGCTCAATGATATATGGCAGGTGAAGATGTTGGAACTTAGAGCTTAACTCCTTGATGCCGCTCCCTCGTAAAATCACTAGATTTTATCTAGCAGGAATTAAATTCCCGTCCACGTCCAGCATTTGTTCGTCGTCGATCCTGACCTGCGCAGTGCGTATTCTGGAAACCAGGCTCGCTAATTCTTGTGCCGCCTGATCGTATCCGGCCCCCAACTCCCTATAGTCCCTTTTTATGCGGGCGTGTTCGACTTTTGTCTCATTTATTATTTCCCGGATGCCCGCACTGGCGAGATCGTTTTCACGGTATGTTTTGCGGTGGTTCGACCAAGCTTTGGTTAATTCACCCAGATCGTTTTCTAATTCCTTAATCCTGGATAATTCCCTGTTTGCTCGCTCCGTTTCGCGTTCCAGGTCAACCGCCAGCCTCTGGTAGCGGATGGATAGATTGCCGAGCTGGGCGACGAGCGAGATAGCGCGCAGTTCTTCTTTTTTCATCGATTTCCACTGTTTTTCAACCGCTTCGAACTCCTGCCGTGCGGGCTCGAACGATACCGAGGTGGGAGGCCATTTCTGAGCGCCTTTGATCAATTTGGAGGAATCTTTAAACAACCTGGTAACCACCTCCCGGTTTGCGGCGGCCTCCTCGTAACTTTCTAAAACAGGCTTTTCGACGTCCAACAAGGCGGTGCGTGCGGCGGTTGCCGTTTGCCATATGTCGTTGCGCTTTTTTAACTGGTTGGGGAGCTCCACCAGCTGAAGACCGCCTTTAGCGACCTCCTCCTGGGATGCCTCGCAGGATGTCCCTGGATGAAAGCAGATGGCGGGCGTCCACAATGGCGTTCTCGTCCAGATAAGCGATGCTGTCAAGGATTTTTACAGAGGAGGAGATGTTCGAAATCTCCTTTTTGATCTGACCGTTGAGCTGTTCCGACCATCCATTGGCGCTGGATTTCGATCTTACTGATCGTGGATTCAATCCGCCCGGCTTTACGTTCCACGCCCTCCTTATCCCTGGTCTCAAGCTCAAGCCGCAATTTGTTCAGCTCAGACAGCAGGCGTTCACATTCCTGTGAGGCGATCCCGGACAGGTAGGCGTTGCTGCGTATCAGGTACTTGATCTGGTTCAGGGTAGTGAAACCACCCTCCAACACATCTGAAGAGGTTTGTTCGATATGCTCGATATCGGCTAAGCGGGCTTTAGTCCGGGATAGGCGCTCGCGCATTTCTTCGAAAGCGGTATTTAAAGCGCGCGAGTTGCTTAATAAGTAACTTTAAGTCGGTTTCCTGCACCGGTTGGGGGACGCTGTCTGGAGCCAACCGCAGCAGTTCTTTTTCGAGGCTCATCAAGTCCGCAGGTAATTCGGCCACCGCCTCAGATCGCGCCCAGTTTTCGGGGGCGTAAACCTGGATCCGGATGACGTTTTGGTGGGCCTCAGCCAACCATCCGTCGATGTCCTGAAATTCGGAAGCCGAGAAAATACGCTCCAGTTCAACGTGTTCCTGCTCAATTTGATCCACGTGAGCACAGAGACTATCCAGACCCTGATTTATCTTCAGACAATGACTAAGGTCAATAGTCACCTGTTTGGCTGTGCGTGGGGCCTGTATCCCGCCCATCTCAGCCAGGCGGGATTTCATCCCATTTATTGCTGCAGCGCTTTTTCCCCAGGCGAGTGGGTAAATTGGGCTCCTCCCGAGGGAAGACATTTTCCTGGAAGTGGAATCTAAATTAGCGGTTATGGTACCTAATTCGCCGGCCAGTTGGTCGAATTCATGACTTGCTTGAGCAAGTTTCATGCTCATATCTTTGGAGGTGCGCGTGATATGGTCGACTTCTTTTTCTAAGCTCCCAATATCTTCTACAGTCGGTCGTGCAGCCGTGGCGTTCAGGTTCTGAGAGACCACTTTTGATCCTTCGAACTGCGCCCTTTCCTGAGACAGGACCAACCCGGTTGGCATGTCCTGGATAATTAACTCCAGGTCATCTACAGCGGTCTGCATTTGATCTACTTTTCCCTGTAACTGCGAGTAACCCTCATCCCAATCCCGGGTTTGAGTGGATAGGGAATCAAGCCTGGTTTCGGTATCTAGGGCGATGTCATATGCGCGAGTGATGGTACCTTTATCGGAAGCCTGGATAACAGCTCCTCTGTCACTGGCGAGAAAGTATACTGGCAGACTTCCAATTCGCTCCTGACAGGCCTCGCATTCCTGGATGGCAGCATCCAGGGCACCACCCGCCATGTTTTTAGCGAGCAGCAAATCAAAAGCCCCCCGAACTTCGTTTAAATATTGATGAACGGATCTGACCTTTTGAGCCGTCGTCCAGCCGATCTCCCGGATAGCTCGTTCACGCTCCCCAACAGAATCGAGGCTCTTTTGGATCTCAGATACGTCATCACGCAAACTACCCACATCCCCCCGCAGCGAATACCAGTTGTACGGGTTTGTGAGGCTTGTAAACAAGTCCCCGCCCCCCACTTTATGAATTTTTTCTTGAACAGCGATATACTGCTTTTCAAGTTCTTTATTCTTGTTTTCAACTTCATTTAACTGAGCCTTGAAAGCAGTGTATTGGGTCCGGTATGGTTCAGGATCCTCGAGCGAGATATGACTCATTTCAAGCGCGGCTTGCCTGATCGTGGTTCGAATCCGGCGGATATCGCGCTGCGTTCTTTTTAAGTCGCGCTGGATTTTATCCCGCCAGGATCGGGTAAGCACCGCCAGCAGCGCCAGCAGACCTAACAATCCCAACAGCATCAAAGGGATTATCAGGGCGCCTACCAGCAGGTAAGGATTCTCGAGCATCATTGGCGGTGCGGATACAGTCCTCAGTCCAAAGCCGCTTGCATAACTTTTTGGATTTGGGTGATCATGCTGGCCGGATCGGGATGCAGTCCTTCGATCAACAATGCATCCTGGTAGATAAGGTCAATTACTAATGCGCTGCGCTGGTCGTCCTCCGGGAGATCGGCCAGGCTGAGGATTATCGGGTGGTGAGGGTTAAGTTCGAGCACTTTCGGTGGAACTTGGTAATCCTGTTCTAAAATTTGATATACGCGCTGCATTTCCTGGTTCAAGGCGCCGTCCGGGTCGACCAGGCGGGCGGGCGATTTCGCGTAAGCGGTCTGTCATACGAACGCTTGAGATGAGGTCGCCGAGCTGATTTTCAAACCTACCTATTAATTGTGTTTGCCCTGCTTCGTCGACTGCCGGCTGTTCGCCACCTTCACTATCCGTCTCCGAAGGTAAAACCAGGTTGGCAGCCGCGATATTGATCAATGGATGTTCCTGATATTCTTTCAAATGGGTCAGCATAAACGCATCAACCGGATCTGTAAATAACAGCACTTCATAGTCGTAGTGGTTTGCGACGTCCAGGTGCGGGCTGTGCAGCACCGAACGCTGGTCATCACCCATGATGTAATAAATGTCTTTCTGGCCGGGCTGTTGGCGTCCGAGATAGTCTGCAAGTGAGGATAATTCTTCCGTTTGAGAAGTGGAATAAAAACGCAGCAGGGGCAGCAGAGGCTCGTAATCTGCCATCTCAATAGCGACACCCTGTTTGATGAATTCCCTATAAGCCGACCAGAATTCGTTATACTTGTCTGAGTCATGCGATGCTAAATTTTCCAGCGTGTCGATTACTTTTGCAGTGACCAATTTCTTTAGATTGGCCATGATTTTTGTGGACTGCACAGTTTCTCGCGGGACGTTTAACGGCAGGTCTTCCGAGTTGACTACCCCCTGGACGAAGCTCAGATATTCGGGCAGCAAATCGCGGTTGAATTCCTGTATCAGGACTTTGCGAGCGTATAATTTCAGCCCTGCCTCTTTACGGGGTGAGAAGAAAGTGGGTTTTGTTTTTGAGGGGACGTAAAGGATAGCGTACATCTGCACCGGCGCATCGACCAGCATATGGGCGTAAGCCAGTGGGGGTTCAAAATCTAAGGTAAGCTGTTTGTAAAATTCCTCGTAATCTTCATCCTTCAGTTCATGGGGCTGCTGGCGCCAGATGGCAGTCTGGCGGTTGGCCTGTTCTGTTTCGTCTCCGATATAAATCGGGAAGGGGATAAAGTCTGAGTGCTTGCGGATAATTTCTCTCAAACGCGCTTCCTGCAAAAATTCGCCCGCGTCTTCTTTGAGTTTCACTGTGACAGAAGTGCCACGCGTGGTCTTATTGGCTGGTTCGACGGTGAAGGTATCCGCGCCAGTGCTGAACCAGGATGCAGCTTGAGCGTCTTCGAGATAGGAGCGGGAGGTTACCTTGATCGACTCGGCCACCATAAACGCCGAGTAGAAGCCGACCCCGAACTGACCAATCAGCGTAGAGATATCCTTATCTCCATCACTTGCAGCCGCGATGAATTCGCGCGCTCCAGATTGGGCGATTGTACCCAGATTTGTGATCAGTTCCTGCTCCGTCATGCCGATGCCGGTATCTTCTACAGTAAGGGTATTGTTGGCTTCATCTGGAATAACAAGGATTGCGAGTTCGGCTTGCGGTTCCAGTACCTGGCGGTTGGTGAGCAGTTCGAAATCGATACGGGTCAGGGCATCCGAGGCATTGGAGACCAATTCGCGCAGGAAAACTTCGCGTTCGGTATACAGTGAATGGATCAGGATTTCGAGAATCTGTTTGGTTTCGGCTTTAAACGCAATTGGTGATGAATCCGGATTTGATTTATCACTCTCAGGGTTGTTGTCCATAAGTACCTCCGTTAGATTTAATCAATCAATAGCCCAAACAGGCGGGCATGTGATGTGTATTTGTCGTGAATGAAATAGATATCCACCAGTTATATTATAAATGGATTGGGTTCAGTCCAATTCCCAGGGAGGCGTTCCGCTGCCGCCGCCTCCCTCCAAAGAAGCGTGGATGGGTCCAGAAAATTCGGGCAGCACATCGGCAGTCGCAGCCAGCAGCCCGAAGCAGCCTGTGAGCATCATGTCACCGTACGGAACAGCAAAGTATGGGTTTAGGGGTGAATTGGCCATCATACTGCGCCGGGGACCGGTGACCACTACCCCGGAATCAGAGCTCCCAGGTTCACCTTCAGGGATAATCGCTAAAGGTTCCGGACTATAGACCAGAGCCCCGTGTCCGTGGTCATCAAACACATCCTGGTGTGATAGGCTGCCGTCCGCCAGAGCGAGCAGCAGTCCTTCGAGCTTTGGTAAGTCGAGCATTCCAGTATGGTGCTCAAATACGCCCTCGATACCGGGTGAACCGAGCCGGAAAGCCAGGGTGTGAAAGTTGCCGATATTGGCGATTAATTTTCGTTTCCGGCGCCTCACTTTTGGATCGAACGACGCGCCTAATATGGCAGCCGGCGCGGTATCCATAACGACCAGCGGCGCCTTTTTTGGGATGGCGTGCATCGTCTCACGCGCAGAGCGGGCTACCGCTTGAAGACGAGTTATTACCGGCGGTATAGCGGTCGATGGGAAAGCAAAGGCGCTCAAGCGGTTATCTTCACTTAAACGCTGGGCCAGGTAATCGAAACGGAACTGGCGGTCGGAATATCCGGCCGGCGCGTTGCCGTGGTCAAAGACCCCAACTGCGACCGCATCTAACCCATCCAGGCGTACTCCGAATTGAGATAAGGCACAGGAAATGGCATTAAAATCAAAGTCACGCAGTTCCAAATGCTGCACATCGCCGGGCAAGTGCTTTGCTTCATCCTCGCTGATCACCTGAATTCCCATACCCTCAACAACGTCGATATCATCATTAAAGGAACGCGCCGCGTCGGGAGTAGCGTAGATTGCAAGTCCAGAGCGAGCATGCTCTTCGGCTGCCCACTGGCTGGGTCCACCACCCATAGTTACACCTGTCAGGAGTACAGATGACCTGCGGCGGGTCGCCTCCAGCAGCCGCCGGTGAACGATCATTGTTGGAGAAGGCACAACCAGCTTAAACCCGTTTTCCAGGTCGAGGCGCGAGTCGTACAGGAAGATATCCTGGGTGCCGGTACCGATGTCAACGGTCAGAATTCGCATGAGAGAAAACCAAGGGATAATGAATATCCCGCAAAGAACGCGGGACGCTTCACTCTCGCGAAGGACGCGAGATTAAAATTCGTTCCGCGGGGGATAGGGTGTGTTGACCAGTCCTGATATGGCAAGTCTACCATATTCTAAATACCTACCGGTCTAAATAATCCCATCCCAAAAAAGTTATTTTGCGTACCTATTTATGCTTTATTTTGAGTATACTGGTAACTTGGAATGTCCAATACAATTTAAAAGACATAGAATTGACTTCCAGAGATTGTTTAGTAATTAATGAGGCGATAATGACTATTGAAGAACAGCGCAGGCGTTGGGAAGAAGAAACGTTGCATCCTACACTGGAGGAGTTCCTGGAGCGTAAAACTGAGTTCAAGACTTCCTCCGGCATCACGTTTCCCCGCATTCTGACTCCGGAAGATGTGGAAATAGACTATTTGTCGGACCTCAACTTCCCAGGGGATTATCCTTTTACGCGCGGTGTGCAGGCTACCATGTACCGCGGTCGATTTTGGACGATGAGGCAGTATGCCGGTTATGCCAGCGTGGAAGAATCGAATAAACGTTATCGATACCTTCTGGATCAGGGTCAGACCGGACTTTCGGTTGCTTTTGATCTGCCGACACAGATCGGTTACGATGCTGATGATCCTATTGCGGAGGGGGAGGTAGGTAAAGTTGGCGTCTCGATCTCCTCCCTTCTGGACATGGAGACCTTGTTCAAGGGAATTTCACTGGACAGGGTTTCTACCAGCATGACCATCAATGCGCCGGCTGCCATCCTGCTGGCGATGTATATCGCGGTAGCAAAAAAACAGGGTGTGGAGACCAAACGTTTGCGCGGCACGATCCAGAACGATATCCTGAAAGAATATATCGCGCGCGGCACATATATATTTCCACCGGCGCCATCCATGCGCCTGATAACGGATGTGTTTAAGTACTGCCACACGGAAGTTCCACGCTGGAATACTATCAGTATCTCCGGTTACCATATCCGAGAAGCAGGTTCCAGCGCAGTACAGGAAATTGCCTTCACACTGACGAACGGAATTGCATATGTACAGGCAGCCCTTGACAGCGGGTTAGATGTAGATAGTTTTGCTGGGAAACTCTCCTTCTTTTTAATGCGCACAATAATTTTCTGGAGGAAATCGCTAAATTCCGGGCTGCCAGACGGTTGTGGGCCAGGATCATGCGCGAGCGGTTCCAGGCAAAAGAAGAGCGTTCGTGCAAAATGCGTTTTCACACCCAGACAGCTGGATCGACATTGACTGCCCAGCAGCCGCAGAACAACGTGGTGCGAGTCACGCTGCAGGCGCTGGCTGCAGTGCTGGGCGGGACCCAATCGCTGCATACCAACAGCATGGACGAGGCTTTGTGGCTGCCAAGTGAAAACGCAGTGAGCGTCGCGCTGCGCACACAGCAGATCATCGCACATGAATCCGGCGTCGCGAACACAATAGACCCGCTGGCTGGTTCCTATCTGATCGAAAACCTGACGGATGAAATTGAGCGGCAGACGCAAGCCTATATTAAAAGGATTGAAGATATGGGCGGCGCGTTGGCGGCGGTTGAACGAGGCTATATTCAAAATGAGATCCAGCAATCTGCATACCAGTACCAGCAGGATATGCAGAGCGGTGAAGAAGTTGTTGTGGGCGTTAATGCCTTCAATGTGGATGAGGAAATTACTTTGGATAAGATGGTGGTTGATCCAGCTATTGAAGCGGCTCAACACAGACGGCTGCGTGAACTGCGCGACAGTCGTAATGAAACACGAGTGAACGAGCTGCGCGAGTCCCTGGAAAATAGCGCTCGCAGCGCTGACAACATGATGCCGGTATTTATTAGCTGTGTGGAAAGCGGCATGACCCTGGGAGAGATCTGCGGGACTCTGCGGAATGTTTGGGGAGAGTACGAACCACCTGTATGGTTGTGAATCCGGAAGCTTAAAACAATTGTGTCCCAGGCGGTTCGATTATATAAAAGGAGTATGGGAATGGCGAGAATTAAACGAATAGACCACATCGCCCTGATCGTCCAAGATATGCAAGGCGCTTTATCGCTCTGGCAGGATACATTGGGTCTGGATGTATCTGAAATTAAAGACCTTCCGGATGAAGCGTCTCAAGTGGCATTTTTACCCGTCGGTGGAAGCGAAGTGGAACTTGTTAAACCCACAACCAGTGACTCTGGGTTGGCTAAGTACCTTGAAAAATATGGACCAGGCATGCATCATGTATGTTTGGAAGTTGATGACATCATAGGGATGTTAGACCAATTAAAGGAACAAGGGATTAGACTGGTGGACGAGACTCCCAAGATGGGAGATGACGGGAAGATGTTCGCCTTTATTCACCCCAAAGCAACCTTTGGCGTTCTGGTGGAACTTTACGAATATCCCAGACGAGTGGATGAGTGAAGGCTGCCAACAAAACGCACGAGGTTGCAGTATGACTCGCTAATTTAGACTAACCCCCCGCGGAACTGAAAAAGTCCACTGGTGATGAACACGAATAGAACAGGTGACCTTGGAGTGTAATTGTCTTCAACTCGCGGGGGAGCTAAAACGATTCCTGGCGATAAAAGAGATTATATTTAGGTGATGACAAAAACACCATTAGTTATTGCGTTTTAAAAAGTGCAAAGCACCCCGCGAAGCGTCCCGCGTTCTTTGCGGGATAGGTGCTTCGCACTTGATTGCTATGTAACCCTTATCCCCTATTCCCCTGATTTTATTTGCTTATAGTTGACAGGCAGCGTACCAACACACGGCGCTGGTGACCCCGGGCGCGGTGTTCGAATAGATATACACCCTGCCAGGTGCCTAAATTAAGCCGTCCCGCATCGATTGGGATCGAAAGGCTGGTGAGGGTAAGCATGGCGCGCATATGGGAAGGCGAATCATCAGATCCTTCCAAAGTGTGCCTGAACCAGGATTGGTTCTCCGGAACCAGCCTTTCCATAAAGACTTCCAAATCAAGTTTGGCGGAGGGATCGTAGCTTTCACTCACGACCAGGGAGGCGCTCGTGTGCTGGATGTATAAATGGCATATCCCTTCCTGAATCCCCCAGACTGCAACCCTTTTTTGGATTTCCGGGGTGAAAGGGTACAGCCCTTTACCGCCTGTGCGAAGTTCTATATTATCTTTAAACCATTCCATTAATATACCAATTACGTTTCTATATATTACCTTGTATACAGCACCCTTCAGATAGTTATGCCTTCAGATACTTATCAAACCAACGCAGGATGTGGTTCAAGCGTACGATGCGCCGGTCGGTGCGGCCGGCCCTAGAAAGACCATGGAACTCGTCCGGGAAGCGTACCATTTCGCTGTCGACGCCCATGCGCTTGAGGGCTACAAATGCCTGCTCGCCCTGCTCAATTGGACAACGCAGGTCGTTTTCACTGTGGATGACCAGCGTGGGAGTCTTGGCGTTTCCCATGTATTTCATGGGGGACATATCCCAGAATTTTTCAAGGTCCTCAAATGGCGCTCCTGCTTCTAATTCCTGTTGGAAGACCCAGTTGAAATCGCTTGAGCCCCACATGCTGATGATATTGCTCACACAGCGCTGGGTAACGCCGGCTTTAAAGCGGTCCGTGTGCCCAATCATCCACAGCGTCATGTACCCGCCGTAACTGCCGCCTGTGACTCCCATGTTCTCTTTGTCAATGTAAGGCAGGCTTTCGATATAGTCGGTCCATGCCATCAGGTCGTCGTAATCTGCGCCGCCCCAATCTCCCCAAATAGCTTTGGCATGTTCCTCCCCATAACCGCGACCGCCGCGCGGGTTGCAGAAATGAACCACATATCCTTGCGCGGCCAGGTAATAGAACTCGTGCATGAAAAAATGACCATACTGTGTCAGGGGTCCACCATGGATTTCCAGAATTGAAGGGTATTTCTTTTCAGGACTGAAGCCGGGCGGGGTCATGATCCAGCCCTGAAGGTCATTGCCTGCAGGACCCTTGATCCAAACCGTTTCCACTTCACCCAAGTCGGTGTTACGCAGCCAACTCAGGTTTGAGCGAGTCAAGGTAGTGGATTTGTTCTTGGATATATCCAGCAGCGCAACCTGTCCGGGGTCATCCATCTGGCCATTAAAATACGCCATGGTTTTCTGTCCGGCATCGAGGCTGATGCTTGAAGCGACACCTTGCTCATCGATAACAGGCTGCATATCTTCGCCAGCGATAGAAATGGATTTAACCAGTGAGCTGCCGTGCTGTACGACAGGAAACACCAATCTCTGGTTGTCTTTTGACCAGATCGGCGGCATTATTTCCGGGCTGCCCATGTCGTTTAAGGTCGTGGATGAGACATGCAGGTCATATTTTTCGGTAAGGTTGTTGGGGGGAGCAGACCCGTCGAATGGCACGACCCACAAGCCAACATTCTTGTACCACATTGACTCGCCTTCCATGGCGTAATATGCAATCCATTTGCCATCTGGCGAAACAGATGGGAGCGCTTTTTCTCCGATAGGGGCTTCTATCTTACGCATTTTTCCCTTACCTTTAGCGGATAGTACATAGATATCAAAAGCGTCGACATCAAAATCGGGATTTTCGCTGCGGTTGGAAATGAGTACGATCCATTTGCCGTCAGGTGACCAGGCTGGATCGTGTTCATCGATTACAGCATGGTCAGTCAACTGCCTGGCTTTCCCAGTGCTGGCATTCACTGTCCAGATGTGCTGGCGCTCTTTAGGCAGGTAGCCGTAATCGTCCAGCTTGTAAAAAACGCGGTCATAATGTCTGGATACAACTCCTAATTTTTTCTTTCCTTCATCATTCTGACGATCCAGCTCTTCTTTATCTGTTTTGCGTACGGTGCAGACGAACCTTTTCCCGCTGGGAGACCAGCTGAAGTTGGTGATGGAGCCTTTGATTTCTGTCAGCGGGCGTGCCTCACCGCCATCGATGGGCAGCAGATAGATCTGGGGAGGTTTTTCAGGATCAGCCCGGTTGGATAAAAATGCGATCTGAGTTCCCTTCAGGTGACCAGCGGGGAGTAGAATCGCTCTGGTCGCCGAAGGTGAACTGGCGCGGATTACCGCCGCCGGTTGGGGCGATCCAAAGATTGGAATATTTTTTCTCAGTCTTTTTATCAACCCTCTGGACGGAATAGACGACATTGTTGCCGTCGGGCGATAATTGAACACCTGAGATAATTTCAAAGCGGTATAAGTCTTTTGCTTTTATGGTTCTTGATTTGCGAGGGGGCATTTATTTCACTCCGTGGTGATATTATTTAAAGCTTTTTGTTCGAAATTGTGTACAGCCGGATATTATAGCACGTGGTAAGTTTCAAACAGAAGGTTATCCCAGGAAATTATGACAACTTTAAACGCTAGATTTGTCGAGTTCGCAATCAGCTGGGAAAATGAGGAATTCAGCTTGACGAGGATGCGTAGGAGAGGGATTGAAGAATACCTGGCATGCGTTAGAAAAACTCCAGGCTGAAAAACAACAGCCTGGAGTGAATAGTTAAAAAAGAAGGTCTAATTATTGGTCATACCCATTCACTGGGCTGCATACGGGTGATACGTTTTGGCTGTTTCAATCATCGCGAAGATGTTGTCATCGGGCGTAGTGGCGGGCAGGGCGCATCCGGGACCTAATATAAAACCGCCTCCGGGCGCTAATATATCGATCGCTTCGCGGCACTTCTCCGCTACCTGTTCGGATGTCCCGTTACCCATGATTTCACTGGGGTCAACCGGACCAAGTATGGTCGTTTTGTCTGCGGCAGCCGCTTTGGATTTGACTAAATCCGCTTTCTGATCAATTTCCAGGATGGCTGCGCCGGTATCCACCATATCTTCGATAATGGGGGTTGCATTTCCGCAAATATGATAGGCTAGTTTGATGTTTTGGGATTTTAAATCATCCACCAATTTCTTTACCTGCGGATAAGCAAATTTGCGGTAATAGTTGGGGGAAATCACATCCGGACCGGAGGTCGAATCACCGATCGAAGTGGCGTGAGCGCCTTGTTCGATCTGGGCCACGGCATAACGGTAGCTAGCCTGGCGGCAGAAATCCAAAAGCTGCTGGATTTTTTCGGGCTGCTCGTTAAGAGCGATATCCAGCAAGAACTCGCTCATGCCGCGGATTTCGCAGGCCAGGCTGAAAGGTCCCTGGTCAGCGCGGCCGATAATAAAAGCCTGATCACCAATCTCTTTGACCACGAGGCGGGTGGCTTTCAACAACTCAGATAAGAGCGGATCTTTATAAGGATCTGGAATTTTTAGATCGCCGACTTCATCCAGGCTCTTTATGGCAGGCTGCTTCGCGACCGGGGCAGAGTTGGTTTGGTAGTGCACCTGAACTCCGCAAGCCTCCGCCAGTGCAGCGGTGCCATTTTCGACCAGCAGCACATCGTGGCCGTAACAACGCCAGGCTTTGATTTGTCCTTCGGCCATGGCTCCGCCATCCCGGAAGAAATCACCATACGAATCTGTGCCCATTAAGCGGGCAGTGACTAAAAAATTGTGCAGGTCGACCGGGACACGATCAACAGTTTTAAATGCAAGCGTGCGCAGCGTTCTATCTATAGAGTTCAAATTTTCCCCTTAACCCTTGACGGAACCCGCCAGCAGGCCGCGGATGAAGTAACGCCCAAGAAGAATATAAACAACTAAAGTTGGGACAGCGGCCATAATCGAGCCAGCCATAGGCAGGTTCCATTGGACGGCACGACCGCCAGCCAGGTTTGAAAGCGCCACAGTGATCGGTTCGTTCCCTGTCCCGCTGGTGAGGGTTACCGCAAATAGAAATTCATTCCAGGCTTGCGTAAACTGCCAGATAATTACCACCACAAAACCCGGCAATGAAATTGGGAACATGATGTAGCGGTATATGCCGAAAAATGTAGCCCCATCAATAGCTCCGGCTTCGATCATCTCCGTGGGTACTTCGGCGTAGTAATTGCGGAAAATGAGCGTGGTGATTGGTATGCCGTAAATTACATGTACCACTATCAAACCAGGTATGTTGCCGTAAAGTCCAATACTGTTTAAGAATTGGAAAAGGGGGATTAAAATGCTCTGGTATGGGATGAACATACCGAAGAGCATAAGTGTAAAAACAATGTTCGCTCCACGGAATTTCCACTTGGAAAGCACATACCCGTTCATAGAACCCAGTAAGGAGGATATTATCGTAGAGGGGATAACCATCAAGAAACTGTTTTTAATATTGGGAGCGAACTGCTCCCAGGCGTCCACAAAGCTCTGCCAGTACCAGACGGTCGGCAGGCTCCAGACAGTGTCCATGTTGATCTGGTCGGGGCTTTTTAAGCTGGTTACGATGACCATATATGCCGGTATAAGAAATAATACCGAGACAAAAATAAGCGAGGCATAAATCAAGAAGCGGTTGAGTCTGGTCTTGTGGATCATAGTTCGGTCTCCGAGCGCAGCGTTGAAACCAGGTAGGGCACGATAACGATTGCTACCATGATCAGCATAACGACTGCGATTGCAGCGCCTTTGGCGAACTGGTTGCCGCGGAAGGCGGTGACAAACATCAAAACACCCGGTACATCCGTGGTGGCGTTGTCAGGACCGGCCATGACAAAGATCAGGTCGAAGATCTTGAGCGAGATGTGACCCAACACGATCATGGCAGCCAGCGTAATAGGCTGCAGGATTGGCAGGATGATATGGCGATAAACCTGAAAAACATTGGCGCCGTCCACAATGGCGGCTTCACGCAGTTCCTCCGGGATGCTGCGCATTCCGGCCAGGTACATTGCCATGGTATATCCAGACATCTGCCAGACCGCGGCGATGATGATACCGGTCAAAGCCAGGTTAAACCCGTGGATTTCCACGTATTCTGGTACGGGAACACCCTGTGGGCCTCCCATCAGGAACCAGATCGAGAGCAGGGCTGTGAAAATTCCGGATACGATGGCGGCTGTTCGGCTCCCTTTGCGCAGGGAACGGATGAATAATAAAAGGAGTAATATCAATAAAAGAATTGACAGGGCCATTGGCAAGATCTGCCAGTTGAACTGCCAGATCTGGGTGCGGTTGGTCAACCATTTAAATTCCAAAGCCGGCAATCCAATTAACGTTGGTAGGCGGTTTAAACCGCCAACAGGATTGAACAACCACCTCCAGACCGTACCCGTAACAATGAATGATAATGCCATGGGAAAAAGAAAAATTAAACGGAAGGTGCCTTCGAACTCGATGCTCTGGTCCAGCAAGATTGCCAGCAGTAAGCCAGTTGCCAGACAGCCGAAGATGAAAAATAAGGTGAAGTAGAAAGTGTTTACCAGGCTCTGGCGGAAGCGCACTTCGAGAAGACCGGTGAACAGCTGGCGATAATTGTCCATACCGACGAAATTTAGATCTACAATTTCGCCAAGTCCCTCCCAATCGGTCATGGAACTGTAAATGGTCTGGCCTATAAAACCATAGACGAAAATGGCAATTAGAATAATGGAGGGCAGCAGCATTAAAAAGGCGGTCAAACGATCGCGATTTATCCTCTTAATGGAAAAACTTGTCATATAGTTAACCTCCGGAGGTGGTCGCTGATGGCAATTCAGGTATAAAAAAAGCCAGTTGTTTTACGAAATAAATTCGAGACAACAGGCTTTTTATGAGTTCATCGTAAGAATGAGTTCAGTAAAAATTTTTTTAGAATTACTTTGGGGCGCTTCCCAAAGATAAAAATTGGAAAGCACCCCACTTCTTATCGATTTTAGATAAGGTTGTTAATGTTAATTACTCACCGATATTCTCGAGGGTGATACCCTGTTCTTCAACCAAAATGCGAACGCCGTCGAAGTTCTCGTCGAAAATCGGTCCTGCGCCTGTCCAGTCATAGAAATTCTCGTTGCACAAAGATTGTTCACATGCCTCTGTGCCGATGAATGCTATGACGCCATCCATAATGGTTTGCTTGAGATCCTCTGAGAATTCGGGACTGAAGGACATGGTGTCGTTGGGGATCTCTGGGGTCAGACCCAGGATGCGTACTTTCTGAACGACATCCGGGGCTTCCTCGGTGAGGGAGGCGCGTGCATCCAGTACGCGGTATCCGCCGCAGTAAAGCTTGCCTTCCTCGTCAGGGGCACATTCCGCAACCAGGTCATCCGGGACGTCAGGAGCCATATCCGTTGACCAGGTGCCTTCACCTTCGGGCAGTAATGGTGCACTGAAGTAAGTTGTGGCAAAGTCCACCTCGCCGTTGTAAACAGCTCTTACTGCTTCGGTATGACCGCCGGTTTCTAACTGTTCACCGGGTGTGATCCCCATATCATTGAATAGGGCAGTAGGATATAGGTAACCAGATGTTGAGGTGACCTCTGGGTACCCCCAGGCCAAACCTTCCAGATCCTCAAAGGCTTGGAGATCACTGTCGCGCTGCACGATGAATTGGGTCCAGTACACGTTCCAGCCGTAGCGTTCGGATGCCAGACCTGGTTCAACGCCGCAAAGGTCGTTGGCAAGCACGTATCCAAATGCGGGGATGAAACCAATGGTGTCATCGGGTGAAGCACACATCTCCTCAATCGTAGCTGCGTAGGAGGCGGGTACACTGACTTCATAGAAAAGACCGGTAGCGTCGTTCAAACCCTGCTCGATCAAGTCTCCCAATTCGATCATGAAGTTGGTGTCCACCGAAGGAACGAAGAGTACCTGGATTGGGTTATCTTCCGTTCCAAGTTCCATTGCCATGGGTTCGGCAACAGCCTCGACGGAGGTTACCTCAAACTCCACCGCCAGTTCCTGAAGCGCGTTGGAAGTAGCTACAGCGTCGCCGGTATTTAAAAAGACTTCCATGCCGCTGGCGAAGCCGTTCATGAAGGTCTCGTTTGCGACCGCTCCGTGCGCCAGACTGCCGACAACCTCGTCGCTTGCCCAGCTTTCAGCTGCGCTCTGACCATAGGCGTTGTAGAGTGATAAATCGCTGTCAAGACGGGCGGCTATCGAGCCTTTGAGCGGGTTGAAGGCATCCTGGCCCTCTTTTGAACCCATCAGGCGCAGCCAGTTGAGCACGTTTTCGGAGTTGGGCGCGTCCTGGGGCAGACCAAAGGAATCGGACAGCGCCATGAAGACACCGTCTGTTCCAGGAGCAGGTGCATAGTCGTAGTCTACGCCAGGCTCAAGGCCGTTGATGACTGTGAAGTAGGTCATGGCCCAGTCACCCATCTCGTTGAAGGCCGCATCGCCGCTGATAACCATATCTGTGGCTTGCTGCCATGACAGCGAGGTGGCATCCTCGTTTGTGCAGGCGAGGATCTTACCGAACAGGTCCCAGGTGGCTACTACATCCGGGTCTGTAAATTGTTTTTCACCAGTCCAGAGCGCGCTCCAACCTTCCGGACCAAGTTCGGATAGGGCAACGGCTTCCCACAGGTGATTGTGGGTCCAATTGACACCAAGTGATAATGGGACCACACCCTGATCCTGCAGGGTGGGGCAAATTGCCAGAAAATCGTCCCATGTTGCGGGGACTTCGACACCCCATTCTTCCAGATTATCGGGGATGTACCAGAGCACGTTTGAACGGTGGATGTTCACCGGGACTGACCAAATGCCATCGGAAGTGCTCAGTAGATCCAATAAACCTTCGGGGAACTTGTCCATCCAACCCTCTTCATCGTAGAGGGAGGTCAGGTCTTCCATGCGGTCGGCTACCACCCAGGTGCCGATCAATTCTTGCCCGGCGTGTACCTGGAAGGTGTCGGGGGGATCGCCGCCCAACATACGGGTCTTGAGCACGGCTTTGGCTTCTGTGCCAGAACCGCCGGCGACAGTAGCGTTGATGACCTCAACGTCCGGATACATACCGTTGTACAGCTCAATCAAAGCTTCCAGCGCCGGACCTTCGTCGCCTGCCCACCACGAGTAAATCTCTAACTCCGAACCCATGGGCTCTTCTTCTTCTGGTTC
This sequence comes from uncultured Chloroflexia bacterium, assembly GCA_963753725.1. Taxonomy (GTDB): domain Bacteria; phylum Chloroflexota; class Anaerolineae; order Anaerolineales; family UBA4823; genus CAVWDI01. Next base: position 83,971 of record CAVWDI010000021.1, on the reverse strand, counting down.
AGGCGCTGCAGGTTCTTCTTCTACAGGGGCGGGTTCTTCTACCTCGGGCGCTTCAGTTGGCGCCTCAGTCGGTTGGGAGCAAGCGGATGCCACCAATCCAATCAGCAAAAGAACGGTCAAGGCATACCACAACCTTTTTGTAAGCATTTTTAACTCCTCCATTTTTTAATAGTTAATATTTTCCACAAATTGAACTTCTATTTTTCTAGTCCTTATTATTGTCTGAGTATTTTGTTTCGTATGTTCACCTCCTTTATTGTTTATAAATAAACTCCGTTGTTCTTTACCATCCCTGTTTGATTAATCTAATCACCAGTATATATTCTAATTGATTTATTGGGAGAATCAATATTCTTTTCCAACCCATGCCTTGTTTGGCGATTTTTTTTGCATTACCAGGGAAGAACCAAAGTGGAGATATGATTCAAAAGCCAGTACGCCATTAATCGTGCGGACACAGCCTTGATAATTTGATTTGGAGGTCGGAAAATCTGGATGGACTTTCAATTATTTATGCTCAAGGTACACTACTTGGATGGGTGAACCTATTTTATCATCTGAACCCGGATTTGGATAATTAACATTTTTGCGCAGTAAAGTTAAATTTTAAAAAGAAATAGGGCGCTTTCAGAATTCTGGAATATGAATAGTTATTTCGCTTGTTAGTATTATAACAAAAAGCGTATTGGGAAAAAAGTAAGAAAGACCAGGCGACCGGCGTCAGATAAATAAAGAAGTACAAAATTTTCTACCTCCTACATTTCTTCTCCTCCCAAACCAGGCAGCTGCATATCAGCTGTCTGGTTTGATTAACCGAGTGAGCATAAAAAACGTATTTCATAAACAATTCATAAGAAAAATAACTTTGAAGTTTTGCGCTGAACGTTTATGGTACTATTCGTTGTCGTGTAAATTACTACCTTTAATTATTTATTATGGAGCAATAGAATGGCCAAAGAGGACACCGTTAAAGCCATTGCGAAAGTGATGATCGCCGCAGCCTGGGCTGATGGAGAGATCACTCAAGAGGAAATCAACAGTTTAAAGATCTGCTGTTTCGGCTGCCGGATATGACTGCCAGCGATTGGGCTGAACTGGATATCTATATTGAGACACCAGTGGGAGAGGCTGAACGCCTCAGGTTAGTAGAATCATTGCGGATTGAGATATCAACACCTGAAGAGAAAGAATTGGCCCTATCAGCTTTGGATGAAGTGATCAGCGCTGATGGTTCGGTTACAGATGGTGAGCGTGAACTGGTAGAACAATTCAAACCATTGGTTGAAGATGCAAATGTAGGTCTTTTTAAGCCGCTCTCGAGGCTGATGCGCGGGAGTATGGATCGACATTCGCAGACATTGGCAAGCGCTCCCAACCGTGAAATCTATCTGGATGACTTTATGAATAATAAAGTCTTTTATCTTGTCAGCCAGAGACTGGAAATGAATGGGGAGGATATAAGCGTGCCTGAGGATACCCTGCGCAAACTAAGCCTGGCTGGCGGATTGATGGCGCGCGTTGCGTATGTTGACCGGGAAGTGAGCGAGGCGGAATTCGATGCCATTGCAGATATCATGGAAGAGAAATGGGGGGTTACGCGGGTAGAAGCTGCCCTGGTAGCGGAGGCGGCTATTACAGATGTTGAAAGCCGTACAGATATCTATATTCTGGCACGAGACTTCTTTGATATTACAGATGGAGAAGAACGCGTAAAATTTTTGGATGTGCTCTTCACGGTAGCGGATGGCGACGGCTTTGTGAGCTACGAGGAAACGGAAGAAATCCGATTAATTGCCAAGATGTTGAAAATGACCCACCGCGAGTTTATTGATGCGAAGCTTAAGATTCCCAGCGAGCGGCGTTCGAGCTGAGCTTTCCTCAGGCTTACAAATTCTAGGGGAGTATAAATTTGGCATTCTGCTGCGGTCTTAGACTGTAGTGAACATTATGAATAAACTAAATGGCGGTCATGGGCCGCCGTTTTCTTTTAAGAACACCCCAGATCTAAAAACCTGCCTTTTCAAATTCAGCATAAATGATATGCTAACTGGTAGAATAAAACCTAAATATCGGAGGTAGGTTGTTTATGGCTCGTAAAGAATTGGGGCACATCGAACTGCAGTGGACCTGCCCTAATTGTAAAGGGATCAATCCAGGACCGGACAAAATCTGTAATTCGTGCGGCGCGGCCCAGCCGGAAGATGTAGAATTCGAACAAGCCGACCGGCAGGTCTTGATCACTGATGAAGAGAGCAAGATGAAAGCCGAAGCCGGCGCGGATATTCACTGCCCTTATTGTGGGACGCGCAATCCGGCTGGTACAAAGATATGCTCGCAGTGCGGCGGAGACCTGGTTGAAGGTAAAAAGCGGGAATCCGGGCGCGTCATCGGAGCTTACCAGACTGGACCGGTAACTCAAGTTAATTGCCCATCACTGCGGCGCAAAGAACCCGGACACAGCCAAGGAATGCGCTCAATGCGGGGGAAGTATGCACATCGAAGAGGAACCTGTCCCTGAAGCTGCCGCAGCGCCGGATTCACAAAAACGGCGCTCCAGTCCATGGGTTCTGATTCTGGGCATCCTTGCTCTAGTGATCGTGTGCGGGGCGATCGCCTGGTTCGCGATCCTTTCAACGAGAACTGAAGCTGTGACTGGAAGGGTGCAGCGTGTGGGTTGGGAACGCACAATCCCGATCGAGGCCATCGTACCGGTAAGTTACAGCGCCTGGATAGATCAGGTGCCAGACGAGGCCCAAATGGGAACTTGCAGGCAGGATATCCGTTATGTACAGGACGTCCCAGCGCCAAATTCAGAAGAAGTTTGTGGAACGCCTTACACTGTAGATGAGGGCAGCGGTTACGCTGAGGTAGTGCAGGACTGCCAGTATTATGTGTATGACGATTACTGCGACTATTCAGTCCAGGAGTGGCGGCAGGTTGACCTGGCCAAAGCCTCTGGAAGCGATACCACGCCCGATTGGCCGGATCCTTTTCTGGAAGCTGGGCAGCGTCTGGGGTCCAGTCAAGATGAAACTTATGTTATTTATTTCAGCACCAGTGACGGGAACTATACTTATACCACTTCAGATTTTACGCTCTTCCAGAGTGCGCAACCAGGAACTGAATGGGATTTAAATATCAATTCGTTCGGATCGCTGATTTCCATAGAGCGTTAGTTTTAAACACAAAGACACCGGGAGGTCTATTTTCCCGGTGTCTTCTAGGAAGGAGAATGTAAAAAGGGGTTGGAGAGTGCGGATCTGCCCCTATTTTAATCTTTAAGTATGATTTGCCTAACCTTGTGACATGATACCGATAATATTGCCTTCGCTGTCATAAAACCAGGCAGCTTTTAAATTCCCAAGTACGGCAATGCCGCGTTCATCAGTTTTTATTTCGTCGAAATCGTACTGTTCGAAGACGACGCCGCGTGCGGTCAGCCCGTCTACTATGCTTTCAATATCATCTACAGAAAAAGTAGCCGCAGTGTGCTCAGCTTTGCTGGCCTCGCGTTCATATAAAATAATTTGTGTGCCACCTCCGGCTTCAAACATGACCCCAGTATCTGCTCCTGGAATTTCAACTAACTTGAGACCTAATTTCTGAGTGTAAAATTCTTTTGCACGCTGGATGTCAACCGCCGGCATTGTACAATAAACTGGTGAAGAACCTAGCATTTGTTTGCTCCTAAATCAAGATAGTTATATTATATCATATAAATATCATCAAAATTATCATAATACAGCATAGAAGTTTAGAGTATTTTAATGTTAAAAATTGTCGAGAATTTATTCACAACTGGTAAAGAGCGATTGGACCTTCAATAAACACAACACACGAGATCAGGAGAATCCCCAGATGGACCAATATTCAACGGATATTCAATATGCGCAAAAGATGGATAATCAGGATGAACTCAGAAATTTCCGGGATGAGTTCCTGATAAAAGAACCAGAACTGGTTTATCTTGATGGCAACTCTTTAGGCCGGTTGCCAAAGAGGACCGCTCAGGTTCTATCAAAAGCGGTTGAACAGGAATGGGGAGAGCGCTTGATCCGGGTGTGGAACGATGGTTGGATGGATGCTCCCACCCGCCTGGGGAGCAAGATCGCCAGGTTAATCGGAGCGCAAGCGGACGAGGTGTTGGTCGCAGATTCAACCTCCGTGAATTTGTTCAAGCTGGCAGCCGCCGCCCTGCGCGCTAATTCGGGCAGGTCGAAAATTGTGAGCGACAACCTGAACTTCCCTTCCGACCTGTATATACTGCAGGGCGTAATCGACCTTTTGGGGAATAACCACCACCTGGAATTGATCCAATCCCCGGATGAAGTATCTGTCCCACTGCAGGCTGTACGAAATTGTGTCGATAAGGATACAGCCCTGTTGACGCTGTCCCATGTAGCATTCAAAAGCGCTTTCCTGCAAGACGCGGCCGAGGTGACCAGGCTTGCGCATGAGGCGGGGACCCTGGCCTTGTGGGATTTGAGCCACTCAGCGGGGGCGGTACCAGTGGAATTGAACGCCTGGGGGGTTGACCTTGCCGTAGGCTGTACCTATAAATACCTGAACGGAGGTCCTGGATCGCCTGCCTTCCTGTATGTGCGCCGCGATCTTCAAGATAAACTGATGCAGCCGATGTGGGGTTGGTTCGCGAGCCAGTCTCCCTTCGCTTTCGAGCTAAACTTTCAACCAGCAGACAGCATGGCCCGATTTAAAGTAGGCACAGCGCCAATGCTGTCGATGATGGCTGTCGAGCCGGCTGTGGACTTGATATTGGAAGCTGGTATCGAGCGGCTTCGATCGAAGAGTATCCGCCAGTGCGAATATCTGATTTGCCTGGCTGAAGAGTGGTTGTATCCGCTCGGTTTCGAGTTGGGCTCACCTGTTGAAAGCCAGCAGCGCGGCTCGCATGTCTCTTTGCGGCATAAAGAGGGATACCGCATCAACCGGGCATTAATCGAGTCGCCGCCGCCAGCCACCCAGGTTATCCCGGATTTCCGGGAGCCGGATAATATCCGCCTGGGTATAGCGCCGATTTACACGTCTTATGTAGAAATTTTCAGAGCGATAGAACGTATGCGCCAGATTGTGGAGGGTAAAGAATATGAGAACTTTTCTGAGGAGCGCACCCAGGTGACGTAAGGTCTGGATAAAGCTGATTATTTGGGGGCGTCTGGCGGGCAGACTTTTTGGGCGGTGTGTTCATCCAATACCGCCTGCGCATTTTGGATGAGGACTGGCATCCATGCCCCGCGATCCTCCTCCACATCTGTATCAGCGACACTGAGCGGCTCCCCGAATGTGACCTTGGGTTTTAGCCCGTATTTTTTATTAAAGAACATCATCTGGACAACCTGGATATATTCGGCGATACGCTGCTGCATCCAGAATTCTTTGCGTAGTTTGGTAAGCGGATTGCGCAGTGTGGAAGGGGCAAACACGCCGCTGACAATGGTTGGGATTACGATTGTCTCGGGTGCCCTGCGCAGGAAAATTTCCAGGCTGTCCGACCACTCAGCCAAAGCCTCAGCCGCGCCGGGCAGGCAGGCCGGGTCGGGGTCCAGCTTACCGGTGGGAAATATCATCAACGCTCCACCCTCTTTCAGGTGCCGGATGGCTGATCGCACAACACTTATGCGCTGGTGGTCATCGTAGGGGGTGTAGATAAGATAGCGGCTTGCCCCGGGGAGCGATTGGACAACCGGGACACCCGAGATGATCAATTTGACATCATCACGCGCGAAAGCGGAGAGTATAACGGATGCGTCCAGCGTGCCCGGGTGATTGGAGGCGATGAGCAGTGGACCGTTTTCAGGGATATTCTCAGCCCCACATACCGTCACTTCTTCAACATAGTCAGGGAGGTATTTGCGGGAGGTTTCTGTGATGCCGTATTGTTCCAGGTCCTGGTCGACGCTGGTTAGCAACCTGGAAAAGCGGCTTGCAGCTGGCGACATAAGTGGTCCGAAAATTTTTCGGATAAGGCTGTCATACGGAAAACCCAACGCACGGAAGGCTTCGTCGGTAATCGTCCGTTTTAGGGTTGTCTCCAGCGATTCGTTATTACTCAATTTAAGAATTAGTTAAGATTGATTTCAAACGATTAAATTATGATTTCCGTTTATCGACCCAGCCAGTCATAAGCCAGAACAAACAGGATGCTCCCTACTATACAGGTGACAATCGCTACAGGTAAACCTTTGCGGCTCCACATTTTGGGGGTTATTGGTGTTTTTGTTTTTTCTGAGAGGGAGACGATGACAATATTGGCGCCCGATCCGATACTGGTGGCATTGCCTCCGAAGCCAGCTCCAAACACTACTGCCCACCATAAAGCGCTGACATTTACCCCAGACATCTGCAGACCTTGTAAAAGAGATATCATGGCAATCGTGACCGGGACATTATCCAATAATGCAGAAAGTCCAGCCACGATCCAAATGATCAAGACACCCAGCAAAACAGGGTTTCTGTTCGCGAATTGAGCCAGGAATTGGGTAATTGGCTCGAAGGCGCCCGAGGCTGAAAGCCCTCCCACCATAACAAACAAACCAATAAAAAAGACAAAGATATGCCAATCGATGCGTTTAAGAACTTCATTAAGATCCGGTTGTATCCATACCAACGCCACGGTTGCCGCCAGAATGGCTATGAACGCCGAGCTTAAATTTAACTTGCCTTGAAAAATAAACAATAAGACTGTGAATACCAATACGATCATCACCCGTCGGGTTGTGGTACGGTCCTTTAAAGTCTCCTGGGCGTTTAATTTAGCTACCAGGTCCGGATCAGATGGCTTCTTCTTCATTTCATCCTTAAATAATATTCTCAACATGAGCAATGTTACGGCTGCAGCGACCAGTACGATTGGCATGGAATGGGTTAGGAAGTCTGTGAAACTGTAGCCAGATGCCGATGCGACCAGTACGCTGGCGGGATCGCCCACTGAAGTGCCAACATCAGCAGTATCAGACAACAGCGCCTGCGCCATCAAAATAGGAATTGGACTTATTCCAATCAATTCTGTGACCAGAATGGTGATCGGGCCTACTAGCACTACCGTGGTCACGTTGTTAAAGAAAAGTGATACCAGGGCAGTACCGGCGCCCAATAGCAGCAACAGTCGCCAGGGATTACCTTTAGAGAGCTGGCTGGCTTTTACAGCTGCGTACTGGAAGAAACCGGTGGGAACAAGGAGCGATACCAGGATCATCATCCCTAAAAGTAAGCCCAAAGCCTCCCATTCAATAGCCTCCAGAGCCTGCTCTTCGTTGTAGAAGCCCATTACCATACCAACAACCAGCATGACTGACCCACCTGCCATCGCCACTATGGAGCGGTTCATCTTTTCAGTAAGAATAAAGAAAAGAGTTAATATTGTAATTATCGAAGCGATTATTGCGTTAGTCATTCTGGTGGTTATTCCTCACAAGGTGTTGATAACCAGCCTGTAAGAAATGCACAACTGATATCGACTTCAGAAGCAATTCCTACAAGCTTTCCATTCTTGACCACGAGCAGGTCTCTTATATCTTGCTGGTGCATGATGGCTAAGGATCGGATCAGAGAACTGGTTTCTTCAACGGCAATTGGTTCTTGCATAATATCGTTGACTATCATTTTTTCTGCGCGTTCAAGATCGTATGAAGATAGTTTGTCCAAATCGCCGAAGTCAGTCACAAAGCTGACATCGGATAATAGATAGACAAAATCGGGAAGGAAAACATCGATGATCTCACTGATAGAGGATACACCGACCAGGGTGCCATCTTTTTCAACTATAGGCAGCGTTCCGACCCTCCTGTCTACTAATTTGGATGAGGCTTCTTTAATTGTAGTGCCTAATTCTACAGAAACCACGTCGGTTTTCATCCAATAGCGAATCATGCTTTTTTCATCCATATAATCCTCCGATCAGATAAGGGAACTTTTTTTATCCATTGAACCAGCCTGGTTGAATAAACCTAAAGAAAATGTAATAACAGGCCAGCTGCGCGAGATTTCAACTCGATCCGGTCGAATTGACTAACTCTCGAATTTGGCGACCAGGCTTCTGACTAATCTACCTTAAAAGCGAGTTTAACTGTGGCGCGAAATTCTTTTAATTCACCTTCCTTGACCGTTGCAGTTTGACTGACGACTTCAATGCCGGTGATGCCATGGATCGTTTTTTTGGATCCTTTAAGCGCGTTTTTGACAGCATCTTCCCAGCTGTCTTCGGATGTACCCATAACTTCTATTACTTTTACTACTGTCATTTTAGAACCTCCATATTAAAAAATTCTTGTTTCATGCATATAAATCTCTCGGCCTGTACTGCAGCGCTTCGGCCAGATGAGCGGAGAGGATATTCTCCGAGCCTGCCAGATCAGCTATGGTACGGGCCAGCTTTAATACCCTGTGGTAACCGCGTGCGGAGAGGTGCAGTTGGTTCATCGCCGAACGCATCAATGATCCACCGGCCTCATCCAGCTGGCAGTACTGGCGCACTTCAGCCGGACGCATGTCAGCGTTGCAGGTTACCAAGTGCGATGCACCCTGCGAAGCGTGCGTTGCACTTTCTTGTTGGATCACACTCTCATCTTCAATATACCGCTCACGCTGCCGCTGGCGGGCCGCCTCCACACGCTCCTGGATAGCCGCTGATGGTTCCCCTAATCTATCATCGCTCAGCTTTTCATAATCCACGCGCGGCACTTCGATATGGATGTCGATGCGGTCAAGCAATGGTCCCGAGATGCGTTTCTGGTAGCGGGTGATGTTGCTGTTGGAGCACGAGCACTCTTTAACCGGGTCGCCGTAGTAACCGCAGGGACAGGGGTTCATAGCCGCGATCAATTGGAAGTTGGCGGGAAAAGTCAATGAACCCTGGGCGCGGCTGATGGTAACCAGCTTGTCTTCGATCGGCTGGCGCATGACTTCCAAAACGCGCATGCCGAACTCCGGCAGTTCATCCAGGAACAGCACACCGCGGTGGGCCAGGGAGATCTCGCCCGGACGCGGCCAGTTGCCGCCGCCCACCAGACCAGCGTGCGAGATAGTGTGGTGCGGGGCCCGGAAGGGACGGTTCTTGATTAAAGGGATATCGGATGGCAGCTGGTCGGCCACGGAATAGATGCGGGTTACATCCAGCGATTCATCGATAGTCATGCGCGGCAGGATGCCAGGCAGGCTGCGTGCGAGCAAGGTCTTGCCGGCTCCGGGTGGTCCGACCATAATCACATTATGCGATCCGGCTGCCGCGACTTCCAGGGCGCGTTTGACATGCTCCTGCCCCTTCACCTCGCCGAAGTCGGTCATCACGCTGACCGGCAGGTCTTCGATCTGGACGGGGGATGCGGGTTCAATGTGCGTATTGCTGGTGAAGTGGGCATACAATTCTGATAGGGATTCGACCGGGTAAACTTCCAGGTCGGGGATCAAACTGGCTTCTGCGGCGTCATCCACCGGGACATAGATGTGACTAAAACCATGTTCTCGTGCCACGGCGGCGATAGGCAGCACACCGCGCGCATGGCGTACCGTGCCTTCCAGGGATAGTTCACCGACCAGCAGGGCGTTTTCCAGCGCCTCCTGGGGTAATAAGCCGTGCATGATCATCACCCCCACTGCGATAGGCAGGTCGTAAGCGGGACCTTCTTTGCGAACGGTGGCGGGCGCTAAATTTACAACGATACGTACTCGGGGGTAAGGCAGACCGGCGTTCTTGATGGCGGCCTGGACACGCTCGCGGCTCTCCTGAACAGCCGCATCTGGCAGACCAACGATCGTCATCCCGGGCAGACCTTGCCCGGTGTCCACCTCGACTTCGATGATCTCACCCTCCAGACCGATCACAGCGCAGGAGTGTACGCGTGCCAGCATATTTACAGTTTAGGTTGGGAGTAGGAAATTGTCAATGCCCTGTTAGCGCAGAGCAGCTGAGCCTTATTTTATAGAAAACCGCGATGTGTTAGAACTATCCATGACCCGCCTGAGCAATATATTCATTTGGTTCCAATATTATTTTGCCAGCATCAAGCAGATAATTTTCCCCGAAATCCTTTTCTGATAATCCACCCTGCATTAACTCACAAGCCCTGAAAAGTTGTAGCAATACCGCTTATTGTAACTCTGCCTTTCACCAAATAAATCTGGTTGGACGATGTGGTTGGCTGGAGTGAACAAATACTTGTTTTATAATTTCTATGGAACCTCATTTCGAGTAGTCCAACTTGATCTCAACATTCATTAATATCTGTATTGAATGCCTGTCGATGAATAGTAATGTTCGATGTGAAAATACTTGGGAGCTTATGGATTTTGAATAAAATCGTTAAGAAGAAAGTGAAGCGTAAATAAAATGCCTTTAGATCTTTTGTTAATTTTTACTTTAATCTTACTGAACGGATTCTTTGCCGCTTCAGAAATTGCTGTAGTATCCGCCAGGGAAGCGCGGCTGCAAACCCGGGCGGAAGCCGGGGAGGTACGTGCGGCACGGGCGCTGCGCCTGCAGCGCAAACCGAGCGAGTTTCTGGCGACCGTCCAGGTGGGTATAACCCTTGTGGCGACGCTTGCCTCTGCGGTAGGCGGCGTAGAGGCCGCCCGCAGGATTGCACCACTCCTGGCACAAGTTCCATTACTGGCGCCGTACGCTGAACAAATCGCACTGGCAGTGGTGGTGCTGGCGATATCCTATGCCACTTTACTGCTGGGCGAATTGGTCCCCAAGCGGCTGGCAATCCGCCAACCAGAGCAATTGGCAATGTCGGTAGCAGGGTTCTTTGAAGTGATGGCGCGCATTGCGGCATGGCCGATACGTTTTTTGCTTTTCTCAGCTGATTTGGTGATGCGCTTGTGGAGGGATGATCCCGGCGATGACAGCATCAGTTCCGAAGAAATTGAAGTGCTGGTCCGGCGCGGCACTGCGCAGGGCACCTTTCTGCCGCTCCAGCAGCAAATGATCGCGCGTGTTTTTGATTACACCCGGCGCGCCATCCGCGATGTGATGACGCCCCGCACCAAAATCGTAGCCTTTGGGGCCGACATGAACGTACAGGCAGCATTGCTGACCGCCAGAGAATCCGGGTTATCGCGTTTCCCGGTTTATAGTGAAACCCTGGACCAAATCCAGGGTTATGTGCATGTAAAGGATCTTTTTTGGGCTTCCCCAGAGGTACAGCTAAACCAGATCATGCGTGAGATTGTCTTTGTGCCTGAAGGAGCCAGCCTGCCGCAGGTTTCCGCACAGCTCACCCATGCCCGGCGCTACATGGGTATCGTGCTTGATGAATTTGGCGGCACTGATGGTCTGGTCACGCTGGAAGACATCATGGAAGTGGTGGTCGGTGAGATCGAAGACGAATACGGTCCGGTTGCTGAGGTCCCTGAACGAGGCTTGGGAGGGGAATGGCGCCTGTCCGGCGACCTGCCAATTGCTGAGCTTGAGGAACTGACCCACCTGTCCTTTGACCCACGCGGAGTTTACACTACTTTGACCGGTTTTATTATGGCGGAATTGGGCAAAATCCCTGAGGTAGGGGACTCCGTCCGCTACCAGGATTACTGTTTTACGGTAGAGGCGATGGAAAGGTTTCGAATATTAACTGTCCGTGTAGAGCAGATTAGTTCCGAAAATAATTGCTAAATGGACGACAGCTGATCTTTGCCAGTTACCAATCGTTTGGAACCTGGCCAAAGATGATCTCCTGGGCGGACCCTGCCCGCTGTACACTTCGACCTCGATCCCTGCGTCGCCCTCCAAACCGATTTTTTGCAGGAGTGTACGAGCGCCATCAAGTTACCAGTTTGGGTTGGGACGGGGAAATTGTCAGTGCCTGCTGTCCACATTTGGTATTGTTCGGTGGAGTTTGTCAGCATAAATAAAACCGCCGCCTGAGTGTGAATAATAACCTGATTATTTAAATAGATACCAACGGGAAAGCAGAATACAGTAAATTTCAGCTTTAACATGGTCGTGTTGAAGAACTTTTCGTTACTCTCGAGACCATAGCCGCTTCGTGTAGTCTTACTTTGTGCGCCGGATTACAAAGGCGGCATAAACAATAAAACAAACCTGCAGTCAATCTTCTTCAAAAGCTAGATATTGGGTATCAAGCTGGTTGAAAGTCCTTCAATTCCCAACCTGAGAAGCCTTTTATTTATTATTTGACATTAAAGGTAGATATAGGCGCTTGCTGTTCGGATCAAAAGCCCATATCCGAATCCTTCCCTCAGGTGCAGAAACATCATCCGATCTTCGCCGGATAGAAATGTGGGTTTTGGTAAGGTTGGTCCAACTAGCACCCATTGCTTCCCATGTCAAGCCATCATTTGTAGTAAACTCGTTGCCTCCGTAATACTGGTGGTTTATCCCCATTCCCGAGTACTTTGAATCATAGAATTGAAAATCTACCACATAATTGTCTGGATTCCCTCTCAAATTGTGGGTTATCTTTTCTGTTTTATCCTTTTCCAGGTCCATCCAACCGCTGTCATAATCTGGATCAGTATCTTCCCATATTCGTATGCGCAATTGATCAACAACTTCATCATCCTTTCCCCTGGCAACCCAAATCGATTCGCTCCCCAAATTGCTCCACAGGGCGCCAGTCGATTCGGGAAAGAGATCAAAGCTGCCCATGAAAGTGTAATTCATTCCATATCTGAACTGATGGACTCCAAGACCATATCGATCTAAATCCTTGAACTGCATATCTACAATGTAATCGTGCGGATTTCCCATTAAATTGTGTTCGATTTGTTTAAGTCCGCCATCTGCTTCGATTCCTATCCATCCGCTATCAAAAGCGGCTGTTGGTACGATCCAAATGCGTACCCGGACTTCATTCGAATTCAGCGGTCATCAGACGCTTTACCCGGATTACTTTGTTGGTCAAACCAAACCAATATGCTCCCTCTGAGATGCGCCCTCCGGGAGGTCCAAATTGTATGAATTCCGTACCGCCGTAATAATCCTGATTCACACCCAGTTTACGGTATGAAGAGGAATCCCTAAACTGAAAATCCACAATGTAGTCATCAGAATCCCCGCCTAAATCATGCTGGAATAATTTGATCGTGTCCGCCTCAATTGATGTCCAGCCGCTATCATAATCAGGTTTGAGGTGGAAAATATCACTGCCAGACTTTGCAGCCCATGCATCTAAGGTTTTCCCAAATCCTGTTGTAGTATCTTTCGCAATTCCGGGTTGAAAAACGAACAGGAATAGCAACACCACCACTATCAATACAATGATAAAAGAACTGGTTTTCATTGTCGCAGCCTCCCCAAAAAAAGAAATAATTATTGAATTGTTTGATAAGGGGCTTTATTGAATGGATTTGGCAGTGATGGAAGGAAATTGACCGGACCAGTGCAGGTTGGTTCGACCCATCTCCACCCCATGTTAATAATCAAAGTTCCTAATTAGTAGTATATATCACAATCGATGAAAGTCAATTATTACTTAGTTTTGTGATTGCCCCCTCAACACAAAACCGCCGCCCAAACTTGATGTCATGGTATCACGTATGACGGCCTAAACATATACAAAGAGGAGCTGTCAGGCGGCAACTGTATTAAAGCGCGGCTATTCCTCTGTTCTCTAAATAGATTTTACGGATAACAATCACAACGACAATCAAACTCCGATTTTTCTGGGGAATATCCCTGGTTTCCACAATATTGTCTACAAGCTTCTGCAGATTCCCACCAGTCCTCGCCACTCTTGATTCCTGTCCGCACCTTCAACTGCACTTGCTTAGTTATCCGCTTCTCGCTTTCTTCGTTTTCTTTTTCATGCTGCATCCTCCCGCCAAATATTATAACGCGGTAATTCAAGAATCCCCCAAATAATTAGGCGCAATGAACCCTCCAATTGCACCAGACCGGGCGTGTTCGCAACGTACCCCCTCTGTACCGGGGTAGGGTTGCAACGTTGCTCCGCAAACGCGCAGAAGTTTACCCATTTAATTAACCCTTGGACATGAGCTGTAAAAATCTAAACAGAAATATTTGGGCGTTGGTCAGGGTTTGGTGTATGCTCCCCATGAGTACTTGATGCGCAGGTTGGATTTGATGTAATTTTGAAGTTTAGTGAGATGGAGCTGTCCCAAAAGTCTGCCACCCTGAGCAGATTTCAATCCCTGATTATTTGCGCAGCATGCCTTCGGCAAGGGAACGAAGGGTCTCCCTCTTTGATGAAAACCAGATGCTTCACTCCTTAAAAAGCAGGGATAAAATTCGTTCAGCATGACAAATCGTGCTTTTTATACCGCCCCTTCTGTTAGCAAAAGTAGTAGAGTCCTATTTGTGCAAAGTTAAAATGTCCGCTTTTGGATGTTGAGAAAAATAAACCAATGCCCTCCAGTACTATGGCAGGTACCCGATCTGTCAATAGGAAAGGAAGAAAAGCAGCGGGAATTCAAAGAATCCGCAAGGTCTATCAGAATTTCATTGGTAGGTATCATCATACAGGTAATCGATGTATTCAAACGCTCCCAAATTTACGGTTGGTGTTCCATCCTATTGCTATCACCGATGCGCGTTTTATGAACTATATCGACGAGGGCACCTGATCAATACGTTTTGTCTCCGGTATTTGTTGAAGGCGCATCCAAACCTTCCCCTGACAGCCTATACCGAAAAAATAATAATACTTACCAGCCTGTTGAAGGTATGGTTTTATCAGGATTTGATGCAGGCAGCTTTACCTGCGCGCGGGTTGGGCGGTATAAAAGGCGCGTAGGAGACCGTCTCACCTTTGGTAACCCCTTTTCCCTGAGGCATGAATTGTGTGTAACCCATATTGAAGTAATGGATTTGTTGGTCCTTGTTGCCAACAATTTCGCCGTAAAACCCACCACCCGATGCCTCTTTCACAGTGCCCTTGTACCATGTGCCAGGGCAAGTCCCTGCCTGCACACCAGTCCGGTTTTTCATGTTTCGCGTACCTCCATCTTTATGTGGTTTCTTATTATACTTTTTGAGCAACCACCAATTAATTGTACTACGTGAGATTTGAATAGATATATCTTGGAAGGAAGCATGTTAGCGCAGAATAGTAGAGTAATATATTTAATAATGAAGTGCAATTCTAAACGATACGCTCTTTTTGATCTGAGTATCGTCATGCTAGGAAGAACCCGCCCGGTATCTACCTCAATCTCGATGCCGATGGCGCCCTCCAAACCGATCTTTTGCGCAGGTCAATAAGCCATTCAATGCAAGATATCATTATTAGCCTGGTCAGCTTCTTCGAATATTTTCTTCACCTCGTTTTTCATCTCATCACTCGCACTTGGGCTATTGGGGATAAATTTGACCAGGTCACGCGCCTGCCGCAAGAGATCCTTTACCTTGGCGATATAAGAAAAATCAAATTTACCGGTTTCGGTTGGCACGGGCAGGTTGCGAGCTTGTTGGATTAAATCGTGGGCGCGCTTGATACGCTCAGCGGATGGATTTAAGCGAGACATAGCTGCTCCTGTAATAGTGGAACTTAGATATCAAGGGATTAAGCAGTTTTCCCGGAAAGAAATCTGCGCTCTTGATGTTGAACGTCAATTTTACCAATTATAATTGGCAATTTTAGATTATGTGAAGGTAGCAGTAGAAATTAAGCCAATCCCCTCAGTTGATTGACGCTAATCTCCAGCAGTGGCCACAATCTGATCATTTTATGTGAGAAAGTGACCTGCGCCAAATTATGTACCAATCACAATGTTAGACTTGCTTGCTGAGTTTTAGAAGGTTTAACTACGAAAGTAGAAACAATAATCTATATTTTTGAACGGAATTAAGTTCAAACGAACCAGCACGGGGGAGTAGAACACCTAACCTGTAAATAACAGTTCCTATATCAAATTCTTGCTATTAAGAGAAAGCGGAACGATAAGGTCTTTTGAGCCGAGTTTCGTCATCCCGGGCAGACCTTGCCCGGTGTCGACCTCGATTTCGATGCTGTCCTTCCAACCGATCTTTGCGAAGGAGTGTACGCGTGCCAGCATGGATTTAGTTAAGAATAGGAATTGGAAATTGTCAATGGGTGAGGAGTGAAAATACAGCTTCTATTTTTGTTTATCCCAATGCAACTGACAGCCCCATTTCGTCCTAACCCATTTCCCCTTTGATAGCCTCCTTGTTTTTTGTCATTGTCAGGCAAAATGACTGTTCAAGAAATACGAAATAAACGCTTTATCATTTACAACATTCATTATATTAAAATCGAAACCGGTTGACTATCTCAGATTTCCTATATAACCGCCTGAATGATGTCCATCTAATTTTTGGATCCCCAAACCCAACCTCTTGAAGTAAAGCGCTCCAAACCTTTGGCGCTTGATGAGTATGCCACGTTATTGTTGGCGCGAATGGATTTCGGATGTGCAAAAGAGAGAAGAGGTAATATCGCGAGCAATCACATAAGATTATTTTTCGCGCCTGTGTTCGCCAATGCGTATAGATCAGCAAATATTTTACGGTAAATATTTTTTGAAGTCTCACTCTCAAGCAGGTTGGTGCAAGCATCCTCGTTAAAGTGGTTTACTGAATTGCGAAGCAGGATAATATCAAATTTCGTTTCGCCTGGTTCGTATGATTGAAATGTAACCGTTTCAAGAACAACTTGATTATCCTGAAGTTTTAATCTATAGTACATTTTCTTCAATAATTTTTTTGAATCCGATTTGCTCCCTGCCGCTTCAGGTTCAAGACAAACGATTTTTTTGGTGCCCATACAGGCTGCATAGAAACTGAGTTCACCATTGCCTCCACCGATATCTAAAACCACTGCATCATCCAAGCGAATATTTGCGAAGAGTGTAGTTAAATAAAACATCTCACAATCGAGATCTTTCATATTAATCACTCCCTCATCTACAGCAATCGAATGGAATTCTTCAAGTTGATTGTTGTCAGTTGTTTTCATATGTATGTTGTCGATGCATTTTAGATAGAACCAATGTTTATTTGTCAAATTCTTTCCTACCTTTACATTATATACTTATAAATGGTCAGGCTTTATGTTTTGACTATGCCTTTGTTTGAATTCCCCCTTATTATTCCGCTGATTTCGAGTTACAGATTTCTATTTCGGTACCAGACTACATGAACAGCTATTCAATTAGTCGATACTATATAACACGTCTTTTGATCCGAGCATCATCATCCCGGGCAGACCCTGCATGCTGTCCACTTCGACTTGGATGCCGATTTCAAATTCCATAGGAGAGGCGCCAGTAATACCAGACAACCCGGCATAGCTTACACCAGCCAGACCGTTAAAAGGCGAGTTCAGGGATGATCAACCCTAGCAGTTAAAAAGTCGGGGCGGGCATAAGCCGGGTCGGGATAAGAATAAAAACCCTTGCCGGTCTTGACACCCAACTGCTCCTTGTCGACAAATGGTTTTAGGAAGTTGGCGTTGGCTTGCAGCTGAACATCACCAGTCACCGTGGCCCAGTACTGGGTAATGTCCCACAGCGTCTTCAGCCCAACAAAATCCATGACACCAAAGGGGCCGATGGGGGTTTTCATAACACCCATCCAGGCCCGGTCAATGTCCTCCACCACAGCGACGCCGTCCGTTACTAATTTGAGTGCAGCCGTATTCAGGGCTCCCAGCATGGCATTAAATACATACTGGTAGCTCTCTTTGTGAAGAAGGATGGGGATTTGCCCGATTCGCCCGGCAAAGGCAAGCAGAAGCTCGACGGTTTCCGGCGAGGTGCCGGGATGAGGCATGATGTCGACCACATTCGAATCCCAGACAAGGCCGTGAAAATGTAAAGCCGCAAACTGGCTTGGGCGGCCGGTCGCTTCCGAATACATGGAGGGGATAAGGGTCGAGGTATTGGTGGTAAAAATCGCATGGGGAGGGCAAATTTTATGGAATTGGGCGAATACTTTTGCTTTTAAAGCGGGATCTTCCGGAACGGACTCGCTCACAAGGTCCGCTGCGGCTGCATCTTCAGGCCTGGACGTATTGCGGATACGCGCTGAGAGCTGCATCTGCGTCGTTTCGGGATAGGCGGTTTTGGTCGACCAGAGCGGCGGCATAGCTATTAATTTGGGCGCTGGCGGATTGAAGTGCTTCTGGAACAATGTCATAAAGTATGACATCATAAGCATGCATGGCACACTGTAGGCCGATCTGCTGGCCCATAGTACCCGCGCCGATGATCAATACGCAATGAATATCTTCAATTTTCATGTCCGGTCTTCTGACTACTGGATAAATAGTCAACCACAAGTTCGCCATACCCCATCGTAAAATCATGCTTGATGAGCTCAGTGTACGTGATTTCCTGGATTTCGATACGGGTTAAGATATCATCATAAGGTGAAGCACCGAATTTTAAAGCTGCATTGCCGATGGTCATTTTAGTGATCACGTCGGGGTCATTGCAGCTCGATATTAGTTTAAAGACATCCGGCGGCGCGCCTTTGAGAGCCGAAGGGATAACCTTTAAGGTGAACATGGGTTCAATGGCCCGTTCTGGGATTGGATCCACTGTCTGCAGCGCTTCAAAACTGACCTCAATAATCTGATGCCCGTAGCGGGTGACCAAGGCGGAGATCTTTCCTTCTTCTTCTTTGAATAAAATATCTTCCGCTTCTTTCTTGGGCCAGCCGTAGATTTCCCGACCTCCCACAATGGGATTTACCTGGTCGAGGTAGAGGACGATGGGGTAAGTACCGTTCTGACCGGAATGGGTGACAGGGATTAATAGCCCTGCTTCATGATAAGAGAGATCGTAGTCCGCAAACTGGAAAAAGCCGATATAAAAAACCATCAGATGGTTAGTGTTGGGCTTCAGTGGGGGTGGGGTCAGCCTTTCAAGTAGGTCAGGTTCGGTTTTGAAAACGATATTTAAACTAAGGGTATCTTTATAGCGGTAGGGGGGTGGAGCACCGAGCATAGGCGAATAGATGGGCATGCTGAATGCACCTCCCAGATCAGGGCGATTGGCAGCTTCAAGTGGAGCTTCAGCAGGTGATGATTTCATTGTGCCTCCATGAATTGGATTGAGTAGATCTTATAACAAGGGAGGATTTATTTTTAGATAACGAGTACCGGAATTCCACGTCACATTAATTTTTATTCTCATTTTCATCCAAGCAGTGGATAATATGTACGTCCTCAGAACATTTGGGACAAAACCTACATTTAGCCAAGAGAGTCTTTCCAACCTTTACATAAAATAATTATACATTAGATAGGCGGCAAGTTATTCCCGCTCTTTGGCTGAATAGTCTCTCTTATATTTCCATCCTATTTTGCCTGATAGGTTCAATAATCCTACAGAGGAAACGCGACAACAAGGTCAGACCACACAGCTCCCTGGGTTACAAACCACCGGCTCCAGTCACTGTCATGTTTACACCTTATCAAATTGAGCAAGTTCGTCTAACATTGCGACTGGTATATATTAGGGGACGGGTTAAGTTAAGACTGGATTGTATTGCTCTTGAATAACACATATAATTCGGCTATTATCAAATCGAATTTGTATAATCATCAAATCCTTGAGATGTGAGGGTGTGAGTAATATGAAAACGAAAACTTATATTGTCTACCTGATTGTTACTATATCAATGACAGTAAGCTTAACACTATATATAATCACACCCCCATCGAAAGCAGTAAACGCTCAGATTGGTTCGGAATCCATTGCAGGATCATCACACAAAATTTCTGAAGCCCTACCAGATGTACAAATTTCCATCGATGAAATTGTTGCATCAGGTTTCGATCAACCGGTCCAGGTGACCCATGCTGGCGATGGATCGGGACGGCTGTTTGTAGTAGAGAAAACGGGGAAGATCAAGATCATAAAAGATGGTGAAGTACTAGAAAATCCTTTCTTAGATTTGAGCATCAAGATCGCCACCACAGGTAATGAGCAGGGACTGCTCGGATTGGCATTCCATCCAGAATATGAAACCAATGGCTTCTTCTATGTCGACTATACCCGGTTGAGTGATGGTGCAACCGTTGTCGCTCGCTACTCCGTTTCAGGTTCAGATCCGGATATTGGCGACCCATCCAGCGAATTCATCGTATTGACTATCGATCAACCTAGATATAATCACAATGGTGGACAGTTGATGTTTGGACCGAATGACGGCTATTTATATATCAGCCTCGGTGATGGCGGTATTCAAGGTGACCCCGATAATCATGGGCAGAATTTAAACACATTGTTGGGTTCCATACTGCGCATTGATATTGATGTTGGAGGTGACAGTTCACCTTACCTCGTGCCTGTTGATAACCCCTTTGTAGATAAAGATGGTTTGGATGAGATCTGGGCATACGGATTTCGCAATCCCTGGCGCTTCAGCTTCGACCGGTTGAATGGCGACCTGTATATTGGAGATGTGGGTTACAGGGACTGGGAAGAGATTGATTATCAGGCTTCGGGAACGCCGGGAGGTAATAACTTCGGTTGGCGCTGCAAAGAAGGGGATCATTATTACAATTTTGCAGATGATTGCCCCAGCAGCGTGTTTTCTGATCCTATCGCTGAATATTATCACTTCTTTTCAGGAGCTTCAGTAACAGGAGGCTTTGTATATCGTGGATCTGAATTCCCTGATTTAGTTGGCCGATATTTTTATGGCGATTATATCCAGGGCAAATTATGGAGCCTTTATAAACAAAGCAGCGCGCCAGACAGCTGGTCCGCGCCCGAGTTAGAATTGGATACAGATCTAATGATCAGTTCATTCGGGGAAGACGAGGAGGGTGAGCTGTATGTTGCAGATTATGGCGGCGGTACAATTCGACGTTTAGGGGATGCGGCTGAAACCACACCGGATCTTTCCACTTCGAAAAAAATGGTTTCGCCTCCCAGCGCTGATCCGAATGAAACGGTTACATATATGATTTTAATTAAAAACACTGGATTAATAACCGATACGATCCTTAAAATCAATGATAATGTGCCGCCCGGTTTGGAATATACCTCCGGCTCACTGCAAGCTTCTCACGGCACGTGGGATGATTCAGCTGAGCCCCTATTGATCTGGCAGGGAAATTTGATCGCCAGCCAGCAAATAACCATAACTTATCAGGCAGTGGCAACGGGTTTAATAACTGGCAGCATCCTGAACGAAGCCGCGATTATCGAACCTGGAAATTTACAGGCCACTTTGGCGGCGTCCCTGAGTGTGCCTCGTTCCAGGCTCAATACTACAAAAGAGGATTTCTTCATACCGGGGACACAGCCGGAAATGCTCAACGACGAAATCCCACCAGCTGATAATTGTAAAGGCTGCCACAGTGAACCAATCTATGATCGCTGGCGAGGCAGCATGAAAAGTCAAGCTGGACGTGACCCAATATTCTGGGCCGCCTTAAGTGTCGCCAATATTAATGCGCCCGATTCTGGAGAATACTGCCTGCGCTGCCATACGCCGAAAGGATTGTTTGAGGGACGCAGCCATCCGGCAGACGGATCTTTATTGGAACCGGTTGATATTGCTTACGGTGTTACCTGTAATGTTTGCCACCGTTCGGTGGATCCTATTCCCTCCGTTGGTGATGAGGCGGCCCCAATCGACCTGTCCATAAGAAATTCGCTCTCATTTCCAATCCCATCTGGTTTTGTGGGCAGCAGCGCTTTGATCATCGATCCTGACGATAACCGCCGCGGACCTTTCTCATTCAATCTCTCTCATCCTTATCACACAGCCTATCAAACCGATTTCTTGCGCCAGACGGGCGACGCAATCACCCGCTCGCGCATGTGCGGCACCTGCCATAATGTACATAATCCAGTACTCTCATGGAACGAAGAACGTGAACAGTATTGGCCGAATGAAAGCGGTTCCCCTGCCCCTGAATTTGATAATGAAGTACTATTTCCTGTTGAGACTACCTTCGACGAATGGTTATACAGTGATTTCGCCCGTGGGGGCGTTTATGCGCCTCAATTCGCGGGCGAGAAACCGGACGGTATTGTACGAACTTGCCAGGATTGCCACATGCAGCGCATAACCGGTTATGCCGCCGATCAGGGTTTGGGTGCGGTTTACCGCGATTGCCAGAATACTGGCTGTGTGCCCGAACATGTTTTTGTGGGCGGAAACACCTGGGTCCCAAAACTGCTTCAAGACCCTGATTGGCGTTTGAGCGCGAACCCAGAAAGTTTTTACTTAGAGCAAACCGTCCTGCGCGCTGAGGATATGCTTGGTAAAGCTGCCCAATTAACGATAGATTTGTCCGACTACGAAACTTATAGAACGGCGGCTGTCCGGGTGACCAATTTAACAGGACATAAACTGCCAACCGGTTATCCGGAAGGCCGGCGGATGTGGATAAATCTTAAAGCGTACAATGAAAATGATCAGGTGATTTACGAATCGGGAGTTTACAACCCATCAACCGGGCAGTTAGATCAAGATCCAAAAATAAAAGTGTATGAAATAAAACAAGGGATAACGCCCGAACTGGCAAAATTATTATCCATATCTGAAGGGGAATCATTCCACTTTGTGCTCAATAACACTGTGATTAAAGACAACCGCATACCGCCCCAGGGGTACACAAAGGCGCTGTACGATAGACCTGGATTACGTCCTGTTGGAACTACTTACTCAGATGGGCAAAATTGGGATCAAACAACTTATTTGCTTCCGCATGATGCCGACCGCGTAGAAGCAACGCTTTATTACCAAACCTCTTCGAAGGAATATATTGATTTCCTGCGTAAACAGGGCGGTGTTGATGGAAGATCGATAGGAGAGATGTGGGATAAATCTAAAAGCCCCCCGCAAATAATGGCTCAAGTCAACGAAGCAGACTGGGTGTATATTCCTTCTATAGAACTTCTTCCCATTTATTCCCAAGGGATTAAATGAAGCAGAGTAAAAATCAAAAATACTGACCAGCTACAATTCCATTTTTTTATTCAAGAAAACAAGACCGGGATAGATATTTGCCTATCCCGGTTCTTATATTCTCCATGCAGACATTAAATCCATATTGACTATAGTAATGGGTTATTGTCAAATATTATTTAAGACAATATAATGTTAAAGTCTTGATGAGTAAGGAAACATGATCAAAAACAATGCAGTTTTTCAACGAAAACCGCGAGAGAATATGTCGCGCCAAGCCGTCTTATGACTTAAAAGGAGCATGAAGATGAAACGAATATCCACCATCCTTATCCTTGCTTTATTCTTGGTCACCAGTTTGGGAGTTGTTCCTGGTCTAGCATCACCCGGAGATGAACCGCCAACATATCCTGGCTATCTCCCGCTTATTGTTAATCCTTCCATCGGTATTTCAGGCGCCGTTGTGGACAGCGACGCGAATCCGATAGCAAATGTGGTCATCAGAGATAATTACGGCGCCTCCGCTGTCACGGATGAAAAAGGTGAATACACCCTGTACGCTAAAAAAGGCGAAAATCTGCTGACTGCCCAGAATCCGGGATTCACGTTTGAACCGGAAGAACGCAGCCTGGATGCGAACGGTGATCTGAGCGGTGTGGATTTCAGCGGCATCACCGCCTGCGGCGACATTATGGTCAATGGTAAAGTGACCGCTGGCGATGGCGGCTGGGACTTCCCTGTGAAAGATAAATGGGATTATGCAACAGCAGGGACGGACAGCACAACCTTCCGCTCGGCGCCTACTTCTGGACGGACTGGTATACCCACCTGGCCAAACCCTTCGGGACCCAATAATATCGATGTCCATTCGAACGCCATCAGCAAGAAATATCACATCCCTTCCGACGCCAACCATGTCCTACTGAGCCTGCACCTTTACCGGCAGTCCAAGATCTATCAGACGATGACAGGCAGTATGTAAAAATTCTTGACGCAAATGACAATGACATTTTGAAGGTCCTGTGGAACGGCCAACAAAATGATGCCAGCTGGGATGCCTGGTACGAATGGGAGCTGAATGCCTATGCCGGTATGGCGATAAAAGTTGAGATCGGCACATATAATGACGGGGAAGGCGGGGTAACCAGGATGTATTTCGATGATGTGCAGCTGTTGATTTGCAAACAGGAAACGCCCTCTGAAGGCTGCAACAAGGTTATCAACAGCGATTTTGAGGATGGAAGTACCGGGTGGACGATCCCGCGTGAGGTCTATCCACCGGTGATTTCCGATGTGCGGGCAAAGTCAGGCGTTTATTCAATGAAAACCGGGAATACATTCGATGAAAGTTATTCGGAATTCTACCAGGACGTTCAAATCCCGGCTAACGCCGACAGCGCAACGCTCAAATTCCATGTGTACACACGCAGCCAGGCAGCCTCCTCAGCGCCGGAATTCAACGCCCCGCCAGTCCGCACCGCTGGCTGGAGATTCCGTGGAACAGACCCTCAGTGCCCGCCACCGACACAAATTATGCCTATGTGCTGGACACTTCAGATAATGTATTGAGGAAACTGATGTGGTGGCCAGACAGCAATACAAACAGCTGGACCTACCTGGAGTTTGACCTGAGCGCTTTCAAAGGTAAAACAGTGCGCCTGCTGTTCGGCACGTATAACGATGGAAAAGGGTACGAATCAACCATGTGGGTGGATACGGTTTACCTGGACGCCTGCGGCGGGGGAGCAGCGCCTCCCTCAGGGTGTTACGAAGCGCTGTCAAACCGGAGCTTTGAGAACAACACCTCCTGGATCATCCCGGCTACCGAATACTCAGCGGGATACTCCACCTCCCAATTTCACACCGGCAGCCGGTCCATGCGGGCGGGCGTCTATCAAAAATCACACAACATGTACAGCTACTCCGATTTTCAGGCAGAAGGTCACCATTCCCAGCACGGCCGTATCCGCGGATTTGAAGTCCTGGCTGTGGACCAAGAGTACCGAGCCGGGTGCGGTTCCGCGCGGCGCCCAGCTGGACCCCAGTCTGTCCATGCCTCAAAACGTTAACGGCAGGCTGCAGATGAGCCCGCAGGCTGGCGATGCCCAATATATCCTGGTGCTCGACAAATATGGATATATGATTGACACCCTGTGGTGGAAAAGCAATCCCACCCGGAATGATGAAACCTGGGATTCAAATGCGCACGATTTGATGGCATATAAAGGTAAAACCATTTATCTGCAATTTGGTGTCTATAACAACGGCTGGGATGGGATAACGTCCATGTTCGTTGACGACGCCTCGGTGGAGATTTGTACGCCGGATCTATAGAAGGGCTGCAGATGCAAGAATTGACTGCATTTGCAACCATCACTTGAAATAAAGATCCGAATAATTTCCGGGCAGTCATAGAAATGGCTGTCCGGATTTTTATTATCTCAGGGCTTCGTTCACCAAGGCTGTAGCGATCCCTCTGCGTCGCCAATTCTCCAGGACATTGGCCCCGGCGATATTGGCTGTCTTTTCATCCTGCAGGAACTCGCATTCGCAATTTTCAACCGGCTCCACCCCAATAAATCCCTATGCCTGCCCCCCTTCATAGACCAGCCAGGCATACTTTTCTGCGTAGGTGTACCGGGGTTCACTTCTGATGTTGAAATCGTTGAAACTTTCAGCTAATGATGCTGCATTGGCCTGAAATAAACAGGGGTGAAACCATTGTGAAGGTGTGAATTTGCGCGCAATTTCCCACACAATTTCAAATTGCTCACATAGAAAAGAACCGAGCAATATTTACGAGAAATGGCTGGATATCATCGAGTACGAAATCAGATGTTTTTGTTCCATTTCTTTTACGTTCAAAAGAAAGATATGGTTGGTGGTATGTTTTTATCATCTGAAACGCTTCTTTTCGTTTGGAAGAAAATAATGCAAAAATCAATTCCATGAGTAATTTTAGATCACGACTTAAGAAACTCCCAGAAATTCCTTCCAGATAATCTTCATTGAACTCAATCTCCTCTCCAATTGCTACTTTCAACCATAAGAATGGAAAATCAACTCCAGCAACATAAGTCCCATACATAGAACCCCAGGGTCGTGGGTTAACCCGATTAAGGTCGGGTTGCCA
Organism: uncultured Chloroflexia bacterium; assembly: GCA_963753725.1. Lineage (GTDB taxonomy): Bacteria > Chloroflexota > Anaerolineae > Anaerolineales > UBA4823 > CAVWDI01. Next base: position 58,010 of record CAVWDI010000021.1, on the reverse strand, counting down.
TCCGGCTTGATTTTTATTTCGACATCTGAAATTCCAACCCAGCCATCAAGTAAACCCATTATTCTTTCAGCCAATAATTGGACATCAGGTCGTTTATCCACTCTGGTGCAGATTGCAGTTCCACCTGTAAACGGTCAACTCCTTATCTTTTTAAGGGAACACTTAGTTGTAAGTTGTGATTGGTATCAAAAATTAATCCAACTGTGTACATGCTTTCAAGCACTGTTCCAGGTATATATTCTTGTACGATTATTTCATCATCGTTGTTTTTGTGCAGCAGTGTCTGCAGATGCCTCTCATACTCAACGACATTTTGGACCAACTTATGACCCCGCTGACCGGTACTGGACCTCAGCTTAATGAGAGCAGGAAAACCTAAGACTAATTCAATATCATTGGGGGAAATTTCACTCGCCAGGAGAGTTTCAGGAGCTGATAATCTGTTCTCTCTCGCCAATTTTGACAGTTGATATTTATCCATCGCCAATTCCATAAGTTCATAATCTGGAAATGGAATTCGTATCCCATGAGACACAAATTGCTGCCTGTATTTCGAAATTTCAACTGTATCATCATGATGAACTGGAAGTAATACATCTATATTATTAGCAATACAAATATCTAATAAACTAGGAATATAACTAGGATCATGAAAATGAGGAATTAAGAAAAATTCTTGACAATCGCGATTTCCTCAAGGGGCTTTCAGGCCAATCAGCGATATATAATTTTATATTTTTCTTTTTACTGAAAGACCTTACAAATGTAAAAGCTTGATCAACCCATCCGCTGACCATTAAAACATTGATAGATTTGTCCATAAAATTATTTTTCTTGAAAATTGCTTATGCCAGGCAAAGGGTTTGTGTGGCAATAATGGGTATATTTGACAAAATCATAACCTGTAATTTTACGTTTGTGTATCATTCATAATGTAAATATTTAACAAGTTCGGGAGCATTATGTTGATAAATCCATATCAAAATTGGAGTAACCTCCCTAAGTTATTTTGCTGAACCAACAGAATTACTTTAGCTGAATGCAATTGAGGCATATTTTTTTTAGGAATAACCGAATATCCAAGGATTGAAAGTATACAGTTTTTTGATCTGAGTGTGGTCACTGCGGGCAGGGACTGCCCGGTATACTTTAGACCTCGATACAAATGGCGCTCTCCGGTTTGATCTTCACGAACGAGTATACACTTGCCAGTTTGGTTATCGTTCAGGCTTGGAAGAAGATAATTGTCAATGGGGCGATCACTTTCCCTGGTTGTTAGAAAGCGTAAATGTATGATATTTTATTAACATTAAATCGGAACAATTAATGAAGAACAAGACACTCGACCTGTTGGTCACCCTGGTCATTTTTGTCCTGGCGCTTTCGATTTTCTCGATCAGCTGGGATTTCAGCCTGGGGGAGAATTCGGGCATGCACCTGGTCGATGGGGTATCCACCGTTGGCGCTGAAAGGGTCCTCAATGGTGAGATGCCCTACCGGGATTTCTGGACCATGTATGCTCCGGGTCATTTTTACCTGCTGGCTTTAATATTTGGATTATTCGGCACGAACCTGATGGTTGAAGTTATGGCTGCCTCTGTGGTAAGCGCGGCGGGAGTGAGCGCCTGCTACTGGGCGGCGCGCGGTTTGACGGAGAACAGGTGGTTAGCGGTGGGCAGCGCGGCGATATTCCTGGCGGGGATGTACAACACTGGCTATCACCTGCGGCTCGGTTCGTATCCGACCGGTATTGCTTTCGTTTTCCTTACGCTGTATTTCACGCTGCGTTTTTATAAAACAAACGCGACGAAGTACCTGTTATTTGCAGGATTAGCTTCCGGCGCGCTGGTTTTGTTTAAACACGATGTCGGTATTTATACGGGTATTGCAGTCTCTGCCGGACTGGCGGCGAATTATTTTGGCGCAAAATTCATCCAAACAGAACGTACCCAGTCTTTTTGGAGGAATATTTTGGTTTACCTGGCTGGCGCGGTTGCAATAGTCCTTCCGGTACTGTTGTACTTCCTTTTCTACGCAGGAAGTGACATGCTCCAGAGCCTGGTTATTTTTCCGCTGACTGATTTCCGCTATGCCAGGCCGGAAGGATATCCCGGGCTGCTGCCCAGGGCAATTCTGGCGGTTTCTGGTTTTGAACTGGTACTTTACCTGGCCAGATACATCAATTTCACGCTTCCATTCTTTATGTTTCTATTGGGGGTGATTGGTATAGGGGCGGCGATCAAAAAGAAAAATGTGTTTTATTTTTCAAGCGGTGTTACGCTGACGCTGGCGTTTGTTCTCCATTATTATGCTGCCCATATCCAGATAAACACGCATATCGTATCTATGTCTGTGTATGCCTCCTGGATAGGAATTATGCTGTATGAAATATTTGTACATGGTCAAAAAATTGGAAAGGGCTTTTTGACGAAGGTCCTGATACCCCTTTTGGTACTGGGTTGGATTTTTGCGCTTTTCCTTAAACCAGGATTTAATTTGTGGAAGGACTATCAGTCCGGAAGAGTAGAAGTTGACCAGGGAAAATTCTCCGGATTTCGATTAAACAAACGTCAGGCGGAGAAGCTGGGGATCCTGAAAGAATATCTGGATGCCAACGTGCCTGTGGATCAAGATATTTATGTCGGTAATAACCGCCATGATGTGATCATCATTGGAGATACGATGGTGCAGCACCTCCTGGACCGTCCCATCGCCACGCGCTACCATGAACTGCATCCTGGCATCAGCGATACCGCAATAGTCCAGCAGGAAATGATAAAAGATTTACAGGAAAAGGGGGTTAATGTGTTGATATTAAAAAGGATATTTGCCGACAGCACGCTGGAAAAGGCAAAAGAGGATTTCCGAAGGAACATACCTCAAGTTGGCGCCCAGAACCTGGATAATTATATCCGGGAGAATTATGCTGAAGTTAATCAAATTGGACCCTATACCGTGTGGGTGTTGAAGAACTCTAATTTTGGTGATGAATTGATGCAGGCAGATTTAAAATGTAGCCAGGGATAAGAGAATTATCATTGGGGGTGGGGGATATTCACAATTAGGGTGTTTCATTTTCAATCTCAGCCAGGATCGCCCTGACGAAACTTACAGTAGACATGGTTGGATCGGCGGTAACTATTCCGGCATCCCTTTGAACTGGCATGAGGGTGCAGATGGCGTTGTAATTTACCTCCATTTCCCGGCAGATGAGCGGATTGGCGGTTACTTTCTTGTCTTTAAATAAACCAGCCTCGGCAAGCAGGTAGACTTCGAATTCCTGGGCAGCCAAAACCACACCATATTGTGAAGCCTGCAGCAAGATACGGTCAATTTCCGGTGACGGATCTGAGAGGATGCCAGTGTCACTGATAAAAACGATCCCGTCATAGTCCGCAACTTTTATGTCCTTCATAAGCAGGTCGGCATAGACCAGAGGGGCAGTTTGCCAGGGGCGCGAAATGACTTCAAACCCATGCACCGTGATATTCCCCTCGATGGGTACCAGGGTATTGGATGCAACATGAACCTTGTATCCGGCTCGTTCCAGTGATTTGCCACGTGCCCTCATAGTGACGGTAATCGAAACCCGAGCCGAAAATGAAGAGAACTCTACCGATGTAATCACCCAAATTTTCCGCATCCTTAATTGTAGCCTTGGGTGTATTTGTTAAAGGCGGAGATGTTATGGCAGGTTTTACGGTTGGGAAAATCTGCGTCGCCAAGGGTGTATTGGATGGTAGTGAAGTAAATTGGACTTCACCAATTGCGGTCTTCGAAATTGGGACAAGCGGGCTGCTGCATCCAGACAATCCAATTATCAGGCAGGTTAAAACCAGTGAAAATGTCTTCGACAAAGTTGCTCCTGATATTCCAGTGATTACTCGGGGACAAGCCTGTGAAGTCGAAATGCTCCGTATTCCAATAGTACCGCTGTAAACAAACCCGGGTTCAGAAGTGTTGATTGTTGGAATGCAACCACTTGGAAATGACCGTGAGATAATATCGAAATAATCAATAAGATGAATTCAGTGGGTCGCCGATACTCTTGGAAGGACCGAATTGAAATCGATCACGGGAGATATGGCGACCCGTAAAAAGTGAGAGAGCGTGATTACTTCCGTTTGTAGAATCCAACCTTATTATTTTACTTAATCCATCATGCTTGCCAATTTCTCGTAGAACCCGGCGTACTTATCCATGCTTTCGCTCACTTCGAGTAAAGGTTGAACTTCCCAGACGAAGAATGGATACAGCGGGTATTCAAGCATGTCAGCCAGCATCTGTTCGTGGGAATCTGAATTTCCTATGGTAAAACCTCCGCCACCGAAAAAGAGATAAACTGAATCAAACGAACCGTCTGCAACTTTGGCTTCTATCCAGGTTTTAGCGGCATTCATTAAAGCAGCGCCCATTTTTGGGGGAACCATTTGTTGACCAGGAGTTGCTGTAATCAAATATTTCATAACCTGTTACCTCCTTTCATATTCCTTCTCGTTACCCGCTCTCACACTACCAGCTTAACACTTCGATTAAAAACAAACCGCTGACAATTAGTCAGCGGCTTTAGTGAAGAATTATGATTTTTTTGATCTCAAGAGATCGAATATCCGCCTGTGATGGGGGCAGCGGTCAGATATGTTTGTTGAATATATTATATGAACGGTGAAACAAAGTCAAATTACTCTAGTAATTCCCAGTCACCAGCGGGTGTCTACGGTTGATGTATCGAACACTCGAGGTGGGATACTTCACATAGTAAACCGTATTGGAATGCGGGTGGTGCTTGTACGAGGAATGCCCATGATGGTGGTACTGGTATTTGGGTGAGTAGTACTCGCAATTATCACACCAGTTAACCTTTACACCGTGATGGCAGGTGGGGTGTGCGCCGTACTGACAGTCACTGTGGTAATGGTTAACACAGGGCGGACTCTTGTGATGTGAGTAATGGACATCGACGGGTGGGCGGGGAGGTTTGGGGCAGTGTGTGCATTGGACCTCTTCCACGGTGGTGTTTACAGGTACGGTGGTAAATCCAAACCCAGCAATCATTACCAGGGCCGTAATTAGGACCAAAAAGAAAGCGCGTGATCGAAACATTCTCCACCTCCTGATATGGATACAGATTTATATTTTAATTGTGATAAATGGTAAAGCAAAGACGGTCATACCCCAGTGGGCGCTGTTGAATAAAGGAAAAAGGTATCCCATTATTGCATAACGCAAAGGCGATGTCAATAGTAGTGGGTGGGGACTATGGAATGTGCCAGTTTTAATTCGGCGGGGAGATTGCTGCGCTCGCTACACAAGCTTCCAAATCATTTTCTCCAAACTCAACTTGCGAAGTTTATAAAATTTGATATTCTGAAAGCGCTCGCTCGCAATGACCCTCGATATGGGGAGTATTATTCGCCAGTCGGGACCCAGATGTTCTTAACCTGGGTGGCTTCGTGCAGGAATTGGTGGCCGGAGCCCTGTTCAGGATTTGTCCAGTCGCGTGGGATGCCGTAGTTCACCCAGGTGCGCTTCATATTGGCTGCCGATTCGTATTCGACGTGATAGCTGCCAACTGCGTCGCCGAAATACCAGACCGAATCCACATCTTCGTGCTGGATCAGGGTTTTCACCAGGTGATCGCGGTCGCCGGTGACGATATTCACCACACCTGCAGGTACATCGGAGGTGTCCAACACCTGGTAGAAATCCGTGGCGCTGAGCGGGTAACGTTGGCTGGGAATCAAAATGACGGTGTTGCCGCGGGCAATGGCGGGAGCCATCAGGGAGACGAAGCCTAGAAGTGGGTAATCTTCTGGACAGGCAATGCCCAGCACGCCGACTGGCTCGTTAACCGCGACGGTGATGCCGCGCAGCGTGGTTTCCTGCACACTGCCGCCGTATTTGTCTGCCCATGCGGCATAGGTGAAAAGCCGCTGGATGGCTAATTCGACTTCCTCCCTGGCCGATTTAGCAGAGCGTCCGGTCATGGAAACGATGCGATCAAAGAATTCGTTGCTGCGGGCGTTCAGGTTCTCTCCAATGAAGTAAAGAATCTGGGCCCGGTTATGACCGTGGCGCATGGCCCATCCTGGCTTGGCAAGGTGCGCCGCGTGCGCCGCTTCGACCGCATTGCGGATGTCCTTGCGGTTGCCGTCACCAACCTGTCCAATAATTTCACCATCAGGATTAAGGACAGCTTGAGTGTAATTCCCATCGGGCCGGGCCTGTTTACCGCCGATATACATCTTGGGAGTGCGGTCGATAGTAGGGACATGTTTTCCGCCAGCTTTTTTACCAGCCGGTTGGGTTGGAATGGTGGGTGTATGAGCGCCCCAATCCGTTTCATCTGCCTTAGGTCGTTCGAAATCTGGCCGCGGTCGGGTCTGCCAGGCGGGACGCAGGTATTCAAACAAGCCTTCCTTTCCGCCTTCGCGCCCGTAACCGCTCTCGCGGTATCCGCCAAAGCCAGATGCAGCGTCGAAAAGATTGGTGCTGTTTACCCACAGCGAACCAGCTTTAACCTTACTGGCGACATCCAGAGCCAGGTTTATATTATCGCTCCACACGCTGGCTGCCAAGCCGTAGCGGGTATTGTTCGCCAGGGCGATCGCCTCCGAGGGATTGCGAAAGGTGAGTGAGACTAGCACCGGTCCAAAAATCTCTTCTTGCACCACTTCCGCGGCTGGCTCGACATTTGAAATGAGTGTAGGTTTATAGAATAATCCGCGTTCTGGTAAATCAATATCTGGCTGGAATAAATCTCCGCCTTCATTCACACCGGTTTTGACCCAACCATCGACGGTATCCCATTGAGATTGGTCGACAATGGCCCCCATATCGATGCATTTATCGAGCGGATCGCCGACGCGCATTTTACCCATGCGGACCTTGAGCTTCGAAAGAAAACGTTCGGCGATATTTTCTTGCACCAAAAGACGCGAGCCGGCACAGCACACCTGGCCCTGGTTGAACCAGATAGCGTCTACCACGCCTTCGACGGCGCTGTCGAGGTCAGCGTCTTCGAAAACAATAAAAGGAGATTTGCCGCCCAGTTCGAGCGATAACTTTTTACCGGAGCCAGCAGTCTGGCGGCGCAGGATACGCCCCACATCGGTTGAACCTGTGAAAGCGATCTTATCCACATCTGGGTGTTCTACCAGCATGGAGCCAGCTTTACTGCTGCCGGTGATCACGTTCACCACGCCAGCAGGTAAACCTGCTTCAGCCACGACCTCGGCGAAGAGCAGCGCGGTCAGTCTGGTATAGGAGGCGGGTTTGAGAACAACTGTATTGCCCATAGCGATTGCAGGCGCGATCTTCCAGGCCAGCATTAATAATGGGAAATTCCAGGGGATGATCTGTCCAACCACGCCGACAGACTGGTAATCGGCCAGTTCGCTTTCCATCAACTGCGCCCAACCGGCATGGTAATAGAAGTGCCTGGCGAGCAGGGGGACATCGATGTCGCGCGATTCGCGAATGGGTTTGCCGTTATCCAGCGATTCCAGCACGGCCATCAAACGGTGGTGCTTCTGGATATTGCGGGCAATGGCATACAGGTAGCGAGCGCGCGTGGTTCCAGGTGTCTGGCTCCATGATTTGAAAGCCGCGCGTGCTGCAGCAACTGCCTCATCCACTTCTGACTGTCCAGCCTGAGCGGTGTCAGCCAGCTTTTCACCGGTGGCCGGATTATAGCTGGCATAGGTAGCCGCATCTTCGCTGGAGACCCACTTGTTGTTAATAAAAAGTCCAAAATCTCTGTCGTGTTCGTCCAACCAGGCATTAGCAGCAGCTGGCGATTCAGGGGCAGGACCGTAATCCATTGAAACGAAGACCTCCGGTAAACTCATGTCTTTCTCCATTTATTGTATATCTGAAGTTAGCCCATCGGCATGTGATGGCGAGCAGCGTAGTGTCCTGTAATGTAGTGATAAAGCTGGCGTTCAATATCGGTTAACAAACCGCTGGCGCCGATGCGGAACAGGTCTGGCATGGTCCATTCGACTCCCAGTTCTTCGCGCATGAGGGCTTGCCAGGTGAGCGCGCTTTTGGCGCTGCTGATGCCTCCGGCTGGCTTGAAACCAACCTTGTATCCTGTGCGATTCTGGTATTCACGTATGGCGCGCGTCATCACCAGCCCAAATTCCAGCGTAGCATTCACACTCTCTTTGCCGGTAGATGTTTTGATGAAATCCGATCCCGCCATCATAGCGACCAGGCTGGCCTGGTAGACCTGCTTCAGCGTTCCGAGATCGCCAGTTGCCAGGATGGTCTTCATGTGGGCAGAATCGCCGCAGGTAGCGCGGAATTGTTTGATCTCGTCGTATAAAGCATTCCAGTCCCCGGTGAGGACCAGGGTGCGGTTGATGACTGTATCGACTTCGTGCGCCCCGGATTCGATAGCTTGTTCGATCTCAGCGTTGCGTTGGGGAAGCGGCGTTTGACCAGCAGGGAAACCGGTCGCGACAGACGCCACGGGGATTCCCGAACCTTTTAGCGCTTCTACCGCATCCCTGACGCGACTCGGGTAAACACACACTGCACCGACCGTGACCTGCATATCTGTAGCGCCCAGCGCGGCTAACATATCCGGACGGACCGGGTACCTGGCTTTGGCGCACAGTCGTCTTACTCTACCGGGGGTGTCATCACCCGCCAGGGTGGTAAGGTCGATGCAGGTGATGGCGCGCAGCAGCCAGGCTGCCTGCCATTCTTTCTTGATAGAACGGCGTCCCGGAAGCGTTGCAGTGCGCCGTTCGACCGCACTGCGGTTGATGTGGGCGCTCATTACCCAGTCAAGGTCCAGCGGCGTACCGGGATTGCGGTTATTCATAGGGGACATTAATTTTTCCTTTTATTGATGATCCATGGGCTGTCAGCAGCGCAAAATTACATGTGTATATTAATTTTACCAAAAGGTGAGTGAACAAATTCCTGCTTGGAGGACAGGATTTGAATTAAGAACAATTACAGTTTCCTTACCATTTGCTGGACAATCCATATTGAGTAATGGCTCACCGTTTTTATTAAAAACTGGTTCAAAAAACCCAATTTGATACTGTGCGAGAATTTCAGGTTAGCTGTCTGGTGTTTCCTGGTCGGTGTTTTCAATTTCATCCAGCGTCTTATCACCCATACCGGACATGGCCTGTCTGAGCTGGGCTTCGGCTTCGGTAGGCAAGGATGTGTAGTACAGCTTTCCTTTGTACTGCTTCATCGTTTCTAATGCATCATCAGGAGTATCTTCTCTTACGATGACGAAAATTGCTGACGACCCTGGAGATAGCTGTTCGGATACATCTTTTACAAATTCTTTATCAATATCCGGAGAGATCTTTTTGCCCAGCAAACCACCCGCCAGCGCGCCGATAACCAGGCCGCCTACCGGAAAAATCAACCCGCCGATCAGCAGACCCAGTGCGCCTCCGCCAATGGCGCCCACCCTTTTGCCCAGATAAGTCTCGTTCTTTATATGAACTTTACCATCCTGGTCTTTGTGAATAACCGCTGAGTCATTCAAATCAATCAGGTTGGAATCGCGCAGGAAATCGTGAACGTTGCTGGCGTCATCTTCACGGTCAAAAATCGTAACCACAATGTAAGACATAAAATATCTCCTCAATGAACAACAAACAAATTTATTGTATGGATCCGGGTAAATGCTCCTTCAAAGTAATTCGCCTATATTTATAAACTGGATCATGCTCAGTATATTTTACCCCTCAAATATATGGAATCTTCGAATTAATCCACTAGCACAAAAAAGGAGGTCAAATTGGTTCGGTTTCTGAACATGTGTAAGTGTAAGATATTGGTTATTTGATGTGCCGGGATAATGCCGGGTTCATGTCAAGCGATGAATGATAAAATGACGTTTATTAATCTGATGTTGGCGATATACAACTGATCAAACGGGTAACAAAATTGAAATTAAATACATCAAATTGGCGCATCGCTTCGACTATTGCGTACTCTGCAATTTTCCTGGCGCTGGGTATTTCTGCCTCCTGGATTGGACCAGCTTTGCTAAACCTGGCCGACCATGTTCAGACAGGGCTGGCAGCCATCAGCATTCTCTTTACGGCCCGATATCTAGGCGTTATGAGCGGAATCATTTTTGGCGGCAGGGTGTTCGATCGAAAAAAGGGACATCCGATATTAACCGCTGTGCTGGTAATGTTGGCGGTCTTTACCGTGATCGTGCCGTTTTCGAATAACCTGTGGCAGTTAGCCATAATATTCGGCATAATGGGTTTTGCAGGGGGGACAGTAGATGTGGGAGGCAACACACTGCTTGCCTGGCTTCACCGGGAAAATGTGGGACCGTACATGAATGCATTACACGTGTTCTTCGGGGTGGGTGCTATCCTGACTCCGATCGTGTTTGTGGGTTTATTCAATTTTGGCGGCGGTTTGCAGCTTCCGCTTTGGGTATTCGCATTGGTGATATTACTGCCCGCGATTGGGCTGCTTCTTCTGAGAAGTCCTGAACCTGAAATTTCACAAGATGATTCGTCATCAGGTAATGGATTGCGGTATTTGACCATTTTAATTGCCGCCTTCTTATTTATGTATGTGGGCGCAGAGGTAAACATCAACGGGTGGCTGTTTACGTATTCGCGTCAGATGAACCTGGCATCCGAGGTTTCGGCTGCTTATCTAACTTCTATATTCTGGGTTTTTATAACCCTCGGGCGTCTGGCTGCGATCCCGCTGTATTCATTTGTCAGATCAACCACTATTCTAATTTTCGATTTTATTGGCAGCATTGCCAGCGTGAGCCTTATTTTATTTCTTCCAAACAGTTCAACAGCTCTGTGGATAGGTGTGGCGGGTGCGGGCTTATTCATGGGATCAGTGTTTCCGACCACATTGGGCCTGGTGGAAGAGCGAATTGGTACAACCGGTCTCAGAACAAGCTGGTTCCTGGTTGGCGCCAGTATTGGGGCAATGGTTTTCCCCTGGGCGGTTGGACAGCTGTTTGGTTTTATCGGTCCGATTGGATTAATGTTCGTTGTGATGGGGTCCCTGCTAGCAGCATTCGGTCTGATATTATTTATCATCCATTTATTAAACAAACCCCCAGCCATCCAAGACCATGCGTAAAATTGTTGAGTTATTTATATGAAGATAACCGCATTCCGAGCACAAATTGAAACTTGATCGTGGTAAAAGATAATCATATGAATGCAACAAAAGTTGAGATCCTCTTCTCGGCGATCTGGTTCGGGCTGATGACCGGATTGGCGGAGGTTGTTTATCAATTATTTCGGCATCTGTTGTTTAGTAAACCCTTCTTTATGGGCCGTCAGTTTATATGGATGGCGCCATTATTTTATGTAACCATATTCACAATTATTGGATTCATATATATCTTTCTCGCCTGGCGGTGGCCCAAGGTATTTACCTGGCGTTTATCGATAATCGTTTTTGCATTTGTTGGATTTTTCAGCCTGCTGATCATGCTCCCGTGGCTGAATAAGTTTGCAGTTGCGGTACTAGCTATAGGGCTTGCAGTGCAGACCTCCCGTATTGTGGTCAAACACCCACAAATAATTTACATGCCCTTTAACTGGAAGGGTTTATCTCTCCATCGGCAAAAGGTGACTGGGATGCAAGAGGGCGAAACTGGTGATGAGCATGACCTTCGGCTTAACCGGCGGCAATTCTTATTAGGTGTCGGGGCTGTTGTTGCGGGGCTGGCGGTCGCCGAACGGGGCTCGGTTAAACTGAATGAATGGGGTAGAAATAATAATCTACCAGCTGCATCGCCCGGATCGCCCAATTTGCTGCTGATCGTTATGGACACAGTGCGGGCGCAAAATACCGGCATACACGGTTATGGACGGCAGACTACACCGTTCCTGGATCGTCTATCTCAGAGCGGGGTTCAATTTGTGCAGGCATTCTCTACATCAAATTGGACACTGCCATCACATGCCAGTATGTTCACAGGCCGCTGGCACCATGAATTGTCTGTCGATTGGGAAGCGCCGTTAGATGACACCTATCCCACCCTGGCAGAGGTTTTATCCGATCAAGGCTACCTGACCTCCGGATTTGTCGCCAACACTGAATATTGTTCGTACGATTTTGGTCTCGATCGCGGCTTTGTCCATTATGAGGATTACGGCATTTCGGCTGCGGATGTGGTGAACAGCACCTCCTTGGGACGGCTGGTTGCCGACAACCCCACGCTGCGCAGGAAAATGAATTATTTCGATATCCTGGGACGGAAGAACGCCGACAGAATAAACCAGGATTTCCTGAGATGGCTGTCTCGCAGCGATAGACGCCCGTTCTTCAGTTTTATTAATTACTACGATGCTCACGATCCCTATCTGCCGCCGCATCCCTATAAAAACAAATTTGGACCAACAGAACGGGATGTACTGCTGATAGATGAACTGATGTATTCAGAAGAGCTGGTTGAGATACCGCAGACGTTTATCCAGGCCGAGTTGGATGCCTATGATGGAGCGATCGCCTACATTGATCAGACCATTGGCTCTTTGATGGATGAACTCGAAAGGATGGGTGAACTCGAAAACACCCTGGTCATAATCACCTCAGATCACGGTGAGGAATTTGGCGAACACGGCGTATACAGGCATACCAACAGTCTTTATCTACCGACTTTATTCGTTCCGTTGACAATTTTGTTTCCGGAGCGGGTACCAGAGAAGATGATTGTCTCCAATGGAGTCAAGTCTGCGCGATCTGCCAGCCACTGTTCTTGATCTACTGGGGTTAAAAAATGAACCAATATTTCCAGGAAATTCGCTGTCACGCTTCTGGGATAGGGTAGAGGCAGGTGGCGGTACTGATGGTGAATATTTGCTGTCGGAAGTCAACTATGCGCCCAACCTACCCGACCGGTTTCCGGTATCCAAAGGTGATATGAAATCTCTTATTTATAATAGGTTTCACTATATACTGAATGGAGATCTTCGAGAGGAACTGTATAATTTCGAAAACGATCCATGGGAGCAGCAAAATCTGGCGGGTACCAGCGAATTCTCCCAAATAATGGACCAATTTCGTGAGGCGCTGAGCGGTATGTTGCGCTGAGCAGGTTTATAAACACAGAAATTTAGATCTTATCAATCGTTCCATTCAGTTGACTTATAGAAAAAGACCAACTAAAATTGATATGTATGTTGATTTAGCGAGTTTACCGATTAATCGTAAAGGAGTGTGAAGCATGAAAAAAATTTCCGTACTCATTGCAGCGGCTCTTTTTATCTCAATTTTGTTGATGGCATCAGCCCCGGGAAATGACTGGGCTAATGATAATCCAGGCGGCAAACCTGGCCCAAAAGAGATCAATAACGGCGAACCATCGATGGAAAAGGTTTATTTCACAAATTATGTAGATCTAAAATACGGCAGCTCGAATGATGTAACCTGGTCCAAGCCGCAAAATGAAAATAAGGCGAAATACTTTATTTATAACAATTCGGTTTATTACTGGTACGAGTTGCCTTACTCCACCAGCAGAGTACCCGAAGTCGGGTTATGCCGATGGACATACCTTTATGATTTAGATCATGAGTGGTGATCGAATTAGCCAATAATCCACAATAAACCAAAACTATATTGTTTTACAAAAGAGATCCGTATAAACGGGTCTCTTTTTGATTGTGTGCCAGGCATGCTGTGAAACCAGGAGGTGAAAGATCTCTGCGGGCCGAGATGACCGGAACCGCTAGGGAAGGGCAAGGGTGCCGGTTGCGAGACGGGATCTGAAGGAAGCCTGGAACAAAACCCGGATCTGACGAACAGGAAACGGATAAAAGGCCACAGTGGCAGGGTAACCGAGCAATGGATTGGGAAGCCCAAAAGTCATCTGGAAGGCACTGGGGTAAATCCGGCAGAGACCGGGGGAAGGTGGCACAGCTTACCCTGGGAGGTCTCTCAATCTGTCCGGCGAGCGGACTACAGGACTGGAAACAGGCCAGGAAGGGATGAGAGAAGTCAGCAGAGGCTATAGTACCAGCGGGAGGTGCCCGCAGGGAAGGGCCGAATCATTTATTGCAAGGAGCAGACGGGAAAACTCGATGGAAGTGGAGAGGCAGGAAGGCAGGTGGTACCAGACGAGTTTCATAGAGGAGCTGGACGGCGTGCGCCACGCCCCAAACAGTGACGGCGGAAGCGGAGCTGAAGGGAGCGAGGAGCCACAAGCTTTCACGGCGTTGAACCGAGAACGAGCCTTGGCAAGCGAACTGATGGAGCAGATATGTGAACGAGAAAACCTGAACCGAGCCTATAAGAGAGTGAAAGCCAAAAAAGGGGCGGCAGGAGTAGACAAGATAACAGTCGAAGAACAGTACCCCTGGCTGTTAGAGCATAAGGACGAAATGGTGAAGGCACTGAAAGACGGGAGCTACGAGCCGAAGCCGGTGCGAGGGGTGGAAATCCCCAAGCCAGGAGGAGGGGTGCGGCAATTGGGCATCCCAACGGTGATAGACCGCCTGGTGCAACAAGCCATCGCCCAAGTGCTGGAAGGGATAATAGACCCAACCTTCTCAAACTCCAGCTACGGGTTCCGACCAGGACGGAGTGCGCATGATGCGCTCAAGGCCGGGGCGGAATACGTAGCGGAAGGGCGGGGAATAGTGGTGGACATAGATTTGGAAAAGTTTTTTGACCAGGTAAACCATGACGTACTGATGAGCCGATTAGCAAGAAGGATCGGAGATAAACGCCTGCTGAAGATCATCCGACGTTTCCTCGAAGCAGGGATGATGAAGAACGGGGTGTGTATTGTAGGTTATGAAGGGACACCACAAGGCGGGCCACTATCCCCACTACTGGCAAATCTACTGCTAGACGAATTGGACGAGGAACTGGAGAAACGGGGCCATCGTTTCTGCCGATATGCCGATGACTGCAACATCTACGTTTACAGTCGGGCGGCTGGGGAACGAGTTATGGCATCGATTACCCGGTTTCTGGAAAAGAAACTCCGATTGCGTGTAAACCGGGAAAAGAGCAAAGTGGCCTATGTGAGCGAAGTCAAGTTCCTGGGCTACCGCATCCTACCGGGCGGGCGACTGGCGATTGCGCCGGAGAGTTCTGAAGCGTATGAAACTGCGGGTCAAGCAGAACACACGCCGCAACCGGGGAATCAGTCTGGCAAGAATGATCGCTGAATTGAACTCGTATCTGACCGGGTGGGTAACCTACTTCCGGAATGCGGAATGCAAGAGCCACCTAAGAAGGCTGGATGAGTGGATGAGGCGAAAGCTCAGGTGCGTGCGCCTGAAACAGTGCAAACGGACGAAAACCATCGCCGACTTTCTACAAAGCTTGGGTGTGCCCGAATGGCGGGCATGGCTTTTAGCGCTTAGTGGAAAAGGCTGGTGGCGGATGTCCGGGAGCCCGCAGGCAAACGAGGCTATGAGCAAAGCATGGTTTCAGGAACAAGGACTTGTAAATCTGGTTCAAAGGTATGCGATGCTACAACAATAAAAGAAACCGCCGGATACGATGAGTATGTCCGGTGGTGTGGGAGGACGGGGGCTGCGAGGCCCCCTCCTACCCGATTATGTTTAGATTTATAAAGAGGAATTTTGTGCTTTGGACAGGGATGTCTCGTTAAAAATCGATACTATTGTCTTCAATACATTTTTGAGGGTCAGGTTCAGGGCAAGGTTATACGAGTTGCTTACGTTGAGTGGAATTGACATACCTGTGACCTGAAAGTTTTTCCTTGACTCCAAGTACATTGAAAATCATGTGGACAAGGTTAACATGGGTGGTGTAAAATGCAGGAAATTATGGGTCAACGACGAATTTTAATCACAGGCGGAGCAGGTTTTATCGGCTCAAATTTAGCGAACCATTTCATCAATAAAGGTGAGGATGTCTTGATTTTCGACAATTTCTACCGCAAGGGTGTGCAGCACAATGTACACTGGCTGCGGGAGGAGCATGGAACCGGGTTTCAATTAATCGAGGGGGATGTCAGGGATTACACGGCAGTCGCACAGGCAGTAAGCAACGCAGATATTATTTGTCACGTAGCGGGACAAACTGCGGTTACGACCTCGGTCGATGCGCCGCGTGAGGATTTCGAGATCAATGCATTAGGCACGTTAAATATCCTGGAGGCAGCCAGAACGGCAGGTGATGATCCGGTGATCCTATATACCTCCACCAACAAGGTGTACGGTAGGATGGCGGATATCCCAGTGGTTGAAGAAAAAACACGCTATATGTACGATCTGAAAACGCACGGGATTGGCGAATCCCAGCCGTTAGACTTTCATTCACCATATGGATGTTCAAAAGGGACTGCAGACCAATACGTTCATGATTATGCTCGTATCTATGGGTTAAAAACGATCGTGTTTCGAATGGGATCAATTTATGGTCCCCACCAGTTTGGACTCGAAGATCAGGCATGGATCGCTTATTTTGTCATTGCGGCAGCGAAAGGATGGCCAATCACGATTTATGGAGATGGTAAACAGGTACGTGACGTGTTGTTCATTGGAGACCTGCTGCGAGCATTTGAGCTGGCGATCGAGCGGGTTGATTTGACTGCAGGGGAAATTTATAACATTGGTGGAGGTTTAAAAAACACGATATCGATCTGGATCGAATTCGCGCCTTTATTGAGCAGCCTGCTAGGTGAACAAGTTCAGGCTGAAGCATTTGGCGGGTGGCGTCCTGGGGATCAAAATGTTTATTTCAGTGATATTCGCAAAGCCGCCCGGGATTTTGATTGGAAACCAGAAACAAGCGTTGAAGGGGGTGTGCAGCAGCTGGTCAAGTGGGTGATTGATAACCAGGGACTATTCGAGAAGTAAGTGAGCTCCCGACAAAAGAGCGCATCAAAAGGAAGAGTATCGGATCACAGATCGGGCAGAGCGATCTGCTGGTTGTCCAGGGTACTCCTGTGGAGTTTGGGGCTGGCAGTATTTATCTACGGCATTTTTTCCCCAGTTTTAAAGGACAGCGAAGGCGTATTCACAGGAGAATTTCCTTTCTCGCTCTCGCTAAGCATCGGGTTGATCCTGATGGGGTGGGGAATCTGTGGACGTTTACGTCCATTCACCTTCTGGTTTGGTGCCGGCCTGATGGGGCAGGCAGCCGCGTTGCAAGCCATCCAGGCAGGAAGGCTTATCCATTACCAGCATTACATGCCGCCCGGTGTTCTGGTCGAAGGTAAACCCTGGGCGCTCATCGTAATAGCTATTCAGGCGGTTTTAGTTGGTTTTGGGATCGCCAGGCGATGGTCGCTTATCTGGCGGTGGATAACCTCAAGCTTCCGCTTCTGGCAACTGGTCGTGTTATTCCTGGTTGTGATGCTTTCCAGTGCGGCGCTCTCTCCCAACATTGGTGTTTATTTAGCCGAGCTGGTGTTTGCTTCATTTTTGACCTTATTGAATCTGGCAAATCTGGTATTGATCGTTTGGGCGTTGCCGGATGATGTGCTAGCTGCAGTTCAACAATTTATTAAAAAGGTATTTGGCTATGTTGGCACCGGAGATGATGAGTCCACTCGAGGATTGGATCGGACCGCGCTGCTGGGCGCATTATGGGTGTTTATCATTTCAGCGTTATTGAGTTTATTCGTATATCAACGCCACCCGCATGTGCCGGATGAAGTTCTCTATCTCTTTCAAGCACGCTATATGGCGCAGGGAAAATTATCTGTTCCCACAGCGCCAGTGCCGGTAGCATTCAGCTTTTATTTGCTGCCGCATCGATCAGACCAATGGTATTCGATATTTCCTCCCGGCTGGCCCGCTGTATTAGCCCTGGGAGTCAAAATTGGAATTCCGTGGTTGGTAAATCCGATCCTTGCAGGAGTGAACATCTTGCTGTCGTATAAATTGGTGCGCCAACTTTATAATCGACGATTAGCTCGCTGGACGGTTTTTTTATTATGTGTCTCACCCTGGTTTATTTTTATGGGCATGAATTTTATGAGTCACACTCTGACGCTGACCCTGGCGTTAGCGAGTGCGGTGGCTCTCATCCATTCTAAGGAGCAGACTTCCTCGTGGTATGCATTATTGTCTGGCGCATTGGTGGGGGCGCTCAGCCTTGTGCGGCCTTACGATGCAGTGATTGTGAGCTTTCTTTTGATACTCTGGGCATTGGGTGCAGCTGGGAAACGAATAAAATTTACTTCAATCAAATTGTTTGCGGCGGGAATTCTTCTTATCGGCATTCTCATTTTGCCATACAATTATGGCGTTATGGGCTCAGCGTTGGAGTTCCCGCTACAATCATATTATGCAGAATATTATGGATCAAAAGCCAATGCCCTCGGATTTGGACCTGAGCGAGGATTAGGCTGGCCGCTGGATGCATTCCAGGGGCATACTCCTTTGGAAGCAGTGTTGAACACCATTTTGAACCTTTTTTCTGTAAACATCGAGTTGTTCGGGTGGAGCGTTGGATCAATCCTGCTGGTTACAATATTTCTTATCAGTGGGGGATACAGATCCAGCGACTGGTTAATGATAGCCGCCATCGCGTGCGTGATCGGTTTTTACAGTTTATACTGGTTCAGCGGTGGACCAGATTTCGGAGCCCGTTATTGGTATCTGATAATCGTGCCGCTGGTGGTGTTAACCGTTCGGGGTTTGGGAGTTTTCGTATCAAAACTTGAAGCGAATGGTCAACAAAATTTATTCTCCAGCACACGTGTTTTTTCGGCGGTTTTGACATTATCCTTTTTTGCGATCGTCAATTATTTTCCCTGGAGAGCAATTGACAAGTATTTATATTATTTGAATATGCGACCTGATGTGCTCGCTTTAGATGAGGAATACAATTTCGGGAACAGTATTATTTTGGTTCAGGGAAGCGCGCACCCCGACTACGCCTCCGCATGGACATATAATCCTATGGATTATTCCGCTCCAGCGCCAATTTATGCGTGGGACGAAACCGCGGAATCGCGTGCGATGGTATTGAAGAGTTATGCGGACAGGAATGTGTGGATCATACAGGGACCATCGCTGACTGGAAATGGTTATGAAGTCATTGTGGGACCTATCTCCCCGCAGGAGGCGCTTGGGGATGAGTGAATTTGGGCGCCCAACTTTTTCGGGTTATTTTATTCCCGGGGTTCTTGTGCTGGTTAGCGCTGTTCCCATCGCATGGGCGATGGATTATCTCAGTAAAAGATTTACTGGTTCGCCAGAAATTTCAGTATTTGTTATTGGAATATTGTCCGGATTGATCCTGCTCATTCCGGCGGTTATTTATCTGGCAAAAAACCACGAACATCTGAATCCAGGTAATTTGGGTTTGATTGTCCTGGTTTCTATCCTGGCGATCCTGGTTGCGATTTATATTTTTCAAGTATTCGATGAGGTTTTCCTCCCGGCGGATATATTAATCTGGTCGGAGAGCGATTTTGTTAACGACGTGTTGAAACACCGTGTTGGATATCCGCTCTACACGGAACAATCCAATAACGAGTTTTTTATTTATACACCGGGAGCACCCTGGTTAACTTACCAGCTGGCCCGAATGATAGGTAAAGGAAATTCAATTCCCGAATTCCGCCTCATGCAGGTACGGTTTACTTTGTTGTCAGTTTTTCTGGCGGTGTTTTGTTCGTATCGTCTGATACAAATGAGCAGCGCAGCATCCGGACATAGAAATCTCAAGTATTGGGGCGCATATGGACTGCCATTTCTATTCCTGTTAGCCACGAACCCACTTACAAACCCATTTGTCCATAACTTACATAATGATGCGCTTGCGCTTTTTATTTCCATTTTTGCCTACTGGCTGGTTTTAGAATACATGACCGATCGAAAGAGTTGGGTTGTGGTGCTTATGGCAGTCCTGCCGGGGATAGGCTACCTGGTTAAGCAGAGCCTGGCTGCTTGGGCGGTCCTGTTTATTATTTACCTATTTTTTGTCCAGGAGCCAAGATCACTGCGCCGTATAGTCGTATTCGGGCTTTTTGTTTTAGGCGGTGTTGGTCTGGCAATCTTGATTGGATACTTTTTATGGGGTGACCATTATATTTACTGGACAATCACAGTGCTGTGGGAGCATCCGCGCTCCATTTTGCGCAGTTTCCAGCACTTGCTGGATGCCTGGGTATATTTCGGCCTTGGACTATTTGCGGGATATATATTGCTGCGAGGAAAGCGGTTTAAAAACTTGTTTTGGGCCTGGTTTATTTGGCTGGCCCTTTTTTTGATTGAAATCCAGACAAGTGGTGTGGCGTGGATGATGAACCATATGGGACCGGCTTCTGTGATCGCCGGGATATGGTTTATTCCGGCGGTTATCCGTTTGTATCCAACCAGAATAACGGCTCCAATCAGGGAAATCGTCCCCCAGATTTGGATGCGCCCCGCATTACTGGCAGCGCTTTTGGGATTACTCCTGAGCGGGCTGTATGTCGTGCGAGTTCCGGTTAAATCACTGCCAGACGATATTTACCGATATATAAAGGAAATTGAGGGTCAATTCTCCAGCCAGGAGTCCAGGCGGGTGCTGTTGGATGCTGGGACCTGGGTATACGCGGGTGAGGGGATTATTATGAGGGACAGGGCGCCATCGATTGGCGATCGCGGCCTCGCAGAAATCGGCGACTTTTCTGGAATCATTGGGCGAATCGAGGATCGTTATTATTCGAAAATTCTCGTGCGGAATTTGAATTCACCGGATTTCTGGTACGATCATTATTTGTGGAAAAATCCAAGCGGGATTAGAGAGGCGCTGTTGGAAAATTACCGGGAAAGTGGAAGGATTGAAGGTGTTTCTAGCAGCGTATTCGGCGAGGAAGTACAATACCTTTTCCAGGACATCAGTATTTTAGTGCCGGATATTCCTTAAGACTGAGAATTCCAGTTTGCACTATAATCAGGCGGTTTGTAATGCTGCGTTTTAAAAACACAAACATCGGTCGGAGAAAATTGGAATGCAAAATGTCAGTATCGTGATCCCCGCAAAAGATGAAGAGGATACCCTGGGTGATGTGCTGCGGGATCTGTACAAGACGCTCCCTGGAATAAACTACTATCAGTTCGAAGTTATCTGTGTGGATGATCACAGTGAAGATAATACCGCTGAGATAGCGGAGGGATTTGGAGCGCGGGTTATTAAAAATGAGGGTGAACCAGGAAAGGGACTGGCGCTCAGAACGGGTTTTATGACTGCCGGTGGCGATATCCTGGTCATGATGGACGCTGATTATTCCCATAGGCCGGAGGACCTGCCCCTTTTCCTCGAGGAACTTCAAGATGATGTCGGTCTGGTCATTGGTTCGCGGGTGATTGGGGGAAGCGAGGAGTATACTCATGTTCGTGCGTTCGGGAATGTGTTTCTCAGCACAGCTTTGGGTGTGTTTACGGGCTGCCATCTGACAGATGCGCTCAATGGATATAAAGTGTTTCGGAGGGATATCTTCACGGATTTTGACTACACTTCAAAGACCTTTGAAATGGAAATTGAAATTATCGCCAATACCCTTCGAAAAGGCTACCGTATTGTCGAGGTGAGCAGTCACGAGCGGGCCAGAGCCGGGGGAGAGGCTAAGTCATTTGTTGTTCGACACGGGACACGATTCCTATTAAGGATCATGTATGAGGGATTTAGAGGCGTTAAACCAGCCGCGGCCCATGAAGATCGGAGTTGATGCGACAACCTGGCAAAACAAGCGTGGGTATGGGCGTTTTGCGAGAGCATTATTAGATGCGCTTGTCAGGGTCGATAGTATCAATCATTATACATTTTTTGTCGATTCGAGCGATAATACGGATAAGATTCCTGGATCGGTAGATGTGCGGCTGGTTCGAACTACAAAAGCGACAGTCGATGCGGCTTCTTCGGAAGGCGCTCGTTCGATTGGTGACATGATTCGAATGAGCAAGGCGATGTCCGATCGAGATCTTGAAGTTTTGTTATTTCCAACCATCTACAGTTATGTTCCGGTATTCAGCAGGGCGAAAAAAATTGTGATGATTTATGATGTAATTGCTGAAAAATATCCCCTCCTCACGCTGCCAACCAGGAGGAGCCGCTTATTCTGGAATATAAAAGTGGGGATAGGAATCAGGCAAGCATCGGCGTTCGGGACAATCTCTGAATATTCTCGGGATGGAATAGCAGGGCATTTCCACATTCCTGCTGAGAAAATTCATGTAGTGAATGGCGCAAGTGATCCGCAATTCCAGGTTCTGAAGAACCCGGACATGCCTCCAAGGATTCAAAAGCTTGGAATTTTTGCTTTTGAGAAGATCATCCTGTATGTCGGCGGTTTTGGTCCCCATAAAAATTTACATATGCTGGTTGATAGTTTTGCTAATTTGCTCAGTCAAAGTAAAATAAAAAATGCTTGCCTGGTAATGGTCGGAGAGTATAAGCAGGAAGCATTCCACAGCAGCTGCCAGGCGCTCATGCAGCAAATAGATGAATCTGGTTTATCTGATTACGTTATCTTTACTGGATACTTACCGGATGAGGAACTCGTAGTATTATTGAACAAAAGTACAGTACTGGTTCTTCCTTCCATCATTGAGGGGTTGGGGCTGCCTGCTGTCGAGGCGGCCGCATGCGGCTGCCCTGTAATTGCCACAAAGGAAAGCCCGCTGCCTGATTTGTTAGGAGAGGCAGGAATTTATATTGATCCATGGAAACAGGACCAGCTGGAAGGCGCAATCGACCGCGTTCTTAATTCGGAAAATTTACGTACAAAAATGCGCGCTGCAGGTATCACCGCAGCCAGAGAATTATCCTGGGAAAAATCCGGTCTGCAGATGAAAAATATTATTGAGGAAGTCGTAACCCGGTGAGCCGACCGCTTAACTTCCTTCACCTCACTACGTTTTATCCCCCTTACAGCTTTGGCGGGGATGCGATGTATATTTACCGTCTTTCACATGCCCTGGGAGATGAAGGGCACCATGTGGATGTAATCAATGATTACGACTCATATCACATGCTGCACCGCTCACAGCCGGAAATAACGTTTGATGAACATCCTAACGTAAAGCGGCATGATTTGCGCAGTGGTTACGGTTTATTGTCCCCTGTTCTTACACACCAGACGGGGAAACCTTACTTAAAGTATAGAAAAATCAATGAAGTGCTTGCCAGCAAGAAATTCGATGTAATCCATTTTCACAATATTTCCTTGCTGGGACCGGAAATTCTCTCCATAGAACCTGCGCCTAATTCACCCATAAAACTCTACACAACCCACGAACACTGGTTAATCTGTCCCACGCATGTATTGTGGAAGTATAACCGCCGCGCTTGCGAGAAGCCGGACTGTTTCGGCTGCACAATTCTGGCAGTAGACCGCCGCAAATATGGCGTTATACTGGTTTGCTGGAAAGAACGAGCCGGCAAGTCGATCGTTTTGTATCGCCAAGCCTGTTTACGGCTTATAAACATGCCGAGCGCGGTTTTTCCCAACCCGTCGGACATCTACCATATTTTATTGAGCGAGCGGATAATGATTGGGTAAACCCGGGACAAGCGCCACAAACACGACCTTATTACCTGTTTGTCGGCAGGTTGGAGAAGATAAAAGGACTGGACTCATTGATTGATATTTGGGAAGAGATTCCGGATTACGACCTTCTGGTGGCGGGTTCGGGGACTGAAGAAAGTAATTTAAGAGAACATGCCGCGAACAATCCGCGCGTTAATTTTTTAGGCCCACTGCCTCAAAATGAGTTGGGGAACTATTATTACCATGCGCTGGCAACGCTTGTGCCTTCTCTGACGTATGAAACCTTCGGGATTATCCTGGTGGAATCATTTGCGCGTAAAACGCCGGTGATTGTGCGTGACCTGGGCGCTCTGCCGGAGATTGTGCATGAGAGCCAGGGCGGTTTCGTATACAGCACGGATCAAGAACTGCTCTCAGCCATTAACAGGATGGCGGAATCTCAGGAATTAAGGACTCAATTGGGGGAAAATGGATATGCAGCATTCCTGCAGAAATGGTCGAAAGCCGCGCATTTAAAGCTTTATTTTGAATTATTGCAAGAAATCGCTCTTAAAAAATATGGAATGATACCCTGGGAAAAAGGATAACAGAGGTGAATATCTCAAGGTCCTCATTTTATTAAGGTATTTTAATCACTCTATGAATACACCCGCTGCAAAAAATTCTGCTCGTAAGGTTATCATTATTGGGGGTGGTCCTTCTGGGTTAACCGCGGCATATGAATTAACTAAACGTGATATCAGCCCACTGGTTTTTGAAAAAAGGGACAAAGTAGGCGGGATTGCTCGCACAGAGCACTGCGATGGATATTACTTTGATATGGGGGGGCACAGATTTTTTACCAAGTCGGAAGAAGTAAATTCATTATGGCAGGAGGTCCTGGGGGAAGACATGCTGGTGCGGCCGCGTATGTCCAGAATTTACTACAACAGAAAATTCTTTGCTTATCCATTAAAGCCGTGGAACGCTTTGAAGGGTCTGGGATTACTGCAGAGTTTTCTAATCGGAACCAGCTACCTGCGCTGGCAAATTTTTCCAAATGCGCAAGAGGATACCTTCGATCAATGGGTGACGAACCGCTTTGGCGCCCGATTATTCAATATTTTTTTCAAATCGTATACCGAAAAAGTATGGGGGATCCCAACTTCGGAACTCAGCGCTGAATGGGCTGCTCAGCGGATTAAGGGACTTTCATTAAAATCTGCAGTGCTCAGCATGTTTGTCAAGCCCAAAGAGACGATTACCACGCTGATCGAGGAGTTTCTTTATCCCAAAACAGGGCCCGGGAATGTTTTGGAATGAAGTGAAATCGCGGATTGAGGAACAGGATGGGCAGGTGCACCTCAACCATGAGGTTAGAGAAATAAAAAGGAATTCAAACCGCATTGAAAGTATTGTTGTACATGGAAATGAGGGGGAGTTCGAAGTGGCGGGCACTGATTTCATTTCCAGTATGGCGGTATCGGAGTTTATAAAAAACCTCAACCCGCCGCCGCCTCCGGAGGTGCTGGAAGCAGCAGGAAAACTTTCGTATCGCGATTTCTTAACCGTGTGTTTGATGGTCGACCAGGAATACCTGTTCGATGACAATTGGATCTATGTGCATGATCCTGATGTAAAAGTTGGGCGAATCCAGAATTTTAAAAACTGGAGCCCGCATATGGTGCCTGATCTGTCGAAAACCAGCCTGGGGTTGGAATACTTTTGCGATGAAGGCGACCAGTTGTGGGATACACCCGATGAAGAATTGATTGAACTTGGGAAGCAAGAGATTGATCAAATCGGGCTGGCTGAGTACGGTCGAATCATCGGAGGATGTGTCTTCCGGGTGGAAAAATCGTACCCGGTATATGATTCAAATTACAGCCAATATCTGGGCACGATACGTGAATATATTGAGAGCCTCGAAAATCTCCAAACAATAGGGCGCAACGGACTGCATCGCTACAACAACCAGGACCATGCCATGCTGACAGGCATATTAGCTGTCCGCAATTTGCTTGACGGGGAAGTGAATGATATCTGGAAAGTGAATGCGGAGCAGGAATATCATGAAGAGATGAAAGAGAGCGAATTACCGTATGCATCAGAGGTGATCGATGAAGCATTTGCTCGGGCGTTTATGAAAATTGATCCAATCGCCTTTGGTATTTCCATTGGTGTGGTGAGTGGTTTGTTTAATCTTCCTGGTGACATTGTTTGTAGGCCTAAGACAGAATTGATGAACTTATCTATTTCCTGTACTTGCTAAACCAGTATTTTCCTGGTTATGATGTTAATTTTGGCGGCAGTCTGATTGGATTGGTTTATGGATTTATAGCCGGTTTTGTGTTTGGGTGGGGGATCATTTCACTGCGAAATTTTGTGATAAGACTTTATATCTCGATCATCCGCCGCAGAGCAGAGGTCCGGCTTTTGGAGAAGTATGGCTTCTTTCCAGATGAGCAGTCAGCCAGAACGACCGATCGTGAATTCGATAAGGACGGTTAGGAGGTCATAAATGTCTGAGATTAGTCCTGAACAAGAACGAGAATTAGAAGAAGTTGTATTGACTCGGCTAATGCGCTTGAATGCGACGGTTTTTGGAGTTGTATTTGGATTGGTGATAGGTCTCGTAATTTTCCTTGCTACCATCTGGTTGGTGCTAAAGGGTGGAACCGTAATCGGTCCGAACCTGTCATTACTAAGCAACTTTTTTATTGGATACAGCGTGACATTCTTGGGAAGCATCATTGGTTTTTTGTATGGTTTCGTGCTTGGTTTTCTAATCGGCTTCCTGATCGCGACTTTATACAATTGGATCGTTGACCTCAGGCATGGGAAATAGAATTTAGTATCCGTTTCATTTTACGGCAAGATAAATAATGTCCCCAGCGAGCCTCCCGGTTTTAATGTACCATGCGGTACATAACCAGCGTTCACCGATTTCGGTCACACCGCAGGATTTTCGACAGCATATGCGCTGGCTAAAAGAAGGTGGATTCCAGGTTCTTTCAACCGGAGCATTGGTTAAGATTCTTCGCCAGGGCAGCAGCCTTCCTTCAAATTCCCTGGTTCTCACATTCGATGACGGTCTGGAATGCCTTTACTGGAATGTGTATCCTGTGCTGCGCGAGTTTGGGTTTACCGCGACTGTTTTTTTAGTGAGCGGATATTGCGGAAAGTTGAATAACTGGCCAGGTCAGCCGGATGGGATCCCCTCGCTGAAGTTGTTGAATTGGGAGCAGATAAGGGAGATGGACGAGGACGGTATCGAATTTGGGGCGCACAGTGTTTCACACCCCCGTCTGGATCGTTTATCTCAGGTTGAAGTTGAAATCGAATTGACTGAATCAAAATCAGAAATCGAACAGCATCTGGGACATGAAGTTGAAGTGTTCGCTTATCCTTATGGAAGTTATGATACGTATGTACAAGAACTGGCCGCGCAGATATTCCTGGGGGCATGCGGGACGGAGTTGGGATATGTGAATACAGAAAGTGATCCATTTACGCTGAACAGGATCGATGTTTATTATTTCCAGCGCCCGGTATTATTTCGAAGCTTGTTTTCATTATCTGGGAGGTTTTTTACGCATGTCCTGCGGGGCTACCGTAAAATCCGCGCCTCAGGTGATGAGTTGAACAGATATTGAAGGCTGTTGTTTGGTGTCCCTTCTCATGCATTAGTGGGATAATCAAGATACTATTCATGCGGTAAATTATATTTGTTTAGTTGAATATGGACGACGATATTAGAATCTCGATCGTGATACCGGTATATAACGCCAGCGCTACGCTGAAACTATGTCTGGAGGCGATTTTTTCATCCAGCTGCGTTCCTTTTGAGGTGGTCGCAGTCGATGACTGCTCAACGGATAACTCAATAGAATTAGCCTTTTCATATACGGACAAAATAATTGAGTTGGAAGGAGGCCCCTTTGGTCCTGCATATGCGCGCAACCGTGGTGTGAATGAAGCCCAGGGGGATATCGTGTTATTTATCGATTGTGATGTAGTCGTGCATCCGGATACAATTGAGAAAGTGATTCAGACATTCAAACTGCATCCGGAAATTGATGCTGTTTTTGGTTCCTACGACGATACTCCCAGCGAGGGTGAATTTCTCTCGCAGTACAAAAACTTGATACATCACTTTGTGCACCAGCAGGCTCAGGAGATTGGAGGCACGTTTTGGGCGGGCTGCGGGGCAATAAGGAAGGGGGTATTCCTGGATATGGGGGGATTTGATGAAGAGCGCTATGCTGAACCAAGCATCGAGGATATTGAGTTAGGATACCGCTTGAATGCAAGCGGTTCTAAGATATACGTGAACAAAGCTGTCCAGGTTAAGCATTTAAAACGATGGAGTTTAGCAGTTGGTTAAAGACTGATATTTTTTCCAGAGCGATCCCATGGACTGCTTTAATTTTTCAAGCTGGAGATTTGCCGGATGATCTTAACCTTGGGGTCAGCCAACGATACAGCGCGGTATTGTTGGTTGTATGGATGCTCGCTCTGTTACTTGCTTTCGATATCAATCTGATGCTGTTATTGACCCTATTTTGGATTCTTTGCTTATTGGTATTGAGCAAGTGTAATCAACAAAGCGAGGTACGGTTTTTTCAAATCAGTCGCGCTGAAGGGGCGATGATTGGGATTATTTTTTTGGGACTTTATGGGGCAGCTTATTACACAAATGAACTTTTTTTCCTCTTGCCCCTCAGCTGGGTGCTCCTAGTGACATTAGCAGGTATCCTGATTCCCTCCCGAAATAATAAATACAAAAGCGTTCTGTTTGCTTTGATCATTGTTGGATTCATATTTGGATTTGGCGCCTTACTGGCCGGTTCGTCAATATGGTTGGCGGTGTCCTCCTTATTATTGCTGTCTATCATCCTGGTTTTGAACAAGCGGCTGTTCGGTTTCTTTACCCGGAAGCGCGGTCTATTTTTTGCTGCGGCAGCAATTCCGTTTCAGCTGACATACTATTTATACAGCATGGCCGCATTTGTGATTGGCGGGGGTATCTACTTCTGGAACACACGATTGAAAAAACAATGGGCGTAATGAAGACGAAAGATAGAACTCCAGAAGCAGCCGTTGAAAGGGAGTGGCTGCCCATTTCAATACTGCTGATACTCATGGCGGCTGCCGTTGGCATGCGCGTTTACCGGCTAAATGCAGGCCTGTGGTTGGACGAAATTTTAACGTATGTAAATTACGCCAGCTTGCCGGTTGGGGAGATCATTACTTCTTACGATTCTGAAAATCAGCATTTCTTATACAGCTTGCTGGCTCGACTTTCCTTCCAAATTTTTGGGGAGAGCAATTGGGCTTTGAGGCTGCCGGCAGCCATCTTCGGCATCTTAAGTATTCCAGCTGTGTATCTTTTGGGGCGAGAAGTCTCCGATACACGAGAGGCATTGCTTGCTGCAGGGTTGTTGACATTTTCATACCATCACGTCTGGTTCAGCCAGAATGCGCGCGGTTACTCCGGATTGCTGTTCTGGTCAATCCTATCCAGCTGGTTGCTGCTTATTGCGATAAGAAAAAACACGCTGAGAAGTTGGGTGCTGTACGCAGCTGCCGCTTCGTTGGGAGTTTACACGCACCTCACCATGGGATTTATGATTTTAGGCCAGTTTTGTGTTTACTTGTATCGTATCCTCACCACACGCAGTGAAAATAAAACAAAATGTTGGAAAGGTCTCTTGTTTGGCTTTGGGGGAATAGGCTTACTAACGCTCATCATGCATGCGCCCGTCCTATCACAAATGTTGAGTACAATCGGAGGCAGCGAGGTGAGCGTCGTCTCTGAATGGAAGAACCCGCTCTGGACTCTCTGGGAGATATTTGAAGGCTTAAATATTGGACTGTCGAATATTATTTTTGTGCTTGGGGCGTTAATCTTGTTCGCGGTGGGTTTATTCAGCTATTTGGGCTCCAGGCTGGAAGTCGTTATGTTTCTGGTAATTCCCTCCATCATTGGCGCGGCGGTTGTTGTCGCGGTCGGGCACCATCTGTGGCCGCGCTTCTTTTATTTCGTATTTGGTTTCGGGGTCTTGGTGCTTATACGCGGCACAATGCGGTTGGGCGAGATGGTTGGCAGACTGTTCAAGCTTTCAGAGGTAAATTCCACCTGGTTGGGAACAGGTTTGTGCATTGGGTTGATATTGATCTCGGCGGCCTCCGTCCCATTTGCGTACGGTCCAAAACAAGATTTCCAGGGAGCATATAATTATTTAATATCACAGGTGCAGGAGGGGGATTCGGTAGTAAGCATTGATCTGGCTGCATTTGTGTATGATGAATTCTATGAGATCGATTGGCTGATAATTGAATCCACCGCAGAACTTGAGCATATCCGCCAGCGGTCCAAACGCACATGGGTGGTTTTTACATTTAAACCTGTTTCGGAATTGCTGCATCTTGAATTGATGGACAGGATACAGGATGAATTTCAGTTGCTGCAAACATTTGAGGGCACCGTCGGGGAGGGAACGGTCTATATATACATGGCGGAAAATCCATCCAGATGAGACCTATCAATAACGATTTTAGTTAAGCTTACCGCCAGACTATGGTGTAAAATGCTTTTGTTAACCAAGGCGTTTCGCTGGCAATATACATAAAACGTACTTATGAGAGAAGAAGTGAATAACTCTGACCGACCAGCCGTTTCAATTATTATCCCTGCATATAACGAGCAGCAGGGGATCGCAGGACAGGTGGAAGATGTCCGGCAAGTTATGGCGTCAAATAACTTTGAGCATGAGATCATTGTGATTAATGATGGGTCTGAGGACAATACGGCCATCGAAGCGGAAAAGGCCGGGGCGCGCGTTTATTCTCATGATCAGAACAGAGGCTACGGCGCATCTCTGAAGACTGGAATCCAATCTACCTCTAACGAGTTCATCGTAATTATCGATGCCGATGGAACTTATCCATCCGAGTATATACCTGAATTAGTGAATGTGTTGGAAAATGCTGACATGGTGGTTGGCGCCAGGGTGGGTGATGAGGTAAGCGTTCCATGGATTCGCCAGCCAGCAAAATTTATATTACGGAAACTTGCGGCAAGGATAGCCGAGCAACCAATCCCGGACTTGAATTCTGGGTTGCGCGCATTCAGGGGCGAATGTATCCGCCAATATTTCCCCATTCTTCCCAATAGTTTTTCGTTCACATCGACGGTTACGTTAGCGTATATGGCGGATGAATATTATGTTCAATATATTCCGATAAGCTACCGCAGTCGGGTAGGGAAATCAAAAATTGTCCCCTGGCATTTTATGGATTTTCTTATTTTAATCATCCGGCTGTCAATGATGTTCAATCCTTTGAAAATATTTCTACCCTTGGCCCTGATTGTGGGTGGGCTAGGTGTGCTGAAAGCTATTTATGACTTTGCGGCGCTGTTTGCCAGGCATGATGCCTGGGGTTTCTCGCTATTCTTACAGCCAGCCCTTTCCACCTCGGCTGTTCTGCTGTTGTTTGTGGGTCTACAGCTGCTGATGATTGGAATGGTGGCGGATGGCATTATCCGGAGGATTGCCCAACATAATCGTCCCTTGGTGCCCAGTCACAGGGACTGGAATAAATCTTCACAATCTGCTGCGACTTTAGAAAATAATATAAAACAGGGAAATTAACTTAACCTTATGATTGCGCTTCGAATTGTTCTGCTGCTTGGCATGCTTATACATAAGCTGGTATGGGAGCTGATGAAGAGACGGGAAGGCGCCGCCCCTCAGAAACGGAAACAACCCTATGAATTTAATATAAAAAGCGGAATTAAACTTGGAAAGGGCCTGTTCCTGGTCTTTTTGATTATTCAAACAATATTTATACCCGATTTGCTGCCGATAACCGAGAATTTGACAGGTATCCGAATTATTGGGTTGTCAATTTACCTGATTGGTTTACTCATCGCCATCATCGGGCGTGTCCAGCTTGGGAACAATTGGGTTGATCTGGAAGATTTCACGGTACTCCCCGAGCAAAAGCTAGTAAACAACGGGATTTACCAATATATCCGCCACCCGATCTACATCGGGGATGCAATGCTAGTGATTGGGCTTGAACTGGCGTTAAACTCGTGGTTGGTAATTCTTGGAATTGGTTTACTTCCTGTAATATATAAACAGGCCTTGGACGAAGAGGCTTTACTAACCAAGGCATTCCCCGAATACAAGGAATACAAACAGCAGACAAAAATGTTCGTCCCATACCTGGTTTAATGCGGCTGTAAAAAAAACTAATCATCCACGGGTAGTTTACAGTTTATTTTTGTATTGTAAACGGAGGATAATCCGAGCTTGCAGGAAAATTCACACATCGTTATTCTTGGTGCAGGTCCGGCTGG
Organism: uncultured Chloroflexia bacterium; assembly: GCA_963753725.1. Taxonomy (GTDB): domain Bacteria; phylum Chloroflexota; class Anaerolineae; order Anaerolineales; family UBA4823; genus CAVWDI01. The sequence goes on along the minus strand of CAVWDI010000021.1, from coordinate 26,211 downwards.
ATTGGGTGCGGCGAGTCAGTTAGTTCGCCGCACGAATTTTCAAGTTAAGGGTCTCGAGAAGAATGGCTGGGTGGGGGGTAATGCTGCCAGTTTTGAATTAGCCGGTGTCCATGTAGATTTTGGCAGCCACCGGCTGCATCCCAGCTGTGACCCCGAGATACTGGCAGACATTCGTGCAATGCTGGGTGATGATTTGTTGGACCGCCCGCGCCACGGCCGCATTCGCTTGCGTGATCGATGGATCCATTTCCCACTTCAGCCTTTGGACCTGGCTCTGCGATCACCGCTGGAGTTTTCGATGGGGGTAGGAGTTGATTTGGCCGGAAAGATTTTCGCAGGCGGAACCCGCCAGGAGGATGGTAGGGAGAATTTTGCCTCAGTTATGGAGAGAGGACCTCGGAAAAACGATCTGCCAGGATTTTTATTTTCCTTACGCACGCAAGTTGTGGGGACTGGAACCCCAAGAACTTTCTGCGATACAAGCACAGCGGCGTGTATCAAACAATTCGCTTACCAAGATGATTCGAAAAGTGCTGCCCTCCGGCTCAAGTTCTAAATCAAAGGGCAAAGGTCGATTTTATTACCCACGTTTGGGTTTTGGGCAGATATCTTTAGCTTACTACCAGCACGCTTTGCAGGGTGGTGCTGATATCCGGCTGCAAGCAGAAGTGAAATCCATTAATATTAAAAGTGAAAATTCGATCGAAGTAATCTATGAACAAAACGGGCAAACAGACACAGTTGATGCAAATTTTGTCTGGTCTACCATCCCTATTACTGTGCTGGCGCGCCGTTTCAAATCCAGCGCTTCCGGAGCAATTAATAAAAGCTGCCAATAGCATAGATTACCGGGCGATGCTGCTAATTTACCTCGTCCTTGAAAGCGACCATTTCAGCGAATATGATGCGCATTATTTTCCGGAAAGCAGCATTCGCATTTCTCGTTTATCGGAAGCGAAGAATTACAGCGCAGCTCAAGCTCCTGATGGCCGAACTGTGATATGCGCGGAATTACCGTGCTCAACAGATGATCCTGAATGGGATTACCCTGACGAAACACTGGGTGATTTGGTCAGGGACGCGCTTGCGAAAGCGGGGATACCCATAACGGCTGGAGTGTCTCAAATCCTTGTGCGCCGCCTGAGACACGCATATCCAATTTACCGGCAGGGATATGAGGATTTCTTCAACGAGCTGGATGGTTGGATCGATAAAATTCCCGGATTGCTCACGTTTGGACGCCAGGGTCTATTCGCGCACGACAACACCCACCATGCGCTTTATATGGCGTACAGTGCGGTGGAATGTTTCAGAGAGGATGGATCTTTTGACCGTGAACAGTGGGGGAGTTTCCGGCGAATTTTTGAAACTCATGTGGTTGAAGATTAAGGAAGTGACGATTTGATGCAGCGTATCCTGCGCATGCCTCGTCTGGCTACCAATTATGTGATCTTATCCGGGGGTGAATTTATCAGTAAGGTCTTGGCAGCTATCGCGCTGGCTTACCTGGCGCGTGTGCTAGGCCCTGAAAGCTACGGCTCCCTTGAATTTGCGATTGCGATCTATTTTATCGTCCATCTATTTGTTGACAGTGGATTGAGTTATATCGGCGCGCGTGAGTTGGCTAAGGACAAGGGTCAGCAGTCAAAGTTGTTTGTTAATATAACGCTGGCACGCTCAGTATTGGCTTTGACCGCTTTTGTTTTTTTGGCTTTACTTGCGATGTTTATCAACCAGCCGCAAGAAGTGAAGACACTCATATTACTGTACGGATTGGTAATGTTTGTGCTCCCTTGGTTGACCCAATGGGTATTTCAGGGGAGGGACATGATGCAGTACGTTGCGCTGGCCTCTCTTACACGCTGGTCGGTGTTTGCTGGTCTGGTGTTCCTGTTGGTTCACGAACCCCAACAGATTTGGTTGGTTCCGATCATCGAAGGCGCGGCTCAATTAAGTGTGGCAGTCATATTAATGGCAGCCATCATCCATATCTTTGGTTTCCCACGCTACAAAGCACGCTTATTGGATGCTTTCGCCCTGTACCGCAAAGCTATCCCTATCGGGGCGAGCGAACTGGTTTGGGCGATCAAGATGTACTTTGCCACAATCCTGTTAGGATTTGTGATTGGGGGAGTTGAGCTGGGTTGGTTTACTGCTGCCCACCGGATTGTGGTTGCGTTGCATGCATTTGTTTGGCTTTATTTCTACAATATGCTGCCGTCTATATCACGTTCCAGCCAACAGCCGGTTAGTGTTTTCCTGAGATTGATGAAAATTTCCCTTCAAATTGCAGCCTGGGGGGGGATTTTTATTGCTATCTACGGCGTGTTATTTGCGGAGTTTGGAATCACATTAATTTTTGGGGAGCAATACCGGGGCGCCTCACGGATATTCGCGGTGTTGATTTGGGTGATCCCGCTGGCCTTAATGAGCGGTCATTTTCGCTACACATTAATCGGTTACGACAAGCAGAAATATGAATTCTACAGCGCGGTCATTGGGGCGGTCGTGAATGTGATGTTAAACCTGGTACTGGTTGGACGGTACGGCTTATTGGGTGCCGCGGCATCGCTGGTGATCTCCGAGGCTGTCATTTGGCTGACAGCATACCTTTACGTAAAACGTTTGATTGTCCCAATACCGGTATTTGTTTATATCTGGAAGCCGGTTATCGCAGGCATTTTGCTCTCCGCTGCGCTTTATTTTTTAATGCAGGTGGATGTCATCCATATTTTCCTGGCTGGCGCGATTGGTCTGGCAATTTATTTAATTTTGATGGCTGTTTTACAACCAGATCTGATTACCAACATGCGATTAATTTTTCAGCGTGGGGGTGGAGAGATGGATAGTTAATTATTAGCGATGAACACTTCAATTGAAAGTGACAGCGGGTTAAGTCTGTCCATAATCGTTACCATTGTTTCAGGAAAAAAGCAATTATTTCGGTGTTTAAATTCTATTATCCCTCAAGTCAGGAAGAAGTCGATTGAAGTTATCGTTCCATGTGATTCATCGATACTGTACATTGATGAAATTGTAAGTAATTTTCCGGATGTGAAGTGCCTGGATATTGGGGAGATTAAAACTCATTCGCCGGCCGGCACTTGCAGCGCGCAGCACGAATTCTATGACCAGCGGACTGTACAGGGTTTGAAGGCTGCCAGAGGAAAAATCGTAGGTCTTTTGCACGATTATGGAAATCCAGACATAGATTGGTGTGATCAGGTGCAGGCTGCACACAAGTTGCCTCATAGTGTAATCGGCGGAGCGATAGAACATCTAGGCAAGGGAACTGTCAACACTGCGGCATATTATCTTGATTTTGGCAGATACCAGCTCCCGCTTCCGGAAGGACCTGCTGCATATTTATCCGATATAAATGTCACATATAAAAAAGAAGCCCTTGATTCAATAAAGGAATTCTGGGAAGATAGATATGTGGAGGTGATTGTTCATTGGAAACTTGCAGAGAGAGGTGAAACACTCTGGATGAGTCCTGAAATTGTAGTGAACCAGGATTGGGGAGATTTGCAATTAAAACGTACTATGCAGGAGAGGTTTGCTTGGGGGAGATTATTTGCCAGTGTTCGGATAAAGGATAAGCCTTTAGGCTGGCGTTTGTTCCTTATTTTCATCAGCCCATTAATTCCTTTCGTGATACTGGGCCGAATAATACTCAAGGCTTTCCGGGATGGGAGAAACCGGAAAAAATTGCTCTCTTGCCTTCCACAATTGTTTGTGGTTTCATATGCATTAGCGTTTGGGGAAATGGTTGGTTACACCACCGGCCATGAATAAACAAAAAAGATCAATGATAAGAAAAGTGGTTTTAGAATTCCTGGAAATAAATTATCTCTGGAGATTTGAGTGAACTTTCTACAACGGATTGTGAGACATGTGAGTATCATCTCCAAGAATTACGGTGAACCAACGACACCACCATTTATGACGTTGTTTATTAATTCAATCTGCAACATGAAGTGTGCACATTGTTTTTACTGGCGCAGTTTGAATAGTAAAGATGATCTTACCAGGGATGAGATCTTTGAACTCTCCCGGTCGCTGGGCAAAATAGAAAACTTGAGCATATCCGGTGGCGAACCTTTTTTACGCAAAGAGTTTGCTGAAATATGCCGGCAATTTATCACCCAGAATGGTGTGCGCCAGATTTATGTACCGACCAATGGTTTCTACACCGAGCGTACGGTAAATGCAATCATGAATATCATAGAAGAGCCAGAGCTTGAGTTGTTTGTCGTTGAACTGTCCCTGGACGGCATGCCGCAGTTCCACGATGAATTTAGAGTCACCAGGAATGCCTTCAAAAATGCGATGGAGACCTACGACGCGCTGGCAAAACTGCAGAAAAGTGAACCGCGTCTTCGCATCCACTGTATTTCAACCGCAACCGATCGGAATATGGATGAAATTCAGCGTTTATCGACATTCCTGTTCGACCGCTGTCCACACATGGACCACCATAACCTGGCTATTATTCGAGGCGACCGTAAAGATGCCACCCTGCAGGGACCACAACTGCGCCAGTATGGTGAACTTTACGAGTATATACGCAGGCTGTGGGCACCGCGCGAGGAAGGTCGATACGGCGCCAGTGTCGAACCTATGCTGCAGTGGACAAAAATTGAGACCATCCAGCGCGAGACTTAATTTGTGCCGTGCACGGCGGGAGTGCTGGCGGGAGTAGTCTACGCCAACGGTGATGTCAGCGTGTGCGAGATCCATGAACCAATCGGCAACCTGCGTGAGAATTCATTCAATGAGATATGGAATTCAAAAGAAGCTAAAGAATTGCGTGCAAGTATTGCCAGAAAGGAGTGCTGGTGCACAACAGAAATTTTCATGTGGCCCAGTATTGTTTACCAACCGACCGCTTTGCTGCGCGTGATGTCGGGAGCGAAAGTGTGGCAAAAGACGGTTCCTCTTACTCAGGAAGAGAGAGTGGCTATACATTTAGACGAGATCGCAAAAATAGAAGAAGAACCCCCAGACCAACTTGTCCAGGTTAATAAACCCGAGGAAAAAATGTAAGCATCCATAAATGTTGATTTCATCAATGGATTTTATTTGTCTTTGAAACACATATTTCGAGCACTCGATGCACTCACCTGAAAAAGTAGACCATCCACAAGAAATCAGCGCCGTTGAAAACCAAAGCAGATTAAAACCAGAACCAACCCCATGGCGATACAACATTGGCAGCGCCGCAATCCGGTTATTCTTTACCTGTTGGTTAATATATGCACTTCATTTTGCGACCAACACGGTACGCGAGATTTACCCAGCATTAAGCCTGGGCGACCATTTAAGCTTTGATGTTTCGGAATACTCCGGGCTGCATCCGGATATTTTTGAATTGCCTGGAGGCGGAGCTTATATTAACAACAATCCCGGCGCCTCGATTTTAGGAGCCATCCCTTATGCCCTGGCGCGTCCGGTAATTGATGTAATTGTCCATCGGGTGGAAGCGTACCGGAGTGCTGCCGGAATTCAACCCCCGCAGTACGATACCATTTATCCGATGGCAGAGGCGTTTTACCTGGAAGCCTACCAGCGCGGTCTGGATGTTAAGTTTGGCCTGGCTGCAGGAGTAATGCAGGTTTTCCTGATGGCGCCGCTCTCAGCATTGAGCGTGGTGCTGATGTTCTACATACTGGCATACTTGACCGGTTCAGTTAAGAAAGGGCTGCTGCTGTCCCTGGTCTACGCTTTCGCCACCCCGATTTTTTACCGGACCGCGGAGTTGAACCACAATTTGTTGGCGGCGTATTTCGCGTTTTTTTCCTTTGTGTGCCTGTGGCGACCCTGGGATGATCCAAAAAATCCAGGAAAGCCGCGCTATTTTATCGCTGGCGCTCTGGCGGGATTTACCGTGGTTCTGGATTACAGCGGATTGATCGTTGTGTTTGTAATGATGTTATATGCGTTTTTGCGCTGGAGGTCTTTTGCAGATGATCGAAAATCATGGCGAGATTTGGCGTGGTTTGCACTTGGGGTATTTATGAGTGGTGCGATTTTGTTGGCGTACCAGTGGTTGGTGTTCGGCAATCCTTTCTACCCGTCCCAGCATTATATGCCGCCCACGCAGTACTCGATTTTCGGCTACCGGGGAATGGATGTGCCGAAGCTTGATCTTTTGTGGAACAACACCTTTGGATACCGTTATGGCCTATTCCTGTCCGCGCCAATTCTGCTGTTAGCGCTTTACTTCCCGGCCTGGTTTCGCAAAGGTTCGGACAACAGCGAGTCGCCCAGACTGATTGGGAAACTGGAGACTTTTATAATTCTCTTGTTCACGGTGTGTTTATTACTCTTTACTGCCGCTAATCAATTCAGCCGGCTGCAGTTTAACAGCGGCATACGCCATATGGTGCCCGCAGTACCATTTCTGTTCTTGATCGTGGCGGATGTTTTGTTACTATTGCCTTCCTGGCTGGCGGTTTCCTTAAGTGTGATCGCCACTTATTGGTCCTGGTCCCTGGTCATGTACCGGGATGTGGAGCAGAGGTGGGGGATTTTTGAATCATTGATAGATATATCAACCAATGGACCCCGTTTACCCTGGCTTACGACGTTGGAACGGTTAGGATACCTGCCTGGATGGATTTCAGCATGGCAGGTTTTGATTTTGTTGGTGATCATAGTTCTGGCTATCTGGAATTTTCGGTTTCCACATCGTGAAACAGGTCAAGCGCAAAGAATAGAGCCGTAGATTGCGTTATTCTTAAAACCATAACATATAATTTTTCATATGGCCGTTTATTTCCTTTTAGGGTTATTCATTATTGAAAGATTGTTTTTGGGTTTACTATCTCTTCCCATAAATGCTGATGAGGTTGTGATAGTAATCGATCCATCAATACAGTATCAAACCATCGCCGGCTGGGAAGCGACAGCCCAGGCAGGGCAGATGGAATGCGAGGGGTTTCAAAATTACAAAGATGAACTCTTCGATATAGCGGCTGGCGATTTAGGCATAAACCGGCTGCGGCTGCAGGTGAAGAGCGGCGCCGAAAATCAACGCGATTTCTGGTCCGAATTCCAGGCAGGGACTATCGATCGCCCATTTTGGAGGGGCATCCGCTATTCAACCGTTAACGACAATGATGATCCTTTCGAATTGAATTGGGATGGATTTAATTTTTCTGAGCTGGATAATACCGTTGAAAATGTCGTCTTACCTATGCGGGAGCGGGTAGAGGCGAATGGGGAGCAGTTACATATAAATCTATTATACGTTGCATTTACGAAGCAAAATATGCCCGGATTGGAATACCACCACCAGGACCCACAGGAATATGCAGAATTTATCCTGACTGCCAGCCTGCATCTGAAAGAGAAGTATGGATTGGTCCCCGATACCTGGGAAGTGATCCTCGAACCGGACAATGTGTCCGAGTGGGATGGAGAATTGATCGGGAAAGCTATTGTTGCAGCAGCCGAGCGCCTGGAAACGAACGGTTTCAAACCAGCATTTGTCGCGCCCTCAAATGCAAACATGGCATCGGCGGTCAAGTATTTTGATAAGATGATAAAGGTGCCGGGTGTAGAGCAATACCTGTTGGAATTCTCTTATCATCGCTATGGCGGCACAACATCGGGGAATTTGAAAGCCATTGCGGAAAGAGGCGCACTTTATCAAATCGATACGGCTATGCTCGAACATATCGGCGGGGATTACCGTGAACTGCACGAGGACCTACGAGACGGTTCGAATGCGAGTTGGCAGCAGTTTACATTGGGGTTTTGCGGTGAAGGTGATGATGGTGGTGCATATTTTACTGTTGATAATAAGGACCCCGAAAATCCCAGGGTACAAATCGGGGAAAGGACCAGATTCTTACGCCAATACTTTAAATTTATCAGGAGGGATGCTCTGCGGATCGGGGTGCAGAGCACCAACAAAGCATTTGACCCTCTTGTTTTTATAAACTCGAATGGGAGTTATGTTGTCGTTGTGTTGGCAGATACGGAATGCGCTTTTGAACTGAGAGGTTTGCCGGGTGGAAAATACGGGATTAAATACACTACAGCATCAGAATATGATGTCGACCAACCTGATGTTTTGTTGAACGCAAACCAATCTATACACCTGAGCATCCCAGAGGCAGGTGTGCTAACGGTGTATGGAAAACAAAATGATGATGGCGGGCTTTTTCCCTCCGCGTCCAAAACACCAGAAAACCTGCCTACCGCGCAAGAACCTCAAGCAGCGCCTGAAATAACTGACACATCAGTCACAATGCCAAGCACTTCGCTGCCCACAGTTTCCGTAGTACACCAACAATCATCCGCTGATGATTTCAAAATTCGGGCAGCAGTGCGGCAGCTCTCACCCAGTTGGATAGTGATAAGTGCGGGGATGGTTGTGCTGCTAATATGTGCCGGCTTGGCCGCGGCAATTATGTTGAAACGTCGTTAAAAGTATAAGCTTGAGAATGGGTTAAGGCTTGAACAGGTAGACGTCTATATGCCGGTCACTCTCGAGAAGTTCTAAACTCTCAGAGTGCTTTGCTGCAAACTCCGGGTTGGATATGGATTCGTAGGAGAAAATTGCGATAATCGTATCCCCGGATTGGGCGTTTTCGGGTAAGAATTTGTTCAAGCGGTAGCCGATCTCGCCAGTATGCAGGTAAAGCGCCCAGGGGTAATTGCTGTAGATGGTCCTGTCTTGACTTAATTCTTTGAGCATCTGCATTGAAGTATTGTTTTGGAAGGATTTCCTCCCCAGCCCTAAACCCTTATTGTGGATCGCAGGGACATTTTCAACGAATGACCACATTGAAAAAAGTATCAAATATGCTGAGACCAGTCCTGTTATCACGCGCAGATATTTTTTATCGAGCTTCCATAAATAAGATAGAATGCTAACCAAAATTATTGTGGTTGACAGGAATATGGGAATAAACACCCGTTCGATAATCACTACTTTTCCAACCATCGTTACACCGATAACGACACCGAAATAGATCAGGAAGAAACTCCCATAAACTAAAACAGTTGGATGTCCATTCCTGATTTTCTTAAGTCCATAGGCAGCATCCTCTTTTATATTCTTTCCATAAATCAGCATTCCACCCAGAAGGGTTAAGAAACCGGCTAGAGCCAGGATCAAATGCTCCTTTTCAAAACCCAGATATAGCTTTTCTGGTAAATACCAGCTGTAAAGTGTGTAGAGAATTATTAAGTAGATATACCTGAAGTTCTGTTGAAAAATGAGATTGATATCGAGGCCTGTGATCCCGGATGGCTGCATGGCGGCATTTGTGTCTGCCACAAATGGTATTTCACGCGATTGCCATAACAAAATTGGTCCGAGGCTCAACAAGAAAAAGATGGCCAAATCAAGCAATGTTTGGGAAAACCGGCGCTTTCTGTATACCAGCAGTGCGAGACCGGCAGTGAGCATGTTGGCGACTCCAACGTACCTGGTCATGATGGCCAACCCGATTATCAATCCGGACAGGACCAGGAAAAATCGTTTATTGGTTTTGATATAGAAAATCAGAAATAGAAATCCCAACAGGGTGAAAAATAAATACAAACCTTCCGCCAGGGCAAATGAGTAAAAGAAGACCAACGTGCTGGAAGTAATGATAAGAAATGCTCCCAATAGAGCGAAAATTGAAGAACCCGTTTCTTTTTTTAACGTTATTCCTACCAGAACGCTGCTCAATCCGAACAAGAGTGCGTTGAGATATCTTGCGCCGCTCACCGCATCAATGTTTACCAACTCAAAGATGGATAGGATTAGCGGATATATGGGTGGAAAATTCGTCAATGGTGCATAAGTGTCTGGATCGATTGGGTACATAAAGCCGCGTCCTTGCGCTAAACTGCGAGCAACAGCTATATAATTAAATGAATCCCAATCGATGAAACCAACTCCCCAGACCGTGGCGTAATAAATGATCCAGGCGCCTATTACCCCGAGTAATATTAATGCGGTGTAGAAGAGCAGCGTACCTGGGTTCTGTAAATAATGGCGGAATTTATTCATTCTAAGAGATCACTGAGATACTAAATGATAGCCTTGATTATAAAGCATGTGTGTCATCCTTTATTACCTCAGAAACAGTCAAGAGTGTTTTCGCTTCAGCTGATATTTATGGATCGACGAAAAAATGCCTGTAAAAGAATCTGGTGTAAAATCAGGGGAGTGGATTTGTTATAAATCCGGATAATTTCTAATAGAGGAAAACCTATGCCAGAATTGCACCCTGATTTAGCCCGCGTATTGGTATCCCAGGAAGATATAGAACAACGTATCCGTGAAATGGCTCAAGAAATATCAGGTGATTTCAAAGATATCGAACGCCTTTATATCATTGGCATCTTGAAGGGCGCCTTTATCTTCTTGGCGGATTTAACACGACAACTGGAACTCACGCATATTGTCGATTTTATGGCATTGTCAAGTTATGGGAGGTCCACTGAGTCCGGCGCTGTCCGCATACTGATGGACCTGCGCGAACCGATTGAAGGGCAGCATATCCTTGTGGTTGAGGATATCGTTGATACAGGGCAAACATTAGATTACCTGTTGCGAATATTGAAAGGACGGAATCCGGCATCCATTCACACTTGTGCGTTGGTGAAGAAAGAAAGTGAGCGGGTGACAACCCAGATCGATTATCTCGGGTTTACGATCCCTGATGTATGGGTTGTTGGGTATGGTCTTGATTACGCAGATTTATACCGTACTCTGCCGTATGTAGCCGAGTTAAAGAGCGAGGTTTACTCAGGTTAAAACGAATTCGATTTATAACGACCCTGGTTTGCAGTATATTTACCTAAAGTCGTGTTAAAATACAATCTAATGGGAAACACCGAAGAAATCAAACCACCAAATAAAGACAACCTTTCAACGCCACTGCCTCAACAGGGGCAAGAGGTTTTGGTGGAGAAACAAGAATTACCGGAGCCCAATCCGGTCACTCAGGCGCGGCACCGCCATGAAATGATTTTGCAGGTATTTCTGCCAATTGCTATTGGCGCAGTATTGGTCGTGCTGCTTATGTTGTTAACAATCAGCGGAACAAATTATTGGGTGAGTAAAGGGGCGGACGCCGCCCTCATCTGGCTGATCTCGCCTCAACTGGTTATCTCATTGATCGTGATAGTGATTAATGCCGCTGCGATATATGGTCTCTTTCGCCTGCTGCAGGTGCTGCCAGGGTATTCCAGGTTACTTCTGAATTATTTCCTTGCCGCCGGGGTTTTTGTAAGCCAGTTCAGCAATAAGATGGTTGAACCGATCTTGCGTACTCGTTCGTTTTCGGCTTCGGTTCGACAGTTTGGGCGTAGTTTGCGAGGCAAGTGAACAGTTACCTTCCCATAAATTTTCAAGACAAAATATTCTTCATAAGGGAATTGTTGTACAGGAAACTATCAAATCGAGTCTTAACAGAGAGGATTCACTATGAGCGAACAAGAATTAGAAATCGTTGAAAACGAAAACTGGGAACCGCGTGTGCTTTTGATTGGCGCAGTGATTGGAGCAGTGGTAGGAGTAGGGGCCGCATATTTGTTGATTAAAATCCGGCGAGCAGGAAGGACCGCCCCAAATCAGCGCCGGAGAAGGTGTAAAATTGGGCGTTTTGGTATTGGGTTTACTGCGCAGCGTTGCTTCATTGGCTGATTGAGCACCCATGGTGAGAATAGCCGGTGAACCTTTCGTCCTGGCTCGAGGGGGCGAACTCCCATTGGACGAAAACGGAATAGCTAAATTAAAGGTACATGTCCCTGAATGGAATGTGATCGAGGTTGGCGGTATCAAACAGCTCGAACGAAAACTTAAATTCAAGGATTTTGTCGAAGCTATTGCGTTCACGAATACGGTAGGAGAGTTGGCGGAAACGGAGAACCACCACCCATCATTGTTGACGGAGTGGGGAGCAGTGACAGTGACATGGTGGACACACACCGTGAAAGGGCTGCATCGAAATGATTTTATTATGGCTGCCCGCACGGATGATCTGTTTACTAATTAGCGTAATGGAAATTTAGGAATTTAGATGCTCAGCCCGGCGGATTAATCGCTGGGCTGTTTTGAATTAAAAATAATGGGATACCCAATTGGGCTTGACATTTTGAAAAAACATCCTAAAATGTGAACGAACGTTCGTTCATAGACGGATATTCAAATGTCAAATAACTCTCCAAGCAAAGTCCAACTGAAGAAGCAAGATATTATATGCGCGGCACATGAATTGTTTGTGAAGCAGGGCTATCACGGCACCTCGATGCGCCAGATTGCCAGAGAAGCAGACATTGCCCTGGGTGGTCTTTATAATCACTTTGATAGCAAACAGCAGGTATTTAAGCAAGTTTTTCTAGAGTATCACCCTTACCATGATGTCATCCCGGCAATGCTGGAGGCTCAAGGGGATACTGCAGAGCAGATTATTCGGGACGCAATTGATCGTTTGCTGGCAGCTATAGAGCAGCGTCCTGATTTTATGAATTTGATGTTTATTGAGGTTGTGGAGTTTAACAGCCAGCATGCCAATGAACTTGTTACCAAACTTATCCCTGATGAACTTCGAATTGTAGAACGTGTAAAGGACCTTGATCGGGAGAGATTAAAACCCATTCCGCCGTTGATGTTTATACGTACTTTCATCGGTTTGTTCTTCGCTTATAAGATTACGGATATTGTCCTATCGCAGCAAGCCCCATCTGAATTCAGGGAAAATGCGCTTGAATATTTCATTGATATTTATTTGCACGGAATACTCGTAAAGGACTGATGTTTCACTTTGTAGAATTAAAATGGTAAATTCCCGATTAACTTCACTGATCCGAAAAGAATTTATCCAGATTGTCAGGGATCCACGCACACTGGCGTTGGTGCTTATCATGCCAATTATGCAGTTGTTTCTGTTGGGATATGCGGCAACAAATGATGTGCGCAATGTAACAATGGCAGTATACGATCAGGATAGAGGTCCGGCAGCCAGGGAACTGCTGGACGCTTATCGCGCCGCGGATTATTTTGCTCTCAGCTATGATGTAGGTTCGGAGGATGAATTACGGCTATTGATTGATGGGGGCGATGCGCGCGCTGGGTTGGTCATCCCACCCGATTATACAAACCAACTTAAGACCAGCGGGACAGCTGAGGTTTTATTCATTCTTGATGGAAGTGATCCAGCGGTAGCCTCTACCGCACTATCAGCCGCGCAGCTTATCGGGCATGAACATGCCACCAGGATCCTCTCCGAGAGGCTGATTCGCCGCGGTCAGACCGCCGCCATAATCCCCCCTGTCGTTGTGCGGTCCCAGGTTTGGTATAACCCGGATTTAATCAGCGCCTATTATATGATCCCCGGTGTAATCGCGCTAATTTTGTATGCATTAACCTCAATATTAACCGCCACAGCGATTGTTCGCGAACGTGAGCGGGGTACGATCGAACAATTGATCGTCACGCCAATCCGCCCCTGGGAATTGATTGTGGGCAAACTTCTGCCTTATGTAGTCCTGGCTTTTCTCAATATCTTGGAAGTGCTGGCGCTGGGTCATTGGTGGTTTGGCGTACCCGTGCGAGGCAATTTAGTTTTGATTTTGGCATTATCAGCTCTCTTCCTGATGTCGAGTTTAGGGATTGGACTGCTGGCGTCTACCCTGGCAAACACACAGCAGGAAGCCATGCTTATCGTCTGGATGACCCTGCTCCCGGCGTTTTTCTTATCCGGTGTGTTTTTCCCTCTGGAGGCAATGCCCGAAGCGCTGCAGTGGATCTCATACCTGATCCCTTTGCGCTACTATCTGGTCATTATTCGTTCGCTTATGCTCAAAGATGTTGGAGCGTGGGCGTTACGTCGAGAAATTATCGCTTTAATTATTTTTGGGCTGGCATTGATGACAGCCGCTTCTTTACGTTTTCGTAAACGCTTGGATTAGCGGCGATATGTTTGAGGATGGAATTATCCCAGTTAAGCCAGTTCATAGAATTTGGAGGTATTGATGCACGATCGTAAAAGGATAATCATTCCAATATTGCTCGTTGTAATTCTGATCGGTGTGGGAGGCTGGTACTGGTTCTTTGGTCGCGATACTTCTGCTGATCTCCCATTGCAGGCTTCCGGGACGATTGAGGCGGTGGAAGTATTGGTTGCGCCAGAACAATCCGGTCGTGTAGCACAGGTTTTGGTGGAGAAAGGCCAGGCCGTACAGGCAAATGACGAACTGTTAAAGCTTGATGATGTTCTGCTGCAGTCCCAACACCAGCGGGCGCAGACCGCGCTCGAAAACGCCAACTCTAATTTATTGACGACCCAAACTGGACTTGATATGGCGAATGCCATGCTGCGTGGGGCTGAAACCAACATTGAGGTTGTAAATGCCTCTACTGAAGTTGAACTGCTTTCAGCTCAACAGGCTCTCGATGGACTTTACGATAATCATGCTGTCGCAAAAGGGGAAACGCTGCGAGCGATGGCTGCAGCAAACCGGGCTGTTCGTGAGGCGCAGTACCAGTTGGATAATTACACTGTTCCTACCAATCATCAAGACTATGCTGCCATGGAAGCAATTATCCTTATGAAGGAAAGACTGGATGCGGCCAGGGACCGTTTCGAACCGTATAAATACAAATCCAGCAACCATCCGACAAGGGAGGACTTAAAGAGGAGCTTGAAGAAGCGCAGAGCGATTACGACTTAGCGGTCCGCAGGTTGGAGTACGAAACGGAATTAGATAAGGCGCTGGCCAACCAGGATAAAGCGCTTCAGGATTTAGCTGATTTAGAGGATGGGCCTGATCCTGATAAAGTCGCCGTACTCGAAGCGCAAATAAAAGCAATAAACGTGGTACCCAAACAAGCCCAGGACTCAGCTCTACAAGCCAAAGTGGGTGTGGACCAGGCCCAGGCCAGACTAACACAGGCGTGTACATCAGTTTCTCAAGCGGAGGCGGAATTGAATTTGATTGAAGTCCAATTGGAAAAATTGGTCGTATATGCTCCAATACCGGGTGTGGTGATTAGCCGTAACGTTGAACCCGGCGAGGTAATCCAGCCTGGGGCGCCAGTTATGACGATCGGTCAATTGGAAAATCTTACAATTACAGTTTATGTCCCTGAGGATCGTTATGGGCGCATTAAGCTTGGACAGGATGCTGAAATGACGGTTGATTCGTTCCCCGGTGAAGCTTTTAATGCAACAGTTGTGTATATATCGGATCAGGGTGAATTTACACCGCGCAACGTTCAGACTTAGGAAGGCCGCCGCTCAACTGTTTTTGCCGTGGAATTATCCATACAGAATGAGGATGGGAAATTAAAACCGGGCATGCCGGCGGATGTGGTGTTCGAACAATAACTGATGGGTGCACTGATCGAGACTCAAAATCTCAGCAAGACCTTTGGTGATTTGCGCGCTGTGGACCGGGTAAATATCAAAGTCGCCTCCGGGGAAATATATGGTCTGGTTGGTCCTGATGGGGCCGGAAAAACAACAACGATTTGTTTGCTTTGCGGCGCTTATCGACCTGATGTAAGCAGCAATGGTGAACCCGTTGAAATTCAAATAGACGGTTATGATGTCCTTCGAAATACTGAAGGGGCACGCGCTCAAATTGGTTATCTTCCGCAGCGTTTCTCATTGTATGAAGAGATGACCGTGCTCGAGAACCTGCGTTTTTTCGCTGAAGTACGCGGTTTATCGTCAAGCGAATGGTTTCCGCGCTGCATGGATATTTTACAATTCGTTGGTTTGGATCCGTACATAGACCGGAGAGCTGGATTTCTGTCAGGTGGAATGAAGCAAAAGTTAGGACTTGCGGCAGCATTGGTTCATAACCCGAAGGTGCTTTTGTTGGATGAGCCCACGACTGGAGTTGATCCGGTTACCCGACAGGACTTCTGGCAGTTAATTATCCGCCTGGTAACCAGAAATGGTGAGGCAGATCAAGAGACAGCGGTTTTTATCAGCACTCCCTACATGGATGAAGCCACGCGCTGTACACGAGTGGGTTTCATGTTGAAAGGGAAATTGGTGGAAGAAGGCACACCATCGAATCTTCGAATGCGCCTGAGAGGAAGAATTATTGAATTAGTTGGATCGCCAACCTCGAAACTCCGTTATCTGGCCATGGAGGAAAACGAGGTTGAGGATGTACAGATGTTCGGTGATCGGCTGCATATTCTGGTTAAGTATGGAACAGCAGGTGGAGTGATCTCCCGTTTGAGTAAACGTATACCAGATGAAGGCGGTCAAATCAAAACCTTGCGCGAAATTCAGCCTTTATTGGAAGATGTTTTTATGGGGTTTGTGAAGGACATGGGATGAGCGCTCATTCAGAAGAATTCGTTATCCAGGCTCAAGGTTTAACCCGCTATTTTGGAGATTTCCTGGCTGTTGATCGGGTTTCATTTAATATCTTACGAGGCGAAGTGGTGGGTTATCTTGGACCTAATGGGTCGGGGAAAACGACCACAATCCGCATGCTGTTGGGATTGTTAAAACCTTCTGAAGGTAAAGCTCAGGTACTGGGTTATGACTCGGAACTGCAATCCGAACAGGTGAGAGCTAAGAGCGGATATATGTCGCAGAAATTTGCGCTGTACCATGAACTCACAGTTATTGAGAACCTAACTTTTTACGCAGGCGTGTATGGTATTCAAGATAAGGAGCGGATTTCCGAAGTAATGCAAATTATGGGTCTGGAGGGGCTGGAACGCCAGCGAGTGAGCAGCCTTTCAACTGGATGGCGCCAGAGGTTGGCTCTGGGAACCGCAATCGTGCACAAACCGCAGTTGTTATTCTTGGACGAGCCCACCAGCGGAGTGGATCCAAACGCCAGAAGGGCATTCTGGGACCTGATATACGAGCTGGTTGACCAGGGTGTGACGGCATTGGTTACCACCCATTATATGGATGAAGCAGAATACTGCGGCAGGGTAGGTATCATGCGCGATGGGCAGTTGTTAGCGGTGGATTCCCCTTTATCTTTAAAACAGACTGCCCTGCCTGGTTTGGCTTGGGATGTTTTTGTCGGTCAACCACTATATGAAGACCTTCCTCAGGATAGCGCGAAATTGCTGCAGACACTTAATGCATTGAACGCCTGTCCCTGTGTAATGAGGGCTGGTCTGGCTAGCGATCATCTGCGAGCAATAACCCCGGCCGATGTGACAGAAGAAGTCTTACGGCAGCACCTGGAGGGGGCTGGCCAAACGGATGTTCGTTTTGAACAGGTTGAACCTTCTTTGGAAGATGTATTTTTAGCCCTCGCCGCGCGCGATTAGCCTTCAGAGGGAATTTGAGCGGTAACTTCCAGGATAAATTAACGTATAATTCCCATTGTGGAAAACACGACACCAACATTCCTTTACGCCGGGTTACTTACCAGAGATTATTTCATTTTTCCATCGGGCAAAACCCAGATCGATGTCCCGGGCGGCAATGTGTTGTATGCCGCAGTTGGGCACATAATCTGGGATCCGGATCCGAAGCCAGGTATCCTGGCGCGAGTAGGTGAAGATTATCCCCAAAAATGGCTGGATAAATTTTCAGCGCTGGGTTTAGACATGCGTGGTGTACAGGTTATGCCGTATCCGGTCGATGTTCGTTCGTTTATGGCTTTTTCGGACATCCGGCATTATTCTCGTGAAGATCCTGTATCTCATTTTGCGAGGGTGGGTTCAAAATTTCCCAAAGCGTTATTGGGTTATAACCATAATGTGGAGGATGTTGACAGCCGAATTAAACTTCAAGAAACATCTTTAAGGGAGGAGAATATCCCGCCCCAATATGAAGATGCCAGCGCGATTCATGTGTGCCCCATTGATTACCTTACCCACAGCTTATTTCCAGCGCTGCTGCGAAAGTCTGAATTTACAGCGGTGACGCTCGATCCCTCTCCGGGATATATGAATCCCACATACTGGGGAGATGTGCCATCCTTGTTAACAGGTTTGACGGCATTTTTACCGGCGGAGGAGGAAATTCGTTATTTGTTCCAGGGGCGCACGGACGATCTTTGGGAGATGGCCGAGGGATTGGCGGCATACGGCTGTGAAATGATCGTAATAAAGCGCGGGGAACGCGGCCAACTCCTGTATGACGCGGGCAGTAATACCCGCTGGGAGATTCCATCGTATCCGTCGCATGTGATAAACCCAACTGGAGCAGGGGACGCGTTTTGCGGCGGGTTCATGGCAGGATACCGCCGTTCGTACGACCCGTTAGAAGCAGCATTGTATGGGAATATTTCCGCCTCTGTGGTTGTTGAAGGTCACTTGCCAGAGTTTGCTCTGGCTGTGCTGCCTGGGCTGCCTGAATTACGTCTGGAATCAATCCGCGGATCCGTCCGGAAGGTATAAGGTATGAAATCAGATTTGATAGAACGTGTAATTGATTTGGCCATTGAAATTCAGCAGATCGCAGCGCCTCCTTTTGATGAGAGGCAGCGGGCGGAATTTGTTAGAGACCAGTTTTTGCAGAATGGGCTGAGCGATGTGTCAATGGACGATCTGTGTAATGTGTACGCCAGGATTCCCGGATCAGACCGGACTCGTCCACTGATCGTTTCAGCTCACCTGGATACGGTCTTTCCACTAGGTACGGATTTAACGGTACGGCGTGAAGGAGCCAGGATTTACGGTCCGGGAATTGGCGATAATTCAATCGGGGTGGCGGGTCTATTCGGTTTATCCTGGCTGCTGTCTAAACAGGAACTCCCCGGGGATTTATGGCTGGTGGCGAATGTGGGTGAGGAGGGTTTGGGGGACCTGTACGGGATGAAAGCGGTCGTGGATCGTTTTGATGACCAGGTTCTGGCATATATCATATTGGAAGGAATGGCTCTGAGCCAGGTCTATAACCGTGCATTAGGGGTCGAGCGCTACATAATAAGCGTTAAGACTCCCGGCGGTCATTCATGGGTGAATTTCGGAACACCCTCCGCGATCAATGAAATGGCTGGGTTGATAACAAAGCTGACGGATATCCGGCTTCCAAAGCAGCCGCGCACCACATTGAACGTGGGTGTGATATCCGGTGGTACCAGCATAAATACGATCGCAGAGTACGCAGACATGCAGTTGGATCTTCGCTCTGAAGATAAGCGCATGCTTGAATATCTGGTCAAACAGGTCGAAGACAGGATAGCACAGGCGCACAAAGCCGATGTTGAAGTGACCAAGGAGCAAATTGGAAAGCGCCCGCCGGGAGAAATTCCCACAGATCATGCGCTGGTGCAATTGGTTAAACGTTGTCTGCTAGATCATGGATTACGAGCATCGCTGGCGATAGGATCGACGGATGCTAACATCCCACTCAGCCGGGGTATTCCGGCGGTATGCGTGGGTTTGACAAACGGCTCGGGCGCGCATACCCAGAATGAATATATCAATCTGGGGCCGCTTGATAAGGGTTTTTCGTTTTTAACCTCCGTTGTGCGCGGTGTGTATGAGGAATTGGGGGAAGTATCTGGATAAGAACAGATATCTTGTTGCGGGGAATACGGGGCTGTCCCAAAAAGGAAACCAAACTATTTAATTGAACACCAATTGTAGCGCAGGTATCCCTACCTGCGTCGGTTTCTAAATAATTTTCACGCGTATATCGACCGGTGTGCAGCCCGCTCCCTGATTGAGGACTATTAACGGATTTATTTCAATTTCTGCGATTTGAGGCAGGTCAGCAAGCAGCTGTGCCAGCCGGTGTAAAATCCCCTTGAGGCTGTCGCGGTCGGCTGGGGGCAAGTTTCGATAACCATTTAACCTGCGCCCAGCCCAGGTGTTATCCAGCATATATTCAGCTTCAACATCCGTCATGGGCGCCATAGAGAATGCGACATCGTTTAAACCTTCAACTTCGGTGCCTCCGGAGCCGAACATAACCAGGGGACCAAACTGGGGGTCCTGCAAACCACCCACGATCACTTCCTGGCCCTTGGGAGCCATCGGCTGGATATATACACCAGCCACTTCCGCTTCCGGATGAAACTGACGTGTGTTATTGACCAACTGCTGATAACCTTCCAGCACATCATCGTCGTTTTTTAAGTCCAACAGCACACCTTTTACATCTGATTTGTGGGCGATATCCGGCGAGTGGATTTTTAGGGCGACGGGATATCCGATATCCCGAGCTGTTGAAACAGCTGCCTCAGGTGTGTGTGCGGTTTCGATCTTTAATGTCCGGATTCCGTAAGCCTGGAGCAATTTAATGGCGGTCCCCTGAGGCAGTAAGCTGCGATCACCTCCGGTCATGAACGTTTCGACTAATTGCGATGCAAGCACCCGTTCTATGTCCTTGAAAGTTATCGGGTGCTGGTCCGAATGCTGAAGATAGTCGGCGCGTTGGGACAGGATAGAGAGTGCCGAAGCGGCGCGCTCTGGGAAGCGGTACTCGGGTATATGCGCAGCCCGGAAATGCTCGACGGCTTCCTGTATGAGACGTTCGCCCATCAAAGCAATGACGACTGGCTTGTTTGAGCTGTGTATTACAGGGATGATGGCTTTGGCGACTGCGCCGGCGGTGTACATGGGGGGCGGGGGCAGGATGACCATTATGCTGTGAACCCCCGGGTCATCCAGGAGTATACGTAGACAGGCAGCGTAGTGCTCTGGTGAGGCTGAGGCGAGCATATCAATAGGGTTAGAAAGGCTGGCTTCCGGAGGCAGCAAGCCGTGCAGCGCCTCCAGCGTATCGGGATTCAACTTCGCCAGGGATATACCATTGGCTTCAAGCATGTCGGCCGCGGCTGCCCCGGGACCTCCAGCGTTGGTCAGCACGGCGGCCGCACGTCCTGCGGGAGGCGGACACCATGCCAGGGCGCGCGCCCAATCGAACATTTCCTCGCTGGTGTCTGCACGGATGACACCTGCCCGCCGGAAAGCGGCATCATAAGCGATCTCCTGGCCAGCGAGCGCACCGGTATGGGAGGCGACTGCCGCGCTGTCCGCTTTTAAAGCGTCCGACCTTTAAGGCGATAACAGGTTTGCGCTGCGAAAGGCGCTGGGCTTCTCTGGTAAACCTGACTCCATCGCTGACCCCTTCCAGATAGAGGGTAAGAACCTTGCTGAAAGGATCCTCCGCTACCGGCGCGAGTAGATCGGCTTCATTCACATCAGCTTGATTGCCGAGGCTGATCAAACGCGAGATGCCGAACCCCTGACCGCGTGCCCAATCGATTACTGCGGCGCAAATGGCGCCTGAATGTGAAATGAAAGCCACATCACCCGCCAATGGACCTGGAGGCGGCAGGAAGGTGGCATCTAATGGTAAATGGGTATCAAGCAAACCGATGCTGTTGGGTCCAAGCAGCCGCATCTGGAAACCCTGCGCAATCTTAAGGCATTCAGTTTCCAGCGCCTGGCCGGTTGGTCCCGTTTCGCGAAATCCGCCCGAACCGATGATGACCGCTTTTAGACCGCGCTGGCCGCATTCACGTAATGCTTGAGGCACAGAGGGGGCGGGTATTAAAATGACGGCCAGATCGAGCGGGTCGGGGACGTGTCCTACGTCCACGTATATTTCCGATCCGAAGAGGGTGCCGCCTTTTGGATTGACGAAAAACACCTTACCCTGATAATTGCTCTGAACCAGGTTGCGCGCTAACCCGTATCCCAGTTTGTTTGGATTCTGAGAAGCGCCGATTACTGCTATCCCGCGTGGGGAGAAGAAAGGAGCCAGGGATCTGTTGGACGGCATGGGTGTATGGGAGAGGGTGAGATATTCTATTAGAGTTGGAGGCAAAAATAA
This sequence comes from uncultured Chloroflexia bacterium, assembly GCA_963753725.1. Lineage (GTDB taxonomy): Bacteria > Chloroflexota > Anaerolineae > Anaerolineales > UBA4823 > CAVWDI01. The sequence continues at coordinate 4,474 of CAVWDI010000021.1, read as the reverse complement.
TCAATAAGTACGGACTGCTCAAAATACTCAACCACCGTAAGCGGCGATGATCGATGGAGGGACGTAGAATTTCCCGAACCCGAATAAGCTCAGGCTGATGGATACAATTATCATAATTACAGAAAAAGCAATCAGCAGGTAGTCGCGCCAGCGGTAGTGGAGCTGAATGAGCCAGGTTCTGGGTCCGATGCCGAAAGCGCGCAGGTCCATGGCGTCGATGATGTCTTCGCTGCCGATGATGGCGTGGATGGTGACCGGAACGATCAAGGGCGCCATCTTGCGCACCTGCTCGACCAAACCGCCGCGGAAAGTTTTCCAATTCGTAACCACGGGCGCGCTGGGCATCATAGGTCTGTTGAAAATCGCGGGCGAAGGTGGGAATAAAGCGCATGGTCAAGTCCATTGCGTATGCAAATTTGTCCGGCAGGCGCAGGCCGCGGAAAGTGACCCCGTACAGCGCAGGGTTCATCGAGTAGGGGATAATGATGGTCATGATGGCGATGCTGAAGACCCGAAAGAACTGGCTTATTGCGAAAAAGATACGTTCGATGGTAATGGTCAGCGTGGGGGTCCAGCCAAAAATGGAGAATGAGGCCGAAAAGGTTTTAATTACGTGTTCTTCGGTGTATACCTCCATCCCGCCCCGCCCGGTCAGGAAGGTCAGGAAGGTAAAGACGGTGATGAATCCGACGATGAAGATCAGCGCGCGGTACATCTCCTTTATTTGAATGCGCGAAAGGATTAATGACAGCACCGCTATCACCAGGAAAAAGGCCAGGTAGCGCATATCCCAGAACTGCAGGACGGAAAACAAGTAACACACGTAGAAGATGATCCAGGCACGTGTGTCAAAGCGCTGGACTATGGAGTTTCGGTCGCGGTATCGCCAGGTTACGAGCATAAAAGTAGGGTTTATCCCGCAAAGAGCGGGACGTTCCACTTCGTTCTCCGAGGGATAAGGGAGAAAGGGATAGGGGAGAAGTGGTTTCCCTATCCCCTATCCCATAACCCTTGATTTTATCGTCCTGATTGTCGCTGGACGGCGGCGTAGGCAGCCACCAGCAGCGGCACGAGGATGGCCGCGAAGATCAGGTTTGGCCCGGCGGCGGGGATGTATTCACCCACAATGGCTACCGGGAATGAAAAACCGTTGATCCATATATCAGAAATGGCTGCAAATCCGATACCCAGCAGGTTGCCTAACATACCCCAGACAACCGCGGCAGCGACTTCGATATTGTTCCTGAACAACAGGTAGGCGATCAGCACCAATATAAAACCGATGGCGATCGAGAGACCAGCAATAGGGCTGATTTGGGCGTCACCGAAAATTCCGGCTGGGACGTCAAAGAAGAGCATATTTTCGATGGTCGGCCACATGAAATAAATGACCGTGGCGAGAATCGCCAGCACACCGCCGATGACCAGAACCCGATCGACCGATTTTTTCTTGTCGGGAAACAGCCATACCAGGCCGGAGATAAAACCGACCAGACCGTTGCCGATGCTCCACTGCGGAGAAAGACCAAAGCCAGTCAGCGCGTCTCCGAACATATTGCCGACCGCGCCGGTGAAGAAACCGACCACCGGTCCGAAGGCGTAGCCGAAGAACATTGGGATGCAGATGGCGGGCCGCAGGGCTACCTGGCTGACGGAGGGCACTGCGAATACGGTGCCGTTGAACAGGTAGGAAAAGACGGCATATAACGCGGCGCCGATGGCCATGTATACCACTTCGCGCGTGCCGACCTCCCAGATGTCGTTTTCACGCGTGAACCAGTAAACCGCGAACACGATCAACAGACCGATGATCACAAAAACAAAACGCATCAGCGCGGTCTCATCCAGCTGCAGGCTCTCATTCAGCATGCCTCCCACCCAGATGATCAATGCAAAAAACACCAAAACCGCTAACAGCGAAAGTACTACATTACGCAGGGTAGTGTCCATTTGAAATCTCCTCAATCAATTAATAGACGGATAATAAAAAAGTTTATCAATGAGCGGTACTTATATGCGCCAGCGCCTCGGCTCTCAGGAAGCGGTTGGAGTACGGGTACATATCCAGGTTGGCCTGCAGCAGCGAACTTGGCACGACACGCGAGGATTCCAGCAGCTCAAAATCGCTGAGTACCTCGTGCGGCGGACCGTCTGCGATAAGACGTCCATCATTGACCAGCAGGACGCGGTTAGAAAAAATCACCGCCAGGTCGATGTCGTGCGTGATGAACAGGATGGCTTCGAAACTTGGAATCTGAAGGATAGCATCCATGAAGTCCATATAGTTCCTGTAATCCTGTCCTGCGGTAGGCTCATCCATGACCAGTATGCGTGAGCGCATCGCCAGTATTGCGGCGATGCTGACCCGCTTCTGCTGACCGAAAGAAAGCGCCAGCGGTGGATCACCTTCTCTACCTTCAAGATTTACGATTTTTATTGCTTGCTGCACCTCCTTTTCTATGTCCTGGGGGCTGTGCCCCAGGTTGGTGGGTCCGAATGCCAGCTCTTCTTGAACTGTGGGGGCGAACAACATATGGCTGGGACTCTGGAATACGTAACCAAGTGTGCTGGCGATTTTGGCTACACTCAGCTTGCGGGTCTCCACACCATTCACCATCACCAAACCAGATTTTGGTTTTAACAACCCGATGGCATGTTTGACCAATGTGGTTTTTCCGGCGCCGTTAGGACCCAAAACGGCGATCACGTCCCCGCGCCGGATATCCAGATTTACATCCTGCAGTACCGGTACCCCTTTTTCATAATGGAAGCCGACCTCTTCAAATCGTACCAGGGGCCCGTCAAGGACTTGTTCCTGTCCGGCATGCTGCGCAGGTTCTGCAGGGCGTAAAGATAATATCGGGCGGCGGCGGGTCGTTTTTTGCCCTTTCGATAATTACCGGCGCCGGCATCTTGATCTCTGAGTAGTCCACCACTTTGTTAACCCCTCAAGCGGTCCCTGGTAACGCAGTTCTCCATCGATCATGAACATGACCCGGTCGGGGTTGATCTTAAGCACGTCCTCAACGCGGTGTTCGACCATCAGCACTGTGAGACCCTCGTCGACCAAACGCCGCACCAGGGCCAGGGCTTCCTTGGCGCTGGCAGGGTCGAGGCTGGCGAGCGGTTCATCGAGCAGTAAAATGCTGGGACGCATGGCAAGGATGCCGGCCAGGGCAATTTTTTGCTTCTCACCGCCGGAGAGGCTGAAGGTCTCGCGATCGCGCAGGTCGGGGATATCTAAATATTCCAGGGCGACTTCGACCCGTTCGAGGATCTCTTCTCTGGAAAGATGCAGGTTTTCGAGACCGAAAGCGACCTCGTTGACCACGCGGGTGCCTAGTATCTGGCGTTCCGGGTCCTGCAGCACGGTGCCCACCATCTGGGAGATTTGAGCCAGTTTCATGTCCAGAGTGGATTTTCCCAATAATTGGATGGTCCCGTCCACCACGCCTTTGTAGCTGCGGGGGATCAAACCGTTGATGCAGCGGATGAGGGTGGTTTTGCCTGAACCGCTGGCGCCGGCCAGCAGCACCAGCTCGCCGCGCTCAGCCTGGAAAGAAATATCGCGAATGGCCAGCTCCTCCCGGTCGCGGTAGCGGAAGGATAGGTCTTCGACGAAGATGGCGGGAGGCTGGGTCAAGTCTTCACCTTTCAAGCCGGATGTCGACGACATCGCCGACTCTGGCATTCAAGTGTTGGGCGGCGTTTCCGTTTACGACTGAAACGATCAGGTTGCCAGTGCTGCCGAACAGGGCAACCAGATCCCCGGGGGAACGGTCTCCAAAGGTCCTGACCAATCCAGGAATATTAAAGCCATTTAGATGCACGCTGCCCACTTTGCGTCCTTTAAGATGTTCGATACGCACATTGGTAGAGATGTTGCCGAAATGATCCAGGTGTATCACCTGGGCGCGGTAACCGAAATCTACGCATTCTGGCTGCGGGAAATCCAGGCGCATTACGTTATCGAGCGGATCACCGAGGTTCTCTAACGGAACGCCGGCAGCCAGATGCGCAGCGCAGGGGGCAAAGATATCCCTGCCGTGAAATACATTGCTCACTTCAGGCAGCCAATAGTGCGCTTGGTTAAGGTGCATAAACTGTACCCGCTTTTTTGCACCTTCGGCTCGTTCGAGCAGCATCGTGATCACGCCGTTGTCCGGTCCCACGAAATAGTGCTCCCCCAGGCGGGCAGCGATAGGGCGGCGGGCGGTTCCCACACCCGGATCAACAACTACCGTATGTATTGTCCCTTCTGGAAAGTAGGGGGCGGCGCGCGCCAGCACCAGGGCCGCTTCGCGAATATCCTGGGGATGAATGGTATGGCTGAGGTCAGCAATTTGGGCGTCCGGGGCGATTTCCCAGATGACGCCTTTCATGGCGCCGACGTTGCCGTCTTTGAGTTCGAAGTCGGTCAGCAGGGTGATTACAGGCATTGGGCTATTTTAACATTGAAAGACGGGAAAAGGCA
>CAVWDI010000020.1:0-13299 GCA_963753725.1 uncultured Chloroflexia bacterium | reverse complement strand
ACATGCCATTGTGCGCGTATGCACCGGGATCCTTTTCAACCCAGGTGTAGTTATAAGCAGCCCGAAGCAGATTAGGCGTCCAGCTTACATAAGCGTTGTCTCGGACAGCTTCTTCGCCAACCGCTTCACCATCCTCGTTGGTATCAATGAACCAGTAAGGATAACTACCAGGATTAAATGCGATTGCAGCGCCGGCTGTTGTTGCAGCGTACTCCTGTATGGCAGCATACAGCGCTTCTTTCATGGTTTCAATCTCACCCGCAATTCCCTCAGTCTCATCGCCGTCACCGTCAAAGTCACCGGCTGTAATGCGAATCGCCTCAAGGTCTTCCGCAGATGCCACATTGGTGTGGCAGGCGCTGCAAGCTTCAGCTTTGACTTCAAGGGCATGCGCTTCGTGGCAGTCCTTGCAGGTTTCGAAACCCTGAACGTGCAAATTGCGCCCGTCATAGGATTGGCCACCAAACTCGTAGGCGCCTTTTGCCTCTGTGCCAAACAGATCGCTCCAGCCGCGAAGTAGTGCGGGTTAGAGAAACTCAAACCTTCTGCAACCGTGTCGCCGCCCAGATCGCCTATTCTGGCATCAATGCCGACTGTGGATTGACGCCCCTGGTGGCAGTTGATGCACAGGTTGGAATCATTCATTTCTCCAAAAGTTAGCACTGCACCGCTCGGAAATTCGACTTCATCCACTGTATAGCGAGTAAAGGTTGCGAGGTCATCATGGCAAGTGCTGCAAACCAAACCGTTCGCCAGGTGCTCGGAAACGTTAACGCCTTCCTTTAGAAACCTGGGCAGTCCGGCTGCAGAGTGACATTTAGCACAAGCACCCTCAACCTCGCCGTCTTCGTCCCAATGGCGGAAAGCCTCTTCCGAACCGGCGAAGTGGCCGGCATCGATACGGTTGGCAGTCGACAGGTCAACCGGGGTGGAGATAGCTTCGTTCAAGTCCTCGATCGAGTCGTACAGCAGTTGAATGATGTACTTGCCGCCGTGGGCATAAGCCCCCGGATCCTTGGAAGCGACCTGGAAGTTGTATGCAGCTTTGAGCAAACGCGGCGTCCAGGTTGCATAGGCGTTGGGGAAAACAGCTTCATCTTCACCAGCTTCACCATCTTCGTTGGTATCGATAAAGAAGTAGGGATAGGCAAGCGAATCATATACAATCGGCGCTCCGGCAACTTCAGAACCATAAGCCTGGATAGCTGTGTTCAGCATATCCCGTAGACCGTCGATCTCAGATTCGATGCCCTCTTCGATGTCGCCGTCACCGTCGTAGTCTTTCAGAGAACCCGCCATGCGAATTGCTCGAACATCCTCCACACTGGCTACACCGGTGTGGCAGGATGCGCATTCTTCGATTTTCAACTCAAGGGTGTGCGAGTTATGGCACCCGATGCAGGTGTCGTAGCCTTCGACATGATCGTTCTTGAAGTCATATGACTTGCCTTCATACTCGTAACCGCCCTTGGTAGCTGTCCCGTAAAGGGTCGCACCAGCAGCGTAGTAGTGGATGTTTATAAAACCCAGATCTTCACTGGTCCCATCCACATCCTCTGTCAAACCGGCTGCTTCGATCGACTCGTCCACCTGGACTTTTGAAGCGCGCCCCTGGTGGCATACCATGCAGCGAGCTTCAGCTCCCAGACCGGTGATCTCCGCCCCGGAGGGGAAGGTGACCATGTCAAGTTCCTGGGCAGCCTGGTTGTGGCAGGCCTCGCACGTGACGGTCTGTCCAATAGCATGAGGGGTCTCTACTGTGCCAGCTTCTGAGCCATCGGCGCCGAGAAAGTCCAGGTAACCTGTTGTTGTATGACAGGCTGCGCAGCTTTCAGGTACTTGGGCGGGATCATCCTCATCCCAATGCACGAATGCCTCAGCTTCAGCGTCGTTATGCGGTGATTTCAGCCCATGCTTCGTCAACTCCAGGGACTCCCGCGACTGATTCTGGTACTTCAACCTCCGGGCACTCGGGACATTCAGGAACTTCAACTTCTGGGCATTCAGGGGCTTCCACATCCGGGCACTCGGGACATTCCGGACAGGGTTCCGCGGGAGGAGCCTGAGCTGGCTGCTGGCAAGCAGCTAAAACCAGGACGAGCAGGAGCATAACTGCACCTACAAGAAAATAAGTTTTTTTCATACACATTCTCCTCTGAACAATAATTTTATTCTCACTCGAATTTTTCAACATTAAAATTTGCTCTACTGTTTCTCCTTTCTGTTTTTACTACAAAAACATTTTTAGATTGGGCACCTGTAACTTTTTATTCCATTGACCCTAGATAACCCAATATGGATATTATAATGTATATATTAGGAAAAGATGAGCGAGATTGCCAAAAATCATGTTTTCTAATCTAGAAACACAATAATATGTGACATTAGCTTAGATGTGTTGTTTATAATTGATGGTTCGTTAATTGGTTTTAATACGGTGGATTGTGAATATTGAATATGCGTCTCCGCCAAATGAATTTGGCAGCCGATAATCGAAACCTGTTGAAACACGTTGAATTCCATCAATCCGATAAATCGAATATCATTTATATGACCGTGATTTCTTTAATGGCCTCGTGATTGATCATATGTATAAATTTTGCGGACTACAGGAATCATGCAGCCTAAAATTTAATCGGGTATCCCTTTCTCGGAGAAGATGTTATTTATCTATTCAGGTGCGCCTGACATAATCCATTCGGCAACCAGGTCTAATTCAGACTGCGACAGCTTTCCGAAGTGGGGGATATCGCCAGAATACTTGATCACGACCAGGCTGTTCTGTGCATCTCCCGGGATGACAGCAGGTCCGGATTCTCCGCCTTCTAAAATTGATTCATAATTTGTCAGGTCCAGACCACTCTGACCGTTTTGCCCGTGACATAAACCGCACCTTTCCTGGAGTAACGCACCAATCATTTCATTATAGGTTAATTCGCCATCTAACGAAACTGGTTGCGGTTCTGGTGATTTGGGTAATTGGGAAAGTAATACTTCCCGTAAACCAGGCGCATCAAATCCTGCGTAAACCCATTCCGTGCCGTGGCAGGCGCTGTTTGAACAAAAGGAGGAATTGTCCGTCCCGCCGGGGTTGCTGGTTGTATGGCAGTTCTCGCAGGTCGCATCAAATACCTGGTGGTGCAAACTGATCCAGTTTTCATTCAGGTGCGACTGCGGTTCCGGCCCGCGGCTGATCTCAAGGTTAGCCGTGAAATCGTATGGTCCGGCTACGATCGGGATGGAATGGCACAGGTTACACTCCAACCGGATTGCTTCCTGCTCGGTATTCAGATGCTTGCCATCGTGGCAGCGAAAACAACCGGGCGAATCCTTGTGACCGATATTGTTAGGATGTGAGTGTCCAATCAGAATTTTGTTCCGGGTACACGCTGGCAGAATACGCATCTTGGAGTGCTTCAATCGCGGCGGATATCTTTTCCTGATTAGCTGCGTAATAGTCCGGGTAATAAGTTTTATAATATCCGTCCAATCCAGCAATATTGTTCAATCCCATCTGCGTCGTCTCAAATAATCGGGTGTATGTTTGGAGTGCCTTATTCCTGATCTCAGGGATGTCATCTGATATAGCGTCCCGGGCGATGAGCTGGTCGATGGTATCTTCTGGCGTGGGAACAAGGTGGGTGATGCGGTTGTGACAGGTGATGCAGTCCATTTCCTTCAATTCTGTTTCGTCAATATCTGCAGGATCAAAATCAACTTCAGTGTCGATATATTCAGACACATTGCCTTCATTGTCGACCATTTTTACGTACGGAATTTCCTGATTTTCAGGATCAGAGGCAAAATAATATACCGGGTTCTCAATATGCCAGTGAATGCCGCGCCCCAGTCCCTCACGCTGGCTGCCGCCTCCGGTCTTCATGGTTAAATAAGTTGAGATGGGTGTATTATCCACATCGTTTTCATAGCGTTGGATCTCGCGTAAACTGTCATCCGAAAATTTTTCCGGGAGGTGACAAAGTTCGCATGTCTCGCGTGCTGGCTGCAGGTCGTGCGCCCGAATTGGAAATTCATAGTCATGAAAAATTGTCTTGGTGACATGTTTGAGGTCGCCAGCCTTACGGGTAATGCGCGTGGCGATGAAACCCTTCCCGATATGACAATCGACGCAGTCGATGCGTGCGTGCGGGGAGGTAAGGTACGAAGTGTACTCCGGCGGCATGGTGTGGCAGGCTTGCCCGCAAAATTCCGGAGAATTGGTGTACTCCCAACCATAAACGCCGGCTGTCAGAAGCAGTATTGTCAGAACTCCCAATATCACATAAGGGAGTAATTTAAGCCAAGTGGGTGTGCCCTCCGGAGGGAAGAAAAAATCTTTAATGCTGGCGAAAAATCGCGTCATTGTTTGCTCCCATGTCTAATCTAACAAATCATTAATATACCATACAAGGTATTATAACCCGAGTTTATGAGATTTACTATGGGTATATATGGGCAGGATTGGATAACCATAAATGCGCGAAATCAATAATGGTCTGAAGATTAATAATTCGAGGAAATCTTGCAGACTGGGATGTCACGCACGAACAATACTCATGTAGCCCAGATTTTAATCCTCCGAAGGGGGAAATCCCTTTCTGGGGGAGACGCTTCAGCTAACATTGTGGACGGGGGATTCACGATAATACTCATGCAGTCACGCAGTAAATCGGTATTTTCCCAATCAAGGAACTGGCGCGACTCTTCTCGAGCTTGCACCATGGCTAACCATTCTGCATTAGGTTCCGGTCTGGCAGTCGCTTCCAATGCTCTATCTCTTTTTGCCTGAATAGTTTTTTCCTACAACCGTTTCGGGGATGCCTTCATGTGCATCTGGTATATACCATTCCCCCCAATTCATCCAATGGAAATCTGCTGCCGGTTTGGAATATCTGGACTGCGCAATTCTGCAATATGTTTACTGTATCGTTACCGCGCACAAAACAGCAGGATCGGGAAAAATCAATGATCAAGGATGTATTTTCATCGATTCCTACGATGTTCTGGTTGGATGGGGTCATTTTGCGCAGTCTGTAACATCGATATTGACCCATGCAGCAGCGGCTGGTATGCAGCACGCCAACACAGTCGATGTTATTCAATTTAGTAAATAAGAAGTTCTTGCCTTTAGTTTATTAGCCGGTAATTTTCAACCAAAAAAACCTTGCATAACCTTGACAATATATTAATTATATGTTAGTAATATTATATATACTATTCCTAAGGAGAATACAAGCATGAACATAGAGAATATATTAACTTATAGCATTGTTGAGTATCAAATTGTCGCCCAGGTATTGGTGTTAGGCTTTGCAGCTATGGCAGGTGGATTTGTGTACTTCATTTCCACTTACCGGAACGTTCAACCGCGTTTGCAGGTTGCTTCCATATTAGGCGCAATTGTGATGGTATCCGCTTTCCTGCTGCTCCTGGCGCAATCGATGAGCTGGCAGAGCACTTTTATTCTGGAAAACGGTATATACGTGCGGGGTGACGACATTTTTTCAAATGGTTTCCGGTACTTAAACTGGTTGATCGACGTTCCGATGCTTCTGCTGCAGTTAGTGATTGTGCTTGGTATCACTGGCATGGCTGCCCGCCGGTTGAGTTTTGGTTTTGTTGGGGCAGGAATTGCAATGATTTTGCTCGGTTATGTAGGCCAATTCTATGAAGTGACAAGCCTGACTGCATTGTGGGTTTGGGGTGGCTTGAGCACCATCTTTTACGTGGTACTGCTTTACCTGACCTGGACTGAGATTGGGAAAGCACTGCCAAACCTGCCCGAAGAGTCTGTGGGAACAATGAAAGCCATCCGCTGGATTTTTATTATTTTCTGGACTTTTTACCCCATTGCATACCTCATTCCTGCTTTCGCCCCAACTTCGGAGGGAGTGGTTGCACGCCAAATTATCTTTACCACGGCTGACATTGTATCCAAGGTTATTTACGGTGTGTTAATTACCAAGGTGGCTATGGATATCACCAAACAGGAAGGATACCAACCTAATTCTTAACTTCGATAATAAAATTGCGTAGCTTTACTTCGGTAAAAGCATCTAAGGGATAAACAGAAAATGATCGAAAACCTGAATACAAACCTAGCTGGTGGACTCAGCGCTATCATACAATACCTGGCTTAGGACGTATGAACCACCGGATCCTACCGTCCGTATCTGTTGAAGAGTTTCCTGGTCGAAGTTCAGGATGCTATTCTGGGGACCCAGTTCCTGGCAAACAAAACCGTAGCTTTGTGTGAGGACCCGACTATTGTTCCATGAACAGTCCCATAAGCTGCAACAAAGCGTGAAATGCTGGACGCTGTGCTGCCTGATAGACTTCAAGTTGGCAAGGACTGCATCCAAAGAGCGTTTGAAGCGGACAAATTTGGAGACAAATGGCTGGTAGTTGCTCTGGTGGACATGGTGCGGGATAGAACCGGCCACTCCGGAGAAACCGATCATATCCTGCTCGATTGACCTTATTTATAAAAAATATCCATAACATAAAGGTAAAGTCTAACTGAAAGCGGGCAATAAATTTGGCTGCTTTCTTAAAACCATCTAAGCACTCTTAAATTGGGATAGCTTCTTCACTACGGGTACCAGGTTTTCATGAAAGATCAAATTCATTTTCAGATGCAATTCAATGAACACAGATACGGGTAAGATTCTGGTAACTGGAGCTACTGGTTTCATCGGAAATGAAGTGGCTCGCCAGCTCTCCAGCATGGGTTTGAAACCAAAACTTATGGTGCGCCGGCTGCTGCGGGCGGCTGTCCTTTCCCCGCTTGATGCGGAAATGGTCCAGGCTGACTTGCAAAGCCCAGCGAGTCTGGAGCGGGCGTTGGATGGGGTTGAGACTATTATCCACTTGGGCGCCAGGGCGATCTTTGAAGAGTACAGCCTGGTTCGGCCAACTATTGTGGATGGTTCAATCGAATTGATGAAGGCTGCGGCAGAATCTGGTACCCGAAACTTTGATTATTCCAGCAGCCTTCTAGTGTACCAGAGTCAAGACGAGATTGTTGACCAAGGCACTGTTGCGAATTCGAAATTAGGCTACGGCAGGGCAAAACTGGAAGCTGAAGCAGCTTTATCCAGTATGGCAGAGAAAGCTGGAATATCTCTGGCTCTGATCCGCCTGCCGCATGTCTACGGCGCCCGCGACCTGATGTTTAACCAGGTACATAAAAGTCGCGTACTATTTCCTGGAAATGGTAAGAACAAGTTTGCCCATCTACACATCGAAGATGCTGCCAAAATCCTGATAGCTGCAGCACAAAAGCAATGGAGCGGGACCAGCCCTGTTGCGGATGAACTGGCAGTAGATTGGAACCAATATTTTGCTGTTATCAAGGAATATTATCCGAGATTCCGGAGTTTAGGAATGCCGATGTGGCTGGCTTTAACTGGTAACTACCTTTTAACCCCTTTTCGCAGATTAAGCGGGTACCCTTCCCTCAACACGCCGGATGCTGTAAAGGGATGGAACCTCAATATCCAGGTGAAGAAAGGTTTGTTGTGGGATGACCTAGGGATTAGCCGAATTACCCTTCTATTTACCAAGGTATCCCGGCAGTGTTGGACGACTGTATCGAATACCGCTGGCTGCATCCCATCGAAGACAGGCAGGGCTGACAGTTCATACCAGACCTGGATGAACCCGGTAATTTGATTTTTGTAGTCTTCGGGATAGAATTATAATCCAGTTATGGAGTTCGTAAACGCTAAAAACCGGGCAACGAGCGCTTCGGGTTGATCAACATGGATATCATGGGCAGCACCGTAGAACCAGGCTACCTCAGCATTCTCAAGTCCGGTAAGGGCTGCCTGCACCTGTTTGCGCTTCTGGACCGACCATTCACTTCCATCATCCGCTGCACAAATCAAGACTGGTTCCTGCACCCTGGGGTAAAGAATATCAGGATCCTGCTCATACAATGCCTTCAAAATCCGCATGTGGCGATCCAATGTAAGCCACGGCTGCACGGTGCCGTCTGGAAGTTTCTCAAAGTTGGCCATTGTAGCTTCTATGCCATCTTCTGACCAGTAGGGGTGGGATTTTTTAATTTGTGAAACCATCTGGGTATAGGGGACGCCGCGCAAATCAGGCGGGCGCAATTCCAATGAGATGGTTTCCCAAGGCCCGCGCTGCCACAAATTGAGAAAACCGCCATCCACAAATATCAGCTGTTGGGCTGTTCCTGGGAAGCGCGCCCCAAAATCCAATACGACATTGCCGCCCCAGGATTGGCCTGCCAGCACCGGCCGGTGCAAGCCCAGTTCACCCACTATCTTCCGTAGATCCATTGTGATGGAGGTGAAATTATATCCATTTTCCGGCTTCTGGCTGAGACCGTGACCGCGCTGGTCGAGCGCAACAGTTGGATACCCCCGTTGCGCCAGCAGCCGGGCGACCTGGTCCCAGGTACGGGCGTTGCTGGCCAGCCCGTGAATAAGAAGATAGGCAGGCTCAAGCGTGTCCGACTTAGGAGGAAGCCACTTGCGGATATGTATTTGGATACCAATATCGATAAAGCTGTCTTGTGGTTTCAATTCTCTATCTCAAAGTAAATTAACAAGGCCTGAATTTCTTCAATCGTTATCAAGCGGTTCTAATTGGCTGCCTTGCGGGGTATCTTTTATCTGCCATCCCAGTTTCTCTACCTGGTCACGCATCAAATCGGCTTTTTCCCAATCTTTATCCTGGCGCGCTTCCTCTCGGGCTTGTAAAAGGTCCAGGACTTGCGCGGTTGGCTCAGGTTTAGCAGACAATTCCAGCTGTCTTTCCTCTTCAGCCTGAATCGCTTTTTCCCAGACCTGAGAGGGTATCCCTGCATGTCCATCTGGTATATACCAATCTCCCAGCTTATCCATATGAAAACTGATGCCTGTTTGGTATATGAGGGTTCCACCATCACGCAGAATAGTGACTGTATCGTGGCCACGCACAAAACAGCAGGACTGTGCAAAATCAATGATCAAGGATGTGTTTTCATCGATTCCAACGATCGTTTGGTCGGGTGGCAGCATTTTACGCAGCAGGTTAAATCGATCTTGGCCCATGTAGCAGCGGCTGGTATCCAGTTCTTCAACGCCATCGGTGTTATTCCAGTGGGAGATAAACGTGATGTTCAAGCCATAGGAACTGAGAAAATCTAGACCATCCATCCAGAACAAGTCCTGGCCTACTTTATAAACTTCATAAACGGGCAGGGTGTAAGTGCTGAAAGAAAGCGGGGCGGAACTCGACAGGAACAACATGCCGCCGCGCCGCTGACGGGCGGTGATCATTTGGTATGTAATGCTGTCACGCAGCTGGCGCACAGTGTAGGTCGGGCTTCCGGGTCCGAGTAAGATTTCATCCGCTTTTAGGATTGGGGCAGCGATTTTTGGGTCATCTGGACTAAATGGTGTATCCCGGTGTCGGGCAGGCAATACGTCTATGGCTGGCTTGTAATTCTGCAGGCGCCGCTCCAAGTAGGTTTTGATCTTACCGGCCACCACATCCGAATTTGGCTCAAATCCAGCCGGGGTTTCCAACACTACAATGCGCGGTTTTTGCGGTAGACGCTGCGCAGCATATTCGTGTGTTTTTCCGCTGGATGGCAATGTTTCTCCGGAACCCAGTAATACAACGAGACCTGGTTTGATTTCTGACATGTTCTAACAACCTCTCTACTGTTTTACACCGCCTATTGTAATACCTGCTACAAACTCGCGTTGGGTGAAAAAGAATAGCAGTACTACCGGTGCAGCCACCGACAGGGATGCAGCCATCAAATACGCCCAGTTGACCTCAAATGAACTGCGGAAAAAACTTAGCCCTAACATAAGGGTGTATTTTGACTGGTCCTGCAGGAAAATGAGCGGTGCTAAAAAATCGTTCCATGCGAATTGGAAAGTAAAGATGGCAACTGTAGCAATTGCTGGGCGCGATATGGGAAAAATGACATACCAAAGTATTTGCAGCAAATTTGCGCCGTCGATACGGGCGGCGTCCTCCAGATCGATCGGAATTTGCAAAAAGAACTGGCGCAGCAGGAAAATAAAGAAAGCATTTCCGAAAAATGTTGGTACGATGAGGGGTTTGAAACTGTTAACCCATCCAATCTCGGAGAATATGATGTACTGGGGGATCATAACCACCGGGTAAGGGAGCATCAGCGTTGCTAACAACACGACAAACAACACGTCTTTACCGGGCGCACGCAAGCGGGCAAAACCATAGGCGACCAGAGCGCAGGATAAAACGTGCCCAATCACCGCCCCGACGGCAATGATCAGTGTATTGAGCGTATACCGGCCAAAAGGGAGTTCAGTCAGCGCATCGATGTAATTGTTCCAACCTGGCGGAACTGGCCACCAGACTGGCGGTTGGGCAAATATCTGGTACTCAGGCTTTAAAGAAGAAGATACCATCCAATACAAAGGCAGTAGAAACAACAGTGCGGTAAGGCACAACAGCATATACCGTAAGACAAACGCATGCCGCCCAGGCGTAAGATATACGGGTCACGCTGATCGGAATTACTCACTTATCCTCTTCTCCTGCATAAAAAACCCAGAAGCGCTGGCGTGCGAAAAACCAACAGAGTAAAAACCAGAATAATAGCAAACAACACCCAGGCCAACGCAGAGGCATAGCCCATATTTAAAAATTCGAAAGCCTGTTTGTAGAGATACAGCACAAAGAACAACGTAGCGTCCAATGGACCGCCGTTGGTCGCTACAAAGGCATTGGTGAAGGTTTGAAAGGTGCTGATGATGCTCAAGATCAGGTTGAAAAAGATGGTCGGTGAGAGCAGCGGGATAGTGACATAGACAAGGTTTGACCAGGCATTCGCACCGTCGATTGCGGCAGATTCATACAGTTCGGAGGGTATAGCCTGCAAGCCGGCCAGATAAATGACCATGGCCCGACCCCAGCCCCAGAAGCTCATCATCATCAGGGCAGGCAAAGCCCAGTCGGGATCAAGCAGCCAGCGCGGGCCAATGATGCCAACCTGTGCCAAAGCCAGGTTAACCAGGCCGCCGCGCGGGTTGAGCATCCACAGCCATACTACGGCGAAGGCCACCCCTGCCAGCACGGTTGGCAGATAAAAAATGGTGCGAAATACGCGCACGCCGCGGATACGGTTCGCACCAGCAGCGCCAAAAACAACCCGCCCACCAGTTCCAGCGGTACATAGGCGGCAGTGTAAATTAATGTCACTTTCAACGACTGCCAGAAGCGGGGGTCGTTGGGCATTTTTCGGACGTAGTTATCCAAACCAATCCATACTGGATCTGAAAGCAGGTCCCAGTGCGTAAAGCTGATATAAAGCGAGTAAAGCATGGGCCCTACAGTAAGCAGTAGAAAGCCGATCAGCCAGGGGGAAATCGTCAGGTAAAAAGAAAGTGCTTCTCTCCGTCGGGCAGGTGAGAGACTTGCCGATTGTCGTTTTCGGCCAGTCATGTGAAAAGGATCACCAACCAGTGAATAGTATGATATAAACAGTAAAAGGTGTCGCAGCAGTTGAGCAGTTCCGGGAACTAATAAACAATCCTCAGATAGAAAGGATTGTCCCAGAATACCGAAAGTTATTGGGACAATCCCGGTATCAGGTCATTCTTCTCGGATAGTCTCTGGAATCCGGGTAATTACTCTGCTAAAAGTTCATCAAGCGCTGTCTGGGCTTCTTGCGCAGCCTGTGCATCACTGCGGCTACATCTGCTTCCGGATCAAGCAAGATGGTCTCCAGTGCTTTGCGCAGCGCTGGATCAGCACTTTCATTCCAGTAGGGGGTGAAGGTATAGGCGCGCGGCTTCAGATTGTTCAACTCATCGATCCAGACGCTGTTGAGCGGATCATCGGCTACCTCTGGCATTTCCGCAACGGAAGTCACCGCCGGCAGCGCCCAATCCTTCCAAGTTTCGGCGGCTTCAGGTCCGGCATAGTAGCTCAGGAATTTGCAAGCAGCTTCCAGATTATCTGTTGTGGAGGAGATACCAAACCCACCCCAGAAAAGGATATTGGCTGCAACGGCGTCCGCGGGCATGCCGACCACACCCAGTTCGATGTTGGGATTCTCAAGCATGCCAGCCTGCGGCCAACGCCCAAAACGCGCATGGCAGCCTGGCCGTTGTCAAACTCGCTGTTGCCGCCGCCAAAAGCGCTGAAATCAGCGGGCGGCGGGCAACTGGTATTCATTGTACAGGTCGGCGTAGAATTGCGCAGCGCGGATGGTATCATCGGAGTCCATAAATCCCGACATAAGTAGTTGCCGTCTTCGCTGATCAGGCTGCCGCCGGCAGCTGCGACCCAGTATTCAAATCCGGTTGTCCAGTTGGCGGGCAGCTGAATGCCCCAAATATCGGTTTGGCCATCACCATCCGTGTCCTGGGTGAGCGCCTGGGCAGTGGCCAGCAGGTCGTCCCAGGTCCAGCCATCCTGCGGGATAGCCACGCCCGCTTCATCAAAAATGGCTTGTTGTAGTAAACCGCCAGCGTTGAGTAATCCTTTGGGAGGAAATACAGTTCGCCATCGACGGTGCCGGGTTCCAACAACCCGGGCAGATAGACCGAGGTGTCAAAATCCAGATTCTGCCAGACATTCGTCCAGGGGACAGGAAAGCGCCTTTTTCGACGAAGGAAGGTACAGCGTCATCGCCGATGTTCATCACGTCCGGCGCGCGGTCAGCTGCGATTTGGGTCAGAATGCGCGTGTAATAATCCCGCCCGGCAATGGCCTCCAGCTGCACCAGCACATCCGGGTTCTGGTCTTCATAGTCAGCGATGATACTCTGGTGCGGGTTAAGCCCTTCACCGCTGTCGCCGGTGCCTGCACGTAAAACAATCACATCTGGTTCAGCCCCGATTTCGGAGGCTGGTTCTGATTCACTTTCTGTTTGCGCTGGGGGTTCAATAGGCTGGCAGGCGCTCAAAACTAGCAATGCAGCCAGCAGCAAAAAAAAAGTTGAAAAATTAAGCGTATTGTTTGGCATTTATGTCCCCTTTTAATTTGTTTTGGAATTTGTTGAATATTTTTTATTCAAATATCTAGGTATGCTAGAGAAAGAAAACCATTTCTAACTTATCTTCCATATTGAATTATACCTTGAAGTCGAATTAAATCCACAGCTTTGTATTTCTTATGTACAACATTTGAGTGATGAATGGAGGTAAATTTTAAAAATTGTAAAAAAACAGGAACACATTGTGATATGTATTCCTGTTCCCTGGTTATTTATGACCGATATTATCTTAGGTTTCGCTTTTACCCTCAGAGATCCCAGATTGCCAAGCAAAAAGCACAATA
>CAVWDI010000019.1:0-10812 GCA_963753725.1 uncultured Chloroflexia bacterium | reverse complement strand
TGGTAGGGGAGAGGATTGCCGCGAACTCCGTTTCATTCGGGCTCGCGATGACAAACGATTAGACATTATGGATGAGCGGCGAGTTGTATTCGTCAGTGATTTCCTCGATTGCTGTACTGACATGGGCATTGAAGTCACGCAAGATGGGACAGTTTTCAAATGATTCGCATTGTTCACATCTGGCAAGGTTCTGGTTTATGCGGCGGATGGACTGGACCATATCTTCTGACAAGAAATCAGATGGTCTTTGTCTTTCTGGATGAGACAGATGTATAGAGACGGCATATCAAATTTTGAGTTTGAGTTCATCGACAATATCCGTTAGACACTGGCTGATGGTCTGCTTGACTTCGTCACTCTGATCGCCTTGAGGAACATCTGGGACTTGAGGAGGGCGGCGAGGCGGGTAGCGGCTAAACCGAGGCGCGAGCGATTGGCGGGCTTCATTGAGGTCCTGGATCCCGTCGGCTAGCTCAAAACCCAGCGCGTTAAGACGCGCAGCATTGCTCCTCGGAATCCAGGCCGGTTGATAAATAGGCTTCGAGGCTGATATTTTCTGCCTCGTTGAAGCGGTGGGAGTAGAAGCCGTGCTTGTAGGCATTGAGGTTACCAGGTTGTCACCTCCTTTCTTACGTGCTGGTAAATATCACCATAATGAGACATTTTTCAATTAAGATCATCGATTAATTAGGTAAATATCGAGCGGGGGATTGATAAGCACTTCTGTCTTTAGCCAATGTTACTTATTTGGCTGCGGCTGATCTACGCCTGCGCTGATTCGTTAGAGTTTTTCTGGCTTTTATGGGGAGAGATCAGGAAGATAGCCTGGTTGGCTGCCACTGCGGCGATCACGGCGCGGACAAGACCCCAGGCGCCGAAGGCGTCGCAGGTGACCTTTGACGCTGAAATCGTCAGCCAGGCCGGCGCATGCGAACGAGAATGCGCCCAGAGCGACGACGACCACCAGGGCGAGCATGATGAGGCGCTTGGGGTAGGGGTCTTTGGGGGTGTACCAGGTCTTGAAGCCGGGGATGTAGGAGAAGAGCAGGGAGAGCAGGGAAGCGGCGAGGGCGGCGAGGGTTGATCCGGTCATGGGAGAGGCTCCTTATTGAATTGGTGGGAGAAAGGATTGATTAGACCGGTACAATTAATAGCACATATGTGCTAAGAATGCAATATATTATAGTATACTAATTGGGGGTTAAACTTGGATGATAATAGAGTAAACTTATTGCGACGTGGAATTCCGGTCACCAATAATTTTGAAATAAAGGAGGCACACAAAATGACTAACTTTAACAAATTCCGATAGACCAGCGCCTGGAACACAGTCCAGGAAGGTAATCAATATTCTTTGGCCAAAATCCTGGGTCTTTGGGTCGCGGTAGCCGCGCCAGATAGGGTATTCTGGTATTGGTTGGTGTACCCGGCGTTGGTGACCAATTTTGAATCGGATCCCATAGGGGCGGCATTCACCAGGGTAGGCACTGATCACCGTGGGTCTGATTTGGCAGTTTGTTCTTATCCTTGATCATCGTCCGACCGTGAAGAAGGCGATCTGCGCTGGACGACCATCCGGCGACGCTTGTGGCTCCAACACGCCGCGATACCAGAAAACAGGGAAGCCTTCGTCGAGGTGCTGTGGGCTGTGGGTGATCCCCTTTATGCTTCTGTTCTTTGTCATTCAGATTTCGTTAATTTTGGCGGCGTACTAAACGTTTCCTGGGTTTAGATCTTTCCGCTTTCGCCATGCCAGCCAACGCCAACCTTGACAGCCGTCCTGGGGGTTCCGGGAAATGGTGGCCCAGTTGGTTGGCAACTGGTCGTTCTTTGGGCTGTTCTTCGTTATGGCAGTGTTCAATATCCTGGGTGAAGAGTTCTTCTTCCGGGGCGTGCTGCTGCCAAAGATGGGTGGCGTTTTTGGCAAGGGGGATTGGGTAGTCAATGGCGTGCTGATGGGGGCCTATCACTGGCATCAGCCCTGGATGATATTGACGGGAGCCCTGTTAATGAGCCCTCTATCTTTCCTCCCTACCGGCCAGGCTCTTCCGCAGCACCTGGATGTCTATCATTGTCCATGCTACGCAATACCTGATAATCATCCCCATGATACTCACGCTCGTGCTTGACTTGGTGTAGGGATTGGCTACTACTATTAATATCATTATTTATATTAGAAGTAGTAGTAGTAATTAATCCTTCTGTTTTATTATGATGCTCTTTCTACTGCTGATCGGAGGGCGGGATTTTTCCGCCCTGGTAATGGGTTTCTGGTTCGGGTGGAGGCGAATCGACGACGAGGATAAGCTGGGATCCGTCCTGTGAAAAGATGTAGCCATGATTGGTTTTGGTGACGAAATTGGCACTGGAAAGGTGGCGGAGGTAGACCTTCACGGTATCGTAGCACATGTCCAGGATTTGTGAGATTGATCGCTAAATAATGATCGAAAATAGTGAAAACAACGCTAAAGTTATGGAAGTCCCGCCAAATTTTTTCGCCTGTTTGGATGATAATAGAGTAAACTTATTGCGACGTGGAATTCCGGTGTCACATACTTTCTCGTTCCAGAACTGGGTGTGACGATAAGGATGTTTACATTCTGGGGTGAAGTTATATTAGCCTTGTGGCTTCTGATTATGGGCGTAAACGTTGAAGGATGGCAAAAACGTGCTCATGAGTTTGCGTAAAAGTTATCTATGATACAGGAAAAAGAGGACGCAAATTTGGAGCATAGCCGTCTGACCTGACCACCGTATTCGCTATTAATATCCAGAAACCAACAAGGAGAAAGGATGAACGACAGCACAAAAGACAAATATTTAACTCTGCGCTGGAATAATATTCTATCGCTGGTTGGGGGGCTTGTCTTGATCGGTTATGTAATTTTTGTTTTCTCCACATCGGTTTTGTCCGACAGGGCAGCCTTTATTGGTTTATTCATTCTCGGTGTGCTTTACTGAACGGTTATCGAGCAGCATGCAAACATGCGGTTCGCATGGTAGTCGGGAAAACTCCCCAAATGAAGCCTCACTCAAACCAGGCTCCACTAACCGGTTGATCTATATCCTTTACAATGCCGTCTATTGGGCACCTATCATTCTCCCATTTCTAGGGATCATTGACTTCAGGACAGGATTTTATCTATTGACTGTTGTTCTCCTTATCAGGCTTGTTGCCAATCTTATACAGGAACAATGTCCTTACGCTGGCGCAGGCAGAAGTTTTCGCGCTGCGGTCTCCGTAAACAAGCGTGAACAATAAGAATAATTAAAAAATTTATCCTAGAGGGAACTTATGAAAGCAGTTGTCTGTACAAAATATGGACCACCTGAGGTTCTTCAACTCAGAGAGATTGAAAAACCTGAACCCAGGCAAGGGGAGGTGCGCATTAAGATCTGCGCCACTTCAGTAACGGCTAGCGATTGTATTGTGCGTGGTTTTAACCTGCCTCTTTGGAACCCGGTAGGCCTTATGATGGGATTGGTGATCGGTTTTGGAAAGCCGAGAAATCCATTACTCGGGATGATACTTGCTGGAGAAGTTGAATCCACTGGCAGTGAAGCAAAAAAGATTCAAAGCAGGCGACCATGTTTATGGCACTACCGTTGGGAGCGCTATTAAAATGCGGTTTGGCACCTACGCCGAGTATAAATGCCTTCCTGAAGACAGCATCATAGATATTAAACCAATAAATGTCAGCTTTGAAGAAGCTGCCGCTGTCCCTTATGGTGGGCTTATAGCATTGGATTTTCTAAAAAAAGGGGATATCCAGAATAAACAAAAGGTGCTTATCTATGGAGCTTCAGGCGCAATTGGGACTTCTGCTGTGCAGCTTGCCAGGTATTACGGCGCAGGAGGTAACCGGTGTATGCAGTACAGGAAATGTAGATTTAGTTAAGTCATTGGGTGCCAAAACTGTAATTGATTATACAAACGAGGATCACCCACCACAAGGGGAGTATTACGACTTCATTTTCGATGCTGTAGGTAGAAGAAAAAGTTCGAAATTGAAAGAGCAGTGTAAAAAAACATTGACACCCAACGGCTTTTACATTTCAGTCGATGACGGTAGTCCAAGAGATACTATTGAAAATTTACGTTTGCTGACTAAACTCCTTGAAGATGAACAGTTAAAGCCTGTTATTGATAGACAGTACCGGCTAGACAGATAGTTGAAGCTCACAGATATGTCGATCAAGGGCACAAAAAGGGGAATGTAGTTATAACTGTGGGCTAAAGTAATAAATCAAGGAGGAAGATGATATCTGAAGTTAAAGCAAAAGTTTCTAGAATTGTTCTTAATCTTCGCCTTTGCGGAATACAAGGAACGATTTTAAACGTCCGTATCCGGTGACCCGGAGGGTGGCAGACTCGGTTGTAATACGGGATGAGTTACGAAGCAGGAGTGGAAGCGAAGGATACATCGATTCCTTTATTCGGAAAGATGAGAGATGAACTGCTGGACAGAGAAATATTCTATTCTCGCGAAAGGAGTCGCAAATTCTAATAGAAATGTGGAGAAATCAACACAATGTGGTCAGGGACTTTAGTTCACCAGGTTTACAAACTGCCAATTCCAGCCACTATCGTGATTCAACCTTCTCAAATTCAGTAAGTTAGTCTAACATTGCAATTGGCACATATTTCTAGGGGTAGATCATTCCGCTGCGTTTCATCGTGGCAGGTATCTTTTCTGGACGCTTCTCGAAACTATAGTCGTTAGGCGTTCATTTTGAGGAGTTGAGATATGGAACCTGGTCAGTTTGTTGAGAATAGCTTCAATGTCCCCGAAAAGCTGGAGGCTGAGGAGTTCCGGCTACGAATGCTTACGGTAAACGACGTGGTGAAGGACTACGATGCGGTCATGTCGAGCGTCGACGAACTAAAAACAATTTGGCCGGGCTCGGACTGGCCTGTGGGTCTGACACTCGAAGAAAACCTGATTGATCTTGGTTGGCATCAACGTGAGTTTCTGATTCGACGCTCATTCGCTTACACTGTTGTTTCCTCGACGAAACGAGAGTGCTGGGATGTGTCTATATCAATCCGACGAGGAAGCGCGGGTATGACGCAGAAGTTTATCTATGGGCTAGAGAAACAAAGTTAGGAGTTGGTCTTGATGCTAGCTTATGTAATGCGGTTAAGCTTTGGCTGAAAAACGAGTGGCCTTTCGGGAATGCAGCTTTTCCTGGTAGAGACATCGATTGGGACACCTGGAATACTATACCTAATGAGAAGCGGTGAGCGCCTAACCTCCGCTGGTATGTCCTGAAAGCTATCATCTGCTAATCGGTGAAAGCGCTGCTCTAGTAACGGGCAGGAGGTCACTAACAACATCCAAATCGCATAACTGTTACCTAAAGGCCCAGGTGCTTTCTCACATGAAATGATCAGGTTGTCGCCGCTGCCGGAGACTAACGTCAATCTACTGAGGGGATTTGCATAATTTCTACTGCTAACATCACATAATCTAAAATTGCCAGTTATAATTCGTAAAATTGACGCCTAGCATCTAGGGTGCAGATTTCTTTCCGGAAAAACTACTTTTATCCCTACAGGTCTAAGATCACACTATAACAGGAGCACCTATGTCTCGCTTAATTCCAGCCGCTGAGCGTATCAAGCGCGCCCGCGACTTAATCCAACAAGCTCGCGACCTGCCCGTGCCGGCCGAAACCGGTAAATATGATTTTTCTTACATCGCCAAAGTAAAGGATCTCTTGCGGCAGGCGCGTGACCTGGTCAAATTTATCCCCAACAGCCCGAGTGCGAGTGATGAGATGAAAAACGAGGTGAAGAAAATATTCGAAGAAGCTGACCAGGCTGATAAAGATATCTTGCATTGAATGGCTATTTTTGTTATAGATAAATCCAGCTTTTGACATCCAGTCTTCTCTTTTGGCTATTGGTTGATTAAGAGATCCGCCAAGCTTTGTCTACCCAGTGCTTTTGCGTGGTAATCCGTTTCTTTATAATTTTTTTCCGGATTAGGCATTGATGGTAAGGAAATAGCAAGAATTAAGATCTTATCTGAGAATTGTTTTACGAATGAAACTTAGAAAAACTAAACTCATATTGCCAAGGGTGATTATTTTCTATTAGAATCCCGGATTTTCAACTCAATTGTGATTTCTAAAGGTACCCACCGAAGAGAAAGCACTCGAAGAATTCCTATATATCATCATAATTGGATTCCTTGGGATCTGTATTATTTCTTACACTGCTCGCCTTTTTCAAGGATGGTGATGAGGAGACCGTTATGGAAGGATGATGGCACCACCCTCAAGTGGTGGTGCTGGGTTTGATTTCCAAATGCAATTATTCAGAATTTAATACCTTGAGAAGCCATCTCTTTCCTGCACTCATCACAAAAGCACAATCTTTTATGGGGTGGCTGATCACCTTTTTCGAGGATGGTGATGAAGAGGCCTGCCCACTGCGGGAGAGACTTGCCGGATTCTTCCAGGACTTCGGCGTGGCGCTGGATGTATTCGGGAGTGATGAAGGATTGGGAGGCTAATTTTTCAGTACGGGAATTGCGGGTGATGCCGTAGCGGGAAAGCGATTCCCAGATTTTTTTGGTATCGCGGTTATTACTATTACTACTACTAATATCATTATTTAAATCTGTATTAGAAGTAGTAGTATTTAAAATACTATCTTATTATTATTAATACTATTACTACTATTAATAGTAAAGCGCGGAATTTCCGCTCTTTTAATGTTTCGGTTTGGGAAGATCATCAGAACAGCAAGAAGCGTGGTGATGAAGCTCTTGGAAAAATACCCATATCGAGAGATCTATGAAAAAAGTCTGTCTTGAAAAAATTTTCGGGTGCTCCATTCCGATATTTCTATTTAAGCTGACCAGTAAAAAGGATTTCATTTATGCAAGATTGTGGAATGGATCGTTAAGAATAATGCGAAATAGAGGAAACAACGCGAAAGCAAGTTGGTTCCACCAGAAAATGGCGCCCGGTTTGGGTGAGAATATTGATAAAATGATAGAGATGTGGAATCCCGGTACAATGTGTCAAAGTGGAGATATTACTTTAAGAATTTTGCTGATCAACCCGTTGGGTCGGACGGCTGCGCGGCCCAACACCCGCTCCCCCGTTGCAGCCGACCGGGCTAACCGGGCTGATTTAGGTGCTTTCTCTTTCCTTAACGTGGAGAGTGGAAGGCGATTTTTCTATCAAAGGAGGAAGTAATGAAAGTTCGAAATGTCTTTGGATTGATGCTCTCTGTAGTGTTACTGCTTGTGGCAGCAGGATCGAGTCTGGCAGGCGAACCACGGCCCACGGGACCTTCAGAGGCGGACGGCGTGAACACGCCCGCCAATGCTCCGTGGTTCAATATCGATGTAGACACACCCGGCGACACCGGCCAGTATACTTCCGTGGCGATTGAATTGTCCAGCGGCAAAACCTACATCAGCTACTACGACGCCACTAACCAGGCGCTGCGTGTGGCAGTAAACGTTGGTTCAGGCGGCAATTGCGGCCCAAACAACGATTGGCTTTGTCAGACAGTGGACAGCGGCGCCGATGTGGGGAAGTACAGCTCAATCGCAGTTAATCCGCAAACCGGGGGGATAGGGATTGCCTACTACGATGCCACCAAAGGCAAGCTCAAGTACGCATACTGCGCCTCTACC
The DNA here is from genome assembly GCA_963753725.1 of uncultured Chloroflexia bacterium. Classification (GTDB taxonomy): domain Bacteria; phylum Chloroflexota; class Anaerolineae; order Anaerolineales; family UBA4823; genus CAVWDI01. Next base: position 3,154 of record CAVWDI010000019.1, on the reverse strand, counting down.
CCCGCTTGCAGCAGCTGGTCAATATATACCGTTGACAAGGGAAACTACCCTGTTTCCAACGCTGGCCTGTACACCTCCCTGAAGTTTGCTCCGAATGGCAGACCAGTCATTGCCTACTATTTTGAAAAACTCAGCGGTGTCGATGACTTGAAAGTGGCATACCATATGTTTGAGCATGAGCAGGGCAATTGTGGGTATGATTTTTTCGGCGTCGTAAATAAAGAGTGGCAGTGCGATACCATACAAACCGGTGAAGGGGTTGGGCAATATGCCTCCCTGGCGCTGGATGGGTCCGGACACATGCACATTGCCTACTACGACGCGGCCAACGGCGACCTCTGGTACGCCACGTCTAGAAATGGTTCCAACTGTGGCCCTGGCGGGAACTCCTGGTTATGCTACCCTGTAGACGCAAATAATGATGTAGGTCAGCATGCCTCACTGTACGTGGACAATAACCACTTTCCACATAGCCTACTACGACGCGACCACCGACAAGTTGAAATATGCTGTCGATGTGGACTCGGGGGGAAACTGCGGACTTTTTGGCTCGGCGCAGTGTGACACGATTGACGACATGATGGACTCTGATTATATCCCACACGGTGTGTCAATGGCAGAGTTTTACGCCGGCTACCCGATCATCGCCTATCAATCGGAAAATGGTGACCTCAACGTGGCGCGCCCGGCCGCTGTCGTTCCGGGTAAATATTTGAATTGTGGTCCCACGTCCGTCGGCGACACGTGGTATTGTGAGACGATTAATCGCCATTACGATTTGGGACCAGTCCGCCACGGGGACTTTGTTTCGATTGACCTCAGTTCCTTAGGACTGGCTACCATCTCATACTACGGATATATCACGCCTTCCGGTGGAAGAAATCTGATGGTCGCCTACCAACGATTCTACGAGAATTTCCTGCCTTTGGTTCCGAAGAAGTAATAGTTTAAACCGCAGGTTGTTGGGCGGCGCGGGGGCAAGAAGATGATTTACGGCATGGTGGAGATTACTCACACTGAGCAGCGGTTGGCTGGCGCCAATGCCAAAATCCACGCCAGCTACACAAGCCGTTTTGCATTCACCAAGGAACAATGCCAGCAGGTTAACGCTGGGTGCAGTGAGACGATGGGACATCTGAAACCAATTTTACCAATCCCGGGCGACGGAATGAGCATCGAAACCATATCTCAGCTGCACGATTTTTATGGCATAGATGTCATCTACCTTGTTGGAAGTGGTCTACATAAACACAGCCAGGATTTAGTGAAAAATGCTCGCTATTTCCTGAGTTTAGAAAAAGAGAGCTGAAAAGCATCGATCACTTTTCAGCCCATAAACCGGAACCGAATTCAAATACCGCCAATACTATCTGGTTTCTATTTCATTTCTGATCACTACTTGAATATTATCGGTAGATAGTTATAGTAAACAGGTCCCCCAGTACGAACTGGCCAAACGTAGGGATGTGTTTTTGTTTTAACATCTGGAAACATGAAACCTTCCTCGATGTAAGCAGGCCAGGCGCTGGTTGGTGTGCTAGCGTAGGTGGTAGATGTCCAGTATTAGACAGGTAATTATACTCGCGGGAATGCTGTCCAATTTAATTCGATCAGATACATGTTACTGTCAAGAATTTCCATATTTACAAATATTCCATTGAGAGAACTCTTCGGTTGTGTGTTTTCCTTTTCAGATCTTTAATCCAAGGCTTACTCTGATTTGAGCCCGAAAAAAGTGGTAGCGAACATCTCAACTGACTGTCATAAGAAATAGTTTTCTTCCTCTTAGGTGGAGAGTAATCACTTTGATGTCTTGTAAGTTTCAATGCCAGATCACGCAACTGAGATCTGTATCTGCATTAGGTCACCATTGCCCTGGCTCCGGGGATACGCCAACTATGACCTCTACCTTTCATTCTCCTTGCAACCAATTTATCAACATACCTTCAATACCTCCAGGACTGAGAGTGCGGCCATTTTCTGATATTTGCACGTCCTTTAGCGAATTCTGATTCCCTTCCAGATACCGGATATATTCTACAATTCTCTCTTTTCTTCTGCCTCTGGCATTCTTCCTTGCTTCATCAAAATCGTTAGCAACATCCATCAATCCTTCTTGGCGCATTCGTTTTACGATTTGCATTGTTTCTCGATAATATATAGTATGTAGAACCATTTATTAAAAATCAATACCTAATGAAATATTTTTCTGCTTACACTCCTCACAAAAACACATCCTCTTATGCGGTGGTTGGTCACCTTTTTCGAGGATGGTAATGAGGAGACCTGCCCATTGGGGAGGGAAAAGAACCACCCTGATCCCTAAATGGGGACGTTCCCGCATATAGCTCCCTCGTTCCTCGGGATGCTACCCGCAGGGCGCTAGCGGCACCCTTTCGGGTACGCTCCACTGAGAAACGTTCCGGCCGAGCGGATAAAATCTGGAGTGGTGGTGCTGGGTTGATTTCCAAATGTAATTTTTCAGAATTAATTCCTTGAGAAGCCATCTCTTTCCTGCACTCTTCACAAAAGCAAAATCTTTTATGCGGTGGTTGATCACCTTTTTCGAGGATGGTGATGAAGAGGCCTGCCCACTGAGGGAGAGTGACTTTGCCGGATTCTTTCGAGGACTTCGGCGTGGCGTTGGATGTATTCGGGGGTGATGAAGGATTGGGAGGCTAAGCGTTCTGGTGCGGGAATTGCGGGTGATGCCGTAACGGGAAAGCGATTCCCAGATTTTCTTGGTATCGGGGTTAATACTATTACTACTACTAATATCATTATTTAAATCCCTTCAGTTAGAAGTAGTAGTATTTAAAATACTATCTTTATTATTAATACTATTACTACTATTAATAGTAAAGCGCGGAATTTCCCGCGTTTTTAATGTTTCGGAATCGGGAGGAGGCGAATCTGCAACAAGGACAAGCTGGGATCCGTACTGTGAAAGGATGTATCCATGATTGGTCTTGGTGACGAAGTTAGCGCTGGAAAGGTGTCGGAAGTAGATCCTGGTGGTCTCGTAGTTCATGTCCAGGATCTGGGATACTTCTTTGGCCGTGATTGGTCGATCCAGTCGGAGCAGCAGGAGGAGGATAACGGCGGTTTTTTTGATGCCGCGCAGGAACATTACTTCATGGGTGGGGAGGATTGA
>CAVWDI010000018.1:0-4602 GCA_963753725.1 uncultured Chloroflexia bacterium | reverse complement strand
ATTCTGGGATCCTGTCCCGCACCGCGAGGCATCCTGAGCATAGTGAAGGATCTCGTGAAGGAACTAGAAGCCGGCCACGACCTTCGCGCCGCCTTGCATCCCCTTGCGAAAAAATTATATTTAGGAATTTGAAGCATCCCTGTGGGAGTGGGACCATACCATCTCCTTTTCCTCGGTCATTCTAACCTCTCGATCACCCAGATCTATCTCCACAAAATCGAAAATCGCCAGGATGCCTCCTGGCTGAAGGTCGAAATCACTTTTAGGACTTTCCTAATACTTCAGTATCGATAATGCTTATTATCGGTACGATCTATTTTGTTATTTCCTCAATAGTAGCGGCAGGTAATCATATTTAACCGGATATTTATTTACAAAAGTGCATGTGATTACCTCCGCCGGACTGAGATTGATGGCGTGTATTGGACTTCCGTCGCTGCAGGTGGCTTTTTACGAAACTCCACAGGTCATAAAGTACTTCGCTGGCGCTGTATATTCCCGCTTTGATAGGACCGCTTTTGAAAGGTACATCATCGTCTTTCAGGTAGAAGTCCGTCATTATGAAATCTGAAATTGGGCCGCCTGAGAAAAATATTTGAAAAGACCCGCCGGTGTAGCGCGGCTGGGTGTGCTTGTAGATATAAACCTTCCCGGGCGGTTCTTCAGAAAAGTAAATAATACGGGCATGCAGGGTCCTGCGTCCGCAGCTGCCGCAGTTGTTCTCCCAAACGACTATGTACTGGTTATCCCCTCCAGCAACAACTGGAGACCAACGTTTGGGATACTCGCTGGTGGGAGCGATGATCTCGAACCCTGGATCCATCCCGCCGCCTGAATCTACCAGCCTGCCCTGGATGCCGTAAGTGTTTTCCATGCTAGAGTGAATTTTCTCCCAAACTGCGAAGAATTTTTTTCCAGCTGCATCGCAGGCAACATCGGGTGAGCCCTCGATTGCATTGATCGTGTTATTAAATTGTGGACAATTGTAGAGGGGATACCGTCGTTGGATACTGCCCGGGCATATGTGTCGTTATCACCAGATGACTGCCAGGCAACCAAATAATTTCCGGAATCACGACAGGCTGCAACTCTGGGTATCTGTTCATCGTCCGGCCATTCGGCAATACCGAATTCACCACCCAGCACAGACATTTCCCCGGTTAACCTGGTGCCAAAAACGTCATAATCTGGTGATCCACCGTTTGTGAATTTGTCCCGTACAAACAGGTACTGCCCGTTTTTGGAATTAAATGCCGAATCTGGACGATCTGTTCCTGAAGCCCCACCGATAACCTTTATGCCGCCAATTTGGGAGCCATCCGATGCATTTCAAGCGGATACCGGATGTGTTCAATGTCGTCGAGTTCTGCTCGGTCCAAATTACCAGGAATTCGTTGTCAGCGGTGTTATAGACCACCTGAGGCTTTACCGTATTGGCCGGACGCGAGTCGATTTTGAACTCCTTCAAGTTTTCATCAGGACCATCCCCGAGAATGAAGCGGCCCGACAGGTCGTAATCTGAAGCATTACTGTTGCTTTCATCGTTCCACACTACTAAATAACGATTTTTTACCGGATCATAAGCGACATCCGGGAAATCCCTGGCTTCAACGCTGGTTGTGATGGGGAAATTTTTGGGTTCAAGCAGTTCACCAAAGCGGTTAACGCGCTGCCCGTAAACGCCGTCCGGCCATTGCCACACCACCAAGTATTCGGCTTTATTCCAGTTGAAAGCAACCGCTTGGTTTACAGCCTCGTTATCTTCGGTGATGATGATTTCAGGGCCCAGCCAGTAGAAGTTCACTCCAGGAAATTCTTCTTGATAACTATCATCCTTAAAGGTCCCACCAGTAGTTCCGAGTATTAATAAACTGATGATAAATATAAAAAAAATGAATTTCCTCGTTGACATAGAGCCTCCATTACATATTCTGCTTCATCCATCCAATTAATTCTTGATGGTGGATGCCCAATCCATTATTTTCCACCGGGATTCCACGTCGTAATAATTTTACTCTCATTTTCATCCAAATAGGTGATCAAGTTTGTTGGGACTTCCTAAATTTGGTGTTGTTTTCACCATTTCAAGTAATTTTTTAGCGGTCAATTTCACAAATCCGAATATGCGATATGGATTTTCCTGCTCAATTTAAAACGTAATACAGGCTGGACCATATGAAGAAGGTATTTCGTCAAGCAAGACTTTTTTCATACATCTCTTGATATGGGAATTTTTCCTCAGCTTCACCCACAAAAAGCCCTGGCAGATCTCCAAATCCGATATCGCATCCTGGACTTTCGATCTCTGTTCTCAGAACCTTCCCGATCCCCTCTCTCTTCTTAGATGGTTTGTCGCCTATTGAAAAAATACCTCCACTGCGCCAGGATCGATCCAGCCCATATCAATGTCCATTCCGTCCGTCATACTGTAGCTCTCCTCAGACAAAGAAGCCGGCGACGACCTCCACACCGCGCCGCGAAGCGTCTCTCCGCGAAACGCTTTTTGTGGATATTAATCCCACGAATTTTTGTGAGAGTACCGATTGTTTTTGTTGAATTAGAAGAGGCTGTTAAAAGTATTGTCTCATAATGAGAATTAAGCGATATCATCATAATAATGTGTTGGTTATATTCAAAACGGAATCTATACACAATTAAATCTGAATTGATTACAATAGCAGCAATCGGAAGACTGGGTTAATAATGTTTGGATTGAGCAAAAGGAGGAAGATTATGGGTAAATTAGGTTTACCAATTGTATTTTACTTGGCACTCGTTCCATTCACATTGAGTTCAATAAATGTTAAAACCAGAAAAACCTTCCACAGCGCTGCCTGGTCTCCACAGCTGGGACTGATGCAGGAACCTGCGAGTTTTTTCCCTGTGCCACTGTTCAATACGCCATCAACCAATCCGGTTTCGCTGACGTAATTGAAGTTGACGAAGGCATCTATATAGAAGCGGGCATCACCATTGACAGAAATTTAACCATTATGGGAAAAGGAGCGGGTAAAACCATCGTCCAGGCTGTTTCAACGCCTCCAGCCAGTGATCGAGTGTTTGATATTCTCCCGGGTTACAAGGTGGTAATGTACGATCTAACAGTTCGCTATGGATATGTTGAAGGGAACGGTGGCGGTATTCGAGTCGATCGCAGCGCGTTGAAGCTGAGGAATGTCACAGTGGATAGTAATGTGGCTTTTTTTAATGAAAATAGTACGGGGGGAGGCATTGATGTCCATCACGGATGGCTTGATCTGGATGGGTGTACCATCAGCAACAACTACGCCAGCGGAGGCGGGGGAGCTGATCTACTTGTATTACAGTGATGCAAGCCTCTTGAATACAACCCTTTCTGGCAACGATTCGCTCATTAAGGGAGGGGAATTGGCACACTTAGTGATGATCCACAAACGATCGAAATTGTATACAGCACGATCTATGATAATACCGCCGTAGAAATAGGGGGCGGATTGCAATTGGAGAGTAACTTCTCTGTTGTTATGGCGAATAGTATAGTGGCTGGAAATAGTGCTGCAATGGATGGACCTGATATTTTTGGGGAAATAGCCTCAAAGGACCATAACTTAATTGAAAATACAACCGATACCACCATAACCGGCATCGTAGCACACAATATTTATGGTCAGGATGCAAAACTTGGCGCACTTGCAGGCAACGGTGGGACAACCGAAACCCACGCATTACTGCCATCCAGCCCCGCAATTGATGCAGCAGGATGCACATCTCCGTTTATTGACCAGCGCGGCCAAATTCGGCCTATAGATAAACCAGAGGTGGTGAATGTAGCGGACGGATGTGATATCGGTGCATATGAAGACGGTCTGAGAGTGAACCTTCCGTTAGTGCTGAACACAGACTGAGGAATAAATAACCTGTAATTCGGATGATGCGCCGCCTCCTAAAAAAATATCTCCGCCGTGTCGCGTAGCATCCTCTTTTGGGGACCGGCTTGCGTGGAGCGTACCCGATAGGGTAGCAGAGGCATTGATCCCACCCGCATCACCGTCCACTCCCAGTTCCTGCCTACCACGCCGCCGCCTTGCTTCGCAAAGAAGCCGGCGACGACCTTCGGGCGTCCAGCATCCCTGCGGTACGTGCCCTTTAGGGTGTGGGACCAGGCCATTTCCTCCTTCCTCGGTCACTCCAACCTCTCCATCACCCAGATCTACCTCCACAAAATAGAAAACCGCCAGGATGCTTCCTGGCTGAAGGTGGCAGACCTTCTAGAATTGAAATCTTGACGTTCTGTTATTAATCTCGATTTTAAGATTGATTTTTACGAGGCTGCCATCCTGAGCGAATGCGAAGGATCTAATCTCTTTTAGGTCTATCCTAAAATTCTTAAAGTCCGACCCCATCCAATTCACCATCCATTCCTGGAGTTTATCCTGACCGCGCCGTATCCTCATTCCGAGCCGATCTTGCGAGGGATTTACCAAAGGGCCACTCCGCCGCTCTATTAAGAAATTAAGCCGACACAGCGACACGATGTGTACAATTTATGGATGAAAAATAAAACTAGAACGGAAAATTAGTTTGGTTAAATGCAAGTCACCGTCCTGCGCAATTTGGTATGGT
>CAVWDI010000017.1:0-411125 GCA_963753725.1 uncultured Chloroflexia bacterium | reverse complement strand
ATTATATGGTGGATTTGCAGCTACCGAAACAGAACGAACACAGCGTGATTGGGAGAATAATCTCACCATTTTGAGCGGTGATATAGATGGTGATGATAAGAATTCAGTCGGATTAGTCATAACGCCTACCAATATCATCGGTGACAATAGTTACCATGTGATTACAGCCGACGGCACCCAGGGCAGTCCTGTAACTGACAAAACCATATTGGACGGTTTCTTTATTACTGCCGGTAAAGCAAACGGCAGCGAGTACTGATTCCAACGACATCGGTGGTGGATTCTATTGTGATGGCACAGAAAGCGGTAGTGTATGCAGTCCCAAATTGGTAAATCTGGTATTTACTGGAAATTGGGCTTCATTTTCCGGTGGGGCAATGTACAATAATGGCTTTCGCGGGAGGAGCAGCCCTTTTTTGAACAATGTCATTTTCAACAGCAACGCGGCGGTAGCTGATGGCGGAGCAATGTACAATAATGGAGTTGGGGGTGAAGAAGCAGTCCGGTCTTGAGAAAGGTTGATTTTTATACAAATTATGCAGATTTTGGTGGGGCCATGTACAATGTTGGATTTGGCGGGGAGAGCGACCCGGACTTGAATGAAGTCATATTCAGCGGTAATTCAGTGACTGGTCAGGGCGGGGCTGTATATAACTTCGGTGGACAAACAGATGCATGTAAAAGTATATATAAGAATGTAGCATTCGTATACAATTCATCGTCCAATAATGGCGGAGCGATGTATAACTTTGGTTATGGAGGCAGCTGCAGTCCGATTCTAACTGATGTTATTTTCGTTAGCAATTATGCTGGATATAACGGTGGAGCAATGTATAACGATGGAACTTCAAACGGGGACAGCAGCCCGAAACTGAAAAATATCCTTTTTTCAGGCAATTCTTCTGAGGGTAGTGGAGGAGCGCTTGTGAACAGGGGCAATGCTGGTTAGTAACCCGAATTGACCAATGTTGTATTCTCTGGAAATTCGGCTGGTTCTGGTGGAGCAATGGTGAATGATGGCCTATACAAAGGTATAAGCAATCCGGTCTTGACGAATGTGACTTATTCTGGTAATTCTGCGGTTTTCCAGGGCGGGGCAATTTCCAATCTCGGGAACGATGGCACCTGCAAACCGGATGTGCGCAACAGCATCTTTTGGAATAACAAGGGCAGTGCCAGTACAGACACAATTTCTTCTTCCATAAATAATAGTTCAGCAAGCATAAAATTTCAAAATAGCATAGTGCAGGGTTCATTTCCTGGAGGTAGTTGGGTCGGCGGCAGTTATTTAAACGGCGGAGGCAATATTGATAAAGATCCAAAGTTTGTAGAAACAATTGACCCATCAAGCGCACCTTCTGAGGATGGGGACCTTCGGTTGAAAAATGACTCACCAGCGATCAATGCCGGGAACAACGGTTTTTTTATTGTTGAAACTGACCTGGATGGTAATGAACGGATTAATGCATTGATCGTCGATATGGGTGCATATGAATTTCAATTTGAGTTCCCATTCGATAGTTACATGCCGCTTGTTATTAAGTAAATAGAAGCAAACATAACAATAATCAAATGGTTTTCAAAAATATTCAGTTATCACCACTGACCCTATTCATGAGGTGATGGAGTTGACTTCCATAATGCCCAAAACTTGATTTAATGTTTTAGATATTTCTTTCTGTACTTGTCACAATGGTACATCCGTTTATGCGGAGGTTGGGCTCCTTTTTCTAGGATGGGGACAGCACCACCGTGATCCCCTGAAGGGGACGTACCGGGCTTGTGGAGCTGAAATTGATAACTAATAATCAGAGTTTAACGCCATAAGGTTTAATTCTTTTCTACACTCGTCACAAAAGCACATCCGTTTATGCGGAGGTTGATCACCTTTTTCCAGGATGGTGATGAGGAGGCCTGCCCACTGCGGGAGGGACTCCCGGATTCTTCCAGGACTTCGGCGTGGCGCTGGATGTAATCGGGGTCGGTGAATGGTTGGGAGGCTAATCGCTCGGTGCGGGTATTGCGGGTGATACCGTGTTTAGAGAGCGAATCCCAGATTTTCTTGGTATCGGGGTTATACTATTACTACTACTAATATCATTTTTTAAATCTATATTAGTAGTAGTAGTATTTAAAATGATAATGTCTCATAACGTGGTGTAAAAAGGATTGACAAGAATAGTCATCCTGTGCTTCCATAAGTTTGACCAAAACACAAAAAGGAGACACAAGATGACTGACCCAACTATAGCACTTAAACAGTACCTTATCAACATAGGATTGAAAGAAGACGCCGATTTTCTTCGAGAAGGCGTTGAGTTGCTCAGCCAAATGGTGATGGAGTTGGAAGTGGAGCAGCAGATTGGAGCTGGCAAGCATGAGCGCACGCCCGAACGCAATAATCACCGCAACGGATACCGGGAACGCACCTGGGAGACACGGGTGGGCGAGATCGAATTGGCAATCCCCAAACTGCGCAAGGGCAATTACTTCCCCAGTCTGTTGGAACCCCGTAGACCAGCCGAGAAAGCCTTGCTGGCGGTGGTTCAGGAAGCTTACCTGAAAGGCGTTAGCACCCGGAAGGTAGATGCCCTGATGAAGGCTCTGGGATTGACCGGCATCGACAAGAGCAAGGTTTCGCGGATCTGCAAAGAATTGGATCAGGTAGTGGAACAGTTTCGCAACCGCCCTTTGCAGGCAAGCTATCCGTATGTATGGTTGGATGCGATGTACCTCAAAGTGCGGCAGAACCATCGCATTGTCAGCCTGGCCCTGGTGATTGCCATAGGCGTGGACGATGAAGGCGAACGTCATCTGCTGGGTTTCGATCTGGGTGGCAGCGAAGAAGAAGCCTTCTGGCTGGCCTTCCTGCGCTCGTTGGTAAAGCGAGGCGTGAAAAAGGTGATGTTGGTCATCAGTGACGCACACGAAGGGTTGAAAAATGCCCTCAGCAGGTTTTCAGTGGGGCCAGCTGGCAAAGGTGTCGGGTGCACTTTATGCGCAATTTGCTGGCCAGGATACCCACGCCGGGATAAAGCTGCTGTGGCTGAGGCTGTCAGACTGATCTTTGATCAGCCGAGCCGTCGGTAGCGCTGAGTACCAACTTCACCAGTTGGTGGAGAAACTGGACAGACCCTACCTGGACGCAGCTGCCTTGTTGGCAGATGCGGAACAGGATATTCTGGCTTACAAGTCGTTTCCGAAAGAGCATTGGCGCCGGATCCATTCTACCAATCCTCTGGAACGGGTCAACAAGGAGGTAAAGCGCAGGACCAGAGTGGTTGGCGTGTTCCCTGACAGACCATCAGTCATTCGATTGGTCGGTTCGATCCTGAATGAAATCGATGACGATTGGCGTGCCTCGCAACGTCGATACTTCAGCAAGGAAAGCATGCACCAATGGACTGAACCAGATCTTCAACGATGAGGACCAACCATCAATATTATTGGAGGTGTTGACTACTGGCATAAACGCGGAAGCACTAACAAATTTACACCATTGACAAAGACACTAACTTTAAAATACTATCTTTATTATTATTAATACTATTACTATTAATAGTAAAGCGCGGAATTTCCGCGTTTTTTAATGTTTCAGAATTCGGGAGGAGGTGAATCTGCAACAAGGACAAGCTGGGATCCGTACTGTGAAAGGATATATCCATGATTGGTTTTGGTGACGAAGTTAGCGCTGGAAAGGTGTCGGAAGTAGATCCTGGTGGTCTCGTAGTTCATGTCCAGGATTTGTGAGACCTCTTTGGCGGTTATGGGTCGGTCCAGGCGGAGGAGCAGGAGCAGGATTACGGCGGTCTTTTTGATACCGCGCAGGAACATGACTTCGTGGGTGGGAAGGATGGACACGGGATTAGACATTGGATTGATATGGCACCTTTACATAATTCGGAGATCCCTCGCAAGCTCGGGACAAGCTTCTTGGGTGGGGAGGATTGAGGTGGGGGTGGTCATGGGTCATTCACCTATTGGGGGATTGGTCTTTTGTTATGGGTGAGATTGCCGCACTACGCTGTCGCTCCGTTCGCAATGACACCTGAAGTAAATGATTAATCAAAGATTTGATTTAGATTTTTCACTTGGTTCAGAGAGACAAACACAAGTAGTGGATTGCCACGCGCTGCAAAGCAGCGCTCGCAATGACAAATTACAAGGGTTTAATTGCCAAGATTCCTTCGCTGAGATGCACTCAGGACAAGCGCAATGACACCTGAAGTAAATGATTAATTCAAAGATTTGATTTAGACTCTTCACTTTGTTCAGAGTGACAAACACAAGTAGTGGATTGCCACACGCTGCAAAGCATCGCTCGCAATGACAATTAGGTTAGTGGTAATTGATACTGGCGGGCGCCAAATGATTCGCGAGCTGCTGTGGTCATGGCGCGGTCCTGCTCGGAGAGGTCGGAAATCCGGGCGCGGATTTCCTGGTTGAGGAAATTGTCGATCTCTGCGCGAGAGGAGGCGATCCAGTAGCCGCCGTTCTTTCCGCCGGCGGAGCAGATGAGGATACCGCTCTTGCGAAGCTGGTTGATCTGGAAACGGAGTTGACGGTCATCGATTTTGAAACCCAGGTCACGGACGTCTGAGAGGAGCTGCATTCGGGAGACGGCGCGGTCGCGACCGATGTGGAAATACAGTACGCGTAAGAGGGCTCGATCCATTCCTGCAGGGAGTTTGTCGATGAATTTGGATGGGACCTGGGATTTCATGCGGTCACCCTCTCGTATTCCCAACTGCCACCGACGACGATGATGTTGCGGGCAAGGTAGCTATGCTCGAGGATGATCTTGTTCTGGCGTTCGAGGGTCTGGAGGATGTAGGCAACGACGCTCATGCTGGAGATGCTGCAGGCTGAGGCAATCTCGCGCCAGGTGGGGGAGTTGCCGTCGTGGAGCTGCTTGTAGGAGATGATGAAGTCGAGGACGTCCTGGTAGTTGTAGGTGTAGGGTTTTGGGGGCATGATAAAATCCTTATTCATTAGAACGTATGTTCTATAGTTTAAGGATTTTTGGAGTGGAGTCAATCCCGAAAATGGGATTTACCTAGATGGGGGATGGTTATCTGAAACTGTAGGGTGAAAAATAACTAGGTGGGGGAGATAAATCGTTATATTGACAAAAACAACTCACCCATTGGGGAATGTTTCGATAATAGGCATTATCGATACTAGAGTATCTAGAAATACCTAGTAAAAATTCGACTTTTAGCCAGGATGCGTCCTAGTGATTTTCAATTTTGTGGAGGTAGATCTGGGTGATGGGAGAGGTTGGAATGGCTGAGGAAAGAGGAGATTGATTGGAGGTCGTCGCCGGCTTCTTTTCAGAGGAGAACAGCGGTGTGGAGGAGGAAATGGACGCTATGGCATACTGCAACTCAATTCTAATCCCGTTGATGGTAATCATTCTTCTGGAGCTAGATAATAAATGGGTTTCAAAGGCAAACGAAGTTTTGCATCTTGATTCAACTTGTCGTAATATTCTACCCAAAGTTCAAATAAGGATTCTAAGTCAATAAGAGTTACTTTTCTGGTCTCTTGTGTGCGGGCTTCAATATCTGCATCTTTTGTAAATCCACCTAATGAGACAAATATTCCTAAATCGTCCTTTCCTAATACAGACATAAAAGCTCTTAATCCATCGACATTTGTAGCTTGCTCTTTTCTTTTTACTTGAACTTTTATACGGGGACTGCTAGCACCTAACGGGTCAGTGTAAGCAATAATATCTATTCCCATATCTTTTCCTGGTGGTGCAATCCAAGACACATGATATTTCATTGCATCCAAAAGATCCGCAACAAGGTTTTGAAACTCGTAAGGATTCATGGATGTCAAATATTCTTGTATCTGTTCCCAAGCTTCTTCCTCAGCTTCTTCAAAAGAGAAAGATCTTTCTTCTACTTCTTCATTTTCTATTACAGGTGTCTTTTCAGTTACTCTACTTTTTTTCCATATATGATATAAACGATCGGCTTCTCGATAAAACTCTTCAGGGTCAGAAAATTGTTCATAAGTATGTTTTCCTTCATCTGTTAAGAACCAATAACCCTTCTTCTTAATAAGCCAACCTGCTTTAACAGCACCAATTGTCGCAAATCTCGCGATTTTTTCATAACGTTGTTTGTTTGGAGCTGATGGGTAATATCCAGCTTCATACTCTGACAACTCAGTAACAGTGGGTATATAAGCAAGAATTTGTTAATTTGCATACCCTCAGGTTTATCCCATAACAATTTAAATATAATTTGTAGAAATTCTCCTGATCGCGTGTAAGTTATTTCTGCCATCGGTACCCTCCTGTGAATCCATCAAAGTCATTTGGGTGATATCAAAACAATCATCAACGAAAAAATTTTGATGGTGAATACTATTATATTATTAATATGGGATAAACGGCTCGATTGAAGTCGATATTTGTACAAACAGTATTGATATTAGATATTATCGATAATGGAAGATCAAGAATAACATAAGAGGGATTATATCCTTCGAATTCCCTGAAGGACGCTGCACCTTTTCGGGTACGCTTCGCAGCGCTGCGCTCAAGGTGGCAGCTTCAAATCGGAAGAAGAATAAAACAATTGACAACTTACCGTTAAGTTACAACTATAATAGAGCTGTCACCTTCAACCAGGAAACCTCCAGGTAGATTTTGATTTTGTGGAGATCGATCTGCGTGATGAAGAGATTGGAATGACCGAGGAAGGAGGAGGTCTGTCCCACGGGGATGCTAGACGGCGCGAAGGTCGTCGCCGGCTTCTTTGCGGAGCAGAGCAGCAGTGTGGCGGAGTGAGTGAACCGTTATATGGGTTTGATCAATTCCAACGCGCCGAAGGTATTTCTTGAGTAGCCGGCAGACCATCAGGGAGGAGAGAGGGGAAAGAGAAACCTCCAATCTGCGAACATTGGAGAAATGGTAAGGTTTATCAAGTTTTGAGCCCGGGACCGGTGAACGGCAGTTACTTCAGCACTATAGCCCCATACGAATTAGGATTCTCGGGGTTCAATTCGTTAAATATGGTCGTTACTAATCACGGTTTCCACAATCTGGAGTTTCTCATCGCTGACCAACAAATTTGTGAATACGACAGTGGATTACTCGTGGTTTTTATAAACGTGGTTTGACTGTACGAACCATCAGCACAGTGTGCCTAAACCGTATATATCGTTGGTAATGGAAGTGTCAAACTCGATCCAGAGGGCAGAACTTACCCGTTGGACAGCTCTGTCTCATTGACTGCTCATGCGGAAACTGGATGGAATTTCAGTGGTTGGTCTGGTGATATGAATGGATCAGATAATCCGAATTCTATCCGAATGAACAGCAACAAAGCTGTAACTGCAACCTTTGTAGAATTATCTGAGCCCTTCCATACATTTCATGATGGTCCGACACTATTGGGAAACGATACAAAATTTTGCAGCTGTAGGTATACAGGATATTATTCAATACAAATAGAACTCTACTACTTTAGGCTAACATAATACTACGCAATATAGACAAACGCCCTGGTCGTCTGCTATACTGATTTGCAGCAGCACCTGATTGAGCATCTTCTCTCAGGTTTACTGGCCTAAGAATCGTGAACGAAATTAGATCATGCTGGGTAAGGAGCAACAAATGAACGCAGTAAAGAAGGAGCACCTAAAGAGCATGCCAGTGACCGCACTTAAAATCCCATTGTTCCTCTTTAGCATACTTACCTTGCTTGCCGGATCGGGCTCAAGCCTGCTTGCTGCACAGTCCGGCGGTGCCTCCCAACCAACGATGGCGACGCCGATCCATGACGCCCGCTTGATCAACAAAACGAACGGATCCGCTGTAAATCTGAGCCTTTTGCGCCCTGAAGCGCACAGAACCCAGGACCTGGACATCGATACCGCTGCGGAGCCGTTAACGTGTAACGGCTCGCCCGTGGCTTTTGAGAGCGGCATCCCCAGCGATTGGACTGTCATTGTCAGCACCGGGCCGGTCTACTGGTCGACCACCGATGACCTGACAGCCTGTGACAACGGCGGCAACCAGACGCTAGGCAGCGGATATGCAGCCTGTGCCGATTCTGACACGACCAATGATCCTGGCGTCCCCGGCCCATACGATACCGAGCTGTGGAGTAACTCGTTTGAGATACCAAGCTTCACTACGGCTTCCCTCAATTTCGCCGCTGCCTACGACGACATTGGAGCAGCAGACAAGTTTGAGGTCTGGATCTGGGACGGGGGCAACTGGACCTTGGAGTTGCAGTGGGATGAAGACCACTTGCCCGAAAACGTCAGTTTGGACATTTCCGCTTATGCCGGTCTACCCGACGTGGCGGTCAGCTTCCGCTACCACGGTGATGGTTGGGATTGGTATGCACAGGTGGATGATGTGCTGCTCACATGTGTCGCTCCGGACATCGAAGTGGATCCGCTTGCCATCAGCAGCACCCAGGAATCCGGCAGCGTGACGAACCATCCACTCGACATCTCGAACGTGGGTACTGCTGACCTGGATTGGTTCGTCGAAGAAGACAGCGCGCTGGCGGCAGACGTTTGCGATACGCCGGCAGACATACCGTGGGTGAGTGTGAGTCCGGACAGTGGAACAACAACTCCAGGCAATACGGACGTCTTGGATGTGACATTCGACGCCACCGGCTTGACGCCCGGCACCTACGATGGTGTTCTGTGTATCAACAGCAACGACCCCGACCCAGGCCCCGGCAACAACACCGAGCTTGTCATAGTACCGCTGGAATTGGTTGTGGAGCCCGACATCGAAGTGGATCCGCTTTTCATCGGCAGCACCCAGGAGTCCGGCAGCGTGACGAAACATCCACTCGACATCTCGAATGTGGGTAATGCGAACCTGGATTGGTTCATCGAAGAAGACAGCGCACTGGCGACAGACGTTTGCGACACGCCGGCAGACATACCGTGGGTGAGTGTGAAGCCGGGCAGTGGAACAACAGCTCCAGGCAATACGGTCACCTCGGATGTGACATTCGACGCCACCGGCTTGACGCCCGGCACATACGATGGTGTTGTGTGTATCTACAGCAACGACCCCGACCCAGGTCCCGGCAACAACACCGAGCTTGTCATAGTACCGCTGGAATTGGTTGCGGAGGCAGCGCCGGAGCCCGCCATCGACATCTATCTGCCGGTAATACAGAAAAAGTCAGATTGAGTTTTCCGGCGCGCACTCTCACGGCGCCGTTCCAAGCCGCGCAGGACGGTGACTTGCACTTAACCATACTAATTTTCCGTTCTAGTTTTATTTTTCATCCATAAATTGTACGCATCGTGTCGCTGTGTCGGCTTCTTTTCTTAATAGAGCGGCGGAGTGGCCCTTTGCCAAATCCCTCGCAAGATCGGCTCGGAATGAGGCTCCCTTAATGAGGATACGGCGCGGTCAGGATAAACTCCGAGAATGGACGGTGATGTGGGTGGGATTGATATAAAAGATCATTAAAGACCTAATAGAGATTCGACTTTCAAGCCAGGAAGCATCCTGGCGATTTTCAATTTTATGGAGGTAGATCTGGGTGATGGAGAGGTTGGAGTGACCGAGGAAGGAGGAGATGGATTGGTCCCACCCCAAAGGGATACTATTTTTTTTCGCGAGGGGATGCTAGGCGGCGCGAAGGTCGTCGCCGGGTTCTAGGTCCTTCGCTAACGCTCAGGATAAACTCCGAAGGACGGCGGTGTTGTTGGGATTGATGTCTCACGGAGATGCTATCGCGACCGGTCCTACATACCCTAAAGGTACGCTTCGCGGAGGGGACGCTACGCAATGAGTTGCTTCGCGGCGCGGCGGAGATATTTCTTTAGGATCCGGCAGACCATCCAATACAATCCTGATCTTTTCTTCTGCTGATTATTTATTGCGAGTTCTTCTGCGTATATTACGAACTGTTACCTCTGATGATTTTTACTTATCGACCATATTCTTCTCATCTATATTTATAATTGTTTTTTGACCGAAAAGTCTCTCTTATCTTTCCAACCTATTTTGTCTCACAGGCTTTGAAACGATACACTCGAATCATCCCCCGCGAGACACCCCCAAAAGGAAAAGCCCCCTATATCCTGATTCTGAAGGAGGCTTTTTTTCATTTCTACTTTACTACTTATTTCTACTTGTTGTGGATGACGATATTTCCTCCCTGAATTGCTGTAGCCGGGTCAGCATCCTCAGCCGCACCCATCATATTATCATACACAATCTGGTCGCTATTTTTATCCCAGATTTTAATCCGGAACCGATCAACATCCGTGCTTGGTGTGATAGCTTCATCGATCGCACTGATCATGAAGCCGTAGTTCCCCTCACCATTAATCATACCTATCCCTTTATATTTGGCTTTTGATCCAGCGACAACCAGCCAATCATACGATTTCAGAGTGGAAATTCAGTTCCCCGGCTTTGAATTGAAACTCTGTTTCTCCTATGGGAGTGGTGGTCCCTTTCTTGTACTTGGACACGAAGCCGAAGTTTGCTTTTCCTGAAAGTGCAGGATCGGCTAAATAGGCGCCTTCAGGCGAATCTATCCAACCACCACCTGTGACAAAGCCGCCTTCGGGATTGTAAATGACAATGAACTCGTATGTGGATTCATCTTCGTAATCAACGTTATCAAATACCTTCAATTTTAATGTGTAAACTCCAGTATCAGTATAGGTGTGCGATCCACTTACTGAACCAGTATAACCATCCTGTGGTTCAACTAAGGAACAATCCGGGTTGACGCCTGTTTCGCACCAACTGCCATCTCCCCAATCCCATATAGCCGTGTGATTATCCAAAATAGCTGTGTAGGTCTCTAATGCCGTTAAGTTAGGATCGGTGAACTTGGCGCTGAAATGGATGAGCGAGTTGATTTTGGCAGGTTCTTCTGGCGCGCTTATTTCGATAGGGATCCGGATCCTATAGTTTGTACTGTCCCAATCATCGTCAATATTGACGGCTTTTCCACTTACACTTTCATCAATGGGACAAGTTTGTCCTTCATCAGGATCAGTTCCTGGTGTTGAGAAGTCTGCAATCCAAACACCTTTTTCATCAGCGATTTGAGTTCGATATGCCACGCAATTATCAGTTAACCTGACATATACTGTACTACCAGGTTCGGCGATCCCGGAAATCGTGTCATCCAGGGTGTTAACATCAAGCACTTCAAAGGCAGTCACAACATGCCCTTTGGTGAAGTGCCCATCTGTTACCGTCACCAAAAATCCAGGCTGAACGTCTATCTCATCTATATAATTGAACTCCACCCAGGTGCCCTCTTCGGTTAGGGTTGAGGTTTGGGTATCTGTATAAACTATCCCCATGCCGTTTGCAGGGTCATGTATGTTGAGAGTTATCTGAGCATTTTCAGGCCAATTCCTGCTAAAGGTATAGTCATCTTCCGGGAATACACCAAAGCTAAGCCAATAGTTAGGAAAATTGATCCGAGTACTATCCCAATCATTATCTCCCTGTTCTGCTTGCCCGCGCATCTTTTTGAAGGCATCAATATCACATATTTCTGAAAAATCTGCTGTCCATTTACCGTTTTCACCGGTAGTCACATCTCGTACTGCATTGCAGCCTACCGAAAACCTAACCCTTACCCTGCTATTCGGGGTTGCTGTCCCTGAAACCTGATCGGTGACAGGATCCATAGAGAGTACTTGCAGGTCTGTCACAACATGCGCCTTAATGAAATTGCCGTCTGTCATGGTCAACCGAAAGCCCGGCTGAATATCGATCTGACCTGCAGTTATAAACTCGACCGAAGTACCATCTTCCGTGCTAGTTGATACTTGTGTATCTTCGTAATCAACTTCCGGACCAGTAATCGGATCGTCAATTGTCAACGTTACTGTTACACCTTCCGGCCAATCCCAACTTTCAACTCTATCATCTTCTGGTGTTACCTCAAAAGATGCCTTAGACAAATGGATGATAGTACTATCATAATCATTATCCCTCTGTTGTGCACCCCCATCTTGATTACTTTCCCACTCGTCAATGTCACAGATATCCGTATCGCGTGGATCTTCACCTGGTTCGGTGAAGTCTGCAGTCCAGGTGCCGGGCGCAACTGAGGTAACATATCTTTGTGCGGTGCATCCTCCATCTCCCCAAAACTCTACTACCACTTCACTTCCTTCGGCTGCTAACCCTGAGACCTGATCGCTTTCAGGATCCATAGAGAGTACCTGCAGGTCTGTCACAATATGCGCCTTAATGAAAATGCCGTCTGTCATGGTCAACCGAAACCCGGGCACGATGTCTAACACACCTGATAAATCGAAATCTATCAGGTGCGGTTCTATAGTATGTGTAATCAATGCCTTCCCCGTTGCCTGGATCGTCAATCGTCAATGTTAATGTATCACCTTCCGTCCAATTACGTGTGCTGACTCGATCTTCATCCGGATATACTCTAAACCTAGCCTCTGTAAATTTGGTGGTAGTTTTATCACCATCTTCGTCTTCTTGCCAAGTGTCACCTAAATTGCCTACCCACGGATCAATATCACAAGTCTGTTCTTCGCCAGGATCACCCCCTGATTGTGAAAAGTCAGCAAGCCAATTACCGGATCCATCAGTGATCTCATATCGTGTTGCATAGTTTGGCTCTTGCCCTATCTCAACACATGGTCCTAGCACTATCTCTATTTCAATTCCTTCAACTTCATCTCCAATATTCGCTATTCCTGAAATCGTCTCGTTATCAATATCCATCGAGAGTACTTCTATGTTAGCTACTGTGTGCTCTTTGGTGATATCTCCATCTGACATCGTGATAAGAAAACCAGGTTGGATATCAAAGTCAATATTAAATTCAACCTCGCCGTATGCTGTTTGCACTTCCGAGTAATCCACGCCGGGTCCATTGCTCGGATCGTCCACAGTTAACGTAATAGTAACATTATCCCCCCAACCCCCACCTAATACAGAATTATCGTCCGGGTTAACTTGAAAGGTAGGATTGTCAGAGGACTGCACATCGAAAAAGCTCAGTGTGCTAATATTATTGTATTCGAGGGGGATTAAAGCCGCGATCAGCAATATGCTGAATACTACTGCAATACAAAAAAGTTTACTAAAGAAATACTTGGATTTCATTTGAATCGCCTCCAATTACTATGTGTATTGAATAGGAAACTTTCAAGATTGAGTTACACTCTCCTTTCGAATAATTGGTAATTAAAAGACCGCACAAGAAATTATGCGGTCGTCAAAGAATCGTTTTGTTTCGGTCGCTTCAGAACAGACCGAAACTGCCTGCGATGGAAGAACTTTATATTATTGTTTTCTAATTTATCATTATATCTAAAATATTTAAGAAAAACAACAACCAGTTTTCAGGAGGTTTGTCCCACTAGTTGTTAGCAAATTAATTGATGAGTGCCATATGATCATTCGCATCTCAACACTGGTAAGAAGATGGTTGGTATGTGTTTCAACAGTTATCAAATCAGCCCTTTATTAAAACACCCCATCCATTTGACAAATGGTTATATATGATGTAGGACAATACCAGAAGTGAACATGGGGGGTGCAAAAACAACCAAATAGCTCATCACTGATGCTGGTGCCTCGGAGGCACTAGTCGAGTACCAGAGGAGTGGGGTGCAGGTACGTGTGCATCGTAAACTTGATGACATAATGCACTGCATCTAACCAAGGCCTGTCTCTCGATTGAGAAGCGGGCTTTTAGGTCCTTCGTTAGTGCTCCCGCAAAAAACTCCCTCGTTCCTCGGGATGCGGCGCGAGCGGGACGCTCCCGTAGAAAACACGGATTAAAATCCGTTGGAAAACACTTTCCCAAAGGGACGCGTAGCGGTCAGGACAAGCTCCGTGAATGGACGGTGATGTGGAGCGAATCTAAACCTAAGCGTCAGGAAAGCCCGAGTAAAGATTCAACCTTCAGCCAAGAAGCATCCTGGTGATTTTCTATTTTGTGGAGGTAAATCTGGGTGATGGAGAGGTTGGAGTGACCGAGGAATGAGGAGATGGCGTGGAGATCGTCGCCGGCTTCTTTGCGAAGGAGAGCGGCTGTATGGCGGAGGGAATGGACTGTGATGTGGGTGGGATCGATACCGGCGCGGCGGAGGTATTTCTTTAAAGAGGCGGTTGACCATCTGGGAGGAGAGGGGGATTGAGAAGTATTAGAGCCTCGAACATTTGGAAGATGGCGGGCATTATTATTTAAAGGAATGAAGATATATTCAGAGGGGGAAATGGATTCAAGACGATTGGATGTTTTCAAAGAATCTAAGATTGCAGACCAGACGGGTGGAGGACAATAGTCCTGGCGCTGGCTGCCTTTACCGCGCCAGCGGTAGAAAACTACAGCATCACTATTTCCTTCACGATATTTCTTAAGATCCTTCGCTTGTGCTCCCGCATAAAACGCGGGACGCTCCGTGGGAAAACACTTCGCGGTCAGGACAGAACTCTTGATTTCAAAATCTTTAAATTGAAGGGTTCTGATTTCGGAATTGCGCCGGCCGGTGGCCAGGTAGGCGAGGAAGAGGGCGTAGTCGCGCTTGCCCTGGAGGGTCCAGCGCGGAATGGAATGGAGGAAGGCGCGCGCCTGGTCGATGGTGAGGCAGCGGGCTTTGCCGTAAGGATTGATCTTGGGGCGCGGGACGGCTTTGATGGGATTGTAGTGATAGAGGGGCTGCTCCATGCCTTCGGGAGAGAGGTGAGTATAGGTTTGGGTGACGTAGGTGTAAAAGGAAGAGAGGGCTGCCAGGCGGAGGTTGATGGTCTCTGAGTGAGATGCTGAGCGCGGAGATCGGAGACCCAGGAGGCAATATCGGATTTGGAGATTTGCCAGGGTTTTTTATGGGTGAAATCCAGGAAAAGCTCCCAGGATTTGCGATATGAGCGATGGGTGTTGGGTGAGGGGTGGGATTCGAGCCAGAGGTTAAAGGCTGTTGACCATTCTTGAGATTGGGAGATCTGCTGCTGGAGAGAAGGTAGTGGGGCGGATCCTGGGGAGGCTCCAGGAATCCGCACCGGTGGGATCCCGCAAAGTGCTCCCACTTGCCGTGGGATGCGGCGCGAGCGGGACGCTACGCAAATCGCTGCTTCGCGGGAGAGAGAGGGAACACGAAAATGACAAGATTGGACTAGCGATTTGGGAAGGTTACTCTGGATTTTAGATCCTGCCATTCGCGGATGATCAGGCGCAGGGCGGCGGAAAAACCTTTACCGCCGAGACCTTTGTCCTGGGCGACCTGTTTGATAGCGTCGTAGTCGCGGCGTTCGAGGTTGACAATGCGCTGGAGGTAATCGGTGGGCATGGGTGAAAACTCCTTTGTGGATTGTTTTATTGGATTATAGATAGAACGTATGTTCTGTGTCAATATATTATTGGGAGGAATTTGGGAAATCACCTATTGGTAATTGGAAGTGAGAATGAAAAAAGCCCTGGTGAGAGGGCTTTTTGAAGGCTACACGTTGGGGGATAATTAATAATATAATGATGACACAATGAAGCAGTCTGATATTTATTTTTTAGTCAATCAATATATTGGAGTAGAAGCTGGATACCTAGGAGATTTTAATTATCGCACCCATTATGAGTTTTATAGAGAATTTTGCGATTTGGAAATTGATACATATAAAATAGAGGGTAACACTTGTGATAGATTTATACAAATTCTTGAAACATCAGATCCCAAAACACAGGTTAAAATTCTCCGAGGGATATTAAAAAATATCCACCGAATTCTTCTGAATTAAGAACCAATGAAAACGCTAGAAAGATAGAGACAATAATCAAACAACTTGACAATATTTCAATTGTCGAAATAAGAACTCCGAAATCGGCAAAAGAAGCTGTTATTCAATCGCTAACTGATGCAGAAATATTGATAAATGAAAAAGGTCCTTCAAATGCAGTGGATAGAATCCACACCGCTTTTCATGGATATTTAGAAGCATTATGTGATGAAGAAAATATTACTTACTCGAAGGATGCAAGTATCACTAATCTCTTCAAACTACTTCAAAATCAACATCCAACTATAAGAGATTTTGGTTCCAGAAGAGATGAAATCAAAAAGATATTACGATCGATGGCAAATATTCTAGATGCACTTAATACAATTAGAAATCATGCAAGCCTGGCCCATCCCAATGAACAAATATTGGACGAAAATGAGGCAATGTTATCTATCCATATTGCTAAGACTTTCATTCAATATCTTGACAAAAAAATAACTGGAGAAAAATAAACCGCATTGATCGAAACGGAAAAATAGATTGATTAGAAAATAATAAAGGCTGTCCTTTTATTATGACAGCCTTTTACTATTTATCAATATTCATAATCGCCAATTATCCACTGGTGAAGCAAGTTTATGATTTTTGTCCAGGTCTGCCTGAGCGATTGAGAAGTAGCGAAGGACCATCTCCATTGTGGAGTGACCAAGCAGACGCTGGAGCGAATACGGATCACCTCCATTGCGGAGAAAGTTGATTGCGAAGGTATGGCGGAAGCGATGGACACCTGCTCCGGAAACTCCAGCGCGCTGACCGATTCTCCATAGTGTTTTACGCAGGTGATCACGGACAAAGGGAGTTTCAAAATCGGTGAGAAATAAAAAATTCTCAGCTGTATCTTCCTTTCTAGCAGCCAGGTATCGCCAAAGTGCACGGCCGGTGCGGGAACAAAAGGGGAGCATACGTTCCTTGCTACCTTTCCCCATAACCAGGATGTGGCGATTGGTTAGATCTGCGTGGTGGATCCGGAGGTCACAGAGTTCAGAGGAACGTATACCAGTATCGAGAAGAAGAAGGATAATGGACCTGTTACGTATAGCTGTAGTGAGTGAATGGTCAGATTCACGTTTTCCAGGTCGAGTGTAGGATTTTGATTTATCCAGAGCACCCAGCATAGCGCGAATATCGACTTCAGAATAGGGTTTGACCTCGCGCTTTTCAGGTTTGGGTCGGGTAACTTTATGGAGAATTTCTTCTTTAACCAGGCCATCTTTGAGGGCCCAGGTCCATAGAGCGGAGAGACCAGTATGGTAGTTGAGAATTGTTTTGTTGCTGACTTCCTGAGCCGCCAGAAAGGCTTCTACCTGCTTTAAATTGATATCTTCGATGGGTGGATCATTACCGAGAAATTTCGCAAATTTTCGATAGGAATTAGTGTAATCTCGGTAAGTTAAGTGGACTTAAGTGGCGAGAATTGAAATAAAGTTTGTAACCTTCTAGGGCTTGAGAGAAAGTAATTTTGTGGTTTTTCATCCTTGGTTCCTCCGGTACACTTGTGCCAGTGATGATAATTATCGAAACAGTTTCGATAATTTAGAACAGGCTTTTTTTATGCCAGAGTACTTCAAGAACCTTTAGGTCAGTGGTAAAACGCTTTTTTGATTTCCCCGTTACCTTTGACCCCAAGGATAGTGTTTCAGGGGTATCCCTAGGGTCAGAGGTTATGTTTTGTCGGGGCGGGCGGATTTGAACCGCCGACCTCACGGACCCGAACCGTGCGCTCTACCGGACTGAGCCACGCCCCGATGATCGTCTTTTTAGAGCGTCAGGATTATAATCCAGCCAAATCGCTTTGGCAAGACGATATCGTTTTTGGGTAAGCGCAAAATAAACAATCAAACATTGCAAGAATCGCAGTCATTGCGCATAGTAATATTCGGCATTGTTTAATGGTTAAGCTTTGATTTGGATTGTGAAGGATTCCAAGTTATAATGACGATCGCAAATTGAATTGCATCAATCTATTACAGGAGAGCTTAATGAGTGAAAACGAAAAAGTGAGAGTCGCAATCATCGGGGTGGGTAACTGCGCTTCGTCTCTAGTACAGGGAGTTAATTATTACAAAGATGCCAAAGATGATGACCAGTTGCCTGGAATTATGCACGTCAACCTGGGTGGTTATCATATTCGGGATATTGAGTTCACAGCAGCTTTTGATGTTGTACAAACAAAAGTGGGTAAAGACCTGAGCGAAGCGATATACGCGTATCCCAATAACACTTACCAATTCTCGAAAGTACCAAAATTGAAGGTCAAGGTCGCGCGTGGTATGACTCATGATGGTTTGGGTAAATATATAAAAGATATGGTCAAAAAAGCGCCTGGACCAACCGCTGATATAGTCGGTATATTAAAGAAAACGAAAACAGATGTGGTTGTGAATTATTTACCTGTTGGATCTGAAATGGCTACAAAGTGGTATGTCGAACAGGTATTGGACGCGGGCTGTGCATTTGTAAATGGTATACCCGTCTTTATTGCCAGTCAGGATTATTGGATCGGTCGTTTCAAAGAGCGCGGCTTACCGATTATTGGCGACGATATTAAAAGCCAATTTGGAGCAACCATACTCCATCGTGTACTCACCAGTCTATTTGTGGATCGCGGCATTAAATTGGACCGTACATACCAGTTGAATTTCGGTGGAAATACAGATTTCATCAATATGTTGGAAAGAGAACGCTTGGAATCAAAAAAGATATCCAAAACAAATGCCGTGACAAGCATGCTGCCTTATGAGTTGGACAAAGATAATGTCCATGTAGGTCCCAGCGATTACGTACCCTGGCTCACCGATCGTAAATTTTGCCATATCCGTATGGAAGGCACGACATTCGGCGATGTGCCTTTAAACCTGGAAGCCAAACTGGAAGTCTGGGATTCGCCAAATTCGGCTGGGGTAATTATTGACGCAGTACGCTGCGCAAAACTTGCATTGGATCGCGGAATTTCAGGTCCCTTATATGGACCAGCAGCATACTTTATGAAGAGTCCGCCAAAGCAGTATAAGGATGATGTTGCGCGTGAGATGGTGGATGTATTTATTAAGGACGAAGGCAAAAAACCAAATTAGGTAAATTTTCACGACCTGAGGGGTTGTCTGGTTGAAAGGGACAACCCCTTTTATTTTGGTGTGATCATCATCGAGTTAGACGCTGAAATTGTTTACTACAACAAAAGAGGACAAATAAAAAAGTTTAGAACAAAATCATAACTTGTAAATGTACTGGTTTGGTATAATTTTGTCGAGTAATATTTTTAAAGAATACACATGTAAAATCTACAGCAGGAGATAAAACTATGTCTGGACATTCGCATTGGTCGACCATTCGGCGCAAGAAAGGCGCTGCTGATGCCAAGCGGGGACAAATTTTTACAAAGCTTGCCAAAGAAATTACTGTTGCTGCGCGTGATGGTGGGGGAGACCCAACTATGAATTTACGGCTGCAGTATGCAATCGATAGAGCAAAGTCCCAGAATATGCCGAAAGATGGTATTGAAAGGGCGATAAAACGCGGCACTGGAGAGTTAAAAGACGGGGTTCAAATTGATGAAATCACGTATGAAGGATATGCCCCGCATGGGATTGCTCTGATGATGGAATGCGTAACAGATAATCGAAACCGGGCGGTTGCAGATATTCGACATACGCTCAGCCGATTCGGTGGAAATTTTGCAGAAGCGGGTGCAGTGGGATGGCAGTTTACCAGGATTTCTTACTTCGCTTTCCCGCTAAGTGACCACGATTCAGATGCAATCTTTGAACTTGCTGTTGAAGCAGGCGCTGACGATGTGACATTTGTGGATGATCTGGTTGAGATTATAGCCGCGGTTGAATCTTTAAAGAAATCAGCGACCGATTGAAAGAAGCCGGCATTGAGGCGCAAGACGCTGAACTGCGTATGATACCGAATAATGAAACCGAACTTGGCGTGGAAGAAACTGTACAGGTTCTGAGAGTTATTGAAGCGTTGGAAGATTTGGAGGATGTCCAGCGAGTATTTTCAAATATGCTGCTGACCGATCAGATAATGGCTGAACTGGAAGCAGCTTGATAAAGTATGTTGGTGATTGGAATAGATCCGGGAACAGCCTCGACAGGATATGGACTGGTTCGGGAAAATGGAGGTGGGAGTCTGGAAGCGATTGACTATGGTGTAATCGAAACATCTTCCAAACTACCAATTTCTGAGCGATTGTCGGTCATATATCATAGACTAGTGGAATTATCAAATCTCCATCGTCCAGATAGCGGAGCGGTGGAGAAATTATTTTTTCAACGTAATGTACGGACCGCGATAAGTGTTGGTCAAGGGCGAGGGGTTGCCATGCTGGCATTGGCGGAAACGAACGTTGGTATTACAGAGTACACACCCTTGGAAGTGAAACAAGCAGTTACTGGTTATGGTAAAGCCGATAAGAATCAAATTCAACAAATGGTTAAAGCATTGCTGTTATTGAAAGAAATTCCGAAACCAGATGATGCAGCTGATGCGCTTGCTGTGGCGATTTGCCATATTCACAGCGCGAAGTCTAAACGATTGTATGAGAATGGATGATTGAAAGATGATTGCGAGTATAAGTGGACGAGTCCTTGAAATTGATACAAACAGTTTAGTCATCGAGGTTGGCGGTGTTGGGATTGAGGTTTTCGTACCTTTACCTTTCAAAGACCAGCACCAATCCGGAGATCGGATATTTCTCAATACCAATCTTATCGTCCGAGAAGACTCTTTGACATTGTATGGCTTTGAAACGAAAGACGAGAAAGAATTATTCACACTTCTGTTGGGGGTAAATGGTGTTGGTCCACGGCTTGGATTAGCTGTCCTTTCGATGTTAGGGGTTGACGAAATTAGAAATGCGATACTGATGGATCAAACTGATGTTCTTTTCCAGGTACCTGGTATCGGGAAAAAAACGGCCCAAAAGATAATTCTGCAGCTGCAAGACCAAATCCCCTCTGAGTATATTATCGTACCGCATTCTGTGACCGCTGAAGTCGATGCGGAAGTATTGGCTGCGCTTACCGCCTTGGGATACAGTATTGTTGAGGCACAAACTGCTTTACAGGCCATACCGAGAGATGCGCCAGAGGATTTGGAATCCCGGTTAAAATTGGCGCTTCAATACTTTCAATAGAAAAGGTAAATTTCCATGATAGAAAATCGAAAGTTAGCGTTTATCGGTCCAGGCGCTATGGCAGAAGGAATGATATACGGATTAATTAATCAGGATGTTGCCAGACCTGAGTCGATCATCGCAGCTGGTCCGCGCCAGGAAAGATTGGATGAATTAGCATCCATTTATAGAATTAAATGTTAATTCGGATAACGCAGAAGCGGCATCTGATTCAGACATCATAATTCTGGCAGTAAAACCACAACGATTGGAGCGGGTACTGAGTGGTATATGTGGTTCTACAAAACCGGGCGCTTTGTTAATGTCTATTGTGGCTGGAGCAACGATCGATAAAATCAGCGCCAGCTGCGGGCATGATATGGTTGTGCGCTGTATGCCAAATACACCTGCCCAAATTGGAAAAGGTATCACTGTTTGGACCTGCTCACCAAAAGTGACGGAGGAACAAATGAAAATGGCGCGGCGAGATTCTACTGGCGTTGGGTGAGGAAGTCCTGGTGGAAGAGGAATACTACCTGGACATGGCGACTGCTGTGTCAGGGACCGGACCATCTTACGTGTTCCTATTCATGGAAGCAATGGTTGATGCCGGCGTTCATTTAGGATTTCCCAGAAGAATTGCAGAAAAACTAGTCGCCCAAACGGTTAGAGGATCAGTGGACTATTACGAAGAACGAGAAGACCCCGTTCATCTGGCGAGGCTGCGAAACGAGGTTACTTCCCCAGGAGGCACTTCTGCGGCTGCGCTTTATTACCTGGATAAGGCAGGTTTCCGAACCGCAATTTCACGCGCGATATGGGCAGCCTATCTCCGTTCACAAGAACTCGGTGTAGATGCAAAAAGTCACCCGCCAGAACAAAATTCTTCAATGAAGTAGGCATAAAATATTTACAAAACTAGACAATATCATTCCTTTCAGGTATCATTTGTCCATCTATTGGAGGAATTATTAAATATGATAGAAACATTGCACTTTTTGAAGATGTGAAGTGCAAAAGTTAACGCTGCCGGGAGCTTATATTAGACCCGGGCGGTGGTATGTAAAGTGATCCTCATTCCCAATGGAAATTGGATATTATTAAGACAAAAGTTTGTAAAACTGGTGTGGAGGCAAGATGTCCGATCTGATCAATCAAATTACCAACGACCTTAAAAAACAAATTGATGACTTTGAACCTTCGTTGGAAGTCCGTGATATTGGTTATGTGCTGGAAGATGGGGATGGTATCGCGCTGGTAGGGGGTCTGTCAGATGTACGCGCACAAGAATTAGTTCAATTTGAAAATGGCGTTATGGGTACCGCGTTCAACCTGGAAAATGATAATGTTGGCGTGATCATTATGGGTGAGTATTCAGAAATCGAGGAAGGTATGGCGGTTCGTTCTACAGGTCGTATTTCATCCGTTCCGGTCGGCGATGGATTAATTGGACGGGTTGTCAATGCTTTGGGTGAACCAGTGGACGGGAAAGGCCCATTAAAATTTGAAAATTTTCGTCCTATCGAACGTATCGCCCCAGGAGTAGTATGCGCGCAGAGATGTTGATACCCCGGTGCAAACTGGGATAAAGGCGATCGATTCAATGATTCCAATTGGGCGTGGACAGCGTGAATTAATCATTGGTGACCGCCAAACAGGCAAAACCGCGATTGCCATCGATACGATTATCAATCAGAAAGGAAAAGATCTGATCTGCATTTATGTTGCGATCGGACAGAAAAAAGCTGCCATTGCACGTACGGTCGCCACCCTGGAACGTCGTGGCGCTATGGAATATACAATCGTGGTGATTGCTGCAGCGGATGAACCAGCCGCACTGCAGTATATCGCTCCATACGCTGGCTGTGCAATGGGTGAAGAATTTATGGAACACGGCGGGGATGCATTGGTTGTGTTTGATGACCTATCCAAGCATGCCTGGGCTTATCGTCAGGTCTCATTATTATTACGGCGACCACCTGGACGTGAGGCATATCCGGGTGATGTATTCTATTTGCATTCACGGCTGCTGGAAAGAGCAGCTCGATTAGCCGATAAATTCGTGATCGTTCCAAATGAATTTTCTGGTGAGCAGGCTGAAGTGCTGAGGCTGTAAATGGCGAAGTATATGATGGACCCATCGCAATTCATGATGCTGAAGTCGCTCTGAGCGAGATGGAAAATTCGGATGAATATAAGATATTAAAAGTTGCGCGGCACAGGCGGTTCACTAACAGCGCTGCCAATTATTGAGACTTTGTTAGGTGATGTTTCAGCTTATGTCCCAACCAATGTGATTTCTATCACAGATGGTCAAATTTACCTTGAAAATAACTTGTTTTATGCTGGTATTCGGCCGGCGATCAATGTTGGTCTATCTGTATCACGAGTGGGCGGCGATGCGCAAGCAAAATCAATGCGGCAGGTAGCTGGTCGTCTTACGATTAGATATGGCTTCGTTCCGGGAATTAGCGGCGTTTGCGCAATTTGGATCTGATCTGGACAAATCTACACAAGCTCAATTGAATAGAGGACAGCATTTGCAGGAAATTCTAAAACAGCCACAATATGAACCGGTCTCCTTGGAAAACCAGGTAATCATGATATATGCTGGAACGAACGGTTTTGCCGATGAAGTCCCTATCGACCGCATGCGCACCTGGGAAACCTCATTGGTCCGGTTTATGAATACTTCTTACCCAGATATTGGCAAAGATATTGCCGAAAAGAATGTGATCGAAGAAGATACGGAGATTAAATTACGTACAGCGCTAGATGCTTTCAGCAGCACCTGGCAGTAATCACCGCTGTATTCATAGAAAAAGGCTGTATTAGTTTTCTAAGTTGTAAATGATATGCCAAACACAAGAGAAGTACGATTACGTATACAAAGTGTAAAGAATATTTCGCAGGTGACGCGTGCTTTGGAAGCCGTGAGTGCAAGCAAAGTCCGTAAAGCCATGCAGGCTATGATGGATACACGGCCGTATGCATCTAAAGCATGGCAGGTATTAACTCATATCGCGGCCCAGCCCGGAAGGGAGACATTACATCCCCTGCTGACTAAACGTAACGAAACAAAAAATGTACTGGCATTAATGATCACTGGGGACAGAGGCTTAGCGGGACCCTATACGACGAATATTGTTCGCTTCACACTGGAGAACTTTAATAATTTTACAGTGCCTGTGCGATATATTACCGTGGGTCGGAAAGGTCGGGATTTACTGCTTCGGCGCAGGAAGGATGTGATGGCAGAGTTCAGCAATCTACCTGCTGATCCTTCATTCGCAGATGTATCAGCAATTGGCCGTTTGGCAGTGGATGAATTTTTAGAAGGAAATGTTGATGAGGTTTACCTGGTTTATACGGATTTTGTCAATCTCGTTTTACAGGTACCTACTTTGAAAAAGCTGCTCCCCTTGGAAGTGGAAACTGGTGAGACCGGGTAGAAGCTTTTAGCAAGGCGGAGCGCAGTCTTGCCGCAACATATATTTATGAACCAGGTCGGTCACAAATTCTGGATGAAATTATCCCCAGATTCACTGCATTGCAAGTTTACCAATCAATTCTTGAGTCTCTAGCCAGTGAGCATGCGGCTCGCATGGTAGCCATGAGGAACGCGACAGACAGCGCCACAGCTTTAGCAGAAGCGCTGCAGTTGGAATATAACAAGGCCAGACAACAAACAATTACAAATGAAATGTTAGATATTGCTGGTGGTGTTGAAGCATTAGCCAAATCTTGACGGAGGCACGGATGGCAAAAAATAAAGGAGCAGTCGTACAAATACTGGGTGGCGTTGTTGATGTGGAATTCTCACCCGACCAACTGCCTGAGATTTATGAAGCAATTGAAGTTCCCACTGGTGATGGTGGTGAACCCTTAATTTTAGAGGTGCAGAAACATCTTGGGAACAACTGGGTACGCACGGTGGCGATGGACGCCACGGATGGACTACAAACGAGGCAGAGATGCATTCGCGACTGGAAGTCCAATTCGTGTACCTGTAGGTCCTGAAACATTAGGACGTGTGTTCAATGTTTTGGGAGAACCGGTTGATAATAAAGGTGAAGTTAACGCAGAGCTTTACTATCCAATCCATCGTTTGGCTCCGACTTTTGATGAGCAATCTACCAGGGTTGAGGTATTCGAAACAGGGGTTAAAGTCATCGATTTGATTGCTCCTTTTACGAAGGGTGGTAAAACTGGAATTTTCGGCGGTGCGGGTGTTGGAAAAACGGTCATTATCATGGAATTGATCCGCTCGATTGCTATTGAGCATCAAGGCAATTCTGTCTTCGCAGGTGTTGGAGAGCGAACTCGCGAAGGAACCCAATTGTACCGAGAGATGCTCGAGTCCGGTGTTATGAAAGATACCGTGATGGTTTACGGGCAGATGAATGAGCCGCCTGGTGTGCGCCTGCGAGTAGGACTTTCAGCGCTGGCTATGGCTGAGTATTTCCGAGATCAGGGGCGGGATGTCCTGCTATTCATTGATAATATTTTCCGATTCAGTATGTCTGGTTCAGAAGTATCAGCTTTGTTAGGGCGTATGCCGTCTGCGGTTGGTTACCAACCGACGCTGGCAACCGAGATGGGAGAATTACAGGAACGAATTACATCGACACGGACGGGTTCTATCACATCCATGCAGGCGGTTTATGTCCCTGCGGACGACTATTCAGATCCCGCGCCTGTGGCGACATTCACACACCTGGATGCGACCATCGCACTCGAACGTGCAATCGTTGAGAAAGGGATATACCCGGCGGTTGATCCATTAGCTTCTACTTCGCGAATTTTAGATCCAGTGATTGTTGGTGAAAATCATTACACCACCGCACGTGAGGTACAACAAGTCCTGCAGCGCTATAAAGATCTTCAGGATATCATTGCTATTCTGGGTGTGGATGAATTAAGCGAAGACGATAAACTCATTGTTTCGAGAGCGAGGAAGATCGAACGTTTCTTTTCACAACCCTTCTTCGTCGCTCAACAGTTCACAGGGACGGATGGGAAGTACGTACCATTAAAAGAAACGATACGAGGCTTCCGTGAAATACTGGATGGGAAACATGATGATATACCGGAAATGGCATTCATGATGGTCGGTACGATTGATAACGCGGTAGAAAAAGCGGAACGGCTTGAACGCGAGGATTAGTTTTAATACTCATTTTTTATCGTATTAGATTTATATTATGATGAATAGGGAAACGTGAGTTAATAATGCCCATAAGATGTGAAATTGTCTCACAAGACCGTATGGTTTTTGAAGGGGATGCCGATATAGTAATTGTGCCCGGTGAAGCTGGGGAGCTGGGAATATTACCGAATCACGCCCCGCTGCTTTCAACGATACGCATGGGAATTATCAAAGTTCGCAAAGGGGAGAATGAGCAGGATTTCACTGTATCTGGCGGGATTATTGAAGTCCAGCCAGATATCATCACGGTTTTAGCGGATGCTGCTGAGAACGTGGACGAGATTGACATTTCACGCGCACAAGCTGCTAAAAGAAGGGCGGAAGAAATCCTTGCGAAGGGACCGCCTCCTGATACTGATGAGTATTTAGCCATGGAGGCGGCACTGAAAAGATCCAATTTACGCTTGGAAGCAGCCCGCAGATACCGGGGTGGTCGGAAAAGACGGGGTATACCTGGAATGGAACAGGAACAGGATTAATATCAATGGCATTATTCACTAAGGATCTGGGCATTGACCTTGGAACTTATTTCATACGTGTAGCTGAGGGGAGTCATATCGTATTGGAAGAACCCAACGTAGCGGCTATTGTAACAGAAGAACAGAAGATGGTAGCCTGGGGTCAGGAAGCGCAGGATATGATGGGGAGAGTTCCTGAGTCCCTGGAAATCTCGCGACCATTATTTAATGGAGTTATTGCAGATTATGAAGTAACGGAATATATGTTGGAAGCGGTCCTGAGAAAAGTTGGAGGACCAATGCGGATTTTTCGACCGCGTGTAATGATCACAGTTCCTCATGGCGTTACAAGCGTAGAAAGCCGGGCGGTCCACGAAGCAATCCTGCAAGCCGGCAGCCGGGAGGCGATCCTCATTCAACAGCCGCTCGCAGCTGCCATTGGTGTGGATTTACCCATTGGCACACCTTCCGGGAATATGATACTTTGTTTAGGAGCAGGCGCTACACAGGCAGCAGTGATGGCGATGTATGGTATTGTTGCCGCTGATACGTTAAGAGCAGGCGGTATGGCCCTGGATGAAGCCGTCATTTCTTACGTGCGTAAAAAATACGGCTTGATCATCGGACAATTAACGGCTGAACAAATCAAAATAAAGATTGGTGCGGCTGTTCCGCAGGATCAAGAAGCTAGTATCAACATTCAAGGACAGGACCAGGTATCTGGACTCCCCCGACCTGCAACCTTAACTACCGGAGAAGTTGTAGAAGCGCTGCAAGACCCCCTGGTCGATATTGTTGAAACTGCACGCAGGGTGTTGGAAAAAACCCCACCAGAATTAGTGTCCGATATTATCGATCGCGGCGTAGCTGTAACAGGAGGGGGCGCCTTGTTGAGAGGTATTGATAAACTTTTGACGAAAGAATTGGGTGTGCCTGCCTATTTGGTAGACAACCCAACTGTATGCACGGCCGAGGGGGCTTTTAGAGGATTAGGGATGTTCCCGCTTATCCGGCGTAACCTGGTTACCGTTTAGTTATTTTTAATCCAAATAATAAGTCATCCGTTGTAAATGGATTGAAGGATCAATGTACTGCACATTCACATCTGCAGGAATATTCAGGTTTATTGGGGCGTAATTCAAGATTGCCTTAATTCCGGCTTCGACCAATCGATCGGCAACATTTTGAGCATTTGATACCGGGACAGCAATCATTGCAACTTGGATACTGGCTTCTTTTATTGAGTCCGTCAGGTTGTTTGCATCACCAACGGTGAATTCACCAATTCGTGTACCAATCTTCCCGGGATTATCATCAAAAATCATCGCGACACGGAACCCGCAATTCTGGAAACCTTTATACCTGGCGACAGCGCTGCCAATATCGCCAGCTCCTACTACAACTACCTCCCATTCTTGATCGATATGCAGGATTTTGCTGAGCTGTTCAATTAGGAAATCAATATTATATCCAGTACCTTGCTTTCCAAATTCACCAAATTGAGATAAATCCTTTCGGATTTGGGCAGCTGATATTCCCAACCTTTCACCTAATTCCTGAGAAGAGGTAACCTTTCGGTTCTCCTCATTCATCCGCTGAAGTGAACGTAAATATAATGGTAATCGGCTGACAATAATATCCGGGATTTCTTTTCCGCTCATTGATTTCCTCCACACCTTAAGTCTAGGTAGTTAATACAGCGATGGAATTGAATTTACCATAAAATTTCCATTTGTGCAAATCGACACAAGGAGTGCACAATCATGTTAATGCGTGAGGTATAATCGCTCTGAGTTCCTGAAAAACCTACTTTTTCGCAAATATGTAACCAAAACGATGTTCATTGATACAGCTACGATATCTGTCTGTTCAGGTAAGGGCGGGGACGGCGCGATCCATTTCCGTCGCGAGAAATTTGTTCCACGCGGCGGTCCGGATGGCGGTGATGGGGGAAGAGGCGGGGATATTATCTTGGAAACGCTGCCAACCCTAAATACTCTGGCTCACTTTCGTTATAAACACAGCTTCGTTGCTCAAGATGGTAAAAACGGGGGAACAAACAATAAAACTGGAAAAGCGGGCGAAGATTTGATCATAAACGTCCCTGCAGGAACAATTATATTTAACGAACTTAATGATGATGTATTGGGTGACCTGGTTGAAAATGGGCAAAAACTGGTCCTTGTAAAAGGCGGACGCGGGGGTAGAGGAAATGCCCGTTTTGCTTCATCAAAACGCCAAGTACCCCGAGTAGGTGAACGTGGTGAACCTGGGATTGAACTTAATTTGCGGTTGGAATTAAGATTTAATCGCAGATATTGGTATTGTCGGGGTTCCAAATGCAGGAAAATCTACTCTGTTGTCTGTAGTAACAAACGCAAAACCTAAAATTGGCGCCTATCCTTTTACGACTATTGAACCGAATCTGGGTGTAGCAAGAATTGACGCGGAAACAGAACTGGTGTTAGCTGATATTCCTGGTCTTATTGAAGGCGCTCATCAAGGGGTAGGACTGGGACATGAATTCTTACGGCATATTCAACGGACGAAAGTGATCATCCATCTTCTGGATGGGACTTCAGCTAACCCGCTGCTTGATTTTTTCCAGATCAACAGCGAGCTGGCTTTGTTTGATCCAGACCTGGGGAAGAAACCGCAAGTTGTTGCGTATAATAAAATCGATATCCCTGAGGCGGATGCACGCTGGCCAAAGTTTCAGGAGGAATTTCTTGCCATAGTGGATATTCCTGGTAGAGAATTAACAGGTGGCAATGATCTTTTTCCAATATCAGCTTTATCCAGAATAAATTTAAAAGAATTACTGTACAGCGTTTCACAAGTTCTGGAGAAGATCCCGGAGCTAGTGGATGTTATCGAGAAACCCTTATACAAGTTTGATACTGATCCGCAAGATTTTGAAATAAATCCAGAAGATGGGGGTTGGCGCATCTCAGGAGAAGCGATCGAACGCGCTGCCGTAATGACTTATTGGGAACATTTTAAATCTATCCGCAGGTTTCAGCGGATATTGGAAACCCTGGGAATTGATGAGGCTCTGCGGGATAGCGGGGTAAAAGTAGGGGATACGATTTATATCGGTGAGCATGAGCTAGAATGGCAAAATTAAAATACTCGGATTGGAGTTTTTGGAGGTACATTTGATCCGCCACATGTCGGTCACCAGATACTGGCATCTGAAGCACTTGAAGTTTTGGAACTGGATAC
The DNA here is from genome assembly GCA_963753725.1 of uncultured Chloroflexia bacterium. Classification (GTDB taxonomy): domain Bacteria; phylum Chloroflexota; class Anaerolineae; order Anaerolineales; family UBA4823; genus CAVWDI01. The sequence continues at coordinate 381,321 of CAVWDI010000017.1, read as the reverse complement.
GATATTATGGGTTCTTACGCCAGATCCTCCCCATAAAAAAACACAGGAAATGGCTACACTCGTACAGCGTTTGGAAATGGTGAAAGCGGCTATTTATAATGATGATAAGTTCAGCTTTTCCGAAGTGGACATCAACCGCCCAGCGCCGCATTATGCATTGGATACTGTGAACTTATTGCACAACCAGCATCCCAATTCAGTATTGTGTTATTTAATGGGAGGCGATTCGTTAGTCACTTTACCCACCTGGCATCAGCCGAATAAACTGGTCGCGGCTTGTGATGAAATTGGGGTGATGTGCAGACCGGGAAATGAACCAAATTTAACCGAATTGGAAAATGAATTGCCCGGGATAACTGAGAAGGTGAGGTTTATCAGCGCGCCATTGTTGGAGATATCATCTTCTCGAATACGAGACCGCATAGCGCAAGAGCGGGGTTATCGCTACTTTCTGCCTGAGAAGGTGTATAAATTTATTGAGTCCCATCATTTATACCGATAAGAATTTATTACTCATCAAATAATTCAACCCATTGAGCAGGCTGGTACTATAGGTGCTTTCAAATGCAAAACCAGCTTGAGGGACTTGTTCGGATTTGCATTCAATACCAAGTTCATTCAGAGTTATGATTATTTCCTTTATGCTGTCTTCTGGACTTTCTTCAACTTTTTCTCCATAAATGAAGTATCCCCGTATACCAAATGATGAATAGTCAACAGAAGGGGAGATACATTCATCCAATACAGAAGTGATGCTGCCCTGCGGATTTATTACGATAAAACCGATCAATTTAATTTCCGCCTCAAAGCTAAACAAAGAGCGATTTCCGCGCCACCCACCAGGCCAGATAGGACTGTTTTATCGCCATCGATTTGGTAATTCTGAGTAAGAGAACGATAGTGTCCTTTGATTTCAGCGGTGGCAATTTGCATGTCATCCCATGTGTAGGCGCCTTTCCACATCGCTTGAAAGGATTGTGGTGCAGCTACCAGCCAGCCTTGTTTAGCAGCGGAAACCCAGAAGTCGAATGAAATCGGTGCCATTGATGCATTTGCATGAAAGGCGAGCAGCATGGGGCAGGGATTATCTTCAGGTAAACATCCACTTTCGGGCCGTGAAACCAGGATTGGATAAAGACTGCCTTCATCAATTTTACGAAGTTGATTATTCATCTGGACAAGTTTTTCAAATTCATCAACCTCTTGAAGCGGCTCCAAAGATGGGGGAATTCGAAGCAGCGCTTCATTCATCCAATATCCGTCATCAATCATCTCCTGCAGTGCAGAGATGGCTGTTTGAAAATCACCTTGTTGGGAAGCAAGGGTTAATCGCCAATATAAAAGGAAATATTTCTGGTCAGGATAAATAGATAAATTGGTTTCAACCAGATCCAGGGCTGTTGGATAATCGCCAATGCGATAAAGTTCTTGTATTTGGTTTCGAAGATGTTCGAATTTATTTAACTGCATTTTAGCCATTCCTATTTGTCATTAAAAATAAAATCAACCGAAAAATTTGTAGGGTTTGAAATGGTAACTAATGATACCGGAAAAGGTAAGAAGTGCCCGGTTGGATAATCTAAATTTGGATTTTCGGGTGCCGAAAAATATTCGCGAGATTGAAGGAATGAAGCGACGGTCATATTCCCGGTTGTCCGAATCACAAATGGGGAGGCAAGATCAAAATCCCATGATACCTCATTTGGTGCAGCAGAAAATCCGTAACCTTCTTCCCAATCCTTCCCATACATCTGCCACGGATCAATCACAACAGGAATATCTGTCGTGTAGTGTTTAAGGTTTGGGTCGAGTTGGAATTCAAAGGTTAGTCCAGTTGGCTTTAGCTCAAAATGTTTGGAGATAAGATTGGCGGGATCGATCAGGCTTATTCCATCAGAATTTATTTCAATTTCGAAGATAACGTCTGGATCTTCAAAGGCGCCATGTATCACCCTGGGATCAGCCTGAATTCCTCCTGAGAGATCCCAGAAAATCGGGTCGGAGGTCCCGGTGATGAATTGAGAGGAGGGTCCAATTATTTGGTGGGGACCATTCATGTTCTGAAAGAACATAAAGGAAATATATCCTCCTACCGGTTCAATTACTGTGAAGGAAGTCTCAGATGCGAGCAAACACTCTGCCTCACCATCGAAGTCGATGTCAAAACTGCATGTTATCTTCCGGTAAGGATTTATTGACCATTTGGCGGCTTCAATTAAGACCAATAATTGGGGGATGTATTTCGACCGTAAATCAACCAGTTCTGGATGGTACGGGTAAACAGGATTAAAAAATGCCCAATAAGTATCCCAGGCTGCCTTACCCAATAAATTATGCGGCAAATTTATAAGTGCATTCATGATCACCGAATTTGGGTTATCTTTAAATTCTGATGGATATCCTGATTTAGCAACACCTAAGTTTGTTATAGAATAGCTTGAACTATGTGGAAGCGAATTCAATTCGTGGGGGTTTATTGGGTGAATCCAGGGGTGGGCATTAATGTATTGAAAGGCTGCCCGCGCCATCTCGGGAACACCCCAGGTGCTGTCTGGTAGGTTCCCACCCAATAAAACGATCCTTGCCAGTTCTGGATTGTGGGAGTAGTTCTTATTATTCGCCGCCTGGATCAATGACCGTTTTATATCGATAGAAAGACCTTGAAGTGTCGCTTGTTGATCCTCATCACCACCCAGGTTATTTGGAATTGGGATGAGGCTCGATTGGCGATGTTTTATGATAGGAAACTGAAACCGATTGTGATCATTTGGCTGTGGATCGATTATCAAAAATAGTGTTTGCCCAGCAGTGATGTTGGGGATAATTCCATCCGGTGAGTAGATGCTGTGTGACGAATTAATTCCAAATTCCTTTCCCACAATTTTGTTGTTTGCAAGTAAATCGTATTGCATATCTTGATTTGCGCTTAGCGGCGAATACCTTAAATCGGGTAGGGCTTGTGGAAGTGTCAACAAGTTGCGTTTATCCATATCATGCACGAGATCCATACCACCGAAAAATTCCAAAGCGGACAGAACAGGAGGATAATTTAAATCTAACAAAACCAGCGGGATATCATTGCTAGAGGCGGTGCGCAGCAGATTGAACAATCCATGCCTTCCACCCAATGGACCGGTGTGAGCGCCGTCCCATTTTCGCAGCGCCATAGATGGAGAATACGCGGGAAGGGTATTCCAGAAGGCAAACAGAACCTTGGCGGGTAATGGAGATATCGCATTGGAACTGATTGGATCCGTACGATCAGCAACGGAAGTTGATTCAGTGGGTGTGGTAAAAGCCTGCAACTTCAGGTTCATATTTGCCCAGGGAGCGGATTCATAACCGTTTAATGCTGTTCTATTGATGGAAATCTGGAGGTTGTCCTGGATGGGATCGTGGGTAACCCGTATCCCCCAACCCTTTGAATCGTCCAGTTCTGGTGAAAAGACCTGAATGCCGCCTGAAGCGGGAATGCTGATCAATACTTCCCATTGCATATCAATGGAGGAATTCACGGGTAAGCGGTGACTGCCTCCATGTTTTGTATCCAGAAGTAAGTAAAGGTCATGATTAATAGTATCTCCCAGCTCCAACATGTCCAACCGGATTTGGTATTCATCACCCATTTTCCGGGTAAAGACTGCGATGATATCCATTTCAGGTACGGTGGCATCCGCGGGATCAATTGCCTTCAGATCGGTGTACTGCCATTCAGGCGCCGTATCAGGGTAAAGCGGCACAGTACAGGATACCAGGATGAATAAAATAAAGATTGGCATAAACTTTTTCATTGTGATTTTGAACAAACACAAAGCGGTGAAAAGCACAAAACCCGCACCGGCGGGTTTTGTTGTGTAATAAGATTGAGATTATTATACAATTGTTTTTGAACGTTACATTAAAAGTTAAAAGTTTTACATTTCAATTCGCTCATAATCGATCAAGGAATAACCGCTGCCATAGGGCATGCCCCAGGGATTTCCACTTTCATAGATCCCTAAACCAACTCCTGCAGAAAGCTTTAGATAGGAGTCGCTGGTACCAGGCTGGCTTAAACCACGTTCTGCTTTTAGAAGGTCATGCATAACACAATCGATAGCAATTGGATCGGTGGAGAATAACAAGCTGCATGGTGAGCGGTCATTAAAAGTTTTCCAGGGTTCAGGCGGAGTATTTTGATATTTTCGACTGCCATAAATTCCATCCGCAATGGTCAGGACGGTTTTATCTCTAATATGAGGGTTGGAGTACAGGTCAACAAGCGCATTGTACTGAGAGATTTGGGAATAAGATGTAGAGACATGCTCGTGCATTCCACTGGGATTATTTACAGATCCGAAATGATTCTTGAAGGATAAGGTTACTCCTGCTATTGGGTGCCCTTTCATCAACGGCAGATTTATCAGGTAATTGGCGTTGATCAATGTATCGGTCACTCTCACAGCAGAAATACTACCTGAAGGAGGTGAAAATTGAACCAATGCATCTGGGTCGCTGCTGTTCCAGGTTGAAGGGTAGCCGCGACAACCCTTGTCATGGATCTGTATGTTCTTGTAAATAAGTTCATTAAAAACCCTGTCCGGAAAGGCACGGATAGCATCAAAAACAACAATGTCCTGGTCGCGGACACCGCACAATTTCAAACCGCGTACGATAGCGTTGATAGGTTGGGCGATACTGTTGACATCCGTGGTGGTATTGCCGCAATTAAATGAATTATTAAAGTTTGCCTTAATTGCCACCTGCTTTCCATGTGAATAATCAGGGATCAATTGTTTCCAGGCTTTTACTATTTCTCCAGGAGATAGTCCCAGTAATCCAGTCACACCGCGGTCAATTATCGCATCCACAACACCCTGATTCACACCGATTGTGTCAGCTGATTGTGTTTCCCCAAAATACTGGTCGTAATCGAAATTCCAATTCGTAACGGTTGGGGCATGAATATGTACCACTCTGCCAATTAAACTAGGTGAGTAAAATTTTTGTACGACGAAGGGTAAATATACTGGGAGGCTGGGTTCTCCATCGGCTGATTTGGAATAAATTGAATTTAATCCTGCAAGACCGAGACCGGCAGTTGCGGCAAGCACATATTTCAAGAAATCACGACGGTGGATATTGTCCTTTTTCATTGTTTGCACCTCTGGATTTCGATATATGGTTAGGAATTACGAAATGCAGAAATCAATAATTATACAATAATAGTTGATTGATCAGGGGTATTATATTCGGATTCTGCGTATTCTAGTATTAGAAAAAGCATGATTTGTATTTTCTAATATTTATCCAGATTATTCAAGATCCCCTTAAATAGAAAGCACCCCCACCGCGATTCGAACGCGGGTTTTTGCCTCCGGAGGGCAACGCTCTATCCACTGAGCTATGGGGGCATAAAAATTCGATTGGGATTCTACCACGAGTAGATTATGACCACCAATAAAGATCAGGTAAATATCAGCTTTTCCCGGTGAATACGGACGGCCTCGGGCGTGATTCCCAACTCAGAAGTCACTTCATCAGGTCGACCGCTAGCGCCTTCGCGGGTTGAGAGACGTATGTAAATTCGCTGTTGGTTAATTTCTTTTGGTAAGGTTGATAACTCAAGAATCAATGGGCGTAGATTGTAAGTTTTGCCGCGCCGTTCGCGTAATATTTCGGTCTTAACCAGAAGGTCCTCAATGTGATGATCCAGTTCTGTTATCGGTTCCGCAATTTTTGCAATATATACGGAGGCGACCAATTGAGTTTGTAAAGAAGGCTCTTTCGAATCGATAGTCTCTACATTCCCCAGAGACAACCCTGGTGGTAGTGAGTTATTTATGTTATTAGTGATTTCATATACTGGTAAATCTTTCTCAAACCAGATATCCATGATCTCATTGCCACCGGTAAATCCCAGCGGTAATGCTGCAGCCAGATTGATGCGCGGGCGCGGGTTGAAGCCTTGAGTATAAGCCAGCGGTAACTTAGCTCTGCGAATTGTCCGCTCCCAGGTTTTATACAGATCCAGATGACCGGTATATCGCATACCTTCAAGTTTGGAGAATGTTATCCTGGCACGCATATTTTATATGTTCAGGGTTTTGATATGTATGAAATTGATATTGTTGATGAGGAATCCGGGGCAGGATTACCCAGGTACTTTCACATTTGTGAGTATTTCTTTGGTTGGTATACGTTTTGATTTGACCTCCGGACACTGCCAGATGTCTCCAGGAAAATTTCTGCGCAGATCAGCAAATGTGGGTAAAATCCCGCAAGCAAAACAGCGCTCGCGGCAGTCGATCCTGGTCTTCCCGTTTTTACTCCACAGGTAATCCTCGGTAAGGAATTTCTTGCGGACGGCGGAATCGATATGATCCCAGGGTAGGGTCTCATCGATCGAGCGCTGGCGGTGGGTATAGAATGCCGGATCTAAGCCAGCAGCCTGGAAAGATTTCGAGCCATATATCGTAGCGAAAATGCTCCTTCCATGCGTCAAACCTGGCGCCGCGCTTCCATGCTTCCAGCACTACTTCTGACAAACGCCGGTCGCCGCGCGACAACCATGATTCCAGCATGGTATCTTCGGGCGCATTCCAATTCAGTTTTAGGCCCTTGCCGCGCAGCGTTCTTTTCAACAAGGCTTGCTTTTCTTTGATTTGTTCGAATGGATCACATGGGACCCATTGGAAGGGGGTGTGCGGTTTGGGGATGAATGTGCTGACACCGGCGGTAACCTGGACACGGTTACCAACCCTTTGTTTGCCCTCTCTCAGTACAGCTTTGCATAGATCACTGATGGCTAAAACGTCTTCTATGGTTTCAGAAGGATGCCCGATCATGAAATAAAGTTTGATCTTTGTCCATCCGCGGTCAAAGATCGCCCGTGCCGTATCTAAAAGCTGATCGTTTGAAAGGGGTTTATTGATGATCTCGCGCATTCTTTCAGTGGCGGCTTCAGGAGCTAAGGTAAATCCACCGCGCTTCGATTTATTGAGCGCATCCATCAATTCCACTGAGAACGATTTCGATCCTGAGGGATGGAAGAGATACAGCCAGATGACTATTATCAAAGCGCTTATCGATCTTTTGAACCAGATCCAATATTTGCGTGTAGTCAGAAGAGGATAATGAGAGTAATCCGACCTCCTCGTATCCGGTAAGCGCATGTGCCTGCTCGATGGCTCCAATTATTTCATCCACAGGTCTTTCCCGAACAGGGCGGGTGATCATCCCCGCGTGACAGAAGCGGCAGCCGCGCGTGCAGCCGCGCATAATCTCTATCGGCAGCCGGTTGTGCACCACATCGATATAAGGAACCACGAAGCGGGTGACCGGGGGCGGGAGATGCGGGAGTATGCGTTTGATTATTGGCAGGGGAGCTGTGTCAACCAATTTTTCAATATTTGAAAGGGTGCCGTCAGAATAATAATGCGCTTGATACAGTGAAGGAACATATACACCCCAGATTATAGATAAGGATTCCAGCAGGGTTGGACGAGAGGATCCCGATTTTTTCCAATCCTGGTAAATATCAACGATGTCAAGGATCACCTCTTCGCCTTCACCAATCACGAACGCATCGATAAATGCGTGCATTGGTTCCGGATTAAAAGCAGCATGCCCGCCAGCGATTACCAGGGGGTGAGAAGAATTTCTTTCGCTGGTAAACAAGGGAATGTGTGCAAGATCGAGCATATTGAGGGCGTTGGTGTATAACGTTTCGTAAGGAAAGGAAAAACCAAGGATATCAAAATCGGATAATAGGTGACGGGTCTCCAGGGAGAACATGGGCAGATTGCCTTTTCGCATGGCATCTTCCATGTCGGTCCATGGTGAAAAAGCACGCTCTGCTAACAGGTCTGGTTTGTTATTCAGGATGTCATACAAAATCGCTAAACCCAGGTTGGACATCCCCAGGTCATAGATATCCGGAAAGATGAGCGCAACCCGTGTTTTGATTTGATCCCAGTCTTTAACTACCTGGTTCAGCTCTCCACCGGTGTAACGGCCTGGTTTTTGTACGGTGGGCAAAATTCGATCCAACTGTTCTGATATCTCGAATGAATTCGTTGTCGTCATAAAATTTTCAATATTTGGTATTCGTGAAGTATTCTATCTATATATGTGGCATCAATTAATTTCTCTGGGATTATATCAGAGTACGACACATTTAGGATAAAAAAACTCCGAATTGTTGATAGATCCAAACAAGTAGTAGATGCATGAATAATCCAAAAAGGCTCACTAAATACCGAGTAGATAGTTCGAGATCAAGGACGATCAAATGTTACCTGATCAAATTAATTTGTGACCGACAAATTTTGATCGAGAAAAAAAGTATATTATAGATTCTTCGAGTTAATCCCCTGAAATTTCAGGTGACTCAACAAGTAATATCAATACCCCCAATTATCTATTCATAAATCCAATCATTTATGGAACGCTGCCAGGATACCAGTTCATCTGGTTTGAACCAGAGTTCAACTTCTTTAACACCATTTTCCACAGAGTCAGAGGCTGTGCGTTAAATTGCGACCGACCATCAATCCGAAATCGTGGCGGATCGAGCCTGGGGATGCCTCAGTGGGCTTCGTAGCTCCCATAGTCTGACGAATAGCTTTGATGGCTTCAGGACCCTCCCATACCATTGCCATAACAGGTGAGGAGGTTATGTACGCGATCAGACCATCATAAAAAGGTTTTCCTTTATGGATGGCGTAGTGTGTTTCAGCTAATTCTTGAGATACATCCATGAACTTAGTCGCAACCAATAAGAGTCCCCGGTTTTCCAGCCTCTTCGTTATTTCTCCGATCAAGCCGCGTTGAACCGCGTCAGGTTTTATTAGTACCAATGATTTTTCCACATTTATCTCCACGAATTTTTGATGTTATAGGTGCTGCTCTGCCTTCGAATATGCCTGCATGGCTTCGTTTATCTGGTGATTTCTTAAGTAGGCGTCACCCAGTTTCCGCTGCACAGCAGGGTCCTTGGGATATTTTTCAACCGCTTTTTCCAAATCGTTGATTACAGTGGTTAGGTTTTGGCGGGACTTAATCAAATCCGAATACTGCGCTAATGCCACTTCTTTATCCCCCGATTCGATTGCCATACGAGCACGAGTTAATTCATCCGGTGAATTTACGGTTTGTGCAGGTGCTTGCTGTTCAGCGTCAGCTTGAACAGATTTACCTTCAGTGGATAGTGCAATTGCACCCTCATTCGTTTGAGAGAATTCAATTACCGTCTCGGGTGAGGTAACTTCAGGCGCAGCCTCCCCTGAAGTTGAGGGGAGCTCTGATTCAATCTCCGATTGTATTGGTTCTTCAGTAACGTCTATTTCACCGGCCGCTTCCTCGATTACTGCGGGTCCTGGTTCCATTTCTGTTGAAGTTTCTTCGTCCGCCAATTCCATCAGCCAATCCGGAATATCTCCTTCTTCTGCGGGTTCAGTTTCATCTCCGCTTTCAAGCTGATAACTCACATCGACTTCATCTTCCGAAAGAGGAGCTACTAATACCGGTTTTGTATCGTCTTCAAGAATTGTTTCTTCTTCCATTTCTTGCTGCCAGTCAGAGGGCTGAACTGGTTCAATCTCCTCAGAGATGACTGCTGTCCCGGCCAATGCTTCGGAAGGTGCATCACTTTCCTCCTCAGCAATTTCAGAAATAATCTCTGCCGCGGCAGCCGCGGCGATGACTTCTTGACCGGATACTTCCGGGTCTTTTTCTATCAGGTCGATTGCCTCAACCGCTCTTTCGCCTTCGGTTAGAATCGCGGGCATAGATACAAATTTTTCAATTTCAACCGCGCTATCCGGAATTTCAGAAGGGGATGAATCAAGGTCATTGAGGTATGCGATATATGGATCGAGTTCGATTAATCGATCTGTGAATAATCTTGCATCTTCTTTTGGTTCCCTGCTTCCATAAAAGCTTGCCAATAATAAATTTGCGCCGTAGCAGTATGGCAATTTGGAGAGCACATCTTCAGATGTTTTAATGCCATCATTATCTCTTCCACTCTTGAAATAGACATCTGATAAAAGTATCTTAAGATCAAACCGGTTTTGGTCTTCAGTTAGCGCCGCTTGAAGTTCACCGATGGCCTGTGGGAAAAGGGAACCTTTGACATACATGCGGGCAAGCGCACCACGCGTCAAGCGCACTTTTTGCGGCTCAATACCTTCCCTGGAACCATACAGGCGGCGGATTTCAGATTGGATCGTGCTATTGGATGGCTGTACTTCAAAAGCGCGTTCCATATGCCAAATCGCTTCATCGAGTTTTTCATCCTCTTCTCGGATCACACTCATACCGATATGAGCGACAAAATCGTCCGGGATGGATGAGAGCACTCGTTGAAATATGTCCGCTGCCTCGGAATGTTCGCCCCTTTCAAGATATGCTTCACCTAACACCCGGTATGTATCGAGATGTTTCGGATATGCACCCAAAATATGCATGCAGTGGGATATCGCTTCTTCAGTCTGGCCTGTATCAATAAGCTGCTTGATTTGTTTACAATATGTGCGAAGATCAATAATTGTCATTTTGTTGCGCTCCATTTGCTTTAGTATGCCTTAATCTCAATAAAGTTGCAAGATAATCTCCCACAAGATGATTCCCCTCGATAAAAAATTGTGTTTTTCAATTTAAATATAATTAGTATTGTATTAGAACTCCCTTCTCTACTTGACTAAGGCTCTTTATTTTAATGTATAAACTGATAGCATTTTTAAAGAAAGCACCGCAGCCGAAGGAAGCCGCTGTGCTTTTTCGTGTAAAACATAGCTTTTCATAAGGAGAATTAATGATCCGGGTTGAAAGACTGACCAAGGATTATGGACCTAAGCGAGCAATCGATAATGTTTCCTTTCACGCGGATGAGGGGGAGATTATTGGATTTTTAGGTCCAAATGGCGCAGGTAAAACAACCACGATGCGGATTTTATGCGGATATATGCCGCCGAACGCTGGAACGGCTAGCGTGGCTGGTTTTGATGTCATAGACCAATCCATCGAAGTCAGACGACGCGTTGGTTACTTACCCGAAACAGTACCTCTTTACTCTGATATGACTGTATTCGACTATTTAAAATACATGGCAGATTTGCGCCAGGTCAGTGATGTTGAGGATCGTGTCGATGAAGTTATTGAAAAGATGCACATTGAAGATCGTGCCGAGAGTTACATCGCAAGTCTGTCGAAGGGATTACGCCAGCGGGTAGGTTTGGCTCAAGCATTAATTCACGATCCGCAAGTATTAAATCTTGGATGAACCAACGATTGGACTTGACCCGGCTCAAATAATTGAAGTGCGCAATCTGATAAGAGAATTAGGAAAACGGCGAACAGTACTTTTATCAACGCATATATTATCCGAGGCGCAACATGTATGTAATAGAGTGCTGATCATAAATAAAGGAAAACTGGTGGCGGAAGACACTCCACAGCAATTGCAGGCCAGGTTAACAGGTTCGCAGAGAATTCAATTGCAGGTTGGGGGAGACTTGGATGGTGTGGAAAACGCCTTAAAAGATATTGATGGGGTTGGTCGAATTATATTGGGAGAAGATGGAAATCTGGAATTTGAAACGGTACCGGGATTGGACCCGAGACCTCAAGTAGCAAAGGCGATCGTAAACGAGGGTTATGATCTCCTCGAGATGAGTTCGAACAGGTATGAGTTTGGAAGACATCTTTTTGGAACTCACCCGTGACGAACCAGAACCGCCAGGCGTGGCAGATGATTCATTGGAAAACGACTCAACTGAGGTTAGCGATGCGTAATATTTGGATAATTGCCAGCCGTGAGTACAAAAGATATTTTTCGGATTGGATCCCTTATACGATTGCTTTTATTTTTCTACTGGTGATTGGGATATTCTTTTATTTGAATTTACAGGTTGTGATGCTACAGCCAGGTTATATACCGAGTGTAGAAATCATCATAGCGCCCTTAGCGACCATGCTTGTTCTGATAACGCCTGCGCTGACAACCAGACTGCTGGCTGAGGAACAGCGATTGGGAACAATTGAACTACTGTTGACTGCGCCGGTGCGGGATTGGGAATTGATTGTGGGAAAATGGTTTGGCGGCCTGTTACTATTGTTAACACTGGTTGCCGTCACTCTAATCTACCCTTTGATGTTGAACCAATTAGTCCAGCCTGGCATCGATCAAGGACCATTTATCAGCGGTTATTTGGGTATTATTCTATTATGCGCGGCATTAATTGCCATCGGTGTAGCCATATCTTCATTTTTCAGCAACCAAATCGCTGCATTTGTAGCGACCCTGGGTGTGTTTATCGTATTGTGGTGGATTTTAGATCCAATCATGAGGGTGGTTGGTCCGACTGGGGGAAACATCGAGCTGATCCAATATTTAAATTTCAGCGATCATTTATATGCAAACTTACTCCGCGGAATTATCGACCTGCGTGATGTCGTTTATTATTTGAGTGTAACTGCTTTTTCCTTGTTTATAGGAACGATTTCAGTAGAAGTACGGCGGTGGCGCTGATGAATTCAAAGTGGCGTAGATTTGCACCTTTGGGGTTAGTCCTGGCAGGATTGGCAGGTGTAGCAGCCATCCTACTATTCTTTTTTCAGCGGGAATGGAATCTCTACTTACAAATCAGCCTCGGATTAGTGGTTATCGGTTTGGCTGTATTTACAATCCTGGATCCAGAACGAGTTCGACAATTATTGTCTGGCAGACAGGCTAGACATGGAAGTAATGCCCTGGTTTTAAGCGCCGCTTTTATAGGGATTATCCTGGTAATTAATTTCATGGTATTCAATAATCCGTGGCGGAAAGATCTCACCGAGGACCAAGAGCATACCCTTGCTGTGGAAACACTGGATACATTGGAGAAGTTAAAATACAAAAGTGTTTGCCACTGCATTTTTCACACCTCGCTTACCTTCCGATGAGGCTTATGAAATTTTAGATCTGTATAAATTTCACTCAAACGAAAATTTTGATTTCGAGTTTGTTGACCCCGAAGCAAATCCCCTGGCTGCTGAACAGGCGAAGATATCGAGGGATGGTACAGTAGTCATCAGAATGGGTGACAATCAAGAGGCTGTTAATTTTATTAGTGAACAAGAAATAACCGCAGCGCTGGTTCGGTTGATAAGCCCAGAGGTGAGAAAAGTTTATTTCCTCACTGGACATGGTGAATATGATCCTGACATTCCTGGTGAAGAAGGTTATTCCCAGGTAAAGAGGACTCTGGAGAGTAAAAACTATTCTGTCGAGAAATTGAATTTATTAACAACTGATCAAATACCGGATGATGCCAATATTTTAATAATTGCAGGTCCGATTAACCCAATCTCCGCTGGTGAAGTGGAAAGAATTGGGGACTTCCTTACGAACAGCGGCTCTCTGCTAATAATGCAGGAACCTCTACCATTAACCGATTTTGGAGATCAAACGGATGCAATGGCTGAGTTTCTGGATGAAGAATGGGGCATCACATTTGGCGAGGATATTGTTATCGATTTCAAATTCAATGCAACTATTTGCTCCATTTGCTGATGAATACGCGCAGCATGTGATTACATCAAAGCTGGAAAATATCTCCTCTCAATATCCAACAGTTCGCAGCGTAACCGTAAACGACTCCGATGTCAAAACTAGCAGGGTCGAACTGGTAAAGACAGGAGAACAATCATGGGCTGAAACCGATCTAGAGGTGCTCGCTGATGATCCCGAAGGGGCTTCCTTTATGGAAGGCGAGGATCTGGCAGGACCTGTATCGTTGGCAGTTGTTGCGGAAGATTTTGATACCCAAAGCAGATTGGTTGCTTTTGGAGATTCTGATTTTGCAAATAACTCAAATTATTTCGCGTATGCAAATGGAGACCTATTAGTCAATTCGGTCGATTGGCTTGCAGGTCAGGAAGATATTATCAGTTTAACTCCGAAACAGAGCACACAAAGAAATATTATCCCGCTTCAGCCGATAGCGACCAATATTATCTTATTGGTTACCGTGATCCTGATACCTGGATCGGCGCTTTTGCTCGGTTTTTACACCTGGTTCAACCGCCGTCAGCGAGGTTAGTTTGTGATTCGGAGAACTACATGGATCGTAGTAGGGATTTTTTTTGGTCTTGTGGCTGTGGCATTATTGTTTCAGCAAAACAATATCTCCAGTAAAGTAGATCCAACGCTAACGCCAGACGCTGAATATTTATTTGACCTGGAGGATAATGAAATATCAGCGCTAGCAGTGGAAAACGAGGAAGGAAATAATATTGAAATAAAGTTGGATGAGTATGGTGATTGGATTTTAAGGATACAGATTTACGTGTGGTAGATACAATTGCACTAGATTTTGTATTGAGTTCAAATAAGTACATTGAGGGTATTGTCGAAAATTTCGCCTTCTCCTCCTGATGAAGATATTGGATTGGATCAACCAACATATATTATTGAGTTAGATTTTACGGATGGTAATCAATCAACGATTTATACAGGAAAAACTACACCCACCGAAAGTGGATATTATGTCGGTACTGATCAAAATGAAATATTGGTAGTGAACAAGTCTGGGATAGATGCAATAGGTGATTTAATACTCAATCCTCCCATAGCTGAAAAAGTAATACAATCTCCCATTCCATAAAATACATCACCGCCAAAAATTATCATACTTACGATAAAATTATCGATTTGTAGAGTGTATTTCTATTTGTGGAAATTTATAAAAAGTAATTCGTAAAAATTGAGCATTGATTTTTAATTAAAATCGGTGTATTCTGTTTAAAGGTAGTGGAGAATTTATGATTGATGAAGCATTATTAAACAAAATCGAAGATCAAGATGTACATCCAGCGATTGCCAGATTGGTTGAGCTGGGTAGACAAAAATCTTTCGTTACAATTGATGACATCCTTACGTTATTTCCGGATGCGGAACAGGATGTTGACCAATTGGAAGAAGCCTTTGCTGCATTGTTGAGCGCGGGTATTCCCTATATCGATGATGCAACGATAGGTGAACCAAGTGATGATGAATTATTGGAAGAAGATGACACAGAGGAAGATATCCGCAAGGAAATATCGATCGAAGAAAACTACCTGGCGAATATCGACACAGACGATACGATTGGTTTGTATCTGAAAGAAGTGGGAAGAGTACCTTTATTGACCGCCGAAGAGGAAGTTGAGTTGGCTCAAAGAATTGAGCACGGCCGCTTATCGCGTGAGGAATTGGCTAGAGGCAATGTGGGTCAAAGGCGGCGTCAGGAACTTCAATACTTAATCCAAGATGGATGGATGGCAAGGGAACACCTGATCACTGCAAATTCGCGACTGGTCATCAGTGTCGCAAAGAAATATATGGGAAGAGGTGTGCCGTTTCTTGATTTGATTCAAGAAGGAAATATTGGTTTAATCCGGGCTGCGAAAAAGTTTGACTACCGTCGAGGACACAAGTTCAGCACATATGCAACCTGGTGGATCCGTCAAGCCGTCACGCGAGCTATCGCCGATCAGGGACGCACAATCCGGGTTCCTGTCCATATGGGAGACCAGATCAACAAACTTTTAAGGATACAACACCAGCTTACACAACGGCTGGGTAGAGATCCCTCGGTGGAGGAACTCGCCGACGCATTGGAAGTTAACCCATCAAAAGTTGAGAACATGATCCAGGTAGCCCGTCGTCCACTCTCTCTGGAAACTCCAACGGACGATGAAGAAGATTCTGTTCTGGGTGACTTTATCCAGGATGAAGAAATTTCTGCGCCGGATGATTCTGCGACTTATAACCTGCTGCGAGAGCACCTGGATGTGGTTTTGGATGGGCTGCCTCCGCGTGAAGTGAGAATATTGCAGTTGCGCTATGGATTACTGGATGGACAGGCTTACACTTTAGAGGAAGTAGGACGCAAGATGGGAGTTACTCGCGAAAGAGTACGTCAAATTGAAGCGCAGGCGTTAAGCAGGCTTCGACATCCAGCAATTCGTCGCAAGCTGAGGGAGTATCTGGGATAAATTCTGATCGGTGAATTCATTTTGAGACAATTAGTAAAATTTTACATTTGGGTTATCTTAGCCTGTTAAAAAAATTGAAGTTAATCCTTTGGTGCCCGGTTATTATCGATGGTTTCAAAAATAGAAGCATCTAAATCGATTATGCCGGGCGCCTTTTTTGACGGTAATTAGGGATTTTCTAGAAGCCTCAGGTAAATTGATGCCGAAAATGCTGCCACCGAGAAGGGTTGTGCACCAATCCAATCCAGAATAAAATACTAATCGTTAGATAAAAAATTCAGTTTAGAAATTATATGGATAACCAACGTGCATCTATTGCAATAACTGTTGTATTAATTCTGGTTGTTTTTGTTATTGGGGGAATCACCTGGATAAACTACCAATATGCAGCTCAAAATCAAGACATGAATAAGTTTGTACCTCGCTGGAAAGGTACAAGGCTGTTTATGACCGAAGGCTCGAATCCATACAGTCAGGAAACTATTAATGAAGTTGAGCGAATGATTTACGGGAGGACAGCCAGATCAAATGAAGAAGCAGGTTTTTTTGTTTACCCATTTTATTCAATATTGATCTACGCGCCTTTTGCATTATTCAGTGAATATAATCTGGCGTTTGCTTTGTGGATGACGGTCCTGGAACTGGCATTGGCTGCCCTGATCGTAATAAGCTTTTTGTTGAGTGATTGGCGCCCTTCTGTTTTGGTAATCCTGATTTTGTTTGTTTACACGTTCTTGTGGTATCACGCTCTGCGCCCCCTGATCAGCGGCAATATTTCAATCTTGATTGCTTTATTCATCACAGCCGCTTTCCTGGCAATCCGATCTGAACTGGATGCTTTTGCGGGATTCTTGCTCGCTCTGGCAAGTATAAAACCTCAAATGGTGATCGTGGTTTATATATTTGTTATTATTTGGGCAGTATCAAAAGGGCGCTGGACGATTATTTGGGGTCTGTTTGGCAGCTTGTTTTTTATGGTGGCAGCAGGTAGTTTGTTCTTTCAAGATTGGGTTATCGATTATATAAGGCAAGTAATTCAATACAGTGAAGTGATCTTTATCAGCACACCTGGATCGATTATCGCCCACTGGTTGCCGGGGGTTGGAACTCAGACGGGATGGGTATTAACCGGAGTAATGGCAGCTTTATTACTTATTGAATGGAGAGCTTGTTTAGGTCAAAGATTCCCGTTGGTTCGTTTGGACAGCGATGCTCACTTTAGTAGCCTCGAGTATGATAGGCCTTTACATCACGTTGGAAAATTACATTATGTTGTACCCAGCCATGATACTTATCCTGTCAGTTTGGGATAAGCGCTGGGGATTATTGGGGAAATGGCTGATGATGCTATTCTTTTTAATCACATCCATTGGAATTTGGTGGTTGTTATTAAGCGGTGTACAAAGGGGGATACAACCTGACTTGAATCCAATTATTTTCCTTTTTACGCCGCTAATTCTTTTATTGGGTTTGTATTGGATCCGATGGTGGTCAATCAATCCTGGTCGGATGCCGTTAGAAAAATTATCCGATTATTTAGGATGATGTGATAATCGTTAACCTGACTCCTAGATATTGCATTTTTACGGTTTCTTCTCTATAATCAAGTTGGAGAGTTAAAGAAGAGTGTAACCATTTCGAGGTTTGAAAACTATCTTTTAGCTGGGTTGGAGTTATGCTGCAGAAGGAGGTTTTTTAGTGTCATCTGATTCGAATGAATCTGGTCAAGGATTGGTTGAATATGCTCTGGTAATTATTTTGGTTGTAATAATCGTATGGGTTGTGATCGAATTACTAGGACCCTGGATAGGTGATTTTATTGACGAATTTTTACAAACTATTTAAAGATATTTAAAATAATATAAAGGGGTTGTCAAAATTGTATGGAATTCTTCCCAAATCCCGGTGAATTTCCTTCGGAGGTTACACCTTGCGGAAGGAAAGCAATCGTAAGCGACAATCTCTTTTATTGTTAAGTATATAAGGATAAATACTCCTGACGTAAACTGATTTCTATGTCGAATATTAAAAGCAGAGAACGATTTTCATACCGCATGTATAAGTATGCTTGGGCAGGACTGGATTTGTTTTTTCCACCTCATTGTGGGGGATGCAATTCACCTGGCTCGAGATGGTGTTTACAGTGCCAGCAAATGGTAAATGAATTACCTCCAGCTGTTTGTATTCAATGCGGGCGCCCATACAATATTCAGTCGAATTGTCCTGCATGCGAGCATAGCGCGCCGTCATATGATTCACTGCGTTCATGGGCTTACTTCGATGGACCGGTCAGAAAAGCCATTCACAGTTTAAAATATCGCGGGGATATCACCCTTGGAGAAATACTGGCCAGGCCATTGATTAATATCGTGGATAATCTTGGTTGGGAACCAGATTTGGTCCTTCCAGTGCCTATGGGAGTCAAACGATTATCCACTCGAGGATATAATCATGCGGCATTACTGGCGAGACCTGTAGCCTATGCGATTGGTAAGCCTTTCTTCCCTAGATGCCTGCGGAAAATTCGTGAGACTTCAACCCAGGTTGGTCTATCGTTCTCAGATAGATTGATGAATGTGAAAGGCGCTTTTCATGCAGTAGTAAAATATGTGAGCGGCAGTCGAGTATTGATCGTTGATGATGTGACCACGAGCGGAGCAACGATGGAAGCCTGCGCTTCCGCACTAAAGGAAGCGGGAGCGGATGTCGTTTATGGTTTGACTTTAGCTCGAACAAGATTTGATGCATATCAATACGCATAATATTTATGGATTCTTTTTTATTCAGCGAACTAACTTTATAAGTATATTTATGTTTTTCAATTAGTCGTAGATTCAATAAACACAATTGGAGGTAATCTAATGGCATTAGATGTTGAGATTTATGGAAGAAATATGGAAATTACAGACCGCATTCGTGAATATGCGGATAAAAAGGTATCAAAACTGGATCGTTACCTTCCTGGAATAGATGAAGCGCGTGTTGATTTATCATATGAGAAGTCAGCCAGGAATGCTGACGATCGACAGGTTGCACAGATAACCGTGCGTGGGAAAGGATTTATCCTGCGCTCGGAAGAAAGAGCTGATGATATTTTTGCTGCTCTTGATATAGCTTTGGACAAAATTCAAAGGCGTATGGAACGTTATAAGGGAAAACGCTCTCGAGGACGCGGGGATGGAGTACCGGCAGCAGGTATCGTCATGGAGGGTGAAGAGCTTGAAGAGGACACGTCTGAATTGGGTCCGATAATCACCAGGCGGAAGCAGTTTTTGTTGTCTCCGATGGACGAGATGGAAGCGCTCGAACAGATGGAATTATTAGGACATGAAAATTTCTTCATATTCCTCAGCGCTAACACAAATTCTATCAATGTTCTATATCGCAGACGGAATGGAACATATGGTTTAATTGAACCGGAAATTGGATGATATTTTATAAGGAAAGGGAATAAATTGGATAACGAAAAAGCAGTTATTGAAACAGCAGAACTCTTATCTGAAAACGAGATCGATCACGAAAGTATCCGTAAAGTGATTACCGAGTTATTGATTGCAATTGGCGAAGATCCTGAACGTGAGGGATTGAGACGGACTCCAGACAGAGTTGCGCGTATGTATGATGAACTCCTGGAGGGGTATCGGCAAGATCCTATCGCACTTGTGAATGATGCCTTATTTGATGTGAAGTACGATGAAATGGTTCTCGTTCGTGATATTGAGTTTTATAGTCTTTGCGAACACCACATGCTTCCTTTTATCGGACGTGCGCATGTAGCATATTTACCGTGCGACAAGGTTATTGGATTGTCGAAGATACCCAGGATAGTAGATTTGTTCGCAAAAAGGCTGCAGGTTCAAGAACGGATGACCCGACAAATAGCCGAATTTGTGGACAAATTGTTAAATCCTCTCGGTGTTGCTGTAGTGGTTGAAGGTTTACATCTATGCGCGACAATGCGCGGGGTCAGGAAACACGATGCAAGAATGACAACTTCAACGATGTTGGGCGCATTCCGTACAAGACTCGCGACACGTGAAGAATTTCTGGCAAATATCGCGCGAGGTTCGAATCCTGTTTTATAATTATTTGATTTAGAAATCAAGTGAAAATTCTGTACATTTGATGACAGATTTGGATGCGTTCATCTTCTGTGCTATGGTTTTAATGGATTCCCCGTAACCCTGAGGTATAAAATTGGGCAATATTTCAGATACGGGTACAGCGATGTATGCATGATCCAGCAGTTCTGGGTCAACCACCTGATCATCCCATATCAATAGATCAATATCAATTGTGCGGGGAGCATTTTTGTCTGGAGTACGGACGCGTCCCAAATGAATTTCGATTGGTCGCGTTATTTGGAATTTAAGCTGCTTGGGGCTCAAGCTTGTTTGAACCAATAAAGCCGCATTTAAAAATTTTGGTCCCACTGTACCAACAGGTAAAGTTTCCCATACGTTTGAAACGTCAATCAGGTTTAATTGTTTACTTAGAAATTCAACAGACTTAATCAAGTTGTATCCAGGGTGAATATTGGAGCCCAGTCCCAGACAAGCCTGAACCGGGTCACGTTTTATATGATCCATCATGTCCGCGTTCAATTTCCACTCCCACCGATTCTGCAAAGCGAACTGCGCCTGGTTTTTCAACACGCACTCGTGCTCGCAGGACACCTTTTTCTGCTAAACATATTTTTGCCAGATCTGAGGCCAAAGCTTCCACCGTAAATCTTTCGGAAGATTCTGCGTGTGCGATAACTTTCTTTGATACAGTTCGATAATTAACCGAGTCCGGATATGATATCGCTTTCTCCTGCTTTTTGCAGGTCTGTATACAGGATTATATTTATTCGAATTTCCTGCTTTTTTACACGTTCCCAATCGTTGATTCCAATGATTCCTCGAGCGTTCAGGTTTTTAATAAATACTTGATCCATAAGTACTCCTTTAAATGGTATCGGTTACATAATTTTATTGTTGGGTCTATCCCTGGATGGATAAAGCAACACGCTTGATTTTTTCAAAGGCTTCATCTGCTACCAAAGCTAGATCTTGGTTATCTTGCAATTTACCAAAATTTACCATCATTTTTGGATTTAAAAGGCGGATTACCGAACCTCCTTTATTGTTGTCTTCAACAGTTACGTTGCAAGGGAGCATCAATCCGATAGCAGGATCAATCGAGAGCGCACGGTGCGCGAGCGGAGGGTTACATGCACCGATTATTACATAAGGACGAAATTCTTCCCCCAATTTCTCCTTGAGCGTTTTTTTTACGTCAATCTGGGTAAGAACACCAAAACCTTCACTTTTTAATGCATCGTATACTAAACCTACTGCTTGATCATAGGGGATTTCTGAGTGTACGACAAAGCCGAGTTCATCCACGTTTCTTCGCTCCTAAAAATTCTGTTTCTTAATTAGATGTGTATTATTGATAATGGTGACACTCTCCAATAAAAACTCATTTAGCCTATATATTTTCTTTTGATCGTCGATTGAAGCCCCATAGACTTACTGCAAGGATCAACCAGGCGGAGATTTGTTCCAGGCGGAATCCTCCTGCCAACAGGTTGTAGTTCGCAGTGAATGTCGCAATAAAGATATATCCAACCGAACTTGCTGCCACGAATAATAAGAAATACTGACCGGGCTTCAATTTCTGAACCTTCTCTCTACCAGGCCAGAGGATGAAAATAATGATGATTGATAAAATAATTTTATAGATTTGTGTTGGATGTCTTTTAACTCTCCAAAGTTCAACGGCCCAGGGTAAATTTGAAACGGCACCATAGTTTGATCCTGACGCCATATTTGATAAGCCTAAAGTGATCCCCAATACTCCGAACAACGGAGTGAGCGCGTCAAGCGTGACCCAAAGATCTAATCCTTTCCTTCCACCGTAAATCAGTCCTGTTAAAAAGGCAAATAGTAATCCCCCGCGCAGATCAAAAAGATTTGTGTTTAATGAAATCAAACTACGGGGATCAAGTAAAAATGCATCTGCATATTGGATGGCATAAGTGATGCGGCCGCCAAGGATGCCGGCGACCAAGGCTAGAAGAACCAGATTATTAAATGTATTTGAAGAAATCCCTGTAACGGAGAGATATTTTTCAGCTATCCATAATCCGGTCCATAAACCGATGATGAGAATTAATCCAGGAGTTTGAATTGCCAGAGGACCGATGTTGATAATGGGAAACATTTATTCTTATTATTTTCCTTCCAAAAGGTTTTGAACCCGGATGCGGAGGAGCGCCTCGGACATGGGGCCTCCAATCACAACTTCTTGTATCATTCCACTACCATCGATAAAAAAGGAACTTGGTAATGCTTGGATTTGATATTGATTTGAGACACTCCCGGTCTCATCAAATAGTATCGGGAATGATAAATTTAATTCATCAGCAAAATCAATTGCGTTTTGTTTTCCGTCCTGATGAGTCGAATTCAGAGCAAGAAGTTCAAATCCTTGATCCTTGTAATCCTGGTATATACGTTCCATGGCTGGCATCTCAGCTCTGCATGGTGAGCACCAACTTGCCCAAAAATTGAGCAGAACAGTTTGACCTTTATAGTTTGATAGTGAGATGGACTCTCCGTTAATATCTGCTACACGGAAATCAGGCGCTTCAAACCCAGCGAATGGAACAGAATTGGAATGTGTATTTATTTGTTTATCATCAACTCGACTGAATATTATCCAGATGGCACAGACCAAAAGGATTAATAAGGAAAGCAGGCGCGGCTGGGGATTTGATAATTTGGAGAGCATCCGTTGTGTTTCTATTGTTGTCCTTACCCTGAATTGAGTATTATATAAAAATGGTAATAAAGTGTAAAGTGATGAGGTCTGGTTGTCAATAAGTTGCCCATAAAATGGTTGATGTCTTCAAATAATTAAATTTACAGTAATTCTTTCGCCTTGACAAACTATCTGAGAGCGATATGATTGATTTTTACTAAAAGGCATCTAAATAGGTTTTGACTGGAAATGAAAAAGCGACACAAGTATTTATTATTATCACTTGTAATTGGTTTGAACATGATGGCTTGTAAAACTATAAGCGAGCCTATCGTAAATTTGTACTCTTCCAGTACTCAAGATGTAGAACAAAGCCAACGTAGATCGAAAGCGACAGCGCAAGAAGATACCAAAATAACCCTAACGAGACAAGCAGCCGATAATGATGGTGCATTTGAAGGGGGCAATTCACCAAAAACATTTCCAGATCAGATCATAACTGCCAGTCTAACTAATGAGAATTCTCTTGAGAATGGATGGGAATTGAATCAATATCCACCACCTGGATCTGAGAATGGGATTGAACCTAATCCTGGACCAGGAGAAGGGACACCAAATCTGAATTTGGCTACTCCTACAATCACCCAAACCCCAAATCCACAAAGCACTCCTCAAACAACCATCACTCCACAAGTTAGCGTAACCCCTTTGCCGACGAATACGAAAATCCCAATCACGATGCCTGCCTGGATTGCATCAGAAATTCAAGCATCAAATCCTGGTTCAGTGGAATTAACCTCTGGAAGTTACCAATTTATTGAATTCTTTGCATATTGGTGCGGCACTTGTCTGGCGTTAGCGCCTGAAATCCACACATTAGAAACTCATTATGGTGAACGGATTAATTTTGTTTATCTAGATATTGATGATCCAGCAAATGATATCTTCAAACAACAATTACACTATCATAAACAGCCTCAGTTCTACTTATTGGACAGAGAGGGGAACGTGGTCCGGCAATGGTTGGGGACAGTGGCTTTCGATGAACTGGTCAGCACATTCGAAAGTATCCTGAATTCTCAGTAGTCTCACAAAAAACCTGTAGATCCAAGAATATTGACAATACAAGAGGTATTTGTTATGATTTAGACACCCATCCCCCCTGGGGGGGGTATCATGATGAACAACGGTGGTAATAATATGAAGCATGATAACGCTCATCTTAGATTAAAAAATATTGAAGGACACGTCGGCGGCATAATCCGTATGCTCGAAAGCGATGCTTACTGCATTGATGTCATTCGTCAGATCCAGGCCGTTCAGGCTGCGTTGAGTAAAGTAAGTTCGAATATTCTCGAAGAACACCTCAATTCATGTCTGATAACTGCCGTTAGAGGTGAGGACGTAGAAGAACGTGAGCGTAAATTGAAAGAAATTTCTGAAGTATTTGAAACGGCAGCAAAGGTTTAGTAAAAATAAAAATAATTCTTTAATATGAGCAAATTGAAGGGTAATTAAATAAAAATATATTGGAGGAAATTATGACGACTGTAACATATTCAATCCCTAACATATCTTGTAACCATTGTGTACATAACGTAAAAACCGAAGTCAGCGATATTAATGGAGTTACGTCTGTTGAAGCTGATATTTCATTAAAACAAGCGATAATTTCATTTGAACCACCTGCCACTGAGGAAGAAATAAAATCCCTGCTTGTAGAAATAAATTATCCAGCGATTGATTAATTTATTATCCGATCCTCAATAACCATTTGTAATTAATCAGACAAAAATTGAGACAACTATGAACTGCTGCTCTAAATGGAGTGTAATTTGACAGAAACGAAACAAGTTACGCTTCCTATTACGGGGATGACCTGCGCAAATTGCGTCGCTACCGTTGAACGAAATCTCAAAAAAGTAGACGGAGTCCAATCAGCAAATGTTAACTTGACGACAGAACGCGCTACGGTCGAATATTATCCGGATTCTGCAACTATACAGGATCTGATAAACCGGATCGATCGTGCGGGATATGGAATAGCGACCGGTGAAGCTGATTTACTCATTCAGAGAATGAGCGATGACACGGATGCACGCCGGTTGGAGCGAACCCTGCTTGGAATGGATGGTGTGGTGACCGCAAACGTTAACTTTGCGAATGAACGCGCACATATAACCTATGTTCCTACAGCCGTAACCCAGTTAGACATAAGAACAAAAATCAATATATCAGGATTTGAAGTCATCGACATTGGGGTTGAAATCGGTGATGCGGAACAAATCGCCAGGGAAAAAGAAATCCGCCGCCAGAAAAGATATTTAATCACCGGTTTGATATTTACCATCCCGCTGCTTATCATCTCGATGGGGAGGGATTTTGGATTATTCCCACCTTCAATAGGTAATGCACCCTGGGTGAATTGGTTGATGTGGGCGCTGGCAACACCAGTCCAATTTTACGTGGGATGGGACTACTATGTGGGAGCGTATAAGGCTGTCCGTAATAGAACTGCAAACATGGATGTCCTGATAGCGATGGGATCCTCAGCCGCATATTTTTATTCCATTCCTGTCGTTCTTGGTTTAATTGATGGGCATGTATATTTTGAAACATCCGCAGTGATCATTACTTTAATCAAAGTCGGAAAATTCCTGGAGGTCAAGGCACGTGGCCGAGCTGGGGATGCAATACGAAAATTAATCGGCCTACAGCCAAAAAACGCCACAATATCGCGAAATGGGGAACAAATGGAAATCCCCATTGAGCAGGTAAAGGTTGGAGATGTGGTCGTTGTCCGTCCAGGGGAAAAATTGCCAGTCGATGGGATTGTGATAACTGGTAAAACAGCTATAGATGAATCGATGATCACTGGCGAATCCCTGCCGGTTGAAAAAGATCCAGGAGACCCGGTGATTGGAGCTACGATCAATAAATTTGGATTGATCGAATTCGAGGCTACCAAAGTCGGTAAAGATACAACCCTGGCTCATATTATAAATCTTGTAGAAGAAGCCCAAGGCAGTAAAGCGCCAATACAAAAACTTGCCGATAGAGTATCGGCAGTATTCGTCCCGATTGTAATCGGGATTGCGCTGCTCACTTTTGTAATCTGGTATTTTTTCATACCAGTACCTCCTGGTTCTGATGTCACTGCTTTCACACGTGCTTTGATAAACATGACCGCGGTGCTGGTCATCGCGTGTCCGTGCGCGATGGGATTAGCTACACCGACGGCAGTAATGGTTGGCACAGGTAAAGGGGCTGAATCGGGTATTCTTATCAAGAACGGGGAAGCCCTGGAAATAGCTGGTAAGGTTCAAGTAGTGCTTCTAGATAAGACCGGCACAATTACAAAAGGTAACCCAACCGTTACGGATGTGCTTATTTCAAAGATTTCTGTATCAGAACGAATTGGGGTAAAAAATATATCCAAGGCCAGTACTGAGTCAGAGATTATTCGATTGGCAGCATCTGCGGAAAGTGGAAGTGAGCACCCGCTTGGTGAAGCAATATTGGTAGAAGCGGCAAATAGAAACCTGAATTTATCACAACCACAGGCTTTCCGTGCTATATCCGGTCAAGGTGTAGAAGCCCAGGTTGATGGGGTTGATATAACAGTTGGAAATCTACGATTGATGTCAGATAAACAAATGAATCTGAATGGATTGGAGCCCGAGATCGAACTAATACAAAATGAAGCAAAGACAGCAATCCTAGTTGCAGTGAATGGCACAGTCCTGGGATTGATAGCGGTTGCAGACACGGTAAAGGAAAGTTCTAAAGAGGCTGTTAGCGATCTTCGGAACATGGATATCGAAGTCCAAATGATCACTGGTGATAACCGGTTAACAGCTAAATCTATAGCTGATCAGGTCGGTGTCGATGTTGTGTTCGCTGAAATATTGCCTGGTGAAAAAGCTAATTTAGTTAAGGAAATTAAGAATACGAATAAAGTTGTTTCTATGGTTGGAGATGGGATTAATGATGCCCCAGCATTAGCAGAAAGTGATGTCGGGATTGCGATAGGAACGGGTACCGATGTGGCTATTGCTGCAGCTCCAATTGTTCTAATTAGCGGTGACCTGATGGGTGTCCCACGAGCAATATCTTTATCGCGTAAAACTTTAAGTACAATAAAACAAAATTTATTCTGGGCATTTTTCTATAATATTCTGCTTATCCCTGCCGCAGCTATGGGACTAATGAATCCAATGTTAGCTGCGGGAGCAATGGCGTTCAGCAGCATTTTTGTGGTTACGAATAGTCTCAGAATTAAACGGTTTAAGTTTTAGGGAGAATTTGAGTTTAATACCGGCGCCCAGTAGCCCGATAAATTCACATTGCGCTGGCAGAGACGGTAAAGTTACTTTTTGGTTGTGTAAATGATGAGCAATTCTTGTCATAACGACCTTTAATCACTTGCATTCACTGGAAAACATTATCAAATTCAGCATACGGTTACAATTTTTTTACTTTTTTTTCTAACTGAACCTTAATTGCAATTTTAGTGTCCCTTTATTGACCGGTTATTCTTTTGAGAGTATGCTTATTCACACCACACTGTAAGAAAATAACTATTGATATTGTCTAGATTTTAATGAAAAAAGAAAAGTTATCTCGCCGCGAATTCATAAAAATAGCTGCATTAGGGATGAGCAGTATTTCTATGAGTTCAAAGTTCAATTTATTAAATTTACCTGATTTTCCAACTTCGGATCGATTGGGGCGTATTTGTGTTGGAAGTGTGGAACTAAAAGCAAGTCCTGATCCAGACAGCGCTACAGTGGGAATTTTATACGAGGATTCAGTATTACCCTGGATTCAAGAAACAGTTGGGTGGAAACCATTCTACATTTTTTCTAATCAGCGTTGGGTTGAGACACCTGATGGTTATATATATGGGCCGTATCTTCAACCGGTTTATAACAAGCCCAATCAAATTGTCGTTGATTTACCAACAACCAGTTTGGGAAATGGAATGTGGGCCGAGGTGACCGTACCGTATGTTGATGCTTTTTTGGATAAAAAACCTTCATCAAATTCCTGGGTCAAATACAAACTTGAAGATGGATTACCTCTACGACTGTATTACAGTCAAGTCTTCTGGGTTGATCAAATAAAGACAGATGATCAAGGTAATAAATTATATAAGGTGAACCCGAATTATTATGGCGGCGTGGATTCATTATGGGCTGCTGGTGAGGCGTTTCGTCCATTGTCAAATGAGGATCTGGAACCTATAAATCCTGGAGCAGTGGATAAACATATCGAAGTAAATGTCAACCGTCAAAGTTTGTCCTGTTATGAAGGAAACTTAGAAGTTTTTTTTTGCCGGGTTGCAACGGGAGCAAAATTTGATATGAATGGGAATATTGTCGATAAATGGGAAACTCCGGTCGGTTCCCATCAAGTAACCCGAAAATATGTATCCCTACAAATGAGCGGCGGAACTACTGGCGCAGGCTATGACCTGCCGGGGATTGGTTGGTCATCAATCTTTGCTACCGGAGGCGTGGCGATCCATTCAACATTCTGGCATAATAATTTTGGCAACCCAGTTTCACATGGTTGTGTGAACTGTAATCCTGAAGATGCAAAATGGATATTTCGCTGGTCACTGCCTTCCGTTATCTATGATCCTGGTATGTTGGATATTACAGTGACAGGTGAAGAAAGTACAACTGTACGAGTTATCGAGGGATGAAGTGCTTTAGATTAATTCGAATTGATTTCTGGAACTATTTTTGTAAATATCTATGAAGAAATTGATCACTCGACGGGAATTCCTCAAATTATCTGCTGCTGGCATTGGTGGTGTCTATTTAAAGCCATTAGATCGTTTATTAGGCGTAAGTAACTTAAATGCTTTTGGAGAAAATAATTCAACAGAAAAATTGGGACGGGTATTCGACGGCAATGTTCCGATTAAAATTCGTCCGGATACTGAAAGCCAAACCGTAGGTGAACTTAACATTGATGACGTGGTGCCATGGCTGCGTGAGATGGTTGGTTCCAGACCTTTATGGATCAACCAGAGATATGTAGAAATTCCTGAAGGGTATGTATATTCTCCAAATCTTCAACCTGTTTATAATCGACCAAATTCACCCATGCTGGAACTCCCCACTGAAGAAGGGATGTGGGTTGAAGTAAGCGTTCCATATGTGGATCTGGTATTGGCTAATCCACCAGCACGGTCACCCTGGCTGAAGTACACCAACCGGCCTCGTCTTTATTACAGCCAGATTATGTGGGTAGATCAGATCAAACAAGATGAGAGTGGAAAAATCTGGTACAGAGCAATAGAGAAATACGGCACATTTGGGGATATCTTTTGGGTTCCAGCCGAAGCCTTAAAACCAATAAAGGATGAAGAGTTAACCCCCATAAATCCAGAAGTTGAGGATAAACGTGTTGAAGTGGATTTAATCCACCAGACTCTCTCATGCTACGAAGGGAATAACGAGGTTTTTTTCTGCCGGGTATCAACCGGAGGGAAATATGATTCGGAGGGCAACCAATCTGATAAGTGGGCTACACCAGTAGGCGGCCATACAATTTGGCGTAAACTGGTTTCTGTGCACATGACAGGAGGTACGACGGGTGGGGGATATGATTTGCCCGGAATTGGATGGACAGTCCTTTTTTCAGGAAAGGGAATGGCGATCCATTCAACTTTTTGGCACAACAGTTATGGAATTGCTAAATCACATGGATGCGTAAATGCCAGCCCCGAAGATGCAAAATGGATCTTTAGATGGACTTTGCCAGTTGTATCCCCCAATCCTGGTGAAGTCACCATTTCCGGCGCCGGAAGTACAAAAGTATTTGTTCAAGAATAATGTGGTAAAGTGAGAATATTGATGGAGAAGAACTATTTATGGATTTTGCAAATATCAGCGTCTGGCTAGCATTTTTAGCTGGTTTAGCGTCATTTTTATCCCCCTGTGTGTTTGCTCTGGTGCCTGCTTATATCGGATACCTGGGTGGGAGATCGGTCGCTGCCGGAGGTAATCAGAATAACCGGGTGGCGTTCACCCATGGCTTAGCGTTTGTAGCTGGATTTAGTGTAATTTTTATACTGCTGGGTGTAGCAGCCTCTGCTATAGGTGGCATACTATACGATCTCAGGACGTGGTTAACCTATATTGGTGGTGTAGTAATCATCATATTTGGCATTCATTTGACCGGAATATACAGGATTAAATTTTTAGAATATGATTTACGGCCGCAATCCACACCAGACCGTAACAGGGGTTATATCGCTTCATTCTTAATGGGAATTTTCTTCTCTGCCGGCTGGTCGCCCTGTGTAGGACCAATACTTGGCGCGATCCTTACGATATCATTCAGCGGCGGTTCAATTGCTGAAGGAGCGCTTTTGCTCACGGCTTATTCTGCTGGTTTGGCGATACCATTTCTAATCGCCTCAGTTCAAATTGATCTGATTTCCAGCGGCATTAGAAGATATGGGAAGGTAGCGCATTATATTGAAAAAGCCACCGGCATACTGTTAATATTCGTGGGCATCTTGCTATTCACCGGACGATTTGAACGTATGGCCAGTCTCGGTTCATTCTTTGGTACCTTTGATGAGTTGGAAATGGGGAGATTAATATTAATCATATTTATTTCGTTGGTATTCCTGGGATTAATTCCAGCATATATCGCATCTCGCAAAGGGAGAAAGTTCATCGATTGGTGGTTCTTCGGCACAGGTTTATTCCCCATTGCACTTCCAATGGCCTTGATGATTAAACCCGAACAGGTCGAAACTGAAGGCACTTCTTGAACTAATATTCAGTAAAACTTTTATTCCAATGAAAAATCTTATTACTAATAGGGGGTTCAAAAAAGGGATTGTCAATTAAGAAAAATAAGCAAAACAAGAAAAATATCCTCGTTATAGGGGTTCTGATAGGAATTGGATTGGGCGCGATCGTTTTTGCTGGGATTGGCTTATATCAAAGCGGCAGCATAAGCTTGTTTAATGAAAGTGATCAATCCCAAAATCTAAGCGCCATCCCTGCTATTGGTAAACCGGCGCCGGATTTTGCATTGACAAACTTGCAGGGTGAGACCGTGCGCTTATCGGAAATGTACGGTATACCGGTCGCGATCAATTTTTGGGCTACCTGGTGTTCACCTTGCGTTTTTGAACTACCAATTTTTCAAGAACACTACCAAAAAAATGGTGATCGTTTCGAAATTCTCGCTGTCAACAATCAGGAAACCCAACAGATTGTAGAACCATTTGTAGATGAAATGGGTTTAACATTCGATATTCTATTAGATCTTGATGCGGACGTGGCTTTTATTTATCAGGTGGTTGGTTTTCCGACAACCTACTTTATTGATTCTGAGGGTATTATTCGAGTAAAACACATTGGGGTGATGAACGAAGATCAATTACGCGGTTATTTGAAACAGGTCGGGATAAGCGAATGATTGATGTGGTTATGTTCAGCCGTGAAAACTGTCATTTATGTGATGACGCAATAAATCATTTATATTCTCTACAAAATGAACTACCGCATAATCTGAAGATTATCGATATCGATAAAGACCTGGAATTAAAAAAGCAGTATGGAAGTGTAGTGCCGGTGGTTGAAATTGGATCGTACCGCTTGGTTTCACCTTTAAGTAAACAAGATTTAAGAAAGGCATTAATCGCCGCGGAAGGTAACCGACCAATCGAAAGTTCCCAAACTCCTACCCAATCACAACCGATAAAACGAAAAGAAGCCTGGTCCAAGGCAGATGACTTCACTTTATGGTTTTCGAGACATTATCTGGCGGTATTTAATGTTTTGGTATTGATATATGTTGGATTACCGTTTCTAGCGCCTGTTTTGGTAAACGCAGGCGCTCAAAGACCGGCAAAATTGATTTACGGTGTTTATGGGGTCGTTTGCCACCAGCTTGCATTTAGGTCCATATTCCTTTTCGGTGAGCAAATTATTTACCCAAGGGCAGCGGTTGGCCTGGAAGGGGTAGACAGCTTTTCTCAGGCAACGGGTTTGGGAGAGGGCAATTCGGCTAGGGAGATTTTTTCAGCGCGTGCTTATCATGGGGATGAACATGTTGGATATAAGGTTGCTCTGTGCCAGCGAGATTTAGCAATTTACGCTGCAATCCTGTTATTTGGAATTATTTACGGTTTAACAGGCAAAAGGTTAAAGCCTCTACCCTGGTATATTTGGTTTTTAGTTGGTATTGTCCCGATAGGTTTGGATGGGGTCAGCCAAATAATCAGCCAACCACCTTTTAATTTATTTCCTTACAGGGAAAGTACACCATTTTTACGAATACTCACGGGAGCATTATTCGGGTTTACAACCGCATGGTTTGGATATCCATTGGTAGAAGAAACAATGGTGGATACTCGCACAATGATGTCAGATAAATATCGAAGGACACACCCAATAATATCTGAGACCCACCCTGGGGAAAAATCTCAACGGAATGATTAAATAAAGAATGCCATTCATTCAAAAAAATTCCGTCCGATATTACGTTTTCGATTCCTTACGGGACTGTGGGATTAAACATGGAATATTTACCAGGAAAGGCGGCATAAGTCCACATCCCTGGAATACATTGAATGTTGGCGGTACGGTTGGAGATGACCCACAAAGGGTTTTAAGGAACAGGGAGCGTATTTTTAGAACCTTAGGATTGGATATTCGCAGCAGTTTCGATGTCTGGCAGGTTCATAGTAGTAAAGTTGTATGCGCAAAATCTCCTCGTAAACCTCAGACGAATATCATTAAAGCAGATGCAATCCTGACGAATGTGCCTGGTGTGACCCTTTTTATGCGCTTTGCTGATTGTGTTCCGATCTACTTTTATGATCCGATTCATAGCGTGATCGGAATTGCACATGCTGGTTGGAAAGGAACTTTGGATAATATCGCTCAAGCAACGCTGCAAACCATGCAAGAGAATTATGATTCAAATCCATCAGAAATCCTCACTGCCATTGGTCCTTCAATCGCTGCCCATCATTATGAGATAGGACCAGATGTGCTTGAATTAGTAGAAGATCGATACGGGAATGCTGTCGATAATTTCCTGATTAAACCGGATAATTATGGTGCCAACATTAAAACCAGGAGCAAACCGAAGTTTGATCTGCAAAAAGCTAACCAACATAATCTTTTATCGGCTGGAGTACGCTTTGTAGAAATTTCTTCTATATGCACCGCATGTAATCTGGGTGATTGGTATTCCCACCGTGGTGAGAATGGGAAGACAGGTCGCTTTGGCGCTCTAATAACGCTGTAAGTACATTGTGCTGCCCATCGCTAAAAGGAAGATTTTTTGAATGGCCAACCAGGCATAAAGAGTTTTATCGATTTGACAGTTAAAAATCACCATCTACAACTAAAAAAATAATGAAAGTGTTTGAAGCCAGGAAGTATAATAATTGGTAGTAAATTAGCGAACATCAAAACGAATGGATGGCAGCAATTGGATAAAAAAACAATTTCGGAAAATTATCAAAAAGTACAGGAACGAATGAAAGTATCTGCAAACTCTGCAGGTAGAGATGCCCAAGATATCAAGCTGGTTGTTGTGACAAAAGGTCAATCCATTGAATCAGTTCAAAATGCTATCTGTGCTGGAATACATGTGTTTGGGGAAAATTATGTCCAGGAAGCCATAAACAAGATCGAATTGTTTGCAGATGAAAAAGAATTGGAATGGCATATGATTGGACATATTCAAAGTCGTAAAGCACGTAATGTATGCGAACATTTCAATTGGGTAGAATCCCTGGACAGCTTAAAATTAGCCAGGCGATTGGATCGATATTCGGGTGAAGAAGATAGAGTGCTTCCGATACTGTTGGAATTTAATGTGAGCGGGGAGGAATTCAAAGTTTGGTTGGCCCGCATGGAATGAAACTTTGTGGAATGAATTACTGCTGGATATTGAACAAATTTTAGAGCTTCCAAATCTGGCTGTCAGTGGATTGATGACCATGCCTCCGCTTACAACAAACCCGAAAAATGTGCGTCCTTATTTTCAGCGATTGCGTAAACTTCAAGCTTTTTTGAGAAAAGAGTTTTCTCAAATTTCGTGGGATGAACTCTCGATGGGAATGAGTGGAGATTTCGAAATTGCTATACAGGAAGGCGCGACAATTGTCAGGGTTGGAACGGCAATTATGGGACCAAGAATTTAACTTTAAAAGTACTTGCAGGAAATTGAGACAATGATTTTACTAATCAACCTGATATCCCGGATTATCCAATTACTCATAATCGTGGTTATCATCCAGGCGTTTATGACATATTTTTTAGATCCGTATCATCCCGTGCGGCGTTTCTTCGATCGCTTAGTACAACCGATGTATGCGCCGATAAGGCGCGTAGTCCCTCCTATTGGTATGGTTGATCTAAGCCCATTAATTTTGATTATCTTGCTTCAAGTAATAAATATGATCATTCGAAATATCTTGCTTTCTTTTGCTTAGCTAATTCTTGGTAAGCGATTCAATTTATTTATCGAAACGCAACATGGATAATCTTTTGAGTGTGCGGGTGATACCACGTGCGAAACGTAATCAAATCTCAGCAATACTTGAAGATGGAACATTTAAAATTCGGATCAATGCGCCGCCTTCGGATGGAAAAGCTAATAAAGCTCTGATCAAATATCTATCTGATATTTTGGATATCCCGCGTTCCAAGATCCGCATAGCTAGTGGGGAGAAAGCGCGTGAAAAAAAGATCGAGTTTATTGGTTACGAAATCAAACAGATAAAAATTAAGTTGAGGAAAATTTTAGAATCCCAGCAGTAAGAAAATTAACCAGCATAAAGTATTCTGCCGCATGTTTCACATCGGTTAATTTGATTTGGATTCCTTGCTGCATGCAAAAGCGTGGCGCTCAATGTGGTGCCGCAAGCAGAGCAAGCTTTGTTCGTCACTTTTGATACCGCTATCCCCCTGCGTTGAGGTCTCAACTGTTCATAAAGAGCCAGATCATTTTCTGGTATCGATCCAACGGCAGCCGCGCGTTCTTCTTTATTTGTCTCCAAATCTACTTGAAGTCCTTTTTTTTCTTTTTTAAGTTTGTTTTGTGAAAGATTTAAAATGGTCCTTTGTTCATTCAATTCATTGTTTGCGTCTTTAAATAATTCCTGGGCTTCTTCCTCAGCCATCATCGCCTCCAATAAACGGTCTTCTAAAACCGTCCGGTAGCGTTTTAGAGCCGCAGATTCATTCTCCAGGTCCTGTAATTCTTTTGGATTTTTTACTTTCCCGCTGTATAAAGTAGATTCAGTTTGTTCAATTTTTGTGCGCTGGGATTGAAGGTTCTCTTCTGCTCGTTTTAATCCTTTCCTTTTTTCCTGCAAGTTCTGATCAGCTATCTCAGCTTGTTTCTGTGCGGTTCGAAAAACTAAATCATCTTGGAGTTCAGCCTCAATTTCATTCAATCGATTTGACATTTTATCCAAATGGCTGTCTAACTTCTGTAATCGATATAGTTTGAATGGTTAACTCATACGATTTAAGCTACCTCCTGCGTACTGATTTGGTTTTTCAGAAAATCCCGTTCCCCGTATTTTTGATGATTATAGGAGTGGTGCTGTTATTATGCAAGGATATCTTCAATTTTGATTTTCAAGTAAGGGTTGATCAGTAAAGAGATAAGTTTCATCTCATTGAAATTTTTTCTTAAATCCAGTTAAAAATATTTTTAAAATAATCAATTGTGATAATATTCATTTTAATAGT
Source organism: uncultured Chloroflexia bacterium (assembly GCA_963753725.1). Taxonomy (GTDB): domain Bacteria; phylum Chloroflexota; class Anaerolineae; order Anaerolineales; family UBA4823; genus CAVWDI01. The sequence continues at coordinate 345,814 of CAVWDI010000017.1, read as the reverse complement.
ACGAAATAGGTAATAAATAACAAATGAGAAGAAGAGAAAATGGGTTTCCCAAATAACAATATTGAGATTATATTTTGAATTTGAACTAATAAATCTGTCAAATAGTACTTAACTTGTTCGAAGGTAAGGTATAAAGAATTATATAGAAGTACAAATACATCAGTCCCACAATAACTATTTTGGAGAAAAATATGTCAGATGTTAAATCATTTGCTGAAAGACTAATAACGAATATCGAGACAGTAATTGTTGGAAAGAGGACTTCTGTTGAATTAGCAATTATTGGATTACTGTGCCAGGGTCATCTGCTAATAGAAGATGTGCCAGGTGTGGGTAAGACCATGTTGGCACGCAGTCTGGCGCGTTCACTTGGATGTTCATTTAGTCGTATTCAGTTCACTCCAGACATGCTTCCCAGTGATGTCACCGGTGTGTCAATATTCAACCAGGTCAGTCGCGAATTTGAGTTCCGCGCTGGACCAGTTATGGCGCAAATTGTGTTGGCTGATGAAATCAATCGCGCCACTCCGAAGACTCAAGCGGCGTTGTTAGAGGCGATGGAAGAAAAGCAGGTCACAGTCGATGGGGTTACCAGACCTCTCCCAACCCCATTCATGGTATTGGCCACCCAAAATCCCATTGAATATGAAGGTACATTCCCACTCCCGGAAGCGCAGGTTGATCCATTCTTATTGCGTATTGAACTCGGTTATCCATCATCGGAAGATGAAATTCTTGTCCTGGAGCGGCAGCAGTACAAACATCCCTTTGTCGACCTGGGGCAAGAAGCGCCTGTCGAAGAACTTAAAGAAATGCAAGAAGCGATAAAGGGAGTATATGTTTCCGATTCTCTCAAACAATATATTGTGAGCATCGTTCACCAAACCAGGAAGCATCCTGAAGTTTATCTTGGCGCCAGCCCGCGGGGGAGCCTGGCTTTATTTCGTACAGTACAGGCCAAGGCGGCGATATTTGGCCGGGATTATGTACTGCCAGATGATATAAAAGCACTTGCTGGATCAACTTTAGCTCACCGTGTGATCGTAGGACCTGGAGCCAGATTGAGAGACCTGAGTGCGAATCAAATTGTTGATGAAGTTATCGAGTTCAGTACCGGTACCAGGAGGTGATCCTACTTTTCAAATGGATAAAGTAAATATTGAGGAATTTTCAAAGCAGCAGGCATCCTAGGGTTGGGATGAATGAGTACTTCACTTAGGATAGTAATTGTTTTATTTATATTGAGTGTGTTTGCTGGCGCAGTTACCGGCAATTCTTTGTATTACCGTTTCAGTTATCTGTGGGGATTTCTAATTTTCGGTAGCTGGATGATGTCCGTAATGGCGCTGCGCGGAATCCATGTCATCCGGCGGGCGCGCACACTTCGCTCCCAGGTCGGCCAGGTTTTTGAAGAGCGCTATGAAGTATATAATCCAGGCCGATTTCCACGGTTGTGGATAGAAGTCAAGGACGAATTACAATTACCGGGTTCTCATGGGTCGCATGTGATGACAATGATCCGGGGGAAAGAAAGCCATTCTTATTTATCGCGCACCCGATTAAAAAATAGGGGAGTATTCACGTTGGGACCAACGATAATAGCCTCCGGTGATTTATTTGGGATGTTTCCAGTAAGACGTGATCTCCCAACGAATAATTCCTTGTTGGTGTATCCGATGATGGTTGAAATCTACAGGTTTCCAAATCCTCCAGGGTTATTACCTGGAGGTGAATCACTTCGGAGACGAACGCCTACCATCACTTCTAACGCTGCGGGTGTAAGGGAGTATGAACCTGGTGATCCTTTAAACCGGATTCATTGGTTGAGTACTGCACGCAGAAATAGTTTAATCGTGAAAGAATTTGAATTAGATCCATTGGCCGATGTTTGGATCTTTGTTGATGCCGATCATTCGGTTCAATATTCTGAGGAACAAACTGAGACCGAATTTGAACCACAAGAGGTCTGGCGAAAAAGATTTGAGTTTCATTTACCACCTGCTACACTTGAATATTCAGTTACCACTGCCTCGTCGCTTGCGCGCTACTACCTGGCAAATAGAAGAGCCGTTGGATTAGTCTCAGCAGGACCTATTCTGCGCGTAATCCCTGCAGACCGGGGTGGTCGTCAATTAGGGAAAATACTTGAATCGTTAGCATTAATCCAACCTGAAGGGAAGATGCAGCTGCAAGCGCTAGTGGAAGTCCAAGCGCGCCATTTTCCACGCGGCAGCACGGTTGTTCTCATCACTCCAAATCCTTCTGATCAAATTTACAAAACTGCAGATTTATTGATGAGGCGGCGGATTACGACCCGTGCTCGTTCTGATAAACGGCGCCAGTTTTGGAGGACAAATTACTCCGGGTGAATTAGCCAATAAACTTAGAGCGCTCGGCGTTCCATACTGCCAGGTGGATAAAGATGCTGACCTTTCAACCGTATTATCGAATTTCGCCAGTTTCCCCTCATTGATTTCAATGTGAACCCATAAATTTATCTTCTACACCCTTGCATGTATTCACATTTTTGGAATTCATAAGTATGATTAAAAAAATGAGTGTTGGGAGAATTGTGAGATATGGAATATTTTGATGTGGTGCAAGCTCGAGGATCCATTCGAAAATACAAACCGGATCCCGTAGGAGAGGAATTATTGCAGCGCATTTTTGAGTCTGTCAATCGAGCGCCTTCTGCAGGAAATTTACAAGCGTTTGAAATCTATGTTGTCAGGGATGAACATCGGCGGGAACGATTATCTAGAGCTGCATTGGATCAAGAATTTATCAGAGAAGCGCCTTTAGTTCTGATTTTCTGTGCTAATCCCGTCAGGTCCGAATGGAAATATAAAAGAAGAGGGACTAGTTTGTATTCGATTTAGGATGCAACGATAGCCTGCACATTTGCTATGCTTGCAGTGACAGCTTTGGATTTGGCATGTGTGTGGGTGGGGGCGTTTGATGAAAATGAGGTTCGAGATATTATCAATGCGCCTGAAGGAGAGAGACCGGTAGCACTGCTCCCAATCGGACATGCTGCTGAAATATCCTCCCTAAGACCACGCAGATCATTGGATGAATTAGTACATATTGTGTGAAGGAAATCCTGTGTGATATAGGCTATGCAATTCAATTCAGATAAAAAAACTTGTTTACTTGTCCTGGTGACTGTACTTTTATTTTCGATTGGTTGCAGTAGAGATTTAAAACTTTTCATTACCAGCCAATCAGATTCACAGCAGCCTTCGGATGTAAAAACATCTATTCAAACAGGCGCTGATAAAGAAATAGATGAGATCTCTTCACCTGTGCCAGCGGATCCATTTGAAGTGAATAGGCACAAAATGGTCGACGCAACCATCGAGTTCGAGGGAGATTAGCAATCCGGATGTTTTACAGGCAATGCGGGATGTGAAACGCCATTATTTTGTGCCTGAGAAATATATTTCTCAAGCTTATGCTGATCATCCAATACCGATCGGCTACGGTCAAACAATATCACAACCCTATATTGTCGCACTTATGACCGAATTACTTGAATTGTCCGAAGGCGAGAGAGTACTCGAAATTGGAACAGGATCAGGATACCAGGCAGCAGTACTGGCAGAATTAGGCTATGTGGGTGTATACAGCATCGAAATAGTCCCAGAACTGGCAGCCAGCGCCTCCAGACTAATCGAGAAATTGGGTTATGAAAACGTCATTGTTAAGCATGGTGATGGTTATTATGGATGGAAAGAATTTGCGCCTTATGATGCAATCATCGTAACGGCGGCTCCGGACCATTTGCCTGCCCCATTAGTTGAGCAGCTTACAGATGGCGGCAGACTGGTGGTACCTATCGGTCCACCAGGTGGATACCAAACATTGTGGAAATTTGTAAAAGAAGACGGTGATTTGAAGGCATACAACATGGGTGGAGTTGCATTTGTCCCGTTTACCGGTGAGGGGATCGAACAGGCGGAAGATTAAAAGCAAATTTTGCCGCCAGCCAGGCGGCTGCATAAAAGAGCGCACCAAACCGAAACACCCAGGTAAATCCAAACGACAAGGCTAGTAATGCAGCCAGGATCGAAGAGATTACTGAAATTGAGCCATTAATCGCCCAGAACCATGGGGTCAATACTGGATTTTGATCAATTTCGGAGACATTTTTGATTCCTGATGGGAATGGTATACCCATAAGAAAACCAACTGGAGCTAAAAGCATAATCGTTACGGTGATTCTGGTTATGATGGGAAATCCCAGGGTTGTTTCAAACACATATGGAAGAATAATAGGCTGGAAAAGCAAAATAATTACGAGGATACTGATGGCTGGAAGCAGGGAGACATGTTGACTTATTCTGCTTCCAATCCCAGAAAACAACAAGATGGTGAACAATATTGTTGAAAGTGCAAAGGAAGGGTGCCCCAAATAAAGAATGAATCCTTGAATGAGTGGGATTTCAACGAATAAAAACCCCAATCCTAATAATCCAAAGTAAATGAAGTAGAGGATATATCTTTTTCTGTGGTTGGATGGACCTAATGAAAATTTATTTATAGAATTGAAATTGTTATCCAAAGGGTTTATATATTTACGGATTTGGAACACGATAATTGGTAATATGATTAGAAATAGTGCAACGGTAACAGCTAATAATAGCAAAGCTATGATGACAAAATAACCAGCTCCCCCAAATGGCTGCCATGTTTTTCCAAATTCAGCCATGATTTGATTAGCCTGAGACCATTTAAAATAATGCCCTAAGAAGGGTTTATCGTCAGTTGGTGGTGATACGTCGAAAGTGTAAGTTCTGTAGAATTCTTCCCTGGGGAAAGTATACAGCAATTCTTGAAATGTCTCGAAGTACAATGGTTCCGTTAAAATATTATATTGATTTACTTCTGACCTATCTATATCCGGTGCATACACAAGATCAAAATTTCGCCCGCTCGAAAACTCTCGGATTTTTTTGAGCTCAATATCACTGAATCCTGTTACTTTAACCAGCAGTGTACCGGTGTTATATCCCCGCAAAGCAAGGATGTTTTGTGCGGGATCAATCCCCAAATTTTCCAATGCGGTTACTGCGATTGCAAAAGTGCGCAGAAATTCACTGGGTGGATTCTGCAGCCAACGTGTAACTGCAAATATCCCATCCCGGTTCAATTGGTTTAACGAATTTTGAAAGGACTCCACTGTATAACGGTAATCTTCTGAAAGACTGTATGCTCCCGAACGGACGGGGTGGTAGGTGGATGTGAGAGACAATACGACTACATCGAAAGTATCTTTTGAGCGGTTTAAAAAGCTGCGATCCGATTCGGATATCGTTTTGACAATGGGGTTCTCATATATGTGATTGGCTGCATCAAGGATGGTGCGGTTCACTTCGACAGCTGTAATTGAAATTGCATCTGAGTTCATCGCAGTTAACACATCCAGACCACCACGCGAACCGAGGATTAAGGCTTCGCTATCCGGGCGCAAGTAATAAGCAATTGAAGTCGGAAGGTAGGAATAGACAACCGAATCGGACACTGAGAGGACAACGGGATTTAAATCATCGCTATCTACAAACAATCCATCCTGTTCAGGAGGTTTATCCAGATACCGGTAGCTTAATCCGGGAAGTGAACGTATCCCTTCGCTCGATACAAGGTCAACCCGCGAGTACGAATTCCAGAGGCTTGATTTGACCACTGATCCAGGGTATTGAAGGGCATATGATAAGCTCTTGTATGGGGAAATTCTTAAATCGAACCAGGTATACGGCACAATTCCAAAATACCGGAATCCCAAATCCACGGTTGAAAAAATGAATAGTAGCGTGGTGAGGCCACCAGCAATTAATAAATATCTTTTGTAAGAACTTTTTGGTTCCTTTGAGGGTAGTTTTAGAATTGACAGTGATGAGGCACAGACACCCATTAGACAACTCAAGATAACAGTGCCCTCGCCGCCGAAAAGGATCGGAACTGTTAACGCAGTAATACATCCGACAGCCGATCCAGTCAGGTTAAACGTGTAGACACGACCGGCACTATTTGGAAGTTTTGCTAACAGCAATCCGACAGCTAAACCGCCGAAAAAGAATGGAGCAGCCAGAATTATATAGTGAATGATCAGTATCGCTAACTGAGACCTGTCCCAGGCAATACTGAATGAATTGAATGGAACAAAATTAGTGAATAAGAAGGAAACGAGGATTGATATTGAAACCAGCAGCGATAGAGCTGATATTGACTTATGTGTTTCTTTTGTAATCAAAATCGGGAAAATTGATAACGCAGAACCGCTGGCACCAAATCCCAGCAGAGCAATACTGACAATCATAAAGGCGAAATGATAGAACTGTGATACAGAATAGATGCGGGTGAGATTAATTTCAAATGTCAGCAGCGCAGCCGACAGCAGGAAAAGACTGAGAAAAATGGTTATACCAGGCGTTTCTGAACTGGTATCATTCATAATGTCATCCCGGAACTGAGATTAAGTGTGAGTATATCCCAAAACGAGGCGATGCTGAGGTACTAAAAATATAAGTATCGAGGGGACATTTTAATTTTGCACAAAGGGGACTCTACGACTTTAAGCTAACAATACTGAACTGACCTCTTGACGATTTTTTCTGTGTAGGATAGACTTGGCGAAGATACACGAGAAAATATTTATGATAAACAAAATATTTACCAGTTATTATTTCCCCTTTGGATATTATTACGGCGCCAAACAACAAGTGACCGTCAGAGGTACTTAAGCTGGATAAGAGCATAGGATAATAATTACAGCGCGAGACCGACGGTCTCGCTTTTTTGATTAATTTGGAGAAAGATAATATGCCGGTACGCGGAGTAAGAGGAGCAACTGTAGTAAAAGTAGACGAACCAGATCAAATCCTGACTGCTACGCGCGAGTTATTGGAGATGATCCTGCAAGAAAATCCGGACATTGATTTAGCAGATATCTCGAGTGTTATTTTTACTATGACAGATGATTTAACTGCGGTATATCCAGCAAAAGCGGCTCGTGAATTGGGTTGGCGCCAGGTGCCTTTACTTTGCACAAAGGAAATCCCTGTTCCAGGCAGTTTAACAAGATGTATACGTGTCCTGCTGCATTGGAATACAGAGGTAACTCAAGCAGATGTTCGGCATGTGTATCTTAGAGAAGCCAGAATACTCAGACCAGATTTAACCAATGATTAGAATAAGAGTGGTGTGCCACACAGTAAGAACGGTATTAGGAGAGTGACGCTATGATGATCATTATGCGGACAGATGCGACAAAAGAACAGGTTTCCAGCGTGGTTGACCGGGTTGAGAACCTTGGGCTTAAAGCGCATATATCCTCTGGAGAGGAGAGAACTGTTATCGGGGCTGTGGGTGAGAGCCGCCCTGTTTTTATGGATCAGTTCCTGCATTTACCGGGTGTAGATAGAGTTGTACCCATCTCAAGACCATTTAAACTAGCATCACGTGAATTCCGCCCCAAAAATTCTAAATTCAGGTTGGATGGTTTTGAGATTGGTGGGAATGGTATCGTTCTGATAGCTGGACCATGCTCTGTAGAAAGCAGAGAGCAAATCTTAACTGCTGCCAAAGCGGTAAAAAAAGCAGGCGCACATGCTTTGAGGGGCGGTGTTTTTAAACCGCGTACTTCACCTTATTCGTTTCAGGGGTTGGGTGAAGAGGGTTTAGAATTACTGGCTGAAGCGAGAGCTGAAACAGGGTTACCTGTTGTCACGGAAGTGATGAGCAAAGAACAAATTCCAGTAATGCTACCTTTTGTCGATATGCTGCAAATCGGGGCTCGCAATATGCAAAATTTTAATCTATTGCATGCAGTAGGTGAAAGCCAACATCCGGTTTTATTGAAGAGGGGTATGATGGCTTCTGTGGATGAATTATTGATGGCCGCTGAGTATATACTTTCACATGGTAATCAACGAGTAATCCTTTGCGAGCGAGGTATAAGGACTTTCGAAACTTCCACACGCAACACTACTGATATAAATGCAATCCCAGTACTAAAATCGTTGACCCATTTACCTGTTATATTGGATCCCAGCCATGGAACCGGTCACTGGGAATATGTTACAGCCGTCGCACGTGCAGGTATTGCGGCTGGCGCCGATGGTCTGATTGTGGAAGTGCATCCCAACCCGAGTGAAGCGCTCAGTGATGGTGGACAATCTCTGAAGCCTGACAGGTTTGTCGGATTAATGCAGGAAATTGATGCGGTTGCTGCCGCAGTAGGACGATCAATGGAACCAATACAATCTCAAAAAAATAATTCGGATAGTCTTTAAAAAATGGCGGAATTTGTTGAGAAACCTTTAGATGGTGATCTGAACATTGACCTTCTTTCACCTTCAAGAATTGCAATCTTCGGTTTGGGTTTGATGGGTGGGTCGTTAGCAAAGGCATTACAAGGCAAATGCCAAGAAATTATCGCAATCGATCCAGACGAATTTACAGTTATATTTGCCAGGGATAATGGAATTACGGACTATGTCTCACATGTTCCAGATGAAAAGTTGAATGAAACAAATCTAATTATCCTGGCAGCTCCAATTCAACAGATTATTAAGCTGCTGGGTAAATTACCAGAATTACACGAAGGTTCACCAATTGTGATGGACCTGGGTTCAACGAAGGTATCCATCGTGGAGGCCATGCAATTTCTCCCAGCCCGTTTTGATCCGATCGGCGGACATCCGATGTGCGGGAAGGAAAAAGCCTCCATAAAATATGCCAATCGAAATTTGTACAAAGATGCACCTTTCCCGCTTGTTCCACTCGAAAGGACAAGCGTTGATGCAAAAACTTTAGCCAGACAAGTTATTGAAGCCATCGGCGCTGTGCCCCTTTGGCTCGATGCAGAAACGCATGATAACTGGACCGCCAAAACCAGCCATATGCCATATCTAATTTCAAACAATTTAGCCGCTGTTACTCCTTTGGAAGCGGCGTTATTAGTTGGTCCCGGTTTTAAGAGTACAACTCGACTGGCAGGCAGTCAAATTGGAATTATGATGGATATCTTACTTACAAACCGGTCACAGATACTTCAAGGATTAAAAGATTTTGATGGAAATTTGCAGGATATTATTGAATATCTAGAACAGGAGGACTATAAGAGTTTGCAGGAACTATTAGTCAGGGGTGAAAGCCAATACAAAAGTATTTTTGCGAAATCAGGAAATGGTTATTAAAGGATAGATTTGATTTAGGCGGCTGTGAAAAAAAATGTGAAGAAATTTAAATGATTGTGAAAAATGATAATTGCTATTATGAATATAAATAAGTTCTGTTTTTTGAATAATATTTTTCTGCCTGGAGGTGGGGGATGATAGTTGTTACATCAGGTAATTCAATACAAGGACAATTGGGAGTAGATTTTCAGTATACGATACCTGGCGATAAATCAATATCGCACCGAGCTGCTTTATTGGGCGCTATGGCGGAGGGGGATAGTGTCTATAAGAATTTCCTTGTGTCAGGTGTGACTAAGGTGATGTTAAACGCATTAACGGAGACAGGTATAAGTTGGGATTTAGAGGATAAGACTTTGTTTATTTCTGGAGGGGGATTGAAGAGAAGAATGAATATTCAGAATTATGATCAAAAGATGGTGCGAATTGAATGCGGAAATTCAGCTACAACGATGCGTTTACTTGCCGGCGCTCTTCCTACAATGGCAATACCCGCAGTATTGGATGGATCACCAGGGTTAAGAAAGCGTCCGATGTCACGTATCGTTCATCCACTTACCGAAATAGGGGTATTGATAACAGATACAAATGGGTGTGCACCTCTCTATATCGAAAAAAATCATGATCCATTAAATGCTTTCTCCTATGAGCTTCCAATTGCCAGCGCGCAAGTGAAATCCTGTTTATTACTGGCTGCATTAGCCGCTGATGGTGTAACAGAGTTAAGTGAACCAGGACCATCTCGTGATCACACTGAAAAGATGCTGCAAGGGATGGGGATTGCAGTGGAGAAAGAATTTATTGAGGGAAAAAACCTGGAAGATGGCAGACATTGGGAAAGGTATGTGACCAGAATTCATCCCTCGGAAACGGGAATCTTGAATCCTGTAAAATCGACAATACCTGGAGACCTGTCGGCGGCATCGTTTCTGATTACAGCAGCCTTGATCTGTCAGGAATTAGAATTGGCAATTCAAGGTTTGGGAGTTAATCCCACCCGTACTGGATTATTGGATGTATTGATAGAAATGGGGGCAGATATCCGTATAGAAAATGAAAGAATGGTGGGTGGTGAACCGGTTGGTGATATTACCGTGTGGTCATCCAAATTGGAGGGTGTCAAAGTTTCGGGTTCCCGGGTTGTGCGCATGATAGACGAATTCCCCATATTAGCGATCGCTGCATCTTATGCAGAAGGTGTCACTGAAATCTCCGGAGCAAGTGAATTGAGGTATAAAGAGACTGATCGAATTTCATCACTATGTTGTGAACTCAGAAAAATTGGGGTAGAGGTAGAAGAGAAACCGGATGGTTTTAGCATCAATGGCGGGCGACCTTCAGGAGATGCTACCATTGACCCGCATGGTGACCATCGATTGGCAATGGCGTTTACCATTGCAGGTCTGGCAAGCCAAGGCCCCATTTGTGTGACAAATCCTGAAATTGTGAATGAATTATTTCCAGAGTTTTTAGGAATTCTAAAGCAATTGGGCGCCGACATAGAAGTTGAAAATGAAAGTTGATTTATTTTAAAATGTCGAGAAAGTATTATTCCTTGGGGCTGGTTGGATATCCGCTTGAACACAGCGTTTCACCAAAACTTCATAACAGCGCGCTGAAAACTTCCGGTTTAATGGGGGATTACCAGTTGTATCCTGTTGAGCCGTTACCCCTAGGTAAAGATGAATTAAGTGGGATCGTTAAACGATTGAAGACCGGTCAAATATCTGGTCTAAATGTTACGATTCCACACAAAACCGCCATCATCAAAGAATTGGATAAATTGTCTCCTGTGGCAAACTTGATTGGAGCGGTAAATACAATCTATGTTCGGAGCAGACAAGCCATTGGAGATAACACAGATGCTGGAGGTTTTAAACTGGACCTCGAGCTGTTTATAAATGAATCCGGAAGAAGTGATGAATTGGGTACCACTAAAAGACCTAAACAAGCCCTTGTGCTGGGGGCTGGTGGAGCAGCACGGGCAGTGGTGTATTCGTTGATCGAAAACAGATGGGATGTTGTTATTGCCGCCCGAAAACCAGCTCAATCCAATGCTATTGCGCATAGTATTGGAAGGGTTGGTACAAACAGCAGAATTTCTATCATCCGATTGGATAAAAAATCAATTTCCTTAATTAGCGATTCGATCGATCTTATCGTAAATACAACACCCGCAGGTATGTGGCCGGATGTAGATAGTTGTGCATGGCCTATAGATTTGGATTTCCCACCGCATGTTTTGGTATACGATTTAGTTTATAAACCACGCCGCACAAGATTATACAAACTTGCTCGCGAGCAAGGTATACCGGTCGTCAACGGACTTGGTATGTTAGTGGAGCAGGCTGCGTTGGCATTCGAATTCTGGACTGGGATAGCTCCATCTCGAGAAGAGATGTATAAAGCAATCAATTCTTGATACCGACAGATATCTAATTGGAGTTTATATGTTAAAACCAGCTGATCGTATGAAAGCTTAAGAAGCCATTTTTTTGCTGATCATGGGAAGCGTATCTCTGAACTACATAGAGAAGGGCGCGATATTATCCGTTTGGATATTGGTTCTCCGGATATGGCGCCTGATCGATCTATTGTTGAAACAATAATCCGACAATCTCAGAATGAGGAGAACCATGGTTACCAACCACATAAAGGTACGCCTGAATTAAGAAAAGCATGGGCGATATTTTATCAACGCGAATACGGCGTTGAATTAAATCCAGAGTTGGATATTTTGCCTTTACTTGGATCGAAAGAAGGCATTTTCCACATTATGCAAGCTTATATCCAACCTGGAGATGTGGTCGTGGTCCCAGATCCAGCTTACCTTTCATATGAACAAGCCGCTTTATTCGCAGGTGGGGCGGTAAAAACTTTACCAATTAATCAAGGTAACCAATTTTTACCTGAACTGAAGAAAATCGATAGGGAATTGTTAGGGAAAACGAAAATCATATGGCTAAATTATCCCAATAATCCCACCACTGCGCTTGCAACGGTGGAATTTTTCAAAGAGGTAGTTGAATTTGGTCAAGAATATAATATTTTGGTATGCCACGATGCTGCATACACTCAGGTGACATTTGACGGAAAAAATGCGCCCAGCATTTTAGAGATAGAAGGCGCAAATAGAACAGCAGTTGAATTTAATTCGTTATCTAAATCACACAATATGGCTGGCTGGCGAACGGGAGCGCTTGTTGGAAATCCAGATGTTGTAAAAACTACATTCAGATTAAAATCAAATATTGACAGCGGTCATTTCTTGCCCATCATAGATGCTTCTATTGAAGCCATGACAGGGGACCAGAAATGGAAGATGGCGCGTAACGAGAAATACCGTCAACGGCGCGATATCGTAATAAGTTACTTAAATAGTATGGGATTATTGGCTGTAATCCCTCAGGCAACCATATATATTTGGAGTCCAGTACCGCACGGTTGGAAAAGCGTTGATTTTGTGAATGCAGCCCTTGAGAATACAGGTGTAAGTTTTGCGCCTGGAACAATATTCGGAGATTGTGGTGAAGGATATATCCGGATTGCATTAGTTCAGCCGCTTAACCGGATCATTACAGCCATGGAACGAATTAAAGAATGGATTGAAAAATGAAATTACGGTTTCTTACTTCAGGAGAATCTCATGGTCCGGCTTTGATAACAATACTGGATGGAATGCCGGCAGGGTTGGATATCTCAAAGGATTATATTAATCAAGAATTGGCGCGCAGGCAGAAAGGTTTTGGCGCGGGACCGCGCATGAAGATCGAGCAGGACACAGTTCAGATTATGGGCGGCGTTTTGGAAGGAAAATCAAGCGGCGCTCCAATTTCCATGACCATTCAAAATCTTGATCACAGCAAATGGCGCGGGAAAGAAATCCTCCCTTTTACAATTCCACGACCTGGTCATGCTGATCTGACGGGGACGATAAAATACGCTTACAACGATATGAGACCGGCACTAGAACGAGCTTCTGCGCGCGAAACTGCTGCGAGGGTTGCTGTTGGAGCGATCTGTAAACAATTATTAAAATATTTCAACATAATTGTAGGGGGTTATGTGTTATCAATCGGGGAGATAACGGCTCAAATAGACCAAATCGCATTGGATAAACGCTTGAAATTAGCCGAAAACAGCCCAGTCAGATGTCCAGATCTTGATACATCAAAAGAAATGGAAGAGCGTATTCGACGTGTTATGGAAGAGAAGGATACTTTGGGTGGGATTATCGAAGTCATCGTGCTGGGAGTAACGCCGGGATTAGGATCGTATGCGCAGTGGGATCAACGCTTGGAAGTGCGTCTTGGAGCGGCGGTTTTGAGTGTACAAGCTGTGAAGGGTGTTGAGATCGGTCCAGCATTCAAAAATTCTCAATTGCCTGGTTCCAAGGTGCAGGATCCAATCGAAATCCGAAATGAGAAACTGACCCGGCCAAGCAACCGTGCAGGAGGGATTGAGGGCGGTATCACTAATGGTCAGCCAGTTGTCATAAGGGCAGCCATGAAACCCATTGCTACTACATTAACGCCCCAAAAAACTGTGGATATTATCGAACGAACAGAAGTGCCCACTCAATATGAACGCTCCGATTTTTGTCCGGTGCCTAGAGCGGTGCCAATCCTGGAAGCGATGGTTGCTTTCGTACTGGCTGATGCATTACTAGATAAATTGGGTGGGGATAATATGGACGAAATTGCGGAGCGGTATAAACAATTGCATAAAAATGAAATCAATGGATTTAAGTTGGATGGGAAAGCACACATCTTTTGGCCAGATGAGGATCAGGGATAAAGTATGGCGCGAAATAACAGTTCAATAATATTTATATACGGACCTCCTGGATCAGGAAAGAGCACTCTTGGACTTGAACTGGCTCGAGAGTTGAAACTCAAATTTATTGATCTGGATCGAAGAATCGCCGAACAGACTCACAAGACGATCCCGGAAATTTTTTCTGAGGAAGGGGAAATGGGATTTCGTGTTTTGGAGAGGGAGGCATTAACTTATGCAATAAATGCGGATTACAATATTGTTTCACTGGGAGGCGGTGCACTATTAAGTGAAAATAATCTCTCCTTTGTAAATGCCAATGGGATAGTAATATGCTTGAATGCTCCGCTTGAAGTACTGTTGGAACGTCTCGAAAATGATCAATACCAACGACCCCTAGTCGCAGGTGATATGCGATCAAAATTGGCCGAGTTAATCGAACAAAGGGGAGATCATTACAATTCATTTGCTCATCAGCTTGATTTTGCAGTTTTGGAAATTGATGTATTGGTGGATCAGGCTCAAATTATTTCAGGGTTGTTCCATGTAACGGGTGGAGGCGCGGATTATGATGTATCCGTAATTCAGGAAGGATTAAAAAGTTTAGGAAACGAAATTAAGGCACATTCGCTTGAAGGACCAATTGCATTGGTGAGCGATGAGAATGTTGCCAAATTTTATGTTAATGAGGTGGAAACCTCTCTTCTAGAATTTGGTTATGAAGTTCAAAATGTCATAATCTCACCTGGCGAGAAGTGGAAAACAATCCAAACAGTTGGGAACCTTTGGAAAGATTTTTTGGATATAGGACTGGAACGTGGTTCGACAGTGATTGCTCTAGGAGGCGGAGTAGTTGGAGATCTGGCTGGATTTGCAGCCGCTACATATAAACGTGGAGTGCGCTGGGTCGTTATCCCAACTTCGTTACTGGCGATGGTTGACGCCAGTTTAGGCGGTAAAACGGGCGCCGATTTACCACAAGGTAAAAACCTGGTAGGTTCTTTCCACCATCCGAGTTTTGTTTTGGTCGATCCTGGAACTTTAGCGACCTTACCGAAGGCAGAATTGCGAAATGGGATGGCTGAAGTTGTAAAACACGGCGTTATTGGGGCGCCTGCTTTATTCGAGAATTGTCGTCAAGGATGGGGTGCAATTGAGAATGATTGGAAAGCGATCATCAGTGAAGCCATTTCAGTGAAAATCAAGGTGATCAATAAAGATCCATATGAGCATGGAGAAAGGGCTGTTTTAATCTGGGGCATACCTTCGGGCATGCAGTTGAGACAGTTTCGGATTATTCAATTAAACACGGTGAAGCCGTATCGATTGGTATGGTATCCGCGGCGAAACTTTCCGAATCCATGGGATTAGGTCAAGGCGGAATATCGATGACCATATCTGAAACAATGCAAAAGTTAGGTTTACCTACAAAAGTACCAAACAATCTTGATCGGGAACGATTGATTAACGCAATGAAAGTCGATAAAAAGAGGTCCGCGGGGAAAACGAAAGCCGTTATGCCGGTACGGATTGGGGAAGTCAAGTGGGGTGTTGAAGTAAAAGAAAGCGATTTTATGGATTTGGGAGGTTGAGTATGATCAAAATTCTTGTATTACATGGGCCCAATTTGAACATGATAGGTGAACGAGAGCCTGATATTTATGGTGAAATGTCCCTTGAAGATTTGAATGATCGTCTGATGGAATTGGGTAAAAAACTGGATATCGAAGTACAAACATTTCAATCAAATCACGAAGGAGGCTTGATCGACGCTTTGCAGGATGCCCGAAATAGGGCGCAGGGAGTGGTTTTCAATCCAGGTGGATATACTCATACTTCTGTAGCGCTGCGAGATACAGTGGCTGGGATAGAGATACCAGTGATCGAAGTGCACATATCCAACGTGGAAGCGAGGGAGGGATTCCGGCACAAATCACTGATCGCCCCAGAGTGTATTGGAAAGATATCGGGTTTCGGCTGGCGATCATACAGCCTGGCGCTGCGAGCGTTGAAAGAAATAATCTCAGAGAAATAATAATTTCCAATTGACCGGATGATCCCCAATTATCCAGCTTTTTCAGATATTCTGGATCGGAATATCGATTGATAGAAAAACTGGAAGCATAACCAGGGAGTTGTTTCACTGCTATATGGGTAGCCAGCAGATCCCCAACCCCGTATTCTGCCATAATTCCAAAACCAGACAGTGCGCCGATTAGATATGCTTCTTTAATCGGCAAAGGACCAACTATGGGACGGTTTTTTTTTATTTTAGTATGGTACCCACCGTCAATCACTGGTCTGGGTGTTCGATTTAATAAGCTTGATCCCCCGGGAGCATTTTAATCAAACCCCACAAGACAATATCCGGGTATACCTGATCTTCAGGAATTGGAAACACCGGTTCAATAATATTGGAGCAGTATTCCCATAACATTTAAACCGTTTGACTATCAGAGCCACCTGCGGGTCTGGTATGAATTCCTGACTGCAATTCATCCAACATCCAACCGTATTCTTCATCTCCAGCTATTTCATTGCGTTCTTCATTTTTCCAAGGGAGCCGTTGAGGATCCATCCAGATTAAAAATGACGCATCCCGGTGGATAACATTGAGATAATCCCTGAAAGAGACTTTATGAACGGAGTTCACAGAAAACTGGCAGTTCTATTCCCATTATATGTCCAATATCCTGAATATATGGACCTGCCGCGTAAACAAATGGCCCTGGGATTATTCGGGTGCCATCACATAGTTTCAGCTCTTGGATACGATTTCCAACGGTCCCAATCTTTTCAATGCGTTCTTGCAAAAACTGAACACTTTTGGATTTGGCTTTTTGCAGTAAATACATACCCAATTGTTGGGCGCGTAGCTAACCAGCGTGTTTCACATGGAAGGCAGCAACAATATTCGGGGATATGTAAGGGTATGTTTTCTGTATAAGGACACGATCAGTGATTAGATCCACTCCCCACAATCGTGCATTAGCGTGCTATGGTCCTGGAGGTTGATATATTTCAACGTCCTGCCTACCACGGTTAATCCTGAATGGTCCTGCTCCGTATCTGGTAATTTTACGTGATTCGTTAATAATTTCTGGAATTCGCTCACAGTCTTCAGTGAGGGATAAATAACCGCGTTGGTTCAAGTGAAATACATTATCGCTCTCAAGCGTTAAATTCCCGATGATGTCCAGGCTGCGGTTCATAAGACTTACCATCGCAGCGTCAGGTTCAGGCTACCAATTGCGATAACATTCAGTCGATTGGTCGCTGGTTAAACTGAGCGGCGGTAATTGATCAATAAGCAGGATATCTTGAATGCCATGTTTAACTGCAAGGTGGTAAGCGGTACTAATCCCTGCGATACCTGAACCACAAATTACGAAAATTTTTCTCAACTGAAAAATCTAGTTCCCGAATATTCCTATTCTCTATTCAAATATGTACAACTATGCGGTTTATTCAATCGGATATTTCAACATAAATGCGTTTGTTAATTTTCCCCTTACTTTTATAGTCAACGATATTTATCCTACCTACCTCTGATGTGTTTTTCACATGAGTTCCACCATCTGCTTGCAGATCCAGTCCTAGGATCTCAACTATCCGCACCTCAGTTATACCTTTCGGCAGGAGATTGATTTTGGTGCGGATAAGGTCCGGAATTTCGAATGCTTCTTCCCTGGGTAAAATTCTAGTGGTAACAGGACGAGCATTGTCAATCTCAACATTCACTGCTTTTTCAATTTCTTCAACCAGGTCTCTGCGCATTGTTTCGAATTCAAAATCCATACGTCCTTTCAAGGGCTGCATATCGCCGCCGGTGACGGAAGAGCCGTAGTCCCTGAAGATAACGCCGCACAAGATATGCATGGCTGTGTGTGTTCGCATCAATTTATAACGATTTCCCCAATCGATCTGCCCAGTAACTAACGATCCAATAGGTGGAAATTCATCAATATCGTCGAGAATGTGAGCAATCTCTTGACCATTTCTTTTGGCTCTTTTTACTATGTATTTGTTTTTATCGATCTGAATATTGCCGCTGTCAGCTGGCTGCCCACCACCTCCCGGGTAAAAAGCCGTTTGGTCCAATGTAATTGACGGATTAAATTCATCAATCGAAGTCACTTTGGCTTCAAACGTCTGTATATAACTATCTGTCTGGTAGAGGAATAGAGTCATTGGTGTTCCTTTATAGTATCCAATTTATATAAAAATGATTTTATGTTAAAAATCCGCTGGTTATATCGGCAATGGACAATTAACCTGCGAATGTGGATATTTTAGACAACATGAATATAAGTAAAATTGTTATTGAGATTCGCAATACACCTTTTCGCTAAATTATTCTAGTTTGGGGTATTGTTCGGGTTCGTTTATGTCAATCATCGAGCAGGTGAGTGTATTTCAGTTCGCTGCCAGTTTGAAATAATACGACTGTTTGATATGCTTCAATCCAACCACTTGAATAGAGTTGTTTGAATGCAGCCAGTGTAGCCGCACCCTCCGGACAGGCGAATATACCAGTTGTCTGGCTAAATTCCCTCATACAGGATCGGATATCTGCATCAACCACTGCTATGGCGATACCATTACTTTGGTATAAAGCGTTTAAGATCAGGAAATCACCGACTGCTGCTGGAACACAGAGTCCTTCAGCAATGGTGAATGGGTTCTGCCAGCTTTCTGTAAATTCTTCCCCCTTTAAGAAGGCTTTGACGACCGGAGCGCAGCCTTGTGACTGGACTGCCACCATACGCGGGCGTTCGGATCCAATCCATCCAAGGTTCTCCATTTCATCGAATGCTTTCCACATTCCTACCAGACCTGTCCCACCGCCGGTTGGGTAAATAATCACGTCTGGAAGCGTCCACTCCATCTGTTCAGCGATTTCATAACCCATTGTCTTCTTTCCTTCAAGGCGGTATGGTTCTTTGAGGGTTGAAACATCGAAGCAATTCCGATTTTGACAAAATTGAGCTGATTTTACCCCCGCATCATTGATGCGTCCTTCAACTAGTGTTACCTCAGCGCCCATTATTTGACATTCCTGGATAAATGTTCGAGGAACATCTTTTGGCATAAACACGTGAGCGGGAATTCCAGCCACGGCTGCGTAGGCGCTCAACGCCCCAGCAGCATTACCCGCTGAGGGAATGGATAAGGCTTTTGCACCGAGTTCCTTAGCGCGCGATACTGCCATTGATAATCCGCGTGCCTTAAATGAGCCAGTTGGATTCTGGCTTTCGTCTTTGATGAATAAATTGGGGAAGTCCAATTTTCGACCTAGCAATTCTGCATTGATTAATGGTGTATAACCTTCACCCAGGCAGAGTTTATTCTGGATATCTTGAATCGGAAGCAGTTCATGGTAACGCCACAGGTCTGGTGCGCGGTTTGCGATTATGTTTGGGAATATCGTCTTACGTGCCGGTTCAAGATCATAACGAGCCAACAGAGGTTTACTACAATCAGTACATAAATTGTGTAATTCTCCAGGATCGTAAACGTCTCCACATGATGAACATTCCAAATGGCTCAGATAACTCATTGGCTTTTTGATGATATTATCCTTTGATAGAAAACTGACTAGCGTTTGATCCTACGTATCTACTTCTTAATGAAGTGTACTGAATCCTGCATGTTCGAAATTGTATTAAAATATTGTAACTTCCATTATATCAAGCGAGAAATATCTACCAGAGGCGCGGGATCAGAAATCTTTTAAATCTTTCTCGAAAGCATCCAATACTAGTCATGGTAAAGGTTTGGTTTAATCTCCAAAAAGTGTAATAATATCTTCCAATTCTCTGTGTTTTGAATATTTTATTAAACGCGGAAAATTAGTTGGAGATACTGGTTGGAGAGAGGAAATGATCCTGATGCACATAAATAAATAATTCAAAAATACCGTCTGCAAATGGTATGATCAATATAGGTCCATTTGCCAGGTCAATTTAGAAATAAATCACAAATAACTTTACAAAAAAGAAGGGGTATAAATCTGTGAATGATATTGTTTTCTATTACCCGCAAGGTCACGAAGCGCATTACGAAGCAGGACATCCGGAACGCCCGGAAAGAATTGAAGTAATCCGAAAGGCGCTTATAGAAGCGGGATGGTGGGATAAATACCCGCAGCTGGAACCTATAGCGGTTCCTGACGATTTGTTAAAGAGTATTCATTCACTGTCATATCTTGATACCCTACGTGCGGCTTGTCAAAAAGGCGCCCATCTTGATTTGGATACATATACTACAACTTCATCCTGGGATTTAGCTCATAGTGCTGCAGGCGGCGCGTTGGCAGTTGCAGAAGCAGTGTGGCGCAGGGACAGTAAAACTGGTTTAGCCCTTACAAGACCGCCTGGTCATCATGCTACCCGGGATCGAGGCATGGGGTTTTGTTTATTGAACAATGTCGCATTGGCTGCTGAGAATATTCTTACATTAAACACTGATAATTTTCCAAGCGCTGATCGCGTAGCGATCATAGATATTGATCTACATCACGGAAATGGAACCCAGGATATATTTTGGAATCGGGATGATGTGTTATATATTTCGACCCACCAATCACCTTTGTATCCTGGTACAGGTGGACTCGAAGAGAGAGGAGGCGGGGTTGGTAAAGGTTACACGGTTAATTTCCCACTACCACCGGGAACAGGAGATACAGGCTTTGGAGTGGTCATAGAAGAATTTATCTTACCAATCTTAGACCAATACCAACCTGATATGCTGCTCATCAGTATTGGTTTCGATCCCCATTGGCGCGATCCGCTTGGCCATTTGTCACTATCTGCAACTGGTTACGGAAATTTAATTTATAGAATGGCAGCATGGTCAGAAATGAACTGCAGCGGTCGGATAGCATTATTCCTGGAAGGCGGCTATGATCTGGATGCCGGCGCAGCATGTTTACAAGCCGCGGTTTCAGCTTTGCTAAATGTTGAATGGCAAGATTATTTAGGACTATCGCCAAGACCTGAGGGAGAATCATGGCGTCCAATCCTGCGTGAAGCTCATCGGATTTTGAAAATCTAATTTACGAAATAAGGGTGAGAGATAATACTTGTTAGCTTGAATTTTAAACCCAAATATTCACCTATATAGATATGGCCTGGAATATACTTTTTCTAGTAACAGAGGCTCTTGGAGCTTTCACTGTTTTGGGATTTTTTGCAAAACTCTGGTGGCCACTGGATATTCTGGATCACTTTCGAGTTCAGTATCTATTTTTACTGGCAGTCACTGGAATTATTCTATTATTAGTCGGGAAATCTATTCAAGCGATGACAGCTTTTTTATTTGCATTTATTAATTTTGTTGTAATTATTCCGATATATTTCTCGCCGGAGAAAAGAGCAAGTAGTGACGGACAGATTTACAAATTATTGTTAGTCAACGTTTTATGTCAAAACAAACAAATTGCACAGGTGGGTGAGTTAATAAAATCTGTATCACCTGATATTATCCTGCTCTTGGAACCGGATGAAAATTGGCTGCGTGGATTGAAGAAATATCTTAACAAATATCCTCATACATGCAGCCGGCCTCGAGACGACAATTATGGGATTGCATTCTTCAGTCGTTTACCGGTTGAAAGGATTGAAGTACGTAATTTCGGAGAATTACAAATTCCTTCGATTGAAGCCTATATTAAATTTCCAAATAATACTTTATCTTTCATTGGAACGCATCTAACGCCGCCGAAAGGTCGGCTGAACACCTACTACCGGACCAGGCAGTTGGAAGATTTGTCCCATTATGCTATGAATATCCAAAATAAAGTTATGATCTGCGGAGATTTTAACCTGACGCCCTGGTCGATTTATTTTCGGAATTTCTCCCAGGTGAGCGGATTGTTGGACAGTACAAAAGGATTTGGATTGCAACCAACCTGGCCCACATCATTGGCTGCCATGAGGATACCAATAGATCACTGCCTTGTATCTCCAGGGATAAAAATAATAAACCGTAAGACAGGTCCCAAAATTGGATCGGATCACCTACCGGTAGTGATCGATTTTTCGGTTTAGAATATATTGACAGTCCGAAAATGGATTTGCGAATATTGAAAAGAGCAATGTCATTCATCATAAAATATAATTTACATTAAGCAAGGAATAGGAGAAATATGGCAACCATTACATTGAGATGGATTGAAGAAAAATTGATGATGGCCAGCGATTCGAATGGTCATTCGGTTGTTATCGGGCGTTCACCCGAGCAGCAGTTTGAGTGGGAAGGTGTCAAACCATCAGATTTACTGCTAATGTCGGTTGCATCTTGTTCTGCATATGATGTTGTTGAAATTCTTGGTAAGCAGCGTGAACCACTTGAAGATCTTAAAGTAATATGTCACGGAGATCAAAAACCAGATCCACCTTATAGTTTTACAAAGATTCACATTCAATATCTTGTTACAGGACCAGTCAATCCAGATAAATTGGAAAAGGCGATCCGTTTGTCGGAAGATAAATATTGTTCGGTTATCAGTACACTGAGACCAGGCGTTCCAATTTCGAGCGAATTTGAAATTACTCTTTAAAAATATTGGAGAATGAAATGAAAACTACTTCTATCAAAATATCGGCAGATGAATATAAAAATCGTGCAGAAATTTTAAGGAACTATCTAATTTCATCGGATTCATCCGGTGTGGTGATTTTTGATAATTACTATATATTGTATTACTGTGGATTTGCTTTTATTCCTACCGAGCGTCCAATTGCTTTCCTATTAAGTGCTCAGGGGGAAAAGGGATTATTTGTGCCGCGCTTGGAATTGGAACATGCCCAATCAAACGCAATAGTAGATCGTGTAGACTATTATCTTGAGTACCCATCCGATACTCATCCAATGAACGTGTTAGAAAAAATGATGAATGATATGGGTTTTCAAAATTTTCACGCAGATCATGACGGTTATCCCTGGATATTTGGGTATCGAGGACCGAGATTGAGCAAATTAACAGGAAATCAGCCTACTCAAATAGCTGATTTTATCGAAGAGCAGCTGATGATCAAAAGTCCAGCAGAGATTGCGCTGGTCTCTGAAAGCGTTAAATGGGGAATCTTGCCCACATGCTGCTGCAGCGATATACTCAACCTGGATTAACTGAGACAGAGGTCAGCTTGAGAGCAAGTTCGGAAGCGACCCTATTTATGCAGGATGCGATCGGTCCCATTTATCGCTCCCAAAGCGCGTTTATCGATGGCGCGCAGGCAGATTACCGTGGGCAAATTGGAAGAAATGCTGCTATCCCGCATGCACTAGCAGGTAATATAACCTTCCAGCAAGGAGATGTAGTGGTAACTGGAGCCAACGCTCCCGTTTGGGGATATAACTCCGAGTTAGAAAGAACAATGATTATTGGACCGGCAAGTGATGAACAAAAACGAATGTTTGACCATATGCTCGCAGTACAGGATATTGCACTAGCCGCCATCCTCCCGGGAGTACCTTGTTCGGAAGTAGATTTGAAAGTTCGAAAATATTATGAAGACAATAATTTAATGCCATTTTGGAAACACCATGTCGGTCACGCAATTGGATTGCGTTACCATGAAGGTCCGTTTTTGGATTTGGGTGATAATACTGAGATAAAACCAGGGATGATATTTACAGTTGAACCGGGTTTATATGCACCGGATCTTGGGGGATTCCGGCACTCGGATACAGTGCTGGTTACAGAAAAAGGGATCGAATTGATGACGTATTACCCACGTGATCTTGGCAGCCTAACAATTCCTGTGTAGATGCATTTTATATCTGATTATTGATAATGGAAAATCAATTCTTAACATCGCGATTTGTGCGGGCGTTTGAGATTGCCAACCAGCTTCATGTTGGGCAAATTAGGAAGGGCTCAAAAGTACCATATGTCTCTCATTTATTAGGTGTTGCGGCGCTGGTATTAGAAGACGGAGGTGATGAAGACCAGGTAATTGCGGCGTTATTGCATGATGCTGCAGAGGACCAAGGTGGAATTGAAACATTGAACATCATTGAAGAACAATTTGGAAAAAGGGTAGCACGAATCGTCAAAGGCTGCAGTGATTCATTCTTTACTCCAAAGCCTCCCTGGAAAGACCGCAAGCAAGATTATCTAATACATTTAGAAGTCGCAGATGCAGATATTCTTCGTGTATCACTTGCCGATAAACTCCATAATGCACGCTCAATCCTTTTAGATTTAGAAACTCATGGAGATTTGGTATGGGATAGGTTTAATGGCGGTAAGCATGGCACACTTTGGTATTATCAATCTCTGTTGGCTATCTTTCGCGAACGGTCAATCTCACCTATGGTGGAAGAATTAGGATATGTTATTTCTCGAATTGAAAAAATTGGGTTTAATTCGTAATTTATTGATAATCGATGATGGATAACCAGAATTTCACACGAGGCTTTCATTAATTATTGTTATGCTTGAAATTCTAGAGTAGAATTGCTCGTGATATAATTATCAAACTTATAACCGGGAAATAATATCAAACATGGGTGACGCAACAATACCGCCAGTAGAGACTGAGCCAACTAATCAATTAATTAATAATAATGGAGCGGTGGAAGAGCAATGTTCTCCTGATTCTCAAGAATTAACCTCTGAACAAAAGAGAGTCGTTATCATTGGTATAGTACTTGTGGTTTTACTGGTCGCTTTAATTGCGATCAGTCTTTATTATTTAATGCAGCCGACCACGAACACTGCCCGGATAAGAGACATATTTATAATTTTCTTGGCGATTAAATCATTGCTAATCGGTTTAACTTTAGTTGTATTAATGATCCAGTTAGCAAAACTGCTAAACCTTCTGCAAAATGAGATCAGACCAATTGTTAAATCAACGAACGAAACCGTGAGTAATTTACGTGGGACAACCACATTCTTAAGTGATAACCTTGTGGAACCTGTGATGAAGGCGAATGAATATGCGGCAGGATTTCGCCAATTAATATCTGTTCTTGGATTAGCTAGAAAACCATCAAAGAAGAAATAAAACAATTTCGGAAGGAGAGAAGGATATGGATGAAAATAATGGCGGATTTGGTGCGTTCTTATCAGGTTTTCTGATGGGCGCGTTAGTTGGTGGGGCTGTCGCTTTACTGCTTGCACCCCAAGCTGGTGAAGAAACAAGGACGCTCATAAAAGATAAGAGTATCGAGATTAAAGATAAAACATCTGAGAAGGCTGGAGAATATGCCCAAAAGACAAAAGAATCAGCTGCCAGCCTGCAGCAACGCGGTCAGGTAGTTTTAGAAGAGCAGAAAGCCCGTCTGAGTAAAAAAGAGACCGAGGCTGATTATTCTGAAGCGATTGAATTATCAGAAGAGGATGTGGTAGAAGAAACGCCTGAGCCAGAGGATACATCTGAGGCTTAAGATCATCTATCTGGTTATATCGAGATATAAGGATCAGTTTTTTCAATAATCCGATCAATACATTAAGATCTTTAACCCTGAATATAAGAAAACCTGTAATTTATGAGGTGGAAAATAATTCACTTCATAAATTTCAGGTTATTTTTATAAATATCCTGTTATGTAAGTAAGTACTTCAACAGTAGATTCCAGCAAATCTCCAGCAATAACTGAGGCTGTGTTACCTAAATAATTTTCTGCAAATAATCCAGCCTGTGCATGAATCCAGGCGCCTGTGACGGCTGAATTAAATGGCTCCATTCCCTGAGCCATCAAACCCACGATTATGCCAGCTAATACATCACCGGTTCCGGCTCTGGCTAAAGCTGGTGAAGCGAATGGGATAACCGCTGTTTGTTTATCTGGGGAGGCGATAACTGTGAAAGCGCCTTTCAGTACAACGATTTGCTCCCATTTCTCGCTGAACTTACGTGCGATTGCTAACCTGTCGGATTGAATTTCCTTAATGTCTAAACCGGTAAGAATAGACATTTCACCTGGATGGGGAGTAAGCACCGATTCGGAAGGAATCAATCTCCACCATTCAGACAGAGCTGATAATAACTTTTAATCCATCAGCATCGATTACAAGTGGAGGGAAATTTCCTTCATGGGCATTTGAAAGTTTGCCTTGATCTACCGAATTTTTAACAGAAAATAATCCTGATATAAATTCAGCCGTAGAGGTGTGCAATCCAAATCCAGGACCAATCAATAACGCAGTCGGTCTCATAAGGTTTTCCAATACTATTTCGGTCGCTTCTGCTGAGATTGCTCCATCCTTTTCGGGCAAAGGTAACCATGTCGCTTCCGGAAATTGACCTGCTAATGCTGTATGTATAGTGGATGGTACGGCTAATGTTACTAACCCTGATCCGATCCTATAAGCAGCCTTACCGGCTAACAATGCTGCGCCTGTGTAATTTATTGAACCTGCGATAATCAGCGACGTACCAAATGTGCCTTTATGAGCATCAAGGGGACGGTTGGGCAATATATTTTTCACCCATTTTTCATCTGGACCAAAGCAATTAATTGAATTCCACGCATTCAGATCTTTTCCATCTCCAGGTAGACCAATCCCAACCAATTTCAAGTCGCCTAACAATTTGTACGCAGGAAACTTCAGAAGACCGTGTTTAATGGCCGCCATTGTGACAGTTAAATCTGCGGGTATACATTCATCAGCAGCCTCTCCGCTGTCACAATCTACCCCAGATGGACAATCAACTGCAACGACAATTGGTTTGTGATCTAATCCAGCTATTACCTGGTTGATGTAGCTAAAAATATCTGCCAGTTCAGTTTTGAGCGGAAGTTTAATACCGGTTCCCAAAATGCCGTCCAATATTATCGTATTGCTTTTGATCAATTCACCCAAACTTTGTAGTTGCTGGTCGTTTTCAATATCAAAAACTTTTCCACCTGCATCTTTTAAACGACGCGATCGAGGATCTGCAGGAGACCGCGGCCGAATAATATATGCCGCAGCATTCCAGCCTTCTTGTACTAATAAAGAAAGAGCAACCAACGTATCACCGCCGTTGTTCCCTGAGCCGATGAGCCCCAAAATACCTTGTTCCTTATATTGGGAAAATTCATCCAGAATTACATCTGATAGACCCTTACCTGCATTTTCCATCATCAGATCATAAGATAACCCAATCGAATTTGCTTCTCTTTCAATAGCGATCATTTCAGCGACTGAAACGTATTTCATGATTGTCTCCTTATTAGGAAAGTTTACCCCATTTTAAGATTTGAAGAGAACAATCAAAGAAAAGGATGAATATTTGAAATGAGGATAGTGTGATTAGAGTGAAGGAATTTTACTGGCACATTTTGTGCATAGTACAAATTGTTGATGAATAGAACTGTCCCAGATTTGGAGATAAAAGATGTCAACTTATAAAATTCTTTCATTAGATGGTGGTGGAATTCGTGGTTTGATTACTTCGATTATGCTGGAACGTTTAGAAGAACGCAACCCGGGAATTTTATCTCAGGTCGACCTTATTGCAGGGACATCCACAGGAGGATTGCTGGCACTAGGACTGGCATCCGGTTTGAGTCCTACCCAGGCCAGGAGTATGTACGAAGATAAAGGACATATTGTTTTTAAAGATTCAATTGTTGGAAATATACTGGATGCTGGAAATTTAATTGGAGCCGCATATCCAATCCAACCATTAAGGGACGAATTGATGCTCCAATTTGGAGGGAAACGGTTGAAAGATTTAATAAAGAAGGTGCTCATATCTTCATTCGATCTCGACAATAACCCACAAAATCAAGAAAGTACCAGAAATTGGAAAGCAAAATTTTTCCATAATTTTCCTGGTTCTGATTCAGATGAAGACCAATCAGTTGTAGATGTAGCATTAAGAACTGCTAACGCTCCCTCCTATTTCCCCATATACCAGGGGTATATCGATGGGGGAGTTGTCGCAAATAATCCCAGTATGTGTGCGTTAGCTCAAGCGCTTCATCCTCCAACAGGCGGACAGGATTTGGAGGATATTGTATTGTTATCCCTTGGCACGGGTCACAACCCGCATTATGTACCCATTCAGCATGGGGATTGGGGAGTGCTGCATTGGGCAACGAAGATTATTACGCTTGTCATGGAAGGAAGCGCTGGCCTTGCTGACTATCAATGCAAGCAGTTATTGGGTCGACGCTATCTGAGGTTGAATCCAATACTGCCATACCCGATATCCATGGATCAAGTAGATGAGATCCCAAAAATGGTCGAAATCGCGGATGGAATAAACCTGGATGAAGCTGAAACCTGGATTAGAGAATATTACTTAAACTGATCCAATCAGGAAGTGATTTAACCAACGTACTCATAATCAGGTAGGTATTTTCTTCGAAGATCAAAACGTCATCATAGGCTTCACCACCAGAATTTCCCACCAGGTCCGTAACGCCGCGCAGAATCAACGTACGAGTTCCATTTTTTGCAGCAATATACGCAATTGCGCCTGATTCCCAATCACCTGCTATTGCACCAAATTGTGTTTTCAATTCAGGCACCTGCTCCTCAATCAAATCCCTATCACCAGAAACTAATAATGATTTTTGAACTGGTAAAGGATAGTCGGTGTCCAACCAGGAAAGGTCAATCTCAGTTGTGTAATGGGCAATATGATCCTCAGAACTATACATTTGTTCGATTATATCGTAGACGATGGTTTTTTCCACCAGGATGATTGTGCCGCGTTCGACCTCCCCCTCAAAACCACCGCAAGTACCAAAATTTATCAGTAATTCAGGCTGCCAGATGTCAATGACATATTGAGTAGAAGCGGCAGCCGAAATTTTACCCCAACCACCGTGAAAATAAATTACTTCAAGAGGTCGTGGTTGATCAGAATCGTTTTGCACCTGGATTGAAGTTTTGAACCACTGACCAAATGGGGATTGCTTCATTTTGATATTATGATGAAGTTTGCTAATACCATTCCATTCCACGTTTGCTGAGATCAGGATAATGACTTTTATCCGATTTTTATTAATTTGATTGTTCATCTTATGCTCGGTTAAACATGTGATAATTTCATTGATCGGAGCAATTGGGTAATATAAATTGATCTCTAAATTCCTTGCTTAGAGACAAGGTTTGTTCTAAGATTTCGATCAATCATAATCGATAAAACTGAGAGGAAAGAAATGATTTTCCCTCATGATCCAAGAGAATTCCTTTCCCCTGTTTGGTCCCGATCGAATTCGATCATCGTTGACCACGGAAAAGGTATGAATATTTATGACCAGGATGGTGTTGAATATCTCGATTTTACCAGTGGTATTGGAGTTACAAATACCGGTCACTGCCATCCACATGTTGTTGAAGCTGTGAGAGATCAGGCACTATCTCTGCTGCATGGACAGGTAAATATTATCCTTCATCGCCCCTTATTGGCGTTAATCGAATAACTGAGGGAAATTGTTGCACCTAAACTGGATAGTTTTTTCTTCAGTAATTCAGGTGCTGAAGCAGTCGAAGGCGCATTCAAACTTGCCCGGCACGCGACTGGAAAACCGAACATCATTGTATTTCAGGGAAGCTTTCACGGTCGGACGGTAGGTACCATGTAGTTGACAATCTCAAAAACGATCTACCGGGCAGGATATCAGCCGTTGATGGCATGAGTATTTGTAGCGCCTTTTCCGTATGCATACCGCTATAGTTGGGGTGAAGAGCAAACAAGTGATTGGTGTCTAGAAGAACTGGAACTTTTACTGATCACACGTTCTGCGCCAGGAGAGACTGCAGCGGTGGTCGTTGAACCGGTACTGGGAGAAGGGGGTTATGTCGTCCCTCCTGCCAGTTTTATGCAAGGTGTGCGCAGGATTTGCGATGAAAATGAGATGCTTTTAATCGTGGATGAAATTAAATCTGGTTTTGGAACGACCGGTAGTTGGTTTGCATATGAGAATTTTGATATTCAACCTGATATCATTACGATTGCTAAGGTGCTGGCTTCAGGTCTTCCAATTTCAGGAGTAATTAGCAGGAAGGAATTAATGCAGGAGTTGGCAGTTGGTTCGCATGGCGGCACTTATGAGTGGAAATGCATTTGCTGCCGCTGCCGCTACGACCACGATTCAGACGATACGAGATGAGGGATTGCTTGAAAATTCAACCCGACGCAGAGAACAATTATTGTCAGGATTAAGATTGCTGCAGGATAGTTATCCTGTTATTGGTGATGTACGGGGTAAAGGGTTGATGGTTGGATGTGAATTCCGTGATAGTGATCGGTAAACGGAAAAGACAACTACGAAATCGGTTGTTCGTGCGTGCTTTGAACGGCGGATGCTGCTCTTGACTTGCGGACCATGGGACAACACCATTGGTTTTATCCCTCCGTTAATATATATGGAGACGCAGATTTATGAAAGCCTCGAAATTTTTAAAGCTGCATTGGAAGAGGTTATCTGAAAAAACGTAACCCAACCTCCTACACAAAGAGGCTTGTGTGATTACGCGATCAGGAATTCTAGTTTTATTCTTCAGATTTTAATCTTCAGACAACATTTGAGGGTACCAGCGGGAAAGCAATTCAAATGCTGGTTTACCATGAATTGAGGGTGAGGGGTCCTGAAGCGCTGCCGGTGGATAAAATCCACTGGAAATAAATCCGTTTATCCAATCCCGCTCATTGATAGCATTAAGTGCGCTTTCATATATAGAAGATTGAGTTTGCATATCAGGAGAGGATGAAACTGAAAGGGATATCACAATATTCTTTCCAGTTTCCTCGTGAATCGATTTTACGTTTACTTCCATCCAATTTTTTAACTCAACTTCCATCTCTAATAAATCAATTTCTGATAATGTTTCGGTATTATCAGGAACACCTATTTCCAAATAGATTTGGTCGAACTCATCTATGAATGGCGGTAAAGTAGCTAGATTAGCTCCTGGATGTGCCCAAAGTAATTCACCTTCGTAACGCCTCCGTATATCCGATATGATCTCTCGCCACCTGTTTTCAGCATCAGCCGGCACACTTGAATAAGACCCATCTGGTAGATACGCCTCAGGAAGTGCTGGGAGAATCCATTCCCCTCCGATGATCATTGCATCGGCATCTGCCTTTTGGGCTAAATCTGCGTGGTGCAATAAGAACTCATTGTATTGATTGAACCAGACTAGCCACCAACTGTAATCGCGAGCTGCGCTTTGCCACCAGCCATCACTATCAATTTGGAAATTTGGCTTTGGATAGTGGGCAACTCCCAGACCAATTTCACTGCCTATTGCAGTTGCGTCGAGTATGTCGAACCATAAAGCATCCTGTCCAGGGGATGGTTCAAATACGGGAGGATTATTCCCTGGATCCTTATATCCATAGGTCCAGGAAGGTGAGATGATCACCCAATTTGAACCCATTTCGTTGATTTTGTAAAATGCATCTGGTAGTCGACCCAACCAGGATGGATGGTGCTCGCCCACTAGTTCTACCCCGGTCCAAAATCCTTCAAGGCGAGCTGCAACAGTCGCTGATGTTTGACTGGTTGAGACGATAGAGGGGTTATAGTCCATCCATGCATTAATCTGGTCGTTTAGCGTTTGGGGTTTGCTATTCAACTGAAGTAAACGACCCTCATGGTTTTTTCCTGGTGTTGCTGCGTCATCCGCTTTACCACACTGCCCATTGCGGCAATACCTGTAGCTGAAATCCCCTGGTAAGTTTAAGGGATTATACAGGACGTATGCCCATCGATCCTTCCCAAGTTCCCACATGGGTATCGGTTCGGTCCAACCAAACAATGGTCGGAATTGTATTGAAATAAAGTCACCTTCCGGTGTCGTATTTGGGGTAGTCGCATCAAAAATGAGAGCTGATTTGAATTCTGAGTACCATGTTTCAATTTCATCATCTATTTGTACATCACTTTCGGGAATGATAAGTTGTCGAACAAGAAATTCGCCGTCAGGGTTTACACGTTCAGCATTCCAGAAACCATCACCGAGCGAATATTTATAGCGTAAATCCGTGCCTACAGGGAGACTCAAAGTGAGCTTATAAATACCTTCTTCATCTGGTTCAAGTGTTGGCATTTTTGCGGCAATTGTATTGATACCTCCTGAAAAATCTGCGAAAGTATTGCCCAATTGGTGCAGATTTCCAGCGAGACGCAATGGAATTACTGGTGGTGTTTCAGGTGGAACATTTACTACAAAGGTTACATCAACAAACTCTGATTGGGAGAGTTCTAGAGTTGCAGGCGTCGATGAATTTGGAGCGATCTTGGCCCCTTGTTGAAATGGTTGGTATGAACCATCCAGTGCATATGCGACTAGATTATGCGTCCCCGGTGTTAACCCTTCAATTACAAATGATCCGTTGGAATTGGAGATGGTTTGAGCTCCACCAATAGAAATGAGTAAGTTTGGTATTGGCTCGGATGTTTCGGCATCTAATGCTTCTCCCATAATCCGACCTGTGAGCCCGTTATATTCTGTATCGGTCCATCTGCTTACAGTATCCTCTACTTTCCCGCTGCCTGTAATATGTAAAAGTCTATATCGAACTGGGGTGCCATCCGTAAAATGTTCAGCCACTTGGGCAGAGCCAGCCTGTCTTTCGTACCTGTATTTTACGATTGAACCAACCTCATACGGCAGATTGGCCGACAATATCCTGCTAGATTCTTCTGAACGATTACCTTCTAATGGGACTAAATTTTCCATCGGAACATAGTCAGCGTTTAATGCCAGCCCAGTTACTTCGTCAAGAATGCTCAGATAAATTTCATCATCATCAGGTGTATCATCTGGAACCTGGACTTGAAATGTTACAACCGTTCCATATTCGACCGGAGGTGGTGTCAGTTCAGCAACTCTATTGTTGTTTCCAGCTAAATCATTTAAATAAGATGAAATTTCATTGACCCTGCTGGACAATTGAATTCTCACTCCTTCGAAGAACT
Organism: uncultured Chloroflexia bacterium; assembly: GCA_963753725.1. Lineage (GTDB taxonomy): Bacteria > Chloroflexota > Anaerolineae > Anaerolineales > UBA4823 > CAVWDI01. Next base: position 312,953 of record CAVWDI010000017.1, on the reverse strand, counting down.
CTTCAACAGCGGATATGTCAACTGGTTTGAGGGAACTCGGAGTTTCTACCTGACATCCAGAGATTAATATTGACAGAAGAATTAATACCAAACCAAAATCAAACCATTTATTGTTAGGCAGCATTATTTTTTCCATTTAGCCATTTAATGTTATTGAAAGGAAAAAAGAGATAGATGTGAGGTATAACGCACAGATTAAATATTAAGATTATTACCCTTTTAGCCACTGCAGAATTGATGCAAGAATTGTTCCCATGAAATTCTTGCATCAATTCTTTCCAAAAATTTGGGGATAGAGATTATTGAAAGTAGATTCAGCTTTTCACGGCTGATATTTAGTATACATCCGTGATGTATTTAGCTGTTATTTTATTAAAAAGACTAGTGGGTCAGTTGGCATGCAGAACGCCATTTCTGAACCAAGTTTTGTTTAGCTCGAATTGGGCGATGAGCGCAAGCTCCTGAGCCACCCAAAGCATGCCGCCTGTTTCGACTGCGTTCACGACGGGCGGCTCGTGCACCACCCCACTCAAATGGCGTGGGATCATCATTCCACCCAAGAGCAACCCCTTCTAGCCAGTCAATGATTTGCTCAGGAGACTGTGGATTTTGCCCTGCCAACCCTCTACGGACCAAAATGCGCTGGATTGACTCGGCCATGTTCAACCATGAACCTCCCAAGGGCGTATACAGCAGCATAACGCCATGCGCAAACAGCCATAAAACCAGTTCCGTGGTGTAGTGTCCCTGAAGATTATCCCAGATCAATAACATACGTAATGGCGGCAATTTTTCTGCCAGCGTAATCCGCTTTGATAAACCGTGTTGCCATGTTTTCCAGGCCTGGCGGTTTGTTTCTTCATCGAGTATGGGTTTCTCTGGTAAGGTTTTAAGATTTCTTCGACCTGTTCTTTGAGCCAGGGATGTAAGATGGCATTGGTCGATTGGGTAACACCTTTGACCCGCACCTTCCCAGTTGCCGGATGAAATAAGGTTAGCATTTTGGCCGTTCCGTTGCGAATATATTCATGGGATTGGTGTATGGGATGGCTCTCTGGCTGCCAGCTTTCACCTGGATAGGGAACCGTCTGATACGGCCCCGCTTCATCTTCAACCCACACGGTCAATCCCATTTTTTCTCCCTGTCGATATGCTGTTTCGATCAACTCTTTTTGGGGGTGGCATCAGGATCAATGACAGTGACAACACCCCGTTTTCGTTTCCGCACCACCTGTCCCGTTTCACACCAACTGCGCGATTTCTGCCAACGAAACCCCGCTTCCTGCAAGATCACCCAGATCCGTTCCGTACTGATTTCCGGTAACCCATCCTCTGCTTTGCGCAATGCTTTCTGTAGTGTTGTCAAAGACCAGGTGTTCGTACCGTCTTTCTCCGGATCTGGTGGGCGACGCGCTTCTGTCAGGACCCGTTCACGTTCTACAGCATTGTATTTCCGTTTCGGCCCACCACCGTGCCGAGGCTGGATGGCTGCCATCCCTTCCTGGTTGAACTGCTCCACCAGATGCGAAACCGCATCTCCCGATTTCCTGCCTGCCATTTGAGCAGCTTGTGTGTAACTGTGTCTGTCTGCCACAGCTAGAATTTCTTTTGCTCTTGCTACATGGCCTGCAGGTTCACTGTGTGAACGGCTAATCCGTTCCAACCATTCCCGTTCTTCTTCTGTCAATGTGCGTAGTGGGTCTTTTTTTCGTCTGGTCATTGGCTTCTCCCTGCCGTTTCTGAGTAGACTTCTTTCCACTCATAATGGCAAGTTCCGTGCCAACTGACCCACTAGGTCGATTTATTGGATATGGATGTTAATAAATATACTATTTTTGAATGAAATAAACGTCAGTGGGTTTTAGTTTGCTGTTACGGAGGAACTTCGGTTTTACAGGCATACCAATCCATTCTATGGAAGCATCTTCTGGATCCAAACCCATCAGACGAGTGAGCAGTAATGTGTCGACACCTTCAAATTCAATTAATGCAAGTACGAATGGTGTATCTGGCAGGAACTCCTCTGAACCAAAATAACATACAGTGAAAGCGTGTACCTGCGCATTACGATTTGTTATATCTATCCAATTTGTTTCTTCCCCTGAAAACATATCATGTCCACGAGGGGTAGCATAGGTATAACTTGAATCAGGTTCTTTATTGGCGAGCAGTACTTTATTCGTCAGAGCTGCAAACCATGGACTATCCTGACCATATGAATGCAAATAGGTAATATTATAATCCTGTTCAATTTGAATTGGCGCCAGTAGTCTTAAGAATTCAAGCGACTCCAGGTTGGTTTCCTTGGGAAATGGTATTCCATGCACAATATACCCACCTAGGGATTCATCGCGCCGTTCTGGTATTTTTGCCATAGTGACCTTTCTAATCTTTATTCTCTTTCCAAAATGGTTACTGTTACATAGGTGCCAGTTCCTGCATGACTATGGATAGCACATTTTCCTGCGTTTTCTATCTGCAGATTGGCGTCTCCAAAATTATCCTCAATACTACCCTGCAGCTGCCACAAAGAAAAAACCGCTTGCATTAAACCTGTTGCGCCGACCGGATGCCCACAAGCAATTAAACCACCTGAAGGATTTACCGGACATTCAGGAGTATCAGCAAGATCTAAACCGTATTCAAGATCGGGTAAAAAAGCTTTGCCTGAAAATGCAAATGGACCGCCTTCACCATACCGGCACAATCCAAGGTCTTCGTAAGTTTGGATCTCACTGGATGTGTACGCATCGTGCAATTCGATAAAATCAAGTTCTTTCAAGGGATCAACAATACCAGCCATTTGATAGGCCATATTGCCAGCAGTTCGACCAGCCCTGAAAGAATGCACACCGGGATATTTAAACCCACCATCCCACAATTGTTTGTAATACTTGACCGTATCTGGAGAATTTCTTTCTTTTACCGTCGCATAATTTTGGATAAAGTGATCGTAGTCATGATGAGGACGATCCGCCATGCGCATAGCATCAGTGCCGCGGCCAATACCGGTAATCAGAGCCAAGGGCCGGGAAATTTCCGCACCTGCCTTTTCGAGTTTTTCTAACCCTTCCTCAGAAACGATAATCGCGGCGGCAGCGCCATCGGACATTACACAAATATCGAGGCGTGTTAAAGGCCATGCGACTATGGGAGAATTCCGAACATCCTGGATTGTATAGCGATTGCGCTTTTGGGCATACGGGTTGTACAGTGCATTAATGTGATTTTTTACGCTCACTGCAGCCATTTGTTCGACTGTCGTCCCAAATTCCTTCATGTGACGAGTAACCATCATGGCGTAATATCCAGAATAAAAGCCTCCGACGGGGTAATCGAATGAAACATCTGAAGCTAATGCAATGAATTCGTTGCCTTTCCAAGTTTCGACATGGCTCATCGTTTCAAAACCGTATGCTACGCAGATGTCCATATGCCCGGAGGCAACCGATTTCCAGGCCTCTTGAAAACATATTCCCCCAGTAGCGCCACCGCCTTCAACACGGTGACCTGGTTTGGGAACAAGACCAAGATAATCTTGAACCATTATCCCAGCCATAAGCTGGCGGCTGAAATGATCAGAGAAATAGGAAGAGACTGATCCATCTACCAGATTAGTAAAAGTTGGAAAGTCTAAACCGATATCTTCAATCGCATAATCATATGCTTCTTTAACAATTGCTTGGAATGTTTTATCTGGCCGCGCTTTGGTGAACTTTGATACTCCGCCTGATATTACATATACTGGTCTCATTCAATCCTCCAGCGATACATTGATCGGAACAATCTCCCCAGATTGGTTGTCTAATTCTCTTCTCCGACCAGCGATTTTGGCCAGAAGGATACTGAAAAAGTAGAGCAGAATTAAAAGGTCCCATGACAAGCGCCATATTGACCGGATCTACAGTGGGGGTAATTAATGCAGCAGCCACTGCAATGATTACTATGGCAAATCTCCAATATTGGATGAGCATTTTATGGGTTACCATTCCAAGGCTTGCTAGTATAAAAATTACAATCGGAAATTCGAATGCAACCCCTATCCAAAACATAATTCCAGTCACAAATTTTATATACGACGACGGTCTGGGAATGGTTGTGATTCCCATAAAATTCAATAGGAAAGGCAGCGCAGCAGGCAGCATAACGAAATAAGCAAACGCCATTCCACCTAAAAAGAAAATCGTAGCTACCGGAATTGCTATCAAACCATAGGAGCGTGATTTTCGCTTCAAACCAGGCGCAATAAATAACCAGATCTCGATAGCAATATAGGGGAAGGAAATCGCAACTCCGGTAAGCAAGGATACTCGCATCACGGTACTGATCGGTTCAGTTACATCAATCGCGATCAAAGAATTGATACCGTTTTCAAGCGGCCTGGAAAGGAAGTCCATAATATAGCGGTTAAAAATAAAAGCTAAAACTGTCGCTAATCCAATAACCAAAACTGATCGGAAAAGATGTTTTCGCAAAGCATCTAAGTGGACGAATAACTCTGTCGGATTTTCCATTGTTTTTGACAATGTATCCGGAAGAGGGGTATCCTCCACTTCTTCAGTAAAAAAGTCTTGAACCTTTTTAATAAAGCTCATAAATAGAAAACTTTTCCTTGAGAAATATTATCAGTGTGTTGAATCCCAACTATCATATTCTAGCCTTCGAAGAAATATCTAATTTGATAAAGATTTTTCTATTAATGAAATTTCTGGTCATCTCGTTAGAATTTCGAATATCCAGGTTGAATGAGGGTAATTTCCCTATTCACTTTTTGATGATTTGGAGGAAGATTCCTCGGTATTGGGCGATGTAGTCCATGCGGAAATATCTGATGCTTGACCAGCATCTTGAACAATATCTTGATCAAACTCCTGATTTGAGTTTTTATCTGCAGATGATTGTGTTTCTGATTCTATGTCAACAGTCAAATCTTCTCCGATAGATTTTAGATTGAATTCTTCAGCGAGTTGAGCAGTTGACGGCAGTTGATCTTTCATTTCTTCCAAGCCGGCTTCACGGATGAGCCGGTTGGGTAAATTCCGAACTTCTCGGGATGTTTTTTGAACAGCGTGCCATGACGGTGAGGTAACAATTTTTCTTAAAAACCGTCCAATGGTTCGACCAGATTTAACCATATCCTTTGGTCCCATAATTATCAGGGCTAATAACAAAATAAAAATAAGCTCAAGTGGACCAACGCCAAGTATATCCATTCGTGTTTATATCGATATATATTTAATACTAAAGAGAAATGAAGTTATTGAATATTACAAATCTTTTTTATTGATTGTTGAATTTCATTCCGGTTATCAGCCAGGCTCCCTAAAACACCATTCACAAAGCGCGGGGAACTATCAGACCCGAAAACTTTAGCTAATTCAACAGCTTCGTTAATTGCTACCTTGATCGGAGTCTTGTCAAAAATAGCAAACTCCCATAAAGCAATCCTGAGGATATTCCGGTCTACAATCGCCACCTGGTCTAACGGCCATTCAGGTGCATGGTGAGAAATATATTTATCTAAAGTAACAATTATCGGAAACACACCCAATACGATCTGACGGGCAAAATCTGCTAAAGATTGATCTAGAGAGGAATGCTTAATTCGTTCTTCGACAGCTGATTCAGGGTTGTGACCAACTAAATCAAACTCGAATAATGATTGTAAAGCGAGACCTCGCGCTTTTGTGCGGGGTTTCATATTCTATAGACCAAGAATCAAGATCATTCCGGATTTTCAACCACCGGATAATCAATATCTTCTATATGGATGTTCACACGACCGACTTGCATTCCAACCATATCCGATATGGCACGAGCGACTTGGAACTGCACTTTGCGGCTGACGTCCCGGATCTTTATATCATTTTTCAGAATGATGTAAAGATCTGCAGAAACGATATCATTCGTAATGTCGATGCGAACACCCTCACCGTACTTGCGGTTGAAAAAGCGGTTGACACCCGAAGGTACCATACTCATCCGGCTTACACCTGTGACGTCTAATGCTGTTAAACGAGCAATCGTCAATAATACTTCAGGCGCGATGGTGGTTTTTCCAGCAGAATTTCTTTCTAATGACTCAGGATCACTAGTGAATGTCTCTGCGATGGCAGTATTTTCCTCATTTTTTATATTATTCTCGCTCAATGTTCCTCCTATTACATCATCATCATTCCGCCATCCACACTCAGGACCTGACCTGTGATATAAGCGGCTTTTTCGGACGCAAGGAAAACAACAGCATAGGCTACTTCTTCTGGTTTACCCATTCGACCGACAGGAGTAAGATTTAGAGCCCACTCTTTAAATTCATCCGGTAGATCAACCGTTAGAGCTGTAGGGATAAAGCCTGGTGCAACCGCATTTACAGTAATTTTTCGGGATGCTACCTCGCGTGCCAGTGCTTTTGTAAACCCGATCATTCCTGCTTTTGATGCGGAATAATTCGTTTGACCTGCTTGACCCGCTAATCCGGAAACGGAAGAAATATTAACAATCCTGCCGTATCTTTGTTTCATCATCGGTCTGATGATGGCTTTTGAACAATTGAATGCACCTTTTAGGTTTACATTCAAGACAAGGTCCCAATCCTCATCACTCATTCTCATAATCAGATTATCTCTGGTCACTCCGGCATTGTTAACGAGAATATGGACATGTTCAAATTCTTTTATGGCAGAATCGACCATCTCTTTCGCACTGGTTGGATCAGAAACATCAACCTTGATTGCTGCGGTTTTAATTCCAAATGAATCTGCGATTTCTTTTGCAGCGCTTTCCGCCAAATCTTCCTGGATATCAGCAATAATTATATTCGCGCCTTGGCTGGCAAATTCCTCGGAAATTGCACGTCCGATCCCTCGAGAACCTCCAGTTACTACCGCGTTCTTCCCTTGCATTTCCATGTTTTGTGATTTCTCCTTTGGAAATATATTAAAACAAAAAAGCGAAAAACATTATACCGCGAATGCAAGTGTTGCTTTCACTTGAATAGTCGAGTAGTTTTCGCTTTATACTTAGATTTTAAGATAAATCCTGATGAAATAAATTCCTAAATGATCAACTCAATATTTCAAAGTCCTGTGGGTCACCAATAGAAATACCTGTGACTTTTCTACTAATCCTTTTCAGCAACCCAGTTAATACGGATCCGCTTCCAAATTCAAGAAACGTATCGACTCCATTGGCGATCATGTAATTAATCGTTTCCGTCCAGCGGACACGTGAATTTAATTGCGATTGTAGATCAGAAATAATATCTTTAGAAGAAGTGAGAGGGGAGGCATTCACATTTCCGATTATTGAGATATTTGGATTATTAATTGGCGATTTATCGACAGCATCGTTAAAATCGGATTGGGCCAAGGCCATTAATGGTGAGTGGGCAGCGATGCTTACAGCTAATTTAATTACTCTTCGGGCCCCTGCTCTTTCGGCAAGTTGTAAGGCTTCGTCTAAGGCATCATTTGCGCCTGAAATAACAACCTGCCCAGGACAGTTATCATTCGCAACCTGCACGATTTCTTCAGGTTGACTTACTTCAGAACAAATTTCCTCTATTGTTTTTAAATCAAGACCCAGAATTGCAGCCATTCCTCCTGGATTTACCTCCCCCGCTTGTTTCATCAATTCGCCGCGTTTTCTTACAAGAGAGAGTGTATCTAAAAACGGGAGAGAATCAGAAGCCACTAGCGCGCTAAGTTCTCCCATTGAATGGCCGGCAACCAGAGTTGGCTTGAAAGTCGTTAACCTATCCTTGAATATTTGTAAAGCAGCGATTGAGTGTACTAATAATGCGGGTTGTGTATTGAGCGTATCGTTTAAGGTCTCTTCCGGTCCCTGCCAGGCTATCCTGGAAAGTGGAATGTCCAACCATTTATCTGCTTGATCAAAAATATCTCTGGCACGGGGGAATGCTTCAGCTAAATCAAACCCCATCCCCACTTTTTGAGAGCCCTGACCTGGAAATAGAAAGGCAGTTTTTGATTCGACTAGCTGCATTTTGAAGTAGAAAAGAAAAACGGGTCGGGGATTTCCCGGCCCGGCTGAAATCGATTACTCCTCAATATTGATAACTTCACGTCCTTTATAGTGACCGCAGTTTGGGCATACAGTATGGGGTAGACGCATTTCGCCGCAATTATTGCACTGTACAAGATTGCGCGATTTCAGCGCATGATGCGCTCTACGTCGATCACGTCGACCAGGGCTAACTTTTCTTTTCGGTTGGGGTGTCATTCAATTTCTCCCATTCATTAAAAATTTCAAATGTAATAATCAAAAATATACCTGCCTTCTGGCAGGACATTGAATTATACGAAAATCCTAGGTACATGTCAAGGAATTATTGAAACGAAATTATCAAGAATTTTCACTATTGATTTGGAGGTGTGGTAATTCTTACTAAAATTCTAGTGCTTTTAATTTTAAAAACCCAGGTACCGTCTGACGAAAAAATTGATTCGAAATATAAACTATCGCTCAATAATTTTGGAGACAGAACTCCTCCCCGCTTCCCGATATATATATAATGGATGTTATTGTCTAACAAAAATGAGTGTAGGTCATCTGGGGCAGTATGATGGTTTATCACATACCGAATAATGTTTTGTGTATTAGTAAAATCTGGAGTTTTATATTCCAGCCCATATAATGCTGGCGGCGGAATTGTTTTAATTCCAGCAATTGGGGATATCCAATATCCTCCATCACCCCCCCCAAATAATCCATAACCCCAGGCAAATGGATTAATCAGGATTGTTTCTTCTTCCGGAATATTATTTTCTATCCATTCTAAAGCCTGGTAATCAGCCTCCCTGAATATAAAAGTAATAGGATTGAGAATGGGAAGCAAAGATTTTGCACCCAGAATTGCGATTAAACAGAAAAAGAAAATCAATGCAAGGCGTAAGACTTTTTGAAAATTCGAAGGGATTAGATCGTTCCAGTTTTCAATCAACCAGGTCAAAATGTATGCAACTGAGGTAGAGATTGGGAGGAAAAGGAAGATTTCCACGGAGGTGTTGTTTATAAGCTTTGCGCCCGGAATTGGTATTTTGTGCATGTTCGCGAGCAAGAACATCAGGACGATCCATAGTGTAACTATTAGCGCAAAATGACGTTTTTTTATTAACCCCCAAATTATGCCAATGATCGCGATCCCTGTTGCATATTTTCCCAATGCGGCATTAAGATACCGCCATTGAAAGTCATTGAATATTGGTAATCTGACGCCTTTCATAAATAGACGGGGTGAAATAAATGTCCTGTAGGTTTCTGGCCACCATGGAAAGCTCACCAAAAAAGCCGCGCATGCAATGAAATCCTACTGTAACAAAATCAACCAATATTGTCTTTAATTGATTATGATGAAGAATTGAGTATATGAGTTTTACAAAGAAATAAACAACAAAGAAAGCAGCCAGGAAAATCGAGACTCGATAATGAGTTAAGAATAATCCAGCACATGTTAAAATCGCCAGAAGTAATAAATTCCATTCAGTTCGGATTCTATGAAAAAGTGAATTAAAATCCTTGATGTTGATCCCGATTTTCAAGTACCTGAATTATCAAGACAAGTGATACTGAGAAGACGAGTATGCCTGTTAATTGGGTGTATCTTCCCCAACTTGTGTAGTATGCCGGCATGGGTGTGATTACTCCAGTTACAAAAGCGGCAATTACTCCAGCCAGTTGGTTTTTCAGGATCGTTTTTGTGAATAAGTATGATGCGAATAAACAAAGAGCGTTGAGTACCTGTCCAAAAATAAGCATTGCTTGGGATATGTCAAGTCCGGATAGGTATTGGAAAACGGCCAGATTGCTGTGGAACCCAGGGTGGTAATTTGATGTGGCCAGGTTGAGATACGGGAAATATGATACTGGGAGCTGACCGCCTAGAACTATGAGCCGTGTAATAAGCGCATGATGAACAGAATCAATCCAGGCTGGCGCTGCCAAATCGCGTATCATCGCCAGGCGCAAACTAAGAGAAAATAAGAAAATTACTAGCAGAGCAATATCAAGATTTGTCGTTCGAGAAATTCTGAACGGTTTCTTGCGGAAGAAGTCAACGATATCTGATCGTGAAATCCAAATATTGATCAAAAATAGGGCAATAAAAAAGATATATGAATAATTGCGATTAATTCTTATACCAAATGTGGTGGTCCATAAAAACAACAGGGGTATTAAAGCAATACTTGTTCCAGTGGATAAAGCGATATTGGTACCAAGGTCCTGATTAATTTCGATTTTATAATCCCCGGCTTTATTCAAGAGTTTTAACAATAAGTTGCCAGGTACCCAAAGCATAGCGAATAGCGGCAGTAAAAGCCATATCTTCGAAAAGCCTTCAGATATATCTTTGACAATTGCTGTAAGATCGTAATCATAAGTTAAACGAAAACCGATATCAGCATCAACGGTTTTATTGTTTTTAGTTATATGACCATGAGTATATATGTCCTCTTGCCTTCCTAAAACCTGGACAATGCCATCATCGGTTTTTAGAAGTATGTAGTAGTTTGATCCTGGCGGATCAATTTGTGGAGGGAACCATAGAGGTAAGGGAAAGTTTTGTTCGATTTCATAGAAGGAGATTGAAGTTTGGAAAATCGGATGAGGATCAAAAGGACTTTTATATAAATAGAATTGTAAGGATCCATCCTCTGTAAATTGATCGGTCACTCGCATCCACAACTGGATACCATTCAATCGAGAACGCCGAGATATAAAGGATTGACCAACAGTTTCCCCGGGTTGCACAAAGCCTACAACATGCGCTTTGAATTCCTGAGATGCTTCCGGATCCTTAAGTGTTACACAACCAGTAGTGATGATTGGGGTGGAAAAAAGAAAAGCGATAAGAAGAAAGACGGGAAAACGTATTTCCTGTCTTTTTCTTATGCTATTTGCCATTTCTTATGTTAGCACGCAGGTAAGCTTCTACAAGACCGTCGAGATCACCATCTAACACTGCTTGCGCGTTTCCAACCTCAAAATTTGTCCTGTGATCTTTCACCATCTGATAAGGATGGAGAACGTATGAACGAATTTGGCTTCCCCATTCAGCTTTTGTATACTCACCCTTAAGTGCAGCGATCTGTTCCGCTCTTTCAGCGTTTTTTAATTCGGATAAACGTGCGCGTAAAACTCGCATTGCATTTTCTTTGTTCTGAACCTGTGAACGCTCATTTTGACATGTGACCACGATCCCGGAAGGAATGTGGGTAATACGGACAGCTGTGTCATTCTTTTGAACGTTTTGACCTCCCGCACCTGCTGAACGGTAGGTATCGATTCGCAAATCATTTGAGTTTATCACTACATCCGAATCATCTTCTACCTGAGGCAATATCTCAACCAGGGCAAATGATGTATGGCGACGGTGAGCGGCATCAAAAGGTGATAGCCGGACTAACCTATGAACTCCCTTTTCGGGACGTAAGTAACCGTAGACGTAAGGTCCTTCAAATGAAATTGTTACACTCTTAATGCCTGCTTCTTCACCTTCGGTGGAATCAAGAATTTCGGTTTTAAAACCTCGTCTTTCAGCCCAACGCAAATACATGCGCTGTAACATCTCTGTCCAATCTTGTGAATCAGTTCCCACCGGCACCAGCATGGATGGCAAGCAAGGCATCATTGCTGTCATATTTCCCTGACAGCATGGCATTAAATTCTCGCCTGTCCAATTCCTGCTCAATTTCTTCAGCTTCACGCTGCAGGTCGGGGATCAAGCTTTCGTCATTCAGTTGTGATAATTCTTGGGTATCCAGGATCCGTTGGTGTAAAGACTGCCAACTTTCAACTTCATCCCGAAGGGCAGCCATTTTCTTCATTACAGATTTTGCATTTTTCGGGTCGTTCCAAAAATCATTCGATTCTGATAATTTTTCTAGCTCTTTAATTCGAGTTTTCTTATCATCCAGGTCAAAGACGCACCTTTAGCTTATCGCTTCTTTCGGTGAATCCCAAAATTGTTTCATTCAAATCTTCCATTTCGAACTCCATTTCTAATAAATTACTTATAGATTATAGCAAAGTTGGTGTGAATAAAAAGACGTGAAAATTATTTCAAATCAGCCAAAATACCATCAATAAAAGCGTCCGGATCGAAAGGTTGTAAATCTTCTGGTTTTTCGCCAAGTCCTGCGTATATTATCGGTATATTCAATTCTCGATAGATAGCAAAGGCCATTCCCCCGTGTGCCGATGAATTGAGCTTGGCGAGGATTACTCCGCTGACATCAACAGCTTCTTTAAAGGCATGCGCTTGCTGTAGGCCATTTTGTCCGGTGGTGGCATCCATAACCAACCAAACTGCATGTGGTGAACCTGGCAGGGCTTTTCCCACCACACGATAGACTTTCTTCAATTCTTCCATCAAGTTGAAACGGGTATGCAGTCTCCCAGCAGTATCGATAAAGACGATATCCATTTTTCGGGTTATCCCGGATTGGACGGTATCATATGCAACTGCTCCTGCATCACCTCCGGGTTGACCAGCGACAATAGGGAGTTCCAGCCTTTGCGCCCAAACTTCTAGTTGATCCACTGCCGCTGCTCGAAATGTATCAGCCGCGCCGAGCAGTACCTGCTTACCTTCATTTGAATATTGATATCCTAATTTCGCAATGGTGGTTGTCTTTCCTGAACCATTTACACCCACGATGAGGATGATGGAAGGTTTTTCGGAAAAAATAATTTCTGGAGGCGCAACTAATAAATTGCGAAGTTCTTCACGTAGGATAATAATCAAATTTTGTGATTTTGTTATCCCTTCGCGATCTACCCTATTTTCCAATTTATCCAATACATAGTTCGTAGTATCAATTCCAATATCAGACTGGATTAAGATCGCTTCTAGATCATCCCAGGTTTCAGGAGTAATCTCAGTTACTCCCAAGATGGTAGCGATCTGACCAAATTTGGTCTTGCTGGTTTTTGCAAGTCCCTCTTTCCATCTCGACAGAACATTTGTCATGGCGCGGAATTATATCACGCTGGAATGTATGTAATTTTAAGGAGAAATTGTGGTTTAATCCAAATAATATTGTGAATTTATTAATTGAAGTATTGACGTTATAATTTTCATATGAACAAAAAATTATCCCATATTGATGAAAAAGGCAATGTTAGGATGGTCAACGTAAGCGGTAAAGATGATTCGACCAGAATTGCAATTGCAAAGGGGGAAGTGGTAATGAAATCGGAAACACTTGATGCGGTTGAAGCGGGCGAGTTAAAAAAGGTAACCTGTATACCGTAGCACAACTGGCGGGAATAATGGCGGCAAAACGGACAGACGAGTTGATCCCGCTCTGTCATCCGTTGCCAATAAATTATATTTCTGTGGATATTAAACCAGACTATGATCTACCCGGAGTTGAAATTACCGCAAGTGTAGAAACAATCAGTAAAACGGGTGTTGAAATGGAAGCGCTGACAGCGGTTACATTATCTGCATTGACAGTATACGATATGGCAAAAGCGATTGATAAATCTATGCAGATCCAGAATATCAGACTCGTTGAAAAACGAGGGGGACAAAGTGGTCATATCATTAATAAGTAATTGAAAAGATTACTAAACAAAGTAGAATTGAGAGAAAGTACACAGATGCATATAAATGTATTATTCTTTGCGTCATATAGAGATCAAACTGGGACACGCAAAACCCAAATTGAACTGGTAAAGATTACCAATATTGGGGAATTAAAATTACATTTGGTGGAGTTATACCCGGGGTTAAAATCGACAATAAATTCAGCGTTGATAGCGATTGACAATGAATTTGCTTTTGATGAAGATCCTATCCATGATCATGCTGAAGTGGCTGTCTTTCCACCGGTCAGTGGAGGAAATTCAGGAGGAAACGGACTTATTATGCAGTTGTTGAAGGTAAAATTGATCTAAACGATTGTCTATCGCAAATAACGACTGAGGAAACAGGAGCGGCATGTATTTTTAGCGGTATGGTACGCGGCTATACAAAGGGGGAAAAATCTCATATCACAGAGTATCTGGTATATGAGGCCTATAAATCGATGGCTGAATTAAAACTTCAACAAGTTATTGATGAAATTCGCAATCAATGGCCTACGGTTGAAGGTATCGCAATAATTCAAAGGATAGGACATTTAGTACCAGGAGATCCCACTGTTGTGATCGCTTGCAGCTCTGCCCACCGTGATACGGGTGTTTTTGAAGCCACTAGATATGGGATCGATCGTCTTAAGGAAATTGTCCCAGTATGGAAAAAAGAAGTAGGACCGGATGGTGAACTATGGGTGGAAGGAGAATATCGACCAAACATCAATGATAAAAGCTAGCTGTTCCAATTGTTTTACTCCATATCCAGAAAATGGTGCGCCTTTTCGATGTGAAAGATGTGGGGGTTATTATGAAATTGAGAACTCAGGTGTATTTGGTTCCAACAGTATAAATAATAAACTGCCAGGTTTGTGGAGATATACGAAGATTTTTAGTCTTGCTGAAGATGCGCCTATTGTCTATCTTGGAGAAGGTGATACACCACTGGTATGGGCGAAAGTTTTTGGAAAAGATATTGCTTTCAAATTAGAAGATTTAAATCCTACGGGTTCCTTCAAAGATAGAGGAACATCGTTATTGGTAAGTTTTTTAAAGTCAAGAGGTGTAACCGGCGCTGTTGAGGATTCTTCAGGAAATGCCGGCGCCTCTTTCGCAGCTTATGCAGCCCGGGCAGGATTGAAGGCAAGAGTATTTATACCGGAATATGCTTCAGGACTAAAACAAAACCAAATTGAAGCCTATGGAGCAGAAGTAATTCCCATAAGTGGTCCACGTTCTGCTGCTTCTGACGCAGTATTAAAGGCAGCAGAAATGGGTGAAATTTATGCCAGCCATGCATATTTTCCGATTGGAATTGAAGGGTTTTCGACGGTCGCATATGAAATTGTTGAACAATTGGATTCCGAACCTGGAACTGTTATCACTCCTGTTGGGCAAGGGAGTTTATTATTAGGCTTGGCAAGGGGTTTCGATCGATTACTGAATGCCAATGTAATTCAAAAGAAACCCACCCTGGTTGGAGTCCAAGCAATGGTTTGTGCTCCTTTGTGGGCTGTATTTAATTACGGAGCGCAGGGTCTTGGATGGGTGACTGAAGGTGAAACTACGGCCGAAGGTGTGCGCATCAAACAACCGATTTGCGGAGATTCGATTTCTGAATATTATGAAAGCTGATAACGGAGAATTCATTGCGGTTGAAGAACAGGCTATTTCTGTTGGTCAAGAGCAATTAGCCAGATTAGGATTTTTTGTTGAACCTACTTCAGCAATTGTTTGGAATGCTTTGGAGCAGATGGGAAATGTATTGCCTGAGCCGATTGTGGTAATCCTAACTGGTTCAGGATTAAAAAGTCAATCCATAAAACAAGATATGTCGTAATTGAAATGAAATTTAAATTTCGATATTTACCAGGAGTTTGGATGCAAGAACGAATCAAAAGCAATCAAAGCGGCGCTTGGCGAAATCGCTTATAATATCCCAGTTGCTTCGACCAAATCAATGACTGGCCATTTAATGGGTGCAACAGGCGCTCTTGAGACCATCTTATGTGTAAAATCAATCCAGGATTGTATAATTCCTCCTACGATTAATTACTGTACTGCAGATCCTGAATGTGATTTGGATATTATTCCCAACATTGCCAGGGAAAAACCGGTAGAAATTATTTTTTATTATGCATTTGGTTTTGGCGGTCACAATGCTGTGTTGGTAATTCGTAAATATTAAATAAAACAAGAAGTGTGTTTGGTGTATCAGGTTTATAAACGGGGAGAGAAATATCATTTTAAAGGAGCCACAAGAGGTCACCGATGGGTAATTTATTGTTATTTAATGCATGTTGGAGTTAGTTATTAGGTATGAATTTTCAAAATGGTAACACTGAAGAATTGACTCAGGAATTTGCTGAACGAATTCAATTGAAGTTTAAAGATTATTTACTTTTAAGTCGGGCTCTAACACACCGGTCTTACTTGAACGAACACCCTGAAGCGCTTGAAGACAATGAAAGATTGGAATTTTTAGGTGATGCGGTCCTCGATTTTTTAGTTGGGGCGTGGTTATATAATCATTTCCCTGAGATGAAAGAAGGCGACCTAACCCGGTTCCGCTCGGCATTAGTACGCACAGAACAATTAGCGGAATTTGCCAGTGAAATAAATCTGGGCGCTGCTATTAAGCTGGGAAAGGGAGAAGGGGATGGAGGCGGGAGGAAGCGCCAAGCGTTATTATGTGGGACATTTGAAGCTGTAATCGGTGCGTTATACCTGGATACAGGTTTAGAAACCGTTCGGGAATTTATGGAACCGAAATTACGAGATGCCGCTTCTCGAATATTATTATCCCGTACGGATCGAGATCCTAAAAGTCTGTTACAGGAATGGGTGCAATCGAAAGGGTATGGCCCTCCGGATTATCAAACCGTTTCGGAAAGTGGACCCGATCATGATAAAACTTTTGAAATCGATGTTGTGGTTAATGGAGAAGTACGCGGAAGAGGAATTGGATCAAACAAACAATCTGCGGCAAAAGCGGCAGCTCGATCAGCAATGGAAAGCCTCGGAATTTCTTAGTGGAGATTGAATGACATCACGATTAAAATCCCTTGAATTGAGCGGTTATAAAACCTTTGCTAACCGTACGCTGTTCGAGTTTGCGGAAAATGTGACCTCAATTGTTGGACCAAATGGCAGCGGTAAATCAAATATCGCGGACAGCATGAGATGGGTTCTAGGTGAGCAGTCATACCGGTTGTTACGCGGTAAAAAAACCGAAGATATGATATTTGCTGGATCGGAAAACCGACCACGAGCAGGTATGGCTTATGCGACGATAACGTTCGATAATGAAGATGGTTGGCTGCCGATCGATTTTAATGAAGTAGCGATCACCCGCAGGGCATATCGTGACGGCCAGAACGAATATCTGATCAACGGGCAGCGAGTACGATTGATGGATGTATCTGAACTGCTGTCTCAATCAGGATTAGCTGAACGTACCTATACGATTATTGGACAGGGACTTGTCGATGCTGCGCTTTCATTGCGAGCAGATGAAAGGCGGCGTTTGTTTGAAGAAGCCGCAGGAATTGGGTTGCACCGATCCAGACGTGAAGAAGCACTACGGAGATTGGATGTAACCAAAAGGAATTCTTGAACGCGTTCACGACATTTTAGCGGAATTAAAACCTCGATTGAGAAGCCTGGATAGGCAGGCGACGCGTGCAAAGGATTTTGGTCAAGTGAATTCTGATCTTATGATTCTACTGCGTGAGTGGTATGGATATCACTGGCAAAAATCTCAAACAGAATTAACTCAGCTTCATCAGAATGCCGAAGAAAGAGAGAATGCACTGAAAAAAGTACAACAAGAGCAAATAAAATTCGATAAAAAATCACAAGAAATTCGCCAGAAGACTTACCAGTTACGAGAAGAAATTACCCAATTAAGAAATAAAATAGAGTTACTGAGAAATCAAAAAGAGAAAGTATCACGTGATCTCGCCGTAGGTCAGGAGCGAAAACGGTCCTTAAAAGAACAACGCGATTTATCAATTGGGGAACTCAAGAAAATTGATCAACGTATCAGCATACAAAATGAATTATTGTTATCTTCTTACAAAGAAATTGAATTGATCCGGGATAAGAATTTAAAAATTAAAAGCCATTTTGAAGAGATAAACAAAGATTTTGATCGCGATATAAAAATCCGGAGTGAGATTGAGAGTGAGTTACAGAGTTATCGAGAAGAAGGAACAAACTTAAAAGCACAAATCGAAGCGTTCACTACCCAGACAGATACATATCAAAGACATTTTCTTGCTCTTCAAGAAGAATTATCTCAAACTCAAAGTAATTTGAATAAGAATGAAAATCAATTCATTATTATCCAAGAAGAATTAAGAGAAATTGAAAGAAATAAAATAAAGGAAGAAACAGAATTAGAAAGTTTAACATTATACTTACAAAAATGCCGAACACAATCTAAAGAGCAAAATGATAGCCTTCAGGCTGCCAAAAATAAATTAGCAAAGATAAAAAATGACCTCATACAAGCTCAAAGTAGTAAAAGTATTTTAGAACAAGCAGAGACCAGCTTATCTGGTTATCCTGAAGGTACCCGTGTATTGCTCGAAGCTGCGAAAAATAATGAAATTTCTGGATTAATAGGCGCCATAAGACAGTTTTTAGATGTACCAGAAGAATTAGATATAGCGATTTCAGCGGCTTTGGGAATTTATTTAGAAGCAGTAATCATCGAAAATGAACCTTACAAAGCTCTTGATCTCTTAAGTAATAATGCAACCAGAGGTGTGATCATCCCCATTGGAAATGGAAATAAAGAATTGAACTTAAAAAACAAATTGGATGGCGATACTGAAGGGAATGTAATTGGGTTAGGGTCAGAATTAATTAGTTATCCTGACAACATAAAACCTGTCGTTGAGACTTTATTAGGGGATGTAGCAATCGTAAGGGACAGGGAGACTGCTGCCCGGATAATCAAAGATGTGGATCACATCAGAAGCGCTGTAACTTTAGAAGGTGAAGTATATAACACCTCCGGTTCAGTAATATCTTTTGGAAAAAAGTCGAAATCACAAAGAAAGTATTCATTGAGCTGGAGGAAAGATCTTGAAAAAATTCAAACCCAGATCGACGAAAACGAATCCAAAGGAAGTGATCTGGAACGTGAGATAGATATTATTGAAGATGTTGTACAAAATGATAATTATAAAATCGCCGATTTGGAAACTAAATTTGAGGATACGAAAAATAGAATCGGAAAATTTTCCATTGAAGAAAATAGTAAAAAACTAGCTCTCGATAAGATTGAATGGCAGAAGGCAGCAAGAAAAAGACAGGATAATGCGCATAGAAAACGATATTTCTTTGACTCAAACTGAAGTTAAATCAATATCCAAACAATCCGGTGAAGTCGAGAGTTCAATTCTTGAAATTAATAAATTATGCAGCCAGAAAATATATCAACTACAAGAATTCGAGCAAAGAAGTGTCCAAGATGATTTTATCCAATCACGTACTGAGTATGCAGTAAGTGAGCAGGTGCTTCAGGATTCGGAGGAACTGCATAATGAAAAGAAGTATATTATCGAAGAATTATTACTTTCAAAAGAAAATATCAACAACCGAATAAAGGATTTTGAAAAATCTGTAGTTATTCTTGAGAACGAGATCGCTGAATATAACAATTTGTTTGATGGAATTGATGGACAAATTCGGGAAGAGAACCAATATCTTGAACCTTTGGAGTTGAAACTTAAAGAATTGGAGGATGAAAACCAAAATTTATCAGGTACGGATGATCAACTGAGAAGAAAAATCAGGGATTTAGAGCAGCGTTACACAAATGCTCGCATTGATCTCGCCAGCCAACGCGAAGTTGTCGAAGGACTTCGCAACCGAATTGAGGACGATTTCGGATTGGTTGATTTTGAATATTCGGATCAAGTTAGCGGACCGACACCACTTCCATTTGATGGTTTAGTTGAAGAACTTCCAGAGGTTCATGAGATCTCTCCTGAAACCGAAAAATCGATTAAACGATTACGTGCACAATTACGAAGGATTGGACCTATCAATCCCGAAGCAGAAGAAGAATACGAAGAAGTAAAGAAACGGCATGAATTCTTAACCAATCAGATTGAAGATTTACAAAAAGCGGAGACGGATGTTCGCCAAGTTATATATGAATTAGATATATTGATGGAAGAAGAATTCTGCCAAACCTTTGAATTGGTTGCTGAGGAATTTAAAGAAATATTCACGCGATTATTTGGTGGGGGAGGCGCTCAACTGATCTTATCTGACCCGAGTGATATTACCAACACTGGGATTGAAATTGATGCTCGTTTACCTGGTCGTAGAACACAAGGTCTTTCATTACTATCTGGAGGTGAACGAAGTCTAACTGCTGTTGCATTAATTTTTGCATTAATTCGAGTCTCCCCGACCCCATTTTGTTTACTGGATGAAGTTGATGCAATGTTAGATGAGGCTAATACACGCAGATTTCAGGGAATTATTAAAGGAAATGAGCCAGCAAACTCAATTTGTGGTTGTCACTCATAATCGTAATACTGTGGAAGCGGCTCAAGTTATATATGGAGTGACTATGGGACGCGACTCTGCCAGCCAGGTGTTGAGTTTAAAAATTGATGAACTATCAAAAGTGATCGATTGACGAACACTTTCTTAAAGGAATAAAAGCCTGGTCAATAATATTCTATCGTCCAGGCTTTTAGTTTTTCGCTAGCGAAGTTTTAATTATGGAGCAGGAGTTGGGAATGAAGTATTCGCATTGATAAACTGTGTGAATTCAACGGGAAAAGCGGGGTCTTCTGGAACAATTTCCGTCCAATAATCCAGATATGTAATATCAGAACTTTCACGTTGGGACTCTAGCCATATATTAAATTCATTTAATTTTAATTGCTGGCATTCCTGATCAGAAATGGGTTTAACCTCATGCCCGATTTTGCGAATGATATGCCATCCGAATTGGGTGTTAATCGGGTCGCTGGTTTCTCCTATTTCCAAATTGAATACCGCTTCATCAAACTCCGGCACCATCACGCCTTTTGCAAACCAGCCTAAATCACCATTCGAATCTTTATTACTAGCATCGGTTGAGTAAGTTGAGGCCATCAAAGACCAATCTTCACCTTCAGCTAATCTCGATTTGATATCATTTGCCAAATCTTCCTCATCTACAAGGATATGGAACGCCCAAGCCTGCTCATTTTCACATGCTACATCGGTGATCAATTTATCTAGCACTTTCTGTTTGTACAGATCGGATTTCGAACGCGCTGCGCATGTCGTTTTCTGAGATTTTATATTCACTATTAAGATTGGAAATAGTCTCATCATAACGGTCATTAAAATCCTGAACCGAAATCGGCGTAGGTGAAGGTTGAGGAGTAGGTGTTTCAGCATCTGATAATGGATCAACATCTTCGTCTGAGATTGATGGAGTTGAGGTTGTGGATTCCTCCTCAGTTGGAGTTGCAGTCGCTGGAATTAGACTATTTTGGAGTTCAGTCAAAGTCGATGTAGGAGCTAATTCTGGAGCCGTTGTTGGTGTAGGTACCCCATTACGGAAATAGCCAAAAGCTTGTTCAATTTCCTGCTCAATTTCTGCCTTTGAAACTGAAATACCTAAAATTTCAGCTTCTTGTTTTATAAGAATATCATCTATCATTTGATCGAGAACCTGTCTACCAATCACAGGAGGAAACAGTTGTCCATCAATAGATTGCAGTTGACTTACAATTGGCTGTAATGTGGTTGGATCATTCCCCATGAATTGCGTAAGCTGGTAAACACTGAACGCGCTCTGGATCATATTATATCGAGCAAGACGGGTTTGTCCTTGAAAATCTGTAGTTAATATATTGGTGTCGTTTACTACAGCCACTGGACGACGCGATTGCAGATACATTTGATCGATAATTCCATATAAAACTAATCCAATGACTACAACAACTACTACGACACTACCAATTATTAGATAGCGTCTTTGTATCCGTTCGCGTTCCAATTTCGCCATATGTTTTTTAGTTGGTTGAGAAGGTTTTCTCGGATTTTTTGCCATTAGTCATTCCTTGATAGCCTCTAGGGTATAGAAGGCTAAATTAATTAAGGGCACAGGAAGTAAATCCTATGCCCCGATTTATTTTAAGTCAGTCTTTTTATCTTAAATCTTCACCAGTGAATGGAAGAAACGCAAGATGTCGCGTGCGTTTAATCGCCCGGGCTAACTCACGCTGATGTTTTGAACAAGTGCCAGTTTGTCTTCTTGGACGGATCTTTCCATCCGGTGTGACAAATCGTTGAAGCAATTCGATGTTTTTGTAATCGATTTTTTGGGTTTTATCCGTACAAAATTGGCAGAATTGATGGACGGGCATAATATCGTCTACCTGCGGGTTTTCTATCTCCATTTGTAGTTTGATTTGACACGAAATTTCTCCTTCATTGAAGCTTTAATATTTTAGCTTCCTTGTTATTAATTTGATTATTTACCATTTGGCGTTTCAACATTTATTTCTTGACTATGGCTGTCAGCCTTCGAATCAAGCATAATCATTTCATTAGCTACAATTTCCGTAGCGTAGTGTTTATGACCTTCAGGGTGTTCCCATTGTCTATTCTGCAGCCTACCTTCAATAAAGACCAATCTGCCTTTGGATAAATATTGATTACAAATTTCAGCCAAATTACTCCAAGCGACAACGTTAAACCATTCTGTTTCAGTCTTTCGCTCTCCGGTGGAAGTATTCCAATTCCTTTTGGTGCCAATACTAAAAGTTGTAACTGGTCGACCAGAAGGTGTATAGCGCATTTCTGGATCACGACCGAGATAACCGATGATGAATACTTTATTTAATCCACGGTTCACAAGTACCTCCGAAAAGGGAAGCCAGAAAGTAGTTGGATCGTTATTTATCGTTAACCAATAATTTTTCCTGGAAGAGAAAAACTACCTTGTAATAAAAATTAGACAACACTGGAAAACCTCATGAGGAAGATATATTTATATTGATACGAGTAAATATCTCATCACTGGCTCTAGGTAACGAAGATTTCGTTCTAATTCTGCTCCGAAAGTTGGGGCCATTGTGGTGTGCATGAGGATATACTGACCTTCGATTTGTTTACGTATGGGATAAGCTAATTTTTTCTTACCCCAAAGTTCAGTATTTGTTATCTCTCCACCATCGTCGGTAATCCAACTTTGAATACGATTAACGACATCAGTCAAGACGTTTTCTTCAACGTCTGGATGGACAATGAATATCAATTCATACTGGCGCATGGGATGCCTCCTTTCCTCGGGATTGCCCCTGATTATCACCTTTGGTGAAGCAGGAGCGGAAAGCAAGCCTTGGTAGGCAATGCTGACCGGGAAGTTTAGCATAGATCTATAAATTTGCACAGGGGACATTTCTACTTCGCGTTGACAGGGAGAATATGTTAATTTTCTGACCTCTTGAAGAATTCTACTTTTGGTTATATAGTCCATTGAAACATATTATTATCAACATGGGTTTAATCATATGAGGATTTGCGTTTTTAAATCTTCTCATCTGATTGTAGAACAAAATTGTTTTTAAGTATTTTTTCTAATTTTGGAATATTTTTGGTTGTGAATTTCTGAATACTTGTCAATTGTGCTATTGACTTTCCATATTCAGGATTGTATGATTTGAATATTGATTAATAAAATTCAATTTCAATGTGTTTAGTAAGCTTCAAATACGACGAGAATGCTTCCAAACATCTGACTTCTATATGGATAACAAATTATCTCCAGAAGAACGAAAATATTTGTTGAAAATGGCGCGCAATGCGATAGAGGCAGTTGTTCGTGGACATAATCCTCAGGAAATTGAATATGAATTGCTATCTGAAAAACTCAAAAAACCGGGCGCGACTTTTGTCACCATAACAAAATTTGGAAAATTGCGTGGTTGTATCGGTACACTGGAAGCTAAAAAGCCTCTAATTCAAGATACGGTAGAACATGCAGTTGCAGCAGCGATGCATGATTTTCGATTCCCGCCAATAGATATTAATGAATTGGATGATATCCATATTGAAATATCTCGATTGACCCCTCCGCAAGATGTGAAATATTCAGATTCTTTTTCGTTATTAGAAGAATTGCGTCCCGGATTGGATGGTGTAATTATCAAGGATGGTGTTTCACGAGCGACGTTTTTACCTCAAGTCTGGTCAAAGATACCGGATAAAGAAGAGTTTATGGATCACCTGTGTTTGAAAATGGGGGCATCACCAAATTTATGGCGAAAGGGAAATATGACGGTACTTACATATCAAGTTGAAGAATTCCATGATTGAATTTTCATTCATGGGTTTCCAGCATAGTGATAACCTGTGGGGTTGGATCGGAGATTTCAACTAGTTGACCATCGGGGAAAGTAACCGTTGCTTGTTCTTTTTGACGTACGATTGACAAACCACGATATCCAACTGTAACAGGCCAGGGATAGGGGTTGGTCCCCTCAATAAATACTTTTTTATTTGAAAATATTTGAATACCTAATGATCTGAGGAATAATCCTATTGGAACAATCCCTGATAAAGCATCACGTTCTCCGGTCCCGGTTTCTTTTTCTGAATGATAATATTGGCGAAATGCATTTTCAAACCTTAGATTTTGAATTATTACTTTCATCAACTTAGATATTAAACTTTGCTGCGGCATCGTAGCGACCGTAATTAATTAAACCCTCACCTGTAAAATAATTCCAAAGTACACTAACCTGACTGCAGGCTGAATGATCGTTGTTGAATTGGTTTTGAATACATTCTGGTATTCCATGGTTCTTCCAGAAGCGCTCCGGATCGAGAAGATTCCGTTCGATTATTTGGTTTGCCTTATCTATATCAGGTATTCCAGCCCACAAAGGCAAGAATAGGGTCTGGTTTATACAATCATATCCTGCACTAAATACGAACACTTGATCCCTTGCATTGAGTCCCTTTATTTCAATCTGGTCAATCGTTGAATAAAGGTTTTGTCCAGTCAATCTTCCTGTTCCAAGATGCCACTTGAAGTTGGTATGACTAAACCGTTCAATGCGATTATTTCCAGATGCGCTTTTTCCGTGAAGAGAAATGGCCGGTTTGAGAGTGGTTGTGTCTTCGGCGATGACCAGTAAAAAGACTCGTATCGGGTCATCAAATTCCTTATTTGTAAATAATATTCCCGGACCTTCACGCTGTCCAATTAGCTCACCAGCAGTAGTATTGTGAGTATCACGGTCTCTATCACAATACATGCTGAACCCTTTATTCCACATTTCCTCTACCGCATCTTCTAAATTTTTTATTTTTAAATCCAGAAATGGTATCACCTCAGTTTTATTGACGATCTTTGCCATATCCTTGATTGATTGGCATTCCCTGAAAAGAAGTGCACACAAAGCCGGACTCTCTGAGGTCTTGATGTCGACGCCTTGAGATTTTTCATTCCACTGTGAATAAATTGGGTGGTCATCATATCCAATTTGCATGAGATGTTCCCATTCTGGGATTCCATCTCTATCATTATCATGATTTGGAGAAAACCAATAATCGAGAAACTTCAAGAGAATAGGAAAACAATACTCAAGCAGGGAAGTATTATTTGTATATTCGAAAATCCGCAATGTTATCGTGGCTAAAATCGGGGTTGCAAGAAGGCGGCTCTTTTGACCAGCCATACCCAGTTTCCAACCAATGAATCCATTTTCCTCTTGTGAAGTCAGGAAATTTAACAAGACGCCTTCAACTAGTTCGGGTGCTGCAGGAAGTAGAATATCGCAAAGGAAGTAGACATTGAAAGGAGTTTGTCCATTCCACTGGTGACCATAGTCACTACCATCACCACGAATGGAATAACCTTGATCTGGGAGCCGGTTATACACAAATGAAGAATGAGGCAAAGAAGAAGTCGTAGATTCAAATAATATTCTATAGACTAAATTTTGTGACAGCATTAAAGCTGTATTCCAATCTGGATCCCCAGTAGTGATCTCTATGCCGCTATTGTTGGTCATTTCAATTTTTGTTTTTTCTGCATCCCAATTGCGGGCAGCAATATTCCGCGGAAGTGAAAACGAATCTTCTTTTTCTGATAGTGCAGTATGCACCATGAGGGATTTATGCGTTCCTTCAGGAGTTATGTGGATATCCAATACCATTGATGGAAAAGAGCCAGAACCCTCTTTTGGACCATTAGTCAGGAATATCAGCGGGGAAAGTCCGCTTGTACTTCCAGTAAGGATGTGCGTTGAATTTATTATTTGTGCGGATAACCGTTCACCACTGGTTGGAATCAAAATTCCTATCCATTCAATCTGCAAATTGATTGTTGATTGGGAATTGTTTTGAATCCCTATCCGACAGGTTATAGCTTTTGATTTGGGAACCCAATATTCCGCAATAACGTCTATATCAGGAAAAGGCGAATATTCCAATTCGAGAAAATTGGGGTAGATATGTTTAATAAACGGAGGTTTGAAGAAGTCAGCCGGATTAGTTATTGATTTTTTATCTAATGAAAATCGAGGGAAAATCCGTATTGAACGGGCTCGTAACCCATAAGTTGTTTGCAGGGATAAAGCTTGTGGTTCTCCATCACCGAGCAAGAGTTCCCAAATCTGATCATCTGCATAATCTAGTGGCGTGATTCGTGCATCAGCAGCAATGATAAGCGAAAGTGGGTCACCTTTATGTAAATTCCATTCACGCATAATCACATTTTATGGTAAGTTCAAAAATAGGTCAAAGGTATTGATCAATATTCAATGGATTAACGCTAGAATCTGCAAACATTATAAAAAAGACAAAAGGAGTTATAAATGAACCCTGACCCTACGGATGTTCGTGGATTATATTTTGAAGAATACCAGGTCGGCCAGAAGATAATATCCGCAGGACGCACGGTTACCGAGAGCGATATCGTCAGTTTTGCAGGTCTCTCTGGTGATTTTACTCAGATTCATACAGATACAGAATACAGTAAGGGTACTCCATTTGGTCAACGGGTTGCCCATGGTTTGCTGGGTATGGCGATAGGATCTGGATTGGCTGCACAAACCGGTGTGATGGAAGGGACAGTCCTGGCATTCCGAGAAATCAAGAACTGGAAATTCATGAAACCAATGTTTATTGGAGATACCATTCATGTTGAATTAGAGGTAACGTCCACAAAAGCAATAAGCCGGATTGGCGGCGGCTCAGTTGAGATTATATTGAGCATAAAAAACCAGGATGACGAGACTGTAATGAAAGGAGTTTGGGTAGTTCTAATCGCTTCAAAACCGAGTTGATTTGCGCGGAACAAGTTGATGGATCTGACCTATTATTTATTGAAATATGAAAGATGATGATAACTTGAATAATCTTGAAACGCCTCGAGATCGTTTCAAACGATTACTCAAACACATTGAAACACAAATTGGGATTGAAAGTGATGTGGAGGATCACAAACAATCCAATTTGTCTACATCAATTGATGATAGGACTGTAAAAACAAATAATTTTCAAAAGGAAAATATTGAATATGCATCTGAAAATCAAAATGAATTAGATGACACTGCTCCAGTCAATGTAGATGTTGAACTACCAGAAACCTTAGACGAGGAGGATACAACACCGTTTGTCACTCAAAAGGCAGCAGTCCAATCACGATCCGACCAATCTTCAACATATCCACCAAGGAAATCTCGCAGGTTTATTGGATGTATTGGCAGGATTATCTTGGCTATGGTTTTCATTGTCGTCCTATTGGGTTTATGTGCTGCTTCATTCGGGTTGTTTCAGTATTACCAGATCGCATCCGCTCTTCCAGATATCAGTGATCTACGACAGCGTGCTTCCCAATTTGAAACAACAAGAATACTTGATCGGAATGGAAATGTCTTGTATGAAATATTGGATCCTAATGCGGGACGTAGGACATATGTACCATTAGAAAAAATCTCACCATTTTTAGTGGCAGCGACAGTCGCAACAGAAGACAAGGGTTTTTACAGCCATCCCGGATTTGATCCAATGGGGATTATACGTGCATTTTTACAGAATTATCAGGGTGGGGGAATTGTATCTGGCGCTTCGACAATTACCCAACAATTAGCCAGGACACTTATATTTTCTCCTGAAGAAAGATTCGAACAATCCTATAACCGTAAGATTCGAGAAGCGATTCTTGCGACGGAAATAACTAGAAGATATACGAAAGATGAAATATTGGAACTATATCTCAATGAGATATATTATGGCAATTTAGCATATGGGGTTCAAGCTGCGGCTGAAACATATTTCAACACAACAGCAGATAAACTGACAATAGGACAGGCAGCATTTTTGGCTGGATTGCCGCAAGCTCCGGCTGTTTACGATGTTTATACAAATGCTGATGTTACATTCTCGCGATTGGAAGATGTACTTGTTTTGATGTACCAATCCAGTCAGGAACAGGGATGTATTTATGTTAGTAACAATTCACGCAGGATTTGTCTATCTCCTGTCGATGTAACCAACGCGGCAGTTGAAGTGAGGAGCTATGATTTTAATTCACCTGATATTGAGATTCGATCTCCTCATTGGGTTACTTATATAAGATCCCTGTTGGAAGAACAATTCGACGCCCAAACGATATACCGCTCTGGTTTTTCGGTCTACACAACTCTTGATCCAGCTTTGCAGAGTCATGCTGAAAATTCAATAAAAGAGCACTTGAAGACTTTAGTTGCAAAGAATGCAAACGATGGCGCGCTTGTAGCTATAAGACCAGCAACAGGTGAAATCCTTGCCATGGTGGGTTCTTCTGATTTCTTCAATGAGGATATTTCTGGTCAAGTGAATATGGCGACCAGCCCTCGACAACCCGGTTCAGCGATGAAGCCGATTACATATTTGGCCGCTTTTGAAAAGGGCTGGACTCCGGCGACATTATTGTGGGACGTGCCTTCTGAATTTCCCCCTTCTGGATCTCCAGATGATCCGCGACCGGCGTACAAACCAGTAAATTTCGATGGGAAATATCATGGACCGGTTACGGTCCGTTCTGCACTCGCAAATTCATATAATATACCAGCTGTAAAAGCACTCGATTTTATTGGGATATATGATGATCCATCAAATGCGTGGAAAGATGGATTCATTTCATTGGCTTCACGATTGGGTATTTCCAGCTTGAACCAACCTGACTATGGACTCTCTTTAACTCTTGGTGGCGGAGAGGTTACGTTGCTGGAATTGACGAATGCTTATGCAACAATCGCTAACAATGGACGGCTGGTACCTCCAGTGGCGATCACACGAAATCTTGGATCACAATGGGGAACTCATATATGATTATGAACAACCTTCAGGGCTGCAGGTAATCCGTACCGAACATGCATACTTTAATTTCATCAATACTTTCCGATAATGAGGCCCGTACACCTGCCATGGGGGAAAATACTGTGCTAAATTTACCATTTCCTGCTGCATCTAAGACTGGTACAACCAACGACTTTAGAGATAGTATTACTATGGGTTATACTCCTGACCTCTCCGTTGGAGTGTGGGTTGGAAATGCGGATTACACTCCGATGAATAATGTCAGTGGATTACAAGGAGCAGCGCCGATTTGGGGGAATTTCATGAATTTAGCCGTACCAATAATAACCGGAGATCAACCATCTTCATTTATTCGTCCAGGAGGAATTGTCGAAAGGGTGATTTGCATGATCTCAGGTACTGAACCGTCCAAATGGTGCCCGGAACAAAAGAATGAATTATTTGCTGCTGATCAGCTCCCACTGCCGAAAGAAGAAGATTTGTGGAAAGAAATTTTAATTGACACTTGGACAGAATTGAAAGCCTCACCGGAATGTTCAGAATATACTGAAGAAGAATTTGTCTTGAACGTTACCGATCCATGGGCTAAGAAGTGGCTGAAAAAAGATCCTCATGGCATTAAGTGGGCAAAGGATAATGGTTTCCCGGATAAATTAAAATTCACACCTCCACGAGAATGTACGGCGAATGATCCAAGACCAATTTTAGAATTTACTTCTCCCGAAGAATATGAAAGAATTACCTCGAGTTCCACTCGGAATATATGGCGCTGTAGATGCTACTGATTGGTTTCGATTTGTTAGACTGGAGTACGGTATCGGCGAAGAACCCGAAGAATGGGAAACCCTTGCTAAAGGAAATGAAAGGATTAACAGACCAGAGTTGCTTTATACATGGGACTTGGATGACCTGCCAGATGGTCTAATTACCCTGCGTCTGTTGATGGAAAGCACCGAAGATACATTTGCTGAAAAATTAATGCTGTTAAATTTTCAGGTTCCGACGCCAACACCAACTCCCACAAATACTCCCACACCCACACCAACATTCACACCCACTGCTACTTTTACCTCAACACCGACTTTTACATTAACTCCTACTTTTACATCGACGCCTTCATTGACCCCAATTCCGACGGATACACCCGAACCATCAGCCACTTCTACGGAGAAACCTAAAAAACCCAAGGAAACTAATACACCCGGGAATACCGCAGAGGTTGAAACACCGCTACCGCCAGCTGAAGAAACGCCAACAGCTACCGAATCTCAAGAAACAACTTCTTTATCTTCCTGGAATCCTCTGGAGATTATTCAAAAAATCCAGGATGATGTTTTTGTTTTTCCTTGGGAAGGAACAGACCAACCATAGACTTTATAATAAAGTCATTTGAGGATCAGTGTTTGCCAGCGGATCCAATGTTAAATTATGAGTGAATTTACTGCGTGTGAGAAGTTGATCATCAGCCAACCTTCTCAAATGACGGAATTTTAGAAAAATCCAATCCATTTTCAGTAAATCTCCAAATCGAGTATCGCGTTTTATTTTGTAGCTAACTAGTCCAGCTCTGCCTCCTGGTATGAGGATTACTCGATTGGGAATGTGAGCTAATTGACCGATAGAGTTCTGGGTGCCAAATATCACAGGGAGGGTAATCAGACCAAAAATCGCAGTTGTTATTATATAAAAGACAAATTGTTGTTGGCCCGCATTATCTTCCCAAATTGAAATTAATGGTTCTTTGAACTGGGAACCTATGGAGAGTTTATTCGGGTAATTCTCAAATGTGATTGTTTTGAAATCTAACAAAGCACCAATGCGTTTGAGTAGAGAGTTAACTTGGTCTAAATCTCTTTTTCTAATATCCAACATATCTTGATCACGGATTATCCATAAACCAGGTTCTTCAGTTGATACCTCTGCATAGGATTTCAAGCATTTAATAACCAGGTTTGATTTGGGTGTCAGCAAACCTGGGAGCAAGTTACATACTGCTTTGTCAATATCAAAAAAGGTCGTTTTTTGATTTTGTCTGAGGAATCCAGCTGTTTCGAACTCAACTTTATCGGCTAAAGATAGAAAATTTCCTTTTTGATATTCCGTATTATATTCCTTTATCTTCAGCCAAAATGAAGCATTCTCAAAAGATATTTCACTTTTCCCTAACTTGGTAAAGTTTTCTTCGTCTGATAGGGTTTCTTGAAGGGAACTGTTGAGTTTGTTGTATACTTCACCGGGATTCATTTGCATCAAAGAATTTCCTGGTGAATAGTTCTGAACTATATTTGTAAAACCGGCAGCGTAAACAGACAGAAATTTTGCAGGTTCTAAAATGTCCAGCATATACTCGGTAATTGGTTTGGTAAATAGCTGTTGGAAATTTTCAGGAGATATTTGTGAATGATCAATTTCTGGTACTCCCTCAATATCAGTTTTTTTATAAAGGATTTGAATTTCTCCGGATTTAAAACGCTGTGCGATATTTGAAAGTCTTAATCCCGCCATCCATGCGGGGGATAATACTGAACCAAGGTACGCTGCTTCGGCTTCACTAATAAGCCCGAAAAAAGGGATTCCCGGTCTAATCAAATGAGCCAAGTTTACGAAGGTTTTATATAGAGCAGAACTGTGCCAAAACCAGTCATACCTTTTTCGACGTAGGATCCCCTTAATATTGGATGCTGAAGTATGTCCCCACAACCATCCAGACCATATAACAGAGAGCGACCAGAATGCCTGGTTTGGGCGGGGAAGCGCGCTTAATGAAGCATTTATGGTAATTGGTTCAGGATCTTTGATTAATTCTTGGGATAATCCGCTGAACCTACCATCGTAAATGCATATTCCTCCGGAATCAGGTGGAATTTCTGGCCAGAAAGTAACTGGAATAATATTAGACCCCTCACGAAAGAGGGATAAGCTGCGCTCCCATTGAACAACAGCTCTTTCCAATTCCAACCAAATATTTTTTTCTCGATATTGAGAGTAAGTTACAAGAATTTTAGGACGCGTGCGTTCCGGTGGATGAGGCCACAATTTTGTACCTTGATCTAGAGCTGCAAGCAGTAAAGCTGTTAGTGATTTTTGGTGGTCCTGAGGAATGTTGTCATACTTATTTAATAATGTGAAAATGGCGTAAACTGCTCTTGGCAAATATACCGATAAAGCTTGATCGACATGAATCCTATCAGGATCGTCCAATGATGCAATTCTTTCTAAAGCTCTAGCTTGATGGAGTCCTCCTGATCCAAACCTGGCAGCACGTCTTGCATCAACTTCTGTGGTTGGAAATATCCCACTTTCATAACAATTGGGACAGGAATATATCCTGCTTGATGGAACCCCGGAACCTCTTTCCCAGATGAACGCTTCTGCCGGTACAGATTTCCCGCATTGAACACAATCCGTAAGATACAACGAATTGATATAACCCTCAATCCTTGTATCACCTTTGGTTTCAGCAGCAATATGCGCTAAAGCAGAATGGAGTTGTAGTTCTGTTGGAGGATCAGCTAAGAATTCAATTAAAAAACGGATGACCGGATTATGAGCCGCAACAAGTACTTTGTAACCTGCTCGGGCGATTTCAATAGGAATACAAGGTGTTGCACCAAAAGGATCCAAGACCCAATCGCCTTTATCAATTTGGTTTTGCAACCAAGCGTTGACTACACCAAAGGGTACTTGAGGCAGGAATTGACTTAGAGGGATTTGATATTCAAGAATTTTCCCAGGTATGAATGGAAGGCTGCTGGTCATCCAACTATCTAAGTGTTCTAATTACTATTCCAATTTGTTAAGAGTACTGATTAAGGAACGATTTACATAGCTCATTTTTATTATGCAAAAATTTTAGTAGTACAGCATATATTTGGAATAGTTTCCTCTGGTTTGGGTTTGAGCTTTCGTTTATCCATCTTCATTGACTTCTACGATTAATTCAAGTTGAGTACTTCGCGTATACGTGGGATAGCCCAGTCTATCGTTTCCCTGTCGATTATCAAAGGTGGCGCGAAGCGAATTACATTGTCGTGTGTTTCTTTGGCGAGGATTGATCTATCTCTTAAAGCTTCACAAAAGCGTCGCGCTCCACCAGCTTCTGATTTCAGTTCGACGCCGATTAATAATCCCCTTCCACGGACTTCTTGTACATAAGGACTGGGAATTTCCGCCAATTGTTCCAACATATACTCACCCATTTCAGCTGCGTTCTGAACCAGGTTCTCATCACGTATTACCTGAATTGCAGCACGTGCAACCGCGGCTCCTAAAGGATTTCCGCCGAAAGTCGATCCATGTTCACCGGGATTTAATAGTCCCATTAGCGATTGATCTGCAAGTATAGCTGAAACAGGATAAAAACCACCGGAGAGCGCTTTTCCGACGATCAGTATATCTGGTTTCACATTGTCATAGTCGCAAGCAAATAAACTGCCGGTCCGTCCCAATCCTGTTTGAATTTCGTCTGCAAGGAGTAATATATTCTGCTCATCACATATATTCCGTATTTGACTTAAATAACCTTCTGGGGGAACCAGCACTCCGGCCTCTCCCTGAATTGGTTCGATTAGAATAGCGGCAGTATTTGCATCAATTGAATTTTTAATAGCATTAATTTCTCCATATGGGATGGATTTAAATCCAGGTGTGAATGGTCCAAATTCTTTTTTATATGTTGGTTCTGTGGAGAAAGAAATAATTGAAATTGTCCTACCGTGAAAATTATTTTCACATGTAATAATCTCCGCATCAAATTTCGGGATGCCTTTTACCTGATAAGCCCATTTGCGGGCCAATTTGATCGCAGTCTCAACGGCTTCAGCACCGCTGTTCATAGGCAATACCATATCAAAACCTGAAAACTCTGAAAGCTCTTTATAAAAGTGTGCAAGCTGGTCATTTCTAAATGCTCTGGAAGTTAAGGTGAGTTTGGCTGCCTGTTCCGTCAGAGCCTTTAAAATTCGTGGATGCACATGACCTTGATTAAGCGCCGAATAAGCGCTGAGGCAATCGAGATAGCGGTTACCTTCAACATCAAAAACCCAGACCCCATCCCCTTTTTCTATTACCACATCTAACTCGTGGTAAATATTTGCACCATATTGTTCTTCGATCGTAATATATTCTTGTGAGTTCATTTATATTTTCCGAATTAATTCGTCTATTGATGAATAAGTGAAGATTCTAAGAAATTATTTGATAGAACACCAGGCTAGTACTTCCATAACGGCGCTGCTCAAATTCAAAAACATTCACCGTATTTATGGATTGGTACTCGGTTGGATGGATTTGAACAATTATCCAACCGTCACTAGACAACCATTGA
The DNA here is from genome assembly GCA_963753725.1 of uncultured Chloroflexia bacterium. GTDB lineage: Bacteria > Chloroflexota > Anaerolineae > Anaerolineales > UBA4823 > CAVWDI01. The sequence continues at coordinate 278,686 of CAVWDI010000017.1, read as the reverse complement.
TGTTTGCTGTCAATTAACTCAAGGGCCTTTATCCACAACCCTTTATATTGCGGCGGTGCAATATATATATAGTCGAATTTCTTGGTTGGCGGTTTATTTATATAAGCTAGAGCATCAGATTTTAATAACCTCCGCGGATTTATTTAGATTGGTGATTTCAAGGTTAAATTTAATGGTCTTAATTGCCTGAAAATTGTTATCAATGAACAATACATAGTCCGCCCCACGGCTTAAAGCTTCTATACCAACACTTCCCGTTCCTGCAAAGAGATCTAACATTGTCGAACCAACAATATCCTGACCCAGGATATCATATAAAGATGTCTTAACCCTATCTGTTATCGGCCGAGTGGAATTTCCTGGAACCGAGCGCAATTTGCGTCCTTTTGAAGTTCCACTAATAATCCTCAGTTTCGACATTTTTTGATTTCTTCATTCAAAGCAGGTGAAAATTGAATGGTGATTCTAAAGTTATCGTTCTGCAATCTTATTGATATTCTATACTTTTTCGAGCGCTCATAATATTTCCAAACGGAGTGGTAATCGGCAAGACACAACCTGTTCCAAGGATGAGCCGTGTTCCATCCGTCTCATCGATCGCATGCAGGGCTTCGGTGTTGACTGATTGAGGTGTACCCAGCACCATCGAACTTTTCCTGCTCAATCCACCACAAATTGTTCCATTCCAATTTCCTTTGGCTTCAATCAATGAGGGGGATGTTTCGCGATCATGCCAATTAATGACATTTATTGGATAGTCGAGAAAGAGATCAAACATTATGTCCTGGCCGTGAATATGAAGCATATTGAGCCACATTTCTTTTGCAGGTTCTAACACCTGCAGATCGTAAGGTTTTCCAAATTCCTCATATTCTTCCTGGGTAAGGACTCCAAATTGGGCATGTTGTACTGCATAGAAGATTCCAGCAATTCCAGTCAACTTGATTGCTTCAATAAATCGACGAGTTGTCTCTGTGATTGTTTTTAATCCCTCATGCAGTGCATCAGGATATTTCCTTATGTATACATTAAGGATATCCTTACCAACAAGATTTTTGGCTTGCGACAAGGGATTAAAAACTGTTTGGATTATTGGTGTGGAGGGTCCTAATTCATTAAATAATATTCGTAAACAAGTAATTTGATCTGCCAGAAATCCTTTGTCAGGATCAAGAATTGGCAATCTTTCCAAATCATCAGGTTTGGAAATCACTCGATCGATATACTCTCGTGTACCTTCAGGAACGCCCTTCCATTCATCACGAGCCCCCCAATCTTTCAAACAAAAAGATGATGATGGCGAGACTTTCACGATATCCAAATCGAAGGTTTGCTGAAAGTGCAGCGTGGCATTTGCCAGTCCATCTGGAGTTTGGTCGTCTACTGGAAAATGTCTCCAAAGAGCTAAAGGCACTCGATCGGGTTTTTCACCAGATAAACAAGTTTCGATTCGTTCACGATGTGAGACCATAAATTAACCTCCCAGTTTTATTAATTTGATTTAGCCAGATTCAACGTCCCCATATGTCCAATATCGGTTTACAAAAAAATTCCAGAACATCACCAGGATTACAGCAAACGCCAGGGTAAGGTTATCCGTTAGAAATTTTATCGTGAAGAATGGAATTTCAAAAGGAAGATTTGAAAGTAATGAAAATACAATCGGTTCTAATACAGCTAATGTTGGGATGCGGATCGCCAATCCAATTAAACTGACGATCGAGAATTCAATAAGTTGTTTTAAGACTGGTTTTGTACGTGAATCAGGGTAAGTCCAAAATCTATTCCATAAAAAATTACTTAGAACGGCAGTAATAAAAGAAACTGTTCCAGCAACCACCAGAGTTGTTGAAAATACCGCCACCATAAAGTTCATGACCCCAAAGTCAACGACAGCGCCTATAAAACCAACGACAGTAAATTTTAAAAAGCGTGTTCGTTCGCGGTTATTAGTCAGGATCGATGTCATGCCAATCCCATTTTCTCCCGAAAATATGGGATAGTTCGTAGAATCCCTTCTTCTAGACTGATTTTTGGTTCCCAGTGTAAAAATTTCTTTGCCCTGGAGATATCCGGTTTTCGCCGTTGAGGGTCACTTTCACCCATAAAATCTTCGATGAATGTTATGCCAGAGGAATTGTCCGTAAGTCGGTTTATTAATTCAGCAAGTTCGAGGATACTTGTTTCAACCGGATTTCCAATATTTATTGGGTCAAATTCTTCCGACAAGAGCAGGCGATAAATCCCGTCCACCATGTCATCAACAAAGCAAAAACTTCGTGTTTGAGTACCTTCACCATAAATCGTTAGCGGTTCATGGAGCAGTGCTTGCTTTAAGAAATTCGGGACAACACGACCATCATCGAGGTGCATCCTGGGACCATATGTGTTGAAAATTCGAACGATGCGTGTGTCGAGGTTGTGGAAACGGTGATATGCCATAGTGAGCGCTTCAGCAAATCTTTTTGCTTCATCATACACTGACCGCTTCCCGATTGGATCAACATGCCCCCAATAAGTTTCCGATTGGGGATGTTCCTGGGGATCGCCATATATTTCACTTGTGGAAGCTAACAAAAAACTTGCATTATATTCCCGGGCAATACCGAGTGAATTATGAGTTCCCAGGGCGCCGGCTTTCATCGTTTGAATAGGGAGGTTGACATAGCCTAAAGGGGAGTTCTCATTTGGACTCGCGGGAGAAGCAAAATGGAGCACGGCATCGACATTTCCTGGAATAAATATAAAGTTAGATACATCATGACGAATGAATGAAAAATTAGGATTACCGCCTAAGTGAGCTAAATTTTGCTGGCTGCCTGTTATAAAATTATCCATACCAATAACTTTATGGCCTTTATCGATCAATAGATCACTTAAATGAGAACCTAAAAAACCTGCAGCCCCCGTGAGCAATACTTTCATTGTTTCCTTAACGACATTTTAAAAACCAAATGCGAATTGAGATATCAAAAAGATCCTCTACTTCGTATAGCCAAATATTGTTGCTTGACCATCTTCAATGATTAAATTCTCAATAAACACCTCATCAGCAACTGGAAGAAGATTGGAGTTGAATGCATTATCAATTGCCATATCCAATTGCTCTATAATAAAATCTGGCAATAGAAATGGTCCTACATTTGCGGAAACAATCTCGAAATCTGGTATTCCATTTTCATCAACATTGAAGATCACTTCGATAGTGATCGGTAGAACGAGATTATTTTGCTCGGCATTTCCAGAAATCTTAACCTTGCTATCCCTCAGAAGTACTTTTACATTGTCAATTTTATATTCTTTGTAAGATTGCAATTCGGCGTTTATAATAGAAGTAAGCTGTGCTTCCGTAACCACCAAATGGAAGGGTTTACTTTCATCAATTTGTTCGACTGTTGCCTCTATTTCTTGGATTATTTCCTCAACTTGTTGTGTAGAAATTGGGATAACTTCGGTTTCTTCTGAAACCGGCATCTGAATAAAGGGAATATTACATGCAATACTTATGAGAACCGGTATTGCAATGAGGAGTAAAAACAATTTATGTGGACTATTATTTATCAATTTAATCTCCATTTTCTATCAAATCAGGTGGAGAATTCTATCATAGCATGAATAAAAATATATATCCAGAAAGTGAGCTCTCGCTTGCTGCCAGAATTGAAGCGATACTTTTTGTAGCCCCTTTACCTGTAACAATTAACCAATTAGCTAGTGTATTCGAATTGTCCAATAGAGAAGTACAAAATGGAATAAAACAATTGGAAATGTTTTATAAAAAAAATACTACTGATTGTGGATTACGATTACAAATACATCGTGGTCGTTATCAATTAACTACTGCACCTGCAGCGGCAACTGAGATTGAAAAATTTTTAGGTCTTGAGTCAAAAGTCAAATTAAGTCGAGCTGCACTGGAAACTTTATCCATCATATTATATTTTCAACCCGTTACCCGCCCAAAGATAGATTCCATCCGGGGAGTCAATAGTGATGGCGTCCTGAAGAGTTTACTCCGCAAGGGATTGATTCAAGAGGAAGGGCGTACTGATACCCCTGGACGTCCAATATTATATGGAACAACCCCTGAATTATTACAACATTTTGGGATTAATTCGTTGAATGAACTTCCAAAAGTAGAAATTGAAGAATCGATGATCGTAGACCCTGCGGTTATTGAATAGGGATTATTAAAGACAATGCCGAGAGAACGATTACAAAAAGTACTTGCTCAAGCTGGAATTGGATCACGTAGACAATGTGAGGAATTGATCCAAAAAGGAAGGGTGGAAGTAAATGGGATAACAGCTAAAATTGGTGAAAAAGCTGATCCGATGCTTGACCGGATTATTCTGGATGGCAAGTTGATTGAACTGAAACAGCAATACATATATATCGCTTTGTATAAACCTCGCGGTTATTTATCCACAATTAATAAAGACGATAATCGTCCGAGCATATTCGATTTGGTGGATATAAAAGAACGGGTTTATCCAGTTGGACGGCTCGATTTTTACAGCGAGGGATTAATTTTGCTAACAAATGACGGCGAAATGACTAATCGTTTGACACATCCAAAATACCAGCATGAAAAAGAATACCGAGTAAAAGTAGTAAAACGTCCTGATATGGAACAACTTGAAAAATGGAGAAGGGGTGTAGTTCTTGAAGATGGCTACCGAACTCAAAGAGCTAAGGTTGAGATCAGTTCGTCTGTAAAAAATGGAGCCTGGTTGAAAATAATTTTACGAGAAGGTAAAAAACGCCAGATTCGACTTACTGGAAAAATAATTGGATTACCAGTAGAGAGGATTATAAGGATACGGATAGCCAATCTTGAGTTGGGAAACTTGAAACCAAAAAAATGGCGTTATCTAAATAGTAAAGAAATCCACAATCTCAAGAAGTTTTAAAAGTTGACTAATTGAATATCAATGAAAAGTTTAGTCAACGGGATTTTATAATGTTTCTCCCAATTTTTTTCGGGTAATATTAATATTTTTTCAGCAATTTATTATTTGATTTGAGTATAATCCTGACTTGGATACTTTGAAATTTTCACATCTGGGAGATTAGATGCATACAGGTAACGATAGGTATTCCTCCTGGTTGGATAAGCCATTAATCAGGTAAATTTAATTTTTCAATCGAAACATTTCTGTTTTCATTAATCATCATTCTGGCAATATTTAGCCGTTTCTATGATCTCGAATCCAGGGTGATGAGCCACGATGAAAACTCACATGTCTACTATTCCTGGCGACTTTACCGTGGAGAGGGATTTGCACATGACCCACTAATGCATGGTCCTTTGCAGTTCCATATGGTTGCGCTGAGTTATTTTATGTTCGGGGACAATGATTTTACAGCGCGCATTCCAGCCGCACTTTTTAGTATCGCAACAGTACTTTTTATGTGGAATTACAGGCGATATTTAGGTCGTTCAGGCGCACTGATCGCTGGATTATTAATGCTAATCTCACCATACATGCTGTACTATGGTCGATATGTGCGGAATGAAGCTTATGTAGCTTTGTTAGGAGTAGCTACTATCTGGGCAGTATTGCGTTATTTCGAGACCGGTAAATCACGTTACCTTTATTGGTTGACGATCGCAACAGTGCTGCATTTTACGGCCAAAGAAACTGCATTTATTTATACAGCACAAATTTTAATATTTTTAGTATTCTATTTTGTATATCGGGTTCTGAAGAATTCCTGGCAGCAACCGAAGTATCAGAGATTTTTCTTATTAACGTTATTACTGGGATTTCTTTTTCTGGCAGGATCTGGAATCGCATTTTTATGGGGAGAGCGATTTAATAAGTCCCATTTCCACAGCAACAGCCATTCCAACAGAAGCGCAAAATGGAGATACAGTATCACAAGCGGGCGGTATAGCAATTCTGCCGTTAAATATTAATCGGTTGCAGTGTTCTATTTTTTTTATTAGGAATTTATTTTTTAATTAAAGGTTATTCACTCGAAAAAATCCGCGCTGAAAGATCATTTGACATGCTAATTCTATTGGGAACGTTGGTGCTGCCGCAGCTGAGCGCTTTCCCAGTTCGATTATTGGGATGGACTATACCCACAAATGCCTCTCAAGTACAGTCAATAACTACCGCGAATATCCTGCAAGTAGGTGTATTTTTAATTTCTCTGTTTATCATTTCTATGCTAATTGGATTGTGGTGGAATCCAAAGAAATGGTTGATTAACGCAGCAATATTTTATGGAATATTTATCGTTTTTTATACGACAATATTTACGAATGGAGCCGGATTTTTCACCGGGATTGTTGGGTCACTCGGGTATTGGTTAGAACAACAAGGTGTAAACCGGGGCAGCCAACCATGGTATTACTATGGTTTTGTACAGCTCCCAATTTATGAATATCTACCAGCATTAGGCACACTACTGCTGACGGTTTTACTCGCATTCAGGAAATGGATATTCCCAGTACCGAGCGACCCTGCCAATGGAAATGAATTTTCTGAAGCAGGAAAATTATATCAACAAGAAAAGTCTACAGAAAACGCTCCCAGCCTTGCATTATTCATCTTCTGGGCTTTTACCAGCCTGGTTGCATATTCGATCGCGGGGGAGAAGATGCCCTGGTTGACAGTCCATATTGCATGGCCGTTAATCCTTTGTGCATCATGGTTCTTTGGAAAACTAATCGAGGCAATTGACTGGGGAAAATTTAAGAAATCAAATGGATGGCTGGTCATTATCATATTGATTATTTTCTTGCTGAGTTCTTTATCGGTGCTTGGATCGATATTGGGGGCTAACCCTCCTTTCCAAGGTAAAACACTTGAACAGTTGGGTGATACAAGTACATTCTTTGTCAGTCTGGTTACCGCAATTGCCAGTGGCGCAGGATTATATTATTTGCTCAAATCCTGGTCGATCCTTCAAATAGTCCTGATATCCTCCCTGGTAGTATTTGGTATTTTTGGTTTCTTAACCGCTAGAACAGCGGTTAATGCTGCATATATTAATTACGATGATGCCAACGAACTGCTGGTTTACGCACACTCAGCAGGCGGGGTGAAAACAGCACTGAAGCAAATTGAAGAAATCTCCCAGCGGACTACGGATGGTTTGGCAATAAATGTGGCTTATGACAATGAAACATCATATCCGTATTGGTGGTATTTGCGTAATTACAGTAATGCACACTTTTTTGGTGCAGATCCGACCCGAAGTTTGAGGGATTCGGCAGCGATTTTGGTGGGAGATGCAAATTATGGGAAGATTGAACCCGTGGTGGGTCAAGCTTACAACCAATTTGATTACATCAGACTTTGGTGGCCAAATCAGGATTATTACGATCTGACCTGGTATAGGATTTCGGGTGCAATTCGTAACCCCGAAATGCGTGCAGCATTGTTCCAGATATGGTTGAATAGAGATTACTCGCTTTACGGAAAGATCACCGAAAAGGATATGAGTCTGCCGAATTGGTCTCCTTCTGCCAGTATGCGGTTATACGTTCGTAAAGATATCGTGAACCAATTATGGAATTATGGCGCTGTCCCAGCATTCGAAGTTATTCAAGCTGATCCATATGAAGGAAATGAAAAGACGCTAACAGCGGATATTACAATCGGTACACAAGGTGAACTTGCAGGACAATTCAATAGACCACGAGGTATTGCTGTTTCTGAAGATGGAAGTGTTTATGTTGCAGATACGGATAACCATAGAATACAGCATCTAACCCCAGGAGGTGAAGTCCTCCATTCATGGGGTCAATTTGGCGATGTGAACACAAATGCTGCACCTGGCGGTACGTTCAACCAGCCATGGGGTATAGCGGTTGGTCCTGATGGTTCGGTTTATATTGCTGACACCTGGAACCACCGGGTCCAAAAATTTTCTGCGGAAGGGGAGTTTCTGGCGATGTGGGGTTTCTTCGGACAGGCAGAATCTCCAAAAGCATTTTGGGGACCGAGGGATATCGCTGTTGATGAAGATGGATTTGTATTTATCACTGATACCGGGAATAAGAGGGTGGTCGTCTTCGACGAGGATGGAAATTATATATCGCAATTTGGTGAAACTGGTTTAGGCCCTGGACAATTTGATGAACCGGTCGGCATATCAGTTGGCGGGGAAGGAAATATTTTAGTCGCTGATACCTGGAACCAGCGCATACAAGATTTTTCTCGATTTGGTAACGATACATTTGTACCTGAAAATGAATGGGAGGTTATCGCCTGGTTTGGACAATCGTTGGATAATAAACCTTTTATTGATGTAGATGAACAAGGAAATATATTCGCTTCTGATCCTGAAGGGTATCGAGTGATAATGTTTGACAAGAATGGAGAATTTATACAGTTCTGGGGAGATTTTGGAACAGGATTGGATAGTTTTGGGATGCCATCTGGAATTGCGACAGATGCAGAAGGCGGCATCTGGGTAAGCGATACAGGAAACCACCGCTTAATGCACTTTACTTTAGACAATCCGTAAAAAATTATTTTTCTTGAGGATTTGGAAATAGAATAGGAAAATATATATTATTTCTTGGTGAACGGTGTTGGAATCAAGACATAGTTAATGGTATAAATCTTTCTCTAAGTATAAAAACCCTTTGATTATGGGAGGATAAATTAAATAAAATCGGGTATTATATACATAAGCAGTAAAATACCGAACTATACTAATGCTATAATCAAGATAATAATTACAGCAATAACCACAACAAGGAGTGCGTAATGAGTGATCAAATATATGGTAAGGTTGATTCCGACCTGGATCCCTTTAAAAAAATAGTTAGTAAAATTCCAGGTTTTGGAGGTTATGTAGAACGGCAAAAACGGCGCGATTCTGACAAACTGTTACGGGATATGATTGCTGACCGTTTTGACCAAATATACCAGCGAATATCTTCGCTACAGCGAGATTTAATCAGTGCAGGTGAAATTGGATATATTGATGATCTTGAAGCCTCAGCGATCAAAATTCGTACTTTTGCAGATCGTATAAGACGAGCAACTCGAGGCTATTCTGGTCTTTTCGATGCAGTAACTATAAATGAAGAAGAATTGGGTTTGCTTTACCAATTTGATGCTCAAATGCTCGATCTGGTTGATGAAGTCAATCGAGCAGTAGATAATGTGGAAATGTCAATAGGCAGCGATGGATTACCGGCATCTATTCGAAATTTAACGAGTGTGTCCCAAGAATGCATAGATGTTTATGATAAAAGGGACGAAGTAATACTTAGCGGAGAAGTCAATCAATCGTCATTAGAAGGGCATGACTAAAAAAAATAAGTGCAAAGAAAATAACGCAGGAGAAAAAGATGGCTAGAGTATTTGATGTAGTTGAATATCCAGATGAAATGCGGGATGAAATCGTCCACCGGTTTCCAGAAGTTGGCGCAGGGAATTTTCGCATCGGGTCCCAGGTAATTGTAAGAGAATCCCAATCCGCAGTATTTTTCCGTGATGGAAATGCATTGGATGTCTTTGGACCCGGACGACATACCATCGTAACTTATAATGTTCCACTTTTGATCGACTATTTGGGCCGACTATTTGATGAAAAAACTCCTTTCCCAGCAGAAGTATATTTTGTAGCGATGCGCGAGTTCGTCGACCGGAAGTGGGGAACTCCGCAGCCAATAATCGTTAGAAATCCAAATATGGGTTTGGGCGTCGCTCTTTTGCAGGGCTTTGGAACATATAGTTTTCAGATAAAAGACCCGCAGCAATTTATAACCCAGGTAGTTGGTACGCGTGGGATGTTCAAGACGAATGAGATTGAGAGCAGATTGCGTTCTATGCTGCTCTCTAAACTGCAGGATTTACTGGGAGAAACTGCCTCCGAGCATGATGTTCCTGAATTGATAGGCCTGACTGAAGAACTTGGCGCTGGTGTTCGAGCAAAAGCCCAGGACGATTTCCTGGCATTGGGATTGACGCTAAAAAGTTATTATATAGAAAATTTGAAGCCATCCAGCAAATCTGCAGAAGAATTACGTGCAATGGGTATGTTAGACATGCAAACATATACACAGCTGCAAGCTGCGGATGCCTTGAGGGATGCCGCGCAAAATCCGAGCGGAGGCGCAGGGCTCACAGCCGGTATCGGCGCTGGGATGGGAGTGGGTGGAGTTATCAGTCAGTCTCTACAGGGAATGACCGGCGCAGGTGCAGCTGGTGCTGGACAAACACAGCCAACCGGCGGTGGAGGACCAGCGGGTGGTATACCGGCTGTAATGACACCTTCTGAGGCAGCCGGTCTATTAAAAGTTTCTGAAGAAGATGTGATTGCTGCGATTGATGCCGGCGATTTGAAAGCACGTAAAATTGGTAATGCATACCGAATCAGCAATGAAGCTTTGGAGGCATTCCTGGCCGGGTAATTTCCACACCATAAATAAAATAATAAATCCCGTATAACGATCAATAGCTATTACGGGATTTTTCTTGTTCAAATCTCAATAATATCTTGTATCATTTTTACTTTTTCTATCGAAAGTGTTTTTGCTTTGGCATATTTGCGGACCATATCCTTCAATTTTGCGACATAAATTGTTTCGGCAGGAGGATTATCCTCTTCAGAAATATTTATCTCCACATCAGGATTTGTGAATACCAAAGCTGCTTGCACCATTGAACTAAAATCTTCAGATAATTTTTCCTGAATGTAATTGTTGAGATTCTCGATATCAGATTGAACCTCAAGATCAGGACGTCCCAGACTCTCCTGGGCAAAAATTTTCATATATAGACTGCCACCCTTCTGACGCCAGCGTCCATTCGTATATGAGATAGTGCCTTTCTGATGGTATGGTCGCAAGCTCCAGATACCGCAAGGTCCGAGTAATAAATGTGAGACGGGAGATTGATAATGATATAAGGTAAATTTATCGTCCAACCCTTTTAAAGCTTGATCGAGTATTTCATCAGGACGCGGCTTCCTTGACCAGCGGTTACTGAAATAAATACCAATTTGGGACAGAATAAATCCGACCACCAGAGCTATCAGAGAATAATAGAATTGCCCAGGATATTGGAAAGAAATGAACATTCCGCCCGCAAGCACCAACAATCCACCAAGTAAAGTTACTTGAGCTATACGTGCATTCCGTTTAATAAGTTTCTCGTTACGGTATATTTTCATTATTTTTCCTTACAGTCCATCATTTGGAATTCTTATAAATATCATTTGGTAGAAATTAATACATCAAAGATATTACTATCAAATGTCAGGATTGGTGACCATAATTTTTAATTACGAGACATGCATTTTGTCCACCAAGGCCGAAAGAATTTGTCAAAGCATAAATAACTTTTTGTTTTCGTACATAATTCGGAACGTAATCAAGATCACATTCTGGATCAGGGTATTCGTAATTAATTGTGGGGGGAATCAACCCATGAAATATACTCAAGGTACAGGCTATGGCTTCGATAGCGCCAGTAGCACCCAAGGAATGACCTATCATTGACTTGGTCGAACTGATTGGTATATCGTAAGCGTAATCATTAAACACGGTTTTGATCGCTTTAGTTTCCGTTGCGTCATTAAGTGAAGTTGAAGTACCATGAGCGTTTATATAATCTATCTCATTTGGAGAAATTCCTGCATCTTGAATTGCCCAGCGCATCGCCCGGGCTGGGCCGCTGGCTTCGGGATTGGGAGCTGCAATATGATAAGCATCCGTAGAGGAGGCATAACCAACTAATTCTGCATATATACGCGCACCGCGCGCCCGCGCATGATTGTATTCTTCAAGCACCAGAGCAGCTGAACCCTCAGAAAACACAAATCCTTCACGTTTCGCATCGAATGGTCGAGAAGCGCCTTCGGGATCCTCATTGTAATTAAATGGCAGCGCCCGCATAGCGGAAAAACCGCCAATTGTAAAGTCCGAGATTAAAGATTCAGTACCACCTGTCACAACAACATCCGCAACTCCCCGGCGTATATGTTCAGCTGCTTCTCCAATCGCTTGTGTCCCAGTCGCGCAAGCAGTCGTAATGGTGCAATTCGGTCCCAAACATTGGAAATGACGTGCGATGATGAACGCTGAAAGGTTAGGTATGGCGCTTGGAAGGATATAAGGTTTGACACGAGAAAATCCCTTCGTTCTGAGAGCAGCAAGGCCTTCTTCAAAATAATCAAATCCACCAATGCCAGTACCGTAAACCACACCGCTGCGTTCGGCATCAGGCATAATATCTGGTAGTCCAGCATCTTTTACCGCATGGATTGAGGCTGCAAGAGCGATTTGAGCAGAACGCGGTGTCCTCCTTGCTTCCTTGTGCGAAAAATAATCTTCTGGTTCAAAGTCCGGTATTTCGCCTGCTATTTGACAGGGAAGAGATGATGCATCAAATTGTGTGATGCGCCGGATTCCTGATCGTCCATTGATAAACCCATCCCAAAGTTTATCGACTGTTGAACCTAAGGGTGAAATTGCGCCCAGTCCAGTTATGACTACTCTTGGTCGTGACTGGGTACTGTTCATTTGTTCTCCTGATCATACAAAAATTCAATTCTCTTGCTGATCGCGCTGTTCAAGGCATTAATTAGGTTGGCCTTGACAGCCTGTCGAGCTGAGCGAATTGCGCTGACAATTGAGTGAGTGTCCGAGCGTCCGTGACCAATAAACACTAACCCATCAATTCCAAGCAGAGGGGCGGCGCCCACTTCACTGGGATCTAAAATCTTTTTTAAATTATCAAACGCAGGCATTGCTAATTTCGCGCCAATTTTTGTCCGTAACGAACTCATTAATTCCTGGCGTAGAATATCGCTGAACATCTTCGCAACGGCTTCGCTGGTTTTCAGGACAACATTACCAGTGAATCCATCCGTGACTGCCACATCGGCTTCACCCCCAAAGATTTCTTTCCCCTCAAGATTTCCAATAAAGTTTAATCCGCTGGCTTCTAATATCGGGTAGGTATCTTTCACAAGATCATTACCCTTACCCGCCTCTTCTCCATTTGAGATTAAACCTACGCGTGGATTTTGAATATCCAGTACTTTATTGGCATAAATGGAACCCATTATGGCAAATTGAAGCAAGTGTTCTGGCTTACAGTTTGGGTTTGCTCCAATATCAAGCACGGCACATCTGCCGCCCTTAACCGGAAAAAGGACAGTGATAGCTGGACGTTTAACGCCAGGAATCATTCCAAGACGAAAATATGCTGTAGCTAAGGCGCCGCCTGTATTACCAGCTGTGATAAAAACATCTGCATTGCCAGATTTCAGCATATCCATTCCAAGCGCCATGGTTGTTTTGGAATCTTTGTGTCTAGCTTTCGAAGTTAACCCCCGGCCTTTATCATGCATGGTGATTGTTTCGGTCGTATGGATGATATGAACTGGCAAACTTTCAGAAGAAGTATCAGATAAAATCTCTCGTAGTTTGTCTTCAGGTCCGATAAGGGTAATTTCGTCGCCAAACATTCTTGCGGCTTCGACAGCGCCGCATACTTCGGGTTCGGGACAATTATCGCTCCCCATAGCATCTAAAGCAATGCGCATTTGTACTCCTAATTTTCTTGAAAAAATACTCTTTGCTTGACAATGAAACAGAGCAGATTATAATAGCTGTGATTTAGCGCTGGTGCTGGAATTGGCAGACAGGCATGGTTGAGGGCCATGTGCCGCAAGGCGTGAGGGTTCAACTCCCTCCCAGCGCATAAAAACCTTGGATGTTTATCCAGGGTTTTTTTTATTCTACTATTCTCATCCTTCTTTCTAAGAATCGAACAACAGCTGATAGTACCAGCGTTAGCGAAAGATAAAGGAAAGCGGCTACATTGAAAGTTTCCATCACTCGAAATGTGCTTGCTTTACGGATTCGGGTCAGCTGGGTGAGTTCTGCAACAGCCAGAACTGTGGCCAATGAAGAATCCTTTAACAAAGCAATAAAATCATTCCCGAGCGGTGGAAGAACCCTTCGTACTGCTTGTGGAAGTATTATAAAACGCAATGATTGGAAATAACTCATACCAAGTGAGCGGGAGGCTTCGATTTGTCCTTTGCCTATCGATTGGATACCAGCTCGAAAGATCTCCGCTTCAAACGCTCCATAGCCAATAGATAAAGCAAAGACTGCACGCAGTTCCATTGGTATCTTTCGGATACTAAACTCTGCAAAGTTGGTGGATACATTTTGTAGGAATGAATTATCAAAAAAATAAAGACCCCATTCACCTACATTATTAATGATCTCTACTAACATAGGAACGACAGCGAATGCGACCATCAATAACAGCACGACCATGGGTATTCCACGCATGAGCTCAACATACATAGTGGAAATGGTATATAGAATGATATTTTTTGATAATCGGGCGAGGCCGGTGAATAATCCAATAATGATAGCAATCGGAAACGCGGTGAGTGTGATACGTATTGTTGTTTTTACACCGGCGAGTAAGAATTTAAATGTCTCGTAATAATTGGCATCGGTGAAGATAAACCAAAGAGCCAATATTCCGCCGGCAATAATAAGGAGAACCCACCAGGGAATTTTTGATAATTGAAAATCAAGAGGTTGGGATAGAGAAGTAGTTCCAGGCTCGCGAGTTTTTTCCATAATTATACTTAACTAATGATGGTATTTATTCTCCCGCAGTTACAAAAATGTAACTGCGGGAGTTTTGTTCACGTTCAGATAAGATAAATCTTGTTGATCGTCAGGAACGGTTAATGCTTAGTAGGATTACGGAGACAATCCCCATTTGTCGTTGAACTCTTTTAGCGTTCCATCTGCAAGCATAGATTCGAGAGCGGCGTTTATGGCTTCCGTTAATTCACTTTCAGGTGGAAAGACAAATCCCAACTGCTCGTCAGAAGTTAATTCACCAGCAACTTTCATAGTATCTGGGTTTTCTCCCATGAATCCGACAGCTGCAACAGTATCCAATACTACACCGTCGACATCGCCTGAAATCAGAGCTAATACAGCAGCGCCGAAATCTTCAAAGGATTGTACCTGTTCTTCAGGGAAGTTCTTTTTAGCAACAATCTCGTTTGTGGTCTGGATTTGGGTACCAATCAGTGCTTCAGGATTGGCCTTCATATCGTCCACTGACGCAGTTTCATCTGCACGAACGAGAAGAACCTGTCCGATGGTGATGTAAGGAATGGAGTAATCGATAATTTTATCGCGCTCTTCAGTGATGGTGACGCCATCGGCCAGCATATCAAACTCACCGGCTTCCATGGCTGGGAAGATACCATCCCATGCAGCGAGCGTAAATTCAGGTACGCAGTTAAGGCGAGCGCATAGTTCTCTTACTACATCATAATCCCAACCGATTGACTCGCCGGATTCTTCATCAACATAGTTGAAAGGTGGGTAAGCGTCTTCAACAGCGACCGTAATGGCCATGCCCTCCAAATCAGGCAGTTCCATTGCTCCGGCTTCTTCCTCGTCTCCAGACAACCCCCACTTAGCGTTGAATTCTGCCAGGGTCCCGTCATCCATCATGGCTTGAAGTGCCGCATCAACTGCTGCAGTTAATTCACTATCAGGAGGGAAAACAAAACCCAACTGCTCATCGGAGGTCAGCTCTCCAGCAACTTTCATAGTATCTGGGTTTTCTCCCATGAATCCGACAGCTGCAACAGTATCCAATACTACACCGTCGACATCACCTGAAATCAGAGCCAATACTGCAGCGCCGAAATCTTCAAAGGACTGCACTTGTTCTTCAGCGAAATTCTTCTTGGCGACAATTTCGTTTGTGGTCTGAATTTGTGTACCGATCAATGCTTCTGGATTAGCTTTCATATCATCCACAGAAGCAGTTTCGTCTGCACGTACAAGCAAGACCTGACCGATAGTTACATAGGGCATAGAGTAATCGATAATTTTGTCGCGCTCTTCAGTGATAGTGACGCCATCAGCCAGCATGTCAAACTCACCGGCTTCCATGGCTGGAAAGATACCATCCCAAGCTGCGAGCGTAAATTCTGGTACACAGTTGAGGCGTTCGCAGATCTCGCGTACTACATCGTAATCCCAACCGATACTCTCACCAGAGTCTTCATCAACATAGTTAAAGGGTGGGTACGCGTCTTCAACAGCCACAGTTATTGATGTGCCGTCCAGGTCAGGAAATCCAGTTTCCGGCTCCTCGACCATTTCTTCTTCCCCTCCACCAACAAGACCCCACTTGGTGTTGAGTTCTTCTAAGGTACCATCGTCCATCATGGCTTGCAGCGCAGCGTCAATGGCAGCAGTTAATTCACTACCCGGTGGGAAGACGAAGCCCAACTGCTCGTCGGAAGTTAGCTCACCAGAGACTTTCATCTCACCTGGATTTTCACCCATAAAGCCGACTGCGGCAACAGTATCTAGCACGACTCCATCAACATCACCTGATATTAATGCCAGGACAGCAGCACCGAAATCTTCAAAGGACTGCACCTGTTCTTCAGGGAAGTTCTTCTTGGCTACAATTTCATTGGTGGTCTGGATTTGGGTACCGATTAGTGCCTCCGGATTTGTTTTCATATCTTCGATAGAGGCGGTTTCGTCTGCACGTACAAGCAAGACCTGGCCGATTGTGACATATGGCATGGAGTAATCGATAATCAGGTCGCGTTCTTCGGTGATGGTAACGCCATCCGCCAGCATGTCATATTCACCGGCTTCCATGGCTGGGAAGATGCCGTCCCAGGCAGCGAGTGTAAATTCTGGTACACAGTTGAGGCGTTCGCAAATCTCGCGTACTACATCGTAATCCCAACCAATGCTTTCGCCAGAGTCCTCATCAACATAGTTGAAAGGTGGGTATGCGTCTTCAACAGCGACGGTTATTGAGGCACCTCCCAGATCCGGAAATCCAGATTCAGGCTCCTCAACCATTTCTTCTGCTGGTTCTTCCGGTTCCACCTCTTGTGGTTCCTCCGGTGCGGCCGGTTCTTCTGGAGCTGCTGGTTCTTCCGCAGGTGCTTCAGGCGTAGGCGGTGGCGAACAAGAAACCAGGATAAAAACTGCTATAATTAACAGGGCGATTAAATAATTGAGCTTTCTCATATTTCTCTCCTTTTCCTTCAATCAATTGATTCTGATTTCACTCTCTCTGAAAGCTAATTAGATCGAGTGAATTTAACTGATATAACCGATTATACGTTTACATTCCCATGGAATTAATTTATATCTAACCTTGTAAAGGGTAGACTATCTATGGGATTTATTCAAGGTGCAAATTATCACAAAACATAAAAACGTATTATAAAGCAAAAAATCTTTAACGACAGATTAAATTCATTTCTATTGAATATATATGTGTAGCACGGTATTATAAAGGTGTAAGCATCTGGAAAGTTAGTTTTTAAGTTTCCATGCCCATTCAAATATTCAAATCAGCAAATAAGAACGATTATGAAATTGATAATTAATTTATTATCAACGGCGAAATTTGGAGACATAGTAAAAGTTTGCATTGGATTGAACTGGACTGCTGTTGTAATTCGAAAGAATGGAATCAAATTCTGCGGTCTGGCATCAACAGTATGGGAAGGACATGACCATACAAGTGAGCCTCGCATAGAAAAAGCTGGAAAATTGGATAATATGTCAGGACAAGAACTGGCAGAACTGGCATTATCTTCAAACTTGACTTTGCGCAGTGTAGGAATTGCATCACTGAATGCACAATTGCAGCCGCAAATGCCAGACAATTGGACCGAGTTTAATGCGGGTGAAATTTTAGCTGAGAATGGCAAAGATAAGCGAATGGTGATGGTAGGGCGTTTCCCTTTTACTGAAGATTTACGAAGCAGAGTCAAGGAACTGGTGGTCTTAGAACAGACGCCTGGTCCAGATGATTTACCAGCCAGCCAGGCTCAGGAAGTGATTCCGAAAGCTGAAGTTGTGGCTATCACGGGTATGACGCTGATAAACCACACATTGGAAGACATATTAAAACTGTGTCAAGCGAGCGCCTTTGTGATGGTTTTGGGTCCAAGCACTCCTTTAAGTCCAATTTTATTTGAATATGGTGTTAATCTCATATCCGGAGCTGTAGTAGATCAAATCGAACCTGTTATGCGCGTAGTCATGCAGGGAGGTAATTTCAGACAGGTGCATAAAGCGGGAGTACGGTTGGTGAACCTTACGAGAAAACCGGAAAATTTCTAGGCTAAGTGGCAGGCTACCCAATGGTTGGAAGTGATTTCTCGCCAATCGGGTTCATCGATTGAACATCGGTCCACGGCGATCGGACAGCGCGGGTGAAAGCGGCATCCAGGTGGTGGATTTAAAGGACTGGGTACATCTCCTGAAAGTATAATTCTCTCCCTGGCTCGGTCTTTTTTTGGATCAGGTATTGGCACAGCTGAAAGGAGAGCCTTTGTGTAGGGGTGGAGAGGGTTCTCATATAATTCTTCACGCGGGGCGAGTTCTACGATCACACCGAGATACATAACCGATACCCGATCGCAGATATGTCTAACCATACTCAGGTCATGGGCAATAAACAGGTAAGACAGATCGAAGCGGTCTTGAAGTTCTTCCAATAGATTAACAACCTGGGCTTGAATGGATACATCTAAAGCGGATATAGGTTCATCACAGACGATGAATGCTGGTTTGGAAGCGAGCGCTCTTGCTATGCCAATTCGCTGTCTTTGTCCACCTGAAAACTCGTGCGGAAATCGATTAACAAGGCGGCTGCTCATACCAACGAGAGCTAAGAGTTCCTGAACTTTTTCCGTTCGTTCTTCACGATCTTCATACAATTTATGCACGCGCATTGGCTCACTTACTATTGCGTTCACTGTCCAGCGTGGATTAAGTGAACCATAAGGATCTTGAAATATCATCTGGGCTTTGCGACGTATCGCTTGAATATTTTCTAAATCCTTATTATTGATATCGTGACCATCAATTAATACCGAGCCTTCGGTCAGCGGATATAAACCCAAGATTGTTCGCCCGGCAGTTGTCTTCCCGCAGCCGCTCTCTCCAACTAAACCCAGCGTTTCCCCGCGTTGTATATCAAATGTGATCCCATCCACCGCTCGCACTGCACCTACCTGGCGTTCAAAAACAATGCCACGCATAACAGGGAAATGTTTTTTCAGACCCTGGATCTGAACAATAGATTGATCTTGATTCATTTCGTCTGTCCTGTTCTTATATCAACCCAACAGGCGACTTTATGATCGGTATCAACCATTTCAAGTTTCGGGATCTCTTCCCTACATATATCGATGGCATATATGCAGCGAGGGGCGAAAGGACAATTCTTAGGTTCAATCAAAAGGTTTGGCGGCGCTCCTGGTATTGAATTGAGGCGTTGGTGTCGTTGGTGGTCAACGCGTGGTAAAGCAGCCAGCAATGCAACTGTGTAAGGATGGCGAGGTTCTTCATAGAGTTTATCTACAATAGCTTCCTCCATAATCAAGCCGGAGTACATAACGATTACTCGCTCGGCAACACCTGCAACTACTCCCAGGTCGTGTGTAATCCAGATAATCGCCATTCCTAGTTCTTCGCGTAATCTGATAACCAATTCAACGATTTGAGCCTGGATGGTCACGTCCAAGGCAGTGGTTGGTTCATCGGCGATAACCAGACTAGGAGTGCAACCCAAAGCTATGGCGATCATTACCCTTTGACGCATACCACCAGAAAATTGATGAGGATAATCGTTCAATCTTTTGGCTGCATCCGGAATACCCACTGAAGTTAGCATTTCAGCTGCACGTTGATTAGCCTTTTCTTGATCGTATCCAAGATGTAAAGTTAAGGATTCAGTCAATTGATGCCCAACCGTCAATACCGGGTTCAGGGAGGTCATAGGATCTTGAAATATCATCGATACTTGCCGTCCCCGGATCGACTCAAGATCATCTTCCTGCAATTGAAGTAAGTCAATATTAATAAAATTTGCGCTGCCTGAAACGATTTCTCCTGGAGGAACCGGGATTAAACCAAGTATGGATAACATAGTAACTGTTTTCCCGCATCCACTTTCACCGACTACAGCTAAGGTTTCACCTTCATCAATATGAAATGAAATACCATTAACCGCATGGATAATACCTTCAGGTGTATTAAAAATTGTTCTGAGATTATCTACCTGGAGAAGTCTGTTCATAAATAAAATTTGATATTCTTTATATTGAACTGCTGCGCGGGTCTAAGGCATCGCGCAGCCCATCACCTATAAAATTAATGCTGAGTACAATTAGAGTAATCAGCAACCCAGGGAACAACCATAACCAGTAGGCTGTTTCAATATAATTATATGCACCATCCAACATATTCCCCCATGTAGCGGTTGGGGGACGTACTCCTAATCCTAGAAAGCTGATATAAGCTTCCAGTGTAATAGCATTTGCGACACCAAGAGTCGCTGCAACAATAATAGGCGCCATACTGTTTGGGAGAATGTGCCTGAAGATTATTTGAGAAGTGGGAGTGCCTGTTGAATGTGCGGCTAATACGAATTCGTTTTCTTTTAACGACAGGAATTCAGCTCTAACGATCCGAGCCAAATAAGGCCAACCCGTAATCCCTATAATAAATATAATGACTACCACGCTGCCGCTGAAGGTTCGTCCTAAAAATATCATATCCGGAATTTTTCCACCAAAAAATTTTGCCATCACCAGCAGGAGAAAAATTTGGGGAATAATTAATACTGCTTCTGTAAAACGCATCAGGATACTATCGATTTTTCCTCCGAAGTAACCTGAGGTTGACCCGACCAGGACACCGATGAACACCATCACAAGCATAGCTGTCAACCCAATCAGAAGTGATATTTGACCTCCATAAATCGTCCGAGCTAATATATCTCTTCCGATAGTATCCGTACCAAAAGGATGAGCGGCGGATGGCGCTTGCAATCGAATACCAGTTTCAGTGTAATTTGCATATGCCTCCGAGTAAATGAAAGCTCCCCCTAACGAATAGACAAGCAATGCCAGAAGAGAAATGCTGCCGAAAATTGCCATTTTGTGACGTTTGAATCGCCTCCAGGCCAATTGCCATAAAGTTAACGGCGGTGTTTCTAATTCATCGGGAATTAATTGAGCGATAGCGTCAGGAGTGGTTTCCATAAATAAAACCCTAATCAATCATAACGGATTCGGGGATCGAGCCAGGCATATGTAATGTCCGTAAGAATTTGGAATACGATTACAGCTACAGCGATTAGCATCAATATGCCCATAACAACCGGCGTGTCTGCTCGCGATAGATGATCCAAGAATAAGCGACCCATTCCTGGCCAGGCAAATATTCGTTCGGTAACTATAGCGCCTCCCAATAAGAATGGAAGATCGAGTCCTATGAGCGTGACCAGTGGAAGGGCAGCATTTTTTAATCCGTGGACAAAGACGACATCTCTTCTAGGTAAACCTTTGGATTTGGCGGTGCGGATGTAATCCTGGCTGAGCACTTCCAGCATAGAACTGCGCGTATAGCGACTGTAAGTAGCGAAAAATGGAAAAGCCAGGGTTGCGACTGGTAATACCATATGCCAGGCCACCTGTGATGGTGTTTTACCTACTTCAGGTTCAAACATCCCAACTGTAGGTAGATAGGGGAGTCCCCAATGTTTGAAATTAACCGCAAAAATATACATGACCAATAATCCGAAGAAAAATACCGGCATGGAGTACAGCGCGAAAGTGATGGCTGTAATGGTGTTATCGATTGCGGAATATTGGTGCAAAGCTGAGTATATACCTATCAAAAGAGCGCCAAGGATAACAACGAATTCTGCAGTTAACATGAGCAGCAGTGTATTTGGTAAACGGTCCCAGATGACTTCGGTTACCGGACGGCCGCGGTTCACAAGCGAAGTTCCAAAATCCCCGCGGAAAACGCCTTTGCGTTTTCCTTCGGGTCTCCGGGACACCATCTCCATCCACATCGATTGCGGTCCAATCGTTGCCGAATAACCAGTAAAAATATTGAACGTAGATGGGTTTGTCCAGTCCAAGCTGGCGGGTGAGGCGTTCCCGGTCTCCGGATCGCGTGACATTACGGCCTCCCATTGTCGCGATCGGATCACCCATATTTTGCATCAACACAAACAACACGACGCTGATAATAAAAAGCAGAGGGATGGCTTGAAGTAGACGGCGAATTATATATCGGGTCATAAATATCTCCTCATGTCAGTGGAACAGCCACACCGTCTTTACTCATGCTTCTTTTTTATGATGAGTTGAAGTCCAAAAAGGTAAAAAAACGAGCCGAGGAAGAAAGGCTATCCTCCCCCGGCTCAAAAGACAATCGAATTTATATACTGTCTACTCGGATATGTCCCATTCCATTATATTAAAATATGGAGTTGATCCTGAGAATTTCACACCAGTCAGACGCTCACTGGTGCCGAACCAGTCCGGATCTTGCCAAATACCGATCCAGTAAGCCTGATCGAAAATCATCTTTGTAATCTCGTAAAAGGTTTGCTGGCGTTCGGAAAAGTCGACTTGAGTAGCCTGAAGCTGGAAGAGTGCATCCAGGTCTTCATCGCATAAAGACGACCAGTTTGTACCTGCAGGTGATTCGTCTGATGGAACTTCACTGCACAACCAATCCTGGCTATCAGGATCGGGGAAATTTGGATTGGAAGAGTACTCACAAATGTCCAAATCACCCAAAGCACAAGGACCGCCTTCACCATAACCTGAGAAGAAAATATCCGAATCGAAATTGAGTAAATCGAGTTGGATACCAACTTCAGCCAATTGCTGTTGAGCGACAGCTTGAGTGTCCATCCTAATTTCACGTGTGGTGGTTCCAGATCTTAAGTATCAACTCTACCCCATCTTTATCACGCACACCGTCCCCATTTGTATCCACCCAGCCGGCTTCGTCGAGCAATTGATTTGCCATAGCAGGGTCGTACGGGTATGGTTCTGAAATGGATGGATCGTTATAACTCATATTATCCCAGTCCGTTATTGCTGGAACAGTCTTGCCCAGCAAAAGGTCTTCGTTGAGTGAAAAGCGGTCGAATCCATATGCAAGCGCCTGGCGGACTTTCTGGTCTTTCAAAGCCGGATGACCCTTTTCGCCCTGGTTCAGGAACCATCCTTCGTTGTAACCTGAGAAAGCTTTATGCAGATTTACACCTGCTTCTTCGAGCTGCGGCATATCTGAATAAGCGAAGAATGTCCCCAGGTCTCCGTCTCCTGCCAGGAGGGCTGCGATTTGTGATGCGTCATCGGGTACAAAGCGAATGAATATCTCATCAATGTTGGGTCTACCCTGCCAGTAATTATCGTTGGCAGTGAAACGGGCAAAACTTCCAGACTCCCATTCATCAAATACATATGGACCGCAGCCAACGGTAGGATCACGGTTCCAATCTGCTGTATCCAGAGTCCCTTCTGCATCGTAGATCGGCTGTAAAACATGTGCAGGCAGCAGCCCGCGCCAGAGCGAGCCAGCCCAAGCCGCATATGGCTCGCTGAAATTCATAACAACTGTTTGTGGGTCGGGAGCTTCCATGCTCTCAATCAGATCGTACGGATTAACAGCCGCAACAGTATTACCTGGGTCGATGATCATTTTGTATGTGAAAACAAAATCATCCGCAGTGATCGGCTCGCCGTCTGACCATACCAGATCATCGCGAGCGCTAATGTGATCGTTTTGCCATCTTCTGAGATGCCTCCGTTGTCAACACTTGGTATTTCGGTGACGAGATCAGGGATGGGTTGGTTCTGGTCATCAAAAACCCAACCATAACAGTTCCAGAATTGATGCGTAATTTGGGAGAACCACATATTGGTCCAATAGGGATTCAATGTATCAAATTCCTGGGTCCAAATAAAAGTAGCGACTTTTTGTTCTCCAGGAGGAACAACGGGTTCTTCTTCTGCAGGTTCTTCAACTGCAGGTTCTTCAACTGCAGGTTCTTCAGCTGCGGGCTCTTCAGCTGCGGGTTCCTCTGCCGCAGGTTCCTCTGCCGCAGGTTCTTCAGCTGTTGGTGCAGCTGGTTGTGCGCAGGATGCCAGGATCAGGCTGGCAACCACCAAAACAAATAAAAGATATCGAAAATAGTTTTTTGAATACATATTATTCTCCTCCTTTGAGAATACTTTTATACTGGTGAGTATTGGAGAAAAGGGTCAGTTTATGTGATGGTGCACATTATTTTGTTCTTATCCAATGTATAATATTGGCAATCTCCACCTCCTTATCTTTTAGCCGTAGGTACATTCAATAAAATGATCCGTCATATGGGGATCAAATAACTATAAATTTGGTTCACTATTATATAAATAATTCGGTATTTCGTAAAGATAGTTCAAAATATTTATTTAGACCTGGTAATTAATAAATGTTTTCCGGTATTCCAAAGTACGATTGGAGCAAAGATGATCCGTCCCAGAATGGATGTGCTGTCGACAGATGTGATAATAAAAATCTACGAGGAAGCAGTCGCTGTTTTAGCGGACCCTGGAGTTCGTGTTGAGAACCAGAAAGGGCTTTTACTGATTGAGCAAGCTGGGGGAACAGTTGACCGGGATAATAACACCGCTCGAGTATCGGAAGAATTTAATCAAAAAGACAATCGGTTCGACTCCTTCAAAATTCGACTTATATGATTTGGCTGGGAACCCTGCTGTTTGTTATGGAGGAGATGCGATTCACTTTGATCCTGGATCGGCTGCCATATTTTTCCTTGACAGCAAGACGGGAAAACATAGACAACCTGTTACTAAAGATTTTATTAATTTTGTAAAAGTCGTAGAGAATTTGCCTCAAATGGATGCTCAGAGTACTGCTTTCGTATGTTCTGATGTGCCTAAGGAAATGGGGGATTGGTACAGGTTATATCTGGCATTAAATTACATGCAAAAACCGATCATCACGGGAGCTTTCGGCAAAGACACCTGGTGGACGATGAAGGAAATGCTTTCAGTGGTTGCAGGTGGTGAAAAAGAATTAGCGGTAAAACCGATTGCCGTGTTCGATGTGTGTCCATCACCGCCATTGTTGTGGAGTGATCTTACCTGTCAGAATTTGATCGATTGCGCGAAAACAAGCATTCCAGCTCAACTAGTTTCAATGCCGCTGGCTGGGGCTACAGCTCCCGTGACAATAGCCGCGGCGGTCGTACAACACACGGCTGAATGTCTGAGTGGTGTGGTTATTCACCAATTGGCGAATCCAGGAGCGCCGATTATCTGGGGAGGTTCACCTTCGATTTTTGACATGAAGTATGGCACCACACCGATGGGAGCCGCGGGTACATGGCTTATAGATGCTGCCTACGTTCAAATCGGCAAGTATCTAAATCTGCCGACCCATGTTTATATGGGAATGAGCGATGCAAAAATCAATGATGCCCAAAGTGGACTGGAGTCGATGGGAGGCGCATTGGTGGCGGCATTAATCGGAGCGAATATGATATCGGGTGCAGGTATGTTGGATTTCGAAAGCTGCCAGAGTCTCGAGAAGCTTGTTATCGATGCTGAAATTATAGGGTTAGCGAAACGCGTAGTAGGTGGGATCGAGTTGAGAGATGATCCCGTCGGTTTAGAGATAATGCGAGACATGGGTCATCATGCAGGATATCTTTCCCTTCCGCATACTCGAAAATGGTTTAGAGAAGAATTCTATCTGCCATCGGAAGTGATCGACCGTGGCTCTTATGACGGTTGGGAAAGTGAAGGATCAAAGTCTATCAATGAACGTGCGTCTGAAAGAGTAAACAAAATAATTAAGGCTTATGAACCTCCTAGCCTTGCTTCTGAAGTTTTATCTGAAATTCAAGCAATTGCTGATCGGGAGGCAAAAACGCTTGGTATGAATACTATTCCAACTCTACTCGATCAATAATTGTCATGTATTCATAGTTGATACTCGTTGATATCATCAATCTGAAATCAAAATAATTGAAATATTTATTTAATCTCATTTATCGAAGGAATTTAATATGGAAAAAAAGATAAAGAGCATTACCAATCCAAAACTAAGTCTGAATATCCTTGATGCAAATGAAGTCCAGCAGATCCACACTGCAACGCTAGATGTGATCGAAATCAACAGGGGTGAAATTCCCTTCACATAAAGCCCTGGATATATTGGAAGAACACGGCGCACAGGTTGATCGAGCCACTCTAATCGCCCGTATACCGGGGAATATTGTTGAGAATTACATCGCCAAAGCTCCTCCAGCATACACTTTAGCAGCATTGCAGCCAGCTCTTGATTTGCCTTTGGATGGTAACCACAGTTTCCTGGGTACTGATGGATGCGGTGTGGAAATAATTGATGCTTTTTCGGGTGATATCCGTCGGTCAACTAAAAAAGATGTGTCTGATGTAGCCAGGGTTGCAGATTACCTGGAAGAAATAGCTTTTCATTGGGTAGCTTTATCAGCCCAGGATTGCCCGCCCGAAAGCCGCTCATTGCATGAGTTAGATGCTGTTTGGAGTGTAAGTGATAAGCATGTGCAAACAGAATTGATTGTAAATGAACGAGAAATGTACGCGGCTTTGGAAATGGGAGCCGCTATACGCGGAGGACATGAGGCATTGAGATCACGCCCGGTATTATCAATAATGCAGTGTACGCTCAGCCCTCTGGGACATGATGGAGGCAGCCTTGAGGCAGGATTGGTGGCTGCTAAAGCGGGATTGCCGGTCGGTTATATGACGATGGCATCCTGCGGATCGGGTGGTCCAGTCACCCTGGCAGGTAACCTGGTCGTGGGAAACGCCGAAGTGATCTCTGCTATGGCATTGATGCAGATGGCTGCTCCTGGCAGTCCTTTCTATTACGCTGCGGCTCAAACAGCCCTTGATCTTCGAACAGGCGCATACACAGGTGGTGGGCCGGAGGATTTCCTTTTCGGGGCTGCCACAAATGTATTAGCGGATTTTTACAATGTCCCGTTATCTATGGGCGCATATGCAACCGGAGCAAAACAACCGGATTGGCAGGCAGCCGTTGATAACAGCTTTTCATCCTTTATGGCAGTATCAACCTTATCGGATATGCTGCTTGGTGCGGGCTTACTTCATGGTTCGAGGATTTTATCCTACGAGATGCTTCTTATGGATTCGGAAATATGGAGTATTTTAGAATCCATGTTTAAAGGAATCGTGGTCAATAAAGAAACCCTGGCGGTTGATGTGATTCGGGAAGTAGGACCTGGAGGAAATTTCTTGGGTCAAAAACATACCCGTAATAATATGCGCAATCGCTGGCAGCCAGAGTTAATGGATCGCAGACCATATAATATTTGGGAGAAGAATAAGGACGGGGCAAGGGATTGGGCTAGAGAAAAGGCACAAACAATTCTTAGTAATTATCACCCTGAGCCGCGTGATGCAAAATTGCAGTTAGAACTTGAAAAAATCATCTCTAATGTAGAAGCAAGTTAGAGATTTGTAAAACCTTCATTACAACTAATTCTTAATGTCTTCCAAACAAAAGGAGTTTCTCTCCGGCATTAAAGCAGTCATCCCAATATTATTCGGTGTAATTCCATTTGGAATGATATATGGGGTTCTAGCGCTGGATGCTGGAATGTCTGCGATTGAATCCCAGGCGATGTCTTCAATTGTATTCGCAGGATCATCACAATTTATCGCTACTCAGTTAATTGGAAATGCAGTTTTAGGGATCGTTGTTGTAATCACAATTGGGGTGGTAAATTTGCGTCATCTTTTGTACAGCGCTTCAATATCTCCATATTTTGTGGATCTTTCACGTGCCTGGAAATATTTTTTAGCTTATTTCCTTACCGACGAAGCTTATGCAGTAGCCATCACCCATTTTAGGAACCTCGACAGAAAAAAGAAAGAGATTGATCCGGGTGAAAAAATGACTGACGATCTCGTTTCCCAAATAGAAAACAAACACTGGTATTACCTGGGTGCAGGAATTGGATTGTGGAGCACATGGCAAATCTCCACAGCTGCGGGGATTTATCTGGGTGCGATTATTCCGGAGAGCTGGTCGTTGGATTTTACATTGTCTTTAACGCTGATCGCTCTGGTTGTGCCCGCCTTAGAAGATCGTGCAAGTTTATTATCTGCAATAACCGCAGGATTGATTGCTGTGCTTGCCTTTGCCTTGCCTTATAAATTTGGGCTGCTCGCGGCGGCATTTTGTGGAATTCTGGTTGGCGTGCTGATAAGAAAAAAATCATGAATATCTGGGTAATCATGATCGCTGCTGGCTTGATAACATACACGATGCGTTTGTTCTTTATTCTGTTGGTAGGAAAAAAGGAAATACCAAATAATATAAGAATGGGATTACAGTTTGTCCCGCCTGCTGTATTAACTGCTATTATCGTACCAGAAGTACTTTTCAGTGATAACGTTATTCAGCTCAACATAGGCAACTACCGGCTTATAGCTGCCATACTTGCATGCATCGTTGCATGGAAAACAAAAAGCGCCATTCTAACGGTGGTTGTAGGAATGGTTGTATTATGGATACTTCAAATGCTAAGTATTTGAAATAAAGAATACCAAAATATTTGTGGTTTTCGTGAACCATAGGTGAAAAAATATTGGAAACCTTGACGGATTACCAGGTTGAAGTCGTCGAACTGCCTTTAGATATTAAGGTTTTTCTAGAAGGATATGCTGGCGGCGGTAAAACTACTACAGCTGTAGAACGACTTCTTTTTCTGATGGCAAACGGAGTCCCTGGTGATACGATCTTGGTTCTCGTGCCGCAGCGGACGTTGGGAGGGATTTATGATGAGGCAGTCAAACATCCAGGTGTCCTGGCCGGAGGGGCGGTAACTCTGGTAACCTTAGGTGGGTTAGCGCGCAGGATGGTTGATTTGTTTTGGCCGGTGGTTGCTGACCAGGCGGGATTTAATAAAATGCAAGGTGATCCAACTTTCCTCACAATGGAATCAGCACAATATTTTATGGCATACCTAGTAAATCCATTGCTCAAGGAAGGATATTTTGATTCCGTCAATTTAGAACCAAACCGGATCTACAGTCAAATAATTGATAATCTTAATAAATCTGCCATCGTTGGATTTCCCCAAACACAAATTGGTGAGCGATTAAAAGCTGCCTGGAGTGGAGAATCTGGTCAAAAGAATGTATACGATGATGTCCAAACATGCGCGAATTTATTTCGAGAATATTGCGTAAATAATAATTTACTTGACTTTTCATTACAAATCGAAGTTTTTGTAAAGCACCTTTGGCAGTTACCCTATTTCGAAGAATATTTTTTTCGGGTGTACCGTCATATCATTGTCGATAATTTGGAAGAAGATACACCGGTTTCCCACGATATTCTTGGAAATTGGATCAATAAGTTTGAGTCTGCAATGCTGATATATGACACCGGCGGCGGCTACCGTCGGTTCCTTGGAGCCGATCCAGTATCTGCATATAAACTGAAAACACAATGTGATCTAAAGGTTGGATTTCCTAAGTCATTTGTATGTTCAGATAATATAGAAACATTTAGTGTTTATCTTTCTGAAGCCTATAATCGATTACGGAATATTGAAAAGGAGGCAAAAAGACCGGAAGTTGTGAATGTGGAAGAAAAGGAAATAATTCGGGCAGCGTTCGATATAAAAATCCATCGATTTTATCCATCCATGATTGATTGGAGCGTTAATATTGCTAAATCATTGGTAGATGAAGGGACATTACCAGGGGAAATAGTTATCATGGCGCCCTACATTTCAA
The DNA here is from genome assembly GCA_963753725.1 of uncultured Chloroflexia bacterium. Taxonomy (GTDB): domain Bacteria; phylum Chloroflexota; class Anaerolineae; order Anaerolineales; family UBA4823; genus CAVWDI01. The sequence continues at coordinate 249,019 of CAVWDI010000017.1, read as the reverse complement.
ATTCAATACGGTTTATGTTGGCAGAAAGGTTTAAAATCACAATATCCCGGTCAGTTCTCACAGACCGTCACGCCCATTACGAGAAGAACCAGCAGCAAGATGTTTATTAACCCTCGCATCACTCGCTTATTCAATGTGGGACATACCGCCAACAAAAACCGATGTAACCAACGCTATGCTTTTATCGATCAAAGGCATGGATTTAATTAGGGCACACTTGTTAACCCAAATTGTCTACCGGGATACACAAGATCCAATTTTATTGACAGAATTTGGTGGGATCAATCCTGAAATGCAAGAAAGGATTACATACCGTTATGGAGCCAAATACGAACACCTACGGGAATGGTTGGATTTAAATCAGAATTCAAATGAAGATTTCGACAATTTCCTCAAGCGATTATTCGGGGAAGTATTATCTCAACCCGGTTTTGGTTTCTATGAAGATATCGATGCAGGACGTGTAACGGCGAATTTGATAGAATCGATAAAGAAGTTTCGTTGGGTGACTGAAAAAACTTTAAATAAAGCAAACCAACCGGTCGGTAAGGAATATCTGTCCATGGTACAAAATGGTGTAATTGCGGCCCAGTATATACAAAGCTGGAAGGAGATAGCGGCGGATGCTGTTTACCTGGCGCCGGCATATACATTCTTGATGGCAAATAAACCAGTTGATTACCAGATCTGGTTAGATATTGGAAACCGAGGTTGGTATGAAAGACTTTCGCAACCATTCACTCATCCATATGTATTAAGCAGAAATTGGTCCTATGGAAATCTGTGGACGGACAGTGATGAAGTTAGCACTGGTCTGGAAAACCTTAACCGTTTGTCGCTGGGTTTATTAAGGAGGTGTCGACGTAAAGTTTTCTTGGGCGTCAGTGAATTAGGGGAACAGGGATATGAACATCGAGGACCATTCCTGCAGGCTATTCAACGGGTGCTGCAATCAAGCGCGCAGTAGGAATCGGATTCAGGAATAGTTAATAATAAGGATATGACTGAGGACAGCGTAAAACTTCGTCCCGAACAAGAAGAAATTCTAAAATATCGAGGGGGAAAAATGGGTATTTCTGCTGTACCAGGCAGCGGGAAGACCTGGACATTATCCCTTCTGGCAGCCGAAATTATAAACAGTAGGTTATTGGAGGATGATCAGGAAGTGCTGGTTGTGACCCTGGTAAATTCTGCAGTAGACAACTTCCACCAACGTGTACAAAAATTTAGCAAAAAGAAAGGTGTGCTGCCTTTTTGGGGGTACCGCATCCGAACACTGCATGGGTTGGCGCATGACATCGTTAAAGAACGTCCGGAATTGGTTGGTCTTCCAGAAGATTTTTCGATAATTGACGAAAGAGAATCGAGATTGATTATTGCTGATGCAGTGAAGACCTGGATACATTCATACCCCGAAGTGGTGGAAAAAATTCTAAAATCGGATCTTGAACCCAGCCAGATAAATAATATAAAAAATCGAAAGCTTCCGGAGGCATTACTGGAAATTGGGAGCGGTTTCATACGAATTGCAAAAGACAAACGACTAAAACCGGAGCAGATTCAAGCAAAATTAGATAAACTGCCAATACCAATGATTCTGGTAGAGATGGGGATAGAGATTTATGCTGATTATCAACGCAGCCTATCTTACCGGGGGGCTGTGGATTTTGATGACCTGATCTCTTATGCGCTTCTAGCTCTTGAAACGGATCGCAATTTACTTGAACGTCTGCAATATCGGTGGCCATATATTCTGGAGGATGAGGCGCAAGACAGCAGTCGTTTGCAGGAAGCAATCTTAGAAATCTTGACTGGGAAAGATGGAAATTGGGTGCGAGTTGGCGATCCTAATCAGGCCATATTTGAAACTTTTACCACCGCAAATCCAAAATTCCTGCGAGATTTTTCTTAAAAGAAATGATGTCCAGGATATGCAGCTTTCCATATCGGGGCGTTCAACCCAAAGTATATTCGATCTGGCAAACCATCTTGTAAAGTGGACGCATGATAAATATCCAATTGAAGATGTGCGTGACGGATTAACTACCCACCTCTAATCCACCCTACAACAAAGGATGATCCAAATCCCAATCCCGAAGATCAACCATCCAATATATTTTTAATCTTTAAAGAAATATTCTTCTAGTGCAGAAATTTCGGCTGTTGCTGAATCGCTTGCCCGATGGCTCCCTTCACATCCTGAAGAGACTGTTGCGGTATTAGTACCTCAGAATAAACGTGGTTCCGATTTAGCCCTAGAACTTAAAAGACGGGATCTTAAATATAGCGACACATTATTAAAAGTTACAACACAAACACGAATTACTGCGGGCGTTATTGATAGTTTACTTAAGTACCTTTCCACACCTCAATCCACCAAGAAGCTAGTAAAAGTGTACGAACATTGGTTATCTTTTCAACCAGACAACGATCAATCTGCAGCTAAGGTTTCAATTGAAATACTTCGAAAAATCGGACGTCTAGAAGATTATCTAACGCCTGACCCGGAAAAAGATTGGTTAGAAATTGTCAAACAAAAAATTGAAAATCAATCAGTATATCAACAACTTTTAAATTTTCGTGCCAGTGTTTTATTTTGGCAGGCGTCTGTCGTCATTCCAATTGATCAGATGTTGATTACGATAGCACAGGAAATGTTTACCAAGCCTGAAGATTTGGCATTGGCGCACAAACTTGCTCTAATACTTCGTCAGGCGAGCCGCTCTCATCCAGAATGGAAATTGGAGCAATTCTCAGATGAAATCGAATTAATTTCAAAAAATAGACGTCGATTCTTAGGACTGGGCGAAGCAGACACAGGATTTGTTCCCGAGCGTTATAAAGGCAAAGCTGTAATTTCTACCATGCATAAGGCGAAAGGCTTAGAATGGGACCGTGTCTATTTAATGTCGGTCAATGATTACGATTTTCCTACCGGCTTCCCCGATGGGAAATATATTGCTGAAAAATGGTTTATCCGTGATAACCTGAACCTTCAAGCGGAAACAATAGCACAGTTTGATAATGTCCTCTTCCCTGATGAATATGCCTGGTATAACGAAGGTGATGCCACGTTGGATGCGTGTCTCGAATATGTGCGTGAACGGCTGCGCTTACTGTATGTAGGAATTACTCGTGCAAGAAAAGAGTTAGTGATTACCTGGAATTCAGGACGACATGGTAAATCAAACACTGCCGAGCCGTTTATTGAACTGATGCAATATTGGAACGAGAAAAAGAATTCATCCGTGACAACAATAAAAGTTGAATAATGCGATTACCAAAGAATTTTCAATTTAGCCAGAAGAGTTTATCTGATTATGCTGCATGCAAACGGTTATTCAAGTATCGATATTTAGATAAGATTGAATGGCCGGCGGTCGAAATTGAACCTGTGAAAGAGCGCGAACACCGTATGAAATTGGGTGCAGATTTTCACAGAGCTTTGCAGCAGTTCTTTGTAGGTGTGCCGAGGGAGAATATCGAAAACCAATTTGCTGATGCATTATTAAGCAAATGGTGGAGAAATTTAGAGAGCTCATTGGATAAAATAATCGGTAAAGATGACATTCAATTACCGGAAGTTAGAATATCTGCACCCATTAAAGAACATCGATTTATTGCGAAATTAGATTTAATTGTTGTTAAACCAGATGGAAGAAGAATAATATTTGATTGGAAGACATCATCCAAACGCCCGAATCTTACTATTCTGAGTAATCATATGCAAACTCGCGTTTATCCATATCTGCTTTTGAGCGTGGGGGATCATGTTTACCCTTGGGAAAAGTTCTCTCCGCAGCAAGTAGAAATGGTGTATTGGTTTGCAGAGCATCCTGGAAATCCAGAAAAGATCATTTATAGCGAGGTGCAGTTCCAAGAGGATGAGGATTATTTAAATGGTTTAGTATCTGAGATTTGTGTCCTGACGAAATTGAATTTCCATAAAACGGATGATGAGCGGCGCTGCAGATTGTGTGTTTACAGGTCATTATGTGATCGTGGTATTGAGGCTGGGAATTTTGAAGAAATTGAAGATTTGTACCTGGAAGATACCGGTGTTGAAAATGAATTCGATTTTGACCAAATCACAGAAATCGAATATTGAATGTAAGACTGTTTTCTAATAACAGATTCCATGAAAATTTGGGAAGAACATAAACCTATAACCCCCACCGATGGATTTGTTGAGGCTGTCGGCGGTCATCCACTGGTGGCTGAAACAATACTCCAAAGGGGTATTTTAGTTGAAAAATCGGCTGTAGCGTATTTGGATCCAACTCTCTATAAGCCGGCTTCAGCGCTTGAACTGCCAGGGATGGATAAAGCAGTCGCTCGAATAATTCAGGCGCAAAAAGATCATGAAAGGATCTGTGTATGGGGGGATTTTGACGTGGACGGACAAACCTCAACTGCGCTGCTGGTATCAGCTTTAGGTAACTTAGGAATTAAAGGTGATTTACCATGTTCCGCTTCGTGGTGAAGAATCACACGGTGTGAATACTCCGGTATTACAGCGGATAATCGGTGATAACAGCCAACCAGACATTGACTTACTGCTGACCTGCGATACGGGGATTTCATCAAACGAAGCGCTTGAATATGCCAATATTCGCGGTGTGGATGTAATCTTAACCGACCATCATGATTTGCCTACAAAATTACCAACAGCTGAGGCAATAATAAATCCTAAGTTTTTACCTGAAGAACATGCATTGCGGAATTTGCCGGGAGTGGGTGTAGCTTATAAGTTAGTTGAAGAATTGTATAAGCGTTGCAATCGCAAAAATGAATGTGAACAATACCTGGATCTGGTCGCATTGGGCATTGTGTCTGATATCGCTTATCTTGCTAAAGACACACGCTATTTGTTACAGCGGGGTCTTGAGTGCTTGAGGGTTACAGATAGCCCAGGTTTAAAAGCAATGATCGAATTAATCGATATTGATTCGAAAAATATTACAGAGGAGCAGATTGGTTATCTAATAGGACCAAGATTAAATGCAGTAGGGAGATTGGACAATGCAAATAAAGGTGTCGAGTTATTGATAACAAGTGATCCAATACGTGCAAATATTCTAGCGCTGGAATTTGAAACATTGAATGCGAGACGTAAATTACTGACCAATCAAGTTTACTCCAGCGCCCTTGTGGAAATTGAGAAAAATCCAGAATTGTTGGAACACAATGTACTTTTGATATCCAATCCGAATTGGCCTGCGGGGATAATTGGAATTGTAGCAAGCCGCCTGGTGGATCATTTCCATAAACCTGTAATCTTGATATCTTCTCCTGAAGGTGAAACCGGGCGCGGTTCAGCCCGTTCGATAACCGGCATTGATATATCCGCAGCTATCAGCGCTAATGAAAAATTTCTAGTTGGATACGGCGGGCATCCAATGGCAGCCGGTTTATCGATCGAACCAGAACAAATCCCAGCGTTTCGGAAAGCGCTTTCAAATACTGTGGGTGATGTTGACGAGTTCCTTAATAACAGCCTTGCCATCGATGGTTATTTAGAATTAGAACAGCTTACGATGGAATTAATAGAAGATATTGATCGATTAGCCCCTTTTGGCGCTGGTAATCCGCCTCTCGTTTTTGCATGTAAGGGAATGAAGATTCGCAATTACACCATCATCGGTCGAGAAGATGAACACCTTAAATTAAAATTAATCGATCAGAAAAATCATGAGTACAGTGTGATTTGGTGGAATGGGGCTGGAGAAATGATCCAGGATAAATTCGAAGACCTTAAATTTGATCTGGCTTATTCTGCTAGAGCCAGCAATTATCGTGGTGCAAGACAAATTCAAATTGAATGGATTGATTATCGGATTATTGAATCTGAACCTATTGATTTGATAATTCCACTTCGGTATGAGGTGATGGACTACCGTCAGGTACCGCATCCAGTGGAAAAATTACGGGAACTTAGGCTTGAGGGTGATTTCCAAATTTTGGCAGAATCTGAAGCGATCGGCAAGTTAAAAAGAAGTTGGTGATTTGGTCGGGATACACGATCATATTACAGATCGGTATATGATCCAGACTACTGACCTGTTGGTTATTTGGACTACACCGCCGGGGAGGTTTGAATTAAACGCAGCCTTGGAATTTGTCTCACCAAAAACCATAATATATTTCTGTATAGAATCTGAAGTAGGAGATATAAATCACTTTCTCGAAAAATTGATAGGTTTGGTCAAGTTTGGTATAAGAAAATACCAAGGACATTTGGATGTGAGGAAATTAGCATCCGCGCTCGCTCAACGTGAAGCAACAGTTGCAAAAGGAATTAAATGTTTACAAGCTGGGGGATACATCAAAATCGTCGAAATTAATGATCTCGTTCTAAAGGTGACGGATGGGGACCAGGTTACATTGCCAGAAAAGAAATTGCTTATGGACCAATTACAAATTATGCTGCGCGAGACATTAGCATTTCGGGATTATATAAAATCGGTAGATTATAAAATCTTTGAAATGGGGATATAATTAATTTATCTGAATAATAGACTTTCTAAACGATAAAGTTTGATTGAAATCCTGCGGGAGGATAATATGGCAAATGGGAAAGATGAAAAATTTGACGAAAAAGAAATGGAAAAAAGTGAAGAAAAGAGATGGGATGAAAAATGGCGCAGGGACCCACTTAGCGCGATCATTTGGGCATTAATATTTATCTGGGCAGGTGTGGTTCTTCTTTTGAGCAATCTTGGATTTTTAGATCAATTTGTCAAAGAAGTAGCCATATCAACAGGTATCACTCAAATAGATAAAGCGATCAGCGCCTGGCCTATCATCCTGATCGGAGCGGGTGGATTGTTCCTGCTTGAAGCGGTTTTGCGAATGCTCATTCCAGAATATAGGCGTCCAATCGCAGGGACTGTAATTTTTGCTTTTGTTTTAATTGCAATTGGATTGAATTCAATTATCGGCTTAAATTGGTTCCTCATTTGGCCGCTTATTCTCATCGGTGTTGGATTATCAATTCTCCTGCGTGGATTAGGTCGTCGACGAGAATAATGGATTACTACAGCTGGTCAAAGTTTAAAGATAGAACCTCATCCCAGATATAACGAACCCAGGTTGACCTGCGATCGCGACCAATACATCTGAAATATGGTTTTTCAAAAGCTCTAATAAGATCACCAATGCGGTAGCGGGGAAAGATTGGTGTGGATACAATTAAACTGCCCATCTCCCCTGGTTCCATTTCGTACATCATTTTTATTCCTGATTTTGTTTCGACTTCGAATAGGAATAGATCATAATTAGGAACCCAGGCTCTTTTTGCATCGCGTTGCTGCCCAAACATCCCTTCAGTAGCACCATATATTTCACGGATAACAACATTTCCATAAAGAGCATTCAAGGATGGTTGGTAGCGGGTATTAATCCCCGGCACGCTTCCTAATGTCACAATCTGGATATCCCATATATCCTTTGGGTAAACCTTATGCACCCTGCGTAAATAACGTGCAAAGCGCTGCGCGGTTGGCAAAACCCCTCCCACCAGGGTCACATTCTCGTCTTTACACATCTGATAAGCTAATTCAAAACGCTTTTCCCAATCTTCAATTGATTTACCGCCCCCAAGAGCGTCGATTTCCTCCTGTGAGGGGACGGAGCGGATGGGCGTGAATTTCGATACAAATTTCGTGTATATCCCGGAACTATAACCATATTCAACTTCCTGCTCACCGGCAGATATTGTTCCAACATTTGATGGAAAGTTAAGGTTCAAATTTGCGCCGTTGAAGATTTCGAATTTTTCATTGACTACAATGTAATTCATCAATGCTCTACCGGCACATATTCGCAACCGCATGTCAGTAGGCGTCATCGGAATGAATTTTGATTCGCCTTTGGTTGTTCCTCTTGTAATGGCCCAACCCGCAGGTTCTTCACACAATAATTGACCGATATCTCCTGACATGACTTTCTTGATCCAAGGTCTAAAATCTTCATAAGTAGCGATAGGAAAGATGCGTCTAAAATCGTCAATGCTATCTATTTGTTCAGCACCTTTTTGCTTACCGTACTTTGTTTTGCTGAAATCTGGAACAAGCTTTTGCAATACATCGTTTTGTGCGCTGGGTGGATCTAATAACGAATTGTCCCAAGGTTGCAATAGACCTATAAGCATTTGCTGCGTAGAATCGATATCCATTTCGGCGGTCATCATGAAGATTTTAAAAGTTCATATAATTCCAATTCGACATTCCCGATTTATTATACGCGGAAATTGAATAAGCAAATTGGAGGTAATCATTTTTTTATCGGTTTTTCCAACCGGGATATATCTAATCTTACAAAAATATAATATATTGAGATCTGGAATATCGCTATAATTATTGAGTAGTCTAAAAATTATTTATAGAATTCTATAATTAAGTTTGCATTCGTGGCAACTAACTTAAAATTCAGAACAGTATAAGGAGAAAAAAACTCATGACAGACGATATAGTCAAAAAGGTACTTCAAAGATTGCCCTATGGTTTTTATAGTGTGACGAGCAGGTATGGTGATGAAATCAATGCCATGGTTTTAAATTGGATGACCCAGGTTTCATTCGAACCCAGAATGCTTGCAATCGCCGTTCAAAAAACTTCGTACTCATATAAATTAATAAACGCAGGGCAAGTGTTTGTGTTAAACATCTTTAATCTAGAGGATTTTGAGATGATTAAGCCCATAACAAAGGGACGTTCCAAGAACCCGGATAAAATGGAAGGCATAAAGTATTCTCTGGATTTCTGTTACTGGAGCCCCTTTGCTTAAGGATGCTGCGGCGTACCTTGAGTGTAAAGTTGTCAATATCCAGGATGTGGGCGGGGATCATAATATTATTGTTGGTGAGGTTGTGGGAGCCGGAATAAACAAAGCAGGTGAAGCAGTAGATACTTTGTCGTTGACAAAAATAGGTTGGAGTTATGCAGGTTAACACGCGGACAATATATTTCATGGCTCATATACGATGATTTTAGAATAAAAAAATCTTAAACCAAAAAAAGCCGCAATTGCGGCTTTTTTTTTAATAATCTCATTGTTGAAATATTTAATTTGCTTTATAAATTCAACAACAAAGTTGCTTTACTCACTATCTGGATCAACCATACCAGGTTGTTCTATTTCTAAAACTTCTCCATGTACATTGATGCGGACACGAAATCCCATCATCCCCATATAAGACCGGGCGTCGTCTGGTATACCCGTTTGCATTAGATTGTCGAACTGCTTATCAATATCCTTCAGTTGTGAGGATATCATTGCCATCGAAAAAATATCCTCCTGTCCAAGCATTTTGGCCGTTTGTTCACTGAGGATATCCTCATGACCTTCGATCATTTCACCCATCGAATTGAGCACCTGACGGTCAACGTGTTCAGAAGGGATATGACGTCGAAATCCAGCATCATCCACCACATAGCAAGGTTCATCGCCCACATAAATTACATCTACAGGCTGTTCTTGCTCATCTATAATTAAACCTTCAAAAACGGGTTTATTCACCATCACATTGCTTCCTGATGTTAATTATATTCAAAATTATACATTTCTTTGTATGAAATAAATAAAAATATTCTCAGAGCTTAACGCCTTACTCGCACAACAGTCCCCACTTTTGCCCAATTGTATAACCATTTCGCATCATCCGTCCTTAGATTTACACATCCATGACTCATAGGGGTACCAAAGTTGTTGTGCCAATATGTCCCATGAATCCCGTAATCTCCTGAAAAATACATTACATATGGTACATCTTCTAAGTGATAACCGGGACCTCTCATATCGGCATACTGGTATTTCACATAAACCTTGAAAACACCTTTTACAGTAGGATATTTTGAAATACCTGTTGAGACAATAAATTTATCTACAAGCTCATTGCCTTTATATGCAAAAAGGCGCTGTCTGGAAAGGTCTACATCGAGCCAGCGTTCATTATTCTTTACACCTTCTGGTTTGTTCACTGGTCTTACTGTTGGGGTTGGTTGTGGTTCTTGAGTAGGTGGAAATAAAGTAGTGTTTGTTGAAAATGGTGTATTTGTTGGTGTTGAAGTGAAAGTTGGAGATGGTGTGAATGTCGGGGTAAATGTTGGTGTGCTGGTGGGTGTAGATGTTGGTTTAGGAGTAAATGTAGCAGTGGGTGTAGGTGTATTTGTAGCCGTAGGCGTTGAGGTAAACGTGCTTGTGGGTGTAAATGAAGGTGTTGGCGTTGGGGTGCGGGTGGCTTTCCCTAAGGCTGCACCTGACAGCGCAAGGGGCGCTCTTTGATTTAATGCATGAGAGAAATTTGGAAATCCAAACAAAATTAAACTCGCACAAACCAGTGTGGACAGTAATATCGCCCAGGGAAATATTCGATTTAGTGAGTTTTTTTGTGTTTCTTGAGTTGTTGGCTGTATAACGGGAAGCGTTTGATCAGGGACGAGGATTTGTTGTTCTGTGCGCAGTCTATTTATCGCCCAATGCATGCCTTTTCGGGCTTGCACACTTTCAGGATTAATTTCCAACGCTCGAATTAAATAATTAACGCTTGCTCGGGGGGGTGCTAATGCAGCTAATATTAACCAAGGGCTTTCTTTATTTGTATCTAACCTGGCTGCTTTTTCTGCCCAGCGTCTTGCCTCTAATCGTTTTCCACTTTTTAAGGAATTGAAGGCATTCTTAAGGGCATATGCTACTTGCTTGTTTTCATGGATCATTGAGTTGAAGGTTGCGGGGTAGCAGAAATGCTTTCGTTATTTATAAAGCATCTAATCCCAGAAGCAATACCCTGAGCTGCAAGTTCAGGATTTTGGGTAAGTAATTGACGGTCAAGATTTAGAAAACCAGTTTCGATTATTACTGCAGGTGTGTTCTCATTGATCTCCCCGAAGGCATGGTAGCTTGTCATATCTTCGGTTACGCTTGTGCTGTGTAATTCCAACCCAGTTGCCTGAGAATAACGATTGCGTAAACATGCAGTCAGTCGTGCCGTCCGTTCAGGTCTTTTGCTGGCCATCGCTTGCGCAACTTTAAAACCGGTGGCGAGATCATTTACATATTCACATGAATCTGCATGTATTGAAATCAGAACAGATGCTTCATAATCTGTAAGTTTTGGATCAAATTCCTGTAGTAAATCGACCTCAAAACCCTCTTCAGCGAGATATTTCTGAACAAATGAGGCAATATTGAGATTTACTTCTTTTTCGGTTAATCCATCACTGCATACAGCTCCAGAATCGCTGCCCCAGTGACCTGCGACGATACCTATCAATGGCTTTTGTTTCGATGATTTTGTTGGATTTATTGAATCATCTTCTATTGGGGCAGGCGCAAAGTTTAAATCCTCCCATGTGCTGCTAGGTATGGATACTCCAGGAGTCCAAATTGAATATAAAGTGGCCAGCACAAAAGCAACTCCGAAAATGATCTTTAATTGGTAAAAGAAGCCTTTAGTGTCTTTTTGGGCTTTAAGATTTCCATTTTCTGATTTGTATTTTTCTGAGTTCATTATTTTTAAGATGCTACCTTATTTAGGTGATCGTTGCAATACCTACGATGAGAAAACAATTTTTTGAAATCTAAATAAGAATAGGATATGTCAGTGCAGTATATAAGAATAATTGCAAATTGTATGCCATTAGTATAAGTATTAAAACAAAAAGGGCTCTCCAAAAAATGGAAAGCCCTTCTATCTTGTTAAGATATTTAGAATAAGCCCCAATCCGCGCCAGTGCCTTCTTCCATCATGGTGGGGTCCCACATTTCCATCCCAAGTTCAACTGTTACCACCCTATTCATCGCTTCTTCCGCCTTTTTACTAACCATTTCAATCATAGCCGGTGCGTATGGACAAAAAGGAGTAGTGAGTATCATTGTTAAGGATACATCGTTATCATCTATCTTCAAGTCTCTAATCAGACCCAACTCGATGACATTCAAACCAATTTCAGGATCAATTACTTCACGCAGTTTTTCACGAACAGGCTCGACCATTTCTGGATGGGTTTGTTCTGCCTGCCAGGTTAAAGCTGGACGCATGGGTGAGTTATTCGCAGAATTCATGTTTATTGTTTCTCCAAAATTTTTAAATCAGGAACGATATATGTACAATGAGAATCACCAGTCAACTTGCATTTAATTTTTTGAGCGGGAACATCCAGTATCGTGGAAATCAGGGTCTGGTCAACTGAACAGACCTCTGGATGATCCTGTCCGATATGGATGTATGGACAGCTTGCTTCATGAATTTGATAAGTATCCCCTTTGCGCTCCCAATTTGCGGTGAAACCCTCCTGGGTTAGCAGATCCTGGACAAGATCAAGTTTTTCTTCCACATTCAAACCGTCCAGTTCATCTTTGTAATCATCAGCCAGATCTAGCGCCATCTGTGCGAATAATTCATCAACCATATAATCCGGCATTGACTCTTTTAATTGATCCAGGAGGCGAAGCGTTAGTTTTACGTAGCGCTTTGGAAATTGTTCTCTTCCTCTTTCTGTTAAATAATAAAGCCGGCGAGGTCTACCAACTCCGTGACGTTCTTCGGTGGAATCAACCAGACCATCCGCTTCCAATTTGGTGATATGATGGCGAACAGATATGGGGTTGATATCCACTGCTTCAGCCAGTTCATTAATCGTGCATTGGTTACGTGTCAGCAGGGTCTGTAATACTCGATCTCGAGTACTTTTTACATTGTCCTCAATTGGTACCATTTGTCTGCCTTTGGTTTTTCGTTAGGAATTGATAATAAACAAAATGTAATAAACCGTGCCGAGTATACTATGCGCGAATATTTTTGTCAATATTTAAGAATAATATATAAAATATATTGACTTGGAACCAGGATTTTGTTATAATCAGCAAATAAATTAGATATTTATACTAAATATTGACAGTAAATATCAATGTTGCTATAATCGCTTGGTTTTTAATATTGATAATTTCAAATTATCACCAATACAGGAGTGTGTATGTCAGAACTTGATATCCGTGATCTTCATGTTAGTGTTGAGGGGAAACCAATCTTGAAAGGGGTTAACCTGATCGTAAATCAAGGTGAAGTCCATGCACTGATGGGTCCCAACGGTACAGGAAAATCAACCTTAGCATATACGTTGATGGGTCACCCAAACTATGAAGTAAATAAAGGTGAAGCCTGGTTCAAGGGACAAAATATTATTGAACTTAAGCCAGATGAGCGTGCTCATTTAGGTCTATTTTTAGCTTTTCAATATCCAGTTTCAATTCCTGGCGTCTCAATGGCGAACTTTTTGCGTTCCGCTATAAATGCACAACGTAAAGCAAATGACCCAGAAGATAAAGGGATACCCATTCCTGAATTTCGTCAGATGTTGAAAAAGAGAATGGACCTGCTTGAAATGGATCATTCATTTGCTGGAAGGTATTTGAATGAGGGATTTTCGGGCGGAGAAAAAAAACGTGCTGAAGTTTTGCAGATGGCAACTCTTCGACCAGAAATTGCATTGATGGATGAGACAGATTCGGGTTTGGATATTGATGCTTTGAGAATTGTGGCTGAAGGCGTTAATGCATTAAAATCTCCCGAATTTGGTGTGCTGGTTATCACGCATTATCAACGGATACTCAACTACATCAAACCCGATTATGTACATATTATGCTGGATGGGCAAGTTGCTGAGACGGGTGGAGCCGAATTAGCGCTCCAACTTGAAGAACAAGGCTACGATTGGCTGAAGGAAAAGAGCGGTTCAGTTCTATAAGACAATCGGGTAATTCTTATTGGTCTACCACTATATTCTTATTGTTATCTGGAGGTTCTAAGTGAGCGATGCTCAAATACTTAAAGGTATTGGCGAATATCAGTACGGATTTAATGATCCCGATACCTATGTATTTAGATCAAGTAAAGGTTTAAATAGGGAAGTCGTCGAACAAATATCGGCAATGAAAGGCGAACCCCAATGGATGTTGGAGTTTCGAATAAAAGCTTTGGAACATTATTTCCAAAGACCTATGCCTACCTGGGGAGGCGACCTTTCGAAATTAGATTTAGATGATATTTATTTCTATGTCAAACCAACCGAGGATGAAAGCCAGAGCTGGGAAGATGTACCTGATACGATAAAAAATACGTTCGATAAACTGGGTATTCCTGAAGCTGAACAAAAATTTTTAGCTGGTGTAGGCGCTCAATATGAATCGGAGATGGTTTACCACCAGATTCAGGATCATCTGAAGAAACAAGGGGTTATCTTTTTAAGTATTGAAGACGGATTGCGGGAACATCCTGAATTGTTCAAAGAATACTTTGGAACGGTGATCCCCATAGAAGATAATAAATTCGCCGCATTAAATGGAGCAGTTTGGAGCGGAGGCTCGTTTATTTATATTCCGCCTGGTGTATCTATTGATTTACCTCTGCAAGCTTACTTCCGTTTAAACATAGCCAATGTTGGTCAATTTGAGCGTACTCTGATAATTGCAGATGAAGGTTCTAAAGTTCATTATGTCGAAGGTTGTACCGCACCAATTTATACGACAGATTCATTACACAGCGGTGTAATAGAGATCGTTGTGAAAAGAAACGCCAGGGTTAGATACACAACAATTCAAAATTGGTCGACAAATGTTTATAACCTTGTAACGCAGCGAGCTTTGGTTCATGAAAATGCAACCATGGAATGGGTGGATGCAAACCTTGGTTCGAAATTGACAATGAAATACCCTTCTTGTTACCTGTTAGGTCCAGGAGCTCACGGTGAGATTTTGTCTATGGCTTTTGCAGGTGATGGACAACATCAAGATGCAGGTGGGAAGGTAATTCATTTTGCACCTCACACAAGCAGCAAAATCAACTCGAAATCGATCAGCAAAGGTTCAGGGAGAGCATCTTATCGTGGACTTCTCAAAGTTTATAAGGGTGCGAAGGATGCGCGCTCAAATGTTGTTTGCGATGCACTCTTGTTAGACGATACATCGCGGTCCGATACTTATCCATATATTGAAATCGATGAAGACGATGTCACAATAGGCCATGAAGCTTCTGTTTCTAAAGTCGGTGAAGAACAGCTTTTTTATTTGATGAGCCGTGGATTGACCGAAGAAGAAGCGACTACTATGGTCGTATCAGGGTTCATTGAACCATTGGTAAAAGAACTTCCAATGGAATACGCGATAGAAATGAATCGTCTGATCCAACTGCAAATGGAAGGTTCGATAGGATAATTATGGCCAAAAAGACAGTTGTAAGAAAAACGAGAAATTCGAAATCCGGTGTAAAAAAGGATTTCCCATTCACCTCCGAGATATTCGAATCAATCTCTGGAAACGGTGATGCGCCTGAATATATAAAAAAGTATCGCAATGTTGCCTGGAACAGTTTCACAAATATGCCAATTCCGACAACGAAAGAAGAAGCCTGGAGACGGACAAATCTCAGGTCACTACCAGCCAATGATTTTCTCATACCTGAAATAGATAATGATACCCATAATGATGTGACTCCAGTACCGGATGAAATATTGGAACCTTTGGTTGGTGAATTGCATGGTGGTCAGATCATCATTACGCCCCAAGAAATAAAAGTAAAGGAAAATTCCGAATTATCGAAACAGGGCGTAATATTCACGGATTTTTCTACTGCGATCAGGCAATATCCCGAAATCCTTGAAGGGATAATGGGAAAGATCGTTAAATCCGATGAAGGAAAATTTTCGGCAATGGTTTCTGCCTTGGCACAAAACGGAGTTCTCCTATATGTCCCGAGGGGCGTGCATGTGGCAATTCCACTGCAGAGCATTATGTGGGGACCAGGAGAGAATATTGCACTCTTCGACCATATTATGGTGTGGTTAGAAGACGGATCCTCCGCCACTTATGTACATGAATCTGCATCTCCAACCTTACCAAATACAAACGCCCTGCATGCTGGTATAGTGGAAATCTATGTTGGCGCGGAGGCAAATTTAAAATTTGTAGAGTTACAATCCTGGGGAGAGCATATGTGGAATTTTACCCATGAGCGAGCAAGGATTGGGCGTGATGCTAATCTCGACTGGATATTTGGAGCTGTTGGAAGTAGGGTCTCCAAGAATTTTTCAGATCTGGATCTGATCGGTCGGGGAGCTTCGGGGCGGATGTCAGGATTTTATTTTACGGATGGTGTACAACATCTGGATCATGATACACAGCAAAACCATTTTGCACCAAATACATCCAGTGATCTTTTATTTAAAGGCGCTTTACGTGAGAACAGTCGTTCTGTATGGCAGGGAATGATTTATGTTGCACCTGGAGCACAAAAAACGGATGGTTACCAGGCGAATCGCAATCTGATTCTTCGACTCGAATGCGCGTGCTGATTCGATCCCAGGTTTGGAAATACTCGCGGATGATGTTCGCTGTACACATGGTGCAACGGTAGGAAAAATTGACCCTGAACAAATATTTTATTTACTCAGCCGCGGTATACGATATGAACAGGCTGAAAGACTGATTGTTGAAGGATTCTTTGACCCAATCATGCAGAGAATACCTTTTGAAGGGGTAAGATCAAGATTTCAGCAAGAAATTGTTGAAAAGATGAAATTTTGATTTATGCAAAACCCAGTTTTATAGTAGTGACTTGTTTATCTTGATTTTTAATGTAAAATAAAAGGTTCGTAAAACAATAAGTTTATCTCCGACGTGATTGAGATTTTTGCATACTATGTGTGAGCGGAGGGGTAACTATTAAATTTAGTGAGGTTGGACGAGTCCGGCTCTCATTTGGTATTGATTGTTATTGCAGATAAGGAGGCACAATTGTCAGGATTATTTTTTACTAACGATCCAGATCTGGATGAAGCTTATAAGGTCGGTAATCGTGTAGAAGTTTACTGCGACCACGAAAAAAATGGAGATAGAATCAGAGATTGGTTGGCGGGTACCGTCGTTCAAGTTGATCCTAAGATGATTGCAGTCCAATTCCGCGATAATGTCTACCTGACTGATGGATGGATGGTACCGGATCATGTATTATGGTGTCCGAAATATTTCCCAAAATATTCGCAGACCCATCCGACGTAAACGGCGACCAAGAACTGCTTCTAAGAAAACAAAAATCTAACAGCGGCTAGAAATACAAATTAATAGAATTACAGGATTGAACATACAACAATGAACAACGAAGAATTTGATCAGGTTCACATCCGAGCTGATTTTCCTATTCTTAACCGGGAAATTAAACCTGGAGTTCCATTAATATACTTAGATTCTGCTGCTACGAGCCAAAAGCCGACCCAGGTATTGCAGACGATGGATGTGTTTAATAAAAATTCCTACGCAAATATCCATCGCGGAATACATACCCTTGCAGAAGAAGCTACGCTAATGTATGAGTTGGCGCGTAGTAAAGTAGGTGAATTTATTGGATCCCCATCCTCCAAGCAGGTTATTTTCACACGCAACACAACTAAATCAATAAATTTGGTAGTGCAAAGCTGGGGGAGAACTAATTTATCAAGCGGGGATGTTGTGATTCTAACTGAGATGGAGCACCATTCAAATCTAGTTCCATGGCAAATGTTGGCACAGGAGAAGGGGATTCGCCTGGAATTTATCCCTGTGATGGAAAACGGATTGTTAGATTTGGATGTTTACAAGGACCTTATTAAGTTGAAACCCAAAGCAGTTGGTTTCACTCACATGTCGAATGTGCTCGGGACGATCAATCCCGCCAAGGAAATAATTCAAATTGCCCATAGTGCAGGTGCGATAACAATAGTTGATGCCGCTCAATCAGTGCCTCATTTACCGGTAAATGTTAGTGACCTGGATGCTGATTTCCTGGCATTTTCCGGCCACAAAATGTGCGGACCGAGTGGAATTGGAATCTTGTATGGGAAAATGGATTTACTGCAATCTATGCCGCCATTTCTTGGCGGTGGCGATATGATAAAAAGAGTTGAACTAACTTCGTTCACTCCAAATGAGCTTCCGTTTAAATTTGAAGCAGGTACACCCGCAATAACGGAAGTGATTGGGCTCGGTGCAGCAATTGACTATCTCAACTCGATAGGAATGGAAAATATTGCAGAACACGAACAAGAAATCGTTTCTTATGCATTGGAACGATTGGTCGAAGTTCCTGGAGTACAGATTTATGGTCCGGAAGCTACGAAGAAAGGTGCGGTCATTTCATTTTCTATGAGCAGCGCACACCCGCATGATATTTCTCAGATATTGGATAACGAGGGGATAGCAATCCGAGCCGGACATCACTGTGCGATGCCATTGCACGAAAAATTAAAATTACCGGCATCTGCTCGTGCCAGTTTTTACCTGTATAACACAAAAGAAGAAGTGGATCATTTAGCGGAAGCGCTATATTCGGTCCTTGACATATTTGGTATTTGATATATTAATCACGAAGAACAGCATCTGTAAATTCCACAAACACTGGTAATAATCATGGAAGACTTGTATCGAGAAATTATTGTTGATCGTTATAAAAACCCGCAGCATAAGGGAAGTTTAGATCCTAGCGATATTACATTTGAAGATGATAATCCGCTGTGCGGCGATCATATACGTATAGATTTGCGCATAGATGACGAAGGAAAAGTAACTGAAGCGGCATTTGATGGCCATGGATGCGCAATTTCTCAGGCATCCGCTGATATACTCGTTGAATCAATTCAGGGTAAGAATCTTGAAGAATTGAAAAGCCTTTCAAAAGAAGATATTATAGAAATGTTAGGTGTAGAATTAGGACCTGTGAGATTAAAATGCGCTTTGCTTTCACTAAAGGTTCTAAAAGCTGGGGTTTATGGTATTGATAAAGCCAGCGATGATCTGGTTGAATAAATTGCAGAATTCCTCCTCATAATTACGAACTAATCTTTCAGGAATTCTCTATGTATGATTACAATATTGTTCGTCCAGACGAATGTGAATTTATTGAAGTTGCCTCTCAAGATGAATTAGACGATGGGGAGCGGCTTTTTATTGAAGTGGATGATATCCAGATTGTTCTTTTTAAAATCGCTGAGAAATATTTTGCTATTGGGGACGTCTGCAGCCATGATGACGGACCGCTGGGTGATGGAAATATTGAGGAATTTAATGTTACTTGTCCACGCCATGGAGCTCAGTTTGATGTACGTACAGGGAAAGCGCTCTCTTTACCAGCAATTGTGGATATACCAGCATACCCGGTACGTGTAGAAGACAATAATATTGAAATTGGATTTCCAACTAAATAAGTTGTAGTGATTTCAGGATTATTCAATTACACGTCCAACAGCATAAAAAGTAGGAACAAATAATATTCTCGTTCCTTCTACGTGAGCTTGTTTAGAAATATTCTTGTATTTGTTGAGTTTATCTTCTGGAACTTGAGCTTCAAGATCGGAAAAAACAACGGCCCATTCGCTGTCCGAATCGTAATTCATATCACCAATTTTCCAATTTCCCCCAAGAACTCCAACCTGTATATCAGTTAATCCGGCCTGTGAAAAAACCGAAGCTAGCTTTCGGCCCATATACGGATCGGCCATTTGTGATTTTAAGGCTTTGGTTTGCAAAATTCCCAATTCTTCGAGTTCGGGTGGGTAGTCAATACGTCCTCCATAGTCCGGTTCAGCGAATGCTATCACCATACCACCTGGGAGAGTAACACGCTGCATTTCGAGCACAGCCTTATCTGGTTCGTCTAACCACATCAAAAGAAAATGGCAGTAGGTTATGTTGTATGAATTATCTCGGTAGGGTAATGATACGGCATCCCCAATGACGAGTGAAGTAAGTGGAAGATTGGCTTGCGCAAGGGTTATGTAAGTCTCGTTTATATCCAAACCGTGGATATTCGAATGTCTCAATCCATTTGAACCTGAGTTATTAACTGAATAATCAACTATTTGACGAATGTCCTCTAAAATTGCTCCTGTTCCACACCCGACCTCCAAGATATGTGCGGTAGAGCGGATGGGCACACGCTCCAATATAAAACTGCGAATTGATTCAGTCCAGGTGGCTTGTTTCTGGAAACGTGTGTGCCATTCTTGGGCGGAAAGCGGCACTTACTTTAAACCTCCCAGATCGTACTCCATTCATCCTGTAATAAATTTCCTAACACACGGTTGACCCCTTGGGCTGGTAAAACATCTCCATCCGGTTCTACATATAACCATGCTTTGCCTTCGCCCTTTAAGATTCTTCTCTATCGGTTTCTAAATCGATTGGATTTACAGATGAATATGGGACAGGCAAATTCCAAATCAGATCAAGCTGGCGCTCAGCGACCAGCTCGCGCAATCTCCCCAGTGAATCTGCGAGGGTTTGATCGGCTGCACTTAATGATATTGCTTTGACACCCATATTGCCGAGAAGAACAATCTTTTCAGCTAATTCTTTCTCATTTACCTCATTAAGGGTTAAATGGACTGCAACGAAAATATCTTCGTCGAGCGAATTGCGAAGTGCAGTCATAAATGTCTCGGTATCTGATTGAAGGATCAACATGACATGATCAAGACCTGTACCCAATAAGGTATCAAGATACTTTTTATCCCCTAATAAGAGTCCATTGGTCAAAAGACCTGTTACCTGACCATTCATTTCAGCGTGTAATATAAGTTCGGCGATATCTTCACGAAGCGTAGGTTCTCCTCCAGTAAATAAAATATGCGGAATTCCTGCCTGCCAAGCCTTATCGATTACTTTTTTCCACTGATCAGTATTCAATTCTTGATCGACTTTCTCGACAGGAGCAGTATTTGGATCATCCGAATCCGGCAAATTATATGTCACTGCACAATCCAATCGATATGGGGCGGTGATATGTCCTGTAAATGGTCTCACACGATCAATATCGAGGAAAGTAACAGGATCAAGATCAGGTGTTGATAATAGCGATTGGATTTTATTCGATAAATCGAGATAGTCAATTTTTGCTTGAGGTTGGTCGATATTGTATCTTTCAGACATCGTGCGGGCGACATTATCAGGGCTTTCGTTATGCACAAGATAATAGGCATATTCGGCAGCAGTTTGATTTAAATGGAGAACTGTGCTGGCGTTTATGATCAGAATTCCATTTGCATCTCCCTCGATTCTTAAATGCAAACGGTAATTGCGCGCATCCTCTGGAGGTGAAATGTAATGATAAATTCCAGCTTGAAGGGGTTTTGTTGGTGATAAAAATTGTTTGAAGTTATTTAATATGTTAGTCATAATTTTTCAGGAGAAATTAATATTTATACGGAACGATTAATGCTATCAGCGCTACCCTCACGTTTCTTCGAATCATTGACATGCTGGAAATAAAGAGGACATCCACCCCCACATTCAGACAATAAAACACAATTACAGCATTTATCAGGAATATTTTTTCGTTCTCTCAATGAAACAGCAAGATCGTGGTTCCAGATTGAATCCCAGTCATCACTTAAAATATTCCCCAGCTGAACATAATATGATTGGCAGGGGAGGACTCCGCCATCTGGTTCAATACACATGTTATAGAGAGCGGCAGTACAGCCTTTAACTCCCAGCTCAAGCTGCATCGGATCGAAATTGCAGTACTGTGTGGGTGTGTACCATATCAGACGCTGGTTGTTTTTACCCGTCAGGCTTCGAGCAGTTTCAAGAAGAGGAGATAATTCACTTTCCTTGATACCGGTACCAACATTCTTACCCTTACCGGAATAAATGAGAGCATTTAATCCGATAGTTGGCACACTAATATTCGCCAAGAAATTAAGCGTCTCAGCAAGATAGAGACTGTTGGCCTTTAGCATAGTTGTATTCGTCATAACAAACAGGGGGCTTTCAAGGACATTATTTAAGCCTGATACTGTCTGTTCCCATGCACCTCGTGCTGCGACCATTTCGTCATGGATTGATGGATTATGAGATTCGATTGTTATTTGAACATGATCCAATCCTGCATCAACCAACCGTTTGACAAATTCCCGGTCTTTTAATCGCCGGCCATTTGTATTTATTCCTGTTATTTGGCCATTTTTTTCCGCATGGGCGATTAATTCACATAAATCTGATCTAATAGTTGGTTCGCCTCCGGTGAATACGATGTGTGGAATTCCATAATCCCATAGCTGGTCAAGGATATCTCTCCAACTTTGGGTATCGAGTTCTTTGTAATTACGTGGTCGGGCATTATAACAATGTGGGCAGTCATTATTACAGCGGTAGGTTAGAGCTAAATCCATCCTGTAGGGTGCGGATGGTTTAACATTGAATGGTGGTCTTATATCGAGTTCCAAATCATGTAAAGGACACAGGCCATCAGGCCGGATTAACTCCTCCAGTTTAATTTGAAATTCCAAATAGTCGCTTTGCGCAGCCCCCTTTTTGACTCTGTATCTTTTATTAATTTTTGAAATAGCCTGATCTTTGGGTAATCCTTCAAGAGATAAGCGTGCCATATAAGCGGCAGTTGGATTAAAGTGAATTAATCTGTTTGCATTGACCAACAATATTCCAGAGCCATCTGGATCTACCCGCAAATGGATGCGGCTTTGTTCGCCAATTTTTTGTCGTTTGTAGTGAAACAAACCGGGAGATGTATACTTATCATTACCCTGGTTAATAAGAATAGGAAAATTCTTAAGAAACTTCTGAAAATATTTTCTTTCAATCACTGGAATTATTTTCCATTTATCAGGAGAGTAAAAAAATTCAACTATCTGCCGCCTCCAGCGCAAGCGCAGGCGCAGCCTGCACATGCGCAGGCACATGCGCATCCACCGCCGCTGCTAAAACTCCTGCCACTGCCTCCGCGACCCCCGCTTGACACCGGGACAGGGTTGGTTTTTTGCGTTACTCCGTTAGTAAAGTCTGTGATATTCCCCACTACATCGCTGGAGAAATTTTGAACACCGTTCACAACAGAAGCCGCAAAAACTGACCCTGGCAGTTGCGGTAAGGTCATACCTCCTCCAGTAGATGGTACACCTGGTCCAGTTGAACCCGGGATGCTTGGAGTGTGCCGACCGTATCCAGGATCATATCTCGACCACCAGGTTGGTATGAATACAGGTCCAGTTTGGAAGATATCTTTTGTGCGGTCTTCGTACTCTTCGTCCACCATTGTCCAGTCCATATACTCTTCGTATTTTTCACTCTTAATTTCGGGTGTATCGGCGTCTTCGACCTGTGACCAGGCGCGGTTGACGATATCCTTGTAATACGTGATGGTCTCTTTGCGGCTGAAACCTTTCATCTTTTTCGCGACACTGTTAATCAGATCAATCATAGCGGTTTGCATAGCTTTACGCTTTTTGTTGGCCTTCTCCTCCTGAATCGCGCTCAGAAAATCGGTTTCATACTGATGTAAATTTTCGGGGAGTGGATCAGTTAATTCTACTTCAAGAGGTTCCTGGTTGAGTACAGTTGCGGCTCCTTTTTTGATGGTAGAAAAAAGGATCATAGTAAGTATCTTATCCATGGATTGTTCTAATAAAATTGCAGCTTCCACTGCCGTAAGACCGCGCTTAATTCCATGTCCCTCAATCGCCATTTTAGGCGGTAAGTATGCAAGTTTGCGCTGCTGGGTCCTCTTGTAGGACATAAATATCATGCCAATAACAAGGATTACAAATCCGCAGCAAATCGTTTGAGGGCAGAGCGCCTCGGCGCCTACACCGAGAAGACTAAGTATTCCAAGAGTATTGGTTTGTGAGGTCACAATTGAGTCCTCTGGAATGTATTCTTTCGGGAAGGAAGCGCCAAACCTATATTGTTCGTATCCGGCCGCATTTGGATTCGTCCAGGTGTAGGTAACCAGCCCATTTCCATCAATACCTGTTTCAGGTTCGTTTGGGAATCCGGATGGTGCAGCATGCCAGCGAGGTTCTTCAGGTTGAACGCCAGGCGGCAGGTGGAATGTCACCGAAATATCCGTATCTCCCTGAAGATATTGAGAACCAAAATAAACGGGGGAGAACACCGCGCTGACATAATTTTCATCTTCATCATCGGGAAATATCACCCCATTTACGCCTTCAACCAAAACATGAACCTCACCCGTTTGGCCAGGTTGGATGGCGTTAGCCTCAAGGGCAAGAGCCACACCTGTACCTGTTCCTTGATAATCACCTTTTGAGATATTTAATATCGGCTGCTCATCCACCTCTGCTTGAATTCGATTAACATCAAAATTTGAGTTGGGTAAACCTAGATCGACAAAATCTATGGGTGAAGCGGACGGATTGTTTGTGAATGTCAGGATATAGTCTATTGCGTAGGTACCGTCCTCGTCGATAAACACATGCACATCAAGTTTGTCCAGGCTGAAAAGGTAGTTTTGACCGAAAACACTCGTTGGGAAGATAAGTAAGACACTGACGATCAACAATCCGATAACAAATTTACGCATTAAGCTCTCCATTTGAAATCATATTGATAAATGCAGTAATAACAAGAATTCTAAACCAGGATCACCATTTTGGTTCTTCGGTTAGTTGATAAGAAGTTCCACAATAAGGGCAGTTTACTACCGGAGCGCCAGCGACCATATCGATATGTTCTGAAGACAGGGCACCACCGCACGTCTGACATGTCAATTGATCCAGTTCTACATTTCCAGGCAAGTCGACATTATAAGTAATAGTAGGTGCTTCAGAAGGTTCTACTGGTTTTCTGCGGCTGGCGAGCCATATACATCCGAACCCAATGGCGACGCTTATTATCCCGACCGGTATCCAGCCGGTGGAACCGGTTGGACTGAAGGCTCCCCATATAAACAGGACACCGAAAAAAATTAGAATTGCAGCGGCAACGTATAGAATTACTTTTACAGCGTCCATAAATACCTCACTTTACATTCATAGTTTAATCAAGCTTATCTTCTCATGCAACTGATTATATTCCTGTCTTTGTCATATTAGATGTTTTATACCTCAAAATATAAAACATGACCTCAGATAATGCATAGAATTATATGGTAAAGGAAAAAAATTTTGCTTATTCATTGCTTTCTAGAATTTCATCATCCGAAGGAGAAAGCTCTTTTAGTTCTCCAGTTGCAACAAATATTGTTCTTTCACAAATATTGGTAACCCGGTCCGCTAAGCGTTCTAAATTATGGGCAACCCACATCAGTAAATTTGCCCGGTCTATTGTAGTAGGATTTGAGAGCATAATCGTTACGAGTTCACGATATATCTGGTTATATAAAGCATCCACCTTTTCATCTTCATCTGGAATTAAAAAAGCAGCCTCCGAATCCTGTGCGACAAATGCTCGAATTGCCCTATGCAGCATATCAACGGCGAATTCTGCCATGCGTGGGATATCAATAAGCGGTTTTATATGAGGTTGGTTCCCAATTTGCAGACAAATATTTGCTATTCCTTTGGCGTAATCCCCCATCCGTTCGAGTTCCCCGACAACTTCCAATATTGAAGCTATTAAACGCAGGTCCCCGGCCATAATTGGTTGGACAGTCGCAATAGTAACAATGATGTCATTTTCCAGATCAAACCTTTTTTTGTTTATCAAGCGATCATTGTTCCTTACTTGACGCGCTAATTCCAGATCGTGGTTTTTCAAAGCGTCGACAAATTCCAGAGTAGCATTTTCCACCATGCCGTCCATGATTAATATCTCATTCAATAAATGTTGGATTTTTTTATCCAATAAGATTCTTGATGTCATAAATTAACTCCTTATAAAACCGAAAACATCACCCGAAATCGACCTTCAATATAATTGGCTGTACGCTCATCTTGAGGATTTAACAAAGATTTCTTCTCCTTGACCGTGTTCAATTAATTCACCTTGAAGAAAAAAAGCTGCCAAATCAGCTGTTCTTGCAGCCTGCTGAACAGAGTGGGGTACGAGTATTATTGTGTATTTCTTTTTAATTCTTGCAGAGTGGTTTCTATATATCCAGTTGAGATTGGATCTAAGCCCGATGTTGGTTCATCCAAAAGGATCAACTCTGGTTCCAAAGCTAAACTTCGAGCCAGACACAATCGCTGCTGCTGTCCACCAGAAAGAGTAATTGCAGGTTCATCCAGCCGGTCTTTGACTTCATCCCATAAAGCTGCTTGTTTTAAACATTTTTCCGTTGTTCTTTCTAAGCGTGTTTTATCTTTATCACCTGCCATTTCCAATCCGTAGGTAATATTGTCGCGAATGTTTAATGGAAGTACTACGGGACGAGCAAATACCATGCCTATACTACGGCGGAGAGCTATAACATCAAGGTTGGGGTCAAGTATGTCCTTATTATTTTCCTCTTCATCGACCAACAATACTTTTCCCGATATGCGATCTACGTCTGTTAAATCATTAAGACGATTTATTACACGCAGTAAGGAAGATTTTCCTCCTCCAGATGGGCCGAACATAACGGTAATTTTGTTACCCGGTATTTTAATATTGATATCTTTTAGCGCTTCCACACCATCTGAATACTTGAGGGTGAGATTTTGAATTATAAGTTTGTACATTTATCATCCGGGTTTACCACTGGCGTCGTTTGCGTGCCCGTGATCTTACAAGTGTGGCCAAGATATTCATTACGAGAATAAACAACAGCAGCACTAAGGCTGTGCCATATTGAAGATTGATCGGCATACTTGGTACCTGGGTCGATATTACGAATAAGTGATAGGGGAGCGCCATTGTAGCATCAAAAGGGGAATTAGGAAGCTGTGGTAAGAAGAAAGCGGCGGCTGTGAATAATATGGGTGCTGTTTCACCTACAGCTCTTTCTAAACCTAGAATTACACCGGTTAAAATACCCGGTTGAGCTTGCGGTAATACTATTCGCCGAATTGTCTGCCATTGTGTCGCTCCCAGAGAAATGCTAACTACTCGAAAAGATTGGGGCACAGTTCGCATAGCTTCTTCTGCAGTACTGATAAATACTGGTAATGTCATTATAGATAGCGTGAGGCACCTGCGAGAATACTGGTTCCAAATTGCAGGAATATTACAAACAAGCCTAAACCAAACAACCCATAAACCACTGAAGGAATTCCTGCCAGGTTAATGATTGCAATGCGGATTATTCGAGTCCAGCGGTTTTCTGGGGCGTATTCTGACAGGTACACTGCAGCCCCAATACTGATGGGGATAGAAAATATCGCTGTACCTAATGTCAAGAAAAAGGTGCCCACAATTGCAGGAAAAATTCCCCCAGCTCGCATTCCATCTTTGGGAAATCCTGTCAGAAATTCCCATGATATGGCTGAAAACCCTTGAACGAAAATATGTACCACAATCGCAATAATTGGAACAACAGTCACGATTGCGATCAATGTCAGCATTAAATAACCCATTTTCTGTATCGTAAGCGTGATTGCGGCGTTGAGAGTTTTGCCTTAACATTATTTCAATTATTTGCAGGATTCTAGGATAATATCTTTTCTGCTTTTCTACGCTGCCGGAACACAACTGCAGATGCAGTAATGTTAATTGCGAGGGAAAACAGGAAAAGAATAATTCCAATAAAAAATAATATATGGTAATGGATGCTTCCAGTTGCTACTTCTCCCATCTCTGCCGCGATTGTTGCAGTCATTGTACGAACTGGATAAAAGAACGACATTACGCCTTTGAATAAAACAGGCGCATTTCCTGTGACCATCATCACAGTCATTGTTTCACCAATTGTGCGGCCGATTCCAAGCATAAATGCGGTTAGAATACCGGAACGGGCAGCAGGTACCGTTACATTCCAAATTGTCTGCCATTCCGTCGCACCTAATGCTAGAGATGCATTGCGATATGAACGCGGCACTGCATCCAATGAATCTTCAGTGATCGAAACAATTGTCGGAAGAGACATTGCAGCTAAGAGTACTGCTCCGGTAAAAGCTGAAAGGCCAGTTGGAAGATTGATCAGTACTCTGAGGTATGGAGAAAGAACAATAATTCCGAGAAATCCTAAAACAACAGAAGGGATGCCTCCTAATATTTCTACTGCGGGTTTAAGGATATCTCGAAGCCATCTGGGAGAAATCTCTGAAATGAAGACAGCTGTACATAAGCCAATTGGAATTGCGATGATTGTTGCTCCTACTGTAACTACTAGGGAACCTATAAGCAAAGGCAATATACCGTAATAACCCTCGATCGGATACCACCGGTCACTTATTAATCAGGTAAAGGAACTTCGAAAAAAGTGGGGAATCCTTCATTCAATAGAAAAAGAAAATTAATCCAACAAATAAGATAGCCGAATATCCTGCGAGATTTAATAACGCGGGTAATTATGTATTCTGACCAGTCCCTTGATTTGAACATTTCTAATTTAATTTCAAAATTCCATTAAGGATTTATGATAGGAACAAAGCCCAATTCTGACACGATATCCTGGGCATCGGAAGTGAATATCCAGTTTAGATATTCTTTTGTAGTACCAGTTGGTTCACCATTTGTATACATATACAAATCTCGAGCGATGGGATATGTGTTGTCGATTACCGTTTCTGGAGTAGGTAAAACAAATGCGTCTTCAGTATCTTTGGCTAACGCGATCACTTTTAAATCCGGTGTTACATATCCTAGACCGTCATAGCCGATTGCGTTGGGATTGAGTTCTGATTTCTGAACTGATCCCTTCTGATGAAGGCAGCAGCAATGTATCTCGGGAAAAAAGAGTTGTATCATCTTTATCGCCCAGTCTGAGAACCTCTTCAAGAAAATATACGTGAGTACCGGAGTTTGTTTCACGAGAGAGTCGCACGATTGGTCGGTCTTGACCGCCCAATTCCTTCCAATTTTTTATCTTTCCGGAATAGATATCTGAGATTTGTTGCAGGGTTAGTTTTTCTATTGGATTATTCAGGATTGACAATTATTGCGATAGCATCCTTTGCAACAATAAATTCATAGTGGTTCAATCCCATTGGCTTCAGCATTTTCGAACTCTTCAGCCTTCATCTGGCGTGAAGCATTGGCTATATCTACCGTACCATTAATTAAAGCAGCAATACCAGTTCCTGATCCTCCACCGGTAACGGATATGCGGATTTCTTGATGGGATTTTTGATATTCTTCAGCCCATGCAAGCGCTAAGTTTACGATTGTATCTGAGCCTTTATTTTCTAAATATGTGGTTTGAGATGAACTATTGTTTGGGTCGCTGCTACCGGATGAATTTGCGCACCCACCTATCATCCAAATCAGGATAAACAAACCCGGTAAAAAATATTTATGCATTAAAGGGATTATATCTATAATAAAAATTTCAGACAAGTAAAATTCGAAATAAGGGGTAATTATCCTGGAAATAATATTATTAGAGTAAAATTTCTGTCATGAACAATATGAAATCAAAAATTGTCGTTCAAGATTTAGATTTCTTTTATGGAAATAATCAAGCATTAGATGGGATATCCCTAGATATTTACATTAAAAGGGTAACTGCTTTAATCGGACCATCTGGATGTGGAAAATCAACTTTTCTGCGCTGTCTAAATCGAATGAATGACACAATACCAAATACAAGGGTAAGGGGAAATGTCCTGTTAGATGGCGAAGACATATATAATCCCGAGATTAATTTACCCAGCCTGCGGCAGAAAGTTGGAATGGTATTTCAAAAACCAAATCCATTTCCAAAGACTGTCTTTGAAAATGTAGCCTTTGGACCTCGAAGATTGGGATTAACAAATGATCGAAATCAACTGGATCAAATTGTTGAGCAGAGTCTTAGAGATGTTGGTCTTTGGGATGAAGTCAAAGATGGTCTCAAAGAAAGTGCATTGAGTCTCTCTTTAGGTCAGCAGCAAAGGTTGTGTGTAGCTAGAGTTGTGGCAGTCAAACCAGAGGTAATATTAATGGATGAACCTGCTTCTGCTCTGGATCCCATATCTACAGCAACCCTTGAAGAATTAATCAGTGATTTAAGAGAACAATATACAGTCGTAATCGTGACTCATAATATGGAACAGGCAGCCAGGGTCTCTGATTTCACAGGATTTTTTTGGTTGGGTGAATTGATTGAATATTCAAATACTGAAAAGATTTTCACCAGACCAGAAAATGAACTTACGGAAAGATATATTACTGGTCGTATTGGATAAGAACATTGTAACTGTTGGCTAGTTAAAATTTTTGGGGGTCAAAGGTGAGGGTTAAAAGTTCAATCACAGAAAATTCTTATTATATATTCAAAACCTTGGCAATTTCATTATTGTTTGGCTCGACTAATATTGTGCCATCTGGAAAAAGTATTGTCGGAACGCTTCTCATACCATTGTTATTCTCCAAGACGAATTGTTCTCCTTCAACATCTTTATCTATATTGACAAATTTGTATGGTAAATTATGCTTATCCAGAAAGCGGCGTGCTCGTCTGCTTTGCCAGCACCACACAACTCCATAGAAGATTATCTCATTTTCTGTCATGTATTCTCCTGCTGAAAAAATCAATTGGTATCTTGGAACGATGGGATTTGGCTTCAAAGATTGGTTGGGAGAATTCTATCCAAAAGGACTGAAGCCAAACAAATATCTGGCTTATTATAGCCGGATTTATAACAGCGTTGAAATTGACTCAACATTTTACGGAACTCCTGATTTGGAGAAGATAAAACGCTGGAAGAACAATACTTCCAATCAATTTAAGATTTCTGTCAAGGTCCCAAGGGGAATTACACACGATGCTGGATTAATTGGGATTGAATACGAGATGAAGTCATTCGTTGAATTTGTCCGTCATTTGGACGAGAAACTTGGTGTAATATTGATCCAGTTTCCTGCTGTATTTGTATCATCAAAGATTGGTGTGCTGGCTGATTTTATTAGCAGCTGCCGAATGGTGTTCGCTATGCAGTAGAAGTTCGGGATAGTTCCTGGTTTGTCGAAGAAATCAATCAAAGCAAAAGAACGCCAGAACTTGTAGATCTATTGAAAACTTACAATATTTGTTGGGCTGCAACCATGTACCCGGGTTTACCGCAGTGTATCTATCCAACAACAAGCTTTCTATATTTACGCTGGATCGGCAAACACGGACAATATCCACAATTCAAGAAGGTGAGAAATAACCGCCAATTTAATCTTGCTAAATGGAAATCACAGATCATCGATCATCTGAATGGCTGCAGCGAGGTATTTGGGTATTTTAATAATGACTATTCGGGTTTCTCCCCTGAAACTGTAAACCTTTTTAAATCCCTTATGGGACTTCCCATAGAAAGGTTTATTCAACCTATCCAAGAGAAATTGTTCTAAAGAAAATCAACAATGGTTAGAGAACTTGAACCACAATCGAATGAAACTTAAGCGTTTTACTGCATATACCTGGTTTGTATTGGCATACAATATTTTCATCATTTTATGGGGTGCTTTCGTGCGTGCTACTGGTTCAGGCGCTGGATGCGGAAGTAACTGGCCTTTGTGTAATGGGGAAGTGGTCCCTCGCGCGCCGCAAATTGAAACTGTAATTGAGTTTACCCATCGCTTGACAAGCGAAATCGCATTAATCCTTGTCCTGGTGATGCTGATTTTTGCATTTAGAATATATCCAAAGAGGCACCTAGTCCGAAAAGGCGCAGTTCTTTCGATGATTTTTATAATAACTGAGGCATTAGTAGGAGCTGGCTTAGTGTTGTTTGAGTGGGTGGCTAATGATGCTTCCTCTGGACGGGTTATATCGATCGCACTGCATTTGATCAACACATTTATTTTGTTGGCATTTCTTACATTGACAGCTTGGTGGGCTTCAACTGATTCGCAGATGCATTTTAAAGGACGAAAATCCCTCACAATTATATTTGTATTGGGATTCTTGGGTATGATTTTGATTGGAGTGACGGGCGCAATAACGGCATTAGGCGATACACTTTTTCCGGCCTCATCATTATTTGAAGGAATCAAAGGAGACTTTTCAAATACTACACATTTCTTAATCCGACTGCGAATCTGGCACCCAATAATTGCAGTAGTAGTGGGTTTTTATTTAATGTTCTTGGGTGTAATGATGTCGCTATTTTATGAAGACCACTGGGTAAAACGATTGGCCTGGATTTTATTTGGTGGAGTTATTCTTCAATTATGTGCTGGTCTGGGCAATTTACTTCTATTAGCTCCGATTTGGATGCAGATCGTCCATTTATTTCTGGCGGATTTTGTATGGATCACGCTAGTGTTATTATTCGCCGCTGATTTTTCATTTGATCCTGATAGAAATGAAAATAATCAATAATTTCAACTCAGAATGAGCGCCTATATGGGCTATAATACCGCCTATGCTTACCGGAAATAAAGGAATTGAACTCGAAGAAAAAGTAACCGAGCTTCGAGATAAAATCAATTTTCATAACTACCTATATCACGTTTTAGATGAACCACTGATCAGCGATTATGAATTCGATCAGTTATTAGCGGATTTAAGGCAGATTGAAGGTGAACACCCTGAGTTGATCGCTTCTGATTCTCCCACACAGCGAGTTGGCAGCCAGCCATCTGAACGGTTTTCAAAAGTCCAGCATCCAGCTCCTATACTGAGTTTAGCGAATGCATTCAGCGCTGATGAGGTGCGAGCCTGGTATGAACGTTTATATCGTCTGGATGAACGAGTTGCTAATACTGAATTCGTGGTTGAACCGAAGATAGACGGGCTTTCGGTAATACTGCATTATCGAGATGGTGTTTTTGTGCAGGGAGCAACTCGCGGTAACGGTGAAGTCGGAGAAGATGTAACCGCAAATTTACGGACGATCCCTTCCATTCCTTTAAGAATACCTGTAAAGTCAGGGAATCTTGTTCCACCATCATACCTGGTGGTTCGTGGAGAAGTGTTTATGTTTCTCAAGGAATTTGATAATCTGAACCGGAAACTCCAGGAACAAGGAGAAAAAACATATCTCAACCCGAGGAATACTGCTGCAGGCTCGTTGAGACAACTTGATCCAGTATTGACTGCCACACGCCCGTTGAACCTTTTAGCATATTCAATCGTGGCTGCTGAAGGCGATATACCCTTAACACAGTGGGATAGATTGCAGTTATTACAATCGTTTGGATTTCCAGTATCTAAAGACATATATCTTCTTGGTACGTTGGAAGAAGCTATCAAAGAATGTGTTTCCTGGGATTCGAAGCGAGAACAATTAGCTTATGAAATTGATGGGATGGTAATCAAAATAAATGATCTGGTGCTTGCTGCTGATTTGGGATTTGTTGGTAAAGATCCACGCAGTGCAATTGCATACAAATTTCCTGCCCAAGAAGTTACGACAAGATTACTCGATATTGGTATTAATATCGGCAGAACAGGTGTCTTGACGCCTTATGCAATTCTTGAACCTGTCGACATCGGCGGTGTAATCGTAAAACAAGCCACGCTTCATAATTTTGATTTCATTCACGAGAAAGATATTCGGATAGGAGATACGGTAAAAGTAAAAAGAGCCGGTGAAGTGATTCCTTATATAATCGGTCCAGTAGTGAAATTACGGAATGGTGTAGAAATTGAATTTACTCCCCCCGAAGTGTGTCCGGATTGTGGAGAACCTATCGAGAATATACCAGGTGAAGTAGCATGGTACTGCGTGAATGCCGCCTGTCCGGAACAATTAATTCGTAATGTGGAACATTTTGTATCACGGGGCGCGATGGATATCGTCGGATTAGGGATCAAAATTGTTGAACAACTTGTGTCTGAAAAATTAATTAATGATGTGGCTGATATCTACACACTCAATCGAGAGGACCTGATTGAACTGGAAGGATTTGCCGGAAAAAAAGCAGACAATCTTTTAGTTGCAATTGATGTTTCTCGCCGGCGACCACTGCAGCGATTGATTATTGCTCTGGGTATCAGAGGAGTTGGAGAAGTCGCAGCTTCAGAATTGGCAAGAAATTATCCAAACCTTGATGCTTTATCCCAAGTTTCTGCAGATGAATTACAATCTATTGAAGGATTTGGCCCTAATATTTCTCAAGCGATTGTGGATTGGTTTGCCTCTCCAACAAACCTCAAATTATTGGAAAAGCTTCGTAGCGCAGGTGTTTGGCCATCCGTTGATATTGAACCCGGAAGTAGTGATGATGAAGCGCTTTTTTCAGGCATGGTATTTGTAATCACTGGAACCTTACCAACTTTATCCAGGCAGGAAGCCAAAGAGTTTATTCAGTCGAAAGGTGGTAAGGTAACCAGCTCTGTGAGTAAAAATACCAATTATTTAGTAGCTGGTGAAAACCCTGGATCAAAACTGGATAAAGCGCGCAAATTAAATATAAACATAATTGATGAGGAGAATTTAAAACTCTTATAGGAATATTTGGTCATATTCCATATTATTCAATTTTCAACCATATTTAGATAGCAAGATACCAGGAGAATTAGATGGATTTTAATAATGAGAATGATACGATAGCTCAGCGTGTAACCGCTATGAACAAAAGAGTACAAATTATTCAAGAAAATGATTTGTACTACTATAACCAACCAATATCAGAACTTCGCGGCGGTTCACGTGTGCTGGTCAATGGAAGAGAAATGGGGATGTTCGCATCCTACAGTTATCTCGGTTTGGTGGGTCATCCTAAAATTAATGAAGCGGCAAAAGCCGCTATCGATAAATATGGTACAGGAACTCATGGGGTTAGACTGCTGGCAGGGTCACTGATAATTCATAAAGAATTAGAAGAAACGATCGCCGAGTTCAAAAAAGCTGAAGCCGCTGTAACTTATTCATCTGGTTATGCCACAAATTTAACCGTAATATCGACATTATTAGGTCGCGGTGATTATGTAATATGTGACAAGTTGAACCATGCCAGCATAGTTGATGGTTGTATCATGTCAGGCGCCAAGTTCTTACGGTTCAAACATAATGATATGGAAGCATTGGAAAATCGATTAGAAAAAATACCTTCGGACGCTACCAAGCTGGTCATTGCGGATTCTGTTTTCAGCATGGATGGAGATATTGTTGATTTTCCAAAGGTGGTTGAGTTGTGCCAGAAATATGGCGCATGGCTTATGATTGATGAAGCTCACTCCGTGGGAGTATTAGGAAAAATGGGAACTGGTATCGAAGAGCATTTTGACATGGAGGGAACGATCGATATCAAGATGGGAACACTGAGTAAGACAATCCCTTCGGTAGGTGGGTATATAGCTGGCAAAAATGAATTGATTGAATATTTCAAGCACGCCAGCCGGGCCTATATTTTTTCCGCAGCTTTGCCTCCCGCTCAAACCGCTGCTGCAAATGCCGCATTTTAAGGTTATTTTAGATGAGCCATGGAGAGTTGAGAAATTAAATAATAATACGCGCCAGTTTATTGATGGTATTAAAGAAAGAGGCTTTGACACACTTTTCACGGAAACGGCGATTGTCCCAATCGTGTGCGGAAGTGACGAAAATGCATACACTATGACGCAGGTAGCTCAAAAAAGAGGCTCGTTTGTACTACCAGTCGTTTCACCAGCAGTTCCGCCGGGGTTAGCTCGGCTTAGAGCTACTATTACCGCTGCACACGAAGCGGATGAAATAGATAAAGCGATGGAAGATATTGAGATTGCGGGAAAGCAAGTTGGAATAATTTGATTTTTGATGTACGAAGTCAAGATCAAGAAAAAACGTGAGAAATCTCTACTACGTCGACATCCATGGGTATTCACCAGCGCGATAGAATCTGTAATAGGTACCCCAAAATCGGGTGAGACGGTCAGGATAATATCCAATAGGGGAGAATTTCTAGGTTATGGAGCTTACAGCCCCAATTCAAAAATACGAATAAGGGTATGGTCATGGGTTGAAAAAGAACCTGTGACCATACAATTTTTTACAACAAGATTGTCACAGGCTATTTCATACCGGGATAATCTCCACAGCAAGAATATTTCAAACGCAATACGATTGGTAAATGCTGAATCGGATGGATTACCTGGTCTTGTAGTGGATCGCTACGGTAATACATTAGTTATGCAGTTACTTAGCGCGGGGGCTGAACGATGGCGAGAATTATTGATAGATTTATTAATTGAGTTGACCAATGTTTCAAGTATTTATGAACGGTCTGACAGTGATATTCGAAAATTGGAAGGTTTGCCCAAAAAAGCAGGAACTGTCTACGGTAATGAGCTTGATGAATTTCTAGAAATAGAAGAAGGTGGAATAAAATATTTTATTGATTTAAAAGAACGGCCATAAAACTGGTTTTTACCTGGATCAAAAATTAAACCGGATTTTACTTCGTAGATTCGCAGCGGGAAAAGATATCTTAGATTGTTTTTGTTATACGGGTGGATTTTCATTAAACGCTTTATATGGAGCAGCAAATTCCGTTGTAGGGATTGATTCATCAGGTGATTCATTATCCATAGCTAAAGAGAACGAAAAGCGTAACGGGTACGATTTGAATACTGTCAAATGGTTGGAAGGTGATGTATTTGAACAGTTACGAAATTTTCGAGATATAAATAAAAAATTTGATTTGATTATTTTGGATCCCCCGAAATTCGCACATACTCCAGCCACCGTACAACGTGCTGCTCGGGGTTATAAAGATATCAATCTTTTAGCATTTAAGTTGCTACGGGATGAAGGTACGCTATTCACTTTTTCATGTTCAGGTGGGGTAAATCAAAATCTGTTTTCAAAAATTGTGGCGGATGCCGCTCTTGACGCAGGAGTTGAAACACGCGTGATGAATTATCTTTATCAAAGTCCAGATCATCCGGTTGCATTAAATTTCCCGGAAGGTTTATATTTAAAGGGATTAGTTTTAAAAGTAAAAAAATAAAACACCACTTATTGAATTGCGAAGTGGTGTTTTAGGTGGAGATGTCGGGAATCGAACCCGAGTCCGAAAGATTCGTCCCTCGAACGTCTACGAGCGTAGTCGGTCGTAAGGATTTACCAGACTGGTCCAGACCAACAAGGGCTCCAGTATGGCTAACCGCTGAGACCCGAAAGTCTCTCTTTTGCACGTTTAGCGGTGTATATCATGCAGCACTCCGGCCTTTTTGACGCCCATCCTTATACCCGACCAGAGTTGGGGATAAGTGGACGTGACCCTTTCTATAGGGTCATGCGCTCGTAAACTCGCTTATGCGGCGAGTGGAAGAGCAGCATATTCAGTGCGTTCGGCACTTAATTGTTTGCGCTGATTTATCGAGATCGGCGCCTCTCGGCCCGCAATCCGGGGCTAGCCTCTCCCGTCGAGACCTTTCATCCCCATGTAAATTTATTATACCTGAAAATGGATATTTCAAGGAGAATCAAGCTAAGAATCCAGCAAAGGAACATGTTATACTCCAAGCAACTTTTGAATAATAATGGGGTTTCTAATAGCAACATATACAGCTAATTATTTTTGTTTCGTTCTTCATGCCAGCGATCGAAAACCGGGCAGTATGGTTATTAAAAATGTCTGGTAAAAGTGATGATGAGATACTCGTCCTTGCATCGAGCGGTGATCGTGATGCTTTTGGTATGCTGTATGAACGTTACGTAAGTAAGATATTTACATATATATATTATCGAACAGGCAATACTTTCGATGCCGAAGATTTAACTGAGAGGGTTTTCTACCGAGCATTAAAACATATTGGGAATTATGACAACAGAGGCTTACCTTTCTCGGCATGGTTGTATCGTATTGCGCATAACCTGGTTGCAAATTGGTACCGGGATAACAGCCGTAAAAAAGAAATAACTTTGGATGAAGGGAATTTGGCAACGCACAGCCAAAATCACCCTGAGCAAGAATTATTAGTTTCCGAAGAACAAGAACAGTTAATCACAATATTAAAATACTTACCACCAGAAAGGCAACAATTACTACTTTTGAAATATGTAGACCACTTATCTAACGCTGAAATTGGACTGATTATGGGAAGAACAGAAGGCGCAATAAAAAGCTTGTATCACCGGACATTACTTTCATTACGTGATGAGATGGCTCACCACCAACATGAGAAATAGGAAAGCAGTGTGAAGTTTGGCTGAGGTGCATGAATGTTGAGAATCGTCATGGATAGCGCAGGTGACCTACCTGGTGGATGGGCAGAACGGTTTAAAATTGATACTATTCCCATCAATATCCATTTTGGAGATAAAACATTTTTACAGGGTGTGGATTTGAGCAACAGCGAATTCTATAAATTAGTAGAAGAAAGTGGCATGATCCCAAAGACATCACAGCCTACACCGCAGCAGTTCATCGATTTCTATAGTGAAATCGCGAATCCAGGTGATGACATATTGTCGATACATGTAACAAGCAAGCTCTCAGGAACGTTTGAATCTGCTTTTTTGGCTGCTGAAGAGCTAAAAGGGAAATTTAACATAGTTCCAATTGACTCCTGCGCAGGAACTGCATCACAAGGTTTTATGTGTCGAGAGGCAAGAGAATTGGATCGCATCGATACTTCTCTAGATAAAATCATTGCCAGAATGAAATATATCGCCTGGAACATAAATGTGATTTTTACCTTAGGTACTTTTGAATATGTTCGTATGAGCGGTCGAGTGAGAGCACTTGAAGCAGTGTTTGCTTCAATTTTAAATGTAAAACCAATCATTGTGCTTCGTGACGGGATCCTTGAGTCGGGTGCCAAAGTGCGCACAAGACGTCGAGCACTGGATTTCGTTGTTAATCAAATGCTGACAAGATTGGAAGAGCAACTCGTAAATATTGCTGTTGTCCACGCGGAAGATCACAAAGATGGAAATTATCTGTTAGAAATTGTAAAAAGTAAATTCCACTACAAAGAATTAATCTTGACAGAACTTTCAATTGGGATAGCGGCAAATTTGGGACCGGGAACGATTGGATTGGTAGCGTATCCTGTGGAGGAAACAGTATGAAGGCATCACAAGATATTAGAAAATCAAACATCAGCGAATTAGAGTTAGATTTAGAAAAAATCCTCAAACCTATCCAACCACGTCCAGAATTTGTTTCTGAACTATACCAAAATATATTGATATATCCTAAATGGAAAATTGTTGTACCATCTATTTTGAAATTAATATTATTGATACTTGCTGCCATCGTAAGTGGTTTATTGATAATGGTAACAGGCGCACGCGCAATCTTTATGATTATGGCTACGGTGAAAATTTTTAGGAATGAAAAATCGAGCGCAAAACGGAATGGTGTAACAGCGGTAGAAACAACGATGATGGCAAATTAAGTGCTTACCAAATTCTCACAGGTAAATCCGAAATCATACTTATAAATTAAAAGCTTTTATTCAATCGCTGCGTTTCCCGGGGGAAATATATTGTGTACTTTTAAAAGGTTTTACTTGTTTACTAATATTGTCCTTTAATAAATTTCCAGAGACGTGCATTAATGTGTCTCCGAAATCTACATCTTTTGACATAGAAGCCAGGCATGGGAAATGATGGTGCAGTAAACCTGATTTTTCTTCTGCTTGATCAACTGATTGTCCCTGTAAACCATCTGAAACGTGTCGAGCGCAGCCGCAGACTGCATCTCTGTTTACAATAGATGATGTAATAGTACGTGTTTCAGGATCGATTGTTAAATCGATGTCAGGTTGACCGAAGTATTTTGCAAATTCACTAATACTATCATCCAGGTAATTTACACGTTTGTAGCGTGATTCTAAATAGTCCGTTGCAGTTAGGGAGCAAAGAGGTTTCGGGGTCACGCATACGGCAGATAATTTTTCAAGCCATCCACGAAGCTGCCTCGCTAAACCACGCGGCAGCCAGGCTTCATTGTCCACTGATGCGATCACGGATTTTGCACTCGTCATAATTGAAATTTCTGGAATGAGCTCTGCAATCGCGCGGTGTTCACCGAAAGAAAGGATTAAATCAAATTCAGGCAAAGATGCAGGAAGGAATTCTTCAGGGTAGTCAATTACGAGCGGGTAAACAGTTGGCGCTTGCCAGGTGACTATAGTCCAATTCTCTGGTTTATGTTTGTTAATGTTTGCAACGTGCCTTTCTCCGTAATCTCCAGATGTAATCGCGATAATTCTCATTAAGGAATTCCTTGCATATTGGATAGTAAAGGATCAATTCAAATCCGATGTGGATTTATTAAGTAATATTATTATTCGGGGAAAAGATAGAGAAGCATAAATAAATCAGATAAAGCTTTCACACTATGTGGAAGGTCTGGTTTTAGATGGAGCCAGGTACCCGAAACTGCTGATATCGTATCACCCCCAACTTGAATGACACCTTCACCCTTTATTATATGAATTATGGCATTGGATGAAGATGTATGATCGGACAATTCCTGACCGGATGAAAAGCCAAATAATATAACCTTCTGATTTTCACTTTTATATATCGTTTTACTGACAATGCTGTCGGCAGGAATATCAGAAATAAATTCATTAAGGTTTTCGAATAATTCATATACAATGTTCATAAATTTTCCCTATCAAACGAAATCAAATTCACCTTTAAGTTTTTGTGCTTCTTCAATTAGATCAACATCAATAGGTAGTTCGTGGTTTACATCCACCCGTAAAACGAAATATGAAACAATTTCTTTCAGTCTGGGTGAGACATCCGGCAGCGTAATAAAGTATCTTAAGTTATCATATGCACCATGATCGATAAAGTCACCATCGATTCGAGAAAGATACTCTCCAATAACGATACCTGCTGCACGTCGTGCACAAACTCTTGCCCTGCCTTCATTCCCAGACAACTGGGCATCTTCGGCTTGTTGAATTTCCTTGGAATATAATTCTTTCCATCCTTGTGTTTGTGTCACTGATATATTTTACCCTAATAGTAATAAAATTCTTTACGGATTAATCAAAATTTCTTGATATTAAAATTTGCCCAACTTAAATAAAAATGTCACGTGACCTTAGAAAGTATGCGCGCCAGACAAATATCCGGCTTCTCATTGGTGGGATAATCATTCTCTTCATTGTAGGAGATGGTCTCATTTACCTTATCTACGGCAAAAATGCTGCCATCACTGGATTGGTATGCCTGATCGCGGGATTACTGCCATTAATTATCATTTGGATCATATTATCTATAATGGGATGGGTGGTCAAAAAATCGGCTGAATAATTTTTAGTCAATAACCGGAAAATAATCGAATGTACAATCATATCACTCAAACGAGCCTCATTGAAATTGGTAATACTGTCGCTCGTATTAGAATTCCAATAAGTGAAAGACCAAGTCAATTGATCTTGCTGTTACACGGCTGGACAGGTGATGAGGATTCAATGTGGATCTTCGAATCAAGGTTACCTAAGGAAGCGATGCTCATCGCTCCCCGGGGAATCTATTCTACACCCTGGGGTGGATTTGGGTGGCAAAAACAAATAGATCGGAATTGGCCGCTTATTGAAGATTTTTATCCTGCATTTGAAGTAATCCATCAAGTAATAAATTCTAAATATATCTTGGATGAATATATTGAAAATATTTCCTTCGTGGGATTCAGTCAAGGTGTTGCTCTGGGACTTTCCTTCTTAATTCTAAATCCTGCAATTTTTCATTCTGCGGCTGGATTATCTGGATTTGTTCCAAACGATGTAGAAAAATATATTGAAGGTGAGCCGCTGGAGGGTGTTAATATATTTCTAACCCATGGCACAAGAGATAAATTGGTACCTGTCGAGAGAGCGCGAGAGACGGTTGAAATTTTAAGAAATGCTAGTGGAAAAGTAACATATTGTGAAGACGATGTTGGGCATAAATTGAGTGCAGCATGTTTCAGAAGTTTAGAAAATTTCTATCAGAATCTTTAAGCTATGTCGATTTTGTCTGTATTAAAAGAAAAACCTTTCCCTGACGTATTAGGGAAAGGCATATAAACCTTAGAAATCAAGCAACAGAAGCAAGAGTTTCAATCCTCAAATCTCTCAAACGTTCGCTAATTATTTGGGCGGCTTTTTGGGTCATAATGTATCCAAAACCGCAGTCTTTTTCAAATTCATCCATTAATAATTTACTGTCAAAAGCAACCACTCTACATGGAGTGACTGCTTTGGCGCCAGCTCGGGCTTCGAATGGAGGCACTATACCATGCCAACCGAAAATGTCTCCTGGTCCAACTGTACTAACTACAACATCTTTTGTTTGCAGTGTTCGCATAAATTGATCGGAGATTTTTTGATCAAATTCTCGTTCAGGTAATTCATAAACAATTGCCACAGCACCTTCTAATAACAAATAAAAATACTCTGCTATCTCTTCTTCTCTGAAGAAGAAATGATCTACGTCGACTGTTTCTTCTTTAGCAAGTTTAGATAGGGTTTGAATTTGTTCCAGGCTTAACTTTGAGAAAAATGGAAACCTGCGAAGTACTTCGGGGGATATCATATTTTCCTCCTTTTTTTCTTATGTGATTTAAATGAGTTTCGATTGATCAATATAAGCTATTGATAAAGTTAGTTCTATTGTATGTCCTGCATTACCATAGATGTAACTATCGGAATAGCTTTGGCTACTTCGGGATTTGGTTTATCACTAAAGTCATAAACATTTTCAACTTCAATTGCATATATCTGTATTTGAGATGGCAGATGTAAACCTAATCTAGTGCCCATGTCAAAAGCGGTAACTAGAGACGTGTCGTGTGCGGTTGTGCTGTGTTGGGTAGGACTAATATTACGCAGG
The DNA here is from genome assembly GCA_963753725.1 of uncultured Chloroflexia bacterium. Lineage (GTDB taxonomy): Bacteria > Chloroflexota > Anaerolineae > Anaerolineales > UBA4823 > CAVWDI01. The sequence goes on along the minus strand of CAVWDI010000017.1, from coordinate 206,474 downwards.
TCATCAAGCGTAAGTTTCTGAATTGTGCCGGGTTTGTGACCGTTTTTGCTCATGATCGCATCGATAATTATTGCACGATCATAACCAACCATTGTCTCCATTAAGCGAATTCCACCTACACTCGCTTCGGTCACGTCGATATCGGCTTGGATTTCGAAGGAAAGCAATTTCTCGATTTCAAGCGCGCAAAGAACGCCAACACCATCATCGGTGAGTATTGGATTCCCGAGACCTATGATTATTGTTTTCATCGAAATTACTCAGCCTTGCGAAATCCCTTTCACTCCGCAAGGCTGAATTATGGTTTGGGTCAGTCGATAAATTGGCTTAATCGTTCAAGTTCATCGCCGTTTGAGTCACGAATCACCACTTCCAGCGGCATCTGGCCAGGCAGAGAGTGTGTGGCGCATGACATGCAGGGATCATAATTTCGGAAAGCCATTTCGACCATGTTCAAGAGTCCTTCGGTGACATTGCCTCCCGTAATCAGATTTTCGGCTGCCTTTTTTACTGACATATTGATAGGCGCATAATTGTTTGTTGTTCCAACAATTAGGTTTACATCCGTCAAAATCCCGTTTTCATCAGTTTTGTAATGATGGGTAAGCGTACCACGCGGCGCTTCAACTGATCCAATACCTTCGTCTGGTGTTTCTGTCACCGGTGAGCGTACATTTGGATCCGTGATTTCGGGATCAGTGGCAAGTTCCAGCATGCGTTCAGAGGCATAAAGCAGTTCGACCAGGCGAGCCCAATGGGTGGCCAGGCGGTGGTGGACAGGTTTGTATCGTCCATTTACTTTTTCACTACCTAATGTTTCGTAGAACTTTTCAAATTCTTCCTGTGCTTTTGGAGTAGCCATCCCATCAGAAGCATTCAATCGGGATAACGGAGTGGCGCAGTATACACCACTGTCCATCCCATCTACAAATCCCTTCCAGCCCACACCCTTCAAGTACGGGAATTTGAGATACGACCAGGGTTCAACGTGTTCTGCGATATGATCAGCGTAATCCTTGGAATCATACTTTACGAATTCATTGCCTTCGGGATCGGTCACGCGGATCTTGCCATCGTAAAAGTTAATCAAGTTATTCTCGTCAACAGTACCCATGTAGTATGTATTGTGGGTGAATGCATCAGAGAGGATCAAATCCACGTATGCCTGGTTCGCTAATACGACATCCGCGAATAATTTTAGGCTGAATAAGGCGAAATCAACATTTTCTCTGGCAGCCTTTTCAATTTCTTGACGTTCTTCCTCATTAACAGATTTGCTCCATCCGCCTGGCAAACCTGCAACCGGATGGATTCCACGACCGCCTAACATGGCGATAACTTCATGGTTTCGTTTCCGGCAAAAGATCACTTCTTTACCAATCTCCACGCCAACTTTATGGATTACACCAAGGATATTCCTTTCAGCCGGAGGTCCATCTGGTCCAATGACAAAATCAGGTGCGCCTAAAGCGTAAAAGTGTACTGTGTGATCAGTACAATAGAATGATGCATAAAACATCTCCCTGATCTTCTTGGCAACTGAAGGGGGTTCCACATGGAATAGAGCATCAAGAGCTTTGGTTGCCGCCATGTGGTGAGCTTCGGGACATACACCACAGATGCGGTTTGTGATGCGAGGCATTTCTTCAACTGGGCGACCTACAGAAAACTGCTCAAACCCTCGCAGTTCAGGTATCTGTAGATATGCATTATCTACATTCCCTTCCTCATTGAGAAAAATTTCAATCCTTCCGTGGCCCTCCAAGCGGGTGATCGGATCAATTGTTACACGTTTCATTATGCCTCTCCTTTCTCATCGCCGTTCAAATTTGCCCTTCTCAGGAATGAATGAGCCATGCTAAACCTGTAAAAGGTACCAGCTGGATCCGGTATTGTATCAACGACGGCTTGAATTTCACGTTCAAGTTCATCTTCTTCCATTTCCGGACTTCCAACACCTATCACTGAAGCGATCGCGGATAGCATTTTTGCTCCTTGATCCTCAACACCTTCCAAGGGTCCATAACAACCCCTGCAGCCCATCCCGACCTGGGGACAAAGTGCCCCACATCCAGCTCTGGTCGCGATTCCCATACAAACCAATCCTTGTTCAAGTAAGCATACACCTGGTTCTGGAGTGATTTCATATGGTCTGAAAAATCGAGTGATTGATTTTTCTTCCTTTTCTAAAGGACATTCCTCACAAACTGCGACATCTCGTGCACCAACAATTGATCCTGAGGGGGGCAGTGGGGCACCTTCAGTAAGAGCTGCCGACAACGACTTGCATAACTGCCCAGATTTGGGGGGTTCTGGTGGACAACCAGGAAGATAATAATCCACGTCCACCACTTGATCCAGCGATTTTACTGTGTGGTAGAAAAAGGGGAGTTCGAGTTCGCCTTCAGGAACATCAAATTTTGTCTGTGGAAGTAATCTATCAGGATTGTCTATGGATGGGTTGTCCAGATAAACCGTATTAAAAGTCGCGTCTTTGGTGGTCAAGTTCGATAGGGCAGGAATGCATCCTTCATATGAACATGAACCGTAAGCCACCAAAACTTTTGATTTTCTCCGTAATAACTTTGCCATTTCTTCATTTTCAGAATTTCGAATGGCACCGTTAAACAGACAAACATCTATATAACCATCCTCGTATCCTTCTACATCTTTGGTCTTGAAATCAGCGATACAAGGGAAAAATGCGATATCAAATACTTCGTCAACCACCAATATATTTTCATGGATATTCAATATCGAAATTTCACAACCACCGCATGATGACGCCCAGTACATTGCTAATTTAGGTTTGCCGTTATCTGACATGTTATACCTCCTCCGGTGTGGGTACGCTCTCAACTGGTGCGGGTTTTCCATACCCATTCCCGCCGCCCAAAACAGTCTCATTCCAATTTAGAGGACCTAACTCTCGGATTTGTTCCGTCATTTTGTTGACCGCTTCGGCTAAAATTATTCCTTCTGAAGCGGAAGCCCAAACAATCTGGACTCTATCTTCTTCAACACCAAGTTGTTTCAGCATCTTCTTCAATAATATAAAACGTCGAAGAGCTTTGATATTTCCGTTAACATAGTGGCATTCACCAGGGTGGCAGCCAGCGATCATAACACCATCTGCGCCTTCACGAAGCGCTTTTAAGACAAACTGCGGATCCACCCGACCACTGCACATAACTCGGATGGGACGCATATTTGGCGCGTAATGGATACGTGCGGTGCCTGCCAGATCAGCTGCTCTGTATGAGCACCAGTTGCATAAAAATCCTACGATTACAGGTTCGAATTGTTCACTCATTATTCATCTCCTAATCACCAGGTACCAATTCGGGTTCTGAACGAACATCCCACAGAATTCCTTCGATCTGGGAGAACAATTGGTCATTTGTAAAGTGCGCTCCAGAGATTACACCACTTGGACATGCGGCTACACAAGTGCCGCAACCCTGGCAAAGCGCTGTGATAACTTCGGATACAGCCCGATCCTCATGGAACACAATGGCGTTGTATGGACACATCGTATTACAAATCCGGCAGCCTGAGCATTCTTCCTGGTTAATGGTTGCCCGAATCGGTTCCATCATTACAGTACCCCTGCTGATTAGACTTCCAACACGGGCTGCTGCTGCAGCGCCTTGTGACACACTGTCAGGTACATCTTTGGGACCTTGGCAAGCGCCGGCGATGTAAATACCATCCGTCATGGTAGCGATTGGATCCAATTTGGGATGTCGTTCAACGAAAAATCCATCAAAGTCGCAGCCCATCTTGAATAGTTGAGAAATTTCTTTTAAATCACTGCGGGCTTCCATTGCAGGACTAAGAATGACCATATCAACTGGGATCCGTCTTTGCTTGCCAATCATTGTATCAGCCACCTGGACGATGAGTTTGCCTTCTTCTTCTTCCGTGCGAGCGACGTCTGTTACTTCAGCAACTTTTCCACGGATAAAGTGCGTCCCTTCATCCAAAAGCCGGTTGTAAAATTCTTCGTATCCTTTCCCAGGTGTACGCATGTCAATATAACAGTTGTATACCTCAGCATCAGGAATTCTCTCATGAACCAGATGGGCAAATTTCAGAGAATACATACAGCAGACTTTTGAACAATATTTATGGTAATTTTCATCTCGTGAACCAACGCAGTGCACGATGACGACACTCTTAGGAGGTGTTTCCATATCCCTCATAACGATTTTTCCATCCGTCGGACCGGAGGCGTTTACCATGCGTTCAAATTCAATACTTGTAAAGACATTAGCCAATTTACCATAACCATACTGTGGGATCTTACTGACATCGAAGAGATCGTATCCAGTCGCTAAGATAATATTCCCTACATCTATCTGAAGTATCTCATCTTCTTGTTCAAAATCAATAGAGTTTGGTTCTGTTGGGCAGAATAACTGGCAAGCTTTGCATTTACCTCTCTGAAAATAAACACAATTTTCGGTATCAATTACGGGATATTTCGGTACTGCCTGGGGAAAGGGTCTGTAAATTACTTTGCGAACCCCTAAACCTGATTCGAAAACGTTGTCGACCACTTTGTATGGGCATTTTTCGATACAAATTCCGCAGCCAGTGCAGTGTTCTTCATTGACGTAACGGGCTTTTTTACGTACAGCGACGGAGAAATTCCCAAGATATCCGTCTACCTTTTCAACTTCGCTGTAGGTCAACAGTGTAATGTTAGGATGCTGAGCGACGTCCACCATTTTTGGAGTCAAGATACAGGCTGAACAGTCCAGGGTAGGAAATGTTTTATCTAATTGAGCCATGTGTCCGCCGATGGAAGGTTCTCTTTCGACGAGGTATACATGGTATCCAGCATCAGCTAATTCAAGTGCAGATGTTATTCCGGCAATCCCACCTCCCACAACAAGCGTGTTCGGGTTAATTTCCACTGGGATTGGTTCAAGCGGTTGGTTGAAAACAACGCGTTCAATTGCTGCATTCGTAAGCGCTTTCGCTTTTTGAGTGGCGGCAGGTTTATCATCCGTTGTCCATGAATTGTGCTCTCGAATGTTTGCCATTTCGAAAAAGAAGGGATTCATCCCGGCTCTTTCGCAGGCGGTTCTAAATGTTTTTTCATGCATATGTGGTGAGCAAGACGCGACAACCACCCTGGTAAGACCTTTTTCTTTTATGTCCTCTTCAATCAGGTCTTGACCCAAACTGGAACACATAAATTTATATTCCCGGGCGACTTCTACGTTGGGTTGCTCACCAGCCCATGTAGCGACATCTTCAACATCGACTGTTTTAGCGATGTTTGTGCCACAATGGCAGATGTATACTCCAACTTTTTCACTCATAGATTTGCTCCTTTCGAGATGTGCTATCTAAATTTGGTGACTTTATATATTTGCAATCAAAAGAACAGAAATCAACCTGTTTCAGCTGCGGCAAATTTCTCAAGTTCAGCAGAAGAAACTAATTCTTTACCAATTCCCAAGCGTTCTGGGTCAATACCTAGCGCTATGCCGATCAGCTGTGTGAAGTACATCACAGGTACTCTGAATTCAGATTTGTACTCTTGGTTAACCTGCTTCTGATAAGCTTCAAGGTTTACATTGCATAAAGGGCAAATCGTGGCGATAACATCCGTTTCGCTTTTAGTTGCATCTAGAAGAAGTTGGAATACCATATCCAGAGCAGCTTCACGATTTGTCATGATCAATGAGCCTCCGCAGCAGCGCATTTTGGTACCATAATCAACTGGTTCTGCTCCAATGGCGCTCAACAAATCTTCAAAAAATTGCGGGTTTTCTACATTTTCACCATCTTTTCTTGGACGAACCAGTTGGCAGCCGTAATATGGAGCAACACGCAATCCTTCTAACGGATGGATTACTTTACCTTTAATCTCCTCCAAACCAATATCATCAATGAATACTTCCATCAGGTGTTTTACATTGATGGTTCCATCCAGATGCAGGTTATCCTCCTCAAGAGCAAAATTAATATGATCTGCGAGATCTGGTTCTTCATGTAATTGTTCATTGGTGAAGTATGCATTTTTATAACAAGCGCTGCAAGGAGCAACAAAATCCAAACCATCTTTTTCGGCTATCGCTAGATTTCGAGCTACTAATGTATGCGCTAGTAATTCGTCAGCATGGAAATATGCAGTTGCACCGCAGCAGTTCCAGTCCTCGATTTCTTTGAGTTCTACGTCTAGCGCTGTTGTAGTTTCGATAGCTGACTGGTGATAGCTCAACGATAAGCTTTCAAGAGAACATCCGGGGTAGTATGCGAATTTCTTCATGCGGTACCTCCAAAGGGAATTATCCTCTTTACCATTTTCTTGAAATTGTCGAGCCGTTTGATCCTCTTTGGTACCAGGGACATCCTGCCTTTAAAAACAGGGAAGTGGCCATCAATGCTTCCTGGAACATATCTTTTGCGCCAAGTTTAAACACATAAGTAGGAGCTAAAACCGGTTCGAAAGACCTTCCTGTTCTCATGATCATTTTCATAAAACTTTCAGAGAATTGAGGTCCAACCAGATTTTCTTTGAAGTCATCTTTCCACATGGTGTATCGCTTTAGACCATACATCATGCCGGCGATATCTATCCCCGCAGGACATCTAACATTGCATTGGTAACATGATGCGCATGACCAAAAAGTGTTGCTTGCTAGCACATCATTTTTCATGTCTGCACCGATCATAGCGATAAGTTGGCGGGGAGAGTGATCCATATATTCAACTGCTGGACAAGAGCCCGAGCAAGTTCCGCACTGGATGCAATCCTTAATCGGATTACCATGTTGTGCGTATAGTAAGTTAGCAATTTCTTTGCTAAATGTGAGGGTTGCTTCCATAAAATCGTCTCCTAAATTGAGTTAGTTAGTTAGACTAACTTGTTTGTTTTTTTCGCTCTTCGGATGCTTTGAGTAGTGCGTTTACTCTGTCTAAAAGGAATTCAGGATCGACCGGTTTCTCAACCAATTCATCTACGGCTACAAAACCTGGATGCACCTGCTCACCTGGGAAAAGATATGCTATCTGTTCTCGAATTCCAGTAATGATCAATACTGGAACTTCCCTTAGAACTGGATCCTTTCTAAGCTTGCGAGCCAACATAATCCCCTCTGCTCCTCGCCCCATCATGACATCCAACAGCAGTAAATCAGGTGGGTCCTTTTCAAGAGCATCAAAACCGTCTTTAGGGTTGTAAGCAACGCTGACATCATATTCAGCTTTTTCGAGGATTGATTTGATCCCTGAGACAAAATCAGGGTCATCATCAATAATCAATAATCTTGTGCTTTCGCTCATCTTATACTCCTTAATTATTTGTGGGTAATTAGACTCGGTTGTTGAATTGGATTGTAACTATTCTCCAATATCGGTAAAATAATTTCGAACTTGCTACCTTTACCCAATTCACTTTCGACGGAAATTGAACCACCGTGAATTTCGATTATTCTTTTGCTAATGGCTAATCCAATACCGACTCCCTTTTGAATATTTTTATTAGTTTTGCCGCTGTAAAAATCATTGAATATTAATGGAAGATCCTCGTCAGATATTCCAACGCCTGAATCAGTAATCGTCAGAATGAAGGTGTTATCTATTTCTTGACTGTCTATCAGTACTTTGCTACCTGCATGGGAATACTTTACTGAATTATTCAAGATATTAGTCACTGCTTCAGTGATTGTTACTTCATCCCCGAGAATATCACTTATTGGTTCTTCAATTGCGGAAATAATTTCTACATCCTTACGTGTGGCATGCGTTGTTACGCTTTCAACAGCATTATTAATTAGAGTAGAAATGTGAACCGGTTTAAAACTTTCCTTGAGGGTATCCAAATCGGTAGAGTATACTCGCAGCCAGGTATTTATTAATTCGAGGAGATCCGATATACGGGTTTTTATTCGTTGAAATCTTTCAATTTGTTCTTCGGATAGTAAATCGGATAATTCATCAATTAGAAAATATAAATTCTGTTGAACGGCTCCGAGGGGTGATTTGAGTTCATGCGAAACAATTGCAGCAAAGTTTTCCTGTAAGAGTTCCTTCTCTCTCCTGAGAGCGATGGTCTCTAATATTAATTTCCGTTTTTCTAGACCTCTTTTGGTCAGCAAGCGAAGCTCATCTGGAGTGAAGGGTTTTGGTAGAAAATCGTAGGCGTTGTGCTTCATTGCTTCAACAGCAGAATCGATGGTCGCGTAACCGGTGATGACCACTGTAACAATAGAAGGGTCGATTGCATGGATCTTTTCTAAAACATCCAGTCCAGATAATCCGGGCATTTTCAAATCAACAAACACAATATCTGGTTGAACCTTTTCCAAAAGCTCCAATCCCAGAATTCCATTGTTAGCTGTGTTGATTAGATAATCTTCAACAGCAAGGATTTCGGTGCAAGAATCTAAGACGATTTCCTCGTCGTCAATAATTAGTATCTTATAGGTGTCAATCATTGCTTAAACTTGAACTGCCAATTTCACTGGTAATTTCACGATAAAAGTTGTTCCTTTTCCTAAAATACTTTTTACGCGAATATCACCATTGTGTTCTTTTACAATCCCATAGCTGATAGCCAATCCCAGACCTGTTCCATGGCCCACGTCTTTTGTGGTGTAAAAGGGATCGAAGATTTCTTTTAAATCTTCTTCCGGGATTCCCGGTCCAGAATCGGTGATGCGAATTTCAACAAATTCATCATCGGTTTCATAGCTTGTTTCTAAATGAAGATGTCCGATGGTCTCCATAGCTTCAGCAGCATTAATAATAATATTGATAAAAACTCTCTCAATTTGGGATGGATCAATATAAATACTGGGTAATTTTGCTTCGAATTCTTTCGTAATTTCGATGTTATGAAATATCGCTTGGTTCTCAACCAAAGACACACAATCGTTCAATACTAAGTTTAATATCGCTCAACGTTATGTCAGGTTTTTGCTGCCTGGCAAAATCCAATAAACCCCGGATGATATTTTTACATCGATTAGCCTGATTAACAATTTTTTGTACATACCTTTGGTCGTTAGTTTCTTCAGGCATCTTTTCTAGCAGCAGGTGGGCATAAGTGACTATCCCCTGCATGGGATTATTTAATTCATGAGCAACGTTTGCTGAAAGCTGGCCAATCATAGCCAATTTTTCAGACTCCATGATCTTGCTCTTTGTAAAATCCTTAATTTTTTCGTCGCGTTCTTGAAAAGTCAGCGCCATGGCATTAAAAGCTTGCGCCAATTCACCAAGTTCATCGTTCGGGATAGACTTTAAATCTACTCTGGTTTCAAAGTTCCCGTCAGCTACTTCTCTCGAGGCAGTAACTAATTTATTTATTGGGATGGATATTCTTCTTGATATGAAATATGCAAAACTCAAGGCAGCAATTGAAACAAGAATTGTTATACCTAGAAATGCAATTGTGGTCTGGTCGATTACGTCCAGGTATCTTTGTTCCAAAACTCCAATATGAAGTATGCCGGACGTGTTGTAATTGATATCCTTTATTGGTTCATAAGCCGAGATATACCAGCTATCCCCAATGTTGTCGCGTCCAATCCATCTTCTTTGTTCACCAACTACCTGGTTATATATATCTTCAGAGATGGAAGTACCTATGGCTCTGGATCCGTCTTGATCTTTGATATATGTGGAAATCCCAACCTTGTCCTGAAAAATTGATGCTACGCCGATATCTTTGCCTTTGTATCTTAAATTATGAAAAACCGTTTCGCGGATATTATCAACAATATCAATGTTTGAATTTAATAGAATTGCACCATAAATTACGCCCATAATTGATAAATCCGCATCAAAGACGGGCGCTGCAGAAATCAGGATCATGCCTTCTTTTTTTTGATCAGAGTTGAGCATAATATTTTCAGCGAGTGCAGGTGATTCCCTTTTTATATCTTCATCATTGATAATCATTGTACCGAATACAGGAGCTTGTGTATCAAGTACATCTCTGATTATTTCATCATTGCTTCTATCATCACCTATCACATTCATGTTGCTTGTTCGAATAACGACATTTCCGAATTTGTCTGTTACTGTCAGAATATCCAGACCTTCGCCGATTTTCGCAATTGTCAAACAATCTACTGCATATTGTTGATTTCCAGTTTGTAATGCTTCATAAACACATGATGTATTTGCTGCGGACCGAACGATATTATTGATGTGGTTTAATTTTTCGAGATAGATTTCTCTTGCAGTATCAAGATCGTAGCGTAACTTGTCTCGAGCGTCTGATAATATCCGGTCCCTTATTAATATAGTCCCTACAATCGTAAAAACTACACTGGTAAAAAGGATAATTATTATAAAACCTAGTGTAAGTTTTGCTGCTATGGGCACCCTGATCATAGTGCAGCATGGACTAATTCGATGAGATCCTTTACTTCGATATTTTCTTCATTCCCTGTTGTTTTCACAGCATCACGATACATCGTGACATCTTTGGGACATGCGACGATAAAATCTGTAACATCAGTTAATTCCACTGCTTCTTCTATGCGCGATTCACTGGGTCTTTCAGTTATTTCTCCTTCTGACATCCAGATACGCCCACCGCCGGCACCACAGCAATAAGCTTTATCGCGATTTCTAGGCATTTCGGTGATCGTGCATCCCGTTGCTTCAATGACTCTTCTTGGAGCATCGTAGATATCATTGTATCGACCCAAATAACATGGATCGTGATAAGTAACATTGAAGTTTAATTTTTTACTAAAGTTAAGTTTCCCGGAGGAAATCAATTGATCTAGTAGTTCTGAATAATGTAATACTGAAACGGAGTCTCCATTCGTTGATGGATATTCATTGAGTAGAGTATTGTAGGTGTGCGGGTCGGTAGTAATGATAACTTCATGTTTAGATTTGTTTATTTCAGCAATGTTATTTTCAACAAGCATTTCAAACAAACCTTCTTCACCAACCCTGCGAACGTCATTCCCAGAGTTTTGTTCTCCTTCGTATAAAATTCCAAAATCCAATTCAACATTTTGGAATACTTCGACGGTTTTCTGAGTAATGTCAGCTAAAGTCGGGCTAAGAGAAGCATAGTCTCCTAAGAACCACAGATATTTCACTTCTTCTTTGCGGGCATCCTTTATCTTTGGTTCAAGTTTTCGGGTCCATCGTGCGCGCGCTCTTGCTGATTTTCCGAATGAATTCCCATACCTAGCCAGGTTTGTTAATGCATCTTGCAGCTCGTCTTCAACACGACCCTCAATGATTAAGTATCGACGCATATCCACAATGGGGGAAATATGTTCAATGAAAAGCGGGCACTCCTGGTCACATGCGTAACAGGATGTACAAGCCCACAAAACCTCTTCAGTAATAACATCTCCAACAAGTTCTTTCGAAGGACTCCCATTTTGGGATTTAGAGGCTGTTAATTGTCCGCTCTCTTTTAGATTGTCGCGTAAATCCATCATCAAGAGTTTTGGTGAGAGGGATAATCCACTGGAATAGGCTGGACATACATCCTGACATCGGCCGCACTCCGTACACGTGTAGAAATCAAGCATCTGTCTCCACGTAAACTGATCCACATTATTCACACCTATATCCCCATTAGATTCTGGAGCAGCTGACAATTTTCCTCTTGGATCGAGATTACGCAAGAATACTGCTGGAACAGATGTAATTACATGGAAATGTTTTCCAATTGGTAGTTCCGTCAGGAAGATAAAAACCACTAATATATAAATCCAATAGGAAACTTCTTGAATGATTACTTGAGCAGGTACTGGCAAGCCTGCAAACAGACTTCCTACCGCAGTAGATATTGGACGCCAATTAGCAATTGGATCGACACCCAGATTGATCCGAATCCCGTTCATAACTAACAGACTTACCATAATGGTGAAAATAAATATTAGAACCAGTACACCCTGTTCTCTGTGACTTCCTTTATAGCGTTCTGGATTTACAAAAATACGCACGTATAAAGCATAGATTACAGCGAAAATTACAAATACTGCAAAGAAATCCTGTATGAGAGCTAATGGCCCAAATGTGCCCAATACAGGAACAATAAAATGAGGATCAGCAAAAGCAGCCAGCCCTTCAATGATAGCCTGGAGAATTGTTAAGAGAGTAGTACAAACCCCCAGAAGATGAAGAAGTGTGCAGTACCAGGAATTAAGAATCGAAATAAACGTTTTTGACCAGCAACGTAGACGACTAGTGATTTTATTCTCTCTCCCCAATTTTTGGTTAAATGACTGGGTTGACCGCGGCGCAAATTTAACCACAATAATTGGTATATTCGCCAACCGAAAATACCAAAGGTTACACTGAGCCCAATTAGAATAAGGATTGTTTTTATTGTTCCATAAGACATCTAGCTACCCGCCTTATCCCTCCTCAATTTGTTCGACTAATATTTCAGCAAGATCAAGCAAATCAACCTCTGCTCCATATGTAGCAATATCAAAAATTGGTGCATTAGGATCAGTGTTAATAGCGATAATCATTTCGCTGTCAGTAATGCCTTCTACATGCTCGGGTGCACCGCTGATTCCCAATGCCAGGTAGAGTTTTGGTTTAACAATTTTTCCAGATTTACCCACCATACGTGAAGTTGGCAGCCAACCCTGGTCAACCACTGGGCGAGAAGCGCAAACCGTAGCGCCTAAAGCCTGCGCTAATTCTGTCGCTATTTCAAGGTTATCCTCGGTTTGAATTCCTCTCCCGACCGACACTAAAATTTGTTCGTTAGATATGTCAATGTCACTGGTATCAGGTTCTAAATAATTAATCAGCTTTACAGATAATTCTTCCAAAGGTGGAGGGTCAAAAATATTTATTTCTGGAGGCTGCTCTGATTTACCTTCATCCGGTTTGTACCCGCCGGGAATTATAGTAATGATTGCTGTTGGCTCTGGTACGATTCCTTCAACCATAATTTTTCCCCCACAAATCTGGCTTATGAATTTTCCGTTTTCGAAGTGATGACATGCATTAACCATCGTTAATCCCAATCGTGCGGAGAGAACACTGGCGACATCAGAACCAATTGAGGTGTTACCAAATAAAATGGCTCTTGGTTGATTTTCTTCGATCAAATTTGAAAGTGTATCCTGGTAAGCGACAGAAGTGAATTCTGCCAAGGCTGGATGATCAATATATATAAGGCTGTTTGCAAGTAAATCAGCTGATAAACCTTGAGCGTTTTGTCCCAAAAGAACAGCAACAACACTCCCATTTGTGGAATTTGCTAATTCTCGAGCAGCTGACAGCATTATGTAAGAAATATCCGATACTTTTCCTTGAAGATGCTCGATAACTACATAGATGTCTTGATTCATGAGATGTCTCCTCTACCCTATAAAACACCCAATTCTTTGAAGATTTCAATGAGCCTGGCAGCTACTTCTTCCTCATCCCCATCTATCATGGTCGCTCGTTCACCAGACTCTGTCTGGTACATTCTTTCAACTACAGGACCTCCACTTGTTTCTAACACTGGGATTTCTACTTCTTCTAATTCCGCTGTCTTCATTGCCTGGCGGACTTTGCTGATAGCGACATAACGGGGAGGTGATTCTGCGGCTTGAATCCCAATCAGTGCCGGTAGAGTTGCTTCCATTTCGGCAACTAATCCTCCCGGGTATTCTTTGCGGACAACGGATTTTCCGTTCTCTATCTTCATACCAGCCACGTAACCGACATAAGGAATTCCAAGATATTCGGCCAAAAGTGGACCAACAGATCCGTCTAAGTCGTCATTTGCCTGCACACCGGTCAATACCAAATCGGGCTGCAGGTCTCTAACAACAGGAGAAAGAGTCCTAGCCAATGCATGACAATTGGAATTTTCTTCGAAGTCTCCAGCAAGCTTAATTATGCGATCTGCTCCTCTCGCCGTTGCTGTAAAAAGGATATCATCTACTCCTTCCAGTTCTGGTGAGATGACCGTAACATTTGCGCCGGTTTCTTCTTTTATAAGGATAGCCTGTTCGAGGGCGTGATCATCGACTTCATTGATGATCAATCGCAGCCATTCCATATCTAGAGAATTACCGCTTTCACTAATTTCAATTTCTTCTACTAAATCAGGTACAAGTTTTACAATTACTACAATATTCATTTGAGTCCCTCCTCAGTCTTCCATTGCGTTGGCTATAAGTTCAATCACATCCTTGACAATTAGATTTCCTGCACCTTGAACCATTTTTGCAGCATCTTCAAACCGTGGCGGTTCATAAGGGCAAGCAACAGCAAGGATATCCGCTCCAGCAGTTACGGCTTCTCGAATACGCCATTCAGACAGCCTTACATGGGCTTTTTCCCATTGAAAGCCATCAAGCCACATGCCGCCACCGCCGCCGCCGCAGCATAAACTTGTTTCACGATTGTGGGACATTTCAATTATTTCAACACCTGGAATCGCCTCAATTAGAGTCCGGGGTGCATCGTAGATCCCATTTGCCCGGCCCAGATAGCAGGGATCATGATAGGTGACTCTTGCTTCATTTTCAACAACCAGTAATGGTATTAATTGATCCAGGTAATCGGTCAAAAATTCTGTGTAATGGCGTATGGGATACGAAATCCCCAGCTTAGGATACTCATTTTTTATTGCATTATATGCATGGGGATCAGTTGTAATAATTTCACCAAATTCATATTGTTCGAAGGTTTTCCCATTTTTCTCCGCTAATATTTCAAATAATCCTCGTTCTCCCGCTAAACGTTGGGAATCTCCGTCACTGTTTTCTTCTCTCCCAAGAATTCCATAATCAATTCCCAATGCATTTAAAATCTTCGCCATCGCTTTTGAAGTGTTTTGGACGCGCGGGTGATAGGAAGGGTAATCGCCAACGAACCATAAGACATCTACCGGTTTAGCTATGGTCTTCATAATGGGGACTTCAGGTGTCAACCCTTTCGTCCAATCAGCTCTTTTCCGAGGGGATTCACCTAGTGGATTGCCATAACGCTGCGAGAATTCAAAAGCGCTTTGAAGTTCAGTAGGAATATTTCCAGCCAATAACATCTGCTCTT
This sequence comes from uncultured Chloroflexia bacterium, assembly GCA_963753725.1. Taxonomy (GTDB): domain Bacteria; phylum Chloroflexota; class Anaerolineae; order Anaerolineales; family UBA4823; genus CAVWDI01. The sequence continues at coordinate 191,459 of CAVWDI010000017.1, read as the reverse complement.
TTGCCTGGGTCATCAGACCTGGCGTTAGCGGTATTAGTTTTGGACATACCTCGGTACACGCATAGCATGATATACACATCCAAACCGAATCCGTTTCGATTACTTTTTCAAACATATCAGCGCGCAACATGCTGATCATCTTTCCAGGGGGATAATCCATCAAGTAACCAAACGGGCAAGCTCCACTGCATGTTGCACATTGAAGACAAGTTCGAATCCGCTCTCCTTCCTCAACCTCGAAAAGGCTGTTGTAAAAAGTCTCACTGAACGATGTTTTATCTGTGATTGCGGAAGTGACCATTAATGTACCTCCTGTATAGTATTGTTATGATATAGCTTGATATATAAGGGGAGTTCTAGATTGCATAAGAGTTTATTTAGATATTTATTCACATGTTCATTTGTTTTGCATGTAAAAATCGAAAAAACTCGCTAGACCCGCGTTAGAGATATCCAAACCATTCAATCGCTGTTCAGATTGAATTTTTCTATGGATATCCACAAGTATAATTATAGAGTATGTGATAAACATCACAAAAAGAAAAGTGGCAAAAGGCATAATACCATTTAGACATTTGTCACTTGGTCAATAGGTAGTTTTTTCGACAGAAATTAGCTCGAAATCGATGGGAAATAATTAATAGATGGGATGTGTTCTGAACCAAACCAACTGCGGTAAAATAGCACGTACACTCAGAAGGAGAAAAAGAATGACAAATAATAAGAACTTGTCTTTGGAACTTCAAGAGAAAGCTATCAACGCGGTGCGATTTTTATCTGTGGATGCAGTACAGCAAGCAAATTCTGGTCATCCGGGTTTACCAATGGGTACTGCCGCAATTGCTTATACGATATGGACCAAACATCTCAAGCATAATCCAAAAAATCCGAAATGGCCAGGCAGAGACCGGTTCATCTTATCGGGTGGCCACGGCTCGATGCTTCTTTATAGTATATTGTATTTAACAGGCTATGAAGTTTCTTTGGACGAACTAAAAAATTTCCGGCAATGGGGAAGTTTGACTGCGGGTCATCCTGAATACGGATTAACTCCTGGAGTTGAAGTAACGACCGGGCCTTTGGGTCAAGGGTTTGGTAATGGAGTGGGTATGGCTGCAGCGGCTAATCACCTTGCGTCGATATTTAATCAGACCCGAGCATGAGGTTATTGATCATAATATTTACGCCATTGTTACTGATGGGGATTTAATGGAAGGTGTGGCATCTGAAGCAGCGTCTCTGGCTGGACATTTGAAGCTGGGACGAATCATCTATGTCTATGATGATAACAGGATATCAATTGACGGAAATACGGATATTGCATTTACCGAGGACCGCGCTGCAAGATTTGAAGCATATGGTTGGCATGTATTAAAAGTTAAAGATGGGAATAATGTGGATGAGCTTGATAATGCGATAAATGAGGCTAAAATGGATCAGAGGCCGTCTATCATTATCGCTCGCACAATGATTGGATACGGATTACCAACGCGGGAAAATACTGCGAAAGCACATGGCGAGCCGCCAGGTGATGAAGAATTGGATGGCGCAAAGAGAAAACTTAACTGGCCAATTTCCCCGCGATTTTTTGTTCCAGATGAGGTGCTTGATTTATATCGAACGGCTGTAGATCGTGGAGAAAAAGAAGAAGCTGAATGGAATGAAAAACTGGAGCAATATCGAAAAGTTTACCCAGAATTGGCATCCGAATTGAAACGCAGGTTAGAAGGAGTGCTCCCTGAAAACTGGGAATTTGGTTTACTTGAATTTCCGAGTGACAAAAAGGGAATGGCATCTCGTGCTGCTTCTGGCAAAGTGATCAATTCATTGTCGGAGACGATTCCTGAGCTTATCGGTGGTTCGGCTGACCTTGCCCCGTCGAATAAAACCTGGATCGACAGCAGCGCAAGTTTTCAGCCAGGCTCATATGGAGAGCGCAATTTCCATTTCGGGGTACGTGAACATGGGATGGGTGCAGTGGTGAATGGCATGGCAGTTCATGGTGGGGTGATTCCATACGCTGGTACATTCCTTGTATTTTCTGATTATATGAGACCAGCGATACGATTATCTGCATTATCAGATTATCCAAGCATTTGGATTTTCACTCACGACAGCATTGGATTAGGTGAGGATGGACCTACTCACCAGCCAATAGAACAGCTGACCGCACTCAGGGCTATACCGAAACTCATAGTAATCCGTCCAGCAGACGCAAATGAAGTAAGCGAAGCTTGGCGAATAGCGATTAGCAATAGAGATGCTCCTACTGTAATTGTTTTATCCAGACAAAATCTTCCAACATTAGACCGGGGGATATACACACCAGCAAGTGGTCTATTGAAAGGAGCATATATTCTAGCGGATTTTGGTAAAGGTAAGCCTGAGCTAATCTTAATGGCTAGCGGATCAGAGGTAAGCTTGATATTAGAAGCAGGGATAGCAATCGCAGAAAGTGGAATAAATACTCGTTGTGTCTCCTTCCCGAGCTGGGAGCTATTTGAAAAACAAAATGATGAATATAAATATAGTGTTTTCCCACCTGAAATAAAAGCGAGATTGTCCGTCGAAGCCGGAATTTCCTTAGGATGGGAAAAGTGGGTGGGCGATCAAGGCGCAATCATCTCGATCGATAAATTTGGAGCTTCCGCACCAAGTACAATACTCTTCCAAGAATATGGATTGACAGTAAAGAATATTATCGAGCAGGCAGAAAAAATACTAAAAAACTACGATCACTGAATTTTTTCAGCCCTCGATTTTTATATATGGAGCAAATGAACAATAGTAACTTGGAAATTTCGATGAGCGAAGGTGCTTTGCCTCTCGGATTGGGAGGCGGAACATTATCATCAGATCAACTATTTTTGATATGGAAATATGCACAAGCATTAACCTCTCCAAAGTTATCCGATAGAAAAGATGGCTTTCAACGCTTGATAGAACTTAATGTCATCAATAAATCACCTCTGATCGTCTACCTTTTAGCTACAAGGATTAAAGAAATTGATATAACATTAAGAGCATATATCATTAAAGTCCTGGCAAATATTTTAGAGTTAAAGATCCCCTCAGATGTATCTTTTTCATTGACTCAACACACTCTCGCGGCTTATTTATCACAAATAGGCAAAGGTGAAATTCATGCTCTTATTCAATTGGTTGATGTAGATCCATCATCTGAGGAAAACATCGTCAGAATTTTGTGCAGCTGTTCTTGTGCTGGGGAGTATTTGAATGAAGTCGTTTTTGATCGATCAGTATCAACAAAATCTCGCCAATTAGCTATTATGCTCTTAGGACAAGTCGGATATTTAGAGGCAATCCCAGATTTGGAAAGGCTGGAAAACCGGATTAAAACGAGGGTTAATCCTAATTCACTTGGTAATGAAGATAAACAATTATTACCCCAAATTGAAGAAGCCCTATCTTTGCTCAGGGCGCCCTAGAGAAAAGAATTCATTTTTTTGAAACAATTGTTTTACAATTCGGACAACGGAATTCATTTGCTTTTAGGACAAATCCGCAGTTTTTACACGTATTCGGCTGTTGTTTCCCAAGCGGAGCACCGCAAGCGATACAATTAGGTTCACCTACTGGATTTGCTGCAGTGCAGTAATCGCAGACAAGTCGTCTAAGTCTAAGAGAGAGTTCGAAAGAGGCGCCGTGAGCGGATGCCGTATCTTCAATATTGTCCCAAATCTGATCAGATAGCTGGAAATATTCGATATCTTGGGCGAGATCGTCAAGGCGTTCGATGATTCTCCAGGGATTTCTCCAGGTTGATAATGCCGTTTGACCAAGGCTGGCCGCAATTCCCATCCAAGATTGTTTTCCAATTTGGACAGCCACCCCATCCTCGACCTGCAGTAAGGAAACGGTTAGAGCAGTTTTCCCACCAGAACGAGGACGCTCACGTGTGGATATTTGTACTAATACTTGTTTTCCACTCCCGATTTGTTGAGCCTTTAGATTACCAACATTGAATTCACTAATCAGCGATTTTGCGAAATCGTTCGGAGCTACCGATCCATGGAATATTCGTTGACCTATTTTTTCATCCATAATAATTACATTTATATATTTATTTGTGTTTTCTCTAAATTCTTAGATTTCTTAAGTTCAAGCCTGGTACTTAGATTATAATCTCGCGGATAAAGTTATAACACTGAAAAAGCCATGCAAGTAAATAAGAAAAACAAATATGCCATTTTGCTAATGATACTCGTAGTTTTCTGCGGAATGCTGCTAATATCTGGGGTTTCAATAGCAAATGCAAAATACTTGTTTCAAATACCTACTGGTTCTGTTCCAACTGTGACAGGAACGCCAGTAGGAGCGGTTGCAGTTGTTAAAAGTAAATGAACAGGGTTTCGCAAATGTACGTGCAGGTCCATCAACAATTGGATATGAAATTATTGGAGTGTTAGTAGTAGGGCAGCAGGTACCTGCGCTTGGTCGTTCATCTGGGGGAGACTGGATTCAAATATCATATCCAGGTGTTCCTGGGGGTGTTGGGTGGATATGGTCGGACCTGGTTGATGTAAGCGGCACCTTATCTGTAGTCGAACCTCCACCGACACCAACTTCAAATGTGACGCCTACTGTTGATCCAACATTAGCTGCTCAATTTCAAATTGATATCGCACCAACACGGTTGCCGACATATACAGCGCCAGCAGCCATAAGCTTACCAACATTTCCAGTTGAGGAACCGGCAGCCGCGCCCGCTGGTATACCCATGGCTTTGGTGATTATTGGTATGGCTGTTGTTGGAATAATTGGAACGGTAATATCGCTACTAGGTGGACGTTAAAAGAATAAATCCGGAGAAATAACCGGATTTATTTCAAATTAGTAAACAAAATCAGGAGCAGCCGTTACAACCTCCACCAGTGTCGGATGGGGCCTGGTCATCACTTGTTCGGAATGAACTTCCACATCCGCATGCAGCCATCGCATTTGGATTATCAATCTTAAAACCGCTCGCCATAACATCGTTTACATAATCAACCGTGCTGCCGCGTAAATAATCAATAGATACTTCATCTACTACAACTTTTACGCCGTCGAATTCACTGCTGGTATCATTTTCTCGAAAGTTGTTATCGAGAGCCATTCCGTATTGAAGTCCTGAACATCCACCACCGGAGATATAAATCCTTAATGCATATCCATCTAATTCACGTTGTTTGAGGAGATCTCGCACTGCATTTACTGCGGATGGAGTGAGGGATAAAACATCGGTTTGGGTCTGCTCTGCTAGCATAATGGTTTCCTTAAAATGTGGGATTGTCAGATTATATCTAATTATGATAAATGATATCAAAATAATTTACATACGTCAATAGTGCGATTAGATTCACTTGTACTTCTTTTTAAATTGTCGTTCCATTTCCCGTTCAGCATCGCGTTTAGCAAGTGTCTGGCGTTTGTCATATAACTTTTTCCCTCGGGCGACTGCGATTTGTACCTTTGCCAACCCGTCTTTTAAATACATCTTCAAAGGGATTACTGCTACTCCTTTAATGGTTATCTGCTCCCATAAGAGGTGGATTTCTTTTTTATGAAGAAGCAGCTTACGAGTCCTTTTTGGGTCATGATTATTAAGACCAGCTTGTTCATAGGGAGCGATGTGAGCATCGGTCAACCAGGCTTCATTATCATCAACACGTACATAAGCTTCAGCCAGGCTTACCTGACCTGCTCTAACAGATTTTATTTCGCTGCCCAGGAGCACAATGCCAGCTTCAAACTCATCTAGAATGAAATAATTTCGCTTGGCTTTTCGGTTAGTAGCTACAATTTTAATTCCCATAAGAATTTAACGTAAGAAATATTTCAAATATGTTTGACAATGCGTATAGTATTGTACTATTCTCCAAATATATCTAGAAGTACAGGATTGATTCTTGCCCATTCTGGTAACAGAACACTGGCACCCTGGTCAGTTATAAAAGGTGTTACCATGTCACGATTTATTGATTTGTTATCAATTCCATCTATACCAACTCGCAACAATGTAAGTATCAGCTTGGGCCAAAGCCATACTGGGATATCCGTGTCAACATATTTTGAAAATGATTGGTAGGCAGCCGGTAGTTTGGACCAATAAATTGGATTGAGCATCTGTTTCAACAATTGTTTTATCATAAACTGCCCATTTTCCATACGAAAGAAATCATCTGAATTTTGACGATGGCGTACAAAAGCTAGTGCTTTACGACCGGTTAAATGATAGTTACCTGGTGGATAACCAGCCATTGGCTTATTAATTTCGATATCCACACCACCCATGGCATTTACAAATTCTCTAAATCCATCAAATTTTATCCGTATATAGTAATTCAAATCAACACCAAAATTACTCTTAATCGTTTCCTTCAGCAAATCAGGCCCACTATTTTTTTGTATAGTTTCAGCAAAAAAATGAGCAGTATTTATGCGGTTTTCTCCGATATCGGGTATGTATACCCATAAATCGCGTGGAATTGAAAGCATACCAATATAAGGTTCGAGCGGCTTGAATGTTGTAAGTATGATTGTGTCACTACGCCCCAATGAGCTTTCAGGCTCGGTGTAGTCTATCCCAAGTATGAGTATGTTTGTGCGACTTGGAATGAAAAAATATAGACTTATGCAAGATATTGAAAGGACTAGAACAATGAGAATAGGTAAACAACCACAACAATATTTTGGTCTGGTGCGCTTTTTTTGTCTACTTTGGGAAGCATAGACACTTCTTTGTTGTACAGATATATTCTTTTGTGATGAAATTGAAGTCAATGTGATATTTCTCAATAGATTAATTGGGTAGATTTTCTGGATTTGGGCGAGCAAGTACCCTGGCTATAGGCCTTAAATCCATCCACCATTGATTTATTGGCCTTTGTTTGTCCATATCAACCAACCGGTTGAAATCCTGCAAATCTTGAAAAAGTATTTCTTTTCCATGCAAACCAATAAAAGCGCTTTTAGTGGATTGTGTTTCGAACTGTTCAATCAAGAAATCGATGCAGCGAGTGGCTAACATTGTTGCCTGTATCCGGTCGAAAGGTGAGGGTATTCCTCCTTGCTGCATATGTCCCAATATTGCCTGGCGGACGTCAAATAAATCCTGGCCTTCTTCTTCAAAAAGTGCACACATAAACCCGGTTGTGTAGATTGGATTTGCATTCTCGTTTCGAATCATAAGCCCTAATCTTTTTCCAGATTGAAACCCACGATTTAGATTCTCCACATCCTCTTGCATGTCTTTCAATGTGACGCCTTCTTCATTCAAATAAACTCTTTCGGCGCCATTAGCCAATCCGCTCATCAGAGCCAGATAGCCACAATCTCGCCCCATTACTTCTACCACAAAACAACGCCGTAATGCGACAGCAGAATCTTTTATCTTGTCCACAGCTTCAACAATAGTATTCAATGCGGTATCCGCTCCAATGTTTAATTCTGAACCTGGTAAATTATTGTTTATAGAAGCGGGGAGCAGTAATATTGGGATTTTAAAAGCTGGATAGTCACTTCTTTTCTTGATCATTTCAAATGCAGATTTGTATGCTGGCCACCCCCCGATGATTAAAATTCCATGGATATCGTTTTCTTCTATCGCACGTGCAATTGCATACCAATCACTTGCACCTGGTGTGATTCTATTCGTTCCTAATTCTGAACCGCCCATCGAGGCCCAACCGTTAACGGACATCCAACTCATCTCGAAAATATCACCTTTAACAAAACCAGGAAAGCCATTTTGGATTCCCAGAATGGTGTGACCACGATCCAATCCAACACGTACAGCTGTGCGAACTGCAGAATTCATCCCGGGAGAAAGTGCGCCAGAATGCATTATTGCCAGTCGGAAGCGGTTTTGGTCAGGTTCAGGTTGATGTGGTAATGCACGCAAAACTGTCTTTAATGTGTCGAAGGATTCTACAAAACGTATCCCACGTAATTCCAAGGCCGATAAATAATCCTTATTTTGGATCGCTTTTGCGACGGCATGCGTTTTTTCTACACATTCCATTAAAGGGGATTTAGTGATGCGATTACCCTTCATACCGATTAATTGCGGTTCATTTTCTGGATTTGAGGATAAGATTGTTTCAACAGCCGCATGTCCTAACAAGGTCCCCAGGTTACGATCAAAGGCGCTCGGTGATCCTCCTCTCTGAACATGGCCGAGGACAGTTACTCGGACTTCTTCATTCAACCCGTCTTCCAAAACTTTTGCCACTTCAGAACTTCCGATTGGATTACCTTCCCTATCATGTGCACCTTCAGCAAGCACAACGATAAAATCCCGGCGTCCAGCTTGACGGCCGGCAATTAATCTTTCACACATTAATTCTTTCCAATTTTCAACATCAGGTGGGTATTCTGGTATGAGTACCCAATCTGCACCTGAGGCTAAAGCTCCCATTAAAGCTAAATATCCACAGTTTCTACCCATTACTTTAACGACAAATGTCCTTTGGTGGCTGGCTGCGGTGCTGCTGATCGCGTCGATAGCTTCGGTTATGCGGTGTAAAGCAGTATCTGCTCCAATCGTCATATCCGTACCGAACATGTCATTATCTATTGAGCCCACAAGACCAGTGATCAGTAAATGTGGATATTCATCCACAACATCTTGAGTAATTGCCTCCTTTTTCACCAAACCTTTCAGAAGCGCAGGCCATTCATTTCTGAAGATGTTAGCCCCTGTTAAACTCCCGTCACCCCCAATAACAACCAGGCTATCAATTTTGTGCTCGATTAAATTTTTTGCAGCTTTCATCCGTCCTTTACGTGTGCGAAATTCTTCACATCTGGCCGAGCCAATAATTGTTCCCCCACGCTGAAGTATTCCGCCAACATTGTTCCAGTCCATTTTGCGGATGAAATTTCCTCCATCCACCAACCCTTGGTAACCTTCATATACAGCGAAGACATCCGCCCCGCGATCGATAGCTGTACGAACGACTGCACGAACAGCTGCGTTCATGCCAGGCGCATCCCCTCCACTCGTCAGTATTCCAATCCTTCGTTTTTTATTTTTTGCCATTTTTCTCAACTCCTAATTCCAGTTCTGCGTAAACCACAGAATGAAATAAGTATAAACTCAATTCGAAGTCGTGTTGGTATTAAATTTCTGTTGATATTTTGATAGATATTAGTCATATGTGGCATAATGGGCAAGCAAACACTATAATACTCTATCCATCTTACAGCGTTAATTTGATATCGGAATTTTTCTCGATAGAATAATCACGAAAGGTCATAACATTTTGGATAAATAAGGAGAGTTTCATGTATATCGTTCATGTCCACGTCCGGGTTAACCGGAATATTTGCGGGCGTTTAAAAATGCGACCATAACGAACGCGGAAAAAAGTCTTATGGAACCTGGTATCGCACGGTTTGACGTGATTTAACAAATTGATGATCCAAATCGATTTGTCCTCGTTGAAGTGTATCGGACGATTGATGATCCTGCAAAACACAAAGCAACTGAGCATTATAAAGTGTGGAGCGATACCGTTGTTGTGATGATGGCAGAACCCAGGCAAAGCGAAAAATTTGAAAATATTTTTCCAGAAGAGAGTGGTTGGTGATTATAGAATTCGAATTTGCTACAGCTAATCGGATTATATTTGGACCAGGTAAACTAAAACAAATAGGAGCCTATGCCTATGAACTGGGTAAAAAGGCTATGGTTGTCCATGGGGTTGACCTATCTAGAACGGCCGTACTGTTAGATACATTGGATGGGGTTGGTATCGAACGCACGCTATTCTCAATTGAACACGAACCCACAATAGAAACCATTCGAGAATGTATGCAATTAGCAAGGTCAGAAAATTGCGATTTGGTGATAAGTTTCGGTGGTGGATCGGCAATTGATTGTGGGAAAGCGGTTTCGGCGCTGCTTACAAATAGTGGTGATATTCTTGATTATTTAGAAGTAATTGGCAAGGGGAATCCGTTGTTAAATCTCCCGGTTTCCTTTTTAGCTATACCAACAACCTCAGGAACAGGTGCTGAAGTCACCAGTAATGCTGTTATTGAATTCGGTAGAACATCATGTTAAGGTAAGCCTTAGACACCCTAAAATGCTGCCCAAAATTGTATTGATAGATCCAGAATTGACGGTCAGTGTACCTCCTGAAATTACTGCATATACAGGAATGGATGCCTTGACCCAGGTGATCGAACCTTATGTATCAAGGAAAGCAAATCCGTTTACAGATTCTATTTGTCGCGAAGGAATGAGACGAGCATCAAATTCGCTCTATGAAGCTTATATTAATGGGGAAAATATAACTGCGCGGATAGATATGTCAATAACAAGCTTGTTTGGAGGTTTGGCTCTGTCAAACGCGAAATTGGGAGCAGTTCATGGATTTGCTGGTCCTTTTGGGGGAATGTATCATGCTGCTCATGGCGCAATATGCGCGCGACTTCTACCTTATGTTATGCAGGAAAATATCAATGCGCTTCAAGAGCGGAAACCACAGAGCGAAGCGCTCCAAAGATACGTTGAAATATCCAGACTGCTCACTGATAATCCAAATGCAACTGCAAAGGATGGGATTGACTGGATATTTGAATTGACTGATTCTCTAAATATTCCTCCACTATCAAAATACGGGGATATTGAATCTGAACTCCCGATATTGATCAGGAAGGCAAAAAATGCCAGCAGTATGAAAGGAAACCCGATACAGCTTACTGATGGAGAGCTAGAAAACATCATCCTCAATGCGAAATAGATAAAAACCTAACTGTAATTACTATTGACGAATTTTAAATTGAAGGCTAAAATCCTTTCCGCTTTATCATCATCCATTATGTGTGGGTGAAACCCCCGATGGAGGGGGTATTTTTATGCTATTCGGTAGGCAAAATTAAAGAACGTTCCCTAAGAACGAGGGTAACCCGTAAATATGGTGAGAGGCGTTCAAAAGGATGGATACTCATGGAAGAAGTAACTCTGAAAGCGAATAAAAGAGAAATTATTGGAAAGAAAGTAAAGTTATTGAGACGTCAAGGTATATTGCCGGCTGTGATTTATGGAAGGAAAACTGATTCTGTACCAATTTCATTGGATGAACGGGAAGTTAATCGAGTTTTAGCTACAATTTCTTCATCGCATTTGATAAATCTTGACATTGATGGAGAAACCCTAACAACATTGATAAGAGATAGACAGCGACACCCTGTCACAGGATCAATCTTGCATATTGATTTCTATGAAGTTTCGATGACGGAAAAATTAACTACGGCTGTCAACATTATCATTCGTGGAGAATCCCCGGCAGCTAAAAATTTGGGTGGAATTCTTGTAACTGGTCAGGAAACTTTGGAAGTTGAATGTCTTCCGCAAGATTTGCCCGAGCGATTTGTCGTCGATATTTCAAACCTAGGGGAAATTGGTGATACGGTATATGTTCGAGATATCGTTATCCCATCAGAAGTTGATCTGTTGACTGATCCCGATGAAATGGTCATCGTCATAACTGCTCCTGCTGCTGAAGAGGAAGAGATCGTCGAAGAAGTTGAAATCACTGATGAAGAACCAGAAGTAATCGAACGAGGTAAGAGAGATGAAGAAGGGGAAGCAGAGGGTGAATCCGAAGGATCAGATGAGGAATAAGTCTGGAAAATAAGGCTATCAAATAACGAAACTAGTATTAAAATAAACACCCGGTGATTGTGGTTTGAAAGACAAAACACAATTTGCTGGGTGTTTTTATTGTTAAACAAAAAATTACGGGGTAAAGAATAATTATTTATCTAATTAAAATTTTAGATAAATCGATATAAATAAAGGTGCTTTTTATCCAGCAGATAAATGCGTAATAAACGATACAACTATACGTGCGCTAACTCCCCATAGAATTTCTCCATCATATTCCTTGAAATAGATAACTGATACAGGTTCTGGAATATCAGGTAGTTCTCTATAGTGAATATTGTAATTGTGATGATCTGCTAGCCATCGTAGTGGGATTGAAAATACACGACTGACTTCATCTGGGGCGATTTTAAACTGGTAAGGCGTCGGAATAAATCCAACAACAGGTGTAACTTTGTAATTTGTTATTGTGTGAAATTCAGGAAGTGAACCCAGTACAACCACATCTAGCGGATTTAATCCGATTTCTTCTGATGCTTCACGCAAAGCTGTATCTACGACGTTTTTGTCTTGCAGATCCGCTCGTCCGCCTGGAAAGGAAACCTGGCCACTGTGTTCTGGCAGGTCAGTATTTCTTATGGTAAATAATAAATGCCATCCATCAGCCTCCCAAAGCATAGGAACCAAAACGGCTGCTGGAGTTAGCAATTTGGAATCGATAGGAAGTGAATAATCCCCGGTTATTTCGTATAGATTATTGAATTTTTGGTTTTTAAGGCGGGTTTTAATTTCGGCCTCTGAAATTCTCGCTATCTTATCCATCATAATAATAAAGTTCGTTTTGCATATTACCAAAGTGGTAATTGAGTGTAAATATAAGTTTTATGAAATGGTTATGAAATTCTGTTAAATATTTATTTATGATTTGGGAAATATTGAGTTTATATATAAGAAAATGAAGATACAGTTTAACGTAGGTCATAAACTGCTAACCATTAAGGCGCTGATTGTTTTGATGCAGTTCCAGATCTCGCAAATATCAAATAACCGGTGTGGGCCACCATCCTGTCTGTAGGGCGTAATCTACCGGGTACCGGTTTATAGTATCGAAGCATAATCTCACATACGTCAATTAATATAAAAGTATATTGCCTGAGGGCTTCGATCAGGTGCGATACCTGGTTGGTTGTTGGCATGATACATCCAAAGTGACCGCCAGGTTTTAATGAATTACGCACGTGATGGATGAAATCGTAAGCATTGTGGACGTCCAGAAAAATTGCATCGATATTTCTTTCCTCAAAACCCTCATCTATATTCTGAAGTTTGAGCAATACCCGGTCGGCTAAATTTAATCTTTCGAGATTTTTTCTTACTAAATTTAGCATTTCAGGCCGGATTTCGTAGGATATCACCTTGCCTATTGACCCTACTGCCCAAGCTAAAGCGGTTGTCAAAGCGCCTGAGCCTGAACCGGCTTCTAACACTGTTTGACCTTCACCAATTCCCATGCGAATTAAAACAAATCCAATATCCTTCGGATACATGATCTGGGTGTTCCGAGGAATTTCAAGCAGCAAATCGTGAATGGAAGGATTGAGCAGATAATACGTACTTCCAGTATGGGTCAGAATTTCACTCCCCCAAGGTTTACCGATAATATTTTCAAAACGAATTGTCCCACGATGGGTTTGTAATTTGCCTCCAACACTTAATTGGAGAAAGTGATTCTTCTTATTTGGACTGGTTAATTGGATTAAATCTCCAGCTTGAGCATAATTATCGTGATCATTTTCCATACGAATATTCTGTTGGTCAATTAACTAGATGTTGAATTATTACTACTACGATCAATAAGGCTCAACCAATAGCCAAAAAATAAAAATACGAAACTGAAAAATGATGCAATCCCAAGATTGAGTGTACCAAACCTGAATATTGAGATTCCAATTTGTGTCGCTACATATTGGCCGGACCAAAATCCTGCCCAAGCTAAAAGAATATAAAAAATCAGGCGGATTAATCCGCCTCCCTTTAGTAGATGAAATGCCGCGCCAAACAATGTGGATAAAATTACACCTAAAAAAATATTTGGATTATTCATAAAAAGTATGAATTAGTTTTATTAATCCATCCGGATAGAGTGGGGGATTTCGGTCATTGAGGGTATCTTGGTCATTTTCTAAAAAATAAGTCAGCGGCAACCAAACTGCTTTGATAGGCTCTCCATCAAACTCGTGCCCCAGGATGGTTTGACTTGGTGAAGAGATTTAGATTTTTTATTCTGCCAGAATAGACAAGCACGATTTCATGGCCATCATCTCCATTATATGTGAAGATATTTTCCAGAGTTCCTAAATATTGAATATTAATAATTTCTGCATTAATTTCTTCAAATAACTCTCGGGCAACAGTCACAGAACCCAATTCTCCAAACTTTATTTTACCTCCAAGTGGCCTGTAAAAGACATCCATTTTTACCTGGTCAAATCCCTCTTGAACCAGGATATTTCCATCTTCAATAATGACACAAATGGCTAAAGGGCGGACTTTTCCACGTTTCATATTTGAATAATACCTCCTCCAAGACAAGTATCTCCATCATAGAAAACAGCCGCCTGACCTGGTGTGATATCTGGTATTGGATTGATTAAAGTAACTTGAATTTCTCCAGATGGCAGCGGTTTCAAAAAACACGGCGTTACTTTTGATCTATATCTTGTCTGAACTGTACACATAAAATTTGTCCTTGGAGCAAGACCAGAAATCCAATTAATCTCAGAAACTATGAATTCTTTCCTGGCAAGTTCATCACGTGAACCTAAAATAATTGCATTCGTTGAGATATTTTTTTCGAGTACATAGAGCGGACTTGAGGCACTGATTCCCAATCCCTTTCGCTGTCCGATTGTATAGAAAGCAAGACCCTGGTGTTCACCAATTTCATCCCCATCACGAGAAACAAAAAGACCAGGTTTCTTCATATATGAGGTCTGGCGCATTAAAAAGGACTGGTAAGAGTCATCTCCCAAAAAGCATAAGTCCTGGCTTTCCTCGCGATCAAACACTGGAAGGTTGAATTTTAAAGCGAGATGGCGAACCTGGTTCTTAGTTAAATCACCTAAAGGAAATTTAGTTTTTGATAGTTGAGTTTGAGAAAGAATATGCAGCACGTAGGACTGATCTTTCTTAAAATCTTGGCCTCGAAGTAGAGAAAACTCATCATATTTATTCTTAACAATTCGTGCATAGTGACCTGTTGCCATATATTCAGCGCCCGCTTGTTGTGCTTTTTCGAACAGAAAACCCCATCGTATCTTCTTATTACAAACCACACAAGGATTTGGGGTGATCCCTTGGGAATATCCATCAATAAAATAATCAACTACTTGCTTACGAAATTCCTTTTTTGAATTGATTACATAAAATGGGATATTAAGACTATTTGCTGCCTGTCGAGCTGCGGAAATTGAATCTGGATTGCAGCATCGATTATCAATCTCTTGCCCCGGTTCACTCCATAGACGCAGCATCATACCGATAACATCGTAACCCTGTTCAACCAGTAGAGCAGCCGCCACAGTACTGTCCACTCCGCCGCTCAAAGCAATTACAATTTTTGAGCGATTTGCCATATTTATTTATAATTTTGCATTTTTTACAGCAGACGGAAGAATTTCTAAAAAATTTTCAATTTGGGCATGTGTAGTACCTGTTCCCAATGATACACGTAAAGAACCTAATGCCCAGTTGTCTGGTAATCCGAGTGCAGTCAGTGTATCTGAAGGTTTAGGATCACCGCTTCGGCACGCAGAGCCTGAAGAACAAGAAAAACCCTCCAAATCTAACAACATGAGAAGATTGTTGCCATCTACATTCTTGAATACAAAGCTCGCATGATTTGACAATCTCGCGATGCGGTGACCGGTCAATTTTGAATTTGGGATATTTGCTAACACATTTTCTATCAAATAATCTCTCATTGGAAGGACATGGTCGATTTGTTGTTTCTGTTCATTCATCGCGATCTCCAGCGCTTCAGCCATACCCGCAATGTAGGGAACATTGTGGGTACCAGCACGCATAGAGAATTCTTGCCCTCCTCCAGTTAACGTAGGAAGTATTTTTGTGCCTTCATGAATATAAAGGACCCCCACCCCTTTAGGTCCATAAAATTTATGCGCACCGATCGATAGTAGATCAACCTGCAATTCCTCAACATCTATAGGTAAATAAGTAGTTGCCTGCACGGCATCTGTATGCAGAGGTACACCATGCTGCCGGCAAATCGTACCAATTTCTTTTATCGGATTGACCGTACCAATCTCATTGTTAGCATAAATGACAGATACAACTGCTGTTTTCGAAGTAATACGCTCATTGAGTGAATCGATTATCACCCTACCAAATTCATCTATCGGAAGGTACTCGAGTTCGAAATCAAAAAAATCAGCCAATTGCTTCGCAGTATTAGAAACGGCATGATGTTCAACCGGACTTATTAAAATTTGATTTGCCCCTCTCGATTGTTTTTCGGCGAATGCCAGACCCTTCAATGCCATATTATCACTTTCTGAACCACAAGAAGTAAAAATAATTTCATTCTGCTGGCAATTTAAGTTTTGTGAAATCGAGTTCCGGGCTTTCTGAACTGCTGCTTCTGCTTCTTGTCCAAACTTGTGAATGGAAGATGGATTACCAAATTGTTGGGTAAAGTATGGCAGCATTATTTCGATCACCCTTGGATCGACTGGTGTTGTTGCTGAATAATCGAGATAGATAGAATGTTCCATAATAAAATCTCCTTATTCTATCCAATATTTCCAATAATATCTACTAAATTTGTAAGATAATTTACCAGGCAATTGAGATAAATTCCTGTCACTGATTTTTACTTAAGAGATAAAATGGATTGGAGTGGTAAAATTTTCTGGATTTCAATATCATGTTTGATTTATTAATACATTTGACTTAAGTCAAATTTACGAGGTGGAGTATACATATGACAAATTTCTTTGGAACTGATGGTATTCGAGGTACAGTTGGGATGGAACCGCTGACCCCCGAATTCTTTTTGAAAATTGGTAAATCAGTTGGAAAAGTACTTGTCAGTGATTCAGCAGTAACTACAATTCTTATTGGTCGAGATACCCGATTATCCGGACAAATGTTGCAAAGTGCATTAGTGGCAGGATTGTTATCAAGTGGAGTAAATGTAATTGATGCAGGCATTATACCTTCACCGGCAGTAGCATGGCTTGTAAAAAAATTGAATTTAGATGCAGGTGCGGTAATTTCAGCATCACATAATCCTGTCGACCAAAATGGGGTTAAATTCTTTACATCAGATGGTGATAAATTATCAAATATACAGGAGCATCAAATTGAAGAACTGATTCTCAAAAATTACACCCCTGAATTTGATGAAATGAGAGTACCTGGGCAACTGATCGATGGTTTTGATTTATGTGAATTATATATCGAAGCATTAATTGCAGAACACCCGATGAAATTCCTGGATGGGTTGAATGTACTTTTGGATTGTTCTAATGGAGCAGTTTCAATTATTGCACCGAAGGTGTTTCATCGTGCAGGCGCTAATATAGTAGCCGTTAATTCAACACCAACTGGAACCAATATTAATGTAAAGAGTGGGTCGGAGTACGCACGTAGATTTCCAATACAACTGGGTGAAATGATCCGCAAAAGCAATTCACTTTGTGGATTGGCTTTTGACGGCGATGCGGACAGAGTAGTATTTGTGGAACCTGATGGAAAATTGATTGATGGTGATCAAATTTTAGGTTTCTTGGCTAAGTACCTTAAAAAACAGGGGAAACTGTTAGCTAATTCTATCGTGACAACCAGTATGCGAAATGAAGGACTGAATAATTACATCGAAGAACTGCAGATAAAAATGTATGAAACGCCTGTGGGGGATAAATATGTAGTAGAAAAGTTGCGCCAGTTGTCAATTGAAGGCGTTCCTGCTGACCAATTTGGTTTAGGCGGTGAACAAGCCGGGCATATTGTTTTACTAAATGATGAATTCACAACGGGTGATGGAATTCGAACTGCTTTATACACTTTGAGGGCATTTGTTGAATTGGGTGAAGGATCATTTATTGATTTTGCCTCAAAAATCAGGAAGACCCCCCAGATAATCGCCTCCGCAATTTTAGGAGATGGACCCAGATATGATCGAGATGAATTAGATCAACTGGAAATTAATGAATTAAAAAATACATCTGGACTCTCTAGGGTAAATCTTCGTTATTCTGGTACTGAACCCATATTTCGAACGATGATCGAAGCCAATTTTGAATTAAATGAATTAGACCTTGCGAGACTATCTATTGGTCTTTGTAAAAAGGCTCAATTGAAAAGTGGAAATATGGATGGAGATATTGATATATTGAATTGTACTCAAGGGGGAATGATCGAATTATAAAACTAACGGGAAGGATAGAAAAAACATCTTACACAAATAGAATAGTAGTATCAATGAATGAGACTAGAAGAAATCATTGTGGAGTAAAGAATAATGAAACAAGAAAACCAGAGCACTTCTGTGGTAGTAAAAAATATAAATGTATCTTCGGAAATATTTAGAAGTTACGACATCCGCGGCGTTGCGGACAGTGATCCATTAAATCCAGATATAAAGCGAACCATAGATTTAACGGCCAGACAAGCATGGCTTATCGGAAAGTCTTATGGGACATGGATTAAACGTTCTTCTGGATCGAAGGTAGTGGTTGCAAGAGATAACCGAAGAACTTCGATAGATATTGCTTCCGGTTTTATGGTGGGTGTTTTATCTGTTGGGTGTGAGGTGATTGATATTGGCTTATCAACAACACCTCTGCTCTACTTCGCTGTTGAAGAATTGGGTTGTGATGGCGGTATGATGGTTACGGGGAGCCATAACCCAATGTGGTCAAATGGATTGAAATTAAGCAAACCTGGTTACCGAACATTGGTTAGCGATGAGATACAAGCTATATATCAAACAATCGTCGACCAAGATTTTATTCAAGGGCAAGGGAATTTCCGAGAAGAAAAAATCTTAGATATTTACTTAGAAGCGTTGAAAGAACGTGTTAAACCCGCAAGTAAACCTTTGAAAGTGGTAGTGGATCCTGGGAATGCTACCGGAGGATTATTTGCTCCCAGATTCTTATCTGAGTTGGGATACGAAGTGATAGCGATAAATTCAGAATTGATTTATCCATTTCCGAAAGGTTCTCCTGATCCGGAGCAACCGGATAAAGTAAAAGAATTAGGAGAAAAAGTGCTCGAGTTTGGCGCTGATGTTGGTGTGGCTTACGATGGAGATGCTGACCGGGTAGGAATTGTTGACGAGAAAGGACAGAAAATTGAATCCGACCTGCTGTTATTAATATTAGCGCGAAATGTGCTTGAGGAGAACGAGGGTGCGGAAATTGTTTTTGATGTCAAATGTTCAGATTTACTCCATATTGATATTAAAAACCGTGGTGGTTTGCCAGTTATGTGGAAAACAGGGCATTCAAATATAAAACAGAAAATGGCTGACGATGCAGTCAAAGGTATTCCTGTACTTCTAGGCGGAGAGTTAAGCGGACATATATTTTTCAGGGACCGTTTTTATGGTTTTGACGATGCTATATACGTTTCCGCACGCGTGCTTGAAATCCTCTCACGTACTGATCAAACTATGTCGCAGCTGTTGAGTGATTTGCCTGAACTTAAAACAACCCGAGAACTTGCTTTACCATGTCCCGACAATCAAAAGGCATTTGTAATAAATAACCTGCTTGAGAGATTTAAGTCATTAGAATACGATGTGATCGATATGGATGGGGTTCGAATCCCTTTCGATCAATATAAATGGGCATTAATCAGGGCATCGAACACACAACCAAAACTTACTGCTCGCTTCCAGGCTAAAGATAACAATTCATTGATCGAAATTGTAGAATTGGTTAGGGGTGAATTAGACCAATTTGATTTTGTTGATGCTGAGGATTTAGAAAAAGGACTGAAGGAAGTTGTAGGATAAATTAGGATGAGACATATTAACCAGGTAATTTTGCTTGTTTTGGATAGTGTTGGGATTGGCGATGCACCCGACGTTGAGATTTTTGGTGATGAAGGATCAAATACCTTGGGCAATACAGCAAAAGCAGTTGGAGGTCTTGCGCTGCCGCATCTTGCTAAGTTGGGTCTCGGACATCTAGGGGAATTTCCTGGAATCCCTGCGGTTAAGGAACCCTTGGGTGCATTTGGAAGATTGACTGAAGTATCAGTGGGTAAGGATACAACCACCGGCCATTGGGAATTGGCCGGGGTATCGTCTTCGGAAGCTTTCCCTACATTTCCTAATGGTTTCCCAAAAGATTTTATGGATATGTATGAGGAACGGATTGGAATTGGTACTTTAGGAAATTACCCTGCTTCAGGTACTGTCATCATTGAAGAATTGGGTGAAGAACATATGAATACTGGTAAACCCATTATCTACACTTCAGCTGATTCAGTTTTTCAAATCGCGGCACACGAAGCTGTCATACCAATTGATCGATTGTATGAGATTTGTCAAATTGCTCGGGAGATGTTATCAGGCGATTTAAAAGTCTCACGAGTTATTGCACGTCCATTTATCGGAACTCCTGGGAGCTTTACACGTACAGAAAATCGGAAAGATTTTTCTGTTCCACCTCCACGAAAGACATTACTGGATCAAGTAAAAGAATTTGGTTTAATGGTGGCTGGTGTAGGGAAAATCGAGGATATATTCGCGTTTCGAGGATTAACTGATTCAAATCATACTGGTAACAACAATGACACCATTAATGCTACGATCGAGTTTATTACTACAAATAAACCCGGATTAATTTTCGTGAATTTGATTGACTTTGACCAACTATATGGCCACCGGAATAATCCTGAAGGATATGCAAAAGCGTTGCAGGAATTCGATCGCAGATTGCCGGAAATTCGGGAGGCGATGTCCGAGGGAGATGTTATGTTTATTACTGCCGATCACGGTAATGACCCTACTACTCCTTCAACTGATCATTCAAGAGAGCGAGTGCCATTACTGGTAGCGGGTGATCCAATTAAACAAGGCATAAACATCGGCACACGTAATTCATTTTGTGATATGGCTGCCAGCATTTCATACATGTTGGATGTCCCGGGAACGGGGGAAGGTGTGGAGTTTGCATCAAAAATTGTCAAAAAAGAAATATGAGCCTGACTTATATTTATGCTAACTGATACTCATTGTCACCTAAATTTCAATAATTTTTTTAATGATCGAGTTAGTGTAATTCAACGCGGCAAAGGAAGCTGGAGTAGATCGAATTCTAAATCCGGGCATCAATCTGGAATCAAGTAACGAGGCTGTTGAATTGGCGAATGAATATTCGGAAGTATATGCAGCAGTCGGAGTACATCCAAACGAGGCAATTTCCTGGAGATCAGATGCAAAAGAAAAACTTCGAATATTATCCAAATCTACGAAGGCGGTAGCGATCGGCGAGATAGGATTAGATTATTATCGTGATAGAGCACCGCAGCAATTACAAATTGATGTTTTTGAAGAACAATTGGATTTAGCGAGTGAACTAGACCTGCCGGTGGTTATTCATTCAAGAAATGCCAGTTCAATTGATATTCGTGCAATTCAGGATACAATTCAAATTCTTATACATTGGTTTGATCGATTACCTGATGTGAATAGTAATCTGAAACAAGTTCCTGGAGTTTTGCATTCATTTAGCGGTGATATTACTGCTGCGAAATTGGCTGTAGAAAATAATTTTCTGATAGGAATTACAGGCCCAATAACATTTAAGAATGCGGAATTATTGCGAGCGGTAGTGCGCGATATAGACATTGACCATATTTTAATTGAAACGGATGCCCCGTTTCTCACTCCTTCTCCTTTTAGGGGTAAACGCAATGAGCCGGCATATGTAAAATACATTGCGGAGAAGATTGCAGAAATCAAGGAATTGCCTTATGATTTTGTTGTAAACAAAACAAAGATGAATTCAGAGAGGATCTTTAATTGGTAAGTAATCATATAATGTCAGCTAGCATAATGGATCTTGTCCAAGAACAATTGCCATTGGTTGAGACCCGTATGCGTTCGAGCTCACTTGATCATAATTTAGAACTAGAGGCGGCTATCGATCACTTGTTATCATCAGGTGGAAAAAGGATTCGACCGACGGTTGCATTGTTATCAGGTGGGATGCTAAATGGTAATCAACAGAAACTTATAACATTAGCAGCGGCGATCGAAATGCTGCACACAGCTACATTGGTACATGATGATTTAATAGACGGTGCATTATTACGGAGGGGGATCTCGACTTTGAATGCGCGTTGGTCTCCTGCAGCAACTGTGTTAACTGGAGATTTTATGTTCGCCCGAGCGGCAAAATTAGCTGCTGAAACCGAAAACGTTCAGATTATTCAACAATTCGCGGATACACTAGCTACGATTGTGAATGGGGAAATTGACCAAATGTTCCCTAGCGATGGGACAACCAGTATTGAAGAATATGAGAAACGGATATTTGCAAAAACGGCATCCTTGTTTGAATTAGCTACCCGGGCGGCTGGCTTACTATCGCCGGTAGATTCTCGTGTGGTTAATGACCTTGGTCGTTTTGGTTATGATATTGGGATGGCGTTTCAAATTATTGATGATGTTCTGGATTTTACAAGCGAGCAAGCTACCGTTGGTAAACCAGTTGCGAGTGATTTACGGCAGGGGATCATTACACTACCAGCTATATATTTCATTGAACAAAATCCTGAAGACAAGGATATGACTCATATCTTAAGCGGTAACCATTATGAAGAGAGAGTGATGGATCGATTGGTTTCTTCAATTTGTGACAGTGGAGCAGTTGAGAGGTCATTGAGTAAAGCTCAAGAATTCATAGAGAACAGTCTTATCATTTTATATGGTATGCCGGAAAATGCGGAACGGGATGCTTTGGAACAGTTAGCTAAATATGTGGTAGATAGGACCATATAAGATATCCCAGGTAATTTAGATTGTTAATTATTCAAAGAAATTGTTTTTACGGGGATCAGACGATCATCAATAGATGTTTGGCTTCGTTGACAAAAGAAAGCTAGCATAGTAATATTTTCACGGTTTTTGGCGAGGTAGCTCAAACGGCGGAGCAGGAGACTCATAAGCTCTTGGTTGTGGGTTCAAATCCCACCCTCGCCATTTTTATATTTAATTGACCACATATAATTTCTGCAAGGAATTAATTGGTGGTCCTTTAAGTACATCCCTTTTCTTAAAGATTATCCCATTTCAATAATCTTTTCAATTCCTTTGATATGCTTGGGTCAGTACTAGGATTCCATTTCAACTCAAATCTGTCACTCAATTACACATTTGAAATCAAAGTCGGTTTCGAGGGTAGTATCACTGCTTTAACTTCTGAAGCATGCATTCTTACTGCACATTCAAATGGCCATTAATTATCGTAGCAAATTAATATATGTCGCTCCAATTTATGGATGGAATTTATTGAGTATTTAAGCATGAAAATAAACAATACCGAAGGAAGAAAAACCTTACTAAAATAGTGTTATTTGTCACTTGTTCGTCTAGGGCTATTTTGTTATATTTCGTCACAATTAACGTATTAAATTTGCACACTTTAAATGTCGTGAAAAATTATGGTTTTACTCCAGAACCAATTTATTGGTAATTTACAATTTAATATTAAGTTTGATTCCGAAGATATTAAATATTGCGAATCAAAAATATTTTCTTCTGAATAAGTCCCCAGCAAATTGACTTAAAATCGAGTAGATTGCTGGGATTTTTGATTAATTAGAGAAATTAAACGGGATTTTCAAAAATAATTATCTGTCATAAGAGAAAAAGGGAGCCATAAATGAAAACAATAACTTATGATGTTCCAGCGATGTATGGTGATCACCATGTAATAGAAGTTCGGCGAGTTTTGCTCGAAATGCTGGGCGTTGAAAGTGTTTACGCCAGTAGTTCATTTCAGGTAGTAGAGGTCAACTACGATCCTGAGCTTATTAAGGAAAATCAGATAGAACTAAAATTATCAGAGATTGGGTATCTAGGTGAGTGGGAACTTCCTATCGAAGCAGATACTGCGACATACCTAGATGCAGACCGCTCCGAATCATATTTCCGCCACACAGAGGTATTTGAAAAAAGCCAACAAACAGTTGGTTTTGCGCAAAATGTTGTTAGTTACACTGGCAGACCATTGTGGAACTGCCCTGGTATTGGTGTTATTAAAAGTAAGATGGAGGATTAAGCGATGGCAAAGAAAATAAGAACGCAAGAAGAACGAACTTCAGATCCTGCAGCGCAGGAAATGCTGATACGAGCTGACGAACTGGGTATATCTACTGCATTCAGCCGGGCAGATGAAGCATCTCCATGTAATATTGGCGGAGCTGGAATGTGCTGCAAGATCTGCAGCATGGGTCCATGCCGCCTAACTAAAGATGGTCAAACTGGTGTTTGCGGCGCAACGATAGACACAATTCAAGCACGCAATCTAGTCCGTGCGATCTCAGCTGGGGCTGCAGCGCACTCTGATCACGGACGGGGTATGGCAATGACTCTTAAAGCAGTTGCGAACGGTGAAACAGAGGGATATGTCATTCGAGATGTAGCGAAACTGCGAACACTGGCTGCTATTTATGGCATACCTATCGAAGATCGCTCGCCCAATGAGATTGCGAATGACCTGGCGGATTTGTACTTGGCTCAGTTTGGTCAGCAGGAGGGAAGAGTGCTACCTGTTATCCGTGCTCCAAAGAAGCGGCAAAAGGTATGGGAAGAAACTGGTGTTATGCCGCGTGGTATTGACCGCGAAATCGTTGAATGTCTTCACCGGACACATATAGGTGATGATCAAGATGCTGAACACCTCCTTCAACATGCAGTACGTACGGCTATCGGGGATGGATGGGGTGGAAGCTTGATAGCGACTGATGTGTCCGATATATTATTCGGAACACCAGCTCCGATTCTTGGTCAGGCAAATCTTGGCGTTTTGAAAGACGATATGGTAAATGTTGTCGTTCACGGGCATGAACCTACTCTCAGCCAAATGATGGTAGCTGCTACGCAAGATCCAGAGATTATTGAATACGCTAGAGCGGCTGGCGCGGAGGGAATTAACCTGTCTGGAATTTGCTGTACTGCTAATGAAATCCTAATGCGACAGGGTATCCCTGCTGCAGGTAATTTCCTGCACCAAGAATTATCTATCCTTACAGGCGCTGTGGAAGCAATGGTTGTCGATGTTCAATGCATTATGCAGGCGTTAGTTGGGCTTGCAGAGAATTTCCATACGATGATCATTACTACGTCTCCTAAAGTAAAGATAAAGGGAGCAACCCATATTGAATTCGATGAACATCATGCTTTGTCTATCGCAAAGGATATCCTCAAAAAAGCGATTGATAATTACAAGAATCGAGGGAAAACCCAGATCCCGGATAGTCGAGAAGATCTAATTCCTGGGTTCTCCCACGAATATATCAATTATATGCTCGGTGGTTCATACCGTGCCTCGTTCCGACCATTGAATGATGCAGTGATTTCAGGGAGGATTAGAGGTATAGCCGCGATTGTTGGCTGCAACAACGCTCGCAGTCAACAAGATTATCTACATACATATATCACCGAAGAACTGCTTAAGCAGGATGTACTTGTTGTGGAGACCGGTTGCGGTGCCATAGCAAGTGCAAAGTTAGGGTTGTTACTTGGTGAAGCGGGTTTAGATAAAGTAGGACCAGGGTTGCGTGAAATTTGTGAAACAATCGGGATTCCACCCGTTTTGCATATGGGTTCTTGTGTTGACAATGCTCGAATTTTGACCGTCCTGACTCAGGTGGTTGAAGAGGGTGGACTGGGAGATGACATTGACCAGGTTCCAGCTGTGGGATTAGCACCTGAATGGATGAGTGAGAAAGCGCTCTCTATTGGTACCTATTGTATTGCTTCAGGTGCTTATGTAATTTTTGGTGGTTCTTCACCAGTCAGCGGCATGCCAGACCGGGTTTCTGACAGTGATGTTGTATCGAAATTTATAAGTGAAGGATGGGAGGAATTATATGGCGGTAAATTGGAATTTATCCCAGATCCTGATGAAATGATCAAGGCGACGCTTGCACATATTGATCGTAAACGTGATGAACTTGGTTTAATTGCATATGACCCCACCCTATTTGGGAAGAGTGGTGATAAACGAATGCTAGAACTTGAACAGATTCCATTGTCAGAACGACGAGAAGCCATATATGGTGTGGCTGCTGATTAGATAATAATATTTTAGGAGGCTTTTTAATGTCTAGATACATCGCGACACGCGCACTAAGAGGTGCAAATGCACTTGTATCTGAAGCTGAGATCATGCTTGAGAATGCGATAGCAGAAAAAGGAGCTGACACTCCGGTTGCATTTCCAAACACTGCATATTATTTACCACTGATATTAGCTATGACTGGGCAAGAAGTCAAGACTCTCGGTGAGTTAAATGAAGTATTGCTGCTTGCAAGGCAATTACTACATCCTTTACCATCCAAGAAACACTGGACTCCATATCTTGGAGAAACACTCGATAGCGGCATGGCTACTCTATATGCAGCAGAAACTATAGAGGCAATCCGCTTTGTTTATGGAACAGAACCAGAACAATTGCCCGGTTTCGAATTAGCGGGGGGTACTATATATTCTGATAATGGAGATGGTCTCGTTGGTCATTTAAACGGACCAATCGACGATATCCAACTTCGATCCTGGGGTATTCAACTGGTGGATGGCCGTATGCCTGGTTTTGCAGCTATTGTCGGTGCAGCTAAATCTAACGAAGTTGCTGTAAAACTCATACGCGAACTTCAGAAACGTAATATCCTTACCTTCTTATCTGGAAATGTGAATGGGCGTTCTATTATTCACCAGTTGATGGAAGAAGGGGTTGAGTTGGGATACGACACGTATACTGTGCCATTTGGTACGGACACACTTAGCGCTATTTACGCTTTGGGATTTGCATCTCGATCTGCATTAACCTTTGGTGGATTAGATGCTGGTCAACCACGCGATATCCTGCTGTATAACAAAGCGCGTGTGTTTGCATTTGTATTAGCTCTCGGAGAAGTAGATGACCTGAAATATGCTGCAGCAGCAGGTGCGATTAATTTCGGATTCCCAGTTATTGCAGATACGGTCATCCCGGAAATTTTACCAACGGGTGTTACAACTTACGAACATGTCGTATCTATGCCGTTTGAAGAAATAGACGGAAAGGATGATTTAGAAAGAGCTGAACGATTGGTTCAAAAGTGCGTGGAAATTCGTGGTGTGAAGATCAAATTGACTGAAGTACCTGTACCAGTCCCATATGGTTCTGCATTCGAGGGAGAAGTAGTCCGAAAAGCTGACATGCGTGTTGAATTTGGCGGTAAATATTCACGTTGCTTTGAATACTTATTTAGCGCTCCTTTGGATGAAGTTGTTGATGGAAAGGTTGAAATTGTTGGACCTGGATTTGAAGACAAAGATCCGCAGAGCGCGATGGATTTGGGTATCGTTGTCGAAGTTGCAGGACGACAAATGCAGGAGGATTTTGAACCTGTATTGGAACGACAAATCCACTACTTCATCAACGGCGCTTCAGGTATCCAGCATATCGGTCAGCGTGATATTGCCTGGATACGAATCTCGAATGGCGCAACTGAAAAGGGATTTGATCTAGAACACTTTGGAAGGATATTACACGCGCGCTTCAAAAATGATTTTGGGGCTATTGTCGATAAGGTTCAGGTAACGATCTATACCGAGCCAGAAAAAATCAAGGAATGGCTGGAGAAAGCTAGAGAGTCATACGATTTCCGCAACCGCAGATTAGCTGATCTCACAGATGATAAAGTAGACGATTTCTATTCATGTACACTCTGTCAATCCTTTGCTCCTGATCATGTTTGTGTGATAAGTCCTGAGCGATTGGGTTTATGCGGAGCATATAATTGGTTAGATTGTAAGGCTTCTTTCAGCATTAATCCAACAGGTCCTAACCAACCAATTCCGCTTGGAAAGGTGATTGATTTCGATCGCGGTTACTGGGTAGGCACAAACGATTATGCAAAACAGGGATCGCATGGTGTTGTACAGGAAGTCTCGATGTATTCAATCATGGAAAATCCGATGACCGCATGCGGGTGTTTTGAATGCATCGTAATGGTGATACCTGAGGTGAAAGGGGTTATGATTGTCAGTCGCGAAGACACTGGCATGACACCTGCTGGAATGAAATTCAGCACTCTAGCAGGTATCGCTGGAGGGGGTCTGCAAACTCCAGGTGTGATGGGTGTTGGCAAGTACTACCTGGTCAGTCCTAAGTTTATATCGGCAGATGGTGGATTTAAACGTGTGGTCTGGATGAGTAAAAACTTAAAGAGATCGATGTCAGCAGAATTTCAGGCGGTTGCCAAAAGGGAAGGAATCCCTGATTTTATTGACAGGATTTCTGATGGTGACAGTGTAACGACTGTCGAAGAATTAGAGATTTGGATTAAAGAAAAGGAACATCCAGTTCTCGAAATGGAGCCAATGGAAGCAAAGGCTGAAACGGCAGAAGTAGTTGAAGCAGCAACGATTGCCCAGGCTGAAGCAGTAGTTGAAGCGGCTATTGAGAAAGCTGAAACAAAAGCTGATGAAGAAAAGGCGCTTGAACTTGAGGTAGAAGAGACCGCAGAAGTATCAGAGCCTGAAGCGCCGGCAGTTGAAATACCAAGACCGGAAACCATCGCTATC
This sequence comes from uncultured Chloroflexia bacterium, assembly GCA_963753725.1. GTDB lineage: Bacteria > Chloroflexota > Anaerolineae > Anaerolineales > UBA4823 > CAVWDI01. The sequence continues at coordinate 163,002 of CAVWDI010000017.1, read as the reverse complement.
TCTGGAGTTGAAGCTGAGCCAGTAGATCGCGCTGAAAAAGCGGTCGATATCTTGCGACGAGCGTTAGTGGCAGCACTAGCGGAACTTGGCGGGATTGATTCGGCTGATTTTCAAGTACCTGCTTCTCCCGATATCCCTCATATCACTCCTACTTCAACATCAGAAGTTTTGACAACTGAATCAGACGTCGATAAGACGATAAAAGGTGAAATCCCTCCTGACAAACGTTGGATGCCTGGTGAAACCAAAACTCAAATTTTAAAAGAACAGTGGACTGGGCAAGTTAGAGTAACCAAGATTGGAGCTACGAAAGAAGATGGCGGTACTAGAACGAGCCAGGTAGTCATCGGCGGCGAAAATTCAATGCCTTTTATGGATTTTGAAGGTGAAGTCGTAAATAATCCTGTGATTGCGATTGAAATAATGGACCGCCGTCCGGATGATTGGTCACAGTTGTTATTGGATGAGTGGGGTGATGTTGTTGATGATCCCGCAAAATGGGCACAGGCTGCTGAAAAGGCTGGTGCTGATTTATTATTATTAAATCTTACAGCTACAGATGTTGAGGGTAATCCGAATACACCTGAAAACGCTGTAAAAACTGTAAAATCTGTACTTGAAGCCAGTGGATTGCCGTTAATTGTATTTGGTCCAGGGCAAGCGGAACTGGATAATGAATTTATGGTGCCCATCGCGGATACCTTCAAGGGTGAAAGATTACTACTTGGAATTTGCGAAGATAAGAATTACCGCACCATAGTCGCAGCGGCGATGGCAAATGATCATTTGGTTAATGCAAGAACAGCAATGGATGTAAACCTAGCAAAACAGCTCAATATCTTAATCAATGATATGGGTTTGCCTTTAGATCAGATCATCATGGATCCAACTACAGGCGCGCTAGGTTATGGGTTCGAATATGGATACTCTGTGATGGAACGCTTAAGATTGGCCGCACTTCAAGGTGACAGCATGACTCAAATGCCCATGCTGGTGACACCTGGACAAGAATGCTGGAAAGCGAAAGAATCAAAAGTGGGTGACGGAGTACCAGAAGAGTGGGGCGATTGGAAAGAACGTGCCATCACCTGGGAGACATTAACAACCGTTATGTTATTAGAAAGCGGTGCAAATGTTGTTGTTGTTCGCCATCCAGAGAGTCTCAGGCGTACCCGTGAGGCGATCGAAGATTTAACAAGTTAAACTTCAACTAAATTTAGATTTTCAGAAAAATGAGTTGAACACACTGCCTTGGACCAATAAATATCACAACCAGATAATCGGAGATTAGATATGGCACTATCAGGTATTCAAATATATAAATTATTACCGCAAACGAATTGCAAAGATTGCGGATTTCCTACATGCCTGGCATTTTCGATGAAGTTAGCTGCCAAACAAGTAGAATTGTCGCTATGTCCGCATGTAAGTGAAGAAGCCAATGAACTACTCTCAGAAGCTGCATCCCCTCCAGTCCGGCCGCTTGTAATAAGTTCCAATGGACATGAAGTTAAAGCAGGAAATGAAGTTGTGCTCTTTAGACACGAAAAGACATTTTACAGCCGGCCGGGTTTATTCCTACGGTTTTATGACAATCAAGCAATTGAAGATATCAAGGCAAAAGCTGCTGAAGTCGAAGCATTCAAGGTGGAATATGTCGGTATAGAAATGGCAATGAGTGGTTTTGTAGTTCAGACGGAAGGAGGGGATTTTAACGCCGCAGTCTCAGCTGTTCGAGAAGTCAGCCGTCTCCCAATTATTCTTATTGGAGAACCAACTATTCTTAAAGAAGGATTCACTGAATTATCAGAAGATGAGCGGCCATTGGTTGGTTTTGCTACCTTAGAAAACTGGAAAGAAATGGCTGATATCGCAAAAGAATTCAATGTACCGGTTATCTTACAATCCGATTCCATTGATGAAATGGTTGACTTGACAAACAAACTTCAAGAAGCAGGTGTAAAAGATTTAGTTCTTGCGCCTTCTCAACGAAGTTTCCATGGTACTTTGAAAGCTAATACTGTAATCCGGAGAATGGCGCTCAAAAATACATTCCGTCCATTGGGATATCCAATTATCAATTTTCCCGGTGATGTAAGTGATCCTGCCAGGGAAGTTATGCTGGCTGCACAAGCAATTGGAAAATACAGTAGCTTTATTGTTCTTGATAATTTTAGGCCTGAAACTGCTTATCCACTGCTGGTTTTACGAGAAAATATATTTACTGATCCACAAAAACCAATTCAGGTAAAGCCAGGTCTTTACGAGATAAATGATCCCAAACCTGATGACCCGGTATTAGTAACAACAAATTTCAGTATTACATACTTCAGTGTGGCAAACGAAATCGAAAGCTCTGGGATTCCAGCGTGGTTAATGGTCACGGATTCAGAAGGCATGAGTGTCCTTACTGCTTGGGCAGCGGGAAAGTTTGATTCTGAAGGGATTGCCAAGTCTGTTAAAGAATTTGAAGTTGCTGATAAAGTCAGCGATAAAAAGATAGTAATTCCAGGACATACAGCTGTGCTTTCTGGTGAACTCGAAGAAGAACTGCCTGATTGGGAAGTTAGAGTTGGCCCGCGTGAAGCAGTAGATTTACCAAAATTCATGAAGCAAGCGCTCTAACAGTTCAGGAGGAAGCTTACGTAAGTTTTTCGATATAATAATAACTGGCTTGTTATGGCTGGTAATAAAGTAAAATTTGATAAATGCTCCGAAGAAATTATTGTGCCTGGCGGCAGTTTAATTACTGAAGCCGCACAATTGGCGGGAGTAGATATTATCCAACCTTGCGGTGGGCAAGGACGATGCGGGCGGTGCGCTGTTCTAGTTGAATCTGGAATAGTGCGCCGTCGCAGCGCGTTACGCCTATCTGAAAGCGATATCGAGCAGGGTTATGCTCTCGCCTGTCAGACAGTTATCGAAGGTGATTCTGTTATTGCTGTACCGCCTCAGGAAAAAATTGAACGTCGTCTCACGACTGACCGGATTGTTGCGGATATAAAGGTTCCGGAGGGATATGATTTTACACAGGATCAATCTATTCAACGGATACCATTAAAACTAACTCCTCCAAATATGGAGGATCAACTGGACGATGCAAGCCGGTTGAAAACAGTATTGCGCAGGAAATTTGGATATGAAAATTTGTTGATATCTTTGAGTATGTACAGAAAAATTGGAGCCATTTTACGAAGTGGAAATTGGCACGTTACGGCAATTTTAGAAGTGCAAAGGATGCAACAATCCCATATTCCTCAAATTAGGTTGATTGATGTTGAACCAGGAATCATCCCGGATGAAAAACCGCTTTGGGGCGTTGCGATCGATATTGGAACTACGACAGTCACAGTGTGGTTAGTAAATTTATTAAAGGGTGAAGTAATAGCTCAAGCGTCTGAATACAACGGTCAGATAGCTCGGGGTGAAGATGTCATATCTCGCATTATTTACTCCAGCAAAGATAATGGAGCCGAGGAACTACATACCTTAGTAATAGATACGATTCACCATCTATTAGATCGGGTATGTAAAAGAGTGAAAGGTGGGAATTGCAAACCTCAGGATATTGTGAAGGCTACTATATCTGGAAACAGCACGATGATGCATTTATTTCTAAAAATTCCTGCAGCCAGTATCAGACTTTCACCATTTGTTACCGCAGTAAATGAACTCCCGAATTTATCTGCAAGTGAGGTTGGCTTAGATATTAATCCTGAAGCGCCGGTAATTTGTCTGCCTGGTGTAGCCAGTTATGTCGGATCTGACATTACAGCAGGGGTTTATTCCTCAGGTATGGACGATGCTACTGATACGACCCTATTTATGGATGTTGGCACAAATGGTGAGATCGTGTTGGGATCACACGATTGGTTAGTTACTTGTGCTTGTTCAGCCGGTCCTGCATTTGAAGGAGCTGGGGTGGTTGATGGAATGCGAGCCACAAAGGGTGCTATTGAAGAAGTATGGATTTACAGTGATACTTATGAACCAACGGTGCGCAGTCATAGGTGGTTCAAAACCACTTGGAATTTGTGGAAGCGGGTTGATTGCTCTAGTTGCTGAAATGTTTATGACTGGAATTGTGGATAAAGCTGGCAATATTAAATCAAACTTTAAAACGGACCGTGTTCGAGATGGAGAACACGGTATGGAATATGTTGTCTCTTGGGAGAATGAGGCTGAAAGCGGAAGGGATATTGTTATCACAGCAGTTGACATCGATAATTTGTTGCGAGCAAAAGGCGCAATATTTGCTGGGTATCAAGTCCTGGCTAATAGCGTAGGTATTCCCTTGGAGCTTACTGAACAAATGTTAATAGGTGGCTCGTTTGGGAAATATATTAATATTGAAAAAGGAATTGAAATAGGGCTGCTGCCCGATTTACCCTGGGATAAATTCCATTTTTTAGGGAACACTTCCGTTAAGGGCGCTTATTATGCGCTTCTTGACCGGAAAGCACATGAGAGTATTTCAAGTATCGCTTCACGGATGACGTATATTGAATTATCCGCGGACAATTCTTTTTATGAGCGTTTTATGTCCGCATTATTTCTTCCACATACAGATTTATCACTGTTTCCAACAGTGAACAAAGCTCTAGAAAATCATAATTAATATTAATAAAAGGATGGCAAATAATGTATATCATTGGCGAAAATATTCACATCATTTCAGATAAAGTTAAAGAAGCTTTAAAGAACCGTGACAAAGAAGTATTTTAAGGAATCGGCTGCAAAACAAGTTGAAGCGGGAGCTTCTGCGATCGATCTGAACCTCGGACCACGAAAAAAGGATTGGGAAGAAGTATTTCCATGGATGGTACAAGCAGTTGAGACAGTAGTAGATGTTCCATTAAGCTTTGACAGCACAAATTTGTTAGGGATTGAAGCTGGATTAAAGGCAGTTACAAAAGCGCAGCCAATTGTAAACTCTACATCTGCCGAACCTGAACGATTAGAAAAGGTACCTTTGTTAGCGAAGGAATATAATGCACAGTTGATTGCTCTAACAATGGGAAAATCAGGTATCCCAGTCAGCGCTGATGAAAGAGTGACTATTGCTCTTGAAAAATTAATCCCACGTGCATTGGAAATTGATTTCCCGATCGAAGATTTGATCATCGATCCATTGGTTCTGACGGTATCAGGTTGTCAGGAGTATGCTCCTGAATTATTGGAGGCAGTTCGGACTATACAATTTGCCTGGGATCCGCCACCGAAGATTTCGATCGGATTGTCGAATGTGTCTAATGCAGTACCCGAAAAGAATCGACCCTTGATTAACCGTGTATATTGTGCAATGGTAATGGGTGTTGGATTACAAATGATGATAGCGGATCCTTTTGATGTTGAATTGAAAGAAACCATTCGGACTATTGAAGAAAGAGATGAAAGCACAGCAGTTGGGAGAGCATATTTGAAGTTAGCCGATAGGATCGAGGCAATGGAAGAACCAATGCCTGATGATTTTGATTTGAGCGATCCTGAACAAAATGCAATTTGGAAGACAGTCCAAATCTTGCTTAATAAGGTTATCTACGCTGATGGATACCTAGATCAGTAGTAGAAATCACTATCAAAATCTTTAGATAATGAGAATTTTGAGGGAACGCTGCATTGATTGTGTAAATCACAGTGCAGCGTTTTTCCTTTAATCATAAGAAACATCTTTTGTGATAAATTGTACAACGAAGACAAAGGTGATTAATTTCGTAAGAACAACAGTTATTTTTATTCAGAACGTAATTGATGAAGGAAAACAAATAAACAATTATGGAGGTTTAATATGAATGAACGGAAGAAAGTAACGATTACAGAGTTGTTTAATAAAATTATGAAGAATGAACCGATAACCTGGCTCACGTGCTATGACTATCCAACAGCATATTTCCAAGAACAAGCAGGGATTGATATGATTTTGGTAGGCGACAGTTTAGGCATGACGATGCTTGGTTATGATTCAACACTTCCAGTGACTATGAATGATATGATCCGTCATACTCAAGCAGTACGAAGAGGCGCCGCGACTGGATTCTTAATTGGAGATATGCCTTATATGAGCTACCAACCGAGTGTTGAATCTGCTATTCGTAATGCGGGTCGATTTATGGCGGAGGCTAGCTGCGATGCGATCAAATTAGAAGGCGGAGCTGAAATGGCTGATCGGATCCGAGGGATTGTAGATGCCGGAATTCCTGCATTTGGCCATCTAGGACTAACGCCTCAAAGTGTAAGCGCCTTGGGTGGATTTCGTGTTCAAGGAAGAGGTGCCCTGCAAGCAAAAAAGATTATGGATGATGCGAAGGCACTCGAAGAAGCAGGTGCAATAGGGATTCTCCTAGAAATGGTTCCAAACAGGGTATGCAAACTCATAACAGAAAGAGCGGAGAATTGCATCATTATGAGCCTTGGATCAGGTCCTGATGCTCATGGGCAGCTTTTGATTTATCATGATATGTTTGGTTTGTATCCTAAATTTAAACCCCGAATGGCAAAGGTCTTTGGGAATGCTGGTGAGATTATCTTGAATGGTCTAATTCAATATGAGGCGGAAGTCACAGATAAGACTTTTCCTCAACCAGAGAATTATTTCAAAATTAAAGACGAAGATTATGAAAAGCTATTAAAGTTGCTGGAAGAATAAATAAGATCAATATTCCATGTTTTTGAGTTAGTCTACTTTATGATAGAAAATATGTAAGCTTTGGTATGGAGGTATTATGATTAATGATGATTTGCGTGATCTATTGGCAATTCCGGATGATCGATTAGTTGATATCAACCGGATGTTTATTGATCCAGATACCCAGGTAGTAAATGATTTCATTGAGATTGTTTCAAAATATGGAACTCCGGAAGAAATAAATAAGAAAGCTGAGGAAGCGAGTCGTCTGTCAGAACTTATTAAAAAAGTCGAGCAAACAAATCCTGCGTATCTTGATGATCTCGAATGGTTAATCAGGGAGAGGGATGCTGGATCATTTATCAAAATTCCTGAATACAGACGTAAAGTGTTAGGGGAGCAAGCGAACGTAACACAATTCTCAGATGATTTTGCCGTAACACTCGAAATCAGCGCACTGCAGTATTTCCCATGGTTAATTAAGATTGCCGAAAGATCTATATCTGAAGGTATGTTAATGCCGGGGAGGTATATAAAAGTAAGGAATATGAAAGAACAGGAAGCGGATGGTGATTTACCCGCAATTGCTGCTGCGATGCAGATTGTCGGCGCTTCATTTGTTGAAACTTTGGATACTAAAGGGACGGATGGTTCGAATATACATCTCGGAGGACCTGAAACGATTACCGGTTATTTTGGGGGTGTCGGTCAACCGAATGATCATGCTTTGATGTGGTTAGATGAATTTCTCCATTACTATACAAATTATGGCGTCCGGCAGGTTTTGAATGTTAATCCTGGAACGGTATTAATCGCATATATGCTGTATCGAATAGGTGTTGATATTGAATTCAAAATATCGGTATTTATGGGAAACGATAATCCGTATGCTGGATTGTGGACTTTGTTAGGCGCAAAATTATTTTCTAGGGAGGACGGGTCTTCTCCTCTCGTTGGATTTAATTGGAGTAATTCAATTAACAATGAGACTATGCAACTGACAGCACAAATTCGAAAGATGTTGGGGTTTGAAGATAATGTCCGGTTTGAACATCATATCACTGAGACATGGAAAAACATTGTTCGACAGCCGTATAACCGTAGAGATGAATTAATTGAAATTGCAGATCATGTCTCGAATATCTCAGCAAAACATGAAGGTGGAGATATTGAGATTGAACAAATCCGAGAGCACCCAACAGATATACTCGATTATTTCAGAACAAAAGAAGAAATTGTTAAATCTGGGGATTGGGAACATTTGACGGAAAATTTCTTAGATAAGCATGACGCCACAAATCTAACAGCAAGGGAGTTAACTGAAAATAAACTTTCTTTTATTGCAGCAAGGAAATTGCATCTGGATTAAACCGACCATATTGATATTGAATCCCTATTCAACAGCGAGGTAAAGATATGATTCCAAATCGGATGGAAAAATTTTTACACCAGAGATTACCAGAACGTACATGGGAGAACCGGATTGTAAGTTATGAAGGAAAGTGTTTTATCGAGTTTAATGCCATGGACGTTGAAGAACTCGCTAGATTGGATATTGAAGTCGATCATCTCGGCCCGCGAGTAGTAACGTGTATGTGGGACGAAGGTTCTCCATTGGAAATTGGTGGTTATCTTGTGGTTGATAACCTGGCTATGGGCCGTCCGTCAATGGGGGGCATAAGAATGCTGCCGGACATTACTCCTTCGAAAGTCCATAATCTAGCGCGGGGTATGACACTGAAGAATGCAGCAGCAGATCTTCCATTTGGTGGAGGGAAAGCGGGGATTATTGCAGGGAGATTACCGCCCGAAAAACACCTGCAAGTAATAAAGGGTTTTGCGAAATTATTATACAGGTACCATGATATTTATCTACCTGGACCGGATGTAGGCACTTGTGACGCGGATATGAAAACCATTGCAATAGAAAATGGGCTTGATGTTGTGGTATCCAAACCAGAAGAAATGGGTGGAAACCGAATTGACCAACTGGGTGCTGCGGCTGGCAGTACCATTATTGCGTTGCAGGCTTTATTAGAAGAAATGCATAAATTAAAAGCTTTACCCCAATTTCATGAATTGGATGTCCCAGAAATAAATGATTTATCAGTGATAATTCAAGGCTTTGGTGCGGTAGGCGGACATGCAGCCAGGATCATCGAAGAGCGATTAGCAGGTACAAAGATAATTGGTGTAAGTGATATGCTCGGTTATTTGTTCGATGAAAAAGGTTTACCTGTAGATATTCTTTTTCAGGAATGGCTGAGCAGCGGAATGGTTACTCGAAAATTCTATACTGAAAGGATCAACAAGGATACGACTGGAAAGAGCATGATTAAAGTATTCCACTGATCCGGATGATTTATTACGTGAATCTGCGTTCTGTTTAATCCCTGCATCTCCAATCGCAAATTACTTAGATGTGGATGAAACAACAAATCCTTCGATCACTACGCGCAGGATGGGTGATTGGAAGGTTATTGTTGAAGGAGCAAACACATATTCACCAGTAAAGTCACGTAAAGCCGCAAGATCGCGAATGGAAAGGGAAGTATATCGCAGGAAGGGCGTGTTGATAGCGACCGATTATTTAGTAAATTCAGGCGGAGTAATTTATGCAGCACAGGAACAGTTGATCAAAACTCCCCAACATTTACGAATTCCTGAAGAAATGCGGGGAGAACAGATCGCGGTTGATAATTGGCTGGAATTGAATTCAAAAGAGTTGAGCGAATTGGCGGAGAAAAGGCGTCTTGCAGCATTCGAATACCGTGAAGAAGTAATTCGCAGGAATATGAAAGAACTGATTGATCTATTAGTATCTGATGCAGACATGCTGCCGTGCGAAGCCGCCGAGAAAATCAGTATTAGAAGAGTAGCTGCGCGTGAAAGTGATCGCACTGCAAAAGAGCTGATGATACCGATTCCAACTATAGAAGTAAATAAGACGATCCAGGATGCTGCGGCTAAACTTGTTGAAACGAATTCTTCGATTCTTGCGGTTACAACGAGTGATGGTGATATGGTGGGTGTTGTAACCGAATGGGATGTTACGCGCTCAACCGCATTAGGGAATCCAGATGATCAACCTCTAAATCAGGTGATGAGCAAACAGGTGATATCGGCTCTACCTGATGACACGATTTTAGAATTAATCCAGAAACTTGAATATCACGAGATATCTGCCCTGCCAGTTGTACAAAAAGGATTTGTACAAGGAGTAGTAACATCAGATTTATTAGCAAGGCAATCGCTTCTTCGTTTATTACAAACTCCTGTTTGAAAATTGAAAATGAAATTTTCACCAAATTTTTTATCAACTGCCCTCGGTAGTTTTCCGCACGAGGAGTTGAATGATTTAACAACAAAGATATATAAATCGCTGGATTTTCCCGTTTGGCCTCAACTCCCAAAACGAGATTTCAGGGAAAACATGTATATCCAGTTCAGCTCACCACTACCGTCGATCAAAATTGACAAGAATAGTGAAAAAGTATATTTTGATACCAATGTTGATCTAAGTCCGCATTTAGAATCATTTTACGAAAGATACCTGAACGAGGATTTTGATTTCTTTGAATTGCCCGAAGACTTCGCAGAAGGCTTCTATGATTTACAAAATGGTTATAAAGAATTATCTACGGTTGAAAATGACAATCAAGATGGTAGAAATTGGGAGAAAGATAGAAGCTGGATTAAAGGGCAGGTAACTGGACCGATAAGTTTTGGACTAACAGTTTCTGACCAGGATTTAAAAGCAAGCTTATATAATGATTTGTTGCTTGACTGCATCATAAAGAACATATCAATGAACGCACGCTGGCAGATCAAAGAATTAAAGAAAATATGCGCATCGGTGATGATATTTATTGATGAACCTTATATGGCTGCGTTCGGTTCTGCATATGTCAATATTAGCCGTGAACAAGTGATCAGGATGCTAAATGAAGTATTCGATGCTATACACCTGGAGGGTGCAATTGCTGGTGTTCATTGCTGTGCGAATACGGACTGGTCAGTATTGTTGGAAACAAATGTCGACATTCTGAGTATTGACGCTATTGGATACATGCAGAACCTGTTTCTATTTTATGAAAGATTATTATCATTTCTTGGCAGAGGGGGAGTAATCGCATGGGGTATTGTTCCAAACGATAATGAAATCTATGAAGTTTCCAATAACGAGATTGCAGATAAATTATTAACAGGTTTAGAAGGATTTCAACAAAATGTATTTTCAAAAGGTGTAGAAATTTCTATTCAAGATATAGCAAATCAAAGTCTTGTGACTCCGGTATGCGGATTGGGCAGTTCCACAGTAGAAATATCTGAGCAAGTACTGAAAATGCTGCCACTCGTTACTGAGAATTTAAGAAACAAAATATCTCAATACAAGAATTGCGCATAGGCATATCTACTCTCATTCAACAATCCCTTCAAATAAAACTCTAAATCCAAAAAAAAGTAAACTGGTGTGAAAATTGAATATTAAATTGAATGCTAAAACAGTAGGACCATGGCCAATAAATACATATTTAATTAGCTGTCCAATTACGAAAGAAAGCATATTTTTTTGACCCTAGTGCAGACGCTGAAAATATTTTGGATATGGCAGGCGATACAACCGTTAAGGATATTTTTTAACGCACGGCCATCTAGATCATATTGGCGCATTTAATGAGATTAAATCAGAAACAAATGCACCTGTATTTATTCACCCTTTAGAAGCTAGACACTTTAATATTCAATATGATAAATTATATTCAGATCGAGAGAAGATCCATATTGGTAAACAAGTAATACATGTGGTACATACACCTGGGCATACCCCTGGAATGGTGAGTTTTAGGTTAGATAATAATAGGGTTATTGTTGGAGATACAATTTTTGTTGGCGGTCCAGGTAGGACTAACTCTCCGGAAGATTTTAAAATTACCATGCAAACGATGCAGAATTTTGTGTTTACATGAACGGATGAGACGGTTTTTTACCCTGGTCATGGAGAATATGGGAATATCGTGAAAAAAAGTCGGTCATTCGAAAAATTTGTAATACGAGGGTGGTCACCGAAACTATGCGGAGATGTAACATGGGAATGAAAAAATACATCTTTCCTTGACGCTCGTATTCGCGTATGGTAAACTTCAGCCCGAATGGTCCCGTGGTGTAGTGGCCGAACATGCGGCCCTGTCAAGGCCGAGATCGCGGGTTCGAATCCCGTCGGGACCGCCTGTGGAAAAGTTGATATAAGACCAACCTGCCTCATTATTGGTAGGTTGCTTTTGTTTATGGACTGAGAGTATTTGTTACTGTCAAGTTAAATCTGGATATATACTGTATTAGAGCTTTTTTAAGTCGGGGGAATAATGACGTACATTGCTTGTCATAGTATTTATAATCGTTTATTATTTACCGTCGGATTCAAACAATTGTGGATCGAAGTAGAACGAAAATTTGTTCGAAAATGTACATTCTTAAGATTAATAATACCTAAAAGTAAATATGACTGTTAAAAAAATCTGGTTGTTAATTATATTATTGCTAATAATATCTTCGTGCAGCGAAGATAGCACTCAGATTCCAGGAACTGCTACTGTATCTCCTACTTTACCGGCTCCAGAAAAAATTACGACTTCAGTTCCTGAACCTACTAGTTCTGCTAAAGATTTTTTAAATTCTTGGAAATCTAAAGATTATCAAGGTATGTATGGATTGTTATCTAAAGGATCAAAGGAATTAACGACTGAAGAGCAGTTCGTTGATTTTTTAAGGAGTATAAGCGGTGAAATCGCTTTGAATGATCTAAATTACACAATCCTTAATTCACAGATAAATCCAAATAATGCTCAGGTTGAATATAACATCAATCTGGAAAGCGCCATTGTAGGGGATATCAATCGCGAAAACGCGATGAATTTGATTCACGAGGACGGTCAGTGGCGAATAATTTGGGATGTTTCATTGATCTTACCGGAATTAGCGCAAGGGGACTATCTGAAGATGGAATATGATATCCCAACACGGGCGAATATTTATGATTTATATGGGGAACCACTTGCTGTTCAAACAGAAGCGACTGCTCTCGGTATTTACCCGGATTTTATTGATCTCGATGAAGATTTCGGGATTGTTGTGCTTCTGGCCAGAGTGACTGGAATTCAAGCCAGCCTGATTGAAGGGTGGATCAGAGATGCATTACCTGGCTCGTACCTTCCTATGGGAGAAGTCGCTTCTGAAGAAGAACCTCAAAGATTAGGCATTCTGTCCAGCTATGGAGCTGTGGCTTCTTCAACTTACAACACTCGTTTGTACCCCGGTAACGGCACAGGACCTCACATTATCGGTTATGTCAGTCCAATCCAAGAAGAAGAATTGGATGAATACCGCAGCCTCGGTTATCAAGGTGGAGAGCGAATCGGACGGGAAGGATTGGAGCGTTGGGGTGAAACGATCTTAAGTGGAAAAACGGGTGGTGATTTATATATTTTTAATTCAGAGGACACACCTATTCACGAAATTGGATCAGCTGCTACCCAACCAGGCAAAGAAATTTATACGACAATCGATAGTAATTTACAAAAAGGGGTGCAAGAAGCGTTGAGGAGTTTTGAAGGTGCTATTGTGGTCATCGAACGCGATACAGGTCGGGTATTAGCAATGGCCTCATCACCATCATTCAATCCAAATGCATATGAATTTGAGAATATCAATTGGAATGCTTGGATATCGGAAATTACCAATGATCCAAATTTGCCGCAGTTCAACCGCGCTGCACGCGGTCAATATCCGCTGGGATCCGTCTTCAAAGTAATAACGATGGCTGCTGCGCTTGAAAGTGGTGTTTACACGCCCGATACAATTTATGAGTGTGGTTATATATTTGAAGAATTGTTTGGATTCCCAAGATACGATTGGACTTATGAACGATTTCAGGACGATGGGGTAACAAGGCCAAGTGGTACCCTGACCTTAGTAGAGGGATTAATTCGCTCATGTAACCCATATTTTTGGCATATCGGATTGGATCTTTATAATCAAGGATTAACAACAGCTATATCGGATATGGCTCGAAGTTTTGGATTAGGGACGGCTACAGGCATTGAAGTTATTGAGGAAGAATTTGGAACTGTGCCGGATCCACAAAGTGAGGTAGACGCAATAAATTTAGCGATAGGGCAAGGTGACCTTTTGGTTACACCTTTACAAGTAGCTAATTTTATGGCGGCAATCGGTAATGGCGGAACCCTATATCGCCCACAGGTTATCGAAAAAATTGTATCTCCTGATGGACAAGAAGAAAAAATATTTAAACCGGAAGAAATTGGGACGCTTCCGTTATCTTCAGAGAATTTAATGGCAATTCAAGAAGGTATGATTGGTGTGGTATCCAGCGAGATACCACCTGGCACTGCTTACAGGCAATTGGCTGATTTAGATTATCCGATAGCTGGTAAAACGGGTACCGCTACATCAGGCGCTGGAGGTGAACCACATTCCTGGTTCGCTGGTTATACTTTCGCTGAAAATGAAGATAGGCCAGACATTGCAGTGGCGGTAATTGTTGAAAATATTGGTGATGGTTCAGAGTATGCAGGTCCGGTTTTCAGGCGGGTAATAGAGACATTAATATACGGAGAACCGCAAAGGTTATACAAGTGGGAATCTCAGTTAAATATTACTCGTTCGCCTACACCAATTTTCACTGATACACCTACACCTGAGGCACTTATCCAACGCTAGCAGTTTTTTAACGAATAAATATTCTCAGCTTACTCATAACTGCGGTTCTCATACCAACCAGTTTTTACATCAGACCGGATATCAAAATCCGGAACATACGGCTTAATTTCTAGTAAGGGGGTGCTGTCAAGTACATCAACTCCTTCAACGATCAAAGTGGATTTGTCTCGTTTTAGAAGTTTCACAATCGAAATTCCCAAAAGATTTGGTTGATTAGGGTATATAGTACTGAAAAATCCATCCAGTTGATTGTCAAGGAAAGGTTTGACTTTTAATTTATTGCCAGATAACATATGGAAAATGTAGATCAAAATAATATGCGAAAAATATTCCAAACCATCCAACCCATCACAATATTCTGGAAAAACTTCTACCTTTCCAATTTAATTTGTCCGTATTGATTGAATATGCGTCACAGCCTTTTCGATAAATGGGGTGTTGATAACACCAATAGAATTCAATAATAAATGTTTCTGAGGATATTTGGATTCATCAGATTTCAGGAATGTGATGATGCATAAAATAATCTGTTGATTTTAATGGATATAGAACTAAGAGGAATTGAGTTGGGAAATCTGAAAGATTGTAACAATTATGCTGATGGGAAGCATCAAATAAAAGACTATCCCCGTATTCTAATGAATATGATTTATCATTTATTATATATTCCAACAGCCCTGTTAAACAAAATACAAATTCATATCCTGGGTGGGTGATTAATTTAATATCAAAATTTGATTTTGGCTTTAGATTTATTAAAATATGGTCCAACCGGATGAGTTGTTTTTTGAGAACCAAGATCGAAATATTTACCATGTTTAAAATTCAACAGAAACTACAGTGCTTTTTGCAGTAAATCCGATATCACTTTTTTCTGTATCTGAGTCAAAAAAAGCTGTGATGGGAATCTCAAGAGCTTTGGCTATTTTGGATAGAGTATTGACGCTAGGGGATGTTTTTCCATTTTCAATTAAACTCAAGGTATTCACAGCTAAACCACTGATTTCTGATAACGACCTGAGTGAAAGATTTCGACCTTCTCTGAGTTTACGAAGGCTTTTTCCAATATCAATTGTCTGGTAATTTTTTTTCATTGCATATTCCCGCGTAAAGGATAGTATTTTTAAACAACCAACACCGGGCAGGATGTATGATCGATAATCTTATGTGTAGTTTCGTATGAGATAAACCGATCGATTATATTTTGCTTCCTATCCCCCAAGATTAATAGCTGATCATCTTCGGAATCTAAAGCACGTAAAATTCCTTCAATTGGTAAACCATGCCGAAGTTCAATTTGAGTTTCAATCCCGACTGATCTCATCATTGCTGCTTGAGCACGGATATTGCGTGCAATTGATGATTTTGCTTTAAGCATGTCAGAAAGACTTTCGTATAACCGTTCTAGTCCAGAATACATGCTCGGTATTGCATTTGTCACGTGTAAGAGGGTTACTTTCGTTTTTTTTCTTTTTGCTATGTCAGCGCCGATTTCAACTGAAGAATTCATATTTGGTAGACCAGAATATGATAGTTTAAATATCGATATATTTATTTAATGCGGATTATGTCTCCCGATTCGAACAAATTTTTGACTTCAATAGGCGGAGTTAGCATCTCATATAACCTGGGAGGAACACTTATGTTTGCTAAGTACAGTTCGCCAACAATATGATCAAGATTTTTTGTAAATAATCCAGACTTCGGAAGGGCTAACGTCATCGTTGCATTTGCATTAATTACGGGATTAAATGTTTGTCCTATAGTGCTGTCAAGACCGGATGGTACATCGAGAGAAATTATAGGCGAAATGTTAGAATTTGCCCAATTAATAAGCTTTGCTGCGCCACCGTGTGGATTACCTTTAAGACTGTAACCTATGACACCATCGATGGTCAAATCGGGTCCTGGACAATCCTCAATCTCATCAGCGCCAATAATATTTATCCCCATATTTTTCAGGATTGTTAATTGATTTGAAGCCGTTTGAGAAAAACCTGATTTAGATTTAGTGATTGCTACATTTACAGATACACCAATATTAACTAAATGTCGTGCGCAGACCAGCGCTCCACCTCCATTACCCCCGGATCCAGCTAAAATAAATACATTTTTGACTTCCCTTTTAATATTAGAAGAAAACCAGCTTTGAGCTAATCGAGCTAAATTACGTCCGGCGTTCTCCAACATTTGGATAAGTTGAATATTGAAAATATCAATCATCAAGCGGTCTACTTCTCGCATTTGAGCCGTTGACAGCATGGGGATACGACCACGATAAAATGGAATTTCCATCTGAAGATTCATGTCTATAAAAAATCTGGTAATACGGATGAACAGTATTACCAGATTATAAGTTAGATTTTATCTGCGGGCAGGTTTATCGGAGCGGTACATTCACGCAGGCACAGATGAGATAATGGAAAGCAAGCTTTCATATTCTTCTCGGCAATCGATGCATAAGTCTAGATGATGTTTTATTCGAGGCATCATATGTTCTGCATCCTCTCCGCGAGCAATAATTTCAGTGTATTGATCGATCAGATCGTAAACTTCATCACAAGAATATTCTTCTTTTTGTGTCTTATTAATCATGTGCATGAGTTTATTGATCATTGTACGGTTATCCTGTACCTTTTCAGGTTGAGAACCGAAAAGCTGCATAATTATTTTTCGAATTGAATTCATATCATTAATCTTCAGTTAATTGACATCATATGTGGAAAATATCTTACCCCTGTTCGAAAATTGATAAAACATCTTCTGTTGATAAACCCTCTTCAGCCATTCGTTGCTTCAGTCGTAACCGCGCATCATGTAGAAGTTTATACAATGCATTCCGAGTTGTGCCCATTCTGCGAGCCACTTCCTCTATGGGCATCCCTTGTATACTAATTGCAGTCATAGCTTTGCGTTGTTTTTCCGTCAATTCCTCATTAATCAGACGTTCTATTTGTGAGAACATATCTTGCTGTTCAACTGATATTTCTGGACCAAATGAAGAATCGGCGACTATACTTGGTGTATCTGATAAGGATTTCTCTTCAACAATTTCGTCTAAAGAAACATCACGCCATTTGCGACGTCTTAAATTCAGTGAGCGCGATTCGGACTGCTATTTTATGAACCCAAGTAGTGAATTGGCTTCGACCTTCAAATGTATCAAGACGTGATAATACGCGCAGCAATGTCTCTTGCGCTACTTCATCAGCCAACGGTTCGAATTGAGGGCTGTCGAATGGTAGGTATTTTCCAACAGAGTATGGGAGACCATTATAAATAACCTGACGCAGGTCAGCCAGAGCAGTCTCTTGCGCTGGACCAGGTGAACCCAATTCCGAAAGCCATTCCTCATTCGTTCTTTGCGGCATAAAAAATAATATCCCAATGATAGATAAATATATTCTAAACCAGTAAGTATTTCGAAACCTATATGATGGAAATTTATACCATTGAAAATCTAATCTCGCTAGTAATGAAAATTTATTGGATTGTTCAATGGTCAACTGCAATTAACATAAAAGCCCGGCACTTGTAGATAACTTTTCTTAATAACAATTATCTAAATCAAAACGCCAGGCTTTATTTTTAGAGAAATATGTGTTTCTTGATTTTATTATCCTGAACCTAACGAGTAGTATTGTTATAAAACCAGTTGTAAGCAAAATATCCTGATCCAGTTGTACTTTGCAGTCGAATAGCTATCTTATAGGATCCATAAAGTTGATGGGGGATGTCGAAGGTATAGGATTTGCTACCTCCACTGCCAGAACTAATCAAATCTACGTAATAGCCATTTTTTGCTTTTGTGCCGTTTGGTCCCATGAGAACTTTAAACTCATCACCAGGAGGAAGATTGTGAGTTTGAATCGTTACGGAACTATTCCTTACTACACCGTTAAATTTTAATAGTAGGGATTCCAGAATAACCGTGTTTGGGTGGTTTTCCTCCACCGCCATCCCATTTTCCAGTGGTATTGTTGTAAAACCAATTGTAGGCATAATAACCGGAACCAGTTATGCTTTCAAAACGGATGGCAATCTGTCTTGAACCCTTTAATGGTTTTGGGATTTCAAATGTACAAATTTTACCCCCTCCTTTGCCGGAATCAAATTTTGCAACTTTATAGCCATCTTCACCTCTGGAACCCATTGGTCCCATCTCTACTTTGAATCTATCTGCAGGTGGAAGATTATAGATGTGTATAGAAACGGTTTGGTTTCTTTCAACCCCAACTATCTTGAATACGGGATATCCAGAATACCACCTGTTATGTAATCCTTCGGAAAAGTCAGGAAAACTATGGGAATCTGGAGAAGCGAATGCAGATGTTGTGATAAAAAGCGAAAGAATTAGCGTGGATAGAATAAATAAATTGCGGACCCTCTTCATTTTTTTACTCCTTGACAGAATGGATATATTTTCCCGAATGCGGTGATTAATATATACACTATTTCAATCGAGTTGTAAATAACCCACTAATTAAACAAATATTGCCAATAATGCGCATAGATTTATATTTATATGGCCATTTATTGATATTAAACACTTAGTACCTTGCTTCAATTACTTCCCATGGTTATACTTTGACCTTGGAAATACTGGTTAATGGGCAATGAGCATAGAAAAACTAATTAGAAAACTACCTGAGAACTATTCTCAATCTGATCGAGAATTAGTTCTGCGCGCATACCGGGTAGCAGAAAAAGCGCATGAAGGACAAAAGCGTGCTTCGGGTGAAGCCTATATTAATCATTGTTTGGCTGTTGCATCAATCCTTGCAGAATTATGTGTGCCTCCATCGGTTGTATCGGCTGGCTTATTACATGACACAGTCGAAGACACAGATATCACACTGAAAGATATTAAGCGGGAATTTGGCGAGGAGATTGAAACACTTGTGGATGGTGTAACGAAACTAACACAATTACCGAGAGTTTCACGGGGTGATCAACGGCCTGAAGATCAGGCTAAAGAAGAAGAAGAAAGACAAATCGCTGCCAGAAAGGGTGAAAGTGATCCTGTTGAAGAGGCCGAGAAGATATTAAAAAGCAGGAGATATGATCTCGTTTCAGAAACTCTGAGGAAAACATTTTTAGCCATGGGGGATGATGTGCGGGTGATCATCATCAAGCTCGCAGACCGTTTACACAATATGCGTACATTAGGTCATATGCCGCCAGACAAACGCCGCCGAATTGCACAAGAAACGCTTGATATTTTCGCGCCTCTTGCTAATCGCTTGGGCATCTGGCAGATAAAATGGGAATTAGAAGACCTGGCGTTTCGTTATGTTAATCCAGAAAAATTTCGGGAAATTGCTGAGAAGTTAGCAGCAGAAAGTTCATCACGCGATAAAGAGATGCAATCAATAATAGGTGAATTAAAAGATGGATTAATTAAAAATGGGATTGAATCAGATATAACAGGCCGAACCAAACACATCTTTTCCATTTATCGGAAAATGGTAAGGAAAGGTGTTCCATTTGAACTGGTCCACGATATTCGAGGTGTCCGAATAATTGTTTCTGATATACCCGCGTGTTACGCAACATTAGGAATTATCCATACTCGCTGGGTGCCAATCCCTAATGAGTTTGATGACTATATCGCAGCACCCAAAGACAATTTTTACCGGTCGCTGCACACTGCCGTGAATTTTGAAGAAGGGAGTACTTTAGAAATTCAAATTCGGACTCCTGAAATGGACCAAAATGCGGAATATGGAATAGCAGCCCATTGGAGATATAAAGAAGGATCAGCCGGAGATGAAGACTATGAAAAACGCATCGTCTGGTTGCGATCATTAATGGAGTGGCGGCAAGATGTAGAAGATGCGCACGAATTTGTAGATAGTATGAAAAGCGATGTATTTGAAGACCGTGTTTATGTTTTCACTCCACGGGGAGATATTATTGATTTGCCAGTGGGTTCTACGCCGATAGATTTCGCATATCATGTTCACACTGATATTGGACATCGATGTCGAGGAGGAAAAATAAACGGAAAGCTTGTTGCTTTAGATTATAAGTTAAGAACTGGCGATAAAGTGGAAATATTAACGGCAAAACAGGGCGGACCAAGCCGAGATTGGCTAAATCCGAATTTAGGATTGGCTAAAACCCAGCGCGCAAGAGCAAAAATAAGGAGATGGTTTAAACAACAGGCACGTGAACAGAACATGCTTCAAGGTAAGGGTATATTAGAAAAAGAACTCAGGCGACTTGGATTAACAGATATTAGTTTGGAAAAGTTAGCGAAGGAATACGAATTTAAGAATGTTGAAGATTTATATGTTGCGATTGGTACAGGAGATCTACCCGGCGCAAGAATTGTGAAGCATCTTCAATTTGAAGAGAAGGAAGAAGAGGAATTTCTTGAAACATTTGTGGTTCCAGGTAAAGAAGTTAGCGATGACTCTGTAACCGTATTAGGATTGAAAGGCCTCTTAACAACATTTGCTCGCTGTTGCAATCCAGTTCCAGGAGATGAAATCATAGGATATATAACACGTGGACGTGGAGCAACAATTCACCGTCAGGATTGTCCAAATGTTCTCAGAATAAAGGACCGAGAAAGACTTGTTCGTGTTTCATGGGGAGAACCAAAAACAACCTATCCGATCCCCATAAGATTGAAGGCTTATGACCGGGATGGATTAATGAAGGATGTCTCCACACTTATATCTGATGAAGGTGTGAACATGCCAAGTGTTAAAGTAGAAACTCATAGAAATTTTGCTGTATTTGACTTGATTTTGGAAGTTAGGGATATTGTACAACTAAGTCGTTTATTAGACCGATTAGAAAATCTACCTAATGTTTTAGAAGCTCAGCGTGTTCGTCCTGGATGAAATTTATTTTATTCAGAATGGGTTCCTGGATTTAAAATTCATGGTGGTATAATTTTTCGCCGAGGTACATTTATCGTTACTATATGAAATTCATCCAATTATTCTTCGATCAGGAGAAGTAAATGCCGAGGATACGTTGCCATTACATCGATTGTGTATTTCTAGATGATGGTTATTGCCAAGCAACTACTATCGAACTGGATTCCGATATTGGTTGCTTGACTTATTCAAGGACTCTTGTTGTAGGAACCGATGACCAATGGGAGGATGAAGAACAGGCATTGGACGAATGGGAGGAAATCGATGATGAAGAACTTTGGCTTGATGATGATGATGAAGAATTCTAAAACTAATCAAAAACCAAAATATATTTGGATTTAGATTTCAGAAAATGAATTTCTTTTTCTTCATTGTAGGGTAAGTAAAAACTTATCATAGCTTTACAGCAAAATCAATTTGTTTAAAGAGAATTTATTATAATTATGCCGTTACTCGACCACTTCGATATTATCGCACCTTATTATGATCGCATATTCACTTCCAATCGATCCGAGAAATTAATTGAACTAATTGAGTTGCCAATTTCAGGTTTTTTACTTGATGCTGGCGGGGGTACAGGACGGATATCTAATAAATTTAAACATGAAACTCGCTCGGTTGTTATTACCGATCTTTCTTGCGTAATGTTGAACGAAGCGTGGGAAAAAGGTGGACTTATTCCAGTTTGTTCCCATACTGAGGATTTACCATATCCAGATTTTTATTTTGAGCGAATAATAATGGTTGATGTTTTTCATCATGTTTGTGATCAACAGGTGACTGTAAATGAATTATGGCGTGTACTTGCTCCTGGAGGGAGAATTATCATTGAGGAGCCAAATATTAAGAATTTTGGGGTTAAGATGGTAGCTTTGGCCGAGAGAGATAGCTTTAATGCGCAGCAAATTCCTTTCCCCGCAATCAATACAATCGATGTTCAGATTTCAAGGAGCAATTTTGAGGATCGAAAACGAGGGATATAACTCATGGGTGATAGTCGATAAGTCATCCAATATGAACTAAATCAACATATCCTTGGAAGTAGTTCTCCGGTCAATATATCCACAACCCTTGTTGTACCGATAGAAGTACGCAACAGAACACGACCTTTAGGACTATCAAGAACTCTGCCGATAATTACAGCATCCTGTCCATATCTATGAGATTTCATTTTTTCAAGAATGGGGTATGTAAATTCTTCTGGGACAATCAATATAAATTTTCCTTCATTTGCTATATAAAGCGGATCGAAACCTAGCATTTCGCAAGCAGATAATACTGCTGGGTTGACCGGAATATTGATCTCTTCAATTTCGATACACACCTGAGATTGTTTAGCAATCTCATTGAGGCTAGTCGCTAAACCTCCGCGAGTTGGATCTCGCATGGTGTGTATTTGATCCGTGATTTCAAATAAATCTTGAACGATGCCATTTAATGGGGCTATATCACTTTCAATTGATGATTTAAAACCTAATTCTCCGCGGGCTTCCAAAACGGCAATTCCATGATCGCCTATTGTTCCGGATAAAATCACAATATCTCCAGGCTGGGAATTTCCTCCATTGACATTAATTCCTGGCGGCAGGATACCCACACCCGCAGTATTAATATAGAGGCAATCAGCTTTGCCTTTCTCGACAACTTTTGTATCGCCGGCAATTATTTGGATGGAGGCCTCTGCGGCAGAATCTTGCATTGATTCCAGGATTATCTTGAGGACATCAATGTTCAAACCTTCTTCAAGGATAAAGCTGGCGGTAAGATAGGATGGTTGGGCACCCATCATGGCGATATCATTCACAGTCCCACAAATAGCCAAGCGGCCAATATCCCCACCGGCAAAGAATATTGGTTTTACTACATGAGAATCAGTACTTATCGCCAGACGTCCGGAAACTTTTTCTCCATTGTACTGCGGTAATATTAATTCCACGATACCTGCATCATTAGCAGCTCTTAGAATTGGATTGTCAAGTGGAGGTAAGAAGGTCTTTTCGATAAGATCTTGAGACATTTTGCCCCCACTTCCATGTCCTAAAACGATCTTTTCATCATGGGCTAATGGTATCGGGCAGACAAGACCATTTATATCTTGAGTATTGTTGGTCATAATTATTTATTGTGATAATAGTAATGAAAAATTATTGTTTTGAAATGTCAGCATATCGGAAATATGCAGCACATGCCCCCTCAGACGAAACCATTGTGGCACCTAATGGGTTGATGGGAGTACACTCACTGCCAAATGCTGGGCAATCTGTAGGTTTATTCAGTCCCTGAAGAATTTTTCCGGCAATACAAATTTGAGATTCCTCCTGTTGGATTTGTTCAACATCAAATATTTTTTCCGCATCAAAGTCCGAATATTTTGAGTTTAGACACCAACCACTTGTTGGAATGTTTCCAATACCACGCCATTTACGATCACACTCAGAAAATACCTGGTTGATAACATTTTGGGCTTGTTTGTTGCCTTCTAATGAAACAACTCGGGGATATCCATTTTCGACTTCAATACGCCCTTGTTCTAATTGTGTAACTGTCATAAGAATTCCATTCAATATATCGATTGGTTCGAAGCCTGTTACAACCATTGGTACTTTGTATTGCTGTGCAATAGGCAGATATTCCCAATAACCCATAACAGTACATACATGACCTGCTGCGAGAAAACCTTGTACACGATTTTGGGCAGAACTTAATATCGCGTGCATCGCAGGTGGTACACGCACCTGGGAAACAAGAAGATAGAAATTTTTTATTCCCATCAGTTCTGCCTGAATAACACTCATTGCATTTGCTGGAGCGGTTGTTTCAAATCCTATGGCAAAGAAAACTACTTTTTGATTTGGATTTTCTTGCGCTATCTTGACCGCGTCTAACGGTGAATACACAACTCGTACATCGCCGCCTGAGGCTTTAACAGAAAATAAATCACCACTTGAACCTGGCACTCTCAGCATATCTCCATAGGATGCGAATATTACATCCGGCATCGATGCGATCTTAAGCGCTTTATCTACCAGTTCAAGTGAAGTTACGCATACTGGGCATCCAGGACCATGAACAAGTTCAATCTTATCTGGTAGAAGTTGATCCAGGCCATATCGCATTATTGAATGGGTTTGTCCACCACAGATTTCCATTAGAACCCATTCATTAACTGTTATGCGACTTATTTCTGCCAATATTCCCTGAACGATTTCAGAGTCGCGATATTCTGTTAGAAATTTCATGGGATCTTTTTAAATCTAATTTATTCGGGATTCAATTCTGCTTCAACATCTGCGATTTCCCGAAGAAGTTGCATCGTCTCTTGGGCTTCTTGTTCACTGATGAGATTCAAAACAAAGCCAACATGAACCAGAGCATAATCCCCGAGATTTGCTTCGGGGACATATTCAAGGCAGGCTTCACGAGTTACTCCGCCAAAATCAACTTTGCCCATATGCAAACCGTCTTTCTCATATATGTCGACAATTTTTCCAGGAATACCAAGGCACATATTATTATTCTCCGCTTTTCTCAAGTAGATTGTTTCGAAGCGATAACAGCCTGTCCCAGCGATATACCGCCATCATTGCTCGGAACCAATTTATGGATAAGGACATTAAAACCAGCGTTGTTTAACAATTTAACAGATCTTGAAAGTAATGCAGTATTTTGCCAAACACCACCGCTTAATGCAACAGTATTAATCGAAAAAGCATCTCTAATTAATTGGCAGGACTTTAATACAATTTCACCCATGCTGTTGTGAAAACGAGCTGAGATGGTAGATACTGGAACATTATTCCTGATATCTGTGACGACTGAATTGAAAAGTATAGCTGGATCGAGAACAAAGGAAGAAAAACTATCAGGGTTATTGTTATCTTCAAATTCTATAATTTCTATCGGATAAAAACCTTGCTCATCCATGTCAATAATTGCCTCCAATTCAATTGCAGCCTGTGCCTCATAGTTGACCATCTCTCGAATCCCAATTAATGCAGACAATGCATCAAATAGTCGTCCGACGCTGGAAGTTTGGGGGGCGTTAATGCCAGTTTGAATTTGATGATTTAGTACATCAAGAATATTTATGTTGTTTTGGGATTTTGTGATCGCATATTTAACAGGTGGTAATGATTCCGACCATTCGATATTTGAATAACTTAGCCAAGATAATGCCACCCTCCAGGGTTCATGAATGGCCAGATCTCCACCTGGTAAAGGTACATATTTCAGATGTCCGAGTCGTTGAAATTCTTTGTAGTCTGATAATAGGATTTCCCCTCCCCAAATTGCGGCATCTGTGCCATATCCCGTACCGTCAAATGATATTCCTATTACTTTCTCTTGATCATCATAGGCATTTTCAGCCATACAAGATGCTATATGTGCATGATGATGTTGAATTCCAACTGTCTGAATCCCTGCAATTTCAGAACGTTTCAGTGCATAGCGAGTTGAAAAATAATCGGGATGTAAATCATGGGCAATTAATTTTGGATAGATCCTGAATAAACTTTCATAATGAGATATGCCTCCTTCAAAAGATTTCAGCGTTTCATAGTTTTCTAAATCACCTATATGATGGCTGATTA
Source organism: uncultured Chloroflexia bacterium (assembly GCA_963753725.1). Classification (GTDB taxonomy): domain Bacteria; phylum Chloroflexota; class Anaerolineae; order Anaerolineales; family UBA4823; genus CAVWDI01. Next base: position 137,152 of record CAVWDI010000017.1, on the reverse strand, counting down.
TGGCATATTTGTCTCGTAAAAATCCGAACGTATTTTTTAGATCAGCTCCCGTTGCCAGAATTGGTTGTGAATTAAAAGGTAATATGAATGGATTTGGCGCGAATCCTCTTAGAGCGCCTTTAAGGGATAATTATTTGAATGGATTTTAAACTCAGGTGATGGATTTTTTATGTTTGTATTATTAAATATCCGATATACAAAATCATCACAGCGAGTATAGATAAGACGATTGTGCAGGAGAAAAGCATCAGCTATACCTGATAACCTTTCTTCTGCTTCATTATTTTCTACTGCAATGGGTTCTTCACTCAAGTTACCGCTTGTCATGACCAATGCAACAGGTATGATGTTTTCTGAATGTGATAATCCAAGTTCAGCAAACAATAGATAGTGTAAGGGAGTGTAAGGCAGCATTACTCCAATCGAGTTTTGATTGGGAGCAACCTCAGCAGCAATAGTGGAGGTAGGATTTCTTTGAAGCACAACAATGGGGCGCTCACGGGATTCAAGCAAATTTCTTTCATATCGAGTCGCAAAACAGTTTGAAGAAACAGAGGAAAAGTCCTTAAACATCACTGCAAAAGGTTTGTCAACTCTTAGTTTACGGTCGCGTAATTTTCTTACAGCAAGGGGATTGTATGCATTACACGCAAGATGAAAACCACCTAAACCTTTTATCGCGATGATATTTCCATCGGCCAGCAGTTGTTGAGCTTCTATTACGGCTTGAATTGAAACTTGATTGGACAATGTGTTCAATAAGCCATTGTTATTAGTTATGTGGCTATTTTGTTCATCGGTTTCTTTTTCTATCCAGACATGAGGACCACACGCAGGGCAAGCGATAGGTTGTGCATGAAAACGTCTATCTAATGGATCGTTATATTCAATTGAACAATCATGGCACATTTCAAATTCTGCCATTGTGGTTTTCGGTCTATCATAAGGAATGTCTTTGATTATAGTGAAACGAGGTCCGCAGTTTGTGCAGTTGATGAAAGGATAGAGATACCTGCGATCTGAGGGATCGAACAACTCTTGTAAACAATCGGGGCAAATACTTACATCAGGTGAAATTGGTTGAAATGCATTCTGGATAGATTTAGATTGAATGATAGAAAAATCTGCATAATTATCGGGTTCACATTTTTCAAAGGCGAGTTTATCTATACGAGCAAGAGATGGAACATCAGATTGTAGTGAAATTATGAATTTATCAAGATGCATCTCTAAACCATTGACTTCTATCTCAACTCCTCCGGAAGTATTACGGACCCATCCGGTTAACTCTAATCTCTTCGCTAAACTATAAACAAACGGTCTGAATCCTACTCCCTGGACAATACCTTCGATTTTAATAATAAATCCGTTAATCTGATTCATAAAATTTAGAAAACGCGAGTATTATTCCTCTCCTACGAATGAGGATACATTTTCAGTTACCCACTGTGTCCAATTCTCAACACCTTCTTTTGTACGGCAGGAAAGTTGGAAATTTATTAAACCTGGATTCAAAATTTCTACACCCTGCAAGAAGTAATCAAGATTAAAATCTACATAAGGCAGTAAATCAATTTTGTTGATGACTAAAGCATCGATGTTCTGGTACATCTGGGGATATTTATATGGTTTATCATCTCCTTCTGGGATTGAAGATATTAGAACGTTAATGTGAGTCCCCAATTGGAAGCTAGCTGGACATATAAGATTTCCCACATTTTCAACAATCAATAAATCTGTTGAAACTAAATCAATCTGCTCGATTGCACTTTTTATCATCACAGCATCAAGATGGCACTCCCCACCTGTATTAACCTGAATAGCCTGTGCGCCGGCTGCAGCCGCACGATCTGCATCTATACTTGTTGCAATATCACCATCGATAACTGACAAAACCCAATTGTTAATTAGTTCTTTTACAGTTAATTCGATCAATGATGTTTTTCCTGCGCCAGGAGAAGCCATTAAATTCATACTAAAAACATGGGAATTGTTGAGTAGTTTATGTATTTCAGCAGCGATCTGATCGTTCGCACTCATAATTTTTTCAACAACTGGTACACGTTTTGTCATCCAAATATCTCCAATCAGTTATTATTCAATGTCAAGAGAATCTAAATAAAACTCTTTTCCAGTGAGAATTTCAACATGAGAACTCCCACAATCTGGACACTCGAAACCATCCGGTGATATATTGTAATGGTTGCCGCAATCCAAACAAGAGAATTCAGCCGGGATTCTCATGATATTCAATGTTGCTCCTTCAGCCATTGTGTCTTTTGAAATCAAGTCCCAATAAAATTGGATGGAATCATCGATGAATGATGAAAGTTGACCTATAACTATATTGAGCTGCAAAATACGCGACGCATTGGAGTTTTTACCATGTTTAATGGCAATATCTAAAATGTTTTGTGTGACTGGAAGTTCATGCATTGGGAAGGTCTAATTAGTTCCTCGAGAATATATAATAAGTTATACCAATTTAGTCGAAAATAACACAGTGAAGAGTGTCATCATATTTGTATGTCATAGGGCAACAGAAAGGTGAATCAAATATATGTGATACGCATTCAAACCCGAATATTTTGAATTAGACAACCCCCTGAAGTAAATTTTCAACTAACAATATTAAATTACACGTAGAATACCTACGAAACTACTTCCCCTTCGGGAATTCTATCGAATTCATCATAATCTAATTTCCACAATCTGATAACAGGGGGAGTTGAAGCCCAAAGTATTAACGTCATGATTATTGCTGAAGATATGCACCAAATGCATGTTGCTCCAATAACAAATGGCTCAAGGAATGTAAGATAAATTGAAAATAACACCCCAAACCAGGACATCAACCATATGGCCATTGTGCCAATCTTCTGCAACGATAGTGAACCGATATATTGAACAAGCCATGCCAGTAATATTGCTATATATCCTAGAATGCCAATTACTCCAATGGGGATAGTTCCAAAAAGATACGCATAGGAACTTTCCTGAACAGAATTACAATCGCCGACAGGACCACATACCGCCTCTGAACTGGAAATTTCCACATACGAGAGATAAATCGCAACTCCTAAACCAACGACTGATAACACTGGAATAATCCATTTGGGCCAAGTGATATTTAGATTTGTTGAATCGGAGATAAAGGAATATCCGATAAAAAAAATGCTCCCAATCATACCCAATAGTACAATCACTGCTAACGAATTGCCTGCAATATCTTGAGCAAACCGGCGGGTTATTGTTGAGTACAGATCTGAGGGTTGAGACATATTTAAATTATCTGGATTTGAATCGTCTACTGAGGTTTCCGTTTCGGATGTTTCCAAACCTTGTTCCACCAATATCTCATGTAATCCAGGTATGTCCGGCCAAGGGATACCATTGGAAGATAAACCCGCCTCAACGATAGATGGAAATTGGTTAGGAATTTCTGCTGAACCTACTAGCACTGTATCTCCTACAATAAGAGTAGGGACTCCATAGCGTGTATCTGGGATTTGAAATTTAGTTATAGAGGCTTCGTATAGATATTGCCCCATCTCATTGGTTACATCGACACCAATAATTTGCAGGTTGTCACCATATTTCTCTATCAATGGTGGAAGAACTTCGTTAATAACAGTATGGCAATGCGGGCAGCTAGGAGAATAAAATAAAACAGCATGTACCTTAGGTTCTTCTGCAAAGGTGGTACTGGGATTCGCAAACGATGCCACTACGAATAAGGATAAGATTATTAATAATAATTTGTTTCTCAATTACAACTCCAAAATAGAAAATTATGGTTTTCGCATGAAAAAGCCGCCTTCCAAAATTGAAGACGGGAATTTGTTTATCGGATACAGAATTCCAAATAATTACAAGCCTGTTGTTAGATATTACTTTTCTGTACTGTTACTCTCTTGCTCCTCTTTAGATGTTTCTTTTTCCCCATTTTCCTCATCACCTTTTAATCCCTCCCGGAAGGCTTTAATCCCGCTGCCGAGTTCACCAGAAATTTTAGATATTCGGCCGACGCCAAACAAAACCAAAATAATAACCAGAATAATGATGAGTTCAGTGGGCCCTAGACTTGGCATATCAACAACTCCTAATTGATATCAACGTGAAAACAAGATTTTTGATAAATGAAAATTTCAATAATCTCAAAATTATACTACTGATAACAAAATTTATGCTGAGATTCCAATTAAAGAGAATAATTTAATCTCATAATAAGTTCAATAATTTATTTTTTGGTAGAATATTCTGATTTTGTTATTCCTAAAAGAAACTGGGAGAAATTGTGCCTGATTTAATTGTGGTTGGCGGTGGGTTATCTGGCAGTGAAGCAGCATGGCAGGCTGCGGAACACGGACTAGATGTACGATTATTTGAAATGCGACCTGCAATTATGACAGGCGCCCATACTGGCTCATATTTAGCCGAACTCGTTTGTTCTAATTCACTGGGTTCCAATATGCCAAATCGGGCCTCTGGTTTGATCAAAGAGGAATTACGTCTTTTAGGTTCATATGTTTTAGCATGTGCAGAGCAAACATCTGTTCCTGCAGGCAGAGCTCTAGCCGTTGATCGTCATGCTTTTGCGAAAAAAGTTACAATGGGCTTAGTGAATCATACTAGAATTGAGATTGTTAGAAAAGAAGTCGTTGACATTCCTCGTGAGACTACCACGATAATTGCTTCGGGTCCTTTGACATCAAAAAAACTTAGTAATTCAATAAAAGAATTAACAGGTGAAGACCACCTCTATTTTTATGACGCGATATCTCCCATAATTGAATATGAATCCATAAATATGGACATCGCATATAAAGCATCACGTTACGAAAGAAGTGAGCAAGATAGTGGAGATTATATAAACTGCCCATTTTCAAGAGAAGAATATATAAAATTTGTGAATGAAGTAAAAAATGGGGAAAGAATCCAACTGAAAGAGTTTGAAAAGGCCATTAATGGTGGCGTAAAAGGCGGAATTCACAAATATTTTGAAGGATGTTTGCCCGTTGAGGTACTCGCAATGCGTGGTGATGATACGCTTGCATACGGCCCAATGAGACCTGTGGGTTTAATTGACCCTAGAACTGGAGAAAGACCATACGCAGTTGTTCAATTACGGCAAGATAATCTCGCAGCCAGCCTATATAATCTCGTAGGATTTCAAAACAATCTCAAGAACAGTGAGCAGAAAAGAATTTTTCGCACGATCCCTGGATTGAAAAATGCGGAATTTGTCCGTTTCGGACAGATGCATAGAAACACGTTCATTTTCTCACCAAATCATTTAGATCAAAGTATGCAATTTAAAAATAAGAGGAATCTATTCTTCGCTGGTCAAATTACAGGAGTTGAAGGTTACATATCAAATATAGGCACAGGTTTATTGGCAGGTTGGAATTCTGCTCGATACTATCAAGGAAAAGAACTTGTTGTTATGCCAGAAACTACAATGTTAGGGGCTTTGTGCTATTACATCACACACGCTCATCCGTCAGACTTCCAACCTATGAAAGCCAATTTCGGAATAATACCCCCTTTGGGGGATAGTGTAAAACGAAATAAACGGGATAGGGCAGAAGCGTACAAAACTAGATCAATCAAAGATCTTAGAAATAAAATAGAAGCGAAATGCGAAAGATAGAAATCTTGAAATATCCTTATTCTAAGATTTTAAACTAAATGCGTATAGCCATTTCCCCATTTCTCAATTCTTACTTACCTTACCAAAATACTAATGACAAGCACCTTCAAAACTCTTCTCCTCATAATACTAATAATAATTACCACTTCATGCAACAACAAACCATCAGAAATTTTAAACTTCAACAAAGACTTCTCATTTCAACATCTTGAGAAGCAAGTACTCTACGGACCTCGTATTCCTGGTACTAAAGCACATGAAAATACAATTACGTACATTACTAATGAATTAAAAAATATGGTTGGGAAACCGAAATTCAAGAATTTAAAATTCTTGGACATCAAGGTAAAAATGTTGTTGGTATGTGGGGAGAGGGCGAACCATGGATTATTATTGGAGCGCACTACGACACACGTTTGATTTCTGATCGTGAGCTAGATCCTAGCAAATTGCTTACCCCTGTACCCGGCGCTAATGATGGTGCTTCTGGGGTGGCAGTTCTACTAGAATTAGCCAGAGTTCTTCCAGGGATATTGGAGGAGAACTTGCATCAAAATCAGAGATATGATTCTTCTTCTATCCAACAAGTATGGTTAGTATTTTTCGACCTAGAAGACAATGGAGATATCCCTGGTTATGATTGGATTTTAGGATCTACAGAATTTGTCAAATCATTGGAAAAAAGTCCATCGGCAGCGGTAATTATCGATATGATTGGAGATTCAAATTTAAAAATTTATATTGAATCAAACTCAGATTATGATTTGTCAGAAGAAATTTGGGAGCATGCCAGCAATCTTGGTTACAGCGAACATTTTATTCCCCAGGCAAAGTACAGCATAATTGATGATCACACACCATTTTTAGAGAATGGAATTGATGCTGTAGATATTATTGATTTTGAATACGCATATTGGCATACAACACAAGATACAATTGACAAAGTGTCTCCTGAAAGTTTAAAAGTGGTGGGTGATACCATAATAGAATGGATTCAAAATAAGCGTTTTGATTAACATAAGTACCAGAATCAATATGGAAAGATAAATAATTAATTAAATGTCAAATAGAAATACAGAACCTACTACAAGACCGATAGAAAGGGCTTTTCTTGTCGGAGTAGAATTCAATAATCAAGATAGTTTACTAACAACCGATGATTCTCTTATTGAATTGACACTGCTGGCGCAAACAGCAGGATTGGATGTTGTTGGACAGGCATCACAGAAACTCCCACATCCAAATCCTAAAACCTACATTGGATCGGGAAAAGTACAAGAAATTAAGATTTTAACCAATGAATTAAGTGCGGATATTCTCTTGTTTGATGAAGAACTTTCTTTAAGGCATCTCAGAGAATTGGAGAAAGAATTCGGCGATGATGTTCGCATATTAGATAGAACTGCACTGATATTAGATATATTTGCACAGCATGCAAACACCGCAGAAGGAGCATTGCAGGTGGAGTTAGCGCAATATGAATATCGACTACCCAGGCTTACACGAGCCTGGACACATCTTGCCAGGCAAGCAGGTGGTGGTGCTGGACGTTCTGGAAGCGTTGGCGGTGTAGGATTGCGTGGACCAGGTGAAACACAACTTGAAGTAGACAGGCGAGACATCCGTAGAAGGATCTCATTTTTAAAAGAACGCCTTGAAAAAGTTCGAATACATCGACAACAACATCGCTACAGGCGAAAAAAATCGGAACTTCCAGTTGTAGCCTTTGTAGGATACACAAATGCTGGAAAATCAACGCTGCTCAATTATCTATCAAACTCTGATGTCTATGTGGCTGATAAGCTTTTTGCCACCTTAGATCCTACAACCAGACGTATTGATCTCCCTGATGGAAAGTCTGCGCTATTCACGGACACTGTCGGCTTTATCCAAAAATTACCTACAACGCTTGTTGCAGCATTCCGGGCGACCCTAGAGGAAATAACTGATGCAGATCTACTGCTGCACATCATTGACATAGTGCATATGAACGCGCTATCACAAGCCGAATTTGTACTAAACACTTTTAAAAGAAATTGAAGCTAACCATATCCCTATAATCACTGTGTTAAATAAAATTGATAGGCTTTCAAATCCTGAATACGCCCGCCAAATATTAAGTGGTTTTGATAATGCTGTCGCCATTTCAGCGCTAAAAGGTGAGGGTGTGGCTGACTTACTTGGCGAAGTTGAAAACAACCTGTTCGAACCTAATAAACCTATCACTGTCCGATTACCCTACAAAGATGGAAACCTTGTATCTCAATTTCATGAATTTGGAAATGTTGACTTGATTGAATACCTTCAGGATGGAATTCTGATTGAAGGTAAAATTCCTGTCCGGTTATTTGACATATTTCAACCATATGTAGTAGGAAATCCAACCTCCGGTCGGGATATTTAGATATTGAGTACCTGATGAAACGATTGATTCCGTTTTTTATTTCATTATATTTATTACTTGCAATTCTTAATACCAATCCTGGGGTAGTTAATGCAAATTATTCCAATGAATTAACCACTCCTCAGCTCATAGATTCTGCATTGGAAAATGGAGAGATAAACCAGGAAACCGCATATTTATATTTGTCATATGCTTTGAGTGATTATGACAAACTCCCTTTAAAATTTCACAGCGACGTTCCGTGGGATGGAACTTTAACGCTCATCCAGCTTCAAGAAGCATCTCAAGTTTTACCAGCTGGTCCTGAACTATACGCGGTTAAATCTTTACTTGCTGGTGCATGTCATACGGTACTGCGAACCGCACTTCCATCAACTATAAATTCAACAAATTTCCACATTCAACACGGCTCAATCGGCGGTGGATTGGATAAAAATGATTACATTACGGCTTTAGAAGCTACATGGCAAACAGAAATAATAGATTATGGATGGGCAGCCCCACCAGTATTACCTAGTAATCCGCCGCCAGGAAACCGATATCACGTTCGAATTCAAGATCTTGGAGGAGGTTTATTTGGTTACGTTGCACCTTCTGGCACTCATGCTGGTTTGGTTGGAAATAACCCAAACACAACTTGGAACGACGTAGATGCTTATGCTTCTTGTATGGTGATTACAAGTGATTTGAGTGCATTATCTGCAGATCCTTTATCCGCTTTGGAGGCTACTGTAGCACATGAGTTTAATCACGCCATCCAATTTGGATACGGAGCGCTATCCGGAAACAATACTCCGGACGAAGTCTTCATAGAAGGCGGCGCTACCTGGATGGAGGATGAGGTTTTTGATGACTCAAACGATAATTACAATTTCTTATGGCCAAAATTTAATCAATGCATGGGAGAATATCAAGATAATCCATACTCTTATTGGATAACATTCCGCGGAATAACCGAACAATTTGGCAATGGAAATCCAGATGGGGGTGAACAAGTTATGCAGGACTTTTGGGAGGAAACAAGCAAAAGTTCTTCGAGCAATATGCTAGAGGCATTCAATTACCGCCCTTGAAAATAAAGGGACCAATCTAGGAACAGCTTTCCACAGGTATGCGATTGCGGTTAAATTCAACAAACCTTGCACCGGAAACTACCGCGCTCCTTATTGTTTCGAAGAAGGTCCTGAATATGTTCAATCAGCAGGAGATATACCTGTACACAATTCAATTAAAAATATTAATGGATCAACTTCAGGCAGCATCGTTGACAATTATGCGATTAATTGGATTAGTCTTCCTGCTGGAGAAAATAACTATGATATCACTCTGAAAAATACATCCTCAGGCGGTCAATTTAGAGGCAGTGTAGTATGTGATACTGGAAAATCATTAAAGATTTCAAGTTTTTCAATTATCGCTGGCAAAGGTGAAACTAGTAATGTTTTAAATTTTAATCCTTCGGGGTGTTTGACTGTGATTGCAGTTATAACGAACCAATCTCAAACCGCAGCAAACCCCAATAGTTGTAATCTACAAAGTTATAAATTATCCACCAGTGCTGCAATAGAGTTCAGGAATAAAACCTTTTTCCCTCTGATTACAACACAATTTGAAAACATTACTCCTCCAGATAAAATCCCTAACTGGAATTTCGAAAAAGGATCAACAGATTGGACTGAATATTCATCCAATGGATGGAACCTTATTGTCGACACAATCCTGCCAGGAATCACCACACACAGCGGCGACTGGCTTGCATGGCTTGGAGGTGACAACAACGAGATATCTTACATCAAACAAGAAATAATTATCCCAAATGAACACACAAACTTAACTTTTTGGTATTGGATTGATTCTGAAGATGAATGTGGAGCGGATTTAGATTTTGGTGAGGTTGTGATAAATAAATCAGAGGTAGTCAGATTCATTTGATCTTTGCAACTCCACATCAACGAATGGTTGGGAAAAGAAAGAGATTGATCTTAAATCATACGCAGGTAATACGATTGAATTCAAAATCCGGGTACAAACTGATGGATCTATACCAAGCAGTATTTTCCTGGAGGATTTTTCGTTTGATCCCAAAGAGGGGTTACTTTCAATTCAACCATTTAATCCCACTATATTAAACACATCAATGATCCGTAAATTTGATGTATTAGTAAAATAATTCCCATCATTTCAAGATCGATTAATTAAAACAATAGGTTCCAGGCTATTTACTACCTGGAACCTATTTCTGCTATTTATTGGTATATTCTAATTTAGCACTGGTCCAGCGGATAAAACTTCAGTTGGACTCTCATCTTCAAATTTCTTAAAGTTATCAATAAAACGAGAAGCCAGGTCACGATATCTTTTCATATATGCTTCCTGGCTGGGCCATGACGATGCAGGATCGAGCACATCATCTGGGACACTAGGACAACTTTGCGGAACCTGGAATTTGAATATCGGATCTTCAATATATTCGATATCCTCCAGTTTACCGTCCAAAGCTGCATTGAGCATTGCTCTTGTGTACTTAATGCTAATACGTTTCCCAACTCCATAAGGTCCACCGACCCAACCTGTGTTTATCAGCCAGCAGTTTACGTCATATCGCAATATCTTATTCTTCAATAATTCTGCATATTTCGCAGGGTGATGAACCATAAATGGACCTCCAAAACATGTACTGAAGGTGATCTCTGGTTCTTCTCCCAATCCGATCTCAGTTCCACCAACTTTTGCGGTATATCCGGAAATGAAATGATATAAAGCCTGATCGGGTGACAATTTAGCGATAGGCGGCATTACACCAGATGCATCACAAGTAAGCAATATGATGTCCTTTGGATGGCCGCCACGTTTTTCCAACACGGCATTATCAATATATCCAAGTGGGTAAGATGCCCGGGTGTTCTCTGTGTTTTCATCATCGTCTAAATCAATCAACCTTGTCACCGGATCGTAGACGACATTTTCGAGAATCGTACCAAATTTCTGTGTACATGCATAAATCTGCGGTTCAGCGGAGGGGGATAACGCAATTACCTTGGCGTAACAACCACCTTCAAAATTAAATATCCCCTCATCGCTCCAACCATGCTCATCATCTCCAATCAGACCACGGCTGGGATCAGCAGATAAGGAGGTCTTCCCAGTCCCAGAAAGACCAAAGAATAGAGCTGTATCACCATCATCTCCCATATTCGCGGAACAATGCATTGGCATTACATTTTCGAGGGGAAGGAGATAATTCATTATGGTAAAAATTGATTTTTTGATCTCTCCACCATAACTTGTATCTCCGATGATGCACAACTTTTGGTCGAAGTTTATCCCAATTACAGTTTGTTTAGGAGTTTCATCAATTTGTGGGAAGGTCTTAAAGGATGGAACAGCAATAACCGTGAACTCGGGAACATGTCTGCGGTATTCCTCGTTCGTCTCGGGTAGGATAAACATATTTCTTGCGAATATACTGTGCCACGCATATTCTGTAATTATCCTCACCGGTAAACGGTATTGAGGGTCCGCTCCTGCATAACAATCCTGCACAAATAAATCACGACCCTGTAAAAATCCCTGAATACGACTGAACAGCTCATTAAATTTCTCAGAGCTGTATGGACGATTATATTCACCCCACCAAATGTCATTTTCAGTTGTAGGTTCACGCACAATAAACTTATCATTTGCTGCTCGAGCTGTATGCTTGCCTGTATTTACGACAATTGGTCCCTGACGAGATATTCTTCCTTCATTCCTAAAAATCGCTTCTTCATATAAAGCTTCTGTTGGAAGATTCCAATAGACTACATGGAGGTTCGTTAGACCGTGGTTTTTCAATCCAAAATCACTCTTCAGATCTTTTGCTTGCGCTTGTGCTGGGCTTTTGATATTAACAATATTGTTCATAGCCAATCCCTTATTAATTTGCGATCACCAATATAAATCTCATTAGGAGAGTTTGGATCCAATGACCACTTTATCCTTTCAATTGCCGAGATTATGTCCTTTATACTGCCGGCAAAACTTAATCGCAAATGTCCTTCCATACCAAAATCAATACCTGGTACTGTTACAACCAATGCTTTGTTCAGAATGTGGTTTGCTAGCTGGACAGAATCGTTAGAATATGCTCTGAAGTCTGGCAGACAATAAAATGCGCCTTCAGGCTCTATGACTTTTACATCATTAAATGTGCGCAATTCTTGCATGATCACATTGCGGTTATTTTCAAAAGTAAGACGTAGATTTTCAACAATGCTCTGCATCCCTGTTAATGCACCTTCCGCAGCCGCCTGAAGAAGCACAGAAGTTCCAGATGTTGTTTGGGATTGGATATTACTCATTACTTCAACAAGTTTTTTATTTGCGGTAATCCAACCAATCCTAAATCCAGTCATTCCATATAATTTTGAGACGCCATTAACAACGATAACCATCGTTGATTCAATATCTTTGTTAGTAAAAGAATATGCTGGTGTCGCTGTATTGCCATCAAAAACAAGCTTGTGGTAAATATCATCAGCAACAAGATAAATGTTCTTCCTCTCACACATCTCAACGATATCAGAGAGCAGTTCATCCGAATAGACAATACCAGAAGGATTATTAGGGCTGTTCACAATAATCGCTTTTGTATATGGGCTTACAGCACGTTCAATCTCTTCAATCCGTGGTTTAAATGAACCATCCTCAGGAGTGACTACGACAGGTACCCCATATGCTAATTTTACAATTTCAGGATAACTAACCCAATAAGGAGCCAGTAAGATCACTTCATCTTGAGGGTTAAGAATTGAAACCATCGTATTGAAAAGCGATTGCTTAGCGCCTGTAGAGACGATTACATTTTCAGGTTTTACTAAACGGTTGTAATTCTCTTCGGTATAACGGATAATCGCTTTTTTCAGTGAAGGTGTTCCATCAGGTGGAGTATATTTCACATTCCCTTCACTTAGTTTTGCAGCAGAACTTAGAATAGCAGTGATAGGAGTCTTGTTTTTTGGTTCTCCAATCCCTAAACTAATAACAGGTTCTCCTCTTTCACGTAAAATTCTGGCTTCTTCATTTAAGGCAAGCGTTGAAGAAGCAGAAATTGAGCGAGCGAGTTGGCTAATGGTCATGATTCAAATATTCTCCTTACCTTATAATTCCAAAAGAACTGCAACAATTACTCAGCCAATTAGAATAAGATTTCAAAGATAACAGGCTGTTGCGTACTACCAAGGTACTTTTAAAAAAACAAAGAAGTATTTTAACACAAATATTCATAATAATTATGATGCTTCTTAAGTATTTCAACAAACTCGGGTAAAATTTTTACTGAACAAAAATTCGTAAACGGATACCTACCATTGCGCATAGCATTACTATATTAGTATTAAATACAATCGAATAGGGGACTATGTCTTGAATTAATATAGACAATTTGAAATAAATTATTAATTAATTAACAAATACATTAGCAAAAATTCACTTCTTCGAAAAAATATAATATAGGTATTGCGCATAGTATATATATAGTTGCGATTATCAACAAAATTGTGGGGGGATTACGAGAGTTGATCTTTATTTTTTGACTCGAAAACTTCCCAATAACCTTTGTCTAATTCTTTGTTTGACAAATGAGCGTATCTTTGGGTCACAGCAATATTGCTATGACGGGCAAGTTCTTGGGCTAGTTTCAAATTTCCTCCTGAACCAAACAATACAGTGGTAACAAAATAATGTCTGAATGAATGTGGGGTAATGGACCCCTGTGCTTCATCGCCAAAAGCTTCTCGAACACGAAATTTTATGATGTTGCGCCCAGTATCAGTCGATATTGGTTTAACTTTTTTGCCTGCACCTCGATCGTGCCTGCAAAAAAGAGGTAAAGAGGATAAATGACGACCAGAATTTCCATCTAATTCTCTACGTGCAGACAAGTAATCTTTTAGTGCTTGCATAGACCTTTTGGAGAACCTTACGATAGCCTGTTTATCTCCTTTGCCTATAATTATTGCCTTTCCTTCATTCCAGTCAATATCTCCACGTCTGAGTTCACAAGCCTCATGAACTCTTAGACCAGTATCAGCCAAAGTGAGAATAAAAGCTCTGTCTCTTAGATTGCGAAATCTATCTGATTCATTCTCAGGTACCATATTCGTAAGATCGCTTGCATAAGTTTAACAAAGTCTCAATATTCTCACGCGGAAATTGCGGCAATCTTTGACCTGATCGACGTTTCCGCTGGCGAATTAACATCCGCATTTTTGGCAAATTAGGTTCTGATAAATTTTCTGCTGCCAAGTATTCATAAAAACCAGCTACGGCTGTTAAATATAAATTTTCAGTAGCTGGTGAATATTTCTTGAGGTCGGTTGCGAACCAGGCAATTGCATTCACCGGCAGATCTCGTATAGGAAATGTTGAGGATTCAAGTTTCCGTTGATTTAACGCATGAATAAAAACCTGTAAAGCATTTGCATAACTGCGAGCAGTATTATGGCTGCGTGATAATTTAACAGTATCAATATACTCGCCGGCCGCTTTTTCAATCGTAATATCCATTATTAGGTTTTACCTTCTCTATTTATGTTCGTGATAATAATACTTATCATGAACATAAACTATTCTACTAAAAACTATATACCCTGTCAAGTTCAAACTCTTACTGTAGAAAATCAAACCTCTTAATCAGTTCATTAACTAATCTATTTTTTGTGTACAAGTTTTATACCGAGCAACCCTTTCGTTTATTATGAGGATTCTTATTCCCCTAGTATTGAAACGTTATTAGAAATCTCCTGGAGATTATATTGACTAACAAGAACACTTGTTCTATAATGTGTCTTGGAGGAATAATAACGAAATGAATGCGATTGCGAAATTTGGAATGCTCTCTTCATCGATGGATTATGAAACAGCAGAAGACATCGGTTGTCCTAAGATGAGGATCAGTAGAACTGATGACATATACATCACTAATGCAACTCTCTCTAACGGTAAGCGTATTCCACTATTAAAACTTTATTGACTTCCGTATGTGAAAGAAATTGTAACTACTGCCCTTTCCGTGCTGGACGGGATTTTCGTCGTGCAACAATAAATTCGAATGAAATGGCTAAGATATTCTTCAGTTTGTACCAATCCGGAATTGTAGAAGGATTATTTCTCAGTTCGGGTTTGGCTGGTGGAGGTGAACGTATCCAAGACAAACTTATCGATACTGTGGAGATACTTAGAAGTAAATACAAGTTTAAAGGATATGTTCACTTAAAAATAATGCCTGGCGCTCAATACGAGCAAGTTTACCATTCGCTTCATATCGCTGATCGAATCTCTGTAAATCTAGAAGCTCCCAATGAAACTAGGCTGAAGCAACTCGCACCTCGTAAGAAATTCAATGAAGAACTGATCAAGCCCCTGAAATGGATTGAAAATATTCGTCGCAATCAAGCACCCAATAATACATTGAGGGGAAGATGGCCGTCAACAACTACTCAATTTGTTGTAGGTCCCGCTGAAGAAAGTGACTTAGAACTTTTATCTACTACGGCACATCTATTCAATGATTTCCGTATGAGAAGGATTTATTATAGAGCGTTTAGCCCTGCGCCTGATACGCCATTTGAGAATCTTCCAGCAACATTACCCACCAGAGAACATCGACTATACCAGGCTTCATATCTCCTTCGTGACTATCATTTTGACTTGGAAGAGCTCTCATTTGAAAATAGTGGAAATCTCACCTTAGATATTGATCCAAAAACTGCCTGGGCACAAGAAAATCTAATAAATAATCCATTGGAAATTAATCAGGCCTCTCCCTTAGAATTATTGCGCATTCCTGGATTTGGTCCAAAAGCAGTAAAAAATATTCTTATGGCTCGTAAGAAGGGAACACTAAAAGATGCGTCCGAATTACACCATATTGGGATTCGATCGGAACGTGCACTTCCATTTATGATTATGAACGGTAAGAAACCACCCCAACAATTATCATTACTATAAATACACTACATCTTTTTATATTTCTTGTACGCACCCAACCAGGGTTTACCAAAACGGTGTTTTTTTAATAAGGGAATCTCTCCAAGATGATGATGTATTTCATCAGCGAGCTTGACTATTGAATCCCATTCACCATTTTGGATATTCCGATCGAGTTGGTTCATATATTTATCTAACCAGGACCATTCTAGACGAAAACGGTCAGCTTTTATCCAGTATCCGCGCTTTTCCCACGCTGTTGTTGTTGTTTCAATTGAACGGGTAACTGCTCTAGTAGATAGTAGTAAAAAGGCAGATATATCTTTAAATTCATCACTTCCCACACTGCAGTTATGCAGTTTATTAATCGTAACAATAATCACTTTCAAGAAACGGTCACGCTCTTTTCCTGGTCTATTTGGATTGTATACTCTTCCCAAAGTATTTTCCTCAATCATTCTCAGAGTTTCAGATTGCAGAGATTATATTCCATTTATTGACGATGTAATCACTCTAACTTATAATCGCAAACGCACATTAATATTAGCACCTGGGGAAGTGCTGGAATTGGCAGACAGGCGTGACTTAGGATCATGTGCCGCAAGGCGTGAGGGTTCAAGTCCCTCCTTCCCCATTAATATTTCAACTCTCCCTTCCCCAATGGGAGAGTATTTTTATTTTGCATCAGGAATGGAAACGAGATTCATATCTTTATCTTACATTTTTGCTCTCGACCACATGTTATAATTCGTCGATTTTATAATATTGCAATCATAATAAACCTAAATTTACCCGTTCAATTAGAGGAACATCACATTGAAAATCGAAAGCACTCCTCAGGATGATCATCAAGTAAAACTTGTAGTTGAAATCGATACTGAAACAATGGAAGCTGCAAAAAGACGGGCAGCTCGGATAATCGCAAAACGAACAAAAATACCTGGATTTCGACCTGGAAAAGCTCCATATCCTGTAATCGTTAGACAAATTGGAGAACCAGCAATTATTGAAGAAGCAATCGATCAACTGATTGAAGAACAATATCCAAAGATAATCGAAGAAGCGGATATTGAACCTTACGGGCCGGGTAGACTTGAAAACGTAGAATTGCTTGATCCTCCGATATTAGAATTTATTGTTCCTTTGAGACCTGTGGTTGACATTGGTGATTCTTTGAGCATCCGACACCCATATGAACCTTCAATCATCGACGAAGAGGATGTGGATGACATTCTGAAAAACCTTCGAGAACGCCAGGCAAATACTGAATCTGTAGATAGACCAGCCGGAGAGGACGACCTGGTAAAAATTAAATTACGCGCAATAGACAAAGACAATACTGAAGAAAATGAATTGGAAATATTTCCAGAGCGGACTATTTCAGTAATCATTCAATCAACTGAAAATATTGTTGATGATTCAGGAGAAACTTCAGAACAAGAAACTGAATGGCCATTCCAGGGTTTTTCAAGAAATCTAATAAATATGTCTAAGGGTGACGATAAAAGTATGATTCACAAATATTCTGATGGTGACCCTGAACCCTTCAAGAATAAAAATATAGAATTCAAATTAGTTATTGACGATGTTCAATCACGCACATTGCCAGAAATAAATGATGATTTTGCAGAAGAGTTCGGTGGATACCCAGATTTAAAAGCCATGCGTGCAGATATATTTAATAATCTCGAAAAACAAAATATTGAAAACTACGAAGAAGCATATGACGACGAAATTTTGGAAGAAGCAATAAATCAGTCGGAATTTGAATATCCACCACAAACGTTGGAAAGTGAAATAGATACTGTTATTAACAATTTAAAATCCAATTTAGAAAGACAAAATCTTGATCTCGATCTTTACAAAAAAACACGCGATATAGATGACGATGGTTTACGCGAAGAAGCTTTACCGGTGGCAGAAGAACGTTTAAAACGGACACTATTTTTATATAAACTAGCAGAAGTAGAAGAATTAGAAGTTGATGACAGCCAGGTTCAAACAGAAGCTCAACAAACAATAAATTACCTATCTCAATCACTTTCTTATAGTGAAGCCAGGAAGCTATCAAACGATAACTTAATCGCCAATTTGGAGTGGAACATCAGAGCGGATTTGATAACAAAGCTTGCAATGGAACATTTTCGGGATGTTTGCAGAGGAAAAACCGATGAAATTGAATCAGACGATAGTGCAGCCGAACAATCTGAGCCAATACCATCTGAAAATAATGCTACTGAAAAAAACCTCCATGAAAGCACATCAGATGGAAAAGATAAAGAGCAGGAAAAAAATAACGAATTCTGTCGACGAATTGGCAGAACCTGAAGAGTAAAATTGATCAATTAAATAAAAGGAGTATTATGAAAAATCAAAAACCAAATTCACTTATACCGATGGTCATAGAGGATACAGGACGCGGCGAACGCGCCTTTGATATTTATTCACTTTTGCTTAAGAACCGGATTGTATTTTTAGGTACCCCGATTAATGATCAGGTAGCGAATTTGATCGTTGCCCAACTGTTGTACCTGAGCAGCGAGGACGCTGATTCCCCCATTCAGATGTATATAAATTCACCAGGCGGCCAGGTTTATGCGGGGATGGCGATCTATGATACGATGCAGATGATACCAAATCCCATAAGCACACTTGCGGTTGGGATGACAGCCTCCTTCGGCACCATACTCTTAACAGCTGGGTCGAAGGGACAAAGATATGCATTGCCCAATGCGACGATACATTTACACCAACCTTTGGGTGGCGCCCAGGGTCAGGCATCGGATATTGAGATCCAAGCCCGTGAAATTTTACGGTTGAAAGAACATCTCAACAATGTCCTTGCCAATCATACAGGACAATCAAAAGAGACCATCGAACGTGACACAAATCGTGACTTTTACCTGGATGCAAATGCCGCTGTCGAATATGGTTTAGTTGATCGTGTTATGGACATTCCAGAAAACAAATCACTTCCAACAGAATCCGAAAACAGCAAAGAAAGTTAGAACATATAGATATTCGCAACAGCAATTAAAACACCGGTTCACAACTATATGCCGGTGTTTTTCGCTTATAATCGGGCGGAATACAAAAATTACAGGAGCTTTAATGAACGAAAGAGAGAATTCAAACATACGTGCGCTTATTTTAGATATGGATGGAGTAATATGGAAAGATAAGACTCCATTGGTTGATCTCCCATATTTTTTTACTGAATTATCAGACCGCGGATATGGCTTTGTTTTAGCGACAAATAATACAACACTTTCAATCGAACAATTTCTTGATAAATTTAAGTCTATGGGAGTTGTTTTAGAACATAACCATGTGATTAATTCCTCATTAGCTACTGCGTATTATCTTTTGGATCAATTTCCTAAAGGCGGTCCGGTTTATGTGGTAGGTGAAATTGGACTTAATAAAACTTTAGAAGACCATGGTTTTTTCCACAATGAAGAGAATGTACAGGCTGTTGTGGCCGGATTGGATCGTGAATTAACCTATGATATTTTAAAGAAAGCTTCTTTGCATATACAATCAGGAGTTCCGTTTGTTGGCACTAATCCCGACCCATCTCTACCTACTCCTGAAGGATTGATTCCTGGTACAGGAACTGTATTAGCTGCGTTAGAAGCAGCATCAGGAGTGAAACCAGTTATTATTGGGAAACCAGCCCCTGAACTTTACCGGCTTGCCCTTAAACGGCTAAACACTAAACCAGCAGAAACGCTAGTCGTTGGCGATAGATTGGAAACCGATATTGCTGGCGGTCAAGAATTGGGGTGCCCTGTATGTGTAGTCCTATCAGGTGTAGCCAGTTCATATGACGCCTATAACTGGAAGCCTAAGCCTGATTTAATTCTAGAAGACATATCAAAACTTTTGCCAATAATATAGATATCAATTTAACCCATGGATTCAATTTACAGTCAAGATTTAGAAAATTTTAAAGAGATCGTTGAATCTTGGGGTGAACCTGAATATCGTGCACATCAAATCTGGAATGGCTTGTATAAGAAGTATTGGAACAAGCCTGAACAATTTACAACATTATCAAAACATTTAAGAACAAAGTTAGACAACAACTTTATTTTTGATAGCTTAGCTGTATTAAAAAGTCTAAATTCAAAAAATAATTTAACCGTCAAAACACTTTTTCAGTTAAATAGCGGGGATGCAATAGAGACAGTATTAATGCTGTCTGAAGAGTGTAAGATCAAAAGACCTAGAACCACGATTTGCTTATCTACTCAAGTTGGCTGTGGAATTGGCTGCGCATTTTGTGCTACTGGTCAAATGGGATTCCGGAGAAATTTAGATAGTTCCGAAATTATTGAGCAGTTTCTATATTATTCACGACGGTTAAACCATGAGAATAAGCAGATAACCAATATTGTTTTCATGGGAATGGGTGAACCATTCTCCAACTACAACGCAGTCAACCTTTCAATCGATATATTAAAATCTCCTGATGGAATTAATCTCGGTTCAAGACGTTTTACCGTCTCCACTATCGGATTGGTACCAGGTATTCTAAGGTTAGCGAAAGAAAAACCACAAATTAATCTCGCCGTATCCCTCCATGCAGCTGATGATGAATTGAGGAATACTCTTGTACCAATAAATAAGAAGTATCCTCTAGATATGTTAATGAATACCTGTTTGGAATATGTGGAAATTACAAATCGTAGGATTACATTCGAGTGGGCATTAATCCAAAATGTCAACGATTCACTAACACAGGCAAAAACTCTTGCTCACCGTCTCCAATCTTTCTTGCGAGATGGTGGAAGTTTATGCCATGTAAATTTAATACCACTAAATCCAACCCCCGACTACAAGCATGGACCTTCAACGCTGCACAGAGCTAATGAATTTCAGAAGTTATTAAATGAGAACGGAATCCCCTGCACAATACGAAAAAGACGCGGCATAGATATTCAAGCTGGATGTGGACAGCTCACCAGCGCTACAACTTAATATCTCGATGATTATCTTAAAAGAAGAATATCAAGAATTTCCTGGAAATATTATTTTACATATCTAAATGGATAGAGAAAAACTACCACTACACCAAACGGTTATTGCCGATTTGATTCGTCAAATCTTTAAGTACCTGTATCATCAATTTGCATTCTCTTATAATTGGGTGTCATCAATCGTATCATTAGGCATGTGGGATGATTGGATTCTGACAACCCTGCCATATCTAAAAGGAAGTAAAATCCTTGAATTAGGACATGGCACAGGAAAATTATTATTAAAGCTGCAGAAAAAAGGTGTAAATGCCGTTGGAATTGATGAAAGTAAACAAATGAGTCAAATAACGAAAACGCAATTCCTACGTAATGGATTTAAACCTCAAATCATTACCTCGACAGCAGAATATTTGCCTATAAAATCCAACTGGTTCGAACAGGTTGTAGCGACATTCCCGTCTGAATATATAATTGATACAAGAACTTTGGCGGAAGTTGAACGTGTATTACAACCGGGTGGTGAGCTGATAGTTTTGCCATATGCCTGGATTACTGGGAGAAGTTGGTACAAACGATTGGCAGCTTGGATATTTAAAATAACAGGCCAAGCTCCTGAATGGAGCAGCAAATTTGATGGAACATTTCAACTGATGGGTTTTGATGCGGAAGTTCACAAAGTTGAACTCAATTCAAGCGAACTTCCAATCATCACCGCAACAAAGAAAATGGAATAGTCCAATATTTCTTTTCGAAAGAATTCTATGGAAATTCAAATCGCAGTCTCCAAAATCAAAAAATATGCAACTTCTGCCAGCGGCGATACAGTAGAAGTAATCGAAAGGCCCCAAGGAGGTCTATCAGTTGTTCTGGCGGATGGGCAAAGCTCAGGAAAAGGCGCAAAATGGGTATCCACCTTTGTTGTCCGCAAGGTCATTTCTCTACTCGCTGATGGGGTTAGGGACGGTGCCGCAGCGCGAGCAGCATCGGACAGTCTTTTTACAGAAAGGGAAGGAAAAGTATCCGCATCTTTAAATATCATTTCAATAGATAAACATACCAAAACAATGGTTATCACCAGAAACAATCCTGCTCCTGCTCTTTTGGTAGAAGATGATAAATTCACAACTCTGGATGAACTCTTGTAAACCAATTGGTTTGTACCGGGGAACGCGTCCAATTATCACCGAAAGGAGATTAAAACCGGGAATTACGAGTGTGATCTATTCAGACGGTTTAGTTCATTGTGGATCACGTTATGGAAAATCTTTAGATATACAATATTACCTGAGTCACCTTCTAAAAAATGAAATTAGCACATCAGAGTACATAGCTGATTCTTTATTACAACGTGCACTGGAACTTGACCATAATCGTCCTGCGGACGATATAAGTGTAGTTGTAGTGCGGGTGCTCCCAAAATCAGATGATGAGATTCGTCGTATGTCCGTACGTTTACCTCTAGGGCCATAAATATTAATGGATGGGACGATGCGTATTGGTGTTGTTGGACCTTGTGCAGCGGGAAAAACTACATTAATAGAAGGACTAATCACTCGAGGATATGATGCGAAACAAATTGCCCAAGAACATTCGTATGTTCAGGATATGTGGCTGAGGATTACAAATCCGGATGTATTAATATTCCTTGATGTTTCTTATTCAAACTCTATAAGAAGGAAAAATTTAAATTGGACTGAAAGGGAATATAAGAGACAACAAACTCGATTAACACATGCGCAAAATAATGCAGATCTCTATATTAATACAGATAGATTAACTCCCCAACAAGTATTATCGAACGTATTAGAAATTCTAAATAAACTAACGATAGATTAGACAACAACTTGATTCAGGAGTATAATAATTGAGTGCCAGCCTCGGGCTGGTATTTGTTTGATACTGGAGGAATTATTAAGGATGACAGGAAGCTATTATCGAAGGCTTATCATAATTGGGATCGTCTTGGCAATCTCTATCTGGGTAATCTGGCCAGATAATCCAGGCATAAATATTGGTGATTTTCAAAAAGAAATAGATACAAGGTTAGGATTGGATTTGGTCGGGGGTGTTCAGGCTCTTCTAGAAGCGGACCTGCCGGAGGGTACAACCATCGAACCTGAGGCTATGCGTACCGCAGTCAGAATTGTTGAAAATCGCGTAAACGGGTTAGGCGTCAATGAGGCATTGGTCCAACAAGCTGGAGATCGCCGGATTGTGGTTGAACTCCCAGGTGAAACTGATCCTGAAAAAGCTTTATCAACATTGAAGCAAACCGGCTTGTTAGAGTTTGTGGATTTCACTGAATTATCAACTCAAGAATTAATCCCTCTTCTCGATGAAAAAATAAAGACTGATTTTGCCCAGGTAGAAGAACTCGAACCTTCTATTGAACAAGCCCCTGGAACAAGCAGTGAATCGATCACTGATCAAACGTTCCAAACCGTTATGACCGGTGCAGATCTAAAATCAGTTCAAGTGATCACAGATCCCACTGGTGAATACCAGGTCGCTTTTGAACTTACACCAAATGGCTCTCAAATCTTTGGCGATTTCACATCCCAGAACATTGGAAAAGCCTTGGCGATAGTTTTGGATAAACAAGTTATCTCTGCGCCGGTGATAAATGACGCGATAACAGATGGACAAGGTATTATCTCAGGCAGCTTTGACTATGAATCAGCCAACGCCCTTGCCATCCAATTGAGATACGGCTCTCTACCTATCCCATTAAAACTTGTAGAAACTCGGACCGTCGGACCAACTTTGGGTCAAGAATTCGTTGCAAAAGAGTTTACGAGCCGGTGTAATTGGATTTTCTATCGTGATCCTTTTTATGCTTTTGTATTACCGATTACCTGGATTTGTCGCTGACATAGCAATTATTATGTATGCAATATTCGCATTTGCTTTGTTTCGCTTCATTCCAATAACATTAACTTTGGCTGGCGTGGCCGGATTTCTATTAAGTACCGGAGCAGCGCTGGATGCGAACATCTTGATTTTTGAGCGCCTCAAGGAAGAACTGCGTGCTGGCAAACCTCTTCACCAATCAATTCTTTTGGGTTGGCAGCGTGCCTGGCCTTCGATTCGTGATTCGAATATTGCGACATTGATTACATGCGCAATTTTGTTTTGGTTTGGTAGTTCATTTGGTGCAACGATAGTTAAGGGATTTTCACTTACGCTAGCTATTGGTGTCGTTGTTAGTTTGTTTACTGCTTTAGTGATAACGCGGGTGTTATTAAGCCTTGTTGTAAATATTATAAAACCCAAAGATTTTGTGAAATGGTTTGGGATTTGATTAGGTAACCAACATGTATATTGACATAATCGGAAAACGCTACTATTACTTTCTAATTTCCCTTGTAGTAATTTTGCCTGGTCTGATACTGGGCGCAATTATGGTGATTAATGATCAACTTCCCTTGGCGATTGATTTCACCGGTGGATCGTTGATCGAAATAAAAATAGAGAGTGAAGACACGCCTCAACCAGCTGATATCGTTCTGTTATATAAAGACAATGGGATAGACGATGTAAAAGTGCAAACCACCGGCCAGGGTACTTTTGTCGCCCGGTCCGAATTATTAAGTGAAGATATCCCACCCCAAATCGTCGATGAATTAGCAGATCAATTTAATGCAGAAGTAACAGTATTGAGAATTGAGAGTGTTGGTCCCACAGTAGGAAATGAAGTCACCCAAAGGGCTGCTCTTGCAGTTGGTGTTGCTGCATTTGTTGTCGTTCTTTATATAACTTTCGCATTCCGGGGAATCCCCAATGCATTCAGATATGGTGTATGTGCAATTATCGCTATGATTCACGATGTTCTAGTCGTCTTCAGTATCACAGCCATAGGAAGTTATCTCTGGGGATGGCAGATCGATGCTCTTTTCTTAACCGCGCTGCTAACTGTAATCGGGTTCTCAGTCCAGGATAAAATTGTAGTCTTCGACCGTATCAGAGAGAATTCAAGTATCTATCGCCGGCTGCCCTACGAACTACTGGTAAACCATTCAACAGTTCAAACACTACAAAGATCAATAAACACCCAATTAATGACCGTTGAGTTCATGCTGCTTGCTTTAGCTTTATTTGGCGGCGTTACATTGCAGGGTTTTGCTTGGATAATGTTGATCGGACTTTTCAGCGGTACTTATTCATCAATATTTGTTGCCGCTCCTCTGCTCGTGATATGGGAAAACAAAGAATGGAAAACCTGGTTTAAGAGATCAGAAAGTCCTGCCCCAGCGTAATATTCGCCATAAATAGATTAAAGAAAATAAAATGCGACTCGACTATGAAAGATATGTAGTCGCATTTTTTTATTGATGAATACTCAAAAAATATCAAGTAAAAAGAAACTTATGACAACACCAAGTACCAAAAAAGGTCCGAAGGGAATCGCAAAATTCGGATCATATTCACGCCGGACGATCATGTAGAATATCGAAAGTATTCCTGCAGAACCTATCAAAATAAATGCGATTAGCAAACCATTGATTACCCCACTCCATCCTAAAATTAACCCCAATATCAAACCCAAAAACACGTCATTCTTGTACAAAGCCTGTTTTTCTAAATTAACTTGACGAAGTTTCGCTAAATAGGGCATCAGCAATTTACCAAAATAAAACAAAACGAACAACACACATAATCCTACTAATCCACCTTGTAAAGTACTCACAAATCCATGTAGATTGATGCCAAATACCATGCCGAATACAATCCCTAATATGATCATAGAATTCAATATTACCCGGAATTCAAGATCAATTAGGAAAATTACTCCTAAATAAACGAATAAACTTAAGGTCATTAGAAATTCATAAATATTACGGGAAGTGGACCAAATAGTTATAGTAAAAATCACATAAAGAATAAGAACCAGGATTTTTCTTATTCTTTTATAGCTCCTATTATCTTGGAAAAGATTATTGGTGTTTTCAGTCGTGATGGTTTTTCCAAACCTCCTGGGTAAGAACTCCGCAAGGAGAATTACTAGCAAACCAATTGTTATGCCTGTACACCCCAATATCAGTTCAATTTTAAATACATTCATGACACTTAGGAAAGTACCTTACTCAGAATTAAATTAGTAAAATATACAGTTATTAGTTTCATCTATTTGCAGGTTATACTCTTGAGCATACCAATTCTGATGAATATAATGGCTTTGATTGAGGCAAAAAATGGATCAATTTATTATTGAAGGTGGTATACCAATTTCTGGTTCCGTTACACCATCCGGCAACAAAAATGCCGCTCTGCCTTTACTGGCTGCTAGCTTGCTTGCGAATGAACCAGTATACCTGCATAATGTACCGGACATACGTGATGTGTGGGCTATGCGTCTGCTCCTCGAGAGTATTGGGGCTGAGATAAAAGACCTTGGCAATCATTCGATAGAAATTACCACAGAAGATGTTTGTATCTCTGATTTTGATCCGGAATTGTGCCGGCAAATTCGTGCCTCAATTTTACTCGCTGGCCCTGCCTTAGCCAGGTGCGGTCAATTAAGATTACCTCCACCTGGTGGTGATGTAATTGGTCGCCGGAGATTGGATACTCATATCCTTGCTTTGAAATCACTCGGAGCAAACGTCGATTACGATGAAATAAAACGAGAATTACATTTCAGTGGGAAAGAACTAACAGGTAATAATATTATTTTAGATGAAGCAAGCGTAACAGCAACAGAAAATGCTATCATGGCAGCCGTTACCGCAAAGGGTAAGACAATAATAAGAAATGCAGCCTCCGAACCTCATGTTCAGGAACTTTGTCATTTTCTGAATATTCTTGGTTCCCACATCAGCAATATTGGTTCAAATACACTGATCATAAATGGCGTAAGCGAAATGAAAGGTGGAGAATTTACAATAGGTCCTGACTATCTTGAAGTTGTTAGTTTTATCGGGGCTGCTGTGGTTACAGGTGGTTCGATAAGAATTCGTAATGCTGGTCCGCAGTACCTCGATATGATTTCTATGGTCTTCAATAGATTGGGAGTTAAATGGTATGTCGACGGTGAGGATATTGAAGTTCCGGATAGCCAAGATTTGTGTATTGAACCTGATCTAGGTAATGCTATACCTGAAATTAGTGTTATGCCTTGGCCGGCTTTTCCTACTGATTTGATGAGTATAGCAATCGTTGTCGCAACCCAATCGAATGGCAGTGTATTATTTCATGACTGGATGTATCCCAGTCGTATGTTTTTTATTGATAAGTTAGTAAGCATGGGCGCCCAAATCGTTTTATGTGATCCCCACCGCTGTATTGTTAATGGTCCTTCTACATTAAATGGAGAAACACTCGAAAGCCCTGATATTCGTGCAGGTATGTCACTATTGCTTGCAGCATTAGCGGCTAATGGTAAATCAATTATTCGTAATGTCGGTCAAATTGATCGTGGATATGAACGTGTAGATGAAAAACTCCGAACTTTAGGCGCACAAATTAATCGAGTGAATGACGGTTCAGATGAATTCCCCACTTTAATCTTCTTGTTCGGCAACCTCCATAAATTGACTGACAACATCCCGCAAAATATTTTCAGGTAACGCGCCTGTTTGTCTGTGAACGATTTTTCCATTTGCAATAAACAACATGGTTGGAATACCCTGGACACCGTATTTATTTGCCCATTCTTGATTTTCATCCGTATTTACTTTTGCAACTAACAATTTTCCAGAGTATTCAGTAGCTAAATTATCCAATACTGGTGCAACCATCTTGCAAGGCCCGCACCAAGGAGCCCAAAAATCTACAATCGCAGGTATATTTGATAGCAGAACGGTTTTCTCGAAAGCAGCATCCGTTACATGTAAGGGTTCAGAAATCATGAAAATACCTCCAGAAAGATTTATCGATGTTTAAATTGTTTTTTCTAACCAAAATTTTCTGAATTGTAACATATTCATTTCATTCCAAAAACGCACTCATACCTTATAAGAAACCGAGTAACTTGAGTCGATTGCCAATTATAATATTATCAATATGTTTACAAAAATTCCTGAATCCGACTTATTAAATTACACCGTGGATACGAAAGTATTCAAAGGACCTTTAGATCTATTACTGCAATTAATTGAAAAAGCTGAATTAGATATTACCAAAATTTCCTTAGCGCAAGTCACAGAACAGTATCTATCGTACATTCGCCTCCTTAAAAAAATGGATTTTGAAGAGATATCAGGATTTTTAATAATTGCAGCCAAGCTCATTCAAATTAAATCTGAGGTCTTATTGCCAAATCCATCCATAATGAATGGGGATGATGAAGACGTTGGTGAAGAATTAGTGCGCCAGCTAATGCTCTACAAAAAATTCAAAGAGATAGCCGAAACTTTAGAAATAATAGAAGCCAGCGGAAAGAGCACCTACTTGCGGATTGCGCCGGTTCCTATAATTGAAAGTGAATATGATTTAACCGGGATAAACTTGGACGATATTTTAAATTCTCTATCTATTGTCCTTAATAATACCGGACCGGAAACGCCATTATCACAGGTAATTACTACTCCGAGATTTTCTATCCGGCAAAAGATCGACAATATTGCATCGATATTAATATCAAACCAACGAGGTATCTTTAAGGATTTTCTATCTGATGATCCTACAAAAGACGAGATTGTGGCAACTTTCCTCGCCATACTTGAATTGATAAAAAGGCACTTGATAAATGTTTGGCAAGAAAACTTGTTTGAGGATATTGAGCTGCAGCTAACGTCAACGTGGGATGAAAATCAATTATTAGAAATTGAATTTGACGAGTGATTGGCAGAGTGATTATACTAGCCAATCATCCTCAATATATAAGGTCACAGGGCAATGATCAGATCCTTGGATTTCATCATGGATAATTACATCTCCAATAGCAGAGATCATATTTCGTGAGACGAAGAAGTAGTCCAACCTCCATCCGATGTTCCGACTCCTGGCTTCATAGCGGTATGTCCACCATGAATATTGAACTTTTTCAGGATACCGATGCCGGAAAATATCAATAAATCCATGATCTAAATACCTGTCTAACCAAACTCTTTCTTCTGGAAGGAAACCGGATGTTTTTTCATTTTGTTTTGGATTTTTAAGATCAATTTCATTGTGGGCAGTATTAAAATCCCCACCGATAATTATGCTCTCTCCATTTGAATGCAGTTCATCGCAGTAGTCCAACAACGCGGAATAAAAGTCAAGTTTATATTTCAGCCGGCTGTGATTTCTTCTACCATTTGGAAAATATATATTCAACAAAAGGAAATTCTTAAACTTAGTTGTGATGATGCGCCCCTCACTGTAATAATTTCGATTTAACATTCCTCTTTGTACAAACAAAGGAGCAATATCACTGAAGGTAGCTACACCACTATAACCAGGTCTCTCGGCTGCATTCCAATAAAAATGATAGCCGGAAAATTCTTCCAGGGAATCCTTGCGTACTTGAATAGGTTTGGCTTTGATTTCTTGTAAACATAGGATATTTGGACGTATGGATTGAATCCATGCCAGAGCCCCTTTATTAATTACGGCTCGTAATCCATTAACATTCCAAGAAGATATAACTTTCATTCTCGCCTGATATAATTATATTCAACAGAATTTATTGAGTGATATCAAATGACAAATAATTCAAATCATATCCCAAATCTTATGAATAGTGACGCTTCTGGATTCCAAAATCCTATCGAGAAAAAAACACCGAAAGGTAGTTTAAGATCATTTTCAAAATTGATGATCGGTAGCTTAGTGATCGGTATAGATGAACTTAATTACCGGCTAAAAATGTGGGATGAGAAATCTCAACCTCATCAACTCGAAAATGATTTAGATAGTATCCCGATTCAGCAGGATGGTCCATCAGAAGCTACCACGATAATTCCATATGAAATTATCGATGGTGAATATCAACAGAATGAGATGCGATACATCTGGATAGGTTTAATTAAAGAAACCCAAGGACGTTTGGTTTCAAACACTCAAAAATTGAGACGAATTGGGGGTAGCATCAATCGTTTTACTTATCCTATCATTAAACCTCTTAATCGTAATTGGCTGATACCACCTTTGCAAAGAAGATATGCGGCATTAATTGAAAGAGGAGAAAACGAACTGAACCGTCTCACTTTGGTTGGAAGATCTGAATATGAACAAAGTCGAAGAATGGCTCAATTAGCTTATGAAGATTCATTTGAAGAGGCCGTTGATAGTTTAGCTACCAACCCTGAAGTGCAGAATCTTATACAATCTCAAGGCATGGGAATGGCAGAGGAAATAATTGATGAGGTGCGTGAACGTGCTATTAGCGCCGATAATTTTTTAGAAGGTATATTTCGAAATATATTTAGAAGAAAACCCAGATCCCAAATTCCTCCCCCAAGTTTCGAGATTAAATAGGAATTATTAAATGTCCAATACAGCAATCAAAAAACAAAATTTTCAAGGATATTACGCAGGAATTGTTAGTCGTTTTTCAGCCTTTATTCTTGATATTGTCATCATCAACATAATTTTAGTTTTATTAAGCTGGTTTATTTCAATTTCTCTGGCTCTCTTAAACTATATTTCAACACTTGGTTTGAATATCGATACAATTCCATATATTCAAGCATTTATTAATTTTATTCTCAATCCCTTTCTAATTGCCTTGGTTGTGATTGGGATTATCTTTCTTTACTTTACATTTTTTATTGTATTTTCTGGACATACACCTGGTAAGGCATTCATGGGTTTGCGAGTAGTAACAAAATCAGGGGGTAAAATCTCTTTTCTGAGATCCGTATTGCGTTTTCTCGCTTACATACCGACAATCCTCTCGCTTGGTATCGGATTTTTTTGGATTATTCTTGATGATCAACGTCAAGCCTGGCATGATACGTTATCAAACACCTTGGTAATCTACATATGGGATGCCCGCCCCGATGAAACTTTTCTATCAAATCAAATAAGAGTTTTTCCAACTCGGACAAACAAAGAATAATTTCATTACTTAGTCGTGGTTTTCAAAGATAGCAATTTGCTTTAATAAGATAAATCAAATATCTGAACTAATAAAACTTAATCTAATAATTCCTGGACCTCTATCCTTATTTCCAGCAAAGGGTATTCACCCAATACAAGCACAAAGCCCAACTCCTACACCAATGAGTATTCCCCCATCAGCAGGTCCTAATTGGGTTCAGTTAATGGTTGGTGTGGTATTAATTGCAGTTCTCATTGTGATTGTTGGAGTATGGATTAATAGAAAAGAATCTAAAGATTAACATTTTTAAACATCATGGCTATACGCATGTTTTTTGTGCCAATTTTAATTATATTTAATGGAAAATTATATGAAACTAGCAATAACGGGAAAAGGTGGTGTTGGAAAAACTACATTAGCTGCACTGCTCGCACAAGCTTTTGCAGATATGCAGCGAGATGTTTTAGCAGTTGATGCTGATCCATCACCATGCTTAGCCGGCGCCCTTGGCTTTCCAGATGATCTTCAAAATAAATTAGAACCCATTTCAGAAATGGATCAATTAATTGAAGAAAGAACCGGCGCTAAACCCGGAACGACTGGAGGTTTTTTTACCATTAATCCCCGTGTGGACGATATACCTGAACGCTTCAGCGTTCGTTATCGAGGAGTACGACTTTTAGAAATGGGAGCCGTCGATATTGGTGGATCAGGTTGTATATGCCCAGAAAGCGCTATGCTGAAAACATTGTTCACCCACCTGCTGTTCCGAAAAGATGATGTGTTAATTATGGATATGTACGCTGGAGTGGAACATTTAGGACGCGCAACCGTTGATTTTGTTGATACTATGATTGTTGTTGCAGAACCGACCAGACGAAGCCTCGGAACAACCATCCAAATAAAAAAGTTAGCAACTGATATCGGATTAACACGATTGTGGTTGGTAGGAAATAAAGTACGTAACGATGAAGAAGCCGCATTTATAAAATCAGAAATCCCCTGGATTACCAGTACTAGGTATCCTCCCAGCGGATTTAGCTGTCCAGGAAGCAGATAGATTAGGAATACCTGTATATGATCATGTTCCCTCTTTGCGAAATGCAGCAGAACTTATTGCTGTTGATCTAATTGAAAATCTTGAAGTCAATCATATATCTAATTAGAATTGATAAAGGAATTTATCGTTATATTGGAGCGCTTAGTAAACAATGACGACTACAATAGCATTAGCTGGTAAAGGTGGTGTTGGAAAAACCACCATTTCAGGAATGGTTATTAAGTATCTTGTACAAAACCAAAATGGCTCTGTTCTTGCTATCGACGCAGATCCCAGCAGTAACCTTAATATGGTCTTGGGATTGGATCTTGAATGGACCGTCGGAGATATACGTGAGGACATGCTGAGTCAAGTGAAGGAATCTATACTGACTGGCGGCGCCGCCATGGGTACTCTTAACGATGGTCTCAGCAAGCACGACTATTTAGATTATCAAATAAGAACGTCTTTATCCGAGGGTGATCATTTTGATCTGATAGCAATGGGAAGGTCAGAAGGTCCCGGCTGCTATTGCGCAGTCAATCATAACCTGCGCGATGTAATCGATACAATTAGCAAAAACTACCGCTATATCGTGATCGATAATGAAGCTGGAATGGAGCATTTAAGCCGGCGAACCACCCGTGATGTCCAACATTTGCTGATCATTTCTGATCCTTCGATCAGGGGCATTGTTGCCGCAGAGCGTATTAGTTCATTCAAAGATGATCTTGATATTAATATTGAAAACACGTATCTTATACTTAACAGGATAACAGGGGAAATACCGAAACCGCTCCGAGAAAAAATCGATGAATTTGAGATCCCATTCTTAGGAGCCATTCCAAGTGATGAGGAACTACTCTCTTTCGAGCTAAATGGGAGGCCTCTCGTTGAGTTAGGAGATGATTCTCCAGTCTTTCAAGCTGTTTCTAATATGCTGCGAACAATTATATAGGACATAATAAAATTCTGTTATTTAGCCGATTCGTTCATCTCTTTCCATGTCTCATCGTCAACCAAAGTAACAACACGGAAACCCTCAGCATATTTCATCTCTTTCCCTTTACCCCGTTCCGCCGCCCATTCGCGGATCAAATCTTCTGGATCACGATTTTTCATCTGGCTTTTATGAGCTCGTAACGCCTCTATCTTGATATCAATCGTTTCTTCAATATTCACAAAAAAATCCGCATCCACCCAACTGGTTGCATACACCTTTCGAGGTTTGTACGCTTTAATTCCTTCATCTTCTAATTCTTCGAACAAATTCGGTTGCCCAGCTGCAGGGAATGTCGCATCCAGCGCTGCTGTTGCTGCAGCTCTATGATCAGGGTGATTGATATAATCATTCCCTGCCCATACGATTGTGGGATCGCCACAAATGACAACTTCAGGGCGAAACCGGCGAATTTCACGGACAATTTTTTTCCGCAAATCTATCGTTGGTTGTAATAATCCATCCGGCTCCTGTAAAAATATCACTTCACTCGCACCAACGATATCAGCTGCACTGCACTGTTCCGCCTCCCTGATTTTTGCAGCTTTCTCCTTTGTATTCCCTTGCTCATCAATTCCTACATCTCCGCTTGTACAAATCACATAAGAAATATTCGCCCCATTTTTTGCCCAACGCGCTAATGTTCCCGCACATGTATATTCGATATCATCCGGATGTGCGACAATCGCCATTGCGCTTTGTGGTATATAAAATTTACCCATCTATTAAAATTTCTCCTCAATTTAGATTACTTGTAACAAAACCAGATATTCTTTGTTAGTGCGATCCCGACCAATAATACCATCGGAGCGCGTATGTAAAGCAGATGTACTGAAATAATTCAGGCTTCATTCAACCTGAAATTTAATCCACATCGTTTTATAGGGAGCCAATTCAACCTCGAAACTATTATCTTCTACAACCACTTTTTCACCAGATAACATATCAATACCTAGGGATTTGTCAATAAACCCAAACTCTTCGACATCAATAATTATTTCCTTTTTATTATTCGAGACGTTTGTCAAACAAATCACATTTTCTTTTCCTTCAAAATCTTTTCTTATTAGACAAAATACATTTTTTTCAACATCTAATACTCTTTGCTTCGATAAAGGGTGAAAAGCCTTAGTGCTGCGACGCTGCTGCAACAATAGGCAGTACCCTTTAAGTATCTTGGAACTCTTAGATTCGGGATTATCTAATTGGAGCTTTAATGCCTCATAATCTAATTTCTCACGATTTAACGATCTAGCCCTACCTGTTTCTTCAAAGCAAGAATTGCAATTATTTGAACCAATAAAACTGTGGAAATAAATTCCAGGCACTCCCGCTAGGGATAACATTATGGATTGGGAGGCGAGAAACCGGTTGATATTTATCTGCTCTTGTTCATTTCCAGACTTATTCAACCAATCATAGAGTGTAATATTTAATTCATATACACTTTCCGAACCATCAGAATTTGATTTATATGATACTAGCCCACCATGTGCAATGGTTTGATCTACAATTTCTTGAATTTCAATCTCACTTAAAATCCCTTTAGCTGGCATGACACCGATGCCATCGTGCGAAGCTATAAAGTTTAAGAACGGTGCAGGAACTTTAAGCTCTTCTGCCCATTTATTCAATTTTGTAACGTCCGATTTTTGAAAAGTGTGCAGTACTAAAGGCGCCAGTGGGAATTGATAAACCATCTGTGCTTCGTCTGTTATCCCAGTTTCTGGAACAACATCTCCAAAGTAACTGATATTTTCCTTATGCGGCACGTTAGTTTCAGTGATCAAAACCACCCACGGTGCAACAATATCAAGCGCAGCCCTCCAAATTTTAATCACTGCATGCGTTTGTGGTAGATGAAGACAAGAAGTTCCGATTTCCTTCCATAAATAAGCTATCGCGTCCAAACGGATTAGTTCCGCGCCTTTTGTTGCATAAAATAGAAGTAGATCAAGCAACTCTAACAATACAACTGGATCACCAAAATTTAAATCTATTTGATCCTCACTGAATGTCGTCCACACATGCAGGTAACCATTTCTGGTTATCACGCGTGTTAATAATGGCAATGCCCTTGGGCGAAATACCATTGATAAATCTTCTTCCGGATTCACTGAAATGAAATATTTTTCATACGGGGGTTCTAGATTTAAATAGGATTTAAACCAATCACTCTCTCTCGAAATATGATTGATGACTGCATCGATCATCAACCGGTAATCTGAGCTGATATTTTCAATATCTTCCCAATTTCCCAATTCTGGATTTACCTTGCGATAATCAATTACTGAAAATCCATCATCAGATGAATACGGATAAAATGGCAGAATATGCACCCCACTAACAACATCATTTAGATATTTGCGCAGGAAATCATATAGACATTGTAGAGGTGTCCGAACATAGTCGCGTAATTGATCTCCATATGTAATTAGTATTGCATCTCTTTCATCAAGAACGATTCCATTCGCTCGGTTTTTCCTCGTCCTAATTAATTCATTTTGTTGATATTTCGTAATTATTCTTTCAATATCTCCCCATGTACTATTCGCAATCTCATTTCCATAAATGAGATTTAATTGATCCTTGATGCGTTTTTCAGGTGTCATTGATTTCTTTTCTAAAAGATATTTAATCAACCACAATACCAGATCCAGGAGAAGACTCTAGAATTAAGATAATTATTTTCAGCAAACCATTGATCAATTTCAAAGTTTACCAGTCAATCGCTAGATTTGATCCCTGGTTCATCAATGTTGATTAAATTTCTTCTGTTGATTCCAGGAAACAATTCACACTGATTCGACCTCCTGGGTCATTGGAAGTATTCGATTCTCTAGAATTGATTTCCATGAAAAATGGTCAAGTAACCGCCGTCGTATTTGAAAGATCTTGCCGCTAATTAAATATTCATATTTCTGATCGACTGTTAATGCGGGATCACTATTTGGATTTATTACAAAGATAATTTATTCAATGGTGAAGTGTAAAATTTCTTTCAAGGCCCAGATATTAATCGAACAAACTGCACTCATCAGCGTGATCAAGACTTATCCCTTAACGCCTCCGGAGACCAACCCTTGTTCGAGGAATTTTTCCAACGCTAAAAATAGAAATACAACAGGTATTGTCATGATCGTGGAAGCCGCCATAACAACGTGTGGGCGTGGGGTTGGATCATTGTAAATTGTATTGATTTGAATCGGCATTGTAAATATCGTCCGATCATTTAGAAAGACAAATGCATACAAAAATTCATTCCAGGCAATCATAAAAGTGTAAATTGCCACTGATACCAATGCAGGTATCGCAAGAGGAAGTGTTATCCGCCAGATAACCCCCGCCCGGCTGCACCCATCAATCAGAGCAGCTTGTTCAATCTCTGCCGGTATTGTGCGGAAATAATTCGCCAGCATATACAAAGCAACCGGCAGCGTTTGCGCGAGGTAAGTGATGATCAATATTGGTAAATTATCCCTTACTTCGAAACCTAATCGCGCCCCCATTTGTGCAAGCATAGCAAAAAGGGGAATAATCAGAAGTACACCAGGAAATAAGTAAATTAGCAATATGCTGTTCAACAGCAAATCTTTTCCTCGAAAATATAAACGGGCAATAGCATAAGCGCCCAGGGTTGACAAAATCACCGCTATGATTGAAGTTGGTATAGCGATAAGAACGCTGTTAAGGATATTTTTACCGAAATTCCAATAATCATCATTTTCAGGATCAAACAATTCTTGATATGCATCCAATCGTAGAGCGCTTGGAATGTAAACCGGTTCTCTAGCACCTATCTCAGCATAAGTTTTAAACGAAGAACTCACCATCCAGTAAAACGGAAATATGATGCTTACCAAAAAAATAGTCAGTACGAGCACAAAAATGAACCGTGGGATAGTGATCCAGCTCGCCATGTGTTCAATTACATTTTTGGGTTTATCATTCCGACCATCAGACATTTAAATTAATCCTGAGATTTAAAATCAAAAGTTTCTTATGTATCTTCAACATTACGCATAACCACACCGATATAGATTGCCATAAATACGACCAAAATTACCAGTAAGATCATTGAGGTTGCGGCGCCACGGCCGAAATTAAATAACTTAAAACTGAATTCGTATGTTAAAACGGGTAGCACTTTCGTGCCAAATCCCCCTCCAGTCAATAAGAAAATATCGTCAAACTTATTGAACGTCCACATCAACCGCAAAAGAAAAATAGCTCCGATTACATACCGGAGCTCCGGCAAAGTTATATACCAGAACTTGGCCATCGTACTGGCGCCATCAACTTCAGCAGCCTCATACAGCGTATCGTCAATCGCCTGCAGTCTCGCTAAAATCATCAGCATTGCAAATGGGAAGTAACGCCAGGATTCAAAAATAATAACTAATAGTAATGCTAAACCCCGGGTGGCTAAGTAGGCTATCGGCTTTTCAATCAAACCCGTACTTAATAAAACGTCGTTTAATACTCCAGAAGGGCGAGGATCCAATATCCAACGCCATACAAAAGCCATACTCACAATAGGAGCGACATAAGGAATTAGAAAAACAGCCCTAGCAAGACCACGGCCGCGAAATGGGCGATTTAATAATAAAGCAGCAATCAGACCCAATAAAACAGTTGAAACCGTAGCAACAAAAGAATATACAATTGAAGTTACTGCAGCTCCCCAACTTCTCATTCCCTGGAATTTAAATGCAAAATCGTTAAACACATCTGTGTAATTCTTAAATCCAACAAAGGGCGCATTAAAAACATCATTCAGGTTATTCAATCCGACATCTCGAAAACTGATCCACACGCTGAATACGGCGGGAAATATCACCAGACCAAATACGATCAGGGCTGTAGGTAAAATTAACGCCCATGCCAACCGGGCTTCTCGAGATTGCAGCGAATTCCATCGCTCTTTAAATGATTTGCGCTCAACTGCGCTGGTCATAAGCACTCCATAAAAAATGTAGGGACACAAGTTCTTGTCCCTGTGTCCCTACTAATTTCCTTCTGAAGGATTACTCAGCCGTTCTTTCTGCGACAATCGCTTCGACTTGTTCCTGCAGCCATTGAGCTCCGGTTTCGGGAGTCATTGTTCCTTCAAGCGCGATATTACTAATTACTTGAGGTATTAGTAACCGCCCTTCAATGTCTCCAATAACCGCCCGCTGTGTTGCGTCATAATCCGGCCGGAATAACCAGCGCTGCATAGAATCAAAACCATTAGCTATTTGATCAAGCGTGTCTTCTGAATAATTCTCAAAGAAAGGACTGAGACCTCTCCATCCATCCACAGCACTCTTGAGAACTGGAACCTTTCCCAACGGTGCCAAAGCCAAAACATCTTGATATCCTTCGGTCAGGAAAAATTCCACCAGTTTTTGCGCACCAGGGTCCGCACCTTGCATGATTCCTAAAGTCACTAACTGACCATAGGAAGCTGATCCGTTGGGTCCAACCATTTCAGGGGCAAATCCAGTTTTGAGAGCCAGATCATCGACTGCAATTTGCAATTTGTCACCGCTCTCCATCCCGGAGCCTTCAACAAGATCATCCATTATATATGTGCTGTAGAACAACATACCGGATTGATCGAGCTCATATGCTTCGCGAGAACCACGCCAGTACTGTGGTCCTGGGATTGCGCAGCGCTGCAGGTCTGTATAAAACTGGAGCGCTTCGACCATCTCCGGAGTGTTCATGGATACATTACCAGCTTCATCAAACGGCCAGGCATTGTTGGACATTGCAACCTGCTCGAAAACTTGATGACCATAATTCTGACCAGGATCTGTTCCCAGTCCAGCAGCATATAACAGGTTCCCTGTTCCAGGTAACGATTCACAAGCGGCATTAATGGTATCCCATGTCGTCGGAGCATCCAATCCAGCCTCCTCAAATACATCCGATCGGTACCAGATTGCTTGGATCCAGCCATCATAAGGAACTGCTGCAAACTTCCCGGTAGCTGGATCTGTTACCATGGTTAATGGTCCTGCACGGAAATCATCTTCACCAATGCTCTCCACAACCGAAGCAGCAGCGTCTTCATCCAGTATCTCATCTGCAGCAAATGCTGATACCCGCTCAATACCCATCCTTACTACATCGGGTAGTCGATTAGCAGCAAGTGCAGTCGCGATTCTTTGAGATACGCCAGCCTCTTCGATAGCAACAATGCGGACATCATATTCTGGATTTTGTTCCATAAAACGAGAGGCCACATCTTCATAAACATCAAGCCGGTCAGGTTCATTATCTGTGGTCCAGAATTCGATTTCCGTTTTTTCAACGGCTGGAGCCTCGACTTCAACCTCAACCACTTCAGTAACTATCTTTTCAACTTCGACTTCTTGAGTTACAACGACTTCCTTTTCAACAGGAACTTCTACCTCAACAGTCTGAATAATTGTTTCCGGTGTCGGTGCAGCGCATTGTGCAGTAAACAGTGCGATTAGTATTAATACTGAGTAGAACACAATTGATCTCTTCATCTTATTTCTCCTAAATATTTATAATTCTTTTATTGGTTATTGAATTTAGTTATTTCTTTTAGTCTTGAATTGGCTTTCCTCCTTTCTACGTAAAATTCTTGTATTTATTGATGATTGAGCTGCGTACTTTTAAATAATCTAAAAATATATTTAGATATTTCATACAAAAATATAAGCGCAACCGGTTAAGTTGTCAATAAAATTTTGAATATTTTCACTAAATTCGAGTAAATATTAACCAAACTATATATCCGTATATGGCTATGCGCATTATGTGGGTTATATATGGGGGAGTTAATCCTTTTAAGTTATGGATTACAATTAAGCATTCTGCCAATGATATTAAAATTCGTTTGCTGGTACCATAAGATGTCGACCGGGTGTATTTATTTATAAATACTATGAATTTGATACAAAATCAAAAACCTTATAAACCTAATTCCAATTTACCCAATAAAGTATGCCCTTTTATTGGAACCAGGGATGACAGCAGTACATTCTTTTCATATCCCAGTCCAGGAAATCATTGTTTTCGAGTTGAACCGCATCAATCAATTACTTTATCTCACCAGGAAAATTTCTGTTTAGACACAAATTTTAAAACCTGTCCGGTCAATACTTCAACCTGGCAAGGCCCATTACCTCAAGAAATTCAAGGCCAACCTACATCAATTCGTTTTTTTTCCAGCTACAGGCGAATATTTATTGTTTCCTCTATAGTTGTCCTTCTATTCGTTTTATCTATTTACATCCTTTATATACAGAATATATATCCATTTAACCCAGTTTCAATAAGTACTGCTTCACCCACCCTCCATGGCGCCTCAGATATTCCTACCTTAACAGCTATTGAATTTGGTACCGGAGAAGACCAGGGAGCTGCAATCTTTACCGAAACGCCAGCAGGAATATCCCCTTCCACTACTTCTACTGAAAAACCTCCAACGCCATCGCAAACAGTCACTAACACTCCAGTTCCAACAGATACTACTACTCCAACATCAATTTTTCCTACTGCGGGTCCTGTATTGGAGAACTCCTTTTGGACCGGATAATCGCTTCGTAATCCATGCGGTAAAAGATGGAGAGTTTTTTGGCAGGATCGCTGAAAACTTCGATACATCTGTTGATCTTATTATCGCTGCAAATGATTTAATAGAAGGAGCAAATTTATGGGTCGGGACGCTGTTAGTTATCATACCAGGAGAAAAAGAAACGAATGATATTCCAAAATTTCAAATCGTATTTGTTGACTCTCAGACAACCATAAATGATCTTTCAGAGAAATATTCGATATCAACAGATAAGTTGATTTTCTACAATTCACTTGGAACATTGGAAGAAATACCAGCTGGACGCTGGATTATTTTTCCAATTTCAAATAATTAAATTCAAAAGACAAGCTTAATAAATGTACAAAACAAAAAATCGATAATCTATGCGCAGTTATCAGTAGGGTTATCCCTTGAAGAGATTGAATTAAACAATTAGTTGACAGGATTGAATTCAACTCCGTAAAGAGAGAATGGTATCTTGGTATATCGGAAAATTTTACACCTTGATTTGGATGCTTTCTTTTGTGCTGTTGAGGAGTTATATAACCCTTCTTTAGCTGGCAAACCATTTGCAGTTGGTGGAAGCCCTGATGCACGAGGGGTAGTTGCTTCTTGTTCATATGCTGCTCGAAAATTTGGTGTTCATTCTGCCATGCCTATGTCACAGGCAGTGAGCGTATGCCCACAATTAATAATTGTCAAATCTCATCACCGACAATATTCAAAAATATCCGAACAGGTTATGAAACAAGTCCATGCACTCACTCCTCTAGTTGAACAGATATCAATCGATGAATCTTTCTTCGATGTTAGCGATTTACCAGAACCTGGAGAACTAATTGCTAAAAATCTGCAGTCCTCCATTAGGCGCCTTTATGGGTTGCCCAGTTCGATTGGAGTAGCGACCAACAAACTTGTCGCGAAGATTGCCAACGACTTCGGTAAAGCCTCTTACACCGGTGATTACCCCCCCAATGCCATTACGGTTGTCCCTATGGGTCACGAATTTGAATTTTTGGCTCCACTTCCAGTAAATGCTTTATGGGGTGTAGGAGCAAAAACTGCTGAAAAATTTAATAAAATTAGGGATAAATACGATTGGTGATCTTGCGAATATTCCCGATATAGAACTCACAGAGTTATTTGGGAAACATGGGAGCAAATTCGCCGTTCGAGCCAAAGGTATCGATAATCGCCCCATCTCTACAAACCATGAAATTAAAATCTGTAAGTCACGAGAGAACCTATGCGGAAGATGTGTCAGATATCGACACCTTGAAAAGAACGCTATTGTCACTCTCCGAAAATGTTGGCAGAAGACTTCGACGCTCAAATAAATCCGGCAAAACAGTAAAATTAAAACTTCGTTGGGCGGATTTCTCAACGCTATCCAGGCAAACATCTTTAGTTATTCCAACTAATCAAAGTAAGGTCATATATAATACAATTCTTAAACTGTTTAATGAGACATGGATAAACGGTAAACCTGTACGCTTACTCGGAGTTGGTGTAAGTGGATTTGATACACCAATACGACAGCTCAGTTTTTGGGAAGATCCGAATCTGGTTTCTGAACAAAAGGACAAGCAACTTCAAGATGCCCTGGATACTTTACGCGATCGCTTTGGAGATCGAATTGTTCAAAGAGCCAGCAATTTAAAAAGTAAAGATACTTACAATACCGTCAGGTCTTAATTCAATGCGGATTGATGCAACCATTGTAAACTACTCAATAAAGAATTTGCTTCGGTTTCTATGCCGGATAAATCACCAGGAATTGGAAAAAATTCCTAAAATTGGACCATTAATTTTAGTAAGCAATCACATTAATTTCATCGAGGTTCCCCTACTCTACACTCACCTCCAGCCGCGTCCTGTAACTGGCTTTGCTAAAGCTGAAGGTTGGGAGAATCCATTTTTAAGATACCTGGCAGAAATTTGGGGGGCTATTCCTATTCATCGAGGGGAAGTAGATATTAGCGCAATTCGTTCCGCCCTTGATGCTTTAAATGAAAATATGATTATTGGTTTAGCGCCAGAAGGCACTCGCAGTGGGGATGGCAAATTAGGTCGTGGACATCAAGGAGTTGTAACCCTGGCTCGCCAAAGTGGTGCACCAATGCTGCCTTTGGGTTTCTTCGGTAATGAAAACTATAAAGACGATTTAAAGAGTTTAAGAAGGTGAATTTCAATATTGTCGTAGGAAACCAATTTGAATTAATGCAAAGCACACATAAAGTGAACACATCCATTCGCCAACAAATGACCGATGAAATTATGTATCAACTTGCAGCACTATTACCACCGCCATATCGTGGATTTTATTCAAACTTGTCCCAGGCGACTGAAGAATATCTTC
Source organism: uncultured Chloroflexia bacterium (assembly GCA_963753725.1). Classification (GTDB taxonomy): domain Bacteria; phylum Chloroflexota; class Anaerolineae; order Anaerolineales; family UBA4823; genus CAVWDI01. Next base: position 94,222 of record CAVWDI010000017.1, on the reverse strand, counting down.
AATTCCCGGAGGGATCTCGAAGCAATCTTGTGAAACGCGCAACTATGAAATACACGCATTAATAAATTTGATAACTTGATTGGAATATTATTGAGATAAGGAAAAAATGATGAAGATATTAAACAATCGCCAGGATGATATATTAAAACTCGAGAGAAATCATCTTCATGATCTAGGAATTATTCTAGCGAAATTCAATGCGAACCTTGAAGATCAAAACATATTATCCGAATCCATAAAAAAGATCGATGATTTGTTTTTGCTGGTAGTTGTAGGAGAATTCAATTCAGGTAAAAGTGCTTTTATTAACGCCCTGCTTGGGGAAAAATTATTAGAAGAAGGTGTTACACCTACAACGACTCATTTAAATATTTTGCGATATGGAGAAACACAAGAACGAGAAATAAATTCAGAAAAAGAGCATATTATCTATCTTCCAATCAGATGGTTAGCGGAAATTAGTATCGTTGATACACCTGGTACCAATGCAATCATCCGTGATCACGAGAAAATCACAGCACAATTTGTACCTCAATCCGATCTTGTACTATTTATTACTTCAGCAGATCGCCCTTTCACTGAAAGCGAACGTATTTTCCTTGACAGCATACAGGATTGGGGAAAGAAAATTGTTGTTATTATTAATAAAATCGACATCCTCAATAATGAAGCGGATTTAAAACAAATTGAGGCATTCGTCCGTGAAAATTCAAACAAATTACTGGGTATCACGCCTGAGCTCTTTCCCGTCAGCGCGAGAGATGCACTAGCGGGAAAATTAGGTGATCGGGAAAAATGGGATTCTTCTAATTTCGAAATACTTGAAAAGTATATCAATCAAACCCTTGACGAAGATGAACGGATTAAATTGAAGTTTCTTAATCCGCTTGGTGTGGGTTTGCGTTTGGGGGAGAAATATCTGGTAATCATTTCAGAAAAACTAGAATCTCTCAACGTCGATGTGGAAATGATATCTGATGTCGAATCCCAATTAGGGATTTATGAAGTCGACATGAAACGTGATTTTGATTTCCGTATGGCTGATCTCGATAATGTTCTTTTAGAAATGGAACAACGTGGAGATGATTTTTTTGAGGACACATTCCGCATTGCACGTGTTTTCGATTTATTGAATAAAGACCGGATTCAACACGAGTTTGAAAGTGAGGTAATCGTGAATGTACCCAATCAAATTGATAATAAAGTCGACGAATTAATTAACTGGTTAGTGGATTCAGATCTTCGCCAATGGCAAGCTGTCAATGAACATCTTGTGGAACGTCGAAAATCTTATCAAGAACGTATTGTCGGCAATGATGGCTTCAGCAATATCAGTTACGAACGGGATCGATTGATCGAATCAATAAGTAATGAAGCTCAAAGAATTATTAATTCGTACGATAAAGATCAGGTATCAAAATCTATCGCAGAAGATGCACAACTGGCTGTGGCAGCTTCAGCAGCATTGGAGATTGGAGCGATTGGTCTCGGCACCCTTGTCGCAATCCTTGCCACATCTGCAGCCGCAGATATCACCGGAATTCTATTAGCAAGTATGGTCGCTGTATTAGGGTTTATAGTAATTCCAGCACGCCGCAGAATGGCCAAAAAGGAGCTTCACGTTAAAGTTTCAGAACTTCGCGATCAATTAATCGAAACACTGCAAAACCAATTCTTAAAAGAAATTGAAAAGAGTATCCAGAAAATCAACAAAGCCATTGCGCCTTATACAAGATTTGTTCGAGCTGAACAAGGAAGGTTATTGGATACTCAAAGTGAGATTGATAGAATTCGATCAGAATTTGAAAAATTAAAAACTGAAATTGAGAATATTTAATACAGAAGAAAATTTGAGTATTATCCCTCCACATAACCAAATACGATCAATGCCTCAAATTGCTAGAGGCATTGATTGTTTACCGCTTGATTTTCACAAATGAATATTAATGGTTGAGCGCTTGGGAATCCATATTCATAACACGCATTTATAAGTCTATCTCTTAAGTATTATCATTGGAAATTTTCATATTTATCTCTCAGTAACCAACCCAAGATTGCTAGAGGGAGTATATAAACAAACACAAACGATAGTAAACCGGTTAACATCAGTCCGACTACGATTGATACAAATACACCGGCTGCATATAAATAAAGTCCCCATTTTCGCCAATTCCAAATCGCGATTGCACCGATCAATTTTGCAATTACAGCTAATACTAATGCTGATATGTACCAGGGAAATGTGGCAGGTGCATCTGGTTGATTTGCAGTAATGTAAATAATCACTGCCGCTACAATACTGTGAAGCATGATTAGTATCAACCAGATTGATAGCCATAAACCTCTTTCTCTTGATTGCTTTGATTTCGTCATTTTTTTCTCCATAAAATTATTAATTGAATTATAAATCCTTTTTCATATTTATTCTTCGGATTCCAAAACTACCCAAATAGGAAAATGATCGCTTGCATTAGTTCTCTTCCAGACACCATTCTCAATTATTCGAAAATTATTAGTAAAAATATGGTCCATTGGAAATTGAAATCCCCAGAAATTTACGGAATGATCCGCTCCTTCTGAAGCCTGAACCATCCCTGTTTTGGCAAACCTATTCTCCAAATTTCGAACGCTCGCATGCGTCAAAGTATTAAAATCACCGCCAATGATAATCATCCGTTCATCATCTCCAACATCTTTTCTTAAATAATCTATTTGTTCATCTCTCTTCTTTATATTCATCCAATTTGTCTCAGTATGAATGCTGTAAACCGAAACTTGTTCATATCCGATTTTAACGATGGCTTTTACAGCAATCCTCTTTTGTTGATTCTTTGGGTTTTGATTAGGCAGGATCAGCTTTTGTGTTTGAATAATCGGCCATTTCGAAAGCACTGCATTCCCGAAGTTTTTATTGTGGTAGGTATGTTTGGATGCAGGATAGTAAATATATGCATATTGGAGGGATTTAGCTATTGATTTGACGCTTTTCTCATCAACTTCCTGAAGAAGCAGGAAATCTGCTCCATTAAGCTCTTCGGATTCATGAAGCTCATTTATCGCTTTTTCAGTCTCCAGTGAATAGCGGATATTCCATGTAACTACTTTTATAAACCCATCAGAAAATTCTGATGGGTTAGAAAAATCACCTTCAAATTTGGGAGAATCGGGTTCCAAAAAGTTTTGTAACGGCTGACATGAAGATATAAGGAAAACGATGATCAACCAAAACCTGATAGCATTATTTAACATTCTGGTATTAAAAGTGAAATACAAATTCGGTGGATTACATAAACTATTAATAATTCGGCTGAAATTATTCTTTATAGTTGGTTGTCGCTATCGGAATATCCTTATTAATTTAATAAGAAAGAGTGGAAGAATACTCATCCCTTCCACTCAATTATGAAACCTAGAAGTGGCTAATTTTCATTGATATGGGATTTCAAAATTCACAATTCTATCTACACACCTACCCTTGAGACTATCATTCTCGCATAATTTAATTTGGGCTTGCGCTGAATCCCCCAAATATCCAGAAGTAAATATATCCCCTGCGACATAAGCAGTATCACCAGGTTCCATATATCCCCAATTCCTCATACAAGCTTTCCGCTCGGCGGAAAACGGTCTGTTCATCATCGAAGTAAAATGCAGTTGTTGTTCTTTAGTAGTATTAATGATCAAAAGACTCATCGATTGTAAGTCTGTCGCTCCAGTATTTTCAATCTCAAAAACCGCAAATATTCCACCCTCACAGGTAGAATAGCCAACAAATGTTGCATCAAAATTTGGACCCGGAGGAGGAGGAGGCGGTGGAGTCACTACTCTCACATCACTTGTTTCACCTTCAACATATGTAGTATCGCCCCAAACCCAACAGTATTGTTCGAGGTTTTCTGGATTTTTTATATACCACCAGGTTTGATATGTATTTGTCCCAAGAACTTCTGAGGTTTGTCCTCGTTGAAAATGTCCAACAATCGCATAATCGGTGTCAGGACCTTCCCGACAATTTGTGTTTAAATTTGCGCTTATCAGGAGCTTATCCGATAATACAGTAGGGGTTGCATTTACTTGCTCTTCTGGTGATGTTGGTTCAACATCTGGAATTTCTTGAGTGGAAACGGGTGTACTTACACTATCTGTTGATTCGGTTGCTTTCGCAATTGCTGTTTGCTGTTCGTAAGTAGCGACTATCTTTGCTGTTGTAGCTCTTTGAGGTCTAATGACAGCAAAATACAAAATCAGAACTGTTACAAGGCAGACCAATAATCCCCCTAACAAGCCGAAAATAAACCAGATTCTACTGTTTTGTTTACCCAATTTACATTCCTCCTGATCTCACCAAGAATGCATATATTGATACGCTCAATTTCTATCCAAACAATGAGTATTATTCATACTAATATTATTACATTTGTCACAATATCATTATTCCAATCGATTATAGCACAGGATGTTTAGGGTTCTGATTAACTTTGGTACACGCAATTTTTCCCAATATGGACAGGTGCAATTTTAATTCCAAAAATTGTAAATTTGTATCTGGGTTTATAATTTTTGTATGAAAGATTTGGAATGCTTATGAAAATTGCTGTCCTTGCCGATATTCATTCTAATTTCATCGCGTTACAGGAAGCATACGAACATATTGTTGTATGGAAGCCTGACATTGTAGTAGTAGCTGGGGACATCATTAACAGAGGACCAAATCCTTTTGAATGTGTACAATTTCTTCACCATAAATCTTTATATGAAAACTGGATTGTGATACTCGGAAATCATGAAGAATATGTAATAGATAAAACTGATAACCTGGAATCATTATCAGAATATGAACACCATGTACACAAACCATCAATCTGGACGGGTTCCAAAATAAAATCGGAATTGAATTACATAAAATCACTTCCTTTAATTTGCTGCCTGATGGGTCCTGACCAAAATGAAATTCGAATTCTCCATGGATCAATGTTGGGTACACGTGATGGTATTTATCCCGAAACCTCCCCCGATAATCTAAGGCGCAAGATAGTAGGAGAGATTTCTCTCGAGAACACAAGTGACCTGCCCTCTGTATTCTGTGTCGGTCATACACATCGCCCTTTCATAAAATCTTATCAAAACACATTGATAATTAATGTTGGTTCGATTGGGCTTTCATTTGATAGCGACCCACGTCTGGCATACGCGCAACTGTACTGGGATAAAGGTAATTGGAATAGCCAGATTGTTCGATTGGATTACGATATATCGGAAGCGGAAAAAAACTTCCATAAATCAGGATATCTCGCTGAAGCTGGACCTTTGGTGAAAATCGTTCAAAAAGAACTGCGGATATCAAGATCCCTTCTTTACTATTGGGCATCCGAATATCAAGACAAAGTATTGAAGGGAAATATTACGATAGAAGATTCAGTAGATTTATTTTTATCGGATATTTCTGGAGGCGCTTACCTGTGAGGACTATTCTAATAATAGTGGTATTTCTTGGACATTTTGTCCTATATGCATGTTCTGGTTTACAAAATAAAGGTACTAGCGATATAGATTTAATGTCTGCCAAAACCCAGACTGCAATTTCGATTGGTAATTTAATAACAGGTACGCCTGTTGTTACAGGAGGAGAAAACATACCTACTCCAGGGCAAAGTTCCCTACCAACGATGGTCTCCTCGACAACACCTTCACTCAATTGTGAAGATAGAGCGGATCTTAAAGAGGAGACAATACCAGATCAGTCTGTTATCTCCCCGGGAGAATCTTTTGAAAAGCAATGGGTCATTCAAAACTCTGGATCATGTACCTGGAATCAAGATTACGGTTTAACTTTTGTGGGTGGAAATCAATTGACCGGGATAAGTCCATCCCCAATTAACCATACAATTCAACCCAATGAAACAGTTGAATTGACTCTTCAATTAACATCACCTCAAGTACCTGGGTATTATGAAAGTTTTTGGAAGTTGCAGAACAACCAGGGTGGTCAATTTGGGATAGGTTATAACGCCGATATCCCATTATGGATCAAGATACATTCAGGTAGTCAAGAAGTACTTGGAGGCGGTCTTGACCTTGGGGATCCTGTTTGGAGAGACACATTCGATGAAGATAAAAAGTATTTGTATCTGGGCACAAATAGTATCACCAGCCATGAAATTCTGAATGGGAATTTAGTAATAACTGCGTTTAATCCCATTGGGGATGTCTGGCAGATAGCAAACAATCATGTTTTATACAATATCTATTTTGAAATGATCGTTACAACTGGAGAATCATGCGCAGGAAAGGATGGGTACGGCGTACTTTTACGTGCTCCAGATCAACCAGATGGAGTTATCGACTCAGGTTATGTATTCAGTTTTTCATGTGACGGGATGTATCGAATTTACCGGATGGAGGATGGCGAGTATAACAGCATACAATTATGGACAGAAACAGTACATATAAAGCCTGGTACCAATCAAACTAACCGTTTAGGAATTAGAGCTGAAGGAAATAAATTTCAGCTTTTCGCAAACGGTGAATTATTGACAGAAATTTTTGATGCCAGATATTCTTCAGGATTATTCGGGATTATGATCCGCTCCGAATCCACAAATAATTTCAAGATACTAATAGATGATATAGCTTACTGGAGAATCTCCAAATAATCATGCTGTAATTCTTATGTATCTCAAGCATCATTCGATGACGACTTCACTTAAATCATCCTCTGGTTCTGGATAGCTCATATTTAAGCGTTTTAGAGCATCAACCATTGTTGAAGCCACAACTAGATTTCTATACCATTTGCGATTCGCAGGAACGATATACCATGGCGCCCATTCCGTACTCGTTTTACTGAGTACATCCTCGTATGCCTCGATATATTGTGACCACAATTTCCTTTCTTTCAGGTCCCCAATTGAGAATTTCCATTTTTTATTTGGCGTATCCAACCGCGCTTGCAGCCGTTCCTTCTGCTCCTCTAAATCGATTAGAAGGAAAAATTTTAAGATTGTTGTTCCCTCTTCCGCTAACAAGCGTTCAAAATCATTTATTTGTGAATACCTTCTGGACCAAACATCAGGGTTCACCAGGGAATGAACGCGGACAACCAGTACATCTTCATAGTGACTTCTATTGAAGATAACAATTTCGCCTTTACCTGGAGTATGTTTATGTACCCGCCATAAATAGTCATGATCCAATTCTTTCTGAGTGGGAACTTTGAAACTAGCAACTTTTACTCCCTGAGGATTCACACCATCGAAAACATGCCGAATAGTTCCATCCTTACCGCCAGTATCCAATGCCTGTAAAACTACCAACACTTTGTGTTTATGTTCTGCATACAACATTTCCTGAAGACTTTCCAAATCGTCGTTCAAGTCATCCAATCTATCTTTTGCTTCAGATTTACTGCCGATATATTCACTCCTGTCGTTTGGGTCCCAACCACTTAAATCAACTTGTCGTCCCAGAATTAACTTTATAACGCTGCACAATAATCCTCCATTTCTGATTTATAGAGCATTTACTCAAAGAATAATTTCAAACATGTCATGTGGGTATCATAATCCTATCTGAATTAAATATACAGTGATATCATCATAGGGTGATAAAATCATACCTGAAAACTCATTCCCCACGTAATTAAAATTAGTGGATTTTATAGTTATTAACACCATACTGATGAAACACAATAATAGGATCATCAAATACTATCAATATCAAGAAAATGGCTTCCATTATTCAGAAACTGAAGTAATTGAAGAAGTATCAGTCCAGCTGAACGTTAATGGAGATGATTGGTTGACATTCATGTGCACTCCAAAAAAGTTGGAGGAGTTAGCTATAGGATTTTTATTCAACGAGGGGATAATCGATTCTGCCAATGATATTGAATCCGTCCGACTATGTTCTTCAGGGGAAATCGTAGATGTCTGGCTAAATAAATCTGCTGCCAAACCGGCGAATTGGAGCCGTACTTCTGGTTGTACCGGAGGAACCACAACGATAGACAGTGAAGAACTAATCGAGAAGTTTGATCCTGCAAAAATCAATGGTCCCCTGATTAAACCAAATTCAGTAACCAGCCTTGTAGAGATGCTCTTTAAATCACAGGAATTGTATCGAAAAGCGGGTGGAGTCCATACATCTGCGCTTTGTAATTTAAAGGATATATGTGTAAGCATGGAGGATATCGGTCGTCACAATACACTTGATAAAATTGCTGGTACCTGTTTAATTAAAGACATTAAACTTAATAAACCGATTATAGTAACTACCGGAAGAATTAGCTCTGAAATGCTTCAGAAATCGAAGCGGCTCGGTGCATCAATCGTTGTCTCTCGAACTTCACCCACTTCATTGTCCATTCGTATGGCTGAATCGTTCGGGATTACCCTCATTGGCTATGCGCGCAGGAAACACTTCAGGCTTTACACACACCCTGAGAGAGTTGTTATGAAATAATACATAAGATAAATTGTTAGATTTTTTTAAGCAAACGTTCAACAGTATTCTGAGTTAATAATCATAAAAAAGTTTGACCGTATTAACATGAACAAGAGGTTCCAAATGCCGAAACCAATCAAAAAACATAGTCAAATCGATCCCCAAATATTAAAGATTGTGGAAACTTATGATAAGAGTAAAGAATCTATAATTGAAATTTTCCAAGAAATTCAATCAGACCAAGGATTTTTAGAAACCAAAACAATAGAGGACGTGGCGAACACTTTAAATATACCTGCTCATCATGCTTATGGATTAGCCACTTTTTATTCGATGTTCTCGCTTGATCCTCGGGACGAAAATATTTTTCGAATATGTGATGGTCCAGCTTGTTGGTTAAAAGGTTCAGAAGCAGTTGCGATTAATGCTTTTGAGCTCTTCAAAAATAAGACAGGTTGGGTCTTTGAACGATCTAGTTGTTTGGGTTTATGTGATCGCGCACCGGCTGGATTGGTAAATGATTCACAAGTTGGTCCATTAGGAATAGAAAATCTATCCGATCAAGAAGGATTATTGGAAAGCAAAGGAATTGATTATTCAAAATCTCGTTTTGGCGAGGTTAGGGTCATGATGGCCCATGCTGGTGAAATTGATCCATATTCAATCGAGTCTGCATTAAAATATGGCGCGTATCAGGGATTGAAGAAATCCCTGGAATTATTACCTGAAGACATCCTTCAAGAGGTGGAAAATTCAGGTTTAACTGGCAGGGGGGGCGCTGGATTTCCCGTTGGTCGTAAATGGCGCTTTGTGCATAACGAATCAAATAAATCTAAATATATTATTTGCAATGCAGATGAGTCTGAACCTTTACATTTTAAGGATAGAGTACTGATTGATTCAAATCCACATCAAGTCTTGGAAGGGATGACATTGGCCGGGTTTGCTACAGGCGCAAATGAAGGAATCATTTACATCCGTGGTGAATATCAACAACAGGCGAAGCTTTTGGAATTAGCAGTCAAACAAGCAATTTCAAAAAGACTGCTCGGCGAAAATATCCTTGAAACTGGTTTCTCGTTCCACATTCATATACACAGGGGGGCAGGCGCGTATATTTGTGGTGAAGAAACTGCACTTATTGAATCCCTGGAAGGAAATCGAGGCGAACCTCGTCTTCGCCCGCCGTACCCACCTCAATTTGGGTACCGAGGATGTCCAACGTTAGTGAACAATGTTGAGTCATTCGCTGCGATTCCTGCCATCATCACAAATGGCGCCAATTGGTACAATTTGCTTAGCGCATATTCCACTCCAGGTACAAAATTGTATACAGTCATGGGCTTCATAAACCAACCAGGTTTGTTCGAAGCGCCCTTTGGTTTAACACTGCGGCAAATTATCGATCAATTTGCTGGAGGGATGAAGTCCTGGTTTAGAATTTGAATTTCGCTCTCGCTGGTGGAGCCGCTGGGACAATTGTTCCATCTTCTTATTTGGATATTCCGATTGATTACATGTCTGCCAGTCAAGGTGTCTCGCTGGGAGCGGGCGGTTTTTTGATTTGCGATAAATCTACATCACCTGTTGATGTTCTAAAAGAAATTTTATTTTTTTTCAATGTAGAATCTTGCGGGAAATGCACCCCATGCCGGGTTGGAACAAAACGTTCTTATGACATCCTAAGTCGAATGACAACCGGAAATGGGGAAAATGGGGATATTGAAGAATTAATTTCATTAGCGAACCTAATGCACGATTTGTCATTCTGTGGCCTGGGACAATCTGCAGCAGTTCCAATAAAATCTGCTATCACTCATTTCCGTTCAGAATTTTTATCCACCATCACATCAAATTAATTTCTTTGTAGTTTTTTTATTTCTTCCTTTGGAGATGAATATGAAAGTCACAATATTCTTAAATGATCAACCTTTTGAAGCTAATGAAGGAGAGACAATTCTTTCAACTGCTATAAATAATGGGATAGATATACCAACCCTTTGTTACCATCGTGATTTAACTCCATCAGGCAACTGCCGTATTTGTATGGTTGAAGTAAAAGATTTACGCTTTCTCCAAGCGGCATGTGTAACATCTGTTTGGGATGGTATGAAAGTCTATACGAATAGTGAACGTGTGATGGATTTACGCCGAAAAACACTAGAACTGATGTTGGCTAACCACCCTATGGATTGTCTAATTTGTGAAGCCAGTGGTTCTTGTGAACTTCAGGATTTGGCATATGATTACAAGGTGGATGTTCCTGAATGGGGCAACAAAGGAGAGCGTTACATCGTTGACAGTGATCCCAATCCATTCATTCGAGTAGATATGAATAGCTGTATCCTTTGCCGGCGATGCGTACAGGCATGTGAAGAGATTCAAGGCCGCTTTGTTTGGGGTGTTGCGCACAGGGGATTTAACGAAGAAATTGTTGCGGGTACAGGGACCAGTATGCTCGAAGCTCGTTGTGAATCGTGCGGTCAATGTGTTGCTTATTGTCCGACAGGCGCATTAAGCGATAAGATGACTTATGGGTCAGGTAGGGCTCACCAGGTACAGAAAGTCACCACAATGTGCACTTATTGCGGAGTAGGATGCCAATTGGATCTAAATGTTAAGGATGGAATCGCATCATTGGGGTTTCTTCAAATCCAGATGCTCCCGTAAACGGAATGGCATTATGTGTGAAAGGACGTTATGGTTATGATTTTGTTCACCACAGTGATCGCTTGACGAAACCACAAGTGAGAGAATATTTGATTAAGGGCAGAACCCAGGACGAACGATGCAGAGGTAATTGGGTTGAAGTCGATTGGGATACCGCTTTGGAAATTACAGCAGATAAATTGCGTAATATTCGTGATACAGCTGGACCTGACAGCATAGGAATACTAACCTCTGCCAAATGCTTGAATGAAGATAATTATTTAATGAATAAATTCGCCCGGCAAGTGATTGGTACTAATAACATTGACCATTGTGCCCGTCTTTGACACTCCAGCACTGTGGCCGGTCTGGCCACAGTATTTGGTTCAGGCGCGATGACAAACTCAATGGATGATATTGTTGAGCATGCTCAAGCTATGTTGATAATTGGTACGAACACTACCGAACAACACCCTGTTTTTGGTACGAAGATAAGACAAGCGGTTCGTAAACGAGGTGTTAAGTTGGTCGTTGCAGACCCGAGCAGGATAGATATCATTGAATTTGCCACCTTACATCTGCAGCATAAACCGGGTACAGATGTTGCGCTGATAAATGGATTGATGAATATAATCCTTGATCGAGGCTGGGAAGATAAAGATTTCATTATAAAGCGCACCGAAGGTTTTGAAGAATTCAGGACAGTTATTGATGAATACTCACCTGATAAAGTCGCAGGTATTACGGGTATTTCTATAGAACAACTGCAAGAAGCAGCAGAATTATTATCTGCTAATAAACCAATGGCAGTTATGTGGGCTATGGGAATCACACAACATATCGTTGGTGTTCGTAATGTAATGAGTCTCTGCAAACTTGCAGATGTTGCTTGGTAACATGGGGATTCCTGGAGGCGGTGTTAACCCTTTGCGCGGCCAAAATAATGTCCAGGGTGCATGTGATCTTGGTGGTTTGCCTAATGTCTACCCAGGATACCAGAAGGTTACCGATGAAGCATCTCAATAAAAAATTTGAAAATGCATGGGGTGTGAAACTATCAAACAAAGTAGGACTCGCCGTAACCGAAGTGATCCCAGCCGCAGGAGAGGGAACTGTAAAGGCGCTTTACATCATGGGCGAAGACCCAATTATGAGCGACCCTGATAGTAACCATATCCGTACATGTCTTGATAGAATGTGAATTTGTCATTCTCCAGGAAATTTTCCCCTCCGAAACTTCTCCATATGCAGATGTCCTTTTACCGGGAGTAAGCTTTGCTGAGAAAAGTGGCACTTATACAAACACGGAACGAAGAATTCAAATGGTTCACAAAGCCATTGAACCCAGCGGAGAAGCTCATGAAGATTGGAGAATTATTTCTGATCTGGCCAATAAAATTCTCGAACATGGTGAACGAAAAGTAAAATCGGCAGCACACTCTGGATGGGATTATGAAAATTCCGAACAGATAATGAATGAAATTGCAGACCTAACCCCAAGCTATTCAGGTGTGACCCACCAAAGATTAGATAATGGGGAAAGACTCCAATGGCCGGTCAAGGGTAAATCCCATAATGGGACACAAATACTTCACGTTGGTGAGTTTGTACGTGGGAAGGGTACATTTATGCCAATAGAAGATCTACCTCCTGCGGAATTACCAGACGATAGTTACCCCATGCTGCTCAGCACGGGACGGGTTTTATATCATTGGCATGGTGGTGAAATGACCCGCAGGTCCAAAGGAACTCATGGCTGTGTATGGGCAGTCACTCGTTGAAATTAATCCGATTGACTCTGAAAAATTGGGGATTGAAGAAGGTTCGGAAATTCTTGTATCTTCTCGACGAGGCAGCATTCAAGCGCACGCATGGATAACCGATCGCGTTCCACCAGGGATGATATTTGCCAATTTCCATTTTCCTGACACCCCAACGAATGAACTGACCATAGCAGCATTAGATCCAGTGGCAAAAATCCCGGAATATAAAATCTGTGCAGTTCGAGTAGAATCAGTCTAGTCTTGACTTATAGCAGCTTATGTGAAAATTTATTCAGAATTATTTACACTCCCAATAATCTGATAGAATTGCTGAGATTCATCCAAATAATTTTAGTAAGGAAAAGAGACTTTTCTCTGTTAATGCAGAAAAAATGAAAAATAAAAATATTGCTGTATTGATTGTATTGTTTATATTTCTTTCTGTTACCTCAGCATGCGCGCAATTCGACACCATAATGAGCAGTGTTGATCCCTTGTATGGTGTAGCAGCCGAAGAACCTGTCCCCACTCCTACTCAACTAGAAATTGATACTCCCACATCAGCGCCACCACCCACTGAGCTACCATCCCCAACTTTGCCTCCGACGGAAACAATTCTTCCTTCACCTTCACCTTCACCAACCGAAGTAATTCCTCCAACACCAGAACCCTCTCCAACCATAACCCAGCCATCCTGTACGAATATCGCTGAACTTGACAGGCACCTTTCCATCAATGATGGCAGTGTATTACGACCAAACACCCTCTATGCTAAGGTATGGAGAATTAAAAATATTGGCACATGTGTTTGGAACACAAGTTACGCACTCACTTTTTCCGATGGGTACGAGAGTTCTGACCAGGCTGATATTCCATTGTCAAACGAAGTACAACCGGGAGAGACAATTGAATTAAAAGTTAATTTCACAACACCAGATAAAGGTAATACTTATATCGGTAATTGGATGCTTAAATCCGATACCGGTTTAATTTTCGGTATTGGATCATTTGCAGATCAACCAATTACCTTGAATTATGTGATTCCGGCTCAATCAAATATTCCACAATCGTGTTGACCATACCTACCCTGAGATCCGTTGGATCTTCAAAAAACTGAACAAAAATTCTCCATATATCCAATCTGGAGATTTTTTGTTTTACCATATCTTCAACTTCCATAGGGTAGAATCATTGTAAATTCAAATCAAAAAAGTAATTTCCAGCATACAAGAAAATAAACAAATTGAAATCCGGTGGTTTCAACGAAAGTGATTTTTTGCGTAATCCTATTATTCTTGTTTATTCCTTATGGCAGTAAGAAAAGTTCTAAACTCCTGGAGAACCCAGCCTGAAATCGGAGGAAACATCGTTGAATGGCGTAATATCCCAGCACGCCAGCCTGATCTTAGTAGATTACCAACCGATCTTCATCCTTCCTTGTCAACAGCATTGCAGGATTTGGGGATATCATCTTTATACAGTCACCAGGCTCAAACCTGGTCCCATTTCAACAAAGGTAATAACGTAGTAATAGTCACTGGGACTGCTAGCGGAAAATCCTTGGCTTACAACATACCAGTTTTTGATAGTTTGCAGAGAGATAACAATGCGCGTGCTTTGTATATTCATCCTACTAAAGCGCTTTCACAAGACCAACTATCCATATTGTTAACTATTAGAAGGTCGATCCAGAATTCTTCTGGTAACAGCCAAAATGAAATTTCTTCCCAAATTCCGGAATTTGATATAGCAATTTACGATGGCGATACACCCACTCATATCAGGCAGAAGATTAGATCGAATACTCGCATTTTACTCACCAACCCTGATATGCTGCATTTAGGAATTCTGCCTCACCACACCTCCTGGGCATCTTTCTTTAGTAATCTTCAATTAATCATAATAGATGAAATCCACATCTACCGAGGGGTTTTTGGTTCCCATTTCGCCAATGTGATCCGAAGATTAAAACGAATTGTTGAATTTTACGGATCATCCACAAAATTTTTACTGACATCTGCAACCATATCTAACCCTTCAGAATTGGCGGAAAATCTGGTCGAGGAACACTTTGAATTAATTGATAACGATGGTTCAGGACGCGGACAACAAACATTTCTAATTTACAACCCGCCCATCGTAAACAAGGATCTAGGACTTCGTCGTAGTTCATTAAAAGAAAGTGTTCGATTGGCAAGCGATTTAATATCCTACGACAATCAAACGATTATTTTTGGAAGATCACGAAGAACTGTTGAACTCATATTGAAATATCTTCGCAGGAATATTTCAACAAGTTCAAAAGAAATTACTGCTTCACAAGTGGAGAATACGATACGTGGATACCGCAGCGGATATCTGCCCACAGACCGCAGAAAAATTGAAACAGGATTGCGTAATGGTTCTATTCGAACCGTTGTAGCAACCAATGCACTTGAGCTTGGGATCGATATTGGTATGATGAATGCTTCAATATTGGTCGGCTATCCAGGAACGATCGCCTCAACAACTCAACAAGCTGGGCGTTCTGGACGCGGTGAAGAGGATTCTCTAGCAATTTTGATTACCACTCCCGATCCATTAGATCAATTCTTAGCAACCCACCCGTCTTATTTATTCGACCATTCCCCAGAACATGCTTTGATCGATCCAAATAATTTACTTATATTATTAGATCACCTGAAATGCGCCGCATTTGAAATTCCATTAGATGCAGAAATTGGATATGGCAATTTGGATGTAAATGTTTTGAATCGACTTTTAGAACTCCTGGTTGAACAGGGAATAATTCACAAATCAGATAATAAATTCTTTTGGATGGCGGAAAAATATCCAGCTGAAAGTGTATCCTTACGAAGTGCTTCTGCTGAAAATATAATACTCCAAACGACAATTGAAGAAATACCAATAGTGATTGGATATGTAGATTTAAACAGCGCTCATTGGTTAGTACACCCAAATGCTGTTTACCTTCATGAAGCTTCAACTTATTTTGTGGAAGATCTTGATCTTGATAAAGGGATAGCGTTTTTAAATAAGATCAATACTGATTACTATACGGAACCACGCAGAGAGAGCGATGTTGCTTTAGTTGATCTAATTATGAAAAATGAGATTGTGGGAGGTCAAAAATTCTTCGGTGATATCCTTGTTACTTCAAAAGTTGTAGGCTTCCGAAAAATAAAACTGAATTCTCATGAGCAAATTGGATCAGGTGAGGTTTCATTACCTCCGACAGAGCTTATGACCCAGGGGTACTGGTTCAACCTAACCGACGAATCCATATCTGAAATACGTGAGTTAGACCTTTGGCGAAATGATCCATTAGACTATGGACCGAACTGGAAATATATCCGAGATCAGGTACGGCAAAGAGATGAATACCGCTGCCAGGTATGTGGTATAAGTGAAACAACCATAAAGCATGCTATCCACCACAAAATACCATTTCGGACGTTTTCATCCCATGTACAGGCTAATCGTCTTGATAACCTTGTGACATTGTGTCAAAGCTGCCACCAGCGTGCCGAAACTTACGTCAGGGTTCGGTCTGGATTATCCGGAGTATCATATGTATTAAGACATTTAGCTCCAATATTCTTAATGTGTGATGTTCGCGATTTAGCCGTTCACTCCGATGTCCAATCAAAACTTGCCGGTGGAAAACCTTCGATAGTTCTATACGATCAGATACCAGCAGGACTCGGGCTCAGCAAACATCTATACGATATACATGATGATCTATTGAAAAATGCTCTGGAACTTATTTCAATTTGCGATTGTTACGATGGGTGTCCATCTTGTGTAGGTCCGGGTGGAGAAGCGGGTTCTGGGGGAAAAGAAGAAGCCAAAGCAATATTGGGTCAATTAGTAAATGTAAAGATTTAATACCTCCCCATGTCTTCATTAGATGATAAATTAAAAAATCTAGGGGTACGATTAGGTGCACAAGATATCCCTCGTCCTAAAAGGTTAAATCCATATTCCATTGAAAACCTATTAGAAGGACAATTGGTTGAAACCAGAGCAGGTGATATATTTATCGTCGAATTAATTTACCCACCGGATTTCATTCACGGTAACACACCCATTCAAGTTAATGCTTCTTTAAAATCAATAGCTGATTGGGTAGGAGAACCAGAGATAAGTGGTTTTTCAATCCACGATTTTGTATTTATTGATGTCGAAACAACTGGTCTTTCAGGTGGAACAGGAACTTACGCTTTTCTAATCGGCGCGGGACGTTTTGATAATAACCAATTTCTTTTATCTCAATTCTTTATGAGTGATCCAATTCGGGAACCAGCTCAATTGATCGCGTTTGAGGAATTTATTGCCCCAGCGAAAGCCATCGTCAGTTTTAACGGAAAATCCTTCGATATCCCTGTATTGAATACCAGGTTCACATATCATAGTTGGCGATCACCCTTCAAAGAAATCATCCATATTGATCTGCTGCATATGGCAAGAAAATTGTGGCGTGATCGAATTCCGAGTAGGACATTATCAAACCTGGAAGCACGCATCCTCGGAGCCCAACGTACCGAAGACGATATCCCTGGATGGATGGTACCTGCTTTGTATTTTGAATTTTTACGGGACGGAGATGCCAGACAGTTAAAACGAGTTTTCTATCATAATGAGATCGATATTCTATCTTTGAGCGCATTACTTAATTACATTGCCCATATGGTTGCAGACCCCAACATTAAGGGTAAAGAGTATGCAAGTGATTTAATTTCGATGGGTAGACTATTCGAAGATTTAGGTGAAATAGATGCTGCAGTAGATCTTTATCACCAGGGTCTAGAACATAAGGATGTTCTATCCAACAATGTTAGTAGAGATATTTTAGTAAGCGCAACTTTTCGATTAGCGATGATATATAAACGAAAAGGGAAATATGAAAAAGCAGTTAAACTATGGGAACAAGCAACACAACTCAACCATATTGGTGCCTTTATCGAACTGGCGAAATATTACGAACATAATGCAAGAGAGTACGACACTGCCATCTACTGGACAAATACAGCCATAAATTTAATCAACACAGCAACCGAATTTGATGATCTACCCATAGGTATCTCATTATTCAATAAAAAGCAAAAATCCGATGAATTTATTCATCGCTTGAACCGCTTGAATAGAAAACATCAAGAATAACTTGCTATAGGTTATTTATTCGATCAGTTCGAAATCAATCTTCAACCTTCTTATCCAGCATTCCTGTTGGGTACATATTTCACGAAGTTTATTCATCCGGTCAACCGATAACTCATCGATTGCGATTAATAAACCCACTATGTGATGTTCTCCAATCAACCTTGGGATATCAATGTCACCGCCTAATACCTCTAATCCCTGGATTAATCTTCCTTTCAACAGTGGATCATCAGATATTATCCCAACGGGATAATATTTTTTATTTATATCGGACTGAATCCAACTCAATGTCAGTTGAGCTTGTTCTGTAACGCCATATATCAGGATTTTCTCTTCGATTGAACTTCTTATGGCGACCTGAAAAATTTCGTAGTACTCGAAAACTGGAGCGTGATAGTCCCAATCCTATGAATAAGAAAATTGAATATAAAAAGATAATTTCGGGTTCAAGCTCTACCGGGTAAATTTTATTTGGAAAAGCGTTAAACATTAATAGTGCTGCCGCAATGATAGCCAGGCTGCCAATGGAAGCTTTCAATAACCGGACCAGATCATCAAAAACGAGATAATGCCATACAGAACGATATACCCCAAATATGTAAAAAGATATATACGTGCAAATTACAATTATTGGAAATGATCGAATAAAGGAAGTAAACAGCTCATTATTGAGTGAAAATCTGTAATAAATCAAAAAAGCCAGGTAATATAGCACACCAATTAAAAAGAAATCAAGAATTATCTCGAGAAATCTTCTCCGGACGGCTAATGTCATTATTATTCGTGAAACTGGATTCAATTCATCGAGTTTTTTTGAAGGGGCCTCTACCCTCAATCCACTCAGATAGGCAGCCAAAATAGCCAGGGATATTACGATTATAGGTACCAATACCAGGCTAATCCAGTAATTGATCGATTCAAGTATTGCCGCAGAAAGTCCAGCAAATAAGGCTATCACAAACAACACTATCAGGGCATGGCGTTCGCTCAATCCAAATGCGACCAGCCGGTGGGAAGTGTGATCAACCCCCCCTTTTGAAATTGGTTTACCTTCCAATAATCGTGTAAATGTAACCAACGTTATATCAATAATTGGTAAAAGAAATATCAATGTAGGGACACCTAGAATCGCAAATACGTTAGAAGCTTGGGGTTGGCGAGCTATGGCGAGAACCGCCAGAGTAAAACCGATAAACGTGCTGCCGCTGTTCCCCATAAATATTGAAGCAGGTGGAAAATTGTAGATTAAGAAACCTAATATACTCCCGGACAAGGCAATAGAAATTAATAAGAACTCAAAATTTCCTTCTCTCCAAAAGAAATAAGACAGGATTAAAGCTGCCACCAAGGAAATTCCTCCAGCCAACCCATCCATGTTGTCCAACAAATTTATTGCATTCGTTATACCCACAATCCATATATAAGTTAATAGCGTATTTAAGAGTAATGCAATATTTTCATTTTCAATTCTTGGATAAAAAAATTCGGTTGAATAACCAAGCACTATAACAAATGTAGCTATTCCAATTTGACCAATTAATTTAGCCACAGGCGATAGCGATCGGATATCGTCATATAAGCCCAGTAGAAATGCAAAAAATGCGGCAGTTAATATCCCCCAATGCACATTTATCCAGCTCTTATTAATTAGGTAAACGATTATTAGACCGAGTACAAAGGATAAAAAAATCCCAATTCCCCCAAATGATGGTGTTGGCTTATGATGCCAACGGTCTTCCCGAGGTACAGTTACGATGCCATTTCGCAGACAATATTGACGGATCAACGGGATAAAAATAAGGCTGCATATTAACGCGGCGCCAAAAGAAACGATAGGCATTTTTTATTCTTGTATATTCAAAATATTTGCTAAGAACTCAGTGATGCGGGTTTTCTGATCCTCAGGTGCATATTCTAAAGCGGATTGAGCATAGTAACTTGCAGAATCAAGATTTCCAGTACTTAAATATAAATGAGCAATCACTTCAAGGATTTGCCAATTATTATTCCGATCCGGTTGGATTCGGAGCGCTTCTTCGTAACTGGAAATCGCCTCTCCCGTGCGGTTTAATCGCGAATATACTCCAGCCAGGGCTACATAATATCCAGACCTTACTTCAGATGATGCAGATTGGGAATTTTCAACAGCATTAAGATAATTTTCTAATGCATTTTCAAGTATTTCCTTCTGATTAATTTCGTTCGTTTCAGTAAGGTTTTCAACCTGCTGCAAGTAAGAATCCCCCAGCAATCCATAAGTCCAATCGTAAGTTGGATCCAATTCGAGTGCTACGTTCAAACGTTCAACGGCTTGCTCCGGATTATTTTGAACCGCCAGGAAATGTAATCCCCATTCATCCCAAATTCTAGCATTTTGCGGACTTAATAAAACTGCTTTGGAAAAATAATCAGAAGAGATCTCCGCCCGTTCATTTTTAACAACCTCTTCACTGGTAAAAGTAGACCACAAGCTGTAAAGACGAGCCAAATTGGCTGTGTGATCTGTATTTAATGGATTGATACCCTGGGCTCTCCGCAAGTCCTCAGCTGCTTTTATGATTAAGGCATCTTGTTCCTCAGGATCGGATAATGTTTTGGCATGTTCTAAATATGCCCTCCCCAAAAACAAATAATAATAATCTTCATTAGGCGCCAGATCGATGGCATGATCATAAATATTAATTGCGACCGGCCAGGAATTGGGACGGGTGAAAGAATCAGCAGCTTTAAAAGCGATATCCGCTTGAATTACACGTAAATTCGTAATTGATATAAGCACAAATGTCAGAATAAAAGTAGTTAATGCACCAACATAGCTCAAGCTCTTCCACCTGGTTGCTTTTACAGGCCAATTAATTGGAAAGAAAAATGCAAATCCAAAGATTAACACCGCGAAGTAACACATAATATACCGTCAACAATTTTTCTGTCTGAATTACCTGGTTTATCACCCCATCAATTGTATTTACTGTTGCTTCAGCCAAGGTCCCCATATACCCGGCATGGAATCCCCAGTATATAAAAGTTCCGATGAGGGAGATACCGAAAACAATGGCTAATGATTGCCAGAATTTAAGTTCATTCTTGGGATTATTTACACTTCTATGAAATGTAGACTTGGATGAAAGTAGAATCGATCCCACGATCCAAGAGACCATTAGCATAATAAAAACGCCCAGGGATTGAGTTGAATTCTCTCCACCCAATTGAAACATAGAAGTTCCAATGATTTCTAAAAACGAAGTCGATCCTCTGGAATTTGACAGCATATTAAATCCCAACGTCGACAATAGAACAATTAAATATAAATCCGGAAATCGCTGCATCTATCAATCTCTCGTTAAAAAATGATACCCTTGATTTTGATATTGCAGTTGTTGTCCGCCGCTTTCTCTTCTTTGAATTATCAAGGTTCGAACGTTTGATATTCTCATTATTCTGGTTATCCTGTTTCACCTTTTCAGTTTTCACATTATTCGAATCTGGTTCAGTCTATTTCATGAGAAATGATATCCAAAAATCCCGTATATTGTTGAATTTGGAGTACCTGCTAATATGTTCAATTTTTGGAAGAATATATCCGACCAATAAAAGTAAAGCAGTGTAAACCCAAAAATATGTACGGGTTGCGGCGATAGCAATTCCAAAATTGATCTCCACAAAATGTGCCACAATCGCTGCGATCAACCCAAGGAGTACATATGCTCTTACTTTGCTGTAGATATTCTTTGGTGAGGAATAGTTACCAATCAAAGAGATTATAATCAGATAAAGTAATATCCCTGCAATCATACCGAATGGCAGCGCTACACCTAACAATCCCGCTCCCATTGAAATTACAAATATAATTGAACTGAGTAAACCTCCAAAAATATTAAGACCCAAAAACAATAATGTCTGGTTTCGACTTTGAATTAACCCAAGCCACTTCAATCCATAATAAATCACTGATCCAAACAAAAATAAATACCCAAATAATCCCAATATTCCAGTAATCACCAGAGAATCCCAGGTTTCATTGTGCGATCTATCTGGAGAAGCGTTCCGTTTTTCGACCTGAGCCAATTCTGGTGGATAAAATGAATTATAAGCAACATACATGCTCTCAGGACCGTACCCAATAAGTGGACGAATTGGATTTAATACATCAATACCACCTTCAGGAAATTCGATTGGTTCATGCGGCTGAAATAATTCATAAGCGCCGCTCCAAATTAAAGTTCTTACTCGTCCGGTGGGACTTTCTATATCCAGCAGCTTCCCAAAACGACCAAGTTCAGGCGCCGTTTGTAATTGTTTTAAAGGTCCATCTGGAATATTAAGCGTGATAAGAAATGTTGCCGCGATGATCGAAATAATGGCTCCGGATATCGTCAACCACCTCTTCCGCCAAATCAAGGATAATCCTAGCCAGACAAAAACCAAACTTGCCCCCCAACCCAACAAAGGACCACGACTGCCGCTGAAATATAGCGCGATGACCTGTAATGTCGCGATGAATACATACACTGTCGCACGAGAAAAATTTGGTAATAATTCTCCTCTCTCAGTGAGCAGCGCTTCGAATGATTCGACAATTCGCATTATGGTTAATGGAAAAACCATAATTATATAAGCGCCGATAAAGATTGAGTTCCCTAGATTAGCGGCTATTCGGATGGATACATCCCCTCCCCAAGGGATGGGATCAATTTTATACTTCTGCAAAACACCATATAAACTCACAGGGAGGCTTGCGATAATTACAGTAGTGATCAATCGTTCCACTTGAACACGCCGGCGAATATTGATCACCATCGCAAAAAATACAACCAAATACGAAAATGTTGAATAGGTCCCTTGTAACCTTTGATATGAACCTAAGATGCTTACTCTCGGCGTTATAGACAAGAAAGTAGCCAATAAATAAATAAAAGCCAAAATTAGTACTGGTAAAATGATTGGGGTATTGATAAATTGTTTGAATTGGGTCCAGAGGTTTCTTTGCGGTGAGGATTTTGTTCTACCTTCCTCAAATAGCTTTATGACCCATGCAGCAAGGATTATCAATGTTAAAGAACGCAATAAGGTGATCTTATCCGGTTCAAAAATCCTGCTTGAATACACATTGAAGAAAACAGGAACCACGATCACAGCTGCTAACCATGCGGCTTCCATGATCCCTTCACTATATTGGCTGAGTTTTGTTGGCATAGTAAATATTAATTTTGTTCTAGATCATAGTGGCTAAATTTTTAAATAATTTTATACGATTTACTTTGTAAAAATACCGCTATAATCTCTCTGTATGGAATTCGGTTCATTATACCCTGCAGGCTATACACAAAGGATTTAATTCACTTTGGTTCATTAAAATTTACAGATTATTGCACTATTGTTTATTCACTCACTTTATGCCTTCAAAACATTGCCGGGGATAGCTTACAAGATGCAAGAAACAACTTTGGTAAAAAGTGCCCGAGGTTCTGGATACAACCTGATCACCAACGCAGCAACAATGGTATTGGGTTTCACCCGTTCGGTTTTATTGATGCGATTATTGGATCCTGAATTATTTCGGAATTATTGCATTGTCACTATTCTTTACAACCTTAATTACACCACTCTCAATATTTGGTATTGACAATGTATTAATTCAAAAGAAAGATCCGGATAATCTTTCCTTTTCCACCCATTTTGTTTTACGTATTATTCTGGGATTCCTGATTATCCTTTTGAGCATATTAATTTCTCCGCTGTTGCTGAAATTTTATGAAGATCAAAAACTTATTGTTTATATTTTTTTATTTCTCCTTCTATTTAATCTTCTTGAGGCTTCATATTCAACGCAAAATATTGTAATGAGGCGTGAACTCAAGTTCGGTCCAATAGCCATATTAAATTTAGTATCCAGCATTGCAATGACGATTATTGCTCCCACAATGGCATACTTAGGAGCTGGCATATGGAGTTTGGTAGCCGAACAAGTAATTGGACCAATTATTCGCTGGATTGGATTCTGGTTGGTGTTTCATCCTTGGCATCTATCCATCAAATTTAGCTTTGAACGAGCCAGATTATTTCTAAGATTAGGTTCAATTTATATGACTTCCAATCTATTAGGTTTATTTCTCAATCGATTTGATGATTTTTGGGTTGGCACATTTTTAGGAACAAAAGCTTTAGGATATTACTCTCGCGCATACGCTTTAGCGCAATATCCAGGACGTGTAATCGCAAAACCAATAGTGAGTATTTTTTACCCTACATACGCCGCAGTTCAACACGATAAAGTCGAACTTTCAAAAGCATTCTTCAGGTCAAGCAGCTTCTTAATCCGAACTGGATTTTTATTAGCACTTGTATTAATGGTAACAGCACCAGAAATAACAATAATACTTTTCACTGCGACCTGGTTACCAATCGTACCTATCTTTAGATTGATGTTAATATATATCTTGTTGGATCCTTTTTATATGAACCTGAGTTTTTTATTCGCCGGAGTTGGTCAACCAGCTGTGTTAACACATACTCGGATTATTCAAACTGTATTCTTTTTAGTTGCTGTGATCAGTTTTGCGGATTTATGGGGTGTGAAAGGCGTAGCTATAGCCGCGAATTTGATGATGTTGATTGGAACTATAATTTTAGTTATTAAAATTCGCAGTTATGTCAGTTACTCGTTAACTCGTATGTTGCTTTGGCCAACCGTCGCTCTAATATTGGCTTCTATCGCGGGAGTAATTGTGATTAATTATAGTGAAGATCTTAGCATCTGGGTAAATCTAATTCTGAAAGGTTCAATAGTAACCATTGTTTATTTACTGGCACTCTATGTATCAGAACGTGAAATCTTTCACGAGTATAGTGCTTATGTAATAAAACCGATTTGGGAAAAAATTAAAACTGCTCGTAAATAATTTTGTTATTTGTGGCTCCGTTTTCATTCAGAGAACTCCACATGATCACTAAACTAATCATGATTGAAATTCATTTGATATTTGAATTAGATGTATCAACATAAGCGAAGATAATTCAGACCCCGTAAATCAAATGAAGAATCTGAAAAGAACAATAAAGTTAATACTCAGACGGTTTGCGAACGGAAAAATTCCTTTCATAGGATCTCCTTTGTACAGATTAGTTATTGGTCAAGAACTAATATTTCAACAAATTTTTAACTCGTTCCAAATTAAACCATTATTGAACGAACAGGTTTTTGCCAAACAAAACCTTACTGCAGTCGTAAAAACTCATGAACGTCCTAGGCTACTTTAAAAGATTAATCACCAGCATCAGAAGGTATTATCCATGTCTTCACATCATTGTTGTAGATGACAGTAATTCTCCATTAATGATTGATGAAGTCCAGACAATCGTTCTTCCTTACAACAGTGGTGTCTCTTTAGGCAGGATTGAAGGTTTGAAACAAGTAATGACCAAGTACATACTGCTACTCGATGACGACTTTGTTTTCTTTCGCCACACGAACCTCGTGAATTCTCTTACTATCATGGAACAATTCCCTAAAATTGATATCATGGGCGGTCAGGTTATTAATCTCCCATATTTCTCGACAGTAGATTACAGAAATGCGCTAATATACCCTACAAAAGCCGAATCGACCTTTCCTAAAGAGAGTTTGATAGGAGGTATGCCCGTCTATGACATTGTGGCTAACTTTTTTATTGGACGAACTGATCGTGTTCGGATTGTGGGTTGGACGCCGGAATTGAAACGGATAGACCACAACGATTTTTTTTCAAGAGCAAAAGGAGTGTTAACAACCGTATTCAATAAAGATTTAAAATGCCTTCACGCAAGAAATCCTTATGATTCAAATTATATGAAGAACCGATCAGAAACAACCCAGGATCTTGAAATTTTACAGAATCGTTATTATCGCAATAAAATATCTGGCTGATTGATTTATTCTGTCAACCGGGTAATCTATTATTCTTTCTGTAAACTTTTATGATAAAACAATAGATCAGGTGCATCCTTTCTGTGTTTCCAAATCAAAAAAAGGAGCACACCTTGCCCTAATAATTAATTCGTAAACTACCACGTGAATTATTGGAACAAATTTTAAGAAGAATATGACTTAATATCAATCCTCCAATGCGCTCGTATTTTTTGTTACTGCTGAATTTTCTGACACTTTATTCAAAACAAACTTCTTCAAATAAAACGGATTTGAAGTGGACCTCGTTAATCCTATCAATTGAATTTCCACCCGGACCTGGAGGGATTGGTACGCTTTCTTATGAGATTGCAAAGAACCTTTCAATATCTGGTTGGAATGTTTCTGTATCTTCTCCTCAGAATTTTTCAGATGATTCAGAGATAGATAGCCTTCAACAATGATCAACCATTTTTAATTCAACGATTGATCTATAAAGGTCCTTTTCTATTTGAAGCGGTTAATCGTTTTGTTAAAGCTTTTTCACTATTGCTTCAACAACGGACTAATATAATCATTTCTGTAGGTGGACAAGCGACATGGCTTGGCGCGATATCTCGCTTTTATGACCAATAAACCATTGGTAGCGATTGGCATTGGGACCGAGTTTGTTCATGGAAATCAACTCCAACGTTGGATAACCAGAATTTCTTTTAACCGCGAAACAATGTAATCGCAATTAGCAATTACACACAAAAACTAATGAAGGAAAACAAAATCAATCCTTCAAACATTTCAGTTATTCACTGTGGTGCGGATGGAAATACTTTTTCATTAAGGATTTACCGGTTGAAATTCTCAAGGAAAAATTCCATCTCGAACAATCAAAAGTAATTTTGACTGTGGGTGCTTCTTCAAAAAGGAAAGCGCAAGATATTGTAATTCGATCACTTCCGAAGATCAGACAAAGGATTCCCTGATATTAAGTATCTTGTTGTAGGTAATCCAACATTGCAGAACGAATTTCAAAGACTTGCTTATGAATTAGAAGTTTCAGATTCGGTAATTTTTATTGGTCAAGTACCCGAGAGCAGAACTACCATATTTTTATAACCTTGCAGATTTGTTTGTTCTTGTAAGTCGTCGAACAAGCATTGGAGATGTGGAAGGATTTGGTATTGTTGTTACTGAAGCCGCGCTATGTGGAACTCCATCTGTTGTCTCAAGAAACTCTGGGCTTGAAGAGACGGTTATTGATCGGAAAACGGGACTCATTGTGGATCAGGAAAATCCTGAAGATACTGCATCAGCAATTATTGAATCTGCTTAGCGAATGATTCTTTACGGACAAGAATGGGATTATTCCGCCTATCAATATGCAATTAATAATTTCACTTGGAAATTGATAATCAAGAATACGGAAAAATACTGCTGCATTAATCGATTTAGTAAAAGTATATGCGTCTATTGATTATCAGTCATACTGCCCACTATATCAAGGATGGTGAAATATGTTGGTCATGGTCCAACGGTAAAAGAAATCAGTTGGCTTGCACAGCGTTTGATCAAGTATTCCATTTGGCCTTTTTACATCCTGGACCAGCGCCACGGAATGCACTCCCTTATAAGGAAAAAATATTAAGATTATTACAGTCCTCCTTCAGGTGGATTAACATTGAGATCCAAATTTCGAGTGATAACCCGAGGTCTCAAGTATTTAAAACAAATAAGTAAATTAATTCTTCCAATGTCGACGTCATCCATGTACGTTGTCCGGGAAGTCTCGGACTTTACGGTATGATCGCAAGCTCTTTTGTAATGAAAAAACAAAAATGGATTAAGTATGCAGGAAATTGGAAGGCGGTTTTTAAGACATGGCCCCTTCTCATATTTTTCAACATGAATGGCTACGATTGGGTTTATCTCATGCCATGGTATACCGTAAATGGTATTTGGGAGAAACAACCAGATTATGTTATTCCATTTTTAAACCCATCGGCAATATCCAATGAAATTATAATTATGCCGGTGAAATATGTATAAGAAAAAAATTATATCCCCCTTATCGGATTGTATTTGTGGGCACACAAGTCATTAAAAGGGATTACATTACGCATTAGAAATCGTTAAACTATTAAATACTATTTTCCAGGTCAATTTATTTTCGATATTGTTGGTGATGGTCCTGAAAAAGCCTTCATTTGAAGAATTTGTAGATAAAAATAATTTAAGGGATTTTGTGCATTTTCATGGATGGGTACCGCATTCTCAAGTGTTTGAGATATTACCCCAGCACATTTCATTCTTCTTCCAACCAGCTCAGTGAAGGATGGCCAAAAATTCTAAGTGAAGCAATGATGTTTGGTGTTGTACCTTTAGCGAGTGATATTTCATCAATCCCACAGATATTTTCAAGTACTGGAACTGGAATAGCCATCTCACCAATTGATGTAAATATTTATAAAGAAATATTCACTCTTTTATAAATAGCCCAAATGAATGGGAAAGATATGAGTAAAGCCGGGATGAGTATCAGCACCCCAATTCTCATATGAGCGGTATCTTATTGGCAATTGATAATATGTTTCGTGATTTCTATGGAAAATCCCCTTTAAATCAAGATTTCATTGCAGAAGTTAAAGTAGAATTTACCGAAGTATCTAATCTAAACCTAAACAAATTTTGGTCAGATTTAACAGCAAACGCCGCCGCATGTAATGGATAAAATAAAAATTGTTTACATGATCACAGATCTCTCCACAGGAGGAACACCAATTGCCTTACTGCGATTACTTTCTGCTATTGACCGTAACAAATATAATCCTACCGTCATTTGTTTTTATTCTGAAGATGCTTATATAACCAACGAAATTAATAAACTCGATATTCCAGTGATTGATCTAGGAATGGACCCATAAGGTTCGCATCGACATTTTCTGGAAATTGAGCAAAATCATTCAGAATATCCAACCTGTCATCCTGCATACTTATCTGTTCCATGCAAATTTAGCTGGACATATTTTAGGCAGGATTAACAAAGTGCCTATTATCATTGCATCACGCCGTAGTATTGACATCGGAGGTACCTGGCGTGAAATCTTTGATCCGCGTGACATCTGGATTGAACGATAAGATAGTCGCAGTGAGCGAAGCAGCCCGGACAGCTGAAATAGAAAGTTCCAGAGTTCCTTCTGATAAAGTCATTACCATTTACAATGGACTCGATCCCACCCCCTATATTTCCGTATCGGATGATTCTAGACATACGATGAGGAATTCATTGAGAATTCCTGATGAGGTACTTCTTTTGGGCGCCGTAGGTAGACTCCATCCAGCAAAAGGTATCGATGATCTAATAGCAGCAATAGGACTACTGGAAAGTAAAACCAATTCAATCCACCTTTTGATTGTGGGAGAAGGAGAATTGGAAGATCAATTGAAGCTTGAAAGTTAACAGATTAAATTTCTTTGGAAAAATAACGTTTACGGGTTAAGAAACGATGTTCCAGATATCCTATCTGCTCTCGATTTATTAGTATCTCCATCGTTGTGGGAAGGATTGCCCAATGTTGTGCTGGAGGCGATGGCTGCTGGGAAACCGGTTGTTGCGACATCTGTTGGGGGTACGCCGGAAGCCGTTGTGGATGGTGTTACGGGATTACTGGTTCCGCCTCGTAATCCTGAAGCTTTAGCAAATGCGATTGTTAAACTTGTTTGGGGATTCGGAATTACGAATAAGTATGGGACATGCTGGTCACGAAAGGGTTATGAAACACTTTTCGATAGAACGAATGGTGAAAATGACAGAGCAGCTATACCAGGAATTATTGTTTGAAAAAGGCTTGGAGAAATGAAAAAAATCTCCGTCCTGCAGTGCATCACTCGTCTTATCGTCGGTGGAGCACAGGAACATGTGATGTATATTGCAGATCTGTTGGATAAGGATCGCTACCAGGTGGATATGCTCTCTGGACCTCAAACGGGGGTTGAGGGCAGCCTGATAGAGGAAGTGCAAGACCGTGATATCCCATTAACAATTGTACCGGAGCTGGTGCGCCAGATTAGTCCTTGGAATGATAGTTCAGCATTAATAAAGATGACGAATTTTATGCGCAATAAACGCTATGATATTGTCCACACCAACAGCTCAAAGGCTGGTATCCTGGGAAGAATTGCAGCCCGAATGGCGCGAGTGCCCATCATTGTCCATACTGTACATGGTTGGAGTTTTCACCATGAAATGTCATCAATAACCCGAAGTTTATATATTACCCTTGAGCGCCAGACAGCAAAATTCAGCTCTGCCCTAACCAATGTATCCAATCTCGATATTCAAACAGGACTGGAAGCAGGAATTGGATACAAAGGACTTTATCATTTAATCCGCAGTGCAATCCCATTGGATGAATTTAATCCGTTCAATTTCAATCGAGAAGAGGTGCGCTCCGAGTTAGGTATCCCCTCAGATGCTGTTGTTATCGGAAACATCGGCAGGTTTTCACATCCCAAGAATCCTTTGGAATGGATTCGAATTTCAGCGGAAATTAACCGTGAAGTTGACAAAGTACATTTATTACTCGTTGGCGATGGCACGCAGCGGTCCGAAGTAGAGATGCTGCTTAAATCGGAAGGTCTATGGGAGCAGACGACAATTACAGGTTTGAGGCGCGATGTTCCCCGCATGTTATCTGTGATGGATATCTTTTTATTTACTTCTTCAAGGGAAGGATTGCCGCGAACCGTACCGCAAGCCATGGCAATGGGCATTCCAGTTGTAGCAAATCGAGTTGGAGGGATTCCCGAAGTAATTCGGGAAGGTATAACTGGTTATCTTTGCCAGCCAGGAGATATTCGTAAACCAGCTGAGGATTGTATATATTTAATTAACCATCCTATGAAACGAGAGGAAGTAGGCCGTAAAGGTCGTGCGATTGCTGAAAGTGAGTTCAGCATTGAAGTAATGATCGATAAAACCTCGAACTTATATGAAAAATTGATATCCGAAAAATAAAATTAGTGGGAATATTTCTTCTTGTTCCCCCTCCTACTCAAATCATGCTACGAAATTACTAGTTATTCACGATGGTCTGCATGTAGCACAGGCATTGCTGCTGCATGTAGAACAACTTTGAGCGCCCCCAGCCACAACTCTCCCTCCACTCTGGGCAAAGAAAACCGATATCGTTCGAGAAGTATTTGTACTATTGCACAAAGTGCAATCGACCGGTGTATCAGCTTCACCCATCGGCCGTAATACCTCAAATTTTTCACGACAATCTATACACAGGTACTCATACAGCGGCATAAAATATCCTGAACGATATGGTTTTAATAATTTCCGTATATATTATATCAATTACTTATTAATTTCTCACCATTTTTCATAACGGATTAATTCAGAAAGTGGTTTTCGTTCCTTCTTCCCAAGTTCATCTGCAGGGTAACCTAAAGGAGAAAATATTAGCGGTTCAACTTCATCAGGGAGTTCCAGGATTTCACGCGCTGCTTTAGCGTTAAACGCCGCAATCCAACAGGTACCCAATCCTAAATCTGTCGCAGCAAGGATTAAATGATCCATTACGATGGCTACATCAACATCAAGATAACGGCGCATATCTTCGCGCACCCAACTCTTCCCTGGTATACCCACTGCGCAAATCAATAATGGCGCCTGTACAAACCAATCTTTACGATAGATCTTTTTTAATGCCTCTTGTTTGCCTTCTGTGTGAATTACTAAGATTTGGAATGGCTGGCGGTTGGCGGCAGTTGGTGCAAGTCTAGCCGCATCGAGCACCTTTTGCAGTTTATCTTCCTCAATAGGATCAGGTTTATAAGCTCTGACACTGTATCGTTTTTTTATTAATTCTTGATATTCCATTTTTATCTCCTATCATTTTAATTGTGTTTCAACAGATTATTTATTTAAATTTTATATTGATTTTCCATAATTAAAATGAATAATCCAGATTTGATTTCCAAAAATCAATCCTACATTCGTTGGATATGGGATCGTGAATATCTTAGAGAGAATTGCGTAAACCACTGAAAAAAATAATAGGGATTATGGCGTTTATTGCTCCGGCAGCAGCCAATATTCTTCTCCATTTCCCTCAGGTGTAAATCCCTCTAAACCTCCATCAGTTTTCACCATCCATACGATCCAACTATGATAACACCACGGACCGTCAAGTACGCTCATTCCTTCACCTTCTTCAGCATAACCAATAACAGTATCATAACGGACATCCGCTCCAAACCTGATCCCATTGGGACCTCCACCGATCGTAACATATGCTCGATCACCAATATGCAATCTGGAGGCCGGACAATCTTTATTGGGTACCACAGTGGCGCTGAATATGGATCATAAGTGCCGGCCAGTGTAGGTATCAAAGTCGGAGAAGGGGTTGGGCTGACCGCTGGTGTATTTGTGACTTCAGGTTCTATGGTGGCGGGTATGACCTGGGTAATTACTTGTGTTACCACCATAGTCACCGGAGGCACTGCAGTGGCCGTCGGATCTTGAAATACTGAAAAACTACACGCAGTTGTGACCATTAAAATCGCCGTAAAAAAGGCAATCATTTGATATTTATTCAGTTTAATCTTTGACATTTTCTCTCCTTGTTAATAAATCACAACTTTTGTGCCGTTATCCGACTCTTCATAATTATCTTCCACAGGGACAAAAGGATCCGTCCAGCGGTATATCCACTTCGCGGCTTCTGGGGTTAAATTTATGCATCCATGGCTTTGTGGGGTTCCATAGTTATTATGCCAATAAGTTCCATGAAGCGACACACCGGTCCAAGAGATGAAACAAACCCAGGGTACACCAGGTAAATCAAATTCGCTTGTCTCTGTTCGGGCAGCCATATGCCTGGATGGATTCTTTCGCTCAACTTTAAATTCACCCATCGGTGTATCACCTTCAAAATAACCGGATGCGATCCGAGCGGAAAATACCGGTTTCTGATTCTCAAACGCCGTTAACCGCTGGCCAGTTAGATCAACTTCTAAATGTTTGTTCAATACATCAGGTGAAATTGGAGATATTTCTTTTTCGGAGATTGGCCTCAAATCTTCAGCCATTACTAAAAAGCTGCCTTTATTACCATCATCAAGGATCCGATACCACACACTTCCATCTGTGGTTGAATAGGCATTGTAAACCCAATGTGTGCTGCTGTAATAAAACCGGTATGCCCTTTTCCTTCGGTCATTATTAATCGACCATGATTGGGTGAAAGGCACTGTTACTTCAGCGAGCATCCCTCCAGCAGGAATATCCAACACGGGCTGGTTTTTTACATTTCTTACCGGTTGAATAAAGGTGGAATTTAACCAGCCATCTTCGCTTTTAACCCAAATGGGGCATTCTTCTACTCGAGCATCACCCCTTTTTTCTTCGAATATATTAATGACGGCATCGGTATTGTAATACCCGAGTTCAGAACTCGTGTACGTTGGGTGTTCATAGTAGTTAAGTGAACGGATTGTTCTACCCATACGTAGTGCAGGGGTAGAGAGATATGGATTCCCACCGGGAGGATAAACCGGCAGACCAATTCCCATAGCAGCCAAACTGCCTAATTTTAAGAATTCACGACGTGTTATGTTGGATGTCATAATTGATAAATGTAAAAACAACCAATAATAAATATTTGAAACATTAGAACATCCATAAATCATAGCACAATAGAACTGTAATTTCAATTAAATACCCTTAATCGATTCTTAACATATTGTTAGACACATATAAAACCATTCAGGAAATTACCAGGTGGTAAAATAAGCGCCGGAATCAAGAATTCTACTATCAACCTGGAATTAGTGCATGCGTGTCGATGGACGCCAGCCAGATGAATTAAGATCAATTGTGGTTAAACCAGATTTTTCAGCTTTCGCAGAAGGATCTGCCCTATTCGAAATAGGAGATACAAAAATCCTTTGTAATGTTTCAATCGAAGAGGGTATTCCAAGATGGATGGAGGAGGAAAAAAAGGCCGGGGGATGGATTACAGCGGAATATGCCATGCTTCCCCGGTCAACACTCACACGAAAACCCCGGGAAATCTACCGGTTGGGCGGAAGAACTCAAGAAATTAAACGCTTGATTGGAAGGAGTTTAAGGGCTGCCGTAAATCTGGGTGCTATTGGTTCGAGAACCCTGATTTTCGATTGTGATGTTATTCAAGCAGATGGCGGTACCCGAACAGCCGCGATAACCGGCGCATATGTCGCCTTAGAAATAGCCGTACATAGATTAGTCGAAATGGAGGCAATATCACCTCAAGCAATTACAAACCAGATCGCTGCTGTAAGTGTAGGTATAGTTGATGGGATACCTATTCTAGATTTGTGTTACGAAGAAGATCAAAGGGCTGAGGTAGATGCTAATATTGTGATGGACAATAATGGCAATTTCATTGAAATCCAATCAACTGCGGAGGTAAAATCCTTTTCACAACAGCAGTTGAAAGAAATTTTATACCTGGCTGAAAAAGGAATTATGGAACTTCTTCAAATACAAAGAACTATTCTCAAAGAGTGTATAGGTTAATAGCTACAATAGGATCAAGTCGAGACTGAATTAATTGGAGATAATGAATGAGTAATCTCATAAAAGAAAAAGTGAACCAAACCATAAGAATCTTGCAGGAGTTGGATATTGATGTATGGTTGACTTTTGTTCGCGAAACTTCTGCATGCGGAGATCCTATTCTCCCATTGATTTACGGTCACGATCTTACATGGCAGAGTGCAATTATCTTCACAAAAACCAATGATCGCACCATCATTCTCGGTAGGCTTGAAGCCGATACAGCAAAAAGTCTCGGTATTTTCAGTAAAGTTATACCTTATGATCGCTCAATTCGAGAATTGCTGACAACCACTTTAGAAGAATTGAATCCCAATAAATATTGCAATTAACTTCTCTAAAAATGATGTCCTTTCAGACGGTCTCAATTTTGGTTTATACCAGGTGTTATTGGATTATTTAAACGCATCTCCTTTACGGAATAAATTAATTTCCGCAGAGAGGATCATAAATTCCTTACGAAGCCGGAAAACGCGGCTTGAAATTGAACTGATACAAAATGCTGTCGATACCACGCAGTGGATTTATGAGCAGACTTTCAAATTCATGAAACCAGGTATGACAGAAAAGCAAATTGCTGGCTATATGCATCAGCAATTAAAAGAAAATAATCTGGAAACAGCATGGGAAAATGAAACATGTCCTGCGGTTAATGCTGGACCGGAATCCCCAATCGGTCATGTGGGTCCAAGTAATATTGTTGTTCAACCTGGTCATATTGTTCATTTTGATTTTGGAATCAAACAAAATGGGTATTGTTCTGATATTCAACGAGTAGTATATGTAATGCCTGATGGTGAGAAAACGATCCCCGAACCTGTAATGCACGGGTTTAAAACTGTTACCGATGCTATTCAAAAAACTGTCGCTGAGATGAAACCAGGAATATTGGGAAAAGAAGTGGATGCTATTGCTCGTGAAGTGATTACTGAATCAGGTTATCCGGAATATATGTATGCGACCGGTCACCACATTGGACAGCTTGTTCACGATGGCGCAGGCATCTTGGGACCTGAATGGGAAAGGTATGGCGATACCCCTAACTTGCAATTAGAATCAGGGCAGGTTTACGCCGTTGAACCCGGTTTGATGGTGGATGGTTATGGATATATTGGCATCGAAGAAGATGTATTGGTCACGGATAATGGAGCTGAATTTATAAGTACTCCGCAAAAAGAACTGATAATAATAAAATAAAATTTCCTAACACTCAATTATGTCATCAAAAATACAACCCATTAAAGGAACTCGTGATTATTACCCCGAAGTTATGGCGGTAAGGACATTTATATACAATACTGTTCGAAAAGTGTCAGAGGCTTTTGGCTACCAGGAGATAGATGGGCCGTTCTTGGAACCCATTGACTTGTATGCCGCCAAATCTGGTGAGGAACTCGTGAAGGAACAATCTTTTGTGTTTGAGGATCGTAGTGGAGATTTAATCACTTTGCGCCCTGAATTAACCCCTTCGATAGCTCGCATGGTAGCCCAACGTCAAAACCAACTGGTTTATCCTCTGCGCTGGTGGTCATGGGGACCATTTTGGAGATACGAACGCCCACAGAAAGGTCGCACCCGGGAATTTTTCCAATGGAACATAGATTTAATTGGTATAGATTCCCCAGAAGCGGATGCAGAGATGGTCGCCATCGCGGCGACTTTCCTGAAAGAAGCTGGGTTATCATCCGATCAAGTAAAAGTCCTGGTGAACAACCGCCAATTGATGGAATCCAAATTAAGAGAGCTGCAGATTTCTGAAAACGATCGCCTCGAAATTTTTAAGTTAATTGATCGCAGGGACAAGATGTCCGCTGAAGGTTGGGATGCTTATGCTGCAGATATTGGTTTGACACTATCCCAAATCGATGGACTAAAAAAAATATTAAATGATTCTGAATTATGGCGAGAATCTCCAGACCTTACACGCTTTTTCCCAATTATCGAATCTTTGGGGGTAGCCGAATATGTTCGCTTCGCGCCTCATGTAATTCGTGGACTCGATTACTATACTGGAACTGTATTCGAAGTTTGGGACCAGGAAAATGAATTCCGGGCAATACTTGGCGGCGGCAGATACGACAACCTTGTTGAAGCGGTTGGAGGTGACCCGCTGCCTGCAGTTGGTTTTGCTATGGGAGACCTTGTGATCAGTCTCGTACTTGATCGATATGACTGCCTCCCAGCAAAGGGAAAAGGATCGATTGCGCCTGTTTTAATCACCGTGTTTGACCAAGACCTGCTTTCACATTCCTACCAGTTGGCTACCGAATTACGAGAGATAGGAATGAATGTTGTATGCTATCCTACGACTGCTAAACTTGGAAAGCAGTTTCGCTTCGGTGATCGAATGGGAATTCCAGTGGCTGTCATTTTGGGTCCAGATGAAATAGAAAATAATCAGGTATCGTTAAAGGACCTGAGAACGGGTGAACAACACACAATTCCGTACGAACAAGCGAGTAAAACAATTCGAGAACTTATCGAAATGGTTTCTTGAAAGTGGTTATTCTTCGTGATAGAATAAATTCAATCATGGTGGGTGTAGCTCAATGGTAGAGCGCTTGACTGTGGATCAAGTGGTCGCGGGTTCGACCCCCGTCACCCACCCAGAATAAGAAGTAAACCGGCCGGACAATATCCATGCCGGTTTTTTTATTTCATCAATTCCTTTTTGGTCTTATACGTTTTAAAGATAATCTCTTTGTTGGGATATAATTTTTCTCTGGAGAAATCATATGCAGATCGCTAAGGCTGAAGTTACATCTCTGGAATTAAATTTACGCCAACCAGTACGAATGGCGGGTATCTCCGAAATTGACAAAATTACGACCTTCTTTGTAAGGATCGACACACTTGATGGGAGATCAGCCTGGGGGTGTGCGGTTGCTCACCCGCTTTTCACTGGTGAATCCCCGGAACATGCGCTGGAATTCTGCGAAAATTGCGCCGATCAGGTTGTTGATCTGCATCCTACGAACCTTGAATATTCTTTAGGTGAACTTTCACAATTCACCTCAAAATCTCCAGCTGCTGCTTGTGCCTTCGACCTGGTATTTCACGATCTTTTAGGATTAGCTGCCAATCTACCGTTGTATAAACTGCTCGGGGGATATCGCAATCGGATACAAACTTCAGCAACTATAAATTTATCGGACGTCGCGGAAAGTGTGGAACTGGCTCACCGGCTTGCCGCTGCAGGTTTTCGTATGCTCAAAGTAAAGGGTGGACTCGATCCAGATAATGACGTTCAACGAATAAAAGCCATTCAAAGAGCGTTACCGGATCATATTTTACGTTTAGATGCAGACGGCAGTTATGATATTCAATCAGCACTGGATGTTTCTCGTGCGTTAGAAAATATACTGGAAATGCTTGAACAACCAATCTCCCCGGATGATCTGGAAGGATTGCGCCGTATCACTCAATACAGCAGCTTGCCAATCCTAGCTGATCAGAGTGTGACAGGACCAGAATCAGCTCTGCAAATAGCTGCGGGGAAAATGGCGGATGGTATCAGCATTAAAATGGCGACTTGCGGCGGATTTCGCTGTGCCGATCAAATCAACTCAATATCCCAGGCAGCAGGGATTTCTACAATGGTTAGCTGCATCATTGAACCAGCGCTTCTAATATCAGCTGGACTTCATTTTGCATTAAGTAATCCAAATATTGAATATGGAGATCTCGATGGCCATCTCGATTTAATTGGAGATCCAACTGTTCCGGGATTTCGTATTGAAGACGGCTGGTTGATTGTTTCCGACTTACCAGGTTTGGGATGTACTGTTGACTTATAATATCCCCATCGAATAAATATTTTAAGAATTGATTTTCGATTTTATTGGTCCCTGCACTCAAATTAATTTATAAGATTTCATATCAATATTTTAGATAATCGTTCTGTAAACAATAGCTATAATTTGTTAATAATATCTCTGCATCAAACAATTATTGCTTATTTCTAGAATCAACTATTCAATTTTATAAAAGTAATTTGTTCCGGAATCAAACAACTGCGCACTTGAGGAGAGAGTAATGTTGAAGATAGAGAAGATCGACATCGAGGAAAAAGCACAAATACGTAAATTCATACGCTTTCCCTACCAGTTGTATAAGAATAATCAACAATGGGTACCCCCGCTTTATTCAGATGTAGAACTACAAATAAATCGTGAAAAACATCCCTTTTACGAACATTCTGATGCTGATTTTTTTGTCGCTGAAGTAAATGGAGAGGTAGTAGGCCGCATAGCCGCGTTGGAACACCGGCCCTATAACGAATATCACAAAAAAAGTATTGCCCAATTCTATTTTTTTGAAACGTTGGAAGATCAAGAAATTGCCAATGCACTATTTAACCGTGTTTACGAATGGGCGGATAAACGTAAATTAACACAGGTTATGGGACCAAAAGGATTTGCAGTGTTGGATGGATATGGATTGTTAATCGACGGATATGATCATCATCAAATCATGACAATGATGAATTACAACTTTCCGTATTATCCACGTTTTGTGGAATCTCTCGGTTTCGAAAAGGTAGTAGATTTTGTTTCGTGTTATTTGAACAGGGATAATTTTAAATTACCCGAACGCATCCACAGTATTGCGGAAAGGGTAATAAAACGCGGTACACTGAGTGTTGTTCGTTTTGAGAATAAAAATCAGCTCAAAGCCTGGGCGTCACGAATTGGTAAAGCCTATAATGATGCATTTGTCAATAATTGGGAATACTCACCACTTTCCGAGAGAGAGATAAAATTCATTCTTGACACGATTATCACCGTAGCTGACCCACGCCTGATTAAAGTAATCGCTCATAAAGACAATGCTGTTGGTTTTTTACTAGGATTCCCTGACCTCTCTTTTGGGCTTCAAAAAGCCAATGGTAAATTACTGCCCTTTGGAATTTTTCACCTGCTGCAATCGATGAAAACAACAAATTGGATCGCAGTGAATGGCGCCGGGGTGCTTCCTGAATTCCAGGGTAGAGGTGGTAATGCTTTGTTGTATTCCGAATTAGAAAAAACCGTCCATGAAAAACGATACAATTTTGAACATTGTGATATGACTCAAATAGCTGAAACGGCTGTTCAAATGCGGCGAGATTTGGTCAACCTGGGTGGAACCCCCTATAAAAATCATCGCGTTTATATAAAGGATTTATAAAGGTCATTATTCAATTCGTTTAATTATCAGGAATTCTTAGCGAACTTGTTTAAAATGAATGGAGCTATAGCATGTATGATTTTTCTAATCAAATTGTGATGATTACCGGAGCCACAGGAAATTTAGGTGCTGCGCTAGTTCGAAAATATTTTAATGCAGGAGCGAATATAGTACTGCTTGCCCGGTCTCCTGAAAAACTTCGGGAGTTATATCCACAGGTCATTCAAAAACCGGATCGATTTTTAATTCAGAAAGTTGATGTTACTGTTCCCGCTTCAATAGATCAATCTGTAGTGAAAGTCAAACAACAATTTGGCAGGATCGATATACTGTTAAATACTGTCGGTGGTTATCGTGCAGGTGATGCGCTTCATGAGACATCTTTGGAAACTCTAAATTTTATGCTCACATTGAACCTTCAATCTGTATTTACAGCATGTAAAGCAGTTATTCCTACAATGCTGGATCAAAATTACGGAAAAATTATCAATATTGCCGCCAGACCAGGATTGATGGGGAGTGTAAATGGGTCTGCATACAGCGCCGCTAAAAGCGGTGTTATACGTCTCACAGAGAGTATGGCAGCTGAATTAAAATTTGAAGGAATAAATGTTAATTGTGTGCTTCCCGGTACAATTGACACTCCTCAGAAATCGCGAATTGATGCCAGAGTCCGATTACAACAGTTGGGTAAAACCAGAACAAATTGCTGATGTTATCATCTTCCTCACCTCTGAAAGTGCAATAGCAATTAATGGTGCCGCGATTCCTGTATATGGAAAAAGTTAAGTAAAATAACCAATCGTTTTTGATTTGTGGTCACGATTAAATTGCCATACCAAAACAATTGGAACGACAGCGCCAATCCCAATAACCAGAGTCAGTACAAAACCCAATATTCCCAGTACTAATAGTAGCGGCACAGCTAAGGATGCAGCGGCTGTTATCATACTAATTATAAAAAATATGATTGCAATTGATAATAGAATTAATGATAATTTACGTCCAGCCTTCATTGATGCCTGTTTAATACCACTTGTCCTGCCTGTTTGACCGTTGATATAGATGGGTTGGATATTTTTCTCATCGTCAAAATAGTAAGTGGAATATAAAGGAAGCAAAACAATCGTCCAATTTTTGTTTTCAAAACTGGGATCCCATTTAAAATCAATAATATGATCAGCGTTGGCAGCACGGCGGCAGTCTTCTCCAGCAGCTGATTGGATAGCTGGCTGCGCTTCTACCCATACATCTTCTGTATTACAATTCGGCCAACAGATTATTGAATTAATAGTGCCATTTTGGCGATAATCTCCCGCTCGTTCTAAATGGTAACTTCCCAGTTCGTTAGTGATGTTAGCGTATTCTTCTAACGCTGGAACTGCTACGTTTTGGAATTCCCTATTCAGAGTACCAAGCCTTGGTTCCCACCGGATCCTTCCTTCATTTACCTCCCTTGACGTCCAGCGTCTGCTGATATCATCATAACGCGCTTGATGACTGACAACTTCGTAATCAAATCCCGCTTCAGCCCACCATTTTGCTTGTACTTTAGTGTCTACTAACCACATCGGTAAAAACACCCGCTGCATTCTTGAAACGAGACTTGAGAGTTTTAGATCATTCGGAGAAAATGGAATTCCTTTTGTAAAACCATCGAGATATGCTGTTAATTGAGAATTT
The DNA here is from genome assembly GCA_963753725.1 of uncultured Chloroflexia bacterium. GTDB lineage: Bacteria > Chloroflexota > Anaerolineae > Anaerolineales > UBA4823 > CAVWDI01. The sequence goes on along the minus strand of CAVWDI010000017.1, from coordinate 52,866 downwards.
GTTAACTCAAAAGGTACAAGCAGTTCGAATGATCCCTGTAGGGAGCCGTTCTGTTCAATACTAGGTACTGCTTGTAAATTCGGTGTGTGACAATGTGGACAAAAATCAACTTGAATTTCTCCGGGAATTAAATAAGACCAATCGCAGTTCTCGCAAACATACGTCTCTTGCTGGGTTCTAAGATTTGAATCTACGTGATCGCTGTTGCCTATGTGAATTTTGTTCAACACCATCTATAAACCTCAGATATCATCCAATTCATTCGCTTTACGGAATATAATGAATGCGAAAACAATTCCGATAACTAACAAGATAAATCCCAGGATACCAATTGCCACTCCTATACCAACAAAAGGAATGGTGATCAAACCAATTATTCCAAGCAATAATCCAGGAGTGAGGATGGCCCCAATCACCAGCCATACTTTAGTCCAATCCACAGGACGCTGACCTGAAATACTGCCGTTCTGACCATTAACCATCACCTGGAAAGGTTTATTTTCATATTCGTATGCTGCTAAATAAATCGGAAGCAGAATATACCTCCAACTTTCTTCACTGAAATCCAATGACATTCTAAAATTGCGTATACGAGGTGTGCTCGCCTGTTTTCGACAAGTCAGCCTGGTTATTTCACGCATTTTATTACGACTTCTCTCCCATGCTACTTCGAGAGAGATATCGTATGATTTTGCCTGCATTCCTGCCAGAAATTTCGGTTCATACTCTGATAAAGCATCAAGATCATAATTGTTTATCTGGTCGAAATGCAGTTCGCTCAATCTGTCTGTGCCATTAATGACCAGATCATCGAAAAATTTTTCCATCTGTCCGGATTCCCAGCGCCATTCTATGACCGTTCTGGTCTTCCACTCCCCATCTTTAAAATCTCTTTCGGTCTTCTGATGACCCACCTCAGCTTCCCATTCTGCATTGGTCATCGAATCGAAAGTCCAAAAGGGCAGATAGACACCCTTAAAATCCACATTATTTGAGATCTCCTTCAATTCTGAAGGGAGCATCCATTCGCTCCCTAACCACTCATGCGCAATTTCTTTACAGCGTAAGATTTCAATCTTGAATGGAATAAGGAAACGGGGGCGCAGGCTGTCCTGTGAAGCTCGTCGTTGGATTACTTTATTTGATCCACAAAACACACATGTATGGGAAAGTGATTCAATTGGAACACTGATCTGAGCACCGCAATTCTGGCAATCGATAGCATTGCGAACGTCTCCCCAACCTTGAGCAGACCGTTCCATAGTCTTTACCGTGAATTCAAATTCTTGCGCGCCTTTTCCAACAGTCTCTTTGTCTGGAGCCTCGTAATAACCACAATGAGCACAGGTTAACCCACCATCATGGACACTATATGCAGTGGTTGCACCGCATTGAGGACAATCGAAATCCACTACTTCTTCTAGTGATTCCGTATCTTTTGTTTCTATTTTATAAACTTCAATTCCCTCGATTGCTGATTCGATAGGAATATATCCTGGTGGAGGAAATCTTTCCGTCATATATCCTTACTCAAGCTCCTGGCCCATAAAAATGAATATGTATGGTTGGTGAAATTTCAAAATCCTATATATAAATCAATTTTAACCGAATTACGGAACAATTTACCTGGAAACAATAAATAATATCACCTGAATTCGGATTTACCCTTTATTATTCATGCGATATCATTCTATAATCTAAGGTGTAGATGTATTACTTTTAATCAGCGAGAGGAATAAAATGACACATCAATCTGAACGAGCACAAAAAAGGGCAGCTAAACAACGTAACCAACGATTAATTCTAATTATTATTACTCTATTAATTGTAACTGTATTGATATTTGTGATTTATCAGAACCAATCTGGTAATAGCACTCCTGCAAATGAATTTTCTACAACAACCTCCGGATTGCAGTTTCAGGATATAAAAATTGGTAATGGAGAAGAAGCTCAAAAAGGTGATCTAGTAACCGTACATTACACAGGCACCTTTGAGGATGGAAATAAATTTAACTCCTCCGTTGATCGAAATAAACCCTTTGAATTTGCTTTAGGTGATGGAATGGTTATTAAAGGGTGGGATGAAGGTATCCAGGGTATGCGAGTTGGTGGAACACGGATATTGAAAATTCCACCTGACTCTGGCATATGGACCGGATGGTTATGCGGGTGTTATCCCTCCAAATGCTACATTTAATATTTGAAGTAGAATTAATTGATGTAAATTAGTAGATCAACCCGAAGTAATTATTAGAACTCAAAGTACCTGACATCATTCATACATCAGCTTATTTCATAAATCGGCTGATCACTCTTGCATGCGTAGGAAGAATTGATTTATCTCCTATCAATAATTTAGCTGGCGCTTTTCCTTTTTCTCCCGGAGCGCTCTGGTATATATATATATCTGAGCCCTCACCTGAATATTTTTTATTTACAAATGCTTGACCGGTCAGCGTACCTGCAGAATCGACGGCGCAGCTCGTAACCCAACCAATAACTTTTCCACGTTTATCCAAAACCGGATCTCCTTGATGCGCCATCCGGATACCCTTTTCGTCAAATTTAAACCGTACAACAACTTCTTTGCGCTTCTTTTCGCTCTCAACGTACGCTTTTCTACCAATAAACCACGGTTTATAGACCTTGACATAACTTCCAAATCCAGCCTCACTTACACCTAGGTTTTGAAAACCCATTTGACCAGACCCATCACCCATTTCATGTCCGTACAGCGGTAATCCGGCTTCTGTTCGCAGTGAATCCCGAGCTCCGAGCCCGATGGGTTTTATTCCCATTGATTCTCCAACCTCTAAAAGCCTGCGGAACAATTCCCGCGCTCTTTCTGGATGAACGAATAATTCGAAAGCCATTTTTTCGCCTGTGTATCCTGTGCGAGATATTACAAGATCAAAATCTCCAAGAGTCCCTTCGCACAATTGAGTGCGTTTCAAACCCATGATACGTTTTACCATTTCTTCATCTGCGCCAAGAGCGAGCAAGATATCTCGAGCGAAAGGTCCCTGCAATGCAATATCCACACGCATTTCCTCATTCATTTCTGGATCTCGCAGGTTTTTCAGCTGCACATTTTGACCAAAAGCACGCGAAAATGGCCGTTCCCTACTGATCTGGACTTCACCATTTTTTACAGCATTCAACCATGTCCAATCCTTATCGTCATTCGCCGCATTCACAACAATGAGATAAACCTCTTTTTTTCTTCTGTACACCATCAGATCGTCAATAACTTCTGCATCAGGATTTAGAAAATGTGTATAACATGATTCACCAACATCCAATAAACCAATATCATTACCTACCACACAGTTTAGAAATACCAATGCATCCGGGCCTTCAGCCTGGTACACACCCATATGAGATACATCGAAAATCCCAGCTGATTCTCGAACTGCATTGTGTTCTTCGAGGACAGAAGAGTACCAGACCGGCATTTCCCAACCAGCAAATGGGATCATCTTCGCACCAAGTTCAAGATGAGTTTCATATACGGGTGTTCGTCGAATTTCCTCTTCACCACTTTCCCAAATAAATTCTGACAGTGGTTCGCCCTCCTCGGCTTGCATACCGATAAAGTAAGGTTTGTGAGATGTAGAAAATTCATTCCCTTCGTTTACAACCTTTGTTTCTTTGGATGGTAACATCCAAACTGGTCCAGGAATTTTTCGAGTTGGATCATCATCAAACGCTACATACCCATCTGATAGAGCTCTGAGCCAGGCAGAACCTAAACCAGACATTCCTGCTGGTAGGCTCAAATGGAAGTTATGTGGATCTTTACAACTTAAGACACCTTTCAATTCCGCAAACGGTGTATTTATTCGAGTCGGCTGGTCAACGCCCGGAGTGAGCGACTCTATATCACTGGCGATCGAAAAGTTCAAGAATTCGCGCACCCTTTCCCCACCCAAATCAAATCCTGCCCACTTCCCCTCTGGTTTATCATCAAGATAATAAAAATGGGGGTATCCATGGCTGGTTGGTTCAAAATCAATACCAGCTTTCTGCGCCATATCATGCACGTGCAGCTTGGATACTTCCAGGGTTTGAAAATCGACTTTTGCCCTGCGTAATTTTCTTTTCCTGCCATCAATCTGATAAGGAGTAGTTGATTTTAAAATATCGGAAATGATATCTGCAATCTGCTCCATATCATTTTCATTTAAGCCCCGTTGGGTCACCCAGGGTGTCCCTAAACGAATGCCTGATGGATCAAGTGCATTTTTATCTACTGGGATCGTATTTCGATTTACTACTATCCCTGCGATATCCAGGATACGAGCTGCTTGATCGCCTGACAATTTTGTTCCATCTTGCCCTACAATAGAACCACAGTCTAAATTCATCAAGTGAGTATCCGTTCCGCCAAAGGGAATCCGAAATCCATTCTCTTTTAGCCTATCAGCCAACCTCAGGCAATTCCTCACTACCTGTCCTTGCAATGTCTTGAACTGATCCGTTTTTGCTAATTTAAAAGCAATCGCCATCGCTACAAACGTATTAACATGAGGCCCGCCTTGTTCGCCTGGAAATACTGCTCGATCAATTTTCCGAGATAAAATCCTATCTGTGGATAAAATGCATGCCCCTCTTGGACCACATAGAGATTTATGGGTGGTAAATGTTATGACATCGGCAAAACCCACTGGTGAGGGATAAACTCCCGCAGCCACAAGACCAGCGACATGAGCGATATCAGCGAATAACAACGCACCGACAGAATCAGCAATCTCCCGAAAACGAGACCAATCAACCATCCAGGGATAAGATGAGTAACCTGCAATAATAAACTTCGGGCGAGACTCTCTAGCTAGTTCTTCAATTTGGTCATAACTTATTCTTTCAGTTTCCGGGTCTACGGTGTAATGGACCGCATTGTAGTACTTGCCAGTACGGTGAACTGGAGAGCCATGTGACAAATGGCCGCCGTGAAGCAAATCCATGCCCATAATCGTATCACCGGGCTCTGCTAACGCTTGAAATACCGCATTGTTTGCTGGTCCACCAGATAATGCCTGTACATTGACGAATATTTCATCCGCGGGTACCCCATTGGCAGAAAATGCTTCCGCACAGCGCCGCCTGGCAAGCGCTTCGATAATATTTGCATACTCGACACCTTTGTAATAGCGAGGATCTGAATATCGGCGGTTATGTGCCAAACGTATCGGATAATCCAAAATCTCTGCCTCGGTCATCCTGCGTGTAACCTCATCAGGATATCCCTCAGCATATATATTCTGGAACGCTGAAGAAAGCGCTTCACGAACTGCGAGCGGTGCCTGGCTTTCCGATGGGATCAGAATTAATTTACGGTACTGCCGTTCGGCCTCAATTTGCGATAATTCATAAACTTCGGGATCGATTTCAAGAAACGATCCACGGAAGAGAAAATCATTCATTCTATTCTCCTGGTTTCAGTATGTGTTTGAGAAATATTGAAGGTCTTCATACCACCCAATTAAATTTGATTTTGTTACCCTTTGTATCCTATTGATTTTAGTATTAGGGTGTTAGGTGGTCAAGTGATATTAATCATAGTTTCTAATAGCTGGGCGAGCGTATAGATTGGGCCATTGTCTTAACAGGATCGACATTTTGCTGCGACACTTCTCGCTATTCTGGCATTTATTGCTGATGTAGTTGCGATATGGAATTATTACCCGGAATACAAAAAGCATTTGGCCGTTGATTTTTCCTAGTCATATCCAAATTTTCCCCTCATCATTGTTACTTAATTCTAATAATTGAGTTGGTGAAAAAACCGTTCATCAATTGATGAATGGTTTTATTACTGAAATCAATTTCCAGAAATACGAAACGATTTACATGTTTCAAATGGGGAAATCCTGGTTATTTAACTCTGACTCAGCCAGACATGTTTTTACGAATAACCATGGCAGGAACCAACCGCCTCCAAATCCAATTATGGCATACCGTACTAAACGCCATATGGTTCCCATCGTTTCTCCCATTGATTCGTCGAAAGTGCCGAAAAAAAATACCAATCCAAAGTAAGAGACAAGAATAACAACTAGCCCGACTGCGCCTCGCAGAATACGCCGCCAGATTGAGCCAGATACTGAAAATCAGACGGTTTGTAGCTCAAGTACATATCCCACACCCAGACCTAATGCAGCACCCATAGGTGTGGCAGTCGCTTCTGATGGATTACCTAACCAGACTACCAAAGGCACCATTACAGCCACAGCATATCGCATTATCACCCTTTGATCCGCCAGCCAGAACTCTCGCTTTCGGTTCGGCCAGGATCCATAGTATCAATTAGATAACACCAACAATGAAACCCCCGATCACATCTTGCGGGAAATGGACGCCCACATACATGCGTGAAAAACCAATCATGAGGATAATTATCAAAGCCAGAATTCTGAACCAGGTCTTCTTTATATGGTAAGCCAGATACCCCCACACAACTACTGCACCCTGGGAGTGCCCGCTCAAAAACGAGTGGGATGTTTCGTACCGGATTGGGTCTAGCCGCTCTGAAATATTTACCTTATCCAATAGAGCTTCGACAGCCGGATCATCAGGCCTGGGTATGCGATAGAAAAGTTTTATCCACGAGTTCAAAACAGATGTATACAGGTACGCAAAAGCCAATCCCTGTCCGACTGATTTATTCACACACCAGTAGACCAGGGATAGGATAACGATATAACCCAATTCACTTCCAAAATCTGTAAGAACCGGGAAAACAGAGTCAAGGAAAGCATTTCACATTCCTTCCACACTCAACAACACCTGGTAACCCCAGGGTATCAAATCCCATAGAATTTGTTCCATAATTGTGCTCCTTGAGTTCTCCTTTTTTAGTGACTCATATCGTCCAGTTTCGATATAAATTGCAGCATCCCGCACAAATCGGGAAACACTTCTTTTCTTTTAGAGTCCTTTGGAGATTAATCATCCTCTCCCCATTCCAAATATCCTAAAAGTCATCTTTGTATAAATCACCTAAAACGATGTCATCACACATACGCATCGTGCCATCTTGAAAAATAATCGCTGATGAAAATGACTTCATTTCAAAACACCGATTGAGGTATTCTCAGAACATTCTATACACTTAATACTTGAATCTAAGAATTAAATAATTCACCATAATCCGTTGGGATGCAGTCAAGCAGATAACATAGATTATCATCCAAAAATTTTTGAACCAGGCAAAATATGAAACTAATTACCGAAACACTAAAACCCCCCACAGGAAACTGACTACTATTAACAAATTATGAAGGTGGGCGGGACAGGACTCGAACCTGCGACTTCTTCCTTGTAAGGGAAGCGCTCTAACCAACTGAGCTACCCGCCCAAAGGGTCTCACCTTTATATTTGGAAACCGCCAATTTGTCAATAGAATCGAGGGAGTAAACATCTGCAGAAATTATTTCAATAATTTCTAAGTATTCATTATTTGTATTAGCCATTATTATTTTCACTTTGCATTGCATAACATTAGTAATTATGATACACTGTTTTCTTGAGTGAAGAGAAAACGTATATGTCGAAGAAGTTTGCGGTTATTAAATCGATAAAATAAAAATGGGAGGATACCGGCAATGACATACGAAGATAAGATTCGTGCTGAACGTTCAAATATGTCCAAAAGTTTTGCCAGGTTAGCAGATTTTTTACTTGATTCCTATGTTGAAGCAGCTTTTATGACTGCCAGTGAATTAGCACATAATTTGGATCTGGATGCTGCAACAGTCGTTCGTTTTTCACAATCCCTCGAATATTCTGGATATCCTCAGTTGCAGCGAGAAATTCGAGCGCGTGTAAAATCTGAGCTGCTCATAAAACCAGTAGAAGCGAAGGACCCGGGTTCTGTGACAGGGATCGCAACTAATGCAATGAATGAAATTTCCTTGGCTTTAGAAAGAACACGAAATTCATTGGATATGGACGCGCTTCTAAATTTGGCCGTAAATTTTGGGAACGCAAGAAGAATAGTCATATTGGCCGAAGGACCAACTCAGCCGACCGCATACAGTCTGGTTTTGTACCTCGAACAGGGTGGTTTTCCAGTATACATCGCCAGGTCAGGTATTGCAGACTTAGCTCGTACAGTAAATATTTCTACTCCACAGGACCTGCTTTTAGCGATGGAGGTCGCCGGACAAGCTCCTTATATAGCAAGAGCTCTAAAAGAAGCCCAATTGAAGGATATTCCAACAGCTGCGATCGTGGGAGCCGCTTCACTTGCATCCGCCAGATATGCCGATACGGTCATTTCCGCTCAGACTCAACCTGGTATCGGTGTCGGCATCGTCTCATTGGAGGCGGTCGTCTTTGCACTCTCGCAAGTTCTACGTTGGAAGTATGAAGAACGTTACAAGGGTTCAAAACAAGCTGTAAAGAAGTTTGTAAATCAAATTCAATCTTCCTTAGAATAGATCCTCGCCTATTCGTTAAAATTTCTATTCCAACATAAGATTACTCGTCCTTACTAGTAAAGATCTGATCTCAAATGCGGATCGTACGTTTTCAGTTCATCGATGAAGAGCCTCAATTCGGTTGGGTTGTCGATGATGATGAGAATAAGTTATTAGGTCCTATTGAAGGGAATCCCTTTGGCGATTTTCACCGCCTTGAGGCGCAAGTTCCAGTACAAAATGTTCATATATTGCCTCCGGTTCAACCGACAAAAATAATCTGCATCGGTAGAAACTATATCGCTCATGCTAAAGAACACGGAGCTGAAGTCCCTGAAGTCCCTTTACTTTTTCTCAAACCCCCCTCAGCAGTAATTGGTCCAGAAGATAAAATCCTATTACCCCCGCAATCTGAACAAGTCGAACACGAAGCAGAATTAGTCCTGGTAATCCGCAAGAAAGGGCGCTGGATAACACCGGATGACTCCCTGGACTATTTACTGGGTTTCACTATAGGAAATGATATTACAGCAAGAGATTTACAAAGGAAAGACGGTCAGTGGACAGCGTGCAAAAGGTTTCGATACATTTTGTCCAATCGGACCCTGGATAGAAACCGAATTTGATCCCTCGGATGCATTAATCACCTGTCATGTGAATGGAGAAATGCGTCAAATGGCTTCAACCAGGGATATGTACTTCAGTGTTCGACAATTAATTGCTTACGCATCTTCAGTAATGACGCTCGAAATCGGTGATATTCTTTTTACAGGTACTCCAGCGGGAGTAGGTCAACTGCTGCCGGGGGATATATTGGAAACAGCCATTGAAGGTATAGGAACGCTGCGGAATTCGATCGAACAAGACACGTCAATCTAATCCTTTACCTTTGAAGAAACTGGATAATTACTGAAATTCCCCACGTTTTGTTATAATCATTAGTATCTGATAAGATCGATGCACATTATTCCTGATGCTTATATAATCAATTAAATGTCCCTCGATATTCACACTGCTGTCCAAACTGCGCTGATCATAACAATCATTGCCTTGATTATTGTTATATGGCAAGGGATCAGATTGATTCGAAAAGCGCGTACGCTGCCATTTTTTCGCATGCGGCGGGTTACACTGACACGCGGTTGGCGTCTATTGTTTATCGGGCTGATTTTGGGCATTCTGGCTTTAATTCTCCCGACTCAGGCTGAACCATTAATTTATCGTGTATTTCCACCAACACCCACACTTACATTGACCCCAACAATCACAGTAACGCCAACAATAACTTTGACGCCATCGATTACATTAACCCCATCTATTACGCCCTCCCCTGCAATATCCTATACACCTACATTTTCTCCAACGCCGTTTGTCCCATTGTCTATAGAAATTGAATTTGAAAGTACAACAACTCCAAATCCTGAAGCCGTTTTCAGTACATTAACATTCACCGATGGATTAGACGATCAATATAGACCATTAAAACCCGGAGAGATTTTCCAGAATCCAGTAAATCACATGTACGCTGTTTTCAGTTATGACGGCATGCTTGTCGGCTCACAGTGGACAGCGCTTTGGTACAGGGGAGACGAACTCGTCCATTATGAGACCATCGCCTGGGATGGCGGCTCTGGAGGCTTAGGATTCACAGATTGGGAGGCAGAACCTCATGAATGGATATCGGGAGAATATGAAGTACAGATCTTCGTAGGATTGACATGGAAACGCAGCGGTCAATTCACAATTGAAGGAGATCCGCCGACAGCAGTACCCAGCCTGACCCACACACCTTCTAAATCTCCAACTTTGACAACCACACCGACAAATACTCCCAGACCATCTGCAACTCCTATACCCACTTTGACACCCTGGCCGTCTGCTACACCACCGCCAACTAATACCCCGCGCTCCTCACCATCACCATATATATCCCCAACGCTAACGCGTACCCGTACTCCCCGTCCTTCGCCTACATCTACTCCTATTACACCAACGATCACCCCGTGGCCGACCAGCACTCGTACTCAAACGCCGAACTCGAAAACCCACCATCACTCCCTGGCCAACCAGTACCCGCACTCGAACACCAACCCCCAAGCCGACAAGCACTCCTACTCGCTCGCCAACCATCCCACCGACGATAAGCTACTAACAGCAGCAAAGTGATTTTAAGTACGGCTATCCGCAATGGCGATCATTCCCGCCAGTTTGGCATTACTTTTTAATAAACCCAGATTTGCCTGCATACTATCGCCAGATGTTTTTTCTGCCACTTTCTGAAGCAGGTAGGGGGTGACATCTTTTCCAGTGATACGGTCTCGCTCAGCTTCAGCGAGAGCCTGTTCGACCGCTTCATTTATTTTATTGCTGGAAATCTCTGTATCTAACGGTGGTGGATTCACTACCAAAATCGAATTTTGTAATCCTAATTTCCAGTTTGCACGGGCGATATCCACAATCTTTTCCGCTGTATCTGCCCTGTTGTCAATATGTATGCCGCTTGAACGCGAATAAAAAGCCGGCAATTCATTCGTTTGATAACCAATCACTGGGATGCTGAATGTCTCGAGATATTCAATTGTAGCCCGCAGGTCGAGAATGGCTTTGGCGCCAGAACAAACAACAACCATTGGAGTTTTTGATAATTGGATTAAATCGGCTGATATATCAAAATCACTACCTCGGTGTACGCCTCCTATACCTCCTGTTGCAAAAATCCGAATTTTTGCTTTATGCGCACAAAAAATCGTCCCAGCAACTGTCGTACCCCCACTCCAACCGTTTGCAATCGCTAAAGGTATATCCCGCACACCGATTTTATAAAGATTATCCCACGCTGCAAGCCGTTCAATCTCATTTTCACCTATCCCAATCCGGATTTTTCCATTCAGAACTGCCACAGTAGCAGGTACGGCGCCCAAATGCCGGATTTCCCCCTCCATATCCAATGCTACGTTCCGGTTGTGAGGGTAGGGTAAACCGTGGGAAATGACGGTTGATTCCAGAGCAACCACTGGTTGATCCTGCTCAATCGCACTGCTGACTTCTTCAGATATTTTAAATAATGATTCTAGCTCAATTTTCATTAATGAAACCTCAACGATCCTTCACTTCTTGAAGTATATTCTTGTCTGATATTACTTGATTTTATAGGTTATGTGTACAACTTTTGACTTTTTGCCTGCAATTTGGAATGATATCATAAGCCCAATTGAGAGTTGATTTCTCTTTAAAAGACCAATACAATTCTAGAATTAAAACTGGAATTTATAATTGTTTGTTTTTATATTCATACTAACCAAACGGTTATAATTAAAAGCTGGCTTACCATTTATTAGATGGTGCTCTTAGAATAGATAATTTCAGGAGGTCAATTCATGAACGAATTTCCAGGAAAAGGCAAGGTAGCTGTCCTGAAAACTTCACCAGAATCCGTATTGGATGACATATCTCAAGTGATGCAATTGGCGGGATTTGAAAGCGCCATCTCAAAGAATATCCGTACCGGTTTAAAAATTAATATTTCATGGCAAACCTGGTATCCAGCTTGTTCTTCCACTCCCTGGCAAATAGAAGGCGTGATCCAGACTTTGCAGGAAGCAGGATATATTGACCTGGTTGGCGTGCATAATGATACTGTGGTTGTCGATACAGCCGATGCAGAGCGTAATAATAAGCATAAAGATGTCACTGATAAGTATAGTGTGCCATGCATCTATCTATACGACGAAGACTTTGAATGGATAGAATATGTCCCTAAAAAACCATTGCTGGTATTGGACAAGGTCTACCCCGATGGGATCTTCATTCCCAAAGTCCTGGAAGGGATGAATATAATCCAATTGCCCACTGTGAAAACGCACGTGTTCACCACCATCACCGGCGCCATGAAAAATGCTTTTGGAGGATTGCTGCATCGAAACCGCCATTGGACTCATTCCGTAATCCATGACACGATTGTTGACCTGCTAACCATCCAACAGGATATCCATCCAGGGATATTTGCGATGATGGACGGTACATTTGCAGGTGATGGTCCTGGTCCGCGTGCCATGCGCTGGCATGAAAAGGATATTCTGCTGGCCTCAGCTGACCAGGTAGCAATCGATGCGGTTTCAGCCAAATTGCAGGGATTTGATCCGATGAGCATCCGTTTCATTCGACATGCGCATGAATTGGATCTTGGGATTGGCGACCCGAGACAAATTGAGATTATTGGATATGATATTGAAAATGAAGCTCCCTGGAATTTTGTTCAAGAGGACACCTTTGCCAGTAAAGGTCAAAAACTGATTTACCACGGACCGTTGAAACCTTTCGAAAAACTTCTTCTTCAAAGTCCTTTAGTACCCTGGTCCTACTTCGCAAGCAATTTTTACCATAACGTATATTGGTACCCATTTGTAGGTAGAAAGCGAGTAGAAAACGCGTTAGAAACAAAATGGGGAAAGTTATTTAAGTCATACGGAAATGGTCAGGTTGTTATGCCCGGTATGGAACCTAAAACGATCAAACAAGCTGTTGCCGGTATGACATTCATGTTAGCTGCTTCAATAGCTTTCGGCTACATGATGAAGAAAAAACAATCAAAATAAGCCAAATCCCCTCTCAATTGATTCAATATCCTGCTCCCAAATTCAATGCATATCGTCGAACTACACTGCCACACCATCCATTCGAAGGACAGCTTGACAACACCACAACAACTGCTTGACGCATGTCAACGTAAAGGGATTGACCGGGTGGCGATCACTGACCACAATTCGATCGAAGGCGCATTGCATGCTAAGAACCTGGACCCCGACCGGGTGATTTTGGGAGAAGAAATCTATACTTCGCATGGTGAAATATTAGCATTTTTTGTGAAAGAATTGATTCCTGGCGGCCTTAGTCCACTGGAAACAATCGCTCGACTGCGTGATCAGGAAGCCTTTATCAGCATTTCGCACCCTTTTGACCAGCATCGAGGAGGTCACTGGAAGGAGGTAGATTTACTGGATATCCTTCCGCATATAGATGCTATTGAGACATTTAACGCTCGCTGCACATTCCCGAGGTACAACACAGAAGCGCAGCGCTTTGCAGAAACACATAAACTACTAGGAACTGTAGGATCTGACGCTCACGCGGTTGTTGAACTCGGCCAAGCTACATTAAATCATCTCAGATTTCACGGATGCAATTTCGTTCAAGGAAAATTTGAGTCAGGCGGTTCAGAACTGCAAACTCTCCCCCCTTGGGTGCATTTCTACTCACGGTACGCAGTATGGCGGAAAAAAGTTCTTGGATCAGGGTAATGCTACTTGACCAGATGATATTTCCGATTAAAATAGATTTAGTTAGGGGCGGTGGCGGAACTGGCAGACGCAGCGGACTTAAAATCCGCCGGTAGAGATACCTTGTGGGTTCGATTCCCACCCGCCCTATTTACTTCAAGTCAATAAATAGAGATACCTTGTACCTTTAGGTATGCTACACAATCCCAAAAGGGATTCACGCGATCCCTGAAGGGACGCTTCGTTGCACTTCGTGGTGGGTTCGATTTCTCCTTCGAAGACTAAAACCCACCCGCCCTATATCAAACCTCGAAATTAATGCCTGTTTGTCGCAGGCATTTTTTTCTTAACAGTATATATTCCAACAGGTATTATAAAAATTCAGGCGGATTGGAAAATGAATATTCAGTGATTAAGGTTCCAAAGTTTTTTACTTTTCCAACGATGGTGTTGGATTTACTGCATCACTTTCAGTTCTCTTGAATATTTGGTATTAAGTATATTAGTGATAGATTAATTTGGTGGGTTAAAAATAAATGAGGTCCCAAAGGGATTCCCCAATGATAAAGATATCTAGATTTCCTATATAGTGTTTGTACAAAGAATAAATAGGTGAGTAATAATATTCGCGAAACGAAGAGCAACAAATGGTGAAATAAGGGGGAAAATTACAATTCGTTTCCTTTTATTTCGTTTTCTAAGCAGATTTTTTACTGCTGACTGGAGACATTGGTATGGTCGTGGAGGGGATAACGGTGAAAATTGACAGGTGCGCTTTATTACGAAATCTTTCTGTATTGCCAGTAATAGAAGGAGAAACACTGCTTCTTCGAGAAGACATATTTCAGTTATTATTTTGTGACTTTAAAGAATTTCTCAAATCGTAAGTAACAATAGAAAGTCGGATAGATCATCGACTTGGATAAAGAGGAGGAAAGCAATAAAACTCCTAATTAATAGCACGTATGTTCCGGGAAATCAAGCCACTAAAGGGGGGATATTTGTAATTATTATGGGGTAGAAAATATACTCCTTTTGAAATTAGAGGATCCAGTAAGCTTGGGCAGAGGATTTCATAAAATAATATCTACGAAGTTAATTTTTCTACACAGATTGGTGCAATATTTATTGACATAAAGGCAAGATTTTTTGCATGGGTGGTTTGGATATAATTGCCCCTTCCCAATTTCAATGGTGAGATTGGCTGCAAATATTCGGATTAGTTGGAATTGTAGATCGTATCTTGTGATCGATGTTAATTTAAATTAAACGAGACAAGATTTTCTACTATTCGCATACTGGAAATGGTAAAAGTGCATTTGATATACTTGATCCGGTATTTTGAAAAATGTGGATGAATTAAATTGGAATTACTAAAGCCAACTATTATCTTGTCGTTCATATCAATATTACTTTCTGGCTGCACGACTATGAAATATCCAAAACTCAATCCCGAAACCGGACCCGGACCTATAAGATTACTATCTCTGGGAGATTCTTACACCATTGGGACCAGTGTACAGACCGATCAGCGTTTTCCAACCCAAATGGCTGACCAACTGCGTAAGCAAGGGTTCGAGGTCATAGACCCTACAATCATTGCACAAAACGGATGGACCACAGGTGAACTGCTTTCCGGGATTAGGTCCTCAGAAATTAATCGGACTTTTGATTTCGTTACCCTACTCATCGGGGTCAACAATCAATTTCGGGGTGATGACATCAACGGATATCAAAACGAATTCAAGGAATTGCTTCAGATAGCTATAAATTACTCCGGGGACAGACCAGAGCGGGTAATTGTGCTTTCAATACCGGATTGGGGTATGACTCCCTTCGCAAGGGGTATGGATCGAGATCGGATAAGCAGAGAAATCGATTTATTCAATAAGATAAACCGTGAAGAAACGGAAGCTGCCGGAGCACTTTATGTGGATGTCACCCCTCTATCGCGTGAAGTTCTTAAAAATACAACCCTGGTGGCTCAGGATGGTTTGCACCTATCCGGGAAAATGTACCAGTTGTGGGCACAAATTGTGATTAATAAGATCCTTCCGAATTCTTAATAATACATCCCCAAAAAAATAAAATATTACGTCACTGAAAAAAATAATAAGCAGGTATTCCGGCGGTGTCCGATTAAAATCTAGCTAATCATGCACCCGCATGATAATGAACTTCAAATATCGGAATTCCGGCATGGCCAACGGTACTGGATGGTCTGGAGGTTGCGAATATACCCCCAGTATTCTTGCTTGTTTCCGGGCTTTTGATAAGCCTTCCTGGCATATGGCCATGAAATCATCTTGACTAACATGA
Source organism: uncultured Chloroflexia bacterium (assembly GCA_963753725.1). Taxonomy (GTDB): domain Bacteria; phylum Chloroflexota; class Anaerolineae; order Anaerolineales; family UBA4823; genus CAVWDI01. The sequence continues at coordinate 36,849 of CAVWDI010000017.1, read as the reverse complement.
CTGGAGCAAGAGCTCACCGCCAGGATGCCATCAGTTTTGGTAATCGAAGCTCCAGATGCGATTAATGATTTGTAGGCATTCAAAGCCTTCGGTAAGGCTTCTTTAGTATGGGCAAATGAAGGTGGGTCAAGGATAACCGTATCCCATTTTCTTCGATCCCTAACCGCATCATTCAAGAATTCGAATGCATCCGCGCAAATTACATCATGATTTTCAGCCGGGAGACCATTCAGTTTCCAGTGATCTTCCGCGACATACAGAGCGGGTTGGGCTGAATTGACGGTTGTTACATGATCGGCTCCTCCAATCCCAGCGTAAACAGAAAAACCACCTGTGTATCCGAACATGTTCAGTACCCGTTTTCCTGAAACATATTGTTGAACTCGCAGGCGATTTTCACGTTGGTCAAGAAAGAAACCCGTCTTCTGGCCGTATATGAGATCCGCTGTAAATCGAAGCCCATGTTCTTTAAAATGCACGGGAGTCCCTGAGTCAGAACCAAATAACACACGCCCGCTTGAGTCGGTGTGACCTCGGCTGCGTTCATACACATAACTCAACCCCAGAATTTTTATCAACCACTGTGCAATGCCCTCAGGATACCAAAAATTTCTGGCAGATTCGCCGTCAAAACTGAGCACGGCGGCATCCGCATAGCGATCGCATACCATTCCAGGCAATCCGTCACCTTCTCCGTTGAACAAGCGGTATGCAGTCGTATTTTGGTCAAATAATTGCTCCCGTAAGGAAATTGCGCGCTGCATTTGACCCACTCCCCAGGCATCGCTCAGTTCTTCACCACGTCGGGTGGTACAGATTCTCAAAGCAATACTCCCTTGAGGATCATAAAAACCACGCCCGATTTCACGCCCTCCCCGGTTATCGTGCAGGACAGCTGAAACACCCGGTTCAGTCTGTGGTAATTCTCGCAGAGCATCCTTATAAACCCAGCTGTGCCCGCGCTTTATCGTGCGGATGAGATCACGCTGAAGTTGAAGGTGGATTGGTTTTTTATTTGATACCCGAATTAATCCCATGAATATGGAGAAAAAACTGCATTAGATATTTTTCAATGGTAAATGGATGAGCATGTGGATTTTATGGTTTTCCTTCTGTATTCATCCCAAGATAGGCTGGAATTTGAATACAAAAAATTGAATTTTGGGTCAATTATTACCTTTGATTAACTTTCGAAAAATGAATTTATTTAAGGTCTGGCTCTCCACCTATACCACATCAGTCATTAAATCTAACCTGGCTTGAATTTACATGGTTTACAGGCTGAATTTTACCGATTCTCAATCAAATTTGAAGGTACAGTATCGGATTTTCCCGAAGGAAATTGAAAGCTTAATTGTCATCATAACGTATATTGATATTTACTACTCCATTGTCAAGACGCACTCCTTGAACGACCACAGCCCTGCCATTCGGAGCGCCGTCGAATACTAAACTGAATACATCTTCTTCGATTACTGTGAGCAGGTACCGCTCAGATAGCCCTTGTGCATTGAACGCGTCCGGATAATAATCAACCGCTTCGTCCTACGTCATTCCTGTCTGAAAATTGATCCCATCTTCACTCTGTCGTATAAAGTTTTGAACATCCTCAGGCAGAGGAAACTCGCCCTCGATACCGGCAGCCTCACTTGCTCCTTCTAGCGCAACATCAGGTTCAATTTGCTTTCGAGAAATTGGGGATGGTAATACATCTGTCGGAGGTGTCGGAACGAGAGTAGGCTTTGCTATCATCTCATTTTCCGTCAGCGTTTTGTAGGCTAAAGAGACAGTAAAAAGAACCAACACCAGATATAAAACTTTCAAATTACTTTTACTCAAAACTGTACCTCCACTAATCCATTCCATTTATGCTGAGAGGTCACCAGCTATTCAGTAAAATGATTGTATACATATTTTCGAGATATTAATGCTAAAAATGTCGATCTATCTGGCATAGGTATTGTATCCCAACTACTCTATCCAGATAGGACTTTTTTTTTAACCTTCATATAATTAACCTCTGGTTGTAACCCAATAGAAAATATTTTTTAAAGTGGATGGCCAACAAATGAATAAGTTAAAGCCAATCATCATAATCGTCAGCTTGTTCACGATTGCTCTGGTCCTTTTGAACAATCCCACTGCGGGTGTAAAGAGTGCTGAACCTGCTGCCGTAAGTGGGCTCACAAGGGATTTGGAGCCAGTGATTATTACCGGCAGCCAACTACCTTTATTTAATAGTGTGGATATATCAGATATGTTTGGATACGGTTATCACGATGGGAGTTGGAAAGCAATCCCGTTACAAATCGACGAGATCGACAGCGACGGGGAATACGCTCCAGAAGACGGGCTGTTGGATGGGAATGACGAACTGGTCTTCATGTCCATGGATAGTGGAGAAAAGGTTGATCTAACGCAATGGATCAGTGATACCGATTCTCAACAATACTCGCGCTACCAGGTAAACGTCACTAACCCTCTCAACACAACGGACCAGGGATGGATTTACATATATCGTTCTTCTACACTCACACCGCCGTCTACTGATTATGTAAACTGGAACCCTACAAACCAGCGCATCACGGGTGGAACCTATAAAGTGGGCCTCAACACTACCGACTTCTTTGGTATCGATTACCTAGAAGTTAATGGAAACGCTGTGGATATATTCGATCGCAGCAAATTCCGAGTCAGTGCTACATGTATAATTCTCCCAATTAAATCTTAATGAAGAAATTGAATTATTATTATCACAAATACCGGACATAACCCCCAATATTGATGGACCAGTACGCGTGGGAGGTGGGGATACACTTGCCAGCATTTGGTCGTATCATTCCCTGTTCAATATCGATGTAGGTTTAGATATAGACAGTCTGGATATACCAATCTGTGGATCGGGATTTAAGATCAATTCCGTTCGTGTTTCTTTTGACCTGCTAGACACTACCAATTCAGGAATGGCTCCAACAACTTATTACGATCCGAACACCCCTGACGGAGTTACTGTAAACGGATTAAATGATTCAATTCCAACCACCCCGACAAAAACCTGGTCCCAGATCAGCGGGGGATTGGGAAGTTTTGTGCAGTTGATCGATCTCAACCTAGGCAGCGGGAGTATTTCTAATTATTACAAGGATGATTTAAACTCGGCCAGCGAGGATACAGGGGATAAAAAATCATACGGTGATGCGGGGATGTTTGTTACTGATCCTTCCGGGGAACTGGCCTTCAAGATGGGAAATTACATCCTGCCAGCTTCGCAACCGAATGTTGGTGCGACATACCAGAGTTACAAGGACAACCCGCTGCAAGTAAACGTGTTTAACCAAACATATAACTGCAAGCCGCATGAAATAGAAATTACAGCTCCCGATACCGCTCAGGTGGATGCAGAAGTAAAATTTGAAGCCATCGTTGGTAAAGGTCTGGAACCTTTCACATACAATTGGGATTTTGGCGACGGCAGCAGCACTGGTTCGGGAAATCCTGCTGTGCATGCCTATGAAGACTGCGCTGATTACGAGGTGTCCGTGGAGGTAAATAATTCGTGCGGTTCAGCAGTCTCCACAACGCATACAATAAAGATCGAAGGCTGCCAAGAAAACCAGGAGGAATATTACCTGCCGCTTGTGAACAGCAGCAACCCTTAAAGAATTAGAATTACTTCAGGTAAGACCCGTTTAAGAAATTTCCAATCACAGTTGAAAGGGATAGTAATAATCCGAAAGTGATCCAGGAAATTTCTGTTAGCCAGCTTACTGGTTGGAAAACACAAAAGGCAAATAAAGACCTGGTGTCTCACTGGCAATCCCGGTTGTGAAACTCCAGTTACCGCTTGGATTGAATTCCTACCGCTATCTGTGGCAGTCACATACCATTTATACTGCGTATCAGTTTTCAAGATACCCGGATCGCATTCAGGTTTTGGAGTATCCACGCAAATTAAACTATTATACGGGGATTCATCTTCATTTAGATAAACATCATAAGTTATCTGATCCTTCATATCTTAGTCTTCAAAATCCCAGGACAATACTGAATTAATCGGAACATCCATTGATCCATCTGCGGGAGATGGATTCGCGATTTTGCTTGGAGCTGTCAAAGATGCAGGGTCGACTTCAATTTCCAATCGAATCACATCCCACCCACTCTGATCAATATCGAGGAAATCCACGTTTGGGTTCAAGGAAGCGTCATTGTGATAAAGACAACCTGCTCTGAGATCCTTCATGGTATTCCTCACCCGCAACCAGAGGGTACCAGCTTGATGAGGGGTCACATTAAAAGTGAGTTGATGTCTTTCGCCTACCTCCCAATCCATATCGTACGCTTCAATCAAGTGATCCAGAGCGCCGCCTGGTATTTCTTGACAGTCTTTATCTAAGCGTAGTCCCTGTCCGGGTTCAAATAACTCCAGCTCGTCCGCCCATGCAGCACTCACATCGGTAATAGATAGGTCGTGGCTGTCCTCGCTGTAACGGATTGAGACATTGATAATCCCTTCCGGTGAAGGCGCGTTTTTTATTCCGAGCTTCGATTAGAACAGGGAAAACGCTGCCAACTTCAACTTTTTCTGGTATGGAAACTGAAATTAAATCAGGAACCGGCGTTAGATGCGCCGCCACCAACGGCCAAATCTGGTTCATCCTGACACCCTGGTTGCGGCACCCGCCCAAATGATGCAGGGATAATACTGCATTTGATGATCTTGCCAAAACAGGTGATCCCGAAGCGCCTGGTGAGGTATCGCACATATAACCTGTGTCCGTGTTTAACCAACGACCGTCTACAATTGTTTTATCAATACGACAGACATTCTCACTGTTCATGTCGCTACTGATCGCTATTACTTTTCGCTGATCATTTGGAGACAAGCCGCCCGGCTGCTGAGGTATATAAATTTCTTCGTCCTGTACTGGTACCCGGTCGTCAATTTCCAACCAGCCGAAATCACCAATTAGATTTGAATTCATTTATCGTAAATAGTGCAAAATCTTTCATATAGTCATCTTCCAGCAGTGTCCTCCCGGTTACAATCGTTGGAAGCTGAGTGGTTCCGCTGCCGCACTCCAGGCGTTGGTGACCAAACCAGAATTCAGATGCCATCAACTCAGCCTGGTTTGTTATGCAATGTTCATTTGTAAACATGTGATTACCCGGTCCTACCCGCCAGGCGCTGCACCAACCGAGACCATTATAAACATGCATAGCGACTGCGTTAGATTTTCCAAACTCGACAGAATGGCTGTCCTGATAACATGCCGCATCCAACCTCTGATCAGAACCACATACAGATTCAGGCAGATAAGAAAAGTCCTGAATTTCAAACATTGAGTATCCCCTAGCGTACTTGTCGATGAAAACGCCATAAGTATCGATGTCAAGATTTCGAAGCTCTTGATCCGAATCAGCGCGTGTGCAGTTCGATTTCAGCTGCGCTACCGAAAATGGTTAATGCCCAGAATCCAGGTCCTGCGTCGGTTGTAAAATCGGAAACACCTGGATAGGTATACTCCTGCTGATGTAATGGATCCGCTACAATGACATAATCCCCAGGCAGCAGATCGAGGGAATCAAAATGCACTTTAATAAACGTAACATTCGGCTTTTTTACTAACCGCTTATAACCCTTGGGATCTAAATAGCGGATGACCACATCAATACTCTCATGTTCTCCAATTTGAGTACGATCACGTTTTCCAAAACGATCGAAAGAGTCCGTTAGAAATGAAGATGAGTTCCCACGTGTATTTTCAAATGGGAAAAGCGCCGGCAGCAGCCAGAATAATGCTGTGATCAATATAATAAGTGTTGAAAGCGATAGAAGTTGAAATTTTGTATTACTGAACATGTGGCTTTTTTATTTCTTTCCTGAATTGGGTGCAGTTTCTATACCAACATTCAGAGTAAAATTATCCAGTTCAGCCTTTATAATAGTTTTCTCGAAATATTAACAACTCACAAAATTTAACTTTGAATTCATTCCTGTCCTCCTCTAAACTCCAAATCCCACCAGCACTCATCAAGATCGTCCTGGTTATTTTCGCATTTACACTTACTTTTTTTATCTACTTTAAACACGCTTACCACCGACATTGGATGGAGTGACTCGGCTGAACTGGCATTACAAGCCTTCCAACTCGGCGTCACCCACCCGCCGGGTTATCCAATCCATACAATGCTGGGATATTTCCTTATTGGTTTATTCAAAGAACCTGTGCATGCCACCACGTTTCTAAGCGCTGTGTGCACAAGTCTAACAATTTGTGTATTGTGTCTGACCATCTTGGAATTGACTAACAATCTTATTTTCAGTTTTTTGGTACCGTTTATATATGCCTTCATTCCAAATATCTGGAACACCGCCATAATCACGGAAATATATAACGTGAATATGCTCTTCCTTGTGATTTCAATCTACTTGATAATCATCTGGAAAAGAAAATTAAAAACCATCTTTTTACTGTTATCAGCATGCTTATTTGGAATAAGTTTAGGCACAAATTTGGGGAATTTATTGTTATTGCCGGCTTTTGTACTCTTTATTTACCTGCAAAAGGATAAGAGATTACAAAACTTAACTTTTTACTTGCTTACATTAGGAGCTATAGGAATCCTGATCCTTTCATTTTCAATTATTCGATCATTTTCTATACCTCCCCTGGGAACACAATACCTACCCACCTCATTCGCTGGAGCCATAAAATACTTTTCAGGGTACCAATATGGGACATTATCAATTCGGGACGGTGAATTCTATTACGCCCGTACGATCCAGCATGCACAAATAATTTTTAAAAACCTTTTATATTTCGGAATCATATTCGTTATTTTGGGTATATACAACCAGTGGCGAAGAGATCGTGACATAGCTCTTTTTATGCTTTCAATGTGTGTAATAAATCTGGGTTATTTCACTTATTACCCTGTCAGAGATTATTTGGTAATGGTCGCGCCCACATATTATATTTTAACGATCTGGATTGCCTACGGTTTTGATTTTTTGTATCACAAGATAGGTAAATCTCCCGGTTACTTATATCGAATAGGTTTAGTTACATGCATACTATTAATCATTTTATATCCCTTCCAATCCCAGTACGCGGAGAAACTAAATCGTAAGGAAAGGAATTGAGCCGAGAGATTTTCGAACGAAGCGTTTGAGTTAATCCCTGATAATGCAATAGTCCTTGGAAATTGGTCAGTAATTACCACCCTGCTTTATTTTCAAAAGACACACTCACAAAGAACGGACCTCCAAATCATAGAATGCAACTCGAAACCGCGCACCTATGATCATGGGGAAATCGATAATTGCTGGGATTACATTGAAAACACTTTTGGATCAAAACCAATCGTAATAGAAAACAGGTATCTAGAACTGCTCCACGAAAATTATTCATTCGTTCCATTAAACGAGGTTTGGTTTTAATAGATAAACAAATAGGTGAGGGTTATCACTGATGTCTTTAAATAAGCACCATTGTTAAAAGAAAAGAGTTAGTAACAATTTCATGCATCACGTTTACTTGATAAAATAGATACGAAGTTTTTCGACAAATAATCTTCGTTGTTAAATTGATTGATTTCTCTAATATCAATATATTGGATAATGGATTTGTTATGCTAAAAGCACTGCCTTTGTTATGCATCTTAGTGTTTCTTCTCAGCCCGATCTCTTTAATTGATGGACTTGCAGGGATTGATCCAAATCAACAACCCCAGATGGAACAGGTATCCATTGCCAGCGAAAGCATCGTAAAAGGACCTTTTTACCCTGCTGATACAAACGGATTGCCTCCCGCGCCATCAATTGAACAACTTGCTTTGAAAAAGGTTGAGGGTGAGTTTGATATCCCGATAGAGCATCCCGGTACATTACCCGTACCCAAATTTGGAAGTACGGAAACCAGTCCGGAAGCGCTTGAAAAGTCGGTTCAAACCCAGATTACTACGAGCTCGATGCCCGCCACAACGTCAAATTGGGAAGGCATGTCCATCGCTAATACCGGCGCAGGGGTCCTGCCTCCAGACACAGATGGACAGGTGGGACCCAACCATTACGTGCAGATCGTAAACCACGGCATAACAGGCGCCTGGGTGCGTGTGTGGGATAAAACAGGAACACAGTTGTACAATTTTGGTATGAATGCGCTGTGGCCACCAGGAGATCCATGTTATGACCATGCTCTCGGCGATCCGGTAGTGCTTTATGACCAACAATATGATCGTTGGTTATTAACCCAGTTTACTTCTCCCCCATCACCGCCATATTACGAGTGCATCGCTATCTCGAAAGGTCCCGATCCAACAAATATTCCAGCGGATTGGTACCCCTACTCTTTCCCAGTGCATGGGACAAAATTCCCTGACTATCCCAAGTTCGGTGTGTGGCCGGATGGTTACTATATGATGGCGCACCAGTTTACCAGCTTCTTTCTAGGCACCGGTGTATGGGTTTTCGATAGAGCAAATATGCTCTCAGGGCTACCGGCAACTTTCCAGTATATCGATCTATTCGGGGTTAATCCTTTTTATGGCGGCATGCTGCCTTCCAACTGGATGGGGGCTGCTCCCCCGCCCTCTGGTGCGCCAAATTATTTCATCGAAGTTGAGCAGAACTGGAGCGGAAGCGACGATGTTTTGATTGTCTTCGAAGCGCAGGCTAACTGGCCGAGCGGCTTCACATTTAGCGTTGCCGACCAACTGGTGGTGGACTCATTCACATGGCCAGTGTGCAGTGCAACTCGCGGCCGCTGCATCCACCAACCGGACAGCGGACCTCAATTGGAGGCATTATCCGACCGTCTGATGATGCATGCCTGGTACCGCAATTTTGGCACCTTTGAAGTGATCGTCGCCAACCACACAGTGAATGTCGGTAGCAATCGAGCTGGCATCCGCTGGTACGAAATACGCAAAAATTCAGGTAGTTCAAACTGGTTTATCTACCAGCAGGGTACCTATGCTCCGGATACTGATCACCGCTGGATGGGCAGCCTCGCCATGGATCAGGCAGGTAATATTGCCCTTGGATACAGCGTCTCCAGTGAGAATGTGTATCCCAGCATCCGCTACAGCGGACGTTTAGCGAGCGATCCATTGGGCACGCTGCCCCAGGGTGAAGGCACAATTATCAATGGTTCGGGTGTGCAAACGTACTCTAATTCACCACGCTGGGGTGATTACAGCGCCATGAGTGTGGATCCAATCGACGACTGCACTTTCTGGTATACCCAGGAATATATACAGACCACCGGAAGCGCTCCCTGGCAAACCCGGGTGGCCTCCTTCAAATTCCCAAATTGTTCAGCTGAACCGAATGGGCTAATTAACGGAATAGTTACGGATGCATCTACCAGCAACCCGATTAATGGCGCAACGATCAGCGCCATTGGGGCTTCTTCCGGCGACACTTTTAACACTGTAACAGCAGCAGATGGAAGTTACAGCCTTATTCTACCGGTCGATACATATACCACTGAAGCTTCAAAATTCGGGTATGGGATGCTAAGTACGGCAGGCCTTGCGGTTACGGTAGGAGGAACAGTCACTCAGGATTTCATTCTAAATCCGGTGCCTATGGTTACACTATCCGGTGTGATCACCGACGCGACTACCAATTGGTCTTTGTACGCTGAAGTGCAAATAAGTAACGCGCCTTTAGATGCAGTCTGGTCCAATCCGGTGAGCGGTCATTATGAATTTCAGGTGCCGGACAACAACTCATATGATCTACGGGTGAATACTTTTATTCCGGGTTATTTGACGAAAGATGACTTTGCAGCCGTAAACGGTAGCACAATAAAAGACATTGAACTGCTGGCTGACCTGACAACTTGTGAAGCGCCAGGCTATGAATCTTCTCCGTGCAGTCCACAAGCAGGCGGCCTGGTTGTCGGAAATGTATATGACGAAAACACATCGGAAGCTTTGAGCGGCGCCGAGGTAAGCAATGAAGACCTTTTTACGACAACCACAAAAAATACGCCTCAAGATGAGGAGATTGATGATGGATTTTTTACAATTTTTTCACCTGAGGGAAATAAAACCTTTATCTCCACCAAATCTGGAGGATATGGTGGAGATAATAAAAATATATCTGTAATTGGAGGGGATACCGTTAATCAAAACTTTCAACTACCTGCAGCGTTGCTGACTGCGGTTCCGGAAAGTCTAGAAGTCTCGCTAACACAGGGTTTATCTACCACGCTCCCTTTAAATATTCAGAACACCGGAGGATTAGCGGTTGGTTATTCATTATTCGAGCTCAGCGCAGGTTTTATACCAATTGGGCCTTACCAGAACCCACAACATATCATCAAGCGGCATAAACAAGGCTACAAAACGACTGAAAACTTGGAACTGCCAGACCCGCCTTCGGCAGACACACTCACAGCAGGGAATGTCCTGCAGTCCTGGACCCCAACCTTATTAAGCCCCTGGGGGATTGCATATGACAGTGTGAACGAAAGTATTTGGGTCAGTTCACCTCACGCTAACTGGTTTGGTGACGATAAAATTAACCAGTTTAGCACAACTGGAACACCGACTGGTAGAGAGTACCCACATAGTCTACCCCATACGAATGGACCCGCAGACCTGGCTTTCAACTGGTTGACAGGAAATATATGGATCATGAACACCAACTCAAGTATATCAAATTGTATTTATGAAATTAATCCATCATCCGGTTACACAGGAAATTCGGTCTGTCCGGGCGGGGGGACAGGATTTGCCATTTCTCAACGCGGGTTAGCCTACGATCCAGCCAGCGACACTTATTTTGCCGGAGGCTGGAACGATCTTTCTATTCACCGCTTTTCAGCAGACGGTACCATGTTGTCATCGTTCAACGTGGGGCTGGCAATTGCCGGCCTTGCTTATAACCCGCATACAGAGCACCTTTTCGTGATGGTAAACGCAGATCCAAACCCGATATATATATTGGATACGGCGGATGACTACAACCTGGTCGGGCAGTTTAATATTAGCCAGGACTTCGGTGCTCACTCAGGCTCAGGGCTGGAGTTCGATTGCGATGGGAACCTTTGGGCTGTTGACCAACAAACCGGTTTAGTTTACAAAATCGAATCAGGTGAAAGTGTCGCAGATATGTGCGCTATCGACGTACCCTGGTTAGATGAGGACCCAACTTCTGGAACTGTGAACAGTTTGGCAGCTACACAGATCGTTGTGAGCTTTGATACAGGGCTCCCAGAAGTGGACCAACCAGGAGAATATTACGCCAGGATCAAAGTCGATGACGATACACCATATGGGCCTTTGTATGTACCAGTATCAATGACGGTAGATGTACCACAATACGGTGTAATAATTCAACCAGATGGTGCTGACAGCGGTTTACCGGGCACAACCATGACCTACTCCTTGCTGGTAACCAACACCAGTAATGGATTACCTGATAATTTTGACATTTTCATTACTGGTAATTCCTGGAAGACAACAAGCCCACCAAATACAGGTGTAATGGCGCCAAATGAGAGTAGAAAGATTAATATCTCCGTCGAAATCCCGTTGGTGGCAAATATTGGTGATGAAGATACTGCACAGGTCACTTTTGTGAGTCGAGGTGATTCCAGCAAAAGCGGAAATGCAGTCTTGAAAACCATTGTCAATGGATATAAAATCTCCTTTCCGCTTGCTTATAAATAAGTATAAAAAATAAACTTGGATGATCATCAATTCGTATGGCACATTAAAATTCAACAAGAAATGAGAACCATCAACGCCACTTTATCAGGAAGCAAATCCTTATGCCAGAAGTCACAATAATCTACGGGGATGATACGAAGTCTGTTTACGCTGAGCGAGATGCGGTCATCGGCGAGGTCATCGCGAAAACAGAGCTACCTCTGGAGCAGCCATGCGCAGGCCGTGGTACCTGCGGTTTATGCAAAATCCTGCATGAAAAAGGATTGGCGCCGCCAGATGAAGTGGAGTTCAAACATTTGACGGCAGGAGAAATTGCTGTCGGAAACCGGTTGGCCTGTCGTGCACGTATAGCAGGGGACTCAAGGGTTGTACTCGCTCCAATTGTGGTTTACTCAAATAAAATATTCCGAAGTTCTATGCGTTACAAAAGGGAGAAAAATGTTCCCTTAGGCCTAGCAATTGACCTCGGTTCTACCACTGTCGCCGCATTTCTTACGATGATGGATAATGGAGAAGTTTGTGCCGGAGCCGCCAGTTTGAACCAGCAATCCGTTTACGGTGCGGATGTAATATCGCGTTTATCTGCCGCAAACCGGAACAAAGTTGATGCTGATAGACTGCACCGCTTGGCTTTAGCATCTATCAATCAAGCAGTTGAACTCTTTAAAACTATCAAAACAAATCCAGATGCGTATAGAACGAGCTACGATCGTTTGTAATCCAGCCATGCACCATCTGCTAACAGAATTGCCTGTTCAATCACTTGCGGTTATGCCTTTCCAACCATATCAACGAAGTTCAATTATCAATGCTTCACAAATCATGGGAGGTATTTTTCCAGAACATGTTGAAGTAAATTTCCCACCGCTTATTGGTGGATTTGTTGGTTCCGATGCGCTAGCATGCCTTGTTTATTTTGAGTTTGACCGCGCTGTAAAACCAATGGCAGCCATTGACCTGGGTACAAATGGAGAAGTGATGGTCACTGACGGTCATCGCATCCTTGTGGCTTCAACCGCCGCCGGCCCGGCATTTGAGGGAGTAAATATATCCTGCGGTTCGAGAGCAGTGGATGGTGCGGTAACTAAAGTTCATTTGAATGGAATCGATATCGTATTTGAAACGATCTCTGATGAAGCTCCAGTTGGTTTAACCGGGTCAGGTTTGCTGAGTGCCATACACGAATTTCGCCGGTCTGGAATGATCAAAGTCAACGGTCAAATAAATCCACAAGCAAAGCTGTTATCAACGGATTATGAACCATCAAATTCAAAATCATTACTGCTAACCAAGGACGGCCAACTGCGCTTGCACCAATTGGACATCCGTGAACTGCAAAAAGCCAAGGGAGCAATTCGAGCAGCCATCGATGTGCTTATGGAGCGGCTGGATCTTCGACCAGAAGATTTGGAACGGCTCATATTAACTGGTTCATTTGGCGGTCAGGTGGATATCGATGCAGTATTAGGTTTGGGGATGATCCCACCTGTGCCTTTGAATGCAATAGAAACAATTGCTAACGGCGCTGGTTTTGGAGCCGCTAAAATGTTAACCGATGAAGGATTTGAGCATGCGGAAAAGATGTCTGAAACTGCTGAACAGGTCGATCTAGATCTGGATAAAATTTTCTTTGACCGATTTATCAACGGGATGTCTTTGGAGCAATAATAAGATGGACGAAAAAGATGTGGCCATAAAACGAATACAAAATACCGAAGATGCTCAAAAAGCTTACTGCTGCATGACAGAAGTCCCCACCCCCTGGCCGCAAGCCTTATGCCAGTGTAGAGATTGGGTGACCAGCAATCTCGGAAAATATGTAGAGGGTTATCATCTCCAAAGACCTGATGGCGAGGTTATCGGTCATTTATATTTCGCTTTATCTGGTCAGGCTCTATTTCCTTACGAGGTCGAGCCTGGCATAGCGGTCCTGTATTGTGACTGGGTCCAAAAACGTTACCATGGTTTAGGATTCGGAACATTACTATTCAATTCATTTATTTCAGACAGAAAACAAGATGATAACCGTGGGGTTTTAGTTGAAGCTACAGATATTGAGGGACAAATGCACTTTCGCCACTACACAGTGAGAGGCTTTGAGGTTATCCATGAACAAGGACATCGCAAATTATTGTATTACCCCATCAGCCAAACCAAGATAAGTGCCCAACCCATTATGCAGAAAATTACGCCAAAAAGGGTTCGTCCAATTGAAGTGTTAATCCTGAATGGTTACATGTGTCCTTATGAGGTTTCAACAATGGTTAAGCTGCGTTCTATCGTACCTGAATTCGGTGACCAGGTTATTCTCCGAGATATTTGGTTAACGCCAGATACATTACGAGAATTTGGCGCTGCTAAAGGGGTATTTATCAACGGACGACAAAAACTGGTCGGTGGAGAAACTGAATCCGCCATCCGGCAAGCCATCCAGGAGGAATTTTAATTGCCAACTTTTACCGATCGTTTAGGGCAATTTCTCAACCAGCGTCCCAGGTGCATACACTTCCTGGATCGAGTGTTGCGACCGGTTGAAATCCTGCTTAAAAAACCGGTATTCGACTGCAAGATGTGCGGCCAGTGTGTGCTACATTCCACAGGTATGGTTTGCCCGATGACCTGTCCTAAAACCATCCGCAACGGACCATGCGGGGGAGTAAGAAAAGATGGAAATTGTGAGGTGTATCCAGACCTGGCATGTATCTGGGTGAAAGCAAATGAACGATCCATAAAATTGCCCTGGTCTGAAGAATTTCACGATTTTAGACCGCCTGTAGATTGGTCATTAAGAGGTTCTTCCTCCTGGATAAATGCAATAACTGGACGTGACAAAATCCTGAGTGGGTGTGCGCCAGATCCTGTTTCTGGATTAGATGTGGTGTCAGAAGATGGAAGCTGATAAACGGGGTAATTCTACTTCAAAATTGTCCAGATTACTTTCATCTGGCCAATTCGTTGTCGCTGCAGAACTCTCACCACCGCGGGGTGTTGAACCAGAAGCAATTATACGTGAGGCGAACAACCTTAAGAATTATACAGATGCGGTAAATGTCACGGATAACCAGGGTGCAAGTGTCCGGATGGCCAGCGTTCCTGTAAGCTCCATCCTGGTTAATCTTGGTCTTGAACCCATCGCGCAGATGACTTGCCGTGATCGCAACAGATTAGCTATCCAGGCGGATTTAATGGGCGCGGCTGCATTAGGGATTAAAAACTTACTTTGTCTTGGAGGCGATCATGGCCGCTGGGGAGATCATCCAGGAGCAAAAAGTGTCTTCGAAATTGATTCGACCCATCTCATCCGGATAGCAAAAAACATGGTTGATAAAGGTTGTCTGGATAATGGACGGTTGATATCACCCAAACCAGATTTCTTTATTGGAGCAGTATCAAACCCATTTTCCCCACCTTATGATTACAGACCGTTTAGATTGGCAAAGAAGGTCGCGGCAGGAGCGCTTTTCATTCAAACTCAATTGATATTCAATATTACACGTTTTAATACTTTTATGGAACAGGTGCGCAATCTCGGACTTCACGAAAAAGTACACATCCTGGCAGGCGTTGGACCATTAAAATCATCTCGTATGGCACAATTCATGGCTAACAATATCCCAGGTTTAGATGTACCCACTGAAATTGTAGCGCGCATGGAAAAAACCCCAAAAGCCGCGCAGCCCGAGGAAGGAATCCAAATCTGTACTGAAATTATTGATCAGGTAAGAAGCATTATTGGAATTTCAGGTATCCATATAATGGCCGTTAATTGGTCTGAAGTCTGTACCAGAAATTGTCAAGAGGGTTGGACTTTATCCCAGACCATAACACATTACTAACGCAAATTAATTTAGTTTTACATATCCTTGGAATAATTACCACATTTCTTTTATTTATGGTGTAAGGAAATCAAAAAACTATCCGGAACAAATATTGTGGGGGAAAATTCTACTTCTTCACCGCAATCAAGACAAATCAGCTTATCATGAATCTCCAGCTCTTTTTCTCCTGGAGAATTACAATCTAACGCAACCGTTCTGATTGCCGTCCTGTTGTGCTTGCATTCGAATGAACTTTCAATGTTACGGTCTGAAACGGTCATTATTATTATAAATCTGCTTGTATGAGGTTTTAGATTGCAGCGATCATCAAACTCAGTTAACCACAATATCCTTATCCCGGTCAATAATCCATACAGAATATCGAGATAAATCACTACTTGGGGGATAATTAATATCATGTGTTAAAATCTGAATTCATGACCACTAAAATTGTTTTTATGGGATCACCCGAATTTGCGCTGCCAACTCTTGAAGTTTTGGCGGAAAAATTTAATCTCATTGGGGTCGTTACCCAACCGGATCAACCTTCAGGACGAGGGAAAAAGGTTCAGGCGCCTCCAGTGAAGCTTGTTGCACAGGATCTAAATCTCCCCATAATGCAACCCAAAAAGTTGAGTGATCCCGAGGCATTAGATCAACTGAGAGAATGGGATCCAGATGCGATTGTGGTGGCTGCATTTGGACAAATCTTAAAACCGGATGTGCTTGAATTACCAATGTTTGGATGCATAAATGTTCATGCATCTCTACTGCCGCGTTGGCGCGGCGCAGCCCCGATCCAGGCTGCAATTTTGAATAATGATCAATGCACAGGTATCACAATAATGAGTATGGATTCTGGAGTGGACACCGGTCCAATATTAAGCCAACGAAGTACTCCAATTCATCCAACTGATTCCGCGGGTATTTTGAGCCAACGCCTGGCCCATATCGGCGCTGAACTGCTTGTGGAAACGCTTCCGGGTTATCTAGTGAGTGAAATCACCCCAGTGGATCAAGACGCCGGAGCAGCAACCCACGCTCCTATGTTGAAGAAAAAAGATGGTGAACTGGATTTTTCACAGCCGGCGAAAGCGCTAGCGCTTCGAGTGCGAGCATTTAATCCATGGCCAGGTACCTATACCATATTGAATAACAAAATGCTTAAAATTCACTCGGCTATCACATCACCGGAGGTTGTAAATCCTGGAAGAAAAATCAATCCGGGTCAACGAACACTCTGCCAGGGTAAACCAGCGATCGTCACGAATGACGGTCTATTGATTTTGGAGCAAGTTCAACCTGAAGGGAAAAGAATTATGTCAGGAAATGAATTTCTTTTAGGCGCCAGAGATTGGTTGGAATAAGATTGAATTGATTTAAATTCTGGTCTTTAACCTTGCTGCCAGGCGTTTGATTATCCAATACCTGATTCCGTAATCATCTGACTACCCCATAAAATAAAGGTAATGGATCAACCGGTTCTTCGCTCCATGAGAACGCATCGAGCAGCTTACCCTTTGCTTCTTGGAAAACCATGTGATCGTTGGCATGGATGGTGAAAAGGGGATCACCGGATTCGATCCAATTTCCAACTTTATTATGGACAACAATCCCTACTGAATGATCAATTGATTCTCCCTTTTTCGATCGTCCTGCACCCAGCAGTACGGCTGTTTTTCCAATTGTAAGAGCATCAATTCCGCTGATATAACCAAAACGAGGTGCAGGTATTGATACAATCAAATTCGCTTTTGGTAATTTTTCCGGATGATCAATATAATCGACATCTCCACCCTGAGCAGTGACAAGCTCTCTAAAACACTGCCAAGCGCTGCCATCTCTGATCGTCCTCTCTGCTTTTTCACGCCCGGTTTTTTCATCATCGGCGATATTGCCCAAAAATAGCATATATCCCGCAACAACCATACAATGTTCCACAAAATCAGCCGGACCAATCCCGTGTAGTGTATCAATTGCCTCCCGCAATTCAAGAGCATTCCCAACTGCATAACCCAAAGGTTGGTTCATGTCGGACATTAGTCCAACCGCTTCACGTCCAGCCAATTCAGCAATTGAAACCATCATTTTTGACAGTACTTCAGCATCAGCTTGATTTTTAATAAATGCGCCCTTCCCAATTTTTACATCCAAAACGATCGCCTGTGCGCCGGCAGCGATTTTTTTGCTCATTATGGAGGAAGCAATTAGCGGGATCGATTCTACAGTTCCAGTTACGTCACGCAGGGCGTAAAGTTTCCCGTCTGCAGGAGCAAGATCTGAGGTTTGACCAGTTAAAACCAGCCCGATCGTTTTAATTTGATTAAGAAATTCATCCGTTGTAAGATCAGTTCGGTACCCGGGAATTGATTCCATTTTATCCAAAGTCCCACCGCTGAAATCCAAACCCCGACCAGACATCTTCCCGACCGGAAGACCGCAAGCAGCAACAATTGGTTCAACAACCAGTGTGGTCTTGTCACCTACTCCACCGGTAGAATGTTTATCAACTGCCAGAGGCGCAACCTTCGATAAATCAAGGATATCCCCGGTATTGGCCATTGCTAATGTCAAATCGGTTGTCTCTTGTTCGGTCATACCATTTAATAAAACTGCCATCAACCAGGCTGCTGCTTGGTAACCTGGAATTTCATCGTGAGTATAACCATTTATAAAAAATTCGATTTCTTGCCTGGTTAATTCCTGCTTGTTGCGTTTTTTTATAATGATATCTATTGCCCGCATTAAATTCTCCAAATCCTCAAAATATCAAGAGGTATAACAAAATCGGTTAATCATAAGGAAATAAGGCCATTATACTCGCTTGAAACTCATTCACCAAATATTAAACCTCAGGCTATAAACATCGCATCGCCAAATGAATAAAACCGGTAATTGCACTCCATTGCGGTTTTATATGCATTAAATATCTGCTCTCGATTGGCAAATGCGCTGACTAACATAATCAATGTTGATTGTGGTAAATGAAAATTTGTAACCATGCCATCAACAACCCTGAATTGATATCCTGGCAGGATAAATAAATCTGTATACCCTTCAAAACTTCGGATATACTCACCTATTCCATTCTCAACAGCCGCATTTTCTAATGTTCGAACACTGGATGTGCCAACTGCAATGATACGCCCGCCATTTCTTTTAGTCTCATTGATACTCTGAGCTGTTTGTTGAGTTATTGAGCACCATTCCGAATGAATCTCATGATCCCATGGGTCTTCTTCAGTGACCGGTTTAAAAGTGTCCAATCCTATATGCAGGGTTAAAGTACAAAATTGGATTAAATTACTTTTTAAGTCATCAATCAACTTATTTGTAAAATGTAATCCCGCAGTCGGAGCAGCAGCTGAACCTGGCTGATTAGCGTAAATTGTCTGATATCGTTCCGGGTCACTTATTGGTTTCTTGATATATGGTGGTAATGGAACATTCCCGATCTGATCCAGTAAAACATCAATTGGATAATCGAACTTAATTAATCTGCGTGCCTCTCCCAGCTCAGCAAGGATGTTTGCTTCAGGTCCGTTGTTCACTAAAAGTTGGATGCCAGTCCGTAATCCTTTGCCTCGCACAATACATTCCCAAATCTGAACTTCAACTTTTTTTAACAATAGAATTTCAACTTTACCCCCAGTTGGTATTTTTTTAGCAAATAAACGCGCCGGAAGAACACGGGTCTCATTCAAGACTAACAAATCACCTGATGTCAAAAAGTCTCCAATTGAGCGGATATTTGAGTGTTCAATAGAACCAGTGACACGGTTTAATACCATCATGCGCGCGAGAATCACGCGGTTCAATAGGAGTTTGAGCTATATATTCCGGTGGCAATTCGTAGTTAAAATCAGACGTTTTCATAAAAATTAATAAGACTCATTCTTACCCCCAGGAGACTTCATTTTAATATTCGTGCAAAGAGGTTTAGAAATAACGTAAGCAATATAGAAAGCAGGATCGAGGTTCCCAAAGCAAGAACACATGTCGTATTCCCGCTTTCAAAATGAATGTTGCCTGAAAGCTGACCAAATTGAAATCCTGATTTGGCTAGAAAATATAATATTCCACCTGTAATTATCAAAACCAGTCCGAATCCAACAAATAAACGTGCAATGTTAATCATTGTTTACTGCAAATATCGTTCCTGGATTGATAGAAAACTAGAATAACTTATCTTGGATATTTCTTGATTGCGGAATTTCGAGATGATTATAAGCTTGACTTGTAGCAACCCTGCCTTGCTGAGTTCTTTCAATAAAACCAAGCTGTAATAAATATGGCTCAACAACATCCATAATGGTATCAGGCTCCTCGCTGATCGAGGCAGCAATTGTGTTCAAACCAACTGGTCCCCCGCCATACTTATCGATTATGGTCAACAGCACCTTGCGGTCCATCTCATCAAGTCCTAACTCATCCACATCTAATAGCTCGAGAGCCTGCATTGATACCTCACGAGAAATTACACCATCCGCGCGAACTTCTGCAAAATCTCGTACTCGTCTTAACAATCGCAAAGCAACTCGTGGTGTTCCTCTTCCTCGACGTGCAATCTCATTTATTCCATCTTCTTCTGTGCTTACCCCTAAAATATTTGCCGCTCTGGACACAATTGATCTCATCGCAGGAAGGCGATAAAAATCTAAACGATAGACTGCTCCAAAACGAGCCCTTAAAGGTGCAGTCACTAATGCCAATCTTGTTGTTGCGCCGATCACTGTAAATCGCGGCAGTTTAAGACGGATTGACCGAGCGGAAGGGCCCTTTCCTATCACAATGTCAAGTGCAAAATCTTCCATAGCAGGATAAAGCACTTCCTCAATCACACGTCCCAGTCTATGGACCTCATCAACAAAAATCACGTCCCCTGCTGCCAGGTTCGTAAGAATAGCGGCTAAATCACCCGGCCGCTCGATTGCTGGACCAGAGGTAACTTTAACATTAACTTCCATTTCGTTAGCCAGAATGTGTGCTAAAGTAGTCTTCCCGAGGCCGGGAGGTCCATAAAACATTACATGATCTAAAGGTTCCTCCCTTTTTCGTGCTGCAGCTATCAAAATTGAAAGATTTTCTTTGATGCGCTCTTGTCCGATAAGATTTGATAAACTCCTTGGTCTTAATGCCAGGTCCAGGCTGTCATCAACTCGTGGTTCAGGATTTACCAATCGATCTGCTGAATCATTCATGCAAGAAATTATAACCGACGATACTCGGCATTCATCTAAATTTTTGTAATTTTAGTAAACAGTAAAAAGGTATGAAGCTTATCTCGATAACAGCTTATAATAAGAGCAATTACTTGAAGGAGAACTCACATGTCAAATGTATATGCTTCCTCCCATCCACTGGTTGCTCATAAACTAACCATGCTCAGAGATAAATCAACTGACCCAACTACTTTCCGTCAACTCGTTAGGGAAATCGCAGTACTACTGACATATGAAACCACAGCTGATCTTTTGGTAGAACGTAAACAGATCGAAACACCTTTACTCCCTTTTCAAGGTGTAGAATTAGCGGAGAATATCGGTCTTGTGCCAATATTGCGAGCAGGTTTAGGAATGGTTGAAGGGGTTTGGGAACTGATGCCATCTGCGGAGGTTTGGCACATCGGTTTGTATCGCGATGAGAAAACATTAAA
Source organism: uncultured Chloroflexia bacterium (assembly GCA_963753725.1). GTDB lineage: Bacteria > Chloroflexota > Anaerolineae > Anaerolineales > UBA4823 > CAVWDI01. Next base: position 15,687 of record CAVWDI010000017.1, on the reverse strand, counting down.
ACCTGTGGAATATTACAATAAACTTCCAATCGCACCAACTGTATCTGTATGTTTAATTCTCGATCCAATGCTGGCTACAGGTGGTTCCGCGGTGGCAACAATTGATGTATTAAAACAATGGGGCGTGAGCAAAATCAGATTTATGGGAATAATTGGTGCGCCAGAAGGGATCCAAAATTTACAGGATCATCACCCAGAAGTTCCAATCCATCTCGCTTCAATTGACGAACGACTTAACGACAAGGGTTTTATTCTACCTGGTCTTGGAGATGCGGGAGACCGTCAATTTGGTACTGGGTGAAGTGAATCTAATCTTGCTTTAGAATTCCCAATTGGTTTGCTTTATTTACCGCTTCGACACGGTTTGATGCATTCAACTTTTCGAGGATATGCCGCACGTGAGTTTTTACTGTATTCTCAGATATAAATAACTGGTTTGCGATCTGAATCGTAGTATTACCCTCGGATAGACTTTCAAGTACTTCCATCTCTCTTCGGCTTAGGTTAATATCAGGTAGCAGGTTTGATTCAGACACGACTGCTTGAAGCACTTTTCGAGTAATTTTAGGAGAGAGTACCGACATGCCTTGCTGAACCAGCATGATTGAATTGTAAAGCTCCTCTGGTTCAGCGTCCTTCAGGAGATAACCATCTGCCCCGGCCGCGATTGCGCCTAAAAGATCTTCATCATTTTTAGAAATCGTCAACATTATGATATGACATTGGTCGCTTTTTGGCATACTTCTGATCTCTCTCACTGTGTCAACCCCACTCATCACCGGCATATTTACATCTATGAGCATCACGTCAGTTTCGGTATTCTTCAATATGGTTAATGCTTCATGTCCATCCCCCGCTTCACCAACAATTGATATGTCAGGCATTTCATTCAACAAACTGATCAAACCAGCACGAAAAAGCGCATGATCATCAACAACAACCAACCTTACGACTGTCATGAATAAACCTCACCATATTCAATGTCCGAAAGAGGTACGTTTATCTTCACCATTGTTCCTTCATGAGGATGACTCTCAATCTGAAAGTCAGCGCCGATTAATTCTGCCCTTTCACGCATTCCTCGTAAACCATGTTGGGATGCGGTTGACACATCCTCAGGAGCAAAACCAATCCCATCATCTTTGATCTCCAGATAAAGACTTTCTGACAATTCCATACAAGATAACCATACATGATGAGCCTTACCATGCTTTCGAATATTACTTAAAGCCTCCTGTACAATGCGAATAAGTTGAGCATGAATTTCAGGAGGAATATTCTTTTCAAATTCAACATTCTTTACATCGATCTTTATACCACTGACATCCTTAAAATTATCTGCAACTTCTTCCAACCAATCCATCGATCCTTCGGCAGCGGCTGAAATTCGTAAACCATTAATTGATTGTCTTGCATCCTCATAAGTTTCACTCAGAGTTTTATAGCTGCGCTCAATACCATTTTTCGCAGCTTCAATTTCACCTTGACCGAGATAATTTCGAATTTGGGCTGTTTGAAGTTTTAAGAACCCCAGTGTTTGAGCTAAACTATCATGAATTTCACGTGCAAGACGGGTACGTTCCTGTATCATCGTTTTATATTCAATCTTTGCAATCAATTGAGCATTTTGAACAACGAGAGCTATTTGTCCGGCAATTGTCTGTAATATTGAAATTTGTCTCTGACGATAACTGTTTCTTTTTGAACTGGAAACAAAGATCACTCCCAATACTTCTTCTTCTGGCGATATTAATGGTGTAGCGAGTATCGATTCTAAAAATTGTGGAGAATTGTTCTCAACTTCATTATCCTCAAAAACAATTGGTGTCCCTGTAGCCATTACATCACTTAAAATAGTCTTCAAATAGGATTCTGATTCTGGTGTTTTTCGCCCGATGGTCAGGTACATATTGGAGCTGTATTCATCCGATTTCAAAATACGCAGAACCGAGAAGTCCGAATTCATAATCTGGTGGGCATTTTCTAACATATTAAGTAACAGATTTGATAGATCAGTTCTCTGTTTCAGAAAATGCATTTGCCGTAGAGTATCCAGCTCTCTTCGTCGAATTTGGGCACTCTCCAGACCAGCGGAAGTTTCTTCCATCAATGCCCTGATAAATGCCCGAGTACGATCATCCAATTGTATTGATTTGTCGATGAAAATATTGATAACTCCATACTTCCTTTTACCTCTCCGTATCGGGAAACACAACAAATTACACGTGGAGCTTATGGGGTGTTCAGCCAATGGACAGCCTTCACGCATATGTAACACATCATAATTCTTGCAAAATTCACAATAGTCACGCACTTCTGGTTTAGCGAGATTTTCCAACCACTTATTCAAATCAGTATTAAGTACTTCGCCTTTGCTCAGCACTGAATGCGGGTAACCATGCTCATCAATAGGAATAAATGAAACATTGCGTGCATTCACTAATTCTAATAACACCTTGAGGATAAATTCAATAACCTCATTCTCGTCAGTAGAGTTTAGAAAATCTTGTTTGACTTTAAAGATGGCTTCTAGGCGTTTATAAGCTTCATTAACATTTTGATCCAATTCGTCAATTCGGTGTTGCATTGAAGAGACCTGATTTTCTTTATGCCCCAAAAAAATTAGCAAACCGAGAATAATCGATACAGTAAGAAAACCGAATAAACCAGCAATAACCATATCCTTGATTTCGAAATAACCCGGATCAACGATTAGACCAATTATCAGTAAAAGAGTAATCGCAAGGTAAACGGAACCCACCAGTGGGATCCACTTCTTTTCCGAAAGCCAAGTCTTATGTAAATCATTCATGTCTTACATTTTGAATGGATCATAAAATCTAAAGAGACCTTAGATAATGGATTATCTCCCAAATCTGTTCTTCACTTATTATCGCATTCCATGCCGGCATAACGGAATTAAATGGCTCCCTCATTCCTCCCTCCGAGATTCTGCCAGTAAAAATATGCATCGTCCTCACTTTCTAACGGGAAGGGCACAGGTTTTGGATCCAAAGAACCTGATAGAACGCCATCTCCCATTCCATTTTCCCCATGACAAGAAACGCAGTTTGTATGATAAGTTTCCTTACCCTTAGCAATATTCGTTTTGTTACTACTTAAAGGATTTTCTAAGTTTTTGAATTCTGAGGGAGGCTCCGGTCTATTCCTTTGACCTGAAGCTTGTTCTCCTTGTGTAATGTCATCTTGTGAAGTACATGCAGTAATAATAATGACCACGAATAGAATTATTATCCAGTATCCATTTTTTCGTTTCTTCATCCCACATCTTCTTATTCTTCTAATGCTTCCAACACTTCTGCACTGTGGTCGGCAGGTCTAACCTTTTTAAATATTTTTGTTATCAATCCATCCGGTGAAATCAAAAAAGTGGTTCTGACAATACCAAAATATTCCCGACCAAAAGATTTTTTCAATGCCCAAACACCATACAATTCGGCTACTTTATGTTCTTCGTCTGCGAGCAGCGTAAAAGGCAGGCTGTACTTTTTCTTGAACTTGGTATGTTTTTCAGGAGAATCTGGACTCACTCCCAGAATTACAACTCCCGCTTCTTGATACGAAGAATAATCATCCCGAAAATTGCATGCTTCCTTCGTACAACCTGGCGTATCATCCTTTGGGTAAAAATAGAGCAGCACTGGATTCCCGCGGTATTCGGATAATTTGTGCTCCGTCCCATTTTCGTCCTGTAAAATAAAATCTGGTGCTTTATTTCCTTTTTCGATTGACATTTATTCAAACCCCTTTCACTTGCTTAGTATTAATACAGTTATTTCAGCTCTGCAATAATTTTACCCATTTCTTCAACATTGTACCCGGGTAGAGCTCCCACAGCTTTTCGAAATCGTTGATTTGACAGTAAATTTAATAACGGCATCAATAAATTATCGTTATAAAATTTTGCAGGGATGATCAAATCATACCGTTCATTAAATAATGGAATAAAATCCAGTCCAAGCGCTGAGGCTGCAGCCGCGATTCCCAGACCACAATCTGCGCGACCAGATTTAACTGCTGCCGCTACAGATAAATGTGTATATTCCTCGTGATTGTAACCGTAAATTTTATCTGTCGAAATTCCATTCACCTCCAATTGGTAATCTAAAAGAACACGAGTACCTGCCCCTCTCTGACGGTTTACAAAAGTTACACCTTCATTGGCGATATCTTCCAGTTGTTGGATTTTTTTTGGATTTCCGTTGCACACATACAATCCTTGTTGGCGCCAAACTAAATTTGTAATATATACCGGGATGCCGGACAGATATTCTTTTACATATGAAAGATTGTACTCCCCAGTTTTTGGATCAAGTAAATGAGCACCCGCAACATGTGCCTGGTTATTTCTTAAAGCGATTAATCCCGCTAAACTACCAACATTAGTGGATGCAAGCCGTCGTTCCTTTCGGGATAAAAATTGTGCGATAAGATCAAGAATCACGTCATGAGATCCTATAGCGAATATCGTCTTGTCAATTTCATTTTCTGAACGATACATTCTTACACGGACATTCGATCCAGCAGATAATCCTTGTGAACCGCTGGGGATCACTACAATACCATCCGCATTTATTAATGAAGATATTACACCCGAACCCCTTGAAAGCGGGGCGGCGAGAACTTTATCCCCAACCCTTCCAACCGCTACACGCATATAGTCATCATCACCCGCAGTAGAAGTTACCTTGCGAGTGATGGTGGCGTTTATTATCTGATATTGCTTTTCAACTCTCCCTGTCCAGCGGGCTATTAGTGGTTCAACAAACAATTCTCCTGTCATTGCGGTTGATACTGGAAAACCGGGAACGCCAATAATGGGTACTCTCTGTTTTTTTAAACCCCTTCGCTCAACCATTCCTAAAATCACAGGATGACCCGGACGGATTGCAATTCCGTGTACCAGGATTTCTCCCAGAGATTGGATAACTTTTGCTGAGAAATCTTCTGATCCAGCTGATGATCCTGCATTTAATAAGATCAAATCATTATTTTCCGCTGCATCTAATACACACTTTTTAATAACTTGAAAATCATCTTTAGTGATTGGATAACGTTGAGCTTCACCGCCCCATAACTTAACTTGGGAAGCCAGCACCAGGGAGTTATATTCAATAATTTCACCGGTTTTTGGTTTTTTACCAACCGAAACAAGTTCGCTGCCGGTCGGGATGATAGCTACTCTTGGTTTTCGGGCTACCTTAACAGTACTATGACCACTTGCGGCTATCCCACCGATATCAGCAGGACGCAATATTTGACCGCTAGGCAAAACAAGTTCTGTTGCGATCATGTCTTCTCCCATTGGGCGTATATGGGTCCAGGGAGTCACAGCGCTGCGAATGCGGATTTCATATGGATGTCTGATATTTCCAGCCGGTTGATTAGTATCATCCAAGGATTCCACATTTTCTATCGGAATTACGGCATCTGCCCATGCAGGAAGTGGATCACCTGTATCGATATATTCAGCTTTGTTCTGTTGTTCCGGTTTACTGCAAGATAAAGTGATTGGTGAGGTAGGAAGTGCTCCTATTGTTTCGGATGATTTCACAGCAAAACCATCCATAGCAGACGCATGATAGTGGGGAGAGGATATATTTGCCCAAATAGGGGAAGACAATACTCGTCCAAGGGCATTTTCATCCAGGGCAATTTCTTCTTCATCAAGAACATTCCATAGATTTTCACTGTTCAGCGATTCTTCAAACCTAAGCCATGCTTCTTCAAATGGGATATCTGATAAATAAATATTCATAATAATATAACTTCAACTAGTTCACCTGCACTGATACCAGTATCATCTGGAGAAATGCGAATTAAACCATCACTCTTCACTAAAGTGAAAATTAGATTGCTTTTACCAAATACTGGCTCTGCCTTATATTCGTTTTGTTCAGTCGTCCTAATTCTTACTGGTATCCAATCCTCCCTGCCCGATTGAGATGAAAGATTCACAGATAATTCAGCAGTAATCGTAGGTGTAGGATTTTTAAGGGTTATACCTGATAACCTCTCCAATATCGGAACGACAAATAATTTAGCTATTACTAGCGCACTTACCGGATTACCCGGTAACCCAATGACCGCCTTGCCCCTACACACACTTAATATAGTAGGTTTCCCAGGCCGAATATTAACTCCATGCACCAGAACACCCGGTTTACCCAGTTTATTTATCACAAGCGAGGTTATATCTCTATGACTTACGGATGAACCTGCAGTTATCAATAACATATCACATTCAGATAATGCTTTTTCTGCGATTTTATATAAAGTTTCTTCTTCATCGGGAATAATTCCATAAACTTGAGGAATACCACCACATCGTGAAATTAGCGCTGATAGGCTATACGAATTGATATCTCTAACCTGACCTGGAGCAAGCTCTTTCTCAGGAGAAATTATTTCATCTCCTGTTGAAATGATTCCCACCCTCGGTATCTGAGCAGCGGAAAGAGTTGTAATACCCATCGCCATTAATCCACCGATATCTGCTTCTTTAATTTTTTTCCCAGCAGGGAGTAATTCTTCGTCAAGTTTAATATCTTCACCCACTTCAATAACATTTTCTCCGATTGCAGCGGACCTCATCACTTCAATTTCATCTAGCAGTGATTTCTGTGTATTCTCTATCATAATAACTGCGTCCGTTCCTTTGGGAAGCATTCCTCCTGTATGGATCAATGCACATTGGGCAGGTTTTACAGTGAGACCTGGTGCAGCGCCCATCGGTATTTCTCCTACCAATTTTAAATAAACAGGTAATGCTTCAGAAGCTCCGTAAGTATCTGGCGCCCTCACAGAGTATCCATCAACTGTTGATCTTGGAAAGCTAGGTAAGGAATGCGGCGCAAGAATTGGTGAAGCGGTTACCCTTCCAAGCGAATTTCGGGTCTCAATAATTTCAGTTCTTGATTCTGGAGAATAAACATCAAAATATTTTATTCGTGCATCCGAAGAAGAAACTAATTTAATAAATTCAGTCATGATATGATCCACCATCTAACTATCAAAGTTCTCAATTCGTCTTCCGAATTTGGATGTGATATCCCAGCTAATTCGTCCAATATGAAAATGTCATTAAATACGTTATCAATCCAAACAAAGAGATGGCAATTATCGTTAGTGCATTCCAATTCGGTTTTGCACCTGAGGCAATTCTTCTCATTTGCCAGAATTGAATTAAACCAATGGGAAAAGTAAACATCACAGGAATCCAAATAAAGTTTGGTAATCCAAAAAATGCTGCGATTACTAATAATAGATAGGATGTGAATATCAGGATATTATGCAGCAACATACCTTTTTCCCAACCCAAACGAACCATAATTGTTCGTTTCCCGTATTTGAAATCGTTTGCATAATCTGGCAGTTCAAATGCTAACAACATCGCTAAATGCAAAGTTGTTAATGGAAATGTGGTCATTGGAACCAATCGATGAATCTCACCAGCTTGAAGAACAAAGGCAAATGACGGTACTAAAAACGCGACAATTATTGATACGATCAATTCGCCATACCCTGAAGCTTCCAATTTCAACGGTGGCGTAGAATAAAACAGCGCTCCAATAAATGCAATAAGCATTATAAAAATAGTAACCACTGTAAGATTTATATTGGCAATTATTAGAACAGTTATTGATGCTAGAATTGCCAAACATGTCAAAGCAGCAAAGAGCGCGGTCCTTCTTGGTAATTTACCTGGACCTAAAACACCACTGCCCCCAGTCAGCGCTGTTCGGTTTGGATTTTTGATATCTGCAGGTGAATTGAAATATTCATTTAAGTATTGAGTGCTGAGCTGCAGTATTGTAACCCACAATTGGCCATATATATACGTTTCCCAGCTTATGACAATCCCCAAATAACGAGCAATACTCACCCCCAATGCATATAGAATCATTACTCCAATAATAAATATTGGACGAGACATTCGTAAAAATAAAATCACATTATTCATCGGATATTGGAAATAACAAAATACAATTTTCGATAATTATAAACTTGGATTCAAAATTGGTACGGATTAAAGAATAAAGCCCACTCAAGATACGTGGGCTCAGTAATCAACAAGTATACTTGGAAAAGTTATTTCCGGAAAAAATTGGATATAAAAAACCACAAATTTGCTGGGCGTTCCGCTAGTCTGCGTGTAAAGTAAGGATACCATTCAGTGCCATACGGAATATATATCCGCACAGGATATCCTTCTTCTACACATTGATTTTGTAACTCTCGACGGATACCATACAACATTTGAAACTCTAAATCTTTTTTCGATAAACCAACCTCACGAGCATAATTTTTGGCATAATCCAATCGATCCTGATCGTGAGATGCGATGGCACATATTGGAGGAATTTTTCCACTTCCGTCTACTTCTTCGGAACCTGATTGGATTGCGCCATCAATAAGCAACTTAGTAATTCGATCAAAGTTGGTATCTACATCAAGCTTTTTGGGGTATGCAATTTCTTTGGGCTCTTTATACGCTCCTTTACAAAGCCTTACTTTTCCCCCAGCAGACATAAGGTTCTCCACGTCTTGCACGCTGCGATAAAGGTAAGATTGGATAACTAGACCAACGTTATGATGTTTATGATCATTTCGCATTTTCCAATATAAATCCAACGTGTTATCTATCCAGGGCGAGTCCTCCATATCAATACGGATAAAATTTCCTTTTTGATCAGCATACGATAAAATTTTCTCCAGATTGATTTCACATAGATTATTATCTACAGCCAGTCCAATTTGAGTTAATTTTATCGAAACACTTGCCTGAGCTTTAGAATTATCTATAGAATCAATGATGGCTAAAATATCGTCAGTAGCTTTGCGTGCCTTCTGGTCCGTCGAAGTATGCTCTCCTAAATGATCTAGTGTTGCATTAAAACCTTCTTGATTTAATCGTACTACAGCTTGAATTGCCTCCTCAAGTTTTTCGCCGGCGACAAAACGAGAAGCCACCTGCCTGGCAACGCTCCAATTCGAAACAATCTGCTTTGCCCAGGCTGCTTGAGATAAATAGCTAAAAGAAGCTCTAAACATATTCTTTCCCCAAATGCGTGATTCTTAGGTTAATAATTAAATTAATTTTAACATACAGGTTTGGAATACTGAAACACAAAAGTCATACAATGTGACGGACAAAGGACACATTGCTTCCATGTGCTAATTGAATTGCTTAAAATTTTCACGGCATGCTTCTTGCAACAGTGTATAATCATTTCTAAATGGAATTTCCTATGATTATACAATCACAATCTCATTCGCTAAGGCCGCAAACCACTGCTCATCTCGCTCAAACCATGACACTGCTCGAGCTTACTGGTGAGGAAATTCATCAAAAAATCGAGAATGAATTAGCATCTAATCCTGCCTTAGAGCTTATGGATGAAATCAGGTGTCCTAACTGTCACCGGGTAATCCCAAATAGAGGCTTTTGCCCAGTTTGTAATACAACAAATGCAGATAATAATGAACAGCCGATAATATTTGTCTCTCCAAGATCAAGTTTTCGAAACTCAGATTCTTCATCTACAGATGAAGATAATTATCCCGAGGACTGGTCCCCTGCAATTGAGGATTTGCCAACATACGTATTGCGGCAAATTGCTCCAGAACTTAAAAAAATCGAAAGACCAGTCGCCGCACATATATTAAGTAGTTTAGATGATGACGGACTGTTAAGCGTCCCTGTAATTGAAATCGCCAACTATCAGCATCAACCCCTCAGCCTGGTCAATAAAGTTCTAAATCTCATCCAACATTCTGAGCCAATCGGAGTTGGTTCTCCTACTCCAAAAGATGCACTGTTAATCCAGCTTGAGGTACTGTCGGAGACGCAAAAGGTACCTACTCACGCTAAAGAAATTATTCAAAACGGTATGGACTTACTGAGCCGCCATGCATTCAATGATTTAAGTGCCTTATGCAATATATCTAAAAAAGAAGCCAAGCTAACCGCAGAATTCATAATCGATAACCTAAACCCATTTCCTGCACGAGCACATTGGGGTGAATATCAAATTACAATCGATGTCCCTCAGAGGTATCAAAATCCCGATATTATTGTCACACGTCTTAATGGCCGTCCAGATTCACCACTAGTTGTTGAAATCATTTCTCCATTTTCTGGATACCTAAGGGTCAATCCCCTTTTCCGAAAGGCAATAACTCAAGCTCCATCAGATAAATCTGAACAATGGCAAAACGACGTAGAAAAAGCAACTCTCTTAGTAAAATGTCTACAACAACGTAATAATACAATGGTACGTTTAATGGAGAAATTGGTCGTTATACAACGCCAATTCATTCTGAAAGGAGATGCGTTTATTAAGCCAGTTACACGGGCTAAATTATCTGAAGAACTTGAAGTTCACGAATTAACAGTTTCCCGTGCTGTGGCCAGTAAATCTATCCAACTTCCAAATAATCGTATCATTCCATTAGCGAAATTATTTGACCGCAGCCTGCATATCCGAACAGCTCTCAAGCAAATCATCGATCAAGAGGGAAAACCTCTAAGCGACACCCAAATCGCTGACTTATTAAAAAAGAGGGGACACAGCGTCGCGAGAAGAACGGTCGCAAAATACCGTGCGATGGAAGGTATATTACCCGCACGACTACGCCGTTCTAATTCTATTCAAGCAATATAATTTTAATTTAAATTTCTTCAATCATAATAGAACTGAATTATAATCTTTGGCAGTTAAAAATCTGCCATGGATCAATTTTGGGATAATCTACAGGAATTATTTTCAGCAGCAAGCGAACTCGATCTTAGAATCGAGTTCTGAATAAAATTCTTTCTATTGGTAAAGATCTTTCGAAAGCTGAAATTTTAGCGTTATATCTCGCCAATGACCAAGATCCAGGTTTTCAACGTTATGGATGCGTTGGTCCGCATGATCTTTTACCTGAGAATCTTCCAGCCCAAGATTTGATTCATCTTAGCAAACCGCAACAATGGATCCTGGGGAAACGTCTAAACACTGCACTACATAATGCAGCCCGTGCTTCAAAATTACAATATCTGGCATCATCTCCCATAGGACAAACAAATGCAATTATCGGATTAATGGTGATTGCCGATTTAAAAAGTCCACCTACGGATTACACCCAACAAATTACAAAATTATTAGCAATCTCGATCACATCCGTCATACAGGATTATTTTAAGAACCAACAAATACAAGAAGATAAAGAGATAAGTAGCCATCACCAGAGAATTAATTCAATAATTGAAGAACAAATACACGAAGGATTAATTCTCATTGACCCAGATTTAAATATTCAGAAATTAAACCTTAGCTCTGAAATGATGTTGGGATACTCAAACGAAGAAGTTTTAGAACGAAATGTCACTGATATTTTAATTTCTACTGAACCATTATTGCCATCGCTTAAAGATGCACAACGGGGAAATGCAAATTTTAATCTCGGAGACTTGAGGCTCTACCGAAGAAATGGGGATACTTTTCTCGCGCATGTTCGAACTCTTCCTGTTATGAATGGGAAAGAAATTAATGGAATAATCATATTAATAACAGATTTGAGCGAATACGATCAACTCAATTCTCACGCGTTGGAACTCGAAAAGCGTGCTTTCTTAGGCGAAATTACATCAATTTTTGCGCACGAAGTCCGCAATCCAATAAATAATATAAGTACTGGACTTCAGCTCATGGCATACGATCTTCCAAACGATGACCCTAATTGTGATTCGCTCGATCGACTTCAAAGGGAATGTGACCGGTTGGAGGAATTAATGAAATCCGTGCTTTCGTTTTCTCGGTCTTCAGAATTTGAAATGGAACCGATAAACCTCCCATCACTGCTGCAGCATTTATTATCCAGATTAAAATCAAGGCTAACTCGGTTTAATGTTGAGGCCAACTTGCAGACAATCTCTGATTGCCCGCCCATCCTGGGAAATCCGCGTGCACTTGAACAAGTATTCATCAATTTAATAAATAATGCAAACCAAGCAATGCAGGAAACTGGCGGAAAATTAGCGATTAAAATTCAAACAATAAAAACTGCTGACAATACTCAATTTGTTGAGACCAGCGTGGCTGATACTGGACCAGGTATCCCCATTGAACTTCAAGAAAAGATTTTCAAGCCTTACTTTACCACGGAAAAGAGCGGCACAGGTTTAGGGTTAGCAATTGCGAATAAAATTATTGAAGCCCATAATGGCACGATCGATCTTGAAAGTTTTCCGGGTGCTAGCGTATTTCACATTCGGATTCCAATTGTTAAAAAACAAGATTTAAAACTCAGAAATACAATTCTAGATAAGAATAAATAGAAAATTGAGGAGCATATGAGTGCAACTATTTTGATCGTTGACGACGAAGAGACAGCCCGTATCAACATAAGTAAATTTCTTACCGACAAAGGATATGAAACATTGGATGTCGATACAATAAAACAAGCAGCGGAATATATAAACCAGGGTAATGCTGATATCGTCTTATTGGATGCCCAATTACCAGATGGATTTGGTCCAACTTTTCTCGAAGAGACCGCATCTATGCCAATGCGCCCACCAATCATTATGATCACAGCTTTTGGTGATGTAGAAATGGCTGTTGAAGCGATGAAAAATGGGGCCCATGATTTCCTGCAAAAACCAATCCGGCTTGAGCAGCTTGAAAGCTCCATTCAACGTGCTGAGGAGATTGTGTCAATGCGCAGGGAATTGGCTCATCTTCGACGTACACAACAGGATCAATTAAATTTTATAGTTGGTGAAACACCCAAAATGAAATCGGTAATTGAACAAGCACAGCGGGCAGCTGAAGCTTCGGTTTCGGTTTTGATCACCGGTGAAACTGGGACAGGAAAAGAGGTTTTGGCCCGTGCTATACACCTAATGGGGCCACGTTCTGAAAAGCCATTCATCGCAATCAACTGCGCAGCAATACAAGATACTGTACTGGAATCAGAGCTGTTTGGTTATGAAGCTGGCGCTTTCACCAGTGCTGAAAAACGCAAGCATGGTTTAATGGAAGTAGCTGATGGAGGCATCTTATTCTTAGACGAAATCTCTTCCATGTCTGTGGATATGCAAGCCAAACTGTTGAGGGCTATCGAGGACCATGAGTTCCGACGAGTTGGTGGTACTAATTTAATTAAAAGTTGACGTAGAAATCTTGGCCGCATCCAACCGTGATCTTAAAATCTTGATGGAAGAAGGGAATTTCCGCGAAGACCTATATTATCGTTTGAAGGTTGTGGATCTTGACCTGCCTCCCTTAAGGGAACGCCGTAAAGATATACCAGATTTGGTAGGAGTATTTATTCGAGTATCAAATCAACAATTGGGGAAAAATGTGCTTGATGTAGATCCAAACGCTTTGGAGGCATTAGTGGGTCATGATTGGCCAGGGAACATTCGAGAATTAAAAAACATCGTTGAGCGAGCAGTATTATTTTGCGATGATCCTTCGATTGGCCTCTCGCATTTACCAGCGGAACTCACAGAAACCCCAGCAGAACCTTCTTAGAATGTTATTAATTTGAATTTTTAAATCGCATTTATTGCCCGTTTAAAAATTAATAGAAAAGTCCCAGATTTTACTCTTCAATCATCTGGGACAATTTATTCTATGGTTTGATCTATTTTCTAATCCAGATCAACTGGCAAGGATATATGCTTCCTGTAACCAAGTATTAAAAGCTGCATCATAATCATCTAACAAATCGATCATTATCAGATGTGAATACTTTTCAGTACCAATGGTGTCCACCCTGATTATCTTTAAATCCTGAACGATGCGCGGCAACACTAACTGCAGTTCAAGATTCTCAAGACGGAATTGAACTGAAGCAAATATCGACCGGGCTTGAAAGTCGATGCGGGTCTCAGTCGGGACTATTGAAACGGGACCATATGACTTGACCAGATCAACAAACCTTTTGTACAAATCAGTAACGGCTGGGCTGGCATTTTTAAGGTGAGTATTCTCAGTTATCGGTTCGCTTATGGGCGTCTGCTGTGTTGGCGGAGATACTGGCGGAGGTGCTGCGGCCGTCTCTGTTGTTTTTTCCCGAGGGCGGCTTAACAGTGAAATGATAAATACAATTGCGCCCAAGACGATGCCAATCACAATAATAACAAGTAATATTGTTATCAGATCATCATTTTGACTTGGTTGTGATCCGCCACTATCTGGTGGTTGTACGGGATCTGGCGGGTTTGTGGGTGCAGGTTCAGGAGGTGCTTGCGTGGGTTCAGGTTCAGGAGGTGCTTGCGTGGGTTCAGGTTCTGGTGCACCTGGGTCCTCTGGAATGGTAACTCCACCTTCACCCCCACCCGGTAATTCTCCGACAGCATCACACCCCCAGGCTCCCAGTGTCAGTAGAACAACAATTGTTAGTAAGATCGGAATTGATTTTTTTTGTAAAAACATCGTTTTCTCCTAAGCGCTAAAAGTAAAAATTTGACGATTTATACTCTGAATATTATTATTGTCCAAATGACTATATAAAAAATGGGAGAGGGGTTTTTTCCTCTCAAGTTCAGTATTTTACCGCATTGCACAATGATCGTTCGTGGATCATTTAATATTTTATAAAAATCTTATCTTGGAAAAATGAGTAAATAGATCCTAACTTTTGAATAACATGGGTAATTTGATATTGTAGTTAAACAAGCTGATTATTAGAAAAGCACCTAAATTTATGCAGTGCCCACCAACAATTATTAACACAATCTGGGTTGTTCTCTTTCTGGAATTATTTACCGCCGCTACCAAATCCTGGAAGACGCATCACAAAAATAATTTTCAAATGGTTCCTTCAATAATTTAAGCGCTTTCAGTTTATAATCCTACTGAGTACTATTGAATTTTTCATCTTGTTGGTATTTTATAGGTATCTATCCTGAGACTGAATAATATATACAAAATAATATTCAACCTAAGGAGAACCTCTAATTTCATGCTCAGTCTAGACGCCCGCAATAGAGCTCCGCAAATTTGTTATTTTATATTTATTTGTTCAATTATATTTAGTGGATGTACTTCGGGAAATAAACCGACTACCCAGGTATCCAATCAACTTACAATTCCAGAAAACCAAATTTCACAAGAAAATCGCTACAAGATCGCAAAAAACATCCGTGCAACGGTTCAAAGTGACCCATGCATTGAGGATATCGTTCTAGGACTGCCAGAATCGGC
This sequence comes from uncultured Chloroflexia bacterium, assembly GCA_963753725.1. Classification (GTDB taxonomy): domain Bacteria; phylum Chloroflexota; class Anaerolineae; order Anaerolineales; family UBA4823; genus CAVWDI01. The sequence continues at coordinate 463 of CAVWDI010000017.1, read as the reverse complement.
ATGGCGGTGTTCAACTCCCCAGTCCAGGGAATTCCTTGAAGTACCGCCGAATTCACTGGAAGAACCAGATTTAAAAATTCAAGTACCGCCGAATTCATTGGAAGAACCAGTCTCAAAAATTCAAGCAACTCCAGAAAAACTTGATATAGGCATTGAGACAATACAGTGGGATGAAGCATATCAATATACTGACCAATATGTAAGTGTATGCGGACCTGTTGTCGATAGTTACTTTGCGGCTTCAACAGATGGGCAGCCAACATTTCTCAATCTAGGGAAAGAATACCCAGACCCGGATCGATTTACTGTTCTCATATGGGGCAGCAACCTGGAAAGTTTCCTTTTAATCCAGATGAGTACTATTATGGTAAATCAATTTGCGTTGAAGGAAAGATCGTTGAATACGAAGGAAGCTATGAAATTGAAGCCAGGAAACCGGAACAAATTGAAGTGAGATGAACTT
>CAVWDI010000016.1:0-6784 GCA_963753725.1 uncultured Chloroflexia bacterium | reverse complement strand
CGTTGGACAGGCAAAGAAAAAGGTTACTCTATTATGAAAGTACTATTCATTGGTGGTACCGGCTTCATAAGCACCGCAGTTAGCAAACAAGCGGTCGCCAAAGGATTTGAACTCTATTTGCTCAATCGTGGAATACGAGTTGCGGATATCCCTGGTAGTTATCACTTGACTGCGGATATACACCAGCCGGAAAGCGTTCGCTCCGCATTGAAAGACTTAGAATTTGATATCGTCGTCGACTGGATTGCGTATAAACCAGATGATATCGAGCGTGACTTGAGTCTCCTCGCGGTCCGGGTTAAGCAATTCGTTTCTATTAGTTCAGCATCGGTCTATCAAAAACCACCGGAACACTACATCATTACGGAATTTACACCATTGTACAACCCATATTGGGAGTACTCTAGGGAACAAAATTGCCTGTGAAGAACGTTTGATGCGAGCCTATCGCGACGAAGACTTTCCAGTAACGCTTGTGCGGCCTTCTCTAACCATACGATCCGAATTTCCCGATTGCAATTGGGGGATGGGGGTGTTACACATTAGTCGATCGACTAAAGAATAGGTAGCGCCTATTATTGTACATGGTGACGGCGCATCCTTGTGGGTTGTGACGCATGCAGATGACTTTGGGCGGGGCTTCCTGGGTCTACTTGGGAATTGGCAGGCGCTGGGACACGCCTTCCGAATTACTTCTGATGAAGTACTCGACGTGGGATCAGATTTATGGAACCATTGCGGAAGCATTGGGTGTGGAAGCGAATATTGTGCATATTCCATCTGATTTTATTGGACGAGTAGCGCCACGGTTAGCAGGGAGTTTATTAGGGGACAAGACGTGGAGCGCAGTATTTGATAATAGTAAGATAAAGAAATTCGTACCTGGATTCCAGGCCGAAATAGATTTTCGGGAGGGCGTTCGACGAACGCTGGCATGGTTCGCAGCGGATGAAAGGCGTCAGTACGTGGATGAGACAGTGAATGCTGAAATGGAAGCACATTCTCAAAGCGTATGGAGATAAGTACTCATAGTGGCTGTCCACCCCCGCTTGCAGGTGACCCGGCTGCACGGGGGGGATAGCGACCCGGATTTGGTAGTCAGGTATCTTGCCAAGAATGTTTCGGAAATCAAACGCCGGGCACCTGAAGTCCTCGTTGGGCTGCAAAAATATTCTTCATATAGATAGTGTTATGTAATGAAAATTTCTCCGTTCATCTATGCTCATCTTTTCATCATCGGATATAGCTCCCTCAGTAACATTTTCATTTGAGTAAACTATAATCCTCTGGTAACATTTTAAATCACCTTAATATGCCAGCTTGACCTTTTTTTGTGATATAGTGGAAATTGTTGGCATGCGCAGGCTTAGCCGTGTTGCGGACAGCATTGGCAAGACTTGGAGAATTCGTGCAGTCTCTGCCTCTGGATGACAAAACAGAATAAGAGCCAATATAAAGTGTGAAAGCAACCGTCACAACAATGGAGGTGACATCGTGATCTACCGGTCTTCTGTTCTAACCCCGTTTTTCAGCCTGGTGTTCATTGCAGCCTTGATCCTACCCTCCCTCGTTGCGCCCCCGTCTACCTTGGCTGCAGAACCCGATTGGAGCCAACCTATTGCTATCAACGACTATGGCGGCGTGGGCGTTGAGCGAGAAGACCCGCATATGGCCGTCTCGGGCAGCGGCAAACTGTACGTGGTGTGGGTCGACCACCGCAATTCTCGATCGGATATCTATTTTTCGTACTCAGCCGACCAGGGCAGCAGTTGGAGCGCCAACGTACAGGTCAACGACGATGATTTGGGCAGTATTAACCCCCAGGTCGCAATTGACGCAGCCGGCAAAATCTACGTAGCCTGGACCGATGGTTCGGGTGTCTACCTGGCAACATCAACCAACAACAGCGAGACGACTGGTCTGCCGCTACAAAGGTGGCCACCGTCACCAATCCGGCAAACCTCAGGTTGGTGGCCGACACCCGGCCGGGTATAGAAGAGCACTTCGAATGCTATGTGGCTGGTATGGATTACACACGATTACACCGGGGTCACCGCACGCCACATAGCGTCCACCAATGGGGGGGTATCCTGGTTCAACGGCTCATACGTGCTCCTGGGACCGTACAATTCCGAATTTGTGGACATCAGGGGTATGGATTTCGCCCGGGCCGGCTCCTCGCTGCGGGCGGCCTTGCACAACCTTCCAGTCAACAGCGACATTATCCGACTCTTCGTCCCGCAACAACGGGAAGACCTGGGCAGTCAGCAGCCTCACTACCGCAACAGGGATTCGCCGGGGAGCTTCGGAGCCATCTCTCGCCGTCGACCCCTACAATATGTCTGTTTATGCCTATCACTCAGGCACCGCCTGGCTCACAGCCAAGAATTCCCGGCCTGGCACGGACGGATGGAAAAAGAGCACCATCAATTCCACCAGCGCTGAAGAAATTCTGGGGCCGGCGGCGCTGGCTACCTATAAGGACGGGCGTTACTATGCAACCTGGACCCAGAAGATATTCAGGATCCAGCATTCGGAGATCTCTATTTCGGCGAATCCAACGATTTTGGCCAGAACTGGTCAGCCGACGTTATGCTGACCAAAACCGAACATCACGGCAAACACTCCAGCCTGGGAGTGGACGACGACGGCAACCTTGACACGGTGTGGTATGACCAGGAAAACTACAAAGGATTTCACGATATCATGGTGGCGCCAGCGGTCCATCCACCGGCACCCAAGACCCAGCCGGTCCGGTGATCGTCAACATTCCAACCGGTGGTGGTACTTTTTCCTCCAACGACCCGCTGGAATTGGTGATGGGTTATGTCCCACCGACATGGGATGACGTGATGATTGAATTGCGGATTGAGCATACCACTGCCGGCCTCTGTCAATTCCGTCCAGGACAGTGATCTGCAAAGTGCCGGGGTTTGGTTCGACTTGTCAGCCACCGATGGACAGGGTGATCCCCTGATTGACCTGGTGTCACCGATGACCATCACGGTTCGCTACCTCAACGACGGCAGCATTGGGTTCAACGGATACTTTGAAACTGTACGGGTGGAACGGGACCGAATATGTTGACGGTGGAATAACTCAGATATCCCGCACCGATTATGCCGTGACCAGCACGGTTGATCACCTTTCCCTGTTCAACCTGATGAGCGAAGGTCCGGATTGCCAGTGGGTGTATCTGCCCATGGTGATCAAATCACATGATGAATGACCTCAACAGGGATCCTGGCTGGAACCTGATACATGTGCGCAGGCAGGGGGACTTTCAGGAATGTTCATCAGGCAGACCGCCCGCGCCCGCCCTCGCACCCCGCTGCACCGGTGGCGTCCGAAAATATGATAAGAATACAGCGAAGGATGAAAGGTATAAGCAAAGATTGAACGCCTAACCCAAATTACAGCGGACTTGGCTACGCCAGGGAGGTACGCGGCGCGATTTACTAAGTCTGAATCAGCATCAGAAGCAAAATCGCCAAGCCGCTGAATTACTCATTGATCGGAGGGCGCAGCCCTCCGATCAATGTGCCCAGCTCAAATGCAGTGGGGGCGGGTTCCCGGCGTTACTGTCACAACTCTTTCTCCATGGAGGATTGACCATGTCTGTTTGATTTGAAGGCACTAACGAAATCGAATGCAACATTCAACAAGTGAAGCATGCCCTCGAGAATCACGGCGAGCACTATGTCGGGGTCATCAGTCTCATGCCAGGTTTGACGAGCGTTGAATTGTTGGAACAGGTGAGTCACTCTCTTTCACAGCCTTTGTGATCACTTGTCTGGCTAGGGCTGTGGATATGAACAAAGAGGTGCACGCTCAGCGGAATTGGCGGAACCAGCTTATCATATTCGATGACGTGGACATCAATACGATGATCGAGGTGGAATTGGGTAATCGAAAAGTCCCCATGCCTCACATCATTAAAGCCGCAAACAGGAAAACGTTTTGGGAGATCTCCGAGGAGATCCGAGCCACGCAAGCGAAACCAGCCAGTAGCACAGAATCCAGGTTTATGCGGTCGTTTCTGTTGCTCCCGTGGCCTATCAGACGACTCTTCTATTGGGTAGTTATGAGGAACCCACGCTTGGCAAGAGAGTACACGAGTTCGGTGATGGTGACGGTGGTAGGAATGTTCGGGAAGGGGGGCGGATGGGGGATACCGATGGCTAACTTTCCACTCACAGTTACGCTTGGCGGTATCGCAGAGAAGCCGGGGGTGGTTGAGGGACAAATAGAAGTGCGCGAGTATCTGGATTTGACGTTGAGCTTCGACCATGACATCGTTGACGGGGCACCGGCTGCGCGATTTACCCAACAGTTTCGAGAACTTGTGGGGAGAGGCTACGGTTTGAGCGAATAAAGCGCCGCCCAACCAGCGGTGGGAGTGTCCTGAAAGTCTGTTGTCTGCTGGCTGGTGAATATCCTAAGAGCAGATGAATTCCAGGCAATATCCAGTTCTCCCCTTCCCACTCGAACTACCTGCCTGCTGAGAAGGTGGATGCAGAAATAAAAAAGGTTCATTCCCGCATGTGTGGTGCACGCGGGCAGTCATTCCAACAGCCCATGCAGCCAGTTCTCAATGTATAAGAATTTAAAGGAGCACAAATTTACAGATGAGAGTTGGTCGCCTACCAGTTGTACAACTGAAAGAGCAAAGAAGGGGCTCAGAAGTAAATTAAATTTATATCAAAGGAGACACAGTATGGATTGTTATAAACTGCCTAAAGTAGAACTCCACCTTCATCTGGATCGTTCTTTAACCTACTCAGTTGTTTCTCGCCTGAATCCAGCCATTACCCACGCTGAATATCTTGAATCGTTTAATTCCCCGGCCGGAGCCCCAGTCTTAGGCGATATTCTCAGTGATGCCCGCAGAATATCGTTTAATGACGCAAACCGAAGGAAGCACTTCGCCTGGTCACATTGGATTTGTTTGAGCAGTCAGCGGGATAATATGCTGTATGCGGAGATACGCTTTGCGCCATTGCTGCATACAGAAAAGGGACTTTCAGCAGAAGATGTGTGGCGTCGATCGTAGATGCAGCCGTTCAAAAAACAGCCAGTCAAAAAACCGGCATCGAGGCCCGTCTCCTTCTTTGTACTTTACGTAGTTTTTCTGGCGAAGCACAAAGTTTAAGAAACGGTAAAACTTGTCAAGCGGTTCAAGGGACATCTGTTGTTGGCTTTGATATTGCGGGCGATGAGGTCCGTTTCCCCATAGATGCCCACATTACTGCCTTTCAATATGCTAGAGCGCATAACATCCCCAGTACAGCCCACGCCGGTGAGTGCCGTGGGGCAGAGAGCGTGTGGGAGACTTTGCAGCGCTTCAACCCGGACCGGATTGGTCATGGTTGGCGCAGTATTGAATCCCCAGCCTTGCTTTGAACACCTGCGGCAGCACCAGATCCACCTGGAAGTGTGCCCAACATCTAATGTGCATGTGTATCACCATGTATGTAAAACGTATAGTGATCATCCCGTAGATGCCATTTATGACGCAGGTATCCCAATCAGCGTCAATTCTGATACAGGGACACTCGTCGCTGCAACGCTGACAGAGGAATATGAAAAAATGTACCACGCCTTCGGTTGGGATAAAGAGCACTTTCTGGAAGTGCAACTTGAATGCCCCTAACGCTGCCTTTATTCCTGATCCGGTCAAGCAGCAGCTCATTGACCGGCTGTTGGAAGGCGTATCGCACCTTGTAGCATGACAGCATGGTTTGGAGGAGCAGGCCACTGACTGAAGAACAACTCTGACTGCCAGATTGTTCATTTTTCCAAGATTGGCTAATGGATACACTCAGAGATTTAGTACCAATCCATTATGTGCACAAAAAGAAGTTTAAATTTTCCAATTCACGTCATGTAAATTTGTAAGCAAAAGGTGACAAAATGGAGATGTAAAATAAACGAGAAAATTGTCATCGAGATAGATTATCAAGTGGATGAGATTATTTCCACGCAGTGACAACCTTTCGATAGTAACCGCGCCAAAGTAATCATTTTCCTTGGGATTGTTGGGGCTTTGATACTGATTGGGCAACAAGTCTATTTATGGTACGAAAATGGCATCTTACCTGGAACTTGGTACACACCAATTTTCGAGCGATTTTTACTGTAATTCCGGGGCTAGTATATTTTTTTGCTTCGCAAGTTGACTATCGAGTTTGCATCAGTCTCGGAATCAGAAGCTGCCTTGACCTTTTCTGAAGAAAAACTTTCGATTAGAGGAAAAGACAATATCGGGGAGTTCGAGTTGGAATTATATCAGTAAAAAAAGTTTTAAAAGTTACTAGGTTTTCATTCTTTTCTTAGGTTCTGATAGGGAAATTTTTATTTTACCCAAACGGGTTTTAGAAGATTATGAAACCAAATCCGAGCACACTTTGAAGGAACAGTTTTAGCCATATGGAAGTCAAAAAAATCTTGTTATCTGGTTTACCATGAAAAGAGATAAGATTCCCTTCCTAAAATTGCGCCTAACAATCCGCTTTCAGGCGACTTGGAGAGCAGCGTTCTATTGGAATTTATAGGTCAATAACGCTGGATAGCTCCCCGATGGGCAAGATGATTTTTTGGGCGAGAGGCGCAGCACCGAATTCCGTTGGCTGCGATTTTTGCCAGCTACCGTGTTCAAATGGATGAATAGGGATCAGACCTCCGATGATCTGCATTCTTTTACCTAAACAGATAACCGCCCAATTTCGCGTGAAGTAGACCCGGTTTTGCTGATCGGGAAACCACGTGATTTATGTCAATTTTG
>CAVWDI010000015.1:0-7934 GCA_963753725.1 uncultured Chloroflexia bacterium | reverse complement strand
CATAACATCACCACAATCATAGATACTTGCCAATAGGGGTATCGTTATTCTAAGGCAGTTACCTTTCTAGCGTCCAAATCAAGAAATGGGATATTGGGTGAAAGATGATGGATGAACGCAAACGACTTGAACAGGCCATACAAGCTCAGGGAAGTTGCGTGGCATGCTGGATGACGATGTCATCGATGCAGCCATCGAAGCCATGAAGAAGCAGATCGCTGACCATGAAGCACCTGAACAACAACGAAAACTGGTCACCATCCTGTATGCTGATATTGTAGGTTCGACGAACATCGTCAAACATCTTGATCCTGAAGATGCATTAGAGATCATGGATGGATTGTAGTGGACCCATAAAGTTGGACACTTATTTAGCCATTCTAAGGGGGATGAAACATGTGGAGTGATGGGTGATAATTGAAATATGAAAGGCAAAAGAGTAATTGGGAGAGAGAGGACAAAATGAAGAGGAGAATGAGTTTCCTGATTTTGACAATTGTTATTTTGGCTTTCGCACAGCCCCTACAATCCCTTCCCAGGCCACCAATGCTGCGCCGGGTCACGCCCCCAACACGCGCCCGTTCCGCCCGGCAGTCGAAGCCACACCCGCAGCAATTTCCGGAGAACATCCCAGCGAGATCAGCGGTGGCAGGAAGAATGCGCAGAATGTTTCAAGCAGGTGACCAACCGCGCCTTATGGATGGATGAAAATGGTCTTCCGCATATCTACTATGGCTGTGAGAAGCTACACTCAGCCAAATTCGACGGGGTGGAATGGGTCTTAGGCACGGATGATCGCCTTGCCCAGTTGGGCATCTGTATAACTCCGGTAATAGACCAGTTCGGATATCCCCATCTGGTTTACTTCGATGCACCTCCTAATTCCCTTAAGTACGCTTACGAGACCAATTCAGGCTGGTATTTCCAAACCGTTGTCCAGTCAGAATACGAGATCACAAATTTCTCTCTGGCGCTGGATAACGATAATAAATCCTCATATCAGTTATTTCGATGAATCGCCAATGCAGGCTTGATGTATGCTGTCAGGAAAAGACTCTTCCTGGCAGATCGAAACAGTTGATCCGATCTGGGGCAGAGAGAATGCGATTACGGTAGATCAGGAAGGTCGACCACATCTTGTTTTCACAGCTTGTTGTAGAATGTCAGTTATGCCTATCTCGATCATACCGGTTGGAAGTCGAAAAAATGACTAGTTGTACATCCGTTGATATGTCTGGTGAGTGTCGTTTGCCTTCCGTGGTCCTAGATCAGGCTGGCGGCATTCATGTAGGATTCATCTATGATTATTCTGATGGCAAATATAGGACCAGCATCCCAACTTATGCCACCAAAAACCTAACAGGTTGGAAACTCAGGCTATTGGAACACCCTCCTACAGGAACAGAGAATTGATGATCTTTCAATGACTGTCGATTCATCTGGAAGCCCTCATTTCAGCTACTTCATCCCGGGATTTCAAAAGAAGTCTGGCTATGCCTATTTAGAAAATGATAACTGGGTGATATACAATTTGGACAGTAATGCCACTGGGAATCCAACCCTGGCAATCGCTGGAGATGGGATTGTGCACATTCAGCTATAACGCGGAAGTCCTGAATTGATACACAGCTCTTGGAATTGAAGTATGCCTCTGGAATTAGAAATAATTGGGAGTTTGAAACCATCGACCAGGGCAGTGATGCTGTCGGTGAGTACGCCTCCCTGGCTTTGGACGATGCGGATAATGCACACATGAGCACTATGATGTTCAAAACCAGGATCTTAAATATGCCAAGCGAGGTGAGAATGGATGGATTGTCGAAAGGGTTGACGGTGAGAGCGATGTAGGGCTGTACACCTCTGGCTTTGGATGGGATCAAAATCCCCATATCAGTTATTCAGAGAGGTTTTGGTGTCAAGACATCGGGATTTATAAGTGTGGATCGAAGTCTGAAGTATGCTTTCCTGGACTTAGGTGACTGGCAGGTTCAAACCTTGGAAAGTTATAAATCAAACGGTTCGTACCCCACATTTGTCACCTCACTGGCATTAGATCTGGATGGATACCCTCACTTTGGTTATATTGACAGATGCAAACTCAATTTGCCTATCTGGACACCTCAGGATGGCACTCTCAGACAGTGATTACTGAGCCAGGTGAAATTTTTGGTTTATCTTTAGCCTCTGGATGGAGAAAGCGTTCCATATATCAGTTATGCAGCTACCAAAAGTATCAGAGTGGCGAATATGGAAGACGACCATTGGATCATAGAGACAGTGGATACTAACCCGTTCACAGATGACTGGCAATCGGAATCAGGAACCTCCATCATTATTGCAGACGATGGCTTCCCTCACCTGTCATATTCAGCACGGATTGGTGAGGATTGGCCACCAGTCTATGAATTAAGGTCTGCAGCTCTTGACGATACAGGATGGCAAATTCAAACCATTCGAAGTGGGTTTTCAGACTTTCTTGCTGTCTCGCTAGCCCTGGATGAGGTAGGCAATCCCCATATAAGTTATAGCAGCAATAATAAATCAAACACCAGTGACTTCCTTTATTACACATTTCGTGAATGCAGCTGGCTGGCATTTCCAAACCGTCGTGCATCAATTGTTAGTCAATCCAGGCCCATCTCTGGCACTGGACATTGATGGGATCCCCACATCGCATATACACTCTCAATGATCTGATCTACACCTACAGCATGGGAGATTTCAATACCACATACCTGCCGCTGGTGGAGAGGTAGGGATTAGAAACATGAGGAGTGAGGAGTAAATAGCGACGAGTAAGGATCAGTTCATTTACCGACCCTTTTATTTTGTATCTAAATCTGCTACGGTGTTCTTTGTGAGCATACTGTATGAGCAATAATTATCGGTTGGACACCGTAAAAAAATTGTGAGTACTCCCCCAAGCATGTCTAGGCTTCCTCGAATTCATCTAAGATAATCAACTGCCTTTTGAGCAGTGGCAGGTTGAAATTGAATGAAATATAGTCCTCGCTTACGAGGTAAAAGGGTGTCGAAAACCAATTCGGTACTACCGCTCTTTTCACTTCTCGCACTGAATCATAGTGCATATATTGGAGATGTATCAAAAATCGACGTTTATAGCACTCAGTCGAGGTCGATAAACATGCCTTGTCCAGACTATGACACAAGTCTAAGCAACGCAGAGTTCAACATCAATACATTTATCCATCATTCCGAAATTTATCGCTTCTACTTAACCAGATTTCATCGTATATCTATTGTCTCAGCATCCGTTTTGATATAGAATAGAGTAACAACAAGGGACGGTAAAAATTCAGCATTACCATTCCCTAAAAATGTCATAGTTGGTTTTTTGGGGGGAATGTGACCGTATTAGTCAAGGTTTCATGTCTAGGAGGGATTAGTGATATGAAACGCAAGATTGTTTCATCCATATTGATTATCGGTCTCCTATGTTCACTCATGCCTGTAAGCAGTTTTCTGGCTTCGGAACCACAGCCGCCAATTCTGGCAGTACTGTTACCGTGGGAGATTGGTCAGCAATACTTCCTGTACCTGCCTCAGGTATTGTACATTCTGAAGCCGCAGATACCCGCTAACCCCACGCCCACTGCCACATCAACACAACCTGAACCCGAACCCAACACCGCAACGCCCACCCTCACCATAACCAGAACCCCAACAAACACTCCCACTCCTACACCGACCACGACCATGGGGGCCCCTCCATCTGAGGACATGCTCCCCATTCCTGCCGGCCCCTTCCATATGGGTTGCGATCACAGCAACCCCAGCGAGACCTGCGCTAATGACGAGCTGCCCTTACACACAGTCTACCTGGATGCGTATTTCATCGACAAGTACGAAGTCACCAATGCCAAATACGCTGAATGCGTGGCAGCTGGGGAGTGCCTGCCACCGAAGTATGTCTTTTCTGCCACCCGCACATCCTATTATAGCAACCCTGCATTCGCTGACTACCCTGTGATCGTCGTCAACTGGTATCGCGGACGAATATTGCACCTGGGCCGGCAAGCGCCTACCTACTGAGGCCGAGTGGGAGAAAGCGGCCCGTGGCAGCCTCGACACACGCAGGTACCCCTGGGGGGATGGGGCTGTCAGTTGCGCGCTGGCTAATTTCAACGACTTGCTTGGTTCCGGGTATAACTGCCTGGGAGACACCGCCCAGGTGGGCAGCTACATGTTCAGCGCCAGCCCTTGTGGAGTCATGGAGATGGCCGGCAATGTCTGGGAATGGGTGGCGGATTGGTATCAGGCCAATTATTACAGCACCTACCACCCGGATAATTGGCCCAGCAATCCAACGGGACCAACCAGCGGATTGTTCCGCACGCTGCGCGGCGGCGGATGGATAGCGAATGGGACCGCGTACGCATCGCCGCCCGCAGCTCAAGCGTTCCAGACGACAGGTACTACACCGTAGGTTTCCGCTGCGCAGACTCGCCTTAATGCTGAATCCTGGGGACTGGTGGACAGGGTTTATGGAAGGGGATATGGGGAGTTTGCACTACCCTCACTGCAAGGCGTGAACAATGACTTAATGAGGTCTATGAGTGCTATAAATAGGTTTCTCACTCTATCCCATCAATAACCCAGACCTGCTATAACCACCTGCCTCTTGAGAAATTGTCCCCATCTTACTCATGATACCAGACTCTGAAATGAGAGAGATGTTGAAAATCAACGTTTACAGACTGTTGTCGAAGTCAATAAACATGCCTCGTTAAGACTCGAAACGCAAGCCTTGGCAATGTAAAATCAACATCAATAAATTCTGCAATAGAAAAACTAACTCGCTTTCAGTAATAGAAAGTGAATGCTTCATTGGTATTTTGATATTCAGATCAATGCTGATTCCCCCTGATGTTTGTATCTCTAAAATATAACCGGCGATCCCGCATGCGTGTGCACGCGGCAGTCATTCAACTGCTCATGCAGCCATTTCTCAATGTATAATATTTCAAAGTGGAGATATTGCAGTAAGAGAGTTGGTTCTCAACCAGTTGTACGGCTGGATGAGCAAAGCAGAGGCCCAGAAGCAATGTAATTCTGGATCATAGGAGACACATCATGGATTTTTATCAATTTCCCAAAGTAGAACTCCACCTTCATCTTGATTGTTCTTTGAGTTACTCCGTTGTTTCTCACCTAAATCCAGCCATTACCCACGCAGAATATCTTGAATCGTTTATTTCCCGGCCGGATGTCCGAGCTTGGCCGATATTCTCAGTTATGCCCGCCAGAGAGATCGAACTGATGCAGACGGAGGAAGCACTGCGCCTGGTCACATTAGATTTGTTTGAGCAACTGCGGCGGGATAATATGCTGTACGCCGAGATACGCTTTGCGCCATTGCTACATACAGAAAAGGGACTTTCAGCAGAAGATGTGGTGTCGATTGTAGAAGCAACCGTTCAAACAGCCAGTCAAAAAACCGGTATCGAGGCCCGTCTCCTTCTTTGTACCTTACGCCATTTTTCCGAAGCACAAAGTTTAGAAACGGTCAAACTTGTCGAGCGATTTAAAGGGACATCTGTTGTTGGCTTTGACATTGCCGGGGATGAGGTTGGGTTCCCCATAGATGCCCACATTGCAGCGTTTCAGTATGCTAGAGCGCATAACATCCCCTGTACAGCCCACGCCGGTGAGGCCCGTGGGGCAGAGAGCGTGTGGGAGACTTTGCAGCACTTTAACCCCCTCCGGATTGGTCATGGTTGGCGCAGTATTGAAGACCCGGCCTTGCTTGAACACCTGCGGCAGCACCATATCCACCTGGAAGTGTGCCCAACATCTAATGTGCATGTGTATCACCAGACATTAAAACGTATAGTGATCATCCCATAGATACCATTTATGGCTCGGGTATCTCGATGAGTGTTAATTCTGATTCACGCACGCTCATCCCTGTAACGCTGACAGAGGAGTACGAAAAAATGCACCGGGCCTTCGGTTGGGAAAAAGAGCACTTTCTGCAATGCAACCTGTACGCCCTAAATGCTGCGTTTATTCCTGAGCCGGTCAAACAGCAGCTTATTGACCGGCTGCTGGAAGCGTACCGTACCTTGTAGCATGCCAGGATGATTTAGAGGAGCAGGCGATTGAAGAAGAGCCACGCTCATTATCTTCACTGAATAACCAAAAAAGGGACGTCAAATGGAGTGAACCCCAACAATTAGACAAATAGTTAACTACTAGACTTGCGTTCACAAGATTTTTTAAATATTATTGAACCAATCCGTGACTGAAAGTAATATTATCTGAAATTATGGGGGTGGCATTGAGAACTATGTTGATGTAACTTCCCCATCGTTGATGTATGCTTTCTTACTTACCCTAATATAGTCAACTGCCTTTTGAGCAGTGGTAGACAGAAATTGAATGAGTTTTTATCTCGAATACGAGTTGTGAGAGTGTAGAAGAACCATGCGATCTAACAACTTTGCTCTCTCCTCACTCAAGATGCCAGGCTCTGAAATGAGAGAGACGTTGAAAATCGCCGTTTATAGCACACTGTGGGGGTCAATAAACATACCTTGTACGGGCTTTGAACGATATGTTTTAGCGGCTTAGAGTCTCACTCCAATACATTTATCTTCGTTAACAAAATTATCCCTCTTTGCACAAACCGTCTGAATGTCAGATTGAAGGTTATCTTCTGATGATGCATAACTATTTTGCGCAGGAATGTATATCAAGGAAATGCCTAACATACTTGCATACGAGTATCCTCCTTCTCGAGGTTCCCGTGAGGGAACCATATTCATCAAGTCTGTCCACCAATCGAATATAAATTTGTGCTGGTTAACACTTTGCGGAATCAGCAAAATTCACTGATAACGCCCCCATGTTTACTTCTGATATTGTCATACATCATATATAACCACGTGTCAAATGGACGGGGGTGTTTTTGGTTTCATTTCTGTTGATATAATCATTTATCGTGAGATTTTAGGGATAAGCTCCTATAAATTACACTATACACAGTTTTTGTTTTGATAATGTTCCCTAGGATGTACTATATCCGTAGAATGTCTCAAAATTGATTCGTATAGTATGCGTATGGTTGAAATAGAGCATTAAGATGTTTGGTTATCAACCAGTTGATGGCATTAGCGAAGAAGAGAAAATATGAAATGGCAAAACTAAACAAAACCGAAATAATATGTCAGGTATGCGGAAATACCCAATCTGATTTACTGCATAGGGCTCACATTGTACGATCATCCATTGCTGAAATAATTAAAAGTTCAGACTGGTCATTGGGATGATAATGGGTGGATTTGTACAGACTGATTTGGAAAAATTTAGATTACTTTATGTAGAAAAACTTCTCATTGCTGAAAAACATGATTTAGGAAAACTTGAAGAAGAAGTATTAGAAAGTTTGCGGGAAAACGAATTATTGTCAAAAGATCTCGATGAAGAAACAGAAAGCCAATCCACGATGGGCGATCGTCTTGCAGACAGAATTGCTGCATTTGGGGGTAGTTGGAAATTTATCATCATCTTTGCTGTAATCATCTTCTTGTGGATGTTTGTGAACACATATATTTTGGTTGAAGCCGTTTGACCCATACCCATTTATTCTTCTCAACTTGGTATTATCATCATTGGCTGCACTCCAAGCGCCAATCATCATGATGAGCCAAAATCGCCAAGAAAATCGCGATCATTTACGAGCCAGTTATGATTATCAAATAAATCTGAAAGCAGAATTGGAAATCCGCCAAATGCATCAAAAGATTGATCATTTGCTTTCTAATCAATGGGAAGGCTTACTTGAAATACAAGAAATTCAATTGGAAATGCTCAAAGAACTAATTGATGGACAATAGAGAAGCCACCCAACTCCGCGTGTAGGTCGACTTGGGAAAGCTCAAGAGGTGAGTGTCGCGATTTATGTCAATTTA
>CAVWDI010000014.1:0-7214 GCA_963753725.1 uncultured Chloroflexia bacterium | reverse complement strand
TCGGGTAGGAGGGGGCCTCGCAGCCCCCGTCCTCCCACACCACCGGACATACTCATCGTATCCGGCGGTTTCTTTTACTGTTGTAGCATCGCATACCTTTGAACCAGATTTACAAGTCCTTGTTCCTGAAACCATGCTTTGCTCATAGCCTCGTTTGCCTGCGGGCTCCCGGACATCCGCCACCAGCCTTTTCCACTAAGCGCTAAAAGCCATGCCCGCCATTCGGGCACACCCAAGCTTTGTAGAAAGTCGGCGATGGTTTTCGTCCGTTTGCACTGTTTCAGGCGCACGCACCTGAGCTTTCGCCTCATCCACTCATCCAGCCTTCTTAGGTGGCTCTTGCATTCCGCATTCCGGAAGTAGGTTACCCACCCGGTCAGATACGAGTTCAATTCAGCGATCATTCTTGCCAGACTGATTCCCCGGTTGCGGCGTGTGTTCTGCTTGACCCGCAGTTTCATACGCTTCAGACTCTCCGGCGCAATCGCCAGTCGCCCGCCCGGTAGGATGCGGTAGCCCAGGAACTTGACTTCGCTCACATAGGCCACTTTGCTCTTTTCCCGGTTTACACGCAATCGGAGTTTCTTTTCCAGAAACCGGGTAATCGATGCCATAACTCGTTCCCCAGCCGCCCGACTGTAAACGTAGATGTTGCAGTCATCGGCATATCGGCAGAAACGATGGCCCCGTTTCTCCAGTTCCTCGTCCAATTCGTCTAGCAGTAGATTTGCCAGTAGTGGGGATAGTGGCCCGCCTTGTGGTGTCCCTTCATAACCTACAATACACACCCCGTTCTTCATCATCCCTGCTTCGAGGAAACGTCGGATGATCTTCAGCAGGCGTTTATCTCCGATCCTTCTTGCTAATCGGCTCATCAGTACGTCATGGTTTACCTGGTCAAAAAACTTTTCCAGATCTATGTCCACCACTATTCCCCGCCCTTCCGCTACGTATTCCGCCCCGGCCTTGAGCGCATCATGCGCACTCCGTCCTGGTCGGAACCCGTAGCTGGAGTTTGAGAAGGTTGGGTCTATTATCCCTTCCAGCACTTGGGCGATGGCTTGTTGCACCAGGCGGTCTATCACCGTTGGGATGCCCATTTGCCGCACCCCTCCTCCTGGCTTGGGGATTTCCACCCCTCGCACCGGCTTCGGCTCGTAGCTCCCGTCTTTCAGTGCCTTCACCATTTCGTCCTTATGCTCTAACAGCCAGGGGTACAGTTCTTCGACTGTTATCTTGTCTACTCCTGCCGCCCCTTTTTTGGCTTTCACTCTCTTATAGGCTCGGTTCAGGTTTTCTCGTTCACATATCTGCTCCATCAGTTCGCTTGCCAAGGCTCGTTCTCGGTTCAACGCCGTGAAAGCTTGTGGCTCCTCGCTCCCTTCAGCTCCGCTTCCGCCGTCACTGTTTGGGGCGTGGCGCACGCCGTCCAGCTCCTCTATGAAACTCGTCTGGTACCACCTGCCTTCCTGCCTCTCCACTTCCATCGAGTTTTCCCGTCTGCTCCTTGCAATAAATGATTTCGGCCCTTCCCTGCGGGCACCTCCCGCTGGTACTATAGCCTCTGCTGACTTCTCTCATCCCTTCCTGGCCTGTTTCCAGTCCTGTAGTCCGCTCGCCGGACAGATTGAGAGACCTCCCAGGGTAAGCTGTGCCACCTTCCCCCGGTCTCTGCCGGATTTACCCCAGTGCCTTCCAGATGACTTTTGGGCTTCCCAATCCATTGCTCGGTTACCCTGCCACTGTGGCCTTTTATCCGTTTCCTGTTCGTCAGATCCGGGTTTTGTTCCAGGCTTCCTTCAGATCCCGTCTCGCAACCGGCACCCTTGCCCTTCCCTAGCGGTTCCGGTCATCTCGGCCCGCAGAGATCTTTCACCTCCTGGTTTCACAGCATGCCTGGCACACAATAAAAATATCGGTTGACGCACCATTGTCATCCGATATTTTCGAAAAAGAGAATAAACTTTTTTTATATTTTTATTGTGAACCACCTCGAGACATTTTTCCACCCTGACCACCGTTGCCGCCTCTTCCATTACCCTTACCCTGGTTCGATTGGCTGGTTATGGCCTGGTATTCTTTGACTTATGAACTGAGGCTGATAGGTTTGGTCGGTTGTATTAAGCAGCATCCTGGTAAACGCACTCAGATGGTTTTGCGAACCGCGGAGAAGATTGTTGTAAACGTTTTGAATTTCCGGATTGTTGGTCTCAGCGATATACTTTCGCAAATCCTGAATATCAATTTCTTCGATTGCTGCACCAACCATTAGCGCCTCACCCATCGATTGGCTGCCGCGAGCGATCAACTCATCATACAGCGTCTGCAAATCAGGATTTGAAAAAGTGCCGGGTTGGGATATATCCGAATCTGGTAAATTGTTCTTCTCGATCAATCCCTTTATGGCATCCATATGAGTTTGTTCACTGGAAGCAATATTTTGAAAAATCGGCAGCTGCCAGGTACCATACAGTTTGCTGTAAACATCGCGCGCCAATTTTTCTTCCTCGTACATGAAAAGTAAACCCTGTGCTTCAGCTTCATTCAGTTCACCAGTCGCTCCTAACTGTTCATTCTTCGACTGTGCTTGGTCGATCTGAGCGTTTAGTTCTGAAGTGTCTTCCTGCCAATTGTCTTTCTCGATGTAAGTTTCCATTATGTTGTTTTGAATATCCTCATTGGATTGCACTTCTGCTCCTATCTCGGTTGTAGAAGCCTGTGTGTTTCGGAAAATTCCTGCTCCAAAAACTGCTAGAGCAATAAGTATTATCGAACTAAAGAACATCTTCATAAGCATCATGTACCTCCATTTATATTCACATTTCAAAATACATGCTTTATATTTTTGCATTGCCTCCAATATAGCACCTGGGTGTGAAGATAATGTGAAGTTCTTCTGAATATCTTATGTAATTCCCACTGGATTTAGGTATGATCTTGGACTTTCAAACTCCGTATATACTTCAATTTACACCAGCAAAATCGCCTTCATCGGGCAGGCTTGTACGCATTTTCCGCAGCTTAAGCATATTGTTGGAAGAGGTCCGGCATCTCAAAAGGTTCTTCTTGACTTAGAATATTCTTTGGACATGCTAATACAGCAAGACAAACCCCATTTTCACATATCTCGGGAAGGCACAACCGGTAATCAACCACAGCCATTTTATTGGGCATCTTCGTTGTCGTTTTCCATCTTTTTGCACTCAAGCTCCAATTCACTTTCCAATTCATCTAGTTTCTGGAGCATAGCAGGAGGTACCGAATGAGCCGGCCATTGCCGCTTCAAATCAGCGATTTGTTCTTCCAACTCTTTTATCTTCTGTATTCCTGACACTTAACAAATGACTCTCTTCATCAAATACATTCGTGGTTGATGCCCAGTTGAAAAGCGAGCGGGATTCCACGCACCAATCCAAATACCGCATTTATTATAATCAAGACCGTAAAAATGATATTCAGATCTCCATTAATAATCCCCGCCAGTTAAATTCAATAGTCGAAATTTCAACCAAAAATATATCACAAGGTTATTGATATCATGGTTAATATTCGCTTGGATAAAGAGTTTGAGTCCATGTATTTCCATCTAAGATACTATATCTTCTTTACACTTTACAATCCGATATGCTAGGCAAATTGGATTGCACACCCTTTGGTGATCAAATAAACGGAGGGTCAACGCAACCCTTTGCCCGCTGTTATCCTTTACATAGCTGAGATTATTCAATACGACCTATCGAGTAAACATGAATAAACATATCACAATACTCGAAACCAAACGTCTGCGTCTAAAACGTCTTCAACCTTCCGATGTTGCAGTGCTTATCGATCTTTGGTGCGACCCACAAGTAACAAAATATATGGGAGGTCCCAGGGATAGAACAAAACTTTTGGCTGACTTTGAGGACGCCGTTAAAGATCCCTTCGCTGATTCTTATGACTTGTGGCCGGTTGAGGAAAAACAAGCCGGGAACCTGATTGGTCATTGCGGCTTACTTGAAAAGGAAGTAGAAGGAGTAGAAGAGATTGAATTAATATATGTCTTCAGTACCACCGCCTGGGGAAAAGGATATGCGACAGAGATGGGGAGCGCGCTTAAGCGATATACATTCAATGAACTAAAGTTAACAAAATTGATCGCCTTGATAAATCCAGAGAATGCTGCCTCAGAACTTATAGCTATCAGGGTAGGTATGCATTTCGAAAAAGAATTAATTCGTTCTGAGGGACACATACGCAAGTTATATATAGTGTCTCGGACATAACCGCTAATTTATCCCATTAATCGATAATCTACAAAGAAGGTTTGGTATTTACCCATGCTCTCCTTATTAAAACAAAGAAACTATGCCCTTTTATGGTCAAGCCAATTGATATCTCAGATTGGAAATTGGGCACTGTTTGCAGCGCTTCCCTTCTTCGTTTTTCAGTTGACTGGTTCAGTACTGGCCACAGGTATCATGTTTTTCGTGGAGATTATCCCCTCGATTCTGCTTGGTTCGCTGGCAGGGGTATTTGTAGATCGGTGGGATCGTCGATGGACAATGATCGCTGCCAATATTGCCCGGGCTTTGCTGCTCTTGCTGCTGCTCACATTTCGGTCTGCAGAGCAAGTATGGGTAGTTTATTTAGTAGCTTTCTTTGCATCTGTGGCAAATCTGTTTTTTGGCCCCGCCAACAATGCACTTCTACCGCAGCTAGTTTCCAAAGATGAACTGGTCACTGCAAATTCTCTGGATGCCCTGGGCGAAAATGTAGCACGGATTGTCGGACCTGCCGTTGGTGGGTCGCTGCTGGCATCAGTCGGGTTGTCAGCTGTCGCGTTGATAGACGTCGGTTCGTACCTTATCGGGGCAGTTCTGATCTTTTTGATTCAGGCTCCAAAGGTAATATCAAAAGATAAACATATAATTGAACCTGTTTTATCTATCAAGACGGAGTTGGCAGCATTCTGGGGAGAATGGATAGGTGGATTGCAGCTTGTAAGACAGAAACGTCCCCTTTCATTTGCTTTTATTACCGTCGGAATTGCCCTGATCGGAGACAGCATATTGGGCGTTCTGCTGGTAGTGTTCGTCCAGGATATAGTAGGTGGAGGAGCACAAGAATTCGGATGGATACTCACTGCGAGAGGTATTGGAGGAGTTTTAGGTGGATTAGTTATTGCCCGCATAGGTTCCCGCGTCCAGCCCAATAACCTGATGGTTTTTGGATTGGCGGGCATCGGAGTTTTGTTAATCATAATGCTCCTGATCCCGTATTTTTCGGTTACCCTGATTACTGTTGTCGCCATAGGATTCCCAGCGATGGCATGGTTAATCGCCGGTCAGACCTGGCTGCAGGTGCACTCGGAAGATAAATATCGCTGCCGTGTTTTCGGTGCTTTCGAGACTTATTCTGCTGTCATGAGTATATTGGGAATCGGTTTCGCGACCCTCTCTGGTGAATCCCTCGGAGTGATTATCAGTCAGTACATATCCGCTTTACTCTATATAGCTGCCGGTGTATTGGCATATTATTTATTACAGGCCAGGTTATTGAAAGTTGGTTTAGTTAATGGGAAATAATCGACTTTAGAGGAATAATCATGCACTCCTTATATATCAATCACCCTAATGAGGGGTATAATTTCTCAAATTAATCAGAAGCGATTAAAAAGGAGAAAAGTATGCAGCTCGGTACATTTTCATTAAGTTTAGCGGTTAAGGATATCCAGGTTTCTAAGGATTTTTATGAAAAGTTCGGTTTCCAGGTCTTTGGTGGAGATATCTCCCAGAATTGGCTGATCTTGAAAAATGGTGATACTACCATAGGACTATTTCAAGGAATGTTCGAACAGAATTCGTTAACCTTCAATCCAGGTTGGGATAAAAATGCCCAGCAGCTCGAAGAATTTACCGACGTTCGCCAGCTTCAGCGATTGCTGAAAAAGCAAGATGTGGAGTTTGTGAGTGAGGCAGATGAAAACACAACTGGACCTGCCCATTTTGTTGTTATCGATCCGGATGGGAATCGAATTCTTGTCGATCAACATGTGTGATATCAAGAAAAACTGGGTTGAAAAAAGTTAGTTTACACATTCCAACCAAAGAGAGGAATTCAGTATGAGATGGCTTTATGTTCCACTTATCTTCGTTTGCTTGATTGGTCTTTCTGCGTGCGGTGATCTGATCCCAACCCAGGAAACTCCTTCGCCAAAATCGCAATATGATTTATATATCATTATCTCTGATGCTGTAGTGATGAAGTTCGATTATGAATTCCCCAGGAGCATCATTCTCAACAATCAGACTGAAGGTACCTCTCAGGTTTGGTTTGACGAAGAGCCAGATGATGTTGGTTTTATTGTTAAGACGCAGTTCTACAGCATAGATGGCTGCCCACTGCCTGGACCACCGCTCCTACCTGGAGATACAGTCAAAGTTGCCGGGCATATGGACGAAGAATCAAGACTGATAGCCGATTTCCTGTGGATATTAAGTAATGAAGTCGGTGATGAAGAATGCCCCGGCCCCCCTGCTGACCTACCAGATATTGTGGTCCCGTGATATTAAGGATGGATAACCCATTTATCTCAAATTTATCTAGTATACCTTCAGCCTATCTTCTCCACTACTAGGATAAAATCAACCCGAGCAGTCCATGTAAATGGAGTTACCGTAACGTTGGGGAATATTGCAATGACTTCACCTCGTAAGCCATTGAGAAATTGTTCTAATTTACTTTGATCGCTTGTCATCTTGATATCGAATTGGTGCACTTTGTATTTCATTTTTCTAGCTCCTTTCTTAGACTTATAAAGACTGGAACATCCTGAAAAGGTTGAGTTGATAATAAATAGACACCATAGAAATACCACATCTAATCATCACACTCGCATCTTATTACTGAGTTTATCCCTGAATGAAATCCGAACCCACAGAAAATCTCATGCAGTTTGCGCAAGCTTTTTTCCACTGCTGATGTCAAATCCTTTTCCTTTAATATTGAAGAGTTCCAAACCATAATATAATTAATTCGTTTCAATCTATCCTGAACAACTTATTCTTATTGGTTTCAACCAATAAAGTTGAAGCCTGGGTTGGTGATAATCAAACCTTAATTGCTTATGGTGATTTAAGAATTGGGGAAAAATGCACTTCTACTTTACAGCTGTTAGCCTGATAGCTGGTATTTGTCTGGGATTTGGCATCCTTTATTTGTTTTTTGGCCTG
>CAVWDI010000013.1:0-13775 GCA_963753725.1 uncultured Chloroflexia bacterium | reverse complement strand
GTAGATAATTTCCGCCAGGGGCATTAAAACCCAGCCCGGTAAATTTCCCCTCTCAGGTGACGGCTTATGCATTGGTCGCGGCAGCGGTGGTGCTGGCAGCGAGCAGTACACCTCTCCAGGGGATTTTGTTGGTGGTACGATTTCCCTGGTTGGGGTAACTGTAGAAGAGGCAGAATATCTGGCGGCCGCAGCGTTAGCAGTCGATTAGAGGCGATCAACAGCAAACTGATGGCATTGTTGATTGTCAGGTTTATTGTAGTTGTCGGGGCTGCCCTGCTCACTCTTGGGGGCAGCCTCTTTGAGTTGCGCATGTTACTGGATCGCGGAGCATGCCCGTGGCACTGGAACAAGTAAATACTTGAAACCGCTTATTGAGATCCAAGTATTCTGATAAAAAGCATGGGGCGCAGCGCATATCGATTATTTGAACGCAAATAGCGGCCCTTGAACCATGGGCGTTGAATAACTGCTCTGGTCCAAGGTCTCATATAATCCGTCGCATTGACTTAGTTCACTCCGGAACTCCCTGGCATGTTCTTCTGACCAGAAGAAGACACTGTTCCGTCAGTAGGCGTCAATGATGTTTGGCTCGGTGAATTTTGCCCAATTTATTTGCGGGAGAAAGATCAAAGGCTCGGCTCCCTCTTCAGCCACACGATAGTTCATGGCGCTGTCTACCTCGATATGCATCGACCGACCACAGTGCGCACATTCCGTGCTGATCGTAACCGAGAGATGTTCTCCCCGTAATCGCCCTTGCACGAAGGGCGTCGCTATCGCATCTTCCGCTCAGGCTCCATACAGCCTTTCACCTGTGCTAAAGATTAGATTATGCGGCGTTTTCTCTACAGTCACAGGATACGCCCAGGTCACTGCTCCCCGAAGGTTTCGAAACAGGAAGAACAGATTCTTCTCCAGTTCATCCAGCAGAGTGTTGACCCGCGCCAGAGGAATCTCCAGGCCTTGCGAGATGTAATCCGGCTGTATGGGCTGACCTGTACGAGGAAGTTCTCTAACGACGAAATTCCTTACCAGGTGATGCTCCTCTGACATAAAACCGAGCCTGGTTTGGCTGTGTTGTGTTAATTTGGATAGGTTTTCTTCCCATTCCTTGCGAGGGATTTCGGTAATTTGGCATCCCTGCCCCAAAAGTATCGTTTCTCTCAAGAGATAACTCCTTTCATTGATACAAGACCAACATGGCTATCCCCACCTCATATGAGGACGACAATTTTGCCCTGGGCGTGCTCCTCCTCGAGATAACGAAAAGCCTCGCGCGTCTCACTCATGGGGTAGACTTTGTCGATGACTGGCTTCACCTTCCCGGCTTCGATGAGATCCTTGATATACAGCAGGTCTTCGGCATTTGGCACCGAGAGGAACGGGCGGGCGTGCTGCTGCATGAATGCTGATAACACATACGCCTTAATCACGTAGCTCATGCCGGCATGGCCGGTGTTGGGCAGGTGAGTTCCTCCAGGAGAGAGTGCGCGTCTGTAATCGGCGAACGAATGGTTCCCGATGTTGTCGAGGATGAGATCGTAGCACCGCCCGCTTTGGGTGAAGTCCTCTTTAGTATAGTCGGTAACATGGTCTGCGCCGATCGACTGTACCATTTCCACGTTGCGCGTGCTGCAGACGCCAGTCACCTGCGCCCCAAGAACCTTGGCGATCTGTACCGCAAAGGTTCCTACGCCACCGGAGGCCCCATTGATCAGGACTTCTTGCCCTGGCTGCACTTTCGCTTGATCGCGGAGAGCATGAAGAGCGGCCATTGAGGCAGAAGGCACAGCCGCAACCTGCTCAAGCGTAAGGTTGGTTGGTGCTATGGCGAATTTACTTTCGGGTGCACACGCGTATTCGGCGAGAGTACCTGAACATGAGGCATATACCTTGTCTCCTGGCTGGAATCGAGTCACATTCTTGCCAACTTCCTCTACGAGTCCTGCCAGATCCCATCCGAGTATATGATCCTTCGGTTTGGGAAATCCCACATCAAAACGAGCGAGCCATGGACTACCTCTCATTGAAAAGTAGTCGCCTGCGTTGAGACTTGCTGCGTGAACGCCAACCATTACATTGTTCTCGGTGACCTCCGGCCTGTCAACTTTCTTAAGTTCGAGGACATCCGGTCCGCCGTACGCGTTCATAACGATTGCTTTCACTGCATTCCTCCGATCCAGGTCACGCCAAGGTGGCCCAACTGGTTAATAAGCCAATATCTTAATACTCTAATTCAATGAAAAATATTTTATCCGAATCAAATTAACAATATAACTCGGGTACATTCGTTCAGTGAGTATTATAAAAACAAAACCTGAGTATAAATGATTTACCGCAGCTTATCTGATTAAAAATCAAAATAAATGATCATCTCAAATTGGATAACTCAACACACATAAGATTTATCATAAGGATTCGTAAGACATGTCGCCTGAAAACATCACTATCAAAAGAATAGGCTGGGCTCCAATTACATCAGTCTAAAGGCTTGTGAGACAAAAGGAAAACGCAATAGTTCATTATATTTTATTTTAGGTTGAGAATACGTTGATCCCCCTCGGGGATGCTTTGCGAACCACTCCGGTGCTGCGCACCTTCGGGTACGCGGCGCGGTCCCACAGGGACGCTTCGCGGTTCGAACTCCAATTTATGTGATGAAAATTCTTCAACTAACCTTAGAAAAAGGGGATTCTATAATAAAAAAAGACTCTACTTGATGTAAAGTCTTTTCAGTGCCCAGCGGAGCTGGATGCTAACGCGTCCCCCACGGAGATCCCACCGGGAACTTTAAGGGCTCCAGACGTGCAATCTACAGGTAATCCTATTCCGACCCTTTTTGCTTTCTGCCAGATTTGTCAGCTTCATCTTGCAGCCATGCTTTAAGAGTGGCGCGGTAGAGAGAGCGCTCAAAGTAATCCCCTTCGATGGAAATGCCGTCGTAGCCTTTTTTGACCAGGTGATACATGAGTGGTTCAAGTTGGTGCGCATAGTGCCGCATACATGCTTCGGGATGCACGCCCGGCCATGAGTAGCATGTGACCGTAGTGCGGCGGTTTTCAGATGGAATTGATTCGGGTACAAGATTATCCCATTTAGGATCATCTGCTAGGAAGACGTATTGGTCCAAGTTGCCCTGTGGGATACCTTCAACGCCGCGCACTACGGGCGGATCAACATCCAGTGTGTACGGATCTACGGCCAGGTCTACAATGATTGCGTGCTCTGGCAACCAATCGATCCACTCATTTGGAATAACCGGTTTGCTGGTGTCCCGGCGTTGGGTGGCGTCTACCAGGATATCGCACTGCCCCATAAGTCCTGCCATCGTAACAGGGTTGGACGAAAGATTCCTTCCCACAGAGAGCGCGATCGCGCCGGCGCCTTTCTCTGCGATGTGATCACTGTTGCGTTCCACATTACCTAGTTTGGTAGCAGCTTCGATAGCGTGTTTCCCAACCATGCCCGTCCCCAGAATCAACACCTGGATGGGTTTCCCATCAGGACGTTCCAAGCCTTGCCATTGTTTTTCGAGCCAGTCAAAGGCCGCTTCGAGACCGTTCCACGCGACAGCTTTCATGTTTTCCACCAAACGGATACCGCTGTCATTGACGATGCTGTCGAGCGAAATGGACTTGATACCACATTCCTGCAATCGCGCCAGGCGGGTGGAGCGGGTATGATAATGCAGCATGGAGATCAAAGTGCTGCCGGGTTTAACCAAGTCAAACGCCTCAAGTTTGGGGCTGCGCAGGATGATGGACACATCTTTTTGGAAGGCTTCTTCGCGGCTGCACAGGTGCGTGTTTAGACTGGCGTGCTTGTAATCTTCATATGTGTAACCAGAGCGTGCACCATATCCTTCTTCGATATATACTTTCATGCCATGATTGGCAAAATACTGAATAAATTCAGGCAAGAAAACGCGCTTCTCTCCTGCTTCGTTCATCATACGAGGGAATCCAATGGTTTTAGGAGGGTTCATCCTTTGTCCTCCTGTTCTGGTTTGATTGTTCTTTTGTCGGGTAGTTGATCTATCCATTGCGAAAGTTTAGCCTGCCAAATGGCGCGTTCAAAATACCGGCCGTTTGGATTGATATTCTGAACGCCGCCTCGGTCTGTGATGGTTCTTAAAATCGGGCGGATTTGCTGCCCATATAATTTCATACATTTCTTAGGACGGATACCTGGCCAAGAATAACAGGAAACTGTATTTCGGCGGTTTTTTGTGGAAACACAGTCTGGTATGTGCTCATACGCCGGGTCGTTTGGCATAAAAACATACTGATCCAGATTACCCTGTGGAATGCCCTCAATACCTTTCACCTGAATAACGCCATTCTGGCAGATATACGGGTCAACTGATAGGTCCACAATCACGGCATGCTCAGGCAGCCAGCCAACCCATTCGTTAGAGATGACCGCCTTGCTTGTATCACGTCGCTGGGTTGCATCCACCAGGAGGTCCGTGCGCGCCAGAATGTTTTGCATGACCTCTTCCCGACCAGCCAGATCGTATTCAATGGCCGTTACCTGTACGCCGGGAGTGCCGCGTTCAGCCAGTGTTTGCCAGAGTTTTACATCGCCATAGCGGCTGGCTGCCTGAACTGCGTGTGCGCCTACTGCGCCCACCCCCAGCACAGTGGCATGGATAGGCGCACGCTTTGGACTTCCTATGCCGGGTGAAGGATAAGTGCGCTGCAGCACCTGGAAACCTGCTTCCAAACCGTTCCATGCCACAGAGCGCATGTTTTCGATCAGGCGGCGGCCGGAATCATCTTTGAGCGAGTCCAGCGATACTGCCTCGATCTCAAGCGAACGCAGGAATTCCACGCGCTGTGGTCGAGTGGGATAGTGCAGCATGGAGATCAGGCAAGAGCCTGATTCCATCTCTTTCAAATCCTCGTTCGCCGGACAGCGCAAAACCAGCACATATTGCTGTTTAAATACTTCCTTATATGATACGAAACGCACATTCGGAGCGTTTTTCAGGTAATCTGTCTCCGTCAATCCCAGACCGGCGCCATACCCATATTCCAAATGCACCAGCACGCCGCGCTTTTCTAGATCTGCTACCAGCTTTGGTAAAAAGTCACGCCGCTCGCCGTATTCCACACGCATGCGTGCCAATCCAAATGTAATATTATCGGCCATGTTTCTCTCGGGTATTGATGTTGGGGGGCATGATAGAAAGGCCCCAAAAATTGGGTAACATATTGTAACCCCAATTTCATCGCTCCAGTTTTGCCCAATTCCTTCAATAGTCTGACCTAAGAAAATAATTCATTTATAAGACAGGCTAATCGAGCAGATCCTGGTGAACAACAGGAAGAATTATTAATGCCGATTGCAGCAAGGTTGCAGTAAATTAAAAAAGAGCTCTCCGCTCCGGAAAGTTCTTGCTGTCTTGACAATGCGGTGATCTCAGATCCAGAAACCCCTAAAGATCAGGCGCACCAGGGGGGACTTCCTGGAGCGATTCGATTTCCAGTCTTATCCCTATAGTACTCTTCAGAGTATTGAAAGGGCTACTTCCTGGTCATCTTGACGATGGGGACTCTATTACATAAAAAAAGACTCTACTAGAAGTAAAGTCTTAATCAATTTCTTGTGCCCCCGTCGGGGATGCTTCGCGACCCCTACGGTGAGCTGTTTCCCTTTGGGAAATCTTCGATCCGAACTCCGGGGAAGTGAAATTATGCACTTTTTCGATACATTTTTTAATGATATTTTTGAATTTAAGAAGTGTCAAGTAACGCTGGGATTACCTATCTGTTATTTCCAGCTGGGTAAAAATCAATAAAAGCGGGATACATTGTTGGTTATAACAGACCAACTCAGTGCAGCCTGAATTACAAACGCTAATTTGGTTTTTATCCCCTGACAATTTGAGCCAATTTTTTAACTTTAAGCAATCTTTTTTCGGTCTCGTATTAGCATAACAAAATTCATGATTTCTACCCCTTAAAACTGGTGAACTCACAATCTATCATCAATAGTAATGTTCACTAATAACTCAATAGCATCTATTGAGATTAATAAAAGAGCTGAAAATTTCTGTTCCTTTCTTGGTCAAGTTAACATGTTGGTTATTATGTCTCTTTGCAAGCTTCTCATTTGTAATCTAAGGATGGTGTAACCAGCCCGATGATTTCCGCCATTGTGCGACCGGCAATACTGGCAATATGTGCCTGCGGAAAAGGTAACGACGATTCGTCGACATGTGATTTTTTATTCATTACATCTCCTAATGGTTGCTTGATATCTTCGTGACTATACTTTCCGCACCGGTGGATGCTGCCATTGACCGGCCAGGACTTTCTCTTCTGGGCCATACAGGCGCAATACCAGGTAGAAGGGTCCATCCGGTGCGGGCAGCCAGTTGGGTTCTTGCGCGGCACCGGGATGATCCCGCTGTATATACAGGGTCAAGGATCCATCATCATTCAACGCAAACTGGTCCATCATCGGGGAATTGAGTAAATACCGTTCGAGGGGATTATCCACCAACAACTGAGTTTTGCCGTCATACATCGTCAGCGACCAGAAGGCTTTTACCGGAGGCAGCTTACCCTTGGGGAAGGTCAGGGCATAGTTGTTTTCAGCAGCATTCAGCGTCTCACCGTCTGTGTCAGTCTGATAAGTAGGATAAACTGCTTCTTCGCCAGAGTTACCATACAGACCGAGATGAGCGCCTGCCATCCGCAGTAACCAGAGTTTATCAAGCCCGAAGTTCAGCGCCGATTGGATCAAAAACTCACGGGTGCCAAAAACCTTCGCACTGCTCAGGGGATCCGAATGAGTTTGGCAATCACTGCCTCCATGGCAGAAAGACCATCTTTGATGCCCGCTTCCATCGCTTCCCTTGTGTCTGGGCTGACTTTATCGATCTCGAAGCCCTCCCCGGTCCCCAGGCTAATCTGCGCAAAACGTTCATACATGGCAGCTTCGCTGGGATGCCGTTCTGTCAACCCCATCATAAAATCGATGTAGCTGAAAGCCCGGGCATCGAACTGGCTGCCCTCCACCCAAGCGGGAAAAGCGATGTCCGGCGCCGCGGGTGGTGCGGATGTCCCTGTGAAAGCGCTCAACGGCTGCACTGTGAGTGCCTGCTGAATTTCCTTGACCCGGCCCAGATCGTCCGGATTGAAGAGCTGGGTGCGGACGATGGTAAAGATGAAGCTGGTTTCACTGGGAATCACCGCGCTGATATCCGCCGGAACGTCACCCTGCCATCCAGGGCCAGTCAGCAGGTAATTTCCGGACTGGTTGCCAGTGGCTACCGTACTGATGTATGCGTAGTTATGGGTAAAGAGATCGATTAACTGAACCTGATAGAAACGTTCTGGTTCCATTTCTGGCACATGTATGACAAAGGGTTCAGCTCTGAGGTCAAACCAGCCCATGCCGTAAGGCGTATCGGAATTGGGGGTCACGATAGCCTTGTCTTCAGGCGTGTAAACCCGAGCTTCGCTTTTTAGCACATTGAACCCCCCTTTGTATTCCGGCGATTCAGGCAGCACGGCATATAAATACATGGTCTTGTAGTTGACCACCATTGGGAAGCCGTAGATATAAGCTTCTTTGGCGATCTGTTGTACTTCTTGCGAGGTGAGGTCACTCATTGATTCTCCTTATCGAATTATAGATGGCTAAGAACGCGGTTCCTACTACATGTCAAACTTTCTGTACCGGCGGCGGCGCATAAAGCGGATCGAGCGCTTCTGGCTTCGGCCAGTATAAACGGGCCTGCAGCGAGTAGGGGCCATCGGGCGCTGGCAGCCAGTTCGATTCTTTCCCTGGACCAGGCGATACATGTTGCAGGTAGATGGTCAACGAACCACTTTTGCAACTTTCATTATTACCTCTTGGAATTTTTTTTCTTCTTTACTGGCTTTAATTACAGGATCAAAATTACACCCAAAATTACCTCGGCAAGAACACTAATGATATTCGATTGAACGACAGATTTGTCTATAAACATGGATATTGTTCTTACCACAGCCACAACCAGATATGTAATTCCCAGGGTTTGGTATGCGATTGGGTCGTTGAGCAACAATACAGCGGCACCCAGACCAATAAAGAATCCTCCCAGAATGGACCGAATCTCTGTGACACCTCGTCCACCAACAACCTCTAGACCTGTGAAACCGCGTACCCTTAATGGCCAGATTAAGGAAACTGCTCCCGTTAGGATGGTGGCAATTGCAGCCACATATTTTAGAATTAGTAATAACATGATCTATCCTTGTTTTCTATTTTTTATCTGATGGCGGTCTTGGGATCAAAACCGACGGACTTGTTTTGTATGCCTCGTAATAATCTTGTCCACTCCACTTTTTATCACCCCGGTCTTCTAAAATGGGTACACCAATACTTCTTCCTATACCAGTCCATTGTTGGACAAAGTAATGTTATGGATCAGAATGATAATTTTAACTGTTGGATACGTCAAGCACGGTGACTTCAGCGATATCTATCCCTTGTTAGTTAAACTGCTAAGTTCTGGCAGAAATCCAATCAAATATGAATACACTTAATGCTTAACCGCAAACCATAGGCTAACTAATTCACCCAGACCATCCACCACCAAACATATATAATCAGCGCTGACCGCTGTATAAATTTATGATGTGGTCGTTGCTTGACTGCGCGTTTGTCTAATTTTCTGAATGATGACCAGGACGACGATGATTGTGATGATTGCGGTCGCCAAATAAGCAGCATTAGCAACTAGTGGTGTATCTGCTTGTTCGACCCCGATACCTATGAAAGCCCAAATCAAAACCAACAAGTAGGCGATATCCTGACGGGTGTATGCCATAAGGACAGCTACGGCCGTAGCCACAACCAGCATAATGAACGTCCAGATTTCTGGAGAAATGCCGAATCCATTCCAATTGATAAAGTCCAAGAATGCCGTGATGTTAGCAATCGTGGCCACCGTGATCCAGCCTAAATAAATACTAAAGGGGAGATGGACTAACCAGCACTCGCTCGCAGGAACAGCTTGCCGTCCTACACCCAACCGTAGATAGATAACGATCAAGGAAATTAATAAGGTGAGCATGGCGACAACGGACAGGGCAAAGTAACCATAGTGCCATAAGAACAGCCAAATGCTGTTTGCTGCGCAACTCAAGACAAACCACCAACTGGTTTGACGCAGTCTGGGATTTTCCCGCTGCGCTGGAAGCAGTTGAAAAACGGCATAGGCAATGAGCCCTAAATATATTACACTCCAAATTGAAAATACATAGCCTGCCGGCACAAAATAGACGTCGAAACTATCTGCAATTTCGCCGGCTGTCAACCCATTTAAGGGAATCGCATTTGACATTATATTGACGGCAATCGTTATGATTAAGGCGATTACAACGCTTATCTGGCGAATAATATCTTTGTTCATTATTGCATTTCTCCTTCCTGTCCCAAGCTTTGGTTGATAACTGCTTCCTCATTATTAAGCAAATTGTAACTTATATCATAAAGCCCTCCATTTTTAGAAGACTTCGAACAGTTTATTTGAGGAGTTTCCTGGGAAATTACGAACGCCAATATTCTATAAGGATTTATATCCAGCCCCCATCCATTCAGTTTTACACGGTGTTTGGATCGATTTTTACGGTTGGAGGTCTGAGGACCAAAATTCCAACGAATTAGCAACCACCGATTACCATATCCAGATTTCTTTTGATCATAAATGCATCAAGCATGAAGAACGAAAGCCTACTCACTTGCCGGTTGATCTTGTCGCCTTCCTATTGCGCAATGCCTTCCATGCGCCGGTCGACCAGATCGCCCAGATCACCAAAACCGGTTGAAAAAACAAGCGGATAAAACGTGATAAGTCAGAATTCAAACCAAATGCGTCAATCCGATTGACGTATTGCGAAATATTGCCGGGGAAGATTATTACAAAGAATGCTGCAGCAGCCCAGCCTAGAAAAACCCGATATTTACCAGGCAGAATTATCAATCCCA
The DNA here is from genome assembly GCA_963753725.1 of uncultured Chloroflexia bacterium. Classification (GTDB taxonomy): domain Bacteria; phylum Chloroflexota; class Anaerolineae; order Anaerolineales; family UBA4823; genus CAVWDI01. Next base: position 3,788 of record CAVWDI010000013.1, on the reverse strand, counting down.
CCCCAAGAATAATCTCGACAATCCCAGATATGAACACAACCAGATCACCATCGATAGGCAGCCAAACCGGAATCTGGGCCAGGTATTCCTGCCTTTGCGTACTCAGATGACCAAGGCCTGCCAAAACCAAAAAACCTCCAAGTAATTTACAGAAAATCGATTGTATGCGGCTGATCTTATAACGCTGGAGATTGTTGTTGACCATGTCCAAATCATACCTCGCTTTTTAAAGATAACCCGGGCAGTATGCTGGCGTGGAGAATCAACGCTCATGACTTAAATATTCGATATTTCTCCACACCAAAAATCAGGTTTTCGATAATATAATTCCTTTGTGAAAGAACTCAGGAGCGAGTATGAACATAAAAAAGGTTATAAAATATACGTTAATTGGTTTAATCACTGTGATCATTATTGGCGTCCTGGGAATGATTGTATGGTCAAAAACAGGGACATACCCCGCAAGAATGGTTGCATTGTCCGCACTCGAATCAACTGACAGGGTAACAATTACACAAGACAAATGGATTGTTTTTGAACCCGACAAGGAGACGGAGACCGGGTTGATTTTTTATCCAGGTGGCTTGGTAGAGCCAACCGCTTACACACCCGTTTTGCACCAGATTGCAGAAAAAGGTGTACTGGTAATAATCATCCCCATGCCATTAAACTTGGCGATATTTAATACACGCGCTGCCAACGTTGTAATTGACACATATCCAGATATTACGTACTGGATCATTGCTGGGCATTCGCTTGGTGGCGCATCAGCAGCCATTTTTGCGGAGAACAACCCAAACACCATCGATGCTATCGCATTCTGGGATTCTTATCCACCCGACAGTGCTGACTTGTCAGATAACGCCATATCAGCAATTTCTATCTTTAGCACCAATAATAATATTCCAAATACCAAAAACTTTGATGACAAAAAACACCTGTTGCCAGTAGACACTATGTTTATCGGGTTAGAAGGCGCAAACCATGCTCAATTTGGCGATTATGGACCTCAAAAGGGTGATGTTGTTGCCTCAATGGGCTTAGCCGAACAACATGAACAGGTTGCTGAAATTATGCTGGATTTCATCACCAATAATCAATAAATTCACAACCACTTCTGCACGCAAAAACATTTTATTATCTTTATCGAATCAAACGATAGCATTGCGAAAAACCGCTTGATAGGCATATCAGGAGATATCATGGATAGAGTTGGATTCGTTTCAGGACCAGGTAGGTGAACTTCAGTAAAGCGCGTGAGTTCTCCAACATTCTAGCACTTGCTGATCACTGTCAATCAAAACTAAAATCATCCATGAATAATAAATAGATGAAGGCTGGATGGTAATTGAGATCGCAGAAAATTCACATAGGGTCGAGGCAAGCAGTATCATTTTGCTCACGACAAACCTAACTCAAACAGTTCAAGCAGTGACTTAGAGTAAAATGCTGCTACTTATGGTTACAAATAAAAAGTCAGCACAAGGAACAGTCCTCAATGAGACACGGAACTTTTTCTGAATTCTTTACTAACTTGGATCAACAGATGCCCTGGACTGAAAAATTGTCCAAGTTATCCCTAAATTTATGGCGGCGAGTTATCCTACGCCAGACCTGTTGAAGCAATCATGGTGAGCCAGGTTGTTGAAAGGTCGATACCTCGTCCCGTGAGGACAAAGACCATAATTATCATGATCATCACCACAAATAAAATTCCCTCATAGGACTGAAAGCAATTGATTTGTTGAATGGATCCTTCGTTCATTGATTAATAGTCAGGACAATGGGCACCTAATTCAGGGGTAATTAAACGACTTTTGGTTACAGCGATTATCAGAATCCGATTAGATGTTGGATCAAGAGTCCATATCATAAGGCTTTCAGTTGCTGACGATTTCTATCTCCAATAGGTCCATCTTTACTCTATTATCGAACCGAATAGATAAAAAAACCGTTCCACATCAACTGTAGAACGGTTCTCAAAAACTTGTGTCCCTCCAGGACTTCGTCTTTTTGGGATGCTACACTGCGTTCCGCGATCCCCTTTGGGGACGCTTCGCAGCCACCCACGGAGATCCCTCTTCCTCACTTCGTTCCTTCGAGGACGCTAACGCGGATCCAATTTTAATTCCCTTTCGGGGGATCCGGTCTTAGCCCTATAGTACCATTTAGAGTATTGAAAGGGTCATGATTGTGGTGGTCCCATTAAACTGGACAACTGTTAAGCGTTTCTTAGGGGGATTCCTTAACCGGTTGGAAATGTGCCTGCCACCAAGCAAGCTCATACTCAACCGGTGTTAAATACCCCAACGATGAATGGATGCGTTTAGTCATGTATACATCTTCAATAAAGCATCCGATCTGAGTGCGGCGCCAATGACCCAACCGTAGGTTACCTCAGCCAGCATCAGGTCGATCGTCTCCTGCAAGTCGGAGATCAGGTACAAAACCATCGGGATCTGCGGTTTGATGTAAGGAGCGATCCACGAATTGGAGTTGGTATACCGGACGTGCACCTTAAACGTCTTCCATTTGGCCGAGATTGGTTCGCCATCGGTGCCCATGTAGACAAAGTGATCCCGGCCCGAAGTTTCAGCCTGACCGAGTAGGAACGCCGACATATCCACTCCATCGATTAACCGATCTATGGGCATGCGGTCTGACACGCCAATAAGCGCCGCCAATGTTGGCATCCAGTCATAGGTGGCGATAATCTCGTCTGTGACGACACCTGCCGGGATGTGGCCGGGCCAACGGACCATGGCCGGGGTGCGGATTGATCCTTCCCAACTGCTGCCGAAGAAGCCGCGCCAGTATCCGCCTGATCCCAATAGTTCAACCAGCATTGTCCCGCCGGCGTTATCGCTCGCCCAGACGACGATCGTGTTGTCGACGAGGCCCAGTTCGTCGAGCGCATCTAGAATCTGACCCGCTCGATTATCGAGCTCAGCGATGTTTTTCGGCGCTGCTTTGTTGCTTTAGGTGGCATTCTCAAAATCCGGATGGGGGAGCATAGGCGGGTGCACATTGGTGAATGGGACATACGTGAAGAATGGTTTGTTCTCCGCGGCGCTGCGACGGATGAAGTCGATCGTCTTTTCGGTGATCTGTTCGTCCACGAACGGCCGGGGTTCTCGATTGAAGTCGTCCACCGCTTCTACAGATTGACCTTTGACAGAGGTTTTGATCTTGGGGCACGAGAACTCTGGTGAATACATAGGATGGGATGTGTAATCAGCCTCGTCCGAACTCTCGCTGATGCCCCACCAATCTTCAAAACTTTGATCGGTGGGAATGCGCCCCGGAGCGTTGCCCAGGTGCCACTTGCCAAAACAGGCCGTGGCGTATTCAGCATCAGACAGCAGGTCCGCCACGGTGTACTCCCACGGGGATAATCCATAGTGACCGGGTTCGCCCGGCAGCGGAACCCGGAACGTACCAGTCCTTATCGGCATGCGTCAGGTCAGGAGAGCGCCACGTGTCGGTGTACACTGTGCCTCGGTGTTAAAGTTCGTAAACGAATGCCCTCGCTTGCTAATTGGTCGAGACGGGGTGTGGGAACCAATCCGCCGCAGGAGCTCAAATCACCCCAGCCGACGTTATCGCCCAGCATGAATAGGTCATAAAGTTACCTTATCTTATCAATAGTCTTGAAATATTAACTTTTGCAGTCTTGATAGAATATTGCACTGGGGTTTTTATTGAATGGATTTTAGGTGATTTAAACTCCTTTGCGTAATACAATTATAAAATTCAGCTACAATTCTTTCAGCTGTTCCTGATGTTCA
>CAVWDI010000012.1:0-161457 GCA_963753725.1 uncultured Chloroflexia bacterium | reverse complement strand
AGTGGGTTTGATATATGTCTGAATATTCCTTTGTTTCATCAGATGGACCTGTGCTGTGCGAATTCAATACCCACTCTGCGATTTCCACCATATCCAAAAGTTGTCGATACTCTTTCTTTGTAAATTCTATCTTCATGTCATTCCATTAATACAGTACTGCTATTTTCAACGATCTCTTTGATACCAGTGACCTCTATTTTCCGTGCCACTGCCTGTGACAGCCAATCCAAAACCGACATCTACTTTATATGATGGGTAGCGCCCTGCCATTATCACTCAAATACGCTGCAAAAAAGAACCCCGCCGGAGCGGGGTTCTTCGTACCGGCTTATCCGATGAGGTCTTGCTTAGGCGGCAGAAACATTGCCTGCCTGGAGTCCTTTAGGACCTTTTTCTACCTCATAGTTAACCGGCTGGCCTTCGACCAGTGTTTTGAAACCCGAGCCCTGAATCGCATTGCGATGCACGAATACGTCGTCGCCGCCAGCATCCTGAGTAATAAAAACCAAAGCCTTTGGATTCGTTGAACTACTTTACAGTACCTGTAGCCATGTCACTTTTTACCTTCAATTAATGAAACAAATGGAGTGCTGCATACAGGTAATGAAACGAGGAATTTATACATCATGGCGTAAAACGGCGGCAACACCCAAAACTGCCAATAACAAAATTTGCAGCTGCAGATCCTATATAGGCGAATCTCTCCGAATTTTCAAGAAATATAATTCATATTTCAGTGAGATAAGCTGAGGACTGATTGCCCTTTTCCGGGAACACATGCCGGAAACTCGTATGCTGGGCGGTTACACAATATTATTACCGGCTATCCATCACGACAGAATGGACTATTCCCCAGAACGCTTATCCCCATACATACTGGAGTCAGCACGATTGATTAATGTGTCGATATTCGTACCATCCCTTGGATATAATGCTGACCCGATGCTAATCCCCAGGATTATCGAATGCGAATTGACATCAAATGGCTGCTCAAAGCCCGTTTTGATCTTCTCAACAACATGGTCAACATCCCCCTGACCTGCGATATTCTCCAGTACCAGTACAAACTCATCGCCACCCAGTCGAGCAACGGTATCCCCTGCTCTCACACAAGCCCGCAATCGTTCGGCTGCACGTTTTAGTACACCATCACCGGCATCATGCCCATAGGCGTCGTTAACTTTCTTGAATTCTTCCAGATCGAGAAATAGTACAGCTAGCTGTCCTTCCTGACGGGCAGTCTGAGCAACGGCGTGATTCAGCCGATCAAAAAGGAGGTTGCGGTTGGCAAGCCCTGTTAATGCGTCGTGGTTTGCAAGATGAAAAAGACGAGCCGTCATCTCGGTACGTTCCATTTCATTACGCAAGTAGAGTCGACTATTGGAATGCCATCGATCCAGATGAATTTACAAACAGCGCCATCCACATGACTCCCGAGGGGACAAGACAGTTTGCACAAATGATCACGGATGCCATCCTCGAATTCGTGAGCGAAAATCAGTAGAATGCTGTAAAATTGTAGTCTTGAATTGGAAGAGTTAGCGCTTTTTTAGATTTAAGTAGGCTGGTTTTAAAAAGGATACTATCAATCGGTTATGAAACGCAAATTTGTAATTCCAATTATTTTCCTCGCCGTATCTATCGCCGGCTGCAGCAACCCACAAACCCCTGCAATTACTGCAAACGCAAATATTGTAGAGGATGATCATACCGGCGCGGAAATTCAATCAAACTCCATTTCGGAGGGCGAAGATACAACGAGCAGCGTACAAATTACCGAACAAGTAAAACCAACACAAGCACGATCAAATATTAGCGCCGAGGACAGCCCAGACAACCTGATTCAAACCGACACACCACAGGAGCAGGAACAACTATCTCCCACCAAAAAAGCAACCCGGGTACTGACCTCAAATGCATGGAAGGGTCTACCTGTCATTCCACAAGTTAGCAAGAATGTGAAATCGATCTATCAACGCGGATTAGAGCTGAACAATAATCCAAATGCATATTCAAAAATCGGCGATTGCGGCAGCACGCCGGCATGGTTCCTGGGAGATTTTGACCGCGGTCCGGAGTATTACAACCTGGGGGAATACACGAACCTTCTCGAAGTTATCCAGGAATTTAATGGGTCACACGAACGCGTCAGTCTTGGGGCGAGGGCCGGTTTTAACGCTCCATCGTTGTTCGTATCGCTGTGGTCTGACATCGAACACTGCCAACCAGACGAAGGACCCTTGGAATGCGAGTACAGGGTAAACCGGCCGGTGATGGCGTTTATTATGCTGGGCGCTAATGATATCTGGCACCCGGATGAATTTGAACCGAGTATGCGTAAAATAATCGAATACTCCATAAATAATGGGGTAATCCCGATACTTTCAACAAAAGCGGACAACCAGGAAGGGGATGGCAGTATCAATTTTGCTATCGCCAGGCTGGCACAGGAATACGATATCCCCATGATTAATTACTGGCGAGCTGTTCAAGATTTACCGGATCAAGGTTTGCAGGAGGATGGTGTCCATCTCACATGGGGGAAAAACGATTTCAGTGATCCTAAATATTTAGAAACCGCCTGGACTATCCGCAACCTGACCGCTTTGCAGACATTGGATGCGGTTTGGCGCACAGCAACCGATCAAGAACCCCAATAGAAACCTGGATGAAAAGCTTATCTTATGGACAATAATTTTTACGGAACGCTCTCAAATTATCTGGCGGTTGAAATATTTAAACAACCGCAAAAGAAGATAGCCAGGGATGAAGCCCTCATTTCAAGCGGACTTATCGATTTATTCAGTCTTATCGATCTCGCGCTTTACGTTGAGGATAATTTCGGTGTCCAAATCGATGACACAGAGCTTAATGCCGATACCTTCGACACGCTGGACGAACTTGCTACACTGATCCAGGCAAAAATGTCATAGGAATCAATTGCTCCTATAGGTCCAACCTCAAATCAAATATTGTGAAACTAAATTTACCTCAATTGCTGCGCCAATCTTACGTCGACTTACCTGATCAGGTCGCGCTGCACCTGCTGTTCAGCGACAAACCCACGAAATCCATCAATTATCGAAATTTACTGCACAAATCCGCGCGCTACTCCCGGGCTCTTCGCACATCCCAGATCGAACCCGGTGAGGTTGTGATCCTAATATTGGAACACGGGGAAGATCTGATAGCCGCCTTTTTTGGATCGATTTTACATGGTTCGATCCCGTCTATCATGCCATTTCTGACAGAAAAACTCTCTCCCGGAGTTTATCGTAAATCCCTGGCATCGCTCCTGGAGATCACTGCCCCTTCTGCAGTCATCACTTTTCCCGAGTTTGAAGAAGAGGTTAACCAGGCATGTCGCGGTACACATGTCCGGAAAATAATGATTACCGATAAGGTGAGAGATTCTTATCCAGATATTGAGGGGATGGATTTCGATATATACGCGGGATTAAAATCATATAATGACGATATCGTCTTGCTCCAGCATTCTTCCGGCACTACTGGACTGCAGAAGGGTATTGCGCTCTCACACCGCGGAGTTATCAACCAGATCACCAGCTACTCCAAAACCCTGAAGTTGAGTGGGGGTGATGTGATTGTGAGTTGGCTGCCGCTCTATCACGACATGGGTTTGATCGCCGGTTTTATCCTTCCGATCCTGGCTCGAACCCCCCTGGTACTGATGTCACCATTCGATTGGGTACGGGCTCCATACCGCTTGATGCAGGCGATTTCAACCTATAACGGCACATTATCCTGGCTGCCGAATTTTGCTTACAACTTTTGCGCTCAAAAAATCCGTGACCGCGACCTGGAAGGGGTAGATCTGTCGAGCTTGCGGGCGGTGATTAATTGTTCCGAACCAACCTACTGGAAAAGCCACAAGATGTTTCTTGATCGATTTAACCCGTTTGGTCTGCGCAGCGAAAACCTGGCCACATCCTATGCAATGGCGGAGAATGTTTTTGCAGTCACACAGGGTGGAATAAGCTCACCTGTCATGGTGGATGTCATCGATAAAAACCTGTACCAGTCGCATCAAATCGCTGAGCCAGTATTGGAACCTCACCAATGGGGAGATATCCTTGGAGGGGAAGAGGAAGATATCAAAGACGATTCAACTATAAAAATGCTTTCAGCTGGACGTGCGATTGAAGGAACTTCGATACGTATCCTTGACCAGCACGGCGAAGAATTAAATGATCGCCATATCGGTGAAATCGCCATTAAAAGCGACTGTATGTTGAGCGGATACTATAACCGACCTGACCTGACCGAAAAGGCGTTCCATGATGGTTGGCACCTTACCGGGGACCTGGGTTATCTCGTGAAGGATGAACTATTCGTAACTGGCAGGTTAAAAGATCTGATCATCGTGGGCGGCAAGAATATATACCCGGGTGACCTGGAAAACCTTGCCAGCGAAGTGGAAGGTGTGCACCCTGGTCGATTGGTCGCATTCGGGGTTTACAACCAACGGTTGGGAACAGAAGACGTTGTTATGGTAGCAGAGACTGATCTCAAACCAGATCTAGAAATGAATCTGCATGATCTTAAAGTATCGGACCCCCAGGCTGATTTGCTCGCCTCCGAAATAAGAAAAAAGGTAACGTGTGCTTCAGACGTAACCCTTCGATACGTTTATATTGTTGGGCAAGATTGGTTGATAAAAACCAGCAGTGGAAAAGTAGCCCGCAGCGCCAACCGTGAAAAATACCTCAAGTTTTTATCCAATAACACTGGGTAACGTTATTGGGTGGGACTCCAATTGGGATCAAAATCTGCACTTGGATCGGAAGTAAGCTGCTCCCGCAAGGCGCCATTCGCGGCAAGAATGTATATATTCTGGTTGCTGTCCGTCAACCATCCTTCAAAAACAATCCAGAAACCATCCGGGGAAAACCTGCCTTCTCGCATCGGAGATGATTTTTGGGTAAAGCGGTATTCCTCATAATCCTCGTACATAAAAGGAGCAACCGCAAGCCGGGGAATACCTCCTTCAGCTATCAACTGCGTAAAGAGTATGGTCTGCCCGTCGGGTGACCATGTGGGGTGGGTATTGATATATGCGGTGCTTTTCGTGAACAACTTCTGGTTATCTCCGTTTGCATCCATGACCCAGATTTGAGGGATACCCAGCCGTTCAGAGGTAAAAGTAATTCTTGCCCCATCCGTCGACCAGTCAGGCTGCATATCCGGGGAATTACTCTCAGATAAATTACTAACGGTTTTGTCCTCGAAATTGTATGTGTATATTTGGGCCTTTCCATTTTCCCTGAGAGAAGTAAAGGCGATCTTCGTGCCATCTGGCGACCATGCGGGATCAAAATCGCCACCCGGGACAGTTGGTATCGGGGTTAACCCGGTCCCATCTAAATTTATTGTAAACAAGGCAGAGCCAGGATAAGAATTTTTATTTAAAGTGCATGGAGATATAAAAGCGAGCCGATTATTGTCCGGGGAAAAATCGGGTTGGCAGGCACCTCCTGGTATATTTGTGATCTGCATTAAATCGGTTCCATCAACATTTATCGAATATATTTGGACAATTCCAGCGCGGTCCGATGCGAATGCTACCCGTCCATATCCGCCGCCTAATGGCGTCTCCTGAACGACCAGGGGTTCGGTTTGGCTGATTGTATCGGTGTCCTGGGTTATTTGGGTTGAAGGTGGTTGTTCTGTACTGCCCGCTTCTGAGGTCGAAGAGGATAACAGGTTCACTTGTGCTGGTTCGTCTCCGGCTTTACCTGCATCAGGTACAACTCCGTCCGGCAGAGGGGACGCAGCAACCGTCTGTGCGCTGGCAGCCTGGATGGTTTGTGTTACGGCAGCTGCCGGGATCGTAGATGGTTCCTCCGTCTGGTTTCTAGGTAAAAAATTAAAAGAAACCAAATCCACCAATAACAACCAGAACCAGGGCAATGATCCCAAACATCCAGCATCCGACACTTGAACTCCTCTTTTTTAACCCGGATATCAAGCCACCGTAACTCAATTGCTGGCTTGTTTCTGCCGAAACCGAAATCGAGTCTTCATCAAAATAATCATCAGCCGTCAAAGGCGGGCGCGTCTCGTCCATTTCGAAAGGAGCCGGGGACACAACGAACACTTCCGCTGTCTTTGCCACACTCTCAGAAGTATTCAACAAGGCGGTTTTGAAATCGTTGGCGGATTGGTATCGTTCTTCCGGATCAATTGCCAGCGCTTTTTCCACAACTTCAGCCAGGACCGCGGAAACATTCTCGTTTTGTTCGCGTATGGGGGTTAACTCAGCTTGATCCATCGCCCTCGAAATCGGATCGTCCGGAATAACTCCGGTAAGCGTGGCATATAAGGTAGCGCCGAGTGAAAAAATATCAGACCTGTGGTCTGTGCGGGCAGTCCCATATTGTTCTGGAGGTGAATAGCCAGGAGTCATCGCCCGGGCTCCGGTGGTGGTTGTCTTTTCACCCTGGACTTTCTTCGCTAAACCAAAATCCACCAGATAAATAAACCCTTCCGGAGTAATTTTAACGTTACCCGGTTTAATATCGCGGTGGACGATGGGAGGAACCTGAGCATTCAGATGTTCGAGAGCATCACATATTACTGCGCCAATCGCTACGACTTCCTCTTCTGGGATTACGCCTAACCGTTCCAGGCGGTGGCGCAGGTCTTCCCCCTCAATATAATCCATGACCAGATATTGTCCTTGACCTTCCACCATAAACTGGTCGGTAACCCGCGGTAAGCTCGGATGACGCAGTTGTGCAAGGATCATCCCCTCCCTGTGGAACTGCCGGGCATAACCGCCGCTTGCAAAAAGGTTCTCTTTTACGGCTACACCAATACCAAGATGTATGTCCGTCGCGCGATAAACGGAACCCATCCCCCCTTGAGCCAGGACTTCAACGATCCGATAACGGTTGTTGAGAATTAAGCCCTGTTCCAGAGTCATTTCATAGATATAATTTAAATATCAAGGTTGCGCACTTCGTGAGCATGGGTTTGGATAAAACGACGTCTAGGTGGCACAGCTGCCCCCATCAGCATATCAAATGTTCGATCAGCTTCTGCGGCATCTTCAATTGAAACAAGAAGTAAAGTCCTGTTGCCAGGATCCATCGTCGTTTCCCACAACTGGTCAGGATTCATCTCTCCGAGACCTTTGTAACGCTGCAGGTTTACTTTATCCGGACCTGCGCCAATCTCCTTAAATGCCCCGGCTTTCTCATCTTCAGTATATATATAGCGTACCTTCTTTTTAAATGCAATGCGGTAAAGAGGCGGTTGAGCAATATACAAATGACCTTCTTCGATTAGCTGCGGCATATATCGGAAAAAGAAAGTCAGCAGAAGCGTTCGGATATGGCTGCCATCCACATCAGCGTCCGTCATGATAATAATCCGACCGTATCGCAAACCTTCAAGGTCAAACATTTCACCAATGCCGGTACCCAAGGCAGAGATCAGAGCTTTTACTTCGTTATTGGCTAGAATTTTATCTAACCTGGCTCGCTCAGTGTTGAGAATCTTTCCTCGCAATGGGAGGATCGCCTGAAAGTGCCGGTCGCGCCCTTGTTTGGCGCTGCCTCCGGCGGAATCGCCCTCAACGATATATAATTCGGTTTTTTCCGGATTTCGCTCTGAGCAATCGGCTAACTTACCAGGTAATGTCAGGCTCTCCAAAGCCGATTTACGAATGACCAGATCACGCGCTTTGCGAGCCGCGTCACGCGCTCGAGCAGAAGTCAAGCACTTTTGCACGATAGCTTTGGCCGAGGAGGGGTTTTCTTCCAGGAAAGTTCCGAATGCTTCACCCACAACTTGCTGCGTAATGGCTTGCAATTCGGGATTCATCAATTTAACTTTCGTCTGGCTTTCGAACTGTGGGTCCGGATGTTTTATGCTGACGATAGCTGTCAATCCTTCTCGAGTATCGTCGCCGCTGAAGTTTGTGTCAGCATCCTTCAACATATTGGAACGGCGCGGATAATCATTTACCGTCCTGGTTATGGCCGAGCGTAAACCAGTAAGATGCGTTCCGCCGTCAATTGTATTGATCGTGTTCGCAAAAGCGTATACCGATTCTGAGAATACATTTGTGTATTGAATGGCTGCATCAATGGTTGACCCATCCACCGTTTTTTCTACATGTACAACAGGATGAATAACCTGACGGTTGCGGTTTAAATAACGCACAAAAGAGGTTATACCTCCTTCAAAGTAAAATGTCATTTCACGTCCAGAACGTTCGTCCAGAAAGAAAAGCGTAACACCGCGTGTGACGAATGCCATTTCCCGAAACCGCTGCACCAATGTATCGAAGCGGTAATCCTGATCTAATTTAAAAATCTCGGGATCGTATTTGAATGTGGTCCTCGTTCCAGTCTCTTTGTTTGATGCTTTCCCAATTACCTCCACCGGTCCGGTGGGAAATCCTCGCTCGTACCTTTGTGAGTGTATCTTCCCATCCCGCGCCACTTCAACTTCACACCATTCGGACAATGCATTGACAGCCGAAACGCCGACCCCATGCAATCCTCCGGACACTTTGTAACTTCCTCCGCCAAACTTGCCCCCCGCGTGCAGCACTGTCATCACAACTTCTAATGCTGGTTTTTTGGTTTGTGAATGGATGCCCACAGGAATACCACGCCCGTTATCGATAACCGAAACGCTGCTGTCAGCATGGATCACGACATCGATGCGGTCGCATGCCTCCGCTAAGACTTCGTCAATCGAATTATCGACTACCTCATATATTAAGTGGTGCAGCGCTTTTATGTCCGTCCCGCCCACGTACATACCAGGTCGTCTGCGTACCGCTTCAAGACCCTCTAATACTTGAATATCCTCAGCATCATATGACGCCGTATTCTTCTTTACCACGAATACCTCCGTCTAATATTCGAAATTTCTAGTATTAAACAACGATCTGCTGTTCTTCACTGTTGATCCACAGGTCTGCTTCCCGGTAATACACAAAACTGGCGGCTATTAAACTCGTTACCACAAATGAATGTCCCACAATGCCTACCAGCGTAAACCATGAATTCTCAGGCGGAACCCTCCAAAGCAATTTTAATCCCTCGCTCAGAACGATTAAAGTGAGTACCAGGAAACCGGAAATGGGTAAAGTCGCACGAGTTAACCGGATACTCTCAGGGATCGACTTCCGGATACCAAGGTGTTTCGCGATTATCCCGTGGGGTGTAAAAAATAGGGGGATCAGCCACCACAGCATTAAACCACCGACAATTAATAATAATATAAAACCAAACCTTTCCAAACCTAAACCGCTCAACATAATTACGGACAAAAAACAACTTATTGGTATTGCTAACAAGAATAATAGGCCAAAAGCCAATACCGTCAATAAGAATATCTGTAAGCTCGCCCACGGCCAATGCGATACTGCCTGCCGCCAGGATATTTCTCCCGAAGCGGCTGCCTGAGCAATAAATGTAAAGTACAGCGTGCCCAGGATAATTCCCAGAATATTAAATAAAAGGATCAAACCAAGGGCGGTGCCTGTTGAATTGATCTCCAGGACTACCGGAATTCCGAATGGAATTTCAATTGGAGACCTAGACACCATTAAACTCGGAATACCCACGGGTAAGGTACGTAAAAAAGTAAGCAGATTAAAACTCTCCGAAAAACTCAACCAAAAATCTCGCGTAATCTGCATTGTATCCATCATCTCGCTGGATTTCATTTCAGGAAGGGACATAATCTGTTCGAATGCCCTCTGAAATAATCCGAATACTCGCAGGCGAGGTCCAAACCAGAGCAGAATATCCAGAAGAATCGTAAAAATTATCAGCCCAATGTGATTGCTGATAGTATCAAAACCAGCCATCAGAGATTTCGTCAGGCTGGGTGGGGCAGAAACGACATTCAATTTAGGGGCATTCATTACAACATTTAATTTTACCATGGGAGATACTTTTTTATGATAAATCTTAATGCCTAATACCAGTAACAAATCTCAAAAAGAAACCTAATCCTTTAATCTAATAACCTTGACGATAGTGCTTATTGTCGGTAGAATTCCCCTATTAATTTGAGATTAAGGATTAACAAACGAGCTGAGATAAAACCGCCAGTTTAACCTAAATCGTTTTGCAATTCATGTTGTGAACGAAAACTCAGTTCTTAGTAAATTGAAAGGAGGTTGTCCAGACGAAAATCATCCAGTAATTTACGTTAAGTATCCCAATTTGTACAAAAAAATAAAAATTTTCTTTACCTAGGAGGAGAAAATGAGCAAGCGTCTATTTTATATTCTGTCTGTTTTAGTAATTGCAACAATGGTATTGGCTGCTTGTGCGCAGCCCGCAACTGAAGCACCTGCGCCTGAAGAACCGGCAGCTGAAGAACCTATGGAAGAAGAACCTGCTGCAGAAGAACCAATGGAAGAAGAACCCGCAGCAGAGGAACCCACAGAAGAACCTGCTGAAGAACCAGCTGAGGAAGAAATGGCTGCATTCGAATGCGCAGATGAACTTGGCTGTGTTGACTATGGACCAGGCGAACCCATCCGCGTCGCTTCAGCGCTGGTAATTTCCGGACCGAACACGAATCTCGGCACGGACTCCCAGTACGGAGTTGAAATCGCCATGGACTGGAAAGGTGAAGTATTAGGCCACCCAATAGAGCTGCAGGCAGAAGATGATGGCTGCAGCGCAGAAGGCGGCCAGACTGCCGGACAGAAGATCGTCTCTGATCCCAGCATCGTGGGTGTCATCGGCACAAGCTGTTCAGGCGCGGGTGTACCCATGTCAAAGGTTGTCTCTGATGCCGGTTATTTCATGGTATCACCTTCCAACACCGCTCCCAGTCTGACCGATCCCGAGCAGGCCTGGAATCCTGGATACTACCGCACCGCTCATAACGATAAAGTGCAGGGCTCCGCGATGGCTAACTACGTCTTCAACGAATTAGGATTGACAACGGCAGCTGCAATTCACGATGGAGATCCCTACACCGAAGGTCTCGCCAATTCGTTTGCGGTTTCGTTTGCCGATCTTGGTGGAGAAGTCGTAGAATTCACCGCCATTAACAAGGGTGACACTGACATGCGACCGGTTCTGACATCCGTCTCAGCTGCAGGTCCACCTGCGTTCCTCTACTACCCGATCTTCATGCCAGAATGCGCATTGATCACCAAACAGGCTAAAGAAGTTGCAGGCTTGGAGGAAACCTTACTCGCAGCTGCAGATGGCTGTATCTCAGCCGATGCTGCAGAAGCCATCGGAGAAGATACGGCAGGTTTGTACTTTTCCGGTCCGGACATTTCCTTCTCAGGAGATGAGTACACGCAATTCAAAGCTGATTACCTGGAGAAGTACGGCACCGAAACACTTTCCGTATTCCACGCCCACTCATTCGACGCTGCCAATATAATCCTGGGTTGTGTTGAAGAGGTGGCTGTACAGGATGCGGATGGTACGCTTCACATTGGCCGCCAGGCTATGCGTGACTGCGTCGGAGCGACATCTGGTTTTGAAGGCATCACCGGCACGCTCACATGCGACGAGTACGGTGACTGCGCTGATCCCAAGATTTCGGTCTCCGTTATCGAAGAAGGTGAATATACAAAAATTTGGCCGGAAGATTAGTGATAGACACTTTTAGATAATCAGGCTAAATTGAGTACGGAGGATGGGTTTCAGGATCAACTGTAACTCATCCTCCCCCTTTTTAATCCCCCTATTTTACGAATAGGAGAAATTATATGCGACTTCGCTTTCAAGACTTTGATTGGATCGGGCTTTTCCTCTGGGTTATCCGCGCTGTTATAATAATTCTTGTTATCTGGGGGACTGTAGTTACTCTTTTAGATAATCCTTACACTCCACGTCAGTGGACCGATTTCATAATTTTTGGCATCGCACAAGGCAGCATGTATGCGCTTATCGCGATTGGGTACACCCTGGTTTACGGTGTGCTGTTTATGATTAACTTCGCTCACGGTGAATTTTTTATGTCGGGTATCATGACCGCCACTGTATTTATCGCCACTCCGATGTCCATTTCAGGTTTTCTGAACCGCCAGCCAATCCTGAGTTTGATTATCATCGGCCTGGTAGCAATGCTGGTATCGATGGGCATCGCCGTGCTGACGGAAAGAGTCGCCTACCGCCCGTTGAGAAAAGCGCCCAGGCTTGTTCCACTGATCACAGCCATTGGCGCGTCTTTTTTCTGGCAGAATTATTACCGCGGACTTTTTGGCTCACAGGTGGTCCCGTTCCCTGTCCCGGATATTCTCAAAGGCACGGTTTCCATGTTGGGGACCGAAGTATTAAAAACCCACATCCTGGTCATTATCGTCACGATTATTATGTTGATCGGTTTAAATTTCTTCATCATACGCACAAAAACTGGAAAGTCAATCCGGGCTGTCGCCGAAGATAAGGATACAGCCGCTCTGATGGGTATCGATGTCGACCGTACTGTCACAATCACATTTGCCACAGGAGCCGCAATGGCTGGTGTGGCCGGATTGCTGTATGCCCTGGTCTTCACACAGACTCATTTCTACATGGGTTTCTTCCCGGGTCTGAAAGCCTTCACCGCCGCGGTATTGGGAGGCATTGGCAGCATTCCGGGGGCAGCCATTGGTGGATTGTTCCTGGGGTTAATCGAATCGATTGGACCAAGCCTTTTCCTGGAGGGCATGGGCATCCCAGCGCCCCACCAGTTGAAAGATGTGATCGCCTTTACAATGCTGGTCCTGGTGCTGATTTTCAGACCGCAGGGTATCCTAGGCGAACGTCTTACCGAGAAGAAAGCGTAAGGGAGAACAATATGGAAGACACAAATCGTTTCGACCTCCGCCTCCCCCTCCGTTACGGTCTAATTGCTGGCATAGTAGCGCTGAGCTTATCTGTGATCGGTATGGTGGCGTTATTTTCTGAACGTTATCTCATCGCCGGCTATATCACATTAGGTCAGGTGATATTATTCCTGGCTCCGGCTGCAATGAGCTATATGGTTGCAAGTAAAGCCCCGCAGGATAAAAAATGGATAGCGCTAATTTATGGCTTACTGACCGGACTGATAGCTGCAATCCCACTCATCATACTTGTGCTACTTGCGGGTGTTATCGATATACGCCAATTCCTTCCTAATGTCTCCCCAGCATTAATCGAACTCTTGACGTTTGGGCGCGGGATTTATGCAGGCAGCTTGATGCTATTGGTTGTTTCTGGCCTCGTCGGTCTGCTCTCCGCAGCCCTTTCTCTATTACCAGATCGTATTCGAAGACTGACAATGTATGGTTTTCTGGGGGTATTCCTTGTTGGAATGTTCTCCGAAATCCTTTCAGAACGATTGAGAGCATTTTTCGGTCTCGATACCGTCAAGATTATTTTCGAAGCGGATTCACTAAAACCTATCGCCGCTGTGATTATCTTCATTTTCACGGTTCTATCATCAGCATTGTGGATGGAGCGAGGTGATAAA
Organism: uncultured Chloroflexia bacterium; assembly: GCA_963753725.1. Lineage (GTDB taxonomy): Bacteria > Chloroflexota > Anaerolineae > Anaerolineales > UBA4823 > CAVWDI01. The sequence goes on along the minus strand of CAVWDI010000012.1, from coordinate 147,996 downwards.
GTAAAAAGCCGTTTTGAAGGTATGCAGCCAAAGCGTAAAACGCAAGTACGTTCAGGTTCTCTTATTTTCGGTGTGATATTGATGATAATTCTCCCATTATTACTTGGGACATATTTATCTGAGGTTGTCAATAACGTGCTCATATTCGCCTTGATGGGATTTGGGCTCAATATCGTAGTTGGCTTCGCTGGACTGCTCGACCTGGGTTATGTGGCCTTCTTCGCTATCGGGGCTTATACCATGGGTATATTAACCTCTTCAGGCGACCTGGGTGTCGCTGGTATGTCATTCTGGCTTGCTGTCCCTATATGCGTTGCAATCGCAACGCTTGCAGGCATCCTATTGGGTATGCCAGTTTTACGGATGCGCGGTGATTATCTGGCAATCGTAACGCTCGGATTTGGTGAGATTATCCGAATTTTAGCGCTTTCTGATTTGTTAAAACCATATATTGGCGGCGCTCAAGGTCTGCTGCAGATCAACAAACCAGTCGTTTTTGGAAATGCGCTGATCCAACCGGATAATTTTTACTATGTTGTCCTGGGTGGTGTCCTCATCGCGGCATTTATCTCGTATCGCTTGAGTCAAGCTCGCTTAGGACGTCAGTGGATGGCCATGCGTGAGGATGAAGATGTTGCAGAAGCGATGGGTATCAAGCTGGTAAACACCAAACTGCTTGCCTTCGCTATTGGGGCTGCTTTTGCCGGATTATCAGGAGCGATTTTTGCCAGTAAACTAACATCCATATTCCCGCACAGCTTCAACATCCTGATTTCGATAAACGTATTGTGCATGATCATCGTAGGTGGTATGGGAAGTTTGCCGGGTGTTATCCTGGGCGCATTAGCCCTGGTTGGATTACCCGAAATACTGAGAGAATTCGCAGAATTCAGGCTGCTCATGTACGGTATTATCCTCATCGTTATGATGCTTGCCAAGCCTGAAGGATTCTGGCCTTCCGCGGTTCGAAAACGCGAGCTGCACGTGCACGATGACTCGGATTATGAAGAATACCCGGAGGCTGCTGCTCCGCGAGCAGAGAACTCGCGACCCGGGTTTGCACGGCCCACCACATCTGTAGTACATCGGATTTTGAGAAAATAGATTATTAAATATCCTATGATTAAAGAATAAGGGAAGTGATTATGGCGATATTAACAGCCAAAGGCGTTACAAAAAGATTCGGCGGATTGGTGGCGGTCGATAATTATAGCTTTGAAATTGAAGAGAACTCCATTGTCAGCATTATCGGTCCGAACGGCGCCGGGAAAACAACTTTCTTCAACTGTTTAACTGGTTTTTACCAGGCAGACGAAGGTGACATGTTATTCATAGGGCAGCGCTTGAACGGTCGTACGCCAGACCAGATCACCCGCATGGGGATCGCGCGCACCTACCAGAATATCCGCCTCTTCCCTGCCATGAGCGCTATTGAAAATATCCTTGTTGGTCAGCATCCGAGGTTAAAGGCAAACTGGGTTGAATCAATTATTGGGACCAAGCGTTACAAACAAGAAGAGCAAGATGCAGAGGAAGAAGCCCGTCGATTGATCCGCTATGTGGGGTTGACGGGATTAGGCGATCAACTAGCCCGCAATCTGCCGTACGGCGCTCAAAGACGGCTTGAGATGGCACGCGCCATCGCCAGCCAACCTCAACTTCTGCTGCTTGATGAACCAACTGCCGGCATGAATCCACACGAATCCGCTGAAATGATGCATTTCATCAAGCAATTGAGAGACGACCTTGGTATAACTATCCTGCTGATCGAGCATGACATGCGGGTCGTGATGGGTATCAGCGAGCGCATCTCCGTACTCGACTTTGGCACAAAAATAGCAGAAGGTTCTCCAGCGGAAATCCAAAAGAATCCGCAGGTTATCGAAGCCTATCTGGGACGGGGAGCCGCGGCAGGAACAAGTGAAGCTTCCACTGCAACAGCAGCACAATAAAGGGATGGAACATATGGCATTATTAGAAATCGAAAACATCCATGCATATTACGGAAAAATTCACGCGCTTAACGATATATCTTTAACCGTCGATGAAGGCGAAATCGTCACTTTGATCGGCGCTAACGGCGCTGGAAAAACCACTACTCTGCGCGCCATCAGCGGTTTGCTACCCCCGCGCGGCGGGACAATCACTTATGAAGGTGAAGACCTTTCAAAGTATAAAGCGCACGAAATTGTCTTCAAACATATCGCCATGGTTCCTGAAGGACGCGGAATTTTTGCACGCCTGACCGTATCCGAGAATCTGGACATGGGCGCTTTCTCTCGCAACGATAAAGATGCGATTCAAGAGGATTTAGAGCGAGTTTTCACCCTCTTTCCACGCCTGAAAGAGCGGCTCACCCAAGTCTCCGGGACACTTTCCGGAGGTGAACAGCAGATGCTTGCAACTGCCCGCGCCCTCATGACGAGCCCGAACTTGCTGCTCATGGACGAACCATCTATGGGACTCGCACCCGTATTGGTTGAGAGCATTTTTGATACGATTGTTGAAATCAATCAAGAAGGAACAACCATCCTTTTGGTTGAACAGAATGCGCAGATGGCTTTATCTGTAGCTAATCGGGGTTATGTCCTCCAGAGCGGTGAAATCGTACTGCACGACAGCGCCGAGAATTTACGTCAAAATGAGATGGTTCAAAAAGCATATCTTGGGATTGATTGAGCGCTGATTCTGGATAAACTCGTTCGGAAATAATAAAAGTGCAGTGGCGATAATTCCCTCCACTGCACTTTTTGTATATAATCATCAAGCCGGGAATTAAATGTTATCTAAATTTGGAGGATGGAATGAAAGAAAGTCCGGATGTGATCCTGATTGGCGGGGGTATAAACGGCGTTTGTACCGCTTTTCACCTTGCTCAAGAAGGCGCCAAGGTGACCCTGCTCGAAAAATCATTCATCGCGGGAGGCCCGACGGGATTGTCCAGCGCAATCGTTCGCCAGCATTATTCGAACGAGGTAACTGCACGTATGGCGCTCGATTCAGTTAATGTGTGGCAGAATTTCACTGAGATCACAGGAGCCAAGCCAGTATTTACCCAGGAAAATTTTATAATCGGCGTGAGACCTGAAGATGTCGAGGGTCTGAAAGCCAATATTGCTCTACAGAGATCAATCGGAATTAACACCCAATTCGTTACACCTCAAGAAATTCAAGAGATCGATCCTAACCTGGTTATCGATGGAATAGGCGGGGGTGCCTACGAAATTGGCAGCGGATACTGCGACCCATCAGCTGCAGCAGATGGTTTCGCCCAGGCGGCTAAACGCATGGGAGCAAACATTCAAATAGGCACCCGGGTTACCGGGTTCAAGACGGACAAAGGAAAAATTGTCGGCGTAGAAAGCGAATCAAGGTGACATCTATGCCGGCGCTAGCTGCTATCACTGCCGGACCATGGAGCCGTGATTTGCTGAAAAAAATTGGAATCGATGTCCCCATTAATACTGCCAGGGTGAAAGTTGTCCTTTATAGGCCCCCCTCCGATCTGAAAGGATATGGGATTTGGGCGGATTTTATTTCCCAGGTTTACCTGCGTCCCGAGACGGGCGGTTTGATGATGGTTGGATCAATTTCTCCCGAAGAAGAAACGGAAGATCGGGTCCTGAACCCGGATCAATTCAATGAGAAGGTTGAATTGGAAATTATATCCAGTTTCGCTGAAAGAGCCGCGCTGCGATATCCAGCCATGCAGCGCAGCCATGTCCACAGCAGTTACGCCTCTTTGTACGATATCACTCCCGATTGGCACCACATTATGGATGCTGTACCAGGAGTAGAAGGTCTTTATGTATGTGCCGGAACCAGCGGTCATGGTTTTAAGCTTGGTCCGGCTGTTGGCGAAATGATGGCGGCGCTGATCCTAAGAGGCAAAGAGCCGCAGGATGATATTAACCTGTTCTCGATTGAGCGCTTTGAGACCGGAGACCTGGTTCGCGGCCAGTACGAGTACAGCATTTTAGGGTGAGTCCCTTCGGCTTGATTCGATGAAGACCGGGTAATCCAAGAGTACAATGTAGTCTAATCTTGTTGGATGATTCAACACGATTATAAATGGAAAAACTCATTTACATTTCTAAAAACAGTTCGTCGCGAGATTAAAAACAAAACATGCCAGCAGCGGAAATTATCACAATCGGTACCGAAATTCTTCTCGGAGAAATCGTTGATACTAATTCAAGGTTTGTCGCTCGAAAACTACGTGATATTGGGATTGACCTTTACCGGCAAACCACTGTTGGTGATAATTCCCAGCGCATTGCTGCCGCGATTCAAGATGCATTGCAAAGATGCGAAATTATTATCACTACCGGAGGCCTGGGACCGACCATAGACGATCCAACACGGGAAGCAGTTGCGCTTGCCATGGGTATCGATACCGAATACAGGCCGGAATTATGGGATCAGATCATAGAACGCTTCAAAAAATACGGGCGGACACCCACAGAAAATAACCGCCGCCAGGCATTTGTCCCAGCCGGGTCAATAGCTGTGGAGAATCCAGTAGGCTCTGCACCCGCTTTTATCGCTCAATCGTTCGACCGTTCAGTAATCGCGCTGCCTGGAGTACCGCGCGAGATGGAATACTTACTCGAGAACGCAGTACTCCCTTATCTTAAAGAGCATTACCAGCTCACAGGAATTATTAAAGCACGCATCATTCATACTGCAGGCGCCGGAGAATCGCTAATTGATGAACGCATCAGTGACCTGGAATTGCTCAGCAATCCTACTGTGGGATTAGCTGCCCATTCCGGGAAAGTTGATGTGCGTATTACCGCCAAAGCAGAATCCGAAAAAGATGCTGATGAATTAATTGCCAGGACTGAGGATGAAATCCTATCCCGGCTTGGTAATTGGGTATATGGATTTGATGAGGATACCCTTGAGGAAATCGCGCTGCGAGTATTAAAACAAAAGGGATGGCGGCTGGTAGTCGTTGAAGCTGGCCTGGGAGGATCCTTAATCCGCCATCTCTCTTCTGCTTCTCGTGTTCCTGAAAACGACCTGGAAGGCGTCTTCATTGGCGGAGAAGCGCTCACTGAAATTCCTTCCGGGAATGAGTTATTAGCCATTTCAAAAAACTATCGGGAAACGCGGCAGGCGGAGGTGTGTGTAGGAACTTCAACAAAATCAGTATCCGATATAGTGGAAATCCAATTGGTTGTAATTACCCCGGATGGAACAGAACATGTAACACCCTTCTTTGGCGGTCCACCCCAATATGCCCCGCGATGGGCACTGAACCACAGCTTGAACGCAATCCGCAATTTGTGATCGCATTACAATAAAAAACGGAGATGCAGGTGCCAAAAAACATAGATCAATTACTCACAAATGCAGTAGTCTTGTCGATGGATCCAGCCTTAAATCTTTATGAACCCGGCGCAGTCGCAGTCCATGGCAGCCAGATCATTGATTTAGGACCCGAAAATTCGCTGATCGAAAAATACAAATCCAGCGAGTTTTTAGATTGCGGCGGAAAAGTATTAATGCCAGGTCTCATCAACGCGCATACACACGTCCCCATGACTTTAATTCGCGGCGTGGCCGATGACTTGCGTCTTGATGTTTGGCTCCTGGGATATATGATGCCGGTAGAACGCGAATTCGTATCCCCTGATTTTGTCCGATTGGGTACCCAAATAGCCTGTCTTGAACAAATTCGCTCCGGGATTACCTGTTTTGCGGATATGTATTATTTTGAAGATCACGTCGCTCAGGCAACAGCTGAAATTGGTATGCGGGCGATATGTGGTCAGACAGTTATGAAATTCCATACCCCTGATGCTGATTTCTACGAAGAATCACTTGCAGCAGCACGACAATTCATTGAAGATTGGAAAGACCATGAATTGATAATCCCGTCCGTCGCTCCACATGCTCCTTATACTTGCACAGAGGAAATCCTACATGCTACAGCTGAGCTTGCGGTCGAATTTGATGTACCGCTTCTCACACATATAGCAGAGACTGCTTTGGAAGTAGAACAGTCACGCGAAGAACACGGTATGCCGGTAGTCCCCTATGCGAGTAAGCAGAATTTATTTGATGCAAAAGTTGTCGCGGCGCATTGTGTCCACATCGATGAAGACGAAATCCAAACGCTGCTGCATCACAAAGTCGGTGTCGCCCATAATCCTACAGCGAATCTGAAACTGGCTTCTGGTTTTGCTCCAGTTAACGATATGATCCGGGCAGGAATACAGGTTGGGATTGGCACCGATGGTCCCGCCTCGAATAATGATCTGGATATGTTTGAAGAAATGCGATTAGCAACCCTTGTAGCTAAAAGTGTAAATAACGACCCAACTGTATTACCGGCTGCACAAACATTGGAAATGGCAACCCGCATGGGAGCGAATGCTCTGCATATCGGGGATATAACCGGGTCACTTGAACCGGGGAAGAAGGCAGATTTAATTCTGGTAGACATATCAACCTTACACAATTCCCCACGTTTCAAACGAGATCCTAAATCAATTTATTCCCAGCTGGTGTATGCGTCGAAATCAAGCGATGTGACAGACGTCATGGTCAATGGCCGCTGGTTGATGCGTGATCGTGAATTTACAACAATTGATGAATTGAATCTGCACCAGCTTGCGAATGAGTATGCGTCCCAAATTGACACATTTTTAATTCAACGAGAACAATCGGTGCTCTCAAAACTGGTCGCTATTGGCGGAGCAACTGAAGAAGAGAGTTTTGAAGTGCAGGCAAAATCACGTATTCCGGACAGCGCAACGGTATTGGAAGCGATCGAAAAACCCGAGATTGAGATCTTATATCAACGCCATTACCATGAATATGACACGTATTTTATTTTCTCAGACCCCCAGCAAGGAACTTTGCGATACAGGGAGGACGAGTTCATTGATGAACATGGGAAAGTGAGCAATATTCGCTACAGACTGACTTTGATTGGACCCGAAGAAGAATATGCCTTTCCCAGCGACGTTCTGCTCTCTCGCAGCCGGTTTTATGCTCCGGCTGCCCATAGCTTACGTTTCTTCCGGGAGTATTTTAATCCGATTGATGAGGTCTTTGTTGAAAAAGATCGCCAACGCTGGAGGGTGCTCTTCCAGGGTACCGAGTTCTATATCAACCTGGACCGGGTTGACCAACCTGAATTAGGTTATTTCCTTGAAGTTAAAAGCCGCACCTGGAGCCGCCATGATGCCGAACATAAAGCCCAGGTAGCTACGGCGTTGATCGAATTCCTGGGCGCTTCAACTGATGAACCCATGACCAGGGATTATCTCGAGTTGGTACAAGAGGATTAAGCAAAAAACCAGCCCGCTAATTTCTGGGGCTGGTCTCGTATTAATCCCGTGTCTTCTATATTCGAATTACTGAATCATCAGTGCCAAATTCATTGGGAAGATAATCATCCGCCTCACAATCGTTTTCCCACCGTTCACCATCAAGCAAATAGCGGAACCGGTAAGAATTTCCGGCTTTCAGAGAGAAAGTGCCAGAAAATCTGCCATCTTTCCGTTTCTCTAAAGGATTTTCGCTGGTGCTCCAGTTATTGAATTCGCCGCAAACCACTGCCTCGGTGGCGTTGGTTTCTGCAGGCAATTCAAACGTTACCCGGCATGAGCGCCCTGTTTTTGTGTAAGATTTTTTCATGCTTTTACTCCTTTGTACGATAAAATTTTCAATATTCTGTGATCACTTTGATGTTCTACTAATTTTAACTAAATAAAGCAGCGCAAAATAATACCACAATCTTAAAAATTAATGAACATTTCTTTGTGCGTGATATACTGCCCCGTATGATTAATCTCCGTGGATTTTGATTTGTCTTCACAAAGTACTTACGGATAACTGAGGTGAATTCATCAGGGTTGATCTGAAAAAAGAAGGAAAATATTCAAACGATTGCAAATTATCCTCACACCTGAAATAATCTTTCAAACAATGAATACAGGAGTAAATAATGGAATATCGGTATTTAGGTAAATCTGGATTACGCATTTCTGCGCTGTCTTACGGCGCCTGGGTGACATTCGCTAACCAGGCGGATGTCGATCTCGCTTACAAATTGATGGTCCAGGCCTACGATGATGGGATTAATTTTTTCGACAACGCCGAGGCTTATGCTAATGGCGAAGCTGAAATTATCATGGGGGAGGTGATCAAAAAAGCCGGATGGAAGCGCTCTGACCTGGTCATCTCGACCAAGATCTTTTGGGGAGGTAAAGGTCCCAATGACAGCGGTCTTTCGCGCAAACACATCCTGGAGGGCACTGAGGCTGCCTTGAAAAGACTTCAAATGGAATATGTCGATCTTATTTTCTGCCACCGGCCAGATATTTCTACACCGATAGAAGAAACAGTGCGAGCGATGAATTATTTGATCAACCAGGGTAAAGTTTTATATTGGGGAACGAGCGAATGGAATGCGCGTCAGATTATGGAAGCTTACCAGATCGCTCGCAGGGAACACTTGATTCCGCCTGTGATGGAACAACCCGAATACAATATGTTCCACCGTGAAAAAGTAGAAGTTGAATACGCCCATCTATATAATGAAATAGGCTTAGGTACGACTATTTGGAGCCCTTTAGCCAGCGGGTTACTGACCGGAAAATACATCAAAGGCATCCCTGATGGCACCCGCGCAACACTGGAGGGTTATGGCTGGCTTAAACCACGTTTTGATGACCAGGAAGCTCTAAGCAGGATAAAAAAAGTAAACCAGATGAAACCCATAGCGGATGAATTAGGATGCACGATGGCCCAGCTTGCGCTGGCATGGTGCCTGAAAAATCCTGATGTGTCCACTGTAATTACTGGCGCTTCGAAGGTAAATCAAATCGTTGAAAACATAAAATCCATAGACATTGTGGATAAATTGACTGAGGATGTGATGGAAAGCATCGAAGATATTTTAGTCAACAAGCCTGAAGGTGAACGCGACTGGCGTTAGTATCGATGATATAAATGCTTTTCATCTTTGAACCTGTCACACGTTCCATCCGGCAGGTTCTTTTGTATCAAGTTTGAGTATCATGTTTTGCTTTACAATTCAAAGTGGTGCTGGCTATAATATTCTTCGGCTTACCAATTTATCGTGAATTGCCTGGAGGAATACTTGACAAATGGTTTGAGCGCGATTAGAGGATTATTTAGAAAAAATAAAATAGGGTTGGATAACCATTCTGCTATTGATCCCGATCAAAAAAGTATAAAATCTCGAGAGACGGTAGAAGAATATGGCGGCCAATATTCTTTGTTTAGCGTCGGCTGGGAAACTTCGGTGGGCAAACAACGAGACCATAACCAGGATGCAATTTTGGCATATACTACTAACCTGATATCAAACAACTTGAATCAATCAATTGGAGTTTATGCTGTTGCAGATGGTATGGGTGGACACAAAAATGGAGATCTGGCAAGTAAAATCGCAATTCAAAGCGTATATATTGAATTTGTTAATAATAATCTTGACCTGATGTCAGGTACTGATAATAAGTTAAGAATAAATCATATTGAAGATATTCTGCGATCGTGCATGCTCAGCGCCCATGACCGGGTTAGCGAAGAAGTACCTGGAGGTGGTACCACATTAACAATTGCAGTGATTTACAAGGGCCAGGTAATTATTGCACATATCGGTGACAGCCGCGCATATTTTGTTGATAAAAAGGGGGATTTAAAATTACTCACCCGCGATCACAGCATTGTTTCACGCATGCAAGAACTGGGAAAATTGACCGACGAACAAGCTGCCGCTCATCCACAGAGAAACGTACTTTACCGTGCTCTGGGCCAGATAGAATATAGCGAGCCAGACCTGTATTCCTATTCGTTGCTTGATTTCGAGCAATTTGCTAATATGTTCAGATGGTCTGTGGGGAGTAATTTCGGAAAAGCAAATATCTACCTTGATTACAGAATCACAAACACCTCAAATCGCATGCTCAAAACTTGTCGAAGCGGCCAATAAAGCAGGTGGACCGGATAATATTTCCGCAATTGTGGTTAGCTTCTCTGAGGAAGTCATTCAGTCATAAAAACAGGAATTCTCGTATCAGATATTAATAATCATTTGATTGGAGCATAAATATGTCAAACGAACAATTTAAGAATTGATTGATTTTAGTCGTGGATGATGAGGAAAGAATGGTACGCTTCATCCGTTTGAATTTAGAACACGATGGCTTTCAAGTCATAGAAGCCTTTAACGGGACAGAGGCGATTAACCAGGTACGGAGCAAACTTCCGGATTTGGTGTTACTGGATATTATGATGCCCGATATTGACGGATTTGAAGTGCTGAAAATAATCCGTGAGACCAGTACAGTACCCGTTATCATGTTGACCGCCAAAGGCGAAGAAGATGACCGCGTACGGGGACTTGAATTAGGCGCCGATGATTATGTGACCAAACCTTTCAGCCCACGCGAGTTGGTCAGCAGGGTTAGAGCCGTTTTACGGAGAACGGAGACTGTTGGCGCCGCATCACATGGATTGATTGAAGTAGACGATCGCTTAAAACTCGATTTCGACAGACGCGAAATATGGGTGGACGATGAATTAGTAAAACTTCGACCGACCGAATACCGGTTACTTTATCACCTGGTCCAAAATGCCGGCTGGGTGATCACTCATGATCAGCTGTTGGCTAAAGTATGGGGTTACGAATACCGGGACGAGCCGCATTACGTGCGCTTATATATTAACTACCTGCGGAAAAAGCTCGAAGAAGATCCGGCCAATCCAAAATATATCCTCACTGAGCGAGGCGTCGGCTATCGTTTTGTTGATTTCAGGCGTGATAAAAAGGTATGAACCGTAAGCATAACTTCTAAAATATGCATTTTTTAAATGAACAATCCTCCTGGGTAGAGATTGACCTATCCGCGTATCGAGGAAAACGTACGCATCATAAAAACCCTGACTGGGGGGGAAGTAATGGCGGTTGTCAAAGCCAACGCCTATGGACATGGCGCTGTACCTGTCGCCAATGCCGCACTCAAAGGTGGAGCGGCATGGTTTGGGGTGGCCAGAATCGAAGAAGCGCTGGAATTACGAAACGCTGGAATTGAACAAAAAATATTCGTATTAGGCTACATACCCCCAGCACATTTAATATCCGCTATTGATAACCAAATATCCTTCGCTGTATGGGATGTAGAACAAATCGACACGGTATCAAATCTTTGGGGTAATTCGGATTCAGCAGCCAGGGTTCATTTGAATGTTGATACAGGAATGAGCCGCCTTGGCGTATCTTTCGAATCGGCCCTCGAGCTTGCGTTATATCTTTCGAATAAACCCGGTGTTCTTTTCGAGGGGATATTCACCCATTTTGCACGTGCAGATGAAAGTGATCAAGGATCTGCAGAACTGCAAGAAGACCGTTTTATTAAAGTGTTAGATGATCTGCAAAATTTAAACATTAATCCACAATGGGTGCATGCCTCCAATTCTGCCGCTTCGCTTATTCGTCCCTCGGCCAGATCTTAATATGGTGCGAGTGGGTATATCAATATATGGACTGCATCCCTCGCTTGATATCAAGCTGCCGGAAACATTTCAACCTGCTTTATCCTGGAAAGGGACCCTTTGCCAGGTAAAGGATGTGCCTCCCGGGACAGGTGTTGGTTATGGTCATGAATACGTTGCCAGCAAAAAAGAAAAGATTGGTACGGTACCTGTTGGGTATGCGGATGGTATCAGGCGTGTGATGGGTAATCGGGTATTGGTCAGAGGGCAGGCAGTGCCTGTGGTTGGACGGATTTGTATGGATCAGATTATGATCCAATTGGATAATGTGTCATCTGCAAAAGTCGGGGATGAAGTTGTTATTATCGGGCGGCAGGGAGAAGAAAGGATAAGCGCCGAAAATCTCGCTCACCTTTGGGGCACAATTAATTATGAGGTGGTATGTGGGATAAATAGACGTGTGCCGCGCTTCTACCTGGACTAATATGAACTTGCAGCATACATTTTTATAGACTATACTCTCACTCTGGAGAGCGTAATGGCAGCCAAACAAAGAATTTTATTGGTAGATGATCACGAAGTTGTGCGTTTAGGATTAAAGGCTCTACTTGAACGCCATCCAAATTTTGAGGTTGTAGCTGAAGCTGGCACAGCCAGGGAGGCGATTGAACGCGTTGATGCATACTCCCCGGATGTAGTTGTCATGGATATCCGCTTGCCTGGAGGATCGGGGATCGAAGCCTGTGAGGAAATCACAGAGAATTACCCAGATTCAAAGGTTATTATGCTCACCTCTTATGCCGAGGATGAAATGCTATTCTCAGCAATAAGAGCCGGCGCGGCAGGATATGTGCTTAAACAAATCGGGGGCGAGGACCTTGTAAGAGCTATCGAGGCTGTAGGACGCGGTGAAGCGCTGCTGGATCCTGCGGTTACGCAGCGAATTTTCCAAGAGGTGCGGAAAGCCGCTAAGGAAGAAGAAGCCTCCGCATTCTCTGCACTCACCCAGCAGGAACGCCATGTCTTACTGCTAGTGTCCGAAGGAAAAACCAACCGAGAAATTGCTAAAGCGTTATTCCTGGGGGAAGGAACAGTGCGAAATTACGTAAGCAGTATTCTTTCAAAATTGGGGGTAAGCAATCGGGCAGAAGCCGCTGCATATGCAGTTGAACACAATCTGCGCGATTATTTATGATCTGCATTCAGAGCACGGACATAGAGCACGCAGGTAATTCCAATTGTAAATCCCAAAATGGTGCCCATCTTCCCATTCAATTGTAATCGCGTAAGCTCCAACAGCTTCAACATTCTTTAACCTGGTTTTTAAAGTATTTTCTTCGGGGAGTGACCATACTTCGGGATCCGGATTTGCGCTCATTTTTTCATGACCGCCCCTGCATTCAGCGCACGGACAAGCGTTGCGAAGAAGCGAAAATGAGTATATGCTTTTATGCCCATCGCTCCAGGTAATCAAAACTTCTCTTTTTTCGCGATCAGCGGTAATTCCAGTAGGCGTAAATTTATCCATATCGTCCGTCCTTATCTATTGGTCAAGGATTATCAACAATCGATAAAAAATCAGCGACTGCCCATCCTTGCCGGGTTTCATCATATGATCCTACGAGATACCACCAGATGTAACCATCGGTATCAAGCGGGCCTTCGTTTACGATGAAGACCTCTGTTTCATCCCCAAGCAGCCTGACTTTACCGTCCAATCCCGGTTCATCCCTCAGGCGAAGTCCATCTCCCCCGGTTCCTACAACTTTAACAAATGTCCCTACCGTTATCTCCCCTGGTGGGGTATTTGGGTCAAATTCAACCTCATTGACAGCAGTTGATACCAACGTAGGTAATAAATCCCCTACCATAGCCGTAGGGGCTGGGATCACACTTAATACAGCCGTTGCAGGTATTTCAGGGCTCGATCCTGAACGAATGAAGACGACGGACAAGGTAAAAATAAAGAATAGTATGCAGGCAAAAATGATTCCACCTGCGATCACCCAACGATTAAACAACGATCGAATCGTAACCATACAACACGAATTCCTTCACCTGTATTAAATTACATGGGGAGCAGGAAAAACGCCAGGGCTAATATTAAATAAACTGCAAGAAGTTCAGCCCCCTCGAGCCAGTTTGACTCTCCATCTGATGATACCAGGGCAGCAATTAATATACCAACACCTATTGCCAGCAGCTCAACCTCATGAAAAATCAGCTTCATCGGATTTCCCATTATCAGGCTTACAAACACCAGGACTGGCGCAACAAACAAGGCAATTTGCAAACTGGAGGCATTAACAATTTCTACACTCAAATCCATCTCGTTTTGGATAGCGACTTTCACGGCAACCAGATGCTCCGCCACATTTCCAACAATTGGGATGAGAATAATACCCACAAAGAACTCTGATATACCCAAACTGGCTACTACTGGCTCTACAGACCCAATCAGCAGTTCGCTCATATAGGCGACACCAGCTGTCGCCAATCCCAGGACAAGTAACGATTTTCGCGTTGACCAGGAAGAATGGTGATGTGCCTTATCAAATTCTTTAGCGTTCTGGCGTTCTTCTTCAGGATGCACCTCAACACTCGAACGCGCTGTAAGAGGTCCACCATCCATTTTGAAACTGTACAATAGTCCCAAAATGTAAAGAACAATCATTACCACCGCTACACCAATGCTCAAGGCTTCAACTTCTATGCTTTCCCTCGGACCTATAGAACTACTCAGAACTGAAGGAATAACCAGAGCGATAACCGCCAGCACCAGCAGGATGGCATTATTCCCCGCTCGCCGTCGGTCGAAATATTGGATACCATTTTTTATGCCGCCCAACAACATCGACATGCCTAACACCAGCAGCACATTCCCAATGATTGATCCAGCGATTGAAGCTTTGACCAGATCTAATAATCCCTCCCGGATTGCTACAATAGAAATGATCAACTCGGCAGCATTCCCCAAAGTTGCGTTTAACAACCCGCCAATTCTTGGTCCTGTATATGCAGCCAGAACCTCTGTCGCTTCTCCAATATATCCCGCTAAGGGTATTATCGCAATTGCTGAGAGACCGAAAACGTAAGTTTCTCCCCAATTCAGTAAACTCGCCATAATCGCAAGCGGAATGGCGAAAAGCAGAATATCTGTCGGTTTCCTATGGCGTAAGAATTTCATATCTTTCATAAATTAAATTGCACGTCGAGGGTTTTCTTAAATACAAACATGATTTTACTCGATTTTTAATAATCCCTGACCGAGGAAAATTTAGGAAATCTTGATTGGTATAATCCTTTAAAATCGTTTATAAAAATTCTTCTATCTCAAAATTGGGACACATCCAATTTATATATATCCATAAAATTTTGATAATTAAGAATGTCTGAACCGATACTATTAAATAATCGTTACGTGCTGGAGGAAAGAATAGGTTCCGGAGGCATGGCAATGGTTTTCCGAGCACGCGATCAAATGCTCGAACGCACTGTTGCCATTAAAACCCTGCGGAAAGATTTTTCAAACGATCCAAATTTCCGTGAGCGCTTCAGCCAGGAGGCGAAAGCTGCAGCAAAATTATCGCATCCGAATATCGTAACTGTGCATGACTTCGGATTGGACTCCGACCGTTTGTTTATTGTTATGGAATACGTACCCGGATTAGATCTGAAGAAGCTGTTCAAACAGCATGGACGCTTCAGTCCCGAAGAGACCATTCAAATCCTCACACAAGCTTGTGCAGGTATCGGATACGCTCATAGAGCAGGATTGGTTCACTGCGATGTTAAACCGCTGAATATACTGGTAACACCAGATAGATTATTAAAAGTGGCTGATTTTGGAATTGCTCGCGCCCTGTCAACTATTGAACCGGATGAGAAAGAAAAGGTAGTATGGGGATCTCCAAATTATTTTTCGCCAGAACAAGCCTCAGGCAGCGCACCTTCTCCGGCTTCGGATGTTTATTCATTGGGAGTGATAATGTATGAGATGATGACGGGACATTTACCCTTTAAAGCCAGCACATCTCAAGAATTGGCTCGCCTTCACCGCGAAGCGCCCCCTTTATCCCCGCGTTCATCTAATCCTGACATCTCCATCCCTCTTGAAAGAATGATTATGAAGGCTCTTTCTAAAGATGCCTCACAGCGGTTTCAAACTGCTGGTGAAATGGGTCGAGCGCTTGTCGATATCAGTCAGAATTCTAAAAAGGTCGAAGCTGAGTCCACGATTCAACAAACTCCCCACACAACAAGAACTACGGAAGCGAATTCATCGACAAGTCATACTTCGGAATTAGATTCAAGCCCCGCTTTCCACAGCAGCGCCAATGCAAAACCTGCAGCTTATCGCAATTCAATAGATACCTCCGCTGTTAAACCAAATAATCGCTTTGATGATCTATTGAGCATTGATTGGATAATCTGGGTTTTGGTTTTACTGGCATTGATCACGGTTGGCGGATTGGTACCCTTCTGGTTATGGGTCTATTACACTTTGAATCCACCTCTTTAAAATATGTCTAGCTATTTTTGATTGCGGCTCATTAAAATTTAAAATAAAAAATCACAGCGCAGACTGTGATTTTATCTTTCCTAATTTATCGTTTCGGTAATATTATCAATTAGTCTTTACCAATGTACGGATACATTTCGCGCACAATACTTTGCGTGTTTTTGTATTCCCATCCATAACCGTAACGGTCTGTAAATTTGGTCGAAATGTCCGCTGGGTTGATTTTTTCGACCACGGTCTATTTCGTCCAAAACTCGTTTTCTTGCCACAATTGGCACATTTCGCCATTTTAAATTCCTTTCTAAGCTATCGACTTTCCTAGAACTTTCCCTAAACGGATATAATTCAATTAGAATCACTTTTGAATAATTCATCAAAAAACATCTATTGAATTAGCCGCACAATATTACCACAAACCATTTAGGTTTTCAAGAAAATCGTATAGAATTGATAGATTGATTCAATAGAATTAACGAGAGGACAATTATGACTGATGCAAATACACCGCTTGGAAGTATCCACGTAATGCCGCGTGCGATTGCCAGTATCGCTTATCAGGCTGCCCTGGAATCGTATGGAGTCGTGGGATTAACTTCGAAAAACATTATGGACGGTCTCACTCAGGTGATCGTTAAAGACCCTACATATGGAGTTGAAGTCAATTATGATGGCGTAAATATAAATATCGATCTTTACGTTATTATCGAGTATGGTACAAGAATTAAATCCGTAGCGAACAGTGTGTGCAACACTGTCAGATATCACGTAGAAAAGGCAATGGGAATGCCGGTGAATGAAATTAATGTTCATGTCCAGGGTCTTCGGATCAGTGATATTGATTGATGACCCAACCCGAAATTCATTCACACCCAGAGTAGAGGAGTAAGTTTGATGAAATCGGAATCCCAGATCGCCCAAAGGCGTGAGTTCTTTCGTAGAAAACCCATAGATGGTCAAGCTTTAAAGAGGCTGATAGAAGCCAGTTTGACCTGGCTGCGTACGAATCAGGAAATTGTGAATGCATTGAACGTGTTCCCTGTACCAGATGGGGATACTGGTACGAATATGGTGCTCACAATGCAAGCGGCGTACGATGAAATACAAAACTCAGGCGACAGCAACTTAGGGAAAATGATACACGCTGTTGCGCATGGAGCACTGATGGGCGCCAGAGGCAATTCGGGTGTTATTCTCTCCCAGATCTGGCGCGGTTTCGCACGATCTGTCGATGAATCGGAAGCGCTCGATGGCGAAACATTCACCCAAGCTTTATCCGAAGCGCGCAATACAGCTTATAAGGGTGTCGTGCGACCTGTAGAAGGCACCATATTGACTGTAATCAAAGATGTCGCGTTAGCTGCTGAGGAGGCGCTTTCCGAAACTGATGATCCGATCCTGCTGCTGGAAAAGGTCGTTAGCGCAGCTGACGAATCCGTCGAATTTACTCCAGAATTACTGGACGTCTTAAAAGAAGCTGGTGTAGTGGATGCTGGCGGTAAAGGTTTGTATTACATACTGGAAGGGATGCTGCGATATATCGACGGACAACCTCTGGATACTTCTCTCACATCCGTAAAGCCGTTATCAGACCTAGTATTGGATAATTCATTAGAATCGGTTGAGGCTGGACAGGATTGGGAAGTGATTGTAGATTTTCGCTCTCATGCCGCCATCGACCTGGTTAATTTTTACAGTGATCTTGAAAATATAGGCACTTCGATACAATTTGGGGAGGGTGATGGAATTTACCGCCTGCATATCCATGTCCCCAATGAGAATTATTATGTGCCCGAGGATTATATAAGAAGCCTGGGTATTGTTACAAAAGTTGCTAAAGAGAATCTTGTTGACCAAATGGAAAGGCAGGCTAAAGGATGCTTGGAACAAGAACCTGAAATAATGCCTCTCGAGCCAGGGAACATCGGCGTTATCGCGGTTGCGCCCGGTTCAGGAATTGCAAGAATTTTTGCCAGCATGGCTGTCGCTGCAATTATAAAAGGTGGGCAAACAATGAATCCAAGTACCGAGGAGATTATTCGAGAAATTGATAAACTCCCAACGGATAATGTTATTATCCTGCCAAACAACAAGAATATATTCATGGCAGCCAAAAATGCGGCCGATTTCAGTGCGAAAAATGTGGCCGTGATCCCAACCAGAACCGTCCCCCAAGGACTGTGCGCAATGCTCTGTTTAGTTCCAGACGGAGACTTCGAAAACGTTGTATCTGAAATGCACTGCTCATTGGAGGATGTGGAAACTGGAGAGATAACCACCGCTACCCGTACTGTTGAACTTGATGGCGTTAAAGCAAATAAAGGTGATATTATCGCCCTGCTCAATGGTAAAATGATCGTCTCTTCACAAAAGCTTGACCAGGCATGTCTGGGACTTCTGAATTATGCCCATGCCGATCATTTTGAAATTATTACTTTGTATTACGGCGAGGATGTGACTGTTCAAGAAGCATTAGAGATAGAAAATATTATCCGCTCCGCATATCCAGAACAAGAGGTTGAAATTCACGAAGGATGTCAACCGCATTATCATTTCATTATTTCAATTGAATAAATTTATTGATTCTCGAATCTAAAAGAATGCCATCTGATATTTTTAAAAGCATTTCAACTTATGCCAATAGCCATTGTTACCGATAGTACCGCGGATATCCCACCAGAAATTGCCCAGGAGTTAAACATCCATATCATACCAAATATCTTGATTATTGATGGGAAAGAATATGCAGACGGAGTCGATATTTCCAGACGCGAGTTTTATGAACGGCTTCCAGATTTACAAATCCCACCAACTACCTCAACCGCATCTTCCGGAACATACAACCATCTTTTCGAAAAACTTATTGGACAAGGTTTTAATCAAATAATTTCCATTCATGTTTCGAAAAATTTCAGCGGGATATTCAATGCGGCATCCCTCGCAGCAGAACCTTTTGGCGGCAGAATCCATGTGATCGACAGCGAACAATTAACGCTGGGTCTCGGATTCCAGGTATGTGAAGCAGCAGAAGCTGCGTTGGGAGGTGCTCCATTAGATAAAATTCTCAATCGCATCAAGGACGTACGCTCCAGGGTGCGCGTCTTCGCAATGTTGGATACACTCGAATTTCTGCATCGCAGCGGGCGTGTCTCATGGGCCCGAGCAAGAATCGGCAACCTGCTGCGTGTCAAACCATTTATTGAAGTGATAGATGGACAGGCAAACCGGATAGCAGACGTCCGAACCCGCCGTAAAGGTTTTGAGCGTTTGCTTTCCCTTTTGAAAGGTCTGGGTCCATTAGAAAAATTAGCTTTACTGCATTCCAATGCAAAAAATGACGCTGAGAGATTGCTTGAAGCGTACAACACGAAAATTCCATCAAATCCCATAATTATTAATGTTACAACCACGATCGGCACTCACGTTGGTCCAAATGGTCTGGGCTTCGCGGCGGTTGTGAAATGACATTGAGAGAATAACTCACACATGAAACCTTCTATCGAAAAATTGCAGAAATTTTTTATTTTGGAATCTGAGCGCGGTTACGATAACCAGGCTGTGCTGGGCGGATTGGAAAGGATGTTGGACCACTGGGAAGCACAGGCGCGTGCAGATCACCTCCAGGAAGAAATCATTCAAACCGTAAATACCAGAATTCGTGATTATTCACGGTTATCTCCAAAATCCAGATCTGAGGCAATAAATGGGCTGTGGCAGCGAATTGTAAGAGTCGAAGGGGCACCTGCTATGCCTTTCGAATTTCACGATGGACAAAAGATAACTGAAGTTAGTCCACAAAAAACCGAGGAGCCAGTTGCTGTTACGCAAGTTGAACCTGCTCCTGCAGACAGCGACTCTGACAGGAAGATTTCGCCTAAATCAACTGAAAGCGCAGATCTTGATAAAACCGAATCCGAGCCTGAAACAGCAGAAAACATATCCACGCAGCCTGCCGAACCTGCCGCGTTAGATGCGCCCATTTCAGTCTTGCAGGGAGTAGGTCCGCATCATTCGAAAAACCTCGACCGATTGGGTGTTACGACTCTGCGAGACCTGTTGTACTACTTTCCACGCCGTTATGATGATTACTCACAATTCAAAACAATTAACCGCTTGCGATACGGGGAGGAAGTCACTGTTATTGGAACAGTTCAGAGTGTTCACACCAGATCACTGAAAGGCGGGAAATCAAAACTTGTGGAGGTTATTGTGAGTGATGGAAGCGCTGCGTTACGGGTTAATTGGTTCAACCAACCCTGGATCGCACGCAGTTTTCAAAAGGATTTTCAGATTGTACTTTCTGGAAAAATCGACCAATATTTGGGCCGCTTGACAATGAATAATCCGGAGTGGGAGCCTTTAGAAAATGAGCATTTAAATACATAGTCGCATCGTTCCCATTTATCCATTGACATCAAAAATCACTCAAAGATGGCTGCGCAAATTAATGAACCAGGTGGTTTCATTTTGGGCACCGCGCATCGTGGATCCTTTACCCATAGAAATACGCAAGCAGGAAAGTTTATTGGGTCTTCCACAAGCACTTATCCAAATCCATTTCCCCGATTCAACTGAAGAATTAAAACGCGCTCGATACCGGATAGCCTTTGATGAGATATTCCTACTGCAGCTTGGCGTTTTACAGCAAAAGAAAACCTGGCAGGAGAGAACCGCGGACGTTTTCGAATATGATGATCAGTGGTGGGATGAGAAAATTTTGCGGCTGCCCTTTAAATTAACTGACGCTCAACGAAATGCAATGCAAGATGTGCAACTCGATCTTGTTTCGGGACATCCGATGAACCGGCTTATTCAAGGTGATGTTGGCTCTGGAAAGACCGTGATCGCGGCAATGGCCGCCTTGGCCGTTGCCCAGCATGGCGCACAATCAGCTCTGATGGCGCCAACCAGTATATTGGCTGAACAGCACTATCAAAGCCTTGTAGAATTGCTTTCGAAACAAATCTCACCCGAGGGTCATGCAGATCAAGATAATAATGTGGAAACCATCCGTTTGTTGTTAGGTTCCACCCCAGAGTCTGAAAAAAGAGATATACGTGCTGGTTTGGCAGATGGATCAATCAAAATTGTGATCGGAACACATGCTCTCATCGAAGATCCCGTCCAGTTTTTAAATCTCCAGCTGGCTATCGTTGATGAACAGCATAGATTTGGCGTTGAACAAAGAGCAAGGTTGCGTTCAAAAGGAACCAACCCACATCTTATGGTGCTGACTGCTACTCCTATACCACGCTCTCTTGCCTTGACCATCTATGGTGACCTTGATTTAAGTGTGATCGACGAGCTGCCTCCTGGCCGCCAGATTGTTGATACTTATGTCATTACACCTTTAGAACGGGAGCGCGTATATACCCTGATCCGGACCCAAATTGAACAGGGCCGGCAGGCATTTGTAATATACCCACTGGTCGAAGAAAGCGATAAAAGTATAAGCAAAGCTGCCGTTGAGGAGCACAAATACCTGCAGGAAGATGTCTTTCCCGAATTCGAAATCGGTTTGCTGCACGGAAGACTTCCAGCAAATGAAAAAGAAATGGTGATGACCCGTTTCCGAAACGGTGATTACCAGATTTTGGTTTCTACATCCGTCGTTGAAGTGGGAGTTGATGTATCAAACGCCACAGTGATGCTGATTGAAGGCGCCCACCGTTTCGGCTTAGCTCAACTTCATCAATTTCGCGGCCGGGTTGGCAGGGGTTCTGACAAATCATACTGCCTTTTAATACCCAATTCAGAAGAAGCCATCGAAAATGAACGTTTGAAAGTGATGGTGGAAACTAACGACGGTTTTATACTTGCTGAATATGACCTCGAACAAAGAGGCCCAGGTCAATTTCTAGGAACGCGGCAATCTGGATATACAGATTTGAAACTCGCTAATTTGACAGATGTCAAATTGATCTCCCAGGCACGCCGCAGCGCCCAGTCGTTATTCGAAATTGATCCCGATCTTGCTTTGCCTGAAAATCAACTGTTAGCCGAAGCATTCCAACACGCCTGGAGTGAAAGCAAGGGAGATATCAGCTGATAAAATTTCACTATTGCAGTTCATCCCCAAAACTACAATAAATATCGTAAAATACTATCATGGTAAAAGCCTTATTCCCTGGAACTTTTGATCCGATCCATTTTGGACACGTTGACATTGCGGTTCGCGCCAGCCAATTGTTTGACGAAATCGTAATCGCTGTGTATGACAAACCGTTAAAATCGCTTTTATTTCAACCAACTGAACGGATCGATCTCGTAACCCAATCTTTCAAAAATACCCCAAAAATAAAAATCCTCGGTTATTCCGGTCTTACAGTTGAATTCTGTCATTCGATTGGCGCGCAGGTTATCGTGCGAGGGCTGCGTGTCTTTTCAGATTTTGAATACGAGTTTCGCATGGCGCTGGCCAATCACCGTCTTGCTCCTGACATTGAATTAGTTTCCCTCATCACAGCCGAAGAGCACACATTCTTATCTTCTTCTACCGTAAAAGAAATTGCTTCTTTAAAAGGTGATGTCAGCAGTATGGTCCCCAAACATGTAGAAATTGCTTTAAATACCAGGTTTCAGGAGCTGGGAGAAGAACAGCAAGTAGTACCTTTCACCTCGCTAAGAGATTGAACAGGTCACATCATTTTTCGTTTTATTCGCGTATAATTATTCATGGTATATCATTGCACTTCATTAAGCCGGTAATGTTTATCAAATTCTTTGACCATCATTGAGGGGAGGAACTCAATGGACATATTACATCTAGTAGACCGCCTTGAGGATTTATTAAATCAAAGCCGCCCCCTTTGGTTTACGAATAACGTTATTGTCGATGAAGACGGGATGTTAGATATTATCGACCAGATGCGAGTAGCTATCCCCGAAGAGGTCAAGAAAGCTCAACAATTTCTTGCTCAAAGAGATCGCATCCTGGCCCAAGCTCAGGAAGAAGCCAATCGAACAATTGCTATCGCACGTGAAAAAAGCGAGCAGTTTATTGAACGAGATGCGATTGTACAAGCCGCTCAAGCGCGGGCAGATCAAATCATTGAACAAGCCCAAGTTAATGTAGAAAAAACGCGTTATGAGGCCGACGAATATGTGATAGAAACCCTGACAAAACTGGAGTTAGAATTAGACCGTTACTTGAACCAGGTCCGAAACGGAATTCAAACTCTGCAAAGGGAAGGACAACCAGAGAATTAGTCATCAAAAAGTCCTCCAAATTTGGAGGGCTTTTTTGAAGTCAAATCTTTGACAGTAATTAAATCGCAAGGTATAATCGTGGACTACGGGCGAATCCCCCGACATAATTGATATTTGTTTTTAACAACCCGTCGAAAACTGCAATTAAAAAGACGGGGTTTTTGTTCGCCTGAATTTAAATAAATCCACCTCCCAGGTGGCTGTCATTAAAATAATCGGAGAGAATTATGATGGAAAATGAAACCGAAATCAGCGTGGAAAATCAAGAAATTCCTGAACTTTCGGATGTTAAGCTGAAAACAAAATACAGTGGGACGGTAATCAAAACGAGCCTGGCAGGAGCGGTAGTAGATGTAGGTCTGGGAATTCCTGGTGTGGTTCATATTTCACAGCTTCAGAAAGAATCTGTGAATCGTGTGGAAGATGTCGTCCAAGTTGGACAAACTGTGGACGCATGGGTAAAACGTATCGTCCCAAAAAGAAATCGTCTTGAATTAACCTTGATCAAACCCCTCGATCTTGAATGGCGAGAAATCAAGAAAGACATGGTTCTCAAAGGAAAGATCGTTAAATTGGAGAAGTTTGGAGCCTTTGTTGAGATTGGAGCTGAACGTCCTGGTTTAATTCACATCAGTGAGATCACCCATGACTATATCAGCAAACCCAGTGATGTCATCACTGAGGGAGAAGAAGTCGAAGTCATGGTGTTAAATGTCAATCGCCAGAAGAAGCAGATAAAATTAAGCTTAAAGGCCTTAGAGGTCCCTCCTGCTGTCGATAATGTGTACGAAAAAGAAGAGACGAAATCAAGAGGTAAGGCGGCAAGCAAGGATACTGAAACTGAAGAAGCAGTTCCAACAGCCATGGAAATGGCTTTAAGAGAAGCAATGGAACGCACTAAGGATACTGAAGTTGAACCGGCCGCACCGGTGAAGCAAAGCCCAGCAAAAAATGATGCTGAACTCGATGGAATCTTAGAACGCACGCTGCAAAATAAGGTCAAAACATCGAAATAGCGAATATATCAAATTAAATTTATTAGGTGCAGCGATTGATAAAGATTAATCGCTGCACTTTACTTTTTAACTAATATTCAATTGGTTATTTCAATACCCTAAGTATATTATTGATCCCGCGTGATCGGAGAACCGCTGTCTGTAGAAGACCAGCTGAGATGCTGGAACCCCACACTTATGGCTGTTTTGAATGTCGACCAATCCGATAACAACATTTTTAGATACGTAAAGATAGGACCCGGTCTAAAAGCCCACTCTCTGAAAGCCCGCTTTTGCCAATAAAGTAAACGTTCTGCGGAAAGATTCGGGTAATCCAAAACCGTACCCCGGTCCATATCCACCTGTTCCCAACGTGTACCTTTACGAAACCAACCCTTTTCAATCACTTCATAGAAAAATGGAGTCCCCGGATAGGGGGCGGCTACGTGGAAAAGAGCGATATCAAGCGGCAGCTTTTTTGAAAATTCAATCGTCTGACGGATGGTTTGTTCCGTTTCCCCCGGTAATCCGATAATAAAATAACCCCAATTCTTTATCCCCGCATTTTTTGCCCAGTTTAAAGCTCGTTTTGCTTTGTCCGGATAGGCTCCCTTATGCGCCTGGCGCAGAATTTGTTCATTTCCGCTTTCAATTCCCCAGGAGATATACCAGCAACCGGCCTGTCCCATCAGATTTAACATCTCTTCATCCACAAAATCAACTCTGCTGTTGCAGGTCCATTTGATGTTAATTTTTTCGTCGATCATCATCTGGCACAATTCAACCACCTGGTCCCGGTTTACTGTGAATAAATCCGCATACATGTGAATATTATGAATGCCTAATTCCTTTAATCGCCGCATTTCTTCGACTAATAATTTTGGTGACCGTACTCTCGTCGAAAATTGGTAGCTGACATGTTTTATGCAAAACGTACAACCAGCGGGGCAGCCGCGGCTTGTGACGATAAAGGTAAATGGACCTTTGATAAGCGGCATGCGGTATTTGTCCAGCGGCAATAGTTCATGCATCGGCATCGGTAAATCGTCCAGGCTTGAAACAAATTCCCTAGGTCGATTAATTACAATCCGATCCTTATCCCGCCAGGCCAAACCCGCAATTCCATGCATGTCTATTGACCCATCTTCATTAGCGGCTGGAAGGTAATCCGGATCATGCTGCTCAAATAAACGCTCAACCTCAGGTGCGCGCAGGTTCACTCTCCCTTCGAGATGGTCCAATAAATCTCTAATTGTAAGATCTGGTTCACCAATCAAAACATAATCCAGACTGGGATATGGCCGCATTGACTCGCGTGGAATTGGGGTGACATGTGTTCCGAAAGCGATCGTCTTTGCCCCGCGTGCTTTGGCAAGGAAACATCCATACATATCATTTTCCAAAGTCGGGGCAGTCATTTGGGTTAAATCAGTAACGCGGTTGGAATTTGTCCAACAATTCGGTAAAAGTACCCCAATCCAAGCGTTCGGCATTGGCGTCGATGATCCCCACTTTGTAGGTTGGCGCCAGTATCGCTGCCATTTGTGCCAGAGAAACTTGCGGCCAAACCATGTTTTCCCGCGTTCTACGACCCACCCGGTGTTGGCTGCGAATCCACAACTCACCATCAGGTGTAGGAGGATTCACTAACAGAATATCAACCATTTCCTCCGATCGAGGTATGCCTGTCAGTTCCTGATGAACAATATCATCCGCATTGGGGAACTGCGCCGGTCGAAGTTTTGGGATACGGCGTGTCCCCAGATTTTGCTTGATATTATTAGGTTTTTCAACATCCATAAATTATTTCTCCGGGAGTATCCATCCCATATTAGCGATAAATTCTATCTACATTATAAGTTCAGGTCAAGCTTGGTTTCCTGATTTATCCTGAATAACGGCTTGAATTAATCGACCAAGGTATAATTGCCCACATGCATCCAGCAATTTTTCTAGATCGAGACGGGGTTATCATAGAGAACCGCTCCACATACATCAGAAGCTGGCAAGATATAAAATTTTTACCAGGCGCATTAGCCGCTCTCGGCCTGCTAAGTTCCTCACCACTAAAAATAATAATTATTACAAATCAATCTGTAGTCGGACGTGGGATTATCCCTCAAACCACAGCTGAGCAGATAAATCAACAACTTTTGTTGGAAATCCAAAAAGCCGGTGGACGAATTGATGGTCTCTACATGTGCCCTCATAGACCCGAAGAGGATTGTAATTGTCGTAAACCGCAGCCGGGTTTGATTATAAAGGCTGCACAGGAACATTCAATCGATTTGAGTAATTCTTATTTAATTGGTGATGCGCTTACCGACCTTGAAGCCGGAATCAACGCCGGTATAAATCAGTTGGTTTTAGTATTGACCGGCCGCGGATCCGAGCAATCCAAACTACCCGAGGCAGAAAACTTGAAGCCTTATTCTGTATTCGCTACTTTAGAAGAAGCTGTCACAACGATAGATAATGATTGAGATAAAAACTGACCTGGCAGCGAATGCAAGATAGCTGTCCAGATTCAAGTACCTTAGATCATAAAAAAATATGCGTGCGTAATTTCCAATAACTTATTCCAAGGAGTCACAGACTTGGCAAAAAATTCCATTCCACTAAGTGTGGATATTGACCGCTTCGCCCGTAAAAAAAGAGAGCTCATAAATAGGTTGTCGCACAAAAATCCTCAGCAATTGGCCGATAACACATCTTCTGTATTTGAACCCGATCATTCCGGGGAAGGGAGATTTATTCTCAAACTATGGGAGACGGATATCTCCCTAACTTATCCGGATTTTCTTGCCAGCCAGGTGCACACTGGTCATAAACTTTCTGATATGGATCGGGTCCTGCTGCTTTATTATTTTGATACAGCCGATGGCGTTCCCAAAGCGGGTAAGTGGATTTCGTTCTCTGAATTGCCTGACGGAAAATTCTACAACCAGGCATTCCAGGGTTACACTGGGCGGCAGCTTTCGCTGATATATCAAAACGAGCAGGATTCATTCAACCAGTCTGCGAAGGAGTTAAACGGCCATCGTTTTTCCCTGGCTGACTCTTCATTTAAATTCGAGGCGCTCCCAAGAGTATCACTGCTGGTTGTATTCTGGTTGGGTGATGAGGATTTCCCTTCATCGTTTCAAATCCTGTTCGACGCATCAGCAAGTCATTATTTACCGACGGACGCATACGCGATCCTTGGCAGCACATTAACTGGCAAACTCATTAAAGCAAAGAAAACTTAATCGATATAAGGAGATTTTACGATGCCGATTGATATTGACCCGGAGACCATAAATGCCGACCCTTTACCAGGAATCTGGTCACCCGTCCAATGGGAAATGAGCGAAGATGAGCAAATTATTGAATTAGAACAAACAGCTATCGCAAATCTATTATGGATTGTAGATATTCCTGAAACAATTCTCAGGCTGCTTCTTGATGAAAATGGTATCGAACAGGCTTTTAAACCGCCTAAAGGATTTGATCCTGATATGCAGGGTGAATGGGACAATGATATGGTTACTTTCAAATTCAAGCGCGCCATCGAATTGGTCAACTCCGAGCGCAGTCATGACCATCTTTATCTGGAGTACAAAATTGAAGATTTGGGTACCTGGGTGTTTGAAATCGAAGCAGATAATGTTAAAATTTATCGAAAATAATAATCAACAATCTTGACCTATTTACCTTGTTATTCAAAATTTTTAGCGCCGGAATAATCGTTTTGTCGTTATTATTGGTAATCTAATCATCTATCTGGTTTTCATCTTTTACATATTTCTGCTGCCACTCCCACAACCTGTTCAGCGCTTCGATCGGCGACAGCGCGTTCAGGTCCAGCGATTCCAGTTCATCTAACAACGGATTTATCTCCGGAAAAAGCGACAACTGTGTTGAGGCATTAGGATCAATCGGCACTGCACTTCCGGAGGTTGCCTCCAATTGGGAAAGAATTTCGCTCGCTCTCTGCACAACCGGACCAGGCAGACCTGCCAGCCTGCCCACATGAATCCCATACGAACGGTCCGCCCCACCAGGCACAACCTTGTGCAAAAATACCACCTGTCCATCCGCCTCGCTTACGGCCACATTAAAATTTCGAACGCCCGGCAGAAAATCCGCTAATTGGGTCAGCTCATGGTAATGCGTGGCAAACAATGTCTTAGCACGCAAACGGGGATGATTGTGAATATATTCAACAACAGCCCAGGCGATGGATACACCATCATAGGTGCTGGTGCCGCGTCCTATCTCGTCTAAAATGATTAAGCTGCGTGATGTCGCATGATGCAGGATATTTGCGGTCTCGACCATTTCTACCATAAACGTGGATTGACCGGCATAAATCTCATCCTGTGCTCCAATACGGGTAAAAATTCGGTCAACCAAACCCAGGCGAGCCGAATCCGCGGGCACATAACTGCCTATCTGCGCCATCAACTGTATCAAAGCCGCCTGGCGGATATGGGTAGACTTCCCGGACATATTTGGCCCCGTGATAATACGAATACGTTCACCTTCCGCATAGATAATATCGTTTGGAACAAATCGTTTACCTGTCAGGGTTTGCTCAACAACTGGATGTCTACCCTCTCGTACAATATATACATCTTCGTTGACCAATTCGGGGCGTACATAAGCGCCTGTCACTGCTGCTTCCGCAAGGGATGCATACACGTCCAATCGTGCAATCGACCTGGCGGTCCTTATCATCTTCCCGGTTGATCCAGTCAGGCGATCGCACAACTCTCGGAAGAGCCGTGTTTCGATCTCGCGTATACGTTCTTCCGCGTTCAATACCAGCGCCTCATACTCTTTCATTTCGGGTGTGATATAGCGCTCCGAATTAACTAGAGTCTGTTTTCGAATATAATCCTCAGGAACCTGGTCTGTATTGGTGCGCGTGACTTCTATATAGTAGCCAAAAATTTTATTGTAGCCAACTTTTAATGTTTTGATGCCTGTCTTTTCTCGTTCTATCTGCTCTAAATTTGCAATCCATTCACGAGCATGTCTTGAACTCTCAAGCACCCCATCCAGCTCCTCTGAAAATCCGCGGCGGATGACGCCTGTTTGTTTCAATGTGGCCGGCGGATCTTCATCAATTGCAGATTCGATCAGCGCCAATTCCTTTTCGCATGGATCCAACTCAGAAATAACATTCTCCAGCGCGGATCCCCATCCGGCAAAAGTGCAATAAGTTCAGGCAAGTTGACTAATGTAGCTCGTATCGAGGTGATATCACGTGGAATTGCCGAGCCGCCTGCGACACGATTTGCTAGTCTTTCCAGGTCTCCCAAAGATTTAATCGCGGTTACGACCTCATTGCGCAGCAAACCGTCCTCAACAAAAACCATTACCCCATCCTGCCGATCATTTATCCGTTTTATATCCAAAAGAGGCTTGCTGAACCAAGCGTGTATCAACCTTTTTCCCATCGGTGATACAGTGTGGTCCAGAATATCCAATAAGAATCCGCCTTTTTTTGCTCCTCTTATTGTAGAAGTCAACTCAAGATTGCGGCGAGTGGCTGCATCCAAATTCATGAATTCCGAAGTGCTGTAAGTGCTTATTGATTGCAGCAGGTCTGCCGCCGCAGGTTGGGTCTCATTCAGATATTGAAGAATAGCCCCCGCGGCTGAGACAGCCATCATTTTTCCGCGCAGTCCAAAACCTTCCAGCGATGCAACATCAAAATGGCGCGTCAATTCACCTTCACAGCGTCCTGGTTCGAAGCGCCAATCTGGCCAGGGTGTGAGATGACCGGAAAATCCATCGCCCGGGCTGCGTGATTCGGGATACAACAATTCCGCCGGGTTCAATCTGACGATTTCAGTTCGCAGTAAATTAATTACATCACTCCCCCCCAGCTCGGTTACAGCAAATTCACCGGTTGTTATGTCCACATACCCCACAGCAGCTCGCTTCGCTTTGCCTGTCACAGCGCTTCCGAAAAGCTTGTTTTCATCCATTACAACGCATGCCAGGTAATTGTTTTCATCGCCAGCCAGCAAACCCGGCTCTACGATGGTTCCAGGCGTAACCACCCTGGTGACTTTGCGGGGAAAAATCCCTTTCAGCGGTTGCTCGCCTATCTGTTCACATATCGCCACATGGTAACCGCGCTCAATCAATCGAGAAATGTAATTCTCGGCGGCGTGATGGGGGATACCAGCCATCGGCACACGGTTACCTTTGGCTACATTTCGGGATGTTAAAACAATATCCAGTTCACGGGCAGCGATCTCGGCATCCTGATCAAAAGTTTCATAAAAATCCCCCAATCGGAAGAACAATAAGGCATCTGGGTATTGACTTTTAATTTCTAAATATTGCTTCCTTATGGGTGTGATCTTTTCATTAGACATAATCAAATTCTAAATTGAGCAGAGAGTTTCGACAAGATTAACAAATTTATTTGAAGTATACCTTTAGTCTGTGAATACGGGCGCCAACCTTTTAGCAAATGCAAAATAATTTTGCCAGGAACTTTCCGATCAAGGCCAACTGAAATATTATAAAATGCTCCTGATTCCTTCCATTTATTATTTACTTTTAACAAAAGTATGGCTATAATAGATTCACTATATTCCCGTAAATCGAGAAAGGAGATCTCATCTTATGTCAAGCGTAACGTACGATCACGTCTATAAACGCTTTGGAGATGTCGTTGCGGTCAATGACCTAGACATCTTCGTCGAGGACAAAGAATTCCTTGTCCTTGTTGGTCCCTCTGGTTGTGGGAAGACAACCGCCTTGCGGTGTCTTGCCGGATTGGAAGATATATCTGAGGGCAGCATCCTCATCGGTGATCAAATGGTTAATGATGTCGCACCCAAAGATCGCGATATTGCGATGGTATTCCAATCCTATGCACTTTACCCACATATGACAGTTTACGACAACATGGCTTTTGGGTTGAAATTACGGAAAACACCCAAACAGGAAATTAAAAAGCGAGTCCAGGATGCTGCCGAAATCTTAGGCATCGAATACCTGCTTGATCGAAAACCGCGCCAGCTTTCCGGTGGGCAGCGCCAGCGTGTTGCAGTTGGACGAGCCATCGTGCGCGAGCCTAAGGTATTTCTCCTCGATGAGCCATTATCCAATCTTGATGCAAAA
Organism: uncultured Chloroflexia bacterium; assembly: GCA_963753725.1. Lineage (GTDB taxonomy): Bacteria > Chloroflexota > Anaerolineae > Anaerolineales > UBA4823 > CAVWDI01. The sequence continues at coordinate 116,667 of CAVWDI010000012.1, read as the reverse complement.
CTGCGCGTTGAAACGCGTGCAAATATCAGCAAATTGCATCAGGAACTGCAGACAACCTTCATCTACGTAACGCACGACCAGGTGGAGGCCATGACCATGGCCAGCCGCATTGCAGTGATGAACAAAGGTATATTACTGCAAATCGATGCTCCTCAGGAGTTATACAACCAGCCTAACAACCTGTTTGTGGCCGGTTTTATCGGATCACCTGCAATGAACTTTTTCCCTGGCACATTACGTAGAGATGATGGAAAAGTTGTAGTGGAGGGAGGCTCATTCATCCTTACAATCCCGGATGAGCGTATTGAAACCTATGCGGAGCATATCGATAAAGAAGTCATTTTTGGTATCCGTCCGGAAGATATCCACAATCCCGATTTCGCACCACCGGGAATCATCGCACAACCTGTGGAAAGTACAGTTGATGTGACTGAGCTGATGGGCAATGAAATTTTCGTCTATCTAAAAACTGGCGAAAATGTCTTTGTAGCGCGTGTTGATCCCCGCTCTCGTTATCATGTAAATGATAACGTCCAGTTGGTCTTCAACATGGAGAATATGCATATATTCGATAAAGAAACCGAAGTCGCAATTCGCTGAACAATATCAAACGTAGGACGAAAGCCTCCCGAAGATAATATTTTGGGAGGCTTTTATTTCAATCGGAGTTCGTGAAATGAAACTCCTTGCGCTAAATTTGACAATTCCCACAAAAGAAGTTGACAATTTAGAAGAAGTTATTTATCATTCCTATTAATAATTTACATGCAGTCTGAATAATTTCCAATTCCATCTCAGGAGGAGATAATGATAAAGAGAAAATATTACTATGCTGCTGCAGCACTCGTTTTAATAACATTAGCATGTTCGTTCGGATCCGATGCTACGGAAGAACCAGCGCAGCCTGACCTCGGAGCCCAATTAACCATGACATCTCAGGCGCTCGAACTCGAACAGTTGAAAGCGCAATCCACTGCGGACGCCGAAAAAGTCTGCTCAAGCTCAGGAGACAGCTGACGCTCAAGCCGCAATCGATGCCCAAAACACCGCTTCGGCGGCTGAAGCTGTACAGGAACCGCAAGCGACTGAAGAGCAGGTAGTTGAAGAGACGGAAGATACTGTCACCGAAGAACCTGAAGAGATGACTGAGTTGGAACAAAAAATGAATGACGACCTGGATTTTCTCTACGACCAAGGAGTCATTTCAGAGATCGGAGAAGAATTTACACCTTTTGAAGATTTCAACCAGGAATTTGCCCAATTAAACTACTTTCACCTGGTGGAATACGGATTTTGAACCCGAGAATTTTGTTATCCGGGCGGATGTGAAATGGAGCTCAGCCAGCGATATCGCCAACTGGCCATTTTCCGGATGCGGGTGGGTATTCGGCGAGAGGGATGATGAAAATTTTCATCTCGTTTATTTAAGTCTTGATGGATATGGCTTTTTTCAAGAAATGGGTCAATGGGAACGAGGAGGTTCTCATCAAACATTACATCGGCCCGGTTTCCACCCCTGAGGGAGAAGCAGAGCTAATATTAGCCGTTCAGGATCAAAGGGCTTCATTCTTTGTAGATGGGGAAGAAGTTTTCAATTCATACGATGGGAATATCACCCCAGGCACACTATCATTTTCCGTTCATTCAGGGACCAATAAAGGTTTTGGTACGCGCTGTGAAATGACAGATATTGGCCTGATGGTCTTCGATTAAACCTACTAAACACATTTCGATCAAGGAATAAAAGCCGGTGAAATATTTCCGGCTTTCTTTTATTTCCCTTACAAACAGAATAAATATTACTTTTTTGGTCGCAAACCAAGACCGAGGAGGAAACCGCCAGCCAGGGACAACCCTCCGACAATTAAGAATATATCCCGCCAGAAGCGTTCCGGAAACAAGCGGATTAAAGTGTCACTGAAATTAAACGTCCAGGTTCCCGATTGGAAAAACACATTGTGAAAAGCTACAAACAATATACCGAAACTTAAAAATACGAAAAGGATTATCGTCCCAATCAAAAACACGGTCAACCATCCCCCTCTGGATAATCCTGATTTATACATCCCCCACCAACCGCTGTGCCACGACAAGGCACCCAGAGCGACCAACACCCCTATTGAAATGTACAAAACATATATCACAACGCGCACAGTATTCTTTACGTCCAGCATGTGGCGAAGTTCGCGTGCATTGTATACCTGTGTGCCGTCCTCAAATCGCAATTCCTCCAAGAAGTTTATACCTTCCGAATTCAACAGGTAATCCAGGGCAATCTGAGACCAGTACAACCTGTCCTCTTTTGAAAAACCATATGGATCGGGCGGAAATCCAGGTTGGTTGTATTCAAAATGTACTAGAGTAGGGCTCATCACCAGCCTGACCGATATCAGCACAAGTGCTACAGGAACGAGAATTGTTACCACCCATCCTAAAAATTTATAAACCCATCCAAAATCCTTTTGATCATCCCGGTTCGGATTCAAATTCAATTCTTTTTGCTTTGAATATTCATTCATATATTTTGGTCCTTTATCTGTACCCGTCAAGTTCATCAATTTCTCCAAACAAGACATAGTCAAGAATTAGATTGTTCGTAATCCATTCAACCGGAGCCCAATCATCCGTAAACACAATATCGCTGGATGGGGTTGGCTGTTGGTTGATCACAACTCTCTGGATGGATTCTATCAACAAAGGGTGGATATCAGGTCGTGAGTAAAGATGTACCAGATTATCGTAAAGGTTTTGAATAACCGTTGGTTGGACAGTTGCGTAAACGATTGTATTAAACGTATCTGGCACATCCATAACGTAAATCGAAGGGTAAACAGCGCTTATTGTACCTACCAATGCATCCACCAAGCGGCGGTCTTCGGGCGATCGCCCCACGTTTATCGCCATTACGCCATCAACCGTCAAATGATTATGTACAAGCTGGAAGAATTCCTTAGTCGTGAGATGCCAGGGTATATAAGGGGGACGGTAGGCGTCAACGACAATCACATCATAGCGTTCCTGACTCCCCTGCAAACCCACCCTACCATCCTGAGCGATGGCGTTCAGATTGGGTTGGTTCATTGCAAAAAATTTTCGCCCGACATCGATTATTTTGGGATCGATTTCATAACCATCAATGGCAACCGGACCATAGATTTCGTTCACCTGGCGCGCGAATGTACCCGCCGCGAGACCCAGGATGGCAATCCGTTCAACCCGTTCAGGTTCATAAATGGCTGGGTTGAAAAACGGCGCAGCCAGGAACTGCTCCCAGGGACCGAAATAATCCAATTGGTCCTCATGCCACATTGAATGAATCCCCTGTCCTTCATTCAAACGCAGCATACGAAAGCCATCGATATCCAACACTTGAATATAGTTGTAGCCTGACTCGCTTTCGAATATCTGTCCAGAAGTATTTTTTATGGGAGTGTTTACCATAAAGTAAGCAGCCAATGCCAGGATAACCGGCATCCATATCAATCTCAATACCGCTCGCCATCCTGAACAACGCCACAAACCAATCAAGGCTACCGCTAATAAAAAAACGCTGAATAAAAGGAACGTTTTTGTGGTTCCTACCAGGGGGATCATGATTAAAACCGGAAGAAATGTGCCGATAAACGATCCCATCGTTGAAATAGCATACACCCTTCCTGACACCCTGCCGGCATGTTCACGGTCCGTTATTGCTAATCGTACAGCAAAAGGTGAAATTGTTCCTAGCAAAATTACCGGCAGGCTGAACAAAACCAGGACAGCAATAAATGAACCGAAAAGCACTCCGATATTCAGCAGGTCAAATGCGTCGGCTGCGCTGCGCAGGACGGGCCTTGCGATCAACGGTATTAATCCAGCGCTAAACGCTCCCCAAGCCATAATCTGGTACATCGTCTTAGAGTAAGGGGAACGATCGGCCCACCTTCCCCCGAGCAGATATCCTACCGTCAGGTATATCAGGATAAGACCAATAATGCTGGCCCAGACCAGATTGCTGGTGCCGAAAAAACTTCCCAGCAGACGTGATGCAGTTAATTCCAATGCCAACGTTGTCATACCCGCAGCAAACACGGCGAAATAGAGATATTTATTCATCAAGGATATTCAAATTTTGGAATTATTCAATATTCAGAAAGCTGTGGGTTACCCGGTTCGACCCAGTCGTAATAACCATTCCCTGGCCTTCCCCCTATCTCTGGCAATATACCAGGCTCGTCCCACCTGGTAGAACAATATCATTTTTGTTTTCCAGCCATGATAACCGCCGCGCGGAATTTCACCCAAAGGGTGGGTGACACCGACCAATGGTACTTGTTCGGACTGCCAGTCATATTTACGCGCCGCTATTGTAACTGCTGTCTCAAATCCATATCCCCTGGATGCATCCCACGAGATTTCCCTTAACAATTTCGACCTGATACAGCGCTGACCGGTCAGCCAGGGAGTAACTCTTTGAGCAAGGTCAGCCCGCCAATAACCATCTTTGAAGATACCCATGGTCATGTCTGCCCGTCCCTTCAACACTGGATCAATCAAATTAACCACGTGTTCCGGTTTTAAGTTGACTAAATCAGCATCCATAAACAAGAGGAACGGAGCATTGGTGGAATTCCAGCCTTCATAAATCGCCTGCCCCTTTCCAAGATTTTCTGGGCTTCGCCGAATTTTTATTCTTGGATCACCTTTGGCAGCATTTTCCGCATCCCGGGCAGTGCCGTCCGTTGAACCATCATCAACAACAATAATCTCATCAATTTGCTCAACCTGGCATAACACATCCACCACTTTACTGATCCGTCCAGCTTCATTAAAAGCCGGAACAATTGCAGCTAGCGATACGTTGGAATTCATGGTTGTTTTTCTCATTTTTATCAAGAAAACTGGTAGGAATCAGATAGTCCTTCCCGTCCTTCATCCATTATACCCGTCTGAATCTCTTCTTCTTGTATTATTCTAGCAAAATTTCATAAATATTCAAGTCCCACATTTCTGGGGCAGGTGACTCGCAGCCGACTTGGTATAATTCAATTGACCAAAGTAGGGGATCGGAGCCTGCTGCGTTACTGGCGTCCATCCCCTACTACTTTTGAAACTACTAAGATATGCACTGGAGATCGTATGATTTCAACCAAATTGTCGGGCGCAAAAATCCGCCAGGATTTTATTAAATACTTCGAAGATCACGCACATACTTTCGTTCGTTCTTCTTCGTTAGTACCAGGTGGGGACCAAACGTTGCTGTTCACCAATGCCGGGATGGTTCAATTCAAGGACGTTTTTCTCGGCACAGATATACGCCCTTACACAAGAGCAGTAAATTCGCAAAAATGTATGCGAGTTGCCGGTAAACACAATGATTTAGAGGACGTAGGAAGGGACGACACCCACCACACCTTTTTCGAAATGCTTGGAAATTGGTCATTCGGCGACTATTACAAAAAAGAGGCTATCACCTGGGCCTGGGAACTGCTCACAGAAGTGTGGGGATTACCCCGAGAAAATATTTGGGCCACATGTTTCAAAGATGAATTGGGGGAAATACCGCAGGATGATGAAGCGGTAGAAGAATGGAAGAAACAACCTGGCATAAATCCATCCCAGATCCTTTTCTTTGGCCGCAAAGACAACTTCTGGGAGATGGCAGAAAAAGGTCCTTGCGGTCCATGCAGTGAAATTCATCTGGATCGCGGTCAGAAATATTGTGACAAAGGAGATGAACCCGGTCACGAATGCAAAGTAAATGGCAATTGCCAGCGTTTCCTGGAACTTTGGAACCTGGTGTTTATCCAATACAATCGCACCGGTCCCAGCCATCTTGACCCCCTGCCTGCCACGCATGTTGATACTGGGATGGGATTTGAGCGAATTGTTTCGGTGCTGCAGGATGTGGATTTTAATTACAAAACCGACCTTTTTATCCCGCTCATGGACACGATTCAAAAACTTGCCGGTCATAACGCTCAAGAACGGGAGGCTAACCTAACGCCGTATCGGGTGATTGCCGATCACAGCCGCGCGGCCGCATTTCTAATAGCAGACGGCGTGGTTCCAGGAAATATGGGGAGGAATTACGTTTGCCGCATGATCATCCGGCGTGCTTCACGGTTCGGCTCGAAAATAGGGTTGGATGAACCATTCCTCGCCCAAGTGGCTGAGCAGGTAATTGAAAATTATGGCGAGTTTTTCCCCGAGCTGCGCGGCAACCAGGCAGCCATCACTGACAGCATAACACGCGAGGAACAGCGGTTCAAACGCACGGTAGAAAGCGGCATTACAAAATTGGAAGGCCTACTGGCTGATCTTGAATCCAGAAATGAACGAGTGCTCCCCGGTGAGACAGCTTTCGAATTGTATGCAACCTATGGTCTGCCTCTTGAAATCATTCAGGACATTGCCCGAGAGCGCGGATTGGAAGTTGAAGAATCCAATTTCCGCAAAGCGATGGAAGAACATCGTTTGATTTCAGGCAGCGGGGAGGGACTTGGTCCGTTGGGTGGAGAAGACGCAGAAATTTACCGCAGCATAAATACTGAATTAAAACGTGAAGGTAAACTGGATTCGTCGGGGGTACGCTATAACCCTTATGATCAGTTGGAAGTTGAGGGAGCGGTACTCGCATTGGTACGCGACAGAGTTCCAATTTCGGAAGCCAGCGCTGGCGACCAAATTGAAGTGCTTCTCCCGGAAACATGTTTCTACATTACTGCCGGCGGTCAGATATCAGACGCAGGGAAAATTATCTCTTTTCCGGATCAAGAGTGGGAAATAAAAGTAAATGACATGCGTAAACCTTCGGCTGGAATGATCGTTCATGCAGGCGAAGTCGTGCGCGGCCAACCTAAAATTGGTGACCGCGTGCGTGCGCAGGTAGATGGACAGCGGCGCATTGATATCATGCGCAACCATACCGCCACTCACCTGCTCCACTCCCAACTGCGGGCTGTTTTAGGCGATCATGCCCGTCAGGCTGGTTCCCTGGTGGTGCCTGACAGACTGCGCTTTGACTTTACCCACCCTGCCGCGCTTTCAAACGAAGAACTTGAAGCCATTGAAAACGGTGTCAACCAGGCAATCTTGGGTAACTTCAATCTGAATATAAAATTTAAACCGTTGCAGCAAGCGATCGATGATGGTGCAATCGCCCTGTTTGGTGAAAAATACAGCGAAACCGTCCGAAATATCACAATTGGAGAGCCAGATATTTTCTCAAATGAACTTTGCGGCGGCACGCATGTAGAAGAGACAGGCGATATTGGATTGTTTCTCATCACCAGCGAAGGCAGCGCCGCAGCAGGTATCCGTCGTATTGAAGCGGTAACCGGCAGGTTCTCGTATGCGATGGCGAAACAGCAAATATCTGCCCTCAGACAGACATCTTCCATATTAGAAACCGCGGCTGAAAATGTTCCCATAAAAGTTGAGGAGCTTATTTCCCAAAAGAACAACATCCAGAAGAAGTTCCTTGATCTACGCCGCCAGACAGCTGCACTGACCTTTGTCGAACAAATGGATAGAGCACAAACCGTTGGCGGCGCGCAAGTCCTGACTGCCGTGCTTTCAGATGCTGATATGGAAACCTTGAGGTTCCTAACCGACAAATTCCGGGAACGCAACCCGAGCGGTGTGGCGGTTTTAGCAAGTACGACTGCGGACGGAAAACCGATCGTATTAGCCGCGGTAACGGACGACCTGGTTAAACAAGGATTGCACGCCAGAGACCTGGTTACATTCGTGGCAGCGCCGCTGGGTGGAGGAGGCGGCGGCCGGCCAACCCTGGCCCAGGCTGGAGGCAAGGATGCTTCTAAGTTAGAAGAAGCGCTAGCAAAAGTGCCATCCTGGGTAGAAGAAAACCTGCAAAGCGACAGCCAGAAATGAAAAGGATTTCCTTTTCCGCCAGGAGCGTACCATTTTTCCTGTTAGCAATTAGTTTTGTCACCTATGTCCCCCTGATCTCCAGGCTGGGCGTCTATTGGGACGATTGGCCCTCGCTGTGGTTCATTCATTTTTACGGTCCGACAGTCTTTCCGGATGTGTTCACCATTGACCGGCCAACGCTTGGTTGGCTTTTTATGCTCACCACCTGGTTGGTCGGGAAATCTTTAATCGTCTGGAGTATCTTTGGGATCCTCACACGCTGGCTCAGCGGCCTGGCGTTGTGGTGGTTACTGCGTTTGATATGGCCTGACCGCACAATCGAAGCCTTATGGATTTCATTGTTGTTTATTGTCTATCCAGGTTTTATGCAGCAGTTTATTCCTGTTACTTACAGCCATATGTTCATTTTGTCCAGCGTATTTATGTTCAGTTTAGGGACGATGATCCTGGCATACCGCAATCCGAAGTGGTTTTGGCCGTTTTTCCTCAGTTCCCTTATCACGTCTGCCATCACAATGTTTACACTGGAGTATTATGTTGGCCTCGAACTGCTGCGTCCTGCGGTACTGTTATTGTGTGATAACAGGCCGAATAAAAATTGGGGTGATCGTTTATTCACGGCCATCAAACGTTGGCTTCCATACCTGGGGATATTAATACTTTTCCTTGTTTATCGAATCGGCACCAGAGACTCCCAGAGGGGAAATCACGATTTTTGAAGATTTACAGACAGATTTTTTTGGAACAATTATCGCCCTGCTCGGGACGATGTTCGCTGACATCTACAAATCCAGTATTCTGGCGTGGCTGCAAACATTTAATGTCAATGATCTACTTGTATATAGAAACAGTATCATTTTAATGATAGCTGGAATCATCGTGATTTCTGCTACGGGGACATTTTTCTATATGAATTCCCTCAAATCTCGAAATGGTACTCAGACAGAATCGAATAATATTTTCGGTATTCGATGGGAATACCAGGCGATACTGCTGGGAATCTATTCATTGTTAGTCGCGGGTTGGCCAATTTGGGCGACCAATTTAAAGATCGAATTACGTTTTCCATGGGACCGCTTTACATTGATCTTGATGTTAGGCGCCTGCATTTTACTGGTCGCAGTGATTACATTGATCACCAGGAAGAATTGGCAGCGAACAATAATCCTCTCAATTATTGTCGGACTCGCAGCTGGATTTCACTTTCAGATTGGCCTGGACTACATCCGAGATTGGAACTATCAAAAAGCCTTTATGTGGCAGTTTGTCTGGCGGGCGCCTGACATAAAACCAGGCACAGTACTGCTTACCTCTGATTTACCTTTCAAATATGTAACAGACAATTCCCTGACCGCGCCTTTTAATTGGACATATGCTCCTGACAATAATACGCGTGATATGCCGATCTCATTCATGAATATCGATGCTCGTCTGGGGAATATCCTGCCAGACCTTGAGAGCGGAACCGCTGTCGAACAGCCCTATCGAGCAACATCATTTAACGGTTCAACATCGCAAGCCCTTTTGTTTTATTATTCACCGGAGAGATGTCTGAAGGTGATTGATTCAGAAAAAATTCCTATTGGCCCAGAAAACCGGGTTATATACCCAATGCAGTTCACCTTTCTAAACCGGGTGATGTGATTATTGATTCTGGCACACAAGCGATGCCTCCCATTGAATACTATGGAACGGAGCCTGAACACGATTGGTGCTATTATTTTGAAAAAGCGGAACTGGCCCGTCAGAATAACGATTGGGAAGAAGTGGCTCGCATAGGTGATCAGGCTTTGAAAATACGAAAAGAATTTAATTCAAACAATGCCTTTGAATTAATCACATTCATTGAAGGGTTCGCGCATACAGACCGCTGGCAGGATGCATTAGATGCCTCAATCAAAGTTATCAAATATTCGGACTTAATTCATGATTCGATTTGTGAAACCTGGATTGATCTTTCTCAAAACCAGCTCGCGGATGACGAGCGAGGGAAGTTTATTGCGGAGAGTATCGACACGCTCAAATGTCAGATACGTTGATATCCTCTGAATTCCAATAATTGAAATGAAATATTATATCCCCGGGGCACTGCTTATATTATGTACGCTGAGTTTTGCGCCGCTGATCCCATGGCTGGGTTTTTATTGGGATGATTGGCCTGCAATCTGGTTTTTTAATTCACTTGGGGCCAGCGGATTCCGCCAGGTATTTTCCGTTGACCGCCCGCTTCTGGCGTGGTTATTCCAGATCACAACTCCCATTATGCGTGAGTCAACTGTGGGATGGCAGGTCTTTGGAATTATTTCACGCTGGATAAATGCCGTTGCACTTTGGTGGTTCTTAGGAGTACTTTTCCCTCGCTGGAAAAAATTTGCCGCCATCGCAGCTATACTATTTGTTATTTACCCTGGTTTCCTCCAGCAGTACGTCTCCGTTACATACAGCCACGGTTTTATTCTCTCCACTATTTTTACCATCTCGCTGGGATTGATGGTTTTAGCTGCCAGAAATCCAACCAGATTATGGCCTGTGTTTATTCTGTCGCTGTTGTTATCCGGGTTCGTGCTGTTCACAGTTGAATACTATTTCGGGTTAGAACTTCTCAGACCAGTAATTCTATGGATCGTATTTTCTGAAAAATACAAGTCTGCTCGCGATCGTTTAAAGAAAACTCTACTCTATTGGTCTCCATATGTAATGCTCCTTCTTTTCTTCTTGATCTATACGGTTTTCCTTCATGATACCCCCAGGGGTCAAATTAAAATTTTTGATATCCTGGCTTCAACTCCAATCTCAGGATCGTTTTATCTGCTGACCACCATATTCCAAGACTTGCTCGAAGCCAGTTTTATTTCCTGGATTAAAACGTTTGACTTGCGCAGTTTGATCGGTCTCAATCTAATTTATTCAATATTATTTTTACTCCTACGCGCTGCTTACAGCGAGTTTAACTTATTATTTAGTTTTGAAACTCGAATCGCACAACCAGGGTGATGATAACGCCTCAGGTTCGAACCCGAAAGCTGGCGCACAATACTACATGCTGCTCGGGATTATTTCACTGCTGGTTGCAGGCTGGCCATTTTGGGCGACAGACCTGCAGTTAAAACTGCGCTTTCCTCTGGACCGTTTCACCCTACCGATGATCATGGGTGTCAGTTTGCTAACTACGGGTTAATTGAATATTTTTTCAAAGGACAGAAAACCAGGGCTCTTGTTATTTGTATACTGGCTGGTCTGGCTGTAGGGACGCATTTTTTGACAGGTTTAACATATATCCAGGAATGGGAATTGCAAAAGAATTTTTTCAGACAGCTCACCTGGCGCGCGCCCGGGATTAAATCCGCGACCTTGTTATTAACGCCTGAACTGCCGTTCACTTATTACAGCGATAATTCCCTGACGGCGCCTCTCAATTGGACGTATGATCCACACAACCATTCTTCAGAAATGTCCTACCTTATATTGGATTTAGAAGCCCGTTTAGGAAATGAAATAACAAACTTTGATCCGCATAACGAAATCGAGCATAATTACCGGGCAAAATCCTTCACAGGAAGAATGTCAGATACCCTGCTTTTTACCTACCAACCACCCCGCTGTGTAACGATATTCGATCCTGAAATGAAGTCACGAATTCCAGAAAGCAATTATCTGCGACCTGAAGCGCGGGAAATATCAAATCCCAAGCGGATAATTACAGACGCGGATCCACCTGCTTCCCCTCCTTACCACATTTTTGGTCCAACTCCAGAACATGATTGGTGTTATTACTACCAGAAAGCTGAGCTTGCCCGTCAGAAAGGTGATTGGGGTGAGGTGGCGACATTGGGCGACCAGGCCCAGGCTTTCATGGAAGAACTGGATGAGAATAATATCGATGAATTGCTGCCATTTATTGAAGGTTATGCGCGTGTTGGGCAATTGGGTAAATCCATTCAATTATCCGAACAAACCTATAAATTGGCTCCTGTGACCAGGTTTGCACTTTGTGCAACTTGGGATAGAATTCAAGAGGATAATATCCAATTCGATGAGGGTCGTGAAGCCTCCGAGCAGCTCTACCAGACCCTGCAATGTGAAAGCCAGTAAAAATGTCTATCAAAGATATCCCACATCCCGGAATTTCCGTCGTTATTCCAGTTTACAACAGCCATGATACGCTCGATGAACTAGCTACACGCTTGATGCAAGCGCTTCCCACCATAAGCTCTTCGCACGAAGTAATCCTTGTGAATGACGGCAGCCGTGATCAAAGTTGGCAGGTAATCGAATCGCTGAGTGAAGAATACCAGTGGGTGAAAGGCATCAATCTGATGCGCAATTACGGCCAACACAACGCTTTATTATGCGGCATCCGGTCTGCTAAATATGATATTACAGTGACAATGGATGATGACCTGCAGCACCCTCCGGGAGAAATCGGAAAACTACTCGATCCTTTACATGAAGGATTTGATGTAGTGTACGGGACTCCCATGAGGCAGCAACATGCTTTGTGGCGAATATTTTCCTCTTACCTGATCCGATTGGCGCTGCGGGGTGCAATGGGAGTCAAAAATGCACGCAACGTGAGCGCATTCCGTGCATTTCGTACCAGTGTTCGAGATGCCTTTTCAAAATACCACAGCCCTTTCGTTTCTATAGATGTGCTGCTGGCCTGGGGGACGACCAGCTTTTCTTCCGTTCCGGTAAACCATGATCCCCGCAAGGATGGAAAATCAAACTATAACTTCAGAAAGCTGCTCCGCCAGGCAATAAATATGACGACCGGTTTTACCGTGCTGCCGCTGCAACTGGCGAGTTTGCTCGGATTTGGATTTGCGGTTTTCGGATTTCTCATCTTGATTTACGTGATCGGCCGCTTCATTATTGAAGGCGGCAGCGTTCCCGGTTTTCCATTTTTGGCATCCATTGTCGCCATTTTTTCTGGCGTTCAACTTTTTTCACTGGGGATAATCGGAGAATACCTGGCACGTATGCATTTCAACTTGATGGAAAAACCCGCTTATGTAGTACGCATTCAAAGCATTGAACCAGAGAACCAGGATGAAATCTCAGATTGAGCACTGTCAATTTTTAAGCTGGGATAGTGATTTCTTTAGGCTCCGTATTGGGAAGATAACCGAAGGCAAACTATCCCCATCCGTCCTCGATGCGATCCTGGCTTGGAGCAGTGCAAATAAAATCGACTGCCTGTACTACATCGCTGATTTCGGATGACATCCAATCGATCCGCCTGGCTGAAGAGAATGGCTTTCGGAATGTCGAGATAAGGATCAGCTATGAATTATCCCTTGACGGTTGGGATCCGAATACCAGAAAGATACGGCATCCAGATGTCCACCTGCGAATTGCAAGATCCGACGACATCCAAACATTGATAGATATGTCAACGGACAGCTTTGTGAATTCGCGCTGGTATTTCGATCCCGATTTTCCGAAAGAAAAAACTAGCGCATATTATCCAGTCTGGGTAAAGAACAGCGTGAATGGTTTCGCAGATTTTGTTCTGGTGGCTGAACTTAAAGGGCAGGTCATGGGTTATATCTCCGGAAATCGTGAAAAAGATGGCCTAGACGGCACATTGGAAATCATGGCGGTTCGTCCAGAAGCGCGCGGGCTTGGCATCGGACACGAATTATTCAGCGGTGGGCTTGATTGGCATGTACGGAATGGGACAAAAAATATCGTAACGAATACGCAGGGCCGGAATATAACCACCAACCGCATGCTCATTCGGCTGGGATTGATCATAAAAGACGTTCAAATCTATTATCACAAGTGGTTCTCGAATCAGGTATCCTAAAACAATAATGGTCCAATACGAAATTCCCTTCAACAAACCAACCCTTATGGGGAATGAACTTCAGTATATCTCTCAAGCTATTGAAAACTATCACATATCTGGCGATGGATTTTTCAGCCGAAAATGCCATGCATGGCTGGAAGAATCCTTTGATCTTCCAAGAGCGTTATTAACCACCTCGTGCACACACGCCCTGGAAATGGCCGCCTACCTTCTGGATATTAAGCCTGGCGATGAGGTGATCATCCCATCTTTTACGTTTGTTTCAACTGTAAACGCGTTTGTCAACCGCGGCGCGGTACCTGTATTCATAGATATCCGCCCAGATACACTGAATCTGGATGAAAATCTCTTGGAAGCTTTGATCTCCGAAAAAACAAAAGCAGTAGTACCTGTCCATTACGCGGGTGTCGGCTGTGAAATGGATACGATTTTAGAAATAACAAACAGGCGCCAGGTTCATGTGGTAGAAGACAATGCCCATGGTCTCTTCGGAAAGTATAAAGGAATGTATCTTGGGACTTTCGGTTGTTTAGCGACTCAGAGCTTTCACGAGACAAAGAATATAACTTGTGGAGAGGGCGGCGCGTTACTGATAAATGACCAGAGATATATTGAGCGGGCTGAAATATTGCGCGAGAAAGGTACCAACCGCAGCCGTTTCTTCAGAGGTCAGGTGGATAAATATACCTGGGTTGATATTGGATCGAGTTACCTGCCGTCCGATATGCTGGCAGGTTTCCTGTATGCTCAACTTGAAGCATTTGAATCGATCCAAAGTAAAAGAAAACATATTTGGGAATTCTATAAAAACAATCTATCTGATTGGGCTCATGAGACTGGGACACGACTGCCGATTTTCCCGGAATGGTGCGCCCAACCCTACCATATGTTTTATATCATCCTGCCAACAATGGACATCCGGCAGGGTTTGATAGAGCATCTTAGGAAACATAAAATCTTGAGTGTATTTCATTATTTGCCCCTGCATACCTCACAGATGGGGCGCAAATTCGGAGGAAATCTAGGGGATTGCCCCGTGACAGAAAACATAAGCGAAAGGCTGCTGAGGCTTCCGTTTTACAATACACTGGAAGAGCAAGAATTATCCAGGGTTGTGGATACCATCAAAGATTATCAATTCTGATTTATGAAATTGATTTACCGTCAGACCTATTACCTTTAAAACATATGGTTACCCGAGTCTAAAAAATACCCCAAAAAGACGATTTATGAGAATATTGGCAGTTGATCCCGGGGAAAAACGAATTGGATTAGCGATAAGTGATCCTACCCACACAATCGCAAATCCACTCACAATCCTTACCCACAAATCCCGAAAGGCGGACGCGGCTGCAATCCTCAATCTGGCAACCGAAAATAATGCCGCGCTGATTATTATTGGACAGGCGTTGAATGCTGATAATAAATCAACCTACCAGAGTAAACGTGCAGAACGTCTGGCAGGAGAAATCCGTTCTATATCTGATATTGATGTGGCGCTGTGGGATGAAAGCGGCAGTACACAAGCGGTCCGTGATGCACAAATTTTTATGGGAGTCTCGCGCCGCAAACGCAAATCGCATGTGGATGATATCGCGGCAGCGTTCATATTACAGACTTTTTTAGACTCTGAAGAAATTGAAAAGCTGTTAAAACCGGAAAGTGAAAGTTAGCCAAATATTAACCGGAACCGGTAGCATACTCACCACCAATATTATGAAACGGCTGACCTCATTCTTAGTCATATTTCTAATCACATTTACCATCCTGGTCATACTGGTAGCGGTATTTGCAGGTTTTCTAATTATCGGTCTCCCAAGTCTCGCCGCGCAAAAATACGGCTCATCCGCTGATAATATCGATCCTGTTGACCAGGCATACCTTTCGGCTGTTTTACTGTCACAGGAGAACGATCTGCTGCTGTCCAAGGACCGACTCGGTACCGCACGCTCATTTGAAATATCGATGGGAGAAACAACTTACGAATTAACAGACCGCTTAGAAGCAGAGGGGATTATTTCGAACGCGGCAGCCATGCGCAATTTCCTGGTCTACTCCGGGCTGGATACTACAATCCAGGCAGGCAAGTACAATCTGAGTCCCAGCATGACAGCCTTACAAATTGCAGCCGAATTGCAGGATTCCACTCCTGGAGAAGTGATATTTAGAGTATTTCCTGGATGGCGCATGGAAGAAATTGCAGCCGCTCTCCCGACTTCGGGCTTGAGTATTACACCGGAAGAATTCATCGAAATGGCTTCGATGCCGCCGGCGGAATTTGTTTTCAATTTGGAACTACCCCCCGATACTACTACGGAAGGTTACCTCTACCCTGATTCTTATAGATTTGGCCGGGATACTAACGTGGAAGAGTTTATTTTGAAAACATTCGAAAATTTTCAGATCAAAGTAAATGATGAAATTCAGGCAGGCTTCAAACGACAGGGTTTAAGCTTATATCAAGGGGTTATTCTGGCTTCAATCGTCCAGAAGGAAGCCGTAATCGAAGATGAAGCTCCTCTGATCGCTTCGGTTTTCTTGAATCGAATTTCAAACGATATGATGCTCGAATCAGACCCCACCGTTCAGTATGCGATGGGTTATAACCCCGATCAGAAAACCTGGTGGACAAACCCACTTCGTTCTGAAGATCTGCTGATTGATTCACCATACAACACTTACGTTTATCCGGATTTACCCCCAGGTCCGATCTCGAACCCTGGTCTCAACGCGCTACAGGCAGTTGCGGAACCAGATCAAACACCATACTTTTACTTCCGTGCAACCTGCGATGGTTCTGGTCGACACTCTTTCGCAGAAAGCTACCAGGAACATCTAAAAAACGCCTGTCCTTAGAAGTTAGAACCTGTTCGGGAATAGTAGAAAACTCGAGGTAAATTCCCAAGATAAGCCAGGGGCTGTCCCAAAAACTGTAGTGTGGGCTTTATTCCCTATGGGATATCCTTAGCCGCGAAAATCCGACGCAGGTAAGGATACCTCCCATCTGGAGACTAAAGCCTGCACTACAATTGGTGTTCAATTAGATAGTTTGGTTTCCTTTTGGGGCAGATCCATATTCACGGGATTGTTTCGATCTCATGCCCCAGGTTGGATCGGTGGTATATCCTGGTTTTTTTTCTTTACTGCCGTATCCGGACCTGCGCTAACTGGTTTTTTGGTTTTTGTTTTCTTTTTCAGGAGCTCTGATTTTACCTCCTGCGCATGCTCCGTTAAAGCAATATTTAAAACCTCATCCATATGATCGACCAATTTTATATCCAATTCACGCAGCGCCCGCTTGGGTAAATCAACAAGGTCTTTCTTGTTGCGCTGTGGAATGATTACGGTCTTCAGACCTGCTCTGTGTGCAGCCAGAATTTTTTCGCGCACCCCTCCCACAGGAAGAATTCTTCCGCGCAAAGTGATCTCTCCCGTCATGGCAACTTCACGCAGTACTGGTCTTCTTGTGAAACCGGAAACCAGCGCGGTACATATCGTTATCCCAGCGCTGGGACCATCTTTAGGGATTGCTCCTTCTGGTATATGGATATGAATGTCTCTCTCTTCAAACTTTTCGGTGTCAACTTCCAGAATTTTGGCGCACGACTTTAAGTACGAAAAAGCTGCCTGGGCTGATTCCTGCATTACGTTCCCAATTTGGCCGGTAATCTGCAAGTTTCCTTTTCCTTCTACCAACAACACTTCAACTGGCATGATTTCTCCGCCATTTTCTGTCCAGGCAATGGCCGTTGCCACTCCCACCTCATCCTGTCTTTCAACTTCGAGGTTAAAAAATTGCGGAGGACCCAAGAAACGTTCCGAATAAGCAGCGTTGACAGTCTTGGGATACCTTTTCTTTTCAGCCTTCAAGCGGGCGATTTTACGATAGATACGTCCAATTTCTCGTTCTAGATTTCGAACACCTGCCTCATAAGTGTATTCGCGAATTATGCGCCTCAGGGTTTGTTCAGCCAGTTTCACTTCATTGGATTCGATCCCGCTCTCTTCCGCCTGTCTAGGGATTAAGAAGCGCTTTGCGATTTCGATTTTCTCTTCTTCAATATACCCGGGGAATTCGATCACTTCCATACGATCCAACAACGCTGGCGGGATAGGCGCTGAAGTGTTCGCAGTTGTGATAAACATTACCTTTGATAGATCATAAGGGAGCTCAAGATAATGATCGGAGAAGCTGAAATTCTGCTCCGGATCAAGCACTTCAAGCAGCGCAGACGATGGATCACCGCGAAAATCCTGCCCCAATTTATCGATCTCGTCCAGCATAAATAACGGATTTACCGTTTCAGCCGCGCCTCATTGTCTGGAGAATGCGCCCTGGTAGTGCGCCAATATAAGTGCGCCGGTGGCCGCGTATTTCCGCTTCGTCTCTCACCCCGCCCAGTGAAAGTCTTACAAATTTACGACCTAATGAATCTGCGATCGAACGTCCCAATGAAGTCTTGCCAGTACCAGGCGGTCCAACAAAACATAATATCGGTTGACGGGATCGTTTTGGTTTCAAACTGCGTACCGCAATATATTCTAATATCCGTTCTTTCGCCCGAGGTAAACCATAGTGCTGGCTTTCCAATACTACCTCTGCATTGCTCACATTCAGGTTATCTTCAGAGGCTTCTACCCAAGGTAAATCCAGTATCCATTCAATATAAGTGCGGATTATTCCTACTTCAGGCGACATAGGAGGCATTTGACTCAAACGAGTAACTTCTTTCAATGCTCTTACTTGCACTTCTTCAGGCAGTTCTGCAGATTCGACCCGTGTTTGAAGTTCCAATACCTCGCGTGACCACAAATCTCCTTCGCCAAGTTCGGTTTGGATTGCTTTCATCTGTTCTCGCAAGTAAAACTCTCGTTGAGTTCGGTCAACTTCACTGCGTGCTCTGGAATGAATTTCATCCTCCAACTCCAGCACATCCGCTTCTTTCATAAGCAGGTTGATCAGTTCGTTTAAACGGTCGAGCGGGTCTAAAATTGCCAATAATTCCTGACGGTCCGCCAATGGCGGCGCTACAGCTGTAATGATCATGTCGGCCAACCAACCAGGTTCTTCAATATTTAGCGCATAAAGATAAGCTTCCTCGGGTAGACTGCGATCCAATTGAACACATTTCTGGAATAACTCGACCACAGTACGCATGGTCGCTTCCGTATGCCGGTCGACCTCAGTCATTTCATTGACAGTTCTGGCGCTTCCAACTAAAAAGGGTTTATCTTTGAGAAACTCAATAATCTCAACCCGTCGTCTTCCCTGGACGAGCGCCGAGCTCGAGTTATCCGGCATATTCAGTAATCTGCCAACCGCCATTTCAACGCCAACCGGATAAAAATCATCAGGACCCGGATTCTCGACATCAGGGTCACGTAAGGTTAGAGCAATCACTGTATGGTTGCGGAGCTGCGCTTCCTCCACCGCAGCTAAGGAGGCTGTTTGTGAAAGAAATATCGGCGATACCATGTGCGGAAAAACTACCAGGTCACGCAGCGGTAGTACCGGACAGGTTATCAAGCCTTCGTCATCCGGCAATGTATCTGGAACCCGGTAAAGTTCTTCTGTGCGACGGTGCAGGGCTTCACCAAAAACATCTTCGTCCCTGAAAAACCAATCGTTATCCTTCATCTTTTTTCCAATTCTAAATTCATTTCTAATCGAACTTGATTTTAATCATTCGGATTTTGATTTCCATCTCGATTGTACCAGCTATGCCGTGCTCCCGCGGCCACAAATATGGAACCGGTCACCAGCACCAATTCGTCTGTACCTGCAGTATTTAAAGCTTCTTCTAACGCGTCTTCAACCGCCGGTACTACTTTAACCGCTCTGCCAAAGCGGTGCGCGTATTCGACCAGGTCTTCTGGTTCCATAGCGCGTGGGTGGTATGACCTGGTTGCGATCACTTGCTTCACTCGCGGCATCAATTCGGCAAACATACCATCAATATCTTTGTCCTCCGATGCTCCAAAAATCAAGACAACCGGGCGACCAGGAAAATAATCATCCAATGCCAGGCGCAGTTTTAACGCGGAATCCCGGTTGTGCGCGGAGTTGATCACAAGCGCCGGTTTGGTACCCAATACCTCAAAACGTGCAGGCCACTCTACTTGATTGAAGCCCTTTTTAATATCTAAAATCCCCAAATCGAAGCCGCGCTGGCGTGCGATATCCAATGCTGCGTAAGCCGTGGCTCCATTTTCAACCTGGTGATAACCTAATAACGGCATTGAAAGGCGGGTCGGTTCCCACTCCTGTTCGCCGCCTGATTCGATATACGCATTAACCAACGGTTGTTCAGAGGCCGGCCACACAAGAAAATTTTGGTTTCTCAGCGAACGGTTTGCAGGGGCAAAAAGGTAATCCCGCCCTACCTGTATCAATTCAACGGCTTGCTCAGCAGCTTTTTTTTCAATCGCGAGGCGCGCCTCCTCCTTTTGAGGTGAAACTACAACAGGGATACCAGATTTAATTATTCCAGCCTTTTCTCCAGCGATCCCGGCCAGCGTGTCGCCCAGAAATTCTGAATGGTCGTACGAAATTGAAGTGATCACGCAAACCTCAGGCACAACAATATTGGTCGCGTCCAATCTTCCACCAAGACCGACTTCCAGTACAACTGCATTTGCTTCCATTCTAGAAAAATAAAGCAGCGCCAACGCTGTGGCGATCTCAAACGTAGTAAGCTTCGTCCCCGATTCAAGATATGGCTTGATTTCGTTAACTAACTCTACAAAATCGGTTTTTGAAATCGATCGGCCATTAACCTGGATACGCTCGGTGAACTCTTGCAAATGTGGAGAAGTATACAATCCCACCCGGTAATCTGCTGCGGATAATGCACTGGCGCATAATGCTGATACCGATCCTTTTCCCTTCGTACCGGCTACATGAATAATGGGGTATTTATCCTGCGGGCGTCCTAAATAATCCGCGAATTCACGCATGCGCCCCAGATCAAATTGATCAGGGGAATATCGAAATGCACACGTTAGACTAAAGTCTACAAAAGTGTAAAGGTATTCCAGCGCAGCTTGATAATCTCCTTCATTCGACATTGTCTAGGCATTGTAATCGTATGAGCTTTTCAATGCAAGGCGGCAAAATTGTAAGGATTGGGGGTTATAACTACCTTTCTAAGGCATTTCAGACAAAGTTTTATTCTAAGCAATCCCTTAGATGGATTCATTAACGGGGAATGGTAAAATTCCCCCGGTGTTACATAGAATAATGCAACTGGTGTTGTTAACTTTTATAGTGATTTCTTCTCTTGTATTATCTGCACTCATTATTCCGCGGATGGTTGCCAATTTTAATGCAAGAGGACAAATCTATGAGTTTATAGATGCTCCTGAAAAACCGGTGGCAATCGTATTTGGCGCGGGGTTACGCAGAGATGGTTCCCCAACTTCTGTGCTGCGAGACCGGGTTTCGAGCGCAGCGGAGCTCTATCATTCTGGTAAGGTATCAAAAATACTAATGAGCGGAGATAATCGTTTCGAAGACTACAATGAGCCGGGGGCAATGAAAGCTTATGCAATGGAACTCGGGGTGCCAGAAGGGGCTATCGTGCAGGATTTTGCCGGTAGGAGAACCTACGATACATGCTACCGGGCGCGCGATGTCTTTGGCGTTTCTGATGTTTTATTGGTTTCGCAAAGCTTCCACCTGCCTCGTGCACTGTATACCTGTAAAACACTCGGAATGTCTGCTGTTGGGGTTTCCGCGGATTTTCGGTCATACCGCCGCCGGTCTCAGGTCTTTTGGAACATGCGAGAAATCCCTGCCACTGCTGTAGCGATGTGGGAGTTATTCGTAACCAAACCCCTGCCTGTATTAGGAGATCCAGAACCCATTTTCCCATTGGAGGTTCAATGAACCGCGAAGAAGGATATACCATCGTAAGTGAATATGTCGAAAATGAAAACTTGATCAGGCATATGCTTTCGGTTGAAGCCGCAATGAGTTTTTACGCAGATAAATATAGTGAGGATGTTGATCTTTGGGGATTAGCAGGACTGTTACACGACTTCGATTGGGAGATTCACCCAACTTTAGAACAGCACCCGCAAGATGGCGCACCCATTCTTCGTGAGCGCGGTGTGCCTGAGCCGGTTATCCGCGCCATCCAAAGCCATGCGGATCATACGGGTGTACCCAGGCAATCTTTAATGGAGAAAGCATTGTACGCCTGTGACGAAATAACAGGATTGATTGTAGCAGTCGCCTTAGTGCGTCCGTCGCGTTCATTGTATGATCTAAAAGTGAAATCGGTTAAGAAGAAATGGAAAGACCGGGCATTTGCTGCCGGCGCGAATAGAGACGAGATAGAACAAGCGGTTGAAGAGTTCGGCGTTCCGTTGTGGGAGCACACGAGCAATGTTATCCTGGCTATGCGGGGCGCTGCGCCCCAATTAAATCTGGAGGGAGACCTTTCTCCAGACGATTAACCCGATGCAACCAAAACAAAAAAAGCACATATCCGAACAATTGGATATATGCTCTTCCATCTGAATTTACACCTGGAATGTGTGCTTTTTTTTATTTTCTCATTCAGTCGCTACTGCAATTTCTGAGCACCTCTCTCCGCATTGTTCAATAATTCTCAAAACTTCGTCGATAGCCGGTTCCACGGTTATCAGCGCACGGCCGTCCTTCAAGAACAGCGTTACTTTTAATTCATGCGTTTGGGTAATTCGCTCGACTTCGTCATTCTTAATCAATGCCTGCGCTCGATGCCAGCTGACTTCATCACCAGTTGCGATCATCGGATATAAAACTGCGGGCATGGGTACGGTTGGCTCCGCTTGTGGAGCTGGATAAACATCTTCAGCGTTCTGTGACACTGATCCTTCCAATTGTTCAGGTTGAAGATCACCTTCTGCACTTGATGCGGTCGGGTTTTCTGGTATCTCTTGGGAGTCAGCGTTTGATCCGCACGCAACGGCGAATATTGTAAAAACTACGAGTATGATGAACAGCCTGCCTGAATTCATGTAGCCTCCAAAAGGTTATAGTTTCAATCAGCGAAGAAATTAATAAAATTCAAAATCAGATGTCCAATACGCTGATTAAAAATTTCCATCCTCCCGGTCAATTATACACCAGCGTGCAGCTGGCACGACCATTGCAAGTAAGAAAAATTGGTTACAGAATAGGCAAATATATATTGATTAGACACGATTTTGGTCAGTAATTCATGATTTGACAGTTGGATATTTATCGAATACACTAATTACAAATACGACTATGCGAAAATACTATCCGCAATTTTCTGGAGGTCATTATGGTACTTGAAGTTGAAGACACTATCAAAAATGGGACGACTGCCCACATCAGCGCTTCATCTTATTTTCCCCCGACACTCAATGCCTGGTCGATTTATTTAGACGACCAGGGATTGTCGCCCCACACTGAAAAAGCATTCACTGCAGATTTACGCCTATTTGTATCTTATCTTTCTCCGGACCGGACGATCGGCAGTATCTCTACCACCGATATTAATAATTTTCTGGATTGGATGCAATCCGGGCGCGGTGTTCCATGCAGTCCCAAAACGTTAGCGCGCCGCATTACCTCAATAAAAGCATTCTTCCGCTGGCTGACAAAAAATGGCGTGTTGGTGACCGATCCTGCAGAACCAATCCCACAGAAAACTGTGATCAGCCCTTTGCCGGTTGTTTTATCATCCGCTGAAACTCAAGCGGTCCTGGATGCGGCGAATTACCACCGCCAGGCATCAAAACCGGATACACGCTACTATGCTCTGGTAGCATTACTTCTCTATACCGGTATAAAAAAGGGCGAATGTCTAGCTCTCAGTCCCAACCATGTTGATCTGGATGCGCCTTCTGGTCCACTACTATTTGTACGCTATTCCAGCCCCCAACACCGCTATAAAGAACGCAAAATCGCGCTGCCAGAAGATTGGATTGAAGCTTTTTATGAATATAAATCTCAATACAAGCTGGACGACCGCTTGTTCCCTTGGTCACCTAGAAGGCTTGAATACCTGCTGGAAGATACTGGCGAAGAGGCAGGCTTGGAAAAACATTTATCGTTCGACATGTGCCGCTGGACCAGCGTTTTAAACGATTGGCGCTCAGGTATGGAACACGATAAAATCCGCCAAAAACTTGGTATTTCAAAAGTTCAATGGAGAGAAGTGAGTATGAAGCTCAGACAGTTGGCTGAATTTGTATAATCCCCCGTGATGTTAATTAGCGACCATTGCGAGGACCATAGATAAGATTACGATCACACCAATAAAAATAAAAACAATTTGTTGAATGCGTACACTCCGCTGAACGCTTCTGCTCCGTTTTTTATTCTTCGCCATATGACTCTCCAAGAAAATTTTTATGCTGTATAAATTACCACGATCTCAACAATTCGATAACAATCTGGCGGGCACTCATTCCAAATTGTCCTTCAATGCCCTTACCAGATTGGGAGTAATCCCATCAACTGATGCCAGTTCTTCAAGTGTAGCACCCTTTATCTTTTTAATCGATCCAAATTTATTTAATAACGCCTTCCTTTTCGCTGGACCTATACCGGGAACTTCTTCCAGACGGGATGCTAAACCTGTTTTTGTGCGTTTTTGTCTGTGCGAGGTGATTGCGAAGCGGTGAGCCTCATCTCTGACACGTTGCACCAGGTATAATCCCTGGGATTTTCGAGCCAGGAGAATGGGTTTCGTGCGCAACGGGAGGAATATTTCCTCCTTTTGTTTTGCCAACCCCGCAACAGGGACCTGATCTGACAAACCAGACTTCTTAAGTACTTCTACCGCACGTCCCAGCTGCCCCTTGCCTCCATCAACAATTAACAAATCAGGCAAACTTGAGAACGCCCGATCTGCTTTCTTACCTGGTTCTTTCAATTTTTCCTGGGCTGCATGCCAGCGGTTAAACCTGCGTGAAAGTACTTCTTCCATGCTTGCGAAATCATCAGGCCCCTCGACGCTGCGAATGTTGAACCGCCTGTATAACTTTTTATTTGGAACTCCCCGTTCAAAAACGACCATACTGCCCACAGCAGCCGTACCTTGTGTATTTGAAATGTCATAGCACTCGATGCGGTTGAGCGGCTTTGGTAGCTCGAGCGCGGCTTGTAATTCAGCTAGAGCGATTTCCTGACGGTGGCGGTCTGATTCCCACTGTGCCTTTACTGAATTTAATGTTTCCAGGGCATTCTCAGTGGCCATCTTTAATAATTCGCGTTCTTTTCCACGCCGTGGTACCCGGATTTCAATTTTTTGGTCTGAACGTTTACTTTTCAACCATTGTTTGATTATCTTGGCTTCCTCCACTTCATGTGGAAGCAATACCTGTGATGGAACTTTTGGCGCCTGATCATAAAATCGTTTTAAAAACTCAGTCATAACATCTGCATCTGCGGCGTCTTCAGTGCCTTCTAACATAAAATAGTCACGACCGATCAATTTTCCTCCCCGAATAAAGAACACCTGCACGCAAGCATCACTATTTGATCTGGCTAATGCCAGAACATCCAAATCGATGTACTCACTCGAAACAACCTTTTGACGCTCAACCACTTTATCAATTGCATCTATCTGGTCGCGCAATGCGGCAGCTCGCTCAAATTTCAAATCACCCGCCTCTTGCTCCATCTGGAATCGTAAACGATCTACGATCTTTTCGGTTCTTCCATCCAGGAAATTACATAAATCATCAATCATCAGGCGATAATTTTTTTGATCTATCGCCCCGATGCATGGAGCGCTGCACAGCTTGATGTCAAGATACAGACAAGCTCGTTTATCCTGTCCGGTTATTTCGCGGTCACAGGTTAAAAATGGAAATATGCGGCGCATCACATCCATTGTTTGGTGTACTGCCCATACACTGGTATAGGGCCCGAAGTAGCGCGAGCCGTCTAATTCCATGCGGCGCGTAATCGTGACTTTGGGGAACGGGTCTCCCCAATGAACGCGGATATATGGATATGTCTTGTCATCCTTCAAGCGAACATTAAAATGGGGGCGGTGCTTTTTAATAAGGTTGTTCTCAAGGATCAACGCTTCCAGCTCAGAGTCGACGATAATCCATTCAATATCAAAGATCCGCCGCACCAGTTCATCAACCTTGGCGCTGTGTTTAGCGCTGCGATGAAAATAGGATCGAACCCGAGAACGCAGATTTATAGCCTTGCCGACATAAATTACCTTCCCTGACGCATCTTTCATCAGATAACACCCAGGTTTTGTCGGCAGGTTGTCGATTATCCTTTCAATTTTCTGCGAGGTTTTATTCACAATAATATTTTAACATGAGCAGGATGAAAGTATAAATTGAAGATATAATTACAACGATATGCCAAAAAATATCGAAGAATATGTGGGTGATTTACTTAGAAAACACCAACTCAACCTGGCTACCGCTGAAATCATGCACTGGCGGTTTAATCGGACACCTGCTTACCAATGTGCCTGGTTCTTCTGACTACTATTTAGGGGGTGCGCAGGTTTATTCAAATGAAATCAAACACAAAATGCTTGGTGTACCCCTGGATACACTGGAAGCATATGGCGCAGTAAGTTCGGAAACGGTATTGGAAATGGCTTGCGGCGTACGTAAAGCGCTTAATTCGGATATTGGATTATCTGTCAGCGGGATCGCGGGACCTGGCGGCGGGACAATTGAAAAACCCGTCGGTTTAGTATGGATCGGGATAGCAGCTGCTGGGTTTGAACAGGCATGGGAAAACAACTGGGTTGGAAATCGAGCACAGATCAAAGAACAGGCGGCAAACCAAGCGCTATATCTTTTATCTAGTTACCTGGAAGGCAAAGAGATTGTACATGTGGATCAAAGAAGCCTTGAAAAAAGAATCTCCTCCAGGGATCCCGTTGAAGTTTGGGTAAGTTTTGAAAAGAATGGGGAAATTCAACCGACAGGATTTTCCTCCAAGGGTGTGAAACACAGGGTTGATTCCGTAGGACGCCAATGGGAAAAAGATGGCTTCAGACATTTCTTAGTCATGGTTCCTATCGATAAAGTATATGAATTAATTTTTAACCCGCAGGATATGCGCTGGTATTTGAGGAATCCAAACCAACCTGGGTTCACAGCTTAATAATTAAACGATTATCCTAACCTCGCTCGCTCTTCGTCAGCTATGCCTGGTTCAAGTTTTTTGAAGAGAGGAGAAGGTTTATTTAGAATTTGCCCGGCCGGCAACTGGCTGGGTTCCCAACTCCCATTTGCCTCACCCTTCTTGTAACGCAGCACACTGTGTTCTCCTAACGAATCGGTCACTGATTCCACAAACTGCTCCCCAAACAGAGGTTTTTTGTGACCCAGGAATAAATTCAAGCGTTCGCTGGAGAATGGCAGGAAGGGTGCGAACAACACTTTCAAAAAGTCAATCGCCTGAAGAGCTGTATAGATCGTTTTTGCGGCCTGGTCTTTGTCGCTCTTGATTTCAAACCAAGGCGCATTGTCATCCAGATATTTATTAACTTCGGATGCCAGACGCATCACCTCATTCAAAGCCGCCCGTAAATGAACCGCATCTAATTGTGCGCCCACGGTCTGGAAACCGCTCTCTATCTTATCCAATATCTCTACATCTGCTGCACGCAGTTCACCTGGATCGGGCACATGTCCACCCCAGTGTTTGTAAGCAAAAGATAACACCCGATTGGCCAGGTTGCCCCAGGTTGCAACCAGCTCATCATTATTCCGGCGAACAAAGTCATCCCAATCCCAATCGGTGTCCTTACTTTCAGGCATATTGACAGTCAGATAATATCGCAGCGGGTCAGGATCGAAACGCGAGAGGAAATCCAGTCCCCAAACTGCCCAGTTTCGGCTGCCGGATATTTTCTGCCGCTCCATATTCATATACTCATTCGCCGGGACATCGTACGGAAGCATCAATTTCAAGCCTTCCTTACCGTTAAAAATTTTCCCGAACCACTCACTAACTCCGTACAATTGCCCGGGCCAGATCACGGCATGGAAGGGAATATTGTCCTTGCCAATAAAATAGTAGGCTCGCGAATTCCTGATTCGTCCACCAATTTTCCCATTCATCTGGCTGTCCTTCTAATTTAGCCCACTCTATGGCTGCCGATAGATAACCGATAACAGCCTCAAACCAGACATACAGGCATTTACCATCCCAACCTTCGACCGGAACGGGTATTCCCCAATCCAGATCACGCGTAATCGCGCGGCCGTGCAGTCCTTTGGCCAGAATTTGGCCCAGGGATTGCCGCAGTACATTTGGTCGCAAATAACCCTCCCGTTCTTGCAGGAATTCAACAATGGCAGGCTGCAATGCGCCAAGATCGAGATAGAAATGCTCGGTTTCTCTAAGTTCAGGCGGCGATCCATCGATTTTTGATCTGGGATTTTCAAGCAGGGAGGCATCCAATAAATTACCGCAGTTGTCACATTGATCACCCCTGGCGCTTGTGAAACCACATATATAGCATGTCCCTTCTACAAATCGATCCGGCAGGAACCTCATTTGGGAGGGCATATACCACTGCTCCTGGCGATCTGTATACAAATATTTATTTTCTAATAATGCCAGGAAGATGGATTGGGACACCTTAAAATGATTATCTGTATGTGTACTCGTGAACAGGTCGTATGTCAGATCCAAGTTTTTGAAATAATTCGATAAAACCGAGGTGATATTCTTCATATACTTCCAGCGGTGTTCGTCCCATCGCGTCCGCTCGCACTGCGACAGGGGTTCCATGGGCATCCGATCCAGATACCATAATCACATGATTACCAATCAAACGGTTGTAGCGTGCATAAATGTCAGCGGGCAAATACGCGCCGGTAATATTACCGACATGAATCAACGAGTTGGCATAAGGCCATGCTACGGCAACAAGTATATTCTTTGACATCATTTTCCTCTTATTTGAGATGAATAAAATAACAAGACAGGTCCGCTTTATATCTCAGTGTGATCACTCTTCATCAAGAAGTGATTTCAACGCCTCCATGCGAGGGTCAATTATTTCCTGTTCATGTTGGCAATCCACATTATTTCGGTTCTCTCCACATACTGGACATAACCCTTTACAGTCCAAAGAACACTGCGGATTTATTGGGATCGCTAAAAAAATCTCTTCTCGAATAGAGGGGGCCAAGTCCAACACCCCATCTTCAGGAACGATCAGGTCGGAACTATCTCCCACATGTTGGGCGAAGGTATACAGATCTGTAAAATCAATTTGAAGTTCCTGGGAAAATGTATCCAGGCAGCGAACACATTCAATAATTATAGAAGCACCCATTTGAACTTGCAGCAGCAATCCGTGAGCCGTTCGGGTGATCATTA
Source organism: uncultured Chloroflexia bacterium (assembly GCA_963753725.1). Classification (GTDB taxonomy): domain Bacteria; phylum Chloroflexota; class Anaerolineae; order Anaerolineales; family UBA4823; genus CAVWDI01. The sequence goes on along the minus strand of CAVWDI010000012.1, from coordinate 87,637 downwards.
CGTTACAATTTAAATACTCTAAATTCAAATCCGGATTCAGGTGGATTTTTTCAGCGCTTATTTCAAACTCGCGGCCGAAACCGACTGTTTCATGAATGATAAAGCCGACGTTTAGCCGGAGTAAATTTCTTGAGTCGTTCACTGAGGTACCAACTAGAAAAATTCCAACGGACTGGTTCTATTCTGCGTTGGAGAGGATGGGTGCAACTCTGTTACAATGGATTAGAAATCGTTCGCGATTATAACATACCGAATTTAAACCAAAACATCAGCTGAAAGGGGATAAATGCAACTCCTGGTGCGTAATATCAACAGCGGATAAACTAATTTCAGGATGATAAATGCCAGATTTATTATTAGCCAGTAATAATCAAGGAAAACTTCAAGAAATCAAAGCGATACTCTGCGAAATTTCTTTGAACATACTCACACCCAGACAACTTAATATAGAACTGGAGGTACCAGAAGACGGAAGTACATACAAGGAAAACGCATATTTAAAAGCCGCAGCTTTTGCAGCAGCCAGTGGTTTGGTTTCCCTGGCAGATGACTCGGGGTTGGAGGTAGATGTCCTGGATGGTTTACCTGGTTTACACTCAGCGCGCTTCTCAACCAAAGAAAATGCCACTGATCTTGACCGCCGCCATCATCTCTTATCAATCTTAATGGGGGTACCGAAACCCTGGACAGCACGTTTCAGATCGGTTGTAGCAATCGCTACGCCTGCTGGGGAGGTTTTATATTCAGAAGGTATTTGTCCAGGTGAAATCATCTCGGAGGAAAGAGGCGAAGGTGGTTTTGGTTACGATCCAATATTCCTGTTACCAGAATTTGATAAAACAATGGCGGAATTATCTATGACCCAGAAGAACAAGATCAGCCACCGGGGTCAGGCTGTCCAGGCTGCTCTGCCCATTCTCACAAAACTTATCCAGAACATGCGGTAAGCAAAAATTATTTGTGTTTGCCTCAAAAATTACGCTATATTCCCGCGAAATATATTTTTAAGTTTTAGCAATACTTATGCCGATAGAATCTGAAATCTATTATTACTCATTCTCCAGTACTTCATCAGGAATTAACCCGCCCATTGTATTAATTCACGGCGCTGGAGGCAATCACCTTTTCTGGCCGCCAGGAATCCGCAGGCTGCCAGGATACCGCATACACTCGTTGGATTTGCCTGGTCACGGCAAATCCCCGGGTCGTGGCCGCCAATCTATTGATGCTTATGTGGCTGATATTCTCAAATGGATGCGGAAAATGGAATTAAACCAGGCCGTATTTATCGGTCATTCTATGGGAAGCGCTATCGCTATCAGACTGGCTCTGAACTATCCGGATTTTGTGGCCGGACTCGGATTGATTGGGGCTGGGGCCTCACTTCGTGTGCATCCTGATTTACTGGACAACACATCGAGTGTGACCACGTTCGACAATGCAGTAGTAAAAATCACTAAATTGTCCTTCAGTCCAATTACTTCCGAAAGATTGGTCGAATTGGCGACAAAGCGTATGTTAGAAACTCGGCAGAGTGTGCTATATGGAGACCTGCGCGTGTGTGACGAATTCGATGAAACCACCAACATATCAAATATACATCAACCAACAATAATTATTTGCGGTGTCGATGATAATATGACTCCAATTCGTTATTCTCACTTTCTTTCCAGTAAAATTCAAAAATCTGAACTTGAAATTATTCCGGACGCCGGTCACATGGTGATGATGGAACAACCGCAAGCGGTAGAGTTCGCAATAAATAAGTTCATGAATAAAATCCGTTTGTAATTTGTGCTGCAACTTGCTAATTTTGTGGTGAGGTTGTATAATCGACGAGCGCGGGCGGATAGCTCAGCTGGTTAGAGCGCTGCGTTGACATCGCAGAGGTCGCAGGTTCGAGTCCTGTTCCGCCCACTCAAATCGCGTTGACCAGGAAGAGTAACCGTGTCTGGGACCGACAGGGAGAGGAGACCTGAGACTGAGAATCTTCTTCGGAATATAAGATAACCATACCGGCGAAAACCACCTGTGAGCATGCACCTGAAAAGGCTTGCGCTGCATTTGGACTGTTGTGAGCCTCAGTAAGGGAAACGGACGACCCCGTTATCAGTCAAACAGAGATGCTCTGCGAATGAGCGAATCTGGGTGGAACCGTGGGAGATTATGTTCAGCTCTCGCCCCAGAACGGGCGAGGGTTTTTCTTTTTTTCAAACCTTTCCGCCATGGAGAATTTACTATCTTTGGACTAATGTATGAATAAGCAGGAGGATTAATCATGAACGAAGTAACTCAAGAACGGTACGAGGACAGCGACCTTTATCGCATCCGGCATTCAACGGCACATGTGATGGCTCAGGCAGTCCTGGAAATGATCCCTGAGGCAAAATACTCAATCGGACCACCCATTGCGGAAGGGTTTTATTATGACTTCGATTTACCGCGCACTCTCACCCCAGAAGATCTGGAGATAATCGAAAAAAGGATGCGGGAAATCATCGCTGGAGATTTTGATTTTTCAAAACAAGTCGTTTCCGCGGAAGAAGCCCGTCAAATATTCGGCGACCAACCCTATAAGTTGGAGTTAATTGATGGGCTTGAAGCTGGCGGCGTTGATGAATATGGGGAACCTATCGAAGAAGAGGTCGAAATCTCGATTTACAAACAGGATACCTTCATTGACCTGTGCCGGGGACCACATGTGGATAACACTTCAAAGATCAATCCCGATGCACTGAAACTCCTGAATGTAGCCGGAGCTTATTGGCGCGGAGATGAAAACAAACCCATGCTCCAGCGAGTATATGGTACTGCCTGGAATACCGCTGCGGAACTGGAAGAATATCTCTGGAAAATTGAAGAAGCGCGTAAAAGAGACCATCGCCGGCTGGGAAAAGAACTTGATCTATTCAGTGTAAGCGAAGAGGTCGGTCCAGGTTTGATACTCTGGCATCCTAAAGGAGGCATGGTTAGAAAAATTGCCGAAGACTACTGCATGGCCGAGCACGAAAAAGGTGGTTACGATTTTGTGTATTCACCGCATATAGGCAAATCCACTTTGTGGGAGACCAGCGGACATCTGGATTGGTATAAGGAGAATATGTATTCTCCATTGGATATCGAAGAACAACAGTACTATCTCAAGCCGATGAACTGCCCTTTCCACATTGAAATCTATAAGAGTCAATTGCGTTCTTACCGTGACCTTCCGCTGCGCTACGCAGAGTGGGGTACTGTTTACCGCTACGAGCGCAGCGGCGTGCTGCACGGTCTGCTGCGGGTGCGCGGTTTTACCCAGGATGATGCCCACCTCTTTTGCCGCCCCGACCAGATGCCGGAAGAGATCGATAGAGTGCTGGATTTCAGCTTAAATCTTTTACGTGACTTTGGTTTTTCAGACTTCCAGGCCTACCTGTCCACACGCAATCCCGAAAAGTCTGCCGGGAAACCCGAAGAGTGGGAAGCGCCGACGGAGGCGCTGCGGATAGCGCTTGAAAAGGCGGGTATCCCGTTTCAAATTGATGAGGGCGAAGCCACATTTTATGGACCAAAAATAGACTTAAAAATCAAAGACGCACTTGGCCGTGAATGGCAGTTAACGACCATTCAATTCGATTTCACATTGCCAGAACGTTTCGATCTTAATTATATTGGAGATGACGGTCAAGAACACCGGCCGTATATGATTCACAGAGCCTTGTTGGGATCCATGGAACGATTTATGGGAGTTTTGATTGAACATTTCAGCGGGGCATTCCCTGTGTGGTTGTCACCCATACAAGCTGTGATAATACCCATAACAGACAAACATATTGAATACGCTAACTCGGTCGCGGCTCAATTGAGGGAGAATGGTATACGTGTTGACGTTGATGATCGCAGCGAAAGGATGAACGCTAAAATCCGGAATGCTCAAATGCAAAAGATTCCTTACATGCTTGTAATAGGCGATCGTGAAGTTGAAGCCGGAGCTGTTGCGGTGCGTCTACGCAATGAAGAAAATCTCGGTGCACTACCAGTCAACGAATTCGTTGAACTTGTGCAAGAAGATATCGAAAAGCATAAATAGTTGACGATTCATTTGTTTTTTGGTATGATGCCCAACACTTGTTTATAACCGATCAGAAATAATTCGATCGAGAGGAGAGTAATATCAGCGCGACAAACTATCGGGTAAATGAAACCATAAGGGCAAGAGAAGTAAGATTGATCGGAGCCGATGGACAGAATGTAGGAGTAGTTTCCATCCAAGATGCCCAACGACTGGCTCGTGAAGCAGAACTCGATTTAGTAGAAATTGCTCCCAATGCTACACCACCCGTATGCCGGGTGATGGATTTTGGAAAATTTATTTACGAGCGTGCAAAGAAAGAACGCGAAGCCCGAAGGTCACAAACCAAAATCGAGGTAAAAGAAATTCGCCTACGACCAAAAACGAATGAACACCACCGTAATCTTAAAAGTTCGGGCCGCAAAACGCTGGTTAGAGAGCGGAAAGAAAGTCAAGGTTCGAATTCGTTTTCGAGGACGTGAAATAACTTATCCGGAATTAGCGCTAGAAGATCTAAAACAAGTGGCCGAAGACTTGTCTGATGTAGCAATTGTAGAACAGGCGCCATCCTTAGAAGGCAGGACAATGCTTATGGTATTAGCGCCTTCAAAATCAGGAAAGAAGAAATAATACTTATACGCTGAATATCTAAGCTCATTAAAAAGAATTTAGAAACATTCCGCGGATGAAATTGAAATCCGCGGTATTTTATGTGACAGGAGAAAGATCGTGGCTCGCAAGAAAACAGGAAAGAAATATAAACTAAAAACCCATAAAGCAACTGCCAAACGATTCCGGCTGACCGGAAGTGGGAAACTGGTGCGCACCAAAGGTGGGAAAAGCCACCTTCGCCGCAGGACCTCCAAGCGCACAAAACGTCTGTTCAGTGAGATGATCCCCGTTAAAGGTCGTGGATACAAGAAACGAATCAAACGTTTAGCCCCTTCAATGAAAGCCGGCGGATAGCCAGTATTGGGTTATCCATCAGAAATTAACCATATCAGGACAATTAATTATTGCGCTTTCTGTGTGCTTCTAACAGGTATCAATAGAATACCGGCGCGCAGGTGACCGCAGGAGAGATAAAATGACGAGAGTAAAAACAGGTAAAATTCGCCGAAAACACCATAAAAAGGTACTGAAAATGATGAAAGGTCAATACGGTACCCGGCACCGGCTATTTCGACGAGCCAATGAAGCAATGCTGAAAAGTCTGTGGTATGCACATCGTGACCGGCGTACACGCAAAAGGACGCTGCGCCGTTTGTGGATTGCGCGCATAAATGCTGCCGCCCGTTTGAACGGTACGACTTACAGCCGTTTGATCTACAATATGAAGCAAAACGAAATCACTATCAATCGCAAGATGTTAGCGGATTTGGCGGTGCGGGACCCGAATGCTTTCAGCGCGGTTGTGTCCCAGGCTCAACCTGGAAGCTGAAATTTAATTTAACTACTCAAAGGATGGCTTAACACGGCCATCCTTTTTGTTCTTAATTTGAAATTCATCTCGCTATAGTATAATCCTCAAATCTTTGGAGTAAATATGGCTGACAAGCAAGATAAAGAGGTTGTTCCTTCAGGCGGTGGGGTCTTTGGTGACCTTTCAAACTATATAAAATTGGTTGCTCTTTTGATGGTGGATAAACGGGTAAATCCATTTGTAAAACTTTTACCTGTTGGATCATTAGCATACTTCATAATTCCGGATCTTGCGCCAGGACCCATTGATGATGCAATGGTTATCTGGCTGGGTACTTATTTATTCGTCGAACTTTGCCCTCCAGAAGTTGTCCAGGAGCACAGGGATGAACTGGACAAGGTGATTCCGGGGGAATGGCAGGACCCAGAAGAAGAACCAGAAGATCGGGTGGTCGATGCTGAGTTTTGGGAAAAAGAGTAGTTCGTTTTCCTCAGAGGAACTCCAAATTAATACAAAGAACTATTATCGATTTGTAAAATTCGTCTCTTTTGTACTGGTTACTATCTTCATCTCTGCTTGTTCAAATCTCAATCCTGGTACCCCCGCTCTACCTCCTTCCACACAAGAGAATTCAATCGATATCGCGAGTAATCCTATTTTATTAACCGAAACAACGCCCCCTGTTGAATCCACTTCACCTGTTGAAAACCAACCAGATCAGATAATTTCCACACCCACCCTGATAACATCTAATCCCATTCCAAACTACGTAGATCAGCTGCCGGATCCAGCAGGCTACCAGTGGGTGCAGATTGTTGGTGGTCTGCATCAACCGGTGGTACTCACCCATGCCAATGACAATAGCAATCGAATTTTTATCGCAGAACAACCTGGCGTCATCAGAATATTGCTCGGCGGAAACCTCTTACCCGCTCCTTTCATGGATATTCAAGATCGTGTGGGGAGCAGTAGTTCAGAACAAGGGTTGTTAGGTCTGGCTTTTCATCCGGACTATGTCCGTAATGGTTATTTTTTCGTGAATTACACAAATCTCGAAGGAGATACCATCATCGCCCGTTTTCAACGCTCAAGAGCTGATGAAAACACGGGGGACTTGTCAAGCGAAGAAATACTTATGAAGATATCCCAACCATTTGCCAACCACAACGGCGGGCAGGTCGCTTTCGGACCGGATGGTTATCTTTACATAGGAACAGGGGACGGCGGTTCAGGTGGAGATCCTCTGGGAAATGGACAATCGTTGAACACGCTGCTCGGGAAAATACTGCGCATTAATGTGGACCAGGTTAATCCTTACGCGATCCCTGCGGATAACCCTTTCATTTCTGGGGCCGGTCTACCGGAGATCTGGGCTTACGGGCTGCGCAACCCCTGGCGATTTAGTTTTGACAGCCTGACTGGAGATTTATATATCGCGGATGTGGGCCAGAACCAATGGGAAGAGGTTAATTATTCCCAAAAAGGCGGGGAAAACGGAGGGAACTATGGTTGGAATTACCTGGAAGGCAACCATATCTACTCAACTCAGCCGCCCGATACTATAGATGTAATACCACCCGCAGCCGAATACAGCCACGATATGGGTTGTTCTGTCACAGGCGGGCTGGTCTATCGGGGAAAGCGGCTGCCTGAATTCAATGGTGTCTATTTATACGGTGATTTCTGCTCAGGCAATGTGTGGGGGCTCCTGCGGGATGGGATGGATAGATGGGAAAACGAATTGCTCTTTAATAATATCGCCAGGATTTCCTCCTTCGGTGTCGATGAAACTGGGGAGCATTACCTGGTTGATTACACTGGTTCAATCCTTTTATTAGAAAAAAGGTAAATTTCAAAAAAGCCTTGACAAACTCTTTGTCTTTGTGTTATATTAATCGCCGCTTAACAAAATCTTAACTTAACGTAAGAAAGGACGCGCTTCATGATTGTATCTTGTGAAAACATTTTGATCCGGATTTAACCCGCTGACCTCAGCGGCGTTGTCGGTCTTCACTCGCGGAGTGCGCCTGTTGGTCTATAACAGATCAAATTAATTTTGTTTACCAACCACGGGCCGCTCCACACCCGTGGTTTTTTGATTAAGTTAAAGATCACATCAGTATTCAGCCACGGGTATCCCAGTGGCTGATTTTTTTTGGAGGCAGATCATGTTTAAGGCAGTAGCAGTAGAAAATATCGAAAAGAAAAATAGGAAGAAATCACCTGTTTGGAAGCATATATACTCCTGGTTTAAGGATTATTCCTCCAAGCACAACCGGTCGATGAAAAACAGCATAACATATAACGCCAGGAATAAAATATCGCACGACTTTCACACAAGGATAGCCACTGAAAATCCTGAGATATTTACCAGGCATGTGTTACGCTAGACACAAACATCTACCAGTCATCAACCAAACATAAAATGGAAACGATTCGCTCCACTTTACGGAACAAGAGATTGACGCTGTTTATGTCAGCTATGATCCTGGCCAATATCGGCGGACATATGTACGAACCGCTGCTTCCTCTCTACTTGAAAGATTTGGGCGCCAGCGTGGTGGACATCGGTTGGTTTTTCACGATCGCACTGATCATCCCGCTGACGATGCAAATCCTGGGCGGATGGGTATCAGATAACCTGGGCAGATTGCGCAGCGTCGCCATCGGAAGTTTGTTTGGAATGTTGGGATATGTTGGACTGATCTTCGCTCCAACATGGCAGTTTGCTCTAATCGGTGAAGGGCTGGGCGCGGTAACTCGTTCACTTATCGCGCCCAGTTACCTGGCATTTATCGCCGAGGAATTGACGGAAGGTAACCGGGCGCGCGTGTACGGGTTTACCGAAACCTTATTCATGATCGTCGCGGTAGTCGGTCCTCCGCTGGGCGGCTTCCTGGCCGATAACTATGGCTTCAGGTTAATGCTGCTTGTTTCCTTTGGGTTGTACACCCTTGCGACCATTGTAAGGATATGGATGGCTCGCACTGCCAGCCGTGATATCGAATCGAATCCCAGTAAACTAACCCTTCCCGGTCTGCGAAAAGACCTCGGCATTATGCTTGGATTGCTGTTGGCTGGAGGCATCTTTACATGGATATTAATTTCTGATGGGATCAGAGACATCACCTGGACCCTTTCGTTCAACCTGATGCCGCTCTACCTGGAAGAAATCGGAGGTCTATCGCTGCAGCAGATCGGATGGCTGCAAGGTCTATTCGGGCTCTTCATGATGCTTTTGACCATCCCGTCGGGCTGGTTATCGGATAAAAAAGGCGAACGCTACAGCATTGTTGCTGGTTTCCTTTTCCAGGCCCTGGCCTTTTTTGTATTTGTGCGTGTCGCAAGTCTTACAGGATTTTACGCGGCAGCTGCTCTTCTCGGGATGGGTTTCGGGTTGATGATCCCGGCGTTCGATTCGCTGACCAGTAAAGTCGTTCCCGAAAAACAACGCGGCACCGCTTTTGGATTGTTGAGCACCAGCCTGGGTATTATTTCACTCCCGGCTCCGGCAATCGGAGCCCAGCTATGGGAACGGTTTAACCCGCAGCTCCCATTCAGACTGACAGCCTGGCTTTCGCTCCTAGCGATAATACCTGTTTGGTTAAAGTTCAAATCCCCTCCAGAAGAAAATGGTGGTCTCGAAAGTGAAGACCAGGCAACTTAATCAAACTTACTTACTGTATTTACTATAGGAAATATTATGATTGCAACGAATTTAAAACACACAATCGAATTACCAGAAGCGCCGACAATTGGTGGGCTTGTTTTCCGCCGGTTTAGCGGAGTCGCTGATTATCCACACCTGGCAGACATCATAAACGCCTGCAATGCTGTCGATCAACTTGACCGGCACGCGACAGCCGAGGAAATCGCTGGTTCTTATAAACACCTGGTAAACAGCGACCCGTGTAAAGATGTGCTGATTGCTGAAATGTTCAACAAACCAGTTGCGTACAGCCGCACTGCCTGGCATGATGAAGGGGATATGAATCGAATCTACGAGCACTTTGGTTTTGTTTCCCCTGATTGGAGGCGAAAAGGAATTGGGCGCTGCATGTTTCGATACAACCAGAATTACTTAAAAGGAATTGCGGCAGGTCATCCAAATAATAAACGTCGTTGGTTTGAATCCTACGCCACCGACACAGAAACTCCTACCATCAGGTTATTGGAAGGTGAAGGATACAAAACAGTACGGCATTTCTTTATCATGGTCAGACCAACCCTGGATGATATTCCAGATTTACCGCTACCGCCCGGATTGCAAGTACGCCCGGTAGAACCTGACCAATACCAGACCATAAACGATGCGAGCAGGGAGGCGTTTCGAGATCACTGGGGATTTAGCGAAGACATGGAACCTTCGGTGGCTGAATGGCTCGATGATCCGAATTTCGACCCAAGCTTATGGCGTGTCGCATGGGACGGAGACCAGGTGGCAGGTTTGGTTTTGAGTTTTATAAATCCTGAAGAAAATCAAAGCTATAACCGCAAACGCGGTTACACAGAAAATATTTGTGTACGCCGTTCATGGCGGAACCGTGGACTGGCTAAATCTCTGATAGCCATGAGCCTGACCGCTGTAAAAGAACGCGGTATGGAAGAAGCCGCTCTGAGTGTTGACACCAAAAATTTGAGCGGCGCTTTACGTTTATATGAAAGCGTAGGATTTAGATCCACTAAACGTATTTCCCTCTATCGTTTACCGTTCTAATAACACTTTTCCATCTGTTACAATCACATTTCCACAGGATAAGGGATGGAATTACCAGGCGATATCAACAAGGTACATTTATGGACATAAGTGCGTTTATTTGGGACCTGGGGGAGTCCTGGTTCGAACACAGGATTACTCCTCAAGACAGAAATTAGCAGAGCCGTTTCGGATTGTCGCGCTTCGAACTGGAAGAGCTTGTCTTTAACAGTGATTCGGGCACAAAAGCGCAGCTAGGTCAAATCAGCGCGGTTCAGCACTGGAAGGATATAACCGAACCATTTCAACTAACCCCAGCGGAATTCATCGAATTTCAGAATAATTTTTGGGGTGGTGATCGCCTGGACGAATCACTGGTTAATACCATTCGTTCGCTTCGCCCGCGATTCAAAACCGCGCTGCTCAGCAACGCATTTTCCGATTTGCGGGAAATGATCTCTCATCAATGGAATATAGATGATGCTTTCGATGAGATCGTAATCTCAGCGGAAGTTGGCGTCCAGAAACCGGATGCTCGCATCTACGAAATAACGCTTGAACGGCTCAAAGTTAGGCCGGAACAGGCAGTGTTCATTGACGATTTCCCGCAGAATATCCAAGGGGCGCGCGATTTGAAATTGGAATCCATCCATTTTACAAACCCCACTCAAACTCTAGAAGAGCTTGAAGTATTTCTTCACAACAAAAGACCATGACAGAATATGAAATAACCACCAAAAACCTCTCCGAGGTTTCCAGGCTAATTATCAATAAAGAGGTTTCCCCAGTCGAACTTGTCCAAGCTTGTTTAACCAGGATCAGCAGGTATGATGAAACCATAAACAGTTTCATCACAATCACAGCCGATCTGGCTCTCCAAAAAGCCAGGCGGGCCGAAATCGCTCTACAGCGTATGGAACCTTCTGAGATTAAGGCACTATCCCCTCTTTATGGTATCCCGATCGCATACAAAGATCTGTATGAGACCGCTGGCATTCTCACGACAGCCGGATCAACTTTCTTCAAAAACCACATCCCCCAAAAGGACAGCACGGTTGTCCAAAAGCTCAGCGCGGCTGGGGTGATTTCCCTTGGGAAGCTTAACCTGCACGAAATAGCCCTGGGAGTAACTAATGTCAACCCGCATTTTGGAGCCTGCCGGAATCCATGGGCGATAGAACGAATCACGGGAGGTTCGTCCGGAGGATCAGCGGCGGCATTGGCGGCTGGATTTATTTTTGGATCAATGGGCAGCGATACTGGAGGATCGATCCGCATCCCATCCTCACTGTGTAACACAGTTGGCCTTAAACCGACTTATGGGCGCATCAGCCTGAAAGGCGTTCTCCCTCTCAGTTGGAACCTGGATCACGCAGGACCGATGGCGCGCAGCGTGCTGGATGCTGCATTATTGCTCTCCGCTGCTGCTGGTTACGATCCACATGATTCGTATTCGGTTAATTATCCTGCAGGTGATTATTTATCCCACATTACAGAAGGGGTAAAAGATTGGCGAATTGCCATGGCTGATGATGACTTTTTCGAACGAACATCGGGTGAAGTTAACCTGTGTGTGGAGCGTGCAGGTCAAATATTCGAAGATATAGGAGCTCACGTCGAATTGGTTCCCTTCCCGGGCGCACGCGATGCCGCACGATCGAATGGTTTAATCACCGTCAGTGACGCTGCAGCTGCCCACAAAGAGCGGCTGAAAGAAGATCCGGATGGATTCGGCGCCGATGTTTTGAAGCGCCTGCAGCTGGGCGTTGAAACCAATACTTTGGAATATATCCAGGCTCGAAAGAAGCAGGTTGAACTGCGCCGGCAGTTTGAACGATTTTTCGAAAGTTATGATGTGCTGCTCACTCCAACCACCCCGGTTCCAGCCCCGCTTATCGAAGGTCCGGATGCAGTCGAGCAGGCGCACCTGCTCACCCGTTATACCGCACCCTTCAATATTACTGGGCTGCCCGCCATTTCCGTACCGTGCGGTTTCACACCCGGCGGTCTCCCGGTCGGACTGCAGATCGTGTCCAAACCCTGGGCGGAGAGCCAGGTTCTGAGAGCCGCATTTGCTTTTGAACAAGAGACCGATTGGCACAAAGAGATACCTGCTTTGTAAACAGCAAACACAATTTTGGGACTTGTTTACCTAATAAATCAAATCTCGTTAAATTTGAAAATTAGACTTCTCAGAAATACAATACTCTTAAATTAAATAAAACTCTACGCACGCCGCAAACCACACGCTGAACCTGCAATACGATTTCTTATCCCGGTAATTAGCTAATGAATTTAGGAAATTCACTTCGATCTCAATTCCGGCTTATCCAAAGTTTCAACAGGCCGGCGCGCTTGTTTTTGCTGGCAACACTGATCAATGGGATCGTATACAGCATTTGGTGGCTGTTTTTTAATTTCTATATTCTCGAACTCGGCTACAGCAGGGAATTCCTGGGGCTGGTTACATCGGTAACTTCTGCATCCGCATTACTCCTGGGTATCCCGCTGGGTGTGCTTTCTGACAGGATCGGGCGTAGAAAAGCCATGTTGTGGGGGGTGGTGATATATGTCGCCGCTTCAGGTCTGGAAGTTATCGTTTTAAAACCTAACCTGATCCTCCTGATGGCGTTCATCAGCGGCGGCGGTCATACCCTTTACTTTATCAGCCAGCCGCCCTTTATGATGAAGGCTTCTAACAGCCAGAACCGGACTTTATTATTCAGTCTCAATTTTGCCTTAATTACGCTTTCAGGAACATTTGGCAACCTGTTTGCTGGTCAAATGCCGTCGTTATTCGGGTCATTGTTGGGAGTACCTGCAGACAGTGCGTTGGCTTACAGAGCGGTACTATTAACGGCAGTCTTCCTGGGTTCGCTATCATTAATACCCCTTGCCCTATTACGGACTAACCATAAAAACTTTAATCAAGAACCAGAGGAGCAAACAACCAGTGACCAATCCCTGAGTATGATTCTTCACTCACTGAAAGATACAATCACTCGTCCCATTACCATCAAGCTTTCACTGCCTAATCTTATTATTGGGTTTGGGGCAGCGATCCTCATTCCTTACATGAACATTTTTTTTCACGATAAGTTCCACATTTCCGATCAAGCGCTGGGTATCCTATTCGCTTTATCCTCTCTGTTTACAGGTATCGGAGCATTTATTGGACCAAGGCTGGCGATAAAGATGGGCACCAAAATTCGGGCGGTTGTATTCACCCAATGGCTCAGCCTGCTATTTATGCTTTTGTTGGGCTTCTCACCCTATTTCTTTTTGGCAGCGCTGGCTTTCTTGATCCGCTCTGCCCTCATGAACATGTCAGTACCGCTTTATGATACTTTTTCCATGGAACAGGTTCAAGAAAGAGAACAGGCAACAGTTGTTAGTGTCAAGGAGACTGCCTGGCAGTTGGGTTGGACTTTCGGTCCATATATCTCTGGAATTGTCCAGGAAACGCATGGATTCACTCCTTTATTTATTGTGACTTCAGCGCTGTATGCAATTGCGACTTTATTTGTCTGGCTGTTTTTCCGGGACTCAGAAGAACCACCCGCCGCTCAACCAGAGGCTGCAGCCGCGCAATAATCAATCCGATTTCCTGGAAGGTTATCGATTCCCACCGCGTAAGGGTAAACCAATCCTCGAGAATCAAATAAGGCGGCCTCAATTGTAGAGACTGCCTTATTTGGGAGGAGGAGAAGACATGAAGAATATTGTTTGCTCAGCTATAATATTGACGTCTTTATCTGAAAATATCTTACCTTGCGAGGTTTAAAAGAACCTCAGATTTTCTGCGTGATAGTTGAACAATATCTGGCCAACTGAATATCTCCTCCTAATTTTTGTATAAATGATCACTATTGGTGTAATCGCAGATACACATATCCCCGACCGGGCACACGCACTGAACCCCGAGATTACGGCTGTATTTAAAGACGCAAGTGTATCGACCATATTACATGCGGGTGATGTCTCAACGCCAAATGTGCTCAAAGAACTGGAGACCATTGCCCCGGTATATGCCGTGCAGGGTAACCGGGATTGGCTGCTTTTACGCCAACTGCCTTTCAAACAAACCTTTGAATTTAAAGGTATAAAAATTGGCATGACTCACGGGCACGGCAAACTCGCCAGGTACCTGCTGGATAAGGTGCACTACACCATTCACGGATACAACCACGAACACATCATCCCTTGGCTGCTTAATACATTTCCCGAAACGAATGTGATCGTATTCGGGCACGGGCATATCTCCCTGAATCGCAGGATGGATGGTCAACTGCTCTTTAACCCTGGTTCCCCACACGTTCCAAAAATCGGAGTCACCCCGAGTGTCGGATTGCTGTTTATCCGGGACGAAGGGGAGGTTTGCGGGGAAATTATTGAATTAACTTAGAGGACCTGCTCCAGAACCTGCTCATACACGGGTAGGTTCCACTGCCGGTATTTGGCACTGCGCGTGTAAACCACTTCCTCGAATAATCCACGCAGTTTATTTGTTATTGGTCCCATTATGCCGGACCCGATCGGCCGGTGGTCGACGCGTGTCACTGCTGTGACCTGCGCGGCTGTCCCGGTCATGAAAAATTCATCGCAAATGTAAACCTCTGTGCGGTCGATTGGTCGTTCGACGACGGTAAGATCCAATTCACATTGGGCGAGTTCGATAACAGTGCGCCGTGTAATACCTTCTAATATATTATCCGTGACCGGTGGCGTCACCAGTACACCATCCCTCATCATAAATATATTCTCAGCGCTGCCTTCCGAAACATGGCCGTCAAAGTTTAATACTAACGCTTCATCAAAACCTGACCGCAGGGCATCTGTCTTGATAAACGCCGAATTAGCATATGCACCGCTGATTTTACCTCGTGCTGGAATCACATTATCTTCGATACGCCGCCAGCTGGAGAATGTCACATGCGCATTGGTATCGTTTGAAACATAACGATCGAATGGGATACTTACAATTGAAATTTCATTTTCCAGATCGTGAAGTTTAACCCCAATCATCTCATCCGCCATGTATGCTAATGGGCGGATGTATACATCGCAGCGGTGTCCCTCCCTCTTCAACAATTCGATGGTCACCTGTATCAAACTTTCAGGGGTGTGTTCAAACTGCATACACAAAAGTTTCGTTGAATTTAAGAACCGCCTGTAATGGTCTGCAGGCCGAAAGAGGTACAGTTCTTCGTTATCAGTGTTCCAATATGCCCTTATTCCACCGAAAGCGGCAGTCCCATAATTTAACGAATGGTTCAATACCCCCACCTTTGCTTGCTCGTACGGCACGATACTGCCCTTAAAAAAAGCGTAGTTTGGAAGTGTCATTCAATCCTCCTGCATTAGGAATGTTCTTGAATTGTGCCTGTCAAAATTATATCACCCTCACTGCATTTACAGCTTTATTTTAGCCAATTCTCTTGAAGGTAATGGTTCTGAAAAGCGTATAAGACTTACTAAGTCTTTCGAAAACTTATTTATGAGGGTATACTCAAGTTGGTTTAAAAATAATTGACCTTGGTTATTATTTATCGATTGAATTGGGTTTTATTCAGCAACTGTAATTTATACCTGGCATTTATGGACTTCCTGAAGGAGTAAAACAATAATGAAACGCGCAGTGAGTGTGAGCATCGGTTCGTCTAAACGTGATAAAGCGGTTGAAATCGAGCTGTTGGGTGAAATGGTGCGGATTGAGCGCATCGGGACAGATGGCGATATGGAAAAAGCCGCACAGTTATATAAAGAATTAGATGACCAGGTAGATGCATTCGGCGTTGGCGGCGCTGACCTGGGACTGATGGTAGATAAAAAATGGTATCCACTATATTCTGTAAAGCCAATGGTTCGTTATATCAAGGAAACGCCGGTCGTTGACGGCGCCGGGCTTAAAAATACGCTTGAGAATCGCATGGCGCCTTTCATGGAATCCAATATCGGTGCTTATCTGGATGAAAGTGGACGGAAAGCCTTCATCGCTTTGGGAGCCGATCGGTGGGGTATGTCGAAATCATTCCTGGATGGCGGTTACGATTGTGTGTTCGGCGATATTATGTTCGGTTTGGGAATCCCAATCGCGGTCCGCTCGGAGAAAAGCCTTAAACGGATTGCCGCTCTTATTATGCCCGTTGTTGGTCGTTTACCGTTTGAAATGCTCTATCCTACCGGTGAAAAACAAGAAGTCCGCATTCCAAAATATGAGGACTATTACCAATGGGCGACTGTTGTGGCAGGAGATTGCCACTATGTAAAACGACATATGCCCGACAATATGGAAGGAAAAGTAATCGCCACCAATACCACGACACCTGATGACGTCCAGCTGTTTCGAGAACTTGGCTGTAAATATCTGGTCACCAGCACACCCGTGCTTGACGGGCGATCATTTGGTACAAACATGATGGAAGCGGCTCTGGTCGCAGTTTCAGGTAAGAACCGTGCGCTTACTCTCGAAGAACTAAGCGAGATGCTTCACCAGCTAGATTTCAAACCCCAGATTTAAGAATTATAATTTCCTGGTGCAGAACACTTTTTATTGAAAAATTTTTTTGGTTCTTGATTGTATAAGTTAAACAGGGAGATTTAGACTCATGGATGCAGTCGTACTATCCGGTGGAATTCCAAAACAAGACGAGCCCCTTTTCCAATATACTCAAGGAGAACCCAAAGCTTTGGTAGATATCGGCGGCAAACCCATGATCCAATGGGTGCTGGATGCCCTCGAACAGGCTGAGACGGTAACGAACGTAGTTATTGTAGGTTTATCTCCGGAAAACAACTTGACCTGTTCAAAAATCAACGCTTACATACCTTCCGAAAACGATTTATTAAAAAATGTCCGCATTGGAGTTATAGAATTAGCGAAGCAAAATCCAGAATTCTACTCATGCATTAATCGTCTCTTCAGATATACCGGCAATTACAGCAGAGAGCATCGATTGGGTGGTAAAAAATTCAACCAAATCGGACAAGGATTTATATTACAGCATCATAACCCGCCAGGTTATGGAAGCCAGGTTCCCTGATTCCAACCGCTCATACACCCGTTTGAAAGACGTGGAAGTATGCGGCGGCGATATGAACGTCGTTCGAATGTCAAAACTCACTGGAGACGATGAGCTGTACAGAAAAATTATGGATGCACGCAAGAATGTGTTTAAACAAGCCTCGTTGATCGGCTACGACACTTTGCTGTATTTACTCACCCGCCGCTTTGATTTAAATTCGGCGGTAAAGCAGGTGGAAAAGCGTTTGAACATCACGGGCGAAGCGGTCTTGTGTCCTTATGCGGAGGTGGGAATGGACGTGGATAAAGCGCACCAGCTTGAAATATTGCGCGCTGACCTGGAAAAGAAAACCAGTGTATGAGGGCGGGGACGAAAGACAAACTTCTTAATCTAGATTACAACCTGACGAATCGCCTCAGGTATGAGGGTAAACCGGGATTAATCAGAACCCTTTCCATCGTTCTTGCTCACTCCGGAGACTCATGGTTCTGGATTCTGGGACTTGGAGTGCTCTGGTTGGCAGGCTCTGAATTCTGGAAATGGCGTGCAATTGTTTTACTTGTTGGAATTTTGGTTACTGCAGTGACGGTGATGTTGATCAAATTTACCGTGCGCCGCAGCCGGCCGGCTGGTGATTGGGGAGCGCTTTACCGTAAAACAGACCCGCATTCATTTCCCTCCGGTCATGCAGCCCGTGCTGCCATGCTGGCGGTAATTGCCCTGGGGATTGGACCGTTGTGGTTTGGGATTTTACTATTAATCTGGGCTCCGTTAGTGATGCTAGCGTGTGTTTCGATGGGGCTACATTATCTTTCTGATGTGATTGCCGGCGCGATTTTTGGCATAGTTATCGGATTGATCGTGCTGGCTATCCTGCCGCAGATTTCATATCTTCTTTGAATCTCTCAATAGCGTTCACGGGCGTCGGATCAACCTCATAACTCATCGCCAGGTAATACGCCATATAATCTCCGAAGTGCAAACAGGTCCAGATCTGTGAGAGCGGTGTGCTTCCGTGGGCTTCAATTTCGTCTGTACCAATTCCTTCCAGCATAAATATTTTGCACGTAAGTTCGGTCCTTAGTTGGTTTCGGGGATGGTCAAAGCTTGACCGCAAAAACAATACCATTGTCCGTGGGAATATATCCTCCGGATTCTCGATCCCGGCCAGGGTGTTGTGGTTGACTTCCGGCAAGAACTCGAATTGCGCCCAGGCTTTAGCCACCTCGCTGATTTGGCCTTTCCAGCGGCGTGCAACCGGGGCTAAAATTCCGGATCCTAATACAACACTCCAACGATCGATTAATTGTCCTGCATAACGTTTTGCTGGATTGTCCACAATTGGCACACCTGGAGCAATCGTTTTTTGTTGATCACGCATAGCCGCAACTGCTTCGTTCAGGCCCGCTGATGGATCCGGGATTAACTTCAACCTGAATAACGCTGCTAGCAGCAGCGTAAATGAATATCCCACTGCTGCGCGCGGCTGTCCCTTGTGCTCAAACTGCCACAAAGGCAAACCTTCCTCCTGCGCTTTTTGAGCGATTTTACCTCCTGTGGAAACCGCCAGAATTCTACAATTACGCTCTACAGCGGCTTGGAATGCTGATAAGGTTTCCTCCGTGTTGCCGGAATGAGAAGACAGTATGACCAGGGTCTTTTTCCCAGCTGCCCAGGCTGGCAAATCATAATCACGATGCACAACAACCGGAACCTGGCAATTAGCTGCTGTGTATGCAGCCAGCAGGTCCGCCCCAATTGCGGAACCGCCCATACCGGCGATCAACACCTGGCTTATCCCGGTCCATTCCGGGAGCGGATATCCGTTTCCAAGGCTCCAGGCTTTTTCAAGCTGATCAGGTAGGTTCTCTATCTCACCCATCATATTCTGAAGGTCGATTTTCGAAAATTCCGCATGATTATTTAAATTCATTTTGAGTCCCTTTCTTATTAACCCAAGCTATTTAATAGATCGTAAACTTCCCGGCGTGACCAACCCGAAATTCCCGCCACTTGTTTTGCAATGGCTGCTGCCGGTTCGCCTTTTCCAATTTGATTTAAAAGTTCCATCCTCAACCTCTTCCACGCTCCATATTCGTGGAAGTGTATCATTTCCGGCCAGGATTATTGTGAACTCCCCGCGCGGCGGTTTAGTTGAAAAATGCTGGATTGCCCCTGAGATGGATCCGCGGTAGATTTCTTCATGCAATTTGGTCAACTCTCGCGCCACCGCGATCTGCCTGTCGCCCAATACTTTCAATAAATCATCAAAGGATTCCAGTATACGCTTGGGGGTTTCCAGGAAGATCAATGTGTGAGTAATATCACTTACTTCCACCAGCAGGCGCTGGCGGTCATTCTCCTTACGCGGAATGTACCCCAGGTAAAGGTATGAATCGCACGCCAACCCGGATGCCACTAATGCGGAAACCGGTGCGCTGGGACCCGGAATGGGACTGACCTCGTAACCCGCATCCAGAACTGCCCGCACCAGTTTGTAACCGGGATCGTTCAATACTGGTGTACCTGCATCAGAAACCAAAGCAGCATCCCCTTCAACCAATAATTCAAGGATTGAATCTATTTTTGAATACTTGCTGTGTTCGTGATAACTGGTAAGTTTTGTTTGTATTTCGAAATGCTTCAGTAATTTTCCCGTTCGCCGTGTATCCTCTGCTGCGATGATCTGAACCTCATTAAGTATTCGCAGGGCGCGTGCGCTGATATCCTCCAGGTTGCCAATCGGAGTTGCTACCAGGTACAGAGTTCCCATGTCAATTACGGGGCTGTCCAGGTCAGGATCTGCAGAGACAATTTATTTTCTACCTCACTCCATGAAATCGCCTTCAGCCAACCATATCGACCTTCGTTAGTAATGTAGCAGAAATATGTTCTCTCTTTGATTTCTCTTTTGTAGTATCGTGTCTGATCAAAAGAAATAGATTTACAATCTTCCAGGGAGGGTTCAACAAATTCATAAAAGGCTAAACCTGCACTGCCAACTGACTCGAGAAAAAGATGCAAATCCGCTTCCTCTCTCCATAACAGGTCAACACCTGCGTTATTTAAGTTTTTGGAATCTAAATCCAATCCATCTTCTTTTTGCATGGATACAGGACCGCTGGTGTAAACAGCTGGACCAGGGGTATCCGTAACAGACGGTTCAGATGTTTGTGTACTTGCGACCTCCGTATCGGAGAGTGTTGAAACAGGCTCATCACCAACAATAACCCGGACCCAAAACGCAGAACCACCGTTGGGACCGATCCCAAACCATTCACCCAATTCGTTTCGCAGCTTCCAATATCCCTGATAAGTCCCTGGTGGATCAGGCGCGATTAAATCCACTGAGATATCCACCGTATCATTCGGGGGGACCTGCCCCTCCAACTGTATATTCGTAATCGCCCCCATACCCTCACCGGAAAACAAAGCCAGCGCATAATTTTGATCCCAGGTGCAGGTTCCAGCATTTTGCAGCCGCCACACTTTGGTAAAAGCCTCTCCCGGCTGCAGCTGTGTGTCATCAGGAATTGTAACGTCAATCGGGTTTCCGGCAGCAGCTAAATCGCAATTTGAAACTGGAGATGATTGGCCCGTTGGCTGGTTGGGAGTGTTGGTAACCGCTGCGGTTGGGGTCACCGAGGTTGGAGTAGCTGTCAATATGCGCGTCGGGGTGTTGGTCTGGGTGGCAAGCGGCGTTTGTGCGACCCCTTCCGTAAGGCGCGCTTCGACCGTTTGATATGCCTGAGTTACGTTCAAATCCGCCTCCGTTTCCGATGAACTTGAAGGCAGATTACAACTAGCAGTTCCAGCCATGAGACTAATGAACAGCATCAACGCGGCTGTTTTTTTAATATTCATTAAACAAATCACCTTAGTTAGGGTTGCATGCAATACTTAATTGTATACATATCAATTAAAATTTCAGGGTTTCTAATTACCGCAACAGGATAATAAATTTTCACATCCTTGTATACCATTTAATCCCGCATTTTATGGTTAAGATACGAAAAAGATAAGGTTCTATTCCCCTTAAATCCTGCGGAACCGGCAAATGTGTCGTCCAATTATGCAATTGGATAATTTACAAACCACCCCTTACAGTCAAGATTTCAACAATTCATCGCCTGGCAAAATTTCCTTTATGCGGCGCGCCACCTTCCGGCGCGGCAGTAAAACCCGCCGGCCGCATTGCATGCATTCCAGTCCGATATCCGCACCCAGGCGAAATACCTTCCACTCGAAACTTCCGCAAGGGTGGGATTTTCGCAGCCGGACAACGTCGTTCACTTGCAATTCTGGCAGCATGCGCGCCATTATATCATTTGCAAAATTCTTTCAACTCAAATGATATAATTACGCTTCAAAATATTCCTTATGTTATTCAATTTAGAAGCATCCACCTTAATTGCGCGCATTATTGTGCTTGTCGTCGCTTTTACCATCCATGAATTTGCCCACGCATGGACAGCGAATCAATTTGGTGACGACACACCACGCCTTAATGGTCGCCTTACGCTCAACCCTTTGGCGCACCTCGATCCAATGGGTTCTATCGTCTTACTCTTTTCCGGTTTTGGTTGGGCAAAACCCGTCCCTGTAAATCCTTATGCTTTGGAACGACGTTCTCGATATGCTTTCATGTGGGTAGCTCTGGCTGGTCCAATGTCAAATTTATTACTGGCTTTGCTTTCAGCGCTTCCATTCCGTTTTGGAATGGTTGATTTAGCGAGTCTTTTCGCGCCCTCATCCGGGTACCTTCCCAGTTTTGCTTTAGTAGTATTTGAATTCGTAACCATTAACCTGGTATTGATGGTTTTTAACCTCATCCCCTTGGCGCCTCTGGATGGGGAAAAAATCCTCTATCATCTCGTTCCATACCGCTTTCGCTCCACGATGGATATGATCCGCCCATATGGACCGATGATATTGATCTTACTGATCATTGCTGGGCCGTACATTGGGCTGAATTTTTTCGGATTGGTTCTCGGTCCCGCCGTAAGTACGCTTAGAGCATTGCTGATTGGATTTTAAATGCGCGCGTTTTACCGGATTCGTCAGACCTGGAGCGCTCTAACAGCAAAACCGGAGAAATCTGACCTGGAAGAAGTAGAAAAGTTTTTATCGCCTTCCCAATTTTCTCTCTTTAAAGGTTTACACCCCAGCGAGCAATCGCACAGCATTGCTGTATACCGCCAACTGCTTGAGAATGGCGCCAAACAACCTGATTTGCTTGCAGCAGCCCTGTTACATGATGTTGGAAAAAACCGATACCCCATTCATTTTTGGGATAAAATAGCCATTGTCCTTGGAAAGGGGCTTGCCTCATCATTGATCGAATCCTGGGGAGCGGCAGAACCCGAAAGTTGGAAGCGTCCCTTTGTTGTTTCGCAGAAACATGCTGAATGGGGAGCCCAGATGGCTGCCGATGCTGGAGCGTCCCAACTTACGGTTGATCTGATTAATCGTCATCAAGAGCAAATACCTGCCGAAGACAAAGCACCCTCAAATAATCATAAAAATACGAACCCATCCACGCAAACAGAAGATCAACTACTAGCCCTATTACAACAATTTGATAATAATAATTAAGGTGAAACTATGTCAACTCAAGTAACAATTATCGGACTGGGACAGATAGGCGCCTCCATCGGTTTAGCGCTCTCTGATCATAAAGATGAAATGAAAAGAGTCGGTCATGACCTCGATATCGCCATTGCCCGTCAAGCGGAGAAAATCGGCGCAATAGATCGCGTTGCAGTCAATATTCCCTCCGCCGTAGAGAAATCAAAAGTTGTCTTGCTTTCTCTTCCCTCAGACCAGGTTTTCGAAACACTGGAATTGATCGCTCCTTACCTGTCGGAAGGGTGTGTAGTACTGGACACTGCTCCCATAAAACAGGCGGCATTCGAATGGATTCAGGAACTGCTTCCCGCAAAACGCTTTTATGTCGGGCTTATTCCAGTGATCAACCCGGTTTACCTTGACGAAGAAACAACCGGCCAGGAAGCAGCCCATGCGGACCTGTTTCAGAACGGGCTGATGGCGATAACCGCCCCGGCGAGCACCCATCCAGATGCGCTGCAGCTAGCCAGCGATTTGACAAAACTTATAGGCGCAAATCCGCTGTTTGTCGACCCAATTGAAATTGACGGACTTATGGCTTCAACGCATACCCTGCCACAGCTTCTGGCGGCAGCTCTGGTAAATTCTACGGTTAACAACCCCGGCTGGCGAGATGGGCGCAAGATTGCTGGAAGAGCCTTTGCTAAATCCACAAAATTGACAGGATACCTGGATGACGCTGGCTCGCTCAGTCAGGCAGCCTTATCAAATCCAGAAAATACAATCCGTGTCCTGGAAGGGACAATTGCGTCAATAAGATCATACATCACAGATATCGAAAACAATGATCGTGCTTCTCTCGAGGCCCGGCTTGATGCAGCCCGCAAAGGACACCAACAATGGTGGAATGAACGCCAGACCAGCGATTGGTTGAGCATGGACGGCATCCCAAAAGTTGAATACCCGACGCCTTCAAGCATTTTTGGTCGCCTAATAGGAATGGGACGCAAATCGAAATCAGAAAAATAAATTTTTTAGATCAGTTACAGGAGTTATACATGGCTCAAAAATTGAAATGGATCGAAGATGAAATTCAAAATTTAAAAGAGGGCGGATTGTATAACCGCATCCGCACATTGAGCTCTCCCCAGGGAGCCTGGTTGGTAGTCGACGGGGAACGCAGATTAAATTTTTGTTCAAACAATTACCTGGGACTCGCTAACCACCCTCGCCTGGTAAAAGCCGCCCAGGATGCAGCCGGTGAATATGGTGTGGGCCCTGCTGCAGTCCGAACAATTGCCGGTACAACGGACTTACACCTGCAGTTTGAAGAGCGGATGGCGGGTTTCAAAAATGTGCAGTCAACCATTTCCTTCCAATCCGGTTTCAACGCCAACGTGGGGACAATCCCGGCGCTGGTAGGTAAAAATGATGTGATCTTCTCGGACGAATTGAACCATGCCAGCATTATTGACGGCTGCCGATTGTCCAGGGCAAAAATCATTCGCTTTGCCCATTGCGATCCAAACGATCTTGAACGAGCCCTGGAGGAACAGCGCTCAAATTTCCCGCGTGCCATGGTGATAACCGATGGCGTGTTCAGCATGGATGGCGATATCGCCCCGCTTGATAAAATATATGAAGTCACAAAAGCGCACGATGCTATTCTTATGGTTGACGATGCGCACGGCGAAGGCGTTCTGGGTCGTGGCGGGCGCGGGATCGTCGACCACTACAACCTGCACGGCAAGGTAGATATTGAGGTCGGCACCCTTTCAAAAGCGTTCGGTGTTGTGGGTGGTGTAGTAGCCGGGAACCCACTGGTTGTGGAATGGCTGCGCCAGCGCAGTCGCCCATTCCTGTTCTCCTCAGCAATGACCATCCCTGATATCGCTGCGTGTATTACGGCAGTGGATTTGCTGGAAGAGTTGACTGAACTGGTCGACAGACTCTGGAACAACACCGATTACTTCAAAGAACAGATGAAGGTTTTAGGGTTTAATACCGGCGATTTTGTTACACCGATCATACCGGTAATGCTGGGAGAGGCGCCTTTAGCGCAGCAGTTCAGCCGGGACCTTTTCGAAAATGGTGTCTTCGCCATGGCGCTTGGCTTTCCAACGGTCCCCAAAGGCAAGGCTCGCATCAGGGTGATGATATCGGCATCGCACACAATTGAAGACCTGGATCAAGGATTGGCGACGTTTAAAAAAGTTGGAAGCGAGCTCGGTGTAATCTCTTAAATATCACTTCGCAACCCACAAACTTTTCTCCTTAGAATATTGGCACCTTTTTTGCACCTTAATTGAGTGTAATATTTCCTATTAACCGGATATTCGTAATAAAGATCAAGGGAAGAAATAAGATGCTCAGGACTGGTGAAATCCTTTTCGATGAATTCAGGATCGATGGTTTAATCGAGAATGGCAAAAATGGGTCGACTTTCCGGGCTTTTGACCTCAGACAGCGTCGAAAAGTTTCCATTACCACGTTGAACATAGAAAAATTCCGTCAAAACATCGACGCGGCCAGAACGCTCCAGGACCAATTGCAGCGAGAGATTAACCTGTCCGCAAGCCTGGATTCCCCTCATTTACTTCAAGTTTATAGATCAATCCTATCCACTGAGGACTTATACATTTTTACAGAATACATCCCTGGATTTTGTCTGGCGGACCAGATGGCTGCCACACGTGCAAGCGGCAAACAACTTTCAGCGCAGGAAGCTCGTCAAATTGGAATCCAGATCGCAGCTGGATTAAAGGACCTCCACAATCACGGCATCTTACACTTGAACCTGACCCCTTCAAACACGTTCATCACTGTGAAAGGTGACCTAAAAATCAGCGGGATAGGAACTGCTCTTACCTCAAAACTACGTTATGAGGGAATTATCAACAACTCATTTCAGGAATTCACCCCAGAATCATTGGACTACCAACCTCCAGAGCGAAAAAATGGGGAACTACGGTACCCAAGACCAAGTATCGATATCTATGCAGCCGGATGTGTGCTGTTTGAACTCTTAACTGGAAGTAAATACAGCCAACAGTCTCCTGGTACCCATGCGGCTTCCTTGCGAGTTGATCTTCCACATTGTCTCGACGATCTGGTTGCTCAAATGGTATCAAATGATCCCAGTCAAAGACCATGGGACGGCTTTGAATTACTTGAGAGACTTCAAAAAGGAAGCAGCAGTCCAACAGGTAACCATTCAAATCAAGTTGAGTGGTTAATGGGGGAAGCGGGCGCACTGGCTGCAGCAAACAGATGGGACGAAGTCGAGCGGAGTTTAGCAGCCTTGAATATGCTTGGGATTGAAGGCAAGTCAGCCGCCCGGCAGCTTAAAATCAAGTTCAATATACCTTTCGAGCAGGAGATTATCCCAGAAGATAATTTAAGTATGACTGCGGAAAATGACGCCGATCAAAAGGATAACCCGGAACCAGAATCCCTGGACAATCTGGATACAGCCTTAAATGGAGATCTCAGCAAAGGTCGTCCAAGGCTGGCTTTTTTGGGATTTGGGATGATAACCCTGTGCTTGTTCTCGGTGGCTTTCTTTATCTTAATCAATCAAGGCGTTAACTACTTACTGGTAAGCACTGCTTTTGCCTCATTTGAAGAAGTTGAGATTGAAGAAATCCCACAAAGTGATGATACTGAACCGGTTCTTGAATTTATCGTCGAAGAAAGCCCCATAACTTCGCTGACTATCGGTCGTGGTTCTGACTCAATTTGGCTAGACCCCGCGGTTGCCAGCGACCAGGAAAGTATTCGTGTCAGCGTATTATGTTTAGAAGGACTGTATACCCTCCAACCTGGCGATACCACCCCACAGCCCGCTTTAGCAACTGGCTGTACGGCAGACGAAACCCAAACAGAATGGACCTGCAGCCTTCGGGGAAACGTGCAATTCCATGATGGCACCCCTTTTAATGCCGATGCGGTTGTTTTTAATTTTGAACGCTGGCGGTCCTCAAACCACCCACAACATTTTCAGGATCGATCCTTTGATGCTTATCAAGAGAGTTGGGGTGGTTTCGATGAGTTAAGCCAAATCAAGACTGAAAGTAAAATCGATGATCTCACCGTTAAATTCACCCTCGAAAAGCCGAATGGTGACTTCCTGGATATTCTGGCATTGGAAGCATTCTCCATTTCAAGTCCAACCGCATTAGATACTTTTGAAGATGGATACGGTGGAAATGAGGCAGGTTGTGTCGGTACAGGACCATTCAAATTCAGCGAATGGTTGCTAGATGACCAGATCACGCTCACTACCAATGAAACCTACTGGTACGGTCCTCCTCAAATCAATCAGATCGTTTGGAAAGTGATCCCCGATGCACAGGTGCGTTTCCAGGCGCTCCAGGAGGGCAGTATACAAGCCGCCCTGGAAGCGGATCCCGAGATATTGTCTGCCGCGGAAGATAATCCGGATTTTTCGGTCTTGCTCGCAAATTATCCGCCTCCGGTGATCGTTTCAAACGCTGCTGTAGGCGCAATTACCAGGATAAAGGGATTTGACATCTATAGTGAATCTGAATTAATGGAATAAATAATCCTTTTTTTTCATTAAACAAATACCCGGCACATACGTAAATCCATATGTGCCGGGTATTTTATTTACTGGCTAGTTACTTATTAACAAGATTTTGTAAAAATCGTTTGTAGATTAATAATCAAATACGTTATTTGCTTTTTTCTTGAAGTTCGCTAAATGGATCAAATGCGGGATTAGTGCCTGCCCAGATACAGCTGGGCTTTCCGTCTAAATTACAGTCAACTGCACGAGAGCAGCGGTGGGCAGTGACGCGCGGATTCTGATCCGGGAGGAATTCTGCAGGGTAGATTAATTCGGCCTCTAAAGCGACCTCCTGGCCTAAATGGTGGCAGAAGCTGATCTTGATCGGCTCCCAATTTTTTTCCGCCATATTTACACCTCCATTATTTCAGTTTTAGATTATACTATGTAGGCTTTAATTTAATAAAGTGGCAGGTGTATCCAAATTTTGGATAATCTTCCTCCATTTTGTTTATGCGTTCGAACTCATAACAACATTCCAAAATAAATTGATAATTGGTTGACATATTACCGCCAATACATATAATTGAGGGATGTTTAAGTTGAGAAATTGTGTGTTTGATGAAAGGAGGTGAAATCTCAATAGATATTCCACGTAAACATTCAGATAAAATATTTTCAAAAACCAAAAATTACTTCTAAAGGAGGAGTAAGAATGAATAGAAAACTATTTTTTGTCCTCAGCGTGACCGTTATAGTGCTCAGCATGATATTGGGCGCTTGTGCACAACCGACACCTGCGCCAACCGAAGCCCCCGCTGAGGAGCCGGCTGCAGAAGAACCTATGGAAGAAGAACCAGCTGCAGAAGAGACTGTTGAAGTACCGGCAGCCGAAGAACCTGCTGAAGAACCGGCAGCTGAAGAGCCCATGGAAGAAGGCGAAACTATCGTTGATATAGCCGTTGGTAATGCGGACTTCTCTACATTGGTTACCGCTTTGACCGAAGCTGGATTGGTCGAAACGCTACAGGGTGATGGTCCCTTCACAGTATTCGCTCCCACCAATGACGCATTTGCTGCACTCCCCGAGGGTGCGCTTGATGGTTTATTAGCCGATAAAGAGGCTTTGACCAATGTATTACTTTACCATGTAGTGGACGGTAAAGTAATGGCAGCTGATGTAGTCGGTCTTGACGGTCAGGAAGTTGAGACTTTATCAGGAGCCACAGTTGCAGTTTCTCTTGATGGTGAAAATGTGATGGTCAATGAATCAATGGTTGTCGCTACTGACATCGAAGGCACCAATGGTGTCATACATGTCATCGACTCTGTCCTTTTACCCCCTTCTGAAGAGGCTATGGCAGACCAACTGGTTATCGGTACAACCGACAGCTGGTCGAGCTTCGAATCAGCCTGGGTATACAGCTTCCATGACTGGGAGTTATTCCACCAGTGCGCCGACGGTTTGCTCAATATCACTCCCGGAACAGCTGGTGAGGTTGAATTCGCGCTCGCAGAAAGCTATGAAGTAAGTGAAGATGGAAAATCATACACCTTCAAACTGCGCGAAGGCGTAACCTTCCCTGACGGATCACCTTTGAATGCCGATGCGGTTGTGTTCTCACTGGAACGGATTATCCCGATCAACGAGGCTGCAGGTGAAAACGCCGGTTTCCTGTATTCCGCCTATGTGGACAGCGTCGAAAAAGTTGACGATTTGACAGTTGTAGTCAATTTCAATGATACATATCCGTTTGGTCCTCAATTGATTGCTACCAATCCGTGGAAGATACTCAATCCCGCTCAATGGTCAGCCACCGAAGCCGATACGACCAACACGGCCTGCGGAATCGGACCTTACGTATTGACATCATTCACCGAAGGTGAGGAAGCTATCTTCGAAGCCAATCCAACCTACTATGGTGAAGCGCCCAAATCGGCGAAAGTCATCGTTCGTTACTTCGCAGATTCTCCAACATTGGCATTAGCCTTACAGAATGAAGAGGTTGATGTCGCCTGGAAGAGTCTCTGCCCCCGCTGATCTGGATGCCTTGTCCGGAACAGAAGGGATAACAATCGAAACAGCCGGCGGTACAGAGATTCGTTATATTGTTTATAACGCAACCACACCACCGTTTGATAATCCTAACGTGCGTCTTGGTGTGGCCCAATTGATCAACCGTGAGGAATTAACTGACCTGGGTTGGCAAGGGATCAAGCTGCCCTTGTATTCAATGGTGCCTCCTGGATTCTCTGGGATTTAAGCCCACCTACGAAGGAACTGAAAACGTTGAGGAAGGTAAGGCTCTATTAGCCGAAGCTGGATTTACCGAGGACAATCCTCTGGTTTTGGACCTGTGGTACAGCCCAACTCACTATGGCGATACAGAGCCCGATGTTGCGGCAGTCTTGAAACAACAGCTCGAAGCAAGCGGTGTAATCGAAGCTAACCTGCAATTCCTGGAATGGGCCGCCTACCGCGACGCCGGTCGAGCAGGCGAACTGCCGTTCTCGCTCTTGGGTTGGTATCCAGATTACCTCGATCCGGATAACTACACCAATGTTTTCGCACATTCGCCAGCATCATGGTCGGGCTCGAATTACAACAACCCCGAGATGGATGCGCTGCTAGAAGCGCAGGCTGGAGAGTTGGACGAAGCAAAACGTATCAGCATATTGGAAGAGATCCAGGACTACTGGGTTCCCGAGAGTCCATTCGTTCCGATTGCACAAGGTAAGCTGTTTGTCGGCTACCAGGATGGCGTTTCCGGTGTTGTGCTCGATCCAATTGCCCTGCTGCACTACTTCTTAATCGAGAAATAGTAACAGTCGGAAGAAGATATCTACATTCTTTTTGTAAAACTAAGTAGGTATACTATCTTTTTGGGGCGAGGAGTTGAACTCGAGGCTCCTCGCCTCATGATTTTTTACCCCTTCGTGTTTCACACCAATCCTGATCTAAGTTTATCGATAACGAGGTAAACATGTCAGCGAATTTACGCCGTTATATTGTTGTTCGAATACTGCTTACAGTTCCAATGGTTATTATTCTGGTAACCTTTGTATTTTTTATCCTCAGAGTTATTCCAGGTGATCCTGCGGTAGCCATTATGCGCGAAGGCGCCTCGGAAGAACAACTAGATGCATTTCGCGCTACCCTGGGATTAGACAAGCCGCTGCATTTACAATATATTGAATTCCTTACCGGAGTCTTTACAGGCGACCTGGGAGATTCCATGGTTCGTCCTGTGCCTGTGGTTGATGAAATAAAAACGTTCTTTCCTGCAACGGTTGAATTAGCCATCTATTCAATAATGATTGTTGCGATTGTGGGTACGTTCTCTGGAGCCTACGCCGCCCAACACCGGAAAAGCACCGCGGACTATTCGATCCGTGTAGCGAGTATCATTTTATATGCCATGCCGATCTTTTGGCTTGGATTAATGCTGCAAATGTTTTTTGGAGCCCAGTTAGGCTGGCTGCCTGTTTCTGGGCGTTTGAGCCCCGGTATGACCCCAGAAGTAACAATCACCGGCTTATATACAGTTGATGCGGTGCTCATGAGAGATTGGGTGTTGCTAAAAGATGCATTAATCCACTTGATCCTTCCATGCATAACGCTGGGATTTGTATTGGCGGGCGTATTCACACGATTGACACGCGCCAATATGCTTGACGTCTTGCAGCAGGATTTCATTACTGCAGGTCGGGCGCGTGGTATCCGTGAGCGTGTATTAGTATACAGACACGGCCTGCGAAATGCATTTATTCCTATCGTTACTTTGCTGGGATTACAATTCGCTCTTTTATTAGCTGGCGCCATTCTTACTGAGACTACATTTTCGTGGCCTGGTATGGGTCGCCTGGTGGTCGACCGGATTTACGACCGCGACTTTGCCACCGTGCAAGGTGTAATCCTGTTTTTTGCACTTTTAGTGGCAGCTACCAGTCTATTTGTTGACATTCTATATGGGTTTTTAGATCCCAGGATCAGGTATTAAATATGACCATATTAGCGACTAAAAGAGACCCAACTGTATCCAGCCCACTTATCGACGATGATATTGGAATCTTGCGAAGGTTCTTCCGCGGCCGTAAATGGTACGGGGTGGAGTGGTATCTCACAACTTTTGGTGGATTAATCTTGGTAGTGATGATCGTGATGACTTTGCTTGCACCGGTATTAAGTCCTTACGACCCAAACGACTTTGTAGGCGCTCCATTCACACCTCCTGGCGGCGGGCAGCAAGCGCTTTTAGCCCGCGCTGGTGAAAGCCCTGTACAGGCAGGTGATGATTTAACCGGAGTAACCATAGGGGTCACCAGAAGTCAAAACAGCCAGTATCTCGCCAAGAAATTGGTAGCTGATGGTTTCCGGTATATGCTTGAAGGTGAAGTTTATGAAGGGTTAATTAATGGCGAGGTCGACCTGGTATTCACAGACCAGAATTCATTAGATGAAGTGCTGGCTGAGTATCCAGAATTCGAAGTTGTTGAAGAATTCATGGGCGCTAAATACTGGTTTGGTACAGACAACCTTGGTCGAGATATTGTCAGCCGCATACTCTGGGGAGCAAGGACAGTTCTGCTTGTAGCTCTCAGCTCAGCTATGCTTTCAGCTGTTATTGGGATCCCTTTGGGATTGATCTCAGGATTTGCTGGGGGAAAATTAGACCGGGGTTTATCGCTTTTTATGGACAGTATTTACTCTTTTCCAGGTCTACTGCTGGCGATTGCATTGGCGGCAATGTTAGGACCCGGGATGTTTAATGTTGCTGTGGCTATTTCTGTCATTTATATCCCTACCTTTTTCCGCGTTGTTCGCGGCCAGGCATTATCCGTGAAAGAATCGCTGTATGTGGAAGCTGCTGTCAGCCTGGGCGCCAAAAAGTCAACCATATTAACTCATTATATATTTCCTAATGTTATTCCTTCTGTTGTAGTTATTTTTTCGCTCAACGTGGCTGATGCTATCCTTACCGCAGCCGCTTTGAGTTTTATTGGTCTTGGCCTACCTCCCGACGTTCCAGATTGGGGTTATGACTTGAGTAAAGGACATCAATTCCTGGTCGCAGGTCACTGGTGGATGATAACAATTCCAGGTATTATGATTACATTAGTCGCATTGGGATTTACTTTATTAGGTGAAGGTTTAAGTGAAATTCTCAATCCACGCTTGGCTGAATCATAGATGATCATGACAAATTCAAATAATGAAGACATTCTTCTCAGCATCCAAAACCTGAGCGCTGTATACGGGACACGCTTAGGAGATGTCCAGGCGCTCAGCAACATAAATCTGGATATTTTCAGGGGAGAGATAATCGGATTAGTGGGCGAGTCTGGGTGCGGGAAAAGCACACTCGGACGTGCGATCATGCGTATGTTAGGGGATTCCGGTCGTTTTCTCAATGGCCAACTTTTACTGGATGGCGTTGATTTACTTGAATTGAGCGATGGAGAAATGCGGGAAATACGCGGGCAGAGGATCAGCATGATTTTCCAGGATCCTATGACCTCCCTTAATCCAGTACAACGAGTAGATGATCATTTCGTTGAAACCATCAAGACTCACGAACCAAACACAAAAAAGAATGATGCAGTTGAGCGGTTCAGAAATCTGCTCGAACGCCTGGGGATCCAAAAAGAACGTGAAGCAGACTATCCGCATCAATTATCGGGCGGTATGCGACAGCGTGTAATGATAGGATTGGGGATGGTACTCAACGCTAATTTAATTATCGCAGATGAGGCGACTACATCATTAGATGTGATTGTCGAGGCGAAATTAGTCGATGAACTGCAAGCCATCTGCAAGGAATTTGGCGTATCCAT
The DNA here is from genome assembly GCA_963753725.1 of uncultured Chloroflexia bacterium. Taxonomy (GTDB): domain Bacteria; phylum Chloroflexota; class Anaerolineae; order Anaerolineales; family UBA4823; genus CAVWDI01. The sequence continues at coordinate 54,511 of CAVWDI010000012.1, read as the reverse complement.
TCTGGCAATCACCCACAATATCGCTCTTATAGCCCAGATATCTGAACGTCTGGCGGTGATGTACGCCGGCAATATTGTTGAGGTAGGTTCGGTCTACGATGTTTTTGATGATCCGAAACACCCTTATACCCAGGGCTTACTCCAATCAGTGCCAACCATCAAGTTGGATGATCGAGAGGAACTTTATAAAATGCCTGGAGAACCTCCAAACTTAACCGAGCCTCCTCCGGGTTGTCGTTTTCATCCACGCTGTCCACATGCAATGGAAATCTGCACTCATACTGCTCCGGATACAGGGGAAATAGACACTGGACATTTTGTTAGTTGTTGGCTGTATCAGGAAATACCAGAAAATCAGGATGCTGCGATCCAGGTGAAAACATGAAAGATCCTTCGATTTCTATAAGACCTGAGACAGTGAATAACATTGTTGATGTTCAAAACCTGAAGAAATGGTTTGCAGTTCAACAAGGATTCCTTGACCAGGCATTTACTGGTCGCAAGGATTTTGTGCGTGCGGTAGATGGCGTTACCTTTAATATTCGTCGCGGGGAAGTCTTCGGATTGGCTGGAGAGAGCGGAAGCGGTAAAACTACCATTGGAAGGTTAGTTATTGGATTACTCCAACCAACAGAGGGCACAATTTATTTTGATGGCATCGATTTAACCAGCCTTAAACCTGAGGAACTTCGCAAATTACGTGTTCGTATGCAGGTGATCTTCCAAGACCCGATGGCTTCGCTTAATCCACGCATGACAATCGGTAATTCTATCTCACACGGACTCAGGATCCATTTTCCTGCAGACAAAGACAAATATCAAGATATAACGAATAGCATAATGGAAAAAGTTGGCCTTTCACCGCCGCAATTTTTTTATTCAAAATATCCTCATCAAATCTCAGGGGGACAGAGGCAGCGAGTGGTTATTGCCAGGGCTCTGGTAACAAACCCGGATCTAATACTCGCTGATGAACCCATCGCTATGGCAGATGTTAGCGTTAGAGCGCAGCTCTTAGATCTAATGCAGCAGTTAAAAGATGACCTGCATCTCACGTATCTCTTTATAACTCATGATTTAGCGACCGCCAAATACATTTGCGATCGGATTGGAATCTTGTATTTAGGCAAGTTTGCGGAGATCGCAGACCTGCGTGAAGTGTATGGCCATCCATTGCATCCCTACACACAAGCGCTGTTGGCTGCAGTCCCTGTTCCTAACCCTTCGGAACGCCGAACGCAGCCTATGCCGAAGGGTGAAATTCCCAATCCTATCAATCCGCCGCCCGGGTGCAGGTTTCACCCGCGCTGCCCTATTGCGGAAAAGATCTGTTCTGCAGAAGAACCTGTGCTGCGCGAACTGCGTCCCGAACATTTCGTAGCCTGTCACCTGGCAGAACAATTCGCTGGATAAGAGATTAAAATCAGATAGCGATCCATCTTCACGGTTAAGCTTAAAAATTTAATTTTGGTGTTTCATTCACCGCTATGTGATTGTATTCTCCTCCGAATATAGAGTAAGCGCTGATCCCCTTAATGCACATATTTCATGTTTGTTCATAAGACGGCAGATCATTCCAAAGATTTTATGCAATCAATCACTGGTTGACATGTCGCGGCCAATATATATAATGGGAGGATATTGATATCAAGAAGCATGGATTAATGTCAATGAAGGTGAATAATCAATAACCAGGCTGAAAACATTATTCGTAAATTCAAAATTATTCCTTTGGGGGAGAAATCATGAATAGAAAACTCCGATATCTCCTTGGCGTTACCTTCATGTTGTTCTGTTTGAATTTGGGCGCCTGCGTACCGCCAACGGCTGCCCCGACCGTGATTCCTGTTGTAGAGTCCGCAACTGAAGAAGAAACAGCCGTTACGGATTTTCCAGCAATCGAAGAACTCAAAACTGAAGAACCGGGTAACGAAGAACTTGTTGAAGTAGAACCCACTCAAGACACAAAGATTGGACCCGAGCTTTTCTGGAATCAAGCAGAGCGGCAGGCTGTAGCCGCTGCAATAGACCGGGAAATGCTGGTGGACAGGGTCTTTGATGGGCGTAATTTCCCAGCGTATCATATGGTGCCGTCCGGATACCCATACGCGACGGAACCTTTCCTGGATAAATACGGAGTTCGCGACCTGGGTATGGCGATTGCCCTGCTTGAGGGTGAAGGATACACCACTGAAAATCCATTCGTAATGGAACTTTGGTATCCACCCGAACACTACGGTACTACAACCGCTGAAGTCATGCAGGTTATCAAAGAACAATTGGAAGAGACCGGATTAATCCAGGTCGAACTGCTGAGCCAGGACTGGGTTGAGTATGTCGGCAGCTTCATCGATGGCAGCTTGCCCGTTTTTACCCTGGGTTGGTTCCCAGATTTTGTTGATCCTGAAAATTGGTTATCCCCCTTTGGTTCGTGTACACAATCAGCTGATCTGGGCTCAAATTACTGCAGCGCTGCATTGGACCCTTTACTTGAAGGGGCGGCTGCTTCAACTGATACAGGCGAGCGCCGTTCTCTCTACCAGGAAATTGGAGAATTGTGGGCAGAAGATATCCCCACGCTGCCTTTGTTCTGGGAATCCGAGTTCGTGGTTTTTCGCGAAGGGGTAGAGGGCGTTGACATTGGTTCAACCCTGGAATTTAACTACAATGCCATAAGCTTTGGTGAAGGCGCTGATCCTGCTTCTGGGAAAACGGACACGATCATCATAGGTACCACCGATGAAGTGCACAGTTTGGACGCCCAGGATGCTTACGGCGTTCATGATTGGGAGATACTTAAGAACACCGGTGTTCCACTGCTCAAATTCATACCCGGAACTACGGATTTAGTCCCCGGCGCCGCAGTTGATTTTCCTGAAGTAAGCGAAGATGGTAAGACCTACACCTTTACTTTAAGAGAAGGAATCCGTTACGCGGATGGCGCCCCGCTTACTGCCCAGGATTATGTCACTGCCTGGGAGCGCATAACTCTCGGTGGGATTGTCTCCGGCTTGATTGATATTTACGTTGCGTCAGTCGAAGCGCCAGACGACCAGACGATTGTTTATCATCTTACAGACGCTTATGGCTTCTTCCCAGCATTAGCGGCAGCCACACCCTTCATTCCGGGCAATCCCGACCAATTCCCGGAAGGTGAACTGGTAAAATTCCCCGAAGAAGTGGACGGAATCGGCCCATACCGCATGCCAGCCTACGAACCTGGTGAGGAAATGGCGCTCAAGTTTAACCCGAACTACTTCGGGGAAGACAAGCCAAGTATAAAGAACGTAATTGTGCGCTACTTCTCCGATCCAATCGCTATGAGCAATGCGATTGAAGCTGGTGAAATCGACATTGCGTGGCGCAATCTGGGCGCAAATGAAGCTGCTCGACTGGAAGATGTTGAAGGTCTGACAGTTAAAAAAATCGAGACCCCTGATCTTCGCTTTTTGGTTTTCAATCATAAATTTATGACTGAGGGAGAAGAATAATGGACAACCAGTCAGACAAATTTTTGATTGGCTTGACTGGAAATATCGCCACCGGTAAAAGCGTTATCAGAAATATGCTTGAGCATTTGGGCGTATATGGCATTGATGCAGATAACCTGGCTCACCGAATGCTTTATGAAGAGGGACCGGGATATCAAAAAGTGATTGATGTTTTTGGGAAGGGGATACTGGTTTCAAATGGTGAAATTGATCGTTCAGGGTTGGGTCAAATTGTTTTTTCCGATCCAGATGCTCTCTCAAGCCTGGAGGGGATCATCCATCCTCTGGTCAGGAAGGCTATCAACAGCCTGGTAAATGAGGTCCCATTCGCGTATATCGTCATTGAGGCGATTAAGCTGCTCGAATCCAGTATCGCCAAGGAGTGCGACTCCATTTGGACCAGTTATTCTGAACCAAATTTGCAGCTGGAGCGTCTCATGCACACACGCGCTCTGGATGAAAAGAATGCCCTGCAAAGGATCAGAGCACAGCCTCCCCAACACCAAAAGACCCAGGCTGCCGATATAGTTATCAATAACAATGGCTCATATTGGGAAATTTGGGAACAAATAAAAAACGCTTTCTCTTTGGTTGTCGAAAATTCTGAATCAGGTGCGCCCGCAGCAGCGCTCGAATATGATCAAATACAATTTGTGCGCTGCACGCCAGATGATTTGGACTTAGTATCAAATCTTATATCCAAATTCAGCATAAATGAATTGAAAGTCGACCCTTTAATTATTTTAGGTGAATTGGCAGACAATGCTTACCTGATCCTGAATGAAGGTGAGGAACAAATTGGTATCCTCAGATGGAAATTAAATAACTTTGTCAGTATTATTGATCAATTCTATATCGACCACGCCCGTTACAATCCAGGGTTTATGGGTAAAATAATCCGTATACTGGATTTATACATCACACGTTACCTGGCGGAGGTAAACATTCTTCTCCTACCGGAGCCAGGTGGATTGGCCGCAGAGATTTTGACAGAGTTTGATTATAGCGAGACCAATCCAGAAGAGATCACTACGAGAGCCTGGAGAGATGCATTAAATCGAAAAATAACCAACCATCAGACGATTTGGATGAAAGAATATACATCAAGAGTGAATTCATAGGTCTTAATTGGGAAGTAGGAGTGGTCATTAATGCCAGAGAATATCAACAATCTTCTAGATAACCTGCTATTTTATTTAGAGCGGTTCACCTGGTGGAGCGTTGTTGATGTGATCCTGATCGCATTAATTTTCTTTTAATATTCATGGTGTTCAGAGGAACCCAGGCCATGGTGCTGCTGCGCGGCACCTTACTGTTGATCGCTCTGGTAGCATTCCTGACACTGCGTAATGTCCTGCCAGCATTTTCCTGGTTGGTTGAGATAACGCTTCCTTCCCTATTAATTGTCACCCTAGTGATTTTCGCCCCCGAAATTCGCAGCGCCCTGGATCAACTCGGGCGTGCGCTTTCTGGAATAACCATCGATAAAGCATCCGTCAATACCGATCAAACCATCGAATCTATTGTTTACACTGCGGCGCGTTTATCCAGCCGCAAACACGGCGCTTTGATTGTTATGAGGCGGCGCGATGTACTTGACGAATACATTCAAACGGGTGTGCGGCTGAATGCAGAAGTCACACCTGAACTGCTGCTGCAAATTTTCTATCCAAACACCCCCTTGCATGATGGAGCTGTTATCATCGCAGATTTAAAAATTTTAGCAGCCTCTTGTGTGCTGCCGCTATCCGCCAGCGGAGTTTTGACAGATTCCCCGGAGAGACAAATGGGTCTCCGGCATCGAGCAGGATTGGGCATTACTGAAGTAAGTGATGCGGTGGCGATCATAATATCCGAAGAGACTGGATCCATCACAATCGTCAACTCGGGCAGGATGATCCGCCGGATTGAACTCGAAACGTTTGGGAAAAAACTTGGAAGCCTACTTTAAACCGGGAACCCCTGGTGGGTTTTCCGCCTCATTCAACAAGTTATTACGCAGGAAGGAAAGCGCGGAATCAAGGGATGAATAGTAAAATCCTTACACCTATCAACTGGATCGCTAGAAATTTTGGCTTGCTTATTCTTGCTTTGATAATTGGTCTGGTCATCTGGTTCACGGCGCAGTACACCAACGACCCGAACGAGGAAAATACCACCCGCCCAATTAAAATACAGATACACGGGAAAGATCCAAACTATATTATTGTCAATGATTACCCTCAAGATGTGCGCGTTGCCCTTCAAGCGCCGAAGTCGATCTGGAAGCAAATTAATGAAAATCCGAAATTGATACAACCAATTATTGATCTTTCGGAATTAGGTCCTGGAGTCCATACGCTGGAAATCAAACCGAATATTGACCTCGACCTCAGTCCTATCCAGCTGGTCTCTTTAGATCCGGATGAAATACAGATAGAACTGGAAGAATTAATTACCAAACAATTTCCGATCAATCCAAAAATCATCGGTGATCCTCAATTAGGTTACGAGCAGGGTGAGTTGACATTAAAGCCAGAAACTGTGACCATTACAGGACCTCTCTCAGATGTCAACCAGGTGAAAAGTGTACAAATAAATTATGACATATCCGGAGTCAGTGAAACTCAAAATTCGTCGCTGCCAGTTGAAGTCCGCGACGAAAATGGGAATTCCATCAATGGTATATCCGTTTCACCAGACGAAACGACCATCAATTTACCAATTTCACTTCTGGGAGGATTCAAGAACGTTGTCGTAAAAGTTGACACAACCGGCCAGATTGCGGATGGATACCGCTTGACAAATGTATCCGTTTCACCCCCAACAATCACCGTGTTTTCCGAAGACCCGCGTATTCTGGATAGAATACCAGGTTTTGTTGAAACGCTGTCCGTTGATCTGTCCAACTTGAGCGACGACAGCGAATCCAGCGTTGGCTTAAGGCTGCCAGAGGGTGTCACTGCTGTGCGAAATCCTGAGGTTCTCGTTCAGATCAGCATCGCAGCCATAGAAAGCAGCGAAACTTTCTCCGTTCCGGTCCGTTTAACTGGTTTATCTCCTGATTTTGATGCTACCATTTCTCCAGAGCTGGTAGATGTAATCTTAGCTGGACCAATAAATATCCTTGAATCACTCGAAACAGAGCAAGTGCGGGTATTTCTTGACCTGGAAGGTCTGCCTGCAGGCAGTATATACCAACTGGCACCAGAAGTAGACTTAATACCGGACCAGCTGCGCGTCCAGACGACCCTCCCGGAAACGATTGAAGTAGAAATCCTTCTGGCGCCTACACCGACGCCGAGCGGTACTCAAGTTATCACAGCAACACCTTCACCTGCACCCTGATTTTGGATCATAAATCAATTAAACGAAAAGGTTATATCAATGCGTAAACCAACTGTCGCCCTTGTTGGACGCCCAAACGTGGGAAAAAGCACACTCTTTAACCGGCTGTCCGGTGAACGTCTGGCTGTTGTCGACGAAATCCCGGGCACGACTCGTGACCGGCTGATCACCGAAGCGGAATGGAATGGAATCATCTTTGACATCATCGATACGGGCGGGATCGACCCTACTTTGACCGGCCCGGGCAAAACAGTAGAACCGCTCTCGGTGGGATCCAAAGAATACATTCGTGAGATTCGCATGCAGGCGGAACTGGCTATTGAGGAAGCTGATGCTGTATTATTCATCACCGACGTTGAAAGCGGCGTTACACCGGCTGATCAAGAAGTTGCACAAATACTGAGGAAAAAACAGCATCACAAAGATTACATACTCTGGCCTCCGGTGCTGCTGGTGGTGAACAAGGCCGATAATTTAGAGCGGCGCACTGATGCTATGCAATTTTACGAATTAGCGATGGGGGAACCACATCCAATTTCTGCATTACACGGCACTGGCACCGGTGACTTGCTGGACGTGCTGGTTGAACACCTGGGAACATCAATTGAAATTGAAGCACAAGAGGAAGATGATTTTGTAAAGATCGCCATAGTAGGAAAACCAAATGCCGGAAAATCCAGTTTGTTAAAATAAAATACTTGGAGAAGAGCGCGCTATCGTCAGTCCGATCCCAGGGACTACCCGGGATGCTGTTGACACACAAATGGTTTACAACAAAATTCCGGTAACCTTGATAGATACCGCTGGAATTCGCCGTAGGGGAAAAATTTCCCCTGGTGTGGAAAAATACAGCGTCCTGCGAGCAATTGGCGCCATCAAAAAAGGCGATGTAGCGCTGCTTGTGGTCGATGCAACGACTGAGGTCACCTCCCAGGATGCGCATATCGCCGGGTTCATACTTGATGAGTGGAAGAGTGTTGTTGTGGTCGTCAATAAATGGGATTTGATAGAAAAAGACACTCACACGATGCACGAATTTACCCAGCGCATCCGTTCCGAATTAAAATTCCTCGATTATGTGCCGCTGCTTTTTATTTCCGCCAAGACTGGCCAACGTGTTCAACGGGTGCTGCCTCAAGCGCTGCAGGTCCAGGAAGAGCGTTTAGTGCAGCTGCCAACATCCAGGCTGAACCAGGTTATCCAGAGAGCGCAAGACCAACATCCTGCGCCCTCCCGTTCAGGCAGGCAGCTCAAGATCTATTACGGAACGCAAGTACGCAGCGATCCTCCGACATTCATGCTGTATGTGAATGAACCAAAACTCGCCCATTTCAGTTACCTGCGTTATCTGGAGAACAGGCTGCGAGAATACCATCCATTTATCGGAACCCCTATACGGTTGGTATTAAAAAAGCGTTCACAGTAGTAAACCGCCTTCCGGCACTTTTCAGATAACAATCGCCGAACATAGTATCTCTCATTTGAGTCCAGCGGAGAATTTCATGAAGGCACTCTAATATTCAAACCCTTGCCCACACTTGGAAGCGGTTTTATAATCCCCATGATTAATATGGATGAAAATAATTTGGAAAGTTACATTTCGGATCCAATTCCGAAGAATCCAATTGCATCGGATTCAAACCCAACCGAACCCCTCTCTTTGGATACTGCCCAAGATCCAGAATCCTCCGGCAGATTTAAATCGAGAGCTGTTCGATTCTTTATTGATGTCGCCGAAACTCTTATCCTTTCCGTTTTGCTTTTTGTGGGGATAAACGCGGTTTCAGCTCGCATTCGTGTTGACGGTCACAGCATGGAGCCGTCACTGCAAAGCGGTGAATTTGTAATTGTCAATAAACTGGCATATAAAATAGGTGCGCCTGATATTGGTGATGTGATTGTATTTCATTACCCTCGCGACCCTGACCAGGAATATATCAAACGCGTTATTGGATTACCAAACGACAATATAGAAATCTCCAACGGTTCAGTCTACGTAAACGATGAGTTGATAGATGAACCTTATATTGCCGCGCCCCCAAATTATCAAAGTGATGCAGATGTTCCAGAAAATTCACTTTTTGTTCTGGGGGATAACCGCAACAATTCTTCCGATTCTCACAATTGGGGTCCGGTGCCAATGGAATTTGTAATCGGAAAAGCACTGGTGGTCTACTGGCCCCCAGAAAAATGGGGACTGATCCATCAGCCAGCTTCCGCCAGAGCAGCCCCATAACGGTACCTCTATGGAATCAATCGCTGAGATATTGGATAAAGCCCAGGCTTACGAACAAGAACTGCCTCCCCAACCAGCACTACCACCGCCGCCCTCGGGTGATCAAATCGCGGGCTGGATCGACTCCACATTGGTCACGGCAGAAACAACCGCGGATCAAATTAAGAATTTGTGTGATGATGCGCGCACCTACAATTTCGCCAGTGTAATCGTAAATCCTGCCTATGTCCCGCTGGCCTCAGGATTATTGTCCGACACTCAGATATTGGTGGGATCGGTTGTCGGTTTCCCATTGGGAGCCACATTGCCAACCCAGAAATCATTTGAAGCCCTCTCCAATATAACCTCCGGAGCCTCCGAACTTGATATGGTGTTAAACATCGGAGCATTAAAAAGTAAGGCTTATGGTCTTGTGCTCAACGATGTTCAAACCGTCGCTCAAACAGCACACGCCCAGAATGTGAATCTTAAAGTTATTCTGGAAACGCCAATACTCACCCATAAGGAAAAAATCATTGCATGTCTGTTGTGCAAAGCAGCCGGGGCGGACTTCGTTAAAACCTCCACAGGATATGTAAAAGGCGGAGCAACCGTTGAAGACATTGATTTGATGTTCCGTTTAGCCAGTCCGGAGATGGAAGTTAAGGCAGCTGTTGGGATTCGGGATTATAATACAGCCCTGTCTATGATTAAAGCCGGCGCAACCCGGATAGGTTCGAGCACCGCAGTGAACATATTACAGGAAGCCGCTGTCTTAGTGAGCCATTAATTATGATTAACCCATCCATTCAAGACCCGTATAAGAAAAATGCCTTATGCATCGAGTGTCAGGCCGGCGTCCTCAAGCTGCGCTACTTGACCTATTTCACCTGGTTGGATGACGAACTGATCACAGTCCCAAATTTCCCGTCCTACGTATGTGACGTCTGCGGTCGCAGAGAGTACGATGGAAAGGCGATCATCTGGCTCAATACAATTCTCAACCCCGATACCGGTCGCAGGCGAAATTCGCAACCTAAATCGGACGCGGCTGGTGTAAACCCTGCTCAAACCTGATCCGGCATACGTGTTCTAGCCAGCAGTAAAGCCCCCAAAGTTTTTACATCTTTTATCTGATCACCTTCCGCCATCTTCATCGCCGCGCCTGCCGGAATTTTTTCTACAGTAATAAACTCATCTTCATCCGCCTGCAGCGGGTTTGAATACAGATCACGAGCCAGGAATACATACATAAATTCTGTGGTGTATCCCGGAGCCAAATAGAAGCTCCCGATTAGGTCCAACAGATTGCACCCCATCCCGGTTTCCTCGCGTATTTCACGATATGCGCATGCCTCAGCAGTTTCTCCGCTTTCAATTACACCAGCGGGTAATTCCAACAAGTTGCCCCCGGCTGGATGTCTGTATTGGTTGACAAACCAGATATTTCCATCCTCATCTAATGGAATGATAGTAACGGAGTTGCTGTGTTCCACAACATCCAGGCGCATTACCCCGCCATCTTCCCGGCGCACTTCATCCTGCCGGACATTAAACACGCGACCTTTATAAACCGAATTTGATTGGATTATTTCAAAAGGCATGACTGCCCTCCAATTAAGAAATCAGGAGCAACCAGATTTTATTCGGCTGCTCCAGAATTTAATTTTTCAAAAAATATTTTATTCGTTTATGGAATTTGTAATTCCTGTCCTGTAGATAGTTCATAAGGGGCTGCTAGGTTGTTTACAGACGCTATCGCGTTCGGGTCAACATCTCCGTACAAGCAGGCGATTGAATAAATTGTATCCCCATTCTGGACATTATAAGTCGTGGGGTGTTGACGCAGCGTTCGTTCTCCTGGATAAGTACGGTCGCTCTTTGGCATAGACAACGTTATGCCTTCCTGGAGCGTTGACCCCGGCTGGATGTTGTTTACCCGCAGCAGCTCATTTGGGTTCACATCGAATCTTCTGGCTATGCAGTAGGGAAATTCGCCCTTTTGCAGGGTATATTCCTGCGGTTTGCCCGTAGTGGGAGGCGGAACTTCAACATTGGTCGGAATAACTTCCTGGGTCGCCTCTGGTACTGGTTCCTGACCCTCAGCTGGCTGCGTCGCTTCTGCTCCCGGAACGCCTTCGGAGGGTTCATCTGTGTCAGTTTCGAGCGTTATGCCCTGTTCTGACCTGGCTGTTTGGGTCGCGAACAGATAGATCTGACCCATTACCTCTGTTCCACTGGAAGGCATTTCTTCGGAGACCACCCCCACTGTCGCAGTCGCGTCGCTGGATGGTCTTAATGAGCGTGTGCACGCCCCGACACCAATTACCAGCACTACCATCGCGATAATTAATATCAGTCGTTTATTCTTCATATCCGTCTCCTAAATTCAGGGATTATTCAGACCAAACGAAACTTTTGCCAATATGAGTTTATCCCTGATGCTCACAACTTGTGTCTACCACTTTTCCAAAAATATGCTCGAATTTAAGTCAAATGGACTAATGCCTATGGGTTTAACTTCAAACTCGATTTATATTCGCTTAGGATGCAAAAATCATGCCAGTTTTTTTACCGCAAAATTGTGTTATGCCCCCTAAAATGGGAAATATTCCAATATCAGGTCTTACTTGTTCTGCTACTCAAGCTAAACGCCCCAAAGCCATTTTTACCCTGCCTAATGCCCTTTCCAACAAGGAACGCGAACATCCAAAATTAAGCCTCACATAACCTTCCCCACCATTACCAAAAGTGCCGCCATCATTAAAAGCAACCCGGGCTTGCTTTAAAAAGAATTCGAAAGGATTCTCAGGAATACCGGCTGACCGGCAGTCAAGCCAGGCCAGATACGTTCCGTCCGGTTCGGCCATTTCAATTCCGGGCAGTTCGTTATTGACGAAATTTAGCACATAATTTTTATTCTCTTCTAAATATTCCATCAACTGTTGGAACCATACATCGCCTTCGCTCAAAGCGGCCTGCGCAGCAACCATGCCCATCAAATTCACCCAGGGGACAAGTCCCTTCCTGGAAGCCAGATACTGCTTCCGTAAAACCCGGTTCGTGATAATCGCATACGAGCACTGCAGACCGGCAATGTTATAAGTTTTGCTGGGCGACATCAAAGTTATGGTCGCAGCCGCAATCTCTGGGTCCAATGCAGCGATCGGAATGTGTTCATAATCGTTAAAGATAAGATCATTGTGAATTTCATCCGAGCAAATGATTATGTTATGCCGCAGACAAATTTCGGCTGTGCGCTCCAGTTCAGCCTTTGTAAACACTTTGCCGACCGGGTTATGTGGGTTACACAGGATCATCACGCGGGTTTGCGGTGTGATATTGTCCTCGAAAGAATCCCAATCCACCTCATAGCTGCCATCCGGAAGACGGGCAAGTTGCATCTCCTGATACCTGCGGCCCGTACTATTTGCCGCATGCAGGATTGGCGGGTAAACCGGCGTCTGAATCAAGACACCTTCTTCGGGTGCAGCAAATGCGTGGCAGGCCAGGTTAAACCCGGTGACAACTCCCGGAATAAAAACGATATCTTCCCTGGAGATTTCCCATTTATATAAATCGCTCATGCGGTCAATGATGGTACCCCTCAATCCTGCCCAATCTTTCGGGCTGTCCCCAATCCCTGCTGGATAACCAAACACTCCATGATCGATCCGATCTCTCAACGCCTGTAGGACTGGCTCGGGTGACACAAAATCCATGTCTGCCACCCACAAAGGGATAACACGCGGCCCGTACTTGCCCCATTTCACACAATCGCTCCCCCAACGATTGGGCGGTTCATCAAAATTATATATTTCTTTAAAATTCAATTTCATTTCTCCAGTGTGGATGATTTTGTATCAATATATATTAACAGCAAAAACGCCGGTTATTGGAATTAATCCGGCTCATCCGCAAAATTGGAAGAATGAGGTATCAGGCCATTGAAATAGCAACCCTAATCGAAATTATCTGAATGCTGATTCCAACGAATTGAGTTCGGACTCTACTGAGAATTTTTAATCAATTCCTAGTTCCTATTATTGATATAATCTTTTATCGTGATATTTATTTGGATAAACTCCAAAAAATCATTTTATACCCTGGATTGGTTTTGATAATGTTCTCTGTGAAGACGATATCCGTATTAAACTTTTAATTTGATTTGGATAATATGGATTTTGTTGAAATAGAGCATTAAAATGTTGGCTAATCAACCCGTTAGGTGTCGTTGATCGCTTGTGGACCATGCGCTCAATGAAGGAAAATGAAAGGGAGATGCCCAATGTCCCGGAAGCTTTCTGAAGTAGGGGGAGTGATTCTCAGCTGGATCGTTGCTAATTTGCTGGGCGTTTCAGCCATCGGTGCGTTAATTCTCATCATCCCATTTCTGACATCAATTCCTGGAATGCTAGTTTCATCTCTGATCATCGGCCTCCCAATCGGTTTTGCTCAATGGATAGCTCTTCGACGTGTTGCCCCGATCTCAATTCTATGGGTCCTCACTATTTCCGCTGGTCTGCTTTGGGGATTGGTGGTTAGCCCAATACTTGCCGGAATTTTTTAGGGATTTCTTGATGATGAGTCTGTTCTTTCATTGACGGCAGCCTCCATGACCATCGGCTTACTCGTTGGATTGGCTCAATGGTTATTCCTGCGGGGTTACTTTACCAAGTCATTGGTTTGGCTGTTGAGCAGTGCAGTTGGACTCGGGCTAGGTATCGGTCTGGTTTTAATTTCAAACCTGATCAATCAATCCGGGGTAATTTCCATCATTCTGGTAGTCCTTGTGTACGGTATTGCAACCGGATTCGTCATGTCATGGTTGTCAGCCTCGCACAGAAAGACTGAGAGTAATCTGGTCAACGCCGCCTAAAAAGCGCATACACTCGACGCCGCTACCGCGGCGTGAGTTATGCGCGACCGTTAGGCACCGATTATTTTGGCGAAGTTGGAAATACATTGAGTGAAGAAATTTAATCGACGAACTTATCATAATATGTCAGCCTTTGTTGTTGATTTTAGAACAATCATGGCAAAGCGAGACCAAATGAAGCCATTGATGCGTGGCGAATTAATAGATGCGGCATTTCGGGAGCGTTTAATGATGTCGGTTACGGCGGTTAATGGATGCCGGTATTGTTCCTACGCCCATGCGAGACAGGCATTAGTTGAGGGAATCGATAAAGATGAAGTCAAAGCATTGCAAGGTGGAGTAGTAGAGAATTGTCCAAGAGATGAGCTGCCAGCATTGCTTTATGCTCAACATTGGGCAGAAACACAGGGAAGTACCGAACTGGCGGCACGTGAGCGAATAGTTGAAAAGTACAATGAAGAAACGGTGAAAGCCATAGAATTAACGTTACAGACAATTCAAATGGGAAATTTATTGGGAAATACAATAGATTACGTTTTATATCGGTTATCGTTTGGACGATTGGGAGTGTAGTGCGATGTAAACGGTGCCTAACCTCAGTTTTAGCCGACCGCGCTGCGCAAAGATGGGACGCAGCGCGATTTACTAAAATTGGTTTGGGTTGAGGAGCTTTTGAAGCAAAAAACGCACGCCGGCTTAACAAATCGTTGGGCCGCTAATATCGTCGAGGTGAAGGAATGACCAATGAGAGCATGCCTGAAAGGTACTCCCGTGTACAAGCTTGGGCGCACGACACCTTAATCGGCGATCGTGCCCTGAACTTGCACGATTATATCCTCGAGTATGGCAAGTTGGTGGGGATCCTCACCGAGACAAGAGATCAGAGTCTAATCGATGTCGGTTGCGGAGGTGGCCAAGCTGCTATCCGCATGAAGGAACGGTATCCCCACCTCCGCCTCACAGGCATCGATTTGTCCGAATGGATGATCGCCGGCGCTCGCCAGCGCGCCCGCAGCAGGGGGTGTGCGATTCAATTCGAGGTTGCTGACGCCCAGGCGCTCCCTTTTTCAGACGCCAGCTTCGAGGTGGTTTACAGCTTTGGATCGGAGAAGCACTGGCCTGATCCACTGAAGGGTTTCGGCGAGTGCTGGCGTGTTCTAAAGCCGGGCGGCGAGCTATTGGTAGCGGATGCCACATCAGACGCTACGAAGCAGGAGGTGGAGAACTTCTTTGAGATCGCAGGTTTCCCGAGCTTGCTGAAGAAGCCGGTTGCCGCGATATTGTCACGGCGCATGTTTCGTCCAGCGCGATCGGTGGAGACGTACCGGAAAATCTCGACGCAGCTACAAATGCCGGAGGGAACGGTCAGCCACTTGCCTTCCATGCCTGCCTTCCTTTTCCGCACTCGCAAGCCATCAGAATAGTGGAATAGCGATGCAATGAGCGGCCCAACAACTCGCTGGAGCGGACCAAGGATGCGCGGCGAATTGAAAGAGAAATTGTATTATAGAAGTGCGTTAAATTAGTAAAGGTCGGGGTTTACTTGGCCGCTCGGTTCAATCCCGTTAGATGGCACCAAAAAAGTATAGCGGTGTTGAAGACTTGAAATGACAGCTGTTTAATAACAATTCAAGGAGTTTTAATTTACAATGCAACGACTATTTGTTTATGGCACGTTAGCGCCCGGGCGAGCCAACCATAAGGTTTTAATGAATATTCCTGGGTCGTGGGAAACTGTAACGTTAAGGGGGACCTTGCTTCAGGATGGTTGGGGTGCTTAAATGGGTTGTCCTGGAATCGTCCCCACAGAAGATGTAGGCGAGGTCGAGGACTTCGTCTTTTCATCAGCACATCTGGGGGACCACTGGCCAAGACTCGATGCGTTTGAAGGTGAAGGCTACGAGCGCGTGTCAGTTACAGTTAGGGTTAATGGGACACACGACGTAGAGGCCTACGTATACACACTCAATCGTGACACCTAACAAGCACATGCAGTAGTACAAAGTGCCCGCTACGCGTGCACTTTACCGCTGATGCGGGGCGTTGGACTACAAAAACAAAACATAAGAGCAATAAGCTTTTTTGTTTAATTATTGCCTTTATCTGGACTTCTAGTCACGCCACTACACCTACTTTTTCAATAGGCTGGTATCCTTTGAGTTTTATTCAGAGCGGATTATACTATCGCCTTATGGCGCAAAAAGGCTCGATCATCATAGTAATCCTTAAAGTTTTCTTTTTATCCACCCTGCTGCTTGCATGCGCCCGTTCTCATCAAGAAGGTATCCTCTTCAGTTCACCCGCTCCAACCACTGCCAAAATTACAAGGACCGCTCCTGAAGTTACAGCCCTACCCCCTCCAACATCCACCAGCACACGAAGGCCTCTTCTCACAAACACCCTTTACCCAACGAATACCAAAACCAATGATGTGACCGAAATTTGTTCACCACTCGAAAATATCTCAATTCCGGACTTGCCTGACCATGTCAACAATCCCTTCAACCCACCCAGGTTAAGTGTGGATGACCACCACATGGGGGTTGATTTCGCGGTGCAGGAATTCGGTATGGCTCTATCAGGCAGACCGGTTCATTCGGTTTTGCAGGGAACAGTTGTAATGATTCTTGACGATCGTTTCCCATATGGGAATGCCGTGATGATCGAAACGCCAATAGATACCCTGTCCGACGAACTGTTAAGACAGCTATTATTACCCACACCTTCCCCAACAATCGAGCCCCATCCTGCCCTCAATTGTCCTCCAATCTCCAATGCGCCAGTTTTCGATTCGGATAACCGCTCAATTTATATTTTATACGCCCACCTTGCTGAAAAGCCAATACTACAAATCGATGAAAGTGTGGATTGCGGTGAGGAGGTCGGGATGGTGGGAGAAAGCGGCAATGCACTGAACCCACATTTACATCTCGAAGTGCGGACAGGTCCATCTTGGGCACGATTGGGCAGCATGTCGCATTACAGTACCAGCGCCTCACCTGAAGAGATGAATGCCTACTGCACCTGGCGAGTAAGGGAACGTTTCCAGCTGCTTGATCCAATGCAGCTGTTCTCAAACCCGGTGGCCGGGTCAAATTAATATGAATATCAATAAGGAAACCCCTGTTTCAGATCTCGAGCGCGCGGCACGCATAAAAGCTGATTTCAGCTTACTTTTAGTCACGCTAATATGGGGATTCGCATTCGTGGTCCAGCGCTACGCGGCCCCTATGGTGGGTGTATTCCTGTTTAATGGTCTGCGCTTCGCACTGGGCGCCCTGGCCCTTATCCCCATCGCTTTCTTGTACCAACCACAGGAACCTGTTTTGCCTGGAATCAACCATAAGAATATTGGTTATGTAATACTGGCGGGATTTCTCTTATTTACAGGCGCTGCCTTCCAACAGGCAGGACTGATATATACCCCGGCCGGGAATGCCGGGTTCATCACCGGTCTGTATGTGATTTTTGTGCCTCTCATAATGGCTCTTTTTCTCCACCAATGGCCCAGACCCGTCATATGGATCGCGGCAGGGCTGGCTGTCTCAGGTTTGTACTTATTGAGCGCAAGCGGAAGCATGCCTCCTAATATTGGAGATGGATACGTACTTATCAGTTCATTAATCTGGTCCCTGCACGTGATCTTGATCGGCTGGCTGGTCGTTCGCATGGACTTGATGCAGTTTGCTATAGGACAGTACCTGTTTTGTGCGCTGTTCAGCATAGTAATCGGCCTTTCCATCGAAGGAAAAACACTGGGTGATATGCAGGGAGCCTGGTGGGCGATACTGTTCACCGGGGTAATCTCGGTCGCGATTGGATATACCCTGCAGGCGGCCGCGCAGAGAGTGGCGCCTCCTTCCGATGCTGTTATTATCCTGAGTGTTGAGGCGATATTTGCTGCAATATTTGGATGGCTGCTGCTGGATGAATATTTGACCCCTATTCAAATCCTGGGATGTGGGATAATACTATTCGGTATGCTGCTCTCCCAATCCCACCTGCTGCGTAAAGAACCCCATGCTTGATCGACGAATTGTCTAATCACATGCTGCGCGATATTCAAAGACTTACTTCACCCGCGTTCAAAACAAAAATAGCACAGTGCATTCACTGCGGTATGTGCCTGCAAGCATGCCCGACCTACATTGTTTTCGGGACAGAGATGGACTCTCCGCGCGGCCGGATAGCCTTAATGAAAGCAGGTTCTGAGGGCAGGATCAATCTCGAAAACTTCAAGCACAGTTTCACCGAACATATCAACTTATGCCTGGCATGCCGGGCATGCGAATCGGCATGTCCATCGGGAGTCGAATACAGCTACTTAGTCGAACAAACTCGTTTTGTAGTAGAGCAGAACCGCTCGCTTGGAACTGCTGAACGCTTTATGCGTTGGCTGGGAACAACACAAGGGATGCCGTATGTTCGACGGCTAAAATTATTATCCCGAATGCTGTATTTTTACCAGAAATGCGGTCTTCAAAAGTTTGTACGCTCAAACAACATTCTCCCGGAACCGCTTCGAACGATGGAGGGCATCCTCCCGCCGCTCGGCAATAATTTTCACGACTTTAAGCAACCGGTTATTCCACCGGGAGAAATACGTGGAAGAGTACTCTTCTTTACTGGCTGCATCCAAGAAGGTTTTCTACCCCAGGTCAACTGGGCGACCGTGCGTGTGCTGCAGATTAATGGCTTCGAAGTTCATACACCCGAGCGGCAAACCTGCTGCGGAGCGGCTCACCTGCACCTCGGGGATGTAGAACTTGCCAAAGAATTGGCGAAACAGAATATAGACGCCTTTTTAAATCAGGGGACGGATTTTGATGGGATCATCAACAACGCAGGTGGATGCGGTGTATCACTTAAAGAGTACCCTCATCTATTATCGGATGATCCGGTATACGCGACAAAAGCCCGGGAATTCGCATCCAAAGTATTTGATGTAAATGAATTCTTGAGTGAAAATCTTTCTCAAGCTCCCGAGGGTGTCCTGGATATTCGAGCAACCTACAGCGATTCCTGTCACCTGCGTCATGGACAGAAAGTGATCGACCAGCCCCGCCGGCTGCTGAAGCTCATACCAGGTCTTGAATTAATCGAATTATCTTCACCAGACCAGTGCTGTGGGAGCGCAGGCGTTTACAATATCACCCAGGTAGATACTGCAAACCAAATCCTGGACGCAAAAATGATGGATATCGCCCTCACCGGCGCAGAGTTGATTGTTACCTCTAACACCGGCTGCCAGATGCAGCTGATTGCCGGAGTGAGAAAAGCTGGTTTGGAAACAAAAGTTATGCACGTTGTTGAAGTACTGGATTGGTCGTATGAAAAACAAGGGATAAAAATTAAAGGATAAGGGATAAGTCAACGAAGATAAATTACATGTAAGCATGTCAGTTAAAGCTTTCGAAAATCATGATAATCTGGTGAAGTAGAGAATATGACGTCCAACGATAAAGCATTCAATGAGCTCATCCAGGTAATTGGGAAAGATCTGGTTATCACTAATCCGGTTGAGTTAATCACATACGAGATTGATGGCGCTCTCGAACGTGGAATTCCGGATGCGGTTGTGGTACCCAGATCGCTTCAAGATATCAACCATGTCCTGAGTTGGGCAAATAAACACGATATGCCCGTTATCGCCTGGGGTGCCGGTACCGGGTTAGCGGGCGCGGCCGTGGCTGAGAATGGCGGATTGATTTTGACTTTATCTCGTATGAACCGTTTGCTGGAATTTGATCAGTGCGGACGCAGCGTGGTTGTTGAACCGGGGATCGTTAACCAACATCTCGGTGATATCGCTGAAGCAAATGGCCTTTCTTATCCACCCGATCCTGCCAGTGGGCGCTCATCAACCATCGGCGGTAATATCGCTGCCAATGCGGGCGGTCCGCACTGCTTCAAGTACGGCGTCACTACCAATTACCTGACGGGAATAGAAGTAGTTTTAGCAGACGGTCAAGTGATCCAACTTGGCGGAAGGGCGCTGGACTATCCTGAATATGACTTCACAGGAATAATGACCGGCAGTGAAGGCACATTGGGTATTATCACGAAGGCTTTTCTGAGGATGATCCGTACACCTCCTGGCGTTAAAACGCTGATGGCTGCCTTCGACACGGAGGAAGAAGCAGGAGAGGCGGTTTCAGCATTGATCGCCAATGGTCTTGTCCCGGCGACGATGGAATTTATGGACCAAAAGCTGATGCGCATAATAGAAGAATATATCGATGCTGGTTTGCCAGTGCATGCCGGAGCTGCCTTGATCATCGAAGTGGACGGCTACGTCGAAAGTCTTTCTGCCCAAATGAATGAAATCGAAACCATTTTACAAGAACAAAATACGATTGATATTCGTATTGCCCAAACACCTGAGGAACGCGAAAAAATCTGGTACGGACGCAAAGGGGCTGCCGGGGCGATGGCGCGCCTGGCTCCAGCTTATCTGCCATTGGACATCACGGTACCGCGCAGCAAACTAGCAAACACAATAGGGAAGATAAATCTCATCTGTACACAATATGAGTTAAGAGTGGCATATATTTGTCACGCTGGCGATGGCAACTTTCATCCCTTGTTATTGATCGAAGAACCCGATAATCCGTCTTATATGGATCGCATCCACAAGGCTGGGGGAAAGATCATGAATATATCGGTAGAGCTCAACGGAACCATTACCGGGGAGCATGGTGTCGGTATCGAAAAACGCGAATATATGTCTCTTATGTACAACGAGAATGAATTACGGGCAATGTTGGATATTAAGCAAATATTCGATCCAGGCAACATTTTGAATTCGGGCAAGGTCTTTCCAAAAATACAGGGGATAGGGGCAAGGGATCAAGGTCTCTCATCACAAATCCCTGATAATCTGCCGCGTCAAATGTATCCTCGTTCGGAAGAAGAGGTTAGGGGTATTTTTCAACAAGCATCCCAAGAAAAAATTCAACTTGGAATACGCGGCGGCGGTACAAAATCGGTGTCCATCCCAGATATGGGCCATGTGCTTTTCACAAAAAACTTGAGCGGAGTAATCAAAATTGCTCCTGAAGATTTATTTGTTAATGTCCCCGCTGGTACAACCGTCGATGAACTCCAATCTGAGCTGGCTGAACACAATATGTGGGTTCCCATCATATCGCCCTGGAAAGATGCAACCATAGGAGGAATGGTCGCGGCTAACTTTAATGCGCCCCTGCGCATGCGCTACGGTGGATTTCGTGATCTGGTGTTAGCCATGAAAGTGTTCCTGCCGGATGGGCGCTTGATACGCGCCGGCCGGCCGGTGGTGAAGAATGTGGCTGGATATGATTTGCCGAAGCTGTTTGTAGGTTCACACGGAACGCTGGGACTAATCAGCGAGCTTACCCTTAAACTGGCGCCCTTACCACGCTGGCGTACGAGCCTGATCGTTCCGACCGAAGATTTGGAACTGGCGCTCAAGGTTGGTACCCAATTGGTACAGGTATGTCTTGTCGCATCTGCCTTGCTCTTGTGCAAAGGATGTGAAGATTTAGGGGAATCAACCTATCATCTCATCTATACCGCGGAGGGATACCCTGAGAACGTATCGGCTGAGCTATCCCAGGTAAGAGATGTTCTAAATACTCACGGGATAACTGCAATAGAACAAATTGATTCTTACTCCGGTTCCGAAACCTGGGGTAATTGGATCCAAGCTAAAACTTCCACCAATGGAATGAACAATTATCACCTACAAATGGTTCGTTTCGGCATCCCGCCCAAATCCCTGAAGAGTTTTATCTCTGAAAATTCCGAGAGTTTCAGTTCAACCCAATTTATCGCCGACATTGTTAACGGCCTTGTATACGCAGCACAATTGCCGGATGCCGGTCAAATGCTCAATTCAGCCCTGCAAACTGGCGGGTACGCTGTAAGAATATTTGGGGAGAAACAACCTGGCAAAGAAGTTGACAAATGGAACTATATCCCTGACAGCCTGGCGCTCATGGGTAAACTCAAATCCAAATGGGATCCGGATGATATCCTAAACCCCGGGACATTTCTTACCTCTGAGTACACAAACCAGGATTGATTTCAGATGTCCCCCATTATTCTCCAGTGATTTATAATGAGCTATTTATTGATATGAATGCAAAATAAATTAGCCGCGCATCTTAATTGGAAGCGCCTCCCTGAAGCGATTTTTCATGCATAAAGCCAACTGCTGGGTACGCTTAAAGATTCTTAAAATAAAACGCCCCGATGAGGAAATCCTCATGAGGCGGAATATCTGTCTTCACTAATTACGTTTAATTAATGTACTGCCTGTCTTTCCAGTAACGGTCTGAACTTGTACCCATATACCAGCATACCGCGCTCGTCGCCGTCCTGGCGCAGCTTGCGGGTTACCATTTCCACAGGTGTCCCGATCTCAACTGGAGCTTCACCGATATCCGTGAGTTGGGCGGTTACCAATGGCCCTTCTTCAAGTCTAACTAATGCAACCGTGTAAGGCGCATATTCTTCGTATCCAGCAGGGGCGTCATAAACGGTGGTGTACGAATAAACTTCACCCTTACCGCTGAAATTATACAGGGTTTTAGCTTCCTGACCGCACTCCGGGCATATATCACGCGGCGGGAACAGTTTCGCATCGCAATGCGGGCATACTTCCCCGATTAATCCGTAGCGCTGCTTCTTCAATCGCCAATGGCGTGCAATTTCCATTATTCAAAAATCTCCTTGAATATTGATATTTGTGGTTCTGTGCTGCTTTTCAATCTAAGTATAAGGAAGTAGAGCTATCAAGAACTATCAAACTGGATTAATTCTCATAAACCGGCTGGTTTTTATGGAACGTAAATAATCTCCCTGATTATTAAAACAATAATTCTGCAGACCTGGGACCATTCTTGAATATTCGGGCTTATTTTCCTGATTTCCAAATTATTAATTGACTGAACCAATACCCAAAAAACCAGATAAACTGATAAACATATACCACCGGAGGTTATTCACTGTTCCTTGTGCGGGTTTCAGTCTATCAATTCTAAAATATGCGTTGCGGCTGTCGATGCTGGCCCTCCAAGACACTGCACCATAGCCTTTTTCACGCCCACGATCTGGTTATCTCCAGCTCCTCCACGTAATTGCAAAGCAGCTTCAACAACCTGGTAAATGCCGGTCGCCCCACCCGGATTACCACGCGCTTTTAAGCCGCCCATGGTGCTCAAAGGTAAACTGCCATCCAATGCAATTGAACCATTTTGGGCGTACTGCCATCCCCCTCCGCGTGCCGCATATCCAGCCGCTTCCAGGGAGAGCGCGCTGTAAACTGAATAAGCGTCATACAATTCGAAAAGATCGATGTCCCCTTTGGTTAACGCAGCTTGTTTCAGCGCTCTTTCTACGGAAAGCCGGGCAGCATTAAAAACCAGAGGATCGGGTCTGTCGTGCAGCGCCAGCGTATCCGTCACCAGACTCGAACCGGCTATACGCACCAATGGGTGCGGGAAACCAGGCGGCAGCAGGTCAGGATGAGTGATCATTAATGCCGCGGCACCGTCTGCGATGGGAGCAACATCGAACATGTTTAATGGGTCGCTTACCATCCCGGCCCGGTTGTATGATTCAACTTTTATCGCCCTGCGAAACATAGCATTTTCGTTGGTCACACCATTGGCGTGCGCAACCACCGGAAAGCCTGCAAACGCTTCCCGTGGAGCTTCAAACTCGTGTAGATAACGCTGCATCAGCAGCGCCGCCTGGGCAGTCGGAGTGAGTCCTTGTGCGGCTTCATAATCGCTGTCTCCCAAGCCGGTTAAGAATTCCTCTACGGTTGATCCGGTCTGGTCGGTAAATTTTTCCACCCCCACCACCAAAGCGACATCCACCTCTCCAGACAAGACGGACAGATATGCAGAGCGCAGCGCGGCGCCTCCTGATGCCCCGCCAGCTTCAATAGAAACTGCTTCAATCCCCGCCATGCCAGCGAAATCAACCACCAGCGTACCGAGATGAGACTGTTTGGATATGCGTGCGGCTAACATGTTGCTCACATACAACGCCTGCGGCTGCAGCCCAGCGCTATCCTCCTGAACCGCTTCAATCGCCATCAGCGATAATTCACGTAAAGATGTACTCCAATGTTCACCAACGGGCGTTTGCCCGATACCTGCTATAACAACATCAGTCATTGTTCCTCCAATATTAAGGGGAGGGATTTTAATTTCTTTACTCAGAGTTAGTTAAAATTGAACTCTTGTTATTCCCTTATCCCTCGCGGAGCATCCCCTTTTGGGGATTATCCCTTATCTTTTATTTCACCACTAATTTCCCACGCATTCTTGCATAGGTCGCATAATCAATCTCAGTGCGCCTGTTGATATAGTCCTGTGTAAGCGGCGCACGATGCCGGCGTTCATTGATGGCCTCGGTCACCGTGATCGCGAATGCGTCAGACCCGGCTCCGGAACCGAAAGAAACCATCATTATACGGTCACCAGGTTCCGCCACGTCAAGCACCGCGGTCAGCCCGATGATTGCCGCACCGGCATACGTATTCCCAATTACTGGCACCAGCAGACCAGGAGTAATTTGCTCCTGGCTGAATCCCAGCATACCAGCTACACGTTGGGGAAATTTAGTATTGGGTTGGTGGAAAACGGCGTATTTATAATCCCCTGGACCAGTGTTTGTTGCATCCATCAACGCCTTTCCGGCTTCTGTGATGTGATGAAAGTATGCCGGATCACCGGTAAAACGCTGCCCATGTTCAGGATACTTCTGATCAGCTCTGCGCCAGAAATCGGGTGTATCCGTCACGAACGAGTAGGTGGAGTCGACAATGGCCAGGGACTCCTCTGCCGGACCGAGCAGATAAGCCGCGCCTCCTGCGCCTGCTGTGTACTCCAGTGCGTCTCCCGGTTTACCCTGAGCGGTATCCATGCCTACTGCGAGCGCATAACGCGCCATCTTCGATCCGATAAATCCGATTGCGGCTACCATGGCTTCTGTCCCGGCTTTGCAGGCAAATTCCCAATCAGCCGCCTGTACATTTGGGACAGCTCCGATCGCCTCGGCTACCAGAGTCGAGGTCGGCTTGACCGCATAAGGGTGCGATTCCGATCCCACCCAAACCGCACGAATATCACAAGGATCGATCGCTGCTCGTTTTAAAGCATTGCGAGAGGCTTCGATCGACATCGTCACCACGTCCTCGTCCAGACCAGGGACCGCTTTCTCTTTAACCGGTACCCCGCCTTTTCCATCCGTCCATATTCGGGAAACTTCACTGGCCGGCAGTCGATAACGCGGCACATATGACCCATATCCAACAAAGCCAACCGGATGCGTCGGTATCAATAAAATTTCTTCATTCATTGGTTTTTATGCATCTCCATAATCAAATTAATTATCTGTTTCCTTCGTTTCTTCTAAAATTTCCTGCGCCCGATCGATGCGGATCATCTTCTCGTGAACCATTTGCTTCGCAAGGCGCTCGATTATATCACCCTCAGCTCCGGCAGCTATTGCAACCTGGCGGGCATGCAGGTTCATATGCCCACGTTGAATCCCCTCGGTCGCTAGTGCTCGCAGTGCTGCGAGATTTTGCGCCAGACCAACCGAAGCGATAATCTCAGACAATTCACGGGCAGTCTCCACACCCATAAGTTTGATGGCTGTCCGGGCGCTGGGATGTACTTTGGTGGCGCCTCCCACAATCCCGACTGCCATCGGCAGTTCAAGTTCACCAACAAGATTTCCAGTATCATCTTTTCCCCAGGTACTCAAGGAAGTATATTTTCCGCTTTTAGCGGCATATGCATGCGCTCCAGCTTCCACTGCGCGCCAGTCATTGCCCGTGGCGATTACGACCGCGTCAATCCCGTTCATGATACCTTTGTTGTGGGTAGCAGCCCGGTATGGGTCGGAAACCGCAAAAGCCCAGGCTTCTATGATCCCATCTCTTACTTCTTGAGCGCTGAAATCGCCAAATGCCAGCTCGCCGGCTGGGATGCTGCATGTTGCCTTTGCTAACCGGCGGTCTGCCAGGTTCGAAAGGATTCGCAAATGTACCCTTCCTCCGCTTATTTCTTCAATATATGGCGTAAGCCGCTCAGCTGCCGTATTGACCGCATTGGCTCCCATCGCATCGCGAACGTCATAGATCAAATGAACCACCAGATAAGATCCGATGGGCGAATCGCTGATTATCCGCACTTCTAAATCGCGCGGCCCACCCCCCAATCTGACCAAAAGCGGATCAACTTCCGCCGCAATTTCGAGCAGCTTTTGCTTTTCGGAAAGCAGTTTACCTAGCGCTGCGTCCATGTCTTTGACATCCAGAACCTGGATCTGCCCGATCATCTCCGGTTGGCTTGTCTCGGCCTTGAAACCGCCCCCCGCACGTGCCAATTTCGCCATAAATGAGGCACCCGCGACCACCGAGGGCTCCTCAATTGCCATCGGCACGAGCACTTCCCGATCGTTCACCACGAAGTTTAATGCAATCCCTAAAGGTAACGCGAACATGCCGACCACATTTTCGATCATATGATCTGCCTGATTTACCGTTAATGAACCCTGGTTATTCAGAATATTGATATCATCTTCACTTAAATCGCTGACCTGCAGCAATTTTTTGAGCCGTTCATCAACTTCTAATTTATAAAATCCAGGAATCCTCGATCGAGATTGATTATCATTCATCTTTGAATACTGCCTCTTGTTTGGTTATACAACTTTTCACAAATCACTCAGCGTCAATCCCCTATTTCCTTTTCATTTCATATAAATCAACGGTTTATAGCCCACCAGAACTAGCAAAAACTATCAAACTCGGACAATTTAAGGTAAAATTGTCCTGCGATGAGGTCTATTGGATGGTTATACTAACCCGCGAACAACTGGAAGGCCGGTTGTCGGCTTTGCATCGCGCCAGTTTAGAATTGGTCGGCGACCTCACTTCCAAGACAGTCCTCGAACGTATTGTTAAAATAGCTCGCCAGCAAGTAGGAGCCCGGTATGCTGCACTGGGGGTTTTTGACCAGCACGGGAACCTTGACCAGTTCATCCCCATCGGAATGACGCAGGATGAAATTGACCGTATGCCCCACCAACCGCGAGGTATAGGTCTGTTGGGTATGATACTGGAAGAACCGCGCACAATCCGCATTCCTGAAGTATCTGAGGATCCACGCAGTGTTGGTTTCCCTGAAAATCATCCTGAAATGCATGCATTTTTAGCGGTTCCGATCATGCTGGGAGATAAGCCGCTCGGACAGCTTTATCTAGCAAATAAAATTGACTATCCTGAATTTACCGATCAAGACGAGCGGGTAATCGAAACACTGGCAGCTTACGCGGCGGTCGCCATTAACAACGCACGTATGTACGGAAAAATCGTCACGCGCGACCGTCAATTAATACAGCGCAATGAAGACTTAAATCTGCTAAATGAAGCTGCCACTATTCTGGCCAGCTCTTTTTACGTGGATGACATCCTGGAAAAAACCCTGCGCCTTGTCATGGATTACCTCGGCTTAGAAGCTGCTGAGATATTCCTGCACGAAGATGGCGATAAAGACATTCAATTAACGCTGCATCGCGGCGAGTTTTCCGAAACCTTTTTTTACCGGGATCACTTTCCGATTGGTCAGGATTTTGTGGGCACCGTAGCCGAGACCAATGAGCCAATTCTATGTACAAACCTCACCGACGAAATTGAATCCCTGCGCCCAGCGGTGCTGGAGGCGGGTTTTAAATGCCTCGCTTTTATCCCGCTCTACGCCAGTCGGGAGGTTGTTGGTGTGCTTGTAGGAGCCGCACGCGATGAAAAACAGATTGATGAACGCAGGCTGCACTTACTCACCAGTATTGGAAAATGGACCGGGATAACCATCGAAAACGCCCGTCTGAATCGCCAATCCCGCCGCCTGGCGGTGCTCGAAGAACGTGAACGAATCGGTATGGATTTGCACGATGGGATCATCCAATCTATATACGGGGTCGGTTTAACGCTGGACTATGTACGCATGCTGCTGGCCGAAAATCCGGAACACGCTCAATCCAAGATAGATGAATTGATTGAAGATTTGAACGAAGCTATCCGCGATATCCGGGCTTATATTCTGGATTTGAGGCCTCGCCAATTTCATGGGGATGATCTAAAACAGGGTTTACAGCAGCTCATAGATGAGTTTCGGGCGAATTCAGGAACGACAGCAGTGCTGGTCGGGCCGGAGGATGGGCTGGTAGATTTTCCCGCCGCTAATGCTACTGCGCTTTTCCATATCTGCCAGGAATCTCTGGCCAACATTGCCAAACACGCCGATGCACAATATGCAGAGGTACATCTATGGCATGCGAAGGACCGGGTCTTATTGGAAGTGTCGGATAATGGAAATGGGTTTGACCTGCAGAAAATGAGCGTCACCCTGGGACACGGTTTATCGAACATGCATGTGCGCACTCGTAAAGTTGGAGGGGACGTTGAGATCACCTCACATCCAGGAAAAGGGACTACAATCCTGGCCTGGGTGCCTCGCTGGAAAGCTTGAATTCCAATTGAAAAATGACGATCATAACCAGTCGAAGCAATCCAAAAGTTAAACAGATTCGCGCGCTTCGTCAGAAAAAACGCGCCAAGAAACAGGCACCTTCCTGGTCGAAGGCATCCATCATGTAGGAGAGGCGGCGGAAGCGGGCGTGGAAATCCAGTCAATCCTTTACGCACCCGATCTGCTTAGAAGCGAATTCGCACAAAATTTAATCGCTGGATTGTCAAACGCCAATATTCCATGTTACCCGGCAGCACCTGAAGTTTTCAAATATGCAGCTGAAAAGGAGAATCCTCAGGGAATCCTGGCTGTTATTCATCAATTTGAGACTGATCTCGATGAACTGACTCCTCAAAGTTTTGATTGGGGTGTGGCGATTTTTTCCCCTCAAGATCCGGGAAATATTGGCACAATTATGCGAACAATCGATGCGGTTGGCGCCAGCGGATTGATATTAATCGATTCAAGCGCCGATCCTTTTCATCCCAGCGCTGTCCGTGCCAGTATGGGTACGCTGTTTTGGAATTCCATTACACGCACCTCTTTTTACGAATTCTCAAATTGGGCGATTAACGGAGGATACACAATTTACGGCTCCTCCGCACACGGTGATTTGGACTACCAGGAGTTGGATACGTTTACAACTCCCTGTGTGTTGTTGATGGGCAGCGAGCGGGAAGGGCTTAAACCAGAACACCAAAATATCTGCGAAAATGTACTGCGGTTACCGCTCCAGGGCAGAACGAGTTCGCTCAATCTGGGTGTTGCGGCTGGGGTTTTATTGTATTCCATGAAACGTAAACGATCATAACATTTTGATCGTATAAAATTAAGGTAATTCCAAACCTAAACTAATTTATAAAGGAGAATAAATGTCGGACAAAAGCTACCGAACCATGGGACAACAATTTGGTCGCCGGTCGTGGGCCGAACCATGGAAGATCAAGATGGTTGAACCATTGAGAATGACCAGCAGTGAGAATAGAAAACAGGCGCTGGACGATGCAGGATACAACACATTCCTGCTGCGCTCACACGATGTCTATATAGACCTGCTCACGGACAGCGGGACCAGCGCCATGAGCGACCGCCAGTGGGCAGGTATCATGCTGGGGGATGAATCGTATGCCGGCAGCCGCAACTTTTACCATTTGGAAGACTCGGTTAAAACCTTCTATGGTTATTCGCATGTAGTACCCACTCACCAGGGACGGGGAGCTGAACATTTGATCAGCCAGGCAGTCATCAAACAGGGTCAAATTGTCCCCGGCAACATGTATTTCACGACCACCAGACTGCACCAGGAACTGGCTGGAGGCAAATTTGTGGATGTCATCATCGATGAAGCCCACGATCCTCAAATTCTCCACCCTTTTAAAGGGAATGTGGATTTAGATAAACTCGAAGACTTGATCAAGCGAGAAGGCGCTGAGAACATCGCTTATATAAGCCTGGCTGGTACGGTAAATATGGCTGGTGGACAACCAGTGAGTATGGAAAATGTACGTGCACTGCGAGCATTGTGTGATAAATATGGCATACCAATTTATTTAGACGCAACCCGCATGGCTGAAAATGCATTGTTCATTCAACAGCGGGAGGACGGGTATGCGGATAAGTCAATTGCTGAGATTATCTTAGAATTCTGTGGCTTCACAGACGGCGCCTGGATGAGCGCCAAGAAAGACAACCTGGTCAATATCGGAGGGTGGTTGGCTGTAAATGATCATGAACTGTTCGATAAACTGCGCAATATGGTGGTCATATATGAGGGCTTGCACACCTATGGGGGTATGTCCGGGCGCGATATGGAAGCTCTCGCCATCGGCATTGCAGAGGGTGTACAGGACGATCATATCCGATCACGTGTCGGACAGGTACATTATCTTGGCAGGCTGTTAATCGATTGGGAAATTCCCATCGTCCAGCCAGTGGGAGGCCACGCAGTTTTCCTGGATGCAAAAAGTTTCTACAACCATATCCCGCAGGATCAATTTCCTGCCCAAATGCTGGCTGCCCAGCTGTTCTTGAATTCTGGCATTCGCGGTATGGAGCGCGGTGTGGTCAGCGCAGGAAGGGACCCCGAGACAGGCGACCACCGCTACCCGTCACTCGAGCTTACCCGCTTGACGATTCCCCGGAGAGTGTACACACAAGCGCATATGGATGTGGTTGCCGAAGCGGTAAAAACTGTCTTTGATAACCGCCACAAGACCCACGGTTTAAAGATGGTGTACGAACCGGAATACCTGCGTTTCTTCCAGGCTCGATTTGAACCCCTGTAACCATTCCTGGGTTGTATTCGTTTTAAAATCAAAATACATAGTAATTATTAATTCAAAAAAGGAATTTTGAAAAGGAGAGAAACATGCTAGAAGATTTATTTGAAGCTTTCATCCAGGGCGCTGCCGAGGGTGAAACAAAACCATCAACAAAAAAAGGTGCAGCGACTGATAATCCCTGGATAGATATGTTGGAATCTTTTATGGGAGGCGCGGCTGCGCCGGATTCAACCAGTCCCCCAGGTGGTGATTTATCGTCCATGGGAGGTGTCGGGTCCTTACTCGAGGCTTTCCTGGGCGGCGGTCAGCAAGCAGGCGTCGGCGCGAATCCACTGCTGGCGCCCCTCACCGAACAGCTTGCTGAGAAATTGGGCATTTCCCCACAAATGGCTTCCATCATAATGAGCTTTGCTTTCTCACTGCTTGTATCCCGTATGCAAGGCGGCGCGGGGTCTGGTTCAAGTCAAAAATCAAAAAGCGGCGGCTTTGATCTGGATGATTTATTGGACGACGATTACCTCGATTCACAGGGAATCACTACCCAGCTTGCTGACCAGACTGGTTTAGATGAAGATGAAGCCAAACAAAGCCTGAAGGAGGCCGTGACATTACTCAACGGTCAGGTAACCAGCGCCGAACAAGCACCGCGGCCAACTTCCAGCGCTTCGGAATTAGAAAGTCTGCTCGACAGCTGGGACGACTGATCAGGAGTATACAATGATGAGTGTAAAAAAGAGCTTAGATCGCGACACAGTTAAGCACACATTACCGGCAGTGGTCCAAATTGTAGCCCTACGTCAGGGCTTCATGGGAAATCTCAGTTCAGCCTGGACAGGTTCCGGTACGATTATCCATCCGGAAGGGATCATTTTAACCAACTGCCACGTTGCAAACCCGCGTGCGATGGGGATGCCGGCGCCTCCTTCAGACAAACTGGCAATCGCCATTACAGAAAAATCTGATGAACCGCCTATTCTTTCATATTTTGCTGAGATTATGGTGCAGTCCCCAAAAATGGACCTGGCTTTGCTGAGAATCACTAAAAGCATCGACGGAAAGAGGGTTAAAAAAGCTAACCTTCCTTATGTGGCTGTTGGAGATTCGGATTTGCTGGAACTTGGGGATGCACTATCAATCTTCGGTTATCCTGGTATAGGCGGTGATACAGTTACCTTCACCAGCGGCAACGTATCGGGTTTCACACAGCAAAAAGATTTAACCTCCGGGCGGGCATGGATCAAGACCGATGCAACGATTGCCGGCGGAAACAGTGGCGGGACCGCTGTAGATCAAAAAGGTCAATTAGTCGGTATACCCACCCAGGCAGCTGCAGGCACTGGAATTTCTCCGGTTGATGCCCGTCCAGTAGTCGATACTAATCGTGATGGACGCATCGATCAGCGGGATACACCCATGGCTGTTGGCGGATTTATCAACGGATTGCGGCCTGTCAACATGGCTAAACCGCTTTTCAAGAAAGCCGGCGTGAGTATGGCTTCCCAAACTCGTTCGGGACGAACAGCGGCTATCTCAGCGCCGAGAGCTAAATCCAGTAAAACGACCCGAAAAGCAAAGCCCAAAAAACCATCCTCCACTACAAAAACACCGCTCATTAAAAACCTGGTATTCAGCGATAAGGTTACCGCGGATGGGCGACCGGTCAACCCAAGCGCCATACTCACCGGTGATCGCAAGCAATTGTTTGCCAGTTTCGAATTCGACAATTTGCGGACTGGAACAGAATGGGAGCAAGTCTGGGCGGCGAATGGCAAACCTGTACTGCGTGAAAAAGGGAAATGGCAGGATGGACCACGCGGTCGTAAAACGATCGCTCTAGCCAGCAAGAAGACGATTCCCAACGGTCAATACCACCTGGTAATAACTTACAAGGGTCAAATCCTGTCTGAGGGGCAGGTCGTGGTCGGCCGGAGCGATGACGACACGGATACTGAAATATCCGGCCAGGTAATCGACCGGGATACAAAACGGGGCGTTTCCGATGCCCTGGTCATAGCCATAAAACCGAATGTGAAGGTGGCTGAATTTGTTCGCAAGAAGAGCAAAGCCATGGCATTTACATCAAGCCGCACTGATAGGAACGGCAGGTTTACATTTCCAAAACAGCTGCCAAAAGGTCAGGCTTATGGATTGGTAGTTGTCGCGCGTGGTTATAAGGATATGGCTATCGAAAGCGCGCTGCGCATCAGCCCCCAGGCTCCGGAAAAAGCGCAGATTTATCCGATACCGATGATGGCAGGATAGTCGATATTACAAAAAAGCACAAAGACTTCTTATAATAAATCAAGAAGTTTTTAGATCTTCACTCCCGTAACCACCTCCGCCAGGTGTGCGCAGGCTTAAGACATCACCCGCCTGCATCGCGAACGAACCCTTACCTGACAGGGTGGTTACTTCATTATCCCTGATTATCCGGTTTTCACCTGTTTTTCCGGGATCACCGCCAAACAAACCGTAAGGAGCGAAACGCCGCCGCTCACTCAGAATGGTCACCTCGCTGTCGACAAGAATTTGAATGTCGCGTTGAATACCATCCCCACCTTTATATTTTCCACTCCCGCCGGATCCTGGACGCACTTCATAGCGCAGCACTCGTAAAGGATAATCATATTCCAGGGCTTCAACAGGGGTGTTCAGCGTATTGGTCATATGCGAATGTACAGCCGAGGGTCCGTCAGAATCCGGACGCGCTCCCATGCCTCCCGCGATCGTTTCATAATACGCAAAAGCCCGCTCACGATCCGCATCATAACCGCCAACGGTGATATTGTTCATCGTGCCCTGGCTGGCTGCCGGTACAACTGCTTTTCCCTCACCCATCTCAATTTTAGCCAGTGCGCCCAGCAGTACGTCCACAATACGTTGGGAAGTCTCAACATTCCCCCCAGCCACCGCGGCCGGCGCGAGTGCATTTACAACCGATCCTGCGGGTGCAATGATCTCAAGCGGCGCCAAACATCCCGAATTATTCGGTACATCTAATCCGAGCAGACAGCGAAAAACATAGTAAACAGCCGATTGCGTGATGGCGATTACGGCATTAATGCTTCCTTTCTGCTGAGACGCCGATCCACTAAAATCAATTGTGGCCAAATCTCCATCAATGATAACCTTCACTTTGATCGGCACCGGATCGTTTGATAAACCATCATCATCCATACAATCTTCGAAAACATATTCACCGTCGGGCATATTTGCAAGCAAACTGCGTGTCATGCGTTCGGTATAGGCCAACAATTCACCCATATAAAAGTTTATTTCGCACCATCCATAGCGATCGATCATCGCCAGCAAGCGGGCGGAACCGCGCTGGTTTGCCGCGATTTGAGCCAGTAAATCACCTTTCCGCTCGTGCGGTGTGCGCACATTTGCGAGTATCACATCCATCAAACCTTGATTTATCACCCCGCCCGCTACTAACCTGGCTGGAGGGATAATCAATCCCTCCTGAAAGATCTCATTTGCGACCGGCATTGAACCCGGCGTTATACCCCCAACATCGGAATGGTGCGCCCGGCTGGCTACAAAGCCGACCAATTGATCTACCGCTTCGCTGGAGGAATCAGACTCCCCAGCGACCTGCATAAAAACCGGCGTTACCAGTGTTATATCCGGCAGATGTGTACCGCCTCTATATGGGTCGTTCAAAATGAAAACATCCCCTGGGGATAAATCGTCGAATTTATCGATGGCGGCCTGCACTGATAATGGCATTGAACCCAGGTGAACGGGAATATGCGCAGCCTGGGCGATCATATTGGCTAGCGAGTCAAATACAGCGCATGAGTAATCGCGCCGCTCTTTGATATTCGGAGAATAACTTGCTTTTCGCAGCACCACCCCCATCTCTTCCGCAACAGCAGCGAATAGATGCTTGTAAATTTCAAGTCGGATTGGATCATAATTACTCATAATTCACCACTTTGATCAGGATCCAGCCTGCGTACCAGCGATAGTAATTGAGAGGTTTCCGAACGGGTCGATAACCCCTTGATCGCCAGGTTCCAGCAGCACCGTCGTATCAGACCTCACCACAACCGCCGGTCCAGGAATGCGGTTGTTACACTTAAAACGATCCCAACGGTATAATGGGGTATTTATCTCTTCGTACACTTTACCTACCTCTTCACCCTCAGGTACACGGTAGATTACCGGTCTTTCATCGAACTTTGCGTGATCAGCATCCGCTCCACCGGCAGGTACCTGGAGCAGTGTGGGAGAAGGGATCGAGCCAACAGCCTGCACGCGTATGTTTACAATTTCGACCGGCGCATCCGGCTGGTCATACCCGTAAACGTCACGGTGCAAAGCATGAAAATCCGCTTCAAGAGAATCGCTGTACGGCAGGATCAATTCATATGACTGCCCTTTGTAGCGCATATCCAGGTATTTACCGATCTTAATTCTATGGTCGGGAATCCCTTCCCTCTTTAATGCTTCTATCCCGCGTCCAACTAACGGGGCAAATTTACCTTCAAGCTTTGAAGGATCCCTTGGCACTTCCATCATCACTGTCTGCGAGTAATCCTTGATGACATCCACCGCCAGCATCCCATAAGCAGACAACGTTGAAGCCATGGGCGGCACCAACACTTTTTTAATCCCGGACCTACGAGCCAAATCCACCGCATGCAATCCGCCTGCCCCGCCAAACGAAAGCAAACAAAAGTCACGCGGGTCGTGGCCTCGTTCCACGGATATTACCCGGATGGCGCGTTCCATGTGGGCATTGATAATTTCCACCACACCCAATGCAGTGCGCTGTGGATCGAGGTTTAATTGATCTCCTAATTCTGATATCACTTTTACTGCGCGCTCACCTTCTAACGGCATCTCCCCGCCCAGAAAATAATCGGCCGCCAAGCGTCCTAAAACCAGGTTAGCGTCCGTCACCGTGGGGAATTCACCCTTTCCGTAGCAGGCAGGGCCCGGATCCGCGCCCGCGCTCTGAGGACCAACCCGCAGCGCACCGCCCGCGTCTACGGATGCGATTGATCCGCCGCCGGCTCCAATAGTGTGAATATCCAGAACCGGGATGCGGATGGGGTATCCGCCTACAGAGGCTTCGGTTGTCACTTTGGGCTCGCCTTCTACCAGCGAAACATCCGTGGAAGTGCCTCCCATATCGAAGCTGATAACCCGCACCTCAGATGATTGCCCATCTTTATGACCAACCTCAGACGTAGACTTGAGGAGCCTGGCCACATTCTGGGCGCCGACCACACCTCCCGCCGGTCCTGAAAGGATACAGCGCACACCGTTTGCGCGCGCTTCAGCGATGCCGATGCTTCCCCCGTTGGACTGCATGACTCTTAATAGTGTTTCAAACCCATTCTCGGGCAGTCCGCTTTCAAGGTAATTCAGATAACGGTCCAGGATCGGTGATACATAGGCGTTGATGGCAGTGGTGCTGGTTCGTTCATATTCACGGTATTCAGGCAGAACCTCGCTTGAAGTAGAGACAAAGTAACCATCTTCGCGCAACCAGTCGGCGATCATATTCTCATGGTCCGGATGTAAAAATGAAAACAATAGGCATACCGCCACCGATTCGATATTTTCCACTTTGAGGTTCCGGATGAGGGGTTCAAGTTCAGCGGCGTCTAATGCCCGTAAGACTTCACCTCGAAAATTAACCCGTTCATCCACCACAAAACGAGAATCCCTAGGAATAATGGCCGGCGGTGGATCGACGGAAAGATCATACAATTCAGGCCGGTTCTGCCTACCAATCTGCAGCACGTCCCGGAAACCCGCAGTGGTTACCAGCGCAGTGCGAGCGCCTTTTCGTTCAAGCAGCGCATTGGTCGCTACTGTCGAACCGTGGATGAGATCGACTCTGTACCGATCTTTTTTTGGTAATTCACGATAAATTTTTCCCAATCCTTCCAGCACTACCTGAGCCGGATTATGGGGGGTAGAAAGAAGTTTAAAAGATGAAACCACACCCGAAGCAGGGATGTAGATGACGAAATCCGTAAATGTGCCGCCGATATCAATCCCTATTCGTATGTCCATCCCGTTTGGGATATCCATCCTATTTGAGATGTCCTTTGCTACCGTTTCGCTGACCAAATCGTTCATCTTTGTTGACCTTCGCTTAAAGAAACAAGAATATCATCCGCTAAATATTCACGGTTGTGCAGTCCAACTTCCATTATATTTGAACAGGATGCTTTTATTTCCTCTGTAAATGGAATACTGCGTTTGACGATCGTGCCTAATAATGTGCAATCACTCCGTAAGACATCTTTTACTGCATTACGAAATTTCGTGGAGGCGATTTCCATCGGACCGATCTCGTCGATAATTACCAACGCATGGTTTTCCAGCGCTTCGTAAATGGACCTAACGCCAATATCGTCCAGCATTTCTAAATCTACACCATACTTTCCAACGCGTTTTGAACTCTTAAAATTGACATGCGCCAGAACACCGGCTTGACCATGTAATGTAGTCATCCGGAACCCGGTTCGAAGACCGCCCTCGCGCATCTCCTGCGCATAAAATCCGCCCATCTTACCGGAGTAAATGTTTATTATTTTCTTAACGATGGTGGTTTTTCCGCACCCGGGATAACCTGTTAAAAGAATTGTGTTTCCCATAATACAAACATGAGTGTACGACATGAAGGTACACATGTCAAACAAAATATCCACCTTTTGATTTATATAATTGGAGTGATCCTTGCAACCAATATCAGAGCTATTAAGACTGCAACTATTGTTTGGATTCAGGGTTAACACGTAGAAAGGAGGTGCCATATAGGATATTATCCAAATCGAACTTGAGACACCACCTGCTTAGAATCATTTTCATAATTCTTAAAAAACGTAATAATCAATTCGTAAGGAGAAAAAAATGAGTACATCAGCATTGGATTTCGAAACCCGAGAATTTCCCTGGTGGATACCGTTAATGCAGGGTATCGCTTCAGTGATTTTCGGTCTGCTTCTTCTGTTTGTCAGGGAAGAATTTTTATCTCTGGTTGTCATTCTGCTCGGTCTGTATTGGCTGATCGGCGGTTTGTTCAACATCATCAGCATATTCATCGACAGCTCAGCCTGGGGTTGGAAACTGTTTATCGGCGTGCTGGGAATTCTGGCTGGCATCATCGTCATCCAGCATCCTCTTTGGGGTTCATTTGTGCTGCCAGCTCTGGCTGCGGTCCTGCTGGGTATTCAGGGTTTGATCGTAGGTGTGGTCAGCCTGGTGTTCGCGTTCAAAGGCGGCGGTTGGGGCGCAGGTATCCTGGGTGTGATAAGCATCCTGCTGGGTTTGCTGCTGCTTTTTAATGCATTGGTGGCTGGTCAACTTTTGGTGATCCTGCTGGGCATCGTGATGATCATCGGCGGTGTTGCGGCGATTATCTTTGCCTTCAGAATGCGATAAACCCGAGTTTTCAGGCCTCCAAATTTTTCAGACCTCCGGGTAAAAAGACATCCGGAGGTCGATTAATTTATAATTAGAGTTAACGAATTCAAATCACACAATCTATTACTTAAGTCCTGCGAGGTGTATATGAAAAACGACCCTGAAGTAAGCGACTTTCTACTCAAACACTTACAATCCATATATGATAACGACATCCAGGCTTACCATACCACCACCAGAGAAGACCTGACCCTTTACGAATGGTGGGTCACGCCTCATCGGCTGGAAGGGCTCCCTTTCCATGATTTTATGATGGCTGAGAGTGAACGTCGCGGAACAGTTTTTGGAGCCGAAAATGACAACCAGGCCACCCAGGACACGCCTCGAACCCGCTTTGATCTGGCAAACCTCAACATCCAACGTTATGGCGATACTGCCATCGCCAGCTACACCCTGCTGACCAGCACCGGGACAGAGCAAGGCGTTCAAGTCGCCGGGCATAACGAAAGCCGGGTGATGGTCAAATCAGGTGGGAGTTGGAAAGTGGTGCACGTACATAAATCACCTGCTTACCAGGCGCCGCATGTAGGTTGAATAAGTCCACCCCGAAAAAATATTTACTGTGGATAATTAAAAGAAGAAAGACTAATCTCCCGCTGCACCCGGTTTTGGGATGGCTTGCATACTTTCTCCCATGGGTGTAGTCGCTCTAATAAAGCCTACAAACATCAGGATCACGCCAAAAAGCTCACCCAGATAGAGCGCGGCTGGTATGCCTATACGGCTGAAGGTCCCGCCAAAGGCGGGCAGCATGGCGCCCACCGCGATCAGAATATTGCCTATCGTGCGGTGCAGCAAGACCCGTTTGCGCCAGAACAACCAGGCTGAATATAGCGCGCCTCCCACTAGGGTGATCGTCCCGTAAAGGTTAAAGAAGGGAGTTAATCTACGCACACCCGGTGTAACGATGGCGTGACCGCTCAATTCGCTGCCGGTATGCACGCTGGTCGTCAGCTGGCTCGGGTCCAATTCAGCAGAAAAAATCCTATAAGCCGCATACAGCGAAGCCAGGAGTAGAATTACCATCAATACGTTGGCCCATCTTCGTTTCACCAGCAGATAGACCGTCCCCTGACCGAGCCATGCGGCCACTAATATGGCACCAAACAGGTACCACGCCCGGTAAACAAATGAATTCCACCCGAACGCGCCGTAGTAAAACTCGCAAAAGCCTCCAATTCCATAAAAAACCAGCCCAATGCCCCATAAAAGTAAATATGTACCCTTCCTTATAACATAGCGGCGAAAAACGATAATTGCAAATACAAAGCTGATGAGCGATGAGATTAAAGGTATGAGCGTATTCATCACATTCATAATAACTCTCCTACATAACACTAAAAATTAACTGCCTGGAAATACTCCCAACACAACAATCAGGCTGATGACAATCAATATGAAAATAAAAACAGCCACAATGCCCAGGGCGTAAGGCAAAACCTTTTCGTAAACAGGTGGGTATGTACGTTTCGGTGGGGTTTTGTTTTCCTGATTCAATACAGGCGCCTTCCCAAAAGAGATTGCAAAAAATTTTAACCGCCCTTTACTGGCTGGAGAAGGTAAGTTTGCTCAGGTTTTTATGAGCGATAGATGAGTAGGGATATTCTCTTAACCAGATTTTTCACGCCTGAAAAATAATTGGTGTTTATCCGCGCTGCCGTACATACGTTCACCCGCGCTGGATGTGACCAGTTCCCACCCTTCCGAACCCAAATCATTGATATATACGTGTATTAAAGGCAATTCCATCCAGCCTTTGTATTCCTGACCGTTTTCAAATCTTGGGCGCCAGCCATTGTAATCCTGGAAGGTCACAACGATATATTCCCACCCCTTCGGTTTAGCTTTCCTGGGTCTTTTAACCGCAGGGCGCTGTACCTTTGGCGCTTCAGCTTGTACATCTTCTACGGCTACTTGACTGGCAGATTCCGCGCCAAGCATTTCGGCTAATAAATCGGGGGTTTCTTTGCGTTGTGCCATCTGTTAATATCCTTTAGGATAAAATCCTTTCTGTTAATTTTTGGTAATCCTCAGCCCCAGCAGAGCGGGGTGCATATTCGAATATTGTCAAACCGTGCCCGGGCGCCTCGGATAGACGAACATTATAGCGGATCGGCTGACAAACGCTCTCGCCAAAATGACCTTTTAATTGTCCTAGAATCTCCTCAGATTCTTTAACCCGGCGATCAAAAAAAGTTGGTAGTACATATTTTAACGCCAGGTTCTGCTTGTACTTTTTGATGGAGGCTACACTCTGTGAAAACTCCATCAACCCTTGAAGCGTCATTACCTCTAGAGAGACCGGAGCCAGGATTTCCTCGCAGTAAAAGAGCACGTTCACCGTGAGTGCATCCCAACCAGGTCCAGTATCAAGCAAAACAAAATCAAAACGATCGTTGAGTGGACTCAACGCTTCGCTTAGGGTTTGCTCGCCACCGTAATCTTTACGTGTAATATCCCGTTTTAATCCCGCAATAGACCGTCCGCCCCCCAATAACCACAAATTTTCCCGCGCTGGTATCAATACCTCATCCAACTCCAGATTGCCCTGGACGTATTCCGCTAATCCGCCATCGGTTGTTTTCCCCAATGCGCGCGTCACCTGTCCCTGGGTATCTACATCCACCAGCATCACACTATTCCCGCTCCTGGCAATTCCAGCGGCCAGGTTTACAGCAGTGGTCGTTTTACCAACTCCACCTTTGGACAAAGCGATGGCGATTTTGCGCATTCGAAAACCCTCCAGGTGATTATTAATCTACCAGCTACACTATAATTCTAACTTAATAAATAAGGTTTGGGTCACTATCCTTTATCCACTAGATTTAAATGAAAAGCCTCTGCTCTTTTCTCAGGGGCTCCCACTTTTAATTTGCTTTGAATAATTTTTGACAGCTACGACATTGCTGGCTTGCAACCCTTTGGGACCATTTTTGATGGACAATTCCAACTATTGGCATTCCTCGAGCCTTGTGAATCCAGGGAGATTTTTGCTCGTCAAGTCGTTTTTTCTCGCTGCCAGGTACATCAGATTTATTCGTCGCCCTGAATAAAACCTATCAGGATCAGGTCAGGTTTTGCCTCAATATCTCGCTAACCTGTTTTGCAATTTCTTCAGAGGTACCTTCAATAAATTCCCGCCGCCGTTCCCTGACCGCTGCTTCAGCCAATCCGGACACAATCGTGGGTGAACCATGGATACCGATTAATTCTGGGGCAGCATCCAAATCTTCAGCATTCCATAACGTGACTTCTCAAATCATCGAATGCCCAGGATTTTCGATCATAGTCCATAAAGCGCGGCTCATTGCAGGCGGTTTGCACCGACACGACACACGGCATCCCAACTTCCAGAATTTCATAACCACCTCCAATCTCGCGCCTACCGCGGGCTGAAGAATTCACAGTATCAATATCAATTTCGGTCAGCATGGACAACTGTCCGATATCCAGCCACTCAGCCAGCCCGGCCGGTACTTGTCCGGTAGCGCCGTCCGCTGATTCCTCGCCGCAAAAAACCAGGTTAACCTTTCCCAATTTCCGGATGCCCAACGCCAGTGTATAAGTGGTCGCCAGCGTATCCGCTCCTGCAAAATCCCGGTCGCTGAGCAGATAAATATGGTCTGCGCCCATCGCTGCCCCTACCTTTAAGAACGGCACAAATGATGTGGGACCCATCGATAGGATGCTCACCGCTCCGCCAAACCTGTCCTTCAATCTCAGCGCTATTTCAAGCGCGTTCATATCCGGAGGGTTTATCTCCGAGCGCACATCTTCCCGTACGAGCACCATCCGCTTGGGGTCGACGCGGATCTCCTCCGATTTCGGCACTACCTTAACGCACACAACGCTGTGCAGTTCAGGCATCCGCCACCTCTAGTGAGGTTCGTAAACAAGCCGTAATTTTGGGGAGAATTTCGTTCACATCGCCCACGATGCAGTAATCCGCATGCTGGAATATCTCTGCTTTCGGATCAGAATTTATCGCGATCACGACATCCGCTTTCTCTACCCCCACAATAAAATGGAAAGCCCCGCTGATCCCGCAGCACACGGCTACCCTTGGACTACAAACCACGCCTGTCTGCCCAATCTGGCGTTCACGTTCGATGAAACCTTCATCTACCGGCGGGCGTGTCGCCCCGACTTCTGCTCGCGGCAGCAAGTCCGCCAGTTCAGCCAGCATTTCAAAATCCCCTTCCACACCCCGCCCTCCTGCCAGGATGACCTGTGCCTGCGATAAATCCACCCCTCCTCCGGTCACTTTCTCCAAAACTTTAGTATTGAGTTCATCTTCCTTGAGGGATATCGGAATTTCAATCACAACACCGCTCCTGGTGTTATTCGCATCTGGAGCGTCAAAGACCCCTGATCTTACAGTGGCCATTTGTGGGCGGTGAAGTCCCATTTCGATTAAGGCCAAAATGCCGCCCCCAAATCCAGAAACCTGACTGACCAGCACCCCACTCTCACTTTCTATCTCCAATCCGGTGCAGTCGGCGTTCAAACCAGTCCGCAAGCGGACAGCAAGGCGCCCGGCTAAATCCCTACCGTTTGGCGTCGCCCCCAAAAGCAGTACACTGGGTTTACCCTCCAATACCGCCTCATAAAAAACCTTTGTGTAGGCTTCAATGGTGAAAGATTCCAGCAGCTGGTGTACCCCCATCCAGACTTCATCCACCCCAAATGCGATTGCTTGTTTCGCTAATGCATCCGGCTGTCTGCCCATCAGTATCCCCGCCAATTTCCAGCCCAGTTGATCCGCTAACTGGCGTCCTTTTGACAGCAGTTGCAGTGAAACACCTTCAAACTCACCCAACTCATGTTCCAGGTAGACCCAAATTGTGTCACTGGCGCTGGCAGCGTCATAAATGGATGAGACCATATCAGGTACCAAAATTCATAACCATCGAGATATTATTGCACGAAAGATTATTCGAAATTACCCTTCATCGATTCCCAGACGATTTCAGCCACATCCAGCACGCGCATATCAAGGTCTCCTACGGCTTTCAGGCTGTCCTCCAGGCAAACCAGGCAGAACGGACAGGCAGTCGCCAGGATAGAAGCACCGGTTCGTGCGGCTTCCTGGATGCGAAGATCAGCAAACCGTTCCCCGGGGGGCGTCTCCAACCACATACGTCCGCCTCCGCCCCCACAGCACAACCCATCCACCTTATGGTTTTCCATCTCCAGGAGCGTCATGCCCGGAACCGCGCCTAACACATGCCTGGGAGCACCGTATTCGCCGTTTTTGCGACCCAGGTAGCACGGGTCTTGAAAAGTAACGCTGCCCCTTTCCTCTATCTGCTTTCCATTTCTTTCTTCATTTACGCTGTCAAGAGCGTTTGGCGTCAGTTCTAATTGCCCACTATCGATCAAATCCGAAAGGTACTGCGTGTAATGCACCGTCTCAATAAAATCGCCTCCCAGCACATCTGGGTAATCGTTCTTGAAGACATCATAACAATGTGGGGAGATGGTAACCAATTTTTGAACACCCATGTCCCTGAAAATACGCGCGCTGGTCCGAGCGACATCCTCGAAATAAGGACTGTGCCCAACACTTTTCACCGGTTCCCCGCAGCAAGGTTCTCTACCTCCCAGGCAGCCATATTTTGCCCCGCAGCTACCCAGCACCCGCACCAGGGCGGCAGCAACCCGCTGCACACGCCGGTCATAAGAGGCTGTACAACCGATATACAGGGCAGCTTCGTGCTGCTGCGGATTGAAAATTGGGATCTCCAAATTCTTTGCCCAGGAAAAGCGCTGGGATGGCGGCTGCGACCAGGGATTATCGTTCCAGTACATAGACCACAGCATGGATGGTAAACCTGGTTCTACTGTACGGTCCTGCCAGCTGATCCCGCGCAGCGCTCGGAAAACATCTGCAATTTCTACCCCACGCGGGCAGTACGCTTCGCACTGTGTACATGAAGTGCATAACCACAGATCTTCGTCCCATGATTTGACCCCCAACTGCGCCTGCCGCATTATTAAGCGTACGTTCAATGCTCCTTCCCGTACCAATCCCCAGGGACAAATTGCTGTGCACTCACCGCACTGATAACACACGGCAGCCGCGCCGTCCATCAACGTATTAATCCGCTCCCAAAGATCATCATCCAGCAGTATGTGATTTGTATCCACCATCACTTCGCTGCCCCTTTATCAAAACATCTCATTAAAAATCTGTCTGCTCTTCTACTTGTAATCCTTTAATCACCTGATCCATTTCGTACATCTTCTCAGCAAACTCTTTT
This sequence comes from uncultured Chloroflexia bacterium, assembly GCA_963753725.1. GTDB lineage: Bacteria > Chloroflexota > Anaerolineae > Anaerolineales > UBA4823 > CAVWDI01. Next base: position 10,068 of record CAVWDI010000012.1, on the reverse strand, counting down.
CCTTCAGCCGCCGATATCCAGCGCAGCTGCAGGCGCTCGGTATCAATTCCTTTGCGAGAAAATTTACGCTGCCAGTGCTTAAAACGCTTCAAGGTCAACTTGTTGGCATAGTTATAGTGGCAGTCCGAGCCGGTTTCGGTCAGGCGGCATCCGGTAATCAAGACCGCCCCTGCGCCCTTATCAAATGCATGGGAGACAAAATCTTCTTCGAAACGCGCAGAACACATCGTGCGGATGATGCGAGTCGAGGCCGGGTACTGGCGCTTTTCAATACCCGCCAGATCCGCGCCGGCATACGAGCACCAGTTGCAGGTGAACACCAGGCACTTATCGCCCGGATTCTCAGCCAGGGCTGCATCTACCTGCGCCAAAATTTGTTCCTTCGTAAAATACGGCATCTCGATCGCTTCGAAATTACACTCCGCGGCGCACGTGCCGCATCCCATACAAGCGGCTTCCAGTATCTTTACGGTGCCATCTTTACCCGGTTTGCCGATCTGCTCAATCGCGCCAAAAGGACACACTTTAACACAGCGCATACAACCGATGCAAAGATCCGGGATCAATTTTGCGGTGAGCGGTTCTTTTTCGATCACGCCGCGCGATAAGCAGCGCGCCTGTTTTACCGGCTGCAGCTAAAGCCTGCGCCATCAATTCGCGCACATCCTTAGCTCCCTGGGCAGCGCCTGCCAGAAATACGCCCTGCACGGCAGTTTCAACTGGTCCTAACTTGGGATGCAGTTCCATATAGAAACCATCCTCACTGCGCGCCAGTTTCAATTGTTCAGCAAGTTGATCATCGGTTGGTCTCAACCCTAATACCAATACCAACAATCCGGTTGGGATATCAATATTCACCCCCAACAAGTGATCATAAAATGTAACCACTCCGTCCTTGATAGATATACACTCCTGGGGAGTTTTATTTTGATCGTATTGGAAAAACTGCACTCCCGCTCGCATCGCACGTTCATACAGTTCCTCCGATTGACGGCTGTAGGTGCGTATCTCTTTATACAGAACGCGGACTACCTTTCCCATCTGGCGCAGGCGCAGCGCCTGCCCGATCATCGAAGTGCAGCAGTATCGCGAACATCCCATATCCCCGCAGCGCGATCCTACACAGGCCACAAAAGTGATTCGATCAGCTGTCGGCGGGTTGTTGCGCAGCATCTGCTCCAATTCCATATTGTTTATCACTTCTGGATAGGCTGGATCTTGAGGTTTTGTCTTCGATTCAAGGATATCTTCAATATTTTTGCCGCCCTCAGCAACGGGGACAGACTGCTGTTTAGGTCTGTATCCAAATTCTTTCGGCTGGTATGGCGCACAGCCGGTGGCGATAACCACTGCCCCTACTTTAATTTCCATGCCGTTACTCATATGCGCTTGAAAATTACCAACCACTCCCCCAATCGTTTCGACTTCGGCTCCCATATAGATATGCACCCCGCCGTCCACCAATTCCTGTGATTTTGTCTTGACCAGTTTTTTTGCCTGGATGCCGGATGGCATATATTTCTCCTAACTGGTTCAATAAGCCGCCCAGCTGCCAGCTTTGTTCCACCAGGTGGGTATCCAGTCCCTGATGGGAGAGCGCTGCAGCAGCAGTCATACCAGCTATACCGCCTCCGATCACCAGAACGCTCTGGCTCAAAGGCAGTAATGATACTTCCAGCGGCGTAAATAACGCGCTTTCTCAACAGCCATAAAGACCATATCCAGGGCTTTCTGTGTGGCGGCTCCTGGTTCGTGTTTGTGCACCCAGGAATCCATATTGCGAATATTCGACATTTCAAGCAAATACGGGTTCAATCCGGAGCGCAGCATAACGCCGCGGAATATCGATTCGTGGGTCTTTGGCGAACAGGCTGCCATTACAATCCGGTTGAGATCGTATTCCTTGATGGTCTCCTCGATTTCTCGCTGTGTATTGCCGGCGCACGAAAACATCTGGTCACCGGCATATTCCACGCCATCCAGTGGATTAGCAAAATCCACCACCTCTTTCACATCGATCACCCCGGCGATATTGCTCCCGCAGTGGCACACAAATACGCCAATTCGAGCTGTCTCGATATCTTCCGATCACTCCACTTCGGGAACTTCGGGCCAACTTTTGGCCGTCAGATGGCCTAAAGAAAGTGCCGCGGCCGCGCTGCCTTCCGAGACGCTGTCCGGGATATCCTTTGGGCCGGATGCGCAGCCAGCCGCATATACTCCAGGCCTGGTAGTCGTAACCAGACCGCCCTGATACTCTTCCGCCCGCAGGATAAAGCCATCTGCATCAAGTTCAATCCCTAAACTACTTGACAGGTCGGCTAACCCTTCGGGCGGCGTAACCGCGTTCGCCAACACCACCATATCATAATCATCCGCTACCCGCCTTGCTTCTTCGGTGCTCTCATAAATGCACGCGGATACTACCATTATCGCCGCCGGCTATCTTCGCGGGTCTGCCGCGGACAAAGCCAGCCCCTTCCGCCGCGGTCCGCTCCCAGAAACCGTCAAATCCTTTCCCATAGGAACGTACATCCATATACAGTACAGTCCACATTCTGCACACCGTGGTCAACGCCTGGTATGCGTGTTTGATCGAGTACATGCAGCAAAACCGTGAGCAGTACTTGAATGAACCGGTGATCACGCGAACCGACGCACAGCACAAAAAGGATGCTCTCCGGGTGAGCGCCATCTGAAGGTCGGATGATCTCTCCCCCGGTGGGTCCCGCTGAATTGACCAACCGCTCAAACTCTAAGGCAGTAAGGATATCAGGATGGCTGCCGTATCCATATTCGTGCATCTGGCGAGGGTCAAGCATATCATAACCAATTGCTACGATGATCGCGCCCACCTGGCGGCTGATTATCTTTTCAGGCAGGCATCATAAAGTCGATCGCGCCCGGTGGACAGGCCTCAACGCAGTGGTTGCACGGGAATATAATTGGGCGGATCGTTCAGGCAGCTTTGGATATCAAGTATATAATCGCCGGGAGTTGACTGGGGGATGGGCGTATAGATCGCCTTGCGCGACGCCATACCCAGAATCATATTCATTAGGCAATGTAACACGGGCAAACAGCCGTGCACTCCCCGCAGCGTGTACAGGCATCCGTCACATAACGCGCTCTGCTGGCGGATTTTGACCCGGAAATCGCCCGGTTTCCCGGTGACCTTCTCCACTTCTGCCAGGGATAGAATCTCGATATTGGGGTGCAGTTCCACTTCGGACATCTTGGGTGCTTCGATACAGATCGAACAATCCAGGGTCGGGAAATTCTTATCCAAGACCGCCATAATACCGCCAATGGTGGCCTCTCTTTCAACCAGCACCACGCGTGCCCCGGCCTCCGCCAGATCCAGTGAAGCCTGGATACCGGCAATACCGCCGCCGATCACCAGCACCGAATCGCTCACGAGTTCATTCCTCTACCTCATAATTATCTTCTTATCCACTGCTCCCTCAGGAAATTTTTCTGGATCGGACTCCGAAGAGTAATATTGATACCCGGTTTCGAACGCTGCTAGATTGAGCGGGAGCGTTTTGGGTTTCACCGTGGTCTCGATCGCCTTCTCTATCGCCGCCCGATCGAGGACATCCGCTGAAGCCGTGAAAAAACCCAGCATCACCACATTGGCCACAATCCGCCTCCCTAAATCCTCTGCAATGCGTGTCGCCGGAATGCCCAACGGATGGTCATCATCAAATGGCTGCACAAGGTCACTGTCGATCAAGACAATCCCATCCGGCTTTGCCGCAGGTCTGAATTTTGAATAAGCCTCCTGTGACAGGGCCACCAGGATATCCGACTTTATAACGAACGGGTAGTCGACCGTCTCGTCCGACACCACGATATTTGCGCTGGATGCCCCGCCGCGCGCCTCAGGACCGTATGCCTGCGTCATGACCGCTTCACGACCAGCATAAAGTGTGATCGCTTTCCCCAGTATATAGCCAGCCAGCACGATGCCCTGTCCGCCGAACCCGGAAATACAAATTTCAGTACGCATAGACTACAGTTATTTGCTCCTCATTATCTGTCAATATGTTTGCCTACATTTTTACCGGCCTATATGCCTCCCGATCCCTATCCACAAAGCGACCCACATATATGGGCTGATCTTCGCGCAGATCAATATCCAAATCTTCTGCCCGCACATCCCCATCGCGCGTCAATACACAGCGCTGACGGTATAGTTCCATTTCCTCCAATCCATCTTCGATACGATTAGATTTGCCAAATCCAATTGGACAGGGCACTCAACACCTCAATAAAAGTGAATCCCGGTTTTTTATACGTGTACAGAATATCTTCTTTTATCTGGCGTACATGCAGGTTAGACCAGCCGCGACACAAAGTTTGCGCCCGAGGCTGCCAGCAGATAAGGTAAGTTAAACGGCAGTTCCGGATTGCCGTAGGGCGCCGTTGTAGCCCTGGCACCGTGCGGTGTGGTCGGTCCGGCTTGCCCGCCGGTCATCCCGTAATTAAAATTATTCACACAGATGACCTTTACATTTATATTCCGGCGGGCGGCATGGATCAGGTGGTTGCCTCCGATCGCGACCAGGTCCCCATCACCGCTGAAAACAGTGACCATCAATTCCGGTTTCACCAGCTTTATGCCTGTTGCAAATGGAATCGCTCTGCCGTGGGTGGTGTGGTACGAATCGATATTCATATATCCAGCAACCCGCCCGCTGCAGCCGATCCCTGAAACGACAACGTGTTGGTCTACAGGTATACCCAATTCGAGGATAGCCTGTGCATAACATGCGCATCACAATACCGATCCCGCATCCCGGGCACCAGATATGCGGCAGGCGGTCGGCGCGTATAATCACGTCAAGGGGATGGGATTCGACCTGTATTGCGCCTGTCATGCAGCACCCATTATTTCTGTGAGGATCGTTTTTGGAGTGATCATTGAGCCGCCAGCGTGGTGCACACCTATCACCGGCCGCTTAACAATCCTTTCCACTTCATTGCTCATTTGACCCAGGTTAAGCTCGGCGACGATAAAATTTTCCGCAGCAACGGAAAGCTTCGTTAATTTCTCCGCAGGGAACGGCCACAATGTAATCAGCCTGAACAGTCCAGCTTTGATCCCCATTTTGCCGCGCCTCCCGTACCGCCTGCCGGGCTGAGCGTGCGGTAGATCCATAAGCGATAACAATGATCCGGGCATCTTCGAGATAGTACTCCTCAAAGCGCATGATGTGAGGCGCGTTACGGTTAACCTTCTCTACCAGGCGTGTGACCAGGGCCTGGTGGGTATCAGCGGTCATATCCGGATAACCATGTTCGTTGTGGGTTAACCCGGTGTAATGGATACGATAACCATCGCCGGCGTGAACCATGGGCGGCACCAGGTCATCATCCAGCACCTTGAAAGGGTCGAATGGTCCATTCGGCGGAACCTTTGGACGTTTCCGATCCCAGCGCTCGATCTCCTCCGCCGCTGGAATTACAACCCGTTCGACCATGTGCCCGATCACTTCATCAGCCAACACGATCACCGGTACCCGCAAGCGATCAGCGGCATTAAAAGCCAGGATGAGTTAAGTCAAACATCTCCTGGGGCGACCAGGGGGCATAGGCCACAATCTGGTAATCTCCATGCGAGCCCCAACGTACCTGCATCACGTCTGACTGCCCCGGCATGGTCGGTAAACCTGTCGATGGTGACCCGCGCTGCACATCAACCACTACGCATGGCAGTTCCAGCATAACCCCCAACCCCAGGTTTTCCAGCATCAAACTCAATCCTGGTCCTGAAGTGGCTGTCATCGAACGCGCCCCGCCTGCCGATGCGCCCAGGATGGCGGACATGCTGCCCAATTCGTCCTCCATTTGCAGGTATACGCCGTCCACTTCAGGCATGCGCCGCGCCAAGCGCTCCGCAATCTCAGTGGAGGGTGTGATCGGATAGCCTCCGAAGAAACGGCAGCCGGCTGCGATGGCGCCTTCCGCACAGGCATGATCGCCGTTCATAAAATGCTGCCCGGTCAAAACCTGCTCAGCGCTCACGGTACCTCCCCGTTGATTGGAAGGGTATATATAGCGAATTCAGGGCAGATCAGCGTGCAGAATTCACAGTTTACACACTGGTTTTGATCCCTATTTTCGATTTCTGGATAGTGGTATCCTTTTATGTTGGTCTGCTCGGATTCCTTGAGCACATCTCTTGGGCAGAATTCGATACACAAACGGCAGCCTTTGCAGCGTACCGGGATAATGTACACCTGTCCGTGCGGAGTTAAAACTCGATCGATATCCAGCGGCTCACGCGCAAAGACTTTCATACTAAATTCCCACCTGCTTTAAAACACAAACTGCCCGTACGCATATTGTCCGTAGATCACACCGCGCGGATTGGGCAGTCAGAATTTTCAATTGTCGAGCGAAATTGCTCATATACCGCTCTTTTTTGGATCATTTAATGGTTCAAAAAATCACGATTGCGCTCATTATATATGCCGGAACTTTATGTGTCAATTTTGTGGGTGGTTAATCCTGACATTTATAAGTAAAATACCCTTACTTTTGTCATTGGTTTCGTCCAGCGAAACTGAATCGAGGATACAAATTGAATTCCGATACTTACAGCCGTGCTATTGTGCGCAAACCAGGAGAAAACTTTGCCCGGGGTATCACCAGCGTTGAATTAGGCATGCCCGATTACGAATTGATGATGCAGCAGCACCAAAATTATATAGATACCCTCCGTAAACTGGGTCTGGAAGTTATCGTACTGGATGTGCTGCAGGACTACCCGGATGCTTATTTCGTCGAGGACAGCGCTGTCATCACACCCGAGATAGCTGTGATCACCAATCCTGGCGTGCAATCCAGAAGAGGTGAAACGGAGTTCATAGAACCCGCCCTGGCAAAATATCGCCCACTGCGCTATATCACCCCACCCGGAACGCTTGACGGCGGTGATGTACTGGCTGTGGGTAAACACTTCTTTATCGGACTTTCAGAGCGCACCAATCAGGAAGGTGCTGGACAGCTAGGTGGTTTTTTGGAATCTTATGATTTCACCTGGAGCACGGTTGAAGTTATTTCTGGTTTGCATTTAAAATCGTTTGTCACTCACGCAGGAAAAGGCACACTACTATTGCACCAGAATTTTGCCAACCGGGTAGAATTTATGGATTACGAAAAAATTATTTTGACAGAAAATGAATATGCAGCAGCCAATTCGCTCTTGATCAATGGTACCATCATAATGCCGGATAATCACCCAACCGTAAAGAAGAAACTGAAAGCGCTGGGATGCTCAATCATCGAACTCGACATGAGCGAAGCGCGCAAAATGGATGGGGGGTTGACATGTATGTCGCTGAGGTTCTAAATAAACAAATCAAATGATAACTGGAGCCATCATATGAGGAAAAAATTTCTTGCTGCAGCCGCCCAGGTTGCGCCGGCATTCCTGGACCTGGAAGGTTGTTTAGACATCGCCTGCCATTGGATAGAGAAAGCAGGCATACAGGGCGTAAAAGTACTGGTATTCCCGGAAACCTGGCTTCCGGGCTACCCGGTTTGGTTAGATAACATTCCGAATGTTGCTCAGTGGGATTATCCCCCTGCCAAGGAAATCTTTGTACGCCTGGTGGACAACAGCCCGGAAATTGATTCGCCAGCGGTTGATCGTTTATGTACCGCAGCCGCTGAAGCGAACCTGAACCTGGTGATGGGGATGCACGAGCGCGATGGAAATACGCTTTACAACACCATACTGTATATCTCAGATGAAGGCATCCTGCTTGGAAAGCATCGCAAATTGATCCCCACTTACACGGAACGACTGATCTGGGGGCGCGGCGATGGATCCACGCTAACCGTTGTGGATACATCTGTCGGTCGCATTGGCGGTTTAGTGTGCTGGGAGCACTGGATGCCGCTGGCTCGCCAGGCCATGCATGACAAGCGGGAGCTTATTCACGCTGCAGTCTGGCCCAGTGTCCATGAAAGGCATTTGATCGCCTCAAGGACTTATGCTTTTGAAGGACGCTGCTTCGTTATCGCAGCAGGTTCGATCCTCAATCCGGGACACTTTCCCAAAGATATAAATTTATTAAATAATGTACCTGATGATGGTTATTGGATTACGGGCGGATCGGCGATTATTGGACCGGACGCTGCGATACTGGCAGGTCCGGTAGAAAATGAAGAAACCCTGCTGGTTGCAGAAATTGATCCTTCAATCGTCACCCGGGAGAGTATGACCCTTGATGTCAGCGGACACTATAGCCGCCCGGATGTGTTCAAATTGATTGTCAATGAAGAAACTTCGCCAGGCGGGTGATTTTTTTATCATATTTCACAATAGTACGCCTGGCGCATCGCTCCGGTCCACATCGGCTATATTCGCCATGCACTATCGCCTTTCTTCTACCGCTGCCCGCTTAAGATGACGTATCCCAATCGCTGCCGCCTCAGCCGGCGCAGGCCTTACGATCAACACATTTGGAGGTAATCCGATAGCAGCCGCCGCTGGATTGGGTACTTTGTATGAACTAAAACGCGAATTTACCCCGGGGCGCTCAGCTGAAATTGGGGAACTGTTACAAAATGGGTTTTTGTCCCTAAAAGACAAATATGCTCTGATCGGAGATGTGCGCGGCCGGGGTCTCATGCAGGGGGTTGAATTGGTCGTCGACCGTGAAACGAAAGAACCGGCCCCCAAACACACCAATACTTTAATGGAAACCGCCAAACGAGTGAATTTACTCATCGGTAAAGGTGGGCTGTACGGCAACGCGCTGCGTATTGCGCCGCCGCTCTCGACAAAGCAAGAGCATGTCGGAGAAGCACTCAAAAAATTAGATTATGCCTTCGCTCAGGTAATGGAAATGAGTTTCTAGTACTCAATCACACTGAATAAGATGGAACGGATCTTGCAATCTTCAGAGTAAAGGAGATTCTGAAGATGCCAAGAAAAAAGTACCTTATCAATTTAAATGACGAAAAATCCCAAACGCTGGATGATATGACCCGCAGAGGGACACTCAAAGCTCGCCAATTCAAACGAGCAATGATCTTACTCAAAGCAAATGAAGGAATGAGCGATCCGGAAATCATGGAAGCTGTGGATGTCAGTCGCCCAACTGTAGAGCGCATTCGTAAACGCTTCGTGGAAGGTGGGCTCAATAAAGCACTGAATGAAGATCCGCGACCTGGACAGAAGCGCAAACTGGATGGTCGTGGCGAAGCCCAGCTGACTGTTCTTAGCTTGCAGTGATTCTCCAATTGGACATGATAGCTGGACATTGCAACTTCTAGCAGACAAACTGGTTGAGCTCGAAGTCGTTGAAAGCATCTCGTATGAGACCGTTCGGCGCACGCTTAAAAAAATGCACTGAAGCCCTGGCAGAAGAAAATGTGGTGCATACCAGAAGCCAGTGCTGCATTTGTAGCCTGCATGGAGGATGTACTGGATCAATACGAGCAACTCTATGATCCAAAGCGGCCATTGGTATGCTTTGATGAAGGGCTCAAACAATTGATTGGAGAGACCCGCATGCGCCAAAATGCTAAACCAGGACAGCTTGAGCGCTATGATTACGAGTATAAACGTCATGGTGTGCGCAACCTGAACCTGTTCTTTGAACCATTGGCAGGCCGTCGAATGATAAAAATCACGGAGCGTCATACGATGCAGGATTTCGCTCATTGTATGAAATGGCTGGTCGATGAGCTTTATCCACAGGCTGATGTCATCCGTTTGGTTATGGACAACTTGAATACTCATAAACCCGCTGCTTTGTATGAAACCTTTGCTCCAGCCGAAGCATTGCGTATTCTCAAGAAGCTTGAGTTTCATTACACACCGAAACATGGAAGTTGGTTGAACATGGCAGAGATTGAATTGAGTGTTTACAGTAGAAGTTTGCCTAAACATATTCCGAATGAAATGATGCTAAGTCTAAATGTTGAAGTATTAACCGATGAACGCAATCATGTATGTAAGACTGTCAATTGGCAATTCCAAACTACCGATGCAAGAATCAAGTTGATAAAACTTTATCCATCTATATCAGTGTGATGTTGTACTAG
>CAVWDI010000011.1:0-135072 GCA_963753725.1 uncultured Chloroflexia bacterium | reverse complement strand
CAAAATTCGGATAACAACCGAATATCAGTTATAATCATTTTTCTATGGAGGAGAGATGAAGTTAGCAAAAGTTGTATCCTTATTGGGTCTGCTAGCCATGACCTTTGTACTTATTTATGGTTTTGTAGTTGGTGATTTTTTCTCGGACGGAGCAGAATTGCTGTCAAATCCCTGGGGGATTGTATCCATGGTTGACCTTTATGTGGGATTTATCCTTTTTTCGGGTTGGATTATTTTCCGTGAAAAATCCATCTTAACCGCCATCATTTGGGTTTTCTTTATGATGGTGCTCGGTTTCTTCACCGGAGCCCTTTATACCTTCCTCTCTCTTCAGAAGAGTGATGGGGATTGGCGGCGTTTCTGGTTGGGTGCCCGCGCAGGACCATCATCCGGGGGTGCATAGACATGTCCTTTTATCTTTCATTCAAGGAAATCTGGCGCAATCGAGGCCGTTACCTGCTTTTCAGCCTTGTGATCGCTTTAATAACCACCCTTGTTCTGTTTATTGCCGCGCTGGCTGGTGGGTTAAGCAAAGCCAACCGGGAGTTGATCGATAATATCGAGGCTGACCTGCTCGTTTATCAGGAAGAAGCCGATTTATTAATCAGCGCCAGCCGTTTGGATAACAGCACACTCACCGATCTGCGCCGCATCGAAGGTGTTGCAGATGCAGGCGGCATGGGATTCAGTAGTGCCACTGTAGTTTATCCTGCGCCAGAAGGTGAGATCGATGTCTCACTGATCGGCACCGAACCTGGTCGACCGGGTAACCCGCAGATTTTATCCGGGGGTCCGTTGATACGCGACCGGGCAAATGAGGTGGTTTTGGATGGTCCCTTAGCCGATAAATTGGGGGTAGAACCGGGCGACCAGATCACCATTCAAACCGTCCAGGGAACAGAAAAAGAACTATATAACCTCAGCGTAGTTGGCTTGAGTGGATCGAACCAGTATTTTTTCCAACCAGCAATTTTTGTCCCAATTCAAACCTGGGATGACATCAAACCCCAGGAGAGCACTGCCAGGAGAAGTTCGCGTGTGATCTTTAATATCGCCGCCCTGCAGCTGTATGACCCGGAAAGCTACACATCCATGATACCTGCGATCGAACGGGGCATCGAAGGCGTTCAAGCCGTGGACAAACAAACTGCCATTCTGGCACTGCCCGGGTATACTGCCCAGCAGTCCACCCTCAACACCCAGCAAGCATTCACTTTACTGATCGGTATGCTGGTGTTGGGCGGATTCTTCCAGATCCAGACCATCCAGAAAATTGCCCAGATCGGTATGTTGAAAGCGATCGGGACCAGCAACGGGACCGTCGCCGGAATGACAATCCTGCAGATCATCACAATTTCGATATTCGGTGTAGCGCTCGGTGTTATTGGCACCTTATTGATTGCAATGGGTATGCCTCCGGAAGTTCCCGCTGAATTTAACAGCACAGCCATCCTGGGCGCGGTTGCAGCCCTGTTAGTCATCGGACCAATTGGCGGCCTCGTTTCGATCCGCATCGCATTAAAAGTTGAACCGCTGCGTGCAATTGGACTATAAATCTAATAGAATTAAAACACGAGAAGACATGGGTATTTCTTTAGAAACAAATCAAGTGACCAAAGTATACGGTGAGGGCGATACGGCCATTACCGCTGTCGACCAGGCCTCATTCGAAGTACATGATGGTGAATTTGTAGCCGTCGTCGGTCCCAGCGGCTCTGGCAAAACCACCATGCTGGCCATGCTTGCTACATTATTGACCCCCACCACAGGTTCTATCGAAATTGATGGACAGGACCTGGGAAAAATGAAAAGCAAGAAGCGTACAAAATTCCGCCGCCAGAATATCGGTTTCACTTTTCAGGCCAACAACCTGGTCCCTTTCCTGACCGCCCTCGAAAACGTCGAACTGATGCTGCGCCTGAACAAGGCTTTTGATAAGAACGGTCGCCAGCGGGCAAAGGACCTGCTGGACCGGTTGGGACTATCACAACGACTCAACAATCTGCCCAACCAGCTTTCCGGCGGGGAACAGCAGCGGGTTGCTATCGCACGCGCTATGGTGCACGAACCGAGTCTTGTCTTAGCCGATGAACCCACCGCCAGTCTCGATACCCAGCGCGCTTTTCAAGTCGTGGAGACCTTTGCCAACCTGATCCACGAACAGAAGCGAGCCGGAATCATGGTCACCCACGATCTGCGCATGGTGACCTATGTCGACAAGCTGATCAGTATGGTTGACGGCCGCATCGAACAAATCACGGACGATCGCACTGTTATCGATGGCATGGCCAATACCATTCATTACCCCACCAGTTCTAACGGTGAAGGCGCTGATTCTCCAGGTGAGATAGTGAATGGAGAACCAGAGAATATTGATTACGAGTACGCAAAATAATCGAAGAGCAGGGATTATATGTCAGAAATTGAACCTTCCGAAACCAACCCGGAAAAACAAACCGCATGCGTGGATGACCGTGGTTTTTTCGAGCGCTTATGGTGCAAAATTGATCCTTTTGGAGATGCCTATCCCGTCTGGATCGCAATTTTATTGATAACCTTGATCGTATTATTTGGTATCGCCCTGCGCCTCGATTTTGATTTTAACCAATTCAGCTGGTAATGGATGCGAACAGCCGGTTTCAAGAGATAAAAGGTGAGCTCCAATCCGTTCTAACAGGACGGGGTAATTGGCTGGACACCATCCTGCCGCCTCTTTTCTTCGTCCTGCTGAACGCTTTATTTGGATTTAATTACGCAGTCTGGGGTGCGCTGGGGATAGCAGTTTTATTTTCCATATACCGTCTCATCAAACGCCAACCTGTCAGGTATGCCCTGGGAGGCGTCGGCGCAGTACTTTTAGCAGTCATTATTGCATCAATAACCGGACGAGCGGAGGCTTATTTCCTTCCAGGGATAATCATTGGATTATTAACGGTTGTCTTATGTGCGGTCAGCCTGATCCTAAAACGCCCTTTAGTCGCTTTCACCAGTTACATCACCCGCCGCTGGCCGCTGAACTGGTACTGGCATCCCCGAGTACGTCCGGCTTACAGCGAAGTCACACTGGCCTGGGCGATTTTTTTCGGACTGCGCACATTCTTGCAGTTCGAACTCTTTCAGGATCAGGCAGCCAGTTCTCTCGGTATCTTCCAGATTCTCAGCGGCTGGCCGGCCACCATCCTGCTGCTCATCGCCAGCTATTTATACGGATTGTGGAGATTGGGTAATTTAGCAGGTCCCAGTGTGGAGGAATTCAACCAGGGCACACCGCCGCCCTGGGAAGGTCAAAAGCGAGGTTTTTAATTCTAATAAAAAGTATCCAACTATCATTATACAAAGGAGAATGTAAAAATGTTGGATCCTGTAGTCGCAATAATTGCCGCTCTTTCGGCTTACTTGATTGGTTCAATATCTTTTGCCCGGCTTATTACAAGAATTTTTGCCCCAGATGCTGATGTAGAAAACGTAAAAATACCTTCCGCATCCGGAGAAGGATCTATGGACTTGAGAGCTGTTGGCGCAAATACAGCCTCTATCATCCTCGGTCCAAGACTCGGATGCATGATCGGATGGTTGGATATTCTTAAGGTAACCATTCCTACTTTAGTATTTCGTTTGCTCTACCCTGACCAACCTTATCTTCTTATCGCAGCCATTTTTGGCATGGTCGGCCACAATTGGCCTATCTACTATAAATTCAAAGGTGGAGGCGGAATATCGGCCTTATATGGAGGTTTTATTGTTGTCGATTGGCTGGGGGCTCTGGTATGTGCAATAGGCGGTCTAATTATTGGTTTGGGTATCGTAAAAGATATCCTAATTGCTTTTATGTCAGGCGCGTGGCTGATGATTCCCTGGTTGTGGTTTCGAACACATGATCCAATTTACGTAGGTTATGCCGTTATTGTCAATATGATTTTAATACTTGCCTTATTACCAGATATCAGACACGGTATAAAAAACCGCAAAGAAGGCAAACTAGATATGCAGGCCTCTCTGCAGAAAATTCCAATGGGACGTGAAATGCTTAAAATTATGGATCGATTAAGATTATCAAAAAAATAATTATCAAACAAAGCATTGAGTTCAAAAAAACGAATGAAATATTAAATCTTGAAGGAGGATTGGGTATTCTTTTGACTCGTTATTAGTATAAGCGCCCCCAGCAAAAATGGGGTTTTCTAAGGTTTCATTCAATAGTATAAAGAGTCATTTCTACCCTGTTTGATCATTCAATACATTTCAGAATAATGATTGCATATGCAATATATTCATAAAATATCAAAGAAATCACTTCCACAAACCGCGGGGCATAAAGCCAATAATCTGTGGATATTAAATAATTTAGGTTTTAAGATCCCCAAAACATATTGCTGTACTTGGGATGCATATTGTCATTTCCAAGAAAATGACGAGCGGGTATTGAACAAGCTCCAAGACGAGATAGCAGAGATCATAGACCTTAAAAAATCATATGCGATCCGATCTTCAACTGATCTTGAAGATCGTCAGCAACACACATATGCAGGTCAATTTTCCACTTTCTTAGATGTCGAAGGTAGGGATTCAATGATTCAAGCTATCCAAAAAGTATGGGAATCCACCCAGTTAGATGGGATTCGAACTTATCAGGAAAGAAAAGGGGAAATGGTTACTTCTCCCAAAACTGCAGTGATCCTGCAGGAAATGGTAACTCCACTGCTCTCAGGTGTGACATTCAGTAAAAATCCGATTACTGGAGAGCAGGAAACCATCGTTGAAGCAGTAGAAGGTCACGGAACCGCACTCGTACAAGAGGGCATCACCCCACTCCGGTGGGTTTCCAAGTGGGGAAATTGGCAGGAACAACCCACAGACAAGGAAGCATTCAAAGATTTGATCCAAATGGTTGTCGATCAAACCAAACAAATCTCCCAGGTATACGGCAAAGAAGTAGACCTTGAATGGGTGTACGATGGTGAAGACATCTTTTGGGTACAACTGAGGGAGATCACAGCTTTACAGAATATTCAAATATATTCCAACAAAATCTCCAAAGAGTTTCTTCCGGGCATGATAAAACCCCTTATTTGGTCCGTAAATGTGCCGCTGATAAACAGCGTCTGGGTTGAACTGCTTACAGAACTAATCGGAAAGAATGACATCAAACCTGAAAGTTTAGCACGCGCTTTTTATTATCGAGCATATTTTGATACCGGGACTTTTGGGGAGATTTTTGATCGCCTTGGTTTGCCGCGCCAGGCTTTAGAAATAAATATGGGCATAATAGAACCTCCAACGCAAAAGCCAGCCTTCAAACTTAATGCAAAGGTGGTTTTTCTTTTCCCCAGGATTTTACGTTTTCTTTACAGCAAATGGAACTTTTCGAAAGAATTCGAACAGCATTTTCCGGAAATCGAAACCAATTTTATTGATATTTCACAACAACCAGTCAAGAGCTTAATTCCGCAAGTGTTGCTGGAAAAAATCGACCAGCTTTACAATCTTGCGCAAAGTGCTGCTTACTACAATATCGTCGTACCGCTCCTTATGAATGCTTATAACAGAGCTATGCAGGGCCTATTGAAAAGATTTGGCGTGCAGCTTGATCAGTTCGACTTGACCAAAGATTTAACCAGCCTGGATGCATATGCCCCTGATACAATGCTGGAAATATTGAGCACGGAATTCAATGCGCTTGATACAAAGAAGCAGGTTGAAATTCGCACATCTGATTACCGGTCATTTCAACAATTGTCAGGCATTGACACGTTTCAAGAAAATGTGAGCCAATTTCTTGAACAATTTGGACATCTCAGTGATAGCGGTAACGATTTTTCAGTTCACCCATGGCGGGAAAACCCAGATCTCATTTTAAATCTAATCACATCTTACACACCACCGGAAAAACAAAATATACATAAAATGAGTTTTGATGAGTTGCCCCTCCGAGGTTTTAGGCGCTGGATCACAGGTATTTTCTATGAGCGAGCCAGAAAGTACCTGTATTACCGGGAAAGGGTAAGTTCCACATATACATTTGGTTACGGTCTCCTCCGCAATTATTATTTAGCGCTTGCCGATCATTTTATCCACACGGGCTTGCTGGAAAACCGTGAAGAAATCTTTTTCTTGTATGACAATGAAATCCGTCAGGTAGTTGCCGAAGATATTCCATTTGAAGAAATAAAAGTAAAAGTTGCTTCACGCAGATCAGAAATGCAGCAATACAAGGATATCGATCTTCCGGCTATTATCTATGGAGACCAACCTCCGCCCATCGTATTCGGCGCGTCAGAAAAAATGAAAGGTACGCCTACCTCGCGAGGGATTTATACCGGCTCTGCCAGGGTAGTGCGTGGATTGCAGGATTTCAATAAAGTGGTTCAGGGGGATGTTTTAGTAATCCCGTATTCGGATGTAGGCTGGACTCCATTATTCAGCAAAGCTGGTGCAATCATTGCCGAAGCAGGAGGCATTCTTTCTCACAGCTCAATCATCGCCCGTGAATACAATATCCCGGCGGTTGTCTCAGTTGGTAATGCATCTCGGATTGAAGACAATACAATAATTACCGTTGATGGTTATCGTGGTGAGATTTTATTCCACAAAGAGGATATCAATTGATGGACAAGAGTTGATAGAAAATTCCAAACTGAAAATAATATCTAAATCTTAAGGAAAGGACAGAAAAATGAAACTTCTAATACTTTTTTTACCCATAGGCTTATCTTTTTTATTGGGAATATTATTGGTCAAATATCTAACCGTTCATCCGCTTGAGATGAGCCTTTACCTGGTAGCAGTTTGTCTTATTTTCTTCGTGCTGGTGTTCGTCCTAGCGTTTAATTTTCCGAGGAAAACAATTATGGATCAGCATCGCACTGTCGCTTCTATTCTTTGCTGTTGGTTATATCGGCATGACACGCGTTTTTCTGAATCGCGACGATCCCAGACCTGTGCCGGAAATAACACGCCAGAAAGATGACCCAGGTCTCGGTCACACTGCAGTTGTTTATTTTACACACGGAGAGCCCGAAACATATGATCCAATTGGCTGGATCAACCAATTTAATGAGTTTGAAGAACAAGGCATACCTTTCGTACCACTGGTCGCAAGACCTCTGTTCGTTTACCAGCTGAGGAATAAATACCTCCAAGTCGGAAAGAGTAACCACCACCAGGTGCATACTCAAATGATCAAAAGTCTCGAACAGGATTACCGCGCGGAAGGGGATACAACCACCAGGTTTTATCTCAGTTTTTTGGATGATAACCCCAGGCCTGATGCTGCCGCCATCCAAGCGCTCAATGAAGGCGCCAGCAGAATTGTGATCAGCGAGGTATTTCTAACGATTTCAAACCACACTGCTGAGGGGGAAGAATTGATCAAAGAACTGAACATTGAGCAGAACTATGGTGTTCCAGTACATTACACAGGCCCTCTTTACAACTTAACAATTTTACAGAGCATGTTCCTGGCTCGAGCAGATGCCAATATTGAAGATACCAACAAAAGTAAAGTGGGTTTGCTGCTGGTAGGTCATGGGCAGCCAGATGAATGGGATGTGGAGTGGCCTACTGAGACAAACCAGGAGATCGGATTTCGCGAGGACGTGCTGCAGTTACTTGCAGATAATGGCTATTCTTCAGAAAATATGAGTTTAGCCTGGATGGAATTTAAGCAGCCAAAGCCAGCAGAAAAAGTTAATCAGTTTTTAGAGAATGGTGTTGAAAAGATACTATACTTCTCAGCCGCTATCAGTGCTGACTCAATCCACAGCCAGTATGACATCCCTTCTCTGGTTAATGAAGCAGATATTCCTGAAGGCTTTCCAATAATCAACCTCGGCGCTTGGAACAATGATCCAATAGTCATCCAAGCAATAAAAGAAAAAATTGACCATCAATTAGAAGACCTTTAGTATGTTTTTATATTTTTAAGTAGCTTTTTATCCGCCAACATTAATTAAGTTTTTGCTCCCTTGGAGAAATGAGTGTCTATAATTGAAACGAAATCGTTAAGCAAACAATACCAATTAGGAAACCACATTGTAGATGCCCTTGTTGTGATTGATTTTTCGGTTGAAGAAGGTGAGTTTGTAGCAATAATGGGTCCTTCAGGCAGCGGAAAATCGACATTACTCCATTTGTTGGGTGGACTTGACTATCCAACCGACGGGGAAGTAATTCTAAGGACCTTATCTTTATCTTCACTAAAAGACAAACAAATAACATTATTGCGTCGCCGTAATATTGGCTTTGTTTTCCAATTTTTTAATTTAATTCCAACCCTCTCGGCCGAAGATAATATTACTTTACCTCTGCTGATTGATGGAAAATCACCTCGTAAATATAAAGATCGGTTAGACAACATTTTAAAGTTAGTTGGACTTGAAGAGCGTAAAAATCATAAGCCCGAACAACTTTCTGGAGGTGAGCAGCAGCGGGTTGCTATAGCAAGAGCAATGATCACTGAACCAGAAATTATATTGGCGGATGAACCAACAGGTAACTTAGACTCACACACAGGTATTTCAATTATGCGTCTGCTGAGGCGAACGTGTGATGAACTTGGTCAAACGATCATTATCGTTACCCATGATGCGCGTGCAGCAGCCTTTGCAGACCGTGTCGTTTTCTTAGGTGATGGAAAAATCGAAGATCAACATAAATTTGGTGTAGAACAGGAATGGTCCGAAAAAATTCAACAGATAATCGAACAAATGGATTTTCTGGATTCTACAAGTTCTTAGTGGATTAACTTTGCAGACATCAAACGCTTTATCGAAATGTCGTTAACTCGAAAATTATGGTACGGTTCGTTACAGACCCGTCCATTACGGTACCTGTTAAGTACCTTCGGCATTGTATTGGGAGTTGCCGCAATCCTGGGGATTAGTATTACCAACCAATCTGCATTGAATTCTGTTAGCGATCTATTTGAAGATGTATCAGGGAAATCAGATTTAGTTATTACTGCATCCAGCTCAGATAAAACGGGGTTTCCCGAAAATATTTTATTCGAAGTAGACAAAGTCCCAGGTATCATTTCTGCTGTTCCATCAGTAATTATTAATACAACCTTAGCAGAGGGGTTGAATACAAATCAATCCTCCATGAATTTCTTCGGAGATGCTGCTGACAGCTTAACTTTGTACGGAATAAACCCACAATTGGATCCCGAAGTCCGCGTATACAAAATTGTCGCAGGCAGGTTCATACAACCAGATCTAAATTCAGATGAAATTGTATTAGTGGATTCTTATGCGGATAAAAGAGATATTGACATTGGAAAATCAATTGAAATCATTACAGAAAGAGGTGTGGAAAAATTAAGTGTCGTCGGTTTTATGTCCAAGGAGGGGCCAGGCAGGTTGAACAATGGTAATTTTGGTGTTTTACCTATTCAAACTGCACAAAAACTTGTTTTTAAACAAAACAAATTTGACCAAATCGATATTGTTACTGATCAAATAAATAATTCCAGCGATGAGCTTGAAAATTTGCGGAAGGAATTATTAGATAAACTCGGAAAGGATTACTTAGTGATATTTCCAGCAAGCCAAGGCAAACAAATGACTTAGATGCTGGAAAATTTCCAGATCGGACTAAATTTTCTAAGTGCAATGGCATTATTTGTTGGAGCAATTTTTAATATATAACGTGTTCTCTATGAGCATTGTTGAACGAACTCGGGAATTTGGAATGCTTCGAACTGTGGGAATGACACGCGGTCAGATTGTGTATCAGGTAATAACAGAAGCAGCATTATTGGGCATTTTCGGATCATTACTCGGAATTACATTAGGAATTTTTATATCTCAAAGTTTATCTAATGTTATGGGTATTGTGATTGGCCAAGAAATTGAAGTCAGCGACATTCCTGGCAGCATATTACTTACTGGATTTCTCGTAGGATTTATAACCTCAATTCTCGCTGCGATTATCCCCGCAATTCAAGCTGGTCGAATTTCTCCCTTAGAAGCTGTAAGAATTCGGTCTAAGACAAATATCAGTTTCTTAGTGAAGTATGGTTGGATACTAGGTATCTTTTTATTATTTATCTCCGCAGTCCTCCTAATCATCAATCCATTTCCAAATGACAAGCAATTCAAATTCGGCAGTTTTGTTGTTATTGCTCTTTTTGTTGGTGGTACATTGGTGATTCCAGCAAGCGTTAAAATTTTGGGAAAAGATTTTCTTTCCCGTAGTGAGATTATTGTATGGGCGAATTGGTAAGCTCGGCAGTGCAAACATAAATCGGTCAAAATCTCGCTCCACATTAACCATTGCTGCTTTAATGATTGGGGTAGCCATGATTGTCATCGTATGGATTATGACCGATAGTTTTAAAGGAGACCTCCAGGATTGGTTGAAAGGTTATATGGGAGGCGATCTTTACATTTCTTCTGCAGTACCAATGGGTCGTGACGTTTGGAAGCGACTGGAATCTGTACAAGGAGTACAGGCTGTATCACCAGTACGATATTTCCAAACCGAATGGTCAACACCTGATGGGTTAGAAGAGACAATTTCAATCATGGCGGTGGAGCCCAATTCTTATTCAAAGGTTACTTCATTTACTTTTCTTCAAAATACTATTGATGCTGAAGATGCTCTGCAGCAATTAGCTGGCGGAAATTCAGTTTTTATTTCCAGTGTCATTTCCGAAAAATATGGCCTCAATCCTGGTGATGCAATAAATCTGCGCACTCGAAAAGGAAGCAAAAATTTTATTGTATCGGCAGTGATCGTTGATTATTACAATCAAGGATTGGTGATCACCGGTAGCTGGAACGATATGGAACGCTATTTTCGTTTCGAAGACGCTAATCTTTTTCTGGTAAAGATCATGCCTGATTTCCAGGTAGATCAGATTGCAGATGAGATTGACCGGTTGTATGGAAAACGTGATCGACTGAATATTGAATTTAATAAATCTATGTTAGATCAAATATCATTATTAATGGAGCAAGCCTTCAGCATGTTCGACATCATGGCGATTATCGCAATTTTTGTTGGTTTTTTTGGAATAATGAATACGCTCACCATGAATGTAATTGAGAGGACTCAAGAAATCGGTATGCTGCGCAGTATAGGAATGACCCGTTCACAGTCAGTAATATTAATTATTTCCGAAGCCGCGCTTATGGGTTTAATTGGCGGTGTTATGGGGGTTATATTCGGGATCATCCTATCACGCATATTCTTATTGGCCATGGCCAGCATGTCTGGCTACAGCTTGCACTATTTCATCCCTTACTATCGCATCCTCACTGCTTTTATCATCGCTTTTATTGTTTCGCAGCTCGCTGCTTTGTTCCCAGCTGTACATGCATCCCGAACTAAAATATTAGAAGCCATTCAATACGAATAACTCAAGCAAATCACTAGTACTTTCCCAAAACCAGACAGGCGTTCTGCCCCCCGAAACCAAAGCTGTTTGACAGCGCGTTTTTTATGGATACCCGGCGCGCTTCGTTCGGCACGTAGTCCAGATCGCAGTCCGGGTCGTGGTTTTCATAATTGATGGTCGGGTGCACTATTCCATCTCTCAGGGATAACACACATATGATCGCCTCAATTGCGCCGGCTCCTCCCACGCAGTGTCCAATCATACTCTTTGTGGAATTGACCGGCACCTGATAAGCGCGCTGGCCGAACACCTGCTTGATAGCCTTCGTTTCGATTTTATCGTTCAACCTGGTTGAGGTACCGTGGGCGTTAATATAATCCACCTCTTCAAGCGCCAATTCCGCATCTTCAAGTGCCCAGCGCATCGCTTTCTGCGCGCCGAGCCCTTCATGGTCTGGGGCGGCGATATGGTGTGCATCCGAGGAGGCCGCCTGTCCCAGCACTTCCGCATATATGCGCGCGCCCCTTTGATTCTGCGCTCTCCAGGGATTCGAGCACCAGGATACCCGCTCCTTCACCCAGCACAAAGCCCGCCCTTTCTGCATCAAACGGCCGGCTGGCGCGCTGCGGTTCCTGGCTGAATTCTCTGGTGAGAGCCGTCATTGAATTGAACGCGACTACCACTTCTTTGCGGATCATACAGTCCACTCCTCCAGCAAACACCATATCTGATTTTCCGCTGCGGATTAACTCTGTCCCTGTCCCGATGCCCTGGGTTCCGCTGGCGCAGGCTGTTGTTATCGTCATCAACGGTCCATACGACCCCATCTCCACACTGATATGGTGGCCAGGCAGATTGGGTAAACCGTTAACAAACACAGTAGGCAGCGGTTTACGCCCTTTATAGGTATAGGCATAAGACATATCCACAAGCAGTTCAAAACCCGCATTTCCGGTACCGATCACCACCCCCACCCGGTCTCCTTTTTGTTTAACTTCCTCTCGAGTCAGACCCGTATCCTGCAGCGCCATCCGTGCTGCGATCAATGCCAACTGCGAGGCGCGCGACATCCGGCGCGCTTCCTTTGGAGGGAAATGTTCCTTTGATTCGAAGTCCACCTCGCCCGCGATGCGCACACCCAGGTCTTCAGGGTCAAAACGTGTGATGTTCCTGATTCCAGATTTTCCATTCAACAGTCCATCCCACAGGTTATCCACATCTCCCAAAGGAGTAAGGGCACCCATTCCAGTGATAACTACCCTTCGTTTACCATTTGTTTTTGTGTTCATTTATTTTCGCTCCTCTTATTTACTAGCGTCCAGTCAGGCGCCTTTCTCGGAGAAGGTTTGCTTCCATAAAACAGGTCATCCATCCATACAGCGCCTCTGCGAAAAACCCCTGACCTCTCAATCCCCCACCGGATAATGTTGTGACTTATATTATCCGGATGAGAATACGGGCACACTGCCATACATTTTGCGCAGTCTGTGCCAATCACGTTCCAATATAAAAAGCAGGTGTCTGAATTGATCTTCCAGCGCATGGCTCCATCGATCTCCTGCCTCTCCTCGAATGGTATCGAACGGCTGGGACAGTTCTCGGCGCATTTCTTACAGATTGTGCAGAAATCAATCACTGATATGTCGAGTTCTCGCTCATCGGGCACCAGGTCAAGCCCAGTGGTCACAACCCCAACTCGAACTCTGGGTCCCTGACGGGGGGTCATTAAGATACCCATGCGGCCAATTTCACCCAGCCCGGCATCACGTGCAGCCAGCGGCGCGATCACCCGGTAATTACCGTCAATATGGGCGCGCGCCGGATACCCCAGATATCGGATAGCTGCCGCCAACTGGACCGCGATACGCGCCGCCTCCACATACTGTTTGCCTGACTCCATCAGGACCGGCGCAGTCGGACTCGGACCGATCATGTCGTAATCCATTTCAACCGTAAAGGCGATCCCATAGCGGTGTTCCATTGAAACCGGGTCCCCATAAGTCCCGCTGCCGCGCCCAATATGAGAATAATAATGATACGGCTGCAGTTCGCAAATGCCCACATCCAGAGCACCGTAGTACCTGGCCAGATTCTTGAGATATTGGCTCATCTCTTCGGCCGGGAGCTGCTGCTGCACATCCGAAACGGGTCCATCCACGGATTCCCGCAAGCCCTCAGTCAACCAGAAACTTCCGATCGTGGATGCAAATTGAAATGCGTCTGCCAGGCTGGCTTCCATATTTAGCAGCCCCGGCTTCGAACGGAAGCGTTTATCAACCGCTTCATTCTGCGGCCGGCTCATGTAATATTCCTCATACTCCAGGCTGCCTGGCTGCAGCCTGGCCCTTGCGAAAAGTATGTCGCGTTCATCTATACGCTGCTTTGGGAGGTCATTTTGCGCTTCGATTTTCCCAATTGGTAGCATAAACAACACAATTGAAACAATCAATGCCGCCAAAAGAAAACCAAGGATCAAGGTTTGAATTGAAGGAGACAATAATGAAACTCCCAAAAAGACTAAACCAAGAATCACACATGCCGCCATTGACACGCTTGCCGCCCGTTGTTCACCTTCCCTCCAGGAGACGATCCCAAATGCGGCCAAGGACAGGGAAGTTAAAACACCAATAATCACCAGAACTACCTGCACAAAATCGTTCATAAATTTTCTTTTATCGGTAAGTCAAAACAACGGGATAAGAGGTTTGATTATATCCGAAGAACAAGCAAGCAGTCACATCTCCGCTCACCACGCGTGGTCACAAAACGCTCCGACGGGTGGGTAATCGAAGACCTTGCTTCCCGAAGTGGCGTGTGGGTTAACGGCCACCCAATTAAAGGTCCTGTATTTATACGGGATGATGTGCGAGATCAATCTTGGACCCAATGTAATGCTCATCGCAAAGGGGCAGGCGTTTGGAGGTCCACCTCAAAAACGAAATGTCAAACATACGGGGCTTTCGTCGATATTACTGGCCGCGCTTATTATTTTGTTCCTTCTGATAATTTCAATTTTAGCCGGCTATATCTTCTTTATGCTTGAGTAATCTCTGTTGACTCCGAATTAAAAAACGGACTTCTCCCAACTTGTTGACAGTCCAATATATTTGATATAGACTCTTAACGTACATATCCATTAGTGGTCTTTATTGTTTTGCTAATCGAAGAGGTTTTTCCCAATATTGTTGCTAAACCTCAGTCGAAATGAAGAGCGCTTGTTGTCTTGTTGGTATTTGGGCACGCGATAAAATAGCATCACCTTTCTATAAGGATCTGTACCGGCAGTGGAAAAAATACATAATATAACGGCAGATTTCTGGCCTCCTGCAGGATTTGGTTTATAGCATATTTATTATGCACATCCTGGGGTTGAAATGTACGTCATGCACAAAATTGCGTGACGTATTTTTTATTAATTAATGCTTGCCTAAAAAGATCGCAGATATTTAGAGTTCTAATTATTCAAGGAGGTGGATCTCAGAAGAATACAAATAAATTATGGAAATCGATCTAACGCGACCATCTAATTTGTCAAATAATAAGTAGTCACATGCATTTTGCGAGGAGATAGTAAAATGAATAAGAAAATTATATCCATATTCTTTGCCGTTATTTTCATTACGGCGCTTGTTCTAACGGCATGCCAGCCAGCTCAAGAAGAAACCATAAAAATTGGCATCAATGCACCCCTCACTGGTGATATCCCGAAAGTTGGTGAGGGATCAAAATTCGCGGCTGAGATGTGGCTGGCTGATATCAATGAAGCCGGCGGGCTGCAAGTAGGTGATAAAACGTATCAAGTTGAACTGGTCATAGAAGACAACGAAGCCAAGGCCGAATTTGCCACAAAAGCCAACACAAAGCTTATCACACAGGATGAAGTTCTGGTTATTGTCGGACCGCAGTCTTCCAAGCAGGCTGTTCCTGCTGGCGGCGTGGCTAACGACAACGAAACCCCCATGGTCAGCCCCTGGTCAACCAATCCCAATACAACATTGGATCGACCATGGGTTTTCCGTACTCCCTTCCTGGATCCATTCCAGGGTCCGGTGGTAGCCAATTTCGTCACGGAAGAGTTTGGCGCGACAAAGGCCGCAGTACTTTATGATGTCGCCAGCGATTACCCCAAAGGCCTGGCGGAATTCTTCAAAGGAGCCTGGGAGGAAATTCACGGACCCGATTCTGTAGTGGCTTATGAGAGCTTCACCACTAAAGACTCCGACTTCAGCGCCCAGTTGACTAAAATCAAAGATTTGGGTGCTGAATTTATTTTCACACCGCAGTACTACAACGAAGTGGCGTTGATCGCCCAGCAGGCGCACGAACTGGGATGGGATGCGCCCATCGTAGGTAGTGACAGTTGGGGTTCGGCAGAACTGATGACCCTGTGCGGGGACGATTGTAAAGGCCAGTTCTTCAGCACCCATTATGCAGCAGCCGGCGCAACAGGCGCTACGAAAGAGTTCATCGATCGCTACAATGCAGAACATGGCTATATTCCGGACGATGTCGGCGCATTGACCTGGGACACCATGCTCATCGTTCAGAAGGCTATCCAGGACTGCGGTGAGATTACTGGAGACATTACGGCAGACCGCGGATGTGTCAGGGATGCCCTGGCCCAAATTAAGGATTTCGACGGCATAACCGGAAAGATGACCTTCACCGAAGAAGGTGATCCCATCAAATGCGCAGTGATCGTCAAAATCAGCGATGCTGGCGAATTCGAGTTCTACCAACAGGTGTGCCCCGAATAATCCAATAATCAATACATTGAAGTCCAAATTAGTTAACTAACAAGAGGGCGGGTGGGTACTGCAAGCAATAAGTTGCCCGCCCTCTATCTAATTCGAGGAGCGAACTGATGGAGTTATCCTTTTTCCTCCAGAACGTTATTAATGCATTGCAGTTGGGGAGCTTCTATGCTTTGATCGCCCTGGGATATTCGATGGTTTACGGAGTCCTGCTGCTGTTTAATTTCGCCCACGGCGATGTTTTTATGGTTGGGGCTTATGTCGGATTCTTCATCGCTACAATGCTGCTGTCCCTGCTGTCATACCTTGGAGTTATTGCACTGCCCGGATGGTTGGTGCTTGTGATTGTGATCCTCTTGGCGATGTTTGTTACTTCGTTCGTCGGTATGGCAATTGAAAGGATTGGATATCGTCCTTTGCGCAACGCGCCGCGTGCTTCCGCCGCTATAACCGGGCTGATGATCGGCATTATCCTGGAAACAGGCAATCTGGCATTCCTGGGAGCCAGCAGTCTCAGTTTTCCGTCCCTGATCGAGACATTTACCTTCGAATATGCTGGAGTCATCTTCACCAACAAAAAAATAATGATCGTCCTGGTATCTTTGTTGTTGATGTTACTCCTGCACCAATTCGTCCAGCGCACCAAATGGGGCATGGCCATGAGAGCCATGGCGTTTGATTTTGTAGTCGTACCTTTAATGGGTGTTCCGCTGAATACTATCGCTGCCATTACTTTTGGTATAGGTTCCGCTCTGGCTGCCGCTGCGGGAATCCTGTTTGGATTGGCCTACCCTGTCCTCAGTCCCTATATGGGGATAACCTTCGGTTGGAAAGCATTTGTTGCCGCCATACTTGGAGGCAGAGGATCAATTCTAGGCGCGGCTCTGGCGGGTTTTCTACTTGGATTTATTGAAATTTTTGTAGCGATCTTTTTCCCGTCCACATTGCGAGATCTAATTGCATACTCCATTATCTTGCTGATCTTAGTTTTTCGACCGCATGGCTTTTTCGGCCAACCATACACCGCTCAATTACGGTTGTAAATGAGCGATACATCAATCAAAATAAATTCGAGGGATTAATTTATGGCGGTCTCAAGTGAAACCATACATACACGCAGAGATAGTATCAAAGAATTCTTACTGAGAATTTGGAAGCCGTATCGCAAAGTTCCACTAATAGGTTGGATTTTTGGCAGCATGGTCGCCGTAGCATTGGAGTTATTGGTAGGATTTCCCTTAGCTCGGGCACTTGGTTTGCAAAAAGTGCCAGCCTTGTTTGGGGTCGGTATTGCCCTCAAAGATCCACACCTGATTCCAGGGGCGCTGCTTTATATAATCATCATCTACATACTTCCAATAGGGTTAATTACACGCTTTACCTCAAAATTCACCAACCGTTTAGCTGGGTGGATGCTTACACTGCCTTTATGGTTGGCGGAGATCATCCACCTCGCTTTAATATACACTGTCTTACATTTTTGGTCGGGTATCAATGATTACCGGCTGCTGATTGTCCGTCTCATCCTTGTAGCGGTTATTTTTACTCTGAGCCTGAACGTCATCAACGGTTATATGGGGGAATTCTCATGTTCACACCCCGGATTTATTGCCCTGGGAGCATACATGGCTTCAGTATTTACAGTACTCCTGTTTGTTGACGACAACCTGTTCGGGGCAGCACTGCTGCCGGCCACCCTTGGCCGCTTCTTGTTCCCTATAGGATTAATATTGGGAGGCATTATCGCTGCTCTGGGCGCCATCATAATCGCGGTGCCATCCTTCCGCACCCGCGGAGATTACCTGGCAATTATTTCACTGGCCTTTATGTTCATCATCAAGAGCCTGCTGGAGAACCTGGAGGTGGTGGGCGGGGCGCGTGGCCTGGGTGGTCAACCAGATTGGGCTAACTTACCGACCGTCTTTTTTTGGACAGTATTGTGTGTTTGGGTCATCAACAATTTTGTCACTTCAACGATGGGCAAAGCCCTCAACGCGGTCCGCGATGGAGAATTAGCCGCTGGCGCTATGACTGTCAATACTCGCCGCACAAAAATGATCGCATTTTTATTCGGCGCTTTCTGGGCAGGGGTAGGCGGCGGATTGTTCGCCCATGTAATCCGCTATGTCAATCCCGGCACATTCGGGCTCACAATGCTGGCTGAAGTGCTCGCCATGGTTTATTTTGGCGGTCTAAATTCAATTGTGGGTTCCATATTTGGCGCGGTGGGCATTAATTTATTGAGTGAGGCCTTACGCCCGCTCGAGATTTACAAATGGATTATTATCCCGGTATTGTTGATATTTATCATGATATACCAGCCGCGTGGAGTATTCGCTTTCCGGGAATTCAATTTCAAGAAAATGATCCAGCCAAAGACCAGTGATGAAGAAGAGGTGAAAGATGCCGCTGCTGCAAATTAATGAAATGACCCACTTCTTCGGGGGACTGCGGGCGGTTCACAACTATAACTTGAACATCGAATCTGGGCAGGTAAGAGGCCTTATCGGACCCAATGGCGCAGGAAAAACCACCATATTCAACTTGATAACCGGTATTTACACACCCACCACAGGCCAGATTGAATTGGAAGGAGAAAATTTGGTTGGTCTTCAGCCGTATAAAATTGCCTCGTTGGGGCTTGCCAGAACCTTTCAGAATTTGCGGTTGTGGCGTCATATGACCGTTTTAGAACATGTAAAGCAGTCGCGCTGATTTCAAAGTTAACCTACGGTTTGACAGGCGCTTTCTTCGGTACCTCCAAACGAAACAACGAAGAAGCGCAGAACGAAATAATCGCTCTTGATCTTCTAAACCTGGTTGGCATTTCCCAGCATGCAGACCAGCTCGTAACCAATTTGCCATACGGCGCTCAAAGGAGAGTTGAGATGGCGCGTGCTCTGGCGATTGAACCAAAAGTATTATTCCTTGATGAGCCAACAGCCGGGATGAACCCTGAAGAACTGGCGCAAATGATGGATATCATTCGGCGAGTTCATTCAGAGCTTGGCATGGCCATTCTACTGATCGAACACCGCTTAAAAGTCGTTATGGAACTATGTGAGATTATTCAAACCCTGGTTTTTGGTGAAGTGATCGCCGAGGGTACCCCGGATGAGACTCAGAACAATCCTGCCGTGATCGATGCATACCTGGGCAAGGAGGTGGTACTCTGATGCTGCTTTCAGTGCAGGACCTGCAAGTTTCTTATGACAAAATAAAAGCGATTTATGGGCTCAGTTTCGAAGTGGATGAAGGCGAGATCGTATGCATCATCGGCGCGAATGGGGCAGGAAAAAGCACTACTTTGTGGGCAATCTCCCGTTTAATTGCGGTTGAACCGGGATCAAAAATGACCTTCATGGGGAAGGACCTCATGGATTATCCACCTGATAAAGTTGTCAGCCAGCTGGGAATTACCCATGTCCCCGAAGGCAGGCGTCTGTTCGGGAACCTGACGGTAAGAGAAAACCTGAAGCTGGCCACATTTGCTCGAAAAAATGGGCGCGATATTGAGGATGATCTCGAACGGGTGTATGCCATATTCCCTCGTTTAAAAGAACGAGTTTCTCAGCTTGCGATCACATTGAGCGGCGGCGAGCAGCAAATGCTGGCTGTCGGAAGAGCGTTTATGAGCGGTAGAAAAATGATGCTGCTCGATGAGCCCTCCATGGGATTAGCGCCTATATTAATGATTGAAATGTTCGCTGCTTTAAAAGATATCAACAAAGAAGGTACCACCATTTTGCTTGTAGAGCAAAATGCCCGCATGGCGCTGCAGTTTGCCCAGCGCGGCTACGTTTTGGAATCTGGAAACCTTGTGTTGGAAGGTCCTTCCCAGGAACTATTAGAAAATCCGGAGGTTCAGAAGGTGTATCTGGGAGGCTAGCGCCAATATTAGTGCCCCAGGCGGGGAGTTCGAACCCACAACCTCGGTCTTAGGAGGACCTTGCTCTATCCATTGAGCTACTGGGGCATACGCTGGAATTATAGCAAAGATTTATTTTGTATGCAGGTTGCAATCGCACTTGCCCATGAATGAATTCATGGTCTGGTAATTGAAATACGATAAATCGTGTTGTTTATCAACATGTTTTAACATGTTTCGCATATCAGATCCCAAAAAATTTGGGGGAAACAATATAAACATTAGGTCGATTAGCACCTTACATTTGTTATTTCATCCGGTGCCTCACGCTTTTTGTGAGGCCGATTTTTAATCCCTGTCTTTTTGGGAGTGGAGAAATCCCTTATGCTTACCCATTAAATGTACATTCGCTGGATAAGAATATGCCTGTGAAAAATTTTTCCACCAAGAATACCCTCTTCCAGCCGTTCCTTAGTATTTGCCATGCTTCAGGTTGCGCAAGCATGGCTTGCGCACTCCACATAAGAGCCAGGGCTAATAGCCCTGGCAGTTTTAAATTTTGAAAAAATTAGTGAGAATTCGCGAAAATTATCGCTTTAGTACTTTAGTAGACTTTTAATCCACCGTCCCGGTCGCGATGGCTTTCTTGACCTCCCCAATGGCGCGGGTCACCTCGATCTCCCTCGGGCAGGCTTCCGTGCAGTTGAAGATCGTGTGGCAGCGGAAGACGCCAAACGCATCGTTGAGGATCTTCAGCCTCTCGGCGGCGGCGTGGTCCCTGGTGTCGAAGATGAAACGGTGCCCGGCCACAATCGCGGCTGGACCGACGTACTTGTCGCCCGACCAGTAGGAAGGACAGGATGTGGTGCAGCAGGCGCACAGAATACACTTGGTGGTGTCATCAAAACGTGCGTGCTCTTCAGCGCTCTGGATCCTCTCCTTCTTGGGCGGTGGTTCGTCGTTGATCAAATATGGCATTACCGAGCGGTAGTGCTCGAAGAAGGGGTCCATATCCACGATCAGGTCCTTGATCACCTTCATTCCCAGAATTGGTTCTACTGTGATCTTTTTCTTCTTCAAATCCTGAACCAGGACTTTGCAGGCAAGGCGGTTCACCCCGTTGATGCGCATGGCGTCCGAGCCGCACACACCGTGGGCGCACGAACGCCGGAAAGACAAAGTGCCGTCGTGGTAGCCTTTCACATATTCAAGCAGATCCAAAACCCGGTCAGTCGGTTGGGCTTCCAGCTTGTAATTCTCGTAATGCCCTTTCTTATCCGTTTCCGGATTGAAGCGAAAGATTTGAAGGGTTACCTGCATGACCGCCTCCTGTCCTTAATAAACCCGTTTCTTGGGTTCGTATTTGGTAATCGTGACCGGCTTGTACTTCAACTCCACCTGACCATCTTTATACCAGGCGAAAGTATGCTTTAACCAGTTTTCATCGTCCCGATCTGGGAAATCCTCACGGGCGTGCGCGCCGCGGCTTTCCTTGCGGGCTAAAGCCGAAACCGTGGTCACTTCCGCCAGCTCGATCAGGCTGTTCAGTTCCCAGATATTGAGCAGATCGGTGTTGAAAGTCTTCCCCAGGTCCGACCCGCTCACATTCTTGATGCGCTCCTTCAATTCACGTACTTTATCCAGCGCCTGTTGCATACCCTCTTCCGTGCGGAAGACTCCCACGTGATCAAACATAACCTCTTTCATCTCATTTGCGATGTCGGTTGCGTTCTCTCCGCCGTTGGAGTTCAGGATGGCATCCAACTGCTGGCGGGTGAAGTCAGTCGCATCTTCAGGCAGCTTCTGGAAATCCGCCCCGTTGGCGTATTCCGCCGCCTTTATTCCGGAATACTTGCCGAACACCACAATATCCACCAGGGAGTTCGTCCCCAGGCGGTTAGCCCCGTGCACCGAAACGCAAGCCGCTTCGCCGGCCGCATATAAGCCAGGTATTATGGTGCCCTTTTCGTCTGAGTAAACCTCGCCGAAGACATTCGTCGGGATGCCGCCCATGGCATAGTGCGCGGTGGGCTGGACAGGCATTGGTTCTGAAACCGGGTCCACGCCCAGATATGTGCGGGCAAAGTCAACGATGTCAGGCAGTTTGGCCAGGATTTCTTCCGCTGTGACCACATAAGGCGAGCCGTCCGGATTGGTGCGCCCATCCTCGGCGGCATACTTATTGATGCTCTCCGGAGTGGCATCCAGATAAAGGTAGCGTTCCCCGTTTATGCCGCGCCCGTCGCGCATTTCCAGATACATGGCCCTGCTGACCACATCGCGCGAGGCCAGGTCTTTCACGGTCGGCGCATAGTTGTTCATAAAGCGCTCGCCATCGTGATTGAGCAGGACGCCGCCCTCGCCGCGCACACCCTCCGTGATCAGAATACCCATCTTGTAAATCCCGGTGGGGTGGAATTGGAAGAATTCCATGTCTTCGGCCGGTACGCCGCGCCGCATGGTGACCGTTATGCCGTCACCAGTGAAGGTATAGGCGTTGGAAGTGATCTCCCATATCCTGCCGTGCCCGCCGGTTGCGAAAATCACGCTCTTGGCGTGAAAAACGTGTAGCTCGCCGGTCAGCATCTCAATCGCCACCACACCCGCGGTGATACCCTCGACGATCAACAAATCCAATACCTGATACTCGTCGTAAAAAGTTACGTTGTGTTTGATGCACTGCTGGTAGAGGGTCTGCAGGATCATGTGACCGGTGCGGTCGGCTGAGTAACAGGCCCTCGGGACCGGTTTGCCGGTTATGTTATTGGTGTGACCGCCGAACGGTCTCTGCGCAATACGCCCTTCCGGGGTGCGTGAAAACGGCAGACCCATATGTTCCAGTTCATAGACCGCTTCCACCGCCTCCTGGCACATAAATTCAATCGCATCCTGGTCGCCCAGGTAATCGCTTCCCTTGACGGTGTCGAAGGTGTGCCAGTCCGGGTGATCCTCTTCGATATTACCCAGCGCGGCGCCCACCCCACCCTGGGCGGTACCGGTGTGCGAACGGGTGGGATATAACTTGCTCAGCACCGCAGTACTGGCGGTTTTGGAAGAATGCAGAGCAGCGGTCAAACCTGCTCCGCCCGCTCCAACAATAACGACATCAAATTGGTGATACTGGGTCATAGCGCCTCTCCTAAATTCAGGAAGCCAAAATCACATAAACAGCCACGATCAGGATAAAAAGCCAGATAAAAAACAAAAATCCGCGCGTCATAGGCCGCCACCAGGTGCGTCCCATATAATCTTCCAGAACCACTCGTAGACCGTTTATGCCGTGCGTCACGCCGAAACATACGATCAGCATCTGCATAATCTGCCAGTAAGCGTTTGCCCATCCTAGGGTGACATCCGGTATCTCACTGTTGACGACATGGTTAGGGTTGGGGAAAAATGTCCAGCGCATTAAAGTCGCTACATCCACCTGGGTGCGGGCGCCCATCCAGAATGCGGCCGCCATGCCGAAAGCTGCCAGCAAGATCAATGCAATCCCGGAAACGCGCGTAAAAACCCACATCAAATATTCGAAACTGAAACCGATTTGAGGAGCAGTCGCGTTGCGTGCGCTCATAAAGATTTCTCCTTTTTAATTCCGACCAAATAGCACATCGATCTAACCGCCGCTGAACAGGCCAAGCACCATAACCGCGACCGTCAATCCGTAAACGGGGACGAAAATCAACCACTGCAGCCAGATCACTTCGCGCTGGTATTCAAGCAGCTGCGGCCAGGTATCCAGGATGATGACCCGCAGCCCATTCAAGCCATGATAGATAACGATAAAGAAAACAATGATTTGGAAATAAGCTGATTCGTAGATGATATTGAGGCTGGTCGCCAGGTCGCTGGCAAACTGCTGCATAAAAAAGGAAGCCAGGATGTGCAGTCCCACGAACAGGACGATCGCCAGACCGCAAACCCTGTGCAGTATCCACGCCCACATCGGTCCCCCGCCGCGATATTTGAAACCTCTAAGGCCGACATTTCTTTTCAGAGCCATGTACGCCTCCTGTAATCGTTCCAAGAACAACTAAGCAAGTGTCATCCCTTCGGCTCCCCTGAAGGGGATTACATATTCTCTCAGGACATGTGCGAAGGAGCGATTTACAATCCTAGAAACCAATATGCTCCACAAGGATAATTATCCCTTGACTATTAGATGAAGGATATTAGCGACTGCGGCAATCTCCACTCATTTCGTCATTGCGAACGGAGCGAAGCGAGTGCGGCAATCTCCTGCTCAAAGAATGACACTAGCAGGGTTATGCTTATCAATGTGCATACTTGAACGATGGGTAATTATCGCATTCCTGCATTCACAGTTGAAAGTGACAATACTCATACGTTATTAGTTCCACATATCCTTTTAATATAAATTTGTTTCAAAATATAATTTACCTGTTTTGTAGGAGAATTAAAAATTCCTTGAAGTACATCAGTACGATAAAAAATTCCATTGTCATTGCGAAGGAGCGATTCACAATCCGAGATACCATTAAACATTGATAGGATGGTTTACCCTTGACTGTTCTATGGTGGAAATAAGCGACTGCAGCAATCTCCAAATGTCTGAGTCACCCCCCCACAGGGGATCGCGGTGCAAGGATCGCGTGGCCTGACGTGGGAGTGCCCTCCATATACGGATGAGATTGCCACGACAGCAAACTACGCAAAACGCTGTCTCGCAATGACACTAAGAAGTGTACTAATAGCATAACGATTTATTTCCTTACCAATCCATAACGTCCTAAATGCTTTTCGCAAAGGAGAAAATCACTTCATGGCGAAATCCACTCATATCACCCGCAGCGAGTTCGTAAAAATCGTTGTGGGCGCCCTTGGCGCCATCATGGGGGCGGTGGTCGGCCTGCCTGCCATCGGTTACTTCCTGTCGCCGGCTTTGAAAGTGCAGTCGGTGGACGCCTGGGTGCCGGCCGGTCCGCTGGAATCCTACCCTATCGGCGAGCCGACCCTGTTCAGCTTCACCCGCACTACGGTCAACGGCTGGGAAAAAACAGTCAACAGTTTCGGCGTCTATATCTACCGGGAGAGCGAAGAACTTATCACCGCTTACAGTAACTGGTGCACCCACCTGAGCTGCCGGGTAACCTGGCAGGACGATAACCAGATTTACTGGTGCCCGTGCCACGACGGCGCTTTTGATATCGACGGTGAGGTGGTGGACGGACCACCGCCGCGACCGCTCGATAAATACGAAACCAAAGTTGAAGACGACGGTACGCTCTTCATCCGGGTGGAGGTGGGATAACCATGGGCGAGAGAGTACTCAACTGGCTTGATGAACGCCTGGGCATTATCGGCATCTGGGACGTCGTATTCGACCGCAAAGTCCCCAAAGTAAACTGGTGGTTCACACTGGGCAGCGCCAGTCTGTTCCTGCTGGGCATGCAGGGGCTGACCGGCATTTTCCTGACCGTATATTACGTTCCGACCCCCGACCACGCCTACGACAGCGTCACCTACATCATGAACGGGGTGGCCTTTGGCTGGCTGATGCGCGGTATGCACCACTGGGGTTCCTCGTTGATGATCATACTGGTCTTCCTGCACATGTTACGCACTTTTTACTACGCATCCTATAAATTTCCGCG
Source organism: uncultured Chloroflexia bacterium (assembly GCA_963753725.1). Lineage (GTDB taxonomy): Bacteria > Chloroflexota > Anaerolineae > Anaerolineales > UBA4823 > CAVWDI01. Next base: position 109,497 of record CAVWDI010000011.1, on the reverse strand, counting down.
TGAGCTCTCCTGGGTGACCGGAACGGTGCTCCTGCTGGCCACCCTGGGGATGGGTTTCACCGGTTATCTTTTACCGATGAACCAGCGCTCCTACTGGGCCACAACCGTCGGGACAGAGATAGCAGGGACGGTGCCGGTTATCGGTCCCTTTATCCTGCGAGTCCTGCGCGGCGGCATTGACATCAGCGCCGTGACTTTAGCTCGCTTCTTCTCCGCCCATATCTGGGTGATACCGGCCGTGCTGATCCTGGCGACAGGCATACATATGTACATGGTTATCAGGCTGGGCATATCCACCATCCCGGATGAGGAGGATTAGACCATGGCCCACATGAACGAAGAAGATAAAAAAGCCTATTACGCCAAGTATCAGAAAGCCAAGGGTAAGGGGGTCAAGTTCTGGCCGGACATCATCTACAAGGACACCATCGTTTCCTTTGGATTGTTCCTGTTGCTGGTGGGACTGGCCATTTTCGTGGGCGTGCCCAACGAGCCCAAAGCGGACCCCAACGACAGCGCATATATCCCGCGCCCGGAGTGGTACTTCTTATTCCTCTTTGAAATGCTTAAATACTTCCCGGGACAGCTGGAATGGGTCGGCACAGCCATTATCCCGGCCATTGCCGTCCTGGCTTTAGTCTTATTGCCCTTTATCGACCGCAATCCAAAACGTTTCTGGCGCACACGCCGCTTCGCCATCGCGGCCATGTCGGTCATTGTTGCTGGAATTGTTGGACTTACGGTCATAGCGGCTGTGACGACCCCGCCCCAATCTGAAAACGGCACGATCGCCGGCACGGTCACTGAACAGATCATTGTTGGAGAGGAGTTGTATGGGGTGTACTGCGTCGAGTGTCACGGGGCGGAGGGCGAAGGGGGCGAGATCATCGGTGTTGAGGGTCTGGAAGGTGTGATCGTCAAGCCCATCAACAGCCAGGATGAAATGTACACCCGCAGCGACCAGTCCCTGTTCGATATCATTGCCTTCGGGCAGCCCTCGCTGGGCATGACACCCTTCGGCAAAGCGTACGGTGGCGAACTGGGACCGGGCGAGATCGAAATCGATCGTGACTTTTATGCGCTACACATGGGATGACCGGGTGGAAATCCCGGTGGAAGCCGCCGCAGCCTCCGCCATACCAGCGCTGGGTCCTGAAGAAATACCCTCCTACGAAGTGCACGTTCAGCCGATTGTAAAACGCTACTGCATCTCCTGCCACCGCCCCGGTAAGAAGAACGGGGAGTACTTCATGGCGACTTATGAAGAGGTTATGGAGACGGGCGATTATGCACCCAATGTGATCCCGGAGGATTTGAACAGCAACCTGATCCAGATGATCTACCGCGAGGAGATTGAGGCCGGCGGACCGATGCCGCCTACCCGAGCGTTGAAGCCGGAACTGGTGGAGATTTTCGAACGCTGGGTGTTGGGCGGGGCGCCGAATACGGCGGATGAGGCGGCCGCGCTGTCGCCTGAACCTGTTGAGGCTGCAGTGGAGGAAGCGGTGGAAGAGGCAGTGGAAACTCCTGTGGAGGAACCGACTGCCACTCCTTGAGGTGATAAAGCTTTTATTGAACCACTAAGTCTCCAAAAGGAGATGCTCCGCGAACACAAAGGACACTAAGAATTTTTAGAGTGTCACTGCGAGTCGCGAAGTGAAACGGAGCATCCCGCTCGCGTCAGCATCCCAAAGCATGAGGAGCTTTCCGCGGATCGCGCAGCATGCCCTTGGCAGCACCGTGAGGGTGCGTTTCGCACCGCGTATTTAATCCCTGATTTTTAGGGAGCGTCCTTTAGGGAAGCATACCTTTAGGTAGCATGTTTTCTATAAAACTGCCACCACCCTATCTCCTTAACCCTCTCGATCAGGCAGTTGAGAGTGATAGCGCTGAGGCGGCGGCTGAACCCTAGAAGCAGATAGAATTCAGTATATGCACGTGCAACGCACGAAAGAACGTGCAATGCACGGTGGAGGTATGTCGTGCACATTGCACCTGGTTTTGGTGCGTTTCGCGCCGGATTTTAATCCCTGATTTTTAGGGAGCGTCCTTTAGGGAAGCATACCTTTAGGTAGCACGTTGGGATTGACAGCAGGTGATGCATTCTTAGAACAAGCTACTGCACTTCATAGTTGAATCAAAGATATTTCAAGTTCTTCTTCATCCGTTTTACCTGATGCTAAATAAAAAGAATTAGTGAAAATATTTGAATTTTGTGTTGAATATTGCTAAAATACAAATGAAAGTAATCATTCCTCTGTTTGTGAAAGTCGGCTTTACATGCCGTGCGTCTGGTAACCGGGCCTAGCTACAAAGGGGTGATTTTTTTCTATTTTAAGACGGAGTTTCTGTACGGTCCAAACTGGTATCCTCCCACGAAACGGGGTCATCAAGTGACTCTAAATGCGTGAACACTGTAACACCCGGCAGTGCACGCCGGATGTCAGCTTCAATGTTTTCTAACAGCTGGTGGCCGCGCTGGACCGTCCACAGACCGGGAACCAGCACATGCAGGGAGACAAACTTTCTCGATGCCGATTGGCGCGAACGCAGCGCGTGGTACTCGACTCCGTTCTGGATATACGGTTCTAAAACTTCTCGCAGCTTTTTTTGGTCCTCAATCGGCAAAGCCGTATCCATCAAACCCGACACGGACTTGCGCACGATGCCGACCCCGGACCAAACAATATTCGCCGCCACCAGGCAGGCCACAATGGGGTCAAGCCGCTCCCAACCAGTCAACGCTACAATGCCAACCCCGGCCAAGACACCCGCCGATGTCCACACGTCAGTCATCAAGTGATGGGCATTGGCTTCAAGCGTGATCGAGTTGTACTGTTTGCTCGCCCGTATTAAAACCTGCGCGGCAAGCAGGTTTACCAGCGAGGCTGCCACCGAAACCGCCAATCCCAACCCAACCTGCTCAATCGGTTGAGGGTTAATCAAACGTGGGACTGCTGTCACAGCGATACTTACGGCGGCCAGCAGAATCAACGTCCCTTCGACGCCGCTTGAAAAGTACTCGGCCTTTGTATGCCCGTAAGCATGGTCCTCATCTGCCGGGCGGGCGGCGACGGTCAACATCGCTAATGCCATTAGCGCGCCAACAAGGTTGACCATGGACTCCAAGGCGTCAGAAAGCAGGCCGACCGAGCCTGTCAGCATATATGCAGCAGCCTTCAGTGAAATGCTGAGCAAGGCTGCTGCGATTGAAACCCAGGCAAAGCGTGTAAGGGATGAGCGGTTTGTTGTATAAGATGACATGGTCAGGCGGATATGATAGCAGAACCTGCCCAAAAGGTTAATGAGTAAATTTCTTGATGGTATCTCCCAATTCTGGCCTGTTCTACAAAAAACCAACCTTTTGAATTAATGAACCGCCTGAAAAAAACACTTTCAAGAAAAGAACAACGGGGTAAGTAATCCGGATTGCGAGAGGACACCGCCGGGATCGGTCCCGGTGGTGAAGCCGGCGATGGAAAGTCGGCGAAAATAGACCATTACAGTACCGACGGCGACACTCTGGAGGTTGAAGTCAATCTGAACCACTAAACCTCTTAACGGAGATGCTTCGCGAGCACAAAGACACAAAGGTTTATATATCCCGGATTCTACGTCACCGAGTCAGTAAAGGAAAAGCCCACGAAGGGAAAAACTGTCATTATTGGGAAAAACGAAGCTATTTAAGCCAATTTTCCATCATTTTGTGAGTCAAAAACGCCATTTTATATCTCATCAGAAGAAGAACAAAGGAATGTATTCAAGCTCTAATTTTCACCCATTGGGTGAAAGAAATGCTGCTGAATGATCGCATGTTAAAAATTTGAGTCAAAGAAAATAGTGCGCCAAAGGATGTGGATGTGATCAATAAGATTGAATTTTCAGCCATGAATCTCACCTCGAATGCCGGTTTATTACTATTACTTGAACATGCCAGAAAAAATGAGGTCTTTGACTTGATCGATCATGACCTGGTTTTTGAGAACGAATTGACCAACAAGATCAAAATGAACCACATTAAAACCATGCTCTGCGGCAACTTGATCGGCATTGACAAATTGGAACGGCTGAAACTGCTGCAGAGTGATCCCCTGATCAACCAGTTTACCATTTCGGTCAAAGAACCGGAAACGGTATCCCGATTCCTGGGCCACTTCAACTTTAAAACAACCCAAATGCTGCGAGAAATCAATTTCAAAGTCTTCAGAAAGCTTCTGACGAGGAGCAAGCTCAAATCCATCACCATTGATATTGACAGCAGTGTTGTCAATGTGGAGGGCCACCTGGAAGGAACAGCCAAAGGATACAATCCCAAAAAGCCAGGCAATCCCTGTTACAACCTCCAGTTTGCTTTCTGTGATGAAATCAAGGCTTACCTGACTGGATATGTAAGAAGTGGGGACACCTACACGGCAAATGGTGCAGCAGGAATGATCAAGGAGATCATTGCCCATCTCAAAGAAGATGGGTTGGAAATTACATTTCGCATGGACAGCGGTTATTTTGATGATGATATTCTGGAAACAATCGAATCGCTGGGTTGCAGGTATGTGATCAAGGGAAAAGGGTATCCGACACTTGTTGTGCAGGCCACCGATTCATCCATTGTCTTTATTCCAGGTGAAGAAGGTAAGGAAACCGCCGAGCTTGTCACCACCCTGAACACCTGGAAAAAAGACAGAAGATTTATCGTTTCGCGGATATTGAAAGAGGAAAAAGATCGCGCACATTTATCCTTCCTGGAAGGTGAAGAATATCAATACTTTTTCTATGTCACCAACACGGAGCTGCCTTCAGAGGAAGTGGTCGATTTTTATCAGAAACGCGGCAACTGTGAGAATTACATCAAGGAAGCCAAGTATGACATGGCGGTTGGCCGTCTGTTACTCAAATCATTTTGGTCAAATGAAGCGATCTTCCAGTTGATAATGCTGGCTTACAATCTCTTCTTACTGTTCAAGATTGACTTCTTGATGACAACGGAATACCGGCAGTAAATCAAGACATTCCGCTTGAAGTACATTTTTCTAGCCGGGAAGATCATCAGGACGGCAAGAAGGGTGGTGATGAAGCTCTCGGAAAAATATCCATTTCAGGAGATTTATGAAAAAAGTCTATCTTAGAAAAACACCCTCTTCACATGTTCCTGCATGTTATTACTTTTTAAATCGAGCAGGAAAAACCATATCGAATATTCGGATTTGTGAAATCGATCGCCAAAAAATAATGCATAATAGTGAAAGCAATGCTAAAATTAAGGAAATCTCACCAAAATTATCGCCTGTTTTGGGCAAAAATGAAGACAAAATTATTGCGGCGTGGAATCCCGGTAGTAAAGTGCTAGGAACTACGCAAAATCAGAAACAATTACCGCTGCAGGGATTGGCTAATGTGCGCACTTTTCTCAGTCTTGGGGTCTTGGCCGTGCAAATTGCGATGATCGTCAATAACATGTGGGGCCTGCCACTCAGGCAAATCGCTCATATTTTGACGGTGTTCTCATGAGCATTATGCACACCCCTCGATTAATAGGAAGGTAAAAGGAGTGCATGTAATGGATGAAAAGGCAAAAGATAATAATATGCACGGTGGTCACATGGATCACACTGCTGACAATGGTCCTGAATCCGCCGACGCGCAAATGGATCATAATGATCACGCTGCCCATGAAAAACACATGATGGGTGGCGGTCCTGATGAGCATAGTGAGCACACAGAATCAGGCTCACATGGGGCACAAATGGACCACGAAGGACCTCTGATGGAAGCTGAGCATGGCGAGCACAAAATACACACCGCCACAGCCGCACATGGTGAACATAATGGACACTCAGCATCAGGAGCACAAGAAGACCATGCTGCCCATGTCGATCATACTGGTCATGAGGATATGTTCCGGAAGCGTTTCTGGGTGAGTCTGGTTTTGTCAATTCCCGTGCTGCTTTACAGTCCCATGGTGCAATCTTGGTTCGGATTTACCATGCCAGCATTTCCCGGGAGTCAGTTGATCGTACCGGTGCTCTCTATTTTTATCTTCTTTTACGGTGGTTCGCCGTTTTTGAAGATGGCTGTTCCCGAGGTTAAGACCCGAAAACCGGGTATGATGACCCTCATCTCCCTAGCGATTAGTGTTGCCTTCATCTACAGCCTTGGGGCAATGTTTTTGCCAACAGAAGCATCATTCTTTTGGGAATTGGTCACACTGATCGACATTATGCTCCTGGGACACTGGCTTGAAATGCGAAGTATCCGCCAGGCGTCCGGGGCCTTGAATGAACTTGCCAAGCTCATGCCGGACACGGCTGAGAGAATTCAAGAGGATGGATCTACACAAGAAATCCCAGCCTCAGAGCTGAAAGGTAATGATCTGGTCTTAATTCGTCCTGGTGCCAGTATCCCGGCTGATGGGATCATCGTGGAAGGCGAATTGGATGTAAACGAATCCATGATCACAGGGGAATCTGTACCTGTGAAGAAGGTTGCCGAGGCAAAAGTGATCGCGGGGACAATCAATGGTTCTGGAAGTCTGCGCATTCGAGTCACGGCTACCGGTGATGACACCGCGTTAGCAGGCATTATGCGCCTCGTCGAGCAAGCCCAGATGAGCAAATCCCGCACCCAACTGCTGGCAGATAAAGCTGCAGGTTGGTTATTCTATATCGCAGTTGGCGCCGCAAGCCTGACCGCTATTGTCTGGACGGCAGCCATCGGTTTTGACTAGAAGTAATCGCCAGGGTAGCAACCGTTCTGGTTATCGCCTGCCCGCACGCTCTAGGCTTGGCTATTCCTCTGGTTGTTTCGATTACTACCTCGATGGGAGCCAAGAACGGTATTCTCGTTCGTGATCGAATCGCCATGGAAAAAGCGCGTGATATCGATGTGGTTATTTTTGATAAAACCGGCACGCTGACAAAAGGTGAGTTTGGTGTGGTAGGCATCCAAACTATTAACAGTTGGGAAGATGCAAAGGCATTAGCCCTGGCAGCCGCCATCGAAGGTGATTTTGAGCATATGATCGCTCAGGGCATTCGCGATTCTGCTGAAGAAGAGGGGCTTGAGTTACCAGCAGTATCAGAATTCGAAGCAATCAAGGGGCGGGGGGTGCAAGCTGTGTCAGATGGGCATAAGGTCTATATGGGAGGGCCGCGATTGCTGGAAATGCTGAACCTGGAAATTCCTGCAAGCATTTCTGACTTTACAGCTCAATCGAACGAGAAAGGTCAAAGCGTTGTGTACTTGATTCAGGATGATCAACTGGTAACTGTATTTGCTCTGGCAGATGTAATCCGCCCTGAGAGCAGACAGGCGATTAAGGATTTGCACGAGATGGGCGTTGAGATTGCCATGCTCACAGGTGACAGTCGAGCTGTTGCCAAAGTTGTTGCTGAAGAATTGGATATCAACACTTACTTCGCTGAAGTACTACCGGAACATAAAGACCAGAAGGTTACCCAGTTGCAGGAAGAGGGAAAACTGGTTGCCATGGTGGGCGATGGTGTGAATGATGCACCGGCTCTAACCCGCGCCGACATCGGTATTGCCATCGGTAGTGGCACGGACGTGGCGATCGATCTGCCGGTATCATCCTGGTAAGAAGCGATCCTACTGATATTGTCACCATCATCAGGTTAAGCCGTGCAAGTTATCGTAAAATGAAGCAGAACCTGATCTGGGCTACTGGTTATAACGTGATTGCCATTCCATTGGCTGCCGGCATCCTGGCTCCAATTGGCTTTTTATTATCGCCTGCAATGGGTGCCCTGTTTATGTCACTCAGCACCGTAATTGTGGCCATCAATGCACAATTGCTCCGCGGTTACAAATTAAAACCACAGACTTAAACCAGTAGAGTTGAGGCACTCTCTTCTTGACCTTCAGTGTTGCGCTTATGAGTTGAATCTACAGTCGAAATTAATCCTTAGATATGGAAGGAAGTCGCATGTTACGAATTAATCGGAGGAACGATATGAAAAAGGTGCTGATCAAAAATAAACATTATCTGCTACTGTTAGCAATTGGTCTTTTCCTGACGGCCTGCGGTGTGATACTACAGGAAGGGAACGGACCTTCCGAATACGATTATCAGCCCGGAAGCGAAGAGAGCGTGGCGAATGGGGAGCGCATTTATTTCACAGCCGCCAACAATTCTGGTGAACGCATATCCTCTTCGGGAGGTCCGAGGTTTGGGGGAATGATGACGGGCAGCCTCCTGACCTGTGCATCCTGTCATGGACCAGAAGCTCGTGGGGGAGTTCATGTAATGCATATGCAGACGATGGACGCGCCGGATATTCGCTATATCGCCCTGAGCAGTGAAGAGGGTGAGCATGGATCAGAAGAAGGCGAAGAGGGAGATGGTCATGGAAAGTATGATCTGGAAACTTTCCGCATGGCTGTTATAGAAGGCAAGCATCCAAATGGGGATTCACTCGGCAGTGAAATGCCGCGCTGGCGAATTAGCGATGCCGACCTGGCAGACCTGCTGGCTTTCTTGAAGGTGATCCCGTAAGCAGGATAATTTACCACAGAGCTCGCGGTAAAACAGGGAAATTTCTAATATCACGGAAATTCAGGTTGCTTCACCCGGTAGCAGGCCAATCGAATCAGGTTTGTTGATGATTCTGTTTCGTAGCTTATACTGTAGATCTTGATGTTATTGCTAGGCAAGCAAATTTTGTTACATAAATTGCTACCAGTTTTGCCAAAAATGAAATTTCCTTTACAACCCGGCGTCTTAGTAAATAAGGGAAGAAAGGCTGCTAACATGAATCTTATGGACTTTATTAGGCCGACCCATGCGAAGGGGGATTAGGGTCTTATCTAATTCACAGGCAGACAAAAAACGTCTTTTTTGCTAAAGTGGAATTTGGATATATATATCGTGCATTGCCCCCACGTAGGGTCCCGCTCGCGTCGCGGAACGTATTTTAATCTCGCGTTCTTTGCGAGAGTGGAGCATCCTTCCGCGAAGCGTACCCGCCGCATAGCATCCTTTAGGGTCAGGGTATCAGGGCAGCCTCCCTTTAGGGAGCTTTATGCGGGATTGCGGCGTGGTAGTCTCCCCGTGATTCGGATTTCAATCCCTGCTTTCCGCCCAGCGTCCCAGTCTTGGGATTAAGGGAGCATGCCCATTGAGGAGTTGCAGGCTTCTGTTTTTCCCCAAAAATCATGAAATAGGGACTTATTCAATAATGAGACAGCCCTGATTCGATAAACTTGTCCAGCAAACCAGCCCGCTTGTTTTCAATGAATTAATTTATTGGGCGGAAATACACTTTGGTTTATTATGAGCTGTCCAATAGCTTCGTGTGTTTTTATTTTTTTGGTCTTGATAAAAATCTAAACCTGAAGGAATTTCCCCGCCTGATGGATCCGGTATCCAGGTCCATAGGTCCGGGTTGAATATATAATCCCGGAAAGCGGCGTAGGTGTTTTCTGAATTTACCGGCATGGGCCATAATTCGAAATGGACATGAACACTTTCAACCCCGGAATCACCCATAAGGGCAATCTCCTGGCCGCGTTTTACCTTGTCTCCCGGGACCACCGTCACTGAATCATTGTGATGGTAACCCGTAACGAATTTTTCGTCTCCCAAATCGTGCATGATAAGGATCGATTTCGTTTCATCCCCTTCCTCCGCTGAACGGATCACAATTCCGGGCGCAGCCGCCAGTATTGGGGTAAACCTTTCCCCAGGATAGTCAATTCCCTGGTGCTGGTCCGCTAGGCTGGCGCCGGAAGTTATTCCATCCCACCCCCTGATAGAACCCAGCCGGTGGTCAAGGTCAATGAATTTAGTTGTTCCGTTTATCATCTCGCAGGGGACCGGCATGGTTATAAATCCCTGGGTTAGTCCAAAATCCCTGTTCACATCGCTGTCTATTTGGATAGTAATAGGGTTTTCGATGCTTTTAATCCTCTCGTTGGAAAAGGTGATATATCGAAGTTGGTATGACGGATCTACCATTTCAGGAGATTCGATGCGGATATCATATGTGCCAGCTGGAACATCCTTAATTTGAAAGTACCCGTCTTCATCGGACAAAGTTGCATACGCATATTCATTCAAGTTGATTGGTATAAACCCAAATGGCGGTTCCTCTGCCTCCATTTCGCCGTTTGCGTTGTAATCAAAAAATATCCTCCCTGAAATGGAATACAACGGTAAGGAAGAAATTGTCGGCGCCGGTACTGGAGTGCCCCTTTTCTCAGCTGTATTTGAATCTGCAGGAGCGGTGGGTGTGGTACAAGAAACAGCAATTAGCAAAAATACAATTATAGGAATTACGAACTTCTTCACGGATTCACCCCGGGATCTACCTGCGGTGGATAATGCTGCGTTATGTGTGCAAAAACCAATCTGAGGAAAATTTGAGACATCCGGACAGCGTTTCATTTTGAAGGATAAGAATTTAGTAGTCAGTCACATAGAGTAATATGGATTGTCATTCTGATGCGGATTTTAATTCCTGTTTTTTAGGGAGCAGAAGAATCTGAACTCTTCGCTTCGCCGAAGGCACGCTGCGCGGCGCTACTAAGAAACTTGATAGTGTCTTCGCGAGGAGGACTAAGTCCGACGAAGCGATCTCCAGATTAGAGAGGAGATTGCCACACTCCGCTCTCTAAAAAGTCGAGATTAAAATGCGCTGCGTTCGCAATGACACCATATTTAGTTTTCTCCTGACTGAACAGCTCAGCACGAATTGTGGAGACGCTCACCTGAAGGTGACTATAGTCAGAGTGACACAATTCGGGAAAAGCCCAAATTATTTGGGGCAAATAATCCGTCTTATCTACTCCCGTTCAATCCACCACTCATCAAATCCGGGAAAAATATCCAGCTGCTCCCACAACTCCCGGGCGTCAAATTCATCCATCCCGGTGTTCCTCTCAAAGCGGTACCAGAAAGCATTCCACCATCCTTCGGGCTCGGTCTTGTCGCCCTCGTATTCCGTCGGGCGGTCTGATGCGCCGCCGACGACCAGGCTGCCGACATAGTCCGCTTCCGAATACACCCGCTCGATCTCGTCAGCGATCTCCTGCATGTCCTGCTCCGAAACGATCCCATTACTGGTGGCCTTGTAGAACTGCACCGTCACCCGCACGGGGAAGCGCTCATCGCGTCTGATTTTCAGCCCGTCGATCTCGGTGTACGGTCCCTCCACCTCGCCGTGGCCGATCACTGCCTGCTCCACGTCGCTGGTCGATTCCGCTTCCATAGGCGCAAGCGGCGCCATTTCTGCATCCTCGGAAATCCCAATGCTCGGCATACGGAGGGATTTTTGCTTCAAAGGCACCTGGATGATCATCACCATGTTGAGCCCTTTGTCTTTTAAATCAACCCGGGTGCCGCGGAGCGTTCCATCTGAGGGACCGCCCGAAGAATCCTCCAGCTGATCTTCAAAATCGCTCAGCCGCTCTCCCGTGAAACTGGCCCGTTCGCCGTCCTGGTTGAAGAACAGGCGCTGCCCCCAGGAGTATCCCGCCGGGAAGGCATCCCGCACGTTGTCGATCACGGTGGCGCTGGTGCCCTCGCGTGTAGCCACAATGGTCAGTACCGCCGGATCGTCTTCTTCGGACTGGTAGTTGAAGATCACCGGGTTGAATTCGGCTGTACCTTCCTGCGGCACCGGCAGGAAGGCGGCCTGGGCGCTGACCAGCACGTGCGTGTCGCGCTCCGCCAGCAGGGAATCCCCCCAGCCTTTCCACGAACGGGGGTCCGAAAGGTAGTCCCGGAAATTTCCCAGGTACTCCTCCAGCGTGACTCTATGCAGCTGCTCATCCTCTTCGTTCCCTACCAGCAGGTAAAACTTATCCATGGGGATGTCGGCGGTCAGGTCAGTGAAATTGGGATAGCGGATTACCGGCATCAGGGTCAGTACGTAATCGCAGGTATAAGGTTCCATGTGCTGCACCTGGATGGTCACGTCCGAGATATTGGGTCCCACCGAAGAATTGTAGAAGCGCCCGGTGTCCTCCCAGGTCACGTTTAGGATATCCATGCCGTACTGGTCCGCCAGGCGCCGAGCCTGGTCGTCCCACGGCATGTCTGCCGTGCGTTCGATAGCTTCGATATAGGCCAGGCTGTCTCCACCACCCTCACCGGGTCCAGCCGGTCTGGCCGGCGGACTGCAGGGAGGCGTGTCTTCCTGGGCTTGAGCTGTGGTACTGCCGGGATCAAGCAGCAAACCAATCTTTCCTGCCGAAGGTGACACCTGTGCTGCTGCCGCAAATAAAACCGGTACGATCAAAACTGCGCTTATAAACTTTCCGAACATCTCCGCCTCCTTCAAAGAATCTAATGGTTAATTATATTAGAGACGGAGGAATTTGGTAATTGGTTCCCAAGGTTAGGACTGAGCAAATCCTCGCCTTCTGGCAGGGATGGATGGGGATGCTGGACAGGAGAGGGTTGGAGTAAAACTTGTGAAGAACTTCGATCGCTGGGTTCTGCCTTTGAGCCTAATACTGTGGATTTGGTTGCTTCAGAAAGTGGTGAGATCGCGAGGAATTGATGGAGGAAGAGCCGTTACCGACGCCAATGTATTTACTGTAATCCGGATTCTACGTCACCAAATCAGTGAAGGAAAGACGGAAGTTAGAAAATCGTCAATTTTTGCGAAAAATAGGGCAATTTAAGTCGATTTCCCTTCAATTTGGGAGATGAAATCGCTATTTATGTCTCATGGGCAAGATCAATATGGGATCTTTGACCTGATCGATCATGATCTGGTTTTTGAGAACGGATCGACCAACAAGATCAAAATGAACCACATCAAAACCATACTCTGCGACAACTTGATCGGCATTGACAAACTGGAACGGCTGAAACTGCTGCAAAGCGATCCCCTGATCAACGAGTTTACCATTTCGGTCAAAGAACCGGAAACGGTATCCCGATTCCTGGGCCACTTCAACTTTAAAACAACCCAAATGCTGCGAGAAATCAATTTCAAAGTCTTCAGAAAGCTTCTGACGAGGAGCAAGCTCAAATCCATCACCATTGATATTGACAGCAGTGTTGTCAATGTGGAGGGCCACCTGGAAGGAACAGCCAAAGGATACAATCCCAAAAAGCCAGGCAATCCCTGTTACAACCTCCAGTTTGCTTTCTGTGATGAAATCAAGGCTTACCTGACTGGATATGTAAGAAGTGGGGACACCTACACGGCAAATGGTGCAGCAGGAATGATCAAGGAGATCATTGCCCATCTCAAAGAAGATGGGTTGGAAATTACATTTCGCATGGACAGCGGTTATTTTGATGAAGATATCCTGGAAACGATTGAAGCACTGGGCTGCAGGTATGTGATCAAGGCAAAAGGTTATCCGACACTGGTTGCTCAGACCACTGCTCCCGATATCGTTTTTGTGACTGGGGAAGCAGGCCGGGAAACCGCCGAGCTTGTCACGAACCAGGATTTACTCCTAGGTTTTTCACCAGGTATGAGACCCGTTCATACGCGTCTCGTTGTATAACTTCTCTCTCTGTCTCATCGTTTACTTCATAAAAATCTGCAACATGTATTGGGCCCACAGCAGTCGCAGATGCGAATTTTTCAGCCAGGTTGGCAAGCGCTTCCTGTACCACCCGGATTTCTGCCATCGGGCGCAGTTCTTAAATCAATATCTCTAATCCGCCCGGGTAATTCATAATGCAGTAATAGATATCCCAGGCATCCTTTTCTTTCAATCGCCCTTTCATAGCTATAGCTTTCATGACAATGAAACTGGGGATTGTAGCCACCTGGATTTCTGCAATATCCTGGCCGCCATTTGGAAGACGACCTCGAATAATGACCTTCTCTGGTTTTTCAAAAGCTAAATCAACCCCGCGCGCCTTTCGTGGCAGCACATCCTGCACTCTTTGGGCTCGATGGCTTTTTCCTGTGCCTTCATATTCACCTGCCAGGAAATCCACTTCAACCTGGATTTCTTGATGTTCGACTTCAATTTTACGGAAGAATATAAAGGGTTGCTTTCCCTGTTCATAACCGTGCGCCAATAAATGTTCCATAATGGTTTTATATCTGGCTTCACCTATCTTCCTGTGATCCAGAGCGATATCCACATCTATGCTTCCAATGTGTTTTTCTTCCGCATGGGTCAGCAGCAGCTCTGGAACCCAGCCGCCAACCACTACCATCTCATTCCCATATTCACCGAGTATTCTGACCACTTCGATTAATACACTCCGCGCTGCCTCGACAATTATTTCCGAGTAATCCCGCCTGCTCACCACTTTTTCAGTACCGCCTTTTCTAGTAATTTTTCAGCTGCTTCTTGTCCTCGTCCTCGAAAACTGGACAGGTCCAGGTAATTTTGTACAGCCGAAACTATGATTGAACCATTTTGTTCTTGTTTTCCGTAGAATACCCCTTCATCATATGGTTTCAGCAGCAGCACGTTTGCTCCGCTGTCAACAGCTTTTATGTCTATTGACTCAATCATCTTTTCAAAATCCTGCTCTACATACGCTGCTGCTCTCTGGTAGCGTACTGCCGGCGCATACCTGGTAGATCCAGAAAACCCAGTTAGAGCGTAGCGAATATTTTCTCTCTTACAAAACTCCCCCAGTTTGAATTCAAACTCAGAAATCCCTGACATTGTATAAAAATATAAGACATCGTTGCGCTGGAACTGGTAGTTTTCCAACCATTCCCCTATCAGAGAAAGCGGATCATTGAGTGAAAACCCTACCGTCTTTTCATCTATCCATTCCTGGTCGGCTAACAATTTTTTCACATTAGAGACCTGACCCAGGCTGACGTCGGCTTCAACTGCCAATTCTTTTACTTTCCATTCTTTCGGACCGGCAGTTATCAAGACGCGCAGGATCCTTTCTGCCTTAGGCGAGAACAATGTCCTTAGGTACCGCTTCCTCTTGAATGGGTTTGGCTTTCCTTCTTTGTGGATATAAATGCGCTCAAATGAAATATAACAATTTCCAGCCAGATCGATATACCCAACTCCTGCTGCTTGGCAAATCGCTGCAGCCTTTGAAGAAATATACGGGGCGATAAAAATCCCGTAATCACTTCCGGTGTTTTTTATATATGAAAGAATCTCGCTCACAGCTTGACGGGCGCAACGCGGTTCGCCGTTATTTTTGATTTCCGCTATCAAAAATAGATCTTTATCTGCAGATTGTAGTCTTATATCTATATCAGGGTTTATATTGCGAAAATCAGGTTCGACTTCGACACTATTAATCCTCACGAAGGGTATGTCTTGAAAACTCTTGATTATGGCATCCATAGCTTTAATTTCAATATTTTTAATTTTCATCTTATTCACCATTTTCAACGAACAGTTGAAAATTATCTTACCAGTGAAAATACATTTTGTCAATAGATTTTCATCAATTTTATATATTTCAACATAAGTTGAAAATTGCATTTATACTGAAAGATGAGGTATGGCTCCAATGACCGGTTATTACATGTATATAATCTTTGTTTTCCCCAAAATGTGCAGTCTTTTCTGAGACACTTACCCGTCAGCCGCATCTGCTTAATCAGCCAAAATCCCCCCATTAGCGATTGATTTTTTAGAACTTTTGTGCTATTAATTGGCGTGTAATTTATCTCCATTGTTTTTTTATAAAGGAGGCCTCTTAACATGCCAAAGAGAAACCGGGGTGGCCATAGTCCTCCGCCGTTAATTAGTAGAACAATTTCCCTGTCTTCAAAATGCCAAATAATAAAGAAAGTACACATAAACAAAAAAGGGGAGGCTTTCAATCCCCCGTCCATCAAATACAAGTAAGACTATTTTAATTAGACAATGAAAAATACAAATGGCAAAAACTGTAAACGCGGAGGACTTTAGTGCCGCCTACTTCTTTGATCAAAATCTAATCCAATCATTAAACCAATAGGAATTATTGAAAATGGCAACTAGAAAAAATGGCGGGTTACAATCCCCCGTTCGTACAAATTACGAAATCTCAAAATAACAATGGCTGCTAATAAAGATACAAAAACTAATCGTAAAAGAGGGGGACAGCCCGGCA
Organism: uncultured Chloroflexia bacterium; assembly: GCA_963753725.1. Classification (GTDB taxonomy): domain Bacteria; phylum Chloroflexota; class Anaerolineae; order Anaerolineales; family UBA4823; genus CAVWDI01. The sequence goes on along the minus strand of CAVWDI010000011.1, from coordinate 93,479 downwards.
ACACCAACGCCCTCAAGCACGGCTTTTACAGCCGCAAGTTCAGCGGCGGCGATTAGCCGTCCGCTGGAGCGCTAAGTTGGCCACTTGCTTTAAATCCTTCATGCAACATGACATTGCCCTGCGGTATGTCCCCGTCAAATGAAAGAGCGACGAACACTTCTTGGGGAACGCCTTCATGAACTAGCCCTTCAACATTGTTAAACCCAAATTGTCGATAGTATTCTGGATGCCCCACCAGGCAGCAACCTTTCGCTTTGAGTTTTCTCAAACGTGACAATCCTTCTTGTATAAGTGCCTTTCCAATGCCCTTGCGTTGAAAGTCTGGATGTACTGAAATGGGACCGAGTCCGTACCAGTCATTGGTGCCGTCCGACATAGTTACGGGAGAGAATGCAATATGTCCCACAACAAGGCCGTCTATCTCCGCAACCAATGATACTGTTAAGGCCTTCGCAGATCGTAGTGCGTCAATGATGAACTGCTCAGTGTGATTGCTGATCTCCATCGTTTCGAATGCTGATTTAGTTACATCCGAGATAACTCTATAATCAGTGTCTTTTTCGTCTCTAATCAGAACATTTTGTGCTTCCATAAAAATTTCCTTCGTTTTCAATTTGGTGTGGCCAACGGTTTTGAGCTGAGGCGCCTGCGGGTTTCGCAGTGTGACTGCAATTGAACCAGAACGTTTCGAAAGCGAAAACTACCTCAATACGAAACTCGATTAGCAGGTCGGCTCCATCGACTTGTTATGCGGCCCTCCACATGTGCATAAATGTTCTTCCTACTGCAAACAATCTCGCCAACATTCAATACCGCCCTGCAAAGAGCTTTTCCCTTCTAACTCACGCCCATCTCTGCCCGCTGCTTGAGCACTCGCAGCGTCCTCGGCTGCATTAGCAATCTCCCCACTGCATTTGGAATGCGTGTGCTCAAGGTGCTCAGCAATCCAGGATTATGATCACTTCGTACTCGAACGATCAGCCGTGTTGTATTTTCATCTATCTCTTCAAGAAACCATACCCAGCTCGACCGGAGATACTTCTCTGGCAATGGATCATCGCTGGACACCGATACCCACTTGCCTGAGTCCATTATGCTTTGCAGAATCAACGTTTGCTCTGGCTCAAGACCTACTACCGTATATCCCAATCCTGGCGCTATCTCGATTACATCCCCGACCCCCAAGTCCTGCAGCTCTGGAATGATTCGTTTTGCGGAACGGCGTTCATCATCCACACAACCTGCAATACCTACCAAGCGATGCAAAAAGTCGTAAGTATACCAACCTGCACGCTTGTACCCAATTTGCACCAACCACTTCCAGACTTCAGATTTCTGGGCCTTGATGGTGATTGCCTGTGTGTACCCGCTCTTGGGACTAGGGACTATATCATCACCAGGTAGAGAGCGTTGAATTTTGGCATTGGATGCTCCTCGTCGCAACTGCCAGGGCAGAATCACAAAAACATACACAAACCCAGCGATTCCTACAGCTATTCCAACCCCGATGACAATCTTCAGAATATCCATCATCATTCTCCAATCTAATGCTTTTCAGACAGCAGCGAGGCCGAATAACAATGGCGTGAGCCGCGAGGCGGCGCTGTCCGGACACATTGCTTGCTCATTTTGATTGTATCTGAACCGCCACCCTCATCCTCCGGCGTAGCTGAGTTGAGTTCTGCGCGGGGTTGGGCGTCATTCCCCGATGATTATTTCTCTCAACTTCGTGGACGTTTGCCCACCCGGACAAACTTGTCTTGTACCGCATACCGGACAGATCAGCCACAAAAAACTAGCTGCATAGATCAAAATGATACCAAGATACACCGACAGGTATGCTGCTCCCTGTTGATACAGAAAATAAATCGGCAAGATGATTATCCCCAGAAAACTCGCAAACGCCAAGGTGACAACGATGTTGTAGATTCTTTCAGTTCTTTTGACATTCTTTAATAATCGAGCGATTTGACTGGACGGCAAACAGAACCCGCCCACACAAGGTGCAAACTTACCCACATAGGGACATTGCCAGTACGCACAAACGTAACTTTGGGATATTGCCACAGTGATAAACAATACCAGATAGATCACAAAATAAGCTGTGCTAACACGCCAAAGATACACAGCAATGACAACATACATCACAATCATGGGGACTGTCATTATCAAGTACAATTTCTTTCTCGGATATGGCACACAGTTATTATTCATCTTTGCTTCTTATTCTATTCTGACTCCCAACGGTTTCATTAGCCGACCCAGCGGGGATTTTCAATCCCGATTATTGTAAACCAAAACCTTCGATTGCATTTTTCGCCTAGCTCACCCTCCCAGCCCCGCTGGGTCGGCTGCATGTGGGGTTAGCCGAAACCGCCGATAAAAAACCATTGTACTAAACTACGAATTTACCGTAACATAACCCTTAATCAATTTTCAAAAAAAATCGGATGAAGTGAAATAAGCCACCTCTAAGCTTACAGATACATAAAGGTTACAAACTATCAGATCAACTCGGATTAATGGTTCATGATTAGTGCTTTGGAAGAAATCACGAACAAATAAACAGCTATTGCCGCCAGACCTATCATCCAAAGAGGGGTGAATAAACTCAACACAATCAAGATAATAATAAATGAAACTATCCCCGCGTAAGTTTTGAATTTACCTTTTTCGCCATTCCTCACCATTGCCTTAATATTTGCATTGATCAATCCGCTTACTACTATCCAAATTCCACTCATACCGATAATAGCAAAAAGCAGTAAAGATGAAAGTGACATAACACGGCTACTCATTGATATCTGACCAGCATCTGCCATGCGGCCCATTCTAACCAATAGAACTGCGGACAAGAAACTTATAGGAATGGCAACTACATTTACCATGTGATATATCTTTTCTTTGTTACTCATTTCATCTCCCTTCTCTGGTATCTACTTCAGCTTGTTTCGATGCCGTGAATAAATCGGGATTTAAAAATAATTTCATTCAGAATTTCTCTTTAAATCTAAGCTAACAAATCATCTTTGGCAAGGATTTCTTTGGAGTAATTGAGGCACCTAAGTGCTTGGCAAATCATATTGGTTTTCCGCATCCGGCTAACGGTTTGTTAAAGTTGACCAGGTCAGCGCTGGATAAGTCTTTGAGGTAGTTCCTGGCGGTCTCATAGTTGATCTGCAAGATTCGAGAGACCTCTCTAGCTGTGATGGAGCGGTCCAGGATGAGGAGCAGGAGGAGGACAACGGCGGTCTTTTTGATGGTGCGGAGGAAGGTTTGTTCGTGGGTAGGGAGGGTTGAGGCAGAGTCAGTCATAAGGTTGGGTTTATTCACCCGGGTAGGAGATTGCCACGAGTTCCTTCGCTTTGCTCCCGCAAAAAACGCGGGACGCTCCGTTGGAAAGCACTCCGCGGTCAGGACAAGCGCAATGACTGTGCAGGGAGAAAAGGATGGGTTAGCGTTCCAGACATGTGAGCATGGATTTGAATTCCTGCCATTCGCGGATGATGAGGCGCAGGGCTGCGGAAAAGCCTTTTTTACCGAGGCCTCTGTCGTGAGCGAACTATGTTAATGGCGTCGTAGTCGCGATGTTCGAGGTTGACGATACGGCGGATGTAATCAGTGGGCATGGGTGCTCCTTTTTGGATAGTTTTTTAGATTTTAGAAAGAACTTATGTTCTGTGTCAATAGAAAATCTGAATATTTAAGGAATATCAACCCAAATGGGATATAGGTTTTATTAAATAAATGGAAAAAAACACTACTTCAGGGATAGAGATAATGCAAAGCGTTCGGGCAGCATCCCCTTTAAAGGTAAAACGGCTGGAAAGTCACCTTAGAATTTGAACTGCACAACTCCTGGTGATTTCAAAACCGAGCAATTAATTACGATTATCAAGATCAACCAGATATACTCCCCTCACCCACTCATTCACCAACGAATCAAACTGGTTTAATACTTCAATTTAGATTTAATTTTTGATTCCAAAAGAGTGTATCTGGTTGCGTACTGATTCTATCCAACTAAACAGAGATTTTTCTTCTGTTTCAGAAAAATTATGGTCAATGATGCATTTATACTCAAATCCTGCTGGAATAAATAAGTCAGAATTTTGAGTGTCTTTTATTATTTTATTTTGAACTTCTTCCGAAATATCTGTTTTGGAAAATACACCACCCGAACGGAAGAAATCTGTATAGATTGTTTGCTTGTATATACAATCAGGAGGATAACAGTAAACAATAGATACATGGTCACCATCAAGGTCCACGTTTAAGTAGAAAATCCTTCTGTTCCCCAGTGGATTGGCATTGAGTTTCGGCCAGCAAATTCTAGAATTTTTGAAAACAACAATCTTCCACTTTCGTCAAGTGACAACAAAAATTCTTCTTTTGTAACTTTAGGTAACGACCCCGATGACACTGTGGTTGGTTTCTCTGATTTACGACCCACTACAACTTCTTGTGACATTAACTGCTTACCATCCTCAGTTTGAAAGAAAGTGAACTTAATACAATTGATATTAATTCCTTTAGATTGAAGGTATGCTGATGTTTGCCTAATTTCAGGAGTAATCTTTTGTCCAACAATCACAATTCTTTGATCCTTGTTGAATGCAACAGCAGCATTGTTATCTCTACCAAAATAAATTGTATGATATTCTGCAAGATCCAATGAATTATCATTTAAATATTTCTTGAATATTTCCTCTAGTTGTTGAAAGTCAAGACGGTCTGCAAATGAAGAATATTCAAGTGCCTGTGCAAGCGTATCTCGAGGAGTTCGATCTCGTTTGAGCTCCACAACAATTAAATCACCATCTTTATCAACACCTAATAGATCAATGTAACCTCCCAAATTTGTAGTAACTTGGCGACCAATGATTAGAATTTTCCCATCTTCAATTATTCCTTCGGGGTTTGCTTCAAGCCAATTCTCCAAATTCTTTTCTTCGAATTCGATTTAAAATTCTTTTGTCATGAATTCATCAAAACTGCCATCAGAATTAATTCTAAATAATTTCATTCATTTCTCCAAATCATATTTGATTGGGCAATAAAATCATTATAAACTAGAGTGATAGTTTGATTATCGACGATTGAGTATTCCAAAGAATTCATCAACCTTTTCAAATATTCAACAATGAAGTTGTTCTTCAAGACACTATGAAAAGTATTGCTCTACACAAATCAGAGTAGTGTCCAGAAGCTTATCATTGCACTTATATTATTAAGCATCGCCTCCAGAAACATCTAAATTCGATACGTAAACGTCGGAACTTTAACAATTGAAATTTATATGCAATACAGTTTTAATCCCTGTTTTTCAAGGGACGGTTTTTGCTGTCGCGGCAATCTTTATCAATTAGGAGCAATCAGCCGCTCAGCCTCCCGACCGGCATCCTGTTCTTTATTTGACGACCAGAATATGGGCTGCAGGATGTTTATTAGCGTTGTATTAATACCTCCTCTAAGGCTTGACATTATGGATTTTATGTGTACAATATATGAACAATACATAAAACTTTTATAGCCATAAGGAGCTAAAAAATGAAAAACTTAATCTTTGTTGCGTTACTCGTATCCGTTATGTTAGTGTTGGCCGTTGGCACCGCCTCAGCCGGTTTTGTTGCTGGCGAAGGCGACACCCGTTATGACCGAGCCCAGGAAGCCCAGGGTTCAGCTGGTTCCAGCGTTGAGGTTGGCAGTGGATCCGGCGGATCAGGCAGCCCGATCGTTGTGACCGTGGAAGATGGAATTGCACGTTTTGACGATAGTGCGCTTAGCTTACGAAATATTGAGTAATCCTAAATAAATAAAAGCTATTTAGAAGAGGCTGTCTCTGGAGGCAGCCTCTTCTACTTTAAGTAACCCCATCGGTACAACTGCATTTAGCCCCAAATAATTCTGTTACATATTTACAACTTATTCCCTACAGCTCAGCATTCCCTCATTCATTACCGGCATCACCGTCGGGCAAAATTTAAACTCGGTACATAAACGTTGGAACTTCAACAATTGAATAAGTTCATTTCCGGGACACCGCACCGCATATCCAGCACATCCGTTTTGACACTACAAAAAGGGTTGTGCCCGTCGCAGCAATCTCCTTTCTCCCATTTTCATTCCCCAATAAGGAACGCTGCCTGATCAGTGTCATTGCGAAGCCCGCTTTGTGGGCTGAAGCAATCTCAACCTTTACAGAAGAGATTGCCACGCGCTGCACTCAGCACTCGCAATGACAGCTGGTGAAAGATATTGCATCCCTCCGCTCCCAAAGTGGCAGGGGGTAAAATTCGAGATCTAAAAGGACGCTCCTCACATCGCGTAATACAATGGAGCATTCCTTTTAGGGAGTGACACCTTTGAAATACTCAGTGTTTCGCGGAGTATCCCTTTGGGACTTTGTGTCTCAGTGGTTTAATGGTTTTAAAAAAGATTAGTGATGATTGGTGTCAATTCGTGGAATAAAGTTATTACAGATATATATTATTTCAATCCTGCAATTCAAAGGACTCAATCCCATCATTCATCCCGCATGATGTTGGGTAAATAACTGCGGAAAGGCAGGGCGCCGCTGCCGGGTATAGAAACCAAAGCATATCCGAAATTATCGCCGGCCTCTGCCTTTTCTTTTAAATCGCCTCCCTGGCACCAGCGCTGGGGGCTGGTTATGCCCTCCCCATCCCAGGTGGCGTCGTAAATCACTATCACAGTTCCATCACCAGTATGCTCGCAGCTGTCGTAGGGACTGCCAACGGCCAGTTCCACTTCACCGTCGCCATTAAAATCACCGCCTGCCAGGGAAAACCCGAACCTGTCGGATAACTCCAGTTCATCGGAGATGTTAAACCTGCCCTGGTGAAAGAAGGTTGAGGCTGTCCCTTTATGACTACCAAATGCGTAATAAGTCAACACATGCAGCGCGCCGGCATCTATTACATTTGGGGATCCCAGGTCTTCATAAGGGACACCGACCACCAGATTATCCAATCCGCGGCCGGAGAAATCAACCGCGGCCAGCGAAAACCCAAACTGGTCGTCTTTTTCTGGACTCTCTTCGATATCCTCGCCATCTTGATAGGAAAAACGCACCTCTCCGTCATCAAGACCGGTCTCCGATCCGAACAGGACATTCACAGCGCCGGCATCTTCTATGAGTTGTGCCTGGCGACAATTCAATATCCTCGTCTGGAACGCCGATTGCAAGATCATCATAAGGGTCGCCATCAAATTTGCCGGCTGCCAGGGCTTTTCCGAAGTAGTCGTCATCTTCGGATTCAGCGCCTCTGCCCCAATCGTACTGCTCCCACTGCTGGTTCCTGGTGGCCGTGAGCCCGTCCGCGGTACCGTATAAAATGTGAACCACACCGATATTTTCCTTCGAAAACGAATCCTCACCAACAGCGCTCACCGCCAGGTCATCGTAATCGTCGTTGTCGAAGTCCCCGGATGCCAGGGCTGATCCGAATACATCATATGCTTCTATATCGTCTGCGATTTTAACGCCGTCATCACTATCCTGGTGCCACATCTGGTTGTTCAAAACTGCAGTGGGGTGCAGGCCTCCCGCCGAGCCGTACAGCACGATCACGCTGCCGCCGTTTTCGAGCGTGGGACCGTACTCGAAGTCTTCGAAGGGCACCCCAATCGCCAGGTCATCATAGTCATCCCCGTTAAAATTACCCACCGCCAGCTCGCGGCCAAAATTGTCGAATTCTTCGGCAGTGCCCAAAACATCGGTACTGTTCTGGTGCCAGAATTGGTTGTTTGCGGAGGTAAAGCCTCCCGAGCTGGAACCGTAGATGACGTGCACGGCGCCAGCGCTGCGTTTTTCACTCGGCCCGGTACCGATATCTTCGAACGGCGCCCCGATGGCTAAATCGAAGCGGCCGTCGCCGTTAAAATCCCCGCTCGCCAGGGCATGCCCAAATCCGTCTCCCTGCTCGACTTTATCCTGGCTGAAATCCATGTCCTGGTCCCAGGTCTCATTGTCTTGAGCCCCGAGACCGTACGGGAAACCGTAAATCACATGTACGATGCCCGCATCTTCATAATCAAATGTCGAATCATAGAGATTTTCTCCCGGCGCGCCCACCACCAGGTCGGCGAAAGGATCCCTGGTGTCCGATGCCGCAGCGTCCAGTGCCCGGTTGTGAATGGCAAAAGAGGTCTCCATACTTCCGGCCAGCAGTAAACAAATTAAAATCGAAATCGAGGATAATTTGGAAACGGTCCTCAAGGCTGTCATGTTACACCTCCACCTTCTTGAGAATGTCCCAAAAATGTTGTGCTTGATGTTATGGGACATATTCCACAATTAAGCAGCCGCTGCGCTCGCTTACCTTTCCGATGGTTTAAATCCCCCAATCACAGCCATTATATCATCCTGGGTTCTTGGAATTTGCCCCGCAGCGCTGCCTGGCAAATATAAATTCGCTGCTGAAACTTCGGAATTTTAACAATTGATTATTCCTTCTTTCATTGTTGGACAAATTGATAATTTGTCCACGACATATCCCCAAGAGACACTCAGCGACCATCATGTCTCATATCTTCTTTATAAGTATTGTACAAGATGTCTCATAGAGATGCTACGCGGGCATCTTGTTTTACATTCATACATTTAGATTTTGCAAGATGTCTCAAAGAGACACTCCGCGGCCATCTTGTTTTACATTTCTGCATTTCGCATTGGACAAGATGGTCACGCAGCGGGGAGTTTTCTAATGAAGCGGGGCGGTCTTCTCTTTGAAGCAATAGATCACCTCGTCGCATGGAGCACGATACGATCCCCCAGCAAGCTGGTAGCGTATTCGGAGATTGTGTTGCCGTGGTCTGTCTTGTTGACAAGGTCCTTGCTGGAGAAGTCTTTAAGGTAGATCTTGGCGGTCTCGTAGTTGATTTCCAGAATCCTCGAGACTTCTTTGGCGGCTCGGAACGCTTCACGGCTCTGGATAAATGTCGGAATTGACGGGAATGTGGTGGGGATGGATGCCTCAAACGAATTATTAATCCTAATGGACAATTCACTGCGCTGACTGCGCTGCGGATGAATTTCTTAAAGAACCAGTCCTATTTTGGGAGTATTCGTTTCATGAGAGTTGTATGAACATTTCATGTTATATATTGACAAATTAGATATTATTGGTACGATTAATACATGACCAAAGGAGAAGTAATGAAAAACTTAATATTTGTAGTACTGCTTGTATCCGTTATGTTGGTACTTACTGTTGGCGCGGTATTTGCCTCCCATGCTGGATTGCCATTAGAACCCGTACTGTCCATCGAGATGAAATACGCAATGATGGGCGTCGAAGTCATCCAGCCTGCTTCCATCTACGCCAATCCGGAACTAAACCTTGCCAGCCTGTCCATCAATTCACAAACGACAATTTCACAAAGCCAAAACCCAGAATTGATGGCTGCCAATCACTTTACTGTTGAATTAAATAACGCAGAATCTATCTTTGCCCAGCACCCACATCGATGCCGGAGATGTCTCAGCATTCCGCTGGAACGCAATAGCTGAAGGCTACCAGAAACTGGGATTGCTCAACACACACACCGATGCCGGCGATGTATCCGCCTACCGCTGGAACGCAACCGCTGAGGGCTACCAGACGTTAGGGATGCTTAACTACAGCACCAATCCGGACGACGTTTCGGCTTACCGCTGGAACGCCATAGCTGAGGGCTACGAACAGTTGGGTTTGCTCAATACCAACACCGAGGCCGGAGACGTCTCAGCATTCCGCTGGAACGCAATAGCTGAAGGCTACCAGAAACTGGGATTGCTCAACACCCACACTGATGCCGGCGATGTATCCGCCTTCCGTTGGAATGCTCTCGCTAAAGGCTACCAAAATCTGGGGATACTCAACTACAGCACAAATCCAGACGATGTATCTGCATTTCGTTGGCTGGCTATGAGCAATGCCTATGAGAAAATGGGACTTCTGAACGGCGAATAGAAAAATAAAAAAATTCGCATACCAAAAAAACACCCCGGTTCTTTGGAAGACAAATTTTTAGATGAATGCCGCTGGCTCATACCGGCGGCTTTGTTGGTTTATCCCAGGTATTATCGACCGGTCTCATCCAAACGGACCTGCACCGCACGGGGGAGAAGTGAAACTCCCATTTTTGGATGATCGTACCTTTCCCATACGACCACTAACTGGCTAGAAATAGAAACGAAACCCATGGCCAACAGCGGAACGGAGGTTACTGATGGCTTTCTGCCCTCCCAGAGGTCCTTTTTGCGCTCAGTGCGAACGCAGCAGCAGCGGCAGATTGAGGAACTCAGGGCACACGAGGTTCACCTTCGCCTCTGCCATTGTGACCGTCACGTCCTCGATTTGCAGCGTGCCATCATCGAGGGTGTAGGTTGGAGTGATGATCTGAGGCGATACGCTGCTGAGGGTCAGATTGGAGGCTGTCCTTGTTATACAGGGATCTTCGCCCGTGCCATCTGGAGCCAGCCTAAGGAAGAAACCCAGGGAGCCTCCACCCGAGGCTAAAATGCCCTCAGGGACCTCATACAGCCCGACCATCTCTTCCTGCGCACCGTAGGTGTACTGCCAGACGACGTCAAGGTTGGGTTTGATCTTAACAAGGAACGCCTGTGCCTGGGCCAGATTGGAGGTATAGATTGAACCGCCCAGGAGCAGATTACCGTCAGACAGCCGTAAAAGATTCGGTCCACCAAAGGGACCAACTCCGCGCTCATAGTCGGGTCCGTCCAGGATCTTGATCTTGCCGAAGGTCGGCGTCGATGATAAAGTCTTTCCGCCTTTCACATTGAACGGTACGAGCAAAAACGATTGATTCGAGCCATACGAAATCGGTCGTCGCCGCGAGGAGAAGGTCTGCGTCCTGGGTATTGACGCCATTGCGTTCCTGGACGACGGTTAAATTCGTAAAATCATCGTAGAAGAGGCTGCCCTCGCTGTGAGAAGCCTCCCACATGGGTCCACTCACGATACGCTGCCACAGGATGCTGCTGCCGTCACAACTGAGAGCCGCCAGGTAGATGTCCCAGTCAGTGCCAGGTCTCTGGATTCCCCCGTACAAGACGTACCCGCCACAATGCTTGCGACCGTCCCCGTCCAGGTAGGTATTCTCAATTACGTCATATACGGTCGTCCTCGTGGTCCCTGACCCTGGAAGAATGCCCTTCTGCCACTCAACGCTGCCGGTTGAATCCAGCTTGACGATCCCAAACCGGCTGTAGTCCCTCACCAGAGCGATATAACCGCCATCTGCCGTCTCTGCGACCCCGGAGACATGGGCGTACGATGGTGAACCTGTCCGGAAGGCTTTGGCCCACTGCACAGACAGGTCAGCACCCAGCTTGAGGAGCCGGCCCTCCCAACTGTTCGAGGTTGGTTTGATGGTGCTTCCGATCAGATAACCCCCATCGCTGGTCGCTCGGGCTGACTTGGGCCAGCCGGGGGCGATCGACAAATTCTGGCTGTGGACAGGATGTCCGGCAGCATTGAACTCGGTCAGGTTCAACGCAAAGGAATCCGCTGTAGCGAAATCGCTCAGGAGGAGATAACCATCAGAAGTTGGCCACACAGAATCCCCCCACGTGTCCGCGTCGGTCACCTGATAGATCCGTCCAAAGTTGGGGAAACCGCTTGAAGCGCTGGAAGGACTCGAGGGCGAGCAGCCATCAGCCGGGGGGCGGCCATGAGGAGGGAGCGCCTCTCCCAGATCGTTTTCGGTTGAAGCAACCGGTGACAATGGCCGGTCTTGGGCCAAGGTTTGGCGGGGCGCCGCATTCATCGCTGCCAGGATCATTGCCAGGACGCAGATGGTGACTGCATAGGACTGTCCGTTGTTCCCGATCTTCATCTTTCGCCTCCTTGGACTTGGTGCTATACAGCAGACAGAGCAGGTACGACGCTGGGCGCCGCGATTGCGCAATCAGGAGCCAAGTCGTTCACTTGAGAAGAAACAATCCCAACAAACCTATTATATACGGAAAGCGCTTCACATCAATCGCCGCGCAAGCACAGCAGCGTTTACATTTCGGTGGAACCCCATTGGACACTGACCACAGGTCAAGCACAGGTTGGGCTATTGTCTAGCCACCAGGTCTACGTCTAGGCCGTTGGTCTCTTTCAATCTCGCGGAAAACGCGAGAGGCTGTGCCAAAGGGACGCCACGTTTAAATATACCAATCACCGCAACCTATCCGTACGATATCTTGTTCTTTATTTGACGACAAAAAGTTGGGTTGAAGGATGTTTATTAGCGGTGTATTAAAACCTCCTTTTAGCCTTGACTTTATGGATTATATGTGTACAATATATGAACAATACATAAAACTTATATAGCCATAAGGAGCTAAAAAATGAAAAACTTAATCTTTGTTGCGTTACTCGTATCCGTTATGTTAGTGTTGGCCGTTGGCACCGCCTCAGCCGGTTTTGTTGCTGGCGAAGGCGACACCCGTTATGACCGAGCCCAGGAAGCCCAGGGTTCAGCTGGTTCCAGCGTTGAGGTTGGCAGTGGATCCGGCGGATCAGGCGGCCCGATCGTTGTGACCGTGGAAGATGGAATTGCACGTTTTGACGATAGTGCGCTTAGATTACGAAATATTGAGTAATCCTAAATAAATAAAAGCGATTTAGAAGGGGCTGTCATTGGAGGCAGCCTCTTCTACTTTAAGTAACCCCAGCGGTACAACTGCAATTAGCCCCAAATAATTCTGTCCATTTTTATAACTTTTTCCCCCACAGCTCACCATCGCTATGTAAAACGGATTTTAATTCCGCTCGCGTTGCGGCGCTCTGCGCCGCGCCCCTTCACGCCGCGAAGCGCCCCACTGGGGAAGCATCCCCTTTTCGGGAGTAGGGCAGCGTACCAGCCAGGGTATCATCCCATTGGGAACTAGATAATAGTTTATGAACCTGAGTATCTGCGTTTCCTCCGGTCGCGTTTTGGACCTATATAATTACCACCCCCCTTAGGACGTGATCGAAAGTAAATAATTTATAAACCAATCTCCAATAAAACCAACAGTAAAAAATTGGTAACATTGATCAACTCATCTCTCCCCGAGTAGTATAATATTAGTAATCAATTACGGGTCGAATTAGACAAAACATTTTATTAATTCAATACATAAGATTTAATTAAAAGGAGAGTGTATTATGAATCTTTCCCAACCTAAAGTAATTACATTTTGGATTGCGGTGATCCTAGCTGTTTTAGGACTTATCGCATACCTGGGTGTCTTGCCAGTCCTTGAAGCATCCTATGCTTTTTGGTTAGCTTTAATAGGCTTCATAGTTCTGGCTTTGGGCAACCTGCTCAAAGGTTTGTAAGCTTAACAACTTAAGGGCTAAAGGGCGAATATCGGCCCGGTTCATCCACTGGCCCTTATTTCGTTTAATCACCAAATTATTCTTCTTCAATTCCATATCTCCCTCCACTGTGTGCAGAATTTGAGCACATCACCTAGTTCTCAAATAAATGTCCCTTTTCCGGGCAACAAAGTTTCTTCCCTATTGTGAATTAATCTATTCTCACCAATTTTTCCAGCATCCTCATTTTTGTAAAGAATTGTGCGCAATTGACGACGAGCTTTTACACAATTGAAACCTTTCAAATACCAATGTAATGACAATTGCCTAATCATTACTGATAGCATTAACTCTTCTTTTTTATATTTTTTAATATTTGTTTTTTCTTACCAATTTATATCTCGAACCCAAGGAACGCAAGGATCGGATCGCCTGCATGAGTGACAAAGCTGTGCTGACCTTGCATCAGCATTTAGCGTAGCTCCCAATCCAAGACCACAGGCCGTGAACAAAAGATCGTCATTACAGCCAGCACCAACCTGAACAAAGCCGATGTTGAGCGCATGATACAATACACCCAGCGCAGCGCATCACAGGACAATCGCCCCCGGGAAACCGTCCAGTCCCGCAACGAAGCTGACCAGGCGATCTACCAGGTCGAGAAATCGCTGCTTGACCTGGGTGAAAAGATGTCTGCGCCAGATCGAGCTAAGATCTAAGCCCAGGTGAACGCACTCAAGGAGGCGATGCAGGGGGAAGATACTGAACGCATCCGTACGCAGATCGCCGGACTACAACAGGATATAATGGTCTTAACCCAGGCCATGTACAGTGGCGCTGCGGCGACCGAGCCAGGCGGCCCTGGGCAGCCCGACGGCAAAGGGCACGGCGAGCCCCGCGGTGAGGAGGACGTGGTCGAAGGCGAGTATCAGGAAATGTAGTGTATTTTGACCAGGAGAAAGAAAATGGATATTTTGACTAGAGCCGAGTTAGAACAGTTAATGCATAAAGAACAGCAATGGTGTGTTTCAATCTATATGCCGACCCATCGTACTGGGAGGGAGGCTCAGCAGGATCCGATACGGCTGAAAAACCTGCTTGGAGAGGCTGAGAAGCGCCTAATTGACCAGGGCGTAGGCAGGCGCGATGTACAAAAAATGCTCGAACCGGCCAGCAAGTTCTTGCAGGATTCTACTTTCTGGCAGCATCAGAGTGATGGTCTGGCGATTTTTCTCTCTCCCAACAGAGTCCGTCGCTTTCGCCTCCCATTGAATTTTGCAGAATTGATGGTTGTCACAGACCATTTCCACATCAATCCGTTGCTGCCGCTCTTAACTGGCGACGGCCAATTCTACATCCTGGCGTTGAGCCAGAATGAAGTCAGGCTGCTGAATGGTACACGCTATAGCGTCAGCGAAGTTGACATCGGGCAGGTGGGCGGCAGTCTGGCTGAAGCCATCCCCTCTGTCAATCATCAAATGAGTCTTCAACATCACACTTCTGGTTCCACTGGTAGGATGTCTGGGAGTGGTTCCGTAACATTCCATGGGCAAGGGGGTGGCAGCGACGCAAGCGCCAAGAATGAACTGCTGCGCTACTTTCGTCTTGTCTCGGATGGCTTGGCGGAATTTCTTCAGGAAGATCGGAGACCGCTCGTGTTGGCGGGAGTCGAATACTTGCTTCCGATCTATAAAGAGGCCAACACGTATCCGAACTTGATCGATATGGTCATCAAGGGCAACCCTGATCTGTTGCGCGCGGACGAGTTGCACAAAAGCGCCTTGGAAATTATTAGACCTCTCTTTCAGGCAGCACAAGAAGAGGCTGTCGCCCATTACCAACAACTTGCCGGCCAGACAAGCGAACAAGTCGCAGACACATTGGAAAAGATCGTCCCAGCTGCTTATCACGGCCAGGTTGAAACGTTGTTCGTCGCCGCCGGAATGCAGCAATGGGGTGCCTTTAATCCGAGTACAAATGAGATAGAATTACATAATCAAATGGAGTCTGGCGATGAGTCCCTGCTGGACCTAGCGGCTGTTCAGAGCTATTTGAAAGGTGGAATAGTCTACTCCATGGAACCAGAAAAAGTGCCAGGTGGGACATATGCTGCCGCTGTGCTTCGTTATTGATCAAGCGTCATTTCTCAGCATGGCAACTGCACGCTTTGCCTCGGCAAATCACATGCGCTTCTGCGCGGCGGTGGTTGAAACCCGAGGAACCAAATTACTTTGCGATACGATAAACGATCGTTGTTCTAAACAGCCAGAGGAGTGAAAGAAATGGACAAAGCAAATTTTCCTATTGAGTTTAATAATGAAATTGATGATGTGAAGAAAAGTGAGAACGAAATCTACACCCTAGCCGTAGACCGGCTTAGTAAATTGGCAGAAGGTCACGACGATATTTCGGGCGGGGTCGTTAACTTGAAGCAGCCTGCCCAAGGACATCAGACGTCGTATATATATGAAACAACAATTGTTGTCTATATGGGATCAGATCATATCGCAGCTACCGAAAAAGGTGAGCAGTTTCAATCCACACTGGATGGCGCTTTAGACAGTGTTGAACGGCAAGTTCGTGAACGTCGTAAACAACAGCGAAACTACTAAACTACCCCGATTGCTCGCTTAACGTGATCAAACATACCGGGGTAGAAGAGGCTCAGGTTGAGGTTTCTGAAGAAGTTGCCGTCTGAGCATTGCGATTTTGGACAGTAGCCAGGCAACGCGGGCGACTCGCGTTGCGCTGGTATAAGGCTGATTCATCGGCCGATCGTAAGGCAGCCAGGCCATCCCCAAATGAGAAGAATGAAAAGCAACTTATGAATCCATACCCACCAGCGCTGGTCCTGATCGTTGGGGTTGGTCGGACACCTCGCTTTGGACGGATGAAAAAGTCAAAACCAGGCAGGATCAAATATCTTGCAAGTTTACCCGGAAGCTTCCTATCGATGGACCAATACAAACCGGTTATGCTGATTAACAGAAGGAGTAATGCAATGAACGATCACCAACCCTGGGAATTCACCTGTAAAACTTGCGGCAGTCATAGATTGACCGTCACTCGAGTTTGGAAAATCCTGGCCGGACCTGAAAGTGAAAGTTGGCAGGAATGGGGACCGCTCGAGGCTGATCATCACTGGCGCTTTGAATTCAAGGAAAAGATCGAGAAAGAAAAAGATAAAGAGAAAGATAATGACGATGAAGTTGAGCGATGGGACTTTGGTGAATATACAAAAGATAACTCTTCTTCCAAACCAGAAGAGTATGAAATATACGAGCCGGAGGACAACCCGGGAAACGACAAATTTTATGTGAATTGCGCTAGCTGCGATCGGGAGATCGAATTTGGCTGGTCACAATCCAATCGTGGTGGGCGTATATTTCCTGTTGAATGTTCTGACTTCATTCCGGGGAAATACTGGCCGGAACCAAAATATTTGGATTCCTGGCGGCAGAAGGGTTGGCTCAGCATGGGAGATGGCCAGCCAAAACCCATGACCTGATCGGTGTTCTTCACGCCAATTTTTTCGCCATTGTTCATAACAACCTCATGCATAAGCTCGATGCTTTTGCATGGATCAAAAGATCGAGCCCAGCGACGTTAAATCCTGGGCATTCCTGTAGGCCCCCATGTCCGAAAATAAAAACGTAGTTGAGATGCAATGGCTGATTGAGAATAAGGCGCTGGAGGCACGCTTCCAGGCTGCCGCGGTGGAACAGGCGCAGGTTTTTGATATCCAGCGCTTGACCAAAAAATTGATAAGCGTTTATGAGCAGGCGGTCGAGTATAAGCGTAACAACCGCTTAGCTGAAATTAATGCGCTGGGCTAATATCGATTGATTGAGATATTTATATGCAGATAAAGGAGTTTAACTATAGCAAAGGAGAGTAAAACCAAAAAGTTTAACGAAAGCAAATACTTAAAGTAGGGTGTCCTTAAAAAGAAAGTTTAACAATAAAGAGCTTGCCAGACTTCAGGAGGAGCTGGTAAAACTGCAGTACTGGATCAAGGAGAAAAACCTCAAGGTTGTTGTGATCTTTGTAGGCCGCGATGCGTTAGGAAAAGGCGGTGTCATTAAGCGCATCATCCGGCGTATAAACCCGCGTATTGTAAGAGTGGTGGCATTAGGAGTACCCGCATGGGAAACCAAGTGGATTCTTTCGCGTCACTTTGATCTAAAATGGCCAGAGAATTGGAAGGAAAATCATCGAGACGACAAATAGAAATACAGTCAGGAGAATGCCCACTCGTGTAAAGTCGAAAAACTTGTAGCCACCCGGGCCAAAGACCAGCACGTTTGCTTTATGGCCTACCGGGGTAACGAAGCTGGTGGCTGCTCCAATTACCGCTGCCATAACAAATGTCAGGATATTTGCGTCGATACCCAACGCGATCTCCACCGCAATAGGCACCATCAGGACCACGGCAGCCGCGTTGGACATCGGCTGGGTAATCAGGGCGGAGAGCAAATAGATCCCGCCCAGCAAGGCCAAGGGACCCCAATCACCAATCGCGCCCAGAAGCAGATCCGCAAGGAACTGTGCTGTGCCGGTGTTCTCCATCGCAATCCCTAAGGTGAGCATGCCACCGACCAGAAAGACAGTGCGCCAGTCAATGCTATCGTAAGCCTCATCCATAGTCAGGCACCCGGTCAATACCATCAAGACCGAGCCCATCACCATGCTGGTGGCAATACCGAGGTCGGAAAAGATTGCCAGGGCGATAACTAATAACATGATCCCGGCAGCCAAAGGTGCTTTATTTTTGCGACCGCGTTTTTCGATATCGACATGCCGCAGGACCAGGAATTCATTTCCGTCATTTAGCGCCGCTACGCGTCCGGGAGGCCCCTGCAGCAGGAGCGCATCCCCAAAATGTAAAGGGGTATCACGCAGCCGCTCGGTGATCACATCTCCATGACGCCAGATGGCCAGGGCAGTGAAGCCAAAGCGGTCTCGAAATCTGACTTCCTTCAAAGTCCGACCATCAATCTTGGAGCGGGGGGAAAGGGTGGCTTCAAAAATATAGGAATCTTCCGTGTCCAGGTCGACCAGATCAATATCAGGGTTTGGCTGGCTTATGAGGTTTAGATCATCCTGAGCGGTGATCAGGTTTTGTGCCGAACCTTCCAGGATGAGTCGGTCATTCTGTTCGATGATGAAGTCGCGGTGCAGCCTGGTGAGCAAATTCCCGTCTCGACGAACAGATAACACGATAAGATCGTGTTCTTCTCCCAGCTTAGATTCACCCAGTTTTTTACCGACCAATGGGCTTTGGGGGTTTACCTGCACTTCGCCGATATAAGCTCGCAGCTGTTTAGAAACCATTAGGTCAGAAGCAGTTACTCGGACCGGCAGCAGGTGACGGCCAATCAGCACCATATAGATAATCCCGGTTAAGAGGGCAATGATCCCCATCGGGGTGATATCGAAAAAACCAAAGCTGGGAAGCCCCCGGGCAACTAAGATGCCTTGTGCTAATATGTTGGCAGGGGTTCCGATCAAGGTCATACTTCCACCCAGCAGAGAGGAAAAAGCCAGCGGAATAAGCAGCTTGGAAACCGGGATTTTCGTCTTGTTCGAAATCCCAATCACAGCCGGCATTAACACCGCTACTGCTCCTACGTTATTCATAAAGGCCGACATTATGCCGCAAACCAGCATGATCACGGCGATGAGCCTTGCTTCCCCGGTACCCGACAGGCGTAAAATGAACGACCCAAGTATGTCTGCCACTCCGGTCTTGAAAAGCCCCCCGGAAACAATATAAACTGCCCAGATGGTGATCACTGCCGGGTTGGCGAAACCTGAAAAAACTTCCTCCTTGGGAACCAGGCCCGTGATCGAGACCAACAAAAGAACAATTAAGGCGATCAAATCGACGCGCAGCTTCTCTGTGGCAAACAAGACCAGCGCCATGACAATAATTCCGAGTGTAAGTCCAATCTCAAATGTCATCGTAATATCCATTTTCCGAAGATGTTGGTAGGCCTCAACTTAAATTATAAGCGTAAAAACTTCGCAAGTATGAAACTAAACGCGAAAATTGCCGGCTCTTTGCATTTGCTGTCGGATCTGGCGTTTAGGTTAGTTGAAATCCCTCTGTCACGTCGCCTTATAGGGCGTGAAGCGGACCGCCCAAAAAGCCGCGCAAAACCCAGAAGTTACCCTGGTAAATCTAATCTTACTTCAATGTCCGGGCGGTCGCTTACGCTTACGATACAATCCAATTGAGAGCCATTTAAATATACATATTAATCATTCAAGTCACCTTTTGAGGTATTCTTTGAACAGTCTGTTGCACTTACGATTTGAATCCAAATGTAATTTTCGGCTTCTGGATCGCCAAAAGTAGGGGTAAATCCGAAACTTATTTGTCGGACAAGTGTTCTATCATAGTGAAACACATTGCCGCCATTACGATGGCATGAATCATTGATCAACCCCCCTATATTTTTTGTCAAAGGAGAATAAAATGAATCTTGAACAAATTGGTAAATGGGCGTTTATTGTCGGTTTGGTAATTGCCGTGTTAGCTGGGCTTTTCTTTCAACCAGCGTGGGCTATCTGGGTGCTGGCGATCCTGGGTGTGATTGTTGGCTTTCTCAATATCACCGCCGAAGATACGCGAGGCTTTTTATTAGCTGCGATTGCGTTAACTCTTTCTGCAACGGCGCTAAATACTATACCCGTTGTTGGGACTGCTTTTTCATACGTCCTGCCGTTTGTGGTAGCCTTTGTGGCTGGTGCGACGATCGTGGTCGCATTGAAAGAACTCTTCCAGACCGCCCGTAGTTAATACTCCTAAATTTAAAAAGATGCACAACGGCAGGTAGCAAATTGCTACCTGCTTTTGCTGTGAGGACATCAGAAAAGATACACCTGACCTACCCTTTTGGGATTGACCGAATTTACAGAAGAAACGATGTTTATCACATCCATATTATGCCCAATAATTGTTTGTATAATTCGTCAAAGTGAAGATATTAATTTAGTATTATACTGATCAACGCGTTGCGCAGACGAAAAAATTGGCAGGAATTAAACATGACAGAGCCCCGAACCCGAAAGGAACGGAAAGACTTCCTAACCGAAAGAGCCATTAGGTTCTTCGATAACTACGGCAATGAACTGGAATCGATAAGCCAACTTCTCAAAATCAGACTCGATCAACTGGCTTCGGCTTACACCTTAGAAAACGAGCTCCCGCGTGAAGCTGTTGACGTGAACTCTAGAGTCAAGTCATTGGCGAGTTTTCTCACGAAACTGGAGAAGATTAACTGGCCCATGTTTGGCTATCCGACCGAAGTTGTCATGGACCTTATTGGCGCCAGAGTGATTTGCTGGTTTGTTGATGATTGTTACGGAATACTTGACTACATCCAGGCTACCACGCAGTTCCGCATTCAGCCGCGGTCTCTGGAAGACTATATCAGAGATCCGAAGCGTAGCGGATATAGAGCGATACACCTCCTGGCAGATGTTTCTTATGATCGTGTGAAGACCTGCAGAAAGCAACGCACTGTCGTCGAGGATAGAATGATCTGCGAAATCCAGATTCGAACGAAACTTCAAGACGCCTGGGCGGAATTCACACACGACGTGCACTGCAAAATTCCGAGTGAGTTTCAAGCAGACTACGAGACAGCAATTGCTGAAATTGCCCGCAGACTAGCCGCCGAAGACATGTCGGCCTTGGCTGTGCGAGAAATACTGCAAAGGCAAGCAGAGAAGAAAGAATTTGAGGACTTTTGAAACGATTAGCAAGGCATAAGTCAGCCCTATAATTCGATGCACCTGACCGCAAGGAGCGGCGGGTGATCTTGTGCTCAGTATGCAGCTCATTAAGCTCTTTCAACGACTTAGGTTCATAGTAAAAAACTCGTTCGATAGGTGCACCCATTGGACCTTTCGCGGCTTTAAGCTCATTCAAAGAAAAGTAATCCAGTTCTAGCTCATACCCCTGAACTAGCCCAAAGAATATTTCCTTACTATTTAATTCACTTTCGTATATTTTCCATTGAACATCCGTTGTTAACAATTGATCCTGCATAAAAATCCCCCCATAAGCGATTGATTTCTTAGAACCATTGTGCTATAAATTGTCATGTTTAGTAAACTCTTTAAGATCCATTTTAGGAGGTATCTTCTCATGTCAAAAAGAAAACGGGGGGGCCATAGTCCTCCGCCGTTAATTAGTAGAACAATTTCCTATCTTCAAAATGCCAAATAATAAAGAAAGTACACATAAACAAAAAAGGGGAGGCTTTCAATCCTCCTCTAAATCCTCAATCAATCAAATAGATTAATACCAATATGAAACCTGAAAACACAAATAAATCATCCCGAAAGAAAGGCGCTCAACCCAACAACACCAACGCCATCAAACACGGCTTTTACTCCCGTCGCGGAGCGTTAGCGTAGCATCCCCGTGGAACCGCTTCAGCAACCTCGAGCATCGCGTAGAATCCCGTGGGACCGTGACCTCGAAACCACTCTCGGCGACGAACTCCGCTCCGAAGCCGCCATGCAGCGGGCCGTGTCCGTCCCCTTTGGGGGATTGTCATCCGCAGGGTCTTCGAACTCTCGGAGAATATCACCGAATTCGAACAGGCTTGTGAATTGCTCCGCCCCGCGAAGCGTCCCCTTTAGAGAGAATTCAGCCTCGCCATTGGTAGACTCGTCGCCATCATGCGCACCCAAGCCCTCTACGGACTTTCCCCAGCCGACGAAGTACAGCGTACCGTTGAAGAAGCCCTTTCTGAAAGCGCCGAAGATCTCAACCTTGCAGTCTAACCTCCTGTCCCCTCAGATCTTCAGTATTAGCGGAAGGTTATTAATAACCGGAAAAATTTGTGGTGATTTGTGTAAATTAGTGGATTAATATTCGTTCCTCTTCGTTTCGCGTCTATTTTATCATTTTAACTTTAAACAATCAAAATACTGGAAACAAGGATATCTTCGTCATTAGAGCATCCCGTAGGGACCTCAATTATTTTTTACTCACCATTTTTTAATCTTTGAACATTCACTTTTCCGAAAATCAAGGTATTCCCATCATTGGAGCGTCCCTTTGGGATCGCGGAATCTTTTACTCACCAAATTAATTTATGCTGCTACAGACGACCAGTGGTACATAATAATTACAAATCCCTCACTGTTGCGAGGAACGAATATGCGTAATTCATCCCCCAAACGAGAGCGCCTTATCCTCGAATGCATCCTCTGGAAAATGGCCATGGACATTCCCTGGTACGACTTCCCCGAAGTTTATCTTTCGAAATTTCACCCGCGAAGTGCATTTCCATGGAGCCTCCCGCTCGCGTCGCGGAACGTAGTGGAGCATCCCTTGAGACCGCATCCCGAGGCACAAGGGAACTCTTTGCGGGATATCCCCTCTTATCAAACCTTCTACCGCCACTGCCGCAAATGGCGCAATGCCGGCCTGCTCACCCAAATCCTCTCCACCCTGGCCGCCGATCTAAAAACCCGCGGCGGATTTGATTTGGCCGAAGCATTATCCGACGGTCGTATCCAGTTTTCAGGACACCCCAGAAAACTAATTGGAAAGAAACGCAGTTTAAAGTTGATCCTCGATCCCGACCAGACTGGTACTTGGCAGCATATGACAGCGCTTCTGTCCGCGAAGCGTCCCGCTCGTGTCGCGGAACGTAGTGGAGCATCCCCTGGGACAGCATCCTGAGGAACGAGGGAGTTCTTTGCGGGACCATCGTCCCCGCAAGAAGAAAGACATTACTAAGTTAAGACTGCCGCTCTCCCTAAAAGGCAGGGATTAAAATCCGCTCGGACCGCGAAACGAAGTGAAGCGTCCCTGTGGGACCGCGAAACGAAGTGAAGCGTCCCAGTTAAGGGAGTGACACTGGATGGGGAGACTGCCACACTCTGCTTACAATGACACTGGTAAAGGGAGACTGCTTCGTCGGGCTTCGTCCTCCTCGCAGATTATAGTGAGACGTAGGTTTTTTAACTTGAAAATTATTCGTGAAGATTAGTAAAAATTAGTGGGTTGTTTTTCCCTATCCCCTGTTCTTTATCCCATATTCTCTATCACTGCCTCGCCAAACTCGGAGCATTTCAACAATTGTGCGCCGTCCATCAAACGGTGGAAATCGTAGGTAACCGTCTTGACTGCGATGGCGCCTTCCATGCCTTTTATGATCAGGTCAGCGGCTTCGTCCCAACCCATATAGCGGAACATCATTTCACCGGACAGGATTACAGAACCCGGATTGACCTTATCCTGATCGGCGTACTTGGGCGCGGTGCCGTGGGTGGCTTCAAAAACGGCGTGACCGGTGCTGTAATTGATATTACCGCCGGGCGCGATGCCGATCCCGCCCACCTGGGCCGCTAATGCATCCGACAGGTAATCCCCGTTCAGGTTCATGGTCGCCAGGACATCGAACTCGCGTGCCCTGGTGATGGTCTGCTGGAAGACAATATCCGCGATCACATCTTTGATGAGCAATTTTCCTTCTTTGAGGGCGGCTTCCTGTTCTGCATTGGCGGCGCTCTCGCCTTTTTGTTCTTTGGTAATATCCCACTGCATCCAGGTATAGACCTGGTCAGCGAACTCGTCCTGCGCCAGCTCGTATCCCCATTTCCTGAAGGCGCCTTCGGTGTATTTCATGATATTACCTTTGTGAACCAACGTTACACTTCGGCGCTCGTTTTCTAAAGCCCACTCGATGGCTGATCGAACCAGTCTGTTTGTCCCTTCCAAAGAGATCGGCTTAAGACCAATCCCGGCGCTTTCTGGGAAGCGCATCTTCATATATTCATCAGGAAATTCACTCTTTAACAGCTCCTTAAACTGCTTATTCTCCTGGGAGCCTAACTCGAACTCAATTCCGGCGTAAATATCCTCGGTGTTTTCCCGGAAGACGACCATGTCCACATACTCCGGATGTTTCACCGGGGAGGGCACGCCCAAGAAATAGCGCACCGGCCGCTGGCAGACGTATAAATCCAGCGCTTTTCGGAGGGCGACGTTTAAAGATCGAATACCGCCTCCAATGGGTGTTGTGAGCGGGCCTTTGATGCCAACATGAAATTCGCGAAAGGCGGCTACGGTCTCTTCGGGCAGCCAGGAACCGGTCTGGGTGAAAGCTTTCTCGCCGGCCAGGACTTCCATCCAGCTTATTTTGCGCCCGCCGCGGTAGGCTTTTTCAACGGCCGCATCAAAGACGCGTTTGGATGCACGCCAGATATCCCGCCCGGTACCATCCCCCTCAACGAATGGAAGGATAGGATTATCGGGTACCTCGAGTACACCATTCTCAATTTTTATCGCTTGCCCGTCTTCCGGTCTCATGTTTTCTTCAGCATGCATGATAGGTTCTCCCTCTCAAAAATTCCAAACCGATACTTTCCGTAAACAAAAATTATAGCAAAAGGGATAAATATACTGACAGTGACAATTGTCACCAAGCCTATGCTTCATGTGATATATTTTTGGTTTTGGTACTGCGTATACAAATAATTGCTAGAAACCATATAGAATCTCAGGGGTTGGTTCACTTTTAGCGACAGAATAGTGACATCTTTGCGTCAATGGATGATGTGGAAAGATTAATTTTCCTTGCCTACAGGGGTGAAATAATCTACTCGCCTGGAGGGAAACTGCTTCACAAAACAGTTCGTAGAGACAAAAATAAATTTTTGTTGCGTCTAAAGAGAACATCCCGCTAACAAGGAGCATCGTATGATGAGTGAAAATAAAAGTACGGAAAATCGGCTGCTGGCGGCTTTGGCGCATGCTTCCGCGGTTGCGCAAGGCATCGGCATCCTGGTAGGTGTGTTGGTTTATATCTCCCAAAGAGATAAATCACGCTACGCTGCATATCAAGGTCTGCAAGCGGCTGTTTACCAACTGGTAAACCTGATCATCATCATCGGAATGTGGCTGGTGTGGGGAGTTTTCTACGGGCTTGGCATCCTGGCGCTGGTAAGACTGGAGGAAATGAACCCTGGCGCGGCTCCCCCGGCGATATTCTGGATAGGTTTGATATCCATGGTTTTCCCTATCACTTATTCGATCCTGGTTGCCCTGTATGGATTATGGGGAGCGCTGCGCACCTGGCAGGGAAAGGATTTCAGGTACCTTATTATTGGCAGTTGGTTGGAAAAGAGTGGGCTGTGGAAAGATGATTTGTCGGCCTAAGTGGGTGTGAAAAAATGATGTTTGTTTCCTCACGCTCTAAACATAGATTTAAAAAAAGGGGTAAAATCCAGAATTCTAAATCGATATGACAATTGATAAATTTAGTCCGCAAGTAATAACAAAAAGAAGCAATGGCAACGACTGGCATACCCTGGCTGCCAAGGATGTGCTGGATGAACTGAGGACACTGGAAGAAACGGGGCTCTCTGAAAGCGAGGTAGAGGTCCGCCGGGAACAATTTGGACCCAACCAGCTGGCTGAAGCGCCGCCCACCACCATCTGGCAGATGTTGTGGGAGCAGTTCAACAACTTTGTTGTGATGCTGCTGATCGTGGCTGCGGTCCTGTCTGCGCTGTTGGGGGATTACATTGAAGCCGCAGCCATCATGGCGATTGTGATCCTGAATGCCCTGCTGGGAATCATTCAAGAACGGCGCGCCGAACAGGCCCTGGCTGCGCTTCACAAACTGGCCGCACCCGAAGCTCATGTTATCCGAAACGGCTCTCTCCAGGTGATCCCTGCGCAGCGAATTAGTGCCCGGTGACCTGGTGCTGCTGGAAGCCGGGAATTACATCCCCGCCGATGTGCGCCTGCTGGAAGCGGTTAATTTAAGGATTGAGGAGGCTGCCCTGACGGGCGAGTCCATTCCCGTCCAGAAAGACGCCGCTATCCGTTTGCAGTCCGATATCCCTCTCGGTGACCGTAAAAATACCGCCTTTATGGGCACCCTTGTAAACTACGGGCGGGGTAAAGGAGCGGTCATCAGCACCGGGATGAGCACCCAAATCGGTCTGATTGCCGGGATGCTGCAGTCCGTCGAGCTGGAACCGACCCCCCTTCAAAAACGCCTCGACCAATTGGGTAAGACTCTGGGATGGGCTGCAATTGCAGTGTGTGCGCTCGTCTTCCTGGTAGGTTGGCTGCGGGGTTCGAACCCACTGGATATGTTCATTATCGCCATCAGCCTGGCAATCGCGGCTGTTCCGGAAGGTTTACCGGCGGTGGTGACCATCAGCCTGGCGTTAGGCATGCGTGAGATGATCCAGCGCAATGCCTTGATCCGGCGGCTGTCTTCCGTCGAAACGCTCGGTTCAGCGACGGTGATCTGCTCCGACAAAACAGGCACCCTGACCCAGAATGAAATGACTGCCACCCTGATGTGGGTGGACGGCGAGTTTATCGAGATTTCAGGCAGCGGGTACACACCAACCGGAACGTTCCTCCACAACCAAGTAGAGGTAAAGATTAAGGACTTCCCTGCTGCGCTGACAAATTTATGGGTTGCGGCGCTGAACAACAACGCCGGTCTTGAAGTCAGCGGCACCAGCCAGGACGAAAAAACATTTCGCATGATCGGAGACCCAACCGAAGGGGCGCTGGTTGTGGCGGCAGCCAAAGCCGGGGCAAGTTCGAACGAGTTGTCCGGCTCATATCCGCGCATCCAAGAAATACCTTTTGATTTAACCCGCAAGCGGATGGTGACCATCAACAGGATCCAGGATCCGCAGCCCGAAGATATTTCCCCGCTGTACGACAGCCAGCAAAAAGAATGGTACGCCATCACTGTTAAAGGCGCCCCAGATATTGTGTTGGATCTTTGCACTCACTTCCAGGGGATGGACGACCACACCGCCCCGCTTGATGAGACCCAGCGCATGCGCATCCTGGCTGCGAATGATTTGATGACCCAGGATGCCTTGCGAGTTCTTGCCATGGCTTACTGCATTACACAGGACCAGCCGGATATTGAGATACCCGAAAGCGTTGAAAAGGACTTGGTGTTTGTGGGGTTAATCGGAATGATCGATCCACCCCGCCCAGAAGTCGCGCCGGCGCTTGAAAAAGGCAACCAGGCGGGTATACGCACGGTCATGATCACCGGCGATTACCCAAAAACTGCCCGTGCTGTTGCCGAATCAATTGGGCTGTTGAGAACCGGGCAACAGGTGCTTACCGGTCCGCAGATGAATAAAATGGATGATTCCACACTGCAGCAAGAGGTGGCGCGCACAGGGGTGTACGCGCGTGTCTCACCGGAGCATAAGATGCGCATTGTGGAAGCCCTGCGAGCCAACGGGCAGGTGGTCGCTATGACAGGCGACGGCGTTAATGATGCGCCCTCCATCAAGCGCGCTGACATCGGGGTCGCCATGGGGATCACTGGTACGGACGTCGCCAAGGAGAGCGCTGACATGGTGCTGACCGACGACAACTATGCCAGTATCGTGGACGCTGTCGAACAGGGGCGCGTGATCTACAGCAATATCCGCAAATTTGTATATTATCTGCTGTCGTGCAACCTGGCTGAAATCGCCACCATTTTCCTGGGCACGTTAATCACCGGCACCTCGCCGCTCACGGCATTACAGCTGCTGTGGTTGAACCTGATCACCGATGGAGCGCCCGCCTTAGCGCTGGCTACGGAGAAAGGCGACCCGGATATTATGTCCCAGAAGCCGCGCCCACCCAAAGAGCCGATAATCAACCGGTTTATGCGCAACGGGATCGCTGTGCAGACCATCGCTATCACCATCATCACATTAGGGTCGTACCTGATGGGCTTACAACTGTATCGAGACCAGGCAATTATCGCGACTACGATGGCATTCGTGACCTTATCGATATCCGAATTGCTGCGCGGATTTACAGCACGTTCGGAGCGCTATCCCCTGCTGAAGATAGGCATTTTTAATAATAAGTATATGAACCTGGCTGTGTTGTCATCCTTTGTATTGATCTTGTCGGTTGTGTACATCCCATTATTGCAGCCAATATTTAAGACATACCCACTGAATTGGTCGCAGTGGCAGCTCATTCTACCTTTGCTGATCATCCCTTCTCTGGCAGCCGAAGCCACCAAATACTTCGTTACCTGGCGCAAGAAGTAATCCGCCCCCAAATCACCGGTTTACCTGTATACTTAGTTAACATTTCAACCAATATCACCATTTAAATTTAAGAGCAAAAAATGAAGAGATCTGGTTCCTTTATCGATTTTGTGAAAGAAGTTTATCAAATATGGATAAACGAAAGACCAGCCACGCTGGCAGCCGCGCTGGCTTATTACTCCTTGTTCTCATTCGCGCCGGCGATATTCATCGCATATACCATCGCTGGTTTATTTATCAATGAGCAGCAAATTACCAGCCTGCTTATGACGCGGTTAGAGAATACCCTGGGGGTGCAGGCGGCCCAATATATCCAGGACTCGGTCACTTCCATTGCACAAAGCACAGGCGGGGGTTCAACGTTGGTCTGATTAATCGGGTTTATCGCCCTTTTCCTGGCGGCCTCGATGCTTTTCTTACAGCTGCAGTACGCGCTCAATACAGTCTGGAAAGTACCACCCCCAAAAAAAGGCGGCACCTTAGCTTTAATGAGAGGCCGGCTGCTGGCGTTTGGGATGGTGATTGGCATCGCGCTTTTGTTCATCCTGATTACCATGCTGAGCGTGATTTCTTCGCTGATCTATTCGATCTTCGACCTGCCAGCGGAGATGCAAATCCTGAACACCCTGATTGTGATCGGTTTAGGGACAGTTTGTTTCGCCCTGATATATAAAATACTTCCGGACGTGGATATCAAATGGAAGGATGTATGGATCGGGGCAGTTGTAACCGCAGTGTTGGTCACATTGGGTGTGGGGATTTTGGGGATTTATATGAGCAGCGCCAAAATCACCTCCGCTTTGGAAGCTGCTGGTGTGGTGGCGGTCCTGTTGATCTCTTTTTATATCATGGCCCAGATCTTTCTCTTCGGGGCGATATTTACCAGAGTGTACAGCGGTATGTATGGGTCCATGATTATTCCAAAGCATCATGAAGAATCCCTGCAGGGAGATAAACCCAACGGGGAAATTCAAGGGTAACAAGCGCCAGGTATGCTGATTGCCGCTTAAGTGAAAATCACATACTGGGTTAAAACTTTTCAACTTCGTTAAAGAAATGTTCGATCGTCTCTGATTTGCGGAACCCATGTCCTTCACCGGGGTAAACGTGATACACGTGCGGGATACCGCGGCGCTCTAAAGAAGCAACCACTTCATCTGATTGGGCGCGCGGTACCACCACATCATCTTCTCCCTGGAAAACTGCAATTGGGTCCTTTATCTGGTCAACGAAGAATATCGGTGAACGCTCCCTGTATAGGTCGGATGCTTCCGGCAGCGGCCCAATCAGAGATACCGAATAATGGGTCTCGAACTTATGTGTGTTTGCTGCAAGCGTGAACTGGTTTGAGACGCCAAATAAGCAGATGCCAGCTGTAAAGAATCCAGGATAATCTTCCAACGCCTTGAG
Organism: uncultured Chloroflexia bacterium; assembly: GCA_963753725.1. Taxonomy (GTDB): domain Bacteria; phylum Chloroflexota; class Anaerolineae; order Anaerolineales; family UBA4823; genus CAVWDI01. The sequence continues at coordinate 63,669 of CAVWDI010000011.1, read as the reverse complement.
TACCGTAAAGCCGCCGGCGCTGCCGCCCATGATCACGATGCGCTTAGCATCGACCCTGCCCTGATCCACCAGAAACTGCGCTCCAGAGACAGAATCCTGCACATCGAAAATGCCCCAGTTACCCTGTAATTTATTCCTGTATTCGCGGCCAAAACCGGCACTTCCACGGTAGTTAACATCCAAAACGGCATAACCTCTACTGGTCAAGTACTGTGAGCGAGGGTCGAAATCGGTTTTCGCCTGTCCAGTCGGGCCTCCATGGACAGCTACGACCAATGGAGGTTTACCAATTCCTTCAAAACCCATGTTATTGGGAGAATAGAACAATCCATAAGCAGTGCCGTCATCCATGCCTTTCCATTCGATCGGTTCCGGCTGGGAATAGGCCTCACCAGGCAGTTCTTCGGAAGTCCCGCGCCTGATAACACTTACAGCGCCTATACCTTTTTCTACAGCGGGCGTATAAGTTATCAACCGTGATGGCACATTCCCGCCGGAAGCGATCATGGCGATTCCCCCGGGTCCGGGGCTGATCTGGTCCATGAAAGAGTATGCTTCATCCTTCAATAACTGCTCTTCCTCAGCGGATGCCAGATCGTACTGCCAGAGACTGATTATGCCCTGATTATTGCGGGTGAAATAGATTTGCTTCCCATCCGAACTGAAACCATAAGTCCGCATGCCTTGCGCCCAACCGGGAACACCGTGCTCGGCACTTGCTTTGGTAACCTGGCGCACTTCACCGTTTTCCAGGTCACGCAAATAAATCTGCCACCAACCTGATTGGTCCGAAACATAAGCCAGATAACGACCGTCCGGTGAAAACTCGGGTTGGAAGATGGAGGTCTTGTCATCTCCGGCAAGTGTTACCACTTCTTTTAAAAGCGGATAACCCACAACATCAAAACTTAATTTTCCTGACCGCAGGTATGTCCCATCCCAGGGCATATTGGGATGATCCCAGGCAATCCAGGCGATTTTATCGCCACTTGGGCTCCAAACCGGCTGCATATAAAAATCCTCTCCGCTGACTAACTTTTGGGGCCACTGCTCTCCCGCCGCATCAACAATTTCCAACGTGTCCTGGTCCTCATAAGTGCGCACGAACAACAACCATTTCCCGTCCGGGGAGAGTTTGGGTGAGGCGGAATTTCCGAATGCCGGGGTGACAGGTTTCGCAGTACCTGAATCAATTGGCTGCCTGTAAAGCCGGCCTGATTTGGCTTCGGCGAAATAAACCCATCCGTTCCCGGCGTAAAAATCGCCGCCGCCGTAACCCACCCTGGCTCGAACGGAATATTCGCTGTTTAACTCCCTGGCTGCCCCTCCTTCAGCTGGCTGCACCATGAGCACTCCACGGTCGGACCGGTTCTCCAGCCATACCAGGCTACCGCTCTGATCCCACTGCACATCCCGGAAATTTCAAACCTCTTCCCAGGCTGCGTGAAGATATGGGACTGTCCCAAAGACCATACTGCCGCTTTATACGTTTTTCATTCATTTAAAATCTCCTAAAACGCTCCTTATATTTTTCTCTTATTCGATATCGTTTATACCTTTAACTCGAAAGCTCATACGATGTATTGGACAGGGACCTACCTCTGACAAGGCATCGCGATGAGCACGCGTGGCGTAACCTTTATTGCGCTCAAAGCTATAATGCGGATATTCGGCCGCATACTTGCGCATTAACGCATCACGTGCGGTCTTCGCCAGGATGGATGCTCCGGCGATACTCAATGAACGCGCGTCCCCTTTGACCAGCGAAGTCTGTGGAATCTCGCAATCCTGCAGTTCAAGATAATCTATAAGCAGATGCTGGGGGGCTTTACCCAATTTAACCAATGCCCTTTTTATCGCCAGCTTTGTGGTAGGGATGATACCCATCTCATCAATTTCCACATTTGAGCAAAAGCCTACTGCATAGTCCAAAGCAAGCTCTTTCAATTTCCGAGCCCAATGATCTCTTGCTTTGGATGTCATTTTTTTCGAGTCATTCACACCATCAAGTTCAGCACCTAAATTGTAATCCAGGGGAAGTAGAAGAACTGCCGCAGCAACCGGTCCCGCAATTGCGCCTCTGCCGACCTCGTCAATGCCTGCGATGCGTTTTAACCCCTTTTCCCAGAGGGGTGATTCCCAGCTCAGGTCGGGGGATTCTGGCAGTTGATCGAGATCGAATTTTGGCGGCATAAGAAAATTTATTCAATCAGGGTAACTATCCGATGCCATCAGATTATTCAACAATGGGATCGTAGGAACCGTGCGAGGCGTTTCGACGGATAACAAAAATATCGCGTATCATTTTGAGCGCATCGCGCACCACATTTACTTTGCTCTCCGGATTGAAGTGCCAGGGAATAGGGATTTCAACGATGCGGTAATCCCTAAGCCGGGCGATGTACAGCATTTCTATATCGAATGACCAGCCGGTCATCGTCAGTTTTCCGAACAAATCTTCAGCGACTAAAGCCCGAAAACATTTAAAACCGCACTGTGTGTCCTGTAAATCGGGCAACGCGAAAGTGCGAACGAGGCTGTTGATGGCGCGCCCACCTATATGGCGGTAATTTGGCTCTTCGTAGCGGACAGCGCCTGGCGCTTCACGCGATGCAATGGCGATGTCGAAATGTTCCAGCTCGGGAGGTAGAAAGCGTTCCAATTCCTCGATCGGCATCGAAAGATCAGCGTCGCACATAAAGCGGTATTCGCCCCTGGCTTCCAGTATGCCTCTCTGGACAGCCCGACCTTTACCGCGCTGGGATTCATGGTAAACAGATAAATTGGAATACTTTTCAGCAAACTCCTGTGCAATTTGCCGGGTGCGGTCGCTGCTGCCGTTTTCTACGACCAGGATTTCGCTGCTGTATTCTTTAGCACTGCAAAAAGACAGCACCTGCTCAAGCGTACCTGGCAGGCGCAGCTCTTCGTTGTAGGCTGGGATGATGATTGAAAGAAAAAGGTCGGACAAATCTGGCTCTAGATTATGGGCACACCTTCCAGGCTGTCCTGCTCGGCCTGGATTTCTCCAACTACCAGGATGGTGTCCCCATTTACCTCAAGAACATTAACGGGATCGGTTACTTCAAATGTTCCGGCTTCATACTTTACACGTACCCCCACTTTGAACTTTTTACCCGATTGGATTTCGTCAATCAAGGTCTGCCGGTCCAGCTTGATCCTGTCCGAAAACTCTGGTCCATGGCGTAAAAACACCCTGACCCAATCTACCCGTTTATCTGGATTGTAATGGACTGCTGTAACCACGCCATCATACTTGATCTTAGCCATAATCTGATCTCACTGTTTTGTAGGATTGTGGATTTTATATAAACTCTTAACCTGGGATTTCCCCTGTAGAGAAAAAAATACAAAGTCGGGGCGGGCGGATTTGAACCGCCGACCCCCGCGTCCCAAACGCGGTGCGCTATACCGGACTGCGCTACGCCCCGAGTTCGTTGAGTATAATGCTTTTTAGCAATTACCGTCAAGTAGATAAATATACTAAATAGAAAATGCTGCCTCAATTACTAAACGCACATTACAGCCAGAACAGTGAGGATTTACAGTTTTGGGTAGATATAGCCAAAGGGAATGACTCTCCCAGCCTGGAATTAGGTTGCGGGACAGGCCGGGTCTTAAGCGCCATCGCGCAAAGCGGCAGGACAGTATATGGTATCGATAGAGATCACGATATGCTGGTCTTCCTGTTGAAGGACCTGCCAACAACCATTAAACCTCATGTGTACATTCTGCAGGCGCAGATGACCGCTTTTCATTTTAATATTCAGTTTGGAAAAATCCTGCTGCCGTGCAACACTTACAGCACCTTAACCTCCCCCGAGAGGATCGCGACCCTCGAGAATGTGGTTCATCATTTGGAAAAGGAGGGCGTTTTTGTCTTCAGCATCCCAAATCCGGCGATCCTTTACGAGCTGCCAGCTGAGGGCGAAGTAGATTTTGAAGGGATAATTTCACAGACTGATGAGAACCTGCCTGTGCAGATATTCAGCTCCTGGGAAAAATCAAGTGATTGTGTGAAAATGTTCTGGCACTATGACCACCTGCAGCCCAATGGGACGACAAAACGAGTGACGGTCAGCACCCTTCATTTCCTGATATCAAAAGGCGCCTATATGAATGAAATTCGAAGTGTTGGATTTAAAGATTTGGATATTTACGGAGACTATGACTATTCAAATTACGACCGTTATTCCCCTTATTTAATAATGATTGCAGGGAAATAATAAGGATGGATTTTGTAAGACAAGTAAAAGGTTATGTAGAACAAGTTGGCCGCGAAGCGTCACTTGGGGCAACTTGTTCTACATAGACGCCGTTCTGTTTTCGCTAGGAGTACAAGCTGTCGAGAAGTGAAGCAAGGAATTTATAAGAATTGAATTTTGAAGGTTTTCTGGCAGGTTGTGAATATGCCACAATAATAAGTTTTAGATTAATTCCTTTTCTACCAGCACAAATTATTTTTACGCTTAATCCACAGGGATCCCTCCTCCGTCGGGATGACGAACAGAGCATTATCATTCCTACAGAAGTATGAAACTCTAATTAGAAACATCAATCCATTATCTAACAATTTGGACTGCGCCAACGCGCTGTGGTGATACTCAGAGAAATTCTCCATTTTTGGACAGCCCAAAAGGTATATGCGATTACTGAATCGATAGAGGTCAATAACGCAGCAGCGCGCCTATATTCTCGAATTCTCCTACTTCCTGGTCGCTGTCCAGAACCTCAACTTCTCCTCCGCTGCGCATTACACGCCGGACTGCCAGCTCAACCGCATCTTCGATCTGCCTGGTTTCACTACTGCAGTATGGACAGTTTTCGATCGTTCCGGCAGAAAGATACCCACAGCTGGTGCAGTGGCTTCCCGGAGCGCGGTATCCGCTGCGGATAAGCAGCGTCTGCAAACGCCCTTCGTAAATCGCTTTTAAAGTGTCATCCAGGCCAACCACACCGCCGCGCCCCGGGCTGCATTGGTGACAATCGCGCTGGCAAGTTGTTTTTCTCTGCGCAGTTCAGCTTCCTCACCGACTTTCATCGCACGGGCAACGATCTCATTATGACTGGCTGTCATGCTTATGGGGAATGCTCCAACAACCAGACTCTGCCAGGCTTTTGGAAGCTGGCTGCGGAACTGCGCTACCGTATCTTCAGCGCCTCCGATCATAATCCGGCGGACATTTTTCTCACTTAAAAGCGCGCCGCGCTTTCGACAGCTTCTTTGATATTCCTTTCTTCAACCTCATCTACATAGTCCGTTTGACCTGCGATTCCGCCTCTCCTTCCAGCAGCCTGTGATCCCCCACCGCGCTTTGTACGGCGAACACTCTCACCGGAGACCTCTTTTATTTCCTGGAGCTCACCGAGATTAAAATAAAACAACCGCGCTGCTTGTTTATCCACCAGCACCACACCATATCCGCCGTATGAATCGAACACGTCTGCCAGTGGTTTTACATACGGGCGCAAATCCGTCCGGGACCGACTGCGCACCGGGACGGCGATAGAGTAAGCCCGGAAAAATTTTTCGGGCGCGCAAGAAAATACCGCTGCGCTGCGCCCTGACCAGTCATGTTCGTGTTCAAAATATCGAGTAACTGCGAAGATATCATCCTGCAGTTCTAAATCCTTCAGCATACTTCGCAAATGAAGCTTATAAGTTTCCGGACTCCCCTCAGCTGGATCCGTATTAAGATACACACTGAGAACGGCATGTTTAGCCTGGTAGCTCAATAATTCTCTGAGATCCTGGTCGCTGATCATTTCGGTATAGCCTCCTCGCCTTTAAGTTAATTTGCCTTCAAATCGGGATCCGTCGGATACCGATCTATTTCCGTTTTCCATGCCGCATTATCCGCACATGAAAGTACTTCACCAATCCTCATCCTCTGGATCCGGCCGGCTGTCGAGCTGCAGCATAAATTCCTCTTGCTGATCTTCACGCATTACGGTTAATATTACCTCATCACCCGGGCGCTTATGCTTAATTAAATACACATACAATTGGTCATATCGATTCACTGAATGACCATCAACTGCGGTGATCAGATCGCCGCCAATGGATAAATTAGGAAAACCAGTTTCTTCCGTACCAGCTTTTAAACCTGCCCTGTCCGCAGGTCCATCAGGTTCAATCTCGGTGATATAAATCCCGTTCGCCTCCGGAAATCCCAGCGCCTCTCTCTCCCGGAAATTCAGTTCATCAATACTCGAAAAACCCAGGTGCGGGTACTCAAAAATGCCATCCTGAATCAGGGCGGAAATGATTGGTTTAGCGAGATCGATGGGGAGACTAAAGGCCACTCCAGTCATATTTCGATCATCCCCAGAGGTGATCACGGTACTATTTATCCCAATCACTTCTCCATTTAAATTTAATAAAGGTCCGCCGGAATTCCCCGGATTCATAGCTGCGTCCGTCAATATAATTTCACCCGGAAACAGGTCATTCTCGCCCAGTGCACCCCTGAAATAACGCAATCCCTGGCCGATCCCGGAAACGACCCCGGTTGTCAAGGAACCCTCCAAACCGAAAGGATTTCCGATCGCGGCCACGATCTGACCAACCTGCAAATCATCAGATACCCCCAATGGCAAAGGGGTAAATTTCCCCGCGGGGAGTTCTACTTTCAAAACTGAGATATCCGAATCGGGATCCTTGGCGACCATCCTGGCCGGGAATATGTCCCCGGATATGGTTGTTATCGTCAGACCACTTTCAGTTTTCACGCCATGATAACTTGTGACGATATGTCCATTATCATCGATTAAAAATCCGGAGCTGACCGAGACCCCATCTAACTCATCTGACATCACGGAGACGACCCCCGGACTGGCCTGCGCATACAGCAAAAATAAATCAGTCTGCAGAGATAATAAATCACTATTTTCAGCAACTTCCACTTGAGCGTCCTCTGAATCAAGAGGCGCTGATCCTGTGCTTTCATTGGTTGATGTGGGTACTACAGGTGAATTTTTCGGAGCCGGGATTGTGACCGCGCTTGTTTTTTCGGAATTAACGTTGTGCGGAGCGCCCTTCGATTCAGTCTGGATCTCATTGGCAGGAGAACAAGCTAGAATAATAAAAGCTATGAATAAGAATATCGCCGAAATTTTAGCGATTTGAGCCATCCCTTTCTCCTCACAGGTACCCTGGATATTCCCCCCAGCTGCTTACCTGTGACATATCTTTGGTTGTTAAACAAAAACCATTGATCAGTTTGTAATAAATATATTGTATATGCGAGTGATAAATATCGTCAAGCGGCACACAACAAAAATAGCAAATTGGGGTCAATACTTTCCGGGGAAAACAAAAAAGGAATCAAGGGCAAAGTTTAAAATAAGCCTCCGCCTGAAATTCAGGCGGAGGCTTTCGCCAAAGGAGGAAACAGCGATGAGCAATATTGGGGTATCACCCATTCGTTCTAACTGGCACAAATCTTACCGAAAAAAATCCATTCAGATAATTGTCAAAAATCATAAGTTCATGATGATTTATTTCATAATATTTATGACAAATTATACGTTCGGATTAAGCCTTTTTTCCGATCCCTGAATTCCGATTTAATTCTGAATAATATATACAAATATCATTGAGAGGGCAGATATCACATTTCGGGTTTCGAGCGCTGCATATCTCTCGCCCCAGGCGGATGATATTTAAATGAGCCGCATAATAGGTTTCTTGCGGGAAAAGTTGCGCCAGATGATCATGAGCACGATCGGCGCTCATTTTCCCCGGTCGCAATCCAAGCCGGCCGCTCACGCGATAGATGTGAGTATCCACTGGAAAAGCGGCTTTGCCGAGCGAAAATTGCAGGACAATAGCCGTTGTTTTCGGTCCTACACCCTTGAAGCTCATAAGCCACGCCGAAGCTTCGTCAGTAGACATATCCGGCAGAAATTGCAGATCTAAATTACCGCGCTGCTCTGTCACCTGCCTGAGCAAGTTTTGAATACGAGGTCCTTTTTGATTGGCGAGACCGGCTGTTTTAATAGCGGCTATTACTTCCTCTTCTGGTGCATCACGGACCAACTCCCAGGTAGGGAAGCGTTCCTTCAAAGTGGTGAAAGCCCGGTCTCGATTTGTGTCGTTGGTATTCTGGGAGAGGATGGTTGAGATTAATTCATCTATGGCGGGCAGTGGATTTCTCCACTCGGGATAGCCAAAATGATGCAGTAAACGATTATATACTTCCAACGCTAATTCGTGATCTTTCATCGGAACGCTAATATGGGGATTTAGACTTTTTGTTTCTTTTTAAAATCCGGGGCGAAATTCAATGCAAAGGTAGGATATGCCAAACCTGCTTTAACATTACGCCAGTTGTATACCGGTAAGGTGGGACCAAATTTTGATAATTCTCCAATTTCACTGGAGGAGAGCACCCCCAATTGGATCAATATTTCAACTGCAACCGCGGGACCAGCTAACTTGTTTGTATCCCCATCTGAAATTTTCAAAAAAATTCCAATACCAGGTGAACCAGGTCCCAACACACCTGGCAGCAAACCAATGGCTTGGACGCCCTCTGCACCCCCTTTTGAGACTAACCGCCCGGGGACAGTCTGCATCAGATGCGTATCGAAGCGACCGGGGCCGGCAACCATATTCGGATATGCCATCATCGACCGAGTAATTTTTCCACAGGCGTGCCTGCGTTTAGCAGGAGAAACACCGCCAGTGTCAGGATCACACAACCTTGCATATGCGAGGGCCGCATTCTGAAGCGGCAGCGCGAAAGATGGCAGCGAACAACCATCGATACCGGTGCAGATCAACTCTACCTCCAATCCACTCATTTCCGCGAGGGTCTTCAGTATTTCTATTTGAACGGGGTGATCTTGATCGATATATTCAAGCCCTGGCGATGATCCTTTTGATGATGCCTCTAATATCCGAGACCGCTTCAATACACCGGTGTGCATCCCAGAACAATTGTGGTGATTGGGGGTCGGCTGCTGCGCCTCAACCAGCATCACCTCGGATGCAATTTTATCCAAAGGATAATGGGATCCGCAAAGTAAATCAGCCTGCAACACGCCTGTTTTATCTTGAAGCGCCTGAAGAACTTTTATATGCTCATCCGTTCCCGAATGGGAGGAGCACAGGATGGCGATTTCGCGCTCCGTTAAATCGTAACTCTCCTTTGCGCCGTATTCAATAAAAGGCATTACCTGGAAGGGTTTAGCTGACGAACGCATGAATGTAACCGCCAAATGATCTCCATACCAGGCCAGCAGGTTACCGGATGCATCTACCACGGCCGCGGCCCCAAAGCGGATCGATTCAACAGTATCTCCGCGCCGCAATTCGAATACCGGCGCGTATGAAATTTTTTGTCTGCTCATATTGTGGAATTTTTATTTTTATAAAGGTTGAGTTTAATAATCATCGGCTTCAAACCCCGAACCTTCATATGCGCTTATCGGGGAATAGTTCCTCAGGTAACACTGGTATAAACCATGCTGCAGGCGATTTTCATACAACTCAAAATTAACACGCGGAAATTTGAATTTTGAGAGCAGAGAGGGAACCATTTTTTCGGTCACTTCGGGTAATGCTCCTTTATCTGCCTGACGCTCCATCCTCCTGGCCACATTCCTGATGAATTTCCTCAGTTCGTGAATATCTTCATTTGAGGTTGGTCCACCCCTACCACTGACGATCACATATTCCCGGTAGGACTTTAACAGTAAATCCAATTCCGCCTCCCAAAGCTTTAAATCTGATTTTGCCAGGAAAGGAGGCTGCTTTATCACAACAGTGTCCCCAACGTATATTACTTTTTCTTCCGGCAGGACCACCCAAATTGCTTCTTTGGATGCTCCCGGATGATGCTCTATTTTGATAGCGGAATCATTCCAATGCAGGATGATCTGTTCATTAAAGGTGATCTCAGGAGTCCCCCAGCGCATTCCGATGGCTTCGTTATAAGACTCCCACTCAGAACCAGTATCTATGCCTTGCCCTTTGAAGATCGTCGACCGGTTTTTAAATATCTCGGCCGTCACCTGGTGGGTCAGGATGGTTGTTTCCATGGCCTTGGCGCCGAGCGTCCTGTCGGGATGGGAATCCAGGTTTACCAGCAGCCTGTTTGTCCAGCCGCGATGATTCATCAACATAGAGCGCCAGGAGCGTGCGTCATCTGACCTGAGGGGGGCATCAATCATAATAATGCCCTTTGAAAATACCAGGGCTCCTAAAGTTACACCAGGAAAAGAATCCTCGTAAAAAATTCCTTCATCAATTTGCCGCATGATTACCTCGCTGAATTATCTGAAACCCATTTCGGTTTTGTATTATACATCCCCGGTCAAAACCGGTAGAAATCCATTCTTTTTAAGATGCAGAGCCATATCTGTTTTTATCTTACAAAACGCCATCAATCTCAAATCTCTTTATCGACTGAGGCGTCTATGTTTCCATGGGGCAAATTTAACATCATCCATTCGGCAGCCAAGCGCGGGTTAATATTCCTGCCGAGCAAATTTTGCGTCCGCTGTAATACATTCACGGTTTCTTGAGCGATTTTGCAGCCGAATATTTCTGCCATAGCTTGTATGCGTTCCAACTGGTCTTGATTAACAAAGGGTATTTGTGCATTGTAAGCGCAAAATAACACATCCCTCCACAAGGAAATCCATACAAACAATCTACTCCTGATCTCGGTTCGTGTCCTCGGTAAGTCCCTGGGAGCGTTGAGTGAAAAGAGATATTTAAAACGCCCCACTCTGGTGGACGAGAGCAGTTCGTAAAAATCATCTAAATAACGCTGCCTCTCCTTTAACAGCCCGGGCTCAGTGTGAAGTCGAATCGCATAACCCGGCCTGCCGCCTGAAACATGCGCATATAGTTGGGAATCCTGGTGTGGAATATTCATATTCTCAACCAACCACCTGCTGAGTTTATCCAGCGCGACCGGTCTGAAGCGCATCACCTCGCAGCGGGAGACGACGGTTGGCAGCAGGTTTTCGACACTGTCCGCAGTCAGGATCAATACCACATGCCGGGAAGGTTCTTCCAGGGTTTTTAACAGGGCATTGGCTGCGCTGGGGTGGGCTTCTTCAAAGCGCAGCAGCAGCGCGATGCGGTACTTCGATTCGTACGGGGAAAGCGCTAACGAGCGGGTCAGTCCCCGAACCTGGTCGACTTTCAGTACTTCCCCCGGTCGTTCGGATTGCACGATTGTCAAATCGGCATGGGCCATGTTCTCAATCCTGCGGCAGGTTGGGCATGTCAGACATGGTTCACCTGGCTCAAGGGGCTGCGGGCAGTTCAATGCCTGCGCAAAGCGCAGGGCTATCGTGCGGCGACCAAGGCCGCCCGGACCGGTGAACAGGTAAGCATGTCTTAACTGATCACGAGCAATATGTTCTTTCAGCAGCGCAACTGCCCATCCATGTCCTGCTATTCCCCAATTCATAAGATAGATTCTAGCCTAGAGAGATGGGTTTGACAACTGGTATAAGGAATTTTGAAAGGCAGCCTTTTCAACTCCCGCAATCCCCTATGCTATAATGCCAGCCGCATGAAATATCTGGAAGACCTCAATCCCCCTCAACAGGCTGCTGTGCTGGCTGGGACGGGGCCGGTGCTTGTGCTGGCTGGTCCCGGGTCGGGCAAGACGCGGTCTTAACCCGGCGTATTGTCCATCTGATCAGCGACAAAGGCGTGAACCCTTACAGCATCCTGGCAGTCACTTTCACCAACAAAGCAGCCCGGGAGATGGAAAACCGTGTCATTCGTTTAATCGGCGAAAACACTGGCGGATTAACACTGGGCACTTTCCATGCCACCTGCGCGTGTATCCTGAGACGTGAAGCGGGCAACCTTCCATTCGAAACCAATTATGTAATTTTTGATGCGGACGACCAGGTCAACGTGGTTAAACAGGCGCTTAAAGATCTGGATATTGACGATAAAAGATACCGGCCAAGAGGGGTTCACGCTTCTATCTCAAAAGGTAAAAACGATCTCTACCTGCCGGATGATTTTCCTGTTGAGAGCTACCGGGATGAAATCGTCAAACGTGTTTACAGCCGGTATCAAGAATTATTATTGTCCAGCAACGCCCTGGATTTCGATGACCTGCTACTGTGGACAGCATTCCTTCTGGAGGAATTCCCAAAGGTGCGCGATAAATATGCGCGCCGGTTCGAGCATGTGCTTGTGGATGAATTCCAGGATACCAATCTCGCCCAATATATCCTGTTGAGCCATCTGAGTTCTTTTCATAAGAATATCTTCGCGGTTGGTGATACAGACCAATCCATATACCGCTGGCGCGGGGCGGACTATCGCAATGTGCTGCGCTTCGAAAAGGATTTCCCGGATACTCAAGTTATCTTGCTGGAACAGAATTACCGCTCCACACAGGAGATACTGGATGTCGCCATGGCTGTTATCAACCGCCATCCCCACCGCACAGCTAAAAAATTATTCACCTCACGTCCCCACGGGGCTAAAGTGATCCTACACGATGTTTTTGACGACCGGGAGGAAGCGGATTTTGTCGTCCAAACCATCGCGAGTTTGATCCAGCGCACTGCGGCCAGTCCGGGGGATTTTGCGATTATGTACCGCACAAACGCGCAATCGCGTATGTTGGAAGAGGCTTTCCTTCACGCTGGATTACCTTACAAACTGGTTGGCGCCCAGCGCTTTTACGGCCGGCGGGAAGTGAAGGATATCATCGCATACCTGCGCCTGCTGCACAATCTGGATGACGAGATCAGCCTGGGGCGGGTTATCAACACTCCACGGCGCGGAATCGGAGACAAAACCCTATTCACCTTGCGCACCCAGGCTCAAAGATATAAACGCTCACCCGGATCGATCCTGTACGAGTTGGGGGTAAACTCGGACTCGCCATTGAAAGAGTCCTTCCCGCGCAGATCATTATTAACCCTCACCAGTTTCAGTAATTTGCTCCATAAATGGTCCCTCCAGATGGAAAATTCATCCCCGCTGGAGCTGATGGATATGGTCCTGAACGATGTGGACTACCAGGGATATATTGATGACGGGACTGATGAGGGGCACGAGCGCTGGGAAAACGTTCTGGAACTGCGCCGCCTGGCTTCAGAATACCAGGGTAAAGGATTGGAAGCGTTCTTGGAGCAGGTCGCGCTGGTATCGGACCAGGACACGCTCGATGCATCAGTCCAGGTGCCAACCATGCTGACTATGCATGCCGCGAAAGGACTCGAATTTCCTACCGTGATGATCGTAGGGTTGAATGAAGGCACCCTGCCGCACAACCGTTCTTTTGATGATAACGAAGAAATGCTGGAAGAACGGCGCTTGCTGTATGTCGGCATCACGCGCGCCAAAAATAAACTGTATCTGATTAGCCCGCAGAACCGCAGCTTTTACGGTTATCCGGAACCCGTCGATCCTTCCAGGTTCCTGGATGAAATTCCGACTGACCTATTACAAATCAGCAGGAGCCCGCGCGCTGTACCCGGGTTCAGACCCTCGGTTCAATCACGCAGAACCCAGTGGGGGGCACCAACCAGCGCTGAACCCCAACACGAGCAGAAATACCATCCCGGCATGCGAGTCCAGCATCCGACCTGGGGAGAGGGCATGGTGCTCAACAGCCGGATAGAGAATGATGATGAAGTGGTGGATGTGTTCTTCGAAGAATTGGGGCTCAAACGGCTGGCTGCCTCCCTGGCGCGGCTGGAGATTCTTTCCTGATTTGTTCAACAAACAAGGATATTGAATTTCCGACTGGGATACTATAAGACGACGTATGCGCTTGATTAAGTCAAAATTATGGTTCAGATAAAATATATTACGTTGAATTTGAGCATTTGATGCCGGCTTATCACACCATTGGACCGCCAGTGCCTGGATGAGAAAACCGGTGGCGTTCGATTGATCGTGTGCTTGACAATTGCAATTTCCAGCTCACCCTAAGACACTAACGGCGAAATTTGATAAAAAGAGAATACCTTAACTATAAGGATGGATTATGAGTTACATAGGCGAACAACGTTGGGATGAGCGTTACTAAAAGCAGAAAAAATCCGCAAAAAAATTTGTAATCCGTCTCTTGAATCTACCTCACATAAATCCTGGAAAAAGATTCTGTCCGGTTGCCGTCCAGATCCTCGACAATAAACCCAATCACGTACTCGCCTACCGGGGCGTAGAGCAGTTCCCATGTAAGCGGTACCTCACCAAAGACCAGAGTCCCACCCTGCTCGCTTGCCTGGTCAACCACGCGCCCGCTGCTGTCCAGGTCCAGCCACTGCTCACTGATTGTAAACCAATCTCCCTCCACAGGTAGTATTTCCCGCGGCGCGCCGGAATCATCGTAGCCGAACACCTGGGTCATTATGGCATCGCTGAAATACATACTGGCTTCCCGCTGCTCTCCGTCAGCATAAGTGTAGAGACCATCCAACTTATAAACGGCTTCCTGCGAGGTGGCGCCATACGTTGTCGGTTGCAGGAGCGAAAGGATAGACTGCTCACCGTCATTGATGGCGAATACCAGAGGCTCCCATTCAAATTCAAGCGTGAACGCGCCTTCCCCCCAATCCGGATAGTAAACACCATTCACTTCGCGAGTGTCTTCACTCTCTATAAAGTCGCTGTCAATCAGGTTAATTGAATTTGAATCCTGGTCAAAAAAACCAGCGAACAGGTAGATGTAGCCGATATTGTCGCCTTCAATGTCAGCGCTCATCAGTACCGGTTCATCAGGCGCGGCTTGTTCATTGGACAGGGTGATCTCTGTAATAGATATTTCGCCCAGCCCGGGCGCTGTTGGGGAGCGATCCGGTACCGAGAGTGTGCCGGCTTCCACTTGAAACGGGCGACCAGTATAATGGAAGTTGAGGAATTCATCCCATGACGTCACTCCGGCAAAACGCTCTGCAACACGGACATAGGATTGGGGACCAGCCGCTGGGTTCCCGTAAAGCTGTGAATTGGGAAAATATATCGAAATTCCCGTCGCCCCAGGTTTTTGCCGGCCGCTTTTTTCGACGATAACCACCTTGCTGATCGCCTGTATCAATCTTTGTGTTGTACTCTGGATTTCCTCATCCCCACTCTCCTGTTCCAGCAGGGACGCGAAATGGGCAAGATCGATATAGGAAGGAGGCACCCGCCCACCAAATATATTGGTGAAGGGTTGGGCATAATTGCGCGCCTGAGCAACTCGCCGCTGGTCCAGGTTTTGCAATGAATAAGCATATTCATTGAGGCTTTCCACTAATTCTGGCATCTGCGACAGGTCGGCGGCAGCCAGGGTCACACCCTGCTCAAGCTGGGCGACAACCTGTTCTGCAGTGGGAGAAAAGAAACCCCTCCCAGCAAGGTCAGCCCTGGCCTGCGGATTTTGGATACGCTGATCCCCTTCAATGTAGCTATCAACAATAATACGACTCAATTCATCGCCGCCCATATCCGGATTACGGACAAGCTCGCTCAGAAAGGCTGCGTAAGCCCAGCCAACAGAGGGCTCCACTTCCTGGGATGCGATCGCATAACGGGAATGGGGCGTAAGCGCGGTGAAGACCTCCAAGTGACCCATCAAGCAGGCGTCCAGACCGATGACCTCGAATGCTTCGATCCCGCTTTGAGCCCGGATATCTTCCAGCGCCTCATCTAAGTCCATCAGGTATAAGGCAGGACCGATGGTCTGCGCCAGGGGCACACCACCCGGGACGCCAATGCGGGGTTCTTTATCTGTCCATCCCCCCGGCCAACCCAAGCCATGGTCGGAAAGGATCAGCACATACTTGTCCGCAGGATAGTTGTCAATCGTCCAGGTTGCAAAATCTACCAGTGTATCTCTGTCCCCCATGCTAACCTCGCCCAGGTCCATCAATTCCCGGGAGCGAACTAGCTCCAGATTGTCATCGGCAGTCAGGTAGAAACGCTTTGCCGTCGTCCAGTCTCCGTCCCCTTGGTATCCCCCGCGGTAGCGGTCAATTTGGGCGACAATATTTACTCTCTCGCTCGATCCAACCAATTCGGCTTCATTCAAGTCGATATAAATATCTTTCTCCAGGATTTTATCGTCTGCATCCTGGTAAATCATCACCGTCCAAGTCTGCCCAGGCGTGGTGCTAGAAACGCCGGAAGGCCCATTCAGACCCTGAAAGTAGTCGCTTACATGGGCAGGCTCTGCATATTCCATCTCATCTGCGGTAAATGATTCCTCTGTCTGAACAGGGAATTCCTCAACAGGACTGGTATCATACGATGCCAGGTCGCCAACATTACCTCCGGATAGGCCGCCGCTTAATAGCAAGTAGCCACCGATACAAATTACAAGCAGCAAGAGAACACCTATCCCCAGCCCGCCCTTTTTCATACCGCCAGTGCCAGATCCCGGCAGGAAACCACCACCAGGTCTCGGCGATGGGGGTTGTGGGGGACTGCCGCTTGAAGACTGTCCTGATGGAGTTGGCTGTCGCTCCTCACGCCTTGGCGCCTCAGCACGCTCACCTGGCTCCGCATCACTGCCGGTTCTGCGGCGCTGACCGCGCACTGTGCGTTTCGACGACTGATCTGAGTCGCTGGAACTGAAGAATATTACTTGTGACTGCGCCATTCCGCTAACAAAGGCGAATTTGGGAGTAGACCTGCGCCAAATTATGGACGCATGATGTTCAAGGATATTCCTAATTTTGTCAAGTAAACGCATCTTATACTCCTTGAAAGATACCTATAATTGGGTTTAATCCTGCTCCATAAATTTACATTCCATCAACATTAAAGGAATTAGCTGATTATAATCCACAACCGATTTTTAGAGAAAGTAAGCCAGAATAGGGTGGTTAAAAAAGCGGGACTTTTCAGCCAGGAAGCCATTTTCAGGTATCAAGGAGCAGAATTTAGCCGGTAAGAAAAAATCATTACAAGCAGCGGTTCTGGATTAAGAATTGGAGCAGGTAACACTAGTGTCGGACCAGGATACCCTGGAGACCTCGCTTCAGGTGCCGATCGTGCTGAGGCTGCACGCCGCAAAAGGCCTGGAATTTCCTGCCGTGATGATCATCAGGTTGAATGAAGGTACGCTGCCGCACAGCCGCTCTCTTGATGATAGTGAAGAAATGCTGGAAGAACGGCGGCTGTTATACGTCGGCATCACACGCGCAATGGACAAGCTGTATCTGGTAAACCCGCAGAAGCGCAGTTTTTACGGGTATCCAGAACCGGTCGATCCTACCAGATTCCTGGACGAAATATCCTTTGAACGCTTACAAAGCCCGAGAAGCACGGCGATTAACCCGGGTTCAGACCTTCCATCCAATCGCGGAGAGCTCAGTGGGCTGCTCCTACGGTAAATGATTCCCAATACGTACAGAAATAACATCCCGGTATACGTGTCCAGCACCCGACTGGGGATAGGTCATGGTGCTCAACAACCGCATGGGGAATGTGGAAGAAGTGGTAGATGTTTGCTTCGAGGAATTGGGGCTCAAACGCCTGGCTGCCTCCCGACTACTCGCAAGACGAAACGGCCTGCAAGGTTATCCGCAGCGCGATTGAGTTGGGATATACGCATATTGATACTGCCGAGATATACGGCCGTGGCCACACCGAAGAATTGGTGGGACAGGTGATCTGCGACTTCAACAGGGAGGACCTGTTCATCGCATCGAAAATATGGAATGTCGCCCTGGATCCCCAGAAAACCCTATCTGCGCTGGAAGGCAGTTTGAAGCGCTTAGGCACTGAATATCTCGATCTTTATCTGATACACCGTCCCAATAAGAATATTCCCCTTGGTGCAACATTCCAGGCATTGAACGGCGCGGTTGAAAGTGGTAAGGTAAAACACCTGGGCGTGAGCAACTTTAATCTGGAACAACTGAAAAACGCACAAAGTTTAGCGGATACCCCGCTGGCCACCAACCAGGTGCCATACAACCTGCATCACCGCACGTACGCGTTGAACGGCGTTCTAAACTACTGCCAGGAGTAGGATATACTGCTCTCCGCGTACTCGCCGATCGACCGGGGTTATTTAGTTGAGGATCGGACAGTTATTGAAATCGCAGGACGGTATGGATGTACACCCGCCCAGGTTGCATTGAACTGGCTGACCAGCCAATACAAAGTGATCGCGCTGCCAATGTCAACACAAGAAGAACACCTGGAGGAGAACCTGGGAGCGCTGGAATTGAACCTTTCTGAGAGCGATTTGGAAAGATTGGATTACATTGAACTTCCTGAAGAAGTCTTATTTCCGGTGTAAATTCGTTTGAGTTTTTTGGTTATTAAAGTCATCTCTCGCTTTAAGTCTCAAATATCTTCAAACTTAAATAAACAATATTTCGATAGAAGTATCGATCGCATTGAACCGCGCCAAATCACTTTAAAGTTTTGCAGAATTTCTGCTGTGGCCGATATTCAAGTCCCTCCAACATTTCCATATACTTTACGCTTTGCGCCTCACAGCGTATAATCACTTTTAAGATGCCCATTCTAGACGACCAATCTCTGGAATTCATCAGCCACAGCAGCGACCAGACCCGGCGGGTTGGCATGCGTTTAGGCGCGCTGCTCAATTCCGGCAATGTCTTGCACCTGGTGGGCGAACTGGGCGCCGGGAAAACGACCCTCGTCCAGGGAATCTCCGCTGGCTGGGGATCAAGCGACCAGGTCACCAGCCCTTCCTTTGTGTTGGTGAATATTTACCGCAGGGCGGATGGTGAACGCCTGTTCCACCTGGACGCCTACCGCCTAAATAATAAACGGGAAGCGCAGGAATTAGACATATTAAATTTTATCGAAAACGGTCCCCTTATTGTTGAATGGGCAAATAACATTCAGGAAGCGCTCCCAGAAAACCATCTGCTGGTTACCTTTGATCTGGTCGCAAATGACCAGCGGGATCTGTTATTCACCGCCCAGGGTGAGCAGTATCAAAAATTGCTGGACCGCTTCCGCACACATGTATATGGAGTGGCTTGATGCGCACTGCCCCTTCCACATTAATGCTTGCCATTGACACCTCCACTCGCATCGTCGGGGTGGCTTTGTACGATGGTTTTCAGGTACTGGGTGAATATATCTGGGAAACTCGCGATCACCATACCGTCGAACTGGCCCCCGCGGTAGAGGATGCGCTTTCAAATTCAGGTCAAAATATCTCTGACTTGGGTGCTGTGGCTGTCGCCATAGGCCCGGGCTCGTTCACAGGCTTACGAATTGGTTTAGCCCTGGCTAAAGGGATCGCCATGTCGGCAAGCATTCCTCTGGTCGGAATACCCTCCCTGGACGCGCTGGCACATGCGCAAAATACAGATAAATTACCCATCGCGGCCGTTCTAAAAGCTGGACGGGGTCGTCTGGCGGTAGCATGGTACAAGAAGTCCGGTGCAAAACTCAAACCCGTCTCAGACGTCGAAGTTCTCACGCCCGAAGATCTGGTCATCCGCATAACCAGACCAACAATTGTATGCGGAGAATTGACGAGCGAAGAACGCCGCCTGATGCGCCAGCACCGCAAGATTATTAAACTGGCTTCACCGGCATTTTCCGTGCGCAGACCATCTTTCTTATCAGAATTGGCCTGGAAACGCTGGCAAAAAGGGGAGGTGGATGACCCGGCCTCTCTTTCTCCCATCTACCTTCATTACAACCAGCCGATCCCAGGATGATGTCCCCTGGCACTGACCTTAATTTGATCATTCGTCCGATGGGTGAGGATGATCTGGACCAGGTTCAGGCAATCGATCAAATCTCCTTCAGCCTGCCCTGGCCCAAAAGAGCCTTTCGTTACGAATTACTTGAAAATCCCAAATCGATGCTTTGGGTTGCAGAAATGAACCATAAAGTGGTCGGTGCGATCGTGGTTTGGATCATCTTAGATGAAGCGCATATCGCAACGCTGGCGGTACTGCCGGAATTTCGACGGCAGGGTTACGCTCAAAAGCTTGTTTTGAAGGCGCTGACCTCAGCAAAAGAAAATGGGGCCCAACACACCACGCTTGAAGTACGCGCCAGTAATATCGTTGCCCAAAATTTGTACAGGGGCTTTGGATTTGAAATCGTCGGCCGCCGGCCCCAATATTACCAGGATAATAGAGAGGACGCGCTGATAATGACTCTCGTTGATCTCGATCAAAAAATTGGGCGCTTGATTGAAACCTTTCCGGCCGACATTTCCCGCAATATCGCAGAGCCGGGTAATCGTCCGGGTACTTTATAATTATCTTTTACAAAGTATTGGTCTGGTAATTAAGCACTGGAGATTTTTTATGACTTTTGAAGATTCGCTGCAGCTGGTCGCTGAAGAAATCGCAAAATGCACCAAATGTACACTGCACTATTCGCGCAAGTTATCTGTTCCCGGAGAAGGACCACCGGACTCGGATATTATGCTGATCGGCGAAGGACCTGGATTCCATGAGAACGAGCAAGGACGTCCTTTCGTCGGCGCGGCTGGAAATTTTCTTGAGGAGCTGCTGACCAGTATCGGTTTGCAGCGTTCGCAGGTCTTTATCGCCAATGTGGTTAAATGCCGGCCTCCCGGCAACCGTGACCCCCATCCAGATGAACTGTCAGCTTGCAGCATGTATTTGGAACGACAAATCCAGGTAATTAATCCCAGGGTAATCGTCACTCTGGGTCGTTATTCAATGTTGCATTTCCTGCCAAACGCCAAGATCAGCAAAATACACGGCCAAGCGGTGCAGGTGCGCGGCCGCTTGATCGTCGCCATGTATCATCCGGCGGCGGCATTACACCAAAGGTCATTAAAACCAACCATCGAAGCCGATTTTGCGAAGATTCCGGAGTTGATCACCCGGGCAGACACGCTTCCCGAATACCAGGATGCGCCTCCACTAGATAAAGAAGACCCCAAACAATTGAGTTTGTTCTAATGGCAGAAAATCATTCATGCCGGTGAACGATCTGCGCTCTTATTACGCAAAGCTGCCCAGCGCAGCCAGAGTAAGGATAAAATCTCTCTTTCCGGACGATTCTTTAAGGTGGTATGCTCGCAGAAATACGGATGTGTACATGATCTCTTACCCGAAATGCGGGCGCACCTGGCTTCGCATGATGGTCGGGCGAGCGGTCTCGATCCATTTTAATATCCCAGAAGATGAAGATGCACTCTTTCTCAGATGGGATACAAAACAACACCCGGACCTCCCCAGAATCGGTGTGGTTCACGACGACCGCCCAATGTTAAAAACGCCGCGAGAACTGAGCACAACTAAAAGGATGTATAAAAATAAGGATGTGATCTTCCTGGTCAGAGACCCCCGGGATGTGATTGTTTCAAGCTATTTTGAAAAAAAGAAGCGCGGGAACCTGTTTGGTGAAAATCCTTATGAAAGTCGCGCCTCAAATTTCGAAGGCAGCATGGATGATTTTATCGCTCAGGAGGTGGGCGGGTTTGACACAATCCTGGCTTACTACAATATTTGGGCGCAAAACCGGTCCGTACCAAAAGGTTTTATGCTGGTGCGATACGAAGATATGCACGCAAACGCCCAGCATGAACTGCGCAGGGTATTGAATTTCCTCGTCCTGGAAGGAATTGAAAAAAATACGATCAATGAAGCAGTAGAATTCACTTCTTTTGACCGCATGCGCCGGATGGAATCGGAAGGTAAGTTCGAAACAGAAATTTTGAATCCGGCAAATAAGACGGATCTGAGAATCTTATAAAACTCGCAAAGGAGTGGTGGGCGGTTTCGAAGAATACCTGACAGCAGACCAGATTAATGCCTTGAATGAAAAAATGCGAAGCACGTTATGCGACTTTTTTGGGTACAATGTGTGACGCTTTTTATAAAAAATCACAAAATTCATTATTCAAAACGAGAGATCAAATGGAATCCGAGGCAAAAGAAAAGTTAATTAACCAAATTGAGGAACGGTCAGCCAGAGTAGCCATATTAGGATTGGGATACGTTGGCCTGCCGCTGGCAGTGGTATTTGCTGAAGCCGGTTTTAATGTAACCGGTATCGATACCGATGAGGGTAAAGTACAGAATATTATCAGAGGTGAAAGCCACATCCGCGACGTTCCCGGCGAGGTAGTTTCGCGGCTGGTTTCATCCGGCAAATTAACTGCCACAAAAAATTTTTCAGTTCTGGGAGATATGCAAGCCGTCAGCATCTGTGTGCCTACCCCGCTGCGAAAAACTGGCGATCCTGATCTCTCTTTTATCTGGGCTGCCTCCAAAGAACTTGCCAATTATATCCACCCTGGCATGGTGATCGTGCTCGAATCGACCACATATCCAGGCACAACTCGTGAAATCCTGCTTCCAAAATTGGAGGAGGCGAGTGGATTGACCGCCGGAAAGGATTTCTTCCTGGCTTTCTCTCCGGAACGTGTGGATCCTGGAAGAACGGATTGGACCACGCTCAATACGCCAAAAGTTATCGGTGGAATAACTGCCGCGTGCGGGGAAGCGGCAGCATCCTGGTACCAGCAGGCATTAGAAACTGTTGTGACCGTTTCCTCAACAGAAGTCGCCGAGATGGCAAAACTGCTTGAAAATACCTTCCGCATGATTAATATCGGCCTGGTCAACGAAATGGCTATCATGTGCGACCGTCTGGGAATAGACGTGTGGGAGGTGATCGATGCTGCCGCCACCAAACCATTCGGCTTTATGAAATTTACACCTGGCCCTGGATTAGGCGGGCACTGCATCCCCATCGATCCGCTTTATCTCTCGTGGAAACTGCGAGGTCTTAACTATACAGCCCGCTTCATTGAACTGGCTTCAGAAATCAACACCAGCATGCCGCGCTATGTGGTCAATAAAATCCAGGACGCATTGAATGAGAAACGGATCGCCCTCAACGGCAGCCGTATTCTGCTGCTGGGCGCAGCCTATAAACCGGATGTAGATGACCTGCGCGAATCCCCCGCATCTGGATGTTATCGGCTTGCTGGAGCAAAAAGGCGCCGTGGTTGGATATCACGATCCATATATCCCACACATACAAAAGGACGGCATGGAAATGACGTCGGCGCCCGATTTGATGAGCGCAGTGCGTGAAGTCGATTGTGTTGTCATTATCACAGATCACAGCAGTTATGATTACCAATCCATTTTAGATGAAGCAAAGGTTATTGTGGACACACGCAATGCGTTGGGCAAGATCCAACACAACGATCCAAAAGTATTTAAGTTGTAGTGATATTTCTAGATAAACGATACAAAGAGATTTTGTTTTGAGGATTTTGCATGGCTAATTATCTGGTTACTGGCGCAGCAGGTTTTATTGGTTCACGCGTAGCAGAAATGCTGCTTGAGGACGGTCACCGGGTACTCGGAATTGATGACCTGAATAATGCGTATGATGTGCGTATGAAACACTGGCGCCTGAGGCGATTCAGCGATTACGAGAATTTTAATTTCCACCAATTCGATATCGGGGATCGTAGGATATTTGAAGAAAGCGACCTGAAAAACTACATAAAGCGTAATAAACTGGATGGGATCATCAATCTGGCGGCACGCGCGGGTGTACGCCAATCTATGGAAGACCCGTGGGTTTATGTCTCTACCAATGTAAACGGCACACTTAACCTATTGGAACTGGCCCGCCAATACGGGGTTCCTAAATTCGTGCTTGCTTCAACTTCCAGCCTTTACGGACTGCGGGCACCGCTACCTACTCCGGAGACTGCGGACACCGATCACCCACTGCAGCCTTACGCAGCCAGCAAGAAGGGGGCTGAAGCATTATGTCATTCATACCACCATTTATACGGCATCGACGTGTCCATCTTCAGATATTTCACGGTATATGGTCCGGCTGGCAGACCCGATATGGTCATGTTTCGCTTTATCCAATGGATCTTCGAGGGGCACCCATTAATTATTTACGGTGACGGTGACCAATGGCGCGGTTTTACTTATATCGATGATATTCCGCGCGGCACTATCCTTGGTCTTAAACCGCTAGGCTTCGATATCATTAACCTGGGCGGGCATGAAACCCTTAAAATCAACCGCCTGGTGCAAATCCTGGAAGAACTATCCGGCCAACAAGCTGTGATTCAATACGAGACGCCTCACCCCGCTGACCTGCACGCAAATTGGGCCAATATCGATAAGGCGCGCAATTTGTTGGACTGGGAACCGCAGGTGAACCTGAACGAAGGCATAGCCCATACAGTGGCCTGGTACGAAGCGCAAAGGTCGTGGGTTAAACATATCGAAACCAATTACTCACCCTGAAATCAATTAATCTGCAAATTAAACCACTCCAAACCCCGGAATGCTTCATAAGTTAACCGAATGGCTGCTAAAGCCCTTCCAACGCTTTTTTGAAAATGAGTTGATCCGCAGGCTGGTTAAAAATTCGAGTTACCTGTTCAGCTCAACCAGCATTTCCGCCGCGCTCAGTATGTTACAGGGCATCCTGGTCGCACGTCTGCTGGGAGTCGAAAGCTTTGGGGTATTGGGCACCATTACACTTTTCACCAGTGTTGTGAACAAACTGGCTTCGTTTCGCATGAGTGAACTTGTCGTTAAATACGTGGGTGAATACAGCGAAGCGGACGAAGAGAACCGGGCAGCAGCCATATACAAATTGGCCTCCATCGTTGAGGCATTTACCTCAGTGTTCGCATTCCTGCTTATACTGCTTCTGGCGCCGCTGGCAGCCCAGTATCTCGCCAAGGACCCCTCGACGACCAACCTGTTCAGGGTTTACGGTTTGATCATACCCGCCAATTTTATGATGGAAAGTTCGGTCGGTCTACTACAGATACTGGACCGCTTCCGCCGGATGGCTACCATCAATGTCGTTCAAAGTATCGTCACGCTGACATTGATCAGCATTACATACTTCGCACAAGGAGACATGATGCAAATTGTATTCTCGTATCTTGTGGGAAAAATTATCGGCGCCAGCGGGATCACGATCGCCGCTATCCTGGTCGCAAACCAACAGTGGGGGGCTGGGTGGTGGCGGACGCCCATCAAGCTGTTAAAGACAAAGTATCGAGAACTGCTGCACTTTGGAGTCAGCACAAACCTGAGCGCTTCCATCAGTCTCATTACGAAGGACAGCGAAGTACTGTGGGTTTCCTTTTTCCGCTCACCCCTGGAAGCAGGATATTACAAGCTGGCCCTGGCTTTAGCAAATATCGTTCAAATGCCGGTCAGCCCAATGCCGCAGGCTACATACCCGGAACTGTCCCGCCAGGCTGCGCGCAGCCAATGGGCAAATATGCGCTATATCATGCGGCAGGGTTCAACTTTAGCGGGCGGGTATACCTTTTTAGCGACCATTGCTTTAATCTTCCTGGGACCATGGATCATAAGTACTTTATATACCTCTGAATACATGCCCGCATACCCGGCGCTTTTGATCCTGCTGGCCGGACTGCTGTTTGCGAACACATTTTATTGGCGGCGTGGGGCGCTGCTTTCCCTGGGCCATCCTGATTTCCCGGCAAAAGTTAACTTCCTCCTGGCAGGGATCAAAGTCATACTGGTGATCGTGCTGGTACCGCAGTACGGTTACCTGGCAGCCGCGGCGTTACTTTCAGGATTTTATATATCCAACTCGACCATCATGACCCTGAAAATTCGCTCGATATTGGCGGAGCGGAGCGCCAGCCCATGAACATTACCATTGCGGCGCCCTCTTCCATACCAGCCCGACGGGCAAACACGATCCAGACCATGAAAATGGCGCAGGCTTTTGCCGTTCTTGGTCATAATGTGCGGCTGGCGGTCCCGCAATTTCAGGCTGCTTACCGAGAAAATCCCAATCATACAATCGATCCATCGCAAGATAATGATTACGATTGGGAGCATTTGGCGGACCACTATGGAATCCAAAAGAAATTTCCCATACGGTATTTCTCTACCATCGCGGTTGCCCGCCACTACGACTTCAGTTTGAAAGTACTCTATTGGGCTCGCCAGAATGGTTCCCAATATATTTACACGCGCCTGCCTCAAATTGCCGCCATCGGGAGCACTTTGAATACAGCGACTATATTTGAAGTACACGATATGCCGGGAGGAAAGCTGGGACCGCGCCTTTTCCGATGCTATCTAAAAGGACGCGGCGCATGCCCGGCTGGTTGTGATAACCCGGGCATTAGCGGACGATCTCTCCCGTGAATTTGATCCCCTTTTATTAAGCAGCTGACGATTATTGCGCCAGACGGCGTTGACCTGGAACGGTACCAGGATTTACCTGAGCCGAATGCAGCACGCAAAAAGTTATTAGAAAGAAATTTAATAGATATTTCAATTCCCGAAGGGCGGTTCACCGCCGGTTACACCGGTCACCTGTACCAGGGGCGCGGCGTTAACCAAATGCTTGAAATGGCGGCGCGATTAGTGGATATAACCTTCCTGATTATTGGAGGTGAAGCGGGGCAGATTTCACAATTAAAAAGCGCGGTCGAATCCAGGGGTTTGAAGAATATTTATGTACTTGGCTTCATCCCCAACGCCGAATTGCCGCTTTACCAAGCAGCATGTGATGTGTTGATGATGCCTTATCAGGGTCATGTGGCCGCATCTTCTGGCGGAGACATTTCCCGCTATCTCAGCCCTATGAAACTTTTTGAATACATGGCCTGCGGCCGGGCCATCTTGGCCAGTGATTTACCGGTGCTGAAGGAAGTCTTGAACGCCCAAAACAGCGGTCCTCCTCCCATCGGACGACATCCAGGAATGGGTCAGCGCATTGGAAACACTGCAACGTGAACCGGAACGCCGGGAAGCGCTGGCTGCACAAGCCCGAACAGATGCTGAAAATTATTCCTGGGAGAGGCGCGCCAGACGTATATTGGATGGTCTATAAGGATTTATAATTCGGAACCCATATTCATAATGACAGCGGACAATACTGAAAGACAGATATCCTTTATTTACGACTGGCGTTTCTGGGCGTTAATTGTCATAGCAACACTGGTCGTTTCGTTCAGTCTGGCCTGGATCTCGACCGGGTTCCTGAGTATCAGAGTTTGGATCTCTTTCACCGTGGTTATTGTGCTTTGTACAGGTCTGTTTTTATTATGCTGCTGGTCCCTGCGTGAAGAGAACCTGCCCCACTGGCTGGGTTACATATTAATTGCTGCCGTATTATTACGCCTGTTAGCAGGAGTCTTCTGGTACGTCGCCCTACCTGTATTTGGACACGGTTCCCCGGAAGAAAGGGGCGGATATGTGATGGCGGATGCCGGCAAGCGCGATCAGGGCGCTTTTGTACTTGCACAGTCTGATAAACCGCTGTGGAATTCGTTTTCGAACAACCGTAAGATTGACCAATACGGCGGAATGTTGTTCACCAGCGCCCTGGTTTACCGCTATTTGGGCAGTTCGCAGCATACTCCGCTGTTGATCGTGCTTTTCACAGCCTATGGGTCTGCGCTGGCTGTATTATTCCTGTGGGCTTTTGCCAAACGCGCCTGGGGTGAAAAAGAAGCCAAAGTGGGGGCGTTGATCCTTACCTTTTACCCGGAAGCCATTCTGTTGGGCAGCACCCAGATGCGCGAAGCATTCACCATGACCCTTACGATGGCGGCTTTTTTTGGTTTGATTTTCTACTTCCAGGAGCGAAAGTGGGCCGGGTTGGTCTGGCTGCTGCTGGCATTGGTGTTGGGCATTATATTATCCCCACCGTATGCGGCTTTGCTGTTCGGAATGCTGCTTATCGCTGCGATCCCGCTGCGCAAACTTATATCTGAAGATCAACGTATCCCGGGTAAATTAATCGCTTTGATCATCGGCATCGCGGCTGCCTGTATTCTAGCCGGTTTGTGGTGGGGATTGGGTCAGTTTACCCCCGAAGGCATGAGCAATCCAATCGCTGTATTGGGCTGGTGGATCAGAAAATCCACCGCTCTGCAAGCCCAGATCACACGCCTGGATTCGGGTTGGACGCAGCAGGCTTTTCGTTTAGCCCCGGCTTGGGCTCACATGCCTTTGCTGCTTATCTACGGAACCCTGCAGCCGTTTTTACCGGCCGCGTTAGTTGCCGGCAGCCATGCCAGTATCTGGCGGGTCATCGCGATCTGGCGTGCGGCTGGTTGGATCCTGCTGCTGCCGCTGCTGGTCTATGCTCCGTTTCGTGCATTCAAAAAAAGGGATAAAGAAACATTTACGCTCGTGCTTTGCCTGCTGGTTTGGGCTGGGATTCTGGCGGCTTCCTTACGCGGCGGCGGCGACCTGTGGGATAACCCCCGCTACCGGAGCGCTTTTGTTGGTCTGCAGGTTGGGGTGGCGGCCTGGGCGCTGGTTGCGAACCACCGGGCGTTTGACCCCTGGCTGCGCAGAATTTATATCAGCATATTAATCATCCTGGCTTGGTTCCTCCCCTGGTACCTGTACCGCTATTACAGCTTTCCCTGGCTTATCGAGGACTTATTCACCACCGCTGCCCTGGGTATCTTAACCAGCCTGTGGTATTTAATCTGGGACTGGAAACGCGTTGACCGGCAATCGACATGAATAATTCCCCCCCAAAACAGAGCAATCCAACCAACAAATTCCAACGCATAAAAGATTTAGGCTCGCTGCCGTATGTCGCCGAAATTCTGGCACTGATTGGGGGACTCCTTTTTATCTTTCAGCAATACCGGTATTCACATCTCCTGGCTTCAGTGCTCGATGAGGGTTTATACCTGTACAAGGGTTTGCTGTATGTATCCAGGCAGTATTCCATGTACCAGTTCTACGGCCCCTGGAGCAACAAAATGCCGTTTGGATTCCTCATTCCGGGGGTTGTCCAGTACTTGTTTGGACCGGGTTTGGGAACTGGCAGGGCTTTCGCTGTCGTGCTGTCCGGTTTGTTCTTGTTGGGTTTCTGGATCCTAGCCAGGCGCTTAGGAGGCAGGTGGTGGGCCGCGCTGCTGGTCTGGATGCTGGCAATCAACGTCGCCCTGATAAAAATGTACAGCCTGGCGGTATCCCAGGTTTAATCGCCTGCATGCTGGTGTGGGTGCTGGTGCTGGTACTCGGTAAAAACCGTCCAGCATGGCAGATCGCGCTCGGTTCACTGCTGGCTGGTTTTATGGTGGTCACGCGCATCAATATGGCGCTGGTAATTCCAATAATACTGCTGTATATCACCTGGCAGCATGGGGTAAAAATGGGTGTGATCGCCACTGCCTTGAGCGCGCTTATTGTGATCATCGTGCATGCCCTATTCTGGCCCGGCATCCTGCAGATCTATGCGCTAACGCTTACCAGAAGCGCGACCCCTTTCCTGGACCCGTGGCGAACCCCCGAAATGATTCCCGGCGTATGGAACCCGGTAGTCACGACCGAAAACCGGCTGCTGAGTTTAACCCAGACCTACCGGAACCACTTTTTTGGGCTGGCGGCTGTATTCACTGCCTCCATTTTTGGGTTCCGGAGAAAGGCTTGGGGAAATGAAAACGATTTCCGGACATTTATACTTCTATTTTCTTTGTTCCTCGTTTTACTGCTAACTCATATATGGGCTTCATTGGGGCAGGGTTACTGCGTTTATTGTTTAACCAGCTACCTGGCCTTCTTTTCCTTTACCGGCCTCCTGATCCTTCCAGTTACTTATCCCCTTTGGCGTAATCGAATCCCCATCTGGCTGCAGATTTTGATCGTTATCGTGATTCTGGTCTCCGGCATCGCAATCGGCTTCGGCGCCTACGAACAAATCGGAGCCCAACTGCTCGAGTATCAAATTCCAAGATTTATATTAGAACTTTCCCCAAAAGCTTCCGGAACGGTCCCCATACGTAATTATTTAAAAAAGACCTACGATTATGATTTCAAAACTTCCCGGCGAATTGTATCCGCTTCATTTGGATTCATAATGGCAGTGCTGATGGTAGTTCTGGCATTAGTGCTGTATCTGGTCTATACCATCCTGAAAAAACAGGATAAAGCAGTTGAACGGACCTGGTTATCCTATTATGGTCCCTGGATGCTGCTGGTGTTCCTTCTTGGGGGAGCGGCGCTTACTCAAGCGATTGATCTGGTACAGGAGTGGAACACTTATTTTTGCGACCGGGACGTTATCGCTTCCTACCAGGCAGCCGGGAAGCATCTTGCGGGTCAGATTCCACCCGGGTCAAAAGTGTATTGGAAAGGGGGCAACTCTGCCGTACCGCTGCTTTATGTCCCCGACATCCAGATTTACCCATCCCAGCTCAACGGTGACTACACATTTAAAAACTATGGAGACCCCAATACGTTGACAAAGCACGGCTATTGGAGCGAGGGGTTGGCCGATCAATGGATCAAAGAAGCGGATTTCATCCTGGTACAGCAGCGTTTTTACGATAGATGGTACCGGGAGCGTTTGATAACCGGCGAATTCGAAGAGTTGGAAAGCACGCCTCCCAGTGTGTACTGCGAGGAGAACTCGCATATCCGCATCTTCAAACGGGCAGACTGAGGAACCGTAATAGAAATCAACCGTGGATATAACAGCCTCAAATACCAGAACATCCGAGAAAAGCGATCAGTGGGGATCGAATGGTTTCCTGTGGTTGGCGGGATTGGTTTTATTCATCGCTTCTCTGCTGGTATCCGGTTACCAGCTTTATTCCAACAACCATGCCATGCAGATCCCGTATGTCCAGTGGCTGGTTGATCCTTCACTATTTCCAAACGATCCCTTCATTAAAACCTTCGACAGCTATATCGGTCCCGCCTGGCATTTGGTTGCCTATTCTGCAGCCTTCCTACGCCTGGAGACTTCGCTGCTGATCCTTTTCCTTATCACCCGGGCGTTGATATTGTTCGCCGCGGCGCGTTTGTCGCTCGCATTTGTCCCCGGGTCAAATTTGGCGGCGGTTGGCGCGATGGCATTTTTCGCGCTGGTCCCTTCCCCGGTCATCGGTCACGGCACGCTGGTCATTAATTACTTCGAACACACCGGGCTCTCAATTGCCTTTTTACTGCTTGCTGCAGCGGCTTTTTATTCGAAGAAAACCTACCTGTGGTCTGTTATGTATGCAATTGGTTTCAACTTAAACATTTTGTACGGTACTTACGCCTGCCTGTACTTTGCCGCGGTTTTTTTACTGCTGCCAGAGTACCGCTCGTATTGGAAAAAATGGGTGATCCCGAGCGGATTATTTTTAGTTCTGTCCCTAATAACTATCCTGCCTACTGCCTCAGCTATACAATTTGAATCGATAAACACCGGCCTGTGGTTAAAAGCCGGCCAGGTGCGCCATCCCTTCCATATCTACCCGCATACATGGAGCCCGCTGCAAATCATCGTTTACCTGGTTTTCGTACTGGTCTTCTTAGTGGTGATCCTGGCTTTCAGGAACGAGCTGCGCAAGTTGTCTAAATTTGGTTTGATATGCCTGGGGGTCAGCATATTCTGGCTGCTTTTCGCATTTACTGCGGCATATATTTTTAAGTCCCCTTCCATGCTGATCCTGCAGTCGGCGCGCGGGACGGACTTATGGTTTGCTTTCGCAGCGGTCGCAATCATTTCGATCTTTGCTTACAAGATAGGTGAGGAGGGCTCATACCAGCGGCTTTATATCATCCTGTTTTTTATCAGCATCACCTGGCATAATTACTTTTATTTTTCTCAATTAACGATCCTATTTTTGTTGATCCTGGCAGCGTTGGTGTTTCTAAAACCCTGCTGGGAGTTCTTACAAAAACATGGGGTTACACTTATATTATCCAGTATTGTGATATTGATCGTGCTTGTGTTTGGTGGCCTGAGATTAGATAGCCGCCTGAGTGAAGGAATTAAATTTGGTATGCTCAAACTTCCTGACTCGCAAATGGTTGAGATCGGGGAGTGGGCAAGCGAGAACACAAGCAAAGATGCGGTTTTCCTGATCGACCCGAACTGGGAGGAGTTTCGGGCGCTGTCTATAAGACCGGTCTTCGTGGCATGGAAAGATGGCACGGCCATATTCTGGGACCAGGCATATGTGGAGGAATGGGTAAAACGAATTGAAGCCTTTGGTTTCAATTTCAACAAAGCGAAATTGGGCACCACCAAGGGTTCCAGCCAGTTGAGCAGGCTGTATGAGCAGATGGACGATGAGAGCGCTAGAGAAATATTGGAGAATTATCCCCTCAATTATTGGGTGGTAGCAATTGATAAAATCTCATCGTTTCCAGAAGTTTTTAGGACGGAACGATTTAAAATTCTCGAATTAAAGCAATAGCTTTCGATATATCGCATGAACATAAATACATCACCGCATGATGAGAATGTCCATAAATCGAACTTTGAGTGGAAAAAGCTATTATTATTAATGCAGGGGACTGTATTATTTTTAACTTCCATCATCATTTCCGGATACCGTATTTATTCAGCTAACCAAACGGTACAAATCCCTTTCATCCTTTCATTATCAAACCCAAACCTTTTTCCAAACGATCCATTCATCTCAACTTTTGTTCATTACATCGCTCATATATACCGCCTGATAGCGGTTTTATCAAATGGCATTCCCCTGGAAATGCTGCTGTTGATCTTCTTCCTGCTGACCAGGGCATTGGTTCTCTTCGCGGCTGCGCGTCTTGCGTTGTCCTTATCATCTGGGTCAAAACTGGCTGCGGTTGGAGCAATGGCTTTTTTCGCTCTTTTCCCCGCGCCAATTATCGGACATGGCACACTGGTAAATAACTACTTCGAACACACAAGTTTGGCCGTGGCAGTATTGCTGTTAGCCTTTGCTGCCTTTTATTCATCGCGCCCATATATTTGGGCTTTGCTATTGGCGATCGGGATTAATCTGAATGTGATGTATGGGGCTTACGCCTGTGTCTACCTGGCAGCGGTCTTTATTTTTGATAAACAATACCGTGCATCTTTAAAAAAATGGCTGTTACCAGGTATTTTATTCTTGCTGCTGGCTGCTCCAACAATCGTATCAGCTTTTTCCTCGCTGAGCTCTGAAACGCAAAACCAGGAGTTATGGTTAAGGGTAAGCCAAGTTCGCATGCCGTATCACTTCTACCCACTTTCCTGGGAACCATACCGGTTCAATCTGTTTTTTGCTTTTGCCTTTTTTTCATCACTCGCACTTTATCTCGCAAGAAAAGAGAAAGGTTGGCTTTTTAAACACGGCATGATCTGGCTTGGAGTTGGCCTGTTATGGCTGGGATACGCATTTTTTGCGGCATATATCACGAAATCTCCTACTATGCTCGTCATGCATCCAGCGCGTGGAACTGATTTATGGTTTATTTTTGCTTCAATTTCGGTAATTACAGCGCTGGCGAGTTTTACGAAATCTAAATTAGCCATTTCCCATCTCTATGTTGTCCTATTTTTTTTCAGTGTATTCTGGATCGGTTTTTTCGAACACACCCTCTTTATGGAATTTATCTTTCTATTCCTCACGGTTGGAGTAATTTGGGAACCTGTTTGGAAAAGTGTAATGAAGGAAGGGGACAATATCAGGTTATCGAATTTAGTAATCCTGATCGTCATACTTGTTGGAATATTTACGTTTTCGCGTCAATTCTTCTCAGATAGGATTATTACAATAACCAGGTATCCCGGATCACAAATTCAGGAAATCGCGTATTGGGCGAAGGAAAATACATCTATTGAGGATGTTTTTTTAATCGATCCGAATTGGAACGAATTCAGGGCACTTTCTGAGAGACCCGTTTTTGTAACCTGGAAAGATGGAACCGCCATGCTATGGCAGCGTAATTTTGTTCAAGAATGGGCGCCCCGAATAGAAAGTATAGGCTTCGATTTCAGCGACACGGACAAAGCTGGCGCACCTGACGGATTCCCACATTTAAGCCGCCTGTATGAAAAGTTAAACGATGAACAGGTCAAGAAAATAACAACCGTTTACCCGGTCAAGTTCTGGGTGGTTGCTGTCGATCATCCCACCTCCTTTCCAGTTGTATACCAATCTTCTGGATATAAAGTGCTGGATCTAAACCCATAAGGAATATGGTTTATGATGATTGAAGAAAAAAAATATTCCATACTTGAGCAGTGGAAGTTCCCATTGTGGCTGTATGGTTTGATACTGTTTTTTACCTCTTTGATAACCACTGGATACCGTGTATATTACGGCAACCAGGCCATTACGATACCGCTCATCCAGGCAGCCAATAACCCGGCGCTATTCCCAAACGACCCGTATGTCGCTACGCTGGCCAACTATTCCGCTCCCATCTGGCGGGCGCTGGCCGTTTTCGCAAACTTTATTTCCGTAGAAATTTTACTGATCGTCCTGTTTTTCCTCACCCGCGCACTAGTCTTGTTCGCGGCCGCGCATCTGGCAATGACGATAAGCCCCGGGAACATATTGGCCGCGGTGGGAGCGATGGCGTTCTTTGCCCTATGGCCCATATCCCTGGTGGGGCACGGTACGCTGGTCGCCACGTATTTCGAACAGACCAGCCTGTCCATTTCATTTTTCCTGCTGGCGATGGCGGCGTTCTATTCAAAACGTTCCATCATGTGGGCAGTATGGTTGGCTGTCGGGTTCAATTTAAACAGCATGTACGGCGCCTACGCCTGCACTTATTTCGCGGCGATCTTTTTACTGGATTCCAGCTACCGCGGCAAATGGAAAGATTGGGTCTGGTCGTTCCTGCTTATTGGTGTCCTGATCATCCCCACCTTGCTGCTCACTTTGTCCGCCTTCCAAACCTCCACAACCCAAAAAGATTTATGGCTGCTGGCCAGCCAAGCGCGCTTCCCGATGCATTTGTATCCCCATACCTGGCCAAACCTGGAACTGTATATATATGCCGGTTATGTACTCCTGGCTGGGTTTGTCCTTTACTGGCAAAGGAAGTTGTTCCAGCAGCTTTTCAAGCAAAGTGTAATCTGGTTGATCGTCAGTGTTGGTTGGGTGGTTTACGCTTATATCGCCGCCTATATAACCGAATCCCCATCCATGCTGGTCATGCATCCGGCGCGGGCGACAGACCTGATGTATGCATTCATCGGAGTGTCGTTAATCACCATTTTTGCGCACCAGATAAAACTTCAATCTGAGCGCCTGCGCCTGTATACGGTGCTGTTCTTTGTGGTTTTGTTCTGGCAGAAATTTATTGACGATATACCAGTTATTCTCTCTTTCTGGGTAATAATGATCATCCTGGCATTCTGGCCGTTCTCCTGGAAGCTTATCCTTAAAAAAGGCAACCTGACCCGCTTATCAAATATCGTCGTCCTGGTCTCAGTACTATTCAGCCTGTTCGTATTTTCACAGCCCCCGCTTTCCGGTTCAATGACTAACCTCCACCTGACGCCTGATGCTCAGATTTACGAGATCGCGGGCTGGGCTAAAGAGAACACCTCCACCGAGGACATGTTCCTGGTAGAACCCAACTGGAGTGAATTCCGGGCGCTTTCCGAACGACCTGTGTTTGTCACCTACAAGGACGGTGCGGCTATGCTGTGGCAGCGTGATTATGTTGAGGAATGGGTGCCGCGCATGGAATCGATGGGATACGATTTCGAGAACCCGGAGGCGGTCGGGATCAGCACAAAACCGTACTTACAATTTGTATTAAATTATTTCTATGAAGAATTGGACGATCAAGACATAATGCGCCTGCTGAGTGATTACCCGCTTAGATATTGGGTCATCTCAATTGAGCATACTTCCGATTTTCCAGTTGTGTTCAAGACAAAGGACTACAAAGTGCTGGATCTTTATCCGGGGGAAAAATAAATGCAGTCAAGAATGGACGTGTCTCAGAAGTACTGATTGTTATGCTGATGAGAATTAAAGCATCTGATTTTCATCGAGATAGACTCTTCGCTCCCTCCCCTGATCGGGATGTACCGAAAAGAAGAGGGGCAATAAACCCTTCGATTTCGCTACTAAGTAACTTCGATTAATTGTGTAACCAGAATGGCGCCTTTGTTGGACAAGTTGCCACAAGTGACGCTGCGCGGCCAACTTGTCTTACATTTTTTGATCACAATCGCTGTTGAGTTTCTACCAAGTAGAGTAGCGTTTCTTTTGCTGTTGTATTACTCAAGATGACAGGCAGAGGATGAAGAATAAGGGGATTATTTTTACGGCCTTTTCAGACCTGTGAGATTTTCGTAGATGGCCAGGTGGCGGTCGATTGATTTATTTAACTCGAAAGTCTCCCGGATATATTCACGTCCGCCAGCCCCTCTTTCTTTCCAAAGATTATTTTCGAGCAATGTCACGATGCCTGTCTCGAAGTCGTCTTCAGCCGCGTAATATCCAAAATTGGAGGCGATGCCATCCGGGTCAACCGAACTTACAATAGCGCAGCCGTGCGCGGCGGCCTCAATAAAGGAATTGGGCAGGGCTTCGCGGGCAGCAGTGTTCACAAATATCCAGCTGTCTTCAAGAATTTTTGAATGGCGGTCGCTGGAGAATTGGTCTATAAATCCAACCATTTCCAGATTGGGATACACGCCGTACTTCTCCCGCAGTTCATTTTCGTAGTTCTGATCCCGGCTCTTTCCTACCGCCAGGAATTTTACATCCGGGAATTTTCCCGCCAGATCGAAGAAAAACTCGGGGCGTTTACGCCTGTCCCAGCGGTTGACATAGCAGACGGTTGGCGTTTTGGCTTTCTCCACCTTCTCTGGAACCGCCACCGGCGTGGGTAAAAATACCGGATCGTCTTCTAAATCATATTTTGCTTTTACCTTTGGGATTAAATAGCGCCCGATCGTAAACCAGCCGTCGGCCTGGCGCACGGCGTTATCCACTTTCCAGTTGTCCTCGTAAATCCAATTCGCCAGTACCTGCAGATAGTTCAACGACGGCAGCTTTAATTCAATCCCCCAATCTTTCGGATCGCGCGGGTCCCGGAAGGTCATGATGTGCTTTCTATCGGGCATGGCCGATTTCGCCAGGTAAGTGCCTGTTGAGGGTTCCTGGGAATGGTAGATATCCGCATCGGCTTCAATTAACAGCTTTCTGGCCGTTACCAGGTCGGGGAATTTAAAACCCAACACGCGGATGCCATCCAGGTCTTCAAGCGGTTTTTGATCTTCCCTGCGCGGCACGACCGCTGTCACTTCCACACCGCGTTTCGCTAACTCGCGCCCGATCAACCGGGTGGCGCGCCCAAAACCGCCGTATTTTCCCCAGGCAAAAATTTCAACTGATATCAAACATACCCGCATATATATTCTCCTCTTTCCAGAAGAATTCTACCAACAAATAGTGATACTTCAAGCTCAGTTATCCAGATTAACCAATGCGGAACTGGGCTAATCTTTAATTTGGGTACATTATCTTCCGACAAGGCAAGAAAAACCACATTTATATCAACGGTGTGTAAGTTTTGTTTTTGAAATTTAGAAACGATCACTGCGGGAGAGAAGCATGTGCCGCTGTTTCGTCTAGTCAATGATGCAATGATAATCTTCAGAAATGAACAGCCAATCATGTCCCCGGAACGCCAGGCGCAACCCCTGTTGGCGTCTCTTATTCAGGCAAATGACCAATCCCCTAATATTAGCCCGTCACAATGTTAGAATTGCTCGTTGATTTTTGAGAAGACCAAATCAAAATAGTGATTGGTATTGGCAGTTCACACACCAATGAGCATGAAGCAAAAGCGGGTTGCTTATTGGAGATAAAATCACCGCTAATTTGTACCGAAAGCATTTGCCAATAATACCTGGAATTGACTCCGGAGAACTTTATAAGAGAAATGGCGCAAGGCAAGTGCATAATTGAACCTGCACATTTCTGCTTGATATGGGGGATCATCTAAGATTCGAAGTGTATCTTGAATCGTTCTTTCTGTGATGTAATCATCAAATTCGATGACTTTAAATCCCTTTGGCCGAATATCTGTTGCGTAAATGGCGTAATTGTTGACCACAATTGGTTTTCTGTAATAAAGAGCTTCCAGAAATGCATTTCCAAAACCTTCAATCAGGGATGGATAAGTAACCAGGTCAGCATGAGGATACGCATCCGAAAGGCTGTAAATTTTCTTTCCATCCTCAGTTGTGCCTCGGTTTTCACCGAATCGCTCCGAAGAAAAAATCGCCCTGACACCCATCCGCTCTGCAAAATCGGCTCACTCTGGCTTCATATTCCATACCCATCATCACCTGAAGCATGGGAGATAACGAGGCGGGCTTTTCTTCCCAGGCGGCTGACCAACTCTATTGCATGTTCAATTCCCTTTCGTTGAACCACCCTGGTTGGCTGCAATATAAAGAGTTCATCTGGTTCAATGCCGAGGGCTTCACGCAAATCTGAGGAATACTCATCCGACTCAGGAGGAGGGTTTTCAAAATCCATCACATTGGGAATAATTATAGAGCTGACACCCACTCTGCGAGCCAATTGGTGGCTGGCTGAGGAGTTGATTACCACATGCTGAACAGATGGCAAATTCGGAGGGACAGCCATAGTAATATAGTCCCATATCGAGTTGACCAAGAGCGGCTTTCGCTCCCAGGTGAAATCGTGATGGTGGGCTATGGTAGGTATGCATGTTTCTGCAATAATCTCAACAAGCGCCATTGAGAGAGGAATGTTTTAGTGGAAAAGACAACATATTTTGGGGAATTATTAAATCAATCTCAAATTTTTTTATGAACGAGTAAAGATGTTCTTTAAAAAATTCTCTCTTCGAATGAATCCACTGTGTTTCACTCTTTGGTTCGTTTTGTTGAACTAAAAAACTTGAGTAGTAATCGCGGTTTTCAGGTTCAAGGAAATGGGCTTCTTCTACCACCATTGAACGATCAGACGGACGATCGGATAAGCCAGAAAAGTAATAACACTTGTGTCCCATTTCTTCCAATACTTCAGCCCATTTTGAAGTTTCTAAAGAAACCCCATCTGTTCCTTGAAATCGAAAAGAGATGAACCCAATATTGATCGATCTTTCTAATGATTTGACCATGCTGTACCTCAAGTTACTTTCGATATAATTTCCCGCACCATTTCATCAGAGTTGGCATGATTATATCTCAGTCAGTGATTTTTAGCGTATGAAAATGGGAAATGAATCTTTCAAACTGGGTTGCTTTATCGAATTGATTGTGCAATCAATTTGCGCGCTTTTATCTTCATTTCCTGGTAATTATCCTGGTTTGCCCAAACTTTTGTTAATCGCATTTGCCAGCGCCGACTTGTCCCCCGGCTCGACCATATAACCTGTTTCCCCATCAATAACGATCTCAGAAACGCCCCCAATATTGGATGAAACAACTGGCACTCCCATCGACATGGATTCTAATAGCACATTAGGGAGACCTTCTTTATACAGGCTGGGTAAAACTGTCATATCGAGCCGCTCAAAAATATAGTTTGGTTCATCTGTAAAAGGGAAGAAGGAAATATTTCGCTCTAGTCCCAGTGTTTTCACCCTTTCTTTTAGCATTGTTTCGTCTGGGCCGTCACCGACCATCATCAAATGAGCATTTGGCAGGGAGCTTTTAACCAGCTCTTCCAGAGGCTTCAAACAAGACAGGATGCCCTTTTCGAGGCTCAAAGGAACCGATACTTCCAAGAATCGGGGATGCATCTCTTGGAAGGGGATATCGATTTTGAGCTTCTTTCCAGGCGCTATTCTGAGTGCTGAAACCTTTCTGTATCTGTACCTTGATAGATCAGGGCAACTTTTTCAGCTGGAATATTGTATGTCTCAATCAAATATCTGCGGGTGAAATCCGTGATCGCAATAACCGAGGAGCGAATAGTCTCATCAGGCAGATAGAATTCTCGAAGATATTCAGGCACGATTGTCCCCGTCTTAGGGATCAAATGGGTTTCTAAGCCGCCCTCCTTGATACAACGGGCAGCAAACACCGAACAATGGAATCCATTTCTCTGGCGGGTGTACCGTGCAAATTGCCACATCACATTCCCTGAGCGCATTTGTCCAGATTTCTTGATTATGCTGGTCTTTATGAATAACTTCATCCCAATCATATGTAGTAATGATTGCCCCTGAATGACGACATTGTTCAACAATCCAACTACCTTCAGGGGCTAGTAATGAGACTTCCTGGTTTTTCTCGATGAAGGCTTGTACAGCTTCCGCTACCCATATTTGTGTGCCGCCGTGAAAATGAGTATCCTCGATAAACCCGATATGCATTTATACTCCTTGATCCAATTTGTAAAGTTGATCTAGTAATCGCTCAAATTTATTTTTAAAGGATTCATAACTATATCTAGCACGTACAGCTTCTTTGTTATGAATAATAGTTCTTGTTTGGCGTCTGGATGTAATGAGCAAGTTGGCTACATCGGATAAAAAAGCCTGTGAAATCTGCCTTCGGGAAACAATGTATATTGAATCCGCAATTCTTTAGGAAGTTTCTCACCAATCACATCACTAAATACCTCTCTGGGACGGTATTGACTACAAATGATTGGAATCCCGCTGGCACTGGCCTCGATGATTGGAAGCCCTCGACCTTCAGTCTCGCTTGGGAACACAACCGCATCCGCCATCCGGTAAATGGCTTCGATGGTCAGTGGCTCGAAACTGTTTTTTTGAAAAGGAAGCATGACGTCTCTTGACCCACTGAAAATGCTAAAAAGATCCGATCAGCTAGCATTTCCGGTAAGGCACGAATTGTTTTCTTGTAGGCAAATAGAACTTTTTCCAAATCTTCTTGATGCTCTTTTGGAGTTGGGCCAGTGATATGCAGAATCAGCTGACGGTTTGGGTTATTCTCAAATTCTTCCCTTAATGCGCTTTTTCGAAAAAGTGCATCGATCAATTCAAGATTTCTTTCAATCCTTTTTCGACCGACAATTCGAGTAGGTTGAAGCAGAATGATCAAATCGTCAGACCTGGGATCAACTGATAATCCAGGTCGAGCCCCAAGAATTATCGGCTGCTGGTTTTTCATCCACTGATCAACCCTAGACAGATGATCATCAATCGGAACCGGGCGCATGATCGCTTCCCCATTGGATAAGATATGACCCATCCTCAGCCTGATATCGATCACATCTTTTTTGCTGTAGGCTTCGAAGAAAGTATCAGCTATGCAGGTTGATATCTCAAATACTTTTTCCTCTGGAAAACCAAATTTATTAATCAGCCTTCCTGGACTGGCGGGCATTGATGTTGATTTGCAACCATCTGTTTCCATTCCAAGGATAGAGCAATTTAAACAGTGAGAAAAATGTTTTATTCTTTATATTTCGGAAGAAATGGTCTCGAACACCAGGCTTTTCCCCGGGCTCTCTCTCTGAGAGTGGTTTACCAGCCTCCCAATAAAAATCGTGGTTAGAATTCAATACGTAAATTCCCAGGATTTCTGTAACAAGAACTAAACCAAGAGTCAATGCGATATTCCCTGGATTAGAAGCAACATTAACTGGTACGACCAAAGATATTTGATTGTCTAAAAAGTATTTTCCCAAACGTTTTGCGATTAAAACAGCCTGTTTATATATTTCTTTCGTCAAAAGATTTGATTCTTCGCTATATGATTTCATCTTTTTTCTAAAGAGCGCTTTAAACCATTTCCCATCGTCCCACTTGTTCCAACCATCTATCCCATCTAATTGAAACCAATGCCATTCAGCACTTAGCATTGATGATGCCTGCGGCTGGAAATTTCCACCGATAAAGTGAATCGAGGATTTCCTAATGGAGTAAAGAGATCATTTAAAGTATGGGCATATTTTGACGTTTCTATGGAAACCCCATCAATGCCATAACTGAAGGTGATGAAGGCTGTACCTTTGGCAAAAAATTTTAGAGAATCTTTACTACCAGGGATTAACAAAGGTTTCTTTTTATTTTTAATTTGGTTGAGTAGATAAACAATATCATCCCAATCGACTGGATGGCAATTATCCAAAACCGTCGTTAATTGATGGAACAGTTCATTCAGGTCAGATGAATTCATTGAATTGCGAGATAAGCTTCCCGATTATTTCGGAGATGCTTTGCTTATGGAGTACTGAAAGAATGGATTGAATGGGCAGTGGGAAGCGGACAAAGTGCTTCTGATTTTTACAAAAACCAATACAATCGGGGGCGCCGATGCCTGCAACCGATCATACCATGGTTTACCTGGAGCCATTAACCAGTTGTCTGCACAGCGCGTGAATAATCCGGGACTATCAGGATGTACTACAAATGCTGGTCAATGGCGCATCACCCCGGCACAAAACCGTGGTTAAATATCCACACTCCTTTTCCGGAAAGGAGTATATCGTTTTATGATCAGCATTGAGCCGCTGTTACTTGCGATGTCGGGTACAACCCGCGTGCGATCGTTATCGAATAGTCAGTTTGTGTTACCTTGATCAGAGAGTCACGATTTACGAGCGATAAGCCGCCTCTGCCCACCTTGCCAGCTTGCGAAGCATCACGCCACAGGGTAATGCCACGTTCCACTTCGTCGTACATTTCCTGGCCGTACGCTTCAGTGATGTCCTGACGCAACTCGTTCTGGACTTTGCTCAGATAGATTTGAATATGTCTGGCGAAGTCGGGTGTCAGGTCTTCCATCTCAACCGCTGTCATCCCGGTATTTTCAGCCAAAGCCGCGTAACCTTCCAGCGTCTCCATGTAAGGAAAAACCATAAAGGTGTGCAGGGCTTTCCACTCATCTTGGGTCATCGAGCCGGTCTCCAGCCAGTCGGTAACTGCAATGACTCCGCCCGGTTTTAACACGCGGGCACACTCTTCTATCAGCCGCTTCTTGTCGGTAATGTAACACCAGGCATCCTGTCCCCATACCACATCGAAAGTATTTGCGGAAAAAGGCATATCCAGCGCATTTCCCCATTTAAATTCGATCTTATCATTCAGCCCGGCTTGCTCTGTCCGGCGGATGGCTTCTTTATGCATCCGATGGGTAGCGTCCAAGCCTGTGACGCGGCAGCCATAAGTCTCAGCCAATTGACGGGCCGGTCCGCCCAACGCGCTGCATACATCTAGAACGCGGCTGTCGGCGTTAATTCCAGCTTTTTTGGCCAAGATGTCGGTCTCCTTTTCCCCGCCAACGTGAATCTGTTCACCCATCAGCATTTCCCACAGGATGCCGCCAGGTCCATCGTATACTTCGTTGACATCTTCAATATTGACATCGAGTTTGTTGATTGTCATTTGGAAATCTCCTTTTGAAGATAGAGCCGCTTTTCTTACTGGTTTACCTGAATCAACCAGCATTTGGGGTCTAGACCATCTGCATCGCCATTGTAATGGTAGGCGCTAGCCCGACACCCCCAGCAGTGTTCGTTGTTCATACAAGTGTTACACGGGTCCGGCAAGTTGCAGGTATCGTGCAGGTCGCCGTGGACGAGGGTGTCAATATGCTCCGCGATGATTTCTGAGAACGGCGTGTCGCGGATGTTGCCCACGCCTTCGCGGATGACCGAGCATGGGGTCACCTCGCCGGTGAATGTCACCGTTGCCATCGTACCGCAGTAATATTTATCCGTGTCCATGGCAGCAATGGAGATGTTGTCTTCATCGTAATTGATACGATCGCGCTCAGTGTAGACTTGTCGGATTTCGTCCAGGTCTGGTTCGAAGGCTTTCCACTCAGCGCCCATTCCTGCGGGATTGAACATGGTCAGGCAGGTGCGCAGGCCTTTCTCATCAAACCACCAGCGCATCGTTCGGATGGCGTCCTCAGGACCTTGTCGAGCAGTGTAGGTGATGCAATTGATCATCCGGTCAGCGGGTTTACCCAGGGCAAGCATATTATTCACCCCTTCAACAATAGCATCAATGTAGTGATCATTGCCCCCGCGATGGAGCCGCGCATAGACTTCGGGGGTGATGGAATCTACGTGAACCGAGACAAAGCCGCCGTCGGTGACTTCATAAACCTGAGCAGCGATTTTTTTATTGCTCAGGGGAAGCCCGCTGGTCCAGATATTGTTGATAATACCCAGTGAGCGGGCATATTGCATCAATTCGTACCAATCGGAGCGGACGAGTGGGTCGCCCCCTAGCCAGTCAATGGCTCTAATTTCTATCGCAGCCGCATCATCCAGCAAGCTGCGGATTTCATGCGAGGCGAGTCCGTAACTCTCCTGAGGCGTGGAACCGGCATAACAGTAGATGCAGCCCTGGTGGCAGGCGTCTGTCGTTTCGATTTGCAGGGCATACAGTCGCTTCTGCTCGAAATATCTTTTTTGTTCGTCTTCACGTCCAACGGCC
Organism: uncultured Chloroflexia bacterium; assembly: GCA_963753725.1. Classification (GTDB taxonomy): domain Bacteria; phylum Chloroflexota; class Anaerolineae; order Anaerolineales; family UBA4823; genus CAVWDI01. The sequence continues at coordinate 19,593 of CAVWDI010000011.1, read as the reverse complement.
AATCCACCGTATACGACTTAGATGATCGTTTATACAAGCACCCATAAATTATTTCTCCCAGGCATTTTGATGTTGTTTGATATGCAGCAGCCACAAATCCAGCAGGTCACCCAGCGAAACATGCTCTTTCGTCCACGGAACAACCGCTCGACAAGACCACATTTCATCGGGCAAACGTTTAACTTAACTCCGAGCTCGCATCGTCGATTGCTCCCATTCTTTCCGAACTTGTATAACTGACCAGTCTTTGCGCGCGCTTATCTGCGCTGCATTCCAGTGATCAATATCGATCTGCTGAATATTCTCAGGGGCATTTTGGGACAGAGCTTCTATTTGATCCAGCAGCAAATCTGACCAGACCGCCAGGTGGCCGACCAGGTCTTTAACGGTCCAACTTCCTTCAACCAAGCTTGACCATGAGTTCATCTGAAATTCCTGCCAGCCATTTTTCAACTTTCGCGCAGGAAGCCGTTAAAGATGCTAACCGGTCAGACTGTTTATTGAAATTGCTCATCATTAATTAACCGTAATTTTAACTGCTCAAATTAGAATCTCCGGTCGCAAGTTCTGAATCGAATTACCATCCTAAAATAATATGACTAAACTGTAGAGTATCTGAAATATCCATTTCTTACCTAAAGAAATATTAAATATTTTTTCGCATGTGGGACTTTCCGGAAAATATCTTAGCAATATAGCTGGTTGGAATGGTTTACACCTGAATTTGTTATCCAACGAAAATCACATCATTCTTAATAATTTCTTCGCCTTATTCTGGACATAATCATCCTGGAGAATATCACCAATCTATTTCCTGGGTGTAAATGATATGTTGAGCATATTCAAAATAATATCACGATAAAAGGGACTATCTACATCCATAACTCAAATTTAAGAAATTTCTCAAAAAAGTCCGCAAGACATTATCTGGATGATCATTGAATAGACAGAAATAAGTAGATGAGTGTCGCCTCTCCTTTTTCATACCTGGCGCAACCTGCTGTGGCACCGGCAACGCCGCATGGAAATTTTCAGCTTCCCGTACGTTTTTTTACGAAATATTTATTTAAGTGGACTGTTTGACCGCATATACAGTCGAAGGAAATTTTGGACGGTTATGTAATCTTTATCAAAATGATCAGGTTAGGGGCTACAATGCCTGAAAGGTGTTCGAAATCCCCTCAGGTGGGGGTATATTATTTGCGCAAAGATTCATGACGTAAATCGGGCGCAACCAAGCTCAACTTGACAGCTGGTCAGTTGTAATCATTTTTGTTGTTAACTGCTTTTAGACGAAAAACCTCTTCAATTTTTCCACCCCTTTTATCTCAGATGCTGTGAAAAGCTGCCGCCATGTGCCGCTCACTTTCAACCGGAATATCTAAAATCACACTGCCTTCCCTCGCTGCCTTGGAGCGGCCACGATTTATGCTGGGTTGGGTACCAGCATAAATCGTACTGCACACCTTTACTCACTTAAATCATAATCCCAGGCACAAAACTTATCACCCTTCAGAATCGAATGTGTGATGGTACATTTCTTGAATTCAACCCCAAGAATTGGTTCCCAGAATTGCCTTGCCCATCCTGCTGCTCGATAACAAAAGATTGGATCTACTTCTGGCGCTTTTGCTTCTCGAATCAGTGTACAAAAGCAGTATGCATTCCGAATTTCATCCGGAGTTTTGGCTTCATCATATTGTTTTCGATTGAATGCCACTTTGCTCAAATGCAACACATCCTTTTCATACCTCCACGGGTCAATGTAGCCTCCTGTAGGGGAGGCCTTCAATTCTTCGTTCTGGGCTTCCAGTATTTTGTTCACATCCCCAGTCTCGTCATAAATCTTCTTGTACTTCATTATGTCTTCAATCGGCCGCACCAGAGCCACTCGCGAGAGAATATCAAATTGCTGCTCCTGGTTGGTGTGTTGTTTCAAACGCTCAAGCGACTCTGCCACCCATTCCACTCGCTCATCTACCAGCGTAAACGGAGTGATATGCTCGCCTCCCTGCCAGATTTCAATGGTTCTTTCAGGTCCTAAAACCCGCAGCAGTTGTTCCCTGTATACTTCCGGCCAAGCCAAAAAGGAAGCCCTTGTTTCGACAACCTGTTCGCCTTGGCTTTCAGGATCATAATGATGGTATACCTCCATTAGTTCTAATTCCGGAGACAAACCTGTTCGTTTCATATGTTCAAAGATTTTCAATGTCGTTTCTCTGATGGTGTCTGCGGACCCTTTATGCATCAAAGAAAAAAAGTGCATTCTCCGAAGGGTATGTGTGCTTACCCGGCTTGAATTAACTGCTGATTTGACAGGATATCCAATCTCGGAATCAAATCCATCAACGGGGGTATCGAATCGAAGAATATGCACCAATGGACCCTGGATCTCGTCTCCGCATATACTCTTAACCTCTTGAATTCTAGGGGGCAGCTCTTCTCGACTTTTGATCGGCTTTCTGATACCTGCAAATAAGGTCTCTTCTCGAATGATATGTTCTACTTTATTTTTCATAACGATATGCCTACTTTCAGAGATATTCACCGAGGTGCTCTCCAAATCTACTGCCTGCATTCCGACGAAACGCTTCAATCTGAAGCGGGCTCATGAATAATCATGGGTGAAAACGGAAAAGTATCTCTTATCAGATCCATTCATTTGTCCCAATTACTTTGAAGACATACAGCCGTATCAGCGAGGAAGCTCCAGCAATAAACACGGAGAACCCGATGTAAATTAACTGGCTGTTTTTTCTTCAAGAGTACACCAGATACATTAACAGATCTAAGCCAATGGTGAACATCCCTTTGGGAGAGATCAGATCAGGCAGACAGTAAAAAAAGCCCTGGGTTATATGTTTGATTGTATGCTAGTTATGCTTGTGCCAGTAATATTCACCAATTTCCAGATAATCGTTGTAGCTGCCTGGAGTTTGGCTGTCACAGAGACCCTGTTCTTTACCCACCCAGAGTTTCCAATCTTTCCAATCACCTTCACCAGGAAAGTCAAACTTGGATACCGGCTTGTAAATATCGTGTCTGCCGCCTTCTTTGAACCGGTGGATGATCCCATTACTGTTCGTCATGAAATACGCGGTTTGTTCTTCACCGCGATCATTCTCCCAGCAGACAAGCTCCATATTCTTTTCGGATTTAGCGAATGCGACCAACGTTGATGTGATCAAGAAAACCATAATCAACAGCAAAAAGAGAATTTTTTTCATGTACGTATCCTTTCTTGAATGTGATGATGCCCCTCAAGTGTAGTTGATATTCGGCAGTGCTGCATAAATTATACACTTCCAAGATTTATTCGTGAAGAAAGATGTCAGCAATGATCACTTCTACTCTCCATTGCCAGCGGATTCTTAGGGTTGTGATCCAACCTTCTCAAATTAATCAAGTGAGTCTAACATTGTGACCGGTACATATTATCGGGGCAGGTCAAGATAGAATTAATCAATAGGGGAGGGCATAATTTCAGCGCAAAGTAGCACAGTCCAATTTATGTAAAATATCTACTTTTGGTGTGAGAAAATAAAATAACGCCGCGCTCCAAATGAAATTTGAGAGCGGCAGTTCTATGGAATAAACAGGTTTACCTGAATACTAATGGCAGGTTTCTATCATAATTATACGGAACCTGGTATTCATAAGCCCCCATATCCACCAGTGGTGTACCATCCAGATTTCCATCAACAATACGCTGTTCGCCACCTTTATCGATAGGGACATCTGGAGTCAATTTGTTGTCTCCAGCATCAATTGCCGGTGAGCCATCTTGCAGCCGCAGATTTCCTGCAATGGTGGGAGCATCGCTTGGGTTTATTGGATTGACAAACAGCGGATCTCTATCGATATTGCCGCCACCGTTCTTGTAATTACCTGCAATCCAACTATCTTCGGGGAATGAATTTTGAACCAGGCTGTGAGTCAGGGATATAGAGGAGCTGCCGGTCAAGAAAATAGTGGCGCTAATCGTGCCGGTACCGCTGCTGTCCTTATTGTTCCACATGATGCTGTTACGCACATCAGGGTTGCTGCTCACACCATCTTTGCAAAAAGTATATATGCCCCCACCCTGTTCTACTGCATAGTTGCCAGAGAAAGTGACATTCGTCAGGGTAGGATTAGTCGAACCTTCGTCAGTACTGTAATTATGTAATCCCCCGCCGTGCATTAAAGCTTGGTTGCCAGAAAAAACGACATTCGTCAGTTCAGGACTGCTTTCGGCATCGTCGCCAAAATTAAACATCCCTCCACCAAAATAAGCAGAGTTACCGTAGAATCCAACATTTGTAAGGCTGGCACTGCTTGGTGTGTGATACGCAGCATTTGCGAACATACCTCCGCCAATTCCAGCATAATTGCCATAGAAGTTAATGTTGCTCAAGCTAGGGCTGCACTCACGGGGAGGCACAGTCTCGCTATCACACAAAAATCCACCTCCCCAGCCGTCTTTATTAGCACCTTTTGCATTCCCAGCGGTGATGGTGAACCCGTCCAGCACAGCAGTTCCAGTCACATCTCGGGCAGTGACGACATGGATGGCATTATCGCTGATCATATTGGACGCAGTCAGAACTACGCCTGATGTGTGGATATCATTCCCGTCAATATCGCCGCTTAAAATCGTTAAGTTGGTTTTCCAATCCCGGTCACTGAATTCGGTGTCGCCAAACTCAAAACCACCATAAAGCGCAACCCCCTGCGTTATTTGAAAAGTTGCGGTTATCGCATTATTTATCTGTGCGCTACCAACATCCGGGTAATAAATACCTTTTGCTACCCATATCTCCGAGGGGGCTGTTGCTACAGCCAGCGCATCTTGGACATTTGTGTAAGCCCCATTCCAATCAACGGTTGGGGCAAGGCCGGTACCGGTTATGGCTACGTAGTACCTGGTGACTGCAGGAAGGTTAATTTGTGCGTCAACCTTATTGTGGGCAGCTAATTCTTGTGCGTTTGCTAACCAAGGAAGAACCAAAGCTAATCCAAAACCCACAACGATAACTTGTACCAGAATCAATAAGCGGTAGTTACGGTGATTGTCCATCATTGGCGCACCTTCCCATGAATTTAGTGAGATGAAACTTGTAGCAATAAGTATATATTTATATATATACAAAGTCAATTATTGCTTTGGTTATGTTTCTTCCCGAAATATTAACCGCTGCCCTGATCGCATTTCAGTCACGTTAGCTGCTTTGCACGATTCCGGGCAGCGCATAAATAAGTATACTGGAGAACTCGGAACACCGTACAGCCTCACTAGCACTGAACTCCCAGAAACACCGAGAATTAACAGCGTGCAGTTCTTGCGGTGGAGAACCCGCAAAAGTGCCCCCTTTCCCAGCAAGATCAATCCGCACAGGCTGTCCGGAAATGGTTAATTGATCTTTCGACACCCAAATGTTATAATCCAATCGAGCAGGAGCAAAAGAACCTGCGTGATGTTGGTATTCAATTTACCTGGGCAAATACTACATTCGCACCACAGCGAACAATCCTCACTCTAATTTAAAGTCCTAATTCTTTTTTACTGGTACCTGGCTAGACGAAAGCGATCCACGAAGTTGAACACACTGCGGGCAGTGTGTGTTTCCAATTTTCGTTCCTTGTTTGGTCCTGGATGAGCAGTTAAACTGCTTGTCACGGGGTAAGGAGGATAGTAATGAAAGTTAAGAGGCTGCTTTTCGTTTTTCTATTTGTTTGCCTGGCCTTGACCACCTTCCAGCTTCCCGTACTGACAAAAGGGCAGGAGTCCCCTGAAGCGGATCTTGGAGAGGCGGATTCAAGGATAGATGAACGCGTAATCCAGACCATGAATTACCATGATGTGGCTGAGACAGCAAGCCTGCTCAACACGCTGGATCAGAGCAGTAACTATGTTGACCGACGCGTCATCGGATATTCCTATGATTACCGGGACCCCGGGAACGTCCAGAGTTACCCGATCTATGCCCTGCGCATCTCCGCCGACGCGGACGATTCCGTTCAAGACAATCATGATAAAAACTCGATCCTGATCGAATGCGGCATGCACCCGCGTGAATGGCTGGCTTCCGAAAGCTGCCTGCTGCTGGCGAAGTACCTGGCTGATAACCGCACCAACGCAGCGACGGCTGTTCCGGAACTGCTGGACCATGTTGATGTGTGGGTTATCCCCATCACCACGCCGTCCGGGCGGGTGATCGACGACCAGAACGGCGGCGATCCCAACCTGTTTTTCGACGACCCGCTTTATGAAGGAAAGGGCTGGCGCGGCAACGGCGACACCCGCCTGTGCAATATGGGAGTCAATGTCGCCCGCAACTTCTCACGCGGCTTTACCGACGAAGCCGCGCGGGTTTTCTGTGGGAAAGAATACCGCGGCTTTGCACCCTTCTCCACCTCGGAAGCCAACGCCGTGCGCCAGTTCGTGCTGAACCACTCCATCTCGATGGCGCTTATTGTCCACACTACCTCCCAGAAAATCTGGAACCGGTGGGGCGAAGGCGATATTGCCGGCGCCCGCATGATCGCTGAGTCGAAGCAACTCTGGGAGAATACCTGGGCTTCCCCGGCCGATAAAAATCTGTGGGGACTGGCGATCGATGGTTTCGGTGGGGGAAATGGCCAGTTCTCAGCCTGGCTGCCGCAGACTTCCCTTCGATCGAGCAACGATGATGATGAAGTTGCCGGTCCCTGGGGCCAGAGCGATGATATCCCGATGGCTGGCGATTTTGACTGCGATGGAGAGCAGGACGATGTCGTCCTTTTCCGCCCGGGCGACAGGATGTGGCACTATGATTACAACCAGAACGGCACTATGGACACAAGCTTCGGTCCCTGGGCTTACGGTTCGGACCGGCTGTTCGCCGGCGATTTCGACCGCGACGGCTGCATGGATGACTTAGCGGCATTCCGCCCGTCCAATCTCAAGTGGTACTACGAGACCGACCGGGTCGGCGGCACAGACAAAACGGTGGAGGGCTGCGGCATGAGCGATTATATCCCCATGGCTGTCGACCTGAACAGCGATGGGTATATCGACGACCGGGTAGCCTACCGCCCGTCTGACAGGCTGTGGTACGTTGATTATTTCGCCGACTGCAATTCCGCAGACTACATCCCCATCGGTCCCTGGGGCAACGACGGCGACCGGCCTTTCGCAGGCGATTTTGACCGGGACGGCTACGCCGATGATCTGGGCGTGTTCCGTCCTTCGAACCAAATGTGGTATTACGATGTCAACCACAATGGGGATACCGACCACGCCAGCGGCCCCTGGGCGATGGCAAGCGGTCTGCCCATCGCAGGAGATTTTGACGGCACGGGTAGCGCGGGCGGGGACGGGCGTATGGATGATGTCGGCGTGTATAACCCGGATGACCGCAAATGGTACTACGACTGGTACCACAGCGCCGCCATCCAGCAGCTGGACGAGGGCTCGCTGCGGGCTATCCAGACCATTTACATCGAACTTCCCTTCGCGAATTCCAGCAGCTATATTTCCCCTTACCGGCAAAGCGCAACCGACACCAGCAACGGCTTCCACCCATCGGGGGACGCGGTCTATGATGATATTATTGCCAAGAGCTTCTTTTCGACGGCTCAATATCTCATCCGCCAGGCGCGAGCCCCCGGATGCCCGACCAATGACACCGGCAGCGCGGAACCAGCCCACTGCCCGACTCAGGATCACGGCCTGGTTTCAGCCAAGATCATCCCTCTCGATGCAAATTGGGAATCCCGGGGCGTGCTGCAGAGTATCCAATCGAAGCGAACCAGCTGGAGCGAGGTCGAACCCGCACGCTTGCAGCTCAATCGCGGCGTTTACCGCCTGGTCTACCGGGTGCAGAATTTTGGCGACACGATGGCCGGCATCAGGTCTGCGGTTAAGGTGTCGTTCCACCATTGTCCCAATACGAGTGATTGCTGGTCGACTGACTGGACAGCCGCAGGATTATGGAATATGGTTGGCGTCCGGGACTCCCAGACAGGCTCCTACGAAATCGACCTCTCCGATGTTACCGGCGAGGGCGAGTGGTACGAGATCACCCTGGACGTTACTCCGTCATCCGCTCCCGACGACTTCACTTCCAACAATAAGAAGGTCATCAAGCTCCAAACGGTGGACATACACTTTCTGCCCCTGGTTTTTGTGAAATAATATGCCCAAAGCAGGGACGTAATGTACCGGTTGGTTAATGCAAGTTTGACCGGCATATACTTACCTGGATATGCGTATGCGCAAAAGTCTACCCACCCCTTCCTATCCCAATCTTAAGCATCAAAGCGATAGATCAATTCCCGGCGCCTGTTCAGATTGGATTAAACAGCCGTTCTAATTGGCTAGTTTCTTACTACGACAGGCAGGAACAAGGGCAGGAACTTCCTGGGGGCAGAGAACTCAGAAGTATTACCGCTGGCATCGGTGTTGGTGGCGGTAACGTTTGGACCCATGAGAACGCCGGCATAGCTCCAGCTGCCGCCCCCGTCAACGTACGCAAAACCTTCATAGTACGCCCCCTCATCTTCAGGATCTGAGTAAAGGTGGACGATACACCCGGCGCAGCCTGTGCCGGAGGCTTCGGTGGCGTTAACAGTGAGTATTACGGGCGCAGGCAGCTCGGTATTACCCCCTTGAAATAGATCGATGCCTTGCCCTAAATTAAAGTAGATACTGTTGGCCAAAATGGTATTGCCGGTAGCAGTGGAGCCCCTTACTCTTACACCATTCGCGATACTAAAAAGGATCGTGTTAGAACTGATCGAGTTGTCTGCGCTGTCTACAATAGCCACACCATTTAGTTTGTTTGCGAAAAAAAGATTGGACTCGACCCAGTTGCCTGAGGAATCCCAAATGAGCACTCCATCAGTGCCATTAAAAGAAATCTCGTTATCATATAGATCAGAAGCGCTGCTGCCGATATAAGTATTCGTTGGACCGTTGTTAATGTACACGCCAGCCCTGTCATTCCCCAAGTTATCTGCTGAGCCAAGCGCAGGAAGCCCGATGAAGTTAGCGCCCAGGCGGTTGCCGTCCGAGCCTGCGCCAATGATTTCGACACCGTTCTGAGTGTTGCCCGAAATATAATTTCCTTTTCCCGGGGCATCCCCGCCAATGGTGTTCTGGTAAGCCCCGCCAGAAATCTGTATGCCAACGTCGTTCGGCGCTTTCGTATCGCCGCTGACGCTCAGCCCGATCCAGTTGCCTGAGACCACGTTATGGTGCGAAGAAGTTCCATGGATAGACACCCCGAATAGATTTATTGTTGTTGATCACGTTGCGCTGTCCGTGCAGCGGCCCTCCAATCGTGTTGTTGGCAGAATTCTGGATTCCCACGGCGTATGTAAAAATTATTAAGCAAAAGGCCGTAGACTTCGCAATTGCTGGCGCGCAGTATCAAGCCAGGAAAGGTCTGGCTGACTCCATTCACCGTCACGCCGGGTTTGTTGCCGCCAGAATCCCACACGCTACTGGCGTCAATGCGCAGCTTTTCGGTTAATATCCGGCAGCGCACCGATCGTGGTGTCCAGTTGGATGTCCATTTTTTTGGAGAAGGTAATTTTATCAGCCCCGGAATAGGCGTTAGCCTCCTCGATGGCAGCCCGCAGGGTGCAGTTACCCACATTATCGGCGCAGATTCCATCGCCAGGGATCCAGTCATGGAGTATCGAGGCTGCTGTTCACAATGATTTCCGGGTTAGGCGCTGCCCGGGGACCGGCGCGGGCGGGCTGCGCCGGCAAAATAAACAACGGCAGCGCAAGCAGGATAAAGGCTGCCAGCGTCACAAAAATACCAGCCGGCGCATCAGGTATGTTCAACCAGGAGAATATTTGTGGTTTCATGGGATAACCTCCATTTACATTCATATCGAGTAGACGAACAGCGCAAACGATAGTCAACAGCTTGTACAACATTCCTGGAACAGGTCCAATCTGAACCAGGATTGATATAACCGCTTTCCAGTACCAGGGAGGTCCTGAATAAATATCACATATTAAATTGTACTCCTTTCGTCGCTAAAGTGCGGCAGGAATGTATATATAAAACTTTTCAATTCCAACTCCATACCGGGAGCTGGAGCCCAATTTTTGCGCGCCTGACCCGCCTGTTAAAAATAATCCAAATTTGGCGGGCGGAAAACGAATAGAGGTCCCAAATACCCTGGCTCTAAAGGACGCTACGCGGCGGGTACGCTGCGCAGGGGATGCTCAAATGACTAAGATATCCAGATTTGCTATCTGGTTTATTTACTAAGTTGTCAGTCACATAGAATAAGATGGAGTATTATTTTGATGCGGAGCAGAAGAATCTAAACTCTTCGCTTCGCTCAGAGTGACAATTTTCAAAATAATCGCCCATCAAAATCAAAGTGACTGACTACTAAGATTAAATATGTGAGTAAAAAAAATTCGCGATCCCATGGGGACGCTCAAATGACAATGTTATCTAGATTTCAAGCATTATGTTTTTCCATAAATTAATTTGGTGAGTAATAAAAAAACCGCGGAACAAATCGAAACGAATAAATAATAAAGGGGAAATTGGATTATTCGTTTTGAAACGAATACACCCTGGAGTTCCCCGGGGGTTCTGCCTGCCGGGATGTTTAAATGCGGCATGACGGGCGCGGAGGCGCGACAAGGCCGGACGAATCGAGATAAACAAAAGGACACAGTCAATTTTTAGCACAGATGTGCTCGTAATTCAAGTCCCTAATGGGGGGATTTTTTCCCGGCCGGAAATATCCACCGCAGATGCGCTGGCAGAAGTATGCTCTGCCCGCAGCGCAAACGCTTGATCCTCGCACGTGTCCTGTGGATGTTTGTACCCCGCTGCCCATCCATTCGCCTCGCCAAAAAGTCAACACCCATATGAGATGAGTAATCTTCCGCCCCAACCGCCGAAAATCCCCCAACTTTTACTGCCTGGCAGATTCTCTCCGTTGACAGCGGATTGAGGAAATGATAATATACTCTATAGTGGGTGGGAATTGTCAAATTAATTCGAGTTAGAGGAGGAATGTGATGCACCGTGGAAAAACCCTGATCATACCGCTCGTGGTCCCAGTATTATTTATCCTGGCTTTGATATTGACTTTTTCCTGGGCGCAAACTGCCCTGGCAGAGGCGCCGGGTGAGATAGAAAAGCCGGCAAACGAGCAGTCCACCGGCCGGTTTGCGGCGGATAATCCCGTATCTTTGCAAGAGGAAGATAGCGCAATCTCCAACAAATTGGTCACGGACGGTTACACCGCTGCCGCAGCGGCTGTCCTGTATACAGATGACCCCGGCACGGTAAACAAAGCCGCACGTGAAGCCCTCCTGCTGGAGGAAGGTCCTGACCTGGCGGTCAATGCCACCGCAGCCGGTGAAGTGCAGGTTGTAGGGCAGGAAGGAGATGTGTTTGACATTACAAACCCCGGACCCTTCCCCTTCGCGCCGGGATACACGACCGACCCCGACCTGGTATCCGCCGGGCGCAGGATCTCGTACACGCTGACGATATCCAACACCAGCCCCTTGACGGCGACCAACGTAACGCTGGTTGACGACCTGCCTGAGGGCGTGACGATCGTCCCCGGCAGCCTGGACGTTTCTCAAGGTTCATGCAATACCGGCAGCCAACAAGTTTCCTGCGGTCTGGGGACGATGGAAAATGGATCCGATGCTTCGCTGAGTTTCCACGTTTATGTTGACCCCTCGCTGGACCCAACGACCGTGCTCATCAATGATGCGATTGTCCAGTCGGACGACTATGACGGGGACAACAGCAACAACTTTGCCAGCACGGCGATGACGGTAAACACCTGGGCGGACATGGAGATCACCAAGCTCTCGGTGGGGGAAAACCTCACGGGTTATGACAGCCAACGCCGCGAGTTCATAATCGAGGATCTCGCCGGTCAGGTGACCTCCGGCAGGATGCTGCGCTATGAAATCACGGTGCAGAATTCGGGCCCGAGCGATGGGCGCGGCGTACAGATCCTGGACCTGCTGCCCGGCCAGAGCGACAGCGGCCTGGACAATGACCCGGTCACCTTCCTGTCCGCCAGCGAGGCGACCTGCGAGCCGATGAGCGAACAGCAGGAACTTGGCATTTTCGAATGATCCCGGCGGAAAGTACGGCCAGGTGATCTGGTGCGAGCTCGGGTCTGTACCGGCCGGCGCGCGCACGACGTTCCACATTTATGTGCAGACGGATGCCTCCGTCCCGGACGGGTTCACATTAACAAACGGGGCGTTTGTCTGGTGGGGTCCTTCCAGCCCGCCAGCGGACCCGGAAGATTTCGCCCCATTCCCCTTCCCGCAGATCCCTCCCGAGCTGCCGACAACGGATGATCCCTTCCTGACTGATAATTTCTCCGCTGCGGATACCGATGCGAACGCCGTATCGGATGTGCGGATCACCAAAGTCGATCTGCCCGCCGGTGATGCGCTGGACCAGGTATTCGAACCGGACCTGGCAGTCGCAGGTGATGAGCACCGCTACCTGCTCACTTTCGGGAACGATGGACCTTCGGACGCGCAGAATATTGTTATCCAGGATTTCCTGGATTTCAAGCAATTCGGCATATTGGGGGAACGCTTCCTGCGCTGCGAGCCCTTTGACATCGATGACTTTGTTTCGTGCAGTGAATCAGGCGGGGTTGTTAATTTAGACCTGCTGCTCGCCCAGAATGAGCAGATCGTACCCGGCTTGCTGAAGCCCGGTGATGTATTCAAGTTCTACCTTGTGACGGAAGTCGACCAGGCGTACGTGCTGGAAGGCGACGACTTTATCGCCACCAACGACTCGCGCATCACCACGACCACCACCGACTTCCACACAGCGAACAATGTCGATGCGCATGACAGCCTGATCACGGCGCAGGCGGACCTGAGCATTACGAAAGATCTGAATTCGCCGCACAGACTTTCAGCACGCCGGAAGCCTCCGGGGTCATGACATACACGATCACGGTAAGGAACGATGGACCGTCGGATGCCGCCCAGGTGCACGTGGTGGACTACCTGCCGGACGGCCTGGTCCTCGACCCGGCTTACATCCAGGTAAGCGTGAGCGTGGGTTCGGTTGTCGATGTGTCCGCTGACGGGCTTGTGACTGTGATGGTTGGGAACGACATCGACTTTGACAGCAACCCGCAGCCCGGCCGGATGAACGCCGGGAGCACAGAAACCGTCACCATCAGCGCCTATGTGAGGGACGATGCCGAGAGCGAGACGCTGGTCAACAACGCGGTGGTCGTGACCCGCCAGGACGATACCACCTGGCCGCCGGCGCCCGACCTGGTGCCGGGTGTGGGCGGCGGGCGCGCGCACGCCTACCAGCGACCCGGATCCTGGGCAATAACGCTGCCTCGACGGGTGATCCGCTCTCGATTTTTGCCGACCTGATGCTCTCGAAGTCGGTGACGCCTGAAGTCGTACACCCGGGGGATACCATCACGTATACATTGTCGGTTACCAACAGCGGACCGATGCAGGCGGACAACGTGGTTGTGACCGACTACCTGCCTACCAGCGTCAGTTTGCTGGAGGCCGATATTTCTGTGCCAGGCGCCTGCCTGGGAACCGCCACGCTGACCTGCAACATCGGGCACATGAACCCCGGCGATGCAGTCACGATCACCGTGTATGCCATACTTGACCCGGATGTCCCCGAGCATACAGTGGTCAAGAATGACGCCTCGGTCTTCTCGGACGACTTTGACCCGAACCTTGTCGACAACTATGCCAGCGTCTCCAATGTTTCCAACCATCCCATCATAGAGGACTAAGATACAGGTGTTCCTGCCGATTTTCATAAAAGATTAGCGAGCATCTGCTCCCAGCCTGGACGAAGCCTCTTCACAGGCTGCGGACCAGAAGCACGACACACCCCTGCTTTTCTACCTGGATGAAAAGATTTGGGGTGTGTCTATTTTTTTAAATTTGGAAAGGAGGTTGTCCTGCCTGCCTTTTAGAAGGCGCCTTTCATTTTTTAACCGCTGCTGCTTGGTGCAAGCCACCTAAACCGGACCTCTGGAATGGTGCGCTGGATAAATGTAATATTCAGTTGATAAAGTTCCAATGTTGGCCTGTAGATCTTCGTGTACTTACCGCCATTTACTTTAGATAGCATTGGGCACTGATTGGATAAAAATTATAATATCCAAATTTGGTGGGTGGAAAACGAATGGATTTGAGTTGGCGCTGAATGCTTAACAGGAGGCGCACGGCGTTACTGCCTGCTTGGGGCTTAGTCCCTGTAGTTCCCAATCTGGCCCACTTCCTGCTGCGCTTCTTCGACATCGATACGGGTCTGACCTTCCTGGTACTGCCGTTAGCTTTGCAGGAGATGGTGATGGGGCTCTGGCTGATCATCAAGGGATTCAGCCCGGATGCAGTCAACGAGTTGGATGGGGCTCGTCCGCTGACACCCCAACCCGCAGACTAGTCCTACGCCGGACCACCGCTTGCGATCGCGCCCAGGATTGCCCACCAGCGTCTGCAAAGGCCCAGGAAGCAGCGTCCGGAGCCAGCGAGACCAAGAGATGGCTACCGCACTTTAAGGCACATAGCATCCAACCATACATATGGATAACTCTCCTGCAAAGAACGGTTGCGGAATTCTTCCTCCGTGTGATCCATTTCTTTGCAGATCCGGGATACACTGCTCTTGTCGATCCCTGTCAGCCCGAGTACCTTCAACAAAGCGTCAACCTTCCTGGTGCTTACTCCTTTCATGTAAGCTTCCTGGATCACAGCCAGCAAGGTTTTCTCCGTCGGTCTGCGAGGCTCCAGCAAGCTGGGATAGTAGTTGCCCTTACGCAGTTTAGGGATCGCCAGGTCAATTTCACCAACTCGTGTTTTCCAGGTGCGTTGACGATGGCCGTTGCGGTAGTTCTTGCGCTCGAGTGTACGCTCATGTTTTCCAGCGCCAACTTGCTGATCCACTTCAAGTTCCATCAGCATTTGACTGAGCAGTTGCACGGCTTGACGAAGAAAATCAGCGTCTTCTTCAAGTCCTATATTGATAAGGTACTGTTTAAGTGCTATAGTTGGTTCGGTCATCTTTGTGCTCCTTTTTGTAGTTTGTCCAAAAACTTATGGAAGCACAGGATGACCTTTTTTGTCAATCCTTTTTACACCACATTATGAGACATTATCCAAATTCTTATTCCATCTATTGCTGCTTTTTTCGTAGCTGATAATATTGGATGATTTGTGAAAAGGATCAGCTCCAGTGGTTATTGACAGGCTCTTGGTTTCCCGACATGCGGTATTTGAGCTTCTTTCTGGTTGGTGCTGGTGCGGGAATCTCTTTAGCGAGAGGATCTGGTAAAAAAAATTATGAAGGATTTATTTGATTTAGAAAAATTCAATTCATTTCGTGAACAGTTTGAGGAATTAAGGGAATTATTGGACAGCGATGTAGAGGAACAATCGTTTGCGGATCTTAAACTAGAAATTAAAGACCTTTTCTCTCCATTCTTTTCTAATCCTCATGCTATTGATGACTTTCTTATTGTTGCATTAAGCCATAATCGTCTCCAACTAAAATTTGTACAGCAATTCCCCTGGACTACACACTTTATTCAAAAGGTATTGCAGGATCATCGATTGGCTCTTAACACGGATAATTCTTTGAGCCTGAAGACTGTCACAGATTGGATGCCTCATATTTATGAAGGTGCAGCATTTTCTTGGAGCTGGATCAACAACAAAAGTGACGAATATTTATCCATTGATGATGAGATCCTTGGGATATTTAATACGGTTGGGGACTTAACAGAAGCAGTCCTTAAACCATTGTTAAAGGAGCTTGTTCAACAAACAAGAATAATACGACATAAAGCGACAGATATGGAAGTAATTCGGGATATGGACTTGGGCTCCGTAGTACAAGAATTGATCGATGTAACAGACTATGGGGATGTGTTTCAAATAGGCCTAAAGAATTTAAGGATTAGTGATTGGAGAAATATAGCATTCCATAGGACTTGGACAATAGGTGAAGGTTTAATTACTTGCCGCTATCAGCAGGGTGACAAAGAGCATGTCATCAGAATATCAAAGGATGAGCTACTTGAAGTAGCCTCAATTCTTCTCCTAATCGCTATAAGTCTCAATCTGGCTATTCGGATATTTCTTTTAGATAATGCTGAAGCTGCTACTGAAGAGGGACTGAAAATTCCAGAAATGAGAATGAGGCAAGAAGCGATGATATCAAACATCATGGGCATTTTGTCTCCCATGGAATTTGAGATTTTAACCCTTGATGTTCAAGACAATGATGTGTCTTTGATAATAAAAAATCTACGTGATCACGACAGGACTATGGACCTCTACTGGATCATAGAACTGCTTTCAATCTACACTAAACCAAAGACAATATATGTAACATACATTGATTTTAAAGGAACACC
Organism: uncultured Chloroflexia bacterium; assembly: GCA_963753725.1. GTDB lineage: Bacteria > Chloroflexota > Anaerolineae > Anaerolineales > UBA4823 > CAVWDI01. The sequence continues at coordinate 3,186 of CAVWDI010000011.1, read as the reverse complement.
AACTCTAAGAATAGTTGTGGATGGAAAAATTGTAGAAGATGAATTGAAAGGTGAAATTCCTAGAGGAAGTTGGCTACAGAATGCAGAATTAAACCCACCTCCTAAAAGTTGATCCAAAAGATAACTTAGGATCAGAGCTAAAAGGAGGCAGGAAGAATGCCAAGGAAAGTATAGATATCTTGAGACACCTTTCCTTCTTCATATCTGGTGCAATTCTGGCAGAGTTCCAGTGCAGTCCTGGTGCAATCAGGGAAATTAGACATGGAATTAATGGACTTACTGGACATTTTTATCCCTCATATATGGTGATTGGATAGACTATAAACCGCTATATATACATTGTGGACATAGTGGACAATTCCGTGATCTCAATCGCACTGAGGAGGTCAGGGGCTACAGTGCCTGAAAGGTGTTCGAATCCCCTCAGGTCCACTTCAGAATCCCCATAGGTGGGGGTTTTTTATTTCCAAAACGCTACAGTATTATCCTTGGGACCATTTCCTGGCTATTTCAAATTTGCCGTTATATTGGACTACACGCCCAGGGGTTAAAGATATCTATTTATTTCGGATCGACCAGCGTTTTCAATTGATTATTTACAGGTTCGAGTCCGCTAGGGATCATCCGCTTTAAAGGGAATGGTTAACGTACCTGTTGAGCAGCTTTTGGCTTCTTTACGCTTCGAAAACAAGGAGAAATTGATTGATTTGGGGCTTGAAATTGATTCAAACACCAGGAAGTTTGATGAATAACGGTTCGAGTCCGGTTGTTAGGTAAACTAGATTTTTGCGTTCTGAAGAAATAATGTACTGGCACCAACCTACTTTGGCCATTGCATGTTGATTATTAAATCGACTGTATAATTCGTTAAGATGATTGAAGCTAAAGAAATGAAATTATTCCAAAAAATTGGAGGAGCAATTTATGAACTTACCATCTTGGAACGACACCCCCAACAAACAAGCCATCCTGGATTTTGTAGCCCAGACCAGCGATGAAAATAGCCCGGAATACATCCCGCCGGCCGACCGGATTGCGGCCTTTGATAACGACGGCACGCTGTGGGTCGAGCAGCCAGCACCCGCTCAAACCGGGCTGCTGATTGGTAAATTAGTAGAACAGGTCAAGGCTAATCCCGCGCTGGCTACCGAGGATACCTACAAGGGCATCATCACCCAGGACCCGGTCTTCTTGCAGGGGCTGGCCCAGCAGATCCCTGAGGTGGTCATCGGCTTCTTGAAAGGAGTCGGCAAGGCTTGGGAGGGCACCACCCCCGAAGCCTATGATGCCGAGGTACGGGCCTTTCTGGCCGCATCCATGCACCCGCGCTGGGATTGCCCATGGACCGACCTGATCTACCAGCCAATGCTCGAGCTGTTCGATTTGCTGAAGGCAAACGATTGGCGGGTCTTCGTCTGCTCGGGAGGCGGGCGCGACTTTCATGCGGGTTTACGCCGAAGAATATTTAGGAATCGACCGCGAGAACGTCATCGGTTCCGCGCCGGAGTTCGCCTATGTGGACGGCCAGCTGCTCCGCCAAAACACACTGCACGGCAATATCTCTCTGGGTGGGGGGAAGCTGGAACATATCCACAGCCGCACTGGGCGCACGGCATTGTTCGCAGGTGGCAATGGTGATGTGGACCTTGAAATGCTGCAGGAAGCCCGGTTCCGGCTGGTCGTCGTGCACGATGACGCCGAACGGGAATACGTTGTCGAGTCCGCTTGTGAAAGGCTGATTGCTGCTGGCGAGCAGGGCGGCTGGACGATGGTCAGCATGAAGGACGACTGGAAGACGGTTTTCAAGTAGAGAACCTTGCGAAGGTGTGCAAACGAGTTTGCCTAACCTTCGCAAGGTTTACGAGGATTATTCACAAAAGGAGATCAAAAATGAAACAATTCCAAATTGACGAGAACGCTAAGCCTTATACCCATCTCAACTTCAAGAACGATCCTGACGAATTCCAGTTCGCCATTATCACCGACAACTCTGGCGGGGCCCGGCCCGGGGTCTTCGCCAAAGCGGTGGAGTTAGTCAACCTGCTGCAGCCTGAGTTTGTTGTCAACGCTGGCGATATGATTGAGGGCTACAGCGATGATGAAGAGCAGATCCGTGCCTGGTGGCAGGAAGTTGATGATAATCTTGCACAGCTCGAAAGTCCCTTTTTCTTCTTACCAGGCAATCACGACCACTATTCTGAGGCAGCTATCAAAGCGTGGGAGGAACGTTTCGGCGACCCTCGGGGATACTATCATTTTGTCTACAAGGATGCGCTCTTCCTGATGATCAACACTGAAGACCCACCCAAGACAGTAACCAAGCTGCAGCACGACAATCCGGAGTTGTACAAACGCGTTGGAACTAACTATGCGTTGATGCATGACATACAGAACAAAGAAAATCAATCTGAAGAAGATGGCAAGAAGCTTCCTCGAGTTAGCCGAGCCGATCAAAGAATGGCTCGGGGATATAAATATCAGTGAAGACCAGGTGGCCTATTTTTAAGGAGATCATAGAAGCTTACCCTGATGTGCGCTGGACGTTCTGCATTACCCACTCCCCACCCTATTATTCGCCTGCTGTCGAGAAGGACCCCGGCAACTTCGCCAGGATCGAGGCCATGCTGGCAGATCGCCCCTTCACCGTCTTTTCTGCGCACACCCACACTTATAATTACGATCAACGTGATGGTCATGACTTTATTACGACGGCTACCTCTGGTGCGATGAATGTAGTCAGGCCCGGCGCCATGGACCATGTGGTCTGGATCACCATGACGAAAGAGGGTCCCAAGATCATCAACCTGCTGATGAACGGCATGATAGACAAGCAAGGGCCGCCCGAAGGGAGATTACGTGGAGGCATATTGGCCTGTACCGACCGAAGGCTTAATCCAGCTTTTGCCGCCGTTGCACGCGATAGGTTTTATCTCATGGTTTATATACGGGCGTTTAGATCTTACTGTTTCAACTTTAGACAAAGTTACGGGTTTCTGGCGAGGAACCCCGTTACTGACCACCCCATACAATAAGGAGAATACGTAGAAACTCAAGTAACACTAGCAATCCTTGATGATTTGGAGACTTACGACGAATATTTTCTGAAATGCAACGTGCTAGAGCAGAATTTCCCCCCAAAATAGGGAAGAGTGCGGTCGGAATTCATCCGCTACGGGTCATCCGTTT
>CAVWDI010000010.1:0-829900 GCA_963753725.1 uncultured Chloroflexia bacterium | reverse complement strand
TTCAGCATCGATGGTCTCCGAGAAGTACTCGGTTTTGACGAAGGGATGTTCACGACCTAATTTGGAGATTTCTTCTTCTACGAAATCTTTATAAGCGGGCACTTCTTCTCCTACGACTTTTGAATCTAGGAACACTCTTCGGATACCGTCCTTTTTTTCCTTGTTGAGGGCTATTTCTTTTACCTGGCTAATAGAGTCTGGCTGGTCCAGGCTGTAACCCAAAGACCTTTGTGGCGTTGGTGGAGGCTGCCATCGGGTTGATCTCTTTATCCCATTTGTAGATTGAAACATCCTGGGCTTCGTCACACTCCAAGAGCAAGGAAGCCGTTGCGCCAACGACATTGGAGGTGGGGGATCCCGACAGGAAAGTGATGCTGGCGCGCTCCACTTCGTATATATAGCCGCTGCGCTTGTTCCAGAAGGAACGGGAGAGGGTGTTGCGTTCGAGCACCCTTTCCAGGCGGCGCATGGCGTTAGACTCTGCGGCTTCCAGGTGGGGCTGACCTTGACGATCTCGGCGTCGAGCTTGGAATAGATGGTAGCAGATAGGTCTCGATCTGGGCCTGGAGTTCGTTCTTGCCGGACTGGCGCGGGAAGATGACCACAAAGGTGAGCCCTCTGTCGTTCATGACAGAATCGACTACTGCCAAAGCAACCTCCTCCTGGTACCCCGCAGCTGTAGACCTGAAGCGTGCTGGGTGAACAGGATTACATCCTTGAGCAGGTTCATGATTACTGTCTTGAGTTCCGCCATAGAGGAAGGTCATGTCTTCAGTGATGATTAGTAGTCAAAGTGAGATTCTTCACTTCGTTCCATTCGCTCAGAAGACAGCTAGGGGCAATGCGCCACGCCCTACAATACAGGGCTCCAGGATAGAAGTTGTCCGCAGGTTAGGATTGACACCGGCGTAGGCTTCCAGAGAGAGGAGACACATTCGTGAGCACCAGGTCGGTTACACCCACATTAATGCGGTCATCGGTGACAGATGCCGTAGACCATGATGTCACGCCCATTTGTCGGGTCTCGCAGGACGGTGGAAGCGAAGTTGAGGCGGCTGGCGTCCAAAGCGGGGACACCGGAGCTGGCTTCGGAGGCGACGGCGATGGCGGTTTTGATGATTGCCTGACGAACTTTCTAAAACTCCTTCTTTGTGGCGAAATCAGCTTGATCCAAAGAGATCTCGATGCACCATTCATGATGCTCCGCATTATCCTGCTATTCCTGATGGTATTGAAAAATGGACCAACCCTTTGATGGAGCCAGGCCAGGGCCATTCCTTGAGAGTCATCAGTTTTCTTACTAAATACATAGCAAATATATGAGATTGCATATTTTTCCGCTGGCGTGATAGCAGGATTGTTCAGCAGGGAAAAAATTTCTTCAAGCTGCATCATGGGCTTGATCATTAATAAATTCCCCACTTTTCGTTGAGATATGTTTCTATTGACTGCCTGTCGGCTTCAGACAAAGCCTGTTTGTAATACAAAAATTCACAGACATAATCACCTGCGAGTAATTTATAGTTAGCACCATCTCCCCGGCCGCTTATACGTAAAAGGTCAGCATTTTTGCGGGTATTTGTACCAGTGGAAACCTTTAGATCACCGTTTACATAAGCCTGACTGTCTGAGGCTGTCGTGATAATGTTTACCATTTGGATGCCAGTGAAAGAGGGGTTTACTATTGTTACATATTGATTAAATTGCATCTTTTGACCAATGGTGCACCACAGCAGATAGCCTGTGCTGCTGCCTCCATTAGCAGTTGACCAGACCTGTTCATGATTGCCGTAAATTGTATTAAGCGAATAAACTACAAATATAGATGTGTCGTCGGTGTTTGCCATGCTGAAAACAGTATCCGCAGTAATGGTTCTGTTATTGTTGGAGGCAAAGTACATGGAACTAAAACCGTTTTGAAGATTTAATTTATATTGTGGGCGAACTTGTGTGCCACCCGTTTGTTTTAGTCTTACACTTCCTCCGGCTTTATCATTTACACGGTATAAAAAATCCATGTCGCTTGATACTGGTGTAACACCATCATCCACAAACATGTAATTGGTATCCGAGAAGTCAAACCAGCAATACAAATTGTCAATATCGGTTGGAGAAAAAGCTGCCCCCGCGCTGCCGGGTGACAACATCCAAGGCAATTGCTTGACGATATAGGGACGCAGCCCGCGGCATGGTGCCTACTCGGTGAGTGGAGCTCATACGTTTAACGCCAACCATGAAACGCCTTCGCCGTCGGTGTCTACGTCGACGATAATATGTGCCAGGTCACCGACGAATTCGAATATGACGGCGTCGCCGGCATCGAGCTCCAGCCCGTTCCCGCTGGTGACGTCGCCGGCGCCATCGTTGCCGATGTAGGCGTTGTTGGTGTTGGCCAGCAGGGCTTTGACCATGAGGGGACCGTTGATGACCTGGGAGCCGAGGGCTTCGGCCGTACCGGCGGTGGTGATGGTTTTTTGACCTGAGATTGAGGGCATGGGGATTTAGGATTTTCGATTTACGATTTGGGATTGGGTGAGATGCCTTCGGTCGTTGGAGGATACTCGCCTCAGATGACAGACTTAAGTGATGAAGAAGGTTCTCAGCAAAGCGATCACAGCTCATAAAAGTGGAGCCTCCGGAGGCGAGGTTGTAGATGGATTTGGAGCGGGTGACATCGTCCTGGATGGTGCGGAGGCGGTCTTCGTGGTCGCTGGTGCATTGCTCGAGTTCGTTGAAGCGGTGATCGGAGATCTCTTTGGCATGGGCTTGAGTGGTCTTGAGATTGTCGATCTCGAAGCGCAGGAGGTCGACGGTGTGTTTGAGCTGTTGAGCGATGAGTTCGCTTTCTGGGTCGGAGGACATTTGATTCAAGTGAAAGATTGCCACGCCCGCTTCACGGTCCCGCAAAGTGCACGGCCCCGCAAAGCATGCGGGTGCTTCGCATCACTTCGTGATGCTCCGCGAGATGCTCCGCTATGCTTCGCGAAGATCGCCACGTCGGGCTGGAGAATGCCCTCCTCGCGATGACAACAGGATTTAGGCATTGTGGATGGAGGCGGCGAGGTTGTATTCGACAGTGATTTCCTGGATTGCTGCACTGACATGGGCATTGAAATCACGCAGGATGGGGCAGTTTTCAAGTCAATTCACACTGCTCACATCTTGCGAGGTTCTGGTTAATACGGTGGATGGACTGGACCATATCTTCTGACAAAGAAATCAGATGGTCTTTGTCTTTCTGTATGAGACAGTTGTAAAGAGATGGGCTATCAGACTTTGAGTTTGAGTTCATCGACAATATCCGTTAGACACTGGCTGATGGTCTGCTTGACTTCGTCACTCTGGTCGCCTTCGAGGAACATCTGAGACTTGAGGAGAGCAGCGAGGCGGGTGGCGGCTAAACCGAGGGCGCCGAGCGATTGACGGGCTTCATTGAGGTCCTGGATCCCGTCGGCTAGCTCAAAGACCCGGCAGCGTAAAGACGCGCAGCATAGCTACCTCGGAATCCAGGCCGGAGGATAAATAGGCTTCGAGACCGATATTTTCGGCATCGTTGAAACGGTGGGAGTAGAAGCCGTGTTTGTAGGCATTGAGGTTGCCGGGCTGTGCACCAGGTTGTCTTTTAGCCAATGTAATTTATTTGGCTGCGGCTGAACGACGCCTAACTGATCCGTTATCGGGATTTTTCTGGTTTTTATGAGGAGTGATCAGGTAGGTCGCCTGGTTAGCGGCGACGGCGGCGATGACAGCACGGACAAGTCCCCAGGCGCCGAATGAGTCGCAGGTGACTTTGACGCTGAAGTCGTCTGCCAAGCCGGCGCACGCAAATGAGAAGGCACCGAGGCCGACTGCGACGACCAGGGCAAGCATGATGAGGCGTTTGGCGTAGGGATCGAGGGGGTTGTACCAGGTCTTGAAGCCAGGGATGTAGGAGAAGAGCAGGGAGAGAAGGGAGGCGGCGAGTGCGGCGAGGGTTGAACCGGTCATGGGAGGAGGCTCCTTTTTGAACATGAATTGAAAAGGATATTGTGGACCGGTTAATTAATAGCACATATGTGCTAAGAATGCAATATATTATTGTATAGCTAATTGGGGGATATTGTTTCTTTTTGGAGAATAATCCGTATATTGATTATCTAAAACTTTCGAAAAAAATATCAAGAATTGAATAAATCTAACTAATTTCGATAAAATCCAATTAGTACTCTAGCCAATAATTCTCTCAATATACAATAATGAAAGAGAAAAGTGAAATAATTTAATCTCAAAACGTATATAATTTCTGTTATGTCAGAAAAAAATATATCAGAAGAATTATTTGAAGAATTTTGTTTTTCATCTCAAATACCAATATATAAATGTGTTGATGAAATCACGGCATAAAACAAAAATCTCTGACTACGTGATAATTATTTCTGGAAATGTGATTATTGTTGAGGTCAAACAGATTGATTTCTCACCGACAGAAAAAAAGCACTTGGAGCGTTATCTTTCAGAAGGTTCAACCGGGATTATTTCGGATGTACCTGGAAAAAGATTGCGAAAGGTCATTTCAAAGGCAATGCCCCAGCTAAAAAGTACATCGCATGGAAAACATCCAGCAATTCTGGTGGTTTATGACAACACCATGCAGATGTTCGATAAAACAAATCCATATGAAGTTCTTTCTGCCATGTATGGTTTAGAACAGGTTGTATTCACTATTCCAAATTCAGTGGACATGGATCCCAGGATTGTTGATCATAAATTTGGACCAGATAGAAAAGTATCACCCTCTCAAAATAAAACTCTTAGTGCAGTGGTAATGTTAAGTCTTGATAAGGATAATTCGAAGAAATTCAAAATTTTTTCCACAATTCTTATTCTTTAAAACCAATTCGTACAGAATGGTTTGATTTCGAAAACTGTACTCACTGGAAGTTGATTAAATCCGAAAGGAGCGATGCTTTTCGGTCGTGGGAAGAAGGTTAAAAAATAAATTACAAAAAATCTCACCATAAAGATATTATTGAATTTTAACTAACAATTGATTTTGGGGTTGGATGACGAATTTGGAATATTCTCTTTTGAAATCATCATAAAAGCAGATTTTATAAGAGTGGTTTGATCATCTTTTTCCAGGATAGTGAGGAAATGCACCACCCTAAAAATGTGGTGCTTGGAACGAGAAATCGGGGGGAATGGGTTGAAAGCAATTGATCAGAAATTAACGCCATAAGGTTTTAATTCCTTTCTACACTCCTCACAAAAGCACATCTTTTTATGCGGAGGTTGGTTACCTCTTTCGAGGATGGTGAGGAGGAGTGGCCGGTATAGCAAATGCATACCAATGAAAATTAAAGTTATGGATTTTTGGTTTTTCAAATGATCCTTCAAACCATGACAAACAAACTGGTATAAACCAACCGTTATATCTGTGAATTGCTCGAGCTGGTTTATCAAGAAATACAAATTTTCCTGGGTCTCTAGGATCGGGCGAATTTGGATTTATAGATATGCAATTCCTGCTTCTTGAATATCTTTTCCCGCAAGAGTGAGGACTTGTTGTTTAGCTTCTGCAATATTCATTGTTGATACCCCACTTTACAAATTGATGATAATTGATCTGAAATGAAAACTAAGAATGATATATTTAATTGTCCAAAACCAGATATTTTTTACGTACTGGTATAAAGAATTGTCGATTAATGAGACTACTTTTTCCAAATCCTCAAATTTTGACAACTTTTAATTCAACCGATCCTGTGCCATAATGACCAACATTTGAAACATCTCGACCAAAACTATACGGATCGTTTAATTCTTCAAAAGGAATATCTAGCCACATTTTGAGACCGCTTGCTTGAACACGGACTTCGCAAAAATTCTTTCCGTGCTTGTAGCTTATATAAGTTTTATGTGCTTCTTCCAAGATTTCCCCACATCAGCCAAATTTAGAATTTTTAGTTGAAGCTGATCAAACATTTCCTTGATGTCATTCGATCGATTTTGTAGATGATCTTCAATTGTGTAAGACTTGATTTCAATTTCTTCTTCGGGAGCGGGCAATTCCTTTTTTGTTATCTTTTTATCTTTTGCTGATGGGATAAACAATGGCTCCAAATAAAATAAACCCTCTCCATATTTACGATACACCCATAATTCAATGTTAGCTCCAATTCAATTCACTGCATATTTATCATACTCAGAAAAACTCTCAGCGATTAGGATCAACCGAGGTCGGGTCCAATCTATAGAAATATCTGAACCGAGTTTTTCATGTGCAGCCATTGTGAAGTCACCTTTATGATCGACCAACCAATCTAGATAGAACAATCCTTGATTGATCACATTTTCTTTACTTGATTTTTTGTATTCAACTATTGTAGGATAACCATCTTGATCTAATCCTAGTGAATCTATTCGGCCACGATGACTTCCTCCGGTATTAAATTCACTTCCAATAAACCTAACTCCTAAAAGAACTTCAAGGTTGGTTTCAAAAAAACTTTGTAATTTTTTTTCTGTTTTGAAAGTTGAAGACTTCAATGTGTTTTACTCCCCCATCTGATTCTAGATGATACAACGGCATTACCTACCTCCCTTCCCAGATAATACGATGAATATATTATAGTACAGAGGGTGAGGGAAAATAGAAAATTTGTAGTATCCATCAGAATTGAATGCCTTGAGATGACATCTCTTTCCTGCACTCCTCACAGAAGCAAAATTTTTTGTGGGGTGGCTGATCGCCTTTTTCGAGGATGGTGATAAACAGGCCTGCCCATTGCGGGAGAGACTTGCCGGATTTTTTGAGGACTTCGGCGTGGCGTTGGATGTATTCGGGGGTGATGAAGGATTGAGAGACTAACTTTTCAGTGCGTGTGTTGCGGGTGATGCCGTACCGGGAAAGCGATTTCCCAGATTTTTTCCGCCTCGCGGTTATTACTATTACTACTACTATTAATATGATTATTTAAATATGTATTAGAAGTAGTAGTATTTAAAATACTATCTTTATTATTAATACTATTACTACTATTAATAGGAGGGCGGGATTTTCCGCCCTCGTTAATGTTTCAGGTTCGGGTGGAGGCGAATCGACAACGAGGATAAGCTGGGATCCAAATTGGGTGAGGATGTAACCGTGGTTGGTCTTGGTGACGAAGTTGGCGCTGGAAAGGTGGCGGAGGTAGACCTTTACGGTATCGTAGCACATGTCCAGGATTTGGGCGACCTCTTTGGCGGTGATGGGTCGGTCCAGGCGGAGGAGCAGGAGGAGGATGACGGCCGTCTTTTTGATGCCGCGCAGGAACATGACTTCGTGGGTGGGGAGGATTGAGGTTGGAGGCATGATGTTTCAGTAGATTAGTTGTCAGTGAACAGTTATTAGTGGATTAGTTGATGGTCCCGCACTAAAAACATGTGCGGGATGCTGCGCATCACTTCGTGATGCTTCGCGAGCCGGTCCAGGCGGAGGAGCAAAAGGAGGATGACGGCGGTCTTTTTGATGCCGCGCAGGAACATGACTTCGTGGGTGGGGAGGATTGAGGTGGGGGTGGTCATGGATCATTCACCTATTGGGGGATTAGTCTTTTGCTATGGGTGAGATTGCTTTGAGTTCCTTCGTTAGGTCCTTCGCTGTGCTCAGGATACGCTTCGCGGTCAGGACAAGCTCTATGACACTTGAAGTAAATGATTAATTCAAAGATTTGATTTAAACTCTTCACTTTGTTCAGAGCAACTGTCTAATTTGTCAAGGGTCAATTACCTCTACACAAGACAAGGATTCCATGAACGATAGTTCCGGATCATTGAATTGAGTATTACAAGCAATTTACGCATGCAGGCAGTCAAAGCAACTTTTTTCTCTTTCCATGCAGCCAATAAGCGTTCATAGAAAGAACGAATGACCGGATTTACTCTTGTTGCAACCAAAGTAGCCATGTACAACACTTTGCGAACGGAAGCTCTACCGCCAAATACCCTGCGTTTGCCACGTATTTTGCCGCTGTCCTTATTGACCGGTGCAACGCCAACCAGGGCAGCGATCTGTTGGCGATTGCGAGCACCCAATTCCGGCAGCTCAGCCAGCAAAGTCGAGGCTGTAACAGGTCCAACACCTGGCACACTCTCAAGGATGGCTGCTTTCTGCTTCCATTCAGCGCTTTGCTGTATGAAGTTGTTCGATTTCATCATCTAATGCCTTTAGTTCCTCTTCAAGCCAGTCGATATGCTTTTCGAGCCTTTCTCGAAGTGCATGGTGGGTGGTTGACTTGCGGTTCTTCTCAGCGGTGATTGTGTCGACAATCTGCCTGCGACGGGTTACCAGGGCATCCAGATGTTCTTGCTGCGCTGAGCGCAATGGTCTAACCTTGGGTCTCACTGCCTGGGCGAATTGGGCAATGATCATCGCATCAAGTTTGTCGGTCTTCGCCAATTGGCCAGTCGAGCGGGCAAAGCTGCGTACTCGAGTAGGATTGGCTATTGCCACTGGCAGGTTCGCTTTGCACAATTCCCTAACAACCGGTTGCTCTAGTCCACCGCTAGCTTCCACAACAACCAGAGTTGGAGAGATTCACTCGCTTATGTAAAAGATTATGCAACCTTTGACATTATTGTTTAGATGCCAGTATTCATCGCTGTCGCTGCGGCAACATCCAAAGTGTCTTTGCTGATATCGATGCCGATATATTCATTATTCTTAGTGATTGTCATAGTATCCTCCGGGTATAATACAGGCGCCCGCACTAGCAATGATACGGTCTCTTGGGACCAAACAACTGTTCGGGCTGTATCTGTGACGGACACGGCGATCAGAGCTCTGAGCCGGTTTCTTGAACCGAGTGACAAGCGATCTGCCGTGTCCTTTTCATTAATCATACTAATTCTGTAAGATACTAGTGACAAACACAAGTAGTGGATTGCCACCCGCTGCTCTTGTGTCCGCAAAAAGCGTGGGATGCTCCGTTGGGAAACATTTGCAATTCGCAATGACAATTGTGGGAATCCTTCATTGCACTCAACATGTTGTGCGACTAAAACAATTGGAACTGATGGACACCGAAGGTGTGCTGTGCGGCATCAGTCATGGCGCGGTCCTGCTCGGATAGGTCTGCTATCCTGGCGCGGATTTCCTGGTTGAGGAAAATCGCGGATTCTGCGCTTGAGGAGGCGATCCAGTAACCGCCATTCTTTCCGCCGGCGGAGCAGATGAGTATGCCGCTTTTGCGGAGCTGGTTGATCTGGAAAACGGAGCTGGCGGTCATCGATCTTGAATTCCGATATCGTGAACTTCGGAGAGGAGTTGGAGACGGGAGACAACGCGGTCGCGACCGATGTGAAAATACAGAACGCGGAAGAGGGCTCGATCCATTCCGGCAGGTAGTTTATCGATGAAATCGGAAGTGACCTGGGATTTCATGCGGTTACCCTTGTATTCCCAGCTGCCGCCGACGACGATGATATTGCGGGCCAGGTGGGAAGTGTTCGAGGACGATCCTGTCCTGACGCTCGAGGGTCTGGAGGATGTAGGCAACGACGCTCATGCTGGAGATGCTGCAGGCCGAGCCTACCCGCGAGGTGGAGATGCTGCCGTCGTGGAGTCGCTTGTAGGCGGTGATGGAAGTCGAGGACGTCCTGGTAGTTGTAGGTGTAGGGTTTAGTTGGGGGCATTGTTGAGGTTCTTGGAATTGGTGGATCCATTTGGATTTTTTGGTAGTTCGCAACACTGATCCCGCATTTGAAAAATGCGGGACGCTTCAGATCGTGCTTGTACCAACCACGATCTTCGCGGTTAGTACGCATGTTCTAGAGTTTAAGGATTTTTGGAGGGGAGTTAATCCCGGGAAAAGGGATTTACTACGATGGGGGATGGTTATCTGAAACTGGAGGAGGAAATATAGCTTGGAGGGGGAGGGAATTAAAAGGATTGGTTTTTAGGAAAACTCAATTTTTTTTGAACTAGTATGTAAAAACTCCAAAACCCTGATAAAACAACATACCAACCAAGAAAGCCTCTTTATCTTTTAGACACTTGATCTTATATTGAAATATTTCGGGATTTTCTCCTGCTATTGGAATATCAATCAATAGGGCGCCAAACATATCTTCCAACTCAACCTGCTTCTCCTGGAATTTGAGTATGTTTGATGCACCAAAGTTTATCAAACCAGCTGTATGAACTATCAAATCATGTTTCCATTTCTCACCATATGTATGAAAGTAAAGCCCATAAGCTATATGAGTTGATTACTTTATCAAATCTATCTCGATTTACTTCATACACAATCGATTTCCTCACCATTGATCGAGACGGGAATTTTTCGAGAATAAAACGATCTCATCTTAGGCTTTTAATTCAAAGCACGAATTATCTTGGTAGAAAATTGCTTATGGGCGACGGACCTGCTACTCAAAGAACTACATATTACAAATAAAACGTAAAAATCATCTTGAGTTTTCGAGGAATTATGTTCGTCGCAGGAAGGGACGGTGATCAAATTTACTCGATAGTCTTTTTCGGGAAAATCCTTGCGTTCGGGGAAAAAGCAAAGAGGAGGGAAACGTGTTCTTTTGAAGTTGCAGGTTGATCACACATGTAACAGGATATTTGATTGCACATGTTCAATTTAATATTATTTTGAATATTTCTATTGAGATAGTACTTCAGCAAATTTTCTACTAATGCGATTGATTGTATCTCTTGTATCGAGCAATGCTTCAGCTGCATCATAATATTCATCAACTCTAATTCTTTCATAAGGTATTGCAAGTGCATATTCAACACCAGCTACTTCATAAGAAATTTCGCGAAAACTCTTGGATTCGACATTATTGTTTCCAGATTTATACGCATTAGCAATTTGTGGGTGATCAAGATTTACTATTATTGTTCTTGTCTCGAACTACATATCGGGATCGATGAGATCTCAGCTGATTCATTGCGATATTCGATAGAAAAAATGCCTTTACTTCTTCTTTTACCATTTTGCGAAGCTTCTCTTTTACTACCCTTATCTGTTCCATTCATTAAACTAGGTCCATTTCGTGGTTCTTCACCAGGACCAGGTGGAGTTTTCCCCTTTTTTCCATCAGTGTGATGCTGACCAGCTTTTCTTAAACTAGTTTCTTCAGACCTTCACCAGGAAGAATTGCTAAAATTGAAGATGGATCTGCGCGATTCTTGTTCTACCACGCTTTGCAGTTAATTGTTTAGCCAATTCAAAATCTTCCATCATTTTATTAAAATCAGTATTTAAAATTTCAGCTATCTTTTTGGCTTCTTTTCTAAGTTTTTTTGCTTCTAAAGATGCTTTTCTTTTTTTATCTTCATCAACCAAGTCCAAGCGCACTTTTTCGAGTTCTTCTGATATCCACCCAAGCAAAGTCACAACAACAGGATTTTGTGGATTTAACATATTATTGCGTGTATTATCAAAAGGCGGAATTGCCCACTCCTTATCTTCGAGAATTGGCACATCGATTTCGCCAAAAAGAAAATTTGAAAATTCTTTATTCTCCAACCTAGCTAAAGTTGTTTCATGCCAAATTCCTTGCGATAAGATATCAATCCCTCTGATTATCTTTATCTAATGGTGTAGGAGAGATTTTTAGTAAAAAGTTCGACATTACCAATATGTTCCATAACATGTTCAGGTGGAGAAAATATATATTCTTAGAAAACAAAGGTTCTACAAATGAACAAACATGGCCATTTATTGTTACAGTCGCCCGTTGTTTATAACGTGAAAGATGACGTTCTACATACGAAATTGCTTTTTCCAATTGATCCATGACCCGAATATTTAAATCTTCAATGATTACAGTAGTTCCATCTTCCTCGACTACTTTTTTGTTTGTTGTTTATTGCTGAACGGGAAAGGGTTCTCCATGTTTTCGCACTTTCAATATCATTCCTTGATAGTCTAACTATATTCTGAACACCCTCTTTGTGGAATTCAATAGTTAAGTTGCAATCCCAAATGCAGCACATTTACCTGTCCCAAATCTACCTCTAACTCTTTTTCCCTGTTTCCTTTTTATATTCTCCGCATGCATAGTGAAAAAATTACGCAATCCCTCCAAAGACAAACCTTCACCGTTATCAATAATTACTATTTGTAAATCATAATTTGAACATCAACGATAACTGGGAAATTTTCCTTTGGATTATCGAAGGAATTCGAAATATATTCCCAAATAACTTTTGCTAATGTACTAAAATAGGCAGCATTCTGTAAGAAAGTCTCTTGACACATGAGTGGTAACCAATATTTGTTCATCGCTATTCATACTTTGCAAGCTCCGTTTTATACCCTACTTTAAATATATTCCCATATTTTCTTTAACTCAGCATCATCTTTTACGGCATTCTCAATTATGGTGATCCTTTCCTTCACTTTTCTTTGAGGATAATATTCATTTAATTCTTAGGAATTCATAATAGTGATAAAGATATAGATTTTGAAATCACCTTTAGATAATTTTATCAAATGCTTCCGTATTTCTAATTCTATGGCGTTCAGCTTCATATGACGAAATTAAAGGAACCTTTTCTCCCTTTATCTTGAGATACATGCGTTTCCAAATCCTTGGTATCTATCGCATTAATCCATTCAACTCCATATTTGCTAAGCATATATCCATCCTTTAATATGTCCAGTTAATAATGGTTTTTCAATTCGTTGTGCATTCGAAAGCGATACTCTTACTATATGAATATCGAGATGCTCAGGATATTTGCGCATGAAAAACGTAGGGTGAAATTAGAAATAATTCGACCGCAATATCTTCTAGATTAACTGGTCTGATATCTCCCCCCAATCGTGATACCGCGATTACAGACAATTCCACATTTGGTGAAATTTATCATTTTTCCATAATCTAAATCTTTTCTACAGAAATTGTTCGATTCCAGAATATTGAAAATAATAAGTATCCTATCTCCAATATTTAATATCTAGATTCATCAATTGCTTTTCCTAAAGACCATATAAATGTTTCATTTACGTTTACTTTTCCATTTTCACAATCATCTAAGATAGAAATCCATTCGCCAGATAAATTTGGCAGACTATAAGAAGGAAATGTGCCTCTTATGCCAAATAACCCAACATTTAAATAGTAGAAAGATTTCACCTGATGATTTATAAGATATTTCTATATCTGTAGGAATTCTTGTTTTCGTTCTTCTGCAATAAAGTAATCGTTTGGAGTTACCGTAGTTCCGCAAAGCTTATATAAACCTGGAGATATTTTGTATAATATTGGAGAAATTTGTGTAGAGGCTATTGCAGAAGCTTTAGATAATCCTTCAGTTTCAAATGCATCGCAAAGTTCTTGAAATGTAACTATTGGGCCTCTTTCGTAAATTAAATCAAGGATTATTCGATTTCTACCTGTCAATTCAACTGAATTCTGTTTTGGATAACTTACATAATCATTTTCAATTATAGAATCCATATTTTATGAAAACTTATAAAAGCACTCTACTGTGGAAGTACTATGATTTTTAATTGATGCTGGTTGTTGAATGCCATATCTCGAATTTCATCAATATGGACTTTCTTACAACCATGTAAAATTCTTAGAGCATTATTTTTTAATGCATTTCATAATCAGCGATTTTGCCTGGTTTTTCAAATGAATACCACCCCTTCAAAATTTCAGAGTATCCAAGAAATCTTAATACTTCATGTGTAGGAGACTTCCCATACGTACTAAATTACAGATGCTGATTCTATGCTAATCGCACCTCCATATCTTACAATAGACCTAATCTTGCTAACGGTTTTAGGAGGAAGATTATTTAATTGCCTCAATTTCAGTAAGAGAAAGGTTTGGATATTTTAGTGCTGCATAATACTCCCTTGGTAATATTATATTTCTCATATAATCTTGATCTTTGCATAATAAGAAACATACAGATAAAAAACATCCTCAGTTGCTATCACAATGTTGGTACCCAAATAATATTCAAATTGATTTTTACCTAATATAGAAATTTTTTTTAGGTTGTCAATCCGAAGTATTAATACAGAATTGATCCCCCATATCTCGTGCAAGCAACGCCGCAGTTTGAATCCTGATAAAACTCAAATCTTGAGTTTTAGTTTTTATAAAATCAATTGCCTGAGATTCTAATTGTTAGCTCTCTGCCTAGTAACTCCTAACTTATCACCTATTTCAATAAATGTTGAAGGATTACTTCCATATCTAGAACTGATTACATAAAAAAAATTTTGGTCCAATTAATTCGAGTATCCGGCGCAATTCAGCATAAATATCAGGAAATTTTAATAATTTTCAATACAAATTCTGGATAATCTCAATTCATCTATAGAAACCGATTTGTCTTTCATAGAAATTAATTCAAATAATGGAACATCTTTATATTTTGCAAATTTGTTTAATTTTCCCTGATTGATTTCTTTATTTACTTTATTACATAAATTATTATATTTTTCATATTCTTGTTTATATAATTGGCGGTGCAATTCATCATTGGTAATACCAGCGAAAAATATGGATGACTGAACCAATTCAATATATCCTTTGATTTCATTAAATGCTTTCTTTCCAATACCTGAAAGTGTTAGTAATTTTTTTAACGAAAAATAGTCGATCAAGTCATAAATATTTCTAACTCCTCCTCGATATAAAGCACTACGAGTTCTATTTGTGAAGGGTAAACTACTTAGGGATGTATCAATAATGTTATTTCGTGAGCATATTTTATTTGGTTTTTTGAATTCTTCCCTATCTATAATTCTTTCTTTTTGTTTATTATTCTGGTAATTATTGCTCACTAAAAAAAACTTCATTTATTTCAATCAATGATCCATATTTCAATTTTCTGCAGAATATCATCAATTTCGAGCATAGATTTTTCCCCCATTCTTCGAATAATTGATAATCGATCATTTTCAATTTCTACAATCAATTGACCAATAGTGAAAATACCACCCCTTAAAGAGTATTCTTCAACCTTGTCGAAATATCAAGATCTTGAATTTTTATTTTAAGAATTTCTGGTCGGTATTTTCGTTTACTTTCCATTTGTGGGTTAAACAATTATTTCTTCTTACGAACTCTACGTCTTGGTACCGGCTTACAACCCCATTCACTTTAACGCATATGTACCAGGAGCAGTTCTTACAAATCGATCATCACGGCCTAAATGTGCAATAAGATTTGCTGCTGGATCTTTACCAGGGATTAATTTACCCTCCGCCATTATCATCTCAGACAATTCGCGGTAGTGGATGGGTGTATTTTCTTTTTGTTTGGATAGAACTTCAAATGCCATATCAGATACAGACTTGAATAATGTATCACTTAACTCTTTGCGATTAAGCGTTACGCCTTCAGCCTCAAGCAACTTTCGAATATATTCAACCTGCTCTTCTCTAGCATTGATAGACCCAAGTAAATGTCTTACTTTTTTCTTATCTTCAAGAATTTCATTTTGTAATTCTTCTACCTTTGCTCTTAGCGAATTTATATATTGATCTGAATTATTCATAAACACCTCTGATAATCATATATACAGTATATTATACACCTATAATACATAATGTCAAGAGATGTATATAATTCCACAGATAATCTGAAGACTTTAGGGTACACCAAACAGAACTAAACCTTTCATATATAAAAGATAAAAGTGTATTGATAATGGGTATTATCGGTACTGAGTTTTTCAGAAAATTAATACTACGTTGAGCATTTAAGCACCGGATTATATTATTGACTTTTTTCTTTAAAAGGAATATAATCAAATTTAATTAAGAATATCCGGGGAGCAAAAAAAAACCTTTCAAGAAAAAAAATAACCTTATGTCAGGCGGAGACGAGCCAGTTTTTTAATCGCCGAAGATACTACTTTGTTTCGCAATTCATAGTGAAACTAGTCCATAAGATCTATTGAATCGCATTTGTTAGTAAAAGGAGTGTCATGAAAACTCTAATTTACCTTGTGCTTTCTGTATTTTTTCTGTTGAACTCTCCTGCGGTTACAAACCCAGATGTCTGGAAATCAGGGTTATCAGACCGGGCACTAAAATTAGCCAGTTCTGAGAAACGTATATCCAACACGGCATCCCCTGAGAGCAACGCGATCATCCAAGAACGGCTTACAACTCAGTAAAAGATGAATACTTAGTTGTTTGGGATAATTACTGGCCTGATGGTTCACGGGATATCTATGCCCGACGTGTCTCAGGCAGCGGCGGTCTCAAGAGCCAATTTACTGTCGCAACCGGCTTTAAGACTGATAATAAGAATCGCTTCCATCCGGACGTGGCTTATAACGCTACTTCCGGAGAGTATCTGGTGGTTTATATGATGGATGCAAAGGGGGATGATCCTCCACAATATGACATCTGGGGTAGAAGGGTGGCCTGGAACGGCTCCTGGTTGGGATCTGAATTCCAGATCCTTTCCTGGCCGAACCGAGGGTTCTACGCGCCGCGTGTTGTATGTAACAGCTGGCGGGACGAGTATTTCGTTGTCGCCAATGCGCTGGATACCCAAACTGGCAAGTGGAATGATGTGACCGGAAGGCGGGTGATGATCGATGGCAGCACGCCATACCCAGGTCACAGCATTTCCTTACAGAACCAGGATTTACAACCCAGCCAGGCGGATGTCACTTTCAATTCTCAGACTGACGAATACCTGGTTGTGTGGCAACAGCAGTACAGCGGTTCTGACTGGGATATCTATGGGGCTCGGGTGCGGGGAATGGACGATGCGGTAATCAATCCTCCCGGGATATTTATGATTGATAATGCACCTGTTTCACAAGAATCACCAGCTGTTTCCAGCAATCAGAAGGATCGCTACCTGGTGGTGTGGGAGCATGATGGATCAAAAGGAATATACGAGAGGCGACTCAACAATACCGGTGGTACAGTTGGTAATCACTATCCAGTCTCTTCTACAAGCCTGAATTTTAGCAGGAAATTCCCGGCTTTGGTATGGTTAAATAATTGGACAAGTTCCATCGTCTGGTGGGATTTAGATAGCCAAAGAATTTTACTGGAGGAGGATTTCTGGGGTAGAGACATCTCATTATCCTTGGGTATCGTGGTATCGAGTCCAACAACCCAAATGCGACCAGATTTGGAAGCCGGTCAAAAAAATTACCTGGTTGTTTACGGCAAAAACGAGGGTGAGGCGGTTCATATCTACGGGCAGATAATTGATTTTGGTGGTTTTTCTTTTGATTTATCTATCAATTATCTTCCGATAATCATCCGCTAGATACTGGAACCTGGAATTAATTGTTGATTAGGTAAATAATGAGCAGTTCCAGTTAAGGAAGGCAGGTTGTTAAACAAATAGTATTTCAGATCCAGAAATCATCAAGAATCGACACTTAAACACAGATTGGCCCAATATAAAACCCTAATATGCAATCGCACATTTAATCAGGAAGGCATACCAGTGATTCTCGAACTTGTGGAGATAGATGAGGGTGATGGAAAGGTTGGTAGCTCCTTCGTTTTCCCAAAGGGACGCTTCGCGGACCAGGAGAACCTTGGAGGAGGAGATGGTCCCAAGGGGATGCTGCCTCTAAAGAGACGCTTCGCGGCGCGGTTTGAAGGTCGTCGCCGGCTTCTAGTTCCTTCGCTGTCGCTCAGGACAGGCTCCGGAGGGCGGCGTAGGTATTTCTTTAAGAGCCTGCAGACCATCTGGGATGAGAGCGGGAATTTGGCGGGATGAATAGAATTTTTGGGTTTATGCGTAGAGCCAACATTTCAACACCATATTTGGATAGTAACTGCCGGTACCACCACTTTTGTATTTTCTCAGCGATGATTTTTGATCCAGTTCTTTGACTATGTTATCGAACACTATTACTAAGTTCTTTTCCGAAATGAGGTACTACAAGTAAGTTGGGAGCAGTAACTGCAAGGGATGTAAAACTTGAATGTTACTTTCGCATGTTGAGGTTTCATGTCCCTTTCTAAATTACAGAATTGAGAGGCTGCCTCAGTCACTTATGAGACAGCCTCTCTTTATATAGAGATTTTTTTATCTTCCAGCGACTGATCACCACAAATGCACTAAGGATTTATAATCTCCGCAGTATCCACCGCTTGCATGCATTTTATGGCTTTCCCTTTCTTTAACAGTCCAGATATGGGCGGCATTTGCTTTGAATTCTTTTCCAGTTGCTTTCCAAGCCCCTCTATAAAATCCTTCCATTACGACTTTGTCACCGCTTGCGAAAATATCCTGAATATCAATGGAAAAGTTATCATAAAGTACGGGAATTGGGCAAACACTTTTTGCGCAACCTCATTTGCCCCAACCACCACCCCAGTACCTTCTAAATATGGAAATCCTACTGAACCGTGCCATTCGAATTCCGGGCGAAAACAGCCAGTACTGCTTCCATATTACCCTCTGCAAAATCCTTATAGCCTTGCTTGACCAATTCAACATTATCCATGACATCCTCTCCTTATCTTATTTATGAAAATCAGATACCCCTTAATCAATCATATATTATTCTGCGCGAAGGAAAATATCGATGTATCAGCCAGGTTATTACAGTTTGGTAATTATAGGCATCACCTCCCACAAATCTCACCGATTGCCAATTTTTACCCCCATATTCACATTGAAGTTACATTATATCAAAAGATGCATTATGTGCTTCAGCCTCTGAGGGATATCCTTACTTGCAAAAGGTAACACCGGTAAGGATACTCACGATTGAGAGATATTAACCTGCATTACATTTTATATTCATTCAAAGAACGATGTAATTTGGAAAACCCCATAATTTAAAGAGAGTTCTAGTTATGATTTACCCAATTACCTTGAAATTTACTAACGATTTTCAATTTTGTGGAGGTAGATCTGGGTGGTGGATAGGTTGGAATGGCCGAGGAAAGAGGAGATTTGCCCCAAAGGGATGCTTCAGCGGGGATGCTAATCGGCCGAGATCGTCGCCGGCTTCAAGGTCCCTCACTTACTTTCGGGATAAGCTTCGCGATCCGGAGGCGGTGGTGTGGTCCTTCGGAAGATCCCTCTCCACGCTCTCGCAAACTCCGCGAGATTAAACCGGGATAAGGCCGAGAATAGACGGTGATGTGGGTGGAATCTCTACCTCTTCTACCCTATCGAATACGCTGCGCGGAGCGATGCTAGCGCGACCGATCCACAAACCCGAGAATGGGGCGCTCCTATAAACAACTCGAAATTTAAATTCTTTGTCCCTTACACGGGATGTTTCTCGAGGAAACACTTCGCGAGGGACACTACGCGATGAAACGCTACGCTGCGCGGTGGAGGTATTTTTTGAGGAGTCGGCACATCATCCGAATTACAGGTTATTTATTCCTCAGTCCGTTTTCATCACTAATGGAAGGTTCACTCTTAAACCGTCCATCATAAGCACCGATATCACATCCTCCTGCTACATTCACGACCTCTGGTTTATCTATAGGCCGAATTTGGCCGCGCTGGTCAATCAACGGAGATGTTACATTTTGCAGCATCAATTGCGGGGCTGGATGGCAGTAATGCGTGGGTTTTGGTTGTCCCACCGTTGCCTGTAAGTGCGCCAAGTTTTGCATCCTGACCATAAATATTGTGTGCTACGATGCCGGTTATGGTGGTATCGGTTGTATCTTCAATTAAGTTATGGTCCTTTGAGGCTATTTCCCCAAAAATATCAGGTCCATTCATTCCAGCACTATTTCCAGCCACAATACTATTCGCTATAACAACAGAAAAGTTACTCTCCAATTGCATACCGCCCCCTATTTCTACAGCGGTATTATTATAGATCGTGCTGTAAACAATTTCGATCGTTTGTGGATGATCACTAAGTGTGCTAATTCCCCTCCCTTAATGAGCAAATCGTTGCCAGAAAGGGTTGTATTCAAGAGGCTTGCATCACTGTAATACAAGTAGATCGCTCCCCCGCCTCCACTGGCGTAGTTGTTGCTGATGGTACACCCATCCAGATCAAGCCATCCGTGATGGACATCAATGCCTCCCCCGTACTATTTTCATCTTCAAAAAAGCCACATTACTATCCACTGTGACATTTCTCAGCTTCAACGCACTGCGATCTACTCGAATACCGCCACCGCCCCCTTCAACATATCCATAGCGAACTGTTAGATCGTACATTACCACCTTGTAACCCGGGAGAATATCAAACACTCGATCGCTGGCTGGAGGCGTTGAAACAGCCTGGACGATGGTTTTACCGGCTCCTTTTCCCATAATGGTTAAATTTCTGTCAATGGTAATGCCCGCTTCTATATAGATGCCTTCGTCAACTTCAATTACGTCAGCGAAACCGGATTGGTTGATGGCGTATTGAACAGTGGCACAGGGAAAAAACTCGCAGGTTCCTGCATCAGTCCCAGCTGTGGAGACCAGGCGGGCGCTGTGGAAGGTTTTTCTGGTTTCACATTTATTGAACTCAAGGTGATTGGAATGAGTGCCAAGTAAAATACAATTGGTAAACCTAATTTACCCATAATTTCCTCCTTTTCGCTCAATCCAGACATTATTAACCCAGTCTTCCGATTGCTGCTATTGTAATCAATTCAGATTTAATTGTATATAGATTCCGCTTTGAATATAACCAACACGTTATTATGGCGATATCGCTTAATTCTCATTTGAAGACAACACTTTTAACAGCCTGGTTAATTTTAATGAAAACAATTGGTACTTTCACAAAAATTCGTGGGATTAAAATCCACTAAAAAGCGTTTCGCGGAGAGACGCTTCGCGGCGCGGCTTGAAGGTCGTCATCGGCTTCTAGATCCCTCACATGCGTTCCCACTAAGTACGCGGGATGCTACGTTGGAAAACACTGCGCGGTCAGGATAAACTTCGGGGGTGTGCAGTGATATAAGTATTGACTTATTATAGAATTGCCTTCCTTGATATGATATCGAAGTAAGCTAACAACTCACCGCAATTATGAAGCAAAACAAGATCACGTTTATTCTTGCATGTGAAAGAAATTCGATATATACTGTCAAGAGAGAAAAACTACAACAACCAGACAATTAATTAAAGGGAGTAACTTCATCTACTAATTGCCCTCTCTACCTACGTTAGGAGGGCTTTTCTATTTATCATTCCAACCTTTAGATATAATTTCCAAAAAAATATCGGATGTTGTTGAATACCCTCAAAAATATCAGAGACAAAAAAATCATCGGATTGACTTTGACATGGACTGACAACTTGGCGTGAAAATCCAGTTAGGAACTGGAAAATCCAAAGAACGAGATATTTACCAAACACAATCACTAGTTTGTCATTATGGGTCAGGCGAGCAAACAGGTCGAACCTGTTTGCTGTTTAAAGCTTTCTCGATCAGGCATCATAATAAGCGATATTTTACTCAGAAAAGGAGGAGCAGAAATGGGTCTATTCGATCCGAACATCAAGAAAATGGAAAATAAGGGAGATATTGAGGGGTTGGTCAAAGCGCTTCAACACGATAGAAGCAGTATAAGGGAGAAGGCAGCTTTTGCACTTGATAGACTGGGTTGGGATTGGAAAAATGGAAATGACACGGACAAGGTAAATTACTTGGCGGCGAAGAAGGAGTGGGATGATCTGACAGAATTGGGAGGACCTGCAGTAGAACCTCTTCTACGTGCCTTGATGGATGCAGTGAAGGAATACGATAAGAGGTAGAGGATATTAATAAGGGAGGTAAAAGTGATGTGGAAGTAGCGCGTAAAAACTGTGACGTTTTAGTAGAAGGTCTTGGAAATATTGGAGAACCAGCAGTAGATCCTGTGATTTAAGCGTTAATGGAAGCGAGAAAAGATTATATAAGAAGATTAATGAACACGCCAGTTAATAAGAACAAAGGGGCGCACATATATAAGGTATCGCGGCAAAAATTGTGAAGTGTTAGAGGAGATTTTAGGAATAATTGGAGAACCAGCAATAGAGCCATTAATCCAGACTGTAAAAGCAAAGGAGTACATAGTTGATCGCCGTGATTTAGCCGAGGAAGCTTCAATAGCCCTTGGAACCATTGGAGAACCAGCAGTGGAGCCACTCATTCAACTTCTCGAGGATGAGGATAAGGTTGTTCAAGAAATGGTAGCAGACGCGCTTGGGTACATAGGTGATGTAAAAGTTATTGAACCTCTTGTTCAATTTTTAAATGATGAAACAAAAGATGTTCATGGTCGAAGAAAGGCCATTTATGCCCTTAAAAAAATAAATGATGAAAAGGCAGTAGAAACTATCGTACTGGCTCTAAAGAATAAGCACCTGCCGATTCGAACTTCAGCAGCGGCGCTTTTAATAAACTCGTCTTGGACTCCCGCTAATGATTCCGAGAGAGTATATTATTTATTCGCTAAGATGTTCATTAATATATTTGGCAAAGGAGGGAGATTGCAGCCAGAATGGGATGAAATATTAAGGTTCGGAAGCCGTGCGGTAGAACCACTGATCCAATCTTTTATTGTTGAAGATAAGGTTGAACTAGGCAAAGCAAGTGTTTACAAAGGTTTAGGATATGACATAACTAGTTCAGTTGGTTACATAGCAATGAATGGAATCATAAAGATAGGGGAACCAGCGGTGGAACCGCTCAAACAAGCATTGAAGGATGAAAACAATACTATTAGAGAACTGTCGGCAATTGCTCTTGGTGAAATAAGGGATGGGAGGGCAAAAGAAGCATTGGTTCAAACATTGAAAGATGAGGATGAGAAAGTTCGAAAAGCTGCAGAAAAGGCTTTAAAGCGGATCAGATAATATCTCCAACCCAAAGAATTTCCGTTTTATTTGACAAATTGAGTAGAGCCGCCACTTTTAGCCAAGAAGCATCCTGGCGGTTTTCGATTTTGTGGAGGTAAATCTGGGTGATTGAAAGATTTGAGTGACCGAGGAAGGAAGAGATTGTATGGAGGTCGTCGCCGGCTTCTTTACGGAGGAGAGCGGCGGTGTGGCGGAGGGAGTGGACAGTGATGTGGGTGGGATCGATGCCAGCGCGGCGGAGGTATTTTTTTAGGAGACGACTGACCATCTGGGAGGAGAGAGGGGATTGAGAGGTATTCTGAACTCAGGACGTTTGGAAGATAGCGGGCATTATCTTTCAGAGGTATGAAGATGAAATCAGTGGGGGAAATTGAATCATAACGTTTAGATGATTTTAGGAAATCTAAAATTGCGGACCAGACTGGAGGGGGACAGTAGTCCTGGCGCTGGCTGCCTTTGCCTCGCCAGCGATAAAAGACCAAATCAGATTTTTGCGTTTCAAAATCACCCCAGCGGAGTGAACGGATTTCAGAATTGCGCCGACCGGTGGTGAGGTAAGCTAGAAAGAGGGCATAGTCGCGCTTTCCCTGGAGGGTCCAGCGCGGGATCGAATGGAGGAAGGTCTGCGCCTGGTCGACGGTAATGCAGCGGGCTTTGCCGTAGGGATTGATCTTGGGGCGAGGGATAGCTTTGACGGGATTGTAATGGTAGAGGGGCTGCTCTACCCCTTCGGGTGAGAGATAGGTATAGGTTTGGGTGACGTAGGTATAGAAGGAAGAGAGCGCTGCCAGGCGGAGGTTGATGGTTTCGGGGGAGAGATCCTGAGAGCGGAGATCGGAGACCCAGGAGGCGATGTCGGATTTGGAGATCTGCCAGGGTTTTTTGTGGGTGAAGCTGAGGAAGAGTTCCCAGGATTTGCGGTAGGAGCGTTGGGTGTTGGGTGAGGGGTGGGATTCGAGCCAGAGGTTGAAGGCTGTGGACCATTCTTGAGATTGGGAGATTTGCTGCTGGAGAGAAGGAGTGGGGCGGATTCTGGGGAGGCTCCAGGAATCCGCCCCGGAGGGTGTATCCGGAGAGCGGGAGCAGCTCGAGGAGAGATGTGAGGGAACACGAAAATAAGAAGGCTTATTGGACTAGCGATTTGGATAGGTGAGCCTGGATTTGAGGTCCTGCCATTCGCGGATGATAAGACGCAGGGCGGCAGAGAAGCCTTTACCGCCGAGTCCTTTGTCCTGGGCGACCTGCTTGATGGTGTCGTAGTCGCGGCGTTCGAGGTTGACGATGCGCTGGAGGTAATCGGTGGGCATGGGTAGCTCCTTTTTATTGTTTTATTGGATTATAGATAGAACGTATGTTCTGTGTCAATATATTATTGGAAACTTACCTAAAAATAGTACATGGGGTGATATATAATATTTACCGAGTATTTAAATGAAAGCTACAGATTATAGGAGAATAACTAAATGAGTGATGTAATAAGTAAGCTATGGAAATCAGATGAAGGAAAGAAAAGATCGTTCAAGGATTAACAAAATTTCACTGGAAAAGATAGAAAATGAATTCCGTCTCCTGCGATTCTGAGTGAAATCCATTATTAATCCAAAAGAAGAGAGCCCGGATATGACCAGGACATTTAGAGACTCATTTCTGATCCATTTCAGAAGGATACACAATTTCCTTTATTCAAAGGAGCCAGATAGTGACACCATTATTGCTGAAGACTTTTTTGAAACAGGAGATAAATGGAAATCCACAAGAATCAAAGAAGCCAAAATTATCAAAGAATTTGAAGAACTCGCAAACAGGGTCATTCTCAGTTTTTCATATGGTGATGAAGCAGTAATTCGGGGGTAAGCGGTGAAGATTTCAAAAATGCTGTTGATGAAATCAGTAAACCATTCCAACAATTTATTGAATTAAATCAGCCTGTTGATATTCCTGATGAGACAATAGAAGAAAGTGACGACCAGGAAAAAATACCAGCAAAAGAGATAGAAGTTGAAGTTGTGGAGAAGGAATATGGTGCGGGAAAGGTCATGTACAGAACCGCAATTCTGGAGGATGGGTATCTGGAAGTTCAAGTTTTACATGCAAATCAAAATGTCAGAAAATTAATCGATACCCACACGGATGATCCTAAATACTTTTCAGACAATATCGAAAAATTTACAGATCATAAGCAAAGAGCAAGAAAATGGCTGGCGGATGTTGTGATAGATTATCGATCTTATTTTGATGAAAACAGAGTTACGTTTGAGATGATTGATCTGTAAAAATATTTGAAATAACGCACAAAAAGGCTGCTCAATTCATCGGGCAGCCTTTTTGTGATTTGAAATCCTTTTACAATCGCCAGTTGTCAACTGGTGAGGCGAGTTTGTGATTTTTATCCAGATCTGCCTGAGCGATCGAGAGGTAACGAAGGACCATTTCCATTGTGGAATGACCAAGCAGACGTTGGAGTGAATACGGATCGCCACCATTGCGAAGGAAAGTGATGGCAAAAGTATGGCGGAAGCGGTGGACATTGACTCCCTGGACGCCAGCTCGTTGACCAATGCGTTTGAGCGTTCTGTTCAGGTGATTGCGGTTGAAGGGAGTATCGTTATCGGTCAGAAATAGAAATTCCTCAGCTGTATCATCCGTTCGAGTTGCAAGATATCGCCAGAGAGCACGGCCGGTCCGGGAGCAGAATGGAAGCATCCGTTCTTTCCTCCCTTTCCCCATCACTATGATATGCCTGTTTTTCAGATCCACCTGATGGATGCGAATTGCACATAATTCTGAAGCACGAAGACCAGTATCAAGGAGAAGCAAAATCATCGCTCGATTGCGTTCTGACTGTGTGAAAGTGTGTTTTCAGCATTCACGTTTTCCTGGTCTGAGTGTAAGTTCTGGATTTATCGAGATACTCCAACATGGCACGGACATCAGACCTCAGAATAAGGTTTGATATCTCGCTTTTCCGGTTTTGGCCGTTCTACTTTGTGGAGAATATGCTCAGATACGAGTTCATCTTCAAGCGCCCAGGTCCATAGAGCAGATAGTCCTATATGGTAGTTGAGTATGGTCTTATTGCTGACTGTCTTGTGAAGCCAGGAATGCTTCTACCTGCTTTGAAGTGATTTCTTCGATATGGCGGATCTATCACCAAGGAATTTGTAGAATTTTCGGAAAGTATTGCTATAATCTTCCCAGGTGTATGGGCTGAGGTGGCGTGATTGGAAGTAGAGCTCATAACCATGACAGTGATTGTGAGAAAGTGATCTGGTTTTTCATCCGTGTGTCCTCCGGTACGAATTTGCCAGTGATGATAATTATCGAAACAGTATCGATAATCGAAAACAGGCTTTTTTTGAACCAGAGGGATTCGAACAATCCGTGAGGGCAATGGTAGAGTCAATTTTTTATTCCCCCTCTTACCTTTGACTACATGGTTACCCTTTTGGAGTATTCCGTGTGGACAGAGGTTTGAAAAAATGGGCGAAGAGGGACTCGAACCCACGACCTCACGGATGTGAACCGTGCGCTCTAACCAACTGAGCTATTCGCCCTTTAGACCCGTATTATACTCCATGCGCTAAAGCACAACAGCACGAAGTGCAGGCGCGATCCCCGAAGGGACGCTGCGCGGCGCGAATAAACGAACAACAGTAAAACCACCTTACAAATTCAATAGGATGTTTATTTTTGTTCGATTAATTGTATAATGTATTCTTGTAGTGGAGGTACCTGGTACTCCTTAAATAAATCAGTACGCTTCTTGCAACAAGATTTCTTAATAATATTATTCATTTACATACGCTGTGTTGTCATTTATGTCGGTAAACAAACCTGTATTTATCATATTGCGATTGGACGTGATCCATAAAACACGCATTGTTTGATTTATTGCGGGCTGAATGCCCGCTTTTTTATTAAGATTTAATGGAAAAGTAATATTTAACGATATGGGTAATTTAACCAATCCAGCCTCCATCTTGCTGGTCAACAGCGGCGGAATCGTTGGAAACCTGCTCACTTCTGTCAGCGGCCAGGACCTGCCTCCTCATATCAAACTGGTCGATATTGCATCGTTTTCCCAGAGTTTGGATCTAACCCCAAGCAATCTAAGCGGGCATTTAGGTATCATTATTGATATCCCGGACACGTCCGAATCCGATAGCATGAAACGTAAAATCAAGGCTAATCCCGCCTTTTTGGACACACCAATCGTCGACATTCAAACCTCCAGCGGGACAGATCTCAATCAGCTGTTGGAGGTCATTCACAAAATCACCGAAAGACAGCACAATTTCCCGCCCTCTATCACCAATGGAGTGGATGGCAAAGAAATGCTGCTCATTCCTGCTGGTAGTTATAAACGCCGGCGCGGGATATCTCCGGATTATTCTTTAGGTCATGGCTCGCATCAAACAGAGTCTTACACTAACGCCCTGTACATGGATAAATATCCGGTTTCGCGCCTCGAATACCGTGCCTTTTTAGACCAAACAGGTTACCCGCCATCTGCGCCGTGGCAGAAAGATCACACTTTCCAAGGATTGGATAACCACCCTGCGGTTGGAATCACATGGCAGGATGTCATCGCTTATGCTGGATGGACCGGAAAACGTTTTCCAACCCCAAATGAATGGGAAAAGGCAGCCTTTGGAGTAAACGGCTTGCTCTTCCCCTGGGGGGATGAATATAATCCAAAAATGTGCAATATTTTAGAATCCAATATCGGCGCCACTACCCCGCAAGGCGCTCATTCCCCTCAAGGAGATTCACCATATGGGATTTGCGATCCGTTTGGCAATGTTTGGGAGTGGGTATATGATTGGACAGCCTCATCGGATACCCGCATGCTGATGGGCGGCGCATGGGACACGCCTTTGGAATACCTGCTGCCCCCTTATTACGCCCGGGTAAGAGCCAATCCAGGGCTGGCAGGAGAAAATTTTGGTTTCCGTTTGGTAGCCTCGCTGGAGTACCAGATGGCAGCAAGTGCAAAGCCAGATGATAACCAGAGCGTTTAGAGGTTAGTATTGAATTCAAAATCAATCCCCATCCTGGTTGTAGAAAATGACTCCTCCGCCATGGAGAACTTAAAGGTAACCCTGTCTTCGGATGGATACCAGGTCTACACGTCCGGAGATGCCATGGCTGCTCTCGAACTGGCGAATAAAGCGCTGCCCCACCTGGTGATCCTGGACGAGCACATACCGGGTACGGATGGCTATAAATTGTGCCGCCAGCTGAGAAATTCGCTGCGCTTTGGCAGCGTACCGATTATCATCCTCACCGACGAAGACACCCCTCAGATTAAAAGTGATGCCTTTGCAGCCGGAGCTGACGACCAGATTACCAAGCCGTATGACCCGCTCGACCTGAACCAGCGCATTGGATCGCTTTTGGAACGGACCAAACATTACGTTCACGCCAGCCCGCTGACTGGTTTACCAGGTAATCCGGATATCGAGCACGAAATCCGGCGCAAGATCCAGAACATGGAGAAGTTCGCAGTCGCATACATTGATATCGATTACTTCAAATCCTACAACGATTCCTACGGCTGGCTGGCCGGCGACAACGTAATTCGCAGGACTTCCGAGATCATCCTGGGCGTTATCGAGAGCCACTGTGAAATTAATTGTTTTATTGGTCATCTGGGCGGTGACGATTTTATCGCCATCATCCTGCCCGAAAGAGCCGAAGAACTCGCTCAAGCCATTATCACTGAGTTTGATCGCCAGATTCCCGAAGTTTACCCACCCAGCGACCGCCAGCGCGGTTATATTATCCAGCAGGACCGGCAGGGCAACCTGTACTGCTTCCCGCTGTTATCCATCAGCATCGCAATCTGCACCAACCGCCATCACGAACTGGTGCACCCCGGGCAGGTGGCCCAAATCGGGTTAGAGCTGAAAGAGCATGTAAAGACAAAGCTGGGCAGCAATTACATCATCGACAGGCGTAAGACATCTTCCTAGCAAGTAATAATAGCTGCGAGCTTTAGTCCCTGATTTTTCGGGGCACCAAGCGAAGCATCCCCCGCGCACGAAAATATTACAGGCCGTTTAAAGAGGAGTATAGCCTATTCTGTATAATCTTAGTGCTTCCAGATTACATGAATCAGGGGCTCTTTTGTGTATTTTCTTAATGTTGAATTAAAGATGTTGATATATTCATTTATCGTGATAATATTCTAAATAAGCTCAAATAAATCTTTTTATACACAGTATATGTTTTGCTAATATTCTGAGGGTTGCCTATAACCGTCGTAAGCCGAAAATTTGAGTAGCCGAACTATCGGTGAATAAATGATGAGCAGTTTCAAAAAACAAACTGACCGCATAGCACATATTACGGTATCCGGCGCGAAAGTTGAAAAATGGCTGAATGGGATGTCAGATCAGTCTTGGTTAAACCTGATTGAAGGAAGGTGGACAGTCAAAGACTTGGTCGGCCACCTGTCGGTCTGGTCAGATTTATTGCTGGATCAAATCGAAGCCCTGGCCCAAAATACCCCTGATAAAATTCAGCACATCGATATAGATCATTGGAATGCAGCGCAGATAACCGCGCGGAGCGACTGGTCAGTCGCTAAAGTTCGGAAAGAATGGGAACAATCCACGATGCGTGCCGGGAGTATAGTTAAGCGCTTACCCGATGAAATGTGGTCTCGTCGTGCGGTTGTTCCGTGGACAAAAGAGTCGGTTTCTCTGGAAGACCTGCTGGATTTGTGGTTACTGCATATCACACAACATCAAGATGCTTGGGAGGATTAATTTATGGGTGCTTGTATCAACGAACATCTGAGTCGTTATGGTGGATTGGCTGTTGGACACGAAGACGAACAAAAACGATATTTCGAAGAGAAACGATTGTATGCCCTGCAAATCGAAACAACAGATGCTTGTCACCAGGGCTGCATCTACTGTTATGCTGGCTCCACACCTCAGGAGAGCTACGGACTCGCCTCGCATGAAATCCGCAGCTTGCTGGACGATGCGTCTGCGCTGGAAATTCGAGCCATTGACTGGTTAGGAGGCGACCCTCTCGTCAGGACTGATTGGTACGAGCTAATGCAGTATGCCCGGTCACTGGGCATTATCAACAATGTCTGGACCAGCGGGCTGCCACTGCGGAACAAGCAAATTGCTGCTCAGGTTTATGAAGTGACCGACGGCGGCTTTGTCTCGGTTCACGTGGATTCCATCACCCCCGAAGTCTATGCCGAACTCCATCGGGGAGGCAATGATCAATACATCAAAGCCATCGTTGAAGGGGTGGATAATATGCTTGCCCTGGGCAAACCCGCCGAAAGCATGATCAATTGCATCACCTACACTACCCAACAAGGTCCGGAAGACGCCATCCGAACGATGCGCTGGTGGTTTGAAGAGAAAGGCCTGCGTACCTGCCTGACCATGTTCAATCCCGCAGGAATGGGAGCCGAGTGGAAAGCGTTCGAACCTGATCTCATTGAAATCCAACAAGTCTACACTGAGCGCGATCGCATCAATTACGATAAAGACAACATCTCCATTGCCGCTATGGACACTGATAAATACTACTGCGGCACTATGGCAACGGTGACATTCACCGGCGACGTGACCCCTTGCTCGGTCATCCGCGATGGCGTAGGCAATATCCGCGCAGCGCCATTCTCAGAAATCATCGCCAAACATATCGACACCCTCATTCACAGCGATCTACACGATACCTGCAACCTGCCCGTACCGTGTAACGCGTGTATGAACAACGAACATTGCTGGGGATGTCGGGCCAGCGCCTACCATTACAATGGCGATGCAGATGGTCTGGATCCCAAATGCTGGTTGATTCAAGTGAACCAGTAAGAAAAGCGTCTCTTTATTCAAAAAGGCGGTTTCCAAATGACAACACACAAACTCGATGTTAATATTGAAAATGTTACCGAAGTATACGATGGACCTGGCGGCATCCTGTGGGAAATGCTCATGGGCGAACAGATTCACGTCGGCGGAGAAAAGGAGACGGACATTTTGGCCCAAAAAGCTGGAATTAACGCCGACAGCTGCGTTCTGGATGTGTGCAGCGCGCTGGGTGGCCCAGCTCGTCAATTGGCTCAAACTTATGGCTGCCACGTCACCGGCCTGGACGCAACCCCTCGTATGCACGAACAAGCCATCCGCCGCACAGAACAAGCTGGGCTGAGTAACAAGATCGAATTCAAATTGGGAAATGCGCTGGATATGCCTTTTTCCGCAAATACTTTCGATGTGGTATGGGGACAGGATGCCTGGTGCTACATTACCGACAAAAAGCGGCTCATAGAAGAGTGTGCCCGCGTCTTAAAACCGGGCGGCGTCATTGCAGTTACCGACTGGCTGGAGACCGGCTCGATGACCAAAGATGAATGGCAGGCCCTGAATACCTTTATGGTTTTTCCGTATATGGAGACACTGGAAGGTTACGCGACCCTGGTAGAAACTACCGGGATGACGGTGGTTGAGAAGGAAGACCTCACCCCCGATTTCGCCAAACATATTCAAATTTATCTGAGCAAAGTGCAGAACGAGTTCCGTCAAGGGATCGTGGACAACTATGGCCAGGAAATGTACGACGATGTAGAAGGCGGCATTACCCTGTGGCGCGATGCCTCAGCGGCTGGCAAAGTGGGCAGAGGTCGGCTTATCGCTCGAAAATAACGGAACATTTCATGCCATTACTCATATTGACCGCTTATTTCGCACAAGTTATAATTTATACAAATAGAATAAGCCCGGTCTGAGTGATTTTTTCACACAGGCAAAACAACCTTCGGGGCAGGGTGAAAGTACCCAGGGATATACATTTCTGGGCGCCAATTCCCGACCGGCGGTACAGCCCGCGAGCGTAAATTCGTAAACGAAAATTACGCATGATCCGGCGAAGTTCCGGAGCCGACGGTAAAGTCCGGATGAGAGAAGGTTAAAAACATCTGCAAGCGCGCCGCATACGCTGAGAACGCGTGCTCGCTTGTCGCTGTTTAGAACCTGTTCGCCCCGAATTACCATTTATTCGGGGTTTTTGTTTGCTCCCGAAGACGATAGACAGTGAAATAAACCCGTTATGGAGAGCGCTCAAAAGACATTGGAGGGTAAAGTACCCGCTGGCTTGGACAAACGTTACCAGTTATTGTTGGTGCCCGCCTCCGTTGTTATCGGGGTAATCCTGTGGTACCTGGTTATCCAGATTGGTGACTTCCCCGCCTTTATCGTGCCCCCACCGCAGCTGGTTTGGCAGCGCTTCTGGGATTCGTTGGGAGACGGCACTTTGGTGCGTCATTCGTTTTACACATTGGCTGAAGTCCTGGCCGGTCTCTCTCTGGGGACCAGCGCAGCCGCCGCTCTGGGCTATTTACTGGCTAAATCACCCACGGTAGAACGCCTGTTATCACCGTATGTCGTCGCCAGCCAATCTGTCCCCATCGTGGCTATTGCGCCGTTGCTTATCATCTGGTTTGGTCCGGGTCTTTTATCCAAGGTATTGATCAGCGCCCTGATCGTATTCTTCCCGGTGCTGGTTAATACGATCGTCGGGCTGCGTTCAGTCCCGGACGATTTGCGCGACCTGATGCGCTCACTCCAAGCAACCCGCGCTCAAATTTTCCGGATGTTGGAAGTGCCGGCCGCCCTGCCTGTCTTCCTAGGCGGGCTGCGAATAGGCGCTACCCTGGCTGTAATCGGCGCAGTTGTGGGCGAGTTTGTCGGCGCGGACCGTGGTCTGGGATTTATGATCAACCGTGCCCGCGGCCAGTATGACACCGCGCTGGTATTCGTCGCCATACTGGCGTTAATTTTTATGGCATTGTTACTGTACGGTCTGGTGCTGCTTATGGAAAACCGTTTATTATCCTGGCGAAGGAGCTCTGAATCGCCTGTGATGTCCGATCAATAAGGAGATACACCTATGGCATTTCGACTCTGTTCGTTTATCTTAATCGTTTGTTTTGTGCTTTCTGCCTGCGCGCTGACAAATCCCTCACCGGAACCTGAAGCCGTTCCGGAAGACCTGGTGGATATTCGTCTGCCGATGGGTTATATCCCAAGCGTGCAGTACGCGCCATTTTACGTAGCGGATGCAAAAGACTATTTCCGTGATGCTGGATTGGAAGTTGAATTCGACTACAGCTTTGAAACAGATGGGGTCGCCCTTGTCGGCACGGACGAACTCCAATTTACACTTGGGTCGGGTGAACAGGTTCTGCTGGCACGCGAACAGGGTATCCCGGTTGTCTACGTAATGGCCTGGTGGCATGATTTTCCTGTAGCTGTCACTGCTAAAAGCGAACGGGGAATTAAAGAGCCGGCCGACCTGGAAGGGGTGGAAATCGGGATACCGGGTTTGTTCGGCGCCAGTTATATAGGACTGCGGGCATTATTGAATTCGGCAGGTTTGGGTGAAGAGGATGTGAAGCTGGATTCAATCGGTTTTAATCAAGTGGAAGCGCTGGTGGCGGACCAGATCCAGGCTGCGGTCGTGTATGCAAACAACGAACCCATCCAGCTTGAATTTATGGGTTACGATCTGGATCTGATTCAAGTCGCTGACTATGTGCCTTTGGCATCCAACGGGTTGATTACCAACGAAAAGACCATCCGGGAGAACCCTGAGCTCGTCAAGAGCATGGTGGCAGCAACCCTGAAAGCTGTCGAGGCTTCCATCAATGATCCTGATGGCGCCTACTCGATCAGCTTGGACTATGTGGAAGGTCTCGAAGATGCAGATCGAGATGTTCAGATGGAAATTCTAAACACTTCGATCGAATTCTGGCGACCGAATGGGGCGGAAGAATTGGGAAAATCCGACCTGGATGCCTGGGTAAACATGCAGCAGGTATTGATCGATATGGGTCTGCTCAGCGGAAACCTGGATTTAGATGCGGCTTACACGAATGAGTTCGTAGAATAAAAGAAGTGCTTTTAGCTAATCCAAATATTTGCTGTTTTAAAGGGATTTTTTGGGAATAAAGAAGATGCTGAATACGAAAGACCAACCCGCCATTCAAGTGAAAAACTTAAGTGCGGTGTTTCGCAGTGATAACGGCGGACTGCAGGCGCTTGAGGACGTTTCATTCGAAGTTCAGCACCAAGAATTCTTATGCGTATTAGGTCCTTCCGGAAGCGGGAAAAGTACCCTTCTGCGCATCCTGGCAGGTCTGCTGCCGCCGACAGCAGGCCAGGTGCTTTATGCAGGTGAACCCCTTTCTGGACCCAAAGCGGGTCTTGGTTTTGTATTTCAGAAAGCAAACCTGATGCCGTGGCGTTCGGTGTTGGGAAACATCACTCTCCCTCTGGAAATCGACGGTACGGAAACCAGGAAAGCCGCCCACATGGCGGAAGAAATGGTAGAATTGGTCGGTCTGGTCGGATTTGAAAACACTTTACCGCGCGACCTGTCCGGCGGTATGGAGCAGCGCGTCGCCATTGGACGTGCGCTCATCCACGATCCGGATGTGCTGCTGCTGGATGAGCCTTTCGGATCTTTAGATGCGCTGACCCGTGAACGTATGGGAAACGAACTCATGCGGATTTGGCAAGCGCACCGAAAAACGGTGATTATGGTCACCCACTCCATCTCAGAAGCGCTTTTTTTAGCTGACCGGGTGGTCGTGCTCAGTCACCGTCCTGGCACAATCCGACTGGATGTACAGGTGCAGATGCCGCGGCCGCGCCAGGAGGGCATGCGCTATTCACCCGAGTTTGGTGAATTATCGCATCGTTTGCGAAGCGCAATCGGAAATCCATGATTTGAGATGATCTAATAAAATGGCGCCCCGGCAGGTGGATTAGCTGCAGACAATAAACCCCTGGATTGTTGCGTTGAATACTTACCCTCAGAAAACGGAGTTAATAATTTTTGAATAGACTTAATTTTTTATTGATTATTGGATTCATTCTGGCTTTATGCGCCAGTACAGCCGGCGCCCAGGAAGGTCAGACATTATCAACCGTTGAAGTTGACCTGTGGCCCGAATTCGACAAGCCCTCCATGCTGGTGATCCACTCAATCACCCTGCCGCCGGATACAAGTTTCCCTGTAGAAATGGATTTCCTTATCCCAACCGCTGCGGGGGTGCCCAATGCGGTCGCAGGTCTGCAGCCGGACGGCATATTAATCGATCTCAATTACGAACAGATCCCTGGGGAGGAATACTCCCGAATTTTATTCACCGCTCCCACACCAATCGTACAGATCGAATACTATGATCCCAACTTACTGAAAGAAGGCAGCACCCGCCGCTATGAATACCGCTGGCCTGGAGTTTATCGAGTTGATAACTTCAAAATTGAAGTACAGGAACCCGCGGATGCGCAAAACATGCGTATCTCTCCCAGTCTCGGCAACGGGTCTGAGTATTCTGATGGATTGGTATATTATTCTTCCGATATTGGCAGCCTACCCCTGGGGCAATCATTCACCATCAGCCTCGAGTATCAAAAAGAGGGCGATGAGCTGACTGCGCCCAGCATGCCAGTGACAGCCAGTGGTCCGATCAGCGAATCGCCAACCGGCGAATTGGAACTGCGCCGCCTGCTGCCTGTGATTGTGGGCAGCCTAGGGGTTTTATTGATCGCCGGGGGTGGGTTCTGGTACTGGCAGTCCGGACGTGAAAAACCAGATGGCGAGCCGCAGCCCCGCAGAAGGAAGAAGTCCGCTCCAATTGAATCGCCAACGGACGAAGCGGAACACATATACTGTCACCAGTGCGGAAAACGCGCCTCAAACAGCGACCGTTTTTGCAGAGCCTGCGGCACCCAGCTGCGCAGGCGTTGATATCTATCAATTCCGCCTTCAGACAAAAAACCCACTTTCTAATTTAACCTTTTACACAAACTCAGGTTGTACTAATCTTGGTATGACAGAATTCTTTGTACGGAATTAGGCCAATAACAGCGAAAAACTCTTATTTAGAATCACCTGCTGAACATCTGGAAATAATTATTAATTTTTAGCACGCTGCTGCTGTGCGGCCTGAGGAAATCCCTTGCATAAACCACACTCGGAGGAGAATGGTATGGAAGCTAGTTCTACGTCGCAATCAGGTACCGCCGGAAAGATGAAATTTGTCGTCGGGGGTTTGCTGATTGTAGCCGCGGTTATTTACCTGATCGTTAGTTCCACACAAGCCGGCGCGCAGTATTTTCTAACAGTGGATGAACTTAATGCGCAAAACCAGGACGTAATCGGACGTGATCTGCGCATTTCTGGCGCGGTAATCGGCGATTCGATCCAGTATGATCCCCAATCATTAAACCTGATGTTCACAGTCGCCCATGTGCCTGGCGATAATAACGAGATTGAAGCACAGGGCGGACTGGCCCAGGTGCTGTATGAAGCGGTTAACGACCCCGCTCGCTCTCAACTGCAGGTAGTATACAACGGCGTCAAACCCGACTTGCTGCGCCATGAAGCCCAGGCGATCATGACCGGGCAAATTGGAGAAGACGGGATTTTTTATGCAGATGAACTGCTGCTCAAATGTCCCACAAAATATGAGGAAGCCGTTCCTGAACAATCGGGAACATGACCGACGGCCGGAATATGACCTGCGGCGCTGCCTTCAGCCTGAAATTCCAGTGAAAACCCTTTTTACGATTTCGAAGATTAAACCATGATCGCCAATATCGGTTATGGTATCTTATTCATCACGCTCCTGGTCTCAATATATGGGGTAGGGGCCGCTTATTATGGCGCCCACAAAAACGATCCGCGCTGGATTGAAAGCGCGCGCCTGTCAATGCTGTTGTCATTCCCCTTGATCACATTATCAGCCTTAAGTCTGATCTATCTGCTGGTAACGGGCAGATACGAACACGAGTTTGTCCAGTCTGTCACCAGCAGCAGCATGCCGATCTATTTACGGGTTACCGCTCTTTGGGGCGGTCAATCGGGTTCGCTGGTCTTCTGGTCCTGGCTGCTGGCGGCATTCGCATCTTCAGTGACATTGCGCAAATGGGATCGCGACCGTGAATTCCTGCCCTGGGTAATCGTGGTCTCCCTGGTTACGCTGGCATTCTTCTTAATTCTTGTGGTCTTTTTCGAAAATCCTTTCACCCGCTTCTGGCAGCTGCCAAACGGTGATATCAGCGCAGCCATGTTCCAACCGCAGGGAAGCTCATTGTTCTTCCCGCGCGATGGGACGGGTTTGAACCCGTTACTGCGCCACCCGGGAATGATCATTCATCCCCCGATGCTCTATCTGGGTTTTGTTTCCTTCGTCATCCCATTCGCATTTGGCATCGCAGCGCTGGTTACCGGCCGTACTGACGACCGCTGGATACGCATCACCCGCCGCTGGTCACTGGTCGCCTGGCTTTTCCTGTCGCTCGGATTATTACTGGGCGGTCGCTGGGCATATGATGTGCTGGGCTGGGGCGGCTACTGGGGTTGGGATCCAGTTGAAATCGCGGCTTTTATGCCCTGGTTAACCGGGACGGCATTCCTGCACTCCGTAATGATACAGGAAAAACGCGGCATGCTCAAGCGCTGGAATATGGTGCTGATCATCCTGACCTATTCACTGGTCATATTCGGCACCTTCTTAACCCGATCGGGCGTATTATCATCCGTGCATGCCTTTGCCCAGAGCGCCATCGGACCGCTTTTCTTTGCCTATATCGGTTTAACATTCACGATTTCGCTTGCCCTGTTATTATCCCGCTGGGATGATTTAAAATCCGAAGGGGAGATGACCTCCCTTCTCTCACGTGAAGCGCTTTTCCTTTTAAATAACCTGTTATTTATGGGCATCCTGGTAGTATGCTTCTGGGGTGTGATATTCCCATTAATTTCAGAACTGGTCACCGGTCAGAAAGTCACCGTCGGTCCGCCGTTTTACGAAAGAGCAACTGCGCCATTGTTCGCAGGTCTGCTGCTGTTGATGGGAATTGCTCCCCTGGCAGCCTGGCGTCATTCCACTTTTAAAATCCTGGGACGCGCCGTCTGGAAACCCTCCCTTATTTCACTTATTGTTCCGGCCTACGCTTTTACTCGCGGCATACATCAACCGGCTGCCCTGCTTGGCTTCTGGCTGGCAGCTTTTGTAGCATTCGTCACCCTGCATGAATTCTGGCGCGGCGCTCAGGCACGCGCGCAAACGCTCGGGAGAAAGCTTAATCACCGCGTTGTGGCGCCTAGCTGGCCGCAACCGCCGGCGCTACGGCGGCTATATCATCCACCTGGGCGTGGTACTGATGGCGATAGGAATTATTGGCATTGAAATATTTCAGGTCGAAACCCAGGGCACAATCGCCCAGGGTGAGCATCTTACCCTGGAGAATTACACCCTCACATACAAATCCCTGGCCGTGTTCGACACCGACGACGGGCGCAACGTGGCCCGTGCTGTTATCGGCGTAGAAAAAGCCGGTAATTATGTAGGTGATCTGCATCCACGCCGGGACTACTACCTCGACTCGCAGCAGCCGATGACCATCCCTGGTGTCAGGAGCACCTGGGAAGAAGATCTGTATGTCCTGCTGGTCGATTGGCAGCCTGTATCTACCAACAGCGCCACTTTTAAGATTTATAAAAACCCACTGGTCAACTGGTTGTGGATAGGCGGTTTGGTTTTCATCCTCGGAACCCTGGTAGCAGCCTGGCCGGATAAAGACCCTGAACCTTTACCCGTTCGTAAGAAGAAATCAGCCTACGCCCCTGCTGAAGCTTGAGAGCAAAATGAAATTTATAAAACAATTTGCTCCATCCAATAATCTTTATCTGTATGAAGTATTCAGGTTTTTTACGTTCTTAGTAACTATAGCGATTTTCCTCAGTCTCACATCAACTATAGTTACTAACGTGAATGCCCAGTCAGATAACCCGCAGCCGCCAACGGATGACGATGTGAATGCTGTCGCCAAACAACTCTACTGCCCGGTCTGTGAGAATACACCCCTCGATGTGTGCCCCACCCAGGCCTGTGAGGAATGGCGCCAGTTGATTTACGATAAGTTAGCCTTAGGTTGGAGTGACGAGCAGGTCAAGATATATTTTGTCGACCAGTACGGCGACCGGGTGCTGGCTGAACCGCCGGCACGCGGTTTAAACTGGCTCATTTACATCATCCCCCCATTGGTTTTCCTGGTTGGACTTTTAGTGGTTTACAGGGCACTCCGAGCCTGGAAGAAACCCCCCGATACAGGTCAAACAAGCGCACCAGCAAATATAGAAAGCGATGAATACATCCAACGACTGGAAGAGGATTTGAAAAATCTATAGGAACGCGCATGTCTTCTGATTCAAACGAAATATCCACTCCCGATTCCCAAACTAAAAAACGCCCCCGCTGGGGGCGCTTGTTAGCCTGGCTGGGTTTGGTCGCCCTGCTGCTGTTATTATTCACAGCCCTTCGCAGAACCCAGCAAGGACCCGTGGGTGTGGGTGTAAAAGCGCCTGATTTTACACTAACCACTTTTGATGGAGAACAGATCAGCCTTTCGGACCTGGAGGGCAAAATCGTCGTGCTGAATTTCTGGGCTTCGTGGTGCAAACCCTGCGAACAGGAAGCTGTCGATTTGGAAGCCGCCTGGCGTTTGTACCAACCCGGTGGTGAGGTGGTTCTTCTTGGGTGTAGATTGGACCGACACAGAGGCGAAAGCCAACCAGTACCTGGAAAAATTTGACATCACCTACCCCAATGGACCTGATCTCGGTACACGCATTTCGCAGGCATACCGTACGACCGGGGTGCCGGAGACCTATATCATTGACCAAAACGGTACACTGGCGTACGTTAAGTTCAGCCCATTTATGTCCCTTAACGAGATCACAAATGCTATTAACCCATTACTTGTTGAGTGACACATGGCTTTAGGTTCAATTTTTCTACTGCTGGCTTTTTTGGTTCTGGTTGCATTATTTGTTGGCCGCCCATTCTTCGAAGCGAAAAAGTCTTCTCCCAGGTATGCTTCAGCATCTGCAGAGCGTGAACTATCAAGCGCGCTTGCCGATCGGGACAGGATACTTAACACCCTGTACGAACTGGATTTTGACTACGATTTGGGTAAAATCCCTGAAGAGGATTACCAGCAGCAGCGCACGATGCTCCTGGAAAAAGGGGTACTCACCTTAAAAGCGCTGGACGAGATTCAACAGGATGTTGATGAAGGAGCAGGTGAAGACAGCATCGAAGCGGAACTCAGGACACGCCGGCAGCAGTTGGGTACCGGAAAGGATGGCGCCCAAGTCGACGGCGCGCAAAATGGCATGGGAACTCCTACAGCTGCAAACGGATCGCTGGTATCCCACGATCCAAACGATGAACTGGAGGCCCTGCTGGCTAACCGGCGCCGCACCAGGCAGGAAAAGGCTGCCGGTTTTTGCCCAAATTGCGGAGGACCACTGGCAAAATCCGATCAATTTTGCCCCAGGTGCGGCGCAAAACTGGCTTGATCTACGCCAATAAAGAACAGGACAAAATGATCTTATTAAAGACAATTCTCTTAACAGCAAGTTTTCGAAACGCCATTAAAAAGCCAGCTGTATCCTCAACATTCATACTTCTATTT
Organism: uncultured Chloroflexia bacterium; assembly: GCA_963753725.1. Lineage (GTDB taxonomy): Bacteria > Chloroflexota > Anaerolineae > Anaerolineales > UBA4823 > CAVWDI01. The sequence continues at coordinate 789,617 of CAVWDI010000010.1, read as the reverse complement.
ATTTTGGCAGTCCTGCTCACAGCCTGCGACCTGTCACTGGCCGCAGACGTGACACCGCCGCCCAATCTTCAGCAGAACACACCTGTTGATCGTGAAGCTGAACAGATCAATGAACGGCTCTACCCGATAGTCCCCCCGGACGCCAGCAAGGGTGAAGCGATATTTAAAGAAAAGTGCGCACCTTGTCATGGTTCCACCGGACTGGGCAACGGATCGCGCGCCAGTTCTCTTCCCAACCCGGTCCCCGCAATTGGAACCCCTGAAATCGCACGCCGGTCCACGCCATCCGAGTGGTATACCATCGTGACCGAAGGCAACCTGGAACGGTTTATGCCGCCATTTGAAAGCTTATCGGAACGCCAGCGCTGGGATGTGGTCGCCTATGCATACAGCCTGAGCGCAGATCCGGAATCGATCGCAAATGGTGATGCGCTGTATGAAGTGTTGTGCAGCAACTGTCACGGCCTCTCCGGCAAAGGGAACGGCGATCACAACAATACATTCTCAACCCCCCCGCCTGATTTTACAGACCAGAAATACATGGCTTCCAAATCAGCGGCCGATTTCTACCAGGCCATGGTTGAAGGTATCCGGCCGGATATGCCGCCCTTCGAGGATGAGCTGATAGAGAGAGAACGTTGGGCTGTGACCGATTATCTGCGTTCATTCGTTTTCCCGCCTTTATACCTGTTAGAAGCTGAAGAGATCGATGAACAATCTGATCAGTCAGAGATTGAACCCGAGGCAGGGGTGCTGCTCGAATCCGAACCCAGCATTATGGGGAATGTGGTCGGCGAAGTATTTAATAATTCTGGCGGAGAGGTTCCTGCCGGTTTAGAAGTCACTTTGTACGGTTTCGAACACGATACACCAACCTTAACCACGACCACTAAAGTTGAAAGTAACGGCACTTATTCTTTCAAGGACGTCGACCTGCCGGTTGGACATATATACTTTGCGACGGTTGATTACGGCGGTACCAGGTATGCCTCCAATATGGCCGTTATCGAAGAAGGAATTGAAGCAATCATGCTGCCCATCGAAGTATATGACTCGACAGACGACTCTTCAGGACTTGTCGTAGACAGGCTGCATTACTTTTTTGAAAAGTTGGACCCTGAGACTCTGCGTATTGCTGAACTACATGTAATTTCCAATCCCTCAAACTTGACCGTTGTTCCTGACGAAGAGTCCCAGACTACAATCAACTTCGAATTACCCGCAGATGCTTCCAACCTGGAAATCCTGGACAGCAACATTGGTGAACGATTCGTTACGACTGAAAGCGGGTTCGCCGACACATTTCCAATTCAACCAGGGGAAGGGGAAAACCAGGTCGTTTTTGCCTATGATCTACCATACGACGGGAGCTTGGAATTTTCTCGTCCGGTAAACCTGCTGACCAACGCGGTGGTGATATTGATGCCCGAGAACGGCATCAGCGTCAAAGGCAATGACATCAGCGACGGCGGCACGCGTGATGTGGAAGGAATGCCCTATCATATTTACAACGGGGGAGGCTTGCTGCCTGGTGAGGAATTCAGTGTGATGATTTCCGGTAATGATGCGCTGAGTCAGTTAGGGATGTCCAGTGAAGACAGCACCACCATGCTGATAGGCATAGGAATTTTCGGGATCGTGCTGGTGGCGGCTGGCGTGTGGTTTTATCTACGCTCTAGATCCAAACCTGAGGATGAGGATGAAGCGCTTGATCCGGAGACGGATGTTGAACTGAATGGGGTTGAGGACAACGAAACCGTCATGGATGCCATCCTTGCACTGGATGACCTGTATAAGGAAGGGCGGCTGCCCGAAGAGGCTTACCTGGAGCGGCGGGCGGAACTAAAATCCATCCTAAAGCAGCTCATCGAGAGTGAAGAGCAGGAGAAATAGGGGGCACGCTATCAAACACAACTGCCAACCGCCCCTCCAGCCCACTGATTCACTAACCTTGAAGCAACCATAACCCATGAGCCGCGCCGATATCCCCATCATTTCTGTAAACAATCTGGTCAAACGTTTTGGATTAAAACAATCCTGCGCGGATTAAAATTTTGAGGTCGGGAAAGGTGAATTTGTGGCCCTGCTCGGTCCAAACGGCGCTGGAAAGACTACTTTCTTACGCATCCTGGCTTCCCTTTCACGCCCCGCCGCCGGTCGAGTAAAGGTTGCGGGATTCAATCTTCCTTCGCAGGCGGCGGCCGTCAGGCGCCAGATCGGTGTGGTATCCCACCTGCCGCTGTTGTACGGAGACCTGACCGCCGAGGAGAATTTACGTTTCTACGCCCGCATGTACAGCATACCAAACCCGGATGGGCGCATCAAAGACGTGCTGAAAGTGGTCGGCTTATCGGCTCGCCGGCGCGACCAGGTGCGCACCTATTCGCGCGGTATGCAGCAGCGCCTGGCGATCGGCCGGGCGGTCTTGCACGATCCTGAGATTATGTTATTCGATGAACCCTTCACCGGTCTGGATCAGGACGCCTGCGCCATGCTTGAAGATGTGCTGAGGGAAGTAGCCGCCCGCGGCCGTACGGTTGTAATGACTTCCCACGATCTGTCTCGGGCTGCCGACCTGGCCTCCCGCTTTGACGTCATCTCGCGCGGTGTAATTGCCGCCTCCGCTCAGCGCCAGGATATGGGCACAAACCAAATGCTTTCCTTTTACCGGGATGCCATTAACGCAAATTAGATTAATTTGCAGCGATGAATAACGAGAGCCCAATATATTTCATACACCTACAATGAGCAGCACAGCGGATAAATCGCAAACCTCAATTCGACGCTCATTTTCGCAGTACTTACGCGCCGTGTGGGCCATTCTGTGGAAGGACCTGGCCGCGGAACTGCGCGGGCGTGAGATGCTTTCGGCGATGCTGGTCTTTGCGCTGCTGGTGATTTTGATCTTTAACTTCGCCCTCGAACTGGACGCTAAAACGCGCACCAGCGTCACCGCCGGCGTGCTGTGGGTCACATTCGCCTTCGCCGGTACCCTGGGACTCAACCGATCCATGGCGATGGAAAAGGACCGCGGCTGCCTGGACGGGCTCTTGCTCACCCCGGTGGATCGCAGCGCCATTTACTTTGGGAAGGCGCTCAGCAACCTGGCTTTTATGTTGATTGTGGAAGTGATCGTGCTGCCGGTTTACAGCATCCTGTACAATACCAACTTATTTAACCCCGGATTGATTATTGTGATCCTGCTCGGATCGATTGGATATGTAGCAGTCGGTACGCTGCTGGCCTCGATGGCAGTCCAGACCCGCACGCGCGATATACTGCTGCCGATTTTGCTCTTTCCGATCGTACTTCCGGTTTTGATTGCGGCCGTGAAAGCCAGCGCAGGATTCCTGCAGGGTATCCCCATGGCTGAGATATGGCCCTGGCTCAACATATTAATTGTGTACGATATAATCTTCATCGCTGTTGCATTTATGGTGTTTGATTTTGTGGTGGAGGAATAGCATATCCAAAAGGATAGTTCACTACCAGAGGAGGTAATAAGTGGAACCTAAGCCAACCCTATTAAAAATTCTTGATATCGTTTCTGTTTTATTACTCTTGATCGCTACCGGGATGGTCTTTTATTATGCGCCTGTCGAAGCCGTCATGGGACAGGTCCAAAAAGTATTCTATTTTCACGTGGCTGCCGGCTGGGTTGGTATGCTCAGCTTTCTGGCTGCCGCTTTCGCCGGGATAATGTACCTGATAAAAAGCGACCGCAAATGGGATATCGCCGGTTTATCGGCTGTAGAAATCGGTATGGTGTTCGCATTCATCAATATTGTCACCGGATCGATCTGGGCGCGCCCGATCTGGAACACGTGGTGGACCTGGGACCCGCGTCTGACCACCGCCACGATCATGATACTGATCTACGCCGCATACCTGATGCTCAGATCCGGCATCGAAGACCCCGACCGGCGCGCCCGGTTTGGAGCCGTTTACGCCATCGTCGGATTCCTGAGCGTACCGCTGACTTTCTTTTCGGCGCGTTTATTCCGCACCATCCACCCGGTTGTGGTCGGGACGAACCAACCCGGCGCAGAAGGCGCTTTCGATATGACAACCAAAATGCTGCAGACCTTTATGTTCAGTTTGCTGGTCTTTTCGTTCATATTCGCTGACCTGCTCTGGCACCGCATCCGCCTTGGTCGTCTGGCGGACAAGGTCGAGCAGCTCAAACTGAAGACCATGGAATAAAGCCATTCAAGTCATTGCGAGGGAGCGATCTAAAAATCCCCAAAATTTGGTGCATAACCATAGATACGAGTTCTCAAACCTACATAACGCTCCAACCAGCGACCGAAGCAATCTCCCCGTCCAAATGGAAATAAATCCGCTTCTCAAGGTATGCAGTACATAAGTAAACCATATCAAACAATATTTTTAGAATTTCTTCTAACCATATAGTCTCAATCCAATGGAGAAAATACTATGCAATCACTCCTACTAGAAGGCCCCGCCAACACCAACACCTACATGATCGCCGGATTTGCAGTAATTTTCGGTGTCATGCTGCTGTACGTGCTCAGCCTGTATATTCGCAAGCGTAATCTGGAGCAGGATATGGAAGTGCTGAGTGAACTGGTTGATCAGGAAGATTAAGGGAAATCAGGGTACCAGATATTATTCTCAATCAACATGCACATATCCTCAAACAGCAAATAGACAATTTTCATGCAGTAGACTATACGCAGCAATTTATCCAAAATATCCGTCCCCTTATCCCATAACCCTTAACCCTTCTGGATCATGACCGACCCCGTACTGCGTTTGTACCCCCAGCCCTCTGAAGAAGAACCGCTTGAAGGTCTCTATCTGGATCACGACTTACGAGCGGCCGCCTCCAGTGAAGATAAGGCATACGTTTACAGCAATTACGTTACCAGCCTGGATGGGCGCATCGCTGTCCCTCATCCATCCAAACCGGGCTTGGTCGTACCAAAGAACGTAGCCAATGCGCGCGATTGGCGCCTGTTCCAGGAACTGACTATCCAGGCGGATGTGCTCATCACCAGCGGTCGTTACCTGCGCGATTACGCGGACGGCCGCGCCCAGGAAATCCTGACCGTTTACAATGATCCGCGTTTTGCCGACCTGGTCAGCTGGCGGACAGAGCGCGGTTTATCCCCCCAACCCGATATGGCTGTCATCAGCGGCAGCCTGAATTTTCCAATCCCAAGCGCATTATCCCAGGGCGAACGGCGTGTATGCGTGGTGACCACCCGGGGCGCTGACCCGGAACGGATAGCACAAATTCAGGACCAGGCCGGAAGGGTCCTGTTCGGCGGCGATTCGGCCGTGACCGGGGAGGGATTGGTGCAGGTCCTTAAGGAAGCGGGGTACAAGATCATCTGCAACACTACCGGCCCAAAAGTGCTGCACATGCTGCTGGCAGCCGGCGTGCTGCAGCGCCTGTACCTGACCACAACCAGCCGGGTACTGGGCGGCAACCCGTTCTCCAGCATCGTTGAGGGTGAACTCTTGCAGCCCGCGGCCGATTTCAAACTGAACTCACTCTACTACGACCCCCACGCCCCGGACGGCTCAGGCCAGCTGTTTTCTTCTTACGATTCTGTGTAATTCCCACCTCTCAGCTTACCAGCAAATACCTCCTTGCGAGCTCAACCGCCATCTACCCCGCTGGTCCAACCGCCACCTGACCCCCCACGGCTTCATTCCAATTCAATCTCAACACCATGATATATCCAATAGACAATCAATTCCCAATGCTCCTTATCCCCGCAGGGGGTTCGTGTCTCTGAAGGAAATTGATCCACATTCCTTTCCACAAGCAACCAATTCATCTCTAGCGAGTACTTGAACCATCAATGGAAGATCTGCACCAGGCAACCCCCCGCGGGATGTTAACTAGCAAATCAATTATCTTCTCTTACACTAAAAAACCACCGACAACATTTCCATCTCAATCCCGAGGGGGGACATCCATGAGACGTGGGGTATCCGAGAGGCGGGGTGTATCCAAGAGGCGGCAATCTTTCATGTGGCGTTGGGACTTCAGTCTCCACATGATTGTTGATTAAAAAAAGTTCTCATTTGTAGATTCCATCCAACACAATCCGATTATTCAAAATGGATATAGCGTATGGTGTAAGCCGTTTTCCCATAATCTCTATCCCCTGCCTTTCCTTATCCCCTATCCTCTGCCTTATCCTTGCCCTATACCCCGTAGAACGAAGAGGAGCGTCCCGCGCACTTTGCGGGATATTTTCATTTGACAATCCATTCATAAACATGCTAGACTATATCTATCGAACAACTTTACAACGCGATTTAGGAGAGTGAAACATGGGTAAATGGGAATATCTGGTCGTCAGGACTTTTGGCGGCGTGGTGATGACGGCAAACGGGATGGAAGTGGGCGAAATGTCGGGTGGTCAGCCGATAGGCGAAATGCTGTACGAGTTCCTGGCAGAGCGCGGACCAGAAGGCTGGGAAGTGGTCGGCATGGCCGGCGTGCGCGAAGGTTCAGAGATCGTCCTCAAACGTCCACTGGTTGAGGAAGAAGAAGAGGAGTAGGAAGTCAAAGTAAATTTTTCCGAATATCGGAATCCTGATTATTAAAAATCCCTGGTTTTTTCAAATGCCAGGGATTTTGCTAATTACTATTGAGTTTGGCTCAACGCGTGTTGGCAGCCTCCTACGTACCTTTCCTAGCTCGAAATTGTTGGACAAGTTGCCTCACAGAGACGCTGCGCCAACGGGATGATAGGATTAAAGCGTTCTCCTCCTATGCTAAACTGAGAGTATCTAAAAACCTCAGTAACAAAAAAGGAGAAACGCTATGTACCCATTTTATCTCGGAATCGACTTACACCTCAAGTGAACCTATATGGTTTTGATGGACCAAAGAGGTGAGGTGATCGATGAGCGGCGCATTTCGAATGACAAAATCGAAGAATATCTGGTCGAAAATGTGCTCAAAAACACACACGCTGTATTGGAAGCAACTAGCAATTGGGCATTTATGTACGATCAATTATCCCAACACGTTGAGAGAGTAGATCTGGCCCATCCGAAAGAATTAAAAGCAATCTCGGCTGCAGCGGTAAAGGCGGACCATATCGATACAAAGGTGCTTGCCAACCTGGCACGTATGGACTTTTTACCGACCGCTTATGCAGCTCCAAAAGACATTCGTGACTTACGAATGTATATCCGGCATCGAGATCAACTGGTGCGAATGTGCACACAAGTCAAGAACCGCACCCATGCGGTCCTGGCCAGCTACAATATTACATCTCCGCTAAGTGATCTGTTTGGTATCGAAGGACGTAAGTATCTGGAAGAAGTCATGCAGACCAAGCTTCGAAGAGCTGCCGCAAAAGTCATACACGATCATCTTTACCTGATTGACGAATTGAGTAAGCAAATTGAAATCGTAGAAGCAGAGATAAAACTTAGCCCGGAGCAAAACCAGATGGTTCGTTTGCTTAAGACCGTACCGGGTATTGGTAAAGTCACCGCCACAACGATCATAGCTGAGATCGGTGATATCCACCGTTTCCATTCTGCCAAGGCATTATGCAATTGGGCTGGATTGACACCCAAAATTCACAGCAGCGATGTTATTGTACGGCATGGGCGTATCTCGAAACAAGGTTCATCTTTGTTACGAGGAGCTATGACCAGAGCAGCGACCGCCGCAAGTCGCCGCAGCAAACGCTGGTATGCGGTTCATGAAAACCTGGCAACTCGCTGTGACAAGAAAGCTGCCAAGGTGGCTATTGCACGCCGTCTATTAACTGTGGTCTACTATATGCTCAAGCGAAACGAACCTTACCAGGACGATTATGGTAGAAATCCACCAGAGACCGGTGAACCTTACGCGCAGCATGGTTCTTTGAAACCGACGGGATGATGAGGACACCGGTCCAGATTGGAGCCTATAGTGGTGCTGGACTTCCTGGATTGAAGTCTGATCGGATAAATAATTCGATTGAAGCACGTTTAGATGCCTGAATCATGCTCTATCATAGCAGTGTATAAAGAACACTGTTGGGCAAGAATTTGTAAGGCGACAACCGGATCAAAAGAATCTTTAATAGAAAAAGAAGTTGTTAGATGGGGCTAAATCCCTTTCCTGTTCTACAACCATGAGAATCTATAGATTTTTAATGATTTACCCTTGACGAACGCTTTCTTAGATGCTGCACGACGCGGCTACAATAACCAATTCGACGATCAACAACAACAAGACCGGCGTATTCGGAGGTGGTATTGGCTTGAACGCCAGCGCACGACTGACGATGACCAACAGCACCATCAGCGGAAACCAGGTCACAACAGATACCCTGAGCGGCGATCCGCTGACCGGGCCGCTGCAGGATAACACCGGACCCACGCTTACACATGCCCTGCTGGACGGCAGTAAGGCTATCGACTTCATCCCACCCGGGATCAACGAGTGCGACATCGCCATAAAAGATGACCCGCGCGGTTACACGTGCCCGGCTTTGAAGGGCTGTGATATCGGAGCGATCGAACGCGGATTGATGTTCTACCAGCCGATCATTTTTAAAGAATAGACTTCGACTTATTGATTGAGGATATAAAATCCCTGGTGGATTCTAACCATCAGGGATTTTTCAATAAGCGAACAAGTATCAATTTAAGCAGAGTTCAGAATATCTTCCAAAGCAGCCAGCAGCAGGGTCACATTTTCCCTGCGCGAGTGAATAACCCATCAAACCAATCCGCCAGACCTGTCCAGCCAGCTGGCTGAAACCACCGGCTATCTCAACATTAAATTCGTTCAACAGCCGCTTACGGACCGACATATCATCCACCCCACCCGGGATGCGTGGTGTAGTAAGGGTTGGTAAGCGGTTTTCAATCGGTACATGCAGCTCGATCCCCATCGCCTCCAGTCCTGCCCACAGAAGTTCAGCGTTCTGACGGTGGCGTTCGAACCTGGTTTCCAGCCCCTCTTCATAAGCCAACCGCAATCCTTCACGCAGCGCAAAGATGGTTGAGATGGGCGCAGTGTGATGGTAATTGCGCACCTCTCCCCAATAACTATCCAGCAAACACAGGTCCAGATACCAGTTGCTGGTCGGTTTTTTGCGCTTGCACATCACCTCACGCGCCCGTTCATTGATGGTGAGCGGCGCCAGTCCAGGCGGGCAGCTGAGACATTTTTGGGAAGCGCTGTAAGCGATATCGATCTCCCATTCATCAATCTTCACCGGCAGCCCACCCAGGGAGGTCACGCAGTCCAGCAGGAATATACCGTCATAATTATGTACGATCTTGCTGATCTCTTCCACAGGCTGCCAGGCGCCGGTGGAAGTCTCGGCATGCACCATGGCGACGATCTTGGCCGGCTTTACTTTCAATTCTGCCTCAATTTGGGCGGGATCAATCACTTCACCCCACGCTACTTCAAGTTTGCGCACATTGGCGCCGTAGCGGGCAGCCATATCGCATAATCGTTCGCCAAAATAACCGATTACGCCGACCAGCACTTCATCCCCAGGTTCGATAAAGTTACAAAGGGCGGCTTCCATGCCTGCGCTTCCGGTGGCTGAAATTGGCAGAGTCATTTCGTTCTCGGTCTGGAACACAAACCGCAGCAGCTCCTGGGTCTCATCCATTACTTTCAAGAACTGCGGGTCCAGGTGCCCTACCAACGGCTGGGCCATGGCTCTCAGCACACGAGGATGCGCTGTGCTCGGCCCAGGTCCTAATAGTATTCGCTCGGATGTGTTCAAATCGGTGTAGTTGGTCATGAAATCCTCCAGTTAGTTAATGCCTCAATTTTATCACTAGAGTATAGGGAAAATTATTCGTTATAATTTGTCCTCAGTTGAAGTCTATTAAAACTACAGAATTTATTTATATCCAGGAATAACAAATGAATATACACAAACTAGGATGCAGCGATTTAAACGTCTCTGCTATTGGAATTGGTCTCGCTGCACTCGGAAGACCAGGATATATAAACCTCGGTCACGCAGAAGACCTGGAACGAGATTACGATGCAGCGATCATGCAAAAGCGCGCTCACTGTGTGCTTGATGCGGCTTACGGCGGCGGTGTGCGCTACTTCGACGCGGCCCGTTCGTACGGCAGAGCGGAGCAGTTCCTGGGAAGCTGGCTGACATCTCGTTTTCCCGAACCTGGCTCGGTATCTGTTGGATCGAAATGGGGATATACCTACACGGCAAATTGGCAGGTTGAGGCTGAGGCGCACGAGGTAAAAGAACATTCACTACCGGTGCTGGAAAGACAATATAAGGAGAGCCGCTCCAATCTGGGGGCATTCCTTGACCTATACCAGATCCATTCCGCCACCCTGGAAAGCGGCGTCCTGGAAAACGGGGATGTGTTAAAAGAATTAGCGCGCTTAAAATCGGAGGGGTTGCTGATCGGATTTTCGGTCAGCGGCCCGCAGCAGGCGCAGGTCATCGAACGTGCCCTCGACCTGGAAGTGGATGGTTTACGCCTTTTCGACAGCCTGCAGGTGACCTGGAATATACTGGAACGATCCACAACACAGGTCATTAAAGAGGCGCATGAAATGGGTGTTGGAATTATCGTAAAAGAAGCGCTTGCCAACGGGCGCCTTACAGACAAAAATGCAGCGCCGGATGATGTGGATAAACTCGTTATTTTAAAGGAAGAAGCCCAACGTTTGAGCACAACAATCGATGGACTGGCATTGGCGGCTGTACTGGCCCAGCCCTGGGCAGATGTAGTGTTGAGCGGCGCAGCCAGGGTCGAACACCTGGAATCTAATCTGAAGGCTGTGGACGTGGCGTATGATGGTGAAGCTGAGGATCGCTTTTTTGGACTAGTCGAAACCCCACAAGAATACTGGGATATTCGCAGCGCACTGGTGTGGAATTAATCTCCCCTCCACTTCTCCTTCCCCTTCATAATACTGCGTAATCTATCGACTTGGAACGCTTCATCCACAGGACTATTCACCCTGCTTGCTTTCCAAATACTTTTTTATCGCCACCCCGGTGTAATGGTCAATCGGCATCTCCAGCGCTTCCTGCGGCGTTACCCATATATACTCCTGGGCTTCTTCATTCAGAGTCGCCTGCATAGAATTTGACCTGCAAACAAAGTCAAAGAAGATATAGTGGCGCTTCTTCCAGAATGACTCGTTGTAAATAAATTCCTGGAAGCACAGAAACTGGATATCGAATATATCCAAAGCCGTCTCCTCTTTGACCTCCCTGATCAGGGCATCCTGCATGCGCTCCCCGAGTTCGATATGACCTCCCGGAACCACGTACTTCCCGCGCCACTTGTGAGATTTCATCAAAAAGATTTTATGGTCCGGGCTGATGATCAAACCCCCGACGGTAGGTTCTGGATATTGTTGTTTTGCCAAGTTTGTCACCTCTATTTACGAATGAACGTGAATTTTGCAAGAAATTTGAAATTTATTATGCTTGGACTTATTAGAAATTACGCTCCGGATAGTATCTTCTTATCACAGGATGATTAATTTAATAAACCTTTCATAATTGCGGTAAAATATACGACGTGCCGTTCCAGTGATATCTGCGATACGCAGCATTTGGATTGGGCACACCCATCATGCAAGAAAATGAGGAAAATTTGGTCACTGTGTATTCTACAGCATAACAGTGATTTTTATACTCTTGATTTGTACAAGGAGATCACAATATGCGTAATCGATTTCTGATTGCCACAATATTACTGATTGCTGCAATTATGCTCGTGGCATGTGCCGGACAGGAAGGACCGGAAGGCGCTCCCGGTCCGGCTGGACCGCCGGGACCTGAAGGGCCCCAGGGACCGGACGGAAAGGAAGGCGCCGCCGGAGAAGCAGGAGACTCGGGTGAAGCGGGACCGCTTGGCGCGGAGTATATCGGCGCGGAGACTTGTGCCGGCTGTCACCAGGAGACGTATGACGTTTTCATCAATTCCGGTCATGCCTGGAAATTGAATCCTGTCGTGGACGGTCAGGCGCCCGATTATCCATTCACGGATGTACCTGCACCTCCTGAAGGTTATACCTGGGATGATATCCTGTACGTGATCGGCGGTTACAACTGGAAAGCGCGTTTTGTGGGTAAGGACGGCTATATCATCACGGATGCCCCGGGTGAAACAGGCAATACGGAATATCTAAACCAGTACAATTTCGCCAATACGCTGCTTGGAAAAGAGGCTGGTTGGGTTACATATCATTCAGGTGAAGAGCAGGTCCCCTATGATTGCGGCGCCTGCCACACGACCGGCTACAGCGAACGCGGCAACCAGGATGATCTTCCAGGATTGATTGGCACATGGGCAGAGCCCGGGGTGCAGTGCGAAGCCTGCCATGGACCTGGCAGCCTGCACATGCAGAATCCCCAAGGTGTAGCTATGCAAGTGAACAGGGATGGAGAAGAATGCGGGGCTTGTCACAGGCGCGGGGACGTTGAGCAGGTTAATGCGAAAGACGGCTTTATACAGCACCATGAGCAGTATGAAGAACTTTTCCAAAGCAAGCATATGGTTCTGAAATGCGTAGACTGTCACGACCCGCATACCGGTGTGGTTCAGCTGAAAAAGGCTGGAGAACAAACCACCCGCACTCAATGCGAAAATTGTCACTTCAAAGAAGAACAGTATCAAAAGAACACCAAGCACACCGCGTTGAGTGTTTCTTGTATCCACTGCCATATGCCCCGGGTTGTGAAAAGCGCCTGGGGTGTGCCGGAACGTTTCACCGGTGATATCCGCACGCATGTGATGGCCATTGATCCAACCCAGATCAGCCAGTTTTCAGAAGATGGCACCCAGGCGCTGTCGCAAATCGGGCTCGATTTTGCATGCCGACAGTGCCATATCCAGGATACCGCCATCGCCCTGGATGATGAATCCTTGATTAATGCAGCCATGGATTACCATACCCTGCCTGTCGAAACAGAAACTGAAGAATAATCTCGAATAATCACCAATTAGCGATAAAAATAGGCTTGGACATCTGGATTCAAGCCTATTTTTTTTAATATAAGTAACTACTATCATCTTAAATATAAAAATGTAATCTTTGTAGGATATGTCCAATTTATATTACATCTATCAATCCGCCAAAATGACATTTCTTACTACATCTTTTCGATTAAAAAGACCTAAAATTATAATCAGATTAAAATAAATTTGCTACGGAATCCCTGAAAGGGAGAGAAACCATGCTATTTTCAAAATCGCGAAGCAGGCAATTTAGTTTTATTGTATTCTCCATTATCTTCTGCCTGTGTTTATTAGCCGGTGTTTCATTAACAAATTCCTCTTTCGCCAATGCGGCTGCTCCTGCAGATCCTGATAAGCAAGAAGGAACATACGCGGGATCGGAATCGTGCGCAAGCTGTCACGAAAACCTGCATACAGAATGGAAAGACACACGCCATGCGCACGCTTTTTCATCGCCAATCTTCCAACGCGACTGGCATGAGTTAGGCGACCAGACCAGCTGCTTGGAATGCCACACCACCGGGTATATTCCTGGTACTGGCGAATTCGCCGAAGAGGGAGTAACCTGCGAGTCATGTCACGGACCTTTTCAGCCCACCCACCCCGCTGAACCGATGCCTGTATCTCCGGATGCGGAATTGTGCAGTACTTGTCATAAATCAACAACGGATGAATGGCGGGCCAGCATTCACGGGCAGGAGGGGATCAACTGCCAATCCTGCCATAACCCGCACTCCCAGACTCCCATGGCAGATTCCGTAACTGGATTATGTTCCAACTGCCATAAGGAGCGCGGCGATTCTTTCACACACGGCACCCATGCCAACTCGGGTCTGGAATGCAGCAACTGTCATATGTATACTGCGCCGCGCACCGAAGATCCCATCATGGGTTTGGTGCCGACTGGACATACGTTCTCAGTGGGTTCTGATGCATGTGTGGGCTGCCATCAGGAAACCGTTCACACCCGTGACGAATTGATCAAAGTCACCGGGAAAGAAATCGTTGAGACAGAGATCACGATGGAAGACCTTGAACATACTGTAACCGCACAGGAGCAGGAGATAACCAGCCTGGAAGCGAAGAGTGATGTTCGTCTGTATTCCGGTTTGATCCAAGGCGCCATAGTAGGTCTGGTGGTGGGCGGCACAGCTGCCTGGGTGGTGAGCAAACGGATTGAGGTCGTAGAAGTCGAGGATGACGAGGAAGATGAGGGTGACAAAGATGACCGAGAAGAAGAGTAAAAAGAAGAAACAGGTCAAGGTCAATCTTACCCGGCGCGATGTACTTACAGTCGGTGTCGCCGCAGCGGGTTCGGCTGTTGTAGCGCCGCTCATTACATCGGGTCCGCTTTCACCGTTCAGCGGATTAAAACAAGCCGCGCTGGAGAAAGAAACCCCGACACACGATGAACACAAGCATGGCGAGTATCACTGGGGTATGGTGATCGATCTGGACAGGTGCATTGGGTGCGAGTACTGTCTGCGGGCTTGTTCAGCAGTCAATGATGTTTCTCCCGATCACCCCTGGAACATCGTCGTCGAAGAAGAAACCAGCACTGAACAGACATTTTACTTCTCCCGGCCGTGTCTGCACTGCCAGCACGCCCCGTGCGTGGAAGTATGTCCTGTTAAAGCCACCTACCACCGCGAGGATGGTCTGGTTGTTATGGATTACGACCGCTGCATCGGGTGCCGTTACTGTGAAGTAGCCTGTCCTTATGACGCACGCAGGTTTAACTGGGAAGAACCGGAATACCCGAATCCATATGTTCCCACCTGGGGAGTTCCCGAAGTGCCGCGCCGGCTGCGCGGAGTTGTTGAAAAATGTACATTTTGCATCCAGCGCATCGACAAGGGACTGGAAGCCGGGAGTATACCAGGATTAGATTTCGATTCAACGCCCGCTTGTGTAAATATATGTCCGGTTCACGCACGCATCTTCGGCAATCTCAATGATCCCAAAAGTGAGGTGGCGCAGGTCATTGAAGCCAATCCCACCATCCGCCTGCGCGAAGATCTGGCGCGGATCCCAGCGTTTACTATATTCCTCCAAAGGAGGGTTTGTAACCATGACAACCACTGCAGTCGCAGAGAAGAAACCCTCAATTAGTCCCGGCTTCATTGCCTGGCTTGGTTTTGTAGGCATATTACTTATTATCGGACTTGTATCGGCAGTGATGGTATTCTGGAAAGGGCTGGTCATCACCAATATGTCAGATACGATCCCCTGGGGTTTGTGGATTACCATCGACCTCTCCTCAATCGCATTGGGGGCAGGCGCGTTCACCCTGTCAGCGATTGTATATATTTTAGATCGAGCGCTTTCGCCCGATCCTCAGATTGGCAGTCCTGGTCGGATTAATTGGGTATACATCCGCCTTGTTAACCCTGGTTATGGATATTGGACGACCGGATCGTTTCTACCACCCCTGGATTTACTGGAATGTACATTCGGTGTTATGGGAAATCACCTGGTGTATTACGATTTATCTGTCAATCCTGATATTAGAATTTTTACCTGTCATCGCGGATGCCAGCATGTTCGATCGCTGGCCGTGGGTACGCAAGGCTGCCGCTATTCTACACCAGGCTGCCATGCCGCTGGCCATCATCGGTCTTGGTATATCGCTGCTTCACCAATCCTCCCTGGGCGCGGCATACGGCATCGTCAGGTCACGGGCTGTGTGGTTTAAACCCAGTATGCCGATCATGTTTATCGTTTCAGCCATTGCGGTTGGACCCGCGCTGACTGTCGCGATTGCGTATTTATTGGAATGGGTAACTGGCAAGGCGACTGTGGCGCACAGCGTGCTCAGGACGATCATTCGTTTCAGTGGGGTGGCATTATTAGTGTATGGATATATTAAAATGTGGGACTTTTTAGCGTCCGCATATTACGGGAATACGCAAGCTGTAACAGAATTGTTAACCCTGCTAAACCAATATACGCCATACAACTTCACATTCTGGATATTCGAGGTTCTACTGGGTATCCTGGTACCCGCAGTTCTCTTCCTTACCCCGCGCTTCAACCGCAATCCAGCCAATATTGTATTAGGCGCTTTTCTGGCGGTTCTGGGGATCATCGTCAACCGCTGGAATGTGACAGTTTCCGGTTTATACGTACCATTGGAATATTCTCCCGGCACGCTATATAATCCTGCACCGGTGAATTATTTCCCAAATTTGATCGAATGGGGTGTGGCGATTGGGATCCTGGGATATATGCTTTTATTGTTAACCCTTGGAGCAAAATACCTGCCGCTTTTCAAAGAAGAACACGGGCATACCTAACCATCCTGCAGAATAATTTCCATTTTCAGTTCTGACTATGCAGGTGATGGTACCTGAGTAAAAAGTGTTGGTGGGGGCCGCCCATTATTAATCCTTGATCGTTGGAAATTGCGATATACTTTTATCGTGTTGAAACATAACCGAAATGATGTCGGAACGAATTCAGCTGAACAAAGGAAATAATGCTATTTAAAACCTCATTTCGGATGCGCGGTATCTGGTACAACCTTTTCGAAGGAGGGAATGCCAATGGATAAAGCTGCAACTTCTTTTGCTGTCAGCCTGCTGTTTATTCTGCGCTGCCTTGTACCGCTGGTCATCATGCTGGGTATCTCGTATATCTTAAAACGCCTGGGTTTTATCAAAGAGCCTCCTTCCCGTCCTCCCAATGGGGGTACCGGTGACGATGGGAAAGACAATAATGATTCCAACGAAGAAGAGGGTCTCCTGCATGGCAGCGTCTGATCGCTTCGGATCAAATCTCCGGCGATATTTCATTTACGGCGGCGTCGTATCGTTCGTCGGGATTTTATTCGCGTTTATGTTTACCCTTGCACAAGCTGGGGACCAACCACAGGAAACGGAACATTACTGCCTGAGTTGTCATAACAATCCCGATCTGAGCGTAGAACTGCCGGATGGTGAGTTGCTCTCTCTATACATTCCTCCCGAAAAAATTGAACATTCTGTGCACAGCCAGCAAGGCATTGAATGCGAGGCATGTCACACAGATATTAAGACTTACCCACACCCGGAAATTGAATATACCAACTCGCGTGAATTATCACGCAGTTATTATTTATCCTGCCGCAAGTGTCATTCGGCCAATTACGAAAAAACACTGGATAGTATGCATGCTGCAGCCGCCGAAGCAGGCGATATGGATGCCCCGGTTTGCACGGACTGCCACGGCGCCCACGACGTCTCATCTCCGGACGAACCGCGTTCAATAATCTCGGAAACCTGCGGAAAGTGCCACGACAAGGTTTATGAAGAATATCTGGGGAGCATTCACGGCGGCGCGCTCGTAGATGATAACAACCCGGATGTGCCTGTCTGTACTGATTGCCACGGAGTCCATAATATTTCAGATCCCGGCAGTGAATTGTTTCACATCCAATCACCGGACCTGTGCGCCAGCTGCCACGCGGATGCAGAATTAATGGAGGCATACGGTTTATCTTCCAACGTGTATGATCTTTACGAGCTCTCCTGGCACGGCGTTGACATCGCAGTATATAAAGCCATGTGGCCGACCATACACCACGAAAGTGCGGTCTGTACGGACTGCCACGGTATTCATGATATGCTTTCCACCGGTGACCCGGGCTCCAGAGTAAACCCGGATAATCTGCTGGAAACCTGCCGCAAATGCCACCCGGATGCCGGACCAAATTGGACCAGCTCCTGGACCGGGCATCACGAAATCAGCCTGGAACGCACCCCTTATTTATTCTATGTGGATCGTTTTTACGTCTCTTTCTCCCGTTTAATCCTCTGGTTATCCATCATCTATGTTGCCCTGCAGGTATTTCGTTCTATCGTTAACCGGGTGAGAAGGAGCAAACCATGAGCGCTGAAATGAATTCGGAACGATCGAAAGCACCTGATATCGTGCGAGTAGAGCGCACTTTCCCGCGCTTTACGGTTGGGCAGAGATGGGAACACTGGTTGCTCTTTTTGAGCGTGGCGGCGCTGCTGCTGACCGGTTTGCCGCAAAAATACCGTGCCGCAGCCTGGAGCCTGCAGATTTTATCCACACCATCCAGGTTTAATCTGGTCCGCCAGATTCACCACATTTCTGCTATCGTGCTTATATTGGTTGTGGTATACCATCTCGCTCGAAACCTGTATCTGCTCCTTCGAAAACAATTGCCGGCTGACATCTTCCCCAACACGCAGGATCTTCGGAATGTTTGGCAGATGATCAAGTACCTGCTGTTTCTTTCGAAGGATAAGCCGCTGTATGAAAAATTCAATTTCGAGCAAAAATTTACCTACTGGTTCCTATTTCTGACCATTGGAGTTATGGGGGTCAGCGGCTTGATCAACTGGTTCCCCATACAGGCTACACGTTTATTGCCCGGCGCGGTTATCCCGGCAGCCAGATTGGCTCACAGTACTGAGGCGATCGTGATCGCTATATTTGTACTGATCTGGCACGTCTATCACGTTCATATCGAACGCCTCAACCTGAGTATCTTCACTGGACGGCTCAGCGAGGATGAAATGCGTAAGCACCACACCCTGGAATACGAACGCTTGCTGGAAGAAAACATTTTATCTCCCCAGGAAGAGGAGGCTGAGCTGGATGCTTAACCGCCATAAGGTAATCCAATTCCCGGTTGGGATAATAATTTCACTTATTGTCCTTTTAATCGTTCTTGTCCCAGGGGTCCTGGCATCACCACCCGTGCAGGAAACAGATCCCACTCCCCCGGCCGGTCAGGATACAGAGTTGGGTGCTGTCGGGAACCTGTCCATCGGCGACGATGTATGCCTGGAATGTCACGGGCAGCCCGGCGCTACCATGCAGCTCGAAAATGGGGACACGCTCGATCTTTACGTTCCTGCCGAAGCCCACCAGAATTCCGTTCACGGTGAGATGGGTTATGCATGCGTGCAGTGCCATACCGATGTTGGAGAATACCCCCATCCAGAATTTATCGCGCAAGACCTGCGTGACGCAACCTTACAGCTGAATGCTTCATGCCAGCGCTGCCACCAGAGCCAATTCGATCTGACCATGGACAGCGTACATGCCACCGCGTTGGAGGGGGGTAACCGCGAGGCCGCGGTATGCAGCGACTGCCACACCGCGCATGATGTGAGAAGGCTGATAGATCCTGAAACCGGGGAACTGCTGCCAGATGCCCGCGCCTGGATTCCCCAGACCTGCGCTCGCTGCCACAGCGAAATTTACAACAAGTATTTGGACAGCGTGCACGGTTCTGCCTTGCTTGAAGAGGGCAATCCTGAAGTGCCGACCTGTATCGACTGCCACGGTGTCCACAATATTGAGGATCCAACCACTGCACAGTTCCGCCTCAATTCACCTCAGATGTGCGCAGAATGCCACACCGATCCCAAGATTATGGACAAGTACGGCATCTCCACACATGTGCTCGATACTTACGTGGCCGATTTCCACGGCACCTCGGTGGTCTTGTTCGAACAGGAAACGCCGGACGCAGATATTAACAAACCTGTTTGCTTCGACTGCCACGGTGTGCATGACATCGCCAGCGCCGATGATCCCCAAAAAGGACTGCAGGTGCGCCAGAATTTATTGGTTCGCTGCCAGGTTTGCCATCCTGACGCCACTGAAAATTTCCCAGATTCTTGGATGTCTCATTACATCCCCTCTCTTGAAAAAAATCCTCTGGTCTATTATGTCAATTTATTCTATATCATCATTATTCCTGTAGTGATCGGCGGTATGGGCGTTCTGGTCGTAATGGACGCCAGCCGCGCAGGGCTCAATCGCTACCGGGCGCGTAAACCGGAAAAGCCGGCTGAAACGGATGTTGAATTTACGCAAGAGGATATGGTATCCGGATCCGATTCTCAAGGATCAGAACGGGATGATGGGGAGGCTGGTGATGGATAATCAAGACACCAAGCCTATAGCTGTTCAAACATCCCATATGGGAAGCAAATCAATTATTCGCTTTGACATCGTTCAGCGCATCTCCCACATCGTTATGCTGCTTTCCTTTACACTGCTTGCGATCACTGGATTGCCGCAGCGATTTCCAACTTCACCGCTCAGCCAGTGGATTTTAAATGGGTTTGGCGGCATCGAATCGGCCCGACAGGTACACCACGTTTCAGCGGTTGTGCTGGCCGCGGTGAGTATATTCCATATGCTGGACCTGCTGTACCGTTTATATGTCCTTAGAACGCCGATAACCATCATGCCAGCAGTCGAGGATTTTAAACATCTCTATCACGATGTCCTATATTACCTGGGATTTAAAAAACGTAAAGCCTATTATGGCCGCTATAACTACGCCGAAAAAGCGGAGTATTTCGCAGTCGTCTGGGGCACGCTCCTGATGGGTGTAACCGGATTCTTAATGTGGAACCCGATTACCAGCACACAGTATTTACCCGGACAGATCATCCCCGCCGCCAAAGCTGCCCATGGAGGGGAGGCCATCCTGGCTGTTCTGGCGCTGATCATCTGGCATTTCTACCATGTCCACCTGAAACATTTAAACAAGAGCATCTTCACGGGCAAGATCACCAAACACGAGATGGAAGATGAGCATCCAGCCGAATTGGCGCAGATTGAAAGCGGACAGGCATGGCAGCCGCCCACACAGGATGTCATCCAGAAAAGGCGCCGGGTTTATTTTCCTATAGCAGCAGTGCTTACATTTGTTTCCGTTTTTGTAATGTATGAATTTGTGTCCATTGAAACGACTGCCATAACAACGGTTCCAAAAATCGAGACAGCAGAAGTATTCGTGCCGCTGACACCCACACCCAGACCTACGCCTGCTCCCACACCTACCCCTGAACCGCAGGAAGGTGTATCACCCAAATCATGGGAAGGTAAATATGACGCCATGTTCCGCAACCGCTGCGGCAGCTGCCATGGAATTACTGCCGTTGGCGGTCTTTCGCTGTCGACCTACCAGGATGCGCTGGATGGCGGTGATTCTGGCCCATCCATCGTCCCTGGTGATCCGGACGCCAGCACGATCGTTCAGGTACAGTCAATAGGGGATCACCCTGGTCAACTGACCATTGATGAACTCAACCAGGTCATCGAATGGATTTCAGCCGGCGCTCCTGAACGTTGATCTGAATCTGGTAATAGCGCTGTGATTGCAGTCACAGATTTTTTCACCCAAAACATCATCCTGGTTTACTTCATATACGGTCTGGCCTTCTTTTCTATGGGATTGGCGATTTTATTAGAACTGGGCCATACCTCCGAGATGGAATTTCGCCTATGCGCTGCGACCATTAGCGGCTTTTGGCTTGATTCACGGCGCCCATGAATGGATCGACATGTTCCTGATAATCCAGGTTGATTTCCAGGACGAACTCTCCAATTTATGGTTGTCCTCCCTGCGCATTATTCTCCTGGCGCTTTCTTTTATGATGCTGATTGCGTTTGGCGCCCGATTGATCGCTGGACCGGGCGGTCATAAAAAAGCAGTGGATTATGATGCTGTCACTGTTGGTAATCTGGATTTTTGGATTGGTGTGGGTATTGTATATCCAACCACTGAGTCCCCAGCGTATGGTCGCTGCGGATGTGTATACCCGCTATTCGCTAGCCATTCCCGGCGCAGTATTAGCTGCCTGGGGATTTACTCATCCAGCGCCGCCGGTTTATCCGAATGGGTATACCGGATTTCGGCAGGGATGTGCTCTTTGCAGCGTTAGCTTTTGCGCTTTACGGATGCGTGGGACAGTTATTTTCATCATCCAGTTTGATATTTCCTTCCGAATACCTGAACCAGGACCTGTTCGTGCGTACTTTCGGGATTCCGGTCCAGTTTTTTCGGGCGCTTATGGCGGTGCTTTGTGGCTGTATTCATTATCCGCTCAATGCGCGCCTTTCGAAGCTGAAAACCGGCGCAGAATTGAAGAACTGCATGAAAAAGAATTGAAGCAGCGCAAACGCTTGGAAGATACGCGCGCCGAACTGCTTCACCGCACAGTGATCGCACAGGAAAATGAACGCAAACGCATCGCGCCGCGAATTACATGACGAGATCGGTCAAACGCTCACGGCGCTTGGTTTGGGGTTACGGGGCTTATCACAGTCGATTGAAACAAAACCAAAGCGGCCGTTAAACCAGGCCAGCCAATTGGAAAACCTGGCGGTATCCGGATCTGGTTGGATTGCAGCATTTAGTTTCCGGCTTACGTCCGCCGCAGCTTGATGACCTCGGTCTGCTGGCGGCTCTGCGTTGGTGCGCAGGCGAAGTCTCGGAACACTACCAGATATCCAATTGAAGTTACGGGGAAACGAAGATAATATAATCTCCCTCCCGATGTACGCGTGGTCCTCTTTCGCATCGCCCAGGAAGCTGTTAATAACGCTGTTCGGCATTCAGATCCGAGTAAAGTTATTGTTAGCCTGACTCAAACAGGCGGTCAGGTAAGATTTGTCCATTGAGGATAATGGCAGCGGATTTGATTATTGATAAACGCCATGCAGGAAGCCGTGAAGCGAGAATACTGGGGACTGCTCGGGATGATGGAAAGAGCAAGTTGGTTGGCGGTGAGCTGCGAATCTCTTCAAAACCGGGCGAAGGAACGATATTTACAGCAGAAGTACCGCTGGAGAAGAATAATGTAAAGATGGCTGATATTAATTTACTGTCTAGTTGATGATCACGAAGTAGTTCGAACGGGATTAAGAGATGCTGCTGGATGAACAGCCGGATATGGTTATCGTTGCAGAAACCGACACGGGTGAACGAGCCATCAAGCTTGTTGATGAATATCATCCGGATGTGGTTGTGATGGATATCACCCTCCCGGATATGTCCGGAATCAAGGTTACTGAGCGGATTAAAGCAAAATATCCCGATGTTGCTGTGGTTGCCCTGACAATTCATGACGATGAACAATACTTCTTTGAAATGCTGCAAGCCGGCGCTTCGGGATACGTTCCCAAGCGTGCTGCGCCGGAGGATTTAATCAGCGCAATTCGGGCGGCCTATGCCGGTGAGACTTACTTATATCCATCCTTGGCGAAAGCCCTTGTTTCAGATTTTGTAGGGCGGAAATCGGAAGGGCAAAACCAGGAAACGCTGAACGGATTAACCTCCCGCGAGCAGGAAGTGCTTGAAAAACTGGCCCAGGGAATGACAAACGAAGAGATCGCCGATGAACTGGTCATCAGCAAACATACCGTTGCCAGGCACCGCGAAAACATTATGCACAAGTTGAACCTGCACAACCGCAGTGAACTGGTTAAATATGCCATCCGGAAGGGGATCATTATCCCTTAATTAACCAGAATCACCCATCTAAGCAGCATATAATCGAACATCTTATTCGGCTCCCGGCGCAGCCCATATCGATAGCTAGATCAACATTTCCTCGATCATCGTGCTGGGAGTTACCCGATTTCGGAATTACCCATCCGTCTGCTTCATTTTATAGGGTAAACCTCCCAATTTGAAATACTCGATACAACCTATTGACTTTCAGGGGTGAATTTTGTATCCTATAAGCAATTACAATCACTATTTATAGCTTATTGTTATAGTGACAACTTCGATCTTCCTTGTGTAGGAGGTTAAAAAATGCGTAACATTCAAGTATCTGCCGTTTTCTGGACACTGCTGCTTGCAGTGCCGTTTACCGTCCTGGCCCTGACGATGGCCGCCTACACCACCGAAAACCTGAGTGAAATTATGTACTGGTTTGCAGAAACCAGCAGAACTTCTTCATTCACCGGGCGTGGGTTGTTGATCGAATTCTCCGCACGCTGGCCAGAACTCATGGGCATGGTGGTAGGTCAGATTATTATCCTGATCATTGTGGTTTTCGCCTGGCAGGCTGGAATTAAAGAGGAAAAAAGCCAAACATAGGCCGTTTTTAGTAACGAAAACAATCTTATAGACAGGTAAGCATATGGATATGTTTACCTGTTTTGTTTTAAATAGATTATTCTATAGTGCGGATTTTTTTAAATATCTCCCCCAGTAAAGGATTTCTGTCCTACAAACCGATTGTAGTGCGTGACTTTCGTCTCGCGTTTTTTGCGAGGCATCCCTGTCCGCAAGTTTGTCGCATGTTATCAATCTCCAGAGCATGAAAAAATCACGGTCTAATAAATGATATCCGTTAAATCGGATTGATTAATTTCGACGTGTTTCAACACGCTTCTTTTATCAGCCGTCAAATTCATTTGGTGGAGACGCATATTCAATATTCACAATCCAGCGCATTAAAACCAATTAATTCACCATCATTTATATTCCATATATCTATGCTATTGTCACATAATATTGTATTTATAGATTAGAAAACATGAAATTTAGCAATCTCGCTAATCTTTTCCTAATATATACGTTATAATATCAAGATTGGGTTCTCTAGGGTCAATGGAAGAAATGGTAACAGGTGCCCAAGCTAAGAATGTTTTTGTTGCAAAAACAGAAAGGAGAAACAGAAAAAGAATTTTAATGTTAGAAATTCGAGTGAGAATAAGATTATTGTTACAGAGGAGAATGTGTATGAAAAAAAATTATTATCTTGTAGGTGCGTTACTGCTCCTGCTCGTCCTGGTTTTAGCTGCGTGCTCGCAGCCAGCCCAGGCTCCTCCTGCGGAACCCTGTCCGGAATGTCCCGATTGTCCGGAAGTGGAAGCTCCCGAATGTCCGGAAGTAGAAGTTCCTGAATGTCCCGAGTGCCCGGAGGTTGAAGTACCAGAATCAGTCGTGGGAGTCCCTGGAGTTGACGAAGCATGGGCTGAATCACCGCATAACGACGCTGAAGCTGAAGCATTCGTGCATTGGGATGAGGACGATCCTGCACAAGTTCCTGAGAGCTGTGCAACCTGTCACAGTACCACGGGATATCTGGACTTTCTCGGCGCCGATGGTTCAGAAGCCGGAGTAGTTGACAGCCCCCATGAAATCGGACAGACAATCACATGCGAGGCCTGCCATAACAGTGAAACTAAGAACCTGGATACGGTCACCTTCCCCTCCGGGGCTGAGGTCACCGGTCTTGGAGCAGAAGCACGCTGTATGGTATGCCACCAGGGACGCGCTTCCAAAGTCCAGGTGGACGAGTCGATCGAAGCAGCCGGTTTGACAGAGGATGTGGATGGGACCAGTGAAGATCTGGGCTTCATCAATATCCACTACTATGCTGCAGCGCCGACGCTTTACGGCACCATCACCAAGGGCGGCTACGAGTATGATGGCAAATCGTACGATTTCAAGAACGATCACGTAGAAGGCTACGATACATGCATCGCATGCCATAACTCGCACAATCTCGAATTGAAAGTTGATGAATGTGCGGCATGTCATACAGAGGTAGCCAGCGTTGAAGACGTAGCCAATATCCGCATGGAAGGTTCCAAGGCGGACTACGACGGCGATGGAGATGTCGAAGAAGGCATTTCCCAGGAGATTGCTGGACTGCAGGAGATGCTTTCCACTGCTATCCAGTCCTACGGTTCTGAAGTCGCTGGTTCACCTATTGCATATGATACGCTCGCTTACCCGTATTTCTTCATCGATACCAACGAGGATGGAGAAGCAGGCGAAGATGAGGCCGTATTCCCCAACGCTTATGCAAGCTGGACGCCGCGTCTGCTTAAAGCGGCATACAACTTCCAAACCTCCCAAAAGGATCCGGGCGCTTATGCCCACGGCGGGAAGTACATCATCCAACTGCTGTACGACTCGATCGAGGATCTGAACGAAGCCATCTCAACCCCGGTTGATCTGTCGAACGCCAACCGCGTTGACGCAGGTCACTTCGCCGGTTCGGAAGAAGCTTTCCGGCACTGGGATGAAGACGGTGAGGTTGAGAGTGCCTGCGCCAAGTGCCACTCGGCAGCCGGATTACCCACCTTCCTCAAGGAAGGCGTAAACGTCTCCGAGCACCTTGCCAATGGGCTTGTGTGTGCCACCTGCCATGACGACCTGTCCACATTTACCCGATTTACAGTGGATGAGGTCGATTTCCCGAGCGGAGCCACCTTAACTTTTGGCGAGGGACAAGACTCCAATTTGTGCATCAACTGCCACCAGGGACGTCAATCCACTGTCGGTATCGACAGCGTGATAGGCGATTTGGGTGACAATGAGGTATCAGAAATTTGAGCTTCTCGAACCCGCACTACTTTGCTGCCGGCGCAACTCTCTTCGGCACAGAGGCAAAGGGCGCCTATGAGTTCGCCGGACAGTCCTACGATGGTCGAAATATGCACGTTGCGGGTTTTGAAACCTGCTCGTCCTGCCACGACGGACATGGTTTGAATGTCAAAGCCGAAGCTTGCAGCGCTTGCCACACCAATGTGGCCTCTGAAGAGGACATGGAAGCCATCCGCATGACTGCGGGTGATTTCGACGGTGACGGCGATGAAACGGAAGGAATCGCGGGTGAAGTTGAAATCCATGAATGAAGCACTTTATGCAGCCATCCAGGAGTATGCCGCAGCACAGCCGGCGCTGCAATCCTCTTCGAGCCTGCTAGTTATCCATACTGGTTTATCGATACCAATGGGGATGGCGAAGCGAGTGCGGATGAAGTCATCCGTGACAATGCATACGTAAGCTGGACACCGAATTTACTGCGAGCTGCCTATAATTACACGTGGGTTGAAAAAGATCCCGGCGCGTTCGCTCATAATCCACTGTACATGATGCAGGTCCTGTACGATAGCTTGCAAGCCATTGGTGGAGATGTAAGCGGCGCATGACCCGACCACCAGTAAAAGCATCTGAATAAAACTATCTACAAATTGACCCTAATCATAAATCCCCGTCTTTATCTAAGGCGGGGATTTTGTTTTTACTGTGAGGCGTGAAGATTGCAGTTCTATCTTTAACCCAGAAACATGGCTTCTCCCTTACGGGATGTCTCATGGGACTCCATAATTAATGGATGCATGGCCATTTCCTTGCGGGATTTTCCACTGGAACCGATATTTATGCTGTTTCGTATACCTTTTGAATCTCCGGGATAACCCTTTCAATCGGAAAGTCCAATCCGGTGATGAACTCCCAGAAGGAATCCTGGGCTGTGGTGGATTGTCGGCGTGTGTGCCGGCCGATTTGAATTTCACGATTGATATCCAAACCGCGGATTTTTATCGGGATGACCTGGCCCGGGTTCAGGATGTTGACCACAATCTGGGATACAAATGCTACACCCAATCCCTCCTGCACAGAAAGCGCAATCGCTTCCGAATTACCCAGGGTTAGCAGTGTTTTTAACTGGTTAATATCGACATCGATTTGAGTCAGTGCATCCAACACCGCGTTATATGTACCCGATTCCGGTTCACGCATGATGAAATCCGTTTCAAACAGTTGCTCGGGCGTTATCTCCCCAGTAACTGACCAGGGGTGGTCCGCAGGAGCGATCAGGATAACCGGGTCGCTCATAAACTTGCGAAATTCTGTGTCTTTATAAGAATCCTGGGAAAAACTGGTCAGCGCAAAGTGCACCTGTCCTTCAATCAGCCGCTCAACCGCATCGGTTTGCGGGGATACCTGGCAGGTGACTTTCACCCTCGGGAACCTCCTGTGGAAATTCGCCAGTAAGCCCGGCAGCACGTATTTACCCGGTGTTGTACTGCAGCCCACCATCAAATGTCCATAAACCGCGCCTTCAAGGGAGGCCATGGTCTCTTCGATTAGGGTGGACTGGTTGACCAGATCACGCGCCAGCGGTACCAGCGCCATAGCTGCATCCGTCAGCATTAAATTTCTTCCGGCGCGAACAAACAACTTGGTGTTAAAGTGCCGCTCGAGCGATTGAATGTGCTGGCTGACGCTGGGCTGACTCATGTGCAGCCTTTGGGCAGCCTGGGTAAAATTCTGGGTTTCGGATGCAATCAGAAATACATTCATCTGGTGGGCATCAAGCATTGGTATATCTCCCGGTTCTTTTTGAGGATAATTTTCAACGATCGGTGATGTTAATTTCTTCAGGCTTTTGCTCGGTGTTAAGCATCACTAATTCACTATCCATAATCTTACACAGAGTATATCATATAAATTACTATTGGTTTTTCTTATGAACTGCAATAAGCAGAAACGATAAGTAAATGTTATTTTTATCACTGTCTAATATGACTTTTTCTTATATAATTATAGCACACTTCGTGAAATATATAACTATTGATTTTCACTTGGTGTTGCATAAAATCTAAATCTTGTCGATCTAAAGGCGTTTATACATGAAACCAAAAACAATACTGACGCCAGTTTTCCTTCTTTTGCTGCTGCTGGCCGTATGGGGCTGCAGGCCTGTTCCTGTTCCCGTTCCCACCGAGGCACCCAGCCAGGCTACGAAGTTGAGGTAACCACAACTGAAGAACCTGAAGATGCCCCAGCCGAAGAAACCGTTGAAGAAACTGATGACGCACCTGCAGCGGAAGAAGCTGTTCAAGGTGAAGAAGACCCTACTGAAGGGCTGGAAGATGATGCTGAAGAGCCTGAAGAAGAGACTGAAGAACCGGCTGAAGAAGAAGATAGTACTGCAGCCAGTGCACAGGGCGATGACGCTTGTATTGACTGCCACACCGACAAACAGGCATTGATCGACACATCAGACCCGGTTGAAGAAGTTGAGAGCGAAAACGAAGGCGCCGGCTGAGGTGGCGAGGTGGCTCCGTTGGAGCCCTGGGAAAAAGCGTTAGTCGATTACGAAGCCTACTCCGAAGATGTGCACAGCAATTTCGCCTGCAGCCAGTGCCACGCAGGTCAGCAATCTGAAGACAAAGAGACCGCTCACACGGATTTGATTTCCTATCCCAGTGAGGACCCCGAGTTGTGCGGCAAATGCCACACGGATGTAAAAGCTACTTTCCCCGACAGCCTGCACGCCTCCCAAGAGGGATATTGGACAACCATAAATGCACGCAGCGTACCCGAAAATCACCCCGAATTGGAGGAGATGTTCGGCAATCACTGTTCAAGCTGCCATACCAGCTGCGGGGACTGCCATGTCAGCCAACCGCGCTCTGTAGGCGGCGGTTTGATCGAAGGGCACTTGTTCAAAAAGACGCCTTCCATGACCCGCAACTGCACCGCCTGTCACGGCAGCCGGGTCGGAAATGAATTCCTGGGTAAAAATGAAGATGTCCTGGCTGATGTGCACTTCCGCCAGGGGCGCATGAAATGCACCGACTGCCACACCGGCGGCGAAATGCACGGCGATGTTGTTGGGGCTGATGGTGAAAGTCCGCCCAACCACCGCTATGACGGTCCCCAGGCGCCGCGCTGCAATTCCTGTCACGAAAACGTAGGCAGCGATGATATCCAGATGCACCAGATGCACGGCGAGAAACTCTCCTGCCAGGTTTGCCACTCCGTGACCTATTCGAGCTGCGACGGCTGCCATGTCGCCTTGAGTGAAGATACCGGCAACCCGTTTTTCCGCACGGAAGGGACTTATTCAACCTTTTTGATCGGACGCAATACACGCCAGGATGAGACCCGCCCCTACGAATATGTACCGGTGCGCCATATCCCGGTCGCGCCCACTTCCTACGAATATTACGGGGAAAACCTGCTGCCGAATTTTGATGCCCTGCCAACCTGGGCATACGCAACTCCGCACAATATCCAGCGCAATACCCCTCAAAATGAATCCTGCGAGGCCTGCCACGGAAATGCGGAGATTTTCTTGACCGCAGATAAAGTGGCAGAAGCCGAACTGGCGGCCAATCAGGCGGTCATCCTGGAAACTGTACCAGGCGCCGCGGGCAAGTCAGGGATCATCGTCCTCATTATTGATGCTGCCTGACAATCACACCGGTTTCCCGATCTGCCTGACCTGCCATCTGGAGGGCGGTGGACCAGCCATGCCCGAGAACCACGCCGAGCATACGGAAGCGGTTTGCACCAGCTGTCACACGCTGCCAGAGGCGGTTGAAGAGCAGTCTAATTAATTGTGAATAGCGTGCGAGATAATTGTTTAATAACTTCTCTGCACGATAAATTCTAAGAAGAAAATATCTCATAACCTATAAAAACAAATTGGAGGATCAAATGAAGAGAGGTATTTATTTTATTGTTGTCAATGTTGGTATTGGCAAGCATGGTTTTGGGAGCATGTTCAAGTGCTGCCACAACAGAGGCGCCAGTTGTCACTGAAGCGCCTGCCGAAGAGCCCGTAGTTGAAGAACCTGTCGAAACAGAAGAACCTGCCGAAGAACCGGTGGAGGAACCTGTCGCAGAAGAACCAGTGGAAGAGGAAGTATCTGAACCTGCAATGGCTTCCGAAGAAGACCTGGATGCGGCATTCAGCGCCATGCTGTCCGGCATGGAGGCATACAACACCATCAAGATGGACGCTGTCATGGAAGGCATGGCAGAAGATGTACCCCCATTCTTGCTGGATGTTCGACAGCCTGAAGAACTCGAAGAGAACGGGCACATCGAAGGCGCTGTCAATATCCCCCTGCCGCGAGCTTGGTAAGAACCTGGACAAACTACCCAGCTTCGACACCCCGATTGTCGCTTACTGCGGCAGCGGATGGCGCGCCACCATTGCTATGACCGCCCTGAGCGCTATGGGTTGGGAAGATGTCAAAGCTATGAAGAACCTGTATGCGGATTGGGTCGAGGCCGGCAACCCCGTGGTTGAAGGCGCTGCAGAAGATGCCCCCGCATTGAATGCAGCCGATCCGGATCCCTCTCTTGCGGGGACATTCGACGAGATGCTGAGCAATATCCCCGAAGGCTGGGGCGTGATTAAAGCTGAAGACCTGAACCTGGCCATGGGCGAAAATCCGGAAATGAAGCTGGTTGATGTACGCCGTGCCGAAGAGCTCGAAGAAAAAGGCACCATCGACTCCGGTGATGTCGAACAAGCCCATGTCGCCCTTGAATCGTTGATCGATAACAAGGATATGTGGCCCGCTGTTGATGATGTTACTTCTGTATACTGCGGAAGCGGTCACCGTTCGACGATGGCTACCGCCATACTGTGGACCTACGGATACCCGGATGTCACCAGCCTGAAAGGCGGGTTCGGCGGATGGGTAGATGCCGGCTTCCCAACAGAAGGCGGAGAAGTTGACGTCGAGACCAAGTTGGACGAAGCATTTGCCAATATGCTGGCGAACATGGAAGCATACAACACCACTAAAATGGACGCCGTCATGGCTTCCATGGCTGAAGACGTACCGCCTTTCCTGCTGGATGTACGCCAGCCTGAAGAACTTGAAGAGAAAGGTCACATCGAAGGCGCTGTTAACATCCCCCTTCGTGAACTCGGTCAGAACCTGGACAAGCTGCCCAGCTTCGACACCCCCATCGTTACTTACTGCGGCAGCGGTTGGCGCGCCACCATTGCTATGACAGCTCTGAGCGCTATGGGTTGGGAAGATGTTAAGGCCATGAAGAACCTGTATTCGGATTGGGTCGAGGCCGGGAACCCGATCGTTGAAGGCGCTGCAGAAGAAGCCCCCGCTTTGAACGCAGCTGAGCCCGATCCCGATCTAGCGGCCGCATTTGACGCAATGTTCACCAATATCCCCGAAGGCTGGGGTGTGATTGCAGCTGAAGACCTGAACCTGGCCATGGGCGAGAATCCCGACATGAAGCTGATTGACGGGCGCCGGGCAGAAGAACTGGCTGAGAACGGTGTAATCGACTCCGGTGATGTCGAATTGACCCACATCGCGCTGGAAGAGATGATCGCCAAGAAAGATATGTGGCCGGCAGTGGAAGACACCATTACAGCCTACTGCGGCAGCGGTCACCGTTCGACCATGGCCGCCACCATGCTGTGGACTTACGGTTACCCGGATGTCACCAGCCTGAAAGGCGGTTTCGGCGGCTGGGTAGATGCTGGTTTCCCGACTAAAGAAGCAGAGGCTGTTGGTGCAGCAGAGGGTGATGTTGAGGCTAAATTGGATGCTGGTTTCGAGAACATGCTGGCTTCAATGGAAGCATACAACACCACCAAAATGGATGCGGTCAACGAGGCTTTAGCCGAAGATCAGCCCCCATTCTTGCTGGACGTGCGCACCACTCCCGAACTTGAGGAGAATGGTCACATCACAGGCGCATACCACATTCCTCTCCAGGAATTAGGCCAGAACCTTGACAAGCTGCCCAGCTTTGATACACCCATTGTGGCTTACTGCGGCAGCGGTTGGCGTGCAACCATCGCTATGACCGCCCTGAGCGCCATGGGATGGGAAGACGTCAAAGCCATGAAGAGCACTTACGCCGATTGGGTTGACGCCGGAAATGCGGTTACCGAAGGCCTACCGGAAGAAGCGCCGGCTTTGAACGCTGCTGAACCGGATGCAGACCTGGTGGCAGTATTCGACGCTGTACTCAGCAATGTCCCCGAAGGCTATGGCGTTATGACGGCTGAAGATTTGAACTTGCTCCTGGTCGAAAATCCAGGCCTGATTCTGATCGACGGGCGCCGCGCCGAAGAACTGGCTGAGAATGGCGTCATTGACTCGGGTGAAGCTGAATTGCTCGCCATCCCGTTGGAAGAGATGGTTGCCAGCAAAGATCAGTGGCCCGCAGACATGGCATCTGAAATTGTTACTTACTGCGGCAGCGGACACCGCTCGACAATGGCTATGACCATGCTGTGGTCCTACCTGTACGAGAATGTCAAGAGCCTGAAAGGCGGTTTCGGTGGATGGGCCGAGGCCGGTCTGCCAGTCGCCGAGTACGAAACGGCTCAGTAATTTAAGCAATCTAATCTAGGAATGACAGACCCTTCTGCGATCAGGAGGGTCTGTTTATTTAATCCGCGAATTGACGCTAATCTTAGCGAATTTTGTATGGATTAATGAACGCTTGAACTTTCTTCTACCCGCCAAATCCATCATAGTGTCCGCGCAACAGGGATCCTTCGACTCCCAATTATCCCGTCATTCCGACCGCAGGGAGGAATCCCTGTGACGCGACATGATCAACTGCTTGAATGGGTGAAACAGTACTGAACCGTCTTAATAACCATTGAATTATTTTTCTCCCCGCTCGAATCATCATAATGCCAACCCAACAGGGATCCTTCGGCTCCGCTCTCGTTAAAAGCGCGAGATTAAAATCAGGATGACATGAAAAAATATAAAAATCAAACCAACGCCCCATTTCGCCGGTGTTACAATAGTCGGGAAACAAGAAATTTTCCAGTAATCTTTGATGCAGGTAGTAATAATATGAGACAAATGGCGCGCCAGCTAGCAAACCTGTTTATCATTGTCGGTGTCGTTTTCCTGGCAGGTACAGTTGGCTATATATGGATAGAGAAGTGGTCGCTTTTGGATGCACTTTACATGACCGCAATTACGTTTACTACAGTCGGCTTTGGTGAAGTGCAGCCGCTGTCACAAGCGGGTCAGATATTTACAATTCTACTCATCATGACCAGTGTAGGTATAGTGGCTTATGCCTTCGCCACGTTTAGCCAGTACCTGTTGACACCGGGAGTCATGGATCAGTTACGGAGAAATCGCATGGTTCAAAAAATTGACCGGTTGGAAAATCATTTCATCATTTGTGGATACGGCAATCTTGGAAGCGTTGTTGCGGAAACTTTAATCCAGAACCAGGAAGATGTGGTTGTTATTGAGCCTGATCCGAAAACTGCGGATCAGGCGCGCAAACGGGGATTGCTAATTATTGAAGGTAATGCAACCAGCGACGAGCAACTATCCCAGGCAGGCGTTGAGTGTGCGCGTGCAGTGATCGCCTGCGCCCCTAGCGATGCGGACAATCTGTTCATCGTATTCTCTGGAAAGGCGCTAAATCCCGATGTTTTCATCGTTTCCCGCGCACGGACGGCAGACGCCGAAGAAAAGATTCTGCGCGCCGGCGCTGACAAAGTGATTTCCCCAACGCTCCTGGGCGGGCGCCACATGGCAAACCTGGCCATGCGCCCACGCGTGATGGAATTCCTGGAGTTTGTCACCCTACCCGGCGATCTGGAATTAGCCCTGGAGGATTTGACCGTAAGCCCAAATTCTGAACTGATCGGAAAATCCATCTCAGAAGCGAACATTCGTCAGCGCACCGGCGCAACACTGGTTTCCATGCACCGCGGCCCTGAAAATTTGACCGTGACTTTAAATGAAGATACCCGCTTTGAAGAGGGGGATGGTCTGCATCGTTCTCGGTACTTTTGATCAACTGGCTTCCCTGGAAAAGCTTTGCTTGAATAGAAATTGAAAAAATTTTCCCCTCGATTTTTCGATAATCCATGAATTCACATTAATTAACTCAAAGAAGGAGAACTCATGAACTACCGCACATTTGGACGCACCGGCTGGCAGGTCTCGGAAATCGGCTTCGGCGCCTGGGCTATTGGCGCAGACTGGGGGAACGTATCCGAGCAGGAAGCCATGGCATCCCTGCATGCCGCTGTGGACCAGGGCGTCAACTTCATCGACACCGCCGATGTTTATGGCGATGGGCGCAGCGAAAAATTAGTCGCCCGGCTGCTCAAAGAACGGAGCGAAGAAATATACGTCGCTACCAAAGCCGGCCGGCGCCTGAACCCGCATGTCACTGAAGGCTACAACCGCCAGAATTTGACTGCCTTCATCGAGCGCAGCCTGCGCTATCTGGACATGGAAGCCCTGGACCTGGTGCAGCTGCACTGTCCCACCACCCAGGTCTACTACAACCCGGAAGTGTTCCAGGTGCTGGACGACCTTGTGGATGCGGGTAAGATCAAATATTACGGGATCAGCGTCGAAAAAGTGGAAGAAGCCATCAAAGCCATCCAGTATCCCGGCGTACACAGCGTGCAGATTATCTTCAACATCTTCCGCACCCGTCCGGCGGAGATGTTCTTCGACTTAGCCCGGGAAAAGCAGGTCGCCATCCTGGCACGCGTACCGCTGGCCAGCGGGCTGCTGAGCGGAAAAATGACCCGCGCGATCGACATTTACCAAGGACGACCACCGCAGTTACAACCGCTACGGCGAATTATTCGATGTCGGCGAGACCTTCTCCGGCGTGGATTTCGAGACCGGGCTGGATGCAGTGGAGCAAATCAGGTTATTAGTCCCACAGGGGATGAGCATGGCGCAGTTTGCCTTGCGCTGGATTTTGATGTTTGATGCGGTCACATTAGCCATCCCAGGTGCCAAGAACGTCCAGCAGGCGGTCGAGAACGCATCGGCCAGCGACCTGCCTCCCATCAGTGATGAAACTATGGTTCAATTGGCGAAAATATACGGTAATAAAATAAAAGCGCAGGTACACCAGCGCTGGTGATTGTACTTTACCAGGGTCCAACACGCTTCAATTAACACTTCAATCTATCCCTGCGCCGCCAATCACCAGGTGCAGGTCACACCGGCAGGTTTCAAAACGGCTTACCTTCCACCGGTTAGGTGCGCTTACTTGGTAAGGCAGGAGTAACCGGTGTACAATTAATGCAGGCTGTCACGTTAAAACATTTCCAGCAGAGTATTCGATTTAGGTTTTTATACCTTTGGAGATGTGTGTAAACGTCCTGGCTATAACCAGGGGATTTTGATTTTGTCGACGGGGGTGAATATGGTTAATGCCAGCATGGTTCTACCGGGTTTTGATTTACTGGTATAACCAGCAGGCATCAGGCGCTTTTCAGCATAAGCGGAGGGAAAATTTTAATATGAAAATCAAAGGAAACTACCCCGCCCTGATCATACTGGGATTGCTGTTGGTATTTACAACCACCCTGGGGGGCGCCAGCACCATCAACTGGTCCGAACCATTGAACCTTTCCGATTGGCATCCCGCCTTTAGTGAGCCCTGGTTGCTGCAGGGCGCAGAAGGGACACAAGCCCTATTATGGATTCATTATGATATCAACCCCAATATGGACTCGGTTCAGGCGCGTGTGCGCCAACCCAGCGGCGAATGGATCCCCACCGAAAGTGTGTTTGGAGCCGTAGAAGAATATTACGGTGATCCGGAATTTGCTGCTGCGCCGGACGGAACATTTTGGGCCTTGTGGGCCTTGGTAGATAAGACACATCCCGGGGATGACATACTGGTGGTAGCTGCCAGTTGGACGGGAAATGGACCCTGGCAGTCGGAAGCTATATCAGATTACGAAACCACCGTTCGCGATATCGATTTATCCATCGGTCCGGATGGTCACATCGCCGCCACCTGGGTGGCTTGCGCTACAACTACCTCGGACGACGAGGGACCCTGCGATGTCCGCGTACGCCGCCGCAATCCCGGGGTAAGCTCCTGGGAGGCAAGGGATGAGAGCCTGGATGCGGCTGTCACCGGTATAATTGATGCCCGTTCCCTGGTCGGTCATGAGGGGTTAATTGTCACCACCTGGGGTGAGTACAGCCAGACCACCCAATACGAATGGCACATCATGTCCAGCGCATTCGATCCCGGTTTAAAAACCTGGGATTTCCCGCCGGTTGATATTTCAGGCGGTGGATTCTTCCCCGGTCAGGATCCCTTCCTGGCAGAACCCGTCATGGGCTCAGACAACACGGTGATCATTGGTTGGTACATCTGGCAGGCTTCGCAGCCCACTAAATCCAGGTTGTTCTCTGTAACCAGACAAGGAGGCACAGCTAAGTGGAGCCTGCCGGTCCCGCTCTCAGATTATCAAATTCCTAGCGTCAGCAACTCGCTCAGGTTCGCCCTGGGACAGGACGGCACCGCTTTAGCGGTGTGGGTCGAAAAACGCGGTTCTGTATCAGAATACGCCTTATATGCCAACCAGCGTGACCCTGGGAGCACCTGGCTTAAAAATCCGGTCAAGGTAACCAACTGGATCAACAGGATCGTGCTGGCCGAGCCGCAGGTCTGGCCGGATGGATCAAGCCTGCTGTTGTGGAAAGCCGTTGATAACCGGCGCCCTGTAAACGAAAGCCAGTCGGTTTTCTGGAGCGCACGTCCACCGAAAGGTAATTGGGGCGGCCTGGGGAGCGGCCAGCTCGGCGGTTGGTTCAAAGAGGTCTTTTCTTTCAGCCTTGCTGCCTCGGATAAGGGGAACGTTACTGCTGTGTGGGGAATTGAGGATACTTCGCAACCGCCCGGGCAGTACGCCGGTGCGCTGGCTGCCAGCTGGATCCCCGGGAATGGAGATATTCCAATATCAACTTTAACCAGCGGGTATCATTCGATTTATTTTAATAATGATGGCGTGGTAATGAGCCCGGACGGCGGAAGCAAAGCCGCGGCATGGGTAGCAAGAAAAGATATTAATAATCCAAATCCGACCGCGGTGGATGCTGTGTTTTACGCTGGAGCCGTGAATCAAATCGTTTTACCTCTGGTGGTACAAAGCGCACCCTGACGATTTTTTTTGAATTTCCTTCGGAATGAAAGCCAAAGGAGGCTAAAGACAATGAAGAATTGGAAAATACATCGTCTGATATTAATTCTGGTGACCGTACTCCTACCCACAACTGCCTTGGCCGCCAGCAATCCGATCTGGTCCGCGCCGTTCAATGTCAGCGGCTGGCAGACATATATGGAACCTTACCGTTATGTGGGGGGGGCCGACGGTACGCATGCCGTCTTTTACCCGATTTTCAACCCGAGCCTGACCTCAGGCACTTTATGGGGACGCGTGCGTGACCCAGGCGGAAACTGGACCAATTCGGTTGATATCTCCGGCGCGGTAAGCCCAGTGACAGTCTGGGATTATAAGTATTGGGACGCCGGCGTGTCCACGGACGGTGCTGCATGGGTAATCTGGTCGCTGATGGACAGTTCCGCACCCGCTGGAAAAGACATCTTCCTAGCTGAATCTCACCGCCTTCCCGGCGGCGCCTGGAGCCTGCCTCATAAATTATCCGCCGGGAACGCAACCATTCGCTGGGTGGACTTTAGCGCCGGTCCGGATGGTCATGCTGCTGCCGCATGGGTGGAATGCAACACCACCAGCTCGGATCCAACCCAGGGCAGTTGCCGCGTTTACGTCAGCCAGCGTTTTCCAGGAGAGACATCCTGGCAGCCGCGAGTAAAAATTGACAAGTCAACAACTGGGGTCAACGAAGTGTATGTACGCGTTGGTCCTGGGGGTCTGGTGGTCGTGATCTGGACGGAAGGCTCGTCAGCCTTCACCCCTCCCCGCTATAAAATTAAAGCCAATGAATATAATCCCGGCTCCGGTTGGGGGACCAATCCAGTTGATGTTTCCGACTGGGAGCAGCCACGCCAGGACCGCCTGCTGAGCGATCCGGTGATGGATGGGGGCGGGACCATGACCGCGGCCTGGTACTCGGCCTCCCCACCTGGTTCATCAACATCAGCTATTTTCAGCAATACCCGCACGAACGCCTCCGGCTGGGGGACAAATGTATCACAGCTTTGCGCCGACACAGACCATACCCTCATCGAGCCGCTGCTTGCGGTAGGTGAGGACGGAACTGTGGCGGCTGTGTGGTGGCGTTCCAATTCTTTACCCTCTAATTCCGAAGCGGTTTCGGCAAACGCCCGCGATCCCGGTGGGAATTGGGGAGCCAAGAGGTCCTTTCTCCGGTTGGGAAGATCATATCAGTCTGTCCGGTGTGGATATCTGGCCGGATGGAACTGCAGTTTTCCTGTGGAGCGCCCAGGATGAAATCCAGACCAGATGCAGCCGACACAGCCGTGTTCTGGCACTCGCGTTTTGGGGGTGTTTGGGGCGCAGGCGGTAAGGCGTCGGTGGAGGAGTTGGGTAGATGTTATAGCCGGCTCTGCGCTCAAGTTGGGTCGTGATGGCAGCGCAGCCGCTTCTGGGCATAACGGAAATCCAACAATAATTATGGTGTTGTGGCAGCCAACTGGCCACCCGGCGAGTCCCTGGGGATACTCAGTTGCCATCGCCAGCGGTTACAGCTTTACCGCTGTACACCAAGAAGGTTTAGCGCTCGGCGTTGGAGGGCGCGATTTCGGGGCGACATGGTTCGCTGGGGATAATTCAACGCCATCGAAGGTTGGGTCATTTATGTACACCTCCACCGCCGACAAATCATTTTCCTGCCGCTGTCCGTTAAATAGCGCCGAAACAGCCATCTAATTTCAACGAATATTTGGTAAAATAAGAATAATCCTTACCGAATATATCCATAATCCTGGTCAATCAAAATTATCCCCCTAGTGAGAACAATCTATGTCATTTAATAAAATACCTCTTTTCCTAATGATCTGCCTTTTCCTGCTTGTAAACAGCAGCGCTGTATCCGCCCAGACCCAACCGGAAGACCAACCGGGTACTGTGTTCCCAATCAATGTGCCCGCCTTACCGCATCCTGTTCGAATTTGACCCGGATGTGAGCGCCGCCGACCTTGGCCAGAACGCAATCACTCTGGAAACGCTGGATGGCAGGCCCATACCTAGTGAAGTGATCTTCGATTCGGGATTCGCCACATTCAACCCTTCCGTCACACTGGATTACGACACGACTTATGTGGTCAGGGTAAAGAGCGCTTTAGCAGGTGCCCAGTCGGCATCGGGTTTAGCCCAACAAAGCGACACGACCTGGACTTTCAGCACCGAGAGTCTGGATGCTGTGGGTCCGCTGGTGTACCACAGCTATACGCTCGATGATGACAGTTCCAGTGGCAGCAGCGGGAACGGCGACGGGGATGTCGACCCGGGGGAGACCATCCAGCTGCGCGTCTTCCTGGGCAACAGCGGCGAATCCACCGCTTCATCGGTGAACGGATCGATCAGCAGTACCGACCCAAATATCAGTTTCCCGGGAACAACCAGCAGCGGGTACGACGATATCCAGGGCTATGGCACGGAAGGCAATAACAGCGATTTCCTTTTCACAGTAGACCAGGATGCGCCCTGCGGACACCGCTGCCGTTCACCATCGATGCCGACGCGGCTGGGGGCATCAGCGGCCAGGATTTTTTTCTATCCCGGTATCCTGTAACGCGCCAGCTGTCCCTTCCAATCCATCTCCCGCACAGGGGAGTGTAGGCGCTGCGCTCAATCCCGACCTGGGGGTCACCGTTTCGGACCCGGACGGCGATACGCTGACGGTAACCTATCTTTACGGCCAGGGAAAAAGATCCAGCCAGCCGAGGATGATTTTGAATTTATCGTCATACCAGACACGCAGTATTACTCCTGCAACGGAAATATTTTATCTCGTGTCCCCCCATTATTCCGCATATCAACGATGGTCGCATTACAACCTTTATCTCACAAACGCAGTGGATCGTTGACAACCAGGCTTCCATCGACTACGCGCCGCATATGGGTGACCTGGTGCAGAACGCGGACTGGTTTGAGGTCGGGAATGGATAAACGGCAATTCCGCCATGGATGTCCTGGAAACCGGCGCCCCCCAGATCCCTTACGGTATCTCCTCGGCAACCATGACCTTGAGGAATATTGTTCGGCGTAAATCCGAATGTAAC
The DNA here is from genome assembly GCA_963753725.1 of uncultured Chloroflexia bacterium. Classification (GTDB taxonomy): domain Bacteria; phylum Chloroflexota; class Anaerolineae; order Anaerolineales; family UBA4823; genus CAVWDI01. Next base: position 749,317 of record CAVWDI010000010.1, on the reverse strand, counting down.
CGGCGATACCTTCATCAACCAGTACTTCGGCGTTGACCGCTTTATGGGCAGGCCCTACTACGGCGGTCACTTCAGTTTCAATAACAACAACCACTACCTCCTGTTCGAGGCTGGCGGGATGGAATTCATCGGCATCCACATCGAATACGGCCGCGAGTATGATGAGGCGCTGCTGACATGGGTGGATGGTCTGCTCAAGCAGTACCCCACCGGCGCGCCGATCGTGGCGCGGCATGCCATAATCGACCAGGATGGTAACTTTGTGGAAGGCGGCGACCGTTACTACCAGACCCTCCGCGAAAATCCCAACCTGTTCTTGATGCTGAGCCGGGCACATCGACGGCGAATTCATCCGCTCGGACGCTTACAACAACGGCACGGTGTACACCATCCTGTCCGATTACCAGGACGAACCCAACGGGGGCGACGGCTGGCTGCGGCAGCTCAAATTCTCACCCCAAAATCAAAAAATCACTGTGCGCAGTTACACCCCGCTCACCGACCGCTGGGACTGGGACAGCCCGCTGGCGACCGGAAACGCAGGAATTACACTATGACATGGGTTACCGCACCATCGAGGTCGGGGTACAGACTGGAGTGACTTCAGGCTCATGCTTCAACGCCCCATGGAACGACCTGCTGCCGGATACCAATTACGAATGGTACGCGACCGTCAGCGACGGCGTGAACACCACTATCAGCCCGGTATGGAACTTCACCACCGAGTCCTGTTTTCCCCTGACTCTGGATAACACAGGCGCAGGTAATCCGCCCTCAGCCATCCCAGCCAGTTCTGATTGGCTGCCCCAGCGGCGAATATGTCTCCGGGGAGACCATCGACCTGACCGCCCACCCTGCCAGCGGCCACCACGTCAGCGGCTGGAGCGGACGCAGGATGATACCAGCGCCTCGCTCACCAACCAGGTAGTTATGCCGGCCGAGAGCCACGAAGTTCAGTCGCATTACGAACAGGATTTAGCCGCCTGCCATGCCCTGACGCTGGGTTACACCGGCAGACGGCGAAAATCCCAGCGCTTCACCGGAATATTCCGAAGGATGCTCAGTTGGGAATTATCTGGAAGGTGAAATGATCGACCTAATCGCCCAACCTGCTGAGGGGTACCACGTGTCCGGCTGGACGGGTACGGTGGATGATGCCAGCGCCTCGCTCACCAACCAGGTGGTCATGCCTGGTGAAGAGCATGCAGTGATTGTGAATTATTTAGAGGATTTTATAGTTTATCTACCGGCAATATACTAGATGGCGATTCAATTATTTCTGGATCAATATCAAAACTTATTTTTGGAAACTACAGTTGATCGCATTCAATTACGCATTTATAACTGTGCAGGTAGCTGATGAATAGAATATTGGACGTGAATACAAACCTAGAATATCTCTTTCGCCAATAATTCTAACCCTTCAAAATCATTCAGGTCGTACCAGACCAGCATAATCTTTTCTAACCCCGCTTCCGCCAGCCGAGATATCCGCTCAATAAAACATCCACCATCTCCAACGATGACTGCATTCCTCATTTCAGACGGCAGGTCTTTGGGAAGGAGCGTATTAAATTTCATGTCGACGGTACTTTTATTACTTCCAAAGATACAGCCTGTCAACATCGAACGTTCTACATCCCCAGGTTTGCGACCTTCCATTTCAATTAATTCATCTAAATATGAATTCAATTGAAGAAACCTGTCCCTTGTCTGGTAAACGCATTCCATTCATCCCCTAATTGTGCAGCTATCGGGAGCGTATATTTCTTCCCATTGCCCCCAATCAAAATAGGTGGGCCTCCAGGTCTTTGTGGTCGCGGCAGCAGAATCGCATCCCTGAGATTATAAAATTCACCTGAGTAATCAAACCGCTCTTCGCTCGTAAGACAGCAGTTTACAGTTACAGCCCCTCTTTAAATCGTGCCAGACGTTCAGGGACTTTAACAGGTCCAGATCCAAACATATGTATTTTTCACGCTTCCACCCACCAGCGCCTAGGCCTAGCAGCAAACGCCCACTTGATAAATCATCGACCGCAGCTGCCTAGCTTGACCGGATTGCCTCACACGCTAGAATCCTCCTGGAAATCACAATAAATGCTTGGCTTTCCTAAAGGTTTCTGTTCAAGTCAATCTCGTTTCCAGATGGTAAAATCATACGGTCAAAATCTGGACTTGTGACTTATGCTGGCTATAGGACAGGACGGCTTTTAGAAGTAGCGCAAAGGAGGAACACCCTCCTCAACAAGTATGAGTGTGGCTTTCAGGCGGTGTTCGTGAACGCAGTTTAATATTTAGCGGCCTGTTTTTCTTCCGGCCGCTTGGATCTTAATGGAGCAGATTGTAAATGAACAGCAACTACGAAGATTTTATTAACAGTATCCCACATACCAATCCAGCGCGCATATCGATGAGCTGCGCGCAAAAGAGTACAGCAGGGTTGACCGCGCTAATCTCATTTACCTTGATTACACCGGCGGCGGACTTTATGCCGAATCACAGGTAAAAAAACACCAGCAGATTTTATTAGAAAACACCTTTGGCAACCCGCACTCATCCAACCCCCCATCACTGGCCGCCACAAAATTAACAGAATCGGCCCGTTCCTATGTCCTCAAGTATTTCAACGCTGATCCAGCCGAATATTCAGTAATTTTCAGCGCTAATGCCAGCGGCGCCCTCAAAATCGTCGGGGAGTCTTATCCTTTTGAGCCGGGGGATCACTATGCTCTGATCTTTGATAACCACAACTCGGTTAACGGTATCCGCGAATTCGCTCGAAATAAAGGCGCGAACGTAATCTACATACCTGTGAGCCTGCCTGATATGCGCGTGGACCAGGCCGTTCTAGAATCTGCTTGGAGCAAAGCTCGACCCGGCGGAAATAACCTGTTTGCTTACCCGGCGCAGTCTAATTTTTCATCGGTCAAACACCCGCTGGACTGGATCGAGAGTGCCCACGCAAAAGGATGGGACGTGCTGCTCGACGCAGCCGCTTTTGCCCCTACCAACTGGTTGGACCTCTCCCAATATAAACCGGAATTCGTGGTCTTCTCCTTCTACAAAATATTTGGCTATCCCACCGGCCTGGGAGCGCTGGTGGCGCGCCGGGGTGCGCTTTCCAAGCTGCAGCGTCCGTGGTTTTCCGGCGGGACAATCACTGTGGCCTCCGTTCAAGAAGATAATTTTTACCTGGCCGAGGACTATGCCGCTTTCGAGGACGGCACTGTTGACTACCTGAATATCCCGGCGCTGGAAATAGGTTTGAAACACATTGAATCCATCGGCATTGAAAGCATCCAGGAGCGTGTACATTGTCTCACCGGCTGGATGCTCGATAATTTAACGGCCATGAAACACAGCAGCGGGGTGCCTCTGGTTAGAGTTTACGGTCCCATAACAACGGAAGCGCGCGGCGGAGCGGTAACCGTCAACTTTTTTAATGCAAAAGACCAACCCATAGACCACCGCTACATCGAAGAAGCCGCTAACAAGGTTAACATTTCCCTGCGTACAGGCTGCTTCTGCAACCCGGGCGCGGGTGAAGTGGCGCTTGAAATTTCACGCGAGGAACTGGATGTGTGTTTCAACCAGCCCGGTCACGAAAACCGCCTGACCCTGGACGACTTCCGGGTGTGCTTTGACGGAAAATCCAGCGGCGCTGTCCGGATTTCGGTTGGGACGGTAACCAATTTCGATGATGTGCAGTATTTCTTGCGTTTTGCCGAAGGGCTCTTAGATTAACGGCTCGGTCACATTTCAGGTCACTCTGGGGATAGATCAATGCACCGAGCAAGAAATGCATGGATCGTGCGGCCGGTGTCAAACCGAGCACATCGGCCCCCTCTTTTGTCCTGGGAGGTAAGGATTCGTAATTATTATTGAAGCGTGCCAGTGAGCCAACCGCGAATGATTCCCTGCTCAGTCTGCAGAACTTGGAGGGGGAGAAATCAACCAGATATTCATTCGCTAGAGCTAAATACTCATCTTCACCCACGCGGACCCCATCACTTGAAATCAGGTCCCCTCCAAAAATTGGATAATGGCTGTTTCCCCGCAGCGAGACATATCCTGCTTCCCTCACAAAGTAAACAAACTCATCATAGGTTTTTCGGGTTTTTTGTGATTATGTCCCCACAAAACGAAACGATTAAATTTTATTATTAAAACGGCCAGATGATCGGCAAAAAGATCATCGAAACCACAAACAACACAATCGTCAGCAGGAATCCCACCTTGGGATAATCAAAGAATTGATACCCACCCGGCCCGAACACCAGCACATTCGCCTTATGCCCCACCGGGGTCAAAAAACTGGTCGCCGCGCCGATCACCACCGCCATGGTGAAGGTCAGGTGGTTGACGCCCAAGCCCAAAGCTGTATCTACCGCGATCGGCACCATCAGCACCACCGCGGCCGCGTTGGACATGGGCTGTGTAATCAACGCGGACAGCAGGTATATGCCGGCCAGCAGCGCCAGCGGTCCATAATCCCCCAAAGCACCCAGCAGCAGGTCCGCCAGGAAGCGCGCCGTCCCGGTGTTCTCCATGGCGATGCCCAGAGAAAGCATGCCGCCCACCAGGAACACCGTGCGCCAATCGATGCTCTTGTAGGCCTCATCCATGCTCAAGCATCCGGTCAACACCATGGCAACTGAGCCGGCGACCATAGCCGTGGCGATGCCCAGGTCGCTGAAAATCGCCAATGCAATCACCAGCAGCATGATCCCGGCCGCCACCGGCGCCCTGTTCCTGCGTCTCCTTTCAACCACCAGGTGTTCCAGCACCAGGAATTCGTTGCCGCTCTGCAGCGTGCGCACCTTTCCCGGTGGTCCTTTCAAGAGCAGCGAATCGCCAAAACGAAGTTTAATATCGCGCAGCTGCTCCGTTATCACGTCTCCCTGGCGCCAGATGGCAATAGCGCTGAATCCGAACCGGTCGCGAAACCTGAGCTGCTTCATCGTTTGACCTACCAACGTTGAACGCGGCGCCAGGGTGGCTTCGAAAACGTATGTTAGTTCTGTGCCCAGATCCGTAAAATCAACTTCATGATCCGCCGGAATGGTTAATTTTAATTCCTCCGATGAAGCTAGGATACATTCAGCTGATCCTTCCAGGATCAGGTGATCGTCCTCTTCGAAACAAATATCACGGTGCACCCTAGGCAAGGTTTTCTCATTACGGATGATGGAAAGCACTGTCAGATTGTAGTCTGCACCAAGCCGGGATTCATACAGGTTTTTCCCGATCAGCGGGCTTTCGGGTGTGACCACAACCTGGCTGATATATGACTTTAGGCGCTTTGACAACGCCGGATCGGCAGCTGTCTGCCGCACGGGCAGCAGGTGACGCCCGATCAAGACCATGTATATAATCCCGGCAGCCAGCACAATCGCGCCCATGGGCGTGATTTCGAAGAAACCGAAAGCTGGCAGCCCACGTGCAACCAATATTCCCTGCGCCAGGATATTGGCTGGCGTTCCAATCAGGGTCATTTTGCCGCCCAGCAGAGATGAAAACGCCAGCGGGATGAGCAGTTTCGAGACCGGTATTTTGGTCTTTTGGGAGATAGCCACTACGGCCGGCATTAAGACCGCCACCGCGCCGACGTTATTCATGAACGCCGACATACCGCCGCACACCAGCATGATCACCACGATCAGCCTGGCTTCACTTTCCCCGGACAGCCGCAGGATTAAAGAACCGATCGAATCCGCTATCCCGGTGCGGAACAATCCACCAGAAACGATATATACAGCCCAGATGGTGATCACGGCCGGGTTAGCAAATCCCAGGAAGACCTCTTCCTTGCTGACCAGACCGGTGATAGATACCGCCAGCAGGACCAATAAGGCGATCACGTCCACGCGTAGCTTCTCGGTGGCGAATAAGATGATTGCCATCAGGATGATGCCGAGGGTGAGCGCAATTTCTGGGGTCAATGGCTGCATTATTGCTGTCTTTTTGGGTAAGCTTGTAGAAATGATTTTAATCGTTACAGTTGCATGAGTAAATTAATAACATCAATTGATAAATAATTCAAGAAGACATTTTATTTAGAACGACCACACCAGCGGCACGATGATCATCGCCACGATAAATACAACCAGCAGCACTGGTATACCAGCCTTTATAAAGTCTCCGATCTTATAACCGCCCGGTCCCATCACCAGCAGGTTAGCAGGGTGTCCTACCGGGGACAGGAAAGCGGCTGAAGGCGGCCACTGCCACAGCCATCATCAGCGGGTAAGGTGATATGCCTGCGTTTACAGCGGTGTTATATGCGATTGGCGCTACCAATAAAGCCACGGCAGGGTTGGGTATAATTTGAGCTAATACAGTAGCCATAATAAACAATCCAGCCATTATCGCCATTGGGCCATAACCCCCAACGATTGAGATCACACTCTGCGCCAGCACTGCTGCCGCCCCGCTTCCTTCGAGCGCAATCCCCAGGGGGATCAAACCCGCAATTAAAAACACCGCCCGCCAATCTATCGAGCGGTATGCTTCCTCCATGGTCAGGCAGCCAAACAGGATCATCAACACTACGCCCAGCAGCGCGCTGATCGCAATTGGTATCCAGCCTGCGATAACGGGTATTAAAACCAGGCCCATTACCGCCAGGGCGGTAATCATCTTGGATGTCTGAGGTGTCTCATATGCGGCTGCAGTCAGTACGATAAAATCCTGTTCCTCGCCAATAAATTTAAAATTTTCGCGCGTGCCGTAAAGCAGCATGGCATCCCCATAGCGGAGTTTAAAATCCCTCAAGTTTGACCGGTATTGTACCCCCTCCCTCCAGATCGCTGTGACAGTTACGCCAAACTTTTCGCGGAACCTGACCTGCCGTAGGCTTTTTCCATTCATTGTGGTGCGGGGCGAAAGGATCACTTCCACAAAACCAATCTGCTCGTCCTCCAAATCTTCCAGCTTGTAGTCTTGAACGTCGTTGAATGATATATCCCGGAATCCGATCAGGGTGTTGATCTCATCCGGATCCCCTTCCACCAGTAACGTATCCTCTTCCCGGATGACTTCCTCCGGCTGCGGTACAAACATCCTCGCCCCTTCTCTTTGAATCCCCAGCACGGTTAACCCAAATGCGTCGCCCAGTCTTGAACTCTTCAAGTCTTCACCAATTAATCTTGATTCTGGCGGGACCTGTATCGCCAGCAGGTGGTCGTCGATGCGGTGGACATCCGCCACACTGATTTCTTTCAATGCTGTACCGGCATCATTCTCAATTTTCGCAAAATCGTCTTTTGAACCCTGCAGCAATATTTTATCTCCCTCACCCAGCTGCCTGCTGTGCAAATTTGATTTTATGATCACCCCGCCTTGATCCAGGGCCAGCACATTCACACCGTACTTGCGCCTGAAATTTACCGCCGCGATGGTCTGGTCACTGTATGGGCTGCCGGCGGTTATTTCCAATTCAGCCAGGTGAACCTCATCCGATACAATTCTCTGCACGGATAATCCGGACTCTCCAACAATAAATTGGTCTTTGCCCCGGATTTTCTCAATTTCATCCTGCCTGCCGCTGACAATTAATTGGTTCCCCTCCAACAATATCTCATTGGACGGTGGGGCAAGTATTGTCTCTCCTGCCCGGTTAATGGCGATAACATTGATCCCAAACAGCGCGCTCAACCGGCTGTCCGCCAGCCGCTTCCCCGATAGCGGCGAACCTGGTTCCAAATCGATTATGAAAATACGTTCTTCGATGCTGAACAACTCACTTGAATTTACATCTTCTGCTTTACGGCTCCCGCTCAGAATATTCCTGGAAGGAAGCATCTTATATCCGATCAAGACCACAAAACAGGTCCCTGCCGCAAGTACAGCCGCGCCAGCGGGAGTATAATCGAACATCTGGAATGGTTTTAACCCGTATGCAAACAGAGATTCACTGATCAGGATATTGGAAGGTGTCCCGATCAGTGTGGTTAAGCCTCCCATAAGGCAGGCAAAGGCCAGCGGGATCAACAGTTTCGAACGCGGATCCTCGTCCGGTTGGACATATCAATCACAACCGGCAGCATGAAGGCCGCCACAGCGATATTGTTCATAATACCCGACAGCAAGCCTGCAGTTATCATGATAACCAGGATCAGGCGCACTTGATCGTTTCCTGCAATTTTAAACACCTTCCCGCCCACGAACTGCGCCACACCTGATTTAGTCAGCGCCGCGCTCAGGATCAGCATGGCCCACACGGTGATCACGGACATATTGCTGAAACCCGACAGGGCTTCAAACGGCGTCACCACACCTGTTAACGTCAAGCTGACCAGCACCATCAGCGCCACAACGTCCACCCGGATCCATTCCGTGATGAACAGCAGTACCGCGCCTGCCAAGATCAGCAGAACTGTGATAATTTCGTAGTCCATAAGAGTAATTATACTTATGTCACCAAAAACAAACTCAATTTAGAGGGATCGTCGCCTGGTCGAAGGTGTCCCCCTCCTTCGATATCGCTTTTAACTCAATACGGTCCTGGTAAATCTCCAGCAGCACAAAATGCGTGCGCGCCGCAAAGATGTGGCTTTCCGGCAGACGAGCCCCTTCAGCATACAGTGTGGAAGAACCCCCGCCGCTTACGATATAGGTAATATCATTGGCGCTCAAGCGCTCGTAGTGGTGGAAATGTCCCGAGAACACCAGCGGTACGTTCGCCTCCTCAAACAGGTAATTCCAGGACTGGCGCACCGGCGTACCGTCATCCGGATGCACGATACTGCTGCTGTAGGGGCTAACATGGAAGATCGGGATGGTCACTCTGAATCTTGGATCAGCCAGTCGTTCTTTCATCCAGGCATCCTGCTCCGCCCGGCCCCCCTCGCCGAAAATTGCCTGCGAATCGAGAAACAGGAACTGGATGTCCCCCATTGTGTGGGCGTAGAACTGGTTGCCGCGCCGTTCTGGCGGATATTCGAAGGTTGGGTCTTCAAAGGGAGGAAAGGCGTAATCGTAAAACGGCGCTCCATCATACTGCACGGAAGCGTCATAATCGTGGTTGCCCATCACGGTATAAACCGGCCCCTTATGCAGCAGTGGGGAAAACGGTTTGTAGAACTTCTCCACATATGAAGAGACCATGTCCGAGTTGTCGGTCTCGTAAACCACATCACCGGTGTGAATCACAAAATCAAGGTCCATACCCGCCATCAGCTGCACCAGCTGTGTGGTGGCTTCGTCCCCGAAACTGGCGTCACCCAGAACGCCTATGCGCAAGGGTAGTTCTCCCTGGGTGTTGAAATTTACTGCGCCCCATGTTTCACCATCAAATGTCGGTTGTTTGAAACTGCCCGACTCAGTCTCCCTACCCAGCAGCACCAGCGCAACATATTCTTTGTCTGGCGCCAATCCATCCAGGTCGATCATGTGGCGGGTCTGGGTTGGATCAATGGGTACCTGTCCCCCATAAGAAAGCTCGGGGGATTGAGGACGGTATATCAATTGTCCTTGCGCCGGCTGGTCAAGCTCAAAGAACAAAGAAGCCCGGTCAGCTCCGACATGCCGTACGGTTAATGGGATCACATATTCGATCTCGCTGGGCGGGTATTCGATTGAAAGATAATCCACACCCGGCGAGGGCAGCGCGGTTGGCACTTCAGGAGTGGCCGTGACTGTATTAGTAAAAACCTCTACTTCTTGCGAATCCTGCGGCTGGGGAGTGCGCACGATTGTATTTTGCGCAGCGCCTGCTTCCAGGATGGCAGCCGGCGTACTTTGCGATACGGTATTCGACGCCAGGCTGCACCCCGACAGAACTGCTGCCAGGATCACGGTTAAGAGGATCTCCGGTCGTTTGAAGAAAAATTTACCAATATACATAATAAATCTCATACTGCATGGCTGATAATTATAACTTTTTTTAACGGACCCACGAATTCTCGTTATTTGAGAGAGACTGTCGGGAATATCCATATTTATATACTGAACGAAGTGAAAAATCTAGACTCTTCGCTTCGCCGCAGGCATGCTGCGCAGCGCTCCCGACAAATACGCGGGATTTACATCAGAGTTCTTCAACTATAATATGCAGTCAAACATACTTCCAGGACGATATCGGATAAAAGTAGAAGCTCTCCGTCGGAACAGACTGCCGAGGTTCACAGTATACTGAAACAGGGCAATTTAAAAGGAATGTAGTCGCAACTGTGAAGCATATTAAAAACCTGACAGGCTGGTTGTACAGGACAAATCAAATAATTAGTTGAAAAGAGGAAAAAATGAATACAGATAAGAATACCGCCAGATTTTTGGGAGCAGCATTCCTGTTCGTCGCTGCTGCCAGTGCGCTCAGTGGACTTATTTTAAGTTCATTAGGCATTGGGATTTGGTTGATCTTTAAAGGATTCAAATCATCTGCACATGCAGCCACCTCAGGATCTGCCAACACAGATATAACCGGGATAAAATAAGCATATCTAAAAGAAAAGGATACTAAAATGAAAGCAATTGTTTGTACCCAATATGGACCCCCCGATGTCCTTCAGTTTAAAGAGGTGGATAAACCCCTTCCTGAAGATAATGAAGTGCTCATCAAGATACACGCAACAACGGTAACGGCAGTGGACTGCACCTTTCGACAGGGTAAACCATTTATCGGTAGATTTTTCAGCGGTCTCACAAGACCAAAAAATCCCATACAGGGGACTGAGCTGGCCGGGGAAATTGAGGCGGTAGGGCTAGATGTAAAATTATTCAAGGTAGGTGACCAAGTTTTTGGGACTACTATGGGAATCGGTGTTTATGCCGAGTACGTATGTCTGCCAGAAGTTGGCGCCACGCTGGGGATAAAACCATCCAATATGACCTACGAGGAAGCCGCCTGCTGTGATGGAGGATTAACCGCGCTGCCTTTTCTTAGAGATGCAGGGGGCATTAAAAGCGGAGATAAAGTGCTTATCAACGGCGCTTCCGGAAGCACAGGTACTGCTGCGGTTCAGATTGCCAAACACTACGGAGCAGATGTGACCGGGGTATGCAGCGCCGGGAACTTAAAGTTGGTGGAATCCCTGGGAGCCGACAGAGTGATTGACTACTCCAAAGAGGACTATGCCAACAGCAGTGAGACCTATGATGTAATTTTTGACACAGTAGGCAAGAGTACGTTTTCACGCAGTAAAGCAGCGTTGAAGGAAGGAGGTATTTTCCTTGAAGCGACTCTTTCCTTGGGGATCATACTTCAAATGCTGTGGACTTCGATCATAGGCAGTAAAAAGGCAGTGATCGCCTTTACAGGTTTAAGATCAGCCAGCGAAAGGACGGTAGATTTAATCACCCTCAAAGAGCTGATCGAGGCGGGAAAGTTAAAAGCAGTCATAGATAGGTGTTATCCATTGGAACAGATGGCCGAGGCGCAAAGCTATGTAGAAAAAGGGCACAAGGTGGGAAATGTCGTGATAACTGTTGCGCATTCTAACCAGAATTGATCTTCGATTTACGTAAAAATTCTGGAATTCGATAGGCGGAAAGGACGAACATTATGACAAAGGAAAAATTCTTAACTTTACGTTGGAGCAATTTGCTCTCGCTGGCAGGAGGCTTGATTTTACTGGCGTATATAATATTTGCTTTATCCACATCTGTCTTGTCTGACAAAGCCACTTTTATCGGACTTGTGCTTATCGGGGTGGTTTACTGAACTATTGTCGAGCAGCAGGCAAACATGCGGTTCGCATGGGTACGGAAAAATTCCACTGAGGACGCTCCTCTCAAACCGGGTATGATTAACCGGCTAATTTATATAATTTACAACGTTTTCTATTGGGTACCAATTTTACTTCCCTTCTTGGGGATAATCGATTACAGTACTGGTTTTTTCGTGTTAGCCGTTAATCTTTTTATCAGACTTTCGGCAAATCTATACAGAAATAACGCCCTCACCCTGCAACAGGCGGAAACTTTTCCCCTACGCTCTCCGTGAAAACACGATCGAAAAAATCAGCGGGGTCTACAAGCAGGCAGTAATACAGCCCAAAAAATATTAGGAGGTTTTTTATGAAGGCAATGGTGTACAAAGAATACGGACCGCCGGATGTTTTTCATCTCGAAGAAGTTGATAAACCAGTTCCAAAGGAAAATGAAGTGCTGGTCAGGGTCTATGCAACTACAGTCACAACCGCTGACGCCAACGCGCGCGGTTTTGTTTTTGTCCCTTCCGGTTTCGGCTTCCTGCCGCGATTAATGTTTGGTATTAGAAGGCCAAAAATGTCTATCTTAGGGACCGTGCTGGCGGGACAGGTAGAAGCGGTAGGGGCAGATGTAAAGGAATTTAAAACTGGTGACCAAGTTTTTGGAGAACTTGGATATGGGGCTTATGCGGAGTATGTCTGTCTGCCGGAAGATGGAAGTCTGGCGGCAAAACCGTCCAACCTTTAACTATGAGCAGGCTGCTGCTGTTCCATTTGGGGCGCATACCGCTTTGTTTTTCCTGCGAGATAAAGCGAACGTTCGCAGCGGTTCGAAAGTCCTTATCAACGGAGCATCCGGAGACACCGGCACATTTGCGGTTCAGCTAGCCAGATACTATGGGGCAGAAGTCACCGGAGTATGCAGCACGACCAATTTGGAATTGGTTAAATCTCTGGGAGCGAACCAGGTCATCGATTATACAAAAGAGGACTTTACCAAAAACGGCCAGACCTATGACATTATATATGACACGGTGGGAAAAACCACATTTGCCGGTTGTAAAAGCTCGCTGACGGAAGATGGACTGTGTCTGGCAGGCGCAGGTGGGCTGAAAGCTTTTGCTGAAATGGGGTGGACTTCATTGGTAGGCAGTCAAAAAGTACTCGCTGGCCAGGTCCCCGAGCACAAAGAAGATTTGATTTTCCTCAAAGAGCTTGTCGAGGCGGGAGAAATAAAACCGGTCATAGATCGCACATATCCACTTGAACAAATGGTTGACGCGCACAGGTACGTCGATAAAGGGCACAAAAAGGGCAGCGTAGTTATAACAATGGGGCATCCCAGCGATTGAGTGCTCGTAAAGTAGAAACATTCCCGTTTATAGATCGAATATCGGACAGGCTGTGGTCGAGCGGCTGGTGATATAAAACATTGCTTATTACCAATCATGAAAAAGGAGTTTGAATAATGGAAGATGTGAGGATAAAGCTTTCGGCGTTATGGACAGCCCTGATGTTAACCTATCTTTTGGGGGATGTGCTGCGAATATTTAGCGGTGACTTTGTCGCAGGAGAAATTGGAGATATGCAAGGGACTCAAGCAATATGGTTTGGAGCCGCAATACTAATGTTGATTCCGATTGTTATGGTCTTCCTGTCGATAACATTGAAGTATCCCGCGATTCGCTGGTTAAGCGTCGCCGCTGCCATCATCCTGTTTGGCTTTAATCTGGTTGGACTGCCTACATACCCTTCCGCTTATGACAAATTTTTGATACTTGTAGGACTTGTGTTTAATGTTTTGACGGTTTGGTATGCCTGGAAGTGGTCTGAACAGAGCAGCGTGAAAATCTCATCTTAGTTATCACTGCTTCGAAGACATACACATCTACGCGGGCGTAATACTGCAAATTACACCCTTGTGAGGTTCGCAGGTATGTCGGTATTGGGCATAAAAAGGGGAATGTAGTCACAACTGTGGAATATAATAATACGGAACGACCGAAATTACGGAACAAAGGAGAATTCACAAATCAAAGCAATTGTACAAAACGCCTACGGTTCAGCTGATGTCTTAGAATTCAAGGAGATCGACAAACCGCTGGTCAAGGATGACGAAGTACTAATACGCGTTCACGCAGCTGCCCTCCACGCAGGTGACGTCTTCGTCATGAGAGGCGTTCCATACCTCGTGCGCATGAGTTCCGGGTGGCCTAAACCAAAGGACAATATTCCGGGATACGATCTGGCGGGACAGGTTGAGGCGGTCGGTAAGGACGTAGAGAAGTTTCAACCAGGTGATGAGGTATTCGGCACGAGCAATGGCACCTGCGCCGAGTATGTGAATGCTGGAGAGGTAAACTTCTTGCCGAAGCCAACCAACCTCACTCTTGAGCAAGCTGCGGCCGTACCTACTTCAGGGCTAGCCGCCCTGCTCGGTATTCGCGATGCGGGAAAGGTACAGCCAGGGCAGAAGGTCTTGATCAATGGCGCCTCGGGAGGCGTGGGTACTTTCGCCGTACAAATTGCCAAGGCGTACGGAGCGAAAGTGACCGGTGTCTGCAGCACGAGGAACGTGGACATGGTCCGGTCGATCGGCGCAGACCATGTCATTGATTACACCCAAGAGGACTTCACGCAAAACGAGCAGCGTTACGATCTCATCCTCGACCAGGTGGCGAACCATTCGTTGTCTGAGTTTAGACGCGTGCTCACCCCCGATGGTACCTTCATACCTAACAGCGGCCTTGCCGGTTTGGGTTACACTATCAAAGCGCTCATTTTGTCAGCGTTTGTGAGCCAGCAGGGTCGCCCGTATCTCGCCATTCCGAAGAATGAGGACCTGGTTGTCCTGAAGGAGCTCATTGAATCCGGCAAGGTCCATCCGGTCATCGACAGAACGTACCCGTTGAGCGAGACCCCCGAGGCATTCCGATACCTGGACGAAGGTCACACCCAAGGAAAAGTAGTCATAATTGTGGAGCCTGATAATTAAAGCCTACAAAATACTGCATTCGGACTTCGCTCAGCCGCGAAACCATACTACAGTTTGGGATATTTGACCTATGCTGGCTTTTTTGTGTTGTTAGACAGGAACAAGTTCTGAGTCAGGCGGGAAATGAAATCACAATCTATGCGAGATACGAACCGTATCTAAGAGACTAGTATTATGACAGTGAATAATAAAGAGCAGCCTTTTAAGCTCAGCTGGATCGATCGCTTCACCGGTTGGGTTGAAAACCTTCCAGTACAAGCGTGGGTCTTCTATGTAGTTTTTGGATTTGCGCTGATACTGGTTCAGATGCTGTTCCTGTGGTTGGACGGCGGCTTGTTTGCCGATGAACTACTGCCTGTCATTATCTTCAATGGATTGGCGACACCTTTCCTGTTAGCGCAGATCCACCTGCTTGATAACCAGGCTGCGACTGCCGTGATTTCCTTGAAACCCATGCTTGAAATCACCGAGAGAGAATTCGATGATTACGAATTCAAGCTCACGCATATGCCTCTTCTCAGGCCGCTGATTGCGGGTCTGGTTATCATGGTCAGCACGATGCTGACCCCACTGGTCTCGACCGCGCCGGTGCGCTACGCGGCTCTTGGACAGTTACCGGTATTCAATGTCGTTTTTCAGATCGTTGATAAAAGCTCCGCATTTTTGTTTGGCGTGGTTATCTATCACACCTTCAGGCAGCTGCGGT
This sequence comes from uncultured Chloroflexia bacterium, assembly GCA_963753725.1. Classification (GTDB taxonomy): domain Bacteria; phylum Chloroflexota; class Anaerolineae; order Anaerolineales; family UBA4823; genus CAVWDI01. The sequence continues at coordinate 733,963 of CAVWDI010000010.1, read as the reverse complement.
TAGTTAATTCAATCAATTCGAATCACATCCGCATTAACCTGTTTCAATTACGGCCGTTACACGCTTTCTCGCGGCTGACTGCCTCAACGGCTTTGGGACTGCTGGCTTTTTTATATGTATGGATGCTGATAAACCCAGAATTATTAGCGGATCCGGTGCTGCTTGCATATTCAATGATGTTAACCATCATGGCCGCGGCAATCTTTGTTTGGCCGCTGTGGGGTATTCACACGCTTATTGAAAAGCAAAAGGAAGAGGCCCTGGATGAAATCAACCTTCGCTCCCTGGACCTTTTTACAAAGCTGAACCAAAGCATTGATGAAAACGAATACGCCGCGACGGATAGGTTAAATGGTTCGATTGCCAGCCTGGAGATCCAGCACAAGAGAATTAGTGAAGTCCCAACCTGGCCGTGGAGATCGGACACCGCTCGACTTGCAATTACTGCAATCGCCTTCCCTTTGCTGCTGATGATCCTTCAATATTTTGCCTTGCAAGCGCTGGATCGCTGATCAAAAACGGCAGGCAGCGCAGTCTTTGGAACAGCCCCATTGTGCGAGAGCGCACGTGTAATATTTTCGCATTCAAACCCTTGTTCCTACAGAGACATAAAATTTTGTATAATTTAAAAGAAACGAGGTGAAGAAAATGGATCAGGAAAATCAAAATAAAAGTAAAAAGGACGACAAGAGTTCATGGGCTGTTGGTGGAGGTTTATTGCTTGGTTTGGGTGTTGGATTCTTTTTCCTGGAGCAATCTCCACTGGCATTCGTTGGAAGTATGTTAGCGGGTTTGGGCTTTGGTCTGCTGGTAGCTTCCTTAATTTCTAGGAGTAAAGGATAAAATGAGAGCCATTATAACGACAAAATACGGACCACCGGATGTCCTTCAGCTCCAGGAAGTAGACAAACCAACTCCCAGGGATAATGAAGTACTGGTAAAAATATATGCGACTACAGTAACTGCCGGCGATTGTGAGATGCGAAGTCTCAATTTGCCTTTCGCATATCAGCTCATGCTGCGAGCAGGTTTTGGTTTCACAAGACCAAGAAATAAAATACCGGGGTCTGAGGTTGCAGGGGAAATTGAAGCAGTAGGTAAAGATGTAAAGCAATTAAAGTAGGAGACCAGGTATTCGGATCTGCTGGAATGGGTTTTGGCGCAAATGCCGAGTATATATGTCTGCCAGAAGTATCAGGAGTGATGGAAGGGGGGGTGGCTATAAAACCGTCCAATATGACCTATGAAGAAGCCGCCACCGTTCCATTTGGTGGTCGAGATTCATTGCATTTCCTTAGATTAGGAAATATCCAGAACGGACAAAAAATATTGATTAATGGCGCGGGTGGAAGTATAGGCACTTTTGCGATACAGCTTGCAAAGAACTACGGGGCGGAAGTGACTGCTGTGGACAGCACGGAGAAATTGGACATGCTGCGCTCGATCGGATCTGACCATGTGGTTGATTACACGCAAGAAGATTTCACTAAAAATGGTGAGGTCTATGATGTTATTTTTGATGTGGTAGGAAAGATATCGTTTTCACGCAGTGCAGGATCTATAAAGGAAAACGGAACCTATCTTTTAGCCAACCACCTCTCTCAGATGTTTCAAGCGCTGTGGACCAGAATGAGGAGCAGCAATAAAGTAGTTATGGAGGCAGCCAGTGGAACGATTGCAGATTTAGTTTTCCTCAAAGGGTTGATTGAGCAGGGCAAGTTAATTACGGTCATAGATAGAACCTACCCCCTGGAACAAATTGTCGAGGCGCACAGGTATGTCGAAACTGGAGCCAAAAAGGGAAATTTAGTCATCACTGTGGAACATAATAGTTAATCCTGACAGGATCGTTGAATATAACAAATTACATAATGAAAAGAATAGGAGATAAATCATGAAGAATTTACAGAAAATGGGCGGAATTGGTGCCCTGTACCTGGCAGCAGCATATATCGTTGGCATGGTGGGTTTTCTAGCAGTAGTAGACATCTCTGGTATTGTCGATCCTGTCCAGAAGGTAGCTTCACTGGCTGAGAACCAGACCATCTTATCCATACTGCACTTGCTGGTTTATGTTGTATTCGGCGTATTTCTGGTAGTCTTGGCGTTAGCGCTCTACGATCGGTTGAAGGCTGGCTCGCCTGCAATAGCGCAGGTGGCGGCCGTCTTCGGGCTAATCTGGTCCGGTCTGCTGATTGCCAGCGGAACGCTCTACAACGAGGGCATGGACACAGTAATCGCTCTTTCCAGCACGGACCCGGCTCAAGCTGGGACTGTCTGGCTGACGATCGAAACTGTGTTTAGAGGGTTGAGCGGGATCGAGATTGTAGGCAGCATTTGGATTCTGCTGGTAAGTTGGGGGGCTTTTCGGGGTGGAGAGTTGCCTAAAGCGCTTAACTACCTGGGCGTGGTGATCGGCATTGCGGGCTTACTCACGGTTATCCCGGCTCTCTTCGACATCGTGGTGATGGTTTTCGCATTGGGTCAGATCGTGTGGTTCGTATGGCTGGGGATCATCCTGCTGCCGCGCCAGTTCAAGCGCTGAGGCGTAAATTCGTTTTCATATGCGATCATAGAGCGTCAGTATTTAAATCCCGCGCTTGAAACCACTGATGATGGGCTATAGCCGAACTTCCATCTTCATGGATGAATAAGCACATGCGCAGGCTTATCCTGAGGGAGCGAAGGACCTGTGCTCGGCTGAAAGTCCTTATGGGTAGAGTTCAGTCTACAAGAATGCAGCGAAAGAACCCTCAATCCCCCCGCTTTCCCAGCGAATACATCTTCGGTATTTTAGCAATGAACGGGCAGCCCTGATATCCCTCACAAGCGCTGCTGTAACTTTATTAGAGCTTGGAGTTCCGTCGAATGCTGCGAATTGAGTTTTAAAGAGACAGGTCCTTAAATGTGCGCTCGGATCCTGAAAACATTGCGCGCAGTTCAAAGAAATTATCTTCCACCCCCATTGCGTAGGATGCCTGTCTGGAGAGGTTCTCAAAGCCGCATTTTTTAAAGCGACAGGAGATATGGGCTGTAGCGGGTTGTCCACCATGGAATTACCAGGGATTACACATTCTTGACCTGATCTACAGTTATGCTATTAAGAAATTCGTGCTGCCAGAAGCCGATAAGTCTTTTTGGATTACCTGCATTGATTCAAGTGATGTGCTTAAGTCAACTCATAACTTAACCAAACGCGAGGGGTTGCTCCAGCCGGTGGTATACCAGTCCGGAGGTAACAAAAACATTGGTCTTGACTATGGAGAGAAAGGTAGATAATTCCTTTATGAATGTGATAAATGACCTTCCATAAGAACAATGAGTTTTTTTGACCAATCTTCAAGTTGTTCCATGTATGGCGCACAGAGCATTAGATGGTAGGCGAGCATCGGCTTAATTTCATCCAATTCCCCATTTTCCGCAAGTAATTCAGCATCAAATTCTAACAACTCTTCACATTCCTCAATGGTTGGTTGGAAGGATTGGTTGTGATCATGGGTTATCAATAACAATTTCCAAAGTGGGATTGGTTCGTGATCAACATCAGGATTTCCTGCGGCTTTTTTAAATCCTTGAAGTCTTTTGTTGTGTTGTTCATATTACTTTCCTTCCTTCACTTTCGCTGGTTTCTTTCGGCTGTCATTGACATAAAAACCAGATCCTTTGAAAATGATCGATGGGACAGAATAGACCCTACGGATTTTTGTATGACCGTTCGGACAACTAACTTCCGACAAACCATCATTCATATGGTGTTTCCTATCAAAAGTTGTTCCACAAACAGTACAGTTAAAAGTATAAATAGGCATTAGTGTTACTCAAAGGATATCTTCGATAGGGCGGGGCATATATGAAGGTCGAAAGCTTTCATCCCGGAGACGCTTGATTTCAGAATGGATAAAATTTCGCAATTTCATAATCGGGGAGTTATCTTTGTGTTGGGAGTGCTCCATTTTTTCGATTAGAGCATTCATTAGTGATATATACAGTTCCAGTGGATCGGCGTTGATCAGGCGTTTTTCATAGGAATTTGGCTCAGTCAACCGTTCTGCCCTTCGCTCGGCAAGCATAATTTTAATCTCATCAACAAATAATGCCTCTGCTGGTCTCGCATCTGTGATTACCAGAATAGGGATGGGCGACTCCAGGGTGCATGCCGTAAACCTCTCTTGAGTATCTATTTGCAAACGACCTCCTAGTGTAAATGCCTCGAACTTTTCGGCTTTGTCACCAACTATTTCGATCAGCCCTGCACAGACCTGATAGGTTCGCTCATCTAACCAGGGGTGTTGGATTTTGAGAAATTCTATTGTGTCATCTCTGGATTTAACCGAAATATCGATCCATCTGATCCCAAATTCCATACTAGTTGGGTTTTCGTGGAGAACTATATCAAGTCGATTACCCCCAGGAGCTTGGTCAGTTTCAGACGAACTTAACCAATACCCAAATTGGTTTGCTTTTGCTTGATTTGTTAACATTTTGATTTTTCTCTCATATGTATTTGGCATTGCGTGGATAAGAAAAAGCCCTCGGATTACCCAAGGGCCTTCTCTTGTGTTTAGGGGAGGTCACTTCAGGTAAATCCATGTTCACCAAGAAGTGCATAATTTGTTATTATTATTCGAAATAAATATCGATGATTTCTCTTCCTAATAATCGTTTACTCAGTAATTTCTGCAATCATGTTAATAATAGTACTTCGATGTTAGAAAAGTATTAACAACTCATCTGATAAGTGTCAGCGTTTCATTTTCTAAACTTCTATTTCAATAACGATATCAGCTACGGGCCCAAAGTATCCGATCATTTTATGAGCGTATTCAATATTCCGGGATTTACTTCCCTTCAATCTCCTCGTTATGCATACATTGGTTAAGGGCTTCTACATCTTCACTGCGAATAAATGCTGTGATTTGATCCCCTTCTTGGATCACCGAATTCCCATGGGGGACGAGCACCTTTCCATCTCTGTTGATTGAAATCAAAATACTTTCATTGGGCAAGCAGACCGCGATATCTTTTACCGCATTACCAATGACTTTTTTACCTGCAGATAATGTATGTTCAACGAACTCTGTACCTTCTACGGCGCCATTGCGTGCATGTCGGGTATCCCGCTGTATCTCAGCTCGCCTGGCAAGAGCCAGATTGTAGGCACGGATAATATCCGCACGCCGGATAAGGCCTAACAAATGGTCACTGTTCTCGCGAGAGACGACCGGCAAGCGGCCTACCCCACGAATGCCCATACGGGACAAAGCTTCTCCCATGGTTTCATCCGGATAAGCTAACAGTAAATTTGAACTTTCCGTTCCAACAACCGAAACAAGTGTATCACCAGGCAAATTTTGGTCGATAGCACGATCCAGATCTGTAACAGTTACTAATCCCCAGAACTTTCCTTGATCATTCAATACTGCCATACCATGATGGCGAGTTTGCAATAGTATCCTGGATAGTTCTGAGAGCGTAGTGTCACAGGACAATGAATCAATCTCTTGAGTCATAATTTCGTCAACGGTTATCCCCTCCAAGACATCAATATCCTGTCCTGATTGCAGATGTACACCCCGTCGAGAGAGCTTCAAAGTATAGATTGACTTACCAGCGAGCATCTTTTGAGCCAGGAGTGTTGCCACCACAACGGCGAGCATAAGAGGCAGGATAATGCGATAATCCCCGGTTAACTCAAATAAAATTATTATGGCAGTAATCGGCGCATGCGCACTTGCTGCAAAAACGGCTGCCATCCCTACTAAGGCATATGCTCCCGGGGGAGCAACAATCGAAGGAAATAATATCCTTATAGATAGCTCAAAAGCCGTTCCCAGCATCGCACCCATAAACAATCCAGGAGCGAAGACCCCACCTGAACCTCCTGACCCTAACGTTAAACTGGTTGCGATGATTTTCAAAACCAATAGAGATAATACTACCCCTAATAAGAGTTGATTTGACAATGCATCGCCGATAACCTCATAACCAACATTATAGATTTGTGGTATTCCCACCCATGTAGTGGGTGTAAACAATGGGTATGCTAAGGCCAGTACTCCTAATAAAGCGCCTCCAACGGCGGGCTGCACCCACTCCGGGACACTCTTCCACTTTTCGAAGAGATCCTCAGTCCAGTATAACGATCGAACGAAGATAACCCCGACAATTGCTGCTAGAATTCCAAGGACGGTATAAAAGCCAAACTCCCAAAGACTGTTGACACCATACTCAGTCGGCAAAGGGAAGGCGGGAAGATCGCCGAACACAACCCGACCGATCACGCTGGCAGTTACAGATGAAATGACAACCGAGATGAAATAATGCAATTTGAAATCACCTAGAATGATTTCCAAAGCAAAAATCACACCTGCAATTGGTGCATTAAACGTCGCCGCGATGCCTCCTGCAGCGCCGCAAGCGACCAAATTTCTCACACGGTCATTGGACAGATGTAAGGCTTGTCCGAGAGAAGAACCAATGGCCGAACCGATTTGAACAATCGGTCCTTCTCGACCGACGGAGCCGCCGCTTCCAATACAAACTGAGGAAGCCAGCGATTTAATCAACGCCACCCGGGGACGAATGCGCCCCCCATGGATAGCCACGGCCTCCATCACCTCGGGGACACCATGTCCTTTGGCTTCGCGAGCGAAAAAATAAACCAGGAGGCCAACGATCAATCCACCTGCAGCTGGCACTATCACCACGTAAGCGTTACCCCAACTACTGGTGATGCTTGGAAACCATGTGTAGCCAACCCAACTTACCGCCTGGATTAAATAACGGAAAAGAACTGCCCCAACTCCAGCGCCTAGACCTACCAGCAAAGCTGTGCCAAATAAAACAACTTCTTCTGGTGGTTGCCTGTGGTTAAGCCATGCACTTATATCTGTCACAATACGTTTGTAATTTGAATGGGAAGAAAAGTATGCTTTATTCATATTCGCCAACCAAAAATGTAAAAAGAAATATAGCTAACATAATACAAAACGCCCGGTCTCTGAAGGAGTCCAGGCGTTGGGTGCACATTCTATGTGTATTACGTCGAGGGCTAAATCCACGAGGCCACCACTCTAGGAAAAATTCCTAATTAATCTGGTTTGGCAATAATACCTCACTTTACGAAAATTATCAATTTAAATATTGAATGGTGGCAGAGTAAACCTTGCGCTACTCACGAGTATTATTTGAGAGAATAACCTTAAAGTCCTACTGCTAATAGAGCGACAAAATCCAAATCACCCTCGATGTGTATTGGCATTTGATACCAGCGCGCGGGCTGAAGTGACAATATGTTAAACAGAATGGTTCCCGCGCTCCTCCTGCTCCCCCAGCGTATACATCTTCGGCATTTTAGCAATGAAAGAGCAGCCCTGATACCCCTCACAGCCGCTGCCGCAGCCTCCGCAATCACAATGGCAGCCATCATGACCAGCATCTCCATCGTTGTCACGAAGGATACCTTTTCGAACGCAGTAATCCAGCATACCCTCCAGAGCGCTGGCCTCAATACCCAACCTGCGGCTCAGGTCATCCAGGCTGATCGTGCTGCCGGACTTTTTGATTTCTCTCAACACTTGACTTAACATTTTCCGTTACTCAATCATCCCCATCCCAACGCCTTCCCGCCCTGGAAAACGACCAGCGCCAGCATCCACGCCAGGACCAGCTGACCGATAATGCTGACCCACATCCATTTGGTCCCCAGTTCCTGTCGTTCGGCCGCGATTGCCACCATGCAGGGCGTGTATATCAGCACAAACACCATAAAAGCCAGCCCAGCTAGCGCGCCGTACCCGCCGCTGGAGACTTGAAAGCTGGCATAAACGGACCTCATGAGCGCAGATGATCCAACTTCGGGATCAACCTCTTCAAAAAGATCGATCCCAAATATCAAAGGGATGGATTTAATCGTATCGAAGGTAGCCTGGACGAATCCCACAATTATGAAGCGCAGGTCCTCGAGGAACGTGGTCTGTAGAAACCCCTGCGCGGCTTCACCCACCCCATAGATCTGCGCCATGGTGCTGACCACCACCTCTTTGGCTACAAAACCAGTCATCAACGAACCAGCCGCTTCCCACGTGCCGAAACCCAGCGGCTCCAATACCGGTGCAACCATACCCGAAGCGGTAGCGAACAAGCTGTTATCCACATCCGTTTCGGCAAAAGAACCCTCTCCACCCGGCGCTGGGATCGCCAGCAGGAACCATAAAATAATCGAAACCGCCATTATCAGCGTCCAGGCGTTCTTGATAAAAGCGCCCGTGCGTTCCCAGGTATGCAGCCACACCCCGCGAAAATTGGGCATGCGGTAAGGCGGCAGTTCCATCACAAAAGTCGATTTTTCCTTGCCTTTAAACAGCGTATTTTTAAGCACGATCCCCAATACCACTGCTACTACGATCCCCAGCAAGTACATACTGAACACCACCGTTCCGGCACTTCGCGGGAAAAATATGGCCGCAAACAGCACATACACCGGCAAGCGCGCCCCGCAGCTCATAAACGGCACCAGCAGACCGGTCAGCACGCGGTCCTTCTCGTTTTCCAGGGTGCGCGTGGCATAAAATGCCGGCACCGTACATCCAAATCCGACCAGCATGGGTAAAAAACTTTTTCCGTGCAGCCCGATCATCTGCATCAAGCGGTCCATCACGAATGCCGCTCGAGCCATATAACCCGAATCCTCGAGCATGGTTAATGAAAAATACAGGAACATCAGCACCGGGATAAAGACCAGCACCCCTCCCACACCGGTGATAATTCCGTCCACGATCAGGCTCTCCACCCACGACCCGGACAGACCCAGCATCCCCAGGATGGAGGCTGCCCAATGGGTGACCGGACCGCGGACAATCCCTTCAATCCAATCCAGGTAAGGCCCCGAAACTTCTGAGGTCAGCATAAACACCGCCCACATCGCCAGCAGGAAGATCGGGATGCCGAGCAGCCGGTTGGTTACAATCCTGTCTATTCGATCCGAAGGAGTCAGGTCCTCCGCCTCGGGGCGCGTGACCGCCTGCCGCACTAAACCATTGATCCACCCATAGCGGTAATCGGGGATGATAATATCCGCCTCGTCACCGTAAATCCTCTCCAGCCGCTGGATGCTTGCCTGCGCTTCATCTATAAGTCTTTGACCGCCTGCCAATACCGCCAGCCTGGATCGCAGACTGGTATCTCCCTCCAGCAGGTTTATCGCCAGCCAGCGCGCCGGGTAGATCGAGCGCGCAGCCGGGGTGTGTTCAATCAGGTCCTGAAGGAGCTTGATCTCAGGTTCAATATCCCTGCCGTAATCGATGGCGAAGGTTTTGCCTGCCTTAAAGGTATCCACGCTCATGCAGATAACCCCTGCGCATAATTTACAATGGCCTCTTTTAATTCACCAACGCCCACCCCTTTACTGGCAACTGAGCGAATAATGGGCGATCCGAGCGCCTGGCTCAGGCGTTCCTCATCAATGGTAATGCCGCGCAATTCAGCCACATCTACCATATTCAACATCACCACCACCGGTACGCCCAATTCCAGCACCTGGACAGTCAGGTACAGATTGCGTTCCAGGTTGGAGGCGTCCATCACCGTCAGCACCAGGTCCGGATGTTCGTTTAATATATAATCACGGGCGATAATTTCTTCGGGGGAAAGCGCAGCCAGGCTGTACGTACCCGGCAGGTCGACCACGTTTACTTCCAGCTCTCCTAAGTGAAACGTACCCTCTTTCTTTTCGACCGTTTTCCCGGGCCAGTTGCCTACATGCTGCTTGGAGCCTGTCAGGGCATTAAAGATGGTGCTTTTACCGGCGTTGGGATTGCCGGCTATGGCAATATGCAGTTGTTCCACTAAATCAGTTCCACCAATATTTTTTGGGCCACACCTTTTCCCAGTGCTATTCGCGAATCACGCACACAGATCGTCTTTGGTCCCCCCGAATCCTGCAGCACCCTCATTTCCACACCGGGGGTTAATCCCATTGATCCCAGCCGGCAGACTAATTTCTCCCCCGCGTTGACTTTTATCAGGCGCACATGCTCTCCGACGGATACCATGGATAGCGGCATGGTCCTGCCCGTAATATCAGTTTTCATGGTTGTTGGTCCGGGCGACGATAATTTGGCTGGCTTCAGATTTTCGGAGGGACAGGTGGTAGCCTTTGACCAGGAATTCAAGCGGGTCGCCAAGCGGCGCCACCCGCTCAACAGTGACCTTTTCACCTCTGACAAGACCCATTGCCATAAAACGCTGGCGGACGCTGCCTTTCAGGTTCAGCTTTACAATAGTCCCGCTCTCACCGATTTCCAGGCTGCTGAGGGTCACGTGTCCATTATCCAATATACTATCGTCTGAATGCATAACTAGCCTTCCACGCTTGAAGGGATAATATCGAATTCTGGGGACTGGTATTCGACAACCACGCTGCTCGCCAGGTCCGCCGTTAAATAAACCTGGCGGTTGTTAATCTCCAGCAGCATTGCCTGGTCGTCCCCAATACCCAGCGCCGTAACCTGGCTGCCGGGCAGGAAACCCTCATCATGTAAAAAGGAGCGTGCTGCGGGATCGGCTTCAATATTATTTACACGCGCCGCCTCCCCAACAGCCAGTTGAGCCAGAGGGACTGTGATCGGGGCGGTGGTCTTTTCTTCGAGGCTGGGGATCGGATGACCGTGATAGCAAACGGTGGGATAATCCAGAAAAGCCGCCAGGCGCTCCGATACCTGGTCGGAGGTAATATGCTCCATGCGGCACGCTAGGGCGTCCGCTTCATCTAGATCCATTTTCAGATGTTTGACCAGGAACACTTCCCACAAGCGGCGGTAGCGCAGGATGCGCAGCACCATTTGACTGCCCGATTCGGTAAAGTCGACACCCTTGTAGGGTTGGTATTGTAAAAGCCCATCGTCAGCTAATTTGCGGATCATCTGGTTGACCGAAACCGGTAAAAATGATAGCGTCTCGGCCAGGTCAGAAAGCGGAATCAATCCCTGGTTGCCGCTCTCGTGCAGCTTGGCGATCGTCACAAGGTACATTTGCTCGTTTTCGCTTAATTGCCTGCAATTATGGTCTTCCATATAGTTTTCTCGTCAAATCTTATGGCTTACCATAATATTATAGGGGATAAAGGGCAAACCGCCAATGACGAATTTCCCATATCCACAGGATAACTGTAATATATGACCCCGCAACACTCAATTTTGTGGATTTTCCTTGGGAGGTTCCCCTTCAGCGGTTACAATAAGGATTACGAACGGACTTTATAATTCAACACATCCTTCATTCTGAGGCGCGCTGGAATACGAAGGTGAGGCATATGAAACAATTACAAGAACGTATACGTATAGAAGGAGTTAACTTAGGGGATGGCATCCTGAAAGTTGACGGATTCATCAACCACCAGGTCGATCCAGCCCTTATGGACGCCTGTGGAAAAGAATTCGCACGCTTATTTAAGCACGTTGATGCCACCAAAGTGCTTACCGCCGAGATATCGGGTATCGCCCCGGCTCTGATGACCGCCCGTTATTTGGGTCTTCCGGTAGTATATGCCCGTAAGCACAAACCGATCACCATGCCTGACCAGGTCTTCCTGACCCTATCACCCTCGCACACAAAAGGCCGCATGGTGGAATTGATCGTATCGCCCGAATACCTGCGCGCCGGCGAAAGGGTCTTGATCATTGACGACTTCCTGGCCAGCGGCGCCACCATCCAGGGATTGGTGCAGCTGGCTGAGACCGCCGGCGCGAAGATCATAGGGATCGGAGCTCTGGTCGAAAAAAGCTTCGAAGGCGGCCGGAAGGCTCTTGAGTATTTAAACGTGCCCATTATCTCCCTGGTCTCGGTGCGCGCTATGGAAGGCGACCAGATTTTGTTCGATGATTAAAACCCGAAAGTGTGTGCTTCCGCATGAACATACCCAACTTTTAATCTCACCAACGGAAATATAAAATTGCACGATTCAATCGCTGTAATTGATTTCGGGGCCCAATACGCCCAGCTGATCACCCGCCGCATCCGGGAACTGCAAGTCTACTGCGAGCTCTACCCATGGGATGCCCCCGCTGACCAGGTGCTCAGCATTTCGCCCAGGGGTTTTATCCTCTCCGGAGGCCCGGCTTCCGTATACCAGCCGGACGCCCCGCAAATAGCGTCATATATCCTGGATAGCGGGCTGCCCATCCTGGGTATCTGCTACGGGATGCAGGCCTTGACATATGCCCTGGGAGGAAAAGTGGCGCCTTCAGCGGAACGCGAATATGGTTCTGCTTTGTACAAAACGCGGCTCCCCAACCCATTATTACCAGATGGTGATATGCAGGTATGGATGTCTCACGGTGACCGCATCGATACGACCCCTCCCGGATTTCAGGTCCTGGGAGACAGCCAGAATTCACCGGTAGCAGCCATCGGGGATATTACCAGGAATTATTACGGCCTGCAGTTCCATCCCGAAGTGCACCACACACCGCGGGGGAGCCAGATTCTGCGCAGGTTTACCATCGATATTTGCGGCGCCAGCCCAACCTGGACGCCCGCTTCAATCATCTCGCAAAGCATCGATTCGGTTCGCCATAAAGTAGGCAAGGAGAACATTCTTTCCGCGGTTAGCGGCGGGGTGGACTCTAGCGTGGCGACCGCCCTGGTTCAGAGTGCCGTCGGCGACCAGCTGGTGGCTGTATTTGTCGATACTGGAATGCTGCGCCAGGATGAAGCCGGCCATGTAAAAGCCTCCCTTCAGGAGAACCTGGGTGTTGAACTTATTATGGTGGATGCAGTCGATAAGTTTATGTCCTCGCTCAAAGGCGTGATTGATCCCGAAAGGAAACGGGAGATCATCGGCGAATTATTTATCCGTATTTTTGAAGAACAGGCCCAGGCATTGGGGTTGCCGCCTTACCTGCTGCAGGGCACAATTTACCCGGACGTGGTCGAATCCGAGCGCGCCGGACCGCTCCAAAGCCCAGCGCATCAAAACCCATCACAATGTGGGAGGCCTGCCGACCGACATAAACTTCACCATCGTAGAACCTCTCAGATACCTGTTTAAAGATGAAGTGCGGGCGGTTGGCGAGCACCTGGGGCTGCCCAGGGAACTCGTATGGCGCCAACCTTTTCCCGGACCCGGTCTGGCGGTACGCTGCCTGGGTGAAATCACGCTCGCAAGGCTCGATCGACTGCGGGCTGCTGACGCCATCTTTTTAGATGAACTATCATCTGGGGGTTATTTTCAATCCACACCCGGCGTCCTCGAAGGAAGTGCTGTCGCCCAGGCTTTCGCAGTGCTGCTGCCCATCCAATCCGTGGGTGTGATGGGAGACCAGCGCACCTACCAGGAGGCCGTCGCCCTGCGGGCTGTAACGACCACAGATTTTATGACTGCCGATTGGGCTAAACTACCCCACGAACTGCTCTCGTTAATCGCCAACCGAATTGTGAATGAAGTCAAGGGCGTCAACCGGGTCGTATACGACATCACCACCAAACCCCCCGCCACCATCGAATGGGAATGAAACATTTCCCTTTTCCGCCTATCACCTGGTTTTCCCTTATCCCCAGCTTTTACCTTATCCCTTGCTTTTGCCCCTATCCCCTGCCTTCAAATCCTCCACCACTTCCACCAAACTTTCAAACGGCTTTACCTGCTCCCCTGTCTCCAGCGCATATTCCAGCAGCACATCTTTGGCATACACCACATCCGCTACGCCCAACACCTCCTGGTCGCTCAACCCGTCACCGATAAACACAACTTCATACCCGTGCCGCTGGTAATCACGCACAATCGTCGGCTTGGAAGTGCAGCGCATGGGCGTGCTGGCGTCGTACCAGGGATATGAGAAGCGGAAACCGTTATCCTCAAAGTGGATATCGCCGGCATACACCTTGGTGCCAATCACACCGTTTCCGTTAAGGATATAGTCGATATACCAGCAGAAACCGTCGCTCAGGATGGCAAATAAATAATCTTTCTCTACGCATAACTTGCGCAGAGCGCTAAATCCTGGGTCCAATTCCACCGTGCTGAGGAAAACCTCAATATCCTGCCGGCTGGAATTGACGGTTTTAAACACCGTTTCAACTTCCTCCATGGTGCTGATCTCGCCTTTATCCCAGCGCGCCAGGGTCTGCTTGTAGGAGGGCGCGGCGTACTTATCATAGATGGTGTTCAGCACCTGGGTGGGTGTGACGGTGCCGTCAAAATCGGACAGGATCGCTGTTTTTGATTTAATCAAACTTGATTACGCTCACTTTCAACCTAGATGTATGTAAAAATTTATATTCCAGTACTGCACTTGTGTGTGATGGTATTGTGGGCAGAATATACCCCATAAATTTCAGTTGGTTTGCTGCTCAAAATCAATCGCTAATAAACGCCGTATTCATAGCATGTGTCGTACATGGCTAAAATATTTTCGGGCGGGACCAGGTTCTGAATATTATGTACGTTTGCAAACACGTACCCCCCGCCCGGAGCCAGATTGTCAACATTCCGTTTTACATCATCCGTTACTTGCTCCGGGGTTCCGAAAGGCAGGATATTCTGAGGGTCACAAGCCGCGCCCCAGAAGGCAATATCATCTCCAAAGTCCTTTTTTAATTGGGCAGTATCCATGCCCGCAGCCGATGTCTGCACCGGGTTGATAATATCCACACCGGCCTCAATCAGATGCGGAATCCACGGTCGCGCCGCGCCGCAGCAGTGGAAAAAGATCTTGGCCTCCGTCATGGTCTTAACTTTATCGAACAGCTTTATATACAAGGGCTGCAGAAATTTTAAGTACCATTCTTCACTGACCAGCGGCCTGTTCTGACCGCTGAGATCATCCCAATAAACCCACACATCCAGAATATCCCCCGCCTCTTCCAGCATCTTTACCGTAGTTTTATAATACAATTCGAACATCTTCCCCAGGACTGCCTCAGTGAATTTTGGATCGGAACCGATCCCCAGGAACCACTCATCCATGGGCATAATCCGGGCCGGCTGCTCGAATATCCCACCCCCGTACAGCGGGCAGGCCGCCACCGCTTTTCCTGTCGCCCTTGCTTTTAACACTTCTTCTCGAAAATTGCGGAAGCGCCCCGGGTCTAATGGGTCCGGCCAGTCCTTGTTCTTCTCAAAGGCTTCGAGGGTTCCTTCTTGTATTGGAAACTCACGAAAATCGAAATAGTGACCGCCATTTGGATGGTGCAGCCTGGTCCCCCATTGATCAAGATAGGTATCATATAAATCACCGCGTTCAAAATTTTAATTCATACGTGTCAGGATCACCCATATTAGCGATGATCGTGTCGGAATGCAGCCTATCTATCACTTCTGCATCAGGAAACGCAAACCCCATGATCGCCGCCCCGCCCAGATCAAATATACTGCGCCCGGTTCTTTTCAAACCAATCGTTTCAAGCAGTTCATCATACGCCAGCCAGCAAATCCCGCTCACAGTCGTTGCGGAGAAATCAATTGGCACCCGGTCCGGTTCTTTATGGTTCAATGCCAGCATCAGCCTCTCTCTTGAATTCATTTTTTTCCCTGCCGTCCGCTCACTTAGCCTCTCAGATCGCTGAATATGCCGCTCTCACTCAGCAGCGTGAATGCGCGGCGGTAATTTTCAAATGACTTATTGTAAACAGCCGTATTTTCCTGATTTGGTTCTATAGTCTCCTTAATCCGGACGAAATTCCTGGATGCCTGGTAAAAATCTTCATAATATCCGGCAGCGACTGCTGCGCACATAGCTGCGCCGACCAGGGCTGAATCGGTCACATGCAGGGTTACCACCGGTCTGCCCAGGATATCGGCATGCATCTGGTTCCAATATTGGTTTTTTGATCCGCCGCCGACCAGGCGAACCTCGTCAATTGCAGCCCCGATCTTGCTTATGGCATCCAGCATCCAGCATATCTCCAGCGAAATGCCTTCCAGCAGCGCTCGGATTAAATGACCGCGCGTGTGGTTGAGTCCCAGACCAAGGTAGGCGCCGCGCGCACCCTGATCGATAACCGGCGCGGTGCTGCCGTTAAAAGTCGGTAGGAATAATAATCCATCCGAACCGGGAGGGGCTTGAACAGCTTGCGCCACCAGCAGATCAAAGGCGTCAAGGTCCGAATCTCGCTCCATATCCAGTTCAGCAGCCCCAAATTCATCACGCAGCCAGCGGAAGACAGCCCCGGAACACTGCGTATGCCCCTCCATTTCCCAGGCGTCTGGCACCACATGCGCAGCGCAGTTCAGTACGCAACCCGGATCAAGCAACGGTTCAGGCAGGTAAGTCTGTACACCGGTCGCTGTGCCGATATTGATCATGCATAAACCGCTCTGCACCACGCCGCATCCCACAGCCGCGCACTGCCCATCACCGCCTCCAGGAACAAGCGGTATCCCGGGCACAAGCCCTAGTTCTTCTGCAGCATCTATAGATAGTTCGCCTACGATTTCCGTGGACTGCGCCAGCCTAGGCAGAATGTCCAGGTCAAATTCCAGCTTAGCGGCAATTTCTTCGCTCCATATCTTTTTACCGATTTCAAATGGGAACAAATACGTGCCGGTCGAATCGGAACACACCAATTCCTCACATCCCAATCTGGAGAGGAAGTAAGTCTCCGGCGGAGAAATTTTTGCGCCCTCAGAAAGGATATCCTGGGCTTCATTCGCTAACCACAGGACCTTGCTCGCGCCGCCGATATAGGTGAGTGGGTGCCCTGCGATGCGGTAATAATTCTGGCTGCCGATTAATTCATTAACCTGTTGTGCGTAAGGCAGTCCGCGCTTATCCATCCAAACGATAAAATCAGTCAGCGCACCCCCATCCCAGGTCAATGGGATGACCGTACCGCGCTGCAGGCTGAGCGCGATCGCTTTCACGGAGTTAGGATCGAACCCCTGCATCACCTGCCGCGTTGCTTCACAAATCTTTTCCCAGGTTACTTGCGGAGATTGTTCGAAGCGGTCGTCGTCTTTTAGGATCAGCTCCTGTTCACGCGCCGCTGCCCCCAGCAGTTCACCCCCGGTGGAGAATAAACCCACCTTTAGCCCGGTTGTCCCGATGTCCAAGGAGAGCACGCAGTTTTGACCAGAATTCATGTATTTGACTCACAGTCTAATATTTTTTTATTCCTGATCCAGTTTCATACGGCTGAACAGGAATGCGGTCGCAATGGCTACGATGAAAACAAACAAATAGGATGCCGCCGCAGCCTGTCCCAGGTTGAGTTTAATATACCCGAGGTAAAAAACATAAAAGGCGAAAGTCTCTGTGGAAGAGCCTGGCCCGCCGCGCGTCAAAATAAAAATTAAATCGTATGTTTAAACAGGTCAATCATGCGCAGCATAGCTACTACAACAAGTACATAGCGCAGGAACGGCAGGGTCAGGTAGCGGAATTTTTGCCAACTGCTGGCGCCGTCGATCGTGGCCGCCTCGAAAGGTTCGTCCGGCATGGAGAGCAAACCCGCAAAAATAAGGATCATAACAAACGGCGTCCACTGCCAGACTTCGATAAATACAATTGTGGCCAGCGCGGTTGATGATACAGCCAGCCAGTGCCTGCCTCCTATACCGACCAGGTCGAGGATATAATTCACGATTCCTAAATCTGGATGTAATAACAGCCTCCACAGCAGTCCCACCGCAATGGGCGAGATCATCATCGGCACCATTAATATAGAAATAATAACGTTTCGGAACTTGGTGATTTTCGTCAGGCTGGAAGCCAGAATATAACCGACAACAAGTTCCAATGTCAGGGCGGATACCGTTAGTTTAATCGTCACCCACATCGTACTGCGGATGCGCGGATCGAGCAGCACCTCTTTATAGTTGTTAAACCAGTAAAAGCCGCGCAAGTCCGGCCGGTTGAGCATATAGCGCGACATACTGGTCCCAAATGAATAAATTAATGGAAAGATTAACACGACCAGCATAGCGAGTACCGCCGGTATGATGAGCAGATGTTTGTATTGAACTCGGCGCATTTTTATAATTTCCGTGAATGGTATTGAATCACTTGCAAGACATAATTGAGGTATAACCTGGAGCGACGGTTCAAAGTTAATACTTCAGCGAACATCGCTCCAGGTATTTAGATAAGTTTATTTATCAACCAATGGATCATCTGCAACGATGTCGTCCAACACAGCTGCGGCTTCGTCCATTGCGGCTTGCGGGTCTTTAGTACCCGCCAGCGCTTCAGAGACATTCAAAGACAGTGTGTCAATGATCTCCTGCGAGCGGCATACGATCGGGAAGGGTTTTCCGGTCTTGAGCCACTCTCTGATCGTCTCCTGGAAGGGGAATGCTGCGAGGACTTCAGGATCTTCAAGCACATCCAGCCGGGTTGCAGCGCCGCCTAGCATAGCTCGCTTCTTAGCAATTTCAGGCAACTCAACCCATTTGATGAATTCCCAGGCAGCCTCCGGATTGGGCGCGCTCTTCGGGATTGCCCAACCCCAGCCTCCCTGCATTCCGAACGGGGCTGTGGACAGATCGATTTTTCCAGCAACCTCAGAGAACTCAGGATTGTCAATTAACGCGGGCATCACGCTGTAGGTAATGATCATGGCCACGTTACCCTGGTTGAAGAACTCCAGCTGTTCGTTAAAGAAATAGCCGGTAGCTGCTTCCGTGGTGGCATTTTGATACATATCGATGAGGGAGTTAATAGCTTTCATGCCCTTCTCATCGTTTACTGCTGCGTTCCATTCATCGTCGTAGTACCAGCCGTCCTGGACGAACAGCAGGTGGGCAAACTCTCCATATGAGGGGAACCTTGCCAACTGCATTGCAGCTCCGTACTGGTCGATCTCACCATCGTCGTCCGTGTCCATCGTCAGGAACTTAGCTGTTTCGACGTACTCATCCAAGGTAGCCGGCACTTCTAACGGTTTGCCAAATTCTTCCTCATACGCAGCCTGTATCTCCGGGTCTTCAAAAATATCCGTGCGGTAAACCAGACCCGTTGTGTAGTTGTAGTACGGCAGCATATACGTCACACCATTGACCTGACCGATCATATCAAAAAGGGCTGGGACATATACACTGGTGTCGAAACCATCCGCGGCGATGTAATCATCCAGCGGCAGCAGCCAGTCTGCGCACATGAATTCACCCACCCACTGCTTATCGACTTCGATCACATCATATGATCCCTGTCCTTCACCTAACGAGAGCTGCGGGACGAGTTTTTCGTGCATGGCGGTGTAGGTGACTTCCTCAATATTGACTTTCATTCCGGTCTGTTCTTCAAATTCAGGTATATACTCCCTGAAATAATCCAGGTCCGGAACCGTCTCTTGAAGTAAATTGAGTTCCACACCTTCGAACGGTTTTTCGTCCATGGCCGGTTCTTCGGCCGGTTCTTCCACATCAGGCTCTTCTGCGGCTGGTTCTTCGGCGGGCGCCTGAGGAGCCGCCGGTTGGCATGCAACCAGGAGCAGGCTCATCACAAGCATAGCGCTGAGAATTAGCCAAAACATTCTTTGTTTATTCATTTCTGTCATCTCCCTATTTAATAACCTCATTTAATAAAAAATTTTATCGATCGTTTTAATCCATCTTCACATCTTTCCAATAACAGCCTCCTTTATATTCAATAAACCTTCCTATTATTAAGCAGCCATAATGACTACTTCACTGCGCCCAGGCTGAGACCCCTGACAAGGTAACCGCGGATCGAAAAGGCCAGGATCATCACCGGGATAATCATTACCATGGTTGCTGCGCTCAAACCGCCGATATACACGCCTACATGGGTCAGGAAATTAGCAACCGCAACCGGCAGGGTACGGGTATTATTCCCTGTCAAAATCAAAGCCAACAGAAACTCATTCCAGGAAAACAGGAAGCACAATATTCCAGTCGCAGCGATACCCGGCGCTGCAATCGGCATGGTGACATAACGCAGCGCCTGCAGGCGCGTCGCCCCGTCCACCAATGCGGCTTCCTCCATTTCACGCGGCACAGCATCAAAAAAGCCGATCAGCATCCATATAGCAAAAGGCAGTAGAAACGAAAGATATGGAATAATCAACACCGCATGTGTATCGAACAATCCAAAACTATTGGAAAGCAGAAACAGCGGGATCAGAATGGCTATCGGCGGCATGGTGCGGTTGTTAAAGATCCAACCTCTAAAGCCGTCTCCACCGGTTTTGAACCTGGAGATCGAGTACGCCGTAAATGATCCAAGCGCTAGAGCGAGAAAGGTTGTCGCCAAAGCGACAATGGTGGAATTTAAAAAGTAACGCGGAAATTCTACTTCTGTGACTAGATGTTTGTAATTTTCTAACGTCGGTGTAAAAATCCAAACCGGTGGGAGTTTATAAGCCAGATTTGCAGTCTTGATAGAAGTCAAAAATATCCATAACAGCGGCAGCAAAATTAACAGCATGGCCGTTATCAAAATTAAGTAGGCAAAGGCTACCGACAGCTTGCGCCGGGTTCTCCTGCTGGTAATAAATTTCCGCAAGGTATCAAGCGGCGTATCCCCTTGTTTTACTTCCTGAACGATCGTTTCACTCATGAGTCTTACCTTTCTGAATTATAGAAAATAAAATTTCTTATCGTCTTTCACTTATGAAAGGTTGGATGATTTTTGTGACGATTGAAAGATTCTCCAGTATATTCTGGTCTTCACAAGCCACCGGGTGGATCGCGATCTCATCGAATACATCCATAGCGACGATGGCACCTATGCGATCTCTCACCTCCTGTGGGGTTCCGGCGATGGACATATTATCGATTAACGCATCAGGCACTAGGCTAACGCTTTGTTCCGGATCACGGTATTGGCTGCGTGTGCGGTAATCTTTCCTTTTGAGCAGATTCAAGAATTCAGGTGAGAGTTCGAACTCAGGCAGGTCTTCCAGGTAAGGCATCGCTGGGAAACTGGAGCGGAAATCGGACAGCACCACCGGAGCGACCGCCTTGCGCGCTAAGATCCTGATCCTCATGGACTGCCACATCCACCCGGGATATCAAACGAAAGTCGTCAATGGTCCTGTCTGCACGTTTGGCGCCTTCTTCTATTCGCGCCAGGCCGTGTTTGATGACCTGCGGGGTCGCATAGTTCGCCAGCATGGCAGCGTCGCCGATTTCACCTGCCAAGCGCTGCACCAACCGGCCGGAGCCAGTGGCGATCATTATGCCAGCCGGCTGTGTCGGTTCAAAATCTAACTTTCTTTCGACCAGGCGTATCACTTGCCCGCGATAATCGACCATTTCACCGGCCAGTAAACCCCGGATCACCCCTACCGCTTCTCGCAGCGCTACCGCCGGACGCTCACGGTTAATCCCCATGGCATTGAAGCCCCTGCCGCCCGCTCCTAGCCCTAGCCAGGTGCGGCCGGGCGCAACCTCCGCCAGACTGGCTATCGCCTGGGCAGTCATAATCGGATGGCGGGAGTATGGGTCCGTCACGCACACCCCAATATCGATTCGCGGCGTATGATGCGCAACCAGGGTCAATCCCACATAAGGATCACGGAAAAATTTTTCATCTGGATACCAGAAGGAAGAGAAACCCCACTGTTCCACCTGTTGGGCGATAGTTATCAGTTCCTGCGGTTCGTAAACCGGCTCGATCAGCGCACCAAATTGCATATTAGCCTCAGATGTTCACTGCTCCTTTTTGTGGTTCAACAGCCAGCGCAGGGCGAGCTCGTAGTCGCACCATTCGTGCAGCCGCCAGCGCGTGAGCTTGTCCAGTTCAATACGGCCGTGAATTTCCGTATGGTTGTATTCAGCGATAGGACAGTTCAGATCAATCAATTTGATCATCCTGTACAACAGCATAGCGTGATGTGAAATCTGGCGCGGTACGATAAAATCCAGCTCGCTCCAGTACATCAGGGTTGGCACCTGCGCCAATCCTTCAATATAATTATTGGCGCTCCTTTCCGCGTACAACTCAGGCACATCCCCCGGCAGCCCGCCAACTTCGTTGGCGATACGGCTGGCAGTGTCATACTCCTTGATCTCGGGCACATCCATATTTGTCAGGTCTTCATACCAGATTGCCAGGTCAACGATCGGATTAAAAACGCATATCGCAGCAATACGGTCCGGGTGTTTACCCGCCAGTACCAGGGCTTCCTGGGCGCCCATGCTCAATCCACAGGCGTAAACACGCTCCTTATCGACGGTATATCCGAATTCATCCAGTCCATCGATCAGGTGCGCCATATCGGCGATCTGTCCAGGTCCCGCCAGAGAAGTGTACTGCTCCCGGTGTTCGTGCCCGTGCGGCAAAGCGATGATCACAGCATACTTTTCCGGCATGCTGTAATAGCCGCGGTGGTATTCCCGCATCAGCCCCGGCATACCACCGTGATAATCATCCCCCGCTGACCATGAAATTGGATGCGGACCGAATACCAGTGGGAGCGACTTCCCTGTCTTTGTTGATGGCGAATAAACATCCACCTTCACCTCACACCCATCCGCGGGTGATTTGAATGAAATCGTCTCCATTCGGGAGTTATCGGGGGGGAAGATTCTCAGGTCTTTTATCTACCAGCTCCATTTTTACACTCCAATTTAATACTTAGTTCCAGAGGCGCCGTTTCACAACAATCCAAATATGCAAAATTCTGTTGATTACAGCATCGTCTTGCCGCCTACCTTTAAACCGCAAATACTACTTCTAATCAATTAATCCTAACTGCTGCTGCTGTGATTTGCGGTCCAGGTACACACGCACATGCTGGATCTTGCCGTCCTTCATATCAAAGAACACGCCTTCGGGAACGACGAATTTCTTACCCGTTGCTTTGACATCACCCTGGTCGTTTTCAAAGGTGGCTGACATCACATTTTCGATGGCTACTTTATCCCCGGAAGCGATCATATTCTTAGTGTCAATAAACCAATCCGGATATGAAACCCAAAGTTCAGGCACAAATTTGGACATCTCAGCTTTGCCCAGCGGCTCCGGGAAATAAACCTCGTGGGAAGTAGTGTCCTCCGTGTGGTAGCTCCAGTATCCTTCCAGGTCCTGCCTATTGAACGCCGCAATCGCCTTTCGTACAGTTTCTTTGTTCTTTTCTTCTTTTAAGCCCATTTTAATTTTTCTCCCAATTATGAAATTCCAATTTGTTCTTCGATATGTTTTTGATCCAGATAGATGCGTTTATCCATTCCTATATGGTTGACCACGTGTTGTTTGGTTGGCCGTTAGTCAAGATAAGCCTAGCTGCTGCTCCTGTGATTTACGGTCCATATACATGCGCATATGTTGTATCTTGCCGTCTTTCATGTCAAAAAATACGCCTTCCCATATGATGAACTTCTTTCCGGTAGCTTTTAAATCTCCCTGATCATTTTTAAAAGTCGCCGACATCTCGTTTTCGATAGCCACTTTATCCCCAGATGCGATCATATTCTTGTTTTCAATGATCCAATCAGGATAGGAATCCCACAGGTCGAGTACAAACTTGGACATCTGGTCTTTTGTCTGCGACTCGGTAAAATAGACCTCGTGATAAGTGGTGTCCTCTGTATGGCAATCCCAATATGCTTCCAGATCCCGCACGTTGAACGCCTCAATCGCCTTGCGTACAGTCTCCTTATTCATTTCTTCTTTGGCGCCCATTATGAATAATCTCCCAGTTATGAAATTCCAAGCTGTTCTTCGATATGCATTTGATCCAGGTAAATTCGTTCAGCTTTTATCTTTCCGTCAGACAGGTCAAAAAAGACCCCTTCCCTGGCCTGGTAGTGTTTTCCGGTTGCCTTGTTTCCAGACAGGTCATTCTTAAATGTACCGCTAACGATATTCTCGACCGCCACTTTATCGCCTTCGGCCACCATATTCTGGGTTTCGATCTTTGCATCGGGATACGCGTTCAGCCATTCCTCCAGAAAGGGGCGGAATTCCTCCAGGTTCAGCGGTTCGGGAAAGAATACCTCATGCGATGTCCCGTCTTCTGTAAAACTTGACAGGAATCCATCAACATCACGATCGTTCAGCGCCTGGATAGCCCTGCGTACTACTTCCATATTTCTTTCTTCTTTAGACATTTTGAACCTCCTCAAAAATGATTATTAATTTGGAGTGCGCAGGCCGTGCTTGCGCAGAATTTCCTCCGCAGGTAAGGATACCTGCGCTACAAATACAACCTGTATCCAACTGAAAAGCCTGTTTCCTTTTGGGACTTCCACCACGCCCACATCCTTCATATCTGACCCTCACTCACCCGGTGGCACGACACCCAGCGATTTTCCTCTATCTGCGTCAACTCCTGCGGTGTATGTGAACATTCCTCGATCGCCATATGGCAACGCGATGCCAATGAGCATCTGCTGCCTGTGCTGGGTAAATCCATAACTTCACCGCGCAGACGAATCCTCGGGGATATATAATCCGGGTCTGGTATGGGCAGCGCCGACATTAATGCCTGTGTGTAAGGATGGCGCGGGGTTTCAATCAATTCTGCTGTGCGGGCGACTTCTACCGCTCTTCCCAGGTACATGACAATCACCCGATCGCACAAATGCCGAATAATACTGATATCGTGCGAGATAACCAAGTAAGTCATATCGAAACGAGACTTTAACTCCAGCAGCAGCTTGATGATGTGCACCCGGGCGGATGCGTCCAGCGCAGAGGTAGGTTCATCCAGGATCAGGAAACGCGGGTTGGTCGCCAGCGCCCTGGCAACGACCGTGCGCTGACGCTCGCCGCCGCTTAATTGGTGCGGGTAGCGATTTAAATGATCCTCCCGCAGGTGGACCGCATCTACCAATTCGAGGATGCGCTTTTTTCTTGAGCCGTTCGCCGGCAAGTTGTGGACACGCAGCGGTTCTGTGAGCGTTTTTTCGACGGTGAAGCGCGGGTTGAGGGATGCCATTGGGTCCTGGAATACCATCTGAGCTTGCTGCCGGAAAGCTTTCAAATCCTTGCCGTTCAAATCCAAAATAGGCCGTCCGTTAAGCAGATCTTCCCCCCATCCGGGTCGATTAAACGCAGCATACAACGCGCCACGGTTGATTTTCCGCAGCCGCTTTCCCCGACCAGGCCTAAAATCTCGCCGTCCGAAATGATGAAATCTAGACCATCCACAGCCCTGATTACGCCCTCTTTGACCGCCGCTTCTTCAATACCGGTTTCTTCTACGTTGATCTGCTCCAGAAAACCTCCCACCCGGCTGGCCAGGCTGGTCGATGTGCCAACTGCTACCGGCGCTTCGAAAGTCTTGGTCAGATCGTTTACGGATACCAGGGTCTCCGTCATGGTGTCTCCTGGTACAGGTGGCAGAAAACCTGGTGTTCCTCATCCACATCCACCCAGGGGACTGGCTGGCTGCAGCGCTCCATCCGTTCTGGACAGCGCGAGATGAAACGACAGCCCTCTGTCGGCAGATGGTAGGGGTCAGGCGCCTGACCCACCATTGTCGATTTCGGATAACTCAGCCCGGTCCGGTCTTGGGATGGATGACAAGAACATGCGCGTATAGGGGTGTTTAGGATTGTAGAACAGCGCTCGCACCGGGCTGAACTCAACAATATGCCCGGCATGCATCACACCAACCTGCTCGCAGTTGGATGCAACCAAACCCAGGTCATGCGTGATTAACATCAAAGTGATGCCCTGCTCCTCCCGCATCTCGCGGATCAAATCCAGAATCTGGGCTTCGGTGGTCACGTCCAATCCGGTGGTCGGCTCGTCGGCAATCAACAGCCTCGGATTACAGGCCAGCATCATGCCGATCATCACCCGCTGAGCCATACCGCCGCTCAGGTGGTGAGGGAAACTGCGCGCCCTGCGGTCCGGCTGGGCAATGCCGACCGCTCCCAGCAGTTCAACAGTTTTGTCCCAGGCTTCTTTCTTGGAAAGTCCCAGGCGCTGCACGTACACACGCGCGATCTGATCGCCTACCCTCATCAGAGGGTTCAACGAAGTCTTTGAAGTTTGAAAGATGAGGGAAACTTTAAAACCGCGAACTTTCTGCATCTCGTCATCGTTCATTGCAGTCAGATCGTCATCTTCGAAAAGGATACGGCCGGCCGCAATACTGGCCGCCTTCGGCAGCAGCTGCATAACTGCCAGGGCTGTCATCGATTTACCGCTGCCGGATTCTCCCACCAGACCTACAGCCACGCCGCGCGGGACCGAAAAATTTATACGGTCGACAACATCCACCTGCCCACGCTGGGTATCCAAACAAATGGACAGGTTCTGCAGTTCCAGGAGTGATCCGTTTGTATCCACCGTCATCCTTTGTGCCTGGGATCGAAGATATCCCGCAAACCATCACCCAATAATGTGAATGCCAGCGCCAGCAGCATGATTACCAAACCCGGAAATACCGATATCCACCACTCTCCGGTAACGATAAACTCAGCGCCTTCGGCCGTCATCGAACCAAGTTCGGGTGTCGGTGGACGGATACCCAAGCCTAAAAAACTCAACCCGGCCACATCCAATACGGACCACGCCAGGAAAAGGGATGCCTGTGCCAGCAGGATTGAAAGGGTAAGCGGAAATAAATGGGAGGTCATAATTTGCCAGCCCGGCGTGCCGATCGCCCGCGAGGCTTCCACAAATTGCGAATCGCGCATGGTCAGCACTTGCGCTCTGACCAGCCTGATCGCCACCGGCGCGTATGCGATGCCCAAAGCCAGGATTACCGTGCGCAGATTGTTTCCGAGAACCGCCGTGACAGCAATCGCTAGCAGGAATCCAGGGAATGCCATCATAATGTCCGTGATCCGCATAAGTACCTGGTCCAGGGTGCCCCCCACATAACCCGACAACAGTCCCAATCCCGCTCCCAAAACCGTGGCAATCCCTGCGATCACCAGAACCAGCAGCAGGTCCAGACGTATGGCATAGATCACCCTGACAAAAATATCCCGTCCGACCTCATCCGTGCCGAACCAATATTCTGCGTTTGGAGGCGTGCGGTTGGCTTTCAAGTTGGTCTTTAATGGGTCGCCTTCCACCACAAACGGACCGATGAGCGCAATCAGGACCATGATCGTTAATATCACGATTCCAAACATCACCGTCCTGTGTGAGCGTATTTTTAGCCACCACTCGGGCGCTGAAGATTGGGTATTGATAGCCCACTCAGGGCTTGAACCCTTACCTCCATCCATACCCAATGCCTCACTCTGACTCACGCTAAGTCCTCACCCTTGGATCAACCACGCCGTATAAAATATCCACGATCCAATTAATTGAAATATATAGCAGGGTGGTTAATATAATGAAAGCCTGGATGGCGGCATAATCGTTGTTGGTTAACGCCTGGAAAGTGTAAAGACCGATTCCGGGCCAGGAAAACACACGCTCTACCAGCAGGCTGCCCGCCACCAGGTAAGCAAAAATCAACCCAGCGATGGTAAGTATGGAGATCATTGAATTTTTGAGCGCATCCTGCACAACGATGCGCCGGTAAGGCAAACCAACCGCCCTGGCTGTTGTTATATAGTCCTGGTTGAGCACATCCACCATGGTGGCGCGCGTGATGCGCAGGATGATCGGCATCTCGATAAATGCCAGCGTTATCGCCGGCAGCACTACATGGGAGACAGCATTCCTAAAGGCCGCTAAATCACCTGCCAGCAGTGTATCGATGGTCATGATACCGGTCACATCCTCAGGTGAGGTGAATTTCATGCTCAGCCTGCCCAGGGGCGCGGCTGCCCATTCCAACTTAAAGAAAAAGACATAAATCAGGATAAGTCCTAACCAGAAGGCAGGTGTGGATACACCTATGCTTCCGATTACGCGTGTTATGTGGTCAAGCCATGAATTTTGGTGTACTGCGGCCAGGATCCCGAGCGGGATGCCGATCGCTAATGAAAGGATGGTGCCGTATATCGCCAGTTCCAGACTGGCCGGCAGACGGTCTCGAAAGTCGTCCGCCACCTGGCGGTTGGTTACCCATGATTTTCCCAAATCCCCCTTTGCCAGGTCACTCATATAGTTAATGTACTGCTCGTGCAGTGGTTTATCCAAACCCAGTTGGCGCGTGACCTGTTCTATATAGTCCGGTGTCGCCATAGTTACTTTCGCGATAATGGGATTCCCGGGCATCAAGTGGGTCAGGAAAAAGATAAAAGTTATCGCGCCGAACAGGGATATCAGCGATAAACCTGTCCGTTGGGCGTAAAACTTAAACAGCCTCATTGATCAATATCACTCGATGTGAGTATTCTAGTTTTGCGGTTGATCGAAAAATTTGGGGATATCCAAAAAGGTTGTCACCCTGAGCGGAGCGAAGGGTCTAGCACTTCAAATATTAGATTCTTCACTTCGCTCCGCTTTATTCAGAATGACATCTTCTTACTTTTTGTTAGCTCCAAATTATTTATTGGTTTCTATTCAACTCTGTACAACGTCCAGTAGCGGGCAATGCGGTCTGGGAATTCCGCCCAACCCTTGATATCTGAACGTACTGCCGTTACCGAATCAGGCTGAGCTAGGAACAGCCACGGGGCTGATTCAACGTGCAGCTTTTGGATTTCTTTACTGATCTCTTCACGGACGGCTGGATCCGGTTCAAATAGACCTTCCTGGTACAGCCTATCAATCTCCGGGTCGCATGAATTGGCGTAATTAATAAACCCACCGCATGTCGCCTGCCAGTAAACTGTGTAGAAGGGATCGTTCACATACATAATCAGATCGAAGAAAAACATCGGCATATCGCGTTGGCTTGTCTGACGTTCAGCATAGGCTGCGCTGAGCAGCGATTCGATGTTAACTGTAACGCCAATCTCGCGCAATGCGTCCTGCACGATGACTGCGATATCCTGATCATCCTGATTGTCTGCACGTGCAAACAGTGTGGTCTCAAATCCATCTGGGTAGCCAGCCTCCGCCAATAGGGTCTTCGCCTTTTCGGGATCATATTCGAAGGGATAGAAGCTGGAATCGCTGGTCGGCATACCTTCCGGAATGACGCTCTTCAGCTGGGTGGCATGACCAGCCCATACGACATCCAGGATATCGTCATAAGGAATTGCATACGAAATCGCCTGGCGAACAGCAACATCATCGAATGGCGCTACGTTGTGATTTAACGCAATATTGCGGGTATCGATGCTTGGATAGATCAGTACATCGATATCCGGATCCGCCTCAAGATCCTCGATTTCTGAATACGGGATACCGCGCAGCACGTCAACTTCACCCTGTTTGAGCAGCAAGATGCGGTCTGCCGCGGTGGGGATCACCTTAATAACAATGCCGTCATTTTTGGGATAGTTTGCCGCGTCGTAATGTGTGGGGCTTGGGCCGTAAATGAATTCTACGCCCGGTTCAACCTTCTCCAGCACGTAAGGACCTGTCCCAACCATGTTCAACGGCGCCCATTCAGTTGCCCATGGATCCTCTTCAGTCGCGTGGGCGTCCAGGGTTTCCTTATCCAGGATAACCATATTCAACTCAGACAGCAGTTCAAGGAAAATTGGCGATGCGCCGGGTTTGATGTTGAACTTGACGGTGTAGTCATCAACTACTTCAACCTGAGCTGGATCATCAATACCCGCCAAGGTGAGCAGGCCAGCCATGTAAGAAGTTGGCGACAACATACCGCGCTCTACTGTATAAGCGACATCCGAAGCGGTTAATGTTTCACCGTTGGAGTAAACAATGTCTTCTTTCAATTTGAAAGTCCACGATCCGTCATCGTTCTCTTCCCAGTGATTCGGCCATTACTGGCTCATAATCGCCGGTAATGCCAACCCAGGTATCCGGATAGGGACCGGGTTCCATCTTTTTAGCGATCAAAGTTGAGAAACCCTGTAAACGGGCATCGCTGTCGCCGTCGGTCCCAAACGTGTGCGGATCAACATTGTTGGGTTCCGACCACCAGGTGACCACGATCGGACCACCTGCATCTGCTGGGGGCGGCGCTTCTTCAGGCTGCTCTTCGGCTTCGGGAGCTTCTTCAGCTTCTTCCGCCATTTCCTCCTCCGCAGGCTCTTCGACCGCTTCTTGTTCTGCGGGTTCAGCCGGTTCTTCTACTTCTTCAACCTCTTCAACTTCTTCAGCCGGCGCAGCCGGTTCTTCGGGCGCGGGCGCTTGTGTCGGTTGTGCACAGCCGCTCATAACAAGGCTGAACAACACCAACAGCGAAACGAAAATCAAAATTGGGTGCAGCTTTTTATTCATCTTTTCCTCCGTAACACTTTATCGAATAATCTAACCTGTTATTTCGCCTAAAACGAAAGTTTGTTTTTTATTATCTTCAATCGTCAGGACTTTATACAATTTCCTTATCGTATCGCTGGTTGGTTCACCTCCTGTATAAACACTTTACTTATATTAAGAATTTTCCGTTTTCCAGGACCACCTTGCCGTCCAGGAGAATCTTGCCCTTCTTTTCGTAAATCCTTAACAATATCCCAATGCAGCGCTGAATGGTTGTAACCGCCGCATTCTTTATAAGCCCTGCCTAAAGCCAGATGGACTGTCCCGCCAATTTTTTCGTCGTACAGGATATCGTAGCAGAAGCGGTCGATCCCAAAATTTATACCAACACCGAACTCCCCAATCCGGCTGGCGCCTTCATCCATATTGACCAGGTCCTGCAGCAGGTTTTCGTTCGTTTTAGCACTGGCTTTCACGACCTTCCCTTTGGAGAACTCTAGCTGAATCCCCTCGATCAACTGGCCGACATAAACGCCCGGAAACTCGAAGTAGACCACGCCCTCGGCAAAATCATCCACCGGCGCGGTAAAGATTTCACCGTCCGGCATATTAAATTCTCCATCGGCGATCACGTAATTTCTGCCTTTCGTGGAAAAGTTTATATCGGTGCCTTCGCCGATAATTTGTACATTTTCCGCCGCCTGAAACACCTTTTGGATTTCCTGGTAGCGTCCAGTTTCTTTGCTCCAATCCCTCAGGGTGGCGTTGAAGAAAAATTCCATCATCTCGTCCAGGCTCATTTTCGCCTGCTGGGCGAAGGATGCATTTGGAACCCGGCACAATACCCATCGCGTCAGCTCATTCCGCATCCCTGAGATCACTCCCAGACCGCGCTTGCGGGCGGTGATATTTTCAGGTGGAATTCCGGCGGACTCGCTCGGATTGCTGGCGCCTCTCAACCCCACGTACACGTCTGCCCATTCCATACCCTGCGCCATCATATCCGGAATCCAGTCCAGCTGATCTTTATTTCCGAACAGCATTAGATCGCGTTCAAGATAGGCGGATTGAAACTCGATGTGCGGCAGCGCGCCGGCTTTCACAGCCTGGGCATGCACTGCTCGTGCAAGTGGAAAAGTATCAATTTCCATCATTGTGATCAGCACTCTATCGCCTGGTTTGGTCCGGGTAGAATAATTTATTAATATGTCCGCTAATTGTTCCCAGCGCTTATCGATCATTTTATTTCCTTTCAATTAGTATTTAGCTATCGTTTTACAGCTCGCCGCGCGCCCACAAACCCAGCATTTCATTCAGCTTTTCACTCAGGTTCATGGACTGCATTACATTAAAGCAGGCTACCGGATTCAGAAAACCGATTTCAGTGATGAGCGCCTCAACCAAAGCGGGCGGCGTCACATCAAACACACTGCCTACCACTTTTACAGATTCCGGATATTTGTCGTCGATAACTTCATGCCGGTGGATGTATTCAGCCTTCCAGGGTAATCCGATCAGCGTGGTCGGATCAAATTTAAGTAAATCGGCAGCCGCATAGAATGGGACTGCATGCGCTTTTGCGACCAGGGCGGTCGGGTATGTTCCGACTTTACAAAGCAAATCCCCACTGGAAGATACGGCATCCACACCAACCATCACCGAATCACACTGCGGCACCAGTTCACCTACATTGGCATCGATGCTCACCGAAACCGGCACATCATATTTCAGCATTTCATCAATCGTCCACAAACCTTCATTGGCCGGGCGCGATTCTGTCACAATCACACTGAAATTTTTTCCCTGGTTCTTTGCGGCTTTGAATATACGCCAGACTGTGGAGCTCATGCTGTAAGTAAAGACGGTATCTCCGTCTTTAATCTTTTCCGCGCCGTACTGCGCCACATTGGTGAGCGCGCTTTCCGCCCAGGCATAAAAGTCTTGGCTGGCCTCACCTAATACCTCTTTCAATTCCTGGGTTGAAGGATTATTTTCTAATTCAATTTCCATCGCTCCCAGGTACCTGTGCAGCGCATTAATAGGCG
The DNA here is from genome assembly GCA_963753725.1 of uncultured Chloroflexia bacterium. Lineage (GTDB taxonomy): Bacteria > Chloroflexota > Anaerolineae > Anaerolineales > UBA4823 > CAVWDI01. The sequence continues at coordinate 701,820 of CAVWDI010000010.1, read as the reverse complement.
GCGCTAACGAGGGCATGACACGCATGATATCAGTGGCAGCCTCCAGGACTTCCGCGGCTAACGCCTCCGCGCTGTCCGCGCGGCTGTCCTTAACCAATTCTGCCATGGCCTGGATAACTTCGATGGCGGTATCTGCCGCGCCACCAATATCATCCGTGTGTACCCTTCTAACAATGGTTTTTATTGCTTCATGATCTGACATAACTTCCTCCATGTAAATTTGATTTATCGTTTATTTGGTATTCAGCAGCTATTAATAAAAAGCGAAATTTTATCGAAATGGATAATAAATATTGATTAATTTCCCACAACAAATACTTCAATACCCAGTTTTGATATATCTTCCAGAATATCCTTCGGCGCCGTCTGGTCGGTGATCAAATATTGGACGGCAGACAGCGGTCCGACTGTAGCGAATGTCACCCGCCCAAGTTTGGTGCCCCCTGCCACAACATACTTCTCCCGGGCGCTGTGAAGCAGCGCCCTTTTCACCAGCGCATCTTCCAGGTTATATTCAGTCAGTCCTTCTTCCAGGCTCAAACCCCCAATCCCGATGAAGGCTTTGTCGACGTGAAAATCGCGGTAAGCTTCTTCGGCGATGTGCCCGATCATCGAAAATTCGCTCGAACGCACAATCCCGCCGGTTAAGATCAACCTGACATCCGATCCCAGCGAAAAATTGGAGGCGATCTCATTAGCGATCGTCAGACTGGCGGTGATGATGGTCAGGTTGCGCTTACCGTGCAGGGCGCGCGCCACTTCAAGGGTTGTGGTTCCCACATCCAGGGCGATGCTGTCGCCGTCGATCACCATCTCGGCCGCTTTCCTGCCGATGGCCTGCTTCACGTCTACCGCGTGGGTAACTCGCAGGTTGTAAGGCGGTTCGTAGCTGCGTCCCAAACTGCTAACAGCTCCTCCGTGCACTCGCCTGAGCAGACCCTGCCGGTCTAAAATCCGCAGGTCGCGGCGGGCGGTCATCTCGGATACATCAAACATCTCGCAAATTTCCGCGACCGTGATATTACCGTCGCGGGCAATGATGTCCAATATTTTACGGTGGCGTTCTTCTGGGAGCATCTGTTCAACACCTCCTCTAGATCACGCATTTATGATGCGTTTCCAACTTCTCAGGACCCGAATCCGACATTACCCCCCGATGTTCTAACTTTGTTATATTATAGAGATTATTTGTTGGATTGTCAACATTCGACCATTGAAAACCATCATAAAATGACGGAAAACTTATATTTATTACCAAAAAATCAGTCGAATTCTAATCTCAGAGAGTGAGATATCCCTATCTCCGGTGTCCTACCTTTTCAAACATTACCCATGCGGACAGGCATATCTCGCAAAAAACGCCCAATCGAAGTCCGCGCGACCAACAATATTTAAATATATGGAGGGCAGCAGCCTATAGTGTAGGTGCTTTCCCTGCCATGCTGCTGGGTTCATGCAAGCGTTGCTTGCCCCAAGGGATGTTCCACGCAATCCAAACTGAGCGGTAAAAAGATGTTAATTTTGATATGTAAAACAAGATGGCCGTACAGCATCTCTTTGAGGTTTCTTGTTCTATAAAACGCGGAGTTCAATATTAAGATGAATATCCCAACCTTCTTGCATTATTTATAGACACCCCAGCGTACATAAATTTCGCAATTTTATAAAGATAGGTTTGAGATTATAATAATTCTCGTATGGATATAAAGGCCCGGTTCGCTGTACTGGCCCTCAGCGCCTCCATTTTGCTAATCCTGTTGGTATTTGTTGCACCCTGGGCAGCCGGGTTCTATCAAAGCGCTCAGGGGAAACTGCTTACCCCAGCTCTTGCGCAGAGCAGCAGTCCTCCCACGCCAGAACCCCTCATCCTCAGCGACAAGCAGGATATCTACCCATTGGGGCTGAACCTGGAGATTTTAGAAGATCCCGGTGGTGAGCTAACGATCGAAGAGGTCACATCCCCGGAATTCGACTCGCAGTTTACACCCAGCCAGGCGGCAGTGCCGAATTTGGGATTCACGGACAGCGCCTATTGGGTACGGTTTTTAGTTCAAAACGAAACCAGCCCGGTTGACCAGTGGCTGCTGGAGCTGGCATATGCCAATATACATTTCGTCGACCTGTATACACCCACCCCGGATGGGAAGGCATTCGATGTTAAAAAACTGGAAGTCATGAGGCCGCCCGAGACTCGCGACATCCTGCACCCACATATCACTTTCAACCTGACCATTCCAACCCACAGCCAGCAGACTACCTACCTGCGTATCAAAAGCGGCGCCTCGATAGCTTTACCCTTCATTCTATGGACGCCTACCGCTTTCTTTAATCAGTTTCAATGGCTCCAACTGGTGCAAGTTTTAATATTCGGCGCATTAACAGGTCTGCTGATTTATAACCTGTTGCTCTTTTTATCTCTACGGGAGGCAACCTATCTATATTTAGTAATAGTAATTGCCAGTATTATCGTCTTCGATGCGAGTTATGCCGGTTATCTGGAGGTTTATTTCATTCCCAATCTCTATTACCTGAGAAATTACTACATTAGGCTGTCTTTTGCGCTTTTTTTCATCTCGATGATTCTTTTTACCGATACTTTTCTGGAATTGAAGGCGCATCTTCCAAAACTTCACCAGGTGAATAAAGCGATATTGGGAGTATGGGGAGGGCTGACGCTCCTGATACCTTTTACACGCTATTATATCGGTGCCATTCTGATGGTGCCTTGGGCATTTCTTACCCTGGTGGTGGTCCTGATCGCAGGGATTTTGACCTGGCGGAAAGATTTCCGTCCCGCCAAACTCTTCATGATCGCCTGGTTTGTTCTGATTATTTCTTTTATCCTGGTTCTATTTGTGCGGTTGGGACTCATACCGAGCACAATATTCAGTGAGAATGCCTATCGCCTAGGATTGGTGTGGATGGCGGTCTGTTGGTCAATCGCCCTAGCCGACCGCATCAACATGCTGAAAGCCGAAACTGAAGAGACCAACCTCGAATTACGGAACAGTGAAAACCGGCTGTCTCAAATCCTAGAGGGTCTGCCTCTTGGAGTGGTCGTTTATGGGAAGGATCAAAAACCCAACTATGTCAACCGGCGCTCAATAGACATGCTCAGTAACCCATCAAGAGACATCCAGGTTGATATCTCTGCCGGGCGTACGTTGGCGCAGGCATTGAAATATTTCTCTTTTCACCAAGCAGGCAGCGAACAAGAGTACCCTTTGGAGCGCATGCCGATTTACAGTGCACTGAAAGGAGAACCGGCTTCAGTTGATGACATCGAAGCGGACCTGGTGGACAGAAGGGTTCCTCTGGAAATGTGGGCCAGTCCGGTGAAGGACGAAGCGGGTAATGTCGAATTTGCTGTGGCAGCCTTCCAAGATATCTCCCAGCGCAAACAGGCTGAAGCCGAGTTAATTGAATACCGAAACCATCTGGAAAATCTTGTGGAAGAAAGAACCGCAGCATTATATGAAGCCAATGAGCAGCTGCAGATGCAAGTAAAATGGCTGTCCGCCATCAATCTGGTCGATCAGATCATGGCCCGTGAAGCTGATTTTTCAAAAATCTACGCGAAGATTATCGAGATCATCAATGATTTGTTCGCTTCCGAAGACTCTTTCGTTGCTGAATGGGTTGAGGAAAACACAAAATTGAAAATCCTGGCGCACTCCTGCCGCAGTGATTCCCACCCTGTATTGACGGATTCGGTTACAACACCCGTTGACATGATTTTATCCAATAAGGAATTACGAAGAGGAAACCTGGTAATCTTTTCGAAAAACCAGCTCAGTCCCCTGAGTGGACCCATCGGAGAGCACTTCCGGGGTACCCCGATCCATACCATCGCGCTGGTGCCGTTAGAACTGCGGGAAAGGATTATCGGTTACCTGGGGTTAGAACTACACGGGGAAAAACGGGTTATCACCAGTGAAGAAAGCGCACTCTTAAATATATTTTCTTTCGATATTGCTAAATTAATCGAGGACAACCGCCTGTTCGAACAACAAAAAACCCTGATCACCCAGGAAGAACGTAACCGGCTGGCGCGCGACCTGCACGATTCAGTAACGCAGGTGCTGTTCTCCGCCACCCTGCTGGCGGAAGTACTGCCGAAAATCTGGGAGCGCGATCCAGAGCGGGGCATGCAGAGTCTGGATAAACTGCAGCGCTTGACGCACGGCGCCCTGGCCGAAATGCGCACCATGCTCTTAGAACTGCGCCCATCCGCTGTAATTAATACTCCTTTGGGTGAGCTGCTGGCGCAGCTGACCGAGGCTGTTTCCAGCCAATCAGGTCTGCTCTTTCATCTTTTTATGGAACAAATTCCTCCCCTACCAGAAGAAGTGCAAATCAGTTTTTACCGCATCGCCCAGGAATCCTTGAACAACATCGTAAAACATGCCCAGGCTAAGAATGTGAACTTAAGTTTGACCGCAGCGCCGCTATCTCCGGATTCGACTGGCGAAGCTAACCACGAAGTCAAGCTGGTTATCAAGGATGATGGGGTTGGCTTCTCCCCGGGAATGGCGTTTACGGACCAACTGGGTATTAATATCATGCAAGAACGCGCCGATGCAATCGAGGCAGTTTTTTCCCTGGATAGCAAACCTGGTTACGGGACTGAAATGACTGTAACCTGGCGCAACAATTCAGGGAATTTATTATGGAAAAAACAAAACCGATTTGAGTCCTGATTGTCGACGACCATCCCATGGTGCGCAGTGGATTAGTGGAATTTATCTATGCATACGATTGGATGGAACCGGTTGGTGAGGCGCAGAACGGCGTTGAAGCCGTGGAGTTTTGCGCCGCCAATGAGGTGGATGTGGTATTGATGGATATGGTCATGCCCATGATGGACGGCAGCGAGGCCACCCGGCGCATCCTGGCGCTCGGTAAACCCCTGCAGGTCATTGTGCTGACCAGTTTTCACGAACAAGACCTCGTCCAGCAAGCGCTGAAAGCAGGCGCCATCAGCTATCTGCTGAAGAATGTCAGCGCCGAAGACCTGGCCGCAGCCATCCAGGCTGCCCATGCCGGGCGCTCGATTCTAGCCCCGGAGGCCACCGAGGCATTGATCCAAGCTGCACGTCAAGGAACCGGGGTTGGATTCGACCTGACTGCCAGAGAGCGCGAGGTACTGGCCCTGCTGGTAGATGGATCATCCAACCTCGAAATATCCAAAAAGCTCTCCATCAGTATGGCGACCGTTAAGTATCACCTGACAAATATTTTCTCCAAATTGGGTGCGAAAAACCGGGTTGAGGCAGCCACTTCCGCCCTAGAACATAACCTGGTAGATCAGAATCATTAATCACAAAGATCGATTTTTTCAGATTCACCATATACCTATACTTTCAGATAGGCGCGCAGCCCATCTTTCGGATGGGATAAAAACCAGACTGCGAACTATCCTTAGGGTTGTTGTACGGCGGGGGGTTAAATTGCTACACTGGTATCGGTTTGTGATTTACACCACAAATACTGTCACAAGACCAATACAGCACTCTCCGGAATTGTTATTCGTTTCATTTAAAAATTCTTCATAGCACAGGTTATGTCTTAATGCGCATCATTCTGGCGGATCACCACACCCAATCACTCTGGGCGCTCAAGATGATAATCCAGGACCAACCTGGATTTAATCTGGTTGGCGCGGCGGAAGATGCGCGCAGTTTGATCTTTCTGTCTGAAAAACTGGCTGCCGACCTGTTCCTGGTGGAAAGGACGCTGCCTGGCAGTCCTATCAACGAATTAATCGAAAGCCTGCATACCCTTAACCCAAGACCAATTGTGATTATTATGAGCAGCGAATCTGAATACAGCAGAATGATGCTCAAAGCAGGCGCGGACGCCTTTTTGAGTAAAGGGGACCAGCCTGAATGGATACTGGATACGCTGTATAAATTTGAAAAACGCATCAGGTATGAAGAAAATTCGCCTCCCGACTGAAGAGCGCCAATACCCCCGGTGCCTGCTGCAGAAGCAGAGCTATTTTGGTATGTCTTCATGCTGTTGGATCCAGCATTGGTTGAGTTACCGCAGACAATTTATTGATGGTTACGATTGGTAGTGAATTCGCGTCTAAAGAATATATTTGAAAAGGAGTATCGCATGGCGAAGAAAAAAGGCAAAAAGAAGAAAAAGGGCAAGAAGAAAAAGAAGAAGTAAGTAATTGTTTCACCGTAATCTGCTGGATCCAACAGCGCCTCCAGGCATGAAGACTTCCAAAATAAGCCTCAATTTTATTTTGGAGTGTACAAGCAAGATGGAAGAAACTTTTTCAATCGGATCAAGACCATTATTGGAAAGCAGGAGTGAAAGTTACGATCATGCCAGCGTTGCGAGCGGAAATATCGATAATGCCCTGGTCGAATCGATCTGGTATGAATTGAATGGGCGTGCAGATCGTGAGTATATCGACCAGGCGATCCTGGAGGCCAATTCGAGGTATCAGAATGCTGTCATCAAGACCTTCGTTCCGATATTCATTCGAAGATATGTTTTGAATAAGCTGCGAACCGAATATAACTTCAAGAATAACTAATAAAAAGGAGATAGTCATGGGTAAGAAAAAAGACAAGAAGAAGAAAAAGAAGAAAGAAAAGGAGGAAAAGAAAATGGAGCAGCTCGAGCAGGCTCAGGGTGAAGTTGCTGCCAGTACAGAAGGCGAGAGCACTGCATCCGAGCTCCCGGCTGAGCCCAAGCATAAGATAAAACGCAAGGAGTTCGATAAAGAACTGAAACCGCTTCATGTTGAGATGGTCAAGCTGCAGGAGTGGGTCAAGGCCAGTGGAGCCAAGATTTGCGTGGTGTTCGAGGGACGCGATACGGCTGGTAAAGGCGGGATCATAAAGCGCATCACCGAACGGGTCAGCCCGCGCGTCTTCCGAGTGGTAGCGCTCGGGGTCCCGACGGACCGGGAGAAGTCCCAGATGTACTTCCAGCGCTATATACCCTATCTACCGGCAGCCGGGGAAGTAGTGCTTTTTGACCGCAGCTGGTACAACCGGGCGGGTGTTGAGCGGGTGATGGGCTTTGCCACCGAGGAACAGGTGGAAACCTTTTTAAAATACACACCCTCGGTTGAAAATGCCATCATCAATTCCGGTGTAATCCTGATCAAGTACTGGTTAGAGGTGGGTATGGATGAGCAGGCGAAACGGTTCAGAGAGCGCGATCTGGACATGCGCAAGATATGGAAGCTCAGCCCGATGGACCTGGAAGCGCAGGCGCGCTGGTACGACTATTCGCGGGCTCGGGATGCCATGTTTGCCGCTACGGATACTCCGCAAAGCCCCTGGTACGTGGTGCCTTCCGACGACCAGCGCCGGGCGCGGTTGAACTGCATCACCCATTTCTTGAGCCTGATCCCATATGAAGATGTGCCGCGCGAACCGATCAAGTTCCCGAAGCGCCAGGAAAAGGGCGATTACAAAGAACCGGATTATCCCTATCGTTTTATACCCGATAAGTATTAATAAGGAAGGAGAAACAGCATGCCAGAAACGACAAAAAGTCAACAAAAGTGGTTCACCATGACCACGGAGGAGGTCGGCAATGAATTAAATGTCGACCCGCAGCAGGGGTTGAGCGCGGCCGAGGTGCAGCAGCGGCTGCAGAAATATGGTCCCAACCAGCTGCAGGAGAAGAAGAAAGAGCCTGGATGGCAGGCATTCCTGCGCCAGTACCAGGACCTGATGCAGTTTGTCCTGCTGGGCGCGGCCATTATCAACCAGATCTTCACCGGAGAATGGGGAACCACGCTGGTGCTGGTTGGCCTGACGATCTTCAACGCATTCCTGGGTCTACGAGGGGAAGCCAAAGCCGAAGCCAGCCTGGCGGCGCTTGCCAGTACGATGAAAGAAATCACCCGCGTGCGCCGGGATGGTGAGCCGAAGGAGATCGAGGCCCAGCAGCTGGTGCCGGGAGATATCGTGCTGATGGAGGCGGGCGACCTCGTACCGGCCGACGGACGCCTTTTTGTAACTGCGACCCTCGAGATAGAGGAGGCCGCCCTGACCGGCGAGAGCGTCGCTTCGCCTAAAAATACCGATACCATTGACAAAGCCGACGCCCCGCTCGGCGACCGCCACAACATGGCTTACATGAACACTTCGGTCACGCGCGGTAGAGCGGAGATGATTGTCACCACCACCGGTATGGGCACCGAGATGGGCAACATTGCCGACCTGCTCAACAAAACCGAGGCTGACAAGACGCCGCTGCAGAAGCAGCTGGATAAGCTGACCATGATCATTGCCGGATTGGCCGGCCTGGCGTTTATCCTCATGATCATCCTGGGCATCCGCAACGGTCAGTCTCTGGACTCAATCTTCGTCGCCGGCGTGGCGCTGGCAATATCTGCCATCCCAACCGGTCTGCCGGCAGTGGTCACCACCATGTATTCCATGGGCACGCGTGCGCTGGCCAACCAGAACGCGATCGTCAAGCGCTTGCCGTCAGTGGAAACGTTGGGCTCGGTGTCGGCCATCTGCTCCGATAAGACCGGCACGCTGACGCTCAATAAGATGACTGCACGTGAGTTCACCATCCCAGGCCAAAACCGCTTCACAGTGACCGGTGAAGGCTACGGGACGCAAGGGACTTATGAACTTACCAGCGCTATCGCAGAACTGCAGCCCTGGCAGAAAAATACCCTGACTTACAGCACCGAAGGCAAGCTGCTGAGCGCCGGCGGGGCTAAGGTCGATCTCGACCAGATCCTGCTGCCCATGGCGCTTTGCGCCGATGCCACGCTCGACAACGGCACCCTTATCGGTGATCCCACTGAAGGCGCGTTGATCGTGTTGGCAGAGAAGGGTGGTATCAGCGTGGACGGCGCGCGCGAGATGTACCCGCGCGTGGCGGAGGTACCTTTCGACGCGGATTATAAATTCATGGCTACCTTTCACGACATGAAAAACGAGAAAGGAGACCCGGTGGTGCGCTGCTTTGTCAAGGGCGCCCCGGATGTGCTGATTGCAAAAGGTGGTTACTACTTGGTTCCAGGTGGAGAAGTCGTTGCGGGTACGGAAGAAAATCGCCAGCTGGCGCTGGATGAAAACGAACGTATCGCCAAAGCCGGGGAACGTGTGATGGTCGTGGCCCGGCGCGACTTCGACCCGGAGACCTTTGATCCGAAAGCCAACCTGATCGATCTGGTCAATGACCTCACCCTGCTGGCAATGGTTGGAATCGTTGATCCGCCGCGCGCTGAGGCCAGGGATGCCATCGCCAAGTGTCACAGTGCCGGCATCCAGGTGCGCATGATCACCGGTGACCACGCCGTTACGGCGGCGGCTATCGGACATGAACTGGGCATCGAGGGAATGGCCCTGACAGGCGCCCAGTTTGCCGCCATGAGCGACGAAGAAGTGAAGGGTAAATTATCCGATATCGGCGTGGTGGCACGCGTGACCCCGGAGGACAAGATCCGCCTGGTGACCATGCTTCAGGAAGAGGATAACATCGTGGCAATGACGGGAGATGGCGTAAACGATGCGCCTGCCCTGAAGAAAGCCGACATCGGCGTGGCCATGGGCATCACCGGCACCGAAGTCTCGAAAGGGGCCGCGACGATGATCCTAACCGACGACAACTTCGCCACTATCGTCAAGGCGGTGGAGTTTGGGCGGGCGATTTACAATAACCTGTTCAACTTTGTTCGCTTCCAGATGGAATCGCTGGTGGGGTTCATCGTTTCATACCTGCTGGCTGCGTTCTTTCTGGTGCTGGGCGGTACGCCTTTCACGCCTTTCGTGGTCCTGTGGGTGAACTTTCTCGTGCAGATACCGGTTGCGTTAGCGCTGGGATTCGACGCTCCAGCGCCGGATCTGATGGAGAAAAAGCCTCGTCCGTTGAAGCAGCCCATCCTCTCACGTTCCCAATGGATACGCATCGCCTTCATAGGGATACTGATGGCGATCGGAACGGTCTATCTGGAGGCGTTATATGAATTATCCAGCGCCGCCACTGCAGCCTCGGTTGGATTTGTAGTATTCGCATTGTTCATGGTTGTACTCGCTCTCAGCGCACGCAGTGAGACTGCCAGCGTATTCAACCGTGATATCCTGCAGAACCGGCACCAGCTGGTTCTGTATGGATTGTCGTTGTTGATGATCGTCCTGCCGATCTATCTGGGTTTTCTGCAGCGTTTCCTGAGTCTCGCCGAGATATCCGGAACCCAATGGCTGATCTGCATCGCCTTCGCACTGGCACTGCTGCTGGTGGACGAAGTGATCAAGATCTTCATGCGCAGAAGCCGCGCTTAGAACCGTACAGCATGATGGTGGTGGGCGGAGTCAAGATATTTCTTGAGCAGCTTTCCCGCCCGTACACCATCTCAAAAAAATAAAAAAGGAGATAGATAAATGAAATCACGTCCGTTTGGTATTACTGTTCTTGCACTACTGGCCGGGCTGGCTGCCGTTCTTGCGGGGATCCATGCCCTGCAGGCGTTGGGGATTTTTCCCTACGCCATCGGTCCGTTCAGCGTGCATGCCTTCAACTTCTGGTCCTTCCTGATGTGGGCCTTGCTGGTATGGGTTTATGTCTGGTTAGTGCGCATGCTGTGGCAAATGGACAAATCTGCCTGGTTGTTCCTGGCAGTGATCACGGTTTTCAACCTGATCCTGGATTTTGTCGTTATGCTGGGTGCAGGCGCCTGGTCGGATGTCAGCGTTAGCTTCATCCTCAACGCCATCATCCTGATTTATGTCATGCTCCCGGGAGTAAAGGGTGCATTTGAGATTGAATAATTATCTACAAACTAATTAGTCAAACAAGGATAAATTAATATGCGAGGAAGACGAGAAGAACGGCGCGATGACCGCCAGCTCGGGAGACCAGGTGGAGGCGGAAACCGGTACCAGATGCGCCAGAAGATGGTCTCCATAGGGGATGATTTCTGGATCGAGAACGAGCAGGGACAGAAAGTCTTCAAGGTCGACGGCAAGGCGCTGCGCGTACGCCAGACCCTGGTCTTCGAAGACGCGGACGGCAATAAATTGGCCCAGATCCAGGAGCGCAAGCTGCGCGTAAAAGACAGCATGGAGATCGAAGGACCCAATGGGGAGAATCTCGCCACGGTCAAAAAAGCCATGCTCACACCCGTGCGAGAGCGCTGGGTGGTCAAGATCAAAGGCGGTCCCGACCTGGATGTGAAAGGGAATGTCCTCGATCACGAATACAGCATCGGCGAAGGGCGCGATAAGGTGGCTGATGTCTCTAAGAAGTGGTTCCGCGTGCGCGACAGCTACGGCGTATCGATCGACCCCGGACAGGATGACATTGTTATCCTGGCCGTATCAGTGTGCATCGACCAGATGGCCCATTGAGGCCGCTGAACGAAATATATGGGAATAGCTGGTCATGGCGATGATGATCGAAAAGATGTACTTGAGCTGTGCTGTTATTTAATACTGTGATCGCCTGCATTTTCTGCTGCTCCCAGCAGCACAATCGATTCCATCCGCAGTTGAATAATGCGATGGATTTAATCAAGGTGAGTTGATAATCTTCGAATTGCCATTTCACTAACGAAAGGAGTTTACAATGTGTTGTTTCTTCGCTGGATTGGTTTTCTTTGGTCCCCGCCTGGGCTTCCTGATTTATTGGCTGCTTGCGCCGGTCCGGGTCAGCGCCGCCTTTGCTATGTTCAACTTTCCCTGGCTGGTGGGCATCCTGGGTCTGGTCTTTATCCCCTGGACATCATTGATGTACGTGCTGATCTTCCCGTTGAACGGATTTGATTGGATCTGGCTGGGTTTTGGTGTGATGGCGGACGTCGCCAGCTACATCGGCGGTTACCACAACCGCCAGCAGGTGCCTATGTACCCCGAATCAGCCCCTTAACCTCTGGCGCCCGGCAGCAGTCCCAAATAAGAGACTGCTGCCTGAATTTTTTTCAGGTTCAAGTCTGAATTTTATTCGCATCAACTTTGAGAAGTACCATTTCGCGTCCAAAAAATCATAAAGATAATACTATAAACGAAAGGAGAAATACTATGACTTATGGTCCAGTCGACTTTATTGCGCTTGAATTCAAGACCGATCAGCTTACAGGAGAGAGCTTACCCGCACTGCTCGAGCTGGTCGAAAAGCAGATCGTACGGATTATCGATCTGGTCATCATCCAGAAGGAGGATGGGGGTTACCGGGCGCTCGAGATTGAAGAGCTGGCCCCCGATATCCTGGCTATCTTCGATCCGCTGGATGTGGAAATCAGCGGAATCATCCAAGTCGAAGATATCGAAATAATCGCTGAGGCGATGGAAGACAACACCACTGCGGCACTGCTGCTTTTTGAAAACCTGTGGGCGATCAAGTTCGGGGATGCCGCATTCCGCTCCGGCGGGCGGCTGGTGATGTTCGACCGCATACCGTTTGAGGTCGTGAATGAAACAATGGAAATTTTTGCCCAGGCTGAAGCATAACCTGGGATATGGATCTTAATAACCGATACAAAAGTACAGGAGGTTAATATGCCTAGAGCTAGAAGAAAGATGAGGAGAAGGAGGGTGGCTACAGCAGCAGTAGGTACAGCTGTCGTGGCCGGCACCGCCGGCGCGGTGCACCATCACCAGAACAAGAGATATGCCCAACAAGATTACGAAGAGCAGCAGCAGTATGAACAGGCTTACCAGGAAGGCGCAAGCGATGCGCAGGCTCAGCAGGCTGCGCCGCCGCCAGAGCAGTACGCAGCCCCAGCTCCGCAAGAAGATATTACGGACAAGCTGCAGCAGCTCGCCGGTTTGCACGAATCAGGTGTACTGACCGATGAAGAGTTCGCGGCTGCCAAGGGTAAACTGCTGGCAGGCTGATTATGGGTAAAAAATCAAGGAGACATTTATGAAGATTATCATCGTTGGCGGAGTAGCCGGCGGCGCATCGTGTGCGGCGCGCCTGCGCAGGCTGGACGAAAAAGCAGAAATCCTGATGGTAGAACGCGGGCCGTACGTTTCGTACGCCAACTGCGGGCTGCCGTACTATGTGGGAGGCGCTATCGAGAAAGAAACGAGCCTGCTGGTGGCGACGGAAAAGACTTTTCGCGAATTGTTCGCAGTCGACTGCCGCACGCGCTGCGAGGTAGTTGGCATCTCATCCGAAAAGAAAACCGTGCAGCTCAAGAATCACTTAACCGGGGAAGTGACCACCGAACACTATGACAAACTCGTGTTATCACCAGGGGCGGCGCCGATCCGTCCGCCTCTACCCGGGATTGATCTCCCAGGAATCTTCTCGCTCAGAACGGTTCCGGACGCCAGGACCATTCGAGAGTGGCTTGAGCGGGATATTGCAGATCGCTCTGGAATGAATACTTACACAGGTTTCCAGACAGTGACCAAACCGCAGCATGCGGTGGTGGTCGGCGGCGGGTTCATCGGCCTCGAGATGGTCGAAAATCTAATCGAAAACGGGCTCGAAGTGACCCTGGTTGAGAAGCTCGATCAGGTCATGCCCCCGCTCGATCCGGAGATGGCGCGCCTGGTCGAACGCTACATGGTAAGGCACGGCGTCCGCCTCGAACTCAATGACGGGGTGGCCGGATTTGAGCAGTCCGCAGATGGATCGCTGGAAGTCCTGACAAGTTCAGGCAAGCGTTTTGGGGCGGACATCGTGATCCTGGCGATTGGCGTGCGTCCGGAGACGGCGCTGGCAAAGATGGCTGGAATTGAGACCGGCGAGCGCGGTGGGATGCGTGTCGATGAGCACATGCGCACGAGCGACCCTGATATCTTTGCAGTCGGCGACGCGGTCGAGGTCAAGGACTTCGTCACCGGCCAATGGACACTAATCCCGCTGGCCGGGCCGGCAAACCGCCAGGGCCGCATCGCGGCCGATGTGATTGCTGGGCGTGATTCTCGTTTCCGTGGCACGCAGGGCACCTCGATCTGTAAAATCTTCGAGGGTGTGATCGCCTCGACCGGAGCCAGCGAAAAACTGCTCAATCAGCTTGGGGAAACGGACTTCGAGAAGATCTACCTCTACCCTAATTCGCACGCGGGGTATTATCCGGGCGCTAAATACCTGGCAATAAAAGTCATCTTCCGAAAATCCGACGGACGCCTGCTGGGCGCACAGGTACTCGGTGAGGATGGTGTTCCCAAGCGGATCGATTCCTTTGCCATGGCAATCCAGATGGGCTGTACCATTTACGATCTTGAAGAGGTCGAGCTTTGCTACGCGCCCCCCTTTGGAAGCGCCAAAGATCCCGTCAACTTCGCAGGGATGGTCGCAGCGGATATCCTGCACGGCGACATGCCGTTGCGCCACTGGAGTTCTGTGGACGGCGGGTACATACTGGATGTGCGCAATCCGCCGGAACTGGCCGTGGAGTTCGTCCCGGGCGCAGTCAACATCCCGCTGCCGGAACTGCGGGCACGCCTCGGTGAACTCCCCCGTGACAGGGAGATTCTCGTGATTTGCCGCTCCGGCCAGCGCGCTTACTACGCCGCCCGCATCCTGTTACAAAACGGGTTCAATGCGCAGGTTGTTGCCGGAGGCATGCTGTCCTACTCGACACTGGCGGCATAGAGAGATATTAAAAGATGAATGCTGAACAAATACGTCTTGAAGACGCCCGAACGAAGAAAGCTCCATGGAAGAAGTGGGGACCTTACCTGAGTGAACGCCAGTGGGGAACTGTGCGTGAGGACTATAGCGAAAGCGGAGATGCCTGGAATTACTTCACCCACGATCAAGCCCGTTCGCGGGCTTACCGTTGGGGCGAAGATGGCCTGGCCGGCATCTCCGATGACCACCAGAGTCTCTGCTTCGCGCTGGCGTTGTGGAATGGAAAAGATGCGATTCTTAAAGAACGACTGTTCGGGTTGAGTAACAGCGAGGGGAATCACGGCGAGGATGTGAAGGAGTACTATTTCTACATTGATTTACGCCAACGCACTCGTACATGAAGTACCTCTACAAATACCCTCAGGCGGCCTATCCATATGACGATCTGGTGGCGACGAACCGTGAGCGCGGCCGGGGTAAACCGGAATTTGAGCTGCTCGATACTGGCGTGTTTGACCAGGAGCGCTATTTTGATGTCTTCGTTGAGTACGCCAAAGCGTCGCCGGAGGATATGCTCATCCAGATCACCGTCCATAACCGGGGACCGGAACCGGCGGCGCTCCAACTTCTGCCCACACTCTGGTTTCGCAATGACTGGTCATTGGAAGCTGAAGCGGTTCGCCCCGCTCTTCGTCAGCTGGCTCAGGATAAAACCGGCGGGATCGTAACCCTCTCACATCCAGATCTTGGTGAACGCTTCTTTTGCGCGCAAGGCGCGTCCGAGCTGCTCTTCACAGAAAACGAAACCAATGCGCAGCGACTGTGGGGCGTACCGAATGCCTCCCCATATGTGAAGGACGGCATTGGCGACTTTATCATTCACAGTCAAGAGGAGGCGGTCAATCCCGATAAGCGGGGAACAAAAGTCTCGGCCCATTACCCGCTTACGCTGGAATCCGGCCAAGCGCACACGGTTCACCTGCGATTCACTGATCAGCCGGTGAAGGACACCAAAAAAGAGTTTGGCGTTTTATTCGGCAAAGCGTTCGAATCGGTATTCGCAGCCAGGGTCAAAGAGGCGGATGAGTTCTATGAGGACATCATTCCTGCCTCGTTCAACCACGACCAGGCCAGCGTCATGCGTCAGGCTCTGGCCGGAATGCTGTGGTCCAAGCAGTTCTTTAACTATGACGTCGGAAAATGGCTCAAAGACCACGGCATTCAGCCGTACAAAACCAACCAGCGTTCCATCCGCAACAACCAATGGGGACACATGGTCAATGCAGACGTGATCTCAATGCCGGACAAATGGGAATACCCGTGGTACGCGGCCTGGGATCTCGCCTTCCATGTCACGGCGCTGACGCTGGTCGATGCAGACTTTGGCAAAGAACAGCTGGAGCTCCTTCTGAAGTCCCGTTATATTCACCCCAACGGCCAGCTCCCTGCGTACGAGTGGAACTTCGGAGATGTGAATCCTCCGGTTCACGCCTGGTCAACGATCTATACCTACTTACTGGAGAAAGCTGAGCGTGGAGAAGGTGATCTCGCCTGGCTGGAGCGTTCTTTCCACAAGCTGCTGCTAAACTTTATCTGGTGGGTGAACCGAAAAGACCGTTCCGGAAACAATGTCTTCGAAGGGGGGTTCCTGGGATTGGACAATATCGGGGTGTTCGATCGGTCCTCGCCTTTACCTACCGGCGGATATCTGGAACAGGCCGATGGCACCGCCTGGATGGCCCTCTTCTGCCAGAACATGGTCGAGATCAGTGCAGAATTGGCGATGGCTAATCCGGCCTACATCGATCTAACGACGAAATTCCTCGGACACTTCTTCTTGATCGCTTCGGGGATGATTCGGCCGGGCGAAGAATTCGGGATGTGGGATGAGCAGGACGGCTTCTTTTACGATGTGCTTCGCTTCCCGGACGGGCGCGGCGAACGCCTGAAAGTGCGCTCGATGGTCGGGCTGCTGCCCTTTTGCGCTGTGACAATTTTCGACGGGGAGTTAGCAAAGAAATATCCCCAGTTCGGCCAGGCCGCGCGCGAGTATCTCCAGGCACATCCGGAACTGACGGCATTCATTCATGACCCGCTGAAGCCTGGCTATCTAGGGCGACGCCTGGGATCGGTTTTGAATGAAGCCAATCTGCGCCGGGTGCTGGCGATTATGCTGGATGAGAAAGAATTCTTGAGCCCCTTCGGAATTCGAGCCCTCTCCCGCGTTCACCAGGACGCCCCCTATACCTACCGGGTCAGCGATCAGGAGTATCGGGTACCTTATCTTCCCGCGGATTCGAGCGACGGTATGTTCGGCGGTAATTCCAACTGGCGCGGCCCGGTCTGGATGCCGGTCAACATGCTGATTCTCCGTGCGCTGCTTCAGTACTACCTGTACTACGGAAACTCATTTACCATCGAATGCCCGACAGGTTCTGGGAAGCAGATGAACCTTTATGAAGTGGCGGATGAGATCGGAGACCGGCTGTCCAGGCTTTTCCTGAAGGATGAGCAGGGGAACCGGCCTGTGCACGGGACTTCACAAAAATTTCAAGAAGATCCTAATTGGAGAGATTACCCCTTGTTTTATGAATACTTCCACGGCGACACCGGCGCAGGGATCGGCGCGAGCCACCAGACGGGATGGACCGGGGCGATCGCGCGTCTCATGCATATCTTTGCGTCTTCTGATGCGCAAAATACGCTCGATCGCGGCAAAAGAAATCGACAGGCGGATCCAAAGGATTAAATTTGTCCAATCTTCGCAATCTCTTGCTGTACCAAATCAACACCCGTGTCTGGCTGACTTCACTTTCGGAAACGCTGGGCCGGGCAGCGACTCTGGATGACATTCCCGATGCCGAATTGGACCGCCTGGCAGAGCTGGGTTTTGACTGGGTCTGGTTCCTGAGCGTCTGGCAGACCGGTCTGGCAGGGCAGCGAGTCTCGCGCGCCAATGCCGGGTGGCGGGTGGAATTTCAAGAGACGCTGCCGGACTTGCGTGATGACGACATCGCCGGTTCCGGGTTTGCCATCACCGCCTATTCCGTCCCGGCGGATCTGGGAGGCGATGCAGCCCTGGCTCGCCTGCGCGGACGGCTGGCGAAACGCGCTATGAAGCTGATGCTGGATTTTGTCCCGAACCACATGGCGCTGGATCACCCGTGGGTCGAAGACCACCCTGAGTATTTTGTCTCGGGGACGGAGGAATTATTAGCGCGGGAACCGCAGAACTATATCCGTATCAAACGTAAAAAGGATGACTTGATCCTGGCTTACGGCCGGGACCCGTATTTTTCCGGCTGGCCGGATACGCTGCAGCTCGATTACAGCAATACCGCCACCCAGGAAGCAATGATCGGGGAACTCGAGAAAATCGCTGGCCAGTGCGACGGTGTGCGCTGCGATATGGCGATGCTGGCCCTTCCCGAGGTTTTTGAGCAAACGTGGGGTCGCAAGCCTGCGCCATTCTGGCCGCGCGCCGTTCAGCGAGCGCGTGAACGGACAGCGGACTTTTGTTTTATGGCTGAGGTTTACTGGGACCTGGAGTGGACACTACAGCAGCAGGGCTTTGACTTCACCTATGACAAGCGTCTTTACGATCGCTTGCGTGAGAGTCACGCCCGTCCGGTGCGCGAGCACCTGCACGCGCAGTTTGATTACCAGATCAAGCTGGCGCGTTTTCTGGAGAACCATGACGAGCCTCGCGCCTCCGCCGTGTTTGATCCCCGTGTCCACCGGGCTGCGGCAGTAATCGTCTATTCCATACCCGGCCTGCGTTTCTTCCATCAAGGGCAGTTTGAAGGCCGCAAGGTCCGTATATCGCCTCATCTTGTTCGGGGAGCCGAAGAATTTCCGGACAAGGAGATTGAGGAATTCTATGACCAGCTGCTTGCCATCCTGCGTAAACCCATCATGAAAAGCAGGGAATGGCAGCAGCTCATCTGTCACCAGGCTTGGTCCGAAAATGAAACCTGGGACTCCTTCATCGCCCATTCCTGGCGAGCATCTGGTGGTGAACGAATGCTGGTCGCGGTGAATTATGCGCCTCATTCAAGCCAGTGCTATGTCTGCCTGCCATTTCCTGAAATCAAAAACTGTACGGTCCGGCTTGAAGACTTGCTCAGCTCCGCCTGCTTTATCCGCAGTGGGGACAAACTGCTCGAGCGCGGACTATACCTTGATATGGGAGCATGGTCTTATCATATTTTAATTTTGGAGGTTACACCTTGAAAGCAATTACTGTAGAACCAAAGAAACCCGGGACAGCCCGATTTGAGGATATTCCGGAGCCCGATGAGCGAGAAGGCTCTGTCCTTGTCGAAGCGATAGCGGTCGGCGTCTGCGGGACAGACGCCGAGATCGTCGATGGGAAATACGGCTGGGCGCCGCCGGGTGAGTCGCGCCTGGTGCTGGGGCACGAATTGCTCGGCCGCGTCATCGATCCGGGACCACGCAGTTCCCTCGAGGAGGGCGACCTGGTGGTCGGGATCGTCCGCCGTCCGGATCCGGTTCCCTGTCCCAGCTGCGCAGTGGGCGAATGGGACATGTGCAGCAACGGCCAGTACACCGAGCGCGGCATTAAGGAAATCCACGGCTTTATGTCGGAACACTGGCGCACCGAACCCGAATACGCCATCAAAGTCGATCCTTCGCTGGGCATACTCGGCGTGCTGCTCGAGCCGATGACGGTGATCACAAAAGCCTTGGAACAGGTCCTCATGGTGGGCCAGCGTGCCTTCTGGGAACCCAGGACCGCGCTGGTAACCGGCGCCGGGCCAATTGGTCTGCTGGCAGCGCTGCGCTTGCATGCGAGAAACCTGGATGTCCACGTCCTGGATCGCATTGAAACCGGTCCCAAGCCAGCACTGGTGGATGATCTGGGTGCGACCTATCATAAGGGGAGTGTCCTGGATCTCGATTTCGAACCTGACATCATCGTTGAGTGCACAGGTGTTGGCTCGGTGATCGGGGACGCGATCCAGAAGGTGAAATCGGGCGGGATCGTCTGCCTCACGGGTGTTGGAGCTGGTGGCGCCGCCGGCAGAACGACAGCCGACGTTGCTGCAGCAGCGGTGTTGAAGAATAACGTGATTGTCGGCAGCGTCAACGCTAACAAGCGTCACTGGTATCGAGCGGGTGAAAATCTGGCGCGCTCCGACCGGGAATGGCTGAGCCGGCTGATCACGCGCTCTGAAAAACCGGAGAATTTCAAAGTGGCTCTGGAAAGGCAGCCCGATGACGTCAAAGTCATCATTCATTTCAGTGAAATATAATGGATGGGATATCATTGGACGACATGAGTGAAAAGATGACCACGACATGGATAGATATTTCAGTGCCGATTTATTCAGGCATGGTGCACTGGCCCGACAACCCTCCCGTGCGCATCGAGCGAATGCAGGACCTGTCGCATGGAGACGCTGCCAATGTTTCCAAGGTCGAGATGGGAGCGCACACGGGTACACATATGGATGGGCCGCGCCATTTCCTTGCAGACGGTGCAGGGATCGATGAAATGCCGCTCGAGGCAACGATTGGTTTGGCACGGGTGATCCCCATCGAGCATTCCCGGGCGATTCTTCACGCAGAGCTTGAAGCCCACAACCTGCAAGCCGGGGAGCGGGTGCTGTTTCGCACCCAGAACTCTGAACGATGTTGGAAAGAGGACAAATTTGTTGAGGATTTTGTCTATATCAGTGCGGCGGCCGCGCAATTCCTGGTTGAGCGGCAGGTGCGTACAGTCGGTATTGATTACCTATCGGTCGGTGGTTACGTGTACGATGGCGTCGAAACTCACCAGATCCTGCTCAGCGCGGGGATCTGGTTGATCGAAGGACTCAACCTGTTTGCGGTGAAACCCGGAGCGTATGAGCTGGTTTGTCTGCCGCTGCGAATTACCGGAGCGGATGGCGCACCGGCGCGCGCCATCTTACGACCGCTCAATCGTTGAGTATGTAAAACACGGCATGCAGAAAAGCGGGCAATCAGCAGGAAAACACTTAAAGTTCATCATTGTTGGCGGCATGGCTGGTGGGGCGTTTTGTGCGGCGCGCTTGCGCAGGCTGGATGAAAATGCAGAAATCATAATGGTCGCACAAGCCGTACATTTCATACGCCAATTACGGCCGCGATTCCATGGAGGTAAGAAAGGGGGCAGGTTGGAACCATAGGTGAACAGCGCACGTAGATAAACACAACCAGATCTTCCAGGCGGCCATGCCTGGTAATAAACAACTCGCTATCAACGCAGGTCCGTTGATGAGCAGCGAAATTTAAATTGAAATTATAATATAATTTTCTAAGAAAGCAAATTTATGTGGAGAATCGACCACCTGCTTTCCCGGAGATCTCTCAAAATTTTCGTAACCAGTAATTGAAAAAAAGGAGCAAACTATGTCTACAGAAAGAGTAAGCACCACAGTACCATTGAACTGGAAAGAGGTGTGGTACACCAACTGCCCGATGGTATCCGCCAACAACGTCGACCAGGAACTGGGCTGGTGCCGTGAAGAGTACAAGAAGATCGGCGTCGAGTACGCATACTTCCGCCATGCGCCTGAGAACAACTGGTACCCGCACTACATCCACAATCTCGACAACCTGATCCGTTTCGGAGGCCTCTACCCACCCATCCACGTGAATGCCGACATCCGCCGCACAAGGCTGCTGGGTGCGACCTGGGTGTACGAAGGCGGTTGCATGGCGGTACGTGCCGGCGACAAGATTTTCCGCATGAAGGATCTGAAAGGCAAGAAGATCGGCATATCGAAGAGCCTCAACACCATCAAGAACGACTGGTGGCGCATTCAGGAACACATGGGCATCGAGAACATGCTGATGCTTAACGACATGACCATGGATGATATCGAGCTGGTCGAGTTCCCATACCCGGACGACTGGTACGACAAGCCTGAGATGCTGGTACCGCCGATGAACAACCCGTCTGAGCTGTGGATGCGCCGCGACCACAAGCACGACCTGGCCTTCCGCCCTCTGGAAACGGCGCTTTTGAATGGCACAGTTGATGCCATCTATACGCAGAGCAAGGTCTTCCAGCACCTGCAGGAGGCTACGGGTAAGCTCAAGATGATCGAGGATTTGTCGCGATACCCGGATTGGACGATACAGGTGGCCAACACCCCCGCCGTCATCACCTGCACCGACGTGATGGCCGAGGAGCATCCCGAGCTGGTTGTCGCCTACATGAAAGCCATGGTCAAGGTCGGGCGCTGGGCCAACGAGCACAAGCGTGCTGCAGGAGCGATCCTCAACCGGCAGACGTTCTATTTGGACGCCGAGGATACCTACCAGGGCATCAAGGATGTCGACATGGTGCCGAGCCTGAGTGCCCAGAACATGCAATGCGTAAAGATTGGCAAGGACTTCATGGTCAGCCACGGCTACATCAAGAACGACTTCGATGTGGATGAGTGGGCTGCGCCGGAATTCCTGGAGAAAGCAGCTGCTGAAGTGCTCAAGGAAGAGTGGCAGAAAAGGAGCTGGAGCAAGCTTCCTGAAGGCGGCGGGCTGGAGGTCGAAGGCGTGCGGCTTGGGTAGTCGATAGCAAGTGTTTCACAAACATAGTTAATTTCTTGTAGTGTATGTGCTGTTGTGCCCATACACTACAAGATCACATCAATTGATAAGTAAAACAAGGAAATGAGCCAATGAACACTGAAGCGAAATCTGTCACACCATCTACCTTCGAGATACCCGAACCAAACAAAACGGTTCTAGGGCTTTATGTGATGCCCAAAGAGGCTTATGCCATGTGGAAAGAGAAACCCGAAGGAGTCCACATCCTCGACGTTCGCACTTTTGAGGAATACACCTTCGTGGGTCATCTGGAAATGGCGAAGAATATCCCATTCGTCTTTCCCAAATACGACCCCAAAGGTCCCTCCCTGCCCGGTCGACCGCCCGGCTGTTATGGGGAAATCAATCCAGACTTTATACCCTCTGTGAAGGAATTTTTTACTCCCTCCGATACAATCCTGGTTTACTGCGCCACCGGCGGCCGGGGTGCTATGGCTGTCAATATGCTGGCAGAAGCCGGATTTACGAACGTATACAACATCATCAATGGGCTGGAAGGGGATCGGATTGATGATCCCGGGAGCGTCTATCACGGGAAACATATGCGCAACGGCTGGAAGAACTCCGGGCTCCCATGGGGATATGCTTTTCATCCGGATTTGATGTGGGTTGACCCAGATCCAACCAACTAGTCCATCGAGTTGGTTGTCTGGCGCCCGCGATATTTTTATGAAAAACACAACCACATTCCAAAGCGCAAACCAGTCGCTGTGATCTGGCTCTGAGAGCCTGCCCACAATTCATAAGTTACTCAAAAAGGAGAATAGAGAATGACGTCAGTTGAAATATCCACCCCGCATTCAAGCCACCAGGTGCCTGAAGAAAAGTTGACCAGCCTGGGGCTTTATGTAACTGCCCGGGAGGCTTACGAAATGTGGAAGGCCGATTCCGAGCAGATCAAGATCCTTGACGTTCGCACTTTCGAAGAATATGTATTGATTGGCCATGCGGAGATGGCTGCGAATGTTCCGCTTGCCTTCCCCACTTATAATTGGGATGCTAACAAGGGAAATTATTCTATTACGATCAATACAGATTTTATAGCACATGTGCAGGAGCGTTTCGAACTGGAAAATACGATCCTGACTATGTGCCGGTCTGGCGGCCGCAGTGCCATGGCGGTCAATGCGCTTGCTAAGGCCGGCTTTACGAAAGTGCACAATATCATCGATGGTTTTGAAGGGGATAAAGTAGACGACCCTGAAAGCATCTATCACGGAAAACGAATGCGCAACGGCTGGAAGAACTCCGTTCCATGGACTTACAGCCTTGACCCCAAGCTGGTCTGGCTTCCATCTGAAGAGGAACTGGACACCCTGCGCCAGACCTTGGACCTGTAATAAACGATATCGAGCCGTGTAAAACCCTAAAGGGTCTTACACGGGGCTGATCAAGTACGACCCGTGCTTGTAAAAGCAGGAGACTAGATATGACATTAAATGAGTTTTTTTCTGCCATCGCGGCATTGTCCGGTTTGTTGTTTGTCGTAGGCAGTATGCTGGCTACAGGATTGAGTCTGACCGTTGCTCAGATTCTCCAACCCTTGAAAAACACACGTCTCGTTATCCTGGCACTGCTGGCAAATTTTGTGCTGGTGCCGCTGCTCGCCTACGGGATAACTTTAGTGATCCCGCTCGACCAATCCCTGCAGATCGGCTTGATCGTGTTGTCAACGGTGGCGGGCGCGCCTTTCCTGGTCAAGGAGGTGCAGGCTGCGCAAGGGGACCTCTCCCTGGGCGTTGGGTTGATGTTCCTACTGATGGTCGTTACCATCTTTTACGTGCCCATAGTCCTGCCGCTGCTGCTACCGGGCGCGGCGGTGAACGGCTGGGATATTGCCAAGTCCTTGATCATGACCATGCTCATACCCATCCTACTCGGTCTGATGTACCGGTCGCACTCGGCTGAGGGTGCCCAGCACTGGGCGCAGGTGCTGAACAAGGTGTCCGGCGTTGCCCTGCTTATCTTACTGGTGACGGGGCTGGGGTTGAACGTATCCAACATCATCGACCTGATCGGCTCGAACGGCTTCCTGGCGTTGGTTATTTTCGTCGTCGGATCATTAGTGATAGGATCCGTTATGGGCGGCCGTGATCCCGCCGTCCGCAGCGTGCTGGGGTTGGGTACGGCACAGCGCAACGTAGCTGCCGCCATCCTGGTCACCAGTATCAATTTTTCCGGAACCATGACGCTCCCGTTTGTGCTGGTGGCTTCCATCGTCTTACCGCTGATCTTGATACCAGCTGCGCGATGGTTGGGCAAACGTGAAAAATTGAAAGAAATTATGTAAACATTCAAAATATAAGTACTATGACTCAAGAGACACCTTCTCCTCGCCAGCACAGTAACGCCTACAATATCTTCATCCTCGTCCTGACAATCATTTCTCTGGTCATCTTGGTTGTGGTGTTCCTGCGGTTGGCGGATATGAAATTCACCGCGCCGCTTGGTTCGAATAGAAAATATCCAACACTGCTTATCTAGTTAGAAGGAGCCAACAATTATGAAAACGACGAAACAAATCCTCTCCGCAGGGATAGCGATACTGGCGATTTTTATTGCGCTGTATCTTGTGTTCGGTATCGCTGCACCGGCTTTGTCAGCGGCATATTCTGGATTTGCCGCCGCAGCAGGCACACCAACCCCGCCGCCCGGCGATGAAATCCCGCTTAAACCGATTGAAGATCTCACTTCTCTAAACGCCACTATCAACATGGATGTAAACGGACTGATCGACGGCGAGCGCGCCCGGGGTGACCTGACCGCGCTTCTCACGACGAACGACCAGGGAGAAAGTAAGATCAGCGTGACGGGCAGCCTGCTGGGGGATATTGCCGCCCAGGTCGGCGGGTCATTCGTGGGTTTGTTCACTCCGTCTCAAGTAGACATATACAAAGTCCCCGAGGGCACTTACATTGTGGTCAACGGCTTATTTCCGGTATGCGTTAAACCCAAATCCCCCAAAGCCGCTGCCGCACTGGAGGAATTGAGCCCGCAAAACCTGCTGGGCATGCTGACAGGCAGTGACGTCGCCCGCGGTGAATTTATCGGTAATGCTAAGTTGAAAGGTAAGTCGCTCAAGCATTATGTGATCGATGGTGACACGTTCCTCGCCGCAGCCCAAAAGAGTCGCAATTCAAAACTGCGCTCCTTCAGCAAATCATTGTGGGATGCTGAAGATGCCGACCTTTATGTCAACTCGCAGGACGGCTATCCGGTTTGGTTTAGCGGCAGTTACAGCGGCGAATACGAACCACTCGGGTTTGAGGGCGACTTCGACATGCAGATCGAATTGACCGGCATCAATACCAATACAGCGGTGAACCTGCCTGCCTCGTGCAGTAAACCCATCTCGCGTTGAAATCGACCTATTATAATTACTGGTCTGTCAATCAACCATCCATAAGTATCGAAAAAGCTTACGCCCGGCCGGATTCTCATCAGAAGGATGTAAAGCTGCCGGGACCTTGATGAGGGCCAGGAAAAACTGCGGGGAATTAGGATAAAAGTAAATCAATTTTAGTAGGGTACAAAAATCTTCGAATTATGGATTAGTGTGAGAAAAATCCATCTCCTGCCATTATAATATATTGATTTTTCAACCAGATAACTTTCAAAATGGAGGCATATCCTTGAACGGGAAGAAAATTCGCGTACTGGTGGTGGATGCAAACCCACACAATGCCGACGCCATACTGAAGCACTGGAACGAGATAGCAGGCATCGAGGTGGTGGGCTGCTCGGACAACCGCAACGCGGCCCTCGCCCAGATTAATGAACTGCAGCCGGATGTGATTGTGGTCGACCTGATGCTGCCCGGAATGCGCAGCATCGATCTGGTGCGGCGGGTGGTCAACGATCAGCCTCAGACCCGCATCCTGGCTTTAGTCCCAGCTGATCCACCACACGACCGCATCATGCTGGCGGCTGAAGCCGGCGCACTGGGATACGTCTGTCGAGGTGCGCAAACCTCCGAGTACACGGATGCCATCGAGCAGGTCCAGCGGGGTGAGCCCTGGCTGCCGCTCCGCCAAACCTACGAAATCCTGCAGGACGGAGCCGGCGAGTTGGCCGTCTCGACCCAGGAGCGGCGCTCGCGTCTTACCGAGGTGCTCCTGGGTTTAATCCCGCTGACCGGCCTGGTTGCCGCCATCACCGCTTTTTTGTGGCGCCATTATTGGGACGACATCGGTGTGCGTGTCTCAGACCTGGGGGTCGACCCGACCACACGCATGATCGACGTGCTGGTCGTTATTGTGCTCATCATCGGTATTGCTGGTCCCCTTCTGTTTGTCAGACCGTGGGTGCTAACCTTTAGCGAATGGATCAAAGACCAGCCGCGCCTAGGCAGTAAAGTAAAAAAGCTGCGCAGCCTGCACCTGGGAAAATTGCCGGTCGGCAGGCTGCTTATCAACTACTGGGTGGTCTGGGCGCTGGGGCTTATTGTGGTTTTATCGATCACATTGCTGCTTACCCGGTACATGCCCCTGATTATGGTCCTGTTCGTGGGACCTGCTGTGCTGGTTGTGTTTGTTGCAAATATACTCGATCTGGATGACGAGCTGCCAGATTTTCTGCACCTACCTCACCTGGACAGCTGGCGCGTGCTGGGCTTTTTAGGCATAATCCTGATCGTCTTTCTGCTAGCCCTGGGGGCTGAAGTATTACTCATCGGCCCCGACCTGCGCCCGGATGGGGTGCACGGGATCCTGGCTCCGAAAGTGCTCGGCTTCAGCGCGAAACCGGTGATGCTATATGACCTGGATGAAAGGCACGAACCTCTGGGAGCGCTGTATCTGGGCGGCAATGCGGACCTGTATGTGCTGTACGATCCCTGCCGCGGAGACCGTCAGACTGGTGCCGGTCGGCGCATCACGGGTGGAGTTGATCGACCGGGTTGACTGCCGGTCGCCCTGACCTTATCCCAAAAGAATGGGATTTCCCGAAATGGCTGCTGCTATTAGCGGGGGAGGACCTGGAACAGTTGCCAGTATTGCCGAAGATAGTGACGGCATCACCACCAAGCCGCGCTTACCTGTGGAGAGGATAAATGGACGGACTTAAAGTACCCCGCAAAATAATGTTTGGAGACCTGGTCGCCGGCCTGGTCATGTCGCTGGTCAGTATTCCCGGAGGCCTGGCGAACGGTTTGCTGGCGGGCGTCAATCCGCTTTACGGTCTGTTTTCCATGATCGCCGGCACATCCGTGGCAGCCTTCTTCACAAGTTCTGTCATCATGAATGTGGATTCGACCAGCGCTACAGCACTGGCCACGTTGGATGCCCTGAAGGGGATTCCTGAGGATCAGCATTTGGAATACCTGGTGGTTTTGGGATTGCTGGTCGGTGTTTTCATGCTGGTTTTCGGAATCCTCAAGCTGGGTTTTCTGGTGCGCTTCATCTCCAACGCTGTCATGACCGGTTTCCTCAGCGGATTAGGGGTACTAACAATCCTGGGTCAGGTCGGTGACCTAACCGGCTATTCCAGCGATGCCGGGAATAAAGTCACCCAAACCATTGATACATTCTTGAACCGGAGTGAGATTGACACACCCACGCTGTTAATGGGGCTGCTGACCATTGCGATCATCCTGCTCATCAACCGCACTCGATTAGAGAAATTCAGTTTTTTGGCTGCCGTGCTGCTGACAGCCATCCTTTATGCCTTTCTCGATCCTGAATCAATTGCGGTGGTGGGTGATATTGCCCAGATACCCCGATCACTGCCCAACCTGCACATGCCAGACCTGTCTATAGTACTGTCACTCATTGCACCAGCTCTGGCAATAGCTATCATTGCCCTGGTCCAGGCTTCCGGTGTCAGCGGCAGCGTCCCCAACCCCGATGGGAGCTACCCGGACCCTTCGGGCGATTTTCGCGGGCAGGGCGCTGGCAACCTGGCTGCCGGATTAGTGGGCGGTATCCCGGTAGGCGGCTCACTTTCGGGTACTTTCCTGGTACAGAGCGTGGGCGGCAAATCGCGCTGGGCAAATATATTCACCGGGCTGATAACTGCGGCCGCCATTCTGCTCATCGGTCCATTTATTGAGAGGATCCCTTTACCCACCCTGGCAGGGATTTTGATTGTGCTGGGCTTCAGCATCATTAACCTACCCCGCATCCAGACCGTCTGGCATACGGGTTACGCACCCATGGCCATCATGCTGCTCACATTTACCGCTACCCTGTTTTTGCCGATCCAGGTCGCGGTAGCCCTTGGCGTGCTGCTGCATATTTTAATACACATCTTCCGCTCTGCTGAGGCGGTGCGACTGGAGCGCGTCTTACCCCTGGATGATGGCGGGTTCGCTGAGGGTGAACTGCCGCAGGACCTGCCCAGCAGAGAAATAATGATCCTGCAGCCGATTGGCAGCCTGTTTTTCGCCGGAGTTTCTGAACTGGAAGAGAAGCTGCCAAAAGTAGGCCAGGCTTCGGGAAGTGTGGTCATATTACGGCTGCGTGACCGCGATGAAGTCGGCAGCACATTCCTGCGTACGATCGAACGCTACACGCGCCAACTCCAGGCGGGCGGTAACATAATTATGCTGGAAGGCATCAACCAGCAGGTCCTGGAGCAGCTGGAACGCACCGATCTGCTTGACCTGATCGGGAAGCAAAATGTTTACCTTTACCAAGCAAAATTTGGCGCTGCACTGCGAGAGGCAATGGCAGACGCGCAAGCATGGATTGAAAAAGAAGAAGAAAATTAAAAACAGCCTAATGACGATTGTTTTTTCAGCGGATGCACCTGAAAAGGATTCATTCTGAATACCAAGAATTCGAAATTCCGTGATGTACTTATTAGGATTGTGGGTTTCAGTGCGAGGGGTCGGCAATCTATAACGCCGACGGTATTTTCCTGTGGCATCCCAGTTATTACGGACATTATCACGATTAGGGATTCGATCCTTATCGAACCATAATCCAATTTGGGCAGGGCATAGGTTAGCATATCGTTGGATAGCTTAAAAGGGCAAAAATAAAGCGATAAGAAATGCAGCTCGAAAGCGCAGTTCTGTAACAAGGATTTGTTATGGACACTATGCGGATAGACGCTGTTCCGTTCCGGGTAAAGTTAACTACAATCAGACCGCTAAAGCACGATATCTTTGATAAAATATGGGAGTATTCTTCTCTAAAGGTGACTTATGAATAATCTGTCCAGCCGTCTGGTGATTTACCTGGTTGGGGCAGCCAGCATCTTCCTGATTCTGTCTGGGATCAGGGGCGCTGCCAGCATCATTAACCCGATCCTGCTGGCTGTCGTTATTACCATCACGGTACTGCCGGTCCCCAGCCAACTGACGAAACGCGGCTTGCCCGGCTGGCTGGCGCTGGTGCTGAGCATCTTGATGGTCGTCCTGCTGCTGGGGATGGTCATCGCCACGGTATTCTTCTCTATCACCAAGCTGTCTACTGAACTGCCGCTGTACACGACGGGCGCTTCGCAGCAAGTCAGTGCAGATTTATCTGCGGCACCGGAATCTGAGTTGAGTGTTCAGCTAGATCAGGTAACCACCTCCATAAGTCCGGTAGTACTGGGATTGCTAACGAGTATCCTCAACCTGCTGGTTCAATTCGGTTTTGCGCTGGTGATCTTCTTTTTTATGATCAGCGCCGCCCTTTCACTGCCCGCACCATCCCGCCTGGGACTTGATCCGAACGCGCCGTCCATCGGCCGTATCTCTTCACTTACTGAAGATGTGCGCAAGTACATGACCATACTGACCGGGATCAACTTTTTAGTTGGCATGGGCAACACCATCTTTCTTATGATCTTGGGAGTGGATTACGCACTACTGTGGGGGCTGCTGGCCTGGTTCATGGGCTATATTCCATCAATCGGGTTCCTGATCGCCCTGATCCCGCCGGTGCTTATGGCATATGCCCAGTACGGTTTGCAAACCGCGCTGATCGTCCTGGTCGGCTATATTCTGATCAACGGCGGTGTACAGAACCTCATCCAACCCAAGCTGATGGGACAGCGGCTGAAGATCTCCCCGGTGGTTGTGTTCATCGGGCTGTTTGTGTGGGGATTCTTGTTGGGCGGGATTGGCGCTATCCTGGCAGTGCCGCTAACAATGCTGATGCTGATCATCATGGATAATTTCCCGGGCACGAAAACACTGGCAGTGCTGATGCGCTACACGGGTGAGGATGATGATGGGGAGCATAAGAAAGCTGTGAAGGATGTCCAGGGTGTGTGGGAAAAAGTGAAGGCAACGGTCAGTCCCAGTCGAGGATCAGACGATGATGGTGGAGAGTGAAGCATTATTTATTTGGAGTACGGCATTAAAAGGTCTTGAGCATCCACAGCGAAAGGAGGTGCACATACAAATCCATTTAACCTGAAGAATATGTCCTAAAAATTTTGTTTATTGCTTTCAAATAATCAGTATTATTTTATATTAACTAACATTAATCAATATAGGAGAAAAAAATGTCTGAAGCTTCGCAAGTAGAAACCAAACAACGCCCCTGGTGGCTGATACTGGTGGCAGGAATCGTGGCCACGTTCGTGGGAGCGATCTTGCTGTGGTCGCCTGCGAAAACCAAGGTCGAAACTTACCTTATACTGGTCGCTGTCCTGGGAATTTACTTCCTGATCCAGGGAATCCTCGATCTGGTCTCCATATTTGTAGACCACTCCATGTGGGGTTGGAAGCTCTTTATCGGCGCCATCAGCATATTCGCGGGACTCGCTATCTTAGCATACCCCGTGGTGGCTGCGGTTACCCTACCGAGCGTCTTTGCACTTGTTCTGGGCTTGTGGGGGTTGCTCAACGGTATTATCCTGCTGATAATGGCTTTTCGCGGCGGCGGCTGGGGCGCTGGAATCCTGGGCGTGCTGGGGATAATCTTCGGTATAGCCCTGATCGCCAATTACAGCATTCCCGGTATGGGTCTGGCGACTCTGTGGGTTATCGCTCTGACGGCGTTCTTCGGCGGGATCGTGCTGATCTTCCAGGCTTTCCGCCAACGCTCTGATTGAGCTTAGAATAGAGCCTGGATCGTCTGTTCCTATTCTAATTCAAAGCCTCTGAGATGGACCCTTTGATAGATACCTTCAACAAGCTCACTGGATGACCGCTGGCAACTGCAATGGATATAATCTCAACAAAAGTACAGCAGCCAGACCATCCACGAAGATATAAACAACGGATTTAAAGGATTTGGGGCTGCCCGGACAACTTTCGAGGCAGCCCCAATCCAAAATGTAGAAATCCAAGAGAATATTTCTGGATCATCCCCCGGCGACGGGTTGAAAAATCGCCACTCAAGACTCTACCGTTCAGTGCCAGGTTTCCCCACAGAAATGTGACTTATGTCACAGAAAGAAAACAGAATTTGTGAAATAATATTATCAGGGTTAGCGTGCTGCTGGTATCCGGACTGCTCCTGATAGCGCTGGGGTGGGATACTCTGGCTTCTCCTTACGTGCTGACCGTTGGAGAAATTTATGCGTGCGTTGAAATACCGGTTTAATTATCTTTTCCGTTCTACCATTGGCCTGGTTTTAATGGCAATTTCACTGATCGCCATTGTGACCGCTATCTGGGGTATGCTGTCGGGACCGATGGTTGAGTGGGGTGTAAGGGATTTCGTGGTGCGCCTTTTCGGGATGCAACTGCTCCCGGCTGAGCGTGAGGGGCGCATCATCATGCTGTACCACTCCATCGCCATGGCGGTGGTAGCTATAGAAGTATATTTCATCACTGCCGTGATGGATATGGAAGAACACCAGCAGTCCACCATCAACGCCACGGTGACCGGCGGTTATATCATCTCTATGTTCTTCGGTCTGGCATTCGCCTATTTCGGACACAACTTTGTATTCCACGGATTGTACCTGTTCGGTCTTTCGCTGATGTTCTTCTCAGGCATACTGCTGGCAGCCGCCCTGTTGCCCTGGAAGAAAAAATACCGTTTAAAAGATAAAGCCTACTCTCAAACCCGTGGAGGAGTCAGCCTGGAGAGGGTGGCATTTTTTATCATGGCTGCCGCCACCCTGGGATCAGCGCTGTTTGGAGCCGTCACCGGTTCCTACTGGGGTAACGGTCATGAGACTTTTCTGGCCGAAGACCTGATCCGCGAACCGCACAAGAACCCGCTTCAACTGGCTATCATCGGGCACCTGCATATCATGCTGACCCTGATCGCGGTCGCCCTGACGTTGATCATCGGCAGGTGGGTAGACTTCAAGGGTATTCTGCACAAGATCGCCATGCCGCTAATGATCGTGGGGACGATTATTATCACGCTGGGCGTTTGGGCGGTGGTGCCTTATGAACCGATCGCCCATACCATTATTTACGGAGGCTCCGTATTGGTCATGCTGGCGGCGCTCATGCTTGTGATCTTCACCTGGGATCAATTAATCCACACCGGTCTGGCTGAGAAAGGCATCCGCAAAGGGAATTTCTGGCAGAAGATAAAAGCGTTAGTGCACGACCCGCTTCCGTTCGGCGCCACATGGCAGATGGTATTCATGAACTTCACCGTCTCCGGGATTGGGATTTTCATGGCCGTCAAACTGGACGAAATCTTCCGGGTGTGGCCGGCGCGCGAGGAACGCATCGTGCTCACCGGGCACTGGCATATCCTGTCCGGAATCATTGCTACCATCATCCTGTTGTATTTCGCCGATCTGGCGGGATTGAAAGGACGCGCCCGCAAATGGTTTGGATGGAGCGTGATCATATTCTCGGACATCGCTTTCGCTGCGGTGACCATATTCGCGATAAAACGCTTGTTTGTAGGCGAATCGCAGCAGCAGCCGCTAGTTAACTGGACCATGCTGATTGCCGATTTGGCGCTGGCTTTCGTATTGGTGGCGTTAGCCATGTTTTTACTTTGGCGGCTGTTCGATTTGTTCAAAAAAGACAGGCCGCTGGAAGCGCGAACTTGATGAGCAAGGTCTCCAAATCGAAGCGGATGAACCTTTGGATTCCAGCGCAGCATCTTCATCGCAGGCGGACCGGAAAAGGATGAAGGTGCTTAGATGAAAAATATCCTTTTTGGACTTATCTTATTTATAACCCTAACAGGGTGCGCATCCACGAAGGTCGCTGCCGGAACCGCGCCTCCCATTATCGATACAGGGGTTGACTCTGAAGGTTGGGCTTTAGTACCCGCAGGAGAATTCCTGGAGGGACTGAACCACCACGAAGTGATGATCGACTACGATTACGAGATCATGCTCACGGATGTCACCAACGCACAATTTGCCCGTTATCTCAACCAAGCGCTGGAGGTAGGAGATCTTAAACTCGAGGATGGAAATATCCTGGCTTACTACTCTGGTGACGAGTTCCACGGCTTCAACCATGAAGAAGAGATACCCCCCGGAGATTACCTGCACATGGCGCTGAGCGACCCTGGGACCAGGATCGAATTCGACGGGTACAACTTTCCACCCCAAAGACGGCTATGCGAACCACCCGGTCGTGCTGGTCTCCTGGTTTGGCGCAAAAGCTTACTGTGAGTTTTACGACTGGCGGCTGCCGCTTGAATTCGAATGGGAGAAGGCTGCCCGCGGCAGCGATGGGCGCGCCTACCCCTGGGGCAACGAAATCGCCCGCAATAACGCCAATTTTTACAGCAGCCACGACCTTTTCGAGAAGATCGCCAGCGGGCTGGGTGATACCACACCAGTCGGGTTTTACAACGGGCTTACATATGAAGGCTACCAGACGCTCGACTCGCCCAGCCCATACGGTCTGTACGATATGGCTGGAAACGTTTGGCAGTGGACTGGCGATATATACGACGACACCCACCTGCGCTATATGCGCGGCGGCAGCAAGAAAAATTACGAGTATAATTTGCGCACATGGACTCGCAACAATGCCGGACCAGGATATTCCAGTCCCAATGTCGGTTTCCGCTGCGTGCGGGATGTTACCCCATAGCTGAGTAAACTTGATCCAAAGAATTTTGCTACAATATCAACCAGCATCCTATGAACACAAAACCCTTCTGGATTGTAATTCGAAGAGAAACAAAACTTTACTGGTCGCTGATCAAGAGCCCGCAAACCATTTTGCTGCTGATTACAGGTCTGGCCGGGTTTATGAGCTCGCGCTGTCCCTGGTTCAATTTTCCAACACTATTGGCTGTAGCCGGCAGCCTGTTCCTGGCTGTTAGCGGCAGCACTATACTGAATATGTGGTACGACCGCGATATCGATTCCAAAATGTCGCGCACAATGTGCAGAGCGCTCCCTTCGGGACGAATCAAGTCAACGAATGCGCTGCTGTTTGGCTTACTGCTATCCGTGCTCGGCATCGGCTGGGCGCTGGCGCTCGATGTATTGTTCGGAGTGATCATCTTGGCGGGATTGTTGATCAATGTGGTCATCTACACCATGTGGCTCAAACGCCGTACAGCCTGGTCGATCGTGTGGGGAGGCCTGGCTGGCGCCATGCCGGTCCTGGCAGGACGCGCCTTCGGAGCAGGAAGGATCGAATGGGTTGGGATTTTATTGGGTCTATCGGTTCTTTTTTGGATCCCCACCCACATACTGACTTTCAACATACGCAATCTCGATGACTATAATCGTGCCGGGATACCCACTTTCCCCTCTCTGTACGGCATCCCAACCACCCTGCGCATTATATCTATCTCCAGCATCCTGGCCGCGCTGTCTTTAGGATTAGCCGCAGTAGGAATTAACCTTGAAGCCGGTCAAATGCGACTGCTAGCCGTGCTGTCAGCTGGGTTGTTATTCCTGGCAGCCGTGAGTATGGTGAAACCATCTGACCGGGTTAAATTTTGGATTGTTTAAATACGCCTCCCTGTACATGTTGTTTGCCATGATCTTGATGGCGGCAGCTATTTTTTAATGGAAAATATCTCCACAATCGATCGTCTGTTGCTTTCATTATGCGCGCTCCTGGCTGCTTACCAGATATTGTACGGCGTTGACAGTTCCAGCGCATTGTCGACCATTTGCTATACCATTGGTTTCGGTGTCGTGCTGGTCGCTTCGCTGCTCCTGGTGATTATGGGCTTCGAGGTCCTGGCCAATCCGCTGGTAGTGGTTATCTCCACCATCATCCCTTTGAGCATCTCCCTGGGTCTAGTCGCCGAGTACTATCCCAGTTTCACGACTTTATACCTGGTACTGGTTCTGACCGGATTTACTGCGGTGGCGCTTACCCGTTTTTATGCGCCCGGAAAAGCCGCTACCTTTGTGTTGATCATCGTGCACGGCGTCTCTGGGTTGTTGATCTTTTGTGTGCCGGTTATACAATCCCTTAGCGGCGCGACCAACCCCGGTTTCATCCTGGTCGGTCTAGGCGGGGCATTATTCGGCCTGGGCGGCATCCTGCTTTCGTTCCTCAGGACTGGCCGGCCGATCCTTTCCCAGGAAACGATCCTGAAGGTCCTGCCGGCATTAATGCTGCTGACAATTGCTGCCTTTGCAGCTGGTTTTATGCTGGCATAGAGGTAAAAATTCATCACTAGACGTACCAAACGATTGACCATACAAACTCTTAATAAAGTAAAAAATATGGGTGAAGAAAATGAAACTTCGAAATTTCTGCGTTTTATCGGTATCCTGTTAATGGGGCTGACCGCCGCCCTGCTGCTCCTGGCAGGCATCGGCACCACCTGCGTGGCGTTAGGAGCAGAAAAATATCCTTCCATGGTTAGCCTGGTTGAATATAAATGGCTTTACCAGGTATTCGTGGTGCTTACAGTGCTGGTGGGGATATACGCCATCCGTGCTACAGTTAGCCTGGTTCGAAAGGCAAAGAACGCCTACCGCCAGGCCTTGGTTGCTCTGGTTGCAGGGCTGGTAATCGGTGGTATACATATGATCGTTTCGTTATCGCTGCGAGGCTCCTCTGCGCCCGTAAACTTTGTGTTTTATATCAACGCTTTTACGCTGCTGGTATTCCTGATATTCCGGATACCTGGAATTTGGGGTAAGTTGAATTTTGAAGGCACGCCAGACGAAACAAATGGGGATTACACTGCCGGCGCGGCGCTGATCATGAGCGGCTTTTTAACCCTGACCGTACACTTATGGGCCGGGAGTTCGCACACCTGGAATGGGTTCAATTATGCAAATGCCTGGCATACACAGCTAGCAGTAATTAGCTGGGGTTTAATCATCTGCGGAGCGCTTTTCGCTGGGCGCGCCACCTTTCGCAGGGACCAGACTTCTCTGCAAATTCACAAGTCCATGGGGTAACCAGGCTGAAGACACCAGTATCTCTTCGCGATATCAAACCAACAAAACGAACCCCCGCCAAATATTGTAGGTATAGTTATCCCTAAGGGATTTCTCCCTCCGGTCGAAATGACAAAAGTATGTAGGTCATTCTGATTTTTATCCTATGGTTCTTGTAGGACGAAGGAGGAATCCCTTATGTGCTGGCGTTGAAATTGTTTATGCAGGAGAACCGACTAGCTAGGGATGAATTTTAAATTTACTCCCGCCAAATTTAGAGGGGATCGTTGCTTCTAAGGGATTTCTCCCTCTGGTCGAAATGACTTAAGTATGTAAGTCATTCCATTTATATCACCGTTTATGGGCTAAAACCACATCATAGTGCAGCAGCAGCCACCACCCTAGCCACACCGGAGACCACTTCGCACGCACCGCAACCACTCGCACAGGTGCCGCCAGGTTAATGAGCGTTTTCGACTACCAATTATTAACTCTTACCACTCAAATCTCTTACCACCCCACCAACGTTCCAAATAAACGCATACACAACTGTTCTGTTACCCCACCCTCATCCATCTCCGGGTTCCAGGATGACATCGAAACCGCCGCGACCTGCCCAGATTCGACCAGATATTTGAACACACACTCAAGCTCCTGCGACGAAGGTCCCCCTTCCGCCAGGTAATTCATCGCGGGCGCTTCACACGGATTAAGGATATCGGTATCGAAGTGCACGTACAGCGCTCCTGCCGGCAACGGTCGTTCAAGCAGCATCTCCGTGGTTTCCAAATGGGTTACTGATGAATTCTCAAGCGCCTCACGCTCATCCGGATCCAGATCACGCCCATCGGTCAGGATCACATTGCCCTCATCAACCGCTTTTAATCCCACCGCCTCCGTTATGGTTTGCTCACCGCGCCCAACAATCATAGCCAGCGGCATACCGCCCAGAAAGCCGCTCGGTGAGGTTTCCCAGGTGTTAAAATCACCGTGTGAGTCGAACCAGATCAAGGTCACATCCAGACCTGCTCGCTGCAGACCGGCCAGCACACCGATCGTTGTGCAGCAGTCACCCGCAATGCTGATTGGCCGCTCGCCCGCCGCGACTGCATCCGCAGTAAAATCCGCAATCCCCTGATAAAGGGTCCCCATACGGATTTGCGCCCCCCCTTCAGGAAGATCTGGTTCATTCAGGTACCAGTCGCTACGAGCCAGCGACTCCAATCCGCGTTCCGATTGGTCTAAAAAGTAGGGTGTCAGGATTTGGCGATTTTTCATTTTATCCTTTCCTTAAAAAATGGGAGGTTTACTTCGCTTATCCAAAAACTATACCATATGCCATAATACATATAAGGCTGTTGAAAGCTCACCAAAGGACATTTCCATTGCTGCAGATTGACTTTTTAATTAAAATCTTATATGCTAAAGCAGTTGAATCTAGCACTGCAGTTCGCTTCGGAGGGATATTTGGAGGTTATCATGACCATTCATCGGAAGATAAGTAACAAAAGACTGCCAAAGTTTTTCGCGGTTATTGTCCTATCAGCTGCATTCTTGCTGGTTGGGGCTGTCTCAGCCGCGTCCGACCTGTTTACTACACCTGGTGAACTGTCCCCGGATGACATGCGTATTAGCTATATGGGACCGGATGGAAATCCAAATTACCATGCGAATTTCCCAGCTGCCGCTTATAATTCCCAGCGGGATGAATTCCTGGTCGTGTGGGATGGTAATGATGAGAGCATAGCGGTTGGTGAAAAGGAAATCTGGGGGCAGCGCATCGATGGGTCAACTGGTGAGAGAATCGGCGGGGTTATGCGCATCAGCCAGATGTCACCTTCCGGCGATCCTGGATACAGCGCTCAATTTCCGGACGTAGCCTACAACTCCATCCGAGACGAATTCCTGGTGGTATTGCAAGGGAATGATTATATATCCGGCTACAGGAAGGATTTTGAAATATGGGGACAGCGTATGGATTATAACGATGATAACCTGCAGCAGAAAGGTGTGGATTTTAAAATCAGCCAGATGGGTCCCCCTCCACCGCAAATCGATGCGGAACAGTTTAATGCCGAGGACCCAGCCCTTGTATATAACTCGCAGGTCGACGAATACCTACTGGTCTGGTCCGGGAATGACAAAAGGGGTGGTCTTGCAGATTATGAGCATGAAATCTTCGGCCAACGGCTGGGATATACCGCATTTGATGAGATGGAAGAGAAAGGTAATGACGATTATCGAATCAGTTATATGGGTACTACAGAGGATGCAAGTTTCCACGCAAATGCTCCGGATTTAGCTTATAACACCCTCAAAAATGAGTACCTGGTTGTGTGGTACGGAAATACGAACGCATACGGATTGGCTGATGATGAACGGGAAATCTGGGGAAAAAGAGTTAACTGGGACATATCAGCATTAAGTTCACAACTGCGTATCAGCGATATGGGAGAGGATGGTCAAACTTCCTATTTGGCTCATGATCCGGCTGTCGCCTACAATCCATACAGCGACCGCTATCTGGTGGTCTGGTTTGGAAATGAAGTCTTTGATGTGGTGAGTGGCTATTTGATGGAAGTATTCGGCCAGCAGTTAGGTTACGATGAGTTCAGCAATTTAGCCAACATTGAGAGCAACGATTTCCAGATCAGTCATTTAGGTATGTCGCGCTATGATATCGGTCGTGTACTATTTCCAGAAGTAGCTTACAACACCCATAACAGGAACTATTTGATCGTGTGGCGCGGTGATTACGACAATCCTCCCCTGGTGCCGACCGAATATGAGCTGTACGGACAGGTGATGGATTACAAAGGCAATTTATATGATCCCAAGGAATTTCGTCTCAGCGAGACGGGCGTGGATGGCGATCTAAATTCGGATGTATTGTCTACCAGTGTCGCGGCTGGCTTGCACGATTCTTATCTGGTGGTGTGGTTCGCGGATCCGGGTACCGCACCGTTAGTGGACTACGAAGAGGAAGTATTCGGCCAGCTGTACACCACCCAACCGCCCAACCTTATGCCGATCGTAATGAAATAAACATCACAAGACCGGTATGGTCATTTTGCCTGCCAGGCAGCCAGGAGCAGCATCAACCAACCAGCGGCGAAAGCCACACCGCCTAAAGGCGTAACAGCGCCCAGCCAGCGAATGCCGGTCAATGACAGGATATACAGGCTGCCCGAAAACAGGAAAATCCCCGCTGTAAACAGCCAACCGCCAGCGGTAAGCAGTTTCGTCCCGGCAGGAAAGTAGGCTATCGCCAGCGCGAGCGCCAGCAGTGCCAGCGCGTGATACATCTGGTAGCGCGCCGCTGTTTCGAAGTTTGCCAGCCGTTCGGGGGATATCCGTTCTGCCAGCGCATGCGCGCCAAAAGCCCCCATAGCGACCGCCAGCCCGCCAAAAAATGATCCTAATGCAAAGAATATGTTCATGATTATCGCTCCATTGTTATTGTTCGTATAGAAGAAAAAATATTATTCCAAAGAACAACAACCCGCGAAATCAGACTTTCTCGCGGGTTGTCCGGACTTCAATTATTATCTGTAATGGTTATCTATTTGTGAAGGAATTAATTCACTCTTTCTCGGCATACATGCCAAAACCAACCGTTCCTGGGCCGACGTGCACGCCAATCACCGGGCTGAGCTCGAAGATATCCAGGAACTTACAATCCACTGCCTCATCCAACTGCTGGCGAAAACCTTCAGCCACGTCAGGGACATTAGCATGGAAGACTCCAACATAGGCTGGCTTACCCCCGGCGACTTCCTGGGCGAGCTCGACCAGCCTCGCCAGGGCCTTTTTCCTGGTGCGTACCTGCTCCAGCGCCCCAATCTTGCCCTCATCATCCAGCAGCAGGATCGGTTTAATATTCAATGCAGTCCCCAAGAATCGCCTGGCGCCTCCGATACGGCCGCCTCGGTGCAGGTACTCCAGTGTGTCCACCATAAAATAGAATTTCACCCGGCTGGACACGTCCTCGGTGATCTGCCTGACCTCTTCCAGGCTTTTGCCGTCCTGGATGGCCTGGTTGACAGCCATTACAATCAAAGCCAATCCTGAAGCGGTGGCTTTGGTGTCAACCACTTCTACAGGAACTGCTGAAAAATCGTTTTTGGCGGATTCTGCCGACGAATAAGTACCGCTGATCCCGGAAGAAATAACCGGTGTAATGATTGCTTCAGATCCTGGCCCTACTTCTTCGTAAGCGTTGAGGAAATCCAGCATGGCAGGCTGGGATGTTTTTGGATTGTGCGATGATTTTTCCAGGCGCTCGTAAAATTCGGTAGGCGTGATATCCACACCATCCTTAAAATTCTCATCACCCCAATGGATATTTAAAGGGACAACCTTGATATCCTGTTCTTCTACATATTCTTGAGATAAATTCGCGGTGCTGTCTGTAACGATTCTTATATTTGACATATCCTTCCTCCATAATTACATTAACCCAAATTTGAATAAAAAGTTTCACATTACAATTTATGGATTGTAACAAACTGTCTGCAGGATGGACAGGTATAACGAGGCTTTAATTAGGTTTATGTATGCATAAATTGAATTTCTCCCCAGGATTGTACAAACGTATTAAATCTGAAATAGTAGCCCAGAAATCCTTTTCTGAGGAGGATTGCACAAATGCATCAAATCCCGCGGACATGGATGTCCACGCTACAATGGATTGATATCACGGTCAATAAGGAAGGTGTGTGATACACTTCAAACCATCCGCAATATTATTTGGGGGCGAAAAAATAAAATTGAAATTACCTATTCGCCAGATTGTGATAGACACAACCTGACAAATATTATTAATTTCAATTTCAGGGCAAAGACTTTAAATAATCCAGCACATCCGCCAGGTCGCCATCCTCGATCTCCCAGCGCGGCATATAGCGGTCGAGGTTGCTGCCGTCGGGGTGTTTACCATGAGTAACCGCCTGGCGCAAATCCTCTAAATTGTATTCCTTCTTATCTTTCTTCTCAGCCTGTAATGCTGAATAGCGAATATCGGGTGCATTCATCGTATAGTTGTACATTATGTGGGAGCCGCCTTTCCCATCCGGACCATGGCAGGATGCACAGGTAAGAATACCTCCCATCATCATATCCGATTCCGGTCCACCCTTGTACGCCAGAAATTTATGATCCTGATTTATGGTCGTGAAGAATATCTTATCGCCGTTCGATTCGAAGGCGCCTGGTCCCCATGCCGTCCCCCAGGTTTCCATACCCTGGACTGTACCCGTGACAATATTCGCAAAATCTAATTCGTCTACATTGGTCTGGTCCGTTCCACAGGCACTGATCAATAACAACACTAAAACACAGACGATTTTCTTCATCAATCTCCTTTGGTTGTAACTTATACGGATCCTTTTAATATTATAATCCGGTTTAAGGAAACAATTATAGGCCGGGCCGGTAATTTATTAGGGCGATTGTTAAAAACCAATATCTGGTCTTTGCAAATGTTGTATTCTTTAATTCAAATTCAGCGGCAGCCGTACTTCGAAGCGCGTAGTACCTGGCTGCGAGTGCACTTCGATGCTGCCCTTATGCTTTTGGACGACAATATTATGGGAGACATTCAAACCCAGCCCGGTCCCCTGACCGGGAGGTTTGGTGGTAAAGAACGGGTCAAAAATATTGGCCTGGATATCCTGTGGGATTCCAGTCCCGTTGTCCTCGATTTCAACCACCATCCAGCCACTATCCTGGCGGGTCAGCACACGGATTTCTCCCTGCCCGTTTACACCATCGATCGCATTTTCAATCAAGTTGGTCCAGACCTGATTTAGTTCACTGCCATAGGCTTCAATCTGGGGCAGGTCTGCTGCATAGCTGCGTTTAATTTCGATCCCGTTAAGCTTATTCTGCAGGACGGCAATTGTGCTTTCCAGTCCGGCGTTGATATCTACATTCTGGATGGGCGCCTGGTCCAGATAAGTATAGACTTTCAGGGCGCTCACAATATCTGCAATGCGGGCGGTTGTCCCTGCGATGCTGGCTAAAATTCGATATGCTTCGCAGGTGCAGTCCAACCACTGCAGGATAATTTTAAATTGGTCGGGGCTGAAATCCTTCGATAACTTATCCAGTTCGCTGGGATTACAGCCGAAGGTAACCAGCTTGGGAGAAATATCCCACGGATCTTCTACCAGCTTGTTATCCAGCCAATCTTCCACATCCGCCTCCAGATCACTGCGGGTGAGCGGATCCATATCCAGCGGTTCTCTGGCTCTCTCTTTTGCTAGATTGTCCAGTCGCGCTAATTCTCCCCGCTGATCCTCCGAAAGCCCCATTTCAAACAACTGCATGTATATATTCTGCATACGGGACAGCGTAACGCCCAGGTTGTCAGCGCCGCGCTTGGCTGCTGCAGTCGGATTATTCAACTCGTGCGCCATGCCAGCGCTCAGCCGGCCTATAGTGGCCAGTTTTTCATTCTGCCTCAGGGTCATCTCTTGCTCGAGGTAAGCTACCTCCAGGTCTCGCAGGTTCTTCTTCTGCAGACTGGCATTCAGGCGCGCCCGCAGCAGCACCGGGTCAAATGATTTAGGTAAATAATCTTCCGCACCCATTTCGATGCAGCGCACTGCGGACTCAGTTTCATCCAGCGCTGAAATTACGATCACCGGGATATCCCGCAGTTGGGGGTCACCTTTTATGCGTTCGAGCACCTGGTAGCCGTCCATCTCCGGCATGACAATATCGAGCAGCACCACGTCAAACGATTCCACCTTCAACAAATCTAATGCCTGCTGCCCGCCCTCCGCCAATCCAACTGTAAACCCCTGAACTTCCAGACTGCGGGACAGTTTAAGACGGTTCATTTTATTGTCATCTACGACCAGAATATGACCTTTACCCTCTTCCATTTATCGCTTTCTTCCTTTAAATAAGATGAACTAATATTTTCCAGTCAACTAACCAGTATATCAAATACTGCCTCGTGCTCTCAATTCCCTCAATGCGCCTTCCATATTTGTGTATTCCTGGGTGATCTCGGCCGCCAGCCCGGCAGCCCCATTCAGCCGCCCTGATTTCGACTCTATTTCCAATTCTTTACAAAGATTAGAGAATTTAATAGCCCCGTAATCAGCACCATTTGATTTGAGACTGTGAGAAAGGCGATGCACTTCCGGGATGTCTTGCTTTTCGACGGCGGTATTCAAATCTTCGATTAAGTGGGGGGTATCCTCCAGGAATAAGTCAATCAATTCCTCAAGATACGCGAATTCCCCGCCCAGCGTGTTGAGCAAGCTGTTCAATGCCTGCTTATCGAGCACACCTTCATCACCCGTCTGGGTCTCGGGTTCCACATTCGGATCTATGTTGACACCCACCGGTTCGTTACCTACCTGCGGCTGTTCTGTCCTGTTGTCCGTATCGAGCGGCAGGGTTTTTCTTAATCCGCGCACTAACTCCTCGATGCGGATGGGTTTGCTGATGTAATCATCCATGCCGGCTTCGAGGCACATTTCGCGATCTCCCTGCA
The DNA here is from genome assembly GCA_963753725.1 of uncultured Chloroflexia bacterium. Lineage (GTDB taxonomy): Bacteria > Chloroflexota > Anaerolineae > Anaerolineales > UBA4823 > CAVWDI01. The sequence goes on along the minus strand of CAVWDI010000010.1, from coordinate 658,007 downwards.
TAGCGTTGGCGGTCATGGCGATGATCCTTGGCTGGCGATCAAGCGTTATTTCGGCCCGGATATGCCTGGTCGCTGCGAGACCGTCCATCTCCGGCATTTGCACGTCCATCAACACCACGTCATAAACCTGGCGTTTCAGGGCTTGCAGCGCTTCCAGGCCATTACCGGCCAGGTCAGCCTGATAACCGAGCCGTTTCAGAATGAGCGTGGCCAGTTTCTGGTTATTGGCATTGTCCTCCGCCAGCAATATACGCAATGGCGCACCCTGTCCCATGCTGGCATCGTATTTAATTTCACCTTCTTTTTCTCTCTGCATGACTTTCGTGGGTTGCCCAGTGATGATACCGACCATTGCATCGAACAGCGATGAAGGTTTAATGGGTTTGTTCAGAAAAGCCGCGAAATCACCAGCCTCCTGGTTGACCTCCCGCCGCCCCAGGCTGGTCAGCATGATAAGCGGCAGTTTAGAGCGCGGTGTGTCGAGGGCGCGGATCTCGGTCGCCAGGGTCAAGCCGTCCATCTCCGGCATCTGCATATCCAGGATAGCCAGATCAAAGTTTTCTTCCCCGCCAATCCACTCCAGAGCTTCTAAAGGGGACTCAGTTGCCTGCGGCTGCATCTGCCACATTTCTAACTGTCGGGTCAGGATCAGCCGGTTGGTAGCATTGTCATCCACAATCAGCACGCGCTGGCTTTCCAACACGGGCTGTATTTCATCCAGATAAGCCCGCATTGGAGCAGGCGCCGCTTCGGCTTGGATCGTAAAATGAAAAGCCGAGCCCTCGCCCAGCTTGCTCTCAACCCACATATTGCCCCCCATCATTTCGCTCAATCGTTTGCTGATCGCCAAACCCAATCCGGTGCCGCCAAAACGCCTGGTGGTTGAAGCATCCACCTGGCTGAAAGATTGGAACAGGCGGTTCATCCGGTCTTCCGGAATGCCAATTCCTGTATCTTTGACGATGAAGTGCAGCATTTTCGCTTCGGGTGCCGGGCTCGAAGCCGGGCTGGAAAGCTGTTCTGTGGATACAGAAAGCACCACCTCACCTTCTTCTGTGAATTTGACTGCGTTGCTCAACAGGTTAACAAAGATCTGCCGCAAACGGGTTACGTCCCCTTTTATGGCTTCCGGCGTTTTACGGTCGATCATATAAGCCAGGTCCAAACCCTTTTTAGCTGCGGTGGGCGCCAGCAGGTCAAGCGCGTTTTCCATGCATTCGCGCAGGTTGAACCCCTGGTATTCCAATTCAAGCCGGTCCGCTTCGATCTTGGAAAAATCGAGGATATCGTTGATGATCGTCAGTAAAGCTTCCCCGCTCTGGCGCACGGTCTCCACATAATCACGCTGCTCTAGGTCTAATTGCGTATCAATCAACAGGCTGGTCATACCGATGATAGCGTTCATCGGCGTGCGGATTTCGTGGCTCATGTTAGCCAGGAAGGCGCTTTTGGCTTCATTTGCGGCTTCGGCTGTCTTGCGCGCCTCCTGGGCTTCTGCGAAAAGCCAGGCATTATCCAAAGCCAGGGATGCCAATTCAGCGAAGCGGTTCAGCAGTTCCATTTCTGCATCCCCGAAAATCCTCCCAGAGTCGGCGCTGTACGCCATGCCGATCGTGCCGATAAATCTGCCTCCAGATACTAGCGGAACTGCCGCGACCGCTTTAATCTCCAGGGTTGCATATGTGAGAGCCTGGTGTTCCCAGGTGTTATAGTCAGCCACCTTTAGCGGCTTTCCAGTCTCCCAGACATTGCCCGACACACCTTCGCCGCGCTTGAGGCGGGTTCCGATCGTGTCTGCGAAGTTACCCACACCCACCTTCTGCTCCAGTTCGTCCTGCCCCCCTTCCAGCAGGAAGATAAATCCGTGCGAGGAGCCCATCAGGTGACCAGCCCTGGAGACAATATCCTGCAGCAGTTCATTGATATCCAGCCGGCTCATCAAACCAAGTGTGGTCGCGTTCAAGGCTGCCAGGTATTGGTTCTGCCGTTTTAATTGTTCCTGCACCCGTTTACGTTCGGTAATATCGATAATAAAACTGCGGATGCGGTCGCTGTCCGGCACCAGGTGTATCACCTGCTGGTACCAGGTCTGGTCCCTTTTTAACTCGCGCAAAAAAGAATGCTGGTTTTCAGCTTGCAGCTTACCTACAACCGTAGAAAGATCCTCCAGCAGCGGCGTTTCGAATATCACATCGCAGCATCTAGGGAACATCTCGTCCGCCGCCGGATTCACATAGTGGACATTCTGCTCCAGGTCCACCTCAATAATGGCTGCCGGATTAAGCTCAGGGAAAGAACCCAGGCGCACGATTTCACGCTGGGCGCGCGCCAACTGCTGCTCCAGTTGGGTTACTTTTGGATTTTCAGACGTCATCATTACCTACCTTATTTATTAAATATTCAGGAGTTCAAAGTGCTTATCAAATTCCCCGCCGAAGTTAGGTGCATAGCCAAGGGGACAATATAGATAAATTTTATCTCTATTATTGTACATCAGATTGGAAATAAGTCAATGTTCTAGGTCCAATTAATTCTTAACCTTGAAAATTCTCAAGGTCTGAATTATAATAGCTGCCAACGTGTTTGCATCACAGACTAATTGGTTGCACAGACATATCTACTTTTAAGGAGATAATCAATAATGTCACAAACTGATTTAAAAGATGCAGAGCGATCCACCTACCTATCTTACTTTGAGGACGGCATCGCTGACATTCTGGGAGGACTGCTTGTGCTGAACTTTGGGCTTGGCATGCTCTTCAATTCAAGCTTGTTCTTCATGTTTACCTGGATGCCTTTGATCCTTTTTTGGCCGCTCAAGCGAGCCATTACCTTCCCCAGGATGGGATACGTGAAATTCACCCAAAAAAGGCAGCGAAAGATATCAAAGAATATAATCCTGCTTATTGCAGCTGGGACGATTTCTTTCATACTTGGGATTGCCACCTACCTTGGAGTGCAGGGAGTGGTTTTCGACCTTAGAAATTTTATGATGGCCTATGGAACACTGGTATTAGGAGCTATCATGGCGACTGCATTTGCCCTGGTGGCGATTCTCTTCGAAATTAAAAGGTTTTACGGATACGCCGCGCTTGTATTTGGTGGATGGTTATTGGCATTTCTGTTCAACTTCCAGGAAGGCGCGCCCGTTGCCGCCGCTGGAGGGATTATCATGCTAACTGGTCTGGGTTACTTAATCCGGTTCCTGACCAGGTACCCGCTCCCTGCGGAGTAGTTACAGCATGTCACAACCGGAGAACCAAGAGAAAGAGATGGATGCGATCGACCGGCTTGACCGTATCATCCATGAACCTGCCAGACTGAAGATTATGACCCGCCTGTATGTCGTCGAAAGCGGAGACTTCGTTTACCTGGCGCGCACAACTGGCCTTACCCGCGGCAACTTATCTTCCCACATGCTCAAGCTGGAGAGCGCAGGCTACCTGGAAGTGATCAAGGAATTTGTGGATCGCAAACCCGTGACCATGCTAAAGTTAACCGACAAGGGACGCCAGGCTTTCATTGAATACCGAAAGAATATCTTCGAGGTGATAGAGTTCTCGGAATAGGGGGATTGGGGAATTTACTAATCAGCCTGGTGCAAACAACCAGTTTCAACGGGTTTAAAATTCCAGACCATGAATTCATTCATGGTTCTTCATACGGATAAGTCTGGAATAATCGTTGTCTTACAGTCAGAATCCCCAGCTGATTCACTATCTCAATAAGCTCACAGAAGTCACCATACTTTCAGTTCCCATTCCAACCCCTTCAAATTCCACAAGTACATAAACGCCAATTTCCCTTTCGCGGTGACCTGAGACGCCGCCTGATATCTGGAATAAATAAATCCGATAGCTTTCAATTGAAAACCTCAATTCAACATGTGATAAATTTCACTTATGCTGCGGGCGAGTTTGTTGTAAAAATTAAATGATTACGTAACTATGCAATAAGGCGCTAATTTTGATGGATGCAAACACGCTAACCCTGGCAAAAGAACAGGCAAAAATGTTCAGAATTTTCGGCAATTCCCGCCGAATTCTAATTTTCTGTCTGCTGCTGGAGCATGAATTGTCGGTCGGTGAGATCGCTGAACAGGTTGGGGCTTCATTGCAGAACACATCCCAGCATTTGCGCCTGATGAAAGATAAAGGCGTTGTAAGCTCACGCCGGGATGGCCAGACGATTTATTACAGTATCCCAGACAACGAGCTTGGAGATTGCTGCAAACGCATGTTTCAAGCATATTCGTTAGAGCAAGCGAGTACATATCAATAGAAAATAAATATATATAAAAGGAGAATTAAGATGACTGAAATGGATGTTTCTGCTGTTGAAGCTGCAAAAGTTGTTGATGCCCGGGCGATGGCCTGCCCAGGTCCCCTACTGGAAGCCAAGAAGAGTATGGGCGATGTCAAGGTCGGTGAGGTTTTGGAAATTTGGTCGGGCGACACCAAAACAAAGGAAGATATGCCGCGCTGGTGCAAAAAAGTTGGACACGAATACCTGGGAGATGCCCCGGGTGAAGGTTACGACCGGCTGTTCATCCGCCGCATGAAATAACCGTTGCAATTTGGTACTTACAACGTGTAATTCGTATGATGGTATTCGGCGAATTACATAGACCAAAACGAGGATAAGCGTAATGACGACAGTCACGAATAATCGGAAACCCAAAATTTTAATCCTTGCAACGCTATCCGGTGGCTATGCCGGCGCTGATTCTGTTGGGCAGCTGCATACATCTTACCCGCCTAACACCTACATCCTTCCCGTGATGTGCCCGTGTATGTTTCCTGAGGATTTCTACTTACGCGCCTTTGAGCGCGGGATCGACGGCATTATTGTGATGTACAGCGGAACCGACAGCCCGTACAAAGGTGGGGCTGAACGAACAGCACAGTTGATCAACAGCACGTACGGGCTCATGAAAGAGCGCGGAATCGACACCCGCCGGCTGCGGTTGACCGCAATATGTACGGTTTGCACAAAGCCGTTCCTTAAAGAAGTTAATCAGATGAACGAACTTCTTGGAGAAATCGGATACGTGAACGATGAAATCCCAGTAACGGAAGGAGTATAACCTTGGAAAAGCATAATTTTGACGCTCTGGTCGTCGGCGGTGGGATCGCTGGGATGCAGTCCGCATTGGATCTGGCAGACCAGGGCTACCAGGTAGCTCTTGTGGAAAAAGAAGCCAGCATCGGTGGAAAAATGATTGCGCTGAGCAAAGTCTTCCCCACCCTTGACTGCTGCAGTTGTATCACTACACCCAAAATGTCGGCGGTTGCTCATCACGCGAATATCCGTCTTTTTACATACTGCGAGGTGACTGCGCTGGAAGGGGACCAGGATGGATATACTGCCCGCGTTTTGAAGAAGCCGCGCTATGTAAATGAAGAAACCTGTACCGGATGCCGTCTGTGTGAATACGCCTGCCCCATAGATTTACCTTCCGCTTTTGACCTGAATATGGGCGCCACCCGCACAGTGCGAGTGCCCTTCTCCACCGCCGTCCCGCAGATCGCAGTGCTGGATATCGAAAACTGCATCCTGTGCGGCAAGTGCGAGAAAGCCTGCCCGGTTGAAGGCTGCATAGATTTCACACAAACTCCTGAAGAGTTCGAAATCGAGACACAAAGCATCCTTTTAGCGACCGGATTTGAGACCACACCCATTGACGCTAAAGCTGAATACGGCGCGGGGGAAATCAAAAATGTGATTGACGGTTTAATGATGGAAAGGCTGCTAGCGCCGACGGGACCCTACGGGAGAATTATTCGACCCGGTGATGGCAAGGAACCCGAATCGATCGCCTATGTTCAATGCGCAGGTTCTCGGGACGAGACGCTGGGTGTTGAGTACTGTTCGCGGGTTTGCTGTATGTACGCCATTAAACAGGCTATGCTCATTTCTGGCTCACTGCCATTGGCGGATATCACTATCTATTACATGGACATCCGCTGTTTTGGCAAAGGCTACGAACAGTTTTACCAGAACGCAAAAGCCATGGGAGTGGAGTTCATCAAAGGCAAGGTGGCCAGGATCACTGAAGATGATCAGGGAAATCCTGTCGTACGGGCGGAGTTGATCGAAGAAGGATCACGAGTGGAAGAACGTACATTCGACATGCTTGTGCTGTCGGTCGGGATGCTTCCAGGCGATAACCCGCAGCCCGTTTTTCAAGTCCCCATTTCCGATGATGGATTTGTGACCGTACCTGCCCCTAATAGTTCACCGGCTGAAACAGACCGACCGGGTATTTTCGTTACCGGTACTGCTGGCGGACCGATGGATATTGTGGACAGCATCATCACAGCCGGGGCGGCCGCTGCGGAAGCGGCAGCCTATATCGAAGCGCGCAAAAATGGTCATGAGGCGCTGGAACTTGCTGAGGATGAATTGGAGTTAGCCCATGCCTGAAGAAAATAGCAAACTAGATCAAGAAGTGGAAATGAAATCCCACCCGGAGGAGAAAATCCGGACCGGCGTATACATCTGCCACTGCGGCGGCAATATCAGTGATGTGATTAACTGCGCAAACGTTGCCGAGAACTTAGGTGAATTAGAAAATGTGGTTGTATCGCGTACAAACATGTCAATGTGCTCAGACGCTGGACAGTCTTTGATAGAAAAGGATATTAAAGAATTGGGGGTAAACCGGGTGGTGGTTGGCGCATGCGCCCCATCGCTGCATGAACAAACTTTCCGTGGCACGGTTGCACGGGCGGGTTTGAACCCATACTATTACTACCATGTTGGCATCCGCGAACAGGATTCCTGGGTGCACCACGATAATCCGCAAGCCGCGATTGATAAAGCCATTCGCCTTGTTGCAGCCGGAGTCTCTAAATCCAGGCTGCTTAAGCCGCTTGAGCCCATCCGCCTGAATGCCGAGCAGCATGCTCTGGTGATCGGCGGGGGTGTGGCTGGATTGCGGTCGGCATTGGATACAGCCCGGCGAGGCATATGGGTCACCCTAGTCGAAAAATCACCCTTCCTGGGTGGACGCATGGCGCAATTGGAAACCTTATTCCCCACCGGCGAATTTGCACGCGATACACTGCACGATCTCATAGAAAAGGTCGTTTCTCATCCAAAGATCACAATATTTACACAGGCTCAAGTAAGCGCGGTGTCGGGTTATGTGGGCGATTATAAGATAGAAATAACCCAGCAATCTCGGGGCGTTAGCGCGGATACTGCTGAAGCCGCTATGGATGCCTGTACATCTGAAGTGCCGGATGAATACAATTACGGGTTAACCAGGCGAAAAGTGATCTACCGAAGATATCCAGGATGCTACCCGCCGACCCCTGCCGTCGATTGGGAGAACTACCACGGTGAAGCGCTGAACATCAACGGTGAGCAGGTTGTGCTGGAAAATCATCCCAAGAATTTTGACCTGAAAGTTGGGGCGATTATCTTAGCTACCGGTTTTGACCCCTACCAGCCCAGACAGGGTGAGTACGGGTACGGTGAGCTGCCCGGGGTTGTAACCCTGCCCCAATTTATCCGCATTCTGGCGCTTAATGGTGACAAAGAGAATCTGGAATGGGAGGGCAAGCCTATCCGGGACATCGCATTTGTTCACTGCGTTGGCAGCCGGCAGATAGAGGGTGTTCACGAACCGCAGCCAGATGGGAACGTTAACAACTACTGCTCCCGCGCTTGCTGCACGGCATCCCTGCAGGTGGAGAATGAGGTCAAAGATCGTTTCCCCCAAATAAATCTATATGATGTGCATGAAGATATCCGCACGTACGGGCGCGGGCACGAGGAATACTATACTCATGCTTCAAAGAACATGGTTACCTTCTTCCGCTTCCACGACGACCAGATACCCGAAGTGGTCGCGGCTCCGCAAGTCGACACTCACCCAATACTGGTGAGGTTTAAAGATTACCTGACATCAGGACAGGAGATGGAGATCGGAGCGGATATGGTTGTACTGGCTGTAGGTATGATGCCCAGGGAGATTGGTGATCTTGTCCAGTTGTTAAAGATATCGCGCGGAACGGATCGCTTCCTACTGGAGGTGCACCCCAAACTGAGGCCGGTCGAGACGGCTGTGACGGGGGTCGTTCTGGCGGGAACGGCTCAAGGACCGATGAATATCACCGAGAGCTGCTCTGCGGCCGGAGCTGCAGCCGCAAAAGTTGCCGCCCTGCTGGGGTTAGGTTATGTTGAACTGGAACCATTTGTAGCCAAGATTAAAGAAGAGTTGTGCGATGGAACAGGAGCATGTATAGAGGTTTGCGCTTACGAAGACGCCATCACCCTGCAAAAATTTTCAACCAACGGTAGTGAAGCCCTCAAAGCTGTGGTATCTCCGGCCAATTGTGTAGGCTGCGGCTGCTGCGTCAGCGCTTGTCCAAATCGGGCAATAGATGTACAGGGCTGGGAGCTGGATCAGTATGAGGTCATGCTGGACAGTATTGCCATGGACCTGCCGAAAATGGTGGAGGTTACCCCATGAACGATCGCGAAACCGCTAAGCAGAGAACACAGATGTTGAAGGAACTGCGTGAGCAGCACAAGGATACTGTCGCACGCACTCAAGATCGACTTAAATCTCAGAAAAAAATTTACAAGGAAATCAACCAGACCATCAAAGAGGCTCCAAAGACTGTACCTGAAATCGCTGCCGAGATAAATTTACCCCCTCATATTGTGCTGTGGAACCTGACTGCACTCAAAAAGTATGGCGTTGTTTCAGAAGCCGGGATGGACGGTGAGTACTTCCAGTACAGCCTGTCAAAGGAGGTAAAGTGATGAGTTATCGAGTTGATCCAAGTTTATTGTTGGAACTAAAGCAGTATGGTGATTTGAACATCGAATCATGCTTCAACTGCGGAAACTGTACAGCTATCTGCCCGCTCTCTACGGATGCGACTCCATTTCCGCGCAATAACATTCGTATGGTTCAGGTGGGATTGAGAGAGAACATTCAAGAGAGCCTAGACCCCTGGTTGTGCTATTACTGTGGTGAATGCTCCGAGACCTGCCCGCGGGGCGCCGAACCGGGCGAAGCTCAAATGACCATGCGCCGTTGGCTGACAGCGCAATATGATTGGACTGGTTTAGCGGGCAAGTTCTACACCTCCAAGGTCTGGGAAATCGGTTCACTGCTGGTGGTGGCTGCGTTTGTAGTGCTGCTGATCCTGCTCTTTCACGGTCCGATTGTGTTAGATCGGGTCGAATTGAACACTTTCGCGCCTGTCCATATCGTAGAAATCGCGGACCTGATTATGCTGGGTGGACTCTCCTTCTTCTTACTTTCGAATGTTTTCCGAATGTATACCTTTTCCATACGAAGAGGGACGGATGTCAAAATTCCATTCTCCCTTTATATAACGGAAGCCTGGGAATTGGTTTATAACGCTGCCACTCAAATCAGGTGGACAAAATGTGATGAAGAGGGTAAAGAAAGCGTTTGGAAAAATTCCAGCTGGCGCAACCATCTAATCCTGGTGGTTGGTTATGTAACCATGTTTATTCTGGTGGTCCTGTTCCTGAAGTGGTTCCAGACCGACAACATTTATCCAATCTGGCATCCTCAACGATGGATTGGATACCTGGCTACAGTGGCGCTGCTCTTTGGTTCTACTGTCGCTATCTGGGGACGCATCAAGAAGGACAAAGAGATGCATCGTTTTTCGCATCTCAGCGATTGGATATTCCCTATCCTGCTTTTCTTGACCGCATTGACCGGTATCCTGGTGAACCTGTTCCGTTATATGGGTCTTCCGATGGCTACTTACTTAATCTATGTCATCCATCTGGCTGTACTTACCCCCATGCTGGTCCTGGAAGTACCGTTTGGGAAATGGTCGCACCTGGCGTACCGCCCGTTCGCGATTTACTTCCAGAAAGTAAAAGAGAAAGCTCTAGAAAGACAGGAAGAAAGCGCAGGCGCGCTGGCTCCGGCAGATTTAACCAAAAGTGGGTAATTGTCTGAGAGAAATTGTTGATTATTGGAGCGCTGTCTCCAAATGAAATTTTGAGCAGTAAAAAAAATAAATCGAATCAGGAGGTTTTACAATGGTTGAAAAAATGGTTGTTGTCTGCAACGGTGACACCCCGGCAAATATCATGCCTTCATTGATTTTTGCATCGTCCGGCATCGCCCTAGATTGTGAGGTGTATTTCTTCTTCTGCCCGGCAGGGGCCAGGTGGGCGCTGAAGGGTGAGATCGAGAAACTCGGCATCCCCAAAGGCTTACCCGATCCAGTTGAATTGTTCAACACTGTCATCGACAACGCGAAGAAGGTCACCCTATGCGAATTGGCGCTGGAAAACAAGGGCATTGATCCCAATGACGCACGCGATGAGCGTATCGTCATTGAGAAACTGCCGCCTTTCTTAATGGATATCGAAGGCGCTACCCAAACTTATACCTTTTAGTTGGAATAAAACTAATATCAAAGTGACCGGAGGTGGTTTCTGGCGTCAAAAGACGCCAGGAACCCCCTTCATTTAAAGCGCGATATACTTTTGCTCACTTCCTGGCAGCCCGGCCATCTCTATCAAATCGATATTTTTAGGGCTGTGCACAAAACCCCAGAACACTTCTTGTGCACGGTGCTGCGTCTCTAACCTTTTGCGCACCATATAAATCTTGCGCCGAAGATTCAGTCCGATGACTTTTACATCCACGACATGTCCGCGTTCGAGCGGGCAGGCCGTTGCCAGTGTGGAAACGAAAGATACTGCGAAACCAGCTGAGACTGTCCTGACGATGGCCTCAGCATTGCCCAATTCCATGAAGATATTCAAATCGTCGATGCCAATATCGTGCTTCGCCAGTTCGGTGAGCATCACCCGCCGGGTACCGGATGCCGCCTCGCGCATAATAAAAGGCTCGTTGATCAGTTCATCCGGCTCGATCGCGCGCCGAACCGCCCAGGGGTGGTTGGCTGGTACGATTAAGGTAATCTGGTCTTCGAAGAATTCTTGAAATTCGAAATTTTCATCCAATAGTTCGTGGCTGATCACTCCCAGATCAGCATCATTTTCGAGCAGTTGAGGGATCACACTTTCGGGATTACATCTTGAGATACTGACCTGGATCCCCGGATAGCGGTGGCAGAAGCGGGCTGCTAACTGAGGCAGAACGTATTTACCAGCAGTTGTGCTGCAAGCCACCCTTAACTGCCCAACAACACCATCCTGCAGGGACGACATCATCTCCTGCATCTCAATGGATTGGTTTAACAATTTTCGCGCCCAAGGCAGCAGCAGCCGTCCCGCTTCTGTTAAGTGTAAATGAGAACCCCGTCGTTCAAAGAGTTCTAACCCCATTTCCTCTTCGAGAGATTTTATGTGGTAGCTGACGGTCGGTTGGGTGAGATTTTAATTGTTTCGCTGCATTTGAAAAACTCAGCGTTTCAGCCGCATGAACGAAAGTTTCGAGCTTGTCAACATCCACCATTTTTGAATTCCTAAATTCGAGATATAAGTATTATAAATCATCCGTAATGTTATTTGATCACCGCCCAACGAATGAATCCGGTATCTGTCAAATAATCCCCATTAAACCCATCATTTCGTAAACCCGAGTAAACGGATAATCCCAGGGCTGTCTGAACTTTTAAAATATAGCAACAGATCAATTATTATAATCACGGGGTGTCAGACTTTTCCCTCTTCTTTTTTGAGAAGTAATGATAGAGTAATTTGAAATCTCGAAAATTTTTAAGTAAAATGTAAAATAAAAAAATTCTCAATAATTTCTATACCAATACCAGTATTTCGATTGCTGCACTATCGCAGTATTTTTATAAAGGAGGAAAAATGCCAACGATAGATGATTTTATCAGACCAAAGGAATGGGTGTCAGAATTTTTAAACGGTTTGGGAAAAGTAATCAGACAGTGGGGTGAGGAGCTATACATACCCATCCGCCAACAAGTGGATGAGGATTGGCGTGAGCATAAGCTTATCAAACCACTCATGAAGGAAGTTCTGGTCGACCTCGGTGTAAACTCCGCCTTCTTTCCAGCTGAAGTCGGGGGTACCGAGATGCCGGAGCCGATGGCATTGAGTAATATCGTTTGTGAAGAATTAGCCCGGATTGACTCCGGTTTTGCCACAGCATGCATTTGCTCGATTTGGGGGATAATTCCCAATATCATTGAAACCACACCGCAACATGGAACTGCTGGAAGAATTTGGTCCAAAATTCTGCGGCGAAGAGATATATGTCGGCAGCTTTGCCATGACCGAGCCCGCCAGCGGTGCAGATATTGAAAACTACGGCTTATTGCATGGAAAAACCATTCAAACGACTGCCAAGTTGGAAAACGATGAGTGGGTGATCAATGGTCACAAAATCTGGGCGTCCAATTCCGGCAAAGTAGGAAATCAATATGTGACGGTATGCACAACCAACAAAGGCTCCTCAAATCCCGATGATATCGCATTGATCCTGGTACCAGCAGATGCTGAGGGTATCTCAATAGGCAACCCGTACCAAAAATCTGGTATGTCTGCGGATATTAATACAGACATCTGGTTTGACAATGTAAGGGTTCCCAGCAGATACCGCCTGCACGGTCCGGGAGATGATTGGAAGTATTGGACACGTGCGATCACCATGGGGAACATTGCTTCGACTGCAATGGCCATTGGCGTCATGAAAAATGTGTATGAAATTATAAAAAAGTGGACCACTGAAAGGGTTATCTCTGGAAAACAGCTGAAGGAACACAGCCTGGTAGCGGATATGCTCTCAGAGGTGGCAATCCTTATTAAGTCAACTTCGGCGTGGATGTGGGCTTACACCCGGGAACTGGATTATCCAGAGATATCAGGCTGGGAGCCCTGGGACGAAAGATTTGCAACTTAAATCACGAAGGCTGGCACTCTATGCCAGCAATTCTGTTGAAAGAGCCTGCAGCCGGGCGATGGACTTTATGGGTTCATACGGTTATTCACGTGAGTTTGATATTGAGAAACACTGGCGCGATCAGAAAATGATCGGTCTGTGGATGGGCGGCAAAGGATTAAAAAACGCTCGAGAACGCTCGCTACTGGTACGATCTTGAAACCCTATAATTGTCGCTCAAAGAAGCATCTGGTTTTTCAGGTAAAGGAGGAGTTAAGATGGTACTATATCCATCGCAAGAATGGTGTGATGATTGGAAGAAGGCGATCAATGCAGATGAGGTCATAGCTAAAACCGGCCAAAATTGGAGCGTAGCGATTCAATGGAAACTGGTTATTTGTCCTCACTCCCGGAGGAGGCTTAAACATTCCACCCATGTCTATTTAGAGGCAGCAGCCGGTAAATGCTCAGATGCTCGTTTGGTGGATGTCTCATCTGACGTCGATCCAGGTTTTATCGTAACAGGCTCATACCCGGATTTCAAATCGGTCGTGAAAGGGGAGGCGCACTTCCTGGCGGGCGTTGTAAAAGGAACCTTCAAAATCAAAGGCGACATGGTCAAGATAATGAGGAATGCAAAATTCATAAGAGCGGTCGCTAATTCGATCAGTTCTTTCGAAAGCGAATACTTTGAAGGGTAGCTTGTTTTAGGTTTAATCCACCTGGTGTTATAAGTATACCGCGGCAGAGTATTCGTTACGATTTATATGGATTGAAGATATTTGAATCCGGCTATAAGGTTAGGTCGCTTATATGTCGGATTTTATTTCGCTTGGGGTGCTGCGAAGAATTAAAAATGTGATAGCCTGGCAATAGGCAAGCATGTTAACGACATAAAATATTTGTTAGAGTAATGGATAAAACTATTCTATAATATTAGAAACTAAGTAGGCATTCATATAAAATTAGGTGCATTGTCATTCTGATGCGCAGCAATCCCGTGGGAACGTAGTCCTTTGTTCTTTACGGGACGGAGTGAAAATTTAAATCTTCTGACCCCTAAAAAACAGGGGTAAAATGGAGTATTTATCGAATTCTGTTCTATAATATTTAGAACTCAAGTAAATAGCCCCAGAAATCTTCAACTCTGATAATTTAAGAAACCGACAAGGATAGTAACAATGCATGATGTCTCAAGCCCACCCAATTCGAGGGCGAATTTGCCACTCTTTTTTGGGTTAGTCTTTTTAATTTCTTTACCAATATATTACCTTGCATCCTTTGTCGCAGGTGAAATGGTCATGCTGGTGGGACTGGTCCTGGCTCTGGCGCCAATCCTTGCCGGGCTGATACTCGTTTTCCGGGAAAATGGATCGGATGGGGTAAAAAGCTTCTTACGGAGATCTTTTGACAATAAAAGGATCACCAACAAGATATGGTACCTACCGATTCTATTCTTTTGGCCGGTCCTATTCTCCTTAGCATCCGGGGTTTTAAGTTTAATGGGGGAAACTACGCCTGATCCACTTTTTCCAATCCTTGCAGCACCAATTCTTTTTGTTTTATTCTTCATATTCGCGCTGTTTGAAGAGCTGGGTTGGATGGGATATGCCTTTGAACCGATGCAGGAGCGCTGGAAGGCCTTAAAAGCCGGCCTTCTATTGGGGATAATTTGGGGCCTCTGGCATATCCCGATGTACATTCTTGCCGGCCAGGAACCACAATGGATCATCTGGCAGGTGATTTCATTGATAACAATCCGCATATTGATCGTGTTCATTTTCAACAACACAGGCAAGAGCGTGCTTGGGACCATTCTATTTCACGCAGCGTACAACCTGTGCACGCTATCATTCACCAGTTTCTACACTTCAACCGGTCATCTTGTAACGAGCCTTTTGATTATTATCACCACGATTGCGGTTATATTATTATGGGATTCAAAAACTCTGACCCAATTCAGGTTCTGCAGGAGAGAACCAGCACGATTATTAAATCCACCACAGCGGAGGTGTTAGAAAATGGTCCATAAAAAATTCAATCCTTCCCTTCTTGAAGAAGTCTGGGGAGCGGTTTCAATTGCAGGCAGCATCGTGTTGAGTCCCGTACTGAGACCCTGGTACTGCAAATGGGGCGCAGATGACGCAGAGTTAGATATGACCCTCCCCGGGGATGAAATGGCGCCTGACCCGAGGCTGGAGTCCACGCGTGCCGTAACCATCCAGGCGCCTCTAGATACGGTATGGCCCTGGTTGGTGCAGTTGGGTCAGGGCCGCGGCGGGTTTTACAGCTACGAACGGCTTGAAAACCTGGCCGGTTGCGACATTCACAACGCCGACCGCATCATTCCAAAATTCCTGGAATTGAAAGTTGGGGACCAGGTGCGTATCGGTCCGGAAGGCTACCCTGCATTTGACGTGGCCGCGATTGAACCCGGCAATACGCTTATCCTGCGTGGGGATATCCCCCCAGGTGAAGAGATTAAAACTGGCATCTGACTGTGGATTTTCTTTTTAGAACACATCGACGATGAATCGTCGCGACTGATTATACGCACGCGCTTGAACTACGAATCAAATTTTACTAACACCCTCATATGGCGCATCTTCGTTGACCCGATTTCATTTAATATGGAGCGCAAGATGCTAGAGGGTATAAAAATGCGGGTGGAATCTGAATAACCGAATTGTCCGTTATGAGAATTAATAGGAGTTACTCATGAATATTCTATGGGGTGTAACACTGGTAATTTTCACATTGCTGCTGGGCTGGTTGGGGCAGGTTATCAATGCTGCCGCACCAAAATTTGCGGCCAAAATAGGCTTTGGTGAACCCGAATCCCAGGTTGACCGCACTTTTTACCTCGACGCCCGAGGTGAATCCATCTGGGATGCAATGATCCTTTGGATACTTCCGCTGGCTGGAATACTTCTTATATTCGATCATCCATGGTGGGTTTATCCGGGTTTGATCGGAGGCGGGATGTACCTCTATTTTGCTGGCCGCGGGATTATCGTTCGTCGGATCATGCAGCGCAATGGGATTAAAATTGGCAGTCCGCAAACTGCTGAAAGTATACAATGTTGGGCTGCTTCTGTGGGGAATTATCGGTGCGGTAACGATTATTTTAGCTTTGAACGCGCTGTCTTTATAAAGTACAAGACCTCCCAGAGACCACGCAAGTCTCCGGGACCTGCGTGGTCCACATAGTACACCTTTTTGTAAGCAGTATCGAGGTTTTACAATTATCTCCGCTTCAATTGATATAATCCATATCCAATGACTCGTCGGACACTATTAGTTACATATATCGCGACTTACCTGCTGGCCATTACCGCGCTGATTCGCACCATAATTAGCTTTCGTGATGATAATCTTTGGTCAATTGTTTTATTGTTTGCCGCCTATTTAATTCTGTTGTTTGTTGAACCATTTTACATCCGTCAAAATCGTCGATTAACCTATATCTACTTGATAATTCAAACCGCCATCATCTGCACAATCGCATATCGTACACCGATTGTGGATTTTTGGGCTTCACTGTTTGCTCCCCTCGTTGTGCAGGTCATGCACAATTTCCCCCAGCGGACCGGCTTCTTGGTCACCGGCATCTTCACAGTGGTCATGTCTATTTTTATGCTCTCTGGTTTTGGGCTCGATGTGGGATTACCCCTGGTACTCGTTTATACGGTTGTTTATTTTTTATTGGCAGCGTTTATCGCCATTATCCGCGAGGCCGAAACTGCTCGCCAGGCAAGTCTGAAGCAGCAAACTGAACTCCAAATCGCCCACCAACAATTACAGGTATATACTGAACAAGCTGAGGAATTGGCGGTGCTGCAGGAACGCAACCGCGTCGCACGCAGCTTGCACGATTCGGTCACTCAAACTTTGTTCACACTAAATTTATCAGCCGAGTCAGTCCGTATCCTGATCGACCGGGATCTATTGAAGGCTAAAGAACAGCTGGATGAAATGCAAGACTTAGCCAAATCGGCCCTGTCTGAAATGCGTTCCTTGATATTTGAACTTCGACCGACTGCTGCTATGGAAGTTGGCCTTGTCCCTGCCCTCAGACAGCACGCTGTTATCCTCAACAGGCAGCACGGGCTTGAAGTTTCGCTATTAATTCCGGAAGAGCCAGATATGTCTAAAGACCAGGCGCAGCAGCTGTTCCGAATTACACAGGAAGCGCTGAATAATGTGGTAAAACACGCCCAGACGGATAAAGCCACAGTCCAAATAATAGAAGAGCGTCAGCGATTGAAGTTGATTATTGAAGATCAGGGCAAAGGTTTCACTCCAAAAGAAGTTAACATTAAAGGAAAGAATATCGGACTGTCCAGTATGCGCGAGCGTGCTGAAATAATCGGTGGGACATTGTTAATCGATTCAAAACCGGGTGAAGGGACACGCGTTTCCCTTGATTTACCGCTCGGTGATGGGGATACTAATTATGGATGAAATCCGTGTTCTGATCGTGGATGATCACCAATTGGTCCGCCAGGGTTTGCGAACTTATTTTGATCTGCTGGATGGGATAACGGTGGTGGGAGAAGCGGGAAACGGAGTTGAGGCGGTCGATCAGTTTCGGGGAACGCGACCAGATATTGTTCTTATGGATCTGGTGATGCCGGAGATGGATGGCATCGAAGCCACCCGCCAGATCAATGACATAAGTCCTGACAGCAAAGTGATCGTTTTGAGCAGTTTTACCGAGGACGAGATGGTATTTCCGGCTATCAAAGCGGGCGCCGCTGGATACTTGCTCAAAGATGTCTCACCGGATGAGCTGGCTGCCGCCATAAAGACTGTATATATGGGAGAATCCCAACTGCATCCCGAAATCGTTTCCAAGCTGATGAACCAATTCGTTAGTCCTCCCGTTGATAAACCAACAGGACTCGATGAACTAACCCCTCGTGAGTTGGATGTATTGCGTCTTATTGCGAAAGGCAAAAATAATAAGGAAATTGCTGACGAGATGGTGATCAGCGAAAAAACCGTCAAGACTTATGTCAGCAGCATTCTCAGCAAATTAGATCTGGATAACCGCACCCAGGCAGCAATCTATTCCTTAAAACACAATTTGTTATAAAAAAATAATTCGAGATTATTTCCATACCAGGGAAGTAACGCTAAGACTTTAGTCTTAATATCAAACCATCCCATAGACCGATATAAAAAATCGGTCTTTTTTCGTATTACGAATCTGCCCACCGCCGGATGATGAATTAAACATATTGCTCTACAATAGAACTAACCATGAAAGCGGAAAAAAATTATTTTGTCTCTGGTCAAGATCCGATAAAAGTCCTGGTCGTCGATGACCTGGAGCGAGTCCGGACTGCACTACGCAACTTGCTTGTATTAAAGGAGGGAATTGAGGTAATAGGAGAGGCTGAAGACGGGTATGAAGCCGTACAAATAGCAGAAACTCTCCTTCCGGATGTGGTCTTGATGGACTGGAAAATGCCAAACATGGATGGGTTGGAAGCAACCAAACGTATCAAAGACTTTCAGCCCGAAATTGGCGTGGTATTGCTAACCATTCACAATACAGACAAGTTAAAACAGCGGGCTCGTGAGGCAGGTGTAGATGAATTTGTCGCCAAAGGTATTGATGCCGATTTGTTAATCGAATCGATACGAAAAGTGCACCGCCAGACATTAACCCAGAAAAAATAGACGATAGAGCCAAACTTAACAACGAAGATGGAGCGGAAAATGACGAATGGAAAACAGACTGTGGGCCAATCTGATTCCAATCCAATCAAACCTCAGCGCCGTTACGACATCGACTGGCTGCGAGTGCTGGCTGTACTGCTGCTTTTCCCCTTCCACACAGCCCGCATCTTTGACACCCATTCCAACTGGTACGTCAAGAACGCCTTGTTGAGCGAGGCTTTGACCTACTTTATTTTCTACTTGCATCCCTGGCATATGGCATTATTGTTTCTGCTGGCCGGCGCATCCACCTGGTTCGCCCTGGGCTTTCGAAGCGGTGGACAGTATGTGAAGGAAAGGTTCATCCGGCTGCTGATACCGCTTATCTTTGGGTTGCTGGTGATCGTGCCGCCCCAGTCATACTTTGGCCTGCTCAACCATACTGGTTTTTCCGGATCGTACCTTGAGTGGTATCCAAACTTTTTCAGCATCAATCCTGCCGATATGGATGGGTATTTTTTGGGCGGTTTCGCGTTAGGACACCTGTGGTTTATTCTATTTCTCTTTTTCTTTTCACTGCTTGCCCTGCCTCTTTTCCTCTTCCTTAGACGACATGACTTTGGGAAAAGGTTGGTTGGCTGGTTGGCGGCATTTTGCTCATATCCTGGCATGATCTTTCTGCTCGCGATACCCCTATATGCGATGTACCGGCTTATTGACTTTTATCCAAGCCCCCTGTACTTCATCACAGTCTTTATCTATGGTTTTTTACTGGTTGCCGACTCGCGTTTTGAGGTGGCCATTGACCGGCACAAGGCAGTCGCCCTGGTTCTGGGTCCGGTCCTGTGGCTGTTCGTTGCATATTTTCAAGTATTTGGTGGTTTTCCAAGAGTGCTTCCCTCATGGATTATAGATGTTTACGTAAACGGATTTGCCGCATGGTTCTTTCTGATCGCTATCCTGGGTTACGGCAGGCAATTCTTGAACTTCACTAACCGCTTCCTCAAATATAATGCCGAATCCTCATATCCGGTCTATATCCTCCACCAAACTGTGATTGTGATCGTCGGTTATTACGTTGCGCAGTGGACACTTGGAATCGCGATTAAATACGCAGCGATTCTGACGATTGCCACCGGAGTTACTTTTATTGTTTACGACCTGGTGGTTAAGCGCACCAATATTACGCGCTTCTTATTTGGAATGAGACTGCTAAAAAAGAAGCAGCTTGTGGCTCCCCCTACAGAATTGGATAATTCCCAGGAAAAATAAAGAATTTAATACAGGAAAGCTAACAAGGCAGTTGATAAATCCGAAAAAAATTATTACATGGAGGTAATAAAAAAAATGAAATACCAAATAGTACTTATGCTTGTTTCTCTAATCTTTGCAGCACTAGCATGTGATTTGCCTGAAATTCCTTCTCTTTCCGAAGTAACTATCACAGGTTCCGGGAATGTAGTCACCCAGGAGGAAGCGATCACTGACTTCGATAAAGTCGATATCAGCAGCGCCTTCAATGCACAGATCAACCAGGGGGACAAATATAAAGTTGTTATCCGCGTGGATGATAACCTGGTCGAATATCTCCAGGTTGAAAAGGCCGGCAGCACGCTGAAGGTCGGTCTGAAACCTGGTGTTTCTTTGGTGACCAACGCCACATTGGAAGCTGAAATCAGCATGCCAGAACTTACAGGCATTGAATTAAGCGGCGCCAGCGAGGCTGAAATCTCAGGTTTCCATTCCTCCAAGGGTTTAACTGTTGACCTGTCCGGTTCCAGTTCATTGAAAGGCGATATCGAAGCCGGTGATACCACCTTCGATGCTTCGGGCAGCAGCGACGCGGCCCTGACCGGATCTGGTGGGAACTTGAAACTGGACGCCTCCGGCAGCAGCGATGTTGACTTGAGTGGGTTCTCCATTGTCGACGCTAACTTAGACGTGAGCGGAGCCAGCTCTGTTACAGTCAATCCAAGCGGCACGCTCAATGTCAAAGCCAGCGGAGCTTCAGATGTAACCTATCTGGGCAGTCCCACTTTAGGGAATATTGACACCTCCGGCGCATCAAGCGTTGAGGCTAGATAGATCGGATTAAAAAACCAGGTAAGATTTGAGACCTCGCAGTACTTGAAGACCTACGAGGTCCGAATAAAACAACCAAACCAATGATCACCCAAACGATCATTGAGATAGACTTTCCATTTGCGCTAGTTCTGCCGCAGGTGGAAATGATGTAGTTCATCTATTATCTCCTTTAAATCAGCCAGGTTTCAAGCTGATAGTAGGATGAAAGCTGGCGGATGGATTGTCGAGAGAAATATTGCAGTAAAACAACTTATAAGGAGGCAAAATCATGAAAGAACGCAGGTATGATATTGATTGGCTGCGGGTCATCGCCATGCTGGCGGTTTTCATGTATCACTGCACCCGCTTTTTCGGTACAGAGGGCTGGCATATAAAGAATGCCGATCAGAGCATAATTGTGTTTGTGATAACTCGAGGTTTGTTCTGGCCCTGGGTGATGGAACTTTTTTTTGTGCTATCCGGCGTTGGCGCCTGGTATGCATTAAAATCCAGGACCGGTGGGCAGTTTCTGTGGGAGAGAGTCAAACGACTTTTAATCCCGTTGTATACAGTGGGTTTATTTATCCTGATCCCGCCTCAAGCCTATTTTGAGGCTGTCACGAACGGGGGATACAGCGGGACAATTTGGGAGTTTCTCCCGCTTTATTGCAGTAATTTACCGGCTAACCTTGTTAAATTTTTTTCCTTATGTTCTCAATGATCCAGCACGTTTAGTACCCTATGGTTTTTCCGGACATTTGTGGTTTCTTCAGTATCTGTTTCTCATCTCGCTGGTGACCCTGCCGCTGCTTCTCTACCTGCGGTCAGAAGGCGGTCAACGCTGGATCGAAAGACTGGCCGGGTGGTTTGAGCGCCCGCTCGGTATTTTTCTAATCATAATCCCGCTAGCCCTGATCCTGATTTGCTTCAGATTCCTTTTCAGCGGTGGAAGGACCTGGGCCGATTTCTTATGGTACGCTGCATTCTTTGTTTTTGGCTATATCATGGTAGCCGATATACGCTTTACCGAAAGCATCAAGAGATATGGGTGGCTCTGCCTTGTCCTGTGGCTGGTTGGCTTTTTTGGCGTATTGGGATACATGGTATTGGCAACAGGTTATGACCCAATGCCAGGTAACGAACCTTTCTCGCTGCCATATGTGGTATATCAAATTGTATACAGCATTGCAAGTTGGAGCGCGGTGGTATTTATGTTAAGCCTGGGTGCAAAATACCTAAATTTCAACAACAAATTCCTATCTTACGCCAACCAGGCAGTGCTTCCTTTCTACCTGCTGCACCAGACAGTCATCCTGTGCGTCGGCTGGTTCATCATCCCGTTGGGAATGGGAATACTGCCGAAGTACCTGATCATCGCTGTGGTTTCCTTCACTGTGATCATGGGTATATATGAACTGCTCATCAGGCGCTTTAATATCGTGCGCTTCTTCTTCGGCATGCGTCCAAAGAAGAAACCGCCAGCAGCACCCGCAACTACTCCGGATGGGACCGCTGCCTGATCATCAATCAACTGATGTTGCCTTCGTTATTGTATCATCCGGACCTACATCTTCGGTAGGTCAGGAGATTTATTACAGCGGCTTGACCGAAGGTGAAACTTCGTTGAAAGAGGCTTCTGATATGGCGCGTGAATACGCAGGTCCACATGGTTTTGATCCGGTAACTTCTTTACAGAATATCGACGTGCCTGGTTTGTGGCTGTTTGGCGCTCAGGACAGCAGCATACCCGTTCCACTCTCGATTGAAATCCTGGATTCCATCATTGCCGATCACGGCAAGGATTTCAGCTATATCATCGATCCAAATAGAGGTCACGGCTGGAAGGATGAAAATACTGGTCAGATTTATCCTGTCCTATATAACGCGTTGAGCTGGTTGGATGAAAAGTTTAGAGATTAAATCATGCGATATAGTTTCGACATAAGCCAATGTATGCTGTTCAAGATTTGACCGATTGTGGCGGTTCCATTGCTGGCAGCGCTGTGTGGTTTTTCGTTCGCCGGGTGCGGGAGCGCAAAGCCAGCCAGGTCTCAAGCTGGCAGACGGTTAAATATTGAGTTGTAAAAAACCTGTCCAACAAACCTAACGGGACCGGCATGACTATAACGAATGAATAAGTACGCCCTCAGTAACCAGGAGAATTATTATGACCAGCCACAGCATGGTTCCTGCTGATTCGATGAGTAACACAAAATCAAGTGGCAAAAAACCAGAGCGCCTTTACTATCTGGATTGGTTGCGCGTAATCCTCATATTGGGAGTCTTCCTTTTTCACGCCCTGCATCCCTTTGACGCATTGTTACCCTGGCACATTAAAAACGCTCAGCTAAGCGGCACAATCACGGCGGTACTGCTCTTAGTCGGTCCCTGGGGGATGCCGCTGTTCTTTCTGGTTTCAGGTGCTGCAAGTATGTTTGCCTTGCGCCGGCGAAGCAACCAGCAGTACATCAGCGAGCGAGTGACTCGCTTGCTGATCCCATTCATCGTGGGCTCCATCTTGCTGACACCGTTTCAAAAGTATCTCGAGGCGCTGAACAAAGGAAGCTATGAGGGCTCATTCCTAGGCTTCGTCCCGGAACTGCTTGCCGAGAGTTTATCGGGCAATTTGCTCACTCCCGGGTTATTCGGCAGGTGGGGGCTTCATCTCTGGTTCCTGGCCTTCTTGTTCGTGTATTCTCTTCTGGCATTACCTGTCTTTAACTGGTTCGAGAGAAAAGCGGGAAGTTCGTTCATTGCCTGGCTTGCTCATCTGGTTGAGAACCGGGGTGGGATGCTGCTGTTTATCCTCCCATTAGCACTGTCTAGGGTTCTCGTCCAACCATACGATCCACATCCTCAAGAACATACCTGGTTGGATTTCCTTTATTCCTTCCTCTTTTTCATATTGGGTTACATCATCTATTCCGACGATAGATTTTTGAGCGCCATTCGCAGAGATCGATGGTTTTTATTTGCCGGCGGTATAATGGGCCTGGCTGCTTTTTTTGGATTATCCGCTGTATACGGTGATATCGTTTTCGCATGGTCCCGGACTTTCGTCTTGCCGTGGTCCATCATCCTCATTTTCTCATTCACAATGATGAGCTGGGGGTGGGCGCTCGATATTCTCTACCTCGCCATGAATTATTTGAATTTCTCCAACAAATGGCTTGTTTACGGAAACGAAACCATCATGCCCTTCTACCTGTTCCACCAGCCGGTGATCATTACGATCTCATACTTCGTCGTTCAGTGGGATACCGGCATTCTGGTGAAGCTATCAGTTATTGTGATCAGTTCATTCTTGATAACACTCGGATTGGTTGAGTTGCTGATCCGGCCATTTAAACCCATGCGTATGATTTTTGGGATGAAACCCAGAAGGCAAAAAGAAAAGAAAGCTGTAACCTCTCGCTCTTGAAATAATGGTGCAATGCTGCAGTAAAAGAATTTAAAATAAATCCTATGAGGAGATTCACATGCAAATCGAAATTTTGTACCGTCCCGCTTATTCCCTGGCAGTGATCAAGCTTGCCGGGGGTGAAGAGATCAAAGTCGAAGCCGGTTCCATGGTCAGTATGTCCACAGGTGTAATTCTTGAAACAGAAGCAACCGGTGGTCTGTTGAAGTCCTTCACCCGGGCAATCCTCGGCGGAGAGAGTTTTTTCCAGAACACCTATAGAGCTCCCCAGGGTGGCGGTGAAATAACCGTCGCTCCAGCGCTCCCCGGTGATGTGCTCGATATCGATTTAAAGGGTGAATCCTTGATGGTCCAATCAGGTTCCTACATGGCATCCGACATAGGCATCGAACTGGATACACGCTGGTCCGGCGCCAAGACGTTTTTCGCCTCCGAAGGCGCCATCATGCTGCGGACATCCGGGGCCGGAAAAATGGTGTTATCTGCATACGGCGCCATCCATGAAATGGTACTTGAGGCTGGCGAGTCCTATACCGTCGACACCGGACACCTGGTAGCTTTCACCGAGGGGATTGGCTTCAACGTCCGCAAGGTGGGCGGACTTAAGTCGACGCTGTTCAGCGGTGAAGGCCTGGTAGTTGATCTGACCGGTCCAGGAAGGTTGCTGCTTCAGTCTCGCTCAACTGACCAATTCCTATCCTGGTTGATCCCGCAGCTGCCTCACGCAGAAAACCAGACGAGTTAAGGTTAATAATCTGATTTAAAATTACTTTAAATGGGTATCATTCTTGGAGGTCTTCATCGACTATATAAGAAAATAAAAATTCGACCCCGAAGAGTAATGACTACCAATTAATGTGATAACACGCGTGGTCTCGGAAAAAACCAATTAAAAATGGGTAAAGGAACAAAGGAGAAAATTATGGACAAAAAAATTTCAACCTCACAAAAAATCGGTTGGGTAGTATTTATCATCGGGGCACTGTATATGATCGGATTGGGTGCGCTTTATTCCTGGCGCATGGTACCTGCCGCTAACCAGGTTGGCAGCCAGGCTATGTCTGGAATGGTAGGAATTCTCTGGTCGTTGTCCGTTCCATTGGGAGCGTTCATTGTTGCTATTGGAGCTGCCCTGATCGCTGAAGTCGAGCGGCGTACCTTTTGGTTATTGATCCTGATCCTGATTTTTTTTACTGCCTGGAGGTTTATGGGGACCAGCTCCCAATTAGTTCCCGCCCTTTTTGGTATCGGCGGCGGTCTGATTACACTGTTCTTCGTAGGATCAGTATGGCATTGGGCTACGACCCGTCCAACACTTTCAGCGCCAAGGAGAACGGGATCGGACCTGCGTATGATTGGTTTTATATTCTTTGTAGTGGCGGCCTGGGACCTGTGCGGGCTTTTTAGTATTGCTAACTTCGTCTTGAGGCCGGAACTGGCGGTTAAGTTTGAAGTACCGCTGAGCAGCACCATAAACTCGGCTTCAGGTGTGATGGTCCTGCTGGCATTGGGCTGGGGTTTCACCTACTTCGGACAGTTAAAATCTAGTCAAGTTCAGGCAGTGGAGGCAGAACAACCCCCAATAGCCGCTCCAGCAGATTGAAGGGAAGTAATATAGGAAATCCAAGTGACAAGCGTTTATCTATTCCAATAATTGTAGTTTTTATCATCACTATAGCTGTTGCTGTTCTGGGACTGTTATTTACACCTGCACTATGAGTTGTCACTAAAAAAAGGAGAAATAAAAAATGAACAACACAAGCAATCCTGAAATGACTGCATGGAATGAAGATCGGAGTGAAAACCAATACTCACTCGCCAAAATCCTTGGTATCTGGGCTCTTGCGGCAATTCCGATGTCTATCTTAGGTTGGATAGTATTCCCTGCGGTGTCTCCTAATTTTAATACGGACCCTTTAGGAGCAGGCGTAACGAGATTAGTATTGCTAACGGTTGGTTTGATATGGTTGTTTATCTTTTCCATGATCATCATCTACCGAGAAGAAGGCGATCTGCGTTGGGAGACCATCCGGCAGCGCCTGTGGCTCAACACACCGCGTGATCCAAAAACAGGTCAGCCGCGCCGCAAACTGTGGCTGTGGTTAATCCCTTTCATTATCTTGGGTACCGCTTATGGGATCTTCTTAACGCCAATGGTGGAAAATCTGTGGGTTTCTACTTTGCCATTCCTTGCCGTACCTCCCGGTTATGATGCAGGAGTACTCCTTGAATCACCCGAAATACAATCCCAACTGGTGGGCGCCTGGTGGTTTTTCCTGTTGTTTTTCATTGCGTCATTGTTCAATACTGTTTTAGGTGAAGAGTTTCTTTTCCGGGGAGTGCTGCTGCCCAAAATGAACGGGGTTTTTGGCAAGTGGGATTGGGTGGCGAACGGCGTTCTCTTCGGACTGTACCACTTGCACCAGCCATGGAGCATTTTGGCCAGTATCATCGATGGCATTTTCTTGTTTGCATTACCTGCACGTCTCTACCGCAGCACCTGGTTTGCTATCATCCTCCATTCCTTGCAAAGCGTGTTCTTCTTGTTCCTTATCCTAGGGATTGTGCTTGGGCTAGCGTAGTTGAACAACTTTGGATGAATCACGGCTAACGAAAAATAATTTACAAACGTAAAATAATAAAAAAAATCGGAGGGATAAAAAAATGAACGACACAAGCAGTTCTGAATCAAATGCATGGTACGCAAAGGTAGAAGGTAAACAATACTCTCTTCGTAAAATCATGGGCATATGGGCCGCGGCTACGATCCCATCTTTTTTCATAGCCTGGGTGGTTTTCCCAGCCATTACCCCAGATTATTAAACGGACCCCATGGGGGCTGGATACGCACGCATGGGTTCCCTTACAATAGCCTTGTTGTGGGTGTTTGTCTTATCGTTAATCATCGTGTACCGCGAAGAGGGTGATCTGCGCTGGGAGACCCTCAAGCGTCGCTTGAGGGTCAACACCCCGCTGGATCCCAGGACCGGTGAACCTCGCCCCAAACTGTGGCTGTGGTTGATTCCCCTTGTCCTTTTACACGCAGTCGTGGCAATTGGATTGCTGTCGATGATTGATGATTTCGTGTCGAGAATATTCCCATTCATCGCGCCGCCTCCTGGTTATGAACTGGGGGAATTCTTGATGTCACCAGAGGCTGGAAAGCTCTTTTATGGCGCCTGGGGCATCCTGGTAGTGTTCCTGCTCATGGCAGTGTTTAACATTTTAGGCGTAGAGTTCCTTTTCCGGGGAGTTCTGCTGCCCAAAATGAACGGCGTGTTCGGCGAGTGGGACTGAGTGGCTAACGGCGTTATCGGGATCCTGTACCATGTCAATATGCCCTGGAGCTGGTTTGGGACAACCGGTTTTACCTGGATTTTCTTTTATGCCCTCCCGGCCAAGTACTTCCGCAGCACCTGGTTCTCGATCATCATCCACGGTTCGATAAATGTGATCTGGACTGCCTTGATCCTGTCCTTGATCTTGTAATTGGGATTACACAAGGAGATAAATTCGATGAGCAGTGTATGATAGATTGTTTACGGACCAGCAATGGACTTCCAGCGCTAACCATGCAGAATAATGTATTGGCTAAGGTTAATGAATTCGTTGGGGATGCTCCGCAGGCTGATGATATTACGCTGATGGTTCTCGTTCGGGATCCGTAACTCGATTTAAAGACATAGATAAGGCTCCAATAAGACCAAATTGCCTTCGAACACAGCAGAGAAAGAATTCATATGTGTATATTCACAACCATCCAGGTTGTTGGGTGTTATAAAAAATATAATAAATTGGAAAAATTTTTCAATCCAAAGTCAAAACACAGAGTGAATAAAATGGAGAAGAAATCATGTTAATGGATCGAATAATTGGAGCCTTCACATTCCGCAGAGGTATATATGCAGAGGTAGAAAAGGACACAGCTTTCACCCAAACCGCCTGGTTAATTGTGGCGGTGGTTGCCTTCCTCAACCAGCTTGGATCGAATGCATCCCCAAACATCCTCAGTTGGCTGGGAGGGGCAGTCGGGGGAACGCTCTTCGCGGTAGCCGGATTTGCGGTTGGCGCCTGGGTCGTCAACTGGGTCGGACGGACTTTTTTCAAGGCTGATGTTACTTTTGAAGAGATGGTGCGCACGTTAGGTCTGGCATACGTCTGGAATATTATCGGATTCCTGGGCATTTTTGCGGGATTTATCCCCGTTTTTAACTGCTTGGTAGGACCTATAATGGTCATTGGTGTGATCGCGTTGATCGTTGCCTGGTTCATGGCCGCTAAAGAAGCCCTGGACCTGGAATGGCTGCAGACCATCATCACTGTTATACTAGGATGGATTGCACTAGTTGTTATCTCGTTAATCGGTGGAGCTGTTCTGGGTTTGTTAGGTTTGGGCGCAGGCGCCATCGGAGGTCTGTTCGGTTGGTAGTGTAATCTTTAGAATCGGAATTTCTTGAGTTTGTGAGTAGAAATATCAGTTATGTAATCTCCCTGCCTGAGCGTGCCTTGCGCGCTTCGGCAGTTTTAATAGGTGGAATGGTTTACGAAACAACCCAGGCGCTTCTTCCTGGCTGGCTAAGAGCAACGCGCCTCTACCAGGCGATTTTTGCCGGATTACTCAGAGTTCTAATCGAGTTTGTGGGGGGCGGTACTGACCTTTTGCCGCAGGACGATATCCCTGCGCAGCAGTTCGCCGTACGAAAAGCTGCCGGTACCGGTATCGAACTGGTGGGCCTGCTTACAATCGGTTGGTCACCGTTATGGTTATTTGCAGTCGCAGCAGATTTAACCGGCGGGGCGCGCAGTTATTTAAAGGCGCTGGAATTGGAATTAAAACAGGATGGGATTCTCCCCGGTTACGCTGAAATAAACTCAACCCAGGAACTGCTCAATATTTTTGAAGATACATCGGATTTGGTAGCTGAGACATTGGATATCCCTCCGCTTGCACTGCAGGATATGCGTGATTCATGGAAAGTGTTAAATTCAAATGTAAAGCTTTTGCCTGAGCCGGAATCGATTAACCCGAATTTATGATGAACTGAAAGTCGTCGCTGACCAGCAGGATTGTTCGCTGGGGGATTTATCTACATTGATGGCCGCCAGCGCCTATCGGGCAGGTGCCCAAATGGGCCAAGTTCATATTTTTGATTTTTATAAAAAAGCTTTAAGGGAAATTGAGCAGGAGGGTTACAAGACTTATTCATTACGAGTAACCAGACCTTATACTGCAGCAGCAAGGGACCATTTTGATCCCGAAGGCAGTACCTATACCCAGCGATTACTTTGTAGAAACGTTTTCAGTCGATAGATAATACCTCACAGGTCTTGGAGATATGTGAGGATTGAAAATGACTCTCCCTTTCTTTAGAAAATCCCAAAAGGAGTAAGCATGAATGGAAATCTAGATTTTTGGCTTGGAATTACGTCCAATTTTATTTGGATCGGACTGGGCGTTATATGTTTTTTGAGTGCTGCAGGACTGGTTTCAGAACTGGCAACCTGGTGGTTATTTGGATTTGGATTGATTGCCGGAGGAGTGATGGGACTGGTAAGTATTCTCCGATCAAAGAAAGTATAATTATAAAAATCCCGTAATCCTGCAATAACCTCATTACTGAAGATATTTTTTCCCCACAACTTTTCGCTTAGCTGCAATAATGTTTGGAGAGGGACCGCTGGTAACCGAATATGAGACCTGACAGTACGTGGAGACCTGTCAGGTAATAAAAGGATTTTTGTTTTGTTACTTTCCAGGGGGGCGGTACGCTACAGTTTTTTTGGCTGCTTCATCCACCTCTTCCGGGGTAAGTAAAACAACCGTCTTAACGCTTACTGCCTCATCCAGTTCTAATTGGATAGCTCTTCCTGTGGTGGGGATAACTGGCATGCCCATCTGGGAAAGGTCCAGGTCTCCAGTATTCGTCCCGGTAATCGAATACGTCATATGTACCTGATCTCCATGCTGGTGGATATCATTGATGTTCCATGCCCAATCAGGAAATGCTGGATCCATCATATTCTCTTGCAGCGCCAGCCACTCTTGGCCGGGCATTGGTTCTGGGAACGGTCCGCTTATTGTAAAATCAGCGCTCAAGTATTGGGCTACAGCGTCTGCATTCTTGTTTTCGATTAATTCAAAAACCTTCTTTACTGTATCAACCTGGTTCATAAAATACTCCTTTGGGGAAATTTCCTGGAAGTTGGATTCTAGAATTTATATGATTATTATAATCTAAATTATCCTATTTAAATGAGTTCAAGGTTAGAAATGGTTTTGCACAGCTGTGTACATTCCACCAAATGAATTTTGTGTCTGACAAATGCATCGTGTTGAAACACCTTGAGATTTTTTAATCCGATTTATCGGATTTTATTTGCTAGACCGTGAATTCATTCATGGTCTGGAGATTGTTACCCTGCGAATCACCCCCAGATAGGGGATGTCTCTTAGAAAACACGAGACTAAAGTCCAATCTACATCATTGATGTCAACAAAGACGGAGTAGTCCCAATAGGCTGTCGCCCTGAGCGCCGCGCAGCGTGCCTTAGGCTAAGCGAAAGGTCTCCCTCTCGATGAAAACCGGATGCTTCATTTCATTCTCTCGGGATTGCTGTGCTCCCGCAATATGCGCGGGACTAAAGTCAGCATGACAAATAGTGTTTTTTTTAGACAGCCCTGCCTTTGTTTAAAAATACCCGATGTATTGTTTATAATATCGTCTGCGAAGATCAACTAAAAACCTCGCAATACCAAAGGAGCAGTGATGGCTAACCAGAAATCCAGACCTTAATTATATAATTCCACAATTATTCGCATTAGCCGCTAAGTTTGAAGGCGAAGGACAATACAACAACGCCAAGCTGGTACGCAGCACAGCCAATTCCATTTCTCGCCGCGCAGCACTTGATATTTCCATCCCTTCTGATTACGCGGCCTTAGCAGTTGAGATGGATAAAGTCATCAGATATCCTTTCCGAATTGAACCTCGGCTCAGATCTGATCGATACAATGAAGCGCGGCTCGCAGGCAATGGCCGAAAGACGGCTGCCGCTAATCCATGAAACGCCCAACCCTTATGTTTGCCGCTACTGCGGTTTCCTCACATTGGAACCTCCCGCTGGAAACTGCCCGCAGTGTCTGGCCCAACCAGGAACTTTTCAAAAATTTTTGCCGGTCTACTGGTTGAATAACTTCGATCCATTCCAGGCATTAGAAAGTATGCGCCAGACGCCAGTAAAACTGGCTGCAATTCTAAACAAGTTATCCGAGGAAGACATGAACCGTGTGCCCGCAGACGGTGGCTGGAATATCCGCAACGCAGTGTCCCACATACGCGATGCGCAGGGTGTATTTGAATTCCGCCTGGGGTTGATGATTGAAGAAGATAATCCCCAACTCGGAGTCAAAAGCGGTTTTTGAATGGGCAGTGAGGAGGATGACCGTCCCCCTGAAACGCTGGAGATATTTAACGCATACAACCAATCGCGCCAGCAGTACTTTATCGATTTTAGAAAACCTATCTTTGAAAGATTGGCAGGCGGAAAGGCCAGCACGAGGAATTCGGATCCGTGACCATCACCCAGCAGGCCAGCTATTTCGCCACTCACGAACTGACCCATTTCCCTCAATATTACGTTGATTTAACAATGACTTATCTCACAACAGGGATGAAATAAAATCCTCTGTCCTGGTCATCCTCAGGAGAATCCGAGGGTGTGCCCAGGTATCTTTACTTGGGAGATGCTTCGGAATATTATTCGTCGAAAAGGAGATCTGCTCTATCAATTTATTCGAATCCGCATATAATGAAACAAAAAGGAGGCTTTCGATGGGAACCTACGTACTGATGACCAAACTGGGACCTGAAATGTCGAAGCAGGTCAGAGAACAGGAACGCCTGGGCCGTGAATGGCTGGAGCATGTAAAAGAAAAATGCCCGGAAGTCAAATTCCTGGCCCACTACGCGCTGCTGGGACCGTACGACTTTCTGGACATCTACGAAGCGCCGGATGAAGAGACAGCCGCCAAGGTCTCGCTGATCAGCGTGGAGAACGGCGCCGGTGGTGCCGAAAGCTGGACAGCCATCCCCTATACACGCTTTGTCGAATTGGCTGCCGAAATTTAAACCTGGTTTTTCAATCCCCGCACAATCCAGGATAATAGGTTGTTGTTTCCCTGGCCGGCGGTAGACGTCCAATATTTAGTCGTCCACGTCCACCTCATTGGGCGTCAATAAAACTACAATATTGGTATGGAATATCCCGCTTGCGGATGTGAAAATCGCGCCAGCGGTGGTGTTGGTATTGTTGGTTGCAAAAATCAACACCCTTTATTTTATAAGGAGGAAACCATGAACAGAGAGAAGGCAAATCAAGTTGTGATCGGGGCGGCGCTGATCCTGTTAGGGATTGGGATTATTGCCTTGCAGTTCCTGGAAGGTCTCAGTGAGGCGGTTTTCTTTTTTGTGCTCGGCGGGGTTTTTATTGCCGGCTATTTTTACGTCAGGGCATACTGGATGTTAATCCCCGGCTGTATCCTTGTGGGATTGGGTTTGGGATCAGTCGGCGAAGGATTATTCACCTCTTTTGATGAAATCTTTCTGGTCGGGCTTGGGGTTGGTTTTATTGCCATTTACGTGATCCAATTCATTTTCGAGGGCCGCGCTTTCTGGTGGCCGCTCATCCCTGGAACAATCCTGATATTAATCGGCGTAATCGAATCCTTCGAGGATCTCGGCCGCTTATTGGCCCTGGCATGGCCGGCTCTGCTGGTGCTGGTGGGATTAATAATCCTGGCTGGCGCTTTTGGTATTGGCAGGAGGAACAAAAGCAGCCGGGATGAATTTGAAAACATATGACCGCTGGTGCGCGGAATTGTTATTATAAACCGCAGCTTTTAAAATCTGGAAGCCTTTTTCTATACTTAGAAACCAATTCAAGTATAAACAGATATTTTCATCGATAAATGACCGGCAGGCCGATTGCTTTTAAGCCTATCCGCACAACGATCCCAGGAGTTGTGTCAGTGCCGAAGTAGGCATAGCCACCCGAGGGGTCCATTACCGCTGAGAACAGTCCGTTCTCTCCGGTTTTCATGGTTACGGCGTCGACTCGTTCGAAATCCGACAAGCGCACCTTGGCTGCTTTGCCCGGATCAGTATTCGTGCCAAAATAGGCATATTCGCCAGCCGGATCGATCACCGCTGATTCAAGGTTGTCTTCCCCGGGATCGAGAACCAGAGCATCAACCCTTTCAGAGTCCGATAGGCGCACCTTGACCACAATGCCTGGCTGCATTTGAGCCCCGAAGTAAGCATATTCTCCATTTGGGTCGATCACTGCCGTTTCGAGTCGGTTTTCACCAGCTTCCAGGGTGAGTGCATCCGCCCATGTAAAGTCAGATAGACGCAGCTTAATAATTTTGCCTGGAGCAGTACGGGTTCCAAAATAGGCAAATAAACCAGCCGGATCAATCACAGCCGAGCTGAGAATGTCCTCCCCTTCATTCAACTCCAGGGCATCAACCCTTGTAAAGTCCGACAGCCGTACCTTGACCACCACGCCTGGTATAGATTGAGTTCCAAAGTAAGCATATTCACCAGCGGGGTCGATCACAGCAGAGCATAGTTTATCCTCACCGCTTTCGAAGGTCAGGGCTGCATCCCTGGTGAAGTCTGACAAGTGTATTTTAACCACCATACCCGGTTCTGTGAAAGTGCCAAAGTAAGCATATTCACCAGCCGGGTCAATCACGGCTGATGCCAGACCATCCTCGCCGTTGTTGAACTTAAGCGCGTTAACCCGGCTGAAGTCAGACAACCGCACCTTGGCCACCACACCTGGCCGGGTTTCAGTGCCAAAATAAGCGTATTCCCCATTGGGATCGACTACTGCTGACCAGAGGTCTTCCTCTCCCATCCGCAAAGATCGGGCAGTAATCCTGGTCATGTCTGAAAGGCTCACCTTTACCACCTTCCCCGGTGCAGTGTAAGTCCCAAGGTAGGCATAATTCCCGGTGGGATCGATCAAAGCTGTTTCAATATCACCCTCCCCACTGTTGAGGGTCACAGCACCCTCCAGGTCATTATTGGACAGTCTTATTTTTAATGAGCTTGCCTGGGTGTGTACCCGTTCCAAAGTAAACAAATATGCCATTTGGATCCATCACAGCCGTTCTGAGATAGTCCATCCCACCAGGCAGGGTCACCGATCCAGAATGAAGGAAACTTGACAGGTTCACCCTGGCTATAATACCTGGAGCAGTTTCGGTGCCGAAATATGCATAGCTGCCAACCGGGTCGATCACCGCTGATATTAGATTTTTAGCCCCTCCACTGGGCAGCACCAGATCACCATTAAAACTAAAATCTGACAGGCGAATCCTGACCACAATACCTGGATCAGTGTACGCGCCAAAATAAGCATATTTCCCCTCTGGATCGATCACCGCAGATGTAAGAGGGTCCACCCCAGTATTGAGAGTCAGGGTATCAACCCAGGAAAAGTCCGACAATCGCAGTTTGACCACTGTACCTGGCGATGAGCCTGTACCAAAGTAGGCATAATTGCCATCTGGATCCATCACCGCCGAAAATAAATAATTTTCCCCAACGTCGAGCATTATAGCTTTGACCCGGGTGAAGTCCGAAAGGCGCACCTTAACCACCCTGCCCGGTCCGGTGTAGGTGCCAAAGTAAGCATACTTGCCAGCCGGATCGATAACTGCTGATGTTATCCCGTTCTCACCATCGTTGAGTTCCAAAGTGCCTACCCGAGAAAAATCCGATAAGCGCACCTTAACTATCACTCCAGGAACGGTTTGAGTGCCGAAGTACGCATACTTACCAGCAGGATCGACTACTGATGATTTTATATAATTCTCAGGTATTTGAAGTTTAAGGCTTGCTGTTTGCAGGAAACTTGCGTCAGATGTTAAGGCGCCAACTCTAGGTTGGACGCCTTCGAAATGGTTTTCTGCCATAACCATTATAGGTGCTTTGAATCCAAACAACCCCATTCCCCCAAGGAGCAATCCCAGCACGATCAAATAACGAACCAAACTTGAATTTAGACTTTGCTTCGACATTGATTTCCTCCTTAGCTTTTCGCGGCTTCGGAACTAGAATAGGTGCTGTGGCTGGTGGGCGGGTTTAATTTAAATATTTTGTGATTTTTGTAATAGCAGCCCTCACCTGAAGTATATCGAAAATGATTCAACAAACTGCCTCGTGTTAACTTAATACTTTGTAATCTGGTTTGAATAATTCTACACCTCTCTTGTCTGCGGTGGAATGCTGAACACCAATATATTCCAATTTAAAGTTAAAAACATGCAATACCCTCATCCTGCTCGAATGCATAAAGCCATAGGAAGACAGCGCGACCATTCAACACGCTCAATTTTTCTTGTTTGAATGGTTGAATAAAAACGAAAATTTTAGTTCAGTTGGAAATTCTTAGGGCAGAGTTGGGAAAATGGTATTTGCTAATCCACCCGCATAACACAAACATTTATTGGTTCACTTTTCCCCTTCAGCTCGAGGGACCGTTTTTCCAAATCCCCGTTAGCTAATCCCGCAGAAGTAATCGCGGATTCACTGATCAATATCTCCCCGTCCTGTGCGCTGGAAGAAAGGCGGGCGGCGGTGTTGGGCGTATCGCCCAGCACGGTGATATCGGAGGTGCCCTCTTCCGACCCCACCGAACCAACAAAGGCAGTCCCGGTATGCACCCCCGCTCCCAATGGGATCCATGCTCCGGCTGGGCTTCCGTATCCCGTTTCATGCAGGATTTCCTGGGCGGCTTTTATCGCAGCCTGTGCATGGTCCGGTCCGGCAAACCCGGGCACATACATACCTGCCGCCTGGTCACCGATAATCTTATCGATCAACGCATCCGAATGCACCATAACGTGTGTTGCGGTTTTGTAGAATCGGTTGATGAGCTTACTGTATTCGGTAGGGTTCATTCCTTCGGCCAGCGTGGTTGAGCCGCGTACATCTACAAACAGCAGGGACAGCTCGACCTCTGCCCCTCCCTGGAATTTTTGAGCAAAAACTTCGCATATATTGCAAAGTTGAGGGTTCAATTTCGAAGGACCCTTGCCGTACATCATATGAACGACCCGGCTGCCAATCCCCTGAAAGGGGGCGTAGCAGTTCTTGCAGCGCGGGTGTCCGGGCAGCATGCGGAAGAACTTTCGTTGACGAGTCTCCTTTTCGAACTCCCCCGTCGTTAAATATGCACGCCAAAATCCTTCCACCATGGCTTCATTTTTAGATTTTTCAGTCATCAAGAACACCCTTTTCGCAATTTATTTATTTTCGTGAACACAATCATTACAACTAATTATAACCTAGATTGTCCAAATTGTTAAAAATAGTGGGATTGTTCTTTAGAGCAGTGATGCGAATCTAATTTTGATTGCTATGAATATCTGGATCCTGCCGCAGGTCTGTTGTATGTTTTAGTTTCCCTACCGGTTACACACGTACAAAATTCGATAAAATTACCGGCCTGGATAAGGTTTCGCTGTAGAAGAAATCCTGCAGAGATTCCTTTACGGTTTTTACCTGCTGGCGGCTTCCACCACCATTGCGAGCCAGGTCACGCTTAACCACATCCCGGGCAGCTTTAAGCAGCTCTTCAGAAGAATCCATGTGCAGGAAACCGCGGCTCAGGATACGGGGTTCGCCAGCCAGTTTGTGATGTTTATTAACCGGCACCGTCACGATCACGAAACCATCCTGCGAAAGCCGTTCCCGGTCGCGCATCACCCGTTTACCGATCTCCCCCACCAGCGAACCATCC
Source organism: uncultured Chloroflexia bacterium (assembly GCA_963753725.1). GTDB lineage: Bacteria > Chloroflexota > Anaerolineae > Anaerolineales > UBA4823 > CAVWDI01. The sequence goes on along the minus strand of CAVWDI010000010.1, from coordinate 621,210 downwards.
ACGTACACGTCTTCGGCCTGGACCGGTTCCTCCAGCCAGGCTTTTTCGCCGTCCGTCACCCAGCACGATCCATTCCTCAAGATATGGACCTGTTCCGTATTAAAACCGTTAGACTGGGCCAGCCTTGCATGCAGGTGCAGGTGGCGCAGTTCGCCGTGCACCGGGATTAAAAAGCGCGGCTGCGCTTCACCCAGCATGATGCGCATATCCTCCCGGTTTCCGTGCCCGGAGACATGCACAGTCGCCAGCGGTCCGTAAATCACATTGGCGCCACGCTCGAACAGGTGATTTAACATCCGACTGACATCTTCCTCGTTTCCCGGGATGGTGCCGCCGGAAATGATAATCGTATCTCCAGCATGCACCTGCACCTGACGGTGTTCGCCAGTCGCCATACGGTTCAGGGCAGAACGCGGCTCACCCTGCGAACCCGTCGCCAGGATGACCAGCTTTTCATCCGCTACATGCTTGCTGATATCCACAAGTATACCTTTGGGAACTTCAAGGTATCCCAATTCAGCGGCCAGCTCTACATTTTGCTGCAGGCTGCGCCCGGTCAGCGCGACTTTACGCTCGAATTTATGGGCTAGCAGGATAATCTCTTGCAGTCGGGCCAGCAACGAGGAAAATGTAGCAATGATAATCCGGCTGCCCGCCGCTTCAGCGAACAGCTCATCCAAAGTCTCTGCCACAAGTTGTTCGGTGGGCGTTCTTCCTGGCTGGTCGGCGTTGGTGCTGTCTCCCAGCATAGCCAGGACACCGTTGGGGGTCAGCTGGCGCATGCGTTCCAGGTCCGTTGTGCGACCCCCGGTCGGGGTTTCGTCCATCTTGTAGTCGCCGGTGTGCACAATTGCGCCCACAGGTGTGTCGATCACTAACCCGACCGCGGCCGGTATGGAGTGCGCCACTGCGTATGGGCTCACCCGGAAGGGTCCCAGGTGCAGGGTTTGTCGATCATCGATCACCTGCAGCCACACACCCCCCAGCGCGCCCATTTCTTCTAATCTACGTTTGACCATACCAATCGTCAGGGCTGTGCCATAAACCGGCACACCTTCTTCCGATAGTTCAAGGGCTTTTATTAAATACGGCAGGCCGCCAATATGATCCAGGTGACCGTGGGTCAATACGATGCCGCGTAAAGTCTCCTGGTTTTCCAGGATGTATTTAAACTGCGGCAGCACCAGGTCGATGCCATACATATCGCTCTCAGGAAACATAATCCCACAATCAACGATGATCTGGTTGCGGCCGTATTCCAATACGGTCATATTTTTACCAATCTCCCCCAGACCGCCCAGGGGTATTATTTTTAAGTTCTTACTCATTTATTTTTATACTTAATCCTTTACTTCTTTCGATGTAATCTATGCAATAACAGTTAAAGCGCTTGATATAAATTTGCGCTGAAAATTTTCGATTTACGAGCCAAAATACGCACAAAACCAGCTAGGCTGTTCTGGCTGTCTGAAGATTTCTGAATTCTTTGCGAGACTTGGGGGGTCGAGCGGGATAATCAGAGACTACAGTAATGGCAGTTGACGTTATTAACTTGCATATGATACCACATACGTATAAGAATTGTGTTAAATAGCTGGAAGCAAGTTTATCTTAGGTTTACGGAACGAGCAAAAACAGTCCTAGAAGTGTTTTTGACCACATGCACAAAACCAAGGTCGCCCTGAACTTTTTCATCGCAACTTTTGCCCATTCGTTTATACGCGTGATATTTATACTGCGCATACATTTCGGAGATACCACTTTTGTTTTGCATTTGGTTCAACTAATGCTTGGATAAGTATCATTATTTAATGGGTATGGTATCATCACTGAAACAAATCCCTAAATTTAATTCATCATCTTTTAAAATGGATTCATTAGGTAGATAAAATCATGTCAAATAACGCCGCAGAAGGAAAAGTCGTCTGAAATTGCGTTATCTTAAAAACAGATTGTCTTAAATCAAGGATTTTCAGAAGCAGCGATATATAATGATTGAGAAAAAATCAATGATAACAAAACGCAAGACTTTTCGACAAAAGAAATTACACATCAGGAGAAGTTTAAAATGAGCGGAATTGCTGGGATTTTTTCACCCGATGACCAGGATCTTGTAAGTAAAATGCTGCAAAAAATCGAACACCGCGGCTCTTCAAAACACCAGATTTGGAAAGGACCGAATGCGGCTTTAGGAACGATTGGATACACTCAATTAAACGAAACACCCGGACCTGTGGTAACCGATCGAAATGAAAGGGCGATTGTTTTAGATGGCAGGTTTACCAACCAAATTTCCTTCCAGGAGCATCTGGAGTTCCATACAGTTGAAGATGGGACAGACACAGAGATATTGTTACATGGGTATGAGGAATTCGGTACGCGGGTCTTCGGCAGGGTAGAAGGGGAATTCGCCCTAGGGATTGTGGATGGAGAACGTTTTCTTCTTGCTCGTGACCGATTGGGTATTCGTCCGCTTTACTTTGGTTTCAATGACGGGATGATGTGTTTTGCGTCAGAGATTAAAGCGCTAGTGGGTATTGTTGACCAGGTTCATGAGTTCCCGCCTGGGAATTTCCTGCTTTCGGATCAAGGAATGTATGATTACCAACCGTATTTTCCTAAACCTGTACAGCTGGATGGCGCCCAGGAAAGCGCGCAGCAGCTGAAGGAGTATCTCCGGAATGCAGTAAAAGGAGCAATTCCAGAAAATGTAAAGGTAGGCGTGTGGTTAAGCGGAGGGGTTGATTCAAGCATTGTCGCTGTACTCGCCCGTCCTTTGGTGGACCGCCTGTACACCTTTTCTGCTGGTATTGAGGGCGCATCCGACCTTGAATATGCCCGTCAAGTTGCGGAATACATAGGAGCCGAGCATTACGAACACATTTACAAAATTGAAGACATGCAGGGGATTTTGGAAAAAGTCATCTACCACCTCGAATCCTTCGATGCGCCTTTAGTTCACAGCGCTGTATCCAATTATCTCGTATCAAAGTTGGCTGCGGATTATGTACCCTTCGTTTTATCTGGGGAGGGAGGCGATGAATTATTTGCGGGATACTCCTACCAAAAAGCCTATTCCAGTGAAGTAGAACTCACTTTAAGCATACAGGAAGCGATCGCAGCCCTGCACAATACTGCACTACAGCGTGTGGATCGGTCAGCAACCGCTCATGGCACTGGAGTGGCTGTGCCATTTCTTGACCCTGATGTTGTGCGTTACGCGTTAGCAATCCCTGCTCGTTGGAAGATTCGCGGTCCGCAGGAAATGGAGAAATGGCCTCTCCGGCAGAGCCTGGCGGATGCATTGCCAGATGACGTTATTTGGCGAGGAAAATCCAAATTCTGGGAAGGCTCCGGTTCAGGAGAGAGATTACGCGATTATGCGGAAGGTGAAGTTTCCGATGAAGATTTTGCTCTTGAACGTGACCTCGGAATTGAAGGTCAACTGAATTCAAAGGAAGAGTTGTTGTATTACCGGATATTTAAAGAACAATTTGGTAATTCGATACCCCTGATTGAGGTTGGTCGTACCCAGCATATTTTAATATTCTTCATTCAACAACACCGTATTTTACACTGACTTTTGATAAAGCATTCATGGGACAGGTAGATATGCAAGGATCGATAACCGGGTTGGGCATGACCATATAATAAAAGTGCGATGCATCTTTTATGGTGCATTGCACGTGGTTTCGTGCGCTGCACCTTATCTCCTGTCTCTACCCCTTATAACACAATACCGGTCTACGAGCAGCAGTGGCCTCATCCAGCCGGAACACTGGCGTGATGTGCGGTGCATCGTGCAGCAGTTCTGGTTCCTGCTCCGCCTCCTGCTTGATCTTCAGCAGCGCATCCGCAAAGTCATCCAGGGTCTTCTTGCTCTCCGTCTCGGTCGGCTCGATCATCAGGGCGTCGTGCACGATCAACGGGAAGTAGTTGGTCGGCGGGTGGTGCCCGTAATCGATCAAACGCTTGGAAACATCCAGCGCAATCACGTCCGTCCCGGGGATATCCCCGTGCACCACGAACTCGTGCATGCAGGTGCGTTCGACAGCCAGCTTGTAGTGCGGCGCTACCAGGGCTTTCAAATAGTTGGCGTTCAGCACCGCGTTTTCTGATGCCGCCACGCAGCCCATCCGGTCCCATCATGCGGATGTAGGTGTAGGCCCGGATGAACATGCCGTAGTTCCCGAAGAAGGCCTTCATTCGGCCGATGGACTGCCCCGGCGCAAACAGTTTGTATGCATCACCATCTTTCGCCGCGATAGGTCCAGGCAGGAAGGGCGCCAATTCTTCGGTCACACCCACCGGTCCGCAGCCAGGTCCGCCCCCGCCGTGCGGGGTGGTGAAGGTCTTGTGCAGGTTGAAATGCAGCACATCCATCCCCAGGTCGCCCGGCTTGGCGACGCCCATCATGGCGTTCAGGTTGGCACCGTCGCCGTACACTAACCCGCCGCAGTTGTGGATCGTCTCGCACACTTTCAGCACCTGTTCTTCGAACAGGCCCAGCGTGTTGGGATTGGTCAGCATCAGCCCCACCACCGTGTCATCGCATTCACGCTTCAAAGCCTCCAGGTCGACATTGCCGCGCTCGTCCGATGGCAGTTCGACCATGGTGAAACCGCTCATGGCGGTGGAGGCCGGGTTGGTGCCGTGGGCCGAATCCGGGATCAGCACTTTGGTACGTTTGCTGTCGCCGCGGCTCTCGTGGTAGGCGCGCATGATCAGCACACCCGCAAACTCGCCGTGCGCTCCGGCTGCCGGCTGCAGCGATACGACTGCAAAGCCCGATATTTCCGCTAACATCTCCTGCAATTCATGCATCAGCTGCAGGCTGCCCTGAACGGTGGCTTCCGGCTGCAGGGGATGCACGTGCGTCAGCCCTTCGATGGCGGCCGCTTGTTCGTTCACTTTGGGGTTGTATTTCATCGTGCACGACCCCAGCGGGTAGAACACGGTGTCAATCGAATAGTTCATCTGGCTCAGGTGCGTGTAATGGCGCACGAAATCCAGTTCGCTCACTTCCGGCAGGTTGAGATCGTCTCTCACATAGCCACCCGGCAGTTCGCTCTCAGGCACATCCAGTTCCGGCAGGGTATATGCCGTCCGTCCGGGGGAGGAGATTTCAAAGATTAAAGGTTCAAGTTGTTTTCGCATTTTATTTCTCCGCTATCCAATCCCTGCCAGCGTATCGACCAGGTGATCGATCTGCTTTCTGTCGTTCATCTCCGTCACGCATACCAGCATCTGGTTCGCCCTGTCCGGGTAATCATCACCCAGGTCGTACCCGCCCAATATGCCCGCCTCCAGCAAAGCCTGGTTGAGTCCCTTCACCGGCTGCGGGCACCTAACGGCAAACTCGTTGAAGAATGGCCTGTCACCCAGCACCCGGTACTTCTCCAGCTTGTCGATCTCCCCCGCCGCGTAGTGGGCACGCTGGTAGCACAGTTCCGCTACCGCTCGCATGCCCTGTTTACCCATATAGGCCAGGTACATGCCCGCCATCAATGCGATCAGTCCCTGGTTGGTGCAGATATTGCTGGTGGCTTTTTCGCGGCGGATATGCTGTTCGCGCGGCGATAATGTCAGCACGTAGCCGCGCTTGCCTTCCGTATCCACCGTCTCTCCCACCAGCCTTCCTGGCATTTTGCGCACGTTCTTCATCGTGGCTGCGAACACACCCAGGTAGGGGCCTCCGAAATTGAGACCTGCTCCCAAGGGCTGTCCCTCTGCCGCCACGATATCCGCACCGTACGCTCCGGGCGGTTTCAATAATCCCAGGCTGTGGATCGGGTTAGCTACCACAACCAGCAGCGCTCCGGCCGCATGCACCGCATCCGCCAGTCCGTCTACATCCAGCAGCTGCCCGAAGAAATCCGGGTTCTGCACGATCAGGCAGGCGGTATCCTCATCCAGCATCTTCACCAGGTCATCCAGCCCGGCGTTCAGGTCCTCATCGCCGGTGATTTGCAGTTGGTCACCAGGCAGATAGGTGCGCAGCACCTGCCGGTATTGGGGGTGCACGCTGGGCGATACCAGGATCTTGCTGCGTTTGCCGCGGGCGGTGTTGTAGCTCATGATGGCCGCTTCCGCCATGGAGGTGGCGCCGTCGTAATGGCTGGCGTTGACCACTTCCATGCCGGTCAGTTCGGCCACCATGCTCTGGTATTCGAATATGGCCTGCAGGGTGCCCTGGCTGACTTCCGGCTGGTAGGGGGTGTATGCGGTCAGAAACTCACCGCGCCCTGCCAGGTACGGGACAGCGCTGGGGGTGAAGTGGTTGTATGCACCCGCGCCGATAAAGGAGGCGAAACACCCGGTGGTGCTGTTCTTGGCCGCCATGCTGTACAGTTCGGTCAGTATCTCCATCTCGGACAGCGCTTTCGGCAGCTTCATGTCCGGGTAGCGGCATGCTTCCGGTACATCCTCGAACAATGCTTCCACCGATGAGTACCCCGATGGTTTCCAGCATGGTTCGCAAATCATCTTCTGTTTGCGGTAAGTATGCGCTCATTAGTGTTCTTCCTCAGCAAATTTCTGGTAATCCTCGGGTGACATCAAGCCCTCAAATTCACTTGCATCCGAGGCTTTGAACTTGATGATCCAGGCTTCCCCGTACGGATCGCTGTTCATCACCTCCGGCGCGTCTACCAGGGTTTCGTTCACCTCCACGATCTCGCCGCCTATCGGCAGGTACAGGTCCGCGGCGGCTTTGACCGATTCGACCACACCGATCGTATCGCCTTTCTCGAACCCCTCGCCCACTTCGGGCGGTTCCAGGTAGACGATGTCAGAAAGCTGGTCCTGGGCGAAGTCGGATATGCCATATACGTAAAGGTCGCCTTCCGGACGAACCCACTCGTGTTCATTGGAATAGCGTGCATCTTGATCTATTTTCATTGTGTATTTCTCCTGATATAAATTGAAAAAATTTGTTTTTTGTTGACTTTCCAGTCATGCAGTTGAAATTCGGTTGACATTATAATTTTACTCGATGTGTCAATCCTGCGGGCAGTTTTTATCCCATTCCTAAATTATAATCTCCTCTGGTTTGATGTTTAATATGTTTCCCAAACCTGTGCTCCTTTGTTCCATTTTCGATTTGGCACACGCAGCCTATCCTTGTATTTTGATTACGTAAAAGGAAAAAATGAACAGCTACAACATGCTTGAAAACTGGATTACCAGTCAAATGGCGGACAATAACACGCCCGCCCTGGCTTTGGGATTCACGGATCGCGAACGAATGCTTCACCAAACCGGGTTCGGTTACGCTGACATTGAAGCGTCCACACCGCTGTCCGCCGGCCATCTATTCGAAATCGGATCAATCGGTAAGACCTTTACCGCCATCGCAGTACTGCAAGCGGTTGAAAAAGGACTGCTTGACCTGCACACACCAATTTTAGAATATCTGCCGTGGTTCGAAGTACGCCCAGGGTTCGACCCGATCACTGCGCATCACCTGCTGACCCACTCCGCTGGACTGATTGAAGGTACGGATTTCAGCACCGACGCACGCAGTGAAGTCTGGGCGCTGCGCGAGCGTGAAACCGGATACGCTCCTGGGGAATACTTTTACTATTCCAACGTCGGCTATAAAGCGCTCGGTCTGCTGCTGGAAGCGGTTGCTGGGCAGCCTTACCCGCAGCTAATTCGCTCCGGAATATTGGAACCATTGGAGATGCAAAATTCTGCCGCTCTGATCACCCACAAATTAAGACCGCGCCTGGCGAAAGGATACATGCCCCTGTACGACGACCGACCGTTTCACAGAAGTCACCCGCTCGTCCCGGCGCCCTGGCTGGAAACCGACACTGCCGATGGGTGCATCGCGTCAACCGCCAAGGATATGGCAAAATTTATGCGTATGCTGCTCAACCGCGGACAAGGTCCCAATGGTCCCCTGCTTTCCCAGGAAAGCTTTGAACTGCTCACACACCCGCATATCGCCCAGGACGAAGACTGGTCCTACGGGTACGGATTGAATGTATTCGAGCATGAAGGTTATGCGCATATCGGTCACGCCGGGGATATGCCCGGATACGAGGCCTACATGTGGATGGATTTGGACAATGGTCTGGGATCGATCGTGCTGATGACTCACCCCCATATCTCCGGCATCTCGCTCACAACGCTGGATTACCTGCGCAGCCTGATGCTCAACCATCCAATCCCCGACCTGGAACCACCCGCCGACCCGCTACATCTAGAAGATGTAAATCCTATAATCTACGCAGGTAAATATTCACTGGCCAATCAAACCGATCTTTCCCATCAGTCTCTCACAGAGAGTAAACTCACTCCAACAGGAGGGTTGGTTTTTATCGCGGATGGAGACCGGCTGCTGCTGGAATACCACAATGAACGGATCCCACTGGAGCAGCGCGCAGGCGACCGCTTTTATATAGACCATCCCGATTTTGATCGCTTCTTGTTCAATTTCTGGACTTGGGAGAATACTTCTGCCAGAATCCGTTGTTGTAGAAGCTTCCTACGGCAGCAGATGGTATACCAACCAGAATTACACAGGTGAAACAAAATTTAATTTTCCGGAAGAATGGTTGGCCTATCCCGGACATTACCGCTCTTTTAACACATGGGAGACCAATTTCAGGGTCATCCTGCGCAAAGGGCAGCTGCTGTACGTCACCCCTTCTGGGGACGAACAGCAGCTATACCAGATCGGAGATAGTCTATTCCGCATCGGCGAAGCACCTTCCCCGGAATGGATGCGCTTCGACCAGATACTGGACGGCTCGGCGCTGCAAGCCAACCGCTCCGGCTGCGACTACTACCGCTTCTTCACATCATAATCACAATTTATAACCCCATTCGCCCCCCCGTAGGTTAATTTCGGTTTCCTGCTGGAAATCCGCTTAATATCCATGTGGTCATAAGGTCGGACTGCAGAACATCTCGCGGGGGTTGGTTGGCATGTGCTGGTATCAGGTTTAACAACTCCACGCGGGGATAAAGAAAATTCCAACCTTAATTTAGAATCACGCAGGAGAACTCGAACTTATCCAGCCTCCAACCCGCAGGGAGGCACTGCGAGATCTGTGAGTTCTCATCTGATCATAGCAAGTTGATTTCTCATGGCGACATAACCACCTTTATTTGGAGTCCTCCGCGGTGCGCCCCTGTGGGGGAAGCCATGCTTCAGGTTGCGCAAGCTGGGCTTGCGCACTCCACATAGAACGGCGTCCCCTTTTAGCTCCACCAGATGTTCAACGCTTGTTCCAGTTGATAACCAATATATATCCAATTGGAATTTAAGACGAACAACAACCCAATCAGAAATATCTTAATTTATTGGTGTCAAATAGCAAGTACAGCTGTGATCTTGAGGTTCAAATTCCATGTTCACCTTAAACTGTTCAGCTGCCCACTGTGGATAGAATTCGCTGACAAGCGATTTGACAAAGATCATCAGTCTCAGGATAATCCAGGATTTTACACCGTGGTATGTCGTATACTGTCTGGTGTTGGTTGAGCTCCTTTACTGAAAAAGGGGTTAACCACTGCAGTTGATAAGCGAATTCTTTTGCAGTCATTTTGAAGGCTGTTCCTGTTGATATGGCCCTGATAAAACTTAAAAAATATAGGGATGTGCTGGCGTTCTTACGCTTCAGTGCCTCGACATCAGCGACCTCGAACTGCTCTATTCCCGCTTCTCCCAATTGCTCTCGTATGAAATTGAAATTGCTCTTCCCAATCCAGATCCAATTTTCATATGCCGCCTCATACTTCTCTTCGAACGAGGACTCCTCCGGAATGGGGTTGATATCCCTTCCTGCTAAAGCATTTGCAGCTCAGTTTTGGCTGGATATCCCAGATGTCCCTTATAAAATTTGGCGCCAGCGTCTTGGAAATTTAATATTCTCCAGGACAATTTCATACTTTTCACGGTATGGCATCTCTTTGATATTTTCCACGTTAATCCTCCTTCTGTTTGCCAATTTTTTCCGGTTCTGTAATAACTTCCAAATTTCACCCACAGATAGATTTTAGTACCAACAAAAAAACCGCTGGAACAAAAGCAGCGGCAGTGATGTAGTGTTTTATTGTTTTGCGCAGTATACGAAAATTCCGCTTTCGTTGTTATCAGCGATGAGCGTTTATCCTGGTTGAAATTATACATCAATTCTTGTATGATTTTCCATTTTTTCCGGCACTGATCGGACCCGGGTCATGCAAACCGGGCAGCGCTTATGCAATCCACCTCAGAACACCCCACAGGTTAATTGCGATCACCTATCGACTGGAACCTGTTTTCCCTATGAACTTGAAATCGCTCTACCACCAATCCTGCGGAGGGCAACAAATTTTTTATCCCATCTACTATCCCCAATCCCTTATCCCCTGAAGTTTAACTTGAATTTCACCTTCAATTGATGTAATATAGGAAACAAAGATTTCGTGATTTTAACCACAAATGACCAGTTCCTCCACAAGACTGCGCCCCTGGCAATGTTATATTCAGAAGGTTGTGGCGGTTGAACCGATAACCAGGTTCTTCGCCCAATTTGTTCACCGGGTCGATGGTTTCACGCTCAAGCACACCGGAAACAGGCTCTCACCCACAGGCGCTTTAACTGGCTGGCCGATCACCATGATTACCATGACCGGCGCAAAGACTGGCTCCCACGCTCAATACTCCAGCTGGTTTATATGCACGACCGAGAGGATACACGTGCGTTGATCGCCTCTAACCTGGGCTCACAGGTCAATCCAGGCTGGTATTACAACCTGCACGCCAACCCGCATGTCATGGATATCAGAAAACAACTATCAAGGTACTTACACTGGCACGCCAGGCATCTCCTAACCGAGCGCCGGAAATACTGGCAAGAGGCTTTGACGCTGTACGCTGGATACAAAGACTACCAGGAGCGTGCCGGTGATCGTCTGATTCCAATTATGGTGCTGGAGCCGGAAGCAACCAACGATTAATTATGCAAGATGTTTTATTTCCAATGGAGGATAAACTATGAAAAACAGGGTATTATTTTCTGAATCGTAATTTTCAGTCTGCCGGCATTGGCATGCAATTTCATTGTTCGTCCGCAGACACCGGATGCCACCGCCACTGCCGTCTCCGCTGAAATATTTTCAACCATTACTGCAATGGCTCCAACGCTACTTTCACCCAATTGCCAACCGATACGCTCGCCCCCACAAGTACCCCGACTATAACACCCACCGATACGCCAATCCCCAGTCCGATTGTAACCGATACCCCCGAACCAACCTTTACCCCTGAACCGACTAAGCCGACCAGCCCAACCTTCGGCCCGGTCGTTTTTTACACAGACGAAGATTACAATCAAGAGAATTTCGAGAACCCAATCACCGATTTTCCATCCGGCACAACGGCAGTCAACGCCTGTTTTGATTATTGGGCTATGACACCCACTACACGTTTCTCCCGGTATTGGTATGTAAATGGAAGGGAGTGGGGATCGTTTGCAGAAAATTGGAAACATGGGAGGAGGGTGGTTTCAGGGTTTACGAGCTCACTATACAGGAACAGGAACAACCGGTTTAGAATTGGGGAATTGGAAAGTAAAGCTTTTTATTGGAAGCAAATTAGCACAAGAGGAAGAATTCCACATCGGCAGATGACCTTTAGCATTTTTCAAAATGGAAGCAGGCAGTTGATTAAGCTAGGAAGTCTGAAAAATATCAATTAAAGATCGTCTTGTGAGGAGAGACATTATGGTTAAACTACGCTTGATTTTTATTCTCATTCTTCTCATTTTACCAGGGATCGCATGCCAGTTATTCTCCCCCGCTGATGACAATGCAGAATTAACCAGGATCGCAGGTGATGTGCTCGCCACCATCACTGCACAGGCTCCTGTTCAAGAGACCGCCCGTGCAATCCCGGATACCCTGCCAGTTCCATCAGGACCCATCGTAGTAACTTTGAAACCGGATGGAAGCGGTGATTACCCAAATCTGGAAACCGCCGTTACAGCATTACCGGCAGGATCAACCGTCTTGCTGGATCCAGGGATCTACATCCTCAAAGGCCAGCTTGACATCGTTAATTCTCTCAGTTTGACCGGCGCGGGCATGGATTTGACAACCATTCAGGGAAACAACGGCGCCCTGATTGATTTTGATGGACCAGGCGATTTTAATGCTGAAGGGATTACATTCCAATACGGTGGAACCACAAAAGCTAATGTAGTCGAAATCAAGGATGGAAATATCCAAATCATAAACTGCCGTTTCACCGACGGCGTATATGATAAAACCGAGGATTTGGTGGAGCGGGATTATTTACCAATGGAAACACCAGCGGTGTGGTCCGCGACAGTATTTCTGAAAACAACGGCCTGCATGGTTTCAACTTTCACGAGAACTCTCACATAACCTTAGAACGAAATACATGTTCAAACAACGCGCAATCAGGAATTATGTTTTGGGCGCAATCGGTAGGTACAGCATCGAATAATATCTGTACGAATAACGGTCATTTTGGCATTGAAATTCGTAAAGATGCAGCGCCGAATTTACTCGGGAATACCGCACAGGCCAACAGTAAATCGGGCATCGCCTATTACGAAAACGGGGCTGGACTGGCGAAAGAGAACATCGTGTTCGAAAATGAATAGAGCGGCATACTCCTGCAGAACCAGGCGGCTCCATTTCTGGAATTAAATACCATTCACTCAAATAAAGAATTGGGGATTGTCTATTTTGCGAATGCTGGAGGACAGGCGATAAATAACGAAATATTTGACAACGAATTTCACGGCATCGAAATTAGAGATCAGGCTTTACCCTCGTTGGAAGGCAATCGCATACATGACAACCTTGAATACGGCATCAATTACGCCGAGAACAGCGCTGGGTTGGCTCGCAAAAATGAAATCGCCGCAATTTCAGATTGTATCAAAGTTGGCGAAAATGCCAGCCCTGAACTGGTGGAAAACACCTGCAGCGAGGGCGAGCGCGATGACAGAGGAACTTCCAGCCGGGATCCTGTTCGAAGATGATTTCAGCGATCCTGAAAGCGGCTGGTCCACCAGCACAGCTGATGGAGGGGAGATCAAATACGAAAACGGCGAACTCCGTATCCGCGATTACACCAATCCAAATACTGCCACTTTAAGCAAATTGGAACGGCAGTTCTCTGACCTGACGATTGAGGTAGAAAGCCGGTCAGTGGATGGATCGCCGGATAACTGGCACGGCATTTACTGTCGTTATGTCGATTCTGACAACTACTACGTCGGCGCATACAGCGCGGATGGCTACTATACCGGTCTGGTGAAAATTAACGGTCAAAAGGAGGAATGGGCCAAGGACCAGTCAGACGCTATCCTGCAGGGGTTGGATGCACGCAACGCTGTCCGCTTGGAGTGCCTCGGTAATCAAATTCGTTTCTACGTTAATACATACGCTCCTCTTTAATGAAACGGATGACCAATTGAGTGAGGGAAAATCGCCCTGGACGCCGAATCCGAGGATGGCGAATTTAGCGAGGTCGCTTATGATAACCTGGTGGTCAGAGCTCCAGGACCTGAAGGTACCACACCTATTAGTCCAACCGCCCAAACTCCTGTTTCGGATGAACCTTATATCGCCCCGATTACTCTGGCAGAGGATGTGGTAGATTCTCAACCAGTCAATCCAGGGACTGAATTCATTTATGGAGTACCGAAAGTATGCGCTGTTTATGACTATCAAGGTATGCAGCCCGGTACCCATACAACCGTGTATTGGTATCACAATGGGACAGAGTGGTATAGCGAGGTTATAACCTGGAAAGCTGATGAGGCGGATGGAACCACCTGGGACTGCATTTGGAATGTTGAAAGCAAACCGCTCGACGTTGGAGACTGGCAATTTAAAATGTTTTTAGAAAATAAATTAGTCAGCGATCTGACGTTCAAAATTCTTCCTTAAAAACCGCTCGCCGTGGGATTTGGTATGCAGCAATGACCCCCGCGAGTGGGTAAAATTAGAGCTGACCATGCGAACCATTACAATCCGTGTACCTGACTATGTCTATGAAACCGTACGTGATTTAGCCCGCAGGCAGGGCTTTTCGGTTAACCAGTACGCTTATCTAGTGCTGGCTGATAAGACCGCGCAGAGAATGGCCGAAGGATACTCACAACCGGAAGATTCGAAGCAAAGGAACGATCAAACTCCCGTCGGAGAATAAATCCCGATACTTGCGCTAAACCGTGCCCTATCAAAGGTAGAGCTAAGAATAGTCGAGGATAATTATCAGTAACCGACATGCTGTCTGGGTGTTATAAGAATTAACAAAAAACCAGAAAGGGGTCCAGCATGCCATCCGTAACTATAATCACCGATACCGATTCCAGCATCCCGCCCGACATCGCCGCCAAACTTGATATCCAACAGGTGCCGATTAATATCCACTTCGGGGAGCAGTCGCTGCGCGCCACCGTGGACATAAATGACGCCGACCTGTTCGAACGCGTCGACCGCGGCGAAAAATATCCCACCTCCTCCGCCCCATCACCCGGGCAGTTCGGCCAGGCTTACAACGATGCATTCTCCGCCGGCGCTGAGAGTATAATCTGCTACTGTGTCAGCGCTGAAGTTAGCGCTACCTATAATGCCGCCCTGCAGGCCTGCAGCGACTTTGAGGGTAGAGATATCACGGTGGTCGATACGCGCAGCCTATCGCTTGGCCAGGGTTTCCTTGCTTTGGCTGCCGCTGAAGCAGCCCAAGCTGGCGCTGGTAAAGATGAAATACTTTCGCTCACCGGTGATATGGGCAACCGCGCCTACTTATTCGCGGCACTCTCCACACTCAAGTACCTGGCTAAGAGCGGTCGATTGCCGGCCCTGCAGGCAAGTTTTGGCAACCTGCTGAATGTGAAACCAATTCTGACCATCAAAGACGGGAAGCTCGACTTGCTGGAGCGCATGCGCACCCGAAAAAAAGCCTGGGCACGCGTGATCGATCTGGCGGCGGAGGCTGCAGGGGAGTCTCCCGTTGAACGACTGGCGATCATTCACATCAATGCGCTCGAGGAGGCCGGGCAGTTCCTGGAGCAGTTGGGTGAGTCGGTGCAATTGCCGCAGGATGTGTTCTTCGCCGAACTGACACCGGGTTTATCGATCTACGGCGGCACCGGGCTGGTGGGTGTGTGTTTTGTCAAGGTTAAATAAGCGTTATTCACCATTCGGCCAATTATGAACGATCTGCTGCGAATGTTATCCGGCGGTGACCTGCGCTCGGACGGTCATGCAGACCAGGTAGCAGAAATCGTGCTTAAAAATCCGGGATTATTCGAGGATTTATTCGAAGGAATAAATGAAGGGGACGATCTGATCCGGGGCCGGGCTTCTCACTCGCTGGAAAAAGTTTCACGCACACATCCGGAGTTGTTCCTGCCTCATATAAAGCCTCTTCTGAAGGCTGCTCAGGGGGATAATTTACCAATGGCGCAGTGGCACTATGCCATGATCTTCGCCAACCTGGCTGTGTTCCCGGACCAGGTCGACCGGTTTGTGCCCGTCCTGCTTGAAATGCTTGTTGATAAGAGTGTATTTGTCAAAAGCTGGGCGATCAGCGGGCTGACGATTTTTGCACGCTTATACCCAAAACATTTAGAAAAAATATCTGGCAGCATCGCATTGCACAAAGATGATAAGAGTATCGCCATCCGCTCAAAGGTGCGCAATTCGATGGAGCATCTGCTGGACCCCACCTGCCCGCTTCCAAAGGGTTGGGTGAAAAGTGAACGCTTGTTGGAGGAATCCGCGAATTTACGCTAATTTTCTCGAATTTTTTTCATAGTGTTCAAACCGGGTATTCATCATCCATCTCACTAAAAGGACGGTGTCTTTGTCGGACAAGTTGGCAACTTGTCTTACATCTCTTGATCACAATACCATTGATTAATTTACAGTTTGGGGAGAGAATTTTTGGATTCGGTCTCACATAAAGCACGAGATTAAAATTAGAATGACAATTAACTTATCGTCATTTCGAACGCAGTCCCACTCGCGAAGCATCACGAGGTACGAGGAGGATTTATTGTGGGACATAGTGAGAAATCCCTGACGCGCGGCGTTGACTATTACTTGGGCGGGTGAGTACATGTTTACAATTTCCGAAGCGCGTACTCCGAGCTCTACCCGCATAACTCCCAATAAAGGTCGCGCATCAGGGATCCTTCGACTTCGCTCAGGATGACGGTCAAGTTATTGTTTTTTCGAAGGTTTTAGTGGGGCGAAATTAAAAATACCTTATCTAAAATTCATTAACTTCAGTATAATCAGCCTACTTGCAACTCCACCAGATGAGGTATATATGCCTACCAAGGATCAATCCCAAACCGTTGATGAAATTCGCCAGTTGATGAAAAAGATCAACCAGGCCTGGTTGCAAGGACGGCCTCAAGAACTGAAGGCTTATTTCCACCCGGATATCCAATTTGTTGGGCCAAACCTTGTAACCCTTGGAGCTGGGCGCGAGATATGCATCGACAGCTATCAGGATTTCCTTAACCAGGCGGTGATCAAAAAATATACTGAAAGCGAATACGATATTCAGATCTGGGAAAGCACTGCCATCGCCAGCTATACGTTTAACATCGAATACGATATGAAGGGTAAACCACAAAGGGATACAGGAAAAGACCTGTTTGTATTCGCGGTTGACCTGGGCAAGTGGTTGGCTGTGTGGCGATTGATGTTCCCAGAGTAGCGTACAAATTATGCAGGAAAATAGGCGTTAAAGCTTTCATAGATATATTCAATGACCAATCCACAATCACCAGAAAATTTTGGAAAATCCAACTCCGATCCAGTATTGAGAGAACTGGACGAGAAGGGTATCCCTTACCGGGTATTCACCCATCCGGGGAAGCTTGATTCACTGCAGCAGGCTGCCCTCGAACGCGATCAAAAGCCCGATCAGGTGGTGCGCAGCATCCTGTTTCGCTGCTCCGGAGATCGTTTTGTTATGGCGCTTTTCGCAGGTCCGGAACAAATATCCTGGCCGGCATTACGGCGCACAATGGATGTTTCGCGCATCAGTATGGCCAGCAAAGAACAGGTGCTCGAGCAGACCAGTTACACCTTGGGCGCCGTTTCTCCTTTCGGTCTGCCAAAACCACTGCGAATCCTGGTGGACGAGAACGTTTTCCAGCCCAAAGAAGTATCGCTTGGGTCGGGTGTCCGTTACCGGGCGATTATTATGCGCAGCGCCGACTTGAGGCAGGCGCTTGTAAACTTCGAAATTGCAAACCTGAAATGAAGCGGGCTGGAAAAAATAAATAAACAACAAGAGGAATAATTAAATGATCTTCAAGTACATCCTGCTCTGGTTCCCAATGACCCTCATCGCCATATTTAATGCGCTGCTGCGTGAATCTGTTTATGGCCCGTATATGAGCGAACTGCGCGCTCACCAGGTTTCCACCCTGACCGCCATTATTTTCTTTGGTATTTACGTCTGGCTCATCAGCGGCAGGTGGCGCATTGAATCTGGTCAACAAGCGCTGATCATCGGTTTAATCTGGGTGGTAATGACGGTTTCCTTTGAATTTCTATTCGGGCATTATGTTATGGACCACCCCTGGAGCAGGCTGCTCGCGGACTACAATCTACTGGCCGGCCGCACATGGTCCCTGGTTCTGCTCTGGACCTTCATCCTGCCGTATGTCGCGTACTGGCTGCGCTCCGGTCGAGAATAAACGGCCTGACTTATTCAGATATACCCCAGTTTTTTATCAAATCCGAACCCCGGGCTCTTATGCTCGGGCTATCTGTTTAACTCTAAGTCTGAAAATTGTATTCCGTTAGTAAACGGAAATCCTTCAAAATACGCCCAACATATTCAACGGTAACAAAAGATACAGTACAGAACACTATCGATTGTAGAGTACGGTTGTCAATTGGCTCATAAAATGTTGGCGCTGTTAATCGCAAGAAAAGCAAGCTTGCAAAATTATCGATATAGTATATGATTAATTGAAATTTATATTTAGATATTCAAACTTTCATGATGGAACTTTTTGAGAAGATATCACCGTTCTTGTACTACTCCTACTTGCCCTTTTACCAATCTGAGCAGGCATCCCAGCTCATTCCTGATGTCAATTTTGAAGTAGATATCCCTGATAATTCAGTCGCATGTATGAACGAATCAGAAAAAATTGAGCATGGTATTCAATTGCTGAAATCAACAATTACAGCGATCTTAGAAAAAAATCGGTCGGATTACCATATCGTACCTCTGAGCGGGGGGTTGGATTCACGTGGGATATTGGCAGGTTTGATTGATGCTGGATTGCGGGAGCAAATTACTGCTGTCACATTTGGAGTGCCTGGCTCTTGGAATTATGAATTAGGGAGGGGATTAGCAAGGAAATGTGGAATAAAGCACCGGCAAATAGACCTGAATACAATTGAAGTATCGACTGAAATATTATTAGATACGGCGCGTGAAGGAGGTTCATGGACATTTTTGATTGATGGTTATTTCAACTCATTAATTCCAAAGGAGTACGGCAGTGATGCGGTTTACTGGAGCGGTTTTATGGGGGACACTCTGGCTGGCGGCAATCGATACCGTATGCCTGTTGAAGAAAATAAGAATTGGGAAGACATGAAGAAATTGTTTGCAAAGAGAAGGGGTGTACGCCGCATGACGATTGATATGTCATCTCCCGAATACGATCCAGTTCAAAGTCTGCCGAAAGAACCAATTATTGATAACAGAAATATTAGCTATACAGATCAACTGTATTTATTTATTCATAATTTAAACTATCTTGCGGGTGTAGTTATTTTTAAAGATTTCAATTATCAAACCCCATATCGCTCACCAGAATGGGTAAAATTTACACTCAGCCTTTCACGAGAACATCGATTGAAAAAACATTTATACAAGAAAATCCTGTTTACTGCATACCCAGAATATTATTCTTATCCAATTGAAAGTTTACTGGGGGGATCATTAAAATCATCGGGTTTTAAAAATACTTCTCTTCGAGGATTGCATAGGACCAGAAAGAGTTTTGCTGTGTTAAATCCTATCTGGAACCGGATTGGGATATATAGGGATGTGAATTATATTGATTTTGATTGGGCATTTCGCGAAAGAAGTGATTATAAAAAAGTAGTAATTGAGAATATCTCTGATTTAAAGGCACGCAAATTTATCGATTGGTTTGATCCTGAGGATATATTCAAAGATCATATAAACAAAAAAGCCAACCTGGGAATTGCCTTGGTTTTGTTAACCGCCTTAGAGATAAGCCTGAAGAGTGATGAACTTTCTATATAAGAAAATCCGATAATGAATATAATTTGGATATCTCAAGAATATCAGTTTAATTGGGAGATGGGGACAATCGGTTTCGCCTCTCGCAATGAGATTGTGCAATCGTTATCAAAGTTGGAAAAAATTATTATTTACCAGCTTATCTCTTAATAATCTTCTAAAAGCTGAAAAGAACTGCATTACAATCCACATGTGGTAGATTTTCACACGGTTTTTCCCATGATTCTTCTTTACATTTCAATTCGCGTTTTCATGCTCCTTGCCAATCCTCCCGTTGAAAAACATTTAACGAAATTTGGTTAGAAATCTTACAGACTAAAAGAATTTATTCGCATGTTACACACTTGATTTATCATCGATATAGATTATCATCTATTGATATTTAGGAACACGAATTTATTCATAAATGATGGATCCTCTTGAAAAAATTTCGCCGTTTTTGTATTACTCTTACTTGCCATTTTACCAATCTGAGCGAGCATCTAGTCTCTTTCCTGGTCTCAATTTAGAAGGAGACATCCCTGATAATAAAGTCGCCAGTATGAACGAATCGGATATTATTGAATATGGTATCCATTTACTGAAATCAACAATATCGACGATCTTAGAAAAAAATAGAACGGATTACCATATCGTTCCGCTCAGCGGGGGTTTAGATTCGCGCGGTATATTAGCGAGCTTGATTGATGCTGGATTACGAGAGCAGATCATTGCTATTACCTTTGGTACTCCAGGCTCCTGGAATTATGAGTTGGGGAGTGGTTTGGCGAAAAAATTTAACATCAACCATAAAGGAATTGACCTAGAGCATGTTGAAGTGTCGACGGAGAAATTGTTAGATTCGGCACGGGATGGATGTTCGTGGACGTTCTTAATCGATGGATACTACAATTCACTGATTCCGAAAGAGTATGGTCAAGATGTCGTTTACTGGAGCGGTTTTATTGGCGGGGCTTTAGCAGGTTTTGATAAGTACCGTTTACTCAATAAGAAAAATGGCCATTGGGAAGAAGCAAAAAAGCTGTTTGCGCAAAGAAGAGGTTTCCTGCGCGCAACGATTGATATGTCATCTCCTGAATATGATCCTGTCCAGAGCCTGCCGGTAGAACCAATACTTGAAAACCCGTGTATTAAATTTATGGATCAGCTGTGGTTATTTATTCATAATATAAATTATCTCGAACGAGTGGTCGTTATTGATGAATTTAATTATCAAACGCCATACTGCTCATCCGGTTGGGTAAAGTTTATCCTCAGCCTCAGCGATCAACACCAATTCAATAAACATATTTATAAAAAGATATTACACAGCGCATATCCTGATTTTTTTTCATACCCGATCTCGAAATTACGAGGTGGTTCCTTGAATTCGTCCCAAGCAGAAATTTTCTTGCGGCGGATATTACACAAAACGAGCAAGAGTGTTGCTGTATCAAATCCAATCTGGAACCGGATTGGGATAAATAGGGATGTGAACTATATTGATTTTAATCGGGCGATTCGCGAAAGGGATGATTATAAAAAAGTAGTATTTGAGAGTATCTCTGATTTAAAAGCGCGCAAATTGATCGATTGGTTTGATCCTGAAGACATTTGGAAAGATCATATAAACAAAAAAGCCGACCTGGGAATTGCCCTGGTTTTGCTAACCGCCCTGGAGATTAGCCTTAAGAGTGAGGAACTTTCAATATAAATATATCCGATTATGAATATGATTTGGATTTCACAAGAATTTCAATATAGTCGGGAGAAGGGGACGATCGGTTTCACTTCTCGTAATGAGATTGTGCATTCATTATCCAGGTTAGGAAATTTTGTATTATTAATAACTGGGGCGTCTCTCAAGAATGTTTAAGCCGAAAAGAACTGCTGAACTACCCACATGTAGCTTATTTGCCCATGGTTCTTTTTCCCTACCTATCATCAATTTCTTTCCAATTCGCTCTTTTATGCTCCTTTCCACTCCTCCTCTTTAAATATTCGAGCCAGAATTATAATTTCCGATTATTTTTCTGTTTTTACATTTACTCCTTTTTTATTGATTAAGAAAATTGGGCTTCTGAAGACTTCTTTTATATTGGATCTTAGAACTTTACCGGTTGATACAAAAGGATTACACGGCGAAATTACAACAACCCGATTTAAATATTCGTTACTTTTCGCAAAGGTATTTTTCGATGGAATAACCGTGATCACACCTGCATTGAAACGTTATATTGTTGAGAATTTTCAATATAACGAGAAAGATATCGGAATTTGGTCCTCTGGTGTCAATTATAAAAAGTTCTCAGCTGCAATCAGCCGGCGTGATGATTTAGGCTGGTCGGACAAGTTTATCGTGATGTATCATGGCACTTTCTCACCAAATCGAGGGCTGCAAGAAGTGATCAGAGCATTTTGCATCCTGAAAAATGAATGTCCTGAAGCTCGATTTATTCTATTAGGGGATGGAATTGGCAGAAGAAGATTTATTGAACTGATCAGCGATTGTCAATTAGAAAATTATGTTTATATAATGGGTCCTGTATCTTACGAAGATATTCCTGATTACGTGGCTTCAACCGATATTGGGATTATCCCTTTACCGGATATCGATTGGTGGAATACAAGCAGCCCAATGAAATTGTTTGAATACCTGGCGGCTGGTAAACCAGTCGTATTAAGTTCTATTGAAGCCCATAAAAATGTTATCCAAGATAATACGATTGCCTATTATTTAGACGATGCATCAGCCGCGGAAATTGTTAAAGGGATTATGTACTTTTATGATCGGCGATGTGATTTGGAATCTATAGGTACGATGGGCCAGGATCTGGTAAAAGATCAATACACCTGGGATGCACAGGCTGAAAGGTTGTTGGAATATCTCAATCACATTCTGAATAGGTAAGCCGTACATGGCTCCTGGCGCTGCGCCGATTTACTCCCAATTTATTGTTAAACGCAATGCCCGGGCTCCTATGCCCGGACTGCGTATTTAATCATCAGCCTGAAAAAGTATTCCGCAAAACCAGGGAGGGAATTTAACCGGCTTATGTTACAAAAGAGCGTTTCAAACGAAGTTAACTAATACCCTGCTCAACTTCATGCTATGGCTTGCTGTTGATAACCAGAGCCGCGATCACTCCCGGCACCCAACCAACCAGGGTGAGCAGCGTAGTGATCACAATCGAACCGCAGCCCTTGTCGATCACCGCCAGGGGCGGAAAGATGATACAGACAAAAACTCGTAAACAACTCATTAATATCTCCCTTTTTAACAATATTTCGTTCATTGGGTTAAATCTACCAGGTTCGGCAGCTTTCTTCCATATAATATCTACGTAATACAGATTAATTGGTTGCATAAAACCTGAATATATCGTTTAATGTCGTTTAGAGAGTGTAATATGAATAAAGGAGTGAGTGTTAAAATTTTCGATGGATTTCCATCGATGAACAGAATCGAAAATATATAATAAATCGGATTTGTTTTATCCTGCCCTGGTTTATTAATGACGCTGTCGGCGGCTCAGAATTGGCAGCGTATTACACTGCAAAAGAAATGCTCAGGCGCGGTTGGGAAGTAAACTATATCTGTGAAGACCGCTCAGATCAGGGATATGCTCAATATGAGGGGATACACATTTACCGCATCCCAGAAAGACGCCAGTACTTGCAGGGGTTGAATTATTGGGCGCTAAAAAAAAGAATGCATGAGATTAAAGCCGATTTCTGGTACTGCCGTGCATCCACAATTTACCCAGTTATGGCTGAAAAAATTGCGCGCCGGTCTGGTGGAAAAACGGTCTGGGCACTGGGAAGCGATAAACAAGCTAACCCGGTAAATGTTGATTATGGCAATAAAAGAATATTAATTCAAAGAAGATTATCGAATTTTTTTACTTACAAACGTATTTCTGAAATTCCAACAATTGTTGTTCAAAATTATTTTCAACAGTCAAAACTCCGCCAGAATTTTTATGTAAATTCGAAAATATGTTACAGTGGGCATCCATTACCTCCTGAGACCGCTCTTACCAACCAGCCAAGAGAAAATTTCATATTATGGATTGGTCATCTAAGACCTGGTAAACGCCCACTATTGTTTGTATCTTTGGCGGAATGGGACCTATCAAAATCAGCGCAATACAGAATTATTGCATCAGGAAATGAGCCTCAATTAACCCAGTTTATTGAAGACAGTGCTCAGCGTTTACCACATTTGGAGTTCCTGGGTGAACGATCTGTCGATGAAGTCAACCAAATCCTGCTTCGGGCGCGTGTTTTAGTAACCACCAGCGAAAGCGAAGGTTTCCCGAACACCCACATTCAAGCCTGGATGCGTGGTGTGCCTGTTGTATCGACAGGCATCGATCCGGATGATCTGATTAAAGACAAGGGTTTAGGGATGGTCGTTTCTAATGCGGATGAATTGCATGATGCAGTTCACAAACTGGTCACAGATGATCAGTACTGGAATAAGATGTCTTGGCGCTGCCGGGCATTTTCGGAATCCAATTTTGACATACGCCGAACTGTGGATAAATTGATAGACATCCTGAATGATACAGATATCCAAAAATGATGGTTAGCGAGCGGATGCGGGAAAGGGGTATAACGATCGTAAAGTGGATCTTGAACTACCGGTTTGCTTTGCTGGCGGTTTTCCTCTTCGTGCTCATGTTCCTTTTTACGATTTAAACGGGCAGTGGATTGCAGACTTCTGGGCGCACAGCGCAGCCGTTAGAGAGTTAATCACAAATTTTTATGAACCACAGCATCCTCAACTGCTGCATAATGCTGCACACATTCATTTCTCTCCTTATAACGTGCTAGCCGCATTTTTCGGTCGATTACTAAATTTAGACGCGATTACAGTACTGGCAGCTGCCGGACTCCTTAATTTGTGTATTTTTATCCTGGGATTGAAAATGTTTGTTTTTTCATTTGTTCCCAATCATAAAATAGCAGCCGTTTTCTACGCGCTGCTGCTGATTTTATTCTGGTGGGGCCGGGACCCCTGGTACTACAGCAGTTTCTTTCATATTGGCGTGTTGGGTTATGTGCTGCCCTACCCATCAACATTCACAATGGGTATATCTCTCATCGCTTTGAGCCTTAACCAGCGCCGCATTGAAGACAGCCAACCAATATGGCTGGCGCCCATCACGCTGATATCCGCCATTGTCCTGGTCACACACTTTCCTACCTTTATTTTTCTAGCGGTGGGGTTAGTCGCTGTTGCTGTTACGGCAGAGGGTAAACTTCTGTCTGAATTGCTGGCTGCCGCTGGGGTCCTCGGTTCTGTACTCTTGCTGGTCGTTCTGTGGCCGTACTATTCTTTCTTGAATTTGATCTACTCCGTACTATTCTCCACTCCGGCTGATTTTATTCATAACCTCCAAAATTTTTTTCGCTCCTCAATGTATGAAGACGTTTTAAGCAGGATCTGGCCGGCTTTAGCCGCTTTGCCGCTAGTGGTCGCCAAGATACGCACTAACCCGCGCTGCCCTTTGACGATCATGCTATTGTTCCTGTCCGGCCTTTATATTCTTGGCTTTGTTTCAGGAATGGATATTTTGGGTCGCACGATTTCATATATCATTTTCCTGCTGCAGATTTTCATTGCCGAATTCCTTGCTAACTTCGAGATCGAGCAAAAGATGGTCCGGTTCGGCGGATTGGCTGCAGCCGCTGGTCGTAACCGCTGGTGTGGTGCTGGTCTGCCTGCTCCTCTTTGGGCGGCCATTTGGCAGAACAGTAAAAAAGTCTTTACCGGGGCGGCAGTCCTCCTATGCGTCTTATCAATTTCTATCTGAGCGCACAGGGCAGTACGATATCATCTTATCTGACTTAAATACAAGCCTGATTGTGCCGGCTTTTGGTGGAAAAGTTGTCGCACACAAGCAGCCGCTTTTATTAATACCGAAATATGAGTATCTCGATAGATTGCAGGATGTTATCCATTTCTTCGCCAAAGAGAGTACAACCAACGATCGTTTTTCGATCATCGAGAAATATGGCGTCGATTATATATTGATCAACAAGGAAACAACAACAAATTGGGAAGGACTTGTTGGTGATTTCTCGTCATTTGCCGTTATCGATTTCGAAAATAAGCAGCTCATTTTGCTCTCTGTTAATAAACCTGAATTCGTGAATATTGCTGCTGTTAAATCCCATTTTACTGCAGGGATAAAAATACATAATTTGCTTCATTAGGCTGTACGCATTCACCAATCCTGAACGGATTACCTTACAATAAATGCAGCAAATCTAGGGGATTGGACAGGTGGATAAGAAAAAGAACTTATTATTGGCTCAAACTTTTACAGACCGGTTGGTTGCGTCGCGATTTGGTTTGCTGGCAGTTTTTCTCTTCCTGCTCATCATCCTTTTTACACTGAACGGGCAGTGGATTGCAGACTTTTGGGTGCACAGCGCAGCCGTCAGGGAGCTGATCACAAATATCTCTGACCCGAGCCATCATCAACTGCTGCTGGACGTGCCTTTTCCGGGTTATTCACCATATACCGTGGCAGTTGCATTTTTTGGAAAGTTGTTTAATGTAGAGGCGATTTCCATCCTATCGATTGCTGGGATATTAAAATCTAGTGCTGTTCATCCTAGGACTAAGAATGTTTGTATACGCAGCCATTCCAAATCACAAATCCTCAGCTGCATTTTATACACTGCTGCTAACCCTCTTTTGGTGGGGATTCAGTCCCTGGTACATCAGCGGTTTTTTCCATATCGGTGTGCTTGGGTATGTGATGCCCTACCCCTCCACATTCGCCATGGCTTTGTCCCTCATTACACTCAGCCTGAACCAGCACCGCATTCAGAACAACCAGCGTTGGCTGCTGTCGGCGGAATTTCTGCTAACAATCATCGTCCTGATCTCACACCTACCAACTTTTGTATTCCTTGCGGCAGGACTTATCTCTTTCGCTTTAACTGCAAAAAAACAACTATTGTTCGAAGTATTGATTGCTGTCTCAATCCTAGCAGGTTCACTTCTGCTGTCTGCAATATGGCCTTACTTCTCCATGCTTAATTTTCTCCTGGTTGAGTCGGCCGCTCACCATATACGCCACCAACACAGTTCGCTTTATCAGGAGATATTGAGCAGGACCTGGCCCGCTTTAGCCGCTATCCCTTTGGTAATCGTTAAAATGCGATCCAATCCCCGTTACCCATTGACAATCATGTTGATCGTATTGATTTGCGTTTACATTTTTGGTGCTATCACTGGGATGGGTATATTGGGACGTTCGATATCAAATATCATGCTCCTGCTGCAGTTTTTTATCGCCGAATTCCTTGCCGATTTTGAATCGAGTAAAAGACTGCCCAACATCGCTGGCTGGCTCCAGCCGCTCTTCGTCACCACAGGTGTAGTGCTGGTCTGCCTGCTGCTGTCTGGGCAGCCGTTTGGCAGAACGGTGAAGCTGTCTTTGCCTGGCAGGCAGCCCACATATGAGGCGTATCTTTTTCTAAAGGAACGCACCACTCAATACGATGTCATCCTATCTGATCTGAATACAAGCCTGAAAGTGCCGGCTCTGGGAGGCAAAGTGGTCGCGCACCGCTATCCACTTTCGTATGTACCAGACAGCGACAGCAGGCAGAAGGACGTTCAGCGTTTCTTCACCAGCCTCAGCACAGATGCCCATCGCTCAGCGGTTATCGAGAAATATGGGGCCGATTTTATATTGATTAACAAGGACGAAATTGAGAATTGGGAAGGACTTGTGGATTTTTCTCACCACATGGGGATATCGATTTCGAAAACGGGCAGTTCGTGCTGATCTCACTCAATCAGATACGTTAGCAAATATTGACAAGAACATTTGTTCTATTTATAATAGGGGCGGGTCTGTCCAAAGGTTAAGGGCGGATGCTTCGCAAGTAGCCGCCGCATGAATGGGGCAGTTCTGGTGGTACCCGATACATGTTGACCGGCGAGAAGAGCGCTGTGTTTTTGGACAGTCCCGAAAGGGACGGCAGCCTTGTTATTCTGGCAGCGATTGATAGATAACCTGGGCCTCACCCCCGTCACGCAGATTCCTTTTCCCTGGATGGCGAGCTGGCGGCGCATGTGCGCGCCCTGGCCGAACTCGAACGGCGTCCTGTGGACGATATAGCGGCCGAACTGCTTATCTCCGGCCTGGCGCAGCGCGACATGGCGCAGGAAAACTGGCGGCGCTGGCAGTCGCTCTCAACGCGCGAGCAGCAGATAGCCGCGCTGGTCTGCCGGAACTACACCAACCGCCAGATCGCGGCCCGCCTGGTGATCTCGGTCGAGACCGTCAAGACGCACGTCCGCAACACCCTTTACAAATTCAACCTGCACAGCAAGCGCGAATTGAGCCTGCTGCTGATCGATTGGGACTTCAGCGCCTGGGACTAAAAACCGCCGCACACAGCAGTGTATGCAGCGGTTTTTTGTATTTTATATTGTTGAATCTATGATTCGAACAGCCGGATTATATACAGGTCAGTTCCCCTCGCCACCCGGCATTTCCACGCCCAGGTGGGAAAGCACAATGTTTAACGGCCAATGCCGGTGCTCGGAAAATGCAACTTGCGCATCTTTGAGCGCCCGGCGCTTCTCTTCCCTGTGGGCGGAAAATCTGCCGGCCGGTTTTATGTTATCCAGGTACTCATAAATAGCGGAGTTGCTGCCGCTACTGTTCTGGATGGCCTCCTGCACATACTGCTGCAAATAGCCCCGGTAGCGTTCGATGTTCATGCCCTACCTGTTGTTATTCTTCGGGCTCTTCTTCTATCGCTTCAGCCATTGTATCCATGGCGGCGGCTGTGCCCAGATCTGCGGAACCCTCGGCTACTTCCTCCACCCCTTCGCGGGCAACTTCACGCGCGATATCGGCGGTTGCTTTTGCGGCGGCCACTTTCTCAATACCTTCTTCTGCCAGTTCAGCGCCTGCCTCAGATAAAAACTCGCTGCGTTCCGCCAAAGCTTCGGAGGCGGCCGCGCGTACCAGGCCTTCGGCAACTTCGTTGGCGCCCAGTTCAGCCACCGCTTCTCCCGTGTCTGCCATCACCTCAGCGATCGCACGCGAGCTGGTTGCCTGCAGCATTACATCCACCGCAATCTCCTGCAGAGTCAGTCCGCGGTCTTCCAGGAACACCGAAAGTACCGGCATTTCCATGAAGCTGACCACATCACTTACCGCCCACAGCTCTCCAGCCATGCGCGCCAGTTCCAATCCCCGTTCCAGGTCTTCTTCGCTCATCAAGCCCACCAGCGCGCTCATCACCTCTACATCTTCCGAAGCCGCCAGCATCTGGGCGCCTTCAGCGATATCCTTTACACCGGATGAGGCGACCACGTTGCTCAGACCTGCCATACGGTCTGCAGCCACACGTCGCGTCCACGCGCGCGTGTCAGGTCGCTTGCGCCTTCTGCCAGTTCTGCCGCGCTCAGGGCTGCGATGTCATCGGCAGCCTGTAACGCTTCCGCGCCTTCGGAAATTTCTTCCACACCGCTCATTGCTGTTTCACCAGCCAGGTTTTCTAATTCAAACGCCGTTTCCTCGGCTTGCGCCTTCTCAGCTTTATCTTTTTCTGCCATCATTTTTTGCTCCTTTTTATTTTCTATTTGGATAATAACTATCTTTTCTTTTATTCTATCATTCAAATCCGCACCTTTGGGAAAACTAAACAAATTCCAATATATTTTGCTGATGGAACATCAGTGGAATATGATCGAAACATATGCGCTGGTTTGCATAGATTTTTGATTATAATTGGTGCAATATACAGTCTATGGAACCCTGTCCGGTTGCTGAGCAGACCGTTCCATAATTTTTTACAACTTACGCTAGATACAGGAGGAAAATGTATGGACACGCATGCGTGTTTTAAAATCAATTCGCCAGATGTTATTCACGAAAATGTTGACAATGAGGTGCTGATTATAGAATTCAACACCGGGAATTATTACAGTTTAAATAATTCTGGGGCTGATATTTGGGAATTATTATCGGCTGGAGCGCCTGTCGGTGAAATCATTCAAAAACTAAAAAACAAATACAGCGATGGAAATGGAGATATCCAGAGCGCAGTTTATCAATTGGTGCGGGAACTGGTGGACGAGAACCTGATTTCTCCCGCGGAGACCGGGGTGGATGAAGAGGGATCGGGCATTGAAATCGATGCGCCAGCCGAACCTGGGGTTCTCATATTTGAAATTCCGGTCCTCCAAAAGTTTTCCGATATGCAGGAACTGCTGCTCCTGGATCCAATCCATGAAGTGGATGAAACTGGCTGGCCGGCTCCTAAAAAGGATTGATTTATATTTACCGATCCCCTTATTCTTTTTCGATAGATCGCTCCTGAATGAAACCAAACAATATAGACCCTGTTGAATCCTTTGGATCGTTC
This sequence comes from uncultured Chloroflexia bacterium, assembly GCA_963753725.1. Classification (GTDB taxonomy): domain Bacteria; phylum Chloroflexota; class Anaerolineae; order Anaerolineales; family UBA4823; genus CAVWDI01. Next base: position 591,524 of record CAVWDI010000010.1, on the reverse strand, counting down.
TACCATGTTTTCAATGACGCTGAGAAATCGACAGCAGAATCTCAACAGCTTTATTTCAAAATTGCTGGATATGAAGTAGAACTGCGCTTAGCTAATTCAGCCCTGGTGCCGTATATCACCCCAGGATTAGAACATCTGAAAACCCATCCTAAAAGTTCAGCCGCGTTCACAATCTGCGCCTGGGACAGCCTATCCACTGGTAAGCAAATGCCTCCTCCACCATGGACGCAGGATGAATACGACGCCCGCGGTGAAGTTCGTGGATTTTATGACAACAGAATTTATGCGGCTTTTCATTTAGACGCCAACATCTTGAGCATGCTTGACGTCCAACGAAATATCGGATTATTCTGGCTTCGAGATGCGACAAGTTTCCCGTCCAATCTTCGAGCAGTTCCTTTCAGACCAATATTTCACTGGTGGATGCGGGAGAAAGGTCTTCTTTTTGTTCATGCTGCTTCTGCAGGTATCGAGGGCGGCGGCGCCTTATTCGTTGGCAAAGGTGGTTCCGGCAAGTCCTCATGCGCATTGGCCAGTTCTATGTCCGGAATGCTGTATCTGGGAGATGACCATGTGCTGATCGAACCAAATCCTGATCCACATGTCTTCAGCTTGTACAGCTCAGCAAGAATGGATACTTTGCTGCTTGAAAAAATAAAGAAAAAATCTCCGCTTTTTCATGATATTCAAATAGCAGCCGAAGATAAGGCATTAGTCTTCCTGAACCAGATCATACCCGCTCAACTGGTGCCCGGTTTACCTTTGCGAGCCGTTATCGTTCCGCAGATCGCCGCTAGAACCCAATCTAGTATCGACGCAATATCGCCCATAACTGCACTAAGAGCGCTGGCGCCCAGCACAATTTTTATGTTGTCAGGAGCAGGTAAAAAAGATCTCAGCGAAATGGTTAAAATTGTCCAGCAAGTCCCTTGTTATTCGCTCCAGATCGGCGGTGATTTATGGGATGTTCCCGATTTGATACGGCAGGTCCTGTGAAGAAATGAACGCTGTCTCTACGCTTAAACTTCCAGAGAATGTACGAGGCAACTTACACTGCCCATATTGCAGTGGGGAACTTGAGTTGGCTGATCATAACCTTCAATGCTCGAACCCTTTATGCTCTGTTACCTTCCCAATTATCGATGGTATGCCCATACTTATTAATGATCAGAACAGCCTTTTCTCCACAGAAACAATAATCCGGCAGTACAAAGTCGCTAAATTAATGAAGAAGCGGCCTCAAACTCGCTTAGGTCATATCGACCGGTTCCGGAATTGGTTGTTGAACAATACTCCAGATGTTGGTTTGAATGTGAACGCAGAAGGCAATTACAGGAAATTTGCCGAACACCTGTTAAAATTATCCGACAAACCAGCGGTACTGGTAATTGGAGGGAGTGTGCCAGGACATGGAATGGAAATCCTCTACAATATTCCTCATATAACCTTGGTGGAAACTGACGTTGTTTTTGGCCCACGCACAATGATCTTTTTTGACGCCCACGATATACCTTTTAAAGAAAAAACTTTCGATGGGGTTATTATCCAGGCGGTATTGGAACATGTTGTTGACCCATTCCGTTGTGTTTTTGAGATTCATCGTGTATTGAAAGACCGCGGATTTGTATATGCCGAGACCGCGTTCATGCAGCAGGTGCATGGAGGACGTTACGACTTTATGAGGTTCACGCATACAGGACACCGCCGTTTATTCCACAATTTCGAAGAGATCGATAGCGGAGCTGCCTGCGGTCCTGGAATGGCGCTGGCCTGGGCTTACAAATATTTCCTAGTGAGCTTCTTCGACTCAAAGAGGATGAAACAGTTCGCCGATATATTTGCCCGCCTAACTTCTTTCTTTTTAAAATCTTTTGACAAGTATCTGGTAAACAAACCTGGCGCATTGGATGCCGCCTCCGCATTTTATTTCATGGGCGAAAAATCTGGGACTACGCTGGAGGACAATGAACTGAAAAGTTACTACCGCGGAGCACAACTTGGTTGATCTTGCACGATGAAAGTTTTACTATGCAGCGAATTATTCTGGCCTCACATCGGCGGCGCAGAAATCATGATGGCAAAGTTCATGACTGCCATGCAAGAAAGAGGGGTTCAATTTGCTGTCGCCACTTCGCACAGCGCCCGGGATCTTCCAGACCGGGACTCTTATAATGGTATACCAGTCCACCGCTTTCACTTCCACCGGGCATTAACAGAACGCAGCCTTCATCAGATTAAAGTGGTTCGGGAACAAGTTGCCGAATTCCGAGCCGACTTTAAACCCGATCTTGTCCATATAAACGATATCAGTGCAAATACTTTTTTTCAGATGCAGACAGCTCCGGTACACCCAGCTCCCACAATTGTTACGATCCATGGATTACCATTGATTTCAGAAATAATGGAAAATTCACTATTTACCCGGACATTACTTTCTGTGGATTGCATCGTTGCAGTTTCTAAGGATATCCTGTTTAAAATACCGGGAAATCCTCCCCGCAACATCTAACAAGTCCTCTGTAATTCTTAATGGCCTGGAAATGCCGCAGCTGCAGCCCGAACCACTACCATTCAATCCTCCACAGTTGTTGGGAATCGGACGCCTATTTCCTCATAAAGGATTTGATCTCGCTCTTGAAGCTTATTCGATCATTCACGGATTATTCCCATGTGTAAAAATGGTGATCGCCGGGGATGGACCGGCGAAACCGGATTTAATGCTGCAGGCTAATAAACTAGGTTTAGAAAACCATGTAAAATTTAAAGGATGGGTAGAACCGGAGGAAGTGCCTGGATTGATAAACGAAACAACCGCGGTTATTATGCCTTCAAGAAGAGAACCCTTCGGATTAGTAGCGCTGCAAACAGCACAAATGGCGCGTCCCATCGTGGCAACAAAAGTGGGCGGGCTGCCGGAAGTTGTTGAACATGGATATTCTGGTTTATTAGTTGATAGCGAGGATATTCAAGGGTTGGCTGATTCTCTTTTATATCTCATCCAACATCCTAAAGCCGCATCAGAGATAGGAGATAACGCCCGTAAGCGGGTACAGGAGTTATTCTCCTGGGATCGTTTTTTGGACCAGTATGAAGAATTGTATAATCAATTATTACGGCAGCCAATTACAAGCATTACTCAATAAACGAAAATAGAGCAACTGCAGCCCAAATGGATAACCCTTTAGTAAGTGTAATCATCCCGGTGTATAACGGCGAACGCTTTATTGCAGAGGCTGTCAAAAGTGTGATGGCGCAGAATTACTCACCAGTTGAAATCATTGTAGTAGACGATGGATCGGAAGATAGGACAGCCGGTATAGTAGGCTCATTTTAAGGGAATTCAATACATTTATCAAGAAAATCAGGGGCATGGAGCAGCCAAGAACAAAGGGATAGAAGCAGCTAAAGGTTCATATCTGGCGTTCATTGATGCCGATGATATCTGGGAGGCGGATAAACTCAACCTGCAAATCGAACACCTAACCACTAATCCTCATGATGGATTTGTAATATGCAACATGAAGAATTTTCTGGAACCGGGGGCTCCCCTTCCCGATTACATGGAGGAAATGGATATAGATAAAGAATTGCCCGGGTATATACCCAGTTGTATGCTGATCAGGAGGCATGCACTCCAGCAAGTTGGTAACTTTAAACCTGAGTATAAAAATGCCAATGACATCGATTGGTGCTTCCGCGCCAGGGATGCCGGCGTCAATATGGGGATCGTCAAAAAGTGTCTCGTCCGGCGCAGGATTCATGCTTCCAACCTGTCACATCAAAGGGACCTGGAATCAAAATCGGTTCAGGAAATGTTGAAGGTGGTCAGGGCTTCAGCACGCCGTAAAAGGGAAGGTAAGTCTTGATCATGGATGATCGACTGAACGGAAATAGTCCCTTAGTTAGTGTGGTTATTCCGGTATACAACGGAGAAAAGTTTATTGCAAATTCAATCAGCAGCGTGTTAAACCAGACCTACCAGCCAGTTGAAATCATCGTGGTTGATGACGGCTCCGAAGACGGCACAGCTGAAATTATCCGTTCGTTTGAAGACGTGAAATATATCTACCAGGTAAACCAGGGACACGGTCAGGCAAAGAATGCAGGAATAGAGGCCTCAAGTGGTTATTATCTCGCGTTTAATGACGCAGACGATATTTGGGAGCCGAATAAACTTAACCTTCAAATAAAAATCTTTAAAAAAATCCCCAAATTGGATATGTAATATGCAATGTGCGTAATTTTTTGGAACCCGGGACGCCAATGCCAGAATTTATGAATAAGTCTGAATTTGAAGAGGGGTTCACCGGGTATATAACAGGTGCAGTGGTAATCAGCAGGTCAGCTCTTGAAAAAGTCGGCTGTTTCAATCCTGGCTTAAGAATTGCGAATGATTCGGATTGGTTCTTCCGCGCCAAAGATGCAGGTATGCATTTGGGAATAGTAGATGAAGTGCTCGTGCAGCGGCGAATTCACGATGCGAACCAAACCCTGCACAGGGAGCCTGAATCTAAGGCAGTCAAAGAGTTGTTTGAATTGGTTAGAGAATCCGTTCACCGGAAGCAATAATGGGAAATATGCAAAAACGCAAACTGGCTTCCGGGTCCAATACATTAGTAAGTGTCATCATTCCAGTTTACAACGGCGAGTTGTATATCGCCGAAGCCATAAAAAATGTGCTTGCCCAAACCTACCAGCCGATTGAAATCATCGTGGTAGATGATGGCTCCGAAGACGGTACAGAAGAAATCGTCCGTTCATTCAAAGAGGTGGAATATATCTACCAGGTGAACCTGGGACACGGCCAGGCAAAAAACACCGGCATCGAAGCCGCAAATGGATTTTATATAGCCTTTTTAGATGCAGATGATGTATGGGAAGCAAATAAACTGAGTCTGCAGATCAACGCCTTTCAAAGTGATCCCCAGGTCGGGTTCGTAATTTGTGAAGTTAAGAATTTCTTAGATCCCGGCACTCCATTGTTTGACCAGATGAAGATTACCGACTTTGAGGATGAATTTCCAGGTTTTCTGCCCAGCGCTCTTGTCATCAGCAGACCAACGTTTGAACGTGTAGGTATTTTTTAACCCGCTGTTAAGGGATGCCAATGATTCGGATTGGTTCTTCCGAGCCAAAGATACCGGTGTTCAACTGGCTAAGGTAAACGAAGTACTGGTTCGTCGTCGAGTTCACAGGTCAAATCTTTCTCACCCGAGGGAACGTGATTCCCAACCGGTCAAAGAGCTGCTGCAATCTGTGAGAGAATCGGTCAAACGCAAACAGCAAAATAACACAGGCTCAATCGATAACAATGTATAATAACGAGCGCTTAATAAGCGCCATCATCCCGGTTTACAACCGCAAACGGTATATCGCCGAAGCGATCGACAGTGTTTTGGCGCAGACTTACAGCCCAATCGAGATCATTGTGGTTGATGACGGGTCAACGGATAAAAGCGCCGCAATCGTGAAGGAATATCAAAATTCCAGTATCCGATATACCTTTCAATCCAACCAGGGCATCGGCGCAGCCCGCAATAAAGGAATTGACATGGCGCAAGGCGCTTATTACGCCTTCCTCGATTCGGATGACCTGTGGATACCTGATAAGATTTCTCTGCAAATGAAAGCGTTTGAAAACGACCCGGACCTGGATATGGTTTTCGGTCACGTGGTTCAATTTCGCAGCACACAATTGGGTACAATACTGGATCAAAAAGATCAATTCGTCCCGGGATATATCCCTTCTTCCTTACTAATCCAACGCGATTCATTTCATAAAGTTGGTAAATTTACCACCCAATGGAAAATCGGAGAGTTTGTGGATTGGTACAGCAGAGCACTTGAGACCGGATTGAAAAGCCTGATGCTGCCGGATTTAGTCGCCAAGCGCAGGATACACGATGCGAATATCGGTATTGTGGAGAGGAAATCACAAAAAGATTATCTCAACATCCTTCGGAAATCCCTGGAAAGACGAAAGGGTAAACCGGATTTAAATTAATAATATATGAACACAACTTTATTCTCAGACCAATCTCTTCAAAAAATTATTAACGTACAAGCCTGGAAATATTACAGCAGGTTCTATTCCCCGTATCACAGAAAAATTTTTCTCAGCATCACTGTTTCTGTAATTCAATCGGCGATATTTTTGCCGATCGCATATCTGATTAGATACGTATTTGATGTAGCGATCCCGAGCGGAAATTATTATTCTCTGCTGCTGGTTGGGTTGGCTGTCGTATTATTGCAAATGATCAACGATGGAGCCTCACTGCTCATCAGCTACCTGGTGTTGGATATCACCAAGAAGGTTATCCGGAGTATTCGCGAAGAATTGGTTAAAAAATTATATTCCTTTTCACGCTCCTATTATACAAAGGCTGACCTCGGCGAATTACACACGATTATCGTTCAGGATTCTGAACGATTGGATATTATGACATATTCCCTGCTGGCGGAATTTTTGCCGAAAATATTGATCACGATTGTACTCCTGATTATTTTATTGATCCTGAATTGGTTGTTGACTTTAATTGTTTTAATTTCAGTGCCCTTCGTTTTTATAACCAGCCGAACAATGGGAAAAAGATTAAAGAAACGTACAAATTTTTTCCACGAATCTTTTAATTCCTTCAGCAAAGGTGTAATGTTCGTTATGCAGATTATGGATCTCAGCAGGCTGGAAGCGGCAGAAAAATATGAAATCCAGCGTCAAAAAGAGAGCTACGAAACTTTACGCCGAACCAGCAGCGATATGTCCCTCTTTCGAGAGGTTTATTATTCAGTTGATACCATCATCATTGCCACGGTCAGCATGATTGTCCTGGTGGCTGGCGGTCGTTCGGTCGCTACCGGTGCTATGTCTATAGGCGACCTGATTACTTTCTACGCAGTGGTGATGTTCCTGCGGCCTCGGGCAGAAGCTATCAGCAGGTCTATCCCCAGGATAATCGAAGGAAACGAATCTCTTGGTCGTTTATTCAAATTCCTGGATATTAACGAACCGCGTCCGTATCAAGGCAGAACACCGATTCAATTTGGCGGAAAAATTACACTGGATACGGTCTCCTTCAGCTATGCCGAAGCGCCAACTTTAAAAAACATTTCCATGGTTTTTGAACCAGAGTCAAAAACAGCCATCTTCGGTCCCAACGGATCGGGGAAGACGACGGTAGTAAATCTCATCCTCGGATTTTACCGTCCCCAAGAAGGACGCTTAATCGCCGATCATCTGCCTTACAGTGAAATAGAACTCGGCCAATTTCGGCGCCAAATAGCTGTCGTCACCCAGGATCCCATCCTGTTCCCCGGCACGATCGCAGAAAATATAGCCTATGGTCATCCAGAAAAAAGCCTGCAGGAAATTATAAAAGCCGCTGAACTGGGCAGCGCTCATGATTTTATTTTGGAAATGGCGCAGGGTTATGAAACGTATATCGGCACAGACGGCCAACTGCTCTCCGGAGGGCAGCGTCAGCGCATCGCCATCGCAAGGGCATTTCTAAACCAACCGAAACTGCTCATCCTCGATGAACCCACTAACCATCTGGACGCGCATTCAATTGAATATGTGATGAACAACGTGGATAATATGAGCAGCGTTCCAACCATCATCTTAATCAGCCACGACCTGAACATCGCCCAAAAAATGGACAATATATATATGCTTGAAAATGGGTCAATCTCAGATCAAGGCAGCTTTACATCGCTGTTCGAGACTCTGAACTATAAATTGAAGGAGCCCAGCGCATAAAACTAATCTTCATCCTGCTGTTAAAAACGCTTTAAAGGATTAATTTTTTTAAACCAATGATCCCAGTATTTCTAAACTTTGAAGCACTGCTCGTCCGTTGTGATAGGGAGTCTTCCATTGGTTAGCTTTAGCCCCGGTCGGTTTCCCATTCTTATAGATCTGGGCATACCATTCCCCATTTAGCCAGTCAATCTGGTAATTATTAACCCAATCCAGTGTTTGCGCAAAACAATTAAAAATAAACCTCATCTCGAGTTATCTGGTACATTTTCAGCGTGCATAATAAACCTTCTGCTTGAATCCACCATATTTTATTCCGATAATAATCTCGGGTTTGGATAGGAGCCGATCGAAAAAACCCACCATTTTTCAGGTCAAAACCAAATTTTAGAATATAACTGAAGACCGTTTTATAAAGATCCAGTAATAAGAAAATGGGAAGATTTACTGCCTCACATGCCTCGATCAAAAGCGAGATATTTTCAAGGTCGTGCCCGAAATTTATTAAAGATGTCTTTTTGCCAATATCCGGTTCCCAATTTTCCTTATATTTATCCGTACTCGCTCCGAGCGATTTCCTGATAACTGAGTTGCTCTCAATCATAATGAGTTCGATCAGCCTTCGGTTGGCAATCTGGTCATTGGATAAAAGGCAATATTCAGTAAGTGCCTCCATAATATGAAGATGGAGGTTCAATGTTTTAGTACCATCGTTTACACCAAAATAAATCCTTGTGTCCGCGCTTATTGAACCCCAATCCTGGTCGAACATTTTCCTGTAACCACCGTGCTTTGAATTATATGCATTGCGCTCCATCAAGTTAAATAGTTCCCGGGCTAATTTCTCAGCTGAACCATCCCTGGAAACCATGGCGTACTGGGATAATGCATATAGACCGAAAGTTTGTGCAATCAGATACTTTTCGGGCACTGTGGGTACCTCCCCTGAAGGCTCAACCTGCCAATAAAACCCCCCTGATTTTGGGTCCCACATGGATTGAGAAATAAAGTTATATCCATGCTTCGCTGCTTCGAGGTGTTCCTTTTTTCCATAAGGGCTGTCGGCAAGTACAGAAAAGAACCACACAGCTCTTGCTTGTGGGATAAGATTTTTGTTTACATGTCCGCCCCAGACGCTGTTAATATCATGGTTAAACCGGTAGCCTCCATACTCTCTATCCAATATCTCAGGATACCAAAATTGAATGATATTCTGGGTGAGAATCCGCTCCAGGATCTTTCTGCTTTCAATTAAATTTGGCTGGTCTTTACGAGCCGGCAGCTGCCTGTACGTGCGTTCGATTTAACCGTTTTATTCTCCACGAGTTGCGAATTTTTCTGAAACGCCAGACTGGAATATAAAGGTACTGTTTAATCTTTCTACCATTGTTTTTTATAATCGTTTTTATCGATTCCATTTTATGGTTTAAAAATCAGGTTGAGGAAAAGGGTCAAAAAAAATGCGCGGTATACTTATGAAAATTCAATTGGGAGAATATTTGCCAGCAGCATTATACTGTTAGTTTCGAATATTTAACCATTGATATACGCTCTTTGTATTGTAAATCTAAATTTCGCAGTTTCCTAAACAAATAATTATTCATATAAGGTGCGTCCCGATTGAACGATAGTCAATTTTCAAAAACCTCTCATAGTGATTTGGGTAACTTTAAACCCACTCCCCAACAGGAATTGCTCCTGCAGGCAGCACTCTTAAACGGGGATGCAGCCGTAAATGCTTGGAAAAAATGGAAGTCGATGGTTAATATTGATTTGATCGATTATGCATCGATGCAGATCTTTCCACTTCTGTACCAAAATTTGAAAATCCTTGAAATTGACGATCCCCAGATTAATATCTACAAAGGGTTGTTCCGCTCAAGCTGGTATGAAAACCAGCGCTTATTGAAGACTGCCGATGAATTAATAAGGGAATTTCGGAACAATGGTGTTGATGTCCTGTTTTTGAAAGGCACTGCGCTGATTCTGGAATATATCAAAACCCCTGGTCTGCGGCCGATGGGGGACATCGACATCCTCGTTAAATCAAATCAGGTCTGGAAGGCTGTTGATTATTTTGAAAAATCGGGTTGGGTACCCACAACAAAATATCCAGATTTAAGAAAAGAAGCATACTTTATCTATCACCATTCTGTAGGCTTTACCAACCAGCAGGACCAGAATGTCGATCTGCATCGGTCTTTATTGTTCCCATCACCTATAGAGGACTTTGATGCCGATTTCTGGGACGGCGCGGTTCAATCGGAAATCAATGGTTTACCGGTATTGATTCTAAATCCCACAGACATGCTCATACACATTTGCATCCATGGTTTAAGAGAACACAATGCCGAAATTTTCCGCTGGATCGCCGACGCTATGACCATCCTGAAACACAAATCCCCGGAAATCGACTGGGGACGGCTGCTCGATCAAGCCCGTAAAAGACGGTTGGTCCTGGACCTATCGAACGGTCTCGGTTACCTGGCTGATTTATTAGATGCACCCATCCCGCTGCAAGTTCTTGAAACTTTAAATAACGAGAATGTATCTGCATTTGAGCGCTGGGAATTCAAATACGGCGTATCAAATAAGCGTCCGCTCGGAAGGATTCCAGGGTTCTGGTTTTATTATGTTCGCTGCCTGGTTCCGGAATTTTACACCCCCATCAAATTTAAATTTTCAGGATTCCTTAGCTTTCTGCGGTTAAATTGGGGGGCAAATAATATGTGGGAGTTCGGATCGATGATGCTCTCTAAAGGAATTGAAAGAATCCAGCGTTTGTTCGAATCCGGGCAGCCTGCCCTCGGCAGTGAAAATTCTGATGTGAAGGAACCCATCCAATGAGCAGCGCCTTTATGGGCCAGATTCTGAGAGTTAACCTCAGTTCCGGCGCGATCACCACTGAAAAAATCAATCCGGATTGGGCCCGCAAGTACATCGGTGGGAGCGGTCTGGCTACCCGTTATTTCTACGACCTGGTCCCAGCAGGTGTCGACCCGCTCGGACCGGATAACCCGCTCATATTTATGACCGGACCATTGACAGGCACCCATTCCGCCAGCGCCAGCCGCTATTCTGTGGTTGCCAAATCCCCGCAAACCGGCTTATGGGGGGCATCGAATTCGGGCGGCACTTTCGGTCCCGCATTGAAGTTCAGCGGTTACGACGGCATAATCTTCGAGGGCGCTTCCAGTTCGCCGGTCTACCTGCGTATCGATGACGGCATCGCTGAGCTTAAAGACGCCAGTGACCTGTGGGGGAAGACCATTCCTGAGACCGAAGATATCCTGCAGCAGCGCGCAAAAAAACATACCACGATCGCTTCTATCGGTCCGGCAGGCGAGAACCTGGTCCGTTATGCCGCCATAATGAATGACAGGCACCGTGCGGCTGGCCGCTGCGGACTGGGAGCCGTGATGGGTTCCAAACGCCTCAAGGCGATCGCCTGCTCAGGCAGAATGCCCATTGACCTGGCCGAACCAGATGAATTTCGCGCGCGCCAATAAAAAGCAGCGCCAGTATATTGACGAATCGCTGTTAAAGATCGGTTTCGACACATTTGGGACGAATATGATCTCCGATATGGTCAACGTGCGCGGCGGCTATCCTACCAGAAATTGGACCTCCGGTACGTTTGAAGGCATTGACAACGTTAATGCCCAGGCGATGAACGACAAAGTCCTGATTAAAGGCGTAGCCTGCTTCGCCTGCCCGGTGATTTGCGGGCGAAAAACAGAAATTCGGGAGGGAAAATGGAAAGGCCATAAAGGTGAAGGGCCCGAGTATGAATCGATAAACACGCTTGGAGCGCTGTGCGCCATTGAAGACATGGGGACCATCACAATGGCGAACTACCGCTGCAACGAGTATGGTTTGGACACAATCAGCGCTGGCGGGACAATCGCCTTCGCTATGGAGTGCTTCGAGCGCGGCATCCTCACCAAAGAAGCGACCGGGGGACTGGAGATTAATTTTGGTGATGGAGACCTGGTAGTAGACTTGATTGAAAAAATCGCTAAGCGAGAAGGGGTTGGGGACCTGCTCGCCATGGGTTCATTGAGAATGGCGCAGCAGTTGGGAGGGGACAGCCAGCATTTTGCGGTCCAGGTGAAGGGATTGGAACTGCCGGCATATGACCCGCGCGCCGCCAAGATTACCGGTCTCGGATATGTGACCGCCAATCGCGGCGGGGATCATATGACTGGTTATATACAGGGGCCAACCTTTATCGACATCCCATTCTTAATCGTTGAAGAGAGCAGCATCCGCGATCCATTCGTCGCCGATCCGGGTGAGGTGAAAATACTGGTGGACATGGAGAATGCGCTGACAGTGCTGGATGCCCTGGGTGGTTGCAAGTTTATGGGTGTTCTGCTTTCGGATGAAGATATCGTGGAACTGGTCGCAGCTGCCACCGGATGGGATTTCAACGCCGATGAATTCAGGAGCAGCGGTGAACGCATCTACAACCTGTCCAGGGTTTACAATATGCGTGAAGGTTTTAGCCGCAACCAGGACAAATTACCGGGTAGATTGGCGGAAGACGCGCTGCCCGATGGTCCGGCGCGCGGCATGACGATCGACGAGGCTACCCTGGAAATGTTAAAAGACGCCTATTATGAACTGCGCGGTTGGGATACGTCCAGCGGTATACCAACACCCGAGAAACTGCGCCAGCTTGGCTTGGATGAGATGATCAAGGATTTATGGGATTAAAAATCCCAGGATAAATATCACCAGGATAAATATCACCAGGATAGATATCGCGTCCTGACCGGAGATTGAGTATGGATTACCAGGAAAAACCCTGGTTAAAAAGTTATAAACTGGGACCCTATAAGCTCGAAAAAACCCTGGCTCCATTCCCAATGGAGCCATTGTTCAATGCCCTGGATGAAGCTTCCGCACAGTACCCCAATCAAACAGCAGTCCTATATAACGACAGCAGCCTGAAATACCGACGGTTGAAAAAACTTGTGGACCGGACGGCAGGCAACCTTTCAAATTTGGGGCTTAAAAAGGGCGACCGGGTTAATATTTACCTGCCTAACTGTCTAGAATTTGTTATCAGTTACTGGGCGGTTCTCAAAGCCGGCGGTGTTGCCGTGCTCACCAGCATCATGCACACCGAAGATGGATTAAAACACGAAGTCCGCACACCCGCCAGTAAGATGGTAATCTGCCGCGAAGAACATTTGGATAAGGTGCTGGCTGTGGTAGAACAAAGCCAGGTCCAACGGATTATCGTCAGCTCGACCGAGGGTTACGACCGGGCTCCAGTCAGCATACCCCTGCCAACCGGTGCGGTCGAGTTTGGGAGCCTGTTAGAAGGTAACCTGGAGGCTCCTGACATTAAAATCGATGCTGAAGAGGATTTGTGTGAAATGGCTTTCACGGGCGGCGCCACTGGGATACCCAAGGGAGTGATGCTAAGCCATTACAACCGCGCCTGCGGCATCCGCCAGGGATTGCCGTGGTTGATGAAACCCATGCTGCCGGGCATCGCCGGGAAATCCTCGGTGCTTTTATCTACCCCGATGTCGCATGCCTATGGGAATTTCGTCCACCAATCCTCGATTTACCTTGGTCTGCGATTAATCATCCTGCCGGACGCACGCGATACCAGAAATATGGTGGCTGCCATTCACGAATACCGCCCATTCCTGATCCCCGGCGTCCCCACCCAGTTTATGCGCCTGGCAGATGCCGGGCTGCAGCGCATCAATTCAATGCTCTTCAGCGGATCAGCCCCTCTCCCAAAAGAAGTCGCTCAGAACATAAGGGATAAAACCCGCATGCCGATCTCGGAGGGATACGGACTGACAGAAACTTCCACCGTAATACACATGAACCTATCGGGTTTCTCCAAGATAACCGGGTTTATGCAGCAGGAGAAATTCGGCATCGGAGTGCCCTGTCCGGACACGGAATGTAAACTGGTTGATCCGGAGAGCGGTGAAGCAGTCTCGCGAGGGCAGCCGGGAGAGATCGTTGTACGTGGACCGCAGGTAATGCGCGGATACTGGCCCGAACCTGGCTCCGGATTGACCCCCGATGGCTGGCTGCATACTGGTGATATTGCCGTGATGGATGAAGACGGGTATTTCCAGCTTATCGACCGCATTAAAGACATGGTCAATGTATCCGGCCTCAAAGTCTACACTACACAGGTGGACGAGGTGCTTTTTCAACACCCCGCTGTATTGATGGCGGCCGCATTCGGTGTGCCAGACCCGGATATTCCCGGAAGCGAAAGGGTGATGGCAGTCATCCGATTGAAGGACGGTCAGTCCGACAACCTGGATGCAGAAGAGATAAGAGAGTTTTGCAGAGCGCACCTACCGCCATACGCAGTCCCAAGGTATATTGAATTCAGGGAAGACCTGCCGCTGACAGTCTCCGAAAAAGTGTTTAAAAGAGCCCTGCGCGAGCAAACCATCGAAAGGTTAAAATCAAAGCTGGGTACCTTGGATAATTAACATAAAAACAGGGCCAATCCAAAGAAGGCGGAAAGAAAAAATGACCACTTACAGATACTGTACCCCAGAATGGCTGGTTGAAAGCGCGAAGATCTATCGGTCCTCTCCGGAATTTCAGGAAACCCTCAAAAAAGTGACCACAAAAATTTGCTTCCATGTCACCGCAGATACGGATTGGGGCATTGATGATGACATCATCTTCGGAGCAGTGGTTGAAAAAGGTGTTCTTATTGAATTGGACTTTTTCAGCCGGGTGACCGTCGAAGAGATGGCGGAATTCATCATCTCGGCAACCCCCCAGGAATGGAAGTTGATCCTGCGCAAGGATAACAAATTCATAACCGACTTTATGCTGGGTAAAATCCACTTGGAACAGGGCAGCAAGGTCGGGATAATTGGTATCGCCCCCTATGCACCCGCCTTTGTGGATGCGCTCACACAGGTAGAATTAATTTTCCCGGATGAACTGGCAACCCAGGAATTGGAAGAGTACCGGTCTTATCTGGCTAAATTCAGGGCAGAGCGTGGTCTATGATCGTAAACATCAAAGGATACCTGACCCTGAGCCAGCTGGTCGGTGTGCGGAAGGTCGATCTCCTAGATTCTGACCAAACGGTGCGCCAATTGTTGGCCGCCCTCGCAAATGAAATTGGTGAGGATTTCGCTTCACAGGTGCGGTACGACACATCCGGTCAATTGGAGGGCAACCTGGTGGTGCTCGTCAACGGGCGCCACTGCAACCACCTTCCGGAAGGGATTGATAACCCGTTAAAGGATGGTGACGAGGTAGCGATTTTTCCGCCCATCGCCGGAGGATGATTAAAGGTTCAAACGATTTCCCCAGTCAGGGATGTCCCCATTCGGAGGATTAAAATCTGGACTACACATAATATGTAGTGCGGACATCACTGTCCGCAATGGCGCTGAGCGAATTCGACCTCAATCACCCGTTCAATTGTCAATAAAAATGCCTGGCAGATAGACCGTGTTAGGCGCTAAACGCACCGCCACAACATCTATATCGTGGCTGACTGTATCCATTTCGTCACTCCAAACCACCAGCACACGGCCATCCCCGGTTCCCACCACACTGCTGCTTAATAAATTGGTACCCTCCCCTCCAGCCCGAATCAAGAGTGCAGAGCTAATGTTTGTTCTGTTAATCGTACGCATGTATATACGAGCATAATATGGATCAGTTGGATCTGGCGTCCCTTCGATTTCAATGTAAACCGACTGCATTGTATCGCCTATCCCGGTGTAATCGATATCTACTGCGTAATAGCTGATATCACCCTCTCCAGTTTCTGTCTCGACCGGAAATGCTGTTCCTTCACGGCTGGAGAGAGAATATTGTCGTTTTACCCTTTGGGCATGTACACTGGATGGGGTATATGGACTTGTGCCTTCCAGATGCCTAAAGAGCACCAAATAATTATGGTTGTGGGGATCGTAGGACACCACTGGATTCGAACATTCATTGATAAGCGGGTCAGCACCATCAGCAAATGGTGCTATTTTGAAAATACCCCCGCTGGTCTGGCTGCTCCCGCTCTGGTAGGTATCGTGAAGATGTACTGCCTGTATTGTGCCGTCAATATACCAATTTTGCACATTATGCCACACTACAAGAAAAGTTCCCGAATTACCACCCCAGGAGGTATCCACATATCGAATATGGCTGCCGTCTACATAAATCCGAATTGAAAATCCAGCACTCGGGTAAGAGCGTGCGGGGAAAGATGGATCAGCATCTAACATCTGCCCAAAAACCGCGTTCGAGCCGCGACGGTAGACCACCAGGTACTGTCCATCATCAGCATTGTATGCCACCCTGGGATCGTGCAGGTCGACAACATTATGCTCTTGTGCGAGTAAAAATTCGCTTCCGGCAAATGGGGAATCTTCACTATAAGCTGAGTGAACCAACCTTCCGGCAATAACATAGTTGCAGACTTCCGACAGGTCTACCATCAGACACAGTTCTTTTTGCCACACAACAAAAAAGCGTTCGTATACCGGATCGTAAACAACATCCGGCTCGTAGTCTCTCTCAGAACTGCCGCCGATCGTGAATACATCCCCTAATGGTTCACCACTGGAAGCATCCACGTAGCGCCCCTTGATGTCCAAATTGTTTGTGCCATCATGGAATACAACCAGATACTGGTCTGAAGTATCAGAATAGGCGGCACGTGAATAATTCTGATCCCCTGGGAGTTCAGCCACCCGGATAAGGCCGCCAACGAGTCCCTGGTCTGGCGTTTCTGGTTCTGTTGGGAGCTCGATGGCCCCAACAGTGCTGAATGAAGCAAGCATAAACGACCCGGCTAAGATCAAAGTTAAAAAATAGATGCGTTTCATAGTATATTACCTCCATACGAACAGCATATGTTGAACCCAAAAAGAAACTCTAAACGCCAAATATGTAAACCAGTCATGCTTCGAATTAATCCGTTCATTTATTAAACACAATCGGTAGGGCGATAAATCCCGGTGGTTTAATGCGCTGGCCAAAAATATTCCTCGCCGCGCCGCCATAGGTTGCGTTCGTTTCATCCCAGACCACCAGCGCCCGCCCATCGTCTGTCCCTGCAACCACCGGGTCATCCATGCTGATATCCCCTTTTCCTTCCCGGATCTTTAATCGGGGCATTACATTGTCACGACGCAGGGTGCGCTCGTACACACGGTAAAAATCCGCGCCCGGATCGTTGAAATCCCAGGATACGTACACAACATACATGTCCTCCCCCGATCCCGAATAGGCGATCTCCGGTCGAACCTGGTATTCAGCCTGGCTGTTTGCTTGCTCTACTGAAAAGGCATAATTAATGCGTTTTGATGTGGGGTCGTATGCCCCCTTCAAGCGTTGTGCATAAATGGAATACGGAGACGCGAAACCAGTCCCACCTTTGTACTCGAAAACCAGGACGTAGTTTTTATTGCTGCGGTCATACGCAACGGATGGGAGCGAACAATCGTAGGCTAAGGGATCGGGACCTTCGTTGTAGGGTGCCAGTTTGGTGGCGCCGTCACCGTAAACCTGGGGAAAGCTGCTGCGGTAGTAATCATATATATATCGCCCGACGATCTCATCCGTATTCGGTCTCATGGTATTTCTGCCACACAGCCAGGAAGGTGCCGCCGTCGCGGCTCCAGGCCACATCCAGTTTGACCACTTCATACTCGCTCGGGTACTTCCGGATTTCAAATCCCGAAAACGGGTCCATTAATTCCTGCGGCTTGCTCTCACCGACGCCCAGCATCTGGCCATAAATCGAGCTGTATGCGCTGGTCAATTCTCTGCCGTAGCGGTACACCACCACGTACTGGAAGTCTATTTCGTTGTATGCTGCGGCAGGTTCGCGCAGGTCGTAACCCGTGGTGGTCGTGCTGTGCTCGCTGGCAATGGTGAATGCATCCCCGGCAAACTCATTTTCGAATTGGTAATCCCCGCGCATCAGCCTGCCTTTTATGACGTAATAACATTTGGCGGGGACGCCCAGGCACACCAGTTCATCCCAAACCACCAGGAAGCGGTCGTAAAGTTTATCGTAGACCACATCCGGGTTGTAACCGTCTTCTACGAGAAGATACTGGTGTGAGGGCCCGAGAGTTTCTCCGGTAGCGCTGTCAATATATTTATGATTTAATGCTTCCTTCTATATCCCCCTCCCACACCACCAGATACTGCCCCGACCTGGTTGAATATGCTGCGGCAGATTCAACCAGTGAAGAATAAGAATAGGGTTCGATCGGAATTAATTCTCCATCCAGGTTTTGTTCTACCGCCGCGGGTGCCAAATTCCCAGACTGTGGGAAATATCCAGGCAGGTTGAATCCGGCCAGCAGTAAGGGCATCAGGACTAGCAGCGGCAGCAGTTTCTTAGTCATCGGTGAGTGGCCTCCAATGTACCTGTAATATTATTCTTGTTTTGAAATTTTCACACCATTTTAGATAATCACAAATAACAATTTCTCCAATTTATACCGTTTTTTCGATTTAAGAAACGCCATCGCATTCGTTCATTCTTTCATCACACTCGGCAGATAGACATTAGAGTAGGATTTTATGCGCTGCCCGTGCACATCCCAATCATGCGGGTCTTGATCGTACTCTTCGGCCCAAACCACCAGCGCACGGCCGTTATTTGTCCCAGCTGCAGCTGGCCTCGTTATTGCCGGTCCTAATGGCGCCTTCCGAACTTCAAACCGCTGGCCGACATTAGCGCCGCGTAAAACACGTGCATTTACCTGTGCACAATCCAACCCATTTTCGACGTAATTACTAACATAAACGATATATGATTCTCCATCAAAACCTGAATATGTAACATCCAGGGAATAATGAGCAGTGTATTCCGCATCGATTTTTGTCTCAACCGGGATCGGATCACCGATTGTTTGGGAAGAATTGACATATGCATTTTTCATCCGCATCGCATAAATTCTATTCGAGTAACCTAAACCAACAGTTTCTGTATGTGTAAATACAATAATATAGTGTTGATTGTTCGCATCATAAGCGATTACTGGTTGGCTGTATTCATCAACATTGGGAACATTCCCCATCGCGAAAACAGGCGCAACGACATAATCTCCAGGTCCAAAAACTTGCTGCTTACCTGTCCCTTGATAGGTATCGTATAGATAGCGCGCCATGATCTTATCCGTCTTATTGGGCCAAATTTGCTGCCAGACGACCAGAAAACTGTTCCCATCTGGACTCCAGGCAACATCAGAATAATCCACATTGAGGACTGAGCCGGGTAAATCGATCTCGAAACCTGTAAAAATACCGGTTAGGACTTCTGGACTGGTTACATCGGACCTGATCATTTGACCATAAACGGCGGGGAAGTCACCTGTGGAAAATTTTCCTCTCTGGTAAACAACGATATACTGGTGTTCGTCAGCGTTGTATGCCACTGCTGGGTAGACCATATCTACACCAGTATTATCCGGCCTGTGCCCATTGGCAATCTGGAAAACATTTCCCGCCCAATTGCTGCCGGTCCGGTGAGAACCATACACCAACTTGCCTTCAATAATAAAGTAACACCATCCTGACAGGCAGTAAAACCTCTGCCAGACAACTAAAAATCGATCGTGAAAATCATCATACACCACCGCCGGGTAATATTCTTGATCCATGCTGACTGCGATATAGAACCACCCGCCAATTAATTCACCGCTCTTTCCATCCACAAATTGGCCTAAAATATCACCATTATTTCCAGGGTCCTCGAAAACGACCAGATACTGGTCTGAAGCGCTTGAATAAGCCACAGCAGGATCATCCTGATTATTCGTTAGCTGTGCGATGGGGATTAATCCACCATCCAGCTGCAGGTCATCTTTCGCTGTATTTGCCAGCGCTGTGAAACTGGTTAATATTATGGACAGCAATAAGAAAAGAGGCAGTAGTCTTTTGGTCATCTTCGAACAACCTCCAACAAGCCATTTATATTTATAATAATTCATTCCTCTGAAAGAGAATTTCGGGAATCATATTGGGTAAAAAAATTAAGGAATGAAAATGTCAAGACCAACGGGTAAAATCGCCTGGCTTTCATTTATTTACCTCCTGACCCGAATAAAAAAAGACGCCTGCTCAGGGTAGGAACGGGCGTTTTGATTAGATCTCGAACGATTTCTACGGGATGCATAATTAGAATATTCGATAGTAATATTGCAGATTGTAACATTAAAAAAATATTAATTTCAATAATACTTTATTTCACAATAGCAGTCAACTTTAACTGGATTAGATTTTGATCTAATTGACTTATAATAAATTCTTACTAACTCATTCTTTTCGCGAGAATGGAAAAATCACATCAATAAGGTGAACCAGTAATGCCGCAATCCGACCTCGACAGCTATAAAGTTTTTCCATTCCCAAAATCACGGCGTTTTGCGCTGGACGCCGGCTATCTGGGCAGGAGAAGGCATATCGTACACGGACTGCTGGAGATAGATGTGACCGGCGCCCGGCAAAGGATAGCCGATCATAAAGAAAAAACCGGAGAGCGCTTATCGTTCACAGCTTATATCATCAACTGCTTGGCGGAAGCGGTTGCCGGCGACCGGGAAGTGCAGGCCTACCGGGACTGGCGCGGCCGGCTTGTGATTTACGATCATGTAAACATCAATACGATGGTGGAAGTGGTAAAAGGCGATTGCAAGGTACCCATGCCGTATATCATAAAAGCAGCCGACCTCAAAACATACCGCCAAATCCACAACGAAATTCGCGGGACTCAGGTGGACCATGAGGCTACCCTTAAATCTGGATTTATGGATTGGTTTTTATTCCTGCCGGGTTTTGTACGGCGCTTTTTCTACCGGTTTGTTATGCGTTTTCCACAATCATTCAGGAAGTATTCCAGTTCGGTGCTGGTTACAGCGGTGGGCATGTTCGGAAAAGGAGGTGGGTGGGGGATACCGCTGCCGAATTTCCCGCTCACCGTAACGCTGGGCGGTATCGCTGAGAAACCGGGCGTTGTTGATGGGCGCATAGAAATCCGCGAATACCTTGATGTTACTCTGAGTTTCGACCACGATATCATCGATGGGGCGCCTGCAGCCCGGTTTACCAACCATTTCAGGGAATTAGTCGAGGATTGTTTCGCGTTAGATACAGGATAAGATTCCAGGGGATGATTAATAATACAACCACGAACTCTAGTCCTGATCCTCCCAAAGATTTCCCCCGGTTAATGATGCTGATTTTCCTGGTTTTTATTATACAAGCCCAGATTCCTTGATATACTTCATAAAAGAAAATTTCGTGTACCGCATGGAACAAATTTTTATCCCACAGCTATGCCACACGTCGCAAAATGAGCGCTGAAAATTATTTATGCATCTCCGCTGAACTTAAAAACCTGCCAAAAATCCGCAGGTTTATTGAAGATTCCGCCGGGGCTAAAGAGATCGACGAGGACACCCTGGCTGATATCGTCCTGGCGGTAGACGAAATAGCTACAAACATTATCGTGCATGGTTACAACGGCGTCGGGGGAAATATCGAAATCAAAATGGCGAATGAGACGGGTTCAATTATCGTCCAGGTATCTGACCGAGCAAAACCATTCGATCCCACCAGGCTCCCACCGCCTGATATCAGCCTCCCGCTGGAAGAAAGACCAGTCGGCGGCCTGGGGGTGTACCTCGCAAAGAATCTGATGGATGAAGTAACCTATAAGCAATCATCATCGGGTGAAAACCAGTTAACATTAAAGAAAGAATTAAAATAACAGACGATTGAGGAGGAAAAATGACTTTCAGCACTGATCAAGCACAGGGCAATGTTCCCGTTACCATCCTGGCCATTCAGGGAGATTTGGATGGATCCAACTACAAGGATTTCATCGAATTAGCAAAAAGTGCGCAACAAGAGGGGATTAATAATATCTTGATAGACATGAGCGAACTAATTTTTATGTCCAGCGCGGGGTTGGTTGCCTTGCTGAATATCGCAAAAATGTTGCGCGGCGAAGCCTCGCCCGATCCAGAGAACGGCTGGGATGCGCTGCATGAAATCGACCGCGAGCGGGACAGCGGTATCCAGGAACATGTCAAGCTGCTGAATCCCTCTCCCAAGGTTCTGAAGACGCTTGACATATCTGGTATGAAACAATACTTCGAAATTTTCACAGATAAAGAAAGCGCAATTTTATCCTTCAGTTAATCCAGGGAAAGAATACTTAAATGCAAAACTCGTTTCACGAACAGTTGTCATCGGGGAAGTTTTTATTAGGTACGATCATATCGCTTGGATCGCCAGAAATCGTTGAATTGCTGGCGGCTTGCGGCTTTGATTGGCTCTTTATAGACATGGAACACGGCGCGCTGGACTATACCACTGCCCAGAGGATGATCATGGCGGCTGGAAATAATTCCGCGTGTGTGCTGCGTGTGCCTAATAATGACGAAGTTTGGATCAAAAAAGCCCTCGACCTGGGACCGGCCGGGATCATCATTCCGCAGATGCGGACCAAAGCTGATGCCGAAAACGCGGTCCGCTATTCGAAGTTCCCTCCGGAAGGAGAGCGCAGTGTGGGCATTGCCAGGGCTCACGGTTATGGAATGGATTTTAATGATTATATCCAGCGCGCCAACGATGAAGTATCGTTGATCCTGCAGGTGGAGCATATCCAGGCTGTGGAGAACATCGATTCCATCCTTCAGGTTGAGGGTTTCGACGCCCTGTTAGTGGGACCGTACGACCTTTCCGGCAGCATGGGAATCATCGGGCAGATTGATGACCCGAAAGTGGTAAATGCGATCTCCGAAGTGCGGGCGCGCTGCCAGGAGGCGAATGTCCCGTTGGGAATTTTCGCAGCGAATATCGAAACCGCCAGATTATATATCGAAGAGGGTTTCAAACTGATGGCTGTCGGGATGGATATGATGCTACTGGGTGGGGCTGCCATGGGAGTTGTGAATTCGCTGCAGGATAACCGCGCAGTCGGAACTCCCAAAAACGTGCGACAATAGCACTCATATGGGCTAAAGCCAATCATTCTCCTGCGCAGATGTATGCACCCCCTGCGGAGATGTGTGCACCCCCTGCGGGGATGAACATCCCCACCAGGGCAGGCTTATCCTGAACGTGTGAAGGACCTTTGGTCTGCCGCAGGCGCCTATAGATAGACTTCAGTCTGCCGCCCGCTCACCTACTCTGCATCATTAATGACCGGAACAAAAGGCATCAACTGCCCTATGAACCTGGCGCTCAGCTCAACCGTATTCAACTCCATGTTGCCAACGCCATCGATGGCGCGCACCGTATAGTAATATTTCTCCCCGCTGCCGCAGATCAAATCTGAGGCAGAAAGCAGCCAGGTTTCAGCGATCTTCTCCCCATAATATGAACCCCCGCGTCTGAAATCACGGAACACCTGGTATATTATCGGTCCATAAGGATCACTGGCCGGCTCCCATTCCAACCTGGCGTAGCAGCCGTCCATAGAGAGATTCTTCAAACCCTCAAATTCAGGCGCCTGACAGTCCAGTATGGCTGTGTCCTCAACCGTGGCAGGGCCGCTTCCATCAGCATCAGCATCCGAATAAATCGCAATCACTTCAACGCCATCCGATACAGAGAGAAAATTATCCCCGACGGTAATTTTATCTATCCCTGTTTGGATCGCTCCAGTGAATAAACCCGAACCCCCGCTGACCTCATTCAACTGAAAGGATTCCGCATCGCCTGTGTTCGTGATCAGGGTAACGTTCACACTTCCTGTATTTATCAAGTCGTTGTCAGCCACAGAGACTACGATAGAAGATCCACATCTATAGATTTCCGCATCCAGTTTAATTCCCCCAACGCTGCCCGGATTGGACTGGAAACTGCTGAAGGCTGGCAGGTGGTTAGGAGCGCTCACGTTCACCTCATATCCTCCAGGATAGCCGGTTGTGAGATCCGGGAATACTGCAATGCCATCATCACCGGTGTAGGCTACCCAATGATCGTGTGGGACTACGGTATTGGAAGGGCTTAAAATACTTTCTGATCCGTACGACCCTTGTGCGGAGGAGGAGTTATCGTCAGACTTTTTAACGGTGACCTTGGCATCTTTCAACGGAGCCATCTCATCTCCAGTGATAGGGTCTTTCCATTTCACCAGAACGCCGAAATCCTCTGGGTGGAACAGCGGCCTGTTGTTGTCGTGAAAAACAGCCATCGGCGGGGGTTTTTGAGTGCGGACCTCCATGCTGGGATCGCCGAAGTAGTGGTATGCCTCCAGCTGGATCTTTTCCTGGTCCCCGGAGGCGGTATGCTGCGACATGTGCGCTTTCCCATGGTTGAGCACCGCGCCCATCTGGTAGACCGGTTTCTTCGTGGAAGAAGGATTGGTGTATGTGGGCCATAAAGCCTCCGCCATGCCCATGAACAGGCGCGTTGAATATGTGCCGTATGTGACTCGTGTGGCCGACACCACACCCACCGCGCCGTAATCATCATTGCTGAAGGCGGAATTGAAATTCCGGAACCACATCTCGGTGAAACTTTCAGTATTTATGGAAGTTAAATCTTTTAATCCGGCTTTACCCGTAAAATCAGTCTCGTTATCAAACCAGCCTGAACTGCAGTTTAAGCTCCAAACCACCGGCAGCAATCCTTTATTGGTGAGCAGCCCCACGTTTGTTACGCTTTCAAAAGTTGGCTGGCTCCAGCGTGTGCGCCCGCCGTGGTCGCGGTGCGTCACCAGGAAAGAGCCCGCTTTGATCGCGTTGGTAAGCTTGGCTGCATCCGCGTTCCAGCTGAAACCGCTGCGTAGATAAGACGGCAGCAGGTCGCCAATTTTGGTAAACATGCCGTTTATATTGGTCCACGACTGGATTGTTTTCTGGCTGTTGTCATTCCATCTTTGAGGATTTCTCCCAGGATCAGCAAAATACAATCTTTTTACAGTTTTTCCAGCAGAACTGCCTTCCAGGAAGATGGCGACATCTTCCGTATCCTGTGTAAAACGGCGGTCTTCGACATTATCGGCTGTCAGCGGTTCAGTCCAATATTTTCCTGTGCTAGGGTTATATACTTCGACTTCGCCGCCGTCCTGGAACTGGACTGCCATCACTACCGTATCGTAAAACGAGGCATCCGAGGGTGGATTTTTTTCATAATTTATGATGGCATTCACCAGGTCCATGGCTTCATAATCAGAATCAACCAGTAACCGCCCCAGCAGGACTTCCGGCACCAGATCGCCATCCGGATCGACAATCGTACCTAAACCCGTCGGTACACTCTCAAGTGTGGAATAGTAAATATCGGTGCCCACATACCCCTGCGTGTTGTCTTTACCTTTATAAACGGTTGGATTCCAATCGTGCCAGGTCTTGTAGAAAGGGGGGACAAATTCAGCGTCCCCGATCAACAAGACAACCTCCGGCGGTATATCCCAGGTTGTGTAGGCTCCAAAGATGGAAATCTTTAATTTGCTGTGCTGTCATACCCTTAGGAAGCACGGTCACCAGCGTTTTGTAACCCATTTTGTCCTTCCATGCAGCCAGCTTATCCGCCGCAGGCTCGAATCTTTTATCGGTAAAGATCAGGTAATCCCAGCCGTAAGGACCCAGATCAGGCAGTTCCGGGGTTTGGGATAATTCTTCCGCCTCCAGGATTTCCTCAGTGTTGATGGCATCCTGGTGATATAAGTCATCAAAAATCTTACTCTGCAGGCGTTTGGGAATCGGCTCGATATCACCTTCGAAATTTATTCGTACACTCAGATCAGGATATATCTCAAGCCAGTTTTTATTCGGATTGTAATGATAGGGGTATATACGCACTTCCGCCATTTGCTGCCCGCGCATCATCTCCACAGGACCGAGTTCCACAAATCCATCCGGGAGATAGTCGCGCGGGTAATAGGCGTCCGCAGAGTAGATATCTTCGTCCTTTACAAAATCAAGAATGGGTGCATCCTCCAAATTCGTGGGTGGTTCCTGAACCGGATTTAAGCGGAAATTATCAAGGATTGATTTATCGCCTAGATCGAATTCAATGGATGCTTCCATCCCATTAGGAATGAGTATGCGGCGGATGATCACCGGCACCTGTGGTTTCCCAATCGGCGGCGTGCCAGCGCCTGGTATAGAAAGCGTCTGGTATACATTCCCATCCAGCAGTTCAACGGAATTCACCACAGGGGCAGTTAGATCTAGCGCCAGCTCAAGATAATCTTCCGAAGATTCAACCACAATAACGGGATCGGATGGCGGCACTAAATCAGCCTGCACAGGCGTAGAACTGGAACCCAGTAGTACACAAAAAACCCCACAGCTGAAAATCAGATGAACGATTGGATTACGCATGATATATGCCTCCAATGGGTCAGACGAGCAAAAAACCACGACCCGGGTCGAATATTTATATATCCCTGGTTTGGTTACCCCCGTTACGATAAACTAATCCATATTACATACTATAGCAAACAAATAACCCAATGTCTATATTATCAATCGGATCGTGATGGTCACCCGAATTACAGGTTGTCTCCATAATTTCTTAACACCTCACAACCGGTACCTCTGTCCCCCTATCCCCTATCCCTTGCGCCGCGTAGCGTGCCCTTTTGGGCACAGCACCCCTATTCCTTTATCTGCAAACAAACCGGCTGGTTGTCTACCGTCCACCAGGTGAACGATTCCGGGTCCTGCGTATCCCGGTAGGGATTCTTGTTGGACCAATCATCGCTGCCCGAGTCCCAGCCAGGATTGAAAGTAAAGTGCAGGTGCGGCCACTCGGTGCAGCTGTCGCCCAAAGTGCCCAGGATTTGACCACGCTGCACTTCTTGTTTATCATTCACCAGGATCTTTTCCAGATGCACATAGCCCGTCTTGTGACCTGTATCCGGGTGTGCTATCGTAATCATGCGGCAGTTCCCGTGTGTAGTGTAATCCTCCCCAACGAATGCCACGATTCCCGGAGCGGCAGCCCGCACAGGCAGACCGATCACATTGCGGTTGCTGTTTCCCCAGTCTATCGCCTGGTGGTTATCGGTAATCCTGCCGCTTGAGGTGAATTCCATGCTCGTATTGCCTTTATAGTCCCGCACTTTTCCCTTTTCCGGGTCCAGGTCATAGGCATGCGTCTCGGTTATGCGCGCCCGGTCCGGGCAGGAGAACGGGTCGGTCAGGTATCCCTGCGTGAGCGCCAGGTTCCATCTGGTGTCTCCCTCTATGCTCACCTGCAAAGGTTCTTCAATGGAAAAAATTTTTACCCCCGGCAGGCGCTGCTTAGATACCCGCTCGCCAAAAGCATAATAGGCCGGCACATCCACATAGCCGTTCGGAAACATGATATATCGGTACTCAGATTGCGCATCATTCGTTGGACTTTCCACGCGCATTTGATAACTCCCAGGCATCAGATTATCGAACTGGTAGTTGCCTTCCTGGCTTGTTTGGGTACATTGAGTACCATTCTGAGCCTCAATACACAGATTTGCCGATGGTATCCCAGGTTCGTTTTTATCCTGCTGGCCGTCCCCATTGTGATCGAAGAAGACGGTGCCCCATAACGTGTCATGGGAAAGGATCACCAGCTTCTCCGGGACCGGAACGATGGTAAGCGCCAGGGTCGGAACGGGTGTATCTGGCAGCGGTGTGGGTGTGTTTTCCGGAACGTCTGTCACCGCTTCCAGCGCGGGGGTGCTCGAATCAGGGGTCGCGATTCCCCTTTCAGGCATTCGAATGCATGCAGCAAAACAGGCGGCAGCAATAATCAATAGAGTCGCTAAAATTGTGAAGCGCGGTACTGCTCTCCCCCAGGAGGCTTTTGGATAGCTGTTTTGTTCCCTCAATCGCATAGACCTAATAATATCACGGGGGGAGTCCACTAATCTGCGCAAATTACCACGATTATATTTAATTTCTCTTTCCTTCATTCCCACAATCCCTTATCCCTCGCGCAGCTTCACGCGTTCTCCGCGAAGCGTCCCGTGCTTTTTACGGGATTGCAGGATTATCCCCTGTCCATGATAGATTTTAATAATTAGTATTCATTAGCGGAAATTGGTGGATTAAATTATTCGATATTTGCTGTGCCTTTTGGATTCTCGTTCTCTTCGCACACTATAGTAGGCTCGCTTTGGGTTCCCCTTACTGTCAAACAAAGTCACATCGCCGCGCCAGGCAGGGTCCATAACGCCCCAGACCACGAAGCGCCCCACATTTTTGTCAGCCGCCAGCCTGGCTAGGCCCCGGTACATCTGAGCCTGTTTTCGGAGGGTATTGGCCTGCACCCCAACTTCAGAAAAGTAAAACTCGGCTCCCAGATCCTGGATCTTATCGATAAACGCCTCCGCCCAGGGATAATCCTCGTAATAACCTTCACTGAGATGGAACTGGTGACCGACGGCCTGGGCTAATCCATTCTTGACAAATTCTTCCGCCTCCTGGCGGTCTTTTTCGTACACGAACCAGGAGTTATATACTCGCCGGGCATCCGGCAGGTATTGGGCAGCCAGTTCGAAGGCTAATTCCAGGCTGTTTGAAAAAGGGCTGGGTTCCTGGTAGCCGTTCACATACGCTTCGTTGACCACATCAATGGAGTAGAAATGGTCCCCCCAGCGCTCGGCGATCAATTGGAAATGTTCTTCCAGCACTTTATCAATCTCACTGGCCGGAACATTGAGCAGCCAATCCGGATTTTGGTGGTGCCAGCAGATACAGTGCCCGTGCAATTTTATCCCGTTCGCAGCCGCAAACGTTGACATCAAATCCCCATTTTTGGTCACGAATTCATCCCGCGTCGGTCTCAGTACCCAAAATTTTGTCCAGTTTTCTGCGGACAGAACATCGGCCGATTTCACGATAGCACGATGCGCTCCTGGTTTAACCCGGTCGGATGCATACCCCAGTTCGAAGGCGGGTATTCTCCAATAGCTTTGCAAATCAGGCGCGGAAAACCCGCTTTCAGCTAAACCGGATGCCAGATTTATATTCGCAAACAGACTTGAACCAGCGGCTGCCGCTGCCAGACGTAAAAATTCTCTGCGGCTTAAAGCCAACTCAAAAACCAACCATCAATAAGAAATGTCAATACATCTGCCATAAATGCTCCATCCAACGCTGATGAATTATAACGCGCAGACCTTTGAGAGCCTTGAAGATTTCTGCATTCAGGACGAGTCACCTATCCCTTATCCTTAATTCTAATCACTATTCTTTCAACGAAAAAATCCGGGATTTGTTCCCGGATTTTAATATTTTAAATTGAAATTAGTGAAGATTAGCGAAAATTCGTGGACTAAACCACCTTGCGCCAGTCCTCCGTCTCGATCACCACCCGGTAATACGGTGCACGATCGGGATCATCGGTAATACGTTCCTCCGAGACTACCACCGTCCAGAAATTCTCGGAATTGACCTCCAGGCGCAGCCCATCGTCGCCGCGCATTTTGATCTTGCGCGTCAGGCGCTGGGCAACCTGTTTGTCAAAACTGAACTGCCGGTCAGGAATGTTATCGCGCAGCGACTGGTCGATCTCCAACTTGATCTCTTTCCTGAGCGGGAGTTCATCCACCCACACATCGCAGTTAATGCGCGGCGAGCTGACTGCTTCAAGCAGCTGGCTCTCGATCCTGGCTTCGTCACGCGGGGAAAGTGATTCCTGCAGCCGGTTGCGGGCTTCGGCGATGCTGCGCACAAATTTTTCAGTGTACTTGCGCGAGTCATAGGCTTCCTCAGCATCCAGGAAGGTCTCAGTGAAGAAGCGCGCCACTGCCCTTTCTTCCAGGCGCGCCTGCCGGTCGAGCAGCAGCATATCGAAATTGGGATGGCGTGGGTCCAGCGGCTGGATGACCGCGCATTTCTGTAATCGCTCGTTCGTAAATGCCATCGCTTCCGGTTCGAAGCTGACGTACACATTCCCGAGGCTGTCCTCCTGGATCACGTGCCGGAAGATCTGCGCCGGGTCGATCTTCAAGATGGCCAGGAAATGTGAGTAAGGGTAATTCTCAGCCGAAAAGAGCGCCACCGCCAGGTCACCAGAGGTGATGCGCATATCGTTCTCCATGATGGCAAACAATGACTGCGCAAGCTGCTGGGACCCTTCAACAAGGGTCATTCCGCCGCTTAAGATTGCCTGACAGGACCCCGAAGATTGTTCGGGATTAATGTTGCGGAAGCGGGCGGCTTTGATCGAGCCATCACCCAGGGTAGCCTGGATGTGGGTGGTGAAATAATCTACCAGCGGTTGGTTGCCCTCCAGAGGCAGCATTATATTGGAAAGAACCAGCCCCTGCCCCTGCGGGTCGAGGATATGGATAATTAATTCCTGAATCTGGATATTAGTCGCATCGCGCATCTTAACCTCCCGACAGTAAGACCTTATGAATAAATGAAAAACTGATGATTATTAATATTATAGGTTAAAAAAGGCGAAATGGGAATTTTTATTATTAAAATCAAGTGGACCTGGCAGCCCGGCGTGATATTATATTCAGCGCACCATCTCAATACTGGCTGCCTAATCAACAACTATTGACTACTGGTATTGAATTCTCTTCAGCCAAGGACTGGCAGTCCTGTGTGCAATATCAGTGTTATCTTCAACCTGGCGGAGAAAATTCCCCCCAATTCCTTTAGAATAATTAGGACTGCCAGTCCTGAGATTCAAACACCGTAGATTTACCAATCATGAACCCGGGTCACCGCAGCATTTCCAGAAACGCCATCAGCTCCGCCGTAAACTCCTCCCCGTAAGGCTGGTCGAACATCTCCGTGCCGTGCGCTTCCCCTGGGAAATCCCTGAACTGCTTGGGCTCCTGCGCGATCTCGTACATATCTTCTACTGCCGCGGGAATTGGTTCGTAGCGGTCGTTCTCAGTGGTGATAAACAGCTTGGGCATCGCCAGTGCGGCCAGTTCGTCGGTTTTAATCCTGGTGGGTTCGCCGTTACCCATTAAACTGCCGATGACCACCAGCCCTTCCAGATCGTATTCCACCGCTGCCCGCAGGCAGGTCGAGCCGCCCATACTTCCACCCATGCACACAATGCTCTCGAATCCATCTTCCTACAGGCGCTTGATCAGAGCGCGCATATCGCGGATGAGCAGGTTAGTGGAGTTGATATCGCCTTTGGACTGCCCTCTTCCCCGAAAATCCAGCGTCGACGCCGAGTAAACCCGCCCAGCGAGCAGTCTGGCGAATTGCTCCCAGTCGCGCTGGTTCGCCCCAATAGTGCCTTGGTGCGCCAGGACTACCGCCAATTCGCCATCCCCGAACTGCTTTGCCAAAATCTGCACCTCGTCGAAGGTTTTTAAGCCGATGTATTCCACCTCATATGCTGCCGTGATCTCGGGTATGAGTACCAGTTCCAGGTCAATGGTAGGTCTGGGTGTTAATGTGGCGACGGTTCGACTGTGGGCGTTGGTGGCGGCTGGGTTGGAACGGGAGTGCTGGTTGGGGCTGCGACAGATGTGTTGGTATCTGGAATGTGCTCAAGTGTAGGCTTATCCTCTTGGAGTAATCCGCCCGTTGAACAGGCTGCCATGAACAGAGCAACCGCAGACAAAATCAGAATTATTTTATGCATGTCCGTTCCCCTCCAGGTGAAAGTAACGCAACTAAAAGAACAAGTACTCATATAAATACTGATTGGGACTTTGTAGAGGTTCACCCTTCTCACTTCAGTTTTCGCTCAAACGAGTGATCTTTGATAGTACACACCATGATCGGAATCCAAATCCGATTTAATCGAAACAGGATTGCCTCAAATGAAAAGGCAGCCCTGATTCCAGTGTATATAGTAGAGTAATCTTTACAATTAACGGCGTTTAGTATATTTGTCTATTCAATCAACGAAATATACTACAGGCAGATACTTACCGTATGGATAGCCCTCATATGCCCCCATATCGACCGTCGGCGTGCCGTCTGTACCCCCATCAACAATGCGCGCTTTATTATCCAGATCAAAAGCTGCGCTGACAAAGTCATTTTTTCGTGTCGACAGCTGGTAAATTCTTTGAAAGTCGTAAATTCCAATCAGTGGTCGGAGCAGTGGTTGGGTCGATAGGATTGATGAACTACGGGGCAGGATCGATATGGCTCCCGCCGTTGATATAACTGGAAGGGTCTAATGTCCAACTGCCGCTGCCGCCGGAGGCTTCCACCAGGCTGCGGGTCAGGGTGATTTTCGCGCCGCGTACCAAAGTCGAAGGCGAATCGTTGTGTAATTGGAGATAGATCCTACATAAACCAACATATTTCAACAATTACCCTGAGGTAATCAATATGATTGAAGCAATACATATACCCACACCAATCCATTGGTATGCAGATATTTTTTCTTTCAAGATTATGCTGGACAATAGCACTGTTCCTACCGGATAAAGCGAAGACAATACCGCTGCAAAATCTAATCTTGTGAATTGGGTGGCGGAGAGATACAAAATATTTCCACCAGCATCCAGAAAACCAGTCCATATGGAAATAGGCGATGCAGTCGGTTTTGGAATAGAAAGCTGACGAGTACGCAACAAGATAAATGCTAATATAAGTGACGCCAATTTTGCGAAAGCTAGCGGCATAAAAACTTGCTCCCCTTCGATCTGGGCAATCAAAGTTAAAAATCCACCAAAACCAATACCTGCCAAGATTGCTAGCCTTAACCCTACTTGAACGATTTTGCCATTTCCATCATTCGACTGAGTTACCATCCAAATGCCAACAATCGCCAACACAAAACCGATCAAATTCAATATACCAGGAAGCCCTTCAAAAAATAAACCAACAAGCGTTGGAATAATCGCTGATATCACACCAGCCACAGATGCAACCAAGGCTGCAATGCACAAACTTAATCCTTTGTAAAGAGCTGCTAACCCAAGCGATCCCATTATTCCGGCAACTAGCGCTATGATGATATTGTTAACAGAGGGAAGGGATTCTTTCGAAATAACCGCTAACAAAAACAACAATATTAAGCTGCTGCAGGATGCTAACAGCAAAACCTGAAACTGGTTAAGTTTACGTGAAGCTAGGCCGCCAAAAAAGTCGGCCGCTCCCCAGGACGTTGCTGCTGCAAGGGCTAAAACTATTCCAATCATAAGGAGATTGATTTTTTTTTGTGAAGCATTTCCTGAAAATCTGCGGCCAAACGGGGTGATCAGCCAAAATCTTAGTGCTCTTCATCAACATAACCCACAATATCCGAATCAAACTTAAGGCTTACTACAGACATAGTCACATTATCATAATAAATCCTGGGTATAAAAAGTTTTTCCATAAAATTATCGCGAAAAATGATTATATCAACATATATCACTCAAAACAAAGAAAATATCTCGAAAGAGTCCTTGAAACAAGTCTCCGAAAGCATTACGATTAAACAAAAAAGGCTGGGCTGCTTTTTCAACAGCCTGAAAAAAGCGTCGACCTGGGTCGACGCTCGGTTAAAAACCCCTATGGGTAGACTATAGTCCGCCGATGGTGGGTTTTAATCTACCAAATCCTCATCATTCCATGCGCGGTTCTAAAATATTGTGCACATTCCCATACAAATCAGCGAACAACGCCGAGACACCCCACGGCATCTCCATGGGCTCATCCACCAAATTTACTCCCCTGGCCTTCAATTCCTCGCAGTCCTTGCGACAGTCCGTCGAAACCATCACAAAGCCAGGCTGCTTGCCGATCATCCGGGCGCGCTCATCCGGTTCGCCATCCGGTCCCCACAAAGGCGGCTGCAGGATAATCTCGATATCCGTCTGCTGCAGGGGAGCGACTGTGATCCAGAAATGATCCGGGTTATCCGGAAACGGGTCATTGGCCTTGACCTCAAAACCGAGCTTGGTTGTGAACCATTCCAGCGCTTCTTGTTGATCGCGCACCAGGATGGGTACATGGGTTCCTTTTGTGATCATCGTAATTCCTCCTGAGAAATAATTTATTAGATAAGATTATAAACAATCATATAAATAGGTAAAGGATTCCAGCCCAATATTAGAAGTTTCTTAAGCAAGGAGAGATTCAATGCCATTTTCAAACTGGTTCACCAGGCTCCTGGCGTTCTGCACGAAAATATCAAGCAACAGGACGTACTCCTTATCCGTGGGAGTTTTATCATTATTTCCTAACTCTCCCGTATCACCGCTCTTGATCCATTGAGCCCTGATCTCTACCGGCAGTTTCAATCCATACCTGCAGTTGATAGTGAGGCGCATATCTTTCCATCGGCGTAAAGCGCCGCTCCCGAAAAGTAATGCTTGCATTCAAGCGAGACCTCCGGCGAGGTCTTCAGCTCCAGGCTAGCGATTGTATTTGTTAGAATCTCCAGGTAGGCTTCTGCCATCGGATGGTATCCTCCTATACAGACGACCAAGTGTGGGATATATTAAGCAGCGTCGTAAAAAAAATTCCACCTGACCCGTCTATTGACCCGACGCCTCAATCATGAAACTCGCTCGCCTGCTGATTTTAATAGTCTCCAGCCTTTTGCTGTCCTTTGGCCTAGTGGTAATCGCCAACGGTTTTAAAATACTCTCCTTCACCCGCTTCCTGGGAATGGCGGCGCTGTTGACACCCATCATATTCCTCGTCCTGTACCTGCTCAGCCGGCGTAACCCAATCCCAGACCGCTTTTGCCCCCTACATGACCACCGGATAGGGGCGCTGACGATTGTCCTGGTCGCGCTGCTGCTGTCTATCCTGCTGGTCACCCAATATATCGATGCCGGACGTTACCTTCTGACTGTGATCGTGGTACTGCTGACTCTGGTCGTCTGGTCAATTTTCGCTGTGCTGCCAGATATCACTGCCGGTAGTGATTACCTTGAAAGGATATACCTGTACCTCAGCCTGCTGGCCGGTCTGGTGGGGATTGCGCTGTTTTTTTATATGTCCCTGCATGCCCGCATGTACGGGGATGATTTCTGTTATCACATTAATGTATTAGAAAATGGCTATCTGCCCACGGTGATCAATTTCTATATAACCTGGTCTGGGCGCTTCTTTTCCAATTTTGTATTGTTCGCCGCCAGCGGTTTCAGGTGGGCATCTTTGATCCAGATTTTGCTGATCGTCCTTTCTGCATCTGTAAGTTCGTATCTCCTGACACCCTTCTCAGATCATAAAAACAGGCGCCTGCTCTGGAGCATGGCCTGCGGTATGCTGATCCCTTTCCTGGTCTTTTCATTGACGCCTGACCCCAATAAAACGTTGTTCTGGCTCGTGTCTTCCGCCGCTCTACTTCCGGTTCTAATACTGCTGCCGCTCTACCTGCTGCTGGTGTGGTTAACCTTCCAGGGCGACCAAATCCGCCCGGGATTGTACGCCCTGCTCGCATTCACACTTTCCTTCCTGATCACAACCACCCACGAAGTAGCCACCCTGCCGATGCTGGCATTAAATTCCACTCTGCTGCTGGCCGCTTTTCTGACTCTGCAAAAGGTGCCGGGATATCAAGCTGATCACCAGCGCAGCTTTTGTAGGTGCCATTACCGGCGCAATGGTGACCCTGCTTTCCCCCGGTAATTATGGGCGCCACACTGTCCAGGGTTACCCGCCTCCACCGGATATGCTCACACTTGTCCAAACAAATACAACCTTCTTTTTCACCTTTATGGGGGATGTATTAGCTGGTCCAGGATGGCTGGCATTAGTCGGTATATTTATCCTCGGTTACTTGGGGTGGGTGGTAAAAACAGGTCGACTGGTTTCGCTCACAATTGTCCTTTTGCTCACAGCCGGTATGGTCTGGTTGAGTTTCATCCCCGGGACTTACGTAGCGCAGGTGCCTATCCCTCCCCGTTCACAATTCATCCCCACTACCTGGCTTGCGATCGGAACGTTTTGCGGGGGTTTGCTCTCTCCCAGGATAAAATCGCGCTACCTAAATCTTTCGCTGTTGTCAATTTTCCTGTTATTATGCGCCTTCAACTCCACAAAACTAATCCTCACCACCTACGGCATGGTCGACCCGATCGTGGAGTACGCACAGGACTGGGATGCGCGCCACCGCCTGATGCTATCGAGCGACCACCAGCCTGAGCGCATCGATGTGCCGTGGGATGAAGTCGAGCAAAAATTGGACTGCATCGTCCATTATTACGATATCGTCAGAGATTATTGATCATTAATTTGTATATATATCTTAATATTTTTAGCGGTCAAAAAACCCCATTTTGTTGTATAATTTCATACAGAGGGAAAGTAGCAAAACACCTCAAAAAGCCTCGGGCTGGACGATGGAACAGTCCAAGGCATCAATCACTATTTATATCAAAGGAGTTGAAACATGGCATTCAGTTACACAAACTCAAAAGGAACCACCTACTATCTACATTCCACAACACGCGTATTGAAGAGCGGCAAAGAGCAAACACTGTATTTCTTTGCGAAAGCCGTAAAAGATGAAGGCTCACTGGACGCAGTGCCTGCCGGTTACGTTGTATCCGAAAGCAAAAACGGGCTTCCAGTCCTCAAGAAGGGCTAACAGTCCTAGAATAGGGCTAATCAATAATCCACCACACCAAACTATAGGTACTCAGTCTGGTGTGTAAAATTGGTCAAACTGCTCCACAGATAATGTCTGTGGAGCTTTTCTTTTTACCGGGGGATGCTCGGGCTAAATTATCCGCCAAAAACGCGAATATAACCCACGAATTAACCATTTTCATCAAGAATCTTAACCATTTTATATCCCACGGTCGACAAATTGCAACTAAAATGTAGGTGTATTCGTTTTATACTGGACAAACATTTAGACAGGTAATACCTCGCCAGTAAAATTTTAGATATAAAAAAGGAAGAGGACAATGAATAGGATTGGAACTTTATTAATACCTATTTTTATTATTATGCTGGTTCTGACAGCCTGCGAGGGTGTTTTCCCGCCTGCTGCTGCAACGCCAGCACCAACGGCTGCCCCCACTGAATCTCCTACGCCTACTCAGGAACCGATCGCAGAGACGGAAGAACCGGAGCAGCCAAAAACGGTCTCCTTCGAAGAGATACAGAATATCGAATGGCGCTGGTTGGCGTTAAGTGAAACTGAACCGGCCGCGCAATCTATTGTGCCCGATCCTGAAAACTACACCCTGGTTTTGTGGGAAGACAACACCTATAACTTTAAGGCTGACTGCAACACCGGGGGCGGCTCGTACACCCGGGCCGGAAATTTCATCACCCTCGAACCTGGAGTGACCAACCTGGCAGAATGCGGTTCGGATTCGCTTTACGACCAATACCTGGGATTACTGGCTAATGTCGAATCATACGGAATGGGTGAAGATGGGCTGGAGTTGTTCTTGCTGGATGAAGCAGGAAAGATGACATTCGAGGCAGGCGATGAGTTGGAAAAACCGGTTGCAGATACAGCTTGCAATGCCGGCATCGACCCGGCCAGCGTAACGGTTGACCCGACCAGTTTCCCTTACGCCTACCAGCCAGAATGCGTTGACGGTACCCCCTACGACCAGGGCCAATCACCTGGACCGGTCGGACTGCCCGACCATATCCAGGTGAATTTCACCGCTGAAGATGGCGAGGCAAAACCCGATGACCCGGTCATATATATCATCCCGGTAACTGACTACCTTGAATTATGGGAAACCGCAGAAGATGAAACCCTCGCAGCAAGTATGGACGATTTAATTGAGCTGCTCGGAGAAAAGCCCGAACCAATCCCTGTCCCAGGTCTTACAATCCTGCCGTACGAAGAAGTCACCGGCAACTCTGATTTGCAGGTGCAAGCCGCTTATCTGGATATCCTATCTGGGGGAGGGGTACGTTTCGTCTCCCGTTTTGCCAGCGACCCTAACCCAATCACAAGTGACAATCCACCCTGGTTCTATACTTTCCAGGGCTTAAGCAGCGATGGTCAGTACCTGATCACCTTCTTCTACCCGGTGACCACCCCATTCCTGCCTTTGGAGGAGGAAGTCACCGACGAAGAACAAGAAAGGGCTGATTCTGAATACCCGTTGTATTTCCAGGAGGTGACCGCAGCATTGAACGGTCTTGACCCGAACAATTGGGAGCCGGACCTCACAAAGCTGGATGGGTTGATCACTTCCCTGCAGTACGGCGTTATTAGAGAAGGTGGAGAAGCGCCTCCTTCCGATATCACCTACATAAACTGGCAGTGGGGTCAACTGGTTGACAATAACCCCTCTACCTTCGATTTGATCCCCGACCCCCAGAATTACACCATCGTATTTCATTCCAATGGGACGTTATCCTACGTTGCAGACTGCAATTCTGGTGAAGGAGAATTCACCACAACCGGTAACCAGATCTCGATCGATCTGGGAGCCGCCACCCTGGCGGACTGCGGCACGACCTCATTCTCCAGCTTATACACCACCCTGCTTGGAGAAGCGGTAACTTACTTTGTGCAGGCTAACTCTCTGACGCTTGATCTCGCTGAAGACCAGGGGCGCATGATCTTTCTGAGCGGGGGCACCCAGATCGTGCTGCCGACACCCGCCGCAGACACGCCCACTGCAATCGCTAAAGATGCGATCAATATTCGCAGCGGTCCCGGGACCGAGTACCTCACCTACGGTGTGGTGCCGGAGGGGACGACCTTTGAAGTCACCGGTGTCAGCGAGGATGGCGGCTGGTGGGTGGTAAAGATTCCCCAGGAAATCTCTTTAGATGAGCAGGGCTGGGTGAGCGCTGATTTTGTCGATACCAACAATACGGATGGTGTACCCGTAGAATCAACGCCTTCGCTCAACCTGGTGGAAGTCCCCAGACCGGTCAGCAGCGCCATGACGGCTACCTTTGTCCAGTCGACCAAGGTTTACCGCGGACCTGGCGCGGAATACGCCAGTTATGGCGTGGTCGCGGTCAGCACGCCTGCAGAGGTGGTCGGCATCAGTGAAGACGGGGAATGGTGGGTGATCGCCGTGGCAGAGGAGGTTACGCCCGAGAAACAAGCCTGGGTGGACGCCAATTACGTACAGATCACCAACCTGCGCGAGAAACCTGTCATACCCACCCCGCCGCTGCAGTAAGTTTGGATAGTTATTAATAATAAGACCCTGAGGATTTTTAGTCCTTGGGGTCTTTTAAATATAAGGACTGGCTGACCTGTGTGCTAATTTTGATGTGTACACAGTTCCCACATAAACAAAAATTATGCGTTTTTTCAAAGTCCGAGGACAGCCGGTCCTAGAGCCTGACAATTGGCAAACTCAAGTCTACCCATAAGGGCTTGCAGCCAACTACCAACCTGCGCTGGTGGATCAACTCAACCCTCCAACATTGTCCCGGGTAAGTAGTACAACTCATCCACGCAGGCTTGTCCCGAGCTTGCGAGGGATCTATGATCGGCTTCAGCCCATCAAGAGCGATTTCAATCGCGTCATTTTTTATTCACCCCCTCCAAATAAAAATCCTATCCAAATATATGCCGCGAATTGACATAAATCCAAATATAATTATGCTAGAACAATCACATGAAATCAATTATGCAGCCGACGAATTCATTCGAAAGGAAGGATTAAATGACCCCCACCGCCAAAGTTATCATAGAAGATCCAATCGCCTGGCTTTTGGAAGACGACAACCCATCCGTCCGCACCTTCACATTGCAGAAAATCCTCGCTCGCCCTGCAGATGACGCCGATCTTATACAGGCTAAAGGAGCCATAATGACCTCCCAGCCAGTCCAGGACATCCTGAAACTGCAGGACAAAGATGGCTGGTGGGATAATCCAGAATCAGCCCTGACTCCCATGTACGTCAGCACCGACTGGCAGCTTAAATACCTGGCCGAACTCGGCGCAAGTTTGAACGAGGCTATCTGCAAGGGCGCCGAGTTTGTGATCTCCACCACCCAGTCCCCCAAAGGCGACTTCCCCGTCCAGGACAAGATGTACCACAAGTTCAACGACTGCGATTTGATTTGTTACGACGGGATGCTGACCTGGATACTGCTGCGCCTGGGATACACGCTCAAAGATGAAAGGATTCAGCGGGCGGTGGATTTCCTATCAAGGATCATGCTTGAATCCAATCTGAACTGCCATTTTAACGGCGATTTACCCTGTGCATGGGGCGGAGCGCACGCGCTGCGGGCGCTGTCAGAAATTCCGGAAGGTGAGCGCTCGGTGGAAACCATTGCAGCCATCAACCGGGCGGCCGAATTTTACCTCTCGCAGGACCTTTCCAAGGCGGAATACCCCTCCAAACGCGGCGTACCCAGCCGGCACTGGTGGAAGTTCGGCTTCCCGCGCAACTACCAGAGCGATATCCTGCAGATGCTGGTGATCCTGACCGATCTGTGTTTAATCCACGACCCTCGTTTGGAACCAGCGCTGGATTTCCTGGAGAGCAAGCGCAAAAAACACGGACTCTGGCGTGTGGACGCCACCATCGACAAGATGCCGGTCCAACTTGTGAAACAAAAAGACCCCAGCAAGTGGATCACCTGGCAGGCAATATATGTACTCAAAGAAGCCGGCCGATATAAGCTGCAGTAGGATTTGGGTATTTAGGTATTGGTCAGTCGGTTGTACCCTTCATTTTCCTCCCCAGTGAAGTTGTTAGATTGTCAAAGCGCTGCCCAAGAAAAAAAATCAACACAGTTCGTTTGATTTGCAAATTCTAATAAAAGGGTGTGGAAGATAAATCCGCCTCATTATTATCTGATTTTCAGGGTATCATTGGGAAATTGTAACCAGCAATCTGAAAGGTAAAATTTAACTCATTATCTAGCGCTGACCTGTGAAGCAATGGCGCGCAGTATTTATATCGCTGCCGCAAATTCGTCTAACACCATCACGATCCGGCTTTTCCACCAGGGTCTGCACAATACACCCAAAAATTTACGCGCCGCTTTGCAGGACGAAATAAATGCGGTTGAAAAGGATAAGTATGATGCCCTTCTGCTGGCTTACGGCATTTGCGGAACCTCCACGGTCGGACTAGTCAGCGACCATACCCAGCTTGTTATCCCGCGCGCCCACGACTGCATCACCCTTTACCTGGGTTCGCACCAGCGCTACCAGGAAGAGTTTAACCACCACCCGGGCACATACTGGTTCAGCGTCGACTATATTGAGCGCAACGATGACGGCGCCAGCGTGGCGTTAGGCGCGGCCGGCATCGAAGAACAGGAAAACCAGTACGAGGAATATATGCGCAAATTTGGAAAAGAGAGCGCCGACCACCTGATGGAAACCATGCGCTCCTGGTCGCAGCACTACTCCCGGGCTGTGTTTATCGATATGGGTCTCGGGGACAACGAGCCCTACGAAAAGATCGCCCGTGAAAAAGCCGAAAAAGAAGGTTGGGTTTTCGAGCGCCTGCAGGGAAACCGGCGCCTGATCGAGATGCTTGTGAAGGGAGATTGGAACGAAAATGAATTCCTGGTCGTTCCGCCCGGATACACCATCCAGCAGTCGATCGATAATGGTCTGCTGAAGGCAGTGCCCGCTTGAGTATTGCATTACCCATCCCCTTACCCCTCCAATGGGTATCTCCCCTCCTCCATCACCGCATCCCGCAGCGCGATCACATTCTCCGGCGGCACGTCCGGCAGCAGATAATGGGTCGGCGCCAGGATATATCCCCCTCCCACTCCCAAAGCGTGGATTGTTTTAACTGCCTCAGCACGCACTTCACCCGGTGTCCCGAAAGGCAGCACTTTCTGAAGATCGATGCCCCCATGGAAAGACAACCGCTCCCCAAACTCGCCTTTTATTTTATCGTGCTCCATCTCCTCCACGTAAGGCTGCAGCGGGTTGAGCACATCCAGACCCATCTCAATATAATCCGGGATGAACGGGTAAACATCCCCATCCGTATGCGCCATCATCTTGCCATCCGGGTTGTACTGGCGCAGCATGTCTTTGGCTTCCCGGTATAAACGTGCAAAGCGCGGCTTGATAATGCTCCGGAACATAGCCGGGCTCAACAGCGTGCCGCCCTGCTGGCCCATATCATCTCCCGCCAGGCGCAGGATAGTCAGATACTCCCCGCAGGCTTTTAAACCAACCTCGATCAGGCTTACCGCGATATCGGTGAGCTTGTCCATCAATACGCCCACAAAATCCGGGTCGAGCGCCATGTCCATAAACAACTGCTCCATACCGCGCAGCATAAAAGCCTGCTCGAAAATCGGATTGTTGAACCTGCCAACCAGCGCGAATTCGGTGTTTTCATACAGGTCGCACGCCTTATCTTCCAAACCTTCCACCAGGACCGGATCATATGGATCCGGCCATGGGTAATCCTCCAGGTCCTTAATGGTCGCATCCGCCAGTGGATGTCCCGAAAACTCGTAATGTACACCAGACGGATTCTCCGCTTTACGGAATGGGATGCCCCAATCATCGGTATACGTCTGCATACCGTACTCAAATTTACCCGTAGTTCCCCAGTCTCCCAAACCCAGATAGAACAAATCCACACCCAGTTCGCTTAAGAATTCGGGGGGCGGACGCACACTCAACCACGGGCTGCCCGGCAGCACTTCCTGCTGCGGCTTGAACCCTAGATATTTTTCTAGGCGATTGTAAGCCGTGTTGCCAAACGTGCAGTCGAACGGCACCCGGTCGGGTTCCTGGTGGTTCAATGCGGTCATCACCCGCTGTCGAGATGTCATTTCTGTCATCATCACACCAATCAACTTTCCAGTACAGCCATACGCTCATAAACCCCCGCCTCCACCAGCGCCTTATAGGCCGTCTTATAAATATCGAACATTTCATCATACCTGGCGCTCAATTTCGGGTCCGGTTCGTAGCGCCGCTCAACCCGCACCATGGAACGGGCGCCCTCCTGAGCGTTCTCGTAGATACCCACCCCCACCCCGGCGCAGATAGCCGCGCCAACCAACCCGGCTTCCGGTACAGCAGTAACCGCCGCCGGAACCCCGTAAACGTCCGCCGCGATCTGGTTCCACAGGTCGGATTTCGCCGCGCCGCCCCAGATGCGCACTTCCTCGATATTCGTACCCAATCGCTGGGCGGCTTCCAGCATCCAGCGGATTTCCAGGCAGATGCCTTCCAGCACAGCCCTTGTCAGGGTATTCTTATCGGTCGCCAGGGTCAATCCCAGGATGGCTCCCCTTGCTTTGGGAAACCAGTTCGGAGCGCCGGCGCCCACCAGGGAGGGCATCACAATCAGACCGCCCGAGCCTGGCGCAACTTTTGAGGCGCCTTCATTGAGCACATCATACGCATCTACCTCAAAGCTGGCTGCAATTTCACGTTCTTCCCCGCCCAACACATCCCGATACCACTTGTAGGCAGCGCCGGAGGCCAAGCAGATGCCTTCCATCTCCCAAGCGCCCGGGATGGCGTGCGGGAGGCAGTTGAGCGCCATGTCGGGATGCCGCAGCGGCTTATCCAGGTAGATCAGCACCCCGCCTCCCGTACCGATGCCCACCGAAACATAACCCGGCGCGGCCACTCCCATACCCACACCCGCGCATTGCAAGTCGCCTCCGGCTGTCACCACGGGTGTACCAACCGCCAAACCGGTCGCACGGGCCGCTTCAAGGGATACCTGCCCCACAAGCTGGCAAGAAGGCGCTAAGGGAGGCATTTTCTCGGGAGGAATTTCCAACAAATCTAATAGTTCCCCGCTCCAAAGGCATCCATCCACATCCAGCAGCCCCATATAGGCTGCATCCGGCAGGTCGCAGGGCGCGTTTTCCACGCCAAGCTGCACCAGGTGCACGTTCTGTGTTGAGGCGAATTGCTGCGCGGACTCGAATATTTCAGGTGCGTTTTCTCGCAGCCACACGATTTTTGAGACGGCCGCGGTTGGTTCTAAAGGCAATCCGGCGATCTTGTAGTACTTTTCAGCGCCGATCAGTTCACTCATTCGCTCGCATTGCTGGATGCTGCGTTTATCCTGCCAACCGATAAAATTAGTTAGTGGTTTGTGGTCTTTATCCAGCGGCACAAATGTAGCCCGCTGGGAAGAGATGCCGACCGCTGCGATATCGTCCGGGTTGATGTTGTACCGTTCGATCAGCTCGCGGGATGCCAGGCGCTGCGCTTCCCACATCTCCGGGATGGATTGTTCCACCCACTGCGGACCGGGATAAGACACGCCGTATTCGCGGTAAGTCGTGCCAATCAATTCACCATTGGGAGTGAATACGCCCGCCTTCACACCCGTGGTGCCGATGTCGAACGCGTATAAGTATTCGGACATTTATTCTCCTGTCGATTAGGACAAGATGGCTGCGCAGCGTCTCTTCAGAGGCATCTTATCCTACATCTTTCTATGTGGTGCAATGCACGAAACCACGTGCATTGCACCTATTCAATACATGTTACAACCTGCCGAAATATCACCCTACAAATCCTCATACCCCGTATTGGTAATCGTATCCACCATCGCCCAGAAATTTTCCA
The DNA here is from genome assembly GCA_963753725.1 of uncultured Chloroflexia bacterium. Taxonomy (GTDB): domain Bacteria; phylum Chloroflexota; class Anaerolineae; order Anaerolineales; family UBA4823; genus CAVWDI01. Next base: position 547,428 of record CAVWDI010000010.1, on the reverse strand, counting down.
GCGGCGTGTCGAGCTGTACATAATGCGTAGGACCGATAATTAAACCGCCTCCCTGCCCAATCGTGCGCAAACGCAGCAGCACCTCCTCCATCACTTCAGACGGCATTCCCAGCGGCAGGGTGTGCTGCACGTCCACCGAACCCCAAAAACTCAAACGGTCTCCAAATTCCTGCTTTAACTTCCATGGATCCATACTGGCTGGCTGGATGGGATTCAGAATATCGAGGCCGATCTCAATAAAATCCAGGATGACAGGGTAAAAATTGCCGTCCGAATGGTAAGCCACCACCACATCCGGGTTAATTTCCTTCAATTCAGCGATAAAATTCGCCATCAACGGTTTCAAGAATCGCCGCCATGTATGTGGAGAGATCATCATCGTGTGCTGGGTACCGATATCGTCCCCGATCCAGATCATATCGACTCCCATTTCGACCAGTTTTTTAGCGGCAGTAAGGTGGTACTGGTACGGGATATCCAGGATCTGTTCGGCTAAGTCCGGGTCTCCAACGAAATCCATCATCATCGCTTCCAGCCCGCGCAGTCCCCAGGCCGCCTCCAGGACGGTACACACCACCGCGCCTACAATCCAATATTCGTCCTTAAACTGCCGGATCACTCGCCCCGCATCGGTGTACAGTTCGGGCCGCTCGGGATCGGGCGGCTGGTAACTGCCGATGGCGCCTTCTTGCGCAAGGGGGTGTTCGACCATCTCGGTGTAGTGCCCCCTGCCGTAGCGCGTATCGTGCGCGATCGATTTCCATCGGATGCCCCACTCATCCACATAGGTATCCCCCTCCTGGTAATAAGAAAGCGCCCACCCGACGAAGGTCAGCAGCATATCTTCATCCAGGGCGCGCTCTATTTCATAGCAGGAATCATCCCCGGTCATTTCAAAGCCGCGCCGGACCATATCTACCCGCAGCCTGGCGCGAAATTCCGGAGTGAATCCAGCGAACATCGGACAGCGGTCCGGCACCTGGCGCTGGATCGCCTTTTGTACCCGTTCTCGGTGTTTCATGCTGTTCCTCAGCCCAGAATCAGTTTTATCTGGCCTCCCATTGGAGCGACTAGCTCGAAGGGCGTCAAATCCGGTTTCTCATCCAGGGCTGCTTCCAGAATCTGCAGCTGGCCCGAACCGCACTGCACCCACATGCCTTTACCCGTCAGCGCCAGGACCTCTCCCGGTTTCGCTTCTTGTGCCGATATCTCGTTGGGACCCTCAACCATGCGTGCTTTCCACACGTTCATCTTATGTCCGCCAATGGTTGTCCAGGCGCCGGGAAAGGGTTTGGTGATGCACCTGACCAGGTTAAATATCTCCAGGTTGGACTTTTCCCAATCGATCTCAGCCATGTCCCATGAAAAATTAAAAGTTAGAGGCGATGGATTCGTCCTGCTTGATGCGCGGCGCTTTGCCCGCTTTCACCAGGGGCCAGTTTTCGCGGAAGGTGGCCGCGCCGACTTCCGTAAGGCGGTGACCGCATGTGAACCCAGTGTCATCCGGTCGGATTTCTACCTTTCCCTGCCCGATAATATCCCCAGTGTCCACGCCTGGGTCCAGCCAGTGCATACTGATATAGTTGTGGTCGTCTCCGAACAACATGTGTGTGAAATAGGGTGAAAGCCCTCTGAAGCGCGGCAGACCAGTGGGATGGATGTTAATGCAGCCCTTGGGCGGCAGGGAAAGAATATCCTTCTTAAAAATCCTGGCATAATAACCAGAAATTACATAATCCGGCTCCAGCTTGCGGATGACTTCCACAAACTCGGGCTTGTTGAGGTCGGCCGGGTCCGGTTCGTACAGCGGCAGGTAATGTTTAAATGCCTTGGCGCGCACATCATACTCCGGGGGAACATGCCAACCGCCGTCATCCGGCCAGGCGACTACACCAACGATCTCGTCACCCGCTCGCAGCAACTCCTCAATATAAAGCACACCCATATAATGTGATGTTATTAAAAATACACGTTCTGCCATAATAACCTCCTCAGAGAATTAACTTACCAGCCCGGCCAGCTTGTGCATGGCTCCGGCCGTGTCCGGGTACAGTTCCCGGTAAATTTGATAATAAGGTTCATATAATGCTTGAGCCGCCGGGGCCGGCTTAATAACTTTACTGTGGTTTACCCATTCCACCGATTGGGTGGTGTCTTCGAATAGACCGATGCCGATTTCCAGCCATGAAGGCGTCCCCGTAAGAGGCGCCGTAGCTCTGGTCTGGTACATATTGTTCAATCCCGGCGATGTCGCTCATGATCTGCATCCAAAGCGAGTTCTTTGTGCCGCCGCCGACAGCCAGGATGCGCTGCGGGGGTACGCCTTCCTCGCGCATGATATCGATATTATGGCGTGTACCGTAACAGATACCTTCCAGCACGGCCCGGTACATATCCGCCCGGGAATGCGATAAAGTCAGGCCGATAATCAGACCGCGCGCCAGAGGATCGTTGATGGGTGTGCGTTCACCGTAGAAGTAAGGCAGTACCACCAGTCCATTAGCCCCGATGGGCGAATCAGACGCCAGTTCCGCTAACGCAGCATAGGCATTAGGACCGCCGGCCGCTTCGGCTGCCATTTCTTCAGGCGCTAAATTATCCCGGAACCAGCGCGTCAGACTGCCGCTAGTGGACATGCCCCCCAGCACGGCATAGGTATCCGGTTCAAGAAAGACTGCGCTCCACATCTTCTCCGTTGCGATCAGTTTGCTGGTTTTTTGGATCAGAAAGATTGTGCTGCCGTACATCAGCATCAGGTCACCCATCTGGGACAGCCCGGTGCTCAAAGCCTCCGCAGCGGCATCCGCAGTACCGGCGATGACTGGTGTTCCAACGGCGAGACCGGTCTCCTGGGCCGCCTTCCGTGTTACCCTTCCGGCCACCTCGCAGCTCCACAGCAGGCGCGGCAGCTGATCCATCGACATAAACGACTTAACCACCTCTTCATTCCAGGCGATTTTATGCACATCTATCAGCGGTGCGTAACCGACTGCGGTGTAGATATCGATCACATGCTCTCCGGTCAATTTATACGCCAGGTAGCCGCTGCCGGTCAGGATCATATCGGTTTTTGCCCACACCTCGGGCTCGTTATTCTTGATCCACAGCACTTTTGGTCCAGCCGCCTGGGCGGATAGATGCGAGGCGCAGGTGTCGAAAATGACTTGCCGGCCGATTTCCCGCTCAAAGTGGTCTATTTCCAACGAAGCGCGCGTGTCCACACCGTACAGGATACCAGGTCTTAATGGAACCCCGGATTTATCGACAGGCAGCACGCACGGCGCGATAGCGCTCACGCCCAATCCTTCAATCCTGGTGGGATCGATGCCCGATTCGGACAACATCCGCCGGCACAGGTGTACAAAATCATGCCACCACACATCCTGCGCATCGTGCTCCGCCCAGCCGGGTTTGGGTATAGACATCTCGTGTCCAATGGCGGCGCTGCTCACCACCTGCCCGTTTATCCTGGTCAGGGTGCCTTTCGATTCGAATGTTCCGATATCAATTCCAAGCAAATATTTATCGCTCATCTTCACTCCCCTGGAGAGATTTTATCTTCCATACCGCTATATCCAAGGTATTCACCATATACATCTGTGCGGCGGTCCTGGTCAAAATTATCCAACTTACCCCAACCTCTGATCCTGCGCCCCAATGAAAAATCAACTTCTGCGAACAGGACTGCGGGATTTTCATCGTCCGCCGGTTCAAGCAGGGGCCAACCGTAAGGTCCTGCAAGGATGCTGCTGCCGAACAACCAGTTGTCTCCAAAACGACCCACCTGGCTGGCCATAGCCAGGTATACCTGGTTGGCGCCAGCCGTAACCATGGCTGTATAATCCGCCAGGTAATAACCGTGTTTGACATGCGCCGGAGTGTCGTTCCACACCAGGGCGGCCGGCATGGCGATAATGTCCGCGCCCATCAAGCGCAGAATACGGGGTTGTTCCGGGAACCACAGGTCGTAGCAGATGATCAGCCCGATATTCCCGATCGGGGTCTGCGCCATAACCAAACCCAGGTCGCCAGGGTCATAGAGCAGTTTTTCCTCGCTCCACAGATGCAGTTTACGGTACCTGGTGATATATCCATCCGGTCCGCTCAGCACAACGCTATTGTAAAGTTTGTGCCCTTCCCGCTCCGGAAGTCCAGCAATCAGGTAGCAGTTATATTGACGCGCCAAATCGATGATCCGTTGGCAGATGGGGCCATCCGGTACTGGTTCGGACAAATCCCACACCTTTTCGCGCTCCCCGAAAAAATAACCACTGGTTCCCATTTCAGGGGTGACTACCAGTCGGTGTTCTGCAGACGGCAACCCAGCAATCGCCCCTTCAATTTTGGTCAGGTTGTCTTCAACCTGTCCGGGCTCGGCGGTCATCTGGACTGCGGCCAGCAGGCCGTTGATTGGTTCTATGGATTCAAGGGATGGGTGATTTTTCATTGTGGGATTCTCTATAGTGAAAAATATCTATAATTCAATCGTTGCTAAGAATGTATCTTCCGATGTCATTCCGAGACGTCTTTTGGCGAGGAATTTATAATCCCAGTTTTTCGGGACCCTGATGAGTAGGTGTATAGTGAATTTATGCGGGTTGTAATACAACCAATCAAAATCAATATACAACCGCATCTCTTGATTCTGCCATACATCCATTGACTTCTACACTTAATAGATTCCTCCCTGCGGTCGGAATGACGTTTCGAGGTATTGTCATTCCGAGACGTCTTTTGGCGAGGAATTTATAATCCCAGTTTTTCGGGACCCTGATGAGTAGGCGTATAGTGAATTTATGCGGGTAGTACACGAAGTAATCAATAATATTTCACAAGAGCCTCAATTGATCCCGTTATATATCCGTTTACTCCTACTCAATACCCGCCATACTCATAAGCAGTATCAAACATAGCCAAAATATTCTCCGGCGGGACCAGGTTCTGAATATTGTGTACATTAGCCAGTACGAACCCGCCTCCCGGCGCAAAGGCATCGATACTGCGCTTCACCTCATCCGAGACCTCCTGCGGAGAACCGAACGCCAACGCGCCTTGCGGGTTGCAGGCGCCACCCCAGAAGACGATATCATCACCAAAGTCGCGCTTCAGTTCAAATGGGTCCATTCCGGCCGCCGAAATCTGCACCGGGTTGAGAATATCCACACCCACCTCAATTAAGCTCGGAATCCATGGCCGCGCCGCCCCGCAAATATGGAAAAATATCTTGGCGTCGGTCATCGATTTCACTTTATCGAACAGTTTGCGGTGCAGTTTTTTCAAGTGCTTATCGTACCAGCCCTGGCTGATCATCGGGCTGTCCTGCCCGCTCAAGTCATCCCAGTACACCCATACATCCAGGATATCGCCCACTTCCTCCAGCATGCGCACTGTGGCATCAAAATAGATATCGTACATCTTTCCCAGCACCATATCGGAGAATTTCGGGTCGGAGGCGATGCCCATCAGGAATTCTTCCATCGGCATCACACGCGCTGGTTGTTCAAAGATGCCGCCCCCAAAAACCGAAAAGGAGGTTATTGCTCGCCCGGTGGCGCGCGCCTCCAGGCAGTCGGCTCGAAATGTCTCCCAGCGTCCCGCGTTGTTGGGATCAGGCCAATCCTTCCAGGCTTGAAACGCCTCGACAGTGCCTTCTTTTATTGGAAAAATGCGGTAATCAAAATAATGGCCGCCTTTCGGGCGCACCACGGTTGTACCCCACTCATCGACATAGGTGTCATAGTCCTCGCCGTACTGGATATCCAGTTCCCATACGTCTGACTGGCCCATGCTGACCATTTTTACGTCCGAATGCAGGCGGTCATAGACCGCTAAGTCAGGACCAACTACCCCAGCCCAGGTCCCTGCACCCAATTCATCCGGATTAAACGACTCCAGATCGAGCCCCAGATATTTTATGAGCTCATTGTAGGCCTGGTAGCAAATCGTGGTGACGCCAGTACCGCCGAAGTCGAGTGGTACCCGGTCGGGCTCAGTGTGGTTCAGGGCTTGTTGAACTCGCTGTCTGGAATCCATGCCGCCAATCCTCCTTTTGCTTACCGCGTTCCTGAGACAAAGTTCAATTAATTCTTATAAGGCTTTATGAGTCTCTTTATCAAAATAATAACAAATCTCTGGGGCAATGCTCACACCAGCATTATCGCCTTCACTGATAGAGGTATCTACTGGAGCGATGACATCGATTAAATGCCCGTTTGCCTGGATAGTCACCAGCTGGCTGTCGAATTGATACTGGACGCTGTAGACTTCACCTTGAATTTGTCCCTCATTTGGAGGGGCAATTTCAACATCCGAAGGACGCAAACCCAGAATAACATCCTGGTCCGCCTCCAATTCGCTGATCGACCCCTCGGTGACTAGCATAAAGCTGTCATCCGCGGCAACGAATTGCTTAGCCTGGTCGATGCTGCCCTCAAAAAACATCATGGGCGGGTCCCCGAACAGGTTGCCGACCTCCACCGCCGCCGGGCGGTTGTACACATTCTTGGTCTGGTCGAACTGCAGCACTTCCCCTTCGAAAAGCACCACCACCCGATCTGCCAGCGATAAAGCTTCCAGATAGTCGTGGGTTACATAAACGGTGGTCTGAGCCACACTGCTGCGCATCAACTTTAGCTCACGCCGCATAGCATTACGCAGCTTGGCGTCCAGATGCGAGATGGGCTCATCCAGCAGGAATAATTTCGGCGTACGCACCAGCGCCCGTCCAAGTGAGACGCGCTGGCGCTGTCCCTGGCTGAGCTGGCGAGGCAGCCGTTCCAGCAGCATGTCGATACCCAGCATTTTCGACACTCGCTGCACCCTAGTTTCGATTTCGTCCTCTGGTTCTTTATATTTCGGTGAGCGCAGCGGAAAAGCCAGGTTGTTATAAACCGTATGCTGAGGGTACAGCGCGTAGATTTCAAAAACCATAGCCACATTCCGGTCCTGCGGTTTTTGCTCCGTCACATCTTCGCCGTCAATATAAACCGTGCCTTCCTCCGGAAATTCAACTCCAGAAATACAGTTGAGTGTGGTGGTCTTACCAGCCCCGGAAGGTCCGACGATCACAATGAACTCGCCATCCTGGCATTCAAACGATACCCTTTTGAGGGCCTGTACCTCTCCAAAACTTTTTCTAACCTGGTCTACGATTAAAGATGCCATATTTTATTCCTAATCCACTACACGCATAGTGGTCTCGGGATCGAAGAAATGCATGTCTTCCATCGAGAATTTTAAACTGACTGCATCACCTTCATTAAACGGGATATCTGGCTCAGTTACACATTCCATGGTCACGTCATTCACAGCCACTTGCGCGATACCTTCCTTCCCCAGGAATTCGTGTACCAGCAGTTCCCCAGGGATTGTGCCCAGGCCTTCCTGCGGGTCGGGTGGACCAAGGACTAACCTTTGCGGCCGGATACCTACCACGATTTCACGATTTTCGTACTGCTTGAATCCATCCAGCGTTTCTGGTTTAACCTCTTCGAGGGGCAGGTTCAGAGTTATATTCTTTTCACCCGGCAATTTGAGCGACAGCTTTCCATCCACCATCCCCAATTCGCAATGGGTAATATTAATGGGCGGCTCACCGATGAAGCCCGCCACAAACAGGTTCGCAGGCCGGTAATAAAGGTCAAGCGCGGTACCAATTTGCTGGATCACTCCCAGATCCATCACCACCACCCGGTCTGCCAGCGCAACAGCTTCAATCTGGTCGTGGGTGACATAGATTACTGTCTCGCCCGAAACGATCTGCATGTGCTTGATCTCAGCCCGGGCGCGGTGGCGGACATCTGCATCCACGTGTGAGAGCGGCTCATCCATCAGGAAAACGGTTGGGTCGCGCACAAGGGCGCGCGCCAGTGAAACCCGCTGCATCTGGCCGCCCGCCAGACCCATAGTGCGTTTTTCCAGGATATCGGTGATGGAAAGATTCTCCGCTACTTCTGTGACCCGTTTGTGAATTTCATCGGTTGACAGCTTCATCACCTGCAGCGGAAATGCAATATTCTCGTACACCGTCAAAGGCGGGTAGAGCGCGTAAGTTTCAAAAGCCATCGCCACATTGCGCTCCTGAGGCGACAGGTCATTCACAACCTTATCGCCGATAATGATCTTTCCGCTGGTGATCGTTTCCAGACCGGTTATCATGCGCAGGGTGGTGGTCTTACCGCATCCGGATGGTCCCAATAGAACCATGAACTCGCCGTCCTGGCAGGTAAAGCTGGCGCCTTTAACCGCATCTTCTGGGGCGCCGTAATTCTTATGCACATTCTCGAGCACAACTTTTGCCATATGAGAATCCTTTTTATATATCTAAATTACTTGACCGCGCCGAAAGTCAAACCACGGATCATATATTTCTGTACCGCCAGCGCCAGGAGGAATAAAGGGATGATGGCCACGATTGTCGCGGCTGCCATCAAGCCCCACTGCACTTCGTTGGTGCCCATAAAACTCAGCAGACCGACCGTTACCGGCTGGGTGCTGTTGCCTCCCAGCATCAAGCCGAACACAAAGTTATTCCAGCAGAAGATAAACGCCAGCACAATCGAAGCTGCCATCCCGGGCGCTGCCAGCGGCAGCACCAACTTGGAGAAAGATCCCCACCATGAATAACCATCCGTCTGCGCAGCCTGTTCGATCGCCACCGGTATCTCTTCGAAGTAGGAGCGCATCATCCAGATCAATAACGGCAGCGCGATCAGCTGGTAGACCAGGATCAGTCCGATATACGTGTTGTACAGTTTCAACTGCTGGTAGATCACGTACAGAGGCAAAATAATCGTTAACTCAGGTACAAAACGAAAGCTCAAATATGTAAACGCCAGCGGCTCCTTGGCTTTGAACCGGAAACGAGCAATAGCATAAGCGGCTGGCAATCCCAAGATTAGTGCAAGAATTACTGATCCTGTTGAGAGGATCAAACTGTTCTTAAAATATGATAGGAAAGCACTGCCGGTAACCAGGGTCTTTGCGCCGGACACTCCGAATAAAGCCTTGTAGTTATCCAGCGTGGGCGTGAAGATGAATTTAGGTGGAACGGATATGATGTCCATCTTACTTTTGAAAGACATCAAAAATATCCATACGATAGGAAATAGGATATAAATCGCTACCAGGATCATCAAAAAATAAATGATAAGACGGTTATTTATTATATTCTTCATTTTGCACCTACCCTACTGAAGCAGTTTCCTGGCGCCATTTACCTGCCAGCCAGAAGCTTACGAGATAGTTGATCAACCACAGCACAAGCACCTTAGCGATCGCTGATCCAAGCAAGTATGAACGAAAGACTTCTTTGTACGCCAAAATCGGGATGGTGGTGGTGACCTGCATTGGTCCCCCGCCTGTAGTCGCGAAGATAATATCGAATAATTTCATCACATCCACAACCCGGAATAATAAGACGATCAGAATAAAGGGGCTTAACATTGGCAGCATCAGTTTTCTAAAAACGAATCCAAAACTGGCGCCATCCACCTGGGCAGCTTCGAACGGTTCCTTCGGCATGGACTGTAACCCGCTCAGCAGCACAAGCGCCACGAACGGCGTTGATATCCACACTTCGATAAATATTATCGATGCGCGCGCCGACCATGGAACCGCCAGCCATGGATAGGGACCTATGTTGAACAGGTGATTGATCGGTCCACCTGGAGAAAGCATGGTCTTCCACATCAACCCGGCAATTACCGGCGCCAGCATCAACGGCAGCAGCAGCAGAGCCCGCATGATCTCAACACCTTTCACGTCCTGGCTCAGCAGCAGCGCGATCAGGAATCCTAATGTCAGTTCAAAAATCAATGCAACAACAGCGAAAAATATAGTATTACCCAGGGATTCCCAGAAATTAGGGTTCTGAACCATACGAATATAGTTCTGCAGACCGACGAACTTGTATGCATTAGGACTGACGATGCGGATATCGGTAAAGCTGTAGTAGACCGCAATACCGAATGGATACAGAATGCCGATCATCGCCAGGGTAGCCGGCAGCGTCATAATGAGCGGCAGCCAGTTCTTGCGTTTTCGTTCCGGGGGTGCGGCTGGGGTGGTTTGGGTTACAGACGAAACTGCCATAAATCGCCTCCTGAAAAAATTCAGGTGTGGGGATAACATCAACCCCACACCTGTTTACTCAAAGTACTTTATTCAAGTACACCCGAATCCTTCAGGATTTGAGTGTTGGCTGCTGCGACACCATCCATAATTTCCTGCATGGTGCCCTTGTCAAAGAAGAAATCATGCAGCCCGTTGACCCATACATCCTCAACTGCGGAGGCTTCAACCATGGGTGACACCAACCAGGCGGTGTCTTCAGCCTGGACTGCGTCAAAAATCTCACGGAAGTTGGCATACTGGCTGGAGAGTTCAACAACTTCTGGATCGTTCCAGGCGCTCTCACGCGTCGGCCATGAGCCGGTCTTAGCGAATTCGATCATATTGTCCTTGTCAGATGCCCACATCATGAACAGCCAGGCAGCCTTCGCCCGGTCTTCCTTGGCCTGGGCGTTCATGCTGAATCCCCAGGTCCAGACGCTGGATAGACGGGTGCCGTCATCGCCAGCCGGAGGCCGCGCAAATGCGATCTTGCCGGCGACCGCACTGTCCTCGCCTTCGTAGGTCGGGATAAAGTCGGCTACATCGAAGACCATCGCGTACTGGCCGGTGGTGAAGCCCTGCATAACGTCAAACCACATCATGTTGGGCCATTCATCCGTACCGGTCTCTTTGATGGTGTCCATGTACAGTTCCTGGAATTCAACCGATACAGGGCTGTTCATGGCCGGAGTCAGGTCATCATTAAAATCCCTGCCGCCGTAGGAGTACAGACCGGAGTAGAACGGACCACTGAGGGTAGTCAGGTCCAGGGCGCCGCGCTGTGCAACCGAATAGAAGGGCTGGCCGTCAATTTCGCCGCCGCTCTTCTCCTGGATTGTGCGGGCAACCTCCGCCCAATCTTTCCAGGTATCCGGGGGTTCCAGGCCCCACTCGTCGAACAGGTCCTTGCGGTAGGTGAAGATATTATTCACAGCGTTGATCGGGATTGACCACAGATCACCCTGACCCAGACCTTCAGGTCCGGGGGTCAAATCCCAGCGGTTGGATTCCATCGCCCAACCGTAGAAGTCATCATAATCCCAGTCTTCGGGGGTCAATGATGGGTCGTTCATGAACTTGTCTACCGATTGGATCTGTTCCGCTGCCGCGTAACCCCAATTGATGGTGGGACCGCTCATGAAGACATCGAACTGTCCCGCTCCGCTCGACAGGTCAACCGTCAGCTTGCTCCAATAATCGCTCTCGGCTACAACCAGGTATTCCACTTCGATCCCGGTCTGTTCCGTGAACTCGTCAATGTGCTCGCGGATGGCGACCGCCATGGGAGTCTCAGACAGGAAGACAGTGATCTTTTCGCCTTCCGCCTGGCGCCAATCGAAGCCCATTTCTTCTTCGGGTTCTTCAGCGGCGGGTTCCTCCGCGGCCGGTTCTTCTGCGGCAGGTTCTTCTGCAGCCGGTTCCGGGGTCGGCTGCGCGCAGCCTGCCAGGACCATGGAAAACACCATGATCAGTGAAAACAAGATATACCAATTTTTCTTATTCATTTATTTCTCTCCTAATATTTTCTAGTCAAATCGAATAGCCAGGTTTTACGGTGTTAATTTCCGAAGGGTGATTTCTATATGTTTACCTCCTTTCATTTCTTATTCCGTATCTTCAGACTCTTTCTTTTTCAGCGACAATAACCTCGATACCATCAAGGGTTAATTGATCAAGCCCCTCCAATGGGGCCTCCTCATCAGTAATTAAATAATCCACCATCGATAGTGGGGCGAACACATGATCGTAAACGACCCCAAACTTGCTGCTGTCGATCATAGCGATCACCAGGTTTGCATGTGTGATCAAAGCCTGTTTGACTTGAATATCCTGCTGGTTGTAATCAGTCAACCCTTTTATAAGATCTAGTCCTCCAGCACTCAAAAAGGCTTTATCGATGCGGAATTCCTTGAAGGTGCGCTGGGCCAACGGTCCTACCAGAGAGAATTCCTCAAATCTCAGTTCTCCGCCGCTGATCACCAGGCGGATATTGGGAGCTTCTTTTAGAACCTCTACCACCAGCAGGTTGGAGGTCAGAACAGTCAGGTTGCGGATACCAACCATCGCTTTTGCCAACTCTAAAGTCGTTGTTCCGATATCCAATGCAATGCTGTCACCATCATGGACATAATCTGCCGCCCGCTGGCCGATGATCTTTTTCTGATGGATGTTTTCCGTGGAGCGGATCAAGTATGGCAGTTCATTGCTGCGATCGCGGCGAGCTAATGCCCCGCCGTGAACGCGTTCCAGCATTCCCTCGTCGGATAATGCCCGCAGATCACGACGGATGGTCATGTCCGAAACGCTGAGCAGGTGACATAGTTCCGTCACAGAGATGGAATTGCGGTTCTCAACTTCTTCAAGAATACGTTGGCGTCGTTCTGCTGTCAGCACAAAGATTTCCAAATTCGGAGAAGATTTGTATGATTGTGATTGAATTTATATTGATTTTCGTTTGTTAGCTAATATTCAAACAATAACAAACATTATAGAACGTTTTAATGGCTTTGTCTATAGGTAAACCTGGATTTATGACAGAAAACATCTCCCCTGGTGATTTTTATCGTGGCATTTGGTTGTTGCTGACAACCCTTTCCTGTCATTCCGAGCGAAGTCCCGGCGCTTTTCCGGGACGCAGCGAAGGAATCCCTGAGGCACGCCATTAATCGTGAGACCTGTCGGGCAATATTTATATTGGACGGATCATTTTCCTGTTGATTTCATTCCCACCGCTGAAATCCCTTTACTGCCAAACCAACAAGGATTCCTCCCTGCGCTCGGGATGACAAGCGTTTCTTGTCATTAGTATCTTAGAGAAAGGGTATGATTATAGGAAAAGGACACGGCAGATCGATTGTCATTCGGTTCAAGAAACCGAGTCGGAGCTCTGATCGCCGTGTCCATCCCAGAAACAGCCCGAACAGTTGTTTGGTCCCAAGAGACCGTATTACTGCTAGTGCGGGCGCCTGTATTATACCTGGAGGATAAAATGACAACCACCACTGCACAGAAATTCATTGGCATCGATATCAGTAAAACATCATTGGATGTAGCTGTTTGGGATAGTGAGATATTCTGGCAATTCGGCAATAATGCTCGGGGAATAAAAAAGCTCGTGCGGCGATTAAAGAAACTCTCTCCCACTCTGATTGTGGTAGAAGCCAGTGGTGGATTAGAGCAGTCAGTCGTCAGGGAGTTGTACCAGACCAATCTGCCGATAGCGATCGTCAATCCCACAAGGGTGCGCAGATTTGCGTACTCGACCGGCCAATTGGCTAAGACCGATAAACTTGATGCTAAGATCATTGCCCAATTTGCCCAGGCAGTGAAACCAGAGGTAAGACCCTTGCGAACAGAGCAGCAAGAGCACTTAAATGCTCTGGTAACACGCCGCAGACAAATTGTTAATATCATAACCGCCGAGAAGAACCGAAGATCGACCACCCACCCTGCACTCCAGGACCAGCTCCTAAAACAAATCGATTGGCTCGAGCAGGAAAAGGAGGCATTAGAAGCAGATATTGACCAACTGATACAACAATGCGCTGAATGGAAGGAAAAAGCGGCTGTCTTGGAGAGCGTGCCAGGTGTTGGATCCGTGACAGCCTCGACCTTGCTGGCTGAACTTCCCGAATTAGGTACCCGCAATCGCCAACAGATCGCTGCCCTGGTCGGTGTCGCACCGGTTAATAAAGACAGCGGAAAAATGCGAGGTAAACGCAGGATATTTGGCGGCAGAGCTGATGTTAGAGCTACTTTGTACATGGCGACTTTATCTGCTACGAGATCAAATCCGGTCATTCGCTCTTTTTATAATCGTCTGTTAGCAGCTGGAAAATTGAAGAAAGTGGCTTTGACCGCTTGTATGCGCAAATTACTTGTTATTCTCAATTCGATGCTCAGTCATAATAGATCTTGGAGTCCATATCTAGTGTAGTTGACTTTATTGCTTGACAAATTACACAGTTGCTCCGGCTTTAGTCCCGTGTTGTTTACGGGAGCGAAGCCCCGGCGCTTTTCCGGGACGCAGCGAGGAATCCCTGAGGCACGCCATTAATCGTGAGACCTGTCGGGCAATTTTCATATTGGACGGATTATTTTCCTGTTGATTTCATTCCCACCGCAGAAATCCCTTTACTGCCAAACCAACAGGGATCCCTCCCTGCAACGTGGCAATCTCCCCGTCAATCCGGAGATTACCTATTTGGACTGCGTAAATCGAACCTGGAAGTACCCTTGATATTTCTCAGCAGCCCGGTCTGGGGAGCCTTGTTATGAAAGCCTTTCAACAGCCTTGGCTGCGTGTGACCGCACAACCTGAAAGCTGTCATTCTGGGCGACTGCCAGAAGGGTAGGGACAGCGCCCGCATCGCCGATTTTCTCCAGCGCTTGAATGATCGCGCAGCGCACCATCCAGAATGGATCCATCGGCAGCGCATCCAATAACCCTGGCAGCGCTTCCAGGCTGCGCATGTTCCCTAACTTTTGGGCGGCAATTTTTCGATCGCCCCAGGCTGTCTCGGGTGACAGTTTGCCCAGCAGCCGGTAAATTTTGGGATCGGTTCGAACTTCGACCGCCAGCGGAAATGTCCTGATGATATTCATAGTGTCCATGACTTTGGGTGTTTGGGTGATATTTGCCTGGTACATTTTATTTCTCCTTTGGTTAGGATATTTGCCTGGTTGTTTGAATATGTCTACACTATAGACCAACCTGATCGCAAAGTCATCCGCCTTTTGGTAGGTAAAAAGTAGGTCATGGTATTTCGGATATAATTTGAGTTGAATTGAACGTTCAGATATCCTTCAAAAAGATCAACTATGGACAAGTCTGACCTGACCGGTGGGGAAGTGTACGCTGACGACCTGACCTGGCGTGAGCAGGAAGTATTGATTCTGCTGGCAGAGCGCTTATCTAACCGCGAGATCGCAGACCGCCTGCACCTTGCCGAGAGCACCGTCAAGGATTATGTCGGGAAAATCCTCAGCAAACTGTATGTAAAAAACCGGCGTGAGGCCGTTGAGCGTGCAAAATCCCTGGGTTTACTTAAAAATGTTAGGGGGGGACGCCTGAACCGGTAGTCAACTTGCCTGCCGAACGGACACCGTTCGTCGGGCGCCAGGGCGAACTGGGTGAGATCAAGGAGCAGCTGCTTGCAACTCGCTTGCTTACACTGACAGGACCAGGCGGCATTGGCAAGACGCGCCTGGCATTGAAGGCTGCCCAGGGGGAATCTGGCCGTTTCGAAGATGGGGTCTTCTTTGTCTCATTAGCGCCCATCTCCTCCTCTGATCACGTTGTCCAAACCATCGCTGAAGCGCTGAAATTCCCTTTAGCAACCCATGAAGATCCGTTGGTTCAGCTGCTCCGGTACATGCGTAGGCGCAGGGTTCTGCTTGTGATGGATAATTTCGAGCATTTGCTGGACGGCGTGAGTATTGTCAGCGAAATACTTCAAGCTGCTCCGGACGTGAAAATCCTGGCCACATCGCGGGAAAAACTAAATTTGCAAAGTGAAATGGTTCTCAATATTGGCGGGATGGAGGTCCCCCGTCAAAGAGGATAATTTAGCCCCATTTGATTTTGATGCCATCAGTTTGTTTTTACAGAGCGCCCGCAAGGTCCGCCCGGGATTTGACCCGTCCGCAGTAGAGTTGACCCAGATGACAGATATCTGTCAAATTGTGCAGGGGATGCCGTTGGGGATAGAACTGGCGGCAGCCTGGCTGCATATTCTGAACCTGGATGAAATTGCGGATGAGCTTGAGATGGGTCTAGATATCCTGGCGAGCGATATGCGCGATGCGCCAGAGCGCCACCGCAGCATCCGCTCTGTATTCGACCACTCATGGGCGCTGCTCCAACCAGCCGAGCAGGAAATCTTCAAAATCCTGTCCATCTTTCGAGGCGGCTTTACACGCCATGCCGCCAAGCGCGTCTCCGGGGCTTCACTGCTGCAGCTGACAGCCCTGGTCAATAAATCTTTCTTGAGCCACGATCCGGTGTCCGGGCGTTTGGAAGTACACGAATTGCTTCGCCAGTATGCGCAGGAGCGGCTTGAGAAAACACCGCTGGACTGCATTTCTGCTCAAGAATCGCATGCTGCCTACTACGCGCAGTTCATGCAGGAAAGGTGGGATCTTCTAAAAGGTAAACAACAGATGGAAGCCCTGGTCGAGATCGAAGCGGATATTGAGAATGTGCGCACCGCCTGGCGCTTCTATCTCGATCAAAAAAATGCATCACAGATGTGGAAATTCATTTATGTCCTGTTTCTAATTTGCTGGTATCGCGGTTGGTATCTGGTTGGAACAGGGCTTTTTGCTGATGCGGTACGCGTGTTGGATGGAGAACAGGACGAAGAGTCGCAAACTGTACAGGCTCTGGCAGCGGCATTCCAGGCTTATTTTATGCCCTGGCTGGGTTTTGCCGAGCATGGTTTTGAAATGGCCCAAGAAAGTGTGCAGATTTTAGCTAATTTTGAACAATATGAAGCATTGGTGTTCGCATATGACAGTTTGGTATTGAACGCTTATTTCCTCGGCCGCTATACCGAATGGATTCAGGTAATTAATAAAATGATCGAGCTTGCCTATAAAATAGGTGATAAATGGCTGATCGTTTTCGGATTATACGCGGCGAGTTTGTATGAAATACTTCTGGAGAACTACGATGAAGCCCGCAAGCGTGCAGAAACTGGTTTGACCCTGGCTGAAGAGATCGGAGATATTTTTGGTTCGGCGCCGCCATTAATTACGCTGGGACATGCCGCATTCGCCCAGGGTGAGTTTGAGACTGCGAGAGGATATTACCAACGCTGTCTGGAAATATCACAGGAAATCGGTTTCCATTATGCAATCCAAACCTCTACCAAATACCTTGGCAAGGTGTCCTTGGCAATGGGGAACCTGATTGAAGCTGAAGAATACATCCTTCAGTGTCTTGTGAGTACTAGAGAAATGGGATTCGTGCGCGACACTGTCAATCTCCTGTATGAATATGCCCGCCTGCAGACGGCTCATGGTAATCCGGAACAAGCCGCTGAACTGCTGCCGCTGGTGATAGACCACCCTGCCAGCCTTGAACGCAGGATGCTTGAGGGACGCATCCGGGACAGCGCCGAGGAGTTACTCGTCCAGCTTCAGGCTGAAATATCCCGCGAGACCTATGCAGCAGTACTGGAACGCGGCCGGTCATTGGACCTTGATCAGGTCCTTGAGGATCTGGTTACCGCAAAACGACGAATATAAGTAGGCTGCCCATAACATTACTACATAGCCCAGGTTTTAATGCCGCGCAGCGGTACATCTCTGCCTGGGCAACATCTATTCAACCCGGCGCACAGGGATGTCCGCACTACAATCCATACCATTTTTATGCAGACCATGGTTTAATCCCCTATAGAGAACTCAAGTTATCTGGCAATAATAAACCCCCCTTTAACCAAATCTGAACATTTTAAGGTTATGATTGGCTTACCATGCACAAAACAATCCTGGTTGTAGATGATAAATCCAGCGTGCGCCAGCTGCTGCGCGAATACCTGACGGAAGGGGGATACAAAGTGGTCCCGGCTGCTAACGGACGTGAAGCTATTTATGCCGCCCGCCATTCAAATCCGGACCTGATCCTGCTGGATATCATGATGCCCGAGATGGACGGCTACGAGTTTTTGCGCCAGTACCGCCGGGAAAAAGATACCCCGGTTATCATTATTACAGCCCGCGAGGAGGAGACCGACGCAGTCCTGGGATTGGAATTGGGCGCCGACGATTACGTCATCAAACCCTTCCGCATGAAAGAACTGGCTGCCCGCATCCGGGCAGTACTGCGCAGGATGGAAACCGATCCTCGCCAGGAAAAAAAACTGCAGGTGGGATGCATCACCCTGGATGAAAGCTCACACATAGTGACGGTAAATGGGGATTTTATCGACCTGACCCCAATCGAGTTCGATTTGCTGGCCACTTTAATGAGCTCGCCCGGCCAGGTTTTTACTCGTTCCCAGCTCGTTGACCAGCTCTATGACAGCGGTTTCGCTGGTTTGGAACGTACACTCAACGTACATATCCGCAACCTGCGCACTAAAATCGAACCCGATCCAGGGAACCCGAGATATATCGAGACCGTATTCGGCGTCGGCTACCGTTTTCACAAACCTCAGGGTAAAACATGAAGATCAGCCTGACCGGGAAACTGACCCTTGCCTTTCTGCTGGTAGCCCTGACAGCCACCCTTTTAGTGGCCCTGGTCATGCGCTTGTACAGCGCCGAGCAGCTTAACCAACTGGTCATCGACCAGCAGCGCAGCGAATATAAAGAACTTTTAGAGGAATATTACCTGGCCAACGGTTCATTCAAGGGTATTGGAGAATTGCTGTGGCGCGGCGAAGGTCAGGAAAGACCAGGTCCCGGGTCTCAAGATGAATTCGATCCTTCAAAAACCAGAAGGAGAGATTATTCCTACTTCCTCCCCGATAGGAAGGGCAACCTGTTCGGCATCGCCAACGCACGCGGCGTGGTCATCCTACCGCTCATACCTCATTTCCCGCCCGGCGCGCGTGTCCCCGGCTTGGTCCTGGGCCAGGCTGAGCCTGTTGAGGTGGAGGGGGTTACAGTCGCTTATATCCTTACTGCGCCCAACCCGCCCGACTTCACACCCGCTGAACGCGCTTTTTAAGCCGCACGAACACAGCGCTATGGATCGCGGCTCTTGGTGCGTCAGTGGTAGCCCTGGTTGTCGGATTGATCCTGGCCCGCACTCTGACCCGACCTCTGCGCGCCCTGACCCAGGCCGCGCGCAATATAACGCAGGGCGAATTAGAACAGCAGGTCGAAGTGAAATCGGGGGATGAGATTGGCCAGCTTTCGGAGGCGTTCAACCGCATGTCCCGTGAAATTGCGCGCGTTAACCGCCAGAGGCGCCAGATGACTGCCGATATCGCCCATGACCTGCGCACCCCGCTGACAGTGATCGCCGGTTATATTGAATCCATGCGCGACGGCGTGCTGCCGCCAACCCACGAACGATTGGACTTAATCCATAACGAGATCGACCAATTACAGCGTTTGGTAAACGATCTGCGCACGCTTTCCCGGGCGGATGCCGGCGAACTTGTTTTAAACATTACCCCAATTCTCCCAAAAATCCTGTTGGAAAACGCGGCTGCCTCCTACCAATACCAGGCAGGGCAAAACGGGATTGAATTGAAAAGTGGAAGCGGGGGATCACCTGCTGGCTGTTGAGGTGGATGAGAGCCGGATGGCGCAGGTTTTTTCCAACCTGATCAGCAACGCCCTGCGGTTCGCGCCTGAAGGCGGTGAAATCAGGTTAACAGCCGCATTGGACGATGATGATATAGTATTCGGCGTAATTGACAACGGTCCCGGCATCCCTACTGAGGACCTGCCGCATATCTTCGAACGTTTCTATCGTGGTGACCAATCGCGCTCGGATGAGGCTGGAGACTCCGGGTTGGGTTTGGCGATCACCAAAGCCCTGGTTGAAGTCCAGGGGGGAACGATTTCCGTCGAATCAACCTTCGGAGAGGGAACCAGGTTTAAATTATGTTTCCCATCAACTCGCACTCCAGGAAAAGATACCGGTAAGTTTGTTATCGGTCCTGACTTTGATGATCCGCTGCCTGAATTCGAGGACTTATGAAAAGAATAAGAAAGATGCAACGAACTAAAACCAAGTGCATCGCACCATAAGATCGATTTACATAAACTCGCGGAACTCCAACCCGTGCCGTTTGCGTGCCTCCAGCCAGGCTTTACGCAAAATCTCGTAAACCTCTTCCGGGTTTGAAACATTGCGCAGCACAAATTTGGGATCCGAAGCATCCTGACCTCTGATGGTGATATCGCCGATTCCGAATATCCTTTCGTTCATGCCCTGCTTGTAATCGATATCCTGGATGCGGATCAGTTCATAATTTTCTACCTCACGCCCGATCAATCCGGTTACAATTTTTATGCGTTCAGATGTGATCAGGTAGCTCTCGACCAGGGACAGAAACGGGCGTCCCTTCCAGATGAAATCCTCTTCCTGCCCCTCTATCAATTCCACCTTTGGTTCATCTTCGACCCCTTCTTCCAGCAAACCATCGATGGTCAGCATCACATTATCCGCGATCTTGCTGACCAGGGTTTCCTGCTGCTCCTGGGACACTGTGGAAAGATCAACTTCGCTTTGGGCAATCGCTTTCCACACGCTGCTGATCACCTCGGCACGCGTATGCTCGATCGACATCGTTCACCTCCTGTTTAGTCAGAATTCAAAATCATTCTTATCATATCAGGAAAATAGGTAGTGAGTTTAAGATAATGCTATTGCACGTTTGATTTCAACATAAGCGGGAAATACAGCGGCGGGTTCAACCAATTGCCCCAACGGTAAACGCCAGAAGGTATGATCTCACCTCGACCGGGAAAAACATCGAGTGCTGCATAGGGCCGCGATTGGGACGATACAAAACCGCCAGAAATTCCGACGTAGACCACAACTCGCTCGTCATCGCTGCCCGCAGCCAATGAATAAATGTCGGAGGCAGGCACGCCCTCAACTTGCTCCCAGTTATAACCCCCATCTGTGCTGCTGTATAGTCCTAAGTTAGAACCAGGACCAGAGTACAGCGTGTATGCTGGTTTCCCCCGCTCAGGCGGCGCAAAAAGCAGCTGACCCACGCAATTATCACATGGCGGCAGCTGCTCCCACTTCTCACCTGCATCTCGCGAAACATAGCCGGGTACCTCTGAATAGTCACACCGGGCGTAGACAGTGTTAGGAATGTCGGGATGTGCAGCTACCGACCACACAATGGGGCCTCCTGGGAAGGAAGCAACTTCTCCCCAACTCGAGCCGCCATCAGCGCTCTTCCATAAGCCTGTACCATAAGTGGCAGCATAGACCAGATTGGGGTCAACCGCATCGTAGGCTAGCTCGATGACCGCGCTGATGGGTTGGGTGGGACCGGCATACTCCCAATGCTCGCCATAATCATCGCTGATGTATATCGCGCCGCGCTCTGATGTTTCGTCATGTTGGGCGAAGGGTAAAATGAAACGAGCGCCTGCCAGGATCGTGCCGGAGATATTGGGGTGCGGGGCGATATCAATGATGTCTGCTCCCCACCCGCTCCACTTAACCGGCAAGGTAGCCGTCACCTCATGCCAGGTATCTCCAGCATCCTCACTGATCTGCATGCGCAAGTAGCCTTGAGCGCTGTCGCCCAAATAAACCCGCGTGGGTGTAACAGGGTCAACGGCCAGCAGCCCCTGGCGGGGAAAGCCGCCCACCTTGATGCCCAACGACCGCCACGATTGCCCCCCGCTGCTGCTCTTGAGTACACCCAACGCATAAGTCTCGGCGTACACGGTGTCAGGGTCATCCGGGGCAACGGCTAACGCCCGCGGCACGACCGCCGCCAAACCCTCGTTCTTCCTGCTCCAGGTTGCGCCCCCATCGCTGCTCTTGAACATCCCATGTCCGAGGTCTCCTGCGTAAATGATTTCCGGCTGGCTTGGATCAATGGCAAACGCATTAGTACTCTCCCGCCATCCAGGTTTTAATCCCGCACTGCTCACCGGCGACCAACTCGCCCCGCCGTTGGTGCTGGTAAAACCCTCGCTGGCCGCTGCCCAGATCGTGTCAGTGAGGAACGTGAGCGACCGCACCACATTACCGCCGTGAACATCAACCGCTGTCCAGACACCCAACCCGGAATCAACACTTTTATACAGGTAGTTGTCGGGGTATACATGACTTCCGAACAAAACTTCGGTGGTCGCCCAGGCTTCGTGTGCCCCGAAAGGATTAAAATACACCTGTTCGATGTGGTCATCAACTTTGGCTTTCCAATCCCAGTTATCACCTCCATTGGTACTCAGAAACACATTACCAGCCTGTGTCCCTGCCAGCATCCTGGTGGGATCATCGGGGTGGAAAGCAATGGCTAAAACGTTTGTATCCGTCAACCCATTCGTCTTTGTTACCCGATTCTCCCCGTAATCATCTGAGCGGAAAAGACCGGGTGGGTCAACGGAACCCACGTAAACAACCCCGGGCGTGGTCGGATGCGCAGCAGGATATAGGTAATGGACAACACCAGGTGGTGTAATCGATTCCCAATTACTACCGCCGTCATCGGTCCGCAGTAGATGGTCTTTGCTGCCGAAGTACAAAACCTGCGGATCCTCAGCGTCAACAGCTAATTGTATAGGTGTGGCATCGAGCAGGATTGGCTCCCAGGTTTCTGCGGCATCGAAACTGGCAAATAACCCAGCGTTGTGGACTAATGCATACAATGTCGTCGGTGTAACAGGATTCATTACCAACCTAATAATTTCTCCGCCGTACGGACCGCCAGTCGTCCAAACGCCGATCCCATGTGTGACGGTAAAGGCACCGGTCAGGCTGCCCGAATCCCCTCCTGGATTTTCCACCGTTAACGCATAAACGCCGGGTGCCATCCCCCATGGAACAGTAGCTTCCAGCCTGGTGGAACTCACCCAGTTTATATCCTCGAGCAATGTGCTGCCCAGAGTCACGGTGGGCAAAGCCGTGAATCCAGTACCGGTGATCAGGATGGGCGTATCCAGGTCGTTGGGCGCTTCAACGGGATCCACAGCAGTCACTGCCGGGGATTGTGGGGCGGCCAGCGCCGGGTGGAAAACACCGCGGCCGGACGTCTTCAAAATGAACAGCAGCACAACCACTGCTGTCATTGAGATCAGAGCGGACGCCGTAGTTACAAACAATCGTCTTTTCATTCGATTTCTCCTTCTGGATTGGACCGCATAACGGGTTGATCAGCGGCAGTGGAGTGTTTATTATTAGAGATTCACCTGTTTACTAAAAGCTAATATTTAACTTTATCAACAAAGCCTTGATTTATATACAAATGCCGAAGGCCAGCATACAAACAATTGCTGGGTGTCTTCGGCAGTTTGATGACGATATTTATGTTAAATGCCGCAACGGTGCAGACGCGGTGATGTTAGTGAAAATTATAACATGTACACCTCACCTACAAACCATTCCGCTTCCGGTCACTGCCCAGTTTTCTCACTCACCAAGGGCAAATAAATATCATGGCATTCTTCCATATTCAGACCAAATGTACTTACAAGATCACGTGAAGGATCATATGCGCTATCTTCTATACTTTCGATGCCAGAAAAGGCAGAACCGAGTATTGCCTTGAGAGCTTTCTCCCCATCCGGTGTTCCAAAAACTGCGATAATCCCATCAGCCAATGTTTGAACGACCATCCCATCGAGTTCTTTCCGGAATGCCCATGGACTATTGGGCAGGTATTCTGTATAGGATAAGACACTCACTACATCTAAAACATCAGGGTTCTCACCCGTCACAGAACCCTTGGCGTCATCATAAGTCCCCCCACAGTCCGCGGCGCCGTTGTATACATCTTTGATTACCTGCGAATGATCCCCAACAAAGTTCACTTCGCCGAAGAATTCGGTCGGTGTCATGCCGGTTGTGTTCGAGATCAACAGGTATGGGAGCATGTAACCTGAAACAGAATTAGGATCAGATGACGCGAACCGTTTTCCCTGTAAATCCCAGACCTCGGTGTATCCGCTGGAAGCCTGAATGTTTAATTGGCCTCGTGTATTATACGCGCCGTAATACCCGTTGACCAGTTTCGCTTCAATTCCGTGAGCATCCTGTCCGAACACATAAGCATTGATGTTCAAAGGAGCCAGGTCGGCTGTTCCTGCGCCGAGATTCTCCACAATTTTGGCTTCACATGTCTTGATAGATGCATGGATATCCAGTCCGGTCTCCTGCGACAGCAGGTCGGCGAAGTTATCCGCGGCGATGGACGCGTGATGAGAGTATTCTCCGAGATAGTAAAACTCGATGTTAAAGGTTTTCTGGGTTGAATTGTGGGGCAGGAAGTTGGAAGCTTGCTGTTCGGCTGCCTGCGCAGACGCTCCCACGCTGTAAGTAAGGAATATTAAAACCAGAAAGGATGGCAGCGCTAAACATCCAAATAAGACGACGATGCTGCGTAATCGAACTGACTTAACCCGAATTTGGTATGCCATGGTTTTCTCCTTTCAATAATTCTAAAATACGAAAAGCGTTATTGGATTGACAAGTATCATTTGATTTCTTGATTTCCGAGATACGCGGGTTGAATATCCGAAATTTACCTGTATAAAAATTTTTTGGATTTATATGCGAATGCCGAAGGACAACCATCAATGAATTGTTGAGAGAATGGATAATTACGACCCCATAAATTAATCCTTCTTACATGTGCACATATGTGCTTGTCTAACAATCCACCTTTCTACAAATAATAATCGCCCATTTTTCAGCTTACTTCCTTATCAGCCTTCAAAGTTGCACTTGTGAGTTGAATCTACATTATAATAATCAAAAGTAACTGGACGAATAATCTATACAAACCGGATTTTGCCTTTTAGCGGGATTTTAACCAAAGGTCTCATACACTTAGTTCATCCTTATAACCAATCATCCGAATATTAACAAGTCAAATCTCAGCACCAGGGAGGGCATTATGAAAACACACAACCTTTTACACATTCTGGATAAGCGTTTTTATCGTTTAATAATGGCTTTCCTGCTGGTCGGGATCTTCCTGGCAGGGCCATTCCATGCTCTCCTGTACCCCCAAACAGCGCAGGCTGAAACCGTTCTGCCTCCAATCCCCGCCGGGAAGAACCCATATGACATGGCGGTCAACCCGGTTACGAACAAAATCTACGTCGTCAACAGCGGCAGCGATAACGTGACGGTCATCGACGGCGCCACCAACCACACCACCACCGTGGCAGCCGGTTCAAAGCCCTATGCCGTGGCGGTAAACCCGGTCACGAATAAGGTCTTCGTCGCCAACAACGGCAGCGATAACGTGACAGTCATCGACGGCGCCACCAACCACACCACCACCGTGGCAGCCGGGTCAAAGCCCTATGCTGTGGCGGTCAACCCGGTCACGAATAAGATCTACGTCGCCAACAATGACAGCAAGAATGTGACGGTCATCGATGGTGCTACCAACCTCACCACCACCGTGACAACCGGGTCGTATCCCGAAGCCGTGGCGGTCAATCCAGTCACGAACAAGGTCTACGTCGCCAATTTAGGCGGTGGCGTGACGGTCATCGACGGTGACACCAACCACACTACCACGGTGGCGGCAGGGTCGGCACCCATGTCCGTGGCGGTCAACCCGGTCACGAATAAAATCTATGTCGCCAACAACGGCAGCCAAAATGTGACGGTCATCGACGGCGCAACCAATCTCACCACCACCGTAGCAGCCGGGAAAAGTCCCTGGGGTGTGGCGGTCAACCCGGTTACAAACAAAATCTACGTCGCCAACCGGGACAGCAATAACGTAACGGTCATCGACGGCGACACCAACCACACTACCTCCGTAGCAGTCGGGAATGCTCCCCACACTGTGGCGATCAATCCGGTTACGAACAAAATCTACGTCCCCAACTTCTTCAGCTATGACGTAACGGTCATCGACGGCGCCACCAACCTCACCTCCACCGTGGCAGTCGGGATAAGTCCCTGGGCCGTGGCGGTCAACCCGGTTACGAACAAAATCTACGTCGCCAACTTTGGCAACGATAACGTGACGGTTATCGACGGCGCCACCAACCACACCGCCACAGTGGCAGCCGGGGATTTACCCTGGGCCGTGGCAGTCAACCCGGTCACAAACAAAATCTACGTCGCTATTCCGTACCGTCATCACGTGATGGTCATCGACGGCGCCACCAATCTCACTACCACGGTGGCAACCGGTGAGTATCCCATGGCAGTGGCAGTCAACCCGGTCACGAATAAAATCTACGTCGCCAACTCTGAAAGCGAAAACGTAACGGTCATCGACGGCGCCACCAACCTTACCATCCCGGTGAAAGTCGGGACGGATCCCGAAGCCGTGGTAGTCAACCCAGTCACGAACAAGGTCTACGTCGCTAACAGCGGCAGCGATAACGTGACGGTCATCGACGGCGTCACCAACCACACCACCACCGTGGCTGCCGAGACAAAACCCAATGCCATGGCTATCAACCCGGTAACGAACAAAATCTACGTCACCAACAACGCTAACAAAAGTGTGACGGTCATCGATGGCGCCACCAACCACACCACCACCGTGGCTACCGGGGATGAACCTATAGCCGTGGCGGTCAACCCGGTTACGAACAAAATCTACGTCGCCAACTTCCGCAGTAAAAACGTAATGGTCATCGACGGCGCCACCAATTACACAACCATCGTGGCAGCCGGATCACAGCCCAACTTCGTGGCAGTCAACCCGGTCACGAACAAGATCTACGTCGCCAATCCAAACAGCCATAACTTGACGGTCATCGACGGCGCCACCAATCTCACCACCACCTTGACGCCCGGGCCGTGGCCCGGGGATTTGGCGGTCAACCCGGTCACGAACAAAATCTACGTCACCAATTATGAGAACGATAATATGACGGTCATCGACGGTGCCACCAACCATACCAGCACCAACATAGCTACCGGGACGGAGCCCTCGGCTGTGGCGGTCAACCCGGTCACGAACAAAATCTATGTCACCAATAAGGTCACCAAAGACTTGACGGTGATCACAGAGCAGGACGTGCAGCCATCCTCACCTTATACAAGCATAAAAGGACTATCCGGTCACACCAGCTACACCTGCGCCCCGACCTTCACCATCCAGGCGGACAGCCATTCCACCCCAATCGCTCCGCGAGTCCAGCAGGTCTACTACCAGGTCGACACCTGGCAGGGGGAGTGGTTACCTGCCATCGAGAATGCGGGTCTTGACATGTTGGAAGCAACTGATACCACCTGGTGGAAAGCCAAGATACCTTCCCAGGATAACGGCATTCACATTCTCTATGCCTATGCCGTCGATGGGCAAGATGCCGGTTCGGTCAATCCCAGCCCCAGCTACAGCCCCATCATTGGACGCATCAGTGCCTATCTCTTCTTGGTCGACGCTCTGGGGTGCGAGCGGGTGCCAGTATTGTATTATCCTGTGGTGTACCGGTAGAAAGATACCTGCTTCAGCGGGATACTAACCAAAGGTCTCATAAACGTAGTTCATCCATGTAATCAATAATCCGTATATCAACAATTCAATTCTGAGCACCAAGGAGGGCATCATGAAAACACACAACTTCTTACACATTCTGGATAAGAGTTTTTATCGTTTTATAATTGCGTTCCTGCTGGTCGGGGTCTTCCTGGCAGGGCCGTTCCAGGCACTGGTGTACCCCCAACCAGCGCGGGCTGAGACCGTTCTGCCTCGGATCCCCGCCGGTAAGTATCCCTACGCCGTGGCTGTCAACCCGGTTACGAACAAAATCTACGTTTCCAACCAGGAAAGCGCTAATGTGACGGTCATCGACGGCGCCACCAACCACACCACCACCGTGGCAGTCGGGAAGACCCCTCAGGCTGTAGCGGTCAACCCGGTTACGAACAAAATCTACGTCGCCAACTCTGAAAGCGATAACGTAACGGTCATCGACGGCGCCACAAACCACACCACCACCGTGTCAACCGGGAAAGCCCCTCAGACCTTGGCAGTCAACCCGGTCACGAACAAGGTCTACGTCGCCAATGTGGACGGCAAAAATGTGACGGTCATCGACGGCGCCACAAACCACACCACCACCGTGGCAGCCGGGACAAATCCCTGGGCCGTGGCGGTCAACCCGGCCACGAATAAGATCTACGTCGCCAATATAAGCAGCGAAAATGTGACGGTCATCGATGGAGCCACCAATCTCACTACCACGGTGGTGACCGGTAAAAACCCCTGGGCCGTGGCGGTCAACCCGGTCACGAACAGGGTCTACGTCACCAACTCAGGCAGCCAAAATGTGACGGTCATCGACGGTGACACCAATCTCACCACCACTGTGGCAGCCGGGACAGGTCCCTGGGCCGTGGCTGTCAACCCGGTTACTAACAAGATCTACGTCACCAATGGGGAAGGCGATGATGTGACGGTCATCGACGGCGCCACCAACCTCACCACCACGGTGGCAAGCGGGATTTGGCCCTACGCCGTGGCTGTCAACCCGGTTACGAACAGAATTTACGTCGCTAATAATGACGACAACAATGTGACGGTCATCGATGGCGCCACCAACCTCACCACTACCATGGCTGCCGGGACGGGGCCCGGGGATGTGGCGGTCAACCCGGTCACAAACAAAATCTACGTCGCCAATATTAGCAGCGAAAATGTGACGGTCATCGATGGCGCCACCAACCTCGCCGCCACCGTGGCAGCCGGGACAAAGCCCTATGCCGTGGCGGTCAACCCGCTCATGAACAAGATCTACGTCTCAAACTTCGACAGCCAAAACGTGACGGTCATCGACGGTGCCACCAACCACACCACCACCGTGGCAGCCGGGACAAAGCCAATTGCCGTGGCGGTCAATCCTATTACGAACAAAATCTTCGTGGCGAATAATGATAGTGATAATGTGACGGTCATCAACGGCGCTACCAACCACACCACCACCGTGGCAGCCGGGACAAAGCCCTACGCCGTGGAGGTCAACCCGGTCACGAACAAGGTCTACGTCGCCAACCAGGGCAGCAACAATGTAACGGTCATAGACGGCACCACCCTTGCCACCACCTCGGTGGCAGCCGGTACAAATCCCAAAGCCGTGGCTGTCAACCCGGTCACGAACAAGGTCTACGTTGCCAACTTCGATAGCGCTGGTGTGACGGTCATCGACGGCGCCACCGACCTCACCACCACCGTGGCAGCCGGGACAAGTCCCAAAGCCGTGGCAGTCAACCCGGTTACGAATAAAATCTACGTTGCCAACGAGGCAAGCGAGGACGTAACGGTCATAGACGGCGCCACCAACCACACCACCACGGTGGCAGCTGGTAAGAATCCCTTGGCTGTGGCGGTCAACCCGCTCACGAACAAGGTCTACGTTGCCAACTACGGCAGTCATAACGTAACGGTCATCGATGGCGCCACCAACCACACCACCACGGTGGGGGTCGGGCTTGAGCCCTGGGCCGTGGCGGTCAACCCGGTCACGAACAAGGTCTACGTCGCTAATAATAAGAGCGATAATGTAACGGTCATCGACGGCGCTACCAACCACACCACCAACATAGCGGCAGGAACGGAGCCCTCGACATTGGCGGTCAACCCGGTCACGAACAAAATCTACGTCACTAATTACGACAGCAATGACGTGACGGCGATCACAGAGCAGGATGTGCAGCCAGCCTCTCCTTATACAAGCATATCCGGACTTCACTACCACACCAGCAATATCTGCGACCCGACCTTCACAATCCAGGCGGACAGCCATTACACACCCATCGCTCCGCCGCGTGCAGCAGGTCTACTACCAGGTCGACACCTGGCAGGGGAAGTGGTTATCTGCCATCGAGAATCCGGATCTTAACCTGTCGGAAGCATCCGCAGCCACATGGTGGAAAGCCAAGATTGCCCCCCAGGATAACGGCATTCACATTCTCTATGCCTATGCCGTCGACGGGCAAGATGCCGGTTCGGTCAATCCCAGCCCCGGCTACAGCCCCATTATCGGGCGTATCAGCGCCTATCTCTTCTTGGTCAAAGATGTAGGGTGCGAGCTGGCGCCGGTATTGTATTATCCTGTGGTGTACCGGTAGAAAGAAACCTGCTCTAAAGGGAGATAACGGTTGTTGTATTTAGATAGAGATCCGAATACAATCTTTGTCGATTCCATGCAGAGACGGCAAAGGTGGACTGTGACGGGTCGAATCTGTAAAACAACTGTTGAAGGTGATTGGGAGCCTCGAACAAGTTAATATAATTTGGGCTAATAAAAGCACATACCACATTTCCAGTAACCCTTGACTGACGAATAACGAATGACGACATAGATTGAAGTTCTATTTAATGAATATAGGCAGAAAAATGGATTCTTCTTCTTCAACAAAAACCGTCTTTGCACTAATCTGGATTTGATTGATTTTTGGCGATAGGATTGGTGAGAGTGACTTTAATTGCGCCTTCCAGCGTAAATCCATACCTGTGCTTGGAAATGTAAATTCTTCACCAGACTGCACAATATACCACCTGGTTCCGCCATTGTTGCTCAAATAATATGTCACCCGGGTGTTGATCGGAAGGTCAGCGCGTGCTGTTAATACGGCGTCCGTAATATTGCTGGTTTCTGTATCCACCCGTAAAGATGTCCCCAGTCCATGAGCAGTATGATAATGTTTTCGTTTCAGATACAGGCGGTTTGTTTGCCCGAGATTCCCTACCGCCAGGTCCTGGCCGCCGTCACCGTCCATATCACCCAACACAATGGAGATAGTCCGGTGCGCATCGCTGCTGATATCCGTGCCAGTCACCCCGTTGAATGGATCCGCGGTGCCGTTGTTCTGGTACAGGCGGTCTGTTTGAAAATAATTCCCTACCGCCAGGTCCAGGTCCCTATCACCATCCACATCAGCCAATGCAATAGAGTAAGTATTGTGCGCATCACTGCTGATATCCGAGCCTGTCACCCCGCTGAATGGATCTGCACTGCCGTTGTTTATATATAGGCGGTTAGTTTGATTGTAGTTACCTACCGCCAGGTCAAGGTCACCGTCCCCATCCACATCGACCAATCCAATAGACAGGGTAG
Organism: uncultured Chloroflexia bacterium; assembly: GCA_963753725.1. Classification (GTDB taxonomy): domain Bacteria; phylum Chloroflexota; class Anaerolineae; order Anaerolineales; family UBA4823; genus CAVWDI01. Next base: position 516,618 of record CAVWDI010000010.1, on the reverse strand, counting down.
CATGCGCATCGCTGCTGATGTCTGAGCCGGTCACCCCGCTGAATGGATCCGCACTGCCGTTGTTCAAATACAAGCGGTTAGTCTGACCTTGGTTCCCTACTGTCAGGTCCAGGTCGCCGTCCCCGTCCACATCTCCCAATTTAACAGAGGTGGTCTGGTGCGCATCGCTGCTGATATTCGAGCCAGCCACCGAGCTGAATGGCGTTGCAGTGCCGTCGTTCAGGTACAGGCGGTTAGCCAGACCATCATTGCCTGCCACAATGTCCAGGTCGCCGTCTCCATCCACATCGCCCAATGCAATAGACCGGGTAGCGTGCGCATCGCTGCTGATATCCGAACCGGTCAGCCCGTTGAATGGATCTGAGGTGCCTTTGTTCAGGTACAGGCGGTTCCGACCATTATTACCTGCTACCAGGTCCAGGTCGCCGTCCCCGTCTACATCTCCCAATTCAACAGACTCGGTCCAATGTGCATCGCTGCTGATGTCCCAACCTTTCACCGCGTTGAAAGGGATAGATGTACCATTGTTGAGGTACACCCGGTTGGTTCCACCACGATTCCCTGTCACCAGATCCAGGTTTCCGTCCCTATCCACATCTCCCAAGGAAATCGAGTAAGTATTGCGCGCATCGCTGCTGATATTCGAGCCGGTCACCCCCTTGTAAGGATAAAATATTCTGTTGTTTAGGTACAGGCGATTGGTTTGATCTTCATTGCCTGCCACAACGTCCAGGTTACCGTCCCTATCTATATCCCCCAATGTAATTGAGCGTGATTTTTGATTATCTTTGCTGATATCCGAACCGTTCACATTCCTGAAGGGATTTACCGTTCCGTTGTTCATGTACAAGCGGTTGGTTCGATTGTAGTCCCCAGCTGTCAGGTCCAGGTCGCCGTCCCCGTCCACATCGCCCAATTCAATAGAGCTGGTATCGTGCGCATCGCTGCTGACATCCGAACCGGTCACCCCGCTGAATGGATCCGCACTGCCGTTGTTAAGGTACAGGCGGTTGGTTTGATTAAAAAAATTTCCTACCAGCAGGTCCAGGTCGCTGTCACCGTCCACATCGCCCAATGCAATCGAGCTGGTATCATGCGCATCGCTGCTGATATCCGAACCGCTCACCCCGCTGAATGGATCCGCTGTACCGTTGTTCAGATACAGGCGGTTGGTCTCACCAGTATTCCCTGCCACCAAGTCCAGGTCGCCATCCCCGTCTACATCGCCCAATTTTACACAGGTGGTCTGGTCCACATCGCCGCTGATATCCGAGCCAGTCACACCGCTGAAAGGATCCGCACTTCCGTTGTTCAGGTACAGGCGGTTTGCTTGAACATAATTCCCTGCCACCATGTCCAGGTCGTCATCCTCGTCCACGTCAGCCAACACAATAAACCGGGTAGCGTGAGCATCGCTGCTGATATCCGAACCGCTCACCCCGTTGAATGGATCCGCGCTGCCGTTGTTCAGGTACAGGCGGTTGGTTTGACCATCATTGCCTGCCACCAGGTCCAGATCGCCGTCCCCGTCCACATCACCCAAGGCAATAGACCAGGTATTGTGTGCATCGCTGCTGATATTCGTGCCGGTCACACTGCTAAATGGATCCGCAGTGCCGTTGTTCAGGTAAAGGCGGTTGGTTTGACTGTAGCTGCCTGCCACCAGGTCCAGGTCGCCATCCTCGTCCACATCGCCCAATGCAATAGTCTCGGTCCGGTGCGCATCGCTGCTGATATTCGAGCCGCTCACCCCGTAAAATGGATCTAAACTGCCGTTGTTCAGGTACAGGCGGTTGGTATATGTAATACCGTTCCCCGTCACCAGGTCCAAATCGCCGTCCCCGTCTACATCACCCAAGGCAATATCTATGTTATTGTACACATCGCTGCTTATATCCGATCCAGCTACCCCACTGAATGGATCCGCACTGCCGTTGTTCCGGTACAGGCGGTTGGTTGTATAATTGCCTGTCACCAGGTCCAGGTCGCCGTCCCCATCCACATCCGCCAATGCAGTACCTCTGGTATTTTGCGCATCGCTGCTGATATCCGAGCCAGTCACCCCGCTGAATGGATTTGAAGTGCCGTTATTCAGGTACAGACGGTTGATTGTACTATCATTTCCTGCCACCAGGTCCGGGTCGCCGTCCCCGTCCACATCGCCCAAGGCAACTTGTGAAGTGGGGTCTTCATCGCTGCTGATATCCGAGCCGGTCACTCCGTCGAATGGGTCCGCAGTGCCATTGTTCAGGTATAGGCGGTTTCGATTATCATTACCTGCCACCAGGTCCGGGTCGCCGTCACCGTCTATATCGCCCAATGCAAGAAATTCAGTCCGGTGCATATCACTGCTGATATCCAAACCGGTCACCCCGGTAAATGGATCCGAAGTGCCGTTGTTCAGGTACAGACGGTTTCGACCATCATTTCCTGCCGCCAGGTCCAGGTCTCCGTCCCCGTCCAAATCGCCCAAAACAATAGATTGGGTATATTGCGCATCGCTGCTGATATTCGAACCGCTCACCCCGCTGAATGGATCCGCGCTGCCGTTGTTCAGGTACAGGCGGTTGGTTTGAGCCTCATTCCCTGTCACCAGGTCCAGGTCACCATCCCCATCCACATCTCCCAGTGCAATAGAATAAGTAACGTGATCATCGCTGCTGATGTCCGAGCCGGTCACCCCGCTGAACGGATCGCCAGTGCCGTTATTCAGGTACAGTCGATTGGTTTGATCCCAATTCCCTACCGCCAGGTCCAGGTCGCCATCCCCATCCAAATCACCCAAAGCGGTAGAGCTGGTATCGTGGTTATCGCTGCTGATATCCGAGCCTGTCATGCCGGGACCGAAAACGCCGTATTCTGCGTTGCGCCAATTCAGGATCAATGCCTCTTCTCCGGTTGACCAATTGGCGTTTGTGTTGGTCCCATCTCGCAGCGATGTATCCGAGAAATCTTCTGTAAATGGCAATCCCGGCGCGGAAGATGGTTCTGCAGAAACATAATGCGGCGCCGTTGCCCACGAGAAGTTTAATATGAGCGCGATTACGATAAAAATCGACGCAAGTCTTTTATTCATCCTTACTCTCCTCGAAATACTCCGCTGATGTACCTCTCAATCACCCAATAGCGAACTCCCCGCTTGAATCCACTCCGCTGCAAGTATTGAAAGAAAAATAAATGTTGGAAGACAACCAACAAGGGGTTGCTGGTTTTCTTCGGCAGTTCTGATGACGAAATCTCAGTTAAATGCCGCAATTGTGCTAGCTGCGATGATGTTAGTGAAAATTATAACATTTGTAAAAAAAACAAGGTTTATTTGAATATCATCGGCAGACAAACAGGTCCTTCTTCCTCTTCAAAAACCGTGATGGTGAAGGCTTTCTCAACGTACAACCCACCCTGGTCGACGCTTCGCACCCTGATCGAATATCTGCTCCTGGTCTCGTAATCAAAGGCGTGCGATGTGCGCAGGCTGTCGCCCGAGATTTTGAACGAGGCATTATCCGCATCGCCACCTCCAGCCGCCAGTGTATAAGTATATGTGTCGCCTGTATCCGGGTCAGCGCTAGTGAAGACCCCGACTGCAGTATCGATCAGATGGTTTTCCGCCACACTGCTGTTTGAAAGGCTGATATCAGTGGGCGCTTCATTATCATTTGTTACCGTGATGGTGAACGCTTTCTCAAAGTACAGGCTGTCCTGGTCGGTGATGCGCACCCTGATCGAGTAGCTTTTCCTGGTCTCGTAGTCAAAGACACCAGATGTGCGCAGACTTTCACCCGAGATGTTAAACAAGGCATTATCCGTATCCCCAGTTCCACCCGCCAGTTTATAGGTAAATGTGCTGCCTGTATCAAGATCAGTGGTTGAGAAGTCCCCGACTACGGAATTAACCAGCTGATTCTCCGCCACACTGCTGTTTGAAAGGCTGATTTTGGATCTTATTATCTGGATTTGATTTATCTTTGGTGTTCGTACCGGTGAGAGCGAACTCAATTCTGCCTTCCAGCGCAGGTCCATTCCTATGCTTGGAAAATTGAATTCTTCCCCAGGCTGCACAATATACCACCTGGCTCCACCGTTGTTGCTCAGGTAATAGGTCACCCGGGTGTTGGTTGGGAGATCAGCGCTTGCTGTTAATGTGGCGACAGTAATATTGACGCTTTCTGTATCCACTCGTAAAGATGTCCCCAGACCATGAGCCGCATTATAATTAATACGGTGCAGGTACAGGCGGTTTCGACCATCATTCCCTTCCACCAGGTCCAGGTTGCCGTCCCCGTCCACATCTCCCAATGCGATAGATTGGGTATAATGCGCATCGCCGCTGATATCCGAACCGGTCACCGCGCTGAATGGACTCGCAGTGCCGTCGTTCATGTACAGGCGGTTGGTTCCACCACGATTCCCTACCACCAGGTCCAGGTCGCCGTCCCCGTCCATATCACCCAATTTAATAGTATCGGTCCGATGCGCATCGCTGCTGATATCCGAGCCGGTCACCCCGCTGAATGGCGCTGCAGTGCCGTTGTTCAGGTACAGGCGGTTGGTATAACCAATACTGTTCCCTGCCACCAGATCCAGGTCGCCGTCCCCGTCCACATCGCCCAACACAATAGAGTAAGTGGTGTAGTGCACATCGCTGCTGATATCCGAGCCAGTCACTGAGCTGAATGGCGCTGCAGTGCCATTGTTCAGGTACAGGCGGTTGCTTCCACCACGATTCCCTGCCACCAGGTCCAGGTCGCCGTCCCCGTCCACATCTCCCAATGCGATAGATTGGGTAGAATGCTCATCGCTGCTGATATCCGTGCCGCTCACCCCGCTGAATGGCGCTGCAGTTCCGTCGTTCAGGTACAGGCGGTTGGTTTGATTGTAATTCCCTGCCACCAGGTCCAGGTCGCCGTCCCCGTCCACATCTCCCAATGTAATAGTCCAGGTAAGGTGCGCATCGCTGCTGATATCCGAGCCGCTCACCCCGTTGAATGGATTGGCAGTGCCGTTGTTCAGGTACAGACGGTTGGTTTGACCAGGATTCCCTGCCGCCAGGTCCAGGTCGCCGTCCCCGTCCACATCACCCAATGCAATAGAGAAGGTATCGGGCGCATCACTGCTGATATCCGAACAAGTCACCCCGTTGAAAGGATTAGATGTGCCATTGTTCAGGTACAGGCAGTTGGCATAATTTCTATTCCCTGCCGCCAGGTCCAGGTCTCCGTCCCCGTCCACGTCACCCAATGCAATTGAGTAATTATCGTGCCCATCGCTGCTGATATCCGCCTTAGTCTCCGCCCTGAAAGGATTTGACATGCCGTTGTTCAGGTACAGGCGGTTGGTTTGAGCATCATTCCCTGCCGCAAGGTCCAGGTCGCCGTCCCCATCCACATCGCCCAATGTTATGTAGACGGTATTGTGCGCATCGCTGCTGATATCCGTACCGCTCACCCCATTAAACGGATCTGACATGCCGTCGTTCAGGTAAAGGCGGTTGGTTTGAGCATCATTTCCTGCCACCAGGTCCAGGTCACCGTCCCTGTCCACGTCTCCCAATGCAATTGAATAAGTATTATGCGCATCGCTGCTGATATCCGTACCAGTCACCACGCCGAACGGAGCTGCAGTGCCGTCATTCAGGTACAGGCGGTTGGTTTGAGCATCATTTCCTGCCACCAGGTCCAGGTCACCATCCCTGTCCACATCTCCCAATGCAATTGAATAAGTATTGTGCGCATCGCTGCTGATATCCGAGCCGCTCACCGCGCTGAATGGACTCGCAGTGCCATTGTTCAGGTACAGTCGGTTGGTTTGACCACTATTCCCTGCCACCAGGTCCAGGTCGCCGTCCCCGTCCACATCTCCCAATGCAATTGAGTAAGTATCGTGCCCATCGCTGCTGATATCCGCGCCAGTCACCGCGCTGAATGGCGGTGCAGTGCCATTGTTCAGGTACAGGCGGTTGGCTTGACCACAATTCCCTGCCACCAGGTCCAGGTCGCCATCCCCGTCCACATCTCCCAATGCAATTGAGTAAGTATCGTGCCCATCGCTGCTGATATCCGAGCCAGTCACCGCGCTGAATGGCGGTGCAGTGCCATTGTTCAGGTACAGGCGGTTGGCTTGACCACTATTCCCTGCCACCAGGTCCAGGTCACCGTCCCCGTCCACGTCTCCCAATGCAATTGAGAAAGTATCGTGCCCATCGCTGCTGATATCCGCGCCGCTCACCCCGTTAAACGGGTCGGCTGTGCCGTTGTTCAGGTACAGGCGGTTGGTTCACCACTATTCCCTGCCGCCAGGTCCAGGTCGCCGTCCCCATCCACATCTCCCAATGCAATTGAGTAAGTATCTTGCGCATCGCTGCTGATATCCGATCCAGTCACCCCGTTGAAGGGATCAGAGGTGCCGTCGTTCAGGTACAGTCGGTTGGTTTGAGCACCATGGTTCCCTACTGCCAGGTCCAGGTCTCCGTCCCCGACCACGTCTCCCAGTACAATAGAGTAGGTATCGTGTGCGTCACTGCTGATATCCGAGCCAGTTACCGAACTAAATGGCGTTGCAGTACCATCGTTCAGGTACAGGCGATTGGCTTGACTATCAGAATTCCCTGCTGCCAGGTCTAGGTCACCGTCCCCATCCACATCTCCCAATGAAATTGACCTGGTATCGTGCTCATCGCTGCTGATATCCGAGCCAGATACAGAACTAAATGGCGCTGCAGTACCATCGTTCAGGTACAGGCGGTTGGTTCCACCACTATTCCCTTCCACCAGATCCAGGTCGCCGTCCCCGTCCACATCTCCCAAGACAATAGAATTAGTATTGAGCCCATGGCCGCTGATATTCGCGCCGCTTACCCCGCCAAATGGATCCGCACTGCCGTTGTTCAGGTACAGGCGGTGGGTATGAAATCTATTCCCTGCCGCCAGGTCCAGGTCGCCGTCCCCATCCACATCTCCCAATGTTATAGAGAGGGTATCGTGCTCATCGCTGCTGATATTCGAACCGCTCACCGCGTTGAACGGATCAGAGGTGCCATTGTTCAGGTACAGGTGGTTGGTCTGATATTCATTTCCTGCCAACAGGTCCAGGTCGCCGTCCCCATCCACGTCTCCCAATGCGATAGAGTATGTATCATGCGTATCGTCACTGATATCCGAGCCAGTCACCGCGCTGAATGGTGTTGCAGTGCCGTCGTTCAGGTACAGGCGGTTGGTTTGACCATCATTGCCTGCCGCCAGGTCCAGGTCGCCGTCATTGTCAACATCAGCCAATTGAATAGAGATGGTCTGGTGCGCATCGCTGCTGATATCCGATCCAGTCACCCCGTTGAACGGATTTGAAGTGCCGTTGTTCAGGTACAGGCGGTTGGGTCCACCACGATTCCCTGCCGCCAGGTCCAGGTCGCCGTCCCCGTCAACATCTCCCAGTGCAATAGCGTGGGTATATTGCATGTCACCGCCGATATCCGAACCAGTCAATCCCACTTCAAAAACGCCGTACTGCGCTCGACGCCAATTCAGGATCAAAGCCCCTTCTTCAGTTGACCAATTTGCGTTTGTATTGGTTTCATCTCGCAGTGTTGTGTCGACGAAGTCCTCCGTGAACGGCAAACCCGGCGTGGAAGATGTTACTGCAGAAACATACTGGGGCGCCAATGTCCACGAGACATTTAAAATGAGTATGATTGCTGTAAAGATTGACGCAAGTCTTTTATTTATCCTTTGCCTCCTTAAAATAATCCGTCTATCTATGTATCTTCTCTTCGCCATTCAGCTGTGCTTCGTCTATACATACACCCATAAAGGTGTCCCTGGCCTCGTTGAATTCTTGTTATAGTCACTTACCTATCCAAATCGTCCGCAGCGTTTGGGTAGAAACCAGTGAAGTAGAATTTATGGAACCTTTTCAATCTTGTAGAAGTACAAAAACACCCGTCCGGTTTCCATCCTTTCTGGAAACTCCAACGGGTGTTTGTTCATCTGATAACCTCTGTCCGGCTTCTGGGTTAAAATTCTATTATCCAAGCAGTTTATCCGCCCGTCCCCATTAATTTAATCAAGGTACATTACGGCGCTTATGTGCAATTATATTTGTATAAATTATAGCACATAATTTATTTAATGATCCACTGTTCTGTCAAGCGCTCGTGAGTTAAAATGTGGATTTTCGCCTTTATTAATGAAGATTAAAGTTCGAACACAGTACCTTTTGAGTGTATGCAAACTCATTTCGTTGGTAAATGAGTTAAAACCGTGTAGAATCCTTAAGTAAAATGTCATTCAACAATACCTGTTGATATAAGGATAAATATGACTGAAAACTACCTGTGGTGGAAGCAGGGCGTTTTTTACCAGATTTACCCGCGCAGTTTTATGGATAGCAATGCGGACGGCGTCGGCGATTTACAGGGCATCATGGATAAACTCGATTACCTGGTTGACCTGGGTGTGGACGCGATCTGGATATCGCCTATCTATCCCTCCCCGATGGCCGATTTCGGCTACGATGTGTCTGATTACACCGGCATCGATCCAATCTTTGGGGACATGGAAACGTTCGACAGGCTGCTCGGGGAAGCCCACCAGCGCGGCCTGCGCATCGTGCTCGATTACGTGCCTAACCATTCCTCCGTCGAACATCCATGGTTTATCGAATTCAGAGTCTTCGCTGAATAATCCAAAACGAGACTGGTATATCTGGAAAGACCCCAAAGCGGACTGCAGTCCGCCCAACAACTGGGAGGCGGTTGTGGCGGGCAGCGCCTGGAACTGGGATGAAGCCACCGGCCAGTATTACCTGGCGCAGTTTATCAAGGATGAACCCGACCTCAACTGGCGAAATCCGGAAGTGGTCTCCGCCATGATAGACGTTTTGAAATTCTGGCTGGACAAAGGCGTGGACGGATTCCGGATGGATATGCTGCCGCACCTGTTCGAGCACCCCGATTTCCCCGACAACCCGGTCCTGCCTGATGACCACCCCTTCAAGGCGATCGGGCAAAACCTGGAGCAGGTATACACCGTCGACCAGCCGGAAACGCATGCAGTCGTGCGCAAATTCAGGAAGCTGTTCGACAGTTATGACGGCGAGCGGGTGATCATCGGCGAGACGCCGCTGTTCGACATGGGGCAGCTGGCTTCTTACTATGGCGAGAACCTGGACGAGGTGCACATCCCTTTCAATTTCAAGCTGTTGATGACCTCATGGGATGCTCCCCAAATGAAATCGGTACTGGAAGAATACTACGCTGCAATCCCGGATGGTGCGGTACCCAGCATTGTGTTCGGCAACCACGATTTCTCGCGCATCGCCACCAAGTTCGGACCCAAAAACCAGCGTTCCGCGGCGGTCCTGCTGTTAACCCTGTGGGGCGTTCCTACCATGTACTACGGCGACGAAATAGGTATGGAAGATATTAACGTCCCGCCAGACCGCCTGCAGGACCCCTGGGCTTTTATTGAAGGAGGCAATGCACGCGATCCGGAGCGCACACCCATGCAGTGGGACGCTTCGGCGAACGCCGGCTTCTCACCGCCGGGAATAGAAACCTGGCTTCCGGTGGGCGAAAACTACCCGCATGTGAACGTCGCTAACCAGCTAGACGATCCAGCTTCCACATTACACTTCTACAAAAATCTCCTGAAGCTCAGGCGTGAAAGACCCTCCCTGCACCAGGGAGATTTCGAATTTATCGAGGGTGTACCTGAGGAAGTGCTGGCTTATATCCGCCAGGCTGGGGATGAGCGCACACTGGTGTTGGTTAATTTTCAAGACACCGCTTATGAATTAGACCTCTCGCATATCGGCGCATCGGCAGAACTGCTGCTTTCAACACATTTCCCTCCAGGCGATAATCTATGCCTATCAAAACTCGTCCTTACCCCTCATGAGAGCCAAATATTACACCTTAAGAAGATTAATAGTCAGTCAAATAGATTACGATGGATTGTCATTCTGATGCGCAGCAGAAGAATTTAGACTTTTCGCTTCGCCGCAGGCATGCTGCGCGATGCTCAGTGACAACCTTCATACTATTCCTCTATCTATTTTTCAACGACTGACTACTTAGCGTACACTGTTCGAAAGCCAACTTTGGTAGTTAATTTCTGTTTACGCGGATCATTCAGCCTGCGAATTGAGCAGGTATTCATGCACAATCCAATTAAAATTGACCGGATCCTCCAGACTCAGCATGTGACCAACCCCGCTCACCAATTCAATTCTCGCCTCTGGAATGCGCTCAGCGACGAAGGTGGCATGTTCGATAACGGCCGGCACATCCCTATCGCCCTGCAGTACCAGGACCGGTTCGGATATCTCCCCAAGTCGTTCGGTGGCGGTGAAATTTACCCGCACAAACTCGGCTCCCGCCGGCTCTGGTACTTTAAATGCTTCATACTGCATCAGCGCTAACTGAGACCACAGGCTGGCATCGATATCGCTCTTTTTTCGATAAGGGCCTGCCAACCACATGCGCATGTTCAGTTCGGTCGCTCCGTGCAGGTCCCCCTTTTCCAGGAGTTTGTCTTCCTCTTTATTAAAAGCTTTGACCGCTTCATCCGGTTCGAAACCACCCAGGACCGGAGATACCAGTACCAGACCCGCCGTCTTCTCGGGGTACACCAGGCAAAAATCCACTGCAACCCTGGCTCCAAACGAATTTCCGACGATCCAGGTCCGCTCAATCCCAAAGTAATCCAGTAAATAGTTCACATCTTCATGATACGAAAATCGACCATCTGGAACAGGAGAAGCGCCGTAACCTCGTAGATCAGGCGCGACGAGTTGGAAGGAACTGCCCAGGTCTTCCATCTGCCGCCCCCACATCCTGCTGTCAGCCACGCCGGCATGCAGCAGCAGGATTGGGAGACCCTCCCCACAGCTTCTCACAAGCAGCGGCGATCCTTCGAGTTGGATCCTATCTACATGGATGCTGCAATTTTTCTTTGTCATGATATACGCCGTATCTGATAAACGAATTAGGAATTGTACTCAGCGTCCTAACCTGCCAGTGATCATCCTTGCCCATACTCCTCTTCAGCCAATTCAAGGACATATTTAATAAAGTCACCTTTGCCTTCCTGGTAGGCATCCCGGTCGGTTTTATACTTCTGCGCAAGATCAAATTTCAACTGCGCATACTCCCGGGCACAATCCGGATGATCCTTCAAATAGCATTTGAACAGCAAATGCGAGCGCCATTCTGAGCTGGTAATTTCCAACATGTGAATATGGTGTGTCCTCGGGCTGCCCCGGGGAAAAAAATGCCTGCGAGGGATGCCGTACTCCCCAAGATATTTATAACCCAACCCCATAATCGGATCAATACAACCCTTTGCCGCCTCAAAATCAACCACCGCTATCCCTATATCGAGAATGGGTTTTGCCCGCATACCTGGTATGGAGGTACTCCCGATATGCTGGATTTCCACGACCTGAGGTCCAACCGCCTGGTCAAGGCGTTCTTTCTCTTCGGCGAAGGATTCACTCCATGCCGGGTTGAAAGATGTAAGCTTGACGATCCCGTCCGGTAATCCCAAATCCATTTTTCTTCAGCCAGATACTAAATTTTCCAACCTCGTTCAAAATCCTCACAAGAACATAATCTTTTCAGCTAACGATAATCTCGAAAATATTTCACAACGATTCTAAAAAGTTGGTTATTGCCTCCAGCAGCGGCGCCGTTTCCCCGGTCTCCAATCCCAAATCATGTCCGGCGTTCTCAAAGTAAACGTGCCTTACGTTGGGTATTATGGAACGAAGGTGTTCGACCGCTTCGTCCGTCAGCATGCCTCCCAGGGAGAGATTACCCTGCAGCAGAAGCACCGGACACCTGATCCCTTCAAGGATCCTATCCAGGTCAAATCCTTCGAAGAATTCTCTCGCTCTACCTTCCGCATGGTACTCCAAAACCCCGGGATCCAAATCGCTCAGGGTGGCTGCCAACTGTTGGATATGGTTGGCATTTATATCTGGACGATCTCCATAACGGATATTCGTGTCTTCACCCGGGACTTTAACCGGAATATCAGCTATCTGTCTTTCAAGTTCTTCTATTGAAAGTTCTTCTTCAACCAGGTACCGCAGCGCGGAGAAAAAGTAAAGAAACTCCTCACTCATCATCCAGTTGATGAGCAGCTGAATGTCAATTGGAGAATCGCCAATGATAACCGAACGTACCAATTCGGGAACTTTTTCAACGGCACCCAGCGCCGCTAAACCTCCCGCTGACATGCCAAAGAGAGCGGCTGGTTCATCAAATTCCTTTTGCAGGAAATCAACCACATCCTCTATATAGAATTTCGCCCGGTATCCGCCCTGCACACGCCCGGATTTTCCCTGCCCGCGCCAATCCAATGCGTAGATATGCCACTTCAATAAAAGGATTGGAATGACCGCTGAAAACTCCTGCCATCTACCGGGCAAGCCGTGCAACAGGACCAGCGGGGGACCAGAAGGTGGGCCTTCCGCGTAGTTTAATTCGACTGATCCGGCATTGAATTTTCTTTCTTCTATCATATTCTTCTCTACGTTCCCATTACGTGGAAATTTTTGAATGGGGATTGTTCCATTCGAATATATTTCAGTATTCTAGTGCTTCTATACTTTCGTGAAAATTCGCGTAAATTCGTGGATTATCTTTTAACCATCTGCAAGTCTTCCCCAAACTGCGCCAGCTCGACCAGGTTACCAGCCGGATCGTAAAACAACACCCAGCGCGTATCCTGTCTGGACTCTATGCCGCGCAGCGATTCCACACCATTATCTTCCAGATGCTTGAGCGCAAGTTCAATATCCTCCACCGTGAATGTAAGTACCGGGAAGCGCGTTGATTCATCCGCTTCCTTTCCTGGTACGCCCTCAACCACCACCAGGATATTACCCCCCACATCAAAAGCCAAACGGTGACCGTGGTGCGGCAGCAGATTCAACCCAAGCACGTCCCGGTAAAAATGTACCGTTTGGGGAACATTTTCCGCCATGATGCTCACAATTGCTAAGTTATTGACACTAAATTTTGAAATCATTGGGCACCTCCACTTCTCAAATATCATAATATCACGGGATAATAAAAATATTTCTACATCTGGGGAATCTGCTTTTTACTCCAACGCGAGACTAAAGTCACGCACTGGAAACGTTTTGTAGAGATGTTTCGGATACGATGTGAGGGATCGCATGGAAAACTCACTAGACATCGCCCATCGATCCCAACTACCTGCGCCAAAATCAGAAATGTTCGGATTATAACAAGCAACCCAAGCGTGGGACATTATGGCACCTGATCGCTAGAAACTTTTACCGCAGGTGTATAATCAGGGAGCGGGAACATAGGATATCCAATCCGGGGTGACGGGCGTTGCATGATCCTAAACAATGCCAGGAATGGCGCCATCCTTATAATTCTCGCCCTTACAATCAGCAAAGGAGGCGTTGTAATACCCATGAAAGACACGGTAAACCAGGCAAAAATTGGCATACTTGTGGGCGGCGGACCAGCCCCGGGTATCAACGGCGTGATCAATTCCGCCGCCGTGGAAGCCATCCAGCGCGGCTGCCAGGTGTTCGGCATCTTCAACGGCTTCGAATACCTGGTGGAAGGCCGGCTGGTCGGGATGCCGCTCACGCTGGAAAATGTGGCATACATCCACAACCGCGGCGGCTCGATCCTGCGCACTGCCCGCACAAACCCGACCCACTCAGCAGAATACCTGCACAACACGGTCACCGCCCTGCAGGAGAACGGCATCACACACATGATCTCCATCGGCGGAGACGATACCGCCTTCTCCACTTCCAGCGTATGCCGTTATGCGCAGGACGAAATGGGGCTTGATGATCCGCTCCGCCCATGTGCCCAAGACGATCGACAACGATCTGCCTCTACCGCATGGTATCCCCACCTTCGGTTTCGAGAGCGCCCGCGAGTTAGGCTCGCGCCTGGTGATGAACCTGAAACAGGATGCTGTCACCAGCCGGCACTGGTTCCTGGTCATGACCATGGGACGCAAAGCCGGCCACCTGGCGCTTGCGATCGGCAGGAGTTCGGCCGCCACGCCTCACGCTCATCCCGGAAGAATGGCCCGGTGGGGAAATCCGCCTTCAGGAGGTGGTGGACATCCTGGCGGGCACGGTAATCCAGCGGCTGGCGCAGGATAAACCTTACGGGGTAGCGCTGCTGGCTGAAGGTATCCTGGAAAAATTGTCCAGCCAGGACCTGAAGAGTCTGGAAAACGTCGAGAGAGACGAGCACGGGCACATCCGCATGGCAGAGGTCAACTTCCTGGACATCCTGAAAATAGAGCTGGACAAAGCATTAAAAGAACTGGGGGTTAATATCCGCACTGTGAAGCACGTGCTGGGTTACGAACTGCGCTGCGCGCCGCCCTCCGCATTCGACATCGATTACACGCGCGGATTAGGGTTGGCCGCGGTGGAATTTCTGCTCTCCGGCGGTCACAGCGCCATCATCACCATCCAGGACAAGCCAGGTCGTCCCCATACCTTACGATGAGATGATGGACCCAGAAACCGGGCGCACGGAAGTGCGCATGGTCGATACCACCTCCTTCGAATACCGCACTGCCTACAAATTAATGACCCGCTTAAAACCAAAGCACGGCCGCGATGGAGAATATCATGGCTTTGCCCTGGCCTCGCAAACCAACCAAACCCCGGATGAATTCAAGGACCGCTTTGGTTACCTGATGGATTAACGTAATTCGGAGGATCGACAATTTCCGGAAGCTGCAGAGCGGCCGCCTTATATGCACCGCAGCTCTAACCAGACGCCCAGCGCTTATTGGAATGTGCGATGCACCCATTATGCGTAGTGCGACGCACCTCATAGGTGCGTTGCATCTAAGAAAGCGTTCGTCAAGGGCAAAGCATTAAAAATCCATAAATTTGCATGATTGGTGAACTGGAAAGGGATTTAGCCCCATCCATCAACTTCTTTTTCTATTAAAGAATGTTTTGATCCAGTTGTCGCCTTACGAATTCTTGCTCATCAGTGTTCTTTTCACACAGCTATGACAGGGCATGATTCAGGCATCTAAACGTGCTTCAATCGGACTATCTATCCGATCAGACTTCAATCCAGGAAGTCCAGCACCACTATAGGCTCCAATCTGGACCGGTGTCCTCATCACTTGGTCGGTTTCAAAGAACCATGCAACGCAGCAGGTTCACCGGTCCTCTGGATGTTTCTTCCATAATCTTCCTGGTAAGGTTCCATGCGCTTGAGCATATAGAAGACGACGGTTAATAAGCGTCGAGCTACAGCCACTTTGGCAGCTACCTTACCACAGCGAGGAAGCAGGTTTTCGTGAACCACATACCAGCGTTTGCTGCGGCGACTCGCAACGGTCGCTGCTCTGGTCATAGCTCCTCGCAACAAAGATGAACCTTGTTTCGAGATACGCCCATGCCTCACAATAACATCACTGCTGTGAATTTTGGGTGTCAACCCAGCCCAATTACACAAGGCCTTGGCAGAATGGAAACGGTGGATATCACCGATCTCAGCCATGATCGTTGTGGCGGTGACTTTACCAATACCCGGTACGGTTTTGAGCAAGCGAACCATCTGCTTTTGTTCCGGACTAAGTGTTGTCTCTGCTTCTATGGCTCCAATTTGCTCGCTTAGTTGGTTAATCAAGACAAGCTGATCTTGTATGACCCTTTTAGCAGCTGTTCGAAGCTTGGTCTCCATGGCTTCTTCCAGGTACTCACCACCTTCGACACCAAAAAGATCACTGACTGGAGCTGCCAGGTTGTAACTGGCCAGGATCGCATGGATGCGGTTCTTGACTTGTGTGCACATTCGCACCAATTGATCTCGATGCCGGTTATACATTCGTAGATCACGAATATCTTTTGGAGCTGCATATGCGGTCGGTAAAAAGTCCATACGTGCCAGGTTGGCAAGCACCTTGGCATCGATATGGTCCGCCTTTACCGCTGCAGCCGAGATGGCTTTCAGTTCTTTCGGATGGGCCAGATCTACTCTCTCAACATGTTGGGACAATTGATCGTACATAAATGCCCAGTTGCGAGTTGCTTCCATCACGGCATGTGTGTTTTTGGGTACGATTTCAACAAGATATTCTTCGATTTCGTTATTTGAAATGCGCCGTTCATCGATCACCTGTCCACTTTGGTTCATTAAAACCATATAGGTTCGCTTGAGGTGTAAGTCAATTCCGAGATAAAATGGGTACATAGCGTTTCTCCTTTTGTGTTACTGAGGTTTTTGGGTACTCTCAGTTTAGCATAGGAGGAGAACGCTTTCATCCTATCACTTATTCTTTGGATTTATGCAACCTCAGGTGCGCTGGTTTAAATTAATGCTTGTTTGTTGAACAAGATGGCCGCGTCGCGAAGCACCCCAATGGGGCAGCGTCTCGCAGAGGCATCTTGTTCTACTGAGTTGATTTTAACTATATATATTTGATCAATCGCTCTGTGGAGGCAGCTGCCACGGCCAGCGCCCTTCGATCTCGACTACCAGCGCCCAGCTCAGAAAGGTACGGATTAGAACCAGCAATCCCAATACAAGCACACTTTGCAAGGTGGCTTCCAGAGCAACCGTGCGGATGATGTCAGCCGCAACCAGGATTTCGAGTCCCAACAGAAGAGCTTTCCCCAGACGAACTTTTAGCTCCTGGTAGCGCGACTCTATATCATGCGCCTTTATTCCCTGGATTGTATAATCGATAATCGCATAAAAAATGGTCACAACAATAATCAGGACCGCCAGGACTTCAATAGCTAATGCGACATACTCGATCCATTCCAGGATCCACTCTCCCCCGCTTGCGCTTGCGATATAGCTGCTTAACATATTTGCTGCTCCTCAATCGATCATAGGTGCCAAATTCCGGTATGGAAATTATAGCACTTGTCTATAACTTAAACACGTTTTTATGATGGATCATAACCAGTTGCAAAGCTCAAACGCTGAGCACCCTCTTTGATCTCAACTCAAGTTGAAATAATGATGTCCCTGTTTAATAATTCGATGTATGAAAATAGCAATCGACTTGGATGATAGATTATTACATCAGGCGAAAAAAATGCTGGTCGCACAGGTAGGACAATCCCTTCTATAATCGAAGATGCATTACGTGAAAAAAATACGCGCCAAAAATCACCCATAAAAAGAAAGCCGGTGAAACTGACGATTGACAATGGTCTTGGACTTCAACCTGGGGTGAACCTGGATAACAACGCAGCATTACTTTCGTAAATGGAAGAAAGCCAAGGTTCAAAATATAGCTGAGCAAAAGTTCAGCGGAAAATCTCAGGTCAATAGTTCAATACCAGCATATTTCCATATCCCCAAAACTAAGTGCAAACCACTCCGCGAAACCCCTGCATTATTTGCCGGATATGTGCGCCGCACTTAATCTGAACGATTTTCCTCAAATCGCAATCTCTATCCCTTATCCCCTGAACCCCTTCAAATTACATCATAGACAAACCGCTAATAATCCCAATCAATAAGATCAACCCCAATAGTAAAACCGCTCCCACCAAACAGGTATAGACGACAAGTCTTTTCCGATCCTTAAAATCCGGTGGTTTATGCATTCCCATAAAATTAATACCAACCCTGGGAATTGCCCAGGAAAAGCAAGATAAATACCAGCACATTTATCAGCAGCCCGAACTTGGTATCCGACCAGCCCAGTATTGTTACTACGGTAGAGGCGACCGTTGACCACAGGGCGAAAGAATACCACCAGGAAGTCCCCAGCAGCAGACCAATACCGGCAGCGACCATGGCGATCAAAATCAGCAGCCAGATAATCCCCAGTAAGCGAATGCCGATATAACCGATATCAACTCGTTCTCCCAGTACTTTGGTTGAGTACGGCAGCGTTTCAATTTCGGTAATCTCGAAAAAAATCAATAAACCCAGAATATGAACCAACCCGTGAAAAATTAATAGGCCAGCCAGAATATATGTGAACATAAGTAACCCCTTTCCAGAAACGAAAACTCCCTTTATCTATTGTACGTGGAATTGAGCAAAAGGTTTCTATTCAAAAATAATCATCCAAATACTCCACATAATACAATATCATCTCTCAACAATACAAGTCCGATTAATTTGTATCCTTTCGGATTGGGATACACAATCCCAACGAGACCACCAGTAAAATCCCCGCTGCAAACAGTGAAACGCTGGTACCGAAATTCTGGATCACATATCCTGCGGAAGCAAAGCCCAGGATACCCCCGATCCAGATGGTGCTGTTGAAAAGCGACATGCCCCTGCCTAACACCCTGGATGGCAGCAGGTCTGTGACCAGCGCAGCGCCGAGGCCGGTGTTCATCGAAACCATGAACGTCAAAAAGACGGAAGCCATCCAAAACTGCCACAATTCCAGCGCACTGCCCAAAACCAGAACGCCAATAATCCCCACAGCATAACCCAGCGCCAGATAAGGCACGCGTCCGCGCCGGTCAGAGAGCCGTCCGATTATTGGAAGGAGCGGGATGCTGGCAATGCTGCCAACTGCTGCTGCTCCCGAGACAGCCGCCGCGGAAAATCCCTGCGTATCCATTTCCAGAGATCGCACCAGCAGCATAACAAAAAGCGCCACTGCTGAAACCAGACTTGCGGACATCAGGAAATAATAACCACGCGGGAAGCCTGCCAATTCGCTCGAACCTTCACCCCCGGCCCCACTCGTTACTACTTTATCCGCCAGAAAGAAACCCATCAACGGCCACAATATACAAAACAAGGCTAGTGCTGCAAACATGGCCGGGTATCCCCAACTATCGACAATTAAACCAGTCGAGACGCCTCCGATAACCGCCCCCACTGGAGCAGCCAACAGCAAAACCCCGAAAACCCGGCCGCGTTCCTCTTCCCCGGCGAACAACCCAGCTAATATGCCTGTCAGCGCTATTGCTGCGCCTCCCAGAAAGAACACCGCCGACGAGTATAATGCCAGTATCCAGATGTTTTGTGCCGTTCCCAACAGCAGCAGAAAAGGGATACAAACCAACCCGCTCAGAATGATCATCTGCTTCCTGCGCTGGTACCGGTCTGACAACCAACCCGCAGCTAGCGTTCCAACCGCCAGAGCGGCATAGGAGACAGCCATGAAGAGACCCACCACAGTCTGGCTGGCGCCTATGCGGGTGGCATACACCGGCAGCAGCGGCAGCATCCCATTACCGATCGTCCACGGGATCAATGCGCATGCGAAAAGTGCAGTAAGCTGTTTGTTGGACATATAAGGAGAGATTATAAAACATTCCCAAATTTATGGACTGGCATTGTTGGGAATTGCTTCAAGCGGAAGAATAGTCACTTCAGGTCCGAATTGATACTCCTGGTGTCTGCTCGAGGACTGCAAATCCTGATTTGACCTATCCACGCACCAAAGGACTGGCAGTCCTTATGGTTTACTACAAGCCGCTAATTCAAAAAAATTCTAATTTGTTTGAACAAAACACATCTGTAACAGGACTGCCAGTCCTAAAATAAAGATACAACGTACACCGAGACCGGCAGTCCTCAGACCGGATTGCACCAATGAAGGTTCGTGCTCGGCTGCAAGATGAGATAAGCACAACCGTGATCCCAAGGTACGTTCTGGACAGGTGGTGCTGGATTAACTTCCTAACACCAGCTCTTCAGGCTGAAGTTAACACAAAAAGAGCTGCCCCTCTTGCAAGACAGCCCTTCTTCAATTGAATATTTATAATTTATCCGAGATATTCATCAATCGCCTGGGCAGTCTTACGCCCGGCAGCCATAGCCGTCACCACCAGGTCCGGGCCGGTCACGCCGTCACCGCCCGCGAACACACCCGGTTTAGATGTTGCGCCTGTCTCTTCATCAACCACGATCAGGCCCCATTTATGTGTTTCCAGATCGGGGGTAGTCTCTCCGATGATCGGATCGGGCCAGTAACCCAGCGCCAGCACAGCCGAATCTGCTTCGACGATGAAGTTGGAGCCTTCGATCGGTACCGGCCGGCGGCGTCCGCTGTCATCTGGCTCACCCAGTTCCATGCGGATGCACTCAACCTGCGCCAGCTTACCGTCTTCACCGGCGATAAATCGCACCGGCTGGGTCAAAAACTGGTACTGGGCGCCTTCTTCTATCGCCAATTCCCGGTCGTGACATCCTCCGGGCATCTCCTGCAAGGTACGGCGGTACAGGCACACCACTTCCTCAGCGCCCATGCGCAGTCCCGTACGCAGGCAGTCCGAGGCTGTGTCGCCGCCGCCGATCACCACCACTTTACTGCCAACATCAGGCCTCTGGCGCATTTCTGGAGGTAGGTTTTCAAAATCTACATTACAGCGCATCAGGAAATCGGTCGCTTTGTACACACCCGGCAGGTCTTCACCAGGAACCTCCATGGGTGCGTCGATCTGAGAGCCGACACCGACGAAAATGGCATCAAAGTTTTCCGCCAGCAGATCATCGATGGTTTTCACTTTGCCGATAGTGGCGTTATAAACAAATTTGACGCCCGCCCGTTCGAGGTCCTGGATGCGATCATTCACAACATCATTGGGCAGTTTAAAATTAGGGATCCCGTAGATCAACCACCCGCCTGGAGCAGGTTTCGATTCAAAGATTGTTACCTGGTGACCTTTCACCACAAGCTGTTCAGCACAGGTCAAACCAGCCGGCCCTGAACCGACCACAGCAACATGCATTCCAGTGGAATCACCTACTTCGACCTCAACGCCCTTATGGCTGCGCTCGTATTCGGTTACAAAGGCTTCCAATGGTCCGGTCATCACGGCAGCATTGGATTTATCCTGGGCGCATGAACCCTGGCACAGGAGCTCCTGCGGGCACACTCTGCCGCAAATTTCCGGCATTGAACTGGTCTGGCGGTAAATCGCGGCAGCCTCTAAGAATTTGCCCTGTTCGATCAACCACATGGCTGAAGGGATGTCGTTGTGCACCGGGCAGGCTTCCACGCATGGCGCCGGATCGGGACACTGTACGCAGCGGGCTGCTTCCAGCATAGCTGTTTCGGGGTCTATGGACAGCATTACATCGTCAAAATCACACAGACGTTCCTCAACAGCGCGGTTTTCGACACCCATTGAAGGCGTCTTTGCTCTCAATTTTCGATCAATCTCCAGGAAATCTCCGGATATTAGTCTTGTCATCAGTTTACTTCCTCCATTTAACGATAAAAAGTACCAACAAAAAATTAGGTTCAGCCATTTGGGCTGAATCCATGGGGATAATACCCAGTATCGTAAATGGCATTAAGTCTCTTATGTCATCACTTTAAGTGATAGTTGTCACAAATCGGGGGATTTTGATCATATTTAGAAGCTATGTACAGATCACAGCCTGCCACATGCAGAAAATAATACAACCAGACGTCACTTTTTCCTCCCAAATCGTTATAATTACAGTATGGCTGTGGAGAAGGACGATTCCAAACAGCAGCCGGACAACATATCTTGAAGGGTTGAACATGTAATCTGATTAATGTAAATTAACTTACAATGACTGTATCTATCGTAATCCGCGCTTTTAACGAAGGCAAACATATCTCTCGTCTTCTGGATGGAATAATGCAGCAGTCCGTAGACGAAATTGAAACCATCATGGTGGACTCAGGTTCAACGGATGATACAACCAGGATTGCTGCTAATTACCCGCTAAAAATTGTAACCATCCGCCCTGGTGAATTTACCTTTGGGCGCTCACTAAACCGGGGGATAGCAGCAGCATCCGGGGAAATCGTCGTGATTATCAGCGCGCATTGTTACCCAATGTATCCAAACTGGATTGAACGATTGATTAAACCTTTCGAGGATCAATCGGTTGCAGTAACTTACGGGAAACAGCGCGGCGGGGAAACGAACCATTATTCCGAGCTTATGTTCTTTAGAAAATACTTCCCGGATATTTCTCGATTACGTCAGTGCCACCCTTATTCCCATAATGCCAACGCTGCCGTTCGCAGGGCGTTGTGGGAAGCACATCCTTATAATGAACAACTGACCGGCCTGGAAGATTTAGCCTGGAGCAGTTGGGCAATGGAAGAAGGTTATGCTGTCTCTTATGTTGCTGAAGCGGAAGTGATCCACCTGCATGATGAAAACCTGCGGCAAGTATACAACCGCTTTCAGCGCGAGGCCCTGGCCATGAAGCAGGTTTTACCCAACAGCAAATTCACCTTTATGGATTTTCTAAAACACTGGCTGCGCATGTCAACCTCCGATATGCGGGCGGCGAAACGTGAAAAGATTTTGAGAAAGAATTTTGTGGACATTATCTGGTTCCGGTTTATGCAGTATTGGGGAACTTTTCAGGGCTACCGCTATTCGGGAAAGATCGACCTTAAACTGCATCGAAAGTTTTATTATCCTCCCGGGATTTTATCTGAGCAAACGCCCTCGCCGCGCACGGTGGAACCGATCGACTACGAAAATTAAAAAAAAGCCGCTGCCCAAATAGTGGTCCCATGTTCGGGACAAAGGCTTCTACAAGCCAGGGGGGCAGCGGCTATTAAACGTTTTATCGATCGTCTCAAGCTAATACGATCATAGCAAATTTTTGATCTAATGTCAATATAAATAAATGCATATAAATAAATGCATTTAATGCCGATCACCTCAAACCATTGCATAAATCTATTTCAAGCGATTTTTATCTAGAATTGATTGGTACACTTATCAGTATTGGTTTTCCAATAAAGGCTTTTTATAATGGGTGCAATTGATTTGGTTTATCACAAAGGAGGGTAACAACTTGAGGACGATCGATTTAGATAGCTGGCTGCGCAGGGAACATTTTCATCTTTACAAAGCGATGGAGTTCCCCCATATCAACATGTGCATGCAGGTAGACATCACTGATCTGTGGGCCAGGCGTAAAGAAACAGATGTTTCGCCTACCGTAATCCTGACCTATGTTATCACCAGGGCTGCCAATAACGTGCCTGAGTTCCGGCAGCGCATCCAGGGTGATCTGGTTGTGGAGTACGATATCATCCACCCATTGATCACCGTGCTGGGAGAAAATGATCTGTTTGGTGTAACCACCCTTGAATACGATCCCGACTTTAACACCTTCGCAGCCAGCGCTGGAGAAATCATCTTGAAGGCCAGGGATAATCCCTCGTTAACGGAATTCCCCCACGATCCGGGCGGTAAACCCGCCAGGGACGATCTGCTGTCGATCACCATCCTGCCCTGGCTGGCCTTCACCGGGTTCTCGATCACTCGCCGGCCGCAAAATGACACCATACCGCTGATGGCCTGGGGAAAGGTGCGCCAGGATGGTGAGGGCAGCCAGCTACCGGTGTTCATCAATTCACACCATGCGCTGGTGGACGGCGTGCACATCGCCCATTTTGTTAAATATATTGGGGATGAAGCGAAGAAGTTAGCTGATAGTTTCGAATAGTGAGCTCGCCCCACTTGTAGGGGATAACCATTCAACTAAATCATGACTTACAGCCGCTACTTCCAAATAAGCAACTGTCTTTATTATTCAAATTTTCGTTGTTGACTTTGCATGGAGTACTACAAGAGTCTCTGCTGATTTTCTAGCCCGGTGTTTTTCTCGGGTGATACGACATCTTCATATATTTATCACCACTTTCAAGCTCATCAAGCATTTGAGCCAATCGCTTTTCAATTGTTTCCTGGCGTTTTGCTCGCGTAATCCAACCAATATAATCGTTCTGCTGATAGGCAGGTCTTTCCCGATATGATTCCATCAAATCGCGTTGAATTAGTGATTCTTTTACAAAATCTGGCATCGGGTATCGGGGTCTTTTAAGCCTGTTGAATTTTTTATCATCCATAAATAAAAAGTGAGTGGCTCCTTTCACTTTGACAATCTACCATAACAAAAATCAAGTAATGCGCCAAGCGCTTGCGTTATTCAACTTACCGGTACTAAGTAAACCGGAGCTTGCCAGCCGATGACAGCCACGCCTTCAGCGAATCACTTGCTTCTATATCCAACATTTTCTCGGGATCCAACGAACGTCCTTCGTGATAGATACATACCAGTTCTTCCAGCGACTGTGCCTTTCGCTCCGGCGGCACATCCGCGTGCAGGTTGTAGGGGTAGATGTATGACGGCGGCAGGATTCGCAGCCGTCACTGGAATCTCACTCGCAAGCAAGGCGCTCAATACCGCCTGGTGCAGGAAAACCTGGTGCCAGTCATCCCGACAGGCGTCTTTCTGAAATTCTTGATCTGACACCAGCTTTTCAAACACTTCCAGCCAGCGCCGGCATAATCCCAGGGATGGGTCCACTGCGAATGCTGCCGAATTAAAATAAGCCCGCAAGCGCTGTCGATCCACAAACAATTCCACTTCGCGCTTAATATCCCCCACGCCCACAGCCTGGTATACACCTCGCCAGAAATTATCCAGCAGTTGTGAGATTTGCAATCCCACATTCTGAATGTGCACTGGTCTCACCGCTGCATCATACCCGCCCGCCAGGTCAAAAAGTTCCGGCGGCTGGGTGACCAGCATCTCCGGGCTGACCCAGATCAATGAGCGCACACCTTCAGGCGCCAGCTTTTCCGCCTGCGTGCAGGCGTACACTTTATGGCCGTAGTAGTTCTGCAGCAGGATCTCCGGCGTATCCAGTAAGAACCTTTTTACCCCTGTTCCCTCAAAACGATTACCGCTATCTTCTTCAGGTTTAGATTCGAAAATCCACACCGGGCACTGGCTCAGACTGCCCCCAAAAGCACGGATACTCTCGATCAAAATTAGTGCATCCTGCCTGGTCGCAGACGAGTATACCCAGGTCAGGAATATGGCTCGTTCCTCCATCATATGCTCCACTCCATTATCCTTAGTTTCAAATTTATTATTTACGTATTACCAGAGGCAGGAAATTTGCCCCTGGCATGACCATTTTCCCGTGAATATCCTGGTCGGTGGAACCTTTGCGTAAATGCTCCCAAACCACCATATAATCGCCAATACCGCCAGCCGCAGCCGGTTTAGTACGTGACGGGTCTCCCACAGTGGGAGCGATGATCACAAAAATATCGCTCATTGTACCGGGTTTATCAGGCGCTTCAAGACAATCAGTACACCTCAGGATACTGCCGCCGCCCAATTCCGGATACACGAACCTTCCGGAGATCGCGTACGGCCCGCTGGTACTGCTGTACTGCTGCTGCCAGACTACCAGGAACTGGCCTCCGTTGTGGTTACAAACCGCATCTGGATAGAGTTCATTGACAGGCGTCCATTCAATCTTGTGGACAATTTTTGAAAGCACCGCATCTCCGAACACCACTCTGGCATAGATATCCCAGTTGGTCAGGGAAACTTCTGACTGCCAGGCAACAAGGTATTGGTCCTCATCACCACAGGCTGCCGCCGCCGGCGTCCCCTCATTATTAGGCCATCCGGCAATTCCAATAACTTCATTTGCTATAACCTGCCCATTACCTGTTAAACGCACCCCGTAAACATCCAGATTCAGAGGCGATTTCTGCACATCCCAAACCACCAGGTATTCATTGCGCTTTTTGTTATATGCAACATCCGGGTGTTCACAATATTCTCCCGCCTTGGAGACCCGTGATGGATTCACTCCAGCTGGGGCAGCGCCATCGGAAGATTTCAACCTTGCCGCGTAGATTTCAGACTTATTTTGGGCGCTTTCTTTATTTGCCCAAACCACCATGAATTCTTCTTGAGCCCTGCCATATACTACTTTTGGCTGCTCTTGATCAGTAAATAAGGTGATAATTTCAATTTCTGGTAATGATGTATCCGGCGCCTCCCAAGGGATGATACGCCCGTTTATATTCCAACCTTCTGGGCTGCCTTTGTCGTACGCCCAAACCACCAGGTAGTGGTCGTGGACCGGGTCGTAATCCACACTCGGCGACCTGTGGGTATTCGGACCGGTGGCGATGGCAAAAGATTTAGGCCCTACCAATTTCCCGGTGGAAGAAACGCGCTGCCCGTAGATGCCATCGTAACCACGCCACACCACCAGGTATTCGTTATGCTTCCAATTAAACGCGACAGCAGGTTCGAATTCAGAATTGTTTTCCTCCGTAACGACAATTTCCTTACTAACCCATGCCCCTGGTACTGCCTCAACCGCTGCGGAAATAGACCGGAGGGTAGGATTCACAGTACTGGTTGCTGCGAACAACCCAGCGCATATGATAAAAATCAGGGAGATTTTTTTTATTGGATTTATCCTTACCTCCTCTTTACTTCTCTTTACTGCCGCTCTAGTTTACCCGAATGGACTTCATTTTATCTTATTGTTTTCGTGATCTCTCCAATATGAGAATAATCTCGGTCTTAAAAATACATTGCACAAAAAATCACCCGCTCAGAAAAATTTCATCATCCACTTTCAGACTGATTTCTAACGCTGTGAGCAACATCAATGAAACGCCATAATTTGCGCTTTTATTTTGATGGTCTTTCCAAATTGACTCGATATCTAACCAGTTAATTATTTTACGCCCTTGCAGGTCATGGATATTTTCACTGACCATCAAGCGGTAATCTTCCCGGTTCCGAAGCGCATCGTCAAAATCAAGGTATTGAAGCATGCGGTAAATTCCAAGCCGGTTCCACAACGAATTAGCAGGGCCAATATTTGTCCTCAAGCGGTGAAATGCGCGCCGGGTGAATTTTCGCAAAGGCGAGTCGTTTATCTTTGCTCCGCGATAATTAGCGACTGGAAGTGAAAATAGCTCCGGTGACAGGTTGATCAGTATCTTCTTATATATGCGTTTATTCAAGCGGTAGCAGCGTGGGAGCTGCAGGATAAATTCAACCCAGTCCCTTGAGCAATAGGGCAGTTGGTAGTTGTAACCTTTAAATGTAACAACTCGTTTGAAATAGCTGTTATTAAGCACGAAAATGCAATACTGGTCATAATATGCCATCATCTTATGATCAACGAATGGTGTTGACGGTAGATATTCCAGCGGATCGAATCCAGGGGATGACATGATCATTTTCCGCCGTTCATTTAAGAACTTATTGTTCACGAAATAGGATTTACCATCTTGCCAGGACCAGTTTTCCTCGTCCGGCAGCCGGATTTCGTTCCCGCCCGCTAATGCATCACCCATGTACCCGCTCCAGTATACGGCAGCGCTGCCAAATTCACTGGGAATCAGGGAATTATAATACGCGTCGATCAGGAATGTCCACGCGCTGCCGTTCCTGGCAGTTTCCAACAACCTTTCAGTAGTCACCTGGAAATCCCTTAAATCAATACTTCTGTGCGGTGTTCCGATTTTTCTTGCTATGGAATTCCCGATCTCATAATCCCATGAACCCGGAATCCCAAACGTTACCGTCGTTAAACGGTCTTTCACCCCCACGTTTATTAAACCAGCCAGCACGCCCCTTGAATCCAATCCCCCGCTCAACGGAACGATATGGTCTTTTCCATCAGTTTCTCTAAATAACTTGGAAAAAGAATGCCTCAGGGCGGCGATACCGGTCTTAATAACGACTAACTCATCATCAGTGTTCACCAGATTTTCAAATATTTGTCGAGGCAAATCGATATCAGGGAAAACGCACGATATGTGGGTATCCTGAAATTCCGGCAGGTAGCCGAAGTATAAAAATGCTTCGATCCGGCTGTCTGTATCCATCTACATTATCTTAACCCACCAACCTTTATAACGGCAAGACGAATCAGGGAGATCGTTTTTACGCGGCTGGGATCCCTCAACCCAAATAAGGTGAGCTTTCCCGAGGAGATGATACCATTGAGAAACGATGTTCGACCCAATGAGGCACAAATATTTAAATTCAAAGGGGCTGTCTAAAAAGCACGATTTGCCATGCTGACACTAGGTCACCTTCAGGTGAACGAAGTGAAGCATCTGGTTTTCGTTGAGAGGGAGACCCTTCGCTCCCTAAGAATCAGGGATTAAAATCTGCTAAGGGTGACAGACTTTTGGGACAGCCCGGTGTGTGCGTAAAATCAGTTTATCCCTTCATTAAAACATGGTGGCTGAAGTGAAAAGACTGAATATAACAGCTGGTGCAGCAGGACAACCCAATATCTTTTACCGGATATTGGATCTAATAGGCATAATTGTTACCAGGGCGCGTTGATCATAAAAGCGTATGCCACAATCGCACAGGCGATTATGCAGCCCAACACGATAACGGATCCGGCGATAATCGCCGCGATCGGGACTGCATTGCTGCTGCCGGAAGGCTGGGCGGAAAATTCTTGTTTCACATCCGCTCTCGATACAGGCTTCTGCGCCGCTTCCATCCCTTCGATTAATTCCTCGGGCGTTTTTTGGGGTTCTTCGGTCATAATTAATTTTTCTCCAGATATACGGAATAGATATTAGCGATATAAAAATTATACTTCACTCTGTTATTGAACGTAAATCCAGGTCAAATTCGCCAATTCTCCAAATGTGACAAGACATGCATCTCCATCCCTGCCCCACGCGGCTTGGAGGTTCCAAACCAACGCCGCAGCAAGTACGGCATTTTTAATTCAATTCAAGGACAGGGAAAACGATCCTGCTGGGAGTTAAAGCGCGCAGTAGGATCGTTACCCGTCAATACAAACAGGTGTTGACTATGCTTCTGCGGGGTAACCCGGTATCTGGTTGCGGTTCTGGGCTACCGCTTGCCACTTCCAAATATCCAGAAGCACGCCCATTATGATCCACATCCAATCCCAGCCGGCGATGCCCACGCCTGGACTCCACGACAGCAGGTACATGATGGTCGTATAGGGCAGGAAGATAATCCCCAGCAGCGGCAGGAACCAGTTATCGAAAACGATAGGCCACCTGGGGCTGAAAATCCAGGCCAGGATCAGGATAAGGCGCGGCGCAAATGCAGCAGTGAAAGCCAATAAACATCCAAAAATTATCATGATTCATCTCCTCGAATAAGATATACCCACATATGCATGGGCGTGAAATGATTATAACAAATTGTAATTGAGAATATAACTGTCATCCATGTCCCCCTACCCCAAAAAAAAGATCGAACATTGCGGGTTGGCGGTCCTGAGTATGAGGAAACGCGGAAAACCAACCAGAATAAATTATCAGATTAAATTGATCTGATTTCTTCAAAGCCTGTCGGTCCTGAATTCTATTGAGCAGCGCCTCCTAGGACTGGAAACCTCAAATTTTAAGATGGTGATATTTTAAAGTCGGATAGGAAATCTGCGCCGCTGCCAGAAATCGCCGTTGAAGAAACTCGAAAGAATTTAGAAATTTCAAGAGGCGAGCACTGGATTGCTGCACCTGATTTTTATATCCCACCAAAGACATCACATGTAAATATCCAAACGGTGATTGGCTTTTTACGGAGATAATATAATTACAACCGGTTTATTACATCTCCGCTGGTTTCACAACCCAACCTTCCTCGGTTGATTTGTGCAAGCAGATACCAACGCCATTGTCTTGATGGTATTTTCTGCGCTGGTCTCCAAATCCTGGATGCTCTCCAGTTGTTTATCCAGCATCTTTCGCATCTTATCCCCGGTGGTATATTACCCCGTTCGTTTCCAAATATAGTTTATCCGAGCTAAACGCTTAACAGGTTAATAAACAATTATTTCTAGAGATTCTCTTCCCCGGCTCAATATATGTAGAAAAATTTTTTTACCATAGATATTTTTTACATTTATTTGTTGTTTATTGACGATATTGACAAATATCAACAATATTTGTGTTATAATTTTGTTGATATCTACAAATATCAATAAATATTACCAGGAAAGTCGGATTTGACCACTTACGAGCGCAGAAAATCTCTATTAGACATGCTAAAGAAGCAGCCCGGGTTGCGTGTGACGGAGATTGCTCAGGAAATGGATGTTTCTGAAGGTACAGTGCGCAATGATCTGAATGCATTGGAGGATGAAGGATATCTCAGACGCGTTCATGGTGGGGCAGTGTTAAGCCTTTCAAAACAACCGCTTCATCCTGCGTTTAGCATTCGTCACCTTGCGAATGTAAATGAGAAGGAATGCATCGGTAAGCACGCCTCAAAAATGGTCAATGAAGGCGATTCGATTTTGCTGGATGCCAGCAGCACAGTATATTACTTTGCGCTTAATTTACAGGAACACAGCCACCTGCGGGTGGTGACCAATGGCATCGATGTTGCCCGTCTGCTGGCGCAGAACGCAAGCAACACAGTGATATTGTTAGGAGGTGTTTTCAATCAAGACGGTTCTTCTGTGACTGGGCTGTTGAGTGAGCAAATCATTACAGAACTCCGTATACAGAAAGCCTTCATATCATGCAGCGGGTTCAGCATGGAGCGAGGTTTGACCGAAGTTCACCTCGAAGAAGCCCAATTAAAGCGAATGGCTATTGAGTCAGCGCAGCAGGTGATTGCGCTTGTGGATTCAAGCAAATTTGGATTAGAGGATCTGACATCATTTGCGCGCCCCGATAAAATCACACATTTGTATACCGATTTTGGCATTGACGATGAATGGAAGACCTGCCTGAAAAGGTTGTTTATTCCGTTTACGATTTGTGGGGTATATCAAGTTCTGGGAGATGAATCAAGCTAATGAGTGAATATCCCACATCTCATCCCGTTAATTTGGAAGTGAAGGGTCTGACACGACGGTTTCCGGGTGTTTTAGCGCTAAATCAAGTTGATTTTGACGTGAGCGCTGGTGAAGTCCATGCCTTGGTTGGTGAGAACGGGGCAGGTAAATCCACGTTGATCAATATCCTTGCTGGTGTACTGCAACCTAGCGGGGGTGAGGTGTTTTTGGATGGCCATCAGATCGCTTTTCACAATCCGGTAGACGCTCAACATGCAGGTATCAGCGTCATTTTTCAAGAGTTCAACCTCATTCCACACCTGAGCGTGGCAGAGAATGTGTTTATTAATCGCGAACCAACCCGCAACGGCGTTATCAATTGGGAGGATATGAATCAACGTTCCGTTGAGGCGCTTGAGCGCTTGGAAATCGATATTGACCCGCGCTTACCTGTTTCGTCATTGTCGGTGGCTCAGCAGCAGTTGGTGGAGATTGCGCGTGCCTTAACTTTCGATGCGCGCGTTATCGTGATGGACGAACCTACAGCAGCACTCTCGGAACGCGAAGTAGACCGTCTGCTAGAAATCGTTCATTCGCTTGCCAAAAATGACGTCGGCATCGTCTATGTTTCGCATAAATTGGAAGAAGTGTTTCGTGTGGCTGATCGAATCACCGTTCTTCGTGACGGCGATCGCATAATCACAGAGCCGGCTTCCGAATTGACTGAAGATAAGGTCATATATGCGATGGTTGGACGGGCTCTGGTGCATGGTAAATGCCCTGACCGTGACATCGGAGAGGTTGTACTGAAAGTCAAGAATCTGGATGTGGAAGACACCGTACGCGATGTTTCTTTTGAGCTTCGTGAGGGAGAAGTCTTAGCACTAGCAGGCTTGATGGGAAGCGGCACTACCAAGGTCGTCGAAGCTCTTTTTGGACTGCGCGATGCTCAAGTTGAGGAATTTACTCTGCATGGCAAGTTAATGGGCGCATATAGCCCACGTAATTCTATTCACTCGGGGCTTGGGTTTGTACCTAATGATCGCAAAAAAGCGGGGCTTTTGCCAGATCTTTCAGTGAAACATAACATCAGTATCGGCATCCTTGAACGCCTGCGCAGGTTTTTCTGGATTGACAGCAAGAAGGAGCAAAGGACTGCCGAGAAATTTCGGGAAAAACTCGATGTACGCTGTTCGAGCCTGAATCAGCGCATAAGCAATCTAAGCGGCGGAAACCAACAGAAAGCGGTCCTGGCGCGTGCTTTGGCGGAAGAATGCACAGTTCTCCTGCTTTCCGAACCTACTCGAGGTGTAGACGTCGCATCGAAAGCCGAGATATACACTTTGATTAACTCATTGGTTGAATCTGGAATGGCTGTTCTCATGCAATCTTCTGAACTACCTGAAGTGGTCCGCCTTGCAAATCGCGTGATAGTCTTTGCATCTGGTCAACCGCGAGGCGAACTATCCGGCGAGGAACTGACGCAGGAAGGCGTGATCACTCTGGCAACTCGTGTATAAGAGAATCTTGATGAGAAATATTGTAACCAAAATCTGGAATTCTTATCGAATTGGTGTTGTAGTTTTGGTGGTTGGAATCATACTCAGTCTGATTTCACCGCGCTTTTTTTCATTTGATAATTTACTCAACGTGATGACCAATGCCAGTCTGGTAGCGATCGTAGGATTGGGGATGACACTTGCTATCGCCAGCGGAAACTTTGACTTGTCTGTTGGCTCTACGGCTGCATTTGCTGGTTGTGTCTCGTTTAGCCTTGTGCCTGTCATAGGGGTGCCGCTGAGTATTGTTGCAGGTCTGATTGTTGGGGTGATTATAGGCTTGATCAATGGCCTTATTATCACTGAACTGCGTGTCCCAGCCTTTATCGCAACCCTTGGAATGATGACTATTGTACGCGGCGCGGCGCTTATCTATACCGATGGCAAAGATCTATATCTTTTCGGTCAAACCGAATACAAGGTGCTCTCGGGCGAGTATTTTCTGGGCATCCCCACTCCTATCCTGTTGGCGGTTATTATTGCCATCATACTCGGTTTTGTAGTCAACCAGGTTCGTTTTGGACGGCATACTCTCGCGATTGGCAGCAATCTGGCTGCATCACAGCGTTCAGGCATCTCCACTAGCCGCGTGATCTGGGTAGTTTTTGCCATCGTTGGAGCAACAGCAGCGCTTTCGGGCATGATAATCAGTTCGCAGGTGCTTACTGCAAACGCTCGTCTGGCAACTGGTCTGGAGCTCTCAGCCATTGCGGTAGTCGTGCTGGGAGGTACTGCGCTTTCGGGTGGCCAGGCAACGATGGTAGGCACTCTTTTTGGTGCGCTGCTTATTTCGATGATCAATAATGGGCTAAACCTGCTAAACATTCCCATATTTTATCAAGAACTCACAGTGGGCGTGCTGATGCTCGCTGCATTAGCACTTAGTATGCGGGGAATTGATCTGCGCAGTCTGGTCAGGAGGACCGCATGAGCGCTATTACCCAGGAAACGAAGCCCTCTGCATTCAAAAATCTCGACTGGGATGTTTTGTGGGAGCGGTTTGGTATCGCCACAGTCTTGGTGATTGGTTGGATATTGGCCATCCTGTTTGTACCCAAGTTCAGCAACCCAGACAACATGTTGAATGTCATTCGCCAGTCAGCATTTGTGGGTTGTGCGGCGGTCGGTATGACAATTGCTATCATCTCCGGTACGTTTGACCTTTCGGTCGGCTCCACTCTAGCTCTTTCAGCTTATCTGGGTGTGATGGTAGCAGCGAGGACAGAATTCATTCCTTTAGCGATGCTGGTGTCCATTCTTGTCGGGATGGCAGTTGGAGTGGTCAATGGACAGTTGGTAACGCGCTAAAGATTCCAGCTTTTATCGCTACACTGGGCATGTACTTTATCGTGCGCGGCTTATCTTTTATCATCTCGAATGGCGGGCAGCCGGTACGTTACAGCGGCAAGGCTTTTACATGGTGGGGCAATGGTGAACTTTTCGGTATCCCCACGCCGTTTTTGGTTTTTATTTTATGTGCGCTGGCAGGTTGGTTTGTTTTAACGCATACGTCTTTTGGGCGGTATGTTTTTAGTAATGGGACCAATAGCAACGCCGCTAAGGTGGCGGGTGTACCTGTCGATTTGACAGTTGTGCTTGTTTTTATCGTTGTCGGGTTGTTTACTGGTATATCAGCGTTTCTCTTTGGTTCACGCCTATACTCCGCCGGACCTGGGCTTGAGCCCGGTTTCGAACTGACAGTTATCTCTGCAGTTGTGTTGGGGGGCACACGGCTTGCAGGTGGGCGTGGATCCATGCTTGGAACTGTGGCAGCCTGTCTGCTTTTTGCTACCATGAGCAACGTATTGAATCTCATGCACGCCGACGCTTTTGTCCAGCGTGTGGCAGTAGGTGTTGTCCTGTTACTGGCACTTTCAATTGAAGGCATTCGCCAGCGGCTTTTTGAACGCGCCAGCCGCCGGATAGTGACGACCAAGACTGTGGAAAGCGTTTGAATTCTATGTCGAAGCAAACGATCCAAACATGGAACATAATTCTGAGGAGGTGACCAAAAAATTCGTTTAACAAATTGTGCCATAAGAACCCATATTCCCTTTCAAATATTTAGGAGGTAAGAAATGTCTTCCAAGATTTCCAAACTATTCGTTGTTTTATTGATTGTTGCGTTTTTACTTGCCGCATGTGCGCCGGCAGCCACCGAAGAACCTGCCGCGCCAGCAGCTCCTGAAGAACCTTCTGAACCGGCAGCCCCTGAAGAGCCTGCCGATGAAGGTACAGTAATCGGCTTTTCGGTATATGACATGCAGTATGGCTTCTTCCAAGACATGGAAGCGGGCACTCGAGAAGCTTCTGAGGAAGCAGGGTATGAATATATCCTCGTAGACCAGAAGTCCAGCGAAGTCATCAATGGTCTCTGCCACAATTGATCTGCTCAACCAGGGTATCGATGCGTTGATCATCTCCCCATTCAAACCCGATGCTATGGGTCCTATCGTGGATGCCGCAAAGGAGAAAGGCGTCCCGGTGGTTGTGAATGATATCGGCGGTGGCGGCACTGATTACGACGTCATCGTGATCTCGAACAACTATGAAGGCGGCGAGATAGCAGCCACGCATATGGATGAACTGATCACTGCTGCAGGCAAGGACAAGAAAGTTGCCTCCATCACCTGTGAAGCGAGCGCTGTCTATGCTGCCCGCCGCAATCAGGGCTTCGAAGCTAAGATAGCAGAGTTGGGCTATGAAGTAGTAGCCACCCTATCGGGCAACAGTCGACAGGAAGAAGGCTACAAGGTGATGCAGGATATCTTGACCGCTAATCCGGATGTTGCTGGTGTGTTCTCCTGCAACGATCCGATGGCTGTAGGCGCTGCCCAGGCAATTAAAGACTTCAGGTATGAGCGGCGCAACGGATATCTTCGTCGTCGGCTTCAATGCGGATGAGATCGCCCTTGAGGCCATCAAGGCTGGCGATATGGCTGCCACAATCCAACAGGTACCCTATGATATGGGTCAGATGACCGTCGAACTTGCTACACAATTGATGGCTGGAGAGGCGTTGGAATACGACAGCGCTGATGAGCGCGAGATCTTCGTCCCGGTCAACCTGATTACACCCGATACGCTCGGTGTAGCCGCGCCCGAACCTGCCGCTGACAAAGTGATCGGCTTTTCGGTATATGACATGCAGTATGGCTTCTTCCAGGACATGGAAGCAGGCACTCGGGAAGCTTCTGAGGAAGCAGGGTATGAATATATCCTCGTAGACCAGAAGTCCAGCGAAGTCATCAATGGTCTCTGCCACGATTGACCTGATCAACCAGGGTATCGATGCGTTGATCATCTCCCCATTCAAACCTGATGCGCTTGGTCCGATCGTGGATGCCGCCAAAGAGAAGGGCATTCCGGTGGTTGTGAATGATATCGGCGGCGGCGGCACTGATTACGACGTCATCGTGATCTCGAACAACTATGAAGGCGGCGAGATAGCAGCCACGCATATGGATGAACTGATCACTGCTGCAGGCAAGGACAAGAAAGTTGCCTCCATCACCTGTGAAGCGAGCGCTGTCTATGCTGCCCGCCGCAACCAGGGCTTCGAAGCTAAGATAGCAGAGTTGGGCTATGAAGTAGTAGCCACCCTATCGGGCAACAGTCGACAGGAAGAAGGCTACAAGGTGATGCAGGATATCTTGACCGCTAATCCGGATGTTGCTGGTGTGTTCTCCTGCAACGATCCGATGGCTGTAGGCGCTGCCCAGGCAATTAAAGACTTCAGGTATGAGCGGCGCAACGGATATCTTCGTCGTCGGCTTCAATGCGGATGAGATCGCCCTTGAGGCCATCAAGGCTGGCGATATGGCTGCCACAATCCAGCAGGTACCCTATGATATGGGTCAGATGACTGTCGAACTTGCTACACAATTGATGGCTGGAGAGGCGTTGGAATACGACAACGCTGATGAGCGTGAGATCTTCGTCCCGGTCAACCTGATCACACCAGAGAATGCTAATTAATGTTTTTCCTTTGCCCAGGAAACTGATAGGGCGGTAAATAATATCAATGGGGGGTGAGAATTTTTTCTCACCCCCCATCTTCAAAGGAATTATTCTTATTGAGATCGTAGCAAGACCTCAAAAGGAAATAGACCAATGAGTGGTAAAGAAACGCTGACCTCAAGAGAACGGATGCTAACAGCGCTCAACCATCATGTTCCTGACAGAATTCCAATAGATTTGGGCGGATTTCAAACTGGTATTCACATAAAAGCTTACAAAGCTTTATTAGAATATCTGGGATTCGAGGAAGAAATTACGGTCCTTGATCCTGTTCAGCAGTTGGCAGTTCCCTCGGAACAGGTCTTAGAAAGATTCCATATCGATACACGCTATGTAACTGCGCATGGGCCGGAAAGTTTTAAGGGGGTTATTGAACTCAACAAACGAGATGGTCGCTTGTGGCATGACCTCAAAGACGAGTTTGGTGTGGTTTGGTCAATGCCCGATGATCAGATGATGTATATGGATATTTCCCATCACCCGCTCGGGAATGCAACCATAAAAGATTTGGACGATTACCCGTTTCCAGACGGCGGCGATCCCAGCAGGTTCACTGGAGTCCGTGAAACGGCTCTGGAGATCAAGGAGAATACACCCTATGCGTTGTCAAGCGGTATCAGCGGCGTTACGTATGAATATTGCTGGTATATGCGCGGGCTGGAGTGCTGGTTCATCGATATGATTGAAAATCCAAAATTTTGCGCTGCATTGCTTGATAAAACTTCACAGTTTTGGGTCGATTGGATGGTCGGATTTCTCGGCCAGGTCGGTGATCTATTGGATATCATTATGATCGGTGATGATCTTGCCGGGCAAAGCGGTCCGTTGTTTTCCCCTTCATTCTATCGGGAGATTGTTCGCCCACGTCAGCATCGGGTTATCCAGACAATCAAAGAGTTTACTGATGCCAAGATCTGGTACCACACCTGTGGAAGCTGTGTCGAATATATTCCCGACTTGATCGATATGGGAGTGGATATCCTTAACCCAGTGCAAACCAGCGCAAAAAATATGAACCCAGAGATGTTAAAAGAAACATTTGGTGAGGATATTGTGTTCTGGGGTGGAGGTATTGATTCACAGCACACATTACCATTCGCCTCCCCGGCGGAGGTCCGCCAGGAGGTAAAGAATAATCTTGATACTTTTATGCCTGGGGGCGGATATGTGTTCAATAACATCCATAATATTCAAGCAGGAGTTCCACCAGAAAATATTGTTGCTATGTACGAGGCTGCCTATGAATTTGGTTTTTATCGTTAATAATCAGCCTGCTTTAATAAATGTGGCATTGGCTGTTGTCTGATAGAAAAGGATAACGAAAATGCCGGCTTATGAGACAGGCGTCAGAGTTGGGTTGTTTGGGATTGGTCTCGACACGTATTGGCCGCAGTTCAAAGGGCTGAAAGATAAGCTCTCCGGCTATCAAGACGAGATCAAATTCGGATTGGAGCGGGATGGTGTCACAGTAGTGGATGCCGGTCTGGTTGACAACCTGGAAAAATCTGACCAAGCAGCCAATTTATTTGTTAAAGAAGGAGTGGATCTAATTTTTCTGTATATTTCTACATACGCGCTCAGCTCCAACGCACTGGGCGTTGTAAAAAAGACCACGATACCAGTTGTAGTATTGAATCTCCAACCTGTCAGTCACATTGATTACGATTACTTTAACAGTTTACCTACCCGTGAGGAAAAGACCGGCGAGTGGCTTGCGCATTGCCAGGCGTGTGCAGTGCCGGAAATTGCCAGTGCGTTCAACCGCGCAGGCATTGATTATCATTTGGTTACCGGTACACTGTCTGATCCTGCAGCCTGGGAAGAAATATGTGATTGGGTGGATGGCGCCTATGTCGCCAAAGTATTGCGCGAAAGTCATATCGGTTTGATGGGTCATTATTATGGTGGGATGCTCGACGTTTATTCCGATTACACCCAGCTCACCAGCACATTTGGCAACCATTTCGAATTGTTAGAGATAGACGAGCTAAAATCTTTGCGCGATGCAGCCTCCGAAAAAGATATTGACGATATGCTGGTCGAATTCCACAACACCTTTGATGTAAACCTGGAATGCAGCGAGGCCGAACTGAACCGCGCTGCAAGGACCAGCGCTGCCCTTTTTAAATTGGTCGAAAAATATTCTCTAGGCGCGATGGCATATTATTACGAAGGCCAGCCTGGCAATGAAAACGAGGATATTGTAACGTCCGTCATCGCCGGGAACACACTATTAACAGCAAGAAATGTCCCCATCGCAGGTGAATATGAGGTCAAAAACGTCATCGCAATGAAAATCATGGATACGCTTGGCGCGGGTGGTTCCTTCTCAGAGTTTTATGCGATGGACTTCGATGACGGTATTGTTTTGCTCGGCCATGACGGTCCCGGTCACGCTGCAATCGCTGAAGGTAAAGTGCAGCTCGTACCGTTATTGGTCTATCACGGCAAACCTGGCAAGGGTCTGTCCATCCAGATGAGTGTTAAAAATGGTCCCGTCACTATTCTTTCCGTTTGCCAGAACCGCGCAGGGGAAGTTAAATTGCTCACCGCTGAGGGTGAAACCGAGCCCGGTCCCATTCTAAATATTGGAAACACCAACAGCCGCTATCGCTTTTGTATAGGCCCAAAGGAATATATTAACGCTTGGGCAAAAGCAGGCCCTTCCCATCATTGCGCTGTTGGTATTGGGCATATTGCAGGCAAAATTGAAAAACTCGCCTCAATCCTTGGTATTGAGTACCAACAGGTATGCTGAGAAACCTGTGCAGCTGTCTCAAGAAGGTGAGCGTAAAAAAACCGGCAGGCAGAATATTTTATTTCAGAGGAAACCATGACGAGATCGGAAAATAATCTACGGAATCTTTATACTCTTGCCAAAGAACGTTATGCCGCGCTTGGCGTTGATGTTGATCAAGCCCTCGCACGGCTCGAGAAAATCGCTGTATCGCTTCACTGTTGGCAGGGCGATGATGTTGGCGGGTTTGAAAACCCAGATGCGGAGATCGGTGGAGGTTTGGCTGTTACGGGCAATTACCCTGGTAAGGCAAGTACAGCTTATGAGCTGCGAAAAGATCTGGACAAAGCCTTCAGCTTGATTCCTGGTCACCATCGTCTGAATTTGCACGCCATGTATCTTGAAGCTGATAAAAATGTGGCGCGAAATAAAATTGCTCCCAAATATTTTTCCGGTTGGTTGGACTGGGCAAAGGAAATGGACCACGGCATTGATTTTAATCCCACATGCTTCTCTCACCCTCTGGCAGAAGATGGGTTTACTCTCTCTCACCCAAATGCCGGTATCCGCCAGTTCTGGATTGAGCACTGTATCGCCAGCCGCGAAGTTGGCGCTTATTTTGGTCACGCCCTTGGGACTCCCGCAGTAACCAATATCTGGGTCCCAGATGGTTACAAAGATTCCCCAGTTGACCGCAGGAGCCCGCGCACACGGCTGCTCGAATCGCTGGACAAAATCTTTGAGAAAAAAATCGATCCTGCCCTTAACCTGGATGCTGTTGAATGCAAGTTGTTCGGCATCGGCAGTGAGAGTTATGTGGTCGGCTCGCATGAGTTTTATATGGGTTATGCAGTTTCTCGTGGTAAGCTGCTTTGTTTGGATGCTGGCCATTTCCATCCGACCGAAGTAATTTCTGACAAGATCTCAGCAATGATGCAGTATATACCTGGGCTTCTGCTGCATGTCAGCCGCGGAGTTCGCTGGGATAGCGACCATGTTGTCACCATGACTGATGAACTGCAGGCTATTATGCAGGAGCTGGTGCGCGGCGATTACCTCGAACGCACCCACATTGGTCTCGACTTCTTTGACGCCAGCATCAACCGGGTGGCTGCCTGGGTAATCGGTACACGAAACACCCTCAAAGCTTTGCTGATGGCTTTGCTCGAACCAGCCGAAAAACTGCGCCAGCTCGAATCTGACGGCGATTTCACCTCCCGCCTAGCCTTACAGGAGGAGCTAAAAGCGCTGCCCTACAGCGCGGTGTGGGATTATTACTGCATGCAGCAGTCCGTCCCGGTTGGATATAGCTTTATGGATGAGATCAAGATTTACGAGAGAGACGAACAATTTAAGCGCGGGCAGGTGTAGGAATGGCACTGGTAAAGCTTTTCGGAAATTTGCGTAATTATGAGATTAGGCCTCAGATCGATATCTCGGGAGCGAACATCGCCGCGATTTTGGACTCACTTTGTGAAAGCAATCCCGACCTGTGTGATGCACTGCTCGAAGATGGAAAAATCCGTCCTTTTTTCAAAATTATGATCAACGGACATGATATCCAACTGGCTAGTGGCATTTATACACAAGTAAATGAAAATGATCAAATTGCGATCTTCCCACCCATTGCGGGTGGATAACAGTAAACAGTAAACAGAATAATGCTGACCGTTGAACATTGAACGCTGAAAATAGGAGACTGAATATGGAAGGTTGGACCGGTAAGATACTTAACATCGATTTATCAAACGGGACGATTACTGAGAAGAGCCTTGACATGGAGATGGGGCGGCTTTTTCTGGGCGGGCGCGGGCTTGGTGCACGTTTATTGTGGGACCTGGTTGGCCCACAGGTTGACCCACTCTCACCCGAGAACGTACTCATCTTCGCCACTGGTCCGTTGACCGCCAGCGGTGTACAGACCAGCAACCGGTTTTCGGTAAGCACCAAGAGCCCGCTGACCGGCACGGTGATGGACGCCAATTCCGGCGGTTGGTGGGGTATGCAGTTCAAACGCTGCGGATACGACGCCCTGATCGTGCATGGTAAAGCAGAGAAAGCGACTCTGATTGAGATCACTCCTGAGGGGGTAGCGCTAAAGGACGCCGCCCATCTTTGGGGTAAAGGCGTCTTCGAGACCACTGCGGCTCTCGGACAGAGCAATAACAAGCGTAATGTGCTCTGTATTGGTCCCGCGGGCGAGAACCTTTCTCGTTTGGCAGCGATCATGAACGATCGCGAAAGAGCCCTGGCCCGCGGCGGTCCTGGCGCGGTAATGGGAAGCAAAAATCTCAAAGCAATCGTGGTCGAGGGCAGCCAAAAGAACCGCCCCGC
Source organism: uncultured Chloroflexia bacterium (assembly GCA_963753725.1). Lineage (GTDB taxonomy): Bacteria > Chloroflexota > Anaerolineae > Anaerolineales > UBA4823 > CAVWDI01. The sequence goes on along the minus strand of CAVWDI010000010.1, from coordinate 475,432 downwards.
AGATCGTGAGAATTTCAAATTTATGCTCTATGAGACCGGCAAGCTTATCAAGGCCAGCCCGTTGACTTCACAAGCCCTGCCTGAATTCGGCACCGCTGTGGTAATGAATGTAATCAATGAAATTGGCGCCTTGCCAACACGCAATTTTCAGCAGTCTCAGTTCAAGAACGCCGATAAGATCTCTGGTGAAGCTCTGGCTGACAGCATCCTGGTCAAAAACCAGGCTTGTTGGGCCTGCCCGATATCATGCACCCGCATTTCCAAGACAAAGAAGGGCGAAGGCGAAGGTCCTGAATATGAGACTGCATGGTCCTTCGGGGCTATGTGTGGTGTGGATGACCTGGAAGTAATTTTTGAAGCTAATATGATCTGTAATGATATGGGCATGGACACTATCTCGGTCGGCAGCACCATTGGCTGCGCTATGGAATTGGCCGAGCGTGGATTTATCGATACAGAGTTGCGATTTGGGCGCGCTGACCTGCTGGCAGACACTGTGCTCGATATCGCTCTGCGGCGTGGTTTGGGGGCAGAGATGGCGGAAGGCAGTTATCGTTTTGCGGAGAAATACGGCGCCCCCGAAATATCGATGAGCGCAAAAAAGATGGAATTGCCTGCTTATGATCCGCGCGCTATGCAGGGTCAGGGTTTGCTATTTGCCACCTCCAACCGCGGCGGCTGCCATATGCGTGGTAATATGCTTGGTCCGGAGGTACTAGCGCTGCCGCGCCTGATCGACCGTTTCGCTTATCAGACCAAGGCAGGCATTGTGGCTAACCACCAGAATACATCCGCAGTGGTTGACAGCTTGGTGCTGTGCAAATTCACCAACCTGGCCGTCTCGGTGGAATTCTTCGCGCGACTGTTGAGCGCGTTATCTGGAATGGACTTTAAATCCGATGATTTGATGAAAGTTGGCGAGCGCACCTGGAATATGGAACGCCTTTATAACCTGCGTGAGGGCTTCAGCAAGACAGACGACACTCTACCAAAACGTTTGCTGGAAGAGCCCATTGCAGAAGGTCCCAGCCAGGGTCACACCGTGCATCTCGCGCCCATGTTGGAGGAATACTACCAGTTCCGCGGTTGGGATGAAAACGGAGTACCCACTCTGAAGAAGAAAACAGAATTATCGTTGGATTCTTTATAAGGAAGAGCGATGATAGATAAAAGACTTTTTGAACAATTTCAATATATCGGACGTGATATCTTCGACGCCGGACTGACTAGTTCACATGGCGGAAATATGAGCGTGCGCGTCGGCAATCGCATCATCATCAAACGCCGCGGGGCGCAGTTCAGACGACTGGTGCCAGAAGACTTTGTTGAAACAAAGCTCTACACCAAAGACAGCGGCCTGATGCGTGCCAGCACCGAACTCATCGTCCACCGCGAAATCTATTTACGTACCTCAGCGCTGGCGGTTGTGCACTGCCACCCACGCGGCATCGATTGCGCTCAGTTTGAGCCGTGATGAGATTATCCCTATCGACAATGAAGGCTCATATCTGCTGCGTAAGATCCCGGTGGTGTCAGTTGAATATGCATCCGGCTCGCGCGAAATGGCAGAAACTGTCGCAGAGGAACTCAAAGGTTACAAAATTATCATGCAGCGCGGTCACGGTTGTTTCTCCACTGGAGAGACGCTTGAAGATGCTTATCAATGGGTATCGGCGCTTGAAGAAGTCAGTGATATTATTCTGAAGCATAAACTGCTGGGGGAACCTCTGATCGAGTACCGCAAACACAGCAATTCATACGAAAAGTGGTAAATCCTTTTTATTAAGATTCAACCTGAATATCAAAGGGAAAATAAATCTCTGATTACTATCAGAGGGCAGTAACTCCGGCGGACAGTGAACCGGTAGATCACCTTCGCGTGCCAATTGTAACAACCAATCAGCGTACAACACTGAATCGGTGACGATTATTTCCGCGTTCAAGCCCTTAGCATAATCCAGGCGCTGGCGCCCCAATCCGGCGGCAAGCCCCCCTTCGGAAGGCTAAAACCCCAATGGGTAGATTACAATCTCCCAAATTCCTGTGTATGAAACCACTCTCACTGGGCTAAAGTCTAACATCTTCCTGCGAATATGTATCCGTCCCCTACAGGATTGATAACAGCACCAGCGCAGGCTGGTGGTTGGCTGCAAGCCCCTATTGGTTAGCTTAAGTATGACAAGTCGCCATGACAATTGACAGCAACTTAAGGCATAATATCACTTATGAGAATGTTAACTGGAATTTATGAGTGCTTTCGACACAAACCTACCTCCAGTCCACCTTCATCGAACCACTGTTTGTTTTTTCTCGTATATAAGTTATGTACCATATTGTACGATTATGTTTGACCGTCTACGTGCAGGAGGTGGATACATGAAGTACCACTTAATTACCACATTTGTTGTTATTCTTACTGCATTTGTTATTGGGGCATGCGCTCCAACAGTTAATCAGACTGCCACATCTAAAGTGGTCACCAAAGCGGGTGGCGCAGTACTGGCCAACCCCGCCTCCCAGAACTGCCTCGATTTGGGTGGTGAACTAACAATAGAGCAGCGCAGTGACGGCGGAGAATTCGGCGTTTGTATCTTCGAGCAAGACACAATCATTCTCCTGGAAGCGAGCCCAGACAGTGGTTCGGAATTCAAAGCTTGGAGCGGCGACTGCAGCGGAAGCGGCGATTGTGAAATAACAATGGACCCAGCTAAAGGCGTAACAGCGATTTTTGAGGCGCTCCATAAAATTTCTCTACCAATAGCTTTCTGCTAAACCCTGCCTAATCAGGTGTCCAGGAACCAATTTACTAATTTATTAGTGCTTGCAATAGAAATGCTGAATTCAGAAAATTAGCTGGTTGTCACTAATAATTCAAGAATATCATAATTTTCGTATTATAATGTGTGCAATTACATATAAGTCGGTCACATCGAATTAGATGGAGTGTCATTCTGATGCGTAGCAGAAGAATCTAAACTCTTCGCTTTGCTCAGAGTGACATTTGCCAACTTAATTACCCATCTAAATTACAGTGACTGAGTATATTATTGATTATCCAAAAGGGAGGTGGGTGATGAAGAGGGCAGGCTGGACTAACAAATTGGGGAATCTGGTGCTGGCGGCGGCGTTTTCAACCGCGATGCTGTCCTATAATCCTCATCTGGCATACACGCAAAATATAACGACACCTAAAACGCCACTGGAGCCAGCAGCGCCTGCCCAAGATATCCCGCAGGACACGACTGCGTCTGAAGTGGTCACCTGTCCCGAGGACCCGCCCATGGGGCAGCGAGCTATGCTGCTGGATGATCGGGAGATTGGTGTGGTTTTTACCGAAAATAAATCTTCAAATCATTTTATTATGCGCTGGATAATCCCAGAGACGGGGTAAATCTGACCTATGTAGCCGACATGGGTTGCGCAGGGGGGCCGTGCAAATCGATCCAGTCGCCTGCCATCACAATGGCAGATTTGGGGGGAAACGACCAATTCATGGCGGTAATGGCGTTCCGCGATTCCGAGCAAAGGCTTGCCATCGGTATCCCCACTGAGGATGGCGTAGTACAAACCTGGTACAGCGATTCAGCCAACGCTCAGGGGAAAAATGTCGATTGGATTGACATCGCTGCCGGGAATCTGAACGGCGCTGATACCAAGGATAACATGGACGAAGTGGTAGTCGCCTTCAAGGATGATAGTAAAGCAATAAACATAATGGTTCCGGCAGCCATCGATACACCTAACAAAGTTACCGCTTACTATCGCGACGACAGCTCTTACGGGCGCGGAAATGTCAACTATGTATCCGCTGCCGCCGGCGATCTGGACGGCGATGGCTATGATAATGAGATCATTGTTGTATTTAAGGATGGCAATAAAAACCTGCAAACCTTGATCCTGCGTGAGCAGGCAGGCAGCCAGGAACTCAAGTTATTATGGTCCCGAAGCTGGACAGACAATTACCGGCATGGCATTGCATTTTCTGATTTCCAAACAAAAATCACCCACCCCATAGACGTGGCCACAGGTGATATTGACGGTGACTTTCAAGACGAAATTATCCTGGCTTTTGAAGACCACAATGGAAATTACAGCTGTGGTCAGTACCAGGTATACGGTCATGTCCAAATTCTGATCCTGGATTATATAGGGGATGGATCTCAGAAGTGGTCTCCCAAAGACATTAATGATGATGTCTGGGTAGATGCAGACCCTACAGAAGGATGCCCACAGTATTCAGATAGGTGGGGTAATATCTGGCCTCAATCGATCGGTATCGCTGCCGCCGATTTGGACGGGGACGGGGGAGATGAGATTGCGCTGGCTTATACGTTCCAGAATGGGAATCCAGGGCTTTGGAATTCCTATGCTCGTCTCTGGACCTATGATTATGTGGATGTCAGTGATCCAAAATACATAGACAAAAAGGTCTGCCAGAATGAAAAAGGAGACCTGGTGCCATGCTTGCGGCGTACACATAAAACAACTTTTTTAGTGGACACTGCATTAGATAAACACGTATATGATCGCCTAACTTTAAATGCCGGGGATCTGGATCGCGATGGAGATGCTGAGGTGGTGATTGGATATGCGGGATGGGATGGAAAACTGCACATTGTCACATATGATGTTGAAGAAAAAGCAATCCCCAAACGCAAGGATTTGGGGATATCTTTATACGGAGCACAATTGGATGAATTTGCATTGTCCATGGCGGACATCGATGCAGATGCAGTATACGGTACCTACGCCGACAACCATTTTCTCGCCTGGAACTCGTATGTGGAGTCCGTTGTCCACTCGCCACCCTACTGGCCGGGTGATAATGACTATGACACTGAAGCCGCTTTCGGTATATCCGTAGGAAATGGGGGTGGTTCCGGAGAGACTTCAGAGACCTCCATGGGGGGTTCGGTGACGGTCAAAGCCGAATTCGATGGGGTAGGTCCTTCTTTTACTGCCGGGTGGGAAAAGTCATGTGCTGTTGAACAGACGGACGTCATCATCGAAACTGAAGGCACCACCTTTAGAACCATACCCCCGTCTGTCCAACCGGAAAAATATTACATGGATGGGGTGGGATACCATATGTGCCCGCGATGCTGCTACGAGTACATCGAGAATGCCTATAACACGCCAGTCACAATCTGTATACCAACCTATCCGTGCTCTGAAGCTAAAGCCGGACTGGACGCCTGGTATAAAGACAGACCTCATGCTGACCCGCCAGAGGGGGTCGGGGATTCGTGGGTTCCCGTTGGGATGAACATGGCGCGCGGCAAGCCCAGCCAGCAGTCCAGTACCGCTTACAGCGGGGTTCCTGAACGGGGGGTGGATGGGAATACCGACGGCGTTTACGCAAACGGCTCGGTAACTTTCACAGATGAAGGTCTGCACAACTGGTGGGGAGTCGACATGCTGATCATACCAGCGGTGCATGCTGTCCAGATGTGGAACCGCACCGACGCTGCCCCAGAAAGGCTGTCCGATTTTTACGTGTTTCTGTCTGAAAATCCCTTCAACTCAGAAGATCCAGATGTGCTTCGACATGACTCCGGCGTGTGGCATTATTACCATACCGGACCGGCTGAGAGACTCACCACGGCTGCCTGGAGCGACTTCCGCGACCATGCCGGCAAAGCCCCCGAGCGCAGCAGGGAACTCACCGGACGCTATGTCAGGGTGCAGTTGACTGGCAGCCAGAACTCTGTCACTGGCGGAAGTGCAGGTGTGGGGCGTGCCCTCGCAGGTGGACCAGTGGCCGGTCAGCGCGCCCATAACGGATACCAAAAGTTTCACTTTGACTCTCCCTGGTGGCGGCAGCCAGGTGGTGGACGGGGATTTCATCCTCAAGAGGAGCGACACCCTGCATGTGGATGACCAGGGCAGTCCCGAGTTTGATAACTCGATTGAAAAGGATTGGGAACGGATGACCGAAACCAGCACTGCGGTCAATGCTAAAGTCGGCTTTTCAATAAAAGTTGTCGATGGTAATTTTTCAACCGGCAGCAAGAATGTGCACTCGCGCATCATGACCTGGAGCAAAAAAACCGAGTTCTCCGGGGAGGCGGGGATGATCGAAGACAACCCGCATTACGATTACGCCCCCTTCACGTGGCTGCAGCGAGCAACTTCCGGATCCGGATTGGAGCAGACCTTTTTGGTCCTGGATTACTGGGTGCCGTATATTCAACCCACAAGTTCCCCTGCGCCAGCACCGGCAGTGGCATCTTCTCAAGCAGAACCCGCTGTTGACACTGCGCCCCAGGCACCCCTCATCAACAGCAGCACCCACCCATCCTCAGATGCCTGGTATGATACCAACACAGTATCCTTCAGCTGGATGCAGCCTCCTGGAGATCCGGCTGTGGTTACAGGTTACCACTGGTACCTGGATCGAAATACGGATACCATCCCCCCGACCTATAAATCTGAATTAACCACAACCTACACGTACGAAAACCTGGATGACGGCATCTGGTACCTGCACGTACGGGCGAAAGGCGACGGAGGATCTTGGAGTGATACGGCTCACCGTGCGGTCAAAATAGACACCCGCCCGCCGGTGGTAGAACTGCTCAGCGATCCACCGCTGCCGAGCGGGCACAGCGGTTGGTACAACACCCCACTGATGGTAACCGCTCAGGCCGATGATGGGCCCGGTTCTGGTGTAGCATCCATCCAGGTCAGCCAGTACAAAATCCTCTGGCACCCCTACACAGGAAGTATTCTATTTGACTCCGACACACCTGAAAGGCGCCTGTGGGCCAGGGCAACCGACAACCTCGGGCATGTTTCCGAACCCGTATCCACCACTTTTAAATCGACCTCACCCCGCCTGACTCCAGGGTCCAGCGCGACTCCATGCTGGGACTGCTGTTCGCACGCATCCTCAACGATGATATGGGAAACGAGCATCCCATCCTGGCTGGCGCCGTCTGGGACCTACTCTCCAAACCATCAGGCATGGACCTGGAGGTAAACGCTTTTGATTGGACCTCCGCCAGGCAGGGTCTCGCCGACCTGTGGTTCGACCTCCCGGATTGGATCACCAACAAACCCATCTGGACCTTCGACGGTTTTTCAGAGATCAGCAGGGGAAACCTGCTCCTGCGAGGCCGCTCACAGGATAAGGCGGGAAATCTGGAGGAGATTTACAACCTGGTCGGAGACCTGGTCTGGTTCCCGCAGGCTTCACCCGATCTATCGGACAGCAGCCTGACTGCCAGTCCAAGCGCAGCGCGGCCGGGTGAGATGATTGAATTTGTGACCGCTTTGCGCAACCACGGCAACCAGGAAGCCCTGGTGCAGCTCACCCACCAGCTGCCGGTAGGCTTGACGCCGCAGTTCGACCAGCTGTCCACGAGCGTAAGCTACGACCCGACCTCCCGCACGCTGACCTGGCCGCAGCGCCTCATCTGGCCAGGAGAGTGGCACAGGGTGCATTACAAGGTAGTTGTAGATACGGGTCTGGAACCAACCGAGCTTCTAAACCAGGCCAGTGTTTTTGCTTTCTGGCCCAACACGAATGCACTGCCAACCGCTGATCGAAAACGCTTTGAAGAACGGCAGCAGAGTGTGGGTTTCTCAACCACAGTGACGGTTGACCCGCGTATGCCGGCTGAAGTTGACAACCAGGCTCCCTGGGTTTATCTCAATGTACTCAGCGAACTGATGACAGAACCGCAAATGGAACTGTCCATCCAATCCAGCCCCGACGCTCACTGGATGTACATCCGCGAGTGGACCCTGGATGGGTTTACCGGTCAGTGGGTCACTATCCGGGACAGCGGCTGGCTGCCTTATAGCGAGATGTATCCCTGGACGCTTTCACCCGAGGCGGGGGTGAAGTACATCGGCGTGTGGGTGGCGGACGAAAGCGGCAACATGTCCACCCTGGACGAGCACAGCCTGGACTTCACCAACCTGCAGTCTGGCTTTTCTCAGCTGGCAGACGGTCAAAGGCACCAGTACCGCTTTGAACTAGAACCGGGTAACCAGGCGGATTTCAATTTGGAAGCCAATCAGGGCGATCCCGACCTGTACGGCTGGGACCCGTATCACGCCCTGCTGCCCAATTACGCCGCCGAAGAGGACCAGCCCCTTGATGCGCTCAGTTTTTATCCCAAGGTCAAAGGTATACACCTCTTCGAAGTACTCGGGCGCGGGGACAGCGCATACAGATTGACCAATGCCTCCCCTGCTGGGGCTGAAGGGGGCAGCGCGCCCACGGCGGCCGAGGCGGTCAGCCTGCGGCCGCAGTACCCGCTGACGGTCTCGACTCCCTTGACATCCGGTATCGGGACCGCACCCATTCCTCCTGGGGGCCTGCGCATTCATTTCCCGTTGATCTTCAAGCATTGAACAGGACACTTTTTTGAATGCGCATTTAATTTGAGCTGTCACTTTCTTGTAATAAAACTTGGATTTAACTATGAAGTGCAACAGATTGTTCTAAGAATACCTCAATAGGTGTTTTAATATCAAGACATTTCCGTGGTCGATTATTGAGTAAGTTCATCACCAGTTGAGCTTCATCATTTGTTATGTCCACAAAGGATTTATTTTTGGGAAAATACTGTCTTATCAAACCGTTGACGTTTTCATTCGCACCTCTCTCCCAAGCAGCATTCGGATGAGCGAAGTAGAAATTTGCGTTCAATTTTTCAGAGATTTGTTCATGGTTAGCAAATTCCTTTCCATTGTCAGCTGTGATCGTATACACAGCATGTATCCAGGGCTTTAATAAATGGAGGATGGCGTCTTCAACCGCTTCAGCTGTGCGTCGTTCAACCTTGCACAGCAAAACCAATCGTGATTTACGCTCGAGCAGGGTCACTAAGGCTTGTTTATGTCTTTTACCGATCATTGTGTCAACTTCCCAATCACCCAACCGCTGACGAGTTTCAACCTCAGCTGGACGTTGCTCAATACTGACACGGTTCGAGAGCTTTCCCCGTCGATCATAGCTGCCATAGCGTTTACGGCGTTTCTTTTGACAGCGCAAATGTCGGTAGAGATTGCCCTTGTTGCGCTTATCTTCGTAGATATGCTTGTATATCCATTCATGACTTATGTGAATGTTTCCTCTGTGTTTGAGCCGTCCCGATATTTGTTCTGGGCTCCAATCCTGGCGGATCAATTGTTCAATCCAATCCCAGGTTTCGGGAGTTATGTAGGTTTTAGCTTTATTCCTCCTGCTGAGCGCAAATTGATGTGCTTGTTTGGGTCGGTAACCACGCCGGCCTTGATTGCGACCCAGTTCCCGGCTGATCGTAGATCTGTGAACACCAATCTCTGTGGCTATATCAGTTTGGCTAAATCCCATTCTCAACATCACATAAATCTGGTATCTTTGTTCGTAGGCAAGTTGTTTGTAGGATTTCATAAGCGCTCCTTCGAATTTTCGATGGGGTTAGGCAGAGCTTTATCCTACCTCAGCTTGCCTTTTTCATCGAATTTCGTTGTTGCACTTACGAGTTGAATTTAATAAATTTTAGTTGCTGATACTTAATCCACCCGCTTCCAGATTTACCGGACGTCAACACGCATACAAAATCGGATATTGGTGGATCGACCTGCAATGTAATTAAAATCAATACCATCTATGATTTCGTTTGTTGAAAAGCGATGATGAACGGAAACGAATTTATTATCTCCAGTAACTGCATTTCTTCAAACAATGGGGTCATGGCATCTTAGAAATTTATGCCCAAGTCAAGAGTAATAGAAGCATACAATTATGCCAAATATAATAAACCTGAATTCAACCGTTCTTGCTGCAAACAGCTATTCAACACCAAAGTGGCATGAGCTCATCCAGTAGTGGACTGCACTGGAACTGTGGCGATTGTGAAATAACAATGGATTTAACCAAAAGCGACACGGTGGTTTTTGAGGTGCTTTTTAACAATTCCCTGCCTTTAGCTTTTCTTTTTTCCTGCCAAATCAGGTGTCCAGGAACCAATTTACTAATTTATTACTGCCTGCAATAGAAATGCTGAATTCAGGAAATTAACTGGTTGTCACTAATAATTCAGGAATATCGAATTTTTCGAATTATAATGTATTCAATTACATATTATTGATTATCCACAGGGAGGTGGATTATGAAGCAGGGCAATTTGGATACACAAGCTGGGGAATCTGGTGCTGGCAGCAGCGTTTTCAACCGGGATGCTGGCCTATGACCCACGTCCCGCCTATACTCAGGATTTGACGATTCCTAACACGACGCTTCAACCAGCTGTATCTGCGCAAATAACATCGCAAAACGATCCAACCGTAGAATTTGTCACCTGTCCCGAGGACCCGCCCATGGGTCAGCGGGCAAAGCTGCTGGATGACCAGGAAATTGGGATAGCGTTTTACGTGGACAAAACACCAGGCGCGGTTTATTACTCATTGGACAATCCCAGGGACACGAAAGCTCTGGTCGAAATAGATTATAAGAGCTGCAGCGGTGGCGCCTGCAAATCGATCCAATCGCCTGCTATCACAATGGTGGACCTGGATGGAAATGACCAATCCATGGCGGTGATGGCGTTTCGCGATTCTAGAGAAGCGGGTCGCCCTGGGCATCCGCGCTGAGGGCCTAGCTGAGACCTGGTACAGCGACCAGAACAACGCCCAAGGCAAGAACGTCAACTGGATCGATATCGCCGCTGGCAACCTGGATGTGGCTGATACCGATGACAAGAGCGAAGAAGTGGTGATTGCCTTCAGTGATGATAGTAAGGCGTTAAACTTAATGATCCCAACAAACATCGGTGTTCCCAACAATTTGTCTGCATACTACCGCGATGATACCTCCAATGGACGGGGGAAAGTCAAATACGTATCGGTGGCGACGGGCGATCTGGATGGCGATGGTTATGACAACGAGATCGTTGCGGCATTCAAGGATGGCAACAACCATCTCCAGACCATGATCTTCAGGAAGGTAGCCGGTAAACAAGAACTGCAGGTGCTGTGGTATAAAATCTGGACAAAACACTACCGCGAGAATATTGCCCAGGACCCCGGCCTGATGGGTTGGAACAACGACCTTCCGGTCGATGTTACCACGGGTGACATTGATGGGGATTTTAAGGATGAGGTGATCATCGCGTTCCGGGACGGTTATGATGATAATCGCCAAATTTCCTGCAAACTATACCCATACACCCCGATAGGTTTTGTGCAGCTGCTTGTCCTAGATGGGAACGCCTCTGACGATTTTGACGACCAGGTGTGGGTGCAGGCCGATCCAACAACCAATTGTCCTGGTGACACGTATTACGGTGATGATCAAGAAATCTGGACGCCAGCTGTTTCGGTCGCTGCGGCTGACCTGGACGGTGACGGAGGGGAGGAGATTGCCCTCGCTTTTTCCACCAGCGTGCGCAGACCTGGTAATTATTACTACTACTATAAAATGCTGTGGACTTTCGAGTTTGTGGGTGTCAGTGATCCGGATTACCCGGTCTGCCTGAGCGATGATGGAGACCAGGTGCCGTGCTTACATCGCTATGATCATAAATGGGCGGCCCATTATAACGACCATAAATACGATCGCATAACCATGGACGCCGGAGACCTGGACCGCGATGGCATCGCCGAGATCGCGATGGGATACGCTGACTATAATGGATTTCTGCGTGTCCTTACCTATGATGCCAAACACGCCCTCACCCTCCGCAATAACTTTCAAGTAAATACAGGGGGTGCGCAGGTGAAGGAAATTAATTTGGCTATGGGGGATATTGACAGAGATGCCGTGTACGGCACCTACAAAAACAATCATTCTCTTTCCTGGAACTCATACGTGGAGACCGTTGTCCACGCACCGCCCTACTGGCCGGATGACAACGACGAAGATACCGAGGCGGCCTTCGGGACATCCGTAGGTCACGGCGGCGGTTCAGGCCAAACTTCTGAGACCTCCATGGGGGGTTCGGTGACGGTTAAAGCAGAGTTCGATGGTGTGGGGCCATCTTTTACCGCTGATTGGGAGAAGTCCTGTGCGGTCGAGAAGACGGATGTCAAAATCGAAACTGAAGGCACAACATTTAAAACGGTGCCACCACCTGGTGAACATGGGATATATTACATGGATGCGGTGGGATACAATATGTGTCCACGCTGCTGCTACGAGTACATCGAAAACGCGCATAAAACACCGGTCACAATCTGTTTGCCGACCAGACCATGCTCAAAAGCGCAAGCAGGTTTGGATGCCTGGTATAAGGATAGACCTCATGCTGATCCGCCCGATGGAGTCGGAGATTCCTGGGTGCCGGTGGGCATGAACCTGGCGCGCGGCAAGCCAAGTGAGCAATCCAGCACAGACTATGGCGGGATTGCCTCGCGAGCGGTGGATGGCAACACCGACGGCGTCTTCGCCAACGGATCCGTTACCTTTGCATTGGGTCCGCAAGCGTGGTGGCAGGTCGATATGGCGATATTGCCGGCGGTGCATGCTGTCCAGCTCTGGAACCGCACCGATGCCGAACCTGACCGATTGTCGGATTTCTACGTATTCCTGTCTGAAGACCCATTCAGCTCGAATGATCCAGATGAGCTGCGCCAGGATGCAGGTGTATGGCATTATTACCATGCGGGAGCAGCACAGCAGGAGACCATGGTTGCCTGGAGCGACTTCCGCGATCACCAGGACGAAGCGCCCGAGCGCAGCGCAGAACTCACAGGTCGGTATTTAAGAGTGCAGCTGACCGGCGACCGTCCCCTATCGCTGGCTGAAGTGCAGGTGTGGGGCGTGCCCTCGCGGGTGGACCAGTGGCCGGTCGGAGCGCCTTTCCCAACTATTGACAACAAAAGTTACACGGTCGAACTGCCTGACGGCAGCAACCAGGTGGTAGATGGCGAGTTCATCCTGAATAGAAGCGGCACTCTGCATGTAGACGACCAGGGCAGCCCGGAGTTTGACAACTCCATTGAAGAGGAATGGGAGCAAATGACCGAGACCAGCACTTCTGTCGGCGCCAAAGTCGGCTTTTCGATAAAGGTCGCCGAAGGCGATTACACGACTGGCAGCAAGAATGTGCGCTCGCGAATTATGACCTGGAGCAAGGAAACCGAGTTCTCCGGGCAGGCGGGGATAATCGAGGACAATCCACATTATGATTACGCGCCTTATATGTGGCTGCAGCGAGCGACGTCCCCTGCGGGCGTGGAACAGGCTTTTCTAGTGGTGGATTACTGGGTGTCTGATATTCAACCCACAACACCTCCCGAACCCGCAGCAGAGGCATTGCAAGCAGAACCCGCTGTCGCCCTGGTGCCGCAAGCTCCGCTCATCGACAGCAGCACCCATCCATCCTCTGACACCTGGTACGATACCAACACGGTTTCGTTCAGCTGGAAACAGCCTGTTGGCGACCCGGCAGTGGTTGCTGGTTACCACTGGTACCTGGATCGAATCCCGGATACCATTCCGTCCACCCTTAAATCCGAATTAACCACAACCTACACGTACAACAACCTGGATGACGGCATCTGGTACCTGCACGTACGGGCGAAAGGCGACGGAGGATCTTGGAGTGATACGGCTCACCGTGCGGTCAAAATAGACACCCGCCCGCCGGTGGTAGAACTGGTGAGTGACCCACCGCTGCCGAGCGGGCACAGCGGTTGGTACAACACCCCGCTGTTGATAACCGCTAATGCCGATGATGGGCCCGGCTCTGGTGTGGCTGCCATCCAGGTCAGCAGGTACAAAATCCTCTGGCACCCCTACACCGGGAGCATCCCCTTCGACACCGATACGCCCCAGCGAAACCTGTGGGCCCGGGCGATCGATCACCTGGGGCATGTCTCCGAACCCGTTTCCACCATTTTCAAGATCGACCGGACACCACCAAACTCTAAAGTCCAGCACGATGCGATGGTGGGACTGCTGTTCGCCCGGGTTCTCAACGATGAGATGGGAAACGAACATCCAGTCCTTGCCGGCGCAGTAAAGGATTTCCTCTCCAAACCAGCCGGAATGGATCTGGAGATAAACGCTTTTGATTGGACCTCTGCCATACAGGATCTCTCCGATTTTTGGTTCGATCTTCCGGACTGGATGGTGGACAAACCCTTCTGGATCTACGATGGTTTCTCAGAGATCAGCCGCGGCAATCTGCAGCTGCGCAGCCGCTCCCAGGACAAGGCTGGCAACCTGGAGGATATTTACGAACTGGTTGGCGATCTGGTGTGGTTCCCGCAGGCTTCACCGGATTTAGCGGGCAGCAGCCTTACTGCCAGTCCAGCCGCAGTTCGGCCTGGTGAGACCGTTGAATTTGTGGCTGCTTTGCGCAACAGCGGGAACCAGGAAGCCCTGGTGCTTCTCACGCACCAGCTGCCGGTAGGCTTGACGCCATTGTTCGACCAGCTGCCGGATAGCGTGGACTATGATCCTACCGTCCGCACGCTGACCTGGCCGGAAAGACTCTTGTGGCCGGGAGAGTGGCACAGGGTGCATTACAAGGTAGTTGTAGATACGGGTCTGGAACCAACCGAGCTTCTAAACCAGGCCAGTGTTTTTGCTTTCTGGCCCAACACGAATGCACTGCCAACCGCTGATCGAAAACGCTTCGAAGAACGGCAGCAGAACGTGGGGTTCTCAACCACAGTAACGGTGGAACCAGGTTTGCCGGGTGAAATTGACAACCAGGCTCCCTGGGTCTACCTGCGCGTGCTCGGAGACCAGCTTGTAACTGACCAGAATGTAGAACTGTCCATCCAATCCAGCCCTGACGCTCACTGGATGTTCATCCGCGAGTGGACCCTGGATGGGTTTACCGGTCAGTGGGTCACTACCCGGGACAGCGGCTGGCTGCCTTATAGCGAGACGCATACCTGGACGCTTTCACCCGAGGCGGGGGTGAAGTACATCGGCGTTTGGGTGGCAGATGAAAGCGGCAACATGTCCACTATGGATGAGCACAGCCTGGACTTTACCAACCTGCAGTCTGGTGTTTCAAATCTGGCGGATGGAGAGCGTCACCAGTACCGTTTCAGATTGGAACCGAGCAGCGAAGCGACCTTTTATCTGGAAGCCAGCCAGGGTGATCCTGATTTATATGGCTGGGACCCGTATCACGCCCTGCTGCCCAATTACGCTGCCGAAGCGGAACAGACTATTGATTCGATAGGTTTTTACCCGAGAACGAAAGGAGTACACCTTTTCGAGGTGCTTGGGCGCGGGGAAAGCGGTTACCGTTTGTTCAGTTCTTCGGCTCTTGCGCCGGAAGAATCAGATTCACCCATGGGGGCAGAGGCGGTCAGCCTGCGACCTCAATACCCGCTGACGGTATCGAATCCATTGATATCCAGCATCGGGACGGTACCCGTACCACCTGGTGACCTGCGCATCCATTTCCCATTGGTCTTCAACGAGTGATCCTGGTAGATAATACCTTTGTGAACCCCAGATGCTCTTCCCAGGTTTCAGCAATCTCCCCACCAAAAGGGAGACTGCTTTATCGCAAAGAAAGCTCCTCGCAGATTCACATCTTTGCAAACCCCAGGTGCGGTCTACTCTAGGTGCGGTTCCGAAGGTAATTTTTCTGGGGTGACGCAATCTCCCCGACAAGAGGGAGACTTCTTCGTCGCGCAGGTCCTTGCAGATATTTTAGCGATTATGCTAATCTACTTTTTGGAGGCAAACCATGAAACACTTCTTCATAACCTCATTCGTGATAATTCTATTTGCTTCTGTCACAGCCGCTTGCTCACCCATGGTAATTAGAACGGCTCCCCCTGTTTCGGAAGTTCCCGATCAAGATGTACCACAAATCGCCAACCCGGCTTCTGAATACTGCCTCCACCAGGGGGGTGAATTTACCATCGAGCAGCGCGGGGACGGGGGAGAATTCGGAGTGTGCATCTTCGAAGAGAACCGGCAGTGCGAAGAATGGGCGCTGATGCGCGGGGACTGCCCGGCAGGCGGCATCAAGGTCACCGGTTATCTCACTCTTGCGGGAAGATTCTGCGCAATCACCGGCGGAGAATATGCCGTCACAACCGACAGTGGACAAGAAGAGGAAGGAGGCATATGCACCTTTCAAAATGGGGAAGTCTGTGATGTGTGGGAATATTTCAAGGGCAAGTGCGATCCGCAAAGCGCAACTGAAACTGGCGCGTATCCTCAGGTGGATGAAACAGTACCTGAAGGAGCCGGTCAGATCGTATTCAGTTCAAATCGGGGCGGTGATTATAACGATCTGTACATGATTGACCTGGACGGTGAAAACCTGGCACGTCTCACAGAAGGAGAAGGGACAAAGTTTGCGGGTCCGTTCTCACCCGACGGCAGACAAATCGTCTACACTTCCTTCGGGTTAACCACCTCCGATATCTACGTGATGGACGCTGACGGGGGCGGACAGACGGACCTGACCGCCAAGACGGATTCCGACGAAGGCTTTCCGGACTGGTCGCCGGACGGCAGCCAGATCGCCTTCACCTCGCGCCGGGATGGGAACAACCAGGTTTATATCATGCAGGCAGATGGTTCTGATCCAAAGCGCCTGACCGATAATCCAACCGATGACTTTGCGCCTTCATGGTCGCCGGACGGGACTCAGATTGCCTTTGTCTCAGACCGCGATCAAGAGCCGGGCATCTATGATATCTATATAATGGACGCAGACGGTTCTCAGGTGACCAGGCTGACGGACGATACAGCCATCGATTACTCGCCCGACTGGTCGCCGGACGGCAGCCAGATTATTTTCCGCTCCCACCACGACGGACCAGCGGACATCTATACCATCAGCGTGGACGGCAGTGGTTTGGAGAACCTGACGAACACTCTGGACGACGAGTGGGCGCCTACCTGGTCTCCGGACGGCACCCAGATCGCCTTTCAGACCAACCGCGATGGAAATTGGGAGATTTACACCATGAATGCAGACGGCAGCGGGCAGACCAACCTGACCAACGACCCGGCGGACGACCAGCTGCCCTTCTGGCGACCAATGGGAGCGCAGACTTCAAATCCAACGCTGCCGGGCGCAGGAGAAATGATTCCACTCGAGCAGGCCGTCGAAAGCCTGCAGCCGGGGGATGTGTGGAAGAATTTTTATAACCTGACCCAAATCCCGCGCCCCTCACACCATGAGGAAAAAGTTAGGGATTTCCTGGTGCAGTTTGGGAAAGACCTGAGTTTGGAAATGGTCGTTGACCAGACCGGAAACGTGATCATCAGCAAACCAGCAGCCGCGGGTATGGAAAACCGTAAGGGCGTTGTCCTGCAAGCTCATATGGATATCGTCCCTCAGAAAACCGCCGATAAAGACTTTGATTTTCTCACCGATCCAATTGAAGCCTACCTGGATGGCGATTGGGTTAAAGCCGATAGGACCACTTTAGGCGCTGATGACGGTATCGGTATAGCGCTCGCAATGGCTGTGTTGGAATCGGACACGATCAAACACGGCCCGGTAGAAGCATTGTTCACTGTGAATGAAGAGGCCGGACTGGAAGGCGCTTTCGGCTTAAAGCCCGGTGTGCTTCAAGGGGATATCTACCTCAACCTGGACGGGGAGACTGAAGGCAGTTTTATTTTCAGCAGCGCAGGAGGCGAGGTTGCCATTATCAATTTCCTGTATGAGCAGGCATCTGCTCCAAAGGGTATGCAGGCTTACCAGCTAAACGTGCAGGGTCTCAAAGGTGGACATTCTGGCGTGGATATTAATCAGGGACGCGGGCACGCCATTAAGCTTTTGGTACACTACCTTGATTACGCATCGCAAAATTTCGACATATATTTAGCTGAGATTTTAGGCGGTACTGCCTCGAATGCCATTCCGCACGAAGCTTCAGCTTTAGTACTGGTTCCGGACGAACAGGCGGACAAATTCCTGGCATCTGTTTTGGATTACGAAGATATATTCAAAGGGGAATTATCCGGTGTAGAACCAGAACTGAGTTTCAAAGCCGAAGGAGCGGAAGTACCCGGCCAGGTGATGGAGAGTTCCTTCCATCAGCAGTTGATCAGTTTGCTTGACGCATCTCCCCAGGGAGTAATTCGAATGAGTGACGAAGTGCCCGGCCTGGTAGAGACCTCCACCAATTTGGGAATTCTTGATGTTAAGGATGGAACAGTGGAGGTTGTTTTTAATTCGCGCAGTTCAGCGGATACCGGGTTAGATGATGTCGGGGCTGTGATCAAAGACGTCTGGTCGCTGGGCGGATATGATGTTTTCTTCTTCGGCCGCTACCCTGGTTGGACTCCAGACCCTTATTCACAAATATTGGCCTTGATGAAGGATGTATATCTCGACCTATTTGGGGTGGAAGCAGAGATTGAGGCTGTGCATGCAGGACTGGAATGTGGTGTGATCCATGCTAACTACCCTGAATTGGACATGCTCTCTTTCGGCCCAACCCTGGTGGATGTGCACACCCCGAACGAACGATTGGAGGCTGCTTCCGTTAAAAAGGTGGCGGATTTGCTGGCCGAAACATTGGAGCGCATTCCGCCTAAATGACGCCCGACCTGCGATTCCCACAGTCTTTTTTTTTACAGAACCCTCGACACACCAGGGATTTTGCGGAGGATGTAAGCGACGACGAAGCAGGTCGGGACCACGATCAACGAAACCATACCAAACTTGAGTAAGGGCTCAATATCGATTTCCTTCAGCGCCACCGCAATAAAAACAATAATTGGTATATGGATTATATAGACTGCATAACTCTGTTGAGAGAGGAACCTGCCAAAACTGCTGTCCCTGTTTAAGAAGCGCCGAAAGAATGTAAGCGCGGCCAGGAACATCCCGACTGCAAAAATTGAGTCCCACAGCGTATATACAGCGGACTCCCAATTACCATCGCCAACAAAAACCACTGAATCGATAAACTCCAAAGAAAATAAACGACCGCTGATTGCCAGCGGGAACAATAAGACTGCCGCCACCAACGCGGTCACAAAGCCCACTGCGCCCATGGAGTTGGGGATTGTACGGAACCAGTTACGCCGATACGCTACGATACCAACCACAAAGAAACTGAGGTACTGAGGGAGGTAGGAAATGGTGGGAAAGTCGAGCACCTCTTTACCCATCGGGACAATAATACGCAGTAGATAACTCACCAGCGCCAATGCCAGTATGAAGACACCAATTCCCAGATAGCTGGGAGGTGAATATTCTTCAATCGAGGATGATGTCCGGTTTTTAGTAAGCATGCGCCATATCGTGTAACCAAAGTCAAATAAAAGCAGCAGCGCCACGAACCACAGCGGACCAATGCCAAGCAGGTAGGGATACGCAGCCCAGGTCAGCGGGTCCGAAATCCCGGTCAAATATGACGGCATCTGCCAGTAGCCGGTAGATGAGATCGGGCTGAGCACGAAATAGAAAAAGATAATAGGAATGCCGAGGCGAATTAAACGACCTTTAAGGAAAGAACCTGTCCCCTTCCGGTCAAATGATCCCGGAGTGAAATAGCCCGCGATTAAGAAAAGAGCTCCCATAAACCAGGCCTGGTTAAAAAGTACGAACACCAGCAGGGCCACGAACGCCAGAGGCTCGCTCATCGGGGGTTCCACATAATAGAAGGGTGCGCCCGCTCCATAGACGAGGGCCACGTGATGCAGCACGACCAGGATAACCAGGGCAGCGCGCAGGTGATCGATGAAGAATAAACGGGAGGTCCTCCCGGATGCCGGTTGTTGCGGGGATTTCTCAGTTGGCTGCAGGTTGTTTTGATCCATTACATACTCCTTGATTTATTTGCGTTTTATTGTTGCTCAGACAGTAAAGGAAAATCTCTCCATCATGTACGTTAATTGAAGCGGCGACGTACCTTTTATCTGGTACGACTGTTTGACCGCAATCTATTACCGTGAATTATTACACACATTGCTCAAAGCCGGTAAACCTTGGCCGACGTACCATAGAACAGCGCATTTTTTTCATCCTCGGAGAAATCAGCCACCATCTTCTTGAACGCGTTCCACAGCACAGGGTATGAAATCGACAGCTTGTCCACCGGAAAGTTGCTCTCGAACATGCAGCGATCCACTCCAAAATGTTCAATCGTGTGCAGATAGTAGCGTTTCTGGGCTGCGACCAGTTCATCTGAGCTGGCCGGTCTAGCCGCTTCATGCCAGCCGAAACCGTTGTCGGGCATCGCCATACCACCCAGTTTGGCGTACACGTTTGGACATTCCGCCAGCCTGGCGATATCCACTTGCCACTGCTGGAAGATGGCTTCGCGTTGGTCTCTGAATGATTTCGTGCCTAATGGCGTGCCGAAGTGATCCAGGATGATGATTGTATCCGGCGCTGACCGGGCGAGCGCGTAAAAATCAGGCAGTTGGAAGTGATAGTGCCAGCTTTCATAGGTGTAGCCGCGTCGACCGAGGTGCCGAACGCCCGCTTGAAAGGTTTCATCTGTGAATCCTCCGGGCAGGTACCTACCGCGGATAAAGGCTTCTTCAGGGTGGGGATGCTGGGGACCCGCATGGCGTATGCCGCGCAGCAGACCTTTCCCGGCTGCCTCGTGCGCCTCAAGTAATTCGTCCAACACATTATCTGAATTCAGATTTGCATGGCTGACAATACCCGCGATAACAGCCTTTCCTGAGTCAGCGCTGGCGCTTTTTACCGCGATATCTGCTATATATTCAGTTTCGCCAACCGGTTTTAAATAATCGGGACCAGTTTCAAAGTAGCTACTACCGCACTCAATGAAAACGGTCTTTTTAACATTGTGTCCGGATCCGGTATCCTCCCATAGGTCTTCCAAAAAGTAATCGGGAAATTTTGTACGAGACCATAAATGGTGATGGGGATCAATGATAGGCCGATCCGGCTCGATGATCTCTTCTACAACCTGAGCATACCAGGCTGCAGTACCAGGGGTTGGCTCCAATTTGAGGCTCCTCCAGAGGATTCAAGTTAATAAAATGTTCTTTAGCTGCCGACTGACGGTTTGTTAAGCGGACACACGTTTTGCCCCACATCCAGCTCAATATAACCCGCTGCTTCGTTACTACCTGCTCATTCCTCTTTACCTTGCTCACCCCTAGGCGTTTCCCCCTCCCCACCTGCACCGTGTTCGAAACTGAATAATTTTGACAGGCTCCTGCCAAAATCGTTGCGCCACATATCCAACCCGACCGCCAGGATGATGATCAATCCGATGGTGATATTCTGCCAGGCAGCCGGTACTGCGTTCAGGTTCAACCCGTTCTGCACCACACCCACGGTGAAGGCGCCTAACATCGTCGAAATAATATTCCCGTGTCCACCGGCCAGGCTGGCGCCGCCGATCACTGCCGCTGCGATAGCCGCTAACTCTAATCCCACCCCGTAGTTCGGTGATCCTGAGTTCAAACGAGCAGCCATCAGAACGCCCGCAATAGCAGCCGCCAGACCGGCCAGGAGAAAGGCCAGCAAACGGGTGCGGTTGACATGGATACCGGATAAGTGCGCCGCCGACTCGTTGCCTCCCACCGCGTAGATCGCTCGTCCACTGCGTGTGTTTCTCAAGAATACCGCTGTAATCGCATACAGGACCAGCATATAAATAAAAGGCAGCGGGATACCTGCGATCTTGCCGTAAAAAATTCCCTCCAGGTATGGCGAGAGTGTAAAAATTGGATGTCCCTCGGTTACCAGGAAAGCCAACCCCCGGAATATGCTCATCGTAGCCAGCGTGACCACAAAAGACGGGATGCGCCCGTAGGTGCTGAAGAAACCATTAAAAAAGCCCATCCCGACACCCATGACAAGCACTGCCAGCATCCCAACCGGTAGAGGTAAACCCAAATTCTTAACCAATATGGCCAGTACACAGGTTGTCAAAGCCGCTGCGGAACCGGGGGACAGATCGATGCCAGCAGTTAAGATGACAAGCGTACTGCCGATAGCAGCGATGGCCACTGTGCTCACCTGAAGCGAGACATTGATCAAATTTTGAGCTGTTAAAAACCGGTCGGTCGTCAGGCTGATAATTATCACCGCGATGATAAGCGCGACCAGTGGTCCTGCAATGGCGGAACGGAAGAATTTAACGATATTATTCATTCCATACTCCTAATAGGGATGTTAGCGCTGCACAAATCCAAAACATATCCGTAAAATTTATAAAGATTTTTCTTCAATAATTCCGATTAACTAATACCTTTTTTTTAAACAGATTACACATGCTGACCTGCTGCGTACTGCCCGCGCTGGTTATGGTTCGATTCCGCTCCGGAAGCGATAGACAACAAGCGGTGCTCGGTTAATTTTTCGGCATCTGAAATATGCAGGACCTGACCATCGCGGATAATTGCGATACGGTCGCTCATCGCCAGCAGTTCGGGGTAATCTGAACTGATCAAAAGCACACTGATGCCCTGGGCGGTCAATTCGTTGATCACGCCGTACACTTCGATCTTGGCGCCGATATCAACACCCTGGGTCGGTTCATCGAAGATCAGCAGTTTCGCTTTCGAGAACAACCACCTGGCGATGACAACTTTCTGCTGGTTGCCGCCGGAGAGAAATTGAACCGATCGCTCCAACGCGCTGGGGGTGATATTCAGTTTTTCGACATATTCTTTACCAGCACGCTCTTCTTTTCCAAGGCTGAGAAATCCGCCTCGCAGCAGTAATTCCAATCGTGAAAGCGTGATATTTGGCGGACCTTCAAAATTAAAGAACAGCCCATCCTCTTTGCGGTTTTCCGGGACCAATCCCACACCCGCGCTTATCGCATCCGCAGGCGAAGAAAAATCTACTGGTTCCCCGTAGAGCTGGATTTCGCCTTGAGTTAAGCGGTCAAATCCGAACAAAGCCAGGGCGATCTCCGTCCGTCCAGCACCCACCATACCACCCAGACCGAACACTTCGCCTGCACGCACATCGAAGCTGACATCATGCACCCCGGTCTCGGTGGAGATATTGCGTACCTCCATGCATAGTTCAGGTCTTACGTTAAATTCCTTGGGATAATGCTGGCCGATATCCAACCCAATCATCATCTTTATGACATCGTTCATCTCCAGCTGGTTGATGAGGTTGGTGCCAACCCAGCGGCCGTCTTTCAATACCGTCACTTGATCCGCAATTTGGAATATTTCATCCAGCCGGTGGGAGATATAAAGAATGCCCTTTCCCTGTCCAGCCAGACGCCTGATCAATTCCTGTAAGCGCTGGGTTTCCAGCAGTCCCAGGGCTGCGGTAGGTTCATCCATGATCAACAGCGTGGAATCCATCGACATGGCTTTCGCGATCTCGATCAGCTGCTGCTCCGCTACGGACAGGTCTCGCACAACCGCCTGCGGGTCGATTTGGATCGCCAGTTGTTCCAGGATTGCAGATGTGCGGGTACGCATTTCATCCCAGTCCAGGCCGCGAAATTTGGACCTGCTCAATTGGCGTCCCAGGAAGATATTTTCCGCTACAGTCAGCGTGGGAACAAGCGAGAATTCCTGGTATATGGTCGCCACACCATAGGCTTGAGCGTCGATCGGGTGAAACATTTCTACGGGTTCACCGTTATAAAGCAGTTCACCCGATTCGGGTTGGTGGACTCCCGCCAGGCATTTAGCCAGGGTTGATTTGCCGCTGCCGTTTTCACCCACTAGCGCATGGATTTCTCCCGCTTTTAAGGTCAGGGAAACATCATCCAGCGCCTGGACGCCCGGAAATTGTTTTGAAACCGAGCGCAGCTCCCATAAAGGGATATCGTTAGTATTCATAAAGGGTCCGCTGAATATTATACGGTAAAAAATTACCCCGACCACCAGATTATCACAGCGGCCGGGGTATTGGCCTTATGGTTATTTTATTTGATTATTCGCAAGGATACTCCTGCGCTGGCGCCGGGAACAGGTTCTCCGGGTGGCACAGGTAATCATTGACATTGGTCGCATCCACGATCACGGTGGGTGTCTCCGTCCAACCGCCGGGATATTCCGCGTTCAAGCAGTCCATGGCGACATTCAGCGCTACCTGTCCCATGGTGTAAGGCGTGGTGTTGACCGTCGCGTGCCAAGTTCCGGCAGCAATGTCTTCCAGACCGGTCGTGTCACCATCGTTGCCGAAGATAATCACGTCATCACGGCCTAACGCCTCGGCAGCTTTGGCAGCCCCGATGGAGATGTAATCGTTAGCAGTAACGACCACCTCAATCTCCGGGTTAGCCTGCAGCAGGTCCATCATAGCCGTGTTGCCGGTTTCTACGTTCCATTCCGTCGGCAGGCTGGCGACAACTTCCATTCCTGGGAAGTCCTCGAATGCATCCAGGTATCCACCGATACGCTCGGTCGAGTGATAGCCTGGCAGACCTTCCAGCACACCCACTTTGGCCTCACCGCCCGCCATACCGATGGCGTACATACCTTCTTTGTAGGTGCCTTTGCGCTGGCTGTAGCCAACCACGCCGTGCACCGGGGTTGGGAAATTGGGGATGTCGGAGTTGACGATGATTACCGCAATACCGTCTTCCACCGCCTGTGCGACCAGCGGCGCGGCCGCGCCCTCGTCATGTGTGGACAGGATGATGGCATCCACATCCTGGGTGAGTACGTCCTGGATCATGCCCATCTGACCCTCGATATCGGACCCGCTTTGGGGCGCCAGCATGAAAGTCTCCACGCCTAACTCCCCGGCCAGGTCCTCAATGCCCGCGCCGATAGCCTGGTAGTAATTGAATTCCGTGGCCGGAGGCATGTAAGCGACCTTGGCAGAGTCGCCTTCAAATCCTAATGCGGCACAGCTTGCCTGAGCGCCTGCATCCAGGGGTACAGGGGGTAATCCGGGCGCAGGCGCTTCGTAATCAGCTGCAGACATTTCTTCCGCTTCCTCGGCGGGAGCGGCTTCTTCTGGCGCACCGACGGGAGCGCATGCCCCTATTAAAACTGCGAGAAGTAACAAAATTGTGATCAGTATTCTTTTCATTTAATAATCCTCCATTTTTTCTAACTCTGGTTTTATTTACTTCGGGCGAACCACTTTTTAATGTTTTTACGCTCACCTCCTTCTCTCGGTTTCGAGTTCATGTTTGATTTTTACCATCAAGCACGGTAACCAGGATTTTTCGATATTCAAAAATATCCTCTCAGTTCCGGCTTGCCTTTCGCCGCTCGTTCAACACATCGAACACAACTGCCAGGATCAGGATCAAACCAGTGATGAAGCTCTGGTAATAAACGTCCACTCCTAACAGGTTCAGGGCATTTGCCAGCATGCCCATAAATAATGCGCCCAGGAAGGCGCCTAAAACCGATCCCTCGCCGCCGCTCAGGCTTGCGCCTCCGATAATACAGGCTGTAATCACCCGCAGCTCGATCCCCGAGCCAACGGTCAGGGACGAAGAACCAAAGCGGCCAGTTATCATCAAACCAGCAACCCCAGCTAAAAGGGCCACCAGGCAGTAATTAAAGATTTTGACCAGATCGACATTGATACCCGATAGGCGGGCAGCATTTTCGTTGCCGCCGATATAGTAGCTCTGGCGGAAGAAGCGCGAATTACGCAGCAGCTGGTCGCCGCCAATGACCAGGATCAACAGGATAAAGATCGGATATTGGATTCCAAACAAACGGCCCTGACCAATCACGGTAAACGACTTGGGCAGGTTTAGCACAGCCCTTCCCTGCGCCAGGATAAGCAGCAGTCCGCGGATGGTGATCATGGTGCCCAGGGTAGTGATAAACGGGTTGATTTTCAACTTTGCCACCAGTGACCCATTTATTAATCCAACCCCAAGCGCAGCCAATAAACCGATCAGGATGGATGGTAAAGTCCCAGCGCCAGCATTCAGCGCCAAACCGGTAACAACGCCCACGAACGCCAACGTTGATCCCACGGAAAGGTCCAATCCACCGGATATGAGCAGGATCACCATACCTACCGCAATCGTGGCCTCGACCGACAGCGCCAGCATTATGGCTTCGATGTTTAGACGGGTTAGAAAAATGGGACTGGACAGCGCCATGATGATCGCGAAGGCAATGATGACCAGCAGCAGTATAAATTCGCGAAAAGCTGCCAGCTGCTTGATCTTATCCAGAATGCCCCCATTTGGAGAACTGGCTGTAATTGTCGTGGCTTCCGTTTCTTGATCCATTCTGTGAAAGCTCAATGTATGGTGTGGTTCTTGATACCGGCCGCGTATTCCATAATAAGTTCTTCCGAAAAATCTTCTCGCAGTACTTCCCCGGTGATTTGACCGCGGTGGATCACCAGGATACGGTCACAGATGCCCAGCAGTTCCGGCAGTTCGGATGAAATCATGATAATTCCAGTCCCACTATTGGCCAGTTGGCGTATTTTGTGGTAAATATCCGACCTGGCGCCCACATCCACTCCCCGGGTGGGTTCATCAAAAATGGTCACTTTGGGCTGGATACCCATCCACATGGCGATCATACACTTCTGCTGGTTGCCGCCGGACAAATTAAACAATTTTTGACCGGTGCTGGAGGTTGTAATATCAAAAGCTTGGATACGTTCTTCAACATTTTCGTTGATCTCGCTCCGCACCAGAAATCCGAAGCGGTTTGCGAATTTTCTCAAAATCGGCGCAATTAAATTTTCAAGCACCGACATATCTAAGAACAATCCCTGACCTTTTCGATCTTCCGTCAGGTAAGCGACGCCTGAATCAATCGCCTCCTGAGGATTGTTAATCTCGATAGAGCGGCCTTCAAGCGAGATATTCCCGCTGTCTTTAGGGTCAATCCCGATAATCGATCGTGCGATTTCGGTCCGCCCTGCTCCTATCAATCCAGCAAGTCCCAGGATCTCGCCGCGTTTTAATCCAAATGTGACATCCTGGAAAAATCCCTTGCGTGAAAACCCCTCGATCTTAAAGTATTCATCGGGCGAGAATGCTGCATGGGCGGTCTCGCCGTACATATCTTTGATCTCTCTACCCACCATCATGGCCACCAGATCATTCTCCGTTACTTCCCCCAAAGGTCGTGATCCGACATATTTACCGTCCCGCATAACCATCACACGGTGAGCCAGCTCGAACACCTCCCCCAACTTGTGGGTGATGTATATAAACGACATGCCCTCTCTTTGAAGTTTACGGATATTTTCAAACAGGTCAACTGCCTCCGCTTCGGTAAGTGAGGAGGTCGGCTCATCCAGTATTAAAATTTTTGGACCGGTGGATATCGCTTTAAGAATCTCCAAAATCTGGTGTTTTCCCATCGACAGCCGTTTTACAGGAGTGGTAGGTTCCAGTTCAAGATCGAACCTGTCCAGCAGTTCACGCGTCTCGCCATAAAGTTCCTTCCACTGGATATTATTGAGACGTCCAACTGGCTGGCGGTTGGCGAAAATATTCTCCGCGATGGAAAGCCCATCTATCAGGGAAAGCTCCTGAAAGACGATGCTGATCCCGGCATGCAGGGCATCATAGGCTGAATAGAAATTAATGGATTCATCTTCCAGGTAAATTTCTCCAACCTCGGGTCGCTGGACCCCGGCCAGCATCTGCACCAGGGTGCTCTTCCCGGCGCCATTTTCTCCGACCAGCGCCAGGATTTCACCGCGCTGCAGGTCGAAGCTGACGTCGTCAACCGCCTGCACGCCGGGGAAGCTTTTTGATAGATGTTCGCCTTTTAATATTTGTTCCACAGTATTCTTACTAAAAGTTTGTTTCGGAAGAGGCCGTCTCAGTTGTCATTGCGAACCCTGGCGCTTTCCAAGGGTGCCGCATACTCTGGACGCCTTTTCCAGGGTGCGGCAATCTCATCGCTAAGAGGGGACTGCTTCGCAAAACCCGCACGCAGTGACACAACCAGAGGTGTCATTGCGAACCCTGGCGCCTTCCCAGGTTGAAGCAATCTACGCGCCTCTTCCGAACTATTAATTATCTCTTTTAAGGTACGTAAAGCTCGTTAGCTTCCAGGAAATAATCCAGGTTGGATTCATCAATATAGTTGACAGCCATATGCACCGCGCTTGGACCAGGGTTCACACCTGCGGTAGCATTATCCGATGTGAGGGGCGCCTGGTTGTAGTTGTAGGTGTACAACGTTAGCAGTGCCCAATAAGCCATAGCGGCATCGTTCTGGGCTACAGTACCCGTCACGACTCCATCCCGGATCTTTTCCAAAACATCCGAGTTGCGGTCCATGGACACGATCTTCACCTCGCCAACCTTACCTAATTCCTCAACCGCGGTGGCCGCGCCGATCCCGCCGGTTGAATTTGTGGCCGCAAATGCCGCCAGGTCCGGATTGCGCTGCATGATATCCTTGGCAGTGTTAACCGATGTGACTGTGTCCGCCTGGGTATCACCAACCTGCACCACTTCAATGCCTGGGTAAGCATCAAAGGCGGCCCGGTAACCGTTCTCGCGGTCATCGAACATGCCCACGCCCGGAATACTGAGAATAGCGACCTGACCCTCACCGTCCAGCGCTTCAGCCAGATTCACGCCTCCGATATACCCAAGGTCATACTGGAACGATCCCACAAATGCCAGCCGTTTGGAAGCCGGCAGATCACCCAAAATCGTGACCACTGGAATGCCGGCCTCAACGGCTTTGTCGATGGAGGGCTCGAGTATCGGTTCAACAGCAAACACCGCGATACCCTTCGGTTTTTTGGCGATGGCCTGGTCAAAAGCGGCCACCATGGCGTTCATATCATACTCAGCCGGACCGACATAGGTGGCATTAACACCCAAGTTTTCACCTGCCCACTCCCAACCATATTTATGGGCGTTGAAGAACTCCAGGTTGCCCATGGCGGATACATAAATGAATTCATCCCCACTGTGATCTTCCATTTCAGCGCTTGAGCCGCTCTCTTCAGGAGCAGCTTGAGGCGCACAGCTGGACAATGGTATCGCGATCGTAAACAGCAGTACCACCAACAGGGTTATTAACACTTTGCGGTTCATAATCTTGTCTCCTTTAAAAATATCTAGATCTTATAATCTAATGGCAGCCCTTTCTGCCTGGAGAGTTTACAGGCAACAAACCGTAAATTAACCTGCGCAGCTCTCGCTCCAGCCTTCTAAAACATCGCTGTTCTATTGACCTATACCAGCACCTCCTTGGTTGAGCGCCTGTTTTTTCCAGGATACAATTCTTATGAAAAAATTCGCTACATCCTCACGGGAAAACCTGGTCTAAAGGTCGTTCTCCCAGCAAGATTGCTCTTGCATTCTCGGCCGCCACATAACGGCACTCATCCAGCGATTGGACGGAGACGTACGCCGAATGCGGAGTAATGAAGCAGTTGTCAAGTGTAAAAAGCGGGTTCATGTCTGGCGTCCAATCGTTCAGCTTGGCCGGCTCTTCTTCGGTATCGTCCAATCCGGCTGAGGCGATCTTTCCCTCAACCAGCGCCTTGTATAAGGCTGTGTTGTCAACGCATTTACCGCGCGAACAGTTGATCAAAACCGCAGTCTCTTTCATTACCTCGAACGCTTTCTCGTCCACAATATGGTGAGTCTCCGGGGTGTAGGGACACATCACATTCACCAGGTCAGCGCTCTGGAACAATTCCTCAAGTTCAACTTTGCGCACGCCGTGGGTATTCATCAGGCTGCGTGAAACATAGGGATCGAATGAGACGATCTCAAAACCGAAATCAACCAGTTTGCGGGCGATATTCTGAGCGATGCGACCAAATCCGATCAAGCCCCATACAGAATTGCGAAAGCGGAATATCTTTCCGCCAGAGGCGCTCCAATGCCATTCGCCGCGCCGGGTTGCGCGTGCATACATGGGGATGCGCCGCAGCAGCATCAACCCCATGGTGATGCTATGGTCAGCCACCTCGTCGATGCAGTAATCCGGGACATTGGTCACGATCATGCCGAATTCGTAAGCCGCTTCCACATCCACAATATCAACCCCGGTGCCGTAGCGGCAGATCGCCTTGCAATTCTTGAGTTTGGAAAGCGCCTCGCGGAATATCTTGGCGTACTGCTGTATAATCACATCCGCATCAGCCGCCAGTTCGGCAATATCCTCGCCGGTCTTACACTGCAGTCCGATCACTTCCGCGCCGATCGGTTCCAGCACACTGCGCTCGATGTCCAGGTTTGGATAGTCGTAATCGCTCACGTAGACTTTGTACTTCGCCATATTCCTTACTCCCACAAGACCGTTTTCTTCATTTAAAAAGGGTCCTTATTCGTTCTCGTGCTGGTATGCACCCGCCGAATAGGTCAACTCATAGCTGTGGCTGTAAATCTCGAACACGATTCCGAAGGGGTCCTCCACATAAACCATGCGGTAGGGCTTCTCACCCGGATAGTATTCCCTCACTGGCATGCGCTGCTTCCCGCCGTGCTCGACCACCTTGGCCAGCAAACCCTCCAGATCGGGGTCCTGTACGCAGAAGTGGAACACGCTCGATTTCCAGTATTCCAGGTTGTTTTCGGGTTTCTCTGGATTGCGGAATTCGAATAGTTCAATGCC
Source organism: uncultured Chloroflexia bacterium (assembly GCA_963753725.1). GTDB lineage: Bacteria > Chloroflexota > Anaerolineae > Anaerolineales > UBA4823 > CAVWDI01. Next base: position 445,044 of record CAVWDI010000010.1, on the reverse strand, counting down.
GATGCCGTCGCTGGTCACCATGTGTGCGATTCGAAAGCCGCCGTAACCTTCGCCGAACACATCTTCACACATGATGCCAATCGCGGTTTCGTTTTCCTCGACCACATCGGTGGGCGGCATGATCACATAAAACCCGAATACATCCGAGTAAAACTTGACGGCTGCTTCAAGATCGGGTACAGAAAGTCCAATATGCGAAAAAGATCGTGGGTATGTCATTTAATCCTCCAAAATTTTTATTATCGTGAGACTCGTTTACCCCCGCCCATAACGTCCGATTTCATCAGGGCCTGGGTTTCCGCCTTGGTTACAATAGGCAGGTCAAACATCAGGGTCTGCTTGAGGCGTGTGGCGGCATCGCCCACCAGCAATCCTTTTTCTATGCCTTCAGGGTTAAATCCTTCCGTCAACAGTCCGTAATAAAAACCGCCATTCCAGGTATCGCCGCCTCCCAAACGGTCCAGTAGTGTGATCGGTTTTACAGCCGGGGAGCGGGTAAAGAAACCATCGCTGTCCACCACCGCAGTTTCCCAGCGGTGCTGTTCAAATGTATCCGGATAGCGGATGGTAATAGCCACCATCTTGGTATCGAAGCGCCCCCCGACTTCGCTGGCGAAGGACTTGATATCATCATCCTCCAACCTGCCGATATCGCCCTTTACAATCTGCTCGGCGCTGTACTGCCCGCACCCGATCTCGTAAATCTTGGCCATATCTTCGATGGTGGTGATAAAGATATCGATATATTCTTTAATGAGCGGCGTCATCACTTCCGTGCACTGTTCTTTTGTCCACAGTGTGCCGCGGTAGTTAAAATCCATCCCCACCAGGCAGCCGGTTGGTTTAAAGGACATGGCTTCGTTAAACGCGTCCAGCAAATAATTACGTTCATAGCCGCTGTGCGTGGCCAGACCGAAGGAAATACCCGATGTATGGAACAACATGCAGTCCTTGAGGGCTGATTCCCAATCCACCATACCCGCGTCCAGGCGGCTGGCAGCTGAATACATACGCTGGTACCAGCCGGTGTTCTTGCGGGGTGTGCGTCCCAGTTCGTAAATAAAACGCCCGATCGGTTCTGCTTTTGGCGCCCAAACGAAATAATCCGTATTCATACCCTGCCCGCGGGCGGTATCGCGCAGCAGCCAGCCGTATGGGTTGTCCGGCACGCGAGTAATATAGCCGGAGGGGATGCCGAAGCGCGCCAGCAGCATCGCCAGGGTGTACTCGCTGCCGGCGAATGCAATATGGATCAGGTGCGCCATCTCCGCTCTGAGCATATCCGCTGGTGTGTCGCGCAGCATAGTCTCACCGAACGTGACAAATGTGGGAGCTCTGTTGGCGAAATCGCTCAGATCATCTTTTGTAATATCCCATTTAAGGGGTTGTTCGCTCATCCTGACGAACCTCCAGTATAAATATCTTCTACCACGGCTGGCGCGGCGTTGACAGGAAATCGGGCCCACTCACGCCGACCGCTACATTATCTTCGATGCGTATGCCGCCGAAGCCTGGGATATAAACGCCTGGCTCAACGCTGGACACAATCCCCTCTACCAGCGTTCCAACCGCGCCGGGCATCAAGAAGGGTGTCGATTCGTGGAAACGGAACCCGAGCCCGTGCCCGGTCACATGAACGAAATATTCGCCCAATCCCGCCTGGGTCAGCGAGCCTCTGGCGGCAGTATCCGGGTCTTCATAAGAATTACCCGCCGCCATCTTGCGGCTGGCGGCCCTCTGCGCCTCCAGGACCGCATTGTGCACCTCACGCTGGCGCGCGCTGGGTTCTCCAGCCACCGCCATATAGGTCAGGTCGGAATAATAGCCGTCCATCAGGGTGGCCATCTCGACCATCACCAGATCCCCTTCCTGAATGACACGATCCGTGGAAGGGATTAATAAATTAGCCTTGGCGGTGTTTTCCGGACCGGAAGCCACTTCGGCTTCAGCGAACACCAACCTGGCGCCTTTGTAACCTGCGCCGGCCGCCCGGATAGTGCCTTCGATCAGCGCGCTGACCTGCACTTCACTCATGCCGGGCTGCAGTTCACTCAAAAATTTCGCGGTGCCCATTTCGGCGATTTCATTGGCTACCCGCAGGCGTTCAAGGTCGTAGTTCGTCTTCACCAGTTTAGCGGACTGCATAAGGTCCGTCGCATCCACTAGGCTGGCATTGGGGAAGACATCCTCCAGCATTTCCCACCAGGGCGCAGCAGGGACGATGGGCTCAGCATGGCGGTATGTGGTGCCCACCACTTCCAATTCTTTCTCCACACCGATTTTGGCGGAGTGCAATCCCAATTTGGCGCTGATATCACCCAGAAGCTTTTTGTAGCTGGCGTACAGGTCGGGGTCCTTCAACAGAGCCCAACCGTAAGGCACCACTTCAGCCCAGTCCGGACTACCCCACTCCGCTTCAACTTCCGGAATGAACAATGTGGGGGACCCATTTTGAGCCAACACAACTACCGAAATGCCGTGCACCGGCCAGTAATCGCTGATGTAGACCACATTCTCCGGCAGCCTGCAGATCAGGGCATCTAAACCAGCCTGTACCATCAATTCTTGTTGTAAACGCTGCACGCGCAGCCGATCTTTATCTGACATAAAATTGCCTCCTGTCCGGATTAAGCCGGTTCACCAGGGATATTCTTCCCAAATTCACGGGTTTAAATCCAGTTCATTTCTTTACAATCTTCCAAATTCTTCCAGCAGTTCTTCGACCGTCTTACCCTGGCGGATGCGTTCGCGCGTGTCTTCCTCCTTGGCAGCCTGCTCCTGCGCTGCTTTTAGCACCTCTTTTGCGTTCTCCAGAGGCACCACGGTCACACCCACCTCGTCGCCGATGATAATGTCGCCCGGATTGACCACCACACCTGCACACTGGATCGTTACGTTGATCTCAATCGGTTCCATCCGACCGGAGACGATGGTGTGCGTGGAACGCGGCACAATGGCTTTGGAGAAGATATAAAAACCCAGGTCACGCGTCTCGTCCGTATCGCGGATAGCGCCGTCCACCACCGCACCCACAACGCCCTTCATCTGGCACAAGCCTGCCATCAATCCGCCCCAGATGGATGTCTCGGTCTCGCCAGCCGCATCGACCACAATCACATCCCCGTCCTGTGCGACGGACAGCGCATCCAGGCAGTCCACCTGGTTGCCCGGTTCCATGCGTACCGTCAGGGCAGGTCCCGCGAAGCGAGTTTTTAAGTCGATGGGTTTCATGAAACTGTTCATCACGCCCCAGCGTTCCTGCGCGTCAGCCACCACACACGACGGGCTGTAAACTTCCAACAACTCTTTAAAGCCTTCTAATACTTCCGGATCGGGTGTCTTCTCTCTTTCGTTGATGATCTTGCGCATATTTATCTCCTGTTTTTATATATTTTCTTCTCGATAACCCAGCCGCTTTGAAATATTGTGGGCTGCTTGTTTCGTGCGTTCTATTAATTCCAGGTTCTCCTGCACCGGGTCAATACGGTCTTTAGGGCCGGATACGCTGATAGCCGCGACTGTCTTGCCATACTGGTCAAAGATGGGCGCCGCCACGCAGCGCACTTCTCTTTCGTGTTCCCCCAGATCGAGGGAATATCCATTCTGACGTACCTGCTCAAGATTCTCAACCAATTCTTCCTGGCTGGTGATGGTGGTATCGGTATATCGTTTTAACCTGTAATCCCCCAAACCCTCTGGTTGAGATGCATGGGCGGCATGCGCCAGCAAGGCTTTTCCCAAACCTGTACAGTACGCCGGCGCACGCCCGCCCACCCTGGAGGACATCAGTCCAATGGCGTACAGACCTTCCAATTTTTCCAGGTAAACAACTTCCATATCGGCCAAAATACCCAGATGTACGGTTTCCTTGGTGTCATCGCGCAGCGCTTCCATCTCCGGCAGCGCGGCTGTGCGCACCGCGTTACCCGTGTGGTAAGCTCTCGACAGCTCCAGACAGGCTAAACCCAGGCGGTAATTGCCTGTGGCCTCGTCCAACTGGACAAGGTCGTGCGAAAGGAGTGTGGCCAGTAAGCGGAAGGTTGTGCTGCTGTTAATGTCCATCTCCTTGCTCAGCACAGTCAGCGTGCGCGGTTTGCCGTCCGACAGCACGTTCAATACGCGCACCGCCTTATCTACCACCCGGATGTTATAGCGATCTGATCTGCGGACTTCTACCACGTATTCTCCGCTTATGCCAGGACTTCGTAAACCTTCAACTGACTGCCGTCGTACAGGGACTTTAAAGTTGGTTTGAGGGCTGCATGCCGCTCAGAAGCGCGCCAGGCAGCCGCTGATTCCTGAGAATCAAAACGGAGAACCATTATCAAATCCTGAGGGTTCTCCGTATCTTTAAGCAGTTCGGCTTTTATGTAACCGTCTGTCATCGCCATAGCCGGACGGTACTGGGACTGGAAAAACTGCTCGAACTGCTCTGTTTTTCCGGCCAGGACATGGAACGTAACGTGTCGTTCAATCCCAACAACTTCCTGCATCTCAGCCGCTCCTTCCCTTTTGTACTTCTTCGCAGTAGCGGCGGGCATTTTCGGTGATGGTCTCAAATTCCTTTGCGTCCAACAGCTTCTGGTTGATCAGCGAACCGCCCACGCCCACAACTTCCGCTCCAGCCCGGATAAAATCGGCGGTCGTATCCAGGTTAACGCCTCCCACCGGGACCAGCAGTATTTGCGGAAGTGGTCCTTTTAATGCCTTGATATATTTCGGACCGCCCACGCTGGAGGGAAATATCTTCACCATGTCAGCCCCCGCCTCCCAGGCGGTAAGCGCCTCGGTTGCGGTGTATGCTCCCGGGACGACCGGCACATCGTAGCGGTGCGCCATTTCGATCGTCGATAAGCGCAGTGTCGGACAGACCACGAACTGCGCCCCGGCTAAAATCGCCGCCCGGGCTGTTTCCGGGTCCAGCACGGAACCGACACCGAAGATGACCTCTTCTCCGTACTTTGCAGTAGCCTGTTCAATCACCTTGATCGCGCCGGGTGTGGTCATGGTCACTTCAATAGCGTTTACGCCGCCCGCTTTCACTGCATCAGCGGCCGCCAACAGCTGGTCCGAATTGTTGGCGCGCATGATGGCCACGATGCCTGTTTTCCGTATGGATTCGTTGATAACGTGTCTGGGTTTGCCCATGTAGACCCTCCGTTTGAAAAGTTAGAATTTGAAATATTGATACTTCAAATAGGCGCTAATTCTTTCGAGAATCGTATGAACCTGATTATTTTTAATTATGTATTATCGATGTTGAGTTTTTGTATTGCGAAAACTGTTTTTACTATATGAAATTATATAGGATTTTGAGGGGCTTGTCAATAGGGAATTGGAATTTTAATGTGGAGTGCTGAAGCCATACTTCAGCGAATATTAATTTTATCGAAAGCAAGGTTTTTCGATCCCCCGCCACGGCGATTAAACAAATCCATTCCAAGAAATCTTAATCAAAAAATCGCATACTTTCCTGTATAATAAGCTCAGAAATATCCGTTGATCCGATTCGTTTATCGGTAAAATTTCATGATTGCCGGCAGCACAGCAGGGGGGCGTCTAAATCAAATATTGGTACCTGATTATTGGTAATACAACTTAATACTGTTTTTTTTGATTGTTGGTTAGATTTCAAACCTGGGCTCTACCCCCCGGGTCTGTCCAGTCATATATCTATTTCAAACCAAATCATTCAAATATTTGGAGGGAACAGAAAATGAAGAAAACCAATCTCTTAATCCTCTTTGGAACTATACTATTCTCGTTCGTCCTGGTATGCGGCACAATGATGGCAGTAAAAGCCGCTCAAATTGACGTTTCAAATATCGGTGAGCCTCAAAATCCGGATGCTCCTCCACCAGAAACGTTATACGACCTGGGTGATGCGCCCGATTCGACCAACCATATAGGCGTACCCATGACAGCCTATATTCCCGGCGGCGGTCCCCCAAACACGCAGGCAAATTACCCCACGGTTTTCGATCCTGCCACGGGCTTACCGCCTGGACCGCGCCATGGAGGCGGGGAACCTCCGGTTGTTTACCTTGGACCAGGTATCAGTTTAGAATTCGATGCAGATCTGCCGCCCGATAACGACGGCGTAACCAATATTGACCCTAAGGCAAACATACCCGACCTGGATGCGTTTGATGATGGCGTTCAATTTCCGCTTGCCCTGCCGCATTGTGTGTCAACCACATTTACATACACGGTAAACATCCAGCCTAACAGCGGGGTTGATGATTTCTATGTTAATGTCTGGTTCGATTGGAACCGGAACGGAGACTGGAAAGATACCCTCAAATGCTCGGGTTCTGTCCCTGCGCCGGAATGGGCAGTGCAAAACCAGGTGCTTAATTTGGGCCCCGGCATCCATGTCGTATCCACGCCCGCCTTTGTACCCAATAACCCCCAGAATGATCCGCTCTGGATGCGCATCACCATTTCCGAGCAGCCAGCACCAAGCGATGCTACCGGCGGGTCCCCCGATGGAAGGGGACCAGAAAATGGTTACAGAGTTGGTGAAACGGAAGATTATTACATTCCAGGCCCGCCATCGCCGGATTACGATATCTACATGAAAGACAATCCAACTGACGACGGCAGCGTACCCAGCAGCCCGCCCAACTGGAAAAGCCCCGATATCTGGGCGCGCAGTGACGGGGACTGCACCAACCCTACCCACCAGAACCCGGAAGCCGGTGTGCTGACCACGCTGTGTGTGCGCGTTCGTAACCGCCTCTCAACACCAGTGCACAAAATAATCGTGAACCTTTACTACGGGAACGCCGGTTTAGGCCTGGGCTGGCCGGGAAGCTGGGCTGGCATCGGTTTCGCGCACATACCGGTCCTGCCGGGGTCGAGTGAAGTTGTTAAATCCATACCCTGGACCCCGCCCAATATTACCGGGCATTTCTGCTTCCTTGCGCGGGCTGACTCGCATGAAGACCCGATTGGTTCCGGGCCGGACACCGTCCCGCCTGTCAATTTGGTGCAGAACAACAACAATATCGCCCAGCGCAACTTTTAACATTGTGGACTTTCCGGAGTTTATCTTCTGCGAAGATATCAGCGATACCATATCTACCACAAAAGAATACTTCGACATAGTAAATACCAAAAATACATCTGTCACAGTGGACATTGAATTCGACAGCCCCGACTTCCCGTTGGGCGATGGTGAGATTACCGTTAACCCGGGTCCGCTGTGGGGCCGCTGGACTTCTCTGATCAATTTCAACCAGGTGGGCGTCACATTAAAGCCGAATAACTTCCCGGCAGAGATGAACGGCGTTGAACTTGGTCCCTCTGAGGTCGTATCGGTTACGATGGATATTACCGCGCCGGGCAATGTCGGGTTTGATATCGATGTTACCGGGTATAAAGAGGATAAGGTGTTCGGCGGGATTACTTTCGCAAGGGTACTGCCGTCCTGCATATACATGCCGGTTGTGTTGGACGAGGATGCGGTACCCCGCTGAACTGCTTTCAACGCTGGAGCTGAGTGGTCTGTGAAACCATTTGTACAGGTGAATTAGGTTTAAGTTCAAGGACCACAGGCGTCTTAGATATTGATTATCAATAAATAGCAGCGCCCGGCTGGCGAAAATACTTTAACCCAGCCGGGCGTTTTCTGGTTTCTTGAAAGGTACAGCCGCCGGCTATTTACAGTGATTGAAATATGAAAATTTCCCGCATGCTTCTGGCAGCTTTCCTATCAACTGCGATATCGTTTACCACAGCCTGCAGTCTTGAGAGAATCCCCACAACGACCCAACCCGGAATGCTGAATGCTGCCTCCCCCTTTGCTGATGACAGTCCAACAATCACCTCCACAACCTCCCCCATTCCTGGCGCCAGCCCTACCATCACCCGCTCCAGCGTATCCTCAACTCTCCAACACACCTCCACTGAAACGACTATGCGCACAGCTTTCCAACAAACCAACGCTGCAGCCCCGACCCATACCAGCGCACCGTTTATTCCGGAAGATCTGGAACATGTCAGCCCACAAAATGTTTCAAAGTTAGAGGCAGTGGCCGGGCTGCTGGATACCGCCAGCATCCAAACCGTACTATCCAAACCCCAGTTGGGAAGTATATGCCAGTCAGCTGGAGGGTAATCAGGAGCCTCAAGCATTTTGGGATGCAAAATTATCTATCTTCCTTGGAGAGGGGTGGCTTTGTTTTCCTACTTATCTTCGATCCAATATCTCAGTGTGATATATGAGGCTTCGATAAACTCAAACTCATTATTATTGGGGAGCGACCTGTCAGGATTGATTCTTTTTCTAATTTTTTATCAAGGGGCGGGATAGAAAATTCCCTGAAACCCATTTTTTGATACAAGCTGATAGCCGCTTTATTGTCAGGATATACAAGCAGGTTGATACGCCTGGCGCTGAATTTTTCCGCATGTTTAATTCCTGTCAGGGTGAGCCCTTCACCAATACCCATCCCCCTGTATCGCTGGCGTACATAAAAACTGAACATCCACCAGTCTGGGTAATGTATTTCATCATCAGGGAATCGTACCAACGCAAATGATCCGGCGATAGTTTCTCCTACTTTGGCAATAATAATAAAGTCGCAATCTTCAGCATGAATTCTCTCACCGGCCAACAACTTACCAAGGATTTCTGGCTGGATGAGACCCGGGTTGTCAAAATATCTCGAAAGTTGATATATATCTTCTCTCTCGGCAAGCCGGTAAACGACTTTTTTCCTGAACAGACCATGCACAATTACGCGGGAAAGGTCTGTAGGATTGCGCGAGTAACAATAACCTGGAAGTGTTTGGGATTAAAGCCATCCCAGTTCGAACAGCCTGGTTGGTTATGGGGTATAACTTTACCCATAATTTGCCCAATGTTCGGTTTCTATTTTTATTCAGATTAATCATTTTTCCGCGGCGCTGAATTCGAACAACCTTACCAAGCACTCTCTCAAAAGGCACCATCTCAACCGGGCAGGTTAATGAATCTCCTCGAGTTCCCGTTAACAGCTGGTTACCCTGGTACTTGAATTCCACGACTCGATGAGCTGCAGGTCTTTCTTCTTCTTTTTGATAGAAGATCACGTCACCAATTTCTAGCTGATGCTTACTAATCGAGTTGATGAATATATTGTCCCCGTCCTTGATGAATGGGACCATGCTGGAGCCGCGCGCTGTGAAGTTGATCGTTCCGTTATTTGTAAGGACATCCCGTGTGAGATCACTCAGGCTGTCAGAATCAATTATTAATTGACGCATCGCACAAATTCAATCACGGACTGATCGGGGAAAAAATCTAAAATATAACTAGGCACCTGGTTAATAATATGGTCTGAAATACTCAAGCTGAAACGCATTCCCTCCTTGTCCCAGATGGGTGGAAATACCCGGCTTAACAGCATAGAGGCTGCCCTTGCGCCGCTTACTGGATGCACAGCGTTGCTGGAGGCGTGACGCAAAAAGAAGATTTTCTCAAGAGGTACACCTTCATTTGAAACGCCGTCAAACTCGCCATGCCAGGGTGTCCCATATAACCAGGCTCGCCCGTCGCGTTCGCGCAAGATAATGCGGTCATCATTCAGAATAGCGGCTTGGTCTCTCCAAATACGCGCGATTGTCGTCTTACCATGGGTGGAGTTGCCGGCGAAGAGATAGCCTCGTCCATCATCATCAATACCACAGGCGTGCGCCATCAGCCCGCGCTGGTTGGCAAGCATACAGATCATCAACACTTCTCCCATTGGAAATTCCAGCGGGTCTGGGAGAATATCGTTCGTAAGAAGATCTCTACTCTTAATCAATTGCACGGTTTTTGAAGCCTCGTCAATAATCGCAAGTCCATCGGGATTCGCATCAAGCGAAGACGCGCCCAGCAGTAAAACCTTTTTGTTCCCGGACTGAAAAAGTGCCCAAATAGATGCGGAATCAAAAAGACGGTCTTCCTCGGTCAGCTTTAGATCCGGAAGCCCCTGATAACTTAATTTGATATTTATTTCCGGTGGGTGGTCCGTAGTAAAACTGCTTATTGCATCATGAAAATTAAAAACCAAGTCTGGCTGATCACAAGAAATAGATAAAACGATCTGAGCAACTTGAATGCGTATTATTTCATTGATGCTCATCAAAAAACATTCGCATTTCTAACTTCCAAATTCAAACTTGCATGAACTAGTACCAATTTTACAATCCGGTTCAAGGTTTTTGCCAAACTGTCCGAGCCCTTTACAATTTGTCAGCACGGCTTCATCGGCGATCAATTCAACCTTTTCTATGCGCGGTTCCTGATAAATCTTTCTTATATCCTTATTATTTGGTTTTTGATCCACGATTCTTCTCCAATAAAATTTCTTAAAAACTGATAAATCCGGTCAGTCCAAAGATAATTCAAAATCCATTACAGCCAAAAAAATTATAACATTTTTTCAAATCCAAATTCTTTACAAATCCGTAAAGGCTGCTCAATCGTCTGTTACCCGTAGGATCTCACCGTTTTCTGCTTTTGCATCATCAAGTTCTCCGGTTTGTGTTTCTTTCCTTATGGCAATGCCCAACGCTTGTGCGCGATGGTGTGCAACCTCACACAAGTATTCTACCGGAATTTGCTGGTCAGCCGATTCGATCTGGGACCATCCCGGACATTGATTGCATAACGCATATATTTCACAGGTTTGGCATGCTGTCTGGCGACTCCATTTCTGAGCGGTCACCTGCGGGATAAACTCTCTCCAGCCCTCAACAAAGCTTCCCTGGCGCAGATCGTAACTGGGCATACGCGCCATCATACACACACTGAGTTGGCCGTAAGGATCAATGTGAAAACTGCTGATCCCTGCGCCGCACTGGTATAAATATTCCGGTTTCGGGGGAGGTCCAGCATATTTTTCGGTAAACCTTAACCATTCCTCTTCACGGTTTTGACCGCTTATATCCAGCCTGGCTGCATCTTCGGGCGTAATGCGATAACCTGCTGGCTGGCTGTTTCCGTCAAGGCGCTGGTTAAGGGCCGTATCAAATCGGTAATCGACCCCAAGAGATTCAGCAAAAGCCTGCAGCTCTGTTATTTCATCTTTGTTTATTGTCAACACCATTGATTTAAGTTTGAGCGGCAGGCTGCGCTCGAGCAGTAAATTTATCCCATCCATACAGCAAGCATAAGAACCCGGGATACCTGTAACGCGTTCATATGTCTCCTGGGAACTTCCATAAAGAGTGATTTCTATCACCGATGGACGCCACTCCCCCAGGTAGTCGGCAGTACGCGGCGTCAGCAGCGTTCCGTTTGTAAAAATTGTGACCAGCAGACCTTTGCGTTTGGCGTATGTGTAGATATCCAGGAAGTCCCGCCTAAGGAAAGGTTCACCACCAGTTAAAAGTAGCCTCAAACAACCCTCGTCGACGATCTGATCGATTATCATTTTTATCTCAATCCCGCTGAGTTCCTGATCCAGCTCAGCCGAATCATCCGCCGGCATATTAATATAGCAATGAACGCAACGCAGGTTGCAGCGAGCTGTAACCTCCAGGCTGCCGGTTAACGGTATATGCTGTTGGATTACTTTTTTACCCAGACGAAGGCTGAAGTCATCAAGAGATGTGAAGGGGATATATGGGCATTCCATAATCTATACTCGATTGATTGCTCCGATACTCTCCAATTTGTCGATGAATATCAGCAGGTCAGATTGGACTTTATCGGAGTCAACAGCAAACTCAGATACAAGCGTATCTCGGATCTCACTCAGGCTGTGTTCTCCATCAAGCAGCTCCCAAATTATGGCCGCAACATTATTAAGCGTGAATATATGCTCAACCTCGTCCGCTGACTGGCATATAGGAACGAGAATGTACTCATCCGCAATTTGCCTCGCAACAATTGAAGTATCTTGAATATAATATTCATCCAGTATCGAATTGTTCGTTATATTTTCAGCCATTTCCATATTAAATTCAAAATTTTGTGTTGATTATAGTAATTTTACCATGTAATTTTCTTTAAAAATTCGCCGCCTTACTCATATCTTAAATTGAATCCTGAAAGGATTGTGTGTAAAAAAACAAATAGTTTGATCAATATGGATATCTTATCCTGCCAGTATGCTCGCCATTCCGGCATTCGCATCCTCTATGTAATCGGGATATAATCGACGAATAATATTCGCCGCCAGCAAAACCATACAAAAACGGCGCCCGGAACGAACCGCAGGTTCCCGCTCGCGAAGCATCCCTTCAGGGGTCGAGAAGCATCCCGATAGGGAAATGTTCGCTGGAGCCGGGCAGCCGCTGCAGGAGGAGCTTGCCATGTCTGAACTCTTTTCCCATCGCAGCACTATTCTGATCGTATTACCATTATCCTTTGGTTTCGGGCTTGCCTTTGCGCTGCCCTGGCTGGCTAAATCAGTGACTGCCGTTTTTAACCCAGTCTTAATGCACTACCTGCCCCTGGTGAAGCGCTGATGTGCAGACGCTTTTCGGATTGGCTGTACCGTATCTCAAACGGCTGGATCGTTTTGGGTGCTCTGCTGGTATTTACACTCTTCACGATACTGGTCCTGCCCGGACAGTCCGCCAGCGCTGAGGCATTCAGCGTGGATACTGGGTCATCGGATTTGTCTTTCTATTATTCACCAGATGAACTGTACCGCATGGCAGAGTTCTACGGCCAGGCAGGTCGGGATGCTTACATTCGAGCGCGCTTTACATTTGATCTGGTCTGGCCCGTTGTTTACACCCTCTTTCTGACCACTTCCATCAGTTGGATTTACGCCCGCGCCTTCCCACCAAATTTTAAATTCTGGTGGGTCAATTTATTACCCCTGCTTGGAATGGGTTTTGATTATCTCGAGAACATCTCCACTTCGCTGGTAATGTTCCGCTACCCCCAGCAAACCCCGCTGGTAGATTTTCTGGCGCCCATATTCACCATGTTTAAATGGGTCCTGATTACCGGCAGCTTTTTCATCTTGATCCTAGGTGTACTCATCTTAATAAAACAGTGCATCGTCCATAAATGAACGAGATTCCAACAGTGTGGTTTGAAAAACAACAAAATAAATACGATCCGTTCCAAATTTAGTCGTATTTCATGACCGCTTGTAACCTGGTGAAGGTTATTCATCACCTTTTCATGTGCAGCGATTATTTTTTCTCGTGCTAGAGCGCGATTATTAGAGTTGCATTAATCCCCCTTTTTTACCTTGACAATATGGAATATATCTGTACAATATATGAACTATACTTAAATATTATATAGCCATAAGGAGCTAAAAAAATGAAAAACTTAATCTTTGTTGCACTACTCGTATCCGTAATGTTGGTCCTGGCAGTTGGAACCGCCTCCGCGAACTTTGTCGCAGGCGATGGCGACACCCGCTATGACCGTGCCCAGGAAGCCAGCGGACCAGCCTTCTCGAGCGTCGAGACCGGCAGTGAATCCGGCGGATCAGGCGGCCCGATCGTTGAAACCCTGTACGATGAAATTGCTCGTTTCTCCGATGGTGCTCTTCGTTACCGCTAATTTCTCCCAACCTCCTTTAGAAAAATCATTTTTATAAAGACTGCTCCACCAGTGGGGCAGTCTTTTCCCTTTAAGGACTGGCAGTCCGTAAATACTAGAACACGGGTCCCAAATAGGCGAGTCGAATACCCATTCCCCGCATATCACCATTCACAAACACGATGTTGTCAAGTTATAATTTTCACAAACAAAACCACGCTCCCATCCACTATTCATAGCGGCGCCTTCGGAGCGTATGTGAAGCATCCATTGTACTTATTTTGGAGGGTGAGGAGCCGCGGCTGGAGGGTTTTTACATGCTAAATATTGTTTCCGTTCGAAATACAGTCTTAAGTGGGATTATTATTTTCACCGGCCTGGCATCAGCCCTGGCTTTTCCTGCGCTGGCGAACTGGCAAGGTTTTGCAGCCCAAAATGAGGCTGCCTCACCGGGGTACAATCACATCCAACACAGCCGCCGGAAAGCAGCAAACTACACCACTGCAGGCAGTTCCGACCTTATCCATGATATTGAGAATAGTCCCGCGGCGTTTACAGACACTTACCGGGTATCCAAGTTGGGCAATGGCTCAAATCCAACCGCTGGATGGGTTGGCGCCTTTAACAATCTGCAGGATGCGCTGGGCGCGGCCAGTGCTGGCGATGAGATCTGGGTTGCAGCCGGGGTCTACAAGCCTGGTGATACTGTGAGCGACAGCTTCAAGCTGGTGCCGGGTGTAGCTGTGTATGGGGGCTTTACTGGAACAGAAACCGCCCGTTCTGAACGGGATTGGCACGCCAACACGGCTGTGCTTAGCGGGGATATCGATGGAAATGATAAAACAGACACGAGAGGAATTGTGGCGTCTTCCAATGATATAAAAGGTGATAACAGCTACCATGTGGTATATGCAGAAATGGTTTCCGGCACAGCTGTACTTGACGGCTTCACAATCACTGGCGGGAGTGCGATCTTAAAACAGGGTAATAATGATAATGGTGGTGGTTTTCTCTGTTATGGTCACAATACTGCCCAATTTATTGAAGGCATATGCAGCCCACAGCTCTTTCACATCACGTTCGCGGGCAACAGGGCAATGTACGGCGGCGGCATGTCGAATGACGGGTTGGAAGGCGTCAGTGACCCGGTGTTGAGGGATGTAATTTTTACTGGAAATTCAGCCGCTTCGTACGGCGGCGCTATGGTCAACTACGCTCAGGATGGAAAAAGCAGACCGGTCCTGACCAATGTGCTATTTTCAGGAAACTCTGCCGGCGAATGGGGTGGGGCGATAGCAAATTTCGGCCACCTTGATGGCGACAATCATCCCATCCTGACCAACGTCACCTTATCCGGCAACCAGGCGACTGACAAAGGTGGCGGAATATTCAATTATGGTACTAAAGGAACATGCCTTCCCAGTATCCGCAACAGCATCATTTGGAACAACCGCGACAGCAGCGGCACCGGTACCCTCACCGCCAATATATACAACCAGGACGCAAGAACAACACTGTATCACAGCCTGGTCCAGGGCTCCGGCGGGACCGGAAATTTTACCACGACGTTCAGCTATGGAAACGGCGGCGGTAATATCGATGAAGATCCGAAATTCCTCATGCCAATCAATCCAATCACCACCACCTCCAGCGGGAATCTGCACCTTCAAATCGATTCGCCAGCCATTGATGCGGGAGACATCGCTTATGTGATTGACGTTCCTGCCGACCTGGATGGGCATCCGCGCCTCAAGGATGGAAATGGAGATGGAGAAGCGATTGTCGATATGGGCGCATATGAAATTCAGATGGCATATACGAACAAGCAATTTCTATCAGTAGTCTTCCGTTGAGCGATTATCCGATTAATAATAAATAAGAACTAGCAATCCAAAATGTTCGCATAATCTTATCATTCACACATACTAGGTGATCCAGAAATAATCATCATGTATTCTTCACAGCAAGCAAAATCACACATAATACCTTAGAGCAGACCTCTGAATCCCATTCGTGCAGCATCCCTTCAGGGATCGCGCAGCATCCCTTCAGGGATCACCACACATCCCACGATGCTCAGCGGACGTTCTTTGCCAAGATTGGTTTTTTGATAACAGGAGGGTTATTAAATGACGGACCATTTTTCAATTCGAAATTTGATCGTGCTCGGGTTTATCGTTACTATCGGGACAGGTTTTGCCTTGGCGCTGCCCTGGCTGGCGAACACTTACAGCCTGGCCGCTCAAAGCGAGTTTGGTTCGCAGGCCATCGCAGCAAACGCAGCCTGCAGGTATTACGTTAACAAATTCGCTGATGGTTCGAATCCTGATTCCGGTTTTACCACTGCTTATACCAATGTGCAGGATGCGCTGGTTTCCGCCGGCTCGGGTCCCTGCGAGATATGGGTGGCAAAAGGCGTGTATTATCCCGATGAAGGCGGCGTGTACTCAAAAGGCGACCGATATGCCACTTTTGTGATGACCGACGGGGTATCGCTTTACGGTGGGTTCAAAGTTGGTGATACCGCCCTCTCAGATCGGGACTGGGAAAACAACGTGACCGTGCTCAGCGGAGATATAGACGGTGATGATACAGTAGATGCAGGCGGTGTGGTTACCAGCGCGGCTGGCATACAGGGGAATAACAGCCACCATGTCATCACCAGCCGCGCAGTGAATGATACTGCAGTATTAGATGGCTTCACTGTCACCGCTGGCTACGCAAATATTTATTCAGAAAATCGCCAGCATGGGGCCGGGATGATTAATTTAAATAGCGGCTCACCAATCTTAAAAAATGTAGTATTTTCTGGGAATTGGGCATTCGTACACGGCGGCGGGATGTACAATGACAGCGGCAGCCCCTCCATCACCAAGGTGACATTTAACGGCAATAGATCAGGCACGAATGGTGGTGGTCTGTACATTATTTCCGGCCAACCTTCACTCACACAAACCACTTTTTATTCCAATACTGCCACATACGGCGGCGGGATGAGCAACGACAACAGCAGTCCAATCATTGCCAAAACCGTTTTTTCCAATAATTTGGGATTAGATTATGGAGGTGGGATTTACAACACCTCCAACAGCAATCCAGAATTAACTGATGTAACATTTTTATCTAATGAAGGCATCCAGGGCGGTGCAGCTATGGCGAACTCCGGCAGCAGTCCAAAGCTTACCAACGTAATCTTTCAAGACAATACGAGTATTAATAACGGTGTGGGAGGGGCGGGGATATTCAACCAATCCAACAGCAACCCGACGATCACGAACGCAATTTTTTCCGGGAATTACACCGGGTTCAAAGGTGCTGGCATTTCAAATAGAGAAAGCAATCCAGTTTTAACAAATGTAACCTTTTCAGGAAACAACAGCGCTGGCCCAGGTGGAGCGATGCACAACATGAGCGGGAGCCGTCCAGATGTTCGAAACACCATTTTTTGGAATAACATGGCAGCAGGCATTACCGGGACGATTAATTCCTCAATCAAGAATGAAGACGGCAGCGTGATATCCCTGACCCACAGTCTTCTGGAAGCCTCCGGCGGCAGTTCGGACTGGGTTCTGGACGCCAGTTTTGTTAACCTGCTTGGTAATATTGATAGCAAACCAATTTTTGTCGATCAAATAAATCCCTCTACGGCGCCGACTTTATCTGGTGACCTGCATTTGATGCTAGGTTCTCCAGCTATCGATTCAGGAAACAACCTGTTTGTCGTTGGTGTTCCAACCGATTTGGATGGTGAAGCGCGAGTAAAGGATGGGGATGGAGACGGTAATGCAACCGTTGATATGGGCGCATTTGAAGCGCCGTCTCTTTACATGCTGAATGTATATAAATCGGGTACCGGTGATGGACGGGTGACCAGTTCACCTGTAGGTATCGACTGCGGGAACAGCTGCAGCCTTTTACTGCTGGAAAGTACCAACATCTCGCTAAAGGCAACAGCTGATGGAGATTCGATATTCACCGGCTGGAACGGCGACTGCAGCGGATTGAGAGACTGCCAGCTGAGGATGGATTCTGTGAAAAACGTGACGGCCTCTCTAGTACCAGGAATATCACACTACCTGCCCCTGCAAATTCGCTAACAAGGTTTTTTTTATAACCATAAACCACACTGGAGCTCCCCTCACGAAGGAGGCTGGGATGATGAATCGAAAACCCCACTTAAACCAGATCAAGATTATATTCTTGGTCATCCTTGGCATTGGATTGGCTGTTTGCCTACCCTGGCTGGCAAACACATTCAGCCTAGCTGCCCAAGGTGAGTTTGATTCAATCGCCTCTGCAAATGTTCCCCGAACTCAAGCCTTATGTACAGTTGAAACGAAAGCCGGAACCCTGCAGAGTTCCAATTCCAGTGTGCTGCAGGATGCGGTGGATATTGCCGACAGCGGAGATACCATCAAAGTAGAAGGCGTGTGCGTGGGTGTCCAAACCCGGGACGGCCACAAACAGACCGTTTTGATCACCAAAAGCCTGACCCTGCAGGGAAGTATTCTACAAAAAAATATGCCGCTGAATCCTAACCTTGATACGCATCCTGCCACTCGGACGTAGCAAGAGACGGGCGTGTAATTGTAATCAATGGGGATGTGGATGTTACGCTGGATAATCTTAAAATAACCGGGGGATTCGCAGACGATGGATGGATTTCCAATTACGGCGGCGGCATCTATTCTAACGGTATGCTGACCCTGACCAACTCAACCGTTTTCAGCAATACCGCAGACTACGGTGGCGGTTTAAATAATAACGGGGATATTGTGTTGGCAAACGTGATAATCTCTGACAATGTGGCAAATTACGGAGGTGGGTTTTATACCAATTTGGGTATTCCGCTGCTGAATGATGTTAAGTTTATTAATAATTATGCCTCTTACTCAGGTGGTGGGCTGCGTACCTCATCCAGTTTGCCTGCGCTGACCAATGTCCATTTTACTAATAATGAGTCAGGAGATTACGGCGGAGGAATGAGCAATAATAATAGTGAAGCGGCGTTGAACAATGTGATATTTTCAGGCAATTCAACGGTCAATTTAGGTGCAGGGATGTTTAACTACGGAAGCGATTCGGCTCTGACCAATACAGTTTTTTTAGGGAATTTTGCTACCCACAACGGCAGCGGATTATACAACACGCAATCCAGTGACACGATGTTAACCAATGTGACCTTTTCCGGCAATTCGGCGGGGAGTAAAGGCGGCGGTATTGAAAATCAATCCAGCAGTCTGACTCTACGCAACACCATACTTTGGAATAATATTGCGGATGGTGTCACAGGCACAATAACAGCGAGCATCATTTATGATTCCTCCAGCCCTGTTACGATAACCCACAGCCTGGTGGAAGCTTCAGGCGGTGGGGAAGGCCGGCTTTTGGAGACCATTTATGAAGATCTTGGCGGAAATATCGATGAAGATCCGCTCTTTATTACACCCGTTGATCCCTCCACTTCACCCACAACCATCGGGAACCTGCGCTTGAAAGAGGCATCCCCGGCCATTGATGAGGGAAATAACAATTTTGTAATTGGAGTTACCAGCGACCTGGATGAGAAAGCACGTATAAAAAACGGGGACGGAGACGGGACAGAGACGGTCGACATGGGCGCTTACGAAGCTCCGGGATATTACCAACTGAGCGTATCAAAATCTGGAGCCGGCAGCGGTTTGGTTTCCAGCATCCCCGCAGGCATTGACTGCGATGATATATGCAGTGCGCTTATGTACGAGAGCGCGCCTGTTATCCTCTCGGCTGTACCGGATAAAGATTCGATCTTCCTGGGTTGGAGCGGCCTCTGCAGCGGTATCGGAAAATGCGAGCTGACAGTGGATGCCCCAAAAACAGTGACTGCCGTTTTTGAACTTGGTTTATCGCACTACCTGCCCCTGATGAAGCGCTGATGTGCAGACGCTTTTCGGATTGGCTGTACCGTATCTCAAACGGCTGGATCGTTTTGGGTGCACTGCTTGTATTTACACTCTTCATGATACTGATCCTGCCTGGACAGTCTGCCAGCGCCGAGGCATTTAGCGCGGATGCCGGTACACCGGATTTGTCTTTCTATTATTCAACAGATGAACTGTACCGCATGGCTGAATCCTACGGCGCACAGGGCAGAGAATTGTATGTGCAGGCGCGCTTTACCTTCGATCTGATCTGGCCCGTTGTTTACACCCTGTTCCTGACCGCTGCCATCAGTTGGATTTACGCCCGCGCCACCCCTTCTAAAAACATAATATGGTGGGTGAACTTACTTCCCGTCCTGGGTATGCTCTTTGATTATCTAGAGAACATCTCCTCCTCGCTGGTAATGTTCCGCTACCCCCAGCAAACCCCGCTGATAGATTTCCTGACGCCGGTATTTACAATGCTAAAATGGATCTTGATTACCAGCAGCTTTTTTATCTTGATTTTGGGAGTATTCATCTTATTAAACAAAGGATTACCCATAGATGAGCAAAATCTCAACAGCCAAATTAGAAACACAATAAGTAATAGCTCGCTGCTTGAGTG
Source organism: uncultured Chloroflexia bacterium (assembly GCA_963753725.1). Taxonomy (GTDB): domain Bacteria; phylum Chloroflexota; class Anaerolineae; order Anaerolineales; family UBA4823; genus CAVWDI01. Next base: position 425,030 of record CAVWDI010000010.1, on the reverse strand, counting down.
TGACTCTTAATATTCGCTGCTATCCTGGCGAAGGTTTTCCTTCACCTTTTTCATAAGAAGCGGTTCTGTTTTTAAGTGCCAGAACGCTTTTATTAGAGTTGAATTAATTCCCCTTTAAACCTTGACAATATGGATTTTAGCTGTACAATATATGAACAATTAATAAAATCTTATATAGCCATAAGGAGCTAAAAAATGAAAAACATAATCTTTGTTGCTTTACTCGTATCCGTGATGTTGGTCTTAGCAGTTGGAACTGCTTCTGCTAACTTTGTTGCAGGCGATGGTGACACCCGTTATGACCGTGCCCAGGAAGCCAGCGGCCCAGCACTCTCAAGCGCTGAGGCTGGAAGCGAATCCGGTGGATCAGGCGGCCCGATCGTTGAAACCCTTTACGACGAAATTGCACGCTTCTCTGGTAGTTCACTTCGTTACCGCTAATTTGTTGTAACAACTAAAACAGAATATCTTTTTTGGAAAGACTGCTCCACCAGTGGGGCAGTCTTTTCTGTTAAACCAAACACTCACTATTCACATTTATGAAACAATCAAGATATAATCACTTTACATTTTTCGCCGCGGGGTTATTTATTCAATACGGCGCCTTCGGATCGAAGCTGAGGCAGCCTTTGTAGGAGGGGTTTCATGTTTCATTCAATTTCCCATCGGAATTTTTCCGTTTTGATTTCGACTTTAATCCTCGGTTTGGCTATCGCCTTTGCTGTGCCCTGGCTGGCTAACTCTCAGAGCCTGGTTACCCATATTTATCCGGGCAGACCGGCTGGCTTATCAAAATGGTTGCTATCAAACCCCTTGCAGAAAACACAGTCACAAAAGATTTAGATACTAATTAATCCCCTCAGGTTTCCTGTTCAGCCACTCATAATAACGGTAATTTCGTTTTCGTGACGCCTAATGCCAGCGCTGTTCAGAGCGCCGTTGATGCAGCACCTGACGGCGGCACCGTCAAAGTGGCTGGCAACTGTAAAGGGGTTGTACTGCGCGCCGGTCTTTACCAGACCGTTTATATCTCCAAGAGCCTGAACCTCGAAGGCGGTCACACTACGAGCGATTGGACATTGGAACCAGACCCGAATACCTATACAACCACATTGGATGCCAAAAACAGCGGGCGCGTGATTGTCGTTTCAGGTACGGTTGACGTCGCTCTTGACAGCCTTTACTAGATGGGCGGATTGGATTACTATGAAACACTGGAAAGTTATTGAATTGGAGGGGAAATCTGGTCAAACAGCGAGTTGACCTTGACCAACTCAATTATATACAGCAATTCAACAACAAACCCATACTACGACAGCAAAGGTGGAGGCATGTACAACCTGGGTGTCAGCCCGGTGCTGATTAACGTTACTTTCTCAAACAATTCAGCTGATGTTGGTGGGGCGATGTACAACGATGCTTTCGAAGGCTACAGCAGCCCCATCCTGGTTGACGTCACATTCTCCAGCAACTCAGCTGGAAGCGGAGGGGCGATGGTTAACATGGGTTACATGGGTAATAGCGGTCCAACCTTGAGGAACATCATCTTCACCGGAAACTCTACGGAATTTAATAGTGGGGCGATGACTAACTGGGGCCGCGATGGCAACAGTGTCCCCGAACTAACCAACGTCAGCTTCTCTGGAAATTCGGCTGGAACCGATGGTGGTGCGATGTACAACGGTGGCATGTTCGGTGGAAATTGCACCCCAATCTTGACAAACACCACCTTCTCCGGGAACTATGCTGGTGAGCTAGGTGGGGCGATATATAACTCTGGCCTAAATAGTACCGCCACTCCGGAATTGTACAACAGCTTTCTGTGGAACAACCAGGACATCAGCGGTACCGGCAGTATCTCCACTACCATATACAATGAAAGCGCAGCTGTTACGCTGACATACAGCCTTGTTCAGGGGGCGGGAGTGAGCGTGAGCAGTTGGATTGGGGGTAGCTATCAGGACGGTGGGGACAACATCGATGGAGACCCGCTCTTTATCACACCCATTAATCCACCCACCAACACTTTGGCGGGTAATTTACGCTTGAAGGCTGGCTCACCTGCTGCAGATGCTGGAAATAATACTTTTGTAACACTTATTCCAACAGATCTGGATGGAGGATTACGAGTTAAGGATGGAGACGGGGATGGGACATCAACAGTGGACATGGGCGCTTATGAAGCAAAGGGATATTTCTATCTGAACTTATCCATATTGGGAACTGGTAGCGGGAAGGTTACCAGTTCACCTGCGAGTATTGAATGCCTGGATACCTGTATGATACTTCTGAAAGAAGACAGTACCATCACTCTCATAGCAATACCAGAAGAAGGCTCAATTTTCTTAGGCTGGAGCGGCGACTACATCGGTACAGGGAATTGTGAGTTAACCATGGACGCCGTTAAGAGCGTGACGGCCCATTTTGAACCAGGAATAGCGAATTATCTTCCACTGGTAAAGCGCTGATTGAATATCTGGGATTTTTATAAAGTCGCTTCTCACTTTTTGTTGAACAAGTTGGCCGCGAAGCGTCACTGTATGGCAGCTTGTTCTACTGATTTAGACAAGTTACCAAATTGTCCTACTGAATTGAAGTAAGTTGGTCACGTCGCGAAGTATCCAATTGGGGCAACGTCACCATGTGCCAACTTGTTCTACTTTCCCCTATTCTCACATTTTTTTTACTACCAGCTTGTATTTTGATATAATCTTCATAAGCCTGACCATCTTTATCCTAACTGTTAATCAACCAGCCGATATTAAGTTTGAATACAACAATTTCGATTTCTAGAGCCAGAACAGGGATGAAACAAAAGCCATTTCGCGCATTATTCTATTGTTTTTCGCTTCTCCTGGCTCTATGTTTGAGCCCCGCCAGCGCTTCAGTTCCCCTAGTAGCTGCTCGTGCGCAGCAGGAGATGGAGCAAACGCCATCTCCTGTAGATCAACCCGCAAATCGCTCTAAGACCACGGTATATTTTCCTATCATAGTCAATTCTCCCGATCTGCCAGAACTGGTTCGACCATCCGATGATGCGGAGGGCATCTCCACCTCAACCGTCCTGGAAGTGGCGCTGAACGATGAGGATGCTGGTTTGTTAGATGTCACTTTCTACGGACGCCCGGTACCGGTCCCAAACCTGGGCGAAGATTTTACGCTCATCGCCCTTCCGGACACGCAGTTCTACTCGCGCTGGCTGCCGTCCATTTACATCTCCCAGACCCAGTGGATCGTGGATAACCAGGAGGATTTGAATATCCCCTACACTGCCCATCTGGGCGATATTGTCAACACCGCCGAGGACACCAGCGAGTGGGATACGGCCAGCGCAGCCATGAGCCTGCTGGAGAGCCCGCTGCCTGGTCTGCCAGACGGCATCCCCTACGGTTTGGTTCCAGGAAACCACGATTATCCAACCACCAACTACAACAATTACTTTGGTGTAACCCGCTTCACAGATCGGGATTATTACGGTGGGCACTATGGCGGGGGCAACGATAACAATTACACCCTGTTCAGCGCGGCCGGAATGGACTTTATTGTGATCAATCTTGAATTCCAGCCAGGTACAGCCGTATTGGATTGGGCAGACACTTTGCTCAAGAATAATTCCAACCGGCGGGCGATCGTAGTCAGCCATTCGATGCTCAACCTTGATAACACCTGGAGTTACGAGGGGATTTTCACCTTTCTAAAAGATAATCCCAACATATTCCTGATGCTGTGCGGTCACACGCATTCTCCAACCGACGGCGCGGCGCAGCGTATAGAAAGCGGGGATCACGGGAACACGATTTATATATTGATGTCCGATTACCAGGAATTCCCTAACGGCGGAAACGGCTACCTGCGCAGGATGCGCTTCTCTCCGTTGGATAAAAAGATTTATGTGCAGACTTATTCACCCTGGCTTGATGCATATCTGCACGATGCCGAAAATGAGTTTGAACTGGATTATGATATGACCATTCAGGAAGAATTTCAAAACCTGGGCACGGTCCAGGCTGTCGCCAGCGGCAAAGACGCGGCTGTCACCTGGGTTGATTTGGACCTGGATACCGGGTATGAATGGTATGTGGAGGTTTCGGAGGGCGCATCCACCACCACCAGCGCTACCTGGCGGTTTACCACCTGGTCATCGCCCCCCATTTGTTATGCCCTGTCTCTCACAAAGAGCGGGTTGGGCAGCCTTCCCACTAGTTCACCGGACAATTCATACGGCTGTTCTGTAGGAGAATATCAGGCTGGAGAGATCATTACGCTGAGCGGCGCCAGCCCTGACCCGGGCTGGGATATCACTGGCTGGACGGGTACAGATAATAACAACAGTTTGGAATCGACCAACAGCCTCACCATGCCCGGCGCGAACCATTCGGCAGGTGTTATCTACGCCGACATCACCCCGCCGGACACCAACCTGACCAGCGCCCCTTCAAATCCGAGTGGGAGCGCAGATGCCAGTTTCAGCTTCTCCAGCAGCGAGCTTGATGTGACCTTTGAGTGCCAGCTGAACAGCGGCGGGTTCAGTGAGTGCGACAGTCCCAAGACCTACAACGGACTGGAAGATGGAGAGCACACATTTACAGTGCGAGCCGTTGACAACGCTGGCAACCCTGACCCCACCCCAGCCAGGCATAACTGGACCATTGATACCACTGCCCCGGACACCAGCCTGATCAGCGCCCCGACCGATCCGAGCGGGAGCGCAGACCCTAGTTTCAGCTTCTCCAGCAGCGAGCCTAATGTGACTTTTGAGTGCCAACTGGACAGTGGAGGGTTTGCTGACTGCGACAGCCCCAAGGCCTACACCCGACTGGAAGACGGAGAGCACACTTTTCAGGTGCGAGCCGTTGACAACGCCGGCAACCCTGACCCCACCCCGGCCAGCCACACCTGGACGATTGATACCACTTCGCCGGAGACTGAATTCGTGGAGAGCCAATCTGATCCGGGGGAATTCGATTTGACCGTCTTCAAGTTCACCAGCAGCGAATCCGGTGCGGTCTTTCAGTGCCGCTTAGACATAGCCGTGTTCAGCAACTGCGAAAGCCCGCAGACTTTCACCGGGTTGGAATACGGCGCGCACAGCTTTGCGGTAAGGTCCATCGACCGCGCTGGCAATCCTGACCCGACACCCGCTAGCATTGACTGGACGGTTTTCAGGAGAACCTACTTCGCAGTCATTATTAAATAAATTCCTTTGAAAACAAAAATACGTTGGAGGATAGTATGTTCGAAATATTAAGTCAAAGTACACCCGGTTGTATTGGATTCAAAGTAAGTGAAAAAATATCCGCTGAGGACTACGATAAGCTGATGCCGGTTATCGATAAGGCTATCGAAGAACAAGGGGAGATCAACATGCTGGTGTTGATCGAAGATTTCAAAGGCGTATCAGAATGGGAGGCAGTGAAGAAAGACTACAATTTCGGTACACAAGAGTACAAAAAGGTCGAACGCTGCGCTTTTGTCAGCGACAAGGACTGGCATAAGTGGATGGTAAAAATTATGGATCCCTTCACCAGGCGTACCGAGGAGAAATATTTCGAAACGGGTCAGCTGGAGGAGGCTTGGGCTTGGGTAAAGGAAAATACATAGTTCGGACCTGAACTGACCACACTCAGACCCGATTTAGACCTCGCAGGTTTTGAAAACCTGCGAGGTTTTTATATTGCTCAATTAGAGAATATAAATGGATCAATCCCTGATGCAAACTTCTTCTGAACATCTCCCTTGCTCTACAAAGTAAAAATGGTATTATCAAAAGGACCAACTGGCACACATTTTCAGGTTTGGATTTTTGTATATGGAGCAAAATATGTCTCAAGACAACAAGGAGCTGTATCTCGAACTGATCAAAAACTGTTTGATAAACACGATCTACAGTAATAATGAATTCATTTCGGTATCAAATACACGATAGTTTTTGTTGAGAAGATTAAATGATCTCTTTAAGATTGCTGGTATGCAAATTGTTTACAAAAAAAGTATGATGAAATACGCCGCAAAAATGGACTGCCAATATATCCTCTTTTGGCCCACACAATGATAGGAATATACAGGTTAAACAATCTCCAGCGCTGTATTGATAAAGTCCTTGACAACAAAGTTCCAGGTGATTTTATTGAGGCTGGAGTTTGCAGAGGCGGTGCCACCATTTTCATGCGCGCCATGTTGAAAGCAAACGATGTGATCGATCGTAATGTGTGGTTCGCCGATTTGTTTGAAGGTTTACCAGCTCCTGATCCCAAACACTTTCCGTTTGACAGAGGTTCAAAATTTTACAAAATTGACTATTTTCGAGTACCGATCGAGCAAGTAAAAAGCAATTTCAGCCGTTATGATCTTCTTGACGAACAGGTTAAATTTCTATCTGGATGGTTCTGTGATACATTACCCTCTGCTCCAATTGAAAAACTGCCCATACTTCGATTAGATGCAGATATGTACCAATCCACTTATGAAGCGCTCGAATATCTTTATCCGAAACTGTCCATTGGCGGTTATGTGATTGTGGACGATTACAGAAGTATAAACACCTGTAAGCAGGCAGTTGAAGACTATCGCAATAATCACAGCATAAACGATGAATTGGTTTGGACGGATCAAACGGAAGTATATTGGCGCAGGTCTTAATAATACGGCCAGCGAGAATCCTGCTGTTCGTCATGTCCCCTTACAGCTCATTTGCCCCCCCGCGGGTTGGGCGTTATTTAATCCTGATCCCTCCTCAAACTGCAAAACAATAAATACACTGCCAGTGAAAGTCCCGCAGGAGGCGGATTAATGAAATATTCAATTATTCCCCTTGACAAAAAGTTCACGCGGGATTATTATATTACTAATATATTCTAATTTTAGACTATTCAAAAAATGACCAACGCCGAACTAGCCATCCTTTCCCTGATCGCCGAACAGCCCCGCCACGGCTACCAAATCGAAACCGTTATCGAACAGCGCGGCATGCGCGAGTGGACCGAAATCGGCTTCTCCTCCATCTACTACCTGCTGAAAAAACTGGAACGTGAGGGCCTGGTCGAAGGTCAACCTGGGGGGCAGTCCGGGAAAGGTCCGGCGCGGGTGGTGTACAGCATTACACAGAAAGGAGAGGTAACGCTGAATGCCAGCCTGCTGGAGGCGTTATCAATTCCACATCCCTGTTATTCCCCATTTCAACTGGGACTTTCTGGCCTGCCTGTGATCCGGCCTGACAAAGCAATGGATGCGCTGCGCCAACACCAGACATCATTGGCAGAACGACGGCAACACATCCTAAGACGCTGGGAAGCACAAAAGCCGCTGCCCTACTATGTAGAGGCTATGTTCGACCAGAGCCTGACGGTCATTAACGCCCAATTGGAATGGTTGGACAAATTCATCCACCAAATGGAAGCAAACAATGACAAAAGTTGATTTCAAAAAAGATCTTAAACACCTATACGCGCCGGGAAAGAGTGACTTTGTGGTTGTGGAGGTGCCGCCGATGTCCTTCCTGCAGATCGACGGTCACGGCGACCCTAACATGGCAGCCGAATACAAAGCTGCAGTCGAAGCCCTGTTTGCGGCAGCCTTCAAGATCAAATTTATGAGCAAAAAAGAGCTGGGGCGCGACTACGTTGTACCGCCGCTGGAAGGGTTGTGGTGGGCGCAGGACATGGACAGCTTTACCTCCCAACACGACAAAAGCGCCTGGGACTGGACCATGATGATAATGCAGCCCGAATGGATCAATGACGAGATGGTAAATGCAGCCATTGCCCAGGTGGGTGAAAAGAAAGACCTGCCTGCTCTTCCCAAGTTAAAATTTTTTACCTATGACGAAGGACTTTCCGTGCAGATCCTGCACCTGGGTTCATTCGACGACGAAGGTCCCACCATCCAGCGTATGCACAATGAATGGATGCCGGCCAACGGATATGCAGAGAACGGAAAGCACCATGAAATCTACCTGAGCGACCCGCGTAAAACAGCCCCTGAAAAATTACGCACAATTCTGCGCCAACCAATCAAAAAAGTTTAGCAGGATAATAAAAGGGGGAATGCTGTTAGTGCATCAAGACACGTGGACTGGTAATCCTTAGATAACCGAATTGGTTTAGTAGGGGAAGATGGCCGCGTAGCGTCTCTTTGAGGCATCTTGTCCAACAACTTCTCATAGCAGCTTGGAGGACCATCTGTCCTGAATTTGGGATTCGATCCTACGCCTTTAGCTTTCGAAAGTTTGGCTACCTGTCCGAAACGTCATTTGGTATCACGGATCCTACCACCACCTGTTTGCGGTTTTTAGCAACACCTGATCAGAACTTCCCGAGGGATCACGTTTCTAGCACCAACTGTACGGAACGTCCCATTGGATCACGGTGGTGCTAGTATTCCCTCACCACTCCGGCGGTTTCGCACAGCTTGCCGCGCCGTAGCGCATTGCGCTGTAAGCATCGATGCGGCCGTATCCAGCGCGGTTATTCTGATCCCCAATATCCTGCGCGTTGCACAGGATAGCGGCTGCAATTTGATCAGCCGAATAATGCGGGTAGCGCGACTTAACCAGCGCGGCTAAGCCCGAGACCAGGGCGGTCGCGCCCGATGTCGATCCTCCCGGCGCGGCCACGTCTATATAATCACTGCCGTTGGCGGGGTTAGTTATCCTGTCATCTTTATCGGATGCGGAAACGCCCAGCACGTGTTCGCAGTTGGCCGGGAACGTGTCACCATTACCGGCTGCCACCACCAGCGCCCCTTCATTGTAGGCGTTGGTGATTTCCGCCTGTAAATCCGCGGGACAAGGCGCGTTTGTATCCCCAAGACTCATATTCAGGATATGGGCTCCATTCTTGCGCGCATAGCGTACCGCATTATCCAGGTAAGGAATTTTTACCGAATTTTTATCGCCCACTTTCAAAGGTATTACCGAAGCGTACCATCCAAGTGAAGCGCGGCCCTGCCCATTGTCCGTTTCAGCGGCCGCGATGCGTGCCATATCCGTCCCGTGACCCTTATCATCATAGATCGACCCATCCCCATCGATAAAATTCCATCCATTAAAATCGTCTTCGAATACGGTCCCGAAATCCGCATTATCGTCGTCATCTTTATCGACAATCCCGTATACCTCTGGCCAGTTGGCCCATATTTTATTGTCCAGTTCAGCGTCCAGGATATAAACACCGGAGTCGATCACGGCGATATTTGACCCGAATTTCTTTGAATAACCCCAGGCTTCCGGAGCCCCTACTTTTGCCAATTGCCATTGGTTGTCGGGGTCGTAATCGTTTGGATAGATTGGCGTAGGTTTCGAGTTGTCCATGTTGTTGAAAACGGACGGCAGGAATTCCGTATTGGGCGGGTAATATCCCCACAGTTCGATATCATCAATAAAAGCGCCTTTGAATGCTGCTGCAGGATCGCTTTGGAAAGTAAAGCCAATCCACACTTCTCCCTGTCCAGCCAGGTTTCCCAATGTGGGCACATCCGTCAGGTCCAGGCTGATCTGCTCCCAACCGTTGGATTGCCCTTTGCGGCTGTATCCGGAGAAGTTTGTCCCGTTGGTGGAAGCCCCCCAGAAAATCTTATCGCAGCAAGATTCCGAATCCAGCCAAAGGTAGAATTTTAGTTCAGCTGCGCTGTAACCGTTCAGGTCAAGCGGACCGAATTCCATCCATGACATGGCATTATGCGGGTAGTTACTGACTGCCGGGTCAAGCCCATCCACGCCGCCATCCGCGCACCAGGCGCTGTGGGTGCCCGAGTGAGGTTTATAGTCATCGTCATCCCAATAGTATTCACCCTCCACGTCCCCGTTCACGTCAAAGGCGCTCCATTTTGAAGACGGGTGCGGGAAAAGCCCTTCAAAATCTTCGTACATCAGCAGCTTTCCCCGCAGGATAGATACCCGAAGGACCGGCAGTTCTGGTCTACCCGCCAACGGTGGCTGCCCATCAATATCAAGATCAACAAACGTATGCGCGCCCGGCTGCGGTATCACCTCCGGCGGCGGAGGCGTGCTCCACCCGGCATGCACAGGACTGCTTATTAGGATACTGCAGAAAAAAGCGATGAGTACAGACTTTCGTTTCCGGCTAACGTTCATTCAGCGACCTCCATTATTAAGACAATGTTGTTGAAACAGCGCCGTTATTACCGTATTGAGAATGGAAATCGATTCTGATTATCTATTATATTATAATTTTTAAGAGTGTATCTTTTATTGTACGTTTCATCATTAATGCGCATTATTGTATCTATCGTGATATAATCCGGCTTAATCAAAGTTGACCCACCCCCACCATCATCTCGCTCTGACAGCGATTTACAACACCGAATAATGCGGGGGCATTTTACTAGTGTTAATCCCAACTGAAAATCTTTACCGGTAATTTACAACTGAATACCCGATTGAACCAATCGGAAGCCAAAAACCAATTCACTTTCTCATAATAAAAAGGAGGGCAGGAAATGAGACCCAGGCATATTTTCTTCTCGATATTTGTGCTGTTAAGTGTGCTTATGGCCAGTGTGGGAGCCTATGCACAGGAGGTTGAACCGCCCTATCCGCCCGGCAAGTTTGATTTAGATGGTTATTCGCCTGAACCTACCGCCGGGCAGCCTGGGTCGGCACCAGAAACATTAAGTCCCAGCATTGGTTTGGGACGACCAGGATTGAGCTACCGCTATATAGAAAGCTTTGGGGTAAGCGAGTCGCCCTACAATGCCGACAACAAACATTTTGAACAACCCACTGCGCTGGGGATCGATCCGGATCAAAAGGTGTATGTGGTGGACGAAAAGGGAAGTCGTATACTCAAGTTCAATAAAAACAAAGTCTACCAATGGAGCCTGGGAATTCCCGGAATGCAATACATCGAAGAAGATGTGGATGTGTTCAACTGGCCGCGCGATGTTGGCATTGATGGGGGTAAGAATATCTGGATCGTGGATGGGGATCGCGTCATACAATATGACAGCAGCGGTAATTACTTGCAGATTTTTCCTAAATGGGAAGACAAACCCTGGCGCTGTGCGGATGACAACGGTCATTTCTGCTGGCCCGGCGGCGTCGCTTTCGACAGCAACGACTGGATGTATGTCTCCGACTCGGATAACCAGCGTGTGCAGGTGTTTAAATTTTCAGGCGGTGAGCCAGTTTATTACAAGACGATCGGTACGACCGGTAATCCCGGGAATGGCTCCGGCCAATTCGACAATCCTGGCCAGATTGCGATCGACAGTTCTAACAATTTATTCGTAGCCGACAGAGAAAATGCACGTATTCAAAAATGTGTTTATAATGCCGGACCTGAAAATTGGACCTGTTCTACTTTTCACGGTTCCGGAAGTTTTGGCAGTGGGGACAACGACCTTGAACGTGTGGAAGGACTGGGAATCTTCGGAACAACGCTGTATATCGCCGACAGCGGTAACGATCGCATAAAAAAATGCGATCTAACGGCAATGGTGGATCCTTGCGATATTTTTGCTACGGATGTGCCTTACCCGACCGATGTTGCCGCCATCAGCGCCAGCCGGATACTGGTCATCCATAGTCCTGATTTCACAGTCCACGAGTACAACGGCTCAGGGGCAGATCAGAATGTCTTCGCCGGTATAGAAGGCGTTCCTTACAAGACGGATAATAAGCGCCTGAACAGACCCTGGGGGGTTGCGGTTGCAGCTGACGGCACGCTGTATGTGAGTGAAGATCATGGAAACCGGTTGGTGAAAATGGACCATAACGGCGCCCAACTAAATTCAGCCTGGCCAATTGGGGAACCTGGAATCTGGGGTGAGGATAATTATCACTTCGACCAACCGCGCGGCAACCTGGCGATCGACGCCCAGGGGCAGATCCTGGTGCCGGACATGTGGAACCATAGAGTCCAAATTTACGATCCAGCTGGAAACCACAAATACACCCTGGGTACCTCTGGTAAAAGTGGGGACGATAAATATCACTTCAGAGCTGCGGCTGGTGCGGCAGTCAGTCCAATGAATGGAGACATCTACGTCGCTGACCGCAGAAACCACCGGGTGCAGGTTTTCAAGAGCAACTACCAGTGGAAAGCCACCCTCGGGCAAACCGGAAACCCCGGTGATGGAAATAATCAATTTAACGAACCCTTTGGGGTGGCCGTCGATAAAAACGGTGATATCTATGTGGCTGACCGCAGAAACCACCGCGTACAGATATTCGACAAAAACCGCATCTATAAAGCCACGCTCGGAAAGACTGGGGAATGCGAGTGGGGGTTTGGATATGTGTGTGCGCCTCACTCGGTGATTGTTGACCAAAACGGGCGCATTTTTGTGGCCGAATCATGGGAGAACCGGGTGCAGGTTTTTGATAAGGATTATAAATACCTGACAACTATTGGCGGGGATTACAGCAGCAGCACAGGCGGCTTCCGTGAGCCGACCGGGCTGGCGCTCGACAAGCTGGGCAACCTTTACATCGCGGACAGCGGAAACCACCGGGTTCAAAAATTCTCCCCGGTCGTGTTTGGCTGGCAGCAGAGCAACCTGGATGGGTTTGGAGAGATATCAAACATTTTTATCACCGCTCTCAAGTCCCTGGACAACTCCCTGGTTGCTGGGACGTATAACACCGATCTGGGCGCCCAACTTTGGAAATTGGGTAACCCGGGTTGGACCATGCTTATGGAGAACGGCTTTGGTAATAGTTATAACTTTGGGGTCACCGACCTGGAGGAGTTCAAAGGCAAATATTACGCCTGTACATCAGCGAACGAGACCGATGGCGGCGAAATCTGGCGCAGCGGGGACCTCAGCAGCTGGGACAGGGTCGTTAAAGAAGGTTTTGGGGACCCGAAAAACGGTGAAATCAGTTCGATGGTCGTTTTTAAAGATAAGCTGTACGGCAGTACATGGAGCTTTCCAACTGCACACGGCACTGAAATCTGGCGCAGCGGCAGTGGAGATACCGGATCGTGGAATTGGGTCGCGATTGACGGCTTCGGGGACAGCAACAACGCCGGTATTTTGTCTCTGACAATCCATAACAACATACTGTATGCATCTACATCAAATCAATCAACTGGATCTGAAGTCTGGCGCAGCAGCAATGGCAACACAGGTTCATGGGGACAAGTGAATATCGATGGTTTTGGGAACAAATCCAACCAACGAAGCGCCCTGGCGTCCTACGAGGATTACCTGTATGCCGGCACATTTAACCGGGACAGCAGCAGTCCGGGCGGTGAATTATGGCGCTGTAAAAAATGCGACGGCACAGATTGGAAGAAGATTTCCGCCCAGAAAGGTTTTGGCGATCCGAACAATTGGGGGCTTGTACCGTTGGGAGTGCCGGGCAATTCGGTGTACGTCTTCACGGATAATCGCACATCAGGTTTGCAGATCTGGATGGCGCCTGATGGGGAGAATTTCTCCAAAGTTGGCCCGGACGGCTTCGGCGACAGCCGCAACCTTTCCCCGGGCAGTTTCGCGGTTCACGATACGAAGCTGTACGTGGGGACCGGCAACTGGAGCAATGCCGCTGAGATATGGCAGCGGGAGGGATTCTATTTTCTGCCGAATATCTTTAAAGATTAAACTCAAACCATAACTCTGGTTTGTAGTTCACCAGACAGCCGCTCTCTCGAGCGGCTGTTTGCCTGTCCAGGACTGGCAATCCTGCTCCTCTAACGAACTGTCGATCATCACACTGCCCCCCAGTTCAAAATTTCATTTTTGTTAAGGCCGAGCACCAATTCATCATGCTATAATCGAAAAAATAATAAAGACTTATTCCATGATTTCGGACCCTACACGAGCAGCAACCAACAACATGCGGGGGCACCTTACTGGTAGTTTTTCCTGACCTTTTTAGTGGTATACAAACATTGAATATTTAATATTTGATATTAGATCAGACCAACCTGACTTAATCATAGATAGGAGGTCGACGATGAAATCCAAGGTTATGCTCATATTCTGCCTGGTTTCAACTCTTCTTTTAACTACCGGCGCCGGCGCACTGACTGCGAACGGCACCAACAGCGGCTGGCAGCAGGTCAACCAGTCCGGATTCGGCAGCGCCGATAATGCATCCATTACGGCGTTGCGTATTTTTAACCAACAATTGTACGCCGGGGTAGAGAATGCAGAAAGATGGCGCCCAAATCTGGAGGGTGGATAAGAATGATAATTGGACCGCTGTAATGGAAGGTGGGTTCGGTGAGGATTATAACGTCGCCGTATTCGACCTGGTCGAATTCAAAGACAAAATTTATGCCGGCACATTAGGCGGTGAAATCTGGCGCAGCCAGAACGGCACTAACTGGAACCGGGTTGTAACGGGTGGGTTCGGTCACTCATATAATAAAGCCATCGTGCAGTTTCTGGTCTTCAAAGGCATGCTGTACTGCGGGACCGGCACCATTGCCGATCCCAATGGGGGTGAAATCTACCGCAGCGCTACAGGTTATTCTGGTTCCTGGGAACAAATCGCTGATAACGGTATTGACGGAAATCCGGATAATGATGCGGTATTCTCCTTTGTTGAATATGATGAATACATGTACATCAGCACCTATAATGAAGCCTCTGGTACAGAAATCTGGCGCACTCCAGACGGAGATGAGGGAGAACAAAGCAACGCTGATGGTTTCGGGGATCCGCTGAACGTGGCAGCTTTCCTTGAACCTTTCAACGGCTTCCTGTACGCCGGGACAACATATTTCACAGAGGGTCCCAGTGCGGGCGCTGAACTATGGCGCTGCACAAACTGCGACAAACCATCGAACTGAAAGAAAGTGCCCATCCAGAAGGGGTTCGGTGATACCAATAACAGGAGTATCGTGCCGCTCTCAGGACCGGACGGGGTGTTGTACGCTCTGGTTGATAATAAAGTCACCGGGATGCAGGTGTGGGCTTCCCGGAATGGTGATAGTTTCTCGCAAATCAACCAGAGCGGATTTGGTGATAGTAATAACCATGTCTCATTCCACAACGCAAGCCGCTTTTATCGAAGTTTTTTGTATACTGGAACAGGGCACAACACCACTGGCGGTCAGGTGTGGAAGCGCACCTATATGAATCAGCTTCCTTTCGCGGCGAAGTAAATTGTACAATCACCCCTTATCCCAGGTTTCCGCGTTCCTCTTCACCCACTCCACCGCTCCCGGCGTACGCCGCCAGTAATTCAAGTGGGTGGCAGCATAGTCAACTGCCTCGTTCTCATTACCAAACCCGATGGTTTCAGGCAAATGTTTTGGAATGCGTTTCCTCCCCAATAGATAATCGGGCACGAAGGGGTTATACTCCAGCGTGTTATCCAGAACTGCCCTGGCTGTATCTGTTCCCCCCTGCCTGCGGAAGGCTACCAGCGCGCAGGTATATTTCCAACTCGCGCTGGCATCACCTTCATATTGATCCAGCAATTCATCCAATCTCTCATCACGGTTTAAATTTAGCAAGCAGTCTAAAAGTTCATAACGGATTCCCTGGTTATCGCCCGGATTTAGACGCAGCATCTCCTCGTACACCCGGACGGTCTCTTCTTTTTCATCCAGAAGCCATGAACAATTAGCATACCCATTTAATGCTCGCATATACGGCCGGGTTTCTAAAATTCCCCAAAAATACCCGCTGTTCTCTTCAAAGAACTGCTCCCCGAGGGCACGTTCCCCGGCCTTAATGCCTTTTTTATAGTACTCCAGCGCGGTTTGTATGGAATCGGCTTCATCTTCAGCCAGCAGCACATAAGCATCCGCACAATCCGGCGATATTGCCAATGCCTGGTGGGCTAAAATAATCCGCTTGGCTGGATTGGATTCATCCCAGGCTTGATATAAAATTTCCTGCGCCTTACCCAGCTCCGTTTCGAAATCAAAAGAAAATTCTGAATCAAGCGCACGTGCCAGGTCGCCTTCCAACGCACGCCGGTCAAAAGGTAATTTGTATTCAATCTCATCTTCATCAGCATCATAAATCAGCGCCTGTCTGCCTGCATCAAATAGCACGTCTGCTGGATACTTGATTTTAACAACCAGACTTCCTGAAGTGATGCATACTGGAATCTCCGCCTCTGCAGGTATCGGGTTATTTTCTTCATCAAATTTTAGGTGATTGCTTACAAAGATAGGCACTGCCTGCAGTGCAGCCTGGTACCAGAGTAACTCATCGCGCCCGGGACGTTTGATATCTTTATCTAATGTAAATACCCAGGGGATTGGATATGCCTGTGGTCCTGCAACTTCCCATCCATAGCGCTCTATGGCGTCGATATCGTCGAAAGGTACACCAGAAATTTCCCCAAACAATAATGTATGCGAACCATCCGCGGGAATAATTTCATCAATCGAATCATAAGCCGAGAACATCAGCTCAACATCTTCCCAGGTTCGATACAACGCCAGCCCATATTCTACTCCAGCCTGCCCCATAACACTCACATAATAAGGTTTTTGCTGCGGGGGAACTTGAATCGAAATGATATCCCTGTCTTCTAAAAAAACCCAGGGCGCGGACTGATAAAAACCTGCAGCAGCCTCATAAAAATCGCCAGCATTCTTCGGAGAGACCTTACGCATCGATAACAATCCCGGAAGCTCCGGAAGACCGTTCCGCAATTCTTCTTCCAGCATTCTCGCAATCTCATTTACAATTTCATTACCGGGGAGATAACGCCCTCGCACACCAATATCCTGAAGTAACGGCAGTAAGGTATCCAAAATTTCCCTGTCATTAAAATGAACCTGTGCTGGTCTTTGTGGGTTGGAATCGAAAGTTCCTTTTGCCGCCATCATCGCCGATACTAGTGTTTCTTGGACATTCTCCTTGGTAATTTCTTTTACCAGGTAGTAATCCAGTATCCTGCCGTCTCTTAAATTTATAGTGAGTATCACAAAGGGTCGATAAACCCCTTGATCTTTATCATCAATCCATGCGCGCAGTTTTCGTACCGCAAAATACCAGTTGTCTCCAGATTGAGGTAATTCATTGAGTAGTTTATTCTTCTTGGATGTCATTATTTTTTTGATTCCTTGATCTATATAAGATCAACCAAACAATCCCAAATAAGATTGTATTTACAGATTCTATCCCAGATTATTTTCTCTCGGAAGTTCACAGTATAAACGCTTTCTATGGATTGGTGGATCCTTGGATAAAGTTCTGGCAGAATCCCTTTCCCTCGCGCAACGCGGTGGGTTATAATCCCGCAACAACTTGCAGCGTCCCGCTTGGGTCGTGAATCATCCCGTTAGGGGCAGCATCTCGCATTCTTTGTGGGAGCCGTTTGCGGGATTACCCACGGTACAACGCAGTGGAGCACCCCGGATTTCGGGTTATCCTTAACCTTAACAAATCACCTCCAGCTGGCGCGGTAATAACTCAACCTCGATCCGTTCCCCATCCACACACAGGATCTCGCCGTCAACCTGAGCTGGCAGCGCGCCGTCCCCTGCGGCAACAGAAATTTTCGCCGTCCTGCCAGTTTTAATTTCTATTTGGGAAGCCTGGGTGCCCTTTAGAAAATGCCTGATAAGCGCCAACATACGCCCCCGGCTCATCTCCCCCGCGATGCACAAATCCAATAATCCATCATCCATCTCCGCATCCGGAGCCATAATAAAACCTCCCCCGATACGGTACCCGTTCATGATCGAAACCATCAGGGATGGCTGAGTGTATTCCTGGTCGTCATACGCTAACGTAGTGAGCGGCGCCCGGTAATACAGGAAGATGGTCTTCAGCACCGCCGCCATATAACTCAAAAAACCTCCCAGGCGCTTCAGTTTGGCGGCTTCAATGGTGCCGATGGCGTCAAATCCAATCCCCAGACAGTTGCCGAACCAGCGTCCCGGCTCCTTTCCATCGACCACAACGCGGGCAATATCAACCATGCGGCGTTTGTCCCCGGCCAGGGTACGGCAAGCCTCCCCTAAATCCTGAGGGATACCAGCGGCTTGAGCGAAGTCATTACCTCGGCCAGCGCAGAGCACTCCCATCGCAAAAGGGCGCTGGCTTTTAGCCTTGGCCTCCATCAGGCCGTTGATCACTTCGTTGACCGTACCGTCGCCTCCCACCGCCACCACCACATCGAACTTATCTATCAGGAGCGCATCTCTGGCAATTTCAACAGCATGCCCAGGATAACCGGTTTGGACAAGCTCGTAATCCAGGTTTTGTACACCAAGCAGTCCCTCAATACGCGATATTTCACGCTTCCCCCGGCCGCCTCCCGCGAAAGGGTTGGCTATGATTTTATATCTGCTCATACCAATACTTCATAGTGCTCCACGTAAGGCTCCCGTTCAAGCAGGTAGGACTCATCCTCAGGATAATACCTGGCTTTCTGGATATCCTCCCCGGCAAAGTTTTTTATTGATTCCCACGAATCCCAATACGTGATGAGCAGGAAGTGAGCCTGCTCTCCATCAATCCTGTGCAGGATATTGACCCCCTCGTTTCCCGCCGTATTTCGATAATCCGGGATGCCGGTTTGGTTCAAATATGCCAGGTAATCCTGTGACTTTACTGCCGGTACAACACCGTGCCAGATGCGTGCTATCATGACCGC
This sequence comes from uncultured Chloroflexia bacterium, assembly GCA_963753725.1. Lineage (GTDB taxonomy): Bacteria > Chloroflexota > Anaerolineae > Anaerolineales > UBA4823 > CAVWDI01. Next base: position 406,492 of record CAVWDI010000010.1, on the reverse strand, counting down.
TCCTCTCTCGTTTAAGCAAATAATTCGCCGCTCAACTTCACTGGTCTCGATAAATAATTCCTTTTACAACCGCTCGATTCCAATTTCATTTACATTCTAAGGATGCAGCGCTCCCGCAACGGTGTAATCATACTCATTTTAAAAGTATAGTGCAGACTCTGTTTCCCGCCCTATTACTGACGCTCGTATCCCATTTGGATCTTCTCGGCTTACCCTCCACCACCACAGGGCTAAGGAGAATGGAATTAAAGCCAACAAAGCTCCCACTACACCCATGGGCCGGTATCCCGCTGTAGCGAAAATAAATCCGCTGGCCAGGCTGCCAAGCGCAGACGCCAAACCCACCAGCAGATCGTTGAAACCCTGCATGCGAGGCTGTTCCGCCGGCGTTAATCGGTCGGTCAGTAGAGTTGACCCCCCCACAAAACAGAAGTTCCATCCTAAACCTAACAGGAACAACGCCCCAGCCAAGGTGATCAATGTCGGCGGAAGCATGGACCCCAGGCAGGCGATAACCAGGGTTACCGACCCCACCAGGATGACCGGTGTACGGCCGAACCTGTCCGCTAAACGTCCCGAGATGATCGAAAAAGCGAACATCCCAAAAGTGTGCGCTGAAATGACGATCGATATCTGCCCCAGTGTGCTGCCGTTCTGCTTCATATACAGACTGGTGATCACCATCAGTATAACCATCACCAGCTGCCCGATGACCATGGCAGCAGTGGCGACGATGCCCGCCGGCTGCCGCATAATCAGGATAATCGGACGTTTCTTTCCAGGTTCAGCCTCGGATGCGGCATCCTGAGCGACAAGCTCACGCCGGATGCGCGCCGGTTCTGGCCGCAGCAAGAAAAATACGACCAGCGCGGCCGCGCTCAAAAGCACAAATGCCCCCGTATAGGGACCTACCAGTTCGTTCAAACCGGCTCTGGCTGCAAGCGTACCGGTAGGAGCTACCAGCAGCGGTCCAAGGATTGCTCCAATCGTGCCGCCAACCACCACATTGGCGATCGCCCTGCCGCGCTCCTGGGCTGGATGCACATCAGCTGCCGCGTAACGACCTAACAGCATGGCCGCCTGGGCCAATCCGACCAGCGCCAGGCCACCCAGGAAAATCCAAAAATTCGCGCCAGCCAGCGCGCCCCCTGCCAGTATCGCCCCGGCCGCGCCCAGCGTTAAACCAATCACCAGGGCAGCCCGGCGCCCAGAACGCTCCATAATAAAACCCCATAAAAGCGCCCCTAAAGCAGCCGCCAACAGCACCACCGCGGAAGGAACACCCGCCCACCTTGCCCGCCCGCTGAGCTCCGCGCCGGCAATCGAACCCACAGTCGTCATCATAATTAATCCGGAAGAGACCACCACCTGGGCAGAGAACAGGGTACGCGAGATTTTTCGGGCGATTGCTGAGTAATCACGCATGGATTATTCCCCGGTTTGACCAGCGCTGGCGGGTCCGCTGACTAACAATTTTGAACTCTTTAACCTGGTCGCAAGCAGCAAACCCAGCAGCATCAGTCCGACCAGTACTAAAAGCGAAGAAGTCATGGAGCCGGTTTCTGGGTCCTTAAAGCTGTCCATGGCCAGGATGAGGATAATGCCCGATATCTGTCCCATCATCAGCAGCAGACCGTTCGAAGTGCCTTCTGGGGCTGGATAGGCGATTTCTGCCCCGTATTGGAATCCAATCGGACCGGCGCTGAGTAAGAAAAAGCCCATCACAAAAGCCGCAACTAACAAAGTGTAGTAGTTAGGAGCAAAAGCGATGCCTAATAATCCCAGTGCGGCTGCACCCAACGTAACGATAATGAACGGGACCCGTTTGCGCGCCCGGTCGGAGAGCGCCGGCAGCAGCAGCGCACCCACCACACCCCCAATTACCATCAACCCGCCGGTGATACCCGCCTGGGTGATAGAAAAACCCCTCGGTCTGAGGATGTCCTCAATCCAGGTTGTCACACCGTTAAATACACCCAGTCCGATAAAGAAGATCACCATCAACAACAGGAAGTTGCGGCTGCGCAGTATGTGTTTGAGACCCTCCCATACAAGCGAACGTTCTTCCTGATCCGGTGTGCATGCCGGGGTTGGCGGGCGCTCGCGCGCAAATATCAGGAACACGATTGCCGCGATTACAGAAAAAATCCCGTAGTAGAGCAGCATGTTGTTGATACCTGATTGGAGCAGGATATAAGGCGTGAGCATTAACCCCAACACGATACCCAGGTACATAGCCAGCGTTCCAAACCCGGAGGCGGTCGCCCGCTCCTGGATCGGGAACCAGCGCGCCGCCACCGAGGTGATGGCGTTCAGGATAAATGGCTGGGCGATGGCGATCCCGATCTGAAACACCAGCACCAGTGTGTAGTTATCCGCTGCCAGACCGCGCGCCAACCCGAACGCGCCGGTCAGCACTGCGCCAATCCCCACAGCCGTCCTTATGCCCCAGGTGTCAATCGCCCACGAGGCCGGTATGGACACGAAGATATACACGATCATAAAACTCATCGATAACAGACCGATCGCCAGGTCAGAAACGCCGTAATGGCTGGCGGCAACGCCAGTTATTGCGGCGAACGTGATCCACATAATCTGGTTGGCAGCGATGACCAGCATAAATGCGGCCAGCACCACCCAGCGGTAGCCGTAGACTTTATACTCTTCCTGTGCCATTTGATTGCTCCTCAATCGAAGATAGATAAGGATAACATGATTATTGATAAGGCATACAAGCCTGCCAAATTCCACACCTGGCTTGGTCCCCCGAAGGGTACTTACCGGAGATCCGATGCTAGGGTCAATAATGTTGGTAGTAGAACTGATCGCAATCCCAGCAACACCTATCCAGAACGTCCCGTGAGATCACGGGGTGCGACAATGGCACTACTATCCATAATCCCCAACCATAACCTCCTCAATCAATTCCCCTCCCTCAAACCTCTCAATCATCTCATGCGCTTGTGTCACTCTGCTCTCCAACATACCCTCCAACACGGATAGATATCCCGCATCCTGATCATCTCCAAGCGCAGTCCGCGCGGCTTCAAACACAGCCTGCGCACCTGCATAAATATCCTCATCATCAAAACCCCAGCTGCGCTGAAAGCTGGTGCAGCTTTGCATCCGGAACGAGCGCTCTTCCCGCCAGCCTCTCATCCAGCAGCAGCCCTTTCAGCAGCGCCAGCAGGGCTGCGTACAGGGTAAAATCCCCGCAGCTGTCAAAAGCCTTGAACTCAATCCGTCCGGCTTCGCGCTCCACCCGGGCGAGTTTGGTCAGCGATGGGCTGCTCTTGATCAAATCACGCTTGTCCACCAGGAAGACCATGGCAGCCGGTCGCCTCCCGGTGCGCACGTAAGTCCTGATTGAATAGCCCCTCCACGCTTCCCCTTCACCCCACAAACCGCCCTGGAAAAATGGCGACGAATAACTGAACGGCAGCATATACGGGCTGTAGTAAGTCCACTTTTTACCAGCATCGATGATCTGCTCCGTGGATAACCCATCACCGGAGATATTCAGATCGGGCCCCTGGGTCATCATGGGAATCTCGGCGGTCCCCTTTTCGGGTGATGCGCGCCGCCGCTCACGTTCATATTCATTCAGCGGTGGGCGGGGTTCGAACTCCTTTTGGAAGGGATTAAAACTCACTAGGGCGGGTGTGTAGCCGAATTCAGCCGCGGTTTCCTGCAGCAAATCGAAACTCTCCCTTAATTCTTTCAGCACTCCGGCGATTTCTGTATGCACTGAAGTGCGGATTTCGATGCCCTTCGGTACGCATTCGACCACATCCTCAGAATCCAGGAAACGTTCGAAGCCCTCAATATACCAGCGCTTCTTTTTAATGCCCGCGTCCCCTATGCGCAGTTGAGGATAATCGTCCGCGTAGACCGGCAGGCGTGCTATGATCTGGTCAAAATCAGAGTACCTGGTGTTCGTAAAATCCGCGAACTTTCCATCCGGTCCCAGAAAAGCGACTTCGTGTTCGATACCATAGTAAAACATGATTATCCAAAACCCTCCCAAAATTAATTTCTGTTTGAGGTGGTTCTTATAAAATAAGATATTCCAACTGGGATTATTTTACATCACTTGGAGCGGTTATTCCCGATCTTTTAAGCGACGATATATCCAACTTTCTATATCCAGTTGTCACCTGATTCCTATTGACATCCCCTCAATAAATCCATATAATGAATATGTCGCTTAACGACATATTGGTAGATCGTTCTCCACATTCTTTTCAAAATATCGTCGGATTCCAAACCCGGGAGGTCAAAATTTACACACAAGGCAAAACAGACGACATTACCCCCCTCCGGGAACCGACCTTCTTTATCCTGCTCAGCCTGGTATCCGGCCCCAGGCACGGCTATGCCATCATGAAGGACGTGTTGGATTTGAGCGCCGGACGGGTGAAGCTGAGCACCAGCACCCTGTACAGCGCCCTTAAACGCCTGCTGGAACGCGGCTGGATCCGCAGGATAGAAAATCCAATTGCCAACCAGACCAATAGAAAACGCAAATCCTATATACTCAGCGATGCAGGCCGTAAAATACTGGGATTTGAGATCGAACGCCTGGAAGGCATCGTTCTCACCGCCCGGGAGCGCTCGCTGGAAGAGAGCGTGGAGATATTTTGAGTGTTCGGCATTATGAGATCAGCGGCCGAATTATTGTATGATTACCTGCAGATTGATCAACTCTCCCAAGCGTAAAACATTGACTTCATTCATTTAAAGTAGGTCTATATCGGGAATATAAGCCGATCGAGCTGCAGCATGCCGACCAGAACAAATTTAATCTCGTACCTCTATAAACGAATGCTGGCTTTTTATCCCAAAGGATACCGGGAAAATTCGAAGTCGAGATGTTTTTCGTTTTTGAAAGTGCGCTGGCCGAGGAAGAGCGCAAAGGTTGGCTTGCTCAAATAAAAATTTTTCCTGGTTGAAAGCAAAGATTTACTGGTCACGACCCTGATTGAACAGATGAGCGAGTTTCTAAGGAGCAAACAAAAAATGAATAACCAAGAGCAGTTGTGGGGAACCAATCCCACCAGAAATGAGCTCCTGGCTGCAATCACTTTGTTTATCGTACCCGTGATTGGATACCTGTTAGCGGCAATCCCGAACCAAATCATTTCTCCCAAATTTGGCTATGTCCTGCTTGGGATCCTGGCGCTCGGTTTGTTGTATGGTGCCTGGAAGAATTTTCCAACCTGGTCGCTGCCTTACCTCGGCTGTTTCGTTTCCATATTCGCTTTCCTGAAATCCATCCAGTATCTGGGAGAATTACTCAGCCCACACATTCTCAACCTGATTGGTCCCAGACCGTGGAGTATGATTGACCGGTTAGTCCTGCAGTTTATATGGAATGGGATATCGTGGGTTTTCCTGTTTAGCCTGACGAATTCTGCTGGTGATATTACTCGCGCTTATCCCCCGCTTTCGAACACTCCTGGAACACATTGTACAGGACTGGACTTCACTCTCATTCATCTTATACGGCGGGACGATTTTGAGCCTGGTTCTGTTGTTCGATGAATACCGGCACAAAGTACCGCTGCTAATTTCCGGTATGCTCATCCTGGCTGCCGGCGCCTATTTCTACCTGCACGGTGGAACCCAACGCCGAAAGATTCTTACTTTGCTGACGGCGAGTCACTCTTGCGATGCTGATTACCGCCGTCGGCAAGTGGTTGATCCTGCCCTACCAGGACTGGGGTCCCTATTTAAAGAAGTACCCGGTGGAGATCGAACGCTGGTTCGAGGCTCTCTCAACCCTGGTAACCCTGGGATGGATGCTGGCAGTGATCCTCTTACCCGCCTTACTTGGATTGATAAACCGCGATAGCGCACCCACCAGGCTTGAAGGCAACCAAAGAGTAGACCCACTGTGAATGTAGAAAAAGATAATTCGGGATCGCGGATCAGCTGGTGGGGTGTATTTGCCGGAACGGGATTTTTTATCCTGGCCGGCTTTGAGCTGATCTTGAGCGAGATACCCCACGAATCCATATGGTCTGATCCAGAATGGCTTTTTGCGATGCGTGGTTTATTTATGTGGGGGATGATCCTATTGCCTTCCTTTGTTTACGGTATCGGGTGGCTGCGCGGCTTTCCAGCCTGGTCATATCCTTATACCGCCCTGGCTTTCTTTTTCAGCCTGTACCTCACTCGCAGTTCCACGCCTGGTCTTAGTTTCTTTGGTTACCCCACTTTCGAACGACAGGTTTGGGGCTGGCGCGCCTGGGTTCCCTTCCTGGGGGCGACCCTTATTGCGCTGCTGCTCACCCGCTCATTACGCCCGCTTTCCAAGTTCTTTATCAACGGCTGGAACGATTGGACGCTGTTCTCATTTTGTCTTTTCGGGAGTATGCCGCTTTTGATCGCCATCAGCTTTGACGAGATAGACCGCCTGTATTCGTTGTATTTTATGGTCGTCCTGACCGTATTGATGTCACTGACGGCCCTGTTCTACCTGCTCAGCCGGACGATAACCCAGCGGGTCCTATCCCTGGCGCTGGGTATACTGATAATACTCAGCCTTACAGTCATCGGGGTGGCGGCTTACTGGTCAGAGGATACCTTTTCTGGAGTGTATGTCCCCGCCTATATATTCATTTATGTGTTATTCTTTTCGCTCCGCGCTTTGATTGGTTTAATCCGCCGGCGTTATAATAAAAATTACCCGGCGCCGGAGCGCGCCTGAACCGCGAGGAAAACCATGACCTTACCGCTCTTATCCTTGATAACCGTTCTCCCTCCCCTGCTGGCTTTAGTGGCCGGTTCCTGGGTGGTGAGGATATTCAAAGAAGATGACCGCTCAAAAGGCTGGGTGCTTTATTTGCTGTTGGCGGCGGTGATCATGATGGTCCCGTATGCAATTTTCGCCAGCGACTTCCGCACCGGCCAGCCCGGATATCTTCTGATCATCCTGCTGCCGGCCATGATCGGCATCCTGGCGCTGATTTTTTACCACTGGCGCGACCTGTTTGAGTTGTGGCACAGGATGAAAGTGCTGGTTTCCGCCCTGCTGCTAGCGTTAGTATTCCTGTTGGCCCTGACCGTCATCGGCGAACCATTTGCGCCGCTGGTCATCCTGCTGCCGGCTTTGGTCCTGCCAGTTCTTTACGGTTTATGCCGCGGATGAATAAAATACTGTTGTGGGTGTATCAGTACGCTTTTGCTCGGGGGTTTGTTGTCTGGATGCGCTGGGCATTATCGGCACATCACTTTTGTTTTCTCACATTCTGGCTCGCGGGAGCTTTACAACATTATTGCACTACTGATCCCCGCTCTGGTTTTCCCGCTCGCGGCCGTCCTGCTGGAGCGCGGCCTGGAAGCGGCTCGAAGGGAAGATGCCGAAGATGGTCTGGTCTATTTCGGGCTGTCATGGGATGCTGGTCTCTGGCTGCTGGCCGCTTCGGTATTCCGGTACGGCGTGCTGGTTGCCGCCACCGGGCATGCCGCCGAAGACCGCATGCCATTTGCCACACTGCTCTTTGCAATTGTGGCCGCGATGTTGCTGTATGTATCTGCTCAACCTGAAAGACCGCACATCCCTCGCGGTTGGATTTCTGCTCCTTGCGCCGGCGGTTATGATGTTTTCGTTCGCGGCCAGCGCGCTTGTTGATCCGTATGCCATAACCATTGCACGTGCCGAAAAAATCGACCGCGCTATCCATGAATACCGCCAGATTGCCAGCACCTATCCCATCGATTTAGGTGAATTAAGCCCAAACTACCTGTTCATCCTGCCCGGACCGCTTACCGGGCGCGGGCGGTCTGGTGCTACCAGGGCGGGAAGGATTACTACCGCCTCGGGTTCGCCTACCACCAGCGCTAACATTCTGGCGACTTTGAACCCCACTCCGAGATCATCACCACCACTTCGCAACGGCCATCCGCCAACTGAAACCTGGATGTGCGACCAGGAATTGGAGCGCATTAAGGAGACCGGGGGGTTGTAGAGGAAAGCAGGAGATAGGGGTTAGGGGTTAAAAGAATAACCCCAAAAACGTGCAATGTACTCCTCCGTTGAAAACGCTTCACAGAAATAATAACTGTTAAACTCCCGTAATATTCTGATGCTATAAAATCAATATGGAGTCCTGAAGCCATGCTTCAGGGTGCGCATAGTTGCCGCTACCTCATAATGTACCAAGTGATAGGATGAAAGCGTTCTCCTCCTATGCTAAACTGAGAGTGTCCAAAAACCTCAGTAACACAAAAGGAGAAACGCTATGTACCCATTTTATCTCGGAATTGATCTGCATCTCAAGCGAACCTATATGGTGCTGATGAACCAAACAGGTGAGGTGATCGATGAGCGGCGCATTTCGAATATCGAAATCGAAGAATATCTAGTCGAAAAAGTGCCCAGAAACACACATGCGGTGATGGAAGCAACTCGCAACTGGGCATTTATGTACGATCATTTGATCCCAACATGTTGAGCGAGTAGATCTGGCGCATCCGAAAGAACTGAAGGCCATCTCGACTGCAGCTGTAAAGGCGGATCAGATCGATGCCAAGGTGCTTGCCAACCTGGCACGTCTGGACTTTTTACCGACCGCATATGCAGCTCCAAAAGATATTCGTGACTTACGAATGTACATCCGGCATCGGGATCAACTGGTGCGAATGCGCACACAAGTCAAGAACCGCATCCATGCAATCCTGGCCAGCTACAATCTCGTATCGCCAGTAAGAGATCTGTTTGGTGTCGAAGGTCGAGAGTTTCTGGAAGAAGTCATGGCAGACCAAACTTCGAACAGCTGCCAAAGAGGGTCTACATGACCATCTTGTACTTGATCGACCAACTTGAGCGAGCAAATTGAAGCTCTGGAAGCAGAGCTAACACTTAGCCCGGAGCAAAACGCAGATGGTATCGCTTGCTTAAAACCATGCCGGGTATTGGACAAAGTCACTGCCACCACGATCATGGCTGAGATCGGTGATATCCACCGTTTCCATTCTCCCAAAGCATTGTGTCATTGGGCTGGATTGACACCCAAAATTCACAGCAGTGATCTTATTGTCAGGCATGGGCGCATCTCCAAACAAGGCTCATCCCTGTTGCGAGCAGCTATGACCCGAGCGGCGACGGTTGCCAGTCGTCGCAGCAAACGCTGGTATCTGGTTCACGAAAACCTGCTCCCTCGTTGTGGCAAAGTAGCTGCCAAAGTCGCTGTTGCCCGACGATTGTTCACCGTCATCTTCTATATGCTCAAACGCAAGGAGCCTTACCAGGAAAATTACGAAGAAACATCCAGGGGACCGGTGAACCTGTTGCATTGCATGGTTCTTTGAAACCGACCAAGTGATGAGGACACCGGTCCGATTGGAGTCTATAGTGGTGCTGGACTTCCTGGATTGAAGTCTGATCGGATAGATTGTCCGATTGAAGCACGTTTAGATGCCTGAATCATGCCCGGTATCATAGCTGGTGTGAAAAGAACACTGTTGGGCAAGAATTCGTAAGGCGACAAACTGGATCAAAACATTCTTTAATAGAAAAAGAAGATGATGGATGGGGCAAAAATCCCTTTCCAGTTCTACAATCATGTGAATCTATGGATTTTTAATGCTTTACCCTTGACGAACGCTTTCTTAGATGCAATGCACCACATATCAAAGTGCGATGCACATATCCCGCAAATTCGCGGGACGCTCGCGTGAGTGCGTTGCGCTTGCTTTTCTTCCAGGACACAAGGTGCATCGCAATCCGCGAAACAACTTCAGGGTAACGGAGTGCCATAGACATTTATTAGGATCAGCTTTCACTCTGGCGGACAGGGATGTCCACCCTACAATAAAAAAATCTATTGATAACATTGTACGAAAATATATTTCTTGCTGTTCAATATCACAGCAAACTTGGTTTTTCGAGATTATCCACTAATCTACCATCAATGAGTTGACAAACGGCTCACAAACCTATAAAATATATGTGATAAAAGCACAAAATAGTGTAAAACAAACAGGGGGCAACAACATCGTCCGCATCAACGCCGGGGGCTATTTCACCAACACGCTTCATCAACTCCGGTGATCTGAAGCCATTTGAATAATGATGTGCTAATGAGAAAAGAATACAAAATCTTCTTCTGGTCAACATTTGATGGTTTCTGTTAATGGTTTTACTTAAACGCGACAACCGTTTGCGAATTTAGAAGAATAGTAAAGGAGGAGGCATGCAAAATATATTTCGTTAATCGATCCCAATCGGATAGAAATATGGCAACTATTGAACCACCTGTTGGATAACCAAGACGATCGTTTTTTATAAGGAGGCCCAAGAATGTTCTCGAAGAATTTGAAATATTTTTTGTTTGCGGTAATTTTCCTACTAGCCAGCGGACAAGCCTCAGCGCAAATCGATATAAAAAATACAACTGAATTACAACCCAATTTGCCTTCAGGTAGCGACTGGTCCTTTTGATTCAGACCAGGCCCGGTGATACAACCCCCCTGGATCACCGCGTAATGTGGGTGGGTGATAAATGCGATGTAAATAATGACGGCTATGACGATTTATTTGTCGGCAAACGCGATTACAACCAACCTTCATTTTTCGATAATGGGATCGCCTGGCTGTTCCTGGGCAGTGAAAATGGACTGCCCACCTCCCCCAGCCTTACCTTCAACCCACCCTACTCAAACACTTACGGGTTTTTCGGGAGTCAGGCAAAGTGCGCCGGGGATGTTAATGGTGATGATTATGACGATCTCATCATCGGAATGGATAATTACGATAACGGTAATGCAGACGAAGGCGCAGTCTATGTCTATCACGGTTCTGACACTCCTGACACAACAGTCGATTGGATGGCGGAGTTAACACAACATGGGCTCATTTTGGCGGTACCTTGGACAGCGCCGGAGATATCAACAATGATACATATGATGATATTATCGTGGGAGCCAATGCTAATGATCTTGGGTCTCTCAATGCTGCTTATGTCTGGTTTGGCTCAGAGGATGGTCTTGGAGGCGGTAGTAATGGCTCGCCCGCAAATGCCGATTGGAAAGCCACGGATACTACAAATTCTATGATGTTCGCTTACGGAGTGCGCGGCATCGGGGATGTGAACGGTGATGATTACGACGATGTACTCGTTTGTGCGGTTAATTATGATGGGAGTTATACTAACCAGGGAGCAGTATTTGTATACTACGGCTCGGCCGATGGGCTTGGCGACTCCGGCACAACCTTAAACGCTGACTGGATGGCAATCAGTGAGCAAAACGAAGCACGTTTCGGTTGGGGGGTCGATGGGATCGGAGATGTGAACGGGGATGACATAGATGACCTGGCTGTGGGCGCGTATGCCTATGACAATACAGAAGCTTCTGAAGGCAAAGTCTTTGTCTGGTATGGTGCGGAGACCACTGGTCTTGGCGACCCCGGCACACCAACCAATGCCGATTGGGAGGCTGAATCAAATGATGCGGGCGCAATTTTCGGTTATTCGGTCAATCCTGCCGGGGATGTAAACAATGACGGTTATGCCGATTTGCTGGTTACAGCCCCACAATACTCGACTGGGGGCGCCTATTTCGTTTGGACCGGCAGTGACAGCGGCCTTGGCGACGACGGTACTCCTCAGAATGCCGATCAATCTGCTGTAAGCGATCAAGCCGGATCGGACTTCGGACGCGACAATGCTAGCGCCATGGATGTCGACGGTGATGGTGGAGACGATATCTTCGTAGCTGCCAGACTTTATACCAATGGTGAAACCACCGAAGGGATGGTGTTTGGATATTACGCCAACTTGGGTGAATTAAAAATCACCAAGCTATTCGATCCTATGTCATCCGGGTATACCGGGACTTTTGCCATCAATTACGACTGCGATGACGGCACCGAGCACGACGGCACGGTCAATCTGCTGGCAGGCGAGTCTCAGACAATCACTAGCATCCCAGTTGGTACGCAGTGCACGAGTCACGGAGCCAGCGGCACCGACCCCACCCACTGGCTGGTCATTTGGCTCACCAACCTTTAACCCTGCCTCGGGCGTGGTGACGGTGAATGAGAAGAGCCCAGCGTATGTCGAGGTTACTGTCACCAATACGATCTCCCGGGACTTGGGTGAACTAAAAATCACCAAGCAATTCGACTCGCTCACTTCTGGATTTACCGGGACGTTTGCTATCAATTATGACTGCGATGACGGCACCGAGCACGACGATACAGTTAATCTACTGGCGGGCGAGTCTCAGACGATCAGCGGTATCCCAATTGGCACACAGTGCACGGTCACTGAGCCAGCGGCACCAACTCCACCTCTGGATGGTCCTTTGGCTCACCAACCTTTAACCCCCTCGGGCGTAGTTACGGTGAGTGAGAAGAAGTCCGGTTTACGTGGGGGTCGTCGTCACCAACACAATCTCTCAAGACTTGGGCGAATTATATCTTCCTTTGGCTATTCGCTGATCTGAAAAAACACTGGGCATTGTGCCGCTGAAAAATGCAGATGCTCGTGCATCCAAAAAGCGACCGGGCCAGTTCTCTGGTGCCGGTCGCTGCTATTTAGTTTGAATTTGATTCAGTGAGCTGAATGGGACTTGAACCTATCACCCTCCTCTGTTTAATAGATTTCAGGCGGTTGTCCACAACATCCACTTCTCACCGGTTGGGTTTTGTCTCTGTTATGTTCTACCTGCAGTGGTTAATTCATCCACTAAGTCCGTGTTTTCTATAATGTGTTACCTGCGCTACTCACAGGTTCACACGAAACAAACCTAACTCACCAAATCGATTTTCCATCCCCAATATGTAGATTTTTAAAACCAATACCCTAATCCCATGGAGTTAAAGACTGGACATTGGCGTTTTGAAAACTTGACTTTTAAAGTGCGATTATTAGCTTGGGTGCTGAAAACGACAGCCTCACCGCTCTTGGAGAAACCACCCAATGATCTGCAAGCGGCACATCAGGTACCTGCCCCTGCTACAGATGGGATTGTAGAGACGGATCCACCGGCAACGGTGCAGTTGTTTCTCATGTTTACCCGCACGTGGGTGAATTTAAAGCTCAGGTTACTGCACAAAACCCAGCCATCTTGCTCTCGGCAGTCATCACTGTTTCCATATAAGACACCTCTAACCACCACCGGGCAGTTTGTCCTCCTCCGCGGACGGTATACTTACTTTAATCTCAGCTCCGACCTGCATGGGTACGTTTATCATCATTTACTCTACACCATCTACAGCATCATTTGATCCAGGTGTTTTGATGCTTGGCGGAATGGTTTTCCACCTGGAGGCTACCCATTCAAACGGCGTCCATATCACTAGCTTCTCGCCGCCAATGACACTGACCGTCAGCTATGATGAATCTGAATTACCAAACGGATTAGATGAAGTTTATCTAAAGGTGTCCCGCTACGACGTTGATCTTATAGATTGGGTAGCTCTTCCCGTGATCAACCGGGACCTACCTGGTGACAAGATAACCGTCACGCTGGACCATTTTTCGGAGTTTATCCTGGCTGCCCCCGGTGGTGTTAAGATCCTATTTACATCCCGCTGATCGTTCGATAAGAATAATTTCCATTAATTATTGTTACAAACAAGAACTCAGACCCTAAGGGCTTTGGAAATCCTCAGGGTCTGGTTTTTAAAAGCATCGGCTGATTGTGTATATGGTTTACGTTTTATTTCGCTCACATCCCGGCATCGTGTGTGCTTTCAACGGTCCTTATACAAAAATTTTTCTTTGCACAACCATCCTTCCATCTATACAAATTTGGGTGGCTAAACTCCTCATTTCCAGGTGTTGGAATCTCTAATAAATCTATTAATCGCATTCATGCTATTTTTTACCTGTATTGTTATAATTGGGAGATTAATGGTAGTGGAGGTAGTCCGATGAAATCAGGAAAAATCGAATCCAAAAAAACCAACCGATCAGCTTTTCTATTTGTGTTAATTCTTCTGCTGGCCGCAGGGCTTTTACTTCAAGCCTGCAGCACTTCGCCGGAAGGACATCGCCGTCGGAGCCCAAGCGCCTGACTTCACCTTACAATCCTCGGAGGGTACGAATGTATCCTTGAGCGACTACACCGGCGAGCAGCCCGTGCTGCTGTTCTTCCACATGGCGGAGGGCTGACCGCCCTGCATGCAGCAGATCGTTGATCTGCAAAAAGATCCCGCTTTCCAGGAACCGGCGTTCAAATTGTCAGTATCGCTTTCGACTCCCCCGAACAGCTTGGCGGGCCAGGCAGTCGAATACGGCATTAAAAATGTGCCTCTGCTGACGGACACGGACCATGAAGTTTCAGAAACGTATAATGTCATGCAGTGGGCAGTCGCCACGGGCGAACCCGGGCACACATTTATACTCGTGAATAAAGACGGCCAGATCGCCTGGATACGCGATTACGGCGCGCCGGAAAACGGCGGCTTGATGTACGTACCGCCAGATGAATTAACCGAACAGATCAAAACAAACTTAAACTAACAGGAAGGATTTTTCAGGAAAACCAATGTTCAGATATAAATATATTATCGTAATTCTGCTCGCCATAATACTGGTGGGCTGTGCAAGCCAGGCACCTTCAACGGAAGTGAGCGTCACCAGAACAAGCGCCTCAGGAAGAGGCAAATACCATGCCAGGACCTGGTATGCGTTCCGGCATGCAGGGCCGTCACCACGCATCCATCCCCTCTGATTATGCAGGCAGCACGAACACAAATGAGGTCAGACGACGAATCCGTAGGACGCGGTGGGGAGCTTTACACCAAGCATTGCGCTGCATGCCACGGCGATAAAGGCTTGGGAGAGGGTCCCGCAGGGGCGAGTTTAGACCCGCCCGCATCCGCCATCGCCCACACCAGCCAGATGCTTTCGGACGACTACCTGTTCTGGAGGATCAGCGAAGGCGGTGTTGGGTTCGAGACCAGCATGCCGGCCTGGAAAGATACCCTTGAAGAAGGGCAGATATGGGACCTGGTGAACTACACCCGCGCCCTGGGGCGCGGAAATGCCCCCGCTGTCCAGGAATACCAGGCAGAACACCAGGCTGAAATGCTCACCCAGGCTGTAGACCAGGACCTGATCGACCAGGATCAGGCGGACACCTTCCGTAAAGTGCACGACGCCCTGGAAGGTTACCTGACTGCAAACCCGGAATTAGGCGGCAGCATGGACGAACGTGAAGGGGCTGCATTGGCGGCTTTGGTCGAAGCAGGGCACCATCGATCAAGAGCAGGTCCAGGTTTTCTTCGAGGTGCATGATCTGCTGAGCGAAGCCGGACTTATGCCTTGATTGTTTCGTTTTATGGTTTAGCGCAAGGATCAGAGATATATAATTATTTCAAATTTTATTTTCATTCCGCTGGGCTGTCTCGGGGAATTCAGCCCGGTAGCCGAACGCGGATTGTAGGTCATTTCCACTTCCAGCAGTTCCCCGTCCGATTCACCAGCTGTCACCCGAAAGGTTAACTGCTCCCCATCCGGGTTGGATCAGCACATCTCCTGTTATTGCCATAATTCCTGCTCCATTTTATCCACTATTATAACCCAATGGGGGATTTTCCCGCCAGGTATACGCGTGTCTGATCTTGCTCTCTGTTAGGCTTTAACGCGCTTTTTTAGGGACGGGGGCTAGTTGTGATGACCAGGTCCACCATTCACCAATTGGGTGATCTTATCCCTTTATGCCAATTATTTAGAACATGTGTTCTATTTTTGGGTATAATAATCACCGTTCTCTAGGTAAATTTTTTCACTAAATACCAAAACTACAGCCAACGTTACCTATGCCCCGACCCCTTTTACCGCAGCACGGCATTAATGTCCCCACCCCCCTCATCTACAGCGCCGCATTGAGCGCGCCTGTTTTACGAACCTGGATGCAGCTACGCGGCCTGGCCTGGGAGAAATTACAGACCCCGCAGTTCCCAATGTTAGATTTCGCCCGGTTCGTTTCCAAATCTCCATCCACCATATACGGTCACATGGCCATTCTCAGGTCGTTGGGCGCCCTGCGCTGGCGCTCCTACCGCAACGGGACGCTGACCGTGAGCTTTCCAAACCAGGAGATGGAGGCGCTTCCAACTTTCCAGAATCCAGGAATCCTGGAAAGCGCCTCTCTTAAAGACTTAATGATTACAAATCATAACAATATATTTATTAGAGATAATCACCATTCCTGGAATCCAAAAAACTGGACAAACACGCCCCACAGGAAGAGAATTGTGATCAAGCGAAACAGGACAGCAATCCGGAAGAGCTGGACAAAATGCCGGAAGAACTGGACAATATGCCAGAAGAGCACGATCAAGACACAACGGCGCGCTGAATTATAGCCAAGCACAGCTTGACTATTGTCCCATCGGCATCTACCGCAGTCTGATGAAAGTAAAACCCAACCAGGTCCAGCGGGCGGCAATTTTGGAACAGGTCAAGGATTTCGACCTGTGGTATGCATGCCTGGAACACTGGCTGACCCATAAATGGAGCAAAGTAAATATCCCCGGCATACTGGAACTTTACCAGCGCGGCGGACCGCAGCACTGCCGCTACTGCCGCAGGGGAGACAATAAATCGCAAAGCGAGATTATCGAAGAATTACGGGAGGAGGCAGAGCATGGCAAACCGTGACCAGATCCTGGATGTGATCACCACACTGAGCAATGCCTATCCGGAGAAAAGAGCACGACAAGAACACCCTGGAAATTTACCTGGAACACCTGGCGGATATCCCGTTCCGACTGCTGGAGCAGGCTGCCCGGCGCCATATCCAGACCTCCAACTGGTTCCCGCGCATCGCACAGCTGCGCGAGACCGCTGGCCGGCTGGCAGGCACGCATGATTTCGCCAATCTGGAGCCCAATCCCGAAGATGCGCTGGTCTCACAGGCGGCAGCCCTGGAGAGCGACTTCTACCACATGGGAAAGGTAGATGTGGATTCCTGGGAGCAGCTGGAGCGCGGCTTCGAACACGCCGGCCGCCCTCACCGCGCGCAGCACACCCGGACAAAACTCCAGCGCCTGCACCAGATCGCCAATAAAGACAAAGCTGTCATTCTAGTTACCATACAATTGGCAAAGGTGCAAAAATGGGGTAGAACAGACATGGAACATTACCACAATCCGTCTACCCCACTGGCACCTGTCTGAGGAATAAGGGCCAATGTCATTCAGCGCTGAGAGCGCCACGTTCAGACCGCCCCCTCAGACTACCCCCGGCGGAAGGTCGAAAACGCGTCGTGCCAAGAGCACCATAACTAGAACACATTCAACCGGGTTGGTGTCACCTGGGCCTCTACGATAGCTCCAGGAGGTCCTAATGAAAGTATACATCGGAATCGACTGGAGTAAAGACAAACACGATATTGTTTTCATGAACGAACAAGGAGGTCACATTTCTCATCTAACCATTGAGCATTCACCGGGAGGTTTCGAACTCTTCGATGAAAAGCGAGAGATTATGGGTGTTCAACCACAACAATGTTTGGTTGGGATTGAAACTCACCATAACCTGTTTCTAGACTACTTATGGAGCCGTGATTACTCCAGCATCTTCGTTTTGCCTCCTTTTCAGGTCAATCGCTCACGGGGTCGTTACGGGTCCAGTGGAGCTAGCAGCGATAGAAGTGATGCGGGTTTAATTGCTGATATCCTGCGCACTGATCGTCATCGTCTGACGCTATGGCGGCCAGATCTCCCGCTGACACAGCAAATCGCTTCAAGGGTTAGTTTACAGAGTTTTCTAACCCACAGCATCATCCAGATTACAAATCGTTTGCGGATGGTGTTGTGGCGCTACTACCCCAACGCAGCTCATGTTTTCAGCAGCCTGGATACGCAGATTGCATTGGAGTTCATCTGTGCCTTCCCAACACCCGCTGACGCTGAAAAGCTCACTTTTGAGGATTTTCGCCGCTTTGCCAAGCAGCATCGTTATCCCAATCCAAAGAAACTACCGGCTTGTTTTGCTCGCTTGCAAAGAAACCAACCTCAGGCAGAGCAAGCGACGGTGCAGGCCTTTCGTGATGAAGCCGTGCGCCTCTCCAAGTTGAGCTTACAGCTGGTGCGAGAACGGGCGCTTACTGAGCGTGAGATCAATAAGCTCTTCGCTGCTCATCCTGATGCACCCATCTTCTCATCTTTGCCCGGAGCGGGTAAAAGGCTGGCTCCAGCTTTACTGGCTAAGTTTGGCGATAATCGAAACCGTTTTCCAACTACTCAGGCCCTGCAAAGTGTGGCTGGCACCTGCCCATTCACCAAACAGAGCGGTAAGCGAAAGTATGTCCTGTTTCGCTATGCTTGTGACCGTGAATTCCGGAATATCGCCCAAATGTGGGCCAGGGCTTCGCTGAAAGAGTCGGTTTGGGCTAATACATACTTCCAGATGGCGCTACCACGTTGTAAGTCCTTTAGCCATGCCTACCGCCGCTTGGCTAATCGCTGGCTGGTGATCGCTTGGCGGATCTGGCAAGATGGAGTAACCTATGATGAGAACCTACATATGCGGAAACATGCAATGCGGGTTAAACCCAATTAGATAACCATTTTTTGAGCTATCGTAGAATTTTGTATTATGTATGGTTTTGTTCCATTGTTAAAGTGCCGTTATTCGTGTGATACAGGTCAAATTGTGTGCTTTGACACTGCTAGTTCAATGCGTCTAGTAAAAGTTTTAGGTCTTGACAAAACGCGTCTGAACGAAGTGGTGTAGGTTCTTACTATGGAAAATTTCATATCCTCACTTATCGTTGATAGTATTGTTGAAGATTTACCGGTGGCATACTGCTCGATTCACTCGCATACAGCGCGGGTCTTAAGCCTGGATGACAACACTTGGGTGTCATTGCGAGACAGTATTTATCCCTGTTTTTCAAGGGGCGCACTTTGCTGTCGTGGCAATCACATTTTTATGAACGAGATCGCCACTTCGGACTGCGTCCTCCTCGCGATGACACATACTAACTGTCATTTCGAATCCGACTTTAGGTAGGCATCCAGCGCTTTTTGCAGGGCGAAATTTATCCCCCACTTTTTGGGAGCCGAAAAATCCCTATCAAGAAACATCTATCATTACCCAGGCGGGTAGTAATCATGAATAAGCAAACCAGGTTCGATTGGTTTCATTTCTGCCTGTATGGTCACCTTTACCAGTTACGTAATAGTGGTCCATCGATAAACTCCCACGAAAAAATGCGGGACTGCAGCTAGAAGGACTAAACGAAGGACTTCGCTCCCACAGAATCCGCAAGATGGCTGCACACCAGGACGACTTCTAATCCATCCTGTTGACATATGAAATTTATTACTATAAAATATAATTGATACAAAGCAACAATAAGTGATATTCATTCTGGGGGATACAACAAGAACTGTAAAATCCCGGGGACCATTTCACCAGCTCCCCTCATCAATTCCGGCGATCTATTGGTAATTAAATATTTGGGTGTGGGTTTTGAGAATTCTTGAAATCACTCTTAACTTCATTTACAAAAAGATGTTTTTATTTTGGTATTCACGTGCTTATAACAATGCGTTGAATCTCATGTCTGAAGAAAGGAGGTGTCGGGGAAAATACTGATGAAAACTATGGGTGTAAATATGTTGTGAGAGTTGAGGATACAAACACAAAAGGACAAAGATCAATTTATTAAGGAGGTTCAATCATGCATTTCATGAATATCATATTCATTTTGGCTGCCGTCGTTTTATTAGCGCTCGGCTTCAGCGCAGGACAGATTTTCGCAGCTGAACTGCAAGAGATCGCAGGCAGCCTGGATTTCCCCGGACCTCCCGGGTCGACGCTCTCGTTCAACCTGGAGGACATCTACCAGCGATTAAACAACGGCGCGAATGGCACGCAAAGTAGTTTTACAGAACCTTCCAGCGGGCCCACCTCGGGTACAGGTCATACCCTCAACCAGGTTATGGCCAAAGCGCCGTTTAGAGATAACACAGACGGCGCCCAAAAAGGCCATGTACTTGCGGGCAAGAAGTTTTGGGGGCTGACCGGCGCGGAGTGGGGCCAAATGACCGGGACGCGCGCTCCAGCTCCTGTACCCAGAACCGGACAAACTGTGAAAGTATCAAACTATGATGACGGAGATCTCCAGAAAGGTGTCCCGTGGCCAACTCCACGATTTATTGACAATATCGATGGCACGGTAACTGATAAATTAACCGGTTTGATTTGGCTCCAGGATGCCTCATGCTGGAGTAGTGATAACTGGTCGGACAGTGTTGGGCGACCAAACGGGTTAAAAAGCGGTGATTGTAATTTAACAGATGGATCTGAATCCGGTGATTGGCGTATGCCCAATGTAAGGGAACTGCGCAGTTTAATAGATTTTAGCGCAAGCGATCCAGCACTGCCGAGTGGACATCCCTTCGCTGGAGTTTCGAATTCCTGGTATTGGACAAGCACTAACTACAAACCCACTGCTGATTATTTCTGGGCCGTCTCACTTGTTGATGGTAAATCAGAAGGACATTCAAAGTGGGGCGGTTATCTACTTTGGCCAGTTTCGCGATCCTTGAAATGATGGGTAAACAGGAATTAAAGAGTCGATCTAACTGGAGAAAAGTATTATGGCAAAAAAATTGTTATCAAATTCATTAAGTTTACTGCTTGTACTTGCATTTGCGCTTGTACTTGTTAGTATCGTATTCGCCGGCTCGGGTAGCAATATCGATCCAGTGCACAGGTTCGCATGGAGCACCAACGCCGGCTGGATCAACTTCAACGCCGCCCACGGCGGAGCCAAGGTCTTCCTGGACCACCTGGAGGGCTACGCCTGGGCGGAGAACATCGGCTGGATCAGGTTGGGGACGCATACCGGCGGCGGACCGCACACCTATGCTAACACATCAAAGTCAAATTACGGTGTCAACCGGGATCCCGGTGGGATCCTTTCCGGTTACGCCTGGAGCACCAATGGCGGCTGGATCAACTTTTAACCCCACCCACGGCGGAGTCAGCATTGATCCGGTCAGCGGGGTTTTCGAAGGCCACGCCTGGGGGGAGAATGTCGGCTGGATCCATTTTTCAAAACCCGGCCTGTACAAGGTGAAAGCATTATTTGAAAAATTAGAAGAAATTTCACTGCCGTTAGTGTTGAAAAGCAAGTGAGTTATGGGACAATTATGCTTTAATAGATTAAAGCGCCCTGCGTATACATATACGCAGGGCGCTTTTAATTTGTCTATTTACTGCTCACCACTTGCAGCACACCGGCTCGCATTTACCATTATTGATCTGCTTTATGGTGCAGGTCGGAGACATACAGTATCTTTTGCACACCTTGATCGTTTTAACTTTTACCCTGCAGCAGTCGTCCACATACCTTCCACTTCACATCGCACTTATAAGTATATTTACACACATCCCACTTTTGACAGCCAGCAGGCTTGATGTCATACCCATACCACTTGGTGCCCCAACCGTCGTCGTATTTCATCCTGATCGGGCAGCCGTACCCATAATTGCTGTAACAGCCGTAATCGTAATAAGCATAGTTTTTCTTCTTGGGCAGCGGTGGAGGCTCAATCACCGGCAGGTTATCGGCGGTCCCCTGCACATCAGTGGTTTCTCTCCACACCCAGCAGTACTTCTCATCTTTGGTGGGGTTGGCGATATACCACCAGTCCTCACTAGCGTCCTGCCCGTGCACGGTCGATTCTTCGTTGGTCAGCAGGTAGCCGTCCACCCGGTACGCCCGGCTGGGCCCCAGGCGGCAGTTGGTGTTGACATCCGCCGAGATGAGGACATTGGAACTCTCACTGAAGGCCGCGATCAACGTGGCGGTCGGCTGCGGAGTATTGGTCGGTTCGGAGGGAGCGGTTGTTGCCGTGGCCGTGGGTGTAGGGCTGGGGAGTGGCGTGGCGGTGGGGGGGACTTCAGTTGCAGTCGGCGGCACAGGAGACGCATCTTGCGCTGTATCTGACTGCTCAGCAGCCATTTGTTCTTCGACCGACATAGCGATCACCGTGGCTTTGACCGCAGCGTCGATCTCCGCCTGCATGTCAACCACCGTCATGGGCGCAGCCAACGGCGCGCAGGCGCTGAACAGAACTGTCACTCCCAGGACACTTGAAATTACGATCCAAAGTACTCTTTAAGTCTTCATCCTCTACCTCCAATCAATAGACGGGTCCATTCAAAATAAAAAAGCAAGGACAAATTAGGAATATTCTTATATTTCCGCTTGAATTGAATCGTTACCAGTAATAAATTCTATAACACGATTAAGTGTATATCCTGAGAAAACCTGTGCTCCTTTTAATTTACCTTTCAGACAATCAAAAGGTTTATTTAATATATCTTTTATTATATATGAGGTTTATTTTAGAAAAGATTAGAGATTTAAATTTCTAATCTATGGGCTAATTTACAGTTTTGTAAGGGGGGACTATAGTCCGCGAATTTACGCGAATTTTCAATAAATTTAAAAAAGGGAATACCAATCTTAGATCAGCGTACAAGGATGTCTCGCAAAAAACTCGAGATTAAATTCACGCACTACAAAACGCTTTTACATGTCGTCACGCACCACAAAACGCTTTTACATGTAGACCAGGCTTGAGTCCTCCAAAGGAGGGTTTCAATCCCTCGAAGAGGGGCATCCTTGCCTGGTAGAAATCGAGCCCAGCCGATAGTATAACTGCGTTTATAATATGTAAAATTCCAATTGGAGGAAAACAATGCGAGGCAGACGAGAACGTAAAAAAGAAGAACGGGAAACTTTTGGCAGAGGCGGTTCGGCAGACCATTATAAAATGCGCCAGAAATTATTCGCGGTCGGGCAGGATTTTTTTATCGAGAACGAAGCCGGCCAGCGAGTATTCAAGGTAGACGGGAAGGTGCTGCGGGTGCGCGATACGCTCCATTTCAAAGACATGCAGGGTAAGGAGCTGTGTAAAATCCAGCAGAAAGTAGCCCGCATCAAGGACAGCATGGAAATTGAAGGACCTGGCGGAGACCGGCTGGCGATGGTTAAACAGGCCATCATCTCGCCTGTGAGAGACCGCTGGGTGGTAAAAATCGGGAACGGACCGGACCTTGACGTGCAGGGCAACATCCTGGACCATGAATACACCATCGAAGAAGGGCGCACAAAGGTGGCCCAGGTCTCCAAAAAGTGGTTCCGGGTTGCGGACAGTTACGGTGTGGAGGTGGCGCCGGGACAGAATGTTATTGTTATCCTGGCATGCACTGTGGCGATCGATATGATGGCGCACGAGGGGAGATGATCCGCGAATTTAGACGAATTTTTTTGAGGACTGGTTACTTGCCGCACCCTTGAACTGGTGGTGCTAGGTCACCCTGATCCCGCGGGACATTCTGGACAGGAAAGCTCTAGCACCGTATCTCCAGTACGTCCCCCTCGCGTCGCGAAGTGGAACACAACGGAGCACCCCTATGGGGTAGCGCCCCCTTTTGGGGGTTGGGGGATTAGGCCGGTGCGACTTATAAAATAAATCCGGACTCTCCACTCATAAAAATCCCCCTGCAAACCCCTTGACAAAGATATAACCATATGCTATTATTCCAAAGCACTTTGTTTTACATAGTAGTTTGAGAATAGGAGCAAAGTAATGTCCGGGTTTGTTAACTTCGAAGATGCCGAAAAGAAAGCGGTACGCATGGCGACCAACGATGGGTTGTGGGAAATCCTGCTTGGTTTGATGCTGCTGTCGTTTACCGCCAGCGCCGTGCTGCACGATATATGGGGCGTGCCCTGGAACTATATCCCCCTGATACTGGTTATGGTCACCGGCATTCCGCTTATGCGAGCAGCCAAGAAATCGCTCATTATGCCCCGTATTGGTCAGGTGGAATTCAGCCAGGGTCGTAAAACTAAATTCAAAAAAGTTAACGCCTTCCTGATCGTCCTGGTTGTTCTCACCTGGATCGTCTTCCTGGGTCCTGTCATATCCACATCGATCGTGCAGGAGGCTTCACTCCCCTACTGGTTTGTCGATGCTGTTTTTGGATTGCTTATTTTTATTTTCTTTGTGGTCTTATCGTATGCCTTTGAAATACCGCGCATGATCATCTACGGCCTGCTGTTTGGAATTTCTCTTCCAGCGGATGTAATCCTTAATGAAAAGTGGGGTATTGAGTTTCCAGTTTTCAACTTTATTGCCGGGCTGGTAGTGGTCACCTGGGGTGTGGTCACCCTGATGCGATTCCTGAAGCGCTACCCGCTCCCGGATGAACATGTTAGGACACAAATTGAGCGAGGTACCAATGGGTGACGGGAATGACCAGGACCTGCACCCGCTTTCGGATATCGACCGGGTCATTCACTCACCCGCCCGCTTGATGGTGATGACCTACCTGTATGTGGTGGACAGCACGGATTATCTCTTCCTGATGCGCCTGACCGGATTGACCTGGGGGAATCTGGCTTCCCATCTGGCAGTGCTGGAAAGGGAAGGATATATCGAAATCGAGAAAAAATTTGTCGGGAAAAAACCCCAATCCATGATTTGCTTAACCGATACAGGACGGTCATCCTTCCAGAAGTACAAATCAAAAATGCAGGCTGTATTAGGGGAAATTCCCGATTGATAATTAATCTGATATGCTTGCCAGAAATTTGGAGTAAATTATGACCTCATATAAAATCCTGGGGATAATTTCGATGATTTGTATTCTACTTTTCGGCGCTTACGGCTGCGTTTCAAATCAAGCAAGCGTGACCGGCACGATAACCTACCGGGAGCGTATGGCCCTGCCGTCAGACGCCACGATTCAGGTCCAGATCCAGGATGTCTCCCTGGCAGACGCCCCAGCGGAGATTATCGGCGATATGACCATCCCCGCTGAAGGTAAGCAGGTGCCCATCCCATATGAAGTTAAATACAACCCAGAAAATATCCAGGAGAACCACTCCTACAGTATGTCGGTCAGGATAGAAGACAGCTCAGGAAAGCTGCTCTTCATATCGGACACACATACTCCGGTCATCACACGCGGAAATCCCACCCAGGATGTGGAGATCGTGGTCGTCCCTGTGGGATAATTTATCTTTTGCGCAGCCTGGGTTCGGCTATCTCGTGCAAGCCCCTGGATACAAAATAGAACGAGGACGCAAACAGGGATAATGCGATGGCGGGTGAGACCATCTGTGTCCAGGGCGTTTTACCAAGCATATCAATCGAAAAAGTGAAAGCCTGGTAGATCATTGAACCCCAACTCAGGTCCGCTCGCGTAATTCCAATAAATGCGATAAAACCGTATGAAATTACCGCGCCGATCACGGTCAGCATCATCTGCACCGCAGTCAGCGGCAGCATATGCGGGATCATGTGAGTAAAAATGATGCGCCTACCTCCCGCGCCAGCCACCCAGGAGGCGGAAATGAACGGTTTGGACATGATGGTCAGCGCCTGGGAGCGCATCACGATCGCCACATAACTAGCGCCGGCCATCAACCCGTATATCATCCCAAACTGGAATGCGTTCATATCCTCATGAAAGCGCGCCCCAATGATCACCATCACAATTGGCGCCGGGAAAATGAGCAGCATATCAGATAGGTACCGGAAAATTGTATCAATTAACGTTCCCTGGTAATAAGCAGAAACAGCGCCCAGCAATGTACCGACAACAGCGGCGGTGAGAGCCGAGGTGAGCGCCACCGCCAGGGTTGAAGTTGAGGCTGCCAGCAGCATGCTGAACACATCCCTGCCCATAGCATCCGTCCCAAGCAGATGTCCTAATTGCGGAGGCGCGGGATTAGGAAAAACCATCGGGTCGAATCCAACGATCGGGTCGTACACCACCCTCGGCCATACTGTCTTCATCAACAATGGGTGCAAGAATGCCATGACCGAGAAAATGAAGATTAAAAACAACTCCAAAAACCGCCAGTTTATTTTCGGAAAATACACGCCAGTTCTCAGCCAGCCTGCGCCAGGAGGCGCCTGCCTGTGCCCTGAAACGGCTCCAGCGCGACTCAAGAACATTTTCGAACGAATTTTGCTCAGCAATCGGCGTTAATATCCGGGCACGAGAATAATCCTGGCTGCCTGTACCTCCGCGTGAAAAAAAGAAATCCAGGATCGAATTCGAAAAATCCTCCTGAATGGAATTCAGCCGCCGCCCGGTCGTTTTCGCCGGAAGATACGTTTATGCTGATGCGCGGGTCCAGGTATGCAACTGCGATTTCGAGGATCAATCGTGCCACCAAAGCGATCAACCCGATTATGATCAGTGAGCCCATGTCACTATAGGTACATTCTGCCCGCAAGCGATTGAAACAGAAGACTTCCCATGCCCCCGGTGTTCAATGCAAATTCAATCATCACCATTCCGGACAGCAATATAGGGATGGTGACGATCAACCGGCTCAGTACCGGTATGATGGCGATGCGTGCGGCGTGTTTGTTGCGAATTTTGCTCTCCGGAAGCCCTTTTGCACGCGCCGCGAAGCACATATTCCTCGTACAGGGTATCCTTCATGCTGGTCTGCATGATCATCATGGTCTCCCCGAACATCAGCAAAATGAATACCAAAATGGAGAGACCCAATGCGTGCACAATGTCCATGAAGCGCTCACCGGCGCCGATCGCATACCATCCGCCCACCCAGATCGCCAGGAGCACCACGAAAAATGCCAGTGTGCCCAACCGCCGGTTGAAGCGCCGTTTCAACCAGATGTTGAACAACAGCAGGATTACAACCAGGGCAAAAATCGTAAACAGCATCATCATAGCGAAAGTCGACGGCCGCCACAGCAGGCTTTCCAGAAAGTGCTCGCTCCACGGTTCTCGAGTTATCATTGTGCGGAATATTCCCAGCTTTTTGTTGATCTCGGTTGCCAGCCAAGCCCAGCAAAGGCGGGAATGCGGTATACAATACAATCCCAGTGAAAGTCGCCAGTCCAACAAACAGGCGTGATTTACTCCAGGCAATGCCCTTTCCCAACCACTGTCCGATCAAAAACGCTGTGATAACTCCAAAGCTGAAGGTGAACGCACTCAGCAGCAGCCCTCGTACCAACCACAGTGGTCACGGGCAGGCGCGTCATACCGGTACCCGGGTTTCTGATATCGTAATCCTCGAAGAAAGAATTCCCCAGATCGCCTCTGACCACATCCCATAACCAGATCAGGTAGCGCTGCCCGATAGGCAGGTCCAGTCCCAATTCCTGGCGAAGTTCGTTGACCTTCTCCACACCTTCCCCGTACCTTATCAGAATAGCGAAATCACCCGGCATGATGATCTGTGTCAGGAAGAAAACCGCCGTCAGGAACAGAAAAAGTACAATCAGACTTTCAGCTATGCGCGTAAGGATGTATTTCCGCATGAGTGTGATTCTCCAGTGTGTTTATTGGTTAAATAAAACCTCTCCCATATGAATATCGTTTGAGATCAATAAAAGTTCAATCCTTTTTTATCCAGTTTGTTTGCTGCTTTGTCAGGGAGAATCCATTTTTTGCCCCTTAAATTACATCCCAACCACCATGCACCGCAGTAATTACCTGGCACAAAAAATCGAACTTCAATCTTGTGAATTACCGCCCGCGTTGGAGGTCACATATCCATTTATCAAAAATAGGACGCCCACCAGAAATAAAGGTCCCGCCACAATCAGATAACCCTCGATATCATTCCTGCCCCCAAAGAAAACCAGAAACGCGCCGGCGAGAAGAATAAACATCAACCCCCCAATCAGCTCCCAGCGCCAGGCGATTACCAGCACGAAAACAACCACCAGCGTGGGCAGCATATGCATGAACAAAGCGACGATTGTCTCGGTGATGGAGTAGCCCTCAGAGAATACGTCCAGGGCAAACAGGCTGATAAAGAGCGCGTACAGTACAACCAGCACGCGTGGCGCCCAGTAAATAATTTTTCGCAGCAGCATTTGAAGCCTCCCATCGAGTTATCAGCTATTGTACTCCGATTAATGGTGACCTGGAATAGGACTGGCAGTCCTTTGAATAAATAAAGCGCTGGATTACTGGCTTCGGTGTGAGTTATGCTGGAATTCGGATTATGGAGCAGGACTGCCAGTCCTGCCGTATTTGAAAACGCTCCAAAAAAGCTAAAGCCGAAAATCGATCCTTCGCAAGCTCAGGACAAGTCTACATGGATGTTTCCCTACAACAGCGCTGGTTTATACTGCGCCAGTGAAGGACGTGTCTGCATTGGTTCAGAGATTCATCTCCGAAGGGGGTGTTAACATCTCCGAAGGAGTATGATCGGCTATGGCTCCTACTGGTAGATTTCAATCTGCCGCATTAATCCAACCAGAAAACAAATAACAATTCCTTGCTTAAAGTCAATTTCTAATATAGGATTAAGCATACAATCCAAATACAAACCACGGCAGTCATAACTCAGGGGGGATAAAACAGCCAATTCAATACTTTTTTACTGTATGCGCTGCCCCCGTCCCCCTGATTGCCGATAGGAACACGAATACTTTTTACTTATTAATTCAATAATATTTCCGAATCGTGCTGCATCAAAGCCCAGTACTCCATTATGAGGAGTGGAGGAAAAACATGAAATCCACTGCGCTTAAATTGACAATCCTGTCACTGGTTTTTACATATTCACTTGCCGGGGTCAGGACGTTGGCAAACCCATCCGACCAGGGTGGAACGCCCCAGCTATTAACCCCAAGCCTGCTGCCTGAAGACCCCTGGATCAGCAGACCAATCGAAGTCGCCGTCAACGAATACGACAAATCAAATCCGGCTGCTGCTTATAACAGCCATCAGAACGATTACTTGGTTGTGTGGGAGCAGTACATTAAAAGTAGGAGAAACAGCAATTTACGCCAGCCGGGTGGGTGGTGATGGTAAACCAAAAGGTGCCGCTTTCCCCATCAGACATGTCTCCGGGAAAGAATTTTTGCATCCAGATGTGGTATATCTACCCGTCCAGGACATCTTCTGGATTTACTACACATACATGGAAAACTCAACCACCCACAATCTAATGTTAAGCTGGCTCCCTGGAATGGGGGATGCGGCCTCCCATTTTACTTTCAGCCATGCCTGGCCCAGGAACTGGTACCCGGCAGTGACATACAACAAACGAGCCGATGAACTGCTGGTCGTTTATGAGAAATATCTCGAGTCATTTTCGCGCACGATCGAAGCGGATGTCTTGAAACCGGCGCCTCTTGAGCACCTGGCCGAGATGAATATCGCCGGCGCCTTCCCTGAGATGCGCCGCCTGCCCGATGTTGTTTACAACCAGACTCTGGACCAATACATGGCAGCCTACACCAGGCAGATCCCTTACGATGAAAAAAGCCAGGCAGCCGGCAAGCTTATTTCTGGTGACCGGGACTGGTTCAGCAAAGAATATTCACTGAAGGTGAACCTCACGGCTGACCAGGACGATGTATCCCTGGCTGCAGGAAAGGATGAATACCTGGCAGTCTGGCATGAAATAAATGAAGGCGCGGCCACATCCAGCATCTGGGGGAGAAGGTTAACCAAAGACAGGCTTGCTGGTGTCCCGATAGAAATTGCCTATGACCTCAATAAAAAGCGCTATGAACCCGATGCAGCATATCACAGCCATGGTTATTACCTGGCTGCCTGGCGCAATCACGTCGTTTTTGATACGCAGACCTACCAGAGAATTTATGGGGGTTTCATCAAGGCAGGACAGGATGCCCTCTCAGGTGGTGAATTTCGGATCGAACACGGGGGCAGCATATTAACCCCCGAAACCGAATTCCAGGGTAATGAACCGATCAAGAGCTTTCTATCTCCCCAGGACAACCCCGTCAACCAGAAAAGACCCGCGATTGCCTGCAGCCAAACGTCCGCCTGCCTGGTTGTATTCGAAGCGAATGACCCCGGCCCACTCTACAATATCCACGGTTACCTGGTTGGGCTTCACCAGCGCTCCTACCTGCCGGTGGTTATGAAAAAATAATTTCAATATGTCTGATATCAGGAGACAGCGGATGAATAAACCAAGGTTAATCCTCATCACATTAATGTTCGTCCTACAATTTTCTATTGATGGCAGTTCTGCTCTCGCTGGAGAAAAATCTTCAGTTTTAAACACACCGCCCCCACTGTCGGATGCTCCTTCTAACAGCGCGCCTGTAAGCCCACCCATCGATATCCACATTGATGAAAGTGAAAATTACGACTCCGTGGCGGCTTATAACAGCAAACATGCTGAATACCTGGTTATCTGGGTAGACCCTGTGAATACGGATTATGAATATGGAATCTACGGGCGGCGTGTGGATAACAATGGTAAGACTTTAGGGGCTGCATTTCCAATCATGAGCCTCAAGGATAAAACATTCATAAATCCCAATGTGGTCTACATTCCCAAGTACGACAAGTACTGGGTTACCTTTACCGAAAGTAAAGACGGAACTAAGTTAATATGGGCTAAATCGATCAACTGGAAAGGTGATACTCAATCACAATTTATGATCACGAGCGGGACAGAAGACGCTTGCTGCTCTGCAATAGCATACAACAGCCAGGATGACCAGGTTCTGATCGTGTATGAGCGCAGCACATCCGACTCCGAGTCGGTTATTCAAACGGAATGTGTTGAGGCAAAATTGGGAGGAGAATGTGGAGGAGGTTTGGTGACTGCTACGTCAGGCAAAAAGCTGGAAATGCCCGACGTGGTTTTCAACCTGGTGAGGAATGAATATCTAATCGCATATACGCTTGCCAGCAGCATCAATGACATTAAAGGGAAAAGGTGCAAATCCGACATGTCATGGTGCAGTGATGAAATATCCATCACCCCCACCGGGAACCCAAAGCAAGACAGCGTTGCACTGGCAGCCGGACTTGATGAATATCTGGCTGTCTGGCACGAAAACTATGGTACAGGGATAGACAAAATTTGGGGACGGCGTATTGGCGGAGATGGCACTCTACATTCTTTTATGCAGATCACCCAGGGATCAGGCAAGCAAGCCCTTGGTCCCAGGGTAGCATTCGGAGACAGCGGCCGTTACCTGGTAGTCTCACACAACGGTACGGATATTTTCGGGAGATTTATTCCATCCGCAAAAGATACACCCGAAGGGGATGAGTTTTATATCGATAAATCCATCATTTTAGCCTACGGCAGATTGGGTGCGGTATGCGGTTTTAGTGCCCCTTGCCTGGTCGCTCATTCTGAAGTAAATCAAAAATCGGGGATTAGCGATATTAAAGGGCGATTTGTGGGATATTGGAACAGGATTTATTTACCTGTCGCGTACCGGAGATAATTCTTAACAGAATTACCACTGGTGAAATGTTTTACATAATCAGTCGAATTCTTTGAGGAGAGCACGCATGAAAAAGACCGGTATAAACTTTATTCTCCTGATTGTCCTATTTCAACTCTGCCTCGCAAGCAGCTCAGCCCTGGCGGGATACAACGGATCCGAAGAGACGATCTCGTCAGGATTGCCAGACAGCCCGTCTTCCAGCGCGCCTATCAGCCCCCTAATCAAAATTCACCTGGATGAGACTTCCATTGAGCATTACTCGGTTGCATATAACAGCAACCGTAAAGAATTCATGGTCATCTGGCATGAATTGAATGAAGCAGATTTTGGGAGATCAATCTACGGGCGCAGAGTGAGTGTCTATGGCGATACCATTGGAACGGCATTTCAGATAATGAGTTTGACAGATATAAGGTTCCGACAGTCAGATATCGTTTACGTACCGAAACATGATACGTACTGGATAGGCGTTTTTGAAGATAAAAGCTTTAATAACGCGATTTGGGTTAAATCAATCACCTGGAAAGGGGAGACCATCACTCAGGAACTGATCAAAGATAATACCGATTCTCCGGGGGGTCCGACACTCGCAATGGCTTATAACACGAAAAATGATCAGGTGATGATTGTCTATGAAAATAAGCTTTCGAACACAAATTTGGTCATCGGTGCTATCTGCCTGAAAGCAGGGGATGGGGAAAAGTGCGGGGAAAAAGATGTGGCTGCCAGCACCAAACGGTTGAGATACCCGGATATTGCTTTCAACCCTGCCCGGACAGAATATTTAATCGGTTATACCATGTTCGGTGGAGCAGGTGACGGTAATATCAAAGGGAAAATCTGTAATGCAGATTTATCTACCTGCAGTTCCGAAAAACCTATCACAGTTCACGGTAGTCCCTGGCAGGACAGCCTCTCGTTAGCATCCGGACCGGATGAATATCTTGCTGTCTGGTGGGAGCGCTACAGTACCGATTCAGAGGGGAATTGGGGAAGGCGAATTGGGGGAGACGGCACCCTTAATAATTTTATAAACATCATCCCGGGTTCAGGAAGATTTGGCGGTCCCATCGCGGTTTACGGTGATACGGGTCGTTATCTGATCACATCTTTCAATAGTACTCACTTCGTCGGGCGCTTTCTCCCTCCGGGGAAGGATACACCCGTGGGGGACACATTTATTATCGAAAAGACAGGAGAGTATCCTTCAGCAGTCGCCGCAGCATGCCAAAAGGGTGTGCCCTGTCTGGTTGTATATACAGTTTACATTGAAGGCAAGGGAGTTGAGGTACGCGGGCGTTTAGTCGGATATTGGAATCGAAACCACCTGCCAGTTGTATACCGGTGATAACTTTTTATCTCGCAGGTGATTGAAGGAATTATCGCCTAACACATTCTTGGGTTGAACAATAAGATTATTTGAACCGCCATATCAAAAAAACGACGGCTGGTCAGCCGTCGTTTTAAGAGCACCGGAGTTTTTTATGCAGCAAAGCTGCATATACTACTTTTTATGATCTAATTTCCTCTACAGAAATTGCAGATACGTATTCTTTACGGGCCAGTATAACCGGGTACCTGCTCGCGATTGTGGTAGCCGCCCACATAACTGAAGATATCCGCTGCTACGCCTAACCCGATCCAGATCCAATCAAAGCCGTTCAACGGGAAGACAACCACATACATCAGGATCGTCCAGGGGGCAAAGATCAGACCCAGGATACCGACCAACCATGTTAAGTTAAACATTTCGAGGGCTGCGGTCACCTTTCCCGGGAGAAGCAGCCAGTAAACTAAAAAGCCCAAACGTGGGCCAAAGAAAACTAAAGCTGTGAAAAAACAACACATAAGATTATCTCCTCATATTTATGATAATGATTTTTCCGATTAGGTATTCAACAGAGACTGGCAGCGGTTGATCCTCTTATGAAAAAAGCCAGCCAATACGCCTTCGAACACCGACCAAACGATTAACACAATGATCTTTTCACCCGCCACCATCCCGGTGCGAACGTTGGCGAGAATTATCTTTCCAATTTTTTCTCGATAAACCTCCTTTCATTACATCTTCTACTAAGTAATTGCAATATAAATGCCAGGTTAAAAATATTTTTTATAAAAAACGACGGCTGGTCTGCCGTCGTTTTTATAGCACCGTAGTTTTTATGCAGTATATCTGCACATAGAACCAAATATAACTTTACATCCTCAAAAGAAATTAATTATTTGTGAAAATTACGGACCGGAATATCCAGGTACATCCCTGCGGCGGGCAGCGCTGGATCCATAGCTGGCAATGTCTGCAAACACACCCAGAGCCACGATAATCCAATCAAATCCAACAAGACCGCCAGGATATACGATCAGGTACATCAACAATGTCCAGGGCAGGAAAATTATCCCAAGAATGGGAAGAATCCAGTTACCGAACGCATTGCTGATATAAACCGGACTGATGAGCCACCAGATTAAAATTGCCAGCCTGGGGCCGAATGCAAAAAGAGCAACTAAAAAGCAACACATGATATTTTCTCCTCACGTTTATGATAAATGATTTTTCCGATTAGGTTTTCAACAGGGACTGGCAGCGGTTGATCCTCTTGTGAAAAAAGCCAGCCATTACACCATCGAAAACCAGCCAAACGATAAACAAAATGATTTTTTCACCCGCCACCATCCCGGTGCAAACGTTGGCGAGCATTATTTATGCAATTTCTCTCGATAATCCTCCTTTCTTAAATTTATCTTCTGATAAATTGTAATATTAATGCCAAGTTAATTATACCATTTTCTATTTTAATAATAACCCTACAGGTAAATTAGTTACTGTCAAGAATTTCCATATTTACAGATATTCCATTGAGAGAACTCTTCGATTGTTGATATTCCTTTTTAGCTCCTTGACCCAGGGCTTATTCTGGTATGAGCCTGAAAAAAGAGGTAATGAACAATGTAACCAACTGCCATACGAAATAGTTTTCTTCCTTTTGGTGAAGCGTACTCGCTCTGATGTCTGGTAAGCTTCAATGCCAGGTCACGCAACTGAGGTCTGTATCTGCATAAGGTCAGCATTGCCCTAGCCCCGGGGATACGCCAACTACGCCCTCTACCTTTCATTCTCCTGGCAGCCAATTTATCAACATTGCCTTCAATACCTCCAAGACTAAGATTATGGCCATTTTCTGATATTTGTACGTCCTTCAGTGAAATCTGATTACCTTCCAGATATTGGATGTATTCTATAATTCTCTTCTTCTTTCTCCCCCTGGCATTCTCTTTCCGCTATAAAAAGCTCATCTGCTACAGTCCTCAATCCTTCCTGGCGCATTCAATTCTACCATCTGCATTGTTTCTCGATTGAACCCCAATGCTGTCTTACTGGCTCTGTATAAGTGGAACCTGTCAAGCACATTGTCTCGCTTCTCTACCCAGATATAATCAAAACTTCGTTTTACCCAAGTATTGCCATCTCCCCCAGTAACCAAATACTTCACAGCACTCAGGTCGTAGTGTCTATCCGCCATTTTCTGGATGATCTGCTTCCATTCCTCGCTATTTCGCACTATTTTTGTCATGCACACCTTGTTTTTCTAGCCTTTTGCGACCAACTCCGATCGTCTTCTTACCCGTATACATGATCCCAACTCTTGCTTCAATCTTGCGTTTCTTCTCTCTCTGCAAGCGATATCATTACCCCATCACTCTCCCCAAACAGAACCGGCGCACTTATTTTCTCTTCCCCATCTTCTGCCCCATCCCATTGCTTTATCTCTGCTTCTTCCACGTCTGCCAGTGCATTGCCAATTGACCACACCATACGCTGGATTTTGCTGTGCGTGATCCTATTCTTCACCAGGTAACTCAACTCATCCGCTGCATCCCGGTATGAGTTCTGCGTTGCTAACCATGCACCCATCATTCGTACCACATTCGTTTCCCGTTGATACCGATCCCAACCCCATCATTCTCGTCCAACGGCTTTCGCCTTTTCCCAGCTCCATCTCGATACACTCTTCTCTTTATTTCTACCTCTCCAACTGCTGTGATTACCCGGTGTTTTTCTCGCCCAAGATTCTTCCAGCTTTTTGCTTCTCTTTCTCGTATTTGATCATCAATTGCCTCTAAACCCTCCTGTGATCGCTTCCCTTATCAGTTGGACTCATTACCTCGATCATTTCACCATCCAGACTTGCTGCTTCTGACTGATGTTTCTCTTTTTATCGCTTTTCCATTGATTTCTGTTGTTATACTTATTTTGACAGTCTTTTCTGTCATTGAGAACTCCTTTTCTTGGTCGTAGTAACCTTATTAGATTGGAGTTCTCTCTTTTTGTAAATACTAAAATATGGAAAAATGATACAGTATCGTAAATTTAACGATGCTCAGATTTCAGAAGTGCAGTTCGGGCAGCGGCTGGCGTCGACATGTATCTCAGAAAAACAATACGGGCACTTTTTTGTGTTTGGCGCCTCAGGTTCTTCGGGCTCAAAAAGCTCCTCCTGTACCTGGTTTATTGCCCGCATCAAAAAAAAGACAACAAAAGCGACGATCAGAAAAGTAATCGTGTTGGTGATAAAAACGCCGTAATTAATGGTCACCGCACCAGCGACAGTCGCCTCCTCAAGTGAAGCATAAGGTCCCATCGGATCACCATTCTGCAGGGTGATATACATATTGGAAAAATCTACCTGACCCAGCAGCATACCGATGGGCGGCATGATAATGTCATTCACCAGCGAATTTACCACCGAAGTGAAAGCCGCCCCGATGATGATACCGATCGCCATATCGAATATTCGACCGCGATTGGCGAAATCTTTAAAATCCTGCCACATGCATTACTCCCTTGTATCTTTAATAATAGCTTTCTTTTCTCTGCCACCAGAGTTTTGGTTTTAAGCGTCCCCCATATCCCAGCCAGGCATCCAGGACCAGCAAAGGGCGCCGCAAGCGTGTTCCAGCTAATTTCAAGGCTAAGCGGTGCAGCCAACTCTTGTAATCTTTATTGTACGGGCAGACCCGGATGCAGATGGAGCAATCGCTGTTCTGTGCCGCCCAGTAGCCGAAGCATTTTTCAGGATCGATGGTCCATTTTCGCACACCCTTAATATTTGAGCGGTTGTATGTTTCCGTTGAGGGCTCCCCGTCCGGTATGGCGCTGACCGGGCAGGCCTCGCTGCAGCGTTTACAGATATCGCAGAAGGCTTTCACCCCAAAAAACTGAGGAGTGTCGTGCGCCAGCAGTAAATCCGTATACACCTTGCCTAAACGCACTCTGGGACCGTATTCCTTTGTTATCAACACGCCAAAGCGCCCGTATTCCCCCAGTCCGGCTTTGATGGCATAGGGCACCATTATGGAGGTGTCGTTCATGCTGGCTACGGCCTGGTAACCCAGGTTGCGGATATACTGCGCCAGGGAGATCACAACCAGCGCGTCGTGTGAATACCCCAACCCGGTGGCCGCTCCGCTCAATGCCGAGGGGACGGTTCTGATCCACGCGTAATCCATCGGCTGGGCGACCACGACCACGTGATCTAGACCCTCTGGTATTTCGGGAGGCTTTTCGACCAGTTTTATGTCGCTGAAACGGCTGGCGTACTCCCAACGTTGGTCATAATGGGTGATGCCAACCAACCCCGCCCCGAATGCCAGCGCTACATGTTTGATCTCGGCTGCCGCTTCCTGGGGCGTGCCCATTTCCATCTTTGCGGAGGCCGGCTCGCGCTGCACAGTAAAGACGTCCGTGAAACCTTCACGGCGGTCCTGGTCTTCTTTTAGCTCGCTGAAGATATCGCTCACATGCCAGCTGGCGTTGCGCAGAGCGTAGTCTTTCTGCGTGAAGCCGTCCGCTTTACGCCAGGTTTTTAACGGTTCACGGTAAGTGGCATAAAATAGATCGGTCTTCTCCGTGCGAACGGTATCATCCCACCAGGAGCGCCGGAAGATATCATTTTTCTGGTTAAAGCGTTCGATGGTCTCCAGGACTTCAAATCCGGCAAACTGATCGTCAGCAGATAAGATTTTTTGTTTTCTACCTGTGTATTTCAGACATAATTTTCAACTTCCAATAAGGACTGGCATTCCATTATTAAGCGCAGATACTCCTCAATCGCCGCTTCGAGTTCCTTTGGTTAAAACCCCAGGGACCCAACCCTCCAGCGTACACTACCCGCCCATCTTCCCCCACAAGGTACAAACGGGTCGGTTTAGCGGCGTAGGCTTCGCTAACGCGGTCGTCCATCCCATCCACCAGGGTGGGAATGCCGTACTTGAGCGATGCTTCACACTCACCA
This sequence comes from uncultured Chloroflexia bacterium, assembly GCA_963753725.1. Taxonomy (GTDB): domain Bacteria; phylum Chloroflexota; class Anaerolineae; order Anaerolineales; family UBA4823; genus CAVWDI01. The sequence goes on along the minus strand of CAVWDI010000010.1, from coordinate 368,974 downwards.
GCCACCGCGCGCCGTTCTTCGAAATCCTGCGGATCATACACATCATAAGCTGCCATCGGCATACGCATACGCACCAACCAGCCCGGGAGCCCTTCTCCAAACCACCAGCCGTCCACCGGGTGCGCTTCACGGATATACACTGTCAGGAACTGCACCCGTTCGTGATAGCGTTCATATAATTCGCGCAAACTTACGGTCCCGCTCACGAACGGCGGTCAAGTGAAACTACCAAATATTAACGCAACCGGCTTTACCCCTTTATAATCTGACAGCCGCGCATCCTTTTCAGCGTTAATGTACTGCAGTTCAAAATCCGGCGCCTGGTCCCCTACTTTGGGAGCGAACGCATCGAATTTCTGCTGCCATTGGTTAAATTCTTTCTTGTAGAAGAGCGTTTTCTTAATAAAATTGATGTTTGAGCCCAAGGCTTGTCTCCTTATGCATAGAAAATCATCCCTGCTTGGCAAGCGCCAGCAGCGACAGATATTCAAACGCCAGGTTGGCTGCTAAAATCGAAGTGATCTCGCTGGGATCATAGGGAGGTGACACCTCGACCAGGTCAAAACCGACCAGGTTGAGACCTTTTAATCCTCGCACAAGCTGCAGCATCTGAAAACTGGTGAAACCGCCCACTTCAGGTGTGCCGGTCCCTGGAGCGTAAGCCGGGTCGAGCGCATCAATGTCGAGCGATACATATACCGGGCGATCTCCCATTTTTACCTTTATCTCCTGGATTACAGCCGGGATGCCCATTTCAAACGCCTGCTCAATCTTGATGATCTGAGCCCCAAGCCGGCGCGCTTCCTGCAGGTCATTTATACCGCTGGTTGGTCCACGGATGCCAATCTGCAAATACGCGCCGGTATCGATCAAACCCTCTTCGATGGCGCGGATAAAGGGTGTGCCGTGGCTGAAAGGAAAGCCATCATATTCCTCGTCCCAGGTGTCCGGATGCGAATCGAAATGCACCACAGCCAAGGGACCAAATTTATCGGCATGCGCCCGCAGCAATGGCAGGGAGATGGAATGGTCCCCACCCAGCGCAGCCACGCTGACACCTTTTTCGAGCAGCCCACCCACCTGTGAATGGATGGATTTCATTGTCGCCTGGATGTCCACCGGGATGATCTCTACGTCCCCATAATCGACAATATTTAAAACCTTGGTAGGGGCAACTCCCATGACTTCGTTATATCCCCACAGCAGCAGTGAGGCTTCCCTGATTTTCCGCGGTCCGAAACGCGTCCCGCTGCGGTAGCTGGCGCCGCTGTCGTAGGGAACGCCCACAACAGCCACATCAATCCCCTCCAACTGACGGCTGGCTGGCAGGCGCATAAATGTAGGGATTCCGTGAAAGGGTTCCATGCCGGCTCCGTAAGCCGGGTCCGGATTGGTTTTGACCATAAATCACCTCCAATCCACCGATTTTACCAGGGAATGATAGGCTGGACAGGCAGCCAAGGAAATAAGAAGCCTGACCAAATACATTATGAAAACTTACAACCAGAAAATAAAGTCTGGAAGATGATTTCAGACAAAAGTAGCGATATCATCAAGACCTTTTTTGCTGATGTGCGGCACCTGTGTTTCTTCAGCTGGATAACCAACTACCAGCACCAGGAATGGACGCTCATTTTCCGGTCTAACCAGAATGCGGTTCAAGAAGCGCATAGGGCTGGGCGTGTGCGTTAGCGAAACAAGACCGGCGTTGTGTACAGCGGTGATCAACATGCCGGTCGCGATTCCTACCGATTCGCTGACATAATAATTTTTGACCTTACTTCCGTCTGGCAATTGCGAATAACTTTGAGCAAAGATAACGATTAGATAGGGTGCATCCTCAAGGAAAGGTTTGTGCTCATCGGTACCCAATGGCGCAAGCGCATCCAGCCATTCTTGCGGAGCGCGGCTGAGGTAAAACTTGTGTTCTTCCTGTTCGGCGGCTGCGCGTATGCTGCTCTTTATTTTAGGATCCTTTACGACCACAAAATGCCAGGGCTGCAGGTTAGCGCCGCTGGGAGCGCTGCCGGCAGCGAGCAGACAATCCTCAATGATATCTTGCGGCACTGCTCGCTTCGAGAACTGGCGTACAGAGCGCCGGCGTTGGATATCCACACGGAATTGTGCTACCCTGCGCTTCATTTCCTCGAGCGGGTATTCACGGTAGGTTGTTAATGGTGAAAATTTGGTTTGTTCCATTTTATCCTCGGTCTAATTTTTCCGTTCAGCTAAGTAGGTTTATGTTTGTAAAACAATAGTAAACAATCGTAAAAACGGTGCAGCGCCAGAGTACTATATCACTGTATAGTGGGTGGGGATGAATAGCTAGTATTAATTTCGAGTGAAAACCATCTACTAAAGTACTAAAGAACGAATTGATTCGCAACACGAATATACGAAGTACTAAAGCACGAATGAACTCCACAATTATATTTGTATGTGAATGATAGTTTGAATATGGGTTCTAAGTAAAACCAATCGAGTCACTTCATATATGATCGTTGGCGTAAAACATTCGTGTATTCGTGAACAAATTCGTGGACGGCCTTCTGCCTCAACATCTTTCGTGTATTCGTGGACGGTCTATTTAACTAAAACCTCTCATCCAAATACTCCCCAAACCTATCCAGCACATCCGGCAGATCCTCACGCCCAAAACCAATGCGCACATGCTGGTCTCCGAAATCAAAAATCCTAGATGGCGCCAGCATAATACCGCTCTCCTGCACCAACTTTGTGCAAAAAGCATACGTGTCGTCGACCGATAGCATTCTGGGGAAACAGATCGAACCTCCCAGCGGCCGGTTCCAGCTGAACATTCCCTTATATTCGGTGAAGAATATTATCCAGGGCATCAACATTTCTGCGTACGCGCTTCAGCTGTTCCCCGACAATCCGCGATCGATTCCGCAGGGCGATGATGGCCAGGATCTCGCTCGGCGCGCTGCTGCAGATGGTAGTGTAATCCTTCAAACCCGCCATCATTTCCAGGATATCCCCCTGCCTGGTCGCCATCCAGCCTATACGCAGCCCGGGCAGTCCGAAGCTCTTCGACATTCCGAACAGCGAAAATGCCCGCCGGTAGTGTTCGCATGCGGAGGGTAAAGTGGTCCCCTCTTCCATCTCCAGGAAGCGGTACATCTCGTCCGACAGCAGGTAAATACCTCGCGCTCGCGCCAATTCGATGATCGCCATATATTCGTCTATCGTTGGCAGATAACCGGTCGGGTTATGCGGAAAATTAACCACCAGCAGTTTGGTGTCCGCCCGAATTTCACCCCGCAGCCATTCGATATCAAAATGCCAGCCCTGCTCTTCATCCGGTTCCCAGCAGCTGACCTGGCATCCGATCGAACGCGCCACTTCGTACAGCGACTGGTATCCAGGGAAAGTGCAGATCACGTGATCACTCGCCTTCAACAGCGCGTGCATCAGCAGGTAGATGATCTCTTCCGGCGCAGCCACCAGGGTGTCATGCATTTCTATACCGTCATATATGGCCCCGATCTCCTCCCGCAGCAGCCTATGCCCGCTGGATTCGGTGTACCCCAATTTCAACCCTTCCCAGAGCTGCCTGGTTTCCTCGTCCGCCATCCCAACCAGGTCAGACATAGAGAGCGATTTGCAGTCCGAACTGGACAACAGGTAGCGGGCGGAAAATTCGTGTTTTGCAAAGTAGCGTTCCAGAGCAAAAGGTTCTATTGACATGGGTATCTCCAATATCTAACAATTATTGCCGAAACCAATTATTCGGAAATCAGAAAATCGTAATATATCATGTTTTATGGGATTTATTTTATGATCTATTGTAGAATAAACCATCACATTATTGGAGGATCACATGTCAGCCAGAAGGCATCCGGGTAAAATAATCGACAACACCACCTTGATTGATTTCGGTTTGTACGGCATTGCCGGGGCCGGAGCCGTATATCTAATACAGGATGAAATGACCTGCCTGATCGATTCCGGGACGCGCACGGAAGCGCCGCGCTTGGTTAAAACGCTTCGTAAACTGAAAGCTTTCCCGCCCGACATAATTATCCTCACCCACGCCCACTATGACCACGCCCAGGGAATTCCGATATTAAGGGAAGAGGCCGCCAAGGAGAAAAAAGGTTTCGACGTGCTGGCTTCCCCCAAGACGATACCATTGTTAGCGGACAAAAATTACAATAAGGATTTTGATCGCGGTCCCTATGCGAGTATTAAGGATGTGGTCCCCATCAAGGATGGCGATCGCCTTAACATTGGTGAGATCAACTTGCGGGTATACGATTTACCCGGGCACGCCAGCGATCAGATCGGAATACTGGATGAAAAGAACGGTAATTTGTTCGTGGCTGATGCGGTGGGTAATAAGATTTCGGATGGACTGTTCCTGCCGCCGTTCATGCCACCCGCCTGGGATCCCGACGACTTCCTCTACACGATAGATAAGTTAAAACAGATGGATTACAATAGCCTGAGCCTGGGGCATTTCGGGTATATCTACGGGGATGAAGCACGAGAAATCTTAGACGAAACGCTTTCTAATACCCAGAAATGGTGGGGGATATTTGAAGAGAACGAGGATAAATTAGATAATAACCAGTATATGTTAGAAATTATTAAACGCGAAATAGAACCGGTGATCCCGCAGATCAGGGTGCTCTCCAAAAAGAACAGAATCCTGCTGGGATTAATGAACAACGGCCGCAAATTGATCCGCAAGGATCCAATCGACCTGGGCGATATGGTCCTGGGTAATGTGATCGAACAGCTAGCAGTCGGTTACCGGGTGTATAAGGATCGATTGATGGAAAAATCTTCTTGAATTAATTCAGATCTTTTCCTTTGCTTTAGAAGTAGAAAAGATCTGACCCCGTCAAGAACTCTGTCGTTCTCTTTCCTTCTCTCGAATGATCTGGTCCGGACTCTTATACCTCGGCTGGATCAGCTGAATATCTTCGATATCGTGGTTTCTTTCCATCCAATTTTCGAGGCCCAATGTTTCTGAAGCATCCAGGCGAAGCTTGTGTGACCCAAACTTGACATACATTGTTTTCACACCCCTGCTGTTTTCACTGATCGTTATGTCTGTCACCAGGTCCCAATTGATAAGCTTATCACGCAATCTCAATAGTTTCATTTTACCCTCCAGATTTCCTTGTTCAATATGTGTTTGTTTACCGCCACCCACCATCGTGTGCTGTTTTGTATTGGTGTTTGTTCCCATAATTCAATCGTCAAAAACTTTTATCAGACTGGTAATTTCTTAGAAAAATTTTTTAGATTTCCACCTCCTACTTAATAAAAGAAATCCGCTAGCGGATTGAGCGGGTTCGATGTATTCATTGTCCTTCTCCCCACGTGTATCCGCGCGAATGCGCGCGTATTCGCGTGGATTGTTTCTCCAAAAGATTATCAGGATATATTTATTATAGCAACCAAGGAAAGTATCGTCAATAATCCAATGTTATTATCAGCTTCCATGATGACAGAAGGATCGCCATGAAATCCAGCGAATTTGGAGTTATCGTTAGATTAAATCAATCCTCAATGCATTTTGAGTGGACAGGCGGAATTAATCAATTATAATTGAGGCGAAAAATATTAATTGTGATTTACTGGATCAATCCAACTATGCCCCTCACACAAAACTTCCTCCCACCCCATCCTAAATTTTTGTATCATTCATCAAAATCAAGTCTGCATTGGAAACGGGAATATTACACCTTCTTAAATGTTATAAGTGAAGACTATGGTATTGATCCTGGACCAAAAGACATTTCCCCGGTGTTCTACGACCGCAGTAAAGCATTCAAGTTCAAACATAAAAATTTCAGCTATATAATTAAGCAATATAAACCATATCGTGATAAAACAAGATTTCAAACATGAGCACACGATTTTAGATTATTTAGTTCAAGCCGCTTATCCTGTGCCAAAATTAATTCCTGCTTTGGACGGCTCGACCATAATCTCCAGAAATAATAAATACTATGTGGTTTTTGAATATATAGATGGTTACCATCCAATGCACTTTTATTACTTCCGAGGTTTTCATAGTAGTCGCATTTTAGGATTAACTGGTAAATCACTGGGAAAATTGCACGCATTATTGAAAAATTTCGAATCAACAAAGAGCACTCGCGAAAGAGAATCGCTTGGAACAGGGAAGCACTACAGAGAAATGAATTGGTACTATAAACAGCTTGAGTCTTGTCGAACAAAAATGGGAGAATTTACACAATCCGGGATATCTAATCGGGATAAGCCTCGAGATAAATTACGATTAAATATCGACTTGATAAAATCTGCACTAATCTATACGACCGAATTGGTAGAGAACGCCAAACTCGATATACTCCATATACATGGAGATTTTGGTTTATCCAATATTTTGATGAGGAGGGATGCTCCGTTATACGTAATTGATTTGGAACTCTCGCATTTGAATTGGAAACTACATGATCTGGCATACTTTCTCAATGACTTCGCATACAATAATCGTTATTTTAATCACAGCGCCGAAAGTATTTTCCTGGAAGAATATAACAAAGAATTTCCAATTTCAGATGAAGAGATCAAGATTTTTCCTTACCTGAGATTACATTCTGTTTTACAACGGTTGAGTGCGTATTCATACCTGTATTACACATGCGGAAAAAGAAGGGAATTTAAAATTGCGAGAGGGCAACGGTCGATTGCGCAGATGTTGATATCAAATCTTCCTGAATTATCAGATATTCGTCTCACGTCTGAAGAATTTCCCCACAATTTTTTTTCATTCGGATGGAGCAAAAACCGCAAACTTAAATATCCAGCTCCATTAAAAAACCGGCTTCATTAATTGAGTTCTTTCAACAACTCCCTGGCATCACCCTCATATCCCATTGCCCCGCATTCTTCAAAAATCCCCAGGGCTCTCTCCACTACCGGCCGCGCCTGAACTTTATCGTCCCGCGCAATATACAAGCCTCCCAGGTAGACCAGCGTGCGAGCCAGATCGATTCTGCTCCCCAATTCATCAAAGCGCGCTGCAGTAAATTCTCAGCCTGTCTCCAGGTCATCCAGTCGAGCATAGATAGTGCATGAAGTGATGTCAACCAACCCAACAATCGCTGCTCACCAATCTGGATGGACAGCTCAATGCTGCTTTGCGCCATTTCCGCCGCGTCGTCCAATCTTCCCACTCGGCCGCAGCTATACCATGCTGATCCATTTTGCCGTGTAAATGTTTGTGTAATTTTATCCGATTCTATTATGCCTGTTCCTTTTTGGCGGATAACTTTTTCAGACCAATTTTTCCACGGACTTTACCGAGATTTTTTTGGGTTTTGTTTTATTATTATTTGATTTAATCATTTATTGTAAAATTAGATATAAGCTCCTATTAATTACATTATCTTCAGGTTCTATTTTAATGAGTATCTACAGGATGACTGTATCCGCGTTATACCTCAAAACTGATTCATATCAGAAGCGTATGGTTGAAATTGAGCATTAAGTTGTTTGCTTATCAACCAGTGAGCCCGCTTTCTCTGTAAGAAGCTATATACAAGGTGAAAGGTTTATAATGAAAAATTGGCAAGAACTACTGAGTGATGATCCGTTGCCATGGCTGCTAACTCCTGAAAATCCATCCATCCGTTACTGGACACTTATTGATATTCTCGACCGGTCTTCTGGTGACACCGAAGTGTTGGAAACCAGATCAGCCATCGCACAACAATCGTTGGTGATGGAGTTGTTCGCCCTTCAGCACCCTGATGGTTATTGGGGCGACGATGAAACCAAACCATACACCGCACGGGGAGCTGTAGCCGCGCTCACCTTACTGCACATGCTGGGCGTTTCTCCCGACAAGCGTACCGCCGCTGGCTGTGATTCCTTCCTGAAATTCTGCCAACATGAGAGCGGCGGCTTTTCATTGACGAAGGTACTTCGCAGTGGAATCTTCCCATGCACTACTGGCCAACATCTTCCCTTTCTGATCTACTTCGGTTTGAGAGACGACCCACGTGTGCAGGCTGCGTTCGCCTTTCTCATCGAAGACATGTCCACAGACGATGCGCTTGACTGCGGACGCTACCAGCACCAAGATTGCCTGTGGGGCGCAATCGCGGCGCTTAACGGATTGGCTGCCCTCCCCACCGACCAGCAATCAACGCAGTCCAAACAGGTGGTACAGCGCCTGGCTAATGCGCTGCTCGATGCCAAATTCGATTTTGAAGGTGAACACAAACAATGGTAAACTTTCGGTGTGCCGCGTGCGTGGGACTTGCTCAGCGCGCTCAAGGCGCTTGCCGCTCATGGTTACTCTCACGAGGCACGGTTTACGCCTTTGCTCAAACTCCTGCTGGATCGACAGGATAACCAAGGACGATGGTTGTGCGATTCTATCTCTCGTACCTGGCCCATTGAAAAGCGAAATCAACCCAGTAAATGGATTACGCTTGATGCACTTCGGGTACTTATATCGGCAGGATATAATTGAAAGTACCACGATGCTGAACCGAACAATTTGTCCGCTCCGTCTGTTCAATTTTCCACGCCATACATCGCATTGGAAAGGAGAGATTGTAATGGTAAATGAGCCGGGGAAAAGACAAGAGGTTATTGACGCATATCGCCAACGAGCGCCCAGGTATGATCTGTCTGTGAGGCTTTTTGATGTATTCGCCTGGTTCGGCTTCAATATATCAGGATGGCGAAAACAGGCCGTATTAGAACTGGATTTGAAGGTTGGCGACACTGTCGTTGACATCGGCTGTGGTACAGGCCTCAACTTCTCACTACTCTACCAGGCAGTCGGTCCAAAAGGGACGGTCATCGGTGTCGACTTGAGCGACTCGATGCTGGCTCAAGCCCGGCACACTGCGGAAACCAACCAATGGACCAATATCCAGTTGCTGTGCGCCGATGCATCCCATTTCGAGTTTCCTCCGCGTGTGAATGCTGTCCTGTCAACTTACGCCATAACGTTGATTCCTGATTGCGGGCACATCGTCTCAAGAGCTTGTGATGCTCTTACTTCTGGAGGGCATCTCGTCGTCCTTGATATGGCTTGGCCGCGGTACTGTCCCTCTGTGGTGAAGGCATATCCTGTTCTTCTTGCGTTCCTATGGCGTGACTGCTAGCGTGCTGAAGCGGCGCCCGAGGGAGACTGTACAAAGGGAAATGGAAGGCCGCCTCAACCACGTTTCCCGACGGAAGTTCTGGTTCGGCTTCTTCTATCTTGCTTCAGGCATTGCGCCTGACCCGGCCGCGGGTAAGCCTGATAACGCGCTAGGTCGCATCTAAATTTGGAATCCATCCAATTTTTAAAGGCATAATCCTCCCGTGTGTCTGCTTATTACCAGGCGTATTTATAATCGGCTGGAATTAACCGTTTTCGTTCCATTTCAGAAAGGCAAGACGAATACCGTTCAAAAGATACTGAAGGAATCTCCGATTATCAAACCTTTATTGCAGCAGTAAGGTATCTGGTGGTATGCCACGTTTGCCATGCATGATTTCATTTGGGCAAGGTTTTTCTAAATTTCGTTCGGGCTGGTATAATCGCTTCTTATTCAATTAATAATAGCAGGGGTTTTCAATTTGAATCAGTGAATTACTTTTATGACCGATTGGCTCCACCGACATAAAATGATCACTTATCTACTCATTGGGTTGTTTTTATTGATATTGGGATTGGTCCTGCTGGCCGTAATCCCCGTCCAGATCAAATCCCTACCTCCATCCGACCCCGCTCTGGGTTATGAGGATGCCCTCAGACGCATCCAGGAAATACAATCCCAGGAAAAAGATAATCCGGATATCAACCCCACCTGCTACACACGTCTGCTAGACTCACGACCGGGAGACGGAGCGGGCCATCGTGCTGCTGCACGGCTTCACAAGCTGCCCGGAACAGTTCGCCCAGCTGGGAGAAGCGTTCTATTCAAAAGGGATATAACGTCTATATCCCGCGTATGCCCGGTCACGGCTATTACGAGCGAACCGGTGAAGCGCTCAAGAATCGGACCCCTGAAGAGATGCTCAGTTTTGCCGTGCAAAGCGCGGATATCGGCCGGGGGTTGGGGGAGCACCTCACAATTTCAGGATTGTCCGGCGGCGGCGCGTTGACGGTCTGGCTGGCGCAGGAACGGGAGGATATCGACCTGGCAGCGCCGGTCTCACCATTCCTGGGGATCGGTTTTATCCCCAGCGTGCTCAACCAACCTCTCGCTAACCTGGCGTACCGTATGCCGGATTTCTTCCAATGGTGGGACCCGGTGCACAAAGCCAACAACCCGCTGACAGCGCCTTATGGCTACACGCGCTACCCGATGCATGCCCTGGATGATTTCCTGATCGTGGGTTTTTCAACGAAACGCTCCGCAAAAGAATACCCGCCGGCCGCCGGGGAGATCATCATGGTAACCAACGCATCCGATCGATCGGTGAATAATGCTATCAACCAATCCATGGTAACTATCTGGAAGGATTGTGGCGCCGAGAATATTGGGAACTACGTGTTCCCCAAAGAGCTGGATTTACCTCACGACCTGATCACACCCACCCGTAAAGGCAGCCGGGTCGATGTTGTGTATCCAAAATTACTGGAGTTATTAGGCGCAGCTGAAAAGGCTGAAGAGTAAGGTCAATTAGGAATCCGACTACATCTAAATTTAGCGGTATCATTGGGTTCTTGACGAATAGGTAAAAACATGAGCGATATCATCAACCGCGTACTGCCCATCCTGCTATTAATCCTCCTCGGTTACTTACTCCGCCGCTGGAAATTCATAAACGAGAACACGGTCGACGACCTGAAAAAACTGGTAGTTAACCTGGCGCTGCCGGCGGTATTGTTCATCTCCTTCCTGGAGATTGAGCTGGAAACAAAATTTCTGGTCATCGTCGCCCTGACATTTGCCTTATGTGTAGGATTGTACTGGTTAGGAAAGCTGCTCCAACCCCGGTATGGCGCAGGACACGAATACTTCCCGTATCTGATGACCGGATTTGAATACGGCATGCTGGGCATCAGTCTATACGGCAGCGCCTACGGGTTGGATAACATCGGTCACTTTGCCATCGTTGATCTGGGACATGAGTTATTTATCTGGTTTGTCTTTCTGGCGATGTTAATAAGAAGCGCGACGGCATCCAGGACAACCGTAAACTGCTGGGTTCCTTTTTCAAATCGCCAGTGATCATCGCCATCCTGGCCGGTATCGGGATAAACCTGCTGGGTATCCAGCAACTCCTTTACGAACTTCCGGTCACCGGCGGTGTTTTGCTCACCCTGGGATATCTGGGAAACCTGACCGTCCCATTGATCCTGCTAATTGTGGGTTACGGCATCCAACTCGATCGCGGCCGGGTTAAAGAAGCCTCAACCGTGATCAGTCTGCGGCTGTTGATACTGCTGCCGTTGGCAGTATTGTTGAGCACAATTCTTGTCAGGAATATTTTAGGGTTAAACGAATATTTTCAAGCCGCCATGTTCACGCTGCTGATCCTGCCGCCGCCGTTTATCATCCCTTTGTATATGCGGCCGGATTTGGAAGATGAAAAACGCTACGTCAACAATGTGCTGACCGTCTATACCCTGGTGACCATCGTGTTGTTCAGTGTGTACTTCATTTTAAATCCAATCTAAAGTTTTCAAATAAATACTGGATCACCCTTCTACTTGACCGAACGTTAACCCACCGGTATTCAATGCTGGTCCTTCGGGATTCGATGCTGCCCTACACAGGTTTTCTTCCGTCTAAATTCATCCTGTCCGGTAAACCAAATGAGTACGAGTTTTATGAGTTTGCGTACCCACTGGGAGTTGAATGGTCCAGGAACCCGCATCTTCTACATCACGCATGGTTTGGTTGGCTGCCAATCCGCTCTATAGGTACCCATCATTACCTCTAGTCTAATTCCAAACCCTTTCTGAACAATATCTGAATAAATGAATGATACGATCCTCCTAACTTCAGATTGTCAGGAGAAAAAATGTATAAAAAATTACTCGTTCTTTTATTGATTCTCATTATTGTTACCTCAGCATGCGGTTTTTCAAGCGAGAATACAACTTACGCTCAAGGCGAACCTGCTGCGCTCCAGGACCAGCCCTCAGAATTCCTGATCCCTGATGAAACAACTCCAGAAGAATATCTTCCCTTAGTTTCCGTGTTACCAGGTGACAATTCCTTCCAGGAAGGGACCACAAAGGACTTCTACGTTATCGTTGATACCGGACAGGAGATATGCTATGACAATGACCAAATTATCTCCTGCCCCATTGAAACCGAACCATTCCACGGACAGGACGCGCAGTATGCTGGCGCACAATCCAGCTATATCGACAACGGAGACGGCACGGTTAGCGATCTGAACACTGGATTAATGTGGCAGCAAACCTCCGATCTTACCAATAAGGTGACCTTCGATCAGGCGATCGCTGGAGCCGAGACATTCGACCTGGCGGGCTACGACGATTGGCGCCTGCCTACCATCAAAGAACTCTATTCGCTGATCGATTTCAACGGCACCTCTTTCAAGGAGATTCCATACATAGACACGGATTACTTTGATTTCCGCTTTGGCGATGAAAGCGCTGGGGAACGTTTAATCGATGCCCAGTACTGGTCAAGCACCGAATATGTAGGCACGACCGGGATTTCCAGCGCCACCACCTTCGGGGTAAATTTCGCGGATGGTCGCATAAAAGGATACGGCAGGACCCGCCTTTACGGAGGTGAAATAAGGCAGTTCATACGCTACGTGCGCGGCAATCCCGACTACGGGGTTAATCAATTTATCGACAACGGAGATGGGACGATCAGCGATAAAGCCACCGGCTTGATATGGCAGGCAAATGACAGCGCATCGACTGTGAATTGGGAGGGGGCGTTGAGTTACTGCCAGGATCTGGAAACCGCCGGTGACAATGACTGGCGGCTGCCCAATGCCAAAGAATTACAAAGCATTGTGGACTATACCAGAGCTCCTGACGCTTTGGATCCCGCCCAGCAAGAAGCGGCTATCGATCCGATTTTTAATCTGACCGAGACCGAATCATGGTACTGGACCAGCACCACCCACCTGGACAGTCCGTCAGTCGAGAACGCGGTCTACATCGCTTTCGGCCAGGCTTACGGTGTGAGAGATGATGGGGATCTGTTCAACATCCACGGCGCCGGCGCTCAGCGCAGCGACCCCAAAAGCGGCGACCCGGCGGACTATCCCAACGGGCGCGGCTCACCCGGCCAGAACGACCAGGTACGCATCGATAATTACGCCCGCTGCGTGCGCGGCGGGGTTGAGACAGTAGATTTGACTGGCGAACAATATGCAGACCTATCTGAAGAGAGTGACATTGCTGGTGATGAGCCTGTTGATCAGGCACTTCCAACCAGTGGGGGGCGACAGTCTCAAAAAGGAACTGGTGGACCGCCGCCAGGTGAAGCCATCCAGGCCTGCAGCCAGTTAGACCCTGGAGCAAGCTGCCAATTCAATACTCCACGCCGTACAATCTTTGGCTTATGTCGAACGATAGAGAGCCAACTGGCCTGTGTCCCTGATCGACCAAATCCATAGATTATGAATGGCCTGGTATCCTCCCGATAAATGTTGATCAGGCTCCCTGGTCGAGCATTTGAAGCCAGACCTTAAAAGCAGAGAACACAGGGGCGAGCAGCAGTAGAAACACTGCAATCAACAAAGGGAGTGTATTCAGTTTTGAAAATCCCCAGCAGCAGAATCAGGACCGCTGAAACGAACATCACCCGCGGGAGAGGACTTTAAGGTAATTAATCGATGCGGAATCTCGTCTTAATTATATATTACTATATCTTAATGGAATAACGGAGATTGATATCTTATGTCCCTCCCAGCTAATACGTACTTAGGATACGTGCACCTGAGGACACCCGATTTATCGAGGTCGATTTTATTTTACGAAAATATATTGGAGTTGAAACTACGCCAACAGACTGGTAACAAGGCCTACCTAGGCGCGGGCCAGACCGACCTTTTAGCTCTCACGGAGCATCCAGGCGCTTCCTATTATCCCCGTCGCAGCGGGCTGTACCATTTCGCTCTGCTGATGCCTTCCCGGCGGGAGTTGGGCAACTTCCTGCGCAATCTGGTCGAGAGCAAAACCCCCGTTCAGGGCTTTGCCGACCACCTGGTGAGCGAAGCGATTTACCTCTCCGATCCTGACGGGAACGGGATTGAGGTCTATCGCGACCTGCCGCGCACGCAATGGGAATACCAGGATGGAAAAATTAAGATGGCCACCGATCCCTTCGACTTCGACGGGGTGATCGCAGAGGCGCAGGCTGGGGAAGAATGGGGTGGAATGGCTCCCGGATCGGTACTGGGACATATGCACCTGCATGTTGGTGATCTGGATGTCGCAGCAGCCTTTTATCAGGATATGGTCGGGTTTGATGTGATGAACGCCGATTTCCCGAGCGCCAGGTTCCTATCCGCTGGCGGATACCACCATCACCTGGGGATTAACACCTGGAACGGCGTTGGAGCCCCACCCGCCTCCAAGGATGCCGTCGGGCTGGATTACTTTACGGTAGTTCTACCTGATGAAGCTTCATTGGATGCCCTGCGGGCCAGGCTCACGCTGGCAGGTACAGGACCCGAAGATACAGAGGGCGGATTATTTGTGAAAGATCCTTCCGGGAATGGGATTAAATTTACTAGAGTGTAAAACAGCGAACCCGTTAGGTGTTTATTCCACCCAGCGGTATTTTCCAAACATCTTCGACGACCTCATCACGAATAACATAGAAGCGGTCGAACTGGGAGATGGTGCTGTTGGCATCACACACCCAGATTTCAACTTTTTGACCTACCTGGGGAGTAACCCCACCCACTTCTGTTTTCAAGCGCCCGTGTTCATCACTCAGTGAATATACGTAAACGCCTTCGGGGTGTTTAACTTCCGGGGTTCCGAGCATCGGGCTGATTGATTTCCTGCCCGCATCTATAATGAACAACCCATCCGCGCCTGGATATTCTGGCCGGCTAATTACGGTCGCCAATACGCTCAGCGTAAGGTCAAACTCACTTACCCCGTGCTCCCTGAAAGCGGTGTCCATCAACAGGTAAGTGCCGGCCTGTATTTCCGTTATGCCCTGCACCTGAGAGGCGAAGCGGTACGTGAATGTGCCGCTTTAATTTTGGGATAAACTGTTTACATGAAATTTACTGCTTTATAGATCCAGTACTTGCCTAATATCTAATTGATCAACTTGGTCCCTAGTAAGTTCGTGTGCAATCCCATATAAATATTGATGTTTCTTTGAATATTCTGGCAACTCATATAGAGTATCCAATATCGCATCCATAGGAATATTATCGAGTTGAATATTACACGCTTTCATTGCACACTTGAGAGATCCAATTTCCTGGCCTTGTAAAGCGGCGATAATCAATATCCCAGGACAAACAAGGTCGGCATGTGGTCTGCCATGACCAACTTTATTCTCAACAAGGTATGCAAAGTAGTGCTCACTGCCCTCTTCTGGACGCGCATGCCCCACCAAATTCAATACAACCGTTTCAAGTATGATGCAATCGAGCAGTTGTTTTAATCCTTGCTCTTCACCTAAACCAGCCGACTTAGCACAAACTAACGACATATCAAGGATGCTGCCGGCGATCTTGGCAACGCTTGCGTCATAACGAGTTTCGGGAGTATTCATGCCATTTTTTTCTGCAAACTTCCAATCCCATAGACCCGTGGCTATGGAAAGGACATCACACAAACCGGCTGCTCGAATATTTGGGGGTGCTTCAGCGATTACCTGCAAGTCGACTATCATCTCTGACGGGATCGTGGTTTCAATATATTTTACACCGCCCGCAAACCGGATTCCCGATGCCCATGTCGCAAAGGCATCCACAGAAATCGCAGTTGGTATACAAACTAGTGGAAGATCTTGTTTAACCGCTAGGTACTTACTGGCATCCACAGGCAATCCACCGCCTACGGAATATATAATTTCACCTTCGAAATCTTCGAAAAGACAGTCCCAATTTTCAAGAGTTGCTTCGCTCACCTCAGCCTGCCAGACTACAGGTAAATTCAGCTTGGGTTTTACGGCTTCCCAGGCAGGCCCACTGGTTATCAGAGCAACCGGTCGTTTTTCTTCAATTTCTTCTAAGGGTTGGTATGTAATCTTTGGAATTGGCCAGATAGTTTTCATTAATATTTCCTTTTTCATTCAGAGATATTTACAATCCTCAGTCACGGAACAGAACCATAACCGTAGCAACTTCGTCTTTAACACTAATATTCGACCTTGATTATCTCAGAATCCTTCACAACTGGAATTTCAATTACTAGTTCCCCGTTTTCTACTTTCCAGGTTAAAGTTCTGGTTTCCCCACAAAGAAATCACTTGCGATGGTGTTTTTTTTGATATCACGCTTAGTTTAACTTTCCGGCTTTCAGGAATTTCATCAATAGGACAAATGGTTTCATCCCGCACACTGTTCACTAAGTGTATTATTATTCGATCACCATCGTTCTGTTCAAATGCGGTCAATGCCATTGTCTTGGGTGCATTTTCTAACCTGACTGGTGGTTCTTCTCCCGCCGCCCACCTCACTGCTGCAGCAATCAATTCTCGATGGGCTGGCGCACCAAACTCCAGGAATCGATTTCCCAACGGCACTGCAAAGTACACTGCCCTGCCCTGCCTCCCATATTCTGACAACAACACCGCTGGATAACCTGTCTCCTCTCCCAGCGGTCCATAATGTACAGCCGCCCCACCCAATACACTCGCCACAATCTGACTGGCAACCGGAACCACTCCCATCTGGATGCCTCCCGTCGGGATCAGTTTGCCTGCCGGGAGATTTACAGGAAATCCATGTTTCTCTTCAAGCTGCATATACACATCAAACCCACCAAACTGCGCCGCTTCTGGTAGGTACCTTACTCCAAATATCTCCGATAAATCATCCCCCGCTGTTCGCCTACCGGCTTCATCATACATCCCCGCTTCGTATGAGGCCACTAAACCACCCCCTTGCGCAATGTATTCACGAATTCGCACCTTCGACTCCGCCATAAGACAGCTGGCGTTTGGCAGGACCAATACCTGATACTCATCCAACCGTTCCAGATCACCTCTGTAACTATATCGAACAACACATGCTCCTGAAGCATCGCTTTGCTAAAGCCCTTCAAGCTGCCCAGGTGCTCCGGTTTGTCTCCCAGGTGATCAAAGTTGTCCAGACTGCTTTGCGATATTAGTACTGCCGCATACTTCTTACTCTGGCGGGGATACAAATACTTCTCCACCTCACGAGCCTTACGCAGACTCTCATATACGTGTTCCCACGCTTCTTGGTCAACTCTGTCAGGATAGTAACGGGCAAATAGCGGTGACCCCGAATTGGCGATCAACTCTGCAATCGCTAAGCATATTTCTCCTTCAGGCAAACCGTACTGGTCGAATGGCGTTTGCGCCATCATGTTCAATGTCAAGATTTGCTTTCCCTGCCCGATGCTTTGTCCGTAACGCAAGCTTATCCCATACCACCACAATGGCTCACGCAATGCAACCCGGTAAAGCTCAAAATGGATTACATCCCCAATTTCTGCCGAATCAGGCAGATAAGCGCCATGTGCCAATGGTACGTACCAATCAACCGCAAAACGATCTTGGTAAGGATTGGGGATCGTCAATCCTGATATACGAAGCGGTTCACCTGTGAATTTTGCCAATGGGAATGCCCCTTGGAAAAAGATGCAGCGTTTATCCCGCTTGACCAGTTCATAGAGCGACCTGCGCCAATCTGTGATCTGACTATAGCGCCAATCAATGAATTTCTGGAACACCGGATCTCCCCATCTCTCCTCAACCGGCAGTTCCTGGTGGTTTTCCGCATAGAACTTCTCTCGGCAGTAACTGCAGCTGCACCAGCTCTGAAAACTCGGTTCGTCAAAATAAAAACCATCCACCGCATAGTTCTCGCTGATCTCCGCAACCACCTGTGCCAGATATTCACGGTATGGACTGTTCGGGCACATCGCCACACTGCTGTAGGCTTCATCCCAACTGGTCACCCGCCCGTCCGCTTTGCGCTGTGCCCAGTCCGGATGTCCCAAATACATCTCCGGGCCACCCCAGATTGATGCAATATATGCGATCACTTTCTGCCCATTGCGGTGAGCTGCTTCCAACGCTTCTGCCAGTAAATCCCGCTCTCCCAACCCAGGGTAATGCGGCGCCAGTTGGCTCTGGTAGAATGCCGTTCCTCCAGGATAGTATCCAATGCTGAACACACACAATGTGTTGACCGCACCTTGGTGGGTTTCATTCACGATACCTTCTACATCAATGGTCGCCACATCCGATGCCGGAAATTCAAGCGTTACTGCGCGTATTGGTCTATGAAACCAACTTTTCATTGTTATTTCCTCCTTGTAATTCTATTCAGCTATCCCACACCACTCTGCAGCAGTTAAAGCCAGGATTTTCGAACACGTGATCACCTGCTCAAATTCTACATATTCATCTGTGCTGTGGATCCGTCCACCTGCAGGACCGAACAAGATGGAAGGTGTGTCACCATAAAGCACTGGTAGACGCAGGTCGCATCCGCCACCGCCGGCGACAAGCAGATCATCTCCTGTCACTTCCTTTACTACACTGGAAATTGTTTGTACATATGGATGTTCTGGGCTTATCTCAGCAGCATCAAACCATAGTCCAAACCACTCCACTACCAGGGGATTATCTTTTAGCCAGGGATCTTTAGCTGCCCATTCCAAAAGAAAATGTTTGAAATCCTCTTAATTTCGTGGATGTCCTCTCCAGGTAGACATTCAATCGTCCCTTCCATCACGCATTGAGAAGCAACCGTTGATGGCCATTCACCAGCTTGGATTTTGCATATTCCTAATGGGACTTTTGTAAAATAAAATGGATCATAGAGAGGGTGAGAGACGGAAAATTCACGCATTATGGAATATGCCTCGACAGCCTGGAAGACTTCTATTGCTTTTGTTATGGGATTCACAAGCTCGTGTTTATACTCTGTTCCACCTTCTTGTCCAGGAACTGTAATACGAAAATATTGGGCTCCACGGTTTGAAATCGCTGCATTTACTAAGCTGCTGGGCTCAGTAAAATTACAGGCATCAGCGGTATATCCACGTAAAACACACGCCAGTGTTCCATTTCCACCTGCTTCTTCATCAACAACACTTTCGAGAATCAAATCACCCTTCAAGTTGACGCCTGAATTTTGTAATGCCTTAACAGCAAGAATATTGCTTACACAACCGCCTTTCATATCGGCTGACCCACGCCCATAAACCTTCCCATCTACGAAATCACCGCTCCACGGACCATGTGTCCAAGTCTCGGGAGGACCAATAGGCACCACATCCACATGACCATTAAGATCAGAGAACGCCCTCCACCTACGCCGCGATTTATTCCGACGACATTAGGCCTGTTTTTATATGAACGTCCAACCGGGACATAAGCAGGGTGGGCTTGCAACTCCTCGTCTGACGGATCCCATATATCCACTTCAAGGTGCATATTGCGGTATACATCAGCAATAATTTCCTGGCAGGCTTTCTCATCCCCCTCAAGCGAAGGTGTGCGAACAAGTTGCTGTAGTAACCCTAAAGCCTCTTGACGTTGTCTTTCAACTGCATCAAAAATTCTAGTTTGAATTTCCATGTCATTAATTCCAGATGTAATATGATAAAAAAGTTACTAAACATACTCAAGTGAGATGATTTCGGAGATATGTATGTGCGGTATTTCTATGACAATCTCACCTCTATTGTTTTTCCAAATCAGATCTCGTTTACTTATCAAATCAAGCACCCTTGCAGGTTGACGTGAGGTGGATACAATAAGATTTATGTCATGACATTCCATAATTTCCTCTATCGGTCTCAGCGTTTCATCCCGCACACTGTTCACTAAGTGTATTATTATTCGATCACCATCGTTCTGTTCAAATGCGGTCAATGCCATTGTCTTGGGTGCATTTTCTAACCTGACTGGTGGTTCTTCTCCCGCCGCCCACCTCACTGCTGCAGCAATCAATTCTCGATGGGCTGGCGCACCAAACTCCAGGAATCGATTTCCCAACGGCACTGCAAAGTACACTGCCCTGCCCTGCCTCCCATATTCTGACAACAACACCGCTGGATAACCTGTCTCCTCTCCCAGCGGTCCATAATGTACAGCCGCCCCACCCAATACACTCGCCACAATCTGACTGGCAACCGGAACCACTCCCATCTGGATGCCTCCCGTCGGGATCAGTTTGCCTGCCGGGAGATTTACAGGAAATCCATGTTTCTCTTCAAGCTGCATATACACATCAAACCCACCAAACTGCGCCGCTTCTGGTAGGTACCTTACTCCAAATATCTCCGATAAATCATCCCCCGCTGTTCGCCTACCGGCTTCATCATACATCCCCGCTTCGTATGAGGCCACTAAACCACCCCCTTGCGCAATGTATTCACGAATTCGCACCTTCGACTCCGCCATAAGACAGCTGGCGTTTGGCAGGACCAATACCTGATACTCATCCAACCGTTCCAGATCAGCCTCTGTAACTATATCGAACAACACATGCTCCTGAAGCATCGCTTTGCTAAAGCCCTTCAAGCTGCCCAGGTGCTCCGGTTTGTCTCCCAGGTGATCAAAGTTGTCCAGACTGCTTTGCGATATTAGTACTGCCGCATACTTCTTACTCTGGCGGGGATACAAATACTTATTCCCCTCACGAGCCTTACGCAAACTCTCATATACGTGTTCCCACGCTTCTTGGTCAACTCTGTCAGGATAGTAACGGGCAAATAGCGGTGACCCCGAATTGGCGATCAACTCTGCAATCGCTAAGCATATTTCTCCTTCAGGCAAACCGTACTGGTCGAATGGCGTTTGCGCCATCATGTTCAATGTCAAGATTTGCTTTCCCTGCCCGATGCTTTGTCCGTAACGCATGGCAAGACCATATATCCAAATTGGATCATTCACCATATGACGGTACGGTTCAAAATGGACCAGGTCACCAATTTGAGCCCGATCAGAGGTATGCTCCATGGGCAAGCGGTACATACCAGTCTGTGCCAAACCGGTCTGGATACCAGTAATCGTATTCAAAACCTGAGACATCAAAGGGTTTTGAAATTAGAGTTGATAATGGATAAGCTCCCTGGAAGAATACACAGCGTTTATCTCGCTTGACCAGTTCATAGAGCGACCTGCGCCAATCTGTGATCTGACTATAGCGCCAATCAATGAATTTCTGGAACACCGGATCTCCCATTTCTCCTCAACCGGCAGTTCCTGGTGGTTTTCCGCATAGAACTTCTCTCGGCAGTAACTGCAGCTGCACCAGCTCTGAAAACTCGGTTCGTCAAAATAAAAACCATCCACCGCATAGTTCTCGCTGATCTCCGCAACCACCTGTGCCAGATATTCACGGTATGGACTGTTCGGGCACATCGCCACACTGCTGTAGGCTTCATCCCAACTGGTCACCCGCCCGTCCGCTTTGCGCTGTGCCCAGTCCGGATGTCCCAAATACATCTCCGGGCCACCCCAGATTGATGCAATATATGCGATCACTTTCTGCCCATTGCGGTGAGCTGCTTCCAACGCTTCTGCCAGTAAATCCCGCTCTCCCAACCCAGGGTAATGCGGCGCCAGTTGGCTCTGGTAGAATGCCGTTCCTCCAGGATAGTATCCAATGCTGAACACACACAATGTGTTGACCGCACCTTGGTGGGTTTCATTCACGATACCTTCTACATCAATGGTCGCCACATCCGATGCCGGAAATTCAAGCGTTACTGCGCGTATTGGTCTATAGAACCACTTGTTCATTGGATCTCATAATTCGAATTGATTATCCCTTGACCGCTCCAAAAGTCATAGCAGAAATAAAGTAACGTCTCACTAGCAATGCGACAATCACGACTGGTAAAGTCCCCACCGTTGCTGTGGCAAACATCTCACCCCGTTAATCCCAGAATGGGTCAAGAAAAATGCAATGGTGGTTGGCAGAGTTCGTGTATTCGTGGAAGTCAAGAAGAATGCCAGTTGAAATTCATTCCAGGCACCTATAAAGATCAAGATTGTTGTTGCAACAAGACCGGTTACCATTAGCGGTAGAGTGATCGTCATAAATGCCGAAACCTCGAGCAGCCGTCCACTCCCGCAGCCTCCTCCAGTTCAATTGGGATTGCCCTCTACAAAACCACGTAACATCCAAATGGCGAAAGGAATATTCCAAAGCAGAAAAATAAATACAAGATAGTAATAGGTATCGTAAACGTTCAAAACACGGGCAATGTAAAATAGAACAAAAACAATCGATATCCCAGGAACCATTTGTAAGAATAAAAAACCCCAGGCAAGAGGTTCTTTGAAAACAAACCTGAACCGAGCGAAACTATAAGTCGCTGGTACAGCGATCAGCATTGTGAGAATTGAAGCAGATGTGGCAACAATGAAGCTGTTTTTAGATAGAAGCCAATATGAATATCTTCAAATATTGCAATAAAGTTATCGAGGCTGGGAACAAAGATCCAAACTGGAGGGTATGCAAAAGTATCCAAGCGGCTTTAAAAGCAAGTGACCATAAATAGATAAGGAAATAGAAAAAGAAAAACAATAATGACAGCGATAACATTCAAAAAAGACATCGATATTTTTTTCCGAAGTTTTGTGGTTTGCATTTTGTATATCTCAAATACTTCACATTTCAAACCTGACCCGCTCAAATATGCGGATCAAGACGAAGGTTAACCTGACTATTGTGAAAATCAACAAAACGCTGGCTGCGGACCCGCGGCCTAAATTGCGGGTAACCAAGGTGGTCTTGTAAACAAAGAGTGGTAATGTTGTGGTCGCATCCCCTGGTCCTCCTGCGAACATGACAAAAATCACATCAAAAACCGCGCAACAATTCCATCAAGCGCAGCATTGAAACCGTGACAACGAGAGGTGCCATCATTGGCAAAGTTACGAATCGAAATAACTGCCAGTTCGTAGCACCATCTACTTTCGCTGCTTCGTACGGATCTTTGGGTAAAGCCTGCAAACCAGCCAGCAAGATCAATACAAAGAAGGGGGTATATTGCCAGATATCGACAAGCATGACGGCAGGAAGGGCGAGCTTGGGACCATACCAGTTCAATTTTGTCCCGAAAATTGTTTCTACAAAGTAGTTCACCAAACCATCATAAGAGAAGTAAAGTCGAAATACCATTCCAACCATGGAGGGCATAACAACGATTGGTATTATTAAATCACGGTGTGAATTGAACGGCCAAATACTTTTCCATTTAGTATGAGAGCAATGGAAAATCCCAAAACCAGTTCAATCAACAAGCAGATAACGACGTAAATGACTGTAATGCGAACCGAATTCCATAATGCGGTATTCTCGTTAAACAACAACCAGCGGTAATTTTCTAAGCCAACCCAGATTGCTTCTTCAACGGATTTTCCAAATATCCATTTGGTTTGGCTCATGCGGATCAACCAATAGGCGCTGTAGACCGCAAGTGTAAAAACGATAAAATGCCGGTAATATCAAACCAAAGGCAATTCGACTATCCTTCTGGAAACGTATACTAGATAAATTCATGTCGAACTTCCGGTTGATAAATCCACTTGATTTGAATTAGTATGCTTCAGATTCAATTGGATTAAGACAGGTGTTGTGGGACAGGCGAACTGTCCCACAACCATCCCATTCTCCAGGGAGAAGATAAGATTTAGAATTTTGAGATATCCAGTAAGAATGATCGATATTGTTATAATCGTTCGGTAATATATCCAATGCGGTCACTCTTTTTATATCAGTGGTACGACCTCACTATGGGAGTATCTCTTCAACCTGAGTTTGAATTTTTTCCGCTGCTTCATCGACAGATTGTTGACCTACCAAAGCCTTACCGCCTTCTGTTCCCGCTATATCGCTCAAGGTATTCCATTCAGGAATTGGGATAACAACACTGTAACCCTTTTCCATCAGGGCTGCGGCCTGTGCAAGCGTATCAATAATGGTTTGGTAATATGGAAAATTCAGCTTGCTTCTCTGGGTTCTCCAGGTAGGATGTGCGTGAAACAATGCCGCCATTTTCAATGTATTCATCCTGCATAGCCTTACTGGTTGTATACATCATATATGCGTACGCTGCTTCCTTTTTCTCCGACTTATCTGGAATTCCATAACCCCATCCCCAAACACCAGAATAAGCGCCAGCCGGTCCAGCCGGCATGGGTGCGTAACAGACATTCCCAGCAACGACTGATTTTTCAGGATTTGCCCTCCGGTGCGGCTGCTGAGGCTTCAACCATCATAGCAGTCTTACCCTGCATGAAAGCATCCCAGGCTTCTGGGAAGGAAAAGGATTCCACCCCTGGAGGAGCGTATTCCATCATATCAATCATGTACTGCAATGATGCTTTGGTCTCAGGTTTGGTAAAACCTGGTGTAGTCATGGTTGGATCCAACATTTCTCCCCCGAACGGGAAAATGAACACCGACCACATATAGGTCATTTCCCAACCTACCTCGTTCGCCACGAGATACCTGCAACATCTTCTACATTTTCTTGGAAGTAAGCGGCAGCTTCCTTCAATTCATCCATAGTAGTTGGAACTTCAATACCATGCTCTTCGAAGAGATCACAACGGTAGAATAAGAATACTGTCTCTCCTGCAAATGGAACTGCATAATGTTGCCCTTCTATTGCCATCATGTCCCGGTAAGGTTGCAGAATATCCTCATATTCATACCAATCAGGTGTCATGGAAGGATCTTGAATGAAATCATCCAACGGCATTGTACTCAGCATCTGCCATACCAGGCATTGCTTCTGGATAGGACATTATGATATCGTAGTCGGACGTTGGAGCGCTCATTTCAAGATTAATTTTGACCTAAGGCGCCTTCTTCCATTTCATCCAGTGTCACCTTGATACCGGTGATTTCTTCGAAACGGGGTGTCATCTTCTTGAATGCTTCTGTCGAGGGGTGGGGAAGCTGCAGCGACCTTGATTTCTGTTCCACCCAATTCATCTTTTACACCCTTTGCCCACTCTTCTACAGCGTTAACTCTTCCGCAGGTGCCTCTTCTACAGGCGCTTCTTCTGCAGGCGTTTCTTCTGCAGGCGCTTCTTCTGCAGGCGCTTCTTCTGCAGGCACTTCCGGCGCAGGAGCCTGTGCAGGTGCGCACGCTCCGATCATTACTGCAGCTATGAGGAGAAGGCTAATGCCGATTAAAATTCGTTTCTTCTTCATGATATATTTCCTCCTTGAAGAATATGATCTACATGACTTTATGTTCTAGTAGGATTTATTGGATCTTTGACACATTTTTGAATTTATTCTGAGTATATGTCAATACTAACAAACTATTAGTTCATATGCATCTCCTTTATTGGTTTCTACTTCCCATTGTTAATCTACCTAATCAGGACGACCCATTTTTTAGAAAGCCGTCCAAGAACATCTGAATTCGCCGGCTTCTATCGGTCGAATTTCGGTATCATTCAAATGTTTATCTCGATTTTCTACAATTGCGGAAAGCTGCGTCACGCGAAGCGACCAGATTATGCCATATACCTTTAGGGAACGTTGTATAACACACCCGGTTCCATATCCACTGCTTCTAAGCTTTCGCCTTCCGGTCGAACGAAAAGTATTGACCAACCGCTAAGAAGCACAAAATACCTCATCTGTCTCATTATGGCGTTCAATTTCATCCAGAATTCTCTCTATTAAAGAGTGGTTCCCAATTTTAATAATGCTACCTGCCAGTTATCGCTTAAATCCAAGAGCTAGTGCTGCCTTCCTTCTCCCAGCGATAAATTTCTATTGAGGACATTATTTTTTACTTCCAATTCTCGTAATTCAATTGCATTCCTTTGAATTTTTTTGATTGCTTCTGAAATCTCAATCATGTCTTGTTCATCACCCAATAATGCATACTGCGGGATCCATTCTTGTCTCCCAGGCTCCTCGTTGTGTAACCGGAAACGGTTTCTCCAGAAAGGTATGTTTCTCACCGGTTTTATTCGCAGTCAATCGACTTAGATATTCTCCATTTCGGAAAAGATCAAGTTCGTAAATCGGTGGATAGCTTGCCTCGTTGGGAATGCCCTCTGCTTCGATCGCTTCAATGAAACGTTCATTTGAAATATCTGCAAAGGCTGCTTCTTGTCATAAAGGAAAATATATACATAGTAACCATGCAGCGTACAGCGCTCATCCAATTTTTTGTGGAGTAATTCCTTCGATTTTAGCACAGCATTTGATCCAATAATCGGGCATTCTTATGTCGCAGAGCAGTCTGCAGATCCAGGCGTTTCAATTGGGAATTTAAAGCAGCTCCCTGCCATTCGCTCAAACGGTAATTTGATCCATACATATAATGACTGTAGAACCATTCCCCTGGCAAGCGACCACAGTCATGGATCGAAACGGAGCAATAACGTACAAAGTCGGCATCATTTGTGATGATTATCCCACCTTCACCTGCGGTCATCAATTTGCTGGATTGGAAACTGAATGTGCCAGCAACGCCAAACGTGCCAACTTTCCGTCCACGCCATTCGCTGGCATGGGCATGAGCACTATCTCCTCAATCAATTTCAGGTCCCCTTTTTTCACAATATCTCAACTAATCGATCAAGGTCGGCGGGGTGACCCTCCCATATGGACCGCGTATGACTGCTTTTGTACGAGGTGTAATAGCTTTTCTCGACCAAATCTGGATCAATGCAATAAGTATCTGGACTTATATCTACTAGGACAGGCAGTGCTCCTGTAAAAAGGACTGAACTGGCAGTGGCCAACAAAGGTGAAATCAGGAATTATGACTTCATCACCAGCACCAATACCCAAGCTGCAAGTGTAACCTGCAAAGGAGCGGTCCCATTTGTGACCGCAATGCCGTAAGCGTGCTTGATGACTAATATCGCAAAATCTTTTTCAAATTCTATCGTTTTTGTCCCCGGTGTCCGCCACCAAACACGGCTGTTCAGGACTTCTTGTAATGCCTCACGCTCATTTTCATCATATTGCGGCCAAGGCGGAAATTGTTTTCCTTTTACTTTTGAGCCACCCAACATATGCCGGAGTTGCGGACGCTAACAAACGACCTCACTTGGTTTATTAGATTTTGTGTTTATCATTCGCCTAATTAGTTGATAGGCATCATTTCTAAAATTTTGATAAATTATTCTCCCATTACTTTTCATGATAGTTTTCTTACGACATAAAATTCCGTGGAACTATTATCATCAAGCTAGTTATAGCCCCCATGACAGCTGCTTTACGACCCAAGGATGAAGCGACTATGTTTGGTGTAATTGGGGATTGCTCCTTTCAATACGATTAATTATGGGTTCTATTAAGTAATAGAGCAGAGCGAGATATCCGCCTCCTAGTACAATTACTTCTGGATCAAATATGGTGCTAATACTCGCAATCGCAATTGCCAGAATAATTGACGAGTCTGAGACAACAATCATCGGACGAGCCCACTGCCTCGCCGCGACCCATCGCTTCAAAGACATCTTGTGTTTTCAAACCATCAATGTCGAATATCGATTTGATGGTCGTGTAAGTATTGTTTCGCTCGTTCGACAATACCCGCTTCCTGAAGCCAGACTTTCTTGAGCACAAAATCCTTCATACTTCTTTCCGAGGAATTTCCGATCGGGTAAAAGATATCCGATTTCACCTGCAGCCTGATGAGCTCCCCGATATAACGCACCATCGATCACGATCCCGAGCGCCAATTCCAGTACCAACCGAAATCAACACAATATTTCGATAATTCTGGCCTACACCGAACCACAATTCCCCCAGGACAGCAGGGTTAACATCATTATCCACAATGACCGGTAAATTGAGGTCCGCCCAGACAATCTCAATTTTAAGGGAAGATCACGCCACTTCAAGCTCGGCGCCCCGGTGACAATACCTTCTTCGTGAAGGGTTACTTCCAGGCGCACCGATACCTATTCCACGCAAATGGCGACCACCCAGGTCAACTGTTCCAAGCAAGTTTTGTATTAAATCCACCAGATAACGATACATTCTCCTCCCCAGATGTTTCATGATGAAGCACAATTATCCTCCTCCAAGGATGGAACCTCCATAATCGGAAATTGCTACATACATTTTAGTCCCACCCAAATCCACTCCCACCACAACATGCGACTCCGTATTATATTCAAGCAGAGCACGCCGCATCCCGCCGCTCCACTCAGTCTCGTCTACAGGACGAATCAACTGTTCCTCGATAAGCTTATCAACAGTTTCGCATAACCGTGGGTAAGCTTACATCTAACCGCTTCGCTAGATACAGTTCGTGAAACAGGGCTCTCCATACGAAGAATTTCCAGGATTGCCGACCGATTGATGTATTGCATTTCCACGGCAGTAATTGTTCGAGGAAAAGTCGCATGCGCCTCCGATTAATTCAAGAATTTTGACATTAGACACAATTATTAGAGCCATTTATTATTATGAATTTCAGGCGGAGATTAAACTTTCTTACAGTTAATGATCTAGCAAATTGTAATGCAATAGTCAATACGCAATTTTATGGTTATTGGGGCTTTTTCTAAAAATAAACCCGAAAAGGTTGAATTTCTGGACGGCGCGCTGCAGCGTATGTGCGGTATCGGCATCGATGAACCCCCCTGCCAGCTGGTATACGAGGACTTTTTCCCGGGTTGCGAGACCCGCTGGACTACATGGGTAGACCAGCTCGACTTTGTGACCAAGGGGAAAGCGGAGATTACTTACTACCAACCGCCTGCCTGGGAAGAGAAGAAGTACCGTCCAGGTCGAAGCCCCGTGCTTATATCTGATCCCACGCGGCACACCCATTGTCTGGAAGATTTTGGGAGATGAAGTATACCGCCACATCTCAGTCGACATCCCCAACCCGCTGTTCCCGACCGAATTAGCTAAGAGCCTTAAAGGGAAGTAATCGTCAAAATCTGCGAGCTATAGTCCCTGGTTTTTAGGGGCGTATGCTCTGCATGCGCCGCGGAGCGTCCTTAGGGGCCACGCAGCATCTCTCCGCAAAGCGTACCCGTCAGGGTATTAAAGAAAAACGAGTTGTCCGTTTTATGTATGAGGGGGATTGCTTCAGTCACATAAACGTTGCGGCTTTTCTGCGACGAAGCGGTACTTTACGCTTACGTTATTTAATGTGGACAGGGTATCGCTCCTTCGCAAAGAATCCAATTGACAAAATCTGCGAGCTTTAGTCCCTGTTTTTTAGGGGTGATTTTTTCGAAGTAGTCCCCCATATGATTCAGATGGCGATCCCTATGCTTCCACCCGACCTTTGCGCCAGTAATCAAAAATCACCGCTAAGATAATCACCGCGCCGATAGCCGCCGGCTGCCGTATGCAGGGAAGCCGAGCAGGACCAGGCCATTACGCAGCACCTGCATGATGGCTGCGCCAAACAAAATGCCAGGATGCTGCCTGCCCACCGAACAGGCTGGTGCCGCCCACCACGACCGCGGCGATGATGTCCAGCTCGTAGCCGAGCGCCGCTGTGGGCGCTGCCACTCCCAGCCTGGCGGTCATCACCAAACCCGCCGGGGCAGCCAGGACAGCGCATGCCGTATAAACAAGCATCTTTATCTTTTTGGGATCGGCGCCCGAAACACGCACCGCCTCTTCATTGCCGCCGATAGCATAAATGTGACGCCCGCGCACAGTCTCGCTGAGGAACACCGCCACCACGATCGCGACTGCCAGCATGATTAAAAATAGGAAGCGGAATCTCCCATTGGAAATTTTCAACATTCTACGACCGATCTGTTTAAAGCCTCCGGAAGATCACGTATCGGCCAACCGCCCATAACGCCGAACGTAATGCCACGCGCAATACTCAGCATTCCCAACGAGGCGATAAAGGGCGGCAGGTTAAGATAGTAATCAATTTTCCGTTTGTCCAACCCACCAACCAGCCAGCTAATAATGCCCCGAAGACCGCGATAACAACCAGCGGTAATTCAGGCAGCGCTTGAACCAGAGGCGGGTAAGTCAACAACCAGGCAGCCGCAAGACCTGCAAATGCCATTACGGAGCCAACCGACAGGTCAATCCCTGCAGTTATTACGACCAGGGTTTCGCCAAAAGCAGCGATCGCTATCCAGGAAAAAGAGCAGGTTATTGAAGATGTTGCGAGCGGTCAGGAAAGTATCCGTTCGCCAGGTCAGAGAAGGCGCCCATGGCAAACAGGATGATAATCAACCCAACTTCCTGGCGTCCAAAAAATGCTCGCAGCTTTGTATTAATATCATCTCCATTTGAAGATGAATTCGATGGGGCTGTTACGGCCTGTCCTTTTCTTCAGTTTTTACGGCCTCATCATTCATGCCTGCTTCTCCTTGTTCCTAATAGGCCGTGAAATATTTCTCTCTCGATTAATTCTGGACTGCTTGTCCTTCGGTTCTGAAATCTTCGCGGGCGCCTACCATATAGGCGACTCTTTCTTCACGATATTAATGCATATCACCCCTGATCTTTAAATCGCCCACTTTACGACCGTGTCTGAGAACCATCACCCGGTCACCGCAGCGGAATATATCCTCCAGGCGGTGGCTGATGATAATAATCGATGCGCCTTGTGACTTCAACTGGTTAATAAGGTCAATTACTTTGTCGATGGCAGCCACACTCAATGCGGCAGTTGGTTCGTCCATGATAATTACCGCGCCTCAAAGGCGGTCGCTCTCCCAATGGCGACTGTCTGGCGCTGCCCGCCGGATAAATTTTCTGTACTTTCAGACGTACTGAGGAGATATCGATCTTAAGCCGGTCAATCAATTCGCGCGTCTCGCGCTCCATGAGCGCCTTATTCAATATCTTCAGTGGGCCTATCTTCCAGCGCACCGGCCTCGTGTCCCAGGAAAACATTCCTGGCGACATCCAGGTTATCCGCCAGCATAAAATCCTGGTATACCATCTCGATCCCCAGGTTGCGCGAATCCTGGGGGCTGTGTATATCCGCGACTTCACCATTAATGCGGATCTGTCCTTTGTCAGGGATATAGGCGCCGCTCAACACTTTCATTAAAGTTGATTTGCCGGCTGCATTATCGCCCACCAATCCCAGGACTTCATTATGAAAAAGGGTCAGATCGACGCCCCGCAAAGCATGCACAGCCCCGAAGTTTTTTTGCAATATCTTTCATCTCAACGATGGGTGTTTGTTCAGCCATATAGTTCCTCTCTCATGCCCACGAATTAGGCGGACGGAAATGTAAAATTTTTACGTTAACCGCTGTGCCGTACAACGCTGACACATGCCAAACTTATCCATAGATAGCCCCCTGATTTATAAGTGATGTTCATCACAAAATTCTCTGATAATTATACATTAAATGTAAATGGCGAATGAGTGTAGATCAATCAAAATTTTCATAATTATTGGCTGCCGATACCAACTCATTCCCCAAATGAATTTGGGGTCTGCTAGCAGAAATGTGTTGAAACACTCTCATTCGTTGAATCCGGTTTATCGGATTTCTATTCCCATACTATGAATTCATTCACAGGCAAAAATCATTATGGAATTTAACTTCTTTCGCCCAATTCCTTTGTATAATAGTTCAAAGCTTATCAATCTAAATATTACTTTTACATCTCAACCTTCAAAAAAATTCAAATAATAAAATCAGGGACAGCCATGAACCTCAAGTCATTAGGGTATCGCACCGATCTGATATTCCACGCCTTTGATGGGGAAATCATCGACCGTGGGAGTTACCTCGTAATCCGAACGCCCACCAATCCCGGATTTTATTGGGGTAATTTCCTGCTCTTTTCCCATCCACCCCAGGGTGGTGATTACATCAAATGGCGAGATTTGTTTGCCCTGGAAATTGGGTCACCTCCCAAAACGCAGCACCAGGTCTTCGGCTGGGATTCACCTGAGGGAGAAGAAGGTGTTATCCAGCCCTTCCTGCAGGCTGGATTTCGTCGGGCTCGTGAAGTCGTTTTAACCAGCAGTGAACCTCGCAGCCCTTCCAGACCATCTGACCTGGTGAACATCCGAGCTTTGCAAACCGAATCCGAATGGGAGCAGGCGGTTGAAAATCAGGTGATATGCAGAGAGCCAGAGTTTGAAGAAGACGAATATCGAGAATACAGAAAGCAGCAAATGAACCGCTACCGGAATATGGTCTCAGTTGGTCTCGGTGACTGGTATGGCGCCTTTGTCGACCAGCAGCTAGTCGCCGATCTGGGTCTTTTCCATGATAAAGGTCTTGCCCGCTACCAGACCGTCCAGACGCATCCCGATTACCGGCGCCGGGGGATTGCTGGAACGCTGGTCTACAGCACCGGCCGTCTATCTATGACGAATTACAACCTGCACACCCTGGTCATCGTAGCCGATCAGGCTTCGAACGCTGCCCGGTTGTACGAGTCGCTCTGGATCTTAAACCGACTGAAAAGCAAGTCGGTTTGGAGATGTGGCCGAATATGGAACATTCGACACAAATGGTGGCGCTTGACGTCTGCTGCCCCTGATCGAAGACGGGGCTTTAGAAATTCCCCTTCCTAAAGAAGCCGGTTCCCTTCATTTAAAGTAACCGTTTGCATCGGACAGGTGCTCACTGAGGTGAATATTCGTACAGCCAGTGGAGCATATCCCACTCCACTGGTAAAATTGAGCCAACTCTTTAACAATCATACACATCTTTATGAGATATTCAAACCAATTATTCTAGTTATCATCCTGTGGGGAATGATTCACAATCGCATGCAGAGTCCCGGGTACCGGCAGTTCAGAGCCCGACATGGACAACGCTCGCTTAAAACCATTGTTGCCGCCACTTTAACTCGCGTCCGGAGAAAGTGGACCTTCCACGGTAAGCACCAACACTCCCAAGCTTCTTGAACCGACAATTGTGATCATCTCCACTAAAACTGAAGAACCTGTTCAAAAAACAGAACCTCCCCCTACAGAACCTGAAGTACCCAGCACTGAAACTGAGCAAATATTCCACACCGAAATACCAGAGTTTTCGATCCCCATGAACTCACCGGGGGATGATACGGCTGCGGAATTCACTTACCTCACCCAATCCGGGGATACCCCTCGAATATATCGCCGAACGCTTCGCCGTAAACCCGGAAAGGATTAGCGCCGCAGATAACATAAAATCGGACGGCTTGCTGCCGCCTGGCGAGGTTCTAACCATCCCCAACACATTAGGCGACACATCCACCAACCAACCGCTCTTGCCCGACAGCGAAGTGGTCTATTCGCCTTCCGTAGCGGATTTCTCCGTTGAAGACTACGTATCATCAGCCGGAGGATATCTCAGCCGTTTCGACGAACATGTTTACGATGAATGGCTCGACCGGGGCAAAGATTGTTGAGCGGGTGGCCGTCGAAACATCTGTCAACCCCAGACTGCTGCTGGCGGTTCTGGAAGACCAGTCCGGATGGGTGCTGGGTGAACCGTCTGAACCGGTTGAGAAATCCTATCCGCTCGGTCTGCATGTCTCGGAAAGAAAGGTCTGTACCAGGAACTGGCCATAGCCGCCACGCAGATCAACAAAGGCCATTACAGCGGCCGCTCCGGTGTGGTCAAGGAACTCAAGTTTAAAGATAAAAGCCGACTGCGCATCAATCCGGAGCTGAATGCCGGTTCGATGGGGGTCCAACTGCTGTATGCATTGTTTACCTATCCAGGTGAATGGCAGGGCGCGTTATATGGTAACGACGGGGGCGGATTTTTAGAACTGTATAAAAGCATGTTTCCCGGCGGGTGGGGGCGGGCAGCCAGGGTAGAGCCGCTGCTGCCGGGTGACCTTGCACAGCCCGAACTGGAACTGCCCGTTGAAGAAAGGTGAACGCTGGAGTTTGACCGGCGGACCGCACTATTCCTGGAACGTGTGCAGGCCCGCGCGTGGCGCATTGGACTTTGCCCCGGTAACCGGAGAACTGGCCTGCCAGGTCTCCAAAGCCTGGGCAACCGCCTCTGCATCCGGGGACGTGGTGCGCTCGGCTTATAATGTACTGACGATCGACCTGGATGGGGACGAATTCGAAGGCAGCGGTTGGAATATCGTGTACTTACATCTGGCGGACGAAGGTCAAACACCCGCTGGTATTTTGGTTGATACCGACGACCAATTGGGACACCCCTCCTGCGAACGCGGCCACAACACCGGCACGCATGTGCATATCACCCGCAAATACAACGGCGAGTGGCTGCCTGCAGACGGCAGCGTGCCGTTTATGCTCAGCGGCTGGGAAGTGTACTCAGAAGAGGGCAATTATATAGGGGGGATGACCAAAGGGGACCAGATTGTGGAAGCCAAACCTTACGGCCCGCATTCGTCGATCGTTGTTAGATGAACTTGGAATGTCATCCCGACGCGTAGTAATATCACGCTTTTTACAAAAGCTTCGCGAAACATGCCTTTGGCGAGCCGAGGGATTTATAATCTTGAACACGTGAGAGACCCTAGAATAACACCGCAAAAATCCATTCTCCGGATAAGGAATTAACCAAATCCAGCACAACCTAATTATGGTTCAAATGGGCTGCCCACACAATTAGGACAGCCCATTATATTCTTGAACATATTGTGGTGATTTTTTGCTCTTTCAGTGCATAATTACTGGAAGGTTTACTTTATTAGCCACTTTTAAGGTTGCGGTTACGTTTTTAGCCTCATCCATGACCAATACACAATCCCCGCTGCCGCTGCAATCTCCACTCCAACCGGTAAAAATCGAATCTTCATCCGGCGATGTCGTAAGCGTGATAGCTCTGTCTTCTTTCAGAAGCAGGCTGCAGGTATCACCGCAGTCAATTCCTGGCGGCATGCTGGTGATTTTGCCATCTCCCGCAACCGGATTTGACCACTGTCAACTGGTGCATGGGTTGGAATTCGTAAGCGCCCATGTCCACAGTTTCCGTACCATTACCGTCCCCATCCTTGATGCGCGCTCTCCCCATCCAAGTCAGTGGATACGCCGGTAATAAACGAGTCGTCACCTGCGTCAATAGAGGGAGAGCTGCCCTGCAAACGCAGATCCCCGGCTGTAGTGGGTGCGTTGAGCGGATTGACAACAGCTGACAAACTGCGGATTTCCATCCAGGTTTCCGCCGCCGTCCCCATAGCTGCCGCCGATCCAGGTCCCGCCGGGCATGGCTCCCTGCACCAGGCTGTGCGTAAGAGAAATGATGGAGTTGTCGTTGTAAATGGTGGCGCTGATTGTTCCGGTACCGCTGCTGTCCTTATTGTTCCACAGGATGCTGTTGCGTACATCCGGACTGCAGGTACCGGTATCACCATACCTATAGCTGTAGATTGCTCCTCCTTTTTGACCTGCGGCATTCCCAGAGAAGGTTACATTGGTCATTACGGGTTTGCTTATACCTTTGTTTTCGCATTCGCTGAACATTGCTCCACCCCAAGCGCCAGCATAATTCCCCGAGAATACCACGTTGGTTGCAATTGGGACTGCTTTGACCGGAATGATCGCTGTCGTTATACACCGCTCCGCCGAACGCATTGACCGAGTTTCCTGAGAATGTGACATTTGTCAGATGGGGACTGCTGTTGCCTTCACCCTCACCATTGTTGAATATCGCCCCGCCATCATTCTCTGCAAAGTTATCTGAGAAGGTGACGTTAGATAATATTGGTTTACTGTGACCGCCATCGTCGCTCAAATTGTACATCGCCCCACCACGATTACCTGCAGTGTTGTTTGAGAAAGTGACATTCAACAAGGTGGGATCTGCTGGAGCCCCTCCTGGCCATCATTGTACATCCCCCCGCCGTATTCCTCAGCAAAGTTACCTCTAAAGGCGATATTGCTAAGGGTGGGATTACAAAAATTTCCGGATTCTTTACCATCACAGAAATATCCACCCCCCTTTTTCGTCATCATCAGAACCCACAGCCTCCCCAGCGGTGATGGTGAAACCATCCGGCTTCCCTGCGGATAACAGTAACTCCAATGGCGGTGACGACATGGCAGGCGTTATTATTGTTTTTGAGTCCATCTCTTCGTTAGTGACAATGCCGTTGCTGTCGGTGTCGTCATCCTGCCTGGATATCGCCGCTTATGACAAGTCAAACGGTTTCTGGCGGATCGCTCGGTCAAGAGAAATCAGTATCACCAAATTCAAAACCACCATAGAGAAGCCACCCCATCCGTTGGAATAAAAAGGTTGAGGTAAGGGCGTGCTACCGGATCTCGCCCACTGCCTACATCAGGGCAACAAACAATCCTTCCCGGCAACCCGAAATCTCAGACGGGGCTCTGTGCGGAACTGCCGAGGCATCCTGAAGGTCAGCAAAGGCATTCCTCCCAGCTTGTGCCGGGTGAGCCGGTACCAGAGACAGGCAGCTGACAGAGAATCTTTCAGGGAAGCTTGAGGAGAATTGTCTCGTGCTTCAGCCTCAGAGTTTGAGCCGCCTGGCCATGAGAGTTGATTACCCAAGGGCAGAACTCAATGCCAATCCAAGTCCTGTAACCATAGTCAACAAAGCAAATCGACTCATTGTTTGGAAAATCGATTGTTATTCACTTAACCAGTCTCCTCAGATTGCCGGGGGCAAAGAGAGAAGACGACCAAAAAACCCTGACTTCTTATCCACCGCATAATAGCAAAAACAGCGTCATCAGCGGATCGTATCACGAGTATTAAACTTTGCGGTGAGACAACTCACGATTTCTTATCATGCAGCTTTTTCCTCTCCCAAATCGGTAGGAGGGGGCCTCGCAGCCCCCGTCCTCCCACACCACCGGACATACTCATCGTATCCGGCGGTTTCTTTTACTGTTGTAGCATCGCATACCTTTGAACCAGATTTACAAGTCCTTGTTCCTGAAACCATGCTTTGCTCATAGCCTCGTTTGCCTGCGGGCTCCCGGACATCCGCCACCAGCCTTTTCCACTAAGCGCTAAAAGCCATGCCCGCCATTCGGGCACACCCAAGCTTTGTAGAAAGTCGGCGATGGTTTTCGTCCGTTTGCACTGTTTCAGGCGCACGCACCTGAGCTTTCGCCTCATCCACTCATCCAGCCTTCTTAGGTGGCTCTTGCATTCCGCATTCCGGAAGTAGGTTACCCACCCGGTCAGATACGAGTTCAATTCAGCGATCATTCTTGCCAGACTGATTCCCCGGTTGCGGCGTGTGTTCTGCTTGACCCGCAGTTTCATACGCTTCAGAACTCTCCGGCGCAATCGCCAGTCGCCCGCCCGGTAGGATGCGGTAGCCCAGGAACTTGACTTCGCTCACATAGGCCACTTTGCTCTTTTCCCGGTTTACACGCAATCGGAGTTTCTTTTCCAGAAACCGGGTAATCGATGCCATAACTCGTTCCCCAGCCGCCCGACTGTAAACGTAGATGTTGCAGTCATCGGCATATCGGCAGAAACGATGGCCCCGTTTCTCCAGTTCCTCGTCCAATTCGTCTAGCAGTAGATTTGCCAGTAGTGGGGATAGTGGCCCGCCTTGTGGTGTCCCTTCATAACCTACAATACACACCCCGTTCTTCATCATCCCTGCTTCGAGGAAACGTCGGATGATCTTCAGCAGGCGTTTATCTCCGATCCTTCTTGCTAATCGGCTCATCAGTACGTCATGGTTTACCTGGTCAAAAAACTTTTCCAGATCTATGTCCACCACTATTCCCCGCCCTTCCGCTACGTATTCCGCCCCGGCCTTGAGCGCATCATGCGCACTCCGTCCTGGTCGGAACCCGTAGCTGGAGTTTGAGAAGGTTGGGTCTATTATCCCTTCCAGCACTTGGGCGATGGCTTGTTGCACCAGGCGGTCTATCACCGTTGGGATGCCCAATTGCCGCACCCCTCCTCCTGGCTTGGGGATTTCCACCCCTCGCACCGGCTTCGGCTCGTAGCTCCCGTCTTTCAGTGCCTTCACCATTTCGTCCTTATGCTCTAACAGCCAGGGGTACAGTTTGTAGTGGACCCATAAATTGGGACACTTTTTAAGGATTTCTTAGGGGGCTACCATAACCGATTGGACATGTGACTGCCACCAAGCAATCTCATACTCAATCGGTGTCAAGTACCCCAGTGATGAATGGATACCTTTGGTCAAGTAAACGTCTTCAATAAAACATCCGATCTGAGCACGTGCATCCGAGAAATCGCGATATTCAGATAGGTACACCTCCTCTTTTAATGGTGCGGATCAAGCGTTCCGCATAACCGTTTTCTTTCGGCTTTCCCGACAGCTGCAATGCTTATCTAGATGCCATGTGCGTCCAACAAATCGGTGTAGGCTTAAGCGGCATATTGGATGCCCTGGTCGCTGTGGTGGATTTCGGGGATGTGCGTTTCCAGAGCTGGTCGTAAAGCTGTCAATGTCAACTCCTGGTCGTGTGTACGGCTCAAGCACCATCCCCGGATCGCACGGGTGAACACATCCATTATGATCGCCAGGTATACGTGCGTGTACTGCAAGCGAATGTAAGTTATGTCGCTGACCCAAACCTGGTCTGGCGAGTTATTTCTAGTTCTTTACCAGGTTAGGATAGCGAGGATAGGGGTGTTTGCTATCTGTGGTATGTCGCTTTTGTCGTTTTACAGGCCGCAGCAACTTCTTTGTAGCCATTATTCGCCGTACTCTCTTACGATTAACCGGCAGTTTGTATGGATACCGCCTTAGTTCTTGTGTCACCCGCCGAGTCCCATAGGTCGGGAATTTTCCTGCAATGTCTTCAATCGCAGCTTCCAACTCACTTTCGTCGACATTTTCGGATTGATAATAGAACGTACTGCGCTGTAATTTCAGCAGTTCACATGCTGCAACCACGGAATAGCCTTCTTGGTCACTCAACATGCTTACCAATTCACGCTTTTCTTGCCGCTCGAGTTCAAGAAATTGGATACTTTTTTTGCCATTTCCAGCTCCATAGTCATGCGCCCCACCATGCGTTCCAACTCGGCGATGCGTTGATCCCTATCATCATTGACTGGACTTTGATCAAACAACATTGGAGAACGCTCGATAAATTCTTGTTTCCAACGTGAGAGGACAAATCTTTGATGCCATATTCTCGACTGGCTTGGGCAGCACTTTTTGGAGTAGTGATCATATCGAGCACCACTTGGGCTTTGAATTCGGCTGTGAATGTGCGTCGTTTTTTCATTGTGGATCCCTTTCCGAGAGTTTAATTCTCTCTTAGCTATCTGTCCAGTTTTTGGGGTCCACTATAGTTCTTCGACTGTTATCTTGTCTACTCCTGCCGCCCCTTTATTGGCTTTCACTCTCTTATAGGCTCGGTTCAGGTTTTCTCGTTCACATATCTGCTCCATCAGTTCGCTTGCCAAGGCTCGTTCTCGGTTCAACGCCGTGAAAGCTTGTGGCTCCTCGCTCCCTTCAGCTCCGCTTCCGCCGTCACTGTTTGGGGCGTGGCGCACGCCGTCCAGCTCCTCTATGAAACTCGTCTGGTACCACCTGCCTTCCTGCCTCTCCACTTCCATCGAGTTTTCCCGTCTGCTCCTTGCAATAAATGATTCGGCCCTTCCCTGCGGGCACCTCCCGCTGGTACTATAGCCTCTGCTGACTTCTCTCATCCCTTCCTGGCCTGTTTCCAGTCCTGTAGTCCGCTCGCCGGACAGATTGAGAGCCTCCCAGGGTAAGCTGTGCCACCTTCCCCCGGTCTCTGCCGGATTTACCCCAGTGCCTTCCAGATGACTTTTGGGCTTCCCAATCCATTGCTCGGTTACCCTGCCACTGTGGCCTTTTATCCGTTTCCTGTTCGTCAGATCCGGGTTTTGTTCCAGGCTTCCTTCAGATCCCGTCTCGCAACCGGCACCCTTGCCCTTCCCTAGCGGTTCCGGTCATCTCGGCCCGCAGAGATCTTTCACCTCCTGGTTTCACAGCATGCCTGGCACACAAACAGAAAAGCGGAGCAGTGAGCTCCGCTTCTTCATTTAAATCTTTATTCTATTTATGAATGACTATATTTCCACCTCCTAGTGTTGTTTCACTGATATTATCGAAGACAACTTCACCTTCCTCATCCGAAATTTTAATTCGCAGAGTATCTTCTACACCAGAATTCTCATTGATCCAGATGTAAAAGTCATATGTTCCATCGCCATTTATTGTTCCATATCCTTTGAATATTGCATATTCCTCTGAAACTACTATAAGCCAATAGTAACCAGAAGAATGGAAATTCAATCCCCCGGCTTTGAAGTTGAATTCCGAATTGCCAGTAGGAACGCTGGAATTCTTTTTATATTTAGATACAAACCCAAAATTCGCCTTGCCCGTTGTTACCTCAGTACAGTCACCGAACATACAGGCTCCCTCTGGTGACATAATCCATCCGCCTCCGGTGACAAAACCACCTTCGGGATTGTATACGACTACATACTCAAATATCGACGAATCGCTGCCTCCATCATCATCCGTGACCACAAGCTCGATTGTGTACACACCCGCTGTATCATAGACATGAGAACCCGAGACCACAAATCCATCAATCGTCCCAGCTGTGACATTGCCATCTCCCCAATCCCATGAAGCAGTGAACGTATCCAGAATTCCTGCATCGCTAAAGGGCGCCCTGGTTTCAATAATCGTCCCAACCTGAACTGGCGCAGAGGGGGCAGTAATTTCGCCAGCTTGGGGAGGACATTGGTTACAGTAACCTGGGCAGAATCGGTGTCAAATTCTTCAAACACATCCGTTGCTTTGAGATTTACAGAGAAAACATCGTCATCTGATGCCGGGAATTCGACGGTTATTCCCTCTGCATCATCGAATTCCCCATCGTTATCCAGGTCCCATTTGTAACTCGTTATGTCATTATCAGGATCAGAAGAACTAGAGGCGTCCAGGATAAGCGTTTCACCCTCGTTTATTGTGTAAGGTTCGCCTGCATTCGCTGCCGGCGATTTATTTATTGGGAATCCGAGGACGAATTCGCTGAAGCTCATAACCTCGAATGTCCATGTATTGGCTTCTCGATCACAACCCAGGGTCTCATAACACCACCCCAAAAATTGGTTATTGTGAAGTATGGCAAGATATTCCTCTTGAATATTTCCGTATTATCCTCAAGACCATCATCATTCTCGTCCTTCCAACTAAAAACAATTGTGACCGGCAAATCGAATGAAGTTCCTGGAGGACCAAGTACGACATAGAAATAATTCATCATCCTTCCCCACAGTCCAGGGATTGGAAATTGAGAAACATAAGTGGCAAAAATTGACGTCTCAGCATCCAATGCTCCAGTTGGAATATTAACCTCCATACTGGGTTTCACAAGGGAAAGGGTGCCGCCATCCGGACCTATAGACTCGCCTACCGATCCCCCATAATTGATGCAACTTTGATTATCAGGTGTTGTGGGACACGGGTCTTCAACATCACCTATCCCATCATTATCTGTGTCCTGTTGGTCGGGATTGAATGTAAATGGTGCATTGTCATCAACATCAAGTATCCCGTCATTATCATCATCCAGATCAGCATTGTCCCCTGTACCATCTGCATCAGAATCAACCATTCGTCAGCATCCAACGGGAAAGCATCTTCTCCATTTGGCACACCATCGCCATCCAGGTCCGCATTGCTGCCGGTGATGTACTCATCAATATTCTCAAGGGTGATACCCAGAATTGCAGCCGTCAAGCGCACGCTGTCAAAATTTTCATCGTTGATCGTCCCGGCGCCGGTCCAGGCATAGAAATCCTGGTGACAGAGCGAATGCGCGCACAAATCCGTTCGAGGAAGGAAAGCACGCCGTCAAGAATGGTCTGCTTTAGTTCCGCGGGGAACCTGGGTCCGAAGGACAGGGTGTCGTTGGGGATCTCCTGGGTTATGTCCAGGATGCGTACTTTCTCGATAACGTCGGGAATATCCATGGCGATGAAGCACGCGATCCCACACGCGGTAGCCGCCACAGTAGAGATCGCCATCTCCATTAAGGGCGCATTGTTGGACCAGCTCGTCCGGGATGTCAGGCAGCATCCCTGGCTGCCATGGTCCTGCACCTTCGGGCGGTGTAGGTGGACCGAAGTAAGTGGTTGCGAAGTCAACCTCACCGTTGTAAACTGCCCTGACTGCTGCGGGGTGCCCGCCGGTTTCAACTATTTTTCCAACGGTTATTCCCATATTTTCAAACAAGACTAACGGGTAGAGGAAACCAGAGGTGGAAATACCATCCGGGATTCCCCAGGATTTACCTTCAAGGTCTTCAAGCGTTTGCAGATCGCTGCTGCACAGTACAAGAAACTGCCCCCAATATACAGTCCAACCTCCGCGCGCGGAAGCCAGACCTGGCTCAACGTCGCACAGGTTATGGGCGAGCACGTAACCAAAAGCTGGGATAAAACCGATAGTGTCACCGGGTGAGGCGCAAATCTCTTCGATTGCAGCGGCGTAAGAGTTGGGTACTCTGACCTCAAAGTACAAACCGGTTTCATCTTTCAAACCCTGCTCGACCAGGTCACCGGATTTAATCATAAAGTCGGTGTCGACGGAGGGCACGAACACCACTTTGATCGGGTTGCACACTGTTCCGAGTCCTTCTTCCATTATTTCAAAATAGGCTTCCGTTTTGTCACCGTCCACATCTGACACGAGTACCCTGCGATAGCACATATCCTCCACTTCAACTGAAAAATCTGCCACCCCCTCCCCACGTCGTCTGCTTGAACTCTTACTTGATAAAAATCCTCATCGTTTTCAACAATAGCCGTGACATAGCTGAAATGAGGAGCAGTACCGGATAATGTGTCAGCTTCTGGGTCAGTTTGAAGGATTTCGATATCAGCCATCACTAAGCTGTCTAACGGTTTATCGTCTGTATCTGTAATTAGAATTTTATATCCGGGGAGAATATTCTACTCCAAGGTCTGAATCCCCTATATTAAATCTACCGTTCTCAGGGATTGTAAATTCATTGAGTGTAAATTCATCTGGTGGGTATAAGACTGCTCCCCCTGCGTCCATAATGCTGATTTTAACAACTCTTCCAGGCTCAAATCTTCTCAGTTTTATTGTTTTATCGAAGTAAGTTGTGACCTTGACTAAATAATCCGGAAACAAATAGGCTTCGGTAACATCACCGTCGTCATCATATACCATTGCTGAATGCCTGTAGTGTTTCCCCAGAACGTACTCGAGACCGCTCAGTTCGAACTGGTACTTACCATTACCATCCACGGAACCCAACTGAATATATTGATTACTTGACTAGAATTCGAATGCTCGTATTTCTACATTTTTACAATCCGGACAGTAGCCTGAATAATTGAAGTGCTCGTCGATGTATTCCAGCGTGATCAGGCGCACAACTGTTTCTTTATAACGGCTGATGCCGAGATCAGTGACTCTGACAAGGAAGCCCAGATCGATCAGGGATCCAAGCCAATGGCTTTCTCCAATTTCATCGGTTGCCAGGTCTACCGGGTCCATCACCGGCCTGCCCAATTCATCAAAGATCTCCAATCTCACCCAAGAATTCTGTGTGAAGTCATAGCAGTCCACCGACCCTTCTAACCAATTTACTTCGACTGAGGGGCCAATCAGGTTTATCTTTGTCGAGTTGCCATCCTTATCGGACATAAATACAGTCACATCCATACCCGCATTTATGTCAGCCGGGTTGAAATCTGCATTCCAAATACCACTCATTGGGTCTGCTGCAGTGACCACCTCAAAAAGGAATTCACCGTCCTTGTTGTAAATTTGAACAAATATCTCTTGAGCCTCTTGCCGGGTTCCTTAATTTCGGTTTCCCCAGAAATGGTTTCAGTATCCACATCCACTGAGGTGATCTCCAATTCCTGAATGGTGTAAGCTGCAGTGATCCCTGAATGTTGCCCCACCACCACGATATGATTTCCCAGCCCTTGATCTCTAATCCAAATGGAAGCTTAAAATTAGCATAACCGCTTTCAAGGGTTACTTGCTCATCAGACCAGACAACATCCCCTCCTTCACCATCACGGAAGACAATAACCTCTGCATATTCGTCAGTAACTGGAAAACCTTCAAGCACGATTTTATCCCTAAAAACTCCCGCATTGACTGTCACTTTGATAAATGGTTCAGATTGTGCATTGACCGAAAGTGGCTGCTCTCCAAAAAATGTAAAGGAGATCAATAATATTAACAAGATTGAAAGAAATCGGATTATCTTCATATCACTTCCTTCGTTGGGTAAGTTGATATTCGACTTCGCATCTTAAACCTCCCGCGGAAGCAGCACGAGCAAACCCTTCCCCTGGGCTTCCTTTTGAAATTCCGCCATTCTAGATCTCCCTAAACCGCGGTCGACAATATATTCAGAAATCAAATCCGCCTTTTGTGTGGATGGTTTTTTGAAGATTTTGCGCTTGGATGCTCCATTTACCTCCATTTTTTCGCTTTGCTTATCGCATAATAGCAAACCAACGTTATGGAACCGTTCACGAATATTAAAATCATCTATAATTAATGTGAATAACATCACAATAAGTCTGATTTTTCTTAATTGGCGGAACTGGACTATAGTCCGGATCCAAAAAAACTTACACTACAGCCGCTGTCGAAAGACTTTCGGCTGTCTTTTTTTTAAAGGAGGGGAGCATGTTTGCACATTAAAAACCACCACATTAGGCAGTTTATCCATCAATTTGGACGGCCAGCCGGTGA
The DNA here is from genome assembly GCA_963753725.1 of uncultured Chloroflexia bacterium. Taxonomy (GTDB): domain Bacteria; phylum Chloroflexota; class Anaerolineae; order Anaerolineales; family UBA4823; genus CAVWDI01. The sequence goes on along the minus strand of CAVWDI010000010.1, from coordinate 324,262 downwards.
CGGGCTTGCCTAACGCAAAACGGAAGCCATCCTGGTCTACCTGGCCTGCACAGCCCGCACCCACCCGCGTGAAGTGCTGGGTGAGTTTTTCTGGGAAGAGCGTACCCAGGAGCGCGCCATTTGCAACCTGCGGGTAGCGCTCGCCAGCCTGCGCAAGGAAATGGGGGAATATGTTGAAATCACGCGCGATACAGCGTCCATCAACCCGCAGTCTGACATCCGGCTGGATGTGCGTGAGCTGGAATCCAAACTAGATAGTGGACTGATTTCAGATGGGATCGGCCTCTACCAAGGTCCTTTTCTGGAGGGATTTTTCATTCCTGGAGCGCCGCAGTTTGACGACTGGACATACCTGGAACGCGAACGTATCCTCGCGCAGTACTGGATGGGTTCAACACGCTGGTAACATTCGATCTCGAGAGAGGCGCTTTCCGCTCCGGGATCGCCAACGCTTCCAGGCTGTGGCTTTAGACCCGCTGGATGAAAACGCCCACCGCCAGATGATGCTGTTATTAGCCTGTATCGGCCAGCGCGCCGAAGCCCTGACGCAGTACGAGACCTGCCGCCAAACGCTTATCAGCGAACTGGGATTTTGAGCCCTCACAAGAGATCCAAGAGGTATACGACGCCCTGGTTAACGGCGAACGCCCGCCTGGCGTCCCCGATATACCCGCCTCGAGCCGCAGGTCGGAAGGGGTCGGCGAATGCCCATCCGTGGCCTGACCGCCTTGCGAGCAGGACGCGCCCTCTTCTTCGGACGAGACAATTTGCCGAGGGCCTGTACCAGGCTGTGGTCGACAAACCCATGGTGGCTGTCATCGTCGGCTCTTCGGGTTCGGGTAAGTCTTCCACCGTATTCGCCGGGTTATTACCGCGCCTGCGTGGTACGGACGACTGGCAGATCGCACAGCTGCGTCCTGGGGTGGAACCATTCCAGAGCCTGTCAGCCGCCTTGCTGCCCATGCTGCGGCCGGATTTGAACGAAATTGATTTTCGAGTGGAAGCTGACAAAATGGCAGCCGCTCTGGATGAGGTGGGCCCGCCCCTGCTGGATGTGGTGGAACGAGCGTTAGAACAAGACCGCGGTTCCAAACGCCTGCTGCTGGTGGTCGACCAGTTCGAGGAACTCTACACGCTGTGCCCAGACCCGGACGTGCGCAGGCGCTATCTGGATGTCCTATTGGAAGCGGTTTCTACTGCTAGCGCAGAAGGAGATACCCCATTTGTGCTGCTCTTGACCATGCGCGCCGACTTCATGGGCCAGGCCTTGGCGCACCGCCCCTTCGCGGATGCCCTTCAGGAGGCTTCCCTGCGATGGGACCCATGACGCCGACGAACTGCGTGCGGCGGTCGAGAAACCGGCTGAAGCCCAGGGAGCGGCCTTTGAAGCCGGATTGGTGGAGCGCATTCTGGACGACGTCGGGGACGAGCCTGGCAACCTGCCTTTGCTGGAGTTCGCCCTCACACTGCTGTGGGAGCAGCAGACCGACGGCTGGCTCACACATGCGGATTACGAAGCCATCGGCGCGGTGCAGGGCGCCCTGGCGCGCTATGCGGACGAGGTATATGAAGGTTTGGAAGCTGGTAGGCGGGAACAGGCGCAGCGGGTCTTTGTGCAGCTGGTGCGGCCTGGCGAGGGCACGGAGGACACCCGCCGCCTGGCAAGGCGAGAGGAGCTGGGTGAAATCGACTGGTCGTTGGTGCAGCACCTGGCCGACAAGCGCCTGGTGGTCACTGGCCGTGATACTGCCAGCGTTGAGACTGTCGAGGTGGTGCACGAAGCCTTGATTGACCGCTGGGCACGCCTGCGCGGCTGGATGGATGCAGCGCGTACTTTTCGCACCTGGCAGGAGCGCTTACGGGCATCGATGAGCGGATGGGAGAATCTGGCCGCGACCAGGGAGCCCTGCTGCGAGGTGTGCCGCTTGGCTGAGGCGATTAGTGGGAAATCGACCGGGGAAATGAGATCAGCGCCACGGAAAGCGAGTTCATCGCCACCAGTTCGGCTTTCCAAGCCCAGCGCCAGGTGGAACGTGACCGTCGCAGACGGCGTATCACCGACCGGTCTGGCGGGTGGATTGGTGATAGCGCTGGTATTACAGGATTAGCCTGGATGAACTGGCAGCGGGCTGACGATGCCAGCTTATTAGCCAGCCGCCGCCAGGCGACAGCCCAATCAGCCAGTAAATTACTGTAGCCAGGGGCACCGCCCAATCTAACGCCGAAGCGCCGCGGAACAGCCCGAAATGAAGCCCAATCTCAGGCTGTCAGAGCTGACGCGGCTGCGGATGAAGCATTGCAGCAGAAGGACGCCGCCGAACGTGAAGCTCGCGCCGCCCTTGAAGCCTACAGCCTCAGCCTGGCGGCTAACGCCCAGCAAGCGTTGGACGTCAAAAAACCGGGCACCGCCCTGGTGCTGGCTATGGCTGCCAATGACATAAATAATCCGCCGCAGCCAGTCCAGGAAGTCCTGCGTAAAGCGGCCTTTTACCTGGCGCCCGGCGCTTACTGGTGGCAAAAGAACCTCATGATTTTAATACAGATATCGCTATAAGCCCTGATGGATTGACTGCTCTGACCGGTCTGGTGAATGGAGAACTTTGCTGGTGGGACCTGGAAAGCGGAGAAGAAATCCAGCGCTCAAATGCCCATTCTAACTATGTAAATTATGTTGCATATAGTCCGGATGGGACTATTCTGCCCTCCGCCGGGGATGATGGTCTGGTGATTTTATGGGATGCAGCTGACAGGACTGAAATCAACCGCTTCGATGGGCATAAGCTGCTCTGGGTTACAGCTCTTGCGTTCAGTCCCGATGGAAATTCGATACTCTCGAGTGGTTCAACTGAGGATTGGGAGGTGAGTGAATTGATCCTGTGGGATATGGAAACCGGGCAGGAAACCATGAGGTTTGAAGGGGAAGATGACGGCATAAATGATGTAGCGTTCAATCCGGATGGCAGTACAATATTTTCCGTTTCCGATTTCGCCCCGATGAGGGAGTGGGATATCGAAAGCGGCGAAATGCTGCGCACCTTCGAAGGACCAGAACCAGAAGAATTTTAAGATATCTTGATATCAACCCGGAAGGCACCATCCTGGCCGGCGGATGGGAGGCTATTTTATATATCTGGGATTTAGAAAGCGGCGAATTATTACTAGCTCCCGGAAAACATCGGAAATTTATTCGATGTAGCATTTATCCCGCACAGCCGCATGGCTCTATCCAGTTATCATAGGAATTGGTAATTTGGGATCTTTAACTGACGAACAAATTGTATACTTTGAAGTTCCAAGGAAGATTTATAATGAACACCAGTTCGCCATTCATCCAGACGGCCGCACTGCCCTCTCGGTCGACAGCCCCGGAAGCTGATCTTGTGGGACTTGTAGGGCGGACGAGGTCCAGCGCTTTGATGGTCATACCTCCACGGTTTACGGCTTGGAACTAGCGCCGGATGGGAAGCACCTGATCTCCGGCGCGGGTGTCAATGTCGCCTGGTCTTTCTTAGAGGAAGAGTATACGATTCGTTACTGGGACATAGAGAGCGGGAAGCATGTCAGGCTGTTAGAAGCGGGAGAACATAAAGGTGCCCTGCTGTTACTCGATATTAAGCAGCGATGGTTCTTTTGCGCTGACCTCCTCTGGGGACAACAGCCTGTGGGTGTGGGATCTGGAAAGTGGAACTGAGCAGCTTGAACTGAAAGGACATACTGACTTTACTCTTGACGCGGCAGATCAGCGCCGATGACCGCACTGCGGTGTCCGCCTCCTGGGATGGTACTCTAATATTTTGGGACCTGGATACGGGCCAAATCCTGCGCCGTTTCATCGGTCATAACGACGACGCCCAGGCCTGGCTTTCAGCCCTGATGGGCGCACTGCCCTTCCGGCTCCAAGGATGCCACGTTAATCCAGTGGGATTTACAAAACGGTGAACAGCTGCGCAGGTTTTATGGACACACAGAGCCTATATTTTCGATCGTTTATACTTCCGATGGCAGCCGCGCCGTAACGAGCGGCAGGGACGGAAACCTGATCCTGTGGGATGTTAATACAGGGCAGGAAATTCGCCGCTATACCCATCCATCGGATGTGCGGAGCGCAGTTTTCACACCGGATGAACGCCAGGTGCTGGCAGGTACAATTTCAGGGTTGATCCTGTGGGATATCGAGAGCGGAGAAGTTGTTCGGCAGTTTTACGGACACACTAACACGGTGATATCTGTCGTCATAAGTGAGGATGGGAACTACGCTTATTCAGGCGGTCAAGATTTCACTATCAGAAAGTGGCATTGTCCTCGCCGACCTTGGACGAACTGCTCGAATGGGTGGCGGACAACCGCTACCTGCGTGAGCTGAGCTGCGAGGAGCGGGAGTTGTACAAGATTGATGAGGAATTATGCGAGCAGCAAGCTGAAATGGAGGCGGAAGCGACACCTGAACCGGGTATAAGAGTTATGGAGGTCATTGAACGCCCGCATCAGATTGCACAGATAGGAGAGAACAAAGGTGAGATAAAATTGGGCGATTTTGATATATGGATGATTAATGGAAGCGCGGGCGATCTGCTGACCATCCGCATGCTAGCGGACAAACCGGCTGATGTCACGCCCACCGATCAGTTAAGTGAACTCGGTTTACTGGATACGGTGCTGTTTGTTATCGCACCGGACGGGTAGTTTGATTGCCGGCAACGATAATGCGGATGCTGAGGTTTTTACATCTAATTCAATGGTGGCTGGTCTTGAACTGCCGCTGGATGGGGAGTACCGTATCGAAGCACGCAGCTACTTGGATGCTTCGGAAGGAGGTTATACCCTGGTGATTGAGGAGGATGTGCCGTAAAGGCAAGGGTAACTTTTGGAAGTAGTACACAAGTAAATTGCTTTGTTTTAATTCTTCGTTCCACTGCGTTTCGCTCAGAAAAACAAACGATGGTCTGACACTCTGAACGGAACCCGCAGTTTAGGTGTAGTGAAGAGTCTGACTTTATCTATGCATTTCATAAAAGTTTAGCCTCAGATTCTTCGCCAAAGAACGGCTCAGAAAGACCATTAAGAAGAACAGCTCCCGCAAATGGCCCGGGCGTATGGCAAGAATTATCAAGATGTTAAAAGAGCCTCACCAACCAACTGTCTATCCTACCCCGTTTCCTCCAACTGCTTAAGAAAACTCCGCCATACTGGCGATTTCAGAATCAGACAAGTTCGCAGTGAAGCGCCTCTGATTAACCTGCGCAGCTGCTCATTCGTCTCTTTGCTGTCTGCATGGACAGTCGCACCCGGGCGCGGCAGGAAACCGAATGTCAGGCTTCTCTCCTCCAGTTTCCTTGATAGGTATTGGTATGCCTGCTCCCTGGAGTCTCCGAAGCCGATCATCGCTCTCCATCCAATGATTTCCACGTAATAGGACGGGATATCGATTTCCTGGTTGTCCTGGAAACAGTAGCGCAAGGGGTAATCATCAATCTTCCACAGGGATTTCCGAAAAGACAGCATGTATTTCCAGATCGATGAGAGCTTCCATTTGATCCTCTGGGTGATCGAATTGGTGCAGACTGCCCGCAGGCGCCTTTCTCGGGCTTCTTTCTGGTATTTGGCCATGCGGGCTTTCCCAAAATCACGGCTTGGTATGGGTCCGAACATCTTGACCTCCTTCGGCTTGGTATTCGGGGTGGTTAATTTAGCGCTGGTTTGATCCATCTTTGTCCTTTTATTCGCTTTTCTGGCTGCATCCTAACAAATCATCGTTACGGAATCGCTCAGGAATTGTAAAATTGTGTATAATTAATGTGAATAACATCACAATTCATCCACTTTAAATCAATAGCGGAACCGGATAGCTAATTCATTCGGAACCAAAAACACCTGCACCACAGCCGCTGACCCATCGAACGCGGCTGTTTTTTATTAAAGGAGGGAATAAATGTCCGGCACACTGCAAATTGACACTTTGGGCGGTTTATCTATCAATCTGGACGGCAAACCGGTAACCGGTCTGTATCGCGCAAAACGGAAGCCATCCTGGTTTATTTAGCCTGCACCAACCGCGCCCACCCGCGGCGAAGTGCTGGGCGAGTTTTTCTGGGAAGAGCGTACCCAGGAGCGCGCTGATGGGCAACCTGCGCACCGTGCTTGCCAGCCTGCGCAAGGAACTGGGAGATTTTTTAGAAATCACGCGCGAGACAGCAGCTGTCAACCCGGATGCGGACATCTGGTTGGATGTACACGAACTGGAAACTAAACTGGGTAGTGGTTTGGTTGCCGAAGGTGTCAACCTTTACCACGGACCTTTCCTGGAGGGGTTCTTCATCCGCGAAGCGCGTGGTTTTGAGGACTGGATGTATCTTGAACGTGAACGTGTGCAGCGAAGAGTGCTGGAAGGGTTAAACGACCGGGTGGCATTTGATCTGCAGAGAGGCGCCTTCCGTTTGGGGATCGAGAACGCTGCCCGGCTGCTGGTGATGGATCCACTGGATGAGAACGCCCACCGCCAGATGATGCTGCTGTTGGCATGCAGCGGCCAGCGTTCTGCAGCTCTATCGCAGTACGAAACCTGCCGCCAGACTTTAGCAAATGAACTGGGGATAGAACCATCTGAGGAAGTACAGGAAGTCTACGAAGCCCTGGCAGTTGGCGAACGCCCGCCCGGTATCCCGGACATCCCGGGTGTTGAACCCGAGGTTAAAGTGCTGGTCGGTGAATGTCCCTACCGTGGCCTGGCTGCTTTCCGCGAGCAGGACGCGCCCTTCTTCTTTCGGCCGCGAAGAATTTACGGATAACCTGTACCAATCCGTAATTGAAAAACCCATGGTGGCGGTCATTGTGGGTTCATCAGGGTCGGGAAAATCATCCACAGTTTTCGCCGGGTTATTACCGCGCCTGCGCGAGACGGATGGCTGGAAGATCGTCCAGCTGCGCCCCGGAATGGAACCTCTGCAATCCTTATCGGCTGCCTTACTGCCTATGTTGGATACAAGTCTGGATGAAACTGAGCGCCAGGTGGAGATCGACAAAATGACAGCTGGTTTATCGGAAATGGAACTTCCCCTGTTGGATATCGCGCAGCGAGTTTTAGAGGTGATCCCGGTTCCAACCGCCTGCTGACTGGTAGTCGACCAGTTCGAGGAACTGTACACGCTCTGCCCGGACGCTGATTTGCGCAGACGCTACCTGGATGTCCTGCTGAATGCAGTCGAAACCGCGATGGACAGACCAGGATACCCCTCTCGTGTTACTGCTGACCATGCGGGCTGACTTCATGGGACAGGCGCTGGTTTACCGGCCTTTCGGGACGCCTTGCAGGATGCTTCCCTGATTTTGGGACCGATGAACGAACTGAACTGCGCGTGGCAATCGAGAAACCGGTAGAATTACAGGGCGCGGCATTCGAAGCCGGCCTGGTGGAACGCCTACTGGACGACGTCGGTCAGGAACCGGGCAACCTGCCGCTGCTGGAGTTCGCCCTGACCTTGCTGTGGGACAGGCAGAACTACGGCTGGATGACCCACGAAGGATATGAAGACATCGGACGGGTGGAGGGCGCTCTGACCAGCTACGCCGATTTGGTCTTCGCAGAACTGGATGAGGAGCAGCAGGAGCATGCCCCGCAGGATTTTCGTCCAGCTGGTGCGCCCGGGTATGGGCACCGAATACACCCGTCGTATGGCACAAAGGAGAAATCGGTGAAGATAACTGGGACCTGGTTCATCATCTGGGGAATGAGCGCCGGTGGTAACCGGACGAGACCCCACCTAAGGGGTGTGAGACGGTGGAAGTGGTGCACGAGGCTTGTATCCAGCAGCTGGGATAACTACGTGATCTGGATCGAACAACCGACCGTTCATTCCGCACCTGGCAGGAGCGCCTTCGGGCTTCCATCAGCGCCCATGGAGAATCAGCGATCAGCGATCAGGGCGCCCTGCTGCGCGGTGTGCCGCTGTCGCGCGGAGGCGATCTTGGTTGGGAAGCCAGAGCGCGCGGCGACGAGATCAGCGCCGCGGAAAGCGAGTTTCTCGCTGCCAGCAGCGCCTTCCAAGCCTGAGCGCCAGGTGGAGCGCGACCGGCCCGCCGGCAGCGCATAACAGCCGGTTTGGCATAGGCGGTTTAGTGGTCTCGCCAGTTAGTCTCTGGCTGCCTTCGCCGCGTTCAACGGCAGCCCGCGCCCAGCGCGAAGCCCCAAGGTCAGCAAAAGCCTGGTCCTGGCTGCCACCACGCCCGCGACGAGATATAACGCCGGGCACACCTGATGCCCGCTTTGCACCTGGCTTTGGAATCGGTCACCGATTGATGATCCCCCGGACGGAAGCCCAACAGATCCTGTCCGACCTGGCCTATTCACCCGGCACAACATCTGTTTATGAATGGTACGACGAAGGCGAGTGGAGCACAGGGATCACCTTCAGCCCCGATGGGAATTTTATTGCTTCTGGCTTCAAACCTTGGCAGCTTGCTTCTCTGGGATATCGAAATGATACCGAGAACTGTGGCGTGCTACCGTGCATAAAATTGGAACCTTCCGATGACATATTGATCGGCATCGGGAGCGCGATCGAAACAGTTGGATTCACACCAGATGGGAAAAGGTGGTTTCAACAACAAGTTAGAGAGGGTGGATGGGCAGAAGGATTGGAAATCGTACTGAGTCTTCTATGATGTGGAGACCAGGCGAAATGCTGCTGGAACTCCCCGGGATCAACGACACCTTCGGGATCAGCCCCGATGGCAAGTACTTTGCAGCTGCACAATTTAACCGATGACGGCGGTTCAGATGTTGTCGTCTGGGAGCTGAGTTAGGGGAGGAAGTGCAGCGTTTTTCCGGAAGTGAAAGCGTCGTATTCAGTGCAGCATTCAGTTCCGATGGAAAGACCATCTTAGCGGGGTGAAGAATTTCCAGGAGGTCTTTGAATATGGATGTGGAGAGCGGCGGAGCAGGTTGAACATATAGAAATTGAAGACGGCCACTTTGTAAGTTATGTCTCTTTCAGTCCGGATGGACGCTCGATTTACGGCGTAACTCCATTCAGCTTGGCGTGTGTGGGACATTGAATTAAGGATTGAATTACACAGCGATGACCATCTTTTTTCATCTTTCAAGGATTATCTCACAGTCCTTCCGGAGAACTGGCAGCATTCACTCATTTCCTTTCTTCACGCATGGTTCCTGTGGGACAAACAGCACTGGACTCCAATCCAGACAGTTCGATAACACCACTGAGGGAACTTCACTACCAGTACAGCCTTTAGTCCCGGTGAAAATTCGGTCCTTGTGGCGCACACCGACGGCAGGTTCGCCAGTGGGACCTGACCCAACAGGGTGTCTACGGAGTGGACCAATGAGGATTCCTAGCTTAGGTCTTGACATCAGTCCCGGATGGAAGCCAGCTGGTCAGTGGGCATGACGATAAGCCAGGTCGTGATCTGGGATCTGGAGACCGGACAGAAGCTAAAAACGTTTACCGGTCTGCCATCCGGCGCCTTCGATGTGGATTTCAGCCCCGATGGAAAGTATGTCGGCAGTGTTCACGCCGACTTCGGGAAGGTACCGGCAATAACGCCCTGGTTATCTGGGACCTGGAAAACGACGAGGAATATCTGCGCTGGACACCAGCCCGCACCTGTTCGAACCCGATCCGGATTCCAACAAGGAAATTATTACGTATATAGGCTTGAAGTTCAGCCCGGACGGAAATACATTCTAACTGGATCCATTCTGGGCTCCGGTGTGATCGAGAATCGCCGGCAGCCTGATCCTGTGGGATGCCCAGACCGGTGAGATGATCCACTTGCTGGAGGAAAAAGTCGGCGATTATCTGACGCTGGAATTCACCAGCGACAGCCAGAAAGCGATCGCCCTGGAAGGATTCCAGAACCGGGTCAAGGTGTTCGATTTACAGTCCGGCGAGATACTATCGGAATTCGTTGGCGATGAGCACGGCGACGCCATTTTCAGTATCGCGCTGACCCCGGATGAAGAACGCATCCTGACCGCCGCCGCGGACGGCACCATGTTCCTGCGCGATCTGGAAACGGGTGAAGTGCTGCACGGATTCGCCGGAGAACAGGGCGGCATCATGGACATCGAGATCAGTCCTGATGGGGAACGGGCTGTGTCGGTCAGTTTCGAAGGGGAGCTTCTCCTGTGGGATGTTGAAACGGGTAACCCGCTTCGCAGGTTCCAGGAACATGACGCTGTCATCATGGATGTTGAGATCAGTGAAGATGGAAAATACGCCTTCAGCGCTGGTAATGATGGGAAGATTATCGAATGGCAGGTCGCCCCGCAGCCGCTGGAGGAGGTGGTTGAATGGGTGAAAAACAACCGTGTCTACCGAGATTTAACCACCGAGGAGTGTGAACAGTTTAACCTGCCGCATTTGTGTGAAGGTGGTGATGGTGAAGCGCAGGAAGGCGATCAATCATGATTGACGAATTACTTTTGTCACTCTGATTGGAGCTCTGTAGTTTCTGGGTGTACAAATCCTGTCATTAGTATCTTACAGAAAGGGTATTATTATAGGCAAAGGACACGGCAGATCTATTGTCATTCGGTTCAAGAAACCGAGTTCGAGCTCTGATCGCCGTGTCCATCCCAGAAACAGCCCGAACAGTTGTTTGGTCCCAAGAGACCGTATTTCTGCTAGTGCGGGCGCCTGTATTATACCCGGAGGATAAAATGACAACCACCACTGTACAGATATTCATTGGCATCGATATCAGTAAAACATCATTGGATGTAGCTGTTTGGGATAGTGAGATACTCTGGCAATTCCGCAATAATGCTCGTGGAATAAAAAAGCTCGTGCGGCGATTAAGAAACTCTCTCCCACTCTGATTGTGTAGAAGCCAGTGGTGGATTAGAGCAGTCAGTCGTCACGGAGTTGTACCAGACCAATCTGCCGATAGCGATCGTCAATCCCACAAGTGTGCGCAGTTTTGCGTTCTCGACCGGCCAATTAGCTAAGACCGATAAACTTGATGCTAAGATCATTGCCCAATTTGCCCAGGCAGTGAAACCAGAGGTAAGACCCTTGCGAACAGAGCAGCAAGAGCACTTAAACGCTCTGGTAACACGCCGCAGACAAATTGTTAATATCATAACCGCCGAGAAGAACCGACGATCCACTACCCACCCTACTCTCCAGGACCAGCTCCTAAAACAAATCGATTGGCTCGAGCTGAATTGGAGGCATTAGATGCCGATATTGACCAATTCATTCAACAGTGCGCTTCATGGCGGAAAAAGCGGCTGTCTTCGAAGCGTTCCAGGCGTTGGATCCGTTACCGCTTCCACCTTGCTCGCTGAATTTCCCGAATTAGGTACTCGTAATCGCCAACAATCGCTGCCTTGGTCGGTGTCGCACCCCTTAATAAAGATAGCGGAAAATGCGTGGTAAACGTCGTATATTTGGCGGCAGAGCTCCTGTTAGAGCTACTTTGTACATTGCGATTTTATCTGCTACGAGATCAAATCCGGTCATTCGCTCTTTTTATAATCGTCTGTTAGCAGCTGGAAAATTGAAGAAAGTGGCTTTGACCGCTTGTATGCGCAAATTGCTTGTTATTCTCAATTCGATGATCAGTCATAATAGATCTTGGGTCCATATCTAGTGTAGTTGACTTTATTGCTTGACAAATTACACAGTTGCTCTGAACAGAGCTCCATAGGTTTCGGGGCGGATTTTAATTCCTGTTCTTTAGGGAGTGAAGAGTCTGGGATTTAATACCAACCCATACTTAAATCAACCCAATCCGGATTTGTAAATTCGATCAGATTAATTTTCTTTATTCTAACCCAGCCCTTGATTTGTTTCTCCCGTGTGATGGCTTCCTCTACATACTGATATTCTTCAAAGAAGACCAAACGAGTTATTTTAAATTTACTTGTGAAACCTGATCCTTTTCCTTGCTTATGTTGAAATACTCTACCAGCCAGGTCACCAGTCACACCGGTATACAATGTTCGTTTCCTGTTGGTCATTATATAGACATAATACTGTTTTATTGTTATTTTTTCACACAGAAATTATCTACAACTTTGAAATGGAAGAGAATTTAATTTGTCACTCTGAACGTATTTTAATCCCTGCTTTCTAGGGAGTGAAGAGTTTGGGTTTTGGATTTATGATCAACAATAGCTTTGGTTCAGATTCTTCACCCCGCTGGTCGTTAATCAACGAAGATTTCAAAGCTAACTGATAAGTTGGTTAATCTTTGTTCAAAATTCCTGCGCCGCTACGTTCAGACGCGTTTTGTCAAGACCTAAAACTTTTACTAGACGCATTGAACTAGCAGTGTCAAAGCACACAATTTGACCTGTATCACACGAATAACGGCACTTTAACAATGGAACAAAACCATACATAATACAAAATTCTACGATAGCTCAAAAAATGGTTATCTAATTGGGTTTAACCCGCATTGCATGTTTCCGCATATGTAGGTTCTCATCATAGGTTACTCCATCTTGCCAGATCCGCCAAGCGATCACCAGCCAGCGATTAGCCAAGCGGCGGTAGGCATGGCTAAAGGACTTACAACGTGGTAGCGCCATCTGGAAGTATGTATTAGCCCAAACCGACTCTTTCAGCGAAGCCCTGGCCCACATTTGGGCGATATTCCGGAATTCACGGTCACAAGCATAGCGAAACAGGACATACTTTCGCTTACCGCTCTGTTTGGTGAATGGGCAGGTGCCAGCCACACTTTGCAGGGCCTGAGTAGTTGGAAAACGGTTTCGATTATCGCCAAACTTAGCCAGTAAAGCTGGAGCCAGCCTTTTACCCGCTCCGGGCAAAGATGAGAAGATGGGTGCATCAGGATGAGCAGCGAAGAGCTTATTGATCTCACGCTCAGTAAGCGCCCGTTCTCGCACCAGCTGTAAGCTCAACTTGGAGAGGCGCACGGCTTCATCACGAAAGGCCTGCACCGTCGCTTGCTCTGCCTGAGGTTGGTTTCTTTGCAAGCGAGCAAAACAAGCCGGTAGTTTCTTTGGATTGGGATAACGATGCTGCTTGGCAAAGCGGCGAAAATCCTCAAAAGTGAGCTTTTCAGCGTCAGCGGGTGTTGGGAAGGCACAGATGAACTCCAATGCAATCTGCGTATCCAGGCTGCTGAAAACATGAGCTGCGTTGGGGTAGTAGCGCCACAACACCATCCGCAAACGATTTGTAATCTGGATGATGCTGTGGGTTAGAAAACTCTGTAAACTAACCCTTGAAGCGATTTGCTGTGTCAGCGGGAGATCTGGCCGCCATAGCGTCAGACGATGACGATCAGTGCGCAGGATATCAGCAATTAAACCCGCATCACTTCTATCGCTGCTAGCTCCACTGGACCCGTAACGACCCCGTGAGCGATTGACCTGAAAAGGAGGCAAAACGAAGATGCTGGAGTAATCACGGCTCCATAAGTAGTCTAGAAACAGGTTATGGTGAGTTTCAATCCCAACCAAACATTGTTGTGGTTGAACACCCATAATCTCTCGCTTTTCATCGAAGAGTTCGAAACCTCCCGGTGAATGCTCAATGGTTAGATGAGAAATGTGACCTCCTTGTTCGTTCATGAAAACAATATCGTGTTTGTCTTTACTCCAGTCGATTCCGATGTATACTTTCATTAGGACCTCCTGGAGCTATCGTAGAGGCCCAGGTGACACCAACCCGGTTGAATGTGTTCTAGTTATGGTGCTCTTGGCACGACGCGTTTTCGACCTTCCGCCGGGGGTAGTCTGAGGGGGCGGTCTGAACGTGGCGCTCTCAGCGCTGAATGACATTGGCCCTTATTCCTCAGACAGGTGCCAGTGGGGTAGACGGATTGTGGTAATGTTCCATGTCTGTTCTACCCCATTTTTGCACCTTTGCCAATTGTATGGTAACTAGAATGACAAGTCATAGGTTTGTCAGTACTCCACCACCACCGGCAGCTGCTTAGCGTACTGGATGCACATCCCACCTCCCCCTTGCTGGCCATGATGGATGTGTATCCCCTCTCCTTGTTGATCTGGTTGACTTCCTGGTACATCTTATCCAAGTCCGCATCAGCAACCGCCTGGACCGAGTCATAGCCCGCCTGCATACAGGATGCGCGTGAAGAACGGCCCCACTCCCCAGATACGGCGCAAATCGGCTATGCGCATCATCTCCAGGACCGCGCTCTCGGGCAATCCAGTCTGGCGGGAGAGCTGCTCACGCTCCGATTTTGTTTGTCCCCTGTCGAATAAATGGCGAGTGTTCTTTATTCCTATAGCTTCAAATTTATTTATAATCTCTGGATCGGTTGCGGGCACTTTACTCAGGTTGAACGGATTGGGCGTGTAACTGCCCACCTCGCGCTTGAGTAAGACCAGGTAGTCCTCAGGCAAGCCTGTCGCCTGAGAGAATGCCGCCAGTTTCTGCTTGGTTTTGAGAGCATCGCTCAACTGTTGCAGGTTTGTGATGCCCTGCGCTTCCATGTGAGCAAAATTTTCGGGGATATTCTCTTTCAGCAGCCTTCTGCTTTTAGTAACCTCGCGTGATTCCAGGTCCTGTCTGAATTTATCCAGACTGTAACTATCCAGGTCGATATGGTAATTGTCTTTCATCTGTTTATCCTTTCATCAATCATGACTGTTTGTGTTTTTTATATATATTCCTTTTTCAACGGTTTTTCAATATATGGGCGAATAGGGCGGTTCTCACCTAAAATTCTAATACAATTTTTCTACAGCCAATATTTATTTTAATAATATCCACTGATATTATGTGGTTTTCTTCAAGCAAAATTGAGAGAATCAAGTATACTAATGGCGTTGGAGGCCGTATTGAACAACAACAAACCCTTCATCAGCCTGACCGTCGCGATCATCTCCATCCTGTGCGGTACACTGGGATTGATGATGGTGTGCTTCGGGTCGATCACCGTACCAACCAGCTATTTCGCTGAGGACCAGATCAATTTCTTAGGCGGATATGATGCCCAGACCGCCCTGACTGCAGGGTTGGCTGCGCTGGTACTGGGGCTGGTCTTCGTGGCCGTTCCGGCTTATTTCCTGCTGAACCTGATGACCAAACGCTCCGAAGAAAAGGTGATCGACTACTACGAAGCATACGAAGCCGAAGAAGAAGATAACCCGGTATTTTTTTGATCCGCTAATTTTTGCTAAAGCACTAAAGCGCGAATATTCACGAATAAAAACCCATTTTTCTTAATTTTGATCTTTTAGTAATATAGTGCAATAATAATTAAGTTTTATTGCAGGTTAGGACTCTAGATATCTAATGATTTTTGTGCTTTAAGGTTTTAAAGCTTTTGTCCATTAGTGAAAATTAGTGTAAATTCGTGGATACGGTTTTGGTCGCGATGTACAAGTGCACGCTTCCAAAACCACCCACTTCCTGGTCGCTGTATTCAAAACCAAACTGTTCAAACAGCGCCCCCATATCGCGCAGAATATCTCCACGACTGGCCCAGAAACGGGCCAGTTTCATTCCCAAATAATCCCGGTCCCTAGGGTAATTTACATCCACCACCAACATCCGGCCGTCCTGGCTTCAACACCCGTCTCATCTCGGACATGGCCGCACGTCCATCCGGATAGGCGCTAAAAGCCATCGTGTTTACCAGCGTGTCGTAATACTCTGAAGGGAACGGCAGGTTCCCGCATCCGCCTGGCCCAGATGTCATCTGAATGCCTGTTTTGTGCAGGTTGGCTTTAGCTGTTTGAATAAGTTCCCAGTTGTAATCGATCCCAAATGTCTCATACCGGTCAGCGTATTGGGTCAGCAGGTATCCAGTTCCGAATGAAACCTCCAGCACGCGCGATCCATGGATATGCGGCAGCACAGAACCAATCCAGCTGCGCCAGGTTGGAAGCAGTCTTGACGGCGGTATCGTAAATACGCGCCTGTCTGGCTGTATTCATGGTCCATCTTTCTGGGTGAAGGCTTTTTTATGCTTTGGCTCTGGAGAGTACATGTTTATTCCCCTTTTGCGGACTGGTTTACTTCCACCACCTGCCAGACCCAGAAGATGATCTCGTAAATTCCTAAGACATCATGTAGGATGCGCGGTAATGCATATGTCCGGGTGGCGTTGGGTAAATTCGGAGAGAATTTTTCCATAATATCCTTAATCATATCAAGATAAATAAGATATAATTACTGTAGTTCGTGTGCCGCTAAGGAAATCTCTTTACACACGATTATATCCCGGGATTGCAGCAGATATTTATCCATTCCTCTGCGCATTATTCCAAGAATTTTATTTCAACCTCAGGAGGATTTATTTATGAACATTTTTCTATGGATATTGCAAGTTATTTTTGGCCTGTATTTTATCTTTGTCGGATTTATGCATTTCAGCCCGCCGCCCGGGCTGCCGCCCATGATGGCATGGATGTACGAGCTGACGCCCACGCTGCACTACTTCAGCGGAGCAGCTGAGATCCTGGGCGGGTTGGGTTTGATCCTGCCTGGTCTGTTCAAGATACGAACCGACCTCATCCCGCTGGCCGCGCTCGGCCTGGCGATTGTTATGGCCGGGGCAACGGTTTATCACATCACCCGCGGCGAGATGGGGAATATCGTGTTGAACCTGGTGAATGCCGCAATTTTGCTGTTCATCGCTTACAGCCGCTGGAAGACACACCCCATCCCCGAAAAGAACCAGGCTGTGGAAGCCTGAGTTAGTAAACCAAATATCAGGTCATCTCACAGCTCTCTAAACACGGATAGCTGTCATTATATAGACCTCACCGGTCAATGATACCTGTGAGGTCTATTTGATAATTAATATTCCAGGATTAATCCAACCCCCACTTCCTTCAGATCAACCACATTGGATAAAGCGATTTTAGAGTTCAGATCGGTGCAGTGGCAGGCGTGTAATGCTTCAGGGTTCAGAGCCTGCATATATTCAAGCGTGCCCAGCAGCTGTTCTTTCCGAGGGTCCATCAAATGAAAGCCGCCGATGATGTCCAATATACGCCGCTCGCCACATGCCTTGCCGCGCCTGTTGGACAATATTGCATATCCCCGAATGGGAACAGCCGGTAACGATCACTAGTCCCCCTGAAGCTTTGTAGGACAAAGCTGAATCATCCAGCAAAAAGTCATCCTTCTCAATCCCATTCTCCAGCATTTTCCCGTGCGGTTCTTGGGCTTCGAAATCATTCGTGCGCTCTATCTCGCCCAGGAACGATCAAATGCTCGCTTAAATACTGTGGCTCTTTGTTCAATTGGAGTTCGAAAAAAGCAGACAACACGTTTGCGCCAATCAAGGATCCGCTTTGCGGCATCTCATCATTCCACTTGGGCAGCAGCGCTTTTGGATGGGCGACCAGCTTTGGGCGTTTGGTTGTAAATCCCTCTAACGTAGCCTCAGTGTACATGCGCAGCAGCGGGTCTAGCCCCCAGCTGTGGTCTAAATGCCCGTGAGAAAGCACGATATAGTCCAAGTCGAATAAATCGATCGACATTTTGTGAGCATTCCGGATAAAGAGATCGGAATATCCCAGATCGAACAGGACCTTTAATCCATCCGCTTCGATGTAATATGACACCCCCGGTTCGCCGTAAAAATAGCGGTCAATCAAAGTGTTGTTGTCCACCAGGACGGTCAGTTTCATTTATTGCTCCTGAAATACTTGGCCGCTCATTATAAAAAAGGCTGCCGAATAATCCATATTTTACCCCCGGCCCATCTTCTGTGTGCCGCCGCACCGTCCAACGCCAACTAGCCATTCTTCCGATACCGTGGCCTCTATTTGTATCCTGTTTCAAAACCAATGATCTTGGGCGAAACCAAGAATATTAATAAAGAGATGATGTGCCCACGTTTACCCATTCCATTATTCCCCAGATAATCCTTTTAAGTTCGATCTCGACAGCACTTATACTGGTATATATATAAAGGAGTGTGTGAAATGGGGCGTTGGGAATACTTAACAGAAATTCTTTATGCCAATATCGAAAATAAGGGCTTTCCTGAACTCTTTACACGATGCTGAGCTCAGAATGAAAAACCCTCCTAAGTATGCAGTTCAGTCCACGATCCCCAGGCTCAATTACCTGGGTGATCTAGGTTGGGAATTGATCCACATGGAACCAATACCAGGAGTCGGGAACAAAGGGGACATCCATTTCCCGGGGGCGGCATACGTATACAGCAATTCATACTTCTGTGTTTTTAAACGCTCCTCAGGATAAATTAAAAGATGAATACCAGGGTAAACAAATTCAACTATTGGGCTTTAGGATTGGCGGCTCTAGCGCTTTTTCTCGGCTGCTCGCTCACAATGATGGTTGTTTATCAAACATTCCCCACCCTCCCGGGCGCATTAGAGCAGAGAGTGGATATAGACAACCTCACTCAGGTGGTTGTCCCTGGATCGGCTGAAATCACCTTCCCCAAGCCCGGCGCGTTCGCAGTCTACTACGAGTATCGCAGCCTGGTGAACGGCGTGAAATTCGATTCTGGCAGCCAACCCCCCTTCCTGGAATGCGCCCTGACTTCGAAGGCAACTGGCGCAAAGGTTACCGCCGCACCTGATTTCGTGGACAGCAATACCTATCATACGAAAAATTTGGAACGTGTTGCGGTATTGATAATGAGTTTTACCATTGATGATCCAGGCATCTATACTTTTACCTGCCAATACCAGGACGGCAGCCTGCGGCCGGAAATCGTAGTATCCGTTGGGCCAAATCTAATGTGGGAATTCTTCAACATCTTTGCCAAGGTTGGGGGATCGATCCTCAGCGGAATGGCTGTCTTTGTATTGGCGTTGTTCGTTTGTTTTATTATCCTTCTGATCGTTTTAATCAAACGTGCCCGGGCAAAGTAAAGTATCGATGCGTGAACACAAATTCACCTAATAAATACTTCTTGACTCAAGCTCCCACTTTCTCCAACGCGAACGGTATCAAGTGCGATTTTGGCATCATGCGCTAAAAGGCTTGCGCTTCAGGCGATATGGTAGTTGGTATATGTGCGTAAGGTTTTACGGTTGTCATTGCTGCTGCCTCGTTTGTGAAGTTTCAAGAAAGTTAAATGAACGGGGCTGCCTAAAAAGACATGATTGTCATGCTGATGCGCAGCAATCCCTTTGGGAGCGGATTTTAATCCCTGGTTTTTAGGGGAAGACAAGGCTGCCAATCGCGCTGGATGCTGAAATCTACCCAGCCCTGCCTCTGTACGGCGCTTATGGTTTCCCTCGAGCTGGCAGTAAAATCGAACTCATGCTCTTCAGGAAATATTCCCCAACTCTCGATTCCCCAAATTGATTATAATAATGCGAACTATTCCGGCTGCATGGATATCGCGGCAGAAATATCCGTGCGCATCCAATTCGGGTCCAAGCTGGTGGATGGGACCTAATTCCTTAAAACTACCTGGATTTTGGTGCCCCCGCTGATTCACCAGCCAACTTCGGAATAATAGATAGTAAGCTTTTTATATTTCAGAGGAGATACGGATTATGGACATTATCCTGGGTGTTATTGTTGGGATCGTTGTTGTGGGTTGTGTGCTGGTTGTTTTATTTGAGTATCGTATTCGTCAGCCGGATGCCCTGGTGCTGTACGAGACCAAAGGGCAAATCGGCTTTCGAAAAGGCTTGCTCTATCCACGTCATTTCAGCCTTCCACTCAAACGCACAACCAGCCCAATCCAGATGACGATCGAGGTGACTGCAGCAGGGAATCTGGAGGTGATCGTTAAACTGGCTGGCTCTGTTGTGCCGTCTCTCGAACACATTCAATCCTTGATCCGCGTGGGAGGTTGGAGCAGCGATGCAGTAGCACGCGCCGCCGATGAAGCTCAAGTCCTCCTGGAGGGGCTGGTCAAAGAATACACTGAGCGCTCCGAGATCCATGCGCTATCCTCGACCGGTATTCTGTAACTATTTGAATGAACAGTCGCCCCTTATTAATGAAAAACTGGGCATTGAACTGATTTCCCTTGCCGTGCAATCGTTGGAACCGACCGACCCGGAGATTACCTTTGCTCTTCGCCAGCAGGAGAAGGCGCGGCTGCTCGAACAAACCGAGCACCTTAACCACCAGGCGCGGGCAGCAGCCGCCAAAGCCAGATACCAGGCTGACGAAGAAATCGCATTAATGGATCACACCCTCGACTTGAAAAAGATCGAGTTGAACAAGATTCTGCTCGAAAAAGAAGCCGCGCTGGCACACCAACGTCTTGAGGACGAGTTGGCCAGTGATCGCTTGCGCCTGGCATTCGAAAAAGAACAGGTAGAGGTCCTCAAGAGCAGTCCGGAATTGCTTATGCTGACGCCGCAAGCCGCACGACTGGCTGAAGCGAGTCAGAATTTAAAGAGCGCTCGCACTGTCATCTCATTTACCCCTCAAGAACTTGCGCAGGGTTCAGAACTGCTCAGCCTTTTCCAGAACTTTCTACACAAGGCTTTGGAAAACAGGAACGAGACCTAGACAACGCGTCAGCCTCTCGACACGAGGAACTTCGTTTAAACGCGTAACCAACCATGCCCCAATCTGATCCCCTGGCTTTCTTCCACTTGAAACCTATACGTGCTGCCCGAGTTTCGGAGATCAGCGAAGCGACTGCAGCCGCGCCGGTTCCAAGCGAGGAGCGAGTCAATTTCCACATTGGAAACCCGCTTCAAGATCCGAGACACTCCTCAGCCTTCCTGCGCGTTGCGCTCGGTCTGGATGTCCATCAGGAAGAATTGGACGAGGCAAAACCCGACCTGATCCTGGAAGCGCTGGCGTGGGAACCCTCAGAAAAACCAAAGCTCGAGTTCCTCATCCGCTTGGTCCAAAAGAGTTCTCCTTACATGCCCCGAGGAGGTTATTCCCGGCAAAATCCCAACGCCCTGATAAAAGCTTTTTGCTCCTGGTTGGAGGACCAGCAAGAACCCTTACGTTATGATACCGGAGAACAGTCTGCCCGGCGGGAGGTCATCCTCGGTTCGGGTGGGATCCACGAAATGCTGCGGATTTTGCTTTTTGTTTTATCGTCCTACCTGGAGATAACGCCCGCCCGCATCCTTGGCTACCGCTGCGAATTATTACCGCCTTTGAAAACCATCCCCAATCTCATTTTTGAAGACCTCTCTCCGGATGAACGGGTGATGGGCGAACAGGTCGAGAATATCCTGGATCAAGGACCTGAATTCCCAACTTTTTTACTGGTTGGCGGATTGTTGAAGGAAGAAACTCGGCGTAAGCTGCGGCGGCTGAGTATAGAGAGACCGCTGTTCTTCATCGAAACGAACAATGCGCCAAACCATTCTTCCCTGGCTCGTGAAGCGAAACTGGTACAGCGCGTCATACGCTTGTTAACTCCGGCCATATTTGCGCCGCGATTGCACACGCTCTCCACCGTGTTCATAGCCGGCAATGCAGATTTTCTGAACGTTATCGAGAACGTGCATTTCAAACTCAAAGGGACACCCTCCGCCTCCGAAGTCGAGTTCCTGATACTACCTCCTGGAACAAAAACTGGCCCATCTTCAGTCGGAAGCTCCCCCGCAGGTTCCTGAAGTAAAACCTTCGTTTGATGGTTTGGGTTTGGGAATCACCGCTGAGACAGCCCTGCCGCAATTGGCTGAACGAATTGAGCGGCGGCTTGAACGGTTGCTGGACGCTCATGCACAGACGGTGTCACGTTCCTTGATACCTTTGGAAGGTAAAGCCGCCGGTATCACCCACCAAATTCAGGATAAGTGGAAAGCCGGCATCTTTGATGAATTTTCTGCCATCGAAGTAAAGGACCTGTTCGATTTACTGGTCCAAAATATCCACAACCAGGTCTGGTGTCAGGCGCTCCAACGCAGTTTTCTCAGCAATTTTATAAAACATCAGCCGCAGTACCAGCCCAACGCCTGCCTGGTAGCGAGCGGTTCATCTCGCACGGCATTGGGAATCCTGGGCTACCATTGTGGAATAACCGAAGCGGTGATCCCAGACTTGAGTTGGTCTTACGAACAATGCTTTCCCAAAGTCCATGCGGTACCATTAACGGCCTCATTCGAACTCGACGTTGATGCCATGATCGAGAAAATTGAGGCACTCTGCAGTCAGGATGCTTCCTGGCAGGAGCGCGGCGCTGTGGTGATCAACAACCCGCATAACGCTACCGGACGCATCTTCGATGAAGAAGACATCCGCAAACTGATCACTTACTGCCTGCAGCACAATCTGTACGTGATTGATGACCTGGCCTACCAGAACCTGGCACCGGTAGATGACCTGCCGGAAATCAAGTCTGCTCGCCAAATTGCAGCGGAACTGGTGCGGTACGGCGTCCTGGATGAAGCGCAGTCTGATCGCTTGATCACCGTCCATACAATTTCAAAGACTGATTGCCTCGCCGGTGCCAGGCTCGCTGTGGTTGAAATTCGCGATGCGGGGCTGCGGCAGCGGTTTGAGGAATTTATGTCCCACATTCAACCTAATCTGGCTGCCATTTTTATCAGTTATCTGTTCTACCGGGGATCGACGCAGGCAGTACGCACCTGCTGGCACTTGCGTAACGCTATTTTCCGTGAACGGTCAAACGCCTTACTGGCAGCCGAAAGGAATCTTCCAGCGGAACGCAATCCCTATGGTCTGACCATTATCCCACCGGTCGGAAGCATGTATCCCATGCTGCATATTGAACGTTTACCCGCTGGACTTTCCCTGGATTGGCTGGCATCCTCACTGGCTCGACAAGGAATAGGTATGCTGCCGCTGGCAGTCTTTGCCCGCACAGAAAAGGGATTCGAAACCGGAAGGAGGAGTTTCCGCCTGACGCTGGGAGGTGTTGATAATGCGCAGGTTCTTCTGGCAAAAACCCGCCGCCTGCTGATCGACTTGAACCGCTTGATAGCAGAAGAAGAAGCTCGCTATAACCGCAAACGATTGTCATTCCGGAATCTGCCAGACAGGAGCGGCCGGTCAGCTGAACTGTCAAATTCATGGAATGTATTTAGGGGACAGATTATCCAGCAATACAGTAACAGCTCATCCTTCCGGCGCATGATGTCCCTACCTCCCCTTGACAACAAACATCTGCAGCGTGAATTTTTGCAGGATTATCTACCTGAGCGATTGGATGTATTCCGAACGCGCCTGCTTGATCGAGCATTCATCAGCGACGAACTGATGCGGAAAGCATTTAACGACAGGACGGATTGGCTTGCCGTCCGGTTGGACCAGGAATTCAAAAAAGATTCTCTCCAGCGGCGGCAGGGATTGTTTAAATTGCGTTCCTATGATCGCACCGTTCACCCTACCCAAATGTATTCGCTCAAAGCAGAATTGGCGCTCGATACTGTGGTATCTGCGCTGGTCAATCATCAACCGGTCACCTCTACGCTCATCGATAAAGCAGCCCATGAATTGCAGCGTGAATATCTCGGACAGAATGTGAGCATTACCTCACAAGACGAGGCTGATGAAATATTGCTGGACCTGGCCGGGCTGACCGCAGCCGAGGATTACACAGAACTATTTACAGACACCACGCGTGACCTCCTTTTTGTCGTTTTGGAGCGACTGGGACGGGAGCAACAGACCATCGGGACAGGGGCATCGCTTTGTCGCTGCTGTTGTGATGGAGAACGTACGGCGCATGAACCGCATCCTCAGCCTCCTGCGCCAGGCTGACCCGGGTATCCCGTTAAATCCTGAACTGCTATCCGAAATTAACCTGCTTCCTGAACGGAACCAACGCTTTACCAAGCTCCTGAATAACATCACGCTCTTGACCCATCAGTTGGAACAACGCTACCGCGGAATCCTTCCATTTTCAGTCGAAAGCACGCCTTTACAGCAGCTGGAACCACGCTTGAAATTGCGTCGCGACCCGGCGCGGGTTCTGTGGCAGCATAATGATCGATATGAGCGAAAAATGCTCGAACTCCGCCAGCAGCGCCGTACGATGATGGAGTATTACTTCTCGTTGAACAAAAAGCTCCGCAAACAATTACACGCGCTGATTCCCGCGATTCAGGATAACCGCGCTTCCGAACACCTGCTGCGGGAAGTGGTAGGTTATCGAGATATCCTGCAGCGTACCGTGATCACTCCCCGCATCCACCAAGGACTGATTACTGCGCGTGACCAGTTTGCCATTGACACAACTGTTTACAACATGGATGAGATCAACACGATCTCTGGAAAATACGGCAACCCGGGTATGATGTTGGCAGTACAGGTTAGTTTATCGACAAAACCGGAAGCGCTGATTTCACTCGACCGGAAGATGCGCATCCAGGGGGAGCAGATGCAAAGGGAACAACCACCGGTCGAACTGCCCTCGATCTGGCTGATACCCCTGTTCGAAGACATCGACACGGTAAGAAACATCCGCTCTTACCTCGACCGCATGTGGGAATACGCCACACAAAGCCGCCAGACAGCGCAGTCGCCGGGTGACCGGTTTGGCGAGATTATCACTGAAGTCTTCATCGCCGGTTCCGATTTGAGCCAGCAGGTCAGCCAGGCGACGGCCGCTTTCCTGTACCTCAAAGTAAAGTACGATGTCCAATCGTGGCTGGCTGAACACGGAGTGGCTGAAGCTGTGCGCATTAAATTGGGCAGCGGCGAAGCAATGCAGCGCCAGGGAGGATATTATTCTCTGGCAGCCGGTCACCCGGCTGTCCTGAATTCCGAGGATAACAGGCGACGATTTTCCAACCATCTTCCTGCGGCAGCGCGCAAGAGCACGGCTTATGCTGTCACCCCATTACAGGGAGTTTTCCTTGGCGGAGACTTGAGGACATTCCAGAGCAACCTGTCAGAACAACTGCGTTTCCTACCAGTGCACGATTTTGCCAGCCTGCTGTACCATGTACGTGAATCACAACGAGTCCATCGTAACGATCTGATTCGGGCTGCCGAAACCATCACAGAGAGCCGCCTGGGCGCACAGAGCCGCAGCGTACAGGAACTGGAACGCTTGACGATTGGGACGAACGAAACGCTTTACGAGGGGTTCCTGGATGAACTGACCGATAATTTTCGCCATATCCTCTACGGCCGGGAAGAAGATGTAATTGGTATCCACGCCATCTCCTATTTCATCGGCAGGTCCCTGCCTCAACTGCGGGACCGCCCCACCTCCCGGCGCACCTCAGGCACAGGCACCGAACGCGGGCAGCAGATCCTGGCCAATATCGCTGAAATCATTCCCCTCGCCAAACAAGGCAGCCTACTGCGGGCCATTGCACATAACCAGGCTCAAACCGTTGTGCTCGGAATCGATCAACTCACGACAGGACTATTTCGAGCATTAGAGCGCTTCGCACAAAAGTCTTTTGCTGAAGCCGAACGAGAACGGATGATCGCCGAACGCCTGCTGCCGCACCTGCCAGTGTATGAAATCCTGAGCACTCTGCGAATCTATCAAGATTGGGAGGGAGAATTTCTCAAACGCATCGAAACCGCATTTCCGGCAGGTAATTCAGCATTTGTAGCGCTTCGGGAAGACAGCGACGCTATGCAGCGATATTTACCGTTATTCCAACAGGAACTCCTTCGGCGTCATGGGGTAAATGTAAATGACTTCTTCACAAATGGGATATTTATTCCAGAACTGCTCCCCACCCTTCGTCCTGATCTTGCAGTTCTTGTTGCAGAAAAATCTTTTCAACACTGATATCAATCTCACTGCTGGAGAACGTCTCTGGTAGAGTTGCAGACGATTGGCGGGAAGAGGTCAACAGGTTGCTTCAGCTTCCCGGGGAGATTCACTACTGGCGTTCGATCATCTGGGATATGATGGGTGATTCGGTCTACCAGCGGGTACAGAGTTTTACCGAACTGGCTGCGGCTTTATATTCTTTCTCCTCTACCCGCTCGTTTGCCGAATCGCCAGCAGTCATTCGTGGAACGAAACTATCTCCAGCCCTGGCTGGGTTCTTCCGCACTGCACGCACCGACGACGAAATGCGGAATTTCCTGATCGGCACCTTGGAATATCTGAATTCATTTACCGAGGGGAATATCGAGGTGCCAATCAGCATCATCCGGGCCATGAACGATGTTGAACGCATAGCACAAATTGAGGAGAGCGCGCTTCCACCGGAGGAGCAAGATGTGATTCGCTTTTGTGTTCTGCAGATAGCCCACTTGGCAGGTGAAAACGGGTAGCCGTACAGATAAGCTTGAGCAGTTAAAGATGTCCGGTCTCAGACCTGATTGGGCAGAAAGGGTGTGAAAATAATGGAGGCTTTTTAGCCAGAAACGAGTTAAATAGATAAAGGAGCAACTCATGGCTAAGAAGACAGAAAGCACACAAACAACCGTCAGCACAATCGCCGGTCAGATGGTTATAATTTTAATGCTACTAATGATCCTCTCTCCGATATTAGCACACACAATACCTTCGGAACTCGACTGTTAAGCTATTATAGACTGCTGTCGGGCATATCAGAGATTAAGTCGGCTGCAGCTTCATGGACATTGCCATAGATGTAGTCCTCACCGAGTTGATCGATGACGCCATCTTTTTGCAGCAAATCCTTCACCTCCGCCTTCAGCCTGGTCAGCCGCAGCTCGATATCATAGTTCCCCGCCAACTCAATCAATTCTGACATCTTGTCGGAACCTTGCGAGTCAATAAAGTTTACGCCCTCGAAGTCGAGCACAACGGTATGCAGCGGCGGGTCTGCTTTCAGGGCCAACTCACGCAGCCGGTCTCCGAGCGCATCCGAGCTGGCGAAAAAGAGACCGGCATCAAAACGCAGCACGAGCAAACCGGGATAAGTTTCGCTGTCGGGAAACTCGTCTATACTCCTGAATACCTGCGTACCAGTCTTATGGCCCAGTACAGGCATATTCGGCTTTGCCGAGACATAGATCAGCCAGCCGATTGACAACAAAATGCCGATTACTACCCCGGCCAGTACGCCGACACTCAACACGCCCAGGATAGCGGCAACCGCAATCCAGAAGTCCACGCGTGTCACGCGGTGCAGGCGACGCATTTCAGCCACATCCATCATACCCATCACCACCGCCTCGATGATAATGGCTGCCAGCACAGCTTTGGGTAAACCGGAGAGCAGCGGCGCTAGAAACAGCAAGGTAAGGATAACCAGCACGCCGGTGGTGAGCGAGGATACAGGCGTCTTAGCCCCAGAAGTATCGTTAAGCGAACTGGCTGACAGACTGGTTGAGACAGGGATACCCTGCACTACACCGGAGCCAATATTGGCCATGCCTTGAGCTACCGACTCCTGGTTGATGTCAATCCGATATCTGTGTTTCGAGGCAAATGCACGCGCGTCACCGGCGCTTTGCGAGAAGCCAATCAGCAGTAAACCGACGGCCGCCGCGCCGATCACCGCGATATTATTGATGATGAACTGCAAGTCGGGCAGGACCAGGGTAGGCAGACCGCTTGGGACCTCGCCCACCAGCGCCACTCCCAGATCACCCAGCCCCAAGAGCGCTGACGCTAGCAGCCCGCCGATGACCAGAACTAAAGCTCCGGGAACTTTTGGAGCAACTTTACGCAGTCCAAAGATCAATATCAGCGAAAAAACGCCAACCACCAGTGTCACCAGGTGAGTTTCGGACACACTCTGAAACCAGCTGAACAACTTCTGCCAGGAGTTGGAGCCTTCAACCGACGTACCGGTGAGCTTGGACAGCTCGCCAATCACCACCTGGATAGCAGCCCCGAACAGGAACCCGGTGATGACCGCCTTGGACAGGAATTGAGATATCCAGCCCATCTTTAACAGCGCCAGCAGCAAAAACAAGATCCCCGTGACGAAGGTGATCGAAGCCACCAGGGTTACCGCCTGTTCGCTGCCGCCCACACCGGCAGTAATGACCGCACCGGCGGCTACGGCTGCTAAGGCAGAGCTTGGTCCGGTAGCGATCTGGCGCGATGTGCCAAAAAAGGCGTACAAAATCGCCCCGGCTGCCGCGGCATATAAGCCATATTGGATCGGAACGCCGGCGATACCCGCATAACCTAACGACTTGGGAACAACCAGCGCCCCTACCGTCAACCCGGCGATCAGGTCCAGCCTCAGCCAGCTGCGTTCATATTTGGGAAGCCATTGCAGTATTGGAATATAGCGGGCAATCCCGCGTGGTTCTGTTTGTTTTGATTGAGATATTGCTGTCATTGGTGTTTTCTCCCTAATTTTTGCTCCATTATACAACTTGCCAATATAGACTTCATACGATGCGCGCGGGTTAAGCACCAACTCCATCACTAAATTCGAAATAACCACTGAACAAACCATGATAAATACATTCCGGGAGGCTATAATTATCCTTTCCGAATAAAAAAATAATTCAAGAAACCGTCAAGAAATGAATTCAAAAACAGGTAAAACCGGACCGTCCTTCATAGAATTCATCATTATTATATCCATGATGATGTCGCTAACTGCATTATCCATTGATGCCATGCTGCCAGCTTTGCCTCAAATTGGCGCCGATTTGGATGTTCAGAATGCCAACAACAGGCAGCTGGTTGTTGCTGTAATTTTCCTGGGTATAGCTCTTGGACAGTTATTCTTTGGACCGCTTTCTGATAAAACAGGACGCAAACCCGCCATATATGCCGGTTATGCTGTATATATTGCGGGCGCCCTGCTGTCTATATTTGCGCTCAGTTTTCCAGTGATGATTTTGGGCCGGCTTTTACAGGGGATTGGCGTTGCAGCGCCGCGCGCAGTTACATTAGCCCTGGTACGAGATCGATACGAGGGTCGTGCGATGGCCCGGGTGATGTCATTTGTCATGACCGTTTTCATTCTGGTGCCTATGATCGCGCCCAGCTTTGGGCAGGCTATTCTGTTGTTCTCGGGCTGGCGCAGCATCTTTGTCGGCTTTGTGATTATCGCGTTGATCACAATGGTCTGGTTCGCGCTGCGTATCCCGGAGTCTTTAGCCGCTGAAGATAGAGCGCCTTTTACGCTGCGGCGGATTATTGATACAACCCTTGAAATCGTGAGAAATCGAACGGCAATAGGCTACACTGTGTCAGTTGGACTGGTAGGAGGGGCGTTTCTTGGATACCTGAACTCCGCCCAGCAAATATTTCAAGAACAATATGCGCTTGGGACGCGTTTCCCGCTCTATTTCGCTGCTGTTTCTTTCTCAATCGGGCTGGCATCCCTGCTGAACGCAAACATGGTGATGCGCTTTGGAATGCGCTTCCTGATTCGATGGTCGCTTATTATCATTGTGGGGCTTTCAATCCTTGCTTTAGGGATCGCCGTGTTGTTTGCTGGCCATCCGCCTTTATGGTTCTGGATGGTTTATCTCAATCTGACCTTTTTCTGTATCGGCATTCTATTTGGAAACCAGAACTCTATGGCCATGCTTCCGTTGGGGCACCTGGCTGGGATCGGGGCTGCGGTGGTGGGTTCACTTTCGACCCTGATCCAAATGCCGCTCGGCACAGCGATCGGTCAGAGCTACAACGGCACGATACTCCCGCTGGTTGCAGGTATTGGTTTGCTTTCTGGTATATCGATTTTTGTCGTACGTTGGGCAAATTCTGATTAAATTTCTAATCCAATGTATCGTTGGATATCATTTTTTTAGATCTCTTAACAAAAATTTTTTTACGCCAATACAATTAATAATGTAGTTGATAATTTACCACTACATCTTCCCAAATGGCGTTGACAAATATGTAATTCCGTCCGTCCTAATCCGATCTGGTCGGCGTAATTTTAGGAAAATTCGGTAGCAGCAATCACTAATGCCACCCCGGAGCCCAGGTAATCACTTATCGCTGCCGGGTCGCTGGAGCAAGCGCGCGTTTAGTCCAGAGTCCGACCTACCCCGGGAAAACCTGCTGCCAGTCGCGCCGGATGCTGATACCTGTCCAGCCGTGCTTTTCTACAGCGCTCATGGCTTCCTCCGCGCCGGCGACATAATCGAACTCACGCTCTGCATCATCATGGAGCACCAGCAGGCGTAGACCTGGTAGCGACGCACCGCCGGTAAATGCCAGCATCGGCAGGTCACCGTTGGAGTTGCCTGCGGACAGGATCGGCCGCCGTCCGGTCAAATTCCAGATTTGAACGGGCTTTCCGGGACCATCGTCAATCACATCCATTTCAGCTTTTTGGACGATCTCCCCACCCATGTCGTTTTCCACGTACATGTATGCAACCGTGCTGCCGATTACCCGTTCGCGGGGTACACCGTAAATCTCCTGGGAAAAACCGCGCATGAAATCGCGCCCCCGCCGGAGACAATATAGTTAATAAATCCGTTAGCTTCGAGGTACTGTAACAGTTCCAGCATCGGCAGGTAGATGCAGTCGGAGTAAACCAGGTCCAGCGTCGGATGGCGCACGCTGCGGACAAACTCCATGGCAGCCGCTTCAACTGCTTCCACTTTCGTCCCTTCCGCCAGCGACAGAAGCCCTTTGATCAAAACCTGTATTTGGCTTTCATCACCCTGGTAATGTTTGGTGACCGCCCTTCCAAACCACTCAAAATCCCTTTCCCAGGCTGCCTTCCAGGGATGTATGGATCGCAACCCGCGATCCTCCTCAGCCCTCTCCGCCATCTTGCGCAGGATATAGTCGAGCTGGATATACATCGGCTTTTCGCACCACAGCGTGCCGTCGTTATCAAATACAGCGATCCGGTCGGAGGGCGGCACAAACTGCGGGTTGTCCGTTGAGGTCACCGCCTCGACGAAGTGCAGGATAGATCTTTTGGTTGTGCCCTCATTCCAGGAGGGCAGAGGATCAGTTTGCATTGCTTGTTATTTCCCTTTCTTTACTTGTTTTGATATATACAGGACTGGTAGTTGCAGGACAAAATCCCACTGTAGTATTAACAATCTTTTCCATTCAACAACCTGGAATAGGCTATAAAAATGCGTCACGTAATCCACTCGTAGCTTTCCCCGGTTACCCAGCGCCCATCCTCGCGATTCAATAAGGTATAGCCGCCCAGGATGGGCTGACCGTAGCGGTACATGCTGTGGTAAACCAGCGCCTGGCTGAGATCATCATTGAAGCCAACCCGTGAGAGATATAAAAAACCTGTCGTTTTGGGATACAACTCGTAGAATAGTTTCCACCCGCTGGCTTTATCTTTGGGCTGCAGTTCATCAATCTCCGCTTGCGACAACAGCTGGTATTCAATGCTCAAATCCAGTTTTGGCTCGAGCGGGTAGGACTTCTGGTTGCGCTCTTTGAAACTGGCGACCAGGTCAGGTGTGAGGGGGACAACCTCCTGGAATTGAGATAAATCCCTCTCCACTGATTCTGCTTTGTTGACCCGGGTGTGGTCGACGATCAGGACCTGCTCTGTCTCCCCATTGGTGAATCTACCCTCTAGCAGGGCAGCGTAAACAGCATATTCCTCTGTGTCCGGACCAAATTGCGGAACGGCAGTTGCCCTGCTCGGTGGGATGGGGGCAGCCGGGGAGGGTGTCGCCCCTGGTTGACAGGCAGTGCAAAACCAGGCGCTGATTGCCAACATCAACAAAAAACGTACAGTAACATACATGCTGCCTTTCTACCTTTCAGTTATTGAATAACTGTGCAACCACTTCAGCAATTATCTGGCTGGTTAGATCCTAATTATAATTAACTTTCCTGCTGGCAAGCTGTTGAGCCGGTCGTGCCTGGGCTCTGAACGGGCATGATCCGTACTTTGTAAATAAGTAAGTAAACCGTGGCCGTACTAACAAATTCCTCGATGGACTGTGCCGTGGAATAATTGACCTCTTCATCCCCCTGGGGTGTACAGTCCAGCCTGCTTCAAGACCCGGAGCGCACGCAGGGTAATCCATTTACTGGGCGCCCCTTTGGATTCGATGTCGGCCCACATTTTACCGTTCAGGCTGTTTTCAAGATGCCAGCGTTCATTTTCAACCTGTTTAGCCACGATCCAATTCAAACCCGTTTCCAGACGCGGATCATTCCCATATCCAAGTTCTACAAGGTTCGAGATTGTTTCCAGGACATCGCTCCAGTAGCTCAGCGGGAATCCCAGTTTGAACCAGGTCGAGCTGACCCGGTTGGTGTAGGGGTAGTCTGCGACTGCCGGATCACTGCTGAGCAATAACTCTGCGCTGGTCGCCAGAGCGCCTTCGAGCGCGCTGGTCTGTGCGCCTTCCGGCGCTTCCAGCAAGGCACGCAGGGCTTTATTGGCGCCCCAGGCGCATGGCTTTCCTTCATTTACACGGCAGGCGAAGCCCTGGAAACCGTCTCCATTAGCGCGGCTTGTTCCATGCTGTTTTTCGAGGATCAATTGAACCAGCCACTCGCGAGCTGACCCTACCAGCGGGTGCTCACCATATCCCAGCCGCTGCATCGCGTAAATCATATTCCCATTTAAGCAGTGGAATGCGCCGCTGGGTGTTGGTGTGCGGTAGACCGAGAAACCCTCCATTCTTAGCAATGCTGTTGTTCAAATAATATTCGCAGCCCTGGCGGATTTGCTCATTATCCAGATCAGCGCCCAGCTCAGCCAGAAAGAGCAGCGACCAGGTATTGGCTTTATATTTGGGGGAATATCCGCCGCCAGGTTTGACCCAATATCCTTCCGGCTCCTGCATCCCCAGGATTTTTGGAACCGGACCGCTTTTCATAATGGCCGAGCGAGCCTCACGCACTTGATTATCAGACTGCGGCAAGCCCAGCAAATCTTGCAGGGCGAAATAGCGGATTCCCGGGTTCTCATCGTCAATTTCAAGCAGCCAGTCGAGAGGGTCAGGTTTTTGCATGGGGAACACCTCGCTTCAGGAACAATATTGCCATAATGAATGGTTATGCACAACAATTTTATTTGTCTTCGACAGAATTTCCACCAATTTTAGGCTATTCGTGTGCGGGAGCGTAAGCCAGCGCCGAGGGTGACTGGCAGCTGACAATCGCCGGGGCCTGGTGGATGAGCTCGTCGTTCTCAAGGGCTTCCACCATGAACAGGGCAAAGTCCACCCGGCGTGTGATATTACTCTCTAGGATGGGATCGTTCACGTGCTGGCTCCATACCGGCAGCCCCTGGCTTTCACCCTCTTCCAGGTCGCTGCCGCGCACAACCGTCCACAACGTATCGCTGGCAAATATCCGCCGGGTTGCTTCCACCTGGTCATCGATATCCAAAATACGAAATGTGCGCCCAATCCAGGTGCTGACCTTCACAAGCGTATTGAATTTCGTCGAATATACGTCCTGACCATCCATCGTAATATGCCAGCCGCAGGAGAATATCAAGCGCGCCCCTTCAGGCGCAATAGTCGAGTACCGCCTGGGCTGTACCTGATGAGTACTGCTGCACCCCCCAGGGGACCAGCACAGTCAGCACCCCATCACACCCCGCAACCGCATTTTCAATAATCTGGCGGTCGTTCGTCGCTCCAGGATAAATCGTTATGCGATCCTTGAATGCGTCGAGCTTTTCAACGCTTTTTTCCCGGCACACGCCACCCACCTCGTATCCCCGGTCCAGCGCGTGCTGCACCATGTACTGCCCTAGTTTCCCGGATGCCCCCACGATGCAAACTTTCTTCATATTTTTCTCCTTAACTGCTCAAGGTATTCAGCCATAGGTAATGATTATATAACATGGCTAACCCACCACAACACAGCATGAAATCCCGAAATATGAGGACGGGAACAAGCTGTGAGGTTTCAATCACCTGTTAGTCCTGTTAGTTTCACCAACTCATCCCACAACCTTTTTCCTGATACCTCATCATTCATCGCCTTATCAGGTTTTTTTACGCGTTTATCCAATTTGAACAGGGCTCCATTAATGGCGCTGCGATCTGGATACGATAGCATCAGGTCCGCAAGGGGTTCACCCGCCACCGAAGGGGGTTTTGCGATAAGTATTGTCATCACCCGCCAGAAGAAACCCATGAATCCGGACGGCCACCGTTTCTCCAACTCCGGGTCATTTTTATCGATGATGAACGAAGGATCGAATGCTACCGAGCAGATCTTTCCGGCATATCGGCGCGCCATCTCCCCGGCGATCACCCGGTGCATTGTCTTGGTCCTTTCGTAAGCAGTATTTGTCTTGTGATTTTTGAGGCTTTCAAGGTCATCCCAATCGATGTCTTTCGTGAAGGGCGCAATCACATGCAGGACCATTCCGTCTGATCCCTCCATCCTTTCCAACAAAAGTTGGGTGAACAGAAACGGCCCCATCACGTTGGTAGCGAACATCAACTCGTGACCGTTGGGCAGCATGTTCGGACCATTTTGGATTAAGGCGACTGCAGATAGTACCAGTCCATTTATCACCGGGAAGCGGTTCAAAGCCTCCGCAGCCGAAAGCCTGACGGATTCCATGTCAGAGAAGTCGATTACCAGCGTGGATATGTCCGTATCCTGGAACTCGATCCCCTCTTCAGACAGCGTAAGGCGGATAGAATCCGCCCTGGCTTCTAATGTTTCTAACTTGCGCCCGAGCAATACAACGTTAGCGCCGCGTTTTGCAAGCGCTAAGCGCAGCGCCTCCCCCAATGTTTCCGGTTGCTCCAGTAATCAGTATCCTCTGCTTGTTGGTCATTTTTTGATAACCTCCATTGTAATTATGTAGTTTCAATTGTCAGGAAGCCGCAGCGAAAATCTCTTATCTCAGTTCTTCCAGCAGCATCCTGGCCTTTTAATAGGTCTGGCATTTCGAATCTTTCTGTAAACCATCCATAGATCTCCCCCAGCTTCATTTTCGCCTCATCAATTCTGCCCTGCTTTACGCATAAATTGGCCAGGTCTATCGCTGCTCGCATCTTCCATAACCTGGCTGAACCCCGGTGAGCTTCCAAGATGGTTTTATTCAGGCTGATTTCTGCGGCATCATCGTTCCCCTGGATGAGTACAGCCTCAGTCCGCAGGCGTAAAAGTCCGGCTTCCAAGTTGCGCTCCGCTGTCTTTTCTACTATTGTGAATGCCTCAGCCAGGCTTGATTGGATGGGTCTGGATGGCAATTCAATCGGTAGTTCGCCAGCTTGCAGTATGGACTGACCAAGTAGATAAATTTTCAAGGTCATACTTTGCTTCCGGTTTATTGTGAGTTGTGGATACCGGGATGCTTTTATTTTCACCCGAGCAATGAATTATTCTTAATTATAGCAACATTTATCCCAATCCTGCCCATTTAATAATCATATGGCACTTCCATACCAGCCCTTGTGAGCAGGGTGGTGTACCAGGGTACTGAACCCAGGCGGATTAATCCTGGGGGTGTACAGTCCAATATAACGGTGAATTTGCAATTGCTCGAAATTGGCAACAGAGTTAAAATAACAATTCACATTCTATTTACGATCCCCACATTTCGAATAAACTTGCTTGTATTGAAATCATCTCAAGAAACGGGTTAAATTTGATTCGAACTTACTATCTCCTCTGCCGAGTTGGTAATTTTTCAGGCAATATGATGATGGACATCAACACCAAACTCTTTCAATTTTCGGTACAAAACGGGATAAAAAACTCTCCATTCACGAATGTAACAGAAATGTTTAAATAATCCTTGACAGGATTTGACTATTAATATATATTTATTTAATCAAGTTGAAAAAATAAATATATTGTTACGAATTGGGGAGTTTTTCACCGGTTAACTCATGACAAAGTCGAATCATCTGCTTGGTAGTAATATAAACCTAGTTAAATCCCATAATATTCGGGCAATATTACTGAGTTTATTAAAGGATGGCCAGATATCCCGGGTCGAATTGGCGGAAAAGCTATCCCTTTCCAATACAACCATCACCAATCTAATATCCGAACTTCTAGATCA
This sequence comes from uncultured Chloroflexia bacterium, assembly GCA_963753725.1. Taxonomy (GTDB): domain Bacteria; phylum Chloroflexota; class Anaerolineae; order Anaerolineales; family UBA4823; genus CAVWDI01. The sequence continues at coordinate 288,555 of CAVWDI010000010.1, read as the reverse complement.
GGGGATCATAATAGAAGAAAAAATTGAAGCCACGGAAAAGCACAGACGGGTTGGGCGGCCGAGGAGAATGCTCAGATTGGTTCCTTCAGCACGTTATGCGATCGGAGTTCACATTGGAGTGGGTTTATTTAGGGTTGCTATTACAGATCTTTTCGCTCAAATCATCTCAAGTGAAATTGGTAATTTTGATCTCACAACTTCTCCAGATGACGTGATTAATAACATCGTCCAATTGATAGAAGAACTTGTTATCAAGAGTGAAGTTGAACGAGAGCGAGTGATTGGTGTTGGCGTGGGGGCATCTGGTTTAGTGAATTACGAAGAAGGTATAAATGTATTTGCCCCGCGATTAGGGTGGGAAAATGTTCCTGTTCAGCGTTTGATTGAAACCCGGCTCGAATTACCTGTATGTGTCGATAACAATGTTCGCTCGATGGCCTTAGCTGAAGCGATCTTTGGTGATGGGCGGGAGGTTGGTGTTTTGGCGTTTGTCTATGGGCGAATTGGAGTAGGCTCGGGAATCGTTGTCAATGGACAGCTCTTCCGCGGCAGCGGTGCTGGAGCAGGGGAGATTGGACACACAACCATTATTCCCCAAGGAGGTGAGATTTGTACATGCGGTAATACCGGGTGCCTGGAAACTCTTTTATCCGAACCCGTGCTGGTTCGCCATGCAGAGAGCTTAGCATCATCCCATCCCGAGAGTACCCTTGCGGAAGTATTTAAACACGGAGGATGGAAGAACTCCGATTGAGCTTGTCTTTTCAGCTGCCTCGGATGGAGATAAGTTAGCCAAGGAATTGATTGAGCAACGCTCCTGTTATCTGGGGATCGCGCTCGCGAATCTGGTAAATGTGCTGAATCCTGAAATGATCATCCTGGGAGGGATGTTTGCACAGGGAAGTGATTTGATTTTGCCGGTGGCTGAATCAAGGATGAGGGCAGCAGCTTTCGCTGGACTGGGTGAAAAAGTGAAACTTAAGATAACCAGCTTTGGCTGGCGGGCAGGCGTTATTGGCGCTGCAGCCCTGGCTTTGACCACATTTTTTTACCAACAACCTGAGGGTCCTTAATGCGCAAACCCCGTGTAGCTTTCATTCCGATCGCCCGTACCACTTTTGATACCGATTTTGCCAAAGAATTGAGCAATGAAGCTTACCAGCACCTTGCACAGGCTCATGTTAATTTGGCTGATCAGACAGAATTGATTACAGATTTGAAATCCGCACAGGGAATTGCTGAAACAATGATTGCCAACCCACCTGATTTACTGGTGGTCTTCCAGGCAACCTTTGCAGACAGCACCATGATCAGCGCGCTGGTTGAAAAAATCGACGCACCGCTGATACTGTGGGCGGTCCCCGAAGAACACACCGGTGAGCGACTGCGGCTTAACTCCTTCTGTGGGATCAATCTGGCAGCCCATGCATTAACCCGCTCCGGACGCTGGTATGAAACCATTTTTGCGCCTCCCGATGGATATCAAGCATTAGAAAAAGTTGGTTCTATGGCTCTTGCCGGGCGAGCACGTAGCATATTGCGCAGCACCCGATTAGGACGGGTAGGAGAAAATCCAGAGGGTTTTGAAACTTGCCTTCACAGCCCTGAACTCATCAACAAGATTTTTGGATTGGAAGTAGTCCAGTTCGACCTCTCCAAAGATATATTTCCGCTTGCAAAAAAAATTGAACCTAATCAAATCGAAACCATTCAATCCAAGATCCGAGATAAAGTCAAAGGGCTTGAAGAATTAGAGCCAACAGCCACAAAAGGAACCTTGAGTGTCTACGCAGCCTTAAAGCAAATTGCTGGCGAAAAGGACATCAATTGTTATGCCATCCGCTGTTGGCCAGAATTTTTTACTGAATTAGGCTGCGCAGCTTGCGGAGCCATGTCGATGTTGAGTAATGAGATGATTCCATGCAGCTGCGAAGCCGATGTCAACGGCACTATCACGCAGATGATCTTGCAATCGATCAGCGGGGAACCAGCATTTGGAACTGATATCGTCTCGATAGACGATGAACGTGACGCGATTGTTGTTTGGCATTGTGGATTGGCACCGCTCTCAATGTCGGATCCAAAGGACTCCCCGGGAGTTACGGTTCACTCGAACCGGGGATTGCCATTATTGTTCGAATTCACCCTAAAACCTGGACCAGTGACTATCGCCCGTATAAATGAATCATCAGGAGAATACAGGCTGGTTATTGGACGTGGTGAAATCATTCAAGGCCCGAAGAGTTTTTCCGGCACATCTGGTCTACTGAAATTTGACATCCCTGCTAGAGAAGTACTGGATGTGATTTTAACTGAAGGATTGGAGCATCACATCTCAATGACATATGGTGACTTTACTGATGTCCTTAAATTACTTGCACAATTACTGAAAATTCCAATCCTGGAACTAACCAAGTGAGGAGGTACCTATTGAAAAATAACTCATTTCAAATTTGATCAGATAAACAATAATAGAGAAGGAGACGATAATGAAAAGATTGCTATTTGTATTGTTTTTGGCTTTTGTACTGCTTCTAGCAGCATGTGGAGGAGGTGAGGAACCCACAGAAGCCCCGCAGGTCACTGCGGTTGAAGAAGAACAACCAGTTGAAGAAGCTGAAGTTGAAGAAGAGCCCGAAGTGATGGAGGGCGTTGAACTTCGCTTCACCTATTATGCTGACGGAGTTGAAGCGGATGTAATGCAGCCTATCCTGGATGCCTTTATGGCTGAAAATCCTGACATCAAGGTAGCTTTGGATGTTGTGCCGTACCAGACGATCGACGAACAGCTGCCGGTGCAGGTAGAAACAGGCGAAGGGCCGGACATGGCGCGCATCACCAACTTTGGGGCATACAGCGGCAAGCTGCTTGATCTGCGCCCTTATCTTGAGGACTCAGCCTACTTCGAAAGCAATTTCCCAGCCCCAATCTTGGAGGCAATGGGCTACGGCGGCCTCCCGGATTCACTGACTGTCACAGGACCGTTTGTCAACAAGACATTGTTTGACCAGGCAGGCGTAGAAGTGCCTGGCGAAGGCACGACCTGGGAGGAGTGGACCGAGATCACCAAGCAGGTGGCTGAAGCTACCGGGGTGCAGTATGCAATCTCGGTTGACCGCACAGGCCACCGCTTTGCCGGGCCAGCGATGAGCATGGGCGCCACACTGATCGATGCCGATGGCAACTTCACTGTGGATACAGAAGGTTTCCGCAGTTACGCCGAACTGATCAACAGCTGGCATGAGGAAGGTATTACGCCCACCGAAGTCTGGCTGGTAGGCGACAGCCTGAACAGTTGCATTGACTTCTTCAAGAGCGGCGAACTGGTGATGTGCATGACCGGCTCCTGGCAGGTCAACGGTGTTGCCGGAGATGTTGGCGATGCCTTTGACTGGGTGGTAGTCCCCAATCCGAGTGGTGACGGCGGCAGCACGGGTGTAGCCGGCGGTGCAGGTGTCGTAGCCTTTGCTGACACCGAGCATCCAGAAGAAGTCGCCAGATTGATGGAATTCCTGGCTCAGGCTGAAAACTACAGCGCTTTCTCTGCTGGCACCTTATCTCTGCCTGCGCAGAGTGAAGTCGCAAACGCGGGTGTGGATTTCGAAACAGATAATGAAGTTGTGCTGAATGCCCTTTCGACGTTCACGGCTGAAATCCCCAAGCTGCAAGACCAGGCTGTGGGTCTCAATGTGCATCCTTTCGCATTTGCATACTATCGCAACAGTGCAAACCGGATTGCCCAGTATCTCGCCGGAGAATTGAGTTTGGATGATACCCTGCAGCGTCTGCAGCAGGACATCGACGACGCTATCGCCGAAGCGACTGGCGCTGCTCCAGCCGAGGAGGAACCTGCGGCTGCCCTCGAACCGGCTGAAATACGCTTTTCATACTATGCTGACGGCAATGAGGCTGATGTGATGCAAACGCTGGTAGATGAATTCATGGCCGCTAACCCGGAGACAACTGTGGTGCTGGATGTTGTGCCGTACCAGACGATCGACGAACAGCTGCCGGTGCAGGTAGAAACAGGCGAAGGGCCGGACATGGCGCGCATCACCAACTTTGGGGCATACAGCGGCAAGCTGCTTGATCTGCGCCCTTATCTTGAGGACTCAGCCTACTTCGAAAGCAATTTCCCAGCCCCAATCTTGGAGGCAATGGGCTACGGCGGCCTCCCGGATTCACTGACTGTCACAGGACCGTTTGTCAACAAGACATTGTTTGACCAGGCAGGCGTAGAAGTGCCTGGCGAAGGCACGACCTGGGAGGAGTGGACCGAGATCACCAAGCAGGTGGCTGAAGCTACCGGGGTGCAGTATGCAATCTCGGTTGACCGCACAGGCCACCGCTTTGCCGGGCCAGCGATGAGCATGGGCGCCACACTGATCGATGCCGATGGCAACTTCACTGTGGATACAGAAGGTTTCCGCAGTTACGCCGAACTGATCAACAGCTGGCATGAGGAAGGTATTACGCCCACCGAAGTCTGGCTGGTAGGCGACAGCCTGAACAGTTGCATTGACTTCTTCAAGAGCGGCGAACTGGTGATGTGCATGACCGGCTCCTGGCAGATCAACGGTGTTGCCGGAGATGTTGGCGATGCCTTTGACTGGGTGGTAGTCCCCAATCCGAGTGGTGACGGCGGCAGCACGGGTGTAGCCGGCGGTGCAGGTGTCGTAGCCTTTGCTGACACCGAGCATCCCGAGCATGTCGCCAAGTTGATGGAGTTCCTGACTCAGGCTGAAAACTACAGCGCTTTCTCTGCTGGCACCTTATCTCTGCCTGCGCAGAGTGAAGTCGCAAACGCGGGTGTGGATTTCGAAACAGATAATGAGGCTGTGCTTAATGCCCTTTCGACGTTCACGGCTGAAATCCCCAAGCTGCAAGACCAGGCTGTGGGTCTCAATGTGCATCCTTTCGCATTTGCATACTATCGCAACAGTGCAAACCGGATTGCCCAGTATCTCGCCGGAGAATTGAGTTTGGATGATACCCTGCAGCGTCTGCAGCAGGACATCGACGACGCTATCGCCGAGGCTGGAGGGAGTTAACGACAATTAAATATATGGGGCGTAGTTCTCAAGCCTAGAGCTGCGCCCCTTTTGACATCTTTTGGAGTTCCTATGACTACGCATTCGCAAAATAACGCGTGGAGATCGATTGGCAGCTTCTTTTCTAATGGATTTTCGTCCATCAGCACTTTCATTATTGATATAGTAGATGTTTTTTTTGGTGCGCTTCAAAGACTTATTGGTTTGCGTGGGATGCCTTATGTGTTCGTGCTGCCAAATTTGCTCATATTTGGGATCTTTATTGTTTTCCCTATGCTGCTCAACTTTGTATACGCCTTTACAAGCGGTACTGAGTTTTACCCGGACCAGCGTCCCTGGACCGGGACAACAAATTTTGAGCAGCTTTTGGATTGCACTAACTTTTTAGATCCCAACACGTGCCGGGAAGACCTGTTCTGGCGGGCAATACTTAACACGGCCACCTATGTGGTCTTCCAGGTTGGGTTAATGGTCGTTATTTCACTCATTACGGCGCTGCTGCTCAATCGAAAAATTAGAGGGCGTGGTTTTTTCCGCAGCGTATTTTTCTACCCCGTTTTGCTCTCCCCCATCGTAGTGGCGTTGATCTGGAAATGGATTCTTCAGGAAAATGGTCTGCTCAATGGAATTATTACTGCGTTAGGATATAACAAATTACCTTTTCTAGTCGATGCAACCTGGGCTCAATTTTGGGTGATCATGATCAGCGTGTGGGCTTTCATGGGTTTTTACACTTTAATCTTATTGGCTGGTCTGCAGGCGATCCCAGCAGACCTGTACGAAGCTGCAGATATAGACGGCGCAAATGGCTGGCAAGCCTTTTTCGGTATCACCTTACCTCTGCTGATGCCCTCTTTGATCGTAGTGCTGATACTGTCTTTGATACGAGCAGTGCAGATTTTCGATGTAGTTTTTGCTTTCACAGGAGGCGGTCCGGGTACTGCCACGTTATACATGGTGCAGTACATTTACAGTAAAGGTTTCTCTAGCCCTAGCAAACAATTTGGGTTGGCGGCAAGCGCATCACTGCTTATGGCCGGGGTGCTGGTTGTACTCACCCTGGGTCAATTGCTATTCCGCAAAGAGGAGAATTGAAAGATGAGCAAAATTTGGGAGTTTATTACTCGGACACGCGGCAAAAATAAACTGCATATCACAGATTTGATCACCTATCTATATATGGCCTTGGCAGTGATAATAATGTTTGGCCCTGTTCTCTGGCTGGTGCTGTCATCATTCAAGACCTCCGCTGAGGTGGTCAAATTCCCGCCGCGCTTACTGCCCTACAAACAGGAAACCTTGGTGGTTGAAGGATATGAAGAACCACTACCTTTGTTCGACGTCACGATGGAAGATGGTTCTGTAGTTCGATTAGCACAAGTGCGGCGTATCGGTTTAGAGGCACAGATGATCGATCCCTCACAACCTGAGGAAATTATCAAAGTTCATATTGAAGATAGAGAACCGGTTGAGAAGGTAGTTTTCAGTCTGGATAATTACATCGAAGGAGTAGAGAGTTTCAACTTCGCACGTTATTTACGAAACAGCGTCCTCGTTACCATCACAGCGACATTCCTGACTTTGCTTGTTAATAGTATGGCGGCATTTGCGTTGGCAAAATACAAATTCCGTGGCCGTACAGCAATTTTTTTGCTCATGATTGGCACGTTGATGATTCCTCTCTCGGTGGTTCTCGTTCCAGTATTCCTGGTCATAACCAATGTTGGTTGGAACAATAATTTATTAGGAGTTATTATTCCAGGAGCAGCAACTCCAACTGGGATTATCCTGCTGCGCCAATATATGCTGACCATACCCGATGAGTTAATCGACGCTGCACGGATAGATGGAGCGAGCGAATGGCGTATCTACTCGCAGGTGATCCTTCCTCTTTCGAGACCAGCACTAGCAGTGCTGGCAATTTTTTCAATAATGTGGCGCTGGAACGACTTTTTATGGCCGCTGATTGTGCTCAGTCGTAACGAGATGTTTACTTTGCAAGTTGGGCTCAACTCTTTCCAGGGTGAACTTAACGTTCAATGGCATTTGATTCTGGCGATGACCGTCCTTACTTTGCTCCCAATAACGATTGTGTTTGCCTTCCTGCAGCGGAATATTACCACTGGCATAGCCACAACTGGTATGAAATAAAGTTAGGAAAATCCGGAGCTGCGAATAGTTGGCTGATGTGCTAAAGGTCGCACTTTCTGGATTCAAATAAAGATGAATAATTCAATGCACTTCACAGAGGGTGATTGGGAACGGATTGCTTTTGACTGGTCTGCCTGGTGGGAGGGGGAGCTGAACCGGTCCATGGTGGTGATTGAAAATCCTGTTTATATTCGAAAACCGCAAGAACTCAGCAGAGAATTTCTGCTGGAAAAACCAGTTGATCAGGTTTTAGAGTATTACCAAGCGCAATTGGAAAAAAGGCAGGTATTTGGAGACGCCTGGCCCAAATGGTTGCCTTTCTTCGGCGCAGGGGTGGTCGCCGCATTCCTTGGAGCTGATCTACACTGCTCCCCAGAAACTGAGACTATCTGGTTCGAACATGCAGACCCAACAAAAACCGGTGCGGAGTCTGAGGGTATTGATCTCAATAATGTCTGGTGGAAGAGAATAAAGGCATTGACTGAAGCTGCGGTTGATTTCTGGGGTGACCGAGTATGTATTGGCTTTACGGACCTGGGTGGGAATATGGATATTTTGGCTTCATTACAGACCTCGCAATCCTTACTATTGGAATTGTATGATTCCCCCGAAATTGTCAAGCGTAAATCTGATGAGATCACAAACATTTGGCTGCAGTATTATGACGAGCTCTCAGAGATCATCCTAGAAACTGGTCGGGGAACTACACCCTGGGCGCCAATTTGGACACCAGGCCGGTGTTATATGCTGCAAAGCGACTTCTCGGCTATGATTTCACCCGAAATGTTTGAGAAATTTGTAGTTCCGGATTTGATAACTTGTTGTGAAAGAATTGACCACACATTCTACCACTTGGATGGTAAGGGACAAATCAACCATCTGGATATTTTGCTTTTGCTGGGAAGTCTGGATGGGATTCAATGGATCCCGGGGGAAGGTCAACAATCACCTGCATCATGGTTACCGCTCCTCAAGTGCATTATTGATGCTGGGAAACTTTGCCAGCTTTATGTCAGTGCTAAAGATGCGAGAATTATAGTGCGAGAACTTGGCGGACGCGGTTTTGCTTTTTACATCACCGACACGTTGGACCCGGACGAAGCAAACTCATTATTAATGGATTTAACTTCCGAAAAGGATCGAAACTAAACACGCAAAAGATAAAAAAATGAAAAAAATTAGGAGCATGCAATGAAATTCTTTTTAGACAGTGCCTTGGTTGATGATATTGTTTACGCACTCGATGTGTGGGATATAGACGGTGTCACGACCAATCCGCGCCATGTGCAGGTATCGGGCAAACCGTTCCTGCAAGTTGTGAAAGAGATTGGAAAGCTGGTGGAAAGAACGGATAAGACGATTTCGGTGGAAGTCAACCCGCATATCATGGACACTGATGAGATGGTTGCGGAAGCGGAAAAACTGGCCGCGTTGTGCCCGAATTTTGTGATCAAGCTGCAGTGTGTTGAACCTGCGTTTAAAGCAGTACGGCAGTTAGCCAACCGAGGAATTCGATGTAATGTCACCCTGGTTTTCTCAGCAGCGCAAGCGCTGCAGGCGATGCGTTCAGGTGCCTTTTATGTATCTCCATTCATCGGTTGGAAGGAAGCTAATGGGGAGGAAGTTCGTAGTTTTATCGAAGATGTTGTGGCAATCCGGGACAATTACGGATTCGGTACGCAAGTATTAGTAGCAGCAGTGCGGAATGCTCGTCAAATTGTAGATGCAGCCGTGTTAGGTGCCGATATTGTTACTGCTGGATCAGCCGTTTACAAAGCCGCCTTCGAACATCCCTACACTGACTTCGGCATCAAGAATTTCACCAGCTTTTGGGATCAAACCATATATGAGTAACCCGAGGATAAAACTGCCCGGGCTGCTTGCTGCAGCCTTTGGAGGCAATCATGGATAAATCAAGGTTAATGCGGCCGAAGGTAGTCTACATCGGGGCTGGAAGCGCAGTATTTGGCTTGAAGGCGCTGTCGGCAATATTGCGGACTGAGGCTTTGCACGGTATTGAACTCCAACTGGTTGACATCAATGAGCCAAATCTGGAAATCATGACCAACCTGGCACTATATATCAACAATGAGTGGGGGGCGAATTGCACGATTAATTACACCACAAACCGGCGTAAAGCGCTTCCCAATGCTGACTTTGTGATAGTTTCAGTACAGGTTGGAGCGAGAGAAACTGTGTGGGAGAAAGACTGGGCAATCCCGTTGAAGCACGGACTACGGCAGCCGTATGCCGAAAACAGCGGACCTGGCGCTTTTGCGCATACCGCCCGAAATTTGCCGCTAATCATCGATATTGCTCGCGATATGGAAGAGTTGTGTCCTGAAGCGTGGTACCTGAATTTTGTAAACCCGATGATCCGCATGACTCTGGCTGTGAGTCGTTACACCAATGTCAAAGTTGTAGGGTTATGTCACCAGCTTTTGTGGGGTTATGCTTTGTCAATGGGCATCCTTGCCAACCGTTATGGGGTTGAGGTTCCAACAGGTTTTAATTTACATACCAATTACCACAACAAACCTTTTTTGGAACCAGTGATGAAGGCAGGTTACAAATATCTTGATCTCAAGGCGTGTGGGATCAATCACTTTTCATGGGCTTACGATATCCGCGATAGAGCTACCGGTGAAGATTTATATCCGGAGATTCGCCTCAAATGGTTGAAAAATTTCCGCCGTGATTATGAACCACTCAGCCGCGAGCTGTTCGAGGTTTTCGGTTTGATGCCCACACCTGGGGATTCTCACCTGTGCGAATTCCTTCCCTGGACGCACGATCCTATCACCAAGCCATGGGAGAAATATAATCTGGAACTGCAAAGCTTCGATGGAAACCGTAAACGACGCGCTGACCGGCTGCAGCAAGCCAAAGATATCACTGCTGGCAAGAGATCTGTGGAAGAACTGCGTAGGCTGCGCAGTGAGGGCATTCCTGAAATTATCGCAGGAATAAGCGACAATCTCAATACATACATGCACCAGCTCAATCTGCCTAATAACGGACTTATCCCCAATTTGCCGGCAAACGCAATTGTTGAAGTCCCTGGTATGGTATCCGGTATGGGCATCCATGGGCTGGTTATGGATCCATTACCCGACGGGATTGCTGAACTTTGCCGCCGCGAGTTGAGCTATAGCTCACTGGTCGTGGATGCTTCCTATCATGGTAATAAAGACATCGCTTTACAAGCGCTTCTGCTAGATCCAATGATGAATGATATCGATAGGGCACGAGCAATTTTGGCCGATTTTCTGGTGGAATTTGAAGATTATTTACCGCAGTTCAATGGAGATTGGCGCTGATACGCGCGGAGCCTTTATGGAGAAACTTGTATTTCCCACCATTAATGCAATGTTGGAAACTGAGACTTTATGCGAACTGTTGGGGGCGGAAGTAACATCCGTCTCCACTTACCCTCTTGCCACCGAATATAACAAATCCGGCAGTCACCTGCAACGGATTGAAATCAATAAGGGCAAGGGGCCTCAGCTAATTCTCAAACAGATCTCGCTTGAAGACAACTGGCTGATGCGCGCCACTGACGATGACCACTGCCGGTCAGTCACAATGTGGGAACATGGTTTGCTGGACCTGATGCCGTCGGAAATTGACCACGCAACAATCGCCTGCGCCCGAGACAACGATAACTGGGCTATTCTATTGCGCGATGTATCCGATAAGTTGCTGCCTTATTCTCGTTTCAGCCATACCGATCATGAATTCATGCTGGAGGCGATGGCAGCCTTACATGCCAAGTTTTTTGAGTCGCCATTACTAAAGAATCAAGAAATGGGCCTTAGCGATCTGTGTCATGTCTATCAAATGTTTTCCCCCCACACCGGAGAGCAGGAAGTTCGCGGTTCGGATGAGGTTCCTAAGCGTATCTTAGAAGGCTGGGATATGCTGAAATCGACTGTATCTCCTGATGTCGCTGAAATCATCCTGAACCTTTTGGACTCACCTGCGCCGCTTTGTGATGCCCTCAGACGCTACCCACAAACATTGGTTCATGGGGATTGGCGTCATGCTAACTTGGGACTGGAGCGGGATGGCAGGTCCCAGCTCATTCTTTTGGATTGGCAGTTAGCTGCGGTTGCACCACCGGTTGTTGACCTTAGTCGAGGAATCGCCACAAATTCAACTTTGCTGCCATTTAGTAAGGAAGATACTATCAGTTTTTACAAACAGAGATTAGCACTCCAGCTCGGCGAACGTTTTTCCGAAACATGGTGGGAACCGCAGCTTGCGCTGGGTTTGCTAGGCGGCTTCCTTCAGGATGGCTGGGCGATTGTTCTCAAAGCCACCCACTGGCATGTCGGAGAAAATGCCCGCGGACATTGGAAGGCAGATCTGACCTGGTGGATGGAAAAGGTCCGGATAGGCGCAAAATGGCTGTAATCCAATTTGGTTTAGTGGTTAAATCTAATAGATCAAGATTTTATTAATTCGATAACGAAACGAGGCAATTCAAACATGAGAAAATATCCACTCTATCTAAATGGTCAATGGATCAGGAGCGATACATTGATTCCGGTCGTTGACCCAGCCACCGGCGAGGCGTTTGCCGAGGTGTTTACTATTGGTCGAGACCGTGTACGGGAGGCTCTAGAAGACGCTAATGCAGCATTTCCTGGTTGGCGTTCATTGACCGGTATGCAGCGCGGTGATTACTTATTGGCAATTGCCAAGCAGGTCCGCAAGCGTGCTGATGAAATTGCTGCCATCATGACACGCGAAAATGGCAAAGCCCTCGCCCAAAGTAAAGGAGAGGTCAATGGAACAATCGACCATTTGCGATGGTTTGCGGAAGAAGCCCGGCGTGCTTACGGGCGGGTGGTTCCTCATCAGGCACCAGGCAAACGCCATCTCGTACTTAAATCGCCAGTGGGTGTCGTAGGAGCCATTTCACCGTGGAATTTCCCGCTGATCCTTTCCATACGTAAAGCAGCTCCAGCATTAGCCGCCGGCTGCACGGTCGTGCTTAAACCAGCCAGCGCAACACCATTATGCAACCTGCTCTTCGCTGAATGTGTAGAGTCTGCTGGACTACCTGCGGGCGTATTCCAGGTTGTGTTGGGGCACGCCTCCGAGATTGCTGCCGAAATGTTGGAAAATCCCATTTGCCGTAAGATTTCATTTACCGGCTCCACTCTGATTGGGAAGAAACTTATTGAAGGAGCGGCAGCAACTTGCACAAAGCTGTCACTGGAATTAGGCGGTAATGCTCCAGTGATAGTATTCGCTGACGCCGATTTGGATCTCGCTGTAGATGGAACGCTGATGGCTAAATTCCGCAATACTGGCCAATCTTGTATTGCCGCTAATCGCATATACGTGGAACAGCCTATTTATGAAGAATTCCTGGCAGCATTCAATGATAAGCTCCAGCAGCAGACTGTTGGCCCTGGTCTTGAACCGGGTGTGGAAATTGGAGCGATGATCGATGAAGCCGCCTTGGACAGCGCTTTGAATATGATCGCCGATACTGTCAAGCAGGGCGCACGCCTGGTGTACGGCGGTCAGCGTTGGGGAGATAACGGAACTTTTTTGACCCCAACTCTCCTGGCCGATGTACCTGAGGATGCTGGCTGCATGAATGAGGAAATCTTTGCCCCAATAGCGGCCGTCACGCCTTTTGATAACGAAGCTGAGGTGATTTCAAAAGCCAATGACACCCAGTATGGCTTGGCGGCGTATGCCTTTACAACAAATTTGCAGCGGGCATGGCGCTTAGCTGAATCGCTTGAGGCAGGAACAATTGGTATCAATGATGGTGTACCATCCACAAGCAACTGCCCGTTTGGCGGTTTTAAAGAAAGCGGTTGGGGACGCGAGTTGGGCATTGAAGGGATGGAAGCTTTCCTGGAAACAAAGCACATCTCTTTCGGAGGTATGGGTTGATGAACCACCCATGGAAATTCACGATCCGCTACTCTAATAAAAAATAAAAGAAAACAAAAGGAGAAATTTCAATGACCATTCGAGTATTTGTAATTGATGAAAGGGATAATGTCGCTACTAATGTCGCAGATGAAATACCTAGAAAAACGGATGTGGATGTTAATGGGACGACGATAGAAACTTTGGATGTGATTCCATACGGGCATAAAATGGCTATAAAGACCATTCTGAAAAGCGAACATGTGTTGAAATATGGCTTGAGCATCGGCAGCGCTGTGGAAGACATCCAACCTGGCAACCATGTACATGTTCATAATGTCGAAAGTAATCGTGGACGCGGCGATCTGCTGCGCTAAGGTAATTTAAGGAGAGTATAAAATGACTGATTTTTTTGGATACGTTCGACCAGACGGCTCTATAGGTGTGAGAAATTTTGTTTTGATTTTGTCTGCGACAATCTATGCTAATCGAATTTGTGAACGTGTGGCGGATGTTATTTATGGGTCTGTGCCCATAACTCACCCGCTGGGACGCTGTCAAGTACAGCCTGACCTGCGTATGACGCGCCGTTTTCTTGCAGGTACCGCCCGGAATGCCAATGTGGGCGCGGTGGTTATTATTGAGCATTTCCGCGAGGAAGGTATGACGGCTGATGATTTAGCCAATGACATTGCATCTACTGGCAAGCCGGTTGCTGTGGTCAATATGCGTGGTGAAGGTGGTCTGATTCACGCCACTGAACAAGCGACGCGCTATGCTGCCGATTATGCCCGCATGCTTAGTGATATGCGCCGCGAAGCTGTTCCAGTTTCAAATTTACTGCTCGGCACGGAATGTGGTACTTCGGACACGACCTCCGGTTTGGCTGGAAATCCGGCAACGGGTATTTGCGTGGAGATGATTATCTCTGAAGGAGGGCGGGGTATTTTAGCAGAATGCTCGGAATGGATGGGGTGTGAAGACTGGCTTACCAGCCGCGCCCGTACTCCAGAAATTGCCGACCAGATTATTGCGGGCGTAAAGCATTTGGAAGATCGCGCACTTGCTAGCGGAGAGGACATTCGCGGCTCCCAACCGACTGGCGACAATATGGTTGGAGGTCTGACGACGATTGAAGAAAAATCGATGGGTGCGGTAAAGAAAGGCGGTAATGCAGAGATTGTTGGCTATCTTGACATCGCTGAGACACCAGGTCAAGATTCTGGCTTATATGTTATGTACGGTCCAGGTCATGGAGCTGAATCAATCAGCAGTATGGCGGCAGCAGGATGCCAGATACTGGTCTTCTCTACTGGCGGTGGACACGCTTCATCACATCCTATTATGCCAACCATCAAAGTGACCGGTAATGCGAAATCCTACCAATTAATGAAGGACACTGTGGACATGGACGTGAGCGGTATTTTGCGTGGTGAGATGTCTATTGAAGACGGGGGGAAAGTGATATTTGACGAGGTATTGGCGGTGGCCAACGGCCGGATCACGAGATCCGAAGCGCTATGCGATGATAACAGTTTTGCAATACATCGCATTGGAGTTAGTGTATAGCGAAAAAAATTAGAGATTGGAGACCGATAAAAACCAATCTCTAATTATCTCCTCAATATAATGGTACGATTTGAAATCCCTTACGGCAGTTCATACCTAACCGCCGCTTTCCCCGACAGCATCAAGCCCGAACTGATTAATATGGTTCCCACACCGGCAGCGGCTGACCCATTGAGCGTCGTGGAAGCGGTATTGGAGGATATGGTGGGAGACGTCACCTGGGATAGATTTGCCAATGCTCAATCTGCAGCCATTGCTATTAATGATAAAACTCGACCAGTTCCCCATAGATATCTACTGCCCCCGCTGTTACGAAAACTGGAGTGTCTAGGATTGTCATCAGATGCCGTTACAATAATCATTGCCACCGGCCTCCACCCACAAATGAGACCGGACGATTATAAAGCGGTTGTACCGGCCTCCATCCTGTCCCGATATCCTGTAGACTGTCACGACACCGATGATATCTCCAATTTAGTTGATCTGGGAAAAACGAGCCGAGGGACGCCTGTATTGATCAACCGTGAATTTATGCTCGCTGATTTGCGGATTGTAGTAGGCAATATTCAGCCGCACCAATTTCAGGGCTTTTCTGGGGGAGTGAAGAGTTCAGCCATTGGGCTGGCTGGTAGGGACACAATCAATCACAACCATTCCATGATGACAGACTATGATGCCAGATTAGGTCAATTTGATCACAATCCAACCCGGCAGGATGTGGAAGAAATCGGCCGCAAGATTGGTGTACACTTGGCATTAAATGCCGTACTGAACGATAAAAAGGAGATTGTGCATGTAATCGCTGGAGACCCAATGTCCGTGATGGACACCGGCATTCCTTTAATTAAAACAATCTGCCAGGTTTATATACCTTCGCTCTACGACCTGGTTATCGCCTCACCGGGAGGACATCCAAAAGACATCAATGTCTACCAAGCTCAAAAAGGATTAGCCCATGCAAGTCTGATCACCCGCGATGGGGGTACAGTTATTCTTACCGCGGCCTGCATGGAAGGCTCGGGCAGTTTGGATTATGAGGATTGGGTTCAGGCTTTTGATTCCAATGAAGCCGTGATATCACGCTTTAATCAAGAAGGCTTCCGGGTAGGACCACACAAAGCATACCAAATCGCCCGCGATGCATTACGAGTTAATGTGCTGCTAGTTTCTGAGATGGATCCTGATTTTGTCCGTCGGCTATTATTGGAACCGGTGGCGAGCTTGCAAGATGCGGTAGATCATGTTATTCATGGACTATCTCCCCAAGCTCGTATCGCTATAATGCCAAATGCTAATACCACTATTCCCATTATCGCAAAAAAGAATTAACACAAAAAACCCTCAACCAAAAATGAGACCAAACCAACCTTCCAATGGCAGTCGGAATAAACCAACCCAGCTCTTCGAAGCCTATATCTTCGACCTCGACGGCACCATCTACCTGGGTGATGTATTGTTACCCACTGTGGCCGATACAATTTCCTCACTTCGCAGCATGGGTAAACGAATCCTCTTTTTATCCAATAACCCAACATGCAGCAGGGATGATTACGCCGCCAAACTTACTCGTTTAGGATTACCCACCTCAGCGGGCGATGTGCTCAACTCCTCCTATGTGATGATCGACTTTCTTCGAAATCATATGCCCGATGCGCGCTTGTTTGTTGTTGGTGAATCTTCACTTTTAGAGGAATTGATTTCGGCTGGATTTGAAATAACCGAAGAAGCACAGTATGTTGACGCGGTCATTGCAAGTTTTGATCGGACTTTCAACTATCATAAGCTGCAGGTTGCCTTTGACGCCATCCGTCAAGGTGCCAGCTTCTTGGCTACTAATGGCGACCGGTTTTGCCCTGTTCCTGGTGGAGGTCAGCCTGATGCGGCAGCCATGATTGCCGCTATTGAGGCTTGTACGGATAAAAAAGTGGAGGCTATCGTTGGAAAACCCTCGACTTATATGGCGGAAGCCATAATACGTCTGGTGAAATTACCGCCGGAATCCTGCATCATAACCGGCGATCGCCCTGAAACTGATGTGCTACTTGGAATAAATGCAGGAATGAACACCGCATTAGTACTCAGCGGCGCCACAAAAGAAGCAGATCTCAACTCAGCTGCAATCAAGCCGACTTACGTCCTCCACCAACTTGCTGACCTTCTTCCAAATTATCATACTAACTGATCCCCTATTCCTAGACAAACAATAAAATTACTATGTTCCATACCCATTTTTGCATGTGCGTACATATTGTTCAATTTGATTTTCGTAACAGGGTTCAGTTAAGAAAATCATCTGAATTGTGTGCAAAAACTAAGGATATTATATGATTTGGAGGTCACAAATTGATTATCTTAAAACACCCAACTGTAGGTTCTTCGGGTTCGTAAATAACTGTATGTAATTTTACTTTTAATTACTTATAGATTGGAACATTATGCAGGAATAAACTACCCAGGCTAATTGGTCCTTGGGAAAGAAAAATACATGGATAAGCCAATGTGAACGATCAAATGCAAGAACAAAACACTCGGGAGATCAGCTCGATCGAAAAGAATCTACTTGGTGTAACAAT
Organism: uncultured Chloroflexia bacterium; assembly: GCA_963753725.1. Lineage (GTDB taxonomy): Bacteria > Chloroflexota > Anaerolineae > Anaerolineales > UBA4823 > CAVWDI01. The sequence continues at coordinate 271,313 of CAVWDI010000010.1, read as the reverse complement.
AAATGAGATTCCAAAATTAATCCCTGGTGTGATAGTTGTCTCTTTACTGGCCTGGTTCAGCTTCTGGCTTAGTGATTTTATTGGCGTAAACCTTCTGGGTTTTGACAAATCACCCGTCTCGCCGGTGATGCTGGCGATCCTGCTAGGTTTATTGATCGGCGCTTCTATTTCGTTACCAGACGTGATGAAACCTGGGTTATCATTTGCAATAAAAAAGATTTTACGATTGGGTATTATTTTATTGGGCATTCGCTTATCCATCTTTGATGTTTTCCGATTGGGGGCAATTGGTATCCCAATCGTGCTGATTTGCATCATTGCTGCCATTTTCATAACTACCCGTTTCAACAAATGGCTCAAGCTTCCAGAGCGATTAGGTGTACTAATCGCTGTCGGTACTTCTATCTGTGGTGTTTCAGCGATCGTGGCGACCAGCCCTGCAATCGACGCCGAAGAGCAGGAAACCACCTACGCTATTGCTGTTATCACAATATTCGGATTAATGGCGACTCTCATTTATCCCTTTGTAGCTTACTTAATCTTTCAAGGGAATCCAATTCAGGCTGGACTTTTCCTCGGCACATCAATTCAAGATACCTCGCAAGTAGTGGGGGCTGCTAAAGTGTATGCTGATGTGTTTTCTTCACCTTTAACCCTGGATGTCTCAACGGTCACGAAACTTGTACGCAACGTATTTATGGTAGCTGTAATCCCATTCATGGCCTATATTTACACTAGAAATATTAAAACCCAAAGCGGCAGCGAAGAAAATAAGGCTGGTATCTGGAAATTGCTGCCGCTTTTCGTGCTTGGCTTCCTTGCAATGGCTGTCATCCGCTCGATCGGCGATGCAAGTCTCAACGCGACCGGCGCAGCCTTTGGAATATGGGATACAAGTGCGTGGGCTTCTATTATATTGACCGTAAAGACCTGGGCAAATAATTTGCTCGTTATAGCATTAGCGGGTGTTGGATTAAGTACAAATATCAGGACATTTAAGAACTTGGGAGTTAAACCATTCTTCGTCGGATTGGGTGCAGCTCTGGCAGTCGGAATAATTAGCTACATCGTAATATCTCTAATGGGCAACCTGGTAGAGTTTTAGAAATTTCACATGTCAACTGGAAGCATATATGTAAATTCTGAATCTGCTCATACTCAAGCTATAGATCAATACATATTTAAATTCACCCTGGCTTGCAATGTTTCGAGCTTGCGCCCAAGCAAAACAACTTTAGCGCCGCGTTTTGCAAGCGCGAGCGCAGCGCCTCCTCCAATGTTTCTGGTTGCTCCAGTAATCAGTATCCTCTGCTTGTTCGCCATTTTAATTCCTCATCTTTTCTCAGGTTTTGCTACTATGTTCCAAAGTTATAACGACATTTCCCTTTTTATGTCCTTTATCAACATACCGGTGAGCCTCGGCAGTCTGTTCCAACGGATAGCATCTATCAATAACTGATTTTAACTTTCCTGCCACAATAAGCTCTTTGAGGAATAAAAGGTCTTCAGGATTATGGCCTGCTATTCCAACGATTACTTTCTTGGTACCTACCTTTGAAGTCCACAGCGCTTGAAGAAGAGGCCAATCAGTCGTAAGAAAGACCCCCCCTTGCTTTAGCGAGCTTTCACAGCGTGAAAAGGAAGTCTTGCTTACCGTGTCGAAAATGACATCGTAGGTCTCACCGCTCCGGGTAAAATCCTCTTTGGTGTAATCAATGACCTTATCGGCGCCAAGCGATCTCACCAATTCTAAATTGGTGGTACTGCATACTCCGGTCACTTCTGCCCCAAAGTATTTGGCAAGCTGTACTGCAAAGGTGCCTACACTTCCGGAGGCTCCATTAATGAGGGTCTTCGATCCACTTTGAATATCTACTTTTCTGAGAAGATGTAATGCTGTCAGTCCCCCAACAGGAACGGCGGCGGCTTCCTCATAAGTCATATTGGCTGGTATCGTTGCGATCATCCCGTCTTCAGGGAAACATTTGTACTCAGCAGTCGCACTCTGAAAGCTGGTTCCCCATGCAATACCAAAGACCTGGTCACCCTTCCTAAATCGTGTGACGTCTACCCCAACTGATTCAATTACCCCAGCCAGCTCATTACCTGGTATTTTTTTTCTTGGTTTAGTAATACCATACATTATTCTCCCGGGGAGCCAGAACCAAGGTGTCGTCCATGTAAAACTCCGAATTCTCACGTCCCCAGTTGTTACTGTTGTCGCATGAACGTTTATCAATACTTCATCCTCCTTGGGAGCAGGCTTTGCTACCTCTTGGAGCTGAAGAACTTCCGGAGGTCCGTATTTTGTACAAATAATCGCTTTCATTTTGATATCCTTCTTTATACTGATGACTCATTTATCTCGCTAAATTCTGTTTTTGCAGACGGGGAAACAATTGCAGATGAGTTTAACCCTTTAAAGATCAGCCATACCGCAAAAACCATTTCTTGCACGGCAATAGGAAGAAATAAAATCTCAATTGAATCAATTCCGAAAAATTCGGGGAAATAATTTGCGAATGACAATATGGCTCCAAGAATACCCCACACTGATAACCATCGAGGAACAAGCTTTCTTTGATACAACAGATAGTTCAATATCAGAGCAGATAGAGACCAAACGAGTCCAGACCCAATCATAAATGCCCAATCTCGTATTGCGAGAACTACAGTGCCTACGGTTTGGTAATAGGAAGAACCTGGAGCTCCAGCTTCTACAAATTCCTGACTTAATGTCAATAGCGTTAGCAGGCCGATGCTGCCAACAATACTGCAAATGACCTCTATAAACCTGAGACCAGAAAACCCAAGAGCTAAAGCTTCATTATGCTTTTTCAAGATTGGGAGCAGCGTTGCTATAATGCCAAGGACCGCAAGGGCATAAATCCATTCTATGAACATACCTATGATTACTTGGCTCTCATTCGCAGAAACATTCCCGAGATAATCCGGGATAGGTTCCCCTGCAACTCCTCCTCCTAAAAATCCTATAAAGAAAAAAGTTGAAATTGGCGCTGCCGTTGCAATTATGTAGAATACTCCCGCCCATCTTGCGTTCTTTCTGTCTGTATCCATTTTTTATCTCCTTTTGACTATTTCCGAGGTTGGAGAATTCTCGCGCATACAATATTGACGAGCTTTATATACGAGTTCAGGTCAAGTTATAAAACTGCACATTTTGGGTGAAACATCCCTTTGGGGTAAGTTCACCTGCCGTTACGAAGCACGAGCGGAATAATGGAATTGGCTCATGCTTCCTGTGTAGGCCACTTCCATGCAGTCCAGATAATCACTAAAAGAAGCACTAATTCGACAATCGTACCAAATATATAATATGCCCAGGTCTCTCCAATTACACTTCCGATCGCAACAATGATATATAAAATACCCATAATGATGTTTAACCAGCGGTTCGCTTTAGCCTTCAATACCAGGGACAATAAAACCATAAGACTGGGAACCGTCATCAATAACATAGCCGACATCGCCCATGTTTGAGTAATTTCGAATACCCATACTTTTCCCGCTAATATAGTCTCCAATGCTCCCGGTTGAAATAATCCAAAAAAATCGACATATAAGTATATAAACATTAAAGTTGCCCACATTATTGAAAGCTTTATCTTCACATTTACCTTTACATCTTCCAAGATTGTCCCGGTCTTATTTTCAGTATCCAATTTATATCTCCTTTTATTAGGTAAGTATTGAACTCTCAGATAATTGCTTTTTCTCGATTTTTAAGTTTTTTGATTTCTGGCTATTCCGATTTTATCACTCATTTTTGACTAATCCGAGATTGGTTGAAAATTTGTAGTGAAGCCAAATATCAGGACAGTTTTCAGGGTCAACTGCAAAGAACCTGCGCTAATCCCTTCCGACAAAGGCCCGCCATGCCAGAATTGTGAGGCTCCCCATAAACAAACTGCCGACGACAGCTGCGCCGAGCATGCCCCAAAAAAACCCTAACCCGGCCATTTCGAGCAGCCATATCGTGGTGTATATGAGCAATAACGGAGCAAGCGGTACTCTAGCCGGACGGATTAGGATCGTGATCAGTGCGGAAATTAGCGAACCAGCCGAGGTAATTGATCCAGGGGATACCGAAGTAAACCCCGGGATTATCCCAAACCCACATGCCCCAGGTAACCATCATCGGGTCCAAAAACAGGTCCCAGGCCGTCATCGCCAGGGCGCTCAAGCCAACGAATGCGGGGAACTCCCAGCGAGGCTTTATCCGATCTGTAATCGCATCCGCCACCGCCCAGGAAGGCGGCAGCATCATCAACCAGCCGAGTGGAACCTGCAGCGGGACATTCAGAATTTGAGGCTGCAGCATATCCGTGTAGCTGTACGCTCCAAAGAGAATATCCCGTGCGGCTGCCAATCACTTCGGCAGCCCAACTCAGGACCAGGATCGAACCTGCAACTCGCAGAGTAACCGCGGCTCCCCAAACTCCCCACAAGAGAGCAATAACCAGCCCTGCTGTGACGCTTACCCCCACGGTTATCGCGCCAACCATAGCTGACCAGCCTGTTGACCAATCGGCAATGGGCAACGAAACCATCATCAGCGCCCAAATGGTCAGCAGTGACTATTTGAATAGAACTGAGTTGGAGCACTTGGTAACGTATTTTTTTAAACACGAATCTATTCTAACCGTGTTTATCTCAAATCACAAACTCGGCATCCCCCCCGTTATCCCGGGTAAAACCAGTGCTAAAAATTTCTGCGGTTCTTGGACAAATTGCAACAAGTGATGTTGCGCGGCCAACTTGTCCAACATAGGCACCGTTCTGTTTACACAATGACTAGAAGTTACTTGGTAGCGAAAAATATTAAATTCATTCTTTTCGGTGCAAGTTAATGGTTAGATAAAAAGCTCTCAACATCCCCAATAAATCTCAAGGTCTCATTCTCTATTTGTGATGTTAAAGTATCTAAATCGCCAAAATCTGGATTGTCAACTAATATGTACTCTACAATAGAATCAATGCCTTTCGTTGTTGGTACGATGTGGTATTTATTCCAATCGCTTTCTTTGAACAATTTCCAATATTTTGTTTGAACCTGTTTGTTATATCCCCCTAACCATACTTCAAATCTAAATGCCTCATGTATAAAAACTAACGCAATTTTCAATTTTCGATGTTTTAACGATTCTGGAGTAAAGGAAAAATACGTCATATCCATATATCCGTAATAAATGCTGCCAGATATGGAATAATCAGGATATTTGTTTTTAAAATACGTTCTCAAACCCATGATATATTCCATCAATCCTTTATACGCCTTTTGAATAGCGCCCTTCTCCAGTTGTTTTCGATATTCAACCATATACTCTTGAAACGATTCCATTTTTAATTCCTGTATTTTTTGTTCGGTTATTATTCTTTCTGGAAATCTTAGCATGTCATGTGTATCCCTTCGGAAGTATCTACACAAAAGAAATTCGAGACACCATGACCTGCCAAAACGATTTTACCTTACTGGTTGAATTATTAGACCCGAAAGCATTATAAGGATCAGACCATTAACCGGAGCTCATTTGTATCATAAGCACCGCTTCTCATTTTCTCTCAGAGGTAATCACTCGCAGGTGTACCCAGAAGTTTATCATCCCGGCAGCGGTGGAGTAGGCGCAGCGACCCTTGCCGGGTGGACAAACTCTGATATCGATTTTTTTGACCATTACGGAAATTTAACACAGCGAAATCCCAAATATGCCGGCCCAAATTGCTTTGACCTCGGCCATACCTTGCCGTCATATACAATGATGAATGCCTGTTCTTCATCTATCTCGGTAGCTGTCCACCAATAGATCACCTGGGAGAATACATTCCACAGCGGAGACTCTTTGTCAGGGGTCATCTCATAATCAGCCTGAGCATTTTCTGGATCCCACACCCCGACGCTGTTATGGCTGCTGCGAGCCATGGACCGTACCGCTTCGTCCACAGTGGGTAATCGCCAGATATTCTGAACCGTTGGGGAGGAAGTGTGTCCATCTTCACTTAGATGCTCGCACGCCCGCTGCGCTTCATGCCAGTTAGTTCCCGTGCGCGGCCAGCCGGGTCCATCGGGCGCCCAGATAAGGCTCACACCATTCCCACCCACCAAGCGCGCCTCGAGATTGCCGTCATTGACACGCTGGGATACGCGCAATACGGGTTCCACGCCAGCAATGATCAGGGTTATTAAAGGAACCCCAACGACAAGGGAGACGGCTAACTTGCGCGGCTGTGGACGACCAAACCAGTACAACGCGCCCAGCCCAACCAACGGGAGAATAAGTAAAAATGTGGCCGCGTTAGAGAAGGCTTTAAAGAACCAGGATGCGAGTATAGCAATGATTACATGCAGGACACTGCCAATCCGCGGCCAATAAATTGAAACCAGCGTGACGCCCATAAACAAAAGCATCGGGCTGAGGTACTGCACGAACATCAATCCAAAATTCGACAGCCAGAACTGGTAATACCAGCCTTCGTGGTAGTTCTCGACAATCCCCCAGTATGCCCAAAAACAGGTGATGAGCGTAGAAAAACCAACCGCAATCCAACCTGCTAGCTGATGTACTTCAAGTTGTTTCATCGAGTGGTCAGGCTGGCAATTTCTGTACTGTCATATGCTTCGTACGCCACCGGTTTATGCCTACTCCCAGCAGGCCAAAGAAAGCGACCATGATAAGACCGTCCACACCGAGTGAGCCGAGATACTCCCTGCTCACTGCGAAGATAACAAATCCTGCAACCAGTGGGTTGGCGATGGTATTGCCCACCCAGTGCATGAGCACAGCCGGCCAGAAGGTAGCCGTAATTATCCTGATCTCACCATAGACGATCGAGAAGACGAACGCTCCCAGATAGAACCTGGGAATAAAAGTCCCCAGACCCTCCGTTGTGTAAAACGAGAATTCACGAATATAGGGCAGGTGCCACGACGCCCACACAACTGCAACCAGAGCATGTGCAACCCAAATGTTTATCCCGATTGAATACATTTTCGGAGCAAGGTAGCCGCGCCAGCCAACTTCTTCAAACAGAGCAAATAATAAGTAGATCATAATTACTGGAAGCACAGCCTGAATAAATGATCCCATCGAAAACTCTGAAATTGTAGAGGCCGACATCAATGCGCCAAAAAATAATACAAGCCCAATAGCGACCGGGTAGACCAGCAGACTGATCAGGTACCAGCGGGCGTTCTTTCTGATGGCTGGTTTTAATCCCAGGTCTGACCAATCTCTGGTCACTGCGCGCATCAACAGCGATACGAGTATGGGAGCAGTCCCCCAGACCAGGAATCCAAGGCCCGGAGAGGTTGGGTCGCCTCCTAAGGATGAACCTGCCCATGCCACAATATTAACCAACGCCGAAAAAATCACAATTTTCCAGATTGTCCTGCTGCGTTCCGAATTATTCATTTTTTAACGCTCCCCTTTCCTGATTAACACACCCACTCCCATGCATACCAGACCGGCATTATTTTATAAGACTAGCTGGCAATCAACAAAATTTCTCGTACGCTCCGGGGTAAGCAGGCACTTGAATGAAGGTAGAAATCAAATAAAAAAATTACGATTGTCAAGATACGGTATTGTCATTGGTCTTTATGCGCTACATTTATAATCACGTTCCCCTTTTTATGTCCATTTTCGACATAGCGGTGCGCTTCGACCATCCCTTCCAGCGGGTAACATCTATCTATGACTGTTTTTAATTCTCCCGCTTCTATAAGCTCCGCCAGGAAATCCAGATCTTCAGTACTCTGGCCAACTATTCCGAATACAACTTTTTGGCCGCCGGCAATTAAATTCCATAACATTTGAAAGAAAAGCGCCAGGCCCATATCTGTAGTCAGATAAATTCCGTTTTCCTTCAGCGACCTTTTGCATCGTGAAAAGGATGTCTTCCTAACCGCGTCGAAAATTACGTCGTAGGTCTCACCGTTCTCGGTAAAATCAACTCTTGTGTAATCAATTACCCGGTCGGCTCCCAGAGACTTTACCAATTCCAAATTCGCGCTACTGCACACACCGGTTACTTCCCCGCCGTAGTACTTGGCAAGCTGGACTGCATATGTGCCTGTGCTTCCGGAAGCGCCGTAGATAAGGACTTTCGATCCACCCTGAATATTTGCTTTTCTAAGGAAATGTAATGCTGTTAAGCCCCCAAAAGAAAGGGGGGCAACTTCCTCATAGGTTATATTGGGCGGTTTTACTGCCAGCGCCCCATCCTCAGGTAGACATTTATACTCGGCATACGCGCCAGATCCCCAACCAGTAGATCCAAAAACCTGGTCGCCCTGCCTGAACCGTTTTACATCTTCCCCTACCGATTCGATTTCGCCGGCTAACTCAGCCCCTGGTATCTTTCTTCTAGGTTTTATCAGACCAATCGTGAACCGTGTTGGCAGCCATGCCCAGGCGGAGACCGAGCCAGTTCGATCGACCACGTCTCCTGATGTTACCGTTGTCGCATACACTTTGATGAGCGCTTCATCCGGTGCGGGCGTTGGTTTATCAACCTCTTTGAGCTGAAGTACATCCGGTGGTCCGTATTTTGGGCATATGATCGCTTTCATTCGGAATTCCTCCTTATTTTACACTTGCCTATTTTATCTCGTTTTTTTCTGTCTAGGGGGACTTGCATACTGCAGCGATATATAACCACCAGGACAAAGCCTCTGATCAAAAATACCTGGTCCAGGAAATTTTATTTTATACAAATGTATAAAGAAACACTTGTGAAAATAATCAATCCCCAGCGGGTTAGACTTTTACATCTATTACCAGCGAAAGTAGCAGCTTAAAATCCTATAAGTTGATCCTTAAATCCCTAATCATCTTATTCTCCACTCGCGAGACAATAATAATTTACGTTTATTACGGAGAGCGGCAGTCGACCTGGTCGATTAACTCCACACGTGACGCACCGACCGGCACCAGTCTGACAGTCTCCGTGCAGGGATCGTACAGCACATACAGATCCGCATTACCGCCCAGGTACAAAGCCCCCAACGGTTCGTGCTGCTCATCCAGGTCATATAACATGATCGGTTTCGCACTGAACCCGAGTACTTTCGGAGCGAGGATCCCGTGCAGCCCATCGGGACGCAGGTCAGGCCCCATAATCAATACTTCTGCCCCCAAAGCAACCATAAAAATAACCAAAATCAATCCTAAAAATGCCATCACACGCCAGCTTTCCAGATGCGGCAGGTGAAGCCATTCGGGCAGCTCGTCATCGAGTTCAAGCACGTTGGCGATGAGGATAGCAGTTACTGCGGGACCAATAATCAGGACCATAATAAGAGGAATGATGCGGGTCAGGAGCAGCGTGATCGATAAAATCACCAGTACCAGCAGCACCCAGGCTACCCAGTAGTTGATGAGCAGTTTACCAAACTGAAGCTTGCCCAGGTGCAAGCTGCGCACCTTGTTCACAATCCTGGCCAGGCGCGTTTGGCTGGGGAGCCATTTAATTATGCCTTTCACCCACGGTCTGACGAACAAGAGTGGGCCAGCAACAGCAATAATAATCAACAGAACCACCAGCACGTCGATCATGCGGGTGGTTGGATCAACCCCAGGTCTGCCACACGTACACCTATGTCGTCCCAATAGTGGCGATACAGGAATACAGTGATGGCGGCAATTAAGCCGGTAAGCGGGATCAAACCCAGGAGTATTTCAGTAAGTTTCCCACGCCGCTCTTGCGAGGAAACTGCTAATTCTCCAGCCCCGTCCCGCAAAACTTCAATGGTTTGGTTGAGCGGCAGCCAGGCTTCACCCCGGTGCACCTGTTTTATTGCAGCTGTTAGCTCAATGTTGTCCGCATCTCGACAGACAAAGCCCAGGGCGCCGGCCTCGACAGCCAGCATGATGCGGTCGTGAGGAGGATCGGAGGGAGATATGGCCAGGATGCGGACTTGAGGTTGTTCGCTGGCCACCTTACGGACGACATCAATACTGCGCAGTCCTGGCAGCATAAGGTCTACCGACAGCACGTCTGGCTGCAGTTCTTTTACTTTGGCAAGGGCCGCGTTGCGGTTGTGCACAACACCTACTACTTCAATACCCTGCAATCCGCTCCTGCGCCTCAGCATTGCATCGACATCATCAGGATTGGCGACAACTGCTAGTACACGAATTTTCTTCCCATTCATGGATACTCCTCCATCGAAAAAAGGTCGGGGTGATAGCTAATTATACAAGAATTGTATGTTAGGATTTGATTCAAATTAATCAAATTACTGTCGATCATTTTCCCAAGGCTTGATCGAGTACAGTTTAATTCAGCTGTCAGGATCGGGTTGAATATTATTGTGAGGCCCCCAAACAAGGCAGCCCAGCTCTTACCTTACCCCTATACTTTCCTCCCCAGAACAACATCCACCGGCAGCCCGAACATGGACATTTCCGTCACGCTTTCGATCTGAAAAGCCAGCCTCTTCAAGCGCTTCCGGACGTAGATCGGACGGCAGTCCACATATTTCGTGAAATGGTCGTGCGCCCATTCATACAGGCGCACCGCCATCCCGCTCTTCTCCTTTTTCGCCATGGCAACCACGCATAAACGGCCTCCGGGTCGAAGAACCCTGCGGCATTCGTCCAGCACGAGCGGGATTTCTGGAGTATCGAACAATTCGAGGGTAAAACTTATGTAAACTGCATCAAAGATTTCGTCGTCATATGGCAGTAGGCAGCATCGCCACACTTCAAATCCACCCTTGCTGATAATCCTATTTTATTGATCCTCCTTTGAGCGACATCGAACATGCCCTGGGAGAGATCAATCCCATACACCTTGCCTGAGCTGCCGACCGATTGAGCCAATGCCACCAGGCACTGCCCGGTGCCGAAGCCGATCTCAAGGACAGTCTCCCCCTCCTGGACATCCAGTATTTCCAAGCCCTTTTCTTTGTACTTTTTCTCGGAAAGCCCGGCCATCAGATCATAATACCCGCTCATGCTGTCATAGCTGGCTCTGGCTTCTTCTTTGGTCCTGTTAACGCTGCTGATTGAATCTTTATCCTTCACGGTATCTCACCATATAAAATCCCATCAGGGGCAGGGATGACCAAAATATAAACACATCTTCACCCAATTCTTTCCGCCGTTCGAAAAACATGTCCTGCAGATTATTGAGCCGCCAGAGCTTCGATAACTCCCGAGCAGCCTCCATCGCCCAAATATGCAGCATGGTCGCCAACATCCTCAAACTTGCGCCCAACGATTGCGGAACACTCGAATTCATAATCGGTGCTTTTTAAAAACCTTTCAAACAATTCATCGCCTCTGGGGTCCTGAAATTCAAATTTCGCCCCGCCTTCCGCCCTGCTCTTCATTCCCATGATCCATACCGCGGCACCCAACGCCCCGCAGGCATCCCCACTCAAGCCGATACCGCCCGCTAATCCAGCCGCCATGACCGTGTGTTTTTCGGAATGACCCATCTTTTCCGCCAGCATGGCTGTACAGCTTACCGGAGGAGCAGGCGCTTCGGTAAGTTCTCCAGTAAGAGCGCTGTCGATAACATCGTATGCTTGCGGGGCATATTCTGCTGCCATGCGAAAGCAGCCTATGGGACCGCCTTTTATAAAGAACTTGAACACCTGCGTCATGAGATCCCGCTGCGAGGCTGGCTTCCATTCTACTTCTGTTATATCTTCGCAATTGATAAACTTGTTGCGGTCACGGAAGGATTCCACCAGCCGCTGTGACGCAGCCAGCGCCGCGGTTTGCGCTTGCGGACCCGGGCCATAAAGTCGATAAGCCTGTGCCCCGGCGGCAAGCGCTGCGCCCCACAGCATGCCGCACTGGTAGCCAGATTGCAGGATCCCGCCCGCCAGGGCAGCGGTGGCGCCCTCCTCAAGCGGCAGCGGGTGATCGAAAGAAGCGTCAACGACGCTCATAATTGTTTCCGATCAGGTACCCTGCTTAAGGAATGTAAGGACTGTTTTTGTCGATGTAATCCCACTGGCTGCTTTGGTCATTATGTATCCTTTTGTTGTTTAGATTTAGTATATCAGTTCGCAGTTACCCTTCCGGGAAGTGTGGATAAACACATCTGTTCAGACAGTTATGACTACATTACCCACTTTGTGTCCTTTTTCGACATAGGTGTGTGCTTCAACCATCTCTTCCAGAGGATAAGTCCTGTCAGTGACCGAGGTTAGCTTTCCCACTTCAATAAGCTCTTTGAGGAAAATTAAATCTTCAGCAGTTATCTTTGCTCCCCCTGTATCACCTGCCCTCCCGTATATCCCGTTCGGAGTCAGCGCTTTCTTGCATTTTGATTTCGAGAGTTTTATAACGGCATCAAAGATGACATCATAAAGCTCTCCTCTTTCTAAAAAATCCTCCTTTGTGTAATCAATTACCTTCTCAGCACCAAGAGATTTCACCAATTCTATATTCCTGGTACTGCATACCCCGGTGACTTCTGCCCCGTAGTACCTGGCAAGCTGTACTGCGAAAGTACCTACACTTCCGGAAGCGCCGTAGATAAGCATCTTAGACCCGTCCTGAATTTTTACATTATCTCTCAGGAAATGTAATGCGGTTAATGCCCCAGAAGCGACTCCAGCGGCTGTTTCCTCATATGTTATATTAGCCGGTTTGATTGCCAGCGCTCCGTCTTCAGGCAGACATATATACTCAGCATAAGCGCCAAATTTTAGACCGGGAAAGGTAGATGCAAATACCTGGTCACCTACCTTAAACAATTTTACATCTTCCCCGACCGATTCAATTACCCCGGCCAGCTCAAACCCCAGTATATTCGTCCTCTTTGGTCTCAGGAGACCAAAATAAAATCTTGCATAAAATGGATCAGCCTTTCGAATTTTAATGTCCCCTATCGTTACTGATGTCGCAAATATTTTGATGAGCACTTCATTCTCACTGGGAGTTGGCTTTTCTACCTCTTTGAGCTGAAGGACTTCCGGTGGTCCGTATTCTTCCCATACAATCGCTTTCATTTGGGCATCCTCTTAATCTTAGATATACTCATTTTATCTTGTTTAGCTCCATTTTGGCAGTCTCGGAAACGATCCCAATTGATCTATTTGTTAAATATCAGCTTCAAATTTTCGAGAATCCACATGTTTTCAACAGCATAATGTAAGCAAAACACCGCTCAACATTTCTGTTGAGCGGTGAATATAAAATCGATGCCCCAATTGGACTTATTACTTTCACCTAGTGGTTGGAGAGAATCTCTGCTACCTGGCGTGCAGCCTCTAATTCACCAGGATCAATTTCCCAATACTTCAAGAAGCCCTCTTCATCGAACTCGTAGGATTGTGAGAGAACCTGCGCAGCCTGGCGTGCAGCCGCTAGTTCGTCTGCGCCAATTTCCCAATCTCGCAGGAAGTCCGCCTCATCGAACTCGTAGGATTGTGAGAGAACCTGCGCAGCCTGGCGTGCAGCCGCTAGTTCGTCTGCGCCAATTTCCCAATCTTCCAGGAAGTCCGCCTCATCGAAATCGTAGGTTTGAGAGAGCAACTGTGCAGCCTCACGTGCGGCCTCAATTTCATCAGCGCTAATTTCCCAGCCTCGCAGGAAGTCCTCTTCATCGAAGTTGTAGGTTTGGGAGAGTGCCTGGGCTGCCTCACGTGCAGCTACTAATTCGTCAGCGCTAATTTCCCAATCTTCCAGGAAGTCTACTTCATCGAAATCGTAGGTTTGAGAGAGCAGCTGTGCAGCCTCACGTGCGGCCTCAATTTCATCAGCGCTTATTTCCCAGCCTCGCAGGAAGTCCTCTTCATCGAAGTTGTAGGTTTGGGAGAGCGCCTGGGCTGCCTCACGTGCGGCCTCTAATTCGCCAGCACCAATTTCCCAGCCCCGCAGGAAATCCTCTTCGTCAAAGTTGTAGATTTGGGAAAGTGCCTGGGCTGCCTCACGTGCGGCCTCTAATTCGCCAGGATCAATTTCCCAGTACTTCAGGAAGTCTTCCATATTGACAACTACTTCGGAAGGTTGAACGATTTCGGGATCGACAACCGGAATCTCTTCAGCAGTGTATGACTGAGCCTTGGCAACAGGGGCTTGGGCAAAGGGTGAGCAAGCTGAAACGAAGATAACGCTCACCAGGGTCAAGCTGACCAACATACTGATGGATAAAGTTTTGGTATTCATTTTTTTCTCCTTTGATAGAATATAATTAGGTTTACACTGACCGCTAACTTCGACGACATGATTTCTTCTGGTAGATGCTGGATGTTTTCTCTTCCTCCAGTTCGTTGTCACTATGCAACCAATATACAGGAACTTGAATTCAGAGTCATCCATCTTTTGGATGGTAAAAGGATGGTATTTCTGCAGGTGGATATTTCGAAAAAATTAAGTTGAAATGTCGATTAGTTATCCTACGAAAAGGAAGTAATGAACAATGGTGATATATCCACTGAATCAGTGGATATAGACGACCTGACCTGGCGTGAACAAGAAGTGTTGAATCTCCTGTCGGAACGACTGACAAACCGCGAGATCGCAGAACGCCTGCATCTCTCAGAGAGCACAGTCAAAGATTACGTTCACAGAAATCATCAACAAACTGTATGTAAAAAACCGCAGGGAGGCGGTCAGGCGGGCAAAAGGCTTGGGCTTATTGGATGGAGACCAGGTAAGCGCGGCTAAGCCAAAAGTCAGTCTGCCAGCCGAAACAACCCCGTTTGTCGGGCGTGAGGATGAATTAGCGGAAATTAGACAGGTCTTAATGGAGACCCGTTTGCTTACGCTCACAGGTCCAGGAGGCATTGGCAAGACACGCCTGGCGTTGAAAGCGGCAAAAGCAGCGGCTGAGGATTTCGTTGACGGGTGTTGTTTTGTTTCACTGGCGCCCATTCGTTCGGTCGAACACCTGGTCCAAACGATCGCTGAAGCAGTGAAATTTCCCCTGGCAACACAAGAAGACCCACAGCACCAGCTGCTGCGTTATCTGAAGAAGAAGCAGCTTTTTCTGGTGATGGATAATTTTGAACACTTGCTGGACGGGGTGGGTATCGTCAGCGGCATTCTCCTGGCCGCTCCTGAGGTGAAGATACTGGCCACCTCCCGTGAAAAACTCAACCTGCAAAGCGAGACGGTTCTCTATGTTGGCGGGATGGGTCTCCCGAGTCAAATAAAATCTGAAGACCCCCAGAATTATGATGCCGTCACCTTGTTTGTGCAAAGCGCTCGCAAAGTTAGCCCCGGATTTCACCCTGCTCCCGACGAACTGGGACAAATCACAAATATTTGTCAAACCGTGCAGGGCATGCCGCTGGCAATCGAGTTAGCGGCTGCCTGGCTTAATATCCTCAATGTAGATGAAATTGCCAGGGAACTCGATAAAAGTTTAAAAATCCTGGTATCTGAAGTGCGTGATGCTCCGCAGCGTCACCGCAGTATCCACGCCGTTTTTGATCACTCGTGGTCCTTATTGCATCCTACTGAGCAGGAGATATTCATGCGTCTATCGGTTTTCAGAAGTGGATTTACGCGCGAAGCAGCCCAGCAGGTTACGGGAGCCACTCTCCAGCAGTTGGCGGGATTGGTCAACAAATCTTTCCTCAGCCACAATCCGGACTCTGACCGCCTGGAGGTCCACGAACTACTGCGGCAGTGCGCTCAGGAGCGGCTTGAGGGTACACCAGAAACCAGCTTCTCCGCTCAAGGTACACACGCTGCCTACTATGCAGAGTTTATGAAGCAGCGCTGGGAAGATCTCAAAGGCAGTAGGCAAATGCTAGCGCTCGCCGAGATTGAAGCTGATATTGAAAATGTGCGCGCCGCCTGGCGATACTATCTGGATCAAAAAAATGTACCCCAGATATGGATGTTTATCCATGGCTTCTGGCAGCTTTACTGGATTCGAGGCTCTCACCACGCAGGGATGGCGCTGTTCTCGCAGGCTGTCCACGCGCTGCCGGGAGAGCAGGACCAGGAATCTGCAGCCTTGCGTGGTCTAGCAATGGCCTACCAGGCGTATTTCATGGCCTGGTTGGGTCTTTCTGAGCAGGGATTTGAATTGGCGAAAGAGGGTGTGGAGATACTTCAGAAGTTGGACCAACCTGCGGCGTTGGTACATGCGCTCCCCAGTCTGAGTTTGAACGCTTATTTTCTAAACCTGATTACAGAATACAACAAAGCATTAAGCAAAATGGTCAAGACGGTCACTGAAATTGATGACAAATGGCTGGCAGCATATACGTTGTGGGCGGTTAGTCTGGGCTCCTTATTAATTGAAGACTACGCCGGAGCAAGGCGGCATGCAGAATCAAGCTTGAACCTTTATGAAGAAATCGAAAATGTAATGGATTCGACTTTACCCTTAATTGTTCTGGGTCACGTGACTTTGGCAAATCGTGAGTACGAGGCAGCCAGAGTATATTATCAACGTTGTCTAAAAATATCGCAGGAGTTTGGCTTCCACTATGCGATACAAACCTCGAGTAAATATTTGGGCAAGGTAGCCATATCGGAAGGAAAAATCACCGAAGCTGAAGTATATCTACTTCAGTGTTTAAAGATAACTCAAGAGGTTGGTTTTATCCGCGACATAATCAATCTCTTTTATGAGTTTGCCCGCGTGAGAACAGCCCAGGGTAACCCAGAGCAGGCAGTTGAGCTGCTGGCAGTGGTAATAAAACATCCTGCCAGTCAAACTTCCAGGATGCTGGAAGGACCCATCAGAGACAGCGCGCAGGAATTGCTTGCTTTACTTGAGGATGAACTACCCCAGGAGAGCTATGCCGCTGCCCTGGAACGCGGTCAGGAATTGGAGATGGATGAATTAATTGTTGAATTGATTGGTCCGAAAAGTTGATAGAGTATTCAGTCGCACAGAACTTCAGCAGTTAAAAACCACCATCAGCCCGAAGGCAATAAAGACATAGCTCACTAGCATCGCCAATCCATATACAGCCACAATCGCCACGCGTCCAGAAGTGTCTGGAATGATCTTCCACGCCACAACTCCCACCACGACGACACTGGTCAGGAACACCGCAGCTATCGTCCCCCACAGAACCAGCAGGGCACGACCCATGGCGCTGCAGTTATGCGGCTCCAACAGGATCAAAATGGCGAGCAAAATGATGAGGACGGCCACCCCCATCGTGACAACGCTAGCGCTAACGGCCAGCAGTACCCCTTTGACTCCATTATTTATTTTTACACATGTTAGACAAGAGGTAACCGACTTTTCCATTTTGAGAGACTGCCTTTTGACACCTTTTGTCCCAGCTATTTTTACGAAACACGTAACCGCAAGAAACGATCTCCGGTGCTGAGTTTGAATCTTTTTAAAAGGTTCCGAACCAAATATCGATCAGTTCCAAATCGCCAATTTCTCTGATTAAAAAGAAACCATTACCATCAAATCCTGGTGTATCGGTATGATCGAAGGTGATCCTGTCCTCGGCTTTGTTTAACTTGTATGAACCTGCGTAGTCTGTATAAGATTCAAAAGGATGCCAGGTGATAGAATAACTGCCGTCAGATTTTAAGTCGCAGTTCGCCAATCGTCTCATCAGGTTCAAATTCATCCCCGGTTTCACAATCAATTTGTTCAATCTCGCGCCAACATCCAGACCATGGTATGTCCTCATCATTATCACACCATTTCTCTTTAGGTATTGCACCCGTTTGATTATTCAGATCCAATGCACAACCAATCATGGTTAACAGGAGCGCAGCGAAAAAGACTGTTCTTATGAGTTTCATCATCTTTGGTATTACCAATACACAGAACGCTGTCCTCGCGTCATTACGATTCTCCATTTACCCACAGCTTGATGAACGTTCCGCTCTCTACATCGTATTCAACTTGAAAGAAACAATCACCACCATCGAACACAAATACAAATTCCTGGCGCCAGTTTTTACCCATGTTGTCACAAAAGTAATTGCCGTAGATAATTTGTCTTCCCGTCACGCTCAAATCCAATATATTGACGTTGATACTCATCCAGCCGCTCCCACACTGGCGGTTGACGATAAAATTGATTGGATTTCTGGTTCAAATACTCATCTATTTTCTCTTCAAGCTTCAAGATATCGGATACCGACGGCGCCCAAAAATCATCGCTCTCTCTCAGCAACGATGTAATTCCCATTCCTTCCGCGATCTCCTTGGTGACAATCACCCAGTTTTGATTCGCTATTTCCGTAACCGTTGGGATCTCAATATTCATTTTGGCAGCCGTTTGAGTGAATGTCAGTTGATAAGGGGGCATCCACGGTAGCATTACATGCCGCTAGTACAACCAGGAACATTACTACTACTATTTGTCGTAAGTTATTTCTCGTTTGCATGTTTTCATTATAATTCACCATGGCGCCCAACATTATATTCACGCGCACATCTACGTTTAATTTTGGTATTATGCAATGGGATTGCACAGACCATGAAGGTTTTTTAAGGCGAAGTTTATTCCGTGAGCCGTATGATCAGCGGATAATCCTTAACCAGCAGGTCACGAATAACCAGGTCTCCGTTCACCGTTTCAGTAATCAATTCCTGTTCGAAGCCATACAGGACATCGATACCTACCGCTTCACTTGCTGAAAAACCTGGGATAGTAAGTACAGCTTCGATCCCAGGATCATGGTCAACGGCTGCGCCGTCCGTCCACATTGCAATCAGGCTTCCATCATCAGGTAAAGAAAAGGTATATTTGACAATATCTATCCCCGGGCATTGAATTTGGATTGGCCGGTTCTCAGGATCAGCACCAGCCATAACAGTAGATAGGCTTCTGACGATATCATCTCCATCACCAACCCCCACACCAACATCCATACCCAGGTGCATAACGATGCCACGGCCTAAGTATTTGGCAGCCTTGATAGGGCTGTATATCCAGGGTTGATCTTGAACCGCGTTTGCCGGCGTACTCCAGCCGATCTCATCCGCCTGGAATTCACCGTGAAAGCTGTTTGCATCTGCGATATTCTTTAACTTTTGCACCAACTCTGGATATCCATAATAGTAGTCTCTGTAGAGATCATATTCTGGCGAGGTCCCATACATCGGGTGCCAGGAAATGACGTCCACCATGGGCATAATGTCTAAATCAATCAGGTCAACCAGGTAATCTAAAGCTTCTGGGAAAGCGGTATTAGAGACACCGCCTACCACAATTTTTGCATCAGGATATTCATCCTTGACTGCTGGCACTACGTGCCTGACGAGATTTTTATAATTCTCCACCTTTATCCATTTCGGGCAATACTTAGCAATATCCGGCTCGTTCCAGATTTCGAAGTACTGAACCCTGTCGATAAAACTGTCCACAATAAAGAGCACAAAATCCTTGTAACGCTCGACCTCGGCATCCGATTCAAATCTTGAACAAGGCACACTTTCCAAATTTGGATAAGTATCCTTATCCCAAAAGGTAAGCACATAAGTGATGGTCAATCCTTTGTCAGCCATCCTGGTGAATACCTCATCATGGCTTAAGTCAATATCGAGCTCGGGTTTTGTCCAGTCAACCAGCTCAGGTTCAAGACCTGCTATAGCGACCCGGGCTCTTTTTACACCCAGGTTGTATATTCCAAGATCATACGATTCCCCGGGACCGAAGCTGTCGAATTGGGTTCCGATGCGGTTGACCACCAGCTCTCCGAACTGCTTGGGTTGGAATACAGTTCTGATTTGATTGTTCCCACGCTGCAGAGCCAGGACTCCCATTGTTACCGTACCCGACCACGAGAAAACGCTCGTGCTCCCATCCGCATCGGTATTTGTGGCTGTCAGGTGGGGAGCGGTAAAGGGAGGGTCTTGAGAGTAAGTAAATTCGCCATTCCCATCTGCTTTTACACTGCCTTCGTAGATTTCACCGCCTTTGACATCACCAAGTGTCTGGTGCTCGCCAATCATTTCAGCAAGGTTGTTGTTCGAGAAGATTTCCACCTGACAGTTGGGACATGCGGCGCCCACTATAGTGCCGGAGGCCAGGTCAAATTTGAAGATAACCGGGGGGGCAGCATGGCGTTGCCTCCCTGCAGGTAAATGCCCTTCCATCCATTGTGGTGGATGCTGTTCCGGGTTATGGTGTTATTCAGTGTTCCTTCATGCGAGACATGTACGCCAGTCCAGTCGTTGTAGGCAATTAGATTGTCCGGACCGATCGTGTTACCGTTTGCTCCCTCGAAATTGAAATACCATCTCCGAGATTGCCCAATGCAGCACTTCCCCTGGCATCCGTACCGATCAGGTTGCCGGCGAAAGTGTTCAGTGTCGTCCCGGTTTCTGCCAGGCTGATGCCCTGCCCGTTTTCGGTAAGCATATTTCCCTCCCCAAAAGGTCCAACACCTTGATCGCGATCACCTCCAATAAAATTATTTCTTGAATCACCGCTGATGGCGATCCCCGGTCCAGAGAAATTGGATATTTTTAATCCCCGGATGGTGTTCTCACTGCTGTTCACAATTTGCAGCCCCGCCGTCCAATCCCCTGGCACCTGGCTGCCATCCAGGACAACGCCGGCCTCACTGGCGTCCAGGGTCAGGTTGTTAGTTTTAATGTGGGGTAATTCGCTTGTGATCGGGATTGTGATGGGAGCGTCGATTGGAAAAACAGCCGTATCGAAAGTGATCGTGTCGTAATCCTGCGCAATTTCCAATGCTTTTCTCAGGCTGCCAGGATCGCTGTCGGATGGATTCGTGACGGTGATGGTGGCACCTTGCGTGAGTGTAGGCGGTGTTACTGTATCTGAGGGTTGGGACGGCAACAGTTCTAATGGAGTATCCGATGGAGGTAACGCGGATGACAGGACTCGGGTAGGTTTTAGTTCTGGTGTGACTTCGAGCTCGGGCGCTGTACACCCCGCCAGAAGAAGTAAAATGCCGATGATGTAAATTAACTCCATTCCTTCCATTCATTTTCTCCTCCTTTAAAGTGATGTACCGTACTCACCAATTGCCTGTCTACAATTTCCAGGAGAAATCATGGGTGACTGCCATCCAGGCAGAGAATAGCAAAAAACCAGTCAAAAAGATATTAATTCTGATTCTGATTTCTCCTATTGAATGTTCAAAGCTCTCACCCTTTGTTCTAGAGAGAGCGAAGTGGGAGGTGAAGTTACTCCCCGAACCAATATCCAACCATCGGTTTGTTGTGTGATATTTCCTTAATAGTATATTGGAAAACTCCCCTCCTGGCAATCACCTGAAAATTTTCGGTTTGGAAAAATTTATTGCCGCTCCATAGCGTCTAATCAGTCTAAAGCTTGCTGGCCAGGCTGCTCCCCCAGGTGCGGATCGCGCTCCAGTCACGAATATCGGTTGCTGGTTCACTACCCGCCATTAAATTAATCGGGAAGCGCAGTTTATCCGGATTGAACCTGCCGCCAAACATTTGTATCTCTACCGGTTTAAACCAGGGGTGCTTTTCCAGCTCTTTATCAAGTTGCGCGCGCAAATCCTGCCACTCCTGCTCGTCATGAGGATCATGAACTGGACCGAGCGCGAAAACTGCAGCTGGCAGCTGCATGAGGGATTTGCGGTGCCGCTTCAGGAAATTATGCGCATCCTTATGCCAGCGGTACATGTACAGCGGTGCCCCCAAAACGACCGCGTCGTACTCCACGAGTGAGCGCACTTCCCGAGCCTGCTGCACATCTACAGTTATTCCACTTTCACCCAGCGCTGCTGCAACCGCCTCGGCAACTTCCTGCGTTGAACCATATTTTGTCCCATATGCCGCTAAAATCATAGGTGTTTTCATCTATATTAAATTATAAGGGTAAATACATCTATTTATTTGATTATTTTCTTAAACATCTCAACTGCCTTTTTCCTCTGAGAGGAACCGGTCAGCTGGATCAAGAATCCCGCCATTACTTCGGGAGGATACCTCATTTCATCTCGCAGCCAGGGTTTCAGAATTCCCAGTAGCGTGTAGGCGTTGAAGTTTATTATATATTTGGCTAATTCAAGATCAACACCTGGAATCTCTAGCTTGACGCGGTCGTAATAATATTCAAAGAAGTAGGTTTTTAAACGCTCAATCAGCAGGAGATCAATATCAATTTTATTTAAAATTTTTACGATTTCGATATTATCTCTCCATACCTGAAAGAATATAGTGTACATTTTTAATTCTTCTTCGGGGTCAGCAAGATAGAAATCCCATTTTACTAAATTTGAGAAGTATTTGTCTAAGACTGAATCAATCAAATTGTTGAACAAGTCATCTTTGGTTTCATAATGATTATAGAAAGTGTGCCGGGCAAATCCGGCTCTCCCAGTAATATCTGTTACAGTGATTTTTTGATAAACCTTAGTTTGCAGTAATTCTATGAAGGACTGCTGCAGCGCCTGCCTGGTTCGCACCGCACGGGGATCATTTGAATAAGAATTGATCATAGATCGTACTCGCTTGCTTTTTGTACATTTATTCACTAGTGTTATTGATTGGTACTGGCTTATAAATTATAGTACAGATGTAATCTATTGTACACATGTAATACTTCTGGATTTTCAGGTCAATTTTTCGATTTAAAGAATTTTACATTGAGCAGTCAGTCACTGGAAAATGGATGGATGAATTCTATTGCGTTACAGTATTCCACGCGAGGGTCAAAAAATGAAAGGTTATCACCCACCCTTGCTGGGGTCCCACACTCTGCACCAAAGAGTCCCGGTAGTGTGACCGATAAAGGAGCGCACTCTGATTATGATGTCGCATAAGCAGTCTAGCTGAAATGAATATGGCTTTTGACATCCCCTCGATTAGAATTGGCGCACGTAAATACAGCCGCGGTGAAAGGTTAGACAATGAAATCAACATTTATGGTTCGTTTCGTCAATCGTTTTTTCTCAAATATGGCTGTACAGGAAGCGGAGCTTGCAAAAGTTCCTGGCGCGGTACAGCCCAACGCGTATTCTCCCCTGCGGTTCGAGATCATACAGGAAAAATTTAAGCTCGGTGATGACACAAAAAATCCCAAAGTAATTCCGGTGCTTGCGAAGATGATGAGTGGGGTTAACCGATCCATCAAGTCGATAAAAGATAATCCAACACAGCCAAAAACGCACATCGCGGAACACCTATTGTGCGAATTTGAGAATTATGTGATCTCGTTGGGCGCATGCAGTATAGGTTATACACATCTCCCCGCGCAATGGGTATTTCAGAATAAAGCTGCCTTGTTTCCTAACGTCATCGTTCTCACAATGAAAATGGATCAGGAGCGCATTAATACTTCACCAAGCCAGGAGGCAGAATATACCGTCCTAGCCACATATCGCGATCTCGGTATAATCACAAACAAGGCCGTGGAATTCTTGCGCAAACACGGATTCTCCGTCCAGGCCGGGCATCCGCTGAATGGACAGACGCTGTATCCCCCGCTGGCACAGTTGGCTGGATTAGGGCAGTTAGCGTACAGCGGATTAATTATCACACCGGAATTCGGTCCCTGCGTGCGGTTATCCGCGCTTTATACCAGTATAGAAAACCTGCCTTTCAACGGTGGAAATGAACACGCCTGGATTGAGGATTACTGTGCATCGTGCGGTGTGTGTGTCAGAAAATGTCCAGCAGGCGCAATTTATTCGGAACCCATCCGTCATGAACATGGACAGATAACGTATGTTGACAACGAAAAGTGTTTCCCGTATTTTCATTACAACCACGGCTGCTCTGTGTGCATCAAGGTGTGTCCATTCAACCATGTGCCGTATGACAAACTAAAAGAGAAAAAAATGCATATGAATGAGGATATCGTTTAGTGTGAATTCATAAATTTTATGCTGTGAAATCGAGCAGAAACTAATAAGTGATCCAGTCATCAGTTTCGTAATTGGATGAATTAAAGGCCAATCCGTCCAAGCCCTGGTATCTCTTTATTTAACTAAGCTATCCATTCGAATATACTATCAATCATTCGCATTGACAAAGACTGCAGTAGTGCGATCGATTATTGATTACAAGCCAGTAGCCTAAAATAATTAAATACCTGGTCCGTACGGGTTTGTATCAATAAGCCAGACTTTCATTGACGCTGACCCTGGCTGCGCCTCTCGCCGGGAATGAGCTGGCGAAGACCGCCAGAATGGTGATCACGAATAACCATGCCAGCGCGCCGGAGGGGGTGAAGCGGTAAGCCAGCTGCTGGTTCAATGCGAAGGATAGGCCGCGTGTCGAAAGAAAATATGCAGCCGGGATGCTCAAAGGCAGGGCTACCAACCAGCTTAACCATCCCAACATGATACCTTCGCTGACGAACAATCGGATCACCCGCCAGGTAGAAGCGCCCGACCGAGCGCATTACCCCGATCTCACGCCGGCGTTCGAGCACGTTCAATGACAGCGCGCCGCTTAAACCTACGCCGCCCACAACCGCGATAATCACAGCCATAATCGCCAACAGCTGCAGGATCAAGCTGAATCCGCCGGTGGTCTGTTCCACAATTTGTGTGATCGTGTTGTAACCAAACACGCTGGACGGAACCAGATCAAAACCTCTATTCTCATAGTTATCAGATAATCCGGATGCAATTGCGGACAGCTGGTCTTTGTCATCGGTGCCTGTCTGTCCCCAGACGGTATTCGCCTGCCCCGCCAGACCCAGTTCACGCTGCAATGCGCCCAGGGGTACAAATACACCAGCGCTGATGATCGGGTCGTAAGTAATCCCAACAACCAACCATTCGTGTTCACGTCCACCAGACCCACTCAGAGTAACACGGTCTCCGACCTGCCATTCCTTCTCAGCGGCCAGCTTTTCGGATAAAACCAGCGCCCTGCCATCGCCCGGTTTTATCCAGCGGCCAGCACGGATATCCGGATTGTACATCACACCGTTTTCCGGCATACCGAATATACGTATGCGTGCATCCGTTACCTGGCTGTCAGTCTGCGAGATGGGCCGCGCTTTGCCGGACGAAACCAACCAGGACTCAACATTTTCAACGCCCGGGTAGTTTGCAGCCAGCGTTTCGAGGCGCTGGGTGCGGGCGGGGTCCTCAAACTGGAGCGAAACCTGATAAGTATGTATGCTGGTCAGTTTATCGCCAAAAGTAAAACGGGTAGCATCATTTACGCCGATCACCATCATAAAAATAATCCCGGCCAAAACCAGCGTTATCTCGATGAAGAATACCCGCCGGCGGTTGCGAAAGGCATTGCTCAAGACCAGCAATATACTGTAAGGCAAATTGCGGACCCGGGACAGCAAGCGTTCAATAAGACCCGCGCCTCCGGTAAGACCATAAGTATTTATTGCCTCGCGCACCGAGATGCGCACACCAGAGAGCAGTGGAAATACTGCCGCAAGAACTGGCACGAACATACTGACCGCGACCTGGACTGCTACCGCGGAATAATCAAAAGCAAATCCGGGGTCCTCCAGGTTTAATAAGTTGATGAAAAGGCTTTGCAGACCGCGCGCTCCCAGACCACCGATTGGAATGGAGACAATTGTCGCCAGCAAGCCAAAAGCTAGCACCATGAAAAAATAGCCAAAAAATACCTGGCGAGAGCGGGCGCCGATCGCTTTCATAACGCCAATCTGGTTTACCTGCTGTGTGATGATCGCATTAATGGTCGTGTAAACCAGGAATATACCCAGGATGATGATAATCCCACCAATTACGCCCAGAATTAAGAACAGCGCGTTGAGTATACCGGCAGCCGGCGGGACATCCGGGGAAATAATCCGGTCCTGAAAGGGGAATAATGTGCCTACTGAATCCACACCAATGTCTTCAAAATAATCTTGCATCTCCAGGTCGGTACTTTCGGCCCGCGCCTGGTCGAACACAAGATCACGTGTCATGATCAGGTCGTAATCGCCCCGCCCGGTCAGGCGCGTAAAGGTTGATTTATCTGCGTAGAATACCGGTTCTCCCAGAAATACAACAGGAAAAGGACCTACCGGTTTGAGCGTCCCAGTTAATTTGACCCTTCTTGTCTGGTCATTTGCACGCACTTCAATCTCAGCCCCTTCCCCCACACCGTACAGCGTATCCGCAGTTTTGATCACCCCCAGAGTGTTGCGGCCTGGCCAGGCTCCGCTCTCAAGGTTGATCAACTCCATCTTCTGGTCCATAAAATCCTGGCGTGATTCCAGGCGTGCGGTTTGCCAGTCATCTTCGCCTGGGAAACGCCACTCGACCGCGCCCGAGAGTGTACCTTCTACCTGGTCAACTCCCTCGATACGTTCGATGGATTTCAATTGTTGGTCAGTCAGGGGTGGATTTACAGACAGTTTAATATTGGGAGGTTCCGCCTGTTTCCACTGGTCAGCGATTGTACCGGCGATCAAGTTGCGCCCCCCGATCACCAGTCCGATTGCAAAAGCCCCCAGAGCGATAACCATCACGACCTGGATCGTCCGGGATTTGTTATTCCATAAATCGTGCCATAGTTTTGCGATCTGGCTGCTCATTTTCCACGCTCCAATTCGACCGAAGTGCTCTCTTGCAGGACTTTCGTGAATATCTCCGGGGCCGCGATCGAATCGCAGGCGATTATCCCATCCCTGATTTCGACAATGCGCGGCATTTTTTGGGCGATTTCTACATCGTGGGTCACCATCAACATGGTTTTTCCGTCTTTTACGAGCGATTGGAACAATTCGAAAACCGTCTCGGCTGTTTTGGTGTCCAGGTTGCCGGTCGGTTCATCAGCAATCAGCAGTGAAGGATCATTTGCCAGCGCCCTTGCGATGGCTGCTCGTTGCTGCTGCCCGCCAGACACTGTCCCAGGAAGCTTGTTCGCCTGATCAGCCAAATCGACCATATCAAGCAGATGGAGGGCGCGTTCCCTGCGTTCTTTACGCCGGAACTTACCGGCAAACTCCATCGGCATGACCACATTTTGCAGCAGGCTGATGGATGGAAGCAGTTGGAAAAACTGGAAGATTATCCCAACATTTTCACCGCGCCAGGCAGCTAACTGGTTTTCGTTCATTTCGTGCACCGGGCATCCATTGATAATAACCTCGCCTGCGGTAGGCCGGTCAATTCCAGTGATCATGTTGAGCAGGGTTGATTTTCCGTTACCGGATGGACCGGTTATGGCGACGAATTCGCCAGCATCTACCGAAAGGGAAAGATTATTCAGAACCTCAATTTTCTGCCCGCCGGTTTCGTAAACTTTCTTGATATTATTTAATTTGACGATATTCTGCGCATTGCTGCAAGTGTACATTTAACTTTTCTCCTCGAAAGAAGTATTTACCTTGTTGCCTGCATTATACAGCTATTGCACATATTTTGTCAATATATTCTAGATGAATATTTATTAATGTGGAAGGGTTTCTTTAGAGTATTGGGGCATTGTGGAAGTAAGTTTGCTGCCAGCTTCACCCTCAGACAGGGATGTACCGCTATGCGGCATTTAAATCTGAGCTACAGGGTATAAAGCTTCTAATCCTTTGAATAGGAAAGAGAACGCAGATATCCATTGGAACGGAACCTCCAATAGGTGTCAGTAATGTTAAAATAACATCAGCGTGGTTCTGACTGTGCGCAAACCGCGACCTGGAGGCCAGCGCGGGGGTGAGTGTGAAGAGGAACTTTTCACGCTGATCCCCCAATCCCCAGTCAGGTACTGTCTGCTCACGACCAGCAGGGCAAAGGATTATGGTTGGTAAAACGCCAGGCGCCGTAAATACATTTTTCTACCCAGGAGATACTCATTCAGGAGGACCAAATATTCCATGTTCAGGATGACAGAATTAGCGGCAAAGATTTGGGGGATGGCAGCGAACGAATACTTCCAGTACGCCGTTTTCACCATCATAACGCTGCTCGTATCCCTGGCCACCATTAAGATATATTCAGCAGAAGCGTCTGCATTCCGGCGTTACCTGGATGGGATTAACCCGCTGTTGGTAATTTTTATCTTGTTTATCGTTGGGATAATCCTCTTCAGTTTTCTGATGCAGGATGGTAAGTTTGCCGTGTACCGTAAGGGGAATTACAAAGGGATTCTCACAGCAGCTGCGCTGACCATTCCTTTCGCGGTTGTGGTGGTAACTGTGGATATGAAGTACCCCTTCCCGGAGAAAATGAATGTGCCCTACCCAAATTCAATATTCTTTTATCCGGTCATGGGTTATATCGTTGAAATCCTGTTCCACTTATTGCCCTTCGGGCTGCTGTATCTATCCCTGGTGAAGTTGCTCAGTGGAGTGGACGAAAGTTGGATTGTATGGATCAGCCTGCTGGGCGCTGCGCTTATCGAGCCGGTATTTCAGGTCGCTTTTGCCGGCCCCGAAGAATCGCGTGGTATTCTAATATTTGTGGGGATACATCTGTTCCTGTTTAATATCGTCCAGTTAATGCTGTTTGTAAAATTTGATTTTCTTTCGATGTACTCCTTCAGGCTTTTCTATTACCTGGTCTGGCATATTATCTGGGGCTATGCTCGCCTGAGCATATTATTTTAGGTTAGTACCGGTAATTTTCGCCAACCGTTTATTCCCCTAGCCAACACCCTCAGACAGGGCTTTCTGAGCTATGCGACATAAAGCTGCGTCTGGGCAACACGATGACGAGCGATGCATTTTATCCCGAGGCGCGGGCAAGAGAGAAACCAATCTATCCTGGATCGAGTGTGAGTGCTGCCCGCCGATCCTATGATTATTTTGGCTTCATCGTGAGATTCTTGTGTCGATTCCAGAACAACTTTAAACAATAGAAACAAATATTACTTTCAATAGAACAGGCTGGAATCAAAGCCATAGGCACTGTGTTAAATTGAAGCGGTGCTGCCGTTTGAGACCCACTGTTTTCTTAGAAGATTTTCAGGTGGGATGGGTAAAATTACAGGTACAATCATTTTCCAGTAATCTGGTCTAATATATCCCTGCAATGGGTTTAGTAACATGATTCAAAATTACCTTTTTTACCTGTGCGTATTCCGGTGATGTCGATCGCGTGTTCCGGGTGATGCCGATCACCCAGACCGGTCATGGCGATCGCCAGTCAGGGGAGAGATGGCTGGATAGGAAATCATAACACTAATGATCGTTGTTCTTCAAGGGGGAATGGACTTTGCGCATGGAATCTCCTTTGAGTTCAAGTCGATAAGCGTTGTGGATGAGGCGGTCAAGGACCGAATCGGCGAGGGTGGGGTCGGGGATGCGGGCGTGCCAGTCCTGGACCGGGACCTGGGTGGCGACCAGGGTAGCGCCGCGGCCGTAACGATCGTCGAGGATCTCGAGCAGGTCTTTAGCTTGGGAGCGTGAGAGCGAGTCACGGAGCCAGTCGTCGAAGATGAGCAAGTGGGTGCGGGCCAGGGACCGCAGCAGCTGGGGATAGGAGCCGTCAGCCTGAGCGAGTTCGAGAGATTGCAGCAGGCGGGAAGTGCGCAGGTAGCGCACATTGAATTCGGCCTCGCAGGCAGCCCGTCCCAATGCACAAGATAAGTAGGTCTTCCCCGTACCGGTGGCCCCGAGGACCAGCAAATTGAGATGGCGCTGGATCCATTGTCCCTGGACGAGTTGCAGGACCTGGGCCCTTTTGAGGCCCCGCCCGGCGGACAGGTCGAGGTCGGCGATGGTGGCCTGGAGCGAGAAACGAGCGGACTTGATGCGGCGGCGCAGGCGGTTGTTGGTTCGGCGGGTGATCTCGATATCGACCAGTAAGCCGAGCCGCTCTTCGAAGGACAGTTCCACATAGTGGGGGTTTTGTTGCTGCTCTTCATAAGCGGTGCGGAAAGCGGACAGCTTGAGTTGGGAGAGTTTTTCCAGTAAGGGTTGGGTTAGCATAGGCAGCTCCTCAATTGTAATAGTTTTGGCCGCGGATGTTGTCATGCGCTGGCAGGGGGTTGTCGGGGGCGGGTTCCAAGGGCCGTTGGTCGAGCTTGTTCTTGAGAATGTTGTGCACTCCTTTGTAGGATTGGATCCCGGCGCTGTTAGCTCGTTGGCAAGCGGCCTCCAGGCGCTCCGGGGAGTAGCGTTTGGCAAGGCCGAGGACACCCAGGCAGGTGCGGTAAGCCTGCTGCGGGTGCCTGCGGGCATCGAGCGTCCGGCTGATGAGTTCGCTGGTCTGCTGGCCGATTTCTCTGGACCAGCGCAGAAAGCGCTCCGGCGACCACTGGCTGTAGAACTGGTGCTCGGGCGGCATGTGCACGCTGTGTGTTGAAAAGCGCCCTTTAGCCGTAGAATGGGGGTGAGAAGCCACTCTTTTGCGCTGGTAGTAGATTTCGACCATCTTTTCGGTGGCCCGGATGTTCACTTCCTTGCCGGTCAGGGTGTAGGGCACACTGTAGAAGTGCTTTTCAAAGGAGACGTGGTAGTCAATGTGCACGCGGGCTTTTTTCCAGCGGGCAAACTCGTATGGCGTTTCCGGCAGCGGGACCAGGGCGGGTTGATCTACTTCGGCGAACATTTCCCGCCGCGATTGGCCTAGATGCTTCATCTCCCGCTGGTTGAGTTCGACCAGCAGTTCGGCAATGGCCTGGTTGAGCTCGACCAGGCTGAAAAAGGTCCGATCCCGCAGGCGGGCCAGGCGAACACATCGACCACCATACTGCAGGCAAATCAGCCACACTTTCTGGTTAGGTAAAAACAGAAACCCAATCCAGGATGTTGAATACGCTGTTAACCAGCTGGTCGAGGTAGCGCTGCGAGCCATGTCACCGGCTATCAATGACCCGTTCACAGCCATGACTTGCCTCGATTATATTGGCACCAGTTTGGCACTTTTTGTGGAAATTGACCATCCACGCTCGTACTTTTCGGATGTGAATGGTTCCCCGCGCCTGTACTTTGAATCGGTAAAATTTAGCGAATTATTATCGGCAGCCTTTGGCATGCTGCGCCATGCCAGTTGCGATAATGCTGCAGTGCTGTTAAGGATACTCGACGCCATCCAAACGATTGGACAAAATGCCATTTTGCAGAATCAGCGAAAAGAGCTGATTCTGCAGGTGGAAATGGTGTTGGAAGAGAGCCAGAACGGTCAACTGATCAACTCAACTGATCAACTGCGATAAGGCAGCTGTTATCAATCGCTGCAAAACGCTGTTGAATACGCTGCAAGCTGCCGGTTGATTGGCTGGCAAGTATTGATCTGAGCAGCAAGAACCAATTATTTTCTTGCCCTCAACCAGCTGCCATACAGGCTCTTGAAATGTGTCAAAGCTTGCAGAAAGCAAGGCAAGCAATCCTGGCATGAAAACATAGGTAGTTCCATCTAGACCCCCACACTTTCGTCATTTTCCTTTCAGGAAGCAGCGCAACAACCAGCCAATTATTGGGGCCGGCATGTACTCCTCCCAGCAATGCAGAAACCTATTTCCCCATATCCAATAGCCTCCCGCTGGTCACAGGCGGCGGATTCGCCGCGCAGGAGAATCTGCTCATCTATTCCAGCTCGGGACCATACTCCGGTAACGAGTGGCGCGTTTATGTCAAGAATACACATAACAGCGATTATTAGACACTTTTTGCTTACGCTGTCTGCCTGGCGCTGCAAGGTCTGCCGCAAAATCCAATCTACCTGCCTATTATTTTAATCAAAAATTTACCTGTAAATACTGCTTGCAAACCCCTAAAAACTTATTTTATCTGGTAATCGAAGGCAAGAACACACGGATGCCTTCAAGATGAACGTCTTCAAGCTCCACGGGTATGTTTCCTTCGTTTAGCAGGACCTCGCCAAAATGGAGCAGGTTAGCGCTGGGTGCGCCATCCATTTTAAACACAAGGGTCAATACAATGCCTTGATCAGCTACCGGTTGTGCACTGGCAAGGCTTACCCGAATTTCACCCGGCTGCTGCACATTTTTGGCTATCATCCATTTTTCCAGCAAGGGTCCCAACTCCACACTGACGATCTGTGCTTGAGCCGGATCATAGTTCAATATCAGGTCCAGGCTGTAAATCTGGGCGCCGGCTGGATCTAGGTGAATTGTTGCTGTTACATGCCTATTTGGATCAGGTTGGCTGCCCTGTATCGATAACTTCGCCAGCGTCTGCTGAAGCATGAGCGCTGAGCCCAATCCGCCGGAACCCCAGTTTCCTGAAGGATCGCCCAGCAGAATTCCTGTGAAATCCTGCCCGGTCTGATCTGTATGGAGATCGACGTAGCTGCGGATTAATGGATCGAATTCCCATACCGAGGCCGCTCCAGGGAAGGGAACCTCGATCAAGCCCACAGCCTTCTGCAGGATGTAAGAAGCATCCATCGTTCCTATCGAACCGCTGCCGTTGACGTCAGCCGCGGCAGCCGGGTATCCGGATAGACTGCTCAAACCTGCTACATGTTGCAGCACCAGAGAGGCATCATAAGCTGTGATTCCACTGGCGCCATCCTCTTTTCCTGGAACCAGTGAGTAGCTGCCAACTAAAATATTTGAAATTGTGAATACACCGCTCGAATCGGTGGAGCTTGAATAGTTGTCCTCGCCATTGAGGTTTAATCCTACACCGGGCAACCCGGCGCTGCTGGCCCAATACTGTGCTCGTCCAGACACCCTTAAGCCATAAGCATGAATATAGCTGGAGCGCACAAGGGAATGTCTGCCTCCCGGACCTGAAACCGTGAGCGTGACGGTGTAGACCCCCGGGAGCGAGTAATCATGGCCGGGAGTAGTCGATGTGCTGCTAGACCCATCCCCAAAATTCCACAGGCTAGTGGTGAAATCCCCGCTCGATTGATTCAAAAAGGTTACATGTAGGGGTGCTGGACCCGAGCTAGGAGTTGCGCTGAAATTTGCCTGGACTGGCACGGCGATATTCACATGGCCTGATTGGAGAACAACGTTAACGTTCTCTTCATTCAACTCCCCCTTAGTCAAGCTTAGATCTGTACCCACTCCAGCCTGGTCAGTGGCAGCAAATACGACCTGGAGCAACTCGCCATTTGCAACGATTGGGGTTGCGCCAGCCATGGCAACGTGGATCAAGCCCGGGTTATTCAAATTGCTGGCAATGCTCCATCCAGCAGCAAGAGCGCCCTGTAGAACCTGGGTGGGAGTAAGCACGTTTGCATCATAGGTAATCTCGATATCTGCGCCAAACACCTGTCCGGATGCCAGGTCGATGCTGAGAGGAACCGTGAATGTCTCTCCTGGCAAAACATTCACTGATGGAAGCGACAAAGTTGCGGACACCGCCTGCGAGGAGTTTAAAGTCGAGGTTATCTGAGAAAAGCCCGCGGGGACCCAATTCCCGGATGGATCTCCTAACAGGATCGCCTGGAAATCTTGACCGGTAAGATCGCTGCCCAGTCCAGCATATGACCGGCTGGGTGGCGAGAAGCTCCAGACCGCCCCGGCACCGGGGAAGGGCAGGCTGATCAAATCCACGGATTTCTGCAATATATAGAACGCATCCATCGAGTTGATCACTCCATTTTTATTGACATCTGCGGCTGTGGCTGCATGCCCGCTGAGCGTGAGCAACCCGGCATCATGCTGCAACGCCAGGGAAGCGTCATAGGCGTAGATTCCTCCCAACTCATTTGACTTTTCCGGCGTCAGGATATAGTCGCCCGCTGCCACCCCACTGAACTGGAAGTTTCCGTCCACGCCGCTTTGTGCGTGATATGTGCTTTCACCATTCAGGGTTAGCATGGTATCGGAAACGACTCCCCCGTTCCAGAATTGGATAATTCCGGAAACGCTGTAAACCAGATTGACGCTGAAGCTCCCATTCGCGCTCTGCACGGGGATTGCGCCATCATTCAGTAAGACACTGGATAAACCCAACTCTGATGAAGACCCAGGAGCTCCGACCACCTCAAAATCGATCATCGCCAGCACGCCTGTGCCGGAGATCGTCCCACCTGGGCTGGCCATCGAAATCCTGACCTCCCCTGGATTATCGGTGTTTGCCGCCAGGCTCCATCCAGGTGTTAAGCTGCCGGATTCTGCCCCGGTGGCGTGCAAAATATCGCTGTCAAAGGTAACCGTGAAACTGGCTGCCGCCAGACCCTGCACATTTGCCAGGTTGACCGGCACCTGAACGGTCTCATTCTGACCGCCCCTCGTGTCTGGCAGGCTCATCAAAACAGGATCGCTATTGTATGTATAACCCCTTAAAGGGTTCCACTTTGGTCATCAATATTGGTGACCTGCACATCTACCGTCTCGGGGAGATGAGCCGGTGTAGTGCAGGTAATCTGCTCGCCACTGACCACGACGACATCGTTCGCCTGCGCGGCTCCGAATGCTACCCAAGCGCCGGATTTAAAGTTGCTTCCTGAGATCGTCACCGCAGTGCCGCCAGAAGCAGGCCCGTTATTTGGGGTAACCAGCGTGACGACCGGCTGGTCAGTCACCTGCATGACCACCGGCACGCTCTGGTCTGGGTTAACGCTGTCATTGCTCAAAATGTGGAGGGTGCCGCTATAAAGTCCGCTCTGGCTGACCTGAGAAGCATCAAATGTGACATCGATGATCTGGCTTTGGGCTGCAGAAATTGTACCGCTGATTGGGCTTTCAGAAAGCCAGGAGATGTCCGGTTTCACCGGAGTACCGTCCAGAAGGATGTCATCTAAAAGGATTTGCGCACCGTCGTTGCCGGCATATTCAAAACCAATTCGCACTGGACCGCTTGGCAGGAAGGATGTCAGATCGAAAGTGGTTTGAGCCCAGGTCCAGCTGGCTGGCCAATCGCCATCCGCCTTCCCCAGATAAATGTCATCCCCGCCGCCTACATCCCCCACCACGATCCAGACCTTCAGGTCGCAGTTGTCGTAGGTGTCTCGGCACCAGTAGATGGAGC
Organism: uncultured Chloroflexia bacterium; assembly: GCA_963753725.1. Lineage (GTDB taxonomy): Bacteria > Chloroflexota > Anaerolineae > Anaerolineales > UBA4823 > CAVWDI01. The sequence goes on along the minus strand of CAVWDI010000010.1, from coordinate 236,620 downwards.
CTTGCGACCAGAAGGAAAGCGTGGCCTGCGTAAGATCCAGTTCAGGGCTTAGCAGCCACTCGTCTTGATTTTTATCATCGTATTCGACATTTGCTGCATAGTCGCCACTGTGCGGGATGCCAAAGATGGCGATATCCCAGTTGTAGCTGCGATTGGTAACCACTTCGCTCCATCCGCTAGGGGGTACTACGCCTCCCTCAAATCCTTCATAAATCAAGGATGTGCTGGGAAACAGATTGCTGGTCGGGGTGTTGTTTGGCACTCGCCGCGTGTCAATTCCTGGCGCGTGGCGTGCTTCCGGGTTTGAGTTAGCGGCAGTCTGCGCTGTTTTCGGCCGGGCTATAATTTGGCTGGGGGTGTAGCCTCCTGGTTCTTCCTGCAGTTCAAAGATCGCCGCTCCATCTCCGTTGTTGGTCAGGGTCAGCTGCAGGGTTGTGCTCGTGCCTCTTTGGATCGTGGTTTCCAGGGATGGTGGGCTATAGGATAGAGAGGCAGCTACCGGGATACTGAGGTCTTGGATCGCCATCCCATTCGAGGGCATCGAGACGCCAAAGATCCTGCCGGGCGAGAAGCCCGAACCGGGACCACCCTTGACCATTGCCGGTTTCATGGAGGTTGCCAGGACGAATATCAAGGCAAGCAGCATCTGGTAACAGGTTTTCTTCATAATTTTCCTCAGCTTTTCGGTCCAAACTATTACTTAAAAGCTCCAAATCGCTTGTGCAGCAGTTAAACATCCATCTCGTTGACCGCGTCCCTCAGGTCGCAGGCAATCGCCTCCAGACCGGGTTCGCTAAGGCAATACCGGAATATGATTGTATAAGGAACATTCAGGTTTCTATGAGCCGGACATAATCTGCGTTATGTCCAGCTCATTTCATATGTGGAAGCGAAAGTTGTCACAGATGGAGCCGACAGCTATCTGCCTTGAATCGCAGTTCTACGGTACCATGAGCGTTGCGCACGGAGTCACGAAGTCCCAGTCGTCATAACCATCTTTCACCACATTAACCACGCACAGCCGATAGGTTCCAGCTGGCATCTTGCGCAGGACGAACTTGGCCACTCCGCTGTGTTTTGTTATGGACGTTGGGGATGTCCTCATCGGTATCAGGGTTCCGTCCTGGTACCAATTGACAGTAACGGCAGCCTTGCTCAGGAGCGTGCCCAAGCTGTCTACGATGGTGACTAGCCCGGTAATGGTGTTGTCTTTTGGGCCAACCTTGGGTGTGAGTGTGATATCGGAAACAGACATCACAGCAGTGTTGATCGTCCACTGGGCGTAGAGCGTGGTGTCCGCCGAGAAGTCGTAGGTCGCCCCATCAGCATAGGCAGTGCCCCCGCCTCCAGCTACCGTGTTCCAGCCGCTGAAGGTGTAGTCGGTCCGCGTGAAGCTGTTCAGCGTCAGCGCAGTCGCGACGTTCGTGGTCTGCGGCGCCATTGTGCCTGTCCCACCGTTAGCGTCAAAGGTCACCGTGTAGGTGTTGGCCGTCCACTGGGCATAGAGATCCATATCCGCCGAGAAGTCGTAGGTCGCCCCATCAGCATAGGCAGTGCCCCCGCCTCCAGCTACCGTGTTCCAGCCGCTGAAGGTGTAGCCGGTCCGTGTGAAGCTGTTAGGCATCAGCGCAGCCGGGACGTTCGCAGTCTGCGGCGCCATTGTGCCTGTCCCGCCATTCGCATTGAAGGTCACCGTGTGGTCGGGCAAAGCCGTCCACTGGGCGTACAGCGTGATGTCCGCCGAGAAGTCGTAGGTCGCCCCATCAGCATAGGCAGTGCCCCCGCCTCCAGCTACCGTGTTCCAGCCGCTGAAAGTGTAGCCGGTCCGTGTGAAGCTGTTGGGCATCAGCGCAGCCGGGACGTTCGCAGTCTGCGGCGCCATTGTGCCTGTCCCGCCATTCGCATTGAAGGTCACCGTGTGGTACACCGTAAATGTCGCCGTAACGGATTTATCCGCGTCCATGGTGATGGTCTCTGGATTATTAAGACCACTCAGGTCACCACTCCAACCGTCAAAGAGCCAACCGCTATCCGGTATGGCTGTTAGCTCGACCTCTGTACCATAGTTGTAAGGACCAACAATATCTGGGTCCTTCGTGACTGTTCCGTTGCCAACCGTATTGACCGTAAGTGTATGGACTATCGGGGCAAAATGAGCTGTGACGGTATAATCAGCATCCATCGTCACAGTGGTCGAAGCTTCATAAGGGTTAGCAATGGAAACCCCAGGAGTATCGTCAGGGGTCCAATGACTGAATTCGTATCCTTCAGCCGGTGTGGCTGTAATCGGAATAACCGAGTCTTGAGCATATGTGTACCCGCCAACAGATGGTGTGGTCGTACCACCTTCCGCGGGTGAGATTGCCATTGTCAAGTACCGTATATTATCCTCTTCGTAAGCGCCGATGTCGCAGGAGGAACCCTGCGGTCGTGTTATGCCGCGCTGGTCGGTTGCAGCCTCACAGCTGGGTGCTGTGTTGATGGCTGGACTGCCCGTTAGCAGCGCGTGCGTGGGCGAATTGCCGGGTGCATTCAGCGCTAGTGCAGCCAGTAAGGGGTCGATCGGAGTCTCGTTATCGCCAACCTGGTCGCTCGTGTCCCAGAAAATGGATGAGCCCGTGCTGTCACCGATCAGGTTGCCGCCCAGCGAAGTCAGGGTTCCTTGCGGATAGTAGGTCCATCTGGCAAAATCGTGCGACGGAGTGGCCACCGTCGCCAGGTCCACGTTGTTGGCAACGATACTGTTCTGTAGCTGGACGATTCCAAATGCGTGGCTGGTGATTCCCCCACCGCCGATGGCGCTGTTGTCCCCATTTGCGGTGTTGCCGGTGACGGTGCAATGATTGAGGCTGACTGTGGCATTTCCCGCTGCATAGATACCGCCGCCAGCGTTATTAGTCACGTTACCGCTGACCGTGGAGTTGACCAGAGTTGTCGAGCTCCCAGTCTCAGGCGTACCGCCCGCGTAGATTCCAGCGCCTGCAGCGTAGTTCGCGGCCTGGTTCTGCATGACTGTGCAGCCGTTTAGAGTCAGAACTCCCTCTCACGTTCGCTATACCGCCGCCGTTTATGGTTGCGCTGTTGCCCGGGCCAATCACGCAGTCGTTCATGCTCAGCGCGGCGTGGTGTCCGAGGTAGATGCCACCACCTTCAGCCGCATAGCCTTCTTTAATGGTCAGCCCTGATACCGTCACGCTAAAGTCATCGTTTGCATCGGGGAAGCTTAAAACACGGCTGAGGTTAGCACCGCTGATGGCAAGCTGGTCCGCGCCAGGTCCGACAATCGTCAAATTTTTGTCAATCAGGATATCGCTTCCACCCAATGTGATCGTGGCAGGCAAGGTCAGGTCGAATTCGATGGTGTCATTGGGACTTGAGTAATTTACTGCCTCACGCAGGCTGCAATGATCTTCGTCACATGTCCCATCGACTGTGTCGTCAGTGGCGTTGACGGTCCAGGTCTTTGGATCCGCGGCAGCTGCCAGTGCTGGGAGCATCCCCATTAGCAGCACGATAATTATTGATAAATTAATTAACCGTTTCATCTTTCTTTCTCCTTTTTTCTAAATGTATTCCAGTGAGATTCCAACGATTTCAAACACTCCTGGTGGTTATCCAGCCTCATTAACCTTCAAATTAGTTGCTTCCGTATTCCCTCCTTTCCTGTTTCATCGCTCTCCACCTTCGTCTGCGAGCGGATTCAACGCTCTGACTTTTGATCCTGTTACTATTCAGACGGCACAGTCATCTCCACAATTTCTCTCACCCGCTCCAACGTGAGAGAACTCGTTTCCTGTCCGGCAATCAGCACAGCCCGGTTGGTTTCCACATCCAGACCGATCAGCAGCAGGTGCGGGTTTTTATACAGCAGCGGCAGGATAGCGCTTTCGGAGGCGCTGTCCAGGTCATAGATCAGCACATCCGGGGTGCAATCGGCTGCATGGGCTGCGATCTGCTCCCACGCGGACTCATGGATGACACGCAAGTTTGGGCTATCAGACAGGCTATTTGCCACGAGTGAGAGCAGCATCGATTGACCGAACATGAAAATCGTCCGATTTTCCATAAAACTATCTTACATCCTGCTCTGGCACTTGACTACTCTGCCCAGGGATAGAAAAAGGATAGTCTCGCCGGAAGAGCAAGACTATCCCTGGGGATAGGATTACCAGTTATTTGTCACTGCCAAGCAGGTTTATCGGAAATACTCTCCCCCCATTGTCAACATAAGATCTCCCTGGAGCAATCAACGCTCCCGCTGATAAAACCCGGCTGGACTTCTCACTGATTGAGTAAACCGGTGCGCAATGCGTAAGCTACAACCTGCTCGCGGTTTTTGAGGTGCAGGCGTTTCAGGATTTCCCCCATGTGGTATTTAACGGTGTTCTCGCTCACGTGCAGCGCGGCTCCCACCTCTTTGTAAGTAAATCCATCCACAACCATCTCTAGAATTTGAATCTGGCGAGCGGTTAGCTCCACCTGGACACTCCCAGTCTGACTGCGGACCAATCCCATTCCGTCTCCGGGAGATGCGCTGATGTCATGGCTTTCTGTCCCAAATTCTGAACCATTCTCAGACGCTGGCAGCGCCTGCCCGTTACCCTCGAGCTGGGTTGACTGCTTGACAAACTCTTCCAGCACACGGGCGGAGAGCTCGCGCGAAAGCGGGGCTTCCCCCCGGGCTAGCCCCTCCAGGTAGCTGAACAATACATTGGGCTTCAGGTTCTTGAGCAAATACCCGCTGGCGCCGCTCTTGAGCGCCTCAAACAGGTCGGCTTCCTCTGCGGAGGTGGTCAGCATCACGATCTGGATTTCAGGTAAGTTTGCCTTGATCAGGCGGGTGGCTTCCAGTCCGTTACAGTTCGGCATGCGAACGTCCATCAGGATCAGGTCCGGGTGCAATTGGCGCGCAAGCCGCAATGCTTCCAACCCGTCGTATGCCACACCCACCACTTCGTACCCGCCGGCCTGAAGAAGGTTCTGCAAGCCTTCCGCGAACAAGCCGTGATCATCGGCAATCAAAATCCTCATGTGCTGCTCCTATTTCCATTCAGTTGCAGCGGAGCACACACATCGATGCGCATTCCCATTCCCGGCGAGGAAGTATAGCTAATCTCCCCGCCAATGCGAAGGGCGCGCTGGCGCATGACCTGTAAACCGAAGTGTTTTTCACCGCTGCGCTTCACAGTTGCGTCATAACCGACCCCGTCATCGGCAATCGACATCAATAATTGTCCATCATTTGCTGCCAGTTCCACACTGACCTTACTTGCACCCCGGGCATGTTTACGCACATTCACCAGCGCTTCCTGGGCGATGCGGATGAGCTGCACTGCAACCGGCGGAGACAGCCTATCCGCATCGAAACAATCCTCGCTGACTCCCCTTATTTCCAGGCAGGCAGGTATACCGGTCTGCCCCTCAAAACGCCCCAGGATCTGGCGCAGGGTGACGCAAAAATTTTCCGCCGGCATGTCCACGGCAAGCAGGTCACCGATGAGACTGCGTGTGTCTTCCTGGATCTGGCCAGCCGCTTCGATCAGGCGTTCCAGGCTGGCTTGTGCATCCTTACTTTTATTCGCCTCGCATCAAGCACCTGGGCAGCCTGGGCTTGCAGATTCAAGAATGCCAGGTCTTGCGCAATATTATCGTGCAGTTCGTTAGCCAGCTGCTCGCGCTCCTGAAGCGTAGCCTGTGCCCACATCTGTTCGATGACCTCCGCCTGGGCTTGCTTTTGCCCGGTCACATCGTGCAGCAGCAGCATACGCCCAACTTCCCGCCCATGCCAATCCTTCAAGGGTGAGATTTCCAAATTGTAATGGCGGACATCCACATCTGCCCCTAGGTTGAACTCGATTTCTAGTCTCACTTTGATCAGCCAGCAGCGCATCCGGGTTTGCTGGCAGTAAATCCCAGATATGCTGCCCCAGCACTTGTTTTTCAGGCATGCACAGAATACTTTCCGCGGCCGGGTTCAAGCTGACTACCCGCCCGCTGGTATCCAGCACCAGCATGCCAGTATGCAGCTGTTCGATGACATTCTGGCGAGCCAGGCGAACCGGGTCCAGGATACGGAAGCCGAACAGGGCGACCGCGTAAACTGAGGACTGAAATGCAAGCAAATACACAATGAGCAGTTCATTGGAACGGATCAAATTAGTGGTCTCGAGCATATATCCCAGACGTGTAAGAATCTGGCCGGTCAGCATGATCGCTGCAGGCCAGCGGTGCTGCGGTGAGCGCAGAAATAACCAGACCAGGACAAAAATATTTACGATGCCCAATCCAAAGCCGTATAGTATAAAAATCCAGTTTACCAGGCCTCGCAGGGGTTTGACCGAGCCTTCGAAAACAAAACCTCCCCAGATCAGGAGATGAAGATTATTGGTAAAGACCAACCCCCAATATAAGAGCGGCGGGATCGCCAGCAAAACCAGGTTGCGGCGGGTAAGCCAACGCCCGGGCCAGGTGTATTCCAGGATAAAGCAAGTTAAAGCAGTAACAGTGGGCAGCTGCCAAAGAGCTTGAAATTTAACCCACAAGATCTTCGTGGGGACATCAACTGCGGCAATTTCCATAAACGCCCCGGCGATCCACAAGGCCGCAAACAAACAACCAGCGCTGAAAGGCAGCGAAGCCGGCACCCTGCGCTGCCGCCAACCGTATATGGCAAGCGCAATCATAAAGATGAATGTGAACAATGGAGGCCAAAGGGAGGGGCTGAATGCGTAATTCCCGCTCATGAATTGCAGTCCTCCTGCCTCAGACAGGTCTCCGGCAAGTGTGAACGAACAGCTTGCGGAGTGCAGATCGGTCGAATGCGCAGGTTTTCGCGTATATCATCCAATCTTTCCCTTATACAGGCGCAAGTTTTCACCAAGCAAAACCAGGGTAAATGCAAATGCTGTGAAGTTTGATTCGATTGTATGTGGGGGGCAGCAACCAGCAGGACACCGGGAGATAGGAATCTATTCTGCGCCATCATGGCTTGTTTATTATCTGTAAGCACCAGACAATATTAATGATTTATGATAATTGAAATTATAACATAAGGGTGGGCATTGAATATAAGTGCATGATCCGCTTTTGAATCACACCCAACCTGTTGGCGGACACTACTGCGACCTTAACACATAAATAGGTACGGCTAGTCGTGTGATTTTTCATAAATAGGTACGGCTAGCCGGGCGATTTTTATGGCTTTTCTTAGAAACTTTTCAGGTGGAATGGGTACAATAACAGGTACAATCATTTTTAGTAATCAGGTCTAATTTCTCCCTGTAGCGAATTTGAATTTATGAACCAATATTATCGTTTTAACCTGATTTTACTCACACTCCTGGCGTTTGCAGCAAGCTGCAGCCCGATAAGGGACAGCGTTAAGACCGCGTCTTTATCTGCCGGATCCAATCCGAGCGCGCCTGTGGCTTTGGTCTCGCCCACAGCTGCGGTTAGCCCAGCCGCAGCAGACCTGCCTGCCAACGACGCCCAGCCCATTACCCCGGCAGCTGCTTCCGAATCGCAACCAGCGCCGCCAGCCGCAGTGGCTGCGGATACCCGCTCTGTAACTGAACCCGCTTTCAAGGTCGGACAGGAGCTCACCATCCAATACCTGCGGGAGCTGGAAATCACCGGCAGTGAGATCACTTTCGAGCAGGAGCTGGATACCACCGCCGACTACACCCGCCACCTGGTCAGCTACATTTCAGAAGGGTACAAGATCAACGGCTTGCTGACCATCCCGCGCGTTGAGCCCCCCGAGGGCGGTTTTAAGGCGGTCGTTTTCAACCACGGTTATATCCCGCCAGCCAACTACCGCACCACGGAGGGGTACACCGCCTACATTGATTACCTGGCCAAAAACGGTTTTGTGGTCTTCAAGATAGATTACCGGGGACACGGGCAGTCGCAGGGGGAGCCGAATGGAACCTACTTCTCTCCCGGTTACACCATCGATGCCATCACTGCCCTTAAGAGCCTGCAGCAAATGGATTTCATCGACCCGCAGGGTATCGGCATGTGGGGACACAGTATGGCCGGCAACCTGGTCCTGCGGGCGATGCTTGTCGAACCTGATGTCAAAGCCGGTGTGATCTGGGCTGGAGCGGTATACAGTTATGACGATTTCGAAAAATTCAGAATTGACGACAACACTTACCGCCCGCCAGTCAACCAGGACGGCACCCCCCGGGCAAGAAGTTCTCAGGAGATATTTGACACCCACGGCCGTCCAAACAGCCAGGCAGATTACTGGCGGGCGGTGTCCCTGACTGAGAACATCGAACTGCTCGACAGCCCGCTGCAGCTGCACCACGCCCAGGATGATCCTGTGGTCAATATCGGTTACTCGCTTGAGCTGGCTGCTGTACTGCAGCAGAATAACAAGGATTATGAATTCTACAATTACGAAGGCGGCGGGCACAATATCGTCTCACCATATTTCGAACAGGCCATGCAGCGCACGGTCGAATTCTTCCGGAACAACTTGTAATAAGAAGAACCACTTGTATCGTAGAATTTTCAGTTCATAAGAAGAATTGTCCTGGGAGCTATATTGGCGGACATATCATGAACGGCTGTTGCGGTTCCGTTTACGGTTTTTTCTGATGCATGGTAAGCGAATACCCCTTGCTTGAAAATAAACATCCATATTTGAGCAGGTCGCCCACAGGGTGTGTCACTCGCGGGTAAATTCTCTCCGGTTATTAAGGAGAGGGATTGGTTCCGGTTTTCAAGATTCGTAAATACACTTGTTGAAATCTGCGAGCGTCAGCGAAGCATTCTCCCTCGTGGCGCGGGTGCGGGATTGCTTCAGCTTATAAAACCTCGCAAATATCAAAGAGTATCAAGAAGCGTCTGGCTGTTTTATTTTGGGGTGGATCTCACAACACCTCATCACTGAAAAAACTGTAATGGATATCATAAAAGGAAAAGACAATTTCCACAATATATTCACAGCGTCTTCACACTTTCTTCACACCGGCGTTTTATACTTTCGTCGATGAATATCAAATTATTCGCATTTGCACATAGATAGATAAAGGAGAAAATATGTTAAGAAAATTATTATCGGTATATTGTTAACGACAGTGATAGGTGCTGCTGGTGCAGCTTTTGTTTACCAAACTAATGCTCAGGAACCTGATCGGACATTAAATGCTCCAGAACCCCTTTTACAGCTGCAAGCTGATGCAACAGACCAGCAAATTGAGCAGCAAACTGGAGAACCGGTTATGGCTGCTGAAGGATTAATTGGGGAACCCTGGCAGCAAGCAGGAACCATCACGGACTTAGATAATTCCGGCCTCCAGTTTGCACTACAAAATGGGGAAAGCGTTTATATCGAATTGGGTCCTGCTGACTTCTGGCAGAACCAGGGTGTGGACTTTCAGGTTGGGCAGCAATTGATTGTAAAAGGCACGATCAATGAAGGTGCCGTACACGCCTCCCAGGTAACGCTTCCCGATGGTCACACCCTGATGCTACGTTCCGAAACCGGTCAGCCATTGTGGAGCACTGGCGTTCAGAATTGCCAGGGTCAAAATGCCGGCAGTATAGATGGAGAGCACACCCCCGAACCAAAAGCCCAGGTGGATGAATGGATCACGATTGAGGGGACCTTGACCTCTTTTCAAAGCGGCAGTATGACTGTAACCACCCCCGAAGGTGAAATGATTGCTTTCAAAACCGGACAACCGCGCTTTTTTGCAGAACAGAATATTAATTTCCAGGTAGGAGACGAAATAAAGGTCATAGGTTTCTATGAGAACGAACAGTTCATGGCTGGCGACATCACTCAGGTAGCAACAGGCTTACGCGTGATGCTGCGCGATCCCAATGGACGTCCACTATGGGCTGGTCCTGGCACTGGCAAAGGGAATGGGGGCGGTAACGGTAATGGCGGAAACGGTAACGGTGTAAACAGCAACGGTGTAAACGATAATAGCGCATAAAGATCGTTCAGAAAAATCTCTGAGTTCTTGCGAAGGGGAGGAACAATTCTCCCCATCATTCATTTTGAGTCCATCGAGGATTACCATGACAGAAAACCAAACCCCATCCCCCGAAAACAATCATCTTCTAGCGCGCGCGTCTACCGCTCCATACAGCGCGATCGTTTACCGCCCAGCGATGACCGTGGTCGAATGAAAATCGTGATGAACAGTTTGGTTCTGCACATCCATCCGGCAAAAGTCTCGAGTTCCTCTCTGAAATTCACCTACACCTTTGGCTTAGGCGGGTTGCTTCTCCTGTTGGGAAGCGTCCTTGCAGTAACAGGAGTTATGTTAATCTTCGTTTACACGCCTTCACCGGATGCCGCTTACGAGAGCATGCTCGCTTTGCGGACTGAAATCCCTTTCGGCAACCTTGTCCGCAACCTTCACCACTGGTCGGGAAACCTGATGGTTGTCGTTGCAGTCCTGCATCTGCTGAGAGTGTTTTATACAGCCGGCTTCACCCGCCCGCGTGAGTTCAACTGGGCGATGGGCATAGCGCTGCTTCTGCTTATCACTGCCGCAAACTTCACCGGTTACCTGCTACCCTGGGACCAGCTTGCATACTGGGCTGTGACTGTGGGCACAAGCCTGCTGGATTACGTTCCCCTCATCGGTAAACCTGTGATTGGTTTACTGTTGGGAGGACCTGAAGTTGGCGCGGCAACTCTGACAAATTTCTACGGCCTGCACATCGCTTTGATCCCGCTTGCCATATTTACCCTTGTATCTTTTCACATCTGGCGGGTGCGCAAGGACAAAATTACTGTCCCGAGGCAGGTCAACCAGGAAGCGAACACTAAAAAAGTGACCACAGTTCCGCATTTAGTGAGCATTGAATTTGTATTCGCCCTGGTGTGGCTGGCGATTCTGATTGCATGGTCTACATTCATCAACGCGCCGCTCGAAGAGGCCGCCAACCCCACCCACAGCCCCAATCCGGCTAAGGCAGCCTGGTACTTCATGGGATTTCAAGAGCTTCTTCTGCATTTCCACCCGGTTTTTGGGGCAATAATCATCCCCGGACTGGGTCTATTGGCTTTACTGATCCTACCTTACCTGGATCAAGATATGGATACAGTCGGCATATGGTTTCGCTCCATAAGAGGGCGCTGGATGGCTTTGATCAGTTTCATCTTAGGTGTAGCTGGAACATACCTGTTTGTTTTTCTCAACGAGTATTGGTTGGATTTACCTGGTTGGCTTCCTTTCCTGCCGAGTATTATCAGCAATGGATGGGTACCGCTTGCGGGGATAGTTTTACTCCTGATAGGATATTTTGAATTAATGAAGGCATTAGGGAACTCCAACTGTGAATCCCGGCAGGCTCTGTTTACGCTGCTGTTTTCGTCTTTTTTCACTCTCACGCTGATCGGAATTTTCCTGCGGGGGGAGGGGATGGCGTTGATTATTCCCTGGAGTTAATTTATGTCAAGATTAAACCTATCCCGTCGCGATTTTATCAATCTTGGGTGGGGTGCCATGGGCGCTCTTGCATTAACAGAGTTCTCGCTTGCCGGACTGCGTTTTCTTTCACCGCGTGCTGCTGAAGGTGAATTCGGCGGTGAGTTTAACCTCGGTTCCCACGACCAATACCCGTCCGGCAGCGTCACCCCGGTTGAAGCCGGCCGCTTCTATTTGGTGCGCCTGCAGGACTCGGGATTGCTGGCAGTTTACCAGCGCTGCACTCATCTGGGCTGTTCGATCCCCTTCGACCATAAATCCGGGCAGTTCGTTTGCCCCTGCCACGGATCTGCATTTACCATGGAAGGGGACGTGCTCAACCCGCCGGCGCCGCGCCCGCTGGATTTATTCCAATTATCTATCAATGAATCCGGTGAAATTATTGTCGACACCAGTTCTCCCGTACAGCGCGACAAGCCCGGCCCGGATTTTATCGTTTATGTCTGAGGACAAGTCATGACCAACACATTGAAATTCATGGGGATATTCTCAACCCTGCTGATCGTTAGCATACTGCCGTTGTATACATGGTTGGAACCACAACAGCAGGAAGGGCTGTTAATCGATTTCCAAAACGAGGCTGTCCAGAGCGCTGCCGAGAATTACGCCCACAATTGCACGGTTTGCCATGGCGCCTCGGGTGAAGGGATTGGCGAAAATCCCTCCCTTAACAGTACTGCTGTCGGTATGATGTCCGAGTCGGATCTCTCAAAAGTGATCGCCCGCGGCCGCGACGGCACCCAGATGGCTGCCTGGGCTGTGGAAGAAGGCGGTATATTCAGCAATTCGCAAATCAAGGACTTTGTGATCTTAATCCAGAATGGCAACTGGGAATTTGTGGAGATGCGCGTTGCTGACCTGGGTCTGACGCCGCCCGAAGTAATCAAGATGGAAGTATCGGATGAAATGCTTGCCTCCGTGGCAGCCCTGCCGGGTGGAGAGAACCTGGCGGCAGGATTGCAGGTATACGCTGAAAATTGCTCTGCCTGCCACGCCGTCAATGGCACCGGGACAACCATCGCGCCTGCGATTGACTCCGCTGACCTGCGCGCGACGCCCAAAGAAGATATCGTCGAGCTCATCAACAATGGCGTGCCGGGCACTTTGATGGCCAGCTGGCAGAACATTTTAGATCCAGACCAGATCAACATCGTCGCCGATTTAATCTTGCGCTGGCCGGAGATCGCGCAAACCGGGATCGAATTTCCGCAGGTGCAGGTCATGAGCATCCCGACTTCTCCCGAGCTGATTGATGACGGCAGGCAGCTCTTCAATATCGCCTGTAAATCGTGCCACGGGACGGACGGTTATGGAACCCGCATGGCTCCTGCCGTGAACAACCACATCTACCTTTCAGAAACCCCCGATGAAGCGATTTACCAGATCATTGCAGGGGGTGTGCCGGGCACCATGATGCCCGCCTGGGGAAGCCGACTGACCGATTATGATATCCAATCCTTGGTAGCTTTCTTACGCAGCATGGAGCCTTCGGCTCCGGCGATAATTCCACCGATTCTGGAACCATAACTCACCGATAATAAACTGTGCGGCTGTCAATTTATTATTCAATTTTTTGATTTCAATACATACAGAAACCTAAAATCAAGGTTGCTGCCTTTACAATTGGATTCTATAATTCAAATTTGACAAACGCTTTCCTGTCGGATATGGATTATTAAAAATGAACCAGGCAGGGGATCGATGAATGCCTGTTCTAATACCGGAGGAGAAAATGCACGCAAACATCAAGGGTAAACAAAAAGTATTCGTTACCAGAAGGCTGCCCCAAACAGTCTGGGACGAACTTATATTACATGTAGATGCAGAAATTTGGGACTTTGAAAAACCGCCGCCTTACGAAATCCTGCTTGAGAAAGTTCCCGGAAAAGTAGGAATATTGTGTTTACTTACCGACCAGATTGATGCCCGGTTAATGGATACTGGCTCTGAGTTGAAGGTTATCAGCCAAATCGCGGTCGGGTACGACAATATCGATGTTGAGGGGGCTGTGCAGCGCGGCATTAAAATCGGGAACACGCCCGGCGTATTGACGGATGCCACCGCTGACTTCACTTTCGCCTTGCTGATGGCAGCCGCCAGGCGCATTGGTGAGGGGATTGACTATGTGCGTGACGGCAGTTGGGATACCTGGGGATTGACCACCTTGCTGGGGCAGGATGTCTACGGCGCTTGTCTTGGAATTATCGGTTTTGGAAGGATCGGGCAGGCAGTCGCCCAACGGGCTAAGGGTTTTAATATGAAAATCCTTTACTACGATCGTGAAAGAGATTTGGACGCCGAAAGGAAGTACGGCGCTGAATATAGAAATCTAAATGAGCTGCTGCGTGAAGCGGATTACGTCAGTCTGCATGTGAGTTTGAATGAAGGTACACGCGGCATGATCGGGGCTGAAGAATTAAAAGTTCATGAAGTCCTCCGTAGTACTGATCAACACAGCCAGAGGTCCGGTCGTAGATAAAGAGGCGCTTTATAACGCGTTAAAGGAGGGTCAGATCGCCTATGCTGCCCTGGACGTTACCGTGCCTGAACCGCTTCCCGCGGATGACGAACTGCTCTCGCTGCCAAATGTTATCATCGTCCCGCATATCGCCAGCGCGACCATAACCGCACGCACCAAAATGTGCTTGATGGCTGTGGGTAACCTGGTTGCAGGGGTAAATGATGAGCCGCTGCCGTATCCAGTCAACTGATTCAGGATAAGTGAACATGGTAGTCCCAGACCATTGGACAAGCGCCTTATCCCTGGATGTTGGATATCAAATTTTTGATATTGGGCTGATCATTCTCGCCGTGCAGAAATTGGTTTACAGATTCACCGATAACTACTGGTGCGGAATTAATATCAAAATTTGGATTCAAGTATTATAAGAAATAGAATATATGCTAACTTGAGTTTGCTTTGGCAAGTATAGCATGCACGATTTCAATCTCTTCTTGATTTACCGTGTGACCCATACCAGGGTAGGTACGAAAATCTACATCCGCCCCCATATTCTGGAAAACTGAGGCTGTATCGGCGATAAGATCATGCGCTACCCAGGGATCAACATCGCTGCCGCCTATGAAAATGGGCATACTGTCAAAAGATCCCGGATAGTTTCGGGGCGTCCCCTTGGGACCGATCAAAGCGCCGCTGAAAACAAATAAAGCGGCGTAATTCCTGGCGTTGCGGGCGACATATTCTGAAGCCAGACAAGCGCCCTGGGAAAAGCCTCCAAAAGCGATCCGCTGGTCAGAAAATCCATTATCATGGGCTTCCTTCACCAGCCTATCCATAAATGCCAATGCTGATGTGAGATCAGGTTCGTTCGCCTCCAGCGGCCCAAAAGCTGTATTTGGATACCAGCGGTTTAAGGCAGCCTGGGGCATCATAAATGAGACTTTCTCTAACCTTAAAGCTTCGGCGATGGGCTGCATGGACTCAGCTTCAGCACCACGGCCGTGCAACAGGATAACGACCAGATTTGCACCTTTGATATCAGCCCCAAAATTTATCACGGGCTGTCCAAGATGGATATCAACGGTCATATATTTTTATGCTCCAATGGGGGTCAAACCAGCTTCAATTTCCTGGCGGCGATTTTCCAAAAAAGGTGGAAGGACCAGTTTTTCACCAAGCGTGTCCGGGGCTTCATCGATAGCAAAGCCAGGACCGTCTGTGGCAATTTCGAATAAAATGCCGTTGGACACCCGGAAGTAAATCGACCGGAACCAGAAACGGTCAATCAGGCTGCTGACGTGCAGGCCTGCCTGAGATATGTGGGAGTGCCACTTTTTCTGTGTTTCAAAATCTGCGACCCGGAAGGCAATATGATGTGTTCCGCCAGCTCCTAATTTGGCGCGTCCTTTGTGGGATTGTTCTAACAACCAAACTTCGCTTCCGGCACCGCCGTTATGTTTGGTAGTATAGATGACCGCGTTTGACATTTCATCAATCCACTGTGCGCGTTCTATTTCTTCATAATTTAGGACCTTTTTGAAGACATCCGCTAACTGGTCAATGGATGGAATGGATAGAACTACACTGTAGAAACCTCGCAAAGCGTTCTCCTCCGGAATATCTGGGCGCTGCCAGATTTCACCATCGAAATCTGCTCCATGATCGTTAACCAGATACAACTGCTGAGCCTCAGGGTCTTCAAAAGGCAATAATTGACGACCGGCGAATTCTGTGATCCTGGATTGTTTTACACCTTTCTCTTCTAGACGCTGGGACCAAAAATCCAATGACACACGGCTGGCCACGCGGAACGCAGTGCCAGCAATGCTGTCTGTACCGCGCATGTTAGGGCCGATGTGCGGCCAGTCGAAAAAGGTCATATCTGTACCCGGGCTGCCTAATTTATCGGCATAAAAGAGGTGATAGGCTGAGACGTCATCCTGGTTGACAGATTTTTTCACCAAGCGTAATCCCAACACATTTGTATAGAAATCAACGTTATCAGCAATCTTAGCGCTGACAGCTGTGATGTGGTGGATTCCTGTTAATTGCATATAAAATTATCCTTCTGCAGCATATATTTGTTTTATTAATTCAATTATACTGGATAATTGTTATTTTGTCCAGGTTTTATCGATATTTTGCATATAATTACACGGTAATAATTGTGTGAAGATAGAACAGTGTCGTTTTGGTGCTGCGTTTCAAATAATGACAACCATCTTCTATCCTCGTCTAGGCCGCAGAGCACCTCTTACCTACCACAACCAGCGCCTTGACATCTAAATCAGCCGCATAGATTTTGGCTTCGGATAATATCGGTTTTTGATTTTGATGGAATCGAACCAAAATAATACCTTACCAGTCATAAGAACAGTTTCGATCCCTCATTGATCAAATGTCCCCCTTACTCCACCCAACTATTTACAATTCCCCATATCGAAAAATCGTCAGTCTTTGCGCACAAACAGAAAAAATACAAAATCTAGCGAAAATAAGAAGTAAATTGCTACATTGAGCCAACCCAGATTATTTACAACTCCGGAAAATTGTCCCCAGAGCGCCACGAGTAACCCAACGCCCCAACCGACAAGGCCGCCCATCAGTATGGCACGACGAGCTTCACTTTCGGCGGAATTTCTGGAGAACCACAGAATGGTGATGAAACCAAGGATTAACGCGCCGAAAAGTCGTGCCACATATACAGCGGCTGGGCTTGGAGGGGCTCCATAAAGCGCTATCAACTGCTCGGGGAGTATTAATAATCCGAGAGAAAAGACCAGGCCTACAATTGTGTTCAATGTGAAGAGTAAACTGATTGATACCATAAATCCTCCATTTATACTTAAAAAATCTCGTTAATATAAACACCCCCGGTATGGGTTCGTTGCGCCAGGAGCATGGTTAGAAAACAAATTGTATCCGCTTCGCTCACAGGATATATTTTTAATCACGGCAAATTAGAAACAGCCAGAATGAGAGGGCAAATAAAAGGAGTGGGATCAGGTACCTTTGAGCATCGTCTCCGATCCTTGATTCTCTGTACTCATTTCTACAGCGTCGTTCAGCGCTTCCATAAATTCATCCAGCGGGACCCGATGTATTCGTGCTGCCATTTCAACCGTCAGGGCTTTGGTCAGCATCCTGCGGAACGAGTAGCGCGCCACACGCTGGACGCCAAAGACCTCCATCACATCCGCGATATCGCCGTATTCTTCCAGGATTGCGGACACTTTTGTTTTAGGAGTTATTTCCATCGGTCGCCTCTTTTGAAGTTTATTCGGATATTGAAACTCTGATTTAGAAGATTATATCCCGATGTCCATTCATACGCCAGCGTAATTTATCCTGCATCCAGCCATATGGGGGACCATTTCTAATATTTCTACCAATGACTGCTGTTCGAACCAATTATTTACGGCGCTCCATAAAGCAGCGTTTTTGGGAAAAATGAAAACCATCCGAACCAGTATGCCAGGTGTCCGTTAATTCGTGGAGCTGATTCCCCGTCCGGCACAATCAGGGCTTCTTCTGTAACCTGCCATGTGCGACCGCTTGAATTTAAAAGCTTATCCGCGTCCGAACCCGGGCTGAAGGTTTCGACGCCGCGATCGTAGGCGCGCACCTCACCGCCAGCGTTGTAAGTAACCTTTCCAGAACGTTGGTCAGAGCCATCTACCGTGATATCACCTCGAGAGGCGACCAGCACGATGGGTATATCGCCTATCGAATCATTTACAACCTGTTCTTCAACCAGGGTATCCACCGGGTAGGCTTTGGGGATACCGTCAATCTGGAGGGCATAGATGCGGTCTTTGGCTCCCAGCAGATCGCTGCGCTGCCAGATGGGGAACATGGTGTCATCGTAGGCGAAGTAGTCACCGTATGCCGCACCGGGAGTGTAAGGACGGTTAAAACCAGTGTCCACATCCAGTACTTTCGTGTCCGGGTGCTGCGCCAGCCAATCCTCCCAGGTGGTGACGACAACCGGCAGCAGGTCCAGTTTGACGCCTGTACCTACCAGTTCACCCAGCACTGGTTCACCGGTCAACTGGTTCCATAAGGTGCGCGTCTGGCGGTCGTACATCAGTTTGTTGCTGCGGAAGAGGAAACCCGACGAGCCGAATGTGTATGTTTCGCCGTCGGAGGCGCGCCCGTCATAGGCGACGCCTGCCCCGCACAGGGTGCAGTAAGCCAGGGATACCGGCACGCCGCCCACCACGTCGTTCGCCATTTCGTGCCAGTCCAGGATGCGCAGCGGATATGCACGATGGTCTCCGTTGATGGATATACCAAAGACTGGCTCTTCCGGGTCCAGGTATTTCGCATCCACGGCCGGGATCATGGGCGCGTTGTCAAGAGCAGGAATACCGTCAACCACCACACCGCCCCACAGGATTTCTTCCGTGCGGATTGTACTTGGGAAATCGTCTTTCAAAAATTCCGCAAATCCGGGATCAATTTTCCCCAAAATCTGGCCTTTCCAACCCGTAAACCCCGGCGGCGGTTCCAGATCGGTGCTCCCATACCACTCCACCCAGTCTGCCCAATTATTCCCAAAGGTTTGACCGGATAAAGTTTCCAGCGCCTCGATCGGCTCCTGGTAAATTGTGCTCCCCAACAGACCGATCTGGTTGGCACGCAGCAGTTCTATGAAAACGGATACAAAGCGGGTATCGTTCGCAGCCAGGATGGTCTCGAGGGCATCCAGGTACCCCGAGCCTGCATGTAGTGAGACCTGGTACATCAGGCGGGTGGCTGTATCATCAGGGATGGGTTCATCAGGCATTTGTGTGGCGACCGCCAAAATTTCTCCTTCAATCGCTTCCGTTTGTTCAGCAGGTACGTTCTCGACAGTTTCCTCTTCGATCTTCTGCATTGTTTCACCCTGCTCCATAACTTCGCTTTTTGCAGTCGAGTCCATATCTTCCATTGCGTCCGGATTTGCAGCACTTGTACTGCACGCCGCTAAAAGGAGTGCGGGGAAAATGATGAGTGCAAAAATGATATATCTTGCTTTCAAGGAATTCACCTCATAAAGTTTAAAACAATTTATTTGAAGAAAATGATCTCACGAGGATACTACGAGGTTATTACGAAATCCTTAATAAACTAAAACAAATATATCAATCCCAGTCATTTACCTGGGAGGAAGAAGTAAAGTAATCGTGGAGCTCTAACTTCTCCTGTGGCGTGTCTATTATCGGCGTACCTGGCTTTGGGTGATGGAAGTTGGTCTGCCATCCTGGCGTAAAAGCCCGTTTCATCCAGCCAGTCCGTGATGTCTTTTCCACGGCATCGACGAGGCAGCCGGACCGAATTGCCTGGAATTTCGGACATCCCGGTACTTGCTTCTTTGATATCGCAATATATGTATGGAAGCTCAAAATTTTTAGAAAATTATTCTAATAATCCTTTGTATTCCTCAACAAGTTCATACTTCCTCACTCTTCTCGAGGGATCAGCGTTTGTAAGCCATCCTTGTGTTACCCATTGGGACAACAACAACCTGGCCTGGCGAGTAGAAATACCTAACAGGTTTGCCACATCTGATGATTTGATAGAATCTTGTTGCGCAAACAACCCCAGAATACGCCTGGCCCGGTGGTTTAAAGGGCGCAGGAGTTCAATGTTTTCATCATCTTTTTCTCCATCAGAATTACGTTCTACTTCCTCAGCTACCCGCTCAAAGACCACTGACATTCCTTTTAAGAAATAATCTATCCAGGGTGTAATATCAGCCTTATCCCGGCCAAAATAATAGTTATGATTAGGATGGGTAACTAAGGCATCGTAATAGCCTTCTAAGTCTTCGGCATAGAATTCTTCCAGGGCATAAAATTTTCCTAAATCATACCCACCCTGGTACAAGAGCCAGGTGGTCAATGTTCTGGCTGTCCGGCCATTACCATCATAGCCGATAATCTTCCGATAAAATATCGATAACCTTCCGACAAGTGATGTCATGTGCGGCGCGAAGTATGTCCATTACGGCGCGGCTGATTTCATCTGCCGCAGCAGATCAGACATTGCGGTCTGGCTGACATTGAGCAGTCCTTCCTGAGGTCTATCCAGGTCAATCAGAACCATTAAGACCGCCACAAAAGCCACCGCAAAGAGCAAGATAGCAAGAGGGTCTCGTTTACCATCTGCGCTGTTGGCCACCCCTACCAGCAGAAAACTTAGAATAGTGGCTGCATACAGCACTATTCCCAGCAACCTCGGCAGTCGGAGTTGACCGAAAACCAAACGCACTGAATGGACATCGATCACCTCATTGATCAATTCAATCAAAAGAGACATGATATCTGAAATCCTCCCCCAACGCGACAGTATCTTCCATGATCATCCACAATTCTCCGTGGATCTCTTCAGAACGCGTAACCATGGAATCAAGCTGCATTGAGTCATCCGCGGCTACCAGACGAATTTCGACATACTCACGCAAAAGATCACGTGCTATGGTCCGGTCGGGGTCATCGAGGAAACCGACCCGCAAATAGGCTGTTCCCACAGCATTGGCTTCTGTTACTACCATTTCCCTGCGGCCGTTATGTTGATTGATAACGATCCCGATTGAAAAGGCCAATAAGAACGCCATCAGACCCAACAAGCCGCCAACCATTGCGCCTGTTATGGGAGTTGTTCCCGTGGAAGCATCCCTGCGCTGCAGCCAAATTCCAATACGATAGCCTATTTCGGCTGCAATAAGAACCAAAGCCATTGTGACCAAAAACACTCCCCACATCGGGAGCATATCCAGAATAAACATACTTTTTCTCCTTTGTACCGTCTTTTTTTAGAAACTCAAATGATCAATATCTTTATACGGTGTGCTGCCTGAGCTCGAGCAAATTTAACCCAGTGATATTCTTAATGAGGCGTGCATCTAATTCGTTGTTAAACCGTTCTCATTAACGCAATTCGGTAAGCCGGTAGCTGCGAACTGTGGGGAGAGATTACCATTCATCGAATTCATCCACTCATCATCGGAATTTGGGAGTAATAATATTTTTAAGTGATTATACCAATCGCAGGGTAAAAAAATATATGACTAGCAAAAAAATTCTTCCAGCGCTGGTCACACAATTCAACACTTTCAGTCCACCAACTGGGGGGCCTCAGGTCGCCAGTTTTTATCGGACCAGAGTTCAAGAGAGCAATAGAGGCGGAAAAGTTTATTCCAGCCCTTTCCGTTAACGGATAGTCGCCGCTGTCATTTAATACCATCTGTAATATTTTTTTGCTCGCATTGAAGCAAAAATTCCTGGCAAAAAATCATCGACACCAGACAACATTTCAACTAAACTATGCAAGGCAGGAGCCCTTCTTATATTTAAAAAGTTTTCACCTTAAGCTTCCCCTTCTTTGGTACCCTTCCTTGCTTGTAACTCACGTGAATATAGAAAAAATGCACAAAGTACTAATAAATTACGGATCACACCCTGAGGAAGAAAAATCTTAACACGATGAACTCACAAATCGATATCGATCTCCAGGAAGTTGTTACTGAAAAACGCTTTGTGGGTATGTGGCAATTATTCCGCGGTTATCGATGGATCTACATCGGCGCAATATTGGCTGTAGGTATTGCAGCAGTTGCACGCACGGGAACTTATTTACTGCTTGGATATTATGTAGATGAAGTTCTGGTGAGTGATACCTCCCAATTTACGCCTTTTCAGATAGCGTTGGGCTTTATCGGATTATCCTTGATTATGGGTATATTTGCATTTGTTAGCGGAACACTTGCTGGTCGAACAGCTGAAGGGATAGCCAAGCGAGTTCGAGATTACGTATTCGATCATATACAGCACATGACTTTCACCTACCATGACCAGACCAAGACCGGTGAACTGATCCAGCGTTCGACATCTGATATTGACGCTATTCGACGTTTTTTTGCTGATCAAGGAATTGGAATCGGACGTATCAGCCTGATATTCTTTGTAAATTTAGCAGCCCTGCTTTGGCTCGATTGGCGTTTAGCGCTGGTATCCATCATCGTAGTTCCTTTTACCATTACGTTATCAGTAGTGTTCTTTGGAAAGGTGTCCAAGGCGTATGAAAAGTATCAAGAACAGGACGCAATACTCTCAAATCGACTTCAAGAGAATCTGACCGGGGTTCGTGTGGTTAAAGCATTCGCCCGCCAGGCTTATGAAATTGGCAAGTTTGAAATCTGAAAACTGGGAGAAGTACCTGCGTGGCAAACGACTTCTGTTGATGCATTCCAGTTTCTGGCCCATCTCTGACATTTTGACTGGAATCCAAATGCTGTTGGGTTTCGGGGTTGGCGCACTTATGGCAATCAATGGCGCAATAACCGTCGGAGAGTATATAACATACGCAGGACTGTTGGTATGGATTCTGTGGCCAATCCGCAACCTTGGGCGCTTAATTGTTCAAATGTCATCTGGCTTGGTTTCGTTCGACCGGGTTATGACTGTGGTCAAAGAGCAGCGTGAGCCCCTCGATACCGGTGATTACCTCCCGGAGAACACAGTAGAAGGCTCCCTCGAATTTGAAAATATCGCCTTCGCTTATGACGACGCCCCAGATGTGCCTGTCCTGCAAGACATCAGCTTCTCGGTCAAACCTGGACAAGTGATAGCCTTATTAGGATCGACTGGCTCGGGTAAAACGACCTTAGCTAATTTGCTGCCTCGTTTTTACGAGTACACAGGTGGAAAAATACTTCTCGATGGCGTTGAATTGAAGCGTTATCCTCGAAAATTTCTTCGCAGCCAAATTGGTACTGTGGAACAAGAACCATTCCTCTTCTCGAGAACGATACGCGAAAATATAACTTACGGCAGCGATCGCGAAGTTATCCAAGAGGAAGTCGAAGAAGCCGCAAAGGCAGCAGCAGTCCATAATTCAATCATGACATTCCCCGATAAATACAATACACTCGTTGGAGAAAAAGGCGTTACGCTGTCAGGCGGACAAAAGCAGCGTGTGGCGATTGCCCGAACGATTATGAAAAACCCCCGAATACTCATCTTTGATGATGCCACCTCCTCAGTGGATGTGGAAACCGAAGCTGATATTCGTCAAGCATTAGAAAAACTGATGGAAGAACGGACCACCTTTATTATCGCACACCGCATCCAATCAGTTATGAAAGCTGATTTGATCGTAGTTCTGGATAAAGGACGTATCATTCAGATTGGCACCCATCAAGAACTCCTGGCTCAAGAAGGCGTCTACCGAAAAATCCATAATATTCAAACTCAAATCGAAGTTCAGTTGGAAAAAGAAGTTGCCAGCGCAGAGATGGGGGTGTAATTATGACTGAACAATATTTCGAAGAAGAAGAATTTACTACTCAATTCACCGGAAAAATCACTTTACGTATTTTACAGCTGGCCAAGCCCCATTGGAAATGGGTACTCGGTTTCCTGTTAATGATAACACTGGTTTCAATTCTGGATGCATATTTCACTTTCCTCACCAGTCTTATCATCGACAACGCCATTTTGGAAGAAAACATTGAAGCTCTGAAAAACATCATCATCCGTTATGGATTGCTGATCCTCGTTCAAGCCGCTGGAGTTTTCGGGTTCATCTACCTCGCCGGAATTCTGGGCGAGCGCATTCGTTATGATCTGCGAAAAAAGATGTTCATTCATCTACAAGAACTATCACTTTCTTACTATAACGTTACGCCGGTTGGTTGGATCATGTCCCGCGTGACATCCGACTCAGAACGCGTGGCTGAACTTGTAACCTGGGGCTTCTTAGATGTCACATGGGGAATAATGAACATTGCTACGGCAGCATTTTTTATGCTAATGATAAATTGGCGATTGGCCCTGATCGTATTCCTGGCAATTCCAATTTTACTTTTCGTTGCTGTGCAGTTTAAAAAGAAAATCATCATCGAGTTTCGGGATGTACGAAGGATTAACTCCAGGATCACAGGAGCTTTCAACGAAACGATCACCGGAGTTCGAGTGATCAAAGCCTTTGGTAGAGAAGAAAACAACATGCAGGAATTTGACGTGCTGACCAGTGAAATGTATCGCGCCGGTTACAGGGCAGCATGGCTGTCAGCATTATTCCTGCCAGCAGTGATGTTGATCAGTTCATTTGCAGTGGCCGCGATTATTTGGTTTGGGGGTTATCAAACCCAGATCGGGAACATGAGTATTGGTGGAATTCAGGCCTTCGTCTCCTATGTTGTTTTCATGATTTGGCCGATACAAGAAATGGCACGGGTTTATGCAGAGTTACAGCGCGCCATAGCATCTGCAGAAAGAATATTCTCTTTAGTTGATGCTGTTCCCGATATATCCGACAAACCTGACGCATTTGACCCCGGCAGTATCCAGGGCGATATCGTTTTTGACAACGTCAACTTTTTCTATGAGGAAGATAAACCCGTTCTACAAAGTTTTAACCTGCACATCAAGCGTGGTGAGACTGTAGCTTTAGTTGGACCGACTGGCGGCGGAAAAACAACGATCGTAAATTTATTATGCCGTTTTTTCGAACCCAAAGAAGGCACGATTTGCATCGGAGGTCGCGACTACGAGGATATCGCTTTGCATGCAATCCAATCTCGAATCGGAGTTGTTTTACAAACCCCTCACCTCTTCTCAGGCACCATTTCCGATAATATTCGATATGGAAAACTAAATGCATCAGATGAAGAGATTGGAGCTGCAGCTATGCTTGCAGGCGCGCATGATTTCATCATTAAACTCGACAAGGGGTATGATGATGAAGTTGGCGAAGGAGGCAACTTGCTTTCCGTTGGTCAGAAACAACTCATCAGCCTTGCTCGGGCAGTACTCCGGGAACCGGAAATTTTCATCATGGATGAGGCGACCAGTTCTGTAGATACGATTACCGAAGCGCTTATTCAAAAAGGCATGGAGAACCTGATGGAAGGTCGTACAAGTTTTGTGATCGCCCATCGTCTATCCACCATCAAGAAAGCTGACCGAATCCTGGTGATCGAAGACGGCAGCATCATAGAAAACGGCAGCCACGCTGAACTTCTCCGCCAGCGCGGTCATTATTATCGCCTATACACTTCGCAGTTCCGCTCTGAACTCGAACAAGAATATGCGCCCCTGGAAACGGCGACTGCCGCGGCAGATTAAGGCATTCAACCTGTCAAGGGGGGCGGGTTTTTGACTATGGGATCGCACCGCCCGGCTTTGAGGGTTACTTCCAGCATAACTAAACCCTGTGATCGGGATCAATGCTTGATATTGCCCCAGCGCAACGACCGATATTTTATTGAACACCAGCTCTGATAACCCCCACGATGGAATACTCGCAGTGCGGCTGTTCTATCACAAAAGAATTTCAAACTGCTGCGCCTGGATCCCGTTTCTCCTGGATCATTCGCCCAAAGAGATTTCTCGTAAAATTTCTAGCGTCCCCCGGAGGATTTGTCCGTGCTGAGAATCCCGGCTGATGGTTGCATGACGCTCGTCCGGGTTGACTTCGTAAGAACCAAACTGGTGGTGGTCGCCGCCCTCGATGCGAATATAAAGCGTGTCTTCAGGGAGAAGGGGCTTGCGCTTATCAACGCTGGCATCGTTCACCCCCGGGTCGCGGCTGCCGTAAATCGAGGCGACAGGCATATCAAGATTTGAAATGTCCGCGCTGCCAGCCGGGTATGAAGCCCAAATCACCAGCCCGTCGATGATTTCAGGATGATCCCCGGCGTATTGCGCAGCCATCGTGCCGCCAACAGAGTGTCCGCCAATCACCCAATTCTGGATCTCCGGGTAATAAGCAAAGATCTCGTCGGCGATGTCCGGGTTGAATACCGCCATATTAATGGGCATCTCAGGAACCACTACCAGGTAACCTTCAGATGCTATTTCACGCATCAAGGATGCATAACCCTTTGGATCAACCCGCCCGCCGGGATAAAAGATGAAACCAGTCTTCGGCGGATTACCGGTTGGGGAAAATGTAAGCCAGGGATCATGGGTAACCGTAACCTGATCGTCACTTTCAAGCGCCGCAGCTGCTTCCGGCAGAGGCGGCCTGGCGTAGGTTGCCCATCTTATTCCCCAAAATAATGTCACTAAAATGACTACCGCAAAGGCGGCAAGCAGCCACCTTCGGACTTTAGTCCTTGAATTTTTGGGCGCGTTTCCATGCTTGCTTGTCTCCTTCACAGCGGAAGCTTTATCTATGGACTGCTCCTTCAAAACGCCAAATATGACTTATATCATAAAACCCGTCCGTTTCCGGCTGAATATCCATGTTTCCGGCGTCTTCTTTCAAATTCAGAATCAGGCTTTTTCCTCGTGCGAGGGATGAGTCAAATTCGATCCCCAATTAGTCCAGCTTTACCCTTTACTAGAATTGTAGAGATGCGAAAAATCACTCAATAAGCATATCAGGTGATTATTGAGTATGGTAAGTGACACATATCAGGACTGGGCAGGCGCACCCCAGCAAAGCTGGCGAGTTCAATGGCATGCCTCCGCCAAATAGCCCCCCTCGACCAGCGCTGTCATCTTACCGGGGAACGGGCAACGGATTGTGTAGGCTGGAAGGCAATTGATACGCACAAGAATTGCACATGCTCCAGTCCAGCGATGTTTTATTACTCCCGGTAGATGAAACGCATGCTTTACAAGCAGTGATTTAGAGTAAAATGAGGAAATAGATGCCAGAGTACAAAAAGCCATTATTAAGGGATAGATGCGCAATGAAACACGGAACTTTTTCAGAATTCTTCACTAACCTGGACCAGGAGATGCCCTGGTCCGAAAAAATTTCGAAATTAACCAGAAATTTATGGCAGCGAGTGGTACTCCGCCAAACCTGCTGCGGCAACCATGGCGAGCCGGGTTGCTGAAGGGTCGATCCCACGTCCCGTGCGGACAGTGGTCATCACCATGATCATGACCATCACCTTGATAAAACTCATTCATAGAACTGATCGTACCAAATATGTTGAAAGAACCTGTCGTTCATTGATTAATCGTCAGGACAGTGGGCGCCTAATTCAGGGGGATTTATATGAATATTGGTAGCAGTGATTATCAGAACTCGATTAGATCCTGGTTCAAAGGTTCAGATCAGAAGGTTTGTTGTTGATGATGATTTCTGATTCCTAACCAGTCTGGTTTTCCCCTTTTGTTCAAAGTCAAGAGAAGCTAAAAATTAGACGTCTTTTTAAACCGGTTGCGCACTCAAATTTCACAGCGCTGTTTCAGATTGTCAAAGATGGCTTACCGCCTCACTCTGTTTGGATATTTACTTCAACCGTCATACCCCAGCGCAAGCCAGGCGGCTGCTCATCCAGTTCGATCAGGACGGTATAGACCACATCCCCTCCGACCACATCCGCACTCGGCGAGATGCGCGCCACAATCCCGGGCACATCCAGGTTCAGCGCTTCGATATAAACGGAAACATCCTGCCCGACAGCCACCTGGGCCACATCTCGCTCGCTCAGGTCAGTGGTCTCCACGCGCAGTTCGCTCAAGTCCGCCAGCGTGATAACCGTACCGTCCCGGCAGTACCGTCTCGCCGGGCAGGATATCCACGGAGACGGCTGTGCCGGATATGGGCGCATTCAGCGAGGCGCTTCCCAACTGGCTGCGCACCACACCCAGTTGGGCTTCGGCATCCTTCAACTGCGCTTCGGCCAGGGCCACTTCGTCCGGGTCCGGACCCTCCAGCAGGGTTTCGTATTTACGCTCGGCATTTCTCCAGGTTGGCGTTGGCGGTGATCAGGGCAGCCTCCAGCTCGATGCGGCGCATGATGGCGTTGAAATCTCCCCGCGCCAGCTCGACCTCATCTCTGAGCCGTCTGCGGGTCTGGTCACTGCTGGATTTGAATTTATAGGGCTCGAAGGCCTGGCGGGCCGCTTCCAGCTCTCTTTTGCCATTCCAGCGCCTCTTTGATCTCCATCCCGGCGTAAGCGGATGGTATGGATAAGTTATACAATTTGTACTGGGTATCTCCGATGACCTGGTTGGCATCCACAATGTCCTGGAAGGCGGCGGCCTGCTGCAGGTTAATATCCTCATCCAGGGCATCCAGGGCTTGCTGGGCGACCAGCACTTGCGTCTCGGCAGCGATCACAGCCGCTTCAAGAGTTTGTTCTCCCTCCAGCTGGGCCAACAGCTGGCCGCGTTCGACCTTTTCATCCTCGACGACCAGCACGTCCAGCACGCGCCCGGAACTGTCAAAGCTCAACTGCGCGGTACGGATAGGCACCACCTCGCCGGAGGCGACCACCTCCCCTCCCTTGACGAGGCTGGTAACAGCGCTCGAATCAACCGGGACGATTGTGGGGAGAGCGGTCGGTTCGGGGGAGGTTATTTGACTGCAGCCAAACAATCCCAGGGATAACAACCAATATAGGAAGTCAAGCAACCTTTTTTGCGCATTTGTGATCTCCAATATTCCCGATAGCGTGATCTTCCTATTATAACGACCCGATCACAACGCGTGCAGGGCTTCAACCGGCTCCAACCTGGCTGCAAAACGCGCCGGATAGAGCGCCCCCAGCAGCACGATGACCAGCATCGCCAGGGAAAGGACAATCGTATCCCGGGGCGCAATCTTGGCAAAGAAAACACTCGGATAAGCGATGCCCTCAACCATACTGGCGACATCATCACCAATCGGGATGCCGTTGAACGACAGGTACCACACCAGCAGCGACCCCAGGATAATTCCCCCGAGAATCCCCAGCAGCGCCAGGCTGCCGGCTTCCAACAGGATCATGGCGGTGATCTGGCGTCCTTTCATCCCCAGCGCAGCCAGAATACCCAGCTCACGGGTGCGTTCGAAAACGCCCATCAGCAAGGTATTGGCGATCAGCACCGCCACCACAAGGATGACGATCCCGTATATCAGATAATAAAAAATCATGCCCTGGTCGATAGCCTGCAGGATCAAGGCGTTCATATCCTCCCAGGTCACCACGCTGTATCCCGGACCGCGCAGCGCAGCCGCAACAGGATCGGCTGTCTCGGCATCTTCAGTCAGCAGGATCAACGCGCTGAGACGATCACCCGCGCCGGTGATGGCCTGCGCCTTCGGCAGCGGCATATAGACAGTACCGCTATCATAGTTCACAATCCCTGTGCTGAACACGCCGCGCACGGTAAAGACATCTTCATCCGTATCGCCATCGGAGGTGTTTACCAGCAAGCTGATCTTTGAACCAACACTGAGACCCAGTTCTTCAGCCAGTTTCACGCCGATCAATACGCCCTCACGGTCATCGATGGACAGGTATTCCCCGGCCACTAAACCCTGATGGATGGGATCGTGGAAGCTCGAATTCGGGTCGATGCCGGTGACGCTCACGCCGATCAAATCATCTGCCGTGTTGATAAAACCACCCGCCCACAACACCGGCGCAGCGGTTTCAACGCCTGCAATCCCGGCCACGCTCCCCAGCAGTTCAGCGCTGTTATCCAGCAGGTCCCCCCACTTCAAGGAAGGCCTTTCCATCACGTAGTCTTCAGCCCGCACCTGCACATGGCCGCTGTTCAGCAGGATGCTGTTGGCGATCATGCTGTCAAATATTCCCGCAATCAGACCGCTCATCAAAACCAGCAAGGTCAAACCCAGCGTCACAGCCAGTATGGTCAATCCGGAACGACGCCGGTTGCGCCCCAGGTCTCGATAGGCGATCACCCATATTTTTTCAACGAACATGATGCATGCTCCTTTTAGATGTGATGCAGCGCTTCGGCAGGCTCTTTGCGGGAGGCCTGCCAGGCCGGGATCAAGGCGGCCAGGGCAGCCATCATCACGATGATCAAACCCTGCTGTATGATACTGACAGGATCGATGTTGGCATAAAAAGCGTCGCCCATCAATGCATAGATTTCGCCAGCATCCGTAAAGGACGAAATATCATAACCTCCTGCCGTGTTGAAAGCCAGCATCGCCAGCCAACCCAGGGTGCAACCCAATGCCGCGCCCACCACACCGATCATGGTGCCCTCCATCAGGAAGATACCCATGACCTGGCGGCCTTTCATACCCAGCGCGGCCAGCACGCCCATCTCGCGTGTGCGTTCGAAAACGGCCATCATCATCAGGTTCAGGATGCCGATACATGCGATCATCACCACAAACAGTCCTAATATGGACCGAACGTTTGCTCCGAGTTCCATTACCCGGCTGAACTCAGGGTTGAGCGTCAACCACGAATCAACTTCATAACCCGGCAGGTCAGACTGCAGTTCACCGATCAGCGCACCTTCTTTCCCCACGGTATGCATGGATACGGTCACTTCGGTGGTCTGGTCACGCAGGTTAAACAGGCTGCCCGCTTCGGAAAGGCTGATGAATACCATCGCCTTTTCGGCGTCCTTCAGACCCAGGTTAAAAATACCGGCGACAGTCATGGTGCGTTGGCGGATTGTATCGTTCTTGCGCTTGCCAGCCAGGGTAACCCGGTCACCGACGCCAACCCCCAGCTCTTCGGCCAGCCCCTTACCGATCAACATCATATCCTCATCACTATCCTGTAGGAAACGTCCCGCGACCATATTCTCAGCAATCAGGCTGATGGGCGCTTCGACTGAGGGCTGGATGCCGGTGATGGTCAACGGGTATATTTCACCGCCAGCTTTAATCATTCCCACGGTTTTTATACGTTTGGATGCCAGCAGCACTTCCGGATGCGCCATGGCGGTATCCACCACCTGGTCAGCCTCCTGCACGGGTAACAGCGGCACCCGGTTAGCTCTTGCGCGGTAGCCGGGGGCGTGGATCTGCAGGTTGCCACCGTACAAACGGACTGCGTTCGCAAAAATCGCCTCATCGTAACCCCCGTACAGACCGTCCATAAAAACCAGCAGGATCAAGCCCAGCACAATGGCGATCAGAGCGATGGCTGTACGTCGCCAGTTGCGCCACATATTGCGCCAGGCCATTTTGATCATTTTGAACATCACCTACCTCCTGAACTTTACCGTCTTTCTAAGCGCCACTTCTCTGGACCCCGTTATCGATAATCCTGCCGTCCTGCAGTTTGACCACCCGGCGGGCGTAGGACACCACGCGGGGTCGTGGGTGGCGAAGACGAAAGCTGTACCGGTCTCCTGGTTCAGGCGCTGCATGATCTCCATGGCCTGGGCGCCGTTTTCGGTGTCCAGGTTGGCGGTCGGTTCGTCAGCCAGCACCAGCAGGGGCTGGGGCGCCAGGGCACGCGCGATGGCGACACGCTGCTGCTCGCCGCCGCTCAACTGGTCCGGGCGGTGTTTGGCGTGCGGTCGCCAGACCGACCGCATCCAGCAGTCCCAGGACGCGCTGCTTACGTTCCCCGGGTTTAACGCCGTTCAGCAGCAGGGGCAGTTCCACGTTCTCGTAAGCGGTTAGAACCGGCACCAGGGCAAAGAATTGGAAGATAAAGCCGATGCGCTCACGGCGCAGGTCGGCGCGCTGGTTCTTGCTCAGCTGGGTGACGTCCTGGTCGTTGATTTTCACCATACCGCTGTTGGGCCTGTCCAGGCAGCCCATCAACTGCAGCATGGTAGTCTTACCAGAACCGGAGGGACCCACCAGGGCGGTGAATTCACCCTCTTCAATGCTCAGACTGACCCCATCCAGGGCGCGCGTTTTCGACCTCCCCAATTTTGTAAGTCTTTACAACGTTTTCCAATTCAATTGCTTTCATATAAAGTTCTCCTTCTTCCTACCGGGCATACCGGCTTCATTTAAATAAGTTCCTCTGATTACCCGAGCCTTTATCACCCAGCCAAAATTTCCTTTAGAGGGCATGCAGCGCCTCAACCGGCTCTAATCGGGCCGCAAATCGGGCGGGATACAGCGCACCCAGCAAAACAATAATCAGCATGGCCAGAGACAGGCCAAATATCTGTGCGGGCACAAATTTTGTGTACAGCACATTGCGTATGGCAAAACCCTGCGCCACATTGGCGATCTGATCGCCAATTGGAATACCGTTGACCGCCAGATACCACACCACCAGAGATCCTAAAATAATTCCACCCAGGATGCCCAGGACCGCCAGAAAGCTGGCCTCCAGCAGAATCATGGTAGTAATCTGGCGCCCTTTCATCCCCAGCGCAGCCAGGATACCCAATTCGCGGGTACGTTCAAATACGCTCATCAGCAACGTATTGGCGATGATGACCGCCACCACCAGGATGACGATGCCGTACATTAAAATAGCAGAAAGACATCCCGGATTGAATACCCTGCAGGATGAGCGCGTTCATATCCTCCCAGGTCACCACGCTGCGGTCGGGCGCGCGCAGCGCAGCCGCTACTGGCAGTGCCGTCTCGGCATCATCGGTCAGCAGGATCAGCGCGCTGAGGCGGTCACCAGAACCGGTGATAGCCTGCGCCTTTGTGAGCGGCATATAGATCGTGTTCTCATCATAGGTCAGCACGCCCGTACTGAACAAACCGCGCACAGTGAAAACATCCTCATCGGTCCCGCCGTCCGAGGTACCCACCAGCAGGCTGATCCTGGAACCAACACCAATGCCCAGGCTGTCGGCCAGTTTCTTACCGAGCATTACACCGCCCCGGTCATCGGCGGCCAGGTATTGGCCGGCCACCAAACCCGAACGGATCGGTTCATGGAAATCCGAACCTGGGTCGATGCCGGTTACGCGCACGCCCACAGTCTCGTCGGCCGTGGTTAAGAATCCTCTCGCCCACAAAACGGGCGCAGCTGTTTTTACACCCTCAATTTGGGTCGCGCTCGCCAGCAATTCATCACTGTTATCCAGCAGGTCCCCCCACTCTAGAGAGGCTTGTTCCACCTGATAGGTTTCAGCCCGCACCTGCACGTGACCGGTGCTCAAGAGAATGCTGTCGGAGATCGATCCGTCAACAACACCGGCAATATAACTGCTCATCAGGATCAGCAGGGCCAGACCCAGCGCCACGGCCAGCATAGTCAGCGCGGAGCGGCGCCGGTTGCGCCCCAGATCTCGATATGCAATCACCCATAATTTTTTGAATGCCGTCATTGCGTCTCCAATTAAACGTGATGCAGCGCTTCAGCAGGTTCTTTGCGCGAGGCCTGCCAGGCCGGGACTAAAGCAGCCAGGGCAGCCATCACCGCAACGACCAAACCCTGACGCAGGATATCTACTACATTTATGCTGGCAAAAATGGCGTCGCCCATCAATGCCGTTATATCGCCCATATCCTGGAATGCGGTAAGGTCAAAGCCCCCTGCCCAGTTGAAAGCCAGCAATACCAGCCAGCCCAGGGTACAGCCGGCAACCGCGCCAACCAGCCCAATCATGGCGCCCTCCAGCAGGAAGAGACCCATTACCTGGCGATTTTTCATCCCCAGCGCGGCCAGCACGCCCATCTCGCGCGTCCTCTCAAATACGGCCATCATCATCAGGTTCAGGATGCCTATGCAGGCGATCATCACAACCACCAGCCCGAAAATGTTGGTGAACTGGCTTTTTACGTCCATCGTCTGGCGGATTTCAGGTTTGAGTGTCTCCCACGAATCAACTTCATAGTCCATCAGGTCCGCCTGCAGGTCGCCGATGACCTGGTCCTCCACACCAATCGCGTGCGTTGATACGGTCACTTCAGTCTGCTGGTTGCGCAGGTTGAACAGGCTCTCGGCCTCCGAAAGGCTGATAAAAACCATACCCTTCTCGGCCTCTCTCAAGCCCAGGTCGAATATGCCGGCGATGGTCATCGTGCGCTGGCGCATGGATTCATCCTTGCGCTTTCCGGTCAAGGTTATGCGGTCTCCCACACCCACTTCCAGCGCGTCGGCCAGACCTAACCCGATCACGATCACATCTTTGTCTCCATCCAGCAAGAAGCGTCCCGCGGTTATATTCTCGGCAATCAAGCTGATGGGTGACTTCAGTTGAAGGCTGGATGCCCGTGATGGTTACCGGGTAACTTTCACCGCGCTCGTTGACCATGCCGCCGGTATTAATGCGCTTGGATGCCAGCAGCACTTGCGGGTGCGCCATAGCGATCTGTACAACGTCATCGGCATCGGCGACCGGCAGCAGCGGCAGTCGGTTGGCTTTGGCGCGAAAACCGGAGGCATGGACCTGCAGGTTACCGCCGTACAATCGCACCGCGTTGCGGTAGATGGCCTGGTCGGAACCTTTGATCAAACCTTCCATGAAGATGAGCAAAACCAGACCCAGCACAATGGCTATCAGCGCAATGGCTGTGCGGCGCCAGTTGCGCCACATATTGCGCCAGGCTAGTTTGACCATTTTAAACATCTATTTCCTCCTCATGCGCCATGATTATTTGAACCATAATTTAATTCGATCCAGGTCAAAAATTTTCACGGTCCCGGGCTGGGCCCCCAGAAGCAGGTTGACGGCGTATTGGTTGACTGCCAGTTTTCCTTCCAGTCGGGCAATTACATCTTCCTTTGAATGCATGTCGATCAAAAGAAGGGCTATCT
The DNA here is from genome assembly GCA_963753725.1 of uncultured Chloroflexia bacterium. GTDB lineage: Bacteria > Chloroflexota > Anaerolineae > Anaerolineales > UBA4823 > CAVWDI01. The sequence continues at coordinate 202,304 of CAVWDI010000010.1, read as the reverse complement.
CCTCAGAGGTGTTCTGTATCACACCCAGGACTACATCTCCGGTATGCTCAGGGTATGGTGTGGAAAAAATGCCTTCACCTAAACCCTGGCGGATAATCCGCGCCAGTACATCCTGCATGGTGTGCTTGGCCAACGATGTAAGTTTATAACGCACAATGAGGTTCTCGTCGCTGTACCAGATGGGCAGAATATCCAGGAAAAATCCCCGTTTGTCCGTCTTCCATCCCCCAATTTCCAAAAATAAACGCTCCAGCTTTTGGGCGGCATCCAGCTCAGGCTCTTGAAGGATGGTTTGAGCCATCTGGAACTGCCCCCTGGTCATACTGGCTACCAGGGCATCCAGCAGGTCAACCTTTGAATCAAAATAATGATAAAAGGTGCCTTTGGCGATACCAACTGCGTCGATGATCTGCTGCACGGAGGTGTCTTCATAACCTTTCGAAAAGAAAAGTTCCTGGGCTACGGCCAGAATCTCTTCCCGGCGTTCCTGGTAGTCTTTTACGGTTCTGTTCATAGGCTGCCCCTTCATCCTCTCGACCGACCGTCGGTCTACAAGATGGGGAATCTTATCATGAGGGTAATTGCGTGTCAATTTATATCCCGGGTGCACGGCCCGGATATTACGGCAAACCAGAAATAGCCGCGTTTGGGTTCAATGACCTGCAAATAAGGATTATCCAGCCAAAATTGGTCTGGGACCCACAGGGAATCGGTGGATTGGTTGAGATTATTTTGGTTGGGGACCAGGGTGATGCAGGGATTCCTTCCTCAATAAAAGATGACCGGACTCTCCCCGAAAGGTTCAGTGTCTGAAACAAATTTAAACAATAAGCAATCAGTTTGAATACATTTCCTAAACCAATGATAAAAAATCAGAACTGACATACATCTGTGACAGTTCTGATTCCATATGATATTTAGATTAGTGGTTTTATGCTTTCAATCACCATATTATCAACGGCGAATAATTTTCGAACGGGTATCCATTCTGGTCCTCATAAGCGCGCATATCAACTTTACCGGCGACGATGCGCTCATTGCTGTCAGGGTCAAATAATACGCTCACATGACCGTTATTCCGAGCATTTATCGCGGGAGATTTGATTTTCAGCCGCAGGTTCCCTAATGCAGTGGGCGCAGTGGAGGGTTCAACGAGTGTAACAAACATTGGATCGGTATCGATATTGCCCCCACCGTCAACATAACTGCCGCCAATCCAACCTCGGCCAGAAAAGGCACCCTGTACAACGCTGCCCGAAAGGGTAATCATTGCGCCATTGTTGAAGTAGGGTCCGCTACCGTAATTATCCTGGTTGTCCCAGAAGATGCTGTTTCACACTTCTGGGGCGCATGTACCATTGAAGCCGTCGTTAAACATCGCCCTACTCATTTTGCCAGCCGAGTTTCCAGAAAAGGTTACGTTGGTCAAGATTAGGCTGCTGCTGCCGTTTTCAGAGCTAGCGTTATACATCGCCCCGGCAACCGAACCGGCTGAGTTGCCGGTGAAAGTGACGTTGGTCAGTTCAGGGCTGCTGTCTCCTCCATCATCGCCACCATTGTCCCAATCGATATCGCCGCTCAGCAAGGTCAGGAATTAGTTGTGTACAATGCTAAGATTTAAGTTCGAGTATTTCAGGGATGATAGCCCCAAAAGACCACTTTGTGTTTCCATTGCGGCAATTGCGCGATCTGCTGAGTTTGATTAATAGGTTTTCGATTTAATTGAATGTATAATTTAATGTGACAACCTAAATTTAATTGATTTGTTATCATAAATATCCAGCCTAGGGTTAAATCGACGAATACGTTGAAAATCTGGATGATTGAAAAATTATCTGTCTTTCGTAAGCTGAGTAGTAATCCTTATAGATGAGCTCCTACGGTTGAAGATGAGTGTATGCCATGGAAAAAGAACGCTTATACATAAATACCCTAGGTGGATTGACGCTTACCCACAAGGGAAAACCAGTTACTACTCTTGTTTCAAAAAAAGCCGAAGCGCTTCTGGTTTATCTGGCATGTGAAGGCCGAACGCTTTCGCGAGAGATCCTGGCAGAATTATTATGGGAGGAACGCGGCCAGAGTCAGGCATTATCGAACCTGCGGGTGGTCATAGCAAGCCTGCGCAAAGAACTAGGTGAATATGTCACCATAACCAGAGATACAGCTGCCATAAATCGATATGCTAGCATCTTGCTAGATATCGATCAATTCAAGGAGCTGGTAAATGCGGAAGAAGTGGAAAAGGCGGTTGAAATTTATCGCGGTGATTTCCTGCAGGGATTTTATTTGCGCGATACCCGAGAATTTGAGAACTGGATCGTAATCCAAAGAGAACAGCTGAAACGCAAGTACCTGGACGGTTTGGTTTCGTTGGTGGAAACAGCTCTAGAAACTGGTAACTACCCAAGGGGTATACAATACGCCAGCCAATTGCTAAGTCACGATCCAACCAGGGAGACTGCCCACCGGAAATTAATGCGATTGCTGGTCTACAACGGTCAGCGGGGAGCTGCGTTAGAACAATACCAGGAATGCTGGAGGGTGCTGGGGGAGGAATTAGGATTGGAGCCCTCGCAAGAAACGCGTCAGCTGTACCAGGATATCCTGGATGAGAAAATCGTCATCCCAGAAACTGAAAGTATACCAAAGCCAGAACTCAAACCTAAAAAACCGGAATTCTTGGAGATAGATGCGGTCGATAAGAAACCGCCGCCATTGTTCGTAGCTAAAGAGCGCCAACTGAATAAATTAGACGATAATCTTCAAAAAACGCTTGCGGTTGAAGGTAAGGTGGTATTTGTGTGCGGGGGTCCGGGTAGAGGTAAAACCGCGCTGGTTGATGAATTCGCCCGGCGAGCCATGCTTGAACATCCTGAATTATTGGTGGTAAAAGGCAGCTGCAACGCTTATTCCGGCATCGGGGATCCATACCTGCCGTTCCGGGAGGCGCTCAGCATGCTGAGCGGGGATGTGGAAGCCCAGTGGGAAGCGGGCGCGATCATGGCTGAACACGCCCGCCGCTTGTGGAATGCAATCCCGCTGATGATACAAGCGCTGCTGGAGCGGGGTCCCAACCTGATTGAAACCTTCATACCCGGAAAAGCATTATTGGAACGCAGCAAGACCGCTGCACCCGAAAGACGGGAGATGCTGGATGCGCTCACCAGGGAGGTGGAGCGTACCAAAAGGATCCCAGAAGGTCTTGATCAAAGCCATCTCTTCGAGCAATTCACCAATGTGCTCTGCCTGGTGGCTAATGAACATCCCTTGCTGCTGGTCCTGGATAACCTGCAGTGGGCTGACACGGCTTCGACCAGCCTGTTGTTCCACCTGGGACGTCGCATCACTGCTTCCAAGATTTTGATTGTAGGTGCATACCGGCCAGAAGAAGTGGCGCTGGGTCGAGAGGGTGAACGCCACCCACTCGAGAAAACCCTGGCGGAGTTCACCCTGCTATTCGGAGATATCAAGTTGGACCTTGCAGAGGAGGGTGAAGCTGAAGGAATTCAGTTCATTGAGGCGCTGTTGGACAGCGAGCCAAACCTGCTGGATGAAAGCTTCCAACAGACTCTTTACGCCCATACGGGCGGGCACCCCCTTTTCACGATCGAGTTGTTGAGATCACTTCAAGATCGAGGTGATCTGTTACAGGATGATGGTGGGTACTGGACCGCAGGTCCTGCCATGGATTGGGAGAGCTTGCCAGCCAGAGTGGAAGCTGTCATCGCAGAAAGGATTACCCGTCTGGAGGGCGAGCTGCGCGAGATCCTGATGGTAGCCAGCGTGGAGGGGGAGGATTTCACTGCCCAGGTGGTGGCAAAGGTTCAGGAGGTGGAGGAACGCAAACTGCTGCGCTTGCTCTCCGGTGAGCTTGAAAAACGCCATCGCTTGATCCACGCTCGAAGCGGGTTAGCCTTAGACCACAAGAAGCTGGCGCGCTACCGCTTCGCCCACCATCTCTTCCAGCAGTACTTATACAGCGGATTGAGTGAAGGGGAAAGACAACTGCTGCATGGTGAGATTGCCAGGGCGCTGGAGGGGTTGTTCGCTGAACAGAGCGAGAAGAAGAGAGGGTCAATCGCCTATCAATTAGGTTGGCATTACACTCAATCTGGGGAGGTGGAAAAAGCGGTGGAATATCTGATCCTGGGTGGTGATCAAGCCTTTGATTCAGGCGCGTATCGGGAAGCCTTACGTAATTATGAACAGGCAAGAAACATAATACCGGGTCAAGACACAGCCCATCGGCCTTACCTGTTTTTCAAGATGGGAGAGACTTTAGCCAGACTTGCGGATTATACGAATGCATACCCATACTTGGAAGAAGCTCGGGAATTAGCCCTGGCGTTTGATGATCGTGAAATCGAGATCAAAGCGCTCTATAGGACCGCATTTTTTAAAGAGTTCCAGGGATTTGATGAAAAAGCTAGCGAGATTGCCCAACAGGCACTGGAGATCTCCGAGGCAATTGGCGATCAAGATGGAAAGATGTTTTCTATGAAGATGATGGGCATCCTGGTATCTAATCGAGGTGATCTTGATCGTGGAGACACGCTGTATAGATGCAGCCTGAAATTAGCCAGAGAACTGGGTGATTGGTATGCTGCAGCTGCCTGCCTGAACAACCTGGGGGTAAATGCGATGTACCGGGGCGATCTGAGTCAGGCAATGCGTTTTCTTGAAGAAGGGATAAAAATTGTGGAACAAAACAACATTCGCTACGTATTACCCTTTCTTTTCGGCAATTACGGCAGAAGCGTATGGCCTCGTGGAGATTACCAAGGATCTCGTATGTATCTTGAGGAAGGTTTATCCATCGCGGAGCAAACAGGGGATCTGTGGTTGAAGACAGAACTGCTAACAGATCTGGGAGATCTATCCCGTGTCTGGGGACATTACAATGCGGCAAAGACCTTCCTGGAGCAGGCGATCCATGAGGCTCAAGAACGTGGAGAGAAGTCCTTTGAAGCATACCCCCTGTATTTTTTCGGTCATTTACTGATCGCGACAGGTGATTATGCAAAAGCTCAATTTGCATTTGAGAAAGCTTACTCGTTCTATAAGAAAAACAACCGCATTTTTGAGATGGGTGAATGTCTGTATGGTTTAGGTCTGACAGCAATTTGGTCAGGGCAATATGAACAGGCACTGGGAAAATTTAACTCTGCCCTTGAGATTACAAATGAAGCCCATATATTTCTGAATACCCGGGTCGTTCGAGGGACAGGCGAGGTCCATCACAAGCAGGGGGAGGATAAAATTGCTAGCAAATATTACCTGAAAAGTCTTTCAATAGCCACTGAGAATGAATATCGTATCGAAATGGTGTACTGCCATGCAAGTCTGGGTCTAATTTATGCCGAATTGGGTGATTTCAAGACTGCTCGTAACCAATTCAGCCAGGCTCTTCAAATCAGCACAGAAATTGAGATGATGCCAGGTGTTGCTGAAACGTTTGTCGGGATCTCTTTATTGCTCTCCAAAACTGGTAAATGGCGTGAGGCTGTTAAGTTAGCTGCGTTTATAACTGGGGTAAAGGAATGTTCTTATGCCACCCAGGAACGGGCACAAATTTTGCTGGAAGAAATTTCCCTAAGTTATGGTCCGAGATGAATTCGATCAGGCAAAAAATATTGGGGAATCGATGGATCTTGAACAGGCTTTGAAGGTAGTTGAACCAGCTCTTATTGGGTAGTCCTACTTTTCTAACAATGCGTAGAAACATTTATTGAATTACCCTTGTGTCCACTTTCGAACTAAGTACTCAATCACACTGAATAAGATGGAATGTCATTCTAGTTACCATACAATTGGCAAAGGTGCAAAAATGGGGTAGAACAGACATGGAACATTACCACAATCCGTCTACCCCACTGGCACCTGTCTGAGGAATAAGGGCCAATGTCATTCAGCGCTGAGAGCGCCACGTTCAGACCGCCCCCTCAGACTACCCCCGGCGGAAGGTCGAAAACGCGTCGTGCCAAGAGCACCATAACTAGAACACATTCAACCGGGTTGGTGTCACCTGGGCCTCTACGATAGCTCCAGGAGGTCCTAATGAAAGTATACATCGGAATCGACTGGAGTAAAGACAAACACGATATTGTTTTCATGAACGAACAAGGAGGTCACATTTCTCATCTAACCATTGAGCATTCACCGGAAGGTTTCGAACTCTTCGATGAAAAGCGAGAGATTATGGGTGTTCAACCACAACAATGTTTGGTTGGTATTGAAACTCACCATAACCTGTTTCTAGACTACTTATGGAGCCGTGATTACTCCAGCATCTTCGTTTTGCCTCCTTTTCAGGTCAATCGCTCACGGGGTCGTTACGGGTCCAGTGGAGCTAGCAGCGATAGAAGTGATGCGGGTTTAATTGCTGATATCCTGCGCACTGATCGTCATCGTCTGACGCTATGGCGGCCAGATCTCCCGCTGACACAACAAATCGCTTCACGGGTTAGTTTACAGCGTTTTCTAACCCGCAGCATCATCCAGATTACAAATCGTTTGCGGACGGTGTTGTGGCGCTACTACCCCAATGCAGCTTATGTTTTCAGCAGCCTGGATACGCAGATTGCATTGGAGTTCATTTGTGCCTTCCCAATACCCGCTGACGCTGAAAAGCTCACTTTTGAGGATTTTCGCCGCTTTGCCAAGCAGCATCGTTATCCCAATCCGAATAAACTTCCGGCTTGTTTTGCTCGCTTGCAAAGAAATCAACCTCAGGCAGAGCAAGCGACGGTGCAGGCCTTTCGTGATGAAGCCGTGCGCCTCTCCAAGTTGAGCTTACAGCTGGTGCGAGAACGGGCGCTTACTGAGAGCGAGATCAATAAGCTCTTCGCTGCTCATCCTGATGCACCCATCTTCTCATCTCTGCCCGGAGCGGGTAAAAGGCTGGCTCCAGCTTTACTGGCTAAGTTTGGCGATAATCGAAACCGTTTTCCAACTACTCAGGCCCTGCAAAGTGTGGCTGGCACCTGCCCTTACACCAAACAGAGCGGAAAGCGAAAGTATGTCCTGTTTCGCTATGCTTGTGACCGTGAATTCCGGAATATCGCCCAAATGTGGGCCAGGGCTTCGCTGAAAGAGTTGGTTTGGGCTAATACATACTTCCAGATGGCGCTACCACGTTGTAAGTCCTTTAGCCATGCCTACCGCCGCTTGGCTAATCGTTGGTTGTCGATCGCTTGGCGGATCTGGCAAGATGGAGTAACCTATGATGAGAACCTACATATGCGGAAACATGCAATGCGGGTTAAACCCAATTAGATAACCATTTTTTGAGCTATCGTAGAATTTTGGATTATGTATGGTTTTGTTCCATTGTTAAAGTGCCGTTATTCGTGTGATACAGGTCAAATTGTGTGCTTTGACACTGCTAGTTCAATGCGTCTAGTAAAAGTTTTAGGTCTTGACAAAACGCGTCTGAACAAAGTGAAGAATTTAAACTCTTCGCTCCGCTCAGAGAGACAACTAAGATTTTATTAATCCATCCAAATCACAGTGACTGACTACTAAGTCTAATTCGTCGTTAAACTGGACTGCACGGTCACGTTCACCTGGGGGTCCCGGTCAGAAATATCGGTGTCGCCGACTTCAAAACCGCCGATAAGTGCCGCCCCATCCGTTAAAACAAAAGTAGATATAAGCGTGTTATTTGTCTGACCGCTGCCCACCTCGGGGCAATAAATGCCCTTCGCCAACCATATCTCAGCAGGAAAAGCAGCGGCAGCCAACGCGTCCTGCACGTTGGTATAAGCTTTGGCCCATTCCAGCCTGTCAAAACCACCCCCCCCAATTTAGCGACATAGTATCTGGGAACGACTCCAGGGGCATCAACATCGATCTCTGCCGCCTTACTTTGAGCGTCCGCCAACCAGGGTAAAACCAACACCGCTCCCAGTCCAATCATTAATCCGAGAAATTGGATAGAGAAGTTTCTGTATACCGAACCTTTTATCATGCTAAATGCCTCCAGGTAAATATTTGCTTCACAAAAAGCTGTTTTTAAGATTACAAGTTGACCTGCAATATGCAGCTGTATATGTATATCTATATCTTTTTTGTCATAAAAGAAACGGGGTCTGCGGGTGATTTAATTGAGCATAAGCGTGATTTTTATTCACCCCCTCACCAAAAGCGACTCTTACCAGCCATTCAAAATCCGCGGATACTACATGCGCAGACCTGGTGTGCGGGATGAATTCGGCTCTAGCCCAAAGCCGAATAATTAAAAACCAGCCGCGTTTTTCCGGAAAATGCCTTTCACGCTACATCGAAATGTATTGACGCATCCCCGTGGGACCACGAATTCTCACGAAGTTTCACCCGGAAAAGCGCTCCTTTTGGGAGCCGGGTACCAGCCTGGAACACTCAGCCGTGCGCTCAGCCGCATATCCGACTCCATTCTGGGTCAATGCCCTGATCCCTTCCATCAAAATCATTAGCGCTAATAAGACCTCCTGAAAATCTGGTGGTTTCCGAACCACTTGCTTGTATAATGTCCCTTAGAAGGGCAGCTGCACTGAGAGATTGAGCCACCAACCCGTTGGGCATCCATACCAGGAGTAATCGAAAGTGCAAAGCTTAAGAAGCCGGGCAATTTATAAGCTTTTAAAGCGAACTGGTTCACCTTTTGACGCAGGCGCCTCTTTAGCGCGACAGAGGTCAACCTTGGAAAGACAGGCCAGGTTTACGATAAGACCATCCAGAGTTGACATCCAACCAATATCCATCGGTGAAATGTCCGCTGAATGGATCACGCCTGACGAAGCGGAAAACAATCGAGCAGTGCTGTATCTACACGGCGGGGGTTATACGATGGGGTCGTGCAATACCCACCGATCCCTGGCCACTCGCATCGCGCTCGCCAGCCGGGCGCCGGTTTTGTTAATAGATTACCGTTTGGCGCCTGAATATCCGTATCCGGCCGCGCTTGAAGATGCAAAAGAAGCGTACCGCTGGCTATTAACGCAAGGAATTGAGTCCAGAAAGATCGTATTCGCGGGAGATTCGGCCGGGGGCGGGCTGGCCTTAGCGGCAGCAGTCGCTATCCGTGATGAGAATGAAGACCTCCCAGCCGGGGTTGTGTGCATCTCTCCCTGGGCTGACCTCAGCATGTCGGGAGAGACGGTTTCAACCTGTGAAAAAACCGATCCGCTGATCAGCCTGGAGACAAGTTTAAAGCATGCAAGCCGTTATACGGGAGGGCAAGACCCCGCATCGCCGCTTATTTCACCCGTGTTTGCAGATTTGAGCGGACTGCCAGCGCTGCTGGTACAGGCGGGTGAACATGAAATCCTGCGGAGCGACTCGCAGCGCCTCTCGGAAAATGCCCGCCAGGTTGGCGTATCGGTATCGTTGGAAATCTGGGAGGGCATGTGGCATGTCTGGCACATGTTCGCAGGTCTGATGCCGGAGGCTCAACGCGCAATTGATAGAATAGGTCGGTTTATCCAGGAGCGGTTGCAGACCTGAGGCGGCTCAGCCCTGAGAAATCCCTTCCCGTGGCAACCCTCAATTCCTTTATCATGAGTTACGTCCCTTCAATTGGTCATTTGGGCAGGATTGTGTAAAATGATTACTGGAGGTCAGCTTGGAAGAATTTTGGGCATATTTGCCCGGACCATCAGGCCAACCAGGTCCGAATTACTGGACATATTTTGCCGGTCGACTGGCTGAGCTTGCCGTAATACCAAGCGAGGCGGCTGTACTGGATATCGGAACTTTCGATGGCAATGTCCTTTTTAAGGCCATGAAGGTAATCGATGCGCAAGGTTATGGTATTGGGATTGACATCGATAAGGATGGGTTCCATTCCGGTGTCGTTGAGTACATCCCAGCGAGGCTGGAAAGAAAAGATTTCCTTCCTTCAAATGGATGCGAATTCACTGGGTTTTGCGCCAGAGACATTCCATACTGTGCTGGCCAACTTTGTGGGATGGGATGACTGCTATGACTTCCGCCGGATGGAATTCATAAGCCGCGATAAACTGACCCTGGAAATTAAAAGGGTTCTAAAGACAGGCGGTCGGGTGGGGATTGGATCGTGGGTCGAACAAAGCGACCTGGATTGGATCAGGAGCTGCCTTCAAAAGATATCTGCCTGAAGTTAAGCAAAGCATTCCCTGTTATGCGCAGGAGAACCCAGAAGGATATGAAGTCATCCTGCAGCAAGGCGGTTTCAAAAATGTGCGTGTGTTTGTCGAGAAGGCGGATTTTGTTCTCACCGGACGTGGGAACATGGTGGCGGCAGATGGAACTGGCGGCAAGCGGCATTTCAGACAGGTATCGGATACGGACAGGTTGGAAAGATTCAAAGAACAGGTTTTCAAAGATTTGCATGAGTACCAGTCCCCCGAAGGAATTCGCTTCAGCAAGACCGTCTCATTTGCATTCGGGGAAAAACCAGGATGAAGCCGTTCATAATTGAAAGTTTAATACCTCACAACCCCACAAGCACCAGACCGGATTGGTGGTTACAATTTTGTCAAAGACGGTCAGCCTGCTCACTAATGGTTCTGATTCTGTGACGAATTCAAAAAAAAATAAATCTCTTGGAATTCATTTCTTGAATTAATGAGATAAAAACAGAACTGCCACGCATCTGTGACAGCTCTGCTTCCATTTTGTAAATAGATTATGGGTGTATGCTTACAATCACCGCTTTATCAGCGGCATATAATTTTCGAACGGGTATTTATTCTGGTTCTCATAAGCGCCCATGTCAACCGTGCCGGCGATAATGCGGTCATTGCCGTCCAGGTCAAATGATACGGTCACATAATCGTTATTTCCGGCATTTATAGCGGGAGAATTAATTTTCAGCCGCAGGTCCCCCAATATTGTGGGAGCTGTAGAGGGATCAATGGGTGTAACAAACAATGGATCGGTATCGATATTGCCGCTGCCGTCCACATAACCGCCGCTGGGAAAGGAATCCTGAAAGAGGCTGTTCGAAAGGGTAATCACAGCGTCGTTGTTGCAGAAGGGCTGGTTACCGTAATTATCCTTGTTGTTCCAGAAGATGCTGTTGCGCACGACCGGGGCGCTTGTACCATTGAAACCGCTATTGAACATCGCCCCGCATTCTTCAGCCAGGTTGCCGGAGAAGGTCACGTTGGTCAGGATGGGGCTGGTATTGCCGTTCTTAGAGCCATAGTTAAGCATCGCACCGCCTGTTTGATCTGCGCGATTACCTGAAAAGGTTACGTTGGTCAGGATGGGGCTGCTGCTGCCGTTCTCAGAGCTAGAGTTATACATCGCTCCGGCAACGGAACCGGCTGAGTTGCCGGAGAAAGTGACGTTGGTCAATTCGGGGCTGCTTTCGCCGCCTTCATCGCCTGTGTTAACCATCGCTCCGCCTGAACCGTCTGCATGATTGCCTGAAAAGGTTACGTTAGTCAGGTTAGGGCTGCTGCTGCCGCCTAATGTACCGATATTGGACATCGCCCCGCCTTCATCGGCCAGGTTGCCAGAGAAGATAACGTTTTTCAGACTCGGGCTGCAAAAATTACCATCCCCTAACCCATCGCAGTATAACCCGCCACCGAGTCCGTGGGGATAGCTGGCACCATCTGCCTTACCAGCAGTAATGGTGAAACCGTCCAGCAATGCAGTACCGGTCACCCCTTCGGCGCTGACCACGTGGTAGGCGTTGGCGCCGATGATGTCCGCGGCGGTTATCACCACGCCGTTGGTATCTGTGTTGTCAACGCCGCCATTGTCCCAGTCGATATCACCGCTTAGAACGGTTACATTTACCTGCGGGTCCTGGTCAGAGATATCGGTGTCACCGACTTTAAACCCGCCGATAAGGGCTACCCCGTCCGTCAAAATAAAAGTAGAGGTGAGCGCATTATTTGTCTGCCCACTCCCTACATCGGGGTAATAAACGCCTTTTGCGACCCATATCTCAGCAGGGGGGACAGCGACAACCAGCGCGTCCTGCACGTTGGTGAAGGCTCTGGTCCAGTTCAGACCATCCGAACCGTCCCCAGTTTTGGAAACGTGATATTTGATACCAGCATCTGGAGCATTTGGTTTAACAAGTTCAATTTCAGCGGCTGCGCCCTGCGCATTGTCTAACCAGGGCAGCGCCAATGACAACGCAAGTCCGAGGAATAAGGTAGTAATAAGAATTGAATATTTGCTTAACGGGTTTTTCCTGTTCATCCTTCTCTCCTGTCGGTGCAGTGTATATCCCTTTAATGTTGATTGTGAAGTGCTAACGCGGGATTATTGGTGTGTATAAATTATTTGTTAAATTATACCTGTTTTATCTGGTTTGCTTGGGTTTTATGGGGGATGATCTTAATAAACACAAACGGGTGATGCAGATATCACCCTACACCCAACGGGTGAACAGTCCGATCCCCTTTGTTTTCTCCCTTATTGCGCACTCACTACATTGGGTATATCTCATTAAAGACAGCCTGCATATGGGGTGATTAATCCCTTTTCCCCTTGAAATTTTAGAACGCTTGTTCTATAGTGGTGGCAAATATCCTGACTAACCAAAAAAACAAGGAGCTGCCCATGTCACCCCAAGCGCTGGCCGCAATCGCGGCAACCATCATTTCCCTGCTATTTTCCTATGTCCCGGGATTCTAAAACCTGGTACGCGCCATTATCCCCGACCTTAAAGCGCCTGTTAACGCTGGCGGCTGTCAATCTCGCCGCGGCTGGCGCGTTCGGTCTTGCCTGCGCGGGCTGGGGAGATCAGCTCAACATCAACCTGACCTGCGATTATCCAGGCGCGCTGGGACTGCTGCAATCCCTGATCGCGGCCCTGGCAGCCAACCAGGCCACCTTCCTGATCAGCCCCAAGCCCGCCAGCAAACGTGAGCCAACAAGCCGCGACAAACTGGCCGGACATCCCTTATTTGAGGGCGAATTGGACCAACTTAAACACGCCTCCAATATGGAACATGAGCCCCAACTGCCGCACGCCGTCAGCCAGCGCTACGGAAAGCCAAAGACGCGCCCTCATCCCGACCAGGATCGAAACAGCAGCAGCAGCGAACCGCATCCGGTGAAGATCCGTTCGATCGGGGAACAGGATAAATAACTGCCATGCCAGCCGACCGGAAGACAAAGACATCCATATCGAAACCAAGCGCAGAGGGTTCCTTCCTGCCCGGGATTTACGAGGGCGGTTTTCTGGACGATGAAATCACCAATCTGGAAGCCATGCTGGACGGCGGCTTGAGCGCGGAGATCGCCATGCTGCGGGCCAGCATCCGCAGGTTATTCAACCTGTCGGCCGGCGAGGAGACCATCGAACGGTCGATCAAAACCCTGCGGGAATTGGGTCTTTCCGCTACCCGCCTGGCGACCCTGTTGAAAGCGCAGTCTGAACTAGACGACAAAAAGGGCGACGAATTCGCCCGTGTCACAAAGGAAGCGCTCGACGAAATTGTAGAAGAACTGAGGTTAGGCGTATGACCTGTACCAGCTCACGCCGCGACCCCGAGGCCATAAAACTGGCGCGCCTGATCTGCCCGGTGCAGGACGAAACCGAAAACGTGCTGGAACTTAGCAAGGACTTTCAGCACGACATCCAGCGCATGAAGAGATCAATGGTGGCTTGCGGTGACTGCGCTGCCAACCAGGATTGTCCGGTTTTGATCAACTTCCAACTGGCGGTCAATGAAGCGATTGGAGAGATCATTGAAGAATTGGGCTGGGAGGTTTAGGGATGTCCAAGGACCCTGAATCTGAACTAATCGCACAACAACTTAAGCACACCCTCGACCTGCTGCGTTTCGACATTAAACAGATCAAAGCCGAGCAGGAGCACCAGCGCGAGCTGTATGACCACGTGCTGCAGGAGCTGGAAGAAAACTCGTAAGACCACGAACAGCGCATCCGGACCATACAGGACGTCGTAACCAAGTCCAAAAGCATCTACAACCTGGCCAGCGGAGGCTCCACGTTTATGTCGCTCATCGCCCTGCTCAGGACATTCTTTGTCCTGTCACCATAGGACTGGCGCTTCAACTTCAATATTTTTCATTCATGCGCTGCGCTTTGATTACCCAGATATTTAATAGGAGTTAAAATATGGCTGCTGTATCGGGACAAAAGATAGTAACTACTGGCGGGACTGCCGAAGCATTGGGTTCCCAAATCATCAACGGACCGCTGATGGTCAAGGCGCTGCTGGCCAACACCAACAACGCTTATATCGGCAACGACGGCGCGGGTGACATGACCAGCGGAAACGGCATCGAGCTTGACGCCGGCGATGTGGACGACTTCGCTTCTCTCAGAATCCAGGCAGACGGCACAGCCACATGGACAGACTATTTCAACAACGCGTGTGATTTTGCTTCAACGCCGGCTGAAGGGGGCACAGCCCTTATGTTATGCGGGATTGTGAAAGCCGCGTAGCGTAGTGTTTATCAACGGATTTTAATCCCGCGCTTTATGCGGGAGCATCCCTTTGGGATAGCGTCTCTGCGCGAACTGTTTTTCAATGGGTTTTAATCCCGTTCATTTTGCGGGAGCGTCCCTTTTAGGAGATTAGAGAATGCCTGACCGAATTTCGGATGTAATCGATCCCGCCTATTTGATACCGGTATACATCAGCCACGATTGGGCAGCGCCCTCTAATGCTGCCATCGATATGTTCGCCGCCACCGGTCTGCCCATCGCCGGTGAAGGCAATAACATAAACCTCGATTCGCACGTGCATTTGTGGGAAGGTCCCGGGGATGAGGACGATTACGCCTGCCTGTATATCACAGCTGCCGGCGCGGCAGCCTACAAAGACATGGACGCCAATGCCTGCGATTGGGCTTCACGCCCCGCAAAAGGTCAAACCGCTTACATCATCGGGATAACTTTTGTAAAATGACTCCTTAAAGATCGTCATTCCGATGCGCAGCAGAGGAATCCCTTATATGTTCACGATACTCAAATTTATGCAGGTGTATACGAACACAAAAAATATCAAATTTAAAAAATTAGTGGGAATTAGCGCTTTAGTACTTTAGTGTAAATTAGTAGATCATGTCTTTCGCCAATAAAAATACATTCTTCGCTTCCGGTTCCATCGCTGCTACCTACCACATCGGTCAGGGTAAGGTGTACGGCTTCATCGCTTCCACTACCAACGCTGCCGCGCAAACATTCGTCCTTTACGATTTCGCCCTCACTACTGGACAGTGTATTGCTTCCATTCACCGTCCCGCAGCTGATTACGCCGTCGTTTTCTTCCCCGATGATAAACCAGTTGTGTTCAACGAAAGTCTGACGATCGATCCCACTAATTGCGATGTGCTGCTTTTTCTCTCAACATAAATCGTAAATCACAAATCGTAAATCCAAAATGTATGTAATCGGTATTGACGTCTCACGCCACAACGGAAAGATAGACCATCGTAAAGCAGCTGCAGCCGGCGCCAAATATGTATTTATCCGCTGCACAGTTGGAGATTATTACACTGACCCCCGCTTCGCAGAAAACTGGTACGGCTTCAAGGAAGCCGGTCTCTTGGTCAGCGCTTATATCGTGCCGATACCCAGCGCCTGGAACGGCAGACCCATCCCATACAAGGACCAGGTCGACAAATTTTTACATTCCTTCCAGGATCGCCAGCCGGATATGCCCATCGCCATTGATGCCGAAGTCGACATGGGCAAAGATAGAACCTTTCTTACAGCACTGTTCGAAGGTACTGGAAGATTGCTGCAGGATTTCGGCGGATTCCCCTATCCATACATCTACACTCGAAAGACCTGGTGGGACTTGCATATCAACGCAGCCAAATTTTGGAAGAATTACCCTTTGTGGGTTGCTCACTACACCAATGCACCACAGCCCTGGTTACCTAGAGATTGGAAAGAATGGAGCGGATGGCAGTACAGCTCTAAAGGCAAAGGACCATTTTTCGGAGATGAAGAAGATTACATCGACCTTAACCACATGCAGCCGGAAGACTTTTTAAAATATACCGATGAAACACCAGGGCAAAATCTATATCCCGTTTCTATCGAAATAGGTTCTGAAGTATACAAGGGTAAATTAGAGAAGCTTGTCCAAACGCAATTCCAGACCGCGCAGCACCCCCTTTTGGGGACGAAGGAAGGAAAGGAAGGAACAAGATGACCTACTACAGAATTGACCTTCGCAGACTTTGCCGGCGCCGGCTGGGAGATCTCACAACCCCTTACAAATGGAGTGACGAACAATTAAATCAGTGGATCAACGACGCCATCGCCGACTATTCACTCCACTTCCCACGCGTCCAGACACAGACCATCAGCTGCAGCGATGATGTCCGCACTTTCGATCTGTCCTCTTATTTTGTTTCCGCACTCAGTGTCGAATATCCAACCGGTGAGGATCCTCCCTCTTATTTGAAATTCAGAGAGAGAACGCATCCGGATTTCTGGCAGGAAGATGGATATTACTCTATAGAAAAAGAAAAGGGAGCTGATGACCTCAACCTCTTATACATCTCCGAAAAACCAGCAAACGGAGAAAGCATCGAAGTGACCTTTAATGCTCACCATGCTTTCCTGGATGATGATGATAGCGACGAAAATACAGTCCCTGAAAGGCACCTGGAGTTGATTATCCTGTTTGTCAGGTGGAAAGCCTACCAGGAACTTGCCACAACTGAGAGTATCAGTTCAGATCCCACCACATCGATGTCATCCACGCTCGAAATGAACGCCACCCGCGCAGAACAAGCTTACCGTAAAACGCTCAGCATATACCTGAAAACTGGAACAAATTCCTCTCAAGCAGTATGGAAAATGGATGACTACGATAGAATATGTTAAGCATTTCAGGTTTCTGAAGAAGATGTGTAAATCTCGAATAGTTCTGATTTTTTGAGCAAAGATCAATTTAGACGGTAGAAAAATGAATAGAGGTCCTGCTGGGATGGATAATAATTTGAAATTATTACGTAAATCGAATAAAATAATTATTATCAACTTGAGTTTAAACCGACGATCAAATGTTCGGGAAGGAATTTCTCAAATCTGATGCATCGAATGGAAACACCAGGGATGTAAGGTGAAAAAGAGTAAAGCAATAATCATATTTGTGATTTATTGTTTATCGTTTATTCTGAATCGACAGGAAAATCTGGGTGTAAAAGCATCGGCGATAAGAGATAATTCCTGTCCGATAAGCCTGCCCAATGTAAATAAAGGTATGGTTACTAAGGGGTCCTATCAAGAAACAAGCCCGGAGTTACATTTTTCAGGTAAATGGAAATATATATTAGATAAAAACGCTATCGGTTGTGGATATGCAGTATCAAATACACCGGGGAGTTCCGTTCAATTTACATTCTATGGGAAGAACCTGATTCTATACCGGACCGTCAGCTCAGATGGCGGAGAACATAAATTAATTATTGACGGAAAAAATGCCGGAAAAATTGACTTATCCTTTGTAGAAAAAAGATATCAGGTGCCGATGGTGTTTGATAATCTGGGAGAAGGGATCCACACGGTTGAGCTCATCGTGAGTACCACAGGTAGATTGTATATCGATGCGTTTAAACTTCCAAGTCCATATCACCCACCACCAGAAGCTTTTGCAGCTTTGGAAAGGGTTAATTATTACCGCAAGGTGACCGGTGTCCCGCCAGTGGAGATAAACCAGGCTCTTCAACTGACATCCCAAAACCATGCGGAATTCTTAGCGAACCATATTAATGATCCAAGAATACAAGGTCTGGGATTTCATGCTGAATATCGAAATCTCACCGGGTACACCGGTGGAGATGTTTACGACCGCGTTGAATATCATGGATTCACGGGCGAGGTGAGTGAAGTTGGAAGAAGAAGCAGCGATCCAAGTTCAGTTGATCCAGCAGCAATCATTGATGAATGGATGGCGACAGTTTATCACCGGATACCCGTGATAAACCCCCTTCATAATATGATGGGTTACGGGTTTGCGATATCTTCGGGAAGAATTGATGTTTTAAATTTAGGCAGCTCTTTTGACCCCCAGATATTCAAAAGAATATACACATATCCCAGAGACGGACAGGTATATGTACCCACATACTGGGATGGCAACGAGATTCCGGACCCATTACCCGGAAAACCTAAACCGGTAGGTTATCCAGTGAGCTTACATACATTCCCGGACCATGATTTGGTCAACATAACCGATGCAGAATTGGTGGATTCAAACAATAAACCAGTAGATATTTATACTATTCACCATCAAGTCCAGAGTGTATTTCTGATCGCCAAATCTCCCCTGAAAACAAATACGGTATATACAGCCAGGGTAAAAGGATCCATTCATTTCGGGTATGAGGCAGCTTTTGATCACAAATGGACTTTTAAAACATCACCGTGACTTGCTAATCCTTATACAAATATTTATCATTCCAATAAAGGTTGTATAGATATTGAGGGATCAGATACTTCTGGTTCAAAAGATGTTGGGGCATTCAGACCCTAAAACTACAGCAATGTATATCGGTCTGGACGAATTGAATTCCAGGAGTGCCGTTGATTATGCGAGATATTTGATTACAATTCAATAAAGAAAAAATACCCTTTGGTGTGTGGATCACCAGGGCAAAAGTTAAGCCGATTGTGTTGGTGAGAATGACATTTTCCCAAGATTTTGAGGTTTGGTTGTCTTGTTTATTATTATCATTCCAATTCCTTCCATCTGCTAATCACATTGCGATCAGCCGTACGGTGATTTTATTTATTGCGGCCAATATTAACTTCGATGAGCAACCCACCAGGAGCTTGCCGCAACCGAGAGTGGTTCTCCTGACCCTACTACTCTGATAGCTTCACACTTGCTTTAAATGCTTCATGCTGAAAGGGTTTATCGTAAACAATTAGGTGTTTATAAAACTTCTTCTGCCAGAATGCTACCGCTAAGTGGGAGATGGATGATTACGACAGAATATATTGATCATGTACGCCTTCCACTGCCCGCTAAATGAATGCATTTGTGCTGGGAAGAGTGGCTCTGTTAGGGATCGAACACCATCGGCATGTAGATGGAATTCGTGAGCGGACAATCTTTTCCGCCATCCGTTATTGTCCAGCCATCTAAATCGATCTTGTTTGCTCTGGCAGCCTCGCCGGTGCAGTATGTGCTGCTCCCGCCATCAAATATTACACCGCTTTGCAGGGCTTGCGCATCCCATCCTTCAGAAGCGCGTCATAATTTAGAGTAGATAGCCGCGCATTAGTAAACATGTCCTCAGCATTTGTCAGCGCCTCAACGTTCCAACCGCCGATATCCTAGTTGAAGGCGGTAGCACCAAGATACATACCGGCCATATCCGTTACATTCGACAGGTCTGGTGTATCTGTTGCTTGACCAGCCAGGTTAGAAGATCCATCAAAAGCTGAATCCATCGATGACCATTTTCCAGTCGCTAATTGTTCTATCGTCAGCAATTTGTCTTTGTCTCCCCCGCCATTAAAGTAAATCCTGGGAAAACCAGTTCCAGCGCCGCTGTTGTCTTTGATCCTTATTGTGTAGGTACCCGCAGTCCCGTAACTACAGGTGTAGTTCCCGCTTTGGGCGCTGGCTTCGTCTGTACCATCGTCATCGCAATCGACATTGCAGTTGTACCCACCGCCCGTGGTGGGTATGGTGAACTGAGTATCGGAGGAAGTGCCCGGGTTGTCGGTCTTAACGGTGATCACAAAATCATCCGTCAGGACAGAAGGTCCTAAAGGCGCGGCAGCTGCCCGGCTTGCTGCAAGGATTACAAGAGCCAATAATGGGAGGAACAGGAAAGAAATCGATTTTGACCGGTTGAACGTCATCATAATAGCCCTCCTCCATATGAACCTTCCAATTACAGTTTGTGAAAATGCCCTAAACGAAGTAAATATCCTGTATAAAGGCCGCCCACTTAGCTACACGGTCTTCCAGAAGCAGGAAAAGCACGCTCAAGTGGTTTCAAGTAAAACCTTAGATCACAAACTGAAAACCCCCACCCGCCCTGCTAAAGATAATCCCTGGCGACGCTATGGATTGGGAGTAAGCGGAAAACCAATTGCAGAAATTGATCAGTATGGAACAGATATTAACTATACAAGTGTGGAAAAGTGGACAAACAGGTTGTCCACTTTTCCACACCTCTACTACGCCTATGGTTGTCTCTCAAAAAGCGGACATCTCCACTTTGCAGAAATACAGGACATTTCTACTTTGTATTGACATTATTTATCTGAACAGGTTTACATTAAGATAAATCCACTTGCTAGAACTTTTTAACAAGACCTCGCAGGTCTGCGAGACCTACGAGGTCAGTACGAAGATGAATTATCTGCAAGCGGGTTTCAACGCAAGATCAGCGGTATAAAGAGTTCCAAATAATCATACGGCGGGAATTCGTAAGCGCCCATGTCAACGGTCTCGACAAAATCACCGTCCCCATCCGTGATGCGCAGTAAATTATCCAGATCGAAACGTCACACTGACATAGGCGTTGTCCCCTGTGTCGATGGCAGGTGAACCGGCCTTCAGACGCAGGTTTCCAGCCGTGGAGGGCGCAGTAGATGGATCAACCGGCGTGACGAACTTCGGGTTCTTGTCGATATTTCCGCCGCCGTCCTCATAATTGGCGTCCAATGACCAGCCCGCACTGCCCCCCGAAGCCTGTACCAGGCTGTTGGAAATTGTCACGGTCGCGGTCAGGTTGGTAATGTTGGCTGTGATAGTACCCTTTCCGCTGATGTCCTTGTTGTTCCACAGGATGCTGTTGCGCACTTGTGGAATACAAATGCCTTCATTTTCTTCATTGTACATCGCCCCACCTTCCTCGCCTGCCGAGTTGCCTGAGAAAGTGACGTTAGTCAGGATGGGGCTGCTGGTGCCTCCTTTATAGCCATTATTGAATATCGCCCCCCCGCCTTCATTTGCCGAGTTGCCGGAGAAAAAGACGCTGGTCAGGATGGGGCTGCTGTACGCCGTCGGTCCGACCATCGTTGTACATCGCCCCGCCGAATTGCGCCGAGTTACTGGAGAAACTGACATTTGTAAGGCTGGGGCTGCTGGTGCCGTTGGAAGTGCCATTATTGTACATCGCCCCGCCGTCAACTACCGCCCAGTTGTCCGAGAATATGACGTTGGTCAGGATGGGGCTGCTGGTGCCGTTTTCGTGACCATCATTGTACATCGCACTACCGTATTGTGCCGAGTTGCCGGAGAATATGACGTTAGTCAGGCTGGGACTGCTGGTGCCGTTGGAAGGGCCAGAATTGTACATCGCCCCGCCTTTAGATTGCCCGGTTTCCAGAGAAGACGATGTTTCTCAGACTGGGGCTGCACTCACTGACGTTCCCGGAGCTTTTGCAGTAGAATCCGCCGCCGTGTGCTTGGTGAGGGAGAGTTACGGTATCCGCATCCCCGGCTGTGATTGTGAAACCATCGATTACTGTATACTCCGTGATTTGCGTACTCTTGGCGCCGTCTGCCCAGACCACGTGGTAAGCGTTAAAGCGCTACGATATCGGTGGTGTTCATCACTACGCCGTCCGTGCTGGAGGTGTCATCCTGATAGAGGTCGCCGCTCAGCACGGTCAGGTTGGTCTCCCAATCGCGATCGGAAAGTTTTGTGTCAGCGGTGTCGAAGCCGCCGTACAATGCCACATCGGCCTCAAGCTCAAAGGTCGAGCTGGGATCATTATCAGTCTGCCCCAAACCTTTATCGGTGTAATATACACCCGCAGCCACCCAAATCTCCCTCGCGCCGGATTTCAGCCGTGGCAGCCAGGGCATACTGCACATTGGTAAAAGCCGTACTCCAGCCTACGCTTGGAGCTGTGCCGTCGCCCGTTTTGGCTACGTAGTACCTGGTAGGAGCGTCTGGAGTGTTGGATTTTACAACAGCCTCGCTTTGAGCAGCTAAGCCCTGCGCGTTCGCCAGCCAGGGTAAAACCAACGCCAACCCTAAACCAAAAACCAAAATACACCCACAGATCAGACAATGTACATAAAAGCGATTGTGAAACATATCCGAGCCTCCCAAAGGTAAATTCTACAAATTGAATTGTTTGATCAGGGGCTGTGTTGGATGAAGAGTATCAGTAAAGTAAGGAAATTGGCAAAAACACTGTAACTCAGTTCGGCCTTTTCCCACCCCGTGTTATGAAGCTTTATTATTTGCAATTGATTATACAAGTATACTTGTTTCACGTCAATTATTTTGTTTGTCTTTTCCGTAGTCCAGCGAATAGTGGAACGGAGATTTATGTGAAGCTGGTCTTTGAAGAATATTTACAAATCAAGGAACGTTATTTTGAACGAGTGTATATAAAAGACGTCAAGGGCTGGAAAGTTAATTGATTAATTCGTTAGCGCTTCACCAGCGGCAGGTAGCGATATATCTGGGTCTCATAGGCGCCCATATCCACCTTCAGTTTGCCATCCAAATTCCCGTCAGCAACGTGCCCCACCCAGTCCAGGTCTGAGGAGACACCTGTTACAAAGGTATTGTCTCCGCTATCGATGGCCGGGGAGCCGCTCTTCAGACGCAAGTTGCCAGCCGTGGTGGGCGCTGAGGATGGATCTACCGGTATGAGGAACATTGGATCTTTATCGATGTTGCCCCCAACGTTCACATAATTGTCACCCAATGCCCATCCCGTGCTGCCCCTCGCGCAAGCACCTTCAACCAGGTTGTTGGTCAGGGTGATGGAAGCGATTTCGAGCGTGATGGAGGCCGGAAATGGTACCGGTAACCCCGTTTGCCTGGTTATTCCAGAAAATGCTGTTGCGCACATCCGGCTTGCATGTACCGCCAGCAGCGCCGAAATTATCCAGCGCCCCTCCTGAATTACCCGCAGCGTTGCCAGAGAAAGTGACGTTGGTCAGTGTAGGGCTGCTTTTACCCGATTCGCCATTGTTGAACATCCCGCCGCCATACCCGTTTGCTGAGTTGCCGGAAAAGAGCGCATTACCTATTTGGGGGCTGCTGTCGCCGCCGTCCCTGCCGCTGTTGAACATCGCCCCGCCGTCAAACTTTGCCGAATTGCCAGAAAAAGTAACGTTGTGCAGGGCAGGATTACTGCTGCCCTGATCGCCGTAATTGAACATTGCCCCGCCTAAGTCCGCCGAGTTGCCAGTGAAAGTGACACCGGTCAGGTCGGGGCTGCTGTCGCCCATCTTGCCATCATTGTATATCGCTCCACCGTTGCCATCTGCTGAGTTGTTGGAGAATTCCACGTTTGTCAATTTGGGACTGCTGGTGCCATCAACACCGTTGTTGTACATCGCCCCGCCGTTATCGATTGCAGAGTTGTTAGAAAACATGACATCAATCAATATAGGGCTGCTGGCGCCTGAATTGCCATCATTGTACATCCCCCCACCTTGATAAGTGGCTGAGTTTTCTGAGAAGATGACATTGGTCAGGTGGGGGTTACACTCAGCGCCGCTTCCGCTGCCACTGCAGTAGAATCCGCCGCCAATAACTGCTGAGTTGCTGTAAACCTTCGAATTCTTTAAAGATCAGGTTGGTATCCGTCCAGATGCCGCCGCCATTATTCCCATCTTCTCCAGCGTTTGCCAAACCGCCGGTCAAGGAAAGGCTGTCCATCGTAACTTCAACATTGCCTGTCACGAATGCTACCCGCCCACTCCTATTTGCGTCCAGCGTAGTAGGGTAGGTTTCCGGATCAGGACCCAATGACCAGTCGCTGCGAGTGTGACCACCTTCTAGAGTAAGGCGCTTGGAGATATATACGGTCTGGTTATGACCCTCGAGCGCATTCACCCCCTTACAACTGCCGGACAGTTTAACGGTACCGCCAGAGGAAACCTGATCAACCGCATCCTGTACTGCTGTGGCGTCAATGCTTTCAAATTCAGTTATACCATCATTGTGAGTGGCAAAACAAGTACACGGTTTTGAGGGTTCATTATGATCAGCTGTAAACCCATGGGCATTCACCAGCCAGGGCAGAGATAGGGCTGAAACAAAACCGGCAACCAAAATAAACGCACAAATCATTTTATTTGTAATAAGTCGATTATGAGTCATTTCCAAGTTTCCCAAAAGCATTAATAGGAGAAATTCAGCTAAAATTGTTATTCGTTTTTAACGAAATAACATCGGCAAGTAGCAATAAATTTGTACCTCATATGCACCCATATCAACTGTTGGTGTGCCGTCCAGATTCCCGTCAACAACACGCCCAAACCCATCCAGGTCGGTGGGGACACCAATCACATACGCATTATTTCCGACATCGACAGCCGGGGAGTTTCCTTTAAGGCGAAGGTTACCATCTGTTGTGAAAGCTGTGGAGGGATCGACCGGTGTGATGAATTTTGGATCTTCGTCAATGTTGCCCCCGCCGTTCTCATAACTGGTGCCCAACGTCCAGCCCGTGCTGCCCCCGGATCCTTCAACCAGGCTGTGGGTCAGGGAGATGACGCTGCTGCCATCTTTTGTGATGTTAGTTAAAATTCTGCCGGTATCACCCTTCATCTGATTGTTCCATATGATACTGTTGATCACATCTGTCTTTGCGTCTTCAATGAACATTCCGCCGCCCTTGTCAGTCGCTGAATTCCCGGAAATCGTGGCGTTGATTAACCTCGTTGTGTTCTTAGAGTTGTATACTCCACCCCCTTGGTCGGCTTTGTTTCCTAATAAGGTCACGTTTATCATCAACGGGGTACTATTCGGGTTATTAAAGAATACACCACCCTGGTTTGCTAAATTTCCAGCAAAGAGAATGTTTGTCATCCTCGGGTTGGCATATACATCGTTGAACACCCCACCACCGTAAAGCGCATTATTATTCGTAAAGGAAATTTGCGACATGGTCGGGCTGGTTCTTAACCTCGTTGAATACGCCGCCGCCGTAATCTGCGGAATTTAAAGTGAAGGCAGCGTTGGATAACGTAAGGCTGCTATTATAAGCATTGGTAATTCAACCGCCGTACTTGCCTGCATTTTCTGTAAAAGAAACGCCCTTCATATTCACGCTGCTTAATGATCCGTTGTAGATCCCTCCGCCAGACTGGCTCCCATTATCGATGAAGGCAGCATCGTTCATATCCAGGCTGCTGTTCTCGTTGTTACAAACCCCTCCGCCAGCCCCATCTGCAAAATTACTAATAAAAACAACGTGTTCAATAACCGGACCGCTGCTGCTGTCATTAAACACTCCCACCGCCTTTATTAGCTGTGTTGCTGAAAACGATCGAGTTTTTTAAGATCATACTACCATTTGACCAGATACCGCCGCCTTCATCAGCGTGTCCACCGGTAACATAAAGACTGTTCAGGGTGACTTCTACAGTGCCCGAAATTACAACCACGCGACCGCCCATATTTGCATTCAATGTGGTGGTGTATGTCCCCGGGTCAGGTTCGAGCGACCAATCTGATTGGGTGTGCCCGCCTTCCAAGGTCAGGCTCTTAGAGATGTACACGGTCTGGAGCAGACCGCCGCCGCGCCGATACACCCTGACATGTGCCAGCCAGCTTGACTTTACTTCCAGGCGCGGCTGCGTCAACCGCGCCCTGTACGGCGCTGGCATCCGGGCTTTCGTATTCAGCCGCGCTGTTGACGTTTTGAGCATAACATTTGCTTGGCGCAGCTGGCGCGTTGGTTGGCTGGGCAGCCTGGCTGTATAAGTTCGCCAGCAAGGGCAGCGCCAGGGCTAAACCCAAACCGGAAGCCATAACAAGCGCGCAAATCAATCCATAACGAAAAGGTCTGTTAAAGCTTCATCGGAGCGCCTCCCAAGAGAATATTTATTTTTTTTGAACTTGTTGATGCGGGGCTTTAATGGATATAAAGCAGCGGTGGTAGGAAACTGGTCAAAGCAAATGGTTTGATTAGACTGGTTTCTGCCCCGTGTAGAGCATATTGTTATTATTAAATAGTATATATAAATCCACCCCCAAAGTCAATTATTTTCCGATCGTTGGTAGTGCAATGTAGAATTGCTTTCGAATTCTGCAAAGTAATAGAGGCCAATATATGCAAAGTAAAAATGTCCCCTTCTGGCGCACGCAAGAACCTCACAGGTCTGTACTGCTGGGCGGGGAGATTGACGGTATAGCTGGCAGAGCTGGCATGACCGCCGCCCGCTCCGGTGTCCGGTACGCACCATTCCGACCGCGTAACCCGGGGAGGCCATAGCCAGCACTTTGGCGACCAGCAGAAGCGCCAGGATAGCCGAGCGTACCAGGTCGTATTTCCATTTGTCGTTGCGGGTCGGTTTTTTTATCAGGCGTGGGAGTCTGGAAGCGTACTTTCTCTTCCCCGCTAATATTTGCTTCCTTTAAAATGGGTTGATTACGGTACAGCTAAAAAAAGTCGCTGCCCTGGGATGTGTGTCACGCGTTTTGGTGACAATTTGATCGAACCCATAAGCAGCGGTGTGGATATTATAAAACAAAAGACCACAGTTTTGCGCGCCTTCCACTGTGGTCTTCTAATGGTGATTTTGCCTGTGAATTCAATTTACTCAATAAATCAATACAACCTGATTAATAACACTTCTGCTCAACAATTGCGCCCAGGGCATTGCTCAACGAGGCGCAATCACTCTCCGGTCCCCAAATAATCTGGTCGGTTATGCCCCAATTAAAACCGCAGGTTTCTGGGTGGTCTGCGTTTGTGTACACCCGGCAGGACTGTCCGGGCTGCATCTCGAACTGGGGGAAAGAGTAAATATTGGCCTGTGTATCCAGCAATCTCCAGAATTGGAGCTGGACCGGCAGGGTACCATCATTGCGGATTTCCACATATTCCTCATCGCTGGTACCGCCCGCGGCGACCAAGCGCACAATATCCACAATGGTAACTGCTTCCTCCACCTGCTCTTCTTCGGCTTCGGTTGGTTTGGGAGTCGGTGTAGGTTCATACTGCCACAAACCCAGACCAGCCACCTGGGCTGCGTCTGCCACGGTTTTAAATAACTCGTCACAGGAAGTGACCGATCCCTGGCTGTCTTTCCTGGCGTAGCCTTCGCGCAGTATCTCGTAATTGACGAATTTCCCGTCGGCGATAACAAACCTGGGCAGATAACCCTCCGGATCGGAGGCATACACGTCTTTCACCAGGGTTAATTCCTTGCCCGACGTCAGTTCAAAATTCTTGCTGCGGGACCAGCTGGCGAAAAAATGGCTCGGATCGGGTGCTTGCAACCCGAGCAAACGGATTGTGCGCGTTTGCCCATCAATTGTAACGAGAATCTCCGACCCACTTACTACCTGGGCAACCTGGGCCAGAACCTGTTCGCTGCCGGATGGCAGGCATTCAGCGCCCTCGACACCAACAAAGACCGGGTTAATGGTCGATTTGGGTGTGGGTGAGTTAAAATATAGTTGGCGTGACGATCACCACCTCAGGCTCGGGCGTGTAAACAGGTGTGTAGGTCGCATACGGCGTTTGAGTAGGCGCCTGGACTAACTGCGTTACAACCACAGGCGTCATTTCCGGCGCCTTTCCAGCGCCTGCCATGGAGGCGATCCCAATTCCTAAAATCAGACCCAACAGCAGCATGCCCACACCAATCGCGGCTGGAATGATTATTCTTTTATTATCGCTTGTTGACTTGTTTTGATCGGTTCCCACCGTCTTTCTCCATTCAATCTATATTATTTCTTATCTAAGGTTCTCAATTATACCTGCTGTTGGGGGTTTCTACGAGTTTTCGAAGGGCATAAAATGTGCGGCGTACTTACCATCAATGGTTGAATATCTAATAAGAATCGGACAAATCATAGAAAATGCGGGTAAAATATACAATCGCAAATGAAAAAACCAACCTCACCGGTGATGAGTATCCAGGATTATTTATCTGGTAATTTGGGTTAATTCGCTCAGTGGCAGCTGACAATTGAGCTTTTTTTGGAGCAACACATATGGGAAGAAACACTTCACCTTCAGATATCTCCCAGATCACTGATTATTTATTTATTTCGTCGTGGCCGGAGGGAGAACACTACGAGGAAATTATCGATTTAAATATTCGCTTGATCCTTTCCATGCATTGGCGGCGTCCTTCTGATGAATTAAACCTATCCCCGCTGCAGTTATTGTGGATTCCGACCATTGATTCGCCCATCACACCCATGTCGATAGCAAAGCTGCAGCGCGGGGTGGAGGCTGGCTTAAAAGTAATTGAGGATGGCTACGGTGTGCTCTCGCACTGCCGGGCCGGTGTACACCGCGGGGCAGCCATGGCTTGCTGCGTGCTGATCGGATTGGGCTACAGCGCTGCCGAAGCGATCCAGCTGGTGGAAGAGAAGCGCCGCGTAGCGGACCCAAGCATCTGGTACATACGCAAACGGATCGAGAAGTTTGAAACGCACTGGGGAGAGATAAAGCAAGGTTGAAACTGAGCCTGCGTCAACGCAGGTTGACGCTCGGCCGCAAGTCCACATGGGTAGACTTCAGTCTACAAGATTGAAGATATCTGGTAATTCAAGAATCTAACCATCACCTTCGATTGGATAACCCGCATCTACCCAGGCAGCCAGTCCACCCAGGATGGGCGCTGCATTTTCGATCCCGTACTCGAGAAGAAGGCGCGCCACACGGGCGCTCGATTCTTCTGACGGTCAGGTACAGTAAGTGATAACCGGGACGGAAGGATCCAATTCACGCAGCTTCGATTCGACTTGTGACGATGTAATTAATACCGCGCCGGGTATATGTCCCTGGGTATAACTGTCCAAATCGCGAGTATCCACAAATAAAGCCGACTCAGAATCGAAAGCCGCTTTGGCGTCAGAGAGCGAAACGCGCTCTACTTCAGCATCCGTCAACGGGACGGATTGAACTGGTGTGTTGGTAACGGTCGTCTTACTCGATGACAGACCCCAATACAGCAGCCCAGCCAGGACCAGCAGTCCCGCGCCCAGCAGGATTATAAAAAGGGGAGATTTTTTGGATTGTTTGTTTTGGTTCGACATTCAGTTCCTATTCGTAACAAATTTTCGACTGTAATTACATAAAATAAATGAGTACTAAATTTACCATATTTCGGGGATTTCAACAACACAGATAGTACAGCGTGCAACGGGATGCATGCTGCCGCCAATAAAGACAGCTCTAGTTCCAGTCGCTCAGTGGGCTGGGTTGGATGTAAAAACCTACTCGCCTACCTGGCCCTCGTAAAGCGTAATCTCCGCATCGACGCAGTAATCCTTACGCAAACGGCGGCTCAGCACCCCCTGCAGGATGTAGGTAATGGTAGTACCCTGGGTGGACCGTGACGGGCATTTCTGGACAGGGATATTAAAGCTGAAAGGGAAGTTGTACAATTCGCCAGGATTTTAAGTGCGCCTTTCCCCCCAACTTGAGGGATTCTACGCGGATGGTGTGGTTGGTGCGCACCCGTGAGCTGTGACCCAGCTCTACTCTCAACAGCTGGATACGGGCCTCGTTTGCGTTGAACCCTTTGAGCGGCTCTACGATCAATGTACCTTCCACCGCAGTCCCTTCGATAAATTCCAGAGTTGGCAACCGCAAGCGCATATCCACCTTTTCCGGATGGCTGGGATCCCCATACTCCCCCTCACCTGCATTTTCACCTGCTGGCGGCACCACCAGAGGCAGCGCGGCTTTACTCATGATATCGCGCTTGAACCCTAGATCAAGGTGCACTTCAATATCCCAGCCGGCGCTGATCGAAATCCCTTCCGCAGGCGGGAAAGCATCCTTCGGTATCCACAACCTGAGGCGGAATGTGCATTGTACGCCGGCCTGTAAATCAAAGTTAGTTCTGATCGTTTCCCTGGATACGTAATCATCCACAGTACTCCAGTGGGTGCTGTAACCGTCCAAATCTTCGGTGGTGATCCTTTCCCAGCCACGGAGCCCACACCACAGTTTGTCGATGTGCAGATCTTTTTCAGGGATGAGTGTGATTTGGACCTCCACATCCTGGCCGGGGAAGTAAGGACCGTCCGGTTTGTCCAACTCGATGTGGAATTTTGCTCGGCCGGGTTTGAAGGGATTGACGGGCATGTTAGCCTTCCTTTGTTTTGGACGAAAAAAAGATTTTATAGAAATGTGGTGGCATATTCTCTAAATTAATTATATATCGTTCGTTCCCATTCTCCCAGCGGTGGAAAATGTAACGCCTGTGCGAAAGGGATTTCTCACTACGTCACAGCAAAGTGCGCAGTATTAAAATCGGGATGACAGGTCGCTGAATGGACGTGGATGTCCATTATCAGGACCACAGCCTCTATGGGGTTGAAACCTACACTACAACTAAACTTGACTATGCGCGGGACAACTGTATAATAAATTTACGGGGATAACGACGGCATCAACATCCATCAAAATGTGTAATGTGGGATGGATGGGTTAATTTTTGGAGATAAGACCTTATGCCAAGGAAAAGATCGATCTTACTTCTTATATTTGCTAGCATAATTTTGTTGGGAACCACAAGCAACGTATTTCTCTATGACCAAAACAAGCCGGAAACCCCCACAGCCAACATACCCTGGTTGGGGCATGAAATATTCATCACCCTGCAGGAATATGGCCAAGATCCGGAAGTCGCTTACAACTGGAAGCGCGCGGAATACCTGGTCGTGTGGTGGACATTTGAAGGAATTTTCGGACAGCGAATCAATTCTTCCGGAGAACTGGTGGGACCGGCTACTTTTGCCATCTCGACCGGTCCAAAAATCAGGCGCGAACCAGCAGTGGCTTATGACCCGGTTAACGAGCGTTATTTTGTCGTGTGGAGTCACAATGTCGGCAGCAATGGTTCCCCCAACTACGATCTATCGGGTCGATTAATACCCTGGGATGGTCCCTCCAATAATTATAAGGAGTTTAAAGTCAATTCATTTGGGTCTGACCAATTTGAACCTAAAGTTGCTTATAATACCGCCGACAGAGAGTTCCTGACGGTTTGGATCAATGGGCCATATCAGCAGATATACGGCGTGCGCGTGGATGCTTTTAACGGAAGCCTGCTTGGAGCCGCAAAAGCGATATCCTCGTCCTCGACAGCGCCGGAACAGCGGATGTTGCCTTCAATCCTGCGAACGGGCAGTACCTGGTCACCTGGGAAAAGTGGGTCCCAAATACAGCAAACATCAATATTTACGGTATCCGACTAAAAGGGGATGATATTACTGTGCTTGGTGGGGGAGATTTCGGAATAGCAACCTGGCCGGACAGTGAGTTATATCCAGCAGTTGCTATCTGTAAAGACGCCAACCAGTACCTGGTCGTATGGCTATCGTCGGCAAATGATGATATTTTTGGCAAAATCGTGCTGGGAAACGGAAGCCTTACTTCTAACGTATATCATTTTAGGGATACACCCAGACATGTTGGGTCCCCTGATGCGGCCTGCAATACGGCCGGGAATCTCTTCCTGACTGTCTGGCAGGAGCAGTACACTGACGCATCCGGACCGTGGGGGGTCTGGGGAAGCCTGGTGACGCCTGAAGGCGGGGGGAGTATTTGCCCTGGATGCAGGTCAAATCCTGAAACAGCCAATGCAGCCGATCCTACCTTTGAGATCGTCGCGCCTACCACTGACGATACCCAAATTGAGCCAGCGGCTGCCGGCGGTGATGATCAATACCTGGTGGCCTGGGAAAACAGCTGCAGCGGCACAGGCTGTTATTCCATCCATGCCCGCATCATATACGTCCTCAAGGAACCACCGCAGTTTAAATACCTGCCATTTATATCAAAGGAAATTTAAAAATAATATGTTCAACTGGCTTGGAAAATATCCTTCAATGGTGTGAACAAGTTCGATGAGGCTCTTTTCGAAAGGAGGGATCATATGCCAAGGATACAAACGATCATACTTTTATTGACTTCCAGCATATTACTGCTGGGAACAACCAACGGTGTGTCCATAGGAAAGGATTATGGTCCAGAATCTCCGATGGTGAACGCCTACTGGTTGAGTCGCGAAATAATCGTCACGACAGAAAAGGCTGCCGAATATCCGGCAGTCGCTTTTAATTGGAAAAGAGGGGAGTACCTGGTCATGTGGGGTTGGCCGGACGGTATTTATGGACAGCGCATCAATATTTTTGGTGAAAAGGTTGGGCCAACTAATTTCCCAATCGCAACCGGCAGCAAACTGCGTAAACAACCGGTTTTGGATTATGATCCGGTCAACGACCGATATTTCGCCGTATGGAGACACGATACCAGTGGATTTGGAAATCTAAATGACATATCTGGGCGAATTATTCCCTGGGATGGTCCCTCACAGAGTTTTAAGGAGTTTCATATCGACTCAAATCCTAACAATCAACAAGATCCTAGAGTTGTATACAACCCCGCTGAAAAGAACTACCTGGTTATCTGGTCAGACCGCGCTCTACAAAAAATATACGGCGTTCAAGTCGGAGCCTTGAATGGCAACATTATAGGATCCGCAAAAGAGATATCAACCAGCTCAAACGAATATACTTCTGCAGATTTATCTTTCAATGCGTATACTGGAGAATACCTGGTTGCCTGGGACAGGTGGAACGGGAACCCGACAAATTGGGATATCCATGGAATCCTATTGAAAGGGGATGATTTAACCCCGCTGGGGGTAGGAGAATTCGTAATCTCAAAATACCTGGACGATGAGGTAACACCAGCGGCAGCAGCCTGCAGAGACACAGGCCACTACCTGGCGACCTGGCAGTCATCCGCAAACACAGGACATCTACGGCCGAATTATTCTCGGCGATGGAACCAATTCAACCATCTACCATCTACAGCATACAACCAGGCATGAGTCTTCTCCGGATGTCGCCTGCACTACTTCTGGAAAGCACTGGTTTACAGTATGGCAGCAAGAAAACATATCCGGAAAATTCGGTATATCCGGCAGGCTTGTGGATACTACCGGCGGGACTGATCCACCCTTCGAGATCATCCCACCCAGCGATGATTTTCCTCATAGTTCATACCCTGCAGTCGCTGGTGGTGACGACCAGTATATGGTCGTTGCTGTACAAGCATGTAAAATCGGCGGCTGCCATACCATCCATGCCCGCATCGTGTATTTTTTGAGGAACCGCCCGGGAAGATTTATATTTTCAAGCATACCCAACCGCGCTATACTGGTGGGTTCTTTCAGATATTACTTTTCAGGCGGCCGCTGACAGATTTTATAATGAACGGACTTTTATCTCAAGGACGATGACGTTCCTTATAACAGCGGTCCAATTAAAGCCGGCACATACGAGCACTGGAGCGAAGTACTGTATGACAGAGTGGAAATTCTGTAAACGCTCACCTGTATTGATAGAAGTCCAGATATCCACCCAATCATACTCTCGCACCGGCTGATGTCTTTAACTTGTACTTATGTCAATAAGTATCCTGTGACGTATGATTACCTGCCGTTGATTTTTGATAGAACAAATAGCTGGTTGAAAACCAGCCCTTAAAGGGATTCCGCCGAATGTCGACCTGCTTCCGACACAGTTCTCACAAGTGAGGTACTGGTATGACAGGTGGGATTTATGTGAATCGCCGGCATGTGACGACCTCGCAGTGCGATTCAAGATCATAAAGCTCGCTCCGGCGAAGGTAATAAAGTGCACATTTATGAACAGGATTGAAACCAGTTAAGTGGAACTGTCTGACCAATCGTTTTTGGCTGGGTGTAAATTATTTAAGATATCGATTGAGGATTCTTTTCTAAAGTATCATATTTCTTTGTTTCCGCAGTGGCAAATTTAAGTCCGGGATAGTCAAATTATCCATTCCGGACTTGCGGGAGTAATGCTCCTGCTATGCGCATATCATGACTTGCGCAATTCCAAGTCTGATGTGGTTTATTTCGTTTTACCGATCATTTCGGCTGATGACTATCTCCAATATTTTTAACAAAAATTACACCGCTCAACATGTTTTGGTCGAGCGGTGTATCTCTATGGACTATGGTTCATTCAGCTGGTTATCCTCCGTTTATAAATTGTAAGTGGACTTTGATTTCCGGGTTGGCTGATAGGAATGAGCTGTCGTAGGCAGGGGCGCTGTACTTCCGGCGCAGAAACTACTTCCGGGTTCACCACCCACTGAGTGGAGCCCGCCCCTCCTTCAATCGCATAGCGCTGGGCAAGCGTCAATTCCGGGTTTGGATATTGAGAGACGGGCTCGCCCCCCAGGACAAATTTCTGGGCAAATAATATTTCCGGATTAGGATATTGGGTTACAGGCACAATTGATTCGGCGAACTTCCGGCGACCATCAGTTCTGGATTTGTGGATTGGGCTGCCGGCGCAATTGATTTGGCGGAGCGACCGGCTACCATCAGCTCTGGATTTGTGGATTCGGCTGCGGGCGTAATTAATTCAGCGAAACGTCCGGCAACACCCAATTCAGGATTGGCGTATACTGATTCGTCTTTGACTTCCATCCCCATGGTGGCGTATTTCTTCGATGGTCAATTCAGGAACTGCGGCTCCCGCCTCAGGTACGAAACGTCCGACCACCATCAGCTCTGGATTTTTGGATTGGGTTGCGGGCGCAATTGATTCGGCGAAGCGTCCGGCGACACTCAGTTCAGGGTTGGCGTAGAGGCTGGTTTGTTCGCCGACTTCCACACCCATCACGGCGTACTTCTGCTCAATGGTCAATTCAGGAACTGCGGCTGCCGCCTCTGATACGAAGCGTTCGACCACCATCAACTCTGGATTTGTGGATTGGGCTGCTGGCGCGATCGATTCGGCATAGCGGCCGGCGACACTCAGTTCAGGGTTAGCGTAGATCTGGCTGGTGCGCTGACTTCCACACCCATGACTGCGTATTTTTGATCGATGGTCAGGTTCGAGCCAACCGCAATGTCAGCATCGAAGCGTTCGGATCGACATCAGCACTGCTTTTGGAGGTGCTGATTCAGCTAAACTCTCCACCAGTTTGAGCTCCGGATTTGTGACCCAGTTTGGCGCAGCTCGCTGAACAAGCATCAATTCCGGATTTGGATACTGCGAGATTTCGATCTCAGCCTGTTCGAGGCGCTGGACCAGGTTCAACTCCGGGTTGGTGATCTCAAAGAGCGTCTCGCCCCTGGCAGCCACATCAGCTGCATAACGTTCGGCGACCATCAATTCCGGATTTTGCGACAACCCTACAGATGCAGTCTCGCCAAGCGCAGAATTGCTTGCCGATATTACTGTAAATACGGCGACAGCAACGAGTACAATTGCCGTTATAATAACGAATATTGTGGAGAGTATCCGTCCCTGCACTTTTTCATCTTTCCCCTTGACAACAAATTGTTCGAGTATACTGGTGCTGTTCATCTTATTCACTCCTTTTTGAATTTCTGGGAATTTCTTCCCTTTTGATGTATTGTGTTTTGATAGGATCTATGACAACTTTTACTTGCTACCATTTTAGCCAGCAGGCGTCCTACAGTCGTTCAAGGAGGCGTCCCATGAACGTTCCAAAATCGTTACAAAGCATAGAATTGCAGTAGGTTAGATAATAAGTGGGGAAAAATGACCTCAAAATTACGCATATCACTGCTCGGCGCACCAGAATTTGAGCTTGACGGTGATTTATTTAAGCCCAACGTCCGTAAAAATACAGCCCTGCTGGCTTACCTGGCTGTAACCGGGGATAGCCACAGCCGTGAAGCGCTGGTAGCTTTATTGTGGCCGGACCACGAACCCAGTTATGCACGCGCGCGGGTCTGCGCCGCAACCTTTCGGTGCTCAAAAAATCACTCGGAGGGGAATTCCTGGTAATTGAGAGGGATACGATCCGTTTGGATCCAACTGCGGAAATCGAGTTGGATATCGGTAAATTCAGAATTCTGGCAGCTGTCAAAGATGAGCACAATCACCCATCCGACGAAATCTGCACTGAGTGCCGAAGCGCGATGGAAGAGGCTGTGGAACTTTACCGGGGGGATTTTCTGGAAGGTTTCGGTCTGCCCGACACGCCGGGTTTCGATGACTGGCAGTTTTTCCAATGCGAAGGATTACGCCAGGAATTCGCTTCACTGCTTGAGAGCCTTGTATCTGGTCTGCAGTCCCAGGCAGAACCCAAAAAAGCGATAACATATGCCCGCCGCTGGTCGCAGTTAGATAGATTACACGAACCCGCTCATAGGCAGCTGATAAGTTTATATGCCAGCTCAAATCAGCGCGCAGCCGCCCTGCGCCAGTACAACGAATTGGAGCGCTTACTGAAAGAGGAATTGGGCGTTACCACCGAGCCCGAAACCACGGGACTGTATGAGGCTATCAAACTGCAGCGGGCACCATGGCCCGTGGTTGAAAAACCAATACCCTCAACCGCTTCGGGCTCCGACATACTTGATGATCGTTATCACCTCGAAGAGGAACTGGGCAGGGGCGGCACAGGCATCGTTTATCATGCCCATGATTTATTGCTCGACCGTGAAGTGGCTGTTAAAGTAGTGCCCGTCGAAACATTGAGCATCGAAGACGGGATCCGCTTACTGGAAGAAGCCCAGGCTGCCGCGAAACTCAACCACCCCAACATCATCACAGTTTACGACGCGGGCGAAGCCAATGGGAACTCGTATATCGTGATGGAGAGGGGTGAGGGGAAATCGCTGCACGAAATAAAAACCGATACCCTTGAGGGTACACTTTCTATCACCCGGCAGATATGCAGCGCCCTGGATTACGCACACCAACACGGCATCGTGCACCGCGACCTTAAACCGGAAAATGTGATTATCACAACCACTGGTACAGTCAAGCTGACTGATTTTGGATTAGCGCGTCCGGTTGCCTCACGCATAACCAGCGCGGGACAAATCACCGGGACTGTTTACTATATCGCGCCCGAAGTCGCCCTGGGCAAGGAATTCGATGGGCGTGCCGACCTGTACGCACTGGGGGTGATGCTGTACGAGTTGACAACCGGTCGCTTACCCTTTGACGCTGAAGACCCGCTGGCGGTGATCACCCAGCATATTCACGCTCCTGCCCGCCCACCGCGTGCCAGAAACCCGGAAATACCACTCCCACTTGAAGACTTGATTCTGCGCTTGTTGAGCAAAAATCCCATCGACCGCCCTGCCAATGCAGCTGAGGTCAAGCAGACCCTCGAATCGCCTGAAATGTTGGACCGAGAGGCTGTCCAGGACGAGGAAGTCTCGGTGCTGGAACGCATCACAAGGGGGAGTTTGGTGGGCCGGGAAAGTGAGTTAGCGAGGCCAGAAAATTATGGAACCGAACTCTGTCGGGTCAGGGACAAATGCTCTTGATCAGCGGAGAACCGGGTATCGGCAAGACGCGCCTGGTGCGAGAAATTAAAACTGGAGTGCAAATATCCGGCGGCCGGGTACTGAGCGGTGCATGTTACGCGGAAGGCGGGGTTCCTTACACACCTTTCACACAAATCCTGCGCAGCGCACTGGAAGAGTATGCGATCGAGGATTTTCAACTTCCGGATTTTGTACTGGCTGATCTGATGACCCTGCTGCCGGACCTGCGTGCCCATTTCCCACACATAACTTCCAAAGAAACCCTAGATGACCCAACAACTGCGCAGCACCGCCTGTTTGAATCGCTGCTGCTTACTTTCAGCAAATTGAGCGAACGGGATGCGCTGCTGTTGGTCGTGGAAGACATACATTGGGGGGACAGCGGCACTTTACACCTGCTGCGCCATCTGGCTCGTCACACCCGCAGTCAAAAAATTATGATCGTTACCACTTTCCGGGACATCATTCCGCTGGAGGCGGAGGTGTTCCATGAGATGCTGCTTGACCTGCGGCGAGAAGGGCTTACCACTCATCTGAAACTGCCGCGCCTGGATCGAGAGCAATGCAGTGAAATGCTGGGTTTATTATTTGCTGAAGAGATCACTCCCGATTTTTTAGATGGCATATATGATGAAACCGAGGGTAATCCTTTCTATATCGAGGAAGTATGTAAAGCGCTGGTGGAGAGCGGCAAGGTTAATTATATGGACGGACGCTGGCACCGGCCAAGTGTGGAAGAATTAGGAATCCCCCAGAGTGTACGGACTGTCATCCAATCGCGGGTAAAAGTACTGCCTGAGGCAGCACAGGAAATCCTGCTGCTGGCTGCAGTAATCGGACGCGAGTTCGATTTTGATACATTGATCTTTGCAAGCGACCTGGAAGAGGATACAGTCGTCGAGACGCTGGAATACGCCGAAAGCGCGCAATTAATTGAAGGGATGACCAGGAATGGAAAAAATACTTATGCTTTTGTACACGCACTGATCCCCACTACGCTTATGGAAAGCACACGCGCCTCTAAACGTCGGAAGCTGCATTCTTTTGCCGCAGCTGCCATCGAGAAACATCATCCCGATGATTATGAAGCGCTGGCTTTTCACTACCAGCGTGCTGGACAAGCTGAAAAGGCGGCAAATTACCTGCTCAAAGCCGGTGATAGGGCACGTAGCCTGTACGCTAACCAGGAGGCGATCGATAGTTATAACCAAGCTCTGGTAATCCTGGAAAAGAGCGGTGATTTAGAACGCGCCGCCCGAACTCAAATGAAATTGGGATTGACCTTCCATAACGCCTTCGATTTTATATCCTCCCGCCAGGCATACCAGGAAGGATTTGTCTTCTGGCAGATGATGGGTGAGGAGAAAAGAAAAGCTCCTGACTCCCCCCATCTGCACCGCATGCATTGAGAGTGAATATCGTAGAACCTTCCACGCTGGGATTAGGCCTGGCAATGGATTTTCCCAGCCATGTGATGTGGGACCATCTTTTCAGCGGCCTGGTTGAAATCAGCCCTGATCTGGGCGTGGTACCCGACGTAGCGCGCAGCTGGGAGGTGCTGGACGGCGGCAGTAAATACGTTTTCCACCTGCGGGATGATGTCTTCTGGAGCGATGGTGTCCAGGTAACAGCGCACGATTTTGAATATACCTGGAAACGCACTTTGGATCCAACTAATAACCAGCGTTGGTTTGATTTTCTATTCGATATCAAGAATGCACTGTCTTTCCACTTAGGGGAGGTGAATGATCCTGCCCTGGTCGGCGTGCGAGCTCTGGATAAATTTACCCTGGAAGTTGAAATGGAAGGACCCACCAGTTACTTCCCTTATCTAATGGCATTCGTGGCGGTTCTTCCGATGCCTCAGCATGTGATCGAAGTTTACGGAGATGATTGGATAAAATTAGAAAATGTGGTCACCAACGGGCCTTTCCGGGTGGAATCCTGGAATAGAGGTGACTCCATAATTCTAGTGCGCAATCCCACCTATCACGGCCGGACAATAGGAAACGTTCAGCGGGTAGAATGTTCGTTCCTCTCCAGCCAGCACGCAGATACGCTAAACAAGTACGCCCAGGATGAACTTGATATCTGCTGGAACCTACCTTTGTTGGATTTGGCCAGCGCACGTCAGCGTTTTGCAGGAGATTATATCGCTGGTCCTTGGATGAGCACCAGTTTTATCAGCTTTGATGTAAGTAATCCACCCTTCAATGACGACCGGATCCGGCGTGCATTTGCCATGGCTACAGACCGTGAATACCTGGCTAATGTAGTTCTGAAAGGGTATTCGTTCCCGGCAACAGGTGGGTTCGTACCTCCCAGGATGCCCGGGCATTCCGCTGATACCGGCCTGGCATTCGATCCAGACCTTGCCAGTAATTTACTCGCCGAAGCCGGCTATCCGGGGGGTGCTGGTTTTCCCAGCGTGGAATGCTTAGCTAGGGATGATCCCGGTCATGACCTGGCTTGCAAGCACCTTCAATCACAGTGGCTCAAAATTTTAGGGGTGAATATTACCTGGAAACCAGTAAAATGGGTCAATTTTTATGACATGGTCTCCGAAGGTGCTCCAAACATGTGGATGGTGAGCTGGTATGCGAACTATCCTGACCCAGACGATGTGCTGCGCATAAACTGGTGGATTGGTTTTTCTGGTTGGCAGAATGAAGCCTTCAATATGCTTGTGGAGGGCGCTCGCAGAGTCCTGGATCAAACAGAGCGCATGCGTATGTACCGTCAGGCGGATAAAATCCTGGTGGAAGAAGCGCCTTTTCTTCCTTTGAGCTACCTGCGTTTCCACATGCTGGTGAAGCCGTGGGTCAAGAATATCTCAACTTCTCCCTTGAAGTGGTGGCTTTGGAAGGATATTGTTATCGAGCCGCATTGAGTCAATTTGATTGCAATCCCACCATTTTGCATGATCTAAATCTTACGCAGCAAACAAAAAAACGGTAAGAATTCCTACTTATTGGTCATTCCGATTTTAATCTCGCGTTGTTTGCGAGAGTGAAAGGAGGAATCCCTAACGCGCGAATTTGATAATTATACTGGCGGGTGGTAATTGTAAATAGCTGATTCTTTATCTACTGTTTTCATTTCTACTAGCATACATTATTATTACGCTCGCGTTTAAGGGATTCCTCGCAGGCTCGGAATGACTATCCATTTATTTTTCGTCTCCGCATAATCAAGCGCATTTAACAGATTGCCCGAGGAATTTTCAACAATCCGAGCAATATCCCATGGAATTGATTACAATTACTGCGTTATAAAAATTCGATTTTAAAGGTATTTCACTATGGTTCCAATAAAAAACCTTCCAAATTCCGAAGAAACGCTTGACCCCCAGGACTGGGAATCGATGCGGGCGCTCGGACACCGCATGCTGGACGATATGGTCGACTACCTGCAAGACCGTCGACGAACGCCCTGCCTGGCAGCACATGCCGGATCGATCCAAATCCTTATTTTCAAAACCCCTGCCGGTGGAACCCCAACCTGCCAGAGCTGATATACGAAGAGTTCCTCGAGCATATCCTGCCCTACCCCTCCGGCAATATCCATCCCAGGTTCTGGGGCTGGGTGCTGGGTACCGGAACGCTGACTCGGCAATTATGCCGAATTGCTGTCCGCCACCATGAACGTCGGCGCCAGCGGTGGTCTTTCGCACCACAGCGCCAACTATGTCGAATTCCAGGTGCTGGATTGGTTCAAACAAATGCTGGACTACCCGTCATCTGCCAGCGGATTGCTGACCAGCGGATGTTCAGCCGCCAATCTGATCGGGATCGCAGTCGCCCGCAATACCAAAGCCAGATATGACCTGCGGGATGATTGGCATGGATGCAGCGCCTTACAAAATGGTGATGTACACTTCCGAACAGGCGCACAGCTCGGTGCACAAA
The DNA here is from genome assembly GCA_963753725.1 of uncultured Chloroflexia bacterium. Classification (GTDB taxonomy): domain Bacteria; phylum Chloroflexota; class Anaerolineae; order Anaerolineales; family UBA4823; genus CAVWDI01. The sequence goes on along the minus strand of CAVWDI010000010.1, from coordinate 161,204 downwards.
GCTGTGGAACTGCTGGGCTTAGGCTGCGATGGGTTTCGGGTGGTGCCGGTCAACGATGAATTCCAAATCGACCTGCATGCACTTAAAGAGGCGATTGCCGGGACCGCGCAGACGGACATCTGCCTTTCTGCGTAGCAGGAGCGGCAGGCACGACCAACACCGGAGCTATCGATAACCTGGAGGCGCTGGCAGATATTTGTGAGCGTGAAGATATGTGGCTGCATGTCGACGGTGCATTTGGGGCGTGGACAAAGCTGGCGCCTGAATCAAAACGCCTGGTGAGAGGCATGGAAAGAGCTGATTCGCTGGCCTTTGACCTGCACAAGTGGATGTACATGCCGTACGAGATTGCCTGCGTGCTGGTGAAGAACGAAGAAGCGCACCGGGAGACGTTTGCCTATACCCCTGCATACCTGGCGCACGGCGGTGAAACGCGCGGCATGACCGGTACAGATTTACCCTGGCTGCACGATTACGGATTCCAGCTTTCGCGCGGCTTCCGTGCGTTGAAAGCCTGGATGACGCTGAAAGAACACGGCGTGGAAAAGTACGGGCGCATGATACAGAAGAATATCGACCAGGCGCGCTACTTATCCGAATTGGTAGAAGACACAGCGCATTTGGAGTTGAGCGCGCCAGCGCCGCTCAATGTGGTCTGTTTTAGATATGTAAAGCCAGGTATGGATGAGGCGCAGCTTGATCAGTTGAATAAATATATCGAGGTCGAACTGCAGGAAAGGGGCATAGCGGTGGTGTCAGGCACAATCCTTAATGGACATTATGTGCTGCACGCCGCCATCACCAACCACCGCAGCAAACGCGAGGATTTCGAGGTCCTGGTGAATGAAGTCCTGCGTATCTGTAAGAGCACTGAATAAGTCCCATGTATAATAGGTGTTGATGAATAAGTAAACCAGATATAAGAATTACCTTTTCAGGGAGGGGGAAATGTTCAAATCAATTTTTATCTTATTTCTGTGTGCATCGAGCCTTTTGCTGATAACTACCTGGTCTTTTGATTCAAAAGCAATCGATACAATCACTGGGTCCGATATTCGAAATCGTTGTGACAAGGCAGGATGCCGGGACGCATAATCGCAACATCCCAAACGCCGCTGTGGGCGGCAAGTTGAAATACCTGGCGGTTTGGGAGCATTATCACCCTGCCAGTGATTTGCTGGATATCCATGGAAGACTTACATACCACCTTTCATCCTACCTGCTCATAACAATGAGGAAATAAAGCGCATGAAAACCTATAGAAATCCGAGCGAAATACATTCTCCGCTGGCAAACTACACGCACCAGATTGAGGTAACCGGTGACGAACGCTGACTGGTGATATCCGGTCAGGTGGGGATGACAGCTGACGGTACGCTCCCGGAAGATCCCATCGAACAGTTGGGCGAGTCCCTGGACAATATCATTCGCAACCTGCACGCGGCGGATATGGGAGTTAAAGACCTGGTGAAATTGACGTTTTATCTTATGAACGAGATGAACGCAAAGGAACGCCGGGAAATGATCAACGCAAAGTTGAACGGGCACAAGCCCTGTATGACCTTGCTGTTCGCGGCGGGTCTGGCCAGACCCGCTTTCAAAGTTGAAATCGACGCCTGGGCGTGTGGGTAAAGTTCGAGTCAGCGTTGAGGACTGGCAGTCCTATGAGACTCTTCAGCGCAAAGAACACTTTCACCAGATAAATTATTAAACTATTCCACAGTATGGAGGACTGTCAGTCCTTTTTGAGTTAAAATAGGCGTTTCAAAATTGTCGATCGATCCAGAAATAGATCAAAAAGGTGAAAGGATGACAAAAACAGATTTAATCGAAAAAGCGCAGCTTTACCTGAACACGTTGTGCGTGGATATTAAAACGCGGCGGGTTGGAAGCCAGGGCAACCAGGAAGCCACCGCTTTCTTTGCCGAAACTGTTGCCGCTTTCGGCTTCGCAGTTGAAAGTTTAGCGTTTGAGTGTATCGATTTGATATATGGAGACGTGCACATGAGGGCCGGCGACCAAACCTTTGAGGCGTTCGTCAGCCCCTACTCGCTGGGCTGGCACGGCACGGCAGAGATGGTTGAAGCCGCCACACTCCCGGAATTGGAGGCGCTGGATGCTGCCGGAAAAATCCTCTTCCTGCACGGCGATATCGCCAAAGAACAATTGATGCCGAAGAACTTCACCTTCTACAACCCAGACCATCACAAAGAGATATACCGGCTGATCGAAAAAGCGCGCCCGCTGGCGATCATCGCGGCCACCTCCCGCAACCCGGAATTGGCGGGCGGTATGTATCCATTTCCGCTGATCGAAGACGGGGATTTTGACATCCCTTCGGTGTATATGACCGCAGAAGAAGGTCAGCGGCTTGCACTGGCTGGGGCGAAAGAGATCAATTTATCCTTCGAAGCCGAGCGGATTCCATCCAAAGGCAGCAACGTGTATGCTCGCAAAGGTCAACAGCCGGAGCGCAGGATCGTAGTCTGCGCCCACATCGACGCCAAGGACGGCACTCCCGGCGCGCTGGACAACGGCACCGGCATCGTGACGCTGCTGCTGTTGGCGGAACTGCTGAAAGACTACGCAGGTGAATTTCAGGTGGAGTTGGTCGCTATAAACGGGGAGGATTATTACGGCGCCAACGGTGAGGTGCAGCTGGTGGAGGTGAACCAGGGTAAATTCGATGAAATCCTGCTGGCGATCAATATCGATGCTGCCGGATATATTGAAGGGGATACGCATTATTCGACTTACAACCCCACACCAGATCAATCTGATTCGATTCGCAGGGCTTTCACCCCATATGAAACGATCGACGAAGGTGTGCAGTGGTACCAGAGCGACCACTCCATTTTCATCCAGAACGGACGCCCGGCAGTGGCGATCACTTCAAAGGATTTTATGTATCTATCAACCTATATCACCCATACAACCAAGGATAGACCGGAACTGGTTGATTACCAGAAGCTGGTGGATCTCTCCTTGGGTTTGCGGAACTTAGTTGAAGATTTATAACCAAGTAGGATATCCCGCGGCGGTCCAGCTCAATTGCGATCGATTCCAGGATTTCCTGAAACATTGATTGCCTTTGCAAAACGGATCTTTTCCTCTATACCTTCGAGGGGGTTCTCAGGCGGTAATACACCCAGCAGGCGCGCATGCCGATATAAAGCTTCGTATATTCGCAGGTTCTGGCGAAAATCCACAGCTTTACTCCTATGAAATTGGTCTTCCCATTCAGACCATGCCTGCCGATCTCGTATCATTTTGTTTCCCTGAATTGGTTGTTTCTATCCCATAAATCTGGAGTAATTATATTATTGAACAATAAGGAATATAAGTTTTCGCCATCAGTGAAGGTGAGTGTAATCTGAATCTACAAATATTTACCGGCAAAAACTGGATAATAACGTAAGGAATTATCCGTATCATTGAGCTTTTCAAGCAAGGGGTAAAATTTGGTTACTGATACTGAGCTGCTGCCCAACCCCAAAGACCTCGCTTTGCTCCACCTCCTATCTGCCGGGATCGATCGCGCCAGAAATTCATTTCACCTAATATATCTCCTCTCCTAACACAAATCCTTCCTTCATTATAAGTAGAGAGCGGATTAGTCTAGCGAAATACAATACTTGTAGATTAGATACCCGGCAGAATGTACATTGTTATAATAATGGTGGATTTGAAACATCTGGAGGAAGAGGGTGCAGGTAAATCACTTAGTGATCGATAGGAGCTTTATATGAAAGGTCGGGTTAGGGCTAGGATGCGCCAGGTGCTGGATTGGGGTGCCGCCCTGTGGGCAGGCATTATCAGCGGCGCGCTGATCTTCGTGCTCAATATTATCTTGAGCTGGATTACCCTGGGCAGCCCGTGGGTATATGTCAGGCTGACCGCCTCAATAATCCTCGGAGAGGGCGCCCTGCCCCCACCGGCGGGGTTTGATCTGAGTATATTCTTGGCCGCCCTGCTGGTGCAGCTTGTGCTGTCGGTTTTTTACGGCTGCCTGGTAGCCGTTGTCATCTTCCGCTGGGGGTTGTTAGTCGGATTTCTGGGCGGGGCGGCGCTCGGGCTAGCGATTTACGTGATTAACTTCTTCGCTATTTCTTACTTCTTCCCGTGGTTTTTTCCGCTTCGCAGCTGGATCGTCCTGCTCAGTCACGTGCTGTTCGGGGCGCTGGCCGGGGGCATATACGAGCTGCTGGAGGATGAAGAATTTGTACCGGTTGAGAAGTAATATCCCATCTCAGGGATTAAAGGGGTTGTCCCAAAAGGTTTGTCACTCTAGTTACCATACAATTGGCAAAGGTGCAAAAATGGGGTAGAACAGACATGGAACATTACCACAATCCGTCTACCCCACTGGCACCTGTCTGAGGAATAAGGGCCAATGTCATTCAGCGCTGAGAGCGCCACGTTCAGACCGCCCCCTCAGACTACCCCCGGCGGAAGGTCGAAAACGCGTCGTGCCAAGAGCACCATAACTAGAACACATTCAACCGGGTTGGTGTCACCTGGGCCTCTACGATAGCTCCAGGAGGTCCTAATGAAAGTATACATCGGAATCGACTGGAGTAAAGACAAACACGATATTGTTTTCATGAACGAACAAGGAGGTCACATTTCTCATCTAACCATTGAGCATTCACCGGAAGGTTTCGAACTCTTCGATGAAAAGCGAGAGATTATGGGTGTTCAACCACAACAATGTTTGGTTGGTATTGAAACTCACCATAACCTGTTTCTAGACTACTTATGGAGCCGTGATTACTCCAGCATCTTCGTTTTGCCTCCTTTTCAGGTCAATCGCTCACGGGGTCGTTACGGGTCCAGTGGAGCTAGCAGCGATAGAAGTGATGCGGGTTTAATTGCTGATATCCTGCGCACTGATCGTCATCGTCTGACGCTATGGCGGCCAGATCTCCCGCTGACACAACAAATCGCTTCACGGGTTAGTTTACAGCGTTTTCTAACCCGCAGCATCATCCAGATTACAAATCGTTTGCGGACGGTGTTGTGGCGCTACTACCCCAATGCAGCTTATGTTTTCAGCAGCCTGGATACGCAGATTGCATTGGAGTTCATTTGTGCCTTCCCAATACCCGCTGACGCTGAAAAGCTCACTTTTGAGGATTTTCGCCGCTTTGCCAAGCAGCATCGTTATCCCAATCCGAATAAACTTCCGGCTTGTTTTGCTCGCTTGCAAAGAAATCAACCTCAGGCAGAGCAAGCGACGGTGCAGGCCTTTCGTGAAGAAGCCGTGCGCCTCTCCAAGTTGAGCTTACAGCTGGTGCGAGAACGGGCGCTTACTGAGAGCGAGATCAATAAGCTCTTCGCTGCTCATCCTGATGCACCCATCTTCTCATCTCTGCCCGGAGCGGGTAAAAGGCTGGCTCCAGCTTTACTGGCTAAGTTTGGCGATAATCGAAACCGTTTTCCAACTACTCAGGCCCTGCAAAGTGTGGCTGGCACCTGCCCTTACACCAAACAGAGCGGAAAGCGAAAGTATGTCCTGTTTCGCTATGCTTGTGACCGTGAATTCCGGAATATCGCCCAAATGTGGGCCAGGGCTTCGCTGAAAGAGTTGGTTTGGGCTAATACATACTTCCAGATGGCGCTACCACGTTGTAAGTCCTTTAGCCATGCCTACCGCCGCTTGGCTAATCGTTGGTTGTCGATCGCTTGGCGGATCTGGCAAGATGGAGTAACCTATGATGAGAACCTACATATGCGGAAACATGCAATGCGGGTTAAACCCAATTAGATAACCATTTTTTGAGCTATCGTAGAATTTTGGATTATGTATGGTTTTGTTCCATTGTTAAAGTGCCGTTATTCGTGTGATACAGGTCAAATTGTGTGCTTTGACACTGCTAGTTCAATGCGTCTAGTAAAAGTTTTAGGTCTTGACAAAACGCGTCTGAACGAAGTGAAGAGTCTCACTCGATGAAAACCAGATGCTTCGCTCCGCTCAGCATGACAATCATATCTTATTAGACAGCCCCAAATACAGGAGTATTCAGCATGGCCAGAACAACTACAACACGCTTCCAACCAGATATTATCCGCTCCAATATGCGCACCCGCGTGCATCCCAGGAGCGGTCGGGCGCGCGGCAGTGCAGGGTGTATCCGCCTGGCATTAGCCCTGGGAATGGCTGCCCTGGCGATCATCACTTTCCTGGGCTCAAAGACCATCAACCCCATCACGGGAGAGGAGCAGTATATAACCGTCACCAGGGAGCAGGAGATCGCGCTGGGTTTGCAGTCAGCCCCTGAAATGGCGCGTTTGCACGGCGGTTTGGAGGCCGATCCCGAAGCGCAGGCGCTGGTCGACCGCATCGGTCAAAGGCTGGTCGAGAACTCGGCTGCCAGGCGCGGTAACTACCCGTACGAGTTTCACCTGCTGGCGGACGACCAGAAAGTGAACGCATTTGCGCTGCCAGGCGGTCAGGTATTCATCACGGACGCCCTGTTCCGGCAGCTGGAAAACGAAGATCAGGTGGCAGGCGTACTGGCGCACGAAATTGGGCACGTGATCGCCCGCCACGGCGCGCAGCGCATTGCCCAGCAGGAACTGACCAGTGGATTGAGCGGGGCGGTCGTGCTGGCTACCTATGACCCGGGTAACCCGCGCTCGATGGCCACCGCCCAGGTAGCGATGCTGATCGGGAACCTGGTCACGATGAAATACGGGCGTGGGGATGAGCTCGAGTTCGGACTATTTAGGAGTGTGCCTGATGCACCAGGCTGGTTACGATGAGGGACAAATGTTGGAGGTGATGCGCATCCTGGATGAGGCTTCCAAGGGAATGAGACCGCCGGAGTTCTTTAGCACGCATCCCAATCCTGAAAACCGCATCGGAGAGATCAGGGCGGCAATTGCTAATGTGGACAGGTGTCCGTAAGGACAATTGTCCATAAGGATCGGTGTCCTTGAGAGGATAAAAAAAACTGATCGGCATTTCGAAATCACGCCTGACCAGTAAATTAGCGCAGGCTTTGGTCCTGTGAAGGATAGAATCCTTACCACACCATTACTGGCGGCTAAGGATAGCCTCCCTACAGCTTTTGAGATAGCCTCCAATATCAAATTTCACTCCATTGAATGGATTTTCTTAAGTTAAACTGAAAAAAAAAGTATTGATCTTTTTTCTTTCAGCTTCAAAGATGTTTTTTTAAATATTATTCTTACCTCCTTACTTAAAGAAAAAACGAGGCAGATTGGTTCAAACCCTGCCTCGTCTTGGGGAAGATAAATATTAATTATTAATTTCTTTTTACCAGGGGGATGAAGACGAATGCAGTCACCAGGCCGTAGATTAAATGTCCCATCAAGCTCATAAATTGCGCTTGACCGATAGCGAAGACCATCTGAGACATGCCCAGCATTAAAGGCATCAACACCAGGGCGCCCAGTACCCACCAGATTACCCCATTGATGATCCCGCCAATAAGCGCATTGGTGGCATTGATTGCGAACCTGCCAGCCACCAAGCCATACACGGCGCCGATGAAGGCGCTGATCAGCATGTGGACCATTAAACCGACAACTGCATTTTCCTGGCGCACAAGCATGCCAACCATCGGCAGCATACCCATCATCATCATCATCATACCGAAGACGGCGCCGCCGGCAAGCCCGGCAATGGCGCCAGAGACGGCAAGTTTGGTGGATGAAGCGCTAACTTTTTGATCGATTGTTGAAACAGACATTTTTTCTCCTTTGCGTAGAAACCAATTGGATTTTTGAGTGCTTACTGTTTACTATGACGCGGTTAATGAACGTAATCTTACCTGAATACTACAAACCAATTAGCAAATTGAAATTATCATAGATATCAGGCTGGTAGATCATCACCAAATTTGCGACACCAAAACCATTCGATTTTCGGCGGATTACATGAGCACAATATCAGCAAGGTGTGCCTGTTTGGTTCAGCCGCACGTGGAGATGACAGTGATATCAGCGATGTTGATTTCCTAATAGAAATGGATGATGGCGCCTCCGCATTGGGAGTTGGCGGTTTTCAATTCGAGGTTGAACAACTGCTTGGGGTTGGTATCGATGTAATACCAACTTTTGTGCTACCTGAGGTGGATGACCGCGACTTTGTGCGTAATATACAAAACGAGGCAGTTCCTTTATGAAGGATATTAACCGATTAAATGATAAACTTTCTGCGACCGAAACAATTGAACCATTCGGGGGAATATCTTCAGCCAAAAATATGATGTAGTGCGGACATCACTATCCGCAAGAATTGACGCAGGGAAAGCCCAGCATGCCCGCCCTGCAGTTACGCTGGACTGTGTATGTGTCTTTAAGATGAAAATCCCCGGAAAATTCTAACTTCCGGGGATTTGTGGTTGAAATTTTTTACAAACCTTTGAGAATTCTACGCAGCTCGCGGGCGTGACCGGCTTCGTCAGCCGCCATTTCTTCCAACCGCATCTTGACATCAACCATATCAAGCTCATCCGCCAGCGCAGCGTGAGCCATATAGTTGACGACGTCCGCTTCTTCCATTTTAATATCGACTTCCAGCATTTCCTTCAGTGTTACCGGTTTATCGAACGTCATCGGGGTTGTAGTAGGTTCACCACCCAGGTCTACAATGATATCCGTTAGATAAGATGCATGGCCGAGTTCATCCTCGCGTTCCTCAACAAACATCTCGCGCATTTCAATACCCATAACGCCGAAAGAGTGGCCAGCCTGGTAGGTATAACGAATGATCGTTCCCAGTTCGGCTGCCAAATCTTCATTCAATCCTTTAATCAGTTCTTCTTTTTTAGACATTTTTTCTCCAAAATTTTTTATATATTATTTCATCTAGTTACTTAGATGACATTTTTCACAAATAGTTACACGAAATTCAACGCAATCCACATTTTACCGTCAGGAGTATGTATTATTCTTGATTGTTTTCTGATTCCCTGGGTTTCTTAGCGGTGATTTGTAAATTTAAAGAAAAACAGGGCAGCTTTGTAACTACTGCCCTGTCTTCGTTTTATGCTTTATTGATTAGATAGTTACTACGTCTTGCGCCTGCAGACCTTTTTCGCCTTGGGTAACGGTAAATTCTACACGTTGCCCTTCATCCAGGTTGCGGTATCCATCGCCTATGATGGCGTTGAAATGCACAAATACATCTTCTCCATTTTCGCGTTCAATAAAACCGTAGCCTTTGCTACCATTGAACCACTTTACGGTGCCTTGTTGTTTTTCAGTCATGATTTGGAACTCCTTTCATAGATTATTGCCAGTTCAAACATGGGTTCCAAATCAAAAGATATATCTAAATTTTCAGAACAAATGTTAATCAAGCACTTAACTATAACACACTATTGCGTTTTATATTGTAATAGTTATATTAGATTCCTTATTTAGGGCCTGTTTGATCTCCAGCCAGGACGAATAAGGCTTCAGATATTGTGGCGTGTGCACAATATCAAGTTCCTACGACTCCTTTTTCCTTCCCAACCGGTCCCGTTCCAACTTCTCATCCATTTCCTGCTGTTCTTTACGCCTCAGCTTGCGGTTCTCTTCATTTTTTTGTTCTATCAACGTTTGTTCTATCAGGCGCTGTTTACGCTGCTCTTCTTGCTGCTCTTCAACCAAACGCTGCTGTTCTCGCCTTTGTTTTCTTTCAATCTCTTGCTGCTGCTCCAGAAGCTTTTGTTCTTGTAAACGCAGCTGCTGTTCCCCATGCTGTTCTTTTTCGATATTCCCCTGCGATGGTTCCTGCTCCTGGATTGATGGTCTGTTTTCATCCATAACAAATTCCCTCAAAAAAATGAATATGCCCTTGAGAAGCTAAGTGGCGCTCTGAAGATAGGAATTGCTCTTATTAAGATAAGCCTGGAGAGTCGGCCGGATGGAATTTGTGTCAACTTCCATGCTGGCAGCCCATTCCCTCAGCAAACGGTCTTTCAGATTGTTGAGCGCCTGATCCTGGGTCCGATTGAGATTTTTCTGCATTTTCAAAGCATTCAGATCACGAACAAGTGTGCTTATGGCGATAACACTTCCGTCAGCCACGACATCATCAATGCGTTCTTTCCATTGAATTGGATCATTTTCAATATCCTTGGGAGCGCTTTGAAGTATTTCAACCGCTTCTTTTATCATATCTTGAGATGCCACCGGGTGGACGCGCGGATTATCCAAACTATTCTTAGGGAACCAATATTCACAATTGTCGGTTGAAACCTTATAACACTCAACCTTTTCACCATCGAAGGGTTTGTTATCCAAACTTTCGATCTTTCCAACACCGTAATAGCGATGGACGACCATATCGCCTATTGAATAAGCAGGTGAATGTTTTGCCACTTTGACCTCCTTTCTATTCGTTCACAGATAATGAATATGAAGGAACCTGAATGGGGTTTGACTGGTTTGCCGCTGACCAAGTCAAATCCGCAGTATGCGTTGGATAATTGAATGGCGGCCAGGATAAAAACCTCTGTTTCTATCCTCCGGATGCGCTCACTTTATCAACAGATGGCATCCGATCATTAACCGTTCAATATATTATTTGTTGTTTAGAAAACATACGTAATGAAAACGCAGGATCTCAAAAAACGAAATAAATTTTAAAATAACTCCCACCCCCATCTGGTTGACCTATATTCAAGTCTTTACTGGTAAGACTTGTACTAAATTGACCCCCTCGATCAATTTCATTAATTATAACATACCGCCTTCCAAAGATATCCTAAACTGGCGAGCGCCTGTCTCCTGGATTAGTACAAGCTGTTGGGAAAAATATTGGATAAATGTGATTGGGGAACAACAAACCCCTATTCAGGATGATCAGTGTCCTCTTCTGCCTTTGTAAAGCGATTTGCATCCAACCAATTTTTGATTTTTTCCGCCTTCTGGATTCTTCCTAACTTTAGATATGCTTCGTACTCGTATTCCAACGACAAGACTGGAACATACAAATTTTCGAAATTTACCCATCGTTTGTATATTTCAACTTTGACGGGTTCTTCCCAGGTTTGATCATCCAACAATTTCTGAATGTCACCCATGATATCAATTTTTACACCCTCTATTTCCAGAACCCCAAAGTAGGAGCGCATCGACTTGGATGCCAGGTAATGAACCGGCTTGACCACATACTCCGAAAATAAACCTGCAATCTCATAAGCTCCATATTGGTCGGTCTGAATATCTATATCGTGAACTTTAATATCCATACCTTGCAAAGCCATACCTATACTTCCTGTTATTACCCAATTGAGTTGAAAACCACTCAAGCGTTCACAGATTTTTTGGAGGGTATCGAGATATTTTTGATCAATCACCGGTTCTTCACTCAAAATTAGTTCTCCACTCAAAATTAGTTACACCAGCCCCAGACAGGGATGTACCGCTACGCGGTATTAAAATCTGGTCTACATATACCGATACGCGAACTATTGTCTCTTGTTTATTACGTATTAACTATTCCCGCTTGCTGACTTATTCCTCAAACTCAAACGGCGCGCCCGTGCCAATCACCAACAAATTTAGCATGTTTATTCTGCGAAATCTTAAGGCCTATCCACCGTGAACAATCAGGGATACTTGCATGATGGAGGAATCATATCATTGATATGAGAATGCGGTCGAATCTTTATGGGGCGCGCCGGGTTCAGGCAAAAAAGCCGTACGGACTTCGGAGGTTACCAGCCTTTTCTCGGAAAGTAAGTTCGCCTTTGATTGGAAAGAACTGCCCATGCCGAGTTTAATGAGCGCTTTGAGGCAAATTGATCTGGTACCCGCGCCCGAGGACATGGATAGGCAAAAGCATTATTTTTGATGTAAAATTCACTTACACCAGTATGGTTATAATACGATCCGAATCCAGTTCGAATTAGCAAGACAGCGGACTGAGATAGAATTTTATGGATAAACTCGAACAGCGTGTGCACGAACTGCATCAACTGGCCATCATCATCGATGGTCATTCCGATATTCTGATGCCCATGAACGAAGGAAAGATGGATATAGGAGAACGCCAGGATGTGCCTGATCCGGCAGATTGGACCCCTCCACCAGGATTGGAAAGACATCCCTTCGCTCAGGTCAATATGAGCCCGCACACCATCTACTTCGGCCCAATGGGGCAGTATGACCTGCCTCGCTTCCAACAGGCAGGGTTGACTGCCCAGGTATGCGCCATATACCTGGAGGACGATCAGGTGGGAACCGGTCTGCGCACTGGATTGGAAATGACCTGGCAGCTGCGTCATGCGGTAGAAGAACACTCCGACCTTGAACTGGTCACCAGCGCTGCTGAATTACGCAAAATTAAGCGGGAGGGGAAGACCGGGCTGATACTCTCATTTGAGGGCTGTGAAGCGTTGGGGGCGGATATACGCTTTCTGGACCTGTACCATTCCCTGGGTTTACGCATCGCCAGCCTCACGCATACCCGCCGCAATATCTATGCGGACGGCTGCGGCGCAGCAGACCAGCAAGGCGGCTTGACCCCGCTTGGGAAAGATTTGATCCGCAGGATGAATGAGCTCAAGATCATTGTTGACCTTGTTCATATCGGCGAAGTGGGATTTTGGGAGATTTTGAGATTTAACCGCAGCGCCGCCGATTTTATCTCACAGCACACCGACCATGTTCCCGAATTCAGATACGATCGAGTTCATCTCCTCTTACCGGTTTCCCACGCCCACGGCTTGAACTGCCGCGCGACCGAGAAACGCTGGAGGCGATCGCGAAGCGAGGCGGGGTGCTGGGTTTAATTTGGGTCTTACACCAGGAGCTAAAGGATGTCGTCAGAGACATCGAAACAGCACTGGAAGTAATGGGACCAGACCACATCGGTCTGGGCAGCGACCTGTACGGTCTCGCCTATGCGCCGCGTGGTCTGGAGGACATCTCAAAGATTCCTGAATTGACCAGAGTGCTCTTAAAACGCGGACATTCGGATGAAGTGCTGCTCAAATTCCTTGGCGGAAATTTCCTGCGGGTCTTCGAACAGGTGTGGGAGGCATAAAGCAACCTCCCGATTTATGTTGACCATCATAGTAAAATACATCCAGCAAAATTGAACCCTGATACAGCCAATTATGACCCAATCTAAAAAACCAACATCCTTCAGCCGCAGAGAGTTTTTAAGCATGGCTGCGGCATTCAGCAGCATCGGGGCATTTTCCGCCTTCCTCAATGCCTGCTCGAGGGCTGGGCTGGACATACCGGCCCTTGCCGCACCAACAGGCACCAGTGTTCCAGCGACTGCGATTGATACTCACCAATCCGAACTAACTTCCACACAAGGGCAGGTCGAGGACCTGGAACCAACACAAACAAAGCCACCCGAACCCACAAAGGAAATTATTGGCGAGATGGCAAAAATAGCATTCGTGAAGACAGCAAACCGCGCCGAAGGCGTCCGGAAAGCGATAGAACTGTTGGGCACCAACCCGGTTTCGGGTAAAAGCGTGTTCTTGAAACCCAACTACAACAGCGCCCACCCGGCGCCTGGATCGACCCACCCGGATGTGCTGCGCAGCCTGGTGACCCAGCTGCAAGGAATGGGCGCCGGAAGTATCACCGTGGGCGACCGCAGCGGGATGGGGAACACGCGCCGGGTTATGGACGAGTTGGGCGCTTTCGAGATGGCAGAAGCGTTGGGTTTTGAGACTATAGTCTTCGATGAACTAAAATCCAAACAATGGGTTAAACACCAGCCAGACGGCAGCCACTGGAAAGACGGTTTCCTGTTCGCCCAACCGTGCCTGGACTGTGATGTGATTGTGCAGGCCTGCTGCTTGAAAACCCACCAGTACGGCGGGGTGTTCACCATGTCGCTCAAGAACTCGGTCGGCATGGTGGCGAAAAAAGACGGTTTGTTAGGTTACGACTACATGAACGAACTGCATACTTCGCAGCACCAGCGCCGCATGATCGCCGAGATCAACGCGGTTTATTCGCCGGCGCTGATCGTGATGGATGGAGTGGAAGCTTTCAAAAACGGCGGTCCGCACGAGGGTGAGCGGGTGCCTTCCGAACTGGTGCTGGCTGGAACGGATAGAGTGGCGATGGACGCGGTCGGTCTGGCGGTGCTGCAGTATTTTGGCGCCTTAAAAGACAAACCCATTTTCAAACGCGAACAGATCGCGCGGGCAGTCGAACTGGGACTGGGTGTAAAGAGTGGGGATAAAATTGAACTGGTCACCGGAGATGCCCCCAGCGCCGAATATGCCCGGGAGATCGAATCGCTGTTGCTGAAGGGTTAATTTTCATATACCGGCATATAATCAAAAACTTCCGAGTAACTAAATTTCTCGGAAGTTTTTTTGATTTTTCTAGAATTTCAAGATTCATCCGGAGCCCATATTATCTTACTGACTTCGAACTCCATCAACATTCAAGTCTGGATGCGGCTTCCGGAAACCGGGTCGGGTATATCGCAGCTGGCGATATAGCTGCCAGGGCTCAGATCGAGTTCCAGGTAACCACTGCCACCCACGCTTAGACCCTGCATACCGCCTACCGGCTCAAATGGCGGTGGACCCTCCATAGTTACACCCCACTTTTGGACATCATCCATGGTCATGTTATCAACCAGCTTGAGCAGAATTATCTCGTGCGGTTGAGGTCCTTCATTGTTAGATCTACCAGGTCTGGCTGCCGGCGCTAATCTCATCAGGCAGTACCATATTAAAGTCCTTCAAGACAATCTCCGCATCCGCGCTGGGAGCCTGGGCGGCTTCGGTGAACTCGCTTGCATTTACCCGCATGGGGGAAACCATACCTTTGGCGAGATTTGGCACACCTTGGGCATCGGGAATAAAATCGAGCAAAATGTACTGACCTTCTTTCAGGTCCATTAAAACACTCCCGGACCCACCGGGAGGCAGTAGGCCAACTCCACCGGTCAGGGTGACCAGCCTAAGCATCAGCTGTTCATCCTCTGCCTGCATGGCTGCCTGGAATTCGTCCACCGAGACACCGTCGTTAAGGCGCACCAATTGGGCATGGTGAAGTTCTTCACCTTTGTTTTCCAGTTGGATGGAGGTTAGACCAGCTTCAATTTCAGCCGGATTTTCGAAGATATATTCACTGGAGGTTATAACAACTTCCGGAATAGATGCCTGTCCCGGGAGGATTGATTGGCAGGCGCTGACCACCAGCGCTAATGACCTATTGTTATTTGACAGGTGATATAATCCCGCATATAGACCATAAAGGTTGTAATATTTTGTATAACATAGAACTGAAATAATATCGCCAGGAGATTTACAGCGGAGGCCCAAGATGAAACCCCCATTTTGCACCCATAAAATCGTTTCATTTTTTGCATATCTTGTTTTTACTGCAGTACTGCTGGCTGCGGCATGCAAACCAGTCCAGCCATCTCCAGTAACGCCAACCGACCAAAAAGTGCCGGCCGTTTCACCCAGCGCCCTACCCGTCGAAGATCAAGGGGATCCGCTAGCGCCGCGTGTGGTTGAAATCCAACCCCCAGCAGGGCAGGAACTGCCCCTCAGCGGGGAGATAACCCTGCACTTCGACCAGGATATGGACCCTGTGAAGACAGGGGCTGCCTGGAAATTGAGCGGTTCAGACCAGCAGGAGATCAGCGGCGAGATCACCTGGCCGGATGATCGCAGCATGCGGTATAAACCAGGAGACCCCACTGGCGGCGGATTCTGCTTACCTGGGTACGCTGGGAGCAGGGGCTGCCAGCTCACAGGGGATGGCTCTTGGGGAGCCTTTGCTGGTGAATTTTAACACCACTAGTCCGCTCCAGGTCAGCCATGTATTCCCACAGGACGGCAGCACAGATATCGCCAGTGAAGCAGTGATTACCGCTATTTTCAACCGCCCGGTGGTTCCCTTGGTGGCCGCTGGTGATCGCGACCATCTCCCCAACCCGCTGGAGATCAAGCCGGACGTCAGCGGGCGCGGCGAGTGGGTCAGCACTTCGGTGTACGCCTTTCAACCGGGGAAACCGCTAAAAGGCGGAAAAACATACCAGGTAACGATCAAATCAGATACTACCGATGCTGCAGGTGAGACGGTTTTGGCGCAAGATTTCTCGTGGGAATTCACCACAACCGCCCCCAGCATCCGGTCTTTACAGCTTTCCAGCGGTGCGGTCAATCCCGAGCCGGGTCTCAAGAATGTGCTCCCGGACGAATACTTTACGATCAATTTCAACCAGCCAATGGATAAGGACAGCAGTGAAGCTTCCTTCAGGCTGGTCCCAGAAGGCGGTGACCCGCTGTCACTCAAAACCTCCTGGAGCGAGGGTGACACCCAGGTGACCATCACTCCTACTTTGGGGCTGGAACTGGGGAGGACATTTTCCCTGGTATTGGATGATGCCGCCAAAGCAGTTGATGGCGGTTCGCTTGCTGAGGGATTGAAATGGTCATTCAGCACCATCCCGCCGCCGGCTGTCCTGTATATTTCCCCTCCCGACGGTCAGCAAACAGAGGGGTTTACACCTGAACTGCTCATCAAGTTCGCCTCACCGATGGACATTGATAGCGTCAAAGAGAATATCGTGATCTCCCCCCAACCGCAGGAGCAGGTCGTCCAGTGGTGGTATGACCCCAATGATTGGAGCATGCGCGCCTTTGTTCTGGAGCCCTCCACTTCTTACCTGCTGCGCACCCTGCCCGGCATGCAGGATATCTATGGTAATACTATCTCCAGCGAGAAAACGGTAAGCTTCATCACCCCGGCTGCCTGGAAACAGGCCAGGCTGCAGATGCCCTGGGAGCCTGCCCTGCTGCGAGCAGGAGTATCCCAGGAATTCTACATCACCTACCGCAATGTCAGCGCCATCGATGTGAAGCTGTACGCAATCACCCCACAGGACTTCGTTGAACTGCAGAGCGGGATGGTAAACCGCTCCGAATACAAACCAATGGATGAGTCCCTGGTTTGGGAAACTGGCGTTACCAGCGCCGGAAAGCTGAACGAAAGCATCCTGCAGACACTCACACCTGAGGCGCTTGATCCCGGATTTTATTACCTGGTCCTTGATACTCCGGATATTTCCCACCCACAACAAACTGCCCTCGACAACCGTCTGGTGGTGGTCGCCAATGCTAACCTCACCTTCAAGTCCAGCACCAATGAAGGCCTGCTGTGGCTGACGGATTTTGAAAGCGGGCAGCCCATGGAGGGCGTCTCACTCTCCGTATATGACAAAGACTTTCAACCAATCGCTGATGGTTCGACGGACGAGGACGGATTGTTGAAATTGGAACTCCCTGACCCGCAGGAACCTTATGACCCGCGTTACGTGATGACCAGCGCGGCAGAGCCGTCCTTCGCCTTTACCAGCAGCCAGTGGGGATCGGGGGTTAACCTGTATGATTACGGGATCTGGAGCAGCTACTACGCGCCTGGCAACCAGCCCAGGGTATACGCATACAGCGACCGCCCGATCTACCGGCCTGACCAAACAGTGTACTACAAGGGCATTGTGCGCTTCGATGATGACCTGGCGTACAGCCTGCCTGGGGTTAAGCAAGGTGCATATTAAGGTCAGCAATTACAAGGAAACGGTATTCGAGGATGACCTGCCGCTTTCGGAATACGGTACTTTCAGCGGGGAATTTATGCTCGATCCGCAGGCCGAATTAGGCTATTACAATATCGATGTCGAACTTCCCGATCGAAAAGAAAACATTGGCGGGGTAGGCTTTACAGTAGCGGAGTACCGCAGACCTGAATTCCAGGTCAATGTCAGCGCTGACCCACAGGACCTGCTGGGCGGCCAGAAGTTCAAGGTGAACCTCTCCGCAGACTATTACTCCGGCGGCGGTGTGGGAAATGCCGCGTGTTGATTGGACCCTGAACGCCAGCCCGTTTTATTACAGCCCGCCGGAAGCGTACGCGGATTACTCCTTTATAGATACGGAACAAGACGCTGGTATTTACGAAGACAGCCATTCCCCGGGCGGCGAAATCGATCGCCCAGGGGGAGGGGCGCACGCGCCCGGACGGGACCTTCAGTATCAGCCTGCCGGCAGACCTCAGTGAGAGCGGGCTTGGAAGGGTGTTTACTTTTGAAGCCACCGTAAGTGATATATCCAAGAATGCAGTCAGCGGGAGAGTAAAGGTGAATGCCCACCGCAGCGCTGTTTACCCGGGTATTCGTCCGCAAAGCTACGTGGGTACAGCTGGAAAAGAGAGCGCTTTTGAGATCGTGACCCTGGACTGGGATGGAAAAGCGCTGCCTGCTCAGGACATCACTGTCGAAATTGTCGAGCGCAGATGGTACAGCGTACAGGAGCAGGATGCCTCCGGCCGCTTGGAATGGAAAACCAGCGTAGAGGAAATCCTGGTTGAAAGCCAAAAAACGGTCTCAGACGAGCAAGGCCGGGCGCAAATGAGTTTCATCCCTCCAAAAGGCGGCGTCTACCGGGCCAAAGCCAGCGTGCTGGACCAAGGTGGGAACCAGGGCAGGTCTTCAGCTTACCTTTGGATCTCCGGCGAGGACTTTATCCCATGGAGGCAGTCCAATGACCGGAGTTTTGAGCTGGTCTCCGACCATTCATTGTACACACCCGGTGAGACCGCCAAGATCTTGATCGCCTCCCCCTTCCAGGGAAAGAGCTATGCCCTGGTGACGGTCGAGCGCGGCCGCATATTACAGCAGGAAACCATATTATTGGACAGCAACAGCGCCGTGTACAATCTGCCCATCACTGCCGACCTGGCGCCTAACGTTTTTGTTTCTGTGGTCGTGGTCAAGGGCATCGATGAGACCAATCCCCGTCCTGAATTTCAAGATGGGTATGGTAGAACTGCAGGTGGATACTGACCAGCAGGAGATCTTCATCGAGGTCACTTCCGAGCCGCAGCAGGCTGGACCTGGGGAGCAGGTAACGTATACCATCCGGGCTAAAGATGAGCGCGGCAGCGCCTTTGCAGGCTGAATTCTCACTCAGCCTGAGCGACTTGGCGACACTCTCCCTGCTGGAAGCAAACACACTTCCCATCCTGGATTTCTTTTACAACGAACGCGTTCTGGGTGTATGGACATCGATCCCGCTCTTCCTGAGCCTGGAGGATTACAACGCTTCGATCAGTGAAATGATTACTACAGGAGAAGGCGCGGGCAGCGGAGGCGGAAAAGGGGAGGATGGTACCGGGGTGATCAGCGTGCGCCAGGATTTCCCTGATACCGCTTACTGGCAGGCGCATGTAGAGACGGATGAGGCCGGATTGGCGCAGGTCACCGTTATTTTGCCGGACAACTTAACCACCTGGCGGATGGATGCGCGCGCCGTTACGATGGACACACGCGTCGGTCAGGAAAAACATGATTTGATCAGCAGCAAAGCGCTGCTTGTGCGCCCCCAGACGCCGCGTTTCTTTGTCGAAGGGGATACAGCCCTGATCGGCGCATCGGTTCAGAACAATACCAGCCGTCCCCTGGATGTCAAAGTCAGCCTGCAGGCGCAGGGTGTCAGCCCGGCGGATAATTCAATAGCGCGCATTTCAATCCCAGCCAAAAGCCAGGCGCTTGTGAACTGGAAAGTGACCGCTGATCAAGGCGCTGAGCGTGCCGACCTAGTCTTCAAAGCCGAGGGAGGCGGTTTGTCAGATGCCAGCAGACCGCCGCAAGGTACGTTGGAGGGACAGGCGATTCCGGTTTACCGCTACCGGGTGCGGGAGACTGTGGGAACCTCAGGTCAGCTGGATGAGAGCGGCACGAACATTGAATCAATCATCCTGCCAGGCGGTATCTCCGATCCGCAGGGAGACCTGCAAATCCAGATTGCCCATTCCCTGGCGGCAGGCATGGCACAAGGCTTGAGCTATCTGGAAGCATTTCCCTACGGGTGCATTGAACAAACCATCTCGAGCTTCCTTCCCAATGTGGTTACCACCCGCGCCCTTAAGAGCGCCGGATTGAGCAACCCCAGATTGGAAGCCAATCTGGAGGGACAGGTCAATAAAACCCTCCAGCGCCTGCATAACCAACAAAATCCGGATGGCGGCTGGGGTTGGTGGCCGGGAGAGGATCAAAAAAGCGACGCCCTGACAACGGCATACGCCATACTGGGATTGCTGGAAGCTCAGGAGGCAGGCTACCCGGTAAACGAGGACCTGCTGGCTCGGGCGGTAGACTACCTGCGCACCCAAATCAGGTTCATCCGTCCCCTGGAAGAACCGGAAGTGCTCAACCGGCAGGCTTTCCTGCTGGATGTAATGGCCCGCTCGGGAAAACCAAACGTCAGCGCCACCGTGCGGCTGTTTGACCAGTACCAGAACGCGGCCATCTACGCCAGGGCTTACCTGGTTGACGCGCTTTACCGCATCGACCCGGATGACCCGCGCATCCGTACCCTGCTGTCCGATTTTAACAGCCAGGCGATCGTGTCCGCTTCGGGCACCCACTGGGAGGAAAACGAGCCGGATCCAACCAACTGGAATACAGATACGCGCACCACCGCCATCGTTCTGGATGCTTTGAGCCTGGTGGAGGGCGAAAATCCGCTTAACGCCAATGCCGTGCGCTGGTTGATGAGCGCTCGCACAGATGGACGCTGGCAGGGAACCCAGGAGACCGCCTGGGCTTTGATGGCGTTGACCCACTGGATGGAAGTTAGCGGAGAGCTGGAGGCGGGCTACCAGTATGGGGTGGCATTGAATGGCGAGCTATTGGGAGGCGGGACAGCGGACTGCGAGACTCTCTTCGAGACATTCGAACTGGGGGTCGAGGCTGCGGATATGCTCCCGGAGCAGGTAAACCGCCTGGCAATCGCTCGTGACGGTGGGCCGGGGATCCTGTATTATTCATCCTTCCTGGATATAAGTCTGCCGGTCGACCAGGTGCAGGCGTTGGATCAGGGCATTATCGTCTCCCGCAGTTATTACCCTTACCAGCGCGGCGCGGACCTGGCAGAGGTTGAAGCGGTTACAGAAGCCAAACAGGGAGACCTGCTGCTCGGCCGGCTGACGCTGGTAGCACCCCATGACCTGCACTATGTGGTGGTGGAAGATCCGCTTCCAGCTGGCCTGGAGGCTGTCGACCAGTCGCTGCAAACCAGCCTGCAGAACCTCCGGCTGCCGGCGGACTTACGGCTTGCAGGACGTCTACACTCAAGGGTGGGGGTGGTGGTATTTTGACCACACCCAATTGCGCGATGAGAAGGTGGTGCTATCTGCAAGCTACCTGCCAGCAGGGACTTATGTTTATACCTATCTAGCCCGGGCGGGAACAGCCGGCGTGTTCAACGTGATCCCGCCCTCTGCCCAGGAGTTCTACTTCCCGGATGTATACGGGCGCGGGGATGGAACGCAGTTTACTGTCAACCCTTGAAGCGTGCATCGGAATTCCGGGAACGGATGCGGCCTCTGGCATTCTCCAACCAACCAATGCGTGCTTCTTCAACTTCCTCAAAGGCTGGTACATAGGGTTTCAGATCAATCAGCGGGGTGCCGTCCAGCACGTCAACTCGATCCACGTGGATCAGGTTCTTTTCAATGCGCACTATTTTGACCAGTGAAAGGCCGATCGGGTTAGGACGACTGGGCGCCCGGGTGGCAAACAGGCCGCGCGATTGCTCATCAAGAAAAGGGGTGACCTTTAACTTCACCTCCCCCGTCTTGTGCATGTGGAAAAGCAGGTAGACATGGGAGAAACCCTCCAGGTCCTTCAAACCCGGGGCGAATTCAGGATAAACTTCGACCACACCCGGGCCGCTGGACTCGCTGGAGGTCTGTATGGGCATATCCTCCAGTTTGTCGAACGGGCTGTGGATGATACCAATCGGTTTGTAGACAATTTTCATGTGGGGTTTGTCCTTCAATTCATTTCACTTCAAATGAGACCATTTCGCTGGTGAGCGTGTTGCCTTGGCTGTCACTGCCCTGCACCCATACCGTATGTTCCCCCGCTTCGAGCTGCCACCATGCCAGGTAGGGCGGGCTTTCAAAGCTTGCCAGAAGCTCCCCGTCCACCCACAGGGAGGTTTCCCCCAGAATTCCACTGCCAGCCGCTTCCAGGGGAATGCGCTGTGCCTGGGCAGCAAAGGATGGATCCATCCAGTAAATGCTGCCCTGAGCCAGTGATATTATGTTTAAAGTCGCTCCTGCTGGCTGCGCAACCCCATCACTTTCATCCATTCCAGCCTGGGACTGTGAGCTAATTCCCAAATCGGACAGCAAGGTGAGACCCTGGCCGTGCGCCCAGGGGGCGGCTTGCGGCGGCAGGTCCAGCACGGATAGAGTTTTTTTCTGTTCCGTTGGTGTTCCCTCACTCGCCAGCAGACCAGTGGCGCTGTCCACATGCACCAACTGGTAGAGATTGTCGCTACGCACCGGCTGTGTACTGTCGATGAACCATTCATCCCTGTTATACGGGCAGGCGGGCACGGGCAGCAAACCTGATAAGGCGCACACTTCCACCTGCGCCAACCCCGCCGGCTGGGGGAAAGGCTGCGGTGGTGTCCCATTCAGTACAGTACGCAAGAAGGAATGCCAGATAGGCGCCGCGCCGCTCAATCCGTCCACCGCGCGCATAGGCTGGTAGCTGGCGTTGCCCGCCCAGACGCCCACCACCAGGTTTGGAGTATAGCCAACCGTCCAGTTGTCGTGGAAATTTGAGGTTGTACCCGTTTTGACCGCGGCAGGTCGATCCAGGCGCAGAGCGCTGTGCGGACCAAACCCGAGCTGGCGGGCATCGTTATCGGAAAGGATATCGCTTACTAACCAGGCCAGGCGTTCGTCCAGCACACGTACTGCGGCTGGTTGGCGGGATTCGAATAGCCTGTTCCCTTTTGAATCACTGATCTCGAGAATCGCGCGCGGTTCGACCTTATTCCCACCTGAAGCGAATGCCCCGTAAGCGGCGGTCAATTCCAAAAGGCTCACCTCGCCGCCGCCCAACGCCAGGGAAAGGTCGTAGCGTTCCGGATCCTGAAGGGTGCTGATCCCCAATTCGCTGACCTGTTGGAAGAGCTGCTCCAACCCGATGTGATCGAGTGTGATAACTGCCGGAATATTAAGCGAGGAAGCCAGCGCCTGGCGCACGGAGACCGGTCCGTGTTCGCGCTGGTCGTAATTGACGGGCGTGTAGGCTTTGCCGCCTTGAGTGGTGAAAGAGGCACCCACATCCAGCAACATGGTGGCCGCTGACCATGGGTCTGCCTGGGAGGGGTCCATTGCCGCCGCGTAAAGAAATGGTTTTAATGCCGAGCCGGGCTGGCGAGGAGCCAGTGCCATGTTAATGGAACCGTTGTTTTCGCTGTCAAAAAAATCAGGGCTGCCGACCAGGGCCAGTATATTCCCGCTGTGCGGATCCAGCGCGACCAGGGCGGCATTGTTCACGTTATGTCCGAGACCATCCTGGCTGGTCTGCAGCTCCTCTAACTGGCGCCGCACAGCTCTTTCTGCATGAGTCTGCCAATCAAGGTCCAGGGTTGTGCGCACCACCAAACCTCCCATCTGGCGGATTTGATCCTGGGTGAACATGGCTTCGATTTCTTCTTTGACCATCATTACGAAATGAGGCGCCTTGATCGGATAGGGTGCGCTGCTGAAGATAAGCACCTGCCGCCCAGCCGCAGCTCGCTGCTGGTCATCAATGAAACCCGCCTCCTGCATCAGGTCAAGCACAACCCCCTGGCGTTCGATGGCAGCTTGTGGATCGTTAAAAGGAGCGTAGCGTGCAGGCGCCTGGGGCAGACCAGCCAACAGGGCGCTTTCAGCCAGATCAAGTTGAGCTGCCGGTTTCCCGAAGTAGGTCTGGGAGGCGGCTTCAACGCCGTATGACAGGGCGCCGTAGTATGTCTGGTTCAGATATTGTTCAAGGATTTCGTCTTTTGTGAAGCGCCGGTTGAGCTGCCAAGCCAGCAAGGCTTCGCGCAGCTTACGGCGCATAGAGATTTGGCTGCGCTCCTGGGGGTCAAGTAGAAAGTTACGGGCAACCTGCTGCGTGATGGTGCTGGCGCCTGAAAACGCTGTCCCGCCGCGCAGGTTTGTCCATAAAGCCCTCAGGATGGCAAACGGATCGATACCCGAATTGCTGTAGAAAGAGCGGTCTTCGGTGGCGATGGTAGCCTGCACCAGTCTGTTTGGGATTGTACCCAGAGGGATTACCGCATGCCGCCCGCCGTCCTCCCCCAGGATCTCGTAGAGCTGCTCTCCGTCCCGATCCGTGATGCGTACGCTGGGGTTGTTCTGCCGGCTGGGGAGGGAATCCAGAGAGGGCAGCCCATTGAACAACCAGGCCTGCACGCCGACAGCAAGCGCAGCCACAATCATCAATGTGGCGAGTAAGGCGGCAGGTAAATGGTTTTTCTTCATTGCTGATTAATTAAAAACCCAAACAACCGGATTGTATTAATGATAACACTCCAACAAATTTCGTTGAGCCTTTTAAATTGAATCCAGAATATCTCCTTTATTTACTGATTGGTTGTGCGGAACATATGTAAGTTGATCAATCCCGGGTTTTCGTTGGAGTGGAAGAAATTCTTAAAAAGTACCAGAGTATTTAGACTTTAGATATAATATCTAAAGTCGGCCGTATTTTATCCGCTGCTCGATAAAATATTAATCTTTGAAATTAGCTGTTCATCTGGTTAATATCAAGATATAAACGTAAAACAACCATATTACATAATTCAGATTTAATAGGGAGAAACGATACCATGCAGAAAAGAACTGAATTCCGATCATCCATTTTTTTACTTGTTATTATCTTGTTCACCGCAGCAGTGATCGCCTGCCGGATAGGGGCAGGGGCTACTCAGGTTCCTGAGATGCAGGCACCGGAACCTCAGCCGCCTGACGAACCGGCCGACCAGGTCCCTACGGAAGCAGCCGCAGCGCAAATCGAACCAGTTGAAATCCCGCAGGATGCGGCGGGCGGTGTGCTGTTCCAGGACGACTTTCAGGACGGGCAGCCGGATAACTGGCAGGTGGTCTCTTCCTGGTACGTGCAGCAGTCCGGGGACATCTATGTCTTTGGCGGCGCGGGTAAAGGCGGCGCCTGGCTGCCGGTTGGCGCTAACTGGAGTGGTTATGCCTTCGAAAGCGATGCCGTGCTGAATGACGGCAGCCTGAATTTAAGCTTCGATTATACCGAGGCGGGACGTTACCTGGTGCTGCTGCGCGAGGACGGTTTGTTTCTGGTAAAGGAATCACCGGTGGACGATTACAAAGTCCTGGCTCACACAGGTCCTGTCCCGGCTGGCGAGTGGCACCGCATCGCGATCAAAACCAAAGACGGGCGCATCCAGGTCCTTGTGGATGACCAGTTGTGGATCGATTTCAACGATCTAGAACCAATTTCCAGAGGCACTATCGCGGTGGGGACCATGGACGGCTCGATGGCATCGGTGGATAATGTGCTGGTGAGCCAGATTACAAGTCCGCTGCAATCCGCCCCGATTGCCGCGCCGCCCCCCATGGTTGACGCGCAAACGGCAGAGGATGCGTTTGAAGGTATATCCAGCGTACTGCCTGCCGGTGATGGACAAGCTGCCCCGGATGAGGGACAACAAGCCTCTGAGGAGGGACAAAAAGCACCCCCTCAAGAACCGCCTCCAGATGAGGGCGATGAGCCTCCGCAGCCCGTACCGATCGAGCAGGGGCAGACCGGATCGGATGTATCCATCCTGGATGTCGAACTTCCCCTGGAGATTATGCAGGGCACGCCCTTCAATGTAACCATAACCATGCACAACGCCGGTCCCGACATCGCCGCATCGTATACCGTAGTCTGGCTGCCGGAAGGCACTTTTATCGGCTGCAGCTGGGACATTTATGACCACCTGATCGGCGTAGACCACCGGGTGACAGTAAGCTGTGATTATGCCGGTTATCCAAATGAGGGCATGTTCACATGGATTGTACGGGCAGACCCAGAGGACACCTTGAATGACTTTGATCCGAACGGGAATGAGCGCAGTAACAAGATCAGAGTGAGGCCAAAGTAAGTATTTAGGATATCTACCGACCCCATTTGGCGGCCGTCGCTTGAAAAGCAGGATCGGGAAAAATAAATACACATTAAAATCTTCACAGTAACAGAATAAAGGGCTGACCTTAAAACCAGGTCAGATCTTTATTGTTTGCCTTTAAATCGAGTGCGGTTCATTTATAAATTATCAGCAAGTCGATAAAATGCCCTTTATCAAAACTTGAAGTCAACCTTTTTACATCATCCATCGTCACCACGCAATCCCCATTACCACTGCATGCACCGCCCCAACTGCTGAAAGGTGAACCAAAACCGGCTGCGTGGGTCAAAATAACCACGGATCCGAAGTCGTAGGAACCGTCACATTCGCTGATGCAAATGATACCAGCCGAATCGCTGCGCTGGAATTTATCCGCATGTTACCTGGCCTGTGGAGGGTACAATTAGGTGTGTTTATTGTGAAGAAGGAGCAGGCCTGGAATGGTGCATCCCAAAGACTACATACGCGATCGAAAGTTAAAAGAATATCCCCGTGAAATAACATCGATCGAAAAGAACCTGCTGGGTGTGACCGTAAATGAATCGCCCAAATTGAGAAAAAATTTTGGACCTCTAAAAGGCTGGGAATTAAACCCTTCCTTTTTGGACTATGCGCAGCCATGGCAGTGGGTGTGGTCAGCTTTATCACAATCTCTATCATCGGGAGCCTGGTGACATTCCAGTGAAAAAGTCTAAAAATACTCATAAGAAAATCCTGGTGGTGAGCATCGCTGTTACAGTTGCGCTGCTGCACTTCGTGACCGGCAGCGCCTATACTGGTCCATTCCCGACTTTTGTCAACGGCTACATGATCGACATCCTTCTGCCGTTATGCGCGTACTTTCTGCTGTGCCTGGTTGAAATGCCTCTGTTCCAGTCCTGGGCGGTAAAGAGCGCGGTCGTTTTTGGGTTCGGTCTGGCGGTAGAAGCAGCGCAGTATTCCGGTATCTCGCTGCTGGGCAGCACCTTCGACCCGCTGGATATTGTGATGTATGCCGTGGGGGTACTGTCGGCCGCCTTCCTGGATACCGTCGTTTTTCCACGGGTGTTTTCGTTCTGGAAGGCAGAGGGCGAAGTCGGTGGTTGATGCTTATGGGCAGGTTTAAACCTACCCATATGGGCATGCTGCCGATTGTCGACCTACGTCGACAACCCACTTAAGAATCGTCATCCCGATTTTTAATCCCGATGCCTTTCCGGGACGAAGGAGGGATCCCTGTTGAGTTGGTATTCTTCTGGATTATGCTGGCAGTAAGAAAACTTGCTGTTCAATGGTTAGACGAACACCATTACCACCCGCCAAATAAACATAAAAGTCTACTCCATAGGGATTTCTCGCCAATGAACGGCTCGAAATGACAGTAGTGAGATTGTCATCCTGTCATTCTGCCATAAATATTTAAGCGATGAACGCAGTATAATTTAGTCTTGCTTTCGGGATTTATTATCATGAGTCCAAATAATCTGGCGACAATGAACAAGAAGAAACTCATCCTATTGTTAGCTTTTCTCTTTACCCTCCTGACTATGGCAAGCTGCTCACCCAGCAGCCCCGCGAGTGTGCAGGAACAATCGGAGGGAAAACTGAATATCGTGGCTACCACTTCCATCGTGGGGGATGTGGTCTCTCAAGTCGGCGGGGATAATATCCATCTGAGCGTTTTACTGCCAGCAGGCAGCGACCCGCACAGCTTCGATCCCACCCCCCAGGATATCGCCAAGGCCGCCGGTGCAGACCTGATTTTCGCCAACGGTGCGGGTCTGGAAACCTTTCTGGAGAACCTGATCGAAAGCGCGGGCGCCCAGGATAGCGTCGTGTACGTGTCCTCCGGGATCGACTTTCTGATCATAGGAGAAGATGAGCAAAATGATAAACTAGAAGGTGACGATCACCAGCAAACGCCCAATACCGCAGACCCGCACACCTGGACGGACCCCAATAACATTCTGGTCTGGATCCGCAATATCGAAGGAAAACTGAGTGAAGCTGATCCAAACAACTCGGCTGAATATGCGGCTAACGCAGCAAGATTTGAAGCCGAGATAAAGGCGTTGGATGCCTGGGTTAGGGAACAGACGGCTCAAATAGCGCCCGAAGACCGTAAACTGGTCAGCGACCATTCCATGTTTAACTATTTTGCGGACGAGTACGGTTTCGAACAGGTCGGCGCGCTCATTCCCGGCTACAGTAGCCTGGCTGAGCCATCCGCCCAGGAACTGGCGGTAATCGAGGACGCCATAAGCAAATTTAATGTGAAAGCGGTCTTTGTCGGCAACACGGTCAACCCTGCCCTAGCTGAACGAGCGGCTGAGGACGTCAGGTGTTGCGCTTGTCTACCTCTACACCGGGTCACTCAGCGAACCAGGCGGTGAGGCGGATACCTATCTCCAATACATCCGTTATAATGTCAGCGCAATTGTAGATGCATTGAAGTAACTTTGAGCGCAAATCGGATCTACCAAACCCTACCTGGATATGGACCACATGGCTGTTATTGAAGAACTGCAAAAAACAACCCAATACTTGAGCAGACAGCGTGAACCGCATGAGGCTGATGAGCCCATCCTGCGCGTTGAAGGGTTGAGCAAAGTCTACGAAAGCGGCGCCGCTCTTGATAACGTTACCTTCGAAATTGATAAGGGAGAACGGCTGGCTGTTGTTGGTCCCAACGGCGCCGGTAAGAGCACATTGTTCAAGATTATCGCCGGTGTGGATACGCCAACGGAGGGGCGCGTGCACATTTTCGGGCATTCCCCCGGAGGCCATATCTGCATCGCATACCTGACCCAGCGCAGCCAGGTGGATTGGAATTTTCCGGTCACTGTTGCGGATGTGGTCATGATGGGGCGCGTCGGACAATTGGGCTTGTTCCGCAACCCGAAAGCCCAGGATTGGGAAGCGGTTCGCAATGCGCTGGAAGTGGTCAAAATGAACCATCTCGCAAAAAGGCAGATCAGCCAGCTCTCGGGTGGGCAGCAGCAGCGTATGTTCATCGCACGCGCCCTGGCACAGCAAGCCGAGCTGATGCTGATGGACGAACCGCTGGGCGGACTGGATATAAACTCGCAGGAGAAAATACTCAGTGTGCTGGATGACCTTCGCCAGGCGAAAGTGACGGTTCTCATCTCACTGCACGATCTAAAAATCGCGGCTGAACATTTCGATCGCATTATGCTTCTAAACCGGAGCATGCTGGGAATCGGAGCGCCCAAGGAGGTCTTGAATTCCGAGAATCTAGCCGCGGCTTATGGCGGTCATCTGCACCTGGTGCCTACCGAAGAGGGCGTGCTAGCCCTGGGCGATACCTGCTGTGACGATCAATAACGGTTTGCGATTTACGATTTGCGATTTACGATTTACGATTGTTGATTGATATTTGAGAAGAGATGAATGAGAAGATATTCAAAGAGCGGACTAAGAAGTTGGCAATTGCGATACTAAAATTAATAGGAGAAATGCCGCACTCCATTCCAGCAGAAGCCATCGCAAGACAAATCGTGCGCTCTGGTACATCAATCGGCGCGAACTATCGATCTGCCTGCCGTGCAAAATCCACTGCAGATATGATCAACAAACTGAAGATCGTAGAAGAAGAAAGTGATGAAACCGTATACTGGCTCGAATTGATAATCGAAATGGGATTTCTTCCTCAAGAGAAAATTTCACCTATTTCAAAGGAAGTCAATGAAATCGTTGCTATGACCGTTGCTTCTATAAAAACACTGCGGGCCAGTTCAAAAGCTCATAAAGCATAAATCCAAACTCGTAAATCGAAAATCCAAAATCTAAAATCGAAACTCCAATGTCTTTTCTCCTTGAACCTCTGCAGTACGCTTTTATGGCACGCGGGCTGACCGCAGCGATACTGGTTGGCACTGTGTGCGCAGTAGTGGGCACTTATGTAGTGCTGCGCGGGCTGGCTTTCTTCGGAGACGCGCTGGCGCATGCCATCCTGCCCGGGATCGCGGTTGGTTACCTGGTCGGAGACGGCGCGCGCCAGCCTCTGTTCTGGTGGGCGCTGGTCGCGGCCGTGCTCAGCTCATTGGGAATTGGCGCCATCAGCCGCACCACAAAAATCAAGGAAGACACCGCTATCGGGATCGTATTCGCGGGCGCCTTCGCGCTGGGGGTGGCGTTAATCTCTTCCGTACGCAGCTATTCGGTTGACCTGGCTCATTTCCTGTTCGGGGATGTGCTCGGGGTGCGCTCGGCTGACCTGTGGTTGATGGCAATTTTTGGCGGGCTGGTGATACTGGCGATCCTGGCATTCTATAAAGAGTTTATGGTGCTGTCCTTCGATCCGGTTTTGGCCACTACTTTACGTTTACCGGTTAAATTGCTGGAGTTCCTATTGTTAATCTTGATTGCGGTGACGATTGTGGTGTCGCTGCAAACTGTGGGGGTGGCCTTGATGGTAGCCATGCTGGTCACCCCGGCCGCGAGCGCTTTTCTGCTCACCCGCAGGCTGCCGGTGATGATGGTACTGGCGGCGCTTATCGCGGCGCTGTCGGGGATCATCGGGCTGTACCTATCGTACTATCTGAGCATCGCCTCCGGGGCGGCGATTGTGTTGACCTGTACAGCGGTTTTTGCGCTAGTCTGGGGAATACAATCCGTGCACCAGAGACTCATTATCCAGAATTTTGAGACCGAACAAGTCGAGAAATAGATACGAGCCCCCATAAAGATTCCCCCTGACCCGCAACCTGATTTTCTACATTTTACGAGCCCGCACAAAAACGATATTAGCGGATGTACCTGCATATGCACGCGGGTCGTCTTCTGTGAAGATACCGTCGAGATGCTTGACTTCCGCAGCCTCAATCTCCATATCCGTGAGATGACCTGCGATATCATTGAGAGAGGTCAAATCATTCTCATCAAAACCCCATACCTGCGCCATAGACACATCCCATTCTGCCACGATCAGGGTCGCCCCAGTCTTGAGTGCAGAAAGCGCAGTATCTAATGTATTAAGGCTGTCCTGACCACCGGGCAGTGCATATGTGGAGATAACCAGGTCAAATTTATCAGCTGGCTGCCAACTGGTGATATCACCCACAATAAAGCGGGCTTCCAACCCGCGCCTTTCAGCGCTTTCGTTTGCCAGTTTGACGGCATGCTCCGACCAATCCACACCCAGGACAGACCAGCCTGCCTCCGCCAGCTTTACTGCGTTGAAACCGGCGCCGCAGCCCAGGTCCAGGGCGGTCCCGGGGTGCAGGTTTTTTAATTCGGCTTCCAGGATATGGTCATCTACATGCACACCGATTGGGTCTTGCTTGAACGAGTCGTTCCAGTATTCACGGTCCATGGGCGCTCCTTTGTATTCTCAATCCGCTGTCAATGTTCTCCAGTTTCCGGTCAATAGTCGTCAGCCGCCGTTCTCCTGCTGTTTGGATTTGCGCCTGAAAGCGAGGTAGCGCGGCACGTTCTGGCAGTAGGAGTTATATTCCCCGCCGTATACCTGGCGCAAATGTTCCTCTTCAGTGATGATCATCAAGTGCGTTGCGACGGCATACAAACCAATCCAGACCAGGTTATACCACGACTGCCATATTATGGACGACCCGATAACCAGCAAATATCCTCCAAGAACCTGAGGGTTGCGTGAAAAACGGTATGGGCCGCTTTGGACCAGTTTGTTTGTCTGCAGACCAAATGCCCTGCGTATCCCAAACCAGAACATGGTCCCAAATGCCAGCCCGAAACCGGCCATGATTATCAGCATACCAGTGATCCAGGCAGTCGTTCCAACCGGCGCGCTGGTTGACCAGAACCATCCCCAACCGGGAGAACTGTAAAGAAAGGGATAACAAAACACCAGAATAAATATCAGCAGTTCGAGCGAACTGGATATGAAGCTCAAACGGCCTATCCGTTGATAATCGCGCCTTACTGATACGCGAAACACGATATAAGCGCCCAAGAGGATCAGTAAAGCGGATAAAAGATAAACTATGAAGGTCATCGTTTCTCCCAAATTATCCAACCAACCTTTTTCACGGTAAAGCAATCAAACCATCATATCTATTATTGGTTTTGAGTTCAACAAAATACACGCATATTATATGTGTAGGTTATTTCTGGTGAGAAGAAACCATACAAGAAATTTGCTATTCCCCCCGCGGGTTGAAGGTATATGAATTCCAAATCCTCAACAATTTTCTAATATTATTACCAGGATAATCCCTTAACCCCGCAGGGGGTTGTGTTGGTAAGAAGTCCCTAAACCTCAACTTCCCGCGGGGTTGTTAGGTATTTGACTTCGAGGGTAAAGGTGGTCTAAGAAGTATGCCGATTTCGTGGTATGCAACCCGCAGGAAGGCCTATATCGTGTATTCCACGGGAGACCAGTTATTCCTGCATGGCGCCGCGCAGGCGCCTGCCCAACAGAATTTCCACCACTCCAAACAGAAAATACGCCGGCTGCAGTATAGATGCCAGGCCGAGTAACATAACCTGGACGACGATCCAAATGATTAACAGCACTCCCAGGAACATCGCAATCTCACCCGCATATCGATAGCGGGTGAACGTCACAATCCCGCCCAACAGATGCCCAACGCCAATAACGAGCAGCAAAAATAATCCAGGGATCATATAATCGGAAAATGGTGTGCCGTTCAACTGCTCTGAAGAGAAACCCATGTTCCCGCCAGTGGGATCACCTAACATCCCAACTCCACCTGCTCCTGCGGTAAGCGCCATCGCGAGTTGAAAGACGCCCAATCCAATCACCAATCTCTTACTTCTTGATTTCGCCTCATCTGTGCTCATAGATCACTCCTCATCTACAGTCTGAAATAAAATAACAAACACATCATTTGTTCAATCCAAGATTATAAACTGTGCTTTGACTTGATAGAAAGGATTTAATTATACAACGCCTTGAAAAAGCGC
Organism: uncultured Chloroflexia bacterium; assembly: GCA_963753725.1. Taxonomy (GTDB): domain Bacteria; phylum Chloroflexota; class Anaerolineae; order Anaerolineales; family UBA4823; genus CAVWDI01. The sequence continues at coordinate 128,340 of CAVWDI010000010.1, read as the reverse complement.
CAGTCCTCCCTAGAATTTCACGAGATCCCAGTAACAATAAAAGTATCACCCTCAAGCTAGGTTATGATATTATTGAGCGAATCACAGCACTCGAACGAGTAAAGACTACGAAGGAACTTAAAAGCCTGTATTCGGAAAAGACTGTTAGTAAGGAAAAAAACCTTAAAGCTGCGGTGATAATTTCGATATGAATCGCAGCGTTTACCCCGGCCAGGTATAAGCTTTTATGGAAGAACGAAATTTCTGGTTACTGCTGTCCATTGTCATTATCGCCCTGAGCGGGATACTGATTCTAGTGGTCGGTTATATCTATTTTGTGGTCGTACCGCGCCCAAAATCTCAACTACAACACCGTTTGCCCTACCAACAAACACACTTACGGCAACTGCCACCCAATTTACAGCCGCTAATAGTACAAACACTCCGTTCAACCTGGACATTATCACGGCGACACCGAGCAGCACTTCAGCTCCTGAAGAAATAATCTCCCCTACCGCAACAACAGTTCCGAGCAGCACACCACCCCCCGCCCCTAGCGAAACAGACGAACCTCCACCGGACAATCCAACCATCGTCCCAAACTATGGGTCCCCGGGGGAATTCATGCGCACATATTATGCATTGATCAACCAGCGCGAATACAACACCTCTTTCGGCATGCTTTCGAATAATTTTAAGAACAGGTTCCACTGCTGCAACCCGGATGGTTCCTATCAAATCAAGCCCTATATTGATTGGTGGAACTCTATAGATGAAGTCGAGGTCTATTCGGTCAAGACCACGCCCAGGAGCGAAAACAGCGCGCAGGTAACCGTGCGGCTGATTTACCATAGGGCGGACGGCAGCGTGGTCGAAAACACGCATTATTACGATTTGGTATTCGATCGCGCCAGTGACAGCTGGTTAATCGATTAACGCAGTTTACCTCCATATATATACTCCCTTTTGGGATTACCTGGAGCAGCACTCACGAATGCAAATCACGGAATTTACAAAAATATTCACCTCTCCAGCTTGATTTACCCATAAATTGACGGTAGTCATTTTATTTATTCGCCTTTTAGTTTGTGGGGATCATTAACCTATTATTTGGTTTGATTTAACATAATTCTTATCATATTTCGTGTATAATCGGGCGGCGTAACATTAATATAAATATTTTTACCTTGAGAATTTTTAATTGCTTTCGGGGAAATTAAAAATTAAGAGAGACAGTATCAACAAAGGAGAAGACAAAATGTTCAGAAAAAATTCAAACACAAACAAGACCAGGAGCAAAGTACGGTTTTCTAGTATCGCTTTGGCGGTCTCTATGGCGGCAATACTGCTGCTTGCCGCGTGCGGTTCTGATGGCGGTGAGACAGAACAAGCTGCAGACACCAGTGGATCCACAAGCGTACAGCAGCCTCAGGCGCCAGTTGAGACCAGCGTTGCGATGGTCGGCACCCCCTGGGTCCTTGTCGGCTATGGCGATGCAGCCAATCCCACTGTGGTCGAAGATGGGACACTGGTCACCGCTTTTTTCGGACCGGATAACGCGGTTAACGGCTCTGCCGGATGCAATACCTATAACACCACGTACCAGGTTAACGGCGACCAGCTGACCATTGCCAGCCCGATCGCGACCACCATGATGGCATGTGAAAAAGGAAGCGAACAGGAAGCAGCCTACCTGGCTGCCCTGCAAGCTGCGCAAGCTTACCAGATCACCGAAGAAGGCAACCTGAATATTAAATACAATTCGGGAGCCGGCTACGAAGAAATATTGATCTACGTCCCGGAGCAAGCCCCATTGGAAGGCAGCATTTGGACACTGGTCTCCATGGGACCGGCTGATAATCCACAGCCGCCCGTTGCGGGAGCTAATTTCACAGCGCAGTTCGTGCGCGACCCCAATTATCCCACCGGCGCGATAACAGGCGGGACAGGATGTAACGACTACCGCTCTTCATATTACGCCACTGAGAATGGGATGAAAATCAACCTGCCTGGCGCGACCGCGAATGCCGGATGCCCGGCTGGATTACCAGAGCAGGAACAAGCATACTACCTGGCTTTGAACGCCGTTCGCAGTTACCGTATCGCCAGTTCGAACATGCAGATGTTCGCCGGAGATCAGGTTTTGAACTACGCGATTGGCGGCGCGCCCGCGCCTGCTCCAACACAAGCGCCGGCCGCCGGCGACCTGGCTGCATTAAACGCCACAAAGTGGTGGCTGAAGTCAATTGAAACAGCTGCGCTGATACCCGGCACCGAAATAACGGCCGAGTATTACATCAATCCGGACGGCGTAACTGGAACCGTCAGCGGTTTCTCCGGCTGCAACACGTACACAGGCGATATCACGGGCGTATTTACAGTAGCTAATATTACTTCAACCCAAACCGCCTGCGATCAGGCAATCATGGATCAGGAAACGACCTACCTGGCAGCCCTGGGGACCTCCAGCGCTATTGCGTACGATCCTGTACAGCTGTTGATCACCAGCCAGTTCGGCGTTTTGGGATACGGCGCCAGTCCTGATGCGGCAATGCCGGTCGAGACCGAAACCCCAACGGTAGAGCTTCCGATCGCTTCTGAAACGCCAGGAGTTGAAACACCGATCGCTTCTGAAACGCCAGGAGCTGAAACACCAATTGTAACTGCAGAAGCTCCGGTTGTAATTATTGCGATTACACCTGATCCCAGTACCGCAGGTGGAGATACGACCTTTGATGGTTCCCAATCCTACGCCGATGTGGATATTGTTAGTTACAGCTGGGACTTCGGAGATGGTTCTCCTGCCGTGGAAGGCGCGATCGTGAACCACGCATACGCGGCTGCCGACACCTATACGGTTACGTTGACAGTGACGGACAGCAGCGGCCAGGTTGCGGTAGGCCAATACCCGGTTACTGTACAGTAGAGCACATACTTCGCCTACAAATAACATTTTTTAAAATATCACTGGTCTCGACATCTGATTTCGAGACCAGTTTTTTTTATTAAATAAAAGTCTGAAGCAGAACAAAAATGGTAGTTATTCAAGAAAATAAGTTGGGAATCACCCCATCATTACACCTAGGACAGACATAAGCAGCACCAACAGGAAGGCGAGACCCATGACCCAATTCAGCCATTTCTTTTCAGGATGTTTCACCCACCAAAATAGGATTACTGAAAGAAGCAGCGCCTGAAGAATTACTTCGATCAAGCCCAGCAGTTGGAAATTCACCGGGATATTCGTGTAGATCAATCCTTCAATCGAGCCGGGTGTTGGACCGAAGGTGGAGAAAATTCCCAGGACCACCAGGGATATCCACATCACCAGCCAGCCCTTATCCCGCTCGAAAAACTCCCTTTGCAGCAGGTAAAAAACCAGTCCAAACAAAATCCCTCGCAGCGGCTGCAGCATGGGTCCGGCTGCAACCAGCGGGTCATCCACCTGGCGCATTAAAACGCTGATGGCGGGATCTGCATATCTGTCCGCGTAATCCAGGAAGACTAAAGCCAGTATCCCTGTAATGAAGTAAGTAACCGTGTGCACCACGATCGTCTTGACTGCGATTAGCCAGAATGAATAATTACGTTCTTCCATAAACACACTCTCCCCATAAATTATAAATGCCAAATAATATCCCCGATCTTTTACCGGGACCTTTTATAGTAGATTTAACGATCAATTTATTGTTCAGGTGGATAAAATTAAGCTTTGGATAAAATGTAAAATCCAATGTATTACAAAAAGATTTTTTGGAATAAAAAATGATAATGATGGTGAATATTCCCTACTCTTTAGATCTAACCGATCTGCTCAAACAATTACATATCGAATCCGGTAGCAGTTCAGCTCGAGAATTCGAAGCGCTGCTCGATACGGCTCAGGAGATTGCCAGACCTAAAGCGCTCTACAAGGAATCATTCATCGATCAAAAGGGATCGGATACGGTTACACTGGAAGGAATGGTTTTTCGAAGTCCCGCGCTGCGGCATAACCTCGAACAGGTCAACCGGGTATTTCCATATATCGCTACCTGCGGCACAGAAGTGGATGATATTGCTGCAAGTAAAGATGATATTCTGAAACAGGTCTGTTTGTACACCATCAAGCTGAACCTGCTTGAAACCAGCATACAGTTCATCAGGGATGAAATAAACCAACGGTTCAAATTCTCGAAATTATCTTCTATGAACCCGGGTTCAGGAGAGGCAACCATGTGGCCGATTGAGCAGCAGCAGGAGTTGTTCTCAATATTCGGCGATGTCCAAGGGCAGATCGGGGTGAAACTGCTGCCCTCCTTCCTGATGCAGCCGGACATTTCAGCCTCCGGTATCTTTTTTCCTGCCGAGACCACCTTTCAGAACTGCCAGCTTTGCCAGCGCGAAAATTGCGAATACCGCAGCGCAGACTTTAACGAGGCGCTGTGGGAATCGATCAATTCGGATCTACGATGACAGCCAGGGTGAAGGCCAGTTGGTGATCAAGGACTAGAAAACCGGGAATTGATCACATTTATGCGCCAGCGTTTACTGTTCTCATCGCGCGTGGCGCACAGAATCTTACTGCCGTCCGTGCGCACATTCACCAGACCGTAAATCAGGTCACCAACCACGAGCGTCTTCTCCATTTTTCGCGCCTTATCAGGAGAGGTTATATGCAGGCGCGAACGGTTCAAGGCGCGCCCGCTGATGGTGTTGGTCGTAGCGCCGGATGTGTCCTTTTCTTCAAACTTGTCGGGACGGCCCAAATCAAGGCTGCGAGCCAGTTCAGTGGAAAAAATTAGTGGACTGACGAGCTCATCGTTTTCTATGTGCATATATCCGGTGGTAGCGCTGGCCGCGATCACATTGGGACGAGGGTGGTCGTGACCCTCGTTATCTCCCGACGAAATAACTGTCACCGCAGGGCTCATGGCCTGCAGGAAGCGGTAGGAGATATCGTCGCTGCCGTGATGGCATGCCTTGGCGACATCACAGGCGAATTCCAACGGCGTGCCGGCGTAATCATCCAACAGTTTGGTCTGGCTGGCTTTGTTCAGGTCTCCGGTAAGCAGCACCCGGCAGCCCCCGTAATCGACACGCATCAGCAGGCTGACCCCGTTGGTGTTTATCGAAGTACCGCCCGTGTATTTGCGCAGCGCAGGCGCGCCGTTGATATCAAATTCCAGCGGACCCAATACCCGGATGACTGGCTCTCCCAGTATTTTTTGGACCAAATTCAGGAATGTAATTATCCACCTGGCTGAGGCGCTTGATAGGCGTTGCTCCCCCGGACCTGGTCTTCGCCAGCAGTACAGCTTTGAAGAAGCTCCCCCACCAGCCGTGCAGCTGCGCTCCAATCCCGCTGGTGGCATCCGAAACCGAAGCCCTATCGCTAATGAACCGGGTCCAAAAATCCTCCCCACCCGATTCTATACTGGTCCCCAAAGTCTTACTCCCACTGGCTGATTTCCACCATGACAGCCCGGCGTGGTAGTCGTTTTCCACGCGCACATCAGAAGCATCCAGCTCGTGGTTCTGTGAAACATCCAGTAGGTCCCACAAGCCACCGTAATGGTCCGCGTCGCAGTGGGAAGCGATCAGGGCTTCCAACTCAATGGTGTCCAACCCGTAATCTTTGAAGAATTTCCAATCCACAAAATCTGCTGCGTTTTTGCCAGTATCCTGCTGGGAGCGCGGGTATCCGCCGTCGATCATCACATGGCGGAAACCGGGCGTTTTAATCATCACGCCGTCCCCCTGACCGACATCAATAAAATAGAACTCCAGCAGGGACTGACCTCCCAGGGCATTTACCTCAACCCAGCCCGGAGAAAAATAACCGCGCGCTTTGACCTTCCTGCGATTATTCACCACCGATAAATCCTGGTAAAACACACCATCCCCCCCACAAAAAATGGCACTTTTTGTCCGTTCCGCTTTCATTCTTATAGAAGGGGGCACTGTCCAATTTTACAAAATCGTCATACATGGTTTTAACTCCTTGGTAAGTTCCTATATTGTTCTTTTATTACCGGGCTGGTGAGACTGAACCATGGACGAACAATAAGTAAGTCCGCTGAAAAGTTACGACTAATATTCAATTGTATTGTTTGGCAGCGATGGATATATTTTGGACTCTAATTATACCCATAAATCAAAAATTATCGTAGATATACGAACTTCGTCAATCATTTTTGCGCCAAGTTTCGAGGTCCCCGCTGATAGAAGATATTTTGCGAACTTAAATATCTTGTCGAACAGGACAATCGTCACTGGAAAACGGGTACCAGGCTGCTGATCTTTATCCTGTATCTGGTAAAATTCGCAGACCAGAATCAATCTGTACATATGCAAGGGAATAAGAATATTGCGAACAACCATGCCAAAAATAAAAAATCTTTTACGGATCTGCGCCCTGATTTCGATCTTGATCTCGCTGGCGGTCAGCAACCGGTCAACGACCGGGCAGGCGGCCGTTCCGAATTTTGAACAGACCTCATGTAAGACCTTCAACCTTTTTGAAAGCGCTCCCTGGGCGGTGGAGGGTGAAGATGTGGTGTGCGGCTACCTGACGGTCCCGGAAAACCGCGCCCAACCGCAGGGCAATACGATTAAACTGGGTGTTTTGATCATCAAAAGCGATGATAAAAATCCAGCCGAACCCCTTGTGATGACCCAGGGCGGTCCGGGCGGTTCGGGCATCGATCTCTTTTCGTCCATGGCTTCTCCATCCGACGAAATTGGCCAGATATTACGCGCCGACCGCGACTTGATCATATTCGAGCAGCGCGGTACGCTGTATTCGCAGCCCTTCCTGTCCTGTGAGGAAAGCCTGGAAACCACCTTACAGTATTTAGAAGAGGATTTGCCCATTGAAGAAGAACTGCGCCTGGATAAGGAGGCTTACCAGGCCTGCCGCGAGCGCCTGGAGGAAGAGGGCATTGACCTGGGAGCATACAACAGCCTGGAGAATGCTGACGATATCGCCGACCTGGCTGAGGCATTGGGATTCGACCAGATCAGTTTCTACGGCGTATCCTACGGAACTCAATTGGGACAGCACTTGATGAACCGCCACCCGGACCTGTTGAAGAGTGTGGTCCTGGATGGGGTGGTGGCGCTGGACGTAAACCCCAATCAGAAGATCCCCTGGGCATTCAGCCGCAGCCTGCGGGAGTTTTTCCAGGCCTGCCAATCCGACGCTGACTGCCGCGCGAGCTATCCGGACCTCGAGCAAGTCTATTTCGAGACCATCGAAGCGCTTGACCAGGATCCAGGCCGGGTGGAATTGCTCGACCCGGATTCCGGAATCAGCTACCAAGCGATCTTCGACGGGGAAATGCTGTCGTACCTGACGACCCAACTGCTGTACGCGACCGAAGCCCTGCCGCTGCTGCCGAAGATGATTTATGACGCGGGAGAAGGTGTGTTTAGGATACCTAAAATGATCCTTCCGGTATTGGTTTTCGACCGCACCTTCGCGGATGGCATGTATATGACGGTAATGTGCGCCGAGGATTTTGATTTCACAGCGCAGGAACTGGATAATAGGGACGCCTACCCCTTGATCACCGAAGAACAAGAGCTCAGCACCGACTTGATAAAAGATATATGCCGCGATTTCGCGGTACCCGAATTAGGCGCACAGGCTGACCAGCCCGTTCAATCGGATATTCCCACCTTACTTTTATCCGGTTTCTTCGACCCGGTAACGCCGCCTCAATATGCCGACCAACTGGACAATACACTCAGCAGCGTTTATTCTTACACCTTTCCCGCCAACGGACACGGCGCGCTGCTGGGCGATGAATGCGCGGCGAATATAGTAGATGATTTTCTAAGGAATCCCGATCAAGGGCCGGATACAACCTGCATCGAAGAGACCTCCCAGCTGACGTTTTACACACCTTCCAACACGCTCATGGCGCCGCCAGTCACCAAATTAAACGACCTGGTGGAAAGCGAATTGATGCGCATGATATCGGGAGGAGATGCATTAACCAGCCTGTGGAAGACAATGGAAGCGCTTGGTTACCCAAGCCTACTGGCATGGCTGGTGATCATCTTCCCCGTGCTGTGGGCTTTGAGCTGGTTGATAAACCGGCTGCGTTCGGCGCCCAGGGAGAGCAGGCCATTAGCCCAAATCGCGCCCTGGGTTGGTATGATGTGCGCGCTGGCAGTGTTCGGATTTATTACGTTGTATTTAATTCAATCGGGGATGCTATTGATGCGGACTGGCGGTTACCAATCTCTGGTTGGTGTGAGCCGGGGTTTTGTCGTAATATATATAATGCCCTGGTTGGTCCTTGGGCTGGCGGTACTGTTGGTGATACTAGCAGTATTGTCGTGGGTGAAGGGATACTGGGGTCTGGTGCGCAGGCTTTACTTAGGTTTAATGCTCTAGCTGTGGTTTTGTTTACAACAGCACTTTTCCTATCAGGGTTTATGTGGGTGGTGTTTGGTTGAGATGCTAATGCGGAGATTGAAATCTCCCCATATGGGCTAAAGCCAATCATAGATCCTTCACCAGTTCAGGACAGGCCTACATGGATGAAATGCTGCGTCGACGCAGGTCGAAATCCCGGCTGTAAGCCTCAGTAAATATATTTAAGTCTTCTGTAGCAAACTTAGCGAATATTTTTCCAGGGTGATTGGTCACTCACATCAACCAATTCATAACCCTCTTCACCAATACAAGGACCTAATATCGCTAGTACTTTCACGGGTTTATCTGAAACGTTAAACGATGTCATGGACTTTATCAGATGGAATAAAAGCAAAATCGCCGCTGCTCAAGATACGCTTTTCTATTTCCAACCATTGTTCAATTTGACCATCCAGCACATAGATGGCTTCTTCCTGTCGAGGGTGCTTATGAAAATCATGACCAAAACCAGGGAGTATATCTACTTCCACCAACACAAGCATCTCTGCGCCCGTACTGCTTGGCTGGCTGAACCACTTTTGCGTCCCCCAATCCAATTCTACTTCATTGATTTCATTTGAAAATCGAAATATTCCATTCATATTATGATCTCCTTTTTATTTATCAAGTATATTTCGGAACCGCTTATCTCTTTAATCCATCTTATTTTCTCTCGGTGCAGATCGTCCCCATTATATTCTGCTTTTTACCAAATACCAATCAGCCTTATGGCCACTTCGGAAGCAGCAATTTGACAATCAAGCAGTTATACTTGAGCGTTAATGCTGGCCCTTGTTCGCTCTGCAGTACGCGGTAGACCAAAATGGTCAGCGCTGATAATTATTTTTGCATCATAAATTCTTCTCTCTCCTTCATTATTATTTCGATTCAGATTATGTATTTGGAACTACTTCACACGGGATATTGGCATTTATTAATTCTGAAAACGGAAATTTGCGTCAATATATGTATTTCAATGAACTCGACCACTTCCAAATGGATGGTTCGCCGAGATGGCGAACAGTGCGGTCGCATTCCAGAATTGATATCTTTATATTTCGCTCGGCATACAAGGTACTGCTGCCCGCCTCCCCGCAGCTTGGTCCGTAAACCGGGTCCCATAATTCAATATAGTACGGCTGCATTTTGTAAATCCCAGGGATAATAGTAAAGACCACCTCGTTTGGATTTGATCGATCTCCTTCCTCTAACCGCAGGTAGTAAGAGTTATCGCTATCTTCACCTGTGAGCCGGATTTCGAGGGGAAATCCGGATTTGTTAACGATCGTCAGGCGAACCAAACGGATCGACAGCGCGTTACCAGAACCAAACAGCAGCAACAGCAGTGTAAGCACTAACAAAATTCTCTTCACTCAGTCTTGCTCCGCACTCTCATGTTCTGGATCGCTCAATTCCCGGCTTTCATACCCTATACCAGCATCTTCTTCCATATGCAGGGGCAGGATAACGGTAAAGGTGCTGCCAAAATCGACCCCCGGGCTTTTTAACTTCGATGCGCCCGCCGTGATTTTCAACCAGCGCCTTGGTGATCGCCAAACCTAAACCTGTTCCTGGCAGCTCACGGCTGCGGCTGCTGTCCTGGCGATAAAAACGGTTGAATATTTTATCCAGGTTTTCGGGGGGGATACCGCGCCCGAATCCTCGATAGAAATAAAGGCTTTTATGTCTCCCTCTGTGGAAAATTCTACGTTTAATCTGGCCTCCTTCAGGAGTGTAGCTTAAGGCGTTCACCAGCAGGTTTTGCAGCACCTGACGGATGCGGGATGCATCCACGAAGGCAAATACAGGCTGCTCGGGTAGTCCTGATTTCAGCGCTATGTTCTTTGAGGAAGCCAACGGTTGGAAGGCTTCGGTTGTGTAATAGACCAGATCTCCCAGGTTGGTATCCTGTTTATGCAGCGAAAGTTCGTGTGACTCAGCCAGGGCTAACTCGTGCAGGTCGTCGACCAGGGTAGTCAGGCTGCGGGTTTGTTCCAACAGCCGGTCGATCTCCTGCATGCTGAGCGGGTATACCCCATCCAGGATAGCCTGCTGGCTGCCCAGCAGTACATGTACCGGGTGCCGCAGCTCGTGGGTGACATCCGCCAACATATCCCGGCGAAGTTTACCCTGACGGTCAAGATCCTCTGCCATCTGATTGAAGGAACCCGCCACGGACTGCATTTCTACGCTTCCCTTTAGTGGGACCCGATAATCCAACTGACCTTTTGAGATCGCTTTAGCGCCTTCTTCAAGCTGGCGCAGCGGAGCTACCAGCCAGCGAGTCAAAAGAATTCCCGCTATAAGAGCGACCACCGCGCCTACCAGGAGTGTCCTGGAAAGTCCAAACCATATTCGCCGTTCAATCAATTCCCTGAATTCCTGCGGATGATCTTCGGAATTAATTCTCTCGGTTGGTCGCGGCGATAATCCTGAAAACCTGTTGATCTCACGATAAGCGAAAGGAAAAAGAGCGATGATCAAGACAACACTCACGATGACAAGGCTTATCCAAACCCACAGACGATTCATTCAGATTCTCCTGGTTGTAGTTTATAGCCCACTCCGTATACCGTTTTGATGTAATACGGGTTTTGGGGATCGGGTTCGACTTTGGCGCGCAGGTTGCGGATGTGGCTGTCTAGTGTGCGTTCGAATTCCCAGGAACTCGCTCCCAAGCGCTTTCCGGATCAGTTCACCGCGCGTGAGCACATATCCAGCCTCTTCCATCAATACACGCAGGATTTCAAATTCTGTGGCTGTCAATACAACCGTCCGCTCGTCAACCAGCACTTCCCGCCGGCGGATATCCATGCGCAAACCATTCACAACCAGCACCTGGTTGGGATCTTCGACCTTCAGTCCCTTCTGGATACGCAAGCGAGCTTTCACACGCGCCACCACTTCACGCGGGTTGTAGGGCTTGTTCACGTAATCATCCGCGCCAATCTCCAGTCCTACGATCTTATCGGTGTCATCCACGCGTGCGGTGAGCATGATGATCGGAGTATGTTGAAGTCCCGCATCAGCTCGAATGGTGCGGGTCACATCCCAACCATCGCGATCGGGCAGCATCAGGTCCAGCAGCACCAGATCAGGACGTTCTCGCCGGATGGAGTGGAGGGCGCCCTCCCCATCGTAGGCTGCCAGCACCTCAAATCCGGAATCCTCCAGATAGGCACGCATCAACCTTACGACTTCTTTATCATCATCGACAACCAAAATGCGCCCTTGTATCATCAAAATCTCTCACTATTTAGTAGCAACCGTCTATTCAATATTATCATTTAAAAGTATCTCTGTCTCGGAAAAGACAAAGCATATGTCAGCCGGTGTTTGCCTGCAGGAATTCAATGACTGCCTCAAGCATCGGACCTGGTAATCCTAAATTAACCCTCTGGAACCCCCCGCGCTCCGCTCTAACAGTCTCGCGCTGTTCGGGACTGAGTCCTTCACCTCCAGGACCGCCTCCCGGCCCACCACCCGGTCCACCGCCAGGTCCGCCGCCAAAGCCTCCCGGAGGAAGTTCACCGCTCTCACGGGCAGCTTGCATGGTGGCTTGCTGCTCGGGTGTCATATCACCAAATCGCCCGCCGCCAAAACCTAATTCGATGCCCATTTCTTCGGCAACTGCACGCATATCCTGGAAGGACAGGTCCATGCTCTCAATCTCCGCCAGTTGGTTGCTGGTCATAACACCCTGTATCTGCTTGACGACCGCATCCAGCTCTTCTACCGCAGTGGTATCGCTTTCGCTCAAGCTGCGAGCAGCTTTCCACAGCGTCAGCATTTCGGCAGATTGATCCACATCGAGCGGGTATGAGCTTTCCTCCAGCTTGAAGGTGCCCAGCGCCAGGGTCATCGCCAGGGGCATCTCGCGATTGAACTCGGGTTCCTGTGTGGTCTGGCTGATGGGTTGAGACTTTTCCGATCCGCTCTCCTGCAATTCAAGATTGGTTTTTGATTCACCCGCTCCATCTTCACCCGCCTGTCCACCTTCTTGAGCAGATTCGGCTGCAGACACCTGGTCGGATACATCCAGCGCCGTCGATCCACAGGCGGCGATGATCAGCGTAAACAATAAAATACTTATAAATAGGGTAATACCTTTCACGATTAAAACTCCTTTGATTTTTGATAATTTACTCATGCCGCAGCGCTTCAATTGGGTCAAGCTGAGCGGCTTTATTGGCCGGATAATAGCCAAAGAAAATTCCTACGATAGCAGCAGAACTGAAAGCCAGTAGAATTGATGTAGGCACCACCACGGTGCGCATGCCACCCAGTTCGCCAAATAGGTATGCTCCTCCCACACCAGCGATAACGCCCAGTAAACCGCCCACCAGACTCAGCAGCAGCGCTTCGGTCAGGAACTGCAAACGGATATCATTCGGGCTGGCACCCACAGACTGGCGGATGCCGATCTCGCGCGTGCGTTCAGTCACACTGACCAGCATGATGTTCATGATGCCAATACCGCCTACCAGCAGCGATACCGCTGCCACCCAAGCCAGCAGGTCCCGGAAGGCTTCGGTGGTCGCCTCCTGGGTCTGGATAATATCCTGCTGTGTGGTAACAACAAAGTCCGGTTCTTCCAGGCTGACTTCATGGCGTTTGGCCAGCAGCAGCTCGATCTGCAGGATGATGTCCTCCATGGGTACAGTGTTGTCAAATTCAACATAAATCAAGCGCACCCGGTCACCGCGGATACGTGCAAACATTGAGGGGGTGAATTTTTGAAAGACCACAGAGATGGGCATATAAATGCGCATATCGTAATCCGCCTCACCCACTAAACCCCTCTCGTCAAACACACCGATTACCGTGAATTTTGTGCTGCCCACAGTAACGGTCTGACCAATGGGCGGCTGATCCCCAAATAATTCCTCTGCCAGGCTGGAACCAAGCACAACCACTTTTTGGGTACGGTCCACTTCGGCGTCATTGAAGTAACGGCCTGTGGCAATCTGTATATCTCGCACCGCAGGAAAGTCCGGTGTCGTTCCTAGAAGCGAAACATTCTCAATAGTCACATCCCCGGCTTTGACCGTTTCTGACCCACCCTGTTCTACTGCGACGCCGGTTACGCCGTTTACCTGCTCAGCGATAGCGAAAGCGTCGTCGTACACCAGGCCGGTTGAACTACCTGCTTCCTGCCCTCTGCCAAATCCGCCCCGGCTGAAGTTGGCCTGGACGAAGATCAGGTTAGTTCCCAGGGTTGAAATCTGCTCGGCAATGGCAGCTTCGGTGCCGGCGCTGATGGAGATCATCACAATCACCGCCGCCACGCCGATGATCACACCCAGCATGGTCAATAACGAGCGCATCTTATTCTTCAGCAAACCCTTCCAGGAGATCTGGACGACTTTATTGAATCTCATCAATGACCTCCATTGAGCTTTTTACCGGGACAAATGCACTGTTCTGGTTATCCATCTCGATCTTCCCATCCCGGAAGCGGATGCTACGCTGGGCAAATTCCGCAATCTCATCGTCGTGGGTAACCATAACAATGGTGCTTCCGTCTGCATGCAGGGTGCGCAGCAGTTCCATAATCTCACTTCCCGATTTTGTGTCCAGGTTTCCAGTGGGCTCATCGGCCAGGATAAGCACCGGATCATTGACCAACGCCCGGGCGATGGCAACGCGCTGCATTTGCCCACCGGATAACTCCTGGGGTTTGTGGTCTACCCGGTCGGATAAACCAACCGCCTCCAACGCCTGCAGCGCCATTTCCTTTTGTTGAGCGTCATCCAGGTTTTCATCACGGATGTAAAGCATCGGCAGCATCACATTTTCCAGAGCGGAAGTATTGGCCAATAAATTGTAAGACTGAAAGACGAAACCAATGCGCTGGTTGCGAATCACAGCCAACTGGGATTTATTTAAGTCGCTGACGTCCTCACCCGCCAGATAGTAATGCCCGGAGGTGGGCCGGTCCAGACAGCCCAGGATATTCATCAATGTGCTTTTCCCAGAACCGGAAGGGCCCATGACCGCAACAAATTCATTCTCGGTGATCTGCAAAGTGACCCCATCCAGGGCGTGCACCTCGGAAATCCCCATCCCGTATACCTTGGTCAGGTCTTCGATTCGAATTATGACATCTGTGCTCATTAATTTCCTTTTACTGCGCCTGGACGATACCGGTCGATATAACCTCACCCGCCTCGAGGCCAGAGATGATCTCGGCGGAGGTGACATCCATCAATCCTACCTTCACAATACGCAACTTTGGTTCCTCATTTTCAACCACGAACACAGCATACTCTCCGGGATCCAATTCACGCAGAGCTTCAATCGGCACCAGGACCGCGTCCTCAACTCTGCCGGCGATAATATCCACGGTGGCGTTCAACCCGACTGGGAAATAAAATGATGGATCCAGGCCTTCCGAATTCAGCTGCACCAACGCTTTCACCGCCTGTACACCGGAGACCTCCTGCAAGCCAGGGCTGATTGAGATTACTTCACCGCTGTAGGTGTTATCGGGCAGCGCATCGAATACCACATCCGCTTCGTAACCGATAGAAACTTTATCCAGGTCGGTTTCGTCCAGGTAAACTTCTAATGTAGGCTGCTCCAGATCAGCAATTGTGATGATCGGTTCGGTGCCGATCACCTCACCCACATTAGCAGACACCTCCAGAATGGTACCTGATACTGGTGTGGTCAGGTCCAGAACCGCCTGGGTATCCTGGGCGAGGGCCAGTTTCGCCTGGGCGTTGGCTAGCTCAGCTTCGGCCAAAGTGATCTCATCCGGGGCAGGTCCATCTTTGTATTTTTCGTACTCCCTCCTGGCTTTATCCAGATTGGCTTCGGCAACCTCCAGAGCATATTCGTATTCCAGTCGCTG
The DNA here is from genome assembly GCA_963753725.1 of uncultured Chloroflexia bacterium. Taxonomy (GTDB): domain Bacteria; phylum Chloroflexota; class Anaerolineae; order Anaerolineales; family UBA4823; genus CAVWDI01. Next base: position 113,098 of record CAVWDI010000010.1, on the reverse strand, counting down.
AACGGCCCCGTTGTAGTTGGCCTGGGCTTCATTCAAATCAACCAACCGGTTCTGGCGGTTTGAATTATTGGATGACAAGTATTTGTAGGGTTCGAAGGCTGCCACTGCTTCATCCAGCTGTTCACGCATTTGATCCATGGCTTCAACGGTTTCCAGACCCTGCAAGTAAGTCGGCATGATGTAATTATCAAGCTGGTACTGGGCGTCGCGCACCTCACCTGAATACAGATTGACATCCGCCAGGGCGTTTGTACGTTCAATCTCGGCGTTGCTGTAAAGATCATCCAGCGCCTGTTCGGCTTTAACAACAGCTAATTCGGCTTCGGTTATAGAGGCCTGGATGGATTCTTCTGATTCTTTGGTCTGCAGGCGTGCAAGCATGTCACCTGCTCCAACCTGGCCGCCCTCAATCACATTCAATTCGATTAACGTGCCGCTCTCGTCAAATCCCAAACCGATCTCAGATTTGGGAACCACAGACCCGGCGCCGCTGGCGAAGACCATCAGGTCACCCTGTCGGGATACAGCAGTCTGCATGGAGGATTGCTCTCTTTCGGCAGCCTCCGTCGGCGCAATCTGGGTGGTGAAATAGTAGTAACCACCCATCCCGAGCAATACGACCACGACCAGAATCACCCAGAACAATTTCTTTTTGAACATATCTCAATAACTCCTGATTAATCTTGCTAATTATGGGTTTTATTTTATGAAAAAAATCTGCAGAACTTGTGCAGATGGTGTTTAATTCGTGTGAATTTTCGGCGCTTAAATCCAGACAAGATGGACTGAAATTGGATTTTTCATGTTTGGGCGGGTTGCTTTTGTTTATTCCGAGATTAAAATTCCTCCTACGGAGGATTAAAACTCTCCATAAAGTCTAATGCCGTTCATGAGTCCTTCGCAAGCTCCCAAAGGGATAGCTCCGCATCAAGACAAGCCTGCGTGGATGAGTAACTGAGTCAACGCAGGTTGACGCTCAGCCGAAGGCCCATATGGGTAGATTAAAATCTGCCATAAATCTGCTCTTAAACTCAAAATAATCCAGCCTATCCAAAAATAACAAACTCTAGGATAGGCTGGAATACTTATTTAGATTTTTATTGGTTTACCCCCAACTACTCTGACAAAAAACAGCTAAGCTCAGCTGTTATCCAGCAGCCAGATGGTGCATGATCTCTTTGTTCTTCTGTACAGCTCAAGATAATCCATGATAATACGAGCGGTAAACCTGACCCGCGACCGGGTTGGGCTGGATGACTTCGCCTCCCTGGACCCAGTCTGTAATTGATTCTCGCTCAGGATACCAGCCGCTACTCCGGCGAGGAATGCGTCTCCATAGCTGGCGCCGATGGTCTGTGCCGGTACGATCTGCTCAATCCCAGCCACATCCGAGACAATCTGCAGCCATTTTTACTCTGGGTTCCCCCACCGACAGCGACAACACGTTTTAACGGGCGCACCGATATCCTGGAAGGTCTCAATATTGTGACAGATCCCATAAGCGACACCTTCCAGCAATGCACGGAAAATGTGTTTGCGTTTATGAGCCAGGGTCAGATCCGATGATCAAGCCACGAGCATCGGGATCGTTGATGGGGGTGCGCTCACCACTGAAATAAGGCAATACGATTAGACCATCGGCATCCGGGTGTGATAGTCTTGATTTCATCAAACAGTGTCTGATAGGCAGTGTCATCGGGCAGGTCAGCAGCAAGTTCATCGCGGAACCAGCGGGTCAACGATCCAGTGGTTGCCATGCCGGCAGCAAGGTTATACTGGCCTTCAAATGCCCCGCCTACCGTCCACATGCGCTCATCCGGGTACGGGATTATCCAGCACCAGAATGAAAAAGGCGGTGCTGCCATACATGATCATCAAATCCCCGGGCTGCACTACGCCCACGCTGATACCCTCACTGAGAGCGTCCACCGCGCCTACTGCCACAGGCGTTCCCACCTTTAATCCGGTCTGGGCGGCACCGGTTGGGCTGACCTGCCCGGCGAGTTCGTCACTCCATGCCATGCGGGGGAGTTTATCCAGACTGACAATCTCGTCCGCAAAGCGGTCTGACCATTCCAGGGTGTTAATGTCCACCAAGCGGCATATAGTGGCTGGCGGTATGACGGTCAATCACCTTCTCGCCAGTCAAACGGAATATCAAATAACTGCTAGCAGTTGTTATATGGTCGGTCCGTTCCCACACTTCCGGCTCGTTATTCTTGATCCACAGGATTTTTGGTCCAGACTGCCTGGCTGGTCAATGCCATCCCGGAGAGGTTATATATTGTTTCTTCCCCCAACTTGCGATTGAGTTGCTCAATTTCAGAACTGGCACGGGTGTCGACGCCATAGAGTATACCAGCCCGCAAGGGATTCCCGGAGGCGTCCATTGGCAGTACACATGGTCCGATAGCACTGAAAGCCACCCCACCCACGTCGTCACCTGAATATGGAGAACCATCTAGTAAGTTTGCAAATACTTACCACATCAGCCCACCACACGGCATCCGCATCCTGTTCCGCCCAGCCTGGATGAGGAATATCCATGACATGTTCAACGACATAGCGATTTCAAGAGTGTGCCATCAGGCTTGACCAATACCCCTTTGCTGCTGTAAGTACCGATATCAATACCTAGCAGTAGATCAGCCATTTATGTCCTCCTATCAGTAGATGTCTTTTACTTATTATCACTTTATCCTTTCTCTGCGAGACGGGCTTGTATTGACCTGTTGCTCTACCCAGGGGTAAGTACGAGCAATTCCGTCCTTCAGATCGAAGCTCGGATTTCCAACCAATCGAGTAAATACGATCATTGCTGAAGTTGCGCGATTTGAACACCTACCGGTCCTTCAATATGCTTGACAGTGAATCTTTTTCCGGATACCTCGACGATAGCTTCAACCAGTTCGTCCACGCTTACATATTGGGGGGAACCGATATTGACCGCTCCCTGCAAGTCGGAATGCATCAACATAAATATCCCGTCGATCATATCGTCAACGAAAGTATAGGAACGGATCGCAGTACCATCCCCCCAGACTTCTATCGCGCCGCCATCCTCAATTTCAGCCACCTTACGGCACAAAGCCGCAGGGGCTTTTTCTCTGCCACCCGTCCAGGTTCCCTTCCGGTCCGTAGCAGTTTTGGAAACGGGCGATGCGGACTTTCATGCCTCGGTTGCGCTCATAAGCCTGGGCGATACGTTCAGCATAAAGCTTTTCCCAACCATACTCGTTATCAGGGTTGGCCGGAATGGCTTCCGCCTCGGTCATCTCGGGCTCCCCAGGCAGCATATCACGGTAGACGCACACCGAAGAGGAGAAGAAATAGCGCGGCACACCCAATTTCCAGGCCTGATGGGTCATATGGATATTGATCAAGGCGGTGTTATGCATAATTTCACACTCAGCAGAATGGATAAAACCCATTCCACCCATGTCTGCAGCCAATTGGTAAACTTCATCAAAAGTACCTTCCGGCAAGGTCAATGCACTGCTGGCAATTTCCTGCTTTCGCAGATCCAGCAAGTATAAACTCATCCGCCTGCGAAGGGGCAAATTCATGCTCTTTTATATCAACGCCGCGCACCCAGTATCCCTCACGTTTTAATTTCTTTACCAGGTGACCTGCGATAAAACCGCCGGCGCCACAAACCAATGCTTTTTTCATTTAACCTCCAATTTCTGTCCGATACCTTTAATCAATTTCACGATGGGCTATCACCTGAATGGCGTCCTTAATGGGTTTGTCGTTTACAAGGATGAGGTATCCGCCGCCACCAGCGCCTGACAACTTCCAGCCGAGGGCGATATCCCGATATTTCTCGATCAGGGCAGTGACCATATCATTCATCATATTTGGAAACATGGCAATCTGGGCATCGAATGAAGCCTTGAAGGCGGAACCAAATGCGTACACATCTCTGATCCTTTATCGCCTGCCAGCAATCATCAGCCGCATCCGCCAGTGCCTTGGCCTTTTCACGATCAAATTGGGTATCGGCGCGCACATCAAAATCAGCGTGGCGCGGACCCAAAGGTACCAGGTAAAAAGAACTTTCCACAAACCGGATAGCGGTTTCATCGACAATTCGCTCGATATATTCCGGCCAATACTTGCCGTCAAAATAGGCTCTTGCGAGTCCCGGAAATACAATCCCGATTGTATCCTGGGCGCCGGAAATTATCTCAGTCCCGGGTGGATTATCGTAGCGGAATAAAATCTTGGCGATTTTTTCAGGATCCCCAGGTGGAAGGCGCGGCCCCCATAGATCAATCGCAGAGCGGCGTGTGCTGGTTGCCATCCCGCTGCGTTCGTTAAATTGTATGGTTGGTTCGAGGGAGATTGTGATTACTGAACCGGGATAGTGTTTGGAAACGTAAGGCTGGTCCAACCAACCTCCTGCGACATCGATCCGGAATGGGATCTGGTTGATAGTACGCAGTTCGGTTGTTGTGCGGGCGGGTAAATCAGCGTAAGGCTCGCGCTGCAGGATAATATATTCAACGCCATGCTCTGCGCACAGCTGCTGCTTTTCCGGGGTATTGCCGTCAGCATTGACCACCATGATATCCGGATTGGAGCCGTTTGAACTCTTCCAGGAAATCGAGCATTCCAGAGCCATCAGATATAAAAGAGCCTTTGACATACTCCACGGAGTCCACCATAAACTGGCGTTCTTCCTGGGAGTTGATCGGCAGTCTACCCTTTAATTCAAATACCGTTTTATCTGACCCTAAAGCAACGTAAAGGTCGCCGTAAGCGGAGGCTTCTTTGAAAAATGCGATATGCCCGCTGTGCAGCATGTCAAAACAACCACTTACAAAAACTTTTTTAGTCATAAAAAGAACCTGTCAAAATTAAGGGTTGAGCAGTACACCAATTTTAACAATTATCTGGTAAAAAACACCATTAAAATGAGGATGGGTAAAGGGGCTATTTGCCAGAAATTTTAACTCAATTGGTTAGGATACACCTTTTTTGAGGATGATGTTGGCATACTTTCTTGTATCTCCCGTCATGACCACCGCAAAGGCCTTGGAAGCGCGTTCATAAAAATCAAAACGTTCGATAAATTTTATCGCTGGTGTGTCTTGAGCGTATGTATCGATGACATTTTGATAACCCGCTTCGACTTCCGAGTTCTGGTGTATCTCCCGGAACACATGCCATCATCACAACAGGATCATCAACGTAATTATCCAGCGCAAAAAGAGGCAGAATTGCATCCAATAAGGCCTCAATTTGCAGACCATCCGCGCGAATTACAAAATGGTTGGTGCTTTCCCCGGGAAAGTGAGCGTCCGCAAACACGATCTCATCCCCGTGCCCCATACTGTAAATAGCAGCCAAAAGTACGGGGCTGAATAATGGTGATATTCCTTTTAACATAATCGTCCTCCTGGCCAATATTCAACTTACTCACGCGCTCCTACATTCTACTCAGTAATACAGGTACATTCAAAGAATATCGAAGGAACGCGTAAGCTAATTACTTGTATAGGGCTCCAAAATTTGCGCATGCTCGAAAATCCGCGCCTTGAGGTTCGTTGGCGCCGAAGGACGTCCAGGCGTGAGGCCGGAAGATATTCTCTTCGGAGACATTGTGCATGTAAACTGGAATGCGCAGCATAGAGGCCAAGGTGATCAGATCGGAACCGATATGACCATACGAGAGTACACCATGGTTGGCGCCCCAATTAGCCATAACCGTGTAAACATCGCGGAATGGGCCTGCTGCTGTTAGATTTGGCACAAACCAGGTCGTCGGCCAACCCGGGTCGGTGCGCTCATCCAGGATGCGGTGCACATCATCCGGCAAATCAACCGTGTAGCCTTCCGCGATTTGAAAAGCAGGTCCTAATCCTTTGACTAAATTTCAGCCGGCACATCGTGACTGGCATACCGCCCAGCGTTTTGAACTTCGACGACCAGCCGCCGCCCCGGAAATATTCAGTGCGACCAGCATGCCAGGTGGTCGCTTTCAGACAGCGATCGACCTCTTCGGGGGAAATCTCCCAATAGGGCTTCATGGAAGGTTTCCCGTCTGCTGTCTGCTGGCCAGTCCCGTCAATTGCGGCCGGACCCGAGTTGATCAGGTGCAGTATGCCACCGGCTGCCTTACCTTCGAGTTCGTATCCACTGACACGTTTAACGGCTTGCGGACTCCAGTATGTGCGCACATCGGCAAATATCTGGGCTGTCCCGGTCAGCAGGTGCCCAAACAACATACTTATGCCGTTGAGGGCATCATTTTCTGTGGCGACGATGTATGGTTCGCGGATTCCATTCCAGTCGAATGAAGAATTAAGCACGGCTTCCATAAAATCGCCGTTTGGGAAATGGTCGGTCCACTGGCGCTGTCCCTGGAAGCCGGCCGCTATGGCGTTATGACCGAGCGCTTCTTCACCAAAGCCAAGCTCGTCCAGACGCGGGTTTCCGATCATCAGGTCCCTGGCGATCAACGCCATCTTGACGGAAATCTCCCAATCCGAATCCTTTTGTTCACGGGTGCGCACGAAATCAGGAGGGTTGAAATCCTGCCCTTCAGGACAATTATCCTTGACCCAGGCCAGGGCTGTGTCAAATTCTTCGGGATCAAAGATATTTTCGTTCATGCGCCGCACAAATTCGGTCATGTCCACGGTTTCAACCCGCATGCCGAGGTAATCTTCAAACAGGGATTGGTTTACGATGGAGCCGACGATGCCCATCGATACGCCGCCCATCGCCAGATATGATTTACCGCGCATCCTGGCAACCGCCAGACCTGCGCGCGGCAAAACGCAGTAGTTTGTCCTGAACGTCTTCCGGAATGGAGGTATCGCCAGCATCCTGCACATCGCGGCCGTAGATGCTGAAGGCAGGTAAACCCTTCTGGTTGTGGCCCGCTAATACTGCGGCCAGGTAGACAGCCCCCGGTCGTTCCGTGCCGTTAAAGCCCCATACCGCTTTGGGGATCAGCGGATCCATATCCATGGTCTCCGAGCCGTAACACCAGCAGGGGGTTACAGTGATAGAGACACCGACACCCTGGCGGGCAAATTTCTCCGCGGTTTGAGCCGCTTCAGCCACACCGCCAATGCAAGTGTCCGCAATAATGCATTCAACCGGCAGACCGTTGGCGTGGCGAAGATTTTCACTCAAAAAAGCAGCCGTATTCCTGGCCATTTCCATCGTCAGCTCTTCTAACGATTCGCGAATACCCTCACGCCGGCCGTCAATGGCTGGTCGGATGCCGATCTTTGGCATTTCACCTACCAGACGGTTGCCGGAACTATCTTGATTTGTTTTCATAGCGTTACTCCATTTCAACAGTATGCAGCGTTTTGTTTATCTGTCTTTATGCTAACTTTTAGAATACGCTGTTTGATCATGTGGTTTTAATAATAAAAAGCAAATAATCTCAAATAATTGCAGTGTGCTCATTTCTAAAAACAGGGACTGTCCATGGTTCTCGAACAGTCCCTGCTCTTTCCTTCAGGTCTTGATACTTATATTACTTATAAAGTACAGCTTGAATCTCGTCATCATCAATATTGTCGGCGTCATACCACATGAAGCCAGTATCGATGTTCTTGGGCAGTTCTTCGCCATTGATGGCTTTAACTGCGGCTTCGACGCACTTGTATCCAATGCCGATCGGATTCTGGGTGATTGCACCTGATTCGGCGCCTGAACGAATGGCATCCATCTGCTGTTGGCCGGAGTCGTATCCAATAACCACGATATCGCCTTCCATATCAAGTTCTGAAACTGCATTGAGTACGCCGATAATCGAACCTTCATTGGCGCCAAAGAAACCCTTCAGGTTCGGATGAGCCTGGATGATAGCCTTGGCCAGATCAGTGGATTTGAGTTGGTCGCCTGCACCGTACTGGACATCCACAACGGTGACATCCGGGTAATCACTCTCCACCTTGCCGACGAAACCGTCCACGCGGTCGATGCCTGTGCGGCTGGTCTGGTCATGCGCAATGACTGCAACTTCACCGGAACCGCCGATCAGTTCAACCATCTTGTCAGCAGCCATTGCTGCTGCGGCGATGTTATCCGTAGAGGCGGTGGAGACCGGGATATCGCTGTCAACACCGGAGTCAAAACCGATCACGGGGATGCCAGCTTCCTGGGCCTGCTCGAGCAGGGGCTGGAATGCCTTTGAGTCAACAGCAGCCAGACAAATGGCGGCAGGATTCTTGTCCAGAGCAGTCTGGAACATTTCAACCTGCTTGTCAACCATGGCCTCAGATTCCGGGCCTTCAAAGGTTATTTCTACGCCAAGTTCTTCGGCGGCTTGCTCGGAACCCAATTTTACAGCTTGCCAGAACTGGTGCTGGAAACCTTTTGAAATTACCGGGATGTAGGGCGTTGCATCAGCCTCAGGGGTTTGAGGAGCACAGCCTGCGATCAACCCAAAGACAACCATTACCGCCAATAGTGTGAAAAGCATTTTCTTCATATTCATTTTTTTCTCCTTGTTTAAAAAATTGTAGTTGATATGATTTTTGACTTCTTATTTTAATATTGGCAAATATAAGCCTCCTTATTATAAATCTTTCGAAGTAATTATTGACTGATCTTATCGGCGCCGGCGCAGTATGTCCAAGTATACAGCCAGGATAACGATACAACCGGTCACGACAATCTGCCATTCCTGCGGCACGGAAAGGATGCGCAGACCATTGGTAAGGGTGCTGATAATGAATGCACCGATGATGGTGCCCAAAATTGAGCCTTCGCCGCCGCTCAGTGAGGTGCCGCCAATGACGACCGCCGCGATGGCATCCAATTCATAACCTGCCCCGAGGGCTGGTTGGGCAGAATTCAGGCGGGCAGCTATCAAAACACCGCCTAAACCGCTGAAAAAACCCGCCAGCGTAAAGACCGCTGTCTTCCAGACGTCCACATTGACGCCCGAAAGTCGGGTGGCTTCTTCGTTGCTTCCCAGCGCAAAAGTATAACGGCCAAGAATGGTGCGCATCAAAATAACATGGGCAAAAAGGGCTGCGGCAAACAAAATCAGCACAGCATTGGGTACCCTGAGTATGGGAATGATATCACCCAATACCGACCCCATGGCCATTTGCCGAAACATGGGCGTATCGTTGAAATAAATCGGTCTGAGATCCGAAATCACCAGTGAAAGGCCTTTTGCGATATATAGCATACCCAGTGTAGCAATGAAAGGCGGGATTTTCATGCGTGAAATCATAATGCCATTGATTAATCCAGCCATGGTGCCTGTCAACAAACCACCGATGATGCCAACAGGGATCGGCAGACCCATGTCGGTGATAAAAACACCCGTCATTACCGCAGATAAGGTCATCACCGTGCCCACCGAAAGATCGATCCCGCCGTTGATAATGACAAAAGTAGCGCCCAATGCAAGCACACCGTTGACTGCAGTCGCCAGCAGGATGCCTACAAAATTATCGAAGGTTCGGAAATACGGCGAAGCAACTGAGAAGCCGATTAACAACACAATCAGTGCGCCAAACGCCATGATCTGCTGCATGGCATCGGATTGAAATATATTTTTGGAAGCTTTGGTTTCGTTTAGCATGGCATTTTCCAATGGGCTAAGATTAAATAGACGTACTCACATTTTCCTGCACTATGCTACCCCGCATGGTAGCGTACGTCATAATACTTTCCTGGGTTAAATTATTCGCATCTAAAATTCCTGTAACGCGGCCTTCACACATCACAACCACGCGATGGCTCATACGCAAAATTTCAGGCAGTTCTGATGAAATCATGATGATCGATTTGCCAGCCTTGGCCAGATCGTTGAGCAGTTTGTATATCTCGCTTTTGGCTCCCACATCAATGCCCCGGGTCGGTTCGTCAAAAATCAAGATGTCGGTATCAGCAGTCAACCACTTGCCAATAACAACTTTTTGCTGATTGCCCCCGGATAAATAATTTACCTTTTGTTCGAGGCTGGGTGTTTTGATATTCAATGCCCCGACCATCTCACCTGCAACGGAGGCCTCTTTTTTAAAATCTACGAAGGTGAGCCAGCGCAGGAAATTTTTCATACTGGCCATGGCTATATTATCCTGGACATCCATTCCCAGCGTGAGACCATAGCGTTTGCGATCTTCGGAAAGGTAGCCAATGCCGTAGACAACCGCATCCTTGGGTTTATGGATCTGCACCTGCTGGCCTTTGATGTAAATCTCCCCCGAATCAAGTCTGTCCGCGCCAAAGATGGCCCGAGCCGCTTCTGTCCGACCAGCGCCCATCAATCCTGCGAAGCCCAAAATTTCACCCTTCTTCAGATCGAAACTTACATCCTGCAGAAATTTTCCACGGTTGAGATTTCGAACTTCAAGCACGACTTCCTCGCTTGGATTTTCTGGAATCTCCGGCGCCGATTCAAATATTGTCCGCCCCACCATCAGGTTGATAATTTTGTCAATATTGGCTTCTTCTGTCAGCATTGTGTCGATCATTCTTCCATCGCGCATCACTGTGATGCGGTCTGCAATCAGCTTGAGTTCTTCCAGGCGGTGCGAAATATGGACAACTCCTACACCTTCCTGACGTAATTGTTTAATAATGCTGAAAAGATCATCAATTTCCGTATCCGTCAGGGCTGCTGTTGGTTCATCCATGATCAGGATTTTCGAATTGAATGACAAGGCCTTGGCGATTTCTACCATTTGCTGCTTTGCTACCGTCAGGTCGGCTACTTTTGTATTCGGATCAAGCTGCAGGCTCAGCTTTTCGAAAAGAAGCTCGGCCTGCTGGTTCGTGGTTTTGTCATCCACCATAAAAGAAAACTTCGCACGTGGTTCGCGCCCGATAAAAATATTCTGAGCAATAGTCAGGTGCGGCATCAGATTCAGTTCCTGGTGGATCATGCTGATGCCCAGGTCCTGGGCCTGGCGCACGTTAACGATTTCAACTTCCTGACCTTCGAGGTAGACGTGTCCTTCATCCTTGCTGTAAATCCCGCCCAGGATCTTCATCAGAGTAGATTTGCCCGCCCCATTTTCACCTACCAGCGCATGCACCTCGCCAGCGCGGAATTCAAAGTCGCATTGATCAAGCGCATGGACACCGGGAAATCGCTTATCTATCCCTTCCATTCGAACTAATACTTCACCCATTGATCAACCTCGGTAAAACAGAAATTTTTTCTATTCCCTGGATCGTCCGCAGAGTTTGTGCTCCGATCGAACAGCAGCAAATCGTTCCATTTTTCAGAACTAATACTCTACCACAAATGGCAAGATTTTCGAAATGGGATTTGTTCAAGATTTATTTCGATCTCCATTTGAATTTCTTATGATCAGTTCAGTGGGCAGCACAATCTGCGTGCAGGAACTGTCACCCTCTCCTTTGATCCGTTCGAGAAGAAGAGCGGCGGCTTGTTTCCCCATCTCACGTGCAGGCTGTTTTGCAACTGTCAGGACGGGTTCGATGGTAAACGCTGGGGGGATTTCATCCACCGCCACCATAACAATATCTTCAGGGATACGGTAGTTCATCTCGCGCAAAGCTCGCTGCGCCCCAACAGCAAGAAAGTTGTTGCCTGCGAATAACGCGGTTGGTTTTGGAGTTCCCTCCAGGGATATTTTCGCCATTTCATATCCCGATTCTTGCGTAAAGCTGCCCCACAAAATTTGATCGTCGTTCAATTCCAGACCAAACTCGTTGAACGCCCGGCGAAAACCATTCACCCGGTCAAGCGCGGTGGAGACGCTGCGCGGTCCAGCCAACATAATAATTTGTTTGTGTCCCTGGGAGAGCAAATGCTTTGTGAGTTGGTAAGCGCCTTTTTCAGAATCCGCTCTTACGATATCAACATCCACGCCTGAAACCTGGCGGTCCAAAACGATGACCGGAATGCCCTGTTTCTGGATCAATCTTATTGGATCCGGTGAAGTACTGGCAGGGACCAGTAAAATCCCATCGATCCGGCGGCGTAAAAGCATTTGGATGTACTGGGCTTGTTTTTCTTCCGATTCATCGGTATTACAAAGGATTGTGGAATACCCACTGGTTTGGGCAATGTCTACAATACCGCGCGTTACTGTCGTCCAGAAGGGATTAGTGATGTCGGTCACCACAAAAGCCAGGGTCATGGTCTGCTGCGAGCGCAGGCTCGGTCCGAGCATATTGGGTATATAACCCAAATCTTCGATAGCCGTTTCAACGCTCTGCCTGGTCTTCGGACTGACGACACCAGAATTATTAATCACCCGCGATACAGTCACCGGAGCAACCCCCGCTTGTTTGGCAACATCACGGATTGTAACCGCCATTCGCAGCCTCTTTTCGTAAATGGAACGGGTTTCATGGAACGGGTACCATTTTAGTATTTCCTACAGCTCCTGTCAAGCATGACAAAAATCACGAATATGCTTCGAGCTTGGAAAAATGCGCATATTGATTGGCTTTTCATCGACATAATTACAGTTAATCTCAAAATTGATCATGACCAACGGCCTTAGAAAGTCCCTAAAATCCGCGCAGTAAGGTGCTTTCCCTGCGCGGTAATCCACGTTTGGGTATGCGCTTTAAAACAACATATTCAATCCCATGTTCTTCACAGAATTTTCTTTTTTCGGGTTTATCGCCGTCCTGGTTAACGGCGTAAATATGCGGTTTTATTTCCTCAATTTCCGGTTCGCCATCCATCCAGCCGTGCCCGCTGGAAATTAGTGTGCGTTTGACAAAGCGGATGGACTGCACCATGTATCCGCGTTCATCCTGGGAGAACATCGGGTGCCCATCTCCTTTTAACAGGTGTATATTGGCATCATGACCGACAACCACATATAAATCGCCCAAAGCAGAGGTCTCTTCAAAAAAGCGCACGTGTCCGGAATGCAGCCAATCAAAAGATCCTGTCACTAAAACTTTTTTACGTGAAGAGGGAACTTTATCACCTGATGGCAGCGGGGGGTAACCATTCATATCCACCTTGGAGATGATGCTGTATTCGATGCCCCGGGCAGCGCAGTACTGCATTCTGTGAGGGGAATAGTCGTTTTCATATTCTGCCCAAATTTCGGGCTGCAGGTTTTCAATATCAGGGATTTGGTTCCTTGTGTCGATCTCATCAACAACTGTTACATGTGTTACATAGCGAATTGAATTGAGAATATAGCCGCGTTCTTCCTGGGGAAATTTAGGGAAAGCGCCATCCAACTGGCGTACAATTTCATCCGACCAGAGCAGTACATGCAGCGGTCCAAATTTCGAAGCTTGCTCTAAAAAGCGCACATGAGAAGATTTAATTTGATCGAAACCGCCGGTCACGAGGACCTTTTTTGCGCTCATCTCAAGCAGCTGTCCGTACAGAAATGTTGAAACCACCCGGTACTTTTCCCTCGCTCACTACCAACAAGTAGCCTCCCCCGCATCCGGAGTACATAGCGCCATCATAACGGGATTGGTAATAAGCGCAAATACCTTCCAGGTCGATAGAAATTGTCGAATGCTGCACAGTGTGCGGCAAAATTGTCCCCCAGCACTGCATACAATCATTGAAGGATACGCCTAATGCCTGAGTATCTTTATTCAGGATGGCGTTGTAACAATCCATACCTGTCTGCCCTAAACGGCTGATCCAACCCGGATCCAGGTTTTGATCCCCCAGGGGGTTGTATCCGGGCGGACGCTGCGCGATCGGCACCAAATGCAGCACACGCTCTAACCACTGCGCGGCGGCCGGATCATTATTGGATTTAACATGAACCGGGAAATAGCCGCCCGCATGTAAAAAATCGTAATCCAGGCGGTTTACCCCCGGGTACACCAGGCCAGCCATGTCCTGCGAACCGGAAGGTTCTTCCAGGCCATCATTTTCAGCGGCATACAACTCGCGGATTAATTCATCGGGCGCTCTATTGGGAATACTTCCATTCCAAATTTGATCGGCAATTTCCCGAGTACTGGTGCCCATCCCGCAGCGATTCATAAAGCGCATCGTGGGGTTTAACCCTACTACGACCATAGAACCTGGCGGGGAAGGGTTATGCTTTGACACAAAGGGCTGGTCAATCCAACCGCCGGCCAGGGCAATCCGATAAGGGAGTTTCCCTATCACGTCAGTAATGTTTTTTGGTACCATATGTACCTCAGACTTCAGTCCAACATTGAAGGGGCTTAAAAATCCTCGGCTTCACCAGCGGGCGTGGGTAATCCGGCTTTGCGATCTTGATACTGGCCTTTTATCCATGCGTAAGTTTTGCTCAAGCCATCACTCAGGGCAGTGTCCGGCTCCCAATCCAGCACCTGTTTAATGAAGGTATTATCGCTGTTGCGGCCGGCGACACCCAGCGGGGCATCCGTTTTGTACGAGCGTTCCAGTTTCACACCGGCAATATTTTCGATCTTGCTCACCAGCTCGTTAATGGAAACCAGTTCGCTGGAACCGAGGTTTATGGGTGTTGCGATCAAATCATCGCTGTGCATAATAAGGTCGATGCCTTTGACACAATCATCGATATACATAAAACTGCGCGTCTGCTGCCCATCTCCCCAGATTTCAATCTCCAACTTGCCGCTGTCCTGGGCTTCGATCACCTTACGGCAAAGGGCTGCGGGGGCTTTCTCTCTCCCGCCATCCCAGGTGCCGTCCGGTCCATAAACATTATGAAAACGAGCGATATGCGTACTCATCTTGCGTTCAGCCCAATACTCCTGGCAGAAAATCTCTGAGACCAATTTTTCCCATCCATAACCTCGCTCAGCCATGGCTGGATAGGCATCCGATTCCTTCAGCGCTCTGGAATTGGGGTCCTGCTGCAGTTCTATGTTGTAGGCGCAGGCCGAAGATGAGAAGAAATAACGCTGGACGCCGGCATTGTAAGAAGCTTCCAGCATGTGGGTGTTGATAAGAATACTGCGCAAACATTCCACCCGGAAGCGTTCGATAAATCCCATGCCGCCCATATCAGCAGCCAGGTTATATACTTCCACGGCCCCTTCAGCGGCTCGGATACAATTGTCACGATAACTAAGATCCATGGAAAGGTTCTCAACGCCGGGTACACGTTGGTACCATTTGGGGAGCGGTTTCTTATCGACCGCACGAATGCGGGTAAATCCGGCATCATGGAAATACCTTACCAGGGAACCGGCAATGAAACCGCCCGCGCCTGTTACAACGATTAAATCATCCTTGTTCAGCGTGGTGGCTGCAGTTGGATTGTTTTGCATCTATAAAATCTCCTTGGTGTTAAACTCGCTGGAATTTCGAAATCTCAGCGGTATGAATGTACACAATTTCAATTACGCATTCGTCCACTTGACTTACGCGTGATAATTTCTACAGGCAGGATTTCCTGCTGGCATTCGCTCCGGCGCTTCACCCGTCAAACGATCCAGGAGCAGTTCCGTGCCCCGCTGCCCCATCAGGTAAGCGGGTTGGGCGGCGACCGTAAAGAAGGGGTCGATTACCAGGTTGATCGGCAAGTCATCAAAACCAACCATGGCGACCTGCTCGGGTACGCGCACACCAGTATCGCGCATGGCTTTCATCACGCCAATTGTGATGAAGTTATTGGCGCAAAATAAAGCGCTCGGCGGTGGGGTGCCTTGTCATCACCTTCACCGCCAGATCATATCCACTGTCCTGGGTAAAAGAACCGTAATAAACCATTTCTTTATCTTCAAGCCCGGCCTCAGCCAACGCACGATGATAGCCTTTTATGCGGTCTTCAGCGGTGGAAACCCCAAGCGGTCCAGTGATCGCAGCAATTCGGGTGTGACCTAAGTCCAGTAATAGTTTGACCAGTTGGTAAGCCCCAGAAACCGAATCACAGCGCACCGCATCCGTTTCTACATCCGGGACGCTGCGGTCTATCAATACAATAGGGACGTTGTTCGCTTGAAAAAACTCGACCGTCTTTGAGTTGCTGCAGGCTGGCACCAGAATCACACCGTCAACCTGTTTTTGAGCCAGAATCTGGGCATACTTATATTCCTCAGTTTCAGATTCATCGGTGTTGCAGAAAATCACCGTATATCCAGATTTGCTGGCAGTATCCTCTACCCCTCTTGCGATGACAGTGAAGAAAGGGTTGGTGATGTCGGTCATCACCAATGCCAGGGTGTTGGTGCGCTTGGAGCGTAATCCACGCGCCAGCGTGTTGGGGACATATCCCAATTCATCAATTGCGCGCTCAACCCGTTCACGAGTACCGCGGCTGACATAGCCCGAATTATTGATAACCCTGGAAACGGTTATCGGGGCTACACCTGCTCGTTTGGCGACATCATGGATGGTTGCCATCGGTTTTTTTATCTTTGTTGAGTGATTCAGGTCTCTGGTAACGTTGTCATGGTAACGATACCATGGTATCGATATCATAGCATTAAAAAATCAATAAGTCAATATTTAAACCACAAAAATCCTAACTTTCACCGGCTATGGATGTGTTATTATCAAAACAGAACCGGTCCGCGACAAAGTAATTGGGGCAGCAGTCAGGTTTGCAGCTGTAACTTTGATCTGTTACAGCATAATTACCAAACAGGAGAGTGTCCCCATGATTCTATGCTGTGGAGAAGCGTTAATTGATTTTGTACCTTTGCCCCAGGAGCGTGCATACCAACCCTGTCCGGGAGGATCAATCTATAATGTCGCGGTTGGTTTAGGCAGGTTGGGCACGCCGGTCGGTTTTTACTGCAAAGTATCGACGGATTTCTTTGGAGACATGCTGATCGATTACCTGGAAGAAAACCAGGTGGAGACCGGTTTTTGTGTACGTTCGCTGATCCAACCACGCTGGCATTTGTCAGCCTGCCTTCAAAAGAACGCAGCGAGCCGCAGTTCTCTTTTTATGCTAATGGATCCGCGGACCGGGGTCTGACCGTGGATGAACTCATCCCTCAGCTGCCAGAAAAGATAACTGCGCTGCACTTTGGTTCCATTTCACTGGTGATGGAACCAGGGGCGACTGCTCTGGAATCTTTAATGAGGCGTGAACACGGCTCCCGAATTATCTCCCTGGACCCCAATATCAGACCGGATTTGATACCAGACCGTGAAACTTACCGTTCACGTTTTGAGGGTTGGGTCCCGTCGGTGGATATCTTAAAACTGAGCCGGGTTGATTATGATTGGATTTACCCGAGTGAGGATTTTGTTAAACAATTGGGGCGTTGGTTCGATGCCGGGGTTAGCCTAGTGATCCAGACACAAGGAGAGGACGGCGCGCAGGGATTCACCAGATCTCAGCGCGTCGGCATATGCGCCAACGCCAAAGATAAAAGTCGCCGATACGGTCGGGGCTGGGGATTCGTTTTTAGCGGCCGCGTTGGGGTATCTTCACCACCAGGGACTTCTTGAAAGGAAGGAACTGGGCAGTATGGAAGGGGAACAACTGGGTGCCTGTTTAATGTACGCCACCAGGGCTGCCGCCATTAACTGCTCGCGCGTCGGAGCCGATCCGCCTTATAAACACGAACTGGAATAATTACAAACCACGATTCCGGGAGTTCATAAGGGGTCCGAGGGGATTTTAATCCTATATCTCCTCAGTTTGATTGAGACCTCGAAATTGCCCACTATGTCCAATGTTTTCATATGGAGGAGTAGTCTACCCAATCACTACGTATGTGGGTCAAAACGTAAATTAAGTCCATAATTTCCATGGTGTGCTACCGGGTTTGCACCTGATATGAAGCAGGAAAGGTGACTCTCAGCGCTTAACTGATCGATTTCAACCTGGTATCCAGCAGGCAGATGAACTTATCGGAGGCTAGCAGGATTGCGAGGTCAACTGAAGCTGGGAAAGAAAGATTTTTACGTGTGGGATGGCAACCATTAAGCCCTTTCGGTCACCGCATCGGTTAGGTACGAGGAATCCTGTGGTATGGGCGGGGTGGACCGGTGATTCCAACATAGCGGAAGAGTTTAAAAAGTTTGGAGAAGCCCTGGGGGAGATTGCTGCCGGATAAGACAAGTGAGAAAAATAGGCAGATTTACTCAACATACTGGATTCGCGCACGTAGGCAATTGTTAAGATTTATATTTTTTTAGATCAAATCTCAATTGGGTACTTGCCGTACTTGTGCCCTGCGAACAGCATGGCTTTATAGTTATCAATGGGAATATATTCGGCCACTGAGTTGCTGGTGCTTAATATATAACCCCCACCTGGGGCAAGATCGCTGATCCGCTTAGCAACAAGTTCCTCGACATCAGCTGGTTTTCCTCGCGATAAGGGAAAATCCATATTTATGTTACCCAACAGAGCCAACCGGTCACCAAAATCCACCTTCACCTGGTTGATTTCCATTGCATTAGGATCAATCGGGTGGATGCCAGAAAACTGCGCCTCGATCACATCATCCAATAATGTTGTGATGTTCCCATCGCTGTGAAATATCATAGGTTTTCCCAGCTGCTGGCAAATTTGCCCCATCTTTTTATACCATGGAAAAACATATTTTCGAAGATGTTCAGGGTTTACCAGCGGTCCACTGTTGCCAGCCATATCATCCGGATGCCAGATCGCTCCAACACTTGGATGATCAATTACCCTTTGAAAGACTTCAAATTGCAGGGGAATGATTTTGTCATATATCATCTCAACCAATTCAATATTAATTTTAATATTCTTATAAAAGGTCTCTGCACCTTGTAAGAGCCAGTTGGTTGTGTAGAGCTTGCCTATGATGACGATAATCTTCATGCCATCCGGTAATAAGGGTGTGATTTCATCGAGGACATCAAGGTCCATATCCTCAATGCTTGGAAAAGGATATGAGAGAAAATCGTCGCGATTGCTGATAACGCCCTGTATATTGGCTGCCCACGTTCGCTCGGTATATGCATGATTGTAGATGCTGAAACTCTTTGCGGTTTGTCCCCCAAGAGCTCGACCAGGATCGACGATACTCATAGCTATTGGATAGTAATCGTATCCTGCCCGGGTGAAAAATTCAATATGATCCACATGGCTGCGTGCGAGATGTCCCAGGAATGCAGCCCGGATATCTGGTTCGATGATGAATTCTGCAAAAGGTAAACGATCAGGTTCTTGCCTGTTGACTGCAGCGAGGAATCTTTGGAAATCGGGACGTCTCCCGGGTAGATTAAAACTTGAAGGAATATTTTGATTGCCGGACATGTTGCCTCATTTTTCCCAGAGAACCTTCCAGTAGGTGAACCGTGGATGTCTGGATTTTCTGAACAATTCCACCGAATTATGTTACAAATCTGAGTGATATCACAGAGAACAGCGTTATTAAATAAACCTTTTGCGATATAATTCAACAAATATCAAGTTAGTAGTGTTAATTATAACACTTAATATGTTATAATCTTTTTATATATCACATTAGTGCTATATTACACAAGTGTTTTTCGCTATTAACCACTAAAACAGATTTGTTCGAACTCCTGAAATAGGAAAGATGCGATGGCAATAGAGAGCACCGAGCTTGACTCTGAAGTCCACCTTGAAATATTTGGTCCGACGCGCAGACAGAAGTGGATCACAGAGTTTATTCATGAGCAGGGTTCTCTCGAGGTTGATGAATTAAGCGAGCAGTTCCAGGTTAGCCGGATGACCATCCATCGCGACCTGGATGAGTTGGAACAACAAGGTGTTCTGCGTAAAGTAAGGGGCGGGGCAACTGTTCATCCATCATACTTGTTTGAAAGCGATATCCGTTTCCGATTATCAGCTGCGACCACCGAGAAGGAAGCTATTGCCAGGGATGCTCTGACGCTCGTTGAACCGGGACAGGTAATTCTCCTAGACGATTTCAAGCACTACGATTGCCTTAGCTCATCTAATAAAGGAAGTCAAGCCTCTGACCGTGATCACAAATTGTTTGCGCATCATGGAGATCATGCGCGAGGAGCGTGATATTCGTCTGATAGCGCTCGGTGGGGAATACCAGCCAACATTTGATGCATTCACTGGAATAAACTGTGAGAAAGCCATCAACTCGCTGCGCGCCAACCTGTTGTTCATGTCTGTTTCTGCAGTCTCACGCTGTGTCGCTTACCACCAGGAACAGGAAATTGTGAAGGTCAAACAAGCCATGATGACTTCTTCGGCCACTAAGGTTCTCATGGTTGATAACAAAAAATTCGGGAAAGTGGCTCTCCACCACCTTTCTCCCCTTGAAGAATTCAACCTTGTGCTGGTAGATTCCGGAATTGATAAAAATCATCTGGTCGATTTAAAATAATGCTCAAATCTCCTTCAAGGTAGTAAATCTATAAAGTCCAAACGAATTTTTGAACGAAACCAAGAATCAATATGTCAACAAAATTAATTATTGGATCAGATCATTTTGGTCTGCAGCTTAAAAATCTAATCCGGGATTACCTGCGTGAGAAAGGCTATGAAGTTGATGATATCGGCACCAACTCAGATGAACCTGTGGATTATCCGGATATCGCTGAAAAGTTAGCAAATGAAGTATCCATCAGGAATTACGAACGGGGTGTTTTAATTTGTGGAACGGGTGCAGGCATGGCAATTGTAGCTAACAAAGTGCCTAATGTTCGTGCGGTTGCGGTATACGATCCCTATACTGCTGAACGGGCAATAGCGAGCAATGATGCTCAGGTGATTACATTGGGCAGTCAAATTATGGGAGTTGAAGTAGCTAAGAAGCTGGTTGATATTTGGCTGGAAGCGGAATTTACGGGAGGCAGGTCAGCTCCTAAAGTAAAAAAAATGGAAGATATCGATCAAAAATATCGAACCCAACTGAGGCAGTGACTAGATGCAAGGTAAAAGGATGTGAAAAGTGGATAAAAAATTCCTGCTCGCAAGTGAAATTGAACCCATACAACTTGAATGGGGAGTGCAACAATGGTTCAGTGACCCAAATACAACTGGATCAGAAGAATTAGTGGTTGTCGCGGTAGAGATTATCCCCGGTTTTGGGCACGACTTCCACCGACACCCCAATCAGGAGGAGAGCATATTCGTGCTAAAAGGTGAGATCGAACAATGGCTTGAAACTGATAACAAAATTCTGAAGGAAGGCGATTCTGCATTCATACCTAAAGATATGGTTCATGCTTCTTTTAATGTTTCCGAAGAGCCTGTCAAAGTGCTGGCCATTCTTGGACCTTGTATTGGCGAGGAAGGGTACGAACTCGTCGATGTGAGTGACCAGGCACCCTGGAATGATTTGCGCAGCTAAGAGAGTGGCGAACGTTAACAATCCCCGGTCATTACGTTCAAAGTAATAGCCACAGGAAATTGGGGAAAGGAGGTGCAAGGAAGAAATATAATTGTCGCTCATCTTGGATACCAGAAGAGGTTATAGAGATTAGCCCAAACAATCAAAAAGGAGAAATATAAGATGCGTAAGATAATTTCAATAATGCTGTTGATTACAGTATTGCTCATGTCTCTAGCAGCATGCCAGCCTGCGGCCACAGAAGCTCCAGCTGAGCCTGCTCCTGCAGAGGAAGAAGCTGCTCCTGCAGAGGAAGAGGCGGCCCCAGCAGAGGAAGAAGAGGCTGCTCCTGCAGAGGAAGAAGCAGCTGTTGAACCGATCCGAATCGGTGTGCTTGCTCCCCTGTCCGGCGCCTTCGCCTGGATCGGTGAAGAAAACGTGATGGGCATTGACATCGCCATGGAAGAATACGGCGGTGAAATTGCCGGGCGCCCCGTAGAACTGTTCATAGAAGATACCCAGATTGACCCTGATGTGGCGATTGAGAAGGCGCGCGCCGTGGTGAATCGCGACGATGTCCATTTCATCATCGGACCTCTCAGCGGCAGCACGAGCCTTGCTGTTAAAGAGGCATCCTTTGAATGGCCGGATGTCACGGTATTACCGGGTGGTGCGGCGAATGACATCACGATGCGCGAAATTGCACCGAATGTATACCGCAACTCGTTTGCCGGTGGTCAACCCTTGTATGCACTGGCACAGTGGGCTCTCGATAACGGCTATGAAACGATCGCTACAATCGGTGAGGATTACTCCTTCCCGTGGGATCAGATCGGCGGGTTTGCATACGTGTACTGCGGTTTGGGTGGAAAAATAACAAAGGCATACTGGACGCCAATCGGTACCACGGACTACAGCTCGATCATCACTGATCTTGATCCGGATGAAGTCGATGCAGTTCTGGTCGCCTATGGAGGCACAGACGCGGTCAACTTCGTTAACCAGTTTGTCGACTTCGGATTGGCCGACAAGATTGACTTCCTGGCTGGTTCATCCTTTGGTGATGCTGGAGTTCTGGCTGAAGTAGGTGAACATATGGATGGCACCGTTGGCGGATCAATCTATTCCAGCTCTCTCACACATCCGGAGTTCCTGGAATTTGACGCAGCCTTCCGTGAAATTGACGATAGACCGTCGACACTGTTCGCTGAGAACTTCTACCGCGCCTTTTAAGTGGATCGCCCTCGCCACCGAAGAGATGGACGGCAATATCGAGGATGTCGATGCATGGCGTGAAGCGCTTCAGAACACCGAATTCGTTGCCCCGGCTGGTGCAGTAAAGTTCGACCAGTGGCACAACCCAATCCAGGATACTTATCTCAATCGTGTCGAGTTTGTCAATGACGAGTGGATCAACACAGTGTTTGAGACAGTGCCTGAAGTGGGCCAGTATTGGACCTTCGAGCCAGATGAGTTTGATGCTGCGCTTCCGTTTGGTCGCGATAATCCAAGCTGCCCCCCGTAAAATAACCAGGAGTTAACCGTGAATGCATTGTCATTAAATGGCGTGTCAAAACGGTTTGGCGGACTAGAAGCAGTGCGGGACGTCCATATGGACGTCCCGCATGGCGAGCGCCGTGCCCTGATAGGCCCAAATGGTGCCGGAAAGACAACGCTGTTTAACGTGATTGCCGGCGATTTGCCGGTAACTGAAGGAAGAATTACCGTTTTTGACCAGGATGTCACTGGAATGCCGCCTCACCGGCGAGTCA
This sequence comes from uncultured Chloroflexia bacterium, assembly GCA_963753725.1. Lineage (GTDB taxonomy): Bacteria > Chloroflexota > Anaerolineae > Anaerolineales > UBA4823 > CAVWDI01. The sequence goes on along the minus strand of CAVWDI010000010.1, from coordinate 90,200 downwards.
AACTTGGTCTAACGCGAACCTACCGACCTCAGCACTTTTCGATAGTCTGACGGTTATTCAAAACATGTACCTTGGAGTGATTGGTCCTGCCGGGAGCAGGCATTATGACTTGTTGCGACTTGTCGAGAATGATACTGTTCACCAGGAACACGCTCTTGAAGTAATTGAAGCGGTGGGGTTGGAAGATCGGGTAGAAACACCCACTGGCGATCTCTCGCACGGTGAGAGACGTCAGTTGGAAGTTGGGTTAGCTATCGCTTATAAGCCCCGTCTCGTCATGCTGGATGAACCAGCAGCAGGTCTATCTCCAGAAGAACGTTATGTGCTAATGGATTTACTGAACGGCTTAGAACAAGACATCACCCTGCTGTTGATAGAGCATGACATGGATGTTGCATTCAATGTCAGTGAACGGGTTACGGTTCTTAATGATGGTTCCATTATCGAAGAGGGAACACCAGAGGAGATCAGCGCGAATGACATGGTACAGAAGGTTTACTTAGGAGAGCGGCTCGATGACTGACGTGCCATTATTGAATGTAGAGGATATCCAGGTTTACTACAATACGAGTCATGTATTGCAAGGTGTTTCACTAACCCTGGATAGTGGAATTATTGCGATCGTCGGGCGCAACGGTATGGGTAAGACCACGTTGGTCAAGGCGGTCATGGGTCTTGTAAAGTCCGCGAGGGCAAGATATTTTTAGGAGGGGAGGAAATAACAAACTTAAAGCCCTATGAAATTGGCTCTCGTGGTGTAGGTTACGTACCGCAAGGACGCGAACTTTTCCCTTCACTCAACGTTGAAGAACATCTCTTGATTGCGGCCAGGGGGGGCGATGGAACTGGATGGGACCTGGAACGAGTATATGAGTTATTTCCTCGCTTGCGAGAACGGGCTAAGCAAGGTGGAGCAACGCTCTCCGGAGGAGAGCAGCAAATGCTTGCTATCGGGCGTGCGCTTGTGACGAATCCGCGCTTATTGATTATGGATGAACCTTCCGAGGGTTTGGCCCCCGTGATTCTTGACAATCTCATTGAGACGGTCAAAGCACTGTTAGAAACGGGAATGAGTATCCTGCTTGTGGAGCAAAACTTGCGCACTGTAACATCATTGGTGGACAAGCTTTACGTAATGGTCTCGGGCAATATCGTCGCCAAGGTCGATGCGCAACTGTTACTGCATGATCAGGAGGCAAGAGAGAAGTATCTTGGAGTTGCGACACAATGACATCAGGGGATGTTTTTGAGGACTTCAAATCTTTCGGAGTCTGTGGAGATGAACCGGGAAAACGACGCATTGTAGGCGCGGGTCTGAAAATGTATCTCAGCTACCAGGAAACAATCGAGTGGCTGGAATCTATCAAGGCTCCGCGCGGCTGGATTTGGCGATGTTGGTGTTTATGTATTACCCACGTTCCCAGCGCTAGGCGAAGCGCAGAAAATGCTGGCGGGTACCCGCATTCTGTACGGCGCGCAGGACACTTTTTGGGAAGAACGCGGTCCATTCACAGGCGAGGTTTCTCCGCTTGTTCTTCGGGAATTGGGGTGCACTTTTATCGAAGTGGGCCATTCCGAACGGAGGACAATGTTTGGTGAAACCGATGAGTGGGTGCAGCGTAAAACCGCCGCAGTCTTATCGCAGGGCCTCATCCCACTTATTTGCATTGGCGAACCAACAAAGCAGAATTCAGATAAGGCAATCGATTTCACAATAAATCAGCTGCGCAGCGCACTTGGAGGTTTATCAAACATCGAAAAGGCGCCTGAGAATTGTGCCGTAGTAATAGCCTATGAACCAGTTTGGGCTATCGGAGCAGACAAGAGCGCCCCTGTTGATCATATTGAACCAATTGTGGCGGCAATCCGCGAGGAATTATCCGCAATATGGAAAGGCGCCAGCGCTGTTTTGTATGGCGGCAGTGTGAATCCATCACAGGCGGAAGGTTTATCGCACACCAGTGTTGATGGTCTTTTTATCGGTCGTTCAGTATTAAAAATCGATCAATTCTTCGATATAATTTTCGCTGTGTCAAACAACAATAATTGAGCAAATGTTCAGAGTTCAAATGAGGTAGCCATGAGAAAATTTAACAGAGCAGGAGATTTTAACCAAGCTGCGAACCAAAATCAGCAATAACCAACCCATCATCATGGGTGGAGCTGGGATTGGGTTGATCGCCAAAGTTGCTGATCGGGCTGGGATCGATGCAATTCTTGCGTATAACACAGGTCCTTTCAGGATGGATGGTCATGGGTCTTTTGCGGGGTATCTGGCGTACGGTGACTCGAATGCCATCACCCTGGAATTAGGATCAAAATTACTGCCAGTGGTTGAAAATACCCCGGTCATTGCTGGAATTGGTGCTGCAGATCCCTACCGGGATATTGGACGCTTGATGACTGAGATGATCGACATAGGGTTTTCGGGAATTATCAATGTGCCAACCACAGGATTGTACGGCGGTGATATGCGTGAGCATATCGACCATACTGGATTGGGTTATCCGGAGGAAATTAAACTGACCCGCATGTGCAGGGAGACAGGATATTTTCTCATGTGCTTACGTATTCAATCCAGAAGAAAGCAGGAAGATGGCCGAGGCTGGTGCGGATGTGGTAGCAGTCCATGTAAACTACACCACCGGGGGTTTGGTGGCAGCCAAGGAAGATGTCGCTGCCTGATATGGACGAAGCTTGCCGCCAGACTGAGGAGATGTGCGTCGCTGCACGGGAAGTAAACCCAGACGTGATTCTTCTCTCACATGGAGGTCCGTTCAATAATCCCGAATCCGTGCAATATTCCTTTGATCATACTTCTGTACACGGCTATATGGGTGCTTCCAGTATTGAACGAATTCCAGTCGAGATCGCTGTCACCCAGGTCGTGAAAGATTTCCTCAGCCTGCGGATTAAAAACGACTGATCAAGAATTGATCTTATGATGAGTTTTGAGAATAGAACAGGTTTTTCGGAAGTATATCTCCTCACTAAATGGAGCCGAAAATGACTACAGTAGTCCTCCTGGGAACACTCGACACGAAGGGGCGCGAATACGAATTCGTCAAAGGTTGTCTTGATGAAGCTGGTGTTGATTCGATTCTGGTCGATTTCGGTGTTCTCAGCGATCCTGATGTTAAACCCGATATTAGTGCACATGAGGTTGCCAGATATGGCGGCGCAAATTTAGATGATTTGCGTTTTACGCGGGAAGATTCCGAAACCCGGTCCACCGCCCTGGCAACGATGACCAGGGTTCGATCGCCATCTTAAAACAATTACGAGATGAGAACCGCTGTGATGCCGTTTTCGGCCTGGGCGGATCGGGCGGCTCGAGCGTGATCAGTGAAGTCATGCAATCCCTGCCGATCGGAGTCCCTAAACTTCTGTTGTCGACCATGGCATCTGGAAATGTAGGCGGTTACATCGGAACCAAAGATATCGCTATTATGTATTCCGTTACGGATATCGCCGGCTTGAACCGGGTTTCGCGGCCAATCCTGAGGAATGCTGCCTATGGGATTGCTGGGATGGCTAAGGGGGGTTCAACAGCTGAGATTGAGGACAAACCACTGGTTGCAGTCACCATGTTTGGAATAACAACAGATGGTGTGTTGCGAATCGTCAGGAAACTCGAAGAACATGGCTTCGAAACGATGGTCTTTCATGCAAATGGTTCCGGTCGGGCGATGGAAGAGCTGATCGATGAAGGGTTAATTAACGGGTTCATTGATTACACCCTTAGTGAGCTGACGGACTATACATTTGGTGGCGCCTTCGGTGCCGGACCAGATCGGATGGAAGCGGCCGGGCGCATGGGTATTCCACAGTTGATTGTCCCTGGTGGATGTGAAGTGTTGAATTTTGGTCCCAGGGAAACTGTACCTGAAAAATACGATCAACCCGAACGAAAGATCATCATTCACAATCCTTTGGTTTGTGCCGCACGAATTAACGCAGAGGAGGGTGTCAAGCTAGGAAAACTCATCGCAGATAAATTGAACCAGGCAATCGGACCCACTGCAGTCATGGTCCCTTTGGAATGGTCTCGATAAATATCAAGCGCCGCCAGATGGACCGTGGATCGACAAAGAGAAAGATCGCGCTTTGTTTAATTCACTGCGCTCAAATCTACGTGAGGATATTTCTTATACAGAATTACACGATTACATCAATAATCTCTCCTTCGCTGATGCAGTAGTGGAAACCTTTCTGGAGTTGTGGGCTGAGTATCAAAAGGAGAAGTGTATAGAATGGCGGTCGATCCAGGATTAAGTCCCTTCTGGATATAGGGCAAACTGAAAAACCGATAATCATGGCAGGTGTTGGATCTGGTTTGACAGCAAAAGGGGCGGTGCTTGGGGGTGCAGACTTGCTGGCAGTTTACAACACGGCAGTTTATCGCATTCAGGGTCTGCCAACTGCGCTAGCCTTTCTTCCTTATGATGATGCCAACCAGCTGACCTTATCCACTGCACCAGAAATCATTGCGAATGCAGGGAATGTACCTGTGCTGCTTGGCTTTGGTGCCCATGACCCACGAATGCCAGTCGAGAAGCTCGTAGATCTGGCCGTTAGTTTCAAGCGCAGCAGGAGTGACAAATGAACCATTCTTAGGACTTTATGGCTATGAGCTGCGGGTTCAGATTGAAAATGCTGGAATTGGCTTTTCCAGAGAACTGGCGCTGATTGAGTGCGCTGTGGAACGTGGTCTGTCTTGCTCTCGGGTGGGCATTTTCCGTTGAAGAAGCTATTGCGATGGCCAATGCAGGTGCTCAAATTGTTGGGGCTATGGCAGGAGGCATAACAGCTGGTGGATCAGCGGGTGGTGTTCAAACCTCAACGTATAGATCAAGCAGTTGACCAGATTGGCGGTATCGTTGATGCTGTCAAATCATCCGGCAAGAGATACTTGTTCTTGCTCACGGTGGCCCACTGGCTGATCCAGAATCAGTCTCCGAGGTACTTCGGCTTTCGGGGCTGATGGGTATGCAACTGGTTCGTCCGGAGAACGGGTGCCGGTTGAACAAGGTGTGGCAGAGACGATCCACCAGTTTAAATCAATAGTTATCAGTCGGACGACTAATAGCAATCAAGGAGTAACGTTATGTCAGAGTTTTCAAGTTTCTTGTTCAAATTTGCCAACGGTTTAACCTTTGCGGGACTCCTCTTCATGATCGCAAGTGGCTTTACACTCATATTTGGTCTGATGCGGGTGGTGAATTTGGCTCACGCCGTATTCTACATATTGGCGGGCCTATGTAGCCTGGACTGTCCAGGAGGCGGGCAGCAGTTGGGTTATCGCGATGATCGCCGGAACAATTGCTGTCGCTATTCACTGCGCTTTTAGTGGAGTTGCTTGTTCGCAGGGTTAAGGGAGATCTTCCACAAACACTGCTTACCCTAGGTATCGGGATCGTGATTGCCGATTTATCCCTATGGTATTGGGGTGGTGGACCCAGGACAATCGATGCACCTGATGTTCTCCGGCAGCCAGTCACTATCGCTGGATTCACCTATCCCGGGTTACCGGTACTTTGTGCTTATCATGGCGTTGCTGGTTGGACTTGGCCTCTGGTTGCTGCTTACGCGTACACAAATTGGGAATATTATCCGGGCGGGAGTTGACAATCGCCCGATGGTTTCCGCGCTGGGTATTAATATTGATCGGCTTTTTACCCTGGTGTTTGTACTCGGCGGCATGATCAACAGGCTTGCCGGGGCAATCGGTGGATCCTATCTAGCGATTTGGACCTGGTAAAGACCTCGAAATTCTGACCTTTCGCGTTGGTAGTCGTTATTATCGGAGGATTAGGAAGCGTTCCGGGTTCTGCAGTAGGGGCAATTATCGTGGGATTGGTTGACAGTTTTGGGCGCGGATATTTCAGCGAATTGGCCATCTTCCTCCTGAGCGGAACTCTGTTGGTGATCCTGGGCTTCAGACCCGAAGGCCTTTTTGGGAAAAAAGAACAATGAATAATAATAATCGTTCCAAAATCATAATTGTCGCTCGTCCTAGCTATCATAGGCTTGTCGCTGCCTGCCTGGATCGAGCACTTTCACGGTGCAGCTGGCCACCCGGGGGTTAATCCTGGGTGTTCTTGCCATGAGCTTCAGTCTGCTTGCCGGGTTTGGCGACATGACTTCTCTGGCACAGATGTCTTTCGCTGCGATCGCTGGTTACGTGATCGGTATTGGCGTAATGCACTATGGTCTGGCTCACACCGTGTGATCATCCCCGCCATCTTGGCTGCAATATTACTGGCGGCGATATTCGGATGGATTGCCATCAGAGCAACGAAGATATATTTCCTGATGATGACTTTAGCGCTGGCACAGCTTTTTCTTCGGAATTGTTTTTCAATGGGTTTCGTTACCGAAGGGATACCCAGGAATCACTGGAATCCCCAGACCCACCTTGTTTGGTATTTCCCTTATTGAGACTCCCCCACTGTATTACGTTACACTTATTGTCGCTGGTAATTTGTTATTTACTGCTTCGACGCCTTGTGGGATCACCATTTGGCCTGGTGCTCCAAGGAATTCGGGATAACCCAAAACGAATGGCCGCACTTGGTTTTAATGTCCAGTTGCACCGCTACCTTATCATCGTTGTTTCAGGTGCTTTTGCAGGGTATTGCAGGAATTCTAATGACTTACTTTACCGGAGTTGTCTCTCCAACCAGGGCAGCCCTAACATCTTCTATCCTTGTTGTCATGGCAGCTCTGGTAGGTGGTGTGAGCAGTCTGGAAGGCGGGCTGCTAGGAGGGATCGTTATAGCGTTCCTGATGAGTATTGCCAGCCAGTCTGACCTCGCGCTATTGGACGATCGTAGGAACTTTATTCATCCTGATCGTTATGTTCATGCCGAACGGATTATTAGGAGGAGATCTGCAGTTAGGTGCGTGGTTCCGAAAACTGCGTCGAGAAAGAAGGTTAATATATGAATGTGTCAGACATCAAATCTCATTATTATCCATACAGTTGATGTAAGCTAGAAAATGGAACCACAAGCACAAGCTGTTGCATGATTCCAGTCAGTAGGCAACCGGTTTATGGAGAAATTGGTCAATTTTTTTACTTTAGGAGGTAAAAATGAATGAGGGAAAATTCAATGTAGCAATTATTGGCCTGGGATTTGGCACTCAATTCATTCCAATCTATATACGTGACCCACGGGCGAATATGTATGCCATATGCCGCCGTTCAGAGCAAGAACTCAACCTCATAGGAGATACATTCGGAGTAGAGAAGCGTTATACCGATTATGAAGACGTATTAGCTGACCCGGCTGTGGATTATGTCCATATCAATACCCCAATAAAAACACATGGATCGATGTCAATTGCGGCACTGAAAGCCGGCAAACATGTGATGTGCACTGTACCAATGGCAATATCTGTTGATGAGTGCCGGCAAATTGTTGAATTGGTTCAGGAAACAGGTCTGAAATACATGATGGCTGAAACTGTCCTCTACTCCCGTGAGTACTTCTATGTAAAAGAACTTTATGAAAAGGGAGAACTGGGGAAGCTTCAATTCTTACAAGGCTCACACCACCAGGATATGGATGGTTGGCCAGATGCCTGGCCAGGTTTGCCACCTATGTATTATTCTACCCATTGCATCAGTCCCTGCCTGGCTATTGCTCAAGGTGAGGCGGAGTATGTATCTTGTTTCGGGTCCGGGAGTATTCGGGCTAACCTGGCATCTATTTATGGTTCACCTTTTGCAGTAGAAAGCTCGCATATCAAACTCCGCAATTCTGACCTCACAGCAAGAGTTTATCGTTCGCTGTTTGACACGGCACGTCAGTATCGAGAGAGTTTCGATGTGTTCGGTACGAAGAAATCAATTGAATGGCCGTTGATTGAAGGAGATGGTTTTGTACTGCATACCGCGAAAATGCCGCAAGAAGAAACTGCGGAAAAGGTAAAAGTGCCGGATTATGGCCATTTATTACCTGAGGAAATACAGGTGTTCACCACCAAGACTTTTCTGGAACTGGATGAATATAAACATTTGGCTACTGACGGCGCTGACCCTGATGGAACTCATTCCCACCTCGTAACAGATCCAGGGTCTCTTGAAGGGCATGGTGGTTCACATCCCCATCTGGTGAATGAGTTAATTTCTGCCCTAATGGAGGACCGTGACCCATACCCTGACGCGGTTCTTTCTGCAAATATAACCTGCGCAGGCATCTTGTCGCATGAATCGGCATTAAAAGGCGGTGAAAGGATTCCACTACCAGATTTTACTCTCAAGGGAATTTAGGTTTTTTCTATACCTGGAAGATTTTATTGCCTAATATTTGCAGTTTATGATGGGCATTAAAAGAGCTACAACATCAAAAAACCTCAAGAATACATTTATCTACAGTTGTAATTTTAGGGACCTTAGACACCAAGGGGCGCGGATATAGCTGTGTGAAAGAGTGCCTTGTCGAATCTGGTGTCACGCCATGTATGATCGACTTTGGCGCACTGGCTGACCAACGCTTCAATCCGGATATCTGCACCAGAGATGCTGCCAGGGCTGGAGGAGCGGATTTTGCCGAGTTTTCCTCATGCCGCACGACAGGTGATGCACGCGCTGTGGCTTTCGAAGTGGCGACCAAAGGTTTGATCGTATTACTTTAAACACTTAGATTGGTGGTTTCTAGGTTGCCATATCATTCCAGGCAATCGATCAACTCGGATGTGGATGGGCATATGATCCCAAGCGTGCAGGCTGAAGTGGCCGAGAAAATGGACGAATTGATTTCGCCAATCGAGTAATTAATTACACCCGGTTGCACCCGATTTACATCATAAACCTGTTGCACCAAAATGATACTCCCACACATAGTCTCGGATAAAACGAATACCCCTCACTGGCGGTGGGATAAAGTGGACCTGAGGGGATTCGAACACCTTGCTGGTACTATAACCCCTATCTCCTCAGTGTGATTGAGTATACAAGCCTGCTCACGAGAGGGCTCAGCCATTGGAATACCACCCGTTCTATTGCGTTATTCTATCTCTCAATATTTAACCATTGCTTGGGGAGGGTTGGCCTTCCATTCTTCTGAGCAAATATGTCAGCCCAGCAGCCACAAGCATCAACCCGGCCGAAGCCGCAAAAACCGTCTCTATTCCTTTCAAATCTGCAATGTAACCGCTGAACATCGTGCCAACTGCGCCGCTGGCAAAAATAAATCCCAGAATTAATCCGGAAGTGAAGCCTCTGCCGCCTGGCAAAATGTTTTGAGCAAGGACTACGATGATGCTAAATGTGGCTCCAGTAAATGCTCCTGAGAGCGGGACCAGGATATATAACCATAATGTCCAACCCAGGATAGGTATTAATAATATCGGTATACTCGCGATAACAAACATCCACATAGCGACCCGTTTTTTACCAAATTTATCGGCAAGATAACCGCCTGCCAGATTGCCGGATGCAAATCCGGCCATATAAAGGGCGGAGAATAAACCATATATTCCCGGTGTTTTACCTAAATCACTTAAATATTTAGGTATAAACGTGACCATGTTCTGTTGACACCAGGATGGCAGTGCAGCGACAACCGCAAATACAATCAGGAAAAAGATCGGATAATAATTTTTTGTATCCCTGATTTCGCCTTGCTTTGATTTATCTCGTTCCGGATGAAAACCTTTTAACTGCAACAAAGCATTGAAGGCCACAGGCAGCGCCACGGATGCGATCAGCGCCAGCAGAAACAGGTTACCAGTGTCCAATACGACCCCTGCGATTAAAGGACCTATAAACAGCCCGGTCTGGCCAAAAAGGAAAAACACCGCGGTCGAGGTCGTCTCTTTACCGGTGGTTACTATGCCGCCTCTTATAGTCGCTACCGTTGTTCCAGCTGGATGAAACGCCCCAGAACCAATGCTCGAAACTACAAACAGAAACAAACCTAAGGTTCCTGAAACCAGTAAACCAAGTGAATAAAAACTTCCCAACCACACCAGGCCTCCAAAAATGACCCATCTTGGACCGTAACGATCTGAAACCAAACCAAATAAAGGTTGGGAAAGAGAACCTACTAACACAAACAACATGCTGACGAATCCAAGGGACATATTTGAAAGCCCCATAAGCCCAACCATGTAAGTCAGCAATACATATCGCTGCCCGCTTATAAAATCAATGGTCAAATGACCAAGGGCAGCTGAGAAGTATTTTGAGTCCAATAACAATTTCATTGAATATTTTTACCCGAAAACCAAATAAATATTTTTTCCAATGGGAATGAAATCAGGGTCACTCGCATCTGAATGTCGTCAAAGAAAATGGGACAAATGAATTGATCTGCTAAGAGATACTTTTTAGAATTCACCCATTATTATACATACTCCAGCTTCAGGTTGAAGCGTTTCCGATTGCGTAAAGTATCATGCTTGATCTGTTCTCTATGTGTCAACACCTCCTCACTTCTTCCGGCATAAACATCGGCTGGGGTTAGATTGTCCAGCGTGTCATGGTAGCGCTCGTGATTGTAGTATTGAACGAACGCTTCAATAGTCTGCGCCAGTTCCCAGGGATAGTAGTAGTCTCTTAGTTCTCCCCCTCTTTTAGTCTCACTTACTCTGACATGCTACACGTAACGCCTGTGTAAGACCAAATTTGATATCTGATCATGACGCATACCGATTACGCTTTGAGAGTTGGGTCACCTCGGTGGATATCTTAAAACTAAGCCAGGTTGATTTTTGATTAGATCTACCCCAGGGAGGATTTAGAAAAACAACTGGGTGCCTGTTTGTCGTATGCGGCAAGGGCTGCTTCCATAAACTTCTCGCGCGTGGGCGGCGATCCACCTGATAAACATGAGCTGGAATAAATTGATTGTTACACAGCCTCGTCTATGTAGTTCAAATACCCTTCGCCAAAAGATAGAAAGTGCCAGTCCAGGTTTAATCCTCAGGGCTGGCTTTTATGGTTTAATCAAGTGTATGTAATGTTATATACAATTGGAGCTACAGCTGCTGTATGGGTCAATCGGTTCCTTGTAAAGCTTCAATTCTCGCAGGGTGTTCCAGAAACAATTATAATGGCGGCAATCAAATAGGAAAAAATATTTTACCAACAAAATCTTGCCCTCTTCCTTTAACCTATCCCCAGGCTGACTTGCCCACCCACGTTAAATATCCTTCTGAGGTTGGACGCATATTTACCATAAACTGTGTCATGCACGCCTCGACAGCATGGAGCGCTTGTTATGGATAACCGCCGGCGTATTTTCTGGCTTATTGCTGTGGAGGGTATCCTGTGCCTGGTTCTCCTGCTCATCATCCCCTACGATCCTAAGAACGCCTGGATATTGGGCTTTTCGCCTTCCCGCCTGCTCATAGCGTTTGGTTTATTGCTCGCAATACTTGTATCGCTGTGGCTTGGATTCAACATTCAGCGGGATACTAACCTGGGACGTGAAGTGCGGGCTTTCATGGACGGATCGACAACCCACAAAAGCCTGGCTCGCGGGGCTGCTTTTTTACTGCTGGCAGGTATTTCGGGGGCTGTATTTTTCCTGGTCGCGTGGATCAGCATTTATCCGCGCTACGCGGCTTATTTCCTGCGCCTGTCACCAGCGGTATTATTCGTTGGGCTGGCCAGTCTGCAGGGGTTCAAAGCCTTGAAGGTCTACCATGCTGATCTCTGGAACAGGACCCGGCGTTTTCAATCCCAAATCAATCAGCTCAACCATAAGTATAAGATCGCCCTGATCCTGAGCGCACTATTGTTCCTACTGGTAGGCATGCGTTATCACCAACTTGCGGAATATCACGCCCGGGTTGTAAACCATTATCCCCAGTTCAGCGACCAGGACTCTGTATCTGGATATCGCCGAGCGCGCCTACAAGACGGATTTCCAATACAAAGGGGACCGGAACCGCACCCCGCTTTTCCCTTATATATTAGCAGTTTTCTACCAGCCAGAGATGATAAGGGAATATTTTTTCGGGCGCAGCCAGCAGGTCAATATTTATCTGTCGCTCATCCTGCTGACCGGTATCTTTTTTGTCACAAAAAAATTTATCCCGCCCTGGCAGTCCCTGCTGCTGACAATCATTGCGGCAGTGAGTATATTCGTTTACAAGGCTGGCTATGTCCAACCTGAACTGCTCTTCTATTTCCTGAATTACCTCGGCTTCATCTTGATGTGCTACATGCTGGTAAGGCCTTCACTGCGGCTTGCTGCGGCTGCCGGTTTGGCATTAGCCCTGGCATACCTGGCAAAAGCTTCAATTATGCCCGCTTTAGCTGTGTTCCTGATTGTGTACAGCGTCCAATTATTTTTTATCTGGTTTAGGGAGCACAAGAGAAAGCATGCCTCAAATTCGAGCCAGAGTTCACTGCGTTATCGAGCCTCAAGCGTTGTCCTGATAGTGCTGGTCTTCCTGGCGCTGCTCTCCCCCTACCTGTTCGAGAATAAACGGTTCTTCGGAAGTTACTTTTACAATGTCAACACCACTTTTTACGCCTGGTACGATGCATGGGAGCAGGTGGAAGAAGGGACAAAGTCACACGGTGATGACCGGGGTTGGCCAGACCTGCCGCCCGATCAAATCCCATCCATGGGAAAATATATACGCGAACACACACCTGCAGCAAATCTATGGGCGCTTTTTTGATGGGTTTCAGAGTGAATTAATCATTCCTGCGCAAACCATACGGGCGCTTTAATTACCCTGCCATTTATACATTTATCCTGCTCGTTTTGGGTTTGTATAGTATCCGCCTGAGCCTGAAACTGTGCCGGCGGAATATATTCCTGCTCATCTTTGCTCTGGCGTTTTTTGGGGCTAATATGGTTGCATTCGCTTGGTTTGCACCTCTGGCTGGTTTCTACATTGGACGTTTCATTTATGGACTGTACCTGCCGTATCTACTGAGCTTGTTTGTGGCTTTAAACCATATCGTGCAGGAAATCAAATTCATTCGCATTGGCGGCAAATCGATCCCAGCAGGGGATCTGGTCTGGGGAGTCCATGCGGGTGTTTTTTTGATGGTGCTGTACGAGTTTTATTTTTACACCCAGTACAGGTTGGTGGTAGGTTTTTGGTACGGCAAGTGAATCATGCCGGAAGTAGTGTCATCGGATTGAAGAATTATAACTGAAGGTATTTAAATTGCACCAGCTGCTCATGCACTAGACTGGGAATATCCTGATCCTCCTCGATGGTAAGCACTTCAGCATCCGGCCAACGGCGGCGCGCTTTACCGACCAGGGATGGGCGCACAACAACCAGGCAAGCTTTGAACTGGCGGGAGTCGACTGCCTCGAAAGCATCCAGCAAACCTTCATCGCGGTCGAATTCAAGCAGACCCAATTCGTCAATTACCAGCAAATCGCAGGGCACAGCCTCTTTAATAATTCATTACACCAAACCAGCGCCTCTTGTGAGAAAGACCAGCGCCTGGTCCGTGGTCCAGCCTGGCCGGCACCAGCCTCATTCAGTTCAGCGACCCGCACCCGTTTCCCACTCCTCAGATCCAACCCGTCGATGGCAATCTTAACGCCTTCATTGAACACGGCGGGAGATAGGATACCGGCTGCATCCCAACCAAGCTCCTTTAACCCGTCCGCTAACTGGCGGCAGAAGCTTGTCTTGCCAGATTCAATCTCTCCTGTGATGAGGGTGAGTTTCCCCTGTTCCTTCATTAGGCGCTGTTATCCAAAAGCACGACCGGCTGTCCGTCAACCGAAACGACCCGCACGGGCACCCCGTAAGTTTCAGTCAGCCCTTCGGCTGTCAGCACATCTTCGGCAGTCCCGCTTGAGAGCACCCGCCCGCCCTTCATTAACACCAGGTTCTGGGCGATCATGGCGGCGGAATCCGGATCGTGCGTGGTGTAAATCACGCTTGCCCCGCGCTGGTTGAGTTTGGAAAGTGTGGTCAGGATACGGTTTTTATTGCTCAGATCGAGGTGGGTGGTGGGCTCATCCAGGAGCAGCACCTGCGGTTCCTGTGCCAGCGCCCGGGCGATCAACACTAACTGGCGCTCACCGCCGCTGAGCTCGAGCACAGAGCGGTGGGCCAGATCGGATAGACCCAGCAATTCCAGGCGCTCCAGCGTGGTGACCAGATCATTTTGGGTTGGCATGCCCAGCATGCCCATATGCGGGGCGCGCCCCATAAGCACGTAATCGAGCACGCTGAACTCAAAGGCTGTATACTCGCTCTGAGGTACAAAGGCGATCAAGCGGCTCAACTCACGGCGCGTGTATTGGTGGATGTCTTTCCCGGATATGGTGATCACGCCGCTGGAAGGTTTGAGAATACCCAGCAGGATGTGGATAAGGGTGGACTTTCCAACGCCGTTCGGCCCCAGGATGGCAGTGATCGAACCGGCCGGCAGGTCCAATGTCAAACTGTCCAGGACACGGCGATGATCGCCGTTGTAGGAAAATTGGAGGTTCTGGATTGAAATCAATGCTTCGAGTCACGGCTTCCACCTCGCGCCCACGGTTATCATCAGCAGGATGAAGATCAGCGCCCCCAAGAGGGAAGTGATGATACCCAGGGGGATTTCACCCGGACGCAGCGAGCGAGCCAATGTGTCGCAAAAGACGACGAAAATGGCGCCCAGCAGGATGGTTGCAGGTACGGTACGCTGCGCGCTGGCGCCGAATAAGCGCCGCGCCATGTGGGGGATGATCAGACCAACCCAGCCGATCACACCTCCAACAGCGGTAACCGCCGCGATGGCAGCCACCGCGCCCATTAACAGCAGCGCTCGTTCGCGCCCCATGCGCGATCCCAGGGAAAAAGCGGTCTCTTCGCTCAAAGAAAGTAAATTCAAACGCCAGCGCATGAGGTACATAATGATTAGTCCAACACTCACGAAAGGCAGCATAAGCAGCACTTCGCGCCAGGTGACACTCCACAAGCCTCCCAGCAACCAAAATGTGATCTCAGGCAGCTGGGTTAGCGGGTCTGCTAGATATTTCAGCAGCCCAATACCGGCCGAGAACATGGCCGAGACAGCAATGCCGGACAGGATCAGGCGCAGCACCCATCCCCCGTAGTGCAGCTGGCGGGCGATCAAATAGGACAGCACCAGCCCCAGCGATGCAAATAAGAGCGCTGACAGCTCGACCGCCAGCGGCATCGTGCTCAGGGTGAGAATCGCCAGTGCGGCTCCGAAGCCGGCGCCCTGCGAGACACCCAGGATACCGGGTCCTACCAGCGGGTTGCGGAAAACCATCTGCAGGACATTGCCAGCCGCGGCCAGGCTGGCGCCCATCATCAGCGCCGCCAGCAGCCGCGGCAGACGCAGCGCCAGTACCAGCTGGCGAGCGAGTTCGTCCTGTTCCAATAAGCGCGGCGGCATCCAGTAAGGCTGCGGGTAGCGGCCGACAAAAATTGAGATTGAAAACACGAGCAGCAATCCGGCCAGCAGAGCCGCCCACCTGCGTGCCCGTACCCTTTGAAAACGGGCTAGATCGATTTGCTGATCCATCGCTTATATGTCAAAATCACCTGTGATCAAAGGCAGCACCTGCTCCTCGAACGTACCAGCCTCTACGCCATACATCTCTTTGTAAAAGGTCTTGACTTCATCGAGCATGTCTAAAGACTCAAACCTGTCCGGATGGATGGCAGCCGCCAGCCACTGCAGACCGAGTATCCAGCGCGTATCGGGCTGGTCCCAGCTCGCGTAATCTCCCGGAAATGCGAAGATTTTATCCCCCTGTACCGCCCGCAGCGCGGCCCATTTTGGGTCCTGCCGCAGTTCATCTACAACAGGACCAGGATCGGCGAAGTAATTCACAACAAAAACCATATCGGGGTCCCAGGCTGCGATTTGTTCGAAATTCACCACTGTCCAACCTCCCGCTTCAGCCGCCTCCAGCCACACGGGTTCTCCACCAGCAAGCTCAACCATCTGGGTCTGCAGCCAGCCTGCCGGCGGCACATTAAAGGCGACCTCACCGCTTCTGCTGTCGTACTGAATCAACAGCACGCTTGGCCGGTCTTCTGGCTTCAGTCCTTCCAGGGCGGATTCGACCTGTTCCATGCGAGTTTTATAAAATATTTCAACCTGCTCAGCTCGTTCAGGGTTGTCAAATAAATCTCCTATACTACTCACATCCCGCAGGAACTGCTCAGGAGTCTCAAGGTCCATGTAGACCACAGGTATATCGAGCTGCCCGAGCGGATCGCCCAGACGTTCAGCCATATAGGTTTTCATCAACACGGCATCCGGCTGGACGGGAGCGATCTGCTCTGCCGCCGCGTCGCGTTCAAATTGAGTTTTCTTATCAATATTCGCATCGATGAGGGGCAGCATGGAAATTTTTCGCTGCGCCCGTTGTTCCATCGCCACAACACGCTCGACCGCTTCCGGAAAGAGGTAGACGGCATGGATGATCATCTGGCTGGCGCGCCCGGCAATGGCGATCCGCTCCGGGGGTGTTGAGAAGCTTAATTCTTTCCCGCTTGCATCCGTGAGCGTGATACCGGTGGGTTCTTCTTCAGTATTACCTTTTGGAGCCGCAGTTTCAGCGCTAGGTGTGGAATCCACTTCACCATCTGGACACCACCTCCGGATTGGCAGTCGCGGGGGAGCATGCCGCCAGGAAGTACAAAATTATTCCGAACAAAAAGGCAAGTCTTGATATTTTCAATTGTGAACTCCTCAATGCTGATATGTCATGACTCTAAACTCATTCGGCAGTCTTCCAGCCATACGAGACAGGAATCAAGCTGCCGGATGCGAAGCTGAAGCGAAAGCCGGTTCAGGTTCTGTGTGTCCGGTATTTCACCAAAAATTTTTCCCAGGCGCTTGACATCCTTTATCAGCGTATTTTTCTGGTTATCAATCAAATCCTGGGCGAAGCGCAGGTCCTGGGCACGAGCAAAATACAGACGGGTTAAGAATTCCATACGCAGGGCGCGCAGGCTGCCCGGGGTGGGTTCCTTAAGCCAATCTTCAAAGCGGCTTCTTCCGGCCGCTGTCAGCGACAGCATACGTTTGGCAGGGGCTGATTTCTGCTGTAGGATTTCACTGCGCACGTCCCCCTTGGATTCCAGGCGCTTGAGGATATTGTAGACCTGGCTCTGGCTTAGATCCCATATGCCTTTTAACTCCTCTTCCAGGCGCCGGTGCAGGTCGTAGCCATGTGATGGCTCCTGGGATAGAAATCCAAGCAGCGGGAATTCAGGTGATATGTCGCTTGCACGCATTGTGGGTATAATCCTACTCACTCGGTGAGTACATTTTCAAGTATAGCATACGGGCTGACTGCTGCAAAGGAGAATAACGAAATACTAATTTAAGCATTATGGGTTGGAAATTAGATTCTATGTACGGGGACGGCACAGCAGTCGTTGATTTGGGCGCGTATGAGAGGGGTTATCAAGAATTTTATTTACCCCTGGTTTCCGCTGAGTGAAAGGATATATCAGCAAATATACCTGGTTCAGATAAATGGGTTGGCCCGTTTTTAAGCCAGCCCTTTGGATTTATTATCAATCAGATCAGGGCAGCATCCAGGCTGATGCTGATTTGATTGACAACCGATATGTGTAATATATACATTAAGATTAATGGTTTTTATAATTTTTCATTGGATATATTGACTTGTAAGAATGTATTGTTTATAATTTTCAATATAAACAATACTTCATCATAGGGGTGGAGATAGGTCGAACCAACCTGCGTCCCTCCGACCAGTCTCCTCACATCACTACCATTTCTTAATCAAAACTGCCCCAATCCAACAATCGTACCTATTGATAAGGAGGAGCAATAATGACTAACAGCCGTATTTATAACCGGTGTGCGGTATTTGCACTTGTATTGTTGACGGGTTTGGGATTAGCTCTCTTGTTACCCTGGATGGCTAACTCACAGAGTCTTGCGGCCCAAAATGAGATCCCCGCACAAAACAACGCTCCCGAAGCTACACCAGTATTACGTAGCCATAACTGGGACCGGCTTACGCGGCACGAGCTGGGTGGACGCCTTTAACAACGTGCAGGACGCCCTGGCTGTAGCGGCAATATCCTGCGATGAGATTTGGGTCGCAGAAGGTGTTTATTACCCCGATGTCGGCAGCGGGCAGATAACTGATTCAGTAACAGCAACTTTTCTTTTGACGGATGGTGTAGCCTTATTCGGCGGTTTTAAATTCAACGATGCTAATTTCAATGACCGCGATTGGGAAAACAATTTAACTGTTTTAAGCGGCGATGTCGACGGGGACGATACATCCGGTACGGATGGTGTGGCAGTGACGGTCACTGAGATCGTTGACGACAACGCTTACCATGTGGTCACCGCCAAAGGAGTAACTGGCACAGCTGTACTGGATGGTTTCACCATCACCGCTGGCCAGGCGGATGGAAGTTGGCCCGAAGATAGTGCCGGTGGATTCTACTGCATTGGCACCGGTAGCACCTGCAACCCCAGCCTGAAAAACTTAATTTTCTCCGGCAACTATGCATGGGGCTATGGTGGGGCGATGTACAACATAGGCCAAAATGGCGACAGCAGCCCCAGCCTGATAAATGTCACCTTCACTGGAAACGCGGCTAGCGAAGGCGCCGGGGCGATGTACAACGATGGCGAAAACGCAGGCGGCAATAGCAGCCCCAGCCTGATAAATGTCACCTTCTCCGGCAACTCAGGAGGGGATGTTGGTGGGGCGATGTACAACGATGGCTATGATGGCGGAAACAGCAGCCCCAGCCTGATCAACGTCGTCTTCTCCGGAAACTCAGCTGAAGACGGTGGGGGAATGTACAACTACGGCAATCAAGGCACCTGCAGCCCCACTATGACCAACGTCACTTTCTCTGGCAACTCAGCGAGCGACAAAGGAGGGGCGATATACAACAATGGCCGCAACGGAATTAGCAGTCCAGATGTGCGCAACAGCATCTTTTGGAACAATCAGGACGGCAACTATACCGGCACCATTAGCGCCACCATCTACAACTCTAACGCAACCATTACTCTGACGCACAGCCTTGTAGAAGATTCCTTTCCTGGCGGCAGTTGGATTGGCGGTAATTATGCGAACGGTGGGGACAATATCGACGAAGACCCAATGTTTGTCTTGCCTATTGATCCATCCACGGCACCCACCACCACCGGGAATTTGCGCTTGAAACTCGGTTCTCCAGCTATTGATAAAGGTGACGACCTAATTGTAACTGTTGCTACCGATCTAGATGGGGAAGCGCGCAAACAAGATGGGAATGGTGATGGTACAGCAATCGTTGATATGGGCGCGTATGAAGCACCGACACTCTACCTGTTATCCGTGACGAAAGCTGGTGGGGGAGATGGCTTAGTAACAAGTTCACCCGCTTTGATCGACTGCGGCGATTTCTGTAAAGCTCTGGTGGAGGAAGGCAGCAGCATTACACTTACGGCTGCCGCTGATGAAGATTCAATATTCACCGGTTGGAGCGGCGCTTGCAGCGGTTTTGGGGATTGTGCCCTAACCATAGATTCCAACAAGAGCGTGACTGCCACTTTTGAAGTCGCACAAAAAATACTCCTTCCAATTGTTTTTCGCTGAGTGTTGGGGTGGAAAACCAATCCACGTTCACATGGCTTATCAGTAAGCGTTGAATCCTCGAAAATAAGGGCTGCCCCAATTTTGGGACAGCCCTCAGTTTTTACTGTTTAATTGTGCAGGTTTAAGAATTAAATATTTACACAAGAACAGAATTTTATTAAATTCTAAACAAGAACAACCTCACTACCCGCAGCCTCCGCTGGTAGGGGCGCGCTTCAGTTCAAGTTTCACCTTGGGTGTGTAAATCAGCTCGGCGCCATGTACATCCGGTTCAGCGGCCGGGTTGCGTGCGCCCAGTGCGGAATCAAAGATATAGCATAACTGGTCATCACCCGCGCCGCGGTTAAAGGTCTTGGTAAGATCATCATCGCCAAAAACTGCGATCCAGTTGTTAATCCCGCCTTCCAATAAATATACATTGGGGACGCTTTCCGCCACCAGCATCTTCCATGCTTCCGTAGCGGCGGCTTCATCGTTGCTCATGGTCACAAACACAACATTGGCAGGTTCGAAGTGCAGGTCGGAGATGATGTTGGGCAGTTCTTCGATGGGCATATGTTCAGCATCCAGGATGTGGAACAGGTTGTAATCCATTTCATCGCGCACATCCAGCATGACGACTTTGATCTGGTTGTCATGGATCAGGTCGAGCAGTTCACCGGGATGGATCTGTACGGCTCGTTCATCCAGCAAGGCCTGTTTTTCTTCCGAGATAGCTGTCCAGCGCTGGGCATTGGTGGGCTGACCGACGAAGATCAAAGCCACCGAGCCAGCTATGAGGGCACCAGCCGCGGCATAGCGCCATTTGGGAGCTTTGCTGGGGTCTTTTTTGCCGAAAATCTTTTCGAGCTGCTCGGCGCCGAAGAACATAAACAGCGCCATCAAGACCACCCCCAGCACCACCCAACCGGTAGGCACCCCAAACAACTCCGGCAGCGTGAAGCGCCCCAGGTAAGATGAATTCCAGAAGGTATAAAAATATTCGACCGTCTCGCCGAACAGGAAGATGCCGAAGAACACGCCCAAAACGAAAGCTATCCCGTCCAGTTTTAACGTAGCCGCTCCCACCAGGGAGGTCCCCGGACAGAAGCCGCCAATGATGAAGCCGACACCCATGATCAGACCGCCAACAATACCGGGCCACAGGTAAGTGGGGTTAACCCAGATCAGGCGGTAATCCAGCAAACCGACGGCGGTGGCGCTGAAAACCAGCACCATGGCGGTAATAATGGCGCCGAACATGACTTTGAGCACGGTCATGTCCCTGAAGTAGAACTGGGCGGCCAGCTTTTTCGAATTGCCGAAACCGGAGATTTCCAGCACATATCCGAAAGCGAACCCGACCAGCAAAAAGACCAGGTACACGCCGAACGGCAAAAAATACTGCGAGAGAGGTAAGGGGAATAATGTCATGATTTATCTCCTTATATCCACAACTTGCGCACAAAATAAGCCAGGGCATACGCGCCAGCGAAGACTGCAAACATAAAAGCCCAGCTTCCAACGGACAGCACCGCCCCGCCTGATAGCGCTTGACCAGAGGTGCAGCCCCTGGCGAAGCGCGCCCCGTAGCCCATAAACGCCCCTCCGATAAAAGCTGTCACCCAGCGCAGCTTGACCGGCATACGCGGGCCGCGGTTGGTCTCCACTTTTATGCGCCCGTTGCGCCAGCCGGAAAAAAAGCCGCCCAGGATAGCGCCAACGGTGACCCACACCACCCAGCTGTCCAGGGGGTTTTTATCGCCGCCGGCCATGGCCAGCAGGTAAGGTGTGCGGTCGACATGACCCGGCACCAGAGTATCTTCAACCAAGACAAGCAAACGGTTCATGCCGCCGGATGCGCCTAAACCGCTGCCGGTGATAAAAAATGCTGAGAAGAGCACCAACCCGAGCAGAATGCCGCCCAAGTATGGGTTGATATACGGCCTGGTTTCTCGTTTCAGGCTGATTTTAGTTCTGGTTTTGGTTTTCGCCGCCGGTTCAGCGGTATCTTTTGTTGGTGTGTAAGTGGTCATGATTCAGTCGGTTCCTCCTGAGCGGGAGCGGAATGGACTTCCATTTCCTCCCACCCCATAATCATGGATTTGATACCCGCGGTGGCGGTATGCCCCGTGGTGGTCAGGTAGACGTGCAGAACGATAAAAGTCGCGAACAACCAGGCGATGAGCGTGTGGAAGGGGGCCAGCAACGGCAGACCGCCCAGCATGGCTGCGGTCTCCGGCCAGCGGTTCGCTCCCCACATAAAAATGCCGGTCAGGATTTGCAGCGGCAGCAGCACGTTCAGGATCGCGAAATAGGTCACCTGCTGCAAGGGGTTCAATTTTCGCCCCTGTGTTTTTTGGATGGGATGCCCTTCGCCGCGGAAAATGCCGTTCAAATAGAATTTTGCCTGGATAAAAGCCTGGTTGAAAAAACCATGCGGCTGGGGGATGAACTGCTTGATCTCCCCGCTTGCCAGGTGGTAAAAAACAGCCAGGGCGGCGTTAGCGACCAGGATGAATGACAGAATATTGTGCACCTGTATGACATACCTGAAGCTGAACAGACCGAATATATCCGGTTTGTGGATGATCAGACCGGTAAATAGCAGCCCCAGGATGACCAGCGTCTGCAGCCAATGCCACAGCCGTTCGTAAACGCTGTACATGTACACTTCTTCAAGCTGTGGTTCCTGATGTACCCGCCGGCGGGCGGAGAAGAAGCGCAGCCCGGCATGGATGGTGATGCCCACCAGCGTAGCCAGGAAAATCAAAGCGCCTATCCTGTCCACCCAGCTCACATTATCATGCCCAAGCAAATACAGACCAGCGCCCTGCTCATCGCCTGCGGACCCGCTCATGGGTTTGTAATAAAGTTCACCAGCCTCTGTGATTTGCAGTTCGCCGGTCATTGAGACGGACTTGTCGCTTATAAAATCAGGCGTAATGCCTCCGGGGACCCGGTCGGACAGCATCATAGCTGTGTTGATGCGTGATTCCTGGGAATGACAGGTCTGGCAGTCTTTTATCACCCATTCCTCATGGGTGACAGTGTGGTTGATGCTGTAGGGTTGGATCTCACCCTGAATGCGGGCGTTCTCCAGGCCGCGTTCTTCCAGGCGTGCTTTAATCAGGTCTTCTTTCACCTGGTCGTCAATGATAAGTTCCGCCTGATCGAGCTGCCCATCACCGTTGCTGTCAAAAACATCCAATATTTCACGCGGATAGGCGTCACCCTCTAACCAAACCGCTTGCAAATCACGCAGAGGTACCGGACGCGGTGGGTCTCCATAAACCCAGAACCAGGATGTGATCAGGTTGTGGGGGGCTAGCGATGCGCTGCCATCCCCGTTGCTGCGCGGCAGCAGTACCGGTTCGAAACTCGTGATAAAGGCTGAACTGAATGTATCGCCCTCCCCTTCCAAACCGCGGCAGCTGACCTGGGGTGTGCTGTCCGTTCGCAGCACGGTCCAGTCATAATACTGGCGGGCAGGCGCATACATCTTTGGGATGTGGCAGGTTTCGCAGCTCAGCACTTCAGTGTGGCGCTCTTTGTAGGGCAGCCAATCGTGGGTAGCCTGGATGCTGTGACAGGATTCGCAGCGCCGCAGCGTATTATCTAATTCGGGCGCCAATGTGCCCTGCGCACTCTGACCTTTAGCGAACTGGTGCAGCGGGCGGTAAAGGTATTCGCCCAGGTCGATACGACGCGGGTCGAACAGCAGGTGGTCCGGCTGTTTTTCGTTTGTTTCTTGATAATAAACCGGGTTGTTAAGCGAGTAATGGCAGTCGGTGCACTTGAGCACACGTTCGGCGTGGATATCCCATGTGCGGTCTAACTGTTCCTTATCGTCCAGGTTTAAGCCCGACGAGGATATGCGCTGCGGTGAGAAGATCTGCCCGGTGGTGATTGTGCTCCACTGCTCCGGCTGGCAGGAGTACATAACCAGCGGCGTTTGCGCATCGACATGCACCAGCCCGTGGCACAGGCCACAGTTCTCGTTGCTGGGTTCCTGGATATTTATATACTCTGCTTTTACTTCGTTCGCCTCGTTGAATGCTTCCGGATTCCACACCCATTCAGCGCCTTCTTTGGTGAGGACGCCCGTATCTAAAAGGGTGGCTGTGTTCGCCCAACCGAATTCACCATCGTGCAGCATCTCCAGGCGGGCATCGTTATTGGGGTTAAGCGTATGGCACAGGAAACAGTTCATCTCGACCTGGCCGGATTCGCTCCAATCCCATGCTTCTAAATCTCCGCTGAGCGGGTCGACGATATTCGTTTCCGGATCGCTATCACCTGACGGCAATTCGTCCAACAAATCTCCCTCACGGCTGGTGACGGCCGGACCTCCGCCTGCGTGGCGGGCGCCTAACAACTGCACCCATTCTGGTGTGGTCAGATCGAGCCTTTCATCGCCGTTTGGGGATAAATAACGGTAGATAACCGGGTTCCAGTTCCCAAACAAACCCGAACTGGTATCCCATGCCCGCCCTGAAGGCGTATCACCGGGTTCACCAAACGAACTCAACCCAACATCGCTGTGAAAACTGTGCTCTTCGATGAAGGAAGTGTCGTGGCATTCTTTACAGGTTTGCATGGTAGAAACAGGTCCCCCGGCATCGATCACATTCTCGCCACCTTCGTTAATAACGGGAAGTTCGGGTGCAGCACGGGCGTTTCAGCATTTGCCGTGTGGACATAAACCCCCTGGCTGAAAGTCAGCAAAAGGGAAACGATCACAAGAACGCCCAGGGTTATGAAGATTTTAGCGTTGGACTTGCTGCGATCAGATCGTTGTTTAAATATCATTGTTCTACCCCATCATTGAGAGCTAGAGGGTATCACGTGACGTCCCCCCCAGCGCATAGGATCGCCGAAATAACCGAGCGCTTCCCAATCCATGCGGCTGTCGTCGGCGTGGCAATCGGTGCACTGTAAAGCGTTCTCGGTGGGCGCGACCATGTGCGAAAGCGGCCAGTACATTTCCGTGGGCGCAAAATCGTATTCTCCGCTGTATTCCATCCCCACCGTTTCTGAACCCAATCTAGCCGCCAAATCCCAATCGAACTCGGTCCAATACCCACCTTCTCCGACAGTCTTGGGCTGGATCAGGTAGTTGTACACGCTGTCGTATATCTGGTTGGCGCGGTGCACCTTGAATGGCCATATTTTGGCATCCGGATCGCTGAGATAACCCTTGGGCTGGTTCAGGACCGTGGTCTCTTCGGGATCGATTTCATCGCCCAGAATATAACGGTCGGCGTTGCCGTTTGACCAATGGTATTCGGGCATAAAATCTTCTTCGTAGACGAAGGTGCCCTTTATTTTCAGATATTCGTGCTCGTCTTCGGGTATATCCTGTCCTGCGGTAGACCAATCCCAGTGCATCTTGGTGGCGTCCCTGACCGCCCCTTGAGGGATATGGCAGGTTTGGCAGGCGACAGTTTCGACATGCGCGTTGATACGCTCGTCCTGGTGAACCGTTTCGCTGTGACAATCGGTGCAGAACACCTGGTTTATCGTTGTCTACACTGACAGACATCGCCCGGCCGCTGATATCGTGGTCTTCGGTCTTATGGCAGTCCACGCATTCAAAATCATGGCGTCCCATGTGCACATCAATATTTTCAGTGGGGAAGAAAAGGCTGCCATCCAGATCACCGTGTTTGACCGCGTTCCCGCCGCCGCCGTTAAAATGACATCCCCCGCAATTTGCGCGGGTTGGGTTAGCGACGCTCTTTGCCACAGCCAGTAAATCAACATCGCTGTCCGGGAGACCGGAGTTGCTCTTGACGTAAGTCCCGGTCTGGTCGTGGCACACCAGGCAGTCGATATTCTCCTGGTTGCTGAAATCGAAATTTTCATCATCCCAACCGTAACCGGCATGGCAGCGAGTGCAGCCTTCCCAGTTGGATTGGATACCGATGCAGAAGTTGTTGATCTGGTTCTTTTTGCCGATGGTTACCGGCTCATCACGCCCGTCCAGCATAACCGGATCACCTTCCCATTTCCAATGCACGGTTTGCATCATCTCCTGGGCGGTGTTTTCATGGCACTCGAGGCAGGCCCTGGTGACATCGGAGCCTGTTTCAAACGGTCCCTTGACGATATCGGCGTGGCTGATGGGCGGCACATCCGCCGGTATGGATGCCCAGGGATCATTACCCGCATCAGGTTCGGGTTCGGCAGATACCAGCGAGACGATCGGCACCGCAACAATCAGGATGGTGACTACCAACCCGATGATCCAAATATATTTAAAATCCTTCATCGAATTTCCACTCTAGTTTTAGTTATGAATTCTGGTATGTGTAAATAATATAACAAGCCCTTCTTTAAAGGAAGATGCGAATACTTTTACGCTCATTTATCGGTAAAACAGGCTGCTCTATCCACTCCCTAAACAAATACGCTGGACTGCAGCGCCATAAGATCGCGCAGAATAGTGCGCATGGATTCCAGAACCTGGATGATGCGTTGGTCAGCAAGATGATAGACGACCATCTGGCCGTCACGTTCAGCTACGACCAGCGAGTTCTGGCGCAAGATGGCCAAATGCCGGGAAACTGTGGGTTGGGGTGTGTTTAATGCAGCAGCCAGTACGGTTACATTACACGGTCCTTCGTCCAGCATGTAAAGTATCTGGATGCGCTTGGTGTCGCCCAATGATTTACATATATTGGCGTGCAGCAGCTGCAGCTCTTTTTCTGAGGGAATATCCACGCACTCTCCTTTTGATGTATTCGCATATATGAATATGTTGAATAAGTATATAGCACAGCAAAGTATTTAATAAGCGTAAAATGTAATTGATCCAATTGACAGATGTAATATATGGATTACTTTCAATCTGCTGCATGACAGAAAGCTGCGTAGATACGAGCGGCTTATTATCCCTGTTTACCTCGCAGCGTCCATATTGTGGGATTAAGGGATGATCAATCTCCCGTTCAACTCCTCGCGATGCAACTCCCCGGAGATTCACATCGGAACATGATCTGAAAATGGTAAAAAACATATAACAATCAAGAATGAATTGGTAGAATTATGATTGTGGATAAAAACAAACAGCAATTATTCCGACTTCACACAAACCACCGATCATCATGGAATCCGAAAACGACGACTTAAAGAATATGAACCCACCCAATATGTCATTTCGCCTATGGCGTTTCAGCAATTCGTTCCTTTTGATCGTGGGTCTATTATTTCCCTGGCTCAATAGTACAAATCTTATTGGGCTTTTCATTTCTACTTATAACTCGTTTTTAATTCAGAATGATCAAAACGTCAGGGTCTTGATTAGTATATTTTTACTGGTTGGTATTTTCTGCCTGGTTACCTACCCGTTTTTAAATTTGATCGTACTTTTTAACAGAAAATATTCTACCAATTACAGAGGTTTGCTGATTTCCTTCAGCGTTCTTTTTCTTTTCATCATAGTATTTCCCATTTATTTGGCTTCAATTCTCCACTTTCAACTCCTACCGGTCCTTTCATACGGATACTGGCTGGTCCTGATTGGTCTGATCTCCAGCGCTGTGCTTGAACTACGGAAAAGCAAATCGATAGCGAACGGAAGATCCAAATTAGCAGGTTATTTTATATTCACAGCGACTGTCAGTGCGCTCCTATTATGCGCTTCAATCCTGGCCACGATCTCAGTATACGCTGGCGCGAAATCAAACCCAATCGCATTCACCAACGGGTTATTAATCGACGGGATTGGTAATGATCCGGTACCAAATGCAACTTTGCTTGTAAATGCAGGAAAGATAGAATTTATTGGGAAATTGGATCGTCAAAACCTGCCTAATAATTATCAAATTATCGATCTGCAAGGCAGGGCGATCATGCCCGGGATTATTAATGCGCATGTGCATGAAGGATACGATCCCAACAACCTGGAAATTTGGGTTCAATCAGGCATTACCACAGTCTGTGATCTGGGCGCTCCAGTCACCTATCCTTTTACCTCGCCCGAGAATTGATCAAACCGTATCCGCATCTCGCACACCTGGCTGTAGCGGGGCCTATCGTGACCGATCCAGGTGGATACCCGATCGCAGAACACGATCTGCCATCACTGACCGTAAAATCAACCGCGGACGCCGGATATAAGACAGGCAAACTGCTGGACCTGAAGGTTGACTTAGTGAAAATAGCGCTCGAATCGCGCTACGGAGAAGGGTTAGATGAAAAGCATGCGGCCACGATTGTGGCGGCAACGCATGAGCGGGGGAAACAAACAGCCGCCCACCTTGGAAACCTCAGCGATCTGGAAAATGCGTTAGCCCTGGATGTGGACAGCCTGCATCATATGATTCATGAAGAACTACCCGAAGCAACTATTCAGAAAATGGTGACCCAGGATATCTTATGGGTTCCTACCATGGAGGTAATGTATTATTTCCACGGCGATAAAGGACAGGAAAATGTCTCCAGGTTCATCAAACGAGGCGGTAGGCTCGCCCTGGGAAATGACACCGGATATTTTCGCGGACTGCAGATGGGTATGCCGCTGCGTGAAATTGAATTGATGTACGAAGCAGGATTGAAGTCGGTGGAGGTTATTACAGCCGGGACGATCAACGCAGCCCAGGTATGCCAGCTCGAGCAGTTGACAGGAAGCCTGGAAGCTGGCAAAGCCGCCGATTTAATCGTGGTGGATGGCAATCCCCTGAAGCGAATCGAAGCGTTAAAGCGTGTTCAATTGGTGATGCAGTCGGGAGTGATCGTCCGCAACGAACTTGAATAAAGCAGATTTCTTTGGTCACCTGACCAGAATATCCGGGCGTTTGATGCTTTTACCGTTATAAGTGATTTCAAGCATCGGCCAATCTGGCATCTCTGAAAGTATATCTATCCCATCCTCCGAAATTAATACCGTGTCTTCACTCTTCGATCCGGTTACGGTTGGGTTCCAGGCAACCGCCTGGTGGTTCATAACATTAAAAGATGTGGAAGGAGTCACCACAAATTCGCGTGGCCGGTAACCAATAACGCCGCCTTGGGTGAATACCTTCCAATGATCCGGATACCCCTGGTTTTCATAAGCATCCACACCAGCTTGAAAGATATCCTTGTAGCTCGCACCAACTTTTGAGTTCAACAAATAGGCTGCATCCACATTACAGGCGGCATTGTGTATCTTTATCAAATCATCTGGCGGTGGACCAAAATGGACCACACGCGAGGCATTAATATACAAACCCTTTTTCTGTCCTAGAAACACAACCAGGACATGCTTCTTCAAGCGGGCATTGGTTGGTATTGGGTGGCGGTATCGCCGCACCCGCTCATCAACCCCAACCAATCTTGCCGCAGGTTCAAATCCGAGCGAAATAGCCTTCTCGCCCAGTAATCCAGCGATCTCGTGTTCCGATTGTCCAGGTTTCAGTTCACGGCAGGTACCTTCAAGCACCAGGGCACCTTCCCTGCAAATTTGTTTGTATCGCTCAATTTCACTGGGCAATAGTACATATCTTAGACGATCAAAACTATCGGCCAGAGGTTCTCCATCAGGAAAAGCGCTGTCTGCGGCAAGTCTACCTCCCCCAAGGACGCTTTGAATGACATCCCGCGCGCCATTCGAATCATACCAATCGAAAACTAGCGGCTCCCACATCATTTCCATCAATTCCTCAGTTTGAGCACGCGGCAATTCGACATTATCGCTGACCAAATATTGATTATCTTTGGTGACCAGCAGGCTGAAAAAACCAATCTCGCTTGAATTTACGACATGGTTATCCTTTCCGCCCGACAACCACGCGAAATTATCCCGCCGTGACAAGAAGACACCTTGCAATTCACGCACCTCCAGGTACTCCCTGACTGCGGAAAGTTTTATTCTAATTTCACCTTTAAGTTCCATTTTGCCCTCCTGCTGCTTAATTCTGGATCATTTCCTCTGGTATTTCCACGCCTTCACGTGCCAGGATTAAATCCCAGTTGACACCACACACCAGGGCAATGTTACCCCAGGGATCCATCGCGCCGGTCCTCACGAACCACTTCGCATTTCGCAGCAACTTGCGCCAGGTCTGGTTGGTGCGGAATTTTGTCTATCTCAATACGTTCAAATTTTTCCACCAGCCACTTGTACAACAATGGATTGTAATGTTCCATCTCCCCTGCGATTTGAATTTTTTCGATGAATATTTCATCCTTCAACAATGCCAGAACAGGGCGCACCTCTGGCAGGTTGGGTGCAATTGCCAAGTCTATCCTGCGATCATCCACCGGAGTGGGATAACCTCCATCCGACACAAACAGCACATCTCCGTGTCCTAATGTAGCCAGGGCAAAATTTAATTTTCGATGGTAGAAACCTCGTTTTTTCACTGGCGCTTTCTCCTTTAAGAATATTTTTGTTATTGGTAGCAATAAAAATCTGTGAAACAAAATTTATCAGGATGGTAAAACCATCACTGCTTGGTAATATTGATATGAGCAATCACACCGATCAGGATGATTGACCAGGTCACTGCCATCTGGAATGAGGAGGGGATCAGCATAATATTCATCAAATTATTCAAGAAAGCGATGATCAGCACACCAATGAAAGTATCCTTCATGCTGCCCCGTCCGCCGGTAAGCGATACGCCTCCAACCACAACGGCTGCAATCGGGTTCATCAAGTAATCTGCACCTGCATTGGCGGTTGGGATGAGCATGTAGGTTCGGACGATGTACAAAAATCCACCAATACCGGCCATCAAACCGCTCAATGCATAAATCAATACCTTTACATTCGTAACTTTTACCCCGGATAAGAATGCCCCTTTTTCACTGCCTCCGATGGCATATATCTTCTTGCCATAGCGGGTCCGGCCAAGAAATAATTGCGCAAGACCCATTAACCCGATCCACAATATGATTGGATAGGTTACTGGTCCAATCTTCATCCGTCCAAAATCGGCGAAAAAATCTGAATGGTCATAGACCGGAATGCCCCCGGTAACCAGGAATGCCATCCCAGTTACAACACTCAACATCGCCAGGGTAACAATGAAAGGCGGAATGCGGGTTTTCGAAATGATTACGCCATTTACCAGTCCGATAAAAACCGCTACCCCCAACGCAAATAAAATACCCGGCAGCAGACCCATATGCGGGATCATGCTGGTGGTATGCGTTGTGGTTGTACCTCCCATAATGATGGCAGAAAGGATTACCACACCTCCCACAGTTAAATCAATCCCGCCAGTTAATATGCAAAGCGTTTGTCCAATGGCGACCACTCCAATGATCGATGTTTGGAAAAGGACATTGATTATATTGCTAGGTTGGATGGATATGCCCTTCGATATTATTGCGCCGACAAAAAGAATGCCAATTAAGATAAGAAGCATTGTGTTCGCGACAGCAAATGATCTTAATCTGGGAAATAAACTGTTCGATGATTCAGATGTTGTTGTATTGGTTGTCATTTTTTGATCACTCACCAATTTCGATCTAGGATTCACTGGTCTGTAAGGTTCGCAGCCATACAGCCACAAGAATAATGGCGCCTTTTAATAAATCCTGGAAAAATGGATCCAATCCCATAATATTCATTAGATTCCTGATCATCATATAAATCAATACGCCTGCCATCGCTTTTGGAAGACTACCCTCTCCCCCGAACAGGTTTGTCCCGCCGATCACAGCCGCAGCGATCGTATCCAATTCCCATCCCTGCGCCGACATGCGGCATACCGGAACTGGACCGTGTCACAAACAATATACCTGCCACTCCCGCCAGAAATCCTGACATGGTGAAAACAAAAATCCTGACTCTGGATACATTCACACCTGCTAGGCGAGCTGTCGCTTCCCTTCCGCCAACGGCTGGTATATGAATGCCAATTTTGAATATCCTCAAGATGATATAGACGACGAGTGCAATAACAAACCACAGGATTGCAGGCAGGGGGATAAATCCGACATTGGTGCGGTCTAATCCCAGCAGAACTTCATCCGTCATCATGATCGATGTGCCTGAGACGACAAAAGCTAACCCGCTCGCGATGCCCATCATAGCTATGGTGGCAATAAAAGAGGGCACTTTGAACTTCGTAACAACCACGCCGTTCGTAAATCCAATAATTGCTCCAGCTGCCAGCGGTAGAACTAACGCGAGATAATTACCGCTGCCTGCATATACCGCTGTGAGGAGAGACGCCAGCGCAAGGATTGATCCGATCGAAAGATCAAATCCTGCTGACAGGAGCACCAGGAATTGCCCAATAGTCATCACCCCAATAATGGTCGTCTGACGCAGCAGGTTTTCAAGGTTCACAGGATCATAAAACAAGGGTGTTATGATCGAACTCACAATAATCATTAGGACGAGTAATATCCATACATCCCATTTATATACAAACGTTTTGATGCCTTTCATCCTCTCCGAACCTGACTCGGCCTGGAAACTATCGGCAACGCTCATAGAGCCTCCGTTATTCGCTCCCATTATTCACTCCCACTTTATCGATTTCCCTTTGCGGGACAGCATATTCCATAATTTCTTCCTGGGTAACATTTTCGTTCCCGCCAGGTAATTCTTTGGTTATGTGTCCCTCCGCCATAACCAATATTCGGTCGCTCATATTAATGACCTCCGGCAGTTCCGAGGAAGCCATAACGATGGATATCCCTTCCTTAGTTAAACGATTAATAAGATTGTAAATCTCGCTTTTAGCGCCGACATCAATCCCCCGAGTAGGTTCATCTAGCAGCAAAATCTTTGTGTCCGCCGCCAACCATTTTCCAACCACGACTTTCTGCTGGTTGCCACCGCTGAGATTTTCAACGATCTGCTTGATGGATGGAGTGATAATATTCAAGCTGTCAACATAATTGTTGGCTGTTGCGGTCATTTTCTTAAAATCAATCACCAGGCGTGGGGACAACCTATCAATGATAGGTAGGGATATATTTTCATCCACACTTCTGATCAAGATCAAACCTTCATCGCGCCGGTCTTCTGGGACTAAACCTAAACCCATCTTTACACTCGCGCTTGGGGAATGCTTATTCACTTTTTCCCCGAACAAAAGTATTTCTCCTTGTTCAGGTTTGAAAGCGCCAAAAATACAATTTAATAAATCGCTCCTGCCCGCCCCCACTAATCCGGCAATACCCAGGACTTCACCTTTGCGTAGATCGAAGCTTATGTCCTGGAAACGGTTTTTGAAACTAATATTGCGTACTGACAGTAAGATCTCGTCTTCAAATGCGGCTTCTTTAATAAAAAACTCACTCAATTTTTTGCCAACCATATCGCGGATAAGGGATGGGATGGTCACATCGCTTATGGGTTTCGTGCTTACTTTTTCGCCCTGCCTTAAAACGGTTACCCGATCTCCTATTTTTGTTACTTCGTTGAGCCTATGAGAAATATAAATAATTCCTATACCATCTGATTTTAGACGTCTCACGATTTCAAATAGTTTTTCGAGCTCATGGTCATTCAGGGTGGCGCCAGGTTCATCCATGATTAATACTTTACTCTCGTGGGATAAAGCTTTGGCAATTTGAACAAGCTGCTTATTGGCTGTGTTGATATCACGCACTAACGTTGAAGAAGGATGCTCGACACCAACATTTTCGAGCAGTACACCGGCATCTTTTTTCAATCCTTCATGGTTGACAGTCCCCCATCGATTGGTTGGTTCGTGACCAAGGTAGATATTATTAGCAATCGTCATTGTCCCTACCAGATCGGTTTCCTGGTAAATGGTCGATACCCCCAAAGAGATGCCGAGCGAAGGGGTTAAGCCTGCATATTCCCCACCATTAATGAGTATTTTCCCCTCATTTGGCTGTTCAGCTCCCGAAAGAATACGCATTAAGGTCGACTTTCCTGCGCCATTCTCACCCACCAAACAATGCACTTCACCGGGTAATAATTCAAAGTCAACATCCGCAAGCGCTTGAACGCCCGGGTATGCTTTCGATATCCCTGATAACCTAACAAGGTATTGAATATTATTCATGCAGTTCTTTCCTGATCAGTGGGGAGATCAGGAATTTAAATGCCTGATCTCCCATTTTCTGTTATACGAAACCTGAATATTGGAGAAGGAGAGAAACTTTCGTATAAGAGATGCTCACTTGTTTATTTTTAGGTCAGCGGGCAAAGCAGCAGCCCAGACCAAGCGCCTCGAGCTCTTCGATGCGTTCTTTGGCGCGGTCAATTCCAGCCTGATCGTGGTTGTGGAAGAATTCACCAGTTGCGTATGAAACCGGAGGATCAATGGCCTGACCGGTTTTTTGGTGTGTATTTACCACATCAACAACCTGGTCACCATAGAAAATGATCGTCTGATAGGTAGAGGCTACCTGTTTTTCGACCATCTCTTCCAACCATGGGACAGAACCATCCCTACCCCAAATCCAGTTCAGCAGTTCGTCCCTGCCGGCTGTACGGACCGCTTCGAGCGCGCCCAGACTGATGGTATCACTGTCACCAAACACGACATCAATCTCCCCCGCCGGGAAGCGCTGCAGCAAGTCTTCCATGCACTTGCGTGATGGTTCCGCCGCATAGCGACCATCGCAGGTGGCGACAATCTCGATATCCGGATAATTGACAATGACGTCATCAATACCGGCCTGCTCATCGATTACAGGGGAAGCGCCCGTCTGTCCAGTTATGTGAACAACTTTGGCTTTGGCTTCGCCTGTTTCTGCCTCAACGGTATCTACCATATCCTGGAACAATACCCTGCCGGCTTCACGGAAGTCATTGGTCAGCAGGACGATCCATGCGCCTTCTCCGGGTGTACCGGGGATTTCACGGTCGATAACGATCAATGGCACTCCAGCCGCTTCGGCTTTGTCTGGAACAGTTGCCAGTGGTTCTGACTTTACCGGGGCTAATACCAGGTAGTCAGGTTTCTTCGCCAGGAGATCTTCTACATCAGACAACTGCTTGGCTGGATCACCAGCCGCGTTCGCCCAAATGAACTCCCATCCTTGCTCTGTCACAGCCCGCTCGAGGTCGAGTTGGATCTGGACACGCGCTTCATTCTCCATTGCCGCTTGGGAGAATGCAACTGTAATCGGTCCTGTAGCTTCTTCTGCTGGGGCTTCTTCTTCTGCTGGTGCCGCCTCTTCTGCGGGTGCTGCCTCTTCAACCGGCGCTTCCGCAGTGGATGGCTGGCAAGCAGACAATACTAATGCTAATGTGATCATCAAAGCGATCACAAGTGCAAAAAGCGTCTTTCTGGTAAACATTACTATCCTCCATATCAAGTTTTATTCGATTTACAAAAAACTCCCAAATTTCCTGTAGACACAATTTTTTCCTTATATTGTCACCTCCATATCCATATCGAAAATTCTGATATCCTGATATTTGCTCCCTTATTTAGTAGAGCAGTCAAATAAACAAACTTCTGGGGTTATGATTATGTGGTCTTGCTACTTTTTAAATCTCCTTTCTGCTTCGATTATTTGACATTTTCATCCACGCAGGTCGTTATACAGGATATAACGATCCCCGCGGTTATACAAACGTAAGTATTCTACTGGAATATTCTCCTGAGAATATGATGTGCGTTCTATATAAAGTAAGGCGCTTTTTGTATCTAAATGAAGGATCTTTATTAATTCTTTTGGCGGTATTAAGGCTTGAATTACTTGTTTGGCATGCGTCAATTTGATCCCATATTCCTGATCAATCGATAATCTTAAAGAGTTTTCTGCGAAATTATGTTTAAGAATTCCTGGACAGAACCTGTGTATCAAGTAGGATTCTTCGATGCTCATGGGCTCACCATCCGCCAATCTCAAGCGTTTAATTCTCGCAAGTTCTTCGCCGGCATTGATTTCGAGTTTAACGGCAATATCTTCCGGAGCCGGCAGAAGCTCGGCCGATAATACTTCTGTACCCGGGGTAAAACCGCGCTGCTGCATATCTTCAGTAAAGGAGACAATACGCACCATAGCCTGTTCTACAGTCGGGTGGGAAATAAAAGTCCCCCGGCCTCTCTCCCGGTAAATCTTGTTCTCATTAACAAGAATTTCAAGAACCTGACGGACGGTCATACGGCTGACTTGATATTGATCGCCTAATTCTTTTTCGGGCGGAATCATTTCGCCTGGTTTCCAAACCCCCCGGTCTATCTGATCAGCAAGTATTACGTACAGCTGGTGATAGAGCGGCACTTTACTGGTCCGGTTGATCTGAGTGATCATAGATATATGTCCTGGTTCCTAATTCCAAAGTTCTTCAAAATCCGATAACTGTTTACAAGCTGGACGGATAGATTATTTCGTGTTGAATTTCGATTGCATATAAAGAATGCATTAAATTCATACGCGACAGAACCTTATTCAGTTGTGGAATATCAATAATTAGGATGTATGGTCTACCAATAAAACTTACCCACCAGTAAAAACAATATCCATTGACGAATGTCTTGCGCGGCAATGGTAATGTAATAACAATATAACATTAATATATCCTAATGTCAATAATAATGCAATAGATTATTACAATTTTAAGGAATTTGCAAATTATTGACAATTATCCTGAGGCTTGTCCTTTTTGGTTTGTTAAAAATCCATCTTAATGATTTTCACAGAAGGGCTCGCATCCTTAGATAAGCTCTATATGCATGCGAGATCTCGGTCACAGGTACCATAGATACGTGGAAAACCCGCCGGTCAGGCGCAGAAGAGGAACTGCAAGTATATGTGCAGGTATTTCATTCGTTTATTCGTACCGAATGTATTCGTGGATGGTATTTCCTTTGCCAATACAAAAGCAGCAACCAGAAATCTCCGGCTCAATTTCTAACAGTCAATTTGTTGGCAGAGATGTTTTCTAATCCCGAGTTTGAGGAAATGCAATAAGGCGCAGAGCTGCCGTTCGAATCCGGGCAAGCATAGTTCTATAAGCTTGAGGCGGAATATTTACAGAACAGCGTTCACAAATCCGCTTCCCGCGAGTGGATGCCCATCGAACCCGCAGGCCGCGCTTTTGACTCCTGCTCGATTTGAGGCGTTCCATCCTCTTCACTGCAGCGCACCTCAAATGTGTGGGAACCGGGCTCGAACGGCCAATCAATACGCCAAATAACCCAGGTAGTATCCGAAAGCGGTGAGCGCAGCGCTGCTTCCTGCCAATCGCCGCCGTCCATGCGCACTTCCACCTTCGATACACCGCGGTCGCCTGAGAAAGCGATGCCGCCGACCGGCACCATCTGCTGCCCGCCGGTCTCAAATACTGCATTCACAGCAACCGTATCGATTACTGAGGTTGCCTTGATCTGTGCAGTTTCATCCCAACCGCGCTCAACCCAATAGCCCTCCTGGTATTCATCAATAACATCAATGGAGGTAATCCACTTGGGCTGCTTCATGCCATACCGGTCTGGGATCCAGATTCTCAATGGGGCTCCGTAATCGTCAGGCAGTGGATTGCCGTCCCAATCGAAGCAGAACATAATCCTCTCGTCAGCGTTGATCAGGTCCAGGTCGACCGTCTCGTGGAATCCGTCCTCCGAATTGATCTTCAGGTAGCGCGCCCCGGGCTGCAGCTGGGCGTCGACTAAAACATCCTGCACGCTGACACCTTCCCATAGTGTTGTGCCTATCAAAGAGGTACCTACGCGCCCCGAGATACAGGAAAGTGTGACGTACTGGCTGCGGACAGGGTAGTTGTCCCGCAGGTCCTGCACGGTAAGCAAAAGCGGGTTGTCAACCAAGCCGGAGATGGGCAGCATCCACGTGCTTCCATCGATCCTGGTAGGTTCAACCTCGATAAACACCTTGTAATGATCTTTCAGCGGGGTGTATTCCGGACGTGTCCCCGGCGCGGGTGTTACTGGATCATCCTGGTTTGGCAGCTGCTTACCTTTGGGCGACTCGCTCTGATGCGCCATGCTCTCATCCAGCTCAGCTAATTTGCGCAATTGGTCGGACCTTGCCAAAACCGCGGCCAGTCCGGTCCCAACAACCGTTATGGTAGCACTGGCAGCGCCCATCACTACCAGGAACTGCCGGCGGTTCAAGCGTTGGACTTCAGGCTCTTGCGCTGCTTCATCTTCAGCCTTTACTTCATATGAAAGCAGTCTGCCAGTCGACCACGACAGCGCTAATCCCCAGGCAGCGAATAACGCTAACAACCACAGGATGTTAATTGCTGGATTCAGGTTAGAATTTCCAACGCCAACGCTGACCGCGATCATTGGGAACCCAAAAAGGGCTCCTGCCAAAAAACCTTCCAGAATTCCAGGTTTGTCACTCCTGCGTAAAGCGACCACCACAAAAACGGTACCGATAAGCGTCCCGATCACAAAGAATAAGAAAACCGCCATCAGCTGCTCGGCGGTTTTGGCCGCGTTGGCGACATTGATCCCCAGCAGGCGCATCATATCGATCATAAGGTCGATTCCAAAAGTCACCAGCGGCCCGGGCAGTATCTTGGTGATCCAGTTGAACAGTTCAAAGGGAATAAAAGATAGACCGGCAAGCTGGTAGGCCAGATACATCAAAGCCGTAAGGGGAGCGGTCAGCAGTGCAGCCAGGACAATACCTGATCCAAACTTTGATTTACTCATTCTTTACCTGCCTCTTTGGTGGATATTCGTTGATAGTTATTTTTTTTGAAGATTAGCTATCTACCAGTGATTGAGATATAAAAATTTTACAGCCCTTGATGACACATATCAAATTTTATTTTGTAGTCCTTAATATCATACTTCAAAATTATTACAAATATATTATCCTTTTAGTGAATATGGTTAGAATCCAGACAGCGGCATGGCTTCTGTGTTGGATCAATGGAAAACCCTTTAATATGCCCTTACATGCGGTTCCGAATAAATATGAAAGAATTCCCACAGGTTATCCTTCGAGCAAAAATCGTTATTTGTTTAGAAACTCTGGTCAAAATTTTTAGAAGATCGTACAATAATAAGAGATTTCCAAGAGGACCACGCCATGTCAAAATCAGAAGTACACATATCTCAACGCACACTCAGGACGCCGCGTTCAGCGGCCATTGCTGGGATTATATTTGCCCTGCTGATGGGTGCCAGTTTGATTCTGATAGAGGTTTCTATCCCGGAAAATTCGGCAAATCCGACCGAATGGTTGGAAAACCAGGCTGGAACCCTCACCTTTGCGCTCGGCTTGATGCCCTTCGCGGGGATCGCCTTTCTGTGGTTTATGGGTGTAGTGCGGGACCGCCTGGGGCATCTGGAGGATCAATTCTTTTCCACGTTGTTCTTCGGCAGCGGTCTGCTTTACCTGGCGATGACGTTTGCATCCACGGCTGTTGCGGGCGGCATTCTAGCTGTTTTTGCATTTAATCCAGAAGGTTTAATAGACAGCGGTCTGTACACATTTTCCCAAGCGATGATTTACAAGTTCAACCAGGTTTTTGCCCTGCGCATGGCAGGAATGCATATGATCGTACTGGGCACCATCTGGATGCGCACGAATGTGATGCCGCGCTGGGTCGCACTGGTAACTTACAGCCTGGCGCTGGTCTTGATATTTGTTGTCGGGTTTTTTCCGCTGTTGACGCTCGTCTTTCCTACCTGGGTGTTTGTGATCAGCGCTTATATCCTGTTTTTGAACTACCGCGCGAGGAAAGAAGAATCCCAGATGGACGGCCTGACTATGAAAGAATAATAAAATTTTGGCGGCCATCATCTTCCTGGTCTTATCTCTGGCGATAGGCTACCTGCTGGGTGGTTCAGATCCGGGTGAGAAGAGTGTACTGGGATTAGGGACAGCCCAGCGCAACATCGCTGCCGCATTAGTGGTGGCAGCGCAGAATTTTAACGGAGAATAATTATGCAACTGGGTGATATAGATTTTTACCTGATTTTCGATTTGTTTATGCTGCTGTTGATTGGTATGGGCCCCAAGATCGCCTTGGTACCTTTTCTGGAGTTAACTGCCGGGATGGACAGCGATACCCAGAAAAAAGTGGCGCGTCAGATGGTAAAAACGGCGGTCGGGACTGCGCTGCTGCTGGTGGTTTTGGGATGGTTTTTGATGCGCCTGCTGCACTTCTCTCCCGGCGCGGCAAATATCGCCGGTGGAATCGTGCTGCTGCTGCTGGCGCTGCATATGCTGATCAGTCCCGGAAAAGATGACCACCACGAGAAAGCCAGCGGCCGGGATGCGATGAAGATGGCTTTATACCCGCTGGCGGTGCCCTTGTTGCTCAATCCGGCCGGAATCGCCGTGCTGGTGATCGCATCCGGGGATGCGGCTGCTCTGGAGGGGATTGCTATAGTGATCAGTCTGGTTATCCTGGTCGTCCTGGTGCTGCTGATGGGTGTGATCGATATGCTGGTCTTCACCAACCTGGAAAAGTTATCCAAACACTTGGATCCATACCGCCTGGCGGTGACAGAGGCAGTATTTGGAGTACTGTTGGCAGCCTTAGCAGTTCAGATGATGCTGGACGGACTGCATGAATTAGGGGTTATCAGCATGCTGACCGGGCATTGATATTCCACAGATAAAGCTTGGTTTGCTGTCCTTCGCGAATATAAAGCCCCTGCGGGATTATCTTGTACTTGATCAAGTCTTACAGAGTTAGATTTAAGCGCCTGGGAATTGTCGTAGCGCAACCCGCGGGGGGACGTTTATTGTGGGATGGATTTGTCCTTCCACCCAATTTTACTGCCATTTCACGGGTAAGTATTATCTACTCCTGAGGCAGACCCGAAAACAACAGCTTCCAAACCTGTTCTAAAATATTTGCAGCCGAACCGGGCGCTTCGGAAATTTCGGCCAGCACATCTTCCAGATTGGTTGTAATATCAAGCAGCGCATCTGCCTGAAAATCTGAGACTTGTGCACCCAGTTGTTCCAGCTGGTCACGCGCTTCCAGAATCTTGTCGCGTGCCTCATTGATATTACCCTGTGAGAGCAGTTCTCGACTGCTGTTGATCAGGTCCATCACTTTCAGCAGCTGGACTTCGTTTTCCAGTTCCTGCCAGCGTTCACTGAACCCGGCCACCTCATCTGTAATCGAATCTGCGCGGGTACTGAATTCGTCGATCAGCGTTGTTGCTGAGGAAATCTCATCCTCCAGAGATCCAATATTGGCTTCGATGGTCGCCCGTAAATCGCTTATGGCCTGAAGTTCCTGGGTCAACTCGCTCATATCGGCCAAATCCGTCTGCAGCGATTCTATATCGCCAGACAGGGAGGTCTGTGTATCAGCAATTTCACCCTGGGACTCGCGCATTTTTTCCAGGTTGGAATCCAGTATAGAGAGCGACTCCTGCGTGTATGCCAGATCGCTTTCCATGCCGTCCAGTCGTGTTTCCAGGCCGTCGAGCTGTTGGGTGAGCAGCAGCTGGTTCTGCTGAACACGCGTTTCCAATTCCTCGATTCGCAGGGCGTTTTCCTGGATGGGCTTGTATCCAAACCAGTAGAATAGAAAACCACCAGCCACAGCCAGGATCAGTAAAACAAGAATCACGATAATTAATCCCGTGGAAGACCGGCTGGATTGGTAATCAGGCACCGGTTTGTTGTATTGTTCATCAGTCATATGTCTACTCCTCAGAAGGTACTTAATCGATGCTATCACATTTTTATAAGTATTACATAAGACATTAATTGTATTTTAGTGGATGAAATTACCGTTATTCTTCGGGAGAGTGTAAACAATAAACCCAGCGGGAGGTTAACTTCCTGTAGCGAGGATGCGCGGAGTGCAGCGCACCTTTTGTGCTATACTCCTTTCTCAACCATTAATTTATAAAAGAAGGAAGGAAAACATGAGCAAGAAAAATGATTACACAACCGAAGAATGGAACTCGATCCTGGCCGCGCCCTATCATGCTGCCATGCTGATCGTGGTTTCCGATTTTAATATCAGCTTTTATAACGAAATCGGCGCCATGATGCAGTCTGTTATGGCCTCTGTAGAAGGCTCAAAAAGCGAGCTTATTAGGGAAGCTGCCGCCGATTTTAACCAAAAAAGAGAACCAGGATGCCATCAAGCCGGAACTTGATCATTTGAAGGATGAAAAAGACCCTGCTTCTCAAAAGAGCGCTATGCTCGCGTATGTGGTCAACGCCGCGGACCTGGTCTCGTCCAAGTCAAGCGAAGACGGACAGGTATACCGGGAATGGCTGCTGTACCTGGCGCAGAAGACGGCCGAGGGATCAAAGGAAGGCGGCTTTCTGGGGATCGGCGGAGTACGAGTGAGCGGTCAAGAGCAGGCTTCTCTGGATGAGTTGGCTGAGAAGCTTGGCATAAATACAGATGCATAAACAGGGATTTATCCGCCAGTTCTAATTGAACTGTCAACAGTAAAACGAGAAGCACCCATGCCCTTGGAAATATCAAGATAGCATGGGTGCTTGATTTTAAATGAGGAAGGTATTCCCGCAACCTCCCTGAATAATTAGCGCTTAGCGGAATTCCACCGGAAGATAGATGGAATACCCGTAATTAATAGAAAATGCGGCGCTGACCTGGCGGGCTTGCGTCATGGGAACCTCACACGCACCGGTCCCGCTGCAATCGCCGCTCCAACCGCTGAAGATTGAGCCGCTGTCGGCAAGTGGCGTCAGAGAAACTTTCTGGTTATAGTTATAGACCTCACTGCAGTCATCCTCGCAGTCGATGCCGGCCATTTGGCTGGTGACTGTCCCGCTGCCATCACCTGTCACATTGACTGACAAATTGTGCCGGGTAAGCGAAAAATCCACGGTGACGGTTTTTGCTCTGTCCATGGTCAGCACACAATCCCCACCGTCGTTACAGGCGCCGCTCCAACCGTCAAACTGGGAACCTGTGTCTGCGTTGGCTGTCAACGTTATCTGGGTGCCTTCGGGCAGCGTTACGTCACACACAATCCCGCAGTTAATCCAGGCTGGTTGGCTGGTGATAAT
Source organism: uncultured Chloroflexia bacterium (assembly GCA_963753725.1). Lineage (GTDB taxonomy): Bacteria > Chloroflexota > Anaerolineae > Anaerolineales > UBA4823 > CAVWDI01. Next base: position 47,796 of record CAVWDI010000010.1, on the reverse strand, counting down.
ACCTATCCCAGAACCACCGGTGCTGACCTGCAGCATATAATGAGTGGGTGTTTCGTAAGCGCCCATGTCTACAGTAGTAGTACCATCTCCATCCCCATCTTGGGTTCGTTGATTCCCGTCTAGATCCGTAGGTACCAGGGTAGATAAATCGTTCTCGCCTTTGTCAATGGCCGGCGATCCGCTTGCCAGGCGCAGGTTACCGTCGGTGGTGGGTGCGTCACTCGGTGAAACTGGAGTCACAAACAATGGGGCTTGATCGATATTGCCGCCGCCGTTGATCAGGCTGGTATCCGAAGTCCAGTTGCCGCTGCCGCCAGAACCCTGTACAAGACTGTGCGTGAGTGTGACGGTGGCCGTTATATTCATAATGCCGGTAATGCCAACTGGATCGCGGTTATTCCAAAGCACACTATTGCTCACTTGCGGCGCGCTCGTCCCACCCCTAATTCCTTCATTGAACATTGCGCCGCCAGGGTCATCAGCCCAATTTCCGGATATGGTTACATTGATCAAGGTGGGACTGCTGGTACCATTAGTATCACCTTTGTTATAAAGCGCCCCACCTAACTGGTCCGAAAAATTACCAGAGATGAGTACATTTGTAAGCTTGGGACTGCTCACACCTGAGGAACCAAAGCCAAAGTTGTACATAGCCCCACCCCAAACTCCTGCCGTATTTCCAGTGAAAGTAACCTGATCCATTATGGGACTGCTGGCCCCGCTGTAACTTCCCTCATTATATATCCCCCCTCCAATAAACTCGGCTGTATTTCTGATAAATGAAACCACTGACAGACTTGGACTGGCATTGCTGCTGCTTATAGAGCTAAAGTTGGCCATCGCCCCGCCATATCCGGCAGAATTCCCAATAAAGGTTGCATTGGCGATATCTGGAATGCTTATGCCGCCAAGTAAGGCATAGTTATACATCGCGCCACCAAAATCATCGGCTGAGTTTCCAGAGAAAATTATATTGGATAAAGTTGGGCTGCAATTGCTGCCGCTTTGAGACCCGTCACAATAAAATCCACCCCCATCGTTGTTCGGGTCACTGCTGCCTTCTGCATTACCCGCAGTAATAGTGAAATCTTCAAGAGAGGTTGTGCCGATAATGGATGTTCCACCAGTACCGTCCGCCCAAATTACATGGTAACTGTTGGTACCAGTTATATTATCCGTATCTGTTACCACGCCGTTGGCATCAGTCAGGTCATTTCCATCTATATCACCGCTCAGTACGGTCACATTGGCCGACAAATCACGGTCGGAAAGCTGCGTATCCGAGATATTGAAACCTCCGTAAACGCTGACTCCAGGCACCAGGTTGAAACTGTCGCTTATGGTTTCACCCGGCGTATAAACGCCGACTGCAACCCAGATTTCATCGCCGCTTAAAGCAGCGGACAGGGCTTGCTGTACCTGCGTGTATGCAGTGCTCCATCCCAAGGTGGGATCCGTGCCGTCCCCTGTTTTCGCCACATAGAATGTAGTGTATCCATTGGTAGCATGGATAGTATTCGGCTCGACGAAAACACCAGGTTCATCAACAGTACGATTATCGTCCCCTTCCAAACGCACAGTTCGGCTATGCGCCTTTACCAGGGAAGGTACAGCAACGGCTGCTCCGAAACCGAAAATTAGAATAACCGCTAGTATTAATATCCTTCTAAAAGACTCAACCATTTTTTTGCCTCCGTCACTAGTTGTATAAGCTAATTCGTTTAAGAAAGTACCCCTTACTTCAGCCAAAAATCATCCAACAAAAAAAAACAATCATTGGACCGCGACCTTTGAGCAGGAGTACAACTCGTATGAAGGGATTTTGGATCCAAATGCCGTGTTGCTCTTTTTAAATTTCTTTTTCCACCCTAAAAATATTGCATTTAAAGGGATAATAAAACAATTATAATATATAATATCTGAATTATCTACTTTTATCTTCTCAAATGACAAAAATTCATTTAAATTTAATATATAACAATCTGTTGGTTATGATCTAATCGTTCGTTAATCGTAATATTATCCCCCCTTGATTTAGGCTGGATATAATCGAGGTTCTATTATGAACAAAAAGACCTTATTGATCATGGTCATATCTTTCGGGCTGATGTTAACTGCCTGCTCGGTTGGTGCGACCGCTAAAGGAGAGCCTGCAGTGGAGATGAGCGCAGCGCCGGAAGCTGACGCGACGAACGTTCCGGTTTTAATCCCCCCTGAAAATACACCCTCAAGTACCAGTTTGATTCCTACCACAGCTGGACCAACGAACGTCGTGCCCACCCAACTTTCACCAACGCCAATCCCACTGACTGAATTACCAACCCAACTCCCAACCGGGACCCCTCCCCACCCGCTCAGCATCGAATACCTGCATGCCCAGGATTTTCCGGCGGATGAGTTGATCATCGAAGAAATATTAAAGCCGGGCATGAATTACAACCGCTATATCGTCTCCTACCTCTCGGAAGGTTTAAAAATCAATGCCTTGCTGACAGTACCATTCGGGGAGAAACCTGCAAGCGGCTGGCCCGTGATCATCTTTAACCACGGCTATATCCCGCCCGACCAATACCGCACGACAGAACGCTATGTGGATTATGTCGACGATATCGCCTTGCACGGTTATATCGTCCTGCGCTCGGATTACCGCGGTCACGCGTTTTCTGAGGGGAATGCACGCGGCGCGTACGGCAATCCGGATTACACGATCGATGTGCTCAATGCCGTATCGGCGGTTAAAACCTTCCCGGAGGCAGACCCGGATCGGATTGGGATGTGGGGGCATTCGATGGGCGGCTATATCACCCTCCGTTCAATGGTAGCAACCCAGGATATCAAAGCCGGGGTGATCTGGGCCGGGGTGGTAGTCTCCTACCCGGATTTGATGACCCGCTGGCGCAGGCCATCATCCGTAGCCACACCGCCTATACCCGAACGAACCAGACGCTGGCGCAACTCGCTGGTCGATGAATATGGTTCTCCTGAAGAAAATCCTGGGTTCTGGGATTCAATCTCAGCCAACGCCTTCCTGGAGGACCTATCGGGACCGATCCAGCTGCACCACGCAACGGATGATAAGGACGTTCCGGTTGAGTTCTCGAAGATTCTTGAAAAAGAAATTCTGGAGGCGGGGGGTATCGTGGAGTATTACCAGTACAAAGGCGACAACCATAATATTTCCGAAAATTTTGGCGATGCCATGTTTCGAACGCTGCAGTTTTTTGATAAGTACGTGAAGGGGGAACTGGGGGATTAAGACCATTTGTTCGCTGTCCTTCAAAAGAATTTGGAGGTTAGTAAAGCCGATAAATCGAGTTTCATTGGTGTCAGACTCGAAATTCAACAAGAGCTTTTTTGCGCGTGTGTATTGAACTTTTCGCGTGGATTATCTCATGCATGCCTTCCCGCGGGTTTGCGACGGAAAGGGTTCGGGGATTGAGTTGTCTTTGTTTCCTTTTAGGTTTGGCGCATTAGGGACCCGCGGGAAGTTGCAGTTAAGTCTGTTAGTTATACATGCTCAACTTCCCGCGGGGATTTTGAAGTACTTGGGCTTGATGGGGATTTACTAGATCAACACGGATCACAATTTGTTTGAAGCAATCCGCGGGAAGGCATACGTCACGCGGGAATGTATGTCGTGAGTATTTTTATTTTGATAAAAATCGGGATTTCGTGGTTTAACCTTTTAATCTATTCCACAATTTTTATCTGTGGTTCGATAATCACTTTAGATTTGACAGAATTCAGGATTAAACTGTACTTTTGAGCGGATGCTAGGGCGCGGCCGGCTCGCTTCTTTACCAGCGCTGGATCCAAACCGTTGGCAGCAACACGGACCACAGGCGAGAGAGACAGCTCGGAAAAAATCTCTGTCCGGTCCAACTCGATCAATTTAACACCTCTCGCCTGGCAATCGTAGGACAGTAAATCCAATTTAAAACGCTCTACAGCCCAGATAAACATCAACATAAAACAGCTGTTGGCTGCCCCTACAAAAGCGTCCTCAGGCGTGAAGGCGCCCGCGTGTCCTTGCGCATCCGGCGGGGCTGAAAAATCCATCTTGGGACCATTGCCCATAACCATATGCCCCCAATGCTCACCCTTCCAGGTAACAGTGGTGTGGTAGACCGCAGTCTTACTCATCAGATGGTCTCCTTTTGGGCGCAGAAATCGACGTATGCCTGAAGGATTGATCCGGCGTACAAGTCTTCATCTTCCACCGGGATGGGATTGTAAATCTTAACCGTGTCCAATAGTGCATCCCGGGCGTCGTCCGAGGCTGGTTTTCCAGTCTCGTGGAACTGCTGGAAGATAAGCGGCAGTGCAACCAGGGTAATTTCCCGACCGTTTACGCTTATCTCCTGTATCGGGATCCCCGAACCGCATTCGCATGTCGCCTGGACAGCTTGCGGCTGATTTTCACTTTTGTCTTCCCCAAGCACAGCGCCCTGCTGGCGGCTCCACTTTACTCCCAGTAGCTCATCAACTTGTGCAGCTATGGACTGCGCTGCCGCATCCACTGCTTCGAGACCAGCCTGGTCCAGCTGGCGTAATCCTGTGGGTCGATCAATGCCCATTTCTTCGACCAGTTCGGTCACCACAATCTGCCCGGCGGGTTTGTTGGAGAATTTTTCCGTGGCGCGGGCGGCACACCTCTGCTCACATCCGTCCACCGCAATGGTGGGATAGAATTTTGCGAAAGCGCGGTCACCTTCACCACCCGCCAAGAACAACGGCAGGCAGATAGTGACAGTATCGGCTGGGCGCAATTGCTCCAGCACCTTAAGCGCTGCCAGTCGGGTAACCGTGCCTTCGGGGAGTTCTTCTCCGGAGCAAGCAACAATGCCTACCTTCTTCTTAGGAAGATCAACCATCCTGCCGGCCTCCTTCATCACCTTCGAGAGGGATCATTTGCCCCAGACTGTCCACAACCTCAGCCGCTTCTCCGGCAAGTATATTTGACAGCTGTATCCCGGCCTGATTCAATTGGGCGATGCCCTTTGGTTTTAACTTACGGTGTTTTCGATATACATCCAGTACCGCAAAATCTTTAGCCACCGTCCCGCCGCTTTCCAACACCATCTTGGTGGCGCAGGCCAGCTTGCAGCCGTCGATGGTGACAGCCGGGTTTTCGGCAAGCGCCTGCTGTGAGTTTTCGTCCCCAAGCACCAGTAAAGACAATGCAACCAGTCTGGTCTGGTCGTCCGGGCGCACATTCTCAACCAGCTCATAGGCCGCTTCGCGGCTGACGCTGCCGTAGGTCTTCCCGATCCCGCTGCACGGGACAATGATGACTTTCCTTTCTTCGTCGTTCTCTGTAGATTTACCCATATTATTTTGCCAACTCATCCTGCGCCTCAGCCAGCATTTGGGTGAAATATTCTTCAGCACCTGATAAGCGCCCTTTGTCCGCTTGCCAATCGTCCGGATCAATAACAACCATCCAGCCTTCCCCATATGGATCCAAATTGATCACTTCCGGGGTTTCGTCCATCAGCGGGTTAACTTCAACGACCTTTCCCGAAAGCGGGGAGGAGAAACTGATGTCCACTTTGATGGTTTCGATCACAGCTATCTCATCCTCATAAGCAAGTGCGGTCCCTTCCGGTTTCAGTTCCGCAAAGGCCACATCACCATTGCGCTGCTGCACAAAGTCGGAAAGACCGATTTTCACCAGCGCGCCCTCCGCTTTCGCCCATACGCCTTCATCGTTGTAATAATATTCTTTTGCCACTTTGAAGATAAACTTGTCGATTGTTGTTTCGAGATATTCTGTCATAAGTTGAACCTTTAATTTCAATTTATCGGATCAAAACTGTGTGCAATACCATTAATTACTCGCCATCTCTGCATCCGCTAGCCAGCTCATAATCTCAGATTCTTCCGGAATCCTGCCTGCGCAAACCACTTTCCCATTGACCACCAGTCCAGGTGTCCCCAGGATATTGTACTTCTGGATCTCTTCGTAATCGGATATTTTTATAATTTCGGCATCAAAACCAAAATTGGTGACAGCTTTGCGGGTGTTTTCTTCTACTTTTTGGCAGTTTGGACAACCGGGTCCCAGTACTTTGATGTTAAGCAAAATTTACCTCCAAGAAAATTTTTTGTTTTGACCTGATCCCTTTGAATGGGTAAGGTTCTCTTCCTTATAATCAATGCTCTTCGACTAACCAACATCCAGCAAATCAACAAACGCACCTGCTTTACATTTCGGACAGCTGCATAAAGTAATATCCAGGGGTTGGTCCCCGGATTTCAGCCTTTCCGCCGATATCCCCATAATCGCAGCCGCACCCTCGACTAAAGCCAGAATACGCTTGTCGTCCAACTGGTAATAAACAAATCTTCCTTCACGTCTGGTTTCAAGCAATCCAGCCGACCTGAGCGCCATGAGGTGCTGGGATATGTATGACTGCCGTAAACCCAGCACTGCCTCCAGATGGCATACGCAGGCTTCCTCCTGCTCGATGGCGCTCAGTATCCTTAATCGGGCAGGTTTACTGATGGCTTCCAGCAGTTCACTTATTTGTTCTGCTTGATCATTTTCTAACATATTCATAAACTGGAATATATTATAGCATACATTCAAAATATTGAATATGATGATCGACATACAAAGCGGATGACGTATTACACCGCTAAATGTCACCATCTGGATTGATTTGCATCTAAGTAAATGTGTAAAATAATTACTGAAAATCGCCTGGAGGCAGGTATGCAATTAAAACCAAAAGTAAAAGTGTTAGCTCTGGAGCACAAACCAACCAGATTCTGGATCGGATTATTCATATTGCTGTTGGTTTTAATCGTCAGCTTTAACCTGGCATCATGCGCCAGCGCGCCGGCCGCGGTAGCAGAACCGCCTGCTGCTGTTGGGGAAGCGTCGGAACTGCCGGCGGAAATATCCGTTGACCAGGCTTATCAGAAGTACCAGGAAGGCACATTCTTGCTGGATGTGCGCACCCCGGAAGAATGGGATGAGTTTCACGCGCCCAATACGACCCTGATACCGCTGGATGAATTGGAATTCCGTTTGGATGAAATACCCGAAGGCGAAGAGATCGTGGTGATATGCCGCTCGGGCAACCGCAGCCAGGTTGGCAGGGATATTTTGCTGTCTAATGGTTTCGATCAGACCACCAGCGTGAGTGGAGGCCTTAAAGACTGGCGGGCGGCTGGTTATCCGATAGAGTAAACCCAACAGTAGATTAATAAAATTAAGGAATAAATATTTAGCACCACCATAACCCCCTGCGGGGACGTATATACAGGTGGTGCTAGGTTCTTTAAACGAGTAATGTCGGGTTAAAAGTTCAGGGGTTGCTGGTTTATATCGATCACCACGATCAGCGGAATATCACTGTCAGATATTCATTAAAAAGCTGCTGCTCATAAGCGCCCAAATCTACTGTCTCAATGTCATCTAGATCCCCATCAACATTAAGTGGTTTATCATCCAGGTCTGTACAATTTAGCGCCTTTTACATGCACATCCATTATGCGCTTAGAGTATTTTCGAGGACTGGCAGTCTACTACACCTAGATTTCAACGTTAACCAGCGCGACTTTGTTGTGCGATTCCTGCGATGAACAGGTTTGTGATCTTCCAGCCTAACCCGCGAAAGCCATAGTGCAAGGGTTGTTCTTGCCACGACTTCTCATATGTATTTGCTATGCACTCCAAAAAACACTTTAATGTCGCTGCTGGGAGGCAAGATTACTCTATTACGCGGCTCTGTAAACCCCAAGTTATAATTGAATATCGTAGTCAGTCGTATTGAATCTGGAGAATTGTCATTTTGAACATCGCGCAGCATACCTGCGGCGAAGTGAAGAAACTAGAACTCTTCGCTCCCTAAAAAGCAGGCATTAAAATCCACTCAGAGTGACAAATTCAATTTAATTTTTTCCATCACATGTATATTGACTGACGAATCGTTCTATCAAGTTATTATGGATATTCAACATTAACCAAGGTGAACATGGTTAAAAAACCTCAATTGATGGATAAGTGATGAAAGTTCTGAAGCGTTTAATGATGATTATTCTGAGCACCACAGCAGCGATATGCCTTTTTGCCTGCGTCAATTCAGGAGCCAGAGAAAAGTAAGCCAGCCTGAGGGAAGAGTTCAACCTGGCGCTGGGTGAAACGATTACCATCGAACCAGACGACATCACCCTGCATTTCCTGGAGGTCGCGCAGGATGACCGCTGCCCTTCCCAGGCTGACTGCGAGTATGCCGGACTGGCGCTCGTCGTAATAGAGGTGACACTGGCAAACTCCGAGCAATTCCAACTCGAGTTCAACACTAGTCCATGGCCGGACACCAACCTTCAAGCTATCAACAAACTTGGTTATCTATTCGAGTTAGTACGGCTGGACCCCTACCCAGAACATCCGAATAATCGGATCCAATCTGATGATTACCGTGCCGTTATGGTAGTACGCAAGGAGTGAACTCTCGGTGATTGGTAATCACTCCCCCTCAAAAACAAATGGTATTTTAGACTGGCAGTCCTGAGATTGTGTTGTTAGCTTTTCAGATAGGTGGAATTGCTTCAGTCCGTGATAAAGCCGTCCTCGCATATTCTGGTTAAGTTGTAGATACACAAAACCAGCTCGCCCGGCAGGATATTATGCATAATATTCATCTCGATACTTGAACGATGAAACCCCTAACAAACCTTTCCTTATCCTTGTTTCGATCCTCCTGGCAGTGATCAATCTGGCGTCCTGCATTAACTCGCAGGTAGAAGAAACGGCGGTCACTCCGGGGAAAGAAACGGCGATCACTCTTAGGGAAGTAACAGCGGTAACTCTGAGTGAAAAAACAGAGATCACTCTGGGGGATGAATTCAGTTTGACTTTGGGTGAAAAAACCAGTATTCCATCTGGAGACCTGACCCTTCAACTCCTAGGAGTTCCTGTGGACGACCGCTGCCCTACACAAGTCGAGTGCGAATATACAGGCCAGGCGATTGTAGAGATAGAGATAGTTAAGGCTAACAGGGATTCTGTGCTGCTGGAGTTTAACACCAACCCTTATCCGTACATCAACCGTCAAAGCATCACTGAGCTTGGATATATTTTCGTATTAGTGCAACTGGACCCTTATCCCGAGCATCCTGACAATCCGATCGAAGAGGAAGATTACCGCGCGGTATTGGTGGTGCGGGTCGAGTGATGGGAGATTGATAGGTGATCGTCTCTCTTGCAAAGACACGGAGACTGGAATTTCTGAGAAGGGTTATCAAGACTTTCCAAGGAGGATAGCTTCGGGCTTCGCCCTCGCAAATAAAAAAGTCATTTAATTCAATTTGTGTCGTGCGTTGTTATCTGCTGGTTCTCTTGTGAACGTAATCGACTAACCTGCACACATTCTCGACAGGTGTAGAACGGTGCAAACCGTGACCGAGATTGAAGATATGCCCCGGCCGGCCGGCAGCGCTGGTTAGCACTGCATCGATCTGGCTCCGCAGTTCCTCCCAGGGCGCCAGCAGAGCCATCGGGTCAAGGTTACCCTGGATAAACCCGTCGTAACCAATTTTCTTCCAGGCATCTGCCAGCGGCATGCGGAAATCCACCCCGATCACATCCCCACCGCAGGCTGCCACATCTTCGAGATAAGGATATGTGCCTGCGCTGAAGTTTATCAGCGGCACATTGGCACGCTTGAGCTCAGCAAACAATTTTGTGTTGTATGGCGCTGCGTAGCGCGGATAAGCTTCCTTTCCAAGCGCCAACCCAGCCCAGGAGTCGAATACCTGCAGGGCGGAAGCACCAGCCTGAGCCTGTTTGAGCAAGTAATCCGCCTGCACATCCACCAGCTTGTCCATAAGCTGGCTCCAGGCAGCCGGCTCGCTGTACATCAGGGATTTAGTTCTGGCGTAATCTTTTGAACCACCGCCTTCAATGGCGTAAGAAGCCAGGGTAAAAGGCGCCCCGGCGAAACCGATCAGCGGGATTCCTTCCGGTTCTAATTCTTCTGAGACAATTTTTACAGCCGAAAGCGTTGATGTCAAGAATTCCTCAGCAGGAGGGCTTGACAACTTTTCGATGTCGGCTGGAGTGGAAATCGGATTATGGATCACGGGACCTTTTCTGTGAACAAATTCCAGGTCCAATCCCATACCGATCAAAGGAGGCAAAATGTCCGCGAAAATGATCGCCGCGTCCAGATCAAAAGCATGCATGGGCTGCAGGGTTACCTCCGCCGCAAGTTCCGGAGTTTGGATCAGCTCCAGCATGCCGAAACGCTCGCGTAAAGCGCGGTATTCGGCCATGTAGCGCCCCGCCTGGCGCATCAGCCACACCGGGGTTGCGTCTGTCTTTAAACCACTGCACGCCCGCAAGAATTTAGAAATCGGTTTGCCAGATGTCACAGTGCTTTCCTTTTGAGAAGACCGCTGATGACCAGCAGGGTTATCCCGATGAGGACGGAAAATAAATGTACCGGGAGAAACTGCATTACTTCCACGATCGTTTGAGTAAACAGCTTCAGGTAAAAATAAGGCACCCAAACCAGCACACCCATCCAGATCAGAGCCGTGCCCAGTCTTGCACGCTGATCCGCAGGAATATATACGCTCTCCCGAGTTACCATGTCTGGAATGTCTCCTCGGCGGCTGTGATGGTGTTCTCGATCTCCGCCTGGCTGTGGGCAGTGGACATAAAACCGGCTTCGAACTGCGAAGGCGCCAGGTAAATACCTCGCTCCAGCATTCCCTGGAAGTATTTGCCAAAGATATCCGTATTACTGGATTTTGCAGTCGGCCAGTCTCGAACTGGAGTATTTGTAAAGAATACGGCGAACATGGTTCCGACCCGGTTTCCCCAAACGGGTAATCCGGCCTCTTCTGCCTCCTTTCCAATCCCCTCTGCCAGTGTGCGGCTGGCATTTTCAAGTTTCTCCCAAATCCCTGGCTGCTGCAGGGCTATCAAAGTGGCGATGCCGGCTGCCATCGCCAGAGGGTTGCCTGAAAGCGTGCCAGCTTGGTATACCGGACCGGACGGCGCGATCATCTCCATAATATCCTTTCGCCCGCCGTAGGCTCCTACGGGCAATCCCCCGCCAATTACCTTGCCAAGGGTAGAAAGATCAGGTTGGATCCCGTACAGGGTCTGTGCGCCGCCGGGATGCACGCGGAAACCGGTCATGACTTCATCGAAGATCAATAGTGTGCCTTGTTCCCGGGTTAGCGTTCGCAATCCTTCCAGGAAACCGTCCTCGGGCGGCACAACACCCATATTACCCGCAACCGGCTCGATGATGACCGCTGCAACCTGTTCGGGATGTTGCTTAAAGATAGCTGACACGGATTCCAGATCGTTATAACCGGCCACCAACGTATCCTGTACGGTTGCTGGCGGGACACCGGGCGAATCGGGCAAACCCAGCGTTGCGACCCCCGATCCGGCTTGGACCAGCAGCAGGTCAGCGTGACCGTGGTAGCAGCCTTCGAATTTGATAATCTTATCCCGCTGTGTATAGGCACGTGCCAGACGCAGCGCGCTGATGGTCGCCTCTGTACCCGAGTTGACGAAGCGCAGCATTTCGATATTGGGCATAAAGACCTGCACCAAACGGGCTAGTTCCAGCTCGAGCGGGCTGGGCGCGCCGTAACTGGTTCCCAGTCCGGCCACGCGCTGGACCGCCTCTACCACCTCAGGATGGGCGTGACCCAGGATGAGCGGACCCCATGAGAGCACGTAATCGATATAGCGGTTGCCGTCCACGTCATACAGGAAAGGCCCTTTCCCTTCTTGATAAACAAGGGCTGCCCGCCCACGGCGCGAAAAGCGCGCACCGGGGAATCTACACCGCCGGGAAGCAAGGTTAACGCCTGTTGGTAGAGTTTGTTAGAGCGATCCGTTTTTAGCAACATATTTAAATTCCTAAATATTATTATTCGGCCAGGATTCAACCGCCGTCGTAAGAATACGATCAGCAGCTAACTCGCCGGAATGAATACAATCCGGGATACCGATGCCTAAATACCCGTTTCCAGCCAGGGCGAGTCCAGGAATATCAGATAGCGCAGCCTGGATACGCTGCAAGCGCTGTGGATGTCCCATGTTGTACTGCGGCATGGCATCTTCCCAAATGTAAACCCGTTCAAGCAGCGGGTCTGCTGTGATACCTAATGTTTGCGCTAATTCCTGGCGGGCGATATGGAGCAAGCCGGTTTCCTCCCAGGGGATTTCGCCATCCTGACCGGCACGGCCGATAAAGACGCGTATCAGGGCGTAATCATCTGGCGCGCGGTGCGGGAATTTGGTCGATGTCCAGGTACAGGCCAGCGCTTTGCGGCCTTCTCGGCGGGGGATGACATAGCCGTAACCGTCCAACGAACGCGGCAAATCGCGCTCCCGGTATGCCAGTGAAACGGTGGCGGTCGAGACATATTCTATAGCGCCCAGTTCACGGCTCAGCCCAGGCGCAAAATCCTGGATCAGGCGCGCGCTTACATAGGGCGGCGCTGCCAGAATAAGGCTGTCGGCCGGCAGCGGGTCGCCTGCTCCCATTTCAATGCTATAACTATTGGATGTTTGAAGAATTTTTTTAACTTCGCTGCCTAACCGCAAATCCACACCCCAGTTGCTTAGCTGCTCAACCAGCGCCTCGACAATCTCGGCTAACCCGGTAATGGGGGTGAGGAAAATGCTGCGCGAGGCGGGTGCAGGACGGTTCCCGTTGGAACGAGCTTTGCGGAGGCGCTGCTTGCGCAGGGCCAGAGCCCCTTTCACCAAACCGCCATGTTCCAATTCAAGATCCCTGAGAAAGGGGAATGTGGATTGTAAGCTGAGCTGGTCGCCGTCACCGGCATAGATGCCACTCATTAACGGCTCGATAAGATTTTCATAAGCGGAGCGTCCCAGGCGGCGGGTGACAAATTCGCCGAGAGATTCATCGCCATCCTTTGAGGCAGGCGGCAGCAGGAAATCAAATCCCATACGGGCTTTGGCGGGCCATGAAAGCAGCCCGGTGCGCAGCATAGGGCTAAATTCAGTGGGGATCATCATGGTTAACCCACCAGGCAGTTCATGCAGGCGTTCATTTTTAAGGATCTAGGTCCTCTTAGTATACGGATTGGTGCCTTTCAAGCGTTCAGAAAGCCCCAATTCCTCACACAACTTGACACCCCAGGGCTTGGTGACCACAAAGGTATCCGGACCACCCTCGATGACAAATCCATCGCTCCTGTGCGTAACGATCTTGCCTCCCCAGTACGACCCGGATTCTAAAAGGGTGATCGATAATGGCTCAGCGGCTTTCTTTTTCAGGTAGTAGGCGGCAGCCAGGCCTGAAATGCCGCCTCCGATGACAACAAAATGTCTCATAAAAAAAGTCTCTAATTGGTCATTATAGATGCGGCGCAGGCCACTTCTTGATGGTGTCTATAAAAGGCGGCTCTGGTTTTGGATTGGGATTAAATGGATACCAGCCGATCTCAGCGCGTACCGCCTGCTCCTTGAACTCGGTCGAACCCCACACAAAAGAGGAGCCGATAACTCCCATCAGGGTTGAACCCCAAACCGAGGAGATAAACAATGAAGCAAGTATAAAGATTAAACCCAACCCCATAAAACAAGGCCACCACAGGTAACCCAAATAGTACTCACCACGGATCACCCACACGAAACCGAGACCGATGATGATCAGGGTGGCAATGCCGATAAACAGGCCGAAAAAATTCATAAACTGTTCTCACTTATATCGCGCAGTTCATCCGCTGAAATCTGCCGGCCCGTCGGGCTGCGCTTCAGCCAGTCTATGGTGGTTGCTGAAGTGCTTTCGGCCAGAATGCGGGCATGTCGCGGGTTGTCTGGATTTACAGGAGCGTGACCGGTTTGGATGCGATGCTGCTGCCTGTAAAATTCGAATGAATCCCACAGGAAAGTCATACCCAGGATGCCCAGCGCGGTGGTGACATAAAGGTTCCCGCTGAATATCGCGCCAAATTCCATGCTCAAACCAATCAGGGCTGCAAAGATAGCAGGAAATAAGATCGAGGTGGAAACGTAGTCTATCTTGCGCACCGCCACATGACCAAACCATATCCCAAAAAAAGCTGACAGCGCTGCGGTGAGCCCAATCAAGTTAAACTCCATATATTTATTCCTACGCCTTACCATCAGGTTCATAAAAACAAGCCGGATCGGTTTGCATGTAGTCGCCCGTGACGCCGTATGCCCGCCCGCGCTGGCCGCCGCATACGTCCCGGTAATCGCATACCCCGCATTTACCCTTTAGCCTGCTGTAATCACGCAGGTCCCTGAAAAGGGGGGCGCTCCGGTAAACATCCACCACATCATTTGTACGCACATTCCCAGCGCTGATGGGCAGGAAACCGGAGGGTTCGATTTCACCGATATGGGAAATGAATAGAAAACCATTGCCATCGTTAACGCCTTTGGTGGGACGGTTAAGTCCATCCGCGTACTGGAAACCTGCGCCCTGAAAAGAAACCGGCTGATCATTTGTCTGCTCTGCTTTTTTACGTTCGATCGCGACCCTGCGGTACATGGGCGCCGCAGTGGCTTTGATATCAAAGGGAGCTTCCTGGGATAAATCATACAGCCAGTTGAATACCTGCTCGTGTCTTTCGGGCGAGATCATCCATTTGGTCTGGGCTCGTCCAGTGGGTACCAGGAAAAATACGGACCACTGCACAGCTTGCACTTCTTCGATAAAAGGGACCATATCGTGCAGCCGGTCGACATTGAAGGTGGTCACGGAAGTATTGACCTGCACGCTGAGCCCCACTTGATTAGCATTATGCAGGATGCGCATGGTCCGCTCCCAGGATCCCTCGACCTGGCGGAACCGGTCATGAACTTCAGGAGTGGAAGCGTCCAAACTGAGCGCGATACGGCGGATACCGGATTCTTTAGCCTTTACCAGACGTTCGACTGTCGGAAGAGCCGTGGCTGTCGGGGTGAGCGAGCAGCGCAGACCTTTTTGTGTGGCGTAAGCGATCAGTTCGAATAGATCGCGCCGCATCATGGGGTCGCCGCCGGTGAAAATCAAGATGGGGTTACCAAATTCAGCCAGCCGGTCAACCAGCTGGAGGCTCTCCTGGGTGGTCAATTCGCGTGGATCAGGCTGATGCTGGGCATCCGCCCGGCAGTGCTTGCAGGCAAAGGCGCAGGCACGCGTCACTTCCCAGGCGATAGTGAACGGCGCCATATCAAAATCAGCGTGCACCATACGCTGGTTGTGGTATTGTCGGTGTTCGGCTGCCTGGTCAGACAAGGGGCTGTGGCTCATCTATTCTCCTATAATCTGCTGTTCCTCAATTTAAATACGTTATTTTGCCAACCACTCGGCCGCTTGTTTGGCATGGTAGGTCATGATTAAATCGGCGCCAGCCCGTTTGATGGAAATCAGCGTTTCGAGCACAACGCTGCGCTCATCCAGCCAACCGTTACGCGCGGCGGCTTTCAACATGGCATATTCACCGCTGACGTTGTAGGCCGCCAGGGGCAGTTCGGGGTATGCATCCTTTACGCGCCGGATAATATCCAGATAAGGGAGGGCTGGTTTTACCATCAGCATATCCGCGCCTTCAGCCACATCCAGCGCGGCTTCACGCAGTGCTTCGGCAGAATTGGCTGGATCCATCTGGTGAGATTTGCGGTCGCCAAACTTGGGCGCTCCCTCAGCCACCTCCCGGAAGGGACCATAAAAGCTGGAAGCGTACTTCACAGCGTAAGATAGGATGGGTGTGTGTTCGAATCCTGCTTCATCCAGCGCCGAGCGGATGGCTGCCACCATACCGTCCATCATGCCGCTTGGCGCGATGATATCGGCTCCAGCCTGGCTGTGAGATACAGCCACTTTACCCAGGATTTCCAGCGTGGCATCATTGAGCACGTACCCTTCAGGCAGCCGCGGGCTGCATTCTTCACCCACATTCAGCACGCCGCAGTGTCCGTGGTCGGTGTACTCGCACACACAGACATCGGTGATAACCACCAGATCCGGAACTACATCTTTAATGGCCCGTACTGCCTGCTGGATGATTCCATCATCAGCAAAGTTCTCCAACCCGATTGGGTCTTTTTCTTCCGGGATACCAAATAAAATAACCGATGGTATACCCAGTCGGGCGATACTTTGCGTTTCCTGGACCAGGGTGTCCAACGACAGCTGGTACTGGCCCGGCATAGAAGATATTTCGTCACGTAAACCTTTTCCATGGCGCACAAACAGCGGTTAAATCAAATCATTAGCCGTCAATATAGTCTCCTGGAGCATCTCCCGCAGCCTGGGATTCAAACGGGTGCGCCTGGGACGTGATAATGGAAATGTCGGATAGGAGGTTTGTACGTTTGATTTATCGGTGTTCATTCTTGATCATTCCTGACAACCTGTTGGTTAATAGCTTTTACCAGTCCCTGGACGGTATACGTCACTGGTTGGATGTCCACACAATACCCGATTCGCTCGGCTGCCGCCGTCGTTTTGGGACCAATGCAGGCGATTTTAGGTCTACCCGGCAAATTGAGTGGGTCCAAACCGGCTTCGCTCACCATCTTGTGAAAATTCTGGACAGTTGAACCGCTGGTGAAGGTGATCACATCCACACCGCTGTTCAATGCAGACATGCCAATCGGATCGGGATCAGCGGGGATTGTGCGGTAGACCGTCACCACATGGGGATAGCCGCCCGCTGCATGGATAGCTTTTGGCAGTGTATCGTGAGCGATATCGGCTGTAGGAAGCAGCACCCAGCCTCCGCGCAGATCACCCAAACCCGGGGTGATCGCTTCGGCAATATACTCGTGCGGTATGAAATTTGGTGCTATGCCTCTTTTTTCAAGACTGGCGGCAGTCGCAGGTCCGATTACCGCGATGCGCAGGTTCTCATGCAGGTTCTCTAACCCAATTTCCGTCAGGCGGTCAAATACAACCTCAACCGCATTGGCGCTGGTAAAAACCAACCAGTCATAGCAGCCCAATTTTTGAAGGGAACGGTCCAGAATTAGGCTGTCTTCAACGGGTGTGACCTTGATTGTAGGCAGGTAAATCGGTTCAGCTCCGATTGATAGCAGAGCTGCGGCGAGTTCTCCTGCCTGCGCCTCGGGACGAGTAATCAATACGCGCATAAGGCTATCCCCTCGGATTCTCCAGCGCTATGAGTTCACCTGCGCCCTGTTCAAGGGCATGTTGGGCAAGCTGCTCACCCAAAACTTGGGGTTGGCTGCCTGATGCGGAGACCCGCAATAAACAGCTGCCGTCCGGCGCTGCGACCACGCCGCGCATTTCAATTTGCAAGTTATTTTTACGCGCAATTGCCCCCACTGGCAGAGAACAACCGCCGCCCAGGGCGGTTAGAAATGCCCGTTCGGCGGTAACTGCCAGACGAGTTGGCGTGTGTTCGAGGGGACGTAACCAGCGCAAGGTCTCCTCATCACCGGCGCGGCACTGCACGGCAAGCGCGCCCTGTCCGGGGGCCGGCATCATAATATCCAGGGGCAGGTACTGCGTGATATGCTCCTGCAATCCCAGCCGGATTACGCCGGCAGCTGCCAGGATGCCTGCCTGGTATTGGCCGGCCCTGATCTTCTGGATGCGGGTGTCAACATTGCCGCGGATGGACCTTGTAGACAAATCTCTTCGATAGGCTAATAATTGGGCGCTGCGGCGTTGGCTGGATGTCCCCACGAATGCGGTTGATGGGAGTTCACCCAGCAGATGGCCTGAAGGGCTGATCAGGATATCGCGGGCATCTGCCCTTTCGGGTATAACGGCGATCGTCAGACCTGGCGCGTCTTGTGTGGGAAGGTCTTTTAACCAATGTACGGCAGCATCCACACGGCCCATCAAGCAGCGCAGCCTCAAGTTCTAAAGTGAACAGACCTTTGCCGCCAATTTCTGGCAGCGGTTTATCAAGCACTTGATCACCCTTGGTAATGATGATCTCTTCTTCACACAACATATTGGGCCATTCGGTTTTCAATTGGTTGATAATAAACCCCGTTTGCCAGCGAGCGAGGGCAGAAGGTCGCGTGGCAAAAATCAATTTCGCCGTCATATATTATCCCCCGCTCTGGTCAAGTCTAAAAAGGCTGCGAGCGATCCTTGCATAGTCCATTGATGAAGAGCCGTTGGATTGCTCCTTCAAAGTAGCAGTTGGATCGTGCAGGATTTTATTGACGATGGATTTTGTAAGCGCTTCTATATGCTGTTCTGCCCCCTCAGGAAGTTCGTTCATACGCCGCATCGATTTTTCGAGTTCAGCTTGTCGAATGGCGTTCGCACGTTCACGAATTTCGATGATGGTTGGAACAATGTCCAGAGATGCCAGGTAGTCAAAGTATCCTGCCTGTTCTTCCGAAAGGATGGCTTCCACACGCGGGATTTCGGCTGCTCTTTGAGTGAGACTGGTTTCCAACTGCTCCGAGAGGGTATCAATATCATACAGTTTTACTCCCGGCACACTGACTACATCTTCGTCCACATCACGCGGAACTGCAATATCCATGAATACCAAAGGCTGCCCCAGCCGGTCCGACATAGCTTTTACGATCATTGAGGCCTGGACGATGGTGTGCGGCGCGCCGGTTGATGTAATCACAATGTCGCTGTCCTGTAGATGGTCGAGCAGCATTTCCAGGGCTGCGGCCTGACCATTCCAGCGCGAAGCCAGTTCCTGGGCGCGCTGCCTGGTACGGTTGACCACCACAATCTGATCGGCGCCGCGTTTGCGCAGCGCTTCAACAGCTAATTCGGCCATTTCCCCGGCACCCAGCACCATTATTTTTGCCTTTGGGAGGTCATGGACCGTTTTAGAAATCAGTTTGACCGCAACGGATGCGATTGAGGCGGGTTTGTGTCCTATTTCTGTTTCGGATCTGGCACGCTTGCCAGCAGTTATTGCGGTTTGGAATAAACGCGAAAGGATTTTTTCAGTTGTCCCGTGCTCCCGTGCAGTAGTATACGCGTCAGCCACCTGCCCAAGGATCTGTGTCTCTCCTAGGACCGCCAAATCCAGCCCGGCCGCTACACGCAGCAGGTGCCTTACTGCAGCCCCATTTTCCAATCTGTAACACGAGGAGGAGTTTTCGGAGACCAGGATCTCCTGGGTATCCGAGAGGAAGTTTTCAAGCGCCGTAAAACTATGTTGGTACGTGACCGCATAAAGTTCAACGCGGTTGCAGGTGGAAAGGATCACCAGTTCGCGGATATCCTCATAGGTCGGGTCGCTGCCGCAGCCAATACGGGCTAAACTGGATTCTAAACGATGGGGAGTAAAAGCAAGTTTTTCTCGCAGGGCAATACTTGCTGTCTTATGGTTAAGGCCGATACATTGAATTAAATGTTTTTGTTCATCCATACAGGGTGCGCTTACCAATTAAGATTACCAATTCTAGGCGTAAATGCTGATAAAATAAAGTTAAGTTTACTTAGATTTTGATTAATACGTAATTACATTCTTTGACTCCCGGTCCTTTTTCTATTCCCGTGTCCACGTCCCCCTGAAGCGGTGGTGTTAGTCTTTCTTCCCCCAAATTAATTTGGATTTTGGTAAACGAAATATGCGCAAGCATGTTGTTTTTTTAATCCGTTTTAACGGAATTATTTTCCTATACCGTGAATTCATTCATGGTCTCTGTGTGTTGTGGTAATATTTCAAGGTTCGAAATCCAAGTCATAACCTCGCCGAAATTAATCAAATGATACGTAATAAATCAGTATTGACGATCGGTTCATTTTCCGCCATGTTCTTCCTGGGTGTCGGCACGGTCATCATCGGAGCGGCCTCTCGCAATATCGGGCTGACCCCCTCCCAAATTGGTCTAATGTTGTCGATCCAAAACGTGGGTTTTATCCTGGCTGTGATCACCGTCGGTACGCTGGCTGACACCCACGATAAGGCCAGGCTTTTAGCGATTGCCAGCCTGATCCTGGCAGGTTCGTATTACTTCTTTTATTACAGAGACCCGTTCGTACTCAACCTGTTAATCATGCTTGTTATCGGTATCGGCATCGGCGGTTACGAAGGCGCGGCAGACCCAATGCTGCTGGACCTGCACCAAAAGCGCCAGAGCCTGTTCATTTCGATCAACCATTTTTTCGTCACATTTGGTGAGCTTCTGATCACGATCTATCTCATCTTCCTGCAGATGGACTGGAGGAACAGTATGGCCCAATCGGCCGCGGCGGTGCTCCTTCTAGCGTTCCTGTTCGGTCTATCGCGTGTTCCCTCTCGCCAGAAGGTCACTGAAAGCTTACGCAGCCGCTTTGATTTCTTGCGCAAACAGCGACCGCTGGTGGTTCTTTTTGCGCTGGCAGCCTGCGCTGTGGGCATCGAGCTGGCCCTGATCGGCATGATCACCAGCTTCTTGATGGAATTCCACGCTTTTACACAGGTGACATCCAAGCTGGGGTTGGTGGTTTACCTGGGGGGTGTGGCTGCCGGCAGGGTGGTGCTTGGATTTTTCACGCATAAAGAGCAGATCATTCGCAACCTGCTGGTGTTGTTTGCGTTGACGGCAGTTTTTATGGCCGTCCTGCTGCTGACCACACCGGGAACAACCGTAATGTATATATTATTGTTTATATCGGGCGGGACGATTTCGATCATTTTCCCGCTCATCATCACATTGACCGGACTCAAGTACCCCAGATATTCCGGCACGGCGTTAGGTATCCTCAAGCTAGGCATCCCGGTTGGCGGGATTGTGATCCCATTCCTGATTTCCGTGCTGGCAGGCACCGTTTCCTTCCAGGCCTCGCTGATCCTATTCCCGCTGTTCGCTTTGATCGGCTTTGCGCTGGTGTATGCTAACCGCGCTCTGCTGCAAATCGATGCACCACAAAGCGGTGTTTGAGATCCAACTCTTCAAAATCAAACCAGCCTTCTTAAATGTTATTTTCAAAACCAACTACTGAAATTATTAAACAGCGTTTCTCCTGCAGAAGCTACCTCAAACAGCCCATCGCGGCCGATATCCGGGAGCGATTGGAGGACTTCGCTTCCTCGCAGCGAGTTGGACCGTTAGGCGGTTCGGCGCGCTTTGAACTGGTTGCCGGTAAAGATAAAGACCTGGCGGAACTCAAAGACCTGGGCACCTACGGTTTCATCAAAGGAGCGACCGGGTTTATCGTAGGGGCAACAACCGCGGATGGAAAACACCTGGAGGATTTTGGATTCCTGCTGGAAAAGATCATTCTTTATGCCACAGATTTAGGATTGGGTACATGCTGGCTGGGCGGCACCTTCACCAAGACCAGCTTCGCCAAAAAGATCAACTTACTGGAGGGAGAAATTGTACCATCCGTATCGGCCGCCGGCTATATCGCCGAGAAGCCGCGCCGCATCGATAAGCTTATCCGCCGGGGAGCCAATGCTGATAAACGCCTGCCGTGGGAAGACTTATTTTTTGAGGGTAGTTTCTCACAGCCGCTGGGGGACGATCAGGCGGGCGCGTATCCGACCACGCTGGAGATGGTGCGCTTGGGTCCGTCGGCTTCCAACCGCCAGCCTTGGAGGATAATCAAACAAGGTAATTTATGGCACTTCTACCTGCAGCGTTCTCCTGGTTACCAGGAGCGCAAATTGGTGAAGCTTTACACGACGGCCGATTTACAGCGCATCGATATGGGCATCGCTATGTGCCATTTTGAATTGACTTTGAGGGAACAGGGGGTGAATGGGGCTTGGATAATGGATGATCCAGGGGTTGTCGATGGAGAAAGGATAATCGAATACACTGCAACCTGGGAGGGGTGAAAGGCAGGGGATATCCCGCAAAGGGCGCGGGACGCTCCACTCCGTTCCGCGGGGGATAGGGGTTCTTATCGATCGATAAATTCCAATGATACCAGCATAAACCATACGATTGCCTACCCATCAGGGATCTTTCGGTCCCTCGGGATGACTATCATTCCATTGTCATTCTGGTTATTAGAAGAATTCCTTAGCCGCGGTTTTAATTGTTAATCTGGAGGATGATAATAGCTTACAGCCGACCATCAATCAACGAGGGTTTTTATTGTCAGCGTAAACCATACGAATTCCTATTAATCAGGAATAAATCTATAGTACCTATTCGAGAAAATCCCCATACCATTAACAGGATGTTTGAAAATCAAAGCACTTGATGCTCGGTTTTTGCTAACAGCTTGCAGCGCTGCTGATAAGCCTGCCTGGCAATACGCACATCTTCCAAGAACAGGGGCAGTTCATCGAGTAACAACGCCTGCGGTCCATCCACCAGCGCTCTCTGCGGCGCGGGGTGAAAATCGACCAGCACCATATTTGCGCCGGCGATAATCCCTTGCGCGGTGGCGTGGAAAATCTCCAGAACGCCATCTGGGGCTCGGTTGCGTGAACCCACTGAATGCGAAGGGTCGATACCAACCGGCATGCGGGTAAGGCGCTTCACGACCGGAACGTGAGAAAAATCCACAAAGTTCCTGTGCGGATCGCCAAAAGCTGTCTTCATGCCCCGCAGGCAAAAAATGACATTGGCATTCCCCTCGCTGGCCAGATATTCTGCGGCATTTAACGATTCACTCAGGGTGATGCCAAAGCCGCGTTTCAATAAAGCCGGATATTCCTGCTGCCGGCCGATGGTCTTTAATAACTCAAAGTTCTGGGAATTTCGAGTGCCGATTTGTAAAATCACACCGGTCGGATGTCCTGTCTCCCGCAGGCAGTTGTCAATCTCTTCGATATGCTTTTCGTGAGTCACCTCCATGGAAATGACTTTTATGCCGTATTTACCTGCCAATTCGAACACATACGGCAGACAGCTTTTTCCAAGACCCTGGAAGGAATAGGGATTCGTCCTGGGTTTATAGGCGCCCATGCGGGTACACACCTGCCCGTTATCAGCCAGCGCTTTCATCATACTTTCGGTGTCTTCTCTGGAATTCACCGCGCATAGACCGGCAAAAACATTCAGCGTTTCCTGGCCGAAATGCACCCCGTTGTAGTCAAAACCCACCCCGCGGCTGCTGGAATCATGGCGGCCTATAATACGGTAACCGGTGGAAATTTTTATCACCCGCTCGACGGCCGGCAAAATCCTGATCATTTTTTGATCGATTTTGGAGGTGTCGCCAATCAGGTAAATTTCGGTAAGCTTTTGCTGTTCCCCAAAAATGTCGCGTTTCTTTATTTGAATATCGGGGAGATCACTTAAATAGTCCCATGTTTTTATAAATTCTTGCGAATTTTCATCTGTGTTCGGTTGGAGGATTACCAGCATTTTAAAACACCCTTATTTTAACAACAGATTTATGGTTTACCCATCCCAGCTTACATTAGTAGTGGTGCTGATCACTTGGCTGCATGCAAACTCAGGACGAGCAAAATCCGTTTCCATTTTCTGCTATTCGCTCGATTATACATCCAAACGCAGCGTCTAGTATGGAATCGGATGACTCTCCGGAGCTGCCGGTCTTTTTTTAGTTTGAAAATTGTTCGATTTTAATCTCGCATCACAACCGGCAGGTAACCAGCCTCACACCCAAAAACCACCCTCAAAACGGTACCCGGGTAGGTCGCAGCGGCAAAATAGGCATATTTTCCAGGTGGGTCTATCACAGCTCCATACAGGCCATCCTCTCCGGCATTAAAAGGCACAGCGTCCACGCGCGTAAAATCCTCCAGGCGCAGCTTGACCGCCCTTCCTGGTTCGGTTTCCGTTCCGAAATAGGCGCATCTTCCGTCTGGACCCATCACAGCGGAAGTGAGCCGGTCTTCCCCCTCTCCGAAAGTGACCGCGCTGACCCGCTCAAATTTCGACAGGTCAACCTTAACAACCTTGCCTGGAACGGTTTTTGTGCCGAAATAGGCGAATTCTCCGGATGGATCGACCACTGCAGAATCAGGTTTATCCTCACCGGGCATCAGCTCAATGGCCGCTTCACGCGTAAAATCGGACAGGTTTACTTTCACGATATATCCAGAACTTGTAGATGTTCCGAAATAAGCGTAATCTCCAGACGGATCCATCACACTGGAAATAGGCGAATCCTCATCCAGGTCAAGCGTAATGACTTCCATCACCCGCAAATCCGCCAGGCGCATCTTGACGATTTTTCCCGGTTTGGCGTTCGTTCCAAAATATCCAAAAGTCCCACTGGGATCGATCAGCGAAGTTTGAATCCCGCCTACCGCAGCAATCATCGGTTTGGCATTCACCCGTTTAAAATCTGACAGGCGTACTTTGATAACTTTTGCGGGCGCGGTGGAGGTTGCAAAATACGCGAAGGCACCGTTCGGATCCATCACGCCGGTATCCACCCAGTTCTCTCCGTCTAACAAGGTGATGGATGCTTGCCGGGAGAAGTCCGACAGGCGTACCTTAACAATTTTTGAGGGCATATCACGGGTAGCAATGTAAACGAAAGTTCCATCCGGATCGATCACAGCCGCGTGAGGCTGGTTTTCACCTTTATCGAGCGTTATGACGCTTACCCGGGTTAAAGCTGGACATTTTTATCTTGACCACCCTCCCAGGCAGCGTGTGCGAGGCGAAATAGGCGAAGTCCGCGCCGGTATCAACTGCGGCAGCCTGCAAGTTATCCTCTCCAGAGGCAAGCGTGATCGTACGAGAGCTGAGATCAGAGGTTTTCACTTCGATAATTTTTCCATCCGCTGTATCGGTTCCGAAATAAGCGAAATTTCCTGTAGCTCCCATAACCCCGGAGGTCAGGTAACCTTCCCCAGGACTGAATTTCTTGAAAGTCACGCGTTCAAAGGGCGAAAATTTCACCTTGACCACCATCGGCGGGTCCGTATTGGTTCCGAATATGGCGAAATCCCCTCCGGTATCCATCACCGCCGAACGCAGTCCATTCTCACCCGCTGCGAGGTAGATAGCAAAAACTCGCCTGAAGTTAGGTATATCTATTTTAATCACCTTGCCCGGCGTTGTGTCCGTTCCGAAATAGGCGAAGTCACCATCGGGTTCTATCACCGCGGATACCACGTCATCTTCACCTATACCTGTATTGAATTTGATGGCATCAACTCGTTTGAAATCCGAAAGCCGGATCTTTATAATTCTTGATGGGCTGGTTTTCGTACCGAAATACGCGAAACCTGCTGCGGGATCTATCACCGCGCAGGAGAGGAAACTCTCACCTGATTCGAGCGTGATGGCGCCCACACGGGTAAAGTCTGATAAACGTATTTTTATTATCTTGCCCGGCGAAGTGTTGGTTCCAAAGTAGGCGAAGCCGCCAGCTGGGTCGATCACCCCTGAAGTGAGTTTATTCTCTCCGTATTCCAGGGTGAGCGTATCGACCTGTTCGAAGGTCGAGAGTTTCACTTTGACGATGGTCCCACCCTCATTCGCAATGTTATACCCGCTTCCGAAGTAAACATAACCGGCTGTGCGGTCGATTACGGCCGAGGATGGTAAATGCCCCCAGCCCTGCAGTTTCAGACGTTCGGTACCCGGATAACCCGCAGCCGTTCCCAGGGATGGTACCTGCGGCTGATTTTCCTTGAATTCAAGAGTTCGACTCTTGCGTATATGGTACATCGAAACCGAGCAGCGAAAAAACCGCAGCGACCAAAGCCAGCGCAACCAGCGCACGTATAAGTATTGTTCTAAAATGTGTTTGGGACATTTGATACCTCCTTAGAATTCCCAGCTCTATTGTGATCCGTTCAACAATATAAATCTACCGATAACGAACGTAAAAACCCCACCACCAATAATTTGAGAATTGGCGTTGCAAATAACCAGACAGGGATATCCCGCTGCACAAGATTATTAACAGCCTGAATGAAAATTGTAGTGCGGAAATCCCTTTCCGCAGGATTCCAAAATCTTCTCAGAAAGTGTCCTTTGATACATCACAGTTTAGCAGAATTTTTCCCTTTTAATCAACGATTAATCAAAAAAATCTTCATCCGAATCCACAACGCTTCCGACGCATGGCTGTATAATATTAATATCTCAGATTGACGGTCGATATTGTTACACGGATAAATATTTGTGGAACCAGATCACGCCTCAAAAAACCAGGATCAAAAGTTAAGCCGTTCCAGAATTTAACATCTGGATACTTACACTTGCTTTGACCAATACCGTCTTTTTCATTTTTTATACGCTGGCTTCCTACGGTCTGGCGCCGGTGGCGCCCATCAAAAGAGGCGAACCAAACGAAGCGGCGGTATTCGCCAGATTAGCTGAAAAACTCGGATTTCTGGGTCCTGAAGTGCAGCTATCTCGTCAGCGGGACGAGTTTCCTGCGGGATCCGCAAGCCTGGGCAGCATTGTATATCTCTCCCGGTGCTGGTTTCAACTTTGGTCTTCCTGGCAGCGCTTGTCTTGCTGGCAAAATACCGGGAAGAGATAAACCAGTCCACTTTGAAGATACTTTTCGGTTGGGCGGCCGCTTTCGCGGCGTCTTGATGCTGGCCGCTCCGGTCCTGGCGCATGATTTCTGGCTGTCCCTGGCATGGGGCAGGATGATCGCTGCGGGATACAACCCCTACCACACTGATTTTATAGTCGAGCTGGCGCGCGACCTGCCACTGGATGCGGCCGTGCGCATGACCTACGGTCCCTTATGGGCCATCATCTCTGGGGCAGTTATGGTCCTGACCGGGTCTAACTTCCACATCTCGGCGCTGGTCTTCAAATTGATCCTAGCGGGCGCATGGATCGGGTCGCTGCGCCTGATCTGGCTGCTGTTGCGCGAACGTTCATTGTGGTTCCAGTCGGTTGGACTGCTGATATTCGGGTGGATGCCGGTAAGCGTCATGTCTACCAGTGCCGATGGTCATAATGACGCTGCTATGATAGTGTTCGTCTTATTATGGTTGTACTGGTTGAAAGAGGATAAAAGATACCTGGGGAGCCTGTCACTGGCGGCATCAGTGCTGGTCAAATATGTCACCGCCCCGCTTTTCCTGCTGGATTTCCTGCACTACTACTATAGCCAGCGGCGTAAAATACTGGGATACCTGCCGCAATTGCTCATTAGCGGGAGGATTTATAGGTATTTCCCTGGCTCTGTTCTACCGCTCACCCGAGTTTTTCGAATACCTGGTACGGCGCAACGATTGGCGCGCTTTCCGCCCCAATGACGCTCTGTACGCAATCGAGATTTTGAGCGGCGTGGAATTAGGGTACATCCCCAAAATCGCGCTGCTGATCTTCCCGTTCATCGCACTGGTCTACCTGGCGCGTTACCTCCAAAAACCTGATGAGGGGAGATTGTATGTATGCGTGTTGGCATTTTTGTCTGCGATCCTTTACAGTTTATCCGGATTTATCTGGCCTTGGTACCTGACATTCCTGTTGGCCCCTGCAGCCCTCGTCCTTGGAACGGCGTTAACGCGCTGGACGATAGGCGTTGCCCTGACCTTTTCCTTCCCGCTGGTCCTGCTGAATGCCTACCCGCACCTGGGGCGCAATATGCATTACGATATCCCGGTCTTATCGCTGTACGGGTTTGCGCTGCTGTGGACCATCTTCGCCCCCAGGCGCTGGTTCCCGAAGGAATGATGAGGGCTTGCCCCGCCTATCCCAAAAATCCCTCCTGGCGCAAACGGGTCGCAATCTGGCTGGTGGTCTTGCTGCGGTCCATGGTGTAAATGTGCACGCCTGGCACGCCGGCGCCCAACAGCTCGACGCACTGCCCGTACGCGTACTCAATGCCGAAATCCAGGACGGCGCTTTTGTCGTCTTCCGGCAATCCTGCAAGACCGGACTTCAATTCATCCGTGATGGTAGCCCCGCACAGCGAGGCCAGCGACTCCATCATTTTGACGCTGTAAACCGGCATCACCCCCGGCAGCACGGGGACATCGATTCCAAGGGCGCGGCGCGCTCGAGGAAGTCGAAGAAATACCTACTATCGTAGCAGTAGTTGGTGACGATGAATTCTGCCCCGTTATCCACTTTTAACTTCAAATAGTCCAGGTCCAGCTCTTTTGATTCGGCTTCGATGTGACCCTCCGGGTAGGCGGCGGAGCCCAGGCAGAAATCGTACCTGGGTCGAATAAACGCCAGCAGGTTGGAAGCGTGCTGAAAACTGTCGGGGTGTGGTTGGAAATCGTCCTGATCGTGCGGTACATCACCGCGCACCACCAGCAGGTTTTCAACCCCCAGTTCCTGGTAGTTGTCCAGCACGGAAGTGATATCCCCAGGTCCCAAGCCGTAACCGGCGAAGTATGCCAGCATCTCCAACCCTTTCTCCACTTTTAGTTTTTCGATCAGCTGGCGCGAACCTTCGCGAGTGGAACCACCAGCGCCAAAGGTGACCGAGACGAAATCCGGCTCCAGCGCAGCCAGGACATCCACAGCTATATCCAGCCTAGCGGCAGCCTTTTCAGACCGGACTGGGAATAATTCGAACGATACAGTGGGACTAAGCTTTGTTTTCAAGATATCGACCAGTTTCACAGTGCACCTCCTGATTAATGAATATAATCCTGAGTATACTCGAAGCAAAACCAGCTTTTTCATATGGGGGTAAATTCATAAGGGCAACAGGAATCAAATCAACCAGGTGAAAACCTTTGTGGGAGGATTTCCTGGATTGGAAAGGAAAATTATTTTGGGGGATTTTTCCACAAATTCGAGAGTTAGTAAATTCTATTCACCGCTCTCTGCAAAACTTTTGAAGCTGTTCATCCCCTTCAAGGTCTCTTTCGGAAATTGGCCGCGCATGCCTCAGGCAGATTTAATCTGCGCCTGTTCTCCCTCGCTCAACAATAATCTTGCTTCAATCAGCTTCTGATACTTTCCTGCCATTTTCTCTTGATCTCCTGCAAGATAGGCTTTGAGGAGATCTCCCTCCAGCTCAGCCACCTCGAGACGGGTGTAGTAATCCAGCATTTCCTTTAAATGTGCTAGCACAATCTTCCCGGTAAGGACTGGATGGTTATTGGTCACGTTCGCATCAGAGAATCCAATGCCGTGCTCAAGCTCGATTTCAAGACCTCGTTGAAATTCCTCCACCGGAATATCGAGGGCTTCTCCCCCAACCAATTCTCTTAAAATCTCTGCCTCTCTCAATTCGACTTCCGCTTTGGGTAACATGGTCCAATCTTGAATACCGAGCTGTTCGCAAACTCGTTTTACTTCATCTTTTGAAACATATTCTGGTATATCCATTTGAACCTCCAATAAATTTTTATTCCACTACTTAGCCTAATATTGCTGTGTAACCAATGTGCGATACATAATCAGCGGCAGATGAACTACTTGGTAGGATTGTGTATAAGTATTAGTCATGACGAAACAATTTCCTACCCGACGTTTTTATTTCTGCTTATGTATTTATTGTTGCCTAAATCTACGAAGTTGATCGATCGCGGATGTCTGGTGCCGCCTGCATCTGGATTGTTATATTTCTTCCACTTCACCCGGATGAAGCAGGGCATCCAGGACATCTCCCACAGGGGGTTTCGGATCGGCGCCTTTGAACATAGCGATGCGTTGGTAAATTTCGCTTGCGGCCAGGTGGAAGCCGTCCGGTAGTCCAGCCGCTTCGAATGTAGCGGCGATTTCTTCCATCTCCCCGGAGAACCTCCAGGCTTTGGCAGTGACACGCCTGATTCTCTCGAGTGTTTGCCCCGCAAAGTCTGAGCCGTCCCGAGACCACTGTTTTTCGAGTTCAGTTCGAACGCCCATCTGCTCGGCTGCTGCTACGATAGCACACAGAAGCGCGGTCATACCCTTGGTGTTTGCCGCGTAACACATCTTCAACGCCGATGCCTTCCCAATCTCGTCGCCAATTACCTCGGTCTCCAATGGTCCGCCAACAAAACATGCCGCAACCTGGCCGGCAGCGCGACCCGATAAGTACAGAAATGTTTCCTGCGGTGTCCAGGCAGGTCCGCCAATCACACCACCGTCCACAAACTCCACACCTGCCTCGCTCATTGACTGTCCGATGGCCTTCACTTGCTGCGGGGATATGGCATTAACATCGGCATAAATGCCCTCGTACGAGCATGCCAGGACCTGGCCGGCAACATGCGCTGCGGCGTGAGGAGGACACACGCTGATGATCACGGTGCATACTTGGCACAGTTCTTCGACCGTCTCAGTTTCGACCAGGTTATACTTTTTTGCGCGCTGGTATGTATCCGGACTGCGTCCCTGAGATACCCAATATGCCTTATGACCGCTGTTCAAAGCCGAGGCGGCGAGCGAAATTCCCATTGCTCCAGGATGCAAGAATCCAATGTGTATCTTATTCAATGACAA
The DNA here is from genome assembly GCA_963753725.1 of uncultured Chloroflexia bacterium. Lineage (GTDB taxonomy): Bacteria > Chloroflexota > Anaerolineae > Anaerolineales > UBA4823 > CAVWDI01. Next base: position 17,591 of record CAVWDI010000010.1, on the reverse strand, counting down.
GACTCCCATCCTGGTTAAATTCCCAGTTATCAGAATAAGCGACTTCCCACAGGTAACCATCCGGATCGGAGAAATAACCACTGTAACCGCCCCAAAAGGTATCCTGGGCGGCTTTCTCAATTTTAGCGCCTGCCTTTTGCGCTCGTTCAAGGATGATATCGACTTCGTCCTTTACCCTTGTATTGTGCGCGAGCGTAATTCCTGAGAAATGCGACCTTTGAGGAGAAAGGTCGGGCGAAACATCTTCGGCTAATTTATCCAGGGGATAAAGGGCTAAACAAACACCGCTGGTTTGAAAGAAGATAATGCCAGAATCGGGTTTATCGTTGGTTGGTAAACCCAGTCCTTCATGGTAAAACCTGTAAGCTCTGGATAAATCACGAACTCCCAAAGTAATTATGCTTAGACGTGGTTCCATGTTTATTCCTTTAATGAACTGTGAGCAAGCCAGAGAGACCTTAAGCGGGTGCGTATCTGCTCAGGGGGAATTATATATAACGGGGACAAATACGGATAAACTCTGCAGTTCATACGCCCCTGCGTCACAGCGGTTGGACCACAAGCCGCGCGGCATGCCGCGCTGGTCAGCAGCCGGACAATTGTCCGCTGCCAACTGTATTGCTGGGCTGCCGGTCGGCAAGGCCATTGTCAGAGTAGGACCGCCGTTATCAGCCAGCGGTTCCAGCCGTGCGTCGCCAAATTCGCCCACGCAGGTGTCGTCGGCAACAGGCCAGCGAAGATTGCCTCCGCCGTCTTTGATTGTCCCCCACCCAAAACAACTGTCCGACCACATGCTGTTGGCGATGATCGTGTTGCGCAAGGTAAGGTTGCTCGTGTTGTAGATTGCGCCGCCATTCCTGGACGTGTTGTAGGAGAACGTGCAATTCGTCACGGTCAACTCCCCGCCGGTGTTAATGGCGCCGCCCCCAAAAGGACTGTAGTTGCTGATAAAGGTGGAATTGGTCAGGGTCACAAAACCTCCAGCAGCAATAGCGCCTCCTCCACCGCTGGCGGAACCTTCCCGGTGGGCGGTGTTGTTATAGAACAGACTGCTTTCGACGTCCAGGGAGCCAGATGTTGCGATTGCGCCTCCCTCTGCACCAATATTGGCAGATAATTCACAATTTTTTATTACAGCGGACCCGCTGTTACTTATTCCAGCGCCCCCTCATATATCAGCAACATTTTCGAGCACAAGGCTGTCCGTTACTGTCAGCACCCCGGATGCTTCATTCATTATTCCACCACCGCAGCCCCCGTAATTATTTATGATCTTGCTGTGTGAAATGGACAAATTGCCCTCATTGTTGATACTACCGCCGCTTTCTGCGCGGCCAAACTGGAAAATTGCATCCTTGATATACATATTTCCCTGGTTATTCAGGTTGCCTCCCTCAGTAACAACTCCCCCGCCTCTGACCGTAACTTCATTCAAGTGAAGCGTACCGGCTGCGGCCACCTCGAAAAGGCGGAAATCTGGGGTGTTCTCCTGATTGGAGCGTGAGATTGTCCCACCGTGACCATTGATGGTGATGTCGGAGGTGATGATTGGTAGGGCGTTGGAATTGTTGTCGATGACAGAAAACTCGTAAACCGAGCCATGGCCCGGATCAATCAATTCAAGGATAAAGGGTCCACCTGCGCTTCCGTCGCATCCCCCGACCAGTGCGCCTGTGTTGGCGGCTGAAATGGCGTCTCGAAGTCGGCACTCCGGACCGCCAGTACCTCCATCGGTTGAATTAACTTGGATCGTCGTGGATACGGAGTGTGCAACAGTATTTTTCACGATGAACAACGCTCCAGCGCAAACCAACAGGGCTAGACAAATCATGGCCATGCCCCTCCAAGAAAAGCAACGTTCGGTGTTCATTTATGCCTCCTTAGGGACAGCTGTTTTTCGAACGTAACCACCACTGTTTTTCCTCAGTGTAATCTGGGATCGGGATTATCGATACCCACCTTCACAGTGTAAATTGTCACCTAACTTATAAATAACTTTTGACTATTCACACAACAGACAGTAGTGCAAAACGTATTAAGTATAAAAATATTATATCATTATTGCTTGCGAGTTCATCCACCGCCTCTGCGACCTCGCACCCCTCGGCAGCGTCTCCAATCACCCCTCCTTCCCCGACCTGAGTGACAGCGCAGCATTCACAGGACCTCTGCTCCTGCTCCCGCATCCTGGCCATTTACAACCCTGAGCTTGGTGGCGACCTTAGTGAAGCGTCTGTCTACTCTAATCTACACAGCACGATACGCTTCCAGCGCACGATCAGTCAGCTGCATCTTGAGTGGCTCAGGAATAAAGGCAGCTCTCAATGCGTTCAAGTTACACTGCAGAAAACGTTCTTTTCCCCAGCCGAATGTGCTGTGAAGCTTTTCATATTCCCGGGAAAGTGTGATATCTGTTATCGTTCGAGTGTCAGTGTTGACGCCTATCGAAAGACCAGAATTGTAGATCCAATTTATGAGATGGTCGGGGTATGTTGGATAAATATCGGTTTGCACATTGCAGGTCGGACAAATTTCCAAGTGGATATCCCGCTGGCGTAAGTGTTCCATCAATGAGGGATCTTCAATGCTGCGCACGCCATGTCCCAGGCGTGACGGGTGAAAGTTCTGCAGCACCTCCCATACGCTTTCCGGACCGCGCGCTTCCCCAGCATGAGCGGTACACGGTATGTTATGAGCGACAGCATATTGAAAAGCAAGAATATGCGCGTCGATAGGATAACCGGCTTCATCCCCAGCGATATCAAATCCAACCACATACGAATTTTTGAACTGCTGGACCAATTTTGCCGTCTGCAAGCTTTGCGATTCCGAAAAATGGCGTAAGGTGCATAGGATTAGGCGCGCTTCCACACCGCTTGCCTGGCTGGCGGTTTTGGCGGATTCTTCCACGATCGCCAATACACCCTCTGACGTCAGCCCTCCTTCTGTATGCAGCAGCGGCGCAAAACGGATTTCCGCATAAATGACGTTGTCCTTTTGAAGCTGCTCAAACAGGTCCAACGTGACCAGGCGCAGCCCCTCTTCGGTCTGCATCAATTCAATGCCTTTACGTGCCCTGGTCAGATAGTCAGCCAGATCGCTGCATTTAGCAGGAGCGATGAATGTATCGAGGTAATCCTTATGCGTTACCGACGGGTTCAGCCTGGAGACAACCGGGTAACTCAGTGAACAATCAAGATGAAGGTGAAGCTCTACTTTGGGAAATCGGTGGAAATTTGTTAACGATTCCATTTGAAATCGATCCTCTCAGGCACATTTTTTGCCATTCGAACTGCATCATTGAGCATTTTCCAGAAACCTTATCTGTAAACAGATATCTCCCATGCCGTGCTGCCCGTGGACAAACCAGACAGTCATCTATTTGTAAGTGACTGGGTATGATTTTTCTTTAAGGGGTAAAACGTTCGTCCTGATTACGGTTTTGGCATCGTACTTTCACCTTCGATTCTGTATCTGAGTAAGAATTGAGAACCGCTGCTGTCCAGTCCAAAACAATACTGGTAGAAGACATCCATCACAAGTGGGACCGCCTCCATGCAGGTTCCATCTTTGATTTCAATCCTTTCAATGGGGTCTCTGGGGTGGTACTTACCGTCAAACATAGTATCAGCCAGGATTTCGACCGTGATGGAATTGGGATTTATTTTCACCAGCCTTAACTGAACAGCGCCAACCGATTTACCCGGGATGAATCCCAGAGCAGCTGGATCGAGGATGAACTCATCGCCTCGCTTAATAACCACCTGGTCGTACCCGGTGATGATTGGCTCGGTCAACTGGTTGCCATCTTCATATTCGATGACTGGAATTTCTAAGATGATGGTGTTTATTTCGGGTTGAATAGTTTCTTTCATTTTTGGGGTACCGGTTGGAACAATTTCATTTTTTGTTGGGGTTTCGGATTGTGTTTGAAGGAGCAATTCTGGTCCCGGACTCTTCATTATGCACGACGACAGGATCACTGTTCCATTGAATAGAATTGAGATTACTAAGGCTAAGCGCATTTTTATTTTGCCTATTTACCTGCTCTATATACCGAAATATGTTTTACACTCCCCTCATTATATTCACTTTTATTCCAGGATCCATTGCGGTTTATTTCCATCAAACCAGCCAACTGCGCCATCAGGTCTAGCTCTGCCGGCCAAACATATCTCACTTTTATTGGATACAGACGAATTCCACATTCCGAAAGCAGTACGATCTGGCTGCTCACCTGCTGCTCCACCGGATGGTGTCTGGACACTTCCAACTGGACTCTGTTTTCGTTCAAATTGGTTAATCGAACGGTCTGGTTGTCATCAAATCGGCTCATATCTGGCACGAACGCCTCGATCAGGAACACGCCTCCTGTTGCCAGATGTTCGGCGACGCTTCGAAAACAATCAACCTGCTGTTCCTGTGTCCGCAGGCTGAAGAAAGTATTGAAGGCGATGTAGATCAGATTAAAACGAGCATTCCAATCAATCTCGACAAAGTTTCCCAGAACGACATCGATTCCGGCGCTAACCGGCTTAGCCTGCAGTTCATTAATCATGGCCTGTGAGGCATCCATTCCCGCTACCTTTACTCCTCGTTGGTGAAGCGGGATCGCGAGGCGGCCTGTTCCTATACCCAACTCCAATACGCTTCCCTGGCCAGCTAGTTCTTATAATAAATCTACCGCCGTTGGATCATACTCCGCGTACAGTTCATCGTAGATTTCGGCGATGCTGTCACCATAAGTACTTTCATCGTATTGCTCCATTATCCATCCATCTGGGTACGGCTCCACACTCATTCGTACCACTCCACTTTTAATGGTACCCCAACATTGCTTTGCTCAGCCGTATCTGCTCAATTGAGTTTCCACCCATTCCTCGTCCATTCGAGACAGGCGCTTCTTCTTCAAATTCTGCTTCATGATCCAACGAACATCAGTATCCTGGGAGCCGATCCATTTCTCCATAGATGGTTTACCAATTTCTGGCTGGGCGGCGACAGCCACGCTCCAGCCGTAAGCCAATCCCTTCCTCAATGCTTTGAATTCCTCTGATTTTCTGTCTCCCTCAGAGAGGATAGAAAGGGTGATTTCGTCCATAATATCCAAAACCTTGCTGGCGTGATCTGAATCTAATAGAAGGTCCGGTTCGCATACTGTTGCCACGGCGGCTCTGCGTTCCAGGGGCGTCCCTGTACTCCAATCACCCATTTCCACCAGCAAGGATTCCATCGAAACCAAACCATAATTCTGCAAACCCAATGCGACCGCTTCCCTAACCCGCCAGCGGGGATCATTGGCTCTTTGGCGCAGTATAGGGAAATAATCCCCCTGCCCGCGCACCATCAGGTAACCCAGACCCATTACACCGCAGATAACCAGGAACTCCTCAGGCGTGTTCTTTGGCGCCGCATCCGGATCAAGCTCAGCGTAGGTTATAAGCTGCTGTTTGGTCCCCTCCAACCCCGCCGCATAAGCCAGTTCCAGGTTTGCCCTGGGTCCCGGCAGACAGGATTCAGCCTTCAGATATTCATTCCAGGTGTCGATGGTGCGCAATGTCATACGGTATTCTTCAACTTTGCCCATTACTTATTTAGCCTTTCATAAGCGCTCTCAACAGCAGCAATTGAGATTTTGAAGTTGTCTGCGGTTTCGACTACCGATGGCAGCCGGGATGCACCGGCAAAAGTCGAGTAAATAAAGCAACGGATATCCAGATCAGGAATTTCTTTGTTTTGTGGCTCTTGCATCAACTATTTCCCTTAGAAAACAAATAACAACTTAATAATAAAATCTGGATAACACTATATCTAAAATATATTATACATATCTAAAGCATGAGCTGCCAATGGAATGGCATTCTGCGTTATAGTTGAGGAGATTTTCAATTCGAGGAATAAGACTTTGATAAGGGATTATTATCGCCGGATATACCAGAAAGGAGACAAATAAATGGATAAGTGGGAGTATAAAAACTTGCAGTTGAAAACTGTGAAAAATTTCAGCGGTTGGAACAGAATTTCTGATGAAGACCTGAAATTGTTAGGTGAGATACAGAATGATGGGTGGGAGGTATTCAACATTGTAAACATCTTCGGGACCATGGGATTTAGCGCGCATATTCTGTTTATGCTTAAGCGCAAACTCTAATTAAATGTAACCGATTTTGAGAACCCGCCCGTCCTTAATGCCGATGTCCAAATCATCCCCATACGAAAAGGAGGCATTCGCCATTTTGATAAGAAAATCAATCTGAATGCATACCTCCTTTTAAAATCATAATTCGATTAATGCCTTCATGGTCGCCTGCGGCGCTGATACTGAAATTTTATTATAGGCATCAATCTGGCAAGGCGGTCCTGGTCACCTTGATGACGATTCCAGATTCCGTGGGGTCGATACAGCGCACATACTCCGTCGTAACACCCTCGGGATCGATGACTTTTTCATAGGGGGTATATTGATATTTCCAGGACAGCGTACCGCCGTGTTCGAGAGCGCGCACGACCCCGGTCAGACTGTCTACCAGCCAGGGACACATCAGTCCAAGGTCCTCTGGATAGCAAAATTTCTTTCCCACCTGGTAGCTGGTCTCACCTTCAGCCGCGTACATCCAGGCGCAAATGCCTTCCCTGGCGAAGTCCGGCCAGGAACCATCCTTACGGACTTCCCCGCCGCTGCCCTCAAATATTTCGAATTCAATTTCATAATCTCTCACGATGGACTCCTTGTGGAAATAGCGTGCGGTGTTTATATTCCAACTATGATTGTATTATAGTTTTATTCGGAAGGGAAACCAGTGTATAAGTTCAATCACTAGGTGCTTCAAAAATCATAGGATTTGATCTCCGAGTCAACATATTCCGTCTTGCTGACACCCTCGGGTAAGCCGCGTATCAAGTTTCCAACGCGAACTCCAGGTAATCGCTGCGCCTTTCGCGGAGCGTGCCGTCGGCGTTTTCACTTTCACCCAGGTAGAAACTGAACTCAACAGTTCCGGCAGCCTGGTCGTACAAGCTGTGCCACAACGTGCGCGCCTGCACATTGGCTGCGATGCTCCCAAAAGCCGGATCAGTTCCCAGCTCTTCAAACAGCTTCATAATATTGACACAAGCTGCCAATGACAATTAGATATCCCCATGGAAAAAAGACCCAAGATGATGTTGTGATCGACACACTCCCACTGCAAGGCTGCATCCGGGTGGATTCTGTGCACCCATATATAAAGGTTTCCCGCTTTTGTAATGTGGCTTGACCGGCTTTATGGCTGGATATCTCCTGTGACAGATGCAGTGTTCACGAGTTCATCCCCCAGCCGGATGACTTCCCGCACCAGCAGGTCAAAATCCTCACGTTTGGTGCGGTGGTTGGTATGACCCACCCGCAGCACATACTTCCCATTGATGGTTGTCCCTGAGGGCACCGCGATGCCCTGCTCCTGCAGTTCAATCAGTATTTCCTCATTCAATGCATCCAGCGCCTGTCCATCCAATCCTTGTCTAACATAACGGAAACAGACCACGTTCAACCTCACTGGCGCGCACAACTCCAACTCCGGAGCAGCATCGACCAGCTCTCCAAGGTATTTTGCCTGCTCGATATTCTGCTGGATCAAACGCGCGTACTTGTTTAGCCCGTGCTCTTTGAGCGACATCCAGATTTTGAGCGAACGGAACCGGCGCGAGAGCTGAAAATCGTAATCGGTGAACCAGGGGATAACGCCACTGCTCATACCGCGCCCGTCACCGCTCTTGGAAATATATTCAGCCGTCAAGGAGAAAGCTTTCCTATGCTGCTCTTCATCCCGCACCAGCACACAGCCGACCTCGTAGGGCATGTACATCCACTTGTGCAGGTCAAAGGCAATCGAATCGGCGCGTTCCATACCGTTCACCATGTGGTTAACGCTGGGAACTAATTTTGCCCAGGCACCGAAAGCGGCGTCCACATGCAACCACAGGTCTTCACGCCGGCACGTATCCGCCAGCGCCGCCAGATCATCGAATGCGCCGGTGTTTACCGTGCCGGCCGCGCCGACCACGCAGAACGGCTGGCTCCCCGCCCGGCGGTCAGCGGCAATGCTGGCCTGCAGCGCCTCCAGATCGATCCGGAATTGGTCATCCACCGGAACCCGGCGTATGGCCTCATCCCCCAAACCGAGCAGTTGGACCGCTTTACGGATTGAACTGTGGATTTCAGCGGAGGCATACAGCAGCATGTCCCTCGACCCAGCGCGCATCCCTTGGCTGCGCACATCGAATCCAGCTTTTGCATTGCGGGCGACCGCCAACCCCATCAGGTTAGCGGCTGAACAGCCGCTGGTCAACGTGCCGCTGGCAGTCGCTGGATAATCGAGCATTTCTTTCAGCCAGTCCACCACCTGGGTCTCCACATGAATAGCGCTGTGGTGGTCAAAATCCCCTGAATTGGTGTTCATCATACCGGTCAGAAAATCAGCAAAGCCCCCCATGACAGTCCCAGTGCCGAAAACCCAGCCCCAGAAGCGGGGATGGATATTCCCAATGGCGTAAGGCAGCACGTAATCGACGAACTCCTGGTATACCTGATCCGGCGCTTGCGGTTCGAGCGGCACAAGTCCTTTAAAATGGGCTTTGACCTCATCGGGAGCGTGCTGCCAGGGGGGGCGCTCGCGCACTGTGCGCAGGTACTCCAGCATATCGTCCACCATGCGGTAGCCGAGCGCCTGCATGCTCTCCCACTCTTGTGGATCGAGGCTTTCTTCATTTCAAGACATATTCGTTTTGTGTCATGATTAATACCCGCCGATTATCTGATTTTTAATGCTTTTTGAAAATTTATACTGGACATAATTCAAGTGAATGATCTTATAATAAATTGACAATCATCTTATTGGCTGCAGTTTACATCGATTCGTTTCTCGTTCCTCCAGCGATGAGAAAAAAAGAACTACCAACCCATCATTACAACTGGACAAACAACCAAAAACTGCCGAACTGCGCGTTACCTGTATGCCTATTATGCCTCATTTTTTGTGCATGTGACTCGCCATCTTCGAACGCAAACGATGTGGATCTGAGGTCCCCTCCCCGGAAATCCAGGAAATCCAATTTACCGATGTTATCCAAGAGGCTCCATTGGGCGATTCGCCGCAGGAGCCTTTCTATTTGCTGTTCGATGATTTTAAAAACCTGGAAAATAAATCCGTCCATCTACCAGAAATCGTCCACAGGAAAATCCGGGGGCAGAGTGCTGTTGACCGCAGGTTTTACGCGCTAGCATACGCAGGTTCCAAACCAACCAGCGGGTACAGCATCTCGATCGAGAGAATATATACTGAAGGTGGGACTCTTTTTATCAGCATGCAGGAAACCTCGCCGCCTCCCGATCAGATCGTGGAAGACGCGCACACCCTGCCCTTCCACTTGGTGTCTTTTCCAAAAACGCAAATTAAAAAGCAGGAAATAAACCTGGTGAAGTTCCTCGATCAAACCGGAGCGGCTGTATATTCAGGCTATCTTGACCAACCATAAACAAAAGGATGAAAGCGGATCAACGTGAGGGTAGCAAATTGGTCGGGCTGAAAGCCCTAAGAGGCGCACTTGTTTGCCTGTTTTTCCTTTTCCTGTTCAGTTCGACTGCCCGCTCAGACAGCGGGATCGAAGGGAAGATACTCGCTTTAATTGCAGAAGAAACAGGTTTGCCTGTGACTGTCCTGGAAGTGGGCGATTTGTCGATTAAAACCTTCCCTGCCAGTCGAAATCTCCTTTACACCGCCAAGGTCATTAACACAGACACGGGGGAAATCCATCAGATTAACGTCGATCCTAGCGGTAACCAAGTTAATTTCTTCCAGGCGCTGGCAGCTGAAGAGGCTGCACAAACCGACTTATACGGCGTGCTTCAGCCGCAGTTACATAATTTACTGCAGTGCACTGCGGATGACGAGCTGGTGCGGGTATCGGTGTGGTTGAAAGAAGGGCATATCGAACCGCTCAGCCGGCCGGAATTATCACGCGCCCCTACGGATATCGGTGCCGGAGATGCTCCCTCTGGCTTTTATAGACCCTAGCCAGGCCATTTCACTGCCCATACGCCAGGAAAAAAGCGATATCGGGACGCAGATACAGCAGCCGACCAGCGGGTATCCGCAGTACAAATCCAACAAGCAGTTCGACGGCAGGAAATCGACGCCGCTCGGCAGTCCAATGCAGATATATTATCCAGCCGCATCGCTCAGGTCCAGGCGCCCTTCATTAATGAACTTGAAAGCCTGGGAATGGCGCCCGTTTACGTGAGCCCAATTTCTCCACTGGTATATATTGACCTGCCAAAATCATTAATTGAGACGTGGCCACACCACCCGGATATCGCCGCCATATACGGCCCGAACTTGAATTTTGACACGATTGATTTCAGCAAAACCCGCTCACAAAGCCAATATCGTCGATGCCTGGGGGTTTGAAGGCGCGGGAATTGATCTTGCCATCCTTGAAGACAGCAGAATTGAATTCAATAATCCCTATCTGAACAGCGGGACCACCAGAGTGCCGGGAGATTCCAACGTGGACGATCATGCCACTGCGTGCGCGGGCATCGCGGCCAGCCAGCACAGCACCTACCAGGGAATCGCCCAGGGGGTAAATATATTCAGCGCAAACGGCACCGATTACAGCGATTTAAATATTTCGGCAGCCATGGATTGGGCTGTGGCTAAAGGTGTCAATATCATCAACAACAGCTGGGGAGGCAATTCAAGCACAAACAGTCTCAACGAGCATGACCGCCATCTGGATTATATCGTGCGCAATTATTACATTACTTCTGTCAATTCAGCCGGCAACCGGGGACAGTTGGATGGGAGAATTTCAAGTCCCGGGCGCGGCTACAACGTGATCACCGTCGGGAACATCAGTGATGCGGATACCCTTACCTGGTCGGATGACCTGATGGCACCCAGTTCAAGTTACACAAATCCCTCCACGGGGATTGAAAAGCCTGAAGTGTCTGCGGTCGGTGACAGCATCAACAGCACCAAAAAATCCAGCACAGAATGGGTGGGATACGTTGGCAGCGGGACCAGCTTCTCGGCTCCCATGGTGGCCGGCGAAGCCGCGCTGCTGATGAGCAGGGACAGCGAATTGGAAGCCTGGCCAGAGATAAACAAAGCGGTAATTATGGCGACTGCGCTTAACAATATCGAAGGGGACAGCCGGTTAAGCGACGTGGACGGCGCCGGCGGGGTGGACATGCGGGCTGCATTCCACCTGGTGGACCAGGGCTGGTTCAATGGTCACATCGTTGGCGAGAATGACCTCCCATTCAGCGAAACGGTCTACCTGTTCCAGGGTGAAACTGGGCGCGCGGTTATCGCCTGGGATTCAAATCCAGCCTCAGACTACAGCAGCGACCCGCTGCAGGCGGACATCGACCTGCAGGGTATTCGATCCGGATGGCTCCTATGTCACAGGATCTTTCAGCTCCAATAACAATTACGAAATCGTAGAATTAACCGCCGCTAAAACGGGAGATTACGAACTGCGTATCAGCAAGGCAGGATTTTCCGGAAGCACAGAATATGTGGGCGTCGCCTGGTGGCCGGGACACAGGGTGTTGAGCGCGATATGCTCCCCAATCCCTGGACCAACCGCCCATTTCCGGCGATTATTACCGCATCACTCCTGGGGGCGACTGGCATGCGGTTGGCATCCGCTCTCCGGCTGGGTCGGACTATGATATATTCCTTTACGAAAATTCGGCCTTTTGGAGACCCGGATGAATATGATTTGCTGGAAGACTCGTTCACCGGTGTCAACGGTCGATTTTGTATTGATAGACCGCAACCATGCTCCTTCCGGCAATTATTACCCCGAAGTAAGGGTTGATTTGGGGACGGAAGCTATCCCTATTGAATGGGGTACCAGTTCCACAACCACCTATTCGGGAACCTACGGACCGTACACCATGACCACCTCACAGGTGCTGCGGGTATGGGACAGCCACTTAAGCGCCGGAGTGAGAAAATACTTCGCGATAAAACCCAATTCAGGCGACGCAAATCTGGGCATAACGTTGTTTGATTCAAACCCTGGATCAAGTGCAACCTTTTACCAGGGTCGTTCCCAATATGTAGACTTCGCGGATTCAAACGGGTCCGGCGGGGATGAATTCATGGATTACCAGACTTCCACCTCCGATGATATGGGACTGGTCGTCTGGAACAACGGCGCCACCACCGATACCACTTTTTACCTTTATGCAGATACCAACCCGCCCAGCGGTTCAATCTCCATCAACAACAACGACCAGTATGCCAGTTCAACATCGGTAACGTTAAACCTTTCAGCCAGCGACAGCCATACCGGGGTCGCTGAAATGCAGTTTTCTAACGATGGGGTGAACTGGAACGCCTGGCAGCCATACGGCACAACCTCCAGCTGGACCATCCCGGGAGGAGATGGCTACAAAGAGGTGCATACCAGGTATAAGAATAACGCCGGTATGGTGTCGAGCGCCTATATGGACGCCATTGTGCTGGATACCAGCCGATCCAACCGGATCGATCATCATCAACAGCGGCGCTTCTTATACCGCATCGGCCTCCGTAAACCTATCCATGTCTTTCTCCGATGGGTCAGGCTCGGGGGTTTCTTCAATGAGAATTTTGCCCGGCGCACCCCCCTGGACCAGTTGGATGCCGGTTTCTACAACAAAAAATGTCACTCTGCCAGTTGGGGATGGGGGTAAAACAGTATATATAGAATACCAGGATGCAGCAGGAAACATCTCCTCCACTTATTCGGACAGCATTATCCTCGATCAAAGCGGTCCATCCGGCTCAATAAGCATCAACGGCGGGACGGACTACACCACCTCCACATCTGTTACCCTGGCGCTCTATGCAAATGACGGCGGGGGATCAGGAGTTTCCCAGATGCAGTTCTCCAACAATGGGTCGAGCTGGTCAGGATGGCAGCCTTACACTACCGCTAAAGACTGGGATATCCCAACGGGGATGGGACAAAGACGGTCTATGTGCACTACCGGGATACGCTTGGCAACCAATCCACTTTCAATGACGTTATCGTTCTGGACACCACCAAACCCACCGGTTCCGTTTCAATCGAGGGCGGTGATTTGTATACCAGCGATCCGCAGGTCCAGTTGAATTTGAGCGCCAGCGACGGGGGAGGATCAGGGGTATCTGCGATGCGCTTCTCGCACGACGGATCGAACTGGACAAGCTGGGACCCATACTCTCCCACAAAATCCTGGACCCTGCTGGCCGGGGATGGAACAAAGATAGTCTATGTCGAATTCATGGATCGAGTTGGATTGGTTTCATCAACTGGGAGCGACAGCATCCTGCTGGATACGACCTCACCGGTCGGAGATATTTATATAAACGGCGGCGCAGCCTACACGACTGATGCTGCTGTTATGCTGTCTCTCAGCGCTCACGACGGGATTGGGTCCGGCGTCTCTACCATGCGCTTCTCCAATAACGGCTCATCTTGGACCCCCTGGGAAACGTACCAACTGACAAAGAGCTGGCCGCTGCCTTCAGGGGATGGAAACAAAACCGTTTACATTCAATACATGGATAACGCTGGAAATTATGCGGGGTTTAACGATACGATTTTCTTGGACGAAACGGACCCGACCGGCATGATAATAATCAATAATGGAGATGCTTACACAAATAATCACTCTGTGAGCCTGACCCTATCGATTAGCGATGGGAGCGGTTCTGGACTGAATCAGATGCGGTTTTCGAACGATACCAGTGCTTGGAGCGCCTGGGGGCCGTACGACACAAGCAAGGCTTGGGAACTCGCCTCAGGAACCGGAACCAAAGTTGTCTATATCCAGTTCAGCGATAACGCCGGCAATATTGCCAGCGACTTGGACACAATCGTAGTAGACATGGAGTCTCCCAGCGGAACGATCAGCATTGAAAGCGGAGCTGTTTACACCAATGACACGCATGTTTCGTTGACACTATCTGCCAGCGACAGCGGCGGTTCAGGTGTATCGCAAATGCGTTTCTCGAACAACGGGACTGCCTGGAGTTCGTGGTTGGCGTACGCTGCCAGCGCCGCCTGGACGGTGGACTCTGGTGACGGTACGAAGCAGGTCTACGTGCAGTATCAAGATTCAGCCGGCAACCAGTCATCATCGAACAGCGACATAATAATCCTGGAAACGATCCCGCCGGACGGTTCGATTTTGATTAACAATGGAGATGCATACACCGGGAACTCCTCCGTATCCTTATCACTTTCCGCAGACGATGGTAGCGGATCGGGGTTTTCTCAGATGCGCTTCTCCAATAACGGTTCAAGCTGGGACAGCTGGGAGACTTATAACACCAGCCGATCATGGCCATTAACCGCGGGTGATGGCGCCAAAACCGTATATGTGGAATATAAAGATGCAGCCGGAAATTTTGCCGGGTTTAATGACAGCATCATCCTGGATACCAGCGGACCAAGCGGCACAGTTTTGATCGAAAGTGGGGATGGATACACCAACAGCACCTCGGTATCGCTGACGTTGAATGCCAATGATAGCGGCGGTTCTGGGGTAACTTCGATGCGCTTCTCAAACAACGAAATTTCATGGAGCGTGTGGGAAGACTACAGCACCAGCAAGGACTGGCCATTAACTTCCGGCGATGGGACCAAGGATGTATATGTGCAGTTCAAAGATTTCGTCGGTTACGAATTCGCCTCAACCAGTGACTCGATCATCCTGGAGACCGTTCCCCCCAGCGGAACAGTTGAGATCAACAGCGGATCAGCCTACACCAGCTCACCTGATTTGACATTGTCGCTTACGGCCAGCGACGGCGGCGGCTCAGGCGTTACAAAAATGCGTTTCTCCAATGATGGATCGTCGTGGTCAGGCTGGGAGGATTTCGAAACAGCTAAAAGCTGGAGTTTATCCGCCGGAGATGGGGTTAAGAATGTATATGTGCAATTCGAGGATGCTGCCGGCAACCGTTCCAGTTCCGCTTCCGACAACATCAACCTAGATACCAGCCCGCCCAGCGGGACCATCCAGATCAATAACGGCGATGCATACATTGGCTCAACTCCGGTCGACCTGACTCTCTCGGCAACCGATGGGACTGGTATCGGCGTTTCACAAATGAGGTTTTCCAACGACGGCGCAACCTGGAGCGCGTGGCAAGCGTATTCAACCAGCGAAACCTGGGAGACGACCTCCGGAGATGGGACCAAGACGGTACATGTACAATACCGGGACTCACTGGGAAATTATGGCACCTATTCTGATACGATCGTCATGGACAACGACCCGCCCACGGGTTCAATCGCGATCAATGGCGGTGAGACTTACACCAATCATTCAGAGGTCTTATTGACCACCCAGGCACAGGATGCAGGCGCTGGTGTTTCATCCATGCGCTTCTCAAACAACGGCACAAGCTGGAGCGGCTGGGAAACCTACTCCACCAGCAGCAGCTGGTCATTATCCTCCGGGGAAGGCACAAAGAACGTTTATGTACAGTATCAAGATGCGGTCGATAAGATTTCTGCTGTCTACAATGACACAATTATCGTGGAGACCAGCGCTCCTGACGGGACAATCCTGATCAACAATGGAGACCACTACAGCGGCTCGACAAATGTAAGTCTGGCGCTGGCGGCAAGCGATCCCGGAGGATCAGGAATTGACCAGATGCAGTTCTCGAATAATGGTTCAACCTGGAGCGCCTGGGAAACTTTCTCGAGCTCAAAGAGTTGGACACTTCCTCTAAATGATGGATCGAAGACAGTGTCCGTGAAATACAGGGACGGTGCCGGGAATGTGTCCAACCCCAACAGCGATACCATTATCCTGGACCAAACACCGCCCAAATCGAGGGCAAGTTCTCCCGCTTCCTCACCATCCACAGCCTTCACGGTCAGCTGGTCAGGCAGCGACAGTGCCTCCGGTGTATCTGGTTATGACGTGCAGTACCGGGTGGGAGCAGGCGGTTCGTGGATGGATTGGTTAAATGAAACCGCAAAAACTTCAAAGGTATTCGGACCCGCTTATCCTGTGGAAACCAAACAGGGAGAAATGTATTACTTCAGGGTGTGCGCGCATGATAAAGCCGGCAATGTGGAGGAGTTTCCTGCTGATGCTGACTCGAGCACATTGATTGAATACCTGGTGCGTAATTACCTGCCGGTTATGGTCAGATAAGCAGGGGGGAATAGTTACATCTGAGACGTTTGAGGGTGTTGAAATAACCCATCATCATACAAACAGGAACCCATCACTGATCAAAAAAAATAATATAGTTAAAAATCAGGACCTTTGCTGCCTAAATTGATCCTTATGTATCCTTGATTCCTATTATTTATTCATCATTTCTAGCACCAACGACATTTATTCCCTGGTCAAGCACTCACGGTAGCACGGCCTTTGAAATTTGTGTCTGTCAATACTTTCACCATTCGCTTCAGGTTCAATACCATCGCAGTCAACAAAATTTGGATCGCATACGCCATCCTGCCGACATAGCGACAGCGACCCAGTCCATGCCCTTGTTTACCTTCACCAAATTTGCGTTCCACTTTGTATCTTTCTTTTAGTCCTTGCTGATATTCAGGCGTTGATTGAAGTTGCAACCATATTTCTTTGTTTTCGTCTTTCTTTTGGGTGCGGTATGCATTCAGGCGTATTGCGGAGTGCAGATCCTTACTCTGTAAGAAGTAATGATTGGAACCATCGTCGTATCCCCGGTCTGCTGCCACGGTTTCAACAGGCACACCCAGTTCCAGGTCTCGATTTATTAGTTCCGGCAGCTTATGACCATCATATGCATTTCCTGGGGTTACATCCACATTTGTGATCATCCCGCTTTCAGCATTCAAGCTCACATGCGCTTTATATCCATAGAAATATTCCCTCTGCTCTTTCGTTTTACCATGCTCGTCTTTTACTTTTCGGGTATGTTTCACGCCCCATTTCGCATTCGGATCCCGCGGTCCCTTTCCTTTCTTCTGCTTACTTTCGTCTTTGCGGATATTTACGTTTGCTACAGTATGCACACTGTCCACAATCTGGATCGATCCGAATTCAACCCCGCTCTCCATGCCTGCCCGTACAATCTCGGCCAGCATTTCTTCAAACACCTTCAGTTTTCCCCTGGCTAACATCCGGTTTCTAAACTTGGTCAACGTAGAATGATCGGGTGCTTTCTGATCAACAGCCAATCCAACAAAATATTTGGCGGACAGATTGTCATTTACATAGGCTTCTACCTGGCGCTCGGATAGATTGTATAGATAGGCAATCATTTCCATTTTTAGCACCAGAGCAGGATCGAAGGGCGGTCGTCCGTACCGCCCGCCACCTTTGTATAGCCCGATTAATCTCTTTGTGAATCGCTCCCAGGGGATAATTTCCTTGAGTTTTCGAAGAAAGTGCTCTTGGGGTACTATCTGATCATATAAGTAATCTCCAAAGAATGAATCCTTGCCAGTCTCTGCAAATCGTTCTTTTCCCATTTTCTTCTCCAGATGCTTTGTTTGTCTGATTATATTAAAGAACGATACTGAGGTCAATTTAATAATTTGTTTTTCAACATTCTCAC
>CAVWDI010000009.1:0-205175 GCA_963753725.1 uncultured Chloroflexia bacterium | reverse complement strand
CCCAGGGACCCGACCTGGCGGTCACAAAATTACATTCCGGTGATGTTTTCCAGGCGCCAGATGGCGGTTTATTCACGATTGAAGTGGAGAATGTCTCGGGGCAGAGTGTCAGCGGTCCAGTGACCGTTACAGACATACTGCCCGGTAAACTCATAACCAGTTCGCTGATTACATCCAACGGATGGGACCCATGTGATCTTAATGAGGGTAAACTGGTATGCGTTTACAGCAACACCCAGGGAATCCCCACAAAGGACGCCCTTCCGCCGATTAAATCTTAATGCCCGCTTCGCAGCCACAACTGCGGATGTTTTGACCAACACTGTCACAATGGCAAACCCCAGTGACACAAATCCAAGCAACAATACTTACCATGATTTAATCATTATCAACAGCGCTGACCTCAAGGTGACCAAAAAAGTATCAAACGCGGCTCCCCTGGAAGGCGAAAAGATCATCTTCACCGTGGAGGTCAGAAATAAAGGACCGGATACCGCCAACGGTGTGGTACTGTACGACAAACTTCCTCCAGGGTTAACTTATGTGAACTCAACAATCAGCAGCGGCACATACAACAGCTCCACCGGTCACTGGGAAATCGGCTCGATATCAAAGGGAACCACCGAGAAGTTAAAAATTACTGCCCGGGTCAATGTGGGCACCTTCAACGAAACCATCATTAACCATGCCAAACTCCTGCCGTTTAACCCATACGATCCGGATACCTCGGACAACCAGGCCAGCGCTGGGATATCCGTATCACCGGCGGTCGACCTGCAGGTTACCAAAAGCGATGGTCTGGAATACATTTACCCGAATTACAAGACCCAATTCACCATCACGATCACCAACGCCGGCAATATCACCGCCACCGGTATCGTAGTCACCGATACGCTGGGCATCGACTACACATATATCACCGACACGCTTGAAATTACCGAAACGAGGATTACCACCCATACCCTAGTCTGGCAGCTTGAAGAGAAACTGGGACCCGGCGATGGTCTGGAATTCTACCTGGAAGCGCGTGCTTTAGAATTCCTGTCGGAAGCTGAGGTTCTGACCAATACCGTTATCGTCTCCGCAGACCAGGTTGAAGGGAACCTGGACAATAATACGGATGAGGATTTCAACAAAGCCGTTTATTTAAGAATCATCAAAACCGTGAAGCCGAAGCGCGCCACGGTGGGAGAAGCGCTGGTCTTTGATATCTCCGTCTCGAATCCCAGCGATTACCCGGCCTACGATGTGTTCGTTACGGATGTTTTCCCTGACTTTATGGACATCACCCGCGCCACCACGACCAAAGGGTATACCCCCAGGATTGATAACATCGAAAAGACGGTCCTGGTGGACATCGGGGTGGTTGACCCTGACAAACCGGTGCAGATTATTATCGATACGCGCGTCAACGACCGCGCCAGGGGATACGCCGAACGCGTCAATAAGCCAGAACTGCGCGGCAAAACACCTGACCTGCTGCTCGAACTGCCCGTCTGGACCGGGTATGCGCCGTACACGGTTATCGGAGAAGTGCTGCCGTCAACCGGCGGCAGGGAGCTTAAAACCCCGCCAAAAGTCAAACCTGATCCAGGTTCAAATCCCGGTTCGCTGCTCGGCACAACCGGTGTACTGGTCCTGTGCCTGGGTGTTTATTCCCGCAGACGCTTCACAAAACTGGGATTCCTGCTGATTTCTGCCGGATTGGTGATTGCGGCAGTGGGTTGTTCTGCGCTCGCGTCTGACACCTCGCAGGGGAATGGTGGAGCGAGGCGTACACAGGAATTGGTGACAGTGCTGAGAGGCACCAAACCACCTCTCCGCCCGCGACCATCCCGGGTTCACAGGGTGGAGACCCAACTGCGGCGATATCGGAGATAAGTACCCCAACAAAGCCGCTCAGCAGTCCAATCCCTGGTAATATTTCTCCAACCTCCGTTTACCCCACACAAACAAATGAATCCAGCCAGGCCGGGTTCCAGGAAGCCTGGGCGCCGGCTGAAGGTGGAGGATCAGCGGGGAGCCTGCCCGATTTCCCGGTGCCAGAAGCCGGATATCGCATGCCAATCCCTTACCCGGTCAGGATTCGCTGGATGACACTCCTCCGGAACGTTTGCTTATCCCCATCATCGGCGTGGATTCGCCGGTCAAATACGTGCCGTACAAGCAGATCACCTGGCTGGTGGCAGGTTTGACGCACGAAATCGCCTGGATGGGAGATACTTCCTGGCCCGGACTGGGCGGCAACACCGCCATGGCAGGTCACGTCACCATGCGGGACGGTTCCGAAGGACCGTTCCGGCGGCTGCAAGTGCTCAACCCGGGTGATGAAATCTTCCTGCAAACCGGAGAGAATATTTACACTTACCAGGTGCGTGAATTGGAAACCGTGCCAGATTATGAGTTCTCGGTCCTTGAATCAACCCAGGAGCCACAGTTGACCCTGGTAACCTGCACCGGCTGGGACGAAGAACTGGAAATCTATCTGGAACGCCTGGTGTTGTATGCCGACCTGGTTGAGAGTTCTGTGCGTTAACGGTATATGTACCAACTTCATTTATTTTCAATCAAAATGTTATAATTTAATTCGGATTTTACATTAACCAAACAAACAAATATTAAAATGGAGAATCATTCTGAAGTAAACGCCAGTTTACCCCACAGATTGAACAGCAGCGGTCTGGTGAAACAAACCGTTCTGGTCATTACGCTGTTCGTATTGGGGGGAGTGATCCTGCCAGCGTTAATAATCAATGGGGCTCTTGCACTGCAGCCGGATGTTTTGGACTCCCCAACCGCGCTGGACGGACCTGATCTGGCGGTTGAAAAGGCTACTTCGGGTGATTTTTCGATCGGGGATAATGGCGGGGAATACACAATTACAGTAAAAAACGTCGGCACTTCCTTGATCACCGGCACGGTTACCGCCACGGACGTGCTTCCCGATGGTTTAAAAATCCGGAATATAAAGACCGATAATCCCTGGGACTGCAGCGCATCCACAGAAAGCAATCTCTCATGTGTTTTAAACAACATAAACGGGCTCGAACCTGGCGAAGCCGCCCTACCCATCCGCTTCAGCGTGGACGTGGCAGAGCAGGCTGCCCCAGCGTTACCAATACAGCCGCAGTTTCCAACACCAACGACCTGAATCCCGGCAACAACACTGCCAGCCTGGAAACCATTGTCACCAGTTCGGACATAGAAGTCGAACAATCGGTATCAACGGCAAACCCGGCCCCGGGCGAGTTGGTCTCATACACGGTTACCGTCAGAAATAACGGCCCCAGCGATGCCAGCCAGGTGGTGATCAATGCGCCCTTGCCGGAAGAATTGGTCTACGTCGATCACAGTTCCGAAAAAGGCCAATATTCATCCGCAGATGGTGTCTGGAAGATCGCCAGCCTGGCAAACCAATCCCGCGCGGCGCTGATCATCCGGGCACGCGTGACGCCCAAACAAGCCGGAGCGCGCATACTGGGCAGCGCCGAAGGCATCTCCGCAGACCAGCTTGATTGGGACATGAGCAACGATAAATCTAACGTAGAGCTTCAGGCAGTGGATGTCGCTGATTTAGATGTTGACATGGATCATAATTCCAACAGCACCAATGTATATGAAGGGCAGAATATCACATTCATTACAAGAATAACCAATGAAGGTTCGGATAGGGCCCAGCCAGTGGTCATTACCGACGAATTGGGGACCGATTTTGATTATATTTCTTCGAGTATTACCGGTAATACATCATCCTCTACATTACCAGATGGATATACGCGGTGTGGGAAGTACCTCGCATCAATCCAGGGCAGGTGATTACGCTCAATTTAACCGCAAAAGTGAAGAACAACCTGGTCAATCCTTTATCACTGATGAACATCGTCACCGCTACCACTTCAACGGATGAAACAAACTTGGACGATAATGCAGATGAAGTTATATTCACCGCTCCTGTTATTGAAATCGCATACACGGTTAACCCTTCTGAAGTCAGGCTGAACCAATCCATGAATTTTGTGATTGAAGTGGAAAACTCGGGTAGCGGCCGCGCCGAGAATGTGCGCGTCGAAACCCAGACCTTCCCCTCCGAGCTCACCATTTCAAATCTCAGCGCCAATATCAGCGGCGTTAATATCACCACCAGCGGCGGCAAAGTGGTCGCGACGGTAGGAACATTGTCCGCAAAACAGCTGTTGATCATCAATTTCAGGGGTACACTGACTACTGTGCCAAGTACTACCCGTAACGAACAGAACCTGGCCACTGTAACCTGGCAGGTAGAGGGTGTCCAGTTTTCGAAGATATCAAGTTCGATCTCATACCGGTTGATATCTTCAACCTTACCTCCTACTGGAGGTATGGAACGAGAACGGACTTCGCCTGGACTGGCGTTGGCAGTTGTATTTTTTGCACTCTTTCTGGGCGCGGCTGGATTTGCGGCGGTCCTGTTCGGATTATTCTCACGCGGCAGTAATCCCACCTGGGCGCCCTGGTTTTCTGGGATCGGCGTACTGTTGATCGGCGCCTGTATGGTATTCAGTTTAGGCGCGCTCACCCTGGGTGTGGATATCAGCGGGATAAGATTCCCCTCTTTAGGCGCATCTGAAAACAGCGGGCAGAGCCTGGTGCAGTTCCAGGAACCCTGGCTGCCCAAATCTACTCCCCAGGTTCCGGAAACACTGCCGGATTTCCCTGTGCCGACACCGGAAATCAGCCAGCTTCCTCCCCCGGAACCAGACGAGCCGCCGCCCGACACCAGCCCGCCGTTACGGTTATATATCCCAGCTTTGGAAATTGACGCAGTCGTCAAATACGTACCGTTTGAAGACTACACCTGGTTAATCGCTGGACTGCGGCAGGAAATCGCCTGGATGGGCGATACATCCTGGCCTGGTCTGGGGAGCAATACCAGCCTGGCAGGACATGTTACCCTGAGGGACGGCAGCGACGGTCCCTTCCGGGACCTGCATACCCTGGGCAATGGCGATGAAATCCAGCTGGAAACGGATGAGAATATTTACACCTACCAGGTGCGCGAACAGGTTGTGGTAGATGACGAGGATTTGTCACTCATCCAAAAGACCGACAACGCCCAGCTTTCCCTGATCACATGTACTGGCTGGGATCCAAATTTAAAGACATATACCCTGCGCACATTAATTTTCGCCGATCTGGTGGACGTCGATCCGCAGCGCCGCCAAATCAGCAGCCGGAACGGGGAATAATATATGGTAAAGGATTTTCCTCCGTCCTTCGAATTCAACCAATTTTCTTGGTTTTATCACAATACAGGATATAGGAGCTCAAAATGGCTATCGTAATATTATTAATAATTCTATTGATTTTGATTCTTGCAGTCATCTTCGCAATTCAAAACTCGGCGGTTGTGCCGATATCCTACTTGATATGGGATACAGAAGGCTCCCTGGCATTTATCCTCCTGCTTGCGCTGATTTTCGGTGCGCTCATCGGGCTGCTGGTATCGCTTCCGACCTTCATAAAAAACCGGAAGCGGATAACAAAACAGGGCAAGGATATCGCAGCGTTGGAGGCAACTATCCAGGAACAATCCACTAAACTCGAAATGATTGAGGGGCAGTTGACGGTAGATGAAGAGCTGCCAGCTACAGGAACCAGAAGTGGAGCCAGAAGAGGCAGAGGAACTAGCAGAATTAGAACCAGAAGGACGCTGCTGAACAAGTTGAAGTTGAAGAGGAAAGTGTGGAGCTGCTGGATGATACGTCTCCTGCAGAAATTGAAGGTGAGGTCGTAGAAGAGGCTGGAGATGAAGAGCAGGGCAGCGTTTGATTTGTAGTGCTGGTTTCGAGTTTATATCGTAGCGTGGGAATATTGACCAATTTTTCTTTGGGCAGGAGTGTCACCCTATCCCAGATGGGAGATTGCTTCGCTTTACATTTACTTCAAGTCAATTTACACTCAGTGAGTTCGAACATATTGACCGGATAGGTTTTTCGGGGCCCGCTCGCAAAGACATTTTTAGTTATTTTTCTTGCTTGGGCGGGGACACAACGCATGACGGGAGATTGCTTCGCTTTACATTTACTTCAAGTCAATTTACACGCAGTGAGTTCGAACATATTGACCGGATAGGTTTTTCGGGGCCCGCTCGCAAAGACATTTTTAGTTATTTTTCTTGCTTGGGCGGGGACACAACGCCTGATGGGAGATTGCTTCGCTCAACATATACTTCAAGTCAATTTACACGCAGTGAGTTTGAACATATTAACCGGATAAGTTTTTGGGTACCGCTCGCAAAGACATTATTTACTTTGCGAGGGAGTTAAATCTGCGCCTGATGGGAGATTGCTTCGCTCAATATTTACTTCATGTCAATTTATACGCAGTGAGTTCGAAGATATTGACCGGATAGGTTTTTCGGGTAACGCTCGCAAAGACATATTTTTTGCGAGGGAGCGTTCCCAATATTCCATATTAGGGGTGTTGAGCAATAGTGATGCTGCCGTACTATGATACTTTGCTTTATGGAGCGACCGAAGCAATCTCCTCCGTATCTTCCGGATAACTACCTACAATAAACCCACTCGCCGCCCACCATTGTCCTGAGTACTTGGATCTCCAACAACTGCTCCGGCTGACATAAAAATGGGTCCGTATCCAGCACCACCAGATCAGCCAGATATCCCGGGATTAATTTACCCAACCGATCTTCCTGGTTGGCCGCGTAAGCCGCGCCGCTTGTGTATGCTTTCAATGCTTCACCGAAAACCAGGCGCTGTTCGGGGTGCCATCCATGCGGCGAGGGACTTCCATCCGCTCTTGCGGCGGGAGACAGCCGCGTGCAGTCCGACAAACGGGTCCGGCGTCTCCACAGGCGCATCAGAGCCGAAAGCCAGTACCGCCCCTGCTTCAATTTGAGACGACCAGGCATAAGCATACTTCGTTCGCTCTCCCCAGTACACATCCGCCATAAGCATATCCGAAGTGGCGTGAATTGGCTGCATGGAAGCTATAATCCCAAAATCCGCCAGGGAATCCACGTCATTGGGATGCAGGACCTGCACGTGTTCGATGCGGTGGCGTATGTCCCGTTCTTGAATAAGTGTTCCAGTTTGTTTTTGCGAACTTTGGTATTCCCTGAGAAGGCTGAAACCCTTCAATACTTCATGATTGGCGTGGTCTCCAATGGCATGCACCGCCAGTCCAAAGCCATTCTCCATTGCATGCCGGCCGTACTCAAATAACTCTTCCGAATCAACCAGCAGCAAACCGCTGTTATCTGGTTGATTTTCATACGGCTGCAGCATGGCCGCAGTTTGGGGACCTGAGCGCGCCGTCTGAAAAGATCTTCACCTGACCGATGCGCAGGTAATCGTCCCCAAAACCGGGACGCAAACCTAGCGCCACTGCATGAGGCAAATCTTCAACCGGTACACTCTTCAAGACTCGAAATTTTAACTTCTTTTGTATATTCAGGATTTGGAGCGCTTGAAAGCAGCGGCTCTGGTCAAAGTCGTGGGCGCCAGTTAACCCCATTTCCCAAAGCACCGGCAGCGCTTTCTCCAACGCAGCAACCGTTTCCGGTAAAGAGGTCTCCGGGATGACATTTTTAACCAGTTCCATCGCTCCTTCAAACAACAACCCGTCCGGTTTTCCTTCAGAATCGCGACCAATACGCCCGCCGGGAGGATCGTCTGTTTCTACGCTGATTCCCGCCAGCTTCAGCGCGGCGCTGTTCACCCAGGCGGCATGCAGCGATTTAGCAGTTAAATAAACTGGATTATCAGGTGCTGCTTCGTCCAGGTCATGGGCATATCCATAACCTTCCGGCCAGTTAGTCTGGTTCCACCCGTGACCCAGCAGCCATTCGCCCGGCGCTGAGTCGTGTGCTTCCCTTGTTACACGATCCAGACACTCAGCCTGGCTGTCTGTCTCGGCATTGATCTTGCTCAAACTGAGCGCATATTTTTCGAGATGGATATGCGCATCAACCAACCCGGGGATAATTGTACGGCCCTCTAAGTTTATTTTTTCCGCCTTACCCTCGAATTCTTTCAGCAAAGTATTATCGCTGCCGACCGCTAAAATGCGCCCTCTATCGAGCGCCGCTGCGCTGACCAGTGGTTGTTTATCGTCTAACGTGTATATATTTGCGTTATAAAGGATTTTCATTTGCAGGGAAATAAAAATTAAATTTGGTACTGATTTGATGAGCAGCGCTTACAGAAGTATATAAATCAGGAAAATATCGCGCTGCATTTAATATTTAACCTGTTTTAAATTGGATTGCTAGTGTCACAAGAATACCGGACTGAAATTTCAGACCTTATAAATCATCTCCCAGGATTCGTCCCAGGATGGCGTCCAACTCTTCATTGGAAAAATAATGGATAACCAGCGTGCCTCCCCTTTTCTTGGGTTTCAAATTTACCTTTGTCCCCAATGAACGGCGGATGCGGTCTTCCAAAGCGATGACATCTGCAGAACGCGTCTGGCGTTTAATCGGTTTCGGCTGCTGTGCGCTCATTTTACGCACCAGCGCCTCGGTCTGTCGTACGTTCAACCCCCCCGAGATGACGGTGTCAAGCGCGGCAATCTGGTACTGCGATATCTCAAAACTCAGTAAAGCCCGGGCATGTCCTTCGCTGATTTGCTCTTCAGCCAACGCGCTCTGCACCTCCGGCGCCAGATTAAGCAGACGCAGCGTGTTGGTTACAGTTGAACGGCTTTTGCCTACATGCGCCGCAATTTCTTCGTGTGAAAGTTTAAAGTCCTCTACCAGCTGGCGGAAAGCCTCCGCCGCCTCCAACGCGCCCAGGTCAGACCGCTGTAAATTTTCGATCAGCGCCAGCTCTAAACGCTCCCGGTCGCTGGCTTCCCGGATGATGACCGGCACGGATTCCAGATCCGCCTGCCCTGCCGCTACCAGACGTCGCTCTCCGGCGATCAGGATGTATTGATCCGGCGTATCTCCCTGCGTGACAATTAACGGCTGGATGACGCCGTGTTCACGGATTGAATCAGCCAATTCTTCAATCTGCTCTTCGGATATCCGGTTACGCGGCTGGCGCGGATTTGGCTTGATGCCTTCTATGGGTACCTCTTGGACACCACCGGGTGCAGTTTCTTCATCTGTTCCTATCAGAGCGTCAAGACCGCGTCCAAGACCTGATTTTCTTGCCATTTTTACTCCTGATTATTTGGTATTCTTCTGCCATCACCTGCTAAAAGCTCGCGTGTAAAAGCCGCGTACGAAAGCGCGCCGGAAGATTCGGGTGAATAAACGGATACCGGTAGTCCATAAGATGGCGCTTCTGCCAGGCGTACCGTTCGGGGAATAATGGTCTCGAACACCTGGTTTGGAAAATAACGCCGCACTTCGCTAACCACGTCCGCAGACAGGTTTGTGCGTACATCGAACATCGTCAGCAGTACCCCCCGAACTTTCAGGGTCGGCGAGATGGCTTCACGCACTCGCTCTAATGTTTGTATCAGCTGGCTTAAACCTTCCAGCGCCAGATACTCACATTGGACCGGGATAATCACACCATCTTTTGCGGCCACCAATCCATTTAATGTTAACAAACCCAGTGAAGGCGGGCAGTCAACCAGGATGTAGTCATACTTATCCAAAACAGATGACAGGGCATTCTTCAAACGGCTTTCGCGAGCCAGCGCAGATACGAGTTCGACCTCACTCCCAACCAGCGAAGGGGAAGAAGGCAGTATTGAAAGCTTTATGCGCTTGTTTCTAAGGATAAATTCTTCGGCGGAGGAAGAATCTAATATCACATCATATGTTCCGCCTTTGACAGTATTCTTGTCAATTTTCAGGCTCGAGGTTGCGTTCGATTGAGGATCAAGATCTACCAGCAGTACGCGCTGGCCGTATTGCGCCAGATACGCGCCCAGGTTGATAACCGTAGTCGTCTTTCCTACGCCTCCCTTCTGGTTAGCTAAAGTATATATACGCCCCATGCTCACCTATAAAACTTCCACCATACAGGCATTGATTTCATCTTCGGTAGGGATGGCATCCAAACCCCTGCGAGTTACTGAATATGCTGCCAGCTGCGTGGCAAATCGTGCCGCTTCCCAGGGGTCCCGGGTCGTATATAAGCGGATGAACAAAGCTGTTGCGAAAATATCTCCCGCGCCAGTAGTATCCAGCGCTTCTACCTGAGGCGGCCGAAAGCGCCGCACATCCCCGTTCCAATACAAGCGTACTCCCTTCTCGCCTTCCGTGGCAGCCAATACCTTACAAACACCCGCCATCTCTTCCAACTTCTCTTCGTCTCCCGATAAATCTTCCATACTGATCACAGCTGCGCCCACTTTCCCCAAAGTTGAAACCGCTTGCGGCCATTCCCTGACGCTCACCCAACCGTCTTTATCCCAGGTGCGCAACCAGCCCTGGGGCGTCATTCCAATCAATGCCGAATGGAAATCTCCAACGATGGCTGGTTTTACTTCCCCAGCAACCGGTCCTATATGGACGATACTGGCATTCCGCCAGATTTGTGGAATCTGTGAACCATCCAGCATGGGCGCGGCATGAAACAAACGCTGTTTACGTCCATCCGTCCCGGAGATATTCTCAAACGTCGTACTCCGTTTAGACTTTATGTTAACGATTGGAACCTTATTTAAAATCCCAGCATCGACTTCTTCACCCCATGAAGTAAATATCCCTACTTTCAGCCCTAACCGTCTAGCGGTCAGCGCGGAGTATGCGGCTGTGCCTCCTATTCTTTGACCTTCGGGTGTCCTATCGATGGTAAGATGACCGATCATTAAATAATCTATGAGCTTCTGGTTGCCGGATTGGGACATAGGTAAATTATACCTGAGGAGGAATTGGGAGGTGAAAACCACACTGGTTAATTTTTATTATAAAACGCTGTTAAAATCGTATACCTGAATTTCAACTTTCCATTTATGGGTAGACATGGTATAATCCGCCTCCGCGCCGTCATGGGCGGTTTTATATTGTATGTATAAATAATTCAGACAAGTTTCTGTAATAAAAATGGTAGGATATAAACATGGAAGATATATTAAAATCAGTCGAAGCGCCCGTAAATCCTAATATCCCGGATTTACGCTCAGGAGATATTGTCAGGGTATTCTTGCGCATTAAAGAAGGTACCCACGAACGAACCCAGGAATTCAGAGGCACGATCATCCGCAACCGCAAAGGCGGGAATAATGCCAATTTCACAGTCCGGCGGGTTGCCAGCAATGGAATCGGAGTAGAACGGACCTTTTTGCTGCGCTCCCCACGCATTGAAAAAGTGGTTATCGACCGGCGTTCGAAGGTCCGCAGGGCCAATTTATACTACTTGCGTGAACGAACGGGTAAGAGCGCCCGCTTGAAGCAAAAGTTTTCGTAGCAAAATAAACTTTCTAATCTCTTTAAATTGTAGCTAATAAAACTGCCGGCGCACTCGCCGGCTTTTCATTTAACGTGGAAACACATCCTGATCCACTTATACTTTGTTACAATTGTCGCTGTTATGCTTTCGTGTTCTATCCTGTTTAGCGAATCGAGATATATTTTGTGACCGCAAATATCGGCGTTTTTGATTCAGGTGTCGGGGGATTATCCGTGCTGCGTAATATCTGGCAGGAGATGCCCGGTGTGCCGACCATATATATTGCTGATCAAGAACATGTACCCTATGGCGCTCGTCCGCTGGAGGAAGTTAGAGTTTATGCGGAGGGCATCACCCGTTATTTACTGGATAGTGGATCAGAGATTATCGTCGTGGCATGCAACACCGCTTCTGCAGCCGGATTGCATTATTTACGGGACATATATCCCGCCGTTCATTTTGTCGGTATGGAGCCCGCAGTAAAACCCGCCGCTGAAAAAACCAGCAGCGGGGTTGTGGGAGTGCTAGCTACACCTGCCACATTTCAAGGCGCCCTTTATGCATCCGTCGTCGAAAGGTTTGCAGGCGGCGTAGAACTGGTGCAGCAGACATGCCTTGGTCTGGTATCCCGTATCGAATTGGGTGAATTGGATACACCAGAGACGCGCAGGATATTGGAGGAAGCCATCCAGCCGATGCGCTCGGAAGGTGTGGACACGATCGTGCTGGGATGCACGCACTACCCTTTTGTAATACCACTTGTGGAGCAAATTGCTGGACCTGATGTGCGAGTTATCGACCCGGCCCCTGCGGTAGCACGCCAGGTGAAGCGAGTGGCTGATAAAATATATTCCCAGGGGCTAAACGACTATGCGAAGTCATCTGTGAATGAGGACATCACTTTTCACCAATTTATAACCTCTGGGGATCCTGAGACCTTCAGCACACAAATTTCTTCACTGCTTGATATAACAGCCGAAGTGGCGCGCCTAGAATGGAAAAACGGGGAATTATCTTAAGAGTATTTGTACAATGAAATGCGGACACGGATGTCCGCACTACCCTTTGTTGTGCAGGCTTCAGTCTCCCGAAGGGAGGCATCCTTGCCTGCGTTGAGGCTGTCTTAAATAAGGGAACTGAACGCTAGCTATCTGCGGCTTTTATACCCAATTTATCCAGCGAAAAGGTTAAACCTTCGAAATTATCAAAAATCAAATCGCGGAATTCCAGACCGTACTCAGAACGCAGCCGGTTAAACAGGACCACATAACTTTCAAATACCCTGTTTTCCCATTTTAAGCCGAGCAGATCACTGACCTGGCGAATGCGCTGGGT
The DNA here is from genome assembly GCA_963753725.1 of uncultured Chloroflexia bacterium. Lineage (GTDB taxonomy): Bacteria > Chloroflexota > Anaerolineae > Anaerolineales > UBA4823 > CAVWDI01. The sequence goes on along the minus strand of CAVWDI010000009.1, from coordinate 192,486 downwards.
GTCATCTCCCTCAACCTCAACAAAATCACCATACGGGAGTTCGTCCAAACTGATGGATGTGCCCTCCAAGTGATATTCTGCGCGTTGTTTTTCATAAATCATAGCCACTTGATACCCCAGCGCGTCCAAAAAAGCACGCGCAGCATTAAAATTGCTTACCTGAAATTCAATTTCCTGGCGTACCCTGACACCATCCACCGATGAAGAAGGGCCTTTATAAGTAAGTCGTGCGGCAGTGTCGCTGCGCAGCCTCAACGCTTTATAATTCCTGGTTAATTCGCCATCCGCAGTATCAAAGCGCAGGTTCATTTCATGGGTGCGCGCTTGTTTTATACTGGCGCCCAAGGCGGTCAATTTCTTTTTTACAGCTTCCAAATCCGAAACGTGTAATTTAACTTCGAGTTCCTGGTTTTCCACTAACCCTCCTGTATCTTCAGGGATTTGATCGAAACACTTATTCAACACTCATTAATAGCTGCCTCTGGTCGACGCTGTCCCCCACCCCAACACTTATTCGAGAGACTACCCCTGCCCGCGGCGATTTCAATTCATTCTGCATCTTCATCGATTCTAATATAATAAGCACATCACCGATTTCGACATTCTGTCCTTCACTAACAGCCACATCCACAATCAAACCTGGCATGGGAGCCTTCAACGAGTATTCCTGCCGCTCGCTGATAACGCTTCCGGATGCCAGGCGCAGCCTGCGTTCACGTTCATCTTCAACCTTGACTGGGTAGAATCGCCCAAATAACAGCACCTGCCAATCATCTTCCGTTGGGTAGACATACGCCTCGTAGGATTGCCCATTAATCAACAGCGAATACACCGGTTGGTCACCGATCGAATTAAAATCGATAAAGTACAGCTTGCCATCCACGACAAGCTTGTTATCGCCATCAATCTCGATTTCAAATTCGCGATCACCAATTGTGGTTATATATTTCATCTATGGTCTCCAAATCCCGGGCAGTTGATACAGGATTCCACCTAACGGTTCATGCGCTCCCAACGGCTTACCCATTTCCAATTGCTGGTATCACGCTCACCTCTTTGGACGATCGTGGCAGCCTGTCTGGCCTGTTTATGGGCTACGATAGAAGCCATAATGGCCGCAATTTCTTGCTGGTTATCACGAATACTCTCCGCTACTCGCATGGAAAATTTATGCTCAACAAAACGGGTATCATACTGCCCGGCGATAAAGCGGGTCGAGTCCATTAAGTTCTGGTGGAAAGGTATATTCGTTCGCACACCTACAATTCTGTATTCCTCCAGAGAACGTCTCATTCGTAAAATTGCCTCCGCACGAGTCTCGCCCCACACAATTATCTTAGAAATTAATGAATCATAATAAGGGGTGACCTCAAACCCAGGGTACACTCCGGTATCCAGGCGCACACCGGGTCCAGTGGGTAACAGGATATGAGAAATACGACCAGTTGAGGGTAAAAAATTGTTGAAAGGATCCTCAGCATTTATCCTGCACTCTATCGCCCAACCTTTTAATTGGATATCATCTTGCGTGTAGCGCATTTGCCTTTGGCGCGCTATGCGAATTTGCTCCTTGACGATATCGACACCAGTAACCACTTCGGTCACAGTGTGTTCAACCTGCAGCCTGGTGTTCATCTCAAGGAAATAAAAATTCTTATCCTTATCAACCAGAAACTCAATCGTACCAGCATTTACGTAATCGATCGCCTGGGCAGCTCTTACAGCTACCATACCCATGCGGTGACGCAAATCCTGATCGGATCCGACAAATGGAGAAGGCGATTCTTCGAGTAATTTTTGATGCCGACGCTGCATGGAGCATTCTCGTTCACCGAGGTAAATAACATTTCCGTAATTATCGGCAAGGAGCTGAATTTCTATATGGCGCGCATCTTCGACCAGTTTTTCAAGATAGACATTGCCGTCCCCAAAAGAGGCTTCAGCTTCACGCCGGGAAGCATGGAGCAGGTTAGGCATTTCTTCCAGGTTCTGCACCTCCCGCATGCCTTTGCCTCCCCCGCCGGCTGTGGCTTTCACCAGCAGAGGAAAACCAATTTTTGGAGCAATATCCAACAACTGGTCATCAGTCAATGCCCCTTCACCCTCCGTACCGGGTACGATAGCCACACCTGCCTCAGACACAGTCTTCCTTGCTTCAGCCTTATCACCCATGGCGGCAATCGAAGAGGATTTTGGTCCAATGAATGTCAGACCTGCTTCATGACAGGCTTCGGCGAATTCCGCCCGCTCGGCGAGGAAACCATACCCGGGGTGAATGCCTCCCGCGCCTGTTTGCTGGGCGATGTGAATAATTTTATCGATCCGCAAATAGGAATCTCTTGCCGGAGCTGGACCTAATAAATAAGCTTCGTCCGCATGGCGTACATGCAGCGCCTGGCGGTCAACCTCCGAGTAAACCGCCACTGTTTTAACACCCAGTTCACGGCATGCCCGGATAATACGGACAGCTATTTCACCTCTATTGGCGACCAGAACTTTATCGAACAAGCATATCTCCTCTAAACTTTAGATATCCATTATAGCGGTATACACCCGTGTTTCTTGGGTGGATTTACATCTCGTTTGTTTGAAAGCATTTCGAGCGCGTTTATCAAACGAGGCCGGGTTTCATGCGGCTCGATCACATCGTCGATAAAACCGCGTGAAGCGGCAACATATGGATTGGCAAATTTCTCCCGGTATTCTTCCACCAATTCAGCGCGGCGTGTCTGCGGATCTTTTGATCCCGCCAATTCTTTTCTAAAAATGATATTGACTGCGCCCTCAGGTCCCATCACTGCAATCTCCGCAGTTGGCCATGCCAGGTTCAGGTCTCCGCGGATATGCTTACTGCTCATAACATCGTAAGCGCCGCCGTATGCTTTTCGGGTGATCACTGTCAACTTCGGAACTGTCGCTTCACAATATGCAAACAACAATTTTGAGCCGGCACGGATGATTCCACCGTGTTCCTGGACGGTACCTGGCAGGAAACCAGGCACATCTTCAAAAGTCACAATTGGGATATTAAAAGCATCGCAAAAGCGAATAAAACGAGCCGCCTTTTCCGATGAATTGATGTCCAACACCCCCGCTAACACAGCCGGCTGATTGGCAATAATCCCCACACTATGTCCGCCCATACGCCCAAAACCAACCACAATGTTCATCGCATAGTTTTCGTGTATCTCAAAAAACTGCCCATCATCCAGCGTATGCAGGATGATTTCTTTCATGTCATAAGGTTTACTGGGATCATCCGGGATCAGCGTGTCCAATTCAGTTGACATTCTTAAAGAATCATCGTTGGTTTCTACGAAGGGAGGGTCTTCCAAGTTGTTTTGTGGGAGGTACGATAATAACTTGCGTATTTGAAAGAAAGTATCCGCTTCGCTGTCGGAGGCTACATGGCACACCCCGGATACTTCCGAATGTACGTTTGCCCCGCCTAGTTCTTCAAAAGTAACTTCTTCATGAGTTACCGCTTTAACAACGTCCGGTCCGGTAACAAACATATAAGAAGAATTGCGCACCATAAAAATAAAATCCGTAAGGGCAGGCGAATAAACTGCCCCTCCAGCGCATGGTCCCATAACCGCGCTAATTTGCGGGATAACGCCTGATGCGAGCGTGTTACGCAAAAAAATATCAGCATACCCGCCCAGCGAGACCACTCCTTCCTGGATACGGGCTCCCCCCGAATCATTTAACCCTATTAACGGTGCCCCGTTCTTCAATGCCATATCCATAATTTTACAGATTTTTTCGGCATGCACCTCCCCCAGACTGCCGCCGAAAACTGTAAAATCCTGGGAATAGATATAGACCAGGCGGCCTTCAATCGTTCCCCAACCGGTGATTACACTGTCGCCGACATATTTTTGTTGGTCCAGATCGAAATCAGTGGTGCGGTGGGTTACGAATGGATCCAACTCGCGGAATGATCCCCGGTCTACGAGCAGGTCAATACGTTCCCTGGCCGTCATCCGGCCGCGTTTATGCTGCGCCTTTATTCGTTCAGGACCTCCGCCCTGACGGCTTTGGGCTCTCATCTCTCTTAATTGCTTAATTCTGTGATCCTCACTCATCAATTACTCCAAAATATAACTTAACATCTCGCCTGGCAAATACCCACAGTATCCATACCATTATCAATAGGGAAACTACGCTGACGAATAAGTTGTTTGTATTTCTAACGTTTGGGCTGCTGATGAACAAGCGATCCAACCAAATATACATAATGTATAAGGCAGCTCCCCACCTCAGGACATAAAATGCCCATTCGTGCGCCTTCCACAGTCCCCAAACCAGAACAATCCCGATGATACCCCATACCAATCCACTCATGATCAGGTATGTTGGGTGAACTTCAATCAATCCCAGTAAAAAATCCCATTGGAACACAGCCCGCGCAAGTCGAATGAGATTACTTACTGCTATGATTAACACTAACCAGATGATGATCGTTACGCTGAAAGGCCGGTCAATATGGGCGGACATTGGGTGTCACCATTCACCTCAACCCGGTCTCCAAACGGGAAATCACCAGCCTTTGAATTTCGCTGGTGCCTTCATAGATTTCTGTGATCTTGGCGTCCCTGAAATAGCGTTCAACCGGCAGTTCTTTGCTGTAGCCCATACCGGCATGGATCTGCACGGCTTCATTGGCAACGAACATCGCTGTCTCAGATGCGAATAATTTCGCCATGGAGGCTTCAAGTGTAAACCGATCCCCGGTATTCTTTGTACGCTCCTTTGCCATGGCCGCGTTATACACCAGAAAGCGGCTGGCTTCTATACGGGTCTTCATATCTGCCAATTTAAATGCAATCCCCTGAAATTCACCGATCTTTTTTCCAAAGGCTTCGCGTTCTTTTGCATAAGATACGCTGGCTGCATAGGCCGCCTCAGCGATACCCAATGCTTGTGCAGCGATCCCAATCCTGCCGGCATCCAGGACGGTCATCGCTATTTTAAATCCCTCTCCCTCTTTTCCAAGCCGGTTTTGGACAGGAACCCGGAAATTCTCGAACAGGATTTCGCTGGTGGCGGAAGCGCGAATTCCCAGTTTAGGTTCTTTTTTCCCAAGACTGAAGCCCGGAGAATCCGTGTCAATGATAAACGCCGTAATACCTTTGTGTTTCTTTTCAGGTTCTGTCATCAAGAAGACAACAATATAACCTGCATAAGGCGCGCTTGAGACCCATGACTTGCGGCCGTTGAGCACATAGAAATCGCCATCTCGCACTGCTTTGCTGCGCATTCGACCGGCATCAGAACCGGACATCGGTTCTGTCAATGAATAAGCCCCGACTGCCTTCCCGGAAGCTACCGGGTGAATGAATTTTCGTTTTTGCTCTTCCGTCCCGAAAATCAATATTCCATTACAAAAAAGTGAATTGTTCACCGACATTATAGTCCCGTGCGCAGCATCAGCTTTACTTATCTCCGTTAGGGCCAGCACATAGGACAGAGTATCGAAACCCGCCCCGCCATATTCCTCAGGCATTTCGATTCCCATCAAACCTAGCGCTCCCATTTTTTTGATGGTGTCGTGGGGAAATTCACCTGATTCATCAAACTCAGCCGCGATGGGAGCGATCTCATTCTGAGCAAAATCCATGGCTGTTTTTTGAATCATTAAATGTTCCTCATTTAAGGGAAACAATTCACCAACGGTCATTAATGGCTCCTTATAGGCATATTTGTTTATGTGTAGATTAAAATATCGGTAAAAGTACAGTAATTTTTATTACTAAGGATGGGAAAATATTTTCTTATAAGATTTCTTATCCCACTGCCAGAATGAATAAAAGAATTAGTTTTGGATTATAGCATGCCTGTTCGGTCACAATTGGGATTGTGGTTGGTTAGATATCCTGCTTTTTTGGGATAGCGCTCATCGCATATTCGGCTAATGCTGTAATCGTCAATGTTGGATTAACTCCCGGGTTAGCCGGTATTATGGAACCGTCAATCACGTACAATCCTAGATAATTATGAACCTGGCAGTTCAAATCAATCACACCCTCCTCATCCGTCCGTCCAAATGTACATCCTCCTAAAATGTGGGCAGTCATAGGGACATCAATCAATCCTGCGGTCACGGAACTTATTGGGTAACCGTCCATTTTTTGAGCAAACGAACGTGCGACCTTGTTACCCAACTGGAGGTTCACCGGTACTTGATTTTGAGGATTGTGTTTTGCAATCAAACCCCGGCGCAGCAGCGAAAATGGATTACGCCCAACCTTCAGTTCCATCTGGTTATCCTCAGTTTGCATAAACATCAAGGCTGTTCCACGTCGTGACAAGCCAGGGATAAATTTTGTGTTGATGAATGATCGAGGCGATTTAATGATCTCTATAATCGTCGACCACAACCTGGTCAAAAACGCTTTACGCGGCGTTATTAAAGGAGAGGAAAGCAGACGAAAGAGCATTGATGAATCCCCGGCCAAACGCACAGGTTCCACCTGGGTAACCTCATCGGCATTAACAATCGAGGTGATTGACAATCCCTGGGAATGATCGATTTTTTCATCCCACCGGAATCCTCCCAGAAAAGCTTCGCTGTTGGTGCGCACTACTTTCCCCAGATGTCCGGAAATATTTGGCAGAGAAGAAATCCTATCGCGACAATTAAACAACAGGGAGAGCATCCCTAAAACTCCGGCTGAAAGGACGACATTTCGGGCACGGATTTTATGACGAGGTTTTGAAAATGCGGTCGTGCTGGAATGGTAGTGAATTTCAAAGCGAGCGCCGCCAGAGTCATCCATTTCTAATTGGTGAACCGCATCCACATGCACCTCTGGCAGGATGCGCGCACCGCTTCTCTCAGCGAAGTAAAGATAATTCTTATCAAGACTGTTCTTTGAATTATAACGGCAGGCAACAATACAATTGCCGCAGTGCTCACATCCAACCCTGGCTGGACCTTCACCGTTGAAATATGGATCAGGCGTTTCAATACCAGGTTCTCCAAAAAATATACCCACTTCAGTCGTTCGAAAAGTGTCTCCAAAACCCAATTCTGCGCCAACTTTATGCAGCGCCTGATCAGCTGGCCACAAGCGCGGGTTTTCCACTACTCCCAGCATATGCCGGGCTGTGTCATAGTGCGGGCGAAGTACCTTTTTCCAATCCTTTGGAAATTTCCAATCCGCAGATTCGGAAAAGCTGTCATTGGGCTCCATTAATACGGCAGAATAAACCAGGCTCCCGCCTCCCACACCGCTGGAGTGGTACACAAAATATCCCTTTGAGAGGCTCATCTGCAGGATCCCGAAGCAGCGAAGCGCCGGCATCCACAAATATTTACGCAACTCCCAGCTGGTCTTGGGCAGTTCATCATCGCTATAACGTTTACCGCGTTCCAACACCAGGACCGAATAACCCTTTTCAGCCAGGCGCATAGCAGAAACGCTGCCGCCAAATCCTGAACCGACGATAACGTAATCAAATATTTGATTGGTTTCTGGATTGTTCATTTGGGTGTCCAAGAAGTGTAAACGCAAAGATTGGATTAATCACTCAATTTGCGCAATTCGTTTATAGAACTGCCAAAATACGAATTTCACTTCTCGTAATCGTAAAATCCTTTGCCCGATTTGCGCCCTAAATATCCAGCATCAACCATTTTCCGCAGCAGATAGGCGGGGCGGTATTTATCATCACCCAGATCACGCTGCAGAACCTCCATCACTTTCAAGACCACATCAAGACCGATCAAATCGCACAACGCAAGCGGCCCAATGGGGTGCTTCATACCAAGCTTCATCACAGAATTGATCGCCTGGACTGTACCTATTCCTTCCTGCAGTGTAAAGATGGCTTCATTGATCATGGGACAGAGAATCCGGTTAGAAATAAAGCCGGGCGAATCTTTAGCTTCAACCGGCACTTTCCCCATTAACTGGCAAATCATTACAGTTGTGTCCATGGTCTCATCGCTGGTGGAAAGACCCCGAATCACCTCCACCAACTCCATCAGCGGAACCGGATTCATGAAGTGCATTCCAATCACCTGCTGCGGCCGGTTGGTTGCAGCGGCAATTTTTGTGATACTGATAGAAGAGGTATTGGATGCGAATAAAACATCCGGCCCAGCAAGTTTATCCAGATCGGAAAATAATTTCAGCTTGAGGTCCGGGTTCTCCGTTGCAGCTTCGATAACCATATCCGAGCTAGCCGCCTCATCCAGCGTTGAAGTTATCTTTATTTCAAGAGCAGCCTTCTTTTGCTCCGGGCTGATCAACTCTTTACCTTCCAACTTGTCGACAGACTTGGCGATCATCGACTTGGCCCTCTCCAGTTGGTTCAAATCAATATCCATCAACGTAACACTATAGCCCGAAGTCGCCGCCACCTGAGCGATACCGTTCCCCATGGTACCTGCCCCAAGGACAAAGATATTCTTTATATCCATTCCGTCTCCTTTAATTTGTGCACTACCCAATTTCCAATTCGATTGCCATCGCCACGGCTTCTGCCCCACCCAGACACAGGCTGGCGATGCCTCTTTTTAATCCACGATCACGCAAGGCAAATATCAATGTCGTTAGGACCCTGGCGCCGCTGGCGCCAATCGGGTGGCCTAATGCAATCCCGCCCCCGTGCACATTGACTCGTCCCCAATCCCAGCCAGAACCTTCCATTGCCTTACCATTGGCCAGTACTTGCGCTGCGAAGGCTTCATTCAATTCGATCAAATCCACATCTTTAAGATCCCACCCAACCTTCTCAAGCAATTTTGGTATTGCAATTGCAGGAGCATTGAATAAATACTTGGGGTCGACCGCGGCCTGGGCGTAGCCAACAATGCCCGCCAGTGGTTTGAGCCCCATTATTTCTGTTTTTGTGCGACTTGCCACAACCACAGCAGCCGCGCCGTCGTTCAAACCCGGCGCATTTCCTGCGGTAACCTTTCCATCCACCTGAAAAGCAGGTTTAAGTCCGGACAACGCTTCTATCGAAGTATCCTCGCGCGGTGTTTCATCCGTATCAAAGATCGTGATTACCTTTTTGCGACCGCTGACTTCAACAGGCACAATCTCTTCCTTGAACTTGCCTTTTACAATGGCATCTATTGCTTTTTGGTGGCTCTGATAAGCGAATTCATCCATCTCCTGTCGCGAGATTTCGAATTCTTCCGCAATGAATTCGGCTGCGTTGCCCATGCTCCAATCTTCAAACGGATCCCAAAGACCATCGAACACCAGAGAGTTGGTCAATTGTGCGTTCCCGAAACGCAGCGCTCCCGTGCGTCCATCCACCAGGTAAGGGGCGCGGCTCATATTTTCCATTCCCCCGGTCACAAATAAATCACCATCGCCAGCCCGGATAGATTGGGCTGCCAGCATGACCGTTTTTAACCCCGATCCGCATACTTTATTCACTGTTGTAGCGCCGACCGTGCTTGGCAGTCCTGCGAAAATCGCTGCTTGCCGGGCGGGAGCTTGACCGAGACCAGCGCTAACCACATTTCCCATCAATATCTCGTCAATTTCCTCCAAAGCGGTGATGCCAGCGCGTTCCACCGCCGCTTTTATTACAACAGCCCCCAACCTGGGGGCGGGAATGCCGCTCAAACTTCCCAAAAAACGACCGCTTGGCGTGCGAACAGCGCTCAATATTACAGCATCCCTTCCATTAGCTGCCAGGTTCATATACTGCCTCCATGAAATAGTGTTGATATTTTTAATTTTATTGGTGAATATTTTTAATCAGTTTAAATAATAATGTTTTGGTATCAGGTACTGGTTAATCATCTTTAGATCTCGATTCCCCATCCCAGGCTTTTTTGATGCGCAGGTAACTATCTTCCAGCGTTTCCGGCAGCACGCGCGTTTCTCCTAATGTCGACATAAAATTCGTATCGCCCTTCCAACGTGGAACAATGTGAAAATGCAGATGCTCGGAAATACCTGCTCCGGCCGCTTCACCGATATTCAATCCGACATTAAACCCTTGCGCCTGGTATTCCTTTTTTATTACTCCGATGATTCTGGTTGTGAGCTCCATCATCTCCGCACGTATGTCGGCATCCAATCCCTCAATTTCAGAACAGTGTACATAAGGCACAACCATCAAATGCCCGCTTGTGTACGGGTAGCGGTTGAGGATTACACAGTTATATTCGGCTCTGTGAAGGATAAGATTGCCGGGTCCGTCAGGCTGCGCAAGCTCTTCACAGAACACACAGCCCTCTTCATTTTTCTGATTTTTTATATATGCCATACGCCAGGGAGACCAGAGTTGGTCCAAGAAATGTCTCAGTTTTATTAATATTTATATTCATCAAGGGGTGCTGTAATAATTTTACAGTATCCCAGACCAATCAATCATAGTAATTGTAGCAAAAATTTCGTTAGTAGGGAATAGTTGACAGTCCAACCGAAGCGGAGTATCCTAACTTTTTGAAGGGGTTGTCCCAAAAGGTTTGTCACTCTTAACGAAGTGAAGAAGTCTCTTTCGGTGAACACCAGATGCTTCGCTCCGCTCAGCATGACAATCATTACTTATTGGACAGCTCCGGCAAAAATCCCGCCTAAAAAATATGAACCAGCTCACATTCCTCGAACCAGGCCCATGGACTGTTACCGAAATTACCAATCACCTGCGTGATCTGATCGAAAGCGACCATGACACACAGGATATTTGGGTCAGAGGAGAAGTTTCCAACTTCTCCCAACCAGGTTCAGGACATATATACTTCACTTTAAAAGATAGTGGATCTTCTCTGCGATGTGTAATGTGGCGCAATGCTGCCCTCAGGCTGGTCAGTGTGCCGCAGAATGGCGATGAAATTGAAGTTCACGGCGGTATCAGTATATATGAAGCTGCCGGGCAATACCAATTATACGCAGACCAGATACGCCCATTAGGCGAGGGAGCGCTTTACCAGGAATTCCTGGAATTGAAAGCCAAATTAGAAGCGGAAGGTCTATTCGATCCCGCCGCTAAGCGAACCATACCAGATATTCCCCAGCGGATCGGTATTGTCACCTCCCCCACCGGAGCAGCGCTTCAAGATATCTTAAACACGATCAAGCGCCGGTTCACTTTAGCGAAGGTTATTATCGCTCCTACCCCGGTACAGGGCAAAGAAGCGCCGCCTGGGATTGTTAAGGCCTTACAACTTTTAAATGATCGCCTTCAACCAGATGTAATCCTGCTGGCGCGCGGCGGTGGTTCAATCGAAGACCTGTGGGCATTCAATGATGAGAGGGTAGCGCGTGCCGTAGCGGCATCTGGAGCTCCGGTAATCTGCGGCGTCGGGCATGAAACGGATTTCACTATCGCAGATTTTACGGCTGACTTGCGGGCGCCAACACCCACTGCAGCAGCTGAGCTTGCCACACCCCACCGCTCCGAGTTGTCCGCAATACTGGATGATCTGAGACTGCGCATCAACCAGGTAATCTCGATGAGATTAAACGCATACCGGATTGAAGTCAGGAATTTGAGTAGTTTACTTGTGGGGCGCTCTCCAAAAGGGCGAATCCGCTCCGGTCGACAAAGTCTGGACGAGCTCTCAAAAAGGGCCACATTAGCCATAAGTCATGCCCTGCAGCTCAATCGGGAAAGAATGGCAAATAAAGAAAAGCAGCTAATATCGTTAAATCCTTTAGAAATATTAAAACGAGGCTATGCAGTCCTCTCGCTGCCAGATGACACCATCGTGCGCACGATTTAACAGGTAAGAGCGGAAGAAAAAATGAAAGTACGCCTGCATGACGGGCTGTTTCATGTAAAAGTTGAGAATAATATTGAACCTGATGAGTGAGCATCAGCCAAAATATGCAAAACGAACAAGATCAAACGGTCGCTGAATACATCCAGGACCTGGATGGCCAACTGGAAGAAGCCGGTCAAATCAGCGCTAACCGCGCCTTCAATCTGGGCTGCTGGTTTGGATTGATCCCGTCTGGGTTACTGGTCGCACTGATCTTCTTTTCGAGCGGTGGCAGCTGGGTCGTCACCCTGGTGAGTGCAGTCATGATTTTAATCTCCCTGATCGCATTAGCTAACCTGGCTGCATTTTTAGCAAAATCCAGATCGATCAGCCGCCTGTATGATGAACAAATAACAGCGCAAATTATTACCACGATGGATGAATATGAGCTCACTAACGAGGAGTTCAATCAAATCCTGGTCGACACGCTGCCGCAGGGAGCGGTATTGAGAAAACTCAGGTCACTTGACGAATAGGATTTAAAATGGCAAAAAAAACAGCAAGCAAAGATTACTCATTCACTCCGGTCGAAGAATTGACTTACGAAAATGCACTCGAAGAATTGAATTCCGTTGTGGAAAAACTCGAGATTGAAGAACTTTCTCTTGAAGAGGCGCTGGCTTATTTTGAGCGCGGACAGAACCTTGCCCAGTACTGCGCTAAGCTTCTGGACCAAACAGAGTTGAAAGTCGAGCAAATCATTGGGGAGGAAATGGTCGATTTTGAGTTTAATCCCGAATAAGATTTGTCCGTTGATTTGAAATATATCGTGAAACAAATCTCATCAATATCTATTGAGCCTAAGGGTGAACGAATAGGCTTCGCCAGGCACTGCGATGTTCGGTCGTAGAAGTCAGGTTCCCAGGACATCGCCTGAAGTTGATCCTTCAGGCGCTTCCCGACCCTCAGGAGATGAAATCCTGCGCCTGTTGGGTTATCTAAAACCTTATAAATGGCGCATGGGAATTGCCATCGCGGCGACCTTGATCGGATCAGCGCTCAGTCTGGTTTTCCCCTGGTTTCTGCAAATCATTGTAGATACGGTATTTACCCAGGGTGATTATGCACAACTTAACCGCATAACAGCCGCATTGATTGGCGTCTTCCTGTTGAGGTCTATTTTTCACTATTTCCAGGGATATTATTTAAATTACGTGGGGGAAAGGATCGTAACAGACCTGCGCATCGAAGTATATTCGCATTTGCAGGAGTTAAGCATCCGGTTCTACAGCGACCGTCGGGTGGGAGAAATCATCTCACGCTTGTCTTCTGATGTAACCATGGTGCGCACCGCCCTCACGAACAATGTCGCTTTAGTGCTCAGTCAATCAGTGACGTTTATCGGGTCGTTAGTATTGATGTTGGTGCTCAACTGGCGGCTGACCCTGTTCATCCTGGTGCTGGCGCCGGTCGTAGCGGCCAGCGCAGTTATCTTCGGACGCCGGATGCGGAAGCTTGCCACCAAGGTACAGGATAATCTGGCTGAGAGCAACGCGACCGCTGAAGAAGCGCTCAGCGGTATCCGTGTGGTAAAAGCATTCACGCGTGAAATCTTTGAGATAAATCGCTACAGCGAACAGGTTGAACGTACCTTCGATACAGCCGTACGAATGGCAGTGTTCAGATCAGCATTTGGACCTTTGATCACCTTCCTGGCATTCTCAAGTCTGGCAGCCATCTTATGGTTCGGAGGCCGTGAAGTAATGGCGGGGCGATTAACAGGCGGGCAATTGATCGCTTTCCTGGTGTATGGGATAAATATCGCCGCCTCAGTGGGCGCCTTCACAAATTTAAATGCCCAACTGCAGGAAGCCGCCGGCGCTTCTAAGCGCATTTTCGAACTGCTTGACGAAGATACAGATATCCAGGATCTAGCCGATGCGGTATCGCTGTCCTCCCCACAGGGAAAGATAATCTTTGAAAATGTATCTTTCGCCTATCCTGGAAGCGAAAAGGTACTGCACGATATCAACCTGGAAATCCAGGAAGGAGAAGTATTAGCATTGGTCGGCCCTTCCGGCGCAGGTAAATCGACGGTTTTTAACCTTATCCCGCGCTTCTACGACCCCAGCCAGGGCAGAATTCTCATAGATGGTCACAATGTCCGGGAGATTACAAAACTGTCTCTGCGCACGAACATCGGCCTGGTACCGCAGGAGACGATCCTTTTTTCGGGCACAATTATCGAAAACTTGAAATACGGTGATTTGGTTGCCACCGATTCTGAAATAGAAGCCGTCGCTGCGGCAGCCCATGCGGATGAATTCATCCACAAGCTGACGGATGGATATGAAACGCTGGTTGGGGAACGCGGCGTCAAACTATCAGGAGGGCAGCGCCAGCGCATCGCCATCGCACGCGCTATCCTGAGAAATCCGCGTATCCTGCTGCTGGATGAAGCCACTTCCAGCCTTGATTCTGAATCAGAAGGATTGGTTCAGGAGGCGCTTGAACATCTGATGTTGGGAAGGACAACAGTAATAATTGCCCACCGCTTATCTACTATTCACAAGGCAAACCGGATCGCTGTACTTGATCAGGGTTACCTGGTTGAATTAGGGACACATACTGAATTGATGGATAATGACAGTCTGTATGCCCGGCTGTACCGCTTGCAGTTTAAGATCGAAACCGCGCCAGAAGATATAAACGTTTAGCGGATTTTCAAACGCCGCAATACCATATCGATCAATGCACGAATTTCCTGCACGCCCATCACCAGCAGCAGAATTCCATAGACCAGCGCTCCGATAACTACTCCCCCGAGCACAACCAACCACACAGAACTCCCGCTTGTTTGGGCAATCCAAACCCACAGAAAGACCGACATAACCCCGCCGGCGATAAAAGCTTGCAGCGCTCCCCTGCCGATCGATCCCCCTTCCAGACCACTCAACCTGCGCCGCATTAAAATCAATAGTCCTCCCATTTCGATGGTGGTGGCGACCGAGTTGGCTAAAGCCAGACCACCGTGCGGCATCCAGCCTATTTGAGCGAATAAAGCTGTAAAAACAAAGCTGAAGAGCACATTCAAACTCATCGCCGCCACACCCACCAGCACCGGAGTCCTGGTATCGTGCAGGGCGTAGAATGCGCGTGCCAGCACTTCAACCAATGAATGGCTTACCAAACCGACCGCGAACCACAACAACGCCCAGGCCACCAACTGTGTGGAACGTTCATCGAATTCCCCACGCTGGTACAGCAGCGTAATTATTGGCTGCCTTAACAGGATAAGCCCGAATGCGGCTGGAACGGACAGGTAAAGCACCCCGCGTAAACTAGCTGCCAGGGAGGAACGCATTTGATCCCATTTCCCCAATGCTACCTGCGCGGAAAAGGTTGGCATGGCAGCAATCGCCACAGATTGGGCTATGGCCGCCTGAGGCACCAACATCAACGCAAAAGCGATCACGATGCCGGTTAAACTTCCCTCGGTCAATCTGGATGCGATGCGGGTGTTGATCCAGAAATTGAGCTGCACGACTGCCACACCAAATAAGCGCGGCAGCAGCAGTCGTACTACCTCATGTACTGCTGGGTCATCAAGGCCAAATGTCGGAAAGTATTTGCCGTGCAGCCGAAACAGATAGGGTATTTGTAATCCCAGATGTAATGCCGCCCCGATAACCACACCCCAGGCTAATCCATATATACCCAAATAGGGAACTAATACGATCAATCCGAAGATCATTCCCAACTGGTACATCGCGGGAGCCAGGGCAGGAATAAAAAAGACCCGGTTGGAATTGAGGACCCCCATTAATAATCCGCTCAGACCAAATAGAATCGCCGAGGGCAGCATCAAGCGCAGCAGTGTTATTGTCAGCTGCTCTTGAGCGGGGTTATCCGCAAAACCTGGGGCAAGGATGTTGCGAACAATCCAGGGCGCGAAAATAGCCGCCAGGATACTTGCCAAAATTAAAGCAACCAAGATCAGATTCGCGACAGAGGAAGCCAATTTCCAGGCCGCGCGTCTTTTCTCGTGGGTGATGAGGTCGGTAAAAACAGGGATAAATGCCGATGCCAGCGCTCCCCCGGCAATCAGGGTGAACAACGTCTCCGATACTCGGTTAGCGGCGTTGAAGGCGTCGATGTCGGCTTGCGTGCCAAATGCGCCTGCAACAAGTATCTGGCGCAGTAAACCGATCAAGTTGCTGATAACCAGCGCAACCATTACCGTCCCTGCGGCACGAGCAATCTGGCGGTTGGCTGAAGAGGGCGCGCTCTAAATTCACAATTCAAGATTATATCCGAGTTCAACCTATCCTGAAGTATTCACATCTATTGAAAACTGTTTTTTGCCCTGATTCTTGACATGGAACAAACGTTCGAGTATAGTAACGGGCACGGTCATGTCACCACAATACCTTTCGCAACCGGATAAAATGATCTTCAACAACAGGGTGTGGGACGTCGTGCGTCAAATCCCATATGGACAGGTCGCGACATACGGCCAGATTGCAGTCCTGCTATCGCCCCCCGAAGGAGTACCTGAAAAATCGTATAAAGCCTTCGGTCCGCGCTGGGTTGGCTCCGCTATGGCAGCCTGCCCCGAAGATACCCCATGGCACAGAGTGATCAACGCCCAGGGAAAGATCAGCCTGAGAGGCGGCGGAGACAGAACACAGCGCCTGCGGCTGGAAGATGAAGGGGTGATATTCGACGAACGCAATCGCGTGAATTTAAAAGAATACCAATGGAACGGAATATTAAACGAAAAGGAAATTCCAGGAGGAAACAGTGATTGACCATATCTTTACCCATTTCCCAAACGAAACAATCACTTTTTACAGGGAGTTAGAAAATAATAACAACAAAGAGTGGTTTCAATCCCATAAGCAGGATTACAAAGATTATGTCCAATTACCAGCTATCGATTTCATCACATCCATGGGAGAAAGACTGAAAGCAATTTCACCGAACATAATTTACGACACCCGAACCAATGGCGCGGGCTCATTGATGCGCATTTACCGGGATATTCGCTTCAGCCCTGATAAAACGCCATATAAAACCAACCTGGGTATTATCTTCTGGGAAGGCGCTGGAAAGAAAATGGAAAATCCTGGATTTTATTTTCACTTTGACAATCAAGGCGCTGGTTTCTATGCTGGTTTTTATGTATTCCCAAAAGATAAAATAAAAACTTACCGGAATGCTGTTGATAAAAACGGCGATGAACTTCAAAAGGTGATCAACGAATTAGGTGCGCAAGGATACTTAGTTGGTGGAGAAAAATATAAACGTGTACCCCAGGGATTTGATGCGGATCATCCCCACGCCGAGCTGCTGAAATACAAGGGACTGCATTCGTCCACAGAAGCGCTCGATCCAGAGCTTATAATTGCTCCTGAGTTTTTGGACATCGGCTTCGAACATTGGGTAAACCAATCTCCATTACACAATTGGCTTGTAAATGCTTTCAATGCAGCCTGAAACTGCGCTGCTGGTGACTAGTAGAGATGGCGGACTTGTTTCGGACAGAATTCCAGACGATGGCTGATAATTTGCTCGTCCTACCCCTCACACCCGAACGCTGGCCTGACCTGGAACATCTATTCGGGCCGCGCGGCGCGACCGGCGGCTGCTGGTGCATGTGGTTTCGCATGAAACGCTCTATATTCGAAGAGCAAAAAGGAGAAGGCAATCGACAGGCATTAAAGGCAATTGTAGATTCTGGTGAAATCCCGGGTTTAATTGCATATCGAATGGATGAAGGTACAAACAAACCGGGCGAACCAATCGGGTGGATTTCAATTGCGCCGCGGGATGCTTACCCAGTGCTCGACCGATCCAGAATCGCCAAGCGCGTGGATGACCAGCCTGTTTGGTCTATTGTTTGTTTTTATGTATCGAAAGCCCACCGGAGTACAGGGGTGACGGTGAAATTATTAAATGCTGCTGTAGAATATGCGAGAGGTGAAGGAGCAAAAATTATCGAAGGTTATCCTGTAGAACCAAAAAAGGACAAAGCTCCTGATGTATTTTTATATCACGGTCTGGCTTCCAGCTTCAGGGAGGCAGGGTTTGTGGAGGTGGAAAGAAGATCTGAGACCCGCCCATTTATGCGTTATTATCTATAGAATCACCGAGAGCCGGGTACGCCACTCCCGGCTCTCTCTAAGGAGGAGAAGAAGAGAAATCGCCCTTCGTTACTAAATATACCAAATGACGAGCCATTGTGCTTGACGTTAAACCTACGATTACCCTACGATTACCCTGCGATTTAATTTTAATTTTTAAGCCAAACAGACCGCATTTCCATGAATTTTGCAATCCGAACCGAAGATTTAGGTCGTATATATAAAATCCGGGGCGGTAAAAAATCCGAACCCAAAGAATTGGTGCAAAGGGAAAGCGCGCGACGGCGGTATGATCGATATGGTGACAAATTATTGACAGCCTATTAAATAAAAAAATATTCAGAATTTTACTTTACACTAAAATGACAATATACATCGGAAAATTGACAGCCTCTCCAATAGGCACGATATTCGTGGCAGCCAGCCAAAAGTACATCATTTCAATTGGACTCGTCGATACTCGTTCGAAATTCCTGGCTGAAATTGGGAAATCTTCGGGGGAATTAAATGAGACAATATCGCTAATAAAAAATCCAATCATCGATCAAAGTTTGCTCCAGCTCAAGGAGTACCTGGACGGAGAGCGAAGGGAGTTCGATATACCGGTCGATTGGTCGGGGATGACCGGTTTTCAATTTAATGTTCTCAAAGAAACTTATAATATCCCGTTTGGGCAGGTATTAACTTATGGGGAAATCGCCCGCAGGATTGGGAATCCCAATGCAGCCCGGGCAGTAGGCCGCGTCGAAGCAACCAACCCTCTTCCGATCTTAATCCCCTGCCACCGTGTGATTGGCACAGATGGCAAACTGCACGGATACGGCGGGCGCGGCGGTATACAAACCAAAGCATGGTTACTGCATCATGAAGGTGTCCTGCTGGATACAGGTTAGCAAGAATCCTAATACGAATATACCATCTTTATGATAAACTCGCTCTCGCTGCGGGTTTTATAAATCTAAAATTTTCAATAAACATATTAGGGCATCATGAAATTAAAAGATTGGCTTGCGTTTATCGTATTAGGCACATTATGGGGCTCTTCATTTATGTGGATCAAGATCGCGGTCCAAGAGATCAGCCCGGTAATGCTGGTAGCTATCCGCTTATCATTTGCTATCCTCACTTTGGCGATCGCAGCGTTTATCGTCCGGCTGAATATGCCCAAAAGTAAACGATTATGGCTGGTATTGACCATCTTTGGAATCGTCAACATCGCCCTTCCATATCTGTTGATAACCTGGGGAGAGCAGTATATTAACTCGACCGTGGCGGCAATTCTCAACAGCACCACCCCGCTGTTCGCGATGCTGATCGCTCACCGCTTCCTGGATGATGACCGCATAACGCTTCCCCGGTTGATCGGATTGATCGTGGGATTTATTGGCATCATTATCCTGATCAGCCGAGACCTGGGAAGCAGCAATGAATACACTTCAAAAGTACAGTTGATTATATTAGGACAGTTGGCGGTACTGACAGCCTCCATGCTTTATGCCGGCAGCGCAGTTTATGCACGCAGCAACTTAAAAGGGTTATCACCTATGGTTCAGGGGCTGGTGCCACTGCTGGGTTCGACGATGCTGATGTGGGCGCTGGCAGGAATCACTGAGAATCCAATTACGCTCCCAGAACTACCGATCACCTGGATTTCACTAGCATTCCTTGGAATACTGGGTTCCGGGATCGCATTTCTACTCTATTTTTATTTGATCCATTCGGTGGGACCAACCCGGACGACATTGGTGACTTACGTATTCCCCCTGGTGGGTGTCGCTCTCGGAGTAATTTTTTTAAATGAAAGCCTGGATTCGCGTCTTGTTCTGGGTGCGGTAATGGTGGTTAGCAGTATTGTTGTCGTTAATTCTTCGAAGTGATTTATCCCAGGCGGACTACTCCCCGGGATTCTTAGTCCCAAATTCAGTTACCAGCTGTGGAATTTCATCCAGAATATCATCACGCACACCGCGAAAGGCATCCATAATCTCTTCTTCCGATCCGACAGCTTTTGCAGGGTCTGGATAACTTTTGTGCACCCGTATTCCTTCTCCCAACCAGACCGGGTATTCCTCCGCGGCCCAATCACAAACGGTTACTACCAGATCAAATTCAACTTCCCGGAAATCATCCACATGTTTTGAAATTCCTTCATGTTTTATGTTAATTTCTGCCAGCGCCTCTATCGCTTTTGGATGAACGTATCCTGCTGGTTTGGTACCCGCGCTGTATGCAAGCCATTCGCCTTCCATCCTGTTATTGACAATCGCTTCTGCCATTTGCGACCGGCAGGAATTACCAGTACAAAGAAACAGCGCTTTACGTTTATTCAAATCAACCATAAATTGCGTCCAAATATTTTTTAGAATATTATTACCTGGTTGAATTCACTATAGTGAATGAATTAATATGTGTCAAGTTAATATTGGTTAACATCGGAAATAAATTTGTCAGAGAACCATCAAAAATTTATGTTATATTAAAAGGAGAGAGGAAGGAGGAGGAATATTCACCCAAATCCTATTAGTCAACGACCTACACCTATTAATGTAACTTTTAATTAAAAGCTGCATCTAATCAAGTAAAGCAGCTAAATAAACCAATAAAGGAGAAAAAATGAGCGAAGAAGAAAAGAAGAAAGGTCTATTTGATCGTATGATCGATATGGTCAGCACACGCGATGAGAAAGAGCAGGTTGAAGAAGCAAAGAAAGAAGTAGAAGATTCACAGGCAAAGGTGAAAGCGGCCCAGTATGCTGCTGCTCAAGCTTCGAGAGAAGACGCCGCGGAAAAAGCCGCATTAGAAAAGAAGCTCGAGGAAGCAAACGAACGCGCTGCCGCCGCAGATGCGAAAGCTAAAAAAATGGAAAGAGATCTCAAGATGCAAGCGTCAAAGTCAACCCCACCTTCAGAAGATGCTGCAAAGTGGGAAGGCAAGTATGGCCGTAAAGCAAAAGCTGATGAACCCGAATTCATCACCACCCACGAGCTTACCTCTGAAGAAACGTTGAGCCACCTGGCCCTCAAATATTACAATCACGCCACTCCACCATACTGGCAATTGATTTATGAATCTAACAAAGACGTCGTTGGAGACAATCCCAATGCGGTCCATGCTGGTATGATGATTAAAATACCCGTACTTCCAGATGAATTGAAGGACAAGGAATAAAATATAATTTCTTAGTGGAGCGCCGGTGAAAAAACAATCGCCGGCGCTTTTTTATTTATTTATTACTCCATAATTAATTCACTTGCTGGCATTCTGATTTAACCATATCTAATTTTTTGATCTCACCAAACTCCATCCAATTCTTATTCCTATCAAACTCAGTACCAAAGTGGGGATATATAAACACAGATACAAAGGTATATAACGCAAATCATTGAGACGGTTGTGTTCCGGGTAGAGGGGAAAATATATAACATCTATTCTATTGCCAAGCTGCGCATTACGCATATCATCTGCCGGAACCGTCTCTTGCTCCTGATAAACTATACTCGATTCACCGGGCATCCCAAAACCGACCCATTCTCGAGCGCCCACACTGGTTACACGGGTAATCAATCTTCCGTCATCCGTTTCAAATTGATACTTGATGAAATATTGGAAAGTCTTTTCCCGCGCCCCCTCTTCACTTGTCTCTTCCGTCCAACGGTCAAGCATGACTGCAGATACTTGCCGGCCAAAACCCCAAATTGCCAAGTCTTTTGCCAGACTGAAAATAAGGAAAGCTGCGAAAACTATACTCCCTAATAACAACAACCCTCCAAAAATCCTCTTTATGTTATTCGTCTCGAATAGTGTACCAAGCATATCGAAACCTCCCGAGAACAAGCGTTACACCGCAGACAACTTTATGAATATAATTCTCTGATTAAATTTACCGGTCCAATTCTCGCTCAAGCTGAACAAATCGTTTACCATCGCCATCCCTATTGAAACTAAATGTTTCGATAAAACCGAGATTCATAAATGTCCTCTGAGAGCGTTTATTGAATTCTGCTATCGACACGCGTAATTTCACAGGTTGATATTCTTCAGCGCCAAATCGCAGGATCGTTTCAACAAAATTCCTTCCGAAACCTCTCCCAACCAATCCTGGATCCATCCCTACTCCCACATCAAGCACAAGCGACTCAGTATCATTGTAAAGACCGCCGGGTACCCTACCTTCCTGACCAAAACAACAGTAACCAATTGTCCGTCCATGCTCATCTTGGACAGCAAAATATCGATTATCAGGATCGAGTAAAACTGGAATATCCACCTCCGACAGACTGTATACAGCGTATGGTGATTCGTACTGCCAGGCAGCAATGCTACAGGCATCCTGCTGGTCTATTGGTTTAATATTGAATTTCATGCTGTTTATAATTACTAAAATTATAAAACAAAGTTCAATCCAAGCATTCCGCAAAATGATCGATACCACAATTTCAGCAATAGAGCCTATTAATTATTCCTGTGAAACGCAATCGACTAACTTGGCATATATCCAGTAATTTTTATACTTTGATTTTTTTCCGAACAATTTCTAATTCGGTTTTATAGGACTGGGTATCTATTAAATTCAATGATGAGTGAAATGAAGTTTATAATGTCCTCTAAATCTAAAATTCATATTGAGGTAATTCCTGATGACCAACGACGTTCAAACAATAAGCTCATATTACGAATCCAAACTACCAGCCTACCTGGAGATGCTGCGCCAGATGGTCGCTATCAACAGCTTTACAGATAATCCAGAAGGAGTGAATAAGCTTGGGGAATTGACGGTTGATTTCTTTCAGGAACTAAATTTTAACCACAGGTACGTCCGATGCGAGAACCCCAACTTTGGAAAACACCTGGTGTTTCAATCCCCAAAATTCAACGTTAATAATCCAACCATCGCATTAATTTCGCATCTGGACACTGTTTTCTCAGCTGAGGATGAATTGGAAAATGATTTCCATTGGCGAGTTTCAGGTGAGCGCATATATGGACCAGGAACAGAGGATATCAAAGGCGGGACTGTTATGATCCTGATGGTACTGGAAGGTTTAAAAAAGTTCCATCCCAGAATTTTTGATTCTGTCAACTGGAAAATCTTCTTAAACGCTGCCGAAGAGAGGTTGTCCCCGGACTTCGGCCGGCTGTGTAACGATATGCTACCGGAAGATACAAAAGCCTGTTTGGTATTCGAAGCCGGAACCATCAATAAAAATGGATCCACGCTGGTTGTCTCACGCAAAGGTCGAGCGACTTTCGACGTTAAAGTTGAGGGACGTGCCGCACATGCGGGCGGCAGCCATGAACGCGGCGCCAATGCAATCGTTCAAATGGCGCATACCATTCAGACGATAGCCGCGTTTACAGACTATGCAAAAGAAATCACCTTCAACCCCGGGAGATTCGAAGGTGGAACAGTGGTAAACCGGGTCCCACATTACGCTGAAGCAGAGGTTGAAATGCGCGCCTTTGACTCTGAAATTTTAATGAAGGTATTGTCAAAATGTTGGCTCTGAACGGGAAATCCCAGGTGGCAAGTCAGGATGGGTATGCGTGCAAAGTATCCATAGAAATTACAGAACAAACACCGCCCTGGGCGCCGAATGCCTCCACCCAGGAACTTTTTAAGCTGTGGAGTGAAACTGCAGGATCGTTAGGAATGAATACCATTGAAGAAGCCCGAGGCGGTCTTAGCGACGGCAATTGGACCTGGGAGCGCTACCCTACCCTGGATGGTTTGGGACCCACCGGCGCCAATCCTCACTGCTCTGAACGCAGCCCTGACGGTTCAAAAGATCAGGAATATGTACTGGTTCCTTCTTTTGTTCCCAAGGCACTGTTAAACACAACTGCCATCCTGAAACTGGTCGAAAATATTTGAGCATCTATATCTTCTTTTATACACCAGCTTGATTCCGCAAGGAGACAAACCAGAAACCATATGTAGGCGCATAATCCAGAGTAAATAATATATAGGTTCTGGACTACCTGTTCATATTCCAAAACATCAGCTATTTCTGTTTCCTAGCGCTGCCTTTTATTGTTTCCTAACACCGCCTTTCAGTGTGGTTCCCTAGCATGATCTATCCAGACCACCGTCCCTTTCGATCACAGTCGTTTCCTAGCACCACCTATTCTTGTTCCCTAGCGCCATCCGTTTACGGTGGTGCTATTCCTCAATAATTTAGGTTATCCTAATTTTCGATTTAGGTTATTGACAGATTATAATTTTTGTATTATTATATAAGCGATTTAAAAACAATGGAGACAAAACTATGTATGACCCACTAACTGCATTACTCATCGGCCTGTTTTTCACGGGCTTATTCATCTTATTATTCTGGCCCAAAGGCGGTCTGATCGGTTATTTCCAAAGGATGCGGCGTTTATCGGAACGTGTATTACGCGAAGATGCGCTCAAACACATCCACAAAGCTGAAAGACATCACCGGCAACCGACAATAGAGAGCCTGGCTGGAGCGCTACAGATTAATACTGGCAAAGCAACAAAATTACTGGAATCGATGCAGGAGGGCGGCCTGGTAGATCTGGAAGGCGAGACTTTCAAGTTAACCCCGGATGGTCAGGAATATGCTTTGCAGATCATCCGTGCTCACCGCTTGTGGGAAAGGTACCTTTCAGACGAGACCGGATATACCAAATCAGAATGGCATGATATGGCAGAAAGATACGAGCATGATCTGACCTTATCCGATACGGCTGATTTATCCGCCCAATTGGGAAATCCGACCCATGACCCCCACGGAGACCCAATCCCCACCGCGCAGGGTGAGCTGGTACTGCACGGCGGCGAACCACTGCCCTCAATGCCGCTGGATAAATCGCTTAGGATCGTGCACATTGAAGATGAGCCGGAGACTGTTTTTGCCCAGTTGGTTGCGGAAGGAGTCCACCCTGGAATGCTCGTTCAAATTATCGAATCAGGGCCTCAAAGGATTCGCTTTCTGGCGAATGGCAGGGAACACTTATTAGCGCCAATTATGGCTTCCAATATTTCTGTTGTGGAGATACCGCAGGAGGTGCCCGAAGCGAAAATTGTTGGTGAACCGCTTTCAATCCTCAAGCCCGGAGAAACTGGTGAAGTGCTGACCTTGTCACCCCGGTTTAGAGGCAGCGAGCGCAGAAGGATGATGGACTTGGGAATCCTACCAGGTACTGTTATCCAGGCTGAGATGAACAGCCCCAGCGGTGATCCAACCGCATACCGTATCCGCGGCGCTTTGATCGCTTTACGTGATGACCAGGCTGACCTTATTCGAATTAAAGGCGCACCGGAGGCGCTCTAATGACACAAGATAAAGAAGGAACCAAGAACATCAAAGAAATTAAAACAGCCCCACTCTCCTCCGAGTGCCAGAGCTGCCCGGTGCATAACGCAGCCAACTTGATGAAACTGGGTGTCGATATGCAGGATTGGGATTTCGTTGTCGCATTGGCTGGTAATCCCAATGTTGGAAAGAGTACAGTTTTTAACGCCCTGACCGGTCTGCGCCAGCATACTGGAAACTGGCCCGGCAAAACCGTATCCCGTGCAGAGGGCGGTTTTGAATACGGCGGCTCCAAATTTAAACTGGTCGATCTGCCCGGTACTTATTCGCTGCTGGCTACCAGTCTGGATGAAGAAATCGCACGTGATTTTATCTTATTCGGCCAACCGGATGTAACAATCGTGATTGTTGATGCCACCCAATTGGAGCGTAATCTTAATCTAGCGCTCCAAGTTATGCAGATTACCGACCGGGTGGTTGTATGCCTTAATTTGATGGATGAAGCTGAGCGGCACGGTATCGTGGTTGACGAACGCCGCCTGGCGCGCGACCTGGGAGTACCGGTCGTGCCCACCTCCGCCCGTGGAGGTGAAGGTCTGGAAGCGCTCGTGCAAACGATCAGCGAAGTCGCAACAGGTGAAACCATTAACAAGCCCTACCGGATACTCAATGAACCTCCTGAGCTAAAAGGCGCCATCGATATCCTGGTGGAAAAAATTGAAAGTGTTTACCCCCAACTTCCCAATTCACGCTGGGTCGCCCAGCGATTGCTCGATGGGGACGAGAGGATCAGTGAAGCGCTTTACAAAGGTGAACTTGGCGAATTGAGGACTGTTGAGCAAGAGATACCCGGCCAGAGGTTGGAAATCGAGTTGGAGGCGGCTCAATGAATGCAGCACAACAATTAACCGCTGAGGAAATACTAGCCGCGGCCCAGGACCTACGCTGGCAGATCGGAGGAGACTTCCATGAGCAGATTATGGAAACGACTTTTACGGAGGCCGCCAACATCGCTGATAGGGCTGTAACGCGTCCCGGCGAAAAACCGCGCTTCGATCTGGATCGCACGATAGACCGCGTCGTTACCAGCCGGTGGTTGGGTTTCCCAATCATGTTATTACTCTTTGCGCTCGTATTCTGGCTGACCATCATTGGAGCCAACTACCCCTCCAAGATGATCGCCGAACTTTTAATCGGAAGAGTTTACCCCTTCCTACTGAATATTGCAGCCAGTATCGGCATGCCCTGGTGGTTGAGCGGGGTGCTGATCGACGGTATGTATCTGGCTACAGCCTGGGTTGTCAGCGTAATGCTGCCCCCGATGATGATCTTTTTCCCACTTTTTACACTGCTTGAAGATTTTGGTTATCTGCCGCGGGTAGCATTTAACCTCGATAAAGCATTCAAGAAGAGCGGCGCGCACGGTAAACAGTCCTTGACCATGATGATGGGTTTTGGCTGTAACGCGGCAGGAATTATTTCTACTCGTATTATCGACAGCCCGCGCGAACGATTGATCGCCATGATCACTAACAACTTTGCATTATGCAACGGCCGCTGGCCAACACAAATCCTGATTGCCACGCTTTTCATCGGGGCATTAGTGCCCACGTACCTGGCAGGATTAATATCAGCAGGCGCTGTTCTGGCCATTGCAGTATTGGGTGTGATGCTTTCCTTTGGCGTATCCTGGGCGCTCTCGCGAACGGTATTGAAAGGGGAAGTGTCAACTTTCAGCCTGGAACTACCTCCTTACCGTCCTCCTCAAATACTGAAGACGATTTACACATCGATCATTGACCGCACATTTTTTGTCCTATGGCGGGCAATCATCTTCGCTATGCCGGCTGGGGCTGTCATCTGGTTGGTGGCAAATATAACCATAAACGGCGTCAGCCTGGCTGAGTACATCATTAACTTTCTCAATCCTGTTGGTTTTCTGATCGGATTAAACGGCGTAATACTGCTGGCTTACATAATCGCTATCCCTGCTAATGAGATCGTGATCCCAACCATACTCATGCTCACGGTATTGGTAATGGGCGCTGATGTCGGACCTGGTTCAGGGGTTATGTTTGAAGCGGAAGAGAATGCAACCAGAGGCATTCTTGTGGCCGGCGGTTGGACGCTGCTTACAGCAGTCAACCTGATGTTGTTCAGCCTTATCCACAACCCTTGCAGCACAACAATCTACACCATGTATAAAGAATCTGGCAGCAAGAAATGGACGACCGTGGCGACATTATTACCGGTCGTGATGGGCCTGATGGTCACATTCTTTGTTGCCCAAATCTGGCGGTTGGTGGAAGATTTGCTGTAAACGGAATTTCAACTACGAGCGAATAATTGCTTAAATAATTGTCTCAGAAGCTCAGCAAGAACAACCAGGATAGATAAACTCGATGTCTCAAGAAATTACTCATACTGTTGAGGATTACTTAAAAACGATCTACCAGATCACCTCGACACACGAGCGGGCCAGCACCAACCAGATCGCAATGGCATTGGGTCTCGCGCCGGCTTCAGTCACCGGGATGATCAAAAAACTAGATGATATCGAGCCGCCTGTGGTGGAATATCAAAAACACCGCGGGGTAGTGCTGACGGAAAAAGGCGAAAGCATCGCACTGGAAATCATCCGCCATCACCGATTAATTGAAGTGTTTTTGCATGAAGTGTTGGAATACGACTGGGATGAAGTGCATCCCGAAGCCGACAGGTTGGAACACGTTATCTCTGAAGAATTTGAGGAGCGTATTGCAAAAGCATTGGGCAACCCTACTCACGATCCACATGGCGACCCAATACCGACCAGAGAATTAGAGATGCCAGACAGGTTATTATCACCATTATCTGATCTGCGTCCCGGTCAGGAAGCGGTTGTTCTGCAGGTAAGGGATGAAAATCCCGAACTGCTGCGTTATCTAAGTGATATGGGTATAATACCAAACGTCAGCCTTAGAATTCTCGAGTATTCACCGCTCGACGAAAACCTCAGCCTGCAAGTATCAGGAGAAGGAAATAATTTCGTACTGGGCCCGCGCATTACTCAAGAAATATTTGTAAAGGTAAATAACTAAACAGATGACCAGCATACAATATATAGAAAAAAGAACGGGAAAAATCGTACCATTTAATCCGGAAAGAATAACCAACGCCATCTATCGGGCAGCAGTTGCAGTCGGTGGTCGCGACAAGGCGACCGCCGAGAACTTGAGCAAGCAGGTCGTCCAAATTTTGGAAAGTAATACCACTGCAGACCAGGTCCCTACTGTTGAAGAAATTCAAGATATTGTCGAAAAGGTGCTCATCGAAAACGGGCACGCTAAAGTAGCAAAAGCCTATATTCTTTACAGGGAAGAAAGAAACCAACGGCGGCGCGACCGAGCTGCAAGCGCTTCCCGCCCTTCTGAAAATATACCCTGGGCGAAAATCTGGAATGTGCTTGATTGGTCAGTGTCGCACGGTTTGAATACAATTGAAAGTTATAACGACCGCCTGGCAAACGGTGAACTTAAAGATATTATCGCTGAATCCGAGAATGCGTACCGCATAGACGTTGAGAATGCGGTTCAAACTCTGCTCACATGCTGCCAAAAATTGAAGATGGTCATCATCAGCGGACCTTCATCTTCAGGCAAAACTACCACCACCATCAAAATCTCGCAGCATCTCCAACACGTTGGTATTAAATTAGTAACATTAAATGTCGATAATTATTTCTTCGATCTGGAAATGCACCCCAAAGATGAGTTCGGCGATTATGATTTTGAGACTCCCCAGGCTCTGGATATCCCCCTGATAAACGAACATTTAAGCAGGTTAGTCGCCGGGGAAGAGGTAATGATCCCCTACTATGATTTTAAGACCAGCCGCAGACAATTAGATCACACCCCACTTAAGATTGAATCGGATGAGATCATCTTGATCGACAGTCTGCATGGACTGTACGCGGATATGACCGAGAGCGTTCCAAAGGATCAAAAATTCAAACTCTATCTGGAACCGCTGCTGCAAATGAAATCCTCTGACGGCAAATACATCAGGTGGACCGATATCCGCTTGATGCGGCGCATGCTGCGCGACGCTGCTTTCCGATCGTACGATCCCACGAAGACTTTGCTGCACTGGCATTACGTCCGGTCAAGTGAAATGCGCCACATCATCCCCTATCTAAACCAGGCTGATCATATTGTCAACAGCGCTATGCCGTATGAACTATCTATATATAAACCAAAACTTTTTGACAACTTCAATAAATGGATTGAAGAATACTGCGATGACCCGCTGCGTTCCGATGCATACGAACGTGCAAATCGGGTTCAAAAGGTGCTGAGTGAATTTGATCCGGTTGAAGATGATGCTGTCGTACCGCAGGAATCTTTGATCAGGGAATTTATCGGCGGCAGCGCTTATGAATATTGAACCTTCAGTACTTGTTCATTATCATGAGACCCAATATTACCGCCAGCGTTGGATCTTGTTACTCCTGCTGGCGGCTACCGGGCTGAGCTGGTACAGCTTTCTACTGCAAATCATCCTTGGCACACCCACCAGCACGACCCCCCTACCAAACTGGCTTGTAATTGCACTTTTTGTTTTGGTTGGAATCGGAGTGCCGGCTCTAATTTATTTCACCAAAATGATTACCGAAGTGATGGATGAGAGCATCAAAATCCGAATCAAACCGTTCACGAACCAAACAATACCAATAAAGGATATCGCTGGAGTAGAACCTGTCGAGAACGGTCCTTTTAAAGAGATTGGTTTCTGGGAGATCAGCTGGGGCGCTGGAAATCCAAAAATCTATAACATCAGCGGTACAACAGGCATAGAACTAGTTTTAGAAAAGGACGAAAATATCCTCATCGGAACACAAAATCCTGACGAACTGGCCAGGATCATATTCAATAAGATCACCCGGCTCAAATAGAATTTTGAAAGCAAAAAATTTCTTTTATCAATTTGGTAAATACATATGCGCAAAAGTATTTTAATCGTACCGGCTTTCATCCTGATCATAAATATTATTATTTTAATCTCAATACTGCTTACCCAACCCTCACCGGGGACCACCCCTGAACAACATAGTCCGGATACAGAAGTCAGCGG
The DNA here is from genome assembly GCA_963753725.1 of uncultured Chloroflexia bacterium. Classification (GTDB taxonomy): domain Bacteria; phylum Chloroflexota; class Anaerolineae; order Anaerolineales; family UBA4823; genus CAVWDI01. The sequence continues at coordinate 162,268 of CAVWDI010000009.1, read as the reverse complement.
AACAGAGTCTGTATATCTTGTTATCCAATACAGCCCGGATGATTATCAAACACAGAAAATTTTTGTTCATGCACCCGTATCTGGATTTGAAGCGCTTAAATCAACCGGACTGAATTTAGATATTAAGGATTTCGGAGATGGATCGTTCGCAGTTTGCGGCATCGAGGGTGTAGGATGTCCGGCAGACGATTGCTTCTGTGAAGAAGAAAAGTTTTGGAATTACGAATATTGGGATGGTGAGGAGTGGCAGAGCTACCAGGTTGGCGCGGCGGACTCTAGCATCGAAGGTGGGGCAATTGAAGGCTGGCGCTGGGGAGAGTTTGAATCGGATGAACTACCACCTGCGGACGAGATAATTGCGCAAGAATAAAATCCACCAATAGAATATTAGTTCACCGAAGTACAAAAGAAATTCGAAAAGTGTTAAACTTTAAACAGCACGTTTTCATTGACAAACATCTAGCTAAATGATAAATTAATACAAATAAAACTAGCCAGGTAAAGGTACGCCCCCCGCCCGGACGCGCGGCGTATAAAGGGGAAAACCGGTGACCCTTCTTATGGAATGGAAGACCGGTGCTGTCCCGCAACGGTAACACGATCTTCGTGAAGCCCGAACTCCCGCCTCTGCCTAGCTCGTAATCTCTCTCGTGGTAAGGGAGGCCGAGCACGTGGAACAGCTTACAAACAAAAACCATCCACATAGCTCCAGAATTATTTCGAAAAGCCTCCCGCCCAAATTGGGCGGGTTTTGTGTTATCTATCCCAGCGCCCTCACCACAGCCAAAATAACCAAAACTCTTTCAATAACGCGGAGGCTACCTCATGAAAAAAATGTATCCACTTCTTTCCAGTTCTGTCGGTTTATTAATCGTCCTCCTTTTACTTAGCTTATTAAATAATCAGGTCTCAGCGGCTGTATCGGTCGATCCCTTAACTTCAGCGGCCTACGACGCGCTGGATTACTTGCTTACCCAACAGGATCCAAAAACTGGCGGTTATGGGACCGGAGCTTCCAGCTCTGATACAACTCTGGCAATTGGTTCGGGAGGTTATGAAGCAAGTGAATGGCGGAATGGAGATGACAGTCTTTCCCTGTCGGAATACTGGTTATCAAACGCAAGGGGTTACTCCAAAGTTACAGCCGGGGAAGCCGGAAAATTAGTCATGGGATTAGTTGCAGCTGATAGCTGCCTGCCATCGGATGCCGCCAAACCAGAAAATTTCTACAATTCAGCTACCGGAATTTATCATCCGGACAGCATAAACCAGGCATTTGCGATTTTGGGTTTAGCATCTAAAAACCAGCCTATTCCTCCAAAAGCGGTAGATTATCTAAAGAGTAAGATTCAACTGGATGGCGGTTGGAAATACGGCGATCTACCATTCTTTACCACCGATACCAATACCACCGCCGCGGTTGTGATGGCTTTATTGGCTGCCGGGGAGACGTCGGCAACTACAGAAGTGATCAGCGGGGTTAATTTTATTAAATCCTCACAGGGGACAGATGCTGGTTTTTTCTACAGCGATGTTTATACAACGACAAGCGATACCAATTCAACCGCTTATGCAGTCCAAGCCATTATAGCAGCCGGGGAGGATCCAACTGCTGGCAGATGGGTCGTCGGCAGTACTGACCCGATTAGCTATTTACTGGATTTACAGCTTCCAGATGGAAGCTTTGAATGGATGAAAGGGGAAGGTTCCAATATATTGGCCACCCAACAGGCAGTTCCGGCATTATTGAAACGACCCTTTCCGATTAAAAAAGCAAAACTGCCCCCCTGCCCACTGTTTATCCCGTATGTTTCCCTTTGGTGAGGGATTTTATCGTTTTGAAATGACCTATTTATGAATAAACGTACCTTATTATTTTGGCTGACGATCATTAGTTTGGCGTTCATCCCCAATTTAACTTCGAATGCCCAAAAGACGGGGCAGGCCGGGTTGGTTGTAGAGTTTGGTGACGGCTCTGTAGAATCAATCTGTATTTCTTTTGATGGTGATAGTTTATCAGGTATTGAACTGCTGGAACGCTCTGGATTGGACATGCAGGCAAATTATTCTCCATTGGGCGCGGCAGTATGTAAAATTGGTACTATTGGCTGTCCCGCAGATGATTCCTGCCTGAAATGCCAGGAGCCACTATTCTGGTCCTATTGGCGATTGATAAATAACGAATGGGTTTATTCGGCGCGAGGCGCAAGTGTCAGCGAAGTAAGGGACGGCGATGTGGATGCCTGGGTATGGGGTTATGGCGTTGAACCACAACCTGCCTCCTTTGATGATATATGCATAAAATCCGAAGCGACAACTCCCACTCACACATCGACCAACACACCTCTGGCCACCTCAACCCCTCAAGTGACCGGCACACCCATCCCAACTTATACTTCTGTACCAGCATTGGCGGCGATGATAACCAACACACAAATCCTGCCACCATCCAATACTGCTATCCCAATTCCAAGCAGCACACCTGCACCAGTCCTATTTATTTCGGAAACGTCCGCTGATGGGAGCACGATAGGGACAGCAACAGCAACTCTTATGCAGAACAATTTAGGACAGGGGACAATAACTCCGATAATTGTCAGGAGTATTCCGACCGAGCAGGACCAGTCTATTCCCTCCAAAGCTAACCTGCCTAAGAAAGCGGCCCCAGATAATGCAGCCTCCAAAAAATTAACGCAACCCACCCCAACCCCGTTACCAACAAATGACTCAACGATCGGTTCGGTTATCAGTGACATTTTAATGACGGTCCAGAGTCTTGTAAATGTTCTTCTCCCATAAAATTTAGAATAGACAAAATGTTCTCTCGCAAATCAGGGGTAGGCAATCTAACAAGTATCCTTATTTACGCTCTCAGCACCATCATAGGATTGATGGGATTGCTGTACCCGCTGATTTTTCCCAGCTTGATGGAGGCTGTATTCAACACGCAGCCGAGAACGGTTGAAATGCCGCTCATGCTGACCCTTTTATTAGCCATCTGTGTAGTCGTGATGCTGTATGAAGTACAGGGTGGATCGGTGGACGCTAAATTTGTAGCTTTGCTCGGATTATTGGTGTCAATCAATGCTGCGCTGCGTTTTTTAGAAGTGGCCATCCCCGGACCGGGCGGCTTCAGTCCCATATTTTTTTTGATTGTGTCAACCGGCTACGTCTTCGGTGGAAGGTTTGGGTTCCTGATCGGATCGCTGACGATATTTGTTTCTGCGCTGGTCACAGGCGGCGTTGGTCCCTGGCTGCCGAGCCAGATGTTCGCTGCGGGCTGGGCTGGTATGAGCGCCCCGCTTTGCAGAATTGTAGTCAGTAAATTGGGGATTAAAGGACAATTTTCTGAAGTCATGATATTAGCAGTCTTTGGAGCCCTGTGGGGGATCCTGTATGGGATGATCCTCAACCTATGGTCCTGGCCGTTTATTTCTGGTCCAACAGCGCAATTCTGGCAGCCGGGTATAAGCTGGATTGAGAACTCTAAAACGCTATCTTGTATATTACCTGGTCACCTCCCTGGTATGGGACCTGGCGCGGGCGATCGGAAATTTCTTATTTATTATGCTCTTCGGTGGGGCAACTTTAAAGGCGTTACGCCGTTTCAAACGCAAATTTTCCTTTCAATACAATCCAACCCAATCCATGGATATGCTTGAGGATTCTCAAAGATAAATCCAATGTTGAACACATGGACCTGGGTCATCTGGTTAGCCACCACGTTGGTTGTGATCTGGTCCACCCGCAATCCTATCTACCTGTGTTAATCCTGCTAACTATTATTTTTGTATGGTTATCTGCTGTAAAGCGGGTCAAAAATCAATACGCTAACAGCCGTTCAGTAATCCCCTTTTCTCCATTGCGAATATCCTTTTACATCATTTTCTTTTCCGCTTTGTTCAATGGCTTGATTTCTCGTTTCGGAGATACTGTGCTGGTCTATCTTCCGGATTGGATACCCTACCTCGGAGGACCAGTTACCCTGGAAGCCCTGGCATTTGGAGCGATCAATGGTTTGGTGCTCAGCGGCATCCTGATCGCGTTTATGACCGTTAACCTATCCCTTCCAGTTAGATCGTTGATACGCTTAATCCCGCGTGCATTTTACCCGCTGGCAGTTGTCACATCCATCGCCATTACATTCCTGCCTAACACCACCCGGCAGGTACAGCAGATACGCGAATCGCAAGCCATACGAGGACACCGGGTACAAGGGTTAAAGGACTGGCTGCCATTAATCATGCCGCTCCTGATCGGCGGTCTGGAACGCGCCATGGGGCTGGCTGAAACGATGACGGCGCGCGGCTTCGCCGGGGATGAGGGGGAACACCGTGCAGCACACACCAGGTTGGGACTTGTGTTTGGGCTTTTTTTCTTACTGGCCGGCTGGTTGTTTCAGCTGACCGCCGCTTTCCGAGTGGTTGGAATCATCATCGCCGCATTCGGAATAAGCTTGATTTTTTACGCATTGTGGTCCGGAGGCAGGCGTGTACAGAGAAGCCAATACCGCCGTGAAGCCTGGACATATCGTGATGCGCTAGTAATCACCGGGTGTGCGTTCATCGTTTCTATCTATCTTCTGCCGGTCCCGTGGGGCGATAAAAGTTCACTTGCATACAATCCCTATCCTATCTTTAACCCTCCCGCAATTCGATTTCTTAATCGCGCTGGCCAGCTTCGTGTTGGTCATCCCAGCGACATGGAAAACAAATGCCGATAATGAACTGTTCAATTAAAATTTAATCGAAAAATTTGAAAATGATCTTTTTTAATAATCTCACTTTCACTTATCCTGGCTCGGACCAGCCTGCGGTTCGGAATATAAACCTTGATATCAAAGAAGGTTCGTTTACTCTCCTGATCGGCGCCTCTGGTTCCGGCAAATCTACACTGCTGCGCTGCGTAAATGGATTGGTACCCCATTTCAGCGGGGGCATACTGTCCGGGGAAATTACTGTAAATGGTTTGAATCCAGTTATAGCCTCCCCGAAAGTTATAAGCCGGCATGTAGGCTTTGTATTTCAGGATCCGGAATCTCAATTTATCGTCGATCGGGTGGAGGATGAAATCGCATTTACGCTTGAAAATATTGCCATGCAACCTGAAGCGATGCAGGCTAAAGTTGACGAAATCCTGGAACTGTTAGACCTTAAAAAGCCAGAAATCGCATCATCGATTCCTTATCCGGGGGCGAACAACAGCGCGTGGCTATCGGGACCGCCCTTTCACTGGAACCGTCAATCCTCGTGTTGGATGAACCCACCTCTCAGTTGGACCCTTTATCTGCCCAGGAAGTACTTCTGGCATTAAAACGCTTAAATGAAACCCTCGGGTTAACCATCCTGATTTCCGAACACCGCATTGAACGCATAATATCTTTCGTCGATAATCTGGTTTATCTCCAAAAGAACACGGCAGGTGTCATCAGCGGCGTGCCGCGCAAGGTAATTCAAAAGATCGACCTCGCTCCACCGGTCGCTAAATTAGGGATGGCGCTGGGTATTGAACCGACGCCAATATCAATCGAAGAAAAGGGATTATTTACACAGGGTTACAAAATCGAGGATATTGAGCAGGAAAATACCCAAGCGCGGGTAAATAATGAATTTGAAATATTTGTTGAAATACAAAACCTTCAAGTAGAACTGGGTAAGAATATTATCCTCGAACATGTCGACTTGGATCTACGGCAGGGCGAAATCCTGGCTTTAATGGGCCCAAATGGTTCCGGTAAAACCACACTGCTGCGCACGATCGTTGGTTTTATCCGCCAGAAGGACGGGAATGTATATCTGCATGGGAAATCGACCAGCGGCATGAAAGTGGCTGAAATCTGCAGGCATGTCGGATATCTGCCCCAGAATCCCAATTCGCTGCTCTTCTCAGACAGCGTGATGGAAGAATTGATGGTGACGCTGGTAAATCACCACCCATCGATGGATGATAAAGCTTTGGAGAGCGCAAAATTGGAAGTATTGCACACGCTTAAGCGAATTGGGCTCGAGGACCAGGGGCATGCTTACCCGCGACTTAAGCGTCGGTCAGCGGCAGCGGGTTGCGATTGGCGCGGTAACAATCACCTCTCCACAGATATTGATGTTGGACGAGCCAACGCGCGGGTTGGATTATGCCGCCAAGGACTCCCTGGCCAAACTATTAGAGGAATGGCGCCAGGCAGGCATGGCAGTTTTACTGGTCACACATGATGTAGAGTTGGCCGCTTTGGTTGCGAACCGGGTCGCAATACTTGATGGAGGTAAAATCGCAGCCTGCGGCGATCCCTCAAAAATACTACGCAGTTCAGAGACCTTTACCCCGCAGATAGCCGAACTTTTCCCTGAGACAGATTGGCTTACCGTCCAAGATGCTTTAAATGGATTACGAAAAATTTGATCGTTTCATTGGTCCAATTCTTCAAATCAGAGACGGTCTCATTCACCTAACAGATAAGAACTCGCTTAAGGCATCCTCACTACCGCTTCAACCTCAATCTCTCCTGCGGCTTCAAACACCAGTTTTAATGTCACGATATCCCCCGCATTTAATTCTTCCTTCAATCCGATCAGCATGATGTGCTTTCCGCCAGGTTCTAGTACCGCCTGCCCTTTGGTCGGAATTTCAATAAATTCAATTTGCTGCATGCGCATCACATCATCCTTGATCTGGGTCTCATGAATTTCGACAGCCTGCGAGACATCCCCTTCAACCCGGATCAACTTATCCGCTTGATCCCCTTTGTTGACCAGTATCATATAAGCGGCCGAGTTTACCCCCATACCTCCCATTTCCCCCTCATGTGAACCGGACTCTATTTCTGATTTACCTTGATTTTCCATTTTCATATTTCCTGCAGACCGCACCCAGGCATCATTTGCCTCAATAACCGGACCAGTTGCTCCACTGCTGCAGGCGGATATCAGCAGCACGATCAACAGTTGGGAAATAACAAATTTCTTCATTTAAAACCCCTTATGAAATGTTGAACGACCGGGTTTATATCATTGAATAGAATAAATCCGGCTGTAATTCAAAAAACTCATCCCTGTCTGCTAAATGTCTGCGCACATCCACACACAGGTGGCACTTTCCAACATACCCTTCCTCATCCGGGATATACCCGAAAGCATCAACAGCGTATTGGAATAGAATATAGGGTCCATTTTCTATCAGGTTTCTTACCAGCGGCGGATAACTCCCTGAGGAAAACGCTTCCATTAATTGAGGTAATTCACGCCAGCTGCCGATTGTCAATCCCCCACAAAATCCAGATATATAATTGCCGTAAAGGTCGAAATGTGAATGGTGAGCATATAGGATTTCTATCGAACAATTTTCATCCATAAAACGGTCTGCTGGATGTTTATCTACCAAATGCCCCAGTCGATAAGCCGCCCTCCCTCCCGGAATCAAACTGTACCCATCCCAGAACAACCTGCCGGCATTCTTTTCTCCGTGAAGAATTATGTAATGCTCCAATGTCGTTGTATCCTGGATATCATTTCCCGCAACTTTTTGCATCCAATCCGCCAGGTAAACGATCACATTCTGGGCGCCAAATATTTGGATCGCCTTATCTATCCCCAGCAAGGTGCGTTGGGGCGGGATGCTCTCGGCATGGAAGGGAGAACAACTGATAAGCACGGCACTTAGACCACAATTGCGTAATTCCGAAAAGCGGCGTTCCACCAACTCTTCTCGTACACACCAACCGGCGTTCGTTTCCACATAACACGGGATTCCCAAACTTACCGCTTGCTGCACAGCTTCCTTAAGCAATGGGTAGTTGAGAAAAGGTTCGCCTCCAGTAATATGCACCTGGAAATGATGGTCCCAATTCAGCATGGCTTCCAGCGCTGCCTGAACTTCCGAAGGCGGCATCCATTCCACCCAATCCGGTCCGCAGTTGTACAAACAATGAGCGCAGGCGCACTGGCATTTATACGAGAGGATTAAACCAATATCTGATGGATGAAGCGGCTTCAAAAGGTTATCCCTCAATCGGCTGTATCTCCCTGGATACGTTAACACCTCAATATCTAAAATCCAGGTATATGGATTTCCAGGGTCCCAAAAGCAATTTCTACCATTGGGATGATTAATAGCTTTGATTACTCCGATTTATATTTAAAGGATATTTTGATTTTTGCACGATATGCGATCACCTTGCTCTCTTCCAGCTGCATATCTAGCTCGACTACCTCCGCTATGCGCAAGTCTTTCAGTGACTTAGATGCAGTTTCCACGGCAGTCGAGGCAGCTTTCTCCCAGGAATCAGGACTGGTCCCAATGATCTCAATAACTTTATATACACTATTCGGCATTTTCGTCTCCCATTAATAATTTTTTCTATTCACTACTGCAGACATTATAAAAGAAAAAATCCTTGTGTGAAAATAATACCAAATCGCACTCTTTTAGATTTGTATCTTTTTATCAATATCTCTGATTTATTACCGTACAAAATCAACTCTGCAGCCTCAAGTGGTAGAATTTAAATAGCAAGCTGCTACCAAAATTTTCACTTTCCAAACAGGAGCAAACCATGCCAGAAGCTGTCATAATTGACGCGATTCGAACACCAATCGGAGCGTTTGGGGGCGCACTAGCCTCGGTACGACCTGATGATCTGGCCGCATTCGTCCTTAAAGAAATAATTAAACGCACCGGAATCGATCCTGCACAGGTGGAAGAGATATATATGGGCTGTGCCAATCAGGCAGGTGAGGACAACCGCAACGTGGCTCGTATGGCCAGCCTGCTGGCAGGATTTCCGGTCGAGGTGCCCGGGGTTACTTTCAACCGGCTGTGCGCATCCGGATTAAATGCCGTCAATATGGCTGCCCGCGCCATAAAATGCGATGAAGGGGACGTTTATATTGCAGGCGGTGTGGAAAGTATGAGCCGGTCGCCATTCTCAGTCCCCAAACCGGAGCGGGCTTACCCCTGGGGCAACCAAACCATGTGGGACACCACCCTGGGATGGCGCTATCCCAATCCCATAATGGAACAGCTTCATGGAACGGATGCTTTAGGCGTAACTGCAGAGAATATCTGGGATAAAACATATATAACTCGCCAGGAACAGGACAAATTCGCCCTCGCCAGCCACCAGCGTGCTGTCGCGGCGATCGATTCGGGAAAATTCTTTGAAGAGATCGTCCCGGTACCCGTCCCGCGCCGTAAAAAAGATGACCTGTTGATTGAGACAGACGAGCGACCGCGCCGGGACACTTCGTTAGAAGCCCTGGCGCGTTTGAAGCCAGCCTTTCGTAAAGAAGGCACCGTCACTGCTGGGAACTCCTCCGGACTGAATGACGGTGCGGCGGCGGTGCTTTTGATGAGCGAGGGTAAAGCCGCTGAACTCGATCTTATACCGATGGCACGCATCATCACCTCCGCCGCAGCTGGGGTGCCCCCGCGCACCATGGGTCTGGGTCCGATACCAGCCACCAGGAAAGCTTTGGAACGAGCCGGCCTGACAATGCAGGACATCGGATTGATCGAACTGAATGAAGCCTTTGCAGTCCAGGCGTTAGCCGTCATGCAGGAACTGGATATGCCGCATGAAATTACCAACGTAAACGGCGGCGCGGTCGCTTTAGGTCACCCCCTGGGATGCTCCGGAGCCCGCATTTTGACCACGCTGCTGCACGAAATGCGGCGCCGCGCCCCCGGTGAAGATAGACCATATTACGGTCTGGCAACCCTGTGTGTTGGAGTAGGCCAGGGAGAAACAACCATCATCGAGTGGCTGGGTTAATCATCCAAATCTGCTATATTGAAAGCTCTCGTTACAGGTTCAACTGGATTTATCGGATCAAATTTATGCCACAGGCTGGTTGATGCCGGTATCGAGGTGCGCGCTTTTCATCGACCCAACAGTTCTTTACTGCTCTTAAGTGGTCTGCAGGTCGAACATGCTGATGGGGATATCACCCAACCGGAATCGATCTTGAACGCAATGCGGGATGTCGATATCGTCTTTCATACCGCCGCCAGGCTAGGAAGACCAGTCATTGTCGAAGAGCTGTATAAAGTCAACGTACTGGGGACACGTTACCTGTTAGAGGCCGCAATGAAATCGAAAGTCAAACGGGTCATCCATACCAGCACAACCGCCGCGCTGGGCGTTCCTCGAAAGATCCCTCAAAGTAAAGATAAACATATTTTAATGAACGAAAACAATACCTGGAATTTTCCAGCCAGGTGGTGGCCGTATGGTCACAGCAAATACCGCGCTGAATTGGAAGTCCAGGCGGCGGTTGCCAGGGGATTGGATGCCGTAATTGTGAACCCTACCCTGGTGATCGGTGCAGGTGATATCAACCGCATTGGCGGTGAGACCATCATCCATGCCGCCAAGAATCATCTTTTCGCAGCGCCGCCTGGTGGCCTGAATGTGATCCATATCGATGACCTGGTGGACGGTCATTTGAAAGCTTTTGAATTCGGGAAACGCGGTGAGCGTTATATCCTTGGGGGCGAAAACATGACTTACCTGGAATACCTCAATCTCGTCAGTCAGGTGGTTGGTGCGCAAGCGCCTTTATTCACAGTGCCGGATTGGTTCCTGAAAATCATCGCCAAGCCAATCGAAATATTAGCAAAAATTTTTCCTTTGCCAATCGGAGGTGACCTGCCGCGAAAATCCAGCTTCTTTTTCTATTATTCGACCGACAAGGCGAAAAACGTTTTCCAATTCTCTAATCAAGCAACTACTCACAAAGCCGTACAGGAGGCTTACAATTGGTACTGCGACCATCAAGAAATATAAGGATAAAGAGAGGCAGCCATGACAGAATTAGAAAAACAACAGGAAGAAAATTTACGCCAGGGCTTCAAACATTTTAATAAGTTTATGCTTGGAATGTGGCGCTTGGGACTGGGTTCATTTTTGAATATCTGGCCGGAAGTGTTCGGGCGCATCATGGTGCTCACACATACCGGACGAAAAACCCGTTTGCGCAGACGCACACCGCTGAATTACGCGGTCGTAAATGGCGAAGTATACTGCACGGCTGGATTTGGTTCAAACTCCGATTGGTATCAGAATATTCTGGTTTACCCGCATGTCGAAATCTGGCTTCCCGGCAGTTGGTGGGCGGGGAAAGCCGAAGATGTATCCGAAGAAGAAGGGGCTCTCGAAAAAATGCGTCAGGTGATTATTGCGAGCGGTTTTGCCGGCAAGTTAGCCGGTCTTGACGCCTGCAGAATGACCGATGAAGAATTCCATGAAGCGACCAAAGATTATCGTCTGATTCATATCCAGCGTGATCAAGCGCGTACGGGTCGCAATGGTCCGGGTGATCTGGCCTGGTTCTGGCCGCTGACTACAATTCTCCTGCTTCTGTTATTGTTCAGGCGCCGGAAATAAGTAAATTTGTGTTTATGAAATGGATCAAATAATCAAGTAATACAAGTTCGATGTCTGATTTTGTACCCGCATATTTAAGTTTAATGGAAAATGATGAGCTTCAAAATAGAACTGATGAAGCTTACCGGCGCCTGTCTGAATGCAACATCTGCGCATGGGAGTGCGGCGCCGACCGGCGCGCAGGAGTGACTGGTATATGCAAAACGGGTGAACGCGCCCAGGTAAGCAGCTGCGGATCTCATATGGGCGAAGAAGATCCCTTGCGCGGTTGGCGCGGCTCAGGAACGATCTTTTTCACACACTGCAACCTGCGCTGCCAATTCTGCCAGAATCATGACATCAGCCAGACTGACTCAGGTAGATACATCGAACCGGAAGACCTGGCCGAGATGATGCTCGACTTACAAAGCCGCGGCTGCCACAACATTAATTTTGTGTCCCCAAGCCATGTGGTGCCGCAAATCCTGGCTGGGCTGTTGATAGCCGCCAAAGCGGGTCTGCGAATTCCATTGGTGTACAACACCGGCGGTTATGACTCGCTGGAAACATTAAAGCTTCTCGATGGCGTATTCGACATCTATATGCCGGACATGAAATATTCCAACAAAAGGATCGCCCGCCATTACTCAAAAATTCCGAACTATCCGGAAGTAAACCAGGCAGGCGTTAAAGAAATGTACACGCAAGTAGGCGACCTGCGGCTCAATGAGCGCGGGGTCGCTCAACGCGGACTTCTGGTCCGCCACCTTGTGCTTCCAAACAATCTGGGAGAGACGGCTGAAATCGTTCGTTTTCTGGCTGAAGAGATTTCACCCAATACCTATTTGAATTTGATGGACCAATACAGACCTGCGTTTAATGCGCGCAGATATCCCAAGTTAAACCGGCCGCTCAAAGTAAAGGAATTTCAGGATGCAGTCCAAATGGCACACGAAGCTGGTTTGCAGCGTTTAGATCAAAGGAAGCCCATGTATTTCACCTTCTGAATGACGCTGCTAATTTTCATAACAAAAGTATATAATTGACACAAGTGAAACTAATTCTCCATACAGTGATTCATTCCGCTAGATTCCGGTAAACGAACCTTGAACACAGAATTAAAAATCCAGGATCTTAAACAGCAGTTCGCCAACATGGGACGGACTGCAGTCGCATTTTCAGGCGGGGTCGACAGCACGCTGGTATTGAAACTCGCCCATGATGCGTTGGGTGAAAATACAATCGCGCTGACGGCAGTCTCGCCTTCCCTTCCGGCGCGGGAACTGCAGGAAACCATTGACCTGTCCAGATTAATGGGCGTGCGTCAATTTCTGTTAAGACTTATGAAACCGATAATTCTCAATACCTGCAAAACTCACCCATGCGCTGTTTTCACTGCAAGAATGAGGTTTACGGCAAATTTCTACGCTTCGCAAGGAAAGCAAATATCAGTTACGTGCTTGATGGAACTAACGCAGATGACACTGGAGATTTTCGACCAGGTAGAGATGCAGCCGCAAAACATAGGATACGCAGTCCGTTGATGGAAGCGGGAATTACAAAAAGCGAGGTGCGAGTTTTGGCGAAAGAATTAGGTTTGCCAAATTGGAATAAACCTTCGGCAGCCTGTCTTTCCTCACGCATCCCGTACGGCACTCAGGTAACTATCCCGCTGCTGTCGCAAATCGAACGGGCTGAAGAAGTCCTGAGGAACCTTGGTTTCCAACAGCTGCGAGTCCGCCACCACCAGGACCTGGCACGCATCGAAGTAAATCCCGCTGATTTCTGGAAGGTTTTGGAGCATAGAGAGCAGATTGTTGAATCACTTAAGGCAATCGGTTATGCTTATATAACCATCGACCTGGCTGGATTCCGGTCGGGCAGTTTAAATGAAACCCTAAACACAAATGGATAATGAAAAGATTCGCAAGAAATTAGAAGAATTACAAAAGGATCAAACTTCGATTGATGAAGTCCTGGATTTTCTAAAGGTAATGCCGTACGACGACATCGGCTTCGCTCACCTGGATTCTCATCGCGCCCTGCGCACCGGACTGCCAGAGGTTGTTTTTTGTCAAGATAAAACCATAAACCAGGTGATTCAGATTCTCGAAATCATGACTTCCTCAAACGAGCGGATTTTGGCTACACGTGCATCCGAGGAAATGGGGGTGCAAGTCACCGAGCGCATTCCAGACGCACGTTTTGACCCGACCTCCCACCTGATCACAATCACCCGGGGTGAAAATAAAACGCCTGCGGAGGAGGCGGATTATGCTTTGGTTATCACGGCTGGCACCTCCGACATACCGGTAGCGGAAGAAGCCGCCCAAACCCTCGAGTTTTATGGCGAGCGGGTCGAAAGGTCGTTTGATGTGGGAGTTGCAGGAGTGCACCGTTTGCTGGATAAGATGGAACTCCTTCAAAATGCTGCTGTAATCATTTGCATTGCCGGGATGGAAGGCGCATTAACCAGCGTAGTAGCAGGGCTGGTCGCCTGCCCGGTCATCGGTGTTCCTACCAGCGTGGGTTACGGCGCCAGTTTTAATGGCATTGCACCACTGCTGGCGATGTTAAATTCGTGCGCTCCAGGAGTGGCGGTAGTAAATATCGACAACGGCTTCGGCGCAGCCCAATTCGCGCATTTGATTTTGAATAGGGGGTAAACATTAAATATCATGAAAATCGCTTACCTGGATTGTTTCGCCGGCGTTAGTGGAGACATGCTGCTGGGGGCATTGGTGGATGTCGGGCTGCCAGAAGATGAACTGCGCAATTGTATTGAATTTGTAAATATTGATAGGGTTGAACTACAAATTCAGCAGGTCCAAAAAGGAGCCATAAGAGCGACAAAAGTAAACCTGAATTATTCTGATCACAAGACTGAAAGGAAACTTCAGGATATTTTAGAACTGATAGATAAGAGCCTTCTGCCAGAGAACATCAAAGATAAATCAAAATCAATATTTACTGAGATTGCTGTAGTAGAGGCGGGAATCCATAATAAAGACATCAGTGAAGTTCACTTACATGAATTGGGTGGGATTGACACCATCCTGGATGTGACATGTGTTTTGTGGGGGTTTGAACGCCTGTCCATCGAACGAGTAGTATCTTCTCCTTTATCTCTAGGAAACGGCGTACAAAAGAGCGCCCATGGGAAAATCCCAATTCCAGCTCCTGCAACCTTAGAATTATTAAAAGGTGTGCCGGTTATTGGAAAAGGTATCCAGTCGGAACTGGTAACGCCAACCGGCGCGGCGCTGGTCATATCACTGGTAACCAGCTTTGGTCCGATACCTGAAATGAAATTGGAAGCGGTTGGATACGGCGCAGGAGATCGGGACCATGAATTTCCAAATGTATTGAGGATATTAACAGGCAGCAAAGAGGGAATAGAAAAAACGCAGGTCGAAACATTGTGTATGTTGGAAACAAACATCGACGACCTTAACCCAGAGATATATGATTATCTGATGAAAGAATTGTTCGATCATGGAGCCCTGGACGTTTACCTTACTCCCATCCAGATGAAAAAAAACCGCCCCGGGACGATGCTGAGCGCCTTATGTGCGCTGGATGATTTTGATAGATTGGTCAGGATTGTGTTTCAGGAAACCACGACAACGGGCATACGAAAGATGGTATTCGAACGATATTCGCTTCAACGCAATACTTTTCAGGTCAGCCTTCCATACGGCCAAGTACGAATAAAATCAATCACCACACCAGATGGCAATCAAAAATTTTCGCCGGAATACGAAGACTGCCAGCGTTTAGCGAAGTCGCAGGGAATCCCAATTCTGGATGTGTACCAGGCTTCCTACAACGCCGCTCAAGAATTCAAGCCGTGAAATCACCAAGGATCGAGGGCTATCGCTTCGATTATATCAACATCGATGGTCAGGAATATCACAAAGATGTAATCATCCTACCCAACCGTGTTATTAGCAACTGGCGGCGCAGGTCCGGACATAGTTTGTCGGTGGATGATCTCAAAGAGATAATGGGCAAGCCTCCAAACATCCTGGTAATCGGAAGAGGCTCGGTCAGCCGCATGCAGGTCCCAAATGAGACTTTTCGAGCATTGGAATCAGGGGGAATCAAGGTGAAATCGCTCCCGACAAAAGAGGCCTGCACGCTTTATAACCAGCTGCGCGTCCAAGGCAATGTGGCCGCAGCGCTGCATCTCACCTGTTAGAAATAGGAAAGGTACTGGCCCACCAATGAACCAGCACCTTAAGTTTTATCACTATAGAACTTAATATCGATATTAACCCGACATTTTAAACATGCTGGTCAGTTTCATCGCCAGGTTGAGATCGCCAGCCAATTTAATTTTGCCCTCCATAAAATACTGCATACCGTTCGCTTTTCCCAACAAAACATCTCCGAAATCTCGCCCATCCGCAGTGAGAGTCATTGTGGATGATTTTGCTTCTCCCTCTTCAACTGTGCAAACCCCGTCTTTAATATTGATAATCCAATCTCCACCTTCATCACCAGTCAACTTGTATTGGATGACAACATCCAGACCCTCAGCCTTTTCGGGGATAAACGCCTTCTCGTGGTTTCGAATAAGCTGCTCTACTGTGTAATCAGTCATTCTTTCTCCTTCAATTTTCTCTTTATTCGACAATAATTTACCATTAAATCAAGTTTTCGAAAATGCATGCGGCTCCCATACCACCGCCGATGCACATGGTTACCATGCCGTGCTGAACCTCCCGGCGTTTCATCTCATAAATAAGCTGTGTTGTTAGCTTGGCTCCGGTGCACCCCAGAGGATGACCGAGCGCGATGGCGCCGCCATTCACATTGGTGATGGTTTCATCCAATCCTAATTCACCGATGACCGCCAGGCTTTGAGCTGCAAATGCTTCGTTCAATTCGATCAATCCCATTTCATTCAGTGACATACCAGCAAGACTGAGCACTTTAGGAACAGCGGCGATTGGACCGATTCCCATAATCTCCGGAGGTACACCTGCTACTGCGTATTTTTTAAACCTCACCAGAGGTATTAATCCCAACTCATCCGCCTTAGCACGTGACATGATCAAAACAGCCGCTGCGCCGTCCGACATTTGTGATGAATTCCCGGCAGTAACACTACCCCCCTCCTTAAAGGCTGGTTTTAACCTTGCCAACGCTTCCAGACTTGTATCTCTCCGCGGGCCTTCATCTCTTGCGAAAGTGAATTTTCTGGGGGGAGTTCCGTTCGAGCCTGGTTCGATTATTTCCACCTCAATTGGCAGGATCTCTGGATCAAATTTTCCGGAATCGACCGCTTCAGCCGCTCGCTGGTTGCTGCGCAGAGCGTAAGCATCCTGGTCACCTCGGCTGATACTATATTTTGATGCCACATTCTCAGCGGTTAATCCCATATTTGTCAGAATTTGCGGCTCTTCTTCCGCGACAAACTGCATCGGAGAAAATTTGAAACCAGTCATTGGGACCATACTCATCGATTCTGTACCTCCCGCGATGATCACATCCGCATGACCGGTCATAATTGACATAGCCGCGTGAGCAATGCTCTGCACACCTGAAGAGCAAAAACGGTTTATGGTCTCAGCTGGGACTAAATCAGGCAAACCGGCTCTTAAGGAAACAAACCTGGCCATATTCATGCCTTGTTCCCCCTCCGGGAAAGCGCAGCCGATGATAACATCATCAATTTCAACCGGCTCTATTACCTGCACCCTGCTCAGCAGTTCCTGGATAACTGCCGCTGCCAACTCATCCGACCGAACCGTAGCCAGGCTGCCGCGCTTTGCCTTGCCCACCGGGGTACGCACAGCTTCAACAATTACAGGATCGTATTTAGGATCTAATTCTGTCATAAGTTACTCTCCAATCTACTCAACTGGTGATATTTGAACCAAGAATTTTGGTATCTCATATGAGTACCCTAATTCCTCAAAACCTTGCCCGTCTGCAGCAGATTCCACATCCTCTGCTGCGTTTTCTCTTCACCGCAAAGCGAGAGGAATGCTTCACTTTCCAGGTCAAGGATGTACTTCTCGTCCACCCAGGCGGGGGCGCTGATATTGCCCCCAGTCATGACGTGCGCTAATTTACTCGCAATTAATAATTCGTGTTCGGTGATATAGTCCCCCTCTCGCAGCGTCCATACACCAACTTTCATCGCTGAGAGAGCATCCCTCCCGGCGGCGTAGATTTTCTCTGGTGCAGGCGGTTTATAACCACCCGAGACCATATGCAGCACCTCTTTTTTGGCTTCCGTAATCAGCATATCACGGTTCATCACGATACGGTCCGCTGAAGATAACATCCCCAGATCACGCGCTTCTACAGCGCTGGTGGCTACTTTCCCAAAACCAATTTGCTCAAATATACGCTGCAAAAATGGCAGCGGCTGCACATCCTTGGTGCGCATGGGAGGATTCAGGATACGGCGCAGCAATTCCTTTGTACCGCTGCCAGCCGGAATTATGCCAGCCCCGACTTCTACCAATCCGGTATACAGTTCCGCGGCTGCGACAATCCGGTTGGAAGCCATCATGATTTCAGCGCCTCCTGCTAAAGCTAAACCTGCTGGAGCAGCCACAACCGGCTTCGAAAAATAACGTACCCGCATCAAAATATCCTGCATGCCTGTGACCAATCCCCTCAATTGCTCCCAATCCTTGTTTTGAGATGCCATCACAACCAGGAATAAGTTCGCCCCGGCTGAGAAATTGTCGGCCTCATTTCCGATAACCAGTCCTTTGAAATCCGTTTCGACACGCTCGAGCCCAATATCGATCATATCGAAGATATCTTTATCGAGGGTATTCATCTTGGTGTGAAACTCAACACAAGCCACCCCATCACCGATATCGACCAGCGTTGCTCCCAGGTTCTTTTCAACCACTTTACCGGCAGCTTTACGCTCCTTCAATAGGACAAATGAAGCCGGTTTTTCTATCTTCTCGTATGTACTTGTACCTGGATTGTAAACTGCGACCTTTATCCCATCCTTATATTCATAAAAGCTCTTAAAACCATTCGAGGTCATCTCAAACACCCAAGCATCAGGCACGAAACCAGCCTCACTCATGGCAGCGGCAGCAGCCTCCACGCCCAACATATCCCAGATTTCAAAAGGACCGGCTTCCCTCCCAAATCCCCAGCGCATGGCATCATCGATTGGTTTAGGTGTATCCGCGATCTCTGGAATTCGTTCCGAAGCATATGCCAGGCTCTGGTAAGTAAGCGCTCTGACCAACTGCCCAGCGCGATCGTCGGCTGATAATATGATTTCAAAACGCTTCCCAATATCATCTTCATCTTTTACTTTTCCAATCGAATCAAAGCGCGGCTTTGATGGTTCATCAAATTCCATCTCTTGCAGGTTTAACGTCCAGAATTCTTTCCCGCCATCTTCCGTGCGTACTTGCTTGTAAAACCCCTGTTTGGTTTTGTTTCCTAACCAACCATTATCAACCATTGTATCGATTAAATTCTTCGACTCGCTCGGAACTCATATACTTCAATGCATGTTCGTCGTGAGGGATGGCAGGCGCCAGATTTCTACCTACATGCTGCCAGACATCCAGTCCAATCAAATCGAAAAGGCGAAAAGTAGCCGTCTTAGGATTGCCGATGGGAGGACCGGTTATGGCGTCAACTTCCGGCACACTGTATCCATTTTCCATAACATACTCCATCGTAAAGGCTGCGCTGCCGGCAAATAAGCGGTTGGCGATAAAGTTGGGTGTATCTTTGGCTAACACAATTCCTTTACCCAAACGGAGCTCACTGAACCTGCAGATGTCCCCTACTACTTCAGGAAGCGTATCCGAGGTTGGAATAATCTCCAATAGTTTCAGATATCTGGGTGGATTGAAAAAATGGGTACCCAGGAAGTGCTGCCGGAACCCCTCAGATAACCCTTCGGCAATTGAACTGACGGGTATTCCGGAGGTGTTGGTTGAAACGATCGTCGATGGCTTCCGAATTTCATCGATGCGCGCCATCAGCTGCCGTTTAATATCCAGGTTCTCGATAATCACCTCAATCACCCAATCAGCATCAGAAATCACTTCAAAGTCATCTTCGAGATTTCCAAGCGAGACCAGCGTTGAAGTTTCTTTTGTGAAAAAACTGGCTGGACGTGATGTTAGCGCGGTCTGCAGTCCATCACGAACAATCCGGTCCCGGACCTGTGGATCATCCAGGGTTAAACCTCGAGCTTCATCATCTGGAGTAAGCTGTCTGGGGACGATATCCAGCAGGCTCACCCGCACACCGGCGTTCGCCAGATGAGCGGCAATAGCCGCACCCATGGTTCCCGCCCCGATAACGACTGCTCCGTTGATTTGATATTTCATTGCACCTCCATACTTTTTTTAATCAAACAGGATGAATTAAGGTTGCCTCAACAAAAATACTCATCAGCAGATTTCTTAGCGCAAGTCCCTGCCTGTATAACCTAAAATTTGACGGGCTACGATCAGGCGGTTAATTTGTCCGGTACCTTCATAGATATCCGCAATCTTGGCATCCCTGAACCATTTCTCCAACAGGTTCTCCCGGCTGTAACCCAACGGTCCCAGCAATTCAACCGATTTTTGTGTGATCGTGTTGACAATATCACCGGCCCTCACTTTTGACATGGAAGCTTCTTTCGAGTTAGGAATGCCGTTGTCCGCCATCCATACCGCTTTAATGACCAGCAGCCAGGCGGAACGCAGCAGCACTTCCATATCGATCACTTCGCGTTCAATATTTGTCATCTTCTGGCGAGGGATTCCATAGCGAATTACCACGCCATTACCCTCCAGGACCTCTTTGACGTATTCCAGCGCGGCACGCGCGACGCCTATTGCAGTCGCCGCCACCAGGGGTCTGGTTGCATCAAAGGTAGCCATGGCTTTTTTGAAACCGCGTTTTGAGGATTTCTTGACGATTTCAGTGCTGCCAAGCATATTATCAAAAGGTACCCGCGCCTCCTGCAAAACAATAGAAACCGTATCGCTGGCCCGGATACCCATCTTGTCTTCCAAATTTGTGACCTCAACCCCAGGCGTACCGGCTTCTACGACAAAGCCCCTCATCCCGGCTCGTCCTGCGTTGGGATCGATTGTAGCCCACACCACCACGAAACCATCACTATCGATCAAAGATTTGTGCCCAGCGGTAACAAAGATTTTTTCTCCGTTGAGCACCCATTCTTTGGTCTCTTCATCCAGAACTGCAGAAGCCCTTATCGCTGAAGTATCCGAACCTGCTTGAGGTTCCGTCATCGCCATGGCGCCAAAAGTAGGCTTCTTACCGTTAAATCGAGACAGAAACTTTTCCTTTTGATCCGGGGTTCCTGCCGCCTGCACGGCTGCCGCTCCTAAACCACCTCCTGGTGTACTTAGATACATGCCCACATCCCCCCAGGAAAGTATCTCCAGCATAAACGTCAGGCGCTGATATCCAATCGGAGGCCGCTTTTTAGCCGGCTCCTCAGACTTCTCTTTCTTGGGCGCCAATGATCCGGCTCCAGTCTGCACCATTGCCATATGCATAAAATTGATGTAATCCCACGGTATCTCGTGTTCATTTTCATCGAAATGTCTCGAATGGGGTCGCATCATATTTACGGCAACGGTTTCCAATGCGTTATTCGACATCGCAATCGGTTTGGGAATTTCAAAGTCAATCATTTCACTCGCTCCTATCGGTCAGAGACTGATGAACAGAATATAAGGATAGTTATACAATTGCCAATCCATTCAACATCGCGATCCCGCGGCCATTTCGCATCCACAATTCCACCGGATATTCCCGGATATAACCGTACCCACCGAGAATCTGCACAGCTCTATCGGTCACCATCATTGACATATCTACTGCTCCGGTTAGCGCCAGGTAGGCTTGAACGCTGGCTTCGGGTGAGCCTTTATCCAGCATCCAGGCAGCCTCCCATACCAATAAGCGTATGGCCTCAATTTCTGTCGCCATTTCGGCTAACATAAATGCTATGGCTTGTTTTTGAGCCACCTTTACGCCAAAAACTTCACGTTCTTTTGCATAGTCACGCGAATATTCGAAAGCCGCACGCGACAAACCAACAGCCATGGCTGCCAGAGCCACTCTCGAAGCATCCAGTACGGTCGAAAAATTAAACCCATCAGGACCACCGATGCGGTTCTCAAGGGGCACCTTCACTTCGGAAAAGTTAACTTCATAGACGGGAAAAGCATTTATACCTAAAAGCTTCATCCGTGAAGCGACCTCAACTCCCTGAGTCCCCTTTGGCACGATAAATCCCTGTGTTTGACCTTCGAAATCAGCGAAAACAAGCATAGCCACAGCGGCATCAGCATATGGCACGTAAGATTTATTTCCGGTAATTTTATAAGTCCCATCGCTTGTAATAGCTTTTGTTCTCAGCTCATTGGCGTCAAAATCGAAATGGGGTTCGATCAACGCAGATGTGAACGGGCGCCAATCCCCTTCCAGGACATCAGGCAAATACCCTTCTTTTTGCGCTTCTGTCCCACCCATATATATTGGCAGTACAAACAATCCTGGCGTCATGACATTTAAGGCGCCTGCCAGGTCTCCCCAGGCCATCTCTTCCGCTGCTAAAACACCGGTTACAGCTGATCGGTCTCCAAAACCACCATATATTTCTGGTATGGATGCCTGCAGATAGCCGATCTCCCATCCCTTACCGATTACAGATTCTGGAAAACCGCACTCCTCGTCGGCATCATGAGCCAATTTTCTCAGATCATTCTCAGCGTAACGGTTGATAGCGTCGACGAGCATTTTCTGCTCTTCTGACGGTTCAAATGAAAACATTATCGACCTCCTTTCTTATCAGTCCATGCTAAAACATGGAATGCAAAAATAAGTAATTGGGATAGAACGCTTATACTTTTTCATTTCTTCCAGGTTGCTGATCCCTAAAAATCCGCGTTGGTATAAATACTCAACATGCGCTCCGGCCTCTTCCAATGCCAGCAGCGCGTGATACCCGTCAATCTCACCAAATAAATGGAACGATAATTCAGCGATTGTGTGAGGTTCAATAAAATAATCTAATACCTCTTGCAACCGTTCTGAATGTACATTTTTAATCTGCTCAACTCTCTTCTTTAGATCGGTTATTGGCTCTCCATGACCTCCCAAAGACAGACTGATTCCATTTGTCCACGGAAACAATTTTTCCAGAGAGTTTAAATAATGCTCAAGCCCGGTCGAAAGCGTGAGATGTTCTGGCGATTGGTGAGGGCTGATATGTGATAAGACATGGTCACCGCTGAAAAGGATATCGTGCAGACGGATCACGACATGGCCGGCGCAATGACCTGGGACATGCAGCATTTTGAAAGGACCGATGTGCATATTCTGCGCTTCATATGTCAGATCGACAGGTACGGACTGGTGCAGACTTTTGGTTACCTTGTACATATCGATCAGATATGCTCTCTGCTCATCATTTACCCCGGCTTCCACCAGGAATAAATCCAATCGGTGTGAGACCACTGTTAGACGTTCTT
Organism: uncultured Chloroflexia bacterium; assembly: GCA_963753725.1. Taxonomy (GTDB): domain Bacteria; phylum Chloroflexota; class Anaerolineae; order Anaerolineales; family UBA4823; genus CAVWDI01. Next base: position 139,405 of record CAVWDI010000009.1, on the reverse strand, counting down.
CGTAATTGGTAACATTGCGTAAATCCAGTTCATGAATGGCGATTTTGGCGCTGGTGTGCGGTCGTATATAGGACAAACCGCCGAAATGGTCAATATGACCGTGAGTAATCAGGATGTGCGATAAGTCTGGCAGGTGAAGCGATTCGCCTATCTGCTCAGAAGCAGATTGGAGGCCCGCCTCTAATTGTTCATTACATCCCCCAAAACCGGAGCCTGAATCGATTAGAACCCGGTATTCAACATCTCCCTCTTTGGCCAATACCAGATATACATATCCATCCAAACCCGGAAACAGTTGCAGGGGTATCTGCAATATCCGGTCGCCATTTTGGGTTTCAAATTTTTTCAAATGCATAGATTAAGGTTTTAGTCTAGTTGTCATTACGAACGGCGGAGTAATCCACTCAGAAGGAGGTCAGCAATTTCATCAGAGATCTGATCCGCGGAAAGTGATCCACCTGGTTTGTACCAGGTGATCGTCCAATTTGTCATTCCCAATAATGCACGCGTTACCAGCGCAGGATCCTGGCAATTAAATGTCCCTTGAGAAGCACCTTCAATAATTAAATCCCGCCATAAGCCTTCGAATTTATCTCTCCGCGGGATGTGGCGGGACTGGTATTTGGGTTCCAGTGAGCGGTGTTCCATTAGCAAGACAGAAGCCCTGCCGCGATTATCAATCAACGTGGTCAAATATTTATTAATCGCCAAGCGTAATTTCTCCTCCGGCGGCAGCGGGAGATCAATTACTTCCTGCATCTGCTGAATAAGGATATCCAACGCCTGATCCAGGAGGTCGACCAGGATTTCCTGCTTACTGGAAACATGGTGGTATAAACTGGCTTTTTTTAAGTTGACGGATTGCGCTATATCCTGCATTGAAGTCGCGTGAAAACCTTTCTGACTGAAATTTTGGACAGCGGCTTCTAATATTTCATCACGGGTCATTTCCTCTCCCTACCGAACGGTCGGTAGATATAGAATAGCAAATTTAAACCCGTTTGTCAAGTTTAAAAATTGCCCAAAATAGATGATGAAAATTCCACTCTGCTATTAGATAATGTACAAATATTTTATATTCCTCCAGCGCTTGACATTCTGCCCCCTAAGGGGTCTAATTGGCGAATCGTATCTGCAGCGAATTAAAAATAGATCGTTATCACCTACGCCTGTAAAAAATATCAAATTCGATGAGTACAACAATTAACATTAACAGCCAATTATCTTTAAGGCGAATATTCAAAACCTGGTGGCCGCTGGCGGCAAGTTGGCTGCTGATGGGAGTGGAACTGCCCGCGGTAAGCGCTACCATGGCCCGCTTAGCGTATCCAAAAATTTAACCTGGCAGCTTATGGTGGGGTTGTTTTTCCGATATCATTAATCATCGAAGCCCCCATTATCATGCTGTTGGCGGCTTCCACGGCGCTGTGTAAAGATTGGCCGTCCTATTTAAAGATCAGACGGTTTATGATCGTTTCAGCAGCCAGTTTGACTGTCCTGCATTTTCTGATCGCATTCACGCCCATATATTATTTCATCGTGGAGGGGATTATTGGCGTTCCGGAAATTATCGTTGAACCTGCCCGTATCGGCTTGATGATTATGCTCCCCTGGACCTGGTCTATCGCTTACCGCAGGTTTAATCAGGGAGTTTTGATCCGCTTTGGACATTCTCAAGCAGTGGGCATTGGCACTGCGATAAGACTTACTGCGGACGGCCTTGTGCTTTTAGCAGGGTATTTGATCGGCGGAATCCCAGGTATTGTGGTAGGTACAAGCGCCGTGATTGCTGGAGTCTTTTTTGAAGCCATATATTCCGGTATAGCTGTCAGGCCGGTTGTAAAAGGTCCTTTGAAACGTGCGCCAATCATACACCCAGCGTTAGATCTGAAAACATTTTTAAATTTTTATATCCCGCTCGCTATGACATCCCTGCTGCTGTTGTTGGCAAATCCAATCGGGAGCGCAGCATTGAGCCGTATGCCGCTTGCTCTGGATTCGCTGGCAGTGTGGCCTGTTATCGGAGGATTGATCTTTATGTTCCGCAGCCCAGGCGTGGCTTACAACGAAGTTGTTGTCGCCCTGCTGGATGAACCCAGATCCAGTTTCAATTTGAGAAAATTCGCCGTAATATTGTCAATCATCCTCTCCAGCTTACTGCTTCTCATCACCATCTCGCCCCTATCTACGGTTTGGTTTGAAACTATCTCAGCCTTAACCCCAGCCTTGAGCTTGATGGCGCGCAGTGGATTATGGTTAGCCCTGCTGGTGCCCGCCTTAAGCGTCTGGCAAAGCTGGTACCAGGGCGCCATCGTCCACAGCCGCCGTACAAGAGGCATAACAGAAGCCGTTTTTCTTTATTTGATTTCCAGCGCAGTGCTGCTTGGAATAGGCGCTGTATGGGGTCAAACGCCCGGATTATATATCGGGTTGGGTGTGATGACCATCAGCACTGCCATCCAGACCACGTGGTTATGGTACCGGGCGAAACCTGCCCTGGGTGATCTTTCCGAACGTGACCATTACCAACCAGAAACCCAGGTAGAATCTTTATAAATCACCAGAAATATGGATTTACTTTTATGGATAGAGTTCTTGTTTAGCTAATAGGGTCTTTTTTTTAATGGATTCTTTTTTTGTTTTCCTTGTTCAAGGGGCTGCCTTGGGTATAAGCGCAGCAGCAACACCCGGACCGCTGCAAACATTTTTAATAAGTCAAACACTGTTTGGGGGATGGAAGCACGGCGCTCCGGTGGCCTTTGCACCTTTGGTTAGTGATCCGCTGCTTGTATTTTTGATCGTATTCATTCTAGATCAGCTGCCTGCCACCGTTATGAATCTGATCGGTATTATAGGCGGTTTATTTGCGCTGTATATCGCTTATGGATTGTTCCGCAGTTGGATAAATGTATCGAATCAGGGGCAATTTCAAGACACAAATCAAATTGTGGCGGTTTCCGCCACAAGCGAAAACGATATACCGGTGTCTCAGAATCAAAGCACCCTCGCCATCCTCGGGAAGGGTATCGTAATGAATGTAATGAGCCCAGGGCTATATATGTTCTGGGGATTGATCAGCGGACCGCTGTTACTTTCCGCGCTGAATGAATCTACCCTATCTGGGATTTCCTTCCTGATTGGGTTCTACGTGATGCTGACTGGGGGTTTGCTGTTAATCGTTCTGATCTTTAATTTCGCCCGCCGGTTAGGTCCGAGGGTTGTACGCATATTAACATTATGCAGCATTTTTATTCTTGTCGCTTTCGGTGGTATCCTGATATTCCAGGGTACAACTCGATTAATTGGGTAGGAGGTAAAATGGAATTTCGAAATCTGGGTAGAACTGGTCTCAAGGTATCTGAACTTTGCCTGGGTACGATGCAGTTTGGATGGACAGCTGACGAAGCGCTTTCTTTCAAAATTCTTGACGCCGCATTAGAAGCAGGCGTTAACTTTATCGATACCGCAGACATATACTCAACATGGGTTGATGGCAATCCTGGAGGTATAGCGGAAAAGATTATCGGCAATTGGATGAAGGGATCGGGCATTGGGCGCGATCGCGTTATTATCGCCACCAAGGTGCGCGGCCGTATGGGGGTTGGTCCAAACGATGAGGGCTTATCAAGAGTCCACATTCTGAACGCAGTCGAGGGTTCTCTTAAGAGGTTAGGGACCGATTATATCGACCTTTACCAAACGCATTGGTATGATGAGAACACCCCCATTGATGAGACTCTGGCTGCGATGGATGATTTAATCAAGGCAGGAAAAGTGCGCTATATTGGCTGTTCTAATTATCCAGCCTGGCGCCTGACAGAGAGTATTATGTCTGCCGAAAATAAGCGCCTGCACAGATTCGAAGCCCTTCAACCTCATTACAGCCTGGTGCACAGAGCAGAATTTGAAGGAGAGCTTGCTGATGTGTGCAGCAATTATTCTATAGGAGTAATCCCATACAGCCCACTAGCGGGGGGTTTCCTGACCGGAAAATACCGCCGGGACAAAACTCCAGAAAGCCAAAGGAGTAAGAGCGCCAGTAAATATTTCAGTGAACGAAACTGGATCCTTCTGGATCAAATTGGATCAATAGCTGATGAATTCGGGGGCAAGTCGATTTCGCAAATCGCATTAGCGTGGCTTTTATCAGATGCACTGATAACAAGCCCTATCATTGGACCGCGCACCCTTGAACAACTGCAGGATAATCTAGGCGCTGCCGGCATACGATTATCAAAAGAACAAAAAAATACACTGGATAAAGCCAGCGCAAATTAATCCAGTACCAGGTGACTGTTTTTCGATTTTTAACTAGGATGGCAGTATTACTTTGAAGGCAGATCCTTTTCCAACGTCACTGTCCACTTCTAGCCTTCCATCGTGGAGTTCGACGATCTCTTTAACAATCGCCAGGCCCAAGCCGGTGCCGTGTACCTTTGATTGGCGCACACTTTGACCGCGGTAAAACCGTTCAAATATATGCGGTAGATCATCCGCTCCGATCCCTATCCCCGTGTCGCTTACAACCATACAAACCGTACCATCAGTTTTATACGTTTCAACGTTAACATTGCCCTGGTCGGTATAACGTACTGCATTTGATACCAGGTTCGTAATCACGCGTGACATCTGGTTTTGATCGCCGCGGACTGGTGGTAAATCGGGACATGGCTCAAAAACTAAATCTAATCCGGTTTCATCCGCTAGAGGCTTGTGAGCAGTAACCACTTGTTCGATCAATAAATTCATATCCAGATTCTCAAACTCAATCTTTTTTGCCTTAGCCATCGCCAAACGGGATAAATCAAGGATATCTTCAACCAGCTTAGACAACAAATGACTTTGTTCTTTAATCACGGATAAATACTTGGATCGTTTTGCAGGCGGCGCATCCTGCAGCAATTCCAGATATAGATGTATATTTGTAGTGGGTGTCCTGAGTTCATGAGAGACATCTGAAACAAACATATCCTTCAGGTGGTCTAATTCTTTCTGCCGGGTAATATCACGCTGACTTCCCACATAACTCACAATCTTGCCATCCTGATCTCTAACAGGCGCCATCGTCAGCTGGATATTATAAACACCCGAATTCTTGCGCTGATTTAATAACTCTCCACTCCAAATTTCACCACTAGACAATGATGCCTGCATATTTTCGATAATTTGTGGATCGTTGTTTTTTTCAAGCAGCTGGCGATGTTTTCGGTCGATCAAATCCTCCGAGGAATACCCGGTTTGATTTTCAAAAGCCTGGTTCACAGCGATAATGTTGCCTTCCAGGTTTGTGACAAAAACACCTTCACCTACACTGGAAAGGATCGCCTCCACTCTTTCCTTTGCGTTGTGGAGTTCAACCGTGCGAGCCTGAACCCTTTCCTCCAATTCTGCCGCGTAATGCCGCAATTGAGTCACCAGATGAATGTTTTCAATTACAGGGCTCATTTGCCTGGCAAGGATGCGTAAGATATCCATATCTTCCCCACTAAAAATATCCCCACCTAATTTTGGTCCCAGCGCCAATAATCCCAGTATTTGTTCATGACCGACCACTGGTACCCACAAATGGATTTGTTCGCTGTTTAACAATTGAAGCTCTTCGGTAGTTACTGTCACTTCGGATAATGCCCGGCGCAACGTGTTCCTTTCAATGGCGCCAATTTTTAATAGATATGTCAGACTTGTGCGCGGCAGAATTGGATAGGTTATCTCCGCGATCTCATCCAGGTCGCCTCGTGATGACAGCTCGATCACCGAAAAATCGCCATCCAAATCACGCAAGAACACACATGTCTCTTCTAATCTGAATGTTTCCACCAACCGGCTGCTAACCGTTTTTGCCAGGGAATTTAGATCAGTGATCTGTTCCAGATTACTAGTCATTTCGGTGACGGCATATCGATAGTCATACCAACCGCCATAGAAGATCGAATCTACAACCTTTTGGACCCGTCCGCGCAAAGGAATAAATGCACTTGCAAGAATAAGAACCAAAATTGTGTTTACTAAAGGTATAAAAGCGACATTGCTGGGAATAAAGTAATCTATTGCTGCGTAAAGGATCAGGTAAAACCCACCTAATATCGAATATACCAGGATAAATGTCGCGCCGCGATTGACATGCGCTTCGATTTCAATCAGGTTGAGGCGGAATATAGCATATCCATAAGTAATAGGCAGCAAACCCAGCAGCATAAAGGTCAGCGGGTAAATTATGATGGGTTGGTGGAACAGCGCATCCGGAAGTATTGTGAGGGTTACGATGGGTATGGCAGTTAAACCACCACCCAATGCAACAATACGAATTTTCCCCCTCGCGCCTGGATAGGTAGGATGCCGGTAGTTATAAAACAGCAGTAATACAACAATTATTAAGTTAATCGCCAAGAATAAACGAGCTGAAGTGAGGTATAAAGAATACCAATCGAAAGTCCTGGTCGCTAAATACCCCCAGATGAGATACGGAAGACTGCCTGCTGCGGCGATCAAATATAGAATTGTAAGCAGACTAAAATGCCATTTTCGCGGCGCTGTCTGAGGGAAAAACAGGTGTAAATGTACGGATAATGGTCCGATCACCCAAAGAAGAATATTAAATAAAACAGCCGATAGAATTGGACCTAGATATGACCCGACACCTGCTGCCAGAGTCAATGCGCTAACCTGGCACCAGGCAAAGAAAACATCTGCGGCGCTGTCTGAAGGTTTGAATGTCTGAACGCCAACACCAATTATCCAAAATATCAATGCAACAAATATGGGTACCAGCCTGGTGAGTACCTCTAAAAATGGTGGGTCAATTAGTGCGATTGAGACTGGGAATTGTTTTCCACCTCGTTCAACCAGAAAATTTACTTGATCACCTCCCCGCTTACCAACGTAAAAATAAGAGGCTTCTTTCCACGGTACGGAATCAATTGACAAAATCAAGTCATCAACTTGAACCTTATCAGCGTTCGGACCGATTGGATCAATTTCACCTATGAGACCTGTGGGATGTATATATCCAATCCCATCATGCGGGTAAAGCACGACTCTCAATCCCATCCACAAGATGAAACCTAATACGACCAGCGCGATGACGAACGGCATACTTATCCACCATCGCCGTGAGGAATATCTGGTCAGTCGTTGCGCAAAAACGCTCATAGATATTTTATTCTAGCACATCAACGAAAGATTCCTGCTTCCAGGCACACACGGAAGAAAATGAAGCGGTGCGCGATTCCAAACAGATATTTTTTTGCTGAGCATTAGTGCTTCCCCCCCAGGTGGGTGTCAGGCTCGTGATTTTAAGCGCTCTATCATACCTGCCAGATACTGAGCCGCATTCGTCTCGGGTCCAGCAGAACCTAAACTCGCCAGGGCTGAGTTTGAATTGCGTTCGATTTCAGCCAACAGGTAGATCACAACGCCGCATTCCTCCATTATTCGGATAACCTCTTCAACAGCAAGCGGTTCCAAATGTGCCCGGTTTAAACATTCAATATAATGGGTCTTCGCCGGTTCCTGAACGACTTCCAGCGTGTAAATCACCGGGAGTGCTTTACGAATATTCTTCCATTCGAGCTCTGTAATCAAATTGTGAAGGTTTTGAAATTCCTCAAGATCATCCAATATCTGTATGAGCAATCCTAAATGTTTTCCAAAATCCTGGTAACAATCCAATTTCGCCGGATCACTTTGATTAACGCGTGCACCCGCCCAACAAGCCATCCCGAAAAATTCACCCGATTTGGCTGCCGAGGTTTTCCAATATTCATCTAATGTAAAACGATCCCGAATCAAATCAATCTGCTGACCGCTGCACATAATCAAAAATCCATCAATCACTTTTTCCACAATTTCCCCAGCGGATTTTCGAGTAGGCTGCTTGTGATAGAGCTGATCAAGAATGCGCGTGGCGGTGAAATATAAACCGGAAGCTATATTTATTGCCGCGCCTGGACCTAATTCCTCCCACCATGCATCAGGTTGGTCGAGGTCTTCAATCGTATCCATGATATCGGCAGCAATGTAAAACAGCAGCCAGGCAGCTGCGATATCATTTGCCCACTCAGCCTGACCTCCAGCCGCCTGACAGCACAGTCCGGGTAGAACCGCCCATTTTGAAGAATCCTGTTCTACATCAATTCCCTTGCTGCCTCCACGCGGGATAATCAACTGCATGGCATTTATAAATTCAGGCCAGGCAGTTGACTGAGACCAGGTACCTTCAATTGTGCGCCAGATCTGGTCAGGTAATTTTTTTATCAGCAAATCAATTTTATTAAATATTTACTTCCAACCGCGCGATATGAGCGCTAATTCTGATAAGCGCACCTGCCCTTCATCTCCGTGGCGTCCATAATTCAAACCCGAGGACAGGAATGCCATTTCTTCGCGGCCAAGCTGCAATCCTTTCTCAGCAAGCGCTGTTTCAGGATCGATATTCCATTGAGCTGAAAATTCGTTATCGGTTGACATTTTATATACGGCTTGTGCTAAAGACATGCGTTTCTCCTTTTACCTATAAATTTATTGAATTGAATTTTTATGTATTTTGTTACTTACTTCCAACCACGCGATATGAGCGCTAATTCTGATAAGCTCACCTGCCCTTCATCTCCGTGGCGTCCATAATTCAAACCCGAGGACAGGAATGCCATTTCTTCGCGGCCCAGATGCAATCCTTTCTCAGCAAGCGCTGTTTCAGGATCGATATTCCATTGCGCTGAAAATTCGTTATCAGTTGACATGTTGTATACGACTTGTGCTAAAGACATGAGTTTCTCCTTTTAACTGTGATAATTATTTATATTTATTTTTATGTGTTTGTTACATCTACATCCAACCGCGGGATATTAGCGCCAATTCTGATAAACGTACTTGACCTTTATCTCCGCCGCGGCCATTCTTCAATCCTGAGGATAGAAAAGCCAGTTCTTCCTGGCTGAGTTGTAATCCTTTTTCCACCAAAGCTGTTTCAGGATCGTGATTCCACTGCGCTGCAAATTCGTTATCGGTTGACATGTTGTATACGACCTGGGCTAATGACATATTTTTCTCCTTTTACTATTGATATTGATTTTTGTATGTTGATTTTCTCTACATCCATCCACGGGATATTAGCGCCAATTCTGATAAACGCACTTGACCTTTATCTCCGCTGCGACCATTCTTCAATCCTGAAGATAGAAAAGCCAGTTCTTCCTGGCTGAGTTGTAATCCTTTTTCCACCAGAGCTGTTTCAGGATCTTGATTCCACTGGGCTGCAAACTCGTTGTCGGTTGACATGTTGTATACGACCTGGGCTAAAGACATTTGGTTCTCCTTTCTATTTACTTATTATTATTCTAGAATTTTTTTATTATCTCTGGGTGCCTATATAAAAATATAACCGCATCAATATGATTCTTTTCACCTATTAATTAGATCACCAGTAAAATTGACATCCTGCACAATGTTTATGTTTTAATCATAGCCCCCTTTTTTCCTTGAAATCCAATCGCGACCTTACAAATTTGTTAGCTGTTAAGATTATCGCGCCTGGGAGTATAAAAGTCAAGAAATTTCGGTTTCATTCGATCTACATTGTACAGATACATGAAGCCAGTAAAAATATCCATTTCCAATGTATACTTAGCGATACTTATCAATCTGAAGGTATATAAAATGAATACAAATCAACAAGAAATCAATGGGAAAATCTTTGTAATCGACCATAAATTTTTAGGAATAAATGGAGCCATCGCCAGTTATTTAATCCCCCATTCTGGCGGAGTCGCGCTGATAGAATCGGGACCGGGCTCAACCGTTCAGAATTTGACACTGGGACTGGCGGCACAAGGTTATTTCCCTAGCGATGTGACGGATGTTTTACTCACCCACATCCACCTCGATCACGCAGGCGCAGCGGGTTGGCTGGCTAGTTCTGGAGCCAGGATACACGTCCATCATGTTGGAGCGCCCCACCTGGTCAATCCGGACAAATTGCTCGCCAGCGCAGCCCGCATTTACGGGGATCAAATGGAAACTCTATGGGGAGAGTTTTTACCTGTACCCAGAAGGATGATCAACGAAGTGGCGGATGAAGATATCATTCAAGTGAATGAGCTCCAATTCCGGGCGATCGATACTCCTGGACACGCTAACCACCATCATGTTTATTTATATGAAGATGTGTGTTTTTCGGGCGATATCAGTGGGATTCGTATGCACGGTTTGCAGCATATCCGTCTACCGATGCCGCCGCCTGAATTCAACCTGGAACTTTGGAGAGATAGTAAGACCAGACTATGCTCAGAGTTCGAAAGCGGCGCATTCACTCGCCTCGCACCCACCCATTTCGGTATATACGAAGATACAGCCTGGCATTTGAATGAAATTGAAACCGCATTGGATGAAGTCGAGCAGTGGATCGAGGATGTACTCCCAAATGAACCCAGTCTGGATGCGTTGAACGAGAAGTTCCTGGAATGGACTCGTGATCGTTCGCTGGAGCAAGGTTTGGAACCTGAACAGCTTGATCCTTTTGAAGCCGCCAACCCATCCTGGATGTCGACATACGGGATTGAACGGTACTGGCGAAAAAACCGCAGCAAGAAATAGATAGACGGGTATAATCCTAATCAGTCGAAATCTTTAGTACTTTTTGGAGAATGAGCCTATGTCTACGATCGGAAAATCGATCACTCGCATCGATGCTGAAGCGAAGGTCACAGGAGAAGCGCTTTACCCCGGAGATATCAATCTGCCGGATCAAGCCTTTATGAAAATCCTGTTTGCTGGACGTCCACATGCAATTATCCACAAGATTGATACATCAAAAGCGGAAGCGCTTGAAGGCGTGCTGGCTGTCTTCACAGCCAAGGACGTCCCCAACAATGAATATGGTTTGATTATGCAGGACCAACCGGTATTATGCGGACCGGGTTCAAATAAACCCTTTGCAGATAGAGTGCGGTTTGTTGGCGACCAGGTGGCGCTCGTGGTTGCGGACACGGAGAGGATTGCAGAAGAAGCGCGTTCTCTTATAGAAGTTGAATACGAAGACCTGCCAATCGTAACTGATCCAAACCAGAGCCGCGAGGCAGGTGCGCTTTTACTCCATCCAGACCGTGAATCAAACGAATTCTGCCATTATCGGATCAGAAAAGGCGATACAGCGCATGGATTCGAAAAGGCGGATGTAATTATCGAAGGAGAATATCACACCCCTGCTCAAGAACATGCATACCTTCAGCCAGAGGCTGGAATAGGTTATATCGATGAGGAAGGCCGCATCACGGTAAATGTCGCCGGACAGTGGACCCACGAAGATCAGGAAGAGATCGCGCACGCCCTGGATCTGGATCCAGAAAAAATCCGCGTAATCTATCCAGCGATAGGCGGCGCTTTTGGCGGGCGTGAAGATATGTCGATTCAAATTGTGCTGGCGCTGGCGGTGTGGCGGCTGCAGCAGAAAGGCATCGTCAGACCAGTGAAGATCATTTGGAGCCGGGAAGAATCAATAATCGGGCACCACAAACGGCACCCATATGACATCCGTACACGCTGGGGAGCGACAAAGGAAGGCATAATAACCGCCATCGAGGTAGAAATTGTGGCGGATGGCGGGGCGTATGTTTACACTTCTACAAAAGTGCTCGGAAATGCGACTTTGATGTGCAGCGGCCCCTATGAAGTACACAATGTAAAAGTTGACGCGTATGCGGTATACACAAATAATATCCCTGGCGGCGCATTCCGCGGGTTTGGGGCACCCCAGGCTGCTTTCGCGGCTGAAACCCAGGTCAACCGCCTGGCTGAAGCGCTGGATATGGATCCAGTAGAGATTCGATTGCGTAACGTGATGCGTGAAGATTTACTGCTTTCTGTAGGTACGCCGCTTCCTGAAGGAGTCAGCCTGCCTGAGGTTATCGAGGAATGCGCAAAACAGAGCGGATGGAAATTCGAAAATGGGAAATGGGAGCACAAAGAACCCACAGATTCACTAAACTCCCAATCAAAAAAAACACATATCAAGCGCGGCACAGGTTTTGCGGCGGCATATAAAAATGTCGGATTCTCTCATGGTTTTCCTGAACAATGCTGGGCGACCGTCGAACTGCACGGCGAAGGCGAAATCGAAGAGGTACTGGTTTTTCATGCCGGCGCTGATGTCGGTCAGGGCGCGCACACAGTATTCTCCCAACTGGCAGCGGATGCAGCTGGAGTAACAATAGAAAAAGTCCGCATCGTCCCTTCCGATACCGCCAGCTCAGATAATTCCGGGAGTGTTTCTGCATCCCGATTAACATTTATGGCAGGCAATTCAATTAAAGGAGCGGTAGACCAGGCCCTGGAGAAATGGCGCGGTGAAGAACGCCCAGCGATTGGCACCTATCAATATCGTCCGCCAGCGACCACCCCACTCCATCCTGAAACAGGTTATTCAACGCCAAATTTTGCGTATGGATATGTCGCCCAGAGTGCCACCGTCGAAGTGGATACCGAGACGGGCGTTATCAAAATTCTTGATGTGGTTTCGGCCAACGATGTCGGCAAGTCGTTGAACCCACAGCAAGTTGAAGGGCAGATCGAGGGCGCTGTAGTACAGGCTGCCGGTTACACTGTCCTTGAGAACTTTATCCAGAAGGATGGTTTTGTGGATACGCAAACCCTTTCCACATACCTGATCCCAACCGTTCTGGATATTCCTGAAAAAGTGGAAGCACTGATCCTGGAATTTCCAGATCCTATCGGTCCGTGGGGAGCGCGCGGGATGGCGGAAATGCCCTTCATTCCCCTGGCGCCGGCTGTTATCGCTGCGGTGCATGAAGCTACGGGAGTATGGTTCTACGATTTTCCGCTTATTCCTCAAAGAGTTCTGCAGGGGCTTGGCAAAATCTAGAAGACAACTCCAACATTACGAACTTCAAATCCTTGAACCGGCTATGCGAAGCATTTCGTCCAGCCGGTTTTGTTTTTCTACTGGATGGGTTCTTGCATTAAGGCTTTGCTAAATCTAAATATAAGTCCGAAAAAGACCTGATTAAGCTCCCTTTTTTACACACGAAATACCCTTCTATCGTGATAAAATCCATCCCTGATATACCCAGATTGGTGAATTTGAATCAAAATCAATAATGGACAAATCGCAGAAATACTTCTTAAGAATCATCTCAATAATTTTTTTATTGTCAGCTCTGTTGGGCACCAGTTTAAATCTGTCATTTGCTCAACAACCTGCAGATGAACCTACCTTACCGGAACCGCTCAGCGCGGATTTGCTAAATATGCTTGTCTTTCCTTTAGTGATTAAACCCCCCAAAGGAACAATCGACCTGGCAATTGCCAACCTGGAAGTGACGCAATCCATTCAAACAGATTCAAACAGTGTACCTTTAGTTGCCAACCGCGAGACAATTGTGCGAGTTTTCGCCAAAACGGGAGAAAGCGCCCCGACTCAAGGTATTGAAGTATCGCTTTCTGCAAAACAGAATGATCAAGACCTGCCAGGTTCACCTCTGGTATCTGGTCCCTCAGTAGTGTCTCCTAATCCTTCAAGAGCCGCGTTTAACTCCACATACAATTTTGTTATCCCCAAATCATGGACGACCGGTCAAGTAACATTCGAGGCAAAGGTCGATTCCGGTCAAGCAATTGTCGAAACAAATGAAAGCAATAACACCGCCAGCGCTGTACTCGATTTTCTGGGCATGCCTGCGTTGGACTTGAAGATTGTTCCAATAAATTACTTCCATGATAGGGGTTCATCTTTCGATTACTATCCCGCCGGGACATATGACCATATCAGCGCGGATGTGCTGCAAATGTATCCGCTACACAATGTAAATGTTTCCTTCCATTCACCCGTCAATTTCTTCGGAGATTTGCGGGAAGGATATGAATGGAGTGATTTATTAAATTACATCACCACTTTGAAAATATCCGAAGGCGCGTCTGATTCCCAGGTGTGGTATGCGCCCATCCCAATCGAAGATGAATATGGAAACACCTGGCATTACGGAGGTATAGCGGGATTGGGTTGGATCGGTCACCGCGTATCCATAGGCCTGGATGAATCGATTTTACACGAAATCGATGGGGGTAATATCGCAGCACATGAAATCGGGCATAACTTTGGCAGAGAGCATTCCCCTTGCGGGGTTACGAACCCAGACCCTGACTACCCGTATGCCGATGGGATCATCGGTCAATTTGGCATGGACGTTTCACAGCTGTTGGTAATTCAAGATACAACCAAAGACATTATGAGCTACTGTACACCCAACTGGGTCTCAGATTATACATATACGGGTCTATTTTACGATCAACGCCAAAACGGCGCTTCGATGTTGTCCGCGGAAAATGAACAGGTCCTGCAAATCAGAGCATTTCTAAACCAGGAAAACGAAATGGAATTTGGACCTATTTATGAGTATGAAGGGTTTCGCAGTGGAAATTCGGACGGAAACGATTATATAATCGAACTGCGAAATGACAATGGAGCGCTCATTGGGGAATATCCTGTGGAAGTCTTAGAGGCCAGGGAAGCAGGTTTTTCGACCAGGTCTATCAACACCTCCATTCCGGCGCCTGGACTAAGTATTTCATCCATTCGACTGCTCGAGCAGGGGAATGTGGTATTAGAAGAAGTATATACCTCACCCTTCATTGGAATTCAGGCAGCAGATGCCGTGGACAATACTGCTGGAGCCCCAGGCCCAATTGTTAGTCTTCAAAATAACGAGCATTACCTGACCTGGTATCCAATAGATATTCCGGCCATGGTGCGTTTCAAAACCACGGGGGAGAATAACTGGACCACGCTGGGCATCGATATCCTGGGGGGCGAACTGCTGCTCTTCCCACAGTCTTTACCTGCCGGACCGATAACATTTGAGATCACATTCGCTGGTAACCAGGCTCCTGCTTTGAATCTAGTTTGGAATAATTAATCCTTTTCAATCTGGTAGTCGGTCATAAGAAAACGGTGGTTTGTCATTCTGATGCGGATTTAAACCCCTGTTTTTTGGGAGCAGAAGAATCTAAACTCTTCGCTTCGCCGTAGACATGCTGCGCGATGCTCAGAGTGACAAATTTCATAGAAATAATCCCACAAATTAACGGTGATTGACAAGTAGAATATCATCCATTATTCAACAAAAATTTTGGCGGACTTGTGATCAGGTCCGCCTTATCTGTTTAATAAATGTGAGGATATGTATCCTCAATATCTTTGAGAATACGTTTCTTATGTTAAGATTTACCCATGGACGAAATATTAATTTCCCAAGAGCCGGGTTGGGATGAAAATGATAGCCGTACTTTTATTAATTATGGGAGATACTTTGTACCTGATCGCCAACGATTGATAGATATATTCTGCCAACTTTTACCGCGCAAGAAAACACAACTTAAGGTTTTGGAATTATGCTCCGGGGGCGGAATATTGGCCAAAGCGCTGTTAGATAGGTTTCCAAATCTCACCGTAAAAGGTTTAGACGGCAGCGATGAAATGATTAACTTCACAAAAGAGAAGCTATCACAGTATGGATCAAGATTTAATATAAAGAAATTTGATCTCGAGAATATATCGTGGGGTGAATTAAACGAACCTTTCGAAGCCGTCATCTCTTCACTGTGTATCCACCACCTGGATGAAGAACAAAAACAAAAATAATTTCTCAACATATATAACAATTTGGAAAAAGAAGGCGTTTTTATCATTGCAGACTTGATACAACCCATGTCACCAACCGGCGTTAAATTAGCCGCAAATTTGTGGGATTCGGCAGTTTTGGAACGCGCTCTTCAGACTGATAACAGCGCCGATGCTTATAAAACGTTTCTTGAGTTAAGATGGAACCTGTACCATTTCCCGGATAAGGAAGGTGTCGATAAACCCAGCAGTCTTTTCCAGCAGCCAAAATGGTTAGAATTGGCGGGTTTTGAAGCATTTGATGTTTATTGGATGAACGCAGGTCATGTGGTTTTTGGGGGCATGAAATATTGAAAGGAAATAGTTATATGAAAGATTCAAATAATCGTAGGGATGGAGTTCAATTCTCAGCGGTTGAAGCGATTGGAGACACCCCGCTGGTGGAACTTTCCAGACTTACAAAAGATATGGACGGCCGTATCCTGGCTAAAATGGATTACCTCAACCCAGGTTTTTCAAAGAAGGACCGCATTGCCAGGCAAATCATAGAAGATGCGGAGATGTCCGGTGATCTGCAACCAGGTCAAACCGTGGTTGAATTGACCAGCGGTAATACGGGGACGGGACTGGCGATTGTGTGTGCCGTTAAAGGGTATCCATTTACGGCTGTTATGTCCAAAGGAAACTCGATCGAAAGAGCGCGTATGATGTCTGCTTTGGGGGCACGAGTTGTACTGGTAGACCAGCATCCAGATTCCAATCCGGGCCAGGTATCGGGGGCTGACCTGGAGCTAGTTGAAGAACGAACGCAGCGCATCGTCGATGAAGAAAACGCATTCCGAGCAGATCAGTTTCAGCTCCAAGGCAATTTCCGCGCTCATTACCTGTACACTGGACCGGAAATATTACGCCAATCATTGGGGAAAATTGATGCTTTTTGTGATTTTGCAGGCACCGGAGGGACTTTTGCAGGATGCGCGGCGGCATTTAAGGAGTTCAATCCTGCCATCAAATGTTATGTTGTTGAACCACATGGGGCGGCGGTGTTATCCGGGGATACACTCACCTATCCAAACCACCGCATCCAGGGCGGTGGATACGCAATGCCTGAATTACCATTTTTGAAATATAAGCATATCGATGGTTATCTCCAGGTTGAGGACGGAGATGCGATTCGCTATGCCCGCAGGTTAGCCAAGGAAGAAGGCATCTTTGCCGGTTTTTCTTCAGGGGCGAATGTGGCAGCTGCGGTTCAGCTGCTGGATAGCGCTCTCAAAGGGGGTGTTGTGGTCGTTTTAATGTGCAATTCGGGATTAAAAATATCTCAGTACAGATTTATGGGAGCAGTTATTAATTTGATGCAGAAAATAAAATCATGTGGAGTTAATCAGAAATGAAGACAATTGGGCTTATAGGCGGTATGAGTTGGCAATCATCTATCGAATATTATCGCATCATCAATGAAACAGTAGCTGAACAACTCGGGGGCACTCACTCAGCAAAAAGTGTAATGCTATCGGTAGATTTTGCGGAAATCGAAGAACTGCAAATAGCTGGAAAATGGGTTGAACAAAGCGAAATTTTGATATCCTGTGCTCGACAGCTGCAAAACGCTGGCGCGGACTTCGTGTTGATCTGCACCAATACGATGCATTTATTGGCGGAAGAAGTCCAAAATAGCATCCAGATTCCTCTGCTTCATATTGCCGATGCCGCGGGTGAGATCATCCAATCTAAAGGGATACGGACGGTTGGCTTACTGGGTACTCGCTTCACAATGGAAAAAGACTTCTATAAAGTAAGGTTGAAAGAAAAGTTCGACATTACCACAATCATCCCCAATGAAGGTGAGATGGAGATCATCCACAACATTATATATGATGAATTGGTAACGGGCGACATCAATCCAATATCAAAAGGAAAATATCTGGAAATTATGGATCGTCTGGTGGAAAGGGGCGCAGAAGGAATTGTACTGGGCTGCACAGAGATTGGATTACTGGTCAACGAGCATGATACTTCGATCCCATTGTTCGAGACATCCAGTATTCATGCCACGGCAGCGGTCAGAATGGCGCTTGCCTGATCGAACCATGACTTCCCTGACATCTTTGATAAATATCGGACCGCAAAGCGATCAATGGCTCGAATCAATTGGGATCGACAGCGCTGAAGAATTTTTCGACCTCGGTGTTGTAGAAACCTACAGGCTGGTAAAGGGAGCCTATCCGGATCGAGTATCATTAAACCTGTTTTACGCGCTGCTGGGCGCCTATATGGATTTAAATTGGAAAGAACTACCGCAGGGTGTCAAATCAGATTTATTATCTCAGATCGGAGAGCAGTAGCAAATGTTTGGTAAATATATGGGAATTTTGGAAAATTGGTACCCATTTAATATTTAGGAAAAATTACCTGAGAAAATACTGATAGATATACAAAATCAAAAGGAGGTAGATTGTGATGAGAAGATTATTACTCAAATTAGCTTTAGCGATGTTGGTGCTCATCATTGCAGCGGTCCTGAACCGGCAAAAAGCGGAAGAAAAAACTCCCGCTGTGATTATCGATCACGAAGATGAACCACCCCCGCCCGTCTCCCCTGAAGAGGATCAAGATTCCCCAATGGAATCCGTTGAACCTGATGATCTGACAGAGATCTCCGGTATTGGTCCAAAAATTTCGGGAGTATTAGTAGAAGCTGGGATCACCTCTTATGCTCAGCTTGCGGATGTTGATGAAGCAACGCTAAACCAGATCATGCAGGAATCAGGTGCGCGCCTTGGGAATCCGACCTCCTGGATTGCTCAAGCTAAAGAACTTTCCAGTTAATTTAATCCTTTTGTCTTATCTGGATTCATCCCCATATAAATCCGGGTTTTTAAACGACACTAGGGACATCAACACCCCGTGCTCGTAGAGACCTGCACGGTCGATCACCTCACCCGTTAAAATCCCGATCGCGCCTGATTCCTGTTTCGAATTGCGCCTATTAAATACAATATCGTCCGCTTCACCTAACTCTTTCCCGGCCTGGATTAGATCAACCACTGCTGGCGGCAAAAAGAATGTACCTGTACGCCCTTTGCCCATCATGGTTTGCGACAACACCACAATCCAGGCGAAGGCAGACATTTCACCATCCATCTGCTCAATGCCTCCCTCAATTCCCACCCAGTAATCAGCCTCAGATACCGCCAACCTGGCATTCTCTGCTCTATTCAGCGCGCCCTGCAGCGTCTCTTCATTCGTTAAGGGCTGGTCTACTACTCCCGACGGCACATCAACGGATGAAATAGAGAAGTCCAGACCCGGAAACATCCTGCCGAACCCATTTTGTACCGCCCGGATTTTCACTGGATTTTTTGAAGCGATAACTATTTTCTTCATCTATTAAAAAGTCCCCTTATACATTCCGCCATCCACGGTCAGCATCACACCCGTAAGATATGATGCCGCCGGAGAGAGCAGAAACACGGCTGGCTTGGCGAACTCCTCGGTGGTTGCCATACGTCCAAGTGGACTCTCCAGAGCCTGTTTCTTAAATTCATCCTCGATATCCGAGTTGTTTATTTCAGCTCTGGCAGCCATTAATTCATGCACACGTTCCGTTTGCGTCCAACCTGGAAGGATTGAATTAAACCGTATCCCATCACCCCCTAATTCTAAAGCCAGCGATTTTGTTAACCCGACAGTTGCCGCTCGTATGCTGTTGGAGAGCACCAGGTTAGGTATAGGTTGTCTGACTGAATAAGATGTAATGGTTAAAACACTGGCAGCATTCGAATTTCGTAAGTACGGCAGCGCGGCCCGGATCAGGCGCACGTGACTCATCAACACCAGTTCAACGCCCATTTGCCACTGAGCATCATCCATAGTCTCAAATTTTCCTGAAGGTGGGCCACCTGAATTTGTGATCAACAGATCCAATCCGCCTAACATTTCGGCAGCCTGGGAGACAACTTTTTCGGCCGCGGCTGGCTCAGATACATCTCCAACAGCAGTGTAAACATCAACCTCGCATTCTTTGGCCAGAGATTCGGCTGCCAGTGAAAGACCCTCTGGATTGCGGCTGTTAAGCGTTAAGCGCGCTCCTTCCAGACCAAGACCGCGCGCGGCCGCATATCCTAATCCTCTGCTTGAACCTGCAATAAATGCTTTTTTATCCTTTAACTGAAGATCCATTTCGACACTCCTGATTTTAATGATGGATTTATTACCTGTGCAGTATGTTTGAACGACACAGATTTAATTGATAAATATTTATTGTGATGATGCTGGATGCATTTAAACAATGTGAACTCACTTACTAAACAGATCTAAAACCTCTCAAAGAATTTCTAGCTGCTCTCCGATAAGATCGACATCACGGCAGTGCTTTTCCAGCCAATTTGCTATCTTTTGCAGCGAGCGCTGGGTATGCCCATTATCGTTGCTGACCAGCGTGCAGGCGATAACCGTCTCGTTCCACATATCGAGGCGATCAATCTCCGCTACGGATACATTGAACTCACGATGCAGGCGCGCAATAATCGGCCGCAGCCGGCTGCGTTTTTCCTTGAGCGATTGGCAGCCGGGGATATATAAATGCAGGGTCAGCAGTCCCAGGGACATAATAATTGTGGTATGTAAAATTTTTATAAAAGATCGTCCAGCCGGTTATGAAAATAGTATAATCAAAGCCATGGATAATACAAGAGGTTGGATCTTAGTCGTTGGCATTTTATTAATCATTGCGGCAATCGGATTTTCGATGGTCTGGATCGTACGCGAAACTGTAAACAACACTGTTTCTCCCGTACAATCGATGACCGGAGATTTGGGTACCAGGGTTGCCCAGGTTATCAATCCTACACCAACAATACTGCCGGACCCTGTCACAATTTTGCGTGAAATACGGACTCTAGCTAGGCTGGAGACCGTTCAATATTCGGTCGAGAAAGTGATCAGCGCGGAGACGAAACAAGAACCATTCGGTTTTCTATTCGGAGACCGCTTGTTATTCGTGGCACATGGTAAAGTGATCGCTGGGATCGATCTGGAACAACTTGGACCCGAAGATATACGGATAAAGAATGACGTTTTGTATGTCCGACTGCCTGAAGCAGAAATATTTATCGCAGCCCTGGATAACGAAAACTCATATGTTTACGACCGCGATAAAGGGATTCTCACAAAAGGCGATATCTATCTCGAATCGGAGGCTCGTAAAGTCGCTGAAAAAGAGATCGAAAAAGCCGCCAAAACGGATGGGATTCTGGAACTGGCAGAGAAAAATGCTGAAAACTATTTGTACAGTCTATTCCGACAATTGGGTTATCCTGAAGTGATCTTCGAAACATCAGAAAGAAGTTCCGGATCAGACTGATATCCTGCCGGTCCATTCCGGATTGGCGTATTTCTCCTCCATCAATTCCTCGACTCGATGTTCCTCCTGGGGACTCAACACTTCCTGATGTAAAACCAAATTTAATCGATCTTTGAACGCGCTTTCAAATGCATCCGCGGCTATTTCCCACGTAGGCGCTTCACCTATGGCATCCTGGGCAGTCAGCGCACGCTGGTTGAGACGGTCTGCTGCTGCGCTCCGGGATGCTTCATCCGGAAAATTCAGGTAATTTACAATCCGAGTGATATCTCCGTACAATGGAAAAGTGCCGTGCTGGAGTACACCGCCCTTGCGGCGCGCTTGCGCGCTTCCTATCAGTTTTTTACCGTCGACAGTAATCTCATAATTCGAAGGCACTTCAAAACACACCGGATTTTCATTCTTCCGGCCGCCTTCTTGACCAGATTTCGACTTCTCATCTGAGTGAGCTGGGATTACGAGCAGATGCAGCGCCTGTAACAGCGCCGTAGATAAAATCCGGTAACTTTCCAGTACACCGCCCTTTAATCTGGGTTCGTCCTGCGGTCCAATAACAGAATAGGTTAACTCATCAATGTGCAGGATGGCTCGCCCGCCTGTAGCCCGGCGCACAAGATCATAACCATCCAACTCAAGTTTTTCCAACAAGACATCTGACACCGGCTGCGCATATCCCAGGGAAAGACAGGCTGGCTCCCAGTCGTATAAACGCAGGGTTGGTAGAGAGCTACCCTGAACAATAAACTGCAGGATCATCTCGTCCACAGCCATATTCCAGGCGCCCCTTGCGGGAGGCATGCGGATCAAACGCCAGTCTGATTTTTTAAAAACCATTTCAATTCCAGTTCTCTTATTTTTCAAAAAGCAATTCTAATAAAAATCCAATTCTATGGATAAGGTCCGGAGGTACTTGTGGGGGGAGGAGTGGAAGTCGCCAAAATCGTCCCGGTTATGGTGGGTGTTAAACTGGGTGTGGCCGTCGCCGTTCCTGGAGCAGCAGTGTAAAATGTCGCGGTCGCGGTTGGCGTCTGAGTTACATTCAAGGTGGGTTGGACACCGGGTCCGGACAATTTTAACCTGGCCATGGTCGTAAAAGGACTTTTTGAATAATCCCGCCACAACATCAGATAAGCGTCGACCGCCTCCTGGTCTTTCCCGGACAATTCACTCGCTAAACCCAGCATATAGTAATACCGGTCGCAGCTCCAGGTTGTCTCACAAAGCAATCCCGGCCAAATCTGCATGTCTTTCAGATCTTTATACACAACCGCGGAATCAACGCCGCCGAACAGCTTAGCCTCCGCTTTATCCAGGCCAATTTCAAAGTGACTGGGATATTCCACCCGTAATGGGACAAATTCAATAAACGGCTCATGAGAGCCGGGCACCCGCAGCATCGTAAAAGCAATGGTGTTGTCCACAAATACAACAGGTCTATCGCTGATAAATTCTTCCGCCGTAAACGCTTCGTCAAGATAGTCCACTTCTGGAGGATTGGCATCGACTGTGCCAACCCGGATTACTTTCCCACCCTCGGGAAACGCGCCTATGATCCAGAATTCCAATTTTTCAAGCGGCCGGTGTCTGACCGTAAACCAACGCTCTGGCTGCGCATCCTTTTCGAAATCAAAAAATCCTGAACTGTTTATTTCAATCCCCCAATCCAACAAATGCTGGAAAATATTGGGGAATTCCTCAGCAGGCAGCTGCTCAACCAGATCAATCAACGAGTAATCAGCATCGCATTCTTTTGTGTTGACACAAGCTTTATAGATATCGTCGGGCAGCTTGTAAATATCGAGAAATTCCTGCGCAGGGGTTATCCAGCCGCTGTTGGGCACACTGGGATTGGATACAATTCCAGCCAGGACTTCTTTGGCTTCTTTTGAGTCCCTGAGCAGGGCATAATTAATACCTAGCTTAAAACGCAGTTCATCCGCAGCATCCAGGGGATATGCCTTTCCATCAATGTCTTTTTCAGGCGGCCAAACGGGAAGCAGTTCCTCGATGATTTGGGCACTCGCATCTGGACCCCAGAATTTTTCGGCATGCTCAAGGATGAATTCACATACATTCAATATTTCAAGCTGCGGGTCTACTGCATATTCTTGATTTACAAATGCGAAAACGTCCCCATCCCAAATGTACTCTAGCCGAACCGTGACCGGGCACAATGGGTAAACCGTACTTTCGAAGACCAATGAATTTTGAACGCCATCCCGGCTGCCAACCGCCCAGTAATTGTCGATTTCCATGCCCATATTAAAGATGTTTTCATTGGGGATAAACGGCAGTCTCGTTTTCAGCCTACCTCCTAAGTTAAAAACAGCAGGCGGCTGCACCTGGAAATCTTTGGGCGTGTTAGAGAAGTAAAAGGCTGCTTCTTCACCATCGGTTGGATCGTCCGTAAATTCACCGGTGATCCAACCGCTTGTTATCTGGTTTACAAAGTCATAATTTGTTTCCAGGGTTGAGGCCGAGAAACCAGTGGATGATTCCAGCAGCCAGATAAATGTACTCCCGCTTCCACGCACTTCAACCAGATAGCTGCCAAGATATCCGGATATGGGTTCCATTTCAACAATATACAAATCCATGCGCGGTTCCCACTGCGCAAACCATTTTTTTATGTTCGGGAGGTCGGTTTCAGCACGGTTTAACGCGCTTACGATGAAATCCGCATATTCTTGGCCTGCCTTTACATTCCCTGTGCGGGCGAGATTATAAGCCAGATCCCAGCGCCAGTTATTCGCCTGGATCGAATTGGGAAAGCGCATAAGCCCTTCTTCCTGGGCGATGGCTGCATATTCAAATGCCGCAAAATAATGGGCGTTATCCTCGCCGCGTTCCCCTATATCCAATGTGTTGGGATAATTATCCAGCAGAGCGATTAACTCCTGCGCTTTATTGGGAGTCCAATCGGGCAGTTTATAGACCAGATTGTTATTCAACGGCCATGCTGCGGTTAAAGTAGGCGGACCCAACGGGGTTAACGAAGGGGTGGGTGTCAGCGTCCTGGTTGGGGTTTGCGTTATGGTTGGCGTAAATGATGGACGCGGCGTATTGGTAATAGTCGGCGTTAATGAGGCCGTCGATGTTTGGGACGGGGTTAAAGTCGGAACAAGGGTGTTTGTAATGGTGAATGTGCTGGTAGGTTCGGGAGCGATAAACGTTGGATATGCAGCGATGATAAATATCAATCCGAAGATAATAATCGTCAGTATTATCAGGTTGGCGAGCAGAATTTGCTTGCGTCTGGTGTCTCCTTGATCCAATGACATTTTATTTATGTACCAATCGGAAAATCAGCGCTTCGGGATTTAAGTGATGTCTAATGAAGCAGCATCCTGTAGCACTGCGTTCGTTAAGCGATCCGGTAAAGGCACTAATGGCGGTCTGACCGGCCAACGGTCAAACTCATACAACTCAGAAACAAGATATTTTAATAACGACGGCGCCGGTGGGTAATTGTCAATAATCGCCCGACCTTTGCTCAAACGCTCCTGGATGAGTTCAAGTTCCTCCCCCTGTTGGTAAGCCTGCCATAATTCCCGCAGTTGAGGGGAAAACAGGTTCGCCAGGGCTGTGATACAACCCACTGCATTGTTTTCCAGGGCTAAACTGAATAAGCGGTCATTGCCTGTAAATACTGCCAGGTCATTTCCGAATTTTCCACCCAGGGTTTTTGCATGATCAGGATCGCCAGAAGAATCCTTAATACCGGCGAATTTACTGGGGAAAGCATCGATTAATCTGGAGAGCAGGTCAATCGAAAGCGGTACCCCCGAAACAGCCGGAATATGATAGCCAAATAAAGCCGCGCCTTCAGGTACTGCGCGCTGCAACAGGGATTCATACCATTTTATTAACCCCTCATCTTCCGCTGTACGGTAATAATATGGCGGGAGAACAACCACCCCATCCATCCCAATTTCAAAAGCCGCCCTGGTCAAGTTGATCGTCTCCTCCAGACTGGGAGTGCCTGTCCCAACCAGGAGTTGAAACTTCGGGTGCGCCTCTCGCACCCTCATCGCTGCCCGCATGATCGATATCCTTTCCTCAAAAGCGAAGGAAGGACCTTCCCCGGTTGTGCCTAAAATTAACGACCCATGACATCCGCGACCGGCAAGAAAATCTAAATATAGTGGGATATTCTCCAAAGAAGGGGAATAATCAGAATTCAACGGTGTCAGCGCAGCGGCGAATACACCTTTAATAACCTTTGTATTTGTCATGGGGCAGATTATAATGGATTTGGGGATTTATAATAAAATGACTATTATCCGTGGAAAATGTGGTTTCAATAAAAAAATCGAAGGTTATATTTATAAGTGAACGATTCAAACCATTTTCGGCAGCAGGTATCTTGATGAATAAATTGATCACTCGATCTTCCCTACTAATAATCGCCGCTTTACTAATTCCGGCTTTGGTGATCGCTGGATGCAGCCAATTTTTGCCTACCGAAGCCCCAACTACTGCAGTCGTAATCCCAACCCTCCCGCAGCCCACAATTCTTCCTACTGCTACAATAACCCCTACTCCGGTTGTAATTCAGGGTACAGTCAGAATATGGCATTCATGGAACGAATTGGAAGTTCCCGTGCTGGACCAAATTATCAAAGAATTCAGCGCTCAGTACCCAAATGTTTATTTTGATGTATTGTATATCCCCATAGACAACCTGCGAACGCGCTTTGAGATGGCAGCAGTTGAAGGCAGCGCCCCGGACTTACTTCTGGGACCAGCGGATTGGGCTCCCGGTCTATACGACGCTGGATATATCTCCGATTTAACGGGCATTTTCGATGCTCAATCATTAGAAAAGCTCAATCAACCAGCCTTGAATGCAGCCAAAATTAACGACAAATTGATCGGGCTGCCGTACTCCATTCGAGGGACGGTACTATTCCGCAACCGTAATATCATTCCAGATTCGGCGGTATCTTTCGATCAGCTGGTTTACAATGCAAATTCCGCCACCAAAGGGGACCAGATAGGCGCTATGCTGGATAGGAGTCTCCTTTATTCAGGGGCAAATTTAGAGGGAATTGGCGGACAAATGATGGATGCCGAAGGGCTGCCCACATTTAATAATGAAAAAGGTCTTGAGTGGATCGAATTGCTGGACCGTTATAAGCAAGTTGGTCCCACAGATTATTTCACTGACCAGGATGTAGATCTATTTAAACAAGGTAAAGTGGGAATAATCGTCGAAGGGAATTGGAGGAATTCGAGAGTTATCGGAAGCCATAGGAGCCGAGAGTTCTGGTGATCGACCGTTGGCCACAATACAACGATTTCAGCCTCTCCGGGTATGTGCTGCCCGAAAACATGTATTTGAACAGCAGTACCAGCGGCGACCGCCTGCGTGCAGCCCAGAATTTTATGAGGCACTTTATCTCCACAGATGCCCAGACCCGAATTGCTGAAATGGGTCTGGTGCCCTCAGCGAGGGACATTATCTTAACCGATCCTATCACCGGGA
The DNA here is from genome assembly GCA_963753725.1 of uncultured Chloroflexia bacterium. Lineage (GTDB taxonomy): Bacteria > Chloroflexota > Anaerolineae > Anaerolineales > UBA4823 > CAVWDI01. Next base: position 112,921 of record CAVWDI010000009.1, on the reverse strand, counting down.
CATTGATGAGCAAAGCCATATCAGCCATGTCGAGCGGAGCGGCATACCCGGTATCCCCCGAATGGGAAGTATACCAACTGCCCCTGGACCTGGCTCTCAGATCAATTTTTAGCGGTTCAAGCACAGCTCAGGAAGCGCTGCAGAGCGCGCACGACGATATCTTAAACGCCATTTTAGAGATGAAAGCCGCGCCTGCTGTGACTTTAACCCCAACACCTTGATTAATAAATCTCCGATAATTAAAATGCTATACGCATAATTAATACATGATTCCAATAATCGCTGCTCATATCAACAACCTTTCACCTTTATTGGATTTTTGTATGGTGAAAATATGACAGTTATTACTGGTAAACAGGACTCAAAAACCTGATAATATGTTTGTATAAATATCAAAAACGAGGAGGTTATATGCCCGCGAAGGGTTGGATTGAAGTCGATCCGCATTATTGCAAAGGTTGTGAGTTGTGTGTTTTCGCTTGTCCCCAGGATGTATTGGGCATGGACAAAGGACATCTAACATCAAGAGGTTACCACCCTGCGTACTTAAAGAGGAAGGCTGCACAGGATGCGCAATCTGCGCTATCGTTTGCCCTGAAGTCGCAATTACGGTATACAGAGAAAAACCCATAAAAACAAGGCAGCCAGCTGCCGCGGAAATATCAGCATAGGAGGTGTTCAGTGCCACGCGAACTATTAAAGGGTAATATCGCCATTGCAGAAGCCTCCATCCGGGCAGGTTTGGAAGCCTATTTCGGTTACCCGATAACGCCTCAAACGGAATTACTCGAGTGGATGTCACACCGTATGCCGGAACTGGGTAGACCTTTCCTACAAGCGGAGAGTGAGGTAGCCGCAATTAATATGGTATACGGAGCTGCTTGCACAGGCGCCAGGGTTATGAGTTCTTCATCAAGCCCTGGCGTTAGTCTTATGATGGAAGGAATCTCCTACATCGCAGGCACCGAACTGCCGGTTGTACTGGTGGATGTGGTGAGAGGCGGACCAGGCTTGGGAAATATCGCCCCATCGCAAGGCGATTACAACCAGATGGTGCACGGCGGAGGCCACGGAGATTATTTCTCCATCGTTCTGGCGCCTTCCAGCGTACAGGAAGCTATCGACCTGACTGTGTTGGCATTTGACCTGGCAGAACAATACCGCGCGATTGTGATAGTCATGGCGGACGGAAATATCGGGCAGATGATGGAACCGGCGGAATTACCTCCTATGAGACCGGTCAAAAGCAGTTATCCTGATTGGGCTGTTCGGGGAGCGGATGGCAGAGAAAGACGCATATTATCTTCAATATACATGGAGGCTGACCAGGAGGAAATTACCAACCTGCGTTTATTAGATCGATGGAACCTGATCCAGAAAAACGAGGTCAGGTACCGGGAGTATTTCCTGGAGGATGCGGAGTATGTCGTGATCGGATATGGCACTGCCGGACGGGTAGCGTTTTCGGCTGTACGCGCCGCCAGAGCGGAAGGTATACCTGTCGGTTTACTGCGTCCAATAACCGTCAGCCCCTTCCCTACACAAGAAATAAAAACCCTCGCAAGTCAAGCGAGCGCATTTCTGGTGGTAGAGATGAACACAGGCCAGATGCTGAATGATGTACAGCGGGCGGTGAACGGACAGGTTCCTGTCGAGTTTTACGGGCGCCTGGGCGGCGTGGTGCCTTATCCTGAAGAGATATTGGATGAAATCCGCCGCATGACGAAAAGCAGGTTAAAGATCGTCAGCGATCCCCGCCTGAGCTGGGTAAAGCGATTAAAAGAAGCCTTAAACTAGAATGGAGGATTACGAATGGATGTACCTGCATCAGTACAACTGGTGTACTCGCGACCGGAGGCATTAACCGATGTTACCACTCACTACTGCCCTGGATGCACGCACGGGGTAGCCCACCGTCTTATCGCCGAAGTGCTGGATGAGATGGAAATTCGCGAGCAGACGATCGGCGTTGCCCCGGTCGGTTGTTCGGTATTTGCCTATAACTACTTTAATTGTGATTTCGTTGAAGCCGCTCACGGACGGGCGCCTGCCATGGCGACCGGAATAAAAAGACTGCTGCCCAACAGGTATGTATTCACCTATCAGGGCGATGGTGACCTGGCTTCAATTGGCATGGCTGAAATTATGCATGCTGCGGCCAGAGGGGAAAACCTGACGGTGGTATTTATCAACAACGCCATATACGGGATGACCGGTGGCCAGATGGCTCCCACAACTCTGCCGGGTCAGAAAACAACTTCTTCTCCAGCCGGCCGCGATGTCGAACAAACTGGTTTTCCAATCCGCATGGCGGAAGTCCTGGCCAATTTAGACGGCACCAGTTATTCCGTTCGACGCAGTTTACACGATCCAAACCATATCCGTAAAGCGAAAAAAGCTATTCGAACGGCATTCGAAGTTCAAAAACATGAATTGGGTTTCAGCATGGTGGAATTATTATCCAGCTGTCCCATCAATTGGGGCATGTCCCCCAGCGAAGCACTGGTTTGGATAAAAGAACACATGATCCCTGTTTTTCCGTTGGGTGATTATAAAATTGCGGGTAGCGTGGCTGGATTAAAAATCTGAATTTCAACCAAAATAAAAGGTAAAAATGCAAACTGAAATCATTCTGGCTGGTTTTGGAGGTCAAGGAGTATTATTCGGGGGACAACTGCTGGCTTATACCGCTATGGACTGCGGATTTGAGGTGACCTGGATACCGTCTTATGGACCAGAAATGCGCGGCGGCACCGCAAACTGCACCGTGATCATCGCTGATGAGGAAATCGGATCACCATCCGTACGCAACCCGACTGCAGTTTTGGTCTTCAACCTGCCGTCATTAGACAAATACGAACCGATGGTCAAATCCGGAGGCGTTTTGGTTGTCAATTCTTCATTGATCAACCGGGAATTAAAGCGCAGTGATCTGCAGGCTATAAAAATCCCGGCCAACGAGATTGCTAAATCTCTTGGAAATAAACGACTGACGAATATGGTTATGTTGGGGGCGCTCCTCTCAAAATTGCCAGTGTTAACCATCGAGCAGATTGAAACCGGACTCGATAACCACATCCCTGACCACCACCGAGACCTGCTTGAGATGAACTACCAGGCTTTGCGTGAGGGTTCTTTATTCTTAAAGTCGGAGCGGGTGCCACCTGACTGACCGGCACCCGTTCCAGATCATTTCTCCTCCCACGAGAGAATGAGTAGTGTGTAATATTAAATTATTATTGTTCAAAAAAGCGAACCTTATTATACATTAAATTCTGGTTAATGCAATATTTATTAACCTTAAATTTTTAAAAAGTGACACCACGGACCTGAGGGGGGCAGGCCCGCGGCGTCAAAATCATTATACTACATCTGAATTAATACGGATCTGAAAGTGATTCCATACATCATTTAGCAGATTTTTTCACTTCGGAAGCCTCCGTTTTAATAAAACGGTCTTTTCCAAGCAGCAGCAGGGCCCCTAATCCAAAGAAGATAACCGCCAGATTGACGATCCATCCTACATATGGAACCGAGGTCAGGATCACGAAAATTATCACACCAAGGATAAAGGACCAGAATATACTCAAACCCCATTCTGGCTTTAAGCGTTCCAGTATCAGACGTCCAACCAGATAACTGATAATGATCTTGGTCAAGAAAGCCGTAGCGATCACGAACGCAAGAATCAAATTTATTATCGTCACGATTCCAATGCCGAAGATCAGCCATGCCACACTAGCCAAAGTAAGGACAGCGAACAACACGGTTAATATCATGGTCAGTATCAAGATCACCATGACCAGGAAATAGAAACCAAAGTAAACCAGCACACCCCAACCCAGGCTCGGCCAGGGTTTAGCCTGCAGCTGCGCAGTTGCCTGTTCGATAAAATTAGGCAGCAGCCACACCACCAGCAATCCTACAATCAGCAGGCTGATCAATCTCCTCAAATTGCCCAAAAACCATTTCCAAACCCTCTCGCCAGTCGTTGGTTCGGGTTCTCTGCCCTCGTCAACCTCAACCTTTTCTACTTCTTCAAAGTCAACCTCACCGCTGACTGCCCAGGAGGGTACTTCCGCCTTTTCGGGGGATTTGTAAACCATGTCCCCTTCAATTACCGTATCGGGACCAATGGTCAAACCACCCGCGATAACTGGTACAGCCGGCATATTTGGTATAAATTGGAATGGTGAAAACGGGGCAACATCACCGGGAGCGCCGACCTCAATTTCAGCGTCACCTGCAATCTGTCCATTGAGCTCCACTCCCCCGGAATTTACCTGTACATCACCCTGGACACCCCCCCCAAGCAGTGCTTGCGCGCCCATAAAGAGCAGGTCGCCGCCAATCTGGCTGGCGGGTTTGGTTTCCAGGCTGTAGCCAGTCCCCACCAGGTCATCCCCCACCTTACCCTTATCACCCAGGGTGAGTACTGCTCCCGCTATTCGTGCGTCGTCCTTCACCTTTCCATTGATGACAACCGATTGGCCGGCAGCGATCAGATCCTCTTCGATAATGCCGTCCGAGCCGATGGTAATATTGCTCCCAAATGCGATCAGGTCGCCTTTGATGGTTCCATTTATCTCAACCGTCGCTGCGCCTACATACAGATCATCCTCGATCACTTCGCCGCTTTCTACGACGATCACATCCCCTCCTTTGAATTCGAAAGCGCCAACAGGTACAGCAAAGCTAAGCGCGAAGATGCCCAAAACAAATGCGCTGACGAACACGTATAACATTCTTTTCTTATTTTTCATCATTAACTCCTGTATATGATTAGTTATCCGTTATCCCCTTCCAAAGACCGATTTAATAAAATGGCAAAACACGACCAACTCCCTTATTAAATAATATACCATTAACCTGCTGCATCTGAAATAAGAAAATTGAAAGGCGCAATATTAAAGATGAAAAAAGCTCTAAGAAGATAAATGCTATTGTATGGAAAATGAGGACCATTTTCATGCTGTTTTTTCCCGAAATATGTTGGACAAATTGGCAATTTGTCTTACAATCTACAGTATAGATAAACAGGCAGGTTAGATGCTGCAACGCGTCTCTTACGGAGAAAGATACCTGTCTTCTAAAATATGATTAATCTGATCATCAACCCACAAACCGGAGTACACCATGCATGATATTACAGAACCCATTCTTGAACTGGTCAGACTGGCAGCAACCGATCTGCCCCAGGATGTTGAAGAATCATTGAGAAACGCCCTGGAAAATGAAGAACCAGGTTCGGCTGCCCGGGGCGCGCTGGAGACCATCTTAACCAATGTCGAACTGGCACGCGAAAATTCCACCCCCATCTGCCAGGATACTGGCACACCCATCTTTCATGTCGAGAATCCTTTAGGTTGGAGTACGCTCCAATTAAAAAACAATATCGAACGAGCAGTCGTAACTGCAACCGAAAAAGCCTATCTGCGCCCGAATTCGGTACATTCCATTACCGGGAAAAACACCGGAAATAACCTGGGTGACCACCATTTCCCATCCATCCACTTTCATGAAGTCGAAGGCGATCAGCTGAGGATTGATTTAATGCTTAAAGGCGGGGGCTGTGAAAACGTAGGCGCGCAGTACGCGCTTCCTAACGCCAGCCTATCTGCCGGTCGTGATCTGGAGGGGGTGCGCAGAGTCGCGCTGGATGCGGTCTATAAAGCCCAGGGCAAAGGCTGCGCTCCTGGGATACTGGGCATCGCCATCGGCGGTGACCGCGGTTCGTCTTTCCTGGCTTCGAAAGAGGCGCTTTTCAACAAAATGGACGCAGTAAATCCGGACCAGGACCTGGCGCAGTTAGAGCAGCGCTTGACCGACGAAGCCAACCAGCTAGGCATCGGACCGATGGGATTCGGCGGAGAGACAACCGTATTGGGAACTAAAATCACCAGCCTGCACCGCCTGCCTGCCAGCTATTTCGTGTCGGTCTCCTATATGTGTTGGGCTTACCGCCGCCGGCGAATGATAATCACTGGTGAGGACATTATCTACGAGTAAAAAAGAATAATAATTTACCGTCTACGCCTGAGATTATTTCGGATAAGCGTAAATAATAAAAAACAAAAATTTTATTAGAACTTAAACAACAGTAGGAAATTATGCAAAAAATATCAATCCCCATCAGCGACGAAACTATCCGTAGTTTAAAAGTAGGTGACCCTGTGGCTTTATCCGGCGTTATGATCACCGGAAGGGATACCGTCCACAAATGGATGGTTGAAACCTTTGTTAAGAAAACCAGGTCACCGGAAGGTGATGACCTGGCCGTTTATGAAGCCATCAAACCATATTTAGATGGCGGTGTGCTGTATCACTGCGGTCCGGTCGTATCCGGATTGGAGAGCGGTGATTACCGCTTTGTGGCCGCTGGACCAACCACCAGCACGCGAGGAACCCTACCAGTCGGATGTGATGCATCATTTTAATATAAAAGGTGTGGTGGGTAAGGGCGGTATGGGACCCAAAACCCTGGGAGCCTGCCATGACGTCCCTGGAGTATACCTGCACGCTATCGGCGGGGCCGCCTCACTGATCGCCCAATCGGTTACAAAAGTCCTGGATGTTTATAAACTCGATTTTGGCGTACCGGAAGCAATGTGGGTTATCGAGGTGGTAGATTTCCCGGCTGTGGTGACCATGGATTCGCACAACGATTCCCTGCATGTAGAAGTTGACACAAAATCTCACGCGGTCCTGAAAAACCTTTTAGCTTGAGTTGGGTGATATTGATTAGTCATTGCTTCACCCTGGAGAAACCATCCAGGGTGAAGCAATCTTTTTCCTCACAGGGGACTGCTTCGTCCCACTGGTCCTCGCAGATAATTTCTTTGCGAACCATGGCGCTTTCCCAAAGTGACGTAATCTCCCTCCCGACCACCAATATTTGCGAAACCTGGACGCTTCTTCCAGGGTGAAGCAATCCCCCTTTCAATCATCACTTGAGTTAAACCCGGGCGCGTATCGATGCCGTCTGCTGCCGCCTGACGATCCCCCTGGATAGTATAACCATCATCCCAGGATATTCATCCACCAGATTGTCAAAAGTAGAATTGGGTATTTTCACCACATCCACTTCACTGGCAGCGTAAACGCTTGCCGCTCTCGGCTCGCCTGTCAGCATGGCATATTCACCAATCGTTTCACCCGGGTCAAGATCACAAGTATCCCCGATCTTCACCCTCTGGTCGTGGGCACCACCATTCAAATAGCCATCCAGCAGAAAGTACAACCCATCCGCATCATCGCCCTCATTAAAAAGTAATCCCCTTTAGAAAGCAGGTTCCATTCCAGTTGAGACTGCAGGTTATTCAGCTATCTCTCTGACACAAAGTTTAGTACATGGTTCGGGCGGCAGTATCAAATGGATATCGTATACCAGCGATGTGAACGGCGGCGGAAATCTGGTTAGCGATCCACTTTTTATTCTCGATATCAATCCCACAGAAGCTCCCACCACTACCCGGGAATCTGCGCCTGCAAAGCACTTCACCAACCATAGATGTTGGAAAGGATGAGTTCATCGCTGGTGTACCGACCGACCTGGATGGAGAAACGCGCAAGGTTGATGGAAATTCAGATGGCAAAGCAATCATAGATATAGGCGCTTACGAATTTCAAATTGATTACAAATACGATATTTACCTACCGGTTGTATTCCGCTGATGGGAACAGATTAAGACCATCTCTATACCGAATTATATTAAGATCAATATCGATTTTCCTGAGGCTGTCCCAAAATTGGGACAGCCTTTTATTATCTAATGTTATAATCGCGCAGCAGGTATTTTAGCTTAATTTATAAATTTATTCCATTGTTATTTGCTTAGCAGGTTTTTCGATAACAGGAGGAACAGAACATGTCCAATCGATTCTCATTACGAAATATGGTCGTATTGTCCCTGGTCCTGGTCATCGGATTAGGATTAGCTGCCGCATTGACCTCCCTAGCAAGTGCGGGAAAATACACTTTAAATGCTGACGACATTAATCCGCGTGAAGCGATCTATGCACCGGAAGCTCCCGGCAGCATCTTCCGGGTTGCCAAGGATGGTGACGGCTCAGACGGCTCGACCTGGGATAAGGCATACACCGATATTCAAACTGCCATAACCGCTGCTGTAAGCGGCGATGAAATCTGGGTGGCAGCCGGCGTCTACACCCCGGGTATCGAAATCAGCGACACATTCCAATTGAAGAGCGGCGTGGCAATATACGGCGGTTTTGCCGCTACAGAGACTGTTAAGATCTGAGCGTGATTGGGAAGACTAATTTAACAGTTTTAAGCGGCGATATCGACGGGGATGACACAGATTACAAACGGCGTGGTACTCACGACTACCGATATCATCAGCGCCAATTCCATCCACGTGGTTTATGCTTACGGCGTCAGCCCGCCAATCACCAAGAGTACCGTGCTGGATGGTTTCACCATCACCGCCGGACAGGCGGATGGCGATAATTGATCCCAAAAATGGGGCGGCGGATTCTACTGCTCTGGTGATGGAGCAACAAATGAATGCAGTCCCACCCTTGTAAACATTAATCTTCTCAGGAAATTATGCAAAAGATACACGGCGGGGCGATGTCAATAATGGAAACGGCGGAACCAGCAGTCCCAGTCTGAGCAATGTCACATTTTCGGTAACTGGGCTAACGAACGAGGTGGTGCATTGTACAACTTGGGCTCTGGAGTGGGTGGTAACAGTTCGCCGGATTTGAGTGATGTGTCCTTTCATCAACAAATACAGCTATCAAGTAATGGCGGGGCAATATACAATGATGGATTCAATGATGGAACCAGCAGCCCCACGATGACCAATGTCATTTTCTCTGGAAATTCAGCAACAAACGGCAGTGGTGGGGCAATGTACAATGATGGCCGTACCAAGCGGTGAAAGCAACCCAACACTAAGTAATGTCGTCTTTTCTGGAAACTCTGACCATAAGAACGTGGCGGAGCGATGGTCAATAATGGCAAAGATGGAAACAGCAGTCCCACCATGATAAATGTCACATTCTCCGGAAATTATGCCTAATCTGGGAAGGTGGGGCAATATACAATACTGGTGTTAACGGTATCAACAACCCAAGCTTATTGAATTGCATCGTGTGGAACAATCTGGGCAGTGATGGAAACATTATCACTAACAATATTACCGGAACGATCTACAATTTCACTGCTACAGTTCTAATTGCACAAAGTCTGGTTCAGGGGGCTGGCGTGAGCGACAGCAGTTGGATCAGCGGCACCTATGTGGACGGCGGCGGGAATATCGATGAAGACCCCTTATTCTTAGAAGATATCGATCCTTCAACGGCGCCAACCACAAGCGGAAATCTGCGCCTTCAATCCACCTCACCAGCTGTTGACAAAGGTGAAAACGATTATGTTCCGGAAGGTGTGCTTACCGACCTGGACGGCAAAGCTCGCATCCAGGACGGGAATGCCGACGGCGATGCGGTCGTTGATATGGGCGCCTATGAAACAGGTGGATATTTACCAGTTGACTGTCACCAAGTCAGGGACAGGGGATGGGCTGGTAACCAGTTCACCAACAGGAATAAACTGCGGAGCGGATTGTAGTGAATTCTTTATGGAAGACGACAAGATCACACTTTCCGCTGCGCCGGATGAAGATTCGGTTTTCAGCGGTTGGAGCGGCGCCTGCGGCGGAACCGGTAATTGTGTGGTCACGATGGATTCCGCCAATAGTGTGGAAGCCACATTTGAAAAGAAGTATTCGTTGACAGTCAACTTGATCGGGCAGTGGCAGCGGTGATGTGACCAGCCAGCCAGCGGGGATCGACTGCGGCAGTAACTGCCAGGAAGAATTTCCGCAAGGTACACTCGTCATCCTGACTCCATCTGCAGATCCTGGTTCAACTTTTACCGGTTGGAGCGGGGATTGCAGCGGCAGCGGGATTTGCAACCTGAACATGGATGTTAACAAGACCGTAACGGCTAATTTCGAATCGGATATCAAGATAGAACTACCAATCATATACCGCTGATAAGCTTAACTCTGCCTGAAAGCAGTTTTTGGTTCTCAGCGAAAATGCCGATCCAGTTCGGAAGAGTAACTGGCGCCAATCGTTCGTTTATTTTCCGCCAACCAGTGGGAGAATTTGGTATCCCTATTTGGCTTCTGCTGCGAGGTGAGCAGGGTTCGCCATTAGACCCTCAATTTCCTGCTGCGTGAGGATCACATCCCGCAGGTATATTCGCAACCAGCTTTCCAAAAAAGATGCCCAGGGTGGGCGGCATTTTCATGAACACAACCCGCCTCCCAATCGTATCCGCGATCAAATGTATAAAAGCTTCAAAAGTATAATTTTCCGGTCCGATGGCATCGATTGGGATTATTTCGTTTTGCTCGACTGATGCAATTGCGATTCTAGCCAGATCGCCGACATACACCGGCTGGACACAGTATGTCCCACCGTCACCGAAGATCGGGAAAACTGGGAATTTACGCATCAACCAGGCGATATTGTTTACCAGGATGTCCTCTTTACCAAAAACAAGCGTGGGACGAGTGATCGAATACGGAACCCCGCATTCTTTTAAAGCTTCTTCCTGTGCGCTTTTCCCTGGTAATAAGGCAGCCGCGAATCCAGCGCAGGGTTTGTGACGCTGATATGCACGATTTTTTGACGCCCGCTTCAGTTGCGCATCGGAACTAGAGCCGCGTGTTTTCTACCGCCTATGAAAATGTAACCGTCGCCGTGGTTGAAGCTTACCCAATAGGTGTTATAAAGCGTATCCACCCCGTTGAAGCTGTCTATAAGGATGGTCAGGACGATCAAAGTTGTACGGAAAAGCCTTTACCTGCTCTGCAAACGGGTTGAGCTTGTCCACATGGGTCGTGATGGTTTTTACACGCCTGCCGGATTCAAGCAAATGGGCAGCGATATAACGACTGATATAACCAAAGGCGCCGGTTACGACATCCATGCTGTTTACGTGCAGCAAAACTCGCTGACAACCCCCCATAATGCCTGCAGTCCGGTACGAATGGTTTCAATCGGGATGCGTTCATCGTGTCCGTGAATCAATTCGACAAAGCGGAAAACCATCCGGCACGATACCCGGCGAAAAACCGTAAACTTTTATACCCCCTTTGTTGTATTCGACCGCATCCGATGCTCCGGGGGACATATAAGGAATGATCACCCCTTCCGGATCCATTTTACGGAGCGATTTCTCCATTACTTTATAGAGTGCTGAATCCAGGGGAACCTGTGGTCCGACAGATGTATCCAGAGTCTCCAGCTCCAACCCAGGTCCGGTGATGTCCAGAATTTCTCTGCATGGCATCCTGCGGGGTGAAACCGGGCAGCGTGCGGCAGTCGATGTGGGCTTCAGCCTGCGATGGGATCACATTGGTTTTCGATCCAGCCTTAAGCACAGTGGGACTGATGGTATTGCTGGTCATGGCTAGAATTTCCAGCCTGTCATTTTCAGGCAGCCTATCCAGGATATATCGGGTAAATATTGGATAGCGGAGCATCGAATAAACCAGGCTTTTTGGGAAAGTTGAACTGCGCGACAACGTCTCCAGCATCTGCTTCGCCAGAGGTGTGATATGGAATGGCAGGTATTTCGCTTTGCCCAGCTTTTCTAACGCTTCCGCCAGGTGAAACACAGCATTGTCCTCGTGCGGCATGGAAGCATGCCCCGGTGTGCCGTTGGTCCTGGCGCTCAGCCAGCACACACCCTTTTGCGCTACCTGGATATGGTATATGCGCTTGCCGTACAGATGGCATTGTTTTACCGCCCTCTTCACACAGCGCATATTCAGCGTCGATCAAATCAAGGTGGTTGTTCACCAGATAGCGCGAACCATATTCGAAATGTCGTCTCTTCGTCGGCGATGGCTGCAAAAATCAAATCTCTCTTCAAAGGTAGCTGCTGTTGGTATGCCAGGATAAATGCCTGCAGGTATGATTGCCACGGTACCCTTCATATCCATCGCGCCGCGCCCCCAAACACAATCTTCCGCCACCTCTCCACCAAAAGGATCGCGGCTCCAAAATTCTCGCTCTACCGGGACAACATCTACATGTCCGGTCAGCAGCAGCGGGCGTGCGGAACCATCCCCGCACAGCCTGGCCACCAGGTTTCCGCGGTTTGACCCGCAGTCGATCAAATTGATCGACTCTTCAGGGATGCTGTTTTCCAGGAGAATATCCCTGATCAGCTGGACTGCCGGCAATTCATTCCCCGGCGGATTGGTGGTATCCAGCTGGATCAATGAAGACAAGTTATTTACCGTGCTGTTGACCGCATTTTTCCAATCTATATTTTGATTCATATTGATCCCATATTATTTACCGTTAGCTGAATTCATTAAACTGCACGCCCTGGAAACACCCTCAGCCGCTGAAACTTCACCATTCAAAACACTTACAAACATCTCACCAAATGGAATCCAATAATTGCTGAATTCTTCATCTTGCGGGATTGCTACTCCATTTACAGGCGGTCTGCCCAGCGCCAGGTAATACTCGTTTTGGGAATCAATTTCTGCTCGTGCTGGCAGAAAGCGGCCGGTATCAACAAATTCTTTCATCGATGCTGGAGAGGTCATGAAATGGGCGACTTCCAACGCAGCTTCTTTGAATTGCGAATTCGGATTGAGAAAAATCCCCTCAACGCCGATTAAAGGAGCAGCCCCAGCGGCAGGTCCATGCGGAAGGATGATCGTCCCCAAGTCATCCTCAAATGCTTCAATGTACTTATTCAGTTCCCACGAACCGTTTACAAACATGGCTCGCTCGCCGTTCAGGAACATCTGCTCTGCAGCCTGGTGGTCCTCAATAAAAAGCGCGCCAGCAGATTTTAATTCGACCAGATAATTCAAGGCTTCCACCCAGCCAGATTGGTCAGCGATACAGCGCTTATTTTCATCGAGCAGTTCCCCGCCAAAGGCGCCCGCCCATCCAAAAAGATGATAGGAACTGAGCACAGAAACGAAAGATTTCTCGCCTCGCACCATTTGAAGTAAATCATTCGTCGTGCGGGGAGCAGTTTCCAGCATTGATTTTCTATAGTACAGGATCACGCTTGAGTATGACTTCGGTACGCCATACAGACTTCCATCTACTTGCAGCCCTTCAATCGTTTGCGGGACAAATTGATCGAGCGCTTGATCTGATTCGGGCTTCAGTTCTTCAACGAAACCTGAGCGAGCCATGTTTCCCAATAGATCATTGTTCATGATCACTAAATCAGGTCCTGCGCCCGCAACGAAATCGATCTGGTAATCGCGCCCGATTTCACTTGCAGGCACCTCCAATACCGTCAGGTTCAAGTTCGGAAAGGATACACTCGCGTTCTCAACCACTTTATCCATAGCAGCCTTTTCGAGACTCCCGGTCTGGTATGGATGCCACAACTCAATTTCACCGGAAATCTGGGGATTCACGATGCTTCCAGGTGTGGGAGTTGACGAAAGTATTGGGGTTGATGTGGGTGTATATACTAATAAAGCGATTGTTGGGATTGGCCTGGTAGGAGTTGGAACCGTGCTGGTACCATTTTCAGCAGGCTGGTCGATGGTTGAATCGATGACAGGTGTCTCCGAATTTGGATTGCATCCAGCGGTTAGCAGTCCAAGCGTAAAAACGATCAAGAGACCTGTAAACAACAAGCAGGTTCTACAATTCCGAATCCTTAGATAAAACCAAAATTTCAATTTTTATCCCCCTGGTTATTCAATCTGCGGGTCAATCCTGGATAATTCTCGGGCCTGGCTGAGTGTTGAGACAATAAAAACAATAAATAAAGCCAGGGCAATCAACATACCAACCACATCAAAGATGGTCGCAGTAATTCCAAATAAGACCACGGTCGGGTTGCCAAAGAAAAATAGCAGCGTATTTGCCAGAATAGCAATCACCCGCATTTCAGTCGGTCCAATACCGACGTAAGAGATAACAAATTCACCTTTAACGCAAGTCCTGACATACACCAGGACAGACATCATCAAATAACCAATCAACAATAAACAGGCGATTTCAAAACGAAGGTAAGGTGATAACCCGAATCCCAAAATGATTAAAGCTTCATTGAATGCATCCACAGTATGATCGACAAAGAAACCATATTTCGGTCTTTGGATGTTGCGGTAGCGCGCCAGCGTCCCGTCCAGGCTGTCACCAAACCAATTGATAACAAAACCAAGCGACGCCAACCACAGGAAATTTTTATCATAATTCGTCAGCCAGTAGCTCACAAGAATGAGAACCGCCCCGAACGTGCCGATAATTGTCAGGTGATCCGGAAGCATCCATCTCGGCATGTGAGCCGCCAGCCACTGCAGCGCTGGTCTCTCCAGGGGTCCGAGCAGTATGTCATTGATCCTGACGTGCTTTTTAATTTCCGGCATATCTATCTCCTCAAACGGGAAGCTTATCGGCTTCTTCTGGCCACAGCGGGTGCAGTACGGACCATTGAGTCGGAGCTCGTTGAATAAAATCCTCAGCTATTTCCAGGATCATCTCGGCATTGACCAGCACTTCCTTATGCCGGTCCTGATGTGCCTTCATATCAACCAAATCCGATGAAACCACTTGATAAACTCCATCGGGCTGCCTGATGGCAGTCACAAGCGCAACCGGGACATTCGCCTTCAATGCCAGGTAAATATAGTGCACCGGCAAAGCGGTCGGGCGACCGAAGAATATCGGTTTGTACTTTGATTCCGGCATAGGACGATCCAATCCGGTCACAACGGTCTCACCTGCCTTCAAACGATCGGTGGCTTCTCGCAGAACCGCAATTGAGGCTGGTTTTACCTCAATACCAGATCTCTCTCGCATAGCGTGCTGCCACTCAATAGCTTCGTTGGCTTCCGGCAGGGATAGTACCAATCCCTTCAAACCCCGGGAAGAAGCTGCTCGTAAGGAAACATCAAAATTGCAGGAATGAATGAATACAACCATTGCGCCGTGCACCCGTTCCTGACTGCGCTGGATCAAATTCTCAGTCGGTTGGTCATACCGGATCATCTTTTCCAGTGGTTTCAAATTCTCCCAGTAATGAAACAGGGTGTACATAGAAAGCGTATAGTTTTGAATTGTTTCGAGCACTACCCGGTCGAGCTGTTCACGCGATAGTTTTTGACCCTGCGCTACCCATTGGTTGATGAGGGTGGCGTGAATGAGGGGTAGATCAGGTCGGCTTACCAGATATTTAGCAATCGCTCTGGTTAATGCTTGACCAATTCCCGGGGGAATATAGCGTGTAATGGTGAGCGCCAACCGGCCAGACTGCCGGCTGTTTAGGATCTGGTTTAAAGTTCATTAAATTATAGCTATGAAAATGAATTGGATTAGATTTTACCATCCTTATGAACAAGTAGTCATTGAAAGATTTCGCAGACCTTATTCGCCTGATAGAAGCAAAAAGGCTGCCCTGAAATCAAGGCAGCCTTTACATCATGTGTAAAATATTTAAATTCTTTATCTCACGCCGGGAGCACAGTTCGAGGAATAAGTAAATCTGCCAGTCTGGTAATGCGGATTGTCGAATACCGAACAACCCACCTCATCCGTCCACACGTTCTTGACGCATACCTGCATTTTAGCCTTCTGAAGATAGTAATACTTAGGCAGGATGAACCAATCCTCGTAATACCCATTGTTGTTTGTCTTAAACCGGTCAATCTTGATCGTATAAACTCCCGGGTAATTACCGATCTGCAGGTTGTATACGGTCTCTTTTGCCAGACCTCTGACTTCGAGGAACATCGAGGATAGACCAATCAAGACATCCATCGATGGCCCGGTCGTACTGGTGTTTGCCTCCTCCTCATCTACCTCGTCCGGCTTTGAACCGCTAGGAATACACAACACCTGGTCTACTTGCAGTACGTAAGGCTCTTTAAGTTTATTGGCCTCCGCGATTTCTCTCCAATCTGCGCCATACAAAAAAGCGATGGAAGATACTGTTTCTCCCGGCTCAACTTTGTGTTTAAATTTACACGCCTGGGCAGCGGCGGGTTGAACGAAGCTCGCCGCAAACACGGATGTCACCATCAGCACGCTGAGTAATATCAATGAAATTCGGTATATATTTTGTTTTTGATCAGTTTTCATAACAGACTCCTTGTTGGTAGCCAGAAAAACTCGCTATAGTATAGCACTTTTTGCTTTAATATGAAATTAAGAAACAGTTATTACATTTTGTCACAAAGAATCACCATTATTAACGTCATCCTAATGAAACGCGGCTAAACCAGATACCTTAATTATCCTTTTGAACATACTTTATTGAGGTTTCTTTTCTTTCGGAAGCTGAATTCACAGTGTTGCTGGTCTTCAATAATTATTATCTATAAGAAGATTACCCGTTGTGTTATCAAAAACATCATTCAAAGCTTAAAATGTTTGAAGCTGCTGGTAGAATAATAACTTCGGGACAATACCGGAAAACAATATCCATTTCGTACATTGATTTATAGAAAGTGACTAACTATGACCTATTCTCGATCAGAACTAGAAGCGCTAGAAGCCCAAGTTTTGGCTCCTTACGGATACCGCAGCCGGGACACAAAAGGCCGTGTCTTCCCCGAAAATGAACCCCGTTACCGTACAACTTTCCAGCGAGACCGTGACCGTATCCTGCATACGACCGCCTTCCGCCGGCTGGAATATAAAACCCAGGTCTTCATTAATTATGAAGGCGACTACTACCGCACCCGGCTTACCCATACCCTGGAAGTAGCCCAGATTGGCCGAGCAATCGCTCGTGCGCTTGGGGCAAACGAAGACCTGGTTGAAGCGATCTGCCTTGGTCACGACCTTGGCCACCCAGCATTCGGGCATTCTGGTGAAGCCGCTTTGGCCCGTTTAATGAAAGACTGCGGCGGCTTCGAACATAACAAACAATCTTTAAGGATCGTTACACTGCTTGAGCGCAGGTTCGCAGATTTCGCTGGACTCAATCTTACCTGGGAGGTTAGAGAGGGCATTGTAAAACACGAAACCGAATACGATATAGCAGATAAGAGCGAATACAATCCAGAGCTGCGAGGTCACCTTGAGGCTCAAATTGCCAATGCGGCCGATGAACTTGCATACTCAACGCATGATTTAGATGATGGATTGCGGTCTGGAATGATAACGCCCAAGATGTTAGCAGGTATTACTTTATGGGAAATCTTAGTCGAAAGCGTAGGATGGAGAGGGGATGAACTCGACGAACTTAACCGTCATCGCATGATCAGGCGCTTGATCGGTCTTGAAGTAAGCGATCTCCTGGAAAGTACGAACCATACCATTTTGGAGAACAAGATAAAAACCACCAGTGAAATCCAGGAATTAGCTCACAATGTCGTTCAATTCAGTGACGACATGTACCGCAGAAATCGCCAATTGAAAGATTTTCTCTATACCAAACTTTACCGGCATTATCGAGTCGTGCGTATGGCCAATAAGGCTGAAGTAACTATAAGCCAACTTTTTGAAGCATACCAGTCTGATCCCAAAATGCTGCCGCTGCATATCCAGGAAATGATAGACCAATATGGTTTAGAAAGAACCGTATGTGACTATCTGGCCGGTATGACTGATCGTTTTGCGATCGAAGAACACAGAAAATTATTCGACCCATCCGTGATAACCTGAAAACTACCCTTCATAGCCTGATCCTGAACACTAAGCGTCATATTATGAATAACTGGTACAATATCGCTCTTTGGAGCAATTTATGAATGATCATCCTATACTTACAACAGAAGGCGCAGCTCGTATAAAAGCGGAGTTAAGCCAATTAAAAGGTCCAGAGCGCGACGAATTGGCGAAACGCCTGCGCGATGCAATTTCGCAGGGCGACCTGTCCGAGAACGCGGACTACCATAAAGCAAAAGAAGACCAGGCTTTCCTTGAAGGAAAAATCCAGGAACTTGAGTACGTTATTGATAACGCCACTATCGTTGATGAAAACCATCGTGACCAGGGCGTGGTAAACATCGGTTCCCAGGTTACTATTCAGGAAGAAGGATACTCCCCAGAAACTTATTTAATTGTGGGCGCAAAAGAGGCAGATTCAAGGAATAACAAAATCTCGTATGAATCCCCAATCGGCAAAGCGATAATGGAAAAGAAAGAGGGAGATACCACCACGGTTACAACACCCAATGGGGATATCAATCTAAAGATAATAAAAATTGAGTAGGCATTTGCCAGGGATTGATCCCAGCTTCAGAAGATCGAAAAATGAAATAGAAAGTAAATGATCTCTCAATAATCCAAACAAAAAAGGCTGTCTCGTTAATAGTGAGACAGCCTTTTGATTATTTTGGGAATTATTTCTCAAACTTTTTGAGACACTTCTAACTCTAAAATAAATCGTTCGAAGAAGCTGTCCGCAGGCATCGTGCTGTCACCATAAGAAATATCTACAATCCTGGCGACTAACTGCAGTGTCTGTGTATCCAGCACCGTTTCCCCACCCAACTCGACCAGAATCGGCTCGCCCTTGGCAGCCAACTGCTGCTGCAGCTCACTATCGCCAAACGCATGTGCGCTCATCAAGACTTTTGTAACCGTCTGAATATCGTTCTTGTCGAACAACCACACCTCGAAAGCGGTTACCCGCTTGGGATCGCCCACACCAACCGTCTCCGAGATTCCAACGCCGCATTCTCCTAAGAATTCCCCGGATGGCGAGTTGATACTGAATGAATCATCGTACATGTCATCACCATGCTGGTATGAGGTCATAAACTGGCCTAACGGAGGCTCAAGTTCACCTTCCGCGACCGGCTCTATATATTCTTCCCAGGGGACATCGGATTGTGCATCGTGTGATAATGCGGGTTCCACATCAGGAGGCGATTCAGATTGCGGTTCTTTTGTGCCCCTGCCGCGGATTATAAACAATGCTATAAATGCCGCAACGAACACCATCATGACCAGACAAAGTACCGGCCAGATGCTTGCTAACAAGCTCCTTGATCCGGGATCTTCAGATTCAAAATCAGACGCGAAGTCTTCAGCTAAAAGTTCTTCTTCAGGTACTTCCCCTGCAAGCTCCTCTCCTTCCGGAACTTCTTCTGATGGTACTTCTGCTGCAGGTTCTTCAGCATCCCCTTCCTCAAGCGACGCCGCTTCCAGCCCGAGTTCTTCAGCGACGAGTTCCTCAACGCTGCCTGGTTCGGCAGGCTCATCTGTCATCAATTCTGCAGGAGGCGCATCAACTGCGGCATTAAAATCAACCAGGAGTTTAGCATCCATGTCCTCCGGATTGCTAACGACACCTTCCATTGCAATCTCAGTATCTTCGCCCAACTTCATATAACGGCTTTGAGCTCTGGCAGCATCACCGCTGTATCCATATGCCTCAATGCTCATGCGTAGATATTCCGATTGCTCCTCCGCTACCAGGTCTTCTGGAGCAGCATCAGTCCATTGGACCGGCCAAAGCCACCATCCCAATACGATCAAACCGAATATCACCCCAATGACAAATGCTACTACTCCCACTACAATAGGATTTTTTGCTTGTTCGCGGACTGCATCCATCTCCGATCTCCCTTTTGAAGTTCAAAAAGATGAGACACTTGATCTCGGAGATATTATTCCAGATGGAGCGTTTGAGCCGAAATCAAGCTCTCTCAAATAAAAGATTGATCCTAATAAAAATACTTGAAGGCCGGAACGATCTATTTATTAGCCTTCATTTTCATTACGATACGATAAATAATGGCTGCAAGTACTATGCCGTATCGATTTCCCCGCTCTTTTCTTTCTGAGGTAACTCATGGAGATGGAACTTCTCTTCACACTGCGTACACTGGGCATGCTCTTTATTTGATTCGACCAATAATCCTTCACAATTTGGACAGGGAACGGGCAGCGGCCGCTTCCATGATGTAAAATCACATTCCGGATAGTTGGCGCACCCGAAGAATGTTCTGCCTTTGCGTGTCTTGCGCATAACAATTTCACCGCCATCCAGCGGACAGGTTACGCCAATTTTTTCTAACCAGGGTTCCGTATAACGACAGTTTGGAAAGCTGCTGCAGCTGATAAACTTTCCATATCGTCCGTACCGGATGATCAACTCATGACCACATTTTGGACAATCTCTTCCGATTTTCTCGGGTTCAGTATTTATTTTTGGGATTCTCTTTTCCGCTTCTTCAAGGTCGCGGCTGAATGGTCCATAAAAATCACTGATCACCTCCACCCAGTCAAGATCACCGGAGGCTATCTTATCCAGATTATCTTCCATATCTGCGGTAAAACTGACATCCAAGACATCCGGAAAATTCTCGATCAACAGGTCATTGACGACAAAGCCGATTTCAGTGGGATGCAGGCGTTTTTCCCTGCGCTCAACATATCCACGCTGTTGGATCGTAGCTAAAATAGGCGCATAAGTAGAAGGACGACCGATACCGTATTCCTCCATCAAACGCACCAACGAAGCCTCTGAGTATCTCGGTGGAGGTTGTGTGAAATGCTGTTCAGGGATCAATCGGATCAAACGCTGCACCTGCCCCTCGCTCAATCCGGATGGGATCTTTACATCTATGTCATTCTTTTTCCCATTTTTTCCGTTGAGAAATTCTTTATAAACCTCACGAAAGCCCTGAAATTTCACCGTCGAGCCGGATACCCGCAGTAGATATTCATGTCCCTTCGATAAACCCTTTACTTCGACTACGAGGGTATCGTACAACGCGGACGCCATCTGAGAGGCGACAAAGCGCTGCCAGATCAACTTGTACAACCTGAGCTGATCACGATTTAAATTTCCTTTCAAGAATTCGGGAGCCCGTTTAACGGAAGTCGGCCGGATCGCCTCGTGGGCTTCCTGTGCCCTGCGAGTTTTCGTTTTAAACATTCTCGGTTCCTGAGAAAGGAACTCTTTACCGTATCGATCTAAGATAAATTTGCGAGCCTCATCCCTGGCAATATTCGAAATATTGGTTGAATCGGTCCGCATATAAGTGATTAATCCAACAGATCCGCCATCTCCTACATCTATACCCTCATAAAGCTGTTGGGCAAGCGCCATTGTCCGGCGGGCGTTCAATCCCAGGCGGCGGGAGGCTTCCTGCTGCAAAGTGCTAGTCGTAAACGGGGCTGATGGGGCTCGTTTACGTTCGCCTTTCTTGATTTTGCTTATTTTATACGCGGCGTCCTGCATATCTGTTACGACTGGCGTGACAGCGTTTTCTTCCCCAAATTCGATCTCTTCACCATCAATCCGTACGAGTTTAGCGATGAAGGTATCTTCTACCCCTTCTGGCTGGAATTCCGCTTCGATACTCCAATACTCAACCGGTACAAACGAGTTGATCTCACGCTCGCGATCGATAATCAAACGCAGCGCAACAGATTGCACACGGCCTGCTGATAAACGTCCGCGTACTTTGCGCCACAACAGGGGGCTCAGTTTGTAACCCACAAGACGATCCAATATCCGTCTGGCTTGCTGGGCATCGACCAGATCCATATTGATTTCGCGTGAGTTATCAAAGGCTTCAGATATGGCTGGTTTGGTAATCTCGTGAAATACCACTCTCTTGGTTATTTCAGGATCAATTTCAGCAGCCTCTGACAAATGCCAGGCGATTGCCTCTCCTTCACGGTCCGGGTCTGTAGCTAAATAGACTTCGGCTGCGGTTTTTGAAGCTTTTTTCAAGTCTTTTACAACCGATCGTTTCTCATTCGGGACTCTGTACTTTGGTTGAAATTCATGTTCTACATCAACAGACAGCTGCGAACGAAGTAAATCTCGCACATGCCCAACGGAGGCCTGCACGTTGTAGCCTTTTCCCAGGAATTGTTTCACAGTTCTGGCTTTTGCAGGCGATTTGACGATCACCAATTTGCCGGATCGTTTTCTTTTTCGAGACGCCTTTACTTTCGGCGGATCCATACCTTCGTGCTGCGGTGTGCGGCCCATCCGGAATAGTTTTGTTCCACAGACCGGGCATAACCCGCTAACAGCAGGTGTGCCGGTCTTGGTGAACACAGCCTGCGCATCTTTGATATCACGTTTTTTCTTACACTTTACACAATATGCTTCCAACAGTATTTCCTCCAATTAATTTATCAACTAACAATAAAGAACGCTTATACTCGTGATTTATTACCTTCTTTTTTTAATTGCTCGACCACCTGGCGCACTTTCTGGGCTTGATCTTTATGACATACCATTAAAACATCACCCATATCTACCAATATCAAATCCTTTACACCGATCGTCACAATCATACGCTCGCTTTGATCCGAAAATAGTAATGATCCGCTGGTATCGTTTAATAGATGCGTCCCTCCCATCAAGATATTCCCGTGCTCATCGTTGTCCATTACATCAAATAAGGCATCCCAACTACCAACATCATTCCACTCCAAATTAAACGCCGGGACTACTGCCACCTGTTGCGCGCTTTCCATAATCCCATAGTCAATTGTTTCGGGTTCCAGTTCATCCCAAACATTTCGTAAGACTTCGGATTGATTTGTTTTACCCCACGAATGACCAATTTGCTGGATACTCCGCCATAAATCAGGCATTTGCTGTTTAAAGGCCCGCATTATAACATCAACCCTCCATACAAACATACCGGAGTTCCAATAATGCTGGCCATCTGCAACCATTGCCTGGGCTTGTTTTTCATCTGGTTTCTCTTTAAAACGCTCAACAAGAAATACTTCAATTCCGCCGTATTCCCCAATCGATTCGCCAATCTGTACGTATCCAAATCCTGTGGAGGCATAATTTGGTTGGATTCCGAGCGTAACCAGATATCCTGCCTTGGCTGTATCATGTGCGGAAGCCAAAACCGAACGGAAAGCAGGCTCATCCCCGATATAATGATCCGCAGTCAGTACCGCCATAACCGCCTCAGGATCGCGCTTCTCCAGCGCCATGGCTGCATAACACACCACACTTGCTGTTCCGCGCGGCACCGGTTCAATCAAAAAATTCTCGTCCGGGATTTCGGGGCATTGTTCCTTCAATCCCTTGACCTGGTCCGCTATCGTTACAACCATGATATGATCTTTAGAAAATAATCCCTCCAGCCGGCTAACAGCCGTTTGGAACAGCGATTGATCGCCAAACAAGTTGAGCATCTGTTTAGGGCGCTTTGTACGTGATAACGGCCACAAGCGTGTACCTCCTCCGCCTGCCATGATCACCGCATAATAATGATCTTTCATCCCGGATCGCCCCCCTTGATATTGTAATCACCGACGGCTTCGTGTACGGCAACATAGTGCATCGCGCCAACCTGCCGGATGATACCTTTTAATTCCATTAAAAGTAAGCGTGGCGGTTACTTTTTCAATCGGCAGGTCCGACTGCGCCCGAATTTCATCCACGTGCAAAGCTTCCTGACCAAGAATTTGATAGAGCTGCGCCTCGGTTGCATCCTCAGGTAAAGCTGTCCTTGCGGATCGTTGTTCATTGATCATCTCAAGATTTAATAACTCCAATATATCCTGTGGATCTAACAGTGGATGAGCACCTTGTTGGATTAAATAATTGGTGCCCTTGCTCGAAGGAGAAAAAATATTTCCCGGAACAGCAAAAACTTCTCGACCTTGTTCAGCAGCAAAACTTGCCGTAATCAGCGCGCCGCTTCTGGAACCAGCTTCAACAACAACCACCGCCCGGGCGAGTCCAGATATGATACGGTTGCGGGCAGGAAAATTGGACGCCTCTGGTTTTGTGCCTGGAGGGTAATCGGTGATCACGGCACCGTTTCCAGGTATCTGGTCCATCAGGGCGCGGTTTTCAGGTGGATATGCCCGGTCAATCCCGCAGCCCAGCACAGCCAGTGTACGTCCATTCGATTCCAGGGACTTCTGGTGAGCGATCGAATCAACGCCGCGAGCCAGCCCGCTGACGACTGTCAGACCATTGCGTGCTAACATCCCGGCTACATCTGCTGCGACCTGACGACCATAACTCGTCACACGGCGAGTGCCGACAACAGCAACCGCCCAATCATCTTCATCGCGCAATTCACCGCGAACATATAGTACAGGCGGAGGCAGATCGATTTCCATCAAATATCTTGGATAACCAGTCTCCTGCCATGTAATGACGCCGATTTTATTTTGCTGCAGGTATTCCCATGCACGATCGAGTATGCCGCTTGATCGTACTTCTACCATAGAATCGACCAGTTTCGCTCCCAGACTGGTTTGCTGAAGCGCATTCACAGGCGCATCCCAGGCCGCGCTAACACTCCCGAAATGTTCAATCAGGGTTTTTAAGCGTGCGGGACCGATTCCCTTAACCAGGTTGAATCCAATCCAGGGTTTTATGCGTTCATTAAGCATCTGGCATTCTTTGGAAGCTTTATATTTTACCCACGTAATTCTAACTACAACTTATTCCGGCAATAACCCCGGCAATATATGCACCTGGATTTCACCTTTATCCAGATCGATATCCAGTATAACCGGATCAATTACAGGCAGCAGGATCTCATGATCCTCATCATCTATAACTAACAACACGTCATTAGCGCCAGTTTCCAAAATTTGATCAACAACGCCTAAATTTTTTCCACCCTCATCAATCACCCGCAAGCCAATCAATTCACGGTGGAAATACTCACCATCTGGGAGCTCTGGGTGGTCCTTGGATTGAACATAAACAAAAGTATTTCGATACTTACCTACCGCTTCCGGATCTTCCAAGCCTTCAAAAGCAATCCGCATTAATTTACCATGCCAGCGGCAGCGCTGAATGATTAATGATTTGTACTCTTCGCCGATATAAACTTCGACACCTGGTTTTAGACTGTCCGAAAAATCGGTGAGCAGCTCCATCAACATGTCACCATGCAGACCATGCGGCCGGCGCAGCTTTCCAATAACTAAGAAGACAGGCTCGCCAGACGAAGGCGAGCCTGCTGAATCCTCTTGATTCGCAGGAGTGCTTTGCTCCTTCATCTCGGCTCAACAATGTCCAGGGTAGCGCTTTTACCTTCTTGAGCAGCTGAAACCCTGAGCAGTGTGCGTATGCTGTTGGCTACTTTTCCGCCTTTACCTATTATTCTACCCATATCATCCCTCGATACGCGAAGTTTAAAAGTGATTTGGGATCCACGTTTGAACTGGCGAATATCGATTTGTGATGGGTCATCAACCAAAGAGCTTGCTATGTATTCGATCAATTCTCTCATAGGTTACTATCTTCCTATAAAACAGTTATTCGGCTTATCCGGATTTAACTTCGCCCTCTTCCGGTTCTTCCGCTTCAGGTTCTTCTTCAGGTGATTCTTCTGCAGGCGATTCTGTCCGCAGGAATTTCTTCTGCAGGTGCGTCTTCCTGAGGACTTTCTGCCTCACTCTCACCTTCATTTTCTTCTACGGGTTCTGCATCAGCCTGATCGTCTGATTCTGGCGCTTCCGCAGGTTCTTCATCAACCACATCTTCAGGTGTGTCCTCGATGCCTGGTTCTTCTTCCGGCACTGGTTCTTCCACCGGTGTGGCTTCTGCCTCTTCCACCAGTTCAGTTTCAACCTGCACTGCAACAGCTTCCTCTTCGATTTCGACCGCCGCTTCTTCCTCGACTGTCTCAACCGGTTTCTCTACTTCAGCCACAACTGGTTCATCTTCCGGCTCAGCTTTCGATTTCTTACCCGCTTTTGCAGGAGCTTGCCGTTGGGTCTTCGGATTAATATTGCGTGCCGCTTCAGCAGCTTTCGCTTCTTGTGCTAAATCCTCCACCGGTTCGCCTTGCTTAAAGCGCTCATATCTTTCGAGAAGCCCTGCGCTTCTAAATACTTTTTCGGCTGCATCACTCATTTGAGCGCCTTTACTCATCCAATCGTATATGCGCTCTTCCTTTAATTGGATTGTTGCCGGCTCAGTGCGAGGGTTATAAAAACCCAGGTTCTCGATGAATCTTCCATCACGCGGCGATTCCTTATCCGCCGCAACTACACGGTAACTTGGCTGTTTCTTAGCTCCAACTCGACGTAAACGTAAACGTACCATGAATAAATTCTCCTTCTATACCTTCTACTTAATTGAATTTTTGTACAACCTGTCACGAGAGGGAGCGTGGAAAGGACGCAAATGACGAGTTGCCGACCAATTATATATTAAAACTTCAATTATTTCATCCGACTTTTAATCTGAAGTTTGAACCAGTACTTTATCCGAACAATCCGGGTATACCCCGCCCGCCTGATTTTTTCAACATTTTAAACATCTTTTGCGTCTGTCTGAACTGTTTAATTAATTGATTGACATCCCGCACCTGTGTCCCGGACCCACTCGCAATGCGCCTGCGGCGGGATGCATTCAGCAGCTCGGGTTTGCGCTTTTCCTGCCTTGTCATCGAATTGATGATCGCTTCAGTCCTTTTCAACTGGTCTTCAGCATCCTGTGGAGAGATTTGTTTTGATATCTGACCCATTCCACCGGGCATCATATCCAACAACTGGCCTATGGGACCCATTTTCCGGATCTTTCCCAATTGGTCTGCGAAATCTTCCAAGGTGAATTGACCGGAGATCATCTTTTCAGCCTGCTCGAGGGCGACCTCCTCATCGTAAGCCTCTTCGGCCTTCTCGATCAGTCCGATAACATCCCCCATACCAAGGATACGGCTTGCGAGACGCGAGGGCTCGAATACTTCCAGAGCCTCAAGCCCTTCTCCAACACCCAGATACTTGATCGGTACACCGGTGACTGAGCGGATAGAAATAGCTGCGCCGCCGCGTGCATCGCCGTCCATCTTCGTAAGAATTAATCCGGTCAGCGTAATTACCTCACCGAATCCTTGAGCGATATTGACGGCTTCTTGCCCCATCATTGCATCAGCAACCAGTAAAATTTCTACAGGTTTTACCTGCTGCTCAATTCCATGCAGTTCATCCATCATCTCATCATCGAGCTGTGAACGTCCAGCAGTATCGAAAATAACAACTGTGTGTCCGCCTTTCCCTGCAAAATCTAACGCCTTGCGTCCCAATTCAGGCGGCGCAACATTTTCCTGCACAAAAACAGGGATATCCAATTGGTTTCCCAGGGTTTCCAGCTGGCGTGCCGCTGCCGGGCGGTAAGGATCACCTGCAACCATTAGCACCCGCTCACCCTGTGATCGCAGCGAACTGGCTAATTTACCTGAGGCTGTTGTTTTACCTGAACCCTGCAGACCAACCAGCATGATCGTCCGCGGTCGCGGTCCACTTAAATTGAGCGGTTCAGGATCACCAAGAGTGCTGATCAACTCCTCGTTTACAATCTTAACCACCTGCTGACCAGGGTTGAGCGCCTTAACGACTTCATGACCCACGGCGCGTTCACGCACCCTGGATATAAAATCTTTTACCACGCTGTAATTAACATCGGCTTCCAGTAATGCTAATCGAACTTCACGCATGGCAGAATCAACATCCGCCTCCGAGAGCTTTCCCCGGCGGCGGAGTTCTTTGAAAACATCATTCAAACGATCTGTCAGGTTCTCAAACACAGCACAACATTTTAGCAAGTTCGTGGAAATTGGTCAAGGTATACCAGAATTGTTGACGTAACTTAATAATCAAAGAGGGGTTTTAGCTTGATAGCGAAATTAATCACAAAATTAATAAAATCCACGGAGTGATCCACTATGTCAAAAGTAGCTATTGTCACTGACAGCACTGCTTATATCCCTGAAAATCTTTTAAAAGAGTATTCAATCCACGTCGCGCCACAGGTATTAATTTGGGGCGAGGAAACTTTTGAGGATGGTGTAGATATTTTGCCGGAGGAATATTACAAACGCCTCGAAACAGCGCAGGTTATGCCTTCCACTTCACAGGTGACCCCCAAATCATTCGAAAGAATATTATCTCCACTGATAGAACAAGGCAGCCAGATTCTCTTAATCCTGGTCGCCGAAAAATTATCAGGAACCATTTCATCGGCAACCCAGGTAAAAAATGAAATGCCTAAAGCTAGTATTGAAATTGTCGACTCGAATACAACCGCCATGGCACTTGGGTTCCAGGTTCTATTGGCAGCAAGAGCCGCAGCCAGTGGCGCCAGCATGGATGAGTGCATTCAGATAGCGAAAGAGGCAAAGATACACACTGGTGTGATTTTTGCGGTCGATACGTTGGAATTTTTACACCGCGGGGGAAGAATTGGCGGCGCCAGCCGCTACCTTGGGGCAGCATTAAACCTCAAGCCAATATTAGAGGTTGTGGATGGAAAAATTGAAGCCATTGAACGAGTACGTACGCGCAAAAAATCGCTTGCCAGGTTGTTGGCGCTGGTTGACGAAAGAGTAGACGGAAAGGAAGCCCTGCATTTTGCTGCATTACACGCCAACTCCCCTGAAGACGCCCAGTATCTTCTTCAAGCATTAAAAGAAAAATATGACCCATACGAAATCGTTTTCTCCGAAGTAAGTCCTGTAATAGGCACACACGCAGGACCTGGGACAGTCGCTATCGCATACTGCTGCGGTATGTAATCATGGATATTTTTTTCAACGACCCGGATGAAATACCGCTCCCCCCGGAAGAAGTCCGAATTCGGAAATTAACTGCTGAACCCTGGCCCGGCGACAAACTAATCCACGTATACATTGAAGTAGATCCATTTCAAAAACGTCCAAATGCGGATTTATTCATACGCAACGAAAGTGGCGAAATCGCTGCCTCTGCCAGTATAATTGAAAGCATGTATCGAAAAATTGAATTGACCATGCACCTGCCCGATTCCAGCCCCGGTGAAGGATACACGCTCGATGCAAAATTGTATTTCGCCGAGATTATTGAAGGGAACGATTCAAATCAAGAGACGAAACCAATCAATAAACAGGTTGTAGATCGATCCGAAATACAATTCCGAATTCCAATTAACGACACTTAGAGCAAAGGACATCTCCAGATCGTGGTAAATCCTGAGATGACAACCCTTGACAAATAGAACACTTGTGCTAAACTTAATTATCACTGCACGGGAGAGGTTAATTATATGGCGAAAAGTGAAAAATCAACCGCTGGCGGACTGGATGATTTAAAAAGAGTTGCCCTGGATAATGCCCTTGGCGATATTGCCAAACGCTATGGTGATGGTTCAATAATGCGCCTGGGTGAAGCGCATCATTTATCCGTCGATGTAATCCCAACCGGCGCGTTGTCCCTGGATATTGCGCTGGGTGTTGGCGGTATCCCGCGCTGGCCGGATAACAGAAATTTATGGACCAGAAGCTTCTGGTAAAACTACGGTTTGCCAGCACATCGTTGCCGAATCGCAGAAATTGGGTGGTACAGGCGCTTTCATTGACATGGAACACGCCCTGGATCCGCCCTATGCAGCCCGTTGTGGTGTCGATATTGACAGCCTGCTGATTTCCCAACCCGATACGGGGGAGCAGGCGCTTGAAATAACAGAGACTCTTGTACGCTCTGGCGCGGTGGATATTGTTGTGATTGACTTCAGTGGCGGCGCTTGTACCGCGCTCTGAGATTGAGGGTGATATGGGTGATGCCCAGATGGGTATGCAGGCCAGATTGATGTCACAAGCCCTGCGTAAACTTTCCGGCGCGATTAAACAAACCAACACTGCAGTCATCTTCACAAACCAGTTACGCCAAAAAATTGGGGTTATGTTTGGAAGTCCGGAGACCACAACAGGCGGTATGGCGCTAAAATTTTATTCATCCGTCCGCCTGGATACTCGCCGCATTCAATCGATTAAGATGGGATCAGAAATTATCGGCAGCCGCACACGGGTGAGGGTCGTAAAGAACAAAGTAGCGCCGCCCTTTAGAACAGCGGAATTTGACATCATGTATAACGAAGGTATTTCCAGAGTTGGCGATCTGCTTGACCTCGCTACCGGTCTGGATATCATCACCAAGCGTGGTTCCTTTTATTCCTACAGCGACATTCGCCTTGGTCAGGGTAGAGAGAATTCAAAAGAATACCTGCGCCAAAATCCCGAATTGACGGAAGAAATTGAACTTGCGGTTCGCCAGCAAACTTTAAGTGGAGACCTCCCCAACCCGATGGAAGAAGATATGGTGGAGGAGGAAGAAGTTGAAGAGGAATTGTAAATCAGGGAAAATGGTTTAGGTACTTAGGTTATAGCGATCGAAAGTCAAGGTGCAGTAACATAAAAGGAGAGACGCTATGTACCCATTTTATCTCGGAATTGACTTACACCTCAAGAGAACCTATATGGTTTTGATGAACCAAACAGGTGAGGTGATCGATGAACGGCGCATTTCGAATAACGAAATCGAAGAATATCTAGTCGAAAATGTGCCCAAAGACACACACGCTGTGATGGAAGCTACTCGCAACTGGGCATTTATGTATGATCACTTATCCCAACATGTTGAGAGAGTAGATCTGGCCCATCCGAAAGAACTGAAAGCCATCTCCTCTGCAGTGGTAAAGGCGGACCATATCGATGCCAAGGTGCTTGCCAACCTGGCTCGTCTGGACTTTTTACCGACCTCATATGCAGCTCCAAAAGACATTCGTGATTTGCGAACGTACATCCGGCATCGGGATCAATTGGTACGAATGCGCACACAGGTCAAGAATCGCACCCATGCGGTCCTGGCCAGCTACAATATCGCATCTCCAGTAAGTGATCTTTTTGGTGTCGAAGGTCGAGAGTTTCTGGAAGAAGTCATGCAGACCAAACTTCGAACAGCTGCCAAAAAGGTTCTACACGACCATCTTTACCTGATTGACGAATTGAGTAAGCAAATTGAAATCGTAGAAGCAGAGATAAAACTTAGCCCGGAACAAAACCAGATGGTACGTTTGCTTAAGTCCATGCCGGGTATTGGTCAAGTCACCGCCACAACGATCATGGCTGAGATCGGTGATATCCACCGTTTCCATTCTGCCAAGGCATTATGCAATTGGGCTGGGTTGACACCCAAAATTCACAGCAGTGATGTTATTGTGAGGCATGGGCGTATCTCGAAACAAGGTTCATCTTTGTTACGAGGAGCTATGACCAGAGCAGCGACCGTTGCGAGTCGCAGCAGCAAACGCTGGTATGTGGTTCACGAAAACTTGCTTCCTCGTTGTGGCAAGGTAGCTGCCAAAGTGGCTGTAGCTCGACGCTTATTAACCGTCGTCTTCTATATGCTCAAGCAACGCACTTTTAATCCCTCATAAATTCAGGACGCTACGCGGAGTGCATCGCACCTTGCTTTCTTTAATGATGCGATGCACATGCTTTCTGTGCGTTGCATATTGAAATTTAATGATGCAATGCACTTGCAGTTTCCAGGGGACGCTGCGCGGTGTGCGTTGCATCTAATATTTTATGTGCCCTCAGTCCAGGAATTCAGATAAGCAACCTGTTCAGGGGTAAGGATATCTATTTCAATACCCATACCTTCAAGTTTTAATTTGGCGATCTCACTGTCAATATCTCCAGGAACCGCATAAACAATATTCTCAAGCTCACCAGCATTCTTTAACATAAATTCCAAACTCAAAGCCTGGTTTGCGAAGGACATATCCATCACACTGGAAGGGTGCCCTTCTGCTGAGACCAGGTTGATCAAGCGCCCCTGACCCAGCAAGTTGATATAGCGCCCATCCTCGAGTTCATACTGTTCAACAAATGGTCTTACCAGCCGTTTATCCTTTGACATTTCTTCCAGCGCCGGTATATTGATCTCCACATTAAAGTGACCAGAATTAGCGACAATCGCACCGTCTTTCATCACCTCGAAGTGGTGTCGGTCGAGGACATTCAGGTCACCCGTCAAAGTCACAAAAATATCACCAATTAATGCCGCTTCTGCCATTGGCATAACCCGGAAGCCGTCCATCAGCGCCTCAAGAGCCGGAAGCGGGTCAACTTCCGTGACGATCACGTTGGCTCCCATTCCCTTCGCTTTCATTGCCAGGCCGCGCCCACACCAACCATATCCAGCCACCACAAAGTTCTTTCCTGCCAGGAGTACATTGGTTGCCCGCACAATACCATCGATGGTAGATTGACCTGTCCCATATCGATTGTCAAAGAAATGCTTGGTTTGCGCATCGTTCACAGCGATAACTGGAAAATTGAGCGCGCCGTCTGCAGCCATAGCTCGCAAGCGGATCACGCCCGTGGTGGTCTCTTCGGTACCTCCGATCACCTCATCCAGGTTCTCACGCCGGTCTTTATGCAGTGTGCTGACTAGATCCGCCCCATCGTCCATCGTTATATGCGGTCTGTGATCGATGGCCGCGTCGATATGCTTGTAATAGGTCACATTACTCTCCCCTTTGACCGCATACACCGGGATTTCGAAATGGCTTACCAGTGAAGCAGCCACATCATCCTGGGTGGAAAGCGGGTTAGAGGCCGTCAATACCACATCGGCTCCCCCTTCGTGTAATGTTTGCATGAGATTGGCAGTCTCAGTCGTCACATGCAAGCACGCAGACACCCGCGTACCTTCCAGCGGGCGCTCTTTACTGAACCTTTCCCGGATCAATCGCAATACCGGCATCTCCCGTTCAGCCCATTCAATTCGCCTGCGCCCACCTTCCGCTAATTTGATATCTTTTACATCATAATTTTCCATATCATTCTCCAACTTCAAAGGATCTTTACCAGCGATATAAATCTAATATATTTTCTTATAAAATAATAACTTATCTATCAATAAATATATCCAATTTACTTTCGTCATCAAAAAGATGACGGTATCTCTCAATAAACTCTTCTACAGTAAAATTGTGTCCCTGGGTACCGGTATGCTCCAAACAATAACTGGCTGCTAATGCGCCCATTTGTCCGCAAGTACCCAGTTTCAAACCTTGACTGTATCCTGCTAGGAATCCACCACGGAACGCGTCCCCTACCCCGGTCGGATCGCTGATCGTCTGCGGGGATACGGTTGGAATTTTTATTTCATCTTGACAGGTTGTGATAGTTGAGCCACTTTTTCCGTGGGTGACCACCATAAATGAAAGCGACCCGCAATCCAGAATCTCTTCCTTACACCAACCGGTCATCTTCCGAACAAGCTCAAACTCATATTCATTCAGGAACAAGGCCAGCGCTCCCTTAATCCCTTTACGCAGGTCATCCCCGGTCAAGCGGACGATTTGCTGGCTGGGATCATATATATAGGGAAATTTTAAATCCTGGCATTCCTTTGCATACTGAACCATGGCATCGGGAGCATTTGGTGAAATCACCACCAGGTCTGGTTTGTTATCGACCATCTCTTCCAACGAAAGCTGGGCCGCATAAGCCATCGCGCCCGGGTAAAAACTCGCAATTTGGGCATGCACCAGGTCGGTGTTGACAAAAAATGATGCCGTAAATTCGGAGGGTATTACTCGAACACCGGCAGTATCGATACCCCGTTCTTCTAACCATCCCCGGTATTCTTCAAAATCTTCGCCGACAGTCGCCCATAAATTAGGTTTTTCACCAAATAACGCCAACGTATAGGCGATATTGGGAGCTATGCCGCCTCTTCTTCGAACCATAGAATCAACCAGGAATGACAGGCTGATCTTATCCAGATGCTCCGGAAGAATATGGTCACTGAAATTTCCTGGAAAGGTCATTAAATAATCAAAAGCGATAGAACCGGTTAGAACAATATTCATTTTTCTAATGTACCTTCTACCGCCTTTGTTAAATTCTGTTCGAATGGAGGGAAAACAATCCCGTTTTCTGTAACGATAGCGGTTACCAGTCGATTAGGAGTTACATCGAATGCCGGGTTTCGAGCAGTCGTTCCTTGCGGAACAATTGCGCGGTTTCCCTTCTTGAGGTCCAACACTTCCTGGGGGTCACGCTCTTCTATGGGTATCTGTCCACCGTGCTTCATGGATAAATCAATCGTGGAAGTTGGGACAACGGAGTATGCAGGTACCTGGTTGTCAAAAGCAGCCAGTGCTAACATATAGGTTCCAATTTTATTGGCCACATCACCATTTGCAGCTACCCGGTCGGCGCCAAATACGACTTTTTGGACTTGCCCTGAGCGCAGGAAGTAACCAGCCGCATTGTCAGAGATGAGGTCAAATGGGACACCGTAGCGTTGAAGTTCCCAGGCCGTTAAACGTGCACCCTGCAGACGGGGTCGAGTTTCATCAACCAGAACCTGAATTTGTTTACCCTGTTCGTGAGCTTTGCGGATAACTCCCAGGGCAGTCCCCCAGTCGACCGTAGCAAGCGCGCCTGTATTGCAGTGGTGAATGATCGTGTCACCGTCATTAATGAGGGAGGCGCCGTATTCAGCTATCCGTTTATTTACCGCCACGTCCTCATCGGCAATCATCTGAGCTTCACTTAGAATCAAATCTCTGTAATCTGCCCACATCGCCATTATACTGCTCTGCAACCCTCATTACCCGCATCAGCGCCCAGGCCAGGTTCACTGCGGTCGGACGTGCGTCTCCCAAAACTTGAGCAGATACTTTCAGGTCTTCACGCAGACCAATTACATTTTTTGCATTGGAATTACGTGCAGCCAGAGCCATCCCATATGCCGCTGCGGCTCCAATTGCCGGGGCGCCCCGCACCACCATATCACGGATAGCATCCGCGACCTCTTGATAATAGCGGTATTCAACGATTACAAACTCAGAAGGAAGCAGACGCTGGTCAATCATCTGAACGGACTCATTCTGAAAGTTCCACTCTATTGTTCGCATTTTAATCCTCGATTATATTTCTTTTCCTGAATTGGGTGGCTTTGTTTGGTTTGTCGCTTTTTTTTCAACTCCGAATTACGCATAAAAAACGCCCTCTTTTGAGAGCGAATATGAAGGAAACCCCGGAGCTATTGAATGAAAAGAGTTTAACATGGGAAACCGGCTTTGTCAAAGCAAATCAACGCTTATGCTTCTCAACCGTATTGACATTACATACCCCCTCGGTTATATTCTCGATTATGAATTTTAAGCCCCTTTACATCGGGCTAATGCTGGTATACCTATCAGCTGGCTGCAAAATGCCCGCAGAGACACCCAGCGCACCGCTCAACAGGATTTCAATCCCGAGTTCAACGCCTACCAGCCTCCCTACCCAAACTGAAACCCCAACACCGACTCGAACACCAACCCCTGTGCCTTCCATTCGAATAGAGAGCGGTGATCAAGCACTGTTTATCGGCGATTGGGAAAAAGCCCTGGAAGAATACCAGTCAGCATCCGATTCGAGTACCGACCCAGATATCCAGGTCGCGGCTATGATGGGTACCGCTCGTGCATGGATGGTGGGCAATAATTTTTTTGAGACGGTGAAGGTTCTCGAAGCTTTGATACTAAACGACCCGGAATCAACCGCCAAAGCGCAGGCTTATTTCTATCTGGGGGAAGCACATAACGCCCTCGAACATTATACGGAAGCCGCAGATGCCTATCTGAACTATATGGTTTTACGACCAGGTTTGATTGATGCCTATGTCCTCGATTTGCGGGCGGACGCGCTGTTTGCAGCCGGCGATTACTCGGGAGCAATAATGGATTACCAGGCAGCCCTGCAATCCCCCAGCTTGCTGGATAATATCCAGCTGCAAATGAAATTAGCGCGCGCCAACGCGCTGTCCGGGGAATATGAAACTGCCCTTACGCTATATAATGATCTCTACAGCCAGACAAACAGCGATGAAACGCGAGCTTTAATTGATCTCCGTAAAGGTCAAATTTACACCAACCTTGGTCAGACAGATGCAGCACGGGCGTCGTACCTGGATGCAGTTAATAATTACCCCACCTCAACCTATGCACACACAGCGCTGATCGATCTCGTTGAGCAAAACGCGCCTGTCTCGGAACTGCAGCGCGGCATTGTCGACTATTACGCTGGTCAATATGGTGTCTCCCTGGCTGCGCTTGAGCGATATCTGGGGGAGAATCCAGAAGATCCGGGACGGGGATTATATTATTACGGACTAGCATCAAGAGCGGCTGGAGATTATAAAGAATCGATAGACAATTGGGATCGCCTTATTGATGAATACCCTGATCATCCACTTTGGGATGACGCCCGGGAGGAGAAAGCCTACACGCAGTGGTTCTATCTGGAGCAATATCCCCAGGCTGTGCAGACTTACTTAAAACTTCCGGAAATTCTCCCCTCTCATGATAGAGCGGGTGAGTTTACTTACAATGCTGCATTGACCGCCGAAAGAGGCGGGGATATTGAACAGGCTGCTGAATTATTCGAAAGGGTTAGCAACCTTTATCCAAGTTATGAACATGCAAACAGAGCGCTGTATCTTTCAGGAATCTCCCGTTACAGGCTACAGGATTTTGAAGGCGCTGAAGCAGCCTTCCGCAGGATGATATCCAATTCAGCTTCACTCGAAGATCGGGCTGCAGCGATGCTGTGGATTGGAAAAGTTATGGCTGCGAAAGGCGATCTGGAAGCCGCTGAAACATCCTGGCAGCAGGCTGCCGGAGTCGATCCAACCAGTTATTACAGTGAGCGTGCTAACGATTTGCTTAATGAACGAAAGCCGTTCTCTGCTCTGGAAGATTTCGATTTTGGGGTTGATATTGAAGGTGAACGCGCAATTGCGGAAACCTGGATTAAATCCACTTTCGGTCTCGACGAAAATATTGACATGACTGGTTTAGGTCCTTTGATTGATGACCCATATTTTCAAAGAGGCGCCGAACTGCAGCGGTTAGGCAGATCAAACGAAGCACGCGCAGAATTTGAACAACTGCGCCAATCTTCAGCTGCTGATGCTGTGCTTACATATCGATTGATCAACTATTTTGTAGAGCTTGGTTTATACCGCTCTGCGATCTTAGCCACGCGGGGGTTGTTAGAACTAGCGCAGATGAATGATCTGGAAACGTTCAGCGCTCCATCATTTTTCAATCACGTCCGCTTTGGACCATACTTCGATGATCTCATCATCCCGAACGCTTATGAGAACGAATTTCATCCTTTGTTCCTCTTCAGTGTTGTCAGGCAGGAAAGCCTATTCGATACCTCAATCCGGTCTTCTGCTGCCGCTTCTGGGCTCATGCAAATCATCCCAAATACCGGCCAAGAAATTGCAAACAACCTGGGTTGGCCGGAAGATTACACTAGCAGTGACCTTAATCGTCCAATGGTTAATGTCACATTCGGAGCGGATTATCTCGATACGCAGCGCAGTTTGTTTGAAGGAGATCTGTATGCCGCGCTTGCCGCCTACAATGGTGGTCCTGGAAATACGATGCAGTGGCGGGAGATTGCCGGTGATGATCAGGACGTATTTTTAGAAGTGGTCCGGTATCTGGAAACACGCAACTACATAAAAGTGATCTATGAAGTTTTTAATATCTACCGCTGGTTGTATGACCGCTCCCCCTGAATAACTCCCTAGCCTTCCACATCCGCTGGTTCTGTTGGCGTAGCGGGAACCTCTACTGCTGATTTGGCCTGTAAATACCAGGAACTGATGGTTTTAAACCTGTCACTGGCTTTGCTTACCGGTCCCATACTGACCCCCCGGACCTGTTCATCAACCGCATAGGAATAAACCGGATAGAAAAGCGGCAGCGCAGGAAGTTCGTTAAAAAAGCGAACTTGGAAGTTCTGATAGCGCTTGCGGCGTTCCTCAAAGTTAACCAGAACACGCGCTTGTTCGATATACTCGCTGGCTTGTCTGTCATCCCAGGCAGAATAATTCTGCCCACCGGTGACCTGTGCCTGGTGCCAGAAAGGGTATGGATCCGGATCAGCATACCCATCGAGATTCAATTCAACCAGGGCTGCCTGGTATGTGCGCTTATCCAGGTATTCGGTGATCATTTCTTCATACGATAATGGTTTCAAAGTGATCCCGACGCCAATTTTGCTCCAATCCTTTTGGATCGATTCCGCTATCTGCTGGTAAGTCATATCATTTGGATAGATCAGTTCAAAGGTTAAATACACCCCATCCTTAGCGCGCACACCTCCACCCTCGGCTGGAATTGTGTATCCAGCTTCTTTAAGCAGTGAGATGGCCGTATCGATATCATATTCGTTCTTTTGTTGACCTTCATAATATGCCCAGTTCTCTGGAAAAATCGGTCCTTCCGCGATGATCGCCTGACCTGCCAGGATCCGGTCTACGATCCAACGGCGGTTTAAACCAGTCATTAATGCCCGTCTGACGCTTGGGTCCTGGAAGAACGGCAGCTCTGGTAGGTCCTGGTTTAAGAAAAGCATATTCAAGCGCGAGCGCCGCCCAGTATACAAATTTAAGTCTTCTTCCTTCAAAGCAGTATTCAATATCTCAGTAGAAATCTCGCTTACCCCCATCACTTCCCCATTTTGATAAGCAGCCATGGCAGCCTGGTGATTTGGGAAATAACGGAATATTACTTCATCGATATAAGGTTTTTCTCCGTAGTAATCATCAAAAGAGGACAAAACCAGACCAACGATTTCTCCATTTTCAACCTGCAAGGAATCAAATTCATATTTACCGCTTCCGACCGGGTCCACATTAAACGGATGATTGATTAGTTGACCCGCAGGGAGACTTCCCAGCAGGTGTTTGGGGAGCACTCCAAAGGTAAGGTAATCCAAAAATGGCGCAAACGGCTCAGGGAGTTGAAATTGAAGTGTTTTATCATCTATAGGTCTGGCTTGAATTTGCGTCCAAAAATCTCGCATGTCTTCCGGGACAAGTATATTTACATCTTTAATTAAATTTAAAGTGAATAACACGTCCTCACTGGTGACTGGTCTCCCATCGTGCCAGACGGCATCTGATTGAATTGAGAAGTTATATACCGTTCCATCCTGAGAAACACCCCATGATTCTGCCAGATCTCCCTGAGGTATTCCATGCGAATTGAAAGTGATAAGACTGCTGTATATTAACTGGTTGACTGCCTGGTCAGCGGGATTGCCGACATCCAACAGCGGGTTCAAACGACCCAATGAACCGACCAACGCCTCCGTATAAACCCCGCCGCTTTCCGGTTGGATGATTGACTCCACACCCGGCAATACCGTTGTTTGTTGACCTAACAGCAGGATAGCAATAGCAACTAATGCTAGAACAACAATCAGTATTTGCCAGCGGAATCTTTTCATTTTTTCAATAATAAAGGGCGCGAGACCTATACCATGTCAAACGCCCTAGTGTAATCATTTTAGCCTGGGAAGAATTCTTGATGTTGATCGAGTACTCACATATTGTTAGAGAAAGTTGGAAACAAATACTCGGATAAGGAGTTACAGCGCTCTATCAGCCAGTCACCAGTACGGTCGCTATACACAATAAAAAAAACAATACACTTAGAACGATGGTGATATAGAACAGGGTTTTTTCAATACCGCGCCGGGCAGTGAACACGCCGCCCATATCAGCTCCAGTTAAACCGCCGAGACCGGCCCCCTTACTTTGTAGGATAACGCTGATAATTAGCGCTACCGAAGTTATAATCAATCCAAGATAAAAAAACCTATCCACAAATTCCTCCTACTAAATAAGCATTATCTATTCAAAAGCAGGGGGGATTATACCTTTCGAGCCGGGAATAGTCAAATAAAACCACAACCAAGAAGGATCGATATATTTCCGGCCTCCGTTATAATTTACCTTTGTGTCCAAAATACGATTTGAGACAACACAATATAGATTATTTACTGTAATCAACAAAGAAAATGCACGAAATCATACTTAACATCCACATGCACACCACTTACTCAGATGGTCATGTCACCCACGCTGAGATTGCGCAGGCAGCCCTGGCTGTTGGTATCGATGCAGTAATCGTTACCGATCATAATATATTGGTTAATGGACTGGAAAAATATTACGAGGACGGCAGCCGCTCTGTTCTGTTATTAGTAGGAGAAGAAATCCACGATCAAATCAGGGACCCTCAAAAAAACCATCTGCTCGTATTCGGTTCCAAACGTGAGTTAGCGACCTTCGCTCCCGACCCACAGCATCTTATAGATATGGTTAAACAAGAAGGAGGGCTGTGCTTTATCGCCCATCCGCATGATCCCGCTTCTCCCGTATTCAATGAGACGGATATTACCTGGGAAGATTGGCAGGTAAATGGATATACTGGAATTGAACTGTGGAACGCTATGTCAGAATTCAAATCCCTGTTGAAAAGTAAAATGCATGGTCTCTACTATGCTTTCAATCCCGAACGGGTCGCGACAGGTCCCTTTCCAAAAACCTTACAGAAATGGGATGAATTGCTCTTATCGGGAAAACGAGTTGTGGCGATCGGAGGTAGTGACGCGCATGGTTTACCTGCCCATCTCGGACCGATAAAGCGGGTTATCTTCCCATACGAATTTCATTTTCGTACCGTAAACACACACTTATATATACCGCACCCATTGACGGGTAATTTGGAAACTGATCGCAAAATGATCATGAACGCCCTGTCGAACGGGAGTGCTTTTATCGGATATGATCTCCCGGCGCCCACAAAAGGATTTCGGTTTTATGCGCATGGTATGGAGCGCACCGCCTGGGCGGGAGGTGAAATTTCGGCCAAAAGGGGCATCACCTTCCAGGTATGTTTGCCGCTTGCGACTGAATGCCAATTGATAAAAGATGGGGAGGTGCTCAAATCCTGGAACAATCGAGAAAATTATACCTATATCACCTCAGAACCAGGTGTATATCGAGTTGAAGCTTATATAAATTACAACGGGCAAAGGAGAGGTTGGATCTTCAGTAATCCAATTTATGTGACGAAGTAACTATGGAATTTAAACTACATGCGCCATACAAACCTACCGGCGACCAACCGGAAGCAATCCGCCAATTGGTGAACGGAATTAAAAACGGGCAGCGGAACCAGGTCTTGCTGGGCGCTACTGGAACGGGCAAAACCTATGCAATCGCATCCGTGATGGAAGCAGTCCAGAAACCAGCCCTTGTTATGGCGCACAATAAAACCCTGGCAGCCCAATTGTATGCCGAATTTAAAGAGTTTTTCCCTGAAAACGCGGTCGAATATTTTGTTTCCTATTATGACTACTACCAGCCCGAAGCGTATGTTCCCCGCCACGACCTGTACATTGAAAAAGATGCCGACATAAATGAAGAAATCGAACGTCTGCGATTAGCGGCGACGACAGCTTTGATGTCCCGGCGAGATGTAATCATCGTCGCATCGGTATCATGCATCTATGGTATCGGTAACCCGGAAGCCTACGGCAGAGTTGTCATTAACCTGGAAAGTGGAAATATCTACCGCAGAAACGCCCTGCTGCGTCAATTGATCGAAGGCCATTACCAGCGTAATGATTTGGAACTGCGTCCAGGAACGTTCCGCGTACGGGGTGACAGCCTGGATATACTACCGGCTTACCAGGAAAAGTTTGGTTACAGGATTACATTTTTCGGGGATGAGGTTGAAAAAATTATCGAGTTTGACAGCATTACCGGTGAACTGCGGCGCGAATTAAGGTCTGCCCACATCTACCCAGCCCGGCATTTTATTACCGAAGATGAAAAGCTCCAACAAGCCATTGCGGATATTG
Source organism: uncultured Chloroflexia bacterium (assembly GCA_963753725.1). GTDB lineage: Bacteria > Chloroflexota > Anaerolineae > Anaerolineales > UBA4823 > CAVWDI01. The sequence continues at coordinate 71,477 of CAVWDI010000009.1, read as the reverse complement.
AAAGTGAGCTGGAGAGCCGCCTGGCTGAACTTCGCTCCAACGAACAATTGGTGGAAGCGCAGCGATTGAAGAGCAGGACATTTTACGACTTAGAAATGCTGCGGGAAGTCGGATACTGCAGTGGGATTGAAAATTACTCCCGGCATCTAGACCAACGTGAATCCGGAACACCGCCCTGGACACTGATGGATTATCTCCCCAGTGACTATTTACTCATTATTGACGAATCACACATGACCGTACCCCAGATTCGCGGCATGTTCAACGGAGACCGATCCAGAAAACAAACCCTGGTGGAATTTGGTTTCCGTCTGCCTTCAGCCCTCGACAACCGGCCGCTTACCTTTGAAGAATTTGAGCAGCAGACGCGGTTTTACTATCTATACCTCCGCCACACCAGGTCCCTATGAACTGCAGCACGCCGATCAAATCGTTGAGCAAATAATCCGACCAACCGGACTTGTCGATCCTCAAATTGAAGTTCGTCCTATTGATGGTCAAGTGGATGACTTGATTGGCGAGATAAAGCAAAGGACCGAACGTGGTCAACGCACTTTAGTTACAACTCTTACAAAACGCATGGCTGAAAAGCTGGCCGATTATCTATTGGACCTGGGTACAAAAGTCCATTATCTCCATTCTGAAATCGATACACTTGAACGTGTGGGCATCCTGCGCGATCTGAGGCTTGGCGTATTTGACGTCGTCGTCGGCATCAACTTGCTGCGCGAAGGCCTCGACCTGCCGGAAGTCTCACTGGTCGCCATACTCGATGCGGACAAAGAAGGTTTTCTCCGGTCGGATACGGCATTAATCCAGACGATAGGAAGAGCGGCTCGTCACATAGATGGTAAAGTGATCATGTATGCTGATCGTGTTACCAATTCGATGAAGCGCGCCATCGACGAAACCAACCGGCGGCGTGCAAAACAAGTCCTTTACAACAAAGAAAAAGGCATCGAACCTGTTTCCATATTCAAAGAGGTGCGCGATCTCACCGATCAGATTACGGTCAAAGCGGTTGCCGAACCGAAAGGTAAATATCATGTGAGCGGCGCAGCCGCCTTACCTCAGAAGGAAATGATGAAAGTGATCTCCGAAATGGAAAAGGAGATGAATGGGGCAGCGAAAAATTTGGAATTCGAGAAGGCTGCTGTAATTCGCGACCAGATATTCGAATTAAGATCCATACTGGCGGAAGAGAGTGATGCGCCGCCATGGGAAAAGATACGACTGCTGGCTGGGGAATGAGGGACTTTTACATCTAATTGCACTCTCTATGAAACCAACAAACGTTACCCGCTTACTCGATGCGCATCAGATTGATTATCATTTACAAGAGCTTCCCGAGAGAAAATTGAGCGCCAAAGAAACAGCTGAATTGTTGGATATCCCGGAAAATGATGTGTGCAAAACAATCGTCGCGACCCGTAAAAGTGGAGGCAAGCCAATTCTGGTAGTAATACCAGGAGACAAAGAAGTGGACACCAAATCTCTTGCCCGGGTTCTCGGTGAGAAGAAAGTGCAGATCGCCACACAAAAAAGCGCTGAAAGCCTGACTGGTTTAAAAGCCGGCGGCATTTCACCCCTGGCGCTCATCAAGCGCGGGTTCCAGGTCGTAATTGATTCGAGTGTTGAGGACAAGGACTACATCAGCATATCCGCTGGAAAATGGGGATTATGTATCAGCCTGCCTCCCCATTCACTCGCGGAGCTTACCAACGCGCAATATGGGTCTGTGTGCACAAATTGATCATCGTAAATAAACTCGTAAAATCTTCAAAATTCCTATCCCCGCAGCAAGCAGACGGGGTATTACGTAATTTTGCCCCTTCGGGTACAGATTTTGCTAAGGCTTGGAACTCTCGTAGCAAGCTACGGAGTATTCAGTGAGGAATAAATTTTAGTACTCCAAATTAATTTCAAAAAACATCTTGAAGCTTCACCCATTATTGTCTATAATAAATAGGCTATAATTAGTACATATTAATAGTTGTTAATTTTCATCTACGCCAACCAGGTGAAATCCTCACAATTTAATCAGCATTAAACGCCTGTATGTTGAAGTCCAGGTAGTCTGAGTAATATAGACAAAATGCTTGAATTATCGCAGCGATATACAAGGAGGTGTCCTGAACCAATTCTCTAACTTTTTTTCAACCATCGTCAATTCAGCAGCATCAATATCCATTTAGTGTAGGAAAGGAGAGAAACATGTCGAAGAAAATATTAACGCTGGTATCACTACTGATTCTATTGAGCCTGGTACTAGCCGCCTGTGCGCAGCCAACACCCGAAAAAGTTGTTGAAGAAGTTGAAGTAATTAAGACTGTCGTGGTGACCGAGGTTGTGGAAGTCGAAGGCGAAACCGTGGTTCAGGAAGTGATCAAAGAAGTTGTGGTAACCCAGGAAGTGGAAGTCGAAGTTCCTGCAGAAACTGAGGGATTTGCCAGAGGTGAAATATTAGCCCGCGTACTCGACCGTGGAAAGGTTGTCTGCGGCGGGCGCACTGACCTGCTCGGCTTTGGCTACCTCGATGAAAGTGGAAACAATGTCGGCTTCGATATCGATACCTGCCGCGCAGTCGCAGCGGCGGTGCTTGGTGATCCAGAAGCCGTCGAAATCGTACCGCTTACTGCTGCAGATCGCGGCCCAGCATTACAAACTGCCGAAGTCGATATTCTCAGCCGCAACGCTACCTGGACCTCCAGCCGGGATGCGCAGTGGGGCAACTTCACCACCGTGACCTTCTACGATGGACAGGGCTTCATGGTCCCAACAGCCAGCGGGGTTACTACGATCGAAGAAATGGGCGGGGCTTCTGTATGTGTCACCAGCGGCACCACCACCGAAAAGAACCTGGCGGATGCATTCCGCCAAAGAGATTTAGAATTCGAGGCGGTAATCTTTGAGGAAACCGCCTCTGTGTACAGCGCCTACGAAGAAGGCCGCTGCGATGCCACAACCAGTGACAAATCACAATTAGCAGCTGTCCGTGAGGGTTTCGCTGATCCGGATGCTCATATTATTCTTCCGGTCACAATTTCTAAAGAACCGCTCACTCCCGCAGTTCCGCATGGAGATGACCAGTGGTTTGATATCGTCAAAGTGGTCATATACGGCTTGATAAACGCCGAAGAATTAGGGGTTACTCAGGCCAATGTAGAAGAAATGAAATCCTCCGACAATATCAACACTCGCAGGCTGCTCGGACAGGAAGGAGATTGGGGGAATTCCGATCTTGGACTTGATGTAGAAGCATTGGCCAATGTGATTGCTGCAGTAGGCAATTACGGCGAAATCTACAACCGCTACATGGGTCCAGAAGGGGATGCATTCAGTCTGCCGCGTGAATTGAATGAACTGTGGTCGAACGGTGGTTTAATATATGCCCCTCCAGTCAAATAAACCTATCTAACCAATAACATAACGAGTGTACAGCTTACTAAAAAGCTGTACACTCAATTTACTCCATTTAATGACAGCAGAACAACCCACACCTTCATTTCAACGCCAGGCTATTCCATTCTGGCGAGATGAACGCGTTTTAAAGTGGGCCGCCCAGATCATCTCCGGGGTGATCATTATTGGAATATTAATCTGGGTAGCAATCAATTTTGTTGAAGGCGCCAACCAGCGCGGGATGTCTTTAATTTTTAAGTTCCTGAGTGATCCCGCAGAATTCCCCATATCCGATCCGGTTCTCCCATACGACCCATCAAAGTCCTTTGGTTACGCCTTTCTGGTCGGATTGGTAAAGACAGTACTGGTTGCCGTCCTGGGCATATTTTTCGCGACCATCATTGGTGTAATCGTAGGGATTGCGAGATTATCTTCGAACTGGCTTGTCAGCAAGTTAGCCCTTTTTTATATCGAGTTTAACCGCAATATCCCACTATTGGTTTTATTATTTCTTTTTTACTTTCCGATTTTCAATCAACTCCCACCCGTTAAGGAAAGCATCACCGTTGGGGGAGCGGCAGTTCTAAATGCGCGTGGGATTTATCTGACCTGGCCTAGAATGACATCATTAGGAATTATCTGGATATTCGTCATCTTCCTTTCAGTGGTTCTGGCAGCTGTTGCCTTTATCCAACTCCAGAAGAAGCAGATAGAAACCGGAAAAGACACCTACTATGGTCTGATAAGCCTGGCCATACTTCTGGCTGCGCCTTTGTTAGGTTTGCTTATTTTCAGGAGCTCTCTTGTAAATTGGGATGTACCTGTTCTGGAAGGTTTTAATTACAGCGGAGGAATGCGGTTAACCCCTGAATTCACAGCATTATTGATTGGGTTGTCCATTTATACGGCTGCATTTATCGCCGAAGTCGTACGAGCAGGGATTCAATCTGTCAGCAAAGGGCAGCGTGAAGCGGCGCAAGCTATCGGATTAAATAGTGGTCAGGTACTGAACCTGGTGATATTCCCGCAAGCGTTACGGGTGATCATTCCGCCTTTAATCAGCCAATACCTGAACCTGACCAAAAACTCCAGCCTGGCCTTTTTTATCGGATACCAGGAAGTTTTCAGCGTTGGAAAAATCGCTATCAACCAGGCTGGACGTGCAATCCCCATATTTGCGATGGTAATGATGGTTTATCTTGCTCTCAGTTTGTTCACTTCCCTTATCATGAATTGGTACAACCGTAAAATCCAACTGGTCGAAAGGTAATCATGGCAGTAGTCGAAGAAACAATCAAACCCCCAGCTCCACCGGGGCCGAAAACCTGGCTTCGTGAAAACCTGTTCAACACCTGGTATAACAGCCTGCTGACAGTATTCTCAATCATTATTCTTTTTTGGCTGCTGTATGCCGTACTCAATTGGATATTCGTGGTTGCTGATTGGCGGCCGGTAATTCAATCGCCGGTACTGTTCTTGTTTGGCCAGTATCCACGAGAAATGCTGTGGCGGGTAGGGATCGCTATGGCGCTGATTACCTTCCTGGTTGGCGTAAGCTGGGGAGTATGGGGAGAACTGGTACGTTCATTCGCAATAACAATCGGCGCAGTGCTGGCACTTTTTGCAGTTATTCCCTTTCAATCTGTGGATTGGACATTATCAGTTCGTGCGGTGATGATCGCCAATATTCTCTTTATTTACCTGGGCTTTATCGCCGGCCGTAAATTACCCCTTAAATCCAATATCGTTGCCATCGCCTGGTTGATCGTTACTGGGATCACCATTTTTATCCTGCTTCCGGGGATCAGCGGAAGCGAAATTCTACTCGAAGTCCCGACCACACTTTGGGGAGGTCTGCTGGTGACACTGATCCTGGCGATAGGCGGGATTGCCCTATCATTCCCGATCGGCGTATTGCTGGCCCTGGGAAGACAATCTGATCTGCCGGTAGTAAAAGCATTCTGCATTGCATTTATCGAGACGATCCGTGGGGTGCCTCTTGTTACTATTCTTTTCATGTTCTCACTCATCCTGCAGGTTTTCTTACCAGCTGGATCGCGTTTAGATAGACTATTGAGAGCTTTATTTGCGATCACAATCTTCAGCGCGGCATACATGGCTGAGAACGTGCGCGGCGGGCTGGCATCTGTAGCGCACGGCCATGTAGAAGCAGCCAATGCCCTGGGAATGAGAGGCTTCCAGATAAACCGGTTCATTGTACTGCCTCAAGCATTAAGGACAGTAATACCCGCCATTGTGGGACAGTTCATCAGCCTTTTTAAGGATACAACCCTGGTCATAATCCTGGGAATCAACGAATTATTAGGGATCGGTCGAGCTGTAATCAATTCGGACCCCGAATTTATCCAACTACAGCTCGAAGTTTATTTATTTATCGCATTAATCTTTTGGGTTTTCAGTTATGCTATGTCACAATCCAGCCGTCAATTAGAATCCGCACTCGGTGTGGGTGAACGGTGATGAGGAGTTAATAAATGAGCGATCAACAAGAAGAAGGACCTATTATTATTTGCCGGGATGTGCACAAATGGTACGGTAATTTCCAAGCCTTAAAAGGCATAAGTATGGAAGTAAAACAGGGGGAAGTTATTGTTATATTTGGCCCCTCCGGTTCCGGTAAGTCGACTTTCATCCGGACGATAAACCGTCTCGAGGAACACCAACAGGGAGATATCATTATTGATGGTATCGAACTGACTCACGATGTGCGTAATATCGAGAAAATTCGCATGGAAACAGGTATGGTTTTCCAGTTATTCAACCTGTTTCCTCACCTTACAGTGAAACAAAATATCACCCTGGCGCCTATCCGGGTGCGCAAATGGCCCAAGGACAAAGCCGAAGAAATCGCGGAACAGCTGCTGGAGAGAGTAGGGATCCCCGAACAAGCGGACAAGTATCCTGCCCAATTATCCGGAGGACAACAACAAAGAGTGGCCATGGCACGCGCGCTGGCGATGCAGCCGAAAATTATGTTGTTCGATGAACCTACATCCGCTCTCGATCCTGAGATGATCAAAGAAGTACTGGATGTGATGGTGGAGCTGGCCGAATCAGGAATGACCATGCTGGTTGTCACCCACGAGATGGGTTTTGCGCGCGGCGTTGCGGACCGCATGTTTTTCTTCGACGATGGACTGATTGTCGAAAGCGGTACACCAAGTGATATCTTCCACAATCCCCAGGAGGACCGGACGAAATTATTCCTCTCGCAAATCCTGCAGCATTAATTTATATAAGAATCAGATAATATTGTTCGTGTTAAAGAAAAGTGGGCTGTCCCGGGTTGGGGCAGCCCTTATTTATAAGTTAACAACTCGCCTCTATACTACTCGTAACCGATCTCCCCTATTTCATCTCCATTTAAGATAACCTGATACGTACCGGGCGGGGGAGTCCCCAACGGCACATTAGCATCAAACGACTCAAGAACCTGTACGCACATCTCTGCCGGATCGATAACGGAATACATATTTATATGGATCTGGTTTTCCTGGTCGGGGTTATTTACTTCAACACGCAGCATATGACAAGGAGTCGGTAACGCTCCAGAAACCGTTATGGCGAATTGCGGCGGATAGCTTTCCATGATCAAAATATCAGTCTGATTTATGAATGCTTCCCCGCTTTCCAGATTTTTATCTTCAGGTTTTGGATCCCAATCGGAAACCCCATCACTTGCGGTATTTGTATCATCGATAGGACTTTTCACCACTTCATCATCGCGCTCAATAGACACCGTATCTGTAATATCACTGGGCAATTCGGCGCTCGAGTCTGCTCCGCTACCAACATCTATGGAATCAACGCATGCGGTAAACAATCCGAAGAATAGTAATACAGAAAAGGGTCCACTTTATATAAAGCTTGATCGAAATATTTTTATCCATGTTTTCATCCTCCAAACAAAGGCATCTCCTCACGCTTACTTAACGCTATAGACTGGATTTAAGTTCCCAGAATTAACATGTAGAAATCATCCCTTCACAACGGCTACAGGTCGCAGACGGGCGACTTTTCGTGCAATTTCAGCGCCGGTTACGGTTGCCACTACCTCGTCAACGTCTTTGTAAGCTTGCGGGGCTTCCTCAGCCAGTCCGGCCATCGAACCTGCCCGCACCCGTATGCCTTCATTCTCCAATTTGTCCCTTAACTTTTCTCCACGTACCTGTTTTTTGGCTTTCTTGCGGCTCATCACCCTGCCTGCGCCGTGACAACTGGAGCCGAATGAGCGCTGCATACTTTTTTCCGTTCCAACCAATACCCACGAGGCGGTCCCCATACTGCCAGGAACCAGCACTGGCTGACCGATAGGTCTATACTCAGGCGGCAGTTCCGCAAAGCCCGGGCCAAAAGCGCGCGTTGCGCCTTTTCGATGAACACATACTTTGATCCTTTTTCCAGCGACTTCATGTGTTTCAATCTTTCCCATATTGTGGGCAATATCATATACTTGCTTGAGATCCCAATTTGACACCTTGCCTGCGAAGACCTGCTCGAAAGCCTGGCGGGCATGATAGGCAAGCACCTGCCGGTTGGCAAAGGCATAATTTGCCGCGCAGCGCATGGCCCCCAAATAATCCCTACCTTCATTCGAATTGAGGGGCGCACACACCAATTCCCGGTCCGGAAGCACAATCCCATACCGTCTGACAGCTGGCTGAAGCTGTTTCACGTAATCGGAACAGATTTGGTGGCCAAATCCGCGCGAGCCGCAGTGGATCTGGACGACAATATTGTTTCGATACAATCCCATCGCATTTGCTGCAGTCTCATCGAAGACCTGGTCTACAATATCAACTTCAATAAAGTGGTTGCCTGCGCCCAGCGTTCCCAATTGCGGTCGGCCGCGTTCTTTGGCGCGCGGGCTGACTTTGCTCGGATCTGCGCCTTCAATCCTGCCGTGCGCTTCTGTTCGCTGCAAATCCAGTTGGTTTGCATATCCCTTCTTCAAAGTCCAGCCTGAACCCTCCCTGCAGACCCGGTCCAATTCCTTGCCAGTCATGCGGATTGAGCCACTTTTCCCCACCCCACTCGGGCAGTGCTGGTCTAAAACGGTAGCGAGCTGGTCTAAATGGGGTAAAGCTTGCTCGAATGGAATGCTGGACGCCAGCAGCCTCACACCGCAGTTGATGTCATATCCGATCCCCCCGGGAGAGATCACCCCTTCCGGATACCGGGTCGCTGCCACACCACCAATCGGAAACCCGTATCCCTGGTGCATATCCGGCATAACCAGCACATTTCCAACCAGACCAGGTAACGAAGCTGAATTAACAGCCTGCTCCAACGATCGATCAGCTAATACTTTGTCCAATAACAGCCTGCTCGCGAAAATTCTCACCGGTACACGCATATCGCCGCGAAAACTTTTGGGAATTTCCCATTCATACTCGCTTATTCGTTTTAAATCCTGGATGTTGAACATGAACACACCTCCTGGTTATCTACCGGTTAACGCCAATATATTTTCCCTAAACATCAAACACAATTTTTACTTCCAGACCTCGTGGGCTTTTTAATATTTCCAGTTTGTGGTAGGTAACAGCTTTAATCTCCTTATCCATGGACGCTATAGGAGCGCCTCTCACGGTCGCTTTAAAGATATCGCCGTTAATCGTAAGTTGAAAACTATCAAATCCCAATCCTTCCATTTCACTAAAATACAACAGCTCAGATAAAAACGAGACCAGTCGGGTTTCAGGATCAGCTGTATCAATAGAAAAATTTCGCTCAATTCTGGGCAATTCGCACAACTGCACACCCGCCAAAGCGTTCATCCCCCTGGCCGCGCTTTCTAATAAAAGCTCCATGGTCGGAGCCCAAACACCCAGTTCCCAGTCCGCGGTGTGTTCAACTTCATTAAAGCCCCATGAATTCTGGTCCATACCATCCAGTATAATAGATAATTGCTTTCCGTAAATCGAATAATTATTGAAAACAATCAGATTAATCATCGATTTCAAATTACGCGTATAATTGGGCGGCTAATCCACTGAGAAGTTTGGACTAATGACTTATTTAGAAGACAGGTTAAACCGTATCGAATTACGACTGCAAAACCTCGTTGAAGGCGGCGCAGCCAAATTTACTGCGCCTGATACTGAATTCAAGGAATTAAATCAGGAGTTATTAGAAGTATTTTCGAAGAATATCCGGTCAGACACAGGAGGTGTTCTAACCGCACCCGAAGGGTTTGTTCTATATATCCATCCCGATCAATCGGGTGATTGGAACTCCAAACAAGAGCTGATAAATTCTTTGTTGGATAAACTCCAGGAATCCGCAAGCGATGAAGGGATTCAATTCCTGAATACCCCCTTTATTCGAATTGAAACAAAGAAAAATATACCCTCCGGGAAATTTCAAATCGAAATTTATTCTGGATCAGCAAACCTCCCACAAACAAGCGCCGTTCAAATTGATGAAACAACGGATGAGGGAATAATTCCCTCCGGCGCATACCTCATCCTGGATGGGATCGAATTCTTTAACCTCGAGTTTTCATTAATAAATATCGGGCGGAAAACAGATAACCAGCTTGTGTTGAAGGATACCCGCATTTCCCGGCAGCACGCCCAACTGAGGGCGGTAAAAGGACAATTTGTCCTGTTCGATCTTAATTCATCCGGCGGCACTTATGTAAACGGCGAACGGATTTACAAACGGACACTTCAGGCTGGTGATGTAATATCCCTGGCAGGGGTGCCTTTGGTTTACGGACAGGAATCTCCAGGCAGGAACGATACACACAACCTGACTATCGAGTAATTCGAGCTCTTATTTTGTAAGACAATATTATTCATTACCATTGAGGATTTACCTGATTGAAATGAGCGCACCCATTGTGTTAGCACTACGAATACTCTTAGCCCTTATCCTGTATGGATTTTTGGGATGGGCGTTGTACACCCTGTGGAAAGATCTTCAATCCCAAAAGAACCGGGATTCGTTTCCAACGCCTCCCAAAATTTCTTAATTAAACAATCTTTAGAGACATCTGAGACTTTTATATTTGAAATTCCCGAAATAATACTGGGGCGCGATCCGACCTGCACCCTCAATGTTGACGATCAGACCATCTCAGCACGTCATGCAAAGCTCTCCTACCACCAATCCCAATGGTGGGTAAAAGATTTAGGTTCTACCAATGGCACCTTTTTAAACCAGGAAAGAATTGAAGAGCAGCAGGTAATAACTTCAGGAGACATACTTCAATTCGGTAAAATTGAGTATGAAATCCGTATCCAGGTGGCCCGTCAGGAAGAGTAAACTAATTGGTTATCACGACTATAAAAAGGTAATAATAACGATTTAACATACCAAACCAGTGATAAAAGGTACAATACCGGGAATTAACAAGGTTCACTAAACAGAAAAGATTCGAAGACATCCGTTTTATATTCGATCATCAGGAGACACAACATGAAATCTCATCCAACATTAGCGGTTATTGGTGGATCAGGTTTATACGAGATGAGCGGTCTGGAAGATGCTCAGGAGTTCACGATCGATACTCCATTTGGCAAACCCTCCGCGCCGGTCATTGTGGGCAGTTTGGCAGGGAAACGTGTTGCATTTCTTGCGCGCCATGGAATCGGACACACATTATCACCTTCTGAGATTAATTTCAGGGCAAATATATATGCCTTAAAATCGCTCGGTGTTGAACGTGTGATAAGTATCAGCGCGGTTGGATCTTTACGGGAGGATTATGCTCCGCAGGATATCGTAATCCCGGATCAATTATTTGATTTCACCCGAGAACGAAAAAGAAGTTTCTTCGAAAAGGGCCTCGTTGCACATATCAGCATTGCGGATCCATACTGTTTAGATATTTCAGATATATTATTCGAATCGGTGTCGGATACAGAGGCGGTCGTCCACAACGGCGGCTCATTAATCACCATTGAGGGACCGCGCTTCTCGACCCGGGCAGAGTCGAACGTTTATCGTTCCTGGGGAATGTCTTTAATAGGTATGACAACTGCTCCGGAAGCCTTCCTGGCTCGAGAAGCGGAGATGTGTTATGCGGTTATGGCGCACGTAACCGATTATGATGTCTGGCATATCAGCGAAGAACCGGTTACGGTGGAAATGGTTCTCGAGATTTTACATAAGAATACCCAAACGGCTCAAGAAGTGATTTACAACGTGGCAAAAAACTTACCGGCTCAAAGGGATTGTAATTGTTCACACGCACTGGCTGACGCGCTGATCACTAATCCAGGAATGATCCCCTCCGAAACGCGCGCAAAATTAAGCTTCCTGATTGATAAATACCTCGATTAAATGGGAAAATAATTTTAAGCTTCTATCGTGTTGACTGTCGATCAACTATTAAACTCAAAACCTGAGAAGTAACAACGAATAATAAAACACATTCATTCCAAATAAACAGACCTGCTGCTATAAACCGTATCCAGGGCCGTTTATTATTATTAGCGGCCTTGTTTATGCTGCTTTACGCGCTGATTCTCACCGTTTCACCCTCCGTCCGGGAGAGGTCGTGGGAAGTCGAATATCCGTGGATACATTGGATAGGTGTCCTCGTCTGGTTGGTCGCTTTTTACCTGGCTCACATTACTTCTGAAAAACAGTTTCCGTATCGAGATCCCTATATCATTCCAATCAGTGCGCTTCTCAGCGGTTGGGGATTGCTGACGGTTTTTCGCCTTTACCCAACACTGGGTACCCGCCAAACCATATGGTTATTAATTGCAGTCGCGGTTTTTATAACCGGACTTCGTATGCGCCTCAATCTGAATTACCTGCGGCGATATAAATATATCTGGTTGACCACAATACTTGCACTAACTGCCCTGACATTTCTACTGGGAACCAATCCCCTGGGATACGGTCCACGAATGTGGTTGGGATGCTGTGGAATATATTTCCAACCTTCCGAACCCCTGAAGCTTTTATTGGTTGTATATCTTGCGGCATACTTTGCCGACCAATACCCGTACCTGCAAGCAAACCGTTCCTCTCCCAATACTGGCAATAAGAAAACAGCCCCGAATTCAAACCAGGGCGAGAGTTACAAACATAAACCTGCCGCAGCTCTACTCCCACTGCTGGCGCCGACCCTGGTGATTATGGGGTTAACCCTGGCGCTGTTAGTCATCCAGCGCGATTTAGGAACTGTTCTCATCCTGTTCTTTGTCTACACGGCGATTTTATATGTGACTACAGGACAGAAAAAGATATTGATTATTACTTTCTTGAGTTTGATTCTGGCATTTACGGCTGGTTATTTCCTTATTGATGTCGTCCGGTTACGCCTGGAGGGCTGGATAAATCCCTGGTTCGACCCCAGCGGCAGCACTTATCAAATCGTTCAATCGCTCATCGCCATAGCGAACGGTGGGATTATCGGCCGCGGTCCCGGATTAGGCAATCCAGGCCTGGTTCCCATAGCCCACTCTGATTTTATTTTTTCGGCAGTAACTGAAGAAAGTGGGCTGCTGGGTGCAATTAGTCTGTTGATTTTAATCGCCCTTTTTTGCAGCCGTGGTCTGAGCATCGCCATAAAAGCCTCCAATCCTTTCCGAAGTTACCTGGCTGCCGGAATCACGGTATTGTTTGCAGCGCAAAGTTTTGTGATTATCGCCGGTAATATCCGCTTGCTGCCGCTTACCGGAATAACTCTGCCCTTTGTATCTTATGGGGGATCGTCCTTAATCACTACTTATTTAGGCTTACTGATCTTAGTCATCATCAGTGTGCCTTCTGAAAGTAAATCTTTTAACCTGCCGCCCTCAAAACCATATCTTAACCTTGGGGCGTTGATTTACCTGGGATTGGGAGTCACCTCCCTGGCTCTTGGTTGGTGGACAATATATCGCAGCGCAAACTTGATATCCCGCACGGATAATCCACGTCGGGCTATCAGCGATCGATCCGTGAAGCGCGGTTCAATACTGGATCGAAATAACCAACCAATCAATGTCACCAGCGGTCCCGCCGACGACTTGCAGCGCACAACCCAATTTCCCAATCTCTCTAATATCGTCGGGTATACAGACCCCACCTATGGACAAACTGGACTGGAATCCAGCATGGATGGCTACCTGCGCGGCTGGTCAGGCAATCCCGGATTGACCGTCTGGTGGAACCACTTGCTGTATGGTCAGCCGCCGCAGGGATGGGATATCCGTTTGAGCATTGATTTAGAGCTGCAAGCTAATGCGGATGAACTAATGCAGGACACTAAAGGCGGCCTGGTGCTGCTGAATGCGTTAACCGGCGAAATCCTGGCCTTGTCATCCCACCCTACCTTCGATTCAAATAATCTGGATGAACTATGGGAAACGCTTATCCAGGATACAGACTCAGCCCTATTTTAATCGGGCAGTCCAGGGAGTTTACCAGCCAGGAGCCTCGTTGGGAGCGTTCCTGCTGGCGGAATTATCATCAGCAGGTGATATATCCGCCGCGGATATACGAACAAAACAAGCCAGCGGGATGGAATATTCGCTTGATGGTTACATTTTAAACTGCACTGAAAATCCTGGGATTGAATCATGGGGGAGCGCCATAGCTAGCGGATGCCCAGCACCAGTGGCAGAAATAGGCTCCCAACTCGGTTCAGAGGAAGTAAAAGGAACTTTTCAGGTTTTAGGTCTCTATTCACCACCCGTTTTACGCCTGGAAACATCGGGAGCCCCGCAAGATGAATCGATATCCAACCCGGAAGAGATCGCATTAGGATCAGGATTGCAGATCAGTCCCACCCAGCTGGCGCTTGCCGGCGCCGCACTCAGCAGCTCAGGCGTCAGACCCGCCGTGCAAGTTGTCAGCGCAGTCAAATCACCTGAAGGGGATTGGCAAATACTCCCGGCATTGGATGAGCCGGTGTTGGTTTTCTCCCCAGATGCAGCCAGAGAAATTACTAACGCTATGGCCGTCGATGGATTACCAATCTGGCAAAGCATGGCCACTTCTCCGCCAACCCCTAGGTGAACAAGGCGCACAGGCCGGCACATGGTATCTGGCTGGAACCCTGCCAGATATAGGTGGAACGCCGCTTGCACTGGCGCTCCTGATTGAAGAGGACAATCCTGGATTAGCGAAAGAAATTGGGCAGATAGTATTGAGCGGCGCCCTCAACCAGATCCCCTAGATCACCTCTAAAAAACGCCTTTTTCCAACCCTGAGCACACCGGGGTGCGGGAAGGTCTGGTTCGCTTCGGTTAATATATCTCCATCCAGTCGAACTGCATTCTGCGATATCAGCCTGCGGCCTTCACTCTTACTGGTTACCAGGCCACCTTCTACCATGACTTCAAGCACTGTTAGACCGGATTCCAGTGTAAATGTCTCCATTTTATCCGGTGTATCCCCACGTTGAAATACATTCACAAAAGCTGTTTCTGCTTCTTTTGCGTCCGTTTCCGAGTGAAAAATAGAGACAACTTCAAATGCCAGTTTCATTTTTACATCTCGCGGGTGCAGTTCACCTGATGCTAATCCTGCCTCCAAATCCGCGATCTCTGGCGGCGTCCAGCGGGTTACCATGCGGAAGTAATACCCCATGGCGCTGTCCGGAATGCTCATTACCTTGCCGTACATATCCTGCGGCGAAGCCAGGAGAGGAATATGGTTACCCAATGATTTGCTCATTTTAATCTCGCCGTCCGTACCCGGAAGGATGCCCATAATGATTCCAATATTCGGTTTTTCACCAAGGAAGGTCATTAGTTTGCGAGCTGCCGTAATGATATTAAATAACTGGTCGGTCCCGCCAACCTGCACATCAGTGCGCATGGCATATGCATCATAGCCTTGCATGAGTGCATAGAACGTTTCGTGCAGGTAGATGGCGTCGCTGTTGTCCCAACGCAACCTGAAATTTTCCCGGGTCAGGAACTGCTGAATCGTAAAATTGGATGCTAATTCGATCAAGTCCGCGAACGATAGTTTTGATAACCATTCAGCGTTGTATTTGATTAAAGTCTTATCTCGATCCAGAATCTTATACGCCTGTTCAGCATAAGTACGGGCGTTCTCATCAACCTCTTGCGGTGTGAGCTGCGGGCGAAGTTGATCTTTATCAGAAGGGTCCCCAATTAATGAGGTGTAATTACCCACCAGAAATATTACTTCGTGGCCCAGCTCCTGAAACTGGCGCAGTTTTCGCATCGGTACGGTATGGCCGAGATGCAGGTCGCTGGTGCGCGGATCAAATCCACAATATACACGGATTTTTCGTCCTTCTTCAGCGGCTTCACTCAATCTTTTTCCAAGTTCTTCCGCCATCGCCCCTTTTAATGTATCATCACCATATTCGGTGCCCTGCATCAAATAAGTAACCTGTTCACTGATACTCATTTCCTTTAGCATCACTTACCTCCTCGTATTCATTTCCGCAAATTAATTACAAAAAAACGCCCTCAGCGGTGAGGGCGCGCTATCTCTCCGCATCTATGACACATGCTATCGTATGTAATATTCGCCTGGATCAGGTCGTTCCACTTTTCTCAACTTAGATCGCTCCAACAATACCTCGAGAATTTTATCACCTTCTTTGAACCCCATACGACCTTTTACTTCTTGATTCACTTTGACTTCGCCCATTGTTCGAAATGCAAAATGTGAATCTGCGCTCCTGACGTGAACCTTATTTCCCCAATTAGAAGGATATATTTCAATTCGATTGATCTCCTGCCACAGTAGATTCACATGTCTTAAACCATTGGCAAACTCAATACCCTTAGGTCTCACTTTTATAAAAGTACGCCGGTCCATCCAATTTCCCAGGCTGATCGCCAAACCAGCCAGGAGAAAAAATATTCCCAAGAACAAAACCGAGTATGGAAAAATCCGCCCGCTTAAATTCAGGATCAATCCGCTCAACAGAATGAGTATAAGAAGAATCCAGACAGTAATTTCACCTCGTCGGGATAACAATTCGGGATAGTAAATGCCCTCATAACTGGTTGAAGTGGGTAAATCTGTATCATTCATTGTTGTCAAAGATGTACTTTCCTAATTTTAAGTCCAAAAAGGAGACAAACTCAGGCTTGGATTATAAGTGATTTTAATCCAAATTCAACAAAATATTCCCCGTAAAAATAATCGAATACTGCTGTAAATATGACAGGTTGGAAAATACATGGGGATTAGTTTTAAGTAATTTCCAACCAAAATGAATATACGCGTGCTATAATTTGCGGCATTGGAGAGAGCATGTATGAACCTGTTCTTGTTCTGAATGCCAGTTTTGAACCGCTAAATGTATGCACAACCAGGCGGGCTATTGGCCTGGTATTGACTGGGAAAGCGGATATGGTCCTCAATGGGCGGGGCGAAATCAGGACTGTCTCACGCTCTTATCCCCGCCCTTCAATTATTCGATTGGAGCGCATGGTCAAACGCCCGCGCATACGGGTGCGCCTGACCAAGCGGGAAGTACTGCGGCGAGATGATTATACCTGCCAGTACTGTGGAAAACACTCCCCCAACCTCACAATCGATCATATATTTCCACGCAGACTAGGTGGAACTCACTCCTGGGAAAACCTGGTAGCAGCCTGTCCAAATTGTAATCACCGTAAAGGTGGGCGCACAATCGAGCATGCCCATATGCGCCTGTTACGTCCTCCAAAAGAACCATCCGCCTCAGCCCGCTACAGGTTCGCGCATCATATAAACAATAATCATGATTGGCTGCCATTTGTCGAGGGGTGGTAGTTACAACAGATAAATAAAAATATTAGAATAAATCAGCTAATAAACGGGGCTGTCCCAATAGGTTTGTCACTCTGAACAAAGTGAAGAGTTCTCTCGATGAAAACCAGATGCTTCGCTTCACTCTGCATGACAATCATTACTTTTTAGACAGCCCCTTTTAGATCATCGAAGTTTTAATTTTTGTTTATTCAGCCTCTTCCTCTCGAAGATCTCCATTTTTCCGCACATGCCTCCACACAAGCAATACTGCTGCAATGACGGCAATGACAGCCATCAATGCCTGGTTTGCATTGAATCCAGCAACCACTGCCTGGTCGATGCGTAAAAACTCGAGTAAAAATCGGCCGAGCGGATAGAGGATTAGATAAACCAAGAAAATATCACCGGGAAATAGACGCTCCTCAAACTTACGCGCTATCCAAAGCAGTACAAAAACAATCCCCAGGTTCCATAACGATTCATAGAGAAATAAAGGATGGAAGGTCTCCACATCTTCGAATCCAGGCAGCCTATATTGAGGATCGATCTTGATCGCCCAAGGCAGGTCGCTTGGATAACCATACAGCTCCTGATTAATAAAATTTCCCCAGCGTCCAATAGCCTGGCCCAATGCAAGCGCAGGAGTAGCAATATCAACCCACAATAAGAAATTCAATTTTTTTCTTCGGCAAAATAGATACAACGCCAGAGCTCCACCAATAACGGCTCCGGGTATACCCAATCCGCCTTTCCAAATCGCGATAGCGTCTAATGGGTGTGTAAGATAATACATGGTCGTCACGCCAATAGCCACACTGGATGGAGGCGGCGTGAGAATATGCCAGATGCGCGCTCCAATAATCCCACCAATGAGCGCCCAGACAAGCCCATCCCAAACCAATTCCGGGTTTTCTCCCCGCCGGCGTGCCTCAACAGTGGCTAACCAGGCAGCCGCTAGAGCGCCTACCATGATGATGACACCGTAAAAACGTATAGTTAATGGACCAATTTCAAAACCAGTCGGCATAGATTACCTCTTAATCGTATGTAGTACCTAAACTCTAAATTAACCGTGAATGTTTACTAAATATTATTGCTTACCTTCTTCCTGGTAAGCCTGCCGGCGAACGTCAATAATGCGCTGAATAGCAGTGATATTGGCAAAGATGGCGATAATCCACAATCCTACCAAAGGGTAATTTAATATTAATGATGGAGCAAGCACCAGATATCTCTCCATGCGGGTCAGGATGCCAACCTTTGTATCCCATCCCAGAGATTGGCCCCGGGAGCGGACATATGAAACCAGTACGGAACCAGCAGAAGCGGCAAATACCAGCATCGTCGCCAGGCTGTCGCCCTCCTGAACATAGTAGTACAGTAATCCACCAAAGATAATAAGTTCCGAATACCTGTCCGAAACAGAGTCAACGAACCCACCGAATTGTCCATCCATGCCGCGCAGGCGCGCCATCGTTCCATCCAGTGCATCTATCGGGCCCATGGCAAGGATAATAAGGCCGCCGATTCTCATTTGACCCATCGCCAAGAAAACAGCCCCAACTGTATTGCCGATCACGCCCAAGATCGTCATCATATTCGGGGTTAATCCCAATTTGTTCAGGAATGTTCCGATGGCGTTCAATAAACCCCTGAATCGTACACGGGCTTGATCGGTTAACGTTGCTACGTTCTCGTTCTTCGTTTATTTGTTCCACTATGTTGTTTAACTCAGCCTTTCGAAGTAAATATCACCAGCACGAATTTCCCATTTCTGAACTTGTACTGGTAAATTTTATGGATTTTAATTGTACAGTATATACCGGGCTATGCTATCGCATGCCTGGAAACCTGTCAACCATCATCCCCCATGAGCACTTCTCTTTCACGCCCTCCGCTTACCGCTGGACCTACAACACCTAACTCTTCCAGGTCATCGATCAGCCGCGCTGCCCTTGGATATCCGATGTGTAATCGACGCTGCAGCATGGATGCGCTTGCTTTTTGTGAACTGCGAACGATATCAATCGCCTGTTCCAGCATCTTATCGCGGTCATCCAATTTTGCTTCGTCCACTAACATCTGCTCCCAGGGTGGTTTTTCGCTTTCCTGTGGAGGATGCGCCTTTTGCCAGAATGTGATCACCCTTTCGACTTCTTGATCACTCACCATCACTCCCTGCGCTCGCATCGGCGCTGGGGCTTCCGGCGGCAGGAAAAGCATATCCCCCTGACCGAGCAGCGATTCCGCCCCAGCAGTATCCAGTATGACCCGTGAATCGACGGACGAGGCTACCGCAAAAGAGATTTTAGCCGGGAAGTTGGCTTTGATTAAACCGGTAACCACATCCGTGCTGGGTCTTTGAGTCGCTAATACCAGGTGAATCCCGGTTGCTCGAGCCATCTGAGCCAATCGAACCAGGTTATGCTCTGTCTGATCTGGGGCTGACATCATCAGGTCAGCCAGTTCATCAATCAATACAACCAGGCGCGGCAGCGTTTCACCATCTTTCCGGCGGCGCATTTTTCGGTTATATGTATCGATATTCCTTGATCGAGAGGTTTCAAGCAGTTTATAGCGCCGGTCCATTTCAGTGACTACCCAGCGTAATACACCCAGGATCCTTTCGAGTTCGGTCTCCACCTGGCCGTACAGGTGCGGCAATCCGTTGAATCGCACCAATTCAACCATTTTGGGATCGACCATCACTAAACGCAAATCTTCCGGGGTGTTGTTCATCGCCAGACAGGTCGTCAACGCGGCGATACAGACCGACTTGCCTGAACCAGTTGTCCCGGCAATCAACATATGAGGCATGCTCCCCAGGTCAGCCACAATTGGCTGGCCGGATACATCCCTTCCCAATGCAATGGTCAGCTGGGATCCAATCGAATAAAATGCTTCAGATTCCAGGATCGGGCGCAGCCTGACAATGGATGAACGCGGATTTGGAACTTCGATTCCCACATAAGGTCGTCCCGGCACGGGAGCTTCAATTCGCATTCTCTCCGCAGATAAAGCCAACGCTAAATCCTTTCTCAAACCTGCGATCTGCGCGACTCTAATTTTTTGACGTTCTGCATCGCCTTCCGAACCCGGTTTTTCTTTTTCCAAATAGCCAGGTTCAACAGCAAATTGTGTGACGGTTGGTCCGACTTGAAAACCGACGACTTTCACAGGAATTCCAAATTCGGATAAGGTTTTTTCAATCAGGCCGGCTGTCATATTAATATTCCGTTCATCTGGACGGGTCGACCGTTCCTTCACCAATAAATCCAGTTCTGGCAGCCTTTCATCTCGATCGTGAGCTGAGACAGATTCAATGCTGCTGTCCTGTTCTATCTTAAAACTCTTGCGGAATTGCGGCGGTAATATCCTGCGTTTCTTTTTTCCGGGTTTAATTGATGAATTTATACTTTCCTGACCAGGAATTGGCGCCTCACTTACTGCCGGACCCACAGCATCCATTATCACATCACTCTTGGGGATCAAATCTCCCCTGCTTGAAGCGAATATGCGGAAAATCCTTGAAAGCCCAAAACCAACAAACACGCCTATTGATAAAAGTCCGATCAGAAAGATTTCAGTCCAATAGTCTGCCGTCAATTCGATTGAGCTTAAAACAATCTTTGTTAATTTAACCAGTCCCCATCCGATCCTTCCCCCATCTAAACCAGTTTCAGCACGGGATAATGAAAAACCCCCGAACAAGGACAGCAGCGCCAGCGAAACAAAAGCGACCAATTCGATCCCCATAATCCGCCGCCATTTTACTGGAATACATTTCTGATATCCCTTATAAAGCAGTACCCATAATCCCGAAATAAAGAACAAAACGACGAACCAGGCAGTACCCCAGCCAAACCACAGCCGGAGGACAAATATCCACCATCCTAAAATCAAGCCGTTCTTAGAAGGGGTTATCAACGCCAATAAAGTCATAAATCCGGCTGCGATCAAAAGGATACCGGCAACATCCCAAATAATCCTTTCAATTCTTGCGGAAATATTCCTATCTCCAATAAAGAGACCGCTGCCCGGATTTACCTCATCGACGCCTATACTGGTTAATTCATTTTTACGATTCTCAGGGGTCATTTGTATGGTCACGATGATCTAGTTTCTCAGCTTTCGTGTTTTCTCTTATATCGCTGATGGATGCAATATAAATGCCTGCCAGTATTAATAGCGCTCCGAAAACCTTCAACAATGTCGGAACTTCGCCCAGAAAAATATATGCCAGGATGGTTGATCCTATCGGTTCTCCCAACAACGCGATAGAAACCAAAGCCGCCGATAGGTACCCCAGCGCATAATTAAGTGAGGAGTGACCCAATAATTGGGGGATAATAGCCAGCAAGATAAACCACACATACGCCATTTTAGGGTATCCAAAGATTGGATTATTTGATGATAATGCCAGGGCAAGTAACACTACCGCCGCCATCCCGTAGACGACAAAAACATAGGTCAATAATGAGACGCGTTGGCGCAAACTGCGTCCAATGATGACGTACATAGCTGCGGCAACAGCCCCAACCAATGCTAATAGATCACCCAGAAATGCTTCGCCGCGAAAAAACTCATTATATAAAGGACATACCAGTCCTCCATTCTTCAAACTGCATACATCACTAACCGCGATGATAATCACACCCACAAACGCTAATACCATACCGGAAAGAATCGGTTTAGTGATAGGTTCTTTTAAAAATATTGGGGAAAACAGAGCCACCCACAAGGGCACCGTTGAAACCAGAACAACCGAACTCGCCACAGTTGTGTATTCTAAAGACTTAATCCAGGTCGCAAAATGGATCGCCAGGAATGTGCCTGAAAGAATCGCCAGCAGAATTTCTCTTTTCGTAATCGAACCCAGTTCTGCCCTTTTTTTGGTCAGCACGAAAGGGGAGATTAATAATGTAGCAATCCCTAATCGATAAGTTGCGATGATGATTGAAGGAGCAAAATCCTGAGCGAACCGGATGAATAACGAAGCCGTTGAAGCAGCCAGGATTCCGAAACCAATGGCAATAAGGGGATTTACAGGAGGGCGGCTTGGCGTTCCCATATAGAAGAAAAGCAGTTCAAAAATTCTTTAGGCCAGAATTTACAGATGTTCTTACTCGAATTTCACAATATAAAGTCCATGATTAATATAACTTTAAAATTTCCGGATTGCGAAAATGCAAAACCACTTTACCGATTATTGAAGCTTTATCTATCTCACCAAATTGACGGCTGTCAACACTGTTTCCATGCGTACCAATTACCTGCAGTCTATCACCTTCAGTATTTATTTCTTTGATCTGTTTGATCATGGTACCATGAAGTGAATGTTTGAATACGATAATATCGCCAATCTTGAGCCGGTTTAAAACAAAAGGGATTTTGCTAACAATCACAAAATCCCCTTCCTTATACAAAGGATACAGGCTCTCACCCGTAACTTTTAGTACATTTATCATTAAAGATCAGGATATACCATTTCCAGCGCTGGCGCATAGGGCGCATTTGCCCTTTTGATAGGTACGTTCTTGGTCTTCCAGAAAATCTCTGCAAATTGGTTTACTGCATCTACAAGCTGGGTGCCTGCTTCTCGATTTGCTGTCTGGCGGCATTTTGAACCAAGCTGCATGATATTGTGGACAACCTCACCCAGTTCAGGGAAGGTCTCTAAATGCTGGGCTTTGATGTAATCTCCCCAGATCACACGAATTTCATGTTTGGCTTTTTCAGCATGCTCTTCTTTAACAGTTACATACCTGGACATACTATTGCTGAATTCCACGCCTTTTTCTCCGGCATTTTCTTCCAGAGCGGCCATCAGGTCCATCATACGCACCACGGTCAAAGCTGCAATCTGGGCGGTAATTGGATCGTAAATCCCGCAAGGCACATCACAATGCGCCTTTGCTTGAGGGAACTCCCGTTTGTTGTCTAGCGCCTGCAATACTTTATAAATCATTGTTTCCTCCTGTAAAAGTGTAATCGTTGATAAGACCTGGATTGTTATCCTTTCTTCCATTGCTCTAACAGCGCTGATTATTTTTATTCAGCATTGACCATTATTTTTTGGTCTTCGATGGATAATTTCTCAATGAACAAGCTGGAAATTATTATGAGCAAAGTTGGTCTTTTCCATTAACTGGATAATAACGATTGGCGTTTTTATTGTCAAGGTTTTTTCCACTTTAATAATTAAAATTAACGTTATTCATATAATCTACCTGATTTATCCATAATTTCCGAACAATACAACCGATTATGTTCTTTTACTT
Organism: uncultured Chloroflexia bacterium; assembly: GCA_963753725.1. Lineage (GTDB taxonomy): Bacteria > Chloroflexota > Anaerolineae > Anaerolineales > UBA4823 > CAVWDI01. The sequence goes on along the minus strand of CAVWDI010000009.1, from coordinate 48,099 downwards.
GACAAAGGTCAATGTGGGTACTACAATTTTTACCGCCAATAACTTTGGAATTAACTGGCTAAAATCTAACGGTGATTTAAACCGAGTCTAAGAAATTAAACCATTCTATTCAGGAGGTCGTTTCCATGACGTATATCATTACTAGCCTTTGCCTGCGAGATTCGGGTTGTGTGGACGTATGTCCAGTTGAATGTATTGTGCCCGGAATCCCTCAAGATGAATGGCCCTGGTACTACATCGATCCAGACACTTGCATCGATTGTGGAGCATGTGTACCTGAGTGCCCATTCGAAGCCATCTTCCCTGAAGATGAGGTGCCAACAGATTACACCGCTAAGGGCGGGGAATACATTAGCAAGGTGGGTCTGACCGGTTCTTATGAAGGAGAAAACCACCACGGGGAAGCAGTCGCGCTGAAAACTGTACGCCAGCTTGATGAAGGGGAAGTGCTTGACCTAACGGAGGACAATCAACCCAATTATGATTACTTCTCCAGCGGTCCTGGTTACGACGCTGTCGAGTAGTCATAAAATATCACCTCACAAGGTAATTTCTAATACTGACGAGAAGGTCCAATCTGACCTTCTCGTTTGTTTGTTTTAAAGTGATATCCGAGATCGGGTATATGTGTGTATAATTTAATAACATTGTGTATTTGATGTAGGTACGTTAGCGTCCGGATAATCAATTGCTCAACTCTATATTAGATTACAGAAGATATGTATAAATATCAAAGTGGATTCAGGAGGTTATTTATGGAAGAAAATTCAAGCTCGCAGGAAAATCTCAGTGATGAATTCAAGAACCTTGGGAAAAACCTGGTGGATGCGATGCGGTCTGCATGGGAAAGTCCGGGATTGAAAGAACTGCAGGGCGAAATCGAAAATGGGCTTTCAGAATTTGGTTCAACCTTTAAAGATGAATTTGAATCGATCAAAGAATCACCCACCGCCCAACAAATTAAATCCGACGTAGAAGATCTTCAAGACCGCTACAAAACCGGAGAGGTAGAAGCCAAAGTGAGGGGGGACCTCATTTCAGCGCTTCAATCCATTAATGACGAACTGGCAAAAATCTCGCAGAAGTTATCCGGAGAGGGCAGAGATGGGGAGGCTGGGGATGCGCCTGAAAAGGAAGAGGGGGGCGAACATGCCTGATTTATTTCAATCAGAGACTATACCGGGCGAACCGATCAAAGCTGGAGATAAGGAGATCACCCCTTTTTCAAAATCATTGAAGATTATGATCCCCGGTTTCACTGGAGGTTTGATTTGGAATCGTCCACATTCCATATTGGTCCAATCTGCAGATGGGGATGAACAGATCTACCCGGTGATCGATGTTACCCGGCAGGTATTGTGGTTATTAATGGGAATAAGCATAGTTGGAATTCTTTTTATGCTGATCTTTTCGAATCGCAAACATAATAAAAAATAGGAGAATTTGAAATGGCTGAAGATAAAAAAATAGAAACCCAAAAAGAAACGTTAATCGATGAAAGCGCACTAGAAGTGATTCAAGATACGCTTGGAGAATTTCTTCAAGCAGGTAGTGTGAAAGCAGTTTATGGAGAACCAATTAAAGAAGGAGAAACGCTCATAATCCCCTCTGCTGAAGTTTTAGCGGTAATGGGTTTCGGCGTGGGTTCTGGTTATGGAAAAGGGAGACAAGAAGGTCTGGAGGAAAGAGAAACTGAGAAAGAGTCAGACACAGAAGAGGAATTCACCGGCGAAGGCGGCGGGGGAGGTGGAGGCGGCGGCGGACGCATCTTGTCACGTCCAGCGGCGGTTGTAATTGTGTCGCCTGATGGTGTGCGCGTCGAACCGGTAGTCGATATAACGAAAATTGCTTTGGCCGCGCTTACCGCCAGTGGTTTCATCCTAGGGATGCTGTTTCGCATGATGAACCCCAAACGAGCATTACGGGATATGTAATTCGTTTATTTATTGATTTCTGGAGTATGATGCCGGCTAAATTATTTCCTAGACAATTTATTTAGCCGGCACGATAATCTTTACTTCAATTATTGATGGTTGGATTATCAAAATATAACCTGGTATCTTTGTCGAACATAACATAAAGCACATATATACCCAGAGCAGTTCCAATCGGGAATGCGGGAAGACTCAATATCCCCAGTATCATGGCCAGGATTCTCGCCCATGATCTAAACTTTAGCAATCCAATCCCGGTTATCAATCCCGGAATCGAAAACAAAAATGCTAAACCTACCATAACCAGTGCAATAATTCCCGTTGTAGTAATTGCTGTTTCGTCACCAGAGATCAATCCGCCGCCGAATACAATCGCTGCCGTACATAACGCTGAAGTGGCGCCAAAAATGCCCAATATAATATACATCCAACCCACAATTTTTACCTGAGATTGCATTAAACAAAACCTCCTATCAATAGATTACGAATCATTCAGTATTCGAAAAGAACTGAATTATCGTTTATTCCTTTCAATTATCTATACGCAGAATTATGGATTTGGTTTCATCATTTTCTTCAGAAACACCCCCCAATAGAATACTTAGCTCAATATTGTTCTTATTGCTGCTGACCATTCTGTTTGGGATCGCGTATACGCAAAGTCCGCTGTATACATCGAACCAGAACCAGTACTTTCTACACGGGTTTGCAGATGCTGGGTATGGTTATTTGGAAAACGATTGGCTCGCTTCTACTACAGAAACAACTCCCGTATTTAAATTTTTGGTCGCATCCACCATCCAGTTCTTCCAAACAAGTACCATATTCTATTTTTACTATGCTGCATTAATGGGGATATATTTTTTAAGTATTCTGGGAACAGTAACTTTTATTTTTGATATCAATCGTTCCAGGACAATCTACCTTCTTTTCATCGCAATTGTATTGACGATCCATTCAGCAGCATTTCGCTTTCTCATATCGCAAACCATCGGAGATAATTGGAAGTACATCCTGGAAGATGGGTTGGCCGACCAGCGCCTTCTGGGTTCTGTTTTCCAACCTAGTTCATTTGGCGTATTTCTGCTGCTTTCGATCTATCTTTTCCTGAAAAGAAAACCGTACTGGGCAGTATTTTGCGCTGTGCTGGCAGCCACTATCCATCCAACCTACTTATTGAGCGCCGCCGCGCTGGTGCTCAGCTTTATGGTCGTCACGTATCAAGAGGATAGGTCGCTTCGTAAAGCGCTGCTCTTAGGTGTTTTTGCTTTTATTCTCGTGCTGCCCATACTAACTTTTTCCTATATCAATTTCGCCGGCATCCCTGCGGAGACCTCCAGCCGCGCCCAGGATATTCTGGTTAATTTCCGGATTCCCCACCATGCCAAATTTGAATATTGGTTTGATGCTACAGCTCTGGTAAAGATCGGTATCATTGTGGGGGCGGTCTACCTTACCAGAAAAAGCAGCATGTTCCTCATATTGTTGATCCCGTTTTCTATCGCAGGAATATTGACGTTGATACAGATAATCAGCGGCAGCAGTACATTGGCCCTGATCTTCCCTTGGCGATTGTCAACTTTCCTGGTTCCGCTGTCCACAACATTAATCCTGGCAAAAGCCCTCATTAATATTTCGGACCGCTATCCAACATTATTCGATACACATAAAAATTTTATCGAAGCATTGAGTGTAATTCTGGTGGCTGTGGTCGTCGTGATCGGCGTGGTCCGCATCTATCTTGACTACAATCGCAAATTGGCGGCAGTTGAAAACAAGATGATGGCTTATGTTGCAGCGACACATACTCCGGATGATATCTATTTCGTTCCAAAAAAGATGCAAGATTTTAGATTGGCAACCGGATCCCCGGTTTACATAGAGTTTAAGTCCATCCCCTATCGGGACACAGACGTACTCGAATGGTACGATCGCATCCAGGATGTCGAACATTTCTATAAGGATAATGATTGCGATGTTGTCTACGAATTGATACAAAATGGAAATGCAACCAGAGTTGTAATCCCCTCCGACGATTCTGCCCCAAAATGTGAACGCTTATTACCAATCTATCAAGATGATTATTACGGGATATACAAACTTGGTGAGGATCGTCCCTGATGATCTTAAATCCTCACAAAACTTCTTAGTTCAACCAGCATCATTCCCCAATTCAACCCTGATTTCCCACACACCCGGTTCCAAGAGAGTCCGGTTGTAAGTTTAACCCACTTCGTTTGATAAAACCCATAATCCTGGTATTGGTCATATGGGTGGTAGCAATAAATGTTTTGACGCCATGGTCACGGGCATATTGGATCAAACAAAGCATAATTGCTGTACCCAACCCCCGGTTTTGAAAATCATCACGCACGACAATTGCGCTTTCCGCCACAAAAGGTTCTTGTTCAACACGCAGATCATATCGGGCTACCGCGATCAGGCTTTCAGCGCCATCTTCAATAATTGTCCCTACAAAAGCCATGCGGTTTTGATAATCTACCTTCGCAAAGTGCTCAGCCTGTTCATCTGACAACTCTTTAAATGATTTTAAAAACCGTAAATATATCGTCTCAGGCGACAAACGATTAAAAGTGGATTGCAGCATAGGCGCATCATCCGGTCGGATTGGTCGAATCGTGACTGGAGTCCCATCATTTAATTCAATTGATTTGATATATTTGCCTGGGTATTGTAACAACGTCGTCCACCGAACGGATAATAGATGCTGATTCAGCCCACAATTGAGCTATAAAGAAATGTAGTAGGTAGTACACTCAGGTTGGTCTATAAGCCGCATTCTGTCTGGTAAATGGCGAACCATCACCTGGACGATCATCTATCTGGGTCGGGTGTTTCCAAACGACTCGAGCGGCCCACCCGGAACATTGGCAAACGCGCTGCATTCGCCAGGGAGACGAGCAGCCTCCCACCCTGGATATTACTCCAGGATTATTGTCCCTGCTTGGCCTTGCTCCCGATGGGGGTTGCCTGGCCGCAGACATTTCTGCCTGCGCCGGTGGTCTCTTACACCACCTTTTCACCCTTACCATATTGGCGGTTTGTTTCTGTGGCCCTATCCGGGGGTTTCCCCACCCCGGGCGTTACCCGGCATCGTGCCCTGTGGAGTCCGGACTTTCCTCAATTCATCCGAAGAGAACTGCGATCGCCCAACCAACCTGAGCGCTTCCATCATACTATTCTTATTTGCTGCTGTCAATTAAGCTGGACAAAACAGGTGCACTCGAGTAAAATACCTAGTCGCAATTATTAGCTTTACATGTAACGGAGGACGATTTTGGCAAATCTAAGATCACAAATTAAACGAAACCGACAGAATGAAAAACGGAGACTGCGAAACCGCGTCTACCGCGGCCGCGCACGTACTTATGTAAGGAAAGCTCAAGCATCATTTGAAGCTGGGGATGTCGAATTAGCTCGCCAATCCACCCAGGATGCAATCGTTGCTCTGGATAAAGCTGCCCAGAAAGGCGTCATCCATAAGAACAATGCTGCAAGGCGAAAGAGCCGTCTGATGAAACGACTTAATGCAATTGAGGGTGAGACCAAGAAGTAAATAATTCACTTTTTAACTATAGTATCCAAGGCTGCCCCCCCCAGGAGGCAGCCTTCGTTATTAATTTAACCACCCGCATTCCTGCCGAATGTCACCGTGTTCATCCAAACCAACGATAGCGGTCTTTTTACTGCATGTTATAATCTCATTCCCTGAATTTCATCTAAAAATCTGGAAATATTATTTCATTTACGAATAAATCTGGCTGGTTTTCAAGCACACATCATATATATTTTATACTGTGTTTAATCAAGGTAATTTGGGGAATTAAATATGTTCCAAAGTGAACAGAAAACCCTGGAAAACAAAATCTTCCAATATTGTTCTGATAACAATCTTCCTCAACCTGGGGAGATCAATTGGAAACCTATTCCTTTTGATGGTCAATGGGGTATCTCTACTTCGTTCTTTCAACTAGCCGCACAAGAAGCGCGATCGAATGTTGTCCCAACTGAATCAAAAATACGTGTACCTAAGCGCGCTCAAGAGATTGCAGCTGGTGTCGCTGAAAATTTAGGCACGCCCAGCGGATTTTCGAAAATTGAAGCGCTAAACGGGTACCTGAACGCTTACTTCTCTACACCTGAATACAGCCGCCGGATTGTTGACACCGTATTACAGGAAGGCGAAAACTTCGGCTTCGGCACCTCAAAAGACAAACGTGTCATGGTTGAATTCTCGCAGCCCAACACCCATAAAGCATTTCATGTCGGTCACTTGCGAAATGTTATTCTTGGATCAGTGATCTGCAATATTCTCGAATGCGCCGGATATGAAGTCGTGCGCGCCAACTATATCGGTGATATCGGATTGCACGTGATCAAATGGCTGTGGAATTATCAGAAATTTCACGCCGGTGAAAGTCCCGGATCCGATAAGACTCGCTGGATGGGCGACATCTACGCTGAAGCCGATCGACGGTTGGATGAAAATCCGGAATTCGAAAGCGAAGTTCGCCAACTTTTCTCAGAATGGGATGAACGAGATCCTGATGTGGTTGCCTTGTGGGAAAAAACCCGCCATTGGTCCCTTGAAGGTTTCCAACAAATTTATGACCTGCTGGGAGTAAATTTTGACCGGATTTACTACGAGAGTGAAGTTGAGGAATCTGGCAAAGAGATGGTTGCCGAACTCATTGCTAAAGGGATTGCCGAAGATGAAAGACCGGATGGCCCAGTAATTATCCGTCTAGATGATATTCTGGGATTGAAGAAGGAAAAATACCGCGTGCTTGTGGCTTTGCGTTCGGATGGAACTTCACTGTATGCTACCAAAGACCTGCCGCTGGCGATACAAAAATTTGAGGAATTCGATCTCGATCGTTCAATATATGTCATTGATGTACGCCAATCGTTTTATTTACAGCAGATCTATAAAACACTTGAAATTATGGGGTATCCATGGGCAAAGGATTGCTATCACCTGGCCTACGAAATTGTAAATTTACCAGGCAATGTGACCATGTCTTCCAGGGATGGGACGGTAGTACTTTTAGATGATCTAATTCAGGAGGCCACGCAAAGAGCATTCCAGATCGTAACAGAGAAAAACCCGGCTTTGGATGATGCTGATAAAACAAGTGTCTCAGAAGCGGTCGCATTAGGAGCATTAAAGTACACAATGCTGTCACGTGACAATGTCAAGATCGTAACATTTGATTGGGACAGCGCGTTGGATTTTGATGGCCAGGCAGCTCCTTACATCCAATATGCGCATGTCAGAGCCAACAGTATCCTCAAACGAGCTGGTGGGAGTATTCCCGCCTCCGTGAAACCCGATTATGAACTGCATCCCGCTGAGATCCAGCTCATCGACCTCATCTCGCGCCTGCCTTCAGAAATTGAACGCGCTGCAGAAGATTTAAAACCACTGCATCTGACCAACCTGGTTTACGATATCGCCAGATCCTTCAGCGACTTTTACAACCAGTGCCCTGTGTTAAAAGCAGATGAGGTCCAACGAGCATACAGGCTGCGTTTAGTCACTGCGACCCGACAGGCAATCGCCAACTTGCTGAATTTATTAGGTATCATACCTCCCGAGGTTATGTAAAATTTACACCACTTGAAAATTTAAAATAATTACCAATAATAACTATTCACAAAAGGAGACTTACAAGTTCATGACACCGATCCGTACATTGATAATGGGAGCTGCCGGGCGAGATTTTCATAATTTCAACGTATTCTTCCGTGACAACCCGGATTACGAAGTCGCCGCTTTCACAGCCGCTCAAATCCCAGACATCGAAGGTCGAACCTACCCACAGGAGCTGGCCGGGGCCTTATATCCAGCTGGCGTTCCGATCTACTCGGAAAGTGATTTAGAAAAACTGATTGTCGATAAAAACATCGATCAAGTTATCTTTGCGTACAGCGATGTTCCCCATGAATACGTGATGCATAAAGCATCTCAAGTCCTGGCTGCAGGCGCAGATTTCAGGTTGTTTGGCCCTAAAAATACACAGGTAAAATCCAGCAAACCGGTAGTATCTATATGTGCTGTAAGGACCGGTTCCGGTAAAAGCCAGACAACGCGCAGGGTATCGCAAATATTGATTGGCATGGGATATCAAGTAGCGGTAATACGACATCCAATGCCGTATGGAGACCTGGTTAAACAAGCCGTCCAGAGATACGCAGAATACAGCGACCTGGATAAATTTGAATGTACGATCGAAGAACGGGAAGAATATGAACCCCATCTGGACAACGGCGTAATTGTGTATGCCGGGGTTGATTACGAAAGGATACTTCGAGAAGCGGAGAAAGAAGCGGACATAATTTTATGGGACGGGGGTAATAATGATTTCTCATTTTACGTACCAGACCTTGAAATCGTAGTTGTAGACCCACACCGTCCCGGGCATGAATTGGCATACTACCCCGGTGAGACGAATACGAGAACTGCAGATGTTGTCGTGATAAACAAAGTCGACACTGCTAAGCTGGAAGACATCGTTACTGTCCGGGAAAACATTCGGGCAGTGAACCCGGACGCAGTCATCATTGAAGGCGCATCACCATTGTTTGTGGATAATCCCTCTGAAATAGAAGGTAAAAGGGTACTGGTGATTGAAGATGGACCTACGTTGACTCACGGGGAAATGGCCTACGGAGCAGGATGGGTCGCTGCTCGCAGATTTGGAGCCGCTGAAATTATCGACCCGCGTCCATTTGCGGTCGGTTCGATCTTAGAGACTTATCAAAAATATCCAACAACCGGCGCGGTCTTACCCGCGATGGGATACGGAGATCGCCAAATAAGCGAACTTGAAGATACCATAAACAATGCAGACGCCGATCTGGTTATCTCCGCAACTCCAATAGATATAAATCGAATCATCAAGATCAATAAACCGTCTCAACGTGTACGTTATGAACTTCAGGTAATTGGTCAGCCAGACCTGGACGAGATTTTAGGACGAAAATTTGAGAAGAATTCTTGAGCAAATCCAAACCGCTTGCGGTTTTAGATTTTGCAGATAATCCAATAATTGATGCCAGACATGCCTAAACTCCATTGGGACTCAAAAAAGGAGTCAGAAGAAGCTTCAGGTGAAATAGAACTTTTCAGCATTGCTTACCCCAATGGGCAAGGATATCCTCCATCCGGACCAGCAGACCATCCCATCAACCAGGTGATCTTAGGGGATAACTTGAATGTTATGAAAACCCTCGTAGATGAGTATGAAGGTCGGATTAACCTGATTTACGCTGACCCTCCCTTCTTCACCAATCGCCAGTATTCGGCGCGCGTGGGTCAAGGCGAAGACTCACGCCGTCCGCAGGAGTGGCAGCTGGAGGAGGGTTATCAAGACGATTGGCCGGATCTGGCATCATACCTGGATATGTTGTACCCGCGTCTTTTAATGATGTATCGATTGCTGGCGCCAAACGGCACGCTTTATCTGCATCTGGACTGGCACGTGAATTCCTATGCACGCATCCTGCTTGATGAAATATTCGGTCCTGAACGCCTTTTGAATGAAATCATTTGGATCTATCACGGACCGTCACCGATTAAAAGCGCCTTTAACCGCAAACACGATACGATCCTGGCTTATACGAAAGGAAAGAAGTACACTTTTAACGCCGACGATGTCCGCCAACCTTACGATCCAAAAACGATAAAGACATTTAACTCCTCCCCAAAAGCTGGTTTCGGGAAGGTGCCAGATCTGAAACGGGGTAAAGTGCCGGAGGATTGGTGGTACTATCCGGTCGTCGCTCGAATGCACAGCGAGAGGACGGGTTATCCAACCCAAAAGCCCGAAGTCACTGCTGGAGCGTATCATCCTGGCTTCTTCAAACCCGGGTGACTTGATCGCAGATTTCTTCTGCGGATCAGGAACGACTGCAGCAGTTGCAGAGAAACTGGGCAGAAGTTATCTCGCAGCAGACTCCACTTGGCGGGCTATTCATACCACTCGTAAAAGGCTAACGAACATTGGGGCAAAACCGTTTAGACTTCTAAAAGAAACCAATATCAATCTCCCGCTGGATGAGTTTGAACCGGAATACGGTATAAACCTCTCAGAGGAAACTTTAACCTTAGAATCCCAAAATATAGCGGACGTCGATTATTGGGAAGTGGATCCAAACTGGAAAGGCAAATTATTCAACAGCGTTGGACAAGCTCTCCGTCCGCGCAAGAAGCGGCCAATAAATACCAATATCAACCTTTCAACTTTTCCATTTGGCGAGCAGCAGTGTATTCGTCTCGTTGATGTAAAAGGAAACCAACTTCAAATCATTGTGAAAAAAATATGAAACTATTTGTTCCTGGCAGAATATGTCTATTGGGTGAACACTCCGATTGGGCTGGTGGGTACCGGCGATTGAATGCCGATATTGAAAAAGGTTATACCCTGATCAGCGGTACCGACCAGGGTATTTATGCTGAAGTCGAACCTCACCCAACCTCCTTAATGTTGTCCTCAACAACCGAAGAAGGGGAGATTAAAGGCCCATACGAAATCCCGATGCAGCCGCAGGCATTACTGGGCGAAGCGCAAGCGGGCGGGTTCTGGAGCTATATCGCGGGAGTGGCTTACCAGGTCCTGACCCATTATCACGTGCGCGGCTTGGTAATCAACAACTATAAAACAGACCTTCCGATCAAAAAAGGACTCTCATCGTCCGCCGCAATCAGTGTGCTCGCAGCGCGTGCGTTTAATCGAATATACGACCTCAAACTCACCATACGCGGCGAAATGGAAATTGCTTACCAGGGAGAAATCACCACACCTTCCAGATGTGGGCGGATGGATCAGGGCTGCGCGTTCGGTAATCGTCCTGTCTTGATGGTTTTTGACGGCGATCGATTAGACACCACTGAACTACAGGTGGACAAAAAATTATTCTTTGTTGTTGTTGATTTGCAGGCAGAGAAGAATACGATGGAAATCCTCAATCGATTGAACCGTTGTTATCCTTTTGCTGAGAATGATATCGAAAAAGGCGTGCAGGAATTGCTGGGGCCGATAAACAAACGCATCATTGACCAGGCCATGGATGCCTTGGCAACCTCAGATGAAACGAAACTGGGCTCCTTAATGGATGAAGCGCAAGGTTTTTTTGATCGTTATGCGACACCAGCCTGTCCCGAAGAACTTGAAGCGCCTGTCCTGCACCAGGTTCTGGAATATGAACCATTGAAACCGCATATCTGGGGCGGTAAAGGTGTCGGATCACAAGGTGATGGAACCGCCCAATTTATCGCCCGCAGCGAAGCCGACCAGCAAGCTGTAATCGAGATTCTGGCGCGTGATCTGGGATTACCGGGTATGAAGTTGTCCCTACAACCGGGTCCAAAAGTACGGAAAGCGCTTATACCGGCCGCAGGATTTGGAACACGGCTTTTCCCGGCCACCAAAGCCACCAAAAAAGAGCTGTTTCCCATTATCGACCACGACGGCATCGCCAAACCAGCCATCCTCCTGATCGTTGAAGAAGCGCTTGAAGCGGGTTTGGAAGAAGTGATTATTGTCGTGCAGGAGGAGGATCTGGATGGGTTCCAAGCCCTCTTCCGCAACCAGATCTCAATTGAAAATTACAATAAACTGCCGCGTAAATTTCAAGAATATGCGCGGCAGGATACTCGAATTGGGCAGGCGCGTTTCATTCATCACCCAATCTGCACAAGAAGGATTTGGGCATGCCGTCTACTGCGCCCGGGAAGCTATCGGAGATGAACCATTTCTGCTGATGCTCGGAGACCATCTCTACCGCTCGTTTGGGGAGCAATCCTGCGCGAAACAACTGCTGGATGCGTACCAGCAATATGGAATCAATATTCTCGGACTGCGGATAACCTCTGAGGATGAAATCGCCAATTTTGGCACCGCGGCTGGCGTATGGATTGATCGAGAACGTGTCTTGAATGTGACCGAATTCTCCGAAAAACCGAACATCGATTATGCCAGAGAAAACTTACGCGTGCCAGGATTACCGGAAGAAGATTACCTAACGGTTTTTGGGATGTATGTGATCAAGCCAAAATTATTCGAGTATTTAGATGAGAATATAAAAAATAATATTCGTGAGAGAGGCGAATTTCAACTCACATCCGCTTTAGATAGGTTGAGACAGGAAGATGGGTTTTATGGTTTGATCATGGATGGTCGCAGGTTTGATATCGGCCTTCCGACGCATTATTTGGAGACTTTACAGACCTACAGCCAATAGGTATTACACTTCCAGTTTATAGCCCTCACCGCGCACTGTTATTAAATATTCAGGTTCGCGCGGATCCTCTTCAATGGCTTTTCGCAGCCAGCTGATATGCACATCCAGTGTACGGGTATCTTCGGTGTATTCCGTTTCCCATACTTCTCGAAACAAATCTTTTCTATCTAATACCCGGTTTGGATTCTCCATAAAAATCCGCATCAAATGAACCATGCGCGGAGTCAGGCTCAATTCACGCCCATCACAGTTGATCCGTTTTTTTTCCAGGTACAGTTGAATTGGTCCTGCGCACATTGCGTTTTTTTCGTCACCAGGTAAATATGGGTTAACGCGGTTAATCAATTTTCTGGTAGTGAATGGCAGCTGCAGGATAACATCAGCATCGACGCCCTTCACTGCGGATATGTCACGGTCGGTGATTAACAAGATTGGTATACCACCGGAGTGATTCTGAATTGAATGACAAATACGGGTGCCCGATGTGCGCATCGAAGCGGCATTTACCACAACCAGATTTAAACCCTTGTCCGGAAATTTCGAAAGCGCCTCTCCCCCTGTCGAAACAGTTTCGATCTTAAAACCCTTCTTTCTTAATCCAGGAATAAAATAAGGGCTCACAGCCCTTTTCCCTTCGATCCACAATATCCTGGCTTCGGATTCCATAAATTCAGTTTAAGATCGATGGAACCATATACAGGTTCCACATTTCCTATTCTCCTTGTTTTGATTATAACGTTTTTTTTTATATTTGCAAATAATTGATCAGTGAATTCTTTAACATTTAATCTTATTCCTTAAATTTTCGGAGTATCGACTTAAAGATATATAGTTATTTGCATGTCTTCACTGCACATGATAGAATAAACTTTATTCCACAAGACGGAGATTTCCGTCCTGTTTGGAGGATTATATGGAAGAAATGGTGGAAGTTGTGATTGACAGCATTCGGGTGAGCTTGATGTCGCAGCAAAGAATAGTAATCTTACGTGAACAGGATGAAGAGCGCTATTTACCGATTTGGATCGGCATATATGAAGCCGAATTGATCACGATCGCCCTTCAAGAAGTAGAGGTTGCACGCCCACTCACACACGACTTGATCAGGAATTTGTTTAACCAGTTGAATGCGCGCGTAATCAGAGTTGAAGTGATCTCCCTGAGAGATGACACATTCTACGGAAATATTGTAGCCGAATCAGATGGACATACTTTTAATATTGATTTCACGTCCTTCCGATGCGCTGGCTGTTGCCGTTCGGACCCATGTACCAATTTTTGTCGCCCAGTCAGTAATGAACGCGGCCAGCATTGTTCCTGAAGATGATATTCAGGACCAGGAACCCGGCCTGGACCTCCCCGCGGAAGAACCGGAATCAGAAGAGCGCTTATCGGTATTTGAAGATTTTTTGGACGGTTTGGATAAAAGCGATTTGGATACGGATCGTGGGGATAGTGAACAGAACGACGACGATGATGACGGTAAACCCAAACCAGCCATTTAAATTCACATGCACCTGAAAACTTTATAATGCGGGGCTACTCGCATTTTTTACGTTATAATGCGTTACTATAATTAAAATCTAATCCGGTGTAATCCTTAATTCACCCATTAATCACCCAATGGTCGATCTCCCTCCCCCTGAAGTGACATCCGCTCCAGCCGTTCAGGTTATTCCTCACAGCCGCGAAGCAGAAGAAGCTGTTATTGGATCTGTGCTCGATTAACCCTGAAGTGTATTTTGATGTCATTCAATTCTTGCAGGCGGATGACTTTTATATCCACCGTCATCGTTGGATTTGGGAAGCTTTCACACGCTTACATGACCGCCGCATTCCTCTCGATACTTTAACGGTCATTGAAGAGCTTGATCAAATAGGGCACCTGGTTGAGGTGGGCGGCGCAGCGTACATAACCGCCCTTATCAACAATGTCCCGACTTCACTGCACGCAGAAGCATACGGGCGAATAGTTGAGCAAACCTCCATCAGGCGTCGTATGCTGTCCGCGGCTAACGAAATCGCTAAGCTGGCTTACCGGGAAGAAACTGGAATCGACGCGGTGATGGATGAAGCCGAGAAAGCCGTTTTTGGTGTCAGTGAAAGGCGAATGACGCGCGACCTGCAAACAATCCAGCAGGTGCTCAGTGACTATTACGACCGCATCGATTTGCTTTCAAGTCGGGACGAGGAGATGTATGGTGTGCCGACCGGTTTTATCGACCTCGACCGGCTGCTGGGTGGATTACAGCCATCTGATTTGCTGATCATCGCGGGCAGACCTGGTTCCGGTAAAACGGCATTCCTATTGACTGCGGCCAAGAACGCGGCTCAGAAACATAAAAAACACGTGGCAGTTTTTTCGCTGGAAATGTCGAACGAACAGTTAGTCCAGCGTTTAATCTCCCAGGAGACCGGTATCGATTCGCAGCGGCTGCGGACTGGGAAACTCGAAGAAGAGGAATGGCCGATTTTCACCCACGCAATAGAAGTGCTCGGCGATTCGATCATCTTTCTCGATGACACGCCCTCCCTGACACCTCTGCAGTTACGGACCAAATGCCGGCGGCTGCATATGGAATTCCAGCTTGACCTGGTTATTGTCGATTACATCCAATTAATGAGCAGCGGTTTAAGATCGGAAAACCGGGTTCAGGAAGTATCTTATATATCACGTAACTTGAAGATGCTGGCACGAGAACTGCATGTGCCTGTTTTAGCCGCTGCGCAGCTTTCGCGAGCCATCGAACAGCGCACCGATAAAGAGCCGGTGTTGTCTGATTTGAGAGAGAGCGGCAGCCTCGAACAGGATTCAGATATCGTGATGTTTATCCACAGACCCGAACTTTACGATCAGGATACCATTAAGAAAAACATCGCTCAGATAAAAGTTTCGAAGCACCGTAATGGTCCGACCGGAATGGTTGAACTGGTGTTTCTCAACTCGATCGCCAAGTTCGAAAACGCCGCCCCGGGCTATGCTGCCGCTTCTCAAACAGGGTAAGAATGATCCTGTCTTAAATGCCAGTTATGTCCAATTTCACAGGTTTTTCTGATAAACAGATTCACAAAACGTCTATCCCTGAGGTTTTTTATCAGGAGATTCTGCCTGATATCGATCATTTGGGTGAATTAAAAGTTAACCCTGTATTTTTTCTGGCGTTTCAGCCACATGGAGACCGCCCTCCTTTATCTGCGCCACAGCCAGATTCTTAAAGATCAACGGTTTTTGACCGGAATGGGAAAGACGATCGAAGAAGCTAATCAATATCTGGAAGAGTCATTAGACAAATCAGTGCACAGGGGAACGCTGATAAACGCAGAATTGGAGATAAATGGAGATCGCGATACGCTTTATTTTTTAAATTCACCAAAAGGTCGCGCGGCTGTAGATGCAATTAAAAAGGGCAAATGGCGCTTTCCGAGCGAAGATGATGAACAGCTTGAGCCTTTACTTGAACCGTCAAATATCTTTCAGATTTATGAGGATAATATTGGACCGCTCACTCCCCTTATCGCCGATGCAATTGACGGCGCGCAAGATGATTATCCGGAAAATTGGATTGTTGAGGCCATCCAGATCGCCGCGGAAAATAATAAACGAAACTGGAGATATATCGAGGCGATACTAAAACGTTGGCATCAAGAAGGTAAACATGACCGAAGAGATCAAGAAGACCCTGAAAAAAGTGGAAGACGATACATCGAAGGAGATTACTCCGAATTCGTTAAACACTGATATTCCGAGATATCCCACGAAACTCCCTGGAGATCCTGATTGTCCGATCTGTCATGGTTTGGGATATCTCAGGATCGAGCTAGCGCTCGACCATCCAGAATTTGGAAAGGTGCGCGTGTGTACTTGCCGGCAGGACGATGTCAGCGAACAAATCCGGCAGCGTTTATTCTCGCTCAGCAATCTGGATAAATTACGCAACCTGACTTTCGATAACTTCAAGGTCCGCGGCAGGATCGGACTCTTGCCATACCATGCAGATTTAATCGAGCTCGCTTACAATCAAGCAAACCAATTTGCAGATTCGCTCAGTGGCTGGTTAGTCTTGTTAGGAAAATTTGGATGCGGAAAAACCCATCTTGCAGCAGCCATCGCCAACACCGCTGTCACTAATGGTGTACCGACTTTGTTCATCACAGTCCCCGATCTGCTAGATTCGCTGCGCTTTACATATAACGATCGCGAAACAAGTTTTGAAGAACGATTTGAACAGATCAGGACCGCGCCCCTCCTGATACTGGACGATTTTGGAACCCAAAATGCTACCCCCTGGGCACAGGAGAAACTATTCCAGATCATCAATTACCGCTATATTAACCAACTGCCTACGGTAGTCACATCCAATTTGCCGCTCAATTCGATCGAAGACCGTATCCATTCTCGTTTGGAAGACCCGGAATTGACCACAATCGTGCGCATCAATGCGCCGGATTTCCGCCGGCCTACCAGCGATATCGGACACCACGAACTTTCATCGCTCGATTTAATGCACGACAAGACTTTTTCAACATTTGAAACCCGTAAAGGTGAAGGTTTACCAAAAGTTGAATTGAATAATCTTCAAGAAGCAATTCATGAAGCACGCCAATATGCGGAAGACCCAAAAGGCTGGCTGGTCTTAATCGGACCATACGGATGCGGCAAGACCCACCTGGCAGCTGCCATCGCTCATTACAGAGCCGAATCCGGACAAGAACCGTTGTTCATTGTTGTTCCGGATTTAATGGACCACTTGCGAGCCACATTTGCCCCCACGAGCCAGACGACTCTGGACAGAAGATTTGAAGAAGTTCGTCGTGCTCCATTTCTGGTACTGGATGATCTTGGCACACAAGCCACGACACCCTGGGTAAAGGAGAAGTTATACCAATTATTTAACTTCCGTTTCAATGCCCAATTGCCTACTGTGATAACAACTACTGATGAACTTAAAGATATCGAACCACGATTACGAAGTCGATTGATAGATAATAGATTATGCACTGTATTCGCTATAACAGCTCCAGCATATACCGGTCACAGCGGCAAAAAGAAACGCTGACCAGAAAAAAAATAAACCGAATACTATTAAAAAGCAAAGAAATTTATGAATGACAACCAATATAAATGCTTTTACTGTTCACGCGAAGCCAACCAGGTACCATTAATTAATTTTTCGTACCATGGAAAAGACTGGCAGGTTTGCCCACAGCATCTGCCGATATTGATCCATGAACCGCAGAAACTCGACGGTATTCTTCCCGGTTCGGAAAATTTATCGCCAGCTGACCACCATGATTAATATAAACCTGATAATTTAAGTCGATATTGACATCCATCATGAAATATGTAATACTTATTAAAGCTTGCGACTACACTAATTGGTCGCAATTTGAGTTGCTATCCCACCATAAAGGAGGTGTTGCCCATGAACGATGGAAGTAGTAATTTACCAAGCGCTGCGGTGACCCTCCTATTTGGTTTGATCTAAGGTTACTAGTACTTTAGATTTTTGGTAACCGCAGCGCTGCAAGGAGTTGTCTGGAAAGGCGGCTCTTTGTGGTTAAGGAATTTGGAGCAAAAATGAACGATCGTTCGGAAATTGGAAAGCAGGTTGTTGTAGCTGGGGCTCTGGGGGAATGTGTACATGTTGCAGGTGTAAATAAATTCCTGCGGTTGGCAGAGGCAGCCGGTTGGAAGACCATTTTTTTAGGCCCTTCAGTACCGATTGAAAAAATACTAAAAACCGCCCAAGAAGAAGGGGCAGACATGGTGGCGGTTTCCTATCGGCTAACGCCTGAAACGGGTGAACGTTTACTGGCTGAATTTGCTGAAGACGCCGATGAAATGCGCTCGGCAGGCGTACGGTTTGCTTTCGGAGGTACGCCACCGGTTGCAGCGTGTGCGCGCGCGCTGGGTTTTTTCGAACGGGTTTTTGAAGGGGGCGAGACTGCAGACACAGTGTTATCTTATTTGAAATGCGAGCCCTGCAGTGAACCCAATGGAAATGATTACCCCCAATTCGCAGTCGAACGCATTGAATGGAAGCAGCCCTATCCGATTATCCGCCATCATTTTGGATTACCAACCATAGAATCTACACTTCAAGGCATCCGCCAGTTAGCTGATGCGAAAGCACTGGATGTGATATCACTCGGGATAGATCAGGATGCCCAGGAGAATTTCTTTAAACCGGAAAAACAGAATCCGCGCCGGACGGGCGCCGGCGGCGTTCCCGTACGTGACCGGGAGGATTACGAAAAATTATTCGAAGCCAGCCGCACGGGCAACTTCCCCCTGCTGCGCACGTATTCAGGAACAGATGATTTTATCCGTTTGGCGGAAATGTATGCAGACACTATCAACATCGCCTGGTGTGCAATTCCTTTATTCTGGTTCAACCAGATGGATGGCCGAGGTCCCTGGGACCTGACAGGTTCTATACGCGAACATCAAAAACTCATGCAGTGGTATGGCGAGGCAAATATCCCGGTGGAGTTGAACGAACCGCACCACTGGGGAATGAGGGATGCGCCGGATGTGATATCCGTGGTATCCGCCTACCTTGCGGCTTACAATGCTAAGACTTTTGGAGTAAGAGACTACATCGCCCAATTAATGTTCAACAGTCCGGCTGATATCTCCGACGCCATGGACCTGGCAAAAATGCTCGCAATTCTAGAAATGATAGCGCCATTACAGGACTCGAGTTTCAAGATTTTCCGCCAGACGCGCTCAGGACTGCTCAGCTACCCTCTGGATTTGAGCGCAGCGCGTGCTCACCTGGCAGCGACGGTATACCTCCAGATGGCTTTAAAACCCCATATCCTGCACGTTGTTGGGCACACCGAAGCGCACCATGCTGCAACGGCAGAAGATATCATCGAAGCCTGTAAAATCGCCCAACGCGCAGTAGAAAATGCGCTGGGCGGTCAGCCAGATTTGACATTTGATCCTGCAGTTCAGGAACGAAAAGCTGAACTTATATCTGAAGCGAATATTACACTGGACACAATTCGTTCATTTTCGTACACTAATTTTGACCCCTTTACAGATCCAAGAGCGCTCTCCAAGGCGGTTACATCCGGCATCCTGGATGCACCGCAGCTTTTAAATAATCCATTCGCCAAAGGGGCAGTCCTAACCCGTATCGATAAGCGCGGGGCATGCGTGGTGATCGATCCTAATAATGGGGAAAAGATGAGCGAATCCAACAGGATAGCAGCTTTAAAAATTATCTAAATTATTAGGTAGTCTTTGGAGAGATTCTGGCTGTCGCAAATTTTCCCTTATTGGAAGACTTCGACACCTTCGGCATTGATGGCTTGCACAAATGCGGAGGATATCCAACCAATTCCATTCTCCGCACTGGGTACACTGATTCCCCACCACCCACCATCAGAAGTAATCCCCAATATCTTTGCCGTCTGACCTTCTTCCAATCTTGCTAGAACCTCAAAATCTGTACTGGGTCCGCTGCGAATGTTTACGCGCGTATTGGCTGTCAGCACCGCCACGCGGGCTTCTGGAGTGGGGATCAATATCCCGCCGCCAATTGGTACCGGCTCAATGACGGTCGCATCAAAAATGTTTTCGGCTACAACATAATCTGTGGACACCCATGCTTCACCCATCTCAGCAAACGGAACCTCTATCGCCCACCACAGACGATCTGGACTGACACCCAATACTTTGGCTGTTTCTCCGGCTCTCAGTAAGCCAATCGCTCCACTCTCTAAATCCGGACCACTGCGAATATTTACATTTGCGACTGCTTTGATCGAGGGTACGATACCATCTATCGAATCACTTGCAGGTGGTAAACCTGCTTGATCAATCGAGGGAGAATAAAATGTGTTTTGAGGTGTGACAAAGTCTGCATCAACCCAACCTCTCCCGCCTTCAACATAAGGCACCTTAATCACCCAATATCTATTATCACTGCTGTAGCCTAAAACTTCGGATCGCTGTCCAGCCAAGAGTACTCCAACCGAACCATACGCTTGACCAGGACCACTCAGTATATCCACGTCCGCTTTGGCGGTTAGAGAAGGTGCATCATCTGCAATCATGACACTTTCTGTTTGATCAGAGCCAATTTCAATAACTGGCACATTGGCCATATTCTCCGCTTCCACTGCAGCAGCTGAAATCCACCCCTGACCGCTTTCCGGTTGAATGATGTTGATCAATACCCACTGCTGGTCAGAGGTTATCCCGGTCACCTGTGCTTTATGATCCATTTGTAATTGACCCAGAATTTCATTCCCATATCCCGGGTTGCCCAGGATATCCGTGTCAATATTGGCAGAGACCGCAGGAGCGCCATCTACAGGTGTGGGGACGACCAGGTCCGTTTCTTGACTCGAAGTAAAAGGCCAATTGAAGGAAAAATCCCCAATCCGGATCAATGTCAGAAATCCTAATAGGAGGATCATTCCCACCAGAGCGGTCAGGATGGCCTTTGTCGACCAGGAGAATTGATTCCAGTATTGCATATTCCCCTGTTCTCTGTTCATTTCATTACAAAATATATGTGACAAATACCAGTGCAATTCATGTTGATCATATTATATATGGAAATTATGAAGGGGCTGCCTATTTAATTATCGGACAGCCCCTTGATCGACCTTACAATTTTAATAAGCCAATATCACAATACCATATATTAACTATACCAAATCTAATGTTAAGTCTGAAAAACTAATTTGATGTGTTATCTTCGATCTCCTTCAGGTGATCCGCAATTTTAAAAATGACGATAAATACTTCCATCAGAACCCTGGCAAATAGGACATAGACAAACAACAAGATAGGAGCAAGAATAAGCGCCCCGATACCAATGGTAATACCGTTAGCGAAGGCCGCGATAACTCCTACGATTACCGCAATAGCCGCCAATAATATGGAAACGGCATACAATACACGGATTACATCGATACTGATGAATTCTTCGAACGAAAAATCTAAAAGAGTGCTTAAAAATTTCTTACCTTGTGTTGAGTACATATTGAGCCCCTTTATATAATTCTATATATTATTTCTTTTAAAATAATTTTATACACCAAAAGATACCCGGCACTTCGAATTTAATCCGACAAACTACAAATTTGTCGATGAGTGCCGGGCAATTGGAATATAAATAACCTGAATTTGGTAAACTTTTGTAATCTTCAGAATTCCAGTTTAAGCTTCTTCTACCGCAACTTCTACATCAACTTCAACGTCTGCTTCTGCAGATTCCTGTTCTTCCTTCTTGGCAAGTTGATCGAGGTAGGTTTTAACTTCAGTACTCATCTCGTCGATCGATTGCTGCACATTCTCCAATGCCTTTGCCCATTCTTCGGATGCCTGCTGCAATTTGGCATCAGCTTCGTCCCGAATTTGGGCGCGCAGCTCTTCACCTGAAGTAGGCGCATACAATAAAGCTATTACTGCTCCAAATACAGCTCCAGCAATGAAACTAAAGAAACCAGTTGTTTTACCCATGTTTCCTCCTATATAAAAATTTTACTGTTTATTGATTATTCACCTTCAGAAGCGAAAGCATCCCGCAGTTTGGCTTCGTCTTCTTGAGAAAGTGAAGTGCGTAACACTGTCGGGTTGAATTTCTTTACATCATCAATTACTTTGTCTGGCGTTACATCGCGGACCAAGCAGGAACAAAGCCGAATGGCCCGGTTCAATCGTTTTGCCGACTTCTTCGATAAACTTGTCATCAATACCGACATCTGTAAATTTTCCTGCGATGGCGCCGGTTGCCGCGCCAATCGCCAGACCTAACCACGGCGCCAGGAACAACAAACCAATCAATAAACCCCAGAAACTGCCGCCCAGGGCTCCTGCTCCAACCAAACTCACAGCCTGATTAACTTTTGCCTTACCATCTGGTTTTCGTACAACAACAGCCGCATCTTCTAAAGTCAGCAGGTGCTGTTTTTGGAGTTCTTTCATCTCATCACGCAATTCAGCAGCGCCGGTCTCATTGTCAAATGCAAATACAATCAATTCGCTCATATTTATATCTCCTAAAAATAGTATTTGTAAAAAGTGGATTAACTAAGTAATATCGATTTCAATGGGTGAATCCAACCCTACATAGGTACATTTCCGTACATTTATAGTGCGCGAAATAATACCTTACTATCTCCTTTATGTCAACTTTTTGACTATTTTTCTATAAAAATCAAAATAAATTAACTCTCCTTTTCATCCACTTTACCTTCGACATGCCGAATATTAACATCATAAGTCGTGAAAGGCATATCCACCCCCTCTTCCTTCAGCGCTGCCAATAAGTCCGAATTTACTTTATCAAACATGCGTCTGGTGTCCGTATAAGAATCGATCCACCATCTCACTCGAATAATCATGGAGGTATCCCCAAATTCAAGGAACAACGCATCAACAGGTTTATCCAAGAGTACACCATCTACCTGGGAAACGGTATCGATAATAGTTTTTCTTACTCTTTCAATATCAGAATCATAAGAGACGCCTATCTCGACCTGCACCCGGTAGCGAGGATCAGGATAAGTGTAATTGATTACCTCACTTTTTCCGATCACGGAATTAGGAACGATTACCATGCGGTTATCTCGCGTGCGGATACGAGTTGTCCTGGTTCCAACATCAACCACATCCCCCCATGTGTTGATACTCTGTACCTCGATACGATCACCGACCCGAAAAGGTTGATCTACCAGGATGATTAACCCGCTGATCATATCTGCAAGTGTGTCCTGAGCCGCCAGCGAAAGCGCTAATCCGCCGATACCAATGGCGGCAGTCAATGCAGTCACGTTTACTCCAAAACGGTCCAATATTACAATAATAGCAACCAGGATTACCACACCTTTGATTACACGTTTGGTTAATGGGATGACCAATTCACTGGGTGGATGATCCTCTTTTTGCTCGCTTACTCTTTGTTCATACCACTTTTCACCAACATCGACCAACTTCCATACAATCACTGTTATGATGACGACGTAGCATACAAAATATATTTGACCCAACCATTGTTTGACCTCAGCGCTTAAAAATATTAGGCGAGTGGTGGCAAATTGGGCAAAAAATACAATAACAGCCCATCCAATCTGAGGGCTGATTTCTTTAACGAAATCTTCAACCCAGGGGTTTTCAGATTTTTTCGCCGCCTTGCGCAACAAAAACTGAAGAAATCTATTGATAATAAAAATAGCCAGCAGAATGATCAACACGGATACAACCAGGTTGGCCCAATCTTCCAGCGATAGTCCGAATAGATAGGTGCGGTCTGCACCCGTCTGTGCTGCAATAGCATTGATAAACTCATCAACTACCCCCGGGGTTGCAGTCGGAGCCAGTGTTGGTGTAACAACAAGCTGCTCCTCCGTTGACTTGCTTTCCGGTTCGCTGGTTTCCTCTTCTACAGCATTCGAAATTACCGCTTCAGCTTCATCTTGAGTTGGAACGATTGTCTCGGTTGGAGATGACGTTGGAGTTATCGTCGTCACACAAGCGCTCATTAAAAGCGCTAACAAAATAATAATCGGGAAAAAATTATAGAATTTTGGATTGCTTTTCATCGTAATATCCTTCTTGAGCAGATAACGTGAAACAAATTCTAACTCACAATTACAATCCTACGCCATTATTGTAGAAATCTAGAATAGCCTCATTCGATAAATCATGGTCCATCATTTCAGTGAGCACATCAAGCGGCGCCGTAATATGGTGAGCGCCTGCCAGCAATACTTTTCTGGCTTCTTGTGCGGATTTTAATACTGGCAGCCACGATTTCCGTATTGGTACCCTTAAGAACCTGGGCTGCAGCCTCGATTAACCCAGTTCCATCGCCCATATTCGTTTGTGCCCGGTTGTAATATATGGCGATATATCTTGCTCCCGCCTCGCATGCCACCGCTGCCTGAGGAACGCTGAATAGAGCAGTGAAACAACAATCAAAATCATTTGAATTGGTAAAACAAAATCGGAAACCTTCCATTGTGGGTAGTATTTTTACCACCAATTGGTCCCCCAGGATCTCCCTTACAGCATGCGCTTCATGTCGCATATCATCTACAGATTTGGCCATCAATTGGTAAAAAATCCGACCGGATGATAACTGCTTGATATTGTTCAGTATCTGCTCCACACCCAGGCTTTCCATGGCCAGCAGGGTTGGATTCGTTGTAACACCTTTTACCCATCCAAACGAAATCGCATTCGATACGTCTTCAATATTTGCGCTGTCGATATAAAAAGTCATATGTTATTTCTTGCCACCGTTGATTTTAAGTGTTCAATAAAATTTGGTTATCCCTGCACCAACAAACAACACCTTTACCTTCCAGGAATGTGATGTATTTTACCTCTTTATGTTAATTGATTCTTAATTATTGCGGAGTGCATATAACACACAGGTAAGATACATTGATCACATCGCATCATATTATGCGGGAGTTTATTGACTTAATAACCATAGCAAATTTCGGCGCACTAATTATGATTATCAACTTTATCTCATCGACAGGTGTCAGGCCATTGAAAAATAGATTGATCAATCCTTGCTGCGAATGTGAATAGGGACGGAATTGAAATATTATGGTCGCCGAAGTTGTTATGTCCTTCACTACCGCCTAGTCTGTCTGGAGTTTTGACGCTATAATGAGAACAATCCCCGTTTTATAAAAACCCATTTAAGAATTCAAATAATCACCACAGTGGAGCTAAAGATAATGTATAACGAAATATCACTTCCATCTTTAAAAGGATGGGAACCAACCAGAGATACACTACACTGGTACTCAAAAGCTGTGGGTGTCATCCCACGCGCCCATGCCAGTTTTCACCCAAAGTGGTGGCACATCAGTTTAAAGGTCGTGCCGGATGGATTGATCACGGATGAAATGCCATTACCGGAAAGTGGATCTTTTTCCATAAAAATGAATTTGAAAAATCACACCGTCGCAATTATTACCAATCAGGATCAGTTCAAACAATTCAGCATGACCAAAGGGTTATCATCAACCGAATTTGGGAACCAACTTCTGACGGCAGTTGCTGACCTGGGATTGACAGATGATTACGATCGAACGAAATTCGAAAACGATGAAGCGCGCTATTACAAAGAAGGTGATGCCGTGAAATATTTCAGCGCGTTAAAATTCGCTGACCTGATATTAAAAGAACATAGGGGAAATATCGGCGGTGAGGTAGGACCAGTTCAATTGTGGCCGCATAACTTCGACCTTGCTTTCGAGTGGTTTGGTACACTTGTGATTGATTCTGGCCCTGGGGCAAAAAAGATCGAAACGGGTTCTCAACTCAACCTTGGATTCGCCCCCGGTGATGACAGCCATCCGGAGCCATATTTCTATTCCAATCCCTGGCCATTTGAAAAGGAATTTTTGTTGAATAAAAATCTTCCTGCGGGCGCTCGCTGGTTTACAGAATCCTGGCAAGGTACACTACTGCCTTACAACGAATTAGTGGGCGATATCTGTGCCAGAGAGAGACTACTGGAGTATGCCAATACCGTATACCAGTTCAGCCTTCCTACCCTTCAAGAACCGGAACTTCGAACCTCTTAAATATTATCCACAAGGACTGGCAGTCCTCCGTAATACCCTCGCAGTATATTTGATGAAACATTTAACAAAATCTATGTTCATGTACATAACTCTAGGACTGCCAGTCCTAAAAACATTACCTCGGCGAGATTGGCTGTGACATCATCACCATGTTCAATTTTGGCGACCAGCCAATCTTCTTCCAGAATTCAATCGCTTCCTGGTTCCCTTCAAAGATATACAGGTTCCATCTCCGGATGCCAACCCGCATGAGGTTATAAAGACACCTCAATACCAATGCCCTGCCGATGCCCTGCAGCCGGTACGAATTTCCTACCGCAAGATGATCGATATATCCCCGGCGGCCGTCATGGCTGCACAGCACTACTCCTACGATGGTACCACCTTGTCGTGCAACGTAACTGAACCCGGGATTACGTTCCAAAAAGCGGGCAATACTTTCGTGTGTATCAATCTCTGAAAGGACGATCTCTTCGGTGCTCTGCCACAATTCGTAAACCTCTTCAAAGTCATCTATACTCATTTCCTGGATTTGAACATCCATACATCGCTCCTCAGAACATAATCATTTACAATTCAGTAACTCGTGCTTAGCTAAAATTCACACCTTGATAAGGTCCAACAATTCGCGGGCTGCTCTTTCGACCAGCAGAGAACAGGGTTCGATGCCATCCGAACCATAGTTTTCAGCACGCAGTTCCAAACAGGAAATCGAACCCATCACTTCGTTAAAACGCTCATGGTATGCCATTGTTTTCTGGAAACACACCGTATCATCCGCGCCTATTTCTGTGCGGCCATACAGCGCCCCAATAACCATTACTCCAGCGCTGAATGCCCCGCACAGCTCATGCCTGGAATCCCCCACTCCCCCAGCAAACCCGGTGGTCATCTTAATAGAACGCTCGTCCAGATCCTCCAGCTTAAACTTTCCGACGGAAAGCATAATCGCCTCCGCTCAATGATATCCACCCTCAATCAGTTCACCAGCTTGTTTTATGATTCTTTCTTCGTTGTTGACATCCATGTCCATTCTTTTAATCTGCTCCTTCGAATTTTGGATTATTTCTTAATCAGTCCAAACTCCAGTGATCGGTGCCCCACAATCAGGGCAATGACCTGCTCGCAGGTTGTTTTCGGCCACCCAATATCCCTGCCTGCGGATAAGCAATCTTCCACAGTCGTAACAAACTGTGTTTGACTCACCCGCAACATTACCCATATAAACATAACGTAAACCTTCTTCTTTTCCGATATCATATGCGCTTTGCATTGTGGATATGGGAGTAGGCTGCACATCGGTCATTTGGTACGCCGGGAAGAATCGGCTGATATGCCAGGGCACATCCGGACCGAGTTCACCTGCGATAAATTGGGCGACCTCCCTGAGCTCAGATTTATCGTCATTGATACCCGGAATAACCAGCGTAGTGACTTCCAACCAAACCCCCTGCCGCACCATCTTCTTCATGCTGTCCAAGATGGGGGAGAGACCGGCACCAACAACCCGGTGGTAGGTCTTTTCTCTAAAAGCTTTCAGATCGACATTCGCGGCATCCAGATAAGGGGCGAAGTATTCCAGCATTTCCAGCGTCATATAACCGTTGGTCACAAAAATATTGGCGATCCCGTGTTTATGCGCTTGCTGGGCGATATCATATGCATATTCAAAAAAGATAGTTGGCTCAGTATAAGTGTAGGCGATGCTGCGGCAGCCTGATTTGCTCGCCGCATTGACAATTTCAAGCGGTGCGATATTTGAACCGGCGATTTTCCCCCATTCACGCAGGCATATGCGCGATATCGGCGTTCTGGCACCATTGGCAGCGAAAATTGCAGCCTGGCGTTGCAATCGAATACGCGCCCGTACCGGGATAAAAATGGTAGAGCGGTTTCTTTTCAACCGGATCAACGCCTCGGCTGATGCAGCGTCCATATACCAGGGTATATAACTCGCCTCCTAGGTTCTCGCGCACGCTGCAGACGCCCAATCTGCCGTTTGATATCACACAGTGGTGCGCGCACAGGTTACAGCGCACGCTGTCATTATCTAATTTTTCATACAACACTGCTTCATGCATGCTTTTAATGCTCCGACGGAACCTTCAGTAAACCTACATATTTTCCAGCTAAATACTTCAAATTCTAGGGAACACTGATAACAAAATCATAAAATTCCACGATCACAGGCGTTTCCTCTTCACTCGCCAAAGTCATTCCCACCTTTCCCCATTCGATCACCTGGTGACCATCGGCATCCAGCGCTAGCGTCGCAAGCTCAACGTTATTTGCGCCGAAGCTTAATTGGCTGCCCTGGCAAATAAGTGTGAGATCATTTACATCCTTTCCGGTATTGATCTCGCCAGCATTTCCACTTTGCAGGACTTTATATTTATCCTCGCTGGCGTTAGCGTCATAGTGGTACACAAAAAAATCACCGTTGTCCAGGATGTTAGCCTCGTACCACCCTTCCTCTGTTACCCGGCACATTAACCCCACATTGTTGGTTGCTGCACCGAGATTCTCCACTCTGGCGTCCAGGCGCACATCGTTGAAGTCCCATTCTTTGAATGTGTAATATAGAAATGTATCATTGGCCAGCAGTTCGGTATGGAAAACGCCGTCCCTGGCCTCATTGAATACATCCTCATCCTGTCCCTGAACGAAAAAGTACTCCCAATCTTCCATCCCGCTGTTAAAATTTTCGTAATAATAAATATCACCTTTTGCGCTGACATTTTCGTTGAATACATTTTCGGTGACCTCAGCATTACTTATATCGGGTTCCTGACCGCTTGGATCGGATGATGTTTCACCGGACCCCCTTAATGATGAGACAAATTCCAATTCTCGCCCATTTAACTGTCCTTCTAAAACCTCTCCGGTATCGGCGCGTATAATCGTAACAGCCAGCGTATCATCAGGATGATGAGAACGCAGCACTTCGCAGTAATCCTTCATCACATCCTGGTTGAGCACCTGGTTTTCGATTTCGACGATAATATCGCCGGCTTGAATACGTGCGCCATCGGCTGGTGTTCCAGACTTAACTGACCTGACCCAAATGCCAGTAACCGTACTGTCGAATAATTCACCGTCCACTGCTGTCCCGTTTACGCCAATTGAATCGACATCATTGCCCGCAGCCAGTTCTTTGATGATCGGAACGGCGATATCGCGGCTGACAGCGTAGTTTTCATCGGTGATATCCACACCAGCATAATTGACGCCAACCACCTCTGCGGAATCATCAACCAATGGTCCACCGGAATTTCCCCCAATAATCTTTGCGGTATGCGCGATGACATTATCCACGGAAGCCCAGTCCGAATGCAAACTGGTGGCTGGTTTTGAGACGATACCCTCCGTCAAAGTGTAATCAACTTCAGAAGCCGTGCTGGGAAATCCTGCGGAAAACACATCCAGACCAGCTTTGATCTCATCCGGATACCATTCGAGATACGGGAATCCATCACCATCGATATCGATCACGGCTAAATCGTAGCACTCGGATACGCCAAGCACTCTCGCGCTGCGGGGATCATCCTCATCGTTCAAATAGACCTTCAATTTTGAGGCGCCGGTCACGACATGATTATTGGTGACCGCTATCCCTTCTGGATCAATGATGAAACCTGTTCCCCAGTTGGCGGCGTTTACCTGCCAGCCTTCAAAGGGATCAATATAGGAGCCCTCGATATCAATGATCACAACCGCTTCATCCAGTTCATCAATACTGGAAATCCGCTTACCTGCTGAGGAACTCGTGCCTCCTGGTTCACTTCCACTACTGCACGCCAGAGCAACTAATAAGAAAACAAACGGGAAAAATAATAATGAGATGATGAAGCGCTTATTCATGAAAATATTTCTCCAAAATGTTTAGATTATGTACCTCAAAAATCCGATTCAATAACGCATTTAAAAGTCTACCATAATCAAGGACTATATCTGTCCCATTGCATTTTAGGTGCTATCCCAAAAGGTTTGTCACTCTCCCGAAGGATACCGGGACGGTGTGAACAAAGTGAAGAGTCTCTGTCGATGAAAACCAGATGCTTCGCTTTACTCAGCATGACAATCATTACTTTTTAGACAGCCCCATATTTACCGGCAATTTCAAACGATCAATAGTTAAACTTTTATTTTCCCCCAACCAGATTCGGTAAACACGCGAATACGATTAGCATAGAAGGATATGCTGCAAAGCGCTGAGCCCTTGTTGATTAATCTGGATCAGCTTTTGAATTGTCAGAATTAAAATATCAAACATCAGGTTTCCGGATCAGATAAACCAGATTCTGATAGTTAGTCCCAAAGAAAAGACAAAATGATTTATTGATCGCTG
This sequence comes from uncultured Chloroflexia bacterium, assembly GCA_963753725.1. Classification (GTDB taxonomy): domain Bacteria; phylum Chloroflexota; class Anaerolineae; order Anaerolineales; family UBA4823; genus CAVWDI01. The sequence continues at coordinate 17,979 of CAVWDI010000009.1, read as the reverse complement.
AATTAGTGCAATCGCTCCGTATAATCGTGGATGTTCCCATCGATGACGGAAATGACTGCTGCATCAATCTCGGAAATATCCGTCAGAACAGGTCGGATTCCTGCGCCTTCCAATCCCAAATATGCTCCCCTGCCCATCCCACGCGCCAATAATACCTGGCAGTCAGTAATCGCCGCAAACATGCGCTGGTGTTTATCAGACGAATGCTGGCCGAACCCTCGTCCACGTTCATCATCATGATCGTGATGATGTCCTTCATCGCCTTCTTTTTGAAAATCATGGTGACCCAATTTATCCCGCAATTCACGCCCGATTTCCATCCCATTTTCCACCGTTACTACCATATACTTGGTCGCTCTGCCAAAGTGTTGGCTGATCGTTATCCCATCATCTGTTACAGCTGCAATTTTCATTTTATTCTCCACTATATTCTTTAAATCAATAAAGGATTTTTATTTCTTACCACTAAAAAAAATAGGTAATTTGCAGATTTCTTCTTGAAACGAGTGTAATTATAATTTACCCATTGTTGGAATAATGTAATAATTTTGTTCTATATTCATCACTTTGAGCATTGCGGTGGAGTACAAGTTAAACGAAGCCTTTTTCCAAAACAGCCGGTGGCAAGGTAAGTCAACGCTCAGGAATTTGTTATCTCCCCATCCACAATCTTGATCGTACGTTTTGCCTTTGCGGCCAATTCTTCGTCGTGTGTGACCATCAGGATCGTTTTCCCCTGGCTTACCAGATTCCCAAACAGCCGCATTACCTTCTCAGCCGATTGAGAATCCAGATTGCCGGTTGGTTCATCCGAAGCAATGATGGGTGGATCGTTAGCCAATGCCCGTGCGATCGCCGCTCGCTGCTGCTGCCCGCCCGATAATTTGCTCGGGAACTTATGCGCCTCGGCGGCCAGTCCGACCTGTTCCAATAAACCCATCGCTCTGTCATGCCTTTCCGTCACGCTGTACAGGTTGGCCAGGCTCATAGGAAGCATTACATTTTCCATCACAGTCAATGTCGGAAGGATCTGGAAGAATTGGAAAACAATCCCAATCGTTGTCCCGCGCCACTTTGCCATCTGCCCTTCATTAAGGTTATGGATCGGCGTACCCGAAACAAAAATTTCTCCGCTTGTGGGATTATCAATCCCGGTGAGAACATTGATCAAAGTCGTTTTACCGCTGCCAGACTTACCGATGATTGACACGAATTCCCCCTCTCCAATTTTGATGTTTACATCCTTTAACGCGGTGAAATTTCCGGCAGTTGTGTGGAAGGTCTTTTCCACATTCACCAGTTCAATCAACCCACCGTTGGAGCTATTTACAGCCGCCTCATGTGCGTTTGTTTGCTTTCGACGAAAGTTCATTTAAGCCATTTCCAAAGATTTTTATTCATAATCCAGCACATCGCGCACGCGGAGACGGGCAGCATTCAACGCCGGTCCCAGACTGGAAAACACACCAATAATCACTACCACCAGCAGCCAGATGAACAATCCAAAGATAGAGTACCGGAAACTCAATTCAGTTTCCAGGGTTGTATTTACCACTGCCCGGGCAAGCGTCCAGCCGGCGGGTCCAGAGAGTAACGCGCCTAAAACCCAGCTCATAATTCCGACCATCAATCCTTCAATTACAACCACTTTTCTTACAGAGGGGTTTGATGCTCCAACTGCCCGCAGCACACCAATCTCGCGTGTACGCTCAAGGACGTTCATACCCAACGTGCCGGTCAATCCTAAACCACCCACCACAGCCAGCATCAGCGCCATGACCATCAGCACGACCAATATAATATCGAAAACATCCGTAAAATTTCCGTAATAAGCATTCTTGGTTGTGCTTCTACCCGGGTTTAATTTGGCATTTGTGAACCTCTCCTCCAGTTGTTCGGCGATATCCTCCTGGATCGCAAGACTGCTGGTATTTTCTGGAGTCGCTAAAACTCGTACCACATCCACCTGATTGTTCTTTCCGGAAAAACGTTCGTAAGTCCCGTAATCCATATAAATTCGGGGACCAGATAGATGTTTCGATACGATTCCTGAGACTTCAAAAGCTCTTTTTTTATCCCCAACCTTTAACAGGATCTTTTCCCCAACCTCAATACCAGGTTCTTCAACGAGCAGGTCTTCATTAATCACGATCTGCGGCAGGTCCGAACCAGACAGCCAGTTCCCCTCCAGCAGCAGCGGGTTAATGGTGGCGGTATCGTAAGGCAGCCCGATGATGTCAAACTCCTCGCTTTGGCTGCCGTCCTGACGCAGGATCATGCCTACTGCGCTGCCCCATCCTTCCGCCAAATTGACTTCATCTATACGCATTGCTTCGCGTTCGACTACGTTTTTATCCCGGCCGCCCGGCAGCTGCAGCAGAGCATCGAATTCGATATAACGTTCGATCCCCTGGATTTGAGCGGATAACGTATCGCGGTACTGAAAACAGCCATGAACATGGCGCCCGCCAAGGTCAATGTGATCAGTGTGAACGCCAACCTGGCCTTCTTGCGGAATGTATTTCTGAGGGATAGAATAATTTCTGGCGTCAGACCCCGAATTCGCCCAAATAAGCGTGGGATCAATCCCATTTCACCATCCCCGCCCAGACCATATTGGTAGATCGCATCATAGACAGAAATGCGCGTACCCGCTGCAATTGGGATCAGCGCGATTAAAACTGGCATAATTATTCCCAGCCCGATCTGTATTAAAAGTACAGATAAAGGTAGATCGATTTGGGTTACGCTGTAATTTAAAAAATCAGCCGCAAACGATACCAACCACCAAGCGCCCAGCAGTCCAGCTGGAACGGCAATAAGAACCGCCAGGACGCTGAAAATCAAAACGTTGACGACATACATCCCAATGAGTTGTTTTCTGCGGGCACCCACTGAACGCAGAATTCCAATTTGTTTAGTCTGCTGGGATAAGATGGCTGAAACGGTATTAATAACCAGACCTCCACTTAAGAAAACCGCCAGAACGCTCATAATCTGCAGGATTAGCACAAACCCCATAATCTGGTTTTGCGCCCAATGATCTCCTGGGTCGGAACCGAAACCAGGCGTCTGGATTCTGGCAACATTAAATCCGGCCGGTTCAATCACTCGATCGCGGGCAATATTACCCACATTGATGACTGACTCTTTGTCTTTTTGGTCTCCTGATACAGTTAAGTCCAGGCGATTAAAATACGATCTTCCACCCATCCACTCCAAAGTCCCCATGCTGATGTATCCGCTTGCTTCGCCTAAGATAGCCATAGGCATCACATAAACATCATGTACGATTCCCGCAACCGTAAGATCATAGCGGTTTTCGTCCTGCATTTCAACAACGATTTGGTCTCCGGTTGAAAGCCCCAACAATTCGGCAGACTGCTGTTCCAACAATATTTGACGAACACCTGGTTTAGCAACTCCGTGCTCGTAAGTAAAGCGGTTGATACCCACCTCATTAAAATCCTGGACGACGTTCAGCGTGAGATCCTCCCACTCACCGGTCTGATTAAGGATTGAGGCACTTTCGGTCCGGCGTGCTTCAGCGGTATCTACCTCACGCATATCTTCAACCGCTTTTGCGAGGTCCTTCTGAAATGGTGAGATAAAAATTTGAAGCAGTGCAGGATTTCCTGCATCATATTCATTGTATAAGTCACGCTGGATTATACGGGACGCGTTGTTAATCATCCCAACAGCCGCCACCCCCACTGCTATCGAGAGAATTACGAGAAGCGAACGGGATTTATTGCTCCAAATATCTTTAATAATCTTTGACCAGCGTGCCTGAACCGCCATCCTTACTATGCCTTTGATCCTTGTATGGAGTATCCTGTGCCGTTATCAATAATCCTTCCATCAGAAATCTCCACCACTCTGGATACCAGTTTTCCAATGTCTTTGTTATGCGAGACTACCAGCACTGTCCTTCCTCCTTCAACCAGCGATGCAAAAAGGTCGAAAATCTCCCCAGCCGTGACCGAGTCCAGATTCCCGGTGGGTTCGTCTGCGATGATAACCTGCGGATCGTTCGCTAATGCGCGCGCAATTGCCACACGCTGCTGTTGGCCGCCTGAAATTTTCGCGGGTGTTTTATTGGCATGTTCCGCCAACCCCACCTGATCCAACAAGTGCATGGCGCGTTCTTTTCTCTCTCTCTTTGGAACCGAGTTGCTAAAATCCATTGGGATCGTGACGTTCTCTAACAAGTTTATACTGGGCAGCAATTGGAAAAACTGGAAAACGACTCCCAGATTACGGCCGCGCCAGCCAGCCTTCTGGTCTTCATTCATCTGATGCACAGGTGAACTATTTACGATTATTTCACCTGCTGTGGGATCATCAATACCGGAGATCATATTAACCATGGTAGATTTTCCGGCTCCAGACTTGCCAATCACCGCTGTGAATTCCCCACTTTTTACACTTAAATCGATACCTTTGAGCGCCGGATATTCGCCAGATTCAGTAATGTAATTCTTGTACAAACCACTCAGCTGGATAATGTATCCATTCCCAGATACATTACGGCTCTTATCTAAGGTGTTAAAATTTTGTTCTTCCTCACTCGCAATTCCAACAGGCAAGGTCATATTAATTCTCGTTCGTTCACAATACACCCCTTATTAAAGTAAATTGTGAACGCAGTTTTTGGTTATCCTTCTTCTTGAGAATCTGCCGCAGGTAGTTGGCAGTTATTGAAGGTAAAAATGAACATGATCGTATTCGCAGGTGATGTTAACACATAACTCATGAACACAACGCAGTAGTATAATTAACAACTCATTAGCGCGTTGCTTATGCGACAAAAAGGCTGAATATGTCGAATAATGAACCCAAACTTGATCCAAGAGTCCAGCGAACGCGGGGACTACTTCGTAAGGCGCTGATCGATCTGATTCCGGAAAAAGGCTACTCCGCTATAACGATCCAGGATATCACCGACAGGGCGACATTAAACAGGGCAACTTTTTACCTGCACTACAGGGATAAGTTAGATCTGCTCGAGGACGTATTTAATGAGATAATGGCTGAGGCCGTTTGGCTGCCTCCGGATGATGGGATCGCCGGTCTGGGATCGGCGCTAATATCGATTGAAAGCGTTTTCGATCATGTCGCAAAACATGCAGGATTTTTCCGGGTAATGCTGGGAGAAGAAAATATTCCCGAATTCTCGAGTCGCATTCATGCTTACATAGAAACGGTCGGATTACGCTGGTTCAACGCCCTGCAGCCTGAGGAAAATAAAATCCTTGTACCTCCTGAATTGGCGGTCATTTATCTGGGTTCTGCTGTTGAAGGCGTACTGGTTTGGTGGCTCAAGAACGAAATGCCTTACACATCCAATTACATGTCCATCCAGGTAATGCGTTTAACGGTGTTGGGTCTGCATCGATCGCTTGGATTAGATCTGCAGCAGTATGATGAATTGATTTGAGAGGAAGACAATGACAAACCTTTTGATGGTAATCCTTCACGATCTGACTCACATGCCGGAAATTCTGGATGCCTGGAAGGAAATCGGTATCCCAGGCGTTACTATTTTAAATTCAGTGGGGGGATTTCAGGCTTCCGAATTAATGCGCCGGCGCGGATTGGGCAGCTTTCTAAAAATGTTCGACGAAGTACGTTCGTCCCAACGCACATTATTCAGCTTGATTGATGATCCAGACCTTCTGGAACAGGCTATCTCCGAAGCGGACCGTATCGTAAAAGGATTCGACAGCCCTCGCAGCGGGATATTATTTACCATGCCAATCGGACAGGTGCTGGGATTACAAAAATGGGGATTAGATAAACCTCAAGAAAGAATAGACGAATTTGAAAGCACTCAGGAAGACCAGTCCAGATCAAACCTGCTGCAGTGGCTGGAAGATGATATCAATTCAAAATACGGCGATGGAGCCCGCTTGGATTGGTCAAAAAAGCGCGCTAGAAAGATCTCGGAAATCATTGGTCGCTCAAAACAAAAACCAATTCTGGTTCGTATGGACCAGGCGCTGCAAGAAGTATTGGAAGCGTTCACCAGCAATCCGGATGCTTGCCTGGCATGCGTGGTCAACAAAGAGAGTAGATTGATGGGCATTATCAATACCCAATCTCTGGCCGAGATGATGTTTATCCCGGTAATGCCGGAGGAATATATCGACGACCCGCAGGGATACGAACAGGCTTTGAAATATGCCGATCCATCTAAAATTCAAGTAGCGGCAGAAATTATGGGAGAACCATTATTTGTGCATCCAGATGACAATTTAGAAAAAGCCTTCCGTTTGATGAAAGAACACAAATTACCCGGACTTCCCGTGGTTGATAAGTACTATCATGTAACCGGGTTTGTATCGCTGCTCGACCTGATGAACACCTGTTTTTTAAACTCGAATTAGTATCATTAAGTATCTAACAGTCCAATCCGTACTTGTTCGCCATCTTTAACGACTTAAAAAGCAGCGGATCTCCCAACAGACGTCCAAGGATATTTACCGGGCTGTAGGCACGCGGACGTTCATCGGTGCTGACAGGGGTAGGTCCAAAAAAGATACAAAATGCTCGCCCGACAGGCCAGTATCCCAACTCGCCCACTTCGAGGATTTCACGAGCATCCGGCTCCTGTTCCATCATCACAGGTATCTCAAAATAAATCTCATCCCCCCATTTATTCGCCTTCCCTTCTACAGGCAAACAGTTGGATAGCGACTGAGCGGTTGGACTCTGGTTGATTTCCGCTTCCATGGATATTTCGCCGGAAGTAATTTTTATTTTTGGCATGTATCACCTCATTAATCCCATTTATTCTGCGATTATATCTCAACGGATTAGTTCATGTTTATGTTCTTTCGTCAGGCGCACATGGTAAAATAGCAGCTCAAATATGGTGCGGTCCGTCAATAATAAATTCAGTTCAGGCTCACCATAAGAGGTAAAAATGTATATTGATCCGAACACCGGCGGCATGCTTTTCCAGGTACTGGCGTCTTTACTGGCAGTATTTTCTGGTATCGCCTTGCTGTTTTCAGGAAAAATCAGGGCTGCCATTGGACGTCTGAGACGATCCGCTGGAGAAGATGAAGAACAAACGACAATAGATGAGGAAGACAATTCTTCAGAAGTATTGGATGAATAAAGCTATTAAAATTTATTGTCAATCGTTTTATCTACGTTTTATAAGTCATTAATCCCATCACAAGAAAAAACAATGCGAGAATTAATCCTGGGAATTGATTCATTTGATCCCAACATATTTGAACGCCTTGCCTCGCAAGGAAAGATGCCCCACCTGGCAAAGTACATCGATTCCGGCAAATATGAGCGGTTTACCGTCAGCGATCCACCTCAGACCGAAGTATCCTGGACCAGTATCGCTACAGGCCTTGATCCAGGCGGGCACGGCATATTCGATTTCGTCCACCGTGATCCCGGATCATACACGCCCTTTGTCTCACTGCTTCCAACGGAACGGAAAGCGTTTGGGTTTCAGTTCAAACCGCCGTATCGTGCACGCACAATTTTTGAAGAAGCCACCCGCATGGGCTATCCTGCCGCCTCATTGTGGTGGCCGGCTACTTTCCCCGCTCGACCAGAACTGCCCGTCAATACAATCCCCGGTCTCGGAACCCCGGACATCCTGGGGAAACTTGGTGTTGGGACATTTTATTCCAGCGATGCCGATCTGAAGCATTCGAATTGCAAAACGCCGCTCAGAATTTTGGATAAAAAGGGCAGCTTTTACACCAGCCAGATCGAAGGTCCACTTCGAAAAAAAGGGGATCGTTCAAACTCATCGCTGGTGAACTTAAAGCTGGAGGTTTTCAACGAGCAAAATGCACGCATGCTGATTGGAGACCAGCCCATCGACCTGACATTAGGTCAATGGAGCCCTATCTTTGAAATTCCATTCAAGATGGGATTTCTAATGACGGTGAGGCCGCTTACCCGAGCCATAATAACCCAAATCCCCCCGCATGTAGGACTTTACATGGCCCCGCTGCAGATCCACCCGCTGGCCTCTCCCTGGCGCTACGCTACCCCGCCCTCGTTTATCAAGGACATCTGGAAATCATGCGGACCTTACTTATCCCTGGGATGGCCGCAGGATACGACCGGATTGGAGGAAGGTTTTATCAGCGATGCCCAGTTCATGAGTTTGTGCGAGTCCATTCACGATCATCGTGAACAGGTCCTGTTTCATATGTTGGATGGTTTTAAAGAAGGTTTGATTGGAATCGTGTTCGATAGTTTGGACCGAGTACAGCATATGTTCCGGCGCGACCGTCCGGATATTATCGAGGCCTGGTATCAAAAACTGGATACCCTGGTCGGTCGGGTCGAGAACCGTCTGCAGGAAATTGGGACTCCCGAAACAAAGCTCCTGGTTTTATCAGATCATGGATTCGCGGACTTTGATAACAAAGTGAATTTGAACCGTTGGTTGGTCGAAAAAGGGTATTTATCCCTCAAAGGACCGAACCTTGAGGGTAATTTGGGTAATGTCGACTGGAAGGACAGCCGGGCTTATGCAGTTGGTCTCAATAGTCTATATCTCAATCTGGAAGGCCGGGAGGGTGAAGGCATTGTTTCGGAAGGTAATTCACTGCCACTACTAAGCGAAATTCGCGATCAGCTCCTGGAATGGCTTGATCAAACAGACCAGCCTGTGATCCAGCGCGCTTTGCTGCGCGATGAAATCTATTCCGGACCATTTTCTGATCTCGGTCCAGATTTATTAATCGGTTATTCACCAGGATATCGCGCTTCCCAGGATACCGGTCTCGGAAAATGGGGCAGTACCAGCGTCGAAGTGAATTCAGATCACTGGAGCGGAGATCATTGTATTGACTTAAAAACCGTACCGGGCGTGATCTTCTGCAACCAGGGGTTTGAAGGAACTCAGCAATTTATCATTCAGAGATATTCCACTGCTGACATTGGGAAAAACGCTGGATGGTTCCAGTGGAAAACCGCCCCAAAAACCAGCCTCCCTGGATGAGTCTGAAAAGGAAGCCATGGAAGAGAGGCTTAAAAGCCTTGGCTACCTTTAAAGAGTCAATCGGAGCCAAACTCCCCTCGCGAGAGCAAATTCTTCCAGTTTTTGCAGTAACTATGTTCATTGTGTATACATGGACACTGTACCGCATGTTCTGGTATATCCCGAGCTGGTTGGGGGATTTTAAAATGGTTGAAGTACTTACGATCGGCGCTTACGTGCTGGTATTTGCGCTTTTCGAAAGCGCTGTCATTTTTGGGATAATACTGCTGTTGGTTATTCTCCTGCCTTCAAAAATGTTTAAGGATTTCTTTGTCCCCACCGGATGCACGCTAATGACCATCATTGGTTTCAGCGCTTACCTGCTGCAAAGGAAGATGAAAATTGTTTATAAGTTAGATTTCTGGGGTTTGATCCTGTACCCAATACTTGTCCTGGTAGCCATATTAATCCTTATATACATCCTTTCCTGGATTTTTAAACGCTTCGAAACTTTGGCAAATATAGCTAATACGATCGCTGAACGGATGACCGTATTCCTTTATGTCTATATTCCTTTGAGCGTGCTCAGTTTTGTTTATTTACTCGTAAGGTCTATCTCAAATTTATAAAACGCTATGATTGATTCTTCTGGTCGAAATAAATGAAATCGCAGCTTACTCGACGAGAGTTTCTCAAATCCGTTGGGACATTATCGCTGCTTCCACACCTGCAGCGGGCATCCGCGCTCAATCTAGACGGAAACGCCCAAGACAATGGACAGCCCAATATCATCCTCATACTATTCGATGCGCTTTCGGCACATAACCTGTCATTGTATGGTTACCCGCGCAAAACCAGTCCTAACCTGGAGCGCTTCGCCAGCAGGAGCACCATCTATCACAACCACCATTCCGCCGCCAATTTCACAACACCCAGCACGGCCTCATTATTTACCAGTACTTATCCCTGGGAGCATCGCGCCATCACACTGACAGGTCTAATTCGAGACGAAATTCAACCGTATAATTTGTTTAAATTGTTAAGCGGCAAATACTACCAGGCCGCCTTCACTCAGAATGTATATGCTGATATGCTGCTTTACCAGTTTAACCAGTACCTGGACCAGCATCTCGCGCCAGACAGTTTCAGTCTGGTTGGCAGCACTTTCTACGACAATCTATCCGGGGGAGACGCCATTTATGGATTAAAAGGATTTCGACCAGTTCCTCTTCAAGCGCGAAGAAGCTCACGGCTCCTTGTTCTTATCCATCATCAATGACATCAATACCATGCTGGGCGTTCAAATCAATAATAAAAAGCTGAAGGAACTGCATCCTCACGGTATTCCACGCCTGGCTAACACGGATGTCTATTTCTTATTTTCTCAAGTGATGGATGGGGTTATGGACATGCTGGCTAAATTGCCAGCGCCGTACTTCTCATACATCCACCTGCTGCCTCCCCACTCTCCTTACATGCCCACCAGCCAATTTTTAGATACCTTCGATGATGGCTGGGCGCCTGAGACAAAAAAATTCCACAAGCTTGGCACACGTGTACCGGAAGAAAAGATCAATTTCCTGCGCCAGAGGTACGATGAATTTGTAGCTAACCTGGATTTCGAATTCGGCCGTCTGCTCGATCAACCTGGAGGGCATCCGGAACCCTTGAGGACAGTTATGTGATCTTCAGCTCCGATCACGGCGAAATGTTTGAGCGCGGCACACACGGGCATTCCACGCCGCTGCTGTACGAGCCGGTTATCCGAGTTCCACTTCTAATCTCATCACCCGGTCAACTCGAGAGAAAAGACATCCACACCCTGACCAGCAATGTCGATATCCTGCCCACGCTGGCTCATATCTCCGGACTGCCGGTGCCTGATTGGGCAGAAGGCGAAGTCCTGCCCGGGTTGGGCGGTGAAGATATGACATGATCGAAGCGTATGGGTTTTTGAAGCAAAGAAGAACCAGACCCAGGGTGAATTGAACAAAGCCTCATTTGCGCTCATCGAGGCCGATCAAAAACTGGTTTACTACCACGGTTACAAGCACTACCAGGATAAATACGAATTGTATGACCTGGAAAACGATCCAGAAGAATTGGATGACCGGTATAAATCAAGCGCCGTCGCCGAAGAAATGCAAACCGAGCTGGATGAAAAATTCGAAGAGATTAAGCAACCTATCCCAAGTTAGATCACTCAAGAATATCCACTATTTCGTTCTCCCCAAATAGTTCAATCTCGAAAACCTCTGCATAGGGTGCGTTCACCGAGCACATCAGCGCATTTTCGCGATCCAAATTTATAATGCGATCATCCAATCCATAACCGCGCTGGTTCAAATTTCTCTGCTGCTGAGAGCGGTGAAACCGCAGCAGTTCTCCTTTCCATTCCGCAAGCTCATCACCATATCCCATATAAACATCGCCGCGCATATTGACGGTCTTCGGGTCACGGTTGAGAAACACTGCCATAGGATATTCAATCTCTGGCAGCACATTCTGCAACATTCTGTAAACTCGGCGGTGGCCCACGTTAGTATCGTTAGCATGCGGCATAAAGACCATTATCGGGGACAAGCGTGAGAAACAATCTCGGATTATTTGTGTATTCGCCTGATTCTCTTTGGGGTGTCCAGCCTTATCAACATCAAGCCGGAGAAATTCAAGCTGGTTTTCAGGCAGCCCAAAGAAACCGCAGCTTCTCTCTGCTCCTGTTCACGAACTCTGGTTTTATTCCCTTTGGTTGCAGGAGTATAAAACGAATTTTCCACCCCACTGGCTCCTGAGGTGGCCACTGCTAAATGGATAAGATTTCCGTTTTCGAACAAAAACCGCATGCTCACACCAATGGCATCAAAATCATCCGGGTGAGGAGCCAGGACCAGGACGGACAGCGATTTAGAAATTGTGTAATTAGATAGAGGTTGAGGATTGTTTATGCTGAGTTTGTCTATCATTTTCAAATTTACCGAAGAATTTACTTTCCAATAACAACAAAGAATTCACCCGGGTGTGAACCACACGGGTTTAATAAGTTATCTATCAGCAAACAATTATTTGTTACGAACCAAAACAGGTAAATACATATTATTTGAATACGAATTACCAGTGATCCACATACGGACCCGTACTTGATCGGCAAATGAATCGTTTGCTTCTCGCAAGACTTTTACAGAAGAATTGTTCAAACCAAACCAGTAACTCCCTTCTTGAGTTGGGTAAATGCTATCCTGGTAAGTCGTCATTCCACCATAAAAGTTCTGGTTAACGCCATAATAGTCCATGTCATTGAACTGCATATCCAGCACATAATTATCCGGATTTCCTTCCAGGTTGTGATCAAAATCTTCCTCTTTCCCGAGATTCAAAAATTTCCAGGTACTGTCATAATCAGGCCTGGGATTCTTCCATATTCGTACGCGGACCTTTCCTGCATTTTGATCCTCCGAACCTCTGATAACATCCATAGAAAATTGGTCCAGGTTACTCCAGGCAGCGCCTGACCATATTCTACTGGGAGAGCCAACTGAGTGAAAAGTCCATCCATAATGCTTTTGGTGAACTCCCTCTATGGTAGCGAGGGTTAAATCCTCAAACTGCATATCAACCACATAATCGTCCGGATTTCCACCTATCGTGTGATTGAGGGTCAAAGGAATGATAGAATGGCTGATAGGAATCCATCCACTATCCTTCGCCGGTGCGGGCGGTATCCAAATTCGCACCCGTACTTCATCGGCGGTGGTATCATCCAACTGACGGCGTACACTCACCTGGCTGTTCGTCAAACTCAACCAATACACTCCATAATACTCCGTCCTCCCTGAAGGTTGATGAGGCTGAGAATTATTACCGCCATAATTGATGTGATTCACCCCCTGCCCAACAATGCCATCAGCATTTGTATCTTTGAATTGTAAATCCACAAGATAATGGTCAGGATCTCCTCTCAAATTATGCGTTAGGGTGAGTAGTTCGTCCACCCCAATCGGCTTCCAACCGCTGTCATATTTAGGCTCGGGTTTTGCCCATATCGCTAACACGCACTTCATCTGCATATAAATCATCCGCTTTGCGCCAGATTCAACTTACATTCAGTTTCCGTTGAGCGCTCCATCGCATGCTCCAGGCTCAAAATACTAATCCCGCGTTTGTAATCCGTATCTTTGCCGCCGTAATAGATCTGGTGTACACCTCACCAGATGGCCATTGTTTTTGAAGTGCATATCTACAACAATATCGTTCCACGGGCCATCCTAAATTAGTGGTAATAAGTATTTGATTTGTCTTTGATGGATTCCTCCAACCGCTGTCATAGTCGGGGCTTGATACTCGCCATATACGAACTCTCACCTTGGATTTGTATAAAGTTCATGTTGCCCCACGATAGACCTTTATCGGTTTATTATTGAAGTGGTGGTCAGTTTCCACCCACTCTTGCATATCTCATATATTCCTGATCTCATAATATGTGTCTATGCCATAATTGCTGTTGTTTATACCAAGTACATTCCAAAGTCTTCAAACTCAAATCAACCACATATTCATCCGGATTTCCTCCTAAATCGTGAAGCAGGTGAGTGTCTTGATTTTGGTCGAATATTCAACCAAGGGATTTCATAATCATCGCTGGCGCCACCCATATTCGCACTCGGACCTGTTTCGATGAATTATTATCTTCTGGATTTCGCTTGTACCTTGATGGATGTACCATTCAGGCATGCCAGATAAATCCCATGATTTTCCAGCTGCAATGCTGGTAGATATATGGTATAGACCACCATAGATCAGATTATTCCCAAGACTCCCAATATTGAAGCCCTTTTAAATTCACTAGGTAATTACGGATCCCCACCTAGGTTATGTGGCAAAATCATTTGTTTCATCTGCTGCGATGTTGATCCACCCACTGTCGTAGTCCGGCTCGGACATAAAAGGATCCGGGCTTGCAACAGGAATGTCTGCTGCGGCATTCCTCCCGATCTCCAGATGCATTTTCAATCTGCCATACCAGAAAAAGACGTGCTTGCATAAAAGCAGGACAATCACAAGTAACCCAATGGAGAAAAACCATAAATATTCATAGGGACACCCTCCATTTTACTTATCGCGAATTACTCAAGCATGCGCGTAATTTCACGAAATATAGAGTATAGATCATTCCCGGATATTTTACCACTGGTGAATGAATTCGCTATTATTTCTCCTGCATTACGAAAGGGAGGTAGATTTGGTTATCGTAATGCTTTGTGACCCAGATGCGGACCCTGGCTTTGGGTGCCGAGGTATCTTCAGTTCACGCCAGATTGAGATATCGGTATTCGTCAGAATTGCCCAATATGCACCCTCTGGCTGAATTTGGCTTTCCATAGGAGGTGTATTATAGTTATTACCCCCGTAGTACTGTTGGTTGACCCCTTTATCCCCTTTCTCCTTAAACTGTAAATCCACCACATAATCGTCCGTATTGCCTCCTAGATTTATGGGATAAAGTTTCCGTATTTTGAATGGATCTAATTTGATCCATCCGCTGTTATAATCTGGATTTTTATTCTCCCAGATGCGTACGCGCAATTTTTCGGCTGTTTTATCAAATGTCCCCCGCGCAACAAATATGTTTTTATCGGTCAAGTAGGGCCAAAGGGCGCCGCGTGATTGCAAGATTATATTGGTCTATATATGAATATATTATGCCGTATCCATATTGGTTTACACCCAAAGGGAAAGGTCTATTTCCGATCCTTGAACTGCAAATCCACAATGTAATCATCCGTATTTTCACCCACATTGTGAGGGATATTTTTAAGTGCACCATCTGCGGCAATCGGAGTCCAACCGCTGTCAAAGGAGGATGTTGTTACAACCCAGATGCGTATCCGCACCTGGTCTGCTCTTTTATCATCTTATGCCGTTTTACCCGGATCTCTTTATCCGGTCAACCCATACCAATAGGCACCAGTTTTTACCATCGGTGGGACCCCAAATTGGAAATAATCAAGTCATATTCCTGACCGCCGTAATGCTTTGATTTACCCCATTTACCGAACTTGTCGATATCCTTAAACTGCAAGTCAACGACGTAGTCGTCAGTGTTTCCTCCTAAATTATGAGGAAAAGACTTTTCGTGTGTCCGGGTCGATAGCTGTCCACCCGCTGTCGTAATCTGGTACCGTGCTGGAATATATCACGACAATCGATAACAACGGGGCACCTAGGCGTTCCCTATATCGCTGGCTGCTTCATTTGCTAGACCTAGTTGAGACAAGCCTACTACCAACAATAACTGAATAATCAACGCAATTAAGGAAATAATGGTTTTCATCGATGTGATTCTCCTTTATTTCATGAATTTGCTTTGGAATGTCCAACAATCACAAAATGCACCGATAAATCGCAGCAATTTCTACCAATAAAAAATATTAATTAATGCCCTCTCATTCATCTACTTCGTACAAGATCGTATCACCATCACCATTATTCTTACCAGAATATCCCTGACGTCATTACTCATGTTAGATTAATTATACAACAAATAGTGTGAAAATGAAATAAACACAAAGCTTATTCATCATCACGTCAATTTTAAGATTTGACTTAGAACGAAATCAGGATGGCTAAAAAAATTCCTGCACATTTTCATAGAACCTACCCATGTGAAAGCCGTCCATCAGAGCATGGTGCGCCTGTACACTTAACGGCATCTTCATTAATTCACCTTCCTGGAAAAATTTACCCCAGGCGAAGCGCGGCACAGAATCGGCCGGGTTCAGGATCAGCGGATGCATAAAACTGGTGAACGACACCCAGGGGATAGCTGTCATATAAAATAATTCATCCCGCCCCACTTCACTTTCCAGCTTACGTTGTTCTTTCACCAATTCGATTTGATGCAGGGCTCGTTCAGTAAACGTAGTAAAAATCATTGCGTATTTTATCGGACAGAAGCTGAATAGATCATCATCTGTTAATATCGTTGTCGAAGGGTGGATAACCTCGAATTCTACGACCTCTTCCCCCCGGATGCGATAGCGGAACTCAGGGATTGCATTGGCAGCACGCGCCAGCACGTACACAATGGCTATATTAATTGATATACCGAGCTGCTTGACGGCCTGATAGAAAATCGTCAGGTCAACATTTGCACACATACTGAAATGGGGATAGTCCCAATCTTTCAACAAATTGAAATGATCACGCCGCGGCCAATTCTCGATATCGATGATCCGCATATATCACCTCCCGACAGAAAAAAGCTTTAACGTTTATTTTCCTGCTCATGTATCCTAATGCTTTACACAAACCCCAAACGTTAAATGTGCTATTGGTCGGTTTTTGGGGCTCACTCATCTGGATCCAAGCGCTTGCCGAGGCCAACCACATCGTCAATTTTGAACCCAATTCGTTTATAGAATTCAATCACGCCCTGATTTTTAGTGCGCACCTGCAGGTTGATCTTCGGACAGCCGGCTGCCCGTAGACGACTTTCGGCCTGCGTCCATCATTTGCCTGCCAACCCCAAACGCTGGTATTGAGGATGGACTGCAAGGTAGTTGATCCAGCCGCGGTGACCCTCATATCCGGCCATCACGCTGGCGATAACCACCCCATCCAAACACCCCACAAGGAACATCTTGGACTGCACTTTAAGCTTGCGCTGTATGTCTTTATGGGGATCGTTCCAGGGGACAACCAGGCCGCAGTCCACCCAAAGCTGTACCAGGGCATCCTCATCACGCTGCTCAAATGGTCTGATTATTATTTCCATCATCTCTGTAGAAATCGAATTGGGTAGTACATCCTTTAAGTTTCGAAATCTCTATATACAAATTATATCCAAAACTCGTATTCATTAATCCAGAGCCTCCCCATAAATATCATCCTACTTTAATCGTTAACTCCAAACCAAATGGATCCACATCAAACGAAATACTCTCACTAAATGTTTGGGCGTCCCTCACATAGGCCAGATAGCCCTCCAGCTGATCTGCGAATGGCGGGGCAACTGTATCGTGCGCCAATATCCATCCCCCCTGCGGTATCTTTGAATACAAGCGCTTCAGCAGTTCCAGGTAAAGCCCCTTGCCCAATTCCTTGCTATCTATATCCAGATAGACATAATCAAACGGTCCTTCCAACCTGTCTACGGCATTCAATCCATCCTCGGCTATAAGCTCAATATGCTCGGTATGCGCTAACTTGCTGAAGTTGCTCCTGGCTTTATCCGTGACGTCCTCATCAATGTCAATACCATAAACTTTCCGGGAGGCATATTCACGTTCCTGACCGCAGCTTGAACCAACTGCCCACACAAACGCATACCCACAGTACGTGCCAATCCCGATCACTCGCTGCGGACGCTTTACTGACGAAAGCATATACAGCAGCCTTTCCATCACCGGTGTGATTGAGGTGCCTGGGATAGTGAAATTCTCCTTCACTTCTTTTCTCAATGCATTGAAGCAATTCTCATCGTATTGCGACTGGTCAGGAAAAATACCTTTTCCCTTCAACCAAGCCAAAATTGAAGACACAGTTTCAACCTCCGCTGTCCGGCTCAGACGGGTCAGGAAATCAAAATCTCTGTAGGCGACTTCCCTTCTGAGACCTTTAGCCGCATTATGATTAAAATAAGCTTCTTTTGAAACCAGGCCGTCTTCTTTCAATCTATCCAGAGCTTTTTCAATTACAGCGCTTTCACATGTATAGGTTTGTTCCATCGGTTTGCTTCTCCTCTTTTTAGAACGGAGTATATGCTTTTGAAGGAACGAGCTAATTTACGAACGGTCCCAACCCAGCCATTCCAATCGTACCCCTCTAAATAATATTTTCGAAAAAAATTGCATTCGATTATGTTTTAGACAATGAAATAAAAAAACATAACACGGCTAATACAAAAGTAATCGGAGTGAAAAGGATTTTTTCTCCCATACTTTGTGATGTTATATTGCCAAGCGTGTTGAGCGCCATGAAGCCTGTGATGACCCAGGCGGCGATCTTTATGGCAG
>CAVWDI010000008.1:0-5302 GCA_963753725.1 uncultured Chloroflexia bacterium | reverse complement strand
TGGGCTTGACGCCGGTCGCGTTGAAGCCGGGCGGGTGTCTACATGGGCCAGAAAAGCCACCGTTCAGCGCGTCGGGGACCGCGCTGGCTGGGATTGTGGCCAGGACGGCTCCGTAATCGGTCAGCGTCACATCCTGCGCGCCCATTGCATCCAGTTCATCTACAAGCAGGTTCAGCAGGTCATACTGCACGCTTGTGCTGGGAGAGCTGGTTGATTTTTCGTCGCTCTGCGTGTCGATGTTTGCATAGCGCACGGGACGGTCCTGGACTTCGTTGTCAAATATATTGGTCATAGGTACCTCTTATTATTTGTTTAAGAACTACGCATTGGGGGGTGAGCTTTTCCCTATCGTTTGTGGATAGAAAGATTAAGTAGAGGAATATTCTATTATATCTGTTTATATACGGGATGGATTGGTTTTCTCTCTTTTCCCCGCTTTTACTGGCTATAAAGGATTTCGATATCAAGTTAGCTTCTTAAATTGAATTGTCTTGGACGGCTGGATAAGTTTATTCTGCGCAGGGATGGAAGGCATTTGAGGTTCTAGGCTTTCACTTTTTCCAGATAGCGGTATAGTCCGGATCACCCGGGCTGGCATGGAGGCCGCCGGGGCTGCCTGCGCCGTTATCATTTGTGGCATGTACGGGAACGCGCACGTCAGGACCTACTACTGAGAAATCGCCCCCGCCAATCTGAACAATTTTTCCGGGATCAGAATTCCCATGGACTTCTCCTGCCTTCCCGCCAAGCATCGGGCAGACAAATCCATCCGTTTTTTCCGGTCCTCCTGCAAATGCAGCAGTCACGAATAATGTACTCAATAAAGCAGTCAATACTTTAATTTGTAATATTTTTTTCATCGTTGTCTCCTTATGAAATTTTCAGGTTTGCCTTCCATGCATCAAGTCTAAAACTGTAATGTTGCGCAGGTCTTGAAATAAAATTACATCTTCATTACGTGGAATGGATCTAAAAATGTCAGCTACCGTCAAACCAACCTCAACACCATTAACTAAGGAGCATCCTCTCCGAAATTCATCTATAAATTGGATGAAATGAGCAGACTGGTATTTGTTTTTAACTGGCCTGGCAGCACGTTGAAACTGAAAGTCTTTGAACCTGATGGCAGTTTATTCAACCAAAAGGTAAGCGATTCACCGCCGGTGACAATCGTCGTTCCCGAAGCCCAGCCGGGTAAGTGGAAATACCAGATTGAAGGTGTGGAAGTACCTTTTGATAACTATCCGTATGCAGTGGCAGTTGGGGATAAAAATCTCTACACCAGCTTCCTTTACTTACCAACCATTTTGGATAAGTAATCAAGCAATATGAATATTGACCTTGAATTGATTTCAAATTATAATTTTCACTAACATCACCGCAGTAAACATCGTTGCGGCAGATACCATAAATAAAACATCACAGCTGCCGGAGGCACGTAACAATTGGTTATCAATTGGCCTTCGGTATTTGTGTTTAATTTGATGTTTTGTGAAAAAGTTGTTTGGGACGGATATTTATCGCAATTTTCAGTGATCAATCACAATAAAATCAGGTGATTTGGATTCTTTGCTACCAAATATGTGTACAGCGTATTAAAAATCAAAAGGAGAACATAAATGGAAAAGGGATTGGCTGCAATTTTATTGTCTGTAGCGACTGCACTTGCTGCTCTATTTCTATATTTCTGGTTGATGGGCAGTCCTGGTTTGGGTTTTCCAATCCATGCTCAGGCTGCAGCCGGTTCACCAACTGTGACTGCCGTAAATCCTGCTTTGAGTCCCAATGACCTGGATGTGGAAATTATCATCACCGGGACTAATTTTACTGCAGGCGCGACTGCCGCTTTGGGAAAGTCAATGCTTGAAGACGTGGGCTGGGTTTCCAGCACATCCTTGACGGCTACTGTAAGCTGGGGGATGGAGCCCGGCGTCTACACCCTGACCGTCGAAAACCCGGATGGTAAAACCGGAAGTTTGACTGATGCGTTTACCGTGACGCAGGGTTTCGGGGTGTGGAATACAGGAGGACCTTATGGCGGCAAAATTATCGGGCTTGCCGTGAATCCAATAACGCCAACGACTATATTTGCGTATGCTCATGACGCTGGATTATTCGCCAGCTATGATGGCGCTGAGCACTGGCAGCAAATTCTGCTTGATGGATGGCCCAATCTTCTCGATTTTGACGCTGGCGATCCCCAGGTTATGTACTTTGGAAGTAAAGACAATCTGCTGCGCACAAAAAATGGAGGCAGTGATTGGGTATCAATCAAACCTGGAAATCATAATAATCTATATCCTTTCGCGCACCCTGCTACCCCCGGGGTATTATACGCAGGGTCTACTAACCCGCCCGGTCTCTACCGCTCAAATAATTACGGCAACAGCTGGCTGCCCAAGACAAATGGAATGACGGATACTTATGTTTTGGCTGTCGATTTCGACCCCCTTGATCCTGATAAAATGCTGGCTGGTACTCGGGATGGAAATGTGTATTACAGTTCCGACGGGGGCAATAACTGGGAATGGAAAGCGATATTGAGCGACCACGTCGAAAGATTGTACTTCAATCCAAATGGTGCACATGAAGCCTGGGCTACCAGCGAAGCTGTCCAGGGTACTTCTTATCATCCAACTCAATTCCTTTATAAAAGTGAACAGCCTGATCTGGACATTTGGGAGCCGATCTCAGTCGAACTTGGGAATTATGTTGCTTCGCTTACATTCCTAACAGATACAATTTGGTCAGCGGGTGGTGTTGGCTTTACAACCACAGATGTGGGGGAAAACTGGTATCCAATCAGTAATGAAGGATTAGAGCAGGATTGGTATGAGAGCACTATGGATTTTGATATTCATCTTAGTGATCCGGCAACCATTTACATGGGAGATTTCGGACATGCTCTGTATAAGAGCAGCGACAGCGGTTCAACATGGAGTAAAAAGAATGAGGGATTGACAGGTGTCGTGCCGCGCGGACTGGTTGTTGATCTGAAAAATATTGATACTGTCTATGCTGAGACTTATGTCCTGGGTATTCTTAAAAGCGACAACGGTGGGCAAACCTGGTACTCTCTGGGTATCGGAGAGGGCGGATTTAGGAAACCGCTGGCTATTGATCCAAATTTGAACTCGCGTGTTTATATAGGTGAGCAAGGAGCGGGATATCTTCAGCTGCAGATCAGCGAAAATGCAGGTGATTCATGGGATGTTGTAACGGATACTATACCGTCTAAATGGAATGGTTGGAATGCTGACATCCTTGACATGGCTCCGCATCCAAATATTTCAGGCACGATTTTTGCCGGGGCTCGAGTCCTTAGGTCGTATGCCCTTAAGGATGCTGAAACGGAACAGGGAGCAATATTCACAAGCGAAGATTATGGAGGGCAGTGGGATTATATGGGTCCAACCCAACCCATTAGTGGTGTTGTAGAAATCGCCTTTGATGCTGAAGACCCAGACCTTGTATATGCTGCAACCAGTGGGACTGGATTATGGAAGAGCGCAGATGGAGGCGAGAATTGGGGAGAAGTTACTACTTTCCCTGGAGGTCAGATTATTTGGACTGTAGTTGCACATCCTGATATACCTGACACGGTCTATGTCCGCGCAGAAGATCCAACGGTAGTTGGAGCCCCCGCTTATGTTTCACAGGATGCAGGAGAGAATTGGGAGGAATTACCGGCAAACATAAATTCCAACACACTGCTGTTCGCGCCATCTGAGCGTCGGAAACCTAAATACACGCTTTACACTACTGCATGGTCGCAGCCAGAGTATTCTGGATTATTTTGGCCAGTTGGATTATATCGAAGCATGGATGGTGGGTATAACTGGGAGCAGGTTCCGGGAGCGCCAACAACTGATTATCATGCGCTTGCAGTCGGCAGTGAAGGAGAGCGGGTTATGATCTACGGCGGTATTTCCGGAGGCTTTGCATCCTCGCAACCACAATCCGCTTCAGACCCCGATGTGATACCGGATGGAAGTGAAATTATTCCGTCTGGTGTATACCGGTGGGGCAACCTTTTGAGATGGGAGCAGTATTTTCCGCTGATAGCAAAAGATAATTCGCCATAACTTCGGAATGAACACAGCACCTTTTATTTGTAAATTGTTGGCGCTGCAGCAAGGATAGTGGGCAGAATTGGGAGCAGGTTGAAGGTGTGCCGAGGGTTTACGGACTGGCTGCTGGCAGCGATGGTGAGCGTGTTGTAGTCTATGTTGCTTCACTGGGAGGGGTGGTGTCAGTAACAGAGCGTTCCGCAGTCCCATCCAAAGTAATCCCGGGTCGTGGAAGCTTAACGGGTGGCGGTGTGAACCACATGACCATGCGCCAGCCTGAGTATTGGTTATATCTACCGCTTTCGCCAAATAAGTAAAAACATATGCGGAGATGAGGGTAATTGCCAACACAATTTTAGCTATAAACCTGGATTGGTTGGGGTTGATGTTGATTCCGCTTAATTGCCAGGTAAAATCTGAGTTTGCTCTTCATATTGCCATCTTTCTATACGAATGGACTATTCATAAATCTAAAGGAGCGTTGGGTTGGCAACTGTACAAGATTGTAAATGCGGGTGACACACCATTTATCCGGCTGGTATCATAGGAAATCAGATCCTTTATATTTATAATAAATTATTTGGAGGGATGCTATGATACTTGTGACCGGGGCAGCAGGTAAAACTGGTAAAGAAATTATCCGTGTTTTGATGAAGAAGGGGGCTATCGTCCGCGCTCTGGTTCATAACGAAGGCCAAATCCAGGGCATAAAAGCATTGGGAGTAAAAGAGGTTTTGACCGGGGATATGCGCTCCCAGGAACGTATGAACCAAGTATTTGAAGATGTGCGAGCGGTCTACCATATCCCTCCCAATGTCAGTCCTGAAGAATTCAATATTGGTCAGATCGTGATAAAAGCGGCTCAATCAGCAGGGGTTGAACATTTTGTTTACCATTCGGTCCTTCATCCTCAAATTGAGTCTATGCCGCACCATTGGGAGAAGATGCGCGTGGAGGGTAAGCTGTTCGAATCAGGATTGCCCTATACAATCCTTCAGCCGGCGGCCTATATGCAAAACATATTGGCATATTGGGACGATATTGTCATAAAGGCAGGTATGCAGTCCCTTATTCCGAGAATACCCAGTTCAGTTATGTGGATTTAAAGATGCGGCCGAAGCTGCTGCAATCGTGCTTAATGGTTCTGGGCATTTGGGAGCCATTTATGAACTGTGCGGTTCGGAAAAGTTGTCTGTAACAGAGACGCTTAAATCATCAGCTCGCACCTGGGT
>CAVWDI010000007.1:0-7269 GCA_963753725.1 uncultured Chloroflexia bacterium | reverse complement strand
CCATTTATTCTGATTGCACAGTCATGGATGATCACACTGCAATTACAGTTCTTTAACAACCAATGTAGGTTTTAGGAGACGGAATAAACGATCTCTGGCCGGTCAAAAGCGCCTTCAGAAATGAGGAAAAAGGAACTCCTTGCTGTTCAGGGGCAGCTCTCGCACCCTTTTCAGCAGCCATTTTCCGCCGTTCATCCTTCCTTTTCTCTTCCCAGTAATGGTTAATGCGGCGCACATTGATCATGGCAGCCGATCCGACCATCATGCAGGTTACGCGGAAGAGACCTCGCACCGGCAGCTTGCCCCCCGGGAAGGGATGTTTCACTTCCCGGACCGTGCCTTCGATGGCTGCCCGATGGTTCTTGCCTGTTTGCTTGTTCTGCCTCATTTTGCGTCGCCGTTGGGCCACGGCCATCTGGGCGGGAGTAAATCTCAGACGGAAGGAGGGACGCTTTTTCCCAGGGCGAGCCGGACAGCTTTCTGCGAGATGAAACGGACAGGTCAGACAGACTGACGGGTCGAAGTCCGCCCGGTAACTACACTTCTGACTGCTCAGCTCAACCGGCACGCTTTGTCCCTGGGGACAGGTGATGTGGGTGGGAACGCCTTGCTCGTTTTGCTCGATATCGAAATCGGCCAGGTACAGCTTGTCAGGGTCCAGCCTTTTGCCATTGATACCGGTTTGGATCTGTTCGATCCCGTCTTTCTGCAGGGCTGGATCGACATCGGGACCGGCATACGGGCCATCCGTGTAGAGCGTCTCCAACCCGGTGCGTTTCTTCAAGTCGGGTAAGGCTTCCAACAGCAGGCTGTTGTCGTTGGTGTTGTTGGGGGCTACTTGCACTTTGGTGATCAACTGCAGCGCATTGTCCGGGTCGCAGGTCTCGCTCAGATTGGTTACATAGCCTTTG
The DNA here is from genome assembly GCA_963753725.1 of uncultured Chloroflexia bacterium. Lineage (GTDB taxonomy): Bacteria > Chloroflexota > Anaerolineae > Anaerolineales > UBA4823 > CAVWDI01. The sequence continues at coordinate 6,358 of CAVWDI010000007.1, read as the reverse complement.
TAGTCCCGCGAACCTTTCCGGCGATAAGTGGCTTCCAGATCGTCCACTGACTGCAAACTGTCGGCTTGCAACTCCTGTTTGCTCTTGGGGCGCACCGCTTGGGCTTCCAGGCGGAAGTTGTCTTCGAAGAAACGTCTCAGCACCTGGTAGGCCGGGTCTTGGGCGTAGTCTTCTCTCAGTTCTTCCAGCAGCAAAGCGATCACTTCCCCGATCTGCTGCAAGTGCGTCTCCGTGGCCTCTTGCCCTTTGATCCGGTACACGTACTGCCCCGAATGGCCTTGCAGATAAGGGGCAAAGGTTTCAGCATAGCGCTGCTGATCAGCTTCTGAGAGACTGCGCTGCATGCGCTGCACAGCTTCCACCAGCAGCTGTAAGCGGCTCATCTCCAGGATGTTGCTGGCAATCTGGGTGCTGTCCATACGCTGTTTGCCGGTCTTGACCTGCAAAGTCGTCAATTGCTGGTCAGTGATGTTCTCAAAAGCTTGCGTGAGCAGGTTCACGCCGTGTTCCAGGTTGTAGCGGCTCAGACGCTGGCGGAAGTAATATAAGGTGCGCAGGTCGAAGTCGCTTTCGTTCAGATCGTGGATGCCCAAGGCATAGCGCACCTGCAGATCAAAACAGAAATGATCGTACAGTTCTTCGTCGCTCCACCCGAAGCCTGCCTTGAGCGTTTCCAGCCCAACCAACCAGTTGATCGGTACGTTCGGCCTTGAAGGGTGTGCGACATAGAGAACCGCAAAAGTATCTTCATCGATGCGGCTGAAGAAGTCGCGATAGAATTCCTCTGCCCAAGAGTTCTCTAATTGTTTGCGTTTCTTCTTCGGCAGATCGCTGACATTGCTGATCAACAGCGGCTGCAAATGGCGTTTATTGGCTTTATACATGCTTCAGACCTTTCTGCTTCGGGATGGTCTAATTATATTAAGAAATTCCCCTCTTGAGGAGGGTACAATTCAGACTAATTTGGTCTGGTCGTTTTTGCAGTGCGATCATGGATGACTAGGTTGGTTTTTTAAATAAAATACACCTGTGCGGTGTGTAAATATACATCCGCACAGGGATGGAAGGCATTAGAGGTTCTAGGCTTTCACTTTTTCCAGATAGCGGTATAGTCCGGATCACCCGGGCTGGCATGGAGGCCGCCGGGGCTGCCTGCGCCGTTATCATTTGTGGCATGTACGGGAACGCGCACGTCAGGACCTACTACTGAGAAATCGCCCCCGCCAATCTGAACAATTTTTCCGGGATCAGAATTCCCATGGACTTCTCCTGCCTTCCCGCCAAGCATCGGGCAGACAAATCCATCCGTTTTTTCCGGTCCTCCTGCAAATGCAGCAGTCACGAATAATGTACTCAATAAAGCAGTCAATACTTTAATTTGTAATATTTTTTTCATCGTTGTCTCCTTATGAAATTTTCAGGTTTGCCTTCCATGCATCAAGTCTAAAACTGTAATGTTGCGCAGGTCTTGAAATAAAATTACATCTTCATTACGTGGAATGGATCTAAAAATGTCAGCTACCGTCAAACCAACCTCAACACCATTAACTAAGGAGCATCCTCTCCGAAATTCATCTATAAATTGGATGAAATGAGCAGACTGGTATTTGTTTTTAACTGGCCTGGCAGCACGTTGAAACTGAAAGTCTTTGAACCTGATGGCAGTTTATTCAACCAAAAGGTAAGCAATTCACCGCCGGTGACAATCGTCGTTCCCGAAGCCCAGCCGGGTAAGTGGAAATACCAGATTGAAGGTGTGGAAGTACCTTTTGATAACTATCCGTATGCAGTGGCAGTTGGGGATAAAAATCTCTACACCAGCTTCCTTTACTTACCAACCATTTTGGATAAGTAATCAAGCAATATGAATATTGACCTTGAATTGATTTCAAATTATAATTTTCACTAACATCACCGCAGTAAACATCGTTGCGGCAGATACCATAAATAAAACATCACAGCTGCCGGAGGCACGTAACAATTGGTTATCAATTGGCCTTCGGTATTTGTGTTTAATTTGATGTTTTGTGAAAAAGTTGTTTGGGACGGATATTTATCGCAATTTTCAGTGATCAATCACAATAAAATCAGGTGATTTCGATTCTTTGCTACCAAATATGTGTACAGCGTATTAAAAATCAAAAGGAGAACATAAATGGAAAAGGGATTGGCTGCAATTTTATTGTCTGTAGCGACTGCACTTGCTGCTCTATTTCTATATTTCTGGTTGATGGGCAGTCCTGGTTTGGGTTTTCCAATCCATGCTCAGGCTGCAGCCGGTTCACCAACTGTGACTGCCGTAAATCCTGCTTTGAGTCCCAATGACCTGGATGTGGAAATTATCATCACCGGGACTAATTTTACTGCAGGCGCGACTGCCGCTTTGGGAGAGTCAATGCTTGAAGACGTGGGCTGGGTTTCCAGTACATCCCTGACAGCGACTGTTGGTTGGGGGATGGAGCCCGGCATCTACACCCTGACCGTGGAAAATCCGGATGGAAAAACGGGAAGTCTGACGGATGCGTTTAACGTGACCCAGGGAATAGGCGTGTGGACATACCAGGATGGTCCTTACGGCGGCACAATCGAACAGGCCTGATATTGGATCCGGATGATGCCGACGTACTATATGTATGCCGCACGCCGCAGGGCGCTGGGTTTATTCGCCAGCTAGTGATGGCAGTTGAGCTCGTGGCAATATGATACTGCAGGACGGATCAGCCCAACTCGAATCGGCTTTGGATGCTGGAAATCCAGCAGGTTATTTACTTACGGCGGGGAGTTATGGGGTACTATCCTGCGTTCCATGGACAGCGGATTTACCTGGGAGAGTCTTCAAGCGACTTTTCCCTATCATTCTCAGTTCGGTTGTTATCGTGATCTATATCCTGTATCGCACCCAACTATCGCCTGGGGTTGTCTATGCAGGCACTGGCAGCTGTGATCCATCCCCATCGAGCAAGGGACAGGCGGAGTATACCGGTCGGATAACTACGGCGCAACCTGGTTGACCATGACCAGCGGTCTGACGGATACGGATATCACCGACTATCGCTTTCCATCCACTTGATACTGATACAAGATGCTGGCTGGGACGCGGGATGGCAACCTGTATTCTCAGTACCGACGGCGGGCAAGTAGCTGGGAATTGGACTAGACAACATTGCTGCGGCCACGTACGAACGGCTTGTACTTCAATCCAAACGGTGCCCACGAGGCCTGGGCTGCCAGCGAAGCTAGGCCAGGGTGCTTCTTATCATCCGACTCAATTCCGTTTATAAGAGTGAACAGACCCAGACCTGGACTGTTTGGGAGTCCGATCTCAGTCGTAACTGATGTCCCTGATGGTAATTATCCTGTCCATTCGCTGACATTTGCCTAACGAGATACAATCTGGGCAGCGGGTGGATGCTGGCTTTCACCACCACAGATGTGCGGGACGAACTGGGCATCCGGTCCCAGTGATGCCGGACTAGCGCAGGATTGGTATGAGAGCGCTATGGAATTTGATATTCGATCCGAGTGCTCCGGCAACCATTGTCTATGCAGGGAGATGTTCGGGCGGTGCTCTGTATAAGAGCAGCGACGGCGGAACCACCTGGAGTAAAGAGAATGAGGGATTGACAGGTGTCGTTCCCCGCGGCCTTGGTTGTTGACCCGAAGGCTGACCTTGGATACTGTCTACGCTGAGACTTATGACCTAGGGTATGCTTAAAAGCGACAACGGAGGGCAATCATGGAACTGGCTACATGGGTATCGAGATGAGGGCACATCCAGGAATACCGCTGGCGATTGATCCATAATCTTGAACTCGCGTGTTTACATGGGTGAGCCGATGTCACGGGCCATCTATGCGCTTGCATGATCAGCGAAGATGCAGGTAACTCACTGGGATGTGGTAACGGCTACTGTCCCGAGCTAGGTGCAGCGGCATGGATATGCTGACATCCATGACATCGCTCCGCATCCAAATGGTGTCAGGCACGTATATTGGCCGGGGCTGACTCTTAGGTCGTATGCCCTTAAACGATCGCGGTGACCCGCGAACAGGGAGTATATTCACCAGCGAAGATTATGGAGGAGCACTGGGCAATACCGTGGGCCTCCAACCCAACGGCCATTAAGCGGAGTTGAAGATGGTCGCCTTTGATGCTGAAGACCCGGACCTTGATCTATGCTGCGTACCGGCGGGAGCTGGATCTGTGGACGAGCGCAGATGGCAGGCGAGACATTGGCGAGACCGTTACTACTTTCCCAGGAGTTCTGCCCCCTGTTGAAATTGAATCAATTGCTACACATCCAGATATTTCCTAATACCGTCTACGTCAGGCTGATTTAGTATGGCCAACGACTCCCAACCCTGGAGGCCGAGCTATATGTTTCACAAGATGCAGGCAAGAAGTGGACAGATGCCGGCAGGATGTGAGCATTCGGGGGCGGTGTCGATCTTCTTTTTGCGCCTGAGCCGGCTAAAACACGCACGGCGGCCAGGCGTCCTGGATTATTTTGGCCAGTTGGTTATATCGGCATGGATGGTGGGTATAACTGGGAGCATTCCGGGAGGCAACCTGTTACATGCGCGCAGTAGTGAAGGATAGCGGGTTTGATCTACGGCAGATCCAGGCTTTGCGTCCTCGCAACCACAGCCAGACCGTGTGATACCGGATGGAAGTGAAATTATTCCGTAGGGTGTTACTGGGACTTGGCTGCTGGCAGCGATAGTGAGCGTGTTGTAGTCTATGTTGCGTTCACTTGGGAGGGGTGGTGCTCAAGTAACGGAGCGTGTCGCGTCAGTCGCGCATCCAAGGTAATCCCGGGTCGTGGAAGCTTAAACGGGTGGCGGTGTGATACCATCATGACCATGCGCCAGCCGGAGTATTGGCAATATCTACCGCTTTCGCCAAAAAAGTAAAAGCATATTTAGAAGTGTGGGAAATCTGCCAGTACTATTTTAGCTCATCGACCCAGGAATGGCTGAGGGAGGTTGTAATTCCACCGTGATCGCCAGGTGGAAACCCGAGTTCGCTCTGCATATTACCGGTCTTTCTATTCGAATGGATTATTCATAAATCCATAGACAGCGTAAGGGTTGGCAACTGTACAATGGATTGTAAAAGCGGGGTGACGCAGCACTTATCCGGCTGGTATCATAGAAAAATCAGATCCTTTATATGTGTAATAAAACTCTCATTTGGAAGGAAGCTATGATACTTGTAACCGGGGCTGCTGGTAAAACAGGGTAATGCGATTATACGTGTTTTGATTGAAGAAGGGGGCTATCGTCCGCGCTCTGGTTCATAACGAAGACCAAATCCAGGGCATGAAAGCATTGGGGGTAAAAGAGGTCCTGATCGGGGATATGCGCTCCCAGGAACGTATGAACCAAGTATTTGAAGGTGTGCGAGCGGTCTACCATATCCCTCCCAATGTCAGTCCTGATGAATTCAATATTGGCCAAATTGCGATAAATGCAGCTCAATCGGCAGGGGTTGAACATTTTGTTTACCATTCCGTCCTACATCCTCAAATTAAGTCCATGCCTCACCATTGGGAGAAGATGCGCGTGGAGGCTAAACTTTTCGAATCAGGCTTGCCCTATACAATCCTTCAACCGGCGGCCTATATGCAAAACATATTGGCATATTGGGACGATATTGTCGATAAAGGCAGGTATGCAGTCCCGTATTCCGTGAAAGCCCAGTTAAGTTATGTTGATCTAGAAGATGCAGCACAAGCTGCTGCAATCGTGCTCAATGGTTCTGGGCATTTTGGAGCCATTTATGAACTGTGCGGTCCGGAAAAGTTGTCTGTAATAGAGGCAGCACAAATCATCAGCTCGCACCTGGGAATGGAAGTCGAGGTTTCGCGTAATGCCCATCGAGCGGTGGGAATTTCAAGCCCGCAGAAAGGGAGTGGGAGATTATCAAATTAATACGCTGATTAAAATGTTTGAGTACTATGATCGTTTTAGCTTTACGGGTAATTCAACGATAATGGAATGTTTACTTTAACCGACCTCCGATGAGTTTCATCGCGTTTATTGAGAGAACGATTAGAGAGCGTTTTAAAAAAAATATAGTTCTCCCACCCTTTGTGGTCTATGCGGGAGAACCAGTTATAATCCCATCCGTGTGTTGATAATTAGGCGCTGTACTTAGTAAAGCACAAATTATTGATTGGACGACTGCAGTAAAACTTATGGTTAACAATTATGAACCCAATTGATGTTTTTATTGAAATTGGCAGAAAGAAAGTATTCGCCAGCACGTTGGAGTGGCCTGGCTGGAGCCGGAGCGGACGTGATGAAAAATCGGCGCTGCAGAACCTGGTTGATTACGGGCTGCGCTATGCTCATGT
>CAVWDI010000006.1:0-295646 GCA_963753725.1 uncultured Chloroflexia bacterium | reverse complement strand
TCGTTATGCTGGCGCCATCCATCAGACCTGCCCGGCGTCAGATCACATATATAAATAGGAGCAATATGAACGCGGCAGCTAAACTTGCGAATCTTAGTGTGGTTGTCAGATCAGTATATTGCCCGCCCCAGGCCATGGAGACCGGTAAGATGCCAGCTGCCAGCAGGATCTGTAGAAAAATTACGAGGGCAAATAGAACCGTAGTAATGTTCGCCGCACTACGTACGAGTGAAGCATCGGAAAGAATAGACATCGGGTTTACATCTTCCTTAGATCAAATAATACGGTCTTCAATTTCCCAGGTGTGGTCAAGCACATGCCAGGCAGTGCGGCGGACGAAATGAGCGCGCCGGCCAGACAATTCCACCGCGCGGACCTTTCTCGGGCAGGTCACCCATGGCTGCGGCTTCAAGCGCGTTTACAATCGCGCGCGTGTCAATCGAAGTCGTTCATTCTGATCCTGCGCGGCACCCTTCTTATACTTCCAGGCCAGTCGTGATAAGTAAGCTTTATCTGCATCGAGCACATGCTCAATCATCTTATCCAGGTCTCTGCCTCCGCCGCGTGGTCCTTCCCTCAATTCCACCCCTTTTGCAATCTTCACAGCACCATCGAAAGCCCTCCAACATGCCTGCAGGATACTCAACGAACGCTCTAATTGTTCTCGATCAAAGCCGCCTCTATCAGCATCCGGAATAACCGCAGGTGATCCAAAATCGGTTGAGGAGTTTCCAGCATGCTGTTCGACCACGTTCAAATCGGCCGTGTCCGCTGGTGCCTGGAATTCAACCTCACCAACAGCCATAACATGAGCATAGCGCAGCCCGTAATCAACCAGGTTCTGCAGCGCCGATTTTTCATCACGTCCGCTCCGGCTCCAGCCAGGCCACTCCAACGTGCTGGCGAATACTTTCTTTCTGCCCATTTCAATAAAAACATCAATTGGGTTCATAATTGTTAACCATAAGTTTTACTGCAGTCGTCCAATCAATAATTTGTGCTTTACTAAGTACAGCGCCTAATTATCAACACACGGATGGGATTATAACTGGTTCTCCCGCATAGACCACAAAGGGTGGGAGAACTATATTTTTTTTTAAAACGCTCTCTAATCGTTCTCTCAATAAACGCGATGAAACTCATCGGAGGTCGGTTAAAGTAAACATTCCATTATCGTTGAATTACCCGTAAAGCTAAAACGATCATAGTACTCAAACATTTTAATCAGCGTATTAATCTGATAATCTCCCACTCCCTTTCTGCGGGCTTGAAATTCCCACCGCTCGATGGGCATTACGCAAACCTCGACTTCCATTCCCAGGTGCGAGCTGATGATTTGTGCTGCCTCTATTACAGACAACTTTTCCGGACCGCACAGTTCATAAATGGCTCCAAAATGCCCAGAACCATTGAGCACGATTGCAGCAGCTTGTGCTGCATCTTCTAGATCAACATAACTTAACTGGGCTTTCACGGAATACGGGACTGCATACCTGCCTTTATCGACAATATCGTCCCAATATGCCAATATGTTTTGCATATAGGCCGCCGGTTGAAGGATTGTATAGGGCAAGCCTGATTCGAAAAGTTTAGCCTCCACGCGCATCTTCTCCCAATGGTGAGGCATGGACTCAATTTGAGGATGTAGGACGGAATGGTAAACAAAATGTTCAACCCCTGCCGATTGAGCTGCATTTATCGCAATTTGGCCAATATTGAATTCATCAGGACTGACATTGGGAGGGATATGGTAGACCGCTCGCACACCTTCAAATACTTGGTTCATTCGTCCCTGGGAGCGCATATCCCCGGCCAGGCCTCTTCTACCCCCAATGTCTTCACTCCCTGTATTTGGTCCTCGTTATGTACCAGGCGCGGACGATTGCCCCCTTCTTCAATAAAGCACATATAATCGCATACCCTGTTTTTCCAGCAGCTCCGGTTACAAGTATCATAGCTTCCTTCCAAATGAGAGTTTTATTTCACAATAATCTATTTTTCTATGATACCAGCCGGATAAGTGCTGCGCCACCCCGCTTTTACTATCCATTTCAGTTGCCAACCTTTAGTTGTCTATGGATTTATAATAATACATTCGAATAGAAAGACCGGTAATATGCAGAGCGAACCGGGTTTCCACCTGGCGACACGGTGGAATCACAACTTCCCTCAGCCATTCCTGGGTCGATGACTAAAATAGTACTGGAGATTTCCCACACTTCTAAAAATGCTTTTACTTTTTTGGCGAAAGCGGTAGATATTGCCAATACTCCGGCTGGAGCATGGTCAGATGGTTTACCCCTCCGCCCTTTAAGCTTCCACGACCCGGGATTACCTTGGATGCCGACTGAGGCGGCTCCGTTATTGAGACCACCCCTCCAAGTGAACCAACATAGACTACAACACGCTCACTATCGCTGCCAGCAGCCAGTCCGTAAACCCTCGGCACACCTTCAACCTGTTCCCAATTCTGCGACCCATCCATACTGCGGCATAATCCTGAGCCGCAACCAGTATACAGCATATAGGACGCCTGCCCTGGTTTGGGCGGCGCAAAAAGAAGATCGACACCGCCCCCAATGCTCACATCCTTCAGCTCTGTCCACTTCTTGCCTGCATCTTGTGAAAAATATAGCTCCGCCTCAGGGTTGGGAGTCGCGGCCATACTAAACAGCCTGACGTAGACGGTATTGGAAATATCTGGATGTGTAGCAATTGATTTAATTTCAACAGGGGGCAGAACTCCTGAGATAGGAACGGTCTGCCATGTCTGCCCGCCATTTGTGCTCGTCCACAGACCGCTTCCGCCAGTACCAGCATAGATCAGGTCCGTATCTACAGAATCAAAGGCGACCATCTTCACTTTGCTTAAAGAACCCGTTGATGGAGGCCAACGGTATTGCCAAGTCTCCCCATAATCATCGCTGGTGAATATACCCCCTGTTTGCGGGTCACCGGGATCGTTTGGGTAAAGAGTCACACCGGCCAATATACGACCAGACACCAAAGGGTGTGGAGCGGTAACATCCATATCAATATCCATGCCGCTGTACCTGCTCGGGACAGAAGCTGTAACCTCATCCCAGGTGGTTCCTGTATCATCGCTCACATAAAGGCATAGATGGCTGTGACATCGGTTCCCCAGGTAAACGCGGTTGAAGAAAATGGATCAATCGCCAGCATATTTCTGGAGGGTGTGCCCCCAGCTCTACCATGTAGCCACTTCCATGAATGCCCTCCATTTTCGCTTTTAACCAACCCTAGCTCATAGGAATAAGCGTAGATAGTTCCAAGGTCAGCCTTGGGAACACCAAGGCTGCGGGGAACGACTGCTCCCAAACCATCAATAGCTTCATTCCAGGTGGTTCCCCCATCATTACTTTTAAAAACACCACCCGTGCTTCTCCCTGCATAGACAATGTTTGGAGCATTCGGATCTAATACAAATTCCATCACATCATCATCTGGCTGTCCGGCACATGGGACCGGTGCCCAATTCGTCCCGCCATCTATAGTGGTGAAACCGCATCCCCCTGCTGCCCAGATTGTATTCGTGGCAAATGTCAGCGAATGGACAGGATAATTACCATCAGGGACATCAGTTACACTAATCGGACTCCAAACAGCAAGGTTTGGGTCTGTACTCTTATAAACGTAAGGCGGGGGCATTGGCCTAGCTTCCATAACAGCCCAGCCCTCGTGGGTACCGTAGGGGTCAAAGTAAAGCCGTTGTACAGCCGAAGCAAGTTGTCTAGTCCAATTCCACTGCTTCCCGCCATCGGTACTGAGAAAAAGGTTGCCATCTTGCGTCCCAGCCAGCATCTTGTTCGTATCAAGTGGATGGAAAGCGATATCGGTGATATCCGTATCCGTCAGACCGCTGGTCATGGTCAACCAGGTTGCGCCGTAGTTATCCGACCGGTATACTCCGCCTGTCCCTTGCTCGATGGGGATGGATCCACAGCTGCCAGTGCCTGCATAGACAACCCCAGGCGATATTGGGTGCGATACAGGATAGACGCGATAACAACCGAACTGAGAATGATAGGGAAAAGTCGCTTGAAGACTCTCCCAGGTAAATCCGCTGTCCATGGAACGCAGGATAGTACCCCATAACTCCCCGCCGTAATAAATAACCGCTGGATTTCCAGCATCCAAAGCCATTCGAGTTGGCTGATCGTCCTGCAGTATCATATTCCACGAGCCAACTGCATCACTGCTGGCAAATAAACCCACCCCTGCGGCGGCGGCATACAATTTACTCGGATCATCCGGATCCAATATCAGGTGTTCGATTGTACCGCCGTAAGGACCATTGGTTGTCCACACGCCTATTCCCTGGGTCACGTTAAACGCGTCCGTCAGACTTCCCGTTTTTCCATCCGGATTTTCCACGGTCAGGGTGTAGATGCCGGGCTCCATCCCCCAACCAACAGTCGCTGTCAGGGATGTACTGGAAACCCAGCCCACGTCTTCAAGCATTGACTCTCCCAAAGCGGCAGTCGCGCCTGCAGTAAAATTAGTCCCGGTGATGATAATTTCCACATCCAGGTCATTGGGACTCAAAGCAGGATTTACGGCAGTCACAGTTGGTGAACCGGCTGCAGCCTGAGCATGGATTGGAAAACCCAAACCAGGACTGCCCATCAACCAGAAATATAGAAATAGAGCAGCAAGTGCAGTCGCTACAGACAATAAAATTGCAGCCAATCCCTTTTCCATTTATGTTCTCCTTTTGATTTTTAATACGCTGTACACATATTTGGTAGCAAAAATCCAAATCACCTGATTTTATTGTGATTGATCACTGAAAATTGCGATAAATATCCGTCCCAAACAACTTTTTCACAAAACATCAAATTAAACACAAATACCGAAGGCCAATTGATAACCAATTGTTACGTGCCTCCGGCAGCTGTGATGTTTTATTTATGGTATCTGCCGCAACGATGTTTACTGCGGTGATGTTAGTGAAAATTATAATTTGAAATCAATTCAAGGTCAATATTCATATTGCTTGATTACTTATCCAAAATGGTTGGTAAGTAAAGGAAGCTGGTGTAGAGATTTTTATCCCCAACTGCCACTGCATACGGATAGTTATCAAAAGGTACTTCCACACCTTCAATCTGGTATTTCCACTTACCCGGCTGGGCTTCGGGAACGACGATTGTCACCGGCAGTGAATTGCTTACCTTTTGGTTGAATAAACTGCCATCAGGTTCAAAGACTTTCAGTTTCAACGTGCTGCCAGGCCAGTTAAAAACAAATACCAGTCTGCTCATTTCATCCAATTTATAGATGAATTTCGGAGAGGATGCTCCTTAGTTAATGGTGTTGAGGTTGGTTTGACGGTAGCTGACATTTTTAGATCCATTCCACGTAATGAAGATGTAATTTTATTTCAAGACCTGCGCAACATTACAGTTTTAGACTTGATGCATGGAAGGCAAACCTGAAAATTTCATAAGGAGACAACGATGAAAAAAATATTACAAATTAAAGTATTGACTGCTTTATTGAGTACATTATTCGTGACTGCTGCATTTGCAGGAGGACCGGAAAAAACGGATGGATTTGTCTGCCCGATGCTTGGCGGGAAGGCAGGAGAAGTCCATGGGAATTCTGATCCCGGAAAAATTGTTCAGATTGGCGGGGGCGATTTCTCAGTAGTAGGTCCTGACGTGCGCGTTCCCGTACATGCCACAAATGATAACGGCGCAGGCAGCCCCGGCGGCCTCCATGCCAGCCCGGGTGATCCGGACTATACCGCTATCTGGAAAAAGTGAAAGCCTAGAACCTCTAATGCCTTCCATCCCTGTGCGTATGTATATTTACACACCGCACAGGTGTATTTTATTTAAAAAACCAACCTAGTCATCCATGATCGCACTGCAAAAACGACCAGACCAAATTAGTCTGAATTGTACCCTCCTCAAGAGGGGAATTTCTTAATATAATTAGACCATCCCGAAGCAGAAAGGTCTGAAGCATGTATAAAGCCAATAAACGCCATTTGCAGCCGCTGTTGATCAGCAATGTCAGCGATCTGCCGAAGAAGAAACGCAAACAATTAGAGAACTCTTGGGCAGAGGAATTTATCGCGACTTCTTCAGCCGCATCGATGAAGATACTTTTGCGGTTCTCTATGTCGCACACCCTTCAAGGCCGAACGTACCGATCAACTGGTTGGTTGGGCTGGAAACGCTCAAGGCAGGCTTCGGGTGGAGCGACGAAGAACTGTACGATCATTTCTGTTTTGATCTGCAGGTGCGCTATGCCTTGGGCATCCACGATCTGAACGAAAGCGACTTCGACCTGCGCACCTTATATTACTTCCGCCAGCGTCTGAGCCGCTACAACCTGGAACACGGCGTGAACCTGCTCACGCAAGCTTTTGAGAACATCACTGACCAGCAATTGACGACTTTGCAGGTCAAGACCGGCAAACAGCGTATGGACAGCACCCAGATTGCCAGCAACATCCTGGAGATGAGCCGCTTACAGCTGCTGGTGGAAGCTGTGCAGCGCATGCAGCGCAGTCTCTCAGAAGCTGATCAGCAGCGCTATGCTGAAACCTTTGCCCCTTATCTGCAAGGCCATTCGGGGCAGTACGTGTACCGGATCAAAGGGCAAGAGGCCACGGAGACGCACTTGCAGCAGATCGGGGAAGTGATCGCTTTGCTGCTGGAAGAACTGAGAGAAGACTACGCCCAAGACCCGGCCTACCAGGTGCTGAGACGTTTCTTCGAAGACAACTTCCGCCTGGAAGCCCAAGCGGTGCGCCCCAAGAGCAAACAGGAGTTGCAAGCCGACAGTTTGCAGTCAGTGGACGATCTGGAAGCCACTTATCGCCGGAAAGGTTCGCGGGACTACAAAGGCTATGTAACCAATCTGAGCGAGACCTGCGACCCGGACAATGCGCTGCAGTTGATCACCAAAGTGCAAGTAGCCCCCAACAACACCAACGACAACAGCCTGCTGTTGGAAGCCTTACCCGACTTGAAGAAACGCACCGGGTTGGAGACGCTCTACACGGATGGCCCGTATGCCGGTCCCGATGTCGATCCAGCCCTGCAGAAAGACGGGATCGAACAGATCCAAACCGGTATCAATGGCAAAAGGCTGGACCCTGACAAGCTGTACCTGGCCGATTTCGATATCGAGCAAAACGAGCAAGGCGTTCCCACCCACATCACCTGTCCCCAGGGACAAAGCGTGCCGGTTGAGCTGAGCAGTCAGAAGTGTAGTTACCGGGCGGACTTCGACCCGTCAGTCTGTCTGACCTGTCCGTTTCATCTCGCAGAAAGCTGTCCGGCTCGCCCTGGGAAAAAGCGTCCCTCCTTCCGTCTGAGATTTACTCCCGCCCAGATGGCCGTGGCCCAACGGCGACGCAAAATGAGGCAGAACAAGCAAACAGACAAGAACCATCGGGCAGCCATCGAAGGCACGGTCCGGGAAGTGAAACATCCCTTCCCGGGGGGCAAGCTGCCGGTGCGAGGTCTCTTCCGCGTAACCTGCATGATGGTCGGATCGGCTGCCATGATCAATGTGCGCCGCATTAACCATTACTGGGAAGAGAAAAGGAAGGATGAACGGCGGAAAATGGCTGCTGAAAAGGGTGCGAGAGCTGCCCCTGAACAGCAAGGAGTTCCTTTTTCCTCATTTCTGAAGGCGCTTTTGACCGGCCAGAGATCGTTTATTCCGTCTCCTAAAACCTACATTGGTTGTTAAAGAACTGTAATTGCAGTGTGATCATCCATGACTGTGCAATCAGAATAAATGGGGAAAAGCGAGATTTACCAATGCCTCCCGAGTATAAACAGATATAATATGAATGCTGCCTTGATACATATTCCTACCCACAAACGGTGAGGAAAAGACCGACCCCCAATACGTGGATTTACTTTTTTTATACATTCAAAAATGAGAGGAACCTATGACCAATATATTTGACAACGAACTCCAGGAACGATTGGTGCGTTATGCAAGCATCGACACACAGAGCGACGAAAAGTCAACCACTTCTCCCAGCACAAGCGTGCAGTATGACCTGCTCAATCTGCTTGTGGATGAACTGGAAACGATGGGCGCGCAGGATGTGAAGCTGACCGATTACGGAGCCGTCTTGGCCACAATCCCAGCCAGCGCAGTCTCTGACGCGCCAACCATCGCTTTTCTGGCCCATGTAGACACTGCGCCCGGCTTCAACGCGACCGGCGTCAAGCCCATCGTCCACCATAATTACGACGGCGGTGATATTGTTTTACCCGATAACCCAGAATCGGTCATTTCACCGGAAGACTCTCCATACCTGGCGAAAAAAGTGGGCGACGATATTATCACCGCCAGTGGGACCACCCTGCTGGGAGCAGATGATAAAGCGGGCGCGGCCATCATTATGACCATGGCAAAGCACCTGTTGGAGAACCCCGATCTCCCTCACGGCACGCTGCGTGTGTGTTTTACCCCCGATGAAGAGGTCGGCCGGGGTGTACATAAAAATCTGCCCACTCACTTGAATGCTTCCGTTGCCTATACACTGGACGGCGCCGAACTGGGTGAGATTGTCTACGAGACATTTTCGGCCGATAAAGCGACCGTTCAAATCCAGGGCGTCTCGATCCACCCGGGACTGGCGAAAGACAAGTTAGTCAACGCGCTGCACCTGGCGGCAAAGATCATCAACACCCTGCCCCAGGTCACGCCTGACCCCTGAGACCACCAGCGGGCGGCAGGGTTTTATCCACCTCTACCAGATGAGCGGCACTGCAGCGGAGGCCGAAATGAACTTCATCCTGCGTGATTTCGAAGAAGATGGATTGCGCGAACATGGCGAATTGGTCAAGCAGGTTTGCGAGACAGTTCAAGCTACGGAGCCGCGCGCCAAAATCACCTGCGACATCACGCCTCAGTACCGCAACATGCGATATTGGCTGGAGAATGATATGCGTCCCGTTGAGCTGGCGCGCCAGGCTTGCCAGGAATCAGGTATCGAGCCCTTCTCCATACCTATACGAGGCGGCACCGACGGATCGCGGTTGACCGAGATGGGTGTCCCGACTCCCAATCTTTTCACCGGTATGCAGAATATTCACGGTCCGCTGGAATGGATCAGCGTGCAGGAGATGAGGCGCGCCACCGAAATGTGTATCAAGCTGGCTCAATTGTGGAATAAGGAGAGCTGAGTTGGTTGTAATCCGAAACCAATAAGTGCAGAGGAGGTTCATCCTCCTCAATTTGGGGGTAACGGCTCAGCGGTTCTAGAAAGCGGTTGTCCAGGTTATCATCATTGACCGAGGAAACTTCACCGACCAGCACGCGTTCCTTTTCTGCCCAGAACTGGTGGTAGCAGCCGGGAACCAGGGTGATGCTTTCCCCGGGTAAAAGGCTGACAACACCCCCAGCTGGGTAGGTATGCCGGACACCATCAAGGGAAATCCCAACATCACTCGCACGGTCCAATTCCTCGTCGGCGTTTGAATTGAAAATTTTGATTTTGAGGATACCCCCACCGCGGTTGATGATATCCTCCATTTTTCGCCAGTGAAAATGAAAAGGCGTGATCTGGTTTTCTTGGACGATCAACATCTTTTCAGCATAACATTTCCCAACACCCTCTTGAAGGACATCCAGAGAACCGTTGCGAATTGTGAAAAGCAGTAGACCGAAATTTGAAAAATCATCACGGCCAAAATCTGTGATATCCCAACCCAGGCCGTTATTCACAATTTCCCCAGTTTCAGGGCCTTTAGACTTCCAATCCTCTTTCGTCCAGTAGGCGAAGGGCGGCAGGTAAAAACAGCTCTGCTGTGCAAAACTTTTTCCAGATTCAATTATCCGATTAACTTCCGATCGTTTCATAACCAGGGCACCTCATTTGATCGATTTATATTTTTGACATGGCCATTCAATGCTCCAGGGAATCCACTCTTTAAGGTTGTGATATTTCAAAATAATCAAAACGGGAAACAATATCATTCTGCACGCCTTCGGTATTGGAATTTGTAGTTCCCAATCCTACCGATTTAAAATCAAAGTAATTACCAAATGCACCCACCCGCTGCCAATCTCCCGGTGTGGTGGCGAAATAACCTGTAAGGCTGCCGCCCTGGTTGATTAACTGAAGATAAACATCTGTATCTTCCGGTGCACGCGGTATGGCGTAAAAATCTCCAAAAGGATTGTTGTCGATAATTGTTTCCATATAAAAACCATACCCGCTGGTCGGGCAGGGTTGACAATAACCTGTATTCAAAGCGATGTAATTGTCCTGATTTTCGAAGATAAAAATCGTCGCCTGCTGAAAGTTTTCGTTCGGATTGGATTGAATATGGGCAGTAATTTCGAATTCACCGGCAGGCACCGGCCTGGTCAAGAAATTGACGATTCCAAAATCCCCTTGCTGGTAAAAACCCGGGTTATCGCCAACGATCTCCAACCAGCCGCCATCAACAAAAGACCAGCGCGCCGGGTCCTCATTGATCCAGGTCCAACCAGGCTGTAATACTCCTTCAAAATCGTCCCTAAATAACACTCCATTGGGGAGCGCTGTCAGCGTTGGCTGTATGGCGGTGGGTGTTGGCTGAGGGAGAGTAGATGAGGGTTCCGGGGTGTTCGTCGATGGAACATCTGTGGCTGTTGGCTCAATTTCAATAGGTATAGGCACTTCGGTATTTTCCTCAGTTGCCTGGATTGGTTCCTGTGAAGGCGAAGGTTCGGCTCGCTGGGAGCATCCTGACAGCAGAAAAACAATCACCATAATTAATGTGAATCCATTTTTCATTTTTTTACCCTCCAGTAAGGAACAAAACAGAATTTCCTTTATTTAATTCATCCTAAGAATTTATGGAGCCAATTCTGATGAGCTACTCTACATTTGAATAATCATAATTATTTATTGCATCCTGCACTTCTTCCAACAATATGATATCAGAGTTGGGTACCTCTTGGGAAATTTGTTCAATGACTGTTGAAAGAGCTAATTTATATGCTGTCTGGAAAGCATTTTTACACGGTATTTGAACGTCAGGATTAACCCCAACCCCTTTCCAGTTTCCCTTCGTGATTGGATTGATCGCTGGATCTCTGGGGATTGAAGCTTCAAAATGTGTGGGGAATTCGTGTGTGGTGCCGGGGTTGGGCGCCGCCTTTTGTTATCTCCCTCACGATCGTAGCGCGATCCAAAGCCTGTAATTTTACGGCGAATTCCTCCCCGTCTGAAGCAGAATTTTTACATTCCGCTGGAATTGATCAGCGTGCAGGGGATGGCAAGCGCCGCGAAAAGTGTATCAGGCTGGCGGGGCAGCCAGGGGAGCTTCCATGGGAATGATGGCTGGCCTGATGGACACACGACGGATGGCATTGGCCGGTTAATTAGGGTTTGCGCCGAATACGATAACGCTGGCCGTTGGTCTGGGCTTCGCAGAAACGATCGCCACTACTGGTTTCCTCGCGCAGCTTCCTATCCATCGTTTATTCACGCTTTTGTTCGTTACTGCAGAATTCCTGGTCGCCGGGGTCAGCGCATGGGCAATAGGAAGGGGGTTGAGATATTACAAATTGGCAGTTTACTTTTATGGCAGGTGGGATTAACTTCTGGGGTTACTTTTTTAACTCTCAACCTAGTGATGGTGGCGCTTGGATTGGTGATCGGCGCGCCAGGAGCAGGCGGTTGGCAGATATATTATCTATATAGTATAATCGCTTTACATTACTTGTTCGATAGGAAGAGGTAAAGCATGAATACGGTGACTATTTCATCTAAATATCAGGTCGTAATTCCCCGCCCGATCCGCGAGCAGTTCAATCTCAAACCAGGGCAGAAGATCATGTTCATCCCCTACAACAATACGCTGCGGGTGGTGATTGTGCCCGCTATTGAGGATGGAGAAGGGTTATACAAAGGGATTGACACCGATCCTCATCGTGAAAAGGAAGATCGCAAACTATGAACGTGGTCGATTCTTCAGGTTGGCTGGAGTATTTCGCCGGAGGAGCAAACGCAAGCACTTTTACTCCAGTTCTTGAGGCGACTGACTTACTGGTTGTTCCTACGGTTTGTATGTATGAAGTGTTCAAGCGCATTTTAACCCAGCGCGGAGAAGAAGACGCACTGCAAGCCATTGGGATCATGTCACTTGGTATTATCGCTAATTTAACCCGGGAAATCAGCGTAAATGCAGCAATTATATCCAACGAACTAAAGATTGCGATGGCTGACAGTATCATTCTGTCTACCGCACGCGCTTACGATGCTGCACTGTGGACACAGGATGCGGATTTTGAAGGCATTGGCGGTGTGCAGTATATTGAGAAGAAATGAGAAACTATATTTTTGTATATTTCTGGTTTCATCTGATCTGATTTCAAATTATGCTCAATATATACAAATATCGTCACCAATATAAAATTAAACAACCCCAGCCAAAGACTGGGATCGTCAATATGTCCATAATATTTATGGGGTGGATTTTAATCAGCGGTTGTGAAGTTTACCTTTGTTTCGACTAGCTTGATAATTTCATCGCTTTAAACTTCTCAACCTGCTCTTTGATAGCCCTTTCGACCGGCAATCGCTCCATACTGCTCGCGCCGTAAAATCCATTTATACCAGGCATACGTTTCATGGCATCGGCTACATTTTCAGGATGATCGAACGGTCCACCGTGGCAAATAACCAGGATGTCGTTCCGGATTGAGCGGGCAGCCTCTGCTATACGCATTGTTGTTTCAACTGCCATATCCATGGTCATCGCTTCTGTCGAACCTATGGTACCGCCTGTCGTTAAACCTACATGGGCGACGATCATGTCCGCTCCAGCATTCACCATGGCCTGCGCCTCATCTTCAGTGAAACAATATGGAGTGGTCAAGAGGTCTAATTCGTGAGCCAGCTGGATCATCTCGACTTCCTTGTCATATCCCAATCCAGTTGATTCCATGTCAGCACGCATATTCCCATCAAACAAACCAACAGTGGGGAAATTTTGAACACCCGAAAAGCCGACCTCTTTTACCTGTTTGAGAAACTGCGGCATCAAGCGGAAAGGGTCGGTTGCGTTAACCCCTGCCAGTACCGGTGTGTGATTGACAACTGGCAGGACTTCCCCAGCCATTTCCATCATCACAGCATTTGCGTCTCCATACGCAAAAAGTCCTGTGATCGAGACCCGCCCTGCCATACGGTAGCGCCCGGTATTGTAAATAACGATTAAATCAATACCCCCTGCTTCTTCACTTTTAGCAGATATACCAGTCCCCGCACCACCGCCGATAATTGGGATGCCCATTTGGGCTTGCTGTTTAAGTTTTTCGAGAATTTCACTGCGTGGTATTGCCATATCTAACCTCCTGTTTAAAGCATTTCTAATAATTTTCGTGCAACCTGCCCAGAAAATTCTGGATCGTTCACGTCTGTATCTACCACCACAACTGTTATTTCTGGATTAATTTTACTGTTTAATCCATCAACAAAAGCCTGATCCGCCTCCGGCCACCAGAATGGTTTACCGGGAACATCGAGTTCAGAAAACCCACCCATGGGTATGAAGACCACAACCGGACCCTGCGAAGCATTAAGTTTCTCCGCGAATATTTCGCCCATTTCTTGATTTTCTTCAGGGGTGGTGCGCATTAAGGTGATGTTTGGATTCCATTCGTAAAATAATCGATCATTATATTTCTCGGGAACGGTTTCACGCGCCCAAAAGTTACACATATCAATACACGCGGGTGTGACCACCTGTGGAATCCCAGCTTTACCTGCAGCATCCAAACGACCGCTCCCAGCGCTCAATACGCCGCCGCAAATTTCATCCGCCCATTCTGTTGTAGTGATATCCAACACTCCTGTAAAGAATCCGTTGTCTACCAGCATCTCCATAGTTCTCCCACCTGTGCCGGTGGCATGAAAGACCAGGACTTCATAACCATTCTCTTCTAAAATTGTGCGTGCGTTTTCAACTGCCCGTGTGGTATTTCCAAACATGGTTGCTGCAATCAAAGGTTTTTCATCAATACTTTTCTCAATTTCCCCGCCGACCATCCCACAGACAGCGCCCGCCGCATTGTTATAAACAGTTCTGCTGATTCGGTTCAAACCAGCCACATCGACTATTGAAGGGATCATGATAATGTCGCTGGTGCCCACGTAAGCGCTTGTGTCTCCAGATGCGATCGTTGAAACCATCACTTTGGGGACGCCAACCGGTAGAGCACGCATCGCATTGGTGCCCATAGCGGTACCGCCTCCGCCCCCCATGGAAATGATTCCATCGAATTTTCCTTCTCCAAAATATTTGGAGACGATCTTTGCAACACCGGCAGTCATCACAGACATCGCTTCACTCCGATCCTCGTGTTTCACAAGAATGGATAATTGGACGCCTCCGGCAAGCGCCACTTCTTCAGCGCTGACGTCTGGTGTAAATAGGGGCTTACCCAGTACTCCAACATTGATCACAAATGTCTGGCAGCCCCTTTTTTCAATCTCATTCTTCAAAAATTCGAATTCCTGTCCCTTTGTGTCCAGTGCACCTACTATTGCTATTGTTTTTTTCATAATGCCCTCCGATATCCCAAGGTATTTCTGGCGCAAACTTGTACCATCAAGAAATTATTTTACCGCAGACCTATATACAATCACTCCAGCTAAAATGATATAAATTCGTTCTACCTGCGCTTCGAGGATATGGATATTCTAATCAATCTATAAGACCGCTATATTTGCGTTCAACAGCTTGTGACTTTGTCTCAATAGACCGGTCGTTGGCGATGGGAGATAATCCTTCCTAAGGCTCATCCTCCAGAAGAAAATCGGGGTTAATAACCAATGCCCAGTCAATAGAATGTATCTGTTGATTGCCGCAATTATATTTTCTACTGCTTCGTTTTTGGAATCAGCAAATTCCGGGAAAAATTTCCGGTTAGGTTGCCGAGACTTACTAAATTTTCAGGGCATACAAAATTCCGTCCTGCTCGTTTATTTTAAAATTTTTCCTACTAAATATACGTCTTCCACCGTATTGTAGACATTGAATTTACCAGTTGGAGTAACCAAGGTCGGGTATGCGGGCGATCTCTTCCAGGGTGGCATTATCATAGATCACCATTTCGCCTGTCTTCCCAGGCTGGTCAGCCGTACCCCATATACTCACCCCCCCTTCTTCTCTGCAGCAGCTGGACCAAGCCAACAGCGAAGTTCATTTTCGGTACCTGCTGCATATACAAACGATAATCGTCACAAAACCTGGTTACATTGTTCTGCTCTTCAAGATGCATTTCGTAATACAAGAAGCCTATTACCACCACACCAAGCAGCGTAGTTGGCCAATACTGAGAAATGAAAATTAGACCCAATGATAATAAAAGAAATGAATTGTACATGGGATGCTGGACCACTGCATAGATGCCTATATTCACTACTTTTCTTGTATGCAGGAAGCTTTCATTTTCAGGCGCATCACCTTTTATCTCAAATGCAACCCGCGCTCTCCATCCCAGGACCACAGCAAACACTATAATTTTCCCTCCAATGTACAGGAGCCAATTCAATTTCTTGTAATTAAAAAAATTGAATACAGAATAAGACCTGTGCAGGAAAGCAAAGACCAAATATGATCATAAGGATCATTTCTTTCAGCGTGGGTTTTCTGCGTAGGGTATCGCCATCTTTCTTGTTCATTTTCTGCGACTTTATATCATTGTGGATCGCTTTCCTCGTGTCTAATTCCTACCCAGCATATTATCCAGTTTTTAGGGTCCACTACATAAGTCACCTTATACACCGGTGATTGTTCATCGTTAAAATTTCAAATACTCACTTGTCGCCGCATCCATGTCTTTGTACACCCCCCTGTAATTCTCTGGCAGCAGCGCGGCCAATTGGAACATGATCTCATCCGTGATTCGCTGACGAACATCGCGATTCACTTTAACACCCTGGGTGTTCAAATGAAAGGGTTTGCCAACACGAATATGGAACCCTGTTCTGCGAAGGCTGCGAAAATTCTCTTTGAAGCGCTCCCCCCGTAATACGCAGCCGGTAACAACGGTGCGCTCGAGTGCTGGGCCAACATGACTACTCCTGGACTGCCTTGGACCAGGATTCCATCGTTGGTGCGCGTTCCCTCAGGAGCGATCGCCACAATACCCTCCCTTTTTAGCACAGCTAATCCTTCTCGCAGTGCGGTCGTGTCCGCCACGCCGCGCCGTAAAGGGATCACACCCCAAAGGTTAAACAGCGCTCCTATCAAAGGATTCTCCCAGGCCTCAGTCTTTGCGAATGCGATCACTTTTCGCGGCTGCAGCTGTGTATACATTATGGGGCCGTCAAGAAAATTGACATGGTTAACCACCATGATGAGCGGTCCCCGGGTCGGAACCCGTTCTAATGCCTCAGCGTCAATCCGGCACAGAACATGCGTTATCCCTTTGATTGCAGTCGTAACCAAACTATAAGCCAGAGTCATGGCGATGTTGCTCCGATCTCCTGCTCTCCCGGAACGATTACTTCCAGGGCTTGAGGCAGGATCTCCAACTCCAGACGCTGACCAGCCTCACAGAGTGTCTCCCCATCCGCATGGGCTGGAAGAGCGCCTTGATCGGCTGTAACGGTTACTTTTGCGGTCTGAGCCATCTTGATTGCCGGGTGTCCAACCTGGCTTCCCTGCATGAACCGCAAGATCAGCGCAAAGATCATCGCCCTTCCCACCTGATCGGCAATGGTCAGGTCGAAGGAGCCATCATCCATTTCCCCCTCGGGCGCCATCAAAAAACCACCGCCCAATCGTCGCCCGTTCATAACAGACACCATCAATGCCGGTTGGGTCAGTGTCTCACCTTCATACTCAATGCGCACAGTGGGCGCCTGGAAATAGAGGAAAATTGTTTTAAGCGCCGCCGCAATATAGGAAGGGAAGCCATGCAGCCTTTTCATCTTTAACGCCTCAAAGCCCACCACCGCGTCGAAGCCGATGCCCACTCCGTTACCGAAATAGCGACCCTGAGGGTAATCGCCGCCTTTCGACAAGCCAACATCGATGGTTTTTCGATTGTCCTCAGCCAACGCCCGGCACGCGTTCCCTAGCTCGGGAGGAGTACCCACCCCATAAGCGAAATCGTTTCCGCGTCCGACACTGATCAGACCAAGCGCTGCAGTTCCGCGTTCCCCAAGGTTTGCGCGCATCAATCCATTCAAGACCTCGTTAGAGGTTCCATCGCCGCCTGCAGCCACAACCACGTCGAAGCCTTGTGTTGAGGCCTCTTCGGCCAGTTCGATGGCATGTCCAGGGGCTTTTGTGCAGCACATTCCGAAGTCCAGGTTTAATTTACCTAACTCGTTTTCGATCAGTGGGAAATTCTCTTCTCCCCTTCCTCTCCCGGAGGTTGGGTTGACGATCACTTTGTAGCGGGTCATAATTTGTGTCCCTTCAATATTGGTATTGATTGCTGTACCACTGATTCGCAGATCATATTAATATTGAGATACGAGTATATCCAATCAGCAATATTAAATTATAACCTCCAAAATTCCTTACGAATGCACCTGAGCAAAGATATGCCGGAGATGGTGAGAACCTTCAGAAGCGCAGAAACCTTTCCTTGGTATAACGGTGCTATTCGAGGTGATTCTTTGGCAGTACCCCAACTGAGTGGCCAGTATTTCACATGGTTCCAAACCCATTATTAGCCCCACGCAGCGTACCTATCAGGTCTTTATAAGGATTGGTCATATACCCCGGATGGTGGGGATGAGATGCGATGTATACAGGAATTCATGCGTGGTTTTCGTGCAGCGGGTTTAAGAGTTGAACACTTTCATACACCTGCCCCGGGTTTAAATCTTCAGACCAAATCTGGCTGCATTCCAGTTTTAATGCACTTTGAATGATCATTGCATCCCAGAAAGAGGTTTTATATTGTTGTTGTAAATTAATCGCATTGATTACATCATCGACGTTTGGCTCATGGACTTTCCAGTAAAGCAAATCACGCAATACCCCCTGCGCAATTGAATAGTCCAATGGAAAGCGGACCTTTTGAGTTACGTTGACATAAAATTCCTGCATCACTTGAACACTTAAACATCCCGCTTTGCTAATCCAAAGGTCCTGGATTAATTCCTTGGCTGTTCCATGCTTGCTCCCAGCTGAAATATCATGAGCATACACCAGTATATTAGTATCGACAAATATCCTACCTGTCATGGAGTTCATCCCGGGACCAATTAATCGAACCATTTGTACCAAGGTTAAATTCCTGTTGGAGCAATTGAAAATGATTTTGACTGGCAGTTTGATATCCTTCTTCGCGTGCTACAATTTCTTCCAAAAGGTGGGTTAATAACGCGGATACAGATGTATTTTGCTTCACAGCAATAATTTTAACTTTCTGCAAGATTTCTTTGTCAATAGATAGAGTAATATTTTGTCTATTCATCCACACCTCCACATGATTAAGTGTATCACGTATTCTCGTGTTATCCAAGTGTTACTGATTAACCTGGTTTTCACGATAAATCATGAAAGCTATATTATGTTTTCGCATAAACTGTAGAACGGCACATAGCAACTATCACGGTCAACGAGAGAAAAATATTGCTGCCTACCAATTCGCAGAACTATTCAATTTTCTAGTAAATGGCTGAAATTAATAATTCACTCTCATTTCTAGACACCAGTGCGAAACATAAGTCAAATATTAGGATTCCAATAATAAGCAACTGTAATTAAAATCGAACATTCCCACTCTGAAATCCCTTGGAGGTACTACGCCCGATCCCCAGTTTCAGCTCAGCCAAGCGTACCCTTCAGGGTATTGAGAAGGCGGCATCTCTGACTACTCAATGTTATGAAATAGCTCAACTCCTGATTGAAGCCAGGCATTATCCGTATTAGTGAATCTATTGAAATTATTCTTGGTAGACTATACAAAAATCATGGTTCCATATTCCTCAGATACGCATCCAAAAATGGTAGCGCTCCAGATTAAGCAGTTACGTCTGGCACCATCTTTCCGAAAAATGGAGATGCTGGTTTCACTGAACCGCGCCGACAGATCACTAGTACTGGCTGGTTTGCGCCAGAGATATCCGCAGGCGAGTGATGCGGCGCTTCGCCGCTGTCTGGCTGAGATACTACTGGGGCCTGATTTAGCTCGTCGCGTATTTGGAGATGAAGCGAGTGTCATTTGATCCGATACTGGTCACAACCAGGGTATCAACAACCCTTGAGAAATTGGGTGTGCGTTATTTTGTTGCCGGATCATTTGCAGGCATGTTATATGGTATGGTGCGTACCACGCAGGACTCTGATCTGGTGACCGAATTGAAAATGGAACACATCGCTCTCTTCCTTAGGGAATTGGAGGAAGAATTCTATATTGATGAATAGATAATTGATGGCACCATGTCCCAGCATACCAGTTTTAATATCATCCATAGAGAGAGTTTTTTCAAGGTGGATGTTTTTATCCCCGTAATGCGCCCGTTTTTAAAAGAGCAGTTCGACAGCGCTTACCGGTAAATCTTATCCGTGGAACCTGAGATGAAAGCATGGGTAGCCTCACCAGAAGATACATTGCTTGCCAAGCTTGAAAGGTTCCTAATAGGAGGGGAGGTTTCGGAATTACAGTGGCGTGATGTGTTGGATGTGTTAAAAGTACAGTCTGGTTTGCTGGAACAGGCTTATATGGATCGAATGGCAGTTGAAATTGGAGTAAACGATTTGCTTAAGAAAGCGCTTGACCAAGCATGATGCTGTTGTGGGTTTCAAGGGATTGCTTTCTGATTCTTCTCAATTTATCCTGACATTATTCTCAAGAAATAGAACTGGAGAACTGTTCGAAATTATCCTTCAGCCTTCAATTGTTCGGTAAATACACCTGACGCAGCCCAAAATCTAGGATGGCGCCCATATGGGGATCGCGATGCATCAGTGTCAGATCTCGAATGAATGCAGTTGCTGCGATCAAACCATCCTATTGGGTAAGCGTTCGGATGTTGCGGCGTGCATCTGTACAGCCTGGAGCGCAATTGCTTCATGGGATGATGCAGCGCCAAATTACTCCACAGGATTCACTAAGCAGCCCTGCCGCAAGCGGACCTGTCTAAAGGAGGATAACTTGGTACTTGTTGCGAATTCTTATGCCTGTACGCCGCTCCGAATATGTTTTACTACAATCCGCGCCAGGCTTCGGGACGAAAAACATCTGGACCCTGGACGATGGCAGCATCCAGGGCTGCCAACAGGCGAGTTTTCTCCCCTGGAAGCGTACCCCGCAAAGCGAGATAATTGGAGGCGTGGTTGGTGCGAAAGATACAGTTGGTTAGGCCGTCCAGATTTTCGATGACTTGATGCAGTTCGATAAGCATTTGCTCCGCTTCCAGCAGCTGAAATGCTCCTGCTTCCCACTTCTGGTGCAGTTGCGTGCCCGGGACCAGCATCAGGGTCAACATGGAAAAATAATCCGGGTCCATCTGGCTGACCACCTGACCGGTTCAACCGGGCGTGCTGTGGGGAGCCTTTCGGGCCGGCGATCCCCAGAATTCCGATAACAGATACCAGCAACCCTGCCTGTTTGGCCTTGGACGCTGCTGAAATCATTTCTGCTGCTGTAGCGCCCTTCTCGATTCGCTCTAAGACTCCGTCGTCACCGCTCTCCAATCCCAGGTAGACAATCCCGAGCCCTTTGTCGCGCAGCGTTTTTAACTCGTCGATGCTCTTCCGCAAAAGGTTCTGGGCGTTGGCGTACGTCCCCACACGCTCCAGATGGGGAAATGCGTCCCTCAGCGCATCCAGGATATGGTTCAGACGATTGGCGCTGAGAACTAAGGCATCCCCATCGGCCAGGAAGACACGCCGTGTGTTGGGATGTAATGAGCCAGCCAGCTCAATATCCTCCATCACCTGGCTTGTCTCCCTTACTTTGAAGGGCTTGTCCAGGTAGGTGCCGCAGAAGGTACAGCGGTTGTGGGAGCAGCCATAAGTTACCTGCAAAATATAGCTGCGCGCTTCACTGGGGGGGCGGATAACGGTACCGTAATAACGCATAGGTTAATCCTGCATCGTATGGCAATATTGTACAGGAGGAAAACAAAAAGAAAAAGCCCGCTCCAGTCTCTTTCGGGGGTCGAGCATCTTCCGCTTTACCAACAGAGATTCGAATTTATTTAACGAAAGTAATAAGAAATATACTCAGGATTCATCACATATCCACACCAGCGCTTCCCGGAAGAGAGGTAGCGCTGGTTTGTTCACACTCCATCAAACAGCTTACTGCCGCGCCATCGCGACCTTGTAGCGCTCCTCGGGCGTGATCAGGTGGTCGAGATCCTCGGCATTCTCATCGATGTCGATCTGCACCCAATTCACTATGCCGCTGAACTCGCTGTCTTTCGGTCCGTAGTCTGGAGAGACAGGCGAGCCGGCGTCCTTGCCAACGTCGCAGGTATCGGTACCGAAAAGCATCGGCACTGTCATATCCACGCGGCCCTGGCCGTCTTTCACCCCGTCCACATACAACGAGACGCTGCCTCCCTTGGCCAGACCGCCACCGTCGTACGTGAATTCCATGCGTACCTGATGTTTGCCGGTGGGGATCGCCTGCTTGCCCTCGGCAAAGTAATTCTCGATGCCGAAGAAGTTGTAGCAGTGCTTGAGCTTGCCGTCCATGGCGTAGAGGCTCCAGCCGCCGATCCCTGCGCCCATGGAAACGATAACGCCGTTAGCGCCGGATTCCGGCACCTCGATCTCGGCGGTCAATGAATACGATTTGTTGTGCGTCTGGATAATCACGTGTTCTTGCAATCGATGCATGCCGCCAAACAGCATTTGCGACTTTCCCTTGATCAGCTGCGGCCGGCCCGCGATGTCAGAATTTAGACGCTCAAAGGCTCGATCGTCGAGTGGGAGAACATTGTACTTGGTAGCCTCGATCAGGAACAACCGCTGTAATTCAGCGAGTTTTTCCGGATTTTCCTTAGCCAGATCCTTTGACTGCGTCCAGTCGGTGTTGGTGTCGTACAACTCCCAGACATCATCGTCAAAGGCGCGCTCGTAGGCGCCGACCCAGGGTACGCCGTGCCGGGTCACCGCTGTCCAACCCTTGTGATAGATGCCGCGGTTGCAGAACATTTCGAAATACTGGGTCTCGCGCCGTTCCGCCGCCTTGGCATCGTCGAATGCATACAACATGCTGACGCCCTCAAGCGGCGCCTGCTGAACACTATTCACGATCGTCGGCGCAGGGATTCCCGCGGCCTCGAGGACTGTCGGCGCAATATCGATCACGTGACCAAACTGCGATCGGATCTCGCCCTTGGCCTGGATGCCGTTCGGCCAGTGCACGATCGTGCCATTGCGGGTACCGCCCCAATGTGAGGCAACCTGCTTGGTCCATTGGTAGGGCGTATCCATGGCATGCGCCCAGCCCACCGCGTAGTGGTTGGAGGCTTCCGGTCCGCCGAAATCGTCGATTTTGCTCATCAGGAATTCAGGAGTCTCGATCGTGCCCATGCCATTGAGCACAGCAATCTCGTTGAAGCAGCCGTTCGGCGTTCCTTCAGCAGAAGCGCCGTTGTCGCCGATAATGTAGTAGATCAACGTGTCGTTGAGAACTTCCAGATCCTCGAGGGTATCGATCAGCCGGCCGATTTGATGGTCTGTGTGCTCCAGGAACCCGGCATAAGTCTCCATCTCGCGGGCAAGAATGGGTTTGAGTTCCTCGGGCATGTCATCGTAGGCGGGGATTTCGTCGGGCCGTTTGGTGAGGACGGCGTCGGCGGGGATCACGCCCAGCTTTTTCTGGCGTTCAAAAGTTTCTTCGCGCAGCTTATCCCAGCCGCCGTCGAATTTACCCTTGTATTTGTCGATCCATTCCTTGGGTACGTGGTGCGGGGCGTGTGTGGCGCCGGGCGCGTAATACATGAAGAAGGGCTTGTCGGCCATGAGCGCCTTTTGTTGGCGCACCCACCCCATCGCTTTGTTGGTCATATCCTCGGTGAAATGGTAGCCCTGCTCGGGGGTTTTATCCGGTTCTATCGGTATCGTACCTTCGTAGATGCCTGGATAGTACTGGTCGGCCTCTCCGCCGATGAAGCCGTAGAAGTACTCGAACCCACCGCCGCCGCTGGGCCAGGAATCGAATGGGCCCATCGGGCTGGTCTGCCAGACTGGCACCTCGTGGCATTTGCCGAATTGTGCCGTCGCGTAGCCGTTGAGTTTGAGCGTCATGGCGAGCGGCGCCTTGTCCTTTGGCAGCACCGAGGTGTAGCCAGGCGCCGAGGTTGCCATCTCGCAGATGCCGCCCATGTTCACTGAATGGTGATTACGTCCGGTTAGCAGCGCCTGGCGTGTGGGCGAGCACAGCGCGGTGGTGTGGAAGCGATTGAGCTTCAAGCCGTTGTTTGCCAGCCGCTCAGCTGCCGGGGTGTTAACCGGACCGCCGAAGGCGCTGCTCGCGCCAAAGCCGACATCGTCAATCAGGATGACCAGCACGTTGGGCGCGCCTTTCGGGGGTCGAATATCCCGAATCGGCGGGAACTTGGTTTCCGGATCCTTGGCATCATAGGTCGTCAGACCCACGTGCTGCACCTCCGGGATGGGAAGAACGGATCGTTGAATCTTATCTTCTGGACTCATGGTTTATCTCCTTATCTTTATATTATGGTTGGGTAGTTTATTATGGAAAGCGCAATAGAAATGCATTCAACTTAGCATAAGCGTGCAGTGACTCCAGCGAAGTCGTCTTGAACGCATATTCTCCAGGGGTATTATACTCTGCATAGATATCACAATCTGTATCTTGTCTGCGTTTACCCCTTCGAAGACCCGAACCACTAAGTATGAGATTTTATGGATTTTTATCAATCTCGACCCCTAATTCTTCCAATTTCCCCTTTGCTCAAAGCGTAGAGAAGCCAAATACTGATTGACAGATACATCAAGCAGTTCCTTTTCAAGTAGTGGCGGATTAGGGCCCTGACTCGAACCGCCTTCTCCATGATTTTTGCTCAGAACCAACAATGGGGGCGATGGGTCTTGATGGAATTACCTATAGATAATGATAATTCCCACGCCCGAAATCATCAAGGAGTACTGGCGGAACCAATTTCAAAAAGATCAATCGTTACTAAGACGGTTAAGCTGCCTTTCCTTCAAGGTCTCGCATCTGCGCCAACCCAGCGGGGCGCTTGATTGTATGGATTAGATTTTTTCCATCAAGCGCCTTCAGGATGTGGGTCTGTCTTATTCAGGATTACCCTATTGCGGGGGGATGGATTCAGCTAGCATTTCGTCCATTTCCAAGGCAAGATTGTTGCTTTTTCTCCGGCATAAGAACCTCAGTAACGCCGTCTCCTCGTTTGAACATTGTGCACCGATTTAGACCAACGATGACTCACCGCCACTAAGTGTGAAAGATGAAGCTATCCCAAGGCTGCGCATCAGGCCAGATGGGATTCATCATTTGGAAGTGATACAGGTACGGCAATCAGCAGGCTGCCCCGAGCAGAATTGAACATTGGCGTCAGAATGACAGAAAGGGCGACGATACCCAGGAAATAAGGCCCGGCAGACCAGGCTGTTTGCGGCATCCCGCTGAGGAAAAATGAAGGGATGTGCCAGAGCGCCCAAATAACACCCAAGGATTAAGCCGGCCCAGAACGGGGTTAGAGCTTGCGCTGCATTAATGGCAGTGCGAGCCCACGCCAGCCGAATTCTTCGATTGGTGCCGCGGCGATAAAAGCCAAGTAAAAGTGCAAGTAGCGCCTGGGATAATGATGAAAAGTGGAGTGGATCGTGAATGGTTCCTTTGATCACCGCACCGGTGTAGAAGACCACCGGAATACCCAAGATGAGGAATAGCCACCACACCAGGGGCATCCGCCATAACGTCAATCGCCGAAAGAATCTACCCAGCCCTTTCAGTCCGTAAAATCGCCATACCAGGAATACGCCAACAAAGCCAGGCGAATACACCGCGAGGATAATCAGCGGGTTGGAGAGTACCAATCTCACCGAAAATAGCGGTGATCTGGTCCGGGAACAGGATGAGGAGAGCAGCGATCCCCCAGGTCAAGCCAAAGGTTATAACGACGAAACGGGATAAGAGTTTTTGTTTTCATTGCAATTTCTCCTTTTTAGATGTTTTGGACGGGAGTCGGCTAATTGTGAAGATTTTTCACCTCATCAAGACGTTGGACAGTAATCAGGGTCAAGCCCAGATCTCGGATGCGGCTGATCAGCCCGTGCAGTGCGGCCTGGTCCATCACCGGCCCTTCCAGGCAGGTCTGGAGCGGGGATGTCGTTTCGTCCATAGTGAGCGTGAATCCCTCGAACCAGGCAGCGCCGGTCTGGCTCAGACGTCCCTGAACGCATATTCGATAAACAGGCTGTGTTTTGTGCGATATTGGCATTGGCTATCTCCTGATTGGTTGAGCAGCAGCCAGTATAGTGCGAACAGGGGGTGGTTGTCACTACCCAACGGGGTAGTCAGACGGGGTAGTTCTATTGATCTTGGTTGTGAAGTACTAGAGAAAACTTTGGGGGGTAATCTGTCAGGATAACAGATCCATCTCGTAGGCTCGGGCGAGCGCTTCGGCGCGGCTGTGCACGTCCAGTTTGCGATAAATGTTTTTCGCGTACCACTTGACCGTGTTCTGAGAGACGAACAGCCGGCGCGCGATAGCTGCGTTGGTCAGGCCAGCGGCAAATAGGCGCAATACCTCGATCTCACGCTCGGACAACGTTTCCGTGGGTTCGCCGGGGGTGGACGCCGGTCCTTCCTCTATGCCGGGCTCGATCGCGGCGAGCAGCCTGGTCGCGTAGGGGTGTTCGGCCCGGCGCAAGAGGCGGATCATAGGGAAACCGTGGTCTAGAAAGGTGCGCGTCATACCCGTGGGTTCAGCCAAGACGAGGCACTCTTCGAGCGCTGCTTGGGCCGCCTGGAATTGGTCCAATTTGTCCAGCGTTAATGCCTGCAATAATCCAATCTGGATGATCTGCTGAACATGCCCCTTGCGTGACGCCAGTTTGTGCATCTTTTCCAGCAGCGTGAGCAACTCCGGCAGCAATTTACCCGACGCCAGGTAAGCATGAGCCAACGCCAGGTAGCTGGCCATCTTTCCACACGAGGGCTCATCCCTCAGCGTGAGGCCAGTTCTTTGGGCCCATCGCTTCAGCACGCGCCAATTGCTTTTCGTTGGCCCAGAGTTGAGCGCGATAAGCCTCAACCTGGTCCATCGCGGGGGGCCGGGAGTGCTGGCTAGTGAGTTCGAGCAACAGTGCGTCGATGGCCTCTTCGGTGGCCAATGGGTCAAGGGCATCCGCAGTATCCTTCTGGGCCAATTGCGCTTGCCGCAGCAGCATCCTGCACCATAACTCGCTGTACGGCACGCCGAATTTTTGACTCAGGGACAGGCCATCCCGGATAAGCTGCTCGGCTTCGGCAAGCCTGTTCAGCTCGTAGAGCACACCCGCATATTTCAGATCCAGGATCTCGAGGATGGGCGCATACATTTGCCCACGCTCTCGTACCAGTTTGAACGCCTGGAGAAAAACAGCCTCCGCCGCCTGGTATTCGCCCTGCAAGACCAACGCTCTGGCCAGCCGGTCTGCCGCATAAAGACTCGTGGTGATACTCGAGCTAGATAGGCCGGCGGTCATCGCCTCTTGGCCGCAGGCGACCGCTTGAGACACCTCCCCAATATCGGTACTGGTGTATATGTCGACCAGCAAGATGTTGATTACTCCCCGCACAAAGCCAGATTGAGAGGCCAATTGATCGAGCGCCTGCCGCCCCAGGGTTAGCGCGGTTTGTGTCTCGCCCAAAGAAACGCGGTAAAAGCTTGCAGCGCCGCCCACTCACCCAAAAAGATCTGGTCGTTTTCATAATCACTGCCGGGCAGAGCGGCTTCCGCCGCAGCTCACAAACTCGACCAGCCTCTTGTAGTCGTCGCGAACCGTGCAGAGCCAGGCTACATCCAAACACAGACGAGGGCTGGCGTGCAGCAACTCTTCGGGCAGTGCTTCCAACCACTTTTGCGCCGAGTGAATCTCGCCGCGCCTGAAGGCCAGACTCGCATGGGCCGCGACCAGAGAGGCTGCAGCCGACGTATCCTTTGCGGCCAGATAGTGAAAGAGGGCGTCATCTACAAGGGCGTGCTGCTCGAACCATCGGGCCGCACGCCGGTGCAAATACGAGCACTCTCGACTCACCTTCTTGCGTGCGCAGTTGGTAGCGCAACAGATCGGCAAAGAGATGGTGATAGCGATACCACTCGCGCCGGTGGTCCAACGGCGTTACAAAGAGATTGGCGCGTTCCAGTTGTGTCATAATCTCGCGTCCGTCGGACGCCTCGGTGCGCGATCTGGTTTCGCCGAACCGCACGGTGTCGCACAACGAGGCATTAAAACGCTGGAGAACGCTGGTCTGCAAGAGAAAGGTCTGGATGTGCGCTGTTTGGCACGCCAACACCTCTGTCACCAGGTAATCCACCACATAACGGTCATCGCCGGTAAAGGCCTGGATAAATGTACTGGTATTCTCTACATTCTGCATTGTCAGCGCAGCCATTTGCAGCCCGGCTATCCATCCCTCGGTGCGACTTTCCAACGCAGCCACTTCCTGGGCGGTCAGGCGCAAGCCCATCGTCTGATTAAAGAACTGGGTGATTTCATCGACCGTGAAGCGCAAATCCTGAGCGCGGATGTGTATCATTTGCCGCTGCACCTGCAGGCGCGGCAACGGAATAGGGGGATCCTCGCGGGTAAGGATAATGATATGCAGTTGCGGGGGCATGTGATCCAGCAGGAACTCTAACGATCTGTGGACTGATGAGGCGTCGATGACGTGATAATCATCAAGCACCAACACGTAGGGGTACCCCTGTGGTCGCCCAACTGGCTGCCCTCTATTGACGCCGCCGCAAGATCGTTTATCAACAGGGTCAGAAGCAATTCCAGCGGCGGCACTTGCGGCAACTGTAATCCGCTCAAAACGTCATCGCCAATGCCGGCGTTAATGGTCTGCAGGGCGGCGACAAGATAGGTCAAAAAGCTGACGAGGTCGTTATCCCCCTTGTCCAGCGAGAGCCAGGCAACAGGCCGGTCGCTGGCAGCAACCCACTCGCTCAACAGCGTCGTCTTACCAGAGCCGGCGGGCGCAGATATCAGGGTCAGCTTGGTCGAGCGGATGCCCTTGTCAAGGCGCTTGATCAGGCGGGGACGCGAGACCAGGTTTGGCCCGGCAGGGGGAAGATAGAGTTTGGTTTGCAGAAGCGGTGTGGTCATTTCACCATCAGGATTGCGGAAGGGATAAACTTGTCGCTTTGATTATACTGTTGATGGAAACGACAGGCAAGCTTTGCCAATCTCCCACGGGTCAGGTCCTTTACCTCGCCTGAGCAGTTCGCAGGGAGATGAACAACTCATCGGCGATGCCCTGGTACTTACATTGGCGGTGATCCTCTTTCACTCCATGATCAACTTCACGGAAGAACTGATCGCGCTCTCCGAATGCGCCGACGAGGTTACTACTCCGGCTATAGCTACTTTGGGATGCTTCGCACCTTCGGGTACGCTTCGTGGTCCCACATGGACGTTTCACGGTCCCACGGGGACGCTGGCGCGGTCCCACAGGGACGCTGGCGCGGTTCGAACTCTCAATTTATTGTTTCTGAAGGATATATTGTTGATACCTATAAACAGCACTCGAACCAAAATAATCTGAATTCTACTCAATAGAACGAACATTAACCGTTAATTGATTTAGTTTTCCCATTTGATCGAAGCGCAAAGAAGCCAAATTGTTTAAGTGCGAAGGCGTTATCCACTCGCCCTCGCACAATGTCGGTGCAGGGGTACCGCTACGAAGGGTATGTCAAGCAATTCATTTTCGAGTACTGGGCGGAATAGGACCGCGCTGCATTCCTGTGGCACTCAAACCGTTTTTTTTGTAGTATCCACCTACGGGGTGCAAACTTAATTTCTTGGTTCAGATACGCAATTCAAGATCCAATTCTTCCAGTTTTCCCTTGGAATCAAACCGAATTGATGAAAAAAACCGTTCTACATTATCAGTAGAACGGCTTTTATTGAGATGTCCCTTTTCAGGGACGCTTCGCAGCCATACACGGGGATCCCCTGACGGGTACACGGCTCAAACCCCGGTGTTCACCTTACGCGAAGCATACTCTTTAGAGTATTGAGAGGGCTACGTCCTATCTCAATTGCTGTTTGATGTGTTAAATAATTTATGCCCCCACGGGGATACCCTGACGGGTACACGGCTCAAACCCCAGTGTTCACCTTTCGCGAAGCATACTCTTTCAGGTCTCGAGAGGGCTACGTCCTATCTCAATTGCTATTTGATGTGTTAATAAATATGCCCCCACGGGGACTCGAACCCCGGTTTCAGCCTTGAGAGGGCTACGTCCTGGGCCTCTAGACGATGGGGGCGGGAAGCGACGAAATTCTACCATGCTCCCCGACCACCGTCAACGAAATGTGGGTTATGGGTGAACTTCCAAAGAATTAATTAAAAATATATTCGTGACAATTGGCGCAGATTAGTGGATTAGTTATTTTCCCCTTCAACTGGCTTACTCTTATACTGCTGGACAAGCTCACGTCTTAAATCTTCCCGACAGTGGTCTTAGGAAGCTCATCCCGGAACTCGATATAAGTTGGGATCTTGAACTTGGCCAGTTTATCACGGCAAAAATCCCGGATTTCCTCTGCGGATGCTTGCTCCCCTGGTCTGAGCACAACCCAGGCTGCAACCGTCTCTCCGCGGTATGAATCCGGGACACCAGCTACACCCACTTCGTGAACTTTGTGATTCTCAGCGATGACTTCTTCGACTTCGCGCGGCCAGACCTGATAACCGCTGGGTTTGATCAATTCTTTTTTCCGGTCGACGATGTAAAAATAACCATCCTCATCCATGCGGGCGATATCACCAGTATACAGCCACCCATCCCGCAGCGCATTGGCGGTCTCGGTCGGCATCTTGTGATAGCCTTTGAAAACCAGCGGTCCTTTGATCACCAGTTCACCGATCTCACCGGGAGGCAGCACGGTTTCTTCGTCTTCCAGGCTGATAATGCGCGCGTCGATATCTGGCAATGGTAAACCAATAGAACCGGGTTTGTTCTTTCCATCAATGGGGTTGCAATGGGATGCGGTCGGCGCTTCTGAAAGCCCATAACCTTCTACCAGCGTCCCACCGGTTAACTTTTCGAATTCATGTTTGGTCTCCATCATGAGCGGCGCAGAGCCGGAGATACAGGCATAAATAGAAGTCAAATCATATTTTCCATCAAGCACATCCGGATTGATATTGATGGCGTTATACATAGCGGGGACACCCGGGTAAAGCCTGACCTTGTACTTCTGCAGGCTCTCCAACACATCCTTGATATCGCGCGGATTGGGGATCATCACCATCGTTGCCGCCGAAGCGATTGCAAAACACATCCCGGCCACCATCCCGTATACATGGAACAGCGGAATCGCCATCATCACCACTTCCTGCCCCATCTTTGTTTTTGGGACCCATGTTTTGATCTCAAGTGCATTGGCGACCAGGTTGCGGTGCAGCGCAATGGCGCCTTTCGGAATCCCGGTTGTACCCCCGCTGTATTGGAACAAGGCGATATCATCAGGTGATACTTCCACTTCAGGACACTCTTCAGGTTTGTGCTGTTCGATCATTTCCTTCATCCATAGATCGCCCTGTGCCAGTTCGACCCGAAAGCCGCCTTTCTTTTCTCTGGTCAACCCAAACAGGAAGGATAATATTGGGGGTAAAGTCTCTTTGATATTGGTCACAACCAGTGTTTTGATGGGCGTACCCGGCTTTATCTTCTTCACCAGGTTGTAATAATTGCTCATTACAATCATGATCTCTATCCCAGCATCATTTACCTGGTGAGTCACTTCCCTTTCCGAGTAAAGCGGGTTGGTAGCCACAACGATACCGCCCACTTTTAATACGGCAAAATATGCCATAATAAATTGGGGTGTATTCGGCATGAAAATGCCTACTCGATCACCCTTATTCACGCCAATCTCAAATAAACCAGCCGCGAGCCGGTCGCAAACGGCGTTCATTTCCTGATAACTAATCCTAGCGCCTTTAAAAATCGTGCAGGTGGTATCGGGAAAGTCTTTTGCAGATCGTTCAAGCAGTTCGAATAAAGTTATATCGGGGTATTCAATCGTATGTGGTACACCCTCATCATAATGTCCTAACCACGGTCGCTCGTTCATTTCCGCCTCCAGAATGAATCGATTTGAATATTATTATGGTTTCCCTGAACCTTTTTTACCCTAATAGTATAGAAAGATTTTCTAAGAAAGTCAATAATTATATGCTGGCATACTTAATAAAATCAATTCATGTTGTATGTATTTCGGGTGTTATTCCTTTGCAGGAAATAATGGTGAAAGGATTATGAATTCTGCCACCTTTTTCAGTCCAGCCAATTTTGAATTTTTTTACTTATTTCGTCCACTGTGTACTGCCCGACTTCATACCAGTGGATTGCCGGATCATCCAATTTGAACCAGTTCGCCTGCCGGCGCACAAAAATGCGGGTCGCTCTTTTTATCTGTTCCACAGCTTCATCAATTGAAATCTCCCCCTGAAGATACGAAATGACCTGCCGGTAACCGATCGCCGACATAGACGGCAGTTCAGGCGAGTACCCTGCATCCAACAGTTTTTTTACTTCATCGATAAAACCAAACGCGAACATCCTTTCGATGCGTAAATCGACCCGTTCATATAACTCTGTTCGTGGACGCTGCAGACCAATCACCAGTTTTTGATATGGTGTGCCGGCTTTTCTCCGCTGCGCTGAAAAGCGGCGTCCGGAAGTAAAAATTACCTCCAGGGCGCGGATCGTACGGCGCAGGTTATTGGGTTCAATTTGCGCGGCCGCTTCCTGATCGAGTATGGATAATCTGCGGTGCAAACCCTGCGCTCCAGTTTCCAATGCCCAATTTTCGAGCGCTGCCCGTAAGTGTTTATCTGGCGCCACACTGGGGATAATCCAACCCTGCGTCACCGCCTTGATATATTGACCTGTCCCACCCACCAGGAACGGTAGTTTTTTGCGCCTGGCGGTCTCAAATATGGCTTTATTGGCAGCACTCTGGAACATCGCCAGACTCCAGATTTGATCCGGGTCTGCCACATCAATCAAGTGGTGGGGGAGGCGTGCACGTTCGTCTGGAGAAGGTTTGGCAGTACCAATATCCATGCCGCGGTAAAGCAATCTCGAATCTGCTGAGACGATCTCGCCCGGGAAACGTTCAGCTAACTGCATGGCTGTTTTTGTCTTACCAACTGCAGTAGGTCCCAGGATCACAACCAAAGGTAAAACATCCCCCCCTTGCTGTCCGTCTGAATTATTCGGGATCGAATCCGGAGAATGCATTTTCGAAATGGGTAATTTCAAACGGTGAATTTTCCGCCTTACATTGGATGGCGATCACATCTACCCGCCAATCTCCATCCAATTCTGGGTGCGATTGAAGATAAGCCTGGGAGGAAGAAATGATATGTTCGCGTTTGCGAGTATTTATCGATACTTCAGGTGGTCCGAACAGGTCCGTGGTGCGGGTCTTTACTTCTACGAAGACCACAATCGAAATATCTTTACCTCCGGACTGGTTAAAGTTCATCGGATTTTCAGTTCTTTGAACGGCAACAATGTCTATCTCACCGTACTGAGTACGAGCATTGCGTTCTATGATCTGGTAGCCCTGTTCCATTAAATATTCACTCGCAGTCCGTTCTCCCCACCTTCCTAAATCCTGGCGGTTATTTTTCATTTCCCTGATCGCATCCCAATCCTGCGCATCCGGCTCCATAAACCGCGTTTTCGCCTGGGGGTACCCGCGATCACCTTTTCATATTGGGCAAGCATTAATTGGGTGGTGTTTTCAATTGCATATTTATTAACAATTTCTCGCGCTGCGATGCTCATCTGTTTGCAAGCTTCACGATCGACCACCAATCGAACCATACTCGCAGTGAAGCCAGCCAGGTCTTCCTCTGCAATCAAATAACCCGTCTCTCCATCCTGTACAGTATCCCCA
Organism: uncultured Chloroflexia bacterium; assembly: GCA_963753725.1. Lineage (GTDB taxonomy): Bacteria > Chloroflexota > Anaerolineae > Anaerolineales > UBA4823 > CAVWDI01. The sequence continues at coordinate 262,536 of CAVWDI010000006.1, read as the reverse complement.
ATACCGGGCGATTGGATCCCCAGCACAGGCAGACCAGCAGCCATGGATTCAATGAGCGATAAAGGATGCACTTCCGTAATCGATGCGGTCACAAAAGCATCACCCATCGCCAGGTATTTCGGCATTTGATCATAAGATACCGACCCGGTGAACTGCACAGATTTTTCGATCCCCATCAGCCTAACTCGCTCCTGGAGGTTTTTACTTTCAGGACCATCGCCAATGATTAACAATTTAGCTTGATCAAAAGCCTGGTTCACGCCTGCAAAGGCGCGCAATAAAAAAGGTAAATTCTTTTCTGGACCTAAGCGGCCCATGTAAATTAAATATTACGTCTTCGGATTGGTAACCAAATGTCCCGCGATCCTGAGGCGTTCCAGGTTCTAAGAAAGGCTTAACATCCACACCATTTGGAACCACTTCAACCGGAACATCAACACCGATTTGCATCAATACCTCTCGCATCCCTTCAGAAGGTGAAATCACCAGGTTGCAAGAACGGCAAAATGAAGGCAGATATGCCCGTAGAGCAGGCTCTCCCAGGGCATCTCCTATGATCGGCATATACGCCTTGGCATACAGATCATATCGGGTGTGGTTTGTGAAAACGATAGGAATCCCGATAGGTCGGCAGTAGCGAAGCGCTAGCGAGCCGCTCACAAACGGATGGTGAACATGGGCGACATCCATGCTGTCTAACAACGCTTGAGCACGACTGGAATAGCGCACATTCAGGTAATATCCTGTATCGGAGATGGGTAAACCGGGAGAATGAACTACGTTCGGTTCACCATCATCTTTTCCATCCTCACCAAATGTGAACACATATACTTCGTGACCAGCGCTTTCTAAATGCGTTTTGTTTATGGAAATGTAGTTGGTCACACCGCTTATGTGTGGTTTATACAAATCCGCCATCATTCCAATTTTCATTGAGGTCTGCCTCTTTTATTCCATTCCTATCCTAAGCGCAGCAGTTATATTCGTCAAGCCGCACAAAGTGATCTTTTCTCCGCTTGGCAGTTCAATAATCGGCAGGTACAATCCTTTTATGCAGGAAAATGTGAAAAGGCGCAGCCTGCCCCAGGCCGATCGTCTCAGTGTGTTGACCGCGATGATCCTGTTAGCTTATGCGTTGGCCAGGTTCATCAATATACCCGGAAGGGAGATCGGCTTCCAATTACCCGGCGTATATATTTCCTTCCAATTAAATATCCAATTGATTATCGCTGTATTGGTAGCCGGGATGACTGCTTCCGGGACGCGTCAAATACTGCGCAATCATCCGAATATTGGATCGGAACCAACCATAGGACACTGGCTGCTGCCCGCATTTACCTCTCTTGTAATTGGTTTACCCCTATACCAGCTTCCCTCTGGACCTATATGGTGGTTAGGATATATTTTAGGAGGCGCACTCTTGATGCTGGTAGTCCTTGCAGAATACATCACACTGGATGATGAAGACGAGTTTTTTATACCCGCAGCCATTGGATTGACGACTGTATCCTTTGCGATATTTCTGGCGCTGTCTATCGCTCTTCGTATTGCAGGGACACGTTTAATTATGATCCTGCCAGTGCTGATGATTGCGGTGGGATTGGTCAGTTTGCGCACCCTCCATCTACGATTCCATGAAAGCTGGCAGTACACAAACGCGATTTTAATATCACTCATAATCGGCCAGTTTGCGGCTGCGCTTCATTACTGGCGGATTTCACCCATCGCATACGGTCTGGCGCTTTTAGCTCCCGCATACGGTTTAATGGTATATCTAGGAAACATTGCTGACGGCGAGTCCCCTCGGAAAGCCCTTGTTGAACCAGTTGTGATCGCGTTTGTCATTTGGGGCGCTGCGGTCTTTATTTAACAGTTACGATTTTATTCTCTCAAACTGCAAGAAATCAATTACACACAAAGCTATAATGGAAGAAAGAAAAAACGAACGGTTATTTATTCCAATTCAACTGTGGAATGCTATGCAGGAACATGTAGAAGAGGAAACACCGATCGAAGCATGTGGCATACTGGGCGGTAAACAGGCAGGGGTGGATATATACGCGCGGCTGTCTTTCCCCGCTCGTAATGAATTACGCAGTGCATATCGCTACCGGATGGATGCCCACGATCAATTAGAGGCATTTAACGAACTAGAAGATAAAGGATTTGAACTTGCGGCCATCTACCATTCCCACCCACAAGGACCGGCATCGCCATCCATTACGGATATTGAACAAGCCCATTATCCAGATTCTGTATACTTGATCTGGGCTTATGATGGGAATAAGTGGGACTGCAGGGGTTACACAATCCGAGCGGGTTTAGTTCAGGAAATACCGGTAATTGTCACTTCAGCGAATCCAGATTAAACCTCATAATAATCGTCGTCTTCGAGGGCGCGTGCTGGTTCGCCGTAAATCTGTTTGTACAGAGCCAGCAAATTATTATGATGCAATTCTGGAGCTAGTCCCCCGATCAAGACACGGCTCTTACCGCAATCCTCAATATTGGCCACATCCAATACATCTCGGGGGTATTTTCGGCGCGCTGAATTTCGAACAATTCTTCTTAATTTGATCAGGTATTCGATATTCTCTTTGGAAAATAATTCCACCTCACCCCTTAGTACAATATCGCCATGACCCTGCACGATATTTTCCAAACCCATTTTACTGATTTGTTTAAGGGTCTCAATGGTTTCATCGAAATCACCATCCACAATATAAGGTATTGGCATGATCGCATCACCTGCAAACAACACCCGGTCTTCCTCTATCAGGATGCCGATATTGTCCGAGCAGGGTCCAGGAAGTGGAAAGAGCTTGAGAGTCTTTTTCCCTACCTGGAGTTTAATCTCGCCGTGTGCAAACGTTATTTGAGGGAGGACGATCTGTGCATTTTTAAAAGAAAGATTGGTTTTGCGTATGGCATCAAGAGAAGCCCGTCCCTTTGTATCCAGATATTGGCGGCACAAGGAATGCGCAGCGATCGTCGCTCCCGGGAAGAAACAATTTCCCCAGGCGTGGTCCGCATGGCTGTGCGTATTGATCACATACCTTATGGGCATATTGATTTCTTGTTCAATAAAATTTCGGATAGCTATTGATTCTTCCGGGAGAGCCAGTGTATCGATGACCACAACCCAATCCGGCCCAATGACTGCCCCAGCATTTACTTGAGCATAAATGTCACTTTGAAAAGAGTAAACACCGTCTGCAATTCGTTCTCGTTGAAACATGTACACTTCCGTTCTATCGACGCTGTTTCGTATGCGCCGAAATATTTTTTATTTGGTAGTTTTGATACGCATCCAGGGATATTATTTCTTGGGGATTCCCCGTTTCGCAGATAAATTGCACAAAAGCAACCATAAATCTACGATCTAACGTAGGATAGCATAGTTTATGTTCAAAATCAAGAAACATTAATCAAATACAAATCTATATTCTTTCGAGAGAAAATTGCCGGGCGTTTGCCTTGCTTTCTTTTGAAATTGTGGTTTAATTATTTTCCTACAACTTTATATAAATGATCGCCCAGGAGGAGTAAGGAAGAAGAGCCTGAACAGAGAAGGAAAGGCCTTTGGCTGGAAGCCCCCTAAGAAACTACTTCCTGAAAGTCACCTGGATTAAATGCTGAAGAAATGCCAATATCTGAATATCTGGCAGAGTAGAACAGCACGGGAGAGCCCGTTACAGCAAAACCCTGACCAGTGTAGCTCAATTTGGAAACTTCAGGGCAGTGAGCGCGCCGGATATACTCCTCTGGCGAAGCGAGGTGGTACCACGGAATAATTCCCTTTCGTCCTCATTTGGATGAAAGGGTTTTGATTTTTTGAGAATAAACACAAGAAATAGGAGAGAATAAAGGATGCCAAGTTATCCATTTTATCAAGTGGATGCATTTACAAACAGGCCAATGGGCGGCAACCCGTGCGCTGTTCTTTTCGACGCAGATGGGATGGATGATGAAACGATGCTGGAGATCGCACGCGAAATGAATCTTTCAGAAACCGCCTTTGTGTTCAAATCTAAACAGGCAGACTTCGGCATGCGTTTCTTTACACCGGCTGATGAGATCCCTTTGGCAGGTCACCCAACGATCGCCACCACTTTCGCGCTGGTCGATTCAGGCCGGCTGCCTGTTAAAAACAATTTTATGTCCATAACGTTGGAACTGAAAGTCGGTCCAATACCCGTCGATATCTACTCACACAATCAGCAGGTAGAACATATAAAGATGACCCAAATGAAACCTGTATTTATGGACACTTACACAGCGCAGGATGTACTGCCAGTTTTCGGGCTGCAGGAAGATGACCTGTTGGATGGGTATGCGATCCAGACCGTCAGTACTGGAACACCACAACTAATGATCCCCCTCAAGTCATTAGATGCACTCGCTAAGGCGCAACTGGATTTTTCAGCATACAATCAGCTGCTGGATCGGGCCGATTTCACCAGTCCGCACCTGTTTTGTTTGAACGGCGCAACGCAGCAAGGCGACACGTTTGCTCGCCATCTATCTCCGCCGCCGGATGTATACGAAGATCCATTCACGGGTTCAGCTACCGGTGGAATGGCCGCATATCTATGGCGTTATGGATTGATTGATAAACAAGAATTCAATGCCGAACAAGGCCACTGGATAGGACGTCCTGGTTTGGCTACAGTGGAAGTACTTGGTCCGCCCGAAGACATCCAATCCGTGAAAGTTGGCGGCGCTGCGGTTACTGTGCTGCGCGGAGAATTTATCCTTTAAAACAAACCATTGATTGATTGCGAGGAAATATGGCTGAATATAAGCTGCCGAAAACCTATGATTTTCACACAACCGAAGAAAGGATATACACCTGGTGGAAAGGAAAAGGTTTTTTTAAACCTACCAACGATCCTCAGGATTCCGGATTTGATCCGGGTATCAAACCATTCGTCCTGACTATCCCACCTCCCAACATAACAGGCTGCCTCCATTTGGGACATGCCATGTTCGTATCAATGGAAGATTTGATGGTACGCTACCACCGCATGAAAGGTATCCCGACCCTGTGGGTACCCGGGACCGACCATGCCAGCATCGCTACCCAGCTGTTGGTAGAAAAGTCTCTGTTGGATGAAGGTCTCTCACGCGAACAGGTCGGACGCGAAGAATTCCTGCGCCGCTCCTGGTTGTGGAAGGAGAAATATGGCGGTCTTATCACCAAACAAATCCGCCGCATAGGCGCTTCTTGCGATTGGGATCGTGAACGCTTTACGATGGACGAAGGATTATCGCGTGCTGTCAGGGAAGCATTCGTCCGCCTGTATGACAAAGGTCTCATCTACCGCGGGCCGCGACTTATCAATTGGTCGCCTGGCTTGAGGACCGCTGTGTCTGACCTGGAGGTTGAGTATTCCGAGGAACCGGGCACACTGTATTTCTTTAAATATAAACTGGCCGATTCAGACGAAGAATACATCCCGGTCGCAACCACCAGGCCTGAAACAATATTGGGCGACAGCGCCCTGGCAGTACACCCGCAGGACCCGCGCTATTCGAATTATGTGGGACAAAGCGTGGTGGTTCCGATCCTTGGGCGAAAAATCCCAGTGATAGCGGACGAGTATGTGGATAGAGAATTCGGTACGGGCGCATTAAAAATCACTCCTGGACATGACCCGAACGACTACCAGATCGGATTGCAGCACGATCTGGAGGTTATTTCTGTGCTGGATGAGGGGGCAAAAGTGAACCAGAATGGAGGTCCTTATTTTGGGCAGGACCGCTACGAAGCCCGGTTGAATATGTGGGAGGACATGAAAGCAGCCGGTCTCGTCATCAGAGAAGAGCCTTATATGCTAAATGTACCGCGTGCTCAGCGAGGGGGAGAAATCGTGGAACCTATGGTTTCTACCCAGTGGTTTGTACGCATCGAACCAATGGCGCAGCAAGCTCTCGAAGCCGTTCGTGATGGCCGTATACAAATCGTCCCTGAACATTTTAGGAAGGTTTATTTCAACTGGCTTGAGAATATTGAAGACTGGTGCATATCACGCCAGTTGTGGTGGGGGCACCGCATTCCCGTCTGGTACTGCGATGACTGCGGTGAAATGACCGTCTCCCGGGAGGATCCAACCCACTGTGCGTCATGCAGCAGCACGAATATGACCCAGGATGAGGATGTGCTTGACACATGGTTTTCATCCGGTTTGTGGCCTTTTTCTACCCTGGGATGGCCGGAAGAAACCCCCGATTATAAGTACTTTTACCCGACCACCATGATGGAAACCGGGTACGACATTCTGTTCTTTTGGGTGGCGCGCATGATCATGTCGGGCCTGGAATTCACCGGGCAGATTCCTTTCCAGACGGTTTATCTGCACGGCCTGGTGCGCGATGAGAACGGGCGCAAGATGAGTAAGTCCGCAGGAAATGTGATCGACCCGCTGGAAGTGATGGATGAACTGGGTACAGATGCGCTGCGTTTCACGCTGCTGGTCGGTTCAACTCCCGGAAAAGACCTCAATGTGAGCCTGCAAAAAGTCCAGGCGAACCGCAATTTCACTAACAAGGTGTGGAATGCCGGACGGTTTGTTATCGGCGCAATCTCGAGCATCGAGGACCAGGAAGACCTGGATCCTCCGGAATGGACGTTAGCTGACTCCTGGATATGGGCGCGCCAACAGAATTTGATCCGCGATGTCGAACGTTTATTCCAAAATTTCCAGTACGGCGAGGCGGGACGGCTGATTTACGAGTTCTTCTGGGGAGATTTTGCGGATTGGTATGTTGAGATAACCAAACTGCAGCTCAACCAGGGTGGACAGCGTGCATACTTCACAGCCTATACTCTGGCACGAGTGCTGGATAACTGCCTGCGAATGCTGCATCCCTTTACACCCTTCGTGACCGAAGAATTGTGGGGTCACTTTAAGAAAGCCCTACTGAGTTCACCGCTCGCGGAAGTCGCCCAGGATTGGCCGGAGGCATTGATGATCGCTCCTTGGCCGCAGTCACAAGATGAAGAAGAGTGGGAATCAGAAAAAACTTCACAATTCTTGGAGGTACAAGAAGTTATAAGAAGAATTCGTAACCATCGGTCGGAAATGAAAATAAAACCTTCCGTGAAATTATCGGAAGTAATGATTGAAGCAGGAGATTCAACAAGCACAATGATCCAACAGTCGGATACTATCACCTCTTTGGCAAGAATAGAAATAGACAACTTCGAGATCATCGAGTATCTTGAACAAAAACCCCAAGATAACATCGTTCTGGTAACCGGATCTTCAAGCATATACCTGCCTTCAACAGGCGGGATGGATGTTTCAGAGGAACGCTCTCGTCTCGAAAAACAAAAGGATCAAACCCTGTCCCAAATCGACCGGTTGAGCAAACTTCTCAGTGGGCCGTTTGCTCAAAAAGCGCCGCCTGAAGTCGTGGACAAAGAACGTGAAAAACTGGCGCAGTACCAGAAAACAGCTGATCAGATTAATAACCAGCTGGATGAATTGTAAATTGATGACCATCATTTACAATCCAACAGGGAACCCGCTGGAAATGAATTAGTTACCAAGTTACTTTATTTATTATCTTATTAGGAGCGCTTAATGAAAATTGGTTTGGTATATCCTCAGACTGAATACGGGAGCGACCCATCTGCGATCAAGGATTATGCCCAGAACGCGGAAGAGCTTGGCTTCAACCACATCCTAGCATACGAACATGTACTGGGCGCAAACCCTACACGTGAGGGTACTTTTGAAGGTCCTTATACGTGTGAAGACCCATTTTTATCACCATTCCTGTTATTTAGCTATATGGCAGCAGTCACCCAAAGGTTGGAGTTCACGACCGGTATTCTCATCCTACCCCAACGTCAAACTGCGTTGGTCGCCAAACAAGCGGCTACACTGGATGTACTGAGCGCCGGTCGTCTGCGGTTAGGCATTGGTGTTGGCTGGAATAAAATCGAATACCAGGCTTTGAATGAGGATTTTCATGTTCGCGGCCAGCGCGTGGAGGAACAAATTAAGCTTCTTCGACTATTGTGGACCCAGCCCCTGGTTGAATATGACGGACGCTGGGATAAGATTCCAGACGCGGGAGTGAATCCACTGCCCGTCCAAAGACCCATCCCTATCTGGATTGGAGGCTGGGCAGAGCCGGTCCTGAAACGTGTGGCGAATTTGAGTGACGGGTGGATGCCAATGGTAAAAAACACGCATGAAGCGCAGGTCATTCTCAATAAAATCGATCGATATCTTGCCCAGGCAGGGCGAACTCGTGACGATATTGGTATTGAAGCGCGCATAAGCTATGGAGATGGGAACCCGGGATCCTGGATTAAGTCGCTTAAAGACTGGGATTCCATTGGCGCAACGCATGTATCAATTAACACCATGGATTGTGGGTTAAACACACCGGACGAACACCTGGCAGCGGTTCGTAAACTTGCATCTTTAACTACTCTTTCATAAGGGCGTAATATTTCATGGAAAATTTTAATAAAGAACATGGATAAACAAGAAAGGACCAGGGCCGCGTTTTTCGATGTGGATGGGACTTTAACCAGCGGACGGACATGGGCAGGTTTTCTCGAATATTACCGCCTGAATGGGTTGAAACGCGCTACCCGCTACTTTTATTTCGGGTTTCATTACCCGTTATTCTTTTTACGACGTCTGGGGTTGATATCCGAGGGTAAATTCCGGGGTCCATGGGCAGCCAACATGGCCTGGTTCGTGCGCGGTGATACCATCGAAGAAGCAAATAAAGCCTGGAAATTTACCATCGAATACATCGAACAATTTTGGAGGGAAGACACGGTCGGGATTCTCAACCGCCATAAGGAAACCGGCGACCTGGTGGTATTGGTGTCCTCCGGTCCGCTTCCTATGGTGCAGAAGACAGCTGAACGTTTAGGCGCTGATCACGCAATCGGCACAGCATTCGAAGTCGTAAACGGCCGCAACACCGGCCGCAGCCTTAAACCCACCTGCATCGATTCGTATAAGGCAAGCATGACAAAAGAATTTCTCAGCAATGCTGGCTATACTATAGACTATACGAACAGCTTTTCGTATGCCGATTCGATAGCCGACCTGCATATGCTGGATATGGTGGGAAATCCAACTGCGGTTTACCCGGATGAAAACCTGAAAACGCTTGCCAAGGAACGCGGCTGGCAAATATACCCACCAGAATCCGAAAGCAGTGATTAGATATATTTAAAAAGGAAATCGAATATGCGGAACAAAGTACTTTTAATCGCGGGAAGCTTATTGATCGCGTTAGGATTATTACAAATTATCAGCTATTTCTTAAATATCAATTTTTTGGCGATCCTCTTTTCGCTGTGTTTGATCCTGGTGGGTGTAATTTTATTATTACGCCCGAAATTCGGATTTCTGGGACCCGGAGCAAAATTCCGCCCAATATACGAGATCAGCCGGCATACAGAATGGGCCGCACAAAATGAGGAAATCTGGATGTTTGTCGGTGATATTCATCTTGACCTCTCACGAGCAGTACTCCCACCTGGTGAAACAACTATCCGGGTATATGGATTTGTAAGTGATGTAGAACTGTTGGCTGCAGAGGATATTGGCTTATCCATTTCATCGGCCGGATTTCTGAACCAGACCAATTTCCTGGGTCAAAAACGGGAAGTTTTTTTCACTCCGGCAAGATATAAAAGCGATAATTATTCTGATTTTGAACGCCGAATCCGCCTGGAATATATGGGGTTTGTAGTTGAATTGAACCTCGAATATGTAACATGAGCCGCGCAAGATTTGATACTTTATCCAGAGGATGCCCCCAACTGCCACCTTTTTTGCGATAACCTCAATAGTATTATGGAGTTTCCTGGCGTTCCTTGGAGCGCGGGTTAGCCATCTGCCTCCATTTCTGGTAGTTGCGATTGCATTGACGGTCAGCGGAATTTTCAGTTCGTTCAGCATCCGTTCCTGGCGAATACCTCTAATCACATTGGCTGTTGGAATTGCCGGAATCTTCGGTTATCACTTCCTTTACTTCTCCGCTTTTAAATACGCCCCTCCAATTGAAACAAATCTAATTAATTATCTGTGGCCGCTGCTGATCGTTTTGTTTTCCCCTCTGTTCCTGTCTGGATATAGGCTGCATGCCCACCATTTTATTGGCGCATTTATAGGATTATTGGGCGCCGGGTTGATCATAACAGGGGGCCGGCTTGAACTGGATTTTGCTAACTTGAGAGGTTATCTGCTGGCTACCGGAGCGGCGCTCACATGGGCATGTTATTCACTGATGACGAAAAGACTACCCCCATTCCCAACTGGCGCGGTTGGATTATTTTGCCTGATTTCAGGTATTTTGGCATTTATCGCTTATTGGGTGTCCTCACCAGCTGTTCAGCCAGTCCACATGATCACTTCTGATTGGATTGCGCTGGTTCTGTTGGGGATTGGTCCGATGGGGGCAGCTTTTTTTACCTGGGACGCAGCCCTCAAACGCGGCGACCCGCGCATCATCGGATCACTTGCATATCTCATACCCATGACATCCACCTTGGTCCTGGTCCTGCTGGGCGGGCACACGATAACCTGGGTTTCAGGGATTGCTATGCTGCTGATTATGAGCGGGGCGGTTATCGGATCTTTGGATTTATTCAAGGAGATATTTGCGAGTAAGTAAAACAAATTGGCAATTTGTTCAACAATTCTTTTTTATCGTGGATATTCACAAATTTTCATTTTGTTCAACAATCTGGGTTATTATTGTTAAAATTTGATATCCAACAACTCTGGAGGAATTCATGCAAGTCAATATCAACAATTTTGAAATGGCGTACGCTGAAGCAGGCAGCGGAACTCCTCTTTTATTTATCCACGGCTTTCCATTAAGTAAAGCCATGTGGCTGCCTCAACTAGAAGCGCTGAATACTTCATTCCATATAATTACTCCAGACCTGCGAGGTCACGGTGATTCTGAGGCCGTCCCTGGTCCGTATTCGATGGAGCTGCTGGCGGGCGATCTCAACGCCCTGCTGGATCACTTAGGGATCAATCATCCGGTCGTAGTTTGTGGGCATTCTATGGGCGGGTATTTAACCTTTGAGTTTTTCAGACAGTACCCGCAGCGAGTGGCAGGATTGATCTTAACCGCTACCCGGGCTGGGGATGACCCCCCTGAAGGAAAAACAAATCGCGAAAAAGCTGCCCAGAATGTGCTGCAGGACGGCGTCACCCCGATTGTAGAAGGAATGCTGCCAAAACTTATATCTCCGGCGACTTTAGATACCAATCCCGAGTTGGTTAGAAACGTGAAAGGCATCATGATGGGCACTTCCGTTGAGGGTACCGTAGGAGCATTGATGGCGATGAAAGACCGTCCCGATTCAACCCCAACGCTGGGAGAAATTAATATACCCACCTTGGTCATTCATGGACGAGAAGACCAGATTATTCCATTGGCGGAAGCAGAGCAAATGGCAGGCAGTATCCAGGATTGTGAATTTGTAATTTTCGATAATGCCGGGCATCTTCCGAACCTCGAAGACCAGCAGCGATTTAATGATGTCGTGTGGAATTTTATCCAACAGTTGTGACTAAAACTCTTCCAACGGGGATTTAAATAATTATCTATCTCGATCAAAACGGAGGCGAACCAGATGCAAGGTCTGAAAGACAAACGAGTGCTCATTACCGGCGGCGCCAGCGGCATTGGCGCGGCTGCCGTGAAACGATTTGTCGATGAAGGATCACGCGTAGTCGTTCTGGATGTCGATCCAGTAGCAAATCAAAAAATATTTGAGGAAATGCCTGAACTTGAAGCGATCAGCGCCGCTGATGTTTCCAAGCCTGATGAAGTCCAAAGGGCATTCGAGCAGCTTGACCACCTGTGGGGTGGGCTGGATGTATTGGTGAACAATGCCGGCATCAGCTTGCGCCATACGTTTTTAGATATTACTCCGGATGAATGGCAGCGGGTGATCGATATCAATTTGAATGGGGTATTTTATGTCGCCCAACAAGCAGCCAAACGCATGACAGCGGCAGGCGCGGGCGTTATCATAAACATGGCATCCACAAATGGTCTGCTGGGCTACCCAAACTACGCGGACTACAACGCTTCAAAAGCAGGTGTGATCGAGCTAACCCGATCCATGGCGCTTGAGCTGGCGCCGCATGTGCGCGTGGTGGCAGTATGTCCAGGTTACGTTTTGACACCCATGCAGGAAGCTGAATACACTCCAGAAATGATGAATGCCGTAAATTCAAAAATTCCCTTAAAAAGACACGCTGCCCCGCAGGAAATCGCATCACTGTTTGCCTTTCTGGCCTCAGATGAAGCCGCCTATATCACCGGGCAGACTTATGTGATCGATGGCGGTGAAACTGCAGGTGGGTTGGCAAGCCGCTGAGGGTAAGGATCGATGGCAATTTACCATGATCTCACACAGCTGATAGGGAACACTCCTCTGCTTAGATTAGGTCGATTCGCCAGGGATTGGGAAATCTATGCGAAGTGCGAATTTATGAATCCCATGAGTCTAAAAGACCGTCCTATTCTGCAGATCATTCTGGATGCAGAGCGGGTCGGGCAAATCTCTCCCGGGGATACATTAATTGAGACGACCAGCGGCAACACAGGTATTGCGGTGGCTTATATCGCAGCCATAAAAAAGTACAAAGCGATATTGGTAATGTCTGAGATCCAGAGCTTGGAACGCAGGAATATATTAAAAGCTCTGGGCGCAGAAATAATACTGACGCCCGCTTCCGAGGGGACGCGTGGAGCCAGACGGGTGATGGGTGAAATTTTGGAGGTGCATCCCGAATATTTTTATGTCGGTCAGCACACAAACCTTTCCAATCCGAAATCGCACTACCTTTCCACAGGTCCTGAAATCTGGGAGGATACAGATGGCAAGATCGATGTCTTGGTTGCAGGTTTGGGCACCGGAGGCACAATCTGCGGAGCCGGAAAATATTTAAAGGAACGTAAACCAGAGGTCAAATTGGTTGCCGTTGAACCTCAAGAATCCCCCTATATATCCCAAGGTATATTTCATCCACACCGTATGATGGGGACCGCGCCGGGCTTTACCCCCAACACATTGGACCTCGATTATATTGATGAATTTTTTTTAGTGAGCGAATCTGAAGCTTTTGATAAATGCCGGGAGATCGCCAGAAGTGAAGGAATATTGGTTGGCATCTCTTCAGGCGCGGTTGCGCACGCAGCGCTCGAGATTGCCAAACAAAGTGAACATGCAGGCAGCATGATTGTAGGCATATTCGCCGACACAGGACAACGATATTTGAGTGTGGATGGACTGTTCGAATGAAGTTCCCCTTACTTTTAAAGAAGGATAAAGGATAACAAATGCCAGTAGTAAATTTAGAAAAGAAGTTTTCGAGCTTCAAAGAACACTGGAACCCAAAGATCATAGGAGAACTGAATGGACAGGTAGTTAAAATCGCCAGGATCAAGGGTGAGTTTATCTGGCATAAACACGAACTGGAAGATGAGTTTTTTCTGGTCGTGAGAGGCTGCATGCAAATAAAGCTGCGCGGCGAGGATATCCGATTAATGAGGGTGAATTTTATATTGTTCCACGCGGGGTGGAGCATAAACCTATCGCCGACGAAGAAACATGGATTTTAATGTTTGAACCGCAATCAACGCTCAATACTGGTAATGTAGTAGATGAAAGAACCCAGGAAGACATTGAGCATATTTAAATCAAACATTGAGCTGATATGGCTACACTTTGTTGAACAAATTGGCCGAGTAGCGTCTCTTTGAGGCAATTTGTCCAAGACAAGATAGCATCTTGTCTTACCTATTTTAAGAAAACAACCTTTATAGACAACTCCGTGTAGTTACAGAAAATAATTACAAAGCTAAATTGTGGAGGGTTATATGCCAGAACTTCCTGAAATCTTTTCCAGAGCAAAAGAGTTAAAACCAGAATTGGTTGGCCGCACCATTACAGGCGTGGAAGTGCTGCAGCCTAAATCACTCAATATTGATGAAAAGGATTTTATTTCTAATCTGAGCGGTGCAGTCATTCGTAACATAGAACCACACGGAAAATGGATATTTATTAAAACCACAAAGGGCTGGCTGCTGCAAAATCTTGGAATGGGAGGCGAAATTCTGCTGGTAACCCGCCAAACCTTACCTGAAAAATACCGTCTGGTATTTGATTTTGATGACCACAGATGCCTGGCGATAAACTTCTGGTGGTTCGGTTATGCTCATTTCGTCCATATTGATAATCTTTCCCAGCATAAGATGACGGCAAAATTGGGACCGAATGCGCTGGAAATCTCTGGTTCTGAATTGAATGCATGTATGCAAGGTAAACGCAGCCGGATAAAATCTTTTTTGCTCGACCAATCTAAAATCGCAGGTATTGGGAATGCTTATGTTCATGACATTCTATGGTTCGCTGAGCTTCACCCCGACCAGACAATCGACACAATGAACGAAGAAGATATACTTCGGCTGGCTCAAGCCATCCATGATGGATTACAGCCCAGTCTGGATAAAGGCGGCGCTTTTTACGAGTTAAATATCTACGGTGAAGGTGGCGGTTTCACGATGGAAGATATTAAAATTGGGTATAAAGAAGGGCAGCCGTGTCCAAGATGCGGTACGGAAATACAGAAGATTAAAACTGGCAGCACGCAAAGTTTTATTTGTCCCGAATGCCAAATAGTATAAAGATTTTTCAAATTAAAGATTATAATTACAAATACATTCCTATCCATATATATCCATTCACATCAATATTCTACGGAGGACGTAAATGATCGTCGGTATACTCAAAGAAATCAAAGCTGAAGAAAATCGTGTTTCGATGACGCCTGCAGGTGTGGAGATCATGAAAGAAAATGGTCACACATTATTAGTGGAGGGAAGCGCAGGCATAGGAAGTGGATTCAGCGACGAAGCATATATAGACCATGGCGCAGAAATCGTAAGTACACCTAAAGAGATATTCGACCGTGCCGATATGGTAATGCATGTAAAGGAACCCCTGCCGCCAGAATACGATTTAATACGTGAAGGTCAAATTGTTTTCACCTACCTGCACCTGGCAGCAGCCGAAACACTAACAAATGTCCTGATAAAAAGCGGATCAGTAAATATCGCTTATGAAACAATTCAAAAAGAAGATGGTTCACTGCCCTTGCTGACCCCAATGAGTGAAGTAGCGGGCAAGATGGCCATCCAACAAGGCACAAAATATCTGGAAATGACCCAAGGGGGGCACGGGGTATTGCTGAGCGGTGTTCCCGGCGTCGATCCTGGTAACGTGTTAATCCTCGGCGGTGGAGTTGTTGGGATAAACGCCGCTAAGGTAGCCTGCGGTTTAGGCGCAAAAGTGTATATCCTGGATACGGACCTGGACCGGCTGCGTTATCTGAGCGATGTGATGCCCAGTAACTGCTTTCCGATTATGTCCACACCGGCTCAAATACGCAGGCTCGTGCAATTTGCGGATTTAACCGTTGGCGCGGTATTGATACCGGGTGCCAAAGCGCCGCGCTTGATCTCACGCGAAATGCTTAAAACCATGCGGCCAGGAAGTGTGCTGGTTGATGTTTCTGTCGACCAGGGTGGATGCTTTGAAACCACCAAAGCAACCACGCATGACGATCCCATCTACGTCGTGGATGGTGTAGTACACTATTGTGTAGCAAATATGCCGGGCGCTGTACCTAAAACCTCCACAGTCGCTTTAACCAATGCGACTTTACCTTATGCAGTGGAAATCGCGAACAAGGGATGGAAAAAAGCCATGCAGGAAAACCCGGAGATTAAATGGGGAGCCAATGTGGTTAATGGTAAAGTTACCTATACGGGTGTGGCTGACGCTTTTGGCATGGATTACACACCGATAGATACACTGTTATAAAGGAGAAATAACATTGAGTAAGGTATTCATCCCCTGTATTTGTTTTCTCTTATTGTTGAGTGCATGTTCATGGTTCGGGACTCCAGAGGCTACTATAACGCCTTCAAAGGAGCTTCTTTCGATGTCAGCTGAAGCAACTGATACGCCTCTGCCGACCGACACAACAGAACCTACCAAGACAACAAAACCGACCAGCACCCCTGATCTGGAAACAAATGCAACCCCCACACTAACTCCGCTGCCTGAAGGGATAATATTCCGAGACGATTTTGAAGGTTATTTTCAACCAGGCTGGGAGTGGAAAGATGAAGATCCCCAAAAATGGTCCTTTGTTGAGAATGAAAAAGGTAAATTCCTGCAAATAATCACCGACAATCCATCAATATTCAAAAATGGCTATCAAATCAATTCGCTGGTGCGCGCTATCCCTGAGGGTGATTTTGTTATTACAGCACACATCCTAGCCGAACCGGACGAAAATTTTCAACAAGCGAACATTTATTTGTTCGAAGATGATGCTAATTTTGTGCTGCTGAATGTTGGTTACTGCGGTCCTTGTTTCCCATCATTCGGAACCGGGTTTTTTATGGAAACAAAAGTAAGTACGAATCCTTTGGGAGATACTTATATGCTTCCAAGGAATCAGCAAGATACGGATATCTATTTAAGATTGGTGAGGGAGGGCGGCACAATAACAGGATATTTCGCGACAAAACCCGATGAGTGGTACCGCATCGCGCAAATTGAAAATTCTTTTGAATTTGAGGTGATTGGGCTCGGTACAACCAACAGTCTATCGGTAAATATGAAACCTTCAAAGAATCTCGTTTCCCATTTCGATTATTTTGAGATTTCAGAACCACCACCGGCATCGCAATAAGTAATATTATTCAAAATTGAATTTGATAATATACAACCCGCACTAAAGTTTGACCATAGTACCGATTGCCGTACCCATTAATACCTTTGTCAGGATTCCTGGTTGTGATCCAGAAAAAATCACTACCTCTAATCCTGGCACTTCTTTAATTAATTCCAAATTCTGGGTAACTTTGCTGGCCATCCCTCCAGTAACATCAACCACTTGTGATCCTTTCAAAGCAGTAAAATAACAATCATAATTTGATGGGGTAATTTCACTAATGATTCGACTGCGCTGAGGATAATCCTCCCAAACGCCTGGCTCTATTCCGGCCAGCAAGATACGTTCCGGGGATAACTGAAGCGCGAGGTGGTAAAAAAGATCCTCCGTGGAAAGAATCGTGCCTCCCAACGCTTCATCGAAGGCGACATCCCCATAAACCACCGGAAGCAAACCTGCTTTCAACGCAGATTTTATCGGTGATAAATCCCAGCGGGCTACCTTCATATTGGATGCAGTAACAACCGCAGACGGGGGAACTGCCAGTGCAGGCATTCCGGCAGATACCAAGCAGTCGATCACTATATGATTCAACTTTGCAGCAGCATTCCATACCTCAAGAAAACCATCCCATCCCTTTTCGTCATACACACCAGAGCGAGTCCCAAATTCTTTCGCCGGCACATGACCAAACGATCCGGAGCCGTGACCTAAAATTATCTGCGCCTTATGGTTTGAACGAATAAAAGAGGAAAGTTCAGCAGCAAGGCGTGTGATGACCTCAATCTGCGGCGTGTTGGGTTTCCCCTTGTCCGTGATCAAGGAACCGCCTAATTTTAGGAAGATCAGGTTGGGGAAAGGTGGACTTTCTCTTAGCATAATTATTTATTTTTCAATATTTCTTATACGTGTTGTAATTACTTTTACCGCTCCGGCATCCTTCAACTCATTTGACACAATTGAAGTCGTTTCCTCCGGGACCAGAGCGATCATATTCCCCCCGCGTCCTCCACCAGATAGTTTCGCTCCCAGAGCGCCTGCCTTGCGGGCTGTCTCAACGAGATAATCTAACTCTGGTGAAGATACACCTACTTCTTTGAGCAGTTCGTGATTCAAATCCATTAAAGGACCTAACGCCGCCGGATCTCCGCTTTCTATGATAATGCGGGCATTCTTTGAAATATCTGCAATCCGATCGAAATACCCCTCATATCTGGTCTGGTCTGCCTCCCAGGCGCGCCGGACATCACCCACTGTATCCGTTGTAGGACTGGAAGTACCTGTATCGCCAACAACCAGTGTAATCGGCTGGTTAATTAATAATGTTTCAATTGGTTCTCCTGGAATGTAATACACCGGCTGAGCATATGTGATGACCGAATTATCAATTCCAGAGGGTGTCCCATGATGAATTTTCTCCACTTCAAATACCAGCTTTGATACCTCTTCATCCGGTAATGGGTGTCCAAGGAAATCCGAAAAAGCCCGGATGACCGCCACAGACACAGCCGCGCCCGATCCCATTCCAGCCGACACAGGTATTGTCGATGTTATCCTGACCGTACAAGCAGGTAGACTAGAAATCCCTATAGAGGTTTTTACGCCAAAAATGGCACGTTTAATTGGATGGTCATCTGGGAGATCTGCGAAGCTTGTTTTCAAATTTATATCCGGCGCATCGATGAATACTTCACCGGTGGGCTTTTTTGGTTCAGCCATAATCGCAGCCCTGGCACGCACCTGGTTAACAGGTACCGCAATCGCAGGTCTTCCATAAACAACGGCATGTTCACCAAAAATGATGATTTTTCCAGGGGCAGTTGAAGTTATTGCTGGCATATATAAATCTTCTCAAAGTGCATTATCAGCTCGGGTTTAATACCAAATGTTTAAGGAATAATAAATTTTGATATTTACCTAAAAGATATAAAAAATTATCAATATGGATAATCCCCACAGAAATACCGCAATCTGTATTGGCCTGTCTTTCAGGAACAACTCTTCTGGAGCGCCTCCAATTTTATCTACTTGAAGCAGGTAGATATAACGAAAGATGCCGTACACAACAAAAGGGATTGTGAGCATCATAACATTATTATCTGGTAAATTGGGCGCCGAAAAGGTGTACAGACCGTAGGCGATTATGGTCATGGCAGACACAATCGTGATAAATTGATCCAGCAGCTGTAAAGTATAACCATCCAGTACTTTTCTGTGAGCCTGGGCATCTCCAGCCAACAAAGAGATCTCGCTGTAACGTTTTCCAAATCCAAGCAGCAGCGCGCCTAATGAGGTGACAGCATACAACCATGGGGAAAACCTAGCTACAGTGATCAACGTTGCCCCGGCTAATACCCGCAACACAAACCCTAACGCGATTGAGAAAACGTCTATTATGGGGATATGTTTTAACCACTTCGAATAAACCAGATTCAGGACTAAATAGGCCAATGCAACAACCGCAAATGCGGGCGATAACAGGTATGAAAGAGGAAAAATAATGACCAGAAGCGCAATCGTTACGATGCGTGCGGCCGAAACCGGTAATCTACCGGAAGCGATTGGTCTGCCCTTTTTATCCGGATGATTGCGGTCTGCCTCAACATCAGCAATGTCATTAATGATATATACCACACCAGACAGCAGACAAAAGATAATAAATCCAGCAAAAGTCCGGAATAAAACGGCCAGATTATTAAAACCGAGCTGGCGGTCGAAGACCAGCGCGGCAAATATGACCCCATTTTTAATCCATTGTTTGGGGCGCATGGTCTGGATAATCGCGGCCAACCCTTCGATTATCATGAAGCAATGATAGCATATCTGTTGTGGATATAACAGGTGGTTCGCTTTAAATCATCGAGTTACAAAGGGTGAACGTGCTAAAATATTCATATGCCTAAAGAGCGTTTGGACCTTCTTTTAGTAGAGCGTAACCTGGTGGAGAGCCGCAATCAGGCACAGCGGCTGATCATGGCAGGCCAGGTGCGTGTGAACGATCAAATGATGCTGAAAGCGGGCACAAAAATATCTCCAGATTCGGATATCAAGATATTAGAAATGCCTCAGTTCGTTTCACGCGGGGGTGAAAAGCTGGCGGCCGCCTTGAAAGGTTTTTCCATCGAAATTTCCGGGAATATTTGCGCGGATGTTGGGTCATCCACCGGAGGATTTACCGACTGTCTTTTACAGAACAGCGCCAAAAAAGTTTATGCGATCGATGTGGGTAAGGGCATCTTACATTGGAAATTACGCCAAGATGCGCGCGTAGTAGCAATGGAAGGGATCAATGCACGTTACTTGAAGAACCTACCTGAACCTGTCGAAATAATCACCGTCGACGCTTCGTTTATTTCGCTCAAGAAACTTCTGCCTGTATTCAAGGATTGGTTCAATCCACAGGATGTGGGTCCAAACCACCAGGATGGAGATATAAATGGGAACATTATCGCCTTGATAAAACCGCAATTCGAAGCTGGACGCCAGGAAGCCGCCCGTGGTCAGGGTGTCATACGCGACCCAGCTGTACATCAGCGGGTTTTACTGGACATCCTGGGTTTCGCGGATCGAAACGGGTATCACATCTCAGGTCTCTTACGATCACCGCTCACCGGACCTAAAGGGAATATCGAATTTTTAGCCTGGATGGTTTATGTCATTGGAGGTGTGAGTAATCGTGACCTCCAAACTCAACCGCAAAGGGACCGATCAATTGAAAAGATGACCGCTGAAGCGCTCCATTAGGCTGCTTTCAATGCGGATTTTATAAAAACTTTATCAAAAAGAAGCAGGCCAAAATCTAGTATACTTCACCGGGTTTGTGAGTTCCTGTACTGATCCGCTATTTATATTGAACCAGATTTGAACCTTATTAGGCGTTTCATGAAATCCGAAATAGACAATAACCACGAGCATTCATCTGATCCTTCAGGGCAAAACTTGAAAAGAATACTTCCTGGTTTGATCATTTCTGCATTATCTCTGGCAGTTATTTTTTATGTGGTAGATTTTCAACAGTTTATCAACGCCCTGCGCTTTGCGGATTATCGTTTCATCCTTCTGGCAGGATTATTAGCAGTGTTGTGGGTGTTTGTGCGGACTTTCGCCTGGCGCTCACTATTACAGGGTCAAGCAGCTTTCTGGCAGGTTTTTTTCACGGTCAACGAAGGATATCTCTTAAATAATATCCTTCCGTTCCGCCTGGGTGAAATTGGTCGTTCTTTTTTGTTATCTGAAAAATCCAAACTCAGTTTTTGGGGAGTGTTTTCGACCATATTGATCGAACGTGCCCTGGATGTTGCCCTGGCAGCAGGATTGTTACTGATCACCTTGCCATTTGTGGTAGGCGGGAATTGGGCCTTTCCGGCTGCAGCAGCCGCCATCCTGCTGGTCATCATAGGTCTGATGATTTTTTACCTGATCGCACGTAATAATGAACTGATATTGGCCCTATTTGAAAAATGGACCATTCGCTGGCCAACCATAAATAGACTAGGACAAACGCAGCTGCCGCTCTTTTTCAACGGTTTAACAGTTCTTACGGATACAGGTCAATTCGCCCGCTCCCTACTCTTATTCATCTTAAATTGGGGTGTAGCTGTGATCCAGTATTACTGCCTGATGCTGGCATTTTTCCCAGAAGCAAAATTACTTTGGGCTGGATTCAGTCTCAGTGTAGCAGCCCTAGGAATAGCTTTACCCTCCTCGCCCGGCGCGGTAGGTGTTTTCGAGCTAACTACCGTCGCTGCTCTAACGCTCCTACAACTCGATCCTTCGACAGCGCTCGCATATGCGATAACCGCTCACATTTTTAACTATCTGATCACCGGAGTACTGGGGGCTTATGGATTCGCAAGAGATGGTGAAACTATAACCGGTATATACTACCGGATCCGGGGGATTTCCCTAAAAGATGCTGCTTAAACTAATTCATCAACAATGAAAATTTTAATCGCATTGACCTATTACCGTCCGCATTATTCTGGACTAACTCTGTATGCTGAAAGGGAAGCGCGCGCCCTGGCTGCAAGAGGCCACAACGTAACCGTACTTACATCACGCTACAACAAGGACTTACCATCGCAAGAAATAATGGACGGCGTTGAGATCGTAAGACCAAATGTATGGCTGCACATCAGCAAAGGGACGATTATGCCCTCAATGCCATATTGGGCCTGGAAACTGCTGCGCGGATCGGATATCGTACACCTGCATGTGCCCCAACTCGATGCTGCTTTTATCGCGCTGATAGCTCGTTTTTTAGGTAAACCGGTGGTATTAACTTATCATTGTGATTTACGATTACCCAAAGGTCTAATCCACCGCATTGCTAACTATGCATCAAATATAGCAAATCATATTACGGCTTCATCAGCCAATATCATTATTGTCAACACCCAGGACTATGCCGATAACTCAAAATTTCTTGATAGATACCTGGATAAAATCCGGCCGGTACTGCCTCCGGTAACCGTTTCCGAAGCGGATCAAACCCAGATAGAATCATTTCGAAAGAAATATCATATCCGTCCGGATCAAAAAAATATCGGCATGGCGGCCAGGCTGGCAGCCGAAAAGGGGGTTGAATATTTAGCGGGCGCATTGCCGCTGGTAATAAAAGCGATCCCTGATGTACGCGTTCTTTTCGTTGGACCGTACCAGAACATCCTTGGTGAGGAGAATTATGCCGCCAAACTTGCTCCGATAATTGATGGTCTGGGAGAGCACTGGTCTTTTCTCGGTATCCTTTCGCCGGATGAAATGGCATCATTTTTCCATCTATCAGATGTGATTGTGCTTCCCAGTCTTAACAGTACTGAATCGTATGGACTGGTGCAGGTCGAATCAATGGCTTGCGGCACGCCGGTAATCTCCTCGGATTTACCCGGTGTGCGCGTCCCGGTAAAAAAGACGGGCATGGGTATACTGGTGCCGCCGGCTGATGTCGACAAATTATCAAAGGCATTAATTGAAATATTAAATAATCCCGCGGATTATTATGGAGAGCCGGATGATTTACTGCTTCGTTCAATGCCTGATTTTGTAGCGAACACCTATGAAGAGATTTTCTTTGAATTGATCAATTAAATTTATGCCTACCTCCGCTGACAACCATAACGCATCCGATAATAAGCAGTCGCAAATTCAAAAGGATTTCCTCTGGCTGCATATCCGGGAACTGCCGTACTTCCGTGCTTTGCTGCGCGCGGTGGAAGCCAGGTTTTACCAGGACATAAAACTTCCTGCGCCTATCCTCGATGTGGGCTGTGGTGACGGGCATTTCGCTGCAGCGGCATTCGATGAGCCGTTAGATTTCGGGTTGGATCCATGGCACACACCCCTCCGGAAAGCAGCCGGCAGAGGCAGCTACCGCTTCCTGGTTCAGTCCGATGGTGGAGGTATGCCCTTTCCGGATAATTACTTTGGAAGCGCCATCAGCAATTCCGTCCTGGAACATATCCCCAATATAGAAGAAGTTTTATCGGAAACCGCCCGAGTCCTGAAGCCCAGAGCGCCATTCTATTTTTGTGTTCCAAACAATAATTTTAATCCAAATCTGACAGTCGCCAAAAACCTCGACAAATATGGTTTATCCAGCTTGGGAGATAACTACCGCAATTTTTTTGACCGTATCGCCAGGCACATTCATCTGGACCCTCCCCAGGTTTGGAGTGATCGGCTGGAGGATGCTGGTTTTGAAATCCAAAGATGGTGGCATTACTACTCGCCGGGTGCGCAGCGGGTAACCGAACTCGGACATTATTTTGGGCTGCCTTCTCTGGTAAGTCAAAAGATCACTGGGAAATGGATCCTGGTACCCACCCGCTGGAATCTTGCGCTCCCTTACAATCTGACCAAAAAATATTATGACGAAGATCCCAGATGTGATAACGGAGTGTGCACTTTTTATATCGCGCAGCGTTATTGATCTCATAGCTCTATAATATCGGCTTAAACCGCGATTAATCCGTCCATGTAAAAATTGACCTGGTCTCTCACACATTCCAGTAAAATTATTTAGTAGAATAGTCTCGTTTAATCTATTTACCTTTGGTCAATTTTTATGCCGCGTGAGAAATATCTATATTATTTACAATCCATATGGAACCTCTTATTTGAGTTCAAACCTCGCTCAAATATTCTGCGCGTATTCTTGCATCTTCCCCATCCAGAAGAATTGGTTATTGAATTGGTAAGGAGTGGGATTTTATTCAAAACGCGCGGGGCAATGGACATCTGGACAATAAAAGAGACTTTTATCGACCGGTTTTACGAAAAATTTGGTGCTCCGATCAGCGATGGCTGGTCTATCATTGACATCGGAAGTGGTATAGGCGATTTTTCAATATTTGCTGCAGCTAATTTCCCTGGTAATACAGTCCACGCATTTGAACCCACACCTGATTCTTATAACTTGCTGCGGGAGAATATATTGATCAATAACATTAGCAACGTAAACGCTTTCCCATATGCAGTCTGGTCAAGCACCCAGAGCCTGGTGATGGATACCGATCAAATGGAGCCGGGACAGTATAGGAGCCGCTCTTTAAATGGAGCCAATTCATCCGAGGATGATCTGGTGGTACCCTGTTTGTCATTAGAAAATGTCTTTGAACGTACCGGCACAGCGCAATGCAATCTATTAAAAATTGACAGCGAGGGCGCTGAATACCCGATCCTGTTCAACACTCCAAGTAACATCCTCAACCGTATTGAACATATCATTTTGGAATATCACGATAAAGAGGCTGGATTCACCCATAAAGACCTGGAACTTTTCTTAACAGAAGGTGGCTTCCGCGTGCAGACTTACCCTAACTACGTTCATTCACACATCGGATATTTATTTGCTGAACGATAATATGCAAGAACCAACCGTTTTGGATTACGTCAAATCCCTTTTGACGCCCTGGAAGAAATCATCCATAAATATCCCGGAAATTGAGCCGGCTGAGGATATCGCTGACGATATGCCGCAGCTGGCCGTTCAAGATGAATCTATAACTGAAATCTCCCAGCCAGCCCTTGAAACGACTCAAGTTGAACCAGTACAAGAGGAAGGTGCTGCAGCGGTTTCGATCCCCTGGAGGATGGGAATTAGCTTTCTGTTAGCAATGACCGCCCAATGGGTATTGGCGCCGTCCCAACGAGCACCATTGATAGGAATCATCCTTTTGCTGATTTCGGCCAGCTTTGTGGTTTGGGCATTTTTATGTGGGGAGTGGAGGTCCGCGCCTGCACCGAAAATCTTGCTTACAAAGGATCCTTTGAAAATTGATATTACGTCTTTTGGAATTGGTATCCTGTTTGCCCTGCTAACATTTTTCACATCCGTGGGTAATCGCTTTTCCCTGATAAACCTGACATTCCTGTTTCTCAGCCTGGTCTTTTTATTCAGAGCATGTTGGATGAAGAGTCCATCCAAACAAAATACTGTTACCAATTTTATATCCAGCATCAAGCGCAGGGAATGGCAGTTTTCGATTTCTGGCTGGTTTATCCTGATTTTTGTTTCTACAGTACTGGTGGTTTTATTCCGGGTGAAGGACCTTTCTGTGCTGCCGCCGGAAATGGTCAGTGATCATGCAGAAAAATATCTGGATGTTTTTGATATTTTAAACGGTAAAACCCACATCTTTTTCCCCCGCAACGGCGGCAGAGAAGCTCTGCAATTCTACTTGATATCAAGTCTGCTCCTTTTCTTCAACACCGGGATAAACTTCCTGACGCTGAAGATCAGCACTGTGCTGATCGGGCTGCTATCGCTGCCATTCTTTTACCTGTTGGGAAAAGAAATCGGCGGGCGACGAACGGGTTACATCACATTTGTTTTTGCTGGGACGGCCTATTGGCTAAACGTCGTTTCACGAGCAGGTATGCGCTTACCCTTCTACGTGCTGTTCACTGCCGGGACGTTATACTTCCTGATCAAAGGTCTAAACTCCTCTAACCGTAATTACTTTATGTTATGCGGATTAGCGCTAGGATTAGGAATGTATGGGTACAGCGCCAACAGGATTTTGCCCCTCCTCCTCATTGTTGCCATATTCCTTTTCCTGGTCCATAAAAAATCACGGGGTTACCGCCGGCAGGTACTGTTACAATCCGGATTACTATTCTTGATTGCGCTGGTGGTTTATTTACCTTTACTCCGCTACAGCATTCAAGATCCAGCAGGATATGCGGGACGTATGTTCAGCCGGCTTGGTACATCAGGCGCCATCCCGCCAACCCAGCTGCTTTCAACATTCGCCGCGAATTCCATCGATGCCCTGAGTATGTTTTCATGGTCGGCGGGCGTTGTTTGGGTCACCTCGATCCCCGATTATCCAGCGCTAAGTGTCGTTTCCGGCGCATTTTTCTATATCGGTGCCACCCTTGTCCTGCTCCGATATATCTATAAACGACGCTGGTTGGACATCTTTTTGCTGCTGTCCATCCCCATATTATTGCTGCCATCAATCCTTTCCCTGGCCTATCCAGGAGAAAATCCAAACCTGTACCGCACCGGAGGCGCGGCTGTCCCCGCCTTTTTATTCATTGGTTTGGCTTTCGATAGTCTGATGAAGGGGCTGGAAGAACGTTTGTCACACCCATGGGGCCCGCGCCTGGCATGGAGTATTTTTACAGTATTATTTGTTTTGTCAGCGATCTTGAACTACGATCTAGTATTCAACAAATATTACGAGCAGTACCAGCACTCTGCCCAGAATACCAGCGAAATGGGAGAAGTAATCCACGGATTTGTGGATACCGGAGGCGATCCAGGCAGCGCCTGGGTGATGGGATACCCGCATTGGGCGGATACAAGACTGGTCTCTATAAACGCTGGCTATCCACTCGTCGATTTTGCACTGTTCAGCGATGTTATTGAAGACACACTTGAAGTACCAGCCCCAAAACTTTTTATTGTCCACCCGGAGGATAAAACATCTATCGATACACTCCCGCAGTTTTATGAAGATGGTTGGTTCCAACGCTATAACGCAGCCTTACAAGCGAAAGACTTTTTAATCTATTTTGTTCCCGGGAATGAAACAGGTGGATAAGGATCATTCAAACGCGAAACGGTTTCAGATCGTAGACCTGCTTTTGGTGCTGGTATTACTGGCAGCTGGCTTTCTACGCGTGAACGGACTTTTCTGGGGCGAGAACCAATACCTGCATCCTGATGAGCGTTTCCTGGTATGGGTCGGCACAGATATCAGCCCCGTCGAAAGCGTCAGTGAATACTTCGACACAACAAATTCGAGTCTCAATCCCCACAACCGCGGGCATGGTTTTTATGTCTACGGCACGCTGCCGATGTTCATCACACGCTATATCGTGGAATGGGTATACGGTCATTCCGGGTTCGCGGAGATGACTCAAGTCGGCAGGTCATTATCCGCGCTGGTTGATTTATTGACTGTTATCCTCGTTTATCTGATCGCTGTGCGTGTCTACAACCGGAAAATTGCGATTCTGGCTGCAGCTTTTTCTGCGTTGGCAGTGCTGCAGATCCAACAATCCCATTTTTTCACGATGGATACGTTTATCAATTTCTTCACATTCCTGGCATTTTATTTCGCGATTCGCATCGCCACGGATAACCGATCGTGGGATACATCTTACAGCATCCAGGATTCCGAAAACGGGATGAACTCAGTACGTAAATCCATATCAAATTTCTTTTCACACCCACTCTTCTTACCCAGCCTGGGATTTGGTCTGGCGTTGGGTATGGCTGTGGCTTCCAAGCTGAATGCCGCGCCGATGGCATTGATGCTGCCGGCGGCATTACTCGTGCGCCTGATACGTTTTCCGTTTAACGAGCGCAAAGGTAATGCCTATCAGGTGTTCTGGTACCTGGCGGCAGCAGCTGTGATCAGTTTGGTCACGTTCCGCATTCTGCAACCTTATGCTTTCAGTGGACCCGGTCTATTCAGCTTAAAATTAAACCCGCAGTGGGTCGCTAATATTCGAGAACTTCGAGCCCAAAGCAGCGGGGAAGTGGATTTTCCACCCGCCATGCAGTGGGCGCGCCGCTATATCTGGTTCTCGGGTAAGAACCTGACCCTCTGGGGGCTTGGTTTACCTCTGGGGATAAGCGCCTGGGCTGGTTTCCTCTGGGTTGGTTGGCGGATTCTAAAAAGCCTGCTCGATCATACGCTCGAGTGGCAAAAGCACATCCTGATTTGGAGTTGGACCGCGCTTTATTTTATCTGGCAGTCAGCTTCTCTCAACCCATCCATGCGCTACCAACTGCCAATTTACCCAACATTAGCCATTCTAGCGGCGTGGTTTATCGTTACTCTATATGAGCGCGCCAAAAGATCATCAAAAAATCTAAATGATACGCAAGAGGCGGAATCTGCGGGTCACAACCGGGGCAAAGTGACCACAGCGGCGGCGGTAATCCTTGGAATCCTCGTCCTGTCGGCTACTTTCATCTATGCGTTTGCTTTTTCGGGGATGTACAACCGCCAGATTACCCGCATCCAGGCCTCACGCTGGATCTATGAGAACATACCCGGTCCGGTAAATCTCAGGATCAAAACCGAGGACGGTACCCAGAACCTGCCGTTACCTTATCCTTATGAACAAACCATTACACCAGGACTTCCCTTTTCCAGGGATTTCGAACCGACTGAGGACGGCTTCCTGACCGAAGTCTATCTACCGAACGTAATTAATTATCTGGAGGATCATGAAAATAAGACGCTGAGGTTATCAATCCTGGATACCTCCGATTTGAGCAGGACATTAGCGACCGCCTCCATCCACTCCAGCTTTTCATCCGATGAGAGCACACAAAAGGATGGCTATACCTACACTTTCGATTCACCCCTGAAACTCGAGAGCGGGAAACGATATAAATTGCTGTTGGAAATCCCTGGTGAAAGCGCGGTCATTACTTTTCCCGGGGAAATAAACCTGGGACTGAAGCTAGTAGACGCATCATCGAATGATGAAATACGGGAACAAGCCATAAACGTGGGGGGTACATCGATCGATTTTTACAAACCATTGACCATCCATTTTAGCCCGACAGATTTCGGCACATTAGAATATATCCACATAGCGGGGGACTTAAGCGATGAGATATACCGCATGCCGCTGTCATTCGTTTCAACAATGACCGCCCCCGGCGAACAGTTAACCATCCTCGAATCTGATATTAACGTCCAGCCCAGCCCGGACGGTAGTGGATTGCTGCTTGTTCTCGAAGACCCCTATCCCCTTATCCAAGGAGAAGGGCATATTTTGAATCTGCAGTTGACTTCAGCTGGTGGAGCGATTGGACTTCAAGGTGCGGGAATAGCCAATGAAGGCGAATGGGACGACGGTTTACCATTGCGTATTGATGGTTTCGATGGGTTTGGCGGTATTTACCCCCTGGACCTGAATTTTAATATGTACTGGGAGGATAACCCTGAAAAAGCCAGTCGATTTATCCGCATCCTTGATGAAGCAGATTATATTGTAATCAGTTCTAGCCGGCAGTGGGGCAGTCTACCGCGCATGCCTGAGCGGTTCCCCATGGTCAACAGGTATTACCGCCAGTTGATAGGCTGTCCGGAGGATCGCAGCATCGAATGGTGCTACAACGTTGCAGGACCAGGTTCATTTGATGGAAATCTGGGTTTCGACCTGGTGCAGGTCTTCCAATCCAATCCCACCATCGGACCTTTCTCCATAAACGATCAATTTGCCGAAGAAGCGTTTACCGTTTACGATCATCCAAAAGTTTTCGTTTTCAGTAAAAACGAGGCCTTCGATATCGCGCAGGTCAGGGGAATACTGGATACGGTCGACTATTCAGAAGTCGTGCGCTTACCGCCAATGAAGTACCCCCCACAAGCAACCACA
Source organism: uncultured Chloroflexia bacterium (assembly GCA_963753725.1). GTDB lineage: Bacteria > Chloroflexota > Anaerolineae > Anaerolineales > UBA4823 > CAVWDI01. The sequence goes on along the minus strand of CAVWDI010000006.1, from coordinate 232,924 downwards.
CTGATGCTGCCGGATTACCGGCTTTCCGAACAGCGCCAGAACGGAACCTGGTCAGAAATATTCGACCCTTCCGCTCTATATAACCGCTACCCAATCTTGAGCGTATTAATCTGGTACCTGGCAGTCAGCATTTTAGGATTGGTGACGTACCCATTACTGCGGCTTGTTTCCTCAGGTCTGTCAGACCGTGCATACCCGCTCGCCCGCATCACCGGTTTACTTTTATTGAGCTACCTGGTCTGGTTGGCAGGTTCTGTGCGCATTCCATTTTCCCGAACGACGATCAGTTTCATGCTTGGATTTCTTTTTCTCCTGGCCATCCTGCTGGCCTACCGGTACAGGAAAGAGTTAAGGGTTGAACTCCGGGATAATTCTCGCTATTTCCTGATGATCGAATTATTGACGCTCGCTTTTTTTACTGCCTTCCTGTTGGTGCGGATAGGAAATCCCGATCTCTGGCACCCCTGGAAAGGCGGCGAAAAACCTATGGATTTCGCATACTTCAATGCTGTATTAAAAAGCACTTCCTTCCCGCCGTATGATCCCTGGTTTGCCGGGGGTTACTTACATTATTATTACTACGGCTTTGTATTGACCGGCGTACTGGTGAAGTGGCTCGGGATCACCCCCTCGGTCGCCTATAACTTGATCCTGCCCACCATTTTCAGCATGATCGCTATGGGGGCTTTCTCCCTGGCCTGGAACTTATATTCTTCTACTCAAAAAAGGGTACAACTTCCTGGGGACCAAAGCGGTCAGTCCTTAGAAGAGGGGCAAATTCAATCCGGGGTTGTAAAACCTAATCCAATCTGGGTCGGTTTAGCCGGAGCTTTCGGGATGGTAATACTCGGAAATCTCGGCACCGTTCGCATGATCATGGTTGGGTACCAAAAATTGGCCGCGACGGGAGGCATCCTGGAGGATGCGAACTTGCTGACACGTGGTGTTTGGATGCTGCAGGGTTTTATGCAGTCCATTAAAGGCGCTTCCCTGCCATATGGGATCGGAGATTGGTATTGGCTGCCCAGCCGCATCATCCCCGCACAGGGCGATATTGAACCCATCACCGAATTCCCATATTTCACAGCGCTTTACGGCGACCCTCACGCCCACCTTTTCGCTTTACCCATCGCTCTGTTGGTCTTAACTTTATGTCTTGCGTTTGTGCTTTCTGGAGCCAAGTGGAAAGACCGCTTCAGTAAAATCATTTTATTCTTGGTATTAGGTCTAGCTATCGGCGCGCTGCGAACAACAAATACCTCCGACTTTTACCCGTATTTAATACTGGGCGCCATATCCGTAGGATATACCTTCGGCAGGTATTCACAATGGCCCCAACAAATATCTGAAAGATACGCCGTTCTTGAAAAACTCCCGACTACCATCATAAGAATTATTGAGGCTGCTGCGGCAGTAATGTTACTGATCTTATTGACTTATCTGCTCTACATTCCATACACTATCTGGTCAGATTTTGGTTACGGAGAATTAGACTTATGGCAGGGTTCCAATACACCGTTGTATGCATACCTAACTCATTGGGGATTATTCTTATTTGCCATTATTTCGTGGATGATCTGGGAAAGTATACATTGGATGGCATCTACCCCGGTCTCATCCTTGCGAAAACTTGATCCTTACAAGACTCTGATTATCAGCACAATTTTCGTGTTAGCCGCTGCGATCATAGGATTATCATTTATGGGAGTGCAAATTGCCTGGTTCGTACTGCCGCTTGCAGCCTGGGCAGGTATTCTGCTGCTGCGACCGGACATTTCCGACAGTAAACGATTTGTGCTGTTCTTGATTGGCACCGGATTGGTTCTCACCCTGGCGGTTGAAGTTCTGGTTGTAGTTGGAGATATCGGCCGCATGAACACAGTGTTCAAATTCTACCTGCAGGTGTGGACCATGTTTGCCGTAAGCGCTGCGGCAGCCTTTGGGTGGACACTGCTCTCAATCGTTAATTGGAGACCCGCTTGGCAGAGGGTTTGGCAAATAGGCATGGTCGTGCTGGTATTCGGAACTGCGCTCTACCCCATCATGGCCACAACAGCCAAGGTCAAAGACCGTATTGCGCCAGACGCGCCTCACACGCTGGATGGAATGACATATATGAACTATGCCACATACGGCGAAGTCTGGGGTGAAATGGATTTAAGCCAGGACTATAAAGCCATACGCTGGCTGTTGGAAAACGCCCCCGCTTCCCCGGTGATTGTCGAAGCAAATTTGAGGAACCTGTACCGCTGGGGTTCGCGTTTCTCGATTTATACTGGTTTACCAGGTGTGGTCGGTTGGGAGTGGCACCAGCAGCAGCAGAGGACTTCCGTACCCGGCTCCTGGATAAGCGACCGCATCGCCGAAGTAGACGGGTTTTATAACACAACCGATCTAGAGCAAGCCATGTTTTTCCTAAAGAAATATGATGTGCGTTATATCATCCTGGGTCAGCAAGAACGCGGGCATTATCCTGGTTTGGGACTGGAAAAATTTGAAGCCGCTGAGGGTATCCTTTGGGATAAAGTCTACCGCGATGGCGATACGGTTATCTATGAAGTAATCGAGGGCTGATTTTTGTTATCATTTTTTGTCTGGTATATACTCGTTAGCTTGATTGGATTGGCTTCTTTTCCGATTGCCTGGCGGCTGTTTCCGGCTCTCGGGGATCGAGGTTATGCTTTCAGCCGTTCACTTGGTGTGCTGGTCTGGGGATATATATTCTGGCTGCTTGCTACACTTGGCATCCTCCAAAACGATGGTACTGGCTTATCTTTTTCATTGGTATTGCTGCTGTTTTTAAGCGCCTGGGCGCTGCGTACGATAGGGATACGAAATTTATTTTCCTGGCTGCGATCCAATTTGAAATATGTAACCGGGGTCGAAATATTATTTTTACTTGCTTTCGGGACCTGGGCGTTTATACGCGCCATGACTCCTGAAGCGACTGGGACCGAAAAGCCGATGGAACTGGCTTTTATTAATGCCATCAGCCGCTCGAAGACCTTCCCTCCTAGCGATCCCTGGCTGTCTGGTTATTCGATCTCATACTATTATTTCGGTTACGTATTAACCGCCATGCTGGCGGGAGCCACGCGTGTCTCTGGATCAGTGGCATTCAATCTGGGGATCGCGCTTACCTTCGCCCTCAGTGTTATTGGTGCATACGCTCTGGTAAATAACCTGTTGTCCGCAAAATTTACCGCAAAATATTCAAACCAAAATAAAGAGGCGCTGAAATTTTCATTTTTTGGTCTGCTGGGTCCGCTATTCCTGTTATTGGTCAGCAATCTGGAAGGTTTCCTGCATGCCCTGCATAATCGCGGTCTTTTCTGGCACCCAGACGACAGCGGCAAATTGACATCCACTTTTTGGACATGGCTGGATATTAAAGATTTGAAATCTACCGCCCAGCGAAGCGTTATCCTGGATACCTCAACGATTCTGGTGGTGGTGGCGCGCTTCCCGCGTGGTGCAGGATTATGACCTGGCTGGCAACGCAAAAGAGATTATCGATGAGTTTCCATTTTTCTCCTACCTTTTAGCCGACCTGCATCCACATGTGCTCGCGATGCCTTTTGCCTTGCTAGCAATCGCTATCGGATTGAACCTGCTGCTGGGAGGCGGCCGCGGTGAAACCCATTGGGCACAGTATAAACTGAACTTGAGTTCCATTCTCTGGCTGGCGTTGTTAGGAATATTGCTCGGTTTTGCGCTGTTGTTTTCTGGCTTTAATTCACTCAGCATGCTCAAAGCATTTGCCGGGATTGGTTTTATTCTGATCGGTGTCTTTACCTTAATTCTGTACCGTCAGGAAATCCAATCCCAAAAGGTTAAAGCCTGGTTTTCACCTGGAACCAATCCCATCACGATCGGCAGATCTTTGAACCTGAACCCATTAGCTTTGATAAGCGTTTCCTTCATCCTGGGTTCAATTGCCTTCTTGAATACATGGGATATGCTGCTCTTCCTGCTGTTAATTCCGGGTTCCTTTGCGCTCGGCCGGATATCCTCCGATCATATAAAACTGATGGACGGATTGAAGGAATTTTTATGTCTGGCGATAATCTCAACGGCTGGCGCCATTGTCTTCTATATCCCATTCTTTATCAGCTTCTCTTCTCAGGCCGGCGGGATTATCCCGAACCTGATCTACCCAACCCGCGGAGCGCATTTGTGGGTGATGTTTGCCCCGTTGTTGATCCCAATCTTTTCATTATTGTTTTACCTGCTCGGTACAGCGCAGGACAAAACCGGTCGGAGGAAAAATATCAAACGGGCTGTGTGGATCTCCCTTATACTGATTCTATTCTTAGGGGTAATTGATTTATTTTTAGGGATTTCAGCCACATTTATTCCCCAGGTGTATGAATTGTTCTTAAGCACACTCGCTGCGAATGACCTGAGTTCGCTGCTCACGGCTGCTGCCAGCCGGCGCCTGATATTCTCCGGGGGCTTGATCACACTGACAGTTCTGCTGGCGCTCACGCTTGCTCTGCTGCTGGGATTTGAAACGAAACAAACCTCATTGAACGCAAATAAAACGCACGCTGGAGGACAGGATTACGGTCTCCAGCATTCAAACGCTTATGTTGTGCTGCTAATTTTTCTGGGTGGTTTGTTCGTGCTCGGTCCGGAATTTGTCTATTTACGGGACCAATTTGGCTGGCGCATGAACACCAGATTTAAGTTTTATTTCCAGACCTGGTTGATATGGTCGATCGCTGCCGCTTATGGATCGGCATTATTGTTAAAATATCTGGCGAGACCCTGGTCGTATATATTCAAATTAGTATTCATTACGATCTTTGCCATGAGCCTAGTATATCCCGCATTGAGTTTATGGAATAAAACCGGTGGATTTAATACTTCAAAATTGACATTGGACAGCGCCGCTTACTTGGTGGACTCTTCTCCAGATGAATTAGCGGCCATTAATTGGCTCGGGACTGCACCCGGGGGCGTGATCGCCGAAGCAGTTTCGCCTACCGGTGGCAGTTATACAAATTATGCGCGCATTTCCACACACTCCGGTTTGCCCGCTGTCCTGGGATGGATGGGACATGAAAGCCAGTGGCGCGGCGGGAATACGGAGATGGGGTCACGCCAATCTGATATCGAACGCCTTTACTGCTCATGGCATTGGGAAGAAACAAAACAAATTCTGGATGACTATAATATCCGCTATGTGGTCCTTGGATCGTTGGAAAGGACCACCTACCAGAAAAATCAGGGCAGTTGTGCTGCAGGTTTGGACGAATTAAAATTTTATAAATATTTAGTGCCCGTATTCAAGCAAGGCAGCATTACTATTTACCAGTACGCATCCGATTGAATGCATCTATCCAGGTAAATTATTTTTAGGTTGGAGTAAAATTCAATCTGGCGCGAATTGGTAGTTTAATTAATTGTAATTTGCAGAACGGATTAAGATAAAATTCACCATCCGGAAGGCTATTTTGAAATTTGGTATTCATATATGGATTTACGTAATGTAAGCCGTGAAACGCTGCTGTATGGAATTGCCTTGCTCCTGGGTGTTTGCCTGCGATTTTATCATCTCGGCGCAGTCCCGCTCTCAGAAGAGGAAGCTAAATGGGCAATGCAGGCGCTGCAAGTCGCAAATCCGGCTTTACAAAGCAGTGATTTCACAATTGGCCCGCAGCCAGGTTATGTGTTTCTAACTGGATTCCTGTTTACCTTGTTAAACAGCAGCGAATTCCTGGCTCGATTCTGGCCTGCGTTGGCAGGCTCAGCGCTCATTTTGCTGCCCAGCTTATTTCGCCGGGTATTAGGTCCGTTTGCTGCCCTGATTATGGCATTCGGATTGGCTGTCGATCCAGGGTTGATTGCGGTATCGCGGCAGGCGGGCGGACCGATGATGGCGCTCTCTTTTACTCTCCTGGCGGTTGGATTCTGGGTGAATAATAAAGGAAAAACGAGCGGAACCCTGTCAGGGTTAGCCTCATTAAGCGGACCTTCGCTGTTCACTGGTGTGATTTCACTCACAATCTCATACGTTTCATCGAATTTTATTTGGAAGGGACGTACCTCTCAAGGGGAAAGCGCTGACGGTTCATTTGCAAAAATCAACCAACAAAACGATTTGAGTGGTGAGAATACCGGTTTAAATACAGCAAAGTGGAGAACGATTGGTCGATGGTTTTTGCTTTCGGCCGGATTGACTGTACTGATCGTTGGTACATACTTCTTGCAGTACCCTCAAGGACTAATTGCCTGGTTCAAAACCATCCCAGCTTATCTCAGTGGTTGGGTTATTCCTTCCAGTATCCCGGCGGGACAAATGCTGTTAGCGTTGTTCGTGTTTGAACTATTCGCGCTCATCTTCGGGACAGCGGGAATCGTGCGTTGGATTTTTAATTTGATCATAGATCGTAAAGGAGATAAAAATCCTTTCCTGCCGTTAAGCTTATGGATTCTGTCCGCGCTGCTGATCCTTGCGCTGTATCCGGGCAGACATGTTTCCGGATTGATCTGGGTCTCCGTTCCGTTGTGGGCTGCAGCCTCACTGGAGCTATCACGTTTTAAACCCACCAGGAAAATCCATCCAGCATCTGCATTACTGGCTGTGTTCATTTTTATCCTATGCGCGCTCTTGTGGAATGCGCTGATTACATCTGAACAGATGCTGGTGCTTTTCGGTACCACGCAAATAGGAATCAGGTTGGCGCTCAGTGCGGGTGTATTTGCCATAGGCGCCTTAACAGTTATCCTGGTAAGCCTGGGCTGGTCATGGGTAGCAGCCAACTGTGGTCTCGTGTGGGGGATCTCGGCTGCTTTACTGGTTTATACAATGTCGGTTGCATGGGGCGCCTCACAGCTCAGACTGAACCATCCGCAGGAGCTTTGGTACCCGCCTCCTGGCACAGGACAGGGGTACCTGCTTCAGGAAACGCTTGAAGATATTTCCAGCGGCTACACAGGATTTCCACGGGAGATTCAAATCCTAACCACCATCCAAACTCCAGGTATGCGCTGGACCCTGCGGAATTTTAATAACACTCGTTTTATGCCAATTCTTCCTCTGGAAGATTTGCCTCCGGTTATCATAACCAAAGTGGTCGATAATATCCCCACTCAAGAGGCATCCTTCAGAGGCCAGGATTTCGTCTGGTCCTCCCAGGCTGGGTGGACCGGCTCCTATCCAGGAGACTTTTTATCCTGGTTTACTTTCCGCGAAGCTCCCCTTGAAAACGAATACCTGGTTCTATGGGTTCGCAGCGATCTTTTCCCAGGTAAAGTTGAAGAACCTGCTGATGAAGTTTTTGAGGAGATACAATAAACTATCCCAACTCAATTTGAAAATCGACAAATATGCCCGAAGACATTTTATCTGATGAGAGTATGACTGACAACAATATGCCAGAAAAGAATATATCACCTGTAAAAAAGCCTGAATCCATGCCAAGCACCATCGCTATAGATGGACCGGCAGCATCAGGTAAATCCACACTGGGCAAAAAGATAGCCGACAGCCTGAATTACCTGTTCTTCGACACAGGCGTTATGTACCGCGCCATCACATGGGTGGCGTTACAAAATAAGGTGGATCTCGAAGACGAAAGCAGGATAACTTGTCTCGCGCAGCACACTGTGCTCGATATACAATCACCCACCCTGGATGACGGACGCCAATGCGATATCCTGGCTGATGGCGTGGATATTACATGGGAAATCCGCACACCTCAGGTTGACCAGAACGTATCCCTGGTATCTTCGTATGGCGGAGTGAGAGAAGCGCTCACCCTCCAGCAGCGAAAAATTGGGGAGCGGGGTAATATAGTGATGATGGGACGAGATATTGGCACGGTTGTCCTGCCGGATGCCGATCTTAAAATATATCTGGACGCTTCAGCCGAAGTCCGCGCCCAACGCCGCCATACTGAAAACCTCAAGCGCGGTGAAGATTCGGATCAAGAACAGGTATTGGATGGTATGTACAAAAGGGATAAGTTTGATTCAACACGGAAGATCGCACCCCTCAAACCCGCTGAAGATGCCGTGACCATTTGTTCAGACGACCTCGACGAAGATCAAGTCCTGGAACAAGTATTGTTTTTAATCTCACAAAGGACCGATCAGCAAGAATAATACAAAAATTTAAGCGCCTTGGGGGAAATTATCCTTTAAAATTTTCGTGCTAAAAATAATAGTGGGGTAAAATATTTTGAATTCCAACTGGCGACGAACTTTCCAATAGGCTCAAGTATCTGCCGAAAAATCAGTGAAAAATCCTTCACATGGATCTTGAACAGACTCCAAAACCTCAAAGTAAGGCGATTCGAAGTGATATTACTCAACTTCCTGTACTCAACAGACGCAGGATTTTTTATCGAAAACGCATACAAGATCTTATCCGTGCGGTATTGTGGATATTCGCCGATGTAAGAGTGTCTGAACTGGAAAACGCGCCGCTCGCTGGGCCCGGGCTGGTCATCTCAAATCACCTGGGGGATACGGATTCACTGCTTGCTGTCGCTTATTCACCCGCTCAACTGGATTGGTTCGTCAAATCCGAACTGCTAGAATTCCCAGTTCTTGGTAAACTTATAGATATGTATGGTGTGATTTGGGTGCATCGCGGCCAACCAGACCGCGCCGCTCTGCGAGCAGCGCTGCAGGGAATAGAGCAGGGACGATTAATTGCGCTAGCACCTGAAGGGCGTGAAAGCCTTACAGGAGGTTTGGAGGAGGGTACTCATGGGGCTGCATACATAGCCATAAAAGAAAACATCCCTTTATATCCGGTCACATTTACAGGAACTGAGAATAAAAATGTATACAACAATATGAGGAAATTCAGTCGTACAAAAATGTCAATTACCTTCGGATCCGCGTTTACCCTTCCAATTGGTGATGATCGACGAACTGCAATTCGAGAAGGTACAGATCGGATCATGTCCAGGTTAGCGGCTCAACTTCCTCCCAAACTGCGCGGCGTATACCTGGATGGCACGGAGGCTACGGATGGCGGTTGATATTCTGGAAACGCAATTATTGACAGACTCAGGTCATTATGAACACGCTCGATTAGAAAGCCGGCGTCGATTTCTTCGTTTCCTGTTAAAGAATATCGGCTTTACTTTAATCGCAAAAATCGATAAAGTTGATGGATTGGAAAATGTCCCCAGAAATGGGCCTGCATTGTTGATGATCAATCACATCGCCTTCATCGACCCCTTTACAGTGATCAACGTACTGCCGCGCAATATCGTACCCTTAGCAAAAATTGAGGTTTACAATTACCCAATCGTGGGAATCTTCCCGAAGATATGGGGCGTCATACCGGTCCGGAGAGAAGAATTCGACCGGCGAGCTGTGAAATTGGTCTTTGAAGTGCTGAATGCTGGAGAGATTGTATTGGTAGCGCCGGAAGGAACACGCAGTCCAAAAATGCAGCGTGGTAAAGAAGGCGTGGCATACCTGGCCAGCCGCAGCGGCGTTCCCATCGTACCGGTAGCTATATCAGGTACCACCGGTTTTCCAGCTCCCCGTTTCACCAAACCATGGTCCGGTCCCGGCGCGCACGTTCGATTTGGACCTCCGTTTTATTATCGAAAATCATTCCAACGGGCAAATTCAAACCAACTGCGGAAAATGACGGACGAGGCTCTTTTCCAACTGGCATCCATGCTCCCTGAGGAACAGCGCGGGGCATATTCAGACATGACGAAAGCAACTACCGAAACAATTGAGTATCGCTAAATGAGATTTTTATGCTCAATAATGCTATAATTTAAAAGACGATTAAACTACACTCGAACTTTTAGGGCATCGGATGTTAATCCTGATCTCCATTTTCTCAACATCACCTTATGTATCATTGCCACAAGGTCTCTTAGGATGGTCAGGGTGGCTGCTCTTCCTGGTTGTAGATGTATTCTTATTGAATTGATGGAAACGGTACAATAAAACCTGGGGAGGAAATCATAAATTCCTATTCTTCCTGCTTATTTTAGCGATACCTATTTGCACATTGCTGCTCGGTGTTCAGCTGCAGCCTGGCGTTTTCCCATCGCTTTTACCAGCCGGGAACAGCCTGGTAATAATGCTGCTGACCGCGCTGCCATGGATGCTGGCGGCGGGTTTATTCGGTATCACACCAGCCGCGGTTATGGGTTTAGGGGTTGGGATTTTCCAATCTCTGTGGCTCACCCATAACCTTTTCACCCCGCTTGAAATTGCCTTATTAGCCATACTTTTCAGCGCCGGGATCTCCCAACGTTACCGTACCAAGCCCTTCAGAATGCTCGAGCATCCAGTTATCGCAGCCGCCTGTTTAGCGTTAGTCTACCCGTTGATCAATCTGTTAGTACTGTTTTTCTCTTCATCCGGAACCGTCGTTGAAAGATTGGACTATACATTCACATATCTGTTGAGCACTTCTCTTACGGTGGTTATCCCATTGTTAATTGGGGGGGGGATTACCGAGATCATCTCTAGAGCCAGGTCTGAATATTGGGGGAACAGCGGACCGTTAACCGTTTCACCAATAGAGAAGAGTCTGAAGTCGCGTTTGATCTACTACATGATCCCTATAGCGCTGGTATTGATTCTATCGCTTGTGCTCGGCAACTGGATTGTGGCAAACAAGGCCGCACAGGACATTGTTAAAACGCGCATGTCCGACTCCGTAGAGTCAGCTGAAGAAAACCTGAATTATTTTCTAGAATCGGGTTCAAGTCAAATTTACAAAATCGCCTCAGATGATCGTTTAATTTCATCCGATACGGCTGAAGTGCATAAGGCGCTGCAAGGTAATTATCAGGATACATCCTTCTTCAATGAGCTGATCGTCTACGATGCCAATGGCTCTGTTATTTCACGCGCTGGAATTGAGACAACATCCTCTGAATTCGAATATGAAGCCGAAAATGAGGGAATCACATACGTATTACAGAATACGCAGCAAACCATCGAAACCATCCCTGCCGGTGAAGAAATGCTTTCAGCCCGGGTATCTTTCATCGTCCCCCTATACGATGAAAATAAAGTCGCCAGCAGGGTATTAGCAGGCAGGAGCAATTTTTATTCTAACCCGATTGGGCAACAGGTATGGAATGCATTGAAGAAGATGGCAGAATTTGATGGTCAAGGCATGCTGATTGATGAAAATAACCGCATCCTGATTCACCCAGACCCCGCATTCATATTTACTATTTACTCGGGTCCTATCTCGGAAGGGTATATCCAGGAAAAGGATCCTTCACAAGAACTCTCTCCTGAAAACAAGCCTCAACTGGTTTATTTTTCAGAAATGGAAGGCTCCCCCTGGGTATTCATTTTATCGGTACCGGTACAACAATTACAAAAAAGCACCCTGGAAATCATCGCGCCAATGCTGTTGGTGATTGCAGTCATATCGATCGCGGTGGTTGCAACTCTACTTTTTGGCGTGCGGGTCATCTCCGGTTCATTAGAAAGTCTGGCCCGAGTTGCCGGCCGTATATCTGAGGGGAGATTGAATTACCCCTTATCGACCAAGGGCGCAGACGAAATTGGCCAATTGCGCCGCTCATTCGAACGAATGCGTTCAAGCCTGAAAGACCGCCTGGAAGAATTAAACCGCCTCCTGGAAGTCAGCCAGGGTGTGGCGTCAAGCCTGGAATTTTCAACTGCGGTCGAACCTGTGCTCACATCGGCATTATCGTTGGGAGCAAGCTCAGCCCGGGTCGTATTGAAGCCTGACGTACTGCCGGAATTAGGTGGTTCCTCCTCAGAACCGATTACCCAGGGAGCCGGATCAGCAAAAGATCTGTACAGTGACCTCGATCCACAAATTCTGTACTTTATCGGCCAGCAAGATCAATTAGAACGTCTGGTCCTTCCGGATGTAAAACGTCCGCGCCTGTTCGATTTACCAAACGATGCGCCTAATCCAGCATCCCTGCTGGCAGTCGCCCTGCGCCATGATAATTCCTACTACGGGGTGTTGTGGATTGCATACGATGAACATCACGAGTTTTCGGAAGAAGAAGTACGCTTTTTGATAACTCTCGGAGGTCAAGCCGCGCTTGCCGCTGCGAACGCCCATTTATACCTACAATCTGAAATCGAAAGGCAGCGCCTGGATGCGATCCTGTCATCCAGCCCTGACCCAGTACTGGTTACAGACCAGAATAACCGCTTGATGGTAGCCAACCCTGCCGCCTGGCAGGTCCTCCAGATCGGTATCGAAAACGATTCTGACCAGCTCATCGAAGAGATACTTCCTGATAAAGAGCTGGTTAATCTTATGCTGTCGACATCTGAAGGGATTCAATCAAAAGAAATTGGATTTCCCGACGGAGAGGTCTATCTGGCCACCGCCACAACAGTAATTTCACAGGATGTCAAAGTCGGGCGAGTGTGCATCTTACGCGATATTACCGCGCTGAAAGAACTTGACACGCTTAAATCGGAGTTTGTCTCTACTGTCAGTCACGATCTGCGCTCCCCATTAACACTAATGCGCGGTTATGCAACTATGCTCGAAATGGTCGGTGAGCTGAACGAGCAGCAAGAGAATTACGTCCAGAAGATTGTTGAAGGTGTGGAAAGTATGACTCACCTTGTAAATAACCTGCTGGATTTGGGTCGTATTGAATTAGGGATTGCTTTGAATCTGGAATTAATTTCAGCAGGTGAACTTGTAAACCAGCTCGTGTCTTCTTTAAAGCTGCAAGCGATACAAAAGCGTATCGAACTCGTTACCGAATTCGAAGACGACCTGCCCGAAGTGGAAGCTGACAAAGCCCTCTTGCAGCAAGCGCTGCATAATCTGATTGAAAATGGGATTAAATTCTCCCAATCAGAAGGGAAAGTTGCCATCTCCGCCAAATCATCCCACAAGAATATGATATTCAGAGTGCATGACAGCGGGATCGGAATATCGCCGATGGATCAGCAGCACTTGTTTGAAAAATTCAACCGACTCACCCATAAATCCAGTGAGGATAAGCGGGGAAGCGGTCTGGGACTGGCCATCGTAAAATCGATAGCCGAACGGCATCACGGTAGCGTGAAAGTAAAGAGCCAGCTTGGTAAAGGAAGCTCATTCTTCCTCGAATTACCCTTACGTCAGCCGTCAACAGAATAAAGAAAAGTTAGACTATTCTTAGTAATTTATCTAAACCTTGACCAAAACTGGTATTTTTCGTTATAATTCACATATATAAATTAGATAATTTGGAGAAAATTCATTAAGCGCATGAAAGTTAAGGTCACGCGCTTGTTTTTGTTCGTCATTTAAGAACATTGTATAACATTCACGTCCCCTGATAAATATTGGAACGAAATAATATCTTTTGTTATTAATTCAGCGAGTTCACCCAAATAATAATCATCGAGGGAACGACAAAGCTCGCGATAGAGCTTAATTTGTCTACATACCTTTTTCGGAGGCATCTATAGTGGAAACCAAAGGGTTAACAGCGTTACGTGTAAGTCTGGCATCTCCTGAGACCATTCGCAGCTGGTCTTACGGCGAAGTGCTTAAACCGGAAACAATAAATTATCGCCGTTTACGACCGGAGAAAGACGGTCTGTTTTGCGAAGCCATATTTGGACCAACCCGGGACTGGCAGTGTTACTGCGGAAAATATAAAAATATCCGCTACAAGGGTATTGTGTGTGACAAGTGCGGCGTTGAGGTAACACGCTCTTCTGTTCGCCGGGAACGGATGGGACATATTGCCCTTTCAGCGCCTGTCGCTCACGTATGGTATACGCGCCGTATCCCTTCATATCTGGGATTGCTGCTTGACATCTCACGTCGAAATTTGGACCGCGTGCTGTATTTTGCACAGTACGTGGTTACATTTGTGGATGAAGAAGCACGCCAAAAAGGGCTTGCACGTCTGGAAGAAAAATCCGCTGAGTTCGAAAGAGAACAGGCCACCAAGACAAACGCGCATATCGCTGAAATAAAAGCCGCCCTTGACCAGCAATTGGAAGAACTTTCCCAAGAAGAGGCAGAAATCGACAAGCGCTTTGACGAGCTGCTCGCCGAAAAAATTGATCCGGTCATGAAAGCTGGACAGCGCATCGAAACAACCATCTCCAAATCAATGGGTGAACCCGCCCGTTCTGCAATCCATTTCCCTAACTCAGACAAAGTTATCGTCAAAAAGGGCGTGGAGATAGAAAACAAACATCTCAGTGAGGTACAGAAATTTGTAAAAAAACACCTCGAAGAGATGGAAAATGAACTGAAAGATCAGAAAGAAGCCGAACTCGAAAATAATCGTTTACAAAAAGAGACCGTGAAAGCCGGGGCGGACCTCAAGACGGAGGAAATCCGCAACATTCTGGAAGATCAAACCGAATCAGGTCGAGAAGAGAATAAGCGCCTGCGAAGCGAACTGGTAGAACTTCAGCCGCTTACCTTTATGGGGGAAAGCCGCTTCAGGGAACTGCGTTCGCGTTGGGGTCAGGTATTCCGTGCCGATATGGGAGCGGAAGCTTTCTATGATATCTTGCGCCGGGTCGACCTGGATAAACTTGCTGAAGACCTGTGGCATGAAGTACGCACCTCACGAAGTAAGCAGAAACGCAAGAAAGCCACGAAGAGATTAAAGGTAGTTGAAGCCTTCCGCCGCTCAGGCAACCGCCCGGAGTGGATGGTCATGACAACGCTGCCCGTAATCCCTCCAGACCTTCGTCCTATGGTGCAATTGGATGGCGGTCGTTTTGCAACATCTGACTTAAATGACCTCTACCGCCGTGTGATCAACCGCAACAATCGCCTGAAACGATTGTTGGAATTAGGAGCGCCTGATGTAATCGTCCGCAATGAAAAACGTATGCTCCAGGAAGCGGTTGACTCACTTATTGACAACTCACAGCGCGGCAAAGCGCTTTCGCGGCGCGGACGGCGTGAGCTGAAATCATTGAGCGATATGCTGAAAGGTAAAAAAGGACGATTCCGAAGAAACCTTTTAGGAAAACGAGTGGACTACTCTGGACGTTCCGTGATTGTGGTTGGTCCGACGTTGAAGCTTTATCAGTGTGGATTACCAAAGGCGATGGCGCTCGAGCTGTTCCGTCCGTTCGTTATATCACGCCTGGTATCTCACAATTATGCAGCCAATGTCAAAGGCGCCAAAAGGTTCATAGAACGTAATCGGCCTGAAGTGTGGGAGGTGTTGGAAGAGGTTATTAAAGAACGTCCGGTACTATTGAACCGAGCCCCTACCCTGCACCGCCTGGGCATTCAAGCTTTTGAACCTGTACTGGTTGAAGGAAGCGCAATCCATTTACACCCCCTGGTAACCACTGCATTCAATGCAGATTTTGATGGCGACCAGATGGCAGTTCACGTACCTCTATCTCAAAAAGCGGTTGAAGAAGCCAGAGAATATATGCTTTCCTCCAGAAATCTGCTGAAGCCTGCTGATGGCGAACCAATTATCAGCCCTTCGAAAGATATGGTACTCGGCGTTTATTATCTGACGAAAACAGACAGTAGAAAACACGTAGGTGATGGGCGCATTTATTCGAACATGGATGAAGTTGAATTGACTTTCAATTTAGACATGGCCGACATCCACGCCAATATCAAGCTGCATACTAACACCTGGTATGACGAAGAAGGAAATCGTCTCGAAAAACCAGAAATGCGTTTGATCGATACCACAGTTGGTCGAGTTATCTTCAACCTGATTCTTCCTGAAGATATCCAGTTTGTTAATGCAACGCTGGAAAAAGGTGGCATCAAAGATCTTGTCGCTGATCTTTATGAAATCTGTGGAGAAGACCGCACACCAGAAGTCGCAGACCTGATCAAGGATATCGGTTTTAAGTCTGCCACCATTTCAGGTTACTCACTGGCAGTTTCCGATATAACCATTCCGGAGGCAAAAAAGGAGATTATCAATCAATCTCTCCAGGATGCCGAAAGTGTTATGCGTGATTTCCGCCGGGGTCTTTTTAACCGAACAGGAACAAAATGAACGCGTGATCGAAATCTGGCAAGCAACCACAACACAAGTTGCCCAAGAGGTGAGAAATTCCATGGATCCAGATGGCAATCTCTCGGCTCAAGCCATTTCAGGCGCTACGAAAGGTGGATTTGGTCCAATATCCCAGCTGGCCGGTATGCGCGGCCTAATGGCAGATCCATCCGGTCGTATTATCCCACTTCCTATCCGCTCGAATTTCCGCGAAGGATTAACCGCCCTGGAATACTTCATATCCACACACGGCGCTCGTAAAGGTTTGGCAGATACTGCGCTTCGAACCGCGGATGCCGGATACCTGACACGCCGGCTCGTGGATGTAGCCCAGGACATCATCATTAATGAAGAAGATTGCGGAACAGAAGACGGTATCACTATCAAACGTTCGGATGACGTCGCGGGACAAGCGTTCAGCAGTCGTCTTCTCGGTCGTATCGTTGCCGAGAATGTTTTTGATCTGGAAACGGGTGAAATTCTGGTTGAAAAAGATCAACTGCTGGATTATCGAACCGTTCGAGAATTTGTGCTATCGAACGTTGAAGAAGTCAAATTACGTTCTCCTCTGACTTGTGAGTTGAAACACGGCATTTGCGCTAAATGTTACGGTATGGATTTAGGGCGCGGGAAAATGGTCAACATCGGAGCAGCCGTTGGAATTGTTGCCGCGCAATCGATCGGCGAACCCGGCACACAGCTGACTTTGCGGACATTTCACACTGGCGGGGTTGCTGCAGGTGGGGATATCACTACCGGTCTTCCGCGTGTTGAAGAGCTGTTCGAAGCCCGCAAAGCTCCAAAGGGTGAAGCTGTTGTCTCGGAAATTGGCGGTGCTGTGCACGTAACACAATCAGATAAATACACTGATTTACGCATCGCCCACGTTGAACACAGTGAAATGATCAGTGACGAATACGATCTCCCCGAAGGCTGGACAATTGCTGTGGAAGATGAGTCTGAGGTTGAAAAAGGAGATACCCTCGCCTACCAGAGCGAAGACGCAACCATAAACGCTCAGAATGGCGGACGAGTGCGTATTGAAAGGTTTGATGGTAAAGATGATGGGGGCGCTGCAGGGGATCAAGTTATCGTATCTTACGAAGACCGTGAAGAGGTTGAATACGATATCCCGTCAACTGCCAGGGTATTGGTCCAAGATGGGGACCACATCGAGGCTGGCCAGCCAATCACGGAAGGTTCGTTAAACCCGCACGGGATATTACGCATCCAGGGGCGCCACGCATGCCAGATCTACCTAATGACTGAAGTCCAAAAGGTCTATCGGTCACAGGGACAAAATATTAATGACAAACATTTTGAAGTTATCATCCGAAAAATGTTGTCCAAGGTGCAGATTACCCGCCCCGGTGACGCTAAATTCTTACCAGGAGACCTGGTAGATTATCTGGAGTTGAGGAAGGAGAATGATGCTTTATTAGTTGAAGGGAAAGAGCCCGCTAATTTTATCGAAATTCTTTTAGGGATCACCAAAGCTTCGCTTGAAACCGAATCCTTCCTGTCAGCATCTTCATTCCAACATACGATAAAAGTACTGGCAAATGCCGCAATAGCCGGGACGGAAGATTTACTCTACGGTTTGAAAGAAAACGTGATCATTGGCAAACTCATACCAGCCGGTACCGGTTACAACAAGGGCCGCATCGCACTGGAACAGAAAGCAGCAGAGCTGGAAGCACTTCCGCTGGTGGATATCGTGTCTGAAGACGAATTGTCTGTAGAAGAAACGCTTGAAGAGGAATTATCTGAAGAGGTCACATCCGAAGAAGTTCCGACCGAAAGCGCAGAAGAAGCAGGTATTACCGACGTGGAGTTAAGTGTAGCTGATTAATGATACAGATTAAACCAATAATAAAGGCTGTCTAAAATTCTGGATATGTCATTATGGCATGCGTCCGGTGCAAGCGAGTGAAGGTTCACTATACTTCCTAGAAATTCTTTAGATCCAAAAGTTTTCGGGATATTTATCACTCTCAACCGCTCAGATTCAGGCGCTTTCCCCTTATTCGAACAATAATGCGAGAGTGCGTAGATTTTTAGAACAGCCTTTTGTATTATAGATCTCCTCAAATAAATACCGTGTAATATTTGTTCTGTGGATAAATTTCGATTATGGACAATTTTGATCAAACAGATACCCGACCTTTGGAACTCGAACTGGATGACACCAGTCCGCTTGGTATTAATCCTGACGATTCGCAGGGATCAATCTTTCGAGGCTTCCCTATCTGGTTGGTGGGGATCCTTGCTGTATTCGTTATAGGATTTATCCTTACCGTGGGAGGCGTAGCCGGTTACCAATCCGGAAAGCAGTATGTAGATAACACCGCTTCTGATCTATCCAACCAATCAATTGAAGAACAATATTTACTCGGTATTCAAAATTTTCAAGCCGCTGAATATGAATTATCGCTGCAAAGGTTCGAATATGTACTTGACCAGGATCCAAACTATCCGGGTATAACCGACAGGATTGCCGAAGTTATGCTGATTGTCTACACTACAGCCACACCAGTCCCCCAGGCGACAGACATACCTGCCACTCCCACCGTCGACCTGCGTCCGGTTGAAGAATTATTTAACCAGGCTGAAAACAAAATCAATAATCAAGATTGGAGCGGGGGTATTGACACACTGCTAGCTTTGCGTAAGGCGGACCTGAATTACCAGGTCGCCAGAGTGGACGGGCTCTTATATATCGCCCATCGGAATCGAGGAGTCGATAAAATCCTGAACCAACGCAACCTGGAAGGCGGCATTTACGACCTGTCAATAGCAGCCAAGTTTGGTCCGCTCGATAGAGAGGCAAATTCAGCCAGAGAATGGGCACGCTTATATATCGTTGGATTGAGCTTCTGGGAAGTCCATCCGGAACAAGCTGTTTTTTATTTTGGTCAGGTGGCATCATCCGCGCCGTATCTGAGCGATGCATCAGGATGGACAGCGACCGAACGCTACCGGGTTGCCTTAATACAATTTGCCGGTTTCCTATCCAATCGCGGAAATTGGTGCGCTGCTCAGCAGCAATATGAACTCGCGCTTGCTGTGCGACCGGACGAACAAGTTAAAGCGCTGGCAGAACAGGCCGCACTTAAATGCTCGCCACCCACACCAACTATGATAATAACTGAGCTGCCGCCCACCCCCTCCACCACTGATGCAGTACCTCCAACCAGCCAGATACCGCCCACCACCCAGGCCCCGCCGGATACTGATGTGCCTCCAACCACTGAAGCGCCGCCTACAACCGAAGTCCCGCCAACGACCGATATACCGCCCACCACAGAACCACCGCCAGTGACAACCGAATCTCCTGTGACCACTGAGCCGCCGGTGACTACTGAGCCTCCGGTGACAACTGAATCACCGGAAGTAACCGAAGCACCGAGCGAAGAACCGCCTCCACAATCAACGCAAGAAGTGGAGGAAACTCCCACCGAGGAAGTCGTCATAATGACCAGCTTTCGAGATGGATCCATTATGAGGAACATTTACTATGGAAGATAAAGGTAATAAACCTTTAAATAAGCAGTCGCTCCTGAAGATTATCATCCCTTTGGTAGCCTTGAGCCTGGTGTGCACGGCCGGGGTTATATCCTTTTTCGCGGTTCGCGAACTGGTTATCTGGTATTCAAGTCCGAATGCATCAACCGGACCTGCCTTCCCTCAATCCTCGGGCACAATCTTATTGAACGAGCAGGGAACACCCATTCCACCTGAGATAAGTCCTGAGATTGGTTATGCCGTGATAGAACCTTCATTGAACCCCTGGGATGGAGCTGGCAGGGTAACTATCCTGATGCTGGGACTCGATTACCGTGATTGGGCTTCAGATGAAGGTCCTTCTCGCAGCGATACGATGATACTTTTAACGCTGGACCCTTTGACCAATACCGCCGGGATGATGTCCATCCCACGCGATATGTGGGCCGCAATCCCCGGGTTTCAGCATGGGAAAATAAATACCGCTCACTATTTAGGTGAAGCATATAATCTGCCGGGAGGCGGACCAGGTCTGGCAATAGATACGGTCGAGCATCTACTGGGGGTGCCGATCAACTATTACGCCCAAATCGATTTTGATGCCTTTGTACGCTTTATCGACGAGATCGGGGGTGTAAAGCTCGATGTCCCGCAGAAGATCAAGATTGACTTGCTGGGGGACGGTCACAAGACCATTAAGACGCTCCAACCAGGCGTTCAGCGGCTTCCCGGCGAATGGGCTCTGGCTTACGCCCGCGCTCGCAATACGGAAGGCGGAGATTTTGACCGTGCCTTCCGCCAGCAGCAGGTGATTTTAGCTATACGCGATCAAATTTTGAGCTGGGAACTTCTTCCGACCTTAATAACCAGCGCCCCAACACTTTTTAAAGAAATTTCTACCGGGGTAAACACTAATTTAAGTTTGGATGAAGTGATAAAACTCGCCCTTCTGGCGCAGTCGGTTCCCGAAGAGGACATCCAGAAAGGAATTATCGACAAAAATTATGTGCTGTTCGGCACTTCTCCGGACGGTTTGAATATCCTCATCCCCCTGTTAGATAAGATCCACCTGCTGCGGGATCAGATTTTCACTACATTTGGACTGGGTCCCGAGACGCCCGGGGATTCGAGGGAGAGGATGAGCGCTGAAGCAGCAAGCCTGGCCTTATATGATGGAAGCGGTACGCCCGACATTCTGGCCAGGACGGATAATTTTTTGCGGGTTCAGGGTATTAATATCGTCCAATCAGGCATGGCGAGTGAACCTTATTTATCGACCACCATCGTTGATCACACTGGTAACCCGTTTACGCTCCACTATCTAGTCGATTTGATGTCTATCAAGCCGTCCCAAATCCGCAGCCAATTTGACCCAAACAGTCCCGTAGACGTCGAACTATTCCTGGGCTCGGATTGGGCGATCAGTAACCCCATCCCCTGAAATCTCCCGAAAATCTCCGCAGCTGCTGAACAGTACTGCGATGTAGTTGGTTTCCCCGGTGGACTCTGGCAGGGTGCGTCACACCAACAGGATTCTCGCCCGAACTCAAAGAATGTGGTTTTATTATTAAAATAAAAGATCATCCATATCGATGGATGATCTTTTATTTCAGGTTCAATTTATCAATTGATTTTGAAATCTTATTCCATACCGCCTGCGGCGACATTACGGCTGCGCTCTATGGATTGCAGCGCCAGATAGCGTTCGCCAAATTTGTCGATATTGACCATCTCGTTATCGTATTGGTCACCATGGCGTTCCTCGTCATCAATCAAACCTTCAAAAACCTGCTTTGAAGCGGCGTCATTATTGGCGGAGCATTCATTCGCCCAGATGTTGTAATCCCTGGCGCTGTCAACTTCCATCTGTTTCGCCAGGGCTAACATTTCGCGCACATCGTGGATCTTTTGGACTTCCAATGCAGCCGCCATCTCCACTTCCCCTTCCAGGAATAAAATTCGCTCCGCGCAGCGTTCGATATGATCCATCTCTTCTATAGCCGTCTTTTTGAAGAGTCCCGCTAATAGGTCATAACCCTGGTCATCGCAGTGAAAATGGAAGAACATATACTGGTGCACGGCCGATAATTCATCACCGACCGCTTTGTTAAGTAATTCGATACTCTTTTCGTGCATTTTGATTGCCTCCAATATAATTTTGAGTGTAGGTTTCCTGATAGCAAATTATAATCCAAGAAATTCGAAATACGCTGTCGAATCAAATATTGATCGATCCATAAAAACTCAATTCTTCAATAGTTGAGGAATAAACCCGCTGCCTCTTTCGTCAATCACCGTCCTTTATAATAATTTGGGTTCTTTTGACACAATTAAAATTGCTGGGTTGATATGATCAATTCTGATAGAATATCCTGGATAAACTATCCACCAAAAAATATCCCCTATTGATTAAATATATGAAATAACCAAACCATGCTCTTCATTGAAAGGATTAAAATTTAATTATGTGTGGAAGATTTTCACTTAATGCGGATCCAACCCAACTCAAGAAAATGTTTCCCTGGTTGACCATACCGGATGAGATGCAGCCGCGCTACAATGTCGCCCCCTCCCAACCCGTGTCGGTCGTGCCGAACGATGGCCAGAACAAACTGGACTTCTTTGTTTGGGGATTGATCCCCTCCTGGGCTAAAGATCCGAAGATGGGCAGCCGCATGATAAACGCTCGCTCAGAGACAGTGGATCAAAAACCATCCTTCCGGGCGGCATTCCGTCGCAGGCGCTGTTTGGTTCTGGCAGACGGATTCTACGAATGGAAGCGTACCCCAGGTACTAAATCAAAAACGCCGATGTATATTAAACTTAAATCAAACGATACTTTTGCGCTGGCTGGTCTGTGGGAAATCTGGCATTCAAATGACGGTTCTGAGATCCGGTCATGTACGATCATCACTACCGAACCAAATGAATACCTGCGCGATATTCACAACAGAATGCCGGTCATACTTCCACGTGAAGCCTACCAATTCTGGTTGGATCCGGGAGAACCTGATACGGGTGAACTGAAAGCCCTTTTACAACCATACCCTGCAGACCAGATGGCTGCATTCCCAGTATCTAAAACTGTGAACAATCCAGCCAACGATGTGGCGACATGTATCGAACCCATCGAAAGTACATCACATTTGTTTTAAGCTATAAAACCAACCTGCCAATTGGGATAATCCAAATATGCCAAATGAATTGTTTGCGAAAATATCTGCAGCTTATCAATGGGCAAACAAGCGCACTGGTGGAATCTTTGAAATAATCGTCACAGTCGCAAAACGATTTGATCAGGAATACGGCGCCCAGGCTGCTGCCGGTATTTCATATTTCGGAATTTTTTCGCTATTCCCGCTGTTATTTTTACTCGTGTCTGTCCTGGGTTATTTCCTGGATCGTTTCGGAACACCCATAGAAATTGCGGAATTTATTACCAAGGCGATCCCCATATCTAACGACCTGGTTTATAACAACCTGGTGCAAATCCTGAACGTGCGCGGCATCGGTGGAATCATTGGTATCCTGGGTCTTATCTGGGCTGCTTCAAGCGTTTTTATTACCGCTTCGCGCAATATCAATCGCGCCTGGCCGAATGCCCAAACCCGGAATATTCTCGAACACCGTTTATTTGCAGTGGTTATGATATTTATGCTTTTAATCTTTTTCGCGGCCTGGATATTCTCAAATGTCGTTCTCAGTTTAATTCCCAAGCTTGTATTCCCGCTGGTCGGGGAAATCTATATATTTGAGGAGTCCATTTGGAGTTTTATCGGCACATGGATCCCATGGGTGCTGGGATTTTTAATTCTCTTCGCAGTATACTACTGGCTGCCAAACACAAAAGTAAAATGGAATGAAGCCTTGTGGGGCGCAGCGATTGCCAGTATTTTGATCAATCTTGCCACCAGGATATTCACTTGGTTCCTTGGCAGCGGGATCGCTTCTTACGAAGTGATCTATGGATCGCTGGGAGCAGGTTTTGCATTAGTCACCTGGGTTTATGTTTGTACTGTGATCGTCCTCATTGGAGCGCATATCAGCGCAGCTGTTGCCCAGGTAACTCGGATAAATAAAAAGGACCATAAAACTTCGGATACGAACTGATAACACAATTCAAATGGACGAACCAATAAATCCTTCTCGTTTTATGACCGAATCGCTGCGCCAGGCTCCTTGGGGAGCAGCCGCAGCTAGAATTATGGCGGCAGGTATTCATGCCGTTGAACCCGGCAGGGCGGTAAAAGAATCCATGCAGCGCAGCGGTGATACTTTGACAGTTGGCAGTCGAAGTTTTATTCTTCCAAAGATCAAGCGTGTTTATATCGTCGGGGCAGGTAAGGCCGGCTTTCCGATGGCGGAAAGTGCGGGGGAGATAATCGGGCCGCGCCTCGATAAAGCGCATGTTATCGTAAAAGAAGGACACGTTTTAAAAAGTTTTGAGGCGGTGGCTGATAGGGATACCGAACACCGAACTCCCATAAAAACAGGATCAAATATTAATAATTATTTTGAAGCCGGGCATCCAATCCCCGATGAACGCGGCCTAAAAGCAACGCGACAGGTGCTGGAACTTGTTTCGCTTACCGAACCAGACGATCTGGTAATTTGCTTGATATCCGGAGGCGGTTCTGCGCTGCTAACCTCACCTGTACCGGGCGTTTCACTGCAGGATATGCAGGCATTAACTTCGAATTTGCTGGCTTGCGGGGCATCCATTAACGAGATAAACAGCCTTCGCAAACATCTGGACCAGGTTAAAGGAGGCGGATTAGCCAGGGCTGCCGCGCCAGCATCGATCGTGACCCTTATCCTTTCGGATGTCGTCGGCGATCCTAAAGATGTGATCGCCTCAGGACCCACAGTTCCCGACTCCTCAACATTCTTTGAGGCATATTCGGTCCTGGATAAATATGATCTATTGGACAAAACTCCTCGCTCAATCATCAATCATCTTGAAGCGGGAAAAGCCGCCCAATTTCCCGAGACCCCCAAACCTGGTGACCCGATTTTCGATAAAGTACATAATGTGATCATCGGCAGTAATATTCAAGCATGCCAGGCTGCCATGCGACAAGCCGAACAAGAGGGTTTCAATACACTGGTGCTCACGACCTGGCTGCAGGGAGAAGCTCGCCAGGCGGGCCGCTTTTTAGCTGCGGTTCTGCACCAGTTGAAAACTTCAGACCAGCCGGTGATGCGCCCTGCATGTATCATCGCGGGCGGTGAGACAACCGTAACGCTGTGCGGGGGCGGTAAAGGCGGGCGCAACCAGGAGTTAGCTTTGAGCGCGGTCAGCGACCTGGATGGTCTTGAAAATACAGGGTTGGTCGCTCTGGCGTCGGATGGCGGTGATGGACCCACCGATGCAGCCGGCGCGGTCGTCACCCAGGATACGCATTCTCGAGCCTTGGCAAAAGGGATGGATCCATTTGATTATTTGAACCGCAATGACGCCTACCACTTTTTTGAACCGCTCGGAGATTTACTCAAACCTGGTCCAACTCACACAAATGTGAACGATATTACCTTCTTATTTGCTTGCTTATCATAATTATTTAAACGATCAATCAATCAATTTTCCAGGGAAACTCCTATGCCGTTGACCCACACCAGAAATTTTCGAGTCAGGTTTTATGAATGCGATGCAAACGGACATTTGAATAATGCCAACTACCTGCGCTATATGCAGGAGACCGCCTTCGATGCCACTGCCGCCGCAGGATACAGCTCAGAGCGTTATCATGAATTGGGAGGCACTTGGCTGGCGCGTGCATCACAAATCGAATTTTTTCTGCCTCTAAGGTACAACGATCAAATACAGGTTACAACCTGGTTAGCAGATTTTCGACGGGTAAGCTGCAGACGAATGTATGAATTTAATGTACCAGGTTCTGGAGAATTAGCAGCCCGCGCTTACACCGACTGGGTTTATATCAACACCCAGAACGGTCAACCAGTAAAGATACCTGCAGAAATGGTTGGCGCATTCTTTCCTGAGGGCGTACCGCACGAATTCCCTAAACGTGATAGGATTCCCGAACAATCACCGCCCCCGGCGGAAATATTCAAAATGCAGCGACCGGTTGAATGGTTTGATCTCGATCAGATGAGACATGTCAACAATGCAAAACACCTTAACTACATAACCGAATGCGGAATGCAGGTAATAAAAGCATATGGATGGCCCTGGGAGCGAATGAAGGAGTTGGGATTTGCTATATTCATCCGGCGGCTCCAGATTCAATATCTACAGCCTGCGCTTGGCGATGACGTCTTGGAAATCGGAACCTGGGCTTCCAATATCCGCCGCTCGACAGCGGACCGGCACTATACAATCCGGCGAGTGTCCGACAATTCACTGCTTGCCAAATCGAATGCCTTCAGTGTTTGGGTGGATCTGAGTACTAACCGCCCAATTCGCATCCCTAAAGAACTGCTCGATGATTTTTCCCCCAACATCCTTTGAAGCCTTTCTAATTAAATATACAGGCGTTCTTTATCGACCTCCTGACGTAAGATCTTCAACTCGTCTTCTCCAGGAGGCGGGTTAGATACAATCTCCTTTGCCATTAGTAATTCAAACCCTGTATGATCTACGACCTGCTCAACGGTCATTCCAGGCTGGGTGGCGAGCAAGGTCATACGTTTAGTCTGCGGTTGGTAACCTAATACTGCCAGGGTTGTAACCACCCTGTATGGTCCGGTGCCAGGCGGCAAACCAGCCTTTTCACGCGCTCCCGCTCCAACCAGGTAGCCTGGTGTGGTGATGAAGTCGAGTTTTGGCACAAAGCGACGCCTGTCGTGCCGCATAATGGCGATTGTCTTCCAACAGTGTGATCCTACATCGTTGCCGCCGCCGCTTCCCGGAAGACGGACTTTTGCATTGTCGTAATCACCGATCACAGTTGTGTTCAAGTTCCCATAAGGATCAATCTGCGCCCCGCCTAAAAATCCGTATTCAATAAATCCACGCTGCGCCGTTTCAACAATATCTAATATGCCAGAAGCAGCCACTGCTCTGTGGAATGTCGCTTCCCCACCCACAGCATTCGGCAAGTCATCCAGAATTGCTCCCGTGCCTCCGAATTCAAAAATTGTCACTAAATTTGGGGCATGCATCTTCTGAGCCAGCGATGCTGCCAGCATGGGGATACCAGTACCGATAAATGCAGTCGTGTTATCAGTCATCAAGCGCGCTGCGCTGCAAATCAACATTTCGTTTGGGTTATAAGACGCCATTTGATGGGAAAGTTCCGCTGTCATGCCTCAATCCTTTCTAAGACTGTTAAGACGATCCGCTCCGACAAGCTCCAGGTATTGCTTATGGTCCGAAACGGAATATATGTATTTTTCCAGGTATTCCAGGGTTGTGCGTTGCTCCTTTGAAGCCTGTACCCATTCACGGATCTGTTCTTCATCTCGCCCATACTTGTAGCACATCTCCCCCGGATGTGAGCCAAAGGGCGCCTCGACCACCGCATCTACCAAGTAATAAGGGATAATGGTACGTTCAGGCTGCTTGCGGAAAAATTCCGTATCAACGATCTCTTCCGCGCTGATAATTAATCTTTTAGAAGCGCGCGCCATTTCAGCTGAAAACCCGCTGATCCCGTTAATCATCGCGTTTCCATAACGGTCCGCCTTGTGAACGTGAATTAAACCTACATCAAGTATCAAAGCCGGCAGCAAACAGATCGGTTCTCCTGTAAAAGGACACTCCACAACTTTCGCCGCACTGTATTTAAGCGTATCCGTTCCCAGCATGGAGCGCGCCGGGATGAACGGCACACCCATGGCAGCCGCCTTAAAACGCCACGCGATGGCAGCATTGCTCCAATCCACGACCTGTTCTATCCTGCCGCTTTCCACTTCCCGCCGAAGGCAGTTGGACACACCGTACAACTCCAGTCCAACATAGGTGATATCCAGTCCTTTCACCAGTCCGGCCCCCAACAGCATATCTAATTCCAACACTCCCTGACCGGCTATGCGCAGCTCTCCTCTCCCCTGTCTTACGATTTCATTCACCAACGACATCGGGCATCGAACTGTTCCGTATAATTCCGTTCCAATATAGTCCCCCTTTTTTACAAACCTGTTAACCGCCTCAGCTTCGGTCATGCGTTTATCAACCAGGCTCTTCGTTTTCGTGCGGTTCCATTCACGAAAACCATCCAGATCAACCGGTTGGATCAATTCTCCCTGACCAGATTGCATTATCTGCATATACGATCCTCCCAATTAAAAGGTATTTGCCCCATTAATTATTGGACAAATACCCATCCTTTCAATAAGCTCGATCAAACCAAAGGATTATAAATATATCCCGCATAACTCTTCTTCGGGTTCAAATTCTAAAAAGATTTACCTAAATGAATATACTCAGATTGAATGTTTGAAACATCTGGTTAATCGTATCCGTAAAAGCTGTCATTGTAACAACTAAAATTACAATAACACAACAAACCAGCACCAGGAAAATTATCAGGCAGCTGAGCACGATCCACAAACATGTGTTGCTGCTCTTCTTCTCTGGCGGGGGTTGGTAAACGGGGGGCGGTGAGTATGGTTCTGCTTCTACCACAGGCGGCGTTTCCTCGACAACTGTCTCCTGTTCAAATGCTTCGGGGACGGGCATAGGTTCTTCAGGAATTTCTATGATTTCCTTCTGGTTGTTTATTTCTTCTACAGTAGGACGCGGCGCACCACATTGTCCGCAAAATTCCTGATCATCTGCTATTCCCGATCCACAATTGCTGCATATAATCATGATAATCTCCTTTAAACTGATGGATTTATTCGATTCAAATAATTGCCATTATTATATGTCGGATAAGAGAAAAAATGTCAAATATTCATAGGCATTAATTTTGGGATTAAACATGGATCGATTCAAATTTTTTTATTCCAATAAAACTCCATTTATACCTGAGCTATAATTACATACAGAATAAATTGACAAAAAAATATTGTTAATAAATAGGAGTTACATGATGGTAGAAACGCCTTCAACGATGGTACCCCTGGGCACCCAGGCCCCAGATTTTACGCTTCCCGACACTGTCAGCGGTAAAACGATGAGCCTGGAGAAATTAAAATCTGAGCAGGCTACAGTCGTAATGTTTATCTGCAACCACTGCCCGTATGTGAAACACGTGCAAAGCCAGCTGGTGGAATTGGCGAACGATTATATCCCGAAGGGAGCGGCTTTTATCGCGATCAGTTCAAACGATATTGATGGATATCCGGAAGATGCCCCCGAACGCATGCAGGAAGTCGCCCTGCGCGATGGATTCCCATTCCCGTATTTGTATGATGAATCGCAAGAAGTGGCTGAGGCATATGACGCGGCCTGCACCCCAGATTTCTATATTTTCGATCACGAAATGAAATTGGTATACCGCGGGCAGCTGGATAGTTCGCGCCCGAATTCAGATGTTCCAGTGACAGGTAGGGACATCCGCAGCGCGCTGGATAATGTGCTGGCTGGTAAACCAGTCGACGCTCAGCAGGTACCCAGCCTAGGCTGTAATATTAAGTGGAAAGAGTAAAATCAGCAATTCGAAGGGATCGTTAAATCAAATCCCAGCAGGTAGGGATGCCTCGCAAAAAACGTGAGACTAAAGCCTGTCCTACATCGGATTTAAATAGTAGTGCGGACTTTAGTCCTCGAAGGGGAAATCCCTTTCCGCGTTCAATTGACCTAGGAAAACCCCGTTTCTTAAGTTTTATCCATATAATGGCGCGGATATGACCCCAGAGAGCGCAATATTGGCGCCAATTCCGCCAGGTGATCCAGGGCACGCTGGCAGTTGGTCTGTTCAGCATGTCCGACAAAATCCACATAAAACATATACTCCCAAAGTTGCCCCTGGATCGGCCGCGATTCGATCTTGGTCAGGTCGATATCACGCAGGGCAAACACGCTTAACGCTTTGAACAATGCTCCCGGTTTGTTGGCAAGGTTAAAAACAACCGAAGTTTTATAGTCCCCACCCTCAGGGTCTTTGATGGATAATGGTTCTTTTGAAATCGCCAGGAAGCGGGTGAAATTGGCGGGATTATCCTCCATATGTTCGACCAAAATCTGCAGCTGGTATACATCCGCGGCACGCCTGGACGCGAGAGCGGCAGAATATTGATTTTCCATTTCACGTACCAAACGGGCGCTGCCGGCGGTGTCCGCTTCGGCAACCTGTTCGACTCCCATGCGGGCCAGATTTACCTCGCACTGCGCCAGAGCCTGCGGGTGTGAGTGCACCTTTTTGATCTGCTCCAGCTGCGTGCCGGGAAGCACTAATAAACAGTGGATAACCCGCAGATGGTACTCCCCGACAATATGTAAATCATGCCGCAGCATCAAGTCATAGTTGCGGTGTATGCTGCCTGCCAGGGAATTTTCGACCGGCACCAAACCCAGGTCCGATTCAGCGCTTTGGACTACCTGGAACACATCTTCAAAAGTCTGGCAAGGGAGCGTACTAATCATATCTCCGAATAACTCGTAAGCTGCCAGCTCACTGTATGCCCCGGGTTCACCTTGAAAAGCAATCGTTTGTGTGGTCACTTTATCGTTTACCCTCCCACCAAATTTATTTTCCACCAATATTCTGGATGACAAATTGCGCAAATTCGGTGGTTGATAACACACTTTCACCACCTTTGGCGATATCAACAGTCCTTGCGCCGGCGTTGATAGCGCTTTCTACAGCGTTTTCCACAGCGAGCGCCTCAGCTTCCAATCCGAATGAAAGCCGCAGCATCATTGCGGATGATAAGATCGTTCCCACTGGGTTGGCGATATTCTTTCCAGCGATATCCGGCGCTGACCCGTGGATGGGCTCGTATAGACCCAGCGGGTATCCGTAGGAATTACGCGGCATCGCCCAGTGAAGCGGAAGGCAGTAATCCCATCGAGCCAGCCAGCATGGAAGCCTCATCCGTAAGAATATCTCCAAACATATTCCCGGTCAGGATTACATCATAGGATGCCGGTCGGTTGATCAGGTACATTGCAGCAGCGTCCACCAGGTGATTTTCATATGTAACATCGGGGTATTCTAAGGCGACTTGTGCTACCACCTCGCGCCATAAACGTGAACACTCGAGCACATTGGCTTTATCTACGGATGTCAGAACTTTCCGCCTTTCTCTGGCCAATCCAAATGCCAGATGAGCCACGCGTTTTATTTCGCTTTCGCTGTAAAGCATGGTATCAACAGCATGGATTTCTCCATCCAAATTGATCCGTTTGCGCGGTTGGCCGAAGTAAATGCCGCCGGTCAGCTCCCTTACTACGATCAGGTCAACACCTTCCAATTTCTCCGGACGGATTGGTGAGGCGCTGATCAAATTGGGCATACTGCGTACCGGTCGTAAATTGGCGAATAAACCCAGTTCTTTGCGCAATCCCAATAACCCCTGCTCCGGGCGCACGGCTGCGCTGGGGTCATCCCATTTCGGTCCGCCCACCGCGCCTAACAGAACAGCATCGGATATTCGACAGGCATCTCTGGTTTCATCTGGCAAGGCTGTTCCGAATTCATCAATCGCGCAGCCCCCAATTTTATATTCACGTGTGTTTAATTGGAAACCAAATCGATCCCCTGCTGCCCCCAGTACCTCAACGGCTGCTGTAACTACCTCAGGACCGACTCCGTCTCCCGGTAAAAGTATTTAACTTAATTCCATGTTTGGCTTCAATTCACCTATTTTTCAGATCCACCGTTCAAAAGCGCATACTCCAGACTGTCTTCTAAAGCTTTCTAGCCAGCGGTGTTGTTGCTCACTTTTCAGATTTTCCGTTTAAAAGCGCATATTCCAGACTGTCTTCTAAGGCTTTCCAGCTGGCCTCGATAATATTTGTGCTGGCGCCTACCGTACTCCAGCGTTGTTTTTTCTTTCCATTCTTAGTATCGATTAAAACGCGCACACTGGCGCTGGTACCGCTGTCGCTGTCAAGGATGCGAACTTTGTAATCCGATAGACTGGTATCTGCGATCTGCGGGTATTCATCGATCAATGCTTTACGCAATGCAGCATCCAGCGCGTTTACCGGTCCATTCCCTTCAGCCGCAGTGTGATAAATGCGTTCACCGACTTTCACTTTAACCGTCGCTTCAGAAAAAATGCCGCGTCCCTGGCGGTTTTCCACTACAACCATAAAATCGACCAATTCGAACGGCGGTTGATAATCAGGCTGCATACGCTGCAGCATAACTTTTACCGATCCATCCGCGCTTTCGAAGGTGAAACCTTGAGATTCCAGATCCTTTATCATTTCAACCGCGTCACGCGCCTGCTCGCTGCTCACTTCCAATCCATAGTGGTGAGATTTCTCGATAACATTGCCCTTACCTGAGAGCTCGGAAACAACCGTGCGCCTCTGGTTGCCGACTAACTGCGGGTCGATATGCTGGTAGGAACTTTCCGCTTTCATGATGGCCGCTACATGAATGCCACCTTTGTGGGCAAATGCGCTCTCCCCAACAAAAGCCTGGTGTCTCTCATGAGGCAGGTTCGCTACTTCAGCCACATACCGTGATAGTTCTGTGAGCTGTGACAGGTTATCCGGTTCAACACATTCATAACCCATCTTGATCTGCAAATCCGGGATGATGATACAAAGGTTGGCATTACCGACCCGCTCACCGTAACCATTGATTGTGCCCTGTACCTGAACCGCTCCAGCCTGAACGCCAGCCAGGGAGTTCGCGACACCACAGCCCCCATCGTCATGGGCATGGATACCCAACGGCGTATCTACACGGGCGGAAACCACCCTGAATATCTCTTCAATCTCCCAGGGCAGCAATCCCCCATTGGTATCGCACAAGACAATCATATCGGCCCCATTCTCAGCCGCGACCTTTACAGTTTTAATCGTATATTCCGGATCAGCACGATAACCATCGAAGAAGTGTTCTCCATCAAAAATCACATGCTTACCCAATGATTTCAGATATGCGACACTCTCCGCGATCATGATCAGATTATTCTCCAACGTGGTCTCCAACACATGCGTTACGTGCATATCCCAGCTCTTGCCGACCAGCGTTACAACAGAAGTGTCGGCTGCGATCAGCGCTTGAAGATTGGGATCATCTTCCGGGCGATTACCTTTTCGCAATGTCGATCCAAAGGCGGCAATCTTAGCGCTGTGCCATTCATAGTCCTGAACCTTTTCGAAAAATGCCGCATCTTTAGGATTGGATCCCGGCCATCCACCTTCAATATACTGAACGCCGAACTCGTCCAGACGTCGTGCAATTTTAATCTTGTCGTACATCGAGAGAGATATCCCCTCGCGCTGGGTACCATCCCGTAAAGTTGTGTCGTACAGTTCAATTTTTCTCATAAATTTTCCTTCACTAAGCCTTGCTTTCAAAGGCGCTGATTTGCTCTTCATGCTTTAACAGGTAATCCAACGAATCAATCCCTTCCAGCAAGCACAGTTTGTTGAATGAATTGATCGGGAAAGTCACTTCTTCTCCATCTGGCAGAATTAACCGCTGCCCCTCCAGATCAACGCTGACTTCACTCAGCGGGTCAGACTGGAGGGATCCCACTAATCCAGCATGGGTATCCGCCTCCAGGATAACCGGTAAAAGACCATTTTTCATCGCATTGTTGCGGAAAATATCCGCGAATGAGGTGCTGATCACAGCTCTGATACCCCAACCAACCAGCGCCCAAGGCGCGTGTTCTCTTGACGAACCGCAGCCAAAGTTATCCCCAGCCAACAGAATTTGCGCTCCTTGATATTCCGGTTTATTCAACACAAATTCAGGGTCAGGCTCACCTTCCGCTGTATATCGCCAGCTTGAGAAACAGCCTTCCGCCAGACCACCTTTATCCGTTACTTTTAAGTAATGAGCCGGAATAATCTGGTCAGTATCGATATTATTCCTGAGCAATGGAATTACCCTGGAAGTAATTTTTAGAAATGGTTCCATATTCACCTAAACCTGTTAATTTATTGTGCGGGGATCAGTTACTTTTCCCGTGATCGCGCTGGCAGCCGCGGTAAGCGGGCTGGCCAGGAATGTCCTGCCGCCTTTACCCTGACGACCTTCAAAATTGCGGTTGCTGGTACTCACGGCATACTGCCCCGGTTGCAGCTGGTCACCGTTCATCGCAATGCACATACTGCAGCCAGAATAACGCCACTCACCGCCCGCTTCTGTGAATACACGGTCCAGTCCTTCCGCTTCCGCCTGCCGGCGAATATTCTCAGAGCCAGGTACTACCAGTAAACGCATATCCTGGGCGATTTTCCTGCCTCGCAGCATTTCAGCAGCCGAACGCAAATCGCTAATACGCGAATTGGTGCAGCTCCCGATGAATACAACATCCAAGGAGCGGCCCAGAAGTGGTACCCCGGGTTGGATACCCATGTAAGTTAACGCATTCTCCAGCGATCCCCTTTTCACCGCATCCGGTTCTTCAGATGGATCAGGAACGAACCCGGTTATCGGTATCCCCATTCCTGGATTTGTCCCGTAGGTGATCATCGGCTGCAAGTCTGATACATCCAATGAAATACTCTCGTCGTAAAGCGCGCCTTCGTCAGAAGGCAAGCCCCGCCACTCCTCTAATGCAGCCTCCCATTCCCCACCTTTCGGACTGAATTCACGACCCTCCAGGTATTGGTAGGTTGTATCATCCGGAGCGATCATGCCCGCGCGTGCGCCGGCTTCAATCGACATATTACATATCGTCATGCGCGCGTCCATACTCAACGAGCGTACGCCCGACCCGGCATATTCGAATACATAACCCGTTCCGCCTCCCGTCCCTATTCTTGCGATCAAAGCCAGGATCATATCTTTCGAAGTGACCCCGGCTGGCAGGATACCCTCATAATCCACCTTCATCGTTTTCGGCCGCTGCTGAAGCAGACATTGGGTAGCTAATACGTGCTCTACCTCGCTGGTGCCGATGCCGAAAGCCAGCGCCCCGAACGCGCCGTGGGTGGAAGTGTGGCTGTCGCCGCAAACGATGGTCATCCCTGGCTGGGTGAGACCCTGCTCCGGACCAATTACATGCACAATCCCGCGTTGGTCGCTCTTCATATCATAGAGCTTGATCCCAAAATCGCTGCAGTTGATCTGCAGCTGGCGCAGTTGGCGAAACGCGAGTTCATCCTGCAGCGGCAGTTCCAGGTCGAGGGTGGGAGTGGAATGGTCCATTGTGGCGAAAGTCCGCTCCGGCCGTCTGACCCCCAGACCTTTAACCCGCAATCCTGCAAACGCTTGAGGGGAGGTGACCTCATGAACCAGGTGCAGGTCTATGTATAGGATCCCCGGAGCGCCTGGCTGTTGAGAGACCAGGTGTTTACCCCAGATCTTTTCGAATAGTGTACGTGGTTGTGACATATTTATAAAATGAGTCCTTGCAGGAATACGCTAATATACGCAGCGGTTCCAGTATGCGGGTTTAATAATCCGGTCATAAAAATCCACCAGTTGACTGACTGGCTGCTCAACCGCAACGCTTCCGGCTGCCGGAAAAACGGTACCAACTGGTTCTATCTGAACCCAATTTGATAGGTCTTGCGCAGGGCGCGGCATATCCCTCAAATCCCACTTGGATGGGAATACGCCAGGTTCGAAGTCCATATCAAGCTGGCCAATATAATGCCGCCTTTCAAAGTTAGATGTGTCTAGCATAGTATTACTCTCCAATCTCCCTCATGAAATTGGTTCACTGGTAACAGCGGTCTCCGCTGCCTCCTGGTGACCGAGGGCGACAAGCATCTTGTTAACAGCCGCCAGGTAAGCTTTGGCGCTGGCGACGATAATATCTGTATCAGCGCCGTATCCGCCAAATGTGCGCTTATGCCGGCTGCCGTTTTGGGGTGAGGTACGCCGCGGCAGCGCGCCTTCCACGCTTTCCAGGCGCACAGTAACTTCACCCAGAGCATCGATACCCTCCGTGACCGCATTGATGCTGAATTCAACCAGCGTATTGGGCACTCCCAACAACGCGTCGATTGCTTCGTATGCAGCGTGGACCGGTCCAGTCCCCACAGCTGCCTTGATGATCATTTCGCCTTCCGGGTCTACTAGCCTGACCGTGGCGGTAGGCATGCCCATCGTCCCGCAGGCAACCTGAAGACCATCCAGGTGGTAGACTTCCTGGGACAGGTAGACCTGATCTTCAATCAACGCCTCCAGATCAGCATCCGTAACAACTTTTTTCTTATCTGCCAGATCCTTGTAACTTTCAAAAGCCCTGTCCAGCTGCTCTTTAGAAAGATCGTAGCCCATCTCCTCCAGGTGCACTCTGAGCGCATGTCTGCCCGAATGCTTCCCCAAAACAAGGCGGGAGCGGCTCAATCCAATCGTCTCAGGACGCATGATCTCATAGGTCATCTGGTGCTTCAACATGCCGTCCTGGTGGATACCGGCTTCGTGTGCGAACGCATTGGCGCCCACGATGGCTTTGTTGGGTTGGACAGGAATGCCGGTGTAGTTGGATACCATGCGGCTTATTCGCGAGATTTGGGTCGTATCAATCCCTGTCTCCAATCCAAAAATAGCGCGCCGGGTGTTAAGGGTCATCACAACCTCTTCCAACGATGTATTTCCGGCTCGTTCCCCAATCCCATTGACGGTTACCTCTGCCTGGCGTGCGCCAGCCTGGATTCCGGCCAGCGTGTTGGCTGTTGCAAACCCCAGATCATCGTGAGTGTGGACCGAAACGATAACATCCTCGATACCAGGTGTGTTCTTTATGATGCCTTCGATGAGCGGTCCAAATTCCTGCGGCAAGGTATAACCAACTGTATCCGGGATATTGAGCGTGGTCGCGCCGGCTTTAATGGCCTCACCCAGCACCAGGTAAAGGAATTCCGGATCACTGCGTCCGGCATCCTCTGGCGAAAATTCCACATCATCGCAGAATGATTTGGCATAAGCAACCATCTCGCGCACTTTATCTACTACCTGCTCTGGTTCCATACGCAGCTTGTAGCGCATATGAATGGGTGAAGTGGCTAAAAAAGTGTGGATGCGTGGCCGGGCGGCATGTTTTATCGCCTCCCAGGCTGCATCGATATCAGCTTTGTTGGCGCGTGCCAGACCGCAAATAACCGGTACCGAACGTGAAAGTTCTTCCGCTCCGGGTATCGGGTTGCCGACTTCAATCGCGATGCGACGTACACCCTCCAGGTCATCCGGGGAGGCAATGGGAAAACCGGCCTCGATGATATCAACCCCCAGTTTTGCCAGACCGCGTGCGATTTCCAGTTTTTCGGCGGAAGTTAACGTCGCGCCGGGGGACTGCTCCCCATCGCGCAGGGTTGTGTCGAAAATATAAACGTAGTCATTGTCCTTTTGGATTTCACTGGTCATAATCTATTTCCTATCCTTTGATTATTCTCCGGGTTTAATGGTCACGGGGTCAATGAACGGCATCATGGATCGCAGATTAGCGCCTACTTTTTCGATCATGTGCTCCTGTTCCTGCCGGCGCTTCTCGTTAAACCAGGGTCTTCCTTTTTTATTCTCTTCGATCCAGTTTTCCGCGTAGGTGCCGTCCTGAATATCAGACAACAACTGCGACATGACATACTTGGTTTCTTCACCAATAATCTGGTCGCCGGCGGTGTAATCCCCGTGTTCAGCGGTATCAGATACCGAATATCGCATATAGTTCATACCGCCCTGGTACATCAAGTCCACAATTAATTTTAGCTCATGCATGGTTTCGAAATAAGCCAGTTCCGGCTGGTAACCGGCTTCAACCAGAGTCTCGAATCCAGCTTTCAGCAGGGCAGTCACCCCGCCGCATAATACAGCCTGCTCACCGAACAGGTCGGTCTCGGTTTCCTCTTTGAATGTGGTCTCTACAACCCCTGCACGCGTCACCCCAAGCCCCCACCCATATGCGATCGCGTTTTCTTTGGCCTGTCCGGATGGATCCTGGTAAACCGCCAATAAAGCGGGTGTACCCTCGCCTTCCACGTAAAGTTCCCGCACTCGGTGTCCAGGCGCTTTGGGCGCTATCATGCTGACGTCGATCTCCGCTGGTGGTTTGATCGTCTCGTAGCGGATATTAAAGCCGTGCGCGAACATCAACGTTTTTCCAGGTTCTAAATTAGGCTCCAGTTGTTCAGCATAAATCTTGGGTTGGGTCGTATCCGGGGTCAGCAGCATTACGGTATCCGCCCAGACAGTCGCTTCATCCACCGGCATGATCGTGAAGCCCATTTCGATCGCTTTCTTGCACGATTTGCAATCCGGTCTTTCGCTGACCCGCACCTCCACACCGCTGTCACGCAAATTGAGCGCATGGGCGTGTCCTTGTGAACCAAAACCGATGATGGCGACTTTTTTGTCCTTGATCAGTTCCGGATTAGCATCCTTGTCATAATAAATATTGGCCATGATTATTCCTTGTGTATTTAAGTTTTTTTACTACATACTTACATTTTTATGATTATTGCCATTTGCGCCTGGTGTGTGGCGTTCGCCAGCGGCATCACCGCGCAGCATAGCGACCTGCCCAGTACGCACCATTTCTAAAATACCTAGTGGTCGTAAGAGTTCCAGCAGGCTTTCGATTTTATCCGCCGTCCCTGTCATCTCCACGATGACCGAATCAGGAGCGACATCCACTATGTTTCCCCTGAAAATCGAGGCCAGGTTCACTACTTCAGCGCGCTGGTCAGGTGTGGCTTTAACTTTAATCAACGCAATTTCACGTTTGACAGTCGGACGGTTGGTCACATCCTGCACATCAATAACATTAACCAGCTTATACAGATTAGCTTCAGCCAGGCGTGCGTCCCCAAAATCGCTGTCCAATAAAATCGTCATGCGGGACACATCCGGTTGTTCCGTGCGCCCGACATTGAGCGATGCAATATTAAAATTTCGACGTCTGAATAATGATGTCACCCGGTTGAGTACACCGGGTCTATCTTCTACCAGGGTTATTAGGGTACGAGACATTTTTCATTCCTCCATTAATTCCCCGACCGCCTGAGTGGTGCGGTTTGGCCGCCGGATCATTTCGTGCAGCGCTGCTCCAGTAGGTACCATCGGGTATACAGCTTCTTCTTGTTCAACTTTAAACTCGAGCAGGACCGGTCCAGGCGTCTCATGGGCGAATTGGAGCGCGCCTGATATTTCGTCTGGCCTGGTGATACATTTTGCCGGAATTCCATGCGCTCCAGCTATTTTTGTAAAATCTGGATTGTTGAGTGGCGTGCCGGCATAACGGCTTTCGAAGAAAAACTCCTGCCACTGTCGTACCATTCCCAAAAAATTATTGTTCATAATGGCAATTTTTACATTTGCGCCCTCATTGACAGCTGTGGACAGCTCTGCCTGGGTCATCTGAAAACTGCCATCCCCATCAATAATCCAAATTTCCCGGTCTGGATGCGCAAACCATGCGCCAATCCCGGACGGGAGCCCGAAATCCCATTGTCCCGGCGCCGCCTGATGTAATCAGACGGTAAGGTTGTTCGAGCCGGTAATATTGAGCGGCCCACATCTGGTGCTGACCCACACCTGTGGCAACGATTGCATCCCCGCCGGTCTCCTTCCATATGTCATTGATCACCTTGGCTGTGTACAGCCTGTCATCCTTCGGCCAGAAAACAATATCGCGTTCATTGCTCTCCCGGCGCCACTCTGCGATCTGAGCCAGCCATTCATTGTGGTCGTATTCATCAACCATGGGGATTAGATCCGTTAATACGGTTTTTAGATCACCAATCAGGGCCACGTCCGCATCCACATTCTTGTGTACTTCTGAAGGATCGATATCAATGTGGATCTTGCGCGCTCCTGGAGCATAACTGCGCAGATTACCAGTCACGCGGTCATCGAAACGCATGCCAAATGCAAGCAGCAGATCGGCTTCCTGGATGGCTTGATTGGTATAAGCTTCACCATGCATTCCCATCATATTCAGGCTCATTGAATCTGATGCCGGCAGCGCCCCCAACCCGAGCAGCGTCATCGCCACAGGGGTCTGGGTCTTGACCGCATACATCTTAAGTTCCTCCATCGCTCCCGACATTAACACGCCGTGTCCAGCCAAGATCACCGGCCGCTCCGCTGATTCGATCAATTCAACCGCTCGCTGCATATCAACTTTTGGGGCGTGATCGGGGGGTTTGTATCCCGGTAAAGCTAAATCCTCCGGGTATTCGAATTCCACCTCTTCAACCTGAGCATTTTTACAGAAATCGATCAATACCGGTCCGGGACGACCGCTGCGGGCGATATAAAATGCCTCCCGCACGACCTGGGCAACCTCACCTGCGCTTGCCACCAGGTAATTGTGTTTGGTCACGGGCAGCGTGATACCGGTGACATCCACTTCCTGGAATGCATCGCCTCCTACCAGATTGATCGGTACCTGTCCAGTAACGCAGACAATGGGGGATGAATCCATCATGGCGGTTGCGATACCAGTCACCAGATTGGTCGCTCCCGGTCCGGAGGTCGCCATTGCGACGCCAACCTTACCGGAGGTACGGGCATATCCATCCGCCATGTGAGCAGCGCCCTGCTCGTGCCGTACCAATACGTGGCGAACCGGGTGGTTGAGCATTGCATCGTACACCGGCATAATCGCGCCTCCGGGAATCCCGAAGACCAGGTCCACACCTTCGCGAACCATACACTCCCAAAAAATTTCAGCTCCAGATTTTCGCATATTCTCCTCCTGATCCAATTTTTATAAAAGCGGATAATTTCTAAACTAAAACCGCACCCTGGCTGGCGCTGGTCACCATACGGGCATACCTTCGCAACCAGGAAGAATCACTCCTGGGTTCATAATCCGGTAAGGCAGCGATGCGTTCTGTTATTTCTGTCTCTCTGAGCTTTACATTCAGACTTCGAGCGTTTACATCTATCTCGATCACATCTCCATCCTGCAATGCTGCAATCGGCCCGCGCGCCGAAGCCTCGGGGCTGATATGTCCTATGCACGCGCCGCGTGTTCCGCCTGAAAAGCGCCCATCCGTGATCAGGGCAACCTTCTCGCCTAAACCCATACCCATAATCGCTGAGGTCGGGGAAAGCATCTCCTGCATACCGGGACCTCCACCTGGTCCTTCGTAGCGCACAACCACCACATCACCGGGTTGAACCTGGCCGTCCAGTATGCCCTGCATGGCCTCGTCATGCCCTTCATAGATGCGTGCAGGTCCGGAAAATTGGCGCATGGCAGGGATCACACCACCGGTCTTGATAACCGCGCCTTCCGGAGCCAGGTTTCCAAACAGGATGGCAAGCCCACCCACTTTTGAATGCGGGTCATCCCGCGGACGGATCACATCGTTATCCTTAATTTTTTCGCCCGCTATCGATTCTGCCAGCGTTACTCCGCTCACAGTCATGCGGTCCATATGCAGTGTGCTGCCATCGCTGCCAATTTCATTCAAAATGGCGGGGATGCCGCCAGCCCGATGCACATCTTCCATGTGCCATTTTCCGGAGGGACTGACCTTACATAAGTAAGGCACCCTGTCAGCCACCGCATTGATCCGCTCGAGGGGATAATCAACACCCGCCTCGTGAGCAAACGCCAGGGTATGCAGGACTGTGTTGGTGCTGCCGCCCATGGCCATCTCCAGCGCAAAGGCATCATCGATTGTTTCCTGGGTGATCAATTTTCGCGGGGTGATATCCATTTCAATCAAATCCAGAATTCTACCGGCGGCGCGTCTGGCTAGTTCCTCCCGCTCATCAGTTAACGCCAGCGCTGTGCCGTTAAATGGAAGCGCCAGCCCGAGCACCTCCATAAGACAGTTCATCGAGTTGGCGGTGAAAAGACCGGAACAGGAACCGCATCCCGGACACCCGTAATCCTCTAACTGCTTCAAACGAGCCGCGTCGATCTTGCCAGCTTTGAACGCCCCAACACCTTCGAATACGCTGACCAGGTCAATCGTTTCCCCTTCAGGCGTTACACCGGCCGCCATTGGACCGCCA
Source organism: uncultured Chloroflexia bacterium (assembly GCA_963753725.1). Lineage (GTDB taxonomy): Bacteria > Chloroflexota > Anaerolineae > Anaerolineales > UBA4823 > CAVWDI01. Next base: position 191,499 of record CAVWDI010000006.1, on the reverse strand, counting down.
GATACAAAGATGGCTGGGATATCTACCCGCAGGGCAGCCATGATCATCCCCGGAACAATTTTGTCACAGTTGGGTATACACACCATCGCGTCAAACTGGTGAGCCTGGATCATGGTCTCCACGCTGTCGGCGATCAGCTCACGCGACGGCAGGCTGAACTTCATTCCTGCGTGCCCCATGGCGATCCCATCATCCACCCCAATGGTGTTAAATTCAAACGGCACGCCTCCAGCTGCACGGACTGCATCCTTCACAATCTGCCCAAACTCTCTCAGGTGCACATGTCCAGGGACGATATCGACGTAAGAATTGACGATGGCAATAAATGGTTTTTCAAAATCGGCATCCTTCACACCGGTGGCTTTCAAAAGCGACCTGTGGGGTGCTCGTTCGAAACCCTTTTTGATCTGATCTGAGCGCATAATTATCCTTTGATATTTAACTTTGTTTTATTCCGTATCTTTACTCGTTATTAATATAAAAAGGGCTGCCTTTTTGGGCAGCCCTTCAACATTTCTATTCAATTTTCCCGGTCACTCCCTGCGGATCAATCTGGCTGCCCATACGCGTGGCGGGTTCTCAAGTCCCAGAATGAGAACTAAAAGGCTAATCAGGATGCCGAGCAGGAGTGAAATTATCATCAGAATTTATTGTACCTGTTGGTTAATTGGTCCTAAGTTTACCACCTTGTCTGAAGCATACCATTGGAAAATCCTACAAAATATAGCCCCCATATTTGTGCAAATTGCACAAATCAGCCCCTCAACACAAGCCTTTCATCTGTTGAATTCGCAGTGCAAGCTGTATGGCAAGCCGATTCTCCGGATTCTCAAGGTCCAGGTCAAGGATTGAGGCGATACGTTCCAGGCGGTAAAGCAGGGTATTGCGGTGGATAAACAGGGATTCGGCGGTCTTGGATATATTGCCGTTGTGTTCGAAATAGGCGCTCAGCGTGCGCACCATTTCCGGGCAGTTCTCGTGAGCAGTCAAAGGACCGAGGGTTTCCTCTTGAAATGTGATCAATTCAGGGTTATGTTCGATCTGCATCAGCAAGCGGTAGACGGAAAGATCCGGAAAATAGAGCGGTTTTATGCCCCCAAAGCGGCGCGCCATCGCCAGCGCCTGGCCTGCCTGGCGGAAAGAATCGCGCCATTCACTCAATTCGTTAACGGAAGAGCCGACACCGCAGCGAATTTTAACGTCTGGATATTCCTCCTTCCCCTGGTCGATGACCGAACGCCCCAATTCAAAAGCTCGTTCAGGCCGTCCAGTATCAGCCTCTATTTGGTAAAAGCAGACTACTTCCAACCCCAAAGGATTTACGATCGCTTTCGCAGCGCTGCTTGATATTTCCCCATTCACCAGCGTTTCCAGCCGGCGGCGTGAGGGCTGCTCTTCACCATCCCACATGAAACGCAGCGCCACGTGCGCCAGATCCAAATCCAACCCCATGGTCTCCACCCAAAGTTCAGCGTCACGCGGTGAAATATTTTCTCCCAGCAGGGCAGTTAATAAATCTCCTTTGAGTCGTTTTTCCGTTTCACGGATGGCTTTTTTGCGAGCCATCTCAATCGCACATACTATCGCGCCCTGATCAACCACAATATGAGCCAGCGGGTCCAACTCTGCTTGTGTTCCAACCAGGGAGAGATAGCCGCGCACGACGGAACTGACCGTGATCGGGTTTACCAACCGGAAAAGTTCTCCGGGGATAGATTGAGTAACCGTCCCGGATTGAACGCCAGCCCGTTTGCGGTCCAGCAGCGATTCCGGCAGGCTGTTCAGAGCGCCCAAATGCTCCAGGATCACTTCCCAGATACCGCGAAGCGTCCCCGATCCCTGCTGTGCCAGGATATTGGCACGCTTATCCTGTACCAGTACCCCGCATCCTGAAATATCTCCCATGGCGCGCGCCAGGCCATCCAGCCCTGCCCCCTGCGCAACCAGTTCAGAAAGCTGAGCGTGCACCCGCAGATCGCGCTGCATTACAGCTGCCTGCTGGTTGAGCACTGCGCTCTGCAGGTCGCGTGTAAACGTCTTAATATCCTCGTCAGAAGAAATTAATAGAATAGGAAATGAATATTTTTCCCAATTTAGTGATGGCGCAGTTTTACCGATTAGCAGCACACCTGCTGCGCGGTTTTTTCCAACCAGGTTCAATAACTGCATGGTGCAGTCCTTTGCCTGCGCCAGCAGCACATCCCCCTCAGTTATATCTTCAATTGAATAAGTAAACCAATTAATCGGAATTTCCGAAGCGGTCTCACCTGTAATCCATTGAACTGGTACTTCTACTGCTATGCGCAGTATATCTTTGAGACCGCCGGGGATTGTAGCCATTATCGGTTTACCTCATATCGGCGGTCCACCCCTGGTAGCTGTAGGAACAGGTCTTGCCCCCTTTTTCCAACTCGTAATTAAACACGCCTTTTGAGGTGGTGGAGGAAGTAAATGTGCCCTGCACGTAAACGCCTTCCATGCCGTAAGTAAAACTCGAATTAGAAATCTTCATACTGGTTCTCGACAGGTTGAGCGTGTAATTGTCTCCCCAGCACTTGAAAGTAATCGTCAGCCCTCCCACCCGGTCAGCCTCCGCGTTTGTGGAAAATGTGATCTTTCCACCAGGGAAGTTGCCTCTGAATTTTGCGCTGGCGATCGGTCTGATCATGCCTACGTAATCAGTGGGCACTGTTGTAGTAGTAGGTGAGCTTGTTGGTCCAGTCGCAAAAGTGGCGGTCGGGAAGAACGTAACCGTCGGACTGGGTTGGACTGGAGGCGGGGGTGTAAATGTTAGCGTTGGCAACACGGTAAAGGTTGGGGATAAAGTTGGTGTCGGCGAAGGGGTTGACGTATTTGTGGGCGGTGGGATAACGCGCTCCATGACCGTGTCGCATCCCATCAACAATACGGAGAACAAGATTAAGAGAATAATGATATATAGTTGCCTGGACGTGTTCATCTTTTAAATCCTCCGGATAATTGTGCTTTATACATGTTCAAATTCAGAAATTTCTCCCTATAGTATAACTGAAAGGTGCTAAAAGGATATATTAACGCCTGAAATAAATAAGGTTAAAGAAATGTGCAAAAAAACGTTCCGCCGCTCTCACTTTTTATTGTTTAACATCAGATTTATCGAGGATTACCGTCATCGCCGGCGGCTGTCCGCTGATGTTCCTGGAAATTGGACATAAATGTATGCGCTGGATAATGGGCTTGATGGGGAATTTTCCGGATTAGAATCTTTTATGGATATATTAAGGAATAGAAAATCCGGTTATCAATCCCTAATACCTTTTTTGAATATCAGGATAAGGTCGGAGCGGGGTGCGCGGCTCGAGACTGATCCAATCTCCCTCTGCCTCCAAGTGCGATAAGGTCCTCAGTAAATCAAATGTCACCCAGCAGGAAGCGCCCGGTTTGTTTTTATAATCCCACAATCCATACATTCCCTGGGTTCCAAGTACGAAGCACACTAATTCATCCACACGGTCATCCTGTCTGGTCGCTCCAATTCTGCAGGACAATGCCAGTAATAAGGCCGGATCGTTGTGCGCGTAATGGGTGAAAAAACCGCGCATCTTCTCAGCCCCAACCAGTCGGGCAGCCTCAAATCCCAAACTGCTGCTCTCGAACCGTTCTTGAGCGAGCAGCATATCCAATGCTCTGTTTGCTTCCAGTCCGTTCTTTAACGTTGGATGCAGAGATAGACTCACTAAACTGCCGGTGGTGTTCGAACGGCAGCCCCAGCGTGAATGCGCCAAACGTCTGTAACCCGCCACATAACCATATACCCCGGATGAGGTGCCTGTCGGCCAGGCTCCATCCTTCAGCCGCTTGGAAATCAGCCATTCATATCCCCTTTCAGCGCGTGCATCTAATGCATAACCGCACATAGCCAGGCTCGACAGCGGTATGGCAGTTTGCAACGGTACCATATCATAGGTATCCCTGCTTGTCTCGCCGCCCTGCATCTTTTGCAGCGGCCAGGAACCATTCGGCGCCTGCTGCGAAAATAAATATTCCGCTCCCCGCTCGACCACAGGGATATCCTTAGTAAAACCGCAGAAAGCCAGGCGTTTTAGAACCAGAGCGGTTACGCGCACATCATCCCCTCCGCCCAGGCCAAGATCAACACCTGCGCTCCAGGCGCCGTCTGCTTTCTGGTTGGTTAATAACTCAGACACCAGTGCATCTTTCGAGCGCAGCGCGCCAAGTTCCAGAATTTCAGGATCATCATTTGACCGTCCTAGCAGGTCACGCAGGACCAGCCAGCGTAAACATGGTGATGGATCAGCCAGCAGTAGCGGCAGCCAGGTCATATGCCTAAAACCTCCCGTAAATACATTGCAATAGGTGTGTCACCATCTGCCACAAGGTGTGGCATCCCCTTTGCGACCACTCTACCGCCCTCAGGACCGCCTCCCGGGCCAAGTTCAATCAGCCAATCACATGCTGCCAGCAGGTGCGGGTGGTGTTCGATCACTAACACACTGTGACCTTCCAGGACCAGACGCTGCAGCACACCTATCAACCGCTGCACATCCTGCATATGCTGTCCAACGGTCGGCTCATCTAGGATGTAGAGTGTCCCAGCATTTGATTTCCGGCACAACTCGGCTGCAATCTTCAAGCGCTGCGCTTCTCCCCCGGAGAGGCTGTACCAGGGCTGCCGCAGCGCCAGGTACCCCAAGCCCACTTCCTGGGCGGCTTTTAATGGTCTCCCAATTGTTTCAATATCCCCGAATAAATCCATAACCTGGTCGAAGGTATATGCAAATAAGTCAGGAAGAGCAATACCTTCCAGCTTTACTTCCCAGACTTCGACCTGGTGACCGGTGCCGCGGCAGATCTCGCAAGTCTCGCGCACGTCCGGCAGGAAAGCCATGTCGATGCGTGTGTACCCGCGGCCTTTGCAGGCTGAACACCGGCGTCCAAAAGTTTTTGCATCCATTCCTAACGCAGCTGCCGCTTCACTTTTTGTGTACAGTTCTGTCAGGGACTTGATCACTCCCAGATAATTCCCCGGGCTGCGGATACCAGCCTTGACCTGGTCGACGATCAATGTGCATTCGGGTGCATTCTGGATTGCTTCAAATTCTCCTGGTTCGAGTGGTTCGTAAGCAACTGATGTGGTGATCTTTTTAGGTGACAGGGCACGCCCCAATGTATCCACCAGCAGACTGCTCTTTCCGGAACCCGATACCCCACACACACCCACCAGCATACCCAGCGGGATGTGTATGTCCTCCCCTTGCAGGTTGTTTGCACGCGCGCCGCGCATTACCATCCAATCAGCCGGCTGCCCTTCATGCTTCTTATCAATGCTCATGTGCCCATCACGCAGCCATTTTCCTGTGATGGTATCCATGGCAGCGACCTGATCCGGGCTGCCCTTTCCCACGACCAAACCTCCTGCCGACCCCGATCCTGGACCCATATCGATCAGATGGTCGGCGGCGTGCATCAAAGCCGGATCGTGTTCAACAACGATGACGCTGCTTCCATTATCTCGCAGGGTGATCAACGCCTGCAGCAGAGCATCCACCTCGCTTGGATGCAGACCGCGCGTCGGTTCATCCAGCAGTATCGTAAGGGAAGTCAGTCCTGCACCCAGCACGCTTGCTAGTTTCACGCGCTGCGCTTCTCCCGCCGAAAGTGTGGCGGAGATGCGGTCCAGGTGGATATAACCCAGACCTACCTGGTTAAGAAATTCCAGGCGATGCTGGATTTTCTTCAAACTTGTGCTTGCTGGATGGTCATCGATTTTGCCCATAAACTGCCTGTTCATCACAATATGTAAACTCGTCATGGGCATTGAATTGAGCTGGTGCAGACTGTAACCGCCCAGCGTGACGGTATCATATTCAGGCCGCAGACCTGCACCTCCGCAATCCTGGCATACCTGGGTATCGGTATACGTGCCTCCCACATCCCAATCACCTACCCACCCGTAAAAACCTGGATATGGCATTTCCTTTACATATGAATTACCTTTTCGATTGGTAACCTGAACTTCCAACGGTTGATCAATTCCATACAGGAACGCCTGCTGCGCGCTTTCAGACATTTGTTTCCAGGGTGTATTCGCAGGATCAAATCCGTAATGCTGGCTGAGCGCCTGCACAAAGTAATAACCTACATTGTAGGGCTGGCAAAGATATCCTTTCGGGAAAAATCCGGGCGAATACATGGCGCCATTACAAAGCGGCAGTTCAGGATTAACAATTAATTTATTCGGGTTCGGTACCTGCAGTGATCCCACCCCATGGCAGGTCAGACAGGCGCCCACATAATCCCAGGGTGAAAAATGCCTGGCCTGCGGCAGGGCAGCCGAGAAACTACATCCGGGACAACGCCATACTCCATCGCGCAGCAGCGCTGCGCCGCAATGTGGACATTCCCTTTCCCCAAAAAACGCCAGCAGGACAGACAGGTGGTGTGATATTTCGGTCTGGGCGCCGACGGAAGAGCGCCGGCTGTAAGCCTGGCGTTCCCCGGTGATGGATACCGCAACCCCCAAACCCTTCACCTGGTCGACCTGCGCCTGTGGTCCTTCGCGCGTTCCCTGGCGTTCATAGAGCGAAAGCGTTTCCAAAAACCTGCGCCGTGATTCCACTTCAAGCACATCCAACACCAGGCTCGATTTACCTGACCCGGAAACGCCGGTGACAACCACCAATTTCCCCTTCGGAATATCCAGGTTGATATTCTTCAGGTTGTTCGCCCGTGCACCCTGGATGGTTATAGTATCCTCTCGAGTAATGTGTGGATGAATTGAAGCGCAACTTGGGGTGATATTGTCTTCATCCACTAAAGCCCTGCCTGTAGATGATTCACCTATTTGATCGAGCCCCTCAACCGGCCCGGCGTAAAGCAGTTCACCTCCCTCCAGGCCAGCGCCGGGTCCCAGATCGATGACCCAATCCGCTGCGCGGATCACATCTGTGTTGTGTTCAACCACTAGCGCCGTGGCGCCAGCGCGTACCAAGCAGTCCAGCACAAACAGTAAACCTGCCAGATCGTGAGGGTGCAGACCTGTAGAAGGTTCATCAAGGACGATCAGTCTGGTTGCTAAATTGCGGCGGCCGAGATGTTTCGCCAGCTTTATGCGCTGCGCTTCACCACCAGAGAGGGTTGGAGAAGGCTGACCGAGCGTCAGATATCCCAAACCAACATCCAGCAAAGCCTGGAACATCCTGCAAGCAGCTTTTACTTTTGTCGCCGGAATCCTGTCCTCATGGGCAAAAATCTCTGCTGCCTGTGAGATGGGCAGCCGGTAGAAATCGGCAATCGACAATTCCACCTCACCGAAAGTTACACTCTGTTCCAGCACCTGGTCCGAAAACCTGCTGCCCTGACATTGGGCGCAAACGATCCAGGTCGAAGGCAGGTAGCGCATTTTGATTTCGATCGCCCCCATGCCTTTACAATGCGGACACGCGCCGCTCTCGCGGTTGAACGAAAAATGAGATGCCGATAAACCGGTGGATGAGGCAAAAAGATCGCGGATAATATCTGAGAGCTTAGTATAGGTAGCAGGGTTGGAGCGCGGGTTGCGTCCAATAGGACTCTGGTCAACCAACACTGTTTTTAATAGTTGGCCTTCAAGCTCCGTGCAGCCCACTGGCGCACCCATCTTCAATGAGGCAACCAGCACACCTTCAACCAATGTGCTTTTGCCGGAGCCAGAGACGCCCGTCACAACTGTCATGCGCCCAAGGGGGATCGGAACGTCAATGTTCTTCAGATTGCGCAGTGAGGCGCCTCTAACGATCAGGTAATCCTGCGCAGCGCCTCTACTGGAGGGTATATGGACCCGTTCTCTGAAACTGAAGAAGCGGCCTGTGTGCGTGTCCGCATTCCATAAACCCGGCAGCGAACCTTCATAGATAACCCTACCGCCGCCCTCACCGGCGCCAGGTCCCAGATCGATGGCCTGGTCGGCCGCCGCAGCCGCAATACGATCGTGCTCGACGAACAGCACCGAACCAGTCAATTCACGGAAGGCAGATATGAGCGAGGCTGTATCAACCGGGTGCTGACCAATGGTAGGTTCGTCGAAAACATACAGCATATCCTCCAACCGGCTCGTCAGCGCGACCGCCAAGCGCACACGCTGGGCTTCACCACGCGAAAGCGTTGGCGAAGGTCGATCAAGCGAAATATAGCCCAGTCCCACCTTGTTTAATGCCGTTAAGCGCCTATCCACATCCTGCTTTATGCGGTCAGCGGAATTTGGCAGTTGTGCTTCATCAAACAGCGCTTTTGCTTCAGCAGCAGACTTACCCATCAATTCATCGAAGCGCAAATCCTGCCATCGCACCCCGGCCGCGATTGGATGCAGTCCACTATCAGCGCAGCGATCGCATCCCTGCGCCTCGCAGTTCGGACAGGATAAATTGAAATGAGCCGCTTCCAGCTCACCCAGCCAGGCGGCACATTTTACACATACTGTGGTTGTGGAATAAAAAAACCAGCCATCTGCGGTTCGAATTTTAACACCGCCGCAGCCCAATGCGCGCGCATTTTGTATGTACGCACGCGCCTGACCCGGGGGGCTGCCAGCAGACAGCTCGCCCAATCTGATTTCAATATCATGGGAAATATTCTTGTCCAACCCCTTTGACTCCCAGGGTTCTCCATTCACATAAATACTGTGCCGTTCAAACTGATTTTCCAATAATTGAAGCAGCGTACGGTGACTACCCAATCCCGCCTGCACCAAGGGCGCAAACACGGATATCTCCCCCTTATCTGCGGAAACAAGCAGCGCTTCAACCACCTCATCTTCAGAAAGTTGGCTTACTTTCGAACCACAGTTGGCACAGTGTCGTACACCAAAACGGGCGAACAATAACCTTAAGAATGGATGCAGCCCGCTGGCGGAAGCTAATGTAGAGTTCGGATTGCGGTTGAGCAGATTTTGTCCCACCGCGATGGTTGGTCCCAAACCTTGGATGGACTCCACTTGCGCAGGAACTAAACGGTTCCCAGGTGAAGCCAGTCCAAATATATCCAGAAAGCGGCGGCGCGCTTCGTGGTAAAGCGTGTCAAAAACCAGGGATGTCTTTCCAGAACCCGAAATGCCGGTGACGACAGTCAGACCGTCCTGGATTTCGACATCGATGCCTTTGAGATTATGTTCGCATGCGCCGGTAATTTTGATAGACATTGGGAAGTGCACAATAGATGATTTGAACCAAAGTTGTTATTATCCTGGCTCGGCAATTCTATTGTACTAAATATCCGGGAAGTTTATTTGATAGAGCGGTTTCTATCCGCCACCAAATTCCACCAAATGAATTTGGCGTCAGCTATTTCAAACGTGTCAAAACATGTTGATATTCGAACCCGTTAAAACGGGTTTCATTTTTCATACTACGGCCGTTCATTCATAGGGGGATAGACATCAGGGTTGTATAAAAATTCGGGAAAATTAGTGCTTTAGTACTTTAGTAAAAATTCGCGGATTAATATCTAAACCACGGCGTTGACAAAATCCGCCAGCAATCCATATGCGGTTGTGTCCGGTCCCGGATTGCCCTCAATGATCGATAATTCGTGCAGGGTATCGGTTTCAAACTGGACGATACTGGTGGATCCCTCGATCGAATAGAACGGGGTTTCAGATCCGACCATCTGCGGTTCGACCTGGGCGAGTAAATCCTCGCCATCCAATCGTGCAGAACACATCAACTTCCAGCGTTTACCTGCCTGGCGAGCTTTCTCAATTTTTTCAGGCGTCAGACCCCGGATACCTTCGCGCACTACCTGGTCCGGCTTGAGGGGTTTTCCCATCAGGACGGTTGCCATGGCTGCAACCTTAACAGCCGCATCCCAACCATCAATATCACCGCTGGGATCCGTCTCGGCAAGGCCTAAACTCTGGGTGTAAGCGACCGCCTGGTCAAAACTCTCCCCATCTTCCATGCGGGTCAGTATCACATTTGTGGTCGAATTCAGCACGCCTTTAAATGACAGCAGGTTGGCGGCAGGTAGCGTCTCCCGGAAGATCCCAAAAACTGGAGCGCCGTCCATCACCGCAGATTCAAAATAAAACTTTCTTCCTTTAGATTTTGCCAGTTCAGTCAATTCCTGGTAAGCATGAACGACGGGACCTTTATTGGCCGTAATGGCGTACATGCCGCATTCGAGCGCCGTGCGTATACAATCAACTGCTGGCTGTCCAGTCTGGTAATTTACTGGAGTATTCTCAAACAGCACATCCGCATTACATTTACAAATAAAATCACAACCATCACCGGGAGTAACCTCAACAGGAGGCGCAGCCGGGTCATTTAATGAGGCAAGGTTTTCTACCCGCAGCGCCTTTTCGATATCAATGCCATTCGGGTTGATCACAACACCATGCCGGCCGGTAGCGATGGCTGTCAAAGCGAAAGACAGGTCGTATTTACTGGCAAGTTCGCCTCGTTTATCGAGTAATAATTGTGCGAGTGCCCTGCCCACATTGCCAAATCCCATCAACGCTAAATTGTAATGCGGCATAATCGCACCTCCTTGTTTATCGTCTCTTATGAAATGAAATGTCTACCAATTCTACCCTACACGATAATTCTTGTAGAAGAAGGCAGTTTATATAAGAAGAATCCCTAATAATGTTAGAGCTGCGGCCAGGGAAAAGGACGGCGTTCTGGGTCAGGCGCAGGAAAGCTGCCATTTACCACCATCCGCTCGGCTCTGGCAGCCAGGGCATTTACTTCCTCGGGAGAAAGGTGAGCCAGTAATTGTGTGCTCAGGGAGGAAGCTCCTGCAGCGGGCGCTGTTAAAATGCTGTGCAGCTGCGATAAATCCTCACATATCGTATCCGGAAGATTCTCACCAACAAAATCCCAAAGCACCGTGCGCAGTTTATTTTCTTCATGGAAACTTAATCCATGATCGATCAGCCAGAGATGGTCTGTCTCATCTTTTAGAATATGGCTGCCTTTCCTATCGGCGTTGTTGATCAAAAAATCAAAGGCGACCACCGGTCGTAAACGCTGGATGTCACGTTCGCTGAAATTAAAATAATGATACTCAGGATCATGATGGATAAATAACTGCAGCGAACCCGGTCCCAGCGGGGCTTGTTCCCTGAATGCTGTAGGCGGTACAAAATTCCATCCCAGAGCCTGGCTTACAAGATATGCCGCCACCTCGCGGTGCGCAAGGCTGGCTGCCGGAAAATCCCACAGGGGACGTTCACCACGGCTGGGTTTGTACACGGCTAATATAGTTCCCGCAGAATGTTCGACATCCACCAGGAAGGTGTAATTAGACCCCCACATGAATTCTCCTTTTACGTTGATCTGCCCATGCTGCAACATCGTTTGCTCGTCCATATCTACCTTAATATTCCAATGAACTGTTATCCGAGGCAGTCTCCTACTAATTCCATCCAACAATTTTAATGGTTATTACCATAAAATCAAACGGGTCAGCGATAATTCGTTCCGCTGCCCCGTTTTTTCTGGTGATCTAAAAAAGCTTGCTAATGTTTGTGACCATTCTTCTTGGGGCAAAAATGTCCTGCGGGATCCATGGGCGCTCCACACTGCGGGCACAATGGTCTGCCACGCGAAGAGATTTCAATTCCCCACCGGCACATTGCACGCAGTTGAGAGCGAGTACACCAGAAGCGTACAATACGCCCTTCACCCGCACTTTCTTCTTGTTCCTCGCCCGTGAATTCCTTTGTGATCAGGACAACCCAATCTTTCTCAATATCGTAACCCAATCCAATCTCACCCACCCGGAACAACGGATCGACTGGAGGGACAATGCGCATTTTTTCCTCATCGTAATCCGCCGATGCTTCTTCCAGGTCAGGAAATTTTTCATACAGGTCCGCCAGGAACTGCTCGACACCTACCGCCAGGGACTGAATTTGTAGCTTTTCTACGATTAAAGTAACCGTCCGTTCACCATGCCAACCTTGCAGGTAAAAAACACGCTTACCAGGCTGACCTATAGCGTCAGTGGTGATATGGTTGACCGGCTGCAGATCTATTTCATTTTCGGACATTTATTCTCCTGATTCTATTAATCAGTATACCAGAATCATTATTTTGCCAATGTAAAAGATATATCATAATTTAACATCAGGAGCCGGGTGGGGTATTCGCTGAAATGCAGACCGGTTATCGAAGCAGGTGCGATGGTTAGTCGCTGGAACATATCCAACGCCATTCCGATATAGTGAGCGACCACCAATTTAATGGGGTCCGAGTGGGATACACATACGATCAAATCTTTACCTTTATGGCTGTTGACGATGTTCTCCAGCGCATTACGCATCTTCATCTGGTTATCCACAAAAGACTCTCCCCCAGGGAACTGCATTCGTGAGGGGTTCAGGTAAACTTTTTTCCAGAGTTTTCGGCGTCGAAGATCTTTTAAAGTCTTATCCTGCCACTCACCCACATCAATCTCAGACAATCCTTGTTCGGGAATTACACCCAATCCAAGCGTTTTTGCGATCGGCTCAGCGGTTTCCATCGTCCGTTCAAGCGGGCTGCTGTAGACCGCCTTTATGGGCCAATCTGCCATGGCCTTCGCCAGAGTTGAAGCTTGGATTTTGCCGGTTTCATTCAAGTGCACACCAGGCAGCCTGCCAGCCATGCGGCCTTTTTTTACATAATCATTTTCACCGTGCCTGATAAGAAGTATTGTAGTCATAAGCGCTCTTTTAGATAGAAAGTATTTATTTTCTAATGGTTTGATTTAATTAAAGCCGGAAGGTCTATGGCGGTGTTTAATGTCCTGGATGGTCTCCTCACTCAGTTCGGGACGCATGTCTGTTTCCTCAATACCCAGCGCTCTAATTTGCGCCTGCCTCCAGCGCTGCAGCCTTTCATCAACCTGTTTTTCATATCCCTGGTTTGTTGGATCGTAGAAATAAGTTCCCAAAAGCTTTTTGGGTAAATATTGCTGGGGGAGGAAATGATCTGGCGCTTCGTGGGGATACTTGTAATCTTTCCCGTGTCCTAACGCTTCCCCGTCCCTGTTAGCATCTTGTAAGTGCTTGGGAACGTTAATAATCCCTTCTTTCTCAATTAATTGGAAGGCTTTAAAATATGAAGAAGCCGAATTAGATTTGGGTGCGGTGGCTAAATAAATCGTCGCTTCAACGATGGGATAGATACCTTCGGGTAAGCCAATATAATCGAAAGCCTGAGCGGCAGAACTTGCTACCACCAAACCCAGTGGATCCCCGAGCCCGATATCCTCACCCGCCAAAATGATTAAACGTCGTAATATAAATCGCGGATCTTCCCCCGCATACAGCATTTTCGCCAACCAATACAACGCCGCGTCAGGATCTGAACCGCGCACAGATTTTATAAAAGCTGAAATTGTATCGTAATGCGCGTCGCCATCTTTATCATACAGCACCGCCCGGCGTTGGATTGATTCCTGTGCCACTTCCAGGGTGATCTTTATCTTTCCCGCAGGATCAGCAAGGGTGCTTTCCACTGCCAGTTCGAGCGCATTTAATGCGTTACGTGCATCGCCCCCTGCAACGCGGATGAGATGTTCCTGTGCATCCTCATCAATCTCGATCTTTCGTTTCCCAAAACCGCGCTGTTCATCATTCAGCGCATTTTCCAACACCCGCTGGACATCTTCATCTCTCAAAGGGCGTAATTGGAAAATCCGCGAACGGGAAACCAGAGCTCCTATGACCTCAAAATATGGGTTTTCAGTAGATGCACCAATCAGGGTCAAGGTCCCATTCTCAACATGCGGCAGCAGCGCGTCCTGCTGGGCTTTATTCCAGCGGTGAACTTCATCCACAAACAGGATGGTGCGCCTGCTGTAAAGCTTGCGCCTTTCGATGGCTTCAGCAAGCACCGTCCTGAGTTGGGCTTTCCCCGCCAGTACCGCCGATAACGTCACGAAAAACGATTCCGTCTGGTTGGCGATGATCTGCGCTAAGGTGGTCTTTCCTGAGCCAGGAGGTCCCCACAGGATGATCGAAGAAAATAAGCGGTCCGCTTCAATTGCCCTGCGAAGCAGCTTTCCGGGACCGATAATATCCACCTGTCCCTGGAACTCATCCAATGTACGCGGCCGCATGCGCGCCGCTAAAGGCGCTTCGTGCTTCATACGCTGGTCCAGAGCATGATCGAAAAGGTCCATAAATAGTTTACACTTTTAATCCATAAAAATATATTCGCGGTTGATTTTACCATGCAGGCTTTTGGTTCAGATTCGGGCAAGTAACCATGAATTTAATAATTTATATGAGGTGTAAATTGATAAAAGCCTGAAATGAAAATTGGTTTTTCATTCAAGATCACAGCAAGTAAATCAAATTTTTGCGTATAATATCTGGGTTACAAATAGCAGCTGTTTTCTCTTAATAAGCATTAGAAAGGAAATTTGATGGATAAAATGATCTCAAAACTTGCTAAAGCGGCAATTAATTATCGTAAATGTATAGAAGGTCTTCCCGAAGATGCTTTCCTTAAACCGATGAATGGATGGTCACCACGTGATGTCACAGCTCATCTAATCGGCTGGAACCGACATACGATTACCGGCTGCCGCCAGATTCGAATGGGAAAGCTGCCCTCGTATTTCAGCGATGCGCCCAATGATTACAGAAATTTCAACGACGAATCAGTAGCGCTATACTTTTCCCAGGACCGTGAACTACTTCTTGCCGATTTCGAATCTTCGTATTTATCTTTAGAAAATTATGTGCAGTTTATGGAACCGGGTGACTGGACGAAAGACTTCGGCGTTCGTTATGCTGAGCACACAATCACAATATCAAACACAATCGAAGCGCTGCTCCAGGATTACGATGAACACCGCCTGGAGATTGAAACCTGGTCAAACAATCTCAGTTAATCGATGTTCAGCATTCATCAAGCGCCTGGTTTTTGATTCACCGCGCAGAAGAAGTGAATTTGAAGTCGCCAGTTCCCCTTTATATTTCACCCCGTTGAGTATCGGCCCGTCATTAATCCCTGTTGCCGAGAAAAAGACCTCATTGGTAGTCACCAGGTCATCCTGGTTATATATTTTTCCAACCTCATAACCGGATTTTTCGATCCCTAATCTTTCGTTATCACTGGCGGGGGCGAATTTGCTGATCATCATACCACCGATCGCTTTCACGGCGCATGCAACCAAAATACCCTCAACTACGCCCCCAATCCCCATTAGGATGTCCACACCTGTTCCCTGTGTACAGGCCAGTATTCCTCCAGCGATATCCCCATCCGGCGCAAGCATCACATGCGCGCCTGCCGAACGTATCTCTTTGACCAGATCCTTGTGGCGGGGTCGGTCCAATACGAACACAGATAACATATTAATATCCCGCTTTTTTGCACGCGCTACCAGCGCCAGCGTCCAACCCGGAGGCGCATTTAAACATTGGGTGACGAGAGACGGTGCAACTATACGATCAACGATAATCTTATTCATATAAACAGCATCCACAGGAACCTGCATCGATCCTGCGGGGGCGACCGCGGCTGCCGACAGCGCTCCAGGAGAACCCCTGGATAATTGGGCGCTGCCATCAATGGCATCCACAACCAGGTCCAGTTTCGGACCTTGCCCACTTCCAATGCTTACATTATGGTTGAATAAAGGCTGCCTACCTTCACTATATTCACCCATGATGATGTGCCCATCCATCTCTACTTTATTGAGCGCCTCCATCATTTTTTTAGTGGCAATACGATCAGCCTGCTCTTGCTCCCCCAGACCAATCCAGCGTCCAGCAGCTAATGCGGCTGCCTCAGTGCTGCGCACAAGATCAAACGCCAGGTTTTGCGGTAGCTTATCTTTCATAATGAACTCCTTATGAATCAATCGCCTCAAGAAGGTTTTCGGCTTCCCAGGCAAGGATGCCGCCTTCTAAAATTATTATATTTTCGTATCCATTTTGCGCCAGTTCATAAGCGGTATGGGTACTTCTGCGCCCGGTGCGGCAATTCAAAACAACTGGAACATCCTTCGGAATGAGGGAATTATTTTCAAGAATGCTGGGAAGCGGGATTAATTCAGCGCCCTGAATATGCCCCAGAGCGAATTCTCTTGGCTCACGTACATCGATTATCCTGGGAGGCTGCCCGCCATCTATAGCCAGCCACAAATCATTTGGTTTAATTGTGGATACTTCGCATGGCGGCGCTTCAAACTGAAGATGATCTCCAATTAGATCCAATCGTTTCGGTAAGTCCTGGCACTCCTGAAAGGTGCGGTAAGGACATTCATAAATGCAAATCGCCGGGTCCAGCACGTTGTAAAAAATATTTCCGATTGCATTCATCTCACGCCCCAGAAAATGATCTTCTCCAAGAAATTCATAAAAACCTGAAGTTTGAAACACATCCATCACCGGCTGGCGGAAACGACTGATAAAAACATCCCCTTTGCGCTGGCGGTAAACCTGGACGATTCGTTCTAATGCATGCACACCGCTGATATCGAACTGCTCCACACCATGCAGCCGCAGCAGCAAGTATCGTTGGCCCAGATTGGCTCTTTGATGGTTTAAAATAAAATCTTCCACATGGTTGACCGCGCCGAAGTATAAATCACCCAGCACCTCGATCACAGATAACTGGAGACATTCAGGATCCTCATTTTGGGCAACCAGAAATTTGTAATCCTCATCGGGTAAGACAACCCGCACCCGGGGTACACTGGTTCTGAGCAGATAAAATCCCAGGGATAACAAAATACCCAATAACACGGCATATTCCAGAGGGATGGTTAATGTGGCGATAAAGGTGATAACCATGATCACCCGGTCAGCCGTTACCCCATGCCAGATACGCAAAATCTCTTCGCGATGGATCAAACCAACCGCTACCAGGATCACCACACCGGCCAGGGCTGATAATGGGATGTAGCCCGCGAAAGACCCAAAAACAAGCAGTACCGCCAGAACGATAAAGCCTGCAAAGACATTTGATACCGCTGTCCTGGCGCCCGCCTGGTGATTAACCGCAGTGCGAGTAAAAGAGCCCGCCACTGCGTATCCGGAAAACATGCCGCTGGCAAAATTCGCCAATCCCTGTCCAATAAACTCCTGGTTGTTGTCCAAACGTTGACCGGTTTGACTTGAGACGCTGCGGGCGATTGACATCGACTCAACCAGACCAATGGCGGCGATCGCCAGCGCGCCAGTGAACAGCTTGGAATAATTCCCAAGCTTAAATAATGGCAATGATGATAAAGGCGGCAACCCCTTGGGCAGCTCACCGACCACAATTACACCACGCTGATCCAGATCGAAAACGACCACCACCAGAGCTGCCAGTACGATCGCCAGCAATGCCGCAGGTATTCTGGGGTTAATACGGCGCAGGATGAGAATAAAAACAATAACACCCAACCCAATCGTTAGACTGATCAGATGCACGTCGCGGATGTTGATAACCAGGTTTTGGGCCGTTTCATACAGCATAGGTGTTGTGGGAAAACTCAATCGAAATATAATTCTCAACTGGTTAAAGAAAATCAATATGCCGGCTGCAGCCGTAAAACCGACGATCACAGATTCGGATACAAAATTTACAAGCAGACCGAGACGCAGCAATCCCATCACAAGCTGGATTAACCCCGCCATAATCGCCAGCATTCCAGCCAAAACCCAATAGTCAATGGTGTTCACAGCCGCTAAAGGCAGCAGTATCGACAGCACCAGCAGAGATAGGGTGTTGGTTGGACCGGTTTGAAGCTGATTGGAAGAACCCCACAAGCCTCCCACAAGTGATGCGACAATAGCGGCATACAATCCCATCTGGGGAGGCAGCCCGGCTATAAAAGCGAAGGCGACCGCCTGCGGCAGCATGATCACAGCAACGGTTAATCCTGCAAATAAATCACCTCGAAGATAAATAGACCGGTAACCGGACAGAATGCGCACCGGTCTCAGGAAGTACGATAGTGATTCAAGGAGCAAATTGCGCAGGGTTGTCATATATGTATACAACTTAAGCTGCCTGGTTAGAAATGCAGCTATTATCCTATTATATCCTTACGTCCAGTAGCAAACGCCATATTATGAATTAGAAGAATTTCCAACGCTGGAGATCCGCCAGAATTCTCTCCGCGATACGTATCATCAAGTTGAATAAGATGCGATCTTGTTTTATGTTTCATCCATGTTGAACAAGATGCCATCTTGTTTTACGTTTCTTTCTTGTTGAACAAGATGGCATCTTGTTTTACATCTACCAATCCGGACAAATTAGAAGTTAAAACCTCATAAGTTGTATCGATTTTATCCACCGCAATAGTAAAATAGTTTATGCATCCTGTTTAACCGTTGTGGCAAAAATGCTATTGGAGGTACCTGCATTGAAAGAAATATTTACGTTCGAAGCACACACCAGCTATATCCTGGGATTGACATTCACGAAGGACAGCCAAACGCTAGTCTCCAACGGGATGGACAATCAAATTAAACTGTGGTCCGCGCCCGAATGGGAGTACATACGTTCATTTGAAGGACACGCAAACAGCGTGAACGGGTTTGCTCTCTCGCCAGACGAAGACATTCTGGTATCCGGTTCATCAGACAATACGGTCAAAATCTGGTCATTCCCAGAGGGTCAAATTTTATACTCGTTACAAGACCGCAAGAAGGGTGTATCCAGCATTCAAATTTCTGCCGACGGGAAGTGGGTCATTGCCGGTTCATACGGGGGTAGAGTATCCATATGGACAGTGGAGGGAGAACCAGTGAGGGCATTCAAAGCCAGCGATAAAAACCTCTCTTCTGCAGCGCTCTCCCCGGATGGCACGATATTAACCACCGCAGGTTTAGGGGGCGATATTCAATTATGGGTTATGCCGTCTTGTGAACCGCTCAATACCCTCACCGGTCATGAAATAGCAGTGGGTTCGCTCAATTATATCGACCTGGGGAATATTTTGGTTTCAGTTGGGTATGAAGGTGGGATCAGGTTCTGGGACACACACACCTGGAAAACCACACGCATATTAGATGACTCCTTCAAAAATATAAAAGGGTTGGCATTTTCCCTTGATAAGCGCTGGATGGCAGTCAGCATAGAAAGCCAGGTACGGCTGTATGAAACCGAAAGCCTTTTGTTGCGGTACAAATTGCCGGTCAGCACAAAGGTCATTAACGGTATAGCCTTCTCGCCAGATGGCCGCTGGCTAGCACTAGGCGCTGCGGATAAGAAAATTCGTATATGGGAGTTTTAAATAAATTGGATTAGAGGAAATGAATTATCGCAAGTGTAATTTAACAAATCTGGTTCTAATGGAATAGAATACCTGAGCCTATCGTTAAACAACAAGCTGCGTCCGATTTTGCCTGAGCATAGAATACATCCAAATCTGGCTGTATAATTAATGGGTAAATATTGGTATACACCAACATGAAACTTAATATTGAAAAAATGAGACCTGAAGATTGGCGGTCCGTCCAATCCATATTCAAAGAAGGGCTGACCACTGGTAACGCAACTTTCGACACCGAGTCGCCCAATTGGGAAGCTTGGGACCAGGAGCATCTTCAGGAACCCAGACTGGTAGCGCGTTCTGGCAACCAGGTGGTGGGGTGGGCCGCGCTGCGCCCGGTTTCACCCAGAGCCGCTTATATTGGCGTAGCAGAGGTCAGTATATATATCGCTAAACATGCACGCGGCCTGGGTATCGGAAAATCCCTGCTCAAGAGATTGGTATCGCGCTCCGAAAAAGCTGGGATTTGGACCCTGCAGGCTGGAATTTTCCCCGAAAATGAAGTCAGCATTGAACTGCACAAATCGTGTGGATTTCGAGTAGTAGGGCAGCGTGAACGCATTGGAAAACTGGACGGGGTATGGCGCGATGTATCACTTTTAGAACGCAGAAGTACGCTGGTTGGCAATGGGGTTGTCTGACCCGATAACACTCGTTTAACAAAAGGCCAGGAAATGGATCTTGACCAGCTTTATCGTTAATAATCTCGCATTACTGCACAAAGCTGGCGTTAGTTACTCACAGTACGAACATGAACCTGTGCTGACATATACAAAAGCGGCTGAGATACGGGTACGCTTCAACCTGAAAGGCATTGAAAGTAAAAGCCTCTTTCTACAGGTAAAAGATGACCGTTACTGCATGTTCATTTCCATCGAGGGCAAAAGATTTGATACGAAAAAAATTAAGAATACAGTGGGAAGCAAACCCAGGATATGCTCTGATGAAGAACTAACGAAAATTACTGGTTGTGTACCTAAATGCGCGGTACCATTTGGACATCCTCCGCAAGTTACATTGATTATCGACCAGGAAATCTTCGAGCATGAACAGTATATTTACTCCCCTGGACCGCCTGAGAAGACGATCGTAATTCGGACGGAGGATATAAACAAAATCCTGGAAAACAGCCCCAATAAAATCATTCATTACACATCTTCAACACCTCACAACGAATTAAGGAAGCAACAATGACCGAAGCGCAAGATCCTCTCACCAACGCACAAAATAAATTCGGTTCTTATATACCGCCTGCAGCCAAATACAGTGGTACAAAATCGAGTTCTTTTTATGTTCCCATGAAAGATGGAGTAGAGCTGGCGGTTGAAGTCGCATTACCCGGGGATTTGCCGGAGGATGGAAAATTACCGGTTCTTCTTACACAAACCCGCTACTGGCGCCAGATGGAGATTCGCTGGCCTTTCAACATATTTATCCAACCTGAAGATACCATCCCCGATTTTAAAGAACTCAAACCCTTCTTTACCAGCCATGGATATGCGATTGTCCTGGTGGATGTGCGCGGGACAGGGGCATCATTTGGCACCTGGCCTTATCCCTGGCCGCCAATTTCGATCGAGGATTCCAAAGAGATTGTGGAGTGGATTCTAGCCCAACCATGGTCGAATGGAATTATCGGCGGTTATGGAATATCCTATGTCGGGACAACCGCTGAATTGCTTTCCGTCATCAATCACCCGGCTGTAAAAGCCACCATACCAATGTTCAGCCATCCGGACGGATACATTGACGTCGCATTACCTGGCGGGATATTAAACCAGCGCTTCTTACACGATTGGGGAAACTTCGATATTGGTCTGGACAAAACCACACCTCCGCCAGAATTTGGATTCATAGGACAGATTATTGTTAAAGGTGTGAAACCAGTCGATGTACCTGACGGCCGCGAAAAACTCAAATCGGCTGCAAAAGAGCATGCCGGTAATGGCTGCGTAATCGATTTGGCGCAACTGGTCACATTCCGTGATGAGCACCAACCTGGGATTGATATCTGTGTGGATGATATTACCCTGCATAAACATACTCAGAACATAATCCAGGCGGGTGTACCTGCCTTTGGGTTTGGGAGCTGGTTAGACGCTGGAACAGCCGACGCAGTAATTCGCAGGTTCCTCACTTTCAACCACCCCCAAAGGGCAGTTATTGGCGCCTGGGAACACGGCGGCCGCTACCACGCCAGTCCTTACCAACCAACGGGCCTGCGATCCGATCCGCCTCCAGATAAGCAGTGGGCTGAGATGCTGCGCTTTTTTGATCGCTATCTGAAAGGTGTAGATAACGGCATTACAGATGAAAAAACGCTGTTCTATTACACAATGGGAGAGGAAGCTTGGAAACAGACTTCTTCCTGGCCGCCGGAGGGAATCTCAAACCATAGGTATTACCTGGATGAGAATAATTCGCTGTCATCCGAACATCCTTCTGCAAAAACTGGCAGCGATGACTACACTGTGGACTATACAGCCACAACTGGCAAACACAATCGCTGGTGGGAGATGAGCGGGATTTGCAACACTTCCGTTATCTATTCCGACCGACGGGCTAGCTCCCAGAGCCTGCTTTGTTATACAAGCACGCCGTTGAAGAAGGATTTAGAGATCACCGGCCACCCGGTGGTCAAACTGTATGCCTCCAGCACTGAAGCGGACTGCGCTTTCTATGTCTATATCGAAGATGTAAGCCCGGACGGGTGCGTTACATACGTGACAGAGGGACAGCTCGCGCGCCCTTCATCGTAAAGTCTCCGCCGACCAACCTCCTTATAAACTGCTGGTACCTTACCATTCTTTTAAGGAAGCTGATGCATCTCCTCTCATCCCCGGTGAGACCGCCGAAATATCTTTTGGTCTGCTGCCAACCTCTGTCCTTATTCGCAAGGGTCACTGCATCCGCATCAGCATCGCAGGACACGACCAGGGCACTTTTGTCCGACATCCTGAAACGGGAACGCCGGTATTTACATTACAAAGAAACCAGGAACTGGCTTCATTCATCGATCTACCTGTAATTGAACGCTGAGAGAAATTCCTTGGATTAAGAAAAATTTTCGGAGGGACAAAAAGAAATATTACAGCAATTTGACAATTGGATAAAGGGATTTGATTATGTATTTCGTACCAGAAAATATCCTCAAAATTCTGCTTGCGATCCTGATTGGGGGATTGATTGGTGTTGAGCGCGAATATCGCGATAAAGCGGCTGGATTCAGGACAATAATTTTTATCACCGTCGGCGCGACCTTTTTTACTATCCTCTCATTGAATTTGGGCGGTGAAGAGGATCCGGTGCGTATCGCCTCCAGTGTTGTGGCTGGCGTCGGTTTCTTAGGCGCAGGAGTGATATTACGGGACAGAGGCCGCATTGTGGGGTTGACGACTGCCGCCACGATCTGGTTGTCAGCCGCGCTTGGTATGGGTATTGGCGGTGGAGCCTACCTGCTGACTGGCTTTGCGACCATCGCGGTATTGATCGTTTTGTGGTTATTCCCAAGACTCGAAAAATCCATTGACAAAGTGCGTGTTACCCGGACATATGAAATCCACTGTCCCGCAAGTGATGAACTTTTCGAGAGTTTAAAAAACGAAGTAGAAAACAGCAGCCTGCAAATTTCTGATTTTTCCCGCTCGAGATCAGGCGCGAATATGATCTGTAAATGGAAGACAATCGGTAGAATTAACGATCACGAACGTTTGAACAAAAAGCTTTTCGACAATCCTGATATCGTAGAATTCAATACGTAATTATTATTACACCACCAGGAGGAAACAAGCTCATGGAAGATCGGATGACAAAAAGTAAGTTGGTAGATTTGATCATGTCCGAACGCAAGAAACTGGAAGACTGCCTGGCTCAAGTATCCGCAGAAGATAAAACAATGCCCGGTGTTGAAAATGGTTGGAGCGTGAAAGATGTAATGGCACACATCAGCGCCTGGGAAGGCAAAATGCGTCTTTGGCTGGAGCAAATCACAACCGGAGTTACACCCGATCGTCCCCCGCCAGGTGAACCCTGGCC
Source organism: uncultured Chloroflexia bacterium (assembly GCA_963753725.1). Taxonomy (GTDB): domain Bacteria; phylum Chloroflexota; class Anaerolineae; order Anaerolineales; family UBA4823; genus CAVWDI01. The sequence goes on along the minus strand of CAVWDI010000006.1, from coordinate 168,213 downwards.
AAATCTTGACCAGCTTAACCAGCAAATTTACGATGAGAACCGAGATAAATCGCTGGCTGTCGTTGAAGATGAATTTGTCAACTCGTATCAGGAAACGCTGCGCCTGGTTAACTCGATGCCGGAAGAGGATTTAATCGATCCCCAACGCTACAAATGGAGCGGTGCTGATCCACTGTATTACCTGGTGGGCGGTAACACTTTCTGGCATTACGAAGAACATCTCGTATCAATTAATAAATGGATAAATAATCGGGGTACAACATGAAAAGCGGTAAAGACCTTCCCCAGGAATCAAATCACTTCGCAATTCACGAGCTGGCTGATGGCGTTTATGCTGCAATTGCCACGTCGCACGGCGCAGCCTTCAGCAATTCAGGCATAATTGATCTTGGTGATCAGGTTCTGGTGCTTGACGCCATGGACACACCTACTGCAGCATTGGACCTGCGCCGGGTTGCCGAACACCTGACCGGGAACGAGGTTTCGTTCGTTATCCTCAGCCATAACCACTTTGACCACCGGGGAGGACTGCAGGTTTTCGATCCAAATACCGATATCCTGTCCACACACATAACAAGAGAGATCATTATCGAAGAAGAATCCGATCCGGATTTCAACATTGAAGACGAATTGAAGGAATTGGAAGAGGAGCGCTTATCGATGACTGAAAGGTTGGCGTCAGAGGCAGATGAGCGCTGGGTAGAAAACCTGGATGCAGCCATCTCCAGGCTGGATTATTTTATCGCAGCAGCGCCTTCAATAAAAATCAAGTACCCCAACCTGACATTCAGCGGCAAGCTGACCTTACATGGATCAAAAAGAACGCTGGAAATTATCCATGCCGGAAAAGGTCACACGCCGAGCGACAGCTGGCTGTTCCTGCCGCAGGAAAATATCGCCTTTATCGCTGACCTGGGCTTTTTCCAATGCCACCCATTTCTGGGATCCAGTTATCCAGAAGGCTGGGTATCCATCATCAATCAGTTTGAAGGCTCAAATATCGATACTTACGTCCCAGGTCACGGTCCAGTTGGATCTTTAGCGGACGTTAGTAAAGTCAAGGAGTACATTTTATCCCTTCAGAAGCTGGTAGAAGGTGTGATCAATGATGGGGGTTCTGAGGAAGATGCGGCTCAAATGCCAATACCATCTCCGTTTGAGTGTTGGATTTATGGGATTAACCGCTTTGAGACAAACATACGCTTTTTGTTCAAAGCAGCTGCGAGAGATGAATTCGATTGATCATTAAACCAACATAAAAAAGATGCGCCAAATATGAGTTATAATTAATGTACAGGAAAATTTGTCCTGTCTTAGGCACATTTACCAAACTCTAGCGAGTCCACGGGCTGATGGAAATGGTGCGTTTTTTCAAACAATATAAAGCGGAGAGTGAATAATGAAACTTAGTGCCCCCAAACAAGCCACCTTTTGGATTGCCGTTGTTGTGGCAGTGATAGGATTAATCGGAGTCCTGGTTCCCACTTTGGGACTGGGAGCAGTCGCAGTCTGGCTGGTTGTTATTGGATTTGTACTTCTCGCCCTGGGCAATCTTCTACCCAACCTTTAGCCATCAAAATCGATCTTTCTCAAATTACAGATAGCAGCCCGATCTGCGATTTGAGCACTTTTATCAACTGATTCCATGAATTTCCGAACATCCCTTACAATTTTTTTGCATTCTTTTTAATTTGCGGCTGCGTTTTTCATCTTTTCCCAGATTTTCCCCCAAAAATATTAATATATATTTCTTACGTTTATTTCACGATTTTCTTAACATTGAAGGCTATACTCCATCGTGAAGTATACATGAATGATTTTTAGAATTCACCGTACTGGCTGTTTTATATAAAGATACCAGGATCGTTTATTAAACCAATACTTAAAGTTAAATAAAATAGGACATAGGATTATCCATGGAAATTAGAAAGAAAAGAATATACCTTATCGGTTTTATACTCCCAATGCTAGCTATCGCCTGCAGTTTGGCAGTTCCATTGAGTGGAATGGAAATTGATATAAAAGATATACCCGCAGAAGTAAACCTGCCCACTGATCTTCCAATCCCCACCATCGCCCAACCCACACCTGAGCGTATATCTCTCCCGGTTGCAACTGCGACAGGAGATGAGATGTCATTCACCGATTTATACGCAATTGCAAATCCCGCGGTGGTTAATATCATCACCTATGCAAATCAATCTGACCGCATCATCCCAAGCGGCCAGGGTTCAGGGTTCGTTTTCGATTACGATGGGAACATCATAACTAATGCGCATGTCGTACATGGTTCGGATGAGCTTGAAGCTATTTTCTCTGACGGTACGATTAAGTCTGCCGAAATTGTAGGCGAGGATCTGCACAGCGACCTGGCAGTCATAAATGTCGATTCGTTTCCGGAAGGCGTTGCGCCCCTGCCGCTCGGTAATGTAGGTGAAACGGTTGTAGGTCAGACCGTGATCGCAATTGGAAACCCCTTTGGATTGGGCGGCACTTTAACCAGCGGCATTATCAGCGCCAAGGGGCGAACAATCCCCGCTCTGACGCCATTTTCCATCCCTGAAAGCATCCAGACTGATGCAGCCATCAACCCCGGGAATTCCGGCGGACCGCTGCTGAACCTGCGCGGAGAAGTTATTGGTGTGAATGCACAAATTGAAACGGACGGTTTCAGCCGTAGTAACAGCGGGGTTGGTTTTGCCATCCCGGTCAGTATCGTCAAACGTGTTGTCCCAGAATTGATCCAGGACGGTGATTTCGAATGGGCATGGTTGGGCGTTGTAGGCGGCGATGTGACCCCCACCTTGGCTGAAGCGATGAAACTGCCCATTCCCAACGGCGCCTATATCTCGGATATTGCAGAAGCTGGACCAGCGGAAGACGCCGGTTTACATGGATCGGACGAAAATACGGTTTACGAAGGACGACAGTTGAATATTGGCGGCGATGTGATCACTGCTATCAACGGCCAAACGGTTCGGTCATTCGGCGAATTATTGGTTTATATCGCCATGCAGGTAGAACCAAACGACGAAGTGATTTTGACGTTGTACAGCGATGGTGAATATGAGGACATTAAAGTGATTTTAGATGAACGGCCCGAATCTCTGGATGTCCCGGAGATCCCATTCCCGTAAGGGTTAAAATTATTTTTTATATGTGAACAAGTCAACTAATAATAATGCCCCGCATCTGAATTTCGATGGTAAAAAACTAACATCGAAAAACAGGGATCGGGGCGTTTTATGTTACAGACCGCTATTCCTACTGCGTCACCACTCCAGTTTCTCCAGAAGTGGCGGGAGTTCACCCAGGGCGCTGATGGTCGCATCTGGTTGGATATTTTTATCTTCTTGCGATATCGTTGATATATCCACCCGCCGGTTGATCCATATGCTGAACAATCCAGCGTTATTGGCTCCAAGGATGTCCGCATTCAGGGTATCTCCCACCATTACTGCTTGCAGCGGCTTTATCGACCAATAATCCAGCGCCGTACGAAATATATGTGGATCAGGTTTTCGAATCCCCTCTCCAGCAGAAGTAATTATCAGATCAAAATTAGATCGAATGCCAGCATTGTCGATCAACATCTGCACATCTGCATCATCCCCAGCATTTGAAATCAAACCCAAACGATAACCCCGGTCCATAAGTATTTGAAGAGTCTGAATTGTATCCTCTTCTATCTGCCAATGCCTTTGTGAAACAGCATACATCGCAGCAATTGCTTTGTCGATTTCCGTCTCCTCGATAGAAGGATAGCCCCATCCCTCGAGCACTTTGTGCAGGATAGCCCTGGTAGTGTACTCGCGATAATCCGTTTCGCGCCGTGCGTGATAGACCTCCATCTGGTTGTGAAAATCTCTCTCAAAAGACTGTTGGGGTAAGTCCAGACCAGATCCCTTCAAGCTCAGGTACAGCTGCTGGTGCATTTCTATAACAAGTTCTGACCAGGGACCATCAAAATATAAGAGGGTATTCCCTAAATCAAATAATACGACTTCAAATCGACGTCTATCCATTCATTCAATCCATGTCTCTATTTATTCAAATATTTCCTGCAGGTCATGTTCACTTTCTGGTTCTTATAGAATTTTTAATAACCCAATTTTAGATCGAAGGCATTTAATAACGGCGCGCCGTTCAAGTATAACCTCAGGTTTTCCGCAAACATTTGTACGGCACGCTCATCATAAAACTGGGTTACCCCAGAGATATGGGGGCTGATGATTACGTTGGGAATATCCCACAACGGATGTTCCTCCGCAAGCGGTTCTTCCGGAAATACGTCTAGAGCAGCGCCATCCAAGATACCTTCATTTAGCGCCGCGATCAATGCATCGTGATCGAGCACACCTCCGCGTGAAATGTCTACAAGATAAGCGCCTGGTTTAAGAGCATTTAACTGCTCTTCCCCTATCAGGTCCCGGGTTGAATCTGTGAGCGGAACTGCAACCACCACGAAATCGCATTCCTTAAACATCGATTTTATGGCCTCCGTCGGGTACAATCGATGGACATAATCGCCATCCCGGTCTCCATATCCATCGACTGTATATCCGCTTTCCTGCGGCTGCATAGCATCTCGCTTCGTCGCCAGGACTTTAGCGCCAAATGTATGCAGCAGGCGCGCTGCCTGGCGCCCAATACTCCCGTAACCTACAATACCCACGGTACTCTCCCGCAGTTCACGCGGCCGGAAGCGCACCCAGCGATCCTTGGGCCATTCATGACGTTCTTGATTTTCAAGCAAGGAGGGTATCCCCAATCCCAGGGCAAGCAGCATGCCCAGAATATATTCAGCCATTTTTGTCGCTCCAGCGCCGCTCATTGTGGTCACTGCTAAATCTGCTTTACTGAGTATTGGCGCCTGGATGGCATGGTTAATCCCTGCCCAATGAAATTGTATCCAACGTAAGGAGGGCGCTTGATCTGGTTCCGGCAGGACCTTATTGGTGTAAAGAATTTCCGCCTCCTGCCAGACTTCGGGTGCAATATCGCCTACTTCCTGGGCTTTAATCACTCGTATATTCAAACGCGGCGAGATTTCGCGCAGCTGGTCAACCAGAAGGTCTGGGAAAGGCAGAGTTATTAATACTTGCACTGGTTCAGTCATAGACAGCTATATGTTCAGTGTTTCGGCCCAATACACAATTTTGGATTAAGTCATTTCGTTAACTCACTCATTAAATGAGAAGGTCGGTTCAGCATAAAAACGAATAGCATTGGCGGCCATACGCTCCATCCACCAGTCTTGCAGCCATTCTCTTTTGGTTGCCAGCGTGCCCTCTGCATTCAGAATATCCAGAGGGATATTAATATTTACTGCCCGGAACGGTATGATATGCCGTGTGACGCCGCTTGGAATTTTATACCCGTTCTTCACAGCCGATAAAATATCGTCCGGTTCGTACGGCGGGAAGACAACCACGGCAGTAATCCCAGGATAATAGGGAGATTGTTTTTCCCATTCGTCGTTAGATGCACGGAAAATATCCGCACGCCCCTTATAAGCGCCGACAATATCATTCAGGATTCGCAAATCATGATATTCACTTAAGTGCGAAGGGAACACCTTGCGAATTTTATGTTCACGCACGATGTACGCGATCGCTTCACCAGTTTCCAGAGCTCTGCGCGCTTCAGTGAGACTGCATACCTCCACCTGCATGCCTGCAATTTCTTTCAGAGCTGATTCAAATGTCTCGATATCCATTCCAGCAACCACATGGTACCAGGTATCGATTTTTACTCCCGGGTCATTGTATGAAACAACCTGGGCGACAATATGTGGTATTTTTAATGCGCGGAAAGCCATGGTGCGGTTGGCGCCGTCCAGGACAACAAACCGGTCCGTCCCCGGGATTTGAGATACAACCGGTGGATTCTTCAGCAACCCCTCTTTTAATATTCGCTGGCTTAATAATTCCACCCGGCGCGGGTCACATTCCTCATGCGGTAAAAGCGCTTCAGTGAGATGCATTTGTAAAATGGGTAATTCTGTACTTTCAATCATTCGTTGCTTCTCGCAATAATTATATTAAAATTCACGGCGGCTGATAATACCTATCCTGAGGACAAATAATCGCCGAGTAATGCTCATATGCAGTAAATGATAGATTTTACCTCAATCAAAGCCTTTTATTGTTCACTTTCCAATTTAATTTCACCCAGGTACCCGAGTTCTACCAAAGCAGCCTCGATATTATTCTCAGCGCCTGATTTAATTTCGATCGCCGTGGGTCCAAGCGGATCCCCTAGAAACCGGACTGCACGTGTACCGAGCAGTTTCTGCAGAATTTCGGGATTTCCAACTCGTAAAATCATTTTTCTTTCAATCCGGGCTTGTGTTCCATGCGCTTCCCATCCCTTCAGGGCCATAACCAGATTCGGGGGGATATCAATACCAAAGCGGTTAAGTAATGTCAGCAAATTATCTACGCTTAATCCCTTTTGTTTAGCTCGTTCGAGCGAAACTGGTGTAAGGCGATAAATATAGCGGCCTTTACTGTAAGCCTGCCACCTGCAGAAACGGGCTATCTGGTATCGCAGCGGACGCGGTACGCCGTCAGGCGCATTGAGGCGCGCATCGGACCGGATTACCAGTTTTTCATCTTCCTCAACCGACCCACCGGGGGCTTGACCCTCCAGCAAATCTGCTGCCCGCGCCGTAAAGCGAAAGGCGGTTACTTCGGAAAGATGTGATGGTTCTAATTTCTCCGGCGAGGCCAGATCCACGATCCCAAGCCAATACAACGGTCCTGCCACCAGATAACGAACCAGCATTCCATCAACCGCTTCCCAGTTCTCAAACCCTCGGAAATATTCGCCGCTTTTTACATCACGGATATACCACGAATCATAATCGCCCGCCGGTCTCTGAAAATCAGGTTGGTATTGTTTGATATCATCCACCAGGGAGGATAGGCTCCACCAAGCACTCCCATCCTTGGAGGTTTTACTTTCAGGATACCCGGGGATGGTCGACAGAAAATCGAGTATTATCTTTCGGGTGAGGCGTGGATCATTCGTCCATTCCCCTTCAATCCCTATACCCGGGAGTTGGTGGAGTTCATTAAAAATCAAACTCTCCTTCCAGGCCGAAAATATCTCCCGCAAAGCTTCACCCCGTCCGGCTCCCAAAAAGGCGCGTGTCGCTTTTGGAAATGGCATTTTGCCTTCATCTACCAATCCTGATACCTCTAATAGCGCGATCAGGAAGTCGATGTATTCTTTGTTGGAGATGCCAACATGCTCGAATAAGGCGCGCAATGCATCTGTAATATCTCGTTTATCTGTTCCAGCACGCAGTCCCGCCAGTACTGTGCACAGATCATCGATTATCCAATCATTGGAGGGAATAACACTTACACATTCTGATTTAGAGGCCGGACGTCCAAATTGACGGGCTGTAGGGTAGGAAGTTAATGGCAGGAGTTTCAGCAAGTCTTGTGGAATATAAGCAAATTCCTCAGGGCCAGCCGCTGTATCAAAAAAAGTTCTACCCACCAGGGCCCGGTACCACAATGATTTTGATGGGGTGGCGCTGTCGTTTAAGTATGGTTTCTCTCGATCGCGTCTGGCCACGCCCATCTCTCGCACATCGCCATAGCGCTTTGTGAACAATGACCAGGGTATCCTACCTTGATGAGCGACCAAATCAGACAGCGCTTGCTGCGGTTCTTCAGGCAGGCCTTCGGTTAACTCCTGCAGCCGCTTTGAATTTAATAGTTCAGCCAGCAGGTCTTTTTCTATGGAATTTAATTTCTTGCTTTCTTCTATTTCAATTCCCCAAAACTCTGCGATTATTTTTAGCTGACCCAGGTCCACTCCCTTCAGGCTGGCTGATAAATCAGGCATCAGGTAACAACCTCTATCTCGCCGGGAAGGATTTCAACAGCTATAGTGGTTATCGTCGAATCAAACCCTGCATAAATCTCCCCATCGGTGTGAATATGCAAAGGTTTATCGGATACTAAATTCATGCGGCGGAATTCACCCAAGGTAACCTGCTCAAATCGTTCATGTGTACCATTCATAACTTCCGGTATTAACCGGAACATCATCTTGCGTGACACATAACAAACGCGTGCGTAATGAAATACACCATCATCCGGTTCAGATTGCGGGGCCACTAAAAATCCACCGCCTTCCCGGCTGCCATTGCATACCACCAGCATAATTGTGTCTTCAACCCACTGCTCTTCATCCGTCTCTACCTGCATATGGCGGGCTTCGTGATGCAGAATAATCGTCTTGATAATCGCAACCAGATAAGCCGCAACACCGCGCAAGTGTTTTACATCTTTAAAATAATTGGTCACAATTGCATCGAAACCAATCCCGACCGCATTGGTGAAATACTCATACTGCCCGTCTTGAATTTCGAGCTTCCCTATATCCGTCTTTTTAGCCGTGCCTGTAAGCACCTGTCGAAAAGCGTCCGTCGGATGGGTGGCTATATTCAATGCAAACGCAAAATCATTTCCGGACCCCATCGGTACAATCCCCAGCTGTGGTCTTTGATTGGCAGGCAGCTGCATAATTCCATTGACAACCTCGTGAGCAGTTCCATCGCCGCCAACTGCCACCACCAGTTCGTAACCTTGTTCTCCTGCTTCACGCGCTAAATCTACAGCTTGCTTAGGAAATTCCGTGCTTACCCATTCCACATCACCGTAGTCTTTTGCCACCTGGCGCAGTTCGGCTGTGCCCTGCCAGGCATGCCCAAAATCCGCTTTCGGATTTATGATTACTTTTATTTTTTTATTTGTCATAAGGTTTCAGGCTCTGTTGATATCCTTTTGGGACAGTCTCCAATCTCCATAATATTATTTTTATTAATAATCCGGATCGTAAAAACCGATCAAATGGAAAATTCGAACTAAAAGTATTTAACTGGATTAAACACCATAAATTAGAGAAAGTTATTTATTTCTCCAGGTATCCTTGGTGTATTTTGGATGGTCCTAGGTGTATTTATCTTTTAATTCTGCAGCTGGAATTACAACCTGCCCTTCATCAGGATCACCGAACAACGAAATCTGGTCAGGATGGTAATTCGAGAGCCAGGCTGTATAAGCCGCAACCAGAGCGTCTAATTCTTCAGGTTGGTACAGGTTCCCGTGAGGGAGGAGCCCATTCAACAGCCGCTTCCTGGTAATTTCTTTAAAATAGCGCATCGGATCCGGAATGTTCAGGTTTCTTTCGCGTAGTATAAGCTGTCGCTGCAGACGTCCTTCGATCGTATTCTTTGCAAAAGGTAAAAGACCCAGAAGGACAGCGTAACAGGCTTGTGGATACACTTCCATCACCAGGCACTGGGTGTTTTCCTGCGGGTACGTCTGGTAACCAAAATTCTCCAGGCGCCGATACAGGCTGAAGCCCATCTGCATCCAATTGGGACAACTAGTCTCTTGATGCCGCGTTTGGGGACTGCGGATATTGTGCTGTCTTATCTGGTAATCCGCCAGGCGGAAGTCCATCCATCTGCCCGGCTGCGGTTGGGGGGATAAGGACTCACGAAATTGCTCGTCCGCCATGATACATGAGTTTGGACGGCGCGGCGCACATACCGCCACAATCGCCTGGCGTTGACCTGCCGCAAACGCCAACACGCCATCGATCTGACCATGACCCAGCGCAATTAAGTCTCGATCCTGATCAATAGCTGCGTAAATAAAAGGCTTTACCCCAGCAGTTGGATCTATGCCAATAAAGCTTGTTTCGGTGAAAAGCATTCCACATACAGTTTAGCCCAAAAACACCCAACTGGCAATAAAAAGGGGAAAATCGTCACCCCCGGAAGGATACACTTATCTTTTGACGTTCCGATTTGGGTCAGCTATACTATAGGAGATGGGTAATGAGCATTTTATTGGTATATAAACTTACTGGTACCTGGCAGCATAATTAGCCACAATTGATAAAGAGATCACTGTACATCTTTTTCCTAACCTTCCAAAAAAGGAGCCAGATTAAATGACCGAAAAATTCAAATTAACTTACGCAACAATGTTTGACCCACCCGATGAGCTTCACACTCGTTTTGAGACTGCATTGGTTGATTTTAAAGCCAACCTTGGTCGAGAATACGGAATGATCATCAATGGTGAGGATCACTTTACTGATGATAAATTTGAAGACCCATCACCTATAAACACAGAATTGGTACTGGGAAAATTTCAAAAGGGTGATGCCGCGGACGCCAATAAGGCGCTCGCTGCGGGTCGGGCTGCATTTCCGGTTTGGAGCGGGATGCCCTGGCAAGAGCGGGTTGCACTGCTGCGTAAAGCAGCCGATGTGATTGATCAGCGCACCTTCGAAATGGGGGCGGCTATGGCAATGGAAGTGGGAAAGAACCGCATGGAAAGTCTAGGAGATGTCGCTGAAACCGCTGATCTCATCCGCTATTCATGCTACCAGATGGAAAAGAATGATGGTTATTGCGTCGAAATGGGTCGCGATCCACTGGTGGGGTACAACGCCACCAACATGTCCGTACTCAGACCGTATGGTGTGTGGCTGGTGATCAGCCCGTTTAATTTCCCCGCCGCGCTTACCGGTGGACCAGCCGGGGCTGCCCTGGTGGCTGGGAACACCATCGTGATGAAACCCGCTACGGATACACCATTAGTGGTGCGGCTGCTGGCGGAATGCTTCCGTGATGCAGGTCTGCCGCCGGGAGTTTTTAATTATGTAACTGGACCCGGTCGAACACTCGGACAGGCTTTGATCGACAGTCCTGAAGTAGATGGTGTCACTTTTACCGGTTCTTATGATGTTGGCATGGGGATATACCGTGATTTCGGAAAGGGGCGTTACGTGCGTCCCACAATCCTCGAATTGGGCGGTAAGAACCCGGCCATCGTCTCGCGCAATGGTGACCTGGAACGCGCCGCTGCCGGAATTATCCGCTCGGCATTCGGTTTACAGGGTCAAAAATGTTCGGCATGCTCGCGTGTGATCGTTGAAGCGCCTGTTTACGATGATCTCGTCTCACGCCTGGTCGACCTGACTTCCAAAATTGCAGTTGGCGATCCAACCGAGAAGCAAATCTGGATGGGCCCGGTAATCAACAAGTATTCTTATGAGGACTTCAAAGAATTCACGGCCGATCTCTCAAAAGCGGGCCAGATACTTGTTGGCGGGAATGTATTAACCGATGGCGCTTACAGCAATGGATACTTCTGTGAACCGACCCTGGCGGCAGACGTACCTTTTGAACACCGCCTTTGGAAGCACGAAATGTTCCTGCCGATCACAACAATCGGAAAAGTCGATAATCTGGACAGCGCCATGCAGATCGCAAATGATGTGGACTACGGTCTCACCTCAGGATTTTATGGAACGAAAGAAGAGACTGAATGGTACTTCAAGAATATCCAGGCTGGAGTCAACTACGCTAACCGACCGCAAGGCGCAACAACCGGCGCATGGCCTGGTTTCCAACCGTTCGGCGGCTGGAAAGGGTCCGGTTCGAGCGGCAAGAACGCTGGCGGACATTACTATCTTCCGCTGTACATGCACGAGCAGATCCAAACTACAATAGAATAAGGGAATGAGGCAAGGGATATGGGATATGGAATAAGGCGAATGTGTGATGTTTTGATATTTGGATCCACAATCCTTATCCCTAATTCCCCTATCCCTTCCAATCTGAATTTATTATAAAAATTTCATGAATACAAAATTGTGCACTCTTCGAGATGCGGTCGATCAGCACATCCAGGACGGCGATACCATCTATGCGGCTGGCTTCACGCATTTGATCCCTTTTGCTGCCGGACACGAGATCATACGCCAGGGTAAAGAAGACCTGGTCCTGGCGCGGGCAACACCTGACTTGATATACGACCAGATCGTTGCAGCCGGCTGCGCTCGCAAGGTGATCTTTTCTTACATGGGTAATCCGGGAGTCGGCTCACTGCGAATCGTCCGTGCTGAAATTGAGGCCGGGCGCCTAGACTGGGAGGAGTATTCCCATTTTGGTATGATCTCCCGCTTGCAAGCCGGAGCATCCGGACTGCCGTTCATGCCCATGAATTCTACCGCCGCGGTAGATTTGGAAAGGGAAAACCAGAATTACAAACGCGTGGTTGATCCTTATTCTGGGGGCGAGGTTGTCGTGGTACCCGCGCTCAAACCGGATGTGGCGGTTGTGCACGTCCAACGGGCAGATGTGATGGGTAACGGGCAGATTTGGGGGATCATTGGCGAACAAAAGGAAGCCGCTTTCGCAGCCAGCCGTGTGATCCTGACTGCCGAAGAAATTGTCGAGGAGCAGATCATCCGTTCCGACCCCAACCGCACCCTGATACCGGCATTTATTGTGGACGCGGTGTGCCATGTGCCCTATGCCAGTCACCCCTCGTATACACAGGGTTATTATGACCGGGATAATTCTTTTTACCTGGAATGGGATAAAATCAGTCGATCTCTGGACAGGGTAAAAGAATACCTGGACGAATGGGTTTTTAACCTCAAAGACCGTGCTGAGTACTGGGACAAACTCGGTTCCGAGGTCCACCAGCGCCTGAAAGTCTCCCCGGCTCCCTCTTCACCAGTAGATTACGGAAAATATTAATCAATAGGGGAATAAGGGATAGGGGATAAGGACGCTGATATGGATTATAAAGAATTAGTGTTTTATCAAAAGTCTTGTGAAGTCGTTAAACGCATAAAATCCGAAATAAAGATCTGGCCCCAGAATATGCAGTCCCAAGAGATCGCACGCCAGATATTCAGAGCCGCGACATCTATAGGCGCAAATATTGCAGAAGGTCATGGTCGTCATTTAGGCCGGGAATATATTCACTTCTTACAAATCGCTCAGGGATCGGCAAACGAGGTTGACCACTGGATGCATACAGCAATATACTTTACTATCGGATCTTCAGAAATCTTGAATTTCCTAATCGAGTTAAATAACGAAACTCGTAAGATGTTAACTGCAACAATTAAGACTTTATGGAAAAAACAAGATAAATAATCACTCCGGGAGAATTCTATCCCTTACTCCCCTATCCCCTATCCCCTCGAAGAGTGATAATTCGCATATATGAGTGGATTAATGATACTGAATGAAAAATATAATTCTGCGGAACTGCTTACGATTAATGCGGCACGACTACTGCGGGATGGTGATGTAGTCTTTGTCGGAGTGGGGCTGCCAAACCTGGCATGCAATCTTGCCCGCCGTACACACGCGCCGACGCTGCTCATGATCTACGAAGCCGGGGTGATTGGCGCACAGCCAGCCCGCCTGCCGCTCTCCATCGGCGATCCTACCCTGGTCAGCGGCGCAGCTGCGGTGTGCAGCATGTATGACATCTTTTCACTGTACCTGCAGCGCGGTAATGTCGATGTTGGTTTTATGGGCGGGGCCCAGATCGACCGCTTTGGGAACATAAATGCCACGGTTATTGGCGATTACGAAAATCCGAAAGTGCGCCTGCCTGGTTCCGGAGGCTCAAAAGAAATCGCCGCCTGGGCCAATCGCTGCTATATCATCACACCCCACCAAAAACGCCGTTTCCCGGATGTAGTCGATTTCCGCACCTCGGCTGGGTTCCTGGGAGGTCGTTCGGAACGTGATGCCGCCCAGCTGCGCGGCGGTGGCCCCCAAGCTGTAGTAACTGACCTGGGTATCATGGAACCTGACGATCAAGGAGAACTGGTACTTAGCGCTCTCCACCCTGGAAAAACGATTGAACAGGTCAAGGAAAATACGGGTTGGGAGATAAAAACCGATCCCAGCTTAAGATCAACTGAACCACCTTCGGATGAAGAACTGCGCATTCTGAGGGAAGACCTGGACCCATCCGGTATTTATATCTGAGAAGATAAACCTGAGCGCGTCTCTTATCCACAACCTTCTATTCCCGGATAACATCTCCCTTGCATCCAAACAACACCCCCAAAAACGCCGCTGGAAACGCAGGACAAAATAAAAAACGTCCGTTTTTTTCCCGTATATTAGTATCCCCTGACGAACCTCGTTTACGGGCCGGCTGGCGATTGTTAATCCAGTTATTGGTCTGGCAGTTATTATCGAACATCATCTTCCTGGTGTTTGTTTTCCTGGGGAAGGAATTTTCTTATTACAATTTTCTGGTAAATAAATCGATTTCCTTGATTGCAGTAATCCTTTCGGTTTACCTGGCTCGCAGATTTTTAGACCGGCGTTCATTTGTCAGTCTGGGATTAAAATTCAATCCCCGTGCGATTGGAGATATCCTTCTCGGCATAGCGATCGCTGGCTTGATGATGTTGCTGATCTATGTGCTCGAATATATGTTTGGCTGGCTGGAATTTGGCGGTTATGTGTGGCAGACACAGCCCGAACAAAGCGTACTGTACAGCACACTGGAGATGGTATTGCTTTTCTGCATCGTTGCGGTAGATGAAGAACTGCTCAGCCGGGGATACCATTTGCAAAATCTTGAGGATGGGATAAACATGCCGTGGGGAGTGATTTCTCTTCGGTGATATTTGCCTTCATGCACAGTAAAAATCCAAACTTTACAATCGCGGCATGGTTTGGGTTATTAGCTGCAGGTCTGTTTCTGGCATTGGCTTATGTCCTCACCCGTCAATTATGGCTGCCGATCGGATTGCATATCGGATGGAATTTTTTTGAAGGTACCGTGTTCGGTTTTCAAGTCAGCGGTTTAGAGACATTCCGCATTATCGAACAAACCGTTCGCGGTCCAGAGTTGATTACCGGAGGATCATTCGGCCCCGAAGCGGGTCTGATACTCATTCCCGCGCTGGGTTTAGGTATCCTTCTGGTTTACCTCTATTCGCGCACCAGGAGCGGTTTCCCTGTCAACCGTGAAATGGACTAAGCAAAATGATAAATCTCCAATATTCACCTCTCCATATCCCCTATCCCTTATCCCCTGATTATTTCCCCCTATGACCTTCATCCTCGCTTTCACCCCAATTCTTCTCATCCTGATTTTAATGGTCGGATTCCGCTGGGGCGCAGCCCGGTCCGGTGCGGTCGGATACTTGAGTGCGCTGGTTATCGCTATCCTATTCTTTGGCGCTGGTCCAGAATTGCTGGCGTTCGCGCACGCCAAGGCCTTACTGCTCACGATCGATGTGCTGCTGATTATCTGGGCCGCGTTTTTACTATACCGGGTTGTTGAGGAAGCCGGCGCTATCAAAACCATCGGCCAGGCGCTGCCGCACCTGACCCCCGACCGGACTTTACAGGCGCTGATCATTGGCTGGATTTTCGCTTCATTCCTTCAGGGTGTCGGCGGCTTTGGTGTACCTGTTGCGGTCATCGCGCCAATCTTAGTAGGCCTGGGTTTCTCACCCCTGGCAGCGGTGGTTATTCCCTCCATTGGCCACGGCTGGTCGGTCACCTTTGGTTCTTTGGGATCTTCATTAATGCGCTGCTGGCTGCGACTAACCTTCCGGAGAGCCTGCTTGCGCCGCCAGCCGCGCTTTTCCTGGCGTTATCCGCCATCCCGGTAGGCATGATGGTCGCGCATGCTGCCGGAGGTTGGTCTTCCGTAAAACGAACGCTGGTCCCGGTAGTGGTTATCGGCGCGGTGATGGGCGGGGTTATGTTCCTGGTTGTAGTTTCGGGACCTTGGTTCATCGGTTCCTTCATCGGCGCGCTGGCAGGTTTAATCGTCTCCATCCCATTTGCGCTCCGCAGTCGTAAAAACTCGGATGTGGATGGTGAGTTAAACTACCGGGCGCTGCTGGTGGCTCTCTCTGGTTATATCATTCTGCTGGTTATTACACTGGCTGTGCGGTTAATCCCGGGAGTAAAAGCCTGGCTGGGTGTTGTCGAATTACAGGTACAGTTTCCGGAGATAACCACAGAGTTGGGTTACACGACCCCTGCTGCTGCAGGAAGAACACTTAATTTGTTCCGCCATACAGGCATGGTCCTGTTTTATGCAGTCGTCCTGGCATATATCGTTTACCGTCTGGCAGGGTTATACCAGAGCGGTTCTGTTCGTAGAATTCTTGAGGGAACCATCCGCCGGGTAATGAGTTCCAGCGTGAGCATTGCATCCATGGTTGCGATGGCGGTGATCATGCAGCATGCTGGGATGACCGACACCCTGGCGCGCGGCCTGGCGCAAGGGGTAGGCCCGCTCTATCCGCTAATCGCCCCCTGGATCGGAGCGCTGGGCGCCTTCATGACCGGAAGCAATACCAACTCCAACGTAGTTTTTGGCGCGCTGCAAATGCGAACCGCCGAACTGCTCGGGTATTCACTGGCCATTATCTTGGCCGCCCAGACGTGCGGAGCAGCGCTGGCATCCATCATGGCGCCCACCAAAGTTGTTGTCGGCGCCAGCACGGCCGGTATGGCGGGGCGTGAAGGGGATGTTATGCGTAAACTGTTAGTTTATACCGGCATTCTATTAGTTTTCGTCAGCCTTTTAACCATCGCTGCTTTGTGGATAACCAGACCATAAAACCCATAATTATCAGGATGACACACCTATCCCATATACCCTATCCCCTGAATTTCTATGTTATTATCCGAATACCCAAAAATACCTTCAATCGAGCAACAGAATGGAAAATAATGGATCCGAAAATAAATAAAATCAGGCGTAGTGATCGAGCTATAAATGACCAGAATTGGATCAAAGAATTTCTAAGACGGTCAGCATTTGGAGTATTGGCGTTATCCGCTGAGGACCAGCCATTCACAAACACGAACCTGTTCGCCTATGATGAAACCACCAATGCGATTTATATCCATACGGCAGCCCAGGGTCGCACTCCTGATACCATCAAGCACAATGAAAAAGTGTGTTTCACCACCAGTGAAATTGGACGTCTGCTGCCTGCCGATGAAGCCATGGAGTTCAGTGTCGAATATGCCAGTGTGGTGGTTTTTGGTCGTGCAGAATTATTAACCGACGATGACCAGCGTATCTATGGATTGCAGTTGTTGATGGACAAATACTTCCCACATTATAAGACGGGAGTAAATTATCCAAATATGGACCATGAGGGCATAAAGGGTACAGCTGTGTTTAAAATATCCATCGACAGCTGGAGCGGCAAACAGAAGGAAGCTCCCCCAGACTTCCCCGGGGCATTCTATTTCACTTAGAAATCAGGCATTAATATACTGGCTTAAAATAACGAATATGAGTACATTTTTGAAAAAACTATCGGATCATAAATTTCAAGCGCATACCCTGGCGTTCCTGCTTATGGTGATTCCACCAATATTCATGTACCTTGCGGCACTACAGGGCGCATACGGGTGGATCTGGTTTCTGATCTGCCTGGTCGCTTCAGGCAATCTTCTGGCTTTGTTGACGAAATGAACCCAGCATTTTAGTGAAAATATTGGCCAGCCTCACACGCGCATTCAACGCTAAAAAATATTACCGGCAGCACTGGACCATCAACAGGTATGGCGAAGGTGGAATAATATGGAAGTAACTGAAGAATATAAGCGTGAATTTGGAGCTAATCCTGCCTTTATCTCAAGAGCTCCGGGCAGGGTGAACCTTATTGGCGAACATGTCGATTACAACAATGGACCGGTACTTCCAGCCGCGATCGATAGAGAAGTAAACATCGCTGCGGGGGTAAATCCGGAAGGCCTGGTCCGCCTGTATGCCCTGGACCTGAATGAAAAGGTCACCTTTCGGTTAGATGGACTGGAAAGGAAGGTTGATATTGATGGTTCTCCACTCCCCACCTGGGCTTTATATCCTGCTGGAGTTGCCTGGGCATTAATGGAAGCTGGTTTAGAAGTTTTTGGATTGAATGCCTGCTTCACTTCCAATGTGCCAATTGGAGCAGGTTTAAGTTCTTCCGCTGCAATCGAGGTCGGTTTTGGGGTAACCTGGGAAGCCCTAACAGGTTGGGATATTGAGCCGCTCGAGTTGGCTCAGATTTGCCAGCGCGCTGAAAACGAATATGTAGGTCTTTCCTGCGGATTAATGGATCAATTTGCCAGCGCTTGCGGTGTAGATGGCCATGCGCTGTATTTCGATACCCGCAGTCTTGAATACCAACCGGCGCCGCTTCCGAAGCAGGTAAATATTATCATCGCTGACTCCGGCGTTCGTAGGTCGCTTACAACTTCCGCTTACAATGAACGGCGCGCTTCGTGTGAAAAAGCTGTTGAACTGCTCAGAGAATATTTGCCTGATATCCAATCTCTGCGAGATGTATCGCCAGTAGAATTTGCAGCTTATAAGGAATTTCTGCCTGAAATCGAACGCATGCGCGCCGAGCATATCGTCAAAGAAATCGCCCGGGTCCAATCTGCATTGAGTGCATTAAGGCGCAGCGACGAACAGGCTTTTGGCGCCCTCATGTATTCCAGCCATGCCAGTCTGCGTGACCTGTATGAAGTCAGCACTCCCGAATTGGATGTTCTGGTCGAACTGACACGTGATTTGCCGGGCTGTTTGGGCGCACGTTTGACCGGAGCGGGTTTCGGGGGATGCACGGTAAATTTGGTACAGGAAGAATACAGCGCTGAATTTATGGAAAATCTGGAGCGTGGATACCAGGGTAAAACCGGCCGCCAGGCCAGGGTATATCTGTGTTACGCCAGCCAGGGCGCAACCTCTCAACGTACAAATCATTAGTCCTCAGTGTGGGTGAACCATAAATATCTGCCTTGCTTCAGGTATTTCAGGCAAGATCCTCACATAAAAAGGGGGGGAACGGGATGAGAGTAATAAATTTTCCACTCCGAACGTAGATCAACTGATTTTCGGAGGCAAAGGTAGGTAACCTCTGGGTATGAACTTGATTTTTGTTCAGGTAATTGATAATTTCGGCTGCCTTTTATTCGTTGAGTAGATTCCTCTCACAATCGTTCGTAAATATAGGGTCAGTCTTATATCCAGAAATGAGGGTAAAATTAGAATCAATTAATAATCGAGGATCATCGTGCCTTTCAAAGATAAAAACATTCTGATTACCGGCGGTACCAGTGGAATTGGGCTGGAGATAGCCCGGCAGTTAGCTTCCATGGGTGCACAACTATTTATTCTGGCTCGCAGCGCAGATAACCTTGAAGAAGTACGCGCTGAATTACAAAGGGGTTTTCCAGGTAACTATCAGGTTTTTTCCGTCGATGTGAGTGATACAGAGCAGGTATCGACGGCAATTTCCCAAATTATTGGGTTATGGGGGGTTCCCGATGTGGTAATCAACTCAGCTGGTGTCGCTCACCCCGGGTATGTGCAGGATTTGGATATGGACATTTTTCACTGGATGATGGATGTCAATTATTTCGGAACGGTGAATGTCACCAAAGCCCTGCTGCCCGGCATGATTGAGCGTGGATCGGGATATATTGTGAACATCGCCTCGATGAGCGCGATTATCGGGTTGTTAGGATATTCCGCTTACGGCGCTTCCAAGTTCGCCTTACGCGGCTATTCGGATGCCTTGCGCATGGAGATGAAACCGCACGGTATTCACGTCTCAATCGTTTATCCTGCAGATACGGATACCCCCCAACTACATTACGAGAACACATACAAACCACAGGAATTAAAGAAAATAATCAATATGCTGCCAGCCACTCATCCAGTACCTCCTGATAAAGTGGCAGGTCAAATACTGAAGGGTATCGAACGCGAACAGGAGGTTATCATACCGGATACTGGTATGATTTTGTTATTCAAGCTGGTCAATATCCTGGGAAATGGCGTGTATCCACTGCTGGATTGGTTTTATAGAAGAGCTCGAGATGACGGTCAAAGCGCGTCTGATTGATAAGCATATGGATGATTAAGAGCAATCTTCGTAATTATATAAACCTCATCCGACGTGGATAAACATCAATACCTAAATTGAAATATAATGTAGTTGATTATATTATTTCGAGTCTTAATAATTAAACTGGCTCGTAAGCAGCTATCAAGGAGTAATGGTCTAATGGATATTTTTGAGAAGTGCGGTGATTTTACAGCAGCAAAAGAGGCAATGGACGCCGGTATTTATCCCTACTTTATCCCAATGTCAGGTAACGAAGGCACGGAAGCGGAATTTCAAGGCCGCCGTCTGATCATGTGCGGCTCGAACAATTACCTGGGACTGACCACCCACCCAAAAGTACGCCAGGCTGCGATAGATGCCATTGAGGAGTTCGGCACCAGCTGCACCGGATCACGATTTCTAAACGGTACGTTGGAAATGCATGAACAATTAGAACGCCAGCTGGCCGACTGGGTAGGCAAAGAATCTGCCCTGGTATTCTCAACCGGTATGCAGGTGAACCTGGGGGTGATCAGCGCGGTGGTTTGCAAGGATGATATTGTTATCCTGGATAAAGATGATCATGCCAGCATCGTCGATGGCGCTTTCTTAAGCCGCGGCAAAATTAAACGCTACCGCCACAATGATATGGAAGACCTGGAACGGGTACTGTCAACGCTTCCGGATGACAAAGGCAAACTTGTCATAGTGGATGGCCTTTTCAGCATGGAGGGCGATATCGCGCCGCTGCCAGAATTGATCCCGATCTGCAAACGCTACGGCGCCCGCTTGATGGTGGATGATGCGCATGCCATGGGCGTGCTTGGCAAAGGTCGCGGCACCGCGGCTCACTTCGGAAAAACAGATGAAGTGGACCTGATCATGTCAACTTTCAGCAAATCCTTCGCTTCCCTGGGTGGATTTATCGCGGGAGATGAAGATGTCATCCATTACATCAAACACCACGCCCGCTCATTAATTTTCAGCGCCAGCATCCCACCTTCCAACACCGCGGCAGTCCTGGCTGCTCTGGAGGTTATGCAAAGTGAACCGGAAAGGGTAGAACGATTAACTCAAATTGCGGATTATATGCGCCAGGAATATCAAAAACTTGGATTCGACACCGGAAATTCGGTTACCCCCGTCATCCCAATTTTGATTGGGGATGACATAAAAACATTCTTCACCTGGAAAATGCTGTTCGACAGCGGTGTATTTGTTAACGCTGTCATATCCCCCGCTGTCTCACCCGGTCGTCAACTGCTGCGCACGAGCTATATGGCCACCCATACGGATGAACAGCTCGACCAGGTTCTGGAGACCTTCGAAAAGATCGGCAAACAATTAGAACTGATATAGAGGTTCTAAACAAAGCAACCAATATAAATCAAAAGAAATCTTAGGGCAGACTTCAGTCTCGCGGTATATGCGAGACATCCCTGTCCGCCGGTTCTCTAAAAACTCCTCTTGATCTCCTGCGGCATCCAACTGACAAAATCGGACCTGCGCGGTGGATTGCGCTGCCAGGACACATCCGGCTCAGGTAATGTAAAACACTCACGCGCCGTCAACAATCGATGGACCGGTATTTTTTGCCGGTTTCCTGATCGGCTCAACCAGCACAAGGATTTATTTTTTGCGGTCATTTCCGCCAAATCCAGCAGTTGTAAAACATCCTCTTTCAAGTACGCCAGCACAGCTTCATGTTCCCCTTTAGCCCACATCCCGGGAGCTTTAGCCCCATCCATATCTTTCAGTATAGTGCCATTGCTTAATGTGACGCTCTTTAATTTACCCTCCAATCCAGAACCATTCAAGGCTGCCTGCAGACTGAGATAATGACCTTTCGTGAAAGTAACCATCATCATTAGATCGATATGGTCCAACGCCAACTGGACGCATTCATCCATCATGCCCGATTCTTGAGCCAGCACATTAAAATCAAACTTGCAGCCGTTCCAGGTTACGATGGAATAACCCTGATCAACATATTCCTGCAGAGCACCGTTACATCCCCTGGCATGCCTCAGCGTTCATCTGGGGCACACCCTTCCAAAATCGGACCTGCGCCTCATCCGCGACCGCCAGCGCCAGGCAGCTAATTCCCAGCGGTTCGTAAAGCTGCCAGTCTGGCGCGAAGGCGGGTATCTCCTTGGCGATCTCTATATCAAACGCGATTAATTTTGTAGTATCCATAATATCCCTCACACATTGAAGCGGAATAAAATAATATCGCCGTCCTGAACCACATAATCCTTACCTTCCACGCGCATCATCCCGGCTGATTTAATGGCGCTGTCACTGCCATATTTCATGAATACCTCAAAGGAAACAACTTCAGCCTTGATAAAACCGCGCTCAAAATCAGTGTGAATTACACCGGCTGCCCTGGGAGCTTTAGTCCCTTTTGGCACATTCCAGGCGCGCACTTCGTTCTCATTCTTGGTGAAGAAACTGATCAGATCAAGCGCTTGAAAGCTGCCCCGGATCACCTGCTGAAGACCGCTCTCGCTAACGCCTGCCAGCTGAAGGAATTCACGCTGTTCCTCTGCACTCATTGTGATCAGCTCTTCTTCCAGCTTTGCGCAGAATATAGCTAATTGGGCTCCTTCGTGGTCAGCAATTTCCTTTAAGATTTCCACACAGGGATTGTTCCCAACCATGCCGGTCTCATCGACATTTGCAGCATACATCATCGGCTTGGCAGTCAAAAAACGTAATTCATGGTTCATCAATTTAAATTCATCACTGTCCCGATCCGCGTAACTGTCTGCTTTACCGCCCGCCAGGAAATGATCTCGCAAGGCTGATGTCATCTCCAGCAGCGGCCGCACGGATTTATCCGCCTTGGCCTGGCTGGATAGGCGTTCGATCTTCCGGTCCAACTGCTCGAGGTCGGCAAGGATCAGCTCCAGGTTAATAACCTCGACGTCGCTTTTTGGATCCAATTCCGGGTTTACATGCACCACATTGGGATCGTCGAAACAGCGCACTACGTGCACCACGGCTGCCGTATCACGAATATTCCCTAGAAATTGGTTGCCCAAACCTTCTCCCTGGCTGGCTCCTTTTACCAGGCCGGCGATATCCACGAATTCAATGGTTGCGCGTATCGCTTCGGGAACTCCCACCGCTTTAGCTATCATCGGAACCCTGGGATCAGGAACCGGGACGATGGCCTGGTTGGGTTTGATGGTGCAAAAAGGATAGTTGGCTACCTCCGCGTTCTGCGCGCCGGTCAGGGCATTAAACACAGTGCTTTTGCCTACATTCGGTAACCCCACGATACCAACTTTTAATGCCATGCAGCAGCTCCTATTCCAGATATTTTTCTTTCGTGGAGGTAATCCCACCTTTTGCCATTATATATGAACACCTGTATTGACAATAAAAAAATCATGCCGTCAAATTGATCAAAAAGTCCAATTCCTATGCTAGGGTTCAATTACCACTCTGACATCCTCACTGAAGTTATCCAGTTGGTCCAAAATTTGATTGATCTGCGCTGCATCTAGGGAAATCGTCTGCGTGACTACCTGGCTGAGATCCAATTTACCCCGCCCGATCCAGTCAATTAGCTCAGGAATTTCCTGGGCAAGATGGTCCGACACACCGATAATCTCCGCCTCTTTATTGAGCAGATCAGCATACGGCGCAATTTCAAATGTTTTATCCGTCAATCCAGCGATCGCCACCCGGCCTTTAACCCCCAAAGAACGAAAAGCCTGGTCCATTGTCAGCGGCAGCCCCACCAATTCCAGGGCTACATCCACACCCTCCCCTACAGTTAGCGCGTGGATTTGTGACACTGGATCAGCCCTGGGATGCATCGATTGGCACTGCGCCAAGCTGTTCGGCAAACGCTAATTTACCAGCCTGGATATCAACAGCGAAAACCTGGCTGGCTCCGTACGCCAGCGCCAATTGAATGGCTGATACGCCCAAACCCCCCGATCCAAACACGGCCGCGCTTTCACCCGGCTGCAGGCGGGACTTGCGCAGCGCGTGAAATGCTGTTGCCGAAGAACACATCATAATCGCGCCCTGGTCAAAGGGGATATCATCCGGCAACCTGAAAACGCTCCTGGCGGGTACACTGATGTATTCTGCGTAACCACCGTCGCGGTACTTACCGATCATTTTGCCACTCCTGCAGAACTGCTCGTTCCCCTGATTGCAGAAATCACACTGCCCGCAGGTCACCATATAGTGTAAACACACCCGGTCTCCAAGGTTGAAGCCAACCACTTGGGCACCTGTTTCCTCAACCACACCCGACACCTCATGACCCAGGGTTAACGGCAGCGGGTCGACCGGTGAAACGCCCGCCCGGTAATGCGCATCCGAATGGCAGATGCCGGCTGCTTTAACCGCCACCAACACATCGTTCGGTCCAACAGATGGGATGGGTACTTCACACAATTCCAGCGGACTTCCAACTTCAACCATCCTGACAGCTTTCATTTACGAATTCTCCTAAAAAAAATTATCCATTGCATTTGCCATATTCTATAACATTTATTCGTCTATTATCGATGCTTCACCAAAATCGATTTATTCATAATTTTCAACACAATAACGCCTCCGATCAGTTCCTCTCCTACCTATCCCCTATCCCTTATTCCATAACCCTTGGTTTTATCTCCTATCTCTTTTATAATTGCTATCTTATGTCCAATTTAAAAAACCCTCAATATACACATTTCCCTCTCATCATCCTGATCGGCAGACCCGCCTCAGGCAAAAGCGAGATCATCGATTACCTGCAGCATACGGAATCAGCAGAAAGGATAAATCGTTTTCATATCGCTGAACTCGATATTCTGGATGATTTTCCGATGTTGTATACATGGTTCGAAGAGGACCAGATCCTGGAAGATGAATTTGGAAAACCGCGTCTGCACACTGAACCGGACGAATATTTTAAATACGATTATTTGTGGGATTTGCTCATCAAACGCCTCGAGCTGGAATACCAGAAGCGTGTGCGGGATATTCCTGCCTACCATGAACACACC
The DNA here is from genome assembly GCA_963753725.1 of uncultured Chloroflexia bacterium. GTDB lineage: Bacteria > Chloroflexota > Anaerolineae > Anaerolineales > UBA4823 > CAVWDI01. The sequence goes on along the minus strand of CAVWDI010000006.1, from coordinate 143,467 downwards.
ACAACCATCATCGAATTTTCACGCGGCGCCGAACACGGAGGCTATACACAGGCTTTTCAGCAATTTTCCTCGGGACTGCTTCAGTCAGCATCAGTGTTATACGTGGATGTGCCCTATGCTAAATCGCTGCGCAAAAACCGCCTGCGCTTAACCCTGACCGTCCGGATAGCATCCTCGAACATGGGCTTCCGGATGAAAAAGTTGAGCGTTTATACCGTCACAACGATTGGGAAGTTTTCAGCGGCGCTGATAAGGATAACCTTCAAATTGATTCAATCCAGGTCCCATATGCGGTCTTCGAAAACGAGGACGATGTCACCTCAGGTACACCCGGTTTGCTGGGCGATCGCCTCGAATTACCCTAAATGTTTTGTGGGATAATTTCCGTTCGAATTAATTAATTTAAACGTTCCCAATATACCCCATCCGCAATTTTTGCTTTCATTTTTACCATTCCACCAGAGACAAAGTAAAATCACACCAATCCCAGACATAAACGGGTGTTTTCGTGTCACGATCAATCCGCTTCGTCAAATTACTCAAAAAAGTATATCCGGCTCGCTACCTGGCCGCATTAATGACGAACCTGCCAGTCTTGGAAAGCGTCGCTGATCTCGGATTCTTTATGGGCGATGATGTGGTTTACCTGCCAAAAGATAACACAATTCAAATCAACGAAAATATCCCCCAGCCCGAAGAAATTGTCCTTCCGTCTCAGGTAGTTGAACATTTTATAAACAAATCCAATTATCACTGGATCATGGATTTTTGTCTTTGCCGGGACGGCGCACACTGCCGCGACTATCCGCGCAATTATGGGTGTCTCTTCCTGGGTGAAGCCGTTACAGGTATCAACCCGCAGTTGGGACGTATGGTGAGCAAACAGGAAGCGCTTGATCACGTTCAGCGCTGCCGGGAAGCCGGATTAATTCATATGGTCGGGCGCAACAAACTTGATAAGGTCTGGCTTGGCATCGGACCGGGACACAAACTGCTGACGATCTGCAACTGCTGCCCCTGCTGCTGCCTGTACGGCACGCTCCCTTATATGTCTCCCAGGATAGGTAAGAAGATCCATAAACTACCCGGCCTTCAAATATCCGTAAACGAGCAGTGTATAGGCTGCGGTACGTGCAGCGAAGGAATCTGTTTCGTAGACGCTATTCATATCACGGACGGGCGCGCAGTGATCAGGGATGACTGCCGCGCATGCGGGCGCTGCGTGGAAGTATGTCCTGAGGGCGCCATTGAACTCACTATCGAGAGTAATAACGTATTCAATGAGACCATCGACAGATTATCCAGACTGGTCGACCTAACGTGATTTCGTGGATCAATTCTCCGGCGGCAGACCGTTATCGAAGCAGTAATAGATGGTTTGTTTTGGTAAACGAAAGTCGCTCACATCCCGGCGAACAAATTCAAGCTCTTCCCCCTCCACCAGCACTCGCTTCATAAAATCCGCAATCATCTCCATATCGCTTTCTTTCATCCCCAAACGGGTCACCTCAATCGTCCCTATTCTTAAACCGCTGGGACGGTCCCAATCCTCCGGATTATCTCCTGGGATTAAATTTTTGTTGGTGATAATGTTTGCACCCGCCAGGCGAAAAGCGGACTGCATCCCCCCGCCGAAATCTTTAACATTCGCAATCACCTGGTGGGTTTCACTGTAGCCACGCTTTGCGCCTACCACCGGAATCCCACGCGCTTCCAGCGCTCTACCCAGTGCTTTTGAATTGCGCACAATTTGCCGCATATAGGGTTTACCATACTCCAGAAACTCAGCCGCGGCTGCAGCCAGCGCCGCTACCCGGTTAACCTGATGGGTTGCGACCAGAACCGGAAAGATCGCTTCCGTTATTGGCGCGGTTAACTGCGCATCATCCCATACGATGATGCCGCTCTGCGGTCCGCTGAAGGTTTTTCCGGCAGAACCGAACAGCACCGCGGCCCCTTCTTTAAGCGGGTCCTGAAAGATGCCAGCCGCAATCAATCCCAATTGATGTGCCCCATCGAACACAAACCTGCCGCCCCACTCGGATATCGTTTGACTTATTTCCCGCACCGGCAAGGGAAAGAGCGTCATCGTCATTCCTAACACAACCAGTTTCGGTTTTACTTCCCGTGCAACCTGCTTGAAGCGCTCCAGGTCGACCTCTAATTCAAGCGGATCAAAGGGAACGTCAACGATCTGCAAGCCGCGTAACCCGGCCGGACCATCCAGCCGGTTGCTGGAATGACCTCCTACAGGCTGCGGAGCGGACATAATCACATCTCCCGGCTGTGTCATCGCATGGTAGACAGCCAGGTTGGCGATCATACCCCCCATCAAGCGGTGGTCAGCGTATCGGCTGTTAAATACTTCTTTCAGCAGCTCGACGCACAGCGCCTCAACCTCATCGATATACTGCGTCCCCGCGAACCAGCGGTTCAGTTTTCCGATATGCCCTTCAGCGGCTCGCGTACCGATTTCCGCAGAAAGAAGCGCCCGTACAGTCGGGCTGGTTGGCGCTTCCGGCGCTAGCAAATTGATGCATCGTTTTCCACGCCATTCTTCATTGCGTTCCACCGCCGCCAAAACTTCACCCGCCATCTGCGCCCGTGTCCCAGCCTGATCTAAAAGTTCTCGCGCTCTTGCAAGAATTTTTCGATCATGTACTTCAAATTGGTCATTTACAGGCATTGATGTTGAACTCATAATTCGCCTCCTCTTTATTTCAAAAATTATACCCAAAGAATTAGGATGCAGCTTGACGTGATCCCTATTGCGTTTTATCCTATCACCTACCGGAGTAAATAATGCCAGAATATACCCTTGGGATCGATATCGGTACTTCCAGCGTTAAAGCTGGTCTGCTTGAACTGAGCAGCGGACGATTGGAGTATATTTCTCAACGCAGCTATGACAATGCAGCGCTTCAATCAACGCGGGTTTCGTGGGAGAAAACGCTCGAAGTACTGCAGGATGTGGGTGCTTATATCTCCGCTGGGGGTAAAATTGCTGCCATAGGTTTGTCCGGCCAGATGCACGGCACGGTTATGTACGATAAACATGGACGGGTCATAGAACCGCTGATCAACTGGCAGGACAAACGCTGCGACCAGCCGATAGCAAAGTATCAAGGTAAATCAACCATCGATGTAATTTCAGAACGGTTGCAAGGCGCCGATTTGAGGGAACTTGGCATTGATAGGATGGCCAGCGGTTTCCTGGGAGCCACATTGTTCTACATCAAAGAGAACGACCCGCTTTTGTTCAATCGCATCCAGTTTGTGAACCTGCCCAGTGACTTCATTCGAGCAAAATTACTGGATTTCAGCCAGCCCGCCACCGACCAGACAAACGCCTGCAGTACGGGTTTATTCAACACCCTGGAGAACCTTTGGCACCAGGAGATTATTCAATTATTGGAACTACCCTTCGATATCCTGCCGCAGGTGTTCGATACGGCTGAAATCGCGGGTTATCTGGCAGATAATGTTTCTACTAATACAGGGCTTCCGGTTGCAATGCCCATCATTTACGGCGGGGGTGATTTGCAGATGAGCGTCCTCGGCAGCGGATTAACTGCGCCAGACTCCCCTGATTTGCTCAACATCGGAACGGGAGCCCAGATCGCCAGGATTACTGGTTCTTTTGAAAAGCTGTCGGGATTAGATACCTGGCCCTTTTTTGAGAGGAATTATGTGCACATTGGAGCGAGCCTGGGCGGCGGCGTTAACTATCATTGGCTCAGGGACATGCTTCGATCAGATCGCTGTGCAGGAATCTCATACCAAGAAATGGATGAACTTGCAGAGCGCGTTCCAGCGGGTTCCTTTGGTCTGCGGTTCTGCACTGGTCCCACCCGGCAGGACCCAAGGCGTAAGTCGTGTTTCTACGGGGATCTGACTCACAACCAGGATGTTGGCTGCATGGCGCGTGCGGTCATGGAAGGCGTTTTTATGGACCTTTTTGAGTACTACCAGCAAATGGGAGCCAGCAGTCATAAGGTGATGATTGGCGCGGGTAACGGTCTGGGAAAGAGCCCTGTATGGTCTCAGATTGCAGCCGATATGTTCGACAGGAAGATGTTTATTGTGGACACTGAAAATGCAGTTCACGGCGCGGCGATTTTGGCTGCTTCCCGGATGAGGGAATTTGGAGATCTAAAAAGCGCTGCTGGTAAAATTACCTATTCCACATTTGAACCCGATCGGGAAAACGCAGCTGTGTACCGGGAAATTATAGAAAATTATATGGATAAGCAAAAATGAAAGCCGTTCGATTTCACCCAACGATACCCCGCTATGCAGCCGGTCTTTCGCTCGGTAAACTTTCGAATTCAATACTCTGGAGCGGTTTATCCTGCACCTCATATGATGAGGTGCCCGACCTGGAACTGCCGGGCGATGAATGGGTGATCATCAAAACCCGCTATGGGGGTATTTGCGGCAGCGATATGAGCGCCATTCATTTGAGCGGCAGTCCCTACTTCACGCCATTCATGTCCTTTCCGTACACATTTGGTCACGAAAATGTTGGAAGGATCGCCAGGCTCGGTCGTAATGTAGCTGGATTTGAAGGTGGTGACCGGATAGTGGTTGAACCGACCCTGTGGTGCAGGCCGCGCGGTTTTACGGATTTATGCCGCTTTTGCCAACGCGGAGAGATAAACCGCTGTGAACGGATCACTCAAGGGGATATATCGGCCGGAATGATGACCGGCTTCTGCCGTGATACCAGCGGCAGTTGGAGTGAGTATTTTCTCGCCCACCAATCCCAGCTTTACATGCTGCCCGATGAAATTGATGATGAAAACGGGCTCATGATAGAACCATTTGCGGTCGGCTTGCACGCAGTCATTAACAACCTACCTGAAGAGAAGCAGCTCATCCTGGTTGTCGGAGCTGGCACGATCGGCTTGTGCACAACAGCATCCCTGCGCTTGTTAAACCCAAATTGCGAAATCCATGTGCTGGCTAGACACCAGTTCCAGGCTGACGCGGCTCTCAAGTTAGGTGCTGACCGGGTTATTTCTGCCTCAAAAGATCATGATGTTTATGAGCAGATATCGGATATTACCGGCGCGCAGCTGCTTACCCCTATCCTCGGAAAACGAGTACTGCATGGAGGCTACGACCAGGTGTATGAATGCGTCGGCAGCGACAACTCATTGGACGATTCAATTCGTTTAACGCGCAGCGGCGGGAAGGTAATCCTGGTTGGGGTTCCTGGTATTTCCAAACATGTAGATTGGTCTGGGATCTTTGGTCAGGAATTGACGTTGAAAGCGGCATATATTTATAACCATGCCGAGGATTACTCCGGTAAAAAATGGTCTGCTTTTGATCTGGTAATAAAATTTATGCTCGAAGGAAAAGTAGACATCGGCTGGATGGTCACGCATAAATATAAATTGGACCAATACCCTCAGGCGTTGAAACTACAATCCCAACGGGGTGAACACCAGGTCATTCGAACAGTATTTGAGTTTGATTAAAATAACAATGAGCAATGCGAGGGAGCGCGCAATAATTTACTTGACTCAGTGATTGCTCATCATCCCAACCCACGACAAATTCTAGATGTATTAGCGAGCGATAGAAGCAACCTCTCACCCAACCATGAATTTGCGGAGGAGCGTTCTTCATAGTCGAATGGTTCCTTACAAATTCGCTGCTCAGACTGGGAGTATATTTCGATCTGTTGAGGAGCGACTGAAGCAATCCCCCTCCTTCTCCACACGGGAGACTGCTTCGCAAAAACCGCCCCTAAAAACCGGGACTAAAGCTCGCAGATAATGAAAGTTTACGTGAATGCTGCTTCGTATTCTCAGCAGCTGCTCGCAGAAAGAAACTCCATAAGTTGGGCAGATCAAACCTTTTCTTCACAAGCATGTATAGATACAATTAGTCACCACTTATCTTTGTTATGTTCAATCCAGAAGAACTCGCCAGATTTACGCTCGCTAAACTTGAAGCATATACCGATCCGCCACGGGTTAAGTGGGCTAAAGGTAACTACCCCACCAGAGCGCGGGTACTGGGTGTAAAAGCCGGCGACTTACATAAAGTGGATCGAGAGATTTCTAAAATGCTGGTTACCGCTGCGCCAGAGCATGTGATAAATATCTCCCAATCGCTGGTGGATTTATACGTTCTGGAATGTCAGCAGGTAGCATATGAAGTTTTATCAAGCCATCACGCCGCCATGTCGGTCATCCGGGAAAAGCACCTGCTGACGCTCGGTGTACACCTGGATAACTGGGTCTCGACTGATTATTTTGCAGGTCTTGTAGCAGGTCCTGCCTGGCGCGATAGGCAGGTCCCCAATCGCTTAGTCCTCGATTGGGTCCAATCACCAGACCGCTGGTACCGCAGGACAGCCGTGGTTTGCACGGTCGCTTTAAAGTCAGAAAGCGCGCGGCGGAAGAGGCGATCCCTCACGAACGCTTGAAATTTGTGAATACGCAGCAGCAGATCAGGACGATATGGTCTCAAAGGCGCTCTCCTGGGCGCTGCGGGAACTGGCCAAGCGCGATCCTGGACCTGTTGTTGAATTCATAAATGAAAATCAAGATGTCCTCGCCCCAAGAGTGACCCGTGAAGTAAAACGTAAACTTACCTCTGGGAAGAAATATTAATTACATGGTGAAAGATGGACTTCGATAAAAAATTATTAGACATCCAAAAGTACCAACCCTCTGATTTGCCCGTTATTTCCCGTTTTATAGCCGATTTGAACAAGCAGCCTGAACACCATATTGCCTATTTTGGCACCACCCCAGATGAAATCGTACATTACCTGCTGGAAGAACAAAGCATCCCGCCAGAGGAGAGCTATTTGAAAGCATACTACCGCGGCGATATGGCCGGTGTAATTGGGCTTGAATACGACCTTGATATAAGGCGCGCCTGGATAGAAGGTCCACTAATCCAGCCTCCATACTGGAAAAAAATCGCTGAAGCTTTGTATACAGCCATTCTGAACCTGATCCCTGAATTGATTAACGATTACGAATTGGGTTGTGACACGCGCAATTCAAAACTGGGAGATTTTGCTTTAGAACATGGTTATCACCACGATGGTGAGGCTGCTTTGCTCATTTACCGGCGAGAATACTTAGCAGAATTACCAGAGATTCATGAACCGCAGTTGGCAGCAGGTTTCGCGGACCAGTTCCAGGCCCTGCACGACCAGCTCTTTCCAGGCACCTATTACAGTGGAAAACAGCTGCTCGAGAAGATCGACCAGCACCATAAAGTATTTACATTAACAAAGGACGACTCTCTCTCAGGTTATGTTTTTGCCTACGTTTCCCCATCCATTGGAGATGCATATATCGACTTTATCGGGGTAAAAGAAATCGCGCGCCGCCAGGGTATTGGTAAGAGACTGCTGGTGAGCACCCTGCACTGGATATTTTCTTTTCCGGAAGTGAACCAGGTCGGTTTAACAGTCAGGATGGAAAATGAAGCGGCTGTAAAAATGTACGAAAATACAGGCTTTATTATCGAAAGAATGCTGCTCGTTTACCGCAAGAAAATAAAATCAAGTAAGTCGTAATCCCTAACGGGATAATTCGATCCCCACCCGCCCTTTTTCGACACCATTCACTATGATAGATATTTCATGGATACCTGGATAATGCACCCGGGTTGACATGTCTGCAAAGGAATGATTTTTATTTATTTTATGGGCACCGGGGGAGAATAATTTTTCAGATATCTGAAATACTTTACCTGAAATCTTACCTTTCGCTTTTTGATAATCGACTTTATATTCCAGGCGCACCAGGGTTTCATTAGGTTCTGATATTTCAAGCTCAAAAGCCAGGATGGCTTTCTCACCTATCCGAATATTCTGCGGGAGGATATTAAAATTTTGGATTTTAATATTTACCGGATCTCCAAAACCAAAAAGCCTCAATGCGCGCTGGTTTCCAGATTTTAATAATCCCCGGCAGGCATGTTTAATGATCCAGTCGGTCTCTTGCGATTCACCATACCATCGCTCTGCGATATCCAATGTGATCTGCGGATTGTCTTTGGAGATATCGTTCAAATGATTGGCTACCGACCTGCGTACCATTTCTGATTCATCATTTTTGAGCTTTTCGAGAATGGGTAGTATGGGAGCCGGATCATTAATGAACACCTGCAGCTTCATTCCCCACGGTAGTCTCGGACGTGAACCTTCGCTCGCCAGCCGGCGCATATTTTCATCCTCATCCGCAGCCCATTCAAATAAATACGGCATTACAGATTGATAGTCCTGAGCCAGGAACGGGCGGATTGCAAATTCCGCGCTTCCAAATTTTGTAAAATATCCCAGCGCAGGCAGCGAGCGCTCCCAATCCTGGGTCCCATATAGCTGGACGTAATCCGGAAAAGTCAGCGCCTCGAATCCTTTTACGCTGGGTACCACTTTTATTAAAATCTCCAGTGCTTCAGGATAGGATGCGGGCAGCGTATCATGCATACAGATGGTGGTGTGGCGCATCTTCTCTTTCAAAGCCTTATTCTCCCACTCCCCTGCATAGATCAAATCGAGGAATTTAGTTCGATCAAATTCTTGGTAAACAGCATTGATTGCGTCTGCAAGGGAGGTGATCGAGCTGTGTGTAAAAAATATATCCTTTAATCGTTCAGCCATTTTTTATCCTGATATTAAGATCATCAAATTATATTTCATATTTATCCCCTTTTAGGACATGCCTTATATATAAACGCCGCGCCTATCGAGAACGGCGCGGCGTTTATTCAAATCGATAATTTGTTTGAGCGGGGCTTATACCTTATTAATTGGTACGTAGAATTGAAATTCAGAGTTTGGGTCTTCTGGATCAAAACTTGGCCCGTATTCCTCATAATCCGGTTGTTCCGATTTTGCATACCCCGACTGCGGCAGCCAGGTATGATACGCATGGTCGTAGGATTCCATCATCGTGGGTAAAGTGGTTGTGAAAACCGCGAAGGTGCCCTGAGGGATATCCAGGCTTACCATCCCCTGCGGGACTTCTTCGATTAGTTCAACCGCGATACAGGCGATATAATCGAAAACCTTTGTCTCATAATCAAAATCTGTGGATACGCCATATGAGACCATATCCCCAACCGCATATTTAATTTCATGCATACGCCCCATAAACGCGCCCCACAATTCTTTGATCTCATCACCCCCGCTTTTTCCCCGGTATTTCATGCCAACTACTTTAAATGCTGGTTTGGTGACTATTTTTGGTTCCATCTTTTGGCCTCCTGTGAATAATTGAAATTTGAGTTCACTACAATATATATATTAGCACATTTGTTCTATTTTGTCAAGAAGTTCAGAATTTTATTATGAATAATAATCTAGATGGACGGTTGTTGCCTCATTTCGAATATAATTACGCCATGTCCCTCACCCTTACAAATAAAGATCAGGAAATGCTGGATGGAACGCATGGTCGGGCTGTCCAGATGGCGATGTCTATTCTGGTCCAGATGGCGGATGTATATAACGCAGACGAGCTGCTCGATATCAGCGCTGCCCACATTGACAGCACCATATACATCGGCGAATCTGGCATGGAATACGCTGAACGTCTAGCTGAATTAGGAGCGCGGGTGGTGGTGCCAACCACGTTAAATGTCAGCGGATTGGACGAACATCACTGGCAGGAATGGCCTGTTCCAAACGAATGGGCAAGCAATGCCCACCGCCAGATGTTGGCCTACCAAAGTATGGGCGCCGTCCCGACCTGGACCTGCGCGCCTTACCAAACCGTTTACCGACCGGTATTTGGCCAGCAGATATCTTGGGGAGAATCAAACGCGATCGTATTCGCCAATTCCGTAATCGGCGCCCGGACGGAGCGTTACCCGGACTTATTGGACATCTGCTGCGCGATAACCGGCCGGGCCCCCGCTGCCGGGCTGCACCTGACTGAGAACCGGGCAGGTGAAATCCTGCTCAATCTTGTAGATATTCCTTCCGAACTGGAGGAGGCGGATGTTTTTTATCCCGTGCTTGGTCATTTGGTGGGCAAATTGGCTGGAGACCGTATCCCGGTAATTTTGGGGCTGGGCACAAACCCCACTTCTGACCAGCACAAAGCATTCGGCGCGGCTTCGGCTACATCGGGTCAGGTTGCTCTGTATCACATGGTTGGCATTACCCCGGAAGCGACAACACTGGAAACGGCTTTCCAAGGAAAAACCCCGCGGTTTTCGATTGACATAACCATGGCAGATTTAATATCAGCAAAACATGAACTGACCACTGATTCCAGCAGCAAGCTGGATATGGTCGCTCTGGGTTGTCCACACTTCTCCCTTGATGAATTCAGTAATTTGGTGCAGTTAATTGAGGGAAAAAATAAAAATCCAGCGGTTCAAATGCAAATTACTTCAAACCGGGATATGATCAAACAGGCCAAATCACTGGGCTATTATGATAAGCTGGCGAGGTTCGGTGCAAAATTTACCGTCGATACCTGCATTCTGGCAACACCTATGCTGGGTCCAGAGATAAAAACTTTGATGACCAATTCCGGTAAGTACGCCTACTATACGCCGGGGCTATTGGGTAAGAATATCGTTTTCGGTAGCCTGGAAGACTGTGTTGCCTCGGCAGTCTCCGGTCGTGTTGTGAATGATGAATCGAAATGGAAAATTTAATTATTGGAAATCCGGTCGTCCCCGGAAGCGCCCAGGGGCAAGTTTTAGCCGCAGATGAGCCGATTTCATTTTGGGGTGGCTACGATCATCTGACCGGGGAAATCACAGACCGGCGCCATCCACTCTCAGGACAGAACGCGGCTGGAAAAATTCTTGCTGTACCATTTACACGAGGTTCTTCAACGACTACTACAGTCCTTCTGGAGGCTGTTCGTAGCGGGACAGCGCCGGCCGCCATCATCACCACCGGCGTGGATTCATTCTTCGCCCTGGCCTCAATCGTTGCGAAACAAATGTATCAAATCTCACTTCCAATTATCGCGATTACGATGGCGGAATTCAGTCAGCTTCAAACCAACGCAAATCTTTCAATTGAAAAGAATGGTGAGATCCATATCCAATAAACCACATTCAAGAACCAATCTTCCACCCTTGCCGAAAAAAACCATCATCCCACCGAATAACCATCCTTTCTATCCAGTTATGTATTGGTTGGGTTGGTTGGCTTGAGATTGACTTTTTTGGAATTAAAGTTGAATAACTGAGTACCAATGATCGGTTCGAAAAAAGCTTATAATTATTTTCTGAATACAAATCCGAAAGATTTTTATGGGAGAAAACGAAATGATAGCCAGGCGTGCACAGGAGATAAATCCCTTCATCGTGATGGATGTGCTCGAACGGGCGCACGAGTTAGAAAGTGACGGTATTAATATCGTTCATCTTGAAGTCGGAGAACCAGATTTTGAAACCCCAGCCAACGTTTCCGAAGCGCTATGCCGGGCTGTAAGTGATGGGCATACACACTATACACATAGTTTGGGTGTGCTGGAACTGCGCGAGGCGATCAGCGAGTATTACCTGAACACCTACCAGGTGCAGGTTGAACCTGACCAGATCGTGATCACTTCGGGGACATCGCCTGCCTTGCTGCTGTTATTCTCAGCCCTGCTGGAACGAGGAGACCAGGTGATCCTTTCCGACCCCCACTACCCCTGTTACCCGAATATCATCCGCTATATCGAAGGTGAACCAGTAAATATACCGGTTTATGAAGAGGAGGGTTTCCAGTACCGACCTGAAGCAATCCGGGCGGCTATAACGGAACGCACCAAAGCGGTATTCATTAATTCTCCTCCAATCCAACCGGGAACCTGCTTTCTAAAGACCGTATATACGCCATCGCAAAGTTCGACCCATTTATCATCTCCGATGAGATTTATCATGGATTGGTATACGAAGGGCAGGCGCACTCCATCCTGGAATTCACTGATCACGCCTTTGTGATCAATGGATTCTCAAAATTATTCGCCATGACAGGTCTGCGGTTGGGCTATCTGATCACGCCCAGGGAGTTCATCCGACCCATTCAGAAGATGCAGCAAAACTTTTTCATCTGCGCCAATGCTGCCGTACAGGTGGCTGGCATCGCGGCGTTGAAGGGTTCCTGGGATGACGTTGCAAAGATGGTTGAAACATACAACAGGCGCCGTAAATTCATTATCCAGGGTCTGAAAGAGCTTGGGTTTGGGATCACCGTTGAACCGACCGGTGCATTTTATATATTTGCCAACGCCAAACATATTTCAAACGATTTATATAAACTCGCCTTCGATATCCTGGAAAACGCCCGTGTGGGCGTTACACCCGGGATAGATTTCGGACAGAATGGTGAGGGATACCTGCGTTTTTCTTACGCTAATTCTGTGGAGAATATCGAAGAAGGTTTGAAGCGCATAAAACGTTATCTATCAGACCTGGAATGAAGTAATTACCTCCCAATTTATTTTTATGAATAACAAGTTATTTTGCACATTTTAAAATTCACTGGATTATTAGATAATTTAGATTTTATAAATGTACTACTCCAGATTCCACCATTTTTTGTACGCATATATTCCAATAATAAAAGGATTTAGCAACCAATGACCGAAGCACAAGCCCAAAATAATGAAGTAAATCAACCGGAACCAGAACCTACCAAACCGCCAGAAGATGAATTGGTGGAAACCAAACATACCATCACCATCGATGGTCAGGAAATTCCTTATACAGTCACCTGCGGTACGATTGTTATTAAAGAAGAAGCGGTCAAAGAAGGGGAAGAGCAGGGCGAATCGGAAGGTGAAAAATCAAAAGCTTCCATCTTCTTCATCGCCTATACCCGTGATGATGCCCAAGAAACTGCCTCCCGTCCGGTGACATTCTCTTTTAACGGCGGGCCTGGTTCGTCATCTGTGTGGCTGCACCTGGGAGTGCTCGGTCCCAGACGTGTGCTGATGGACGAGGGTGGCAATTCTCTGCCGCCTCCCTACCAGCTGGTAGATAATGACTACTCGCTTCTGGACATCACCGATCTGGTCTTTATCGATCCAGTCAGCACAGGATACAGCCGGGTTGTACCGGGCGAAAAAGCGGACCAGTTCCATGGTTTCAAAAAAGATATCGAATCGGTAGGAGATTTTATCCGTCTGTATACCTCCCGCTACCAGCGTTGGAACTCGCCCAAATTCCTGATCGGTGAGAGCTACGGCACAACGCGTGCGGCTGGTCTTTCAGGATATCTACAGGAACGTCATGGTATGTATTTGAATGGTTTGATGTTGGTGTCATCCATACTCAATTTTCAAGCCGACTATTTTGATCTTGGAAACGATCTGCCGTTTGCACTATTCCTGCCCACTTATGCAGCCACAGCCTGGTATCACAAACACCTCGCCAACGAACTTCAAGCGATGGACCTGAAGGATCTGCTGGCTGAAGTTGAAGAATTCAGCCGTACTGAATATACACTTGCACTGATGCAGGGAGCTTCGCTTTCAGAAAAAAGACGTGTGGAAATCACAAGTAAACTCGCTTATTACACCGGCCTCCCACCCGATTACATTAAACGGGCAGATTTGAGGGTCGCCATCATGCGCTTCACGAAAGAACTGATGCGCGCTGAGCGACGCACCGTCGGCAGGTTGGACAGCCGCTTTACAGGTATCGATCGCGATTCGGTTGGCGAGCAGTTCGAGCACGACCCGAGCTTATCCAGCACAATGGGACCTTATACCGCTTCCTTTAACCATTACATCCGCACCGATCTGAAATTTGAAAGCGATCTACCTTACGAAATTATCAGCCTACGTGTTAGACCCTGGAGTTACGCAGAACACGAGAACCGCTATGTAAATGTGTCCGAAACGCTCAGGAAATCGATGTCAATTAACCCATTTATGAAGGTGTTTGTGGCTAACGGTTATTACGACCTGGCGACGCCTTACTTCGCCACGGATTACACCTTCAATCATTTAAGTTTAGATCCTTCACTACAAGATAATATTTCAATGGGTTACTATGAAGCCGGTCATATGATGTACATCCATCTTCCCTCTTTACAGAAAATGAAAGCGGATTTGGCTGAATTCATCCAATCCGCCCTCCCTGATCGCGAATGAAGTGTCAACCGGACACCCCTACCCTCTTATCAGCGCGCCTCATCCTGCGCCCTTTTACGCTGAATGACTGTGACGCGCTGCATAAGATCATGGTTGAGCCGGGAATGATGCAGTACTTTCCAAATCCTGGACCTCCACAAATAAGCCGGGTCCAGACCCTGATCGAAAGACAACTACTGCAGTGGAGTGAGCACGGTTATGGTTGGTGGGCTCTAGAACTCCCGGGATCGGGACGATTAATCGGGTGGTGCGGTCTGCAGTATTTGCCCGAAACCGGCGAAAATGAAGTGGGATACCTTTTGGAGAAATCCAACTGGGGAAAAGGACTTGCCACGGAAGCCGGAAAACTATCGCTGGCTTATGGATTTAATAATCTGAACTTTGAAACGATTATTGGCATCGTCCATCCAAATAACATCGCATCCCAACGGGTGCTCGAAAAACTGGGATTAAAATCGCCGAGGCCGGCGCATTATTTCGGGATAGAATGCCTGCGATATGAAATAAACCGCCATGAATACTTCCAGGTCAATCTCGCGCCAGTCCAGGATTGATAATATGATATACTGCAAAATCCATCATTTTTGACCCACAGCGGGTATTATTACAAACACCACCCATAGAGGAGATTTTTGCGTGAGACGTATCAGTGTATTTTGCGGTTCAAGTCCAGGCGCTCAACCGGAGTTTTCACAAGCAGCCCACCAGCTGGGTGAAGAACTCGTTAACCGGGGCATCGGACTTGTTTACGGAGGCGGCCGCGTCGGGTTGATGGGAGAAATTTCCACTACCGTTATACAGGCTGGCGGTGAAGTGATCGGTGTGATACCCGAAGGACTGGTTAAAAAAGAAGTTGCTGCCGTTGAACTAACAGATTTAGAAATCGTTCCAAGCATGCACGAGCGCAAAGCGCGCATGGTAGAAATTTCCGATGGTTTCATCGCCCTTCCAGGCGGGTTGGGCACATTTGAAGAAATTTTTGAAGTGTTAACCTGGGCGCAGTTAGGCATCCATAATAATCCGTGCGGTTTTTATAACGTAAACAATTACTATGATAACCTGATCAGTTTTCTTGACCACGCACAGAACGAACAATTTATTAAAAGCGAGCATCGTCAAATGATCTTGATAGAAGAACACCCAGGCAGATTATTGGACCGCTTCTTATCCTATACTCCGCCAATCGTCGATAAAGCTACCTGGGCAAAAGAATTAACAAAGAAAGAAGAGGGGTAGAAGATATGTCAGTACCCGCACTCGTCACCCAACTGCGGTTTTCCAGGGCTGAATTCACCCGCTGCCTGCAAGGGGTTGATGATCAAGATGCCTTAAAGCGCCTGGAACCGATGAACTGCATCAGCTGGATCATAGGTCACCTCGCCAACCAGGAAAACAGGTACTGGGTTGAAATGGCGCAGGGGGTAACCCTCCCACGGGTATCAGGATTGAACGACCTGGTCGGGTTTGGGAAGCCTGCCAGCACACCCCCTCTGGCGGACATGCAGTATATTTGGGAAAGCGTTACTCAAACAGCCGACGAATATTTGAATAAGCTTACCAGCGAGTCCCTGCTCACTCATCTGGACTTGAATGAGAAACCATACAAGGAAAATATCGGCACCATGCTTTACCGTAATATTTACCATTACTGGTTCCACACCGGTGAAGCGCACGCCATCCGGCAGGGTTTAGGACATACCAACCTGCCCCAATTTGTGGGAGATATTTCGAGCGCCGTTTATCGACCTGATTGATTCCCATCGTGTGCTTTTCTAAAACTTCACAACCCTAGGATTTAATTTACTACCAAATTCAGATTACAGGAGACTTTAATGGTTTCATCAAGCGATCAAAAAACGAAAGCAGTACTCGGCGGCGGCTGTTTCTGGTGCCTGGAGCCAATCTTTGCTGACCTGGTGGGTGTAGATGAGGTGCTTTCAGGTTATTCAGGCGGCGCCGTTGATAATCCTACCTACCAGGCGGTTTGCACGGGCAGCACCGGCCACGCAGAAGTGATCCAAATCACCTTCGATCCTTCCCAGATATCATACAGCGAACTGTTGCGTATATTTTTTACTTTTCACGACCCGACCACATTGAACCGCCAGGGAGCGGATACGGGCACCCAATACCGTTCGATCATTTTGTATATGGATGAAACCCAGGAAGAGGCCGCGAGAAGTGTGATCAGCGAAATTGGTAAATCAGGAATTTGGAATGATCCGATCGTCACAGAGATCGTTCCTTTCCAAAAGTTTTTCAAAGCCGAGGATTACCACCAGGAATATTACACCAATAACTCAAATGAAATGTACTGCCAGGTCGTAATCTCACCCAAGGTGAAGAAGTTTCGCAAACAATACGCCGAACAACTGAAATCCAGATAATCAGATTTTTCCCCGGACAACAGCGTTATAAAAATAGCTTGCTTGTTTATTGATCGCGCGTATAATATCTGATCAGGTTTTTTATTCTAGTTTTGCTGAAAAAGAATTCAAATATACATATTACGGGGTATCTAAAATGGATATTCGCATCGCTCAGGTTGCTGATCTTCAATCCATTAAAGAACTATGGAAAGAGATGATGGATTTCCATAGAATACGGGATGAATACTTCGCTCGCTCTGATGAAGGGCATGAACGCTTCGGGGAATATGTGCGCAGCAATATTGAGAGTCCTGAATGGCTGGTGATGGTTGCTGTTGAGGATACACATGTCATCGGTTTCTCTATGGGCAGAATCGCCACTTATCCCCCAGTCTTCAAGCATACACACTATGGATTTGTCGCGGATATCGTGGTCAATGAATCCTTCCGTGGGCGCGGCATCGGCCGGCAGCTTTTCGAGGGTATGGTGCCGTGGTTTCGTGAACAGGGCATCACCCGTGTTGAAATTGAAGTCGCCTCGACCAACGAAGTTTCTCAAGCCTTCTGGACCAGGATGGGCTTTCGCGAATACATGAAGAAAATGATACATGAAATTTAAGGGCCCGGACTTTCCCTCTTTGGAATGGCGCTGTGGAAAATGATGAAGATTGACGTGATCGCTTTTGATGCCGACGATACGCTCTGGCATAATGAGTGGCTTTACCAGGAGACGAAAAAGAAACTCCAGACCCTGCTTGCGCCAGAATTCGAACCGCAGCAAGTAGCGGACAAAATCGATGAAGTCGAGATCGGCAACCTGCGCTTCTACGGATACGGAATAAAAAGCTTTATCCTGTCCTCGATCGAAGCCGTTCTTGAACTGACCGGCGGGAATATCAGCAGCGATAAATTGTCCCAGATAATCTCCTATGGTAAAAAAATGTTAAAAAGCGATGTGCCCCTTTTTGAGCATGTGCATGAAACATTGGGAGCATTATTAGAAACATACGATTTAATGATGATCACCAAAGGAGAAAATTTCGAACAGCAAAGGAAGATCCGTCAGTCTGAATTGATGCAGTATTTCAAATATATTGAAGTCGTCGGTGAAAAATCCAGCCAGACTTACCTCGAGATTCTGAGCAAATTCGAGATAAACTCGAACCGTTTTCTGATGGTGGGAAACTCGCTCAGGTCAGATATTCTGCCGGTGCTGGAAATTGGGGGAGCAGCGGTTTTCATCCCCTATGAATCAACCTGGTTCCACGAAAATGAAATCAGCAGCGAAAATAATATTAGTGATTATTACGAAATAGAAAATTTATCCAAACTTCCCGCGTTGATTTCACAATTGAACTCCGTTAAATAAACCATGAGAAAAACAATCGCCTTGCGTTATGGGTTAGTTTTATTTTGTATCGCCATCATAACCACCCTTATCCTCTGGTTAAGCTTTTCACTGGACCTTCTGTATTCATGGCTGATTGCCATAAACCTGATCACCTTATTTACCTACGGTTATGATAAATGGGTGGCCGGCTCGTCGATGACGCGCATACCGGAAAAAGTATTACTGATCCTGGCGCTTATGGGAGGCACGATCGGGGCGCTGCTGGGCATGTATATTTTCAGGCACAAGATTTCCAAATCCGAATTCAAAAATAAACTATGGCTGATACTCCTTTTACAGATCCTTCTAATCGCTGTATACTATTACTTTAACTAAATCAATATTTGCTGCTCATCATGGAAAGATAAATGAACATTGGAAAATCAATAACTTATGTAATGGAAGACCAGGAATGGGTCAGTAAGACATTATTGGCAGCCATCATCTCTAATGTACCCATCCTCAACCTGGCATGGATCGGTTATTTAACGGAGATTATCCGCAATGTCTCCGACCACGATCCGGAACCGTTACCGGATTGGAGCCGGTTGGGCCAGAATTTTATCAGCGGCCTGCTGCTTATGCTTGCCGGACTGATTTATTCTCTACCGTTGTTGATCATCGCGGTCGTTCCTCTATTTGGAATATTGCTGGGTTTTATACCCGCTGAGGAAAACCTGCAGGAATATGCAGCCGGCGCATTTGGCATCGCGCTGTTCATCCTAGTGTGCTGCATTATGGTCTACGCAATCTTGCTGTCCTTTTATCTGCCAGGGGTCATGATTAATTACGCCCGAAAGGGTAACTTTGGATCGTGTTTCCAGATCAGGGAGATTTTCGACATAATCTTCGGCAACGCCGGTGAATACTTGCTGGCTCTGGTTGCGGCGATTGCAGCCAGTATTGGGATCGGTATCCTCATTTCTGTGGTCTCGGTGCTGTTCATCTGGATCATATGCATCGGCTGGATTCTGCTTTTTATTGTGGGCGCTGTTGCCAACGTTTGGATCGGAACGATTTTCGCCCACTTACTGGGTCAGGTCGGCTCCGACTATAGTTCAACAAATTCCTAAAAATTAATCCGCGAATTTTCATCAGTTTAATATATTAGTGAAAATTCGCGTAAATTCGTGGTTAAAAAGGTTAAAAAATGACTGATAAACCAAATTATCACATGTCCCCGGACGACTTCCGCCGTTATGGTCGGGCGGTCGTGGACTGGATTGCGGATTACTATGAGGATATCGAAAGCTTCCCGGTGCTCTCGCAAGTCAATCCAGGGGATATCCGGTCTACGCTCCCGGCTGATCCTCCTGTGGAAGGAGAAGACTTCGAACAGGTAATCCAGGATATCTCCAGCCTGATCATTCCGGGTGTCACCCACTGGCAGTCTCCCAATTTTTTCGCATTTTTCCCAGCCAACAGCTCCGGACCCGGGATATTGGGCGACCTTCTCTCATCAGGCTTGGGAGTCCAGGGCATGCTGTGGGCTACCAGTCCAGCCTGTACCGAATTAGAGACCCACGTCCTGGATTGGGTGGTTGACATGCTGGCGCTGCCGGGTAAATTCAAATCCTCGGGCAGCGGCGGGGGTGTGATACAGGATTCGGCCTCCAGCGCCGCCTTGTGCGCCATGCTGGCTGCCAGAGAAAGGGTAACTGATTTTACGAGCAATGAAAACGGCTGCGATGGGAAGTTAATCGCGTATACCTCTAACCAGGCGCACTCATCGATCGAAAAAGCGGCTATGGTGGCCGGGATCGGGCGCCAGAACTTGCGTCTGATTGATGTGGATGAAGGATTTGCCATGCGCCCGGAAGCGCTGCTGACACAAATTCAGAACGACCGCGCCGATGGGTTGACCCCCTTCTTCGTGAATGCCACCGTTGGCACCACTTCTTCCAATGCCATCGATCCCATTCCGGAGATCGGGCGGATTTGCCAGGAAGAAGGTTTATGGCTACATATCGACGCCGCCATGTCGGGCACCGCAGCAGTATGTCCCGAGTACCGTTATATTCATGATGGCTTGGAACTGGCTGACAGCTACTGCTTCAACCCCCACAAATGGATGTTCACCAACTTCGACTGCGACTGCTTCTTCGTGGCTGACCGCGCTGCCCTGATTAACACCCTGAGTGTACTGCCCGAATACCTGCGTAATAAAGCCACCGAATCAGGCGCCGTTTTTGACTACCGGGATTGGCACGTCCCGCTCGGGCGCAGGTTTCGTTCGCTCAAGCTGTGGTTTGTAATCCGTCATTACGGCGTGCAGGGTCTGCAGCACCACATCCGGCAGCATGTCAAGCTCGGGCAGCAGTTCAAATCCTGGGTTGCAGAATCCGAAGACTTTGAATTAGCCGCTCCCGCGCCGCTGAACCTGGTCTGTTTCCGTCTTGTGGGAGGAGATGAGATCAACCGCCAGTTGATGGAGCGTTTGAACCAGAGTGGAGATTTATATCTGACACATACTTCATTGGATGGTAAATTTACCCTGCGCTTCTGTATCGGTCAAACCAATACGGAAGAACGACATGTGAAAAAAGCATGGGAGAAGATACGGGAAACGGCTGAACAACTGTAACAAAGCAAGGTTTTCTTTCTCACGCTCCCTGCAGCTTGTAATTTAACCTTTCGAGGTTACTCCTCTCAGAGGACAAATTCTGCGAGCTTTAGTCCCTGGTTTTTAGGGACGATTTTAGTGCCGTGGAGCGTACATTTGGAAAGCAGTCCCCCTCATTCCCACGAGGGAGATTTCTTCAGTCGCACGCTCCTTCGCAAATAAAGGATTGACTGGGTGGGAGTTACTTTTTCACACTAAGCAGACCTCGAAAAGAAAATTTCAACATCCGCTAAAACACCGATTTATTTTCTGTGGTTCTGCTGACCATTAAACGAAGATAATGTACCACCTCCAGGAATTTGCTCGACATCATACGGCGTTGTCTGGTAGACGTAATAATTCAGCCAATTTGAAAACATAAGGTGAGCGTGTCCCCGCCACTGTACCCGCGGCGGTTGGCTGGGATCATCATCCGGAAAATAATTTTCGGGAGGCTTGATGGGCAGCCCCTTTTTTACATCACGTTCGTATTCCGTTTTTAATGTAACCGGATCGTATTCCGAATGACCGGTGATGTAATATTTGCGCCGGTCTTTACTGGTTACGATATAGACACCTGCCTGCTGTGATTCGACCAGTATCGTCAGATCACCCACATTTTCAATATCCGTACGTCTGATTTCCGTGTGGCGTGAATGAGGCGCGTAGAACGTATCATCAAAGCCTCTCAGCAGCTTTACGTTTTGTCTCAACACTGTATGCGGATACACACCGAACAACTTGTTGGGCAGGTCGTACTTTGGGACTCCATGTTCGTGATATAGCGCCGCTTGCGCCGCCCAGCATATGAAGAAAGTGGAAAACACATTGGAGTTCGACCAGTCGAATACCGCCTGCAATTCGTCCCAATAATCCACCTGCTCAAAATCCAGCAACTCCACAGGCGCGCCGGTGATTACCAGACCATCATATTTGTTATCACGCACCTGTTCGAAGTGCTTGTAATGGTTGAGCAGGTGACTTCTGGGTGTATTCTTCGAGTCATGAGAATTCATGTGCAGCAGCGTCACTTCCACCTGCAGCGCAGTATTCCCAAGCAGTCTTAAAAACTGCGTTTCTGTGACAACCTTGGTCGGCATAAGGTTTAATAAGGCGATCTTCAAAGGGCGGATATCCTGCTTTTGCGCACGCCTTTCCCCCATTACAAAGATATTCTCCCCTTCTAATATCGTTTTTGCTGGTAGTGTTTCCGGAATAATAACGGGCATAAAAATCTCCTCTAAGCCAGGGCCTGGCCCAAATCCCATAAAATATCATCAATATCCTCAATGCCGATGCTGAGGCGTACGAAGTCGGGTTTCACACCAGTGCTGATCTGCTGCTGCTCCGATAACTGGCTGTGCGTGGTGCTGGCAGGGTGGATTGCCAGGCTCTTGGCATCCCCGACATTCGCTAAATGGCTGAAAAGCTGCAGACTGTTAATAAAACGCTTCCCGTTCTCCAATCCCCCTCGCACCCCAAACCCCAAAATGGCACCCGGACCTTTGGGGAGGTACTTTTTTGCCGCCTGATAGTCAGGGTGGCTTTCAAGTCCGGGATAGCTCACCCAACTGACATTCGAATGCCCCTCCAAAAATTCGGCCACAGCCTGTGCGTTCTTAACATGACGCTCCATGCGCAGGCTGAGCGTTTCCAAACCCTGTAGGAAAAGCCATGAATTTAGAGGGGATTGGCATGCGCCAATATTTCGCAACGATCCCAGGCGCGCTTTGAGAATAAACGCCTCTGCCCCTAAATCTGCATAAACCAATCCGTTATAGCTGGTATCCGGCTGCGTAAAATCAGGAAAACGCCCGCTCTCCGCCCAGTTGAAGTTACCCCCGTCCACAATAATGCCTCCGATGGAAGTGCCGTGCCCGCCGATAAACTTGGTGGTGGAGTGCGTTACGACATTCGCGCCCCATTCAAACGGCCGGCATAAATATGGGGTTGCAAAGGTGTTATCGATCACCAATGGGATCCCCGCCTCGTGTGCGATTTCTGCCACAGGCTCGATAGGGAAGACATTGATCCCAGGGTTGCCCAAGGT
The DNA here is from genome assembly GCA_963753725.1 of uncultured Chloroflexia bacterium. GTDB lineage: Bacteria > Chloroflexota > Anaerolineae > Anaerolineales > UBA4823 > CAVWDI01. Next base: position 120,963 of record CAVWDI010000006.1, on the reverse strand, counting down.
CTCCCCCCACAATATCTTGGTGTTATCCTTTATCGCCTGGCGGAAATTTCCAGGATCACCCGGGTCCACGAAGGTCACATCAATACCGAGTTTCGGGAACGTAGAACTAAATTGGGTATACGTGCCGCCGTAGAGTGTGCTTGCCGACACGATATGATCCCCGGTGCTGCACAGCGCCAGGACCGTCATCGCCTGGGCTGCATGGCCTGAGCTTGCTGCCAGCGCCCCAACGCCGCCTTCCAGGTTCGCTAAACGTTTTTCAAGGGCTTCATTAGTTGGGTTCATGATGCGCGTATAAATATTGCCGGGTTCTTCGAGGGCAAACAAATTCGCGGCGTGGTCGGTGTCTCTAAATACATAAGAAGTAGTCTGGTATATGGGCTGCGCGCGTGCGCCCGTTGTTGGATCGGGCTTGGATCCGGCGTGAAGCTGGCGGGTGGCGAATCCCAGTTCCCTGTCACCTAAATTATCTGTCATCTCTGTATCTCCTCTTTCTTTGTGCGTTATATACTTGTTTCAAAACGATGAAATTTTTCAAAGCATCCATACTAAAATTCAAATTAAAAAACAGCGGACAGCCCATTCGCAAATCGATCAAAATCTGCGGGGTGGCTGTCCGCCGCCTGAGTACAATGGCTAAAAGGTTACACGTTAATCGCTGCTCCTTCGTCTTCCATCCAAGGCAGTGGGTTCAGCCCCCGCCTCGGGCATGGCCATATAGTTTGAATACATATCAGGTAGATTATCCATTTCCAAGATTTCGCCAATTTTAGAGACCAATTGGATATTTGTCAAGGGCTTTAGCTAAATTGGATCAAATTTGATCGATAACCCTTGATCTTGACCACACTTATAAACTACCATAAAATCAATCGGTTTGTTAAAATAAAACATTTGGATAAATTCGAAATAAAAATTTTGTATATGACACAGCGATCCGACGAAAAACAATATGCCGTCTTGTGGGACATGGACGGTGTGCTGGTTGACACCGGCGAATTCCACTACCTCACCTGGAAAGAAATGCTGGATTTAAACGATATCCCTTTCAACCGGCAGGCTTTTCAACACACATTTGGCATGAACAACAAGCAGGTTGTAACTTATCTGCTCGGCCAACCACCCGATCCCAAACTTCTCAAAGAAATGAGTTGTTCAAAAGAAGAAAACTTCCGTAAGATGGTCCGGGAGCAATCCGAGATAAACCCAGGTGTACAACTACTGCTCGACCAATTTCTAGAGGCCGGCATTAGACAAGCTATCGCCTCATCCGCCCCGCAGGAAAATATCAACGCAGTCGTGGATAAATTGGCGATAAGGAGGTACTTCCAGGCGATGGTTTCAGGTGATCGACTGCCCAGCAAACCAGACCCAACAGTCTTTCGACTCGCTGCGCAGGAACTGGGCGTTGCGCCAGCGAATTGTATCGTCGTCGAAGATGCAAAAACCGGCATCGCCGCAGCCAAGCGGGCCGGCATGAAGTGCATCGCGGTCGCGGCGACGCATCCTATCGATGAATTAGGCGAGGCGGATATGGCGGTACAGAATCTCGAAGGAATGTCAATCAGCGACTTCCAGCGATTGTTCATAAATTAAAAGAGGTAAAACATGCCAGAAGCAGATAACAACCAGAATGCCCCCTACACCGCCCAATACTTCCCCCAGCATGTCGCCCTGCTGACCGTCGGCAACAATATGATGCCCATCGGGCACTGGACGGTCATCTCCAAAGATCCCTTCCGCTTGCTGCTTGCCATGGAAATGGGCAACTACAGCTATGAGCTGTTGAAAAAATATAATGAAGCCGCATTCAATCTCATGCCCTGGAGTGAGCGTTACAAAGTCGTCAGAGCCGGATTTATCAGCGGGCGAGACATGGATAAAGCTGAGGAACTTGGATTCTCATTCATCCCGGCCGATAAGCTGGAGCATACTCAACTGGTAGACGGCGCAGATGTAACCTACGAGATGGTGGTGTATAAACAATTAGAAGGATTATCGCGCGAGTTCGCGATTTATGTGTTCGATATCATCGCCACGCATGGAAAAATCAAACCCGCCAGCCGCCAGCCCATCCTGTACCTGAGCCTGAAAGATTTCACGACCTACGGCGAGATGTGGAAGTACGAAAAGTAGGACATTCAGATACCTTGTTGAGAAACCCACAGGAGGTCAAATGCGTTACGGCTACTTTGATGATGAACATCGTGAATATGTCATTACACAACCGGATACACCTCTGCCCTGGATTAATTATCTAGGAAGCCAGGATTATATCGCCTTGCTTTCGAACACCGCCGGCGGCTACTCGTTTTATAAAGACGCCAGTCTGCGGCGCATTACACGCTACCGCTACAACAATATACCCACGGATACTGGAGGACGATATCTATACCTGCGTGATGGCAGCACGGGTGATTTCTGGTCGCCCACCTGGCAGCCGGTCCGCCGGGATTTAGATTCTTATGAATGCCGGCACGGGCTCGGGTATTCGATTATTCGCTCCACTTATCAGGGGATCGAAGCCCAAATCCGCTACTTTGTGCCTCTGGATGAAAACCTGGAAATCTGGGATTTTGGGGTTAATAACCAGCGTGATGAACATGTATCGCTGGATTTGTTCTCCTGTGTAGAATTTGCCCTGTGGGATGCGCGTGACGATGCTACGAACTTCCAGCGCAACCTCAATATCGGTGAGGTTGAAGTTGAAGAGGATGTCATCTACCACAAGACCGAATACCGCGAGCGCCGGAACCATTTCGCGTTCCTGGCCTGTTCGGAACCGTTGGCCGGCTTTGACACGCAAAGGGAAACTTTTTTAGGACCATACCGCGGTTGGGATACTCCATTGGTCGTTGAAACGGGCTCATCCACAAATTCGATCGCACACGGCTGGTCACCGATTGGCTCTCAACACTTAAAAATCTCGCTGCAGCCAGGTGAATCTAAAAGAGTCATCTTCCTGCTGGGATATCAAGAAAATCCCAGGGAGGATAAATTTGATACTCCAGATACGCAAACCATCAACAAGCGCACAGCGAAACGGATTATCAAGCGCTACCTTGACCCGCAGCAGGTCGAGCATGACATTTGAAGCCCTGCATACACACTGGGAGCGGCTTTTAAGTATCTACCAGGTGAAGACTCCCGACCAGCACACAGACCGCATGGTGGACATCTGGAATCCCTACCAGTGTATGGTTACTTTCAACCTTTCCCGTTCGGCCTCTTATTTCGAGTCGGGTGTGGGACGCGGGATGGGCTTCCGCGATTCCTGCCAGGACCTGCTGGGATTCGTGCACATGATACCTGAACGGGCTCGCGAACGCATCCTCGACCTGGCCGCCACGCAGCTGGAGAACGGCGGCGCCTTCCACCAGTACCAGCCGCTGACGAAATGCGGCAACGATGCGGTGGGTAGTAATTTCAACGATGATCCGCTGTGGTTGGTGCTGGCCGTAGGCGCATATTTAAAAGAGACCGGCGATTTCACGATCCTCGACGAACAAGCGCCTTACGAAAACCGTCCTGGAACAGAGCAACCCCTGTACGAGCACCTGCAGCGCTGTCTTCAATACACGCTGGACCGTCTCGGCCCGCACGGCTTACCGCTGATCGGAAGAGCAGACTGGAACGACTGCCTGAACCTGAACACTTTCTCCGACGAACCAGGTCAATCCTTCCAGACCACCACCAACCGGGACGGTAAGACCGCCGAATCGGTCTTCATTGCGGGCCTGTTCTGCCTAGCGGCGGGGGAGATGGCACGGCTTTCCAAACAGCTAGGGCTGTCCGAGGATGAGAGCAAATATGCAGATGCAGCAAGGCAAATGCGGGAGACCACGCTCAGCCAGGGCTGGGATGGGGATTGGTTCACACGTGCTTACGATGATTTTGGGAATCCAGTCGGTTCCCACACTTGTGATGAAGGACAAATCTTCATCGAACCGCAGGGGATGTGCATCATGGGCGGCATTGGATTAGAAGACGGCCGGGCTGAACGAGCGCTGGATTCGGTTGCCGAACGTCTCTTAACCCCACACGGTATCGTTCTGAACCAACCGGCTTACAGCAAATATCACCTGCACCTGGGAGAAATTTCATCCTACCCACCCGGCTATAAAGAGAACGCGGGGGTATTCTGTCACAATAATCCCTGGGTGATGATCGCCGAAACACGGTTGGGACGCGGCGACCGGGCATACGATTACTATATGCGCATCAACCCCTCCGCACGCGAGGCGATCAGCGAAATCCACCGTTGCGAACCTTATGTGTATGCTCAGATGATCGCCGGACGCGATGCGCATGCTCCCGGCGAGGCTAAAAACTCCTGGCTGACGGGCACGGCCGCCTGGAATTACGTCGCCATCACACAGTGGATACTGGGCATTCGTCCCACCTTCAATGGATTGCAGATCGCCCCTGTAATACCTTCAACCTGGGATGGTTTCGAGGCTCGGCGCGTTTTCCGCGGTGTGCAGTATGAGATAAAAGTCTCGCGCCTGGGTCCTGGAAACCAAGTCCGGTTAGAGGTTGATGGTTACGATATTGATGGGAGCATTATTCCGCTCCCTGCAGCAGGCAAGAGAGTGGTTCAGGTCAGGATACAAATTGGCGAACCAAAGATTGAAGAATAATCGAATGCTGCCCAGATATGCCCTGTGGGTCAGGCGTATATCAGCCGCAGAAAAATTTCAAGAGAGAGGGGCAGGTAATTTCCTTCCGATTTCGAATCGATGAAACCTTTAAACAGCGAAACAGTGACGATATTCCATGCTCGGGTGGAAGGTTTTTTTTACGATTCCTTTATAAATGGCTGGTTGACCTGTTCGATTTTTTGATCAAGGATCACTTGAAGGTCTTTCGCGGTCCCATGGCTTGAATAAAGGTTATTCATTTCCTCGGGATCGTTCTGGAGATCATAAAACTCATATCCATGTGGGGCGCCCGAATAACCGAGATAACGTATCAATTTATACTGATCCTGGAATAGGACAATTGAAGCTTTTTCGAGTGGTTCAAATGTAGAATTCGATTTCGCTTCAACCGCAAAAGTGGGACGATAACCTAAATCCCCACCGCCAAATTCTGGCAAAACTAATCCGTCACACCATTCGGGTATTGGCAGCCCAGCTATGTGCAGTAGTGTGGGCAGTAAATCGACTGTGTTGGTGAATGAGTAGATATCTTTTCGGGTGCGTTGTCCGGGGACAGAGATAAACAGCGGGATGCGCAAGATCGGTTCAAATACCATGCGGGTTGAATGACCTTTCGAACCACGTTCGAACAACTCGCCGTGGTCGGACGTAAAGATCACATAGGAATTCTCCATCAATCCGCTTTCCTCCAGGTGGTTGAACAAACGTCCGACTTCCACATCCAGATTTGCGATATATTGATCGTATTCTCTGCGGGTGCGGTTCAAAGCAGATTGCGGTATATCTCTTGATAACTGGTGAATCGGTTTCTCCAGGGGTTCCCAGCCGTCATCGAACATATCCTGGTAATCACGATGAGGTCGGTAAGGAGAATGAGGTGGGATAAAATGCAGATAAGTCAGGAAAGGAGTAGCCCAATGCTCCATGGATTGGATCACGCCATCGATAACCTGGTCGATGGTAAACGCTAGTTGCGTTTTAGGTTGTTTGGGGAATCCGAGCGGGTATTGGTCATCGACTTTATTTTTAGCTATCCTTTCAGTTATATATGTTATCAAATCATTTATCGGCGATAGGAATAACGAACCGCTGATTTCTTCACGGTCGAAAAGAAAGTCATCGAGACTACCCATTGCATAATACGAGTCCTTCTGGCTAAATTTATCGGAAAAGGTACCCCCGCCAAGTGAAAAGCTGCTCAGTGGAATATAGCGATCCAGTGAAGATGAAAACTGCCGCAACAGCGTATCCGCGTAAAGGTTCTGCGTGTATGCCACCTGGTTAAATTCGTTTTTCAAAAAACTGAACATGTTATCAGCCGCTAGCTGCTCGTTGACCCGATTGCCAAAACTGAATGCTCTGTGCGTCCATGGGTATACACCCGTCAAAAACGAAGCGGTGCTGGGTGTAGTAAAGTTTCCAGCTGAATGATGGTTGTGGTAGACAAACGCCCGATCAGCAAAACGGGCTAGGTTAGGGCTGGTATCGCGCTGGTAACCATAAGATGACATATGCATTGCTGATAATGCATCAAACAGGATGATGATCACATTGGGGGATGCAGGCTTACCGCTGATTACCCCTACCGCGTCCATGGCTGGATAACTTTGCCCAATTTCCAATTTCGGAAGCGTTGAAATCATTGGGGAAAGCAAAAACCCGGAAGCGAGTTTGAGAAAATCCCGGCGATTAATGGATGATTTCATGAATAAAGGATACCAGAGATAATTTATTTAATTAATATTCGTACCAGTACAATGGCAAAAGAAACCATACCAACAGGGGCGTAAATCCAGGCAAAGATAATCATACGGTCAGAGACCACCTCAATCATGGATTTAATGCGCACATATCTTTTCATAAGGAATGATGAAACGACCATAATTATGAGCAGCGAAAGTACAAATAGCAGGATCAATTCTGACACTGCACGTAAACCTCTTAATCCAAATATATCAATTTTATACTTCAGGATCAACGCCCAGATTGTACATGCAATTACCATCAAACTTCCCTGAGCGAGAAATTGGTCACGAAATATTTTCCGGGGCATTATAAGATTTAGGACTATTATAAATACGAGCACCAGCAAGCACTCGATAAACGCGACAGCAAATACATAAATGGCCAGGAAAAATATGTCAGGTTTTGTATGGGAATATAGCCAGCTGGGGATTTGGAACAGCATCCGGTAAATGGTAAACGAATAGACGACAAATAGTATCAATGAGAATACAGGCAGGATCTCCTGCCAGGTGGGTATTTTTGAGAAAACCTTCATATAATCACTGGACCAGTCTGAAAAGCAGTCACTTATTATAAAGGGTACTTGAACACTATATGAAACACATCCCTCTTAACCGCCACACCGCTCGGCTGCCCTTGCCATTTTTTCCAATCGAAATTTTTACTATATCCAAAAGATTTTCCTGGTTTTCTAACCCCCAAGTTATTGGATAGTGGTAGGATATTTGTAAATATATTCACGTCCAAGGTGTTTATGGCAGAGATTCTCACTTCTCCAAGTCTAAATTTACTCAGAAACCGTCTTGATTTCAGGCGTGTGCCGTTCAGCGACCGCGGTTCCAGGCTGCTGGTTTTTCTCAATCCTGAACAGAGCAACATTTATGTTCGCTTAGCCGAGCGTTTAACCTCGCTCGACGCGGATATTGAAGCTTATTTGCACAGAGCGCCTTTTATCCATGATTTGACTTTCATAAACGAGGCTGGAGAAGCGCTGGAATATGAGACCACGACCTACCCGCATTTGATCTATTTTGATACCGAGCTGGGGGAATTTGGATTAACTTTTCAGAACGACCAGACGCTGGCATTGGGTTTACCCCCCGGAATTACAGCCGGTGTAAAGTTTCATATATCTCCTCAGTTCTGGAAGACCACCAGTTCGGGAGGCGAGTTCAAATCCATCCGCAATCTGTCCTATGACACCAATGCGAAAATTGTAAAAAATGAGATTCTGCCCGAACGCGGCGGTTACACGGTGATTATCCTGGTTCAATCGGGTGACGACAGCACGATCACATTGAATTCCGGCAGCGTTCCTGTTTCTCCTGTCGAAGTACCGCCCTTCTCCAGCATATGCGACATTACCCAGGCGCGCTGGAAGGACTGGTTTGAAAAAATACCGCTTGTGGCTGATACTTATGCGATTACCTACACGTATGCCTGGTGGGTTATGGCAAACAACCTTGTACGACCTAAAGGCAGCATCTTTTATGAAGCCATGATGCCTTCAAAAGTAAATTATGTGGGTTTGTGGTTGTGGGACAGCGCCATGCATGCCCTGGCGTTTCGTCATGTAGATCCGGAACTTGCCCGCAACCAGATCCGGGCCATTTTAGAAAGCCAACTCCCGGACGGTATGCTGCCGGACGCGGTGTATGATGACGGCGTGATATCCGAGATAGATCACCCCATCTACGCCGAGGTCACGAAACCGCCCATTCTTGCCTGGGCTGCCCTGAAACTTCACGAAAGCGCACCTGACCTTGATTTCCTCGAAGAAATCTACGTGCCTCTGGTGCGCTGGAATGCATGGTGGTTCAGCATGAATGACGATGATGTCGACGGCCTCGCCCAATACAACCACCCCTATTCTTCTGGCCTGGATGACAGCCCGTTATGGGATTTTGGCATGCCGGTAGAATCGCCGGACCTGAATACATATCTGTGCATCCAGATGGGGTCCCTGGCGCTGATGGCTGAATTTTTGGGTATGGACAGCGAAGCCCAGATGTGGCGCCGCCGGTCTAAGGCGATAGTCCATCGTATGATTCATGATTTTTGGGACGAAGAGAGCGGCGTATTCCGCGCTGTAAACGAAAACGAACGTATCCCGGTGATCACTCCCTTCAACCTTTACCCATTATGGACGGGGCAGCTTCCCGATGAAATACGGGAGCGCTTGATCGGGCACCTGACCAATCCAGACGAGTTCTGGGGTGAGTACATGCTGCCCTCCGTAGCCCGTAACGATCCACTTTACGATCCCAGCACTATGTGGCGCGGACCCGTGTGGGTCAACATTAACTACTTCTTTATCGAAGCGCTGCGCCAGATCGGTGAAGATGATCTCGCAGATGAACTCACCCAAAAAACACTGGACCTGATCATGAGTCATTCAGGTATATTTGAATACTATCATTCGGATGACGGAGTGCCGTCTTCAAAAGCCGCCGAAGCTTTTGGCTGGACGGCTGCTGTGTTTATAGATCTGGCAATTTCCGCCAGCCGTGAACAGGAGTAAATCTGTCTTTGGTGGAAAATTAATCAGGAGTTCAGCTGTGGAAGAATTATATTTTGAAGGTAACACAACCCGCCGCTCTGTGATCATCGCTGCAAACCGCGGTCCGGTGACTTTCCATAAAGAGGCAGACGGCGAATTGACATTTCAGCGCGGCTCGGGTGGTCTGGTTACTGCGCTGACCGGGCTGATCCAGCACATCGATGCATCCTGGATATCCTGCGCCATCTCAGAAGAGGATAATGCGTGGCGCGAAGGTCAAATCCCGTTCACAGAAAATGAAGACGATATTTATTTAAAATTTTTATCGCCGGAAAAGGATACTTACGAAGGTTACTACAACGTAATTGCCAACCCTTTACTGTGGTTCCTGCAGCATTCGATGTGGAATGTACCCTATGTCCCGGTGATCACCAGGGATACCTGGAAGGCATGGGAAGAAGGATACGTGGCGGTAAACAGGATGTTTGCGCGGGCGATCATCGAGCGGCTGAGGATTATGCCAAAGCCGGTTCTGGTGATGCTACAGGACTACCACCTTTACCTTGCAGCACATGAACTCCGTTCAAGAATCCCCCACGCCAGCGTCCCACCATCCTGCACTTCACCCATATTCCATGGCCCGGTCCGGAGTACTGGGGTGTGCTTCCGCCTACGATGCGGCATGCAATCATAGAAGGAATGTGCGGGGCGGATGTGCTTGGGTTCCAGACCAACGAGGATGCATTAAATTTTATCCGCACATGTGAGACATATCTGCCGCGCGCCAGCACGAACTATAAAAAAGGGCGCGTCTGGTACCGCAATCATACCACCCATGTGCGCGATTTTCCAATCTCGATCGATGTTACCGCCTTAAAAGGATTGGCAAATTCGGCAGAGGTCAACGATTACCGGTCTGAAATTCAGGATATTGTCGCAGATCGAAAGTTGGTGCTGCGCATTGATCGCATTGAACCAAGCAAAAATATCGTACGCGGTTTCCAGGCCTTCGAAGAATTCCTGGATTTATATCCGGAATTTTGTGAGCAGGTTACTTTTTTAGCGTTACTGGTGCCGTCAAGGATGGATGTTGAGGAATATCAAAAATATTTGGATGTATTAATGGCGACCGCTGGCCAAGTAAACGCCAATTACGGCACACCAGATTGGGAGCCAATCCGCATTATGGTTGGCGAAAATTACCCCAGGGCAATCGCTGCGCTTAAACAATACGACGTGCTGATGGTAAACGCTATCTCGGATGGTATGAATCTGGTCGCCAAAGAGGGTCCGATCGTCAATGAAAAGGACGGCGTGCTGATGCTTTCTGAGCGCGCTGGGGCTCGCCAACAGCTTGCTTCGGGCTCAATGGTCATCCCACCCTGCGATGTATATGCCACCGCCCAGGCGATTTACCAGGCGCTATCAATGCCGGCTGAAGAACGGCAGGTCAACGCTGACAGATTACGCTGGTTGATTGAGCGGGATGATATCAACGCCTGGCTGCGCCAGCAGCTTGAAGCTGTGTCAGAATTAAATCTGTAAATCTAGTCCGATGAAATCAAACCGGATCGCCATTTTGCATTACAGCGCCCCCCCGACCATTGGCGGTGTGGAAGCTGTGATCGACGCGCACGCCAAAGTATTTATTGGAAAAGGTTATTCAGTATCCGTGATCGCGGGTACTGGGGACCATGGATCGCTTGCCCCTGCGGATTATAATCACCTACCCATGCTAGATTCCCAACACCAGCAAATCCTGAAAATGAGTGCAGCGCTCGAAAGCGGGTGTGTTCCGGGTGTATTTGAAGCGGTAGTAAACGAATTGGTCGAAGGATTACGCCTAATCCTCAACCAGTTCGACCATTTGATCGTGCATAATGTATTCACCAAGCACTTTAATCTGCCGCTGACGGCCGCATTACAACGCCTGCTGGAGGAAGGCTCGATCAGGCATACCATCGCCTGGTGCCACGATCTGACCTGGACCAGCCCCAATTCTCGTTCTAAAGTGTATCCTGGCTACCCCTGGGATTTACTGCGCACGCAGCGCAAAGACGTTTCCTATGTGGCTGTATCTGAGCGCCGCCAGCGAGAATTAGCCGAGTTGTTCGAATGTCCAATAGATCAAATCAAGGTGATCTATAACGGCGTCGACCCTCGTGAATTACTGGCTCTATCCCAGCCAGGATTTGAGCTGATCACACGAATGGATCTTCTGGATAGTGATCTGATCTTATTAATGCCGGTACGCGTCACCAAAGCCAAGAATATTGAATATGCCATGCGCGTCCTGGCAGTCCTGAAAAGCAATTACTCGAAACCAAAACTGGTCCTTACCGGCCCCCCGGACCCCCACGATGCGGATAATATGAATTACTTCCGATCTCTTCTTGACATGCGTGTAAAACTTGGACTGGAAAACGAAATGCGTTTCGTGTATGAATCTGGACCTGATCCAGCGCACCCCTACCAGATCGACAACCGGGTGGTTGGAGATTTATTCCGGGTCAGTGATGTGATGTTCATGCCCAGCCATCGCGAAGGCTTCGGCATGCCTGTCCTGGAGGCTGGCTTGGTTGGTCTACCGGTTGTCTCCACCGATGTCCCTGCCTCACAGGAGATCGCCAGAGATAATGTATTGATCTTTGATGCTGGCCAACCAGCGGGAGAGACCGCCGAAAGTATTCGGGCGATGGTCGAGGCGAATCCGGTATCCCGTCTGCGTAGCCTCGTGCGCGCCAATTACACCTGGGAGGCCATCTTCAATCGCAAGATCAAACCTTTGCTCGAAGGGGGAGGTGCGTCATCCTGATCGGCTCTCAAGTCACTATCGACCGCATTTCCAGCACCGAAAAGCTGAGATTGTTCCTGGACTACGATGGAACACTGGCAGGATTCGCGCCCACACCGGATGTAATCATCCCCGACCCTGAGGTGATCGATATTCTCACCCGGCTGGAGAATCACCCGTTTTTTCAACCCGCCATTATCAGTGGCAGGCGTCTTGATCACATCATCGCGCTGGTGCCGGTCTCCAGATTATTATTAGCAGGTACATATGGGATCGAAATACGCACTCCTGATGGAAAGCATATAAACAGATTGGATTATTCACACATACGACCTGGATTGGATTTGCTAAAACCAAAGTGGGAGCAGCTCATCTCTGGTCAGGTTGGTTTTTACCTGGAGGACAAAGGCTGGTCGTTGGCGATCCATGCGCGTTTCGCAGACGATCATGCAGCCAGGACCATCTTATCCACAGCCCGGGAGACTGCCGCTGATTGTATGGACGCCAGCCTGTTTCGAATGATGGGAGGAGATAAATTCCTGGAGGTTGGTCCGCTATTAGCCAATAAAGGCGCGACTATAGAATATATTCTGGAACGTTATCCAGTGGTAGATGCCCTGCCGGTTTATATCGGCGATGACGATAAAGATGAAGAAGCTTTTGCGGTGGTTAACCAGCATAACGGCATCTCTGTCGTGGTATCAGAAAACGAGAGAGGTACACATGCTGACCTTCGGTTACAAGACCCGCCAAGTGTCCGGGAATGGCTAATAAGCCTGCTGGCTGTCCCACGATCATAGACATCTGGCATGTTAAGATACAATTCATCTGAACTTAATTAATCCTCCCAGCTGCCTTTTAGAAATCAATGGAAAGATACCCCGCCCGAGTGGTGACAATTTACATTTTTTTGTATATACTCATAATCAATCGATTTACGCTAATCAAAAAATCAAATTTTATAAAGGAGTAAAAAATGCTGGTTGGAGATCGAATGTCACATCCTGTAATCACCGTACACCCTGAACTGTCCATTCAGGAAGCTTTGTTCCGAATGCGCCGTGAGAAAGTACGACGCTTCCCAGTTGTAGATAAACGCGGACATCTTGTGGGTATTATTTCAGAAATGGACCTGCTAGAAGCTTCACCATCTGATGTTTCTAGCTTGAGTGTGCATGAATTGAACTATTTGCTGCACAAGATTACAGTCGATGAAATCATGACTAAAGATGTCATCACAGTAGATGAAGACACCACGATTGAAGAAGCTGCCCGGATCATGGTGGATAAGAAAATCGGAGGATTACCTGTCTTATCCAAAGAAGAGGTTGTTGGTATTATCACAGAGACCGATCTGTTCAAAGTCTTTTTCGAGCTGCTGGGCTCTCACGAACAAGGCATCCGCATATCAGTACTGGTACCCAACCAACCAGGAGAACTGGCAAGGCTTACAAAAGCAGTTTTCGATGCGGGTGGCAATATACTATCCTTGGGCACCTTCTTGGGTGAGAGCACAGGAAACCGTGAAATCCTCATGACGGTAGAAAATGGCGATTTGGCAGATATAAAGCAGGCTATTGAACCGTTCGTGGAAGAAATCCTTGATATACGTGAAACACGGCTGGTTTAATGATGACTTATTTCTTGGGTTAACCTTTTACATCCACACTCCTGTACAATTTAGGAGAAGCAGGCTCAGCGGATGAAAATATACTCCTGTACCTGGATATTAACGGCATGCTGGTAGAATTCTCATCCACACCGCACGTGGTCATCCCTGCTGTAAACTACCCGTTCTTAGCTATCCAAGCGTGCTAAAATAAATCCTAAATAAGCTTTTAGAAGCCCTTCCTTCAAACCAATTGGAAATCGATGGAGCAATTCACCGCGATATCCCTTGAACTCGCCGGCCTGATTATTCAAAATCAAACGAAGATAATTGATTCTTGGATTATTAAGGTTTTAAACCTTCCCGATTCGCGATACCGGGATTATTCAAAATTTGAAATATCTGCATGGGCGGCAAAAGGGATGGAGACGATTGCCGACGCATTGCAAACCAATACCGATCAATCCATAGACGAGTATGTCAGCAGCCTCGTGCCAGACCGACTACAGGCAGGTTTCCCGATTTATTCCATAACTGAAGCGCTGCTCAGCGTAAAAGATGCGATCTTACCAATTATCGCCACCGCTTACGCTGGCAACTCCTGCAAAGCGATTGAGGCAGCCGCTCAAATCGATTTATGCCTGAAGATCATCATCAGGAAATTCGAGAGTGTCTATTCGAATACGATGCACCAGCAGCTTGTTGATGAATCCGAGAAGAGGATCGCTGAAAGCGATAGCCTGCAGCGCACAATGACAGCCCTGCTTCAAAAACTCAAACTCGATGAAATGTTGGAGATTGTTTGCGCTGAAGCCCAGCGGCTGACCGGCGCATCCGGAAGCGCAGTACTGCTTCTTGAAGATGAGGGATGGCTGCAGGTAACCATTGGAACCGGCAATCCCATCCCCGCATTGGACAGGCTGCCGGTAGAAGGTTCAATTGCGGGGACAGCAGTGCTGAATGGGGAACCTTTCCTGATCAATGAACCCGTCAACCAGGTTCAAGCCTATCACCGAAATCCGGTCCTTGAATCATTACTTGTGATTCCACTGCATGTCGAAGGCGCCAATATTGGGGCGCTGGATGTGGTAAACAAACCCGGGGGCTTTTCAGAGGATGACATTCGCATTATGAGCCTGTTTGCGAATCAAGCCGCGATCGCTATTGAAAATACCAGACTGCACCATCAAGCCGAACAATTGGCTGTCCTTGAAGAACGGCAGCGTTTAGCGCGTGAGCTTCATGATTCGGTATCCCAATCGCTTTACAGTGTAAGCCTGTACGCTGATGCCGCCAGGTTAGCCTTATCCAAAAGCGAAACAAAAGAGGCCAGCGAAAACCTTCAAGAATTACGCAATATGGCGCGTGAAGCGATGCTGGATATGCGGCTGTTAATTTTTGAACTGCATCCCCCTATACTTGAAAATGAAGGGTTAGTGGTTGCGCTTCGCACCCGTCTGGAATTTGTCGAAGCACGGTCAGGTATACATACCGAATTCGATGTCGAAGAAGAGAAACGACTGTTTATTCAAACTGAAGCGGAATTGTACCGCATCGCCCAGGAAGCGCTCAACAATGCCGTCAAACATTCACAGGCTAAGAATATCAGGGTACGTTTACAATTCAAAGCAAATAAATTTACAATGAATATATGGGATAATGGGATCGGATTTGATCCCAATAAAAAGGATCAGAGCGGCGGACTGGGATTACGCGGCATGGAAGATAGAGTAAAGCGAATAAACGGTAGGTTAAAAATTGTGAGCAATCCTGGCGGGGGAACACAATTAACCGTTGAAGTCGACATCTAATTATGGAGATACAGGCTTTGGAACAGCAGCCGATTCGTGTTCTAATTGTGGATGACCATGCAATTGTACGCAAAGGAATTAGCGCGCTGTTAGCACGGGTAGAGGATATTGAAGTTGTTGGAGAGGCGAGCGATGGACTGCAGGCGGTAGAAAGGTCGCAAGCCTTAGCGCCGGATGTAGTCATCATGGATTTAGTGATGCCGCAATTGGATGGCATTTCTGCAATATATCAAATAACTGACCAGCAGCCGGATGTGCATATCATCGCATTAACCAGTTTTGCCACGGATGACAAGGTATTTCCAGCAATAAAAGCCGGCGCTTTGGGTTATATACTAAAAGATTCCGATCCAGAGGATTTAATACAAGCCATACGCCAGGTCCATCGCGGCGAACCTGCACTGCACCCAAGCATCGCCCGCAAAGTGCTGCAAGAATTGAATTGCCCCGCGCAGGGTCCCCCAACCCCGGACCCATTAACTGAGCGCGAGTTGCAGGTGCTGCGGCTGGTTGCGCAAGGTCACAGCAATCAAGAGATCGCCGACAACCTGGTTATAGAAGAAGTAACCGTACGAACGCATGTCAGCCACATTCTGAACAAACTGCATCTCGCCAACCGCGTGCAAGCCACTTTATATGCGCTGCGTGAGGGACTGACCACATTGGATAACCAACCACCAATCTCTGGAGATATGGAAGACTGAGCAACTAATCTAATTTAATTAAACGCCGCCTATAAATAATTCAGGCGTCTACAACTTTTGTTGTAAGGCGCATCAACAAATCTGACAGGAGACCGCATTACAGCGGTCTTTTTTTGTTGAGCTAAAAATCATTGTCCGAATGATGACAATTCGAGTCTTTACGTATATTCTCATAACTAGTAGAGAACCATTAACAGAATTATATACACAAAAAAGGAGCAATAAAAATGCTGGTTAGAGATCGAATGTCATATCCAGTAATTACCATTCACCCAGAACTGCCGATACAGGAAGCTTTATTCCTCATGCGCCAGGAGAATGTCCGTCGATTTCCGGTTGTGGATAAACGCGGACACTTGATTGGCATTGTGTCAGAGAAGGACTTACTCAACGCGTCCCCTTCTGATGCCACCAGCTTGAGCATCTTTGAACTGAATTATTTATTGAACAAAATCTCCGTGGAAGAAATTATGACCAGAATTGTTATCACAATTGGCGAAGATACGCCAATTGAAGACGCTGCCCGGATAATGGCAAACAACAAAATTGGAGGTTTGCCGGTAGTGAGAAATAGTGCTGTAGTAGGAATCATCACCGAGACTGACCTGTTTAAAATTTTACTGGAGTTAATGGGCGCACATGAACGTGGTATCCGGCTCACCGTACTGGCGCCGAATGAACCCGGTGAACTGGCAAAACTTACCAAAGCAATTTTTGACATAGGCGGCAATATCGTTTCTTTAGGAACTTTTATGGGTGATAGTCCTGAGAATTGGGAAGTTTGTTTGGTGCTGGAAGGTGTAGAACAGCAGGCTCTACGTGATGCTGTCAAACCATTTATTGAGCAAATAATTGATATACGGGAACCACATCTTGTTAGTGATTGAATTCTATGATCTCAAATAATTTTGAGGCTGCCATACTCACCAGCGTTCTGGCGTGCCTGGTGACTATGGCAGGTATTTTCATTATAAGGAGGTACGAAAATTGGGGGGTATCAAACGCTGCTTATTTTATGAGTTTCGCGGCAGGTGTTTTGATCTCCGTCTCGTTCATCCACATCATCCCCAGATCTTTCCAGATGAACGAGAATGCGCCCGCTTTCCTGTTGATCGGTTATATGGGTTTGTACTTGTTCAACCGCTTTCTAAAAACTTATATTTGTCATGAGCACGGACACAGCAGTTATTCTGTTGGGCTTATCCCGATGCTGGGTATTGGTTTTCATTCATTTCTGGATGGGGTTATTTATTCCGTTGCGTTCAATGTGAGTATTTTTACCGGTTTTTTAGCGGCCATAGGTATGGTGCTGCACGAGTTTCCCGAAGGGATCGTCACATTCCTGCTTTTGAAGCGCGGCGGTTTCAACAAAGAGCGGTCGACCTGGATTGCGGTTGCGGCAGCGGCAGTATCCACGCCAGTTGGGACGCTGGTCTCATATCCCTTCATCAGCAAGATTAATGATTCAACTCTGGGCGCTTTGCTGGCAATTTCAGCGGGAGCGTTGATTTACGTGGGAGCATCTCATCTCATACCCGCAGTTGAGAAAGAAGAAAAGCGCTACACCATTGTTTCATTGCTGTCGGGCGTTGTTGTGGCGGTGTTTATCGTTCTTTCGAAGTGATTTTTATCAGTGGAGATGAATGAAATGAAAAAACTTAGGAGTATCTTCGGTTTGTTCCTGGTAATACTGATAACCGGTATCAGTGCATGTGTAAAAGATACATCGACGGCATACACAGATTGTTCCCATCACATCATATCAGCTCGGGGTGTTCATGAATTTACTTGCAGTATGGACGTGAATGAGGGAGCCAGCCAGGTAAAAGTTGAACTCGATTTTAATTTGACGTCCGGGAGCATAAACTGGGTGTTGAGAGATCCTTACGGCGTCATTAAATTGGAAGGGCAGGCTGAACCGGGGGACCCGGTGATAGAAGAACACCTGTTACCTAAGCCGCTTCCTGGAATGTGGTTATTCGAGTTTTATTTTCAAGACGCAGAGGGAGAATACAACTCTTTCTGGTATGTGCAATAATTTGGACACGAGGACATATATGTACAAAAAAATATTAGTTCCCCTGGATGGATCAAAACGGGCAGAGAGTATCCTTCCTTATGTGGAGGACCTGGCGCATTGTTTTGGATCCCAGGTGATATTACTTCACGTCGTCGAACCTTGTATGAGCACTCTTGGAACCCATGGTTCACAACTTGAATTCGATAATAAATTAAATGAAAAGCGCATTTCAGAAGCCAGAAAGTACCTGGCAGGACTGCAGGGAGAATTTCGGGAAAAGAAAATTAATACGCGCGCTTGTGTGGAAAGAGGTTCAGTACTCGGAAATATTAACACGGTTATCGAACGAGAAAATCCGGATTTGATTGCTATTGCCAGCCACGGTCGCACCGGCCTGACCAGGATTATTTATGGGAGTATTGCAGCAGGTGTGCTCCACCAGGTTGAGCTGCCTCTGCTTTTGATTCGCACTGACGGAGATTTTTAAGGAAGGATGGATAATTATGGACACTGTAATTGGTTTATTTCCGTGTAATCAAAATGTGACTCACCAGATCCAGAACCTGACTGATGCTGGATTCAAGAGTAACCGGATGGAAGTGATCACACAGGGAAGTGCAATTCAAAAAGTGCTCGGGATAAATCGAAACCAAATCGTGCTGAACTATGCGATCCTGGGCGCTCTCATCGGAATTTCAATTTACGGCACCTTTGCGTTTGCAGCAGGTTGGTGCGAATGCGCCTACTTCAATTTCAATAAGACAATTCTATATGAAATCCTTCTACTAGGTATCCTGGTTGGTGTAATCATTGGAGGGATTATTGGAGCCATCACGGGTATGGCGAAATATGAAGAATCTACCCACCTTTATACCCGCGGAATCAGTCTGGGAGACAAAGTTTTCGTCTTGAAAACAGAGCCGGAGAAGCTTGAAACAGCCAAACAGGTTTTAAAAAAAATGGGGTGTATAGGTGTGAAGGCAGTTTCTGAAATAAACCGGGAAAAAAATGAAGACGCATAAGGCAAAGGACCAATATATCTGCTGCATAACCAGCTTTGAATAAGGTTTTTGAAGGAAGCAAAAAAATCATCGAGAAAAACAATTTTCTTAAAAGGAGGTTTTGATGAAGAAGTATCAATGTCGAGTTTGTAACTGCACTTTCCGAATTCACTACAATGAAGAATATCCTGGATGTCCACAAGTTTGTCCAAATTGTAAAAGTACCTATGTCCAGCGAATTGAAGATGAACTTATCATGGATGAACCTATCCCAGGTAAAAAGGACCGATTCGTCAAACAAAATATATTAAAAGGATGGCAGGCATGAATTTTGAAGATAAAAAGACGCTTACAAACCAACGTATTGGTATCTTTGGCAAAGGCGGGGCTGGAAAGAGTACAGTGGCAGTTTTACTGACCCAGGCTCTGCAGATAGATGGATACCATGTCATTCTAATAGACGCTGATTCCACGAACGCAGGTATGTCGAAGGCGCTTGGATTCGAGCGATCTCCAAATCCCTTACTGGATTATTTTGGGGGGATGGTGTTCAGCGGCGGGAAAGTTACCTGCCCGGTAGATGATCCAACGCTGCTGGAAGGTGCGCAGATTTCTATCAGCCAACTCCCTCAAGATTATTACGTCCAAAGCGACAGGATAACCTTTCTCGTCGCAGGCAAGATCGGCGATAAAGGACCTGGCGCAGGTTGCGATGGACCAATCGCTAAAATCGGCCGGGACCTGCGTGTTCAAGTTGATGGAGAACCTTCGGTAACAGTTATTGATTTTAAAGCCGGCTTTGAAGATTTAGCACGTGGCGCGATAACAAGTTTGGATTGGGTTATCGTTGTTGTAGATCCAACCATTGCCGCTTTCGAGATGGCTATTGATATGGAGAATATGGTAGCTCGTATGAAAACCGGAGAGCTTCCTGCCACACAGCACCTGGAAAACCAGGATTTGGTCTTTTTAGCAAATCAGCTCTTCAACAAAGCCAGGGTCAAAGGCGTGCTGACCGTCTTGAACAAAATCGTAGATCAAGAGATGGAGAATTATGCTCGCTCCGAATTATTATCCCGAGGGGTTGAAACGCTGTGTGCCATACATGCGGATCCAGCAATATCTGAATCATGGTTAAAAGGAATGCCAATAAATACCTGGACCTGCAAAATGGAAGTTCACAAAATCGTAAGTGGAATGGAAGCCATCGCGAAACTCCAGGATGAAGAATTAGCGGTTGTTTAAGCGTTTCGATGATTGCGCTGATCACACAAAGTATGTAAAGGAGGTGAACCATGAAGTATGTATATGGACCAGTGCCTTCCCGGAGGTTAGGTAAATCTTTGGGTATTGACACCATCCCTCTCAAGACCTGCAACTGGAACTGTGTCTACTGCCAGCTCGGCAGGACCAGACCTGTGGTCAAAGAACGCAGGGACTATTATCCACCTGATGAAATCGTCACAGAAGTACGCCAGGCGATTGAGCAGCACAAGCCGAGCGAGATTGACTGGATTACTTTTGTCGGCTCCGGTGAACCTACTTTACATGCAAGTATGGGCTGGTTGATACGCAGAGTAAAAGAAATTTCCAGCTTACCAGTGGCTGTTATAACTAACGGATCATTTCTGTACATGAAATATCATCGCCAGGAACTGGCCTGCGCCGACGCGGTGCTGCCTTCCCTGGATGCAGGCAACAGTCGGCTGTACCGTAAAATCAACCGGCCTCACCCAAATTTTACTTTTGAGCGCCATGTGGAAGGGCTGAAGGCTTTCAGCAATCAATACCTCGGAGAGCTATGGATTGAAGTCATGCTGGTGAGAGGATTGAATGATAGCCAAAAAGAACTTTCAGATATTGCATGTGCGCTTCACGCCATCGAACCCGATGAGATCCACATCAACCTGCCTGCCCGCCCGCCGGTGGAGGATTGGGTACAACCGCCAGATGAAGATGGAATCCATCGCGCCAAAATGATCTTTGGAGATATTGCCAGGGTCGTAACTCCGGTGGAAGGGAAGTTTGATCTGGGCGAAAACGATAACGTGGTGGAAGCCATAATCGGGATCATAACCCGGCATCCTATGCGAGAGGATGAACTTATCAATACCATAGATGGGTATGTCCCCGGAAAAGTTATTGAAGCGCTGGAAGAATTGAGTGCCAGTGGAAAAGCCCAGGTTGTAGAACGTTACGGGGTTCGTTTTTGGACTTCAGTACCTGCATACTTTCCGAATTAACGACTGGTATCCAGCCATAGGTCTGAATACCAGTAATATTCCAAAAATATTGAGATGATAGATTCTTAAGAAAGGACAATACACAGCAGACAAAAACCCACAACTTGACTTGGGGTATGTGTTTTCTCCCCCCTGTACCTCCAACGTTCCCTGCCACCGGCGCCTCACGATCAATATACGCTCATCCCCAACCTACTTACATTTTGATCCTGAGAGCGTCAATTTTTCTGTCGCTTCGCCTGCATGGGGAACGGAATTTATTAAAGTATTTCACCCATGGCTTTGGACCAAAAAATACAATGTGCTCGCCAGCCGCATCATCATGCGTGATCGTTTGAATAAAGTAGTCGAAGCGTTCACATTTGGCGGGAAATTACAGATCAAAACGAAAGACAAACGTACCCGATGCAGTATCGTTTCTAACGCTCCTATCCTGCCTGTGGAAGATTGGTATGCAACTTCATCCTCTTTATTAGCGGAGGAAGTCGAGGTACTCCTGGCTGAATGGAGGAAGTTATTTGACGAGAGCAACCTTGGGAACAAATTTGAAGAACAATTAGCGCTGGTCGATCCACCTTTACTCTACATAATTTGCCTGGATACGCTCCAGGGTAAATTTTCTAGCGTTCCATATCCAAAACCTGAATACATCTTGAAATTCACTTTTTTTCTGAAAAGGCAGATCCAGGCTCTTCGAGAAGAGCGCAAATGGCCGGCCTATATTCCCCCGATGAAAAAAATCCTGAACATTCGCCCGAAGGAAAATTAATACTTAGCACCTAAAAATATCAATATCGGAGATTATCAATGTCGAACCAGACCACAAATAAAACACAAATATCCCCTATCTTAAAACCCAATATAAATTATGTAATCGCTGTTATGAGCGGAAAAGGTGGCGTTGGTAAATCCACAATTGCCGGGTTAATCGCCTCGTCCTTGCGGCGCAGAGGTTTGGCGATCGGTCTATTGGATGCGGATATTACAGGACCCAGCATTCCCAAGCTGTTTGGCGTACACCAATCGCCTCTGTCAAGCCCGGAAGGAATCCTGCCAGTTGATTCCTCAAACGGTATCGAAATTATGTCGATAAATTTGCTATTGTCAGAGGAAGATCAACCGGTGATCTGGCGCGGTCCGCTTATTGGTCGGGCAATTCAACAATTTTGGAGCGATATCCATTGGGGAGATTTAGATTATTTGATCATTGACCTGCCGCCCGGAACAGCCGACGCAGCTCTAACAGTCATGCAGTCGCTTCCGCTGGATGGAATTGTCCTTATAACCTCACCCCAGGACCTGGCTGGTATGGTTGTTCGCAAAGCAGGCAATATGGCGATGCATTTGGGGATTCCAATCATTGGGCTGGTGGAGAATATGAGTTATACAATCTGTCCCAAATGCGGTGAATGTATAAACCTGTTCGGGATAGGTCAAGCGGAGAGTACCGCTCGCATGCTGGGATCACAGATGATTGGCAGGATGCCGCTTGATACTCAATTATCTGTGATGTGCGATCAGGGAACGATTGAAAATTATCGAAACGTCGAATTTGAGAATATCACTGAAAAAATACTCAAGTTCGCTTCTCCAAAAGAAATGGAACTTCGCTAGAAGCTGGTATTTAAAAATAGGGTTGATAAATGAAACGTCACTTCTTTCATGGAATATTCACACTGATTTTTATACTCAGCTCTTTGTTGATTAGCAGCGCTGCGTTCGCTGGAGAGGCGGTTATACATGCTGTGTTCTTCTTCTCGCCCTCCTGTCCACACTGCCATAAAGTTATTTCTGAAGACCTTCCCCCTATCGTCGATATATATCAGGAACAGCTGAAAATTTTAGTGGTGAACACATTTTCGGAAGAAGGTCAAGAACTTTACATGTCAGCGGTAAATTCATTCGAAATCCCTGATCAACGAATCGGTGTCCCAACGCTGATTGTTGGACAACATGTGTTGGTAGGTTCCCTCGAGATTCCAAATGAATTACCGGAAATTATCGAAACGGGTTTGAACGCTGGTGGAATCGGATGGCCTGAAATTCCCGGATTGCTCGAGTTGATTGTAAACGAAATCCCGGAAAAAACCGAAAGTGAGCTGAATGAAGCGGATGATATTGTTTCCAATCCAATGGATACAGAAGAAACCGATATGTCAGGTACGGATGCATCAGTAACAGATGCATCAGAAACAGATGCATCAGAAACAGATACATCAAAAACAAATGTATCCGAAGATATCCTCGAAGGGGAAGAAAGCCAGGCAAATTGGCAAGGATTGGAACCTACCATTTCTGGAGTCGCCGAAGATCAGGATTTTAACAAAATCGGTTTAAGCGCCGAGAATATTCCCCTCTCCGAACGTTTCATGAGAGATCCGGAAGGTAATACATTTTCGGTTCTTGTATTGTTCGGAATGATTGCTTGTGTGGTGGGCAGTTCTTTCAAGATACGGGGCTCGCATCTTAAACCTGAACCATACCCAAATTGGGTCATGCCTTTAATTTTACTGGTTGGATTAGCAGTCGCATTTTATATGGCATATGTGGAGATCAATCAAACCGAAGCTGTGTGTGGACCGGTAGGAGATTGCAATACCGTGCAGCAGAGTAAATATGCATATCTTTTTGGAATCATTCCCATCGGGCTGTTTGGCATTTTGGGGTATTTTACGATTGGTTTCGTCTGGTTGTTCTCTCTTCTTGGACCAACGAAACTACAAAAATACAGCAAAATTTGTTTATGGGGATTAGCGCTGTTCGGAACTTTATTTTCAATTTACCTGACCACGCTCGAACCTTTTGTAATTGGCGCCACATGTGCCTGGTGTTTGACTTCGGCCATTGTAATGACGCTGTTATTGTGGATCTCAACTCCATTATTCATGGAAGCCAGGATAGGAACAAACAAAAAAACCACCAGAGGTCGTCGTTGATGGAGCTGACAAACTTAAGGATTCGACATCCGCAGCAAAGTGAATTGTTGTTGAGTGCAGTTGAGGGACAGGCTCAAGCTGTAAACGACGTGCTCATGTACCTTAGTTCAGCGAATCCTAACCTTTGCAGGATTATGCAAGAGACGATCCACGACTGCTGCGAAGGCGAAATTTGGAGCATCCTGTTGGCATGCCTGGCCACTCATCACTGGAATGTTGGAATAAATAGTGATCGCCGCTACTATTCGGAAGCCTCGAAAAGGATCGATTTATCAATCATCGAGGTTTTCCTCATAGATGAGCACGAGTTGGAAACAATCAACAAGGATATGGCGCTGAGCGAGGCTTTGGAACATCCAGAGCCTAAAATACAACAAGCCGCGGCGTATATTTCCGGGATGCGAGGCGAACTATATGCAGTTCCAATATTAGCCGAAACCATCCAGAACGGGAACCGAGACTGGCAGCTGCGGGCAGTCAAAGCCCTGGCTGTATTAGGAGACGAAAGTTGTGTTCCGCCCCTGGTTACCGCACTGACCATGAACAGGGAAAAACTCCACCGAGAAGCGCGCAGAGCTTTAATTGGTCTAGGAAAATTGGCCGAACCAGCCTGGATAGATTTACTCAAACATCCAGACAGCCACATCCGCTGGGAGGCAGCCCGGGGGTTGGGCGATATCGGTGACGCCAGAGCTTCAGCAATATTGGTGGAGGGATTGTTAGACAGCAACTACGCGGTTCGCTGGGCAACTGCAGATGTGTTGGCTCGACTTGGTGAATGCGCTGTTCCAGCCATATTAAAGTTCATCAGTTATAGAATTCTGAACGAAGGTTCTCGTCAAGCCGCCTACCATGCCTTGCATGGAATCAAATCCCGGGAGACTCGAAAACGTTTGGAGCCCTTGTTGAATGCGCTGCGAAGTTCAACAGCATGTGGTGAGGCTTCAATTATTTCGCAGCGCCTGCTTGCTGAATGGGAGTGAAGGTTATCTATATCGCTGAGGACAAAAGTTGTGATTATTAATCATCAAATATAAATATTCAATGCTGTCAATGGCCTATATTTGTTGAGCATAAAATCATCATCCTTATGACGACAATTTGTTTTTTTTCTGGTAAGTTATTTTAAGAAGTAATCGGTCATTAAAAATTTAGGAATACTATTAAGGCATCTAATTTCTGAACAGCTTATTAGGATGGATGTTTGTTCCGATGGAATGTTTGAGCAAAAAAATGATAGCTGATAATGAACAAATTTTTTCCTATCTCATCGCTAGCAGCGATATGTACTGTGTGGATGAGGGGAAACGAACAATCTTTCTCAAAGACACTGAGGATGCTGGAATCTGTATTTACGGAGAAATTTCTCCCAGAAAAAAGGACTTTTCTAATCTTTCCACCACACTTCTCGAGTTAGCAATATCCATGGACATGCCTGATAAGAAAGAAGAAGGCATTCAATTACTGAAGATTTTTTGTAAAAAGATTGGAGATGCTTTAGTTGAACATATCGATAAAAGTATGCCGAACAGCAATGTATTAGATCGCGTTGCATTTGGGATAGAGAGCATTTTGCATTCAATGGATGCCGAGTTTACCTGTAAACCAATTAAGAAATGGTAAACGGTATGATCTAACTAGATGTCCTCTATGTGTTGCCGAAAGGGAATCTGGCATCTTAAACGAAACATATATTGCACATTACGCTTTTAATTCGATATGTAGAGATATGGCCAAAAAAATCGACCCGTCAACCGTGCTGACGATATTTAAAAGTACCCTCTCAGATCACGAGATTATATTGATAGGCGCCAAAGATTAGTATCCATTTTGAATAATGATAATAGCTCAGCAAAAACCCTTTGAGATAATGAAAGATTCAATCGGAGAAGCGCAGAAAGTCCTCGTTGCGCATGTCCTTCAGACTGGAAAATAAGGTCTAGCAGATTAAGGAAAATATCTTGGAGAGATCACCCATGAAGAAATATGCATATTACCCCGGCTGTTCGTTAGAGAGTTTGGCAATCAGCTATCACCTTTCCGCGCTTGAATGCGCATCTGCATTGGGTTTGGAGCTGATTGAAATTGATGATTGGAACTGCTGCGGCGCGACCGCCTACTTCCATGCAGATGAACTTCTGGCCCATACACTGGTCGCCAGGAACCTGGCAAAGGCAGAAATTATGGGTCTTGATTTTGTTGCACCGTGCAGTGGGTGTTATAAAAATGCATACTTCACGAATAAATACCTGCAGCAAGATCCGGATCTTGCCGACCATATCAATTACGCCCTTGAAGCGGATAACCTGCACATCAATGGATCAATTACGGTCAGGCATCTCATCGAGATTTTCATTGAAGATGTGGGTTTTGAAGAAATTAATAGAAGGATCACTCACCCTTTAAGAGATCTTCGTATTGCACCTTACTATGGATGCCAGCTTTTACGTCCGAGGAAAGATAGTGAAGAAATTGAAAACCCTCAATTTTTTGAACACTTATTATCAGCCATCGGAGCTGATCCTGTTATTTATGGCTCAAAAACCCGTTGTTGTGGGGGCTCCTTGATTATGACAAACCGTAGAGCTGCCCTGGATATGGTTCATATACTTTTACAGGATGCGGATAATTGTGGAGCTGATGTGATCGCGACAATTTGTCCCCTGTGCAATATGAACCTGGAACTTTATCAGAAACAAGTTAATATTGAGTTCGGTACAAATTATTCGATGCCTGTGATGTATTTTACACAACTCCTGGGATTGGCCCTGGGCATAAGCCTAGAAAGACTTGGAATCAATAAAGATATGGTTTATCCAGAATCGGTATTAGCCTTGATTCACCAAAAGGAAACGGTTCTAGAATAAAAGATTTGTTGTATGTTATGTGTACCTTTAAATCAGACCTTGAGGAAGTCGTTTTTTTCTTGGAATTGATATGTATAAGAAAATTTTAGAGCCGCAGGAAGCTTCAGAGAAGGCTGAAAAAATTCCAAGAATTTGGAAGTTGACCAGGCTCAATAATATCCTGACCATCCTGCAAAAGAAGGCGAGGTAAAAATGTTTGCAGCTTTTACCAATACAAATTCGGGGCATGCATATGAAGAGGGTCTAATCTTTTTACGGGCCGTAGGTTTTGTTGAAAACCAAATAAGTGAACCCACCTCCCCCGAGCAGATACGAGGCCTCGAATCTCGGATTGTCTTAAAACCCGAATTTATCAAAGGTACCCTGGGCTTGGAGCCAGGGCAGCAGATTCTGGTAGTGTTCTATTTCCACCTTTCCGAGGGGTATGAACTGCTTCAACATCCCCGAGGCGATCAGAGTAAAGCCAAACGCGGAGTCTTCGCAATACGCAGTCCAAACCGCCCGAACCAAATCGGCGTGACAGCAGCGGATTTGTTGGAAATTAATGGAAACATATTACGAGTACGAAACCTTGACGCTATCAACGGCACACCAGTGTTGGATATAAAACCAGCTTAACCCGGAGGAAAGAATAATGAAGAAAATTACCTGTGTTGTTGATAATAAAGTCCAACCAAGTTCGTTTTTATGTGGTGAACACGGAGTGTCATTCTGGATTCAAATGGACGATAACCACGTGCTTTTCGACACCGGAATGAGCGGTACCGTATTGCTGCATAATCTGAAGTTATTGGGATTTAATTCCCAGGATATTGGGGGAGTAATCCTCAGCCACGCCCACTATGATCACACTGGGGGCTTATCCGCTTTACTATCAGAAAAACCAGGTTTGCCATTGTACGCCAATCCCGATCTTTTTCGCCCCCGCTATTCTATTCGGAACGGACATTACAAGTCCATCGGATTATCGATGACAGAGGACGAACTTACCCAATTGGCAGAGATACATCTCGATGAAAGCCCGGTTGAAATAGTACCTGGTTTATGGACAAGCGGCGAGATCAGCGAGCGGACAGAACCAGAAGGACGCAGCGTCCAGCACGTTGTGCCCCTAGACGATGGCTGGGTTGTCGATCCCTATAAGGATGACATGTCAATGGTGATGGATACTCAAGACGGGCTGGTCCTGATATGCGGCTGCTGCCATGCCGGGCTTCTTAACACAATGGCACATGTCTATCGAACTTTTCAGCGATCAATTATTGCCATTCTTGGAGGAACTCATCTGGTGACAGCCGATGAACCTTATTTGAAACATGTCGTCAACCAACTGCGAGATTTTTATGACCTGCATTCCTACTATCTAAACCACTGCACCGGTGAAAGCGCATACCTCGCGCTGACCAACGCCTTTGGCGACCGGGTCAAACCCTGCCCGGCTGGGACAATTATTACTTTTTGATCTTGAAGAGGTTTATGATGAAGAACAAATTTGATCTCTGGTACGAATATCCATTCTTCAATGAATTGAACAATGGACGTAAACAAAAATTGCTAAAATTTTGCCAGGAGCTGTGTTTTTATCCTGGCGATACATTGTATAAAGATGGGGAACCCGCGGAACAAATATTTTTACTGGCAGACGGGGAAGTTGAGGTATTCTACGCCGTCGGTGAGGCAGGAATCATACAGGTAGATCGAATTGGACCGGGTGAAATATTCGGTTGGTCTGCATTGTTCCCGCCTTACCTCCATACATCCACCGCCTGTGCAAAATCCCGCATCGAAGTGCTGCAATGTAATGCGGATGATTTGGGTAAATTGTGTGATGACGATCCTGGTTTGTCAGAAATTATTCAACAGAACGTCTTTCAGGGTTCGCTGGCGCATATTGTTGATTTACAGACATGATTATGATGGATGGGCAGGATCGTCAGTACCACATTGTATACAAAATTAAATCGACTTAAAGATTGGAAATCAGGTTACCGTTGAGTGAGGATAATAAGGTTTGGAAACAGAAAAATTTTTACATAAATAACACATTCGATATCAAATAACGGAGAAAACCATCTATGGCTATGACAGGAATCGAAAAACGATTTGTAAATCGTGCAGGAAAAGGTCAAAATAATATTGAGAAAATTCAACAACGTTTAGACGCCCTTGGCGAAAATAATATTCACCAGGTTCTCGAACTGGGCTGCGGAACCGGAGCTGTTTCGGCATATTTAGCTTACTGCTGCGGCATGGATGTTTACGGCACCGATTTTGATCCAGAGCAAGTAAAAACCGCTCGCCTGATTAATCCGGAAAACAACCACTTGCACTTCGGTGTCGAGGACGCTTCCAATCTAACCTGCAAAGATGATCAGTTCGATCTTGTGGTTTCACAAAATGTGTTTCACCATGTACCTGATTGGCGGAAAGCTGTGGGCGAAATTTCCCGGGTGCTGAAATCTGGCGGATATTTATTCTGGTTAGATTTATCTTTTCCAACACTGCTGATCCATATAACAAAACCCTTCACAAAAAATTACGGGTTATACACATTCGATGATGTCCAGACGGAATTTAATAAATACCAGTTTGAATATATTAATTACAAACGTCTATCCCAAGTACCTTTTTCACACCATCATCTGGTTTTAGAAAAACTTTAGGGTATCCATATCCCTGTTGAATAAGTAACTCGGCGGAATTCAAAATTTCAGGGCGCGTGATATTAGCGTCACCGGGTTTATGAAAAAAAATAAATTCTTCTAGGCGGAATAAGTGACCATGAAAGATCAAAAAGAGAACATCACCCTTATCATCAACGGCATTACAAAAGAAATCTCTGTTAACGAAACGCGAAAATCTGATGGATGTCTTGCGCCGGAATGCTTATTGGAGCGTCAAGAGCGGCTGTGATACTGGAGATTGCGGTGTATGTACTGTTTTACTAGATGGTAATCCAGTGCGCAGCTGTAAGGTACGGGCTTCAAATGTAAATGGTCGCAGGATTACAACGGTGGAGGGAATAACCCAGGACGGTAAGCTGCATCCAATCCAGGCGGCTTTTATCGAGACGGGTGCTATACAATGCGGCTACTGTACTCCGGCTCTGGTATTGGCAGCCAAAGCGCTGCTGGATACAAATCCCAATCCGTCAGATTCTGAAGTCAGGGATGCATTGAGTACGGTACTATGCCGCTGCACAGGATATGTAAGGATCATCGAAGCAGTTCAGCGGGCGGCAGCTGTCCTGAGAGGTGAAAAGGTAACCCCGATTGAGGTCCCCGAACAAATCTTACAGGAAAATAATATTCTTCCCCAGGGTTACTATCGTCACAACTGCGATGCGCATATTTTACCGCCGCTGGTTTTAACCCCCCCGCAAATGAAAGCGGCACAAGTTGTCGGTATGCCGGTGGCAAAAGTAGATGCCGAGAAACTGGTGCGCGGCCGCCCTGTATTTACGGACGATTTCAAAAAGGAGGGTATGCTGTATGGAGCGCTGCTGACCAGTCCACACGCACATGCTCTCATAAAGTCTATCGACACTAGCGAGGCGAAAGCGCTGCCGGGTGTTTATGCCGTATTAACCCACAAAGATTTAGAGCGCATCAAACATGCTTCTGGTGGGCAAAGTCATCCGCAGCCTTTGCCTTATGATCAGGCTAGTCTGGACAATAAGGTGCGCCATGTGGGTGACCGGGTGGCGGTTGCTGCGGCTGAAACGCTGGAAATCGCCGAGCAAGCGCTGCAGTTAATAAACATTGAATATGAACTGCTGCCTGTCGTTCTGGATCCACAAGGTGCAATGCAAGATGGCGCGCCGATTATCCATGACGAACCGGATACCGATGGAATCTTTGATAAGAAACACAACATTGTATATCATATTGAAGCGCAAGTTGGTGATCTTGAGAAAGCCTTCAATCAAGCAGATCATATCTTCGAGGGAGAATACCGCACTCCCAAGCAGCAGCATGTCCATCTCGAACCCCATGTATGCATCACGTATTGGGACGAAGATGACCGCCTTGTGATCCGCACCAGTACGCAAGTACCGTTCCATATCCGCCGTATGGTCGCCCCTTTGATCGGAATACCCCTTAAACGCATCAGGGTGATTAAACCGCGCATTGGAGGCGGTTTTGGCAACAAACAGGAGATGCTCCTGGAGGATTTGTGCGCGCATCTGACCGTTAAAACCGGACACCCTGTACGCATGGAGTATACGCGTACTCAGGAATTCACCAGCTCACGCAGCCGTCACCCAAATATCATCCGCTACAAGGTTGGTGCTAATGGAGATAAAATAAGCGCGGCTGACCTATATTTGATAGGCGATACAGGGGCTTATGGATGTCACGGACTCACGGTACAAATGGTGGGCGGTTTTAAAGGATTAACGCTCTATAACGCTCCCAACTCCCGTTTTGTTTGCGATGTTGTCTATACCAATAAACCTCCTTCAGGCGCATTTAGAGGTTACGGCGCCATGCAGTGCCAGTTTGGAATGGAAGTCTTGATGGAGGAAATAGCAGAGAAACTGAATATTGATGTGGTCGATTTTAAACGTTCGAACTGGTTGCAAGTTGGCGAACCGATGTATCTATCACGCGCCTTAGGTGAAGGCAGGGAGGGTTTCGATCAATCTCTGGACACAAGCGCTCTTTCTGAGTGTGTCAATATTGGTTTGCAGGCAACAGATTACTACGCCAAACGCCAGGAAAATCGTATTCAATCAGGACGTATCCGCAAAGGTATTGGCATGGCGGTAGTGATGCACGGCAGTGGGATCGCGGGGCTGGACATGGCTTGTGCTACTTTAAAGATGAACGATGATGGTTCGTTTAATCTGCTGGTTGGCGCTACCGATCTGGGCACCGGTTCTGACACAATTTTGGCGCAGATAGCTGCGGAAGTACTTTGTATACCTGTAGATGACCTGATTGTTTACTCATCCGATACCGACTTCACACCCTTTGACAAAGGTGCATACGCCAGCAGCACAACCTATATCAGTGGAGGCGCTGTGCAAAAGGCAGCGGTTAAAATTCGCGACCAGATAAAAGAACATGCAGCCGGGATGTTGGAAATTGACGATCCCACCAGCCTGATTTTAAGAGATGGTAAGGCGCTGGCGCCTGACCGTCGCGCACTCACATTAGCTGAAGTAGCCCTGAACAGCCTTCACCAGCAAAACCAACACCAAATCATCGCCTCCGCTTCTCACATGAGTTACAAAAGCCCTCCGCCGACTGCGGCCCAATTTGCTGAGCTGTCGCTTGATACACAAACCGGTCAAATAAAAGTCGAACGCCTTCTGATGGTGGTGGATTGTGGGCGGGTTATCAACCCGCTGACGGCTGCCGGTCAGGTCGAAGGCGGCATGGCGCAGGCTCTTGGTTTTACTTTAACAGAGGATATGATGTTTGATGAAGATGGGAACATCACCAATGCCAGCTTGGATAAGTATCATGTCTTTAAATCAAATGAACTGCCCAATATGGATGTGATCTTCGTTCAAACGGATGAACCCGGCGGACCGTTCGGAGCGAAGTCAGTATCAGAAATTTCAATCGACGGGGTCGCGCCTGCGGTAGTGAGCGCGGTTCACGATGCGGTTGGAATTTGGCTGCGAGAACTGC
This sequence comes from uncultured Chloroflexia bacterium, assembly GCA_963753725.1. Lineage (GTDB taxonomy): Bacteria > Chloroflexota > Anaerolineae > Anaerolineales > UBA4823 > CAVWDI01. Next base: position 88,429 of record CAVWDI010000006.1, on the reverse strand, counting down.
CCCTCTATCCTGATCGTGTCAGGCAGGCGCTCGCTGATAGGAAAACTTTAGATAAATTAAATTAATAGAATGGAAGGTGATAAATGCGTAAATTTAAATGTTATGAATGTCAGCATATATTCGAAATACCCCACGGTGAGGGCGGTCGTGGTGTAGATTTGGTTTGTCCCCAGTGCGGCAGCCAGAATGTACACCGGATTAAAGATGATTCGCTCAGAGGTATGATGAATTGGGGACGTGATTCTGGCAGCTCCGGGCGAGGCCGCGGTGGACAGGGCCGCGCATGGCGGTTCAGTTCCGGAGATGCTCCGAGCGTCGTAGAGCAGAAAAACGTGGATGAATCATGAAACTTGCCATCAGCGCGGTTGAACCGCACATCAATTCGCCGTTCGATGCACGCTTCGGTCGCTGTGCCTTCTTTATCTTTGTAGACACTGAGACTCATGCATGGGAAGCCTCTCCTAATCCTGCGCTCACTTCAGGCGGCGGGGCTGGTACCCAGGCGGCACAGTTCATTGCAAGTCAGGGAGCACAGGCAGTCATTAGCAGCAGTTTCGGCCCAAATGCTTACGAGGCGCTGCAGGCGGCAGGCATCAAAATGTATACCGCTCTTGCAGGTCTTGTGGAAAATATCTTTGGCGAATTTGTTTCCGGGGAACTTGAAGAATTTTCCCCGCCCCCTGACTCGGGAAATAACACCTGGCAAGGCCGTCACAAACGGAGTCGAATATGATTATTGCGGTCGCCAGCGGTAAAGGCGGTACTGGAAAAACCACTGTCGCTGTCAGCCTGGCGTTAGCGATTCCCCTCCGGCTCAACGACCTTCCTAGATTGCGACGTCGAAGCGCCTAACGCCCATCTCTACCTTGAGCCAAAATTCACACTTCATAAAGATGTCGGATTGCCGATCCCTGAGGTAGACGAACAGCTCTGTACCGCTTGTGGTCGCTGCGCCGAGGTCTGCCAATACCACGCCATACTCGTGCTGGCGGGTAAGGTGCTCGTCTTCCCCGAGCTGTGTCACGGATGCGGAAGCTGCACGCTTAACTGCCCGGAAGATGCAATCCGGGAAGTGCCCGATGTGTTGGGAAAACTGGAGGCTGGTCCTGCTGCGAACGGGATTAACTTCGCCCGGGGTATGTTGAACGTGGCCGAACCGATGGCAGTGCCGGTCATCCGCCAGCTTAAAACTGGCAGCCGTTTCCAGATTTGGCTTTAGTCATCCGCGATGTACCACCCGGAACCTCATGCCCCGTGGTAGAGTCAATCCTGGGAGCGGATTTTGTGCTGCTGGTTACAGAACCTACACCCTTTGGTTTACACGACCTGAGGCTGGCTGCCCAGTTAGTGCGCGACCTGGATCTGCCAGCTGGAGTTATCGTAAACCGGGATGGGATTGGCGACAGCCAGGTAGATGAATTTTGCTGCGAAGCAGGTCTGCCAGTTTTAATGCACATCCCCATGGAGCGCCGCATCGCCGAATCCCTGGCTCGGGGGCAGCCGCTGGTCGAGTCTTCCCCTGAATACCTGCCGCGCTTCCAGGAGCTTTATGCCAGAATACAGTCGCTGATTGAAGCCAATGGTAAAGAGGTTCAGCTGGCGCAAATTGAGCTGGTCAGTTGAGGTTTTACCGATGAATAATGGAACGAAACAGTTAGTAGTCCTGAGCGGTAAAGGAGGCACTGGAAAGACCTGTGTGACCGCAGCCCTTGCTCATCTGGCATCCAAAGATAATCCTCCCGTATCACTTGTATTGGCGGACGCTGACGTAGACGCCGCCAATTTGGAGCTGTTAATAAAACCGCGCATCCTGGAAAGTCAGGATTTCCGGGGTGGGCAGGTCGCAGTGATCGATGAGGATAACTGCCAGGGCTGCGGTGTGTGCGCTGCTGTTTGCCGTTTTGAGGCGCTGCACGCAAATAATGGTACCTATCGGGTCGATCCAATTGCCTGTGATGGATGCGCAGCCTGTGTTACCCAATGTCCAGAAGATGCCATTTCTATGCACGAGCAAATCGTTGGGCGGTGGTTCCGTTCCGAGAGCCGTTACGGACCTCTGTTCCACGCTGCGCTCCGCCCGGCCCAGGACAACTCTGGCAAATTAGTCACGCTGGTCAAGCAGCACGCCCGCCTGTTGGCCATGGACGAAGGCCGCCAATTGGCGCTTGTGGATGGACCACCAGGTATCGGCTGTCCGGTGATCAGCGCCGCTTCCGGCGCGGATCTGGCTTTGATCGTCGCTGAACCCAGCAGAGCAGGCGTGCATGACATGCGCCGTGTCTTATCAACCACCGCACACTTTGGCGTCCCGTCATTGGTTTGTATCAACAAAGCTGACATCAACCCTGAAGGAACGATAGAAATCGAGACTTATTGTATGCAGCACGGCATTCCGCTGGCCGGTCGTATTCCCTTTGATACTGGGGTGATCGAGGCGATGGTACAGGGCGAGCCAGTGACTGTGTACAGGCCTGAATCGCCAGCCAGCCGGGCGCTGCACGCGGTTTGGGTCCGGGTGAGCGATGAGCTACAGGAGACGCCCGCATGAACAGGCTGGATTCCGCCCACCTTCGGAGAGAAATCGTGGAACGTCTGCGTTCCGTGATTGATCCGGAAACCAACGCGGATGTTATCCGCATGCGTTTGGTAGAGGATCTGACCATCGATAACGAATGCGAGGTGTCGTATACATTCAAACCCTCTTCACCCTTATGTCCTATAGCGGTGTTCCTTGCCCAGCAAATCAAAGGAGCGGTAGCCGGAGTTCCCGGCGTTACTGCACAGCATATCACGGTCAAAGGTTATATCGCTGCAGATGAATTAACAGAATTGATAAACAAGGAGACTTAAAAATGAAAATTGCTATTTCAACAGAAGATAAAAATGGGTTGGACAGCCGGATCAGCCACCACTTTGGGCGCTGTCCATGTTATGTTTTTGTAGATGTGCAGGACCAGCAGGTACAGGCTGTTTTTACCTTGGACAATCCTTTCGCTCAACAACACCAGCCGGGCATGGTGCCAGGCTTCATTCAAAGCCAGGGAGCGGAGGTGATGCTCAGCGGCGGTATGGGACGCCGGGCGATATCCTTCTTTGAACAGTACGGCATCCAGGCTGTCACAGGGGCAAATGGGACGGTGCAGTCAGCGCTTGAAGAATATTTTAATGGTCAACTGAGCGCCGCTGAACCGTGCCGTGAGAGCGTCGAACACCATGAACACGGGCACCATCATAGTTAGGAGCCCCGAATATGTGTCAAGCCGCTGTTTATTTGGATGGAAAGGAAATTATGAAGGATGTGCTGCTGGTAGAACCAGTCCCCGAAGGTATACGCCTGGTAACTTTCTTTGAGCCACAGCGCATTGTACCGGCCAAAATCCGCATGATAGATTTGATGAAACACAAAGTGATTTTGGAATCAACGCTAGAACCAGAGGTAAGCGATGAAGCAAATAGAAAAGCTGAGAGTATTGATACCCCATTGGATCGAACATAACGAAGTACACGCCGGCGAATTTCGAAGCTGGGCTGATGAAGCAGGTGTAGCGGCTGGAGATATTTTGGAGGCGGCAGACTATATGTCCCGCCTTAATCAATCTCTAGAGATCGCCCTGGAAAAGCTGGGCGGTCCTTTGCCCCACACCCACGGTGAATATCATTTATGACGCTTGAATATGGCTGTTAAAAAGATCGTCCTCTATGCGGAAAATCCGCATCCACTTCGTCGTAAAAGTGAGCCAGTCCTGGTAGTAAACAGGCCGGTCCGAAAATTGATCCGTGATCTAAAAGACACCCTCAATGCTCATCCCGAAGGTATTGGTCTGGCCGCTCCCCAAATTGACCGGCACCAGCAGGTCATCCTTGTGCGCCTGGGCGGCAGGAATAATAGCGGGCAGGAACCTGGACCGCCGGTCGCTCTGGTTAACCCGCATATCGTCGAAGCCGGAAATGAACGGCTTGATTTCGACGGATGTCTCAGTTTTCCTGGGCTGTTTGCTGAAACTGTCCGCCCTCATTACCTGCGGGTCACGGGATTGGATGAGAACGGCAGGCCTATTGACACAGTTTACGAGGGTTTCGATGCGGTTGTCGTGCACCATGAAATCGATCATTTGGAGGGTGTGTTGTTTGTGGATCGTTTAGAAAAATTAGAGGATCTCTACCAAATACAGGAAGATGAATACGGCCGGCATGTGCGTGTGCCTGTATCTGTAAAGATGACCGAATAATTAATATTGGTGGAGTTTCTATGGTCGAATACGTGATTGAAAATTCAATTCATGAAGCAATTCGACAGGTGGAATATCCTGCCATCGCTTCCTCTCTGGTTGATTTAGGTATGATTCGGGATGTCGCCTATACCTCCGAAAACAAGACAGTCTCGCTCACGTTGGTGCTACCGGTTTTAGACATCCCACAGAATGTACGCAACTATATGGTGAACAGTCTATTTCAAGCCCTTAATTCGATAGCTGTAAATCTGACAGAAGTTAACCTTGCACAGATGACAGCAGAGGAACGCCAGGTTTTTTTTACGCTAGAAAAACAGAATTGGAGAGGATAATAGATGCAGCGGATTTTCACAGGACAGGAATAGTTGGACAAGCTTTTTCCGATTGATGTTTATTGAGCAGCAAAAGTAAATTTTATTGTTGGAAAGGAGCAGATAATGAAAAGTAATTTGGTGAAAGATTGGATGACACCTGACCCGGTAACAATTAAGAGTAATGCCACGCTACCTGACGCTTATTGGATGATGCTTAATAAAAAGGTCGGCGTTTAATAATATTGGATGGAGAATCGCTGGTCGGGATTATCACCCTGGATGATATCCGTCATGCTGGACCTTCCACGACCATAGGATTTGATTTAGTAAGGTTAAGTGATCAGCTCTGTAAAATGACGGTTCGTCAAGTTATGACAAAAAACCCGATGACAATTGCCCAATCAGCATCTTTGATTGATGCGGCGCGGATGATGCTGGAGAACAAGATCAGTACGTTGCCAGTAATGGATGGCAATGACCTGGTTGGCATCATAACTGAAAGCGACATTTTCCGTGCCTTTGTTGAACGTGAAACTAGATGACTTAAGATCCAAGGAGAGTATTGAATGTCGCGTTCACTATGGCAATTACTGATTCAAACGCGCGATTGTAAAAGAGGATATTCCTATCACCTGTGATGAGTGTTTTATACTGCTTGAATATGATGCCGACCTGCTGGCCAATGGTACCCAGTTTGATGAACTCCAACCAGTTATTAAAAACATTTGCAGCTATGTTCTGAGTGCCGCTTGCTATTAACTAACCGGATCGCTGAGTTGGAGCAGGCGGATAAATGACTACTATCACCCCAAATTACGAAGAGCCCACTGCCGGTAATCCCCCTGTAGATGTAAAACAACAAGCCAGGGTAGAACGCCGTAATTATTTTGGCGGGTTATGGCACGGAGCTTTCTTAGCGTTCGGTATTTCGTTAACTCAACCGGCGACTGTCATCGCAGCATTCATCGCAAGCTTGACGGGTTCAACAATCTGGGTGGGTGCACTGGTGACAGTGCTGACCGTTGCCGAAGCACTGCCCCAGCCCTTTGTTGCACGTTCCATCGAACCGCGCCCGCGTAAAATGCCTTATCTGATGCTGGCGATCTACCTGCGGGTTGTCAGTTGGGGAGTTCTAGCGCTGCTGATTTTTACCATCGGCGCTAACTATCCGGATTTGCTGGCCTGGACACTAGTGGGGCTGCTGTCGGTTTTTTATGCTGGCGGGGGTTTGGGAAACATCCCTTACACTGATATCATTGGAAAAATTATACCTGCCGACCGGCGAGGAGCTTTTTTCGGCGGCAGGCAGATCCTGGCGGCGCCGCTGGCGGTGGGAGCGGCCCTACTGGCACGCCATATCCTGGCGGAAATAGCTTACCCAGATAATTATGCGCTCCTGTTCGGCCTGGCAGCAGTTGGGCTGGCGGTTGCCTCGCTTGGTTTTTGGTTGATCCGCGAACCAGTAAACAAACAACAGACAAAAGTCCTGCCTTGGCGTTTATATGCAGCCCAAATTAAATCAACCAGCCGCCGATTAAGGACCTTAATGATCGTGCAGTGGCTGACAGGCTTTAGCCTGATGGTTATCCCTTTTTTTGTTGTTTATGCGCGTGAAGAATTGGAAGCGCCCCCGCAGGCTGTCGGGTGGTTTTTGCTGGCCCAGGTATTGGGCGGCGTGACAGCCACCTTTGTTTGGGCTCACCTGGTGGATCATACCGGCAGTCGGAAAATGCTCTTTTTTTGCGCCTCGATTTCAGCAATAACGCCTGTGTTGGCTGTTTTCCTGAGCACCTTCAGCTGGTATGCAATGCTGCCAGTTTTCTTCCTGGCTGGAGCTACATTTAATGGACGCGTTGTCGGTTTTAACAGTGCCCTACTTGAGATGTCTCCAGCGGCCGAGCGACCCACCTATGCCAGCGTAAATACAGTACTTTTACTGCCTATTGCTTTTTTACCATTATTGGCCGGGCTGCTGCTAGGATGGTGTTCTTACCAGACCTTATTTTTATCAGCTTCAATTTTTATAGCTATAGGCGCGATATGGACTCACCGCCTGCCACCAAATTCCATCAAAAAACCTCAGCATGTGTAGTAAAAATGGTGGGAAATACAAAGCCAGATGTCGTGATATTGGCCACCGGAGGCATCCCACTGACCACACATTTTCAGGGGTTAGAAAATACACACTGGATGTTAGCGGTTGATTTATTGGATGGCGGATTGAGAGTGGAATCTGCATCAGCCTTTGTAATCGGCGGTGGGCTGGTTGGTCTTGAAACGGCTGATTTCCTGACTTCCCAAGGTGTAAAGGTTACCCTTGTAGAAATGTTGGGTGAGGTCGGCGGCGATATGGACCCCCTGGCGAAAGCAATGATTACCAAGCGATTGAAGGGAGCCGATGTAAAAATCTTTACGGATACAAAAGTGCTCAGTATGAAAAAGAATACTGTCATCGCTCAACAAAAAGGGAACGAGATTGTCTATCCAATTGAGACTGTAGTCATAGCGGTGGGAGTTCGTGCAAACCGTGAAATGCCTGATAAACTCCTGAAACGCGACCTTGAAGTTTACGTCATTGGCAATGCTGTAGAACCACGAAAAGCACTGGACGCTATCCAGGATGGTTTTTATGTAGGGAATAAAGTGTAAAATGGCAGGAGAAAAGAAAATAGAGAAATTAAAAAGAAGAAATCTCAGCATTGAAGCGCCAATGGCCTGCTCATTCGGTACCGCCTGCCATGCTCCAGAAATTGGATGCATTGGAAGATGCATTAGAGCTTGAGCGTAAAAAGATGGACAAAGAGAGAAAGAATGCCTAACCAGATGGCTGTGGTGGATTATCGGCAGTGTCATCCTGAGGAATGTGAGCAGGGTATTTGTCTCGCTGTAATAGCATGCCCTAAAAAGATTCTCCGTCAAGAAGAACCATTCGAGATGCCTGATCCCTTTGCAAGCATTTGTTTAGGGTGCGGTAAATGCGTCCAAGCCTGCCCCATGAAAGCAATTCAATTGGTATGAAGTCTTGAAAAATCAACGAATATCTTAATTTTTCTCCAGGTATCCTCGACCATACGAAAATCCTGGCTGTTCTTCGCCCTGGTATACATCTGGTCCTGGATATTTTGGATAGCGGCTGCTTTATTTGGCTTGCAAGTAGACCAGTCCCCAACCGGGATCCTGATCGCTGTGGGAGGGGTAAGCCCAATGCTGTTCGCCATACTGCTCACCTACCTTTCCCAGGGAAGCAAAGGTAGGCGGGATTATTAGCAGCGTGTCTTCGATTTCAAAAGTATTGGTGTATATTGGTATGGGGTGATCCTGCTTTTTGTGCCTCTACTGACCGCTTCTGCCGTACTGTTGGACATACTTGCTGGAGGAAGGGGTGGACACCTATCGGCTGCCGCCGTTTTTCTCGACCAGCCCCTATCTACCCTGCCATTCGCAATGTTTACACTTTTCTTCGGTCCAGTCCCTGAAGAACTCGGTTGGCACGGGTATGCGCTGGACCGGCTGCAAGTCAGGTGGAGTGCTCTTATCTCCAGTATCGTTTTAGGTATCGTCTGGGCAGCCTAGCATTTGCCATTGTTTTACATGCCGGGTACTTATCAGAACAGACTGGGCGTTTATTCGCTGGCTTTCTGGTTATTTATGCTGGAGTTAATTTCCGCTGCTTTTATTATGACCTGGATTTTCAACAACAACCAGCGCAGCACCCTGTCTGCTGTTCTGTTTCACTTTATGTTCAATTTCAGTGGTGAACTGGTTGAATTATCCCCCGGAGCACAACGTTACCGGTTCCTTTTGATGGCTTGCACGGAAGCATTGGTCACCATTATCTGGGGACCAAAGACCATGAAACCAAAAAAATTCGTCACCCCCATTTTCGATCAGTGAATTTAACCAATTCCCCCGATTAACTGCAGTTCGCCAACTTCACCAACACTGAGAGGCATAGGATCGCTTATCTCACCCAGATATTCACCATTTTTTGAATAGTGGCGGTAAGCCAGGCTAACCAATCCCCCTGTCGGGCCTCTCACAATTTTACCCGAGTAATAAGAACCAAAAACATCACCAACCAGGAATTTATCACTGACATAATGAAAAGGTCCCAGCGGATTTTTTGAGACCAGATAATGGGTACCGGTAAGCGCTTCACCGCCAGTCCGCTGGCGATACTTATTCGAGAGTACATCTTTCGAAACAGAGAACAGGAGGTAATATTTATCTTCGATCTCTACCAACTGCGGCACTTCCATGTGACCGAAATCCCCCGGTGCCGTGACAGGAGGCAAAACTTCCCAGTGGTATAAGTCGCTTGAGCGGGCATGCGCGATACACCCGCGTCCATCAGGCGCCTCATGATTTAATCGCGCTGTGATAAAAGCATGCCAATCCCCTGTTTTCGGGTGCTGAAACACCCACGGATCGCGCCAGGCTTCTTCATGCCAGACGGAAAGATCAAGCGTCTCGTACCAGCCAGGATCAGATACGATAAGCGGGTTTCCGGGACACCTTTCCCAGGTCATCAGGTCCATAGAAGTGGCAAGCCCGATGCGTTGAATGCGACCTTTCTCGGAGCGGCATCCGCCTGTGTAAAAGAAATACCAGATCCCTTCAGATTTTATGATGCTGCCGGTCCAGGTCAGGTAATCGTCCCATGTCGCATTCTCACTGGGACAAAAGACATCCGGCAAAACCTGCCATTTGGTTAAATCCAAAGATACAGCATGTCCAATAACTGCATGCCAGTGGCGCAGGTTTTCATCTCCCAATTCCCGCGGGGCCTGTAAATAGAATATGTGATAATCCGGGCCGTCCTGGGCTAACCAGAAATCCCAGACCCATTTATCCGCTAATTTCAACACTTAATTAAATCTCCATCACTCGACGAACTTAATTTGTCCACCCTGTGGTTGGAAACATTCTGCTTATACGCTGCATGAGACAGCTTTCTATTAAACAAGCGTTTCAAGGATATATTATGCGGTCGAATTCTGTACTTATGATGGCATCCGCCATTACTTTGTGCCCTGAAATGATGTGGTGCTCCCTTTCCAAGACATCGATCATGAAGGGATCAAATTTATCCCTGGCCCGCCGTTTGCGGTTACCTAACGTGTGATGGTAATCGCGGTCAATGAAAATCCGGTAATCGACAAATTTTAGCAGCGAGGTATATGTACCTTCGGCAATCAAAACCATCAACTCGCTGGCGTCAAACTCTTCAGTTGTTATACGATCCTCGTTGAAATTTGTCAGCGGTTTGTAGATCGGATTTTCACCGCGCTTGAAATTTCGCAGATTAGCATCCAGGTAATCCAGTTTAACCTCATATGTTCCCACCTGTTCGATATTGCGGCGGCGCATTTCGTGGTTGGTCTTCGGGGGAAAGACGAAATAATCATCCTGCTGCAGGATACCGCTTGGCACGCCGCTTTCATTTAACAAGCGGGCCAGTTCGAAGGCTAATTCGGATTTGCCTGCCCCCAATTCACCTGCGACCGAAATGGTGTAACCGCGGCGAATGAGCGGGGACAACGCCAGACACAATTCATCCGCGCGCTCGCTATGCTGTCTTTCGATGATTAACTTGTCACCAATCATAATCACCTGCATTCCTTTTGTCAGCCCGACTCAAACGCTTCAATATTCAAGCGCAGCTGACCAGCAGAATCTTCCGGGTTACCCTGGCAAAGGTACAGGCCAAGGTGCTCAAAGCCTCCGGTTTCTTGTGTGTACGGGAGAAACTCAAAATATAGACCCGTTCCTGGACCGTTGTTGGTAATCACGTTATAGGCGCTCTCTTTTCCGATTTTTGGCATAACCATCAGGATAACCCGGATGGCGTCACGCCAGCCGTCGGCAGCCGCTGCGATTTCACTTTCATCCAATTCATATAAAAAGCGCTTATTGGTATCCTTGATAATTAAGAACATGTCGAAGGGACGCCGCATGAAGTACGGCACCAGCAACACGGCCGCGCCATAATCGCGCAGCAATATAGAGGGAGGATTTTCTCGCAGCATATAGGCCGAGAAGTTCTCCCCGTGTTCCATCTCGAAACGCTGGTGATCCAGTACTCTTCTGGGTATCACATTGCTGTAGGCGATTTGCTGGTGACCGTGCGCCAGAGAACCCCCTACCAGGCGGCCGTAATTCTTGATGATGGATACATACCCGTTGTAAATATCTTTTCCATCCAATTGTGTTTCGCTGCCTGCCTCGCTCCTGGAATCTAAAAGTAGTTTTCGTTCCAGCACCGCCAGGCGCTTCATGACCACCAGGCGATCCTCGTGCGGCAAATTATGCCAATCCCAATCGTGAAGCGAGGATGTCCACTGCAAAAAATGGTACCCATGCGCCGGGATCCCGTGCGGATCTAGAAAACGCGAACCCTCGTCCAGGGATGCTTCTTTATCACGCACTTGTGCTGGATAGAGAATTGGGAAGAGGTTCTTATTGATGAACGTAAAACCCTGGCTCAACTCAGCCACATCCACCACCCCGGTTGTGCTGCCCTCGCAAATTACACATCCTCTGTCTGAGGACTCAATAGATGCATCCAAGTCCTCAGGACGGTTATCATGCGGGCGGCGGGCACGGGAAGAATTAAATACGATCCGGTCCCCGTTTCTGGGATCGAACTGGCACAAACCGTCCGGTATATAATTCTTGATCCCATCTTCACCAGTAAATAGCTGCCGGAGTTGTTCACTCGACAGCGATTCGATATCGGCTGCTTGCAGTAATTTATCCAGCGCCTGGCGCGATAACTGCCTATTCAATATTTTCGTCCAATTTTATTCAAGATCGATTCCTGAAACACCCAGGAAATCCTTAACTCTATTATCCCAGGTAAAATAGGGGATGGTGCAGTGATAGGCATTTTCACCCATCTCCACCCGTAATGGTTCGTTCGAAAGCAGTATTTCCAATCCATAAGCGAAACCATCCACGTCATCAGGTTTAACAATGAACGCCCCATCCCCCTTCGAAATCGTAGTTCCCGAATTCCCATCACGCCAGATTTCTTCGGGATTTTCCCCTATTAAGTATTCCACAACATACGGTACCAGGCTGCTTGAAACAACAGGCACTTTAGTTGCCGCCGCTTCTTGCGCAGACATACCGAACCCCTCCATCACAGACGGCGTACAGTAAATATCCGTGACTGCGTATAAAGCCGGCAGCAAGTCCCAGATAGAACCCGCCACTGCGGTATTGCCCCCTGCGCCGCAATCTACGATTAATTCTCGCAGTTCCCTCGAGAGCTCTTTTTCTTTATCATCGATGGAAACCACCAGCAAGCTGCGCGGGAAACGTGGCAGCACTTTCGCAAAAGCTTTTATCAAAACATCTTTGCGTTTGGTGGTATCCGTACGGCTGACTTCGGTTATGATTTTGCACTCACGAACACCTTCCTTTGATAAACCCGAGCGCTGGCTTAAGAAGTCCCAGATATCGTCATCTTCAGGGACCGCGCGCGGATGGATGCGCTCAATATCCACGCATGGAGGCAGAAATAAATCCGGACCGCTGTAGCCGTAATCATCGATCAGGGTTTTACGAATGGTTGAGGAGGTGGCCGCAATGCCGTCCAGATATTGAATCAGTTCTACTTCGGCGTATAGACGCTCATCGATGCGCAGGTCTGTCCATTTATCCACATTGACATTACGCTTTTTGAGGGCAGCCAGAGAGTGCGGCACCCACACATGCTTCAGATGTTCAGGCAGCATTTTATTATAAAGCGCCCCGATTTTAGCCCCATCCCAATAATGAGAGATTATCAGGTCAATTCTCGTTCTTTCAGCTGATAGATAAGCATCCAGCGAACGTACCAGACCGGGAATTTGTTCGTGCATGTCTTCTTTGCGTACGAACTCGTTCTTATCATCCTGCAGGTATAAGATGCGCTGGTTTTGATCTTTATAATGCAAGCCTGTCTGTATTGCGCCCGTCATGGGATGGTCGTAACCACCGCGATTAACGATCGTAATCTTGAAACCGCATCTCGCTAATGCGGCCGTGAATTGGTTGACAAACACGTTTTGCCCCCCGGTGTCCGGCAAACCCGGGACGATATCCCACTGGTGGACGCCGTGGTTGGTGATCATTAATACGTGTTTCCGGGGTGAAGCCAGGAAAGCCGCATGTGATCCAGGGGAATCTGGGGTGAGCTGAGACATAGAATTTTTTTTGTGATTATCCCTTTATGCCGGTTGAAGCCACGCTTTGGACAAACCATTTCTGGAATATTAAGAATACGATCAAGACCGGAATGGTGATCATGGATGCAAATGCTAACAAATCTCCCCATATGCGAGGGTCCTGACCAAAAAAGGTCTGCATACCGACGGTAAGCGGGCGGTAGTCCACGCCGCGCGTGACCATCAAAGGCCACATAAAACGGTTCCAGTTTGCCAGGGCTTGCAGGATAGCGACCGTTGCGAAAATTGGCTTTGACAGCGGAAGGACGATCGACCAGTAGATGCGCAGTTTGCTGGCGCCGTCCACCAGGGCAGCCTCCTCCAATTCTTTAGGTATATTGATGAAGAACTGGTAAAAAAGGAAGATTGAGAAGGCGTCCGCGATAAAAGGGATGATCTGTACGTGATAAGAATCTAACCAGGTTGTTGCGCCTCCAAACCAGGGCAGGTTATTGACCAGCATAAGCAGGGGGATGGCGATCGCTTCAAAGGGAACAATGATTAAAGCCACAATGACACCCAGGACAACCCCGCGTCCAGTGTAGTTCAGCCGTGCCAAGGCGTACGCTATCATGCTGTTTATCAATAATCCCAAAAACACCGTTACCAGCATGATAAATGTGGAATTGAACATCAAACGCCCGAATTCCATCTGGCCGAACACTTCATAATAATTACCAAGACCCAGATCTCCGTAGGGGATGAAGGCTGATAATTTACTCATATCCGCTGTGATTTGCATCTCGTCCGTCTTAAAGGATGAGACCAGCATAAACCAGATTGGGAATATAAAAAAGAACGCCAGCAAAGTCATCACCAAATAATTTGATGCCCTGCGAATGCCTGTGCGTACCCGGTAACCCTTGCTGTGAGTACCAGTAGATGCCGTCATATTAATCCACCATCCTTTCCTCGCGCAGGAACCGGCGTTGCAGAAGCGAGATCACCAATACGATGATAAAGAATACGACACTGATCGCTGAAGCGTATCCGACTTTTAACTGCGTCCAACCCTGTTCAATTACATACACAATGGTTGTCATGGATGCATTCTGAGGACCGCCGTTGGTCATCACTTTGACCTGATCGAACAATCGAAATGCCAGAATCGTAGTAGTAACCACAACAAAGATGGTGGTATTACGCAGCAGAGGCCATGTGATATTGACAAACTGGTGCCATTTGTTAGCCCCGTCCACTTCAGCCGCTTCATACATATCTGTGGGGATTTCCTGTAAACCGGCCAGGTAAATCACCATCTGAAACCCTACTCCCTGCCAGATTGAAAGCAGCATGATTGCCGGGAAAACGAGTTTGGTATCCTGCAGCCAATTGTAGGGTCCTAATAATCCAAAAGAGAGTATGCGAATAAATGAATTGATCATTCCCGCCGGGTTGTATAAGAAGGTCCAGATAACGGCTACAACTACCATCGAAGTAACCACAGGAGCAAAGTAGACTGTGCGATACGTGTTAACGCCTTTGATTTTCTGGTTAATTAATATGGCCAGGAACAGCGCTAAGCCGGTTTGGATCGGTACAACCACGAGCACGAAGTAAAAATTATTTAACAATCCGCGCAAGAAGGCTTCATCATCAATCAAGCGTTCGAAATTGCGCAGCCCCACAAATTGAGTCGGCAAGTTAGGATTTGGGATCAGGCGTTGGTCAGTAAAGGATAAAACAATTGCCATGATAAACGGGATGGCCAGGAAAACGATCAAAAGTAAAATAGCTGGAGATGAGAACAGCCATGCGACCAGGGATTCATTCCGCCGCATTGCTGATCGAGAAGTGCGTGCTTCAGTGGTCATATCAGTCCTTCCATGAGAATTTTCAGGGGCGTTACGGTGTAAACCTTAACGCCCCCGAATCTCATTTAAAGTGAACCAGAATTTCCTATGGGAGTGGATAACCCTGGTTGTCCTCTATGTCCAGGTCGATTTTTTCGACCGCTTTATCGAGCTCACTCTGCACATCTGCCCCGCTGATGATGTTGCGGATGGCTTCATCAAACGCTGAGGAGATGACTGGATAGGCCGGGGTGACAGGACGTTCAAGCGCCACACCGCCTTCCAACTGCTGCACAAAAATGTTCAAAGGACCGCCTTCGCCGAACAATTCCGACGAGGCAGCTGCGCTTTTGCGCGCCGGGACAGCGCCGTTGGCATCCGTCATGCGCAGGATCTGCTCCGGTTCGACCAGGTATTCCAGGAACTTCCAGGCCAGGTCTGGGTTCTCACAGCTTGTTGTGATACCCCAGTTCCAGGAACCCATTCCGGTGACCGCTTTGCCGCCAAAGTTGGGCATCGGCAGCAGCACCAGGTCATCGCCCAATCCTTCGCTGTGCGGACCCCACATCCAGTGTCCGACAAACGAAAGCGGTACGATCTTGCTTCCGTAGAAATCGTCGTCGCCCGCCGGCGCTGCGATCGCATATCCGTCCTCAAACAGGCTCTGGTACCATTCCAAAGCTGCCACTGCTTCGGGTCCGTTGAGTACCCCGTCGGCGCTCAGATATTCGCCACGGTCGATCAAGTCACCGCCAAAAGACTGTACAATCGGTGAGAAACCATATGGCTGCCACTCGCCGGCGCCGTAGTTGAGTTTGAAGTCAATCCCATATTCAGTCTGCTCGAGGGCCGCCAGCTTTTCCAGGGCATCCATGAATTCATCCATGTCCCAGGCATCATCAATGCCGGTGGGGATGCGAACCCCCGCCTCTTCCAGATAGGCTTTATTGGCCCAGATTGCCAGACCAGAGTCAAAGGTGCCCAGGCTGTATAGATTTCCGCCATAGGTGCCCTGACTGATGATGGAAGGCAGGAAATCGGCTTTCAACTCATCTGATACATAGCCATCGATGGGAGTCAGGTAGCCGGACCAGGCATAGTTGTACAGGTATGGTCCATCAAAGTCCAGCAAGCAGGGCATGTCGTTTGCCAGCGCAGCCGCATTAACCTGGTCGTTATACGAACCTTCCGGCAGCTGAACTGCGTCGATGAAGATTTCGTCCTGCATGGCATTAAAGTCTTCTACCTGCGCATTTAGCACATCACGCTCTTCACCCTTACCTGAGTGGAACCAGACCTCCACGCTGGTCGGTTCTGTTGCCGCAGGCTCCTCAACCACCTCTGGTTCAACGGAACCCTCCGGCAGGGGGTAGCCCTGATTATCTTCAATATCCTGGTCGATTTTTTCGACCGCTTTATCGAGCTCACTCTGCACATCTGCCCCGCTGATGATGTTGCGGATGGCTTCATCAAACGCTGAGGAGATGACTGGGTAGGCCGGGGTGACAGGTCGTTCAAGCGCCACACCGCCTTCCAACTGCTGCACAAAGATGTTCAAAGGACCGCCTTCGCCGAACAATTCCGACGAGGCAGCTGCGCTCTTGCGTGCCGGGACTGCACCGTTGGCATCCGTCATGCGCAGGATCTGCTCTGGTTCAACCAGGTATTCCAGGAACTTGTAGGCCAGGTCAGGGGTCTCACAGGTTGATGTAATGCCCCAGTTCCAGGAACCCATTCCGGTGACCGCTTTGCCGCCAAAATTGGGCATCGGCAGCAGCACCAGGTCATCGCCCAATCCTTCGCTGTGCGGACCCCACATCCAGTGTCCGACAAACGAAAGCGGTACGATCTTGCTTCCGTAGAAATCATCGTCGCCCGCCGGCGCCGCGATCGCATATCCGTCCTCAAACAGGCTCTGGTACCATTCCAAAGCTGCCACTGCTTCGGGTCCGTTGAGCACCCCGTCGGCGCTCTGGAAGCCGTTGCGGTCAATCAAGTCGCCGCCAAAGGACTGCACAATGGGCGAGAATCCATATGGCTGCCACTCGCCGGCGCCGTAGTTGAGTTTGAAGTCAATCCCATACTCGGTCTGTTCGAGGGCCGCCAGCTTTTCCAGGGCATCCATGAACTCGTCCATGTCCCAGGCATCATCAATGCCGGTTGGGATGCGTACTCCCGCCTCTTCCAGATAGGCTTTATTGGCCCAGATTGCCAGGCCAGAGTCTAAAGGTACCCAGGCTGTATAGATTTCCGCCGTAGGTGCCCTGACTGATGATGGAGGGCAGAAAATCGGCTTTCAACTCGTCTGAAACGTATTCATCTATGGTGGTCAGGTAACCGGACCAGGCGTAGTTGTACAGGTACGGCCCATCGAAGTCCAGCAAACATGGCAGGTCGTTCGCAAGCGCAGCCGCATTGACTTGATCGTTATACGAGCCTTCCGGAAGCTGAACTGCATCGATGAAGATTTCGTCCTGCATAGCGTTGAAATCTTTAACCTGCGCATCCAGGACATCACGTTCTTCACCTTTTCCTGAATGGAACCAGACTTCCACGCTTGTCGGTTCTGCTGCGGACGGTTCTTCCGCTTCAGCCGGTTCTTCCGCCGGCTGTTCCACTTCTTCAGGGGCGGGCACTTCCGCCTCCGGAGTTGGCGATGAGCAAGAACCTAACAGCATCGCTAAAAGTACCAGCGAGCTGACCACAATTAACAACGTTTTTTGGAATTTCATTACTTTCTCTCCTTGTTTATTTCTGAATATTTACGGACTCTTTTTTGATACAAAATGTCTTATCTTTTTATCGGTTCACCTCCTGCTCTTTTTCCATAACTATGTGTATCCTCTACGGATTGAATAAACCACAAGATATTATCCTGACCAGGCTGCAGTTGTTTTGCGGGCAATTAATTCTATGGGGAGAACGTCACATACAGGTTCAGCTAATTTACCCTCCAAAGATTTAAGCAGCAGCTCTACACCATGCTGGCCGGACTCGAACAATAGTTGGCGCACTGTCGTCAGCCCCAAATACTCTGCCACTTCGATATCATCAAAACCAATCACGGACAGTTCTTCGGGGACAGACAGACCGAAGTTGCGAGCCGCCTCCAGTACGCCCATCGCCTGAGTATCGCTGGAAGCGAATATGGCAGTCGGGCGCTCGGGCAGCGAGAGCATCCTGGTTGTCAGCTGGCAGGCTTTGTAGCGCTCGTGCTCACCCTGAGCGTGATATTCGGGACGGAAAGGGATACCCGCGCCTTCCAGCGCCTTGAGGTAGCCCTGGAAACGATCGCTGCTTGATTTAAAGTTAAAAGGGTTATCGAGGGTATCGCTGACGTAACCAATCCGGCGGTGGCCGAGGTCGATTAGATGCTGGACTGCGGTGCGGCCTCCTTCCACATCGTCCACCACCACCCGGCTTAGCGAAGCCAGTGAAGGGTGGTTTGCATCCACAAGCACAATCGGCATATCGGCTTGAATAAGATAAGGGATATCCACATCGCGCGGCGAAAGTGAAAAGATCAGAACGCCGTCTGCCAGTTCTTTTCTCGGTACCCCCCGCATGCACTGGTCGCGCCGTTCGATGGTCTCGACATTGTAAATATTAAGCGCATATTCGCTCTCCGCGAGTGTCAGTTCGACACCGCGCAGGCGTTCGATAAAAGATGGGCGTGTGAAAAAGGGAACGATAGCGGCGACCGTCAGCGTCTTGCCGAGCGAAAGGCGTCGGGCGGTCGTGTTGGGCACATAATTTAATGCCCCGATGGCATCCTGGACTCGTTTGCGGGTTTCATCGCTGACCAGAGGGCTGTTGTTAATGACACGTGAAACCGTCCCCAGTCCAACACCAGCATTTTTTGCCACGTCCCGTATGGTTGCGGGTTTCATATGGTCCTTTGCAAACGCCGTTGGAAGCGGTTCCATATGGATACAAAAAAATAAACCTTTACTCAATAACGATTGGAACCGTTTCCACTAACCATTATACAGGGATTTTTGGGAATGTCAATAATTAATTTCCCCAAAGTTCCTGGAAAGCTGTTTAGACCAGAATATCAATAGTAAAAATGTTTTAAGAGGACTGTAGTTTCTTTTGTACCACTACCACTTGCAGCGCAGATTTTAGTCCTCCGAAGCAGGTTATCCATACCTGAATCTCCCACTGGATATTTTCAAAAAGTACTATTTGTCATGCTGAACAGAGTGAAACATCTGGTTTTCATCGAGAGAAATTCTTCACTTCGTTTCCCAGATCCCAAAGTGATACTTCGCGACCGGGATGTTCCGACAGAGTGACACCGCATTCTGGGAAAAATCAATTTAGGCGATCCTATTGTATCGTCCAGCCCCCATCCACCATCAGGGTCACACCGGTGATCAGCGAAGCAGCAGGAGAAGCCAGGAACACCACCGGGCCGGCGACTTCAACCGGCTGGCCAATTTCACCAAGCGGGATTTTATTTACAACTGACTCCCGGAACGATTCATCTTCTAACCACTTTTTGGTCCCGTCAGTTTCTATAAATGTAGGCGCGACCGCATTTACTTTGATATTATATTTTGCCCACTCCAGCGCAAGGCATTTCGTCAGGTGTGAAATGGCGGCTTTGGTCATGCAGTAAACGGATTCACTTTCAAGCGCCACAGTACCCGCCTGTGAACCGATATTGATGATCCTGCCCTGGCGCTGTTCGATCATATGCTTAGCCACTGCCTGCGAAGTAAAAAACGTGCCCTTGAGATTGACGGACAGTGTGTAATCAAAAGCCTCTTCTGTAACCAATTCTGCCAGATTGGGGGGACCGATCCCAGCGTTGTTTACCAGGATATCTATCCTTTTAAAATGATCGATGCCCTGCTCCACGGCCTCGAAAATCTGATCCATATTGGATACATCCATCTGGACCGGCAGCGCTTCCCTTCCCAGTGATCTAATTTCTTCAGCCAACACTGCACCCGAAGTGATATTCTTAAGCCCAATATAATGTCGGCGCCGGCGTGCGCCAAGGCAAGCGCGCAAGCCCTGCCGATACCCTTTGCCGAGCCAGTCACCAGCGCCACCTTGCCTTCCAGGTCGAATGATGGTTTATCAGCTTTCATAATTTGTCTCCTGCTATTAAGATATTTAAAAAAAGGGGATTTTAAGACCTTAACTTTCAATCAATATCCACTTTATCCAGAAGTTAATTATACATTTGCTTATATTTCCAAAATCAGGATTTGGAACAGGATTTATTACCAACAAATGATAACCAGTATATGACAGTGCATTCACTAATATTACTTTAAACAACAGCTCACGAGTATTATCGAAGGTTGACTTTACTACATTACAAAATTAGAAAGTAATTCTGAGCGTCGCTAACAAAAGATTTATACAATAAACCTTCCTGATTCTGCAGGTTTCTGATACACTTCCTCGACTTAATTCATGGCTCCGACCAGATGGGTCGGAGTTTTTTTGTGGAGTATTGATTTATTATGCTAGTGACCAAAACGAATTTACGAAATATTGCTATTATCGCCCACGTCGATCATGGAAAAACTACCCTAGTGGATGGACTGCTGCGTCAGGCCGGAGTTTTCCGGGAGAACCAACAGGTGATCGAACGTGTGCTTGATTCAAATGACCTGGAACGGGAACGCGGCATTACCATCCTGGCCAAAAACGTATCCATCCAAATAACTGACCCGGACAGCGGCGAAAAAATTAAGGTTAACCTGGTCGATACACCCGGACATGCCGATTTCGGCGGGGAGGTCGAGCGTGTGCTCAACATGGTGGACGGCGTCTTATTGTTGGTCGATGCAGCCGAAGGCCCACGCCCGCAGACCCGTTTCGTGCTGAAGAAAGCGCTCGAATTAGGACACAAAGCCATTGTGGTGATCAACAAGATCGATCGCAAAGATGCCGACCCAGAACGGGTATTGAACGAAACCTTTGACCTTTTTATCGAGCTGGGCGCCACCGATGAACAGGCGGATTTTCCAGTGATTTATACCGTTGCCACAGCCCAGCAGGCAGGTTTTACACCCAATGTGAATTCTGACTTGCAGCCGCTCTTTGAAACCATCCTGAGGGAAATCCCTTCCCCGGTCGTGGACCCGGAGGCCCCTTTACAGATGCTGGTCACAACCCTGGACTATGACAATTATCGCGGACAAACGGCCATCGGCAGGATTTCCGCCGGGAGATTATACGCGAACCAACCGGTTTCGAGGCTGACGAAGGACGGCGATAACCTGCCCGAAACCATCCATTATTTATATGTATGGGAAGGGCTGGAGCGGATTGAGGTGGAAGAGGCCGAAGCGGGTGATATCGTCGCTGTGGCCGGTTTGGAAGACGTTTCAATTGGCGAAACGCTGTCTGATCCTGACAATCCGGTCGCGTTATCCACCATCACCATCGAAGAACCAACTATCCGGATGGCTTTTGAAGTCAATACCTCGCCCTTCGCCGGGAAAGAGGGTGTATGGGGAACATCCCGTAAACTGCGCCAGCGTCTGTTCGACGAGCTGCGCAGCAACCTGGCCTTGAAAGTGGAAGAGACCGACAGCGCCTCCCGTTTTATCGTTTCTGGTCGCGGAGAGCTGCACCTGGCTGTCCTGATTGAGATCATGCGGCGTGAAGGCTATGAATTCCAGGTCTCACGCCCGGAGGTAATCCTTCGCCACACAGCAGACGGCAAAACGCTGGAACCTTTTGAAATAGTTTATATCGAAACCAGTCAGGAGACGGTCGGCGCGGTGGTAGAGATGCTGGGCAAACGGCGTGGGGTGATGCAAGATATGAGCGATTCAGGCAGCGGATCTGTCCACCTGACTTATATTATCCCAACCCGGGGTATGCTGGGGTTCCGCTACCATTTATTAACAATCACACGCGGCATGGCAACCATGACCACTGTCTTTAGCGGATACGATACGATGGTCGGCGAATTGTCATCTCGTTCCCGTGGGTCACTGGTCGCCTGGGAAAGAGGGGCAGCAACCACTTTTGGGCTCAAGAACGCCGAAGAAAGGGGCACCTTATTCATCAAACCCGGGACAGAGGTTTACGAAGGTATGGTTGTCGGCGAGCACCAACGGCCAGGAGACCTGGACGTGAACATCTGCAAAACCAAGCACCTGACCAACATGCGTAATTCAATCCGGGATATCGAAATCCGCCTTTCCCCACCCAGAGAACTTAGCCTGGACGAATCGATTGAATACCTGGCTGATGATGAATTGTTAGAGATAACTCCCCACAATATCCGTATACGTAAACGCATCATGGATATTCACAATCGCGGCCGGCAGTCAAAACGAGCGAAAAAGGCTGCTCAATTGATGGTTGAAGGACAAGTAAACTGATACACAATTAACGCTGCTATATCGCCTATCCGGTGAAACAAGACTGTAATAAACACCCAAAACTGGACAGATTCCTCGCCTAGGTATCAGGCAACCGCATAGAACCCTGCAGACTACCACTCCTTCCCGTCATTCGGTGACATGTCTCAAACCAAGCACCGATCCTCAAACTATGGTATACTCCGCCAGTCGGTTTGGATATAACCGACACAAATTGAATAATTTATTGTTTTGAAAATTCCAAATGGCTGCTCGTTTATATCTGGACGAGCATTTTTCTTGCCGCAGGGGGTTTGCAAGGCGGCTGGTAGAACCCAAGACGTATTCTGCGAAGACTGCGATCAATTCACAAGGGTTGTGACGCTTTACGAGTTATCAAAACGCTACAGGAGATTTTGATGACTGATGAATTTTCGCGCCTTAACCTGAACCCCAAATTGGTTGATACGGTAGCCGAACTGGGCTACACCATACCCACAGATGTCCAGACCCAGGTCATCCCGCTGATGCTGGATGGTGTGGATATTATCGCCCAATCCCAGACCGGCTCCGGGAAAACGGCTGCCTTTGCGCTGCCGGTCTTGCAATATTTAATGGAGGGTGGCAGGACGGGGAGCGTGCAAACCCTGGTTTTAACCCCCACCCGTGAATTGGCTATTCAAGTTGCGGATGCTTTTACCCAGTACGGCCGCAACCTAAACGTAGAAGTGCTGGCAGTTTACGGCGGGCAGTCCTACGGCAGCTCCAAGCGCCGCATCAAGAACGGGGTGGATGTGATCGTGGGCACACCCGGCCGCTTGCAGGACCTGATGCGCCAGGGTATCCTCGATCTCAGCGCGGTACGCACGGTAATCCTGGATGAAGCTGATGAAATGCTAAGCATGGGTTTTATTGAAGATATCCAGAATATCCTGCGCGAAACACCAGCTGAACGCCAGACCACGCTGTTCTCCGCCACCATTCCTAAGCCGATCCGCCGCCTTGCAGAAAGTTATATGCATGCGCCGCAGTTTATCACCATCAAACGAAAGCAGGTAACCGTGGCAACGATCGAGCAGCGTTATTACATGGTCAATGAAAAAGACAAGCTGGCTGGCCTGACCCGCCTGTTAGAAGTGGAAGAGATTGGGGCAACATTGATCTTTACCCGCACGCGCGTCAGTTCTGCCCGCCTGGCAAATCAGTTAACCCAGCGCGGTTTCTTGGCTGAAGCCTTGAACGGCGACTTGGCTCAGGATGCCCGCATCCGAGTGCTGAACCGTTTCCGCAGCAGTCATACCAAAGTGCTGGTCGCTACCGATGTAGCGGCGCGCGGCCTGGATATTGACGATATTTCGCACGTAATTAATTTCGACCTCCCCACCGATCCGGAAGCTTATGTGCACCGCGTTGGGCGCACTGCGCGCGCTGGAAAAGAGGGGATCGCGATTTCCCTTGTTACTCCTGGCGAACAACGGCTCCTGGGCCGGATAGAAAGATTTACCAAACGCCATATTTCTCCGGCCAATTTGCCAACGGAAAAGGACATTCTAGAACGCCGCGAAAATAAATTATTAAAAAAGATGCTGGTCTGGCTGGAGCGTGACCGCTGCAAACGCGAGCAGCAAATTGTTGAAGAACTGGTTGCAGCCGGGAATGACCCGATCAAAATTGCGGCCGCCGCTCTCAAGATGGGGCGAGAAGAAGAAAAACAGCGCTCGATCGAGAAGGTTAGCGAAGTGCACCAGGACTATTCCACAAGTAGACCAAGGAATTGAAAACATGCTGCGCGTAACGGGAATGGCAGAAATTACCGCAAGCAAGGGGGACGCCGGAGTAACGGCAAATCAGATACTTCGCACGAAGAAGGCATGGTGCGTCTCAGCCTGGGGCGCGGCCGTAAGCACGGCATCAACCCCGGCGAAGTCGTCGGGACGATCGCTTCACGGGCTGATATTCCCGGTTATACCATTGGGAAAATCTTAATCCGCGACCAGCACACACTAATAGATGTGCCGGAAGAATACATCTCGCGTGTGTTGGGGCATACAGGATCGTATCAATTCCGCGAACACCACAATGTGACGATAGAACGGGCTTAGTTTTTTCAGGGGGGGATCAATACATTAATACGTAAGAGTTTTCCTGGTTTGCTCGGGTACTCAATTTTTGTGCTACTTACTCACGATGGGGATATAACCTTTATAACCATTGAATTCAACATTCTTATTTAACACGAACACATTAAACTCACCCCCCGTGAATTCATCCGGTTCAATTAATCCAGGAGCAGTCGGCTGGGCTGGATTCAATCCTTGCATGGGGATGGAGATGTTTGCGCCCCGATACTTTCCAACCTTCAGCGGGTCCGCCAGGTAATTTTGTGCGTTCCGAATCTCATAGGTTTCCCCTACCGTAAGGTAATCACTCAAATCTACATCCACTGAATAATCCAAATCCCAATTGTAAACAATAATATGGGCGCGCTTATCGTCATACTTGTTCGCTCTTACGAAGATCTTTTCACCTGTTGGGCGATCCGTTAAACATTCATTATCCGGGAAATCAGATGGATCGACCACATCCGGGTAAAGTTCGGCGAAGGTATTGCCGTTGAGTTGGATTGACTGCCAATTATTATAAAAGCGCGTGGTACCGTACAGGTAATTATTCTCGAGTTGAATATCCCGGTTCTGATCGCCATATTTACCCAGTGAAACGCTGCGGTGCGTGGTGGTTGGCGCCCATCCCATATTTTCCTGCATCACGATACCCGAAGTACCGTTTACTCCTCCGACCAGGATATTGTCTTTTCGGAAATCCGGATCCGAGGCGGCAACACCGCTGTTGAATACCACATTTCCTTGCATATGGATGCCCTCTAAATTGCTGTTGTTCCCAGAGTAAACATGAATATTGAAAGCATAGCTGTTGAAAATGATATTCTCGTTTATCTGCATTGGATTTGAGAGGTCATCATTCTGCACGTAAAGCTGGTGCGAGTGACCCGATCCATCTACACCATTGTTGTAAAAAATACTCCCGTAGATTTCATTCCCGCAGGTGAAGGCGTTCCCAACCGCATCGTGGACAATCAGGTTGATAAACTTATTATTACAGCTTTCGGTTTCGATATTCTCTCCACCCCGGTTCTGATTATTGCTGTTAGTTATCTCAAAATCCCAATAATAAGTATAGCTGCTGAACACGTGAAATCCGCTGGGATCACCCTCCTGGCGTCCGGTGTCAATAACAGCCCACTCTCCCGGGTAGGAGCGTACGATGATTGGATTTTCTTGGGTACCCTGTAAATAGCTGGTGACGACTCCCCGATAAGTCCCGCCCCGCAGCCAGATAGTGTCGCCCGGTTTCAGCGCACCCGGGTGCGATAATGCCGTCGCTATATCCCATGGATGGAGGATACTGCCGTCGTTATTGAGTGATCCTGTTGGAGAGACGTAAAAAGAATTACCAGGTGTGATTTCCTCCAGCTCATTATAGCCAGGGTCAGCCGCCGCGGCTGCATAACTGGTAAAGGACACCAGTATCACTGCAATGATTACAAAAAATATATTCGCTTTTTTGGGGAAACGACTTATACTCATTTTTAGTGTTCGCACCTTAACGTGGTGAGTATATACTTAAATCGCCCCCCTCAAGCTGACCTAACAAAATTGTAGGTTGTTCACACCCATGTAGGAATTCAGGGATATTAATTTAATAGACGAAAAAACCAGCACTGCTCACACAAATTAACCCTACCCTTTAAACCCATCCATAAAACTGGTATTTCCCTGGTTGATAGTCTTGCGGTAAACATAATAAGATGCCCGGCCTTGAGAGATAAATACTCTTTAATTGGTTTTTATCGGGGAGCGCCGGGCATCCTGAGAGCCGCTGTTATGTTCTTATAGACAAAATTCAAAATATTTATATTACCTCGATTTCAAGATCAAACACCTTGGCGATGGCCTCAATATCATCCAGGTTGCGTCCGGTCATCAGCAGGTAATGGTGTGATGAAACTGTATTCAGCAATTTATACCCATCCGAGATGCGGATGATGCCGCCGTTCAGACAATCGGAACTTGGATACTGCACGTACCCGGTCAGGTCGCCTTCCGCTACGGTCATTTTTTCCATAGTGGGGAACAGCTTGGCCAGCGTCATTCCGCCCTCCGGCATGCGCGCATCCAGGGCAATGGCGTTTTCGTCCACAATCGCCAGCACCTTCTTTTCAACCGACCAGTCTGTGGCGAAGGACTGCGGCACCACACCAAAATAACCGCAGTGCGCTACTAGGATGTGGTGTTCCGGGTCTTCAACCTGCGGAAAATCCGGGATCCTCTCATGCGCTAACGCGGCCTGCCCCATCAAGAAGGGATAAATATTGGTCATCATGATGGGTACATCCAATGATTTGTTCAGAATATATTTGGTCAGCATGGCGACGATATCCGCCTCGCATCCCCAGATCATTTTCCCCTCTTCATAAAGCATATTCCAGGCTAAGCAGGGTGTGGTGTCCGAATAACGCGATTCGTTCAGGCAGTTCATCCCCACTGCAGCAATGCTTCCATTTCCTTTCAGCTCACTTTTCACCGCCATGTAAATCTTAATGGCGCTCAGCAAGGAACGTTTGCTAATGTCACCGATCTTTAATTTCGATTCCCAATCTTTCCAGACCGCTTCAGCCTGGTCATCCGGGATCGCTTTCGCGTCAGCGGCCAGCTTTTCGAAACTGCGCTTCTCGATGGTCAATCCGAACTTATCCTTCATACGCTGGATACACTCATCCTCCCACCAGTAGAAACGCTTGAAGATTTCCGCCTGCATACCCTCTCCGGGATTATCCTGAAACACAAGGAACTTCGATTCCCTTAATTGGCGTTTTACGATAAGCGCTTGCACAACCTTCCTTGTTTTATCCAGGCTGTTTGGAGTGATCGGGTCCATACCCTCCGAACGTAAATAAGCGCAAATTTCCCAATCCCACATCAACACCGTCCCGAATTCTGACGTGATCACCAGCATTGGCAAATCGATCGCTTTCAATGCATCCACCATATGATAGGCGTCACCCAACATCTGAGGAAATATGACCGCATCCGCCGGTGGAAGGACCTCACCCAATGGGACGGGATTTAAAAATTCAGCCTGGTCACCCAACATGTCCACCAGAATATTCAATTGTTTATCAAAATCTTCATCTCTATTGGGGAAGAAAAGCGGAACTAGGCTTGCTTTCATGAAACTCTCCTTAAATTGAATTCGATTATTTTATATTTTCCGATATTATAGGCATAAACTTGGAGGATAACAATATCCTGTTTTAATTGATTTAAGTTATCCCAGACCCATATCACAGACCAGCTCTTCGCACCAGCAGTTCGTGCACGATAATCATAATCACACCGGCAGTGAACAACATCGGTCCGATAACTTCCAGGCCAAAAGAATCAGCCGCTACGCCGACAAAAGCAGGTATCAGCGAGCCGCCCAGATAGGCGGAGGCCACTTGAAATCCGATCGCATTGGGTGCATTTTTCGCTCCGAAGCGCGCCGGAGATAAACCGATCATCACCGGAAATACAGGCGCCACACAGAAACCGATCAAAGCTAATCCAAAGAAACCTACCTGGTTAATTGGATTTAACCAGTACAGCACTAAACCGAGCAGCATGCCGCTCATTCCCAGGCGTAAGAGGCGGGTTGCGCCAATGCGGTCCGTGATGAAACCGAACAATATTCTGCCAAATGTAAGCGAACCCCAAAAAATACTCACCCACAATCCAGCACGCGCTACACCAACTTCACGGAATTCGCTAAAAAGCGTAAAAGACCACTGTCCAACCGAAATTTCCACTCCGGTTGAAAAGAAGAACACAATTATCCCCAGCCACACGGCCAGCATGCTCAGTGTAGCGGTACTGCGGGCACGCTCCTGGGCGCCGTTTTTTGCATCATCATAAAGTAAATCACTGGACCAGGATTTGCGGTTAAGCGCAAAATACAGCGCCAGGCACAACTGCAGCAGCACGATAATAACAAAACCCCAGCGCCAATCAATATCGTTGGTAATAAAAGCAGTCATTATCAGGGGCGATATCATGGCGCCGACGCCAAAAAAAGCGTGCAGCCAATTCAAAGGACCCGCACCGTAACGAGCCGCTACGTATGTATTCATCCCACTGTCAATTATCCCGGCGCCCAAACCTACCAGGAAAGCTGAAGCCACCACCAGCCACCAATTTGGAGCCAAAACATAACCAAGAAGCCCGGCGGCACGGATGATATTGGCTGCCACAAGCAAGCTGCCAAAATTAAAGCGCGAAACAAACCAGCCGCTGTTGAAACTGGATACCAGCACCCCTGCCGTGAGAGCTACCAGGATCATCCCCAAATAATCGAGCGGCACGTTGAAATTATCGCGTATGGACGGCCAGGCGACGCCCAGAGAACCTTCGTGCAACCCCAGCGCGATAAAACTCAGGAATGACACCGCCAGCATCAGCAGCTCTCTCCCTTTTATCCCGGATATTCCCTTGTTCTCAGCTTGCGCGCGATTATTTTCCATGTTGTGTAGATACGATACTTTTCTTATTTGTCGTTAGTTGATTCAGAACATACGATCAGACCACCCAATTCCAGCGAAAGTCATTCCGTAGATTATTTACTAGATTAATACTCCCCTGCCCAAAGCCTGGTTGAAATATCGGCGGGCAATCCGCTCATGGCATAGTGTCCATCAGGCAGGTCGTGGCGCACATATTCCGCTAGATTATCCGGTGTGATGCTGGGCTGCGGGAGGATCCATTCCTTGGGCACCTGTTCACCGCTGAGGATCATAACCGCGGCAATAATGGGTGTGCGCCATTGGTAGGCCGGGTAACTGGGGGCGATGCTTTCAAGACTTTCATTATCCCAAACCTTGAGCCAGCCATTGTAGTCTTCCCCGGTGATGGGGGGAATTTCAGTGTTGTATTCGAGGAATGCTTCGTACGCGCCTTCGCTGATCCCGCCGTAGTCCGTCCAAACGCCATCAATTTCGCCGCTGAAACGATCCAGATAGTCCAGGGTGATCTGCCTGGTTTGGCCGGAATCTGCTCCGGTAAATTCCATCCCAACGACATCTATGTTTGGATAACTACCCATCACATCTGAAGCGGCTAACCAGCGTCGTTCGAGCTCACCAAAATCCGGATGAATTCTGAAAGCAAGCAGGTTTCCCTCTCCTCCCATAGCTTCCGCCAACCACTGCATGCTGGTATATCCATAAGCGAATCCGCCGATGGGGTGGATGAAAGTGGTGAACGCTTCCGTATTGACGCCCCTGTCAAATACAACTACCGGAACTCCGGCTGCGGCAGCCTTCTCCAATGCCGGGACAAGGTCACCAGGGTTTACAGCCGAGATGATCAACACATCACAATCCCTGGCAAGCATATCCTCGATATCGGATATCTGCTTTTCCGGATCATCTTGAGCATCAGCAAATGTGAATTCACCGATCTCTGGATGCTGCGAGACCTCATACTGCATGGCTGCATTCCCAACCACCCGCCAGCTGGAGGCCAGCGATGCGTTTGAGAAACAGAAATGCCAGGGAGGTTTCACCTTAAAACCGGAGGTATCGACATAACCATTACCCTCAGGATCAAACATCTGCTCCCAAAGCGGCGCATTTGGATTAATGGGCTCATCAGTTATCAACTCGTATTGGTAGCGCATTTCTTCACTTGAAAAAGTGAGCGGGAGTGGTGTAATGACCACATCCATGCCATCATCAACCGTCTGGGTTACCTGTGTGGGCTCTTCTTCCACAGGAACAGCATCAATGGATATCGTTTCCTCGATAGGTGAACTACCTCCAGCCGGCCTGGTTGTACTTAAATCCGGCTGGCAAGCAGCCAGAAGGATACCGGTAAACAAGGTTACCGCCAATAATCTCCTGAGATTATCTGATTTCATTTTTCATTTATGGATTTTCTTACTGAAATTTTTATAAGAACTCGCGCCAATCATACCCTACAATCAACAAATATTTCCAGTGATTTAAGTATATAAATTCCAAATTTTGTTAGACTGTGGTATCCCCCAGCATTGGTTCAATTTCCTCAACAGCCCGCAGCCGCGATTATTACAGTGAAAATACATATTATTCTTTTTGCTGGACCAACCTGAATTTGCAGGTTATATACTGGGGAGAATTAAAAATTTCAGGAATTACTACTTGACGCTGGCGAAGTCCATCCCTATACTTCAAGTGTTGAATCCGGATTAAATTATTCTGGAATATTCATACGAAATAACCAACCCGTTAAATTTCAGGAGAATATAAATGGAGTACAAACAAGAAATTTTCAACGATTACAACTGCATGCGACTCAAGAACGGATCGCTTTCTGTATGGATTACGCTGGATTTTGGGCCGCGTGTGATCGCACTGGCGCCCGAAGGAGGCGCTAACCTGTTCGCCGAGCTTCCCGAAGCGCAGATCGAATGCCCGGGCAGCGGCATGTACTCGCTGCGCGGCGGGCACCGTTTATGGTACGCGCCAGAATACCCCCCACGCACGTACCTGCCGGACGATGACCGCCTCGAGTTAAGCGAGGTTAATAACGGTTTTAAAGTAACCCAGCAGCCTGAACATGGTTCCAGTCTCCGTAAATCCATTATTGTGAGACTGCCAGATGAGAAGTTGTATGTTGTGCTCGATCACGAAATCCTAAACCTGGGAATTGAACCCCAACGGCTGGCGCCCTGGGTGATCACGATGATGCGACCGGGTGGGACTGCTGTCATGCCGCAGCAGACCGAGTTCGACGAAGAATTCGGCTGCCAGCCCAACCGTACCGTCAACCTGTGGCCGTATACCCCGGTCAATTCGCCCCATATTACCTTCAGTGACCGCTATTTGTACGTTCAGGCAAATATGAAAGCGGACAAGTTAAAAATCGGAGCGCCCAACCCGCGTGGTTGGATCGGATATGTCATCGATGATACCTTCTTCGTCAAGTTTGCCGATTATGACCCGCAGGCGTATTACTACGATCGCCAAAGTTCAAGCCAGTTCTACTGCGATCCCGGCGCGCTAGAAATGGAAACGCTCGGACCGCGCGTAACCCTTGAACCGGGGGAGACGGTTAAATATCGCGAGGTTTGGAAGGTCTTCCAGGATGTCGCTTTTGAACCTGAAGATGATCTGGTGGACGATCTGGTTAAAAAACTTGGATTGGAGTGATATGCGGCTGGATCGCACCACCGTAACCCCACGGGAGGTTCCAGACATGTGGTGCCAGGAATCGTGAACGGGTGGCGCTGGGCTCGCGAATTAGTGGTGCTGGATTCCGATTATTCAGATCTCCAAAAAGCTCCGGTGGATGCCCCCCCGCGGGTTGCGTTCCCCTTAAACTCAAATCCTTTTGTTAATATCGTGCGAGCTTTTTTCCAATATAAAATCACTCCGCGGGGGGTTGATGTGAAATGTCGTCACAAACGTACAGGAACGACTGTACCGGCGCAGGTTTATCCTGAGTGAACGAAGGATCAGTACTCGGCCGAAAGCCCTTTTGGGTAGACTTCAGTCTGCCATGACAACCGGCAGCCATATCCAATAAGGAAATATAAACCTGCCCAATATATCCCACCCGCTGGCGATATCATCCTGCTGCCAGACCACGAGAGCCTTTCCGTTTACACCAGCGGCTGCTGCCGGATGGAGCACTCGTTCTTCCAGCGTGCCTGCGTGTACTTCTAAACGCGAAGTAACCATGCAATCTTCGCCCTCGCCATACACAGTGCGAAAATAAATCCTTGGGTCATTCACCGGCATAGCAATTGGATCCAATGTCACATAGGTGACATACATAAAATTACCGATACCTGAATAGGCTATATGAGGATGAATGTGAGACTTATTTTCATCATCAAATCTTGTTTCAATCGGGAAAGCTCTTTCGCTTTTGTAAATTCCAGAACATGTCGGGGTATTTTTAGGTGCCAAAGCCTGGCTATATATGGATTTTTTATGCAGGCCTTCAGCATGCTCAAAAACAACAGTAAAAATATTATATAGGGGATCAAATGCTGCCTTTGGATTGGTGGTATTGTTGGTTAAAGGATAAGTCCCTAAAAAGCTAGGTGCAATTCGGCACGAACTATACTCCTTCTGGATTCCTTCCTGTTCCGTATCATATACATAAGCTGCTCTGAGCGTATTTATACTATCTGCGGCATTATAAGACGAGACAACCACCAAGTATCTCTCAGTTTTATTATCGCTCCAACTAACATCTGGTGTACTTACAGGTGAAGATCCACCATGGTAAATTTGAAATATCTCGCCGGTTAAAAGCGCTTTTTCTCTGTCTGAATTCAATCTTTGAGCATATACTGCATTTTTACTTGCATTGAATACAACCAGGTACTGTGAGTCATGCCGGTTATAAGCGACCGCTGGATCGAATTCATCCTCCTCAGTTGTGGAGATGCCGCTCAATTTATTTGATGCCAATTGATCGCCGCTACTCTGATAACTTCCATGCACTAACCTTCCCCAAACATGCCGGTTGCCTGTTATGCCTTCATCATACACCACCAGAAAGCGGTCTTCATCCGGGTCATAGGCGACATCCGGATTACCTGCCGTCTGGGTAAGCGAGGACGCGATATTAAATGGATACGGTCCTAATAAATTCCCGGATGCTCCATCCACGAAGCGTCCGTTAATATCCCCATTTCCTTCATCGCTTTCAAACACCACCAGGAATTGGTCTTGCTTGGAGGAATAAGCCACGGCCGCATTCTCAAAATTTTGACCCTGCCAAGCAATCGAATTGATGGGAGGATCAATGCGCTGGTTTGTACCTCCCGGGGCATCCGGCATTCCTGGTCCGATGGTAAAACCAAAGGATAGAAAAAGAAATACGAAAAGAAAAAAATAGCTAAGAATTCGTTTAAGACACATCCCTGCACCTCCCACCCATACATGAATATAATTAACGCTCTTGAATATTATACAAATTGTTCGTCCTCAAGGCAAATACAATTTTACAATATAAATCTAATTTTCAATGTTGAAAAAATTACCCGCGCAGCGTCTCTATGAGGCAATTTGTTTTACTTTTTGATATACAAGTTGCTAGCTTGTTTTACTCAGCGTTGGATAAGTTGCTACAGAAAGCCCGCGTACTTCGCAATAGTGTATCGAGCCTCTAATTAGCCAGCTCCCGATCACGTACTGCCTTGAGAACCGGAATGATTACGTCGTCAAATTCATCACGAGTGCGTGAAATCTTATTGCAACGCGTTAATCAGAATATTAATGCCCAAAACAAGGATAATCACATTCCCGATAATCACCGCCAGGCGCTGAAACCGCTCTGAAAGGTGCTGCTTACCAAAACCACCCAACGCGGCAATCAATGTCTGCCACGAGAGCGAAGCCAGCGCTGCACCGACCACAAACAACAGCTGATCTGCCCGCGTCAACTGCTGGGTGGGGTCCATACCTAAAATCAGGGCGGTGAAGTAAACGACCGTCATGGGATTGATCAAAGTAATTAACGCAAACTGCCAGTAAGTCCGTAAAGGTTCGCATCCCCCGATAACCTCTGAGCCGGCTTTGGGAGGTTTCAGCCCCCGCCATAAGCCAAATACTGCCAGGCCGATCAGCAGCAGACCACTTAATAACCGAAGTTCAAACGCAACCGGCTCCAACACGACCACAAGCGCAGATCCGGCCAGCATTGCCAGACTGGCGTAAAGTAAATCAACCGTAGCCGCGCCGCGCCGGCCATAAATCCCACCCCGAAACCGCAGCGCAGGGAGGTATTAACGATCAGGATGGATATGGCGCCGACCGGGATGGCGATGCCGTAACCAGCGATAGCGCCCGCCGTAAAAGAAGACCACATAACCACACAATTTTACTTGAAAATTCCGCCGCACGATCAAAAGTGTACATTAAACCTGACCCGCTATACGAAAGTATATTAAACATATACAAATCCAAAATAGCTGCTGTAAACATATATCAGGACAACACAACGATCCCTTATCCCTAACCCTTGAATTTCCCCCATCCCCTACTCCCAGCATCTATGTCATACCTGCATATAAAAATTGAACCAACCTTTTTCAAGATATTCTTTTTATCTTTTATATTTTTATATCTTTGTGGTTGTTCTGTGTCAGCAATCCAACCATCCCCATTTTCAGGTCCTCCAACTTCCATATCTCTATCAAGGCTTGCTGACGCAGTAATCCAAACAGCTCCTGTTTCAGAAACGCCTGCCTCCTCCCAATCCACTCCCCCAAAAGCGATCAACCAAACTCCTGCTTTTACAGAATTATCAACATCCTGGCCCCAATCCAATCCCGAAGAATTAGGCATGGATTCAGAAAAGCTGGCTGAAATGTTAGAAACGATCAAGCGCGAGGGGCATAAAATCGACAGCGTGCTGGTTATCCGTGACGGGGTGCAGATACTGGAAGTATACAACTACCCATTCGATAAAGACGTTGAACACAACCTTTTTTCGATCACCAAAAGTGTGATTTCAGTATTGGTTGGAATAGCGATCGACCAAGGATACATCGAAAATCTCAACGCGCCCGTTTTAGTTTTCTTCCCCGAGCGTACCGTGAAGAACCTGGATGAACGAAAAGCTGCCATGACGCTTGAACACCTGATCACGATGACGACAGGTTTAGAATGCCGCGACTCATATCTTTATGGCAATTTGGGATTGAGAGAAATGTCTTACAGCGATGACTGGGTCCAGTTTGTGCTCGATCTCCCAATGGAAGCCCAACCGGGCGAAAAATTCGAATACTGCAACGGCGCCTCTCTGCTGCTCTCGGCGGCGCTTCAGGAAGCGGTTGGGGTAACCGCGGCTGAATATGCCCGCCAGGTCCTGTTCGATCCATTGGGTATCGATGAATTTGATTGGGATGAATTTCCCAACGGCGTCACGACCGGCTGGAGCGGACTGTTTATGCAGCCTGTGGATATCGCCAGGATCGGACACCTATACTTAAATGAAGGAAAGTGGGGTTCAGAGCAGTTGGTCACCCCGGACTGGGTTCAAATCTCGACCCAAACACATGCGGCCGGGACTCTGCAAGAGGGTTATGGCTATTCCTGGTGGATCGCCTCATCCGAGATGTACATGGGTCTTGGATACAGCGGGCAGTACCTGATCGTGCGACCTGAGGAAGATATGGTAGTCGTTTTTACAAGCAATCTGGAGGACCAGGATTTTTATCTCCCCCAACAGCTGACGGAATCCTACATCCTGCCAGCAATACAAAATTCAGGAGAGCCGCTGCTGGGTAATCCAGACGGAAATATCCGCTTACAAAGCGCGATAGAAGACCTGGCAGCCCCCTGATCCAATTAACAAAACCGGTATTAAATTATGTTGAATCCGGTATGAATCTGGCGCCTATTTTCTCCTGACCAGGTTAATCACCCACAGGACTGCGAATATCAGCAGCAGGACGAAAACCACGTATACGATCGGCGGATATACGCCTTTCAACAAATGGCGCAGCAATCCGACACAGCCAAATACTGTAAAGACGGTCTCCATTTCGACCAGGACAGCTACCTGCTCGAACGAATCCGACTGCCAACCGCGGAACGAACTCCAGGCAAAAGCCAGCAGCGCCGCGCCAAATAAGCGCGTTATCAGCGCATCTTGCGGCTCCCAACTGAATAAGTCCAACGTCCGCCCCGGGACCAGGAGTAGAGCGGCGCCAAATACAAGCGCGACAAATGTGTGAATTGCGAAGGTGCTTTTCAGTAATTTCGACATATACAGCTCTCCTTTGGATACGAAATCACAAGTTCGGATGATATAAAGGTGAGGATTTGAATTAATTCTCCAACCACAGGTTTTAGGAACCTGGTATTAATATATATCTCATTTTAGGGGTAAAACTTGCCGTGGTCAAGATGCCGGGATAAACTCGATAACCCTATGTGGGCTTCTTTTTGATAGATCAATTTTAACTATGCCTCCAGTTTGCCGGCAGGATCTGTTATTAATGTGATATTAACATTAGTATTAGATATAGACAGTTGACATCTCAAAGGTTACCATGTTAAAATTGACTGCTGGATTTCAGAAGTTCTAGATAGAAAGATTGACCTCTTTTGATTTGGAACCCATGTATAACCCAAGCAACAAAATTTACGAAAGGAGTTCCAAATCATGTCCGAGAAAGAACAAGGCGTGGTGAAATGGTTCAACGGCTCTAAGGGCTACGGATTCATCGAGCGCGATTCCGGCGAAGATGTATTCGTCCATTTCAGTGCCATTGTCGGCGATGGTTTCCGCAACCTTGACGAAGGTCAACGCGTGGAATTTATCGTCACTCAGGGTGAAAAAGGCCCCCAGGCCCAAGAAGTTGTAGCTATCTAGAGCGATAACTAAATCACACCCATAATAACAGGGCAGCAAATTTGCTGCCCTGTTTCATTTAAGCAGTTATAGGACTGGCAGTCCTGGGAATTATTGAACGGGTTTCGAAATGACGGGGTGAAAATTCTACTCGAATTGAATTAATCGACTAGGACTGCCAGTCCTTAATCATCAAACACAATCGCTGGCAAATAAAGTTCGCTCACGGCAGGACCTATCAAATACTCAGCAGCCTGGCAAATCAGTTGACTCCGCACCTGTGAATCGATCACAGTTTCCAGAGGAAACCCAAAATATACTAGTCCAAATTCATCTTTATAGGCGAGCGCGGCATCATCCCCTATGCCCCACAGGTATTCGAGCACAGCTTGCGAGCCGCCATTGGCTGCTAACCTGTCCGGTTTGTCCACATCGTAAAACCCGTGGCTGCTGTCATCAAAATCCCCGGATAAACCGCTGAACAAGTCCGCCGGCCCGCCTTTGAAATAATAAGTTCCGGCATCCGTACCCACAAATTCTGACTTCAAATACTGCTTGTAAAAATCCTCATCTTCTCCCCCTCCAGGTCTTGCCAGGTCCCAGCCTAACTCCGAGCCAGATATGAGCAAATTTCTGCCAGCATCCAGATATTCCTGCAGGGAAGCCCTCTCCACCTTGCTGAGCGATCGATCAACCTGCGCATCTTCCCCCACAAACCAGTCAAGCGCGGCATAATCAGCCATTTCGACAGAACCATCTTCGAGGGCCTCGTTCAGCGCACTGTCGAAAGCGTAACCGCAAGAATGCAGCGCCTGAGCATGCTCAACGATATAATCACTGCGGTCCATCTGTTCCAGCGGCATACGGTATACGCTGTCCAGCGAACCATCCTCACGCTCGCGCAGCATACTATCTTTATCCAGCCGGTCGAAACCATCCACGATCAGGAAGGGAACAGCGCTCCATGAACGAGGCGTTCTCAGCGCCACCACCTTGGAGGGAAAAGATTCGCCGCCCGCATTAAGGGCTGTCACCCGGAAGAAGTTCAGCGATCCCGGCAGCAGATCATTTACCGTGTAAAATGGTTCGTTGGTTGTAACGCCGCTGTCGAAGCCGCGACCGTTTCCACTCCGGTATACCTTGTAAAATGCCGCTTCAGCGCTGCTCACACCCCCTTCTGCCGGAGCCTCCCAGCTCAATAATGCCCTCCCGGATGCGCTGTTCCTGGCAGTCAGATGCGTGGGAGTTTCTGGGATAATTTTTGGTGGTAGTCCATCCACCTCAGCGAAGTATTTTACGATCCCCTGGTACACCCCGCGTGCCGCCATCTGCCGGAAACGCGGCTCTTTTAGATCATCAGCGTCGCCAGGCTGCTCCGTGTCGTGGTAAGCCACTTCCAGCAGCACACCCGGCATGGTAGACAGCTCGCGCACTTCCCCAAAATCGGCTTTCAGCTGGCCTTGGTCCTGCCAGTCCGGGTCCCAGCCGGCTCTCAATACCCTGACCAGCTCACTATGCACGTTTGACTGCAGTTTAATGCTGCCGGGAGTGGGTTGAAAACTATGGGTAAAGGACAGGGTTCCCGACTTATTGCAGCAGTTGGTATGCCACGAGATAAAAACGCCTTCCTCCTGCGGGTATCCTTTGGATTTTTCCCATTCCGCATACAGCGGGCGCACAATCACATCATTGATCGATTCATCCATAGGGAAGCCCATGTATTGGGCATAATAACGCGCGGCTTCCTCCCAGCGTGGCTTTCCGCTGACCCCCTTGCCGCGATCTATGCTGCCCATCCCGCCTCCGAAACGCACCGTATCCGCAATGATGGCCTGTCCTGGATCGGAAGACTGGTTGGTCAGCGTAATATATCCAGCTGTGCCGGCTTCGAAATAAAATTCCCCCAGATAACGCCATGTATCGCCGTGAACTTCTTGCGAGATGATGACCTCTGTTTTTCCACCCGCATGATATATCTGGTAGCGCGCCTCGGCTGCCCGGTTTACGTTATACCGGTACCAGATCCACACCGGATAAAAACCTGCTTTCGGAAGGTCCGGTCTCCAAGTGGCGGATGCGCTCTCGCTCTCCGCTGAAAGCGCGTACCGATAGGAACCGCCCTCATAACCACTGGAGGAACTAGAGCTGAATTGACCGGTCTCAGTATATCCCGGAGGTCCCTGGTCGTTGTCCACGATGATCTCGATTTCATTATGCGAGCGCTCGCGCACAAGGCGCACATCCGCCCCGGCGTTCCATAGATAGCGCGCCAGGTAATAATTGACCGCTTCGGCGTTGGAAAAATCCTCCACAATTCCGTGTGTGTTCGGTCGTTGGGTTACCCAACGTATGCCAGTCCAAATCCATCCATGACCGGCGCTCAGCCAGACCGTCTTGCCGGATAAAGCGCCATCCGGCTGGTCACCTATGGTAAGGGGAGCGCCGTTTGGTGTACCGGGCAGTGGACCCGGGATTGAAGTTACTGGATCAGAACTTTCGGGTGAAGCCTGTGCGCTCACTTTTACTTCGGGCAGTAGATCAGACAGCGGGAGGAAAACCCCATTTTCATCCGCCGCCCGCACCTGAAATTCACGTAAACCTAACGGCAGCAGCGTTTCAACCACCGCCTTGTTAATGACGTCGCTGCCTGCCGCGTCAAATGTGTCCCTGATATATTCCGGAGGGAGCACAAAATCGACCGTGATACGCTCACCGGAGACATTCACCGCAGCTAATTTTGTCCGGCGCGGCAGTGAATACGAGTTTTCGCTTGTCTCCCCAATCTTATCTTCAAGCAGGGCACGCGCCTGGATTTCAATATTTGCCTCACCACCCAGTCTTAAACCTGAATTTATGCTCATACCGCCCGCTTCAGGCGGGCGCAGGAAAGGCAGTGATGCGAAAATCAATACCCCCACACATAATATAATAAAATGCGAAATTTTTATTGGTATGGTCTGGCTCCCGTTTCATCAATCGATTGTGTGTATTGATACTTCAATTACACAATAATATCTGTTGCGGATTTTATGCCAAACTTTGCTCAATGATCCCCACAAGCCGTACCATAAGTAATAAAATCCAGATTTTTCTATTAATTATCCATCAATAGTATTTTTAAAAAAAGGCGGATATAGGCGGTCAGTGATAAGCTGAGCTTTGCCATAATTGATTTTTGATTAAAATAAATAGCCCCACCTGAGATCAGGAAGGGCATAGTTCAAGCGAAGAAATAATATTTCGGTTATGCTTCGTTCAGGAAGGAAACACTTGGCGGTCCCTCTACACCGGCTTTTTCCATGGCCGCCTTCAGTTCGGGGGATTGGGCAAATTTTTGGGCATTTTCATGCGTATCCCAGGTGTTTACTACCGTTAAGCTGTTGGGGTTGCTTGCATCGCGGTAAATCTTATTGCCGAGTTCGCCACTGGATGTGCGCATATCGGAAAAAGCATCAAATTCACTTTTCCATGTTTCGTAGTCCTTTACCTGATGCTGAACTAATAAAATTGCCATAATTGTTTCTCCTTTGGTTTGTGATATTCATTGACATTGTCGGATAAGGATTTTTAACACAACATTTCCGACCTTATTTATCTTTATTTTACCAAGAATTATTTAATCGTGGGTAAGAATTGGATGAGAATAAAAGTCTGCTATTTTTTAACGACGAGCGGTAAAAATAATGCCAGGTTGATCTCATAGCGTTGGCCGAAAATTTCGATTTCGTTTTTTTCGAGAGAAGGCCTGTCATCATTCCCCTGCCATGTAATCAGGAAGTTTTTAGATTTGTTTGAGAAAGCAAGCGCAGGGCTGCTGGCCGAATAATCACCATCACCTTCAGGTCCCATATCGCTCAATGGAAAATCGTTATACCCAACCTCGGCTCTCGTTAAACCATCAATTAGCTGGCCAAATATCTCATTCTCCACATTAGCTGAAGTCCCCCATCCATCATAGCCGTACCACACAACCAGGTAATTCTTCTTCCCCGGGTCATAATCCACTTTGGGGACCGAGGCATAGTTGGACGGATACCAGTCAGGCCCCATATCGCTGATGCGCAAATCATCTCTTCCCTTCTGGGTTAATATCCCGCCAGCCGTGTAGCCCAAAACCTGTCCATAGATCTCGTTTTCAGCCGGAAGGGCCTGGTTCCCTTCCCATACGACCAACCATTCCTCAGCGTCCGGGTTGTAAACCAGGGCAGGATCATTCGCAAAGAAACCAGTCTCGCCCACGGGACCCATATCGCTAATTTTCTGCTGGGCGTCAAATGAACCGCCTGCCAGGATGAGGCGGCCCCATATTTCAAAATCTTCTTTTGCTGGATCCTCGTTCCCGCTCCAAACGACCAGATATTCCCCTTTAGCTTTATTGAAGGCGATATCAGGACTGAGCGCATCGCTGTTTGGATCACCATCAGGACCCATTACACTGATGCGGAAATCACTACCCAATTCGGTCAGAACATCACTGTTATATTCCATCTCCTGTCCAAATATCTCGTATTCATCGTTAACGAGCGGAGCCATGTCCACATCGCTGTCCCACACGACCAGGTACCGGTCTTCGTCCGGGTTGTAAGCAACAACGGGACGAAACGGTCGGTAAGCGGCATTCCCGTCCGGGCCCATGCTGCTGATACGCAGTTCGTTCCCGATTAATACCAGAGCGCCAAAATTATTATAAGTCAGACGCTGTCCCCAGATTTCGTATTCGTCCCGGTTAGGTATGGTGGTGCTTTCATTTCCTTCCCAAACCACCAGGAAATCATCCCGCAAAGGATTGTAGGCCAGCGCGGGTCGCAAAGCCTTATAGCGATTGTCCCCATCCAACCCCATGAAGCTGACGCGCTTCATATTTCCAATTAGTGAGCCCGTGGCGCCGTTTATCAACTGGCAAAATATTTCCGTTTCTCTGGGATTAAACGATGAATTTTGCAGACTGCCCTGCCACACCACCAGGAAATGGTCACGCTGCGAGTTGTAAACCGCGGCCGAGTCCACAGCTAGATAAGTTGTATCCCCGTCCGGTCCCATGTGAGTGATGCGGAAATCATCCGGCGGGATTTCACCCGGGAACAGCTCCCCAGCCGCCCATACCAGCGCACCAAAATTGAATAAAATCAGAATGGTCATCAGAAAAAACAGGATGCCCGTTAATCGGTTGGTAAATATTTTTACACGATTTGACGGCGGTATAAGTTGATACGTACACCCCTCTTCAGTTAGCTGTGGCTCAAAACGAAAAGCTTTCATTTATGGAAATTAAAAGTTATTTACAGAATGCAGATGAAACGTTTGTTTGCTTTCACCTCATTATAAATGTTTTTCGGTTCAATTAATATTCATCCTGCCAGTTTTTTCTTCAAAAGTATGGTAAAACGTTAAGCGAATAACCAAATCCATTGGAAGGAGAAATAATAAAAATGAGCAAAGTCAAATGGGGCATTATCAGCACCGCCTTGATCGGAACCAAACAGGTTATCCCTGCCATGCAGCAAGGTGAATACTGCGAAATCACGGCCATTTCTTCCCGCAATCTGGAAGCTGCCAGGTCTGAGGCAGACCGACTGGGCATTCCCAAAGCTTATGGTTCCTACCAGGAACTTTTAGACGACCCTGAAATTGAGGCGGTCTACAACCCGCTGCCCAACCACCTGCATATCCCCTGGTCGCTCAAAGCCATCCAGGCAGGAAAACACGTCTTGTGTGAAAAGCCGATCGCCATGACCTCCGCTGAAGGGCAGGAATTGGTAGATGCCGCCAGAGCCCACCCAAAGCTGAAAGTGATGGAAGCCTTCATGTACCGTTTTCACCCGCAGTGGATTTACGCCCGTGAACAGGTGCAAAGCGGTGTGATCGGCGAACTGCGTACAATCCAAACCTTCTTTTCATACTTCAACGACGATCCAAATAAT
This sequence comes from uncultured Chloroflexia bacterium, assembly GCA_963753725.1. Lineage (GTDB taxonomy): Bacteria > Chloroflexota > Anaerolineae > Anaerolineales > UBA4823 > CAVWDI01. The sequence goes on along the minus strand of CAVWDI010000006.1, from coordinate 46,205 downwards.
ATCCGCAACATTGCCGACATCGGCGGAGGCGGGATGTTAGATATCGGCTGCTACGCCATATCCACAGCGCGCTTCATCTACGGCGCTGAACCAACTAAAGTCTCAGGGCTTGTGGAATATGATCCCAACTTCGGAACCGACATTATCGCTTCAGGTATGATGGTATTCGATAAAGGAAGCGCCACTTTCACAGTATCGACCCAGATCGAAGATTACCAGCGCGTAACGATCGTGGGCACCAAAGGATGGCTCGAGATCGAGATCCCCTTCAACGCCCCGCCCGACCGGCCGTGCAAACTGTGGGTGACGGTGGGCGGCGAGACTGAAGAAGTGACTTTTGATATCGCCAACCAGTACACGCTCCAGGGAGACGCTTTCTCGAAAGCGGTGCTGGAAGATAAAGCGGTGCCTACCCCGATCGAGGATGCGGTCGCCAATATGAAGGTGATTGAGGCGGTGTTGAAGAGCGATGATACAGGAAAATGGGAGCAGGTATAACATAGATTATTAACTTTAAATCAAGCGCTGGTTATGGGGTTTGGTATTTATACAGAAGGTGCATTCGTGGAAAAACTTCTGGGATTATCTGGCAAATAAAACAGGGGATCGGCTGCTTCTGAACCGATCCCTTTTTGTTTATAGGAATTCAAATACTCTGGAAAGGAAGGTTAAATAGAGATCGCCACCAGCTTATTAAAAGAACTAGGCAACAGTGTGCTTATCTCAAGAATTGGATCCCTTCTTACTCTTCTTTTCAACTTCATGATGTCGGCGGTCTTCTTCGATGAAACCAAAACCTCTCTGTAAGTCGCGCCGGTATGTTCTATGTCTTTTCGAAAGTGAATCCCATGCTGCCCTTGAACCAACAGATGTCTTATCGAAACCCATTACAGACCTGTCCCGAAATCCGTGCTGAATGGCTTCGTTGATGGCGTCCAGATCTGCGCTCAGATAAACGAACTGCCATTCGTCTTTCTCCTGTTTTTCAGCGATCATTTTGACAATTTGATCCCGGCCAAATTCTCTGCTTGCATTCTCTTTCCCATCGGTGACAACAACATAAACGACGCCCGCCGGTTTCATTTCTTCCTCCAACAGTGAAAGCTGCTGCTCCAGGTCATTAATCCCCCGGCCGAGCGCATCTAGAAGAGGCGTTGAAGCGCGCGGTACATAGGTTTCATGTGTGAGGTCAGGGACGTCATCCAGAGGTGTGATTTGATGGATGACCTCATAAGTATCCTGCGAGTCAAACTGTACCAGCGTCAATGTTATCCTTCCAGGTTGATTTTTATTTTCAGTCAGGAATGCGTTAAACCCACCGATTGTATCGTCGCGGATACTCTGCATCGAGCCGGTGCGGTCCAGGATGAAGGAGATATGGGTGTATTCGTTATCCATGAGAAACCCTCCATAATTAACTTGGATGATTATCTGATATAAAGGCAAGCATTGTCTTCTAGTTAATATTAGGACAAGTGGAAAGAAATAACCAGTATCTTATATACTGATTTATTGCGATTTCAGTAATTTGATAGTGTAGAGTTAAGTTCGTAGTGGTTGATGCCCGCATTGAATATGTGTGTGAGAATGGCCATGTTGAAAGTGAAGGTGCGCTAACGGTAAAAGATGTGAACGCACAAGGGTACCAGGAGATCACCGGCGTAGATGCGGCTTCCGACCAGCAAGAAACAGGCTGTGGAAAGGGTATAATCTTTGGGTAACGATGATGGCATCAGCTGATTTATTCTTCCGATTCGGAATCTCGCTGGCGATAGGCTTTATGATCGGTCTGCAGCGTGAGTACGCCTTCCGGGAAAAGAAACGTGATTTGCTGGCTGGAGAACGTACATTTGCCCTGATGGCTCTGGTCGGCACTTTGGCGGCTATGGTTGCAGATGTATTTGAAACCTCATTTGCATTCCTGGCTGTTCTGCTGATGGTGGGGGTTTTCTCGGCAATCGCCTATTTTAACGATGCCATGCTTGGGCATGTGGGCTTGACCACCGAAATTACAATTCTGATAACCGTACTGATTGGGGCGCTGTGTTACTGGAATTACCTGACCCTGGCGGCAGCCCTGGGTATCACAACAACCGTTCTTCTGTCCGTAAAAATTGAAACCGACCGCCTGGTGAAAGCGCTTACTCGCGAGGATATCTTCGCTGCGCTTCAATTTGCTGTTATCAGCCTGGTGATCCTGCCTGTCCTGCCCAAGGAAAACAACTTACCGCCCCCTTTCGATGTGCTGAGTCCGTTCAGGATCTGGCTGATGGTTGTGTTTATATCCGGGATCAATTTCGCCGGCTATTTAGCGATCAAGATTGCCGGACCCGAACGCGGTATCGGTATCACAGGTCTGCTTGGCGGGCTGGTATCCAGCACGGGTGTGACTCTAGGGTTCAGCGAACGCAGCAACCGTGAGCCCTCATTAGCAAAACCGTTTACTCTGGCGATTATGATCGCCTGGACAGTTATGTTTGGCAGAGTTCTAGTTGAAGTTGGGGTACTGAACCTCCAACTTCTGTACCTTGTCTGGCCACCGATTGCTGCAGCTGGAGCGGTAGGACTGCTGTATTGTATTTACCTGTATTTAAGTCAGAGGACCACTGAAAAGGACACCCAGGAATTTTCAAATCCATTTGATCTTGTTTCAGCGATAAAATTCGGCTTGTTGTATGCATTGATCCTGGTGGTCGCACGAGCCGCACAATTGTATTTCGGGGACACGGGTGTTTATATCTCCAGTATGCTTTCAGGGTTTGCGGATGTAGATGCGATCACAATCTCTCTGGCGCAGCTCAGCGATGCCGGAACAATTTCAATGACCGTGGCAGCCCAATCCATCGTCATCGCTACAATTGCAAACACGATTGCCAAGGGAGCCATTGTCCTTATTGGAGGAGCAGCTCTGCTCAAAAGGTCACTGGTGCCTGGAATGCTGCTGGTGTTAATTGCTGCTGTGGTTGTGACTTTATTAGCAATTTAGACCTCCGTAAACCCACAAATGCCCGGCAACTTTTGGAAAAAACTGCGACAATACCCACCCTTTCCATAAAATCCATTATCCTTTCAAAGATTGTATTTACAATTTGGAAAAAATCCGCGGATAGTTTTCTAAACAAATAGATATTTTTATTATTAATACGGATAATATTTTCTCTATCATGCCAGGATAATTCCTGGCAGCTTCCTGGTGTGCACATCGATACGGGTGATGCAGCGGGTGCAATAATCGGGGAAGGATGTGATGTCTTGAAGGTCGTCGCCGGCTTCTTTTCTGGGGAGTGCGGCAGTTTGGCGGAGGTATTAAAATAATATTTATTATATTTATATTAGAAAGCATTTTATATATTGACAAATTGGATAAAGATGGTATTATTATACTATCTTATATAGCCAAAGGAGCTAAACAATGAAAAACTTAATTTTGGTAGCATTGATCGTATCTGTGATGTTAGTACTTTCCGTTGGTGCAGCTTTTGCTGCCCCTGATGATGGAAATTATCGCTCAGATAAAAACGAAGAAGCCGGTGGATCGACAACCTCCAGTGTTGAGGTTGGCAATGTGTCTGGTGGATCCGGTGGACCAGTTGTTTTTTCAGGAACTAATGAAATTGCACGATTTGACGGTTCAACCCTTTCATTAAGGGGATCGAGTAAGTCGTAATAACCGAAAAACTAAAAGCTATTTAGAAGGGGCTGTCCCAAGAGACTGTCAGCCTGAACGACACGCAGCACTCCTTTGGCCTTAAGCGAAATATCTCGCCGACGCCACGGAGAGATATTTCGCTCGGTTCAGGATGGCAGTTCCTCAAGACAGCCTCTTCTAATTTAAGTACCTCAATGGTACTACTACAATTAACACCCATTTTCTGGTCAATTTTTTTTCTCTCAAGCAAAGCTACATTCAAAAATTGTATTCAAATTCCGTAAGCTGTCCCCTAACAAAATCTGAAAATCAAGTAATCCCCAATAGTGATTCAACCTTTAACCAGGAAGCATCCGGGCTAATCACTTTTTTGGAGACAAATCTGGGTGATTGAGAGGTTGGAATGATCAAGGAAGAAGGAGATAGCCCCAATGCTATATACACAAAGGGGTGCTTCCCGCTGAAGGATACGCTCCATTAAAATCCACCTCGCGGCGCGATGTGTACGCTTCCCTAACCCGTAAATGAAACCCAATTTTATGACCGGCAAGAACTTACTTATGGTTCCCTCCAGTTTACTCGTGGGTCATAATATAATATTCGAATAATTTAAAAAACAGCCGAGCCATCCAAAAAACCATAAATCCGCAATCCACAAATCTTCGAAGAATAGTCCGGAAACGGATTGTTGATAATCAAAGTTTTATGGGTAAAAAGGCCAGATAATAGATTTAATCACTCGGATACGGGATATACCCCCCAGGCTAAATCATCAAACTGGTTGATAAATTCTTCTGAAAAATAATTGGCGTATTCATTTCTCCCCTGGAGATGGTAACCGAAAAAGGCGGCTGCAAAGTGTTTCATGCCGCGCCAAAGGCTCCGACTGCATAATCATCATATGTCCCTGACCTATAAAGGAGATCAAACCAGCTTGCGGAGTGCCTAAATGCTCAAAAATATATACGGCCTCTAAATCATAGGGGCAAAAATGGTCACCTTTATCTTCGGTAGCCGCAATTATGAGAGTGGGTCTATCTACCTCTGCCAAACCACGCTCACCGAATATCCAGGCTCCCTCGGGCGCCATTGGCATGACGGCGAGAATGCGCTGATCGGTCATCGGTTTCCATAGACCATCATCACTTACTGTGAGCTGACTGCCGGCATGGTCTTCGAATTCGTCCCACCTGGCAGCCAAGTCGCAGAAATACCAACTCCTCCATTCAGAGAGAGGAGGATCCTTCGTATGGACATTATTACACTGCTGCTTATAAAAATTGGGGGCAATGCGCGCGCCACTAAGAGCAAGGGAGTTGTAGCCATCGAATGAATATCCCATAACACCGGAACGATCTGCGTCGAGCATTCCATCTAGACGTTCAAGAGGGGCGGCGGCAACCTGCTCCAGAGCAAATAAGATGTCAAGCGGCTGGTCGACCAAGTTAAAATCCCACGGTTCGTAAGTATCAAGAAACCTAACACCCACGACGACAAAACCATATGAAACCAGGTGCGGTCCAAATAACCCAGCCACTTTTGCTGAAGAGAGAATGACCGGATAAGGAGCGCCGGTGCGATCCGGAGGTGCGTCCTGAACAACATCCCCTGCTTGTCCTTCTGATTGAACGGCCGGGTACCACACAAAAACTTCTACCCGACGATCCTGGCGTGCTGGATCCAGGAACGTATAGCTGCGCCTGCCCGAAACTAGTTGACCAAGCTCTGACAGTGGAAAAAAAACTGGTTCCTGGTTATCTCCCGGTGTTTCAGTTGGAATGGGCGATGGCAGTGCAGATGTTGCCGTTTGTTGAGGTATAGTCGATGGGGTGTGAATTGTTGTCCCTGCAACCTCAGGCAGTGCTGCTTCTTTCTGCGACTGCGACGGCTCAGATTGTGGAAGTGTCGCTTCAGAAGGAGTGCAGGCAAACAAACAAAGCAGTAGTATTCCGAAAAAAATGACCCTGGTCATGATTACCTCCCGAGATCACAACATTTTCGAGGAAAAATTTTGCTACAAGCAAATAATCCGATTATCAAATTCGACAACCAGCGAATACGTACCATCACATTATACATATTTACAAACCAGTTTCATCTTTAAACATCCGGATCGCATCGATCCTTTCATTCATTGATTTATATTCTGAACCAATTGTATTCACTCCAATATAAGTGACTCCAAGTGACTGCCAGCCTTCAACTAATTCAGGCCAGGACCTGCAATGGTGATTTGAAAGATTTACACGAACATCGATGCCAAATCCATCCAGGCTACGCCCTGCATCTTCAAGACAATTGTGTAGTATTTCAAATTGAGATTTTGACTTATCAGGAAAAGGTCGCCTGAATAACCATCCATCACCCAGATTTGCCACTCGACGGATATCATCTTCAGCATCACCGACCAGCCAAATTGGGATGGGACGCTGAACGGGCATTGGACCAATACCTATCTCATCAACGGCGTGATATTTACCATGATAGGTGACGAGAGGGTTTACCCACAACTCGCGGAGAAGTGAAATCTGCTCCTCCATCTGGTTTCCACGATAAATAAAATCGTACCCTTGTGTTTGAATTTCGGGATCAGTTTCAGCAAATCCTGCCCCAATTCTCAGGCGACCGTTCAACATTACATCAATTTCGGCAGTCTGCTCCGCTACCAAAACAGTTGGATGCTGAGGAAGATTTAGAATCCCTGCGGCTATCTCAAGCGATGTCGGCAGATCAGCCAAAAAATCTATTAGCTTAAATATTTCCTGACGGGGAGGTTGGATGGAAAAACCTTCCAAAATACTACCAAACGGGTTGGAAGCCGCCCCCAAATCCAAAACTGGAATATTGAGGCAATCGTACCCCATTTCCTCTACTGACTGGATAAAATCTGTAAGCATATATGTATCATTTCCGATTTCATTATATGGAAAGACAACACTTGATTTCATGGTTTCACTCCTGTATCAGATTTGGATAAGTAAAATCTTGGATAGTTGATATATGTCTTCAAGGATAAAACGGCCAGATGATAGGCAGAAAGATCATTGAAACGATAAAGAGGGCTATTGTGAGAGGGAAACCTACTCTGCTGTAATCGAAAAAGCGGTATCCGCCGGGACCCATCATGATTATGTTAGCCGAATGCCCTGCCAGGCTTAAAAATGCGGCCGTGGCAGATAAAGCGATGGTCTTAAATAATGGGAAGTGACAAATTCAGTTTTGAGAATTGGGTTAACCCTTGTTCGTTAGATTTCTTCAAGATTAAACCTTCTTACAGACATTTTTTTAAATAAAACATACTGAAATCAAATATCAAAAATTTTTTATTGAGATGAATTTTGGTCCATTAAAGATGCTTCTAGCAACTCCGAAAGTTTAATATCCCCAATGATTTTATTTTCATCATCGATAACTGGTATTACGACAATATAATGTGTGACCATATTCATCATGGCGTCTTTTGCTGTGTTTTCCAACCTGACTGAAGCCATCACAGTATTGGGATTCATAATCTCACCGACAGTTGTAGCATGGATAAGATTGCTGAGGCGAATTGTTTTATCAGAAGTTTGTCCGCCCTCATCAAAGAAGTCGCCTACTTGCACCCTGGTCCAATCAAGCAAATCAGATCTTGTTATCACACCAACAAATTGGTCTTTATGATCCGCAACAAAAACCCCGCGTAATTCAGATGAAGACGAAAATAAATGTATAACCTCGGCGAATTCATCATCTTGCGAAATAACAATTGGAGGATCTACATCTATCTGGTAGAAGTCTTTAATCAGTATAGTATTCAGGTTACGCATCTTTTATTCCCTCATTTCCCTTAATCAAATAATAACAAATCGGCTTCTTCAGATACTGCAAAATCGATTGAATATATATAGTCCACAAGAAGTGGTTTTAATTTGATAATTTTAAGTAAGTCCTCACAATGAGGACATTGGATGTGGTCCCCTACCTGGTGACCATTGATTAAATGAAATGATTTGTAACAAGTGGGGCAAACTACTCTCTTAATTGATTTCATCCCATCATCTCCTAAAACTTAGAGATTTGTTATTGTGACATCCAATATAAAAATATTTGAATTTATGAATCGGATACACTCAAAATTTTCTAACCGACCGGCTATAAATTTCTGTAATTTTTCTCGGATAACCTGCCATCGTCGAACAACGCTGAGACAGGCTGCACGAGCAGCTCCAATCCCAGAGGAGGCGTAAGACCATATCTAATCATAGCCTGGTATGGGATCCAGGCGATAATATTGTCATAATCCAGCCCTAGGGAATATGCGGACATCATAAAATAACTGAACTTATTCTTGCCCGGGTTGGCGTTAACTTCGATGTATTGCCAATTGTTGCCATCAGCTCTTATATCGACGCGAGCTATATCTCTGCATCCCATTGTTTTTAAGATGTTTGCGACATCAGAGGTTAACTCTTTTGTGATATCTTCAGGCAATTCCGCGGGTATTTGAAGATAATCCTTCTCAATGATGTTCTTACATGTTGTACGTTTTTCCTGTTTAAATCCTTGAGTTCAGGTATCTCAAGTTTCCATTTACAGGAGGAATTTTAGAAAAATCAATACCAATTATCGGTAAATCCAATAATTTTCCATCATGGGAAATCAGAACCGGTAAAGTATATTCCCTTGCATCATCACCTCCAATGTATCTTTCAACAATAGCAGGCTCATTAAACTGGCGATGGATCGCTTCTACTTTTTGCTTTATTTTGATTGGATATCCACTGTAAATAACGGAATTTCCATCTATACCCATGCTGTGACCTTGAAGCAAGGGTTTTATTATGACATTGCTGTTCCATTTTAAACATTGGTAAATGGACAAACCATCCCCAGGGTCCACCACAATAAAATCAGGGGTTTTTAAACCAAGTCTCCTGAAAACATTTTTCGTGGATTCTTTATTGAGCCCAATTTCCAGAGTCCTAAGGCACGGTCCAGTAAACATCATCCCAACCTTTTCGACATCCCGGACAGTGAACACATCCGCACCCGAATTAGATGGCATGAATTCATTTATCCAAAAAACCAACGACCCAGGGTGTGCCTTCATGATTTCTCTAAGATTGAACTCGAGTTTATCGTCGGCTCTGACAAGTAAAGTGCGGCAACCTGTATCTTCCAATAATCCAGCTATGTAATCTACAGTATCCAGACTTGCCCAAAAAGGAGTATGGTTATTTAACCCATACTCCCAGCGAGGATCATAAGTTAAAGCTCTGTTCATCTCATCCACCTCAAACAGCGCGTTTTCTACGGTTTTTAGCCGGCGGGGTGCAAAAAACTCGTCTAAAGTGATCGTGCCCTATTTCCAATCAACCAATTTAATCCCCAGAAATTAATTAATGTCAAAAAATAATTAACCTAAAAATAAATACAACCAACGGTTTATTGAGAAAAATTTCTGTCCTCTAATGAATTGGCTAAAATATCCGATAGTTAGATAAAACCGATGATTTGATTGGCATTATCGACAACCGGTAGACCAACTAAATCCAGTGCAACCATTTTCCACATGGCATCTTTTAGCGAGCTTTCCAATCTATCTGCCCCCATTTCAGTGATGGGACCCATAATTTCACTGACCGTTGTCAAAAGGAATTTATTTCTGAAATGCATTATTGTATCTGAACTTTGTCCGTTACCCTCAAAGGAATCCCGTACTTGCACTCTTGCCCAATCAAGCAGATCAGACCTAAATAAAACAGCAGATAATTGTTCTTCATCCTCCGTTACCAGAACCCCCGGAATTTCAGATGAAGCGGCGTTTAAGTGGATAACCCTGGTGAATTCTGCATCTTGCGAAATAACAAACGACGGTTCGATATCAATTTAGTAGATGTCTTTAATTAAGATCTTATTGATTGTTCCCATGAACATTATTTAATGGTGAGATCCGTTTTTGCCAAACGTTTGCGGCTTTCTCTAATTCTTCGAATTTGGCGAAATCGGTAGAATATACACAGCCCAGCGTAATGGGTTTTAATCTAATTACTTCGAGTAATTCCTCACAATAAGGGCATAAAAATTGTGAACCCTTTGATAACCGTTTATCCAATTGAAATGTCTCTCCACAAGTTGGACATTCAATCCTCTTGATTGCTTTCATTTTTATTACTCCTGACAGAAATTTGAATGATCCCTGCCACACAAAGGTTTTTTATCTTTGGCAACAGGATCGTGCACTTTAATCACATCGCTAACTTACAAATCCGGGTGGGCAGTATAAAGCTCCCAACCCAGGTAATAAATTTATGGGTGACTACCAACTTTCCTCATAAGGCCAATCGGTTCAGTTACGAAAAATATATCGGGTTCAACATCACGAGCCAAGCGTAAAATATGATTAAGGTCGCGCCGTCGACACAGAATATATAGTTCAGTAACAGGACCTGAGCGACCTTCACCCCGAAAACTGGTGACTGAATACCCAAGTTTCCTGACTTTTGAAGCTAAAATCCTGCCATTTTGTGTGGTTATTATTCTCAAGTTCACATGACCAAAAGCAATTTTCCTTTCTAAAATTATGCCGACTACATTACCAGTCGCAAACCCGAGTGCATAAAATAATCCAATAACGGGGTTCTCAGAGATATTATTCAATACCGCAGAGATGACGAATACCCATATACTGATCTCGGATAATCCAAGCAAGAATGCAAGCTGGGTCTTCCCTTGAATTGTGCTGATGGTACGCATGGTTCCCAGAGATACATCGATAACCCTAGCGATAAAAATGAGTAATCCGGTTGTCAAGACAATTGAATTTACAAGCATAAACGCCTCATATGATCCAGATGAATAAGATTACTGGGATCAATTTATTCCTTAGATACAATAATTTTGAAACGACATCCTGTCGTCGAAATTTTAATTAAAAGAAAAGAATCCAATTTTCAGTTACAAAAGAGAATTCCAAATTTTTCAGTGATGGCGTGAAACCTGTTTTCGCGAAACGGTCCCGTCCCAATCTTCTCCTTGAAATTCTCTCCAATTGGTCGAATACGCACAAGCGAGAGTGAAAGGATTTAATTTAACGATTTCGAGTAATTCCTCACAATAAGGGCATAAAACTTGATTACCAATCCTTAACCAACTTTCCAAATGAAAAGTTTCCCTGCAGGTTGGGCATTCAACCCTTTTTTTTGATTTCATTTCAAATCGCCTGTCAAAAATTAAGAATCTCAACTAACGCTTAGAATTTTATATTTGATCAATCCATCCGGCGTAAGCACTTCAATTACATCGCCAACTTGATGTTTCAGCAGAGATTTACCCAGTGGTGATGCGTCGGAGATCATGCCGTTTCGAGAATTCGCTTCAGCAGTTCCTACTATGGTATAAGTGTCAGAAGGGTAAACATCCTCCTGAATAGTCACTGTGCTCCCCAGCCGTATCGTACCCTGGTCGCTTCCTGGCGTGATTATATCGACCCAACTCAACAATCTCTCAAGTTCACTTATGCGTCCTTCAATAATGGACTGTTCATATTTGATAAGCATATATTCATTGTTTTCCGCCAGATCGTTGTCGTCAGCGGCATCGCGCAGGTTTTTTGCGATCTCCAGTCTTTTTTCATTGTGCAAGAACTCGAGCTCACTATTTAACTTTTCAAATCCCCGTTCGGTTAAATATGTGATCTTTATCTGTGTATTTTCGGTCAGGACCATATTCCGTTTCACCCATATTTTCAATCAGTGGTAGGGATTTTGGATGAGCCGGCGGCCGGCTCAAGCGGGGCTTTTTCGCAGCCCCATTCAATTTCCTGCATATGGAGAAACCCCAATTAAAATAGATTGGGGTTTCTCCTTCCAGCATGTTACCTACTTCTTGCTGCTCTTCTTATCTTTCTTGTCTTTCTTGCCTTTTTTATCTTTCTTTTCCTTAGCCATGTTCATCTCCTTTCAAAATACAGCATAAATCGGGTCAATTGGAAAGATTATCTTCCATCGAAAAGTGATTACTAAAATGGATAAACTTATTCTCAAATCTATTGACGATCAGGGCTAAATTTCTTTATATAAGTCGTAGGAACTACCCTCAAAATCCTCATCCATTAAGTCGAAATCCGACCCATCATAAGGAATATCTAATTCGACCGGATTCAAACCAACCACCTGGTGTTCGTTTCCGCAAGCAAAACAAGTTACCAGATCACCAATCCATAATTTCTTTGGGGGATATATCATTTTTCTACAGCGCGTACATCTGATCATATCTTTTTTGACGTAGTTATTCGGATTGTTAGTTCCGAAAATCAGCTCTTCTCCCTCATAATGATATACATCCAACTCTATGGGGTCTGTCAAGATTACTTCAATCATTGATTCACATGCTGGACATGAAAATATTTGACCCTCAAAGAGTTTCCCTGAATACTGAACTAAATTCCCGCAGACAGGGCATTCAATTTTTTTCATTTCATCAATACCTTAGAAAATCCCGATATTTTCAAATATATTGTGAAAATAACCCAACCAGTTCTCAAAAAACATTTCTATATATCCAAATCAGTATACCGAAATGTTGTATAAATCCTGTGGGAAATTGATATTAATTCAGTATAAAATTCAGCGTTTATGTATAAATTTTTAACGTTTTATGATCCCAGATGATAAATTCTAATGTTCGATGGATTTATACTAAATAATCAAATTACCAGGCACTGCGCACACAGCTTTTTGATCCAGCCTGACCTGGTTATCGAAGGAAAACAGACCGTATCGTTCTAAAGCAAGGTGTAAAATTTCCGTGATTATTGTGTCGTACTTCAATCCCTCAGTATCCGCCATGAAGCACAAATCACTGATATTTGGCGTTAATCCTGGAAGGGTATTAATCTCCATAAGACATGGTTCGCCATTAGCCTTGAGGCGGAAATCCACCCTGGACACATCATGCGCATCAATCGCCTGTGCGGCGCGTTTTGCCAGATAAATTAATTCTTCCTTCAATTGTTCGGATATTTCCGCAGGGCATAAGTAATCCGGAGCACCGCTCTCGCCGATATAGAATTCTTTCGCATAATGTCCATATATACCCGGGGTAACGCTAATATTCGAATTGATTTCCAGTACTGGAAACCAGTGATAGCCTTCCTGGTCATAAAGTTCTGGCCGCAACCTGTGTGAAGGGTCACCCTGATTTCCGATAAACCCTACCGTGAATTCACGTCCTGGCAGGTATTCTTCAACAAGAGCTGGTTCTTGATATGTTTGCAGTACCCAATCCACTCGTGAAAATAGCTCACGTTTGGTATACACCAATGCGCCATTATCGATTCCCATCCCGGTTCCCTCCCGGGCTGGTTTGACGATCACTGGAAATTCGATGGAGTTTTCCGTCAAACTATCCAAGGATCTAATTTCTTGAAAGTCGCCCACCGGTAATCCCAGGTTACTCCAAATTTGTTTCGTCTTTGTTTTGTCTAAAGATATTGCATTTGCCACCACCCCGGAACCAGTGTATGGAATACCCATTAATTCGCACAGCGCTGGCACGAGCGCTTCTCTTCCTTCGCACTTATAACCTTCAGCGATGTTGAAACAAATATTTGGCTGGAATAATTTGAGCATACCTGGCAGGTTTTTATCTGCCTCAAGGTATATTACGCTGTGATGCTCGGATTCTAATGCCGCGGTAATTGCCTGAATTGTCTCGTTTCTATCAAATTCAGCTCCAGCATCAGGCGGATCAAAAATACCTTTGGTTAATTTCTCTTTGAGATTACCAACCAACGCGATTTGTAAAGAAGAAATATTAGGATAACTATCGGAATTCAATTTGTATGTATCCCTTAACACTCCGTTGAAAACCCTTTGATTTAAATATGAGAGGATGCTGTTCATTGTGCACTGGTTAATTCGCTAATAACCGTGGTCTTCTTCAATATAATCATTTTCCACAGCAATATCAACATCCCAGGGCCAGTCAAGAACTATAGGATCTAATCGAACGACTTCAAGCTTTTCATCACAGAATTGGCAGGTAATAATCTCTCCCAATCTGGGATACTTTTCGAAATGAACAGGTTCACCGCATACCAAACACCTGGTTCGAATTCTAGTTTTTGTTTTCATTAAATTTACCTCTTTTTCAGTTAAAATTATTCAACTTGGAAGTGTTGCTTTATGAATCTAAAAGATGCTCTTCTTGGGGATCTATAATGCTATTGCTCTTCGAGAACTTCTACATCTTGTTTAAGAGAAAGATGCCTTTCAGGGTAGTCTAAGGTAACCGGGTATAACCATGTAATTTCCAATTGAACATCGCAGTAAAAGCATTCGACTTGTTGACCGATAACGGGTACGTCTTTGATTTCGATGTGTGAACAACAATTTGGACACTCTGCCAATATCATTTCATCCTCCATTCAATTCATTTTTGTAAATACAATTTTAGACAACAGTTGTCTAAAATAAGTCATATTCGAATATTATTTTGCATCCAATTTGAGTATTTCTGTATAAATATTTATACAAGTAAAGGAAAATAAATCAGTATATTGCGCGGGCATAAAAAAAATCCTCCAAGTCAGATGAAGGATTTTGATTAATTGGTTACTAGGGAAACCGATAAAAAAAATATTAATAATGATTAAAATAATAACCGATGCCAGGCTCAGTCATTATATAACGCGGGGTTTTGGTATCAGGCTCAATTTTTGAACGAAGCCTCTGCACCAAGCCGCGTACTAGCACACGATTACCTTCCCCAGAATATCCCCAAACTAGTTCCACTATATTTTCTGCCGGCAAGATCTGGCCTACATTTATCATTAATGTATAAAGGAGTCGAAATTCCAGCTGAGTCAACCTTTTGGAATCACATTCCCCAACTTTGACGGTACGAGTGGATGGATCAAGGACCAAATCAGCCTGGGATAAAGTTGGCAAACTGTGAAAAGGTACACTAGCGCTGCGCCTCATTAAGGCTTTTATTTGAGCTAATAAAAAACGTAACCCATATGGTCTTATGACCAGCAGATCTGTCCCGATTTCCAGAAGATCAACCTGAAGGTATTCAGGAATCGGGTCCGTGATAACACAAATAGGGATGACCGTGTACATGCGCATTTGTTTAATTTGCTTCATTACATCTGGATCAACTTCCGACTGTGCTATTAGAACCATATCAGCCGGCCTTTCAGGCCAAGACTCAATCGCTAATTCTAAACCTTTTGATGAACGGACAACAAATCCTGCTTGCTGCAGGATCAGCTTCAGAACGGCGGTCTCTTCCGGATATTGGGAAAATAATAGAACCTCCATCGTTTACCTCCTGTAAAAAGTACTTCTTACATCATAAATAATTAAATTAATAATCTGCAACAAGGCACCCGATACTGCATTCAACGATGCAGGGGAGGTTGAATATTATGGTGATCACTCTGATCTTCTGGGCTGATTACTGTTCAAATATCTCTACGGCATCCATCGCAAAAAAAATACTAGATTTCTTCAAAAATTCGTACAGTATGCGGTTGAAATGTGCATATTTGATAGCTCTTTTATACAATAATTATACGATTGATTTATATAATATTTTTAACTTTTCATTTGTATTTCTATGAATAACAGGAGAAAGATTGCGCGAGGGAAAAGATTGCATTGGCAAACCAGTATACAGCCTTTCAGAAGGCAAGCGACTGGGGTGTATACAGGATCTTTATCTTGACAACACATAAAATTTTTTAGTTGCCATATCCATGCGCGCATACAAACCTTTTTGTAAGAATATCAAATATATACACCGAGATCATATTATTACAGTCGGGAAGGATGCTCTTATAACCAGGTTTTCGGAGGTTGTTGTAAACGTGGCTGATTTTGCAATTCCTGACGATTGGATCAAGCGTCAGCGGTTATTCTATAAACAAATCGCTGCTAAAGATGGAAAATCTATTGGCAGGATGGGGGAAATTATTTTGAATACTGATGGTCAAATAACAGGATTTACATAATTCCGGGTATTTATTGATGGTCACCTAGATCATAATAGAATTATCGCTCGCGAAACCGTGACGGAAATAGGTGAAAATTTTAGCAAAATTGTTATCAATTTGAGGTTGGCCGAAGAATCGGATTTAGAACTTGAAAACCGGACCAAAAAGATTGATGCTGCAAAAATTTTTTTCTTCCTCTCGGTCCCTATTGTTGTGTTGATCGTTTACCTATTTAAAAATTTCAGACAATAAAATTTTGGTAGAAAACCCTTGTGATTATCTAATAATTGCCCTGGGTTTTTTCAATTTCTCAGGATTAATCTACCCATATATTTGATGATCTTTTTATCCCTTTAAGAAAAGGGGCTAAGAAGATAATCGGGATTTTTTCCCGTGTTTAATTCAAAAATCAAAATCGAAAATAAACCACTGGTACAGCAAGACTTGTTCAGGATACGAATATATTCTGGAAGGGGATTAATATATTCATTTATTTAATATGTAAACAATTGCACGGGGTCAGGTGTGGATTTTGCTAACTTTTCAATTTAACAAATAAGGTAATTAAATGTGAGGGAACTATCAATGTTCAAGCGTATTTTAGTTCCTTTAGATGAATCTGAAACTGTTGAAAAAGTCCTGTCTATATTGACTGAAGAAGCTGAACTACATAAGGCAGAAGTAGTATTAATCAAGGTAATTGCACATTTACGCCCAACACTCAGAGCACTTCCCACAATGGTTGAGGAAGCGGTGGGGCAATTGGATGATTATGCTCAGTATTACTTAGATGATATCGCTGAAGATTTGCGAGAAAAAGGCTTAACTGTAACCACTAAGATTGATCGCTAGGCAACCTGCCGTTCGAAATCCTTGAATATGCAAAATCCAGTCATTGCGATTTGATAATTATTGGTTCGCATGGTTGGACCCATTCAATACGCTGGCGATTTGGCAGTATTTCCAACTACATTGTTCGAGCTAAAACAAATATACCGATATTATTTGTCCCGACCGGATAAAAACCGATTTTACCCCTTTTCTTAAATGAATGGTTTCCCGACCAAAAAATCGTCGCCCTTGATATATTGAAGAACTTCCTTCGAAAGCTGATCAACCAACAATTCCGGATCTGTTGAAGACAATCGAATCTGTCCCCCAGCCATCGTGCCGTGACCTCCTGCGGTTCCCAGGTCTCCAATAATATGCTGTACCAATTTGCCTGCTCGAATTTGTTGACTGCGAGACCGTACTGATAAAATTAAATCACTTTTATTGGTGCCCATACATAACACCAAATTCACGCCTTTTAGCCTCGTTAATAAATCCGCAATTTCGGCGCCTAAATCAGGGTACTTCATTTTGCCAATGTACGAGATAACCAAATCATTATCGTACACCCGAGCAGTATGAATTGCACCATCCAGGCTTTTAAAATCGGTTAGCGGAACTTGAGCGCGTTCGATCTGCACCAGCGCATCAACATCCACTTGAGGCTGCAGGTATAAATAAGCTGCTTTATCACTTTGGGAAGCATTGCGCCCCAATCCCATCGTATCGGTCTTAATACCATAGAACAAGGCAGTGGCCAGTGTGGCCGGAATTTCCAGACCGGCGGTTCGTAGATACTCAGTCAATATGGTCGCTGAGGCCCCAATTTCAGGTCTAACATCCACATATTTTGCATTAGATGAAGCATCTTTCAGAGCGTGATGATCGATAACGATTGAGGCTGTTAATCCTTTAAGCAACGGATTATTACCAGTTCCTGGTTGGGTATCAACTAACGCAATCGGAATATCTTGATATATATCTTGATGTTTAAATTTTTTAAGCGGGTGGTTCAGATATTTGACCAAGGCTTTATTCTCCGCCCTACCAATATTGCCCCAATACTTAATATAAATTTAAATCCCGAATATCTCGTTAAGTAAATACTGTAAACCCACTGCTGCAGCGATTGCGTCCGGGTCAGGATCGTTATGAGGGATGATCAGAAGTTGAGTACAACCATCCAAAGCCTTATGCATTAGATCGAGTTTACCTGTCATGGACAAAAGTATACAACACTTAATTCAATTTTAGTGCTCAAAGGTAATAATCAAACAATCAATTTCGGTGTCTAATTAATACGAAACTAGCACAAATTTAGGACAGATTTTATACAGCGATTAACTATACTCATCTATATCCCCATATCCCTTCGGAGATAAATATAAATCAAACAATCAAAATAAATGGTGGGAAAGTATCCGAACTAATAAAATATTGGGATGGGGTTCAAAAAAAACCTATCGAAGCTGATCGATACCCAACTGTTTTTGCTGAGTGGGTGGGAGGATCGCGTTCCAAAATCAATTTTGGCGAAAATGTTACATATTTAGGCGGTGTGAAAGAGTTAAACCCGATGCAAATGCTGCTGGCAGCTCTGGCAGCATGCAATGTTGAATTGATTATCCTGAACGCCTCAATACTAGGTATCGATGTTGAAAGTCTCTCTATCGAAGCTAATGGTCATTATGATTTGCGGTCGTATTTTGGTCTTGATAAATCGGGATCAGGTTATGATGTAATATCCTACACAGTCTGGTTAAAAGCTCCCGGGATAACAAATGCTCAAATTGAATACTTGCTGGAAAGATGTGAAAAATCTTACCCGTTTGGCGATTCACTCGCCAGAAAAATTCCCATGAATTTTGAGATTATTGTTGAATGATCTTCATGGAGAGGGAGAATGCAGGATTGTTACTTGAACTCTGTTAGTTATTACAAGCTACTTAAAAATTCCGGACCCTTGGTAAGCGTCTATCTATTTACATCAGCAATCCTTTGTAAAGTCAAAATTTCTCTGAACAAGAACAGGATCGTTCCAAATTGTTGACATTTTTCATAAAAGGTCTGCAATCGAATTTAATTAAGAAACACTTAGGGAGGAATATCAATAAGTTGTGTCAAGAAAGCCCGAGGAGAGAACTCGACCTTCAACCAGGAAGTATCCTGGTGATTTTCGATTTTGTGGAGGTAGATTTGGGTGATGGAGAGGTTAGAATGACCGAGGAATGAGGATATAGTGTGGAGGTCGTCGCCGGCTTCTTTGCGGAGAAGAGCTGCGGTAGGTCCTTCATTCCATTCAGGATAAACTCCGGGAGTGGACGGAAATGTGGGTGGTATCAATGTCTCACGGAGACGCTGACGCGGCCGGTCCCCAAAAGGGGATGCTACCCTAAAGGATGCTCCACGACGCGATCGGCGGAGGTATTTCTTCAGGAGCCGGCAGACCATCCCCTTGTGTATTATATTAATAAATATGAGAGTTGTATTAAATATTATTTTATATATTGACAAATAAGGTAAACATGGTATTATTATAATATCTTATATAGCCAAAGGAGCTAAAAAATGAAAAACTTGATTTTTGTTGCATTGATTGTATCCGTGATGTTAGTACTTTCCGTTGGTGGCGTTTTTGCCGCTGGTGATGATGGTTACTACCCGGCAGATAAAAACGAAGAAGCTCATGGATCGACATCCTCCAGTGTTGAAGCTGGCGGCGAAGCTGGCGGTTCAGGTGGACCTATCGTTGTTATCGTGTATGATGAAATTGCACGTTTTGACAACAGTACCCTCAGCTTGCGCGGTATTCAGTAAACCGTAATAAACAACTAACTATAAGCAATTTAGAAGGGGCTTTCCCAAGGGACAGCCCCTTCTCATTTAAGTACCACCGTTGGTAAAATTTATATTTACCTCCCATTTTTCCACTCTATTCTATCTCGCACCCTGAGAAACGAATAACCGTTTGATTCTAAAACCGTAAGGTTCCCTCTTTAAAAGCCTGAAAATCAGGTAATCCCCAATAATAATTAGATCCTTCAACTGCGCTCAGGATGGCTACTTTCAAGGAGTAGCAGAATCGAATGATTGAAAGCTCACCATTTAAATTACAAGTCAAGTAGAGCCGCCACTTTCAGCCAGGACACATCCTGGTGATTTTGAATTTTGTGGAGATAGATCTGGGTGATAGAGAGATTGGAATGACCGAGGAAGGAGGAGATTTGGTGGAGGTCGTCGCCGGTTTCTTTTTATGGTTATTGGAAAAACTTAAGGAAGCACAGGATGATTATTAACTTCAAAAAATTGACACCACTTTATAATACATTATCCCATAATGCCCTGTTTTCTTATTATCAAACTTAGGAGAAAAATGGCTACCCCCACGGTCAAATAGATATACTGTAGTATCGCTGGCTCTCCCCAAAGAATGATTTGTCCAATTACCCAACCTATCAATATCAACCCAAGCAGTAGTCCAGCGACCGGCGCCCAGAATCGCTGACGGAGCAAACCATATATAATAATAAATGAGCCTATGCCATAGGCAATCAACAAAAACAAACCTGGCAATATAAAGGTATCGATTGGCAGATTATCCAGTAGACTGATGGGGACTTCCACTAGCTTACCACTGGGATCAATTAGGAAAAATATCCCAAATAGACCACTCAAGCATAGAAAAACTAACAGGATGACTAATAGGGTTTTTGTTACTCGCAACGAATTTGATTGAGGATTCATAATTTTTACCGTAATAATATTTTCTTCACCGAAGCGGGTCTCATTGTTAAGGTTAACCCGTCAATAAAATCAGAAATCTTTAATACCACCCAAATAATATCAAACCAATTCCACCTTTCTCGTGAATGATGCACTCCTGAGAAAAAAATTCTAGTTATTCCATGTGATATTCATACTGTTATTAAAGCTCCAATCACTAAATCTACTATCCGTTTTTCCTCCTTAAACATAACCATCATTATAAGCGATGAGCTCTGACTGTCAGAGATTGCTTTTTAGGAAAAATTCTGTCGGGAAGATTTTTTCTATGAGGTGGGCATGAGCTAATAATTGGGGTGCCACAGGGTGAAAGTGAACCGGGTGGTTGGAAATATTAAAATCTTTTGAAAAAACAAAAGAACCTAATGAAATGCCCCACCTTACG
Organism: uncultured Chloroflexia bacterium; assembly: GCA_963753725.1. Classification (GTDB taxonomy): domain Bacteria; phylum Chloroflexota; class Anaerolineae; order Anaerolineales; family UBA4823; genus CAVWDI01. The sequence continues at coordinate 25,574 of CAVWDI010000006.1, read as the reverse complement.
GGGTGATGAAGCAGACCATAAAGCTTACAACCAGCTGTATGAACTATGCGACTCCATAAATTGAGAAGCCAAAGTAACGATACAGGAAGAGTTGCGTCTTAAAAACGCAGTCATTTGTTTCTGGAATTCATCAGAAGTCGGGTAGAGATAGTTTTGGTAAAGGATCGTGATGGAGTAGAGCGATCTCTCAAACTCAGGGATCCAACCTATTCACCGGCATAATTTTAAATCCCTATCTTATCAACCCCTCCATCCTCATGGGTGGAGGGGCTTTTTCAATTGAGGAGCAAAACAATATTAACAGCTGGTTCAAATGCGGACCCAACTACCTTCTCAACCACATGGTATTCTGGCTGTTTTCGATTTTGTGGAGATAGATCTGTGTGATGGAGAGGTTGGAATGGCCCAGGAAGGATGAAACCACATCTATACTGGAATCATAACCTGCCAGATAGCGGTATTACTCTCACGAATTGTGGATGGTAATCGTGGTTATGATTACTTCTTCTGCCACTCCATATAAGCATCAACAATTGCGATAGCCAGAGACTGGTACTGCCCTCGCCAACTGCGCGATAGCGGTTCAAAGATATCAAAAATCGCCTCTAACTGGTTTTTGTTGACCACACCTATCAGAAGCAATTTATCTTCTTCAAATTCAACTACTTCCACAAATGTTTTTTCAGCTTTTGCCATTTTAAGATTTTCCTTCTTAATATGAATGCTTTCCACTCACAAGAGATTTCTGTTCCTACAGATAATCGTAATTACCCCAGAATATATAATTCAACTCATAATTTAGCCGTGGTTTACACATGGTTGATCTATAAACTATTTCATACCCATGCTAACAATACCCGGACATCCTCCTTTCCGGTTTTCAGTTTATATCGGATGTCAATATTCGTTTCAGCATCAATTGAGGAGCACTTAAACATCTTCAGTTTATATACAAACCAACAGCCCATTCCTGATAACATTTTTCCACCTAATTATCCCAGAATACCTTGTCAAACTTATCAGATCTGGTCTTCAGCAATCCCAGGTTTTCGGCCAGCTCAAAATAACCGACGCCAGGGGATCCCTGAACATTGACAACCAGAGAACTCAACATGGGCCGGCCAGGTCGGCGGGAGGGATGTTCTTGCGGGTCTGGTCGTGGTGGTAATCTGTGATTTCAGTTTTAGAGGATTTGCGTTTACGATGGGGCATAGACGGGCTCCTTTTTCAATTATTCCCCGGCCGAATGTTTAATAATATAAACATTATCCGACTAATTTGCGGGAATCAAAACCAACCGGCTAATAGAAGCAGGAGTGGTGATAATGTGTGTTATCGACACTGAATGCTCAAGAAAGGCCGAGGAGAGACTCGACCTTCAGCCAGGAAGCATCCTGGCGGTTTTCAATTTTGTGGTTGTAGATCTGGGTGATGGAGAGGTTGGAATGGGCGAGGAAGGAGGGGATTGCCTGGAGGTCGTCGCCGGCTTGTTTTATGAGAAGAGCGGCAGTTAGGTCCTTCATTTTCCCAAAGGGACGCTACGCGGTCAGGATAAACTCCGAGAATTAACATTAATGAGGGAGAGGGCGCTGTGGGAACGCTGCTCCCCGCATAGCATCGATGCTATCGTTAATATCACAACCCGAGTCCCATTAGGGAGTCTAGAGCCTTTTAAATACTTGGCTACAGATTGGACATAAAGCAAATCATGAATGTAAAGAAGCGTTGTAAAGGGATCAGTATTCAATGTTGTAATTTTGTTCACACTTCGGATAAACAAATACTCAATGGGTTGGCCATGAGAAGTATCAAATTCTGCGCTTGTTTGATTTTCTTTGCAGTTACCTCCAACGAATGATACTCCCTAACTTATTGAGAGATGATGTGAGTGAGAGGTGTTTATTTCAGGTTCTTTGGGTTATATAAATATCACTAAATCAAAGTTCATTACTCCAATTCTGTCAAGTGTCTTCTGACAAAAGACTTCGGTATTTAATACAGCGTTCTATTTCCTAATCAGATCTTGATCGACTACAGGGTTTTGATCTACCCCCATTACGAAATGACCAGCCTCGGAGAGTGCACTGGCGAGGTTTACGCTAAAATTTTCTAATCCGATGATCAAAAATTTACTCATTTATTTGCTTCCATCGGATTCTAATAATCGATACCTAATTCTTAAAACAAGGATATCCGAATGTATTGTCTAAGTGAAAACACTGTGCATCGACTGGCTAGAATTCCTACTATGTAATTCAGGGTGAAATACTCAATAACAGAACTGCTGAAAAGATACCCAAGGTGAAAGCAATCAATGTTAAAAAGACAACTAATAGATCGTCGCTCTGTTCTTTTTGACCGTGTTGCACCCGATTCTCGTATTTTCTCAGCAGTCGCAATAACACCAATCCCAATAAGATCAGAATCAAAACAAGGAGCCATTGTGAAGACGCATTTCCAACGAGGAAAATCAATTTATCACCATATCTTTATATATTTAAGCCAGCTTACTTTTACCGTAAACCTGACTCACTGGTATTACAAACATAAATCCTGTATCCGCTTGCTCCAGGTCCCCGACAATGGATTGGGTAGCCTTGACAATCGCATCGATTTGAATCTGGCTTTTAACTACGGTAAATAAAGTCCGATGTTGTGTCTCAGTATTCATGAACAAATCACTAAGACTAGGCATAAGTGGCAGATCGTCACGAATCCCTGCCAGGCGTACACGTCCAAGCCCCGAACTTTCAAGAATTGTCACACCTCTTATGCCAGCATTTTCCCAAGCATCAAGAATATCTCTGCACTGGTCCGAATTATCAAGCACAAATACTATTAGGAAATTCATGTTTCATCTCCTAGCCTTCATATTTAATTGGTTTTTTGATTGTTTCGAATTAGAAAATAAACGCTGCAAAATTGGGGGAGTAATTAATGTTGTCACAACGACTAACACGACAATCATTGAAAAAATAATGGTGTCGATTAATCCTTCTACAAGACCAACAGTAGCTATGATTAGAACAACTTCTCCACGCGGAATCATGCCGAATCCAAGTTGTACAGATTCTCGAGTAGTCATACCACCTAAGCGACCACCAATTCTAGCCCCAATATGTTTCGATAATACGACTACCACTATCATACCAGCCAACAATAAAAACCCATCGCTAGATATCTGACTTACATTCGAAGATAACCCAACATTGATGAAAAAGATGGGTATAAATATGCCATAAGCAAAGGAAGAAAACCCCTTTTCGATCTTGTCTTTTAGAGGACTACGGGCAAGAAAAAGTCCCGCCAGAAATGCGCCAATGATTGCAGACATGTTCCCAAACACTTCTGCAGACCATGCGAAGATAAGCACTGTAATGAAGGTAAAAGCAATAAGACCTTGACTAATTGGCAAATTTTCTATTATCTGAGCCAATTTTGGTAGAAACCAGAAGCCAATTGCAGAAGCTACAACGATGTATAAACTCATTTTTACCAATATCCACAAAATGCTTGCGCTCTCGCTGGGTGCTCCTCCTAGAAAAAGAGCAATAAATAGAGATAAGCTCAAGATACCTAAAGTATCGTCAATTGCGGCTGCACTTAATAAGGTGGTGCCAACTTTACTCCGAATGACATTTAATTCAATTAAAGTCTGTGCTGAAATACCGATACTGGTAGGCGCTAACATCAGACCTATAAATAGAGCTTGTTGATTTTCAAAAGAGAAGATAATAGCCAGGATATAACCCATACCTAGAGTAAAAATAAACCCCAATACTCCTACCCAAACAGCTGTTTTACCTGATTTAACTAAGTCGGTAAGATCGAGTTCTAACCCAGCTACAAACAACAATAATAGGATTCCCAATTCAGCTAGATATGAAACTGTTTCACCTAGATGGTGGTCTGTGAATATTGGCCATTGCATAAAATTCAACACTGCTGGCCCCAATATGAGCCCGGCCAAAACCTCGCCGACTACCGCTGGTTGTCCTAATTTCGTGCTGAAGTACCCACCCACCTTAGCAAAAGCAATGATCACAAGAATTACCAATATAAACTGCAGGAATGGGAGCATAGATTAGACTGCTCCAAACAGAAAACGAATAATTTGTCTATACATTGTAGTTCTAAAACCCTTGTGAAGAATAATCAGGGGTGCTGGCCACTCTTGATTAGCAGGCCACAAGCTCACACTATAGCTGTACGAAGGCATAACCAATCCCGTCATTATTGCCATCGTGAACCTTGAGGTGCCATTCACAAGAATTCAATAAAACTTCAACAATCAAAATAATTTACCTCTCATGCTCGCCAGTCGGGAAAGCCACATTCTATTCCTTCCTTAAGAGAAGATTGTGGCGAACATGGATGCTGGCGATGCGTAATCGATCCATTTCTTTCACAGTGAAAATGTAGCCGTGTTTGCTTATTTGTTCGCCAGTTTCGGGGATTTTTCCCAGGCTCGCAAAGACAAATCCAGCCAGAGTAGTGAATATACCTTGAGATTGGAAATCGACTGCTAGCAGTTCCGCGACCTCCGAGATCGGGGTAGTTCCTGCAAATACCCAATCTCCGTTCGTGGGAAATTCAAGTTGCTCAGTTATTGGACTGTGTTCATCCTCAATCTCACCCACGATCTCTTCCAGCATATCCTCTAAGGTCAGTAAACCACGTGTGCCACCATATTCATCCAGGACGATGGCCATATGGGTTCCAGCTTTTGTAAGAATTTCAAAAGCTTTAGGTAGCGACGCGCCACTGGGGATGAAATGGATTTCACGGGTATATGGGCGCAGATTGGTATTCCCCGCAGCCCATATAATATCCTTAATATGCACATAACCAACCACTTGATCAATGTCGCTGTTGTAAACCGGGAAACGAGAATAGCCAGAGCGCTTCGCCGTTATTAATGCTTCTGAGGGCAATGTCTCTACATTCAGGGCTATGATGGAAGTGCGCGGTGTCATTACGTCCTGAACGCAGCGAACTGTATAGTCAAAGATACGGCCGATCAATCTCTCTTCTACAGGTTGTATTACTCCTTCAGCGGTTCCTTGTTTCACGAGCAATTCGATTTCTTCCGGGCTGGTGGATGGGTATTGTGCTTCAGCGCTGCCAATAAGTTTCAGCACTGTATCGGCCGAAAAAGAGAGCACACGGATTGGCAAGTAAGCCAGGCGGGATAGCAAACCAAGCGGGGCAGTGAATGACAAGGCCACGTTTTCAGCGTTACGCAAAGCTAATCGTTTGGGTACAAGTTCGCCAAAAACAAGGGTAAAGTAGGTAATGACTACGACCACAATAACTAATGCGATTTGCTGTGCATACGGTGCCAGCTGCTGACTGCTTGCGATAAATGGTGAGAGAATCCGAACTGCTTCAGCCCCCCCCACAGCTGCGGCAGTTGTACCAACCAGGGTGATGCCAATCTGCACCATTGCTAAGAAATCCCCAGGATTATCTTGTACCGCCAGGACTTTTGCCGCTCGCTTATCGCCAGCTTTATCGAGCATTTTCAGGCGCGTTCTGCGCGTGGTTACCAACGCCAACTCTGCAGTGGCGAAGAACCCATTTGCCAAAATCAAAACACCTATCAACACAACATCAACAACCATCTGCCATCTCCATTCTACGGAGAGTGTTGTGAAACAGGACAAACTCCCTAATCGAACTACTTACTCCATATCCGAGCATATTAGATCCATGCTCCGTGCTGGAAATGCAGCAGCAACCCCCCAGGAGTTTGAGAATAAAGAGCACAGCGTCCAATTATATTACCCGCAACTACTGTTCCAGGCAGACCAATCTGCCGATCAGACCCAGATTGATTATCAAGAGTACATTCAACCCAGCAAACGTATATTTGCGTTGATGTCACTGAACAGGAGTACCTGGACGTAGAATTCATATCTTGTGTTAATTCCCTATAAATAACGGACCCATACGTACAAACTGGCCAGTACCAAGGACACGAATGTGACAATGACACCATAGCGCAGGAAGAGGCCAAAACTTATTGGCTGTCCGCTTTTTTCAGCAAGGTTGGCAACGACAACGTTGGCCGCAGCACCCACCAGCGTAGCATTCCCCCCCAAACAGGCACCCAAAGCCAACGACCACCACAGCGGTCCTATTGGAATAGCCTCTCCCAGGTTCTCCACCACCGGGATCATTGTGGCTGTGTAGGGGATATTATCCACAACACCAGAGGCTAGAGCCGAAAACCAAATCAACAACATGGAAGTCATCAAAAGGTTACCATCTGTCAGGCGTAGCGCGGCTTCAGCGACAGCCTCAATGATCCCCACTTCCACCAACGCCTCCACCAGGATGAACAAACCGATGAAGAAGAAAAGCGTAGTCCACTCGATTTCTTGCAGCACGTGATGAAGGTCATTTCGTCCCCACAATACAAGAACCGTAGCACCTGTCAAGGCAATGGTGGCTGGCTCGATATGCAAAGCCCCGTGAAATAGAAATCCCAGGATCACACCTGCCATAATTACCAGAGATTTACGCAGCAATGGCTCGTTGGTGATCAATTCTGAGGTATCCAGAGCCTCGAATCCTAACTGATCTATGTTTGAAGTTTGCAGATCCTTCTTAAAAAGGAACCAGGCCAGTCCGATAAAGGCAATCAAGATTAACAAGGAGATCGGACCCAAATTTACAACAAAGGTGAAAAAATCAATGTTAGCTGCACTGCCAATAAGTATATTGGGCGGATCACCAACTAGGGTTGCAGTCCCCCCAATGTTGGAAGCCAGAATTAAGGCAATGAGAAAGGGTACCGGGCTGATCCTTAAACTGGCTGTAACAAATAGGATTACCGGCGCCATCAATATCACGATGGTCACATTATCCAGCAGCGCTGAGGTAACAGCCGTTACAAGCACCAAGATGACCATGATTTGATAAGGGTTTCCCTTTCCCAGCATGACACTTTGGATGGCGATCCACTGAAAAAGACCCGTCTCCCGCAACACAGTGGCTATCATCATCATCCCAGCCAGCAAGAAGATGACATTCCAGTCAACTGCGTGCAAGGCTTGATCCTGGTCAAGCACACCAAAGAGAATGATGGTCATCCCGCCCAACAGGGCTGCTATTGTGCGATGTATTCTATCAGAGACGATAAAAGCGTAAGTGATCAGAAAAATACCTGCGGTTAGTAAAGTTAGGTTCATAACCCCTCTTCCTAGCCATTCCCTTCTTCTTCCCGCTTCAAAAATATAGCCAGGAGTTCCAGCAGGTTGATATATCCCACTACATGATATTGTCCATCCACTACCGGCAAGCCCGTCAGGTGGTGCTCATGCATACGCATAAACGCATCCTTTACGGTTTCTCCTTGCTTTACCCAGACGGGATCCCGCATGGCATCGGCCACGGTGCGCATACGACTCCGGTTGGCAAACTCCATCGCTTCATCCAGAACGCTTATTTCGCTGAGAAACTCTTCGGGGATGATATGGAAGAAAATATCGTCGGCAAGAGCACGCAGACCAAGCAGCCCCACCAGCCGGCCACCTTCCGCCACCACGCATACTACGTGTACATTGGGATGCATCAACATTGCCTGGGCGGCTTCATTCAATGGAGTATCTGGGCTTACAACGGTCGGTTCCAGATCCATAATAGCAACCACTTCTTCTACAAGTGTGTCCCGCAGGATAAGCCAGTTCGACAATACCCCAGGCGGTGATATCTCTTCAGATTTTTTTGGCTTGACTTTTTGTAAACCCCTGATCTGGGTTGTCGGTAGTACCAGCAATAGACCGCTGCCAGGTCGTTCGAATCCCCCCACTATTCGCTCGGCTTCAGCCACAGCTTGTTCCAGCAAATCATCGTCATCAATTGCAGCGAAGAGTGTACGCCGGCGTATATCTTTGGCTTCGAACAGGCGGTCCAGGCTCCCAAGTCCCGCCCGGCTGAGCCAGGTTTCCATCCGATATGCGCCCACACTTTCAAGAATTGTCACTCCAGGCACACCGAGAGCCCTCCAGGTCTTGATTAGATCAGGCATACAATTAAGATCGTCTAAGATTAGGATTAACAGTTGTGTCATCAGTTCCTCCTCGTATTCTTGCCTCTTTGGTTAAACATCCAGTTTCACTGGTGTAACAAACCCATCCGGCTTAATGGTCAGCACTGAACAATCCACCTGACGCAAGACCTTTTCAGCGGTATTACCTATCAGAAAACCTGATAATCCAGTCCGGCAGACCGTGCCCATGACTATGAGTTCGACCTGCCTCGCTTTAGCAAGTTCTGGGATCAACCTCTCCGGTTCCCCTTTCAATAAATACACCTGGCATTTCAATTTTTGCAAATTATATTTGCCCAGAAGAGCGTTTAGGCTGCGTCTGCGCTCATCCTTGAATTTATGAATTCACTCATCATATATACTTTTGGGCACCTTTACACGCCCGCTCTGCATATGGCGATCTAGAGAAAAAGTCCACGCGTGGGTGACGAGGAGCTCACATTGTTCCCTCTGAGCCAGGGAAGTAGCAAGGTCCATAATCTTGATATTGAGGTCGCTCCTCTCCTGATCATATGGGTTTGGATCCACAGCAGCCAAGATGTGACTATAGTGTTTTGGCTGAGTTGGATTCATGACCCATACAGGGCAGGGACATTTTCGCATCAAATGCATAGTAGTTCTGCCGAACAACATCTCTTTCAACCCTCTCCTACCCTCGGCGGTTATCATCACCAGGTCGTATCCATTCCCCAATACCTCCCGGATGATCTCAATGAATGGTGTTCCATACAGCACTTTACTGTCAACCTGAACCTCGAGCTGCCGAAGGGATGCGACAACTTGCTGTAGATAATCATCTTCTGCTTTGTGGATCTGTTCCTGAATTATCACAGGCGACCCCCAAATGGCTGATAATCCCGGTTCAGGGGGTAAGGGCTCTAAAGTATTACTGATTGGAAGCGAATTACCCGACGGATCAGAGGTGATCGATGCATATTTATCCGTGGGCAACTCTTCAATAATGTCTACACAAGTGTCTTCAATGTCGGCCTGTTCTAACTCGGCAGGTGTGGGTAAGCTTCGGGAAAAATCTTCAACAATTGTGATGATCGTCAGGCTTGCATTATTTCTCTGGCTAAGAGTCACAGCTCGATCGATGAGCGCTTCATCCTTTGTTTTGGGATCAATTACGACTAGAATTTTCTTAAATCGTTGCATGATACTTTTCTCCTAATTTCGATCTCTAAATATAAGAAACCCACACTGTCGGGTCTCTTTCAGAACAAATTCAAATCGAGCAAAACCAATGCGACCTGTGTAAGGTTTCACCGAAAATAACTCATACATTTACGGGAATCAGCAAGTCATACTTACTGGTACTGCTTTGGCTATCGGTTCGACTTTGTTTATAATTTATTGATTCCATCTGGCGTAAGGTCAGTGCTGACTGCCTCATCTTCAACCTGGCGGTCGTTGATACGCTCTTTTTCATGTATATCATTGATGATCCCTTTCCCTTCCTCGGGCCACGGCGGTAAATCCAGAAGTTGGCAGTAAATGTACCTCCCTATCACCCTTAACGTGGCCATCAATGGGATGATAAGCAACGCTCCTAATATGCCTCCTATCACTAATCCCGCTGTCAGTCCAGCGAACACCAACCCAGGATGCAGCTGCAGATGCCGGCCCATAAGTTGAGGACGAAGCCATAGATTATCCACTTGCTGCGCAGCGGTATAGACCAAAACCAGCAACAATATAAAACCCAGCGGCGAGAATCCCAGTAAACCCGACCGAAACAACCAAATAACTAAAAATGTGCCCGACGACATGAGAACTGCTAAAACGACGAATATCAGCAGCTGAATCCGTAAAAATACACCCCAAACTGCATCGAGATCATCGATCAATCGGTGCATATCGTATTGATATTCGGTTGGCACAAAACTGAATATCCGCAGCTTGATCTTGGGGCCATCAATGAGAAAATAGTATAAGCATACAAGCAATATCAGCCCCCATGCCAAATTGGTTGTCACTCCAGCTAATAAATTGAGCGACCCTCCAGGCAGGGTGGTAAGAACACTCCCTGCAGCCTGTTCAAGATTATCCAGCAAGAACTGGGGGTAAATGCGAAATCCCATTATTTCAAACGGCTGGGTTATCCAATGTTTATACACAAACAAAGCTTCCGTCAGTTCAATCATTATTCGCTGAGATTGCCCGGCTGCCAATTTGGCCAGCACTATTGGAATACTAGCTAAAAGTAGAAATATGACTACTAATATCAATCTAGTTCCCCAGGGACGTGTGATCCCGGTGCTTCGAATGAGCAGGCGTAACAGCGGGTCCAGCAGATATGCGAATAATGCTGCGATGAGCAGAGCATTTACGATGGGATTAAAAGCAATTATCAACCATACTGTTCCTAACAGAATGATGGCAGTAACAACAATTTTCGTGCGAGGAGACCAACGTGTGTCTTTCACCGCATCACCTTTCTTGTCTTCCATCATCGTATTTACGTATGCGAATTGTCTCCATCATGATTTTTTAGTTATAAAACCATGTAAGCTAACTATTGCCTTAGGACTAGTGGGTCAGTTGGCATGCAGAACGCCATTTCTGAACCAAGTTTTGTTTAGCTCGAATTGGGCGATGAGCGCAAGCTCCTGAGCCACCCAAAGCATGCCGCCTGTTTCGACTGCGTTCACGACGGGCGGCTCGTGCACCACCCCACTCAAATGGCGTGGGATCATCATTCCACCCAAGAGCAACCCCTTCTAGCCAGTCAATGATTTGCTCAGGAGACTGTGGATTTTGCCCTGCCAACCCTCTACGGACCAAAATGCGCTGGATTGACTCGGCCATGTTCAACCATGAACCTCCCAAGGGCGTATACAGCAGCATAACGCCATGCGCAAACAGCCATAAAACCAGTTCCGTGGTGTAGTGTCCCTGAAGATTATCCCAGATCAATAACATACGTAATGGCGGCAATTTTTCTGCCAGCGTAATCCGCTTTGATAAACCGTGTTGCCATGTTTTCCAGGCCTGGCGGTTTGTTTCTTCATCGAGTATGGGTTTCTCTGGTAAGGTTTTTAAGATTTCTTCGACCTGTTCTTTGAGCCAGGGATGTAAGATGGCATTGGTCGATTGGGTAACACCTTTGACCCGCACCTTCCCAGTTGCCGGATGAAATAAGGTTAGCATTTTGGCCGTTCCGTTGCGAATATATTCATGGGATTGGTGTATGGGATGGCTCTCTGGCTGCCAGCTTTCACCTGGATAGGGAACCGTCTGATACGGCCCCGCTTCATCTTCAACCCACACGGTCAATCCCATTTTTTCTCCCTGTCGATATGCTGTTTCGATCAACTCTTTTTGGGGGTGGCATCAGGATCAATGACAGTGACAACACCCCGTTTTCGTTTCCGCACCACCTGTCCCGTTTCACACCAACTGCGCGATTTCTGCCAACGAAACCCCGCTTCCTGCAAGATCACCCAGATCCGTTCCGTACTGATTTCCGGTAACCCATCCTCTGCTTTGCGCAATGCTTTCTGTAGTGTTGTCAAAGACCAGGTGTTCGTACCGTCTTTCTCCGGATCTGGTGGGCGACGCGCTTCTGTCAGGACCCGTTCACGTTCTACAGCATTGTATTTCCGTTTCGGCCCACCACCGTGCCGAGGCTGGATGGCTGCCATCCCTTCCTGGTTGAACTGCTCCACCAGATGCGAAACCGCATCTCCCGATTTCCTGCCTGCCATTTGAGCAGCTTGTGTGTAACTGTGTCTGTCTGCCACAGCTAGAATTTCTTTTGCTCTTGCTACATGGCCTGCAGGTTCACTGTGTGAACGGCTAATCCGTTCCAACCATTCCCGTTCTTCTTCTGTCAATGTGCGTAGTGGGTCTTTTTTTCGTCTGGTCATTGGCTTCTCCCTGCCGTTTCTGAGTAGACTTCTTTCCACTCATAATGGCAAGTTCCGTGCCAACTGACCCACTAGCGTAATGGAAGGATAAGTAATGGATCGGTGACACCTTCGCGTATCTAACATTAAAAAAACTCCAGGGAGACTTTTGTAAATAATTCGCTTATTTTTCGCAATATTCACATCCTTCTAACGGCTTAAAGGTCCTATCAATTGCTTGCATTCAGAGCAACGAATAACCTTAGCTTTTGTTTTCTTTTTCGAAAAAGGTGGAATGCGTATAAATGTGTGGATTTCATTAATAGTCACTTGGAACTGGCAATGGGGGCACCAGTGTGTGGTTTTTTGCACATATTTATCTTTGGTCATGGAATGTATCATCTCCGTAAAACCTTACATAAACCCAGAAAATATTTCCTGCGTGATATTCACAACTGCATATCTAATCCAGCTGTTTCTAAATATGCACCGAAAGCACTGGCACGCGAATACCCTGTGAAATTCGATATACAACAATACCATTCCACCAATGGTTAAGCGCGGTTTGCATGTGGTTGAAAATCATAATCAGATCCATCAAGTAACACTAGAATTCGCTTGCAAACAACTCTTTTCCAAAGTTTCTTCAAGTTGGAACAATTATAGATAGCATTTTCATTAACCTAAGGTAACAGTACCCCCAGATTCATCTCCATCGATCCATTCAATTTCAATCTCGAACGTGCGCTTGGTCATTCCTTTCTTGGCTTCCTCTTCGCTTTTAATTCGAGGACAACATTATTTGATATTTCCAGTTTAATTTCCTCTCCTCCCTTGTGTAAAATAACCTGGTTTTGTGCCAATTTGTCTGCTAGCTGATGTAGAAAGGCAGCAACACTCTGTAAATCTTTCTTTTCCTCGCTTGAGAAGAGCACGATTTCTTTGGACATGATTTATCTCCTATTTCATTTTGTAAAAAGATGTTAAAAAAACACCCAGAGAAAAAGCACAAAGAATCAAAAACCTCATGAGTGTCTGATCGAACTGGGAAAAATGGGCGTAGATACTTTTGGGTTTTCGGTGACACATCAATTTCCAAAACAACAGACCCAACATCCATACAAGCAGACTACCTAACAGTAGAGGAATTAAAAACAACATTGTCACCTAATAATTCACAGAGTTAGATATAAGCACCTGTAGAATGGGATAAAAGTATCTTTCATTTGAGGCAGTTATTTCGCCACCATATTGTTAAGCATGGGCATCGGACTATTCAATTTATTTGTTGAATTTAGGATAAACATATTTATCTTCCTTGACCTTACAGGAAACTAAAAATTGCCTAACAATTATCTAAAGGCTGCGGTAAGTGGAAATAATATTGTGAAGATGAATTCGAGTTTAAGATAAAATGGTGTTGGTTTAATGCAGTATCTAGAATTCTCCCCCGACTTGATAAATAGTAATTACCAGAGTTTATTTTTCAACAGTGTCGATGGGTAACCATACAGTAAAACTGCTGCCCTCACCAGGAACACTTGTGAATTTCAACCGCCCGTGATGCGCCACGACCAAATCATGAGCGATACTTAAACCTAAGCCCATACCTTGTGGAAATCGATATTCAGAAAGCCCGCGGTAGAAAGGAGTAAAGATGTTCACTTGTTCATCGAGGGGGATACCCTGTCCGGTATCATTTACTCGAATCCAAACCTGGTTATCTTGAACACCAGTACCCACCGAAACAGTGCCACCTGAGGGTGAAAATTTGATGGCATTATTGATTAGATTACCAATTGCCTGGGCTAAACGGTTGGGATCAGCATCAATGGTCGGCAATTCTTCTGAAATGGTCACCTGCCAAAACAACCCTTTAGTATTCGCTGCTTCCTTATGAGCCGACAAAACGTTAGGCAACCATTGCGGGAGAGGAACCCGCTGGATTTGCAATTCCATCACACCTAAGATCTGATCGTGCAACCCGGTCAGATCGTTTAGTAGACGCTGAAGCATTCTTATTTCTTCTTCCATCCCAGCTAATAGATCTTCCAGCATCGCTTCATCTTGTGTCGCTCCAGCCTGCAAGGCTTGCGTGGCAAGGAGAAGCGCCCCCAATGGACGCCCAATTTCGTGGACTAGATTGGCAAGTAATTTGCGCCGCATGTTCTCTAATTCTCGCAGTCGTTCGACCAGGGAATTGACAGAGCGCAATAAGACCCTTATTTCTTCTGGACCATGTTCTAATGGTGGCTTATATTCCTTTCCTGTAGTCAACTGTTGGACAGAATAAGTTAACTGATTAAGTGCGTTGCCCAAGTCTAAGGCCAGCAGTATAGCCATTATCATTCCAAGCAGAATACCGATGGTTACTATCCCGACTATGATATATCGAAGGGATAGAAACTGCCCATACACATTTTCCAAATGATACGACATACGAACCATACCGATGACCTGACCATTAGATCTCCTGACAGGAACAAGGACATCTACGACATTAGCCTCCATTTGACGGCTATATTTTGTTTGTATGCTGGCACCACCTTCAAGAGCTTCCGCGATTCGTTCCCTAAGTTCAATCACACTACCTACATGCTCTATATCAAATGGATCTATCGAAGCAAGAATTTGTCCTTGTACGTCCAATAACATCACAAATGGATCCAGGATGGGCTCGATGCTATCTAAATATTCTTGGGCAGCAACCGGGTCATCCCATATGGGTTGATTGTTTTTTGTCATCTCCACAAATAGCTTTGCCTCATTAATCAACTCATCAGATAAGTTGGGGAGCAAGATGCGAGTTTCTAGAACATAATCCAAAGCAATTCCAATAAGGAGGAGAACTATCAACATAGGCAGTATGTGGCTTATTATGATTCGGGTGCGCAGTGTATGCATCACAAATTTTCCTGCGGCTCAAATTTATATCCAATTCCCCTAATCGTTTTAATCAAATCTGATTGGAGGGAATTTTCTTCAATTTTCTTTCGGAGCCTACCTATATGAACGTATACAACCTGGGGTTGACCTGCATATTCTGCACCCCAAACGCGAGCAAGCAAATCATCTGTGGAGAGAACCCTTCTAGGTTTTAGAGCCAACGCATGGAGCAATTTGAATTCTATCGGGGTAAGATCAATCGGACGTTGGTTTATGGTTACCACATGGGAAGTAGGGTCGATAACTAAGTCGCCAAAATTTAATGGCTCACTTTTTGAAGGAATCGCACTTGACTTTTGAGTTCTTCGAAGAACAGTTTTTATCCTTGCTAGTATTACAGTTTTGTCAAAGGGTTTGGTAATATAATCGTCAGCACCCAATTCTAAACCTAGAGCCTCATCCAATTCGTGCCGGCGAGCAGTAATAAATATAACTGGAACTCCTACATGTTCTTCAAAATGACGCAATGCTGTAAGACCGTCCATACCAGGAAGGCCGATGTCCAGAAGAATCAGTTGGGGCGGTTCGAGTTGGGCTAATTCCAAGGCATCTTCGGCACTTGCTGAAGAATTTACTTGATAGCCAGCTTGTTCTAAATGAAAAGAAAGACTACGTCTGAAAAGTGCGTCATCGTCTACGATCAGAATTGTTGTTTTAATCGACATCTCTAACCATTCAAGGAAAGTGAACTGCTCGCGTTTCTCATTCTACCGTGAAATGCTAAACTGAAGGTAGTTGAGTGGGTTGTATTGTAATAAATTTGGATGGGATCAAAACCAATTGTTCAGGAAAGACCTAATAGAGATTCAACCTTCAGCCACGAAGCATCCTGGTGGCTTTCGATTTTATGAAGGTAGATCTGAGTGATGGAGAGGTCGGAATGTCCGAGGAAGGAGGAGATAGATTGGAGATCTTCACCAGCTTCTTTGCGAAGAAGGGCAGCGGTATGTCTGAGAGAATGAACCGTGATATGGGTGGGATCACTGCCTACTTTTCGGAGGTATTTTTTCAACAGGCGACAAACCATCTGAGAATAGAGGGACCTGGCGGGATGAATAGGATTTTTGGGTGTATGGGTAGAGCAAGGCCTTCAACAACGAATTTGGATGGTAACTGCTGGTACCACCGCATTTATTTCTTCTCAGCTTTGATTTTAGATCCAGTTCTTGAACTATGTTGTTGACCACTCTTACTAGGTGATTTTCCGAAATGAGTTACTACAGGTAAGTTGGGAGCAGCAACTTCTAGGGATGTAGGACTTGAAAGTTACTTTTGCTTGTTGAGGTTTTGTACCCTTTATTAAATTAAAGAAATAGAGGCTGCCCTAGCCACTTTTGAGACAGCCTCTATTTATATAGAGATTCTTTTATCTTCCAGCTACTGCTCGCCACAAATGCACTAAGGTTTCATAATCTCCGCAGTATCCACCGCTTGCATGCATTTTATGGCTTTCCCTTCTTTTACAGTCCAAATATGGGCGGCATTTGCTTTGAATTGTTTTCCAGTTGCTTTCCAAGCCCCTCTATAAAATCCTTCCATTACGACTTTGTCACCGCTTTCGAAAATATCCTGAATATCTATGGAAAAGTTATCATAAAGTGAGGGAATCTGGGCAAACACTTTTTGTGCAACCTCATTTGCCCCAACCACCACCCCATCACCTTCTAAATATGGAAATCCTACTGAACCATGCCATTCGAATTCCGGTACAAAAACAGCTAGCACTGCTTCTATATTACCCTCTGCAAAATCCTTATACCCTTGCTTGACCAATTCTACATTATCCATGACACCCTCTCCTTACTTAATAATGAAAATCAGATACCCGTTTATCAATCACATATTATTCTGGCGCAAAGAAGATATCGATGTATAAACCAGGTTATTACAGTTTGGTAATTATAGGCATAACCTCCCACAATTCTCACCGATTGCCAATTTTTACCCCCTAATTTTCATGTAAATTACATTATACCAAAAGATGCATTATGGGCTTCAGATTCTGAGGGATAATAACCTGCACCACAATTTATATTCAATCTGAGAACAATTTTTTTGGACAGCCCCATAGATAAAGATAGTTCTAGTTATGATTTACCCTATTACCTTGAAACTTACTAGTGGGTCAGTTGGCACGGAACTTGCCATTATGAGTGGAAAGAAGTCTACTCAGAAACGGCAGGGAGAAGCCAATGACCAGACGAAAAAAAGACCCACTACGCACATTGACAGAAGAAGAACGGGAATGGTTGGAACGGATTAGCCGTTCACACAGTGAACCTGCAGGCCATGTAGCAAGAGCAAAAGAAATTCTAGCTGTGGCAGACAGACACAGTTACACACAAGCTGCTCAAATGGCAGGCAGGAAATCGGGAGATGCGGTTTCGCATCTGGTGGAGCAGTTCAACCAGGAAGGGATGGCAGCCATCCAGCCTCGGCACGGTGGTGGGCCGAAACGGAAATACAATGCTGTAGAACGTGAACGGGTCCTGACAGAAGCGCGTCGCCCACCAGATCCGGAGAAAGACGGTACGAACACCTGGTCTTTGACAACACTACAGAAAGCATTGCGCAAAGCAGAGGATGGGTTACCGGAAATCAGTACGGAACGGATCTGGGTGATCTTGCAGGAAGCGGGGTTTCGTTGGCAGAAATCGCGCAGTTGGTGTGAAACGGGACAGGTGGTGCGGAAACGAAAACGGGGTGTTGTCACTGTCATTGATCCTGATGCCACCCCCAAAAAGAGTTGATCGAAACAGCATATCGACAGGGAGAAAAAATGGGATTGACCGTGTGGGTTGAAGATGAAGCGGGGCCGTATCAGACGGTTCCCTATCCAGGTGAAAGCTGGCAGCCAGAGAGCCATCCCATACACCAATCCCATGAATATATTCGCAACGGAACGGCCAAAATGCTAACCTTATTTCATCCGGCAACTGGGAAGGTGCGGGTCAAAGGTGTTACCCAATCGACCAATGCCATCTTACATCCCTGGCTCAAAGAACAGGTCGAAGAAATCTTAAAAACCTTACCAGAGAAACCCATACTCGATGAAGAAACAAACCGCCAGGCCTGGAAAACATGGCAACACGGTTTATCAAAGCGGATTACGCTGGCAGAAAAATTGCCGCCATTACGTATGTTATTGATCTGGGATAATCTTCAGGGACACTACACCACGGAACTGGTTTTATGGCTGTTTGCGCATGGCGTTATGCTGCTGTATACGCCCTTGGGAGGTTCATGGTTGAACATGGCCGAGTCAATCCAGCGCATTTTGGTCCGTAGAGGGTTGGCAGGGCAAAATCCACAGTCTCCTGAGCAAATCATTGACTGGCTAGAAGGGGTTGCTCTTGGGTGGAATGATGATCCCACGCCATTTGAGTGGGGTGGTGCACGAGCCGCCCGTCGTGAACGCAGTCGAAACAGGCGGCATGCTTTGGGTGGCTCAGGAGCTTGCGCTCATCGCCCAATTCGAGCTAAACAAAACTTGGTTCAGAAATGGCGTTCTGCATGCCAACTGACCCACTAGTACAACATCACACTGATATAGATGGATAAAGTTTTATCAACTTGATTTTTGCATCGGTAGTTTGGAATTGCCAATTGACAGTCTTACATACATGATTGCGTTCATCGGTTAATACTTCAACATTTAGACTTAGCATCATTTCATTCGGAATATGTTTAGGCAAACTTCTACTGTAAACACTCAATTCAATCTCTGCCATGTTCAACCAACTTCCATGTTTCGGTGTGTAATGAAACTCAAGCTTCTTGAGAATACGCAATGCTTCGGCTGGAGCAAAGGTTTCATACAAAGCAGCGGGTTTATGAGTATTCAAGTTGTCCATAACCAAACGGATGACATCAGCCTGTGGATAAAGCTCATCGACCAGCCATTTCATACAATGAGCGAAATCCTGCATCGTATGACGCTCCGTAATTTTTATCATTCGACGGCCTGCCAATGGTTCAAAGAACAGGTTCAGGTTGCGCACACCATGACGTTTATACTCGTAATCATAGCGCTCAAGCTGTCCTGGTTTAGCATTTTGGCGCATGCGGGTCTCTCCAATCAATTGTTTGAGCCCTTCATCAAAGCATACCAATGGCCGCTTTGGATCATAGAGTTGCTCGTATTGATCCAGTACATCCTCCATGCAGGCTACAAATGCAGCACTGGCTTCTGGTATGCACCACATTTTCTTCTGCCAGGGCTTCAGTGCATTTTTTTAAGCGTGCGCCGAACGGTCTCATACGAGATGCTTTCAACGACTTCGAGCTCAACCAGTTTGTCTGCTAGAAGTTGCAATGTCCAGCTATCATGTCCAATTGGAGAATCACTGCAAGCTAGAACAGTCAGCTGGGCTTCGCCACGACCATCCAGTTTGCGCTTCTGTCCAGGTCGCGGATCTTCATTCAGTGCTTTATTGAGCCCACCTTCCACGAAGCGTTTACGAATGCGCTCTACAGTTGGGCGACTGACATCCACAGCTTCCATGATTTCCGGATCGCTCATTCCTTCATTTGCTTTGAGTAAGATCATTGCTCGTTTGAATTGGCGAGCTTTGAGTGTCCCTCTGCGGGTCATATCATCCAGCGTTTGGGATTCTTCGTCATTTAAATTGATAAGGTACTTTTTTCTTGGCATCTTCAGAATCTCCTTTACTCTGAAGATTGCAAGATCCGTTCCATCTTATTCAGTGTGATTGAGTACTAGCGATTTTCGATTTTGTTGAGGTAGATCTGGGTAATGGAGAGGTTGGAATGGCCGGTGATTTGGGTGGGATCAAAGCCAAATGTTCAGGAAAGACCTAAAAGAGTTTCGACCTTTAACCAGGAAGCATCCTGACGGTTTTCAATTTTGTGGAGATAGATCTGGGTAATAGAGAGATTGGAATGGCCGAGGAAGGAGGAAATAGTATGAAGGTCGTCGCCGGCTTCTTTTCTTAGAAGAGCGGCGGTGTGACGGAGGGAATGGACTGTGATGCGGGAGGGATCTATGCCTGCGCGGCGGAGATATTTTTTCAGGAGCCGGCAAGCCATCTGGGAGGAGAGTGGGGATTGAGATGTATCTGAGCTTTGTACGTTTGGAAGATAGCGGGCATTATCTCTCAAAGGTGTGAAGATGTAATCACTGGGGGAAATTGAATCATAACTTTTAGATAATTTGAGGAAATCTACAATTGCGGACCAGACAGGAGGCGGGCAGTAATCCTGACGTTGGGTGCCTTTGCCGCGCCAGCGATAAAAAACCAGACCTGATTCTCTGCTTCTGAAAATCTCCCCAGCGGAGCAACCGGATTTCAGAATTGCGCCGGCCGGTGGCGAGGTAGGCGAGGAATAGAGCGTAATCACGCTTGCCCTGGAGGGTCCAGCGCGGTATGGAATGGGAGAAAGCGTGCGCCGGTCGATGGTGAGGCAGCGGGCTTTACCGTAGGGATTTATTTTTGGGCGAGGAACAGCTTTGACTGGATTGTAGTGGTAGAGGGGATGCTCGGTGCTCTTCGGAAGAGAGGTGTGTATAGGTTTGGGTTACGTAGGTATAGAAAGAGGAAATTGCTGCTAAACGGAGGTTGATGGTCTCGGAGAGAGATTCTGGAGGCGGAGATTGGAGACCCAGGAAGCGATGTCGGACTTGGAGATCTGCCAGGATTTTTTATGTGTGAAACTGAGGAAAAGCTGCCAGATTTCCTCAGCCTTATCAAATGCGATATCAATGAGAGCCATTAGTTAGTCTCCTTTTGAAAGCCGACAATTTATACTTCAGGCATTATTATTGTGATCTTTCCAATTACTCTCTATAATATGAAATCTGTCAAATATCCCACCGCAACACTCAACTACGCAAGCTTGATTAGCCTGGTAATATACGAATTTCCCTTCCCGTCTGGATGTAACCAGACGAGAGCGGCTCAAAATGGCGAGATGATGCGATATTGTTGGTTGGGACACATTCAGGCAACCGGTTATCTCGCCCACATTCATTTCCTGTTCCTGTAAAAGAACCAGAATTTTATGTCTAGTAATATCACCTATTGCTTTTGTAAAATCTTCAATGCTGCAGCATGCTTCTTTTTTCATCTATTTATAAACCATTTTCAGAAATTAACATTACACTTATCGAGATAGGCTCTATCTGGTTAAATAACTCGCCTTCCAAGAATTTAAAATTCATTCTCACTTTTTTATACAATCACTGCAAAGATCTGTTTGGCGATTGGTCCAATACACAAGTCCGCATCCAGGACAGGTTACTTTTCGGAAATTTGATTTCCAGTTCTTCTGCGTTGGCAGCAATTCAGGAGGCAGGGAAGCCAGGGGGTCAGCAATACAAGTGCAGTCCGGTGTATCTTCCTTGGCATCCTGATTTTTTCGTTTATTTGGTTTGGAGTTCTTTTTAACCATGTATTCCTCTTTTTTATCCGATCGAAGGTGCCTCAACGATCATATCCTGTAAAGCCTTCAGTTGATCGGAGTATTGTGTTTCTAATAATTCTGGACAATCAGAAATTCTTAACTTAGAAACCGTGAGTTTGAGCGCAAATGTAAAGCAGGTGGGCTCCCCACATTGTTTACAATTTGTACCGGGGAGCAGCTTGTAGACTGCCATTGGTGTTGGGCGCCGGCGGCTTTCATAACTGGGAGTAATCTCAGCTCGCCGCTCCCAGGTACGGTTTACCATATTTACCAATCCCTGGATTTCTTTTTCCGCTGCCTGCCGGTCTTCCACGTTCCTGGTAGAGATTTCGTATGCGTTGAAGACGATGTTATGCCCGCCTTTCTTCCAGGTGACGGAATTTGCCGCTTCATGATATATAGGTCCTCGCAGAGCGGCGTTCAAATATGGGAGGACATGGCTGATATCAACAACCAGACGGGCTGTTGCCGCAAACCGTTCAGCTCCCGGTTCGCAGGGAAGGGTAAAAACCTCAATATCAAATTTTTCGATCAACATCTTCATTTCCTTTCTGATCTTTATTTAAACAACTATTGATGTTATATACAGCAGAATATTAACATTGATTGGTCCGGTAGATGAAGCCCTCAGAATCCTAGTTTTCGACTCTTGTTGTGCATCCAGATTGAAGGAAGCAGGAAAATTATGCCGCTAGCCAATAACACGGCCAGGTCCAGCCACGGGTTGAGCAGACCCTGCCCCAATACGCCGTGGTTCATCAGGTCCTGAGCGTAGGTCAACGGTGAAATATATGCCAACGTTCGCGCCACGGCTCCCATATCTACTAACGGGATAAAGATACCGCTGATGAAGAGTAAGCCCCAACGCAGCAGCGTGCTCGGCATCTGCACCTCACCCGGATTGCGGGTGGGAATGGAACGAAAGATCAACCCCAGGGCTGAGAAGGAGAAGGCTCCCAGGATCACACCGGCAGCCAGCAGCCAGGGTTGGGCAACTTTCACTCCATAAACCATCACGCCGACGAGCAGCGCAAAGGCTGACGTACAGATGGCGAATAAAGCACCTACTGCTGTCTTACCCAGGAGTAAGGTCAATAGTGACATCGGAGCGGCCAACAGCCGGTCGTACGTGCCAAGCCGCCACTTATCTCCCATCTTGACCGAAGTGGATACACCCGGCATAGCTGCCATCGCATCACCATGAACTCTCCCATCTGGCTCCCAAGATACCTGCACGGACTGCATCCGTTGGAATGCATGTTTCATGCGCTCTGGGGTGTCAATAGCCGCAATCTGGCCGTGGTTTATGATCGCCACCCGGTCGCAAAGTTGGTTTGCCTCCTCGATCTGGTGGGTAGTCAGGAAGATGGTGGTTCCTTCGGAGTTCAGCTGACGGATCAGTTCACGGATTGTGCGTCCACCCTGGGCGTTCAGCCCCGGGGTCGGCTCGTCCATAAATAACAGAGCCGGGTTGATATGATCTACGGCCAAGACAGGTTGTGTTTGGCGTTGTCCCTTCCCGTAGACTTTGGTCAGATTCTCGACTTCAATAGCATTGTGCATTTAATTAAACTCCAATTCTGCGAGAATATCTCGACCGCTGCGCTTCCCGGCCAGTACAAAGAATTCCGTACCCAGGAATAAACGCTGGCGTTCGAGGGGAGCGTGTGTGATGGGCGAGGAACTCAATTGAGTAAGGTGGCATTGGATGGCTTTCATCTTTTCTTCCCAAACGGCTGAAATATCTACTGTAAGTGTGATCGCCTTATCCGGCACAGCGCGAATCTGTAACATTGCGAGTTTTTCAGAGATAGATTCAGGTATGGCGAGGGTGTAGAGCGCCTTAACACTGGTTGCATGGTGATAAGCCTCAGAAGTGAATTGGCCAATGGCGATATGGTCCGGGTGGCCGGAGAGTCCGTCTGACCCGAAGGTGAGTATAATTTGCGGGCGCAAATCATCTACCACTGACATGATTTCAGCAACGATAGTATCGGGGTTAGTCTCGGCTAAGCATCCATCCTTATAATCAAGTATGATCGGCGGGTCAATTCCCAGGGCAGCACAGGCGCAGCGAAGTTCTTGTTCGCGGACCGAGGGCAGTTCCTCGGTGGTACACAGCGGCGGCTTGCCGCAGGAGCCGGCTCCGCCGCGCGTGGCCGTCAGCACCTGGACGCGCACACCGCGCCGCGGCAAGTAGAGCCAGCGTCCCGCCTGGGCGGAAGGTCTCATCGTCAGGGTGAGCAAAGACAGCCAGAATACTTTTCAAGGGGTAGGAAAGTTCCCATCGAGGTTGGAAAGTAAAAGTACGTGTGTGTTGGATAGGTTCATCGCCCAACTTTTGAACAGACCACTGTTTAAAATCAATATGATGCTCACTGGGATCAGTATAATCCCCTTGGGAAACAAAAAGTTCGTTATATTGATGGCAACCAATGCGCCAACTGACCACTTACATAAGTTCAGTTTTTCAACCATCTCTCCCATCCACTATTTTTTGACCAGTGTTTGTATTTCTACTTCAAATTGATGCAGGTCAAGCGGCAGATCGTCATTAATCGAATAGTCCTGTACCCACATCAACTGTCCCTGGCTGTCGAGCAGGAGCAGGGCTGGCACTCGAAATACGTCAAACTGTTCCGCCAGGTCAGGGCGGCGATCAATGTCGATTGCAAATACAGGTACTCCCTGCCTAACTTCCTCGGACCAGGAGGCGATCTGAGCATTTGCGTTGTTTGAGACAACCATCTGGCATTCACATCCTTTGGAAACATTGAAAAACAGCAGGGCAGGCTTTCCATTTAGATCCAAAGGCCGGCGCGGTTCAAACAAACCTGATTGGTAGGCTTTGAACCCAACGACGGCAATCGCGGCACAAATTACTATTAAAGAATTAGAATCCGCTGTTGATTATTCATCATTCTCACGCTATCCACAAGAAATATAAACCAACGGCTATGATCAACACCCCGCTGGCTCTTTCAATTCTTTCGGACCATTGACCCAAGCCCTGCATGCGCTTCAATGCGCCTGTAAAAGTACCGGCAAGGACGACCGGAACACCCCGACCCATCGCGTAAACGAATAAAAGGGCTGCGCCGTAAACAATGGCGCCTTTCAACATCACATAGGTCAAGATAACAGCCAGTACCGGAGTCGCGCATTGCGATGCGACTAATCCGGAAACCAGGCCCAAAGCCAGCGCGCCCGGATCCCTTTCAGACCGATCGCTCTCGTAACCCACCAAACCAGGAGGGGATGGATAGACTGTACACACCGAGCAGGTTCAGCGCAATAACGATACAAACCGCGGCGACCAGGTAATACCACCATTTGCTGCCGGTACCGAATAATCCACCCATAAAGCGGCAGCGATTCCCAGGAACATGAAAGTGATCGCCAGTCCCACAGCAAACGTAAATGAGATTGCGAATGAACGCCCTCGAGTAAGTTCCCTCGCCCCGCCAATATAGCCGACAATCAAAGGGATCGTCGCCAGGTTGCAAGGTCCGAGACTGGTCGCCACACCACCAAGGAAGACCAGGGAAAGGCAAGTATGAAACCAGCTTGCAAAATACTTTCATCGATTAGCATGATTAATCTCCTACGCGTAAACCGTTCAGTGTCTGGCGCAGCTCATCGGCATCCATAGTGCCTATGTGGGTGTGGCGTTTGCCGGTAATATCATAAAAATATAATGTCGGTATCAACTTAAGCCGACCTGGCTAAGCAGCGGTTGGTTTTGTTTATCATAGACATTCACATCCACCAGAAGGATCGGATCGGAGAACTCAGGGTAGACCTGATCACAATTGCCACCATTTTATACATAATCGCAATTGTTCGAGTGAAAAAAAGCCAGAACGGGCTGCTTATTTTGAATGGCGGTGTTCAGCAATTTGCGGGCGATTTAGCGGTTGTCGCCCTTGCCTCAGGCTGGTTCTTCACGACAAGGATGGCGGCCGCCGCGATCACCAAGCAGAGGACGAACAGTTTTGAGAACTGATGGGTCTCCTTTTCTGTTTCGTGATTTGTGTGTCAAACGGTCCTCCAGTTTTTACATAACGCCAGGCTGGTGTCAGGCTCAGTAAAGGATCAACGTAATGGTCACCGCCGATGTTAGGCACCAGATACACACCGCCTGGATCACAACGGTTCAAGGTAGGTCAGGTACAGCGAGAAAAGTAACCGCCGAAAGCGATAATAAACAGGGCTGTACCTGCCAAGGCTGCTGAATTTCCGTTAGTCTTACGTTGGAAAACCCACAACACTAGGATTATGAAAAAACTTATTAAACC
>CAVWDI010000005.1:0-7002 GCA_963753725.1 uncultured Chloroflexia bacterium | reverse complement strand
TCGCCGGCTTCTTTTCGAATCAAGGCGGCGGTAGGTCCTTCATTGACGTTCCCGCAAAAAGCTCCCTGAAGGGATGCTCCGCGAGCGGGACGCTTCGCGGTCAGAATAAACTCCGGGAGTGGACGTTGATAATATGATCCCCAAAGATTTGAAATCACTCAACTTCACACTCTGCTTTTCCTAACAAATTCAAACCATCCCAAACCTCGATTTTCCAGGTTCCAACAGCCAGTTCTATCCCTTCGTCGGAAAAATAGGTGCTGCCTTCCACACGTTCATGATCGCCCAGTTTATAAAAATAGTAACAAGTTAAATCTTCTCCTCGTAAATCCAGCGGATCGATAAGGTGTTACTGCAAGTGCCGTAAACCTCCCAATGTGCGTTATATCTCCTTGCTAATATTTCTACATTTATCGGATTGGCCAATCGGATATCCATTGGAATCCCAGCCACTGTTGAATTGTACTGGACCAATAGCACACGGGTCTTCAACAAGCCTCCCTATCATTTCTTGGTTCAGGTTCCTCATCTCTTCGACTTGTTCCTGGCTCAGGTACTCCTCGGTGATATTTCCAAAATTCGTGGCAGCATCTGGGAGCTCCTCTAAATAATATTTGCCGACACCCAGACAAAAATAAGCTTCGGAATTGCCTGAATTGAGCTCTACTGCCTGATTGCATTTTTCAACAGCTTTGCTGGCTTCTTCGATCCAGTGCTCACAGTCATGATCGTCATAATAGTCCTTCACCTTATCGAGATGCGCCAGACCTTCATCTATCAGATCTTTTGCAGTCGAAGCGTGGGCTGTTTGAGTGGCAGAAAAATCTACCTCGGTTGGTTCAGGCGTATATGTTGGGGTGACTGTCTCAATCAAAGTTTCGCCAGGTTCTGCTGGAACTGTAGATGTGGGCTGCTGGACCTGTTCCACGGGCGTGTAAAGGGTTTGCTGCACACTGACCTCAATATATGCGGCCTCGGCAGGATCTTCGACCACCAGGGAAGGAACAATGATAGGTTCTAAAAAGCGCGTATATATTTCGAAACTAGCAACCAAGCCAGCACATAAACAGCAAGCGGAAAATATGACCAGTGGGGGGGATAATCCAGACAGCCTTTTCGATAAGTTTGGGAGGGGATTTTACAGCCGGTGCTGGAATATCTGCGGGCTCTTTATCAGCCAGGAAATTACGAGAAATTTCATTCAGTACAATTTTGATTTCAACCAGCAGGTCTTCAATGCCATCATATGGGATGTCAGCCATTCCGGCACCAATGTTTGCCAGGGCTTCATTGATCAAGGAGATGGACTCTTTTGGCAACTTATTCTCGTATATTTCTTTGTACAAAATATTTCGCTTTTTGTAGTATTCACCGAGCTGGTCTCTCTTAATCACATCCTCCACAAGGTTGTCTTTTTCTTGAATTACCGAAGTGCGGAGGTTCTCGGAATAAACCTTTTTTGGCGCTCTCCCAATTACGGTAATCAAACCACCAGCTTCTATCTTTATATCTATCCCCCATAAGTATTTCTACGGCATCCTCGCCAATCTTATGCTGCGCGGCAATCAGTTTCCTCGCCTCAACAGTAAAATGACCGATGGCAGCATCATAGGTGCTTTGAGATCTGGGCTATACCCGGCGGTATGGGAAGCAAACCGGTCACTGTTCTGAAGCCTTTTTGCAGGATCTCAAGCTGCTGATCCGCTCTCCAACTGCTGGGATCTTTTCCAGCGTTCTGTTTGGCTTTCAGGAGTGTGTCAAGAATAAAGGCGACGGCGTTGGTGTATTTGCTGATCTTTGTGGGATCACCGATATATAAAGGGTCCAACTCTTTACCCAGGTCATCCAGCCCTTTCACAATATACTTTCTAAAATCCTGCTGTTGATTTTGAGGATCATTTTTTATTTCAGCTTCAAACTCCTTTGAATGTCTACTCAGAATTACCTTCATTTTTTCAACCACTTTAGGATAATTCTCCTTTTTTGAATCCGTATTCAATTCCGAGTTGATTACATCGATGGTCTTTTTCATCTTCGTTTCGATGTTATATGTTTCAGCCTGCAGTTTATTTATCCCCTGTATATATCCTTTTTTATCATTCCCAATCCGCTGCAGGCTTATATCATTTTCCCGCCCCAAACCAACAATGCGGTTGTTAATAATTTTGATTTCTTTTAACAAATTTTCTCGACTTATTCGAAGAGGTTTTTTATCCCGTCTATTGCACTCAAAAGTCATCTTATGGATAAGTTCATATTCCTGCTCAATGGAAATCAGCTTAACCCATTTTTCCCTGTAATGCTTATAAATAGTTTGTTGCTTAATCCTTTTCTCCAATTCCATTTTTTCTTTGTTGAGATCAAACTCCTTACTACTTCTTAAGTATTTTTTTATGTAAGGATTTTTATCACTTTCGAATATCGTTTCTCTTTTCTTTTTCAGTTCCACCAATTCAGTGTCGTTGAGATAATCTATATAATCCTTGTAAAATTTTCCCAAATCCTTGTTTCCTTTTACTAACTCATTTTCAATTTTTTGTAATTCGTCCAGATAACGCTGCTTATCTACTTTATCCTGATCTTCCTGTCCTGGAAGTGACTTTACAGTAATCTTATTATGAATTCAATTCCACTTTTACCAAGCGATCATTTTCTAATATACTTATTTTCTCCCGGCAGTCTTCGATCTTATTCCACATTATTTCTTTATTGATTTTACGTTTGGCTTCAAGAGTATTTCGATCTCTTCCAGTGAGGTCGATTTCGCCCCTATTTTTCAAGATTTCATCAATTTTTTTCAGCTCTTCTACCTCTGAATCTCGCTGCTTTATTTTTAAAGTTATTGCCTCAGATTTCGTACCAATATTCTTCTGTTCTTCATTCACTTTCATCTTCAGATTTACTAATTTTTCTACTTTGGCTTTGTGGATTTTGATTAGATTATTTAATTCAACATTTTTGCTCCTGATAAACTTCACTTTGTCTGTATACAGCGTTATGGCGCGGTCATCAATACCAGCTAAATTTGCCGCATTCCTTTTCCCGTAATTTGGATCGATTTCACATAGTTTCCCGTAAAGAAATCCCAATCTAATTTTCGGCAGGAATTTACTCATTGTTCCCTCCAGATTTTTCACTATAGGAAATTCAATCACATGAGAATCAGTATATGCGCACCCGCTCAGTAAAAGAAAAAGCCGCGATCAGTGATTGCGGCTTCGGTGTTATTGGTGTCAATGGACCGACAATATTTATGAACCGGCTGTTTTGTCGGACCGCGGAAAAGTGTTTATGAATTTTTTCACATTATATCACCTTGCCGATTTATCCATCAGTTGTACCGAGCAAAGTGTACAAAATCGCTCTTTCGCAGTCGGGAAAAATCCACATAATTTGTTAACAGAAGTTTGCTCCTTTACCTATGAGGGAAAAACATCTACGAATAGTAGTAGTGAGCAAAAACTCAACTTAATGGGCCCAGGTATTCCTTTTTTTTGGCCAATTGGCCATTTCTTCCAATGATAAGACCGTTTATTATTTTGAATGGATTAACACAGATATTGAATATTTGCCCATCACATAGACAGAGATATAGCAATGAGAAATATCAGCACTATAGGATCAGGATAGGCCTAGTAAGGATTTCGACTTTCAGCCAGGAAGCATCCTGGCGATTTTCAATTTTGTGGAGATAGATCTGGGTGATGGAGAGGTTGGAGTGACCGGTGATTTGGGTGGGATCAAAGCCAAATGTTCAGGAAAGACCTAAAAGAGTTTCGACCTTTAACCAGGAAGCATCCTGACGGTTCTCTATTTTGTGGAGATAGATCTGGGGGGAGAAGTTGAGTGAGAGAGGAAGGGCTTCGAAGAACCCGTGTCGGTGGTAAGCGAAGGATCTGGAGATTGATCGGGGGTATAGATATTATGGAATAGCTTCAACTCGAATATCATCACACCACATTTTTCCGGTGGTTAAACCAGAAAAATAACCCAATCTGCAGCCAACCGTTACCTCATTTCTGTTTCCGGAATGGAATGTCATTTCGACCTTCGTCCATTCATTGTCCCCAAATAACCCCTCGTTCTACCCCATTCATCGCATAAACATAGATTCGCACCTGCATCTTCTAAATCAACTGAATGAGATACACTCTCAGTCTTAATCCAACCTGATAGACGGTACTCGGTAAAAGGTTCGACTGTAACCGTTTGAACCCAGCGAGCATCGTTAGGCTCTGATGCATCGATTTTAACACTCTTGCTGCCCTCAATAGATTGCGAGTCCTCCCAGGTTAAATCCGCATCGGATGCTTCCCAAATTACACGGTTCCAATTATTTGGAGGATTGTCAGGTGCATATATGCCTTCTTCAAAACTTCCATTTTTCACGATATCTATTTCTGGATTCAAAATGATGGGGAAATAATTTTCGAAACCGGAGCTGCAAGATATACCCGTCCTGCGTAAGTCTGGGATTGTGGAAAGCCAATTTTGGAAATCGCCATTATTTGGCTCACATAATCCGGTATTATCAAAGGCAAAAAATTTCAGTTCTAGTTTGGTAATACAAGGGGTAACGACCCAGTGAGTGGATTTGAGGACAAGTCTAAATGATCTAAATTTGTGATATCACTTAACACATTTGGGATGGTGCCCACTAAATTGTTGTTGGTGAGGTTAAGTCGGCTAACATGTCCCGCTGAACAATCCACGCCATACCAACTGCACGGTTTATTCGTATCCAACCAGTCCGTATTATTCGTCCAGGAACTGCCTTGTGTGGCGACGTACAAAGAAACAAGCGCATTTCCCTCTAATAGAGATAGATCTTCCAGCTTAGAAATTACCCGGATGGGGATTGAAAGCGGACTGTTTTTTGTACCAGCTCCAGTAGAAATTTTCAAAGTGGTGTTGTACACCCCGCTTGAAATAACATCATCATTAATGCTGCTTGAAATTGGAGTCGAATATAGTGGGGTTGATATACCATTTTTTGGGGACATCGAAAGCCAATCAACAGGAGGGTTCTCGCCGATATTCCATTTTATTTGCCCGAGACCGCGGTTATGAATGATGAAGTTTATTGGAGTTGAAATCAATTCACCAGATTTTGTGAGAAAAATGATGAATTCATCGGCACTCAAAACGCCAGAAGGACAGGTCCTTTCCGTCGGGATGCTGGCTTTGACGGGATTGTAGTGGTAAAGGGGCTGCTCTACTCCTTCGGGGGAGAGATGAGTGTAGGTTTGGGTGACGTAGGTATAGAAGGAGGAGAGCGCAGCCAGGCGGAGGTTGATTGTTTCGGGGGAGAGGTGCTGGGAACGGAGATCGGAAACCCAGGAAGCAATGTCGGACTTGGAGATATGCCAGGATTTTTTATGTGTGAAACTGAGGAAAAGCTGCCAGGATTTCCTCAGCCTTTTCAAATGCGATATCAATGAGAGCCATTAGTTAGTCTCCTTTTGAAAGCCGACAATTTATACTTCAGGCATTATTATTGTGATCTTTCCAATTACTCTCTATAATATTAAGATCTGTCAAATATCCCACCGCAACACTCAACTACGCAAGCTTGATTAGCCTGGTAATATACGAATTTCCCTTCCCGTCTGGATGTAACCAGACGAGAGCGGCTCAAAATGGCGAGATGATGCGATATTGTTGGTTGGGACACATTCAGGCAACCGGTTATCTCGCCCACATTCATTTCCTGTTCCTGTAAAAGAACCAGAATTTTATGTCTAGTAATATCACCTATTGCTTTTGTAAAATCTTCAATGCTGCAGCATGCTTCTTTTTTCATCTATTTATAAACCATTTTCTAGCCACCTGACACTTTGGCATTATAGGCAAGGAATAAGCGATAAATTCAATGGCAATTCATTCGTCAAATGCCTTTCAGCCATATTCCTACCGATACGAAAAACACTATGATCACGACGATCCCTTCGATCAACTAAATGACGCTTACCATTTTTGATGGTCCTGGAACCGAATGCCACTAACCAGACGTACAACAAGACTACAGACAAGGTCAATCGTGACAAGCGCAAGAAGTTACGCAAATGAGTACTTTCCAAATCAAAGCCATTTCCTTTGAGATCGCCAAAGGTTTCTTCAATCCACATCCGCCTTTGATACGATTTCAAGGTAGTCTGTGGGCAAGTAAGATTGGTTGCCAAGAACCAGGGTTCTTTCTCACCTACTTTCCAGTATGCCATCAAGTTTACGGAGTAAGCATACTTTGCGGTCAATTGGCAGGTGGTCAACCAAACTCTTTTACCTGGCTTTTCCACAAGATTATCCAATCGCTGAAAGTTCTCTCGATTGTTTTGTCTGACCAAATAGCGGCCTTTCTGGCGCAAAACATAATGCCAATGCCACTTTCTAAGCAGTTTTTGCACTTCAATTTCACCAAATTCAGCATCACCACTCAGTATGACGCTTGTTTTTGGCGGTATCAATCGATAAACATAAGTCGATAATGCCCTTTGTTTGTAGGATGTACTATGCCCACGATTGCTTTTGATCCATGTCCAAGCCAACGGTATGGCGCGTCTACGATATGCAATTGCAACCATGAGCAGCTGATGTCCAAAACCTACTTTACTGCCATCCACGATCAGACGGATTTCTCCATCAGCCAGATGCTGGATAATGTCCTTGGCGACCGGCTCGTACCACTCGCGTACTCGAATAGCTGGATTGTCCAAAAAACGGCTCAGACGGCGAGTGATACTTGGCAATTTTGCTGTTCCAGGTATTTTTTCTGCCACTTTGCTCAAATGTACCGAACGACTTTGATAAATTCCAACAATCAGCCAAGTGAAATTACGGATGCGCGTTATTCTCTCAGTAGGTTGAAGTTGTCGAATTTGCATATTCCAAGTATGATAGAGTTTGTTGATCGGCATTGTTTGTCTCCTGATTTTTGTGAAGATAAATCAAGTAGTACAAATTACGTGCCGATCAATACTTTTCTTAAAGTGTCAGGTAGCTAGA
>CAVWDI010000004.1:0-9274 GCA_963753725.1 uncultured Chloroflexia bacterium | reverse complement strand
CATTATATGGCAAGTACATCAAGATGGTTCGGAAGTCTTCTTGAAAGTGAGAGAGGATGCCGAAATGATATATCACGCGAACTTCGATCGAAAATGCTGCCCAACCATGCGTGGTTCTGACCCGCCTGTGGCGGGAGGGTAAGCGACGTCGAAAGGCTAAGTTTGGCTATAATCATAGTGGTTGGGAGGACTAAGTCAGCGGGCAGCACACGCTTTCGTTCGGCCGCATTCAAAGATAACAAATTTGGTTTCGTCGAGGAAAAGTCAATGGAGCTGTTTCCAAACCTAGAAATCGGATTGTCCAACGGATGGATATTGATTGTCCTTTTCTTTGGGGCTTATGGAATTATGTTGATATTTTTCCCCAAAAATGCAATTGCGAGGCTATATGACCGATCGGGTAGAGAAAGCATCCGCTACTCCGCCGCTTATTTGTAGTGATCTTCGTCTTGTTATGGTTCATTTTTATGAGTTTGACCCCCCTGAAAATTGGTGATGTAGTGTTTGTGATAGGGATTTCAATATATTCCCTTGGGTTGATTGGATTTGTAATTGCCCTTGATAATTTCAAAAACACTCCGGTTGATCAGCCAGTTACAAGTGGGCTCTATAGGATCTCACGGCACCCTCAGCAATTGGCCGTCTCCGTATCCTTCCTGGGGATAAGCATCGCAATAGGATCATGGCCAGCATTCGCAGTCATGATCCTTGGTGTAATTGGAGCTCATAAGAAAATCCTCGCGGAGGAGGAAGCTTGCCTGAAACAATATGGCGAGTCGTATAAGAACTATATGGAACGTATTCCTCGGTATTTCTTGTTCTTCTAAGATGGTATCAAAATGATTATGGAATGAAGATGGTTCACAGAATTGGTTGAATTTGCTTCCGAATTCGCCGAATCAGTAAATGCGGCCTAACAAAGCGTGCACCCGACTGGGGGGAGTCTGCGTGTTTTCAGGTAGTTTTCTGGGCTCAAATCTGGGGTTCCGTCAAAGCAGCGTTATCCTGTCCCACCCACCTGCGGGTAACGCAAATCGTTGGGCCGCGCAGAGAGATAACGCATTAGTGATAATGGAACAAACATCAGCAATGCTTCTGGATAAATATCTTACACCTTCACCGTTGAGTGACTGCGATAATCCGGGGTTGAAAAGAACGGCGATGGAGATCGTCAAAGGCGTTGGTGCTCCGACAGAAGCTGCACTACAGGTATTCAAATACGTGAGAGATGAGATAGCCTTCAATGCCACGCTTGACATTTACCTGAAGGCATCAGAGGCGCTCAAGAGAAAAACCTTGGATTACTGCAACAAAGTCAATATCCATGTCACTTTACTGCGAGCGATAGGCATTCCAGCAAGGTACCACACTGTTCGGGTCAAGAAAGAGATTCTCAAGCACTTTGTGCCAGGATTTCTATACCGTCACCTGCCGAGTCCGGTAGGGCACTTCTGGTGTGAATGCCACGTAGGCGGGAGGTGGACAGCGTGTGAGGCATTGTTCGACAAGCCATTCTACGATGGGATGCTGAAATCTGGGTGGGCGACGAAGGAACAAATACCAACGATAG
Organism: uncultured Chloroflexia bacterium; assembly: GCA_963753725.1. Classification (GTDB taxonomy): domain Bacteria; phylum Chloroflexota; class Anaerolineae; order Anaerolineales; family UBA4823; genus CAVWDI01. The sequence continues at coordinate 7,704 of CAVWDI010000004.1, read as the reverse complement.
ATTGGGATATTAAGAGCGATCTGGTACTAATGAAGTATTGGATTGTAGAGGATAGCAGCACGTATTCGCACTACGAGGAGATAGTCAATCTGGCGCGAGAGGAAGGAATGCCACCAAGGATATTCTGCAAGACCTTGGAATGGCTTCCTGCATTCTTCTCTAACAGGCGCACGGAAACGGCACGCAAGTCGTGAAGAAATGATGCGGCCCAACCCCGCTAACAATTGACCGGGGCTTTGCCCCGAGGGTAAGCGGCGAGATTTTTCGAGATTAGTTTCGGGTAAAGATTGTTCAGAGCCGAATCCGCCCCGGCAATTGAAGCCAACGTTAGGGTCGCATAGGAATCGCAGCAGAAGGTATGGAGCAGAACAGGAGATTCACCTGTGCGTGACAGTGTTCTCAGAATCGTCTTTCTGATTGGCTTTGTCGTGAGCTCGGTGATTCGGGCACCGCATACGCGGCGACCCCGACGTGATAGGATCGCGGATGACCGGGTGACAGGGCTGGAAAAGCTGATGCTGTTCGTTACGTCCACAGGAATGGTTCTCGTACCGCTGCTGTACGTGCTTACTCCGTGGTTGGATTTCGCTGATTACCAACTGCCGGTATGGGCTGGTTGGCTTGGTGTGGCGGTCCTTGCCGTCTCGCTGTGGCTGTTTTGGTTAATGTACCTGGCAGCGGTGTTTATTCACCTGAGATCCCAAAAGGGGGCGGCTCGATGGATATTGTCTTGGGTATTGCTGGCGTGTTTTGTCCTGAGGATCCAGACGGTGAAGCCGTTGACTCAATGACCGAAGCTTACCAGGGTGCGCTTGACCGAATGACAAGCGATTAATAGCAAGATTGACTCAAATAAATGCTTGATGTAGATTTTATTATATGAACTTTGTTGATGGATTTTTAGAGTGGTTACTGAAACAATCATGGTGGGTTTTTTGTGCGTTTATTGTTCTTTTGTGGGTTGTGATTAGTTCCATGTGTATTTTTGGTTTATTGGTGTTCTGGGATATGGTCCCAAAATGACAAAAAATGTCTTGGACAAAAGAAAACTACGCCTGATTTAGGACAAGAATGTCCTAAAAAAAGATGTGCATACTTGGGTGCATAAGCGAAACGCCCAGCGGCGTTTTAAGCGATTTTGAAGTTGGTGTTTGACCCGATAATACCTGCTAAAATGCTGCCGACTAACACCGAAGAAATGATGTTGTAAAGGGCCCAAAATTTGTACCACTTGAAATTGGAAAAATCATGACTGTTTTGGGGTAAATTGATAGGACGGTAGATTGCCCAAGGACTTCATGCGGCCGGATTGCATTATATTCTTCTAACCAGTCTTGGGTGATTGCCTGCACCTCGGCGACTGTATGAAACAAATAGGCATCGAGAACCGCTTCCCGATACGTGCGGTTGAAGCGATCAATGTTTGTGATTGTTCCCCCCATGTTCATTTGTGCTTTCTTACTTCCCCCACAATAACAATACTTCCCAATATGTGCCTGTTCCATAATGCCCTATCAGTACTTCCGGGGTGCTGATATCATGTGTCAGCATTATTCAATACCATTGTTACATCCCCAGATTCACTATAAGCCTTTTTTCTCGTTTATCATAGCGACCTCTAAAAACCGCAGGTGGATCCAATGAACGAAAAGACTTTCATTCTCGTTTTTCTACACAACAAAAATTGACTTTGTATTGTATTCAACCTATAATAATCTAAATAATCCCCCAACCCATCACAACCTTCATAGATGCCTGTCACCAGGGGTATTGTGCATCACAGCAAGATTTAATGACTTGCTCAATTACGCGGTTTTACAGCTGTTAGCTCGTAAAAGCGAATTTCCATATTTGATTCAATCTCTGTCTTTAAATTGTGTAAAAGTGGAGATATACCATCAAAAATTTTGCTGATCAACTCGTTAGGCGCAGTTGGCTCCTCGCCAACAAGAAGGAGTATAAACAATGAAAGCGCGAAACTTTACCCTGTTCGTTCTCATCATGAGCCTGGCCCTGATGTCCAGTGCATCAGGTTCAGCCGCCGAAAGACCGACCGCCACCATGCCCTCCCACCCGTGGGAAAATGGGGAAGCTACACCCGCCCAACAGCAGGTGGAGAATGTGCAGCTGGTCGGGCAGATCGGCGGTCCCACTTATGCGGTCGCGCTGCAAGGGGGCTATGCTTACCTAGGCGTGGGCGCGCGGCTGGCGGTGTTGGATGTAAGCGACCCGAGCCAGCCAAACCTGGTGGGGCAGACGGATAACATGCCCGAATTTGTATTGGACGTGGCGGTGGCGGGGAACTACGCTTACGCCGCCGATGGTTGGGATGGCGGCTTGAGGGTGTTCGATGTCTCTGACCCGACCGCACCGGTGGAGGTAGGTTTCTACGACACGCCAGGGCATTCGCTCGGTGTGGCGGTTGCTGGGAGCTATGCCTACGTAGCTCGATTCCTCGAGCGGCCTGCGCGTGGTGGACGTTTCCGACCCGGCAGCGCCTGTGGAGGTGGGATTCTACGACACGCCCGGGATTGCGCAAGACGTGACACTAGAGGGGGGTTATGCTTACGTCGCCGATTTACAAGGCGGCCTGCGCATGGTGGACATCTCCGATCCTGCTCATCCGGTCGAGAAGAGCTGGTACCCGACCGGCAATGCCCAGAGCGTGGCGGTGGCGGGAATCCATGCCTATGTTGCAGCCGATGACTTTTTCCCCCTGCGGGTGATCAATATATCGAACCCGGATGCGCTGGTGGAGGTGGGCTCCTATTACGTTGCATCCAGCTATTTCCAGGACATAGCCGTGACCGGGACCTTCGCTTACATCGCTGATTTTGAAGGCGGCATGCGGGTGGTGGACATGTCTAACCCGGCTGATCCGAAGGAAGTCAGTTACTACGACACGACAGGTAAGCCATACGCCGTAGTGGTGGCGGGGAGTACTGCTTACGTCGGGGATTACGACCGTGGTTTGCGGGTGTTGAACGTCTCCAATACAGATACGCCGGTGGAGGTCGGATTCTACGACACGCAGAGTTCTGCATATGACGTAGCGGTAGCGGGAAGCCACGCTTATGTCGCCGATGGGAGCGGCGGTCTGTGGGTGGTGGATGTATCAAACCCGGCTGAACCGAAGGAGGTAGGCTCCACCTATGTGATGGGCGGTGATTTCCAGAGCGTGGAGGTGGCGGGGGGTTATGCCTACGTCGCCGATGGGGGCAGCGGTCTGCGTGTAGTGGACATCTCAGACCCGACAACACCGACGTTGATGGGTTTCTACGACTCTCCGGGTAGTGCTGAGGGTGTGGCAGTGGCGGGGAGTCGTGCCTACTTGGCTGATGGGGGCAGCGGTCTGCGGGTGGTGGACATCTCCAACCCGATTGCACCTGTGGAGGTGGGATTCTATGTCACGCCCGGTACTGCCTATGGCGTGGCGGTGGCAGGGAGCTACGCGTACGTTGCCGATGCGGGCCGCGGTCTGCGGGTGGTGGACGTCTCCAAACCGGCTGCACCAGTGGAGGTGGGCTACTACGATATATCCGGTACTGCGTACAACGTTGCAGTGGCGGGGAGCCACGCCTACGTCGTCGGTGGTGTTGGGCTGTGGGTAGTGGACGTGTCGGATCCGACCGCTCCGGTGGAGGCTGGTTTTTACGATCCGCTCAGCACAGCTTATGGTGTGGCGGTGACGGGAAGTCATGCCTGCGTTGCTGACGCGAGTATCGGGCTGCGGGTGTTGAACGTATCCGACCCGACCGCGCCGGTGGAATCCGGCTCCTACGACACGCTGGGTTATGCCTACGGCGTGGCGGTGGTGGGTGGTTATGCATACGTCGCCGATCGCGAAGGCGGCCTGGTGATCCTGTCCTTCTTTCCGCCTCGCATCTACCTACCGCTGCTCCTGAGGTAGTCGAAAGATTTGTGCTGCGGTAATTGAAAGGTAAAACGTAAAACGTGATGGCCGGTAATGCTGCCGTGCATGGAGTACAGAGTAAGGAGTAATAGAGTGATGAGTAAAGAATAGATAGGGGGAGAATATTTTTGATATATCAAAAGCGCCGGATATGCCAGTTATACAATCCTATATTACGTCATTGAGCAGTATTAGTATTTTTACATTAGATAGATATTTCCCAATATGTGCCTGTTCCATCATGCCCTATCAGTACTCCAGGGGTATCAACACCAAGGAACAGCGCTATTCAATAGTATTGTGATCCCCCCTATTTTTACTTTTAACTGCTTTTCACTCTGATGATAGTTGACTAAAAATATGCGGGAGGAATTTGAAATCTGTAAAATGTTTTCGTGCTCGTATGTGAGGAATTCCATGGTTGAGCTCTCTTTTTGGAATACTTGCTAATATGGAGATTTTGGACTACTATCCATGCGGGAGATTCCGTAATCCCGATCTTCAACTCTGATATAATTTTCGTATCACTTCTCAAATGCCAACGTCTTAGCGGCGGAAAGCAATAAATCTTCTCAGCAGCTGCCGAAGTATCCTTTTCTATAAGGAAGTGAACTTCGGTTTTTTAATTTTAGATCATATCAAATCTCCGATATCAATTTTATGTCTACACCATGGGACATAAAATTAAGAGATTTGGTTATCAACCCGTTGGGTAGCCAGATTTAAAGGAAACATAATAGTGAAGAAACCTTGGTATATTACAACAATCATAATTCTTGTGATTTTCCTGGTCGGGTGCAATATTTCAAGCCAAATAAAGGATGAGTATTTGGAGTATTATGAACAAGGAGTAGAATATTACGATGCGGGAAATCATGAACAGGCATTAGATAGCCTAACGAGAGGCTATCGAGTTAACGCCAGATTTTTACCCAACATACTTCCTACGTGGCATAGTGTATGCTGCTCTAGAAGAATATGAAAAAGCAATTGAAGATTATAGCAAGTCGATAGAATTAGAACCTGATCATGCGGATAGTTATTTGAACCGAGCAGCAGCAAATTTCCACCTGGGAAACTTGAACGGTGCAGTATCTGATTATTCAAAATACATTGAGTTGGAGCCTGAAGACGTTTTAGGATACATAAACCGGGCGGATTTATATGAACGTATGGGTGAGTATGAAATGGCATTACAAGATATTGCTGTTGCGTATGAGATAAATCCGGATGATGGTGATGTTTATTCAATTCGTGGGTCTGTTTATAGCAATATGGGAAGGCAAGAAGAAGCGATAGCTGATTACACCAAGGGATTAGAGCTATTCCTCAGAATAGTATACTTCTTGTACTAAGAGGAATCGCTTATGCAAAAAATGATAATTTAGAACTCGCCTTGCAAGATATGGAAACGTATTTGGAGATTTATCCAGATGCGCCAAACCGGGAAAGTGTTGAAGGTATGATTGTGCAGGCTAAAGTCAGATTTAGGTAAGTAGCAGGTTTCGAATGAATTGTCTACCCAACCATGCTTACACGCAGACCGGTCTTCGCGTTTTGGTAGGTGGCGCGCAAAACACATTTCAACTTGAGCCAACCGATTTGTTGGGGCGTGAGCGTCGTGCATCTAAACTAATCATCATGCAGCGACAATGACCATTCATCAGGAAAAATGGGATGAATGAAAATAATTTTAGTCGTTCTCCCCCCTACCTTCATTTATGGATTTATAGTTCCCCAAATATTGTCAATTGCCTTTTAAGCAGTGGTACATAGAAATCGAATGAGTTTTCATCTCGCATGCGAGGTAAAAGAGTGTTGAAAATCGCCGGTTACAGCCGGTTGCCGGGATAAATAATAATGCCACGGCCAATCCATTACACTTCACCGTAAACTAATCTCATTGACCTCCTGCATACACACAGCATCCGGTTCAATGGTGGGGTCATCCAGGAACTGCAGCCCGATGTTTAGGGCGCACTCGTCCGAACGCATCACACCGTGGGCCATGTTGGTGAATTCATACAGGTAGTCGCTGCTCAAGGTCTCGGCAGCCTGGCGTGCCCACACGGGCGAGGTGATCGGGTCGTCACTGCCAGCGAAGATCAGGGCGGGGATATCGCTCTCCACCGGGGTGTTCTCCATAGGGTCAGCCGGGCCAGACACACCCTTCAACCACATTTCACACAATTCGAAATCGTAGGCCCTCACCAGGTGGGCTGCCAACTGGGGCGGGTAATATTCCGCGACCGCAAGCGCGTTTTCAAATGAGTTGAAGCCGACCTCATCCCGGCACAGCGAAGATAAATTCACACCGGTGGCGACGTTGCGATTGTAGCTCGACAGGCTGTCGATAGCCCCCTTGAGCGGTCCAAATCTGCTGCGGCTGGCTGAGTCGATGGCGTGCGGCAGCCCGGCAACCCCTTCCGCTGGATGCAGGAGCATGTAAATGGCATCCAAGAAAACCCCTTCATCAACCACCACTGTCCCACCGGCGGCGCTGATCTCACCAGGGTTCGCGCAGGTCCTCAACCACCTGGTAGAAGGTCTCTTCCAGGTTGGGATATTGATCACGGCAAACCTCATCGTCCGCGCAGCGCTGGAAGACCCGCTCGAGAGCGCCGCTGAAACTGACGATCGCTTCGCTGGGATAAGCGACCTGGGGAGGGAAGACTGAATCGAGGATCACGCTGCGGATTCCTTCGGAATAATAGCGCATCAAAGTAAGTGCCAGACGGGTGCCGTAGGAGGTTCCGTAGTAATTGACCTTCGGATATCCAAGGGCGCGGCGCAGGTCCTCGGTGTCGGCCGCGTTGACCACGCTGTTGTACTGCCCAAGGTCGATGCCCTGAAGTCAGCAGGTGATCGCGGCACTCTAGCAGGAACTCCTTTTCGAGCGCCTGGGTCTCCTCCCTGCTGGCCTGTGAGGCATTAAGTTCCCGGTAGAAGGCAGCTTCGCCCGGGCATTCCAGGAAGGGGTCATTGTAGTGCACACCGCGCTGGTTGTACATGATGAAATCACGTGACTCCCGGATTGCATCCCCAACCGTACGCAGGTAATAATCCGCCGCACCGAGTGCATTGCCGCCCCCACCGCCCATCAGGTAAACCACCGGGTCCGGCGCAGGGTTGGGGTTCGTGCTGCGGAAGATGGCAACATGCAGGCTAACCGTCGGTCCATCCGGATCGGCACGGTCTTCCAGCACGATCAGGTCACCGCATTCTGCGCCGCCCGCGGGCACCCAGAAGCGGCAGTCGCCTAGGATAAAGGTGGGCAAAGTAAGGGGTTCGCTGGTCGCTGTCGGCGAGGGCGCCAGGGTAACGCTCGCAAGGTTTGGTGTTGGCGGCAAAGGGGTGACTGTTGCAGTCAGCGGGCTCGCTTCAGCAGTTGTGGGTAGGGCTGTGCGTGTGGCTGGAACAGCAGGGTCCGCACTGCAAGCAGCCACCAGAGCCAAAACGAGAAGGGCGAGGAGTGTTATTTTCAGACGTATGGACATATTATTTCTCTTAAGCACCCGATATCAGTATTATGAGCCGATTTCACAAAATGCAAGTTTCCTTAGTCTATCAATATTGTATATAGGTTTTGTGAAGAAGTGTTGCTTTATAGAGAAATTTACCAATTATGTTCAGTAAGATGCGATAGAATTAGACCCTGAAACAGAGTACATGAAACGTGAAACGTAAGGTGAAGGTTGTAGATTACGTTTCACGCATTAGGTTTCATTCATTACGTTTCAAGTTTTACGCATTACGTTTCACGCTCAACGAATTGTGTCAGCTCAAACCAT
>CAVWDI010000003.1:0-179343 GCA_963753725.1 uncultured Chloroflexia bacterium | reverse complement strand
CAATAAAAACTAAACCGGTACTGGGTAATCATTCAGAGCACGTTCAATCTGCTAGCGGGAAATTATTGAAACGCGTTTTTGATCTGGTAATCTCAGGAACGCTTATAGTCATCCTATCTCCCCTCATGCTATACCTGTCCTGGCGTATCAAACGCGACTCCCCGGGACCCGTTTTTTACCGCGGCTTACGTTCAGGTAAAGAAGGGGTGAATTTTTACATTCTCAAACTTCGAACGATGTATGAAATCCCAGATAGTTACCAGGGGTCCAAGGTAACAGCCCAGGATGACCCACGCATCACTCCAGTGGGACGCCGGCTGCGTGATACCAAACTTAATGAACTGCCCCAGTTGTGGAATGTATTCAAAGGTGAGATGAGTCTGGTCGGTCCTGCGTCCTGAAGACCCGCAGATTGTGGACGAATGGCCAGAGGATGCACGCAAAGAAATCCTTTCCGTGCGTCCTGGTATGACCAGCCCAGCTTCGATCCTTTACTATGACGAAGAAAACCGGCTCTCGATTGAGAAGGTGATGCAAATTTACCTGGAGGATATGCTGCCCAGCAAGCTGCGCCTGGACCAACTGTATGTGCGCTACCGGTCTTTTCTTGGAGACCTGGATGTGCTGTTTTACACCATGCTAGTATTGCTGCCGCGCTTTCAAAAATCCTCCCCTCCTGAGGAAAATCTGCTGGTGGGTCCCATCAGCAACCTGGTACGCCGGAATTTCAGCTGGTTCACAGTTGATACAGTAGTCACCCTGGTCGCGGTTGGGATGGCTGGACTTATCTGGCGTTCCTTCGGACCGCTGGATGTTGGACTGCGCACCGCCATCCTATTTGGTATCGGATTTGCTTTATTGTTCAGCCTGGTTGGCGCCATGTTCGGAGTGCACCGCATTTACTGGTCGCGCTCATCGATCATGGATGCTATGGACCTGCTGCCGGCGGTAGCAATCGCAACTGGATTAACGCTATTAATAAACCAATTCGTGCTCATGAAAGATCCCGAAGATACCTATAATGTGATGCTTTCGATTTGGAACAACGAGGCGCTGCTGCCGCCTGTAATGATCGTGGTTGCTGCCAGCATCGCTTATATTGGATTTGTGGCCGTGCGTTACCGGGAACGGCTGGTCACTGGTCTGGCGTCACGCTGGGTAGGATGGAGAGGAGTTGCCCAACCTGCCCAGGAACGCGCTTTAATTGTTGGGGGAGGCGAAACAGGGCACTACGCTTCGTTAACGCTCAACAATGGGAAATACCGCAACTCTATCAATGTATTCGGTATTGTGGACGACGATTTATATAAATTGGATTCCCGCATACATGGAATAAATGTTATCGGGAGATGCAAGGACATCCCCAGCCTGGTAAAAAAATACGATATCGGATTGATCATCTTCACTATACATAATATTAATCCCGAAATGCGCCAGGAAATCCTGAATATCTGCTATAACACGCAAGCGCGAACGGTTTTCTTCCCCGATGTCGCGGCAGCTTTCGGACAAATCGCTCAGGACCGGGGTGAATTGACCCGGGATTGGTCCCAAGCAGACTATCCAAACTTTGACGGTATAACTTATCCATCAGACCTGCCATGTCAAATCTGTCTTTCTTTACTTTCTCCGCCTCAGGTTAATGACTGGCTGGAAAAACTCGAAAGCACTGCACTGCAGGGAGATATGGCAGAGGTATTAAAAATAATTCAGGAGTTCCGGTCGGTACTATCACAAGAACCGCAAGATATTTCAATGGAAGGCAATCAAACCGGGAAAAATTCCGAAGTTATCATGTGAACCACTCAGGGGGCGTAAAACAGGATATAGTAAGATTATTCCGTTGCAGGAAATAAAAAAAGGTCCCTCAATGCATTATGGAAAACTTCTGGTTAAATAAAACTGTATTTATTACTGGCGCGGGTGGTTTCATCGGCAGTCATGTGGTTGAAAGACTGGTAAAGAAAGAGGCGCAGGTGCGATCTTTCGTGCGCTATAATTCGCGCAACGATCCTGGATTGTTGAAATTGCTGGGTTCGGATACTTTATCAAAAACAAAGATCATCAGGGGTGATTTGCGTGACTTACCCGCGTTAATTAAATCAATTAAAGGCGCTGACTATGTCATTCATTTAGGAGCGCTAATTTCTATCCCCTACTCTTATATCCATCCCAGAGATGTGGTCGAAAACAACGTCATCGGAACTCTGAATGTACTCCAGGCCTGCCGCCAGAATGAAGTAAAGCGTCTGGTACACACTTCTTCCAGCGAGGTATATGGCACCGCTCTGAAAGTTCCTATTGATGAAACACATCCCCTGCAGGGCCAATCCCCCTATTCAGCCAGTAAGATCGGAGCGGACAAACTGGTGGAGAGCTTCCATCTTTCTTACGGGCTGCCAGCCGTCACTGTACGTCCTTTTAACACATACGGTCCGAGACAGTCCACCAGAGCGGTAATACCAGCCATCATCACCCAGGCATTAACACAATCCACAATCCGTTTGGGAAACCTAAACGCTACGCGTGATTTTACATATGTCACAGATACAGTGGAAGCCATATTAAAATCAATAGAAACGCCTGGTCTGGAGGGCAAAACGGTCAACCTTGGTACAGGAAACGAAATAAGGATTGGCGAGCTGGCGAAAGATATCATCGAGATGATCGGCCGAAAGGTAGAAATCGTGGTCGATACAAATCGGCTGCGCCCGGATAAGAGCGAGGTCCAGCGGCTCATATCTGATAACAGTCTCGCTGCTGAGTGCCTGGATTGGAAACCCAGGACCGATCTGAATTCAGGTTTACGTCAAACCATCGATTGGTACAAAGAAAATATTGATCTATATCAAACCAAGCGCTACATTGTATAGAATCTAATGAAAACAGTTGTACTTGCGGGCGGTAAAGGAGCCCGTCTGGCTCCTTATTCAAAAATCTTGCCAAAGCCATTGATGCCGATTGGCGATATGCCGATTCTAGAAATACTGCTGAGGCAAATGAAAAAAGCTAGTTTATCAGAATTTATCCTGACGGTTGGACACCTGGCGGAATTACTACGGACTTTCTTCGGAAACGGAGAACGGTGGGGAATTCAAATTGAATACAGCATGGAGGACATTCCTCTGGGAACTGCGGGTCCACTTTCACTGATTGCAGAAAAACTGGACGCACCCTTCCTGGTAACCAACGGAGATATCCTAACTACCCTGGATTTTAAAGAGTTAATCGAAAGTCACCAAAATTCTAGTTCCATCGCTACCATAGCTTCTCACTCCCGGGAAGTGAATATCGATCTGGGTGTACTACAGTTTGATGGAAATAACGAATTGACCGGTTATATCGAAAAACCAACCTATAATTTCGACGTCAGTATGGGGGTTTATGTATTTGAACCACGCATACTGGAATATATTCCTTACAACCAATACCTGGATTTTCCGGACCTGGTGCTAAATCTGATCAAGTCCGGGGAGAGCATCAAGCGGTACGGTTTTGACGGATACTGGCAGGACTTAGGTCGTGAAGAAGATTATGAACAAGCCGTGCAAGACTTTGACGAATTGCGGCCCATTTTTTTGGGAGATAGTGAAATAGATGGGGGATAATCTCTGGAAAGTGCCGTTGTCCGATATTCAATTAGGCGAAACAGAAGAACAGGCTGTCTTAAAAGTCTTGCGCAGCAACTGGTTGACGATGGGAACTGTTACCCAAGAATTTGAGCAGCAATTCGCAAAAAAAATGAAAATCAAACATGCAGTGGCAGTCACAAACGCAACTGCGGCACTGCATCTGGCATGCCTATCTCTGGGTATTGGGGAAGGTGATGAGGTGATCGTGCCTTCGCTTTCTTTTGTTGCAACGGCAAATGCGGTGCTGTATTGCGGCGCTAAGGTGCGCTTCGCGGATATAATTGGCCCTGAAGAATTGACCATTTCCCCAGAATTGATCGAAGCTAGCGATTACTCCCAGAACAAAAGCGATTATTGTGATGCATTACGCTGGTTACCCCTGCCGTATGAACGAAATACTCGACATCGCCTCTCGATATCATCTTGCCGTGATCGAAGACGCGGCCCATGCGCCTGGCGCCAAACTAAACGGTCAACCCTTAGGCACCTGGGGAGATATCGGCTGTTTCAGTTTCTTCTCCAATAAAAACCTGGTGACTGGAGAAGGAGGAATGCTGGTAACCAACCAGGAAAACCTGGCTGAAAGAGTGCGGTTATTACGATCGCACGCTATGACCAGCCTCACATTGGACCGCCACCTGGGGCACGCATTTTCTTATGATGTCGTCGATCTGGGTTATAACTATCGGATCGATGAGATGCGCTCTGCATTGGGATTGGTGGGATTAGAACAGTTAGATAAAAACAATGCGCGTCGAGAATCTATAACGCGAGCATATTGGCAAGCTCTGGCAGAATCCGGATTAGGGTTACCATTCAAAAAATATGCAAAAAATCAAAACAATTGTGGAGCTTACCATATTTTCCCCATACTTCTTCCACCCAATATAAAGCGCAGTGCGTTTATGAATCATTTGCGGGAAAGTGGAATCCAAACCAGCATACACTATCCACCCATCCACCAATTCAGTCATCACCATCGACATATAACGAATATACACTTACCCCAAACAGATCGAGTTGCTGCCAGCGAAGTCACTTTACCGCTGTACCCTTCAATGAGTGATAAACAATTAGATTTCGTAATAACCACAGTTGGTCAGGCACTGAACGGAAACAATATTTATTAAGACACTCATCTTTTAAGTGTCGACTTTATGATAAAAATAAAACTTAGATTAGTTCTTTGCCAGAAAAACTTTGATAATCTTGCAGAATTGATCTTCAGGTAAATTTCAAATTTTAGACTTGACGAGGTAAAATCTAACCTTCAGGTTGTGTATATATGGAAATTAAACGTTATTGGTTGTTGTTAAGAAAATGGTATTGGCTATTAATCATTGGGATGGTAATCGGAGGCGCGGCAGGTTTCATCTATAGTTTAAACCAACCCACCATCTATCAAAGCAGTTCGAGGGTAATGGTAAGTCGGATCGCTGATCCCTCTCAAGCTGAATACGTTCGGAACCTTGGAGATCGAATGCTTGCCGAAACGTACAGAGATTTGTTCACGGTCAATGATGTGATTGAACAAATAAGTGACCGGTTGGGATACCAGGTTACCAGCGGCCAAATCAATGTCCAATATGTTGAGAATTCGAATCTGCTCGATATTAAGGTCAACGACGAAAACCCACAAAAAACCGCTAGATATCACTAACACGCTGGTCGAAGTTTTCAGCAGAGTACATCGCAACGATGCAATCCAGCCGCTTCACGCTCCGAACAGACATTGGAAGTCGCAGATTACACAGGTGGAAGAACAAATCCAATAGACTGCAGGAAGAAATTTCACAAAGCACTGTGTTTGATGATGAACGTGGCGGCAGAGCAAAACCAAATTCATCTCGAAGAATTAAAGACCCAATTGGATAGTACCGAGAGTGAGATCATTAAAGTTGAAAGCGCCCTAGAAGCGTTCTTCCCAAAACCTCTCCCAACTTCAACCCCAGAGACAAATTTCTCCTCCACTGCGACTCCTGTTTCCTACACCTACTTTGGCGCCTGCGGCACTGGTGGAATACAAAGAAACCCAAAATAAACTCGGATGAATTACAAACTTTACGAGATCTGTATATAAACGCATATACAAATTTACTGGTCATGGGAGACAGCAATAACCCTACCAATAATGACAACCGTCAAATTCGACAGAACCAATTAGAAACAACATTATCACTTTACCAGCAAATTTATACCAGCTTGCTGAATAATTATGAACAAGTGCGCCTTTCACGTATGCGTGATATTCCTAATATTATTCAAGTCCATCCAGCTTTGGTACCGTCAAAACCGATCCAACCACAGCCGCTTCGAAACGCTCTTCTGGGAATCGTGATCGGTCTCGATCACTAATAGGCGCCTTGCTCTTTTTTGGAATATCTTGACGATACATTGAAAACCCCTGAGGACATTCAGTATTATCTTCAAATACCCGTATTGGGTATGATCGGTGAGATGAAGGGATCCAAAGAGCAGGACATGGAGAAGGAAATGGTGGGTGTGTATACCTGCAGATCACCCACTTTCAGTGATCTCTGAGGGTTTCGAAATCTGCGAACGAACATAGAATTGGTTAGCATTAACGAACCGCTGAAATCACTGCTGGTCACCAGTTCTAATCCCTCGGAAGGAAAATCTACGATTGCTATAAATCTAGCAGTAGTAATGGCGCAAGGCGGGAATGAACCTACCTGTTAGATTTTGACCTGAGACGGCCCTCAGTTCATAACCATTTAAAGCTTGATAATCGAAAAGGTTTGAGCAATTTGTTTTCGAACAAGATCTTAAGCAGAAGAGGTGATGTTTTAAATGGGGTGAACCAGCCATCGGGGTGATCACCAGCGGACCTCTACCGCCCAATCCAAACGAATTAATCAGCTCCAAGCGAATGGATTCCATATCTAAATACATTAAGGAACAATCTGACATTCTCATTATAGACACATCGCCGGCGATTGTCAGTGATCCGATCGTGCTGTCCACCAAGGTAGACGGCGTGCTTATCGTTGTGGAACCTGGGAAAACAAAAATTGGAGCCGCACAAGTTTTGATCGAGCAGCTTGAACGAGCTCATGCAAATGTCTTAGGGGTGGTATTGAATCCAATCAGCCGCGGCAGCTCATATTATTACAGCCAGTACCAGTATTACTCGAAGGAGGATTACAATGCCACAGGGTTATGGGCATTTTCAAGATGGATAGAGAATTCAATTATTTACAAACCAGAATAAACCTTTGATTGTTCGGGTAGCATTCCAAATTGCTGCCCGATTTATTTTTAAGGGATTTGATTAATTGCGGCATTTATCCATTCCCCACTCTTAATCAAGAGATTCAATTCTCAATACCAAAAGGTCCGTAGAATTGTCATCATGACTCTTGCACAAACCTAATAGAAATCACTTCAATAGCGCAGTTGGTTTATAATGATTTTAATGATATGAAAACGTTTACTATTTCCACGCGAGTATATTCATATACCTCGAATTGTTTACCAAGGGACAAATCTTTTAATGGCTTCACACCGCCCTGGAAAGTACGACAATAAGATTTACCGCAGCTTGTGTCTGGCGGTTTCTGAACGCGCTGATGAAGTGGAATGGGGTCAATTCAATTCAAATGATTGGGATTGTCTTTATCAAACGGCGAACAAAGAAAGGGTCGCCGCGCTGCTTTACTGGTCTTTAATGAATTCGAATGACGCATCGAACTTAATTATTCCTGAATTTTTTCTGAACAAATTACGCTCCTTATATTACAGCGTGTGGGTTCACAACATAAATTTATTTCAAGAAGTCAGCCCATTACTGGAAGAAATGGTGAATGCCGGTATACAAGTCGTAGTTTGAAAAGGTGTTTCTTTAGCCTCCAGCTTATATCAAAATGTTGGAATGAGACCGATGGGAGACCTTGATCTACTGGTACGTAATTCACAGTTTGATACCGCCGTTCAAATCTCTCAAACTTTTGGTTATGTCGACAGTATTCCAAATGTTGGACGAGGTGTGAAAGAATTACTGGCTTACAACGTCCGTCTGAATAATTTAAACAACCCGAAGATATCCTTAGAAATTCATACATCACTAATAGGCAGCGAAGCCATTTTTTACGCTGTTCCAATGGACTGGTTCTGGGAGCAAATAGAGCTTCATTCCTGGAATTTTAAAAGCATCGGTACAAGCAACGCAAATATTAAGATTGATGGTGTGTATAAATATACGCCGGCTGCCCAGATTATTTACCTGTGCGCACATGCAATGCTGCAGCATGGTTTGGGTGATACATCGCTTATCTGGTTGTATGATATTCACAGATTGGTGGTCCGGCAGGGGTCCCAGATGGATTGGAAATTAATCATATTACAATCAAAAAACCTGAATTGGGATCCGGCGGTATTTTCGGCGCTAACGCTAACTCAATCACTTTTCGATACGCCGGTACCGGGTGAAGTCCTCTCTATCTAAAAAATCTTCAGACTTAAGGATGAATGAGCTTATCCAGGTCAAAACCGTCCTTCCAAAGACGCGTATGATGACAGAATGGCGGAAACTCGGCGAAATGAATTGGAATGCCCGTCTGAGATTGGTTTCAGCGTTACTATTCCCCAGTCCAGAATATATGCGCTGGCGCTACAGATCCAAACGGTCCTGGACTTTACCCTATTTTTATATTTACCGTTGGATGGATATAATAAAGGATGGGATAAGAACAATTCCAATTATCGTCAGTTCAAGATGATAATTTTATATGGGCTTCCCAGAATAATCGTACGCTTCTCAAATAAAAGCTGTCAGCTGGGCATACTTTTTTACCAAACAAAAATGTCTAATCTTTGATAAAATTCTCTGCGATAAATAAGATATTCAAATTATCTTTAGAATGGAGCTCTCTAAAAAGATTGTCACCCTGTTGGAATATCTCGATCAGGGAAACGGAAGCAATAGATCTCTCTCGATCAAAACCAGATGCTTCGCTCCGCTCAGCATGACAATCAGTGCTTTATAGACAAGCCTAACCTGAAGCTTGACTTCCCCCTTACGGGATGCAGCAAGTTCTCCATGTGCCAGAAAAATTTTTACGATGACAAATCAACCAGAACATTTAGACCTTTCAGGAAGAAGTGACAGCTCTGATAACTGCCCATTCATCGGGATAAAGGGGGAAGCGGGTTCTTTTTTTGGATATGCCAGTCCATCCAACTTCTGTTTCAAAGTCAAAAATCCTGGGAGAATAAAAACTTCACATCAGATAGAATTTTGTCTCACCCCTGATTACCAGGGATGTGAAGTGTTCAAGAACTCCCGAACTGGAAACTCTCCCGGCAGGTATACAAAGAGAACCGGCAAGCAGTGCATCGTGGCGGGAAAATACCTGGGTCCGGTATGGAATTGCTGCTGTCCTCGCCCTGGTCATCATCCTGGTATTCCTCTATCTGATTTTTCAAAAGCCGCTGTACGGGCAGGAAGATACCGCAAGCCTGGATACACCGGAAGGATCGATAGCAACCGAGGATATCGTGGGTGCTGCACCTTTACCTTCATCAACTTTCACACCGACAAGCGAGACGGAGGACTTCGTTTTAGGCATATTCAAAGAAGGCACACCCTCTCCCAGCCTGACCCCATCCATCACCCCCACTCCTACTTCTTCACCAACCATCACCTCCACTTTCACACCCGAAATAACTCCAGGACCGGGTTTCGAAACGCCGTTTGGTCCAAATACTCTTACCTCATCCATGTGGTCACCGAAGGAGAAAACTATCCAAAAATCGCGCAGAATTACGACACCAGCGTTGAGGTACTGCAGGCTTCCAATATCCTTCCGCAAGGGGTAGGTCTCAGAGCAGGTTTGATTATCGTGGTGCTGCCGGGTACAAAAATCCTGCCGGCGTTCCAGGATTTGTTGCTGTGCTGGTTGATAAACCCATGACGGTACAGGAACTGGCGCAGGTCTATCTAAGCAATGTAGACGGTATACAGCAATACAACCAAGTCGACCCAACCAAACCCATACCTGTGGGAAGATGGATGATCATTCCTTACCCGTAGCGTTAGATCGAGAGAGCGGACGATTAGTTTACCCACAATGTCTTTCAGTTCCTAATAATTTAAGCAAAATGATTCGACAATATGCCAGGCAGGTCAGTGATATAGAATTATGGGTACTGCTGGCTTTATCTGCTGCCAGTCTTTTCTGGCTTGAACTGCTGCCAGCTGTTGTTTTCACAGCAGCCTTTTTTTGGCTGGCGCGCCTGGTGGGGTTTGGATATTTTACCCTTCGCACTCCAGCAGATTTGGCGATCGTGCTCTGTGCTTTTTTCTCGTTGTGGCAGTGTTTATCACATCCACACCAGAAAAGACCATCCCCCAGGTCTGGCGGGCGCTGTCCGGGATAACTCTCTTTTACGCACTAGCTAATTGGGTTTCAACGTATAACAAAATTCGATACCTGTTTATGGGGATCATCCTGTTAGGATTACTTCTGGCGCTGTTTGCACCTTTCAGCGTCGAATGGGCGGTCGACAAATTAACCTTCATTCCCGCTAACTTGTACCAACGGTTTTTAGTCTTGGTGAAGGACTACGTGCACCCCAATGTACTGGCGGGCAGTCTGGTACTGCTGCTGCCCTTCCCCTGGCATATATATCATTTGGATGGAAAAAAATCAACTGGTTCGAACGGGTTTTGGCGTTGGCAGCGCTCGTGCTTATCATGAGCATGCTGGTGCTAACCCGATCGCGGGGGGCGTGGATGGCGGCTGCTGTGAGTGTATTGCTATTATTACTGATACGTAAGCGGCGCAGCTGGATCCTACTTGTATTTGCCGGCGCAGGTGGGCTGGTACTAGTTTACCGATTTGAAATCACGCGAGTGCTGGAAGCAGCCTTTTACAGCAGGTCACTGGGAGATTGGGATGGACGCACGGAAATATGGCTGCGGGCAGTAAACCTAATTCACGATTTCCCCATCAGCGGCATTGGTATGGGAACCTTCCACGAGTTGGCTTCCACCTTTTACGCATATGACATTTATGCACCGGAACACATTCCCCACGCGCATAATTTATTTCTGCAAGTGACGATGGATCTGGGAATCCCAGGGGATGGTGGCATGGTGCTCTGTTTTTCTAAGCATGGCCTTCCTATCCTGGCAGGTGTATAGAGAGGGCGAAAATTGGAGGATTTTTTATACCTGTCAATAGGGGCAGCCTTGATTGCCAGCCAGAGTGCGCTTATCGTGCAATGTGGAATGACGGATGCGGTCACGTGGCGGCATGGTGCGATCGGCACCGCTGGTGTGGATTATGTGGGGGATAGGAGCAGGAGCGCAGCGATGGCTTGCGATGCGTGTTGGTCTCATCCAGCGTGTATTGGGGAGTAAAATTCGCTCCTGCAAAAAGCGGGACCCTGCGCCGGTCAGTTTTCGAGCACATTCGGTAACTTAATAATCGATATCGAATTGCCGGGGACAAAGAATTCATGCTGCGATTTGCATTGAGCGAACTGCTTTACCAGGTTCTCAACAAAAAGGTATATCAATATCTCATGCATGCTGGTTCGATGACGTTTAATCCCACCAATCAGGAATTTGTACGCATTGCGAAAGAACACATCGAAATGAACGAGTATTATTTGCAGCAAAATATTCTCCCACAACCAGCCCGCTCATTTAATTGAACAGCTCGTCCCGGAAACGCATCAGATGACAGTTCTCAGTATAAAGTCAAAAAGGCTGCAAGATGAGTATAATTTTATTATCGCCGAAAAAAAATATGACCCCAAATGACCATTCAGGTTTATGCGACAGTTATTGAATTATTTATGGAGTAAATCGAAATCCACTCATTAAAAGCGATTTTTGTTTTTTCGAGGGAAACGAAGAATAAATATCGTTCAGCCTCAATGGTTCCTAACTCATTCTGCGTGTACATGAATGAGTTAGTTTTTTTTAAGTATTGCATTATTTATGTCAGAGTGCTGCAAATCTCAAAATATTCTCCTGAAAGTGTGTAGCAAAGACAGGATTGTTTACGATCGATTTTCTGGGTAACCAATGTTTCAAGTATATCGTTCCTATCAAAACACCGATAGAGAATAAAGCTTTTCAGAAGAGGAGATGGCAAAGGACTTTCAAAGAAGGACACAGAAGATTTAAAATATAACTCCGTCGATCACAAGAAACAACATCTAGTGGGAAGTTGGATACTAATTTCCAACATCAAATCATTGGATTAACAAAACGATAAATGGTATAGTAAATACACAATAATTTAAGCCAAAAAAGGTAATTCCCAGTAATTGTTTACTGGTAAGTTATATTGTGAAGTTCATTCATTTCTTACAAGTTAAACCATTTATCTACCGTCTGATCTTATATTCGGGGATAATTCTGATCATCTCCACCAGCGCCTGCGGTCACCTCCGAAACCCAGGTGCCCTTTCTGACGCCCACACGCACAGCAACTCTCACAGCCACTGTAGCGCCCAGCGAGACACCCACGCTTGGGATTACCCTACCCGTTACAAATACGCCCACCTCAGAGCCAACTAAAACGCCTACGAGTACACCGGATCCAAATGAGATGAGCGGGGCACCTCCTACCTTCAGCATCACGGTACACAATCCCCAGGAATGGGATGCGCACCTTTTCGTTGACAACGTGTACGTATTGACCGTACCCGCACAAGAGAGTGCAGTTTACCAGGAAGCGCCTGCGGGGGTGCACACGGTTCACTTCTGCCAGGTGCAGCAGATCTTGACCTGCGACCCGTCGCAGACGGTTTCGATCACCGGGGACACTGTATGGGTGGCCGGGGAACCAAACCCGAATTCTTCAACCACCGGCTCTGTGATCACAACCAGCCAACCCGCCATCCCTACACCGCCTATGCAAGCCAAAAGAGTGCATATCATCAAGATCAACAACCACACACCCTGGGATATATACGTTTTCCTTGAAAACCAAATTGTGATAAAACCAACCGAGACGCCTTCGATCCTGGACACCCCGCAGGTCGATAAACCGAAACAGGAATATGTACCATTTTTATCTATTTCTGAAAATTCATACCGCACTTTCAATGGATTAACGACCGGTACGTACACTTTCATCCACTGTTATGACAAAAGTATGAAGCGGTGTTTTGAGAATAAAACCATTGTCCTTGATCGGGATACGGAATGGCATATTTACCCATAATTTTTTTTAATTGAATAATGGTTTCAATCGTAACAGCAGGTGTGGAGGATGCTGAAGAAATCCTGGCGCTTCAGCATCTGGCTTACCAGAGTGAAGCGGCGCTTCACGATGATTATTCGATCCCCCCTTTAAGCCAGACTCTAAGTGAAATCCGGGCCCAATTCAGTGGTTTTTCTTTCCTCAAAGCAAAAATATGTGAACCAGATTGTGGGCTCAGTGCGCGCGAACCATTAAAGGTGACACATGTTATATCGGGCGATTGATCGTGCATCCAGAATACCAAAACCAAGGGATTGGTAAGCGGTTGATGGATAAGATCGAAACACTACAAGCCGCGCCGCGCTATGAATTGTTTACCGGCCATCTCAGCGAAAAGAACCTCTATCTTTATCAAAAGCTTGGTTACCGTGAATTCCGCAGAGAAAAAATTTAACGAAAAATTGACACTGGTATTTATAGAGAAGTATGGAACCGGCAAGTAATATTTACTGAGGGAAACTGTACCAGCCCAGCACCAGGACATCCAGGACCAAAAGTACCACTCATATATCAACCGCTGTTTAATACCTAATGCTGAAGCGATCTTGTTAAGAGCTTCGGCTTCTTTAACACTCACCTTTTCACCCCCAATTCCCAGAAATCCTCCTTCCACGCTTGCTTTTGAAACGGATGCAGCAATGGAAAGCAGCCAGCGTTTAAAGTCTTCTGCACATTTTGAATCCAGTTTCGTATCGAGGATAAATCTCACTTCACGCAGTTTTTCGAGCAGCAGGTTTTCCTGTTCATCCGGATGGGCGGCATCCACCTGAGCGGGTATCTGGTAAGCATCTTCGGACAATTCATGGATATCGCTTATGACAGCCGATATTAAATATTCGACAGATTCTGGAACTGCCTGTTCATCAATGGCTTTAAAAAGCGCCTTCCCTTCGTTCAATAATCCGGGGATATTCATGTCGGCAGTGATCACCACCATTCCAGCGGCGAACGGCGCATGAATTAGTGTATCCCACTCCGCTTCTGAAAAGGCTTGCCTGGTTGTTTTATTCATAATTCTCCATCTATTGAGGGTGAAAATCTTTTTATTCAGATGATATTTGCAAGATTTTACACCAATTTCTCCCTCCAGAAAGTTAATTGTTCCAAGAATGATCATAGAATAAATAATAATTGGATGTTAATATCCCCATAAGTGCTTGATAAGATAAGGATATTGATCTTTTCCAAAAAAGCGATATACTCTTTTTAGCGTTACTGCATGGCATATATCATGCAAGTTTTTTCAAAGGAGAAAATTTTTTTTATCAATAAGGAGAATTGTCAATATGCTGAATTTTCTAATCGTCATTGTGATTGGCGGAACCATAGGGTACTTTCTTGGTCGAAGTAAGTACGGGGACAGCATCCATGATACCTATGACCGGTCAAAGTCATCCGTTTCGGACAGCTGGCAAAAGAGGTTTGGGAAAAGCCAACCCGAGTCAGGTGAAGCCCAGGATACTGAAGAAGAAGAATAAGCGCTGGATACCCGATTAATTCCAAGGGCGATCGGAATTGGACCCTGCATCAAAAGTATACGGACCAATATTACCGAATATTACGTCAAATGTCTCTTGTTCTTGGGATAAGGTGTGTTAAGGTTTAATGAATGAATATGATAAAAAATTGGATGTTTAATCCGTTTTTTTTTCAAAAAATAGATATATAGTGCGAAAGGAGATAAAAAATGGCAAAGTCCTCAAAATCCAGGAAAAATAAGATGTATACACCCCAATTTCGTGTGCGTTCTACATTAATCGCCGGGGAAAGCGTCGATGCCTGTCTGAATAATGTCGCGTACTGGCAGAAAATTTATACGGATAAGTGCAAGAAACAGGGTGTGAATGTCACACCATACGTACAATCCTATACTTAAAAGAATTCATTTCGAAAAACATACAAAAGATCAAACCAGACATACTGAAATAAAGGAGTAGCAAGGATGAAAATAAGAACGGCCATCAGCGCTGGAATGACATTTCAAGAATGCGATCAAGTGCGCAACTATTGGAAATACATGGCTCAAAGCGGACCATGCAACGTACAACCAACACCGCCATCTCCGTCACCCTCGCCAGTTCCACCGACTCCGCCGCCCCAACCGCCCAACCCAAGCACCGGCGGCGGGTATGTAAGCGGCGTCTGGTACCCTGATAAAAGCGGCGTTTGTTAATTAAGGGAGATTACAAGATATGAAGGTATCGACAAATCTCCATTCTGGAAATATTATCGGCGAAGCCAGCCAGGCAGCAGACCAGCTCTACGGTGAAGTTACCAGTTTTGTATCGACCGCCAATCAGAGCGCCAATGACATCAGAAATAAAACAACCGAATTAGTAAACTCGGCCTGGAAAACAGTCTCCGGATCGTTTTCAACCAGCTGATAAGAATTTGTTTAAAAGTAATTCTAAGATAAGTATAAATCGGATATAATAAAATACACACAAGCAATATAGAAAGGAATATAAAATGAAAATTAGGACAAACGTAAAATCAGGCGATGCATGCTATACAGTACAAAGCGGCGACAATTTGAGTTATATTTCGGAAAAATTTTATGGCAATGAGAGCGCCGACAATGTTGCCAGGATTTATTATTCCAACGAGGCAACCATTGGAGCTAATCCAAACTTGATCTATCCCGGACAAAAACTGTATATCCCCAGTTAATTTTATAGGTTCGAATACCAAATTTAAAGCGGATATCTGTTTTACAAATAATTCTAAAGAATTCGCACAAGTAAGGATTGGTCGATGAAGTTTTGACCAATCCTTTTTTTCTGTGAAAAGAAATAGCGAGAACCAGATTTCCTACCACGATGTAAATGAGCGCGGTCCTGGCGTGCAAGTTATACTTGTCCCTGCCGACAATCCTTCTCTGCTGCCGCTTCCCAATATTACTTCCTATCTAGACCTCGAAAGCGGAGAGATACCGCAGATCGTTCCCGGGTAGGACATCACGGAAACCCTGGTGATCACACCCACCCTGCAGCCCAACCCTTCCCCCACACCCACGCTCACGCCATGATATCTATGCGCAACCGAATTCTTTGCAGATCTGTAAAATATTTTTTGCCTAACGGGTTTTTATCCCAAGGGACTGTGCCTCTCGAGACTATGCTATAATTTTGTTGATTTTGAAACCTATTCCAATCTCTCACTTTCCAGGAGGTATTCCATGATCCCGTTAATCATTCTGCTGGTCGCAGCAGGCGCAGTTGGTTACTACTTAGCCACACGCAGGACCAAACCAGATAACTCAGAAGAATAATCCCAACCAGGGAAGGTGCGGAACAACGATATCACTTCTACTTATATTCATCATCATCGCAGTAGTGATCGGCTATTTCTTCGCCCGCAGCAAATACAGCCAATCCATTGACGGCACTGCGGACAAGGTCGTCACATCCACTCGCAGTTGGAGCGGGCGCGCCGACGACTGGTGGCAGTCACGCGTTAAGAAACGCTCGCTGGCTGGTCCTTTAAAAGCATGGGCTGCCGGAGCGGGAGCCGACCTGCTTCCTGATGATTTCAAAACCTGGCTGGCTGGTCTACCTGATCAGGATGCCAGAGATTTCACCCAGGCGCTTGATGCATATGCCAGTGACCTCGGTTACAGCCTGAAAGACCTGGTTGAAGGCGAATATGCAAACAAACCCGCCATGATGTCGGTGTTTGTCGAGGCAATTGTGGTCTACAGTCAGGAATTCCGCAAGGCGAAAGAGGTGGATGAGGTTCCGGAAAAAGAAGAAGAAGAGGAGCCCAAAACCGAAAAGGCGAAACCGGCTGCCAGGCAATCCAGCCGCCGGCGCAAGGGGACTACCGCTGAAACTTCCGAAGCTGCTGCATGACCTGATCCTTGCTTGACAAGAGCTGGTTTCAACCAGCGGCAATCTGATAAAATAACAAAAACGGGCTGGTGGGTACGATCTCCAGCCCGTTTAACTTATATACAATTTTAATTATATTATTAGAAAGAACCGTACACGCATTTCCCAGCGTTAATTACACTATTCGACAATTTCTCAGCTTCTGCGCTCGCTTCTGAAACGAATCCAGTAACCTGATTTATGGCTTTATTTGCTTCCTGGGCGGCATCATCTAGCATGTTACCTGATCTTAGATTTGTCTTTACTTTCATTGATAATTCCTTTATCCGCAAGCGCCGCTTTGATCTGGGTAATAAACGCCGCCAACATATCCGCCACCAGTAGTTGGTGGTGGTGTTGGTGTTGGCTGAGGAGGAGGTGTCGTTCCACCGCATACACCGCTTTGATCCGAGTAATAAACACCATTTACATAACCACCGCCCTCACCGGCACGGAGATTCGATCGGACTTTGAATTGAGGTTTAATATTGTTTGTCATCTTATTATGTATACTCCTTATGAAGAGGAATTTTTCTTTTATATCAAATATAATTCTCACAAATTATTATAAAATATAACACGCCGTTTTAGATGAGACAAGGTCATTTTGACGGTTTATAAATTATATCTTTATTAAGACATTTGACTGATTTTTGATATAACAGTTCAATACGATATTCGGGCAAGTTATAATAATTATCCTGAAAATATTACACCCAGATAATTACTTATGAATTTTCAATCCTGGGCTTATCATAACATATTGAAACATCAAATACAATCAATCACAAATTCTGAAGAACTCGTGTTATATAATTCTTTTCGATAAATAAATCAAGGTAAATTAATTATGTTAGATCAATTGCTTACAACTGTAACGCTGATCGGTTGGGTATTATTAGGGTTATTAGTAGTATATTCCGGGTTGAAAGGTTTTCAAGAAGGCGGACCCCGGGGTATCTTGCGTAATATTCTGAGCGCCAGAGTACTGCTGTTCTTTTTACTTGTTCTGGCGATAACACTCTTCAGCGCCGCCCTGGTGTTCATTGAACCGCAGGAAGTTGGGGTTGTGGTATCCCTGATCAGCCGCGATGGTTACCGCGAACAACCCTTCCGTTCCGGTCTGCAGTGGGTTGCTCCGCTGGCAGAAACCGTCTCGCGCTACCCGATTTACTGGCAGACCTACACCATGTCCTCAGGCCCGCTCGAAGGTGAAAAAGTGGGTGATGATTCCATCGCCGCCAGGACCTCAGACGGTCAGGCTGTCTTTGTGGACGTCTCGGTTATCTACCGCATCAATTCCAATGATGTCATCCGCATCCATATCGATTTACAGGACCGCTACATTGAGGATTTCATCCGACCTGTCCTGCGCGGTATTGTACGTACTGAGGTGTCCCAGTTCACCGCTGACGAGGTTAACAGTTCCAAGCGCAAGAACCTTGAAATCTATCCTGGATGAAAAGATCCGCGCGGCTTTCGCTGAGAAAGGTTTCATCCTCGATCGTTTCCTGCTGCGCAATATCGGTTTTTCCGCGGAATACGCTTCGGCGATTGAGAACAAACAGGTCGCGGAACAGGAGAAAGTCCAGCGTGAATTTCAGGCCGAACAAATGCGCAAGTTAGCCGAAGGGCAGCGCGACAAATTCAAGCTGGAGGCTGAGGGGCGCGCCAATGCCACTATCCAGGAAGGAGAAGCGGATGCCAGGGTGATCCTGGTCAAAGCCGAGGCTGAAGCAGAAGCCCTCAAATTGATCAACGAAGCTCTCAAAGATAATGAAAACCTGATCACCTACCGCTATGTCGATAAGCTGGGTCCAGGCGTGCAGGTTATGCTTGTCCCCGCTGACAATCCCTTCTTGCTGCCGCTTCCCGATCTGACATCCGGTCTGAATTTGGAAAGCGAAGAAATACCGCAGATCGTTCCCGGTTTAGATATCACCGGTACCCAGATGATCACGCCCACCCTGCAGCCCATCCCTTCCCCCACACCCACACTCACGCCATGATATCTATGCGCAAATGTATTCTTTGCAGATCTGTAAAATATTTTTTGCCTAACAGGATTTTATCCCAAAGGACTGTGCTATAATTTTGTTGATTTTGAAACCTATTCCAATCTCTCACTTTCCAGGAGGTATTCCATGATCCCGTTAATCATTCTGCTGGTCGCCGCAGGCGCAGTTGGTTACTACATAGCCACACGCAGGACCAAACCAGATAACTCAGAAGAATAATCCCAACCAGGGAAGGTCCGGAACAACGATATGACTTCTACTTATCTTCATCATCATCGCAGTAGTGATCGGCTATTTCTTCGCCCGCAGCAAATACAGCCAATCCATTGACGGCACTGCGGACAAGGTCGCCACATCCACTCGCAGTTGGAGCGGGCGCGCTGACGACTGGTGGCAGTCACGGGTTATGAAACGTTCACTGGCGGAACCATTCAAAGCATGGGCTGCCGGAGCGGGAACCGATCTGCTTCCTGATGATTTTAAAACCTGGCTGGCTGGTCTTTCTGATCAGGATGCCAGAGATTTCACCCAGGCGCTTGATGCATATACAAGCGATCTCGATTACAGTTTGAAAAACCTGGTCGATGGCGAATATGCAAACAAGCCCGCTTTGATGTCGGTGTTTGTCGAGGCAATTGTGGTCTACAGCCAGGAGTTCCGCAAGGCGAAAGAGGTCGATGAGGTCGTTCCGGAAGCAGCAGAAGAAGACGAGGAACCCGAAGCCGAAAAAGCGAAACCGGCTGCCAGGCAATCCAGCCGCCGGCGTAAGCAGCCCCCCGCTGAAACCTCAGAAGCAGCTGCATGACCTGACCTCAGATTGAAAAACTGGTTCAATTAGCGGCAAGGTGATTTAATATCAAAAACGGGCTGGCGATCGTACCCACCAGCCCGTTTATTTTTATTCCCATCCTATGACAAAATTCACCAATTCCTGGTATTGAAGCGCTGCTCTACTGTTAGGGGCCAGTTCAAAAATTGTCTTTCCTTCAACCGCGCACTCTCTTAAAATCGTTGCCCTGTGGATAGGATTGAGCACATAGCGATGAAAATTATCCCTCAAATCATTTAGCGTCGCTTTGCTCTCGCGAGTTACTTCATCATAGAAGGTCGGCAGAACGCCAAGAATTTTTCCCTGCCACTCAAACTCTTGCTCCAAATTCACCAGGGTTTTGGCAATGCTGAACACCCCATCGGAGGCGAGATAATCAACGGTACACGGAATCAGAACACCATCGCTTGCCCATAATGACTGCACCTGCAATTCACCAACACTTGGAGAAGTATCAATCACTACGTAATCATAATTACCCGCCTTGGCAGGTGAAATCAAGCGGTTATAGGTAAATGATATGGGGGATTTTTGAACGCTGAGCACGGTTTGGGCTGTAGCCGTCTTCTCATCTCCGATAATTACAAATAAATTTTCCCGGTCGGTGGGACGAGCGACCTGGTTCAAGGAAAAATCTGCCACCAGCAGATTAAACGTATCTGGTTCAGGCTTCAGTCCCAGAATAGTTGCACATTGTCCCTGCGGATCGAGATCCACCAGCAGCACGCGTTTGCCTTCGAGCACCAAACCATGCGCTAAATTTACAGCAGTGGTGGTTTTCCCGACACCGCCTTTCTGATTAGCAATGGTTATTGTGGTAGTCATGATAAAACACCCCTAAAGTATTTTCCATTTACTGGGATGGCGGATTGGATAATAGGCGCATTGGCCAGACAGTTGTATCGTCCCAAACAATATCATCTGTATTTGCACCATCGATTGATGCGCCTTCAAGAGAAGTGCCAAGCAATATTGCTCCACTCATATCCGAACCATCTAAATTACTTGGCAGTAATAATGTATGTGGTGGGAATCTATCATTCTTATATATTTCATAGCGAGTATTTAATTGGGAGGTATCCGCTAAATTAGCGCCCGAAACAATTGATCCTGAAAAAACTGCATCACTCAAAATCGCCTCAGACAATTCTGCTCCGCTCAGGCTTGACACTGTAATGTTTGCGCCTGTTAATTTTACATTTCGCATTTCCGCCCCATTCATATTTGTCCTATCCAGGGATACGCCAGACAAATCGGCAAATTCTAAAAACACTCCCTGTAGATTTGCTCGATCGAGCGTAGCGCCCACCAAGCTTGCTCCAACAAGGTTGGCGCCATGTAAAGTTGCGCCGCTGAGATTGGTGCCTTCCATTTTGGCTCTGCTGAGTTTGGCGCCGTTCAAATTTGCGTCTGAAAATGACGCTCCTCTGAGATCTGTCCCAGTAAAATCAGCATTAATTAAAACTGCTTTGTTAAAATTAGCTGCCGTGAGGGTAACATCACTGGAGAAGTCCACACCCGTAAGTTTCGCGTCGGAAAAATTTAACGCTGTTCAAATCC
Source organism: uncultured Chloroflexia bacterium (assembly GCA_963753725.1). GTDB lineage: Bacteria > Chloroflexota > Anaerolineae > Anaerolineales > UBA4823 > CAVWDI01. The sequence goes on along the minus strand of CAVWDI010000003.1, from coordinate 158,193 downwards.
GCCAGATCCATCTTCGAGGCGGTAAGATTTGCGCCAGTAAAATCTGCGCCGATTAATGTCGCGCCAGAAAAATCAGCTCCTACTAATGAGGCGCCGTTAAAAGTGGCTCCACTCAAATCAGCGCCGGAAAAATCAGCATTTTCAAGCGAAGCGCTGGTGAAATCTGCACCTTTTAATAAGGCATTGGAAAACTTCGCTTCATTAAGTGATTTGCTTCTGAAATCGCGATTTGTCAGGATTTGTCCGGTACATATGGGCGGGCATCTCAGGAAAGATACAATATACACTGTACCCCCAGCGAATGACACCAATAATAAAAGGACAATAAATAATCGCCCATAATTGGTCCCACTTTTAGTGGATTTTTGATTCAATTCCATTTCGATAATCTCTGTACAGTTCGATTATTCTGAACCTGATTATGGCTTTTTTACAGCCGAACTGGGAATTTCAAAACCATCCGGCCATATGGTTTTATCATCATAGATTGTCCCTTGAAGTTGAGCATCTACTAATAACGGCTTTAACCGAACTTCATTCAGTTCCAGGATCCAAGGGTCATACAATGCTTTTAAGACACCCGTTCTAGAGATTTGATAAATCAAATCGTTGCCCGTAAGTTTCTGACTCTGGTAGTAGTCTTCTTTTTCATTTCTTGGGATATCAATTTCCAGTACTGCGCCGAATAAATCTGCGCCGCGCAAATCTGTACCGCTCAAATTTGCGCCGATTAGCATGGCGCCGTTCAATTTGGCATTCGAAAGATCAGCGCCAGTTAGGTCCGCTCCTAAAAAAGTGGATCCGGATAAATCAGCGCTTTCTAATTGAGTGCCAACCAGTTTTGTCAGATTAAACCAGGCACCTTTCATTTTAGCGCCTTTGAGTTCTACCCCACTCAAATTTGAAAAACTGAGCGCAGCTCCATTTAATAGTGTCCCTGTGCCGCTCATTTTTGCGCCGCTTAAATTCGCTTCGTACATTTGAACGCCGCTCAGATCCACACCATTTAATTTACTGCCGATCAAACTCGCTCCGTTCAATGTCACACCGTACATTTCCGTTTGTCTCAGGTCAACCGTATCTAAAATTGTGTCTTGAAGGTTTGCGCCGCGCAAATCAGCACCATCCATGATTGTATTTCGCAGAAATGTGCTCGTAAAATCTGCACCTATCAACTTTGTTTGACTGAGGTCCGCCCCTTCTAAATCTACATCGGTAATTTGAGCGCCGCTTAAATCCGAACCCACCAGATTTGCATTTACCATATCTGCTTTATTCAAATTGGCATCCATTAACCGCGAGTTGCTCAGATCAATTCCATCCATGCTATTTCGGGATAAATCTTGACTAACACAATCAGGCGGACATCCTGAAGGTAATGACGCGCCGCATCCTGCCATCAAAGCGGCCACGCAAATCAGAAGGATTAACAGCAGAAAATTTAAACGCATTATGTGTTCAGCAACATACTCATAGATGGCAGTTGAATTTGATTCAATGTCTCCTGACGCTGCTTACAGCCGCAGGATTTACCGGTCAATTCTTCGTAGGATTTAGCCACCTGGTCCAATCCCACCTTGTGGGTGACATCTGCGACCGTATCCCCCAAACCCTGACCTGCATAAATACCAGTCCTGACTTTCATAAATACTCCATTGCGCAACTTAGTTTGTCTGATTATCACTCGGAAAATAATATATACTCCAATTATTTTCTTATCCAATAAATATTGGCGCGAATTATATCAATAATTAGTGATCTGGTTCATGGATGAGCGATCACCAATAATGTAGGAGCGCGGTCGAGCACCGTTTGAAGCGCTCGTTTAAGGTTTTGCGGATCCAATGCTCCAAAGGTCTCATCCAGGATTGTTAAATCAGCCTGCTGGAGTAATGTGCGGGCGATATATACTCGGCTGCGTTCACCATGCGATAACTGCCAACCATTTTCTCCCAGCATCTGCTGCAAACCAGAGGGCATTTTATCAAGTACTTCATCAAGCCCCAGTTCACGGCAAATGGTCTCTGCAAGCTCCAAATCTGCTGGCTGGGGAGGCCAGCGGCGGCCCATCAATAAATTAAACGCAAACGTTTCGGAGAATATATAATTTTCTTGAAATTGGGGCGCCATCACCACTCTTCGCCGCCATTCTTGTGAACCCATAATCTGGCGATCGACCCCATTAAAAGCAGTGAACCCGTTTCCGGATTCCTCAGACCAGTAAGCAGCGCAGCTAAGGTTGTTTTCCCGCTCCCTGATGAACCTTCCAGAAGGATCCGTTCTCCACCTCTAATGTTCATATTACAATCCGTCAGGACCGGTTTAGAGTTTGCTTTGTACCGGAAATTCAACTCTCTCGCCAGCAGTAGTGGATAGTCTGCATCTTCTTCCTGACCGTCTTGAAAAAATGGCGCATATCCTCCAAAATGCCCCCGGTGTGCAAAATAATCCAGAGATTGTATCTCTCTCGGACGTTCTGCAGCTTTAAACAAGGTTGATACCTGCCGCCAGGCTATGAGTAAACTGATAGAACTTTGTGAACCTGCCACAAGCTTGGTCAACGCTTGCGTAGCAAACAGGATACCTCCTAAACTTATTACCAATTCTTGCGGAGTTGCCGTGTTGGTAATAAATGGAAAAATAATACCCAACATACCCAAAACCATCCAGCCTCGTACGCTCAGTGAATTTATTTGGATGCTCAACTTATCTAATCTTTCCGACTGCTTTAAGTAAATATCAATTGCGAGATCTTCATTTTCATGCCAGCGTTTTGGATCCTCTTGCGCCAGGCGAGTACGGTGACCAACCATATTCTCAACCAGGTCGTTGGTCATATCCTGGTAAGCGTTTGTCCATTCATTGGCAATCCGATAATTCCTGTACAGCATAATGAGGATTACGAAAACCCAAATTACCAGAATAATGGAATGCATAATCCCACCAGCGCCATTTGCCAGGATCAAGACCGCAAAAAATAACTCGAGGATTGACATGATCGATAAAAATCCGCCATTCAGGAACAGCATTTCAACAGCTTCAGATTCCATCACTCTACCTAAAAATTGGCCGCGCCCCTGGTGGCGGATTTCTTCTGGTTGCAGGTTTAATGTCCCGGACAGCAAGCGCTGCTTGAACAGCACCCCTGATCTTTGGGATATTTCATTCTGAGCATCGCTGACGATTACAGATAAAGGAATAGTGGAGAATAACAATATCACCCAAGCGAGAATCCAACCCCAATCGTAGTGCCCCATAAATATCCCCCTCCCTATCACAATCCAGGCAGAAATTGAGAGGAGAATCTGGATAAAATATAATCCAAACATAGTAATTAATGGGCGCACTAAACCTGCAGTCCGTATTTGACGCCATAGGCTGGAACCAGGCGGCTGGCGCAGTAACCAGCCTGCCTCAATTCTCACGTTGGCAAGTTGTTCGCGTAAAATTGTTTTGCGAGCCAGGGGGACACGTTCTGCTGGAACCTGCACTTCTTCAAGCAGTACATCCAGATCACTAACATACGCGCCTTCGTATGGGTGACATATCAGATTTCGGATAGATTCGAATTTATATCTGCGCTTTTTTAGATCGGGTGTCAATATTTTTACACGTTTTTTCCCACCTTTGACAAGCGCCAACAATTGAGGGCGTTCCACCTCCCATGTTCCGGGTAACCGCAAAATTGCCGGTCCAGCAGCATGGATTAATTTTTCAATATCTTGGTAATAGGCATCGATTTTTTCAGCTTCCAGATTCAAAGTCGCAGCAGCCACATCCATCCATATGGCTACATCCTGATCATTTACGTCCTTTGTATCAAATTCAGGTTGGGGAAGATCGACTGGATTTGACAAAAGTTTACTACTTTTTGCCAGATTGTCGAGTAATTCACCCAGGCGGGACAGCGGCCAGGCAATCGTATCCAACTGAAATTCAGACTTTTCCATCAGGAAAATATTTTCTACTTACTTTTATATGTCGGAGAATCAATCAGCTCGCTGATAATAACCCTGGGTTTGGTCAGCGTATCACTGGCGAGTTTTAAAATATCCTTTACCTGTTCTATGGAATTTTGGATCTTATTTCCAACCTTGATATTTGTCTTTACTCTCATCTGTTCATGGCTCCGCAGTGTGATTTAAAAAAACAATAGGATCATTACTTAGATCATTTTACCCAATTATAATGCTAACATATTGGGATAGATCGGGTAAGCGTAAATTGTTTGATTTTCAATTCCCTTCTGTTTAGGACATTTGACTTATTTTTTCACCATGATTATCACGGACATTAACCTAAAAACAATTCATAATATAATATTCAAAGGGACGATCACATCCTCACAGGACCATCTGGACAGGTTCGGATTATAAATATTATTTGAATGGAGAAAAAAATTGTCACTGCCATTTTCTCGATCAATTCGTTCGTTAAATATCGACAGCTACCAGGCATCCCGGATTGGGATGGCGCTGGGAATAATAATTATGATTTCACTGTTGTTGTGGTTTTTCCTGGTGAAAGTGACCATCTATGAATTTAGCACCGACCTTGACTTCACAGAAACAGGTATCGTAACAGCTGGTTTCCCAAAAGAGAATCTAAAAAAAATCACGGCCGGCCAACCAGCGATTATTCAAATCGATCTTGGCCCAAATCAACCAGACATTACATTGACCGGGATGGTGGTTGGAACAGACTCCAAGCAGGAAACAGCTGAATTGGTCATCCTATCTGAAGAAATAACCCAAATTCCTCTTGATGAAGAAATTTCCGGACAGGTGCAGGTAGAAGTGGAATACGTTACCCCGGCTGTGCTCGTTCGAAGAGCGTCTGGTATGTATGTAAATAACTCTCAATTCCCCATCAGCCCACAAGAAATCGAAGAGGGCAGCGGATGACCGCTAACGATTCCAATGAATCCAGCCAGCGGTTCTTCGCGCACGAAGTCGTCCAGACTTCCGCGATGGACTGCGGTCCAGCCGCGTTAAAATCGATTCTGGAAGGATTTGGGATTCCTGTAAGCTACGGCCGGCTGCGCGAAGCCTGCCAGACGGATGTGGACGGCACATCGATTGATACGATTGAGGATATCGCTCTCCAATTGGGATTAGACGCCGAACAAATTATGCTGCCTGTTGACCATTTATTCATGCAAGAGGCTGAAGCGCTTCCGGCGATTGTAGTTATCCGTCTTCCAAATGGATTAACCCACTTTGTGGTCGTGTGGAATAAGTTTGGCAAGTTTATTCAGGTTATGGATCCATCCACCGGTAGACGATGGCCGACCCTGGAGCGTTTTTTGAATGAAGTCTATATTCACTCCTACGAAGTAAATGCAGGGGATTGGCGGGATTGGGCTGGGACAGAGGGCTTTCTAGCTCCGCTTCGTCGGCGCTTATCGGACCTTGAAATCGACGATAACCGAATTGAGGCGCTCATTCAATCAGCTGTCTCGGATCCAAGTTGGAGGTCGCTGGGGACTTTAGATGCAGCGGCCAGGATGGTCACAGAGATCGTGAGATCAAAAGGTATCCAACCTGGTGAAGAAGCAGGCCGGGTACTCAATCTTTTCTATGAAAAAAATTTGGGTGATTATTACCCGGAAATTGAAGGTGAAATCCGGATTGAAACAGAGATTACATCTGATACTAAAAAAATTCAAATTCCATCCGTCTATTGGTCGGTCATTCCCATTCAATCACAAACAGTTCAAAATAACAACCAGTCGGTTAATGGCAGGTTAATTTTACGTGGAGCGGTATTGATCCGCATTCTGGGGGTTCGTGATGAGCCGGATATTCTATCCGAGGATGCAATATCAGATGGGATTCCTAAACCTTTGCCTCCCGATCTGGAGGCTGCCCTCAAAGAACCAGTATACAAACCAGAACGAGAAATTTGGAAACAATTAATAAAAGATGGTTTACTGACACCAGCAATATTGCTGGTGGCAATCCTGATGGCTACTTTCGCGGTATTACTGGAAGCGTTTTTATTACAGGGTGTAGTGCAAATTGGAGAGGGTCTAGGAATTGTCAGCCAGCGAATCTGGGCAGCTATCATATTGATGTTATTTGTCATAACGCCGTTAATTTTGGAATATCCAATAAATTCAACTTTGTGGCGTATGGGACGCCGTCTCGAAACTCGTCTGCGCATTTTATTATTGGAAAAGATACCAAAACTGGGTGATAAATATTTCCGCAGCCGGTTGACTTCGGATATGACCCAGCGTGCTCATGATTTGCGCCAGCTGCGGTCGTTACCGAATTTGGCCTTCAACCTGCTGCGCACAGGTTTCCAACTTCTGTTGACCATGATCGGTGTGATCTGGTTAGATCCGATCAGCGCTCCATTGGCAATCGCCGGAACTGTTTTCTTCATGGCTTTGTCTTTTCTATCTCGACCTGTCCTGGAAGAACAGGATCGTCGATTGCGAACCCAAATTGGCGCTCTCAGCCGCTTTTACCTGGACGCACTGCTGGGATTGGTACCCATAAAAACGCATGCAGCGGAACGTGCGTTCCGCCGCGAGCACGAAACGCATATGTTTGAATGGATCCGTTCAGGACGTGATTACTTTAATCTTTCGATCAGTATCCAATCATTAGGCACATTGCTTTATACACTATTTTCTGTCGCGATCATTGTCAACTATATCTCCAAAGGAGGGGAATCCAGCGAGATACTGCTGCTCTTCTATTGGACACTTTCCTTACCAACTTTGGGTCAATCGCTGGTCCTGCAAATCCAGCAATATCCAATGTACCGCAATCGGGTACTTAGACTGCTCGAACCTTTAGCCGCGCCCGACGAGGAAGATACCTGGTTTACAGATAGGACATACGAAATTGAAAGCAACCAACACACCAATACATTAGAAAAATCGGCCAGTATTTCAATGGAGCATGTATGGGTATATGCAGGCGGTAACGTCATCCTGAAAGATATTAATTTAAAGATAGATGCAGGAGAACATATTGCGATTGTAGGTCCATCAGGCGCTGGGAAATCAAGCCTGGTTGGTTTACTGCTTGGATGGCACAGACCTGGAAAAGGGATCATCAAGGTCGATGGAGATATTCTCGTTGGTGAAAGGATCCAATCACTGAGACGAGAAACCACCTGGGTCGATCCAGCCGTACAGCTTTGGAACCGCTCGTTGTACGAAAACATCCGTTATGGTATGGAAGAATTAGATGGGACTACCATCGGGAAGGTCTTACAATCTGCAGATTTATATGGGGTTATTGATTTACTGCCGGAGGGTATGAAGACAAACCTCGGAGAGGGCGGCGGTCTGGTTTCCGGCGGTGAAGGTCAGCGGGTGAGATTAGGACGCGCGTTGTATCGACAGGGAATCCGATTAGCTATTCTCGATGAACCTTTTCGCGGCCTTGATAGAAAACAACGCAGCCAGCTGCTTTCACGGGCGCGTGAACACTGGAAAAATGCCACTATGATTTTTATTTCTCATGATATCAGTGAAACCACCAACTTTGATCGTGTGCTCGTGATCGAAGACGGGCAAATTGTGGAGGACGGTCACCCTCAGGTGCTGTCTCAAGATAAAAATTCTCCCTACAGTATATTGGTAGAATCCGACAAAGATGTCAGAGAAAGCTTTTGGGAAAAACCAATATGGAGAAAATTGGTGCTCGAAGGCGGCATATTAAAAACCAGAAATAAGAACAAATAATCTAATCTGCTGTTAATCACGGGAAGGTATAATCTGCAACCGTTTAATTAATGTAACAAATAATAGATTCTTATCAATGTATTTGCCGATGAATATTAATACAAACTTCCTGATAATATTAACTCTGCTTCTTGCGGCTTTTCTTGTGAGCTGCGGCAGTGATGAAGCACCCCTTTCACAAGACCCAATTCCTCAAAGTGAGGTACTCGTTGTTGAACGCACACCCTCCTCGGAAGATAAAAATTCAACTAATGAAAACGCGGGTTCCAATACATCTGAATTAGCAGATCAAGAAAGCGCCTCTCCCCCATCAACAAACGCAGCGGAACTCGTTGTTCCTGAAGTGCCTGCCGACCAGCCAATAGAGAGCGCTTCAGAATCTGAACCTATTGCTGAGACTGAAGCTGAACCGCAATTAATTGACCCGGCAGATCTGCCTCCTGTCCAGCCAGAGGTAGGATTTTCAGCGCCGGATTTTTCTCTTACTACATTGAATGGGGATACAGTCTCACTATCCGCACTGCGTGGAAAAAATGTGGTGATAAACTATTGGGTGACCTGGTGCGTTCCATGCATGGAAGAACTTGTTGCGCTGGAAAATTTACATCGTGTTTACCAGGGCCAGGATTTTGTACTGCTTACGGTTAATGGTATTGAGCAGGATAATCTGGCAGAAGTAAACCAGACTGTACAGGATCGTGGTTTAACTTATCCGGTTCTGCTCGATGAAGGGGAGAATTTTTGGAAATCCTACCAAGTACTATTCTTACCCACTTCTTTTTTCATCGATGAGAATGGCATAATCCGCAGCATTTTATTTGGCGGCGATTTTGAGGCGGACTTCAAATCAAGAATTGAACAATTGCTTTCAGATCAATTATAAACATAAATATTCATAAAAATAGTTTATACCCAACAGGTGCCCAGCACACTGCGATTAAAGATCTTCAAGCCAAGGATTTATCGTAATATGCCAGGCACTTTTTGGATAAGATTGTATATAACCATTTTACGAACGGTCCACTAACTGATCCAATGGGAAATCCTGATCGCACTCCAAATATGCAGGACGCGGAAGTAATCCAGAACGTGCTATTAGCGCTTGCCCAAGCAGTTGATCTCGATCAAGCTTTAGAAATTATCCTGGTAAATTTACGAGATGTGCTGGATTATGACCGTGCAGGATTATTTTTGTTAGATGAGAATTTGCGCTTCATCCTGGAGAGAGAAGCAAAGTCGGGGGAAAAACAATACAACTCTGCGAGAGGATCGGATGATCCAATCATAGCGCAACTAGAAAATGAAAAGCAACCGTTGGTTTTTCAGGATATACAGGAAGACAAGCGCTTCCATGACTGGAAGGATATGGGTTCCATCTGCAGTTGGATCGGCGCTCCCCTCCTGATAAGCGGAAGATTGATTGGATTTTTATCAATCGGATCTCTAGAAAGAGGTATTTACCAGGTGCCTGACGCAAGGATGGTACAAACCTTCACCAATCAGATTGCTACGTTGCTGGAAAGGGTATGGATCCACGAGCAGTACGACCGCCGTACTGAAGAACTGGAGGTTATCTCAGCATTCAGCATCGCCCTGGGTCAGGCTGATGGTACCGAGATCATCTTTTCAGCAATCTTCAACCAAATTTCAGAATTGTTTGGTTCGCAAGAATGTTCGATACTATTTCCCGATGAAAAGGAAAATGTATTAGCGATCAATTTCAGCATGGATGCCTCTTTGATCGGCTTGACCCATGTTAGAGATGTAGATATTCTCTGGGATGTTTTCTTGACGGGCCAAAGCGAAATAATGCAGTACCCGGATCGATCTGTTAAGCGCATCTCCTCCCCGACAATTAGAAGACTATACGAAGGTAAACAAACGATTATTGCGGTACCATTAAAATCAGCCGGCGTAACTTCGGGGGTGCTATTCTCGGGTTTTGCGCACAAACGATTTTTTTCAGACACAGATATCAGCCGATTTAACAGTATCGCTGAGATCGCTGGCAATGCATTAGAAAGGGTTCTAATTCTTGAGAAATTAGAAAACAAGATTCAAACTCGGACTAATCACTTATCCGCGCTTTACGAGATCAATACATTCGCCAGCGAACAGCTCGAAATCGAAAGCATCCTGGAGAATTCCTTACGACAAATAATAAATACGCTTTACTGTGCTGCTGGTGTAATATATCTCAGTGATTTATCTAACAATAAAATGGAACTTAAGAGCCAGTACAACATGCCAACATCGATTTCACCCGAGGTTATCAGTATTGACTTAGACAATTATCCTTGGAAGTACTTCCCAGAAAAATCCCAATCTCATATCTTCCGATCTTCAGATGATCGGGAATCATTCGCTAGACTGGTCAGACAATTTAATCTGCCAGAGGTACAGCAATTATTATTCACACCCATAAAAACGAAGATGGAAACCCACGGTATTTTGCTGGGCTTCAGTAATACAGCCATCGAATACAACCCGGAGGATATTACACTCCTGGACACTATCGCCGGCCAATTAGGGATTTTTGTCGAACGAGCGCGCCTGATATCGAAAGCTGAACATGCGGCTGTTCTCGAGGAACGTGGTAGATTGGCGCGGCGAACTGCATGATTCGGTAACCCAATTAATCTACAGTCAATTGTTATTTGCCGGAGCAGGAAAGAGAGTATTGAACCAGGAAGATATTCAACTTACGAGTCAATACTTGAACAGGATTGAAAATCAGGCGCAGCAGGCCTTAAAAGAAATGCGTTTGCTCATATTTGAATTGCAGCCAACGGATCATCTCGAACAGGGGTTAAAAATTGCCCTCGCCAATCGACTGGAAGCAGTCGAGAAGAGGTCAGGGATTGAAACCCAATTAAAAATTGACAATAATATCAATCTGGATGAACGCGTTGAACTGGAACTTTATCGGATTGCCCAGGAAGCGTTAAACAACACCATCAAACATTCAAAATCAAAATCGGTGATCGTCTCTTTGCGGCAAGAAGGTGAAGACATAACCCTAGAAATTATTGATGATGGCTGTGGGTTCGATTATTCAAACCGGGGATATAATGGGGGGCTTGGGATAAGGAGCATGAACGAACGTGCAGAAGTTATTGGTGGCAAATTATCCATTGTCAGCCAACCGGGAAGCGGTACCCGGGTTAGGGTTACGGTGGGAGGATAAGCATGGAAAATAATATTCGAGTTCTTATTGCTGACGATCATACGGTCGTCCGGGATGGCATTACTGCCTTGCTGAGTTCTGAAGATAATATTCAGATTGTCGGATCGGCGGCCGATGGCGCTGAAGCAGTACGGCTGGCACACGAACTCGATCCGGATGTTATTCTGCTCGACCTTGTCATGCCCCGAATGGATGGCATTCAGGCAATTGGGGAAATAAAGACGGATAACCCGCAGGCAAAAATTTTAGTGTTAACCAGTTACGCAGAAAGTCACCAGATTTATTCAGCAATCAAATCCGGTGCGATGGGATATTTATTAAAGGACTCCTCATCAGATGATTTAATAAAAGCGATCCGCGATACCAACAATAATATCCCGGTACTGCAGCCAGAAATTGCCCATAAGTTGATGAAGGACATTCAGAATTCGGGGGAATTGGGAACCGAGAAAAGCAGGTTGACAAATAGAGAAGTTGAAATCTTGTCCCATGTTGCATTAGGAAAAACCAACCAGGAAATAGCTGACGAATTGGTACTGAGTGAAAGGACAGTTCGGACGCATATCACGAACATTCTGGCAAAGCTGCAGCTTACCAACCGGACACAGGCTGCGCTTTACGCTTTAAGAGAAGGTATCGCTCATATCCGTTATACTAAGGACGAATAAGGACTTTTCCATTTAGAAAAACTCTTTAAGAGGTGGAGAGCGATTATATCTATTGCAAGTAAAGTAATTGATTTGCATTAGTTTATGCACAGGAAGGGGAAGCCGATTAGCGTATTCCAACTATTTCCACATCAATTTATTGAACCAACATTACATCAGAACAAGTAAAATATAAGAAACTATCCAGATTATGTAAGGTTTAGTAATATAAAAAGAAAGTAAACTATCCTGATTTTTTGATCCGATTTTATAGACGCGACTTAAATTCTTAATATTCGTATATCTAGACGAGAAGTATTGATCCTGATGGAGGAAAATGCTCTCTTGTCTGAAAGATAATGATGGAGGAGCATGAACATGTCAAAACGAGTTGCAATTCTGACAGGCGGCGGAGATGTACCGGGTTTGAATATGTGTCTCAAAAGCCTTGTCTACCGTATTATCGATCTTGGATTTATTCCCATTGGTGTGCGCAAAGGTTGGGAAGGATTCATCAACTACAATCCCCACGATCCTTCTACATTTAGCGATCATTTTATTGAATTGACCAAGAATATGGTCCGTCCAATCGACCGCACCCCGGGTTCCTATTTGCACTCTTCAAGAATTGAACCCCGTGAAATGCTGTCTCAGAATGTGCCTTTATTCCTACATACCAAAGATATGGAAATACTTGATCTGACGGATCATATTATAGATGTGGTGGGGCGTCTTGAATTACGTGCACTGATTGTTATTGGGGACGATGACATGCTGCATTATGCCGCTCACTTGAGTAGTAAAGGTGTCCCAATCATAGCCATACCAAAAACGATACACAACAATATCCACGGCACGGATTACACCCTTGGTTTCAGCACAGGTCTTGCCCGCGGTGTATCCTTCATCCACGAACTGCGCGCCCTGGCTGGTTCCCGCGAGCAGCTCATCGTGATTGAAACTTTTGCGGCTGAATCTGGATACAGCACCCTTTTAATGGCATTGCTGGCTGGCGCTGATAGGGTAATCGTCCCAGAAGTACCCTACAATCCCGAAAGGCTGGGCAGTTTGATCATCCAGGACAAGCATGAGAACCCCGCCAATTATGCAGTCTTAGTAGTCTGTGACGGATCAAAATTAGAAAAAGACTCCCGGGATAAATACAATGAGTTCTTACTCGCTCAGGGTCCGTCGGGAAGCGGGATGGAAGTCGCACATCTAATGGAACATATAACTGGTACAGAAGTTTTTTTGCAGCCGCTGACATATTTATTGAGGACTGGCTTCCCGGATGGGCAGGACCTGCTCGGGGCCGCCAACTTTGCATTCCTGGCCTCGCGTCTTGTTTACGAAGGGAAATACGGACGAATGACTGCCTTTATCCAGGAAAAAATGTGGACGGATGTTGATCTACACCTGGCGGTTGAGGGCGTGAAAACCATTGATGTCGAGGATGCATACGACAGGGAAAACTACAAACCAAAATTATCCCTGATCTGGTCAATTGACAATAAATAAGTGATTTGTTTTAGGTTGGAGTACGAAAATGAACGCTGATAATCATTCAGGAATAGTAAATCCAAACGGTAACGGCCGCATTGTTGACATCAATGATATAGTAAAAACCTTTCCAGTCGGTGACAGCGAAGTCACTGTATTAAAAGGACTCTCGTTAGATATTGATAACGGCGAATTTATTTCAATTGTTGGTCCATCCGGCAACGGTAAATCGACATTGTTGAATATGATCACCGGTATAGACCGTCCAACGGATGGTGAGGTGATCGTCACAGGACGCGAAATACATAATATGACCGAGAACCAGCTGGCAGCCTGGCGCGGAGAACATGTCGGGATCGTGTTTCAATTTTTCCAGATGCTGCCCGCTCTTAGTTTGCTCCAGAATATTATCCTGCCCATGGATTTCGCAAAAAAGTATACCCAGAAAGAGCGCCGCGAACGTGCCATGGGTTTGCTGGACAGCGTTGGTTTAGCCGATCAAGCCAATAAACTGCCCAGTATGGTTTCCGGCGGTCAGCAGCAGCGTGCTGCAATTGCACGAGCGCTGGCAAATGATCCTTCCTTGCTGGTGGCTGACGAACCCACCGGCAACCTGGATACCAGGTCAGCGAATGATGTATTTGATCTCTTCATTGAGCTTGTCGATCAAGGAAAAACAATGATCATGGTTACCCACAACAAAGAACTGGCAAGGCGTGTGCCGCGCGTGGTGGAGATTATCGACGGCAAGATCGCCCGTGATGAATATGTGGGCGGTGCGGATTGGACTGGATACTAGTCAATTGAATAAACGGAAATAACTCATTATGGGCGTCCTTAAATATAAGATTTTTAGAGACCTCTGGGACAATAAAGGCAGGACACTGCAGGTCATTCTGATTATCGGGATCGGAGCTGCAGCTATTGGGATGATTCTGGGAACCCGCAACCTGGTTATTCCCGGAATGCAAGATATCTGGCAGAAAACGGTTGCACCTTCGGTATTCTTCTTCACATTCCCGGGTGTCAACGAAGATGAGATTGAAGTATTAAGAGAGTTGATGGTGTAGATGAAGTCGATGCTATGAACACCATGACGATTGAATGGCGGGTGAACCCAGAGGATGAATGGCAATCGGGAGGGCTGAATGCACGTCCAGATTATTTCGCTCAAAAATTAAACAAACTGGAAATTATTGAAGGGGAATGGCCGCAGGAAGAAGTTATGTCAGTCGGCCAGGATGCGGAGGATTTTTACGGCATCCCCACGCAAGGAATAATTTATTTACGCGTCGATGACAAGGAATATGAGGTTGAAGTTGACGGGATGATCTACAACACCTTCACCCAGCCAGCATATTTTGGCGGTACCGCCCAATTCTACTCATCCATTGATCATTATGAAAAAATGGTTGGAAATCGAGATTTTAACCAGATTTACATAAGAGACACAAATGAAATATACGATGAAGAATTTACAACCATCGTCGCAGACCGGGTCCAGGACAAATTAGAAGGACAGGGTAAAGAAACCGGGCGTTTAATCACAGATCCCAATAAACACTTCTTCCAGGATTTAATGGACGGGATTTTCTTCTTACTGGGTGTTTTAGGAGCGCTGGCATTAGTTCTGGGATTGTTACTCGTCTACAATACGATCAACTCCATCATTTCTCAACAAACAGACCAGATTGGAGTAATGAAAGCTGTCGGCGCCCGAACATGGCAGATTCTGCGCCTTTATCTGGCGTTGATTTTTGCTTACGGTTTCTTATCATTGATGATCGCCCTGCCGCTGGGAATTTTCGGAGCATGGGGCATCACAAGTTGGCTAATCGGAAGTTTTGGCGCAGATGCCGGTGAATTCACGATTTCAGGTATGACTGTGATCGTGATGGTTGTAATATCACTGGTGTCACCATTAATGGCTGCATTGTTTCCAATCTTTGCTGGAGCCAGAATCACCGTGCGCGAAGCGATCAGCACCTACGGCTTGACCACCGATACTGGATTAATCGAACGGTTACTGAACAAGGTTAAGAGCTTATCTCGCCTTGTTATCCTCACCATCAGCAATACCTTCCGTCAGAAAAGAAGGGTATTGCTGCTCGAAATCGCGCTTGTGATCAGCGGATTAATGTTCATGATGGTCATCAGCGTGCGAGATTCGGTCGAATATACAATTAGGGATGTCATGTTTTCCATCCTCAACGCCGACATTACGATGGCCTTTGAGGATACCCAACGAATATCTTATGTAGAAGAGATAACGCTTTCCCATCCTGAGGTAGAAAGAGTAGAATTATGGGGTTTTGGCAGTGGGAAAGTCCGGCTGGCAGGAACGGGAGAATCTGAAGACGATGAAGAAATAACCCTTTTCGGCGTTCCGCTTCCAACACAAGTTTATGGATACCAGTTGAGAGCCGGGCGCTGGCTGGATCCTGAAGATGATTATGCCATCGTATTAAACCAGAAACATGCCGGGGATATTGGCGTCGGCGTGGGCGATTGGGTTACGGTACAATTCGAAGAGAAGAATGAACGCGATTATTTAGTTGTAGGTCTGGTCTTCGATCCGATCCTTGGTACGGTAGCGAATGTACCCAGAGAACCTTTACTGAGGGATACAGGCAATGTAGGAAAATCCAGCGTGGTTTGGATACAGACCCACAAAAAGGACAAGGCAAGCACGATCGCAATCGCCAAAGACCTGCGCGATTATTATGACCGGCACCATATTGATGTCAGCGCGCAGCGCGGGATTTTTGGCGGCATGGGTGGTGACGCAACCGCTGAGACAGTTGACACACTGATTAACCAGTTCAATTTCCTGGTGGTTCTATTAGCCATCATGGCAGTAGTAATCGGCGCAGTCGGCAGTATCGCGCTAAGTGGTGCACTCTCTTTGAGCGTATTAGAACGGAGGCGGGAAATTGGCGTGATGCGTGCCATAGGCGCTTCATCCTGGGTAATATTCAGACTATTTATTGGAGAAGGGTTATTACTGGGATGGTTAAGCTGGTTGATTGCTCTCCCGCTGAGTATTCCAGCCGGAAGAATCATGGTTAGCGCGATAGGCACAGCGTTTGAGCTTGATATTGTTTATAACCAAACTCTTACAGGAGCGCTCATGTGGTTAGGTATAATTACTATTCTGTCCATTATTGCCAGCTGGCTCCCCGCTCGCGGCGCTACTAAAATCAGCGTACGTGAAAGCCTGGCATACCAATAATAAACTATAATACTAAGACAATTGGTCTTATCTAAATTAGGAGTAACTTGAAATGAAATCAAAAATATTAAAATTGCTTATCCTCCTGGCTGTCCTGGGTCTATTTTCTGCGGCCTGCGATTTAATTCAACCGCCAGGAAGTGAGGCCGAACCAACACAAATCCCGGTTGTTGTTTCCGACACAGAAATTGTCGCCGAAGGGCGTATCGTACCAAAAGATGAAGTTGATCTTTCATTTTTTACCAGCGGCCAGATCGAAGAAGTGTTCTTTGAAGAAGGTGATTTAGTGAAGGTAGACGATGTCCTGGCTCGACTTGGCAACCGGGAAGAACTCGAAGCAGCTATCGCCAATACCGAAGCCGAACTCTTATCCGCACAGCAAGCCCTGGATGAGTTATATGACAATAACGAAATAGCAAAAACTGAAGCTTTAAGAGCTGTAACCACAGCTAATCGAGCGGTGCGTGATGCCCAATACCAGCTGGATAATTTCACTATACCCCAGAACCAGGTTGAATTTGAGACTTTTGAAGCGGTCACGATCATGAAAGAGCGGCTGGACAAAGCTCGTGAAGATTTTGAACCGTATAAATACCGCTCGAGCAATAACGAGACCAGGAAAGACTTGAAAGACGACCTGGAAGAAGCGCAGAGTGATTACGATTCAGCCATTAAACGTTTAGAGTATGAGACCGCTTTGAATGAAGCCCAGAACCAGTGGGATGAGGCGCATAAAGATTTAGAAATCCTTCAGGAAGGACCTGATCCAGATGATATAGAAGTGGCAGAATCGAGAATAAAAGCATTCGAAGCGGCTCTAAAATCATCCGAAGCGGCATTCGATCACCTCGATCTGATTGCCACCATCGATGGCACTGTCGTTGAAGAGGATTTAATCATCGGGCAGGATGTAACTCCCGGACAACCTGTAGTGAAAATCGTCGATTTCTCCGAAATGTATGCCGAAACTGATGACCTGACCGAGCTGGAAGTCGTGGATGTATCTCTTGGACAAGCTGTCACAATTGAGCCGGATGCCATCCCAGGATTGATATTAGATGGTACTGTAGAAAAAATCAGTGATATATTCGAAGAGAAACGCGGTGATGTGACCTATACTACCAAAATATTAATCGATGAAATCGATCCGCGCCTGAGGTGGGGAATGACAGTGTTGATCACATTTATAGAAGAATAATCAAACCTGAAAAGCTGGCGAAAACGCCAGCTTTTCTTTTTTAATCCACGAATTGTTCAATTTTTGAAAGACTGAATATTAACGTTAAGAACACCCACTAGGTATGTGAGTATTTAAACAACAAAATTTATCCAGATATTGAGATTTGATCCGGTCCCAGCAGTTCGTATTTATAACTGCCCCCAACAAATTTTTCCAATAATCCTAATAAATCATTTAATGCATCCTCAACATCCGGTAAACAACCTTCGTACTGCGCTTCAAGTGTAATTACCGCATCGCTGGTATCAATTTGGGTTGCGCTCTCCTGACTCTGGCGCCAGCACCAGCGCCTGGCGATAACCAAACCGCTGTCATCCACGAAGATCACTTCACCCTGGTCCGGTGAAATGACCTCTTTTTCACCCAGAGTGGTATACCTTTCTGAACCATCCGCGAATTGAACCGTTACATCACCAGTTAATGCTCGTGTATCAAAAGAAGCGGCTGCAATCGCATATCTGATGCTGACCAGATTACAAATATCCACTACAGAATTGATATTGGGTATATCCCCCTTCTTCGTAAGCCTTCTCAAAAGCGCTTCGGGGGCACAACGATATTTGGTAGGATTTACCCCAAATTCTCGAAACGCGCCTCTCCATGCAGCCAGGGCTTCGATTTCAGAAAGCGGTTTGTCGCCGATACGATTGAGCGTATTCACCTGTTCTTGAATATATGCATCACGTAGTTCAACGCTTGTTTTAGAATTGTCCATCCCTCTCGCTAAAATGACTCCAGCCCTCAAATGTGAGAATCGTTCAATAATCTCTGGGTGATATTGGAATATGGTCATAGTGACTCCCTAAATCATATATAAAATATCTGCTTAATTCAATACCTATACTAAGGTGAAATTGCGGTTGGTTCAGGAGCGATCCTGATTCTGACCTGCAAACCATTTGGAACGAAAATCATTTCATCGATGGTGATCCTATCACCACTGCGTGAGGCAGCATTCTCAATATTATCTTCGATCCGTGCTTCAATAAACGAAGTCAATTCATCATTTATTGTTATTCCAGGAAATTCAATTTGAATGATTTCTGCTAGGACTGCACCTTTTTCAACCCGTAAATCCAGATCAAAATAACCGGGAAATGTGGCGGATTGACCATCGACAAACTCACCATTTACCCGAACCAATTCATCGCGGATATCCAGGCTGGTCACTGATAGACTCAGGTCTTCTCCCGGGAATTGGAAAACTGGATCACCAAACAGTAAATTCAAATTCGATTCGCTGATATTCATCGTCACCAATTTACTGGATGATAAACATGCTGTAGATAAAAAAATAAAAATGATCGGTAACAAAACAAGCTTGAGGGTTGAACTTTTGAAAAATTGCTTACCCATACTATGCATAAGGAATTGTAAAATTTGAATTTTCTGATTTAGTCTAATTGTACACTTTTTTTAACCCAGTATCCCTAATTTAACTCACACCGGGTGGATGCTGCTTGAACTGAACTCTAAGCTAACCCGAGCAATGCAGTACTAAAACTGGTAAAATTTAGCGGTATTTTTTCAGCAAAATTTTTCATTACACAGAAAACAAAAAATCTACTCATATCAAACTCTGAAATATCATTGGGAATGTACTTATCTATGAAGAATAATCCGTTATCTGATTACCTTGAATTTATGAAAGAAAGCGCTTATTTAGCGGGTCGTTTGACTTTGGGATACTTCAATACAAATATCTCCATCGATTACAAGGAAGATGATACACCCGTCACAATCGCGGATCGAAAAGCCGAACAATTGATCCGCAACAGGATCGAAAATTTTTATCCGGGTCATGCTATCATCGGAGAGGAATTCGGTGAAATGGAAAATGAATCAGCGGAATTTCGCTGGTTTGTTGATCCCATTGACGGCACGAAATCTTTCATCAACGGCGTCCCGCTTTACAGCGTGCTGATCGGGCTTGAAATCGCCGGTGTCGTCCAGGCTGGTGTAGCTTATTTCCCAGCACTGGATGAAATGCTTGCAGCCGCGACCTCCCTGGGTTGCTGGTGGAACGGTCGTAGAGCACAGGTCTCAAATGTACCTTCATTGGATAGGGCAACCGTTGTTTTCTCGTCAGCATCTAATTTTGACAAATACAACCGGAGCGAGGAATGGAAACAAGTCAAAAGAACGACCTATTTCCAGACTGGCTGGGGAGATGCATATGGTTATTTATTGGTGGCCACAGGCAGGGTGGAAATTATGCTGGATCCGATTATGAATGTATGGGATTGCGCTCCTTTTCCACCCATTCTTCGTGAAGCGGGCGGTTACTTTGGCGACTGGCAGGGCAAAACAACCATATACGGTAAAGAAGCCATGGCAACCACAAAAACGCTGTTACCAGCCGTATTGGATATCACAAGCCGTAAATAAACCTCCCCTGTCTGGTGATTCCTTAATATTCAGATCAAGGAGTTAAAGAGAAACGCGCCTCGCATATCAAAAATCCAGGTTCAGCGCCTGGTTTGACGATTAATTCCCAGTCCTCACCCTCAGGATCGACATCAAATGCCAGCGTTGTAGACCAGATGCCTTCCGGATCAATCCGATCCTGGCTGAGATTGACTGGATTTTCGATATATAAGTAACCCGTGGCTGCCTTATCAGGGCTGTAAATAGCATCCTCCCCCTGAATGGAACCGTTCACAAAATAATCTTCATCCCAAATTTGTATGGATTGATTCAATTTGTTGACGATTTCAAGGTCCACGATCAGGTACTCTCCCTGCGCGTGATGTTCGAACATATCCCCCACAAAATAAGGCGCTCGTGGAACTTTGATGATGAGGGGACCGCAATCAACCGGTTCTCCAATTTTCCCAGTGTCTACGCTTTCCAGTAATTCGGCTGCTTCCTGAGTTGGATTATTATCCAATTCAGATTGTATTACCTGCGGCACATAGATATCTTCAGAGGTTAAATTATGGTGGCTTTTTAAAGCATTATAGATGTAATTCTGCCAGAGATCGATCATATCCTGCATGCTGTATTCGTGCGACGAGAAAGTTTGAAAAATTACACGTCCACCCATACAGACCGCTAACGTACCGTGGTCATCTTTCCAAAGCCCATTAGTACCCGCCAGCAAGAGAGCATCGTTGTCTTCAGGATTATTAGATGGATTTAACTGCATTAAATCCCCGATGTCTCCTCTCCAAAAAGGGGCTTCCCGAAGTTTATTATTCAGTTGATTGGGTTCGTTCATTATCGGATGATCTGTTTGCAACCAGAACACAGAACGGAAATCCGGATCATACCAGTCTGCCTGAAATTTGATACCGCAATCGTCCAATAGGGGTTTTATCTTACCGACAGGAGCATCATCGATATCCCAAAACTCGATGATAGTGGATGTCCCTTGTTTCACTTTGTCATGAATATACTGAAAATATTCTCCGCCGAAATTCCGGCGCGCTTCAGCTGCCACGATAATCAAATCCCAGTCCTCATTCAACAGCAGCTGGTTTTTAAACCATCCAATTGCACTTCCGACATCTAAATAGAAATAACCGGCTTCATCCAGAGCTTCTTTTGCGTACCTGATTTCACGAGAGCCGGACATATTTTCAAAGATTAAGATCTTGGAAGCCTTTATCCTGCGCTCAGTTTCACCTTCACTCTGGGGGCTTACGCTTACTGGGTCCCCTGTTGTTTGTAGTTCCAGTGTTATCGTTGGACTGGGAGTGGTCTCAAGCTCTTTTATTTCTACCGGTTCCAATGTTGGGATCATTGTTTTGGATAGGGGTAACTGAGAAGTTCGAGTGAAGGAGGCGCTTGTACCCGCTATTTGGGTTTGCTGCCCCTTGAGAGAATCGACTGTTTCCTGGAAGGATTGGTCGACAGATGAGTTTAAGCTGCATGCGCTGTTAATGAATATCACAACGCTGAGAACCAGGGTTAATTTCGTATCAATATATCGTGAAACCCGAAGATTTATAAGGAAATTTGACATCTTTTTTAGAGCACCTATTTATATATTTTTTACATTCCCCCAAAGTATATGAGGTACCCTTACATCCGTCAATTCGAATTCATATCCCAAAATTTTTGCAGTGAGAGGGTAAGAAATTATACATAACACTCGTCATAATAATAGACGAGAATAACAAGGACATTCTCTCCTCCTCGCACAATGAGCAGCTTACCCCGTAGGCGGCTCTTTGTGTTTAATTTTTACTTATTAATACCAAAATCAATCCCCTAACTCGGCTCATCAAATATCCAAATTTTGTGAGTAGTCTAACTATACTTCCCCAAGACCAGACAAGCGTTTTGTCCACCTAATCCAAATGAATTGGAAATCAACGTATTAACTTTTTGTGAAATCGCTTCATTTGGCACATAGTTAAGATCGCACTCCGGATCGGGATTCTCATAATTAATCGTAGGTGGGATGATGTCATTTTCCAAGGTCAAAGCGCAGGCCACTGCTTCCAAAGCGCCTGCGGCACCCATGGCATGCCCGATCATCGATTTCGTTGAAGATACTGGAATGTCATATGCACCTTCGTTAAAGACATTTTAATTGCCAGCGTTTCCGTGGGATCATTTATTCGAGTTGATGTACCGTGTGCATTGATATAATCCACATCCGTTGGTTTTAAACCCGCATTCTCTATCGCCCAACTCATCGCCCGGCTGGCTCCCATCCCATCCGGTTTGAGGGCTGCCAGATGGTAAGCATCCGACGAAGAAGCATGTCCTAGCACTTCTGCGTAAATATGAGCGCCACGCGCTTCAGCGTGCTCCTTTTCTTCCAGGACTAACATTGCTGCGCCTTCGGATAATACAAAACCTTCCCGCTGCGCATCGAATGGCCGTGAAGCTTTCTGTGGGTCATCATTGAAATTAAACGGCACTGCTTTCATCACTGAAAACGAGCCGATCACCAATTCTAATACGAGCGCCTCGGTCCCACCGGCAATAACAATATCAGCTGCGCCACGCTTGATCATCTCAGCGCCTTCACCAATCGCTAGGGTTCCAGCCGCACAGGCTGTCGCGGTGGTGTTGTTCGGACCAAAACATTGGAATTCTTTCGCGATCTGAAATGCCGGTATATTCGGGATACCGCTGGGAACCTGGAAGGGGTTCATACGCTTGTATCCCTTCTCTTTAATGTATCATTTGCGTAAATGATGCTTTCGATTCCCGCTACTCCTGTCCCAACCATCACTCCGACTCGTTCTGGCACCTTCATAATTAAAGGTAATAGAGCGTCCTGGATCGCCTGATGCGCAGCCCCAACTGCCAGCAGCACAGAGCGAGGCAACCTGCGAACAGTTTTTCGATCCAAATATTTCCCAGGATCGAAATCCTTAATTTCCCCTGCAATTCGACAAGGCAGTTCACTAGCATCGAATCTGGTTATGCGACCAATCCCTGATTTTCCTTTTACAAGGCCATCCCAAAATTCTGATACAGAATTCCCCAGGGAATTGATTGTTCCTAAACCAGTAATTACTACACGTGGAGCTCGCATTGATATACCTCTCATGTTAATCAAATAGTTTTATTCATACAGGTTAATTATAACTATGTTTATCTCGCTGCGAAGAGATACTATAACATAATAAAATATCATCATGAATAGCTTCGGGTGCGCTATAATCCTGTGAGGTAGATTACTCTCATCAAATTTTAGGGAATTCCGATGGCAAAAAGATATCCATTTAAAAACCTGGTATTCAAGGGAGGCGGGGTAAGGGCTTTAGCATATCATGGAGCTATCGAAGTGTTTGAGCAGTATGATATCCTACCCCAAATCGAACGCGTGGCTGGCACATCGGCAGGCGCAATTATGGCCATGCTTCTCAGTTTCAGGTTGAGCGCCGAAAAAACGATCGAATTATTCAACACGATCGATTATTCACAAATAGTATCCTCGAAACAAAGTGATGAAATATTTGAAGACAGTACAAAAACAAGCTCATTTCTCTCTGGTTTCGAGAGAGTGTTAGGCGGGGTAGATGCACTGCGCCGCTTTGTGTATCGATACGGCATTCGTTCATCCGAGATCTTCCACTACTGGCTGCAGCAATTAATCGCTGCGAATTGTGATGGAAAAGGTAATACGACGTTTTTGGAATTTAGGGAAAGAGGTTTCAGGGATTTATTTATCGTGGCAGCCAACCTCTCAAAAAAAAGTGAAACCATATTTTCCGCGGATACCACACCGCATGTATCGGTAGCGGATGCACTCCTGATGTCCGGCTCACTGCCTTTGTTCTTTGAAGCGCCCCAATTTGACGGACAATCACTGGGTCAAGGTGATTACTATATTGACGGCGGTGTCCTGGCGAATTTTCCTATCCATCTCTTTGATCATCAAAACTATCGAGAAACCAGCCAATACTACCGCCATGGGATTAATTGGGAGACCATCGGCTGCAGATTATTTACACCTCAAGATTGCCCGCCAGAAGACGACTCGATCGGCAATTTATTGAAGTTTCTTGAGAACCTTTTTGATATGTATGCTAAAGGTCAGGAAATCGCTATCGAAGAAAGCCTGGTAAACCAGATGCGCACAATCAATATCAGCAACTGCTGTGTAGCGACAACTGATTTCGACATCCAACCCAGCCAAAGCGATCAAAAATACCTGGAACTGGTTCACGCTGGAAGAGAAGCAGCGATCGAATATCTGAGTGATTACCGCATGCCGGTAGACAGGTTCTATGATATAAAATCCAATATTAAGGAATTATTTAGTAAATTAAATTCGCAGCAAAATTAGGAGAGTACTAATTATTGCTCGCATTAAATTACCCATGTTGTATTATCGTTTTGCTTTCCACAGAGACTTGACGGAGTAAATTAACCTCAAAAAAATCATGAACATTGATGAAATCAATAACGCACCAGGGAAAGAACTCTTATTATCAGGAGATCGGTTCTCCGTTACATATAAATTGCAGGGAGATAAAAACGCGGCATATGAATTAGCGAAATATATATGCAATGAAGAGACAGTTGAATTCCCACAGGAACTCATCACCGATAAAATCATTCTCGAGAATATCCTGGGCAGGATCGAATCCTTAGAAACGCTTGGCGAGAATGAATACCGGGTTATCATCAGTTACGCGGTGGAAATTAGCGGATTTGAATTAACTCAATTTTTGACGGTTATCTTCGGAAACATCAGTTAAAACCTGGCATTCTGGTCGAGCGCTTCTATATACCCAGCTCGATGCTTAAATTTTTCAAGGGACCCCGTTTTGGTCAGCAGGGTTGGCGAGATCTCCTGGATGTGCATGAGCGTGCAATTCTTTGCACAGCCATCAAACCCATGGGATTGAGCCCAAAAGAACTGGCTGAAATGACTTACAAATTTGCATTAGGCGGGATCGATATTATCAAAGATGATCACGGCTTATCCAACCAATCCTTCTCTCCATATGAGGAACGGGTGGAACGCTGCGTGGAAGCGGTAGCACGCGCAAACTCAGAAACTGGTGGGCGAACAATATATGTGCCAAATATTACTGCGCCTTCAGATAAAGTTTACCAGCGGGCAGATTTTGCAGCTAGGAATGGCGCTGGCGGGATCATGATCTGTCCGGGTATTACCGGGTTCAGCGCCATGCAGCAGATATCAAACGACGATAATTTAAATCTACCCATCATGAGCCACCCCACTTTTTCTGGTTCGAACTTGATCAGCGATCGGCATGGGTTCTCATATTACTGTTTTATGGGACAGCTGCAGCGCCTGGCTGGCGCGGATGCCAGCATTCATGCCAGTTACCTGGGACGCTTTGCTTTCACAAAAGAACAATGCACGCAGGTTAACGCTGGGTGTAGTGACCCAATAGGAAATCTGAAACCAATTTTTTCCACCCCAGGTGGCGGAATGAGTATCGATACCACCTCGCAGCTGCATGACTTTTACGGCATCGATGTAATCTTCCTGGTCGGAGGCGGTTTACATAAACACAGCCCGGATCTGGTTGAAAACGCGCGTAATTTCCTGAAAATGGTTAGAGAAGGCTGAAAACAATTGATACTCTCTTTTTATCAAAGATCAGTGTTTGATCAACAAATCCACTTTTCAATTCAGTATTTCTTTTACCGTTCAATTCTTAAATATTTTTGGCAGGTAGTTTTAATGAGAAGGACCTCCTCTGCGGACAGACCAAATGTATTTGTTTGAAGAGGTTTTCCATTTGTTTACTTAAATGCCTCCCCAATAAATGGACTACAGGTTGAATCTGTTGACCTGGTCGTGTTAGTTAAGCTCCAATAGTAATCAAGGTTTATATTCAGAAAGGATTTCAGGTTGGAAGACTGGATTGTCTCGATGTATTTTAAACCATAATTACGGAGTAGAATTAATTTCCTTACCCTGGAACTTCGCCTTCTGTTCGTAAGTAGAACCTATCCTGAGTTGCGGTTGGGACGTAAATTTAGCCGCCTTCATTCCGGACTGCCAGATTGGGTTATTCTCAAAATTGGAAATGTAAGCGAAAACTTCAATCCTGGGGATGGTCTACTTTAATTTCGATTTTTACCTCAATCATTATTCAGTCCCTCTTCATACCGATAATTTGTAGACGGTATCAAGCATTCACAAAGGTGCCATTTCTTAAATCCTGGAATGCCTGCTGGATTTCCGCCTCGGTGTTCATTACAAAAGGTCCATACGGAACGATAGATTCTCGATGCTTTGCACCTGCGATCAGCATAAAGCGCACAGCTGAATCTTGGAGCAGCCAATACTCTCAAATAATTACCATCGTTGAATTCAACCATACACACTGCTTCGACGGATTGACCTACACCCTCTGCATCCAATCCAAATAATCCTTCACCTTCAAAAATATATACCACAGTTGTGTGCCCTTCAGGAATTGGTTGGATAAACTCTCCGCCTCCTTGGAGTTCTATATCCAGGTAGACCGGGTCTGCGGCGATTTCGGTAACCGGTCCTACCACGCCGTCGAACTCACCCGCTACGATGCGCACCGTAGCTTTATCCTTCTGAACGGCTGGAATCGTCTCAGCTGTGACCTCCTGGTAGCGCGGCTGGCTAATCTTCAAATCGGAGGGAAGGTTGACCCACAATTGAAAACCTCTAACATTGCCCTGAGGGCTGCGGCGCGGCATCTCTTCGTTCATGATACCGCTGCCGGATGTCATCCACTGCACATCCCCCGCTCCGATTAGACCAGAATTCCCGAGGCTGTCGCGGTGGTGCACGGACCCTTCCAGCATATAAGTCACCGTTTCAATCCCGCGGTGCGGGTGCATCGGGAAGCCAACCAGAGGACCTTCAATTGGGTCATTGAATACGAAGTGGTCAAATAATAGAAATGGATCAAACAGGTTTGCCCGGCTGGGTGCGATCGATCTCCGCAGTAATACGCCTGCGCCCTCGATGACCTGGTTGGGTTCAATTATTTGGGAAATGGTGCGTGGTTTATTCATGGATACTCCGGTGGTGTTAATTTACATTTATGTCCAATGTTTCCGTATAGGTTACGAAGTTGGAAAGCCAAATCAATTTTGTATTACTACTTCAATATTAAGGTAAATTAGGCCTTAATTGTATTAATAATTTATAAAAAAAACTAGAGCAGCAATCTTTACACAGAACCGCCATTCTGGTTAATTTCATTGAATTTTTCATCCAGGATAGCCTGCATCTCGACAGCCACTGGATCGGAAGGATAGCGGTTCACAAGTTCATCGGGGTCGTTTTTCAAATTGTACAGTTCATATTGGTCCGAATAATCCTGGTAGCCGTGATAATAGACCAGTTTGTATTGGTCCTGTATCATGGACAATGTGGCTTCGTGCAATGGTCCCCGGGTGGAATTCGTTTGAGCTTCCAGCGCCCAAATTATCCTTCCATTATTTTTATCACCCACCTGTGAAGCTCCATCCAGACCGGGCAAAACCTGGCCGCTGATCGTTTCAGGAACAGCTTCACCCGCAATATGCAGCAGGCTTGGATGCAGGTCCAGATTGCTGGTGAACGTTTCGATATCCTTTCGCTCCTGCTGACCAGGGGCTGAAATAAGCAATGGAACCCGCAGCAGCGGTTCAAATAACATCGGTGTGGTATGCCCGCGGTGTCCTCTTTCAAACAACTCACCGTGATCTGAAGTCAGGATCAGGTAGCTTTTATCGAGCAGACCCCTACTCTCCAAATCATCTAATAGCCTGCCAAATTCGTGATCCAGATTTGCGATAAATTCATCGTAGGTCTGTCGTTTGTTGGGATAATTTGCTCGCGGACCATCCCCAAGTGGGTGCCTCTTCTTGGGAGGCGGGCTCCAGCCATCATTGAACATATTGTAGAACCTGTCATCCGGACGGTAAGGATAATGTGGAGGGAGAAGATGGATATAAGAAAAGAAAGGTGCGGGCAGTTCAACCAGCAGCGATATAACACCGTCCATAATCTCGTCGAGCGAAAAATGCACATAACTGCCCGGCAGGCTGGGCATCCCGATTGGAAACATCGCGTTCAAATCTCTGGAAGTAAACCGGTATCGCAGCAAATAACTGAAATCGTAGAGCAGCGACGCAAACAACGAGCCGCGCGGCGCTTCACGCTTTATCAAAAACTGGTCGTAGCTTTTAAACCAGAGATGGCTTCTTCACTCGGAAATTTATTGTAGAACATCTTCCCCAGGAAATTATAGCTGTCGCTCGCCTGGTGGCGGTCGATGTATTCTTCGAACTGATACAACAGCATATCGGCATTTACATTGTGGGTGTAGGCGGCGTTGTAATACTTATCTCCCAACAGTCGGAAGATGTTATATTGCCCCGCTTGTGGCGCGATGAGCCCTCGCAGGGTATATGCCCGGTGCTCCCAGGGATATGTACTGGTGAACAATGATGCCGTACTGGGGGTAGTGAAATTTGCCACACTGTGATGGTTGTGGTAGAGCGTGGCGCTGCTGGCAAAACGCTCGAAGTTGGGGCTTGTCTGACGCGGGTAATCATACAGCGAAAGGTGAAAAGCCGACAGCGCATCAAATATCAATATGATTATATTTGGCAGCGTTCCAGCCTGATTTTCCGCTCCCGTTCCCGCACTTGTTGTTGATCCGACCAGCGGGGTCATCGACAGACCGGCTGCCATCTTCAAGAAATCACGCCGGCTGATTGAATCCTCTGACCTGGTACTTCGATTTTTTCGCATATTCTTCAATTATATATATTCAATGTATGTCTTTAAAAAATTATCTTTACGATGGAAATAACCAGGCTAAGGATACCCAACGGCAGGTATATATAGGAAAAAACCGTCATCCTTTCTGCAAATGTGGTCAGGATATCGGCCAATTTTTCAAATCGTTCGAACACAAATGAGAGCAGAATAATGAACACTAGCAGCCCTGCCAGGAATAACAATGGGATCGCCGCCAGGTAAAGGTTCCTTAACGTTCGCAGATCTCCAAGTTGAGGTTGGGTGAAATAAGCACCAACACCAAGTAAAACTATCAGAACACTTCCCTGGGCAACAAATCTCTCTCTAAAGAATTTGGCTGGCAATATTAAAACCAGCAGCAGCATTCCGATCATAAAAAAGATGCTTTCTATAAGCGTAAATGAGAGAATATAAGCAGCTAAATCCAGCATCCGCCAGATGTTCATATCCCCCAACCAGCTCGGCAGCGTCCAGAACATCACATACAGCGTCCAGGTGAAGGTTATGAAGAGAATGACCGAATAAACCGGGAATATCTCCTGACTGGTCGGTAGGTTTGATTTTATTTTTTGGAGCATCGTCCAGTTTTGATAAATACTATGAACGTTATACTTCTGCTTTTTTTAAGGTCTCACGATATATTTCATAAGCCGCAAAATTTTACCATGTTCATTATCTGAAATATGAACCAACCAAGATTGAACAATTCTTTTTTCCCAGATTATTCAGACGTGAACAACCTGAATTCAATGGTTAATCAAATTAACTCTATCGATCCGGTTTCAAATAACGAAACCGGATCGATAGATGCTTCTTGTTAAATTGGTCGCACTAACCTGCTGTAAAATTATTGAAGTAAATTATCTCTAATATGACCTTCTTCCAATTGGAATATTTCCTATTTTGCGCAGCGGAAGCCCAAATAATTACCGCGGAAATTGGGTGATATCCCCGCCCGGCGAGATACACGCGCATCCTCCCATCCAGCATTAAAACCACCCCCTCGCCATACCTTTTCTGTCGCCTCTGGTGGACCAAGCGGATCGTAGAAAGGAGACTCTACGTAGTAATCATACTGGTACCAGTCATCTACATACTCCCACACGTTGCCTGCCATATCCATCACGCCGTAAGGTGATGCACCCAATGGATAACTGCCGACTTCGGTCGTATCCAGTTCGCAAGAACCTGATTTTTCATCGTATTTTATATTGGCTAATTTACAATCTGAATCATTATTTCCCCAAGGATATCTCTGGGTTGAAAAATTGGGTCCTCTGGCTGCCTTCTCCCATTCCGCTTCTGTGGGTAATCGCTTATCAAGCCAGCTGCAGAAATCATTTGCATCATTCCAGGAAACATAAATCACTGGATAATTGCCGTATAACAGGTTGTCGTGATAAGACACACGGTTATATGAAAAGTTTTCTTTTGGTTCCCTGCATACCCCAGCTAATACACAAGCATTGTACTGGAAATTGGTTACTTCATATTTATCGATTGTGTAACCGTCAAGATAAACGGAATGTAACGGTAGTTCATTCCCATTAACCCAGTATTCAGTGCAGTCAATTTCGTCGGGATTATCTAAATCGCAGCCCATCTGGAAAATTCCGCCTGGGATGTATATCAATTCCGTAGAGACATTATCTTTATTAATCACATAGGGCAGGTATGTCTTTGTTACAACTGCGATTTCTGTAAACCCAAGAATTTTATTTACTAATCCGGGAGTTGGAACCCCTTCACCTGAATCTTCATCCATAAAAGTAACAAAATCTATTGACGATGCTTGTAACAGAAGTGATAGTAAGATAAATAGAGAAAATATTAGTCTGCGGTTCACCGGATACTCCTTCTTTTTATTAACTTACTTTTTTCAGGCTCATTACCTATTACTGTAAACACAGTCTAACAAGGCTAAAACCGAAAGTCAATATGCGAATAAGAAAAAATGCCGCCCCCCCGCACATTGATATCTTATATAGCCATAAGGAACAAATGTTGCAGGTGGCGGCACAATTTTATTTTATCACAAGCGCATTTAATTGAACCGGGGGTTCCTGGATGACCCCAAGTTGTCCCAGACGCAGGAATGAACTTCTTCTGCATCCCTGTCTGTTATTCATATGGTTCTGTATTTGTGATTAATAAAGGTATGGGATCAAACGAGAACTACCTTGGATGTACTGCTCATATCCATCCAATTTGATTCTCAGCAGATTTTCCTCAAAGTTAAGCTTCACCAACAGGTCAAAAAGCAGCACTAACCAGATACCCAGGCGGAAAAAGGTGAATTCTTCGATTACTAAGGGCAGCGTTACAAGCAGCAGCGCCAGGTACATAGGATGGCGGATCAGCCGGTAGGGTCCTGAAGTCACCAGCTTACTCCAGGCAAATGGGTTTGGGATGATATTAAAGTTACCAATACGCATGCTCAATACTGCCCATATACCCAAACCTAAACCGACCAGGTAGATGACGAGCAGCACCGGAATTGAGGGGATGAGTGGACCGGTTACCGCCAGCATACCCAGACACAAGAATTGGATGAAAACAAAAGTTATTGATTTTATTTTTTCAGGTTTTAGCATAAAAAAGAGATCAATAAATAGGAAAGATGGATTTTCATAAAAGAGATAATTTCAGTAACCCTATTTCGCAAATCGCTTCCTATCAAATGGGACAATATGCACCCATTTACTATATTTATATCACAATATAGGATATACTTAAGTTTTTTTATATAATACTTACAAAGGGTTCACCCATCCTAATCCCAAGCACGAAACAGCTGTAAAATAAAATCATCCTTCAAAAGGAGCAATATATGGGAAAACGACTTGAAAATGCGACAAATCTGTACCTGGAAGGAATCTGCGATGGTAACGCGCGTGAGGCTGTTACCAAATATACAGGCGCACGCTATACCCAGCACAGCACCGGTGTGAAAGACGGTGTAGAAGGTTTCGTCGAATTCTTTGAATCCTTTGTCGCCCGAAACCCGGTACGCGATATTCAGATCGTGCGCGGTCTCGAGGATGGGCAGTATGTGTTCGTGCATGCCTACCAATCCTTAAATAATGGCGAAGCGCAATGGGTGACAACCGATTTCTTCGATACAGACGAGGATGGGAAAATCATCGAACATTGGGATGTCATATCCGAGTATGCGCCCCAAACCCCTTCAGGTCACACTTCTATGGATGGTCCGACCGAGATCACTGATCTGGAGGAAACGGATTCAAACAAACGGCTGGTGCAAAATCTGATTCAAGACGTGCTGATCGGCGAAAATCCTCACAATATAGACGACTATATATCCGGTGAAATTTACATCCAGCACAATGCGCAGGTTCCGGACGGACTGGAGAATTTCAAAACACTTGCCATGGCGCCAGACAGACCGTTGAATTTATCAAGAAATCGTGCTGCTGGTTGGCCAAGGAAACTTTGTCGCTACATTGTGCAAGGCTGCATGGAAAGGGCAGCCCTTCGCTCAGGTCGATCTATTCCGTATCGAAAATGGATTGGTGGTCGAACATTGGGATAATGCAGAACCAGTCCAACCGGAAGAGGAGTGGGTGAACAGTGGCAAGTTTTAAGGATACCCCTTGACGTATCTCAGCGCCTGGGATAAACTCTGCCGCATGAATTTCAGCAGCAGTGTTTACGAATCCCGCGCTCGTCGAAGCCTGCATACATGCCTTCCGGTAGGAGAGGCGCGAACTTTGCTGTGTTGTCGTTGACTAAATATTCAAATCAACCATAATCCAAAATTTTTGCTGCTTTTACCCTCCTGCCAGGAGGGTTTATTTTTTAATCCAAAATATATATAAACAAAATTGGAGGTAATCATGTCTAAATCGAAAATCAATAAAGTTGTTCTTGCCTATTCAGGAGGGCTCGACACATCCGTTATTGTTCCGTGGCTGATTGAGAATTACGGGTGTGAGGTGGTGTGTTTCACGGCCGACCTGGGCCAGGGGGAAGAGTTGGAAGGTCTTGAGGAAAAAGCCATCGCCAGCGGCGCCAGCCAGTGCATTATCCGCGACCTGAAAGAGGAATTTGCCAGCGAATACATCTTCCGCGTGGTGCGCGCCGGTGCAATTTATGAGCGCAAGTACCTGCTGGGTACTTCCATGGCACGCCCGCTAACCGCCAAGCACCAGGTCGAGGTCGCTCACATGGTGGGCGCGGATGCAGTTGCGCACGGCGCCACCGGTAAAGGCAACGACCAGGTGCGTTTTGAACTCACCTATATGGCGCTAGACCCGCGCTTGAAAGTGATCGCCCCCTGGCGCGAATGGGATATCCGCTCCCGGGAGGATGCCATACAATACGCCCAGAAGCACGGCGTTCCGATCGCCACCACCATGAAGTCCATCTACAGCCGCGACGCAAATATGTGGCACCTCTCACACGAAGGAGGCACGCTCGAAGACCCATGGTTGGAACCCGCGCCCGACCTGCTGCAGCTCACCTTAACACCAGAAACGGCTCCCGATGAACCGACCTACGTACAAATCGAATTCAAGGCTGGCATTCCTGTAAGCGTTGACGGAGAGGCGTTATCACCAGCCCAACTTGTGATGCGCCTTAACGAAATAGGCGGAGTAAACGCTATTGGTGTGGTCGACCTGGTCGAAGGACGTCTGGTGGGAATGAAATCGCACGGCATATACGAAACGCCCGGCGGGACCATCCTGCTGGCCGCACAGCGAGAGCTCGAATCGCTGGTTCTGGATAAAGAGACCATACTGTTCAAGGACATGCTGGCATTAAAATACGCCGATTTGGTTTACAATGGCATGTGGTTCACTCCCCTTCACGAAGCCCTGGACGCATTCGTGGACAGCCTGCAGGGGCCGGTTACCGGTACCGTGCGGCTCAAACTCTATAAGGGCAATGTTATCCCCGCTGGACGTAAGAGTCCCTTCAGCCTGTACCGGGAGGATTTCGCCACATTTGGACAGGATGATGTCTACGACCAGTCCGATGCCGAAGGGTTCATTCACTTATACGGTCTACCCTTAAAAGTACGTGCTTTAAATGGGCTGCCGATCGCCAGCCTGGATATGCCCAAACCGGACTATTCTCGCTTCAAGCGTGATTGAATGAGCTGAGAAAAACAAATGCGGGTTGGTGAATATTAAAAACGGAAATAACAATTACAAGGAGACGCTTATGAAAATGTGGGGCGGCCGCTTTTCAGGTGGGACCAATCCGGATGCCTGGGACTTCAACGCTTCCATCGAATTTGACCAGCGTTTAGGTTCTCAGGATGCACGCGGCAGTATCGCCTGGACAAAGGCACTCGCACGTGCTGGTTTGCTGAGTGAAAACGAAAGGGACAAAACCGTATCCGGATTGAGTACAATTCTGGAAGAGATTGAAGGGGGTTTGTTTAAAATAAAAGATCACGACGAAGACATCCACAGCGCGGTAGAGCGCAGGCTGGACGAATTGATCGGTCCCCTGGCCGGTAAGCTGCACACCGGCCGCAGCCGCAATGACCAGGTAGCAACCGACCTGCGCCTGTGGCTGCTCGATTTTTTACCTCTCTTGGACGAGTCAATCCAAAACTTTCAAAAGACGCTTATCAAACGAGCCGAAAACGAAATCGAGATTTTTCTGCCCGGGTATACCCACCTGCAGCGCGCCCAGCCGATCTCCCTGGCTCACTGGTGGCTCTCGTTTTACTGGCCGCTGCATCGTGACCGCCAGCGATTTACCGAACTGGCCGAACGTGTTTCAATCCTGCCGTTGGGATCGGCTGCACTGGCAGGCACCTCCTTTCCAGTCGACCGTTCTCTATTAGCAAGTGACCTGGGTTTTACGGAGCCCTGCCAGAACAGCATTGACGGCATCTCCGACCGCGATTTTGTGGCTGAATTCCTGTTCAACGCTGCCCTGACCGGAGTGCATCTCAGCCGCTTGTGCGAGTCAGTCGTGCTTTTTTCTACAGCCGAATTTGGATTTTTTGAACTTTCGGATGAATTCG
Organism: uncultured Chloroflexia bacterium; assembly: GCA_963753725.1. Classification (GTDB taxonomy): domain Bacteria; phylum Chloroflexota; class Anaerolineae; order Anaerolineales; family UBA4823; genus CAVWDI01. The sequence continues at coordinate 123,493 of CAVWDI010000003.1, read as the reverse complement.
CCACCGGCTCCAGTCTAATGCCCCAAAAGAAGAACCCGGATATCTTTGAATTAGGCCGAGGTAAGGCAGGTGGGCTGCTCGGTAACTTAACCGGGCTAATGACTGTCCTAAAAGGGCTGCCCTCCACTTATGATAAGGACCTGCAGGAAGATAAATTGCCCCTGTTTACCTCGTTTGACACACTGGTCTCCACCCTGCAAATTCTGGGGCCGGCAGTCGAAAGTATACGAGTGCGTGCTGAGAATATGCACAGCGCATTGGATGCCAGTCTGCTGGCGACTGATCTGGCGGATTACCTGGTCTTGAAAGGCGTACCCTTCAGAGAAGCCCATACACTGGTTGGCCAGGTTGTATTAACTGCAGCAGCGGAAGATGTAGCGTTGGATAAACTCGAATTTGGTAAATACCAGGCTGTCAGCTCATATTTTGAGCAAGACATATATTCGATATTCGATCCAAAGAGGAGCATCAATATGCGGGGTTCAACCGGCGGCACAGCTCCCAAGGCTGTCCGTCATCAAATAAGTATTGCGAAGGAAATGTTGGAAATTTGAAATCCCCGGGCTGAAAATAGAACCGCACTAACCGAGATCATTAATTCTCTGTAGAGAAGAATTCTATATCGGATTAAACACAAAGACAGCGCTTTTTCACCTTTTATGTGCTGATTCTTGAAGTCAGGTGAAATTAAGCGCTGTCTTTATTTCGTGGGAGAAAGAAACCTTTCGGTTTTTTCCTCATACGACCCGTTTATGGTTTCAGGATCGTTATCAATTTATCTCTAATTTACCATAGGAATCGGCTCAATTAATTGTTACCGCCGCTTGAATTTTTGTTCTGGTTTTGTTCTGTATTGCTTTCATTATTATCGTTGGTTTCCTGATTTTGTTCTGTATTGCTTTCATTGTTATCGTTGTTTTCCTGGTTTTGTTCCTTATTCTGATCCTGGTCCTGATTTTGTTCCTGGTTGTTGTCCTGAACCTGGTTGTGCTCTTTTTCCTGCTCCTGTTCTTGCTCTTGATTTTGGGATTGTTCCTTGAGCGGATCTTTATCGGTATCTCCACTGTGGTTCTGGTTCATGTTTTGATTCTGCTCTTGGTTCTGGTCTTCATCGTGATTTTGTTCTTGCTCGCGTTCTTGTTCACTTTCACCTTCTTGATCTTCTGAAGGTTCCTGCCCAGTGTTTTGGTTTTGGTTTTGGTTTTGATATTGGTTTTGCACCTGATCCTGGCATTCTTCAAGGTCCTGGTTTAAGCATTGTGTTTGGACCTGATTTTGATTTTGATGCTGGTTCTGATTCTGTGACCCTTCTGGATTTTGTTCGGGTGTTTGTTGGTTGATCCTGAAGCGAATCTGTTCCCGAACCCGTTCCATATTTTTCAGCATCAGACCGAGTTGTTCCTGGGAGGAGGAGGTCTGGTTCTTGGTTTGGTTCATGGCCTGGGTCAACATTTGCTGCTGCAGTTCAAATTGTGTGCCCAGTTGGTTTAATTGTTGAGTTTTTTGCGGTTCATCCAATCCGTTCGCTACCTGGAAGGCAAATTTTAAACTATTCCTGTATTGGTAAACCATTTCTGGTGGGATTTCTTGACCTTGATTGGCTAATTTGACCCCATCCTGTACTCTGGTTTGTGCGTTGATCATCGCTCGCTCAACCTGCGCTAAAGGGTCAGCAGTTAAAGAAAGTTGAAAATCCTCCATTGAGGTTTTCAGTGGGTAGAGTGGGCTGCCGGGCAAACTTGTTTGGGCAGCATCAACACCCCCTGCTCCTAATGCAAATACTACAGATAAAGTCATTATGATGGTAATCAGACCGGTCATGTTAATCTCCTTTTGAATTGGAATTTTTTGGTTCAGTATCGCATTTATACTGGCTATCCAACTCTTAAGACGTGCAGAACTCGAAGAAGATACGGTTTTCGGTTTAAATTGACGCGCTTGGGATAAAAATGCAGCCCGGCCGGTTTCCCATTTCTCCTCACTCAAGGGGGGTACCTCAATTAGAGGCGCCAGAGTCTCTTCTATAAAGTCGAGATTTTCATCTCTGATATCATCAATATTGGACATTCTCTTTCTCCAAAATTCTTCTCAGTGAAGCCAGCGCCCGGTGCTGAAGGGCTTTGACAGAGCCAACAGTTTTACCCATAATTTCGGATACTTCTTCATTGCTCAGACCTTCTAAATATCGAAGGACAATCACCTGCTGCTGGGTGTCAGTTAATTTCCACAAAGCCTGGCGCACATAAACTGCCTTTTCTTGAAACAAGACTGCATCTGCACTTTCATCCGGTTGGCTTATTTGCACGCTGCCGATCGGTACTGGTTCCTCCGGAGGTGAGCGGCGGTAATGATCGACAACCAGGTTATGCGCCACCCGGTATAACCATGCAGATACATTCTCTTGCGGTCCATTCCCGTTTTTCAGCGCCGTCAATAAACGAATAAAAGTATCTGCGACAATCTCTTGAGCGGTCGACTGGTGACCGAGCAGCCTGTAGGTGTAGCGGTAAAGCGCCGGGGCATACTTATCGTATACCTCAGCCAGGGCGAGTTCGTCCCATTGGTGCAGGCGGTCTATGAGTGAATCGGATTTGATCTCTCACCTCATCTCTTACGACGTAAAAGATTGAAAATAGTTACGGTTAATGAAATAGATTTTGAATTTTATTAGAGGCTACCGGATGGGATTTTCAGATTTTTTCCAGTTTAAATTCAGATTTGCGGGTCATATTTCAACCTGCACTGGTAATCGGAGCGTAAACATTGCTCCTCCGTCAGGTGAATTATCGGCAGTTAAGCTGCCGCCGTGCGCTTCAGCCAGGTTCCTGGCGATCGCTAACCCCAATCCAGTCCCGCCGTATTTCCGGCTGCGTGAACTGTCCCCGCGATAGAAACGATCAAATACCTGCGGCAGCGTATCTTCAGCTATCCCAGGGCCTGAATCACTTACGACGATCGCAATGGAATGGTTTTCAAACACGGTCGTCAATATTACTTCACTGCCTTCACTGGAGTACTGCAGCGCATTCTCAACCAGGTTCACCAATATCTGCTCTATCCGGTCGGGATCCATGACAATCACAGGTAGTGTTTCTTCCAATACAGCACTCAAGCGAATACGCTTCTGTTTGGCCCGCTGCTGAAAGCCCTCAACAATCCCAGACACCAGGTGGTTGATATCTGTTTTCCGCAGTTCCAGATTTTAATTCCCCAGCATCAGCCAGAGCTAATGTGCGCAGGTCCGCAACCAGGCGTTCGAGTAATTTATTCTGATCAAGGGTAACCTGGATGTTTTGTTCCGTCTTTGGCTCAACGCCATCCAGCATGGCCTCCAGGTTGGCGCGCTGGATTGCGAGGGGAGTGCGCAGTTCGTGAGCGATATCAGCTGTCATAACCTGCCGGCGGTCCTGCTCACCTTCTAATGAGGCTGCCATTTGGTTAAACGCATCACCAAGGGCTGCTATTTCATCCTTTCCACTAACATCTACTCGCTGCGATAAATCACCTTTCGCCATTTTGCCGGCTGCGTCTGTGAGTGCACGTACCGGCCGAAGCAGGTAAACCGTTAGGATAACTGCAAGCAGCAGCGATAACCCGCCCGCGATTAAGGCTGCGTTGATCGAAGCCTTGTTTAAACGCTCCATTAGGTCGCCTTCAAGATTCAGGGAAAGCTGCTGGCTGGAGGGAGCGAAAAGATAACCCCAGGTAACTCCATCCACTATCAGTGGTATTGTCACCTGGTAATCGTCTTCTTCAAGTTTTCCACCATTTCCAGAGTTATGAGGATCGTATATCAGGACCCCTTGGGCGTCATATAACTTCAGGTCATTTCCCCCACCGACACGACCCCTACCGCCGCCGATGCCCTGCCCGCTGCCCCTGCCAGGGGTTTGAAAGATTATTTCAACACCTTCCCAGGATTCATTTTCCTGGTAATAACCTTCCAGTAATTCAACCAATCCTTCAGCACCATATATTCCACCACGATAGATAAAAGCGTTGATCTGTTCTTCCGTCTCCTGGCGCACGAAATATGCGACTGAAGACAGGGTAACCAGGATAACAATTACGAACGAAAAGATCAGTCTAATACGCATCGTTTGGGATCAGGGTTTAGGCATCCGGTACCCAACGCCGAACACGGTTTCGATATATTTCGGGTTCTTAGGGTCTGCTTCTAATTTGGCGCGCAAGTTCTTTATATGCGCATCAATTGTGCGCTCATATCCTTCATAAGCATTCCCCTGGTAAGCTTCCAACAGCTGCAATCGGTTGAATACCCGCCCAGGCTGCTCGCTTAATACCAAAAGGATATTAAATTCAGCCGGAGTAAGGTCCACTATTTCACCGTATTTTTTCACAGTATGCGCATCCAAATCAATTTCCAAATCGAATACCCGCACCAGATGCGTGGGCTGCACAACTTTTCCCGCTCTTCTCAAAACAGCCCGCACGCGAGCGACAACTTCGCGTGGTGAAAACGGTTTAGATATATAGTCATCTGCACCCAATTCCAGACCTATTAAACGGTCAGTCTCCTCCACCCGGGCGGTGAGCATGATGATCGGCGTATCCACTTTGCGTCTGATCTCACGCGCAACATCCAGGCCGTCCATGCCGGGAAGGTTGAGATCCAGAATAACTAAATTGGGGCGGCTGTTCTCCCAGGCTTGCAGCCCCAGGTCTCCGCGTTCAGCAGAAACCACTTTATATCCAGCCTGTTCCAGATAGGAACGAAGGATACGCACCAGTTCTTGTTCGTCTTCGATGATCAGGATGGTTTGCATTTTGTTATTATACTTCTCAGGGGCGGGGTGTTGCCCGCCCCTATTATATATTCTCCATTTTGGAAATTTAATTTTCCTTGAACTCAAACGCAGGATAATCAAATATCCTGGCCAGATTGATTTTTGCCATTCCCCTGTCCGCGGCCAGCCCACATCGGTCGACCACCATTCTCGCGGAATTGAAAAGCGCCAACACTTCCGTTACCAAGAATCTCTACCGCTTTAAACTCGCCGTCTTCTTCAAATCCTGATACGGTGACAGTTTGGCCTACTTGTAAGGAATAACCCATTTCCTGGGCGTATCGCCAGGCACGCCCTTCTATCAATACCTCGTGACCCTCAGTCGTGTTGATTATTACCGCTTCGGGAGTAATATTCTCAACGGTCCCATCCAATGTTAATAGGATTGTGTCTGCATGATCATCGGAGCCAGAATTATCTCTGCCGGAATTTCTTCCCTGGCCTCCACGACCTTGACCGCTGCCTGAGCCTGGTTCCTGGCTATTTTTCCCTTGTCCAAAACCCTCTTGATTATATTCACCATTTTCACCTGCCTCATTTTGATTAGCTTTACCCTTCCCGTCGCCGCGACCATTTCCGCTGCTGGTAGAAATTTCTGCATCTTCGTTATAAACTGTGCTGGCGATCTCGTTTTCCCGGTCCAAACCTCTAGCAACCGGGCCTTCGCTCTTGGCAATCGTGCGGTTGACCGCACCGAAAATCATTAAACCTACCAATCCAACAAAAAGTGTACCTAATACTATTTTTTTCACCATTGTTATTTCTCCATTTTATTTAAAATATTTTTGCTTTAAATACTAATCACGCTGTAAACTTGTTCTCGACATTCCTTGTGAGATAGGATTCAATATTTTTCGGGATACTTTTACTACCCAATTCCAATGGATGGCAAAATGGATCAGGGCAGCAATTCCCAGTACTACACCCGACCAGGTGTGGATTAAATCCCAGGTAGTACGTCCGAACAGGATCATCGGGTCATATACCGCAGACTGCGGTCCACCTGTTACGAAAAGAAGATAGATGCCTGTCACTGCCGTGAGGGCAAAGGAAAGTCCAACCAGCATGTTAATAAAAACATTGAAACGGCTGCGTGTATTTAAACTACTTTCCTTTCCGAAGAGTTCCCTGACCGTTCTTTTGGTCATATTCTTTACCCATTTCCAATGAAGAGGGATGTGGATCAGGATTACAACAATCATCAATATACCGGTCCAGATGTGAATATCGCTCCAGGTATGGCGCTCAAACAGTATTCGGATGCCATAATAAGGATTGCGGCCTCCCTGGTAACCGCCCACAGGCAGATACAGAAAGTAGATTCCGGATATTAACGCTAATAATGCGCTCACCAACAAAACACTATCGACCAACCAGTTGTTTTTCGTTTGTTCTGATACATTACTTTTAATCTTCATAAAATTACCTCCATCATTCAATGCTTTAATCTGTGACATACACCTGCCGTACGCCAGTGATGACAAATTTAATCCATAGATATGAAGAAATTGTGAAGAGCCTGCGAAGGGGTTATGAATTTTATTCTGGAATTTCTTTACCTCACAACGGTTAAAATCTAGTATACGAAATTTTTATTTCAAAAAAACAGAATTACAAACAATCGCTGAACTTGTCCACACTAATTCAGTGGAAATACTGGAAGAGGTAGGTTTTTGCCCCGGTCATACTGCTGGGCGAGGTGATCGTTATCAACACTTATATCCTAGATTGGATTGCTGCTCTGTAAATTCTGTACCCGGGGACTCCGCTGTTATACGGCAGCGTATCTGCAGTACTGGACATGCAAACTGGCCTGCTCCCACTTGGAGCTCCGGAACGGGGATTGATCAACAACGGGGCTGCCATTATGGGTAATTATTATGGGTGATGCAGAAGTAATCAGCACTATAGTACTCTATCTAAATCTATACAAGATTCAATTTCATCGTTTAAACCAACATAGATGATCTTGCCATCAGCAATTGCGACCGCCTGTGACCAACTCCGTTCCTCATCTACTTTATAGATCGAACTATTTTTCAATATCAAGTTCGCTTTTATATCCATCTCTTTTTTTTCCCATAAATTCCATTGAAATATAATTTGTTGTTTTGGATCAAAATTTAAATCATTTTCCGCTTATTATTAGGACTTGGATTAAATATATAAATAATCCTGTGATAATTCGTTTAATTCCAATAACCTATGTAATTATGACCGAATCTGAAGAAATACTGCCATAATATTGACATTTCAGAAATAATGAATTATCCTGATGGTTACAAAAAAGAACGAAATTTCTCTCTCAAACGGAGATCGATGCATAAACTTGATCAGACAGACTGGGGAATAATTGTGCTGCTCAACAAAGACGGGCGCATGCCAAGTGCAGAAATCGCGCGGCAGTTGGGGAATATTTCAGCCCGCACTGTTACCAATCGCATCGGAGCGCTCACTGAACATGGAATAATAAATGTACGCGCCATCGTCGACCCTGAAACGGTTGGCTACTGTGTTATGGCGGATGTCTTTATTGAAGTTGAGCCAGGACGTGTGCGCGAAGTGGCTGAAAAAGCTGCCGAATTCCCACAGGTAAGCTATGTAGCCTGCGCAACCGGAGAATCGGATGTCAGTATTTCATTACGAGTTCGGACGATCGAGGAACTTTTTGATTTCACCACTGAGAAATTGGGCAAGATACCCGGTATACGCCGCACGCAAACATATCTGCTGCCTTTAAAAATCAAAGACCTCGGTTCCTGGTTACCGCCAGGCGTATCTGAATTTTTCAACAATGGTGAAATAACATAAAAATTACCTAAAAACGATGCCATCGATCAAGGAGAACTCACCCCCGGATAATGTCCTGGAGGCTTCTCTATTCTAAAATAGTATCGTATCAAAGTGAATCATTCTGGATATACTAATAAAGAAAGTCGGGTATGACTACACAAATTATATTTTCACAACAGGAGGCATAGATGTCCGAAGAGATTTATAAGAAATTAGCTCAGGCCGTAATCGATGGTGAGGTTGACGATGTCAAAGAACTGTCAGACAAGGCGCTCGAGATGGGACTGGATCCTCTTACCTGCATCAATGAAGGTCTTACCAAGGGCATCCAGCGGGTCGGAGAACTATTTTCATCTGGGGAATACTTCTTACCAGAATTGATTATCGGCGCTGATGTTATGAAAGCCGGTCTGGATGTTTTAGAACCCGCTATGCTCGCCGACCAGAAACGGGAGGTGGTTGGTATAGTCGTGCTCGGCACGGTTGAAGGTGATCTGCATGAGATAGGGAAGACTCTGGTCGGCACGATGCTCACCGCAAATGGATTCCAGGTTATCGACATCGGAGTAAATAAAACTTCATCAGATTTTGTCACAGCAATTAAGGAATCGGATGCAGCTATCGTCGGCGCTTCAGCGCTATTGACCACAACCATGCTTCAACAGAAAGAACTCGTCAAAGCGATTGAAGAGGCAGGTTTACGCGATCAGGTGAAAATTATGGTCGGTGGCGCGCCGGTGACCGCCAGTTATGCCGAAGAAATTGGTGCGGATGGTTACGCTGAAGATGCCATTTCAGCAGTCGATATTGCATTCAGACTCATGGATGCCCCAGAATAAACATTATTTACAGGATAAATACTGGATTTAAAATATGGGTGAGTTTATTACAAGAATTAGGTTATCTGGTTCACCAGAAGAAATCGGGTTACAGCATGGGGAAAAATTAGCAGAACAAATAAACCATAATATTGAATTCTATAAACCCATATTCCTGGCAAACCTTGGTACAGAAGCGAAGGTTCTACAAGAAACCGTTCGTATCAAAGAGCGGATTAGAGCTTTTAACCCAAACTATATCCGGGAAATCGACCATATCGCCCTGGGAGCAAAGGTTTCAGAGCCATTATGGGTCTATGCTTTGAACGCCAGAACGGAACTAACCTTGACCCAGCAGTACGACGAATGTACTGCCGTGGTTTTCCCGCGACAAAAAATACTTGGTCAGACCTGGGATTGGGCACAAGCCCTAGAAGATAACTTCGTTATTATGGAAATTTGTCAACCATCCGGTCATAAAATCTTTCAGTTAACTGAAGCGGGGATCATTGGGAAGATTGGTCTCAACAACTATGGATTGGGTGTTACTCTCAATATCCTGTGGGTTAAAGACCAGCTGCTCTCAGGGATCCCAATCCATATCCTGTTGCGGACGGTATTGGAATCGCAAACGCTTGAGGGTGCAAGGTATACAATCAACCGTTCTTTGAATGGGAAAGCCAGTAATATCATCGTATCCCACGCCGGCAGAGCATTTGACGTTGAATTCTTTGGGGATGAAACCATTTTCTACGATATAGAAGAGCATGCCTACAGCCATACAAACCACTATATCCATTCAAAAAAATCGTTATGCATTGATGAAACCGATCGCACTAATTCTATCGCCCGCCATAAAAAAGCACTTGAAGAATTCAGTAAACTTGAGCATTTCTCAACTCAAGAGATGATCTCAATTCTCTCTGACAATTCGTGCGGCGAGAGTTCCATAATGGCATCCTTCAAACCCGCTGCACAAATTGAGATGGGATACAGCGGAACTTTAGCCACAATAGTAATGGATTTAGAAAATAAATCCATGAAAGTAAGAAAAGGGAATCCATCGTCGAGATTTCTTAATCTCAACAGCTTTGAAGATTTCATTATTGAATAACCTTGAGCGAGAATAGCATTACCAAAGGATATAACCTTATCAATAAGGAGATACGCATGTGTGAAAAAGCAGGTCCTTCAACCCGTTCTGTCCATTTGATGAGACAGGTCGATCCGGTCACGCGTGCGCTCGTACCACCCATTAACCAGAACGCTGCATTTGTATACGAAAACCTCGAAACATGGCGTGCGGTTGCGTTGAAACAAGAACCAGGTGATATTTACAGCCGCAACTCCAACCCCACAACACGTTTGTTTGAAAGAAAGGTTGCAGCTCTTGAGAGAGCAGAAAGCGCGACCAGCTTCGCCACCGGTATGGGCGCGGTCAGTACAACCCTTTTCGCATTGCTCGATCCAGGCAAACGGGCAGTCACGGTGCGTGATGCTTACGGCGGAACATACTTGCATTTCACCAAAATACTGCCCCGCTTTGGAGTTATCTGCGAAATTTGTGATACCGATGATCATGAAATGCTAGAAGCAGAAATTGCTAACGGGTGCGATCTGCTCTACCTGGAATCACCCACCAATCCCACTTTGAAAGTGCTTGATCTAGAGCGCTTATGCCGGGCAGCGCATAAAGCTGGTGCAATCACTGTGGTCGATAATACCTTCGCCACGCCAATAAACCAGCAACCCATACTGCTTGGCGCGGACCTGGTCATCCACAGTGCTACCAAGTATCTGGGCGGTCACGGAGATGTAATGGGAGGCGTTGTTTGCGGTCGCAAAGACCTGGTCGAGATCATCTATCAACACCGGGAACTCACTGGACCTTGTCTGGATCCTAATAGCGCGTTCCTGCTGCTGCGGAGTCTGAAGACGCTCGGCCTGCGCGTAGAGCGCCATAACGAGAACGCGTCTGCTATAGCCCGCTTCTTGGAGGACCAACCTCAGGTAACCGGTGTCAATTATCCTGGTCTTGAAAGCCATCCCGGACGAGAAATCGCTGGAAGGCAGATGTCTGGATTTGGAGGTGTGTTGAGCTTTGAACTCAGGGGAGGTTATAAAACGATATCTCAATTCTTACCCAGACTACAATATGCCTATATGGCGGCCAACCTGGGACAGGTAGAAACCATAGCCGGTCCCCCGGCAACTACCAGCCACGTCGAATTGACCGATAAAGAACGCGCCGCGGCGAGTGTACCAGAAGGATTGATCCGTTATTCGGTTGGCATTGAGGATGTAGAAGATCTTAAAGCCGATATTGAGGCTGCTTTAAGTAGTCTGGAGTGATTTTTCCGTACATGGAAAATCTACTCCAGTAGGGTTTGTGTCGCGATACAAATTGTTAAGATACTTGGGCATTCGATGTTGTACTGTCCAACGGCATCGTTAGTATGAATTTGGTTCCCTCCCCTTCCACACTGAAAACCTCAATCAAACCAGAAAAGCGTTCCACAAGCTGCTTTACAATACTCAAGCCAAGACCAGTCCCAATGATTTCAGAATTTCGGACGTTGCTTGCACGAAAGAATTCTTCCCAAAGTTTTGGGATATCTTCTTGGGGAATCCCTATACCACTATCAGATATCGTTATCAGTGCAGTTTCATCTAATTCTTCTAATCTCACTTGGACGGTTCCGTCTTTAGGTGTGTATTTTATTGCGTTGCTAATCAAGTTGTTAAACACAGTGCTCAGACCATCTTCAGTTGCCAATACAGCAATTGGCGTTTCAGTAGGGTCAAAAGTTAGAGAAACTTGTTTATCTTCCGCCTGAACGGAAAAGTTATCAACCACGTGTTGAATGATGGGTTTTACAAAGACTAACTCCAGCGATTGATCCGGTTCAATAGATTTACCCGCAGCCAGCGAAAGAAGATCATTAATAAGCTCTAACAACATATCCAATCGCAGGTTTACGCGGCTGAGTAATTCGACCTGCTGCTCGTTGAGGTCACCTGCCAGACCGCGAAGTATCGTCCGCAGCAGGCTTTGGGCACCAACGACTGGTGAGCGCAATTCATGAGCCACCATCAGCAAAAAATCGGATTTGAATTTATCCAGCCGTTCCATTTCCTCTTTCGCGCGTACCAGTTCGGCAGCATGCCCCTCAATTTTTTGCAAACGCTTGGTTTCCAGGGAAAGCCGACGCTTTTCTAAACCCTGGTTAACCGTCATTATCAATGTATCGGATGCGAAAGGTTTGGAGATAAAATTATAAGCGCCATGTTTTATAGCATTTACTGCCAGTTCAACGGTGGCGAAACCGGTGATGATCACACAAACAATATCCGCATCTTTTTCGTGAATCGGCTCTAACAATTCAATGCCGCGCCCATCCGGCATCATGATATCCAACAGCACAAGATCAAAATCTGCATCCTGTACCAATTGCAGTCCGTCTTTGATCGAGGATGCTGTCTGCACGTCATATCCCTGGGGTGTCAACGCGCGCCGGCAGCCTTCGCGAATTCCGAGCTCGTCATCAATGACCAGGATACTACCTTTGATTTCCAAATTCTCCATGTGTTTTCAATTGTTTACAGGAATCATTAATTTATTTGGCGCAAAGTGACCGTCAGATAAACTTAATGGAAGGGTTACCGTGAATGTTGTACCCTTCCCCTCAACACTTTGAACAGAAATCTTCCCTTGATGCATCTTGATAATGCCGTATGAGATGGATAGTCCCAGGCCTGTTCCTCCACCAGGAAACTTTGTGGTGAAAAAGGGTGTGAACATTCTATCCAGATGTTCCTCCGGGATACCGCATCCCGAATCAGAAATAACGATTTCTACCCATTGTTTATCCATCATTTGTGTTCTCAAGTTGATTGTACCTTCACCATCCATGGATTCGGCCGCGTTATTTAGTAAGTTCGCAAATACCTGCTGTAATTGGTCTGGATCAGCCTGTATATTGGGTATTTCATGGTTAAACTGGCAGTCGAATAATATCTTTTGGAACATGGGCTGAATCTTCACCCTATCTAAGATGCGTTCAAGCAAATTGTGAATATCGATATTCTGTACAATGACCTTTTGCTGCCTGGCGAAATTCAAGAGGTCAGCCACAATAGACTTACAACGTGTTGTTTCATTTATAATCATCTTCAAGTCGCTGCGCATGGGATCATTTTCATTTGCCTCTTTATACATCACATCCGAGTAAAGGAGAATAGTGCCAAGCGGATTATTTATTTCGTGAGCGACACCGGCGGCTAATTGACCCATGGAGGCAAGCTTTTCTTTTTGAAGCAATTCTTTCTGGGCATCATTTAATTTCCCTACCATACTGTTAAATGATTGACCCAAAACGCTCAGTTCTCCATTTCCGTGCGCTTCAACACGAACTGTCATATCTCCCTGAGCCAATCTTTGATTAGCTTCTACCAGCTTCGTAATTGGGCGGGTGATAAAATGAGCGATAGGAATCGCGATCAAAGCTGCCAGTAAAATACTCAACACAGCAATGACGATTACACGTTTATAGAATTCATCCACAAGAGACAAAAACTTTGATTTGAGCGCCCCGACATAAAGAATACCAACCACGTGATTCAGATGATCATGTAATGGTTTATAGCGGGTGATATAAGTGTCATTTACAACAAAAGCCTCTCCGATGAATTCCTGGTTGTTCTTCAATACAACGTCAAATACTTCCTGTGAGACCCTGGTTCCAACCGCGCGCTGATTATCTTCGGTCATGACATTGGTTGAAACGCGCATATCTCCAAAAAAAATGGTCACTGTGTCAATTCCGGCAACCTCTTTAATCCGATCTACAAGTGTAAAATCATTGTTGAACAGATATGCTGCTAATACTGTGCCTGTCATTTTTCCTTGATTGTTAATAATTGGAGAAACGCCTGCCAGCGCCATACCAGCTGTGCCTTCGCGTGGATCATAGGGTTCAGCAGCGGCTTTTGGTGTATCTATAAGCGCAAGATGAGCCTGATTTTCTAACCCCACCTGTTCCAGCAGTTCAACCGGTAAAATTTCCGTAGCTGCACGATCCTCGCCGGTCGTCCTCACGTGTTCTACAATCGGCAGTTCCCCCCAGTTCCCTATCATATTGACTGGAGAAAGTTCTCCCTCGGACGCTAATACCCGGCTAACAATAACATTACCATCCGCATCGAGTACTGCGATCAGGTGAGTACCTCCGAGAGCCAGAATGGTAATTTTATTGGTTATTTGCTGGTCGATTATTCTGAGCGCTTTCTCCTGACCTGAAGCAGCATCCTGCAAATTATTTACCACCAGGGGATCTAAAACCAAACGGTGGCTTATTGCCGCAGTCTCCTCCAGTTTAAGATTATAAAAAACATCTGCAAGGTCCATATCGCGGTCTACCCTTTCAACCTCAGCAGCTTTCAGGTAATCACCAATTACCCTCGAGATGGCAGCCGCGCTCAAGCTAACCGTTAAAACTGCGACCAACGAGAAGGAAATGATCAGCACTAATCGCAGCCCTCCCCCAATAATACTGGAGACAAATCTTCTCATATCAAACCTTAACGAAATCAATTAACCGCAAACAATAACAAGCAGCCAGGCATTTCCCTTTCTATTTATTCATCCAGGTCAGCATTTCACGCTGAACTGGTACTGGAATGGAAGAGATTTTGTAATTATGTTCTCTTCCATTCCAAGTGGAGGGAAATCAGGCACATGTTGTCTGAGGAAATTTTCAAACCGGTTCCGACAAATCCTTTTCCCTGCTCAGCAGCCAGTCAACTTTACCAACCAAATCCTCTGGGTCAATCGGTTTATCCACAAAAAGCTCCACCGGCAAGTAGTCAATATCAGGTTCGAAAGCCAGGGGCGTTGTGCTGTGTATTGCGGTAAGCATGAGTATTGGAATATCTTTATATTCGATATACTCCGAAGTTGGATCGGGGCTGTGCAGTTTAAGCGCCATTTGAAATCCTTCGGTTTTTGTCTCCATCATCACATCTAAGATAATTAAATCCGGATGTTCAGATTTTATCTTCTCAATACCTTGCTCACCACTGGAAGCTTCAATCACATCATAACCTTCAGATTCCAGGTTTATGCGAACAGCCAATACGATGTCCGGATCATCATCGATTATTAATATCTTTGACATTTTATTTTCTCCTTTTTCTTTAAGATCACTGTAGAAATTGGTTTGACTAATTACCGTGTTTTTATTATCCCAAAAATGTTCCTTCTTATTTCCGTAAATCCTCCAATATTGATCTGCATATTGGTGATACTGCATTTTGGACGACATCACTCAAATTATATGAAAAGTCCACCTCCTTCGGTTGCACACCGTAAATTACAATTTTCGGCAATTCCATTTTCAGGGCAATACATATTTCCAAAACCTCCGCCAGACCCAATTTGTTAATCGAAATCTTCGAATATCGATCTAGAGACACCAGAATTTTTTCGTCCAATGTAAATCGCTGCCAATCACCAGGTGTTTGATTAATATATGCCGAGTCAACAATAATAACTGTCCCAAATTTATGTGTGAGAAAGGCATCCATCAAATGAACAGGGGAGCCATCATTTTGAAAGTAAACGTTTTCGGGTAAACAACCACATTTTGCTAATCTTTCCAGGACGGCAATTCCTACCCCATCATCACCGCGCATTGTGCAGCCAAGTGCTACGACAAGTTTGTTTTCATTTGAGATAACAGAATCGGGACAGCACGTTTGGCTGATTTTATTATTCCCAGGTATAGACAAGCCAACTTCAGGCTGCAGATTAGACAAATATCACCTCCAGGGCGTGCGTAGAACAGGAAATGCATGGATCGTAAGCGCGCACCAGCATCTCCATTCGCAGGGTTACTTCTTCTTTTGGTAAATTGATTATGGAAGGTACATATGATCGCATATCCGCTTCTATATTCGCCAGATTTTGAGCGGTTGGGATGACGCAGTTCGCATCAGTGATGATGCCACTTTTGATCACATAATTGTGATACAGGGTACCTCGAGGTGCTTCGCAGGCGCCAACACCTTCCCCTGAAAGCCGTTCCGGTATAGATGGTTCCTCCTGCTTAACCCCATTATTTAATAAAACCTGGATTATCTCAATAGATTTTTCAACGAAGTGCACGATCTCGACAACTTGGGCTTTGGTGTTCCAATACGGGTTGGTGCACTTAGGCAGTAAATCCAATTCACTTGCCGCAGAGGACGCTTTTACATGCAACTTGTCCTGGTTGATATTCACACGGGCCAGAGCTCCAACCATATAGGATTGGCGTTGATTTCGGGCGTGCTTAGCGGTTGAATGGCCGACCTGAAATTCATTCGTGATATCTTTGTATTCTTCTAAAGGCCATGATCCACCATCTGTGCTGGTTATAACGCCATCCGTAAGGCAGTAATCATCCTCGCTGCGCAGGGCAATATATTCTGTCTCGCGTTCAAAATCAGGAAAGGTCAAGCTCTGGAAGAGTTCTACTGTTTGGTCTACATCATGTCTTATGGCCAGCAGGCGTTCATGTAAGTCAATTAATTCCCCTTCAGTTGGCAGATGTGTGAAGCCGCCTACTCGCATTGCAATTGGGTGTGTGTGGCGGCCGCAAACCACTTTGCAAATATCTCCTGCCAGACTTTTCATGCGCAGTGCCCGGTGAATCACATCGGGAGAGCTCTTGACAAGCGGGATCACACTATCCACTCCGAGTAAATCAGGGCTTACCAAAATATACACATGCAAGATATGGCTGTCCAATATTTCCCCATACAGGTTAAGCAAGCGCAGAAGATTGGTCTGTTGGCTAATTTCGATGCCAAACGCTTTTTCAACAGCTCTCAAAGATGCAGTAGCATGTGTAACGGCACAGATTCCACAAATTCGGGAGGCCAGATGTGAAGCCTGCTCATATGGCAGACCGCGCAGCATAGCCTCAAAGAAGCGCGGCGCTTCTACAATTTCCAGGTCACATCTTTCCAAATTGCCATTTCTGACGTCGACAACAATGTTGCCGTGACCTTCAACCCGTGTAAGGTGGTGTATGTCTATACGAACATTTTTCCGGTTGCTAACATCCATGGACTTCTCTCTCATTTTGGTTTAATTGGTAGGACTGGAAGAGCTTGAGCTTGTTCGAATATTCATGCTTATCTAGACCATGTTCGGCCAGCGCAATCAGCATACCAGCAGTATTCGCGGAAGTCGTTTTACCTCGGCAGCCATCACATCCTACCCCAACCGATGGGCATATTGCCCCACACCCGGCTCTTGTTATCGGTCCCAGACAGGAAATACCATAATTTAAAACGCATAAATTTTCCTTCAACTTACACTCCACACATACAGGGTAGTCTGGGATTGGAAGTTTGCAGCCTAGTAGAAGCGCCTTTACGCAGTTAATGAATTCTTCTTGATCAATTGGACACCCTGGAATGAATCCATCGATTGGGATAACAGCTTCAATGGGTGCACTTGGATATGGTTCATAGTGCCCAGCAAAATGGCCATATACATATCGCTTCACTGCTTCCTGAGATTGCCAATTGCGAAGCGCATTAACACCCCCAAGATGAGCGCAAGCTCCCAGAGCAATTACAATTTGTGCATATTTCCGAATTGTTCTTAATCGAATTTCATCCTCCGGCCGCGTGCATGAACCTTCAATAAAAGCAATTTGATAATCATCGCTTTTCTCGTTTATGGCTTCCCGGAAATTGACAATATCTACAGCCCCAAATAAAGTCGGATCTCTTTGTAAAGAATCGATAACTGTCAACTGGCAGCCTTCGCAGCCAGTAAAGTCGAAGAAGGCTATTTTGGGTCTAATAACTGGCTTCATAAGGCTTCCTCCTGGTGTTTAATCTGGGCGTATGAGAAGCAGGGTCCATCCTGACATGCGTAAAATTTGTTGATTTGGCAGTGACCGCATTTACCTATTCCGCATTTCATACGTCGTTCGAGGCTCAACCAGATATTGCCGTCGCGTATTCCTAATCCGATGAGCTCCATCAAAACAAAGCGGTACATAACCGGAGGCCCGCATATTATAGCTACGGTATTGGGTGCATTCACATAAATCTTAGGGAACAGCGTTGTGATAACCCCGCTGTTTCCTGTCCAGTCCTCATCTGGATGATCTACCGTAACATGCAGATTTACATCCTGGCGTTCATCCCATACCTGGAGCTCATCGGTGAAAAGAAGTTCGCTGGGATTTTTTGCGCCATATATGATGATCACGTCCCCAAAATTGCTGCGTTCATCAAGCACCTGGTTGATCAGTGAGCGTAAAGGAGCCATACCCAACCCACCCGGAGCAAACATGATGTCTTTACCATGAAATCGTTCGATGGGAAAGCCGTGACCAAACGGTCCGCGCACACCGATCGAGTCACCAGGCTCCAATCTATGCAGAGCATTGGTTAAATCGCCTACTCGTCGCACGCATATCTCAAATATTCCATTGCTGCGGCTTGGTGAAGAGGATATGCTGATCGGCGCCTCACCGATTCCAAATAAGGAGATCTGAACAAATTGACCCGGTTTATGGTTAAGTGAAAGTCTATCTGGGAGCGCGATGGTGAACAACTTCTCCTGCTCAGTCAATTCACGCAAATCCAATATTTGAGCCTGGGTTGGCATATAGATTGATTTAGCTGACAAGGTTTCAAAAAGTTGAATGCTCACGAGATGACTACCTCCTGGCGGATTTTACGAGCAGCGGAATGACGACGAAAGAGTTGGTTGAGCACAGCTATGGGTGTGATATTAACTAGACAAGCCTCTGCGCAGCGTCCGCATCCCACACAACCGACCAAACCGGGATCAATAGCCTGGTATTTATATTTCCGCAAAAAGCGGTGACTTAAACGGTTTGACTGTTTTGGGCGGAAATCATGACCACCGGCTACAGAAGCGAATTGATCGAGCTGGCACGAATCCCACACTCGTATTCTTTTGCTATCGGTGAGTGCCAAATCTACTTTCTCCTGGATATCGAAACAATAGCATGTAGGGCACACAATATTACACGAACCGCATCCCAGACACCGTTCACTAAGTTCTTCCCACAGCGAAGACCGGAAGAAATACGTCATCAAGCTGGGCAGTTCGGTGATGTCGGCATCTAATTGGTAAGGAAAATTCGACCACTTTTTGCTCATAACGCTCTTGATCAGGTTGTGATGCTCGTTTGTGGGATCCAATAAAAAATTCACACCCTCCAGAAGTTTTTTGCCTTTTTCAGAACCTATATAAAGCGCGTAATCATTTCCAATATCGATGAGATGGAGGTCAAATTTATCGGGACAACTCTAAAGTCCCCATATCTTTACAAAATGAGTGCTCGCTGCATGGTTGAAGACATTCAATACCTACCAGAGTTGTGTTCTCACGTCTAGAAAAGTAATGCTGATCGACCGGATCCTGCTTCATGACCGCATCCAACAAGCGTATTGCATGCAAATCGCAGGTATGTACACCCATGATCACAGTGGGAAAACCTTCAAGAACTGGTTCTGCCCGATTTTGGGCAGTATTGTAGTGGATCAATGCTTCGCGCGTTGGAAGTAGAACCTTTTTTGGGGGCAGAATAGTGGTTCCATATTCCAACTCTACCTGGTCAGATGAATTAATCTCGTTTAAGACAAATTGATCCTGCACAGGCTGTGGCGCGAACATCCGGAAATTTACCAATATCAACTCAATCCAGTCATTTACTGATTCCTTTGGAAGTACTTTAGAGTCATTATCAAACACTCCTGTTATCTGGGCGGCAACCAGTTATATTTACTGCAGGAAATTTGTTAATCATAAAATATTCCTCTTGAACACCGAAATATTCAGTGGGTTGAATAATAGGTTTAAGAATTTCAACTAAAGCGGGGAAGACGATTCCCAAAGATTCTTTTACCCGGGGTGACAGCGCTGCGCCGAACGAAACATTCTGTGGCTGTATCCCAAGAATGGTGACCTGGCTACCGATTTCGTGGCTTATATAACCACAAAGTACTCGCAAGGGAAGTGTGTGGGTTGAGAAGCTTAATCCAATCGTTTTACGGGGATCTATACACCTAACGCTACCGGGTTCTAACCCCATCTGGGCAGCATCGATAATCAACACCAGATCGGGATTAAAGGTCCGCAGATCGCCTAACTTATTTTCCAGTGCAATACCAGCGTTAATCACCAACAGCCGCTCACCAAAAATAGCGTTCTGCTTCAGCGCCCGTGCAATCATTACCCCAGCCGCATCATCGCCGTGTAGTTGACTGCCGACTCCTAGAACTGCTGCCCGGGGTACCTTGCACTCCAAATCCGGATGCTGTACAGCTTTATTAAGCTGATTGCGCCAGCGCATATTTAATATCGCCTGCCTCTCCAAACCATTTGGTGAAATTATCCTTATCCATCGCTGCCAGTTCCCATAAATCGGATCTCATCTCTAAACAGCCGTGCATACAACTGTGCACGCATTGAGCGCAAAAAGTACAGCGGTCAATGTGGTACTGCAGTACAAAGCGCCTGTTTTTTTTATCAATGACAATCATTTCAATCGCGTTTGCCGGGCAGTCCATGGCGCACATTCCACAACCAGTACATTTTTCAGGATTCCAATCCAGACAGCCCCGAAATCTCTCAGGTGCTTCCTGTCGGACTTTGGGGTATTCTT
Organism: uncultured Chloroflexia bacterium; assembly: GCA_963753725.1. Classification (GTDB taxonomy): domain Bacteria; phylum Chloroflexota; class Anaerolineae; order Anaerolineales; family UBA4823; genus CAVWDI01. The sequence goes on along the minus strand of CAVWDI010000003.1, from coordinate 103,372 downwards.
CGGTAATTGGTTTCTTAATTAAAGATCTGGTCACATCTCCTAGCATTGCTCCGAATTTCATAAGACAATCCTCCCGCCAATCATAATCAGCCACTGCACTAATACCAGTAGGGTTCCGTACCGCCACCACAGACCCACCGTTTGGTCAATTCGCAGCCGGGTTAAAAGCGCTTGCAGACCAGTTATGACTAGCAGTAGGGCAAGCGTCTTCAGCAGAAAATAAAGTGGGTTGGAAACGCCACCCAGGTAAAATGCAGCAATAAGCGTGAGACCGACCACCATTTCAACCCCTTTTCCCAGCCGGAACAAAGCTAATCCTCGCCCACTGTATTCTGTCAATGCCCCAGCAACGATCTCGGTTTCAGCCTCTGGAGCATCAAAAGGCGGCAGTTCCAATTTTCCCATCAATCCGATCAAAGCCACAATGAAGCCCAGGGGTTGGGAGAGTATCAGCAATCTTTGGTTTGTGTACGCAGTAATTTCGCTGATTTGCCAACTTTCAGCAGCCAACGCTGGTCCAAGCAAAGCTAGTAAAAATGGTGCTTCGTAAGAAAAAAACTGGGTCAACGTGCGTGTGGCTCCTACCAGAGAGAAACGGTCCATCGTGTTGGCTCCCGCAAGTCCCATGCACATGGTTAATAAACTCAGCAGGTATATGGTGACAATCAAATCACCAGCGAAGCTATAAACCGGTAGTACACCGGCAATGGGTACATATAAAGCAGCAGTGAGTCCCCCTGCAAGAGCAATCACCGGTAATATCTTATATAAGACTGGTTTGCTGCCTTGCGGGATGATCTCTTCATTTGCCAGCAATTTAACAACATCTGCCAGCGGTTGAAACCAACGCGGACCGATACGATTCTGGTAACGGGCCAGCAGCTTGCGGTCCACCCACTCGTAGGACATCCCCGCCACCAGTAAAAAAAGACCACTGGGGAAAATCAATAATGCAATTAGATTAAAAATGATCTCCATAGTAATACCTTATCCCATATCGTCTTAATTCTTCCCACATCCACATACATTCATTATTTCCTCTACGGTTAATCCGAACCGAGCGGTCATTACATGAAAAACAGGGATCAATGCCTGCCAGGATCATGGGAACATCGGCAAGCTGGCTGCCAATAGCCAATTTTAAAACGGAAGTCATATTGCAGATGGTAGGCGTGCGCACCCTAATTCGCTCTGGTTTTTCCGTTCCGTTTGATTTAATGAAATAGAACAACTCGCCGCGCGGGGCCTCAACCCGCACAACTGTTTCCCCCGCCTTAATTCGCCTTTTCATACGTACCCCTAATTCGCCAGGCGGTAGGTTATCCAATATCTGGTTGATCAGGCGGCAACTCTCCAGCATCTCTTTTATTCGCACAACAAAACGCGCTTCCAGATCGCCGTTCGTCTCGAGGATAGAGGACACAGGAAACTGTATGTATGCTGAATAGGGAGCTTCGACCCGGATGTCTCGATTTACGTTCGAGGCTCGCGCAGTCGGACCGACCGCTCCCAGCACTTCAGCCTGAGTACGGGTCATCCCACCGATACCGCGCGTGCGTTTGAGGAACAAAGCATCACTAGTGACGACCTCCAAATAGAAATTTAGGCGTTCTGCGATAAACTCCATTCCCTGATGTATTACATCCTCGTGGGAACTGACAATATCGCATTTGACACCTCCAAGCAGATTAGCCGAATAATTGACCCGGTTCCCAGTCAAGACTTCCAAGATGTCCATTATGCGTTCTCTATCACGCCAACTGTACATGAACAGGGTGTCAAAACCTGCTTCGTGAGAAGCTACTCCCAGCCACAGCAGATGGCTGTGAATCCTTTCAAGTTCAGCCACAATTACACGGATTGCCTGTGCCCGGGGAGGGGCTTCTATGCCGGCTAATTTTTCGACTCCCAAACAATATGCGGTAGCGTGAATATGCGAGCAAATGCCGCAGATTCTTTCCAGAAGGTACTGGTTTTGCACCCAGTTGCGCTCTTCAACAGCCTTTTCAATGCCCCTGTGGGCATATCCCAGGCGTACAAAAGCATTGGTAACAATTTCCGCATCGACAGTAAGCGAGAAAAAGGCTGGTTCTTTCAGCGCTGGATGCTGCGGACCGATTGGAACGTTGAATTTTTCGATAGATTTTCTCATTTTCATGTAATCGCTTCTTTCTAGTCTCGCTCTTTCAGAAACCGGGGTTGAAAATCCTTACGGAGTGGGTAAACTCCTGCTGGCCAGTCATCAGGCAAATAGAGATGCTCAGGATTGCGTAATCCGATGACCGTGATGCCATACATTTCGCTCAATTCACGTTCATACGGTTCTGCGCCGGGTATGATCTCGGTGAGCGTATGCACTATCGGTGCAACTTTCGGGATTTTTATTCTGAGCGTGATAGTTACAAATCCACTGCAAAAGTGATAAAGAACTTCCAGTTCTTCCTGCAGTTCACCTGGATCAAGTCCAGTAATTGCTGCCAGGTATCCGAGACGCTTAACCCGTAATCCTACCGCTGCCGTAATTATATTTTTCTCCTCCTTAAGGTAAAAATCTATGCGGTCAGGTTCCGGGATGTCCACTTTTTCTGACAGGTCCTCTACTAAAAGACGGGCAGTTAGCAAGGCGGTTTGTGTGTCCATGTCATTCTCCAATTCTCGAAAAGCAGATTGCACTTGGTTTGTAGTTTCGGGTCAGCTTGAACACCTTTTATAGGAATAGGTTTCAAGCTTCCCAGAAGCTTAACGATCCCATCTATTATCGCCTCAGGGCGAGGCGGGCAACCTGGGATATATACATCCACCGGCAGCAGATGGTCAATCCCGCCATTTATGTTGTAACACCCCTGGAAAACGCCTCCGCTGAGCGTGCAAGCGCCAACCGCGACGACAAATTTTGGTTCCGGCATTTGTTCGTAAATCCGCAATAACCGGTCTCGCGCCTGATTTGTTACCCCTCCAGTACATACGAGAATATCTGCATGACGAGGACTGCCCTTCAGTTTGACTCCAAGGCGCTCCAGGTCATAGCGGGGTGTCAGCGTGGCGAGGAGCTCAATATCACAGCCGTTGCATGAGCCGCTGTTGAAATGCAAGAGCCACGGTGAATTTATCGCTACCCCAGGTCCGCAAATTAATAAGTGATTTTTTCCAAATGCTCTGTTCAAATTTCATGCACTTCTCCAATCATTTCTTTCATCCCAGGATCAATGCCACCAGCACTAGGATCAAACCGCCAAGGTAAATCAAGGCAGTCAGCGATATATTGTTGCTGCCCAGTACTAAAACACCTAAATGCAAAATAGCAAAGAATAGCGCTACAACAAAAAATGGACGATAGCCAGTGGCAGCTGCATGTGTCGGAGGTTCCTCTCCACTGGAATATGTGCTCGTCTTGACCGGGGTCGGGTGAGCAAGTCCAGCCAGCACTCGTCCCAAACCAGACAATAAACCAACAAGAAAAGCATAGATCAAGAAAGCGATCGGGGGACTAAGGATTATATCTTCCATAATGATCTCTATTGAATATCTACCAACCAAAAGCGGTCAACACTGCATAACCGGCAGGATAAGTCAACCAGTTCATCGTGCTGGGCCAAATACCCATCATGATTATCAAGGCAGTCATAACAACAAGTGGAACCAGCCATCCCCACTGGAATTGATCTTCCATGTTGAACAGCATCGGATTGCTCGCGCTGGTAAACCGAGTTCACCAGCGGTACGTAATAAACCAGTGAGAATACACTGTTCAGCGCCGCGAAGATCACCAATGCAGCAATCACCATATTGCCTGTCTCAAAACCACTCACGATAATCTGCCACTTGGACATAAAACCCGCCAGGAAAGGGATACCACCCAGGCTTAGGAGCGCCAGACTAAAAGCCAGTGACACAATGGGATAACGGCGAGAGGCTCCCGATAGATCGCTTATTGTCAATGGATTATGATCCTCAACTGCAATATGCAGTACGTAAAGCAGCGCGCCGGCCGAAAGAAATGCCAGCCCTTTCATCAATCCATGGTTGAACAGGTGGAACAGACCACCCACGGCACCGTTTACATTCCCGAAATAAATTGCTATCCCCAGTCCAACCAATATATAACCAACATGCGTAAGACTGGAATATGCAAGCAGACGTTTTACGTACTTTTGGCGAAGCGCCATCATATTACCAATTACCATATTGAGGACACCAAAACTCATCAAAAGTGGTCCCCATAAAATCGTTACGGGCGCAAGTGCACTCAGTGAACGCAGCATCGCTACCAACCCGGCTTCAATCACAATACCTGAAAGCATTGCGCTGATCCCACTTGGCGCTTGAGAGTGAGCATCCGGCAACCAGGTATGCATCGGTACCAGGGCGGTTTTGACCCCGTACCCGATTATGAAGAGAGCTCCAGCAACCATCAAAGCTGGGGCAGCTGCCGTTCGCCGCCTTGATTACGTTGATATTCAAGGTACCAGTTTGGGCGAAAACGATCGCAATCCCCAGCAGCACCAGCACAGATCCGGCTGCGCTCTGTACAAGGTATTTAATTCCCGCTTCTAGATGAGGAGGGCTGTTCGTGATAGAAAGCGACAAGCAGATATGATGTAATAGCCATCGCTTCGAACCACACCCAAAGGTTGAACAAGTCACACGCGCAGCCAAGACCGATTATCATTGCAATCATTGCTGTGAGCATGGCGAATATTTCTCTTTCCCGAATTCGGCGGACATATAGGGACCTGAAAATAGAACGACGAAAGTACCCAGAGTCAATGCTACGGCAGCCACTATCAGTCCCAACCCATCCAGGCACATAGAGACTGCACCCAATGTGAATGTCAGTTGTTCCTTCAGGTTGAGTTCAAGGATTGTCGGTAAAAACGGTATCCAGACTGCCAAGAGTGAAACCATTGCGAGGATCTGGGAGGTGTTGTTATTTCTTGCACTGTCTATCCTTCCACACAAATAAATCAATGGAGAAGCGATGAGGGGAATTATTATCATCCAGATAAAATATGGTATTTCCATAATTAACCGATCCAAGCAAAGAATACGAGAAGAGAAACCAGCCCAACAACTATTCCTAAAACATTCCAGTTCAATTGACCTGTTTGAAATTTACGCAGCGCTTCGGCTGTGCTGTTTATTATTCGGATTATCTGTAGATTGAACCACTCAAACCCGAGACCCTGTCGGATAAATTTGGTTGTTGGTTTAAGCTTGTCCGTTAACATCACGAATCTACACGCGCGCTACCCAGACAAGCAATCCCAGTAATACAACTGCCAGGGCAAGATATGTCCATGGAGAGGTAATAATCTCAACAACAACCGTTAATGTATCCACGTAGGCCAGATTGTGAAAAGGAAGGCTGGCTGATAATCGCTGGCTGAATGTTCCAACCAGTAACCATGTGGTCAGTGTCCCAAAAGCCAGGATGGCGAGCGAGGATCGCATGATCCTGGGAACATCATCCACATCTTTATCGACCGACGGCTGTTCAAAAAAGACAATTGATACCATCCGAATGCTGTAAAGTCCTGTGATCCCAACCCCGACCAGCATTCCCAAATATGCCCAGAACGGACCCAATACGAGACCGCTCTCGAGCACCATCTCTTTGCTGAAAAACCCATTTGTGATAGGAAGTCCAGCCAAAGCTAGAGCGCCAATAATGAAGACAATCCGTACGAAGGGCATATCCTTCCCCAACCCTTTCATCTGGTACATATCACGGGTTCCGGTGGCTTTAATCAATGCCCCAGCACACAGAAATAGCAGCGCTTTGAAGATAGAGTGACTAAGTAAATGGAACTGGCTGGCGACTATCGCTCCGCATCCTATCGCATAAACCATATAACCCAGCTGGCTGATGGTTGAAAAAGCCAGCACTCTCTTGAGGTCGCGGGATGAGACTGCCATCAGCGCGGCCAGCAATGCGGATGACAACCCTACGATAACGACTGCGGTTTTCCAGCCTGAAACGCGTTCAAAAGCAGGATAAAAACGGGCCAGTAAATAAACGCCTGCGTTCACCATTGTGGCGGCATGGATGAGGGCACTGATAGGTGTTGGGGCTTCCATCGCATCTGGAAGCCAGGTTTGAAATGGTACCTGGGCGGATTTTGCCGCAGCTGCCGCGAGGCAACCAAAAGCGCACAAACTCAGCACCAATGCTGGTAGACTGGATGCTCTGTTTAGAAAGACGTTGATCTGGTAGCTGTCAAAAATGGTGTAAGAAATAACCGCCCCAACCAGTAAACCAAGTCCGCCGAATTGGGTAATAATGAGCGCTTTAATTCCGCCGGCGACAGCTTTGGGATCATCGTTGTGGAAAGAGATCAGGGCATAAGAGCAGAAAGCAGTTATTTCCCAGAAGATGAACATAAAAAGGAGACTACCAGAAAGCACAAGAGCGATCATTGCGCCGATGAAAAACAACGTAAGGCTGTAATAACGTCCGAGCTGAGCTTCCCCCTTCATATATTCGTTTGAGTAAATAACAGTCAAACCACCGATAACAGCTGCGATGACAGCCAGTAAGGTCCCCAGCCCATCTGCAATCAATGTGAAATCACCAAAAACGCTGCCCACTGGAATGCTCAAAATCACTTCGTCCGATATAACCGTTAGTAATCCAAGCGATATGAGACCGCCGACGACTGCAAAACCGGAAGCCAATTTGTGCTGCAGCTGAGGATGTTTATCACCTACCAGCCAGATGCATAATCCGCCCAGCCAGGGAAGTCCGATCGCCGTTATAACCAACCAAGTTGCCATGTATCAACCTCTCATTCGAGCAAGATCTTTGAGGTCCAAAGTGCCAAGATGGCGATGGATTTGAATAGCAAATGCCATCCCGATAACTGCCACTATAGTGTCGGCAACGATAACTGTGATTGCCAGACTTTGACCAAGATTGATTAATCCGCAGGCATTGCCAGCCGATACCAGTCCCAGTAAGGCAGCTTTTACCAGGATTTGAAGGGCTACCACAACTTTAAACAGGTTGCGGCATACCAATAATCCATAGAATCCAATACCCAGCAGTCCAAAAACTCCTATCAAAGCAGCGTCAAATAGGGAAAGATTCACAACGCTTCCTTCTTAATGCTTTGTTCGTAGAGATCGTCCAGTCCGCGATCGCGTTGTGCAGCTGCATCTTCAGCTACAGAGTATTCGAGCGGGGCTTTAACCTCTGCCAGCAAGCCCAATAAACCCAATACGCCGGCAAAAATTATAACGATCTGCAGCAGGACATCCAAACTGCGCAGTTCCCATAACACCATCGAAATGGAGATTTCGGAGTGAGCTGGCTTCGCAGTATGTGCTGGCAGAAGGAACGCTCCAAGTAGCATGAACATAATGATTGTCGCTGCAGCAGCCAGCGATTTGGGGACCAGAGATTTATAATCAATATCTTCTTCCACAATGATACTGATCGCAAACACGAATAAAACAGTCACCAGCCCAGCGCCGATGCTGAGTTCGATGACTGCTATCAATTGAGCTCCCATAATGTAGAAGATGACGGATAACATTACGCTTACAACTGCCAGCCAAATGGCAGTTGCCATTAATCGATCTGCTCGAATCGCCATATATGCAAACACTACAGTAAAAGCGATTAGCAGTGCGTAGATCATGCTTCCACCATGTGAACAACCCTCTCTCCCTGACCGCTCAGATAGGTTTCCAAGGAAACCCCATAAAACTCTGCCATTGCCTGGTTGTCATTTTTGACCACATTTCTATAGCGGGCGAGTTCAATATCGCCGGGCAGGTTGTAACGACCATCATAAGTATCGCCATCCGGCATGATTGCGCCCCACAGGCTCTTGGTTTTGGTTAACTGTTCGTCTGTAAGGTTGCGGCAAGCCCGCAAGTTAGCTTTATAAAGAGTGGCGCGGGTCAAATCGACTTCGCTCATGTTTGCGCCTATCAAGTTGGCGCGGGTCAATTTTGCGCCTCTCAGGTCGGCGCCGCTGAGATCGACAAACTCCATATCGGCCTGGTGAAAGTCAATAAAGCTCAGATTAGCCTCGATCAAATCTGCTGCTTGCAGCTGGACACGGATTAAAGCTGCGCCGCTTAAAGATCCATCATTGAGCCAGCCGCGTACTCGCATTTCTTCGACTGCCTGGAGCACTTTTTTATTATCTGGATTGCGCATTTTATTGATTAATTCTTCTTTGGTGAACATTTTAACTCCTTTTTGGTGGAATTCACTATTTACCTATCCCGGTAAATGGTTTTTTTGTTGAATGACATCCTTTTGCATATAAAATAATGGATATTGGTAACAAAACTGGTGCTGAACTGGTAACAATTGGGTAACGAATTTAGTACTTTTTCCAAAGTTCATGGATTTTAAACAGCGTACGGGCAAGTTACAACGATTTCTAATCCCCTTATAAAATTTACCTGACCCCCCGGTCTCTCTGATTAAATGAATACTCTAAGGAGTGTGTAACCGCCCACAATTGTGGTGAATCCACCGATGATGAGTGTCAACCGGCCGGCGGGGATGCGGCTGACGAAATATGCTGACAACGGTACTGAAAACATGGCGCCTACAACCAGGGAAGGGGCTAATTGCAAGGATAAAGGTGTACCACTAGCCAGGTAGATGCCCACCCCAACAATGCTGGTAATCCCCTCCGCCATCGACGCAATGGCGACTGCGTTCCGACCGCGGATTCCTGAAAGCACCTGCCCGCTGGTAACGACAGGACCATAACCACCCCCGCTGATGCCCTTATTGAATGCTGCCAGCAAACCTAATCCAGATATGCGCCGCCAAGAGAATGAAGCTTTCTGATCTTTTTTCAAGAGGATCAATATCCCCATACTAAAAACCAGCAGACCGATATAGAGTTTGACAAAATACTTAGGAAGATTTACCGCCAATACAACTGCTAATGCGACACCTACTATGCTGAAGGCAGTCAATACAGCTGTAATTTTGAATGCTGTACCTCCAGGTCGCAGATCGACATTTCCGAATTCGTGGTGAAATAGTCCAGCCGTGACCCCCGTTAAGAACTCAGAGAATAATACGGCGGGGACGATCACAATGGGATCATAACCAAATAACAGCAGAATGGGTGTCAATGTCGTCCCGTAGCCCATACCTAAGGAAGAATCGACCAGTTCACATACAAAAGCTAATAGAATTATCGGAACACTTAATTCAACATCCATGGTTTTATCCTTGATTGACTTTTAAATGTCTTTGATACTAATACCGGTTGATCTGCCCAGGCTAATATAGAGGCGGCAAGTTCAGCCTTCACCCATCGCGCCAGCCAATTGCTAGGGTCGACGGTATTTTTGATCCATAATAAATAATCTATCTGCTGAACTTACTTTTGTCTAAATTTATCAAACCTTGGTGATTTATCGGTATCAAGCTAGTAACAAACTGGTAACAAATGAGCCAGCCTAATACAAGTCGAAAGTTAATTAGGTTATACTTCCACTAGTCTCCGAATTTTATTTTTCGGGAATATGCTATGCCATCTTTCCCCAAAATCATCACCCACAGTTTTACATCCCGTTTGATCAGCGCTTTTATCTTGGTTATCCTGATAACCGCGATTGTTGCGGGGATTCCTTCCTATATATTAGTGCGGAATGAGCTTCAAAATCAAATCCTGGCGCGTGTAAAAAATGGAGAACGGGTGACCAAAGCGTTTCTGGACACCGAAAAAATCCAGCTGATCAACCTCGCCAGTCATACCGCCATACGCCCTACTTTACAGAAGCTACTGCAAGAAAATGATCATGCCAGATTATCTGAATATCTCCACAATTTTAAAATTGGCGTTGGACTAGATATACTATTTATCTGCAACTCCTCCGGTGAACTCACAATAGGTGATACAAATGAGAATGGGTGTTGTGACTTAATTCCCTCCGATGAAACCTATTTCTACTCACCGGTTTGTTTTGAAAACCAGATAGTGATACTCGCTAAGCAGCCTCTTTATGGCGATCTGTCAGACACTTTCAATGTCACGGTTGGGAGGTTTATAGACAATGAATTTGCTCATGAATTGGCGCAAGGTACTGGATTTGAACAAAATTTCTTCATAGATGGACAGATGACAGCTACCAGTTTTTCCGACTTGCCAGATTATTCAGATCCATTACAAATCCCAGACACTATACAAGCCAGCCAGAATGGAATAAACACAAAAATATATAACGAAGATCATTATTACACTTCTCAACAGTTGTTAACAGAAGCTGGTAATGGGTATCAAATAGTGAATGAGGTCGCCCTCGGTGTAGAGGGTCTTTATGCTGCTAACCGCAGAGCGCTGCTGGTAATTTTATTCAGCAGTTTGATCATCGTCCTGGTAGGCTCCATCCTTGGTGTGCTGTTTGCCAAACACCTGACAGCCCCTTTAGACCAATTAACTTCCGCTGCAAATAAGATAAGTCGGGGTGATTTATCTTCCCCGATTCCCATCCCGGATGAACCTGATGAGATTGCGACTCTAGCTAATGCGTTTGAGGAAAGCAGGTCGAATACCCAGCAGTATATGGATGAATTAACCAGAGCCAAGGCGTGGTCGGAAACTGTGATTCAGTCCATTGAAGAGGGCATTGTCACATTTGATGATAAAAAATTCATCACTTCGTTCAGCCACGGTGCAATGAAGATCACCGGTTGGTCCAGCGATGAAGTAAGCGGAAGATCGTTGAACGAGGTTTTTGCTCTGCCTGAAGGTAAAGAAATGTTTTCTGATCTAATTCCGCCTATTGGCGGGAAAAGCCAGATTGACATCCTGACACGCACAGGGCGAAAAACCAGTATTGCGGTGGCAGCTGCTCAGCTTGTTCCTGCAAGCGGTGAAAACTCCCAAACTGCTTTGGTCCTGCGCGATATCACTGAAGAAGAAGCTGCCCAAAACCTGCGATCATACTTCTTAGCTAACATCTCTCACGAGTTCCGCACACCACTCTCTGCTTTAAACGCCTCTGTGGAACTGATGCTTGATGAACTCGATTACCTTTCGAAAACTGAAATCAACGAATTATTGAATTCTATTCACCGAAGTGTTACTGGTTTACAGACTTTAATCGACAATCTTCTGGAAAGCATACGCATTCAAGCTGGTAGATATAAGATAAACCGTCAAACAGTAGAATTTGGAGATGTAGTGCTTGATGCGCTTGGGGTAATGAAACCTTTACTGGACCGCCGGCGGCAAGATTTAACATTGGAAGAACCAGAATCACATCCTGTAGTGATGATGGATCCTACACGCATAACCCAGGTGTTGGTAAATTTATTATCAAATGCAAGTAAATACAGCCCAATGGGAACAACGATTGGCCTAACCGTTGATCAGCTATCTGAATACACACTGCGCATTGCAGTAGCCGACCGAGGTTCAGGTATTTCACCTTCCGAGAGGGAGGATATTTTCCGGCGTTTTGTACGTCTGAGCGATCAGAATGGAGCCCAGTACGGCGTTGGATTAGGATTATCCGTTGTTAAAGCCATTGTTGAAGAGCATGGCGGTGAAGTAGGTGTAAAAGATAACCCTGGCGGCGGTTCAATTTTTTGGTTTACAATTCCAATTAGTGGAGATACGCTATGAAGGCATTAGTGGTCGATGATGATCTGGATCTGGCAGATGTGGTTTCCTTCACGCTGCGCCGTGCTGGTTACGAGACAATTTTGGCATATGATGGCCTGGCCGCCCTGGATCGCTGGCAGAGTGAATCGCCGGATTTGATCATCCTCGATATCAACCTGCCTAAATTAGATGGCATTAAAGTATGCCAGCGTATCCGTGAACAGTCAGACACTCCGATAATATTGCTCACAGTGCGAAATGACGAGAACGATATCGTTCACGGCTTAGAAATCGGCGCTGATGATTATGTCGTTAAACCATTCAGCCCTCGTCAGCTTGTAGCACGTGCTGAAGCTGTTCTGCGGCGTGCTGGTTCTCCTCCGGTAACTTCCAGTCCGATTAAAGTCAATGATTTAACATTGGATCCCACAAGACATCAGGTAAGCGGCAACGGAGACCTTCTGGCTCACCTCACTCCCCTTGAGAGCCGTTTGTTGGAAACCTTGATGATTAATCACAATCAGGTATTGCTCACCGAAACTTTGATAGATCACATTTGGGGACCGGCTGGAGGAGATCGTTCGATGTTGAAACAGTTAGTCTACCGTGTCAGGCAAAAAATTGAAAAGGATACCTCCAAACCTGTTCATATACAAACAGTTCCAGGTGTTGGATACACATTTATCACACGAAACGCGTAAACATTTTATCAAGACAATTTATCATTAATAACTTTTAAAAGATTGTTACCTACATCTTCATTTTCATGTTTGCATTATTCTGGCAAATACAAAATCTGAAGAACCGGGATGCAACCAGCGTGCTTCTACTAATATTTCTTTATCCCTTTCGTTAACCCGAAATTTTTTCTTTCGTTACAATCAAACACAACATATTCTATACACATGTCAAGTCACAAATGGTGTAGTCTAATTAATCACTAATACAGGGTGGTCTGATTTTAACAGTATTTTTCGTGCCAAGTCTTCAAGAAGGTAATGTTGCCATTTTTTACCCTTACTCGCCCCGATGACTAACAAGTCATAATTACCACTGCTAACTTCAGCTAGTATTTCATCCACAACCAGACCGTGCCGCACTATGGGGGTTGGGTGCACACCGGATTTTTCCAACTCCAGGATATCTCTCTCAAGCAGTACGCCTTCAGGTGTTTGTTCTTCAATCAATTCACCGACACTGGCTCGTAAATGCTTTCCAATCACACCCGGTCCTGCGCTAATCTGCGACATGACATGTAAAACGCAGACTGCTTCCTCGCCTTCAAGCATTTCAGACAGTTGGGCTGTGAACCGGTTCAGCACCGACGACCTCCCAGCGCCGCTGTCACATAACAAAATATGGCGGATTGGTCTGGGTGCACCTTTAGCAATAATGACTGGGCAAGATATATGGTCAACGACGCCTATTGTGGTTGCCCCTTTAATTCGCCGGGCCAGGTTATTGGTTTTTATCTCTCCCTTGATTAATAAATCATAACCTCCCTGTTCGGTTTCTCTAATGATTTCTTGGGCAGTGTTCCCGGTCCGGACTTTGGTAATTATTTTTGGAACACCCAGGATTTCTTGGGCTTTTTCAAGCATATCCTCGACCTGAGTATCTAATTTCTCTGTCTTGTGTTCGATCACGAATAAGATGGTGGGCGCTTCTCCAGCGCGATGTACGATCTGGGCAGCGAAGCTCAGCGTTGTTTCGGCTTGTTCTAAATCATGGATTGCTATTAGGATCTTCACGGCGTATAAACTTTAATTATATCAAAATTAAGATTACAGGCGTAATAAAAATGGTGATCATAAAAATGGCTAGGTTGCGGTTGGTGCTGGAGACCCAGTTGACAAATTGGAGCGAATTTCTCAGGTAAGGGCGGTAGATAAATACCAAAATGAGAATTGAAGCAGCTGCCGTACTGAGCATGCTGACGAACACAACAGTAAAAGCTGCCATATTATTGAGCAGCACAGCCGCCAGCAGCGTATCAATAAACGTAGTGATATTGGCGCCCATGATATAGGGGATGACATTCTCCCGCCGCACAAAACCTCGTTGGCTCAACGGCACTAACAGACTGAGAGATATACTGACCGACATGGAGATCATCGTTACCATTGCACCCAGGGTGAACATGACTACTGGTCGATAAACCAGGCGCGAACCCCACCCTATCTGGCTCTCTTTTAGCGTCATCTGGGGCAGGCACTTGTCGAATAGTTTGAAACTGATCAAAATAATGCCCAGGCCGATTAAGAAAATTACCCAGTAAGGGAAAAAACCAGCCACCAGATCAGTGAAAGGCTCGACGGTGGTATCGACGACTGAAGTCAGCAGCGCGCCATTAGGGAGCTGGACACTATCCAATACGCCTGTTTTCAGGAGAATGATCCCAATCAGGAGACCAGGCAGATAGGTTGTTGCAGTAACAATCAACGAAAGAATGCCCATGCTTAAACTGGTGGCTCGATCGCGGCCGCGCAGCACATATATAAATCCGACAAAAAGGACTATAAAGCTTGCCCCTAGCCGGCTGCCAGTGATCATAGTGAATGCGCTGAGTTCATCGATCACACCAGCATCAAAAAATGTTAATGCAGCGGCTGCCACAGGTGATCCGCTCATGATAAGGTAAGCAAGCAACCAGCCAAAACCGAGGCTGTTGGTTGCGTTGGAGATGACTCCGAGATCGTGGATGAAGGGAGTAATGCCGCGTGCTCCTGACTTCATAAAATTGATGGCCAGAATGAACAGGTACAAGCTGGCGCCAAAAAGCACAATCTTTCCCAACCGGGCACTTTCCCACCAGTGTGGTTTAACTTCAATCTTGAGGGAAAGTTCAGGGAATGTCAGAACTGGGTCAATATTTTCAGCTGGGTTTTGTCCAGCTGGTGATTCAGATGGCTTAAAGCCTAAACCTGGTGGATTTTCCATGCATCATTTCCCGGTATCCAGCAGCGTTGCATTCAGCTCCATATCATGCCGCTGTGCGATTTCCTTCTGCCATAATTTTTCCACCAATTGAGTATAAGACTGTGTCCAACCACCCAAATCTTCTACTGTGAAAGATTGAGTTATGGGTGTGAACTCCTCATCAGCAATTTGAGCTGGTCGCATATGATAATTACTGAAAATTTGTTGCCCAGCTTCACTTAATAGATAATCCATGAAAGCATTTACGACTGGTCTTTCACGTCTTTTAACATTTTCATCCACAATCACAGCCACATTTTCGGTGATAATCGTGCGGGTTGGCACGACTATCTCCAGCGGTACGCCGCGCTCCTGAGCCATGTGGGCATCTTGTTCATAGGTAATCATGGCGTCACCTGCTCCCAGCTCGAAGATGGATAAGATTGTCCGGGCAGAGTCGCCGAGCAGTTTTACATTGTCCCAGATAGACAGGAACCGTTCTTTGGCAGCATCCGAATCGTTTGATTCAAGCAAGGCGCTGCCATATTCGGCCAGCAGGGACCATTCTCCAGCTCCTGAGCTGCGTGGATCGGCATGTAATATACGTATTTTTGGTTGCGTCAAATCCTCGAATTCTGAAATGTGATGTGGGTTACCCGGACGGGTGACAATAACCATCGGAGAATATCCAATGACAACCGGTTGGGTATTCGACTTAACCATTTTAGCAATTTTGAGCCATTTAACATGACGTTCATTGCTGAACAGGGCAACATCGGCTGGGGCGCCCAAGTCGATTAGTCCTGCTATAGAACCGGAAGGTCCAAAAACAGCTTCTACCTCAAGCTCCTGTCCCGTTTCGGTTTCCCAAGCCTCCTCAAAAGCAGGCAGGACACCCTGCAAAAGCACTTCCTCCTGGGTACTGAAAGCGAACACCAACAGCTTTATTGGAAGTTGCACATTGGGGACGATTGCCTGCCAAGTATAGTAAAGGGTCACCAGCAGCAGCGCTGCTACAAAAACTCCACCTGCAATGCGAGGCCAATTTGCTTTATTGGTATAAGGTAACAATTTGGGGTTCATCTTAATTTACTCCAAGTTAGCCAATATCTCCAGCTAAATAAGCGCGAGTCCGTTCATCTTGAGGATCATTAAATATCTGGCATGCTGGCCCGGACTCTATCAATTCACCCATCCAGAGAAAGATTACATGATCTGCCAGGCGGCGAGCCTGTCTGAGCAAGTGTGTAACCAAGACAATGGTAGTTTTCTCCTTCAGGCTTTTCAAAAGTTCTTCTATCCGCTGCGCCGAAATGGGATCCAGGGCAGAAGTGGGTTCATCGCATAACAGCGCCTCCGGTTCGACAGCCAGGGCTCGCGCCAGGCATAGTCGCTGCTGTTGTCCTGTAGAAAGTCGCGTGGCTGGTGATCCGAGTCGATCTTTTACCTCTTCCCAGAGGCCAGCGGTTCGTAAATAACGTTCTATATAATGATCCAGATTACGACCATTTCCCTTATTAAGGACAGTGTTAAGACCGTGTATGCGCCGCCCGTATGCCACATTTTCATAGATAGACATCGGTAGGGGAAAAGGCTTGGGGGCTAACATGCCTATGCGAGTGCGAATTTCGTTTACATCCACATCACGGCTGTAAATATTGACGCCATTTAACCAGACCTGCCCTGCGATCTGAACATCCTCCTCTTCCTCATGAAGCCGGTTGAGGCACTTGAGCAAGGTTGTCTTGCCGCATCCAGAGGGTCCAATAACAGCAGTAATCTTATTTGCTGGGATTTCAGATGAAACGTTTTTTAGAGCCTGGTCATTTCTGTACCAGACATTAAGATCCTGGATCTTAATATGGGAGTTTACAATTTCCATAATTTCTCAGCGGATGATATGAGTTGTCAATCGAGTGGTTAACTGCCGGGTGATCAGGCTGAGAACCAGAATAATAAAGGTAAGGATGAGAGCTGAGGCATAAGCTCTCTCCTGAACAGCTGGATAGGGAGTGTTAAGCTGGAAAAAGACAGCCAATGGAAGTGAGGCGGCGGGTCGGAATAGGGAATTAGGTAAACGGTCTGTATAACCGGCTGTGAATAATACTGAAGCAGCGTCACCAATACCTCTGCCAAAAGCCAACAATACTGCAGTCAGCAGACCTGGAGCTGTTTGGCGCAGCATTACTTTAAGAGCGGTTTCGTACTTGTTGGCACCCAGGGAATAAGAAGTCTCTTTCAATGCGGGTGGGACCATTGCGATAGCTTCGTCCATGCCTCTGACCATGATTGGCAATTCCAGAAAGGCTAAGGCAATGATTCCGCCCAGCAGAGAAGCCCTCATTCCCAGCCAAATTAAAAATAATGAAACCAAAAGCTCCGTAGACGATGCTTGGTACACCCCACAAAACGTCCATGGCTAAGCGAGCCCATTCGGCCTGACGGGTGTGAGGTATGTAGACCTGTAAATAGAGTGCGATAGGTAAGCTGAGGACTATTGCGAGCAGCGTTGCTCCTCCTGCCAGGTAGAGAGATCCAACAATCGCGTTCAGGATGCCGCCTTCTTGACCAAGGTAATACCCCCCTTTGGGTGTCTGGGTTAACATGGCTAAATTCAGGGCTGGCAGCCCTCGCCAGATCACAGTGGCAAGGATAAGAACTAAGATACTCAGCACAAACGCAGTCGAAGCGAGCATCAGAACTTTATAAAAAACTTCTTCGATTTTGGGTGTAATTTTATTCAAAAGGCTTCTCTTATTCGCGCTGGACCAGACGGACGATTACCAGACGTGAAAGGAGGTTGAAAACAAGAATGATAAGCATCAGAATCAACGCTCCGGTCAGCAACGCCGAGTCATATAAAGGGATTGACATCATTTCTCCATAGTTATTTGCAATTAGAGCAGTCAAAGGGTAAACCGGATCAAATATGGAATGGGGAATTTGGGGAACATTACCTGCAACCATCATAACTGCCATCGTTTCACCAAATGCTCTGGAAAAGCCTAGCATTATGGCAGCAATTACCCCTAACCAGGCGCGTCGCATTACCACGCGCCTGATCGTTTGCCAGCGGGTGGCGCCAAGCGTTAACGAGGCATCTCTTGAACCTTGCGGAACGGCGCTAATCACCTCTTCAGCTAAAGAGATAATGATTGGGAAGACCATTACTGCCAGCACAAATCCTCCTGCTAACAAGCTGTAGCCCGTTGGATTGTTGTTTTGGAATAATGGGATGCCTCCCAGCCAACGATCTACTGCGGGAGCAAAGTAATTCCTGATAAAAGGCACAATCGTTAATACGCCCCATACCCCAAAGATAACGGAAGGAATACCCGCAAGAATATCGATAAATGTTTTGACCAGTGAACGCGTACGGGTTGAAGAATATTCCGCCAGGTATATTGCAGTTAACACAGAGGGCGGGACAGAAATGATCATCGCCAGACCTGTTACCCATAAGGTTCCCATAATAAAAGCAAAGAAGCCGAAGGAATTTTTCATAGGATGCCAGGTTGTGGAGAAGAGTAATTCACCCAAAGGTTTTGAGGACAGGATCGGCCAGGCGCGTACGAACAAGGCTGCGATGATTATCGGCACCAGCATCACTGCAGCCAGGGTAAGCCAACCCATCGTCTTCTGGGCAAGCCGGTTCTTGTTCTGACGTTTTCTCTGAATAACAGCTGCTAAACTCTCGCCCATAACACCCGCTCTAATCTCATTTAAGTTTGCCTAATTCTTCTTCCAACATCTCTTTCGGCAAAGCGATATATCCTGCCTCATCAATATAATCCTGACCATCAGTCAGCACCCAGGTAACAAAATCTTTCAACAATCCGCTTGGTTGACCTTTGGTGACCAGGTTTAGGTTTCGGGCTGGAGGCGAGGGGTATTGTCCAGTGGCGACTGCATTTATCGCCATCTCTTTTGAATTAATTATTTCACTTGGATCTACCAGCCCGTTGTCATTAGAATCGATAGGGAGCACCAGCGCACCTATTACAGGTTTCCCGGTTTCCATGTCAAATATATAATTCAAGTTGTTATAGCCTATCCCCAGGCTATCCTTGATGACTGCATCCAGGAGACCCGGATCTCCATATACAGCCACGCCTAAAAGGTCTTCCTGCGCGGCACCCAGGTATTCAGCCCAGGTTGCTGCAGCACCACATGCATCGGATCGAGTGAAAACATGGATGGGATCAGTAACCTCGTCACTCCCAACCATCTGTCCCCAAGTTGTTATTTCACCTGTGATAAATATCTTGACAAAAATATCCCGGGCTGCACCTTTCTGGGAGAGACCATCCCATACCGGATTTTTTTCATTTATAGTAGGAAAGACTGCGTCCTTGGTGACGGAAACCCAAAAAGCCCCTTTGTCGATCTCCTCGGAGTAGATCTCCCGAGATACCATGCCGATGTCTACAGCTCCTGCCAAAGCATCGGCCATACCCTTGCCAGCTCCTCCAGCTGATATATCGAACATGACTTCAGGGTATATATTTTGATATTCCTCGCTCCAAAGGATCATCATGGGGTAGAGCGCCCAGGCTCCAGAAATGGTGATTGTACCTGCCTGGCTGGAAACGTTTTCGGCGGAGGAAGATGTTTGTGTGCAGCTAGTTAAAGTCCATATTGTGGTTAATCAGAATTACGAGAATTAATGTTGTGGTTTTGATTTTCATGATGTTTGTTCTCTCCAATTGTGTGTAATATTGTGTCTAATGGTGAACTTGTTAGCAAATATGGACATTTATGTCACTTGCATGGTTGAGGATTTTGTGACCAGCACGGATTTATCGCTCCAATTCAACAGAGGATTGACCAGTTCGACCTGGATCCAGTGCCATAACTTGTTTGGTGGTTCGCTGTCGATCACTACCAGATCATAGTTATGTTCAAGAAGTTCGCAGTGAATCTGCCAGGTGGGAGCTTCCTGACGTATACGCAGCGTGCCATTTATTTCTGAGTCAACTAATTGCTGCGCAACCAGGCGTAGTTTTTTTCCTAATCTCGAATTGGAGGTCAAGATTGAATCAATGCTGCAGCGCATGCTGGGATTTTGGTCATACATAGCTGGCAGCGGTATTGTGATGGGTAAGATGGTGACTTCAGCTCCGCTGGGGCGAGCGAAACCAATGGTCCAATTAAGGGAGGTTTGAACTATGGCGTCATTTCGAAGGATGAGTAAGATGTTCTTTATCGGATGAATCGGGTGGCGAACCACTAAGAGCGAGGCTGGCATTTGACTAGCAAGTATATTTTCTAGAGAGCCCTGGATTAATCTCTCCATAATGGTTTGTTCCCACTCTCCAAGAATAACGATATCTGCTTTGATGTCTTCGATTACCGAAACCAGTGCTCTGTATGCCTTATCACCCATATCCGCAGTTTCGAAGTGGTTGAGGTGAGCGCCCAATAAGGTAGCTATATACTCGGCATAGGTCTCGATTCCGGTCGTGATTGACTTTTTGGGAAGCCACAACAGTAATTCCAGGGGCCGATTGGTCGCCTTATCCCAGAATTCAGCCAATAATTTATCGATAAATTGTGCATTTGTTCGTACGATGAGGGTGGAAGGTCCTAAAACAGCAATGATTGCTTCGCGAGCTTCGTTATCGTTGGGATCGGCCATGGCTACGGTGATTCGCTTACCATCATCAGCAACGGGAAGCGCATGATAACGAATTGCCAATTCACGCGGCAATAATCCGGCTATTCGAGGGATCACTTCCAGATTGTCGAATTCCAGGTAATGTGATTCTCGATATTTCATATCCAATGAATTTTTTCTCGGAATTTAGCCTTTGATTCAAATTCTGCCAGCTTCAAAGAGACATGAGTGCAGGCTTCAGTCATCAGCTGTTTTGAATCTTGTCTGGTTAACATCTTCATATCTCCCGTTCGGTAACCTTTGGTCAGCAGATATACTTCGATTAATTTTCCTTCCAGGGAGGAATTCAGCCCAATTGGAATAAAATTTAGCCGATCGATTGTTGACATTCCTCACCTCCGTTCATCCATAACCAGGTTTCGTGGTTTATGACACCTTTGATACGAAAGAACTTAATGATTGGTGTTATTTGATTTGAATATAGCAGATACTGGTGATAAAGCTTGTGACAAGGACGTAACAGTTTAGTGACAAAAACAGCCTGAAGAGCATCAGATTGCTGTACCCTCCAGGCTGCTCCCGGCCGATTTAGATCGCTGTGGCTGCTTTATTTTGATTTATACAATGAGACCGTAGCCCAGTCCGGGGATGGTTTTTATGTAGGAAGGATCAGTTGAATCTGGTTCAATCTTTCCCCGCAAGCGACGTACCAGCTGGCGAAGCATATCCCGGTCGCCAGCGCTTGCCCCCCAAACAAAATCAATAATTGCATCGCTTGTCAGAACTTGCCCGGCATTGACCATCAGACATTCCAGCAGCCGGCTCTCTAAAGGTGTCAGAGATATGGGATTTGCCTCGCCAATGGTAACATTGCGTCGATTGGTATCGAATTTTAGATCACCCGCTTGAACAAAAGGAGGGATTATCATTTGTCCTGCACGGCGCAGGACAGCCTTTGTACGTGCCACAAGCTGACGCGGGCTGAAAGGCTTGACAATGTAATCATCAGCACCAATTTCCAGACCCTGGATGATATCGTCCTCCTCTCCCCGAACTGTGAGAAGAATAATTGGTGTATTGGATTGCTCCCGGATGTGCGCACAGACGGCGAAACCATCCATTTTGGGCATGTTGACGTCCAGTAAGATGATGTCTGGCTGCTCTACTGACCAGCGCTGGATCGCAGAATTGCCATCATATGCCTGCAGGACCTCAAATCCCTCTCTCCTTAAGGTAAAGGCTACAACATCGGCAAGAATTCGATCATCGTCTACGATTAAAGCCTTCATCCGTCCTCCACCAGAGGCAATGTAAACCAGAATATTGACCCGCCGCCGGGACGGTCATCAACTCCTACACTGCCGTCATGTGCTTCGGCTACCGCCTTTACAACTGAAAGTCCTAACCCGGCTCCAACTTTTACACTGTCGTCTAATTGGGCTGGATACATGAATTTGTGGAATACCTGAATTTGCCTTTCTTGTGGAATTCCTGGACCCCGATCCGCTACTTGAACCCTAACCCAGCCCTGGTTAACTATCGCTCTTATCGTGATTGGGGCATCAGTGGGTCCATATTTACTGGCATTGGACAACAAGTTCACAAGAACTTGCACGATTCGCCTTTCATCAGCATAGACGATTGGAATGTCCGCAGGCAGTTCTAAAACCAGGCGCTGGTCATATTTTTCCAGCAAAGGATCCATTACCTGGACCGCCTCAGCGATGATTTTACCCAGATCCGATCGGTGCGGAGAGACCCGGAAACGGCCTGCCTCAATACTGGCGCTTTCAAGCAAATTATCTACCAATGTCTGCAAACCATGAATACCAAGATGTAAAGATACAAGTAGCTCATGCAGTTCGGTTTTGGTTAGATCTGATGCCTGATCCAACAACAACTCGGTAGAGGCAGCTGAAGCTGAGAGCGGAGTCCGAAATTCGTGAGCGATGTTTGCTAAGAAATCGCCTAAAATGTGACGAATAATTTCTTCTTCGCTGACATCGCGGAAAACTAGAGCTACCTGAGTATCACCAGCTTCGGCAGGTGCCAACTGCGCTCCGGTAAAAGACAATGTAGCCTGACGCTCTCCATCCAATATGACGATCATTTTTTTTCTGGTACCGGGTGTGGGGATCCAATCACGGGAGGATGTCTCTGTATCAACCAGCCTAAACACCTGGTCAAAAGAGAGACCTAAGACTTCGTTTCTACTCCAGCCGGTAATCTGTTCGGCACCCTTACTGAAAAAGCTGATATGACCCTGGTGATCAAGGGTCAGAATGCCTTCTACAATTGATTCAAGCAGATGATTGACCCAGGCTTTCTCCTTCTCTAAATTGGTCAGCGTCTGCAGTAAATCTATCCTGGCGGTTTCGATAGCTAACGCAACCTGCTGCATTTCCTTCACTTGGGTATCTACCTCTACTGAAGTGCTTAGATCTCCTTTACTGAATTCACCTGCAGAATCCGCCAAGCGCACCAGAGGTTGGCTGATGCGGCGGGCGATGAAAATCCCCAGAATAGAAACCATGGCTGCCACAGCGATAATACTGCAGGCTAAAACCAACATCAGGCGTTGTTGTGTTGCAGTGAATTCTGCGACACTCAACGCCACCTCTGCTTCAACATCATTTTTATCAAGCGGGCTTTGAGCGGAGTAGTAGGGTTCGTCTTCCAACTGAAAAGTTTTGTAAACAGCGTTTCCTGTGGCATTGGAAAACACCTTGTTAGTTGAAAGACCTTCTAGTTGTTCAACACCGCCGGTGAAGCTGGTTGCCACGGGCTGACTATATATTTTGATTGTATTTTCCAACCCAGTTTGGTGACGCAGCTCGATGACGAAACTATCGTCCAATACCATACCGACCAGCATATCCCATTTATCAGTCCCTTCACCTTCGACTGGGTAGGTAGCAGTCAGCCAAACCTGGGAGAAGGATTCTGTGGCGATGACCTGAAATCCATCGAGTCTCCAGGATTGGCAGGGATTTGTGGCTAGGATTGGTTCCGTAGAAGCAATGACGGTTTTGGTTGTTTCACACACAGCTACCAAATCAAGACTTGCACCTACCATCAGAGTCTCCAAGTATTCTTCCAGTTTCAACCTATTTTCCTGAAATAACAACGTTCGCAGTGTTGGACGTTGAGCGGTCAGGATTGCCAGGCTTACCACTTCGTTTTGTTTTGCCTCATAGAGAGCCAGCGCAGCGCGTTGACCCTGGTCAACGCGTGACCAAGTTTGATTGTCAAATTGGGCAGCGTAACAACCAAAGAGCAGGTATTCCAACAGCCGCTGCAGTTAGCATGACCACACCAATAAAGCTCAGGATCATCTGGGCTGGAAGGCTGTGAGCATCGAAAATAGATTTCATCTTACCGAAATTTTACACTAAGTGTGTATATCTTATATCCATTTTTTTATGTGGATTTTCACGACCAGACATATATACAAAGGATTGATAAGCACAGATTTTCTACTTCATGAATTTCCTTCACAAAAAAAAGGAGATAAACCATGCCGATCAATAAACTCTATTATATTTGGTAAAATTAAATCACGAAAACTGGAAAAAAGGTGGCATTTGAAAAATGTTTTGCGCCAGAAAGGCCGCTAATTGGTCAGATAAAGCGGTCGAGAGAATTTTCAGCTTTATTCCTTGCCCTTAATGCCATAGTATCAAGCTGCTAGATAACAAAATCACATTATACGGAGGATAAACATGACCACAAAAACCCTTAAACGCAACATCTTCCAGCGTATCTTTGGCATCCCGGCGACAAAACCACCCGTGGATGCAAACAGTTGGAAATATACAGACGGCAAACTGGTGATCGACCTGAGCAAAGCGCCTGAGCTTTCAGAACCTTACGGCGCTGTCCATCTCGAAGGAGATAACCTGCCGGTTCGATTGCTGGTTCTGCAGGATGGGGCCGGAAATTTCCGCGCCTTTGAAAATAAATGCGAACATGCCGGCCGCAAACTGGACCCAGTGCCTGGTACAGAGACCATCCAGTGCTGCAGTATGGGAAAAGCTACATACGATTATGATGGCAATGTCCTATCCGGTTCGGCTGAAAAACCGGTTAAACATATCAACGTAAAAAAGGAAAACGGAACGCTGGTTGTAGAACTGTAGGATTTGCTGCATACAATTTCTAGATGCAGGGAAGAAGCTGGTAATTATCGCGGGCGAGAGACCAGTCGATTTCAGCATGGTGCCCTAATTATTCTACGTTAAAGAATATGGCTGAATAGTTACTCTTTTATGCTTTCAATATTCTCCACAGGCAGCCAATCGTCCATGTTGCCATAATCGCTTTTATCAATCGGGAATGGCTCGACTGATTCGACTTCATCTACTTCAATTAAAACGATATACCTTTTTCCAGCCCAGCGGTTGAATTGTGTTTTCGTCAATTGTAATTTGTCTTGAAAACCCACCAGGAATTTTGATGACTCTACCTTGGACATTTTTTCGGAATTGAAAACACTCTTGACGCTGGCGTTAGCTTTGATCAGCCCTTCTGCGTTATTGTTGATGAAATATAAAACATCTCCAACGTTGACTTTGCCATAAGGCATTTTACGACCAGCGGCGCCTCGTATGATCATTGTTTTCTTTCCACCCAGTAATTTCTCCATTTCTTTTGCTTTGGCATCTAAATAAACGACATGGTCCATTGTTTTGCTCCTTAGAAAAAAATTATTCTTAGTCCGGTTAGTTCGGATTCTATCAGCATCACCCACTTTTTGGATTCAGATGTTAACTCCGATTATCAAAATAATTTCTCAGCAATGTCTGCCATTCATTGATGAATTCTTCGTAAGCATCTTCGTTAAATTCAGATATAAATTGCTCCCCAACAACTGAAAGCGCCATATATTTATACGCTACCTGAACCTTTGTACCCTCATACTCTAATTCAGTACACGCCACTGTTACAATCCCAATCTTATCTTCAGGTTCTATTTTGTAGTATTGAACGAAATACGCTTTGGGATCAAATTTCTTTACGATCCAAATTGCATCTGTAGTTCCATGATCATGGGTTCTGGTGGTAAAGAGATAATCTTCAGATAGTTCGGTCGTTCCCATAACATTTTCATAGTCCCAACCAGGAACCCACAGTTTTTCACCCTCTGGAGTGAACAATGGGAATAGCTCTTCGATAGATGCAGATATCTGGAAGGATTTTGTGTGTTGAATTGTTTTCATAAATGCCTCTTTCTTGAATAGAACTGAGACCAGCGTTTTGCCTGTTTATTATAATTAATGCCTGAAGCTGGTCAAGATTTTGTTGATTTTCTCGAAATATTCAGATTTTTACCCAAGTCTATGCGAAATAATTAGTTTTATACACAAATCAAGTCGTCAATATCAATTAAAATCAAAGTTACTCTTCACAAATTTTGTTTTTAAAAATTAAAATACACTTAGTTCAAATAGTCATATTTTTAAATCAATCATATAATAAGCTGTTACAAGCTTTATACTAACCTGAAAGGAGGTTATTTATCAGTACTGTTTCAGAGCACCGAAAATAATTACTGCTGCCTGATTTCCGCGTTTGATTACCAATCATAGAAAGGAGGTGTACGTGAAATATTTCGTAATTGTTTTGATGCTTGTTCTTGTAGTTGCTTGCCTTGCTACATTTGCGTACACCCAATTTGTAGACCAGATTGTACTGCCAATACCATCACTGACGGCAACCGAGGGGGATAACCTTCATTCGATCATGAAAATGTTCCAGGCAGAGGAAGAGCTTACTTTTGAAATTAAACGGGGGAAAACATCAATTTCAAGCGATGAAAGTGAAAACCTGTTTGATATCACGTACACCCAAGAGGAATTGGATCGATTGTTTCAAATCCTGGTGAACCTGGCGTTTAATTTAAACGCCCAACAAGCTGATGGAAATCTTTTGACCCAGGTTGAGGATAATTACCCAACTTTGAGAAATAACCTTTATCTAATTGGAAGGTTTGTCGATAACCTTCCATTCGGGTTTAAGGTAAATATTAAGTTACAAAGTAATAATTCAAATACATGAAAAGGAGATAACTATGGGTAGGCGTTTAATATTATATGTTTTAGCTGCAGTCTTGGTCGCTGCTTTGATTTTACCCATCCAAGGGTTGGCCGGCAGCGACGATGATCCTAATCCGCAGAACAAGCTTCACCTGGATATCGTATTCAATAAGGAATCAGGAAAAATGGACGCTGGTGGGTACACGCATGAAGAGTTATCCCAATTATTGGGTCCAGAGGTTATGGATGCGGTCGCAGAAGGCGCTCTTGATTATACTGACCTCATCGATCATCTCAGGTTACTGTATGGAAGCGGATCAATGAGACTGGACAGCCTTGTGGGCAACTCTTTTCAGCAGCTCATCAGCAGCAATTGGACTGAAGAAGAGCAAGACACGGCCTTTGGTTTATTAAACAACATGATGATCGAAAATACATATTATTTTATTCCACCCAGCAACCAGAAAATGGTGACAAAATGGATGGATACTTCGATTGTTCAGGTTGATGTCAGGACGACCGATCTGGAAAAGGAAGTCAGTACACCGCTTACGCTGGTGATGGAAGCTCCGATCCAGTTTGATATCGCGGATGATAATTCCGTCGCGATTGAGGGAATCGATCTCCTTCTCGAACCCGAAGCCGATCAAATGATGAGAGAGACTGCACAGGTTGTGGTCGATATGGCTGGAGCCGCGGCAGTGGACAATGTCGTCGCGGGTTGGAAGCAGGGAGAAATCCTGCTGTATGCTGACGGAGATAAATTACCCAGCATAACCGTACATGAAGCCGGTCTTAATCTTTTGTTAATGGATTGGCTGGAGAAGAAGTCGCCAGTTCGATCAAACCTGAAATACTTTATTCATCGACACTTGGCGTTGATGTGAGCGTACCCGGCGGTGAACATCCGGGGATAATCTTCGCAGATTAATCTTTGAAAGTGTTCTCAAAAAAGGGCAGCTGAAAATAAATCAACTGCCCTTTCGTTTCTGTATTAAGTTAATATTTTATAGGGGGCATTTACTCAATATTTTTGAGACGAGTTCTATTTCATCTACCCTATTGGAGGCCGGGCTCCATCAACCGATTATGAGTGATTTTCGATTAATGATAACCTGGGAGGAGATTTGTAGAAAAACCATAAAGATAGACTGTTTCTAAAGGACAAATATGGGGGGTGACATACAGGCGACTTTTTTGCCATCGGTTATTCCGTCTGCAACTACAATTATTTGGTGAGATTTAAGCTTAATTTTTTCCATATGCACTTATTTTGCACATAAAAATGATGGTTGTCTATTGACATACGAGCATATATTATGTATTATTCGATCATTAATCGTACATATGCCGGGATTGAATATGCTCCATGCTTAGAGTCATAATTCCATATTGGAATTTTTTCGGTAAGACAGCAATCATCACCATCGGGGGGTGGTTCTGGTTTGGAATGCTCACGCATTAATTTAACCACAATCAAATAAGGCAAAAAACTTGTTACTTCGTAGAAAATTAAGTCGCAACTAATGATCAATCAAGAAGTAGTACAACTGGTAGATCGATTTCAGAGAATCGAGCTGCATGCCGCCCATAGCGGCCGCGAAGTTCTAAGGGTCCTGATAAATCTTCTTCTTGAGAGCAAGGAGACAAGTGTTTCTGGTTTAACTGAAGTACTTCATGAGAATATAAGTTTCCTTCTCCCTTCCCTGCCGCCTTATGCGCCACCGCTAAATAATATCAACCGCATTCTACTTTTACTTGAGAATGCATCCACCGATAATTCCGGTGTAGATATACTTAAAAATCAACTTGAAGCACTCAGCAAAGACACGACAGACCCAATATCCAATCGAAAAAGGATTGCTCAGGATCTTGCCGCAATTCTTCCACCCAATGCCGTGGTGTATACCCATACCCTATCTGAGACAGTACTGGGGGTATTGTTGGAATTGCACCACATGGAAAAACTAAAGTCGGTAAGAGTGACTAAGTCTCGACCAAATAATGACGGATGGGAAACAGCAAAACGGCTTGCGGAAAAAAACCTGAGTGTACAAATTACGATCGATGCCGCCATGCCCGCCACAATCGAAAATTCACACCTAATGCTGTCAGGCGCGGAGATAATCAACCAGGATGGTTCCGTCGTCGGGAAGATCGGCGCTTACCCGGCAGCTGTATTTTGCCAAAAATACGGTAAACCTTTGTATATTGTCGCCGACAGCAATAAGATCAACCGGATTCAATGGAGTGATTTTTATTTCAATCCGATCAGCGCCCAAGACCTGGGGATGGATTTCACAAACCCATCCCTCCATATAACAGGCAGTTTTTTTGATATTACGCCGCCGAATCTGATCAACGCTTATGCCACTGAAGTAGGAATAATTGAAGCCAGTGAAATTCCATCCATAATTTCAAACATGCCTGTGAGCGGCTGGCTGGTCCAACAACTCCGTGAAGGAATAACAGGAAATAACTAATTTTCGCTGAAAAATAAATAGGCGAGAGATATAGAGCAATGTCGAATTTTATATATTAGGAGGTGAACCAGGATCATTTTGTTGTATGTCGAGTCAGGAAAAGTATCTAATTGAAATAATTTGGAGGAAAAATGTTTAAGAACATAACAAAAATAGTATTAGCCATTTTGGTGGTCGCGAGTTTTATTCTCGCCGGCTGCCAACCGCAGCCAACGGCGGCTCCTGAAGTTGAAGCTCCTGCAGAAGTGGAAGCGCCCGCAGAAGAAGAGGCACCCGCAGAAGCAGAGGAACCTGCTCCTGAAGTTGTCGAAATTACTTACATGCGGCAGGCTGATAATCCTGATATTGAATTGGACTATGTCAAAGAATTCGAAGAGGCAAACCCGGGAATCAAAGTTAAAGTGGACAGTGTACCGGCCAATGATAACTATAACAAGCTGGTGCTCACCACCAATGCTGGAAACCCGCCAGATGTGTTTATGAGCTTCTGGACAGCCTCAGCTGTAACCAACGATTTGATCATGTCGCTGGAAGACTATGTCGACAAAGAGGATTTTGAAAAACGCTTTACCACAGCCGGTCAAAGTTATGCAAAAGTCAACGGTGAGATTTATGCTATCCCATGGCGGGCAGGTGCATCAGTCTTTCTTGTTAATTGCAAAATGTTTGAAGAAGCCGGCATCGATATCCCCGAACTCGGTTGGACCTGGGATGATCTGGCCGAAATATCCGCGCAATTGACCAATAAAGATGAAGGTACCTATGGGTTCGGTCTGGTCGGATCTTCAACCGACTACGCGACAGAATGGCAGTTCTGGCCGATCCTGCTCCAGGGTGGCGGAAAGATTATTGAGAACAACCGTGCTGCATTCAGCAGCCCTGAGGGTGTGAAGGCGCTTGAATATTTAATCAGCCTGGAACCAAGCATGCCCGAAGGATTCACCAGCATGGACCTGAACCAGATGGTAGACCTGATGGTCAGCGACAAGGTAGCCATGTTCGAGGATGGTCCGTGGTTCATTGGAATCATCCAAAGCGGGCATCCAGATTTCGAAGTATGCGTTGCACCGATGACCGTCGGAGATGTTCCTGGTAATATCACAGGTGGTACTGCATTTGGTATTTCTCCACTTTCCGAACATAAAGACGAAGCCTGGAAATTCATCGAATTCATGACCAGCGATGATATCCTGACCCGGTGGAATGTGGCCACGAATAACATGCCGCCAAATGTCGCAGCTCTCGAGGACCCAATGTTCCAGGATGGACCTTTAGCTGTTGCTGCCCAGGCAGTTGAACAGCCTGGTGTGATCCCCGCCAACCAGTATCCTGAGAGCGATGCGCTCAATGGTATTATGCGCACCTATCTCCAGGCTGCCTATCTCGGTGAGATGACAGCAGAAGAAGCTTTAGCCCAAGCTGCAGCAGAATGGGATGAAATCCTGTCGCAATACGATTAATCAGGAAATTTAGACCATAAAGTAATGATAGGGGCGATGTAATCCATCGCCCCTATAAAACTATTCCACTTTTATTACCAATTGAATCCAATAAGAACCACGGTTTTATAATTACAATTTTGTTGTTCAAATAAACATGCCAAAAATTAGAATCCATACAGCGTACTGGTTTGTACTCCCGGCAATGCTGTTCTTTATTCTGCTTGCCATATATCCCAGCGGATTTGTTCTTTTCTTGAGCCTATTTGCTACGGGTAAAGGAACGGCTTTATCTGCGAATTTTTCAAATTTTTCTAACTTCATTGCTGTATGGAATCATCATAATTTTTTTAAAATATTATCGCAAACATTCATTTATGCTGGGGGAGCCACATTACTACATGCCTTTCTGGGTTTCACTTTTGCACTCTTGCTAAACGTCCTGCCATTAAATAAAACTTATATTCGCACAATGAGAACTGTTTTCCTGGTCCCCTGGGCAATCACTCCCACGGTAGTCGCAATTCTTTTCCGACTTGTGCTGCATCCTCAGGTGGGACCCATCGCAATTTTCTTAAAATCTATCGGATCACCTATCGTTTTTGCTCCATTGGGTCAAACCGATACAGCACTGCTTTTTGTCACACTAACCAATGTTTGGATGTTCACGCCATTCTATATGCTGATGATATTATCTGCACTTCAAGCCATCGATCTGGGCTTGTACGAAGCTGCTGTTGTTGATGGCGCTAATGGAGCTCAACAGATATTCTTTATCACAATCCCATCGATCAGGAACTTACTGCTTACCCTGATGATGTTCGATTTTGTATCCACAGCGGCATATTTTGACCTGACCTGGATAATGACCCAGGGAGGGCCAGTGCTTTCCTCCGAGATCATTCCTACTTGGGTTTACCGGACCGCATTCCAATCCTTTGAATTTGGTAAAGCTTCTGCGATTGGGATGATCCTTTTTACGATTTCGGTGATCGTATCGATCATCGTTCTGCGGGTAATCAACAGGGAATAGGGTATGTTAATTACAAAACTATCTCCCTGGAAAAAGGCTATCAGCTATTTCTTCCTTACCCTGACTGGGATAATATATATATCGCCATTCCTGTGGATGATCATGTCCTCTTTCCGGCCACCATCAGAACCATTCGCTCTGGGGATTTTTCCACAATCCTGGACAATCCAAAATTATTTCCGCACTGTACAGGACCCAGAGCTGTTGATGTCATTTTTAAACAGCTTCAAAGTCGCAGCCATTTCCGCAGGTCTGGCTTTGGTGTTAGGAATCCCCGCCGGTTATGGATTTGCTCGGTTCCAATTCAGTGGTCGCAGTTTAATGATGAGCTTTTAATGGTCGTACCCACATTTCCTGGAATCTTACTGGCGATTACACTATTCGTGATGGCTGTCCGAGTGGGGCTTTATGACACGCATTACCCTTTGATCCTGGCTAATACGCTCATCAACTTACCTTTTACGATCTGGAACTTACGGACGGTGTTCGCGGCAGTTTCACGAGAAATTGAAGAATCAGCCATGGTAGAAGGCTGCAGTCGATTCCAAGCGTTGGTCAGAGTAGTTCTGCCAATCACGGTTCCGGGCTTGGCAGCGACATATGCCTTTGTTTATATCCTTTCGTGGAATGAATACCTGTTCGCAACAACTTTTATCTCCACCAGTGAAAAGCGCTTGATCACCACCACGATGGCAAGCGCTATCGGGCAGTTTAATGTCGATTATGGTAAGCTTATTCCAGCAGCAATACTGTCCACGCTGCCTTTAATCATCCTCTTTATGTTTATTCAACGCTATATTATCAAGGGTTTGGCATGGGGAGTACCAAGGGATAAATATTATGCCAACGGAAAATATCAATACGGAATCCGTGTACTGCTCCAGTCTTCCCAAAACTACCGGAGAGGCAAAATATGTAAGCGATATACGCTTACCGGATTGCCTTTACGGACATGTGGTGAGAAGCCCCCATGCCCATGCGAAGATTCTGAATATAAATGTCGATGCCGCTAAACTTACACCCGGGGTTGAAGCAGTTATCACGGCCAAAGATATCCCAGGGCTGAATCGTTTAGGTAAAGACTCGTTTTGACCAGCCAATCTTGTCTGATGATAAAGTGCGTTCTTATTTAGATGCGGTTGTGTTGATAGCAGCAGAAGATGAGCAGGCAGCTAAAGAAGCCGAAAACAAAATTGAATGGGAGTTTGAACTGCTGCCGTCAATATTTTCAATAGAGAAAGCCACCGAACCTGGAGCAGTATTGGTTCACCAGGATCGTCCAGGAAATATCCTAAAGAATATAAAATTAGGTATTGGCAATATTTCTGTGGGTTTTAACGATGCGGATTTGGTGTTCGAGGAATCTTATAAAACGCCTGCTATCGAGCACAGCTATTTTGAGATGGATACCGGTTTAATCTCTAAGGATCCATCTGGAATTTACACAATATGGGTTGGATGTCACACCGTTTATTCTGAAAGGATGATCGCCGCAGCAACACTGGATATTGATGAAGATCGAATTATTGTGATTCAACCATACACGGGTGGTTCTTTCGGCGGGAAAGATGATGGTTTGCTTACCGCGTATCTGGCGCTGCTGGCTTATCACACCCATAGACCTGTTCGGATAAGTTTTTCACGTCATGAAGAATTCATCGCACACACAAAACGCCACGCACAATGGATCGATTTGAAGATGGGTTTGCAGAATGATGGAAGGATCACTGCTGTAAGATTTAATATCCAATCAGATACAGGGGCTTATGCCCATTGGGCGGAAGGGACTTTCACCTTCGCTTCTATAGGAGCCAGCGGACCTTATAACATTCCACACCAAAAAGTGGATACCACCTTGGTTTATACCAATAACATCCCCATGGGTGCGATGCGAGCCTGGGGAATGCCTGGAGTTACATTCGCTATGGAGAGCCATTTAGACCAGGCCGCCAACCAGTTGGGAATTCATCCACTGGTCTTGCGATGGAAGAATGCTGCTGTCGAAGGGGACCTGATGATAACGGGCTCACCTTTTCCAATTGGGATATACATGAAAGAGACAATTGAAGCCGCTGCTGAAAAGGCTGGAATCAAATTACAGGCGTAAGGTATGTAGAATGATAAAACGAGGGATTGGATATGCATGTTCAGCCCAAGGTGTGAACTACCACTTTGGGCACGAGGATGTGTCTACTGTAGAGCTAATTGTGCAGAATAACAGCACTTTACGCATCAGGACCGCTGCTTCGGATATCGGTCAAGGATTGGAAGCCTTGTTGATCAATATCGCCTCGACCTCGTTTAATGGATTTCCCCCAGAAAAAATAATTTGGGAAGGATCCAACACAGATTCCCCAGATGCGGGAGGTACAGGGGCATCGCGACAATCTACTCTGACAGGGAATGCGTTATTTAGAGCCTGTGAGAATATGAAAGAACTCCTTCGATCTATCGCTGCTGAGTATTTAGACTGCCATCCTGATGAGATAGTATTCAAGGGTGAAAATGTAATCATGAGCGACAAATCGATCTCATTAGAACAATTATCATCGTATGCCCATCAAATGGGTATTTCTTTAAAGGTCAGCGGTACCATAAAAGCTCCAAAGACGACTGAATTATCTGAAGATGGAAAAGGGTATCCAATAAACCAGTTTGGGTATGCTGCCCACATCGTGGAGGTAGAGGTTGATACGATAACCGGAGAAGTTTCAGTCATAAATGTTGAGGCTTTTCATGACGCTGGGAAGATACTTAATCCAGTTGGAGCAGCCGCTCAAGTAGAAGGAGCTTGCGTAATGGGTATGGGTTTTACGCTGCATGAAGACTATCTCTTATTGGATGGTAAACCTGTTAATGTAGGCTTTACGAATTACCTGATCCCCAGCATTGCAGATACACCAGAGATTAATGTATATTTTTTGAATTTTCCTGCACCGTTTGGTGAATTAGGTGTCAAAGGCCTGGCTGAAGCGCCTACCGCCACCATAGCTCCAGCAATAATCAACGCAATTTATAATGCGACCGGCGCCAGGATAACAAATCTCCCAGCTTCACCTGACCGCGTACGAGCGGCACTGGATGAACTGCGTGAGTGAGTTGACAAAATGGACCCATTGATAATCGGACTTGATTTAGGAACCACCCTGTGTAAAGCTTATGCATTTGAGCTGGATGGTACGGTGGCAGGATCTAGCCATGTAAACATCAGAACCTACAGACCACGCCCTGGGTGGGCGGAACAGGATCCAATCGAATGGGGTGAGGCGATCATACAAGTCCTGCGTGAACTGGTGTTTCAGCTGGGCGAACATAGTAAAAGGATCGAAGCAATTAGCCTTTCGTGCCATGGTCCATGTATGATACCTGCTGATAAGAATTACCAACCGCTGTGCGCGCTGCCCGACATGGCAAGACCAGCGATCAGCCAATTTGATCGAACCGTTAATACAGCTGGCAGGTGAAGATTGGATAGGATTAGGAACACCCGAAATCATCATTTGGCGCTCAACTTTATTGGGCGGTTCAAAATAGAAAAGACCTATTGGATCAAGCATCATTTCTCTTCGACACAAAAGGATATCTGACCGCATTTTTGGCAGGGGTCCAGTTGATGAACCATCCAGCAGTCCTGGAACCAAGCATGATAACCAGTCTTTATTTGATGTTTTGGGGATTGACACTGAATTGCTGCCAGAAATAGTTCCTTCAAATTCAATTGTTGGTGTATTGACCGCTGATCTCCAAAAGAAAACCAATTTACCATCCTCAGTGAAGATTGTCGCCGGATTAAATGACGGCGCGGCAGCCACACTGGGCGCAGGGATCGTCGAGCAAGGTCAGGGTATTGTCAGTTTGAGTACGAACGGTGTGATGCGGACCACCATAAACCAACCAATCCCTGGAAAAACTTTATATGATAATTCCATGTTTTGCTATTCATACGTGGAAGATATGTTCGTCACAGGCGGGATGACAAGATGCGGTGGAGACAATGTAAAGTGGCTGGTAGAGAATTTTTATCCAGGTTCTGAAAACGACTCAGAAGTATTTGAAAGAATAACAACGCTGGCAGCAGAGAGTCCTGTAGGCGCCAACGGTGTTTTATTCATGCCATATCTACTAGGTATGAAACCTTCACAGTCATCTGATACAAGATTTGGCGCTTTTTTGAACTTAAGCCGACAAAATAACCAGGCTGACTTCATCCGTTCCTTGTTCGAGGGGACCGCATTTGCGCTCAAGGAAGTTAGTGAGAAATTTAACCGGCTTGGACTCCCATGGGAGAATTTACATTTCACTGGGGGAGGCAGCAAAAATCCAATCTGGCGGCAAATAGTAGCGGATGTCCTAGGAAGACCGCTTACCGGTGTCAGGTCAGACAGCGTATTGGGGGTCGCATTGTTAGCAGCTGCCAGTCTGGGATATTTCGATAGTGTAAAAGGTGCAGTTGAATCCATGGTTGAAAGGACTTTTATTGTTCAACCTTTAGAAGAGAATGTTGAGTTATACGAGCAGATTTATACACGCTTCAAGAATGGGAAAAAATTAGTCGGTGAACTAGGAAATTAAAAATCTTGTAATACTATAATACCAAGGTAACAAAACCAAACAGTCCGTAGAAACGAAAATATTGTCTTTTAAATTAGAAAAACCCTAAATGTGGAACCAATATTATTCTCCTGAAAACCTTCAAGACGCTCTTCATTTAATTGGAAAGGATCCTGACCAAATGCGGCTCATCGCTGGTGGGACTGATTTAGTTTTGGATTTCTCATACGGCAGACTGCCGCCAGTTGATGCTGTAGTGGATATTTCCAATATACCTGAACTTAAAAAAATCTCGATTAATTCTGGTGCTTTAACCATTGGATCCGCTGTAACGCTCTCTGAGATTATCCATTCCGATTTAATCAAGAATAATGCTGCAATACTCAGCGATGCCGCCCGACAAATTGCAGGTCTGCAGATCAGGAATGTTGCCACGCTCGGCGGGAATGTCGTGAACGCCTCCCCGGCTGCCGATATGGTCCCGCCACTGTTGGTCCTGGATTGTATGGTCATGATCATCAATTCAGACGAGGAAATCCGGGAAATCCCGTTGAAGAATTTATTACAGGGTAACCGGAAAGTAGACCTGTCAAGCGCGGAGATTGTGACTGGTTTTAAATTTAAAGTACCTGCAAGTGGATTCAATCCAATATTTTCGTAAAGTGCAAAATCGCAGATCGATGGCGATCGCGATCCTGAATTTAGCCATACTATTGAACATTGAAGAAAAACACATCGCACAGGTCAGGATTGCGATGGGCGCAGTCGCACCTACCGCGGTTAGGATCAAAACCATTGAAAGTAGATTGACAGATCTGCCTGTAAAGGAAGCAGATAATACTCAAATATTCAGTGATATTTACAAGGATGTCGCTCCGATTTCTGATTTTCGGGCTACACGAAATTACCGGTTAAGTGTTGCACAAAAATTAACCCACCAGGCAGTCGTTGAAATGCTTAGTTTACCGGAGAGGAACCAGGAGTAAGCCGATCATGAAGATAGGTTTTTACGTAAATAAGAATCCTGTGACGATTGAGATCCAAGCTAATAAAATGCTGGTGGATATATTACGTGATGAATTGGGATTAACAGGTACAAAAATTAGCTGCCGAGAGGGCGAATGCGGCTCCTGCACTGTCTGGTTGGACGGCGTTCCGGTGAATTCTTGTTTAATTCCCGCCGCTAAGGTAAAGGGTCGTCACATCACCACCATCGAAGGATTGGGAGATTCAAAAAACCCTCATGCAGTTCAGGAAAGGATTGCAGCGTTTGGTGGGTCGCAGTGCGGATACTGCTCGCCTGGGTTTGTAATGGTGAGCGCAGCCTTGCTGCGTGATAATCCTACGATCAGTCATGAAAGTATTATTGAAGGTTTATCTGGAAACCTTTGCCGCTGTACGGGATATACAAGGATCATCGCAGCGGTCGAATCACTGGCAGATCCATCTGTTGAAATCCCGCTCCCTGAAGAAGTGGAATGAAACTGCAGCTCAAAATAACCAACCTGAATGGGTGAATTATTATGGAATCCAGGAATCTAATTCCCGGTATTCAATTTCTCTTCCTTCTTCTTCTGCTCTTTGTATTCCAATTTCCATACCCTCTGTAATACCCAAGTTAGTATAAACAACTGTTTTGCTGGCATGTTTGCCCCAGGTCATACCTGCTTCAATACCCCAATTTCTTTCTTCAGGAATATCATCATCTAAAATTCCTTCCTGCGTATATAGCAAATGCATTGCAAATGGAGCTTCACCTTTACCGAGTGAGTCCTTCATACAAGCCCTGGCAAATTTAATATTTGTTTCCACATCACCTGCAAATGGAGACTCAATAAGCACGAGCGGCATATCCTTAATACTGTCTTCGCTTTCAGACATTCGTTCATCCTCTATAATCATATAATTCGGGTTAGCTAGCGGTCCTCCAATCCACTCAATCTCAATATTAATTCAGGTCTAGTTCAGAAAGCTTACCAAGAACAAATACAAGTCTCTCTTCAGGCGGCAGCACGGGTACCCTCACAACGTTGTATCCTATCGCGCTGTAATCGCGTACCATCCACGAATCAAAATAAGCTGCCGTAGTGTCATCGGCTGCCCTGACACCATCCCGCTGATACGGTAACCGGTCGAGCATAAACACGGAAGCGTATCGGTATTGGAAGCAGTCTAATATGATCTCATTCGGATTCATTCCAGCGTACCGGAAAAAAGCAAATGCATCAGGAAGACCCCGGTCGAGGAATGCGACTTCATCGACTCGTAGTCCATGTTCACGTTCGATCATCATGTCATATACTCGGGATGTTAAAGCAGCCTGGTCCTCGCGAATCTCAGCGATCGTCCGCCCTTTACCTTTCTCTTTCTTAATGTATTCTCGCGCCACCTCGGGTACCGTTTTAAATCCTTTGCCGGACAACTGATCAATCAGGGTTGTTTTACCAGAACAGGATGCGCCCGTTATTACATGCCAGTTTGTCTGGACTTTGAAAGGGGTTGAAAGGAGATCCGAGTTTAACTCGGTGGTTTTATATTTGTGTTGAGAATTACCAGGCATTTCGAATTCCTTATATTCACCTCAGTAGGAGTTCTGATATTCGGGTTGGTAACATTTTCTAATGATGGGATAACTCTTCACTGGAATATTATACTTAGAACTGATGACCCCGACAGTACTCGTTTTTTATACTCTTTAGAGTGCTATTGTACCCTTTAGGGTGCCTGTAACCAATTAATGGTTGTATTGGTAAAATAAATAGTGACCCCTGGCGGACATGTTACCTTTGCAGGTATGCTTCGCGATCCGAACCGCGCTCTTCCCTAGAAGCAGGGGAAATAAAGCACTTCAAGAACAATTTTTATATAATTTCTAATATTCGAAGTGTAAAGTGACACTGGCGATACTAATTCCGAAATGGCTATTATTTGCTTTCTATGACCTTGAACACATTCGTCACGCTCAATACTCCAATCGCTTTTCACGATCATCATACCAAGATTATTTTCATCAAATCGCGACATCTGCGAGATTGGCTGCAGAAAATGTTTATACAGGCAATGATTGATCTTCTATGTGCCGATTTATCCAATCCAACAATTCGCTCAACATCTCTTGGCAATCAAGATCATTGTGTACCTCATGATAGCCGCCAGGATAACCTCGAAATTCCTTATCAAAAAATCGAATTTGATCAAAGAATTTCCTGGCGCCCTCTGCTGTATTGATACGATCTGCTTCGCCGTGGATCATGAGAATTGGAATATTATTGTCCTCTACTTGCATCTTCACAAATTCAACAGCCGTGAGAATTCTGTCCCCATCTAGTGCTGACTTTTCCATGCACTAATGGGTCTGCCTTGTAAGCTCTAACAACAGTTGGGTCACGGGAAAGTGCATCTTGGTCCAATCCGAGACCGACTGAAAACCTTGGATATACACGGGATAGAAGTCGGGCTAGTGCAACAAGATATGGTTTCGTTACACCCACAGGTTCAATTGGGGTTCCACAGATAATCGCTCCTGCCAATTCTTCGTTTTCAGCAAGAATTAAATCCAATACAATTAAAGCGCCTAAACTATGACCCATCAAGAAAATGGGACATTCCATTTGTTGCGACTTTATCATTCTGAGAAAATTCATTAGGTCAATACGATATTGCTTCCACAGAATCTATATGGCCACGCTGACCCGGGGATTTACCGTGACCCCGGAGATCATATCCATAAACACCAATTTGGTTTGGAACCACATAGTCGACAACATTCATATATCGACCACTATACTCTCCAATTCCATGAACGATGGCAATAACAGCGCGAGTGGTATTCTCTGGCAACCAACATTGAGTGTAAAGTGATATGCCTTCCGCCCCATCAAAATATAATTCACTGTGTTTCATATCTAGCTCCTATTTTTCGATCAAACCAGATTAGCCGCCGCAAATTCAGTATGCGATGTGCCTGCATATCTGGCTGTTAACCAAATCATTTGATGTAATTTCTCTTCCTCGGGATATTATACAATTTGGATAAAATTATTTTACAGAGTCTTAGCAGCAACAAAGACCTTAAAAAGTTCGAAACCGGACTCGATTTTTAATCCCCTTCTGGAGATCCTTATATGTGGATTTTAGAGCTGCAGTATCAATTTCTAGCCCCAAATCCTCCAATTTCCCCTTTCAATTCAAACTTTAGCATAGATAAAAACCGCTCGACGGGAATGTCCAGCGGCTCTTTTGAAACGGATGACCCGTAGCGGATGCAGTTCCGAACCGCGCTCTTCCCCATGATTTTAATGGAATTTTCACCAATGGGGGTATTGAGTCACACGGAATTTACCTGTT
Source organism: uncultured Chloroflexia bacterium (assembly GCA_963753725.1). Taxonomy (GTDB): domain Bacteria; phylum Chloroflexota; class Anaerolineae; order Anaerolineales; family UBA4823; genus CAVWDI01. Next base: position 63,360 of record CAVWDI010000003.1, on the reverse strand, counting down.
CTGAATGATAATTTTGATATCTCGAATCGTCAAGTCACGCCGGTGTTACCTATCTATTTGTGGCATTAAGTACCATAAACATAGACTATTCAAATTGCAGAAGGCATAGAATAGCTTTAATTGAAGACCATATTATGCTGCCCATGGCTGTACATCACACAATAATCGTTAACAAGTGTAAATACTTACGCCAATTGTTTTGTATCAGGCAACTGGGTTGGTTCATCTCCATAAACCTTCTCTGCGTCATCCCTATCGGAGATCTTATCTTTGTGTAGATAGTAAAAGTAAACCATAAAAAATGTCACGAGTGGAGTCAGGTAAGCAAAGAAAGTATATGGCGCCCATTGTAGTGTGGCTATCCCTAATGTCCCGGCGAACAAAGCCCCGTGGATGTTCCAGGGGATAATATGCGAAAATATAGTGCCCGAATCCGCCATTGAGGCAGTCAACATGACTGGTTTGAGACGTTCTTTTATATATTCCTGACGGAACATCTGTCCTGTCAACACAATGCTTGTATATGGATCCGCAGTGGCAAAGTTCATACCGATCGAGGTCAGCATGGTTGCCAGAACCAGTGAGGCTGGCCCTTTCACCCAGTTGATTACCGGTGTGATGATGCGCTGCAGCATGCCTGTGTAATTCGTCACAGCTCCAAAACTAGCTGCGACTAAAACCAGCCAGACCGTGGTAAGCATCCCGGCTACACCACCGCCGGAAAATAAATGGTCGATCTCTTCCACACCGCTGTTAAGATGAAAACCGTAGGTGAAAGTATCAATACCCACTTTAAGAACAGCCTCAAAATATCCCAGGCTGGGATCAGCAGCCATTGAAACGATCAGGTCGTGCTGGGTAAAGGCTGCCAAAATGACCGCAAAGATAGCTGATAACATCAGGGATAAGTAAGCTGAAAAGCGCAAACCTGACAACACAAAGATCATGATGATTGGTAGAAAGGCTAGCAATGAGATGTTGAAGTATTGTGATATCGTATCCTGAACGCTGGTGATATCGACCGCACCCGATCCAGATCCGCCGAAAAATCCAAGCAGCAGGAAAAGCAGCGCGCTTATTACCCAAGTTGGTATCGCTGTGCGCAAGATTACTTTCGAGTGTTCGTCGATTTCCAAACCCCCTACGGTCGCGATGGTTAAATTCGCCGTGTCCGAAATCTTTGCCACTTTATTTCCAAAAATGGCTCCGGATACAGCTGCACCCGCTGCAATGGCTGGACTGACTTCCATGATGGATGCCAGACCTACAAAGGCGATCCCAACCGCGCCTACCGTGGTCAGGGAACTGCCTAAGAGCAAGCTTAGCACCGAAGCAAGGATGAAGACCGTAACAAAGAAGAACTTCGGGCTGATAATGGCCGCACCATAGTACACGAAGGCAGCCACCGAACCGGAGAGATACAGTGTCCCGATAACGGTGCCAATGGCCAGAATGACGAAAATGGTACCAATGGTGCCATTAATCCCCTTCGCGATAGCTTCGCTGATCAGTGAGCCGCGGAAACCGTAGTAATATGCCACACACAAGGCAAACAGCGTTGCCAGGGTCATGCTTACCTGTAGCGGTCCATCTGCAACACCTCCGCCGAATAAGCTCACCGAAAGCAAGATCAAGGCGATCATCAATCCCATCACCATTAGTGAGGCTATCATAGAGGGCGTCCGCCCAGTATCTGCCGTATTTTTAATTTCAGATTTTGTCATTGGTTTTCTCCATGGATTTAAAACTATAAGACTAAGCAATTCAAGCCATCATCATGAGGGAGCCACATACCCAGTTTTCTCGCCTGATGTCGCCTTCATTTCAAGCAACGAAATAACTAAAGACTGGCTTTTTGTGAAAGAACTGAAGCAGCAATAAATAGACCGCCAATAATGGCCACGATCTGGACCACAACCCCCCAAATCGCCTGAAGGCCACCAATAATGCCACTTGTTTGCAGAGTATCCAGGCCAAAATAGGCGGCAACGCCAGGAACCAAGATCATGATGCCCGGCAGCATGATCACACTGCTGGGCAAGAATAGCCTGTCGACCACTAGGGTAGAGTAGATACCAAGCCCCAAAGCTCCCAGAAAGGAGCCTTGCCAATTTCCGAATTGTCCGCCAATCACTATTCCTGTATAGGCAATGATGCCGCCGAGTATCACCCAGACCAAGTCCCTGGGTCGAACCTGAAATATCAAGGCTAGACCGAGCATTATGAAGACGACAGAGATAAAGGCAAAAAAGAGGGAATAGCCCGGTGGGGCGAATGGGGCAGGCACAATCCATAAGGCATTCACAATGGAAGATCCAACCGCGCTGCCTACAACCAGGGCGAAAGTGATGAGGATACCATCAACAAGGCGATTAATACCGGTGATGGTACTCTTGGAAGCCAGTTCGGCAACCCCAACGGTGAGTGACAGACCGGGAATCAGAACAATTACTGCACAGAGGGCAACCATAAAGGCATTGCTGCCGGGGAAGAACAGGGCAATGATACTGGCCAGAATTGAGGTTACTAACGCCGCAGCAAAGTTAATCCGTTCAGCCATCCACTGGGAACGACGAGCATACATTGTTATGGCAAATACAACTAAACTCAAAACAGCGGCAAAAATAAGATCGCTCCAGGCAGCCGACAATAGCACAGCGAAGCCGGCACCGCACAAACAATAACCCAAGGCCACGAAGGGATTCTTATATGGGGGCGGGAAAGAGTCAATCTGTTTCAGGCGCTCCGGTGCTTCGACAAGCGAAGCTTTTCCAGAACTGAGGTCGTTTAACAGGGAACCCAAAAAGGACAACTTCGTTAATTCAAAGGATCCATCAGGTAGAGGATGGATGATACGATATGGTTGAGTGTCCGTTGGCCGAGAAAACTCAAAAAAAAGAAAGGGCGGAGCCGCAAGCATATGCCCATGAATGCCAAATAACTGCGGTAACTGAGAAGTGAATGTTTGCAGACGAACGAAGGACACACCATAGCGGTGTGCTTGAAGGATCAGCTGCGTAACAAAGTCACAAACCTGCTCAAATTCAGTGTCGTCAAATATCTGTTTGGTGTTCGTTTCGGACATGATTAAGAATCCTGAGCAATGTAGCTAAAGCGAACTAGTGACCCGCCAGCATCTTAGCTGCTAGTGGGCAAATAGGTAGTGATCGTATGTGTCTATTTCCAGACCTGTTTGAACAACCTGTAAGCGTTGTCTCCCAAAAATTTTCCGCAATCTTCTTCGGAGTATCCATTCTCAAGCAACTTGTCCACCAGCGCAGCTATAATCTGGTACGGCGCAGGTGTCGGAACTCCCTTGGCACACATTGTGGAAAACATGTGTGTGCCGTCGCTGTCCGGGAAGAGGGTATCCGCCAACGGTGTCTGTCCTCCGTCGGCAGTCCAGGTGACGTCCGGAATGTAGTCCGATCCATATCCGACATGATCGATCCCAATGAGGTTGACAATGTGATCAATATGTTGAAACAGGATGTCGGTGGTGACGATATCCGGATTTGAGGGGTCCACAAAGCCGCCGACGGTGTTGATGGACATGACACCGCCACTTTCGCCGATTGCCTTGATCAACTCGTCGGAGTGGCTGCGTGGATAGTCCCTTACCGCTTTCGCAACAGAATGGGATGAAATGACCGGATCGCTGCTGTGCTCGATGGCATCGAGCGCGGTGCGCTCGCCGGTGTGGCTAACGTCTACGACCATCCCGTATCGGTTATAGGCGTCGACCAGCGACTTGCCGTAGATGGTCAGTCGCCCATTATCGGGCTCGAAACATCCATCGCCGACTGCGTTGCGCATGTTGTAGGCCAGCAGGCAATAGCCATAACCCAATTGGCGAAAAATCCCCACTTTTTCCACATCACCCTCAAACAAGCCGCTGCCCTGATGGGTGAAGTAGATCCCCAGCTTGTTCTTTGCTATCGCGGTATCGATGTCTTTGGCAGTGCGGACGATAAGGTATTTGTCCGGACGCTCGTTAATCTTGCGCAGATAGAGCTGCAGCGACTTGAGGGTCCCGCTAAGGCTGGTATCCGCTGCATCTGCAGATGGGCAGGCGCCAATCGTCTTGAATCCAGCGGCCTTCACCTTATCCATTTCGTCATGGAATTCAGGCGCTTCCGGGGTGGTCCACTGGATCGGCACGACACCAGAGAAAAGCGTGTCCATGGTCATGGATTTGTGTACGATCTCTTTCGCTTGTTTTGATGCGGGGTATTTATGCAGCCTCTGTGGAATTTTGAAGTAATCCATAATTTCATCCTTTTTTTGTATTTTAATCTTTACTTTGTTTTTTCGTTTAATTGTTCATTCTCCAGCTAGAAGTTTTGCAGCTGTTCTAAGGTAACCAGGTGAGTGGTCAGCACCTGATATAGCTTCATCGTTTGTTGCCAGACCGAAATAGATACCACAGAAATCACGAGCAGGATCGACATAGATTCCCTGTCCCATATTGCCATGTTTGAACATTGCACCATCTTCGAAGGCATGATCCCACTGGGCGGTGTTCCGATCCGGAGTTTCACCAAACCACTTGGTCCCATAGACTTCTTCCGTGCACCCCTTATAGGCGTTCGGATCACCCAGGGTCTGTGTGCGCTTCAACACCTTGTCGGAGATGACCTGCTCGTTGGCGACTACATGCCAACTAGGCGTGTAAAGCAGGGCATAGCGCAGCATGTCCTCCGGCGTGGTATTGTTCATGCCCGCAGCGATTGGAGTGCCGTCAGGTGTGAGGCCGATGATGAAAGGGTTCCTTACTCCGATCTTTGACCAGACACGTAGATTCCAGAAATCCTGCCATGGCATCTGGGTGATATTTTCCACCGCAAGTACCAACACCATCGTGATCGATGATGAGTAGCGGAAATGAGTGCCGGGGGGTTCATTTGCTAGGGGTTTCGCCTCCTTCAGCATCTGACGCCAGAGACCCTTGCCCTCAAAGACGGCCGTGAAGAAACCAGATATCCAGGAGTCAGGATTGACAAGGTTCTCAAAGGTCTCCTCAATATCGAGTCCGGACGCCATGTTCATGGCGTCCTTAATCGTGATGTTTTCCCATTGCGTGCTCTTTAACTCCGGCACGTAAACAGGAACCAGCTCTTCAAAATCCAGTCTGCCATCCTCCCACAGCATGGTGGCCAGGAGGCTGGCTGTGGTCTTGGAGGCAGACATCCAGACATGGATATCAGTCGGATTCATCCCCGGATAGGTCTCGAAAACAACCTTCCCCTTCTGGGCCATCAACATGGCCTGCACCTGCTTCGGGCCGACGAGGTAATCTTTCAGCGGTGTGGTTGTTGTACCATCGTGAGCTGTAAAGGTGAGGTCTAGAAGTTCGGGGTGAATATCTCGTTTTAGCACGCTGAATTCCTCGGGCGGCATCACCACCCGGGATTTGAAGAATGCCGGGATATTCAAGTTGTAATAGACCGAATTGTCGTTGCCCGACTGCCAGTTCCGAAAGCTATAGCGCTTGGTCGCGCCTGTGACGAACTCGAGCGACTGGGGCTTTTTCCATTTCGCCATCGGGCTGTTGACTTCGAGAGGCTCGAGACCGGATGCGCCCACCCTGATTAATTTTTCGTCTTTGGCACTCATGATTTATCTCCTTTACTTTCTGTTGAGTGAATTTTTGAGTGAATTGGAAAATTTAATTATGATCATCAATGCTACATCAATCTGTAATAGGTTTTCCTTCATCTCTCAACATTTCCACTAACCACGGGCGTGGCACCAGGTTTTGTGAGATACGCGGTTGGTAGAGCTTGGTTTTGATGATAAGGGTGTTGATCTACATAGCTTGCAATCTGATATCCGTTGTAGGTAATTATATCTATAAGTAGATAATGCACTGGAAGATATAGGTCAACGTTTTGTAAACAGGTAAGTGATGATGATTGGCAAGGAAGAATAGCAAATAATCGGGATTATAACGCACAAGAATTCTTCTTGTTGGAAAAACGAAAAAATCCAGATACAGGACTCGAACCGAAAAAACATAATTTTTATTCAATAGAGCCAATACTTACCTCCTTTTGATACAACTTTTCCCTTTGCTCAAAGCGTAAAGAAGCCAAAAACTGTTCGACTGGCATGTCAAGAAGTTCCTTTTCGAGAAATGGGGGGAATAGGACTCGAACCGTTAATCACTGGATTCAAGTGAGTGTATATCAATTTCATATCCCAAATCTTCCAATTTCCCCTTTTCTTCAAACCTTAGCATAGATAAAAACTGCTCGACAGGAATGTCCAGCAGCTCTTTTGAAACGGATGACCCCGACAGGACTCGAACCTGTAACCAATTGATTAAGAGTTACTCTGGTCCGAGTCTACCCAGTGCTTTTGCGTGGTAATCCGTCCACCCAGTCCATAAAAAGTGTCCTATGATGTCCACTGTGTCCATTGTTTCCATGCTGTGGTGCCCCATCTGCACCGGAATGCACCGGTTGCACCAAGCATGAAGAAGGGAAGGCAACTCTAAAAGCCCGACAATATTGAGTTGTGCGGCTCGGCATGCGGGGGGTCAAACAGCAGAAACAATCAATAAATAACAAATCAAATTCGGCGGGGTGCTTGGTGTACCTGAAGGGGGTGGGTAGACTTTTTGTACCCCTCTGTGCTCATGTAAGTATGTGTCAGTCAAATTCGTATGCATAGGGAGAGAGGGAGAAAATGTGGCTAGGACACAAAAATTTGAGTGGGTATGCACAATACCGAGCCGCTACTTTTCAACGATTAATAAATAATATCGTTTGCGACTTTGAGGTCCGGTATGCAGTAGATCCAAAATTTTGTCTTTTCTTTTGTGCACAGGCACCCCGCGATAATACTCGAAGGCAACAATTTTGCATTAGCCAGTATGATCTTGGGTACGTTGCGAAGCGCGCAGTCTGGTGCGGTTGGGGGTTCCTTACGCGTAAAACTGTGAGGGGGGTTTTGTTAGACTTTTATTAATTATTATATATATACTTGACAAATTAGATAAAGATGGTATTATTATACTATCTTATATAGCTAAAGGAGCTAAAAAATGAAAAACTTGATTTTTGTAGCGTTAATCGTGTCAGTTATGTTAGTACTTTCCGTTGGTGGCGTTTTTGCCGACTTAAGTGATGATGGTTATTACCCGGCATGATCAAATGCCGAAGCCCATGGGTCCAACTGGTTCCAGTGTTGAAGCTGGCAGCGAAGCTGGTGGATCAGGCGGACCGATCGTTGTTACCGTAAAAGTGAAATTGCACGTTTTGACGACAGTGCCCTCAGCCTGCGCGGTATTGAGTAAGCCGTAACAAACAACTAACTATAAACTATTTAGAAGGGGCTGTCCCAAGGGATTGTCACCCTGAACATCAAGCAACACTCCTTTGGCTTAGAGCGAAGTATCTCGCCGACGCCACGGAGCGATACATCGCTCGGTTCAGGATGACTGTTCCTCAAGACAGCCTCTTCTGATATTTGAGAACAAAACCGCTACCCAACTAATATAGTCCGGGCAGCGGTTTTTTGTATAATATGCCTGCCGCTGCTCGGTTGCTCTCATTCCTCTTTTTGTAACGTGTTTAGCCACGCGTTACACGGGCAGCGGTTTCGTGTACAATAATATAAGCGCCGTCGCTCGCGACTCCTTCTCATATATTTAAACTGGATTTGTAAGGTCTACTACCGCGGGCGACGGTATTCCGGATAATACAATCGTCGCTGCCTGGTGGCTCACACAAATCCGGCAGGTAGGAGGCCTAGCCAGGCAGCGGTTTTTTGTATAATATCTTTGCCGCTGCCCACGTTCCTCCGATAAAACAGTGTGGTACAGGCGTGGGCGGCGGTTTTTGTGTTGGGTGGAAGTCCTGCCACCGGTGGTACGGTTTTTTGGTTTGGAGGGGACATTCACAACCAAAGTGATAATTGACGTTGTAATTTTATACATTTATACTATTTATCAGCAATAATATTGAAGGATTTCGGGGTGGAAATGGGTCGAGGCATTCTCCTGCACAACGGCCCGAATCCATCAAATTTGCAGTTTTCTATAGGTTAACGATTCAACCTAATTATGGGAGATCACTCAAATGACCAAAAATAACCGAAGCAGGCAGTTAGTAATTTCAGTAATAATTCTCGTAGTGGGTTGGGGATTAGCCCTGGTTCTTCCTGAACTGGCAAAATCCCACAGCCTGACTGTACGTAAGACTCCCGGTGCACCACAAGCGCCACCAGAATGTTTCGCCACCATCAACAATACCTCTCCCGAATACCAGGGAGGAGCCGGCGCTCTTCAGGCTGCGGTAAATAATGCTTCGCCTGGAGATGTGGTTAAGGTGGCAGGCAACTGTAAGGGCGTGCAGTCAATCGCCGGTCTCACACAGACCGTGTATATCTCCAAGAGCATTACACTTGAAGGTGGTCATACCGAGAGCGACTGGACATTGGACTCGGACCCCGATACCTATCCGACCACTCTAAATGCAGATAAAAACGGGCGAGTGATTGTTATTTCTGGGACTTTCGATGTTACCCTTGACAGCCTATTTTTAACAGGCGGATTGACTGAAGATGGACCGGAGGACGATGGCGCGGGAATATGGACCAACAGCGGCATGACCCTGACGAACTCAATCATTTACAGCAATACAGCAGACGGATTTGGTGGAGGAATGCACAATGATGGTGTAAGCCCAGTACTTACCAATGTGACTTTCTCCGGCAACTCGGCTTACTCCGGCGGGGCGATATTAAGTTGGGCCCCATATGGAACCAGCAGTCCCAACCTGACCAACGTGACGTTTTCCGGCAACTCTGCAAACCGTGACGGTGGAGCTATGTATAAAATGGTTACCTTGGCACCAGCAGCCCCAATCTGACCAACGTCACCTTCTCCGGGAACTATGCAGAGCGGTACGGTGGGGCGATGTACAATTATGGCGAGTTCGGCAACTGCACAGTAAATGTGTACAATAGCATACTGTGGAATAACAAGGACATCAGCAGTACCGAAACCATTAACGCCAACATCTCCAATAACAGCGCCTTAATTATCCTTACGCATAGCCTGGTTGAAGGCTCCGGTGGCAGCGGAAGCGGGTGGATAGGAGGTAGTTATTGGGACGGCCTGGAAAACATTGATGAAGACCCGCTGTTTGTTACTCCAGTAAACCCGGGCGATGCTCCCACCAGCGCGGGAAACCTTCGGTTGCAAGAGGGCTCGCCGGCGATAGATAAGGGAGATAATGACTTTGTAACATACGTCTCCACCGACTTGGATGGGAATCCGCGCATCGTTGATGGAAATTTAGATGGCACGCCAACGGTGGATATGGGCGCATATGAATACCAGATTCCATATATATATGATATAAACTTACCGTTAGTATCCCGCTAAACCTTATATCCTTATTAACGCCGCCGCTCTCAAGTAGCAGTTGAAGGGTGGCGGTTTTTATTTTCAGTATTTAGGAATCGGCAAGAGTTAGTGGTGGAAAAAATCGGGGGGCTATACCAAGCCGCAAATTATTTCTTATTTATTAGTCAATAAAATACTTTGATAAACCTTGTGACTCATGCAATTTGCGGCTCAGCATGTGGTGTATCAAAAATCCGAAGCGAATAATTATAAATAAAAAAGCGTCGGGGGTGCTCGGAGTACTTGATGGGGGTGGGTAGACTATTGGTACCCCTCGGTATTCATGTAAGTATGTGTCGCCCTAATTCGTATACGTAGGAAGAGGATAGTAAATATAGTTAGTATGCGGCGAGATGTATGGGCAAGCACAATACTGAGCCGCTACTTTTCAGCGATTTATAAAAATTTTGTGTGACTTTATGGTTCGGTATGCAATAGATCAAAAAATTTTTCTTTGCTTATGTATACAGGCACCCTGCGATAATACCCGAAGGAAGGAATTTTACGTTAGCCAGTATGATCTTGGGTACGTTGCGAAGCGCGCAGTCTGGTGCGGATGGGGGTACCTTGCGTGGCAAACTATGCGTCATTTTTTACAGTTCCGTTTACAATATTCAAAAGCAATGTAGGAAGCGTGTGAGAATGGTGCCACTTATAGTTATTTTCTTTTTTGTGGTAATAACTTACCTTGTTGCCAAGGCGTTATCTAATGTTTATTCTAAGGCGTACTATGAGCAGAGCCGGACTCACATTTTATGGGCACTCATTATATTGGGCTTCATAATAGCTTTCCTTATCATTACTTTTTTTTGGGGAGAGGCAGTGACGTTTTTCGTCCACCGTGGCGGTTCCATGTATAATACAAGCGCCGTCGCCTGGTGGAAGACCTCCGTACTGTAGTGTCTTATTTGTCAAGCGTATACGACGCGCTCTGACAGCCAGGCGGCGGTTTTGTGTTGAGGGGGCAATCACAAAACTAAGTAATAATTGACTTTCAGCGATTGTGATATATACTGTTAAATAGTTACAATGATGAATAGTTTGGGGGCAGATCATAAGCGGCTTGGAGTTTTCCTGGTCGGGGTCGATATGACCTCATGGGAAGGATGTCAAATGAATAAGGGAAAAATACTGGTACTCGTTGGCTCACTTCTTTTGATCATCGGTGGGTTTCTTCCGTGGATATCTGTGCCTAACCTATTTGGCCTTCATGGGCCCTCCTACGAGGGCATAGAAGTCGGATGGGAAGGAGACGGAGTTCTGACGACCGGATTCGGTCTGATACTCGTAGTTAGCCAGCTATTTTTCTGGGGAGTGGCTCGTAGGTGGTTTGACCTCACAGGAGCTGTTCTAGCAGCAATCGCGGCATCAGTTGTGTTTCTTGACTTTCAGCGGATTCTGGAGCTAGCCCCCGAAGCAGGTTTCTATGCAGCCACAGATATTGGCATTTATGTGACGCTCGTAGGGGCACTGCTTGCGTTGATTGGATGCCTGTGGAAGCGTGTCCCAGCTTCGACGCTACAGGGGGCGACGGCCACTGGCTCAATGGTTTAGCCTGGCTGTGATGGTCCGTTCTTTTTGAACTCAAATCCGCATGATACTTAGTAGTGATCAATCGGGCAACCTAACGTTTCGCTTGTTTGTCCTGAAAGTCACCTTCTGCCTACTGATGAAAGTCCGATCCTGGTAACAGCCAAGAGTTCACTAACAACATCCAACTCCCATAACTGTTACCTAAACGCCCAGGTGCTTTCTCGCATGAAATGATCAAGTTGTGGCCGCTGCCGGAGACTATCGTTAATCTACTGAGGAGATTGGCATAATTTCTACTGCTAACATCACATAATCTAAAAATGCCATTTATAATTCGTAAAATTGACACCCAGCAACAAAGGCACAGATTTCTTTCCGGAAAAATTGCTTTTATCTCTTCATATCTGAGATCACACGATTACAGGAGCACCTATGTCTCGTATTAATACAATTGCTGAGCGTATCAAGCGCGCCCGCGAACTTATTCAACAAGCTCGTGACTTGCCCGTGCCAGCCGAATCCGGTAAATATGATTTTTCTTATATCGCCAATGTAAAGGATCTCTTGCGGCAAGCGCGTGACCTGGTCAAATTTATCCCCAATAACCCAAGTGCGAGTGATGAAATGAAAAACGAGGTGAAGAAAATATTCGAAGAAGCTGACCAGGCTAATAAAGATATCTTGCATTGAATGGCTTATTTGGTTATAGATAAATCCAGCTCTTGACATCCAGTCTTCTCTTTTGGCAATTTGTTGATTAAGAGTTACGCCAAGCTTTGTCTACCCCAAGTTTTTCCGGCTTATGACGTACATTATTTCCATGCTGTGGTGCCCCATCTGCACCGGGAAAGCACCGGAACTATGCCAGAACTGCACCAGGCATGAAGTGTGTGACAGCGGCCCATATCGAATCGTTCGGCATCCAGGCTATGCCGGAAATATACTGCCACTGCTAGGAATTGTGCTGGCTTTAAGCTCCTTGTGGACACTCATTCAGGCAGCTGTAGCGCTGGTCATAGCGGTGATCAGAACCACGCTGGAAGACCGAACGCTGCAAGAAGAGCTGCCGGGGTATCAGGAATATGCTCATCGCGTGCGCTATCGGTTGATTCCGGGGATTTACTGAAAGATGTCACCATACATCGTTGCGCTGATCAACCCGCGGCTGCACCCGACGTGGCTATCCAAAGCGATTGGGAAGTTAGCTAAGCCCGCCGCCGAGGTCTCTGCCGAAGGCTCGTTGCCCAAGCTGCGGTCAGCTGCTGCTTTTCCGCTGTGAAATTCAATCTACTGGACGTTGCCCACCATGAGCGGCTACGTTTCCCCGTCCTCACTTTTTCACTGGATGCTGGATTGCGCACTTGCACCCTTGGTTCCACTTGTCTCATGCCAGGAAATATTTATCCGATTGTCACTTTCACTGGATTCCTGGCTTGTGCAGACAGGCTTTATTGTCGTACAATCAATACATATCTACCGATTTGATGACGGTTTTGACCTAGTAGCGTACCTTAAACCCCAAATATCCAGGTGGGTTTACTAAGACGGCTTAGTTCAACTCGGTTTGATGTGGCGGGGTGGGGGAAAGTCGAAACGCCAGTTTCCCCCAGCCCGCCACATCAAACCTTAACCATTGCAGTAGAGAAATCAATTCACACCCGTAAGGAGATATTTCACAATGGACATTCCAAGGATCTTCAACATCACCGAAAGTGCTCATCGCATCCACAACCCGTTCACACCCGAAAAACTCGCTACTCTCGGCGCGGCGTTGCGCCTGGAACCGGGGACCCGTGTCCTCGACCTCGGCAGCGGCTCGGGCGAGATGCTGTGCACCTGGGCACGCGATTACGGAATCATTGGCACTGGTATCGACATGAGCCAATTGTTCTCCGATCAAGCGAAGCGCCGCGCTGAAGAACTCAGTGTTGCCGGCCAAGTCGAGTTCATCCACGGCGATGCTGCCGGCTACGTAGCCGACGAAAAGGTCGGTGTGGCAGCCTGTCTCGGCGCCACGTGGATCGGCGGGGGAGTCGTCGGCACCATCGAACTTCTGGCGAAAAGCCTCCGCACGGGAGGGATCATCCTCATCGGCGAGCCCTATTGGTTGCAGTTACCGCCGACAGAAGACGTTGCCAAGGGTTGCCATGCCGGTTCGATAGCCGACTTTCTCATGCTTCCAGAACTGATCGCGTCTTTCGGCAAACTCGACTACGACGTCGTGGAAATGGTTCTGGCAGACCAAGAGGGCTGGGACAGGTACGAGGCAGCCAAGTGGCTCACCATGCGCCGATGGCTCGAAGCGAATCCCGATGACGACTTCGCGAAAGAAGTTCGAGCCCAACTGACCTCGGAACCCGAACGCTACGCCACGTACACGCGTGAATACTTGGGCTGGGGGGTGTTCGCGCTGATGGCGCGGTGATGTACATGCAGGGCGTGTCCACCGGCAAAGTTGCCGCAATCACCGAACGATTATGCGGCAGCGAGATCTCCTCCACGCAGGTCAGCCGGGCAGCCGTATTGCTGGATGAAGTCCTGGAAGCCTGGCGCAACCGACCCCTGGGAACAATCATCTACCTGTACCTGGATGCTATGTACGAGAAAGTTCGGGTAGATGGCCAGATCCGGGACGCAGCTGTACTGATCGCCAGTGGTGTAAAACCCGACGGTAAACGCTTGATTTTGGGCATTTCTGTCTCAATGGGCGAACAAGAACTGCACTGGCGAGACTTCCTGCAAGGCCTGGTGGAGCGAGGCTTGAACGGTGTGGAACTGATCATTAGCGATGCCCATGTTGGCCTGTTGGCAGCCCGCAAAGCGGTCTTCAGCGGCATTCCCTGGCTACGCTGCCAGTTTCACCTCCAGCAGAATGCCAGCCAGTATGTGCCACGCCTGAGTGAGAAGTATGCTAAGACTGCTTCAAGACTGGCCCTACTGACCTGGCCCCACAAAAACTGATCCAAAAGATAAGATAGGATTAGAAGGAAAAGGAAGCAGGCAAGAAAGATAGGGTAATAGTTTTCACCTGAGGAAATTATTACCAAACTTCGTGAAGCCGAAGTAACTTTTAAGCCAGGGCATGACCACGCATGAGGGGCTAATTTGCAACAGGAATCAAGTAACATACCAAAAAGCCGTTGCTCAGGCAGCCCTCATGATATTCTGTAATAACTGACATTCTTCAGAGGAACAGGTTTTTATATTCGATCATTTAGGTATTATTAAGGGTAATGTGGAATCAGATCGTGGATAGTAACTCCTCCCCCAGTGATAGATCGAGGACAATCTGGTCCAAGATCAGAATAATAAATGTGGATGTGATTGTATCCGCATTTTGATCATCTCCACCGGCAATGCAAGCTCTCATTCTGTGTGCTAATTGACGGGGCAAACTTGAAACACTTGATAATACTAAGCTTTGTTTTGTACGGGAAATTGCGACATAGAACAGTCTGCGTTGTTCTTCTACGAAACGCTGTTGATATTCGAATGGTTGATTTTCGTCAGGAACCCCGGGAATAATCCCCTCAACACAACCAGTAATGATTACATGATCTGCATTCAAACCTTTTGATTTGTGAAGGCTCATAATCCGGATATAGTCGACTTCAGTGGGTAATTCTGGTTGGATAATATTATCTCGTAAAAGTCTATGGGCTTCCTTTAGAGATCCAATTGCATCATTTCGGTCCAGGATCACACGAAATGGTTCAGCCCACTCTTGATCTTCTGGAAATACTATACTAATTATTTCCTCGAATATTTCTTTCGCCAAGAACTGCCAATTTCTCTGAAAGTTGATGATATCTCTCAACCAATCCGCTCGTATATTGAACCTTGATCTCATTTAAATCAAGCATACGCAAGGCTTCCAATACGGGCACACCGTTATTAGCACAAAAATCCCGTAATCTATGATATTTCTTTAACACGAAGGTTGTGGTGTCCAAAACCAAGCCAACATCGTAAGGCAACTAAATCATTGGGGTTTATTAGCACGTTGAGTAACATAAATGCTTGTTGAGCTAAGCTATCTTCTAATTGTTTGGGATTACCTTCCAAAATTTCTTCCTGAAAAAAACTATGGGCAATGACCTCGCTGAACCAAAGCATCTCGGAGAATGTAACCAAACTGTCTTCTCGGGCACAAAACTAAAGTTTTACCAGGATCAAATTCATTAGACCTTATCTTTCGAGCAATAAACTCGGCAATTCCATTTGCTTCATCTTCCATATTTGGCCATTTTAACAACATGAACCTCTCGCCTTGGTTTACCTGGATACGGTAACAAAGGGTGCTTGAGACGCCGCAAATTCGTTCGAATTAGATGATTGGCCATTGCTACAACACGGGTTGGGCATCTTCTACATTCCACTAAGGGAATATCAATTGTATCTGGATGTTCATCATTGAAGTGAGATATTCCTTCTGGATGAGCATAACGAAAATCTTCGTAAATAGATTGATCTTCGTCCCCAACCACAGTAAGATGTCCGTTTTCAACAAGTAAATCAATGAGATGTTGTTCAGCTTTGTTGAGATCCTGGTACTCATCAACTAAAACATGTTGGTAACGTCCTCTTTCCGGACATATTGGGTTGTCTCTGAGATAACTTTAAGGTTATCGGCACTAATTCACCCACTAACATTGACTGATGAAACCGAAGCCATTCGTTAAGGATTCCCTGAAAATAGCGATCTGCATTTTTTGCTGGCCAACCAGGTTGTTGATCCTGTTGGCACGCCCAGGCAGCTTCGAAAGCTCTTAATCGTCTTCTCCTATGATGAATATCTTCTTGGTATTCCCCTTGATCTAATCCCAAATCTTCAAGCATAAACCGTGTTTCAAACTGCATAAGAGGTCTGGGGTTTCGACCAGTAACATGCAGCACATTTGTCTGATTCAAAGTTGAAAAACAAAACGAGTGAAGAGTCCTCTTGTGTACTCTATCAACTTCCGGGAATATTTAATTCCAGGACTTCCCTTTCCGTGTCACGGGCAGCCATCCTTGTGAATGTAACCAACAATATTTTCTCTGGTGGTACTCCAATCTCTAATAATCTTGCTACCCTTCGCTTCAGGGCGAAAGTTTTTCCTGTACCTGGACCTGCTACAACTCTAAGGGGGGATCGATTGCTAGCTACAATTTCGAGTACAGGACCTTCAAGGCCTTCATCCCACGCCATGTGATATTTGCCTCCCGATTTTCATTTTGCCGTCACAAACATATTTCAACCTTTTCAACCATCTCCTTCAGAACATGAAAACTTGTTGATCTTTCAAAGGCACACATACCTTTGTCGTTGTTTATCAGTAAATGAGGGTTCTACCTAAACATAGCTAACAGCATTAAGTCCGGATCCATAAGTAATGATCTTCCCTTATTGGTCATGAAAGGCGGAATCAAGCTTGTTTACTATAACGACAATTAGCTCTACTTCACCATCAACAGATTAGGTAATGATTTCAACATTATAAGATCCTGTCCATCTCTCTGTAGCAATAAGTTCAAGTTCAACACAAAGCATTTCCCCAAGCATCGCCAAACCTTTCTCACTCGCTAACCAGGGTGTGAAATCACTGGCTTCATCTTTCCACACATCCCTTACATTGACTATCTCAATTTTTCCGAGACCCATAGAATTTTCCTTTTTGATGCTCCGCTGACTATGGTAGAAAGTCATCAGGCATTCTCGACAAAGTACGGATTAAGTTAATTTTTCCTTTCCCGATAAAATCCTAGCCCCTAAATATATCCACCTTCGTCTCTAAACACTTCCGTAACGACAAATCGTTTGTCCCAATCTCGAACCAACTTTCTGGCTTCTGGTAAAAACCTAACCCCCTCCCAATCTTAATCTCTCAACCAGTATCCAACCTAATTTCACGATCATGAATTATTGAGTTGAAATCGTAATCAAAGATAATATCCATCTCAAGCAAGCTTTGCTCTAATTCACCAAATTTCTGATCGAGTTCGGCTTTCTGAATTTCATCGTCGTAACCTGTGGTCAGAACAATACGTTTTATATTGGATCCTTTGACAACAGCTTCACATAACCGCACAAAATTCTGAATCTGGTGTGACATTCGGATAAATAGGTCTTCGATTTCGATGGCTTTAGCTCCTTCCAGGTAAGGACCTATTAAGGGTTAGCTGGCATTCTTCCTCATAGTACCCAACAACTCTTTTGCTACTTCAGATGGATATCTGTAATCTAAAGGCTTGCAAGGCATCTGGCTTAATTTAAGTTCAGCTTCCGAGAGTCTTAAATTAAATATATTTCTAGTACTCTGTCAAAGCTAAAAGGAATAATTGGCACGGAAATTGCTACCTAAAAATCAAAAAAGGTGGCAGAGATGGAAAAGAAACACATCATCAAATTATCAGAAGAAGAACGAACCTATTTGGCTGAAAAGATTGCAGCTGGAACGGACGCAGCGCGAAGCCTGAGGAGAGCAAGAATACTGCTGAAAGCAGATCAAGGAGAACATGGTCCAGCATGGACTGATGAAAAAATTTGTGAAGCCTTTGAAATCGGAAAATCAGCAGTCTATCAAATCAGAAAGCAATATCATGAAAGAGGATTGAAAGGAACGTTGAGCCGCAAAAAGCCAGATCGGATCTATGAACGCTGTTTAGATGGAGAAGCGGAAGCACATTTGATTGCCTTGACATGCAGCGAAGCCCCAGAAGGACATGCGGGCTGGACTTTGCGACTGCTGAGAGATCAGATGGTAGAACTGGCATATGTGGAAAGTGTCTCCCATGAAACGATCCGAACCGTGCTAAAAAAACGAACTCAAGCCGTGGCTGAATAAGCAGTGGTGTATTCCACCAGAAACAAATGCGGCTTTTGTTTGTCAAATGGAAGATGTTTTGGCGGTCTATAAACGGCCTTATGACCCGAAACGGCCAGTAGTGTGCATGGATGAAAGCAGTAAACAATTGTTGGCAGATATTCAAACTGCTTTGCCAATGGAACCAGGACAAGTACAACGCTATGACTATGAATATGAGCGTCAGGGAGTTGCCAATCTATTCATGTTCTTTGCACCGCTTGAAAACAAACGCCGCATCAAAATTACAGATCATCGCTGTCGGAAAGATTGGGCCGAGGCGATGAAAGAGTTATCTGATCAGGATTATCCTGACGCAGAGAAAATTGTGGTCGTGATGGACAATCTAAATACGCATTCCCCGATCTCATTTTATGAAACTTTTCCGCCTGAGGAAGCCCGTCGATTACTTGAACGCTTTGAATTTCATTACACGCCAAAACACGGTAGCTGGCTCAATATGGCAGAGATAGAATTTAGCGTGCTCGCCAGACAGTGTCTAAATCGACGCATTTCAAATACTGCATGCCTGCAGCGTGAAGTCCAGGCTTGGTCTAAATATCGAAATGAAAAATCAACAAGCATTAATTGGCATTTCACCACTGAAGATGCAAGGATCAAACTAAAACACCTTTACCCTCGGATTGAGCTTTGATGGAGCACTAGCTTCTTCCCCCATTATTTGATAATGCCATGCAAAGTCATTCAAAGATCCCAATGCACTTCGACTGGCTGTTTTGCAATATTGGACTTGGTCAAAATGGCTTAATTCATTTGTTATATCTTTTGGATCTACTCCAATCATTCCCAGTAGATTGGCAACCCTCAGACAAAATAATGGAACTAAGTTGTTGGACTCCCAGGCTGGAATAGCAACAGTCAAAAGAGCTTTTTCACTTAAAAATCTAATGAGATCCCCGGAGAAAGTGGGAACTAGGTTCACGTACCAATCTCCTAACACTGCTGTGGTCGGTTCAGGTGTGTCAACTGGAACAATATCTAAATATTTCCGGAGTTTCTGCGTACAACGAAGTGTGATCATAATCATTATCCAGGTTCATGCAACCTTATTTTTATCTAGCTGACATATCCAAATTCATCAAGGGTAGTGACCTGCCCTGTTACTTATACTAGACGAAAGGTAGCGAAAAGGGTAGAACAAGATCAAGTGATCACCATTCACTGATTCGTCTACCCTTTCGGTACACAGCCTGAGAACCAGGACCTTGACCTGCCAGCGCTGCGAGCGCCTTTTGGGGACAGTGGCTGGAACTGGTGGTTTGTAACTCCGCGAGATGTGTTGGGGTGACCTCATTGTAATGATTTGTTCACATGTAAATTGTTTCCTCGGTATTCTTCTTGCCGACTTTTTGTTCTTGTCCTAACTTACCTTTTGTAAAGTTTTTTAGGGCAGGTCATTTGCGATTTCAACCATCCCTTTGTTTTATAAGCCCATCACTGCTTTGCAGGTTTTGGTGTAGAGATCGCGGAAGATGTTGTCGGGATCTGCGATACGTTTAGCATTGTAATAATTTTCTTTATTAAACACTTTCCAGAAATCTGCCTCAGAATAGTAGTTGTTGGAGATAAGGGTTTTTATGCCTCCTATTCTCATTAATTCCTCTTCGATGAGTTTGTAGTAATTGATGTTGTTGTTTTTCCTCATACCATAGATGGCGATGTCCAGGAATAGTTGATCTGTATTTTTTCTTTTATAGTTTTCTGAAATCCATTCGTATTCCCGCACAAGTTTGTACGGCACGCACCAGAGGGGATAGTGCTTGACAACTTTAGTATGCCATTGAAGATAGCCTTTGATTTTGGAAAAAGGGATCATGACATCCAGAGTCATGGGAATAAGGTGTTCAGGAAGCCAGCGATTGAAAATTTTGGCAAGGGTGAGAGTGTTGGTGGAGTTGGTAAACCAGCCAAAAAGCAGCCTGCCCAAAAAGGATTTGGGGTTGACATTGGTTACACCTTTGTCGTAGCGGAAAAAGTAGTCATAAGTTTTAAGATAGTCTTCCTTTAACTTATTGGTAGTGAGATAGTAAATTTTCATCCAATAGTAACTGTTGGTGGAAGGAGCGGAGTCTACGAAATCTGCCACACAGAGAACGTATTCTTGGGGTGAGTGGATAATGCCATCCATATAATCCACATCCTTTTTGGTGAAGTGGCCCCAGATGGCTTTTTTATAATCTTCGATATTATGGTATTTTTCGTAGGTAACTTTGACGAAAGGTTTAGAGGGGATTAGTTTAAACTTGAGCTTGGATATGATTCCAAGCGTACCAAAGGCGCCATGAACCATTTGGAACAATAGTCGATATTCATTGGTGGGAGTACAGATTAGAACATCGCCTTTCCCGGTGATAATTTCGTACTCTAGGCAGGTATCATGGAACCCACCGTACTTGAAGGACATGGACTCGATGGAACAACCGGAGACAGCTCCACCGATAGTAATGGTTTTTAATTCCGGGACAACCATGGGAACGAGATTGTATTTGAGGGTTTCTTTGACTAAATCCGTGAATGTAACGCCAGGTTCTGCGACACAAATTTTCTTTTCGAGGTCAATATGGAGGATTTGGTGTAAGTCACTGACATCGATTTTTTCATCATCAAATCTTCTGTCCCGGGGTTTAGGAACCTGATGTGGAGGGGCTTTTTTCTTTAAAGAAAGTGGTGTAGTACTTTTTCTATTTTTAAGATGGCGGCTGATCTTATTTATTTTTTGCTGGTGGTTTGGCATATTCAAGTGCTTCACGAAAAGTTCTGTAAAAACATAATACAAGTACTGGATTTGATTCTCCGCCCTTCTGTTAAAGCTGATTTTTGTTTTTCCATCTCCACTTTATTTTTGGCAGAGTTTTATACACAAACTACAGGTACGAATTCCTCTTGTTCTATCCGGAAATACTTTGGTTAGATAGGCAGCAAGCAACGCTTCAATACATTTTGCCGCCTTACTCGTAATTAGGAAGCCTTAGGCACACTAGAACTTATGGGTTACTAGCGGTCTAGATTTTTTAGGCTGCCTAACATTAAAAATAAGTTAAAATACTGAGAAAAGTATAACATTAAAAAACATCGTCAAGCTTGAAGAGGGTATGACTATGACCATCGGTCATACTGTTTTGGCAATCCCGGGTGTTTGTGGATTTCGGAACGAGGATGTCTATCGAGTTACGTCAGATGGAGCAGAGATTCTCTACACTTATCTATACGAGTTCTTGGTGGGGAGTGACGCAAGTAATCTAAGGACGGATTTCCTGAAAATTCTTCAGAGAGCCAGCTTATCGAAGATTCGATTTCATGATTTAAGACACACAGCAGCATCGCTGATGTTGAACAATTGCGTTCCACCCATAGTTGTCTCAAAAATATTAGGGCATTCCAAACCAAGCATTACCCTTGGTGTATATGGTCACCTTTATGTAGAGATGCAGTCCGAAGCAGCCAGAATTATGGATGAACTTGTTACACCGATTCCGATAGATTTGGGGAAAATGGAATCTTTCAAGGTTAACTCTGAGGAATTGTAAGAACTCAAAGACCACATCCTGGCCGAAAACTGCACCAAACTGCAACAGAACTGCACCAGAATCCGAGAAAAAAACAAATAGCCCACATAAAAGTGAGCTAAAATCACAAGATAATGGGGGATAGTTGGGATAATATCCAGTATATTAGGTGACCCCGACAGGACTCGAACCTGTAACCAATTGATTAAGAGTCAACTGCTCTGCCAAATTGAGCTACGGGGCCTTAATGGGGAGATTATACCAAAAGGGAAAAACATAGGATAGGTCTCGCAAAAAACGCGAGATGCTGCGCGAGGACAATGGATTAGAGATTGTGTCGTCCTGAGACATGATTCCAAATAACATCTGGAAAACTGTGGTTGGATATATTTTCTGCTAACAAGATTGTTATTCCGTACACCTTGCAAAAATGATATTTATACGCCATACTAGAATTCACTAGGAAAGTAATTTTCAACTTTTTTATTGAAGAGGCAGGTGCACATGCAGCTGGATGGATCGATAAGCGATATCCCAGGGATAAAAATCGGGCATGCGCAGGATTTTAAAGCTCTGACCGGGTGTACGGTGGTTCTGTGCGAAGAGGGCGCGGTGGCAGGGGTCGACCAGCGCGGCGGGGCTCCCGGAACGCGTGAGACAGACCTGCTGCGCCCGATGCATATGGTTGAAAAGGTGCATGGGGTACTGCTTTCGGGTGGTTCAGCATTTGGATTGGATGCCGCCTCAGGTGTTGTACGCTACCTGGAAGAGAAAGGGATAGGCGTCGATGTTGGGTTGGCGAAGGTGCCCATCGTACCGGGAGCGATCCTGTTTGACCTGGATATTGGCCGCAGTGATATCCGGCCGGATGCGGAAATGGGCTACCAGGCATGTGAAAACGCTGACCAACCAGGAACACTTGCAGGGGAATGTGGGCTCAGGTACCGGCGCAAGGCTTGGATCAATTCTGGGAGTAAACCAGGCCATGAAATCAGGAATCGGGACCTGCAGCATGGACCTGGGAGATGGTGTTTTAATCGCTAGCATCATGGTAGTTAACTCCTTTGGTGATGTGGTTGACCCGCACAGCAACTGTATCATTGCCGGCGCTCGAGCAATGACTCAGGATCCATTGGATATTGGTGAGGCTGGTTATTTTGCCAACACCCTGGAACTGATGAAGTCCCCCCTCGGTAAAATGATCTTTGAACAGATATCCCAGGCAAATACGGTAATTGGTGTCGTGGCGACCAATGCCTTCCTCACAAAAGAGCAAGCCAACAAAGTTGCCCAAATGGCTCAAGATGGGGTCGCCAGGGTGATCCGTCCAGCGCACACCATGCTGGACGGCGATACAATATTCGCTTTATCTACTGGAGATAAAAATTTGGATTTTAATATCGTTGGCGCATACGCCGCTGAAGTCGTCGTTTCAGCCATCATAAATGCGGTTCAGACAGCCGAACCAGCCGGAGGACTACCTTCCGCTTCAGGTGGATCATCCCGAAATAGGATTTAAAAATGAGCGAAGGCATTATTCTGATTGTCGAAGATAACGACGTGATGCGCGAGGGTCTGGATGATTTGCTCACCTTGGAGGGTTTCACGGTCATCTGCGCTTCCCACGGACGACAGGGACTGGAAAAACTCGAGCAGACCATCCCGCACCTGATCCTGGCTGATATCGCCATGCCCGAGATGGATGGGTTCGAATTTTTCCATGCTGTGCGCGCCCGACAGGATTGGGTCACTATTCCCTTTATATTCCTGACTGCACGTGCCGAAACGGTGGATGTGATTGCCGGGAAAGACCTGGGCGCGGAAGATTATCTGATCAAACCCATCACGCGCGAGGAATTGATGACGGCGGTGCGTTCACGGTTGGCGCGCACCCGCCAACTCCAGGTGGCGCAGTTGAAACAGGCCTACCAGGCCAGCCTGACCGCATTGGCAAAGGCGATCGAACTGCGTGATAAATACACCGGCGGTCACGTCGAACGCGTCACAGCCTATTCGCTGGCAATCGCGCGCAAGCTGGGTTGGCATGAATTTCAAATGGAACCGCTGCGCTACGGGGCGATCCTGCACGATATCGGTAAAATTCACATTCGCGAGAGCACATTACTCAAAACAACGCCCTTGGATCAAGCAGAAAAAGAAGAGATCCTGCAGCATCCGGTTATCGGTAGTGAGATGATCGTCGATATCCCTTACCTGGCGGAGGCGGTACCGATCGTACGGCACCACCACGAGCGTTGGGATGGAAATGGATATCCGGATGGATTATCGGGAGATAAGATACCGGAAGGGGCGCGCATTGTGGCCATCGCTGACAGCCTGGATGCCATGATCACCGAACGGCCATACAGCCCGGCGGTTCCTCTGGGCGAGGCGGTTGAGGAAATATTACGCAGTGAGGGAAAACAATTCGCTCCCGATGCTGTTGCAGCCTTTTTGAAATCTTGGGAGTCCGGTGAAATTAAAAGTGATTTCGGAAAAGTATTGACACTGTAGACTGGACATCCTTGTCCGGGGATTTGTTATTTTTGGGGGACTTCGTTCGCAGACAAGGATGTCTGCGCTACAGAGATTAATCGATATTGTAGCCCGGACATCCTTGTCCGGGGGAATTGATAATTTTGGGGAATAAATTTCACAGAGGGCGCTCCCTCCGGAATACCAAAGCCATTAGGGCTGAAAAACCTAATCTTCCGATGTGGGTGAGTAGGCGACCTTCACCCCCGATTTTGATGAAATAGATTGACCGATATTGATCAAAACTACGGAGCCAATGATAATCATGCTGGAAAGAAAAATGCGCGGCGTCAGGGGTTCACGCCCGATCAATGTCCCCATAAAAAGCGCGACCAGCGGGTTCACAAACGAGGTCGTTGATACGAGCGGGGTTGGCGCTACTCGAAGAAGCCAGATATAAACGCCAAAACCGATAATCGACCCGAATATCAACAGATAGAAATAGGAAACCCAAGATCGAGCGCTCACAACTCCAATATCAAAATTTACCAACTCTCCCATTAATAGTCCTGCTATCAGCATTATCCCAGCGCCAACGATCAATTCCATACCAATTCCCTGCTGCAGCGAAGATGGTAGGGAAGCTCCCCTGTTATATATCGACCCAGATGCCATCGAAATTGCTGCCAGCAGCAGCACAACCACTCCCGCTGGATCAAGATAACCTGAATTCAGGTCCGTAAGCGCTGGTCCGATCAAAATTAATATACCGGAAAATCCAATCAGGACACCAATAATATGAAATGCATTCAATTTTCTAGATCTCGAAAAAATCATGTCAATAATCAACATCCACAAGGGGACCGTGGCGATAACCAGAGATGCTACCCCGGACGCCACTCGATGTTCAGCCCAGGTGAGGCCGCCGTTCCCTACTGCAAGGAGCAGTATCCCGACAACCGCTGCCTCTCGCCATTCTTTTCCAGTCGGCGGGGGAGCGCCTTTGATGCGGCTGAAACCATAAAATAGTGCTCCTGCAATTAAGAATTTGGTACCGGTCATAAAAAAGGGCGGCATGGTCTCTATCGCGAATCGAATACCCAGGTAGGTTATCCCCCAAACGATATAGACCGTGACCAGGCCGGCCCAAATCCTGGTTTTCATGCAGCAAATCTCGCCATTTCCCAACCCAGCATAGCTTGTTTACGCGTTCGTCCGTAACGGTACCTTCCAAATTCACCCATCTTTCGAATGACGCGGTGGCAGGGGATAAATACCGGGACTGGATTATGTGCCAGCGCGCTTCCAACCGCCCGGTAGGCTCCAGGTTCCCCAATCACTTGGGCGACATCCTGGTAAGAAACCACCCTTCCCGGAGGTATTTTAAGTAACGCTTCCCATACTTTTATCTGGAAGTTTGTCCCGTGCAAAAGAACATGCAGTGGTTTTGGTGATTGTTTACCGCTAACCAGGAACAAATTTTGGATCTCTTCCTGTGCCGCTCCTTGATTCTCATATATCGATGCATTCTTCCAGTTTCTTCTCAGCTCCAGGAGTATATCTTCCCGTCTGTTACGTTCGAGGAACATCAAACTACAAATGCCGCGTGGGGTGGCTGCGATCATACATTCACCAAATGGCGTGGGGTAAAAGCCGTATTCAATCACCAAACCCTGACCTTTACTTTTATATTCTCCAGGCGTCACCGCTTCACATGTCACAAACAGATCGTGCAGACGACCCGGACCGGATAAACCGGTAGAATAAGCCACATCCAACAAACGTCCCGAATCTTCCAGGAGGTATTTCGCATGTTCTTTCGTCAAATACTGGGTAAACCGCTTGGGGCTGATCCCAACCCAACGTGTAAATAGACGTTGGAAATGGTAGGGACTGTACCCAACACTGTCTGCCACCTCTTCCAACGACGGCTGCCTGGGGTGATTCTCTTCCAGGTAGGACAGCGCCTGCTCAACAATCCGGTAATCTGTACTCATCTGCACAAATCGATATATTCATTTATCATGGTTTGAAATCCTTTTTCTAAACATTCCTACTCTAATTTCATCCCATTCTAAGCATGAATAAAAAATTCGCCACCCGATTCTTGCTCTTTGAAAGATTAATAATTTGTCAGACAATTGACTTCTCTTAATATTTTTGATACACTGTAATTGTCAGACAATTTTAATGCAACTGACCAGATAATAATAGTACTATCTTTGGATAAACGCCTATGACCACTTTGCTGGTTCGCAATGCGACCTTATTGGTTACAATGGACGACCATCGCCGGGAGATACCGGACGGTGGTCTTTTTATTTCAAATGGTTTTATTGAGCAGGTGGGGAGCACTTCGCAGCTGCCGAAATCCGCTGACGAAGTCCTCGACCTATCCGGACACATCCTAATGCCGGGTTTGATCAACACCCACCACCATTTCTACCAAACTTTAACCCGGGCAGTGCCAGCCGCTCAGGACGCCAATTTGTTTAATCGGTTAAAAACCCTTTATCCTATCTGGGCGCGTATGGGTCCTGAGGATATCCGCATATCTACAAAAACAGCTCTGGCTGAACTTGCCTTATCCGGATGCACGACGGCCTCAGACCACCTGTACTTATTCCCAAACGGATCAAAGTTAGACGACGAAATCCAATCCGCCCTAGAAGTAGGCTTACGATTGCATGCTTCGAGAGGTTCCATGAGCCTTGGAGAGAGTAAAGGCGGTTTACCGCCGGATAGCGTGGTTGAAGATGAAGAGAGCATACTGAAGGATTCACAACGCCTGATTGAAACGTACCATGATCCAAATCCCGGTTCGATGACCCAAATCGTATTAGCCCCCTGCTCACCCTTCAGTGTGAGCCCTGAGTTAATGCGCCAGAGCGCAGCGCTAGCAAGGGAATTCGGCGTACAGATCCATACCCACCTGGCGGAAACGAAGGATGAGGAAGTATTTTGTGTCGAAAAATTTGGATACCGGCCAGCAGCCTATATGGAAATCCTGAATTGGGTGGGCGAAGATGTCTGGTTTGCGCATTCAGTTTATGTGGACGACAGCGAAATTCAATTGTTTAAAGAAGGTGGCTGCGGTGTCGCGCATTGTCCCAGTTCGAATATGCGCCTGGCATCCGGAATCGCCCCAATACTCGAAATGCTGCGATCCGGTGTAAAAGTTAGCGTAGGTGTAGACGGGTCTGCCAGCAATGATGGTTCACATTTGCTAGCAGAAGCGCGCCTGGCTATGCTGCTATCACGTTTAGAATCTGGGCTCAAAGGGGCATCGTTATCCGGTCAGGAAGCGCCGCCTTTGATGACCGCTCGCACCGCTTTGGAAATTTCCACCCGCGGAGGCGCAGAAGTGCTTGGAAGGTCAGATATCGGGTCACTATCCCCGGGGTACTGCGCTGATTTCTTTTCCGTGGATCTTAATCGCCTGGAATTCGCCGGAGCACTGCATGATCCGCTGGCAGCTCTGGGTATTCTGCGCACCCGTCAATGTAGATAACACCGTGGTCGCAGGAAAAATGATTGTTGAGGAGGGACGTATAAATACGGTTGATCTACCAAATTTGATCGCTCAGCATAATGGTGCCGCCCAGCGGCTTCTTGAAATTTAGTTCCATTTAAAATGCACATCTTCAACACATAATACACCTGCATGGAGGAGATATGGACCTGGCTGAAAAAGTGAACCTTACTCGTAATCTGGTCGACGTGGCCATGGGGCGAAAACCGGCCGATATGGTTATTCGCAATGGTCGCTGGGTAAATGTACAATCCGGTGAAATTCTGCCAAATACAGATATCGCCATATCTAATGAGCGAATTGCATTTGTAGGGGTTGATGCTTCACACACCATCGGTGAGAATACGCGAGTGATCGATGCCGGTGATCGCTACCTGGTTCCCGGTCTGCTTGATGGGCATATGCATATTGAATCAGGAATGCTGACCGTTACAGAATTCGTTCGGGCGGTCATTCCGCACGGAACAACCGGCATGTTTGTTGACCCGCATGAAATCGCCAATGTCTTCGGCCTCAAAGGGGTCAAGTTGATGGTCGAAGAGGCCGCCCAACAGCCCATCCATGTATGGGTTCAGATGCCTTCCTGCGTACCCTCTGCTCCTGGTCTGGAGACACCCGGCGCCAGTATTGGACCGGAAGAAGTCGCCCTGGCAATGGATTGGGACGGCATCATCGGATTAGGGGAAATGATGAATTTCCCCGGCGTATTTAACAGCGATGAGAAGATGCATGCTGAAATGGCTCACACGCTGGAGGCCGGAAAAGTTATCGGTGGGCACTATGCTTCCCCCGACCTCGGTTTGCCTTTCCACGGTTATGTTGCCGGCGGTCCTGAAGATGACCACGAAGGTACTCGTAAAGTCGATGCAGTAGAACGGGTCAGACAGGGCATGAAAGCGATGCTGCGCTACGGATCAGCCTGGCATGATGTTGAAGAAGGTGTCAAAGCCATCACGGAAGACGGACTTGACCCACGCAATTTTATTTTATGCACGGATGATTCACACTCAGAAACCCTGGTCAATGACGGACATGTGAACCGGGCGATCTTACAAGCCATTAAACATGGCGTTCCACCGATGACAGCCATCCAAATGGCGACCATAAACACAGCGCAGCATTTTGGTGTTCAGCGTGATGTCGGCATGATCGCGCCAGGTCGCTTCGCTGATGTGCTGTTGGTGACCGACCTGGAACAGCTGGCGACGGATATGGTTATCGCCAAAGGGATGGTCCTGGTTGAAGATGGGAAACCCATTTTCGATCTTCCAGCTTACGAATATCCAGAATGGGCGACACAATCTGTTCACCTGGGACATGTATTACATGCGGCAGACTTTCGCCTTCCCGCTCCTGACCAGCTATCTGTGCAGGCAAATGTCATCGGAGTTGTAGAAAACCAGGCTCCAACTCGTCACTTAAAAATTGAGATTCCCGTTCAAAAAGGCGAGCTAAAAACGGATATTGCCGCTGATATCAATAAAATTGCACTGGTTGAAAGACATAAAGGAAGCGGAGGAGTTACGGTTGGATTGGTATCCGGTTTTGGCTTCAACCTCCCATGCGCGGTTGGCTCAACCGTCGCCCATGACAGCCATCATATGATCGTCGTAGGAACAGACGAAAAAGACATGGCGATTGCCGCCAATGAGCTGGCCAGAGTTGGAGGCGGCCAGGTCGTCGTACGAGATGGAGAAATAATTGGACAGGTCGAACTTCCGATCGCCGGATTGATGTCCAAC
The DNA here is from genome assembly GCA_963753725.1 of uncultured Chloroflexia bacterium. Lineage (GTDB taxonomy): Bacteria > Chloroflexota > Anaerolineae > Anaerolineales > UBA4823 > CAVWDI01. The sequence continues at coordinate 34,291 of CAVWDI010000003.1, read as the reverse complement.
GAACGCGCCGAGGTAGTGGCGGGTAAAGCAGGTACAGTCCTGGAAGGTTTCCGTTCATGCGGCTGCACGATGAACAACCCGAATATGCAGTTGAGCCTACTGGCGCTGGTAGTGATCCCGGAACTGCGCATTTCAGATCTGGGACTGGTGGACGTGACGAAGTTTGATTTTATACCGGTTATTGAGTCCTGAAAATAAAATAATACATGCGCTGATATCGTAAATCATATCGATATTAATTCATAATAATAACCATGACATATTTATCTGTATCAAAAAAACTTCACCAGGATTTGGAAAGCATCATCGATTCCAAAGAACCCGGTGATAAACTGCTCTCAGAACCACAACTCGCCCAACAATTGGGTGTCTCGCGTGCTACCCTGCGTGAAGCAATGAGGACTTTCGAAATTCAAGGTAAGATTCGACGCAGGCAAGGTTCCGGCACATTCGTTACGCGCCCTTCCCAGGTGATCGAAAGCGGTCTAGAAGTGCTGGAGAGCATCCAGACCCTCGCCGACCGGATTGGGCTCAAAGTCAAACTCGGAAAATGGCGCACGGATGTCCGGCTGCCCAAAGAAAGCGAATACAATACCCTGGAAATCCATCCAAACGATTACGTACTGGACGTTTCGCGGGTGATTATCGCTGGAGACCGGCCGGCTGCTTTCCTGACAGATGTCTTACCCCTGGACGTTCTTAAACCAGAGGAAGTAGACAAAAGATTTACGGGTTCAATCCTCGATCTGCTGCTGGCAAAAGGTACGCCAAAATTAATGGTAGCTCGGACCGATATTAACGCTGTCACTTCTACAGCGATGGTTGCGCGTGCGCTGGGAATTCAGAGAGGGGATGCGCTCCTGTACCTCAGCGCTGATTTATACACGCCAGATGGACGTGTGGTTAACATATCCCACAGTTATTTTCTACCCGGATACTTTAATTTTCATGTAGTTCGCCGAATCGGTCAGCAGACTTGATTTGATTCAGCCGCAAATAAACAAATATCTTTAGCAAACATTTTACGAAAAGGAGAATATGGAATGAGAAGTTTTACAGGTCGGGACATACTGTCCCTGAAAGATTTTGAGAGGAATGAATTTTTCCAGGTTTTCGATGTAGCCAAAGAACTGGAACCAATCGCTAACCGACGCCAAAACACGGATTTACTCGCTAAAAAAACCCTGGTTACCGCTTTTTACCAACCTAGCACACGCACACGATTGGCTCACGAAGCTGCCATGCACCGCCTGGGTGGGCATGTGACCGGTTTTTCGGACGCCAAAATGACACGCGCTGGTGATTTCTATCAGGAATCGATTAAAGATACCGTAAAGATGCTCGAATATTATGGAGATGTTATTGTTATGCGCCATTTCCAGCAGGGAGCCCCGCAGGAAGCAGCCGATTGGGCCTCCATACCCATCATAAATGGCGGTGATGGCTGGGGCGAACACCCTACCCAGATCCTAACTGACCTTTATACAGTCTTACAGGAAAAAGGTCGCATCGATGGATTAAATTGGTTAGCAGTAGGCGACATGCGCATGCGAACGATGCACTCGTTAGCCTATGGTCTCACCCAGTTCGACTGCCCGATTACTTTTGTTTCGCCGCCCGAATTATCATTGACGGATGAATTCAAAACAGAATTGGAAGGATACAGCCTTAATTTCAAAGAAGTTGAACATGTTGAACAGGCCATCGCGGATGCGGATGTGATCCTTGTGGAACCCGTGGTGCAGCCAGACTATACTAAATCGCGTGATGAACGCTCCGATGATGTGGGCTTGACTCCCCCGAACTACAAAATCACCCGCGAACTGCTGGAAACCAAAGCGAAATCGGATGCCATTCTGCTGCATTCGCTGCCGCGTATGGACGAAATACCGCCCGATGTGGATATCACCCACTGGTCACGCTACTGGCAGGAAGCTTTCAACGGTGTTGTAATGCGCATGGCGCTCCTGGCTTTAGTACTGGGAGCAATGGAGTAAGATTAGCCAAAGGCCAATTCATCGATTCAGGTGAGCAGGATTTCCTCAATTCACCTTAATAAAAGGATACATTAGACGAACACCCTTTTGCTGACGGACTTTGGAAAAATTACTGGAGACGATTACATGCAAACCGATTTACGAAATAGAGACCTGATAGGCGATCTGGATTTCAGTAAGGAAGAAGTAGAAACCGTGCTGGATGTTGCGTTTGACCTTAAACAAAAGCGAGCCCTGGGAGAATCGCACGCATATTTGCGGGACAAAGTCTTAGCAATGCTGTTCTTTTTCTCCAGCACACGCACGCGTGGATCGTTTGAAGCCGGCATGGCACAGCTCGGAGGGCATGCGGCTTTTATCGAAAGCCGGACCACCCAAATCTCCCATGGAGACACCGAAACAGAAATGGGGGAAATATTCGGTCGTTATTTCGACGGAATCGCAATACGCCATGTGGACTGGGGAATCGGCAACCGTTATCTAAACCTTGTCGCAAGCGCCTCGCGTGTGCCGGTGCTCAATATGCAGTGTGAGTTTTATCATCCTTTCCAGATTTTGGCGGATTTGATGACCATCATCGAGAAAAAAGGGCGTGATTTACGACGCAAAAAAATGGTCGTATCCTGGGCTTATGCCTCTTCGTATTTGAAGCCCATCTCAGTCCCCCAATCTCTGATCCTGCAAATGCCCAGGTTTGGGCTGGATGTCGTTTTGGCGCATCCTCCTGAATTTAAACTCATGCCTGAAATAATGGACCAGGCGCGTGAACAAGCTCGCAAGTATAACGCGGGCTTCGAAGTTACCGACAATATGGAAGAAGCATTTAGAGATGCGGATATTGTCTACGCCAAGTCCTGGGGACCTTTGCTCACCACACAAGATGCAGATGAAGGTAAAAAAATCCAGGATCAATACAAAGACTGGATCACTGACGAAAGAAAGATAGCGCTCGCAAAAAGCGATGCAATCTATATGCACCCATTACCCGCCGACCGCAATATTGAAGTCACGGATGGTGTGATGGATGGCCCAAACTCCGTCGTATTTGACGAAGCCGAAAACCGTTTGCATGCCCAAAAAGCGGTTATGGCCCTCACTATGCGATAATTTATAAGGAAAAATTTTTATGACAGATAAAAAAGTTGCAGTAGTTGCTATTGGCGGTAATTCGCTTATAAAAGATAAAAACCGTCAAACCGTTGAGGATCAATATCTGGCGGCAAAAGAAACCACCTATCACATCGCTGATATGATCGAACAGGGATGGGATATCGCTATCGGTCATGGGAACGGTCCCCAGGTAGGCTTCATCCTAAGGCGATCAGAGATCGCACACCGGGTTGAGGGAATGCACGAAGTACCTCTGGATGTTTGCGGCGCGGATTCTCAAGGCGCCATTGGCTATTCACTGCAGCAAACTTTGCAGAACGAACTTCACAAACGAAAGATCGAGAAACCGGTAGCAACAGTTATCACTCAGGTTCTGGTAGATAAGGATGATCCTGCCTTCACCACACCAACCAAACCAATCGGAGGATTCATGGAAGAAGATGAAGCTCAGCTAAGAACTTCCGAACTGGGATGGAATGTGGTCGAGGATGCCGGTCGGGGATGGAGACGCGTGGTCGCTTCTCCCCTACCAAAAGAAGTTGTAGAGCTTGAATTCGATTAAGACCCTGGTCGATAACGGCACAGTGGTCATCACCGTCGGTGGTGGAGGTATTCCTGTTATTGATAAAGGCGCAGGCGATTATGCTGGTACGGCAGCAGTGATCGATAAAGATTTCGCCAGCAGTTTACTGGCGCAAAATATAAATGCCGATTTATTACTGATCTCGACCGCAGTAGAAAAAGTCGCCCTCAATTTTGGCAAGCCAGATCAGGAATGGATTGACCAGATGACACTTCAGCAGGCCAAAGGATATCTTGAAGAAGGCACACACTTCGCTAAAGGTTCAATGGCGCCAAAAATCGCCGCCATCATCTGGTTCCTTGAATCGGGTGGAAAACAGGCCATCATCACAGATCCAGAAAATATCGGCCGGGCGCTGAAAGGCGAAACTGGAACCTTGATTACCCCTGAATAAAATGGATTTTTGATTTTTATTTCTTTACTTTAGATCAGGAGAAATATCAGAATGGACATCGACCTGCAGGATATTCGCAAATACTTTGGTTCTGTAAAAGCGAATGATGGTATTTCTATGCATTTAAAAGGAGGCCAGATATATGGTCTTTTGGGGGAAAATGGCGCAGGAAAGAGCACCTTGATGAAGATACTTTCCGGTTACCAGCCAGCAGATCGAGGTCAGATTTTGCTTGATAATGAAGCGAGCACATTCCAGTCCCCAGCTCAAGCTCTGAAATGCGGGATTGGGATGCTTTATCAAGAGCCGCTTGACTTCCCGCCCTTCAAGATTATCGATAATTACCTTTTAGGTCGCGACCGCAGGCTTAACCTGGATTATAAATTGGTCGAAAAGGAATTGAGTGAATATTTCACTCACTACAATTTCGAACTTGATATGCAGGCTTTTGTGGATAGTCTTTCGTTAGGTGAACGGCAGCAGCTTGAACTCATCCGCTTGTTGGCCGGCGGCGCAAAAGCCCTGATTCTGGATGAACCAACCACTGGCATCAGCGTGGAACAGAAAGATGTTTTGTTCGATTCGATGAGGATCATGGCGCATGAGGAAGGTAAAACCATTATCCTGGTTTCGCACAAACTCGACGAAGTTCAGGAACTATGCGACTATGCTTTCGTCCTGCAAAAAGGGAAATTGGTGGGGGGAATAGATATACCATGCCCAAATGATAGACTTGTTGAAATGATGTTCGGCCAGATACCAAAGAGAAGCGACCGGGCACCGTTGATGATGGATTATCCTAAGCTTGAACTGCAGGACCTAACGATATCGACATACCGGCTGCGGGTGCAGGAAATCAACTTAAGCGTTCAAGCAGGTGAAGTATTCGGCTTAGCTGGTCTCGAAGGCAGTGGACAGGGATTATTACAGCACACCTGTGCGGGATTGATCCAGCCCGAAAGCGGGGTAATTCTGCTCGACGGTCAGGATGTTACTCAGTGGCCCTACCACCGCATGCAAGCTGCCCAGGTGGCATATGTGCCAGCCGGTCGTTTAGAAGCCGGATTGGTCGCTGGATTGACCATTACCGAGCACATCGTTCTGGCCCAACCCGAACACAGTTTCTTCATCGATTGGAATGAAGCGAAAGATAGGAGCGTTACCAGAATTGAACAATACCAGATTGTTGGAAAACCAGATACATTTGCGGATGAACTTTCCGGCGGCAACCAGCAGCGTTTGCTTTACGCATTGCTAAACAGCCCTCTCAAACTCCTTTTACTGGAACATCCTACCAGAGGATTGGATGTACGCTCAACAAATTGGATTTGGGATCAGCTCTACAGGAGAAGAGAAGATGGCACAGCAATTATGTTTATGTCCGCTGACCTAGATGAAATCTTAGAACGCAGTGACCGTATCGCTGTTTTTTCGGGAGGTGTAATGTCTCGAATAGTTGAAGCAAAAGATACAAACGTAGAAGAATTGGGTTACCTGATTGGAGGAAGTGTATGAACGCCAGACGAGTTTTTACTCTTGTCTGGCCGGCAGTACCAATCATTGCTGCGCTGTTGTTCACAGCTGGGCTTTTAGTTATTTACGATACCAGCCCAATTGATGCATTAAATTCAATATTTCAAGGCTCGTTTGGAGACCAATCGAAGGTTCTAAGTGTAACGGCATTCTGGGTACCCTTAACGCTTTGCGCAGTCGGTCTTGTGATTACTTTCACCGCCGGCTTATGGAACATTGGCATTGAAGGGCAAATCATTTTAGGTTCACTTGCTGCAAGCTGGGTAGCGCTAAAAATTAATGCTCCTGCACCGCTGCAGATACCGTTGGAAATACTGGCTGCAATGCTAGCTGGCGCATTATGGGCTGCCATTTCAGGGTTATTAAAAACCCGAGGAAAAGTACACGAAATATTCAGCGGTTTGGCGCTTAACAATCTCGCAATTATCCTGACGAACTACTTGATTTCGGGACCTTGGCAGCCGCCTGAAGGCGGCACTTTTCGGGGGACTGCGCCCTTCCCAGAAATTGCACTACTCCCCAGATTCGCTGAATCACGCTTCAGTCCAATTTCCTTCGTAATCACTTTAATAGCAATTGGGCTGGTATACGTAACGCTGCGCGGCACCTTCTGGGGATTAAACTCAAAGCGCTGGGGAAAAATCCATTTTCATCATTCTTGCTCGGTGTTGCCAGCGAACGGGAAACAATTTTTGCGATGATGTTCTGCGGCGCCCTGGCGGGATTAGGCGGCGCGGTACGGGTGCTCAGCTGGTTTGACAGTCTAAGGCAAAGCATATCAGGAGGAATCGGCTTTTTGGCTTTACTGGTCGTGATGCTGGCCGGATATCGATTACTATGGGTTCCATTCATTTCTTTTTTCTTCTCCGTGATCCTTAATGGAAGTATCACGCTGCAGCTTAGAACCCAACTGCATTCCTCAATCGGAGGCATTTTAACCGGGGTGCTGGTACTGCTGGTCCTATTGTTTGGGGACAGCCGCATTATTAAATTCTTGCACCCGGAGGGAAAAGATGAACGAGCCTGAAATCGTAAGAATTCTTGCTTCAGTCGTATTCGCCGCTTCTCCCTTGATCATCGCGGTCGTCGGTGAAACAATTACCGAACGATCCGGCATTGTAAACCTGTCTCTGGACGGAACAATGCTGATGGCAGCCATGAGCGGGTTTGTGGTAGCCTTAACAACCGATAGTGTCTGGTTAGGTTTTATTGCAGGCGCGGTAATCGGTATGATCTTTGCTTTGATAGTAGCCTTTGGCAGCATCACTTTGAATAAAAGCCAGGTCGCTATCGGATTTGTCCTGACATTGCTAGGTGATGATCTGAGCGCATTTCTCGGTCAAAATTTCACCAGAACCCCCGGTCCTTTTGTAAAACATGTGGGTATCCCGGTATTAAAAGGACATCCCTATCATCGGTCCAATCTTCTTCGACCAAAGCTATACGGTCTACTTTGCTTTTATTTTGGTGGCTGCCGCCTGGTGGTATTTGAATAAAACACAACCAGGTCTGCATTTGAGAAGCGCTGGTGAACGACCCGAAGCGGCCTTTGCGCGCGGCGTTCAGGTTAGTCGGGTGCGTTATCTTTATACAATTGTCGGGGGAGCCTTGGTAGGTATAGCTGGGGCTGCATATTCGCTTGATGTTAAGATCGGCTGGTCCGACGGGCACATCCGGGGATTAGGGTGGATTGCGCTGGCAATTGTAATTTTCGGAGGCTGGTCCCCTATTCGGGGAGCTTTGGGAGCGCTCTTGTTCGGTGCCACAAAAGTATTAGCCACCATCCTTCAGAGGACTTTCCCAGAAGTATCAGTGGTCGCTTTTAACGCCATACCCTGGCTGCTGATGATTTTTGTCCTATTATTTGTGGGCAGTGATTTTACCGATCGATTGATCTCATATATGCCGAGACGCATCCAACCGCCGCTGCGGCGTTTATTTAAAATCTCCGCGCCCATGGCTTTGAGTACCAACTTCGTAGAGCGATAAAGGATCCTCAAAGAGGTGCCAATGACATCCTCAAAAACAAGAAAACCACCGTGGTACGACCGTCTGTTTGTTATCCTCATGCCTTTACTGGCGACATTAGCTGCGCTTGCAGTTGGCGCCGCCCTACTTTTCCTGCTGGGGACGAATCCCCTCGAAGCTTATGCAGCCATGATACAGGGCGCTTTCGGCAGTAAGAACGCGCTGGCTGACACCATCGTCAAAGCTGTACCGTTACTGCTTGTGGGCGTTGGAATCTGCATCTCTTTTCGCGGCGGAGTGTTAAATATCGGCGGCGAAGGACAGCTGATCGTAGGAGCTTTAAGCGCTACTTATGTAGGATTGGCTTTACCGGATGCCTCATTTGGCGTCCTTGTCCCGGTTGCGCTGCTGGCTGGATTTCTTGGAGGCGCAGTTTGGGGAGGTATTCCAGGTGTATTGAAAGCGTATTTCAATGTGAACGAAATTTTAAGCACAATTATGATGAACGCTATAGCAGTCCAGGGGATGAATTACTTGCTGCGTGGTCCTATGATCGATCCTGTGCAGTTGGAGGCGGCTTCACGCATCCCCCAAACTGCACGCTTATCGCGCCTTTATGATCTGCCGCGGCTGATACCCACCCGGCTGCACCTGGGAGCAGCGATAGCGGTGGTCGCAGCCATTTTGGTCTACATCTTTCTATGGCGGACGACCATCGGCTACCGCATCCGGGCTGTCGGCCTGAATGCGTTCGCCGCTCGGTACGCCGGAATCAACGTACGCCACTATATGGTTTTAGCTCTGCTGCTCAGCGGCGCCATGGCTGGGTTAGCCGGCGCTGTCCAGGTCTTTGGCGTTCACCACCGCATGTTCACGGATGGTTCGGCGACTGGTTTCACCGGAAGCGCCGGATTTAATGGCATTGTGGCTGCCCTTTTCGGACAACTCCACCCACTGGGAACAATTCCGGCTTCATTTTTCTTCGGAGCCCTAATCGTGGGAGCCAACGCCATGCAGCGCGCAATGCAAATTCCTTCCGCTCTAATAACAGCGCTTAACGGATTGCTGGTAGTATTTGTAGTCAGCAGTGAATATTTTAAACAGCGTTTAGAAAAGAAACGTTTGATGGAAATAGAAGAAATGGACGAAGCGGAAAAACGCGTGGAAGCTGAGGTGACCGCATGATCACTGAACTACTCTCAATAAACGTAGTCATTGGTGTTCTCGCTTCAGGTATTCGCCTGGCCACCCCATATCTATACGCTGGTATCGGAGAGACTTTCGGCCAGAGAAGCGGCGTTTTGAACCTCGGATTGGAAGGCCAGATGCTTTTAGGCGCCTATGCAGCCTTTTATGTTGTTTTGACCACTGGAAATCTCTGGTTCGGGCTTATCGCTGCCGTCATCGCTGGCGCGATTATGGGACTGGCAATGGCTTTTGTGAGTGTTACTTTGAAAGCTGAACAGGGAATAAGCGGGATTGGTTTCTTTCTTTTTGGGTTAGGAATGAGCGATTTGCTGTTTCAAAAAACGCTGGGGACAGTGGAAACTGTAAGCGGGTTTAAACCAATTTACATTCCATTTTTAAGCGATTTACCCTACGTCGGTGAAGTGCTCTTCAACCAGAATTTATTGGTTTACGGCGCGTATTTACTGGTCCCTATTGCTATTTTTGTACTGAAAAGAACCACTTTCGGTTTAAACGTGCGCGCGGTTGGGGAGAATCCCGAAGCGGCCGACTCGTTAGGGGTGAGCGTAGCCAAAATCAGATATACAACTGTGATATTAGGAGGCATCCTTTCCGGTATCGCTGGAGCATCGCTTTCCATCGCGCTGCTCAATGTATTTCAACAGAACCTCACCAGCGGGCTTGGGTTCATCGCAGTAGCCCTAGTATATTTTGGAGGTTGGAGACCATTCGGTGTAATGATAGGCGCATTGATTTTCAGCGGTGTAATCGCTTTCCAGTTATGGCTGCAGGTATTGGGCAGTCCGATACCTTCAGATATCGCAGTTATGCTGCCTTATATACTCACCATACTGGTGTTAGTAATTGCAGGTCAACGGGTTAGACCCCCATCAGCATTAACCAAACCATTTGAACGCGGTGATTAGAATTCTATCTATAAAGGAGGTGGTGCCGTTCAATCAAACAACAGCAGCAAACATATCAACCATTAGCAAAAATAGGTACTAAACCATAAAGGAAAGGAAGAAGATAATGATAAAAATATCGAAGATTTTAGGGTTGCTGGTTTTGCTTGCGATCATCGTGAGCGCCTGTTCAACCCCAACAGAGGCGCCGCAAGCGCCCCCGCCGGAGGAAGCGCCCGCAGAAGAAGCGCCGGCAGAAGAGGCTGCTCCTGCAGAAGAAGAGGCTCCCGCCGAAGAAGCAATGGGTCCTTTCAAGGTGGCCGTCGTCATGCCAAGTGCAACAAACGATCTTGCATTCAGCCAGAGCATGTATGACTCACTGGCTGCTATCGAAAACGAAATGGGTTCTGAGAATTTTGAATTTGCTTATTCAGATGGCATATTTGTAGTGGACGATGCCGCTGCAGCCATACGGGATTATGCCAGCCAGGGTTTCGATCTTGTCATCGCCCATGGATCACAATATGGAAGTTCCCTTTTGGAAATTGCTCCTGACTTCCCGGACACCAGTTTCGCCTGGGGGACTACTGTGGATACATTTGTTGACCAGGGTGTTAATAATGTGTACGCCTACGAAGCCCGTTCCGAGCAGGGCGGTTATGTGAATGGCGTCATCGCCGCCAATCTCTCTGAGAGCGGCGTTTTGGGTGTTGTCGGCCCGATCGAGACTGGAGACGCCAAGCTGTATGTGGATGGTTTCGTTGCCGGCGCGGAAGCAACCAATCCAGATGTACAGGTAAACGTTAACTACATCGGTTCATTCAGTGATGTTGCCCTGGCATCTGAAGCTGCGCAGACCCATCTGAATGCGGGCGCGGATGGTCTGACCGGAACCGCCCAGATGGTCGTCGGCGCGATTGGTGTCGCTGAAGAGAATGGCGTTACCTGGTTCGGCACTCAAGCAAACCAGACCTCTCTGGCGCCTGACATCGTGGTCGCTAACCAGGTTTATGACTGGACAGTTGTGCTCGATGAGATCATCAGCATGGTCAAAGGCGGTACAATGGGCGGCAAAGCTTTCGCCCTGACCCTGGAAAATGGCGGGCTGGTGATGGAATACAACCCCGACTATGACATCCCAGCAGAAGTCTCGGCTTCAGCGGATGAGACGATTGCAGGGATTGTCGATGGTTCGATTGTCGTCGGTGAAGCTCCACCTGCGGCTGCCGAAGCTGTGGACGAGGAATTCGTCTTCGGTGTCGTGCTCGTAGGCCCGAAGAACGACCACGGTTGGAGCCAGGCTCACTACGAAGGCGGTTTGTACACTGAAGAAAACATGCCCGGTTCTCGCATGATCGTATTCGAATCGCTGAATCCGGCTGACAAACCCGAAGCTACCCTCGAAGGTGTAGTGGACGATATGGTCGCTGAAGGCGCCAAACTCGTTCTGACCACCTCCGACGAATTTGAAGAGGATACCCTCGGTGTAGCAGAAAAATATCCCGATCTGACCTTCATCAATATTTCTGGTGATGATGCACTGACCGGCGAAGCGCCTCCAAACCTGGGTAATATCATGGGTCGCATGGAAGACATGAAGGCAATTGCTGGATGCGCAGCTGCTCTGGCGACCGAAAATGGCAGCCTGGGTTACCTTGGGCCGCTGATCAACCATGAAACAAAACGCCTGGCATCCTCAGCATACCTGGGTGCACGCTACTGCTACGAAAATTTCCGTGGTTTAAATCCGGATGACCTCAAGTTTACAGTAACATGGATCGGTTTCTGGTTCAACATTCCGGGCGTCACCCTGGATCCGTCAGAAGTTGCAACCAACTTCCTGGATACTGGCTCTGATGTTGTTTTAAGCGGTATCGATACAACCGAAGGTATTGATATTCCCGGTCAGCGTGCCGCGCAAGGCGATACAGTTTGGGCTGTTCCTTACGACTTTGAAGGCGCCTGCGATCAGGCTCCCGATATTTGTTTAGGCGTCCCATACTTCAACTGGGGTCCTTCCTATCTGGATACCGCCGCTGCGGTCAAGGATGGAAGCTGGGAGCAGTCGTGGGATTGGAATCCTCCCTATTGGGATGACCTCACTGATAACACCAAGACACATGTTGGTTGGGTAGATGGCCCTGCTTTGACTGGTGATTTGCAAACCAATCTGGCAGAATTCATCGCAGGCTTAGCTTCCGGTGATATCAATGTCTGGGTCGGTCCCATCAACCTGCAAGATGGTACACCTCTGGTTGGTGATGGAGAGGCTGCAACTGATGAACAAATCTGGTACCTTGAGCAGCTTCTGGAAGGAATGGAAGGTCCCAGCGAATAAATATTAAGGTTGAGATTTAAGTCATAACTAAAAGGAGTGGGTGTGATTTCTAATCACACCCCTCCTGACACCCAATCATAGTAAAAAATCAAACAGCCGGTTCAATTACGAAATAAATCTATATGGATGATCAAGGATTACTTCCTTCGGGACACAAGCGCATCTCCCATGTTGTGATGACTGGGATCGTAAAACGCTTTCCTGGTGTATTGGCTAACGACAACATCGATTTTGATGTTTATGCGGGTGAAGTGCATGCCCTTCTGGGTGAAAACGGCGCCGGTAAAAGTACTTTGATGAAAATTTTATACGGTTTGTACCACCCTAATGAAGGTGAAATCAGGATCAATGAACAACCTGTAAATATCCAATCACCCTCGGATGCGATCGAGTTAGGGATCGGGATGATCCACCAGCACTTTATGCTAGTACCAACACTCACTGTGGCCGAAAATGTCGCGCTTGGTTTAAGTTCATCACGCGGTCCGATGACCGATATTGAGCAGGTTTCAGAGCGCATAATCCAACTTGCGGAGGTATACGGTCTGCTGGTCGATCCACATGTGTTGGTCTGGCAGTTATCTGTGGGTCAACAACAGCGTGTGGAGATTATCAAGGCACTGTACCGAGGCGCAGCATTGTTGATCCTGGATGAACCCACAGCGGTGCTTACACCACAAGAAGTGGATGAGTTGTTTGTTATCTTTCGAAAAATGTCAGAAGACGGGTACGCCATGATTTTCATCTCCCACAAGCTGCATGAGGTTCTGAGCATCAGTGACCGCGTAACCGTTCTGCGGGATGGCAAGGTGGTTGGTGAACGAAGTATATCCGGGACAACCAAGAACGATCTGGCGAACCTTATGGTGGGGCGTGATCTTGGTATGAAACAAGATAGACCAGTGATGACAGAAGGGGAAGTCCGCTTGTCTGTCAAAGACCTGCGGGCTGAAAGCGACCGGGGGACGCATGCCCTGCGCAGTATCAATCTTGATGTACGCTCCGGTGAAATACACGGATTGGCTGGGGTATCCGGAAACGGTCAAACCGAACTCGCAGAAGTGATTAATGGTTTGCGGCCGGCTGCTGGGGGGAAGGTGTTCCTGGATGCTCTAGATGTCACGGGGAAAGATACAAGATCATTGATCGATAATGGCATGTCATATATCCCAGAAGAACGTATGCGGGATGGGATGATAAAAGATTTTTCCGTTTCCGAAAATTTTAATTTTACGGGAACATAGTAAACAGCCATTTTCCCGATTTAGTTTCCTGAATTTCAAAGAAATTGAGCGCCAATCTGATGAATTGATCGACAGTTTTAATGTCAAAACGCCATCTCAGGACACGAGGGTTAAGAATTTATCCGGCGGGAATATCCAGAAACTTGTTCTGGCTCGGGAGCTTTCACGGCAGCCACGCGTTTAATCGCGGCACAACCCACGCGCGGCCTTGACATTGGGGCAACTGAATATGTCCACCAGCGATTAATCGAGCAGCGCAGTGAAGGCACAGCCACATTATTAATTTCTGAAGACCTGGATGAAATCCTTGCGCTTTCTGACCGCATATCCGTCATCTATGAAGGAAAGATCATGGGGGAGGTATCCAGCGAACAGGCTGACCCTGAAAAGATTGGTTTGATGATGGCTGGTGTACAAACAGAAAGTGCGGGTCCTTAATTGTTCCGATTTCAATCTTTAACTGATTTTGTAATTATTTATTCTTATCATTCTGGGGAAAAACAATAAAATCTCATTGTGTTTGTTTTCCTTTAACAGAATAAACTGGAAAATCAATGAAAAATAACTTTGTTTACAAATGCTCAATTTGCGGTCAGGAATACGCTGGGGATGAAATCACTTACACCTGTCCGCAAGATGGCGGCAATCTGGACATCCTTCTGGATTATGACCGGATCAAACAGAATTACACACCCTCTTCAATTTGTTCGGACGAAGCCTCCCTGTGGCGTTATTTAGCGCTGCTGCCGGTCCAAGATCCGGGTGGGGAATTTACCCCACTTAGAAATGCAGGATGGACGCCGGTATTTGCCCCAAAAGTCCTGGCTACCGAAATTGGTTTGAAAAAACTGTGGGTAAAAGATGAAAGCCGCAACCCGACCGCCTCATTTAAAGACCGCGCCAGTGCTGTCGTCGTGGCCAGGGCGCGTGAAATTAACGCACAGGTAGTCGTCACCGCATCAACGGGTAATGCTGGCGCGGCGCTAGCCGGGATGGCTGCTGCGGTCGCTCAAAAAGCGGTCATTTTCGCCCCCAGGAGCGCGCCTCCTGCAAAAATTGCGCAGTTACTGGTCTACGGTGCACAGGTGCTCCTGGTGGATGGTACATACGATGAGGCCTTCGATCTGAGCATCCAGGCTTCAGAAGAATTTGGTTGGTACTGCCGCAATACTGGTTACAACCCCTTCACCGCTGAAGGAAAGAAAACCGCCGCCTTTGAGATCTGGGAATGGATGAATAAAAATGTGGGCGAAATATCAGAGGATTGGGGTGCGCTTTCCATTTTCGTTTCGGTCGGTGATGGAAACATTATTTCAGGGATTCACAAAGGCTTTAAAGATCTTCTGGAATTGGGCTGGATTGATTCGGTACCGCGATTATTCGGTGTGCAGGCGGTTGGATCAGCTGCTATAGCAAATGCATTCAACTCAAACACGGAAGTGATCACACCGGTCACTTCAACCACACTTGCCGACAGTATATCCGTCGACCTGCCGCGCGATGGAGTGCGCGCAATCAGGGCAGCCGCCCAAACCGGGGGTGAATATATAACGGTAAGCGACGATGAGATATTAGAAGCCATTGCACATTTGGGGCAGGTTGGAATTTTCGCGGAACCTGCCGGCGCAGCATCATACGCAGGTTTGGTCAGAGCGATTGGGGAGAAAATTATCCATGCACATGATCCAGTACTGGTTCTTAATACCGGAAGCGGTCTGAAAGATGTAAAAGCAGCCATGCGCGCCGTACCGGAAGCGCCTGTGATCGAGCCGACATTAACCGATTTGAAGAGAATCTTGGGCAGTGAATAGAGTGATAAAATAAATATTCATGAATTCTCCAATAATTTCAATCATCGCCCCTGTTTACAACGAAGCGGCTATCCTGCCTGAATTGTACAAACGCGTAAAAGCCGCCCTTGAGCCATTCCAGGATAGCTGGGAATTAATCCTGATCGACGACGGTTCGGAAGATGGCTCAAGAGAATTGATCAGAAAATTAGCCCACGAAGATAAAAAAGTTCGTCCGGTAATATTCGCTAGAAACTTTGGACACCAGATCGCGGTCACAGCAGGTCTGGATTACAGCCGCGGTGAAGCTGTGGTGATTATTGACTCTGACCTGCAAGACCCGCCCGAAGTGATCCCAGATTTGGTAGAAAAATGGCGTGAAGGATATGAAGTGGTTTACGCTTACCGGACGGAACGGGAAGGCGAAAGCTGGTTTAAACTATTCACAGCCACCCTGTTTTACCGCATTATTTACAAAATCACTGATGTAGATATTCCCATGGATACAGGCGATTTCCGCTTATTAGATCGCAAAGTGGTGGATGTAATAAACCAGATGCGGGAGAGGCACCGTTTCCTGCGCGGCATGTCCGTCTGGGTCGGATTCCGCCAGACAGGTGTCCCATACAAACGCGCTGCCCGTTACGCTGGAGAGACCAAATATCCATTCAAAAAAATGGTCAAATTCGCCAGCGATGCAATCACCAGTTTTTCTTATTTTCCACTTCAGGTAGCTACATATGTGGGCTTCATCTCAGCGGGATTGAGTATCCTGGCGATACCTTTTGTGATTGCGCTCAGGTTAGCAGGTGAACAAGCCTTTTTTGGACAGGCGACCACCCTAATCGCGGTGCTTTTCTTAGGGGGAGTACAGTTAATTTCATTAGGTATATTAGGAGAATATATTGGACGCTTGTACGATGAAGCCAAAGGACGCCCGCTGTACATTGTCAAAGAAGGACCGGAAGATTTTGCGAAAGACGAATTGAGTTAATTTAAATACCAATCAATTATCCCAATAATAATATTAATATTCTGCATAGAGAGGTAACTATAGTGGCAAGGATCGATTTAACCATTCATGACGATAGACGAAAAAGAGCAATTGAACGTGTCCGGGAACGCAATATTATCATTCCAACTTTTGCTCAGATGAAAGACCCACAGCTTGTCCCGGATTCTATAAAAAGTGAACTCAGCAAAATTGGTTTGTGGGATATCAATCCCCGCAACCTGTTCCGCATCACATGGAAGAACGAACCAACCGCATTTGGCGGTGGTTTCGGCGGATTAAATTACCTTGAATTTCCACCATCTTTAACCGGCACCGGTGCACGTATCATCGCCCTGGTTGGCAAATGGTTCCCCACCGGCGCGCATAAGGTAGGCGCTGCATTCGGCTGTCTGGTCCCTCGGCTGGTCACCGGTCAATTCGACCCAACAACCCAGAAAGCGGTATGGCCTTCCACCGGCAATTACTGCCGGGGCGGCGCTTACGATTCAGAACTGCTGGCATGCGAATCAATCGCGATACTGCCTGAAGAAATGAGCCGGGAACGTTTTGAATGGTTGGAAAACATCGCCAGTGAAGTGATCGCTACCCCGGGCAGCGAATCGAATGTCAAGGAAATCTTTGACAAGTGCTGGGAACTGCGCGGCTCTGGTGAAGACCTGATGATCTTCAACCAGTTCGATGAATTTGGGAATTATTTGTGGCACTATGAATTGACTGGAAGCGCCTGCGAAGAAATCCTCGAGGCAGAGTTGGGCCCGCGTGATGAATATCGCGGCCTGGTGTCCGCTACTGGCTCGGCTGGAACGATCGCTTGCGGAGACTATCTCAAACAGCTCTTTCCAGGAAGTAAAATCGTCGCCAGTGAAGCGCTGCAGTGCCCCACACTTTTGGAAAATGGGTTCGGCGCCCACCGCATAGAGGGCATCGGCGATAAACACGTACCCTGGATCCACAACAGCAAGAATACGGACATGGTCGTGGCAATTGACGATAATTCAGTGGTCAGTCTGGCGCGATTGTTTAATGAACCAGCAGGTCAATCATTGCTGATCAATGAAGGTGTACCTGAAAATATTGTGGAGAATCTTGATTTATTAGGCTTCTCCGGCATCTCGAACCTGGTATCAGCTATTAAATTCGCCAAGTATTATGAAATGGGTGAGAATGATATCGTGCTCACCATGCTGACCGAACTCGATGGAACTCTACCAGAGCCGACTGCGTGAGATGCATGAAGAATACGGCGAATACACAAACACAGATGCTGTCGCTGATCATGCCCGTCATTTACAGGGGATAACGACAGATAATCAAATCGAACTGACCTATAAGGGTAAGCGCAGCATACATAATCTGAAATACTTCACCTGGATCGAACAGCAAGGTAAAACCTATGAAGAGATTATGGACCAATGGTACGAGCGGGAGTACTGGAGTGACGTGCAGAATCAGGTGAATGAAATCGACGAATTGATCGATGAATTTAACGCAGAAGTGGGTTTGGCTAAAGCATAATTGAGCAGGTGGTATGGTGGAAAATTCATACCCACAAGATACATCACTCATTCTGGTTGCGGTAATGAAGGATCCGAGGGATCTTGAAATTGCGCGTCTGCTTGGCTGGTACCGCATCCCACTGCGATCTGCTCCGAAGGTGATTGCAGTAGATTATCTGGCGTTCTACCAGACCGCGGCGTTTGAAGGTGATAAATGGCAGATAAAATACGTTGCGCCAGTCAGGGGACACGAGCTGGTTACCCGCGGGAACTACTGATCGAAGAGGTTGATCACCCGCATGCCAGCCAGGAATATTATAAAATACAAATTGGGACTTTATTACCATTAGGTCAACCAATTCCAGCCGGCAAATGGCGCCGGATTACGTTCTTTTATACCACCGGCGAATATTTGTCTAAGGCATCAACAATCAACGATCTGGTCGTTCAATCCGATGAACGCCGCACGTTATGGAACGCATTGCGAGAGCGCGCTTCAGCATCACAGGAATATTCCATAGAAGAGGACCCCACGATGGAAATCGATCCTCTCCTGTTAGCTGAGATTTTAGGCATAAAAGATATTCACAAATTTTCAAATTGATATTTACATCGAACAGCTTATGACTGATGAATATACGTTGATCAAATCTGGCACTATGATTACCGCTTCGGATACTTATAATGCTGATATTTTGATTAGAAACGAGAAAATTATCCGGATTGAAACGAAAATCGAGAAGCCGGGCGCCCAAATCGTGGACGCATCCGGGATGTATGTATTGCCCGGCGGCGTTGATCCGCACACTCACTTAGATTTACCGATGTTTGACACCGTATCCTCAGACGATCATTACACGGGGCATAAAGCTGCTGCGTTTGGCGGGACAACGACAGTTATCGATTTTGTACCCCAGGATGAACCGACTTTGGAAGCATCTATTGAATTATGGCACACGAAAGCCGATCATAAAGCCGCCATCGACTTCAGCTTCCACATGAATATCACCCATCTCGACGATAAAATCGAAAAAGAAATTCCAACCCTCCCGAATTTAGGGATCACAACGGTAAAAGTGTTCACCGCCTATAATGGGCGCCTGAGGCTGCAGGATGGCGAAATATTCAGGGTACTGAGAATTGCTGGGGAAAATGGTCTGCTGACCATGCTGCATGCGGAAAATGGAGATGTGATCGATATACTGGTTGAGGAAGCGTTAAATGCGGGACACTTCGCGCCGGAATGGCATGCCTACACCCGCCCAGCCTGGGGCGCAGTTGAATCCACGCTGCGCGCCTGCGCCTTATCCGCGCAGGCAGATGCCCCACTCTATATCGTCCATATGAATACTGCCGGCGAAGTGGACCAGCTACAGTATGCCAGGGATAGAGGCATACCGGTAATGGGTGAAACATGCCCGCAGTACCTGTTCTTCACAATCGAAGACCTGAAACGCCCGGATGGTTCTAAATGGATATGTTCCCCACCTATGCGCACAAAAGCGGATAATGAAGGCTTGTGGGGGGGACTGATGAATGAGACCATTCAAGTGATCGGGACGGACCACTGCCCATTTTTCTACAACGGCACGCTGCCCATTGAGTACGAAGGGTCTCTGGTCTCCATACCAGGTAAAGAACTCGGAGAGCATAACTTTACAAAAATCCCCAATGGATTACCTGGAGTTGGAGATCGATTACCGGTTATCTGGACTAAAGGGGTGGGTTGCGGCCGCATCACACCGAACCAGTTCGTCGCGTTAACCAGTACTAACCCCGCAAAAATCTTCGGGTTATATCCTCGCAAAGGCTCATTATCCGCCGGTTCAGATGCGGATATCCTTATCTGGGATCCGAATAAGAGTCTGACATATGGAAAAGCGCTCGCCCAACACCGCACAGACTACAATCTGTTTGAAGGTTGGGAACTGAAAGGATTCCCACACAAGGTGTTTTTAAGAGGCAAATTGATCGTTGACGAACGCCGCTGGCTGGGACAAGCTGGGGACGGCAAATTTCTCAAACGAGAGTCCGGAGCGCCAGTTCTTTAATCCCCCTCTCACTGGACAAATATCATAAAATCCGTGTAAACTTTGGAAGTTCATGGAACATACCAACGCGCAGCGAAACATTTCTAATTCAATAAGCTTGGTACACCGGTTGTATTCTCTGACCCGGTTAACCATTCTATTGCCTATAATTACGGCCACCACGCTGCTCTTCTCAGCGTGCAGCAGTTTACCTTTTGATATACCTGTAATCGGACCACAAAACCCCACCCCAACTGAATTTGAAGCGGAGATAAAATCCAGCGAAACCGCTGTATCACCTACTTCAACCCCAATAATCGAAAAAACACCACCAAAGGCAACTCAAACGCCTCCTACCGAAGATATACCTCCACAGAATACACCAACTACCGCTGAAAATGTGGTGCTGGTAACCCCTGATCCCATCACTACCAGGACCACACAGTTCGAAGAAACCTCCGATCTGTTGTTCTTATCCGGGGGTGACCTGATGCGCTGGGATCATGTGACCAACTTTTTCAACGTATTGGTTGAAAATGTAGTTGATTTCTCAGTCAACGAGGGAGCCAGCCACATTGCGGTATTAAAAAGCGCCAATGTCACGCATAATGGTAAAGAACTTTTCCACCTGGCTGTGCTCGATCTTGATACGAAACACCTCCATTACCTACTGGAGGACACACCCAGGTTGTACTATATCAGTATTTCCCCGGATGGGGAATGGGTTGCCTATAAAGATGAACCGGACAATGGATTAATCTACGGCATCCACCTTGATAACTCGCAATACCCCCATGAACTTAGCGCTTGCAATAGTGCAGATACTGCAAAATGCGATCAACTGGGTTGGTCACCAGTCAGCAGTGAAGTATTGTGGAGCGATGTGGATGGTGTCTGGATGGCAAATTTTGAAGATATTTCTGTCCGTCAGGTATACTCAAACACCATCCAGGTAGCCGATCCTGAAGGCGGAGAAGAAGAAATCGATGTCACTTTCAACTCCTTTGATTGGTCCCCCAACGGCCGTTTTGTATTGATGGACATCGTACCTTCGAATTATGGCGTCCGCTGGCAGGGAATACTTGATACTGGATCAGGCAGGATCATTCAGGTGCCCGAAACTTATGATTTTTCAAACCAGGATGCATGCGCAACCTGGACAGAGAACGGGGCGCTGCTGGTGGGACACAGCGGCGGGGTTCTGGATCCCCCACTTCCTTACCTCGACTTGTGGAATGTCATACCCACATCTAAAGATATCCTACTGCTGGAGGAGAAAATTGATTTAAATTCCAGCATTTATCCTGCATTGCCAAACCAGGACGACCTTGATATCCATTACTTCCCGAATTGGTTAAAGCAGTCAGACGAGAACCAATTCACATTCGGTCTCTGCCAGGTAGGATCAGACACCTCACCCATTCTTTATCAATTGGACATTGACAATGGGGATGTAAATGAAATTATCGTTATTCCTTATAATTCGATGGATATTCTATGGGCACCGGATAGATCTGGGGCATTGATCCTGGGAAAAAACAAGGAAGTGATTTATGCTCCCTTCGATGGCAGTCTGATGCGCGACTTACGGTTACTTTTTGGTGAAGACGCTGCTGGATTCAAATGGTTACCCCCAACGCCGCGCTCTTAAAACTGTAATTTATAAAAAAATAATCGCAAATGCTCCCATTTTTACCAGCCATCGTTCTTTTATTAGCGGCCATTATTATATTTGTTATCCATTTTCTTAAACTAAAGTTCACCTATTTCTGGCTTGTCTCAGTAATCAGCGCTGCTTTGGCCTGGGTCATCGTCCTCCTTTCCAAAGTACAGATTCCCAGCAGAGCAGAATTGGTGGTCTGGAAACCGGTTGAACTGTTCCCGATTTCTCCTTTACTCCTGGCTGATAACACCGCCTGGATGTTCGCAGTTGCAATTATTACAATCACATTTTCCGCATTTCTTATCGAAGTAACCCGCAGGGCGGATAACGTTTCTGGTGGATCTAATTTTTATCATCGGTTAGCTCTGTTACTGTTAACTTCGATAAGCGTCCTAGCGGTAATGGCCGGCAACCTGCTGACCTTGCTTTTCTTTTGGGTCTTTTTGGATATAGCTGAAATCATTATTTGGCTGCGAATCTCTGATAACCAACTTAAATTTCAAAAATTCTTTTTCAACACATTTACGCGCGGGATCAGCCTGCTGTTTTTATTGTTTGCTGCTGTGATCTCGATATCTTATGAAATGTACCCCGGTTTCACGAAATTAAGCGCCCCAGTATTTCTGATCATCGCCTTCGCAGCCGGACTGCGGATCGCGGTATTACCCTTAAGCACCCCCTTCGAGTTCAATAAACGAAACAGGTTTGATTACGCATCTATCATGCGGTTGATCCCTCTGTCGGCAAGTCTGATCATACTGGTCAGGTTATCGGGCGCCGCCATCGTTCCCAGTATCACAACTATGCTATTGGCGCTCGTTGGAATCCTCTCAATTCTCAGCGGATTATTGTGGATTTCCAGAGAAAGCATATCTGAAGGGCTGCCTTATTGGATGATCAGCGCTTCATCATTAGTGCTGGCCTGCTCAATCCTTGGTAAGCAAACCGCCAGTCTTACGTGGAGTATAACCACGCTAATGTGCGCTGGTCTATTATTATCCTTCCACACCAGGCGCAAATGGGCTGGTTATATCCTCATTTTTGGCCTGTTAAATCTATCCTCACTACCCTTTTTTGCTTCCTGGGAAGGCTTACTTTTATACTCACCACCCATACAGCCTGCAGTGTATTTATACCTGATCGTCCAGGGTTTGTTAACCGCAGGATTTTATCGCTATATCCAGATTCAAGAACGGGGAATACTTGCCGCGGAAAGATGGGTATTGTTGATGTACCCCTTTGGTTTAGCGCTGCTGCCGGTTACACATTTTATCCTTGCCTATTTTGGCGACCAATCCTTTCAAACTCATTCATTTAAATTTCCTGGTCAAATTTATGAATCCTGGCCGGGGATTGCGGCAGCCCTTCTAGGGATCATATTCTGGCTATTGTACGAACGTTTTTATGCGCTCCTAACCCGCCCCCTATCCATGCTGGATTCTTTCTTTTCATTGGAATGGTTTTATCGCATCATAAAAATTATTTATTCCGCAGCGGATCGAACGCTTAACTTCGGAAATGCCATATTTGAAGGCCGCGGCGGAATCTTCTGGTCAATCCTACTGCTCGTTTTAGTGATCGCTCTAATAATTCAAACTTGATTTTTAGAAATATCCCATGGAAATAATTCTACCTGGCATCATCAGCATCATACTCATTCTGTTCACATCCATAACCCTGCTTATCTCACGGGATTGGCGGATAAGTCTGCTGCTGCTCGCCATCCAATATATCCCCGTATTTCTATTAGTCAGCCAGCTGTGGCCGGTTCCATTGGCGCTTGTCAAAGTTATCGCGGGCTGGATTTCCTGCCTACTGCTCGGAATTGGGGGAGCAAATCTACCTGGAAATAGTATAAGGGTGAATATCCCGTTCCTAAAACGAAATAAAAAAGATATTAAAACCCAGGTGGACAGGATACCGGCACGCCTTTCTCGAACAAGAGCTCCCCTGGGGAATTTATTCACATTTTTTGCCGCAGGGACCATATTTCTGGCTTCAGTCGCGATCGCATTTCGAATTTCCAGCACTACAGGTGAAGATTATCTATACCCCGTTTTAGGGGGAATAACCCTTATTGGTATGGGTTTACTGCAAATTGGTTTTACAGATAAACCCCTGTACATATCCATTGGCTTATTGACCATAACGGCCGGGGTCGAAATTATTTATGCCATGATTGATACATCCATCCTGGTGGCCGGTCTGCTGGCGGGAGCCAATCTTGGGATTGCTATGATCGGGACTTACTTATTGACCGCCCCACAAATGGAGGACCAGAGATGAGTTCACCAATTATCTGGGTCCTTTTTCCATTTGTGATAGGAATGCTGCTGCTGGTCCTGCGGCGCTTTGAACCCTATACATATATCATCAGCATAATCTGTACTTTGTTCCTGGCATATCTGGCCTGGTCTCTCCCATTTGAAGAATCGATTAATTTGATTCCCTGGCCTCGAGATCCCATCTTTCCGGATAGAAGATACCTTATTTTTCTTTGGACGCCGCTTTATACTGGATGATTCGACCCGCCCGGCATTGATATTGATTTATCTGGGTATTTCACTGTGGTTTGGCGGGGCATACATCGCCAGAGTAAACCAATTCTTTGTCCCACTGGGATTGTGGATCGCAGCTCTATTGACGGCCTCTATGGCAGTTGAGCCCTTTCTGTACGCAGCCATCATGATTCTGGGAGTAGCGCTGCTGTGTGTACCCATCCTCAACCCGCCTGGTAAACCGGTCAGCAGCGGAATCAATGAGGTTTCTAACATTCCAAACCATAGGAATGGCGTTTATTCTGATCGGAGGAAGATTGCTCTCAGATGTCGAGATAAACCCGACCGATGTCCAATTTGCGCTGCGCGTTACCCTGATCATCGGATTAGGATTCGCATTTATCACCGCCATTTTCCCATTTCACACCTGGATACCGATGGTAGCCGAGAGTACCCATCCCTACGCCTCCGCATTCGTATTCTTCCTGTTCCCCGCAACAGTCAGTCTGCTGAGCGTGAATTATATTGAGGGATACCGGACCATCGGCATTCCAGTCAAAGCCGGCGAAGTATTTCGTTTAATCGGTGTAATCATGATCCTTATCGGCGGGTTCATGGCTGTTTTTGAACGCCATCTCGCCCGTATTATGGGTTACGCTGCTATCTATGAAATAGGAATGGCGCTGTTGGCGCTGAGCCTGGTGGCGGATTCGCAACTGATCACATCCTCAATCGGGCTCTATTTTGCGCAGCAAGTGCCGCGCGCCCTGGGATTGGCGACCTGGGCTCTGGCTTTGTGCTTTCTGCTGGGTAAATCGGGTGATTTAAAACTCTCATCCGTAAGAGGTTATGCCCGGAAGTGGCCCATTATATCAACCAGCCTGGTTCTGTCTACATTTACTATTGCCGGGCTGCCAATTCTGGCGGGTTTTCCGGTGAATATAGCCCTGTGGACCAACCTGGTTCACCTCGCGCCGCTGGTCGTCCTGCTGGGATTACTCGGCACGATCGGTTTGCTGGCTGCCGGAATCCGCACGCTGTCGGTATTGGTGCAAAATGTCAAAGGTGAAGAAGATTGGCAGATCAATGAAAGCATCCCCCAGATCATCTTTTTAACAGGCGGATGGCTGATGCTGGTGGTTATTGGTTTACTGCCGCAGTTATTTATTCCAATTCTCACAAATATGGCAATTATCCATATGACGCCGGTAAAATAAACCACTTTTCCGCATTCTCATAAGAGAATAATTACAATACCCTAACAATAAATTAAAGGTTTGGCGGCTAAAATCTGCATACCAGCGTGCTATAATCCCTCATTCGGACAATCGCTCCAAGGAGATCTTTTCATGAATGTAGATCAAATCGTAAAACAGGTGGATTGGTTGGATGACGCCCGGCGCAAAGATCAGACCCGTATCGGAGCTCTGGAGGAGCACATCACGGCGCTGGAAGGTAACTTGACCAACTTAATCTCCAAAGTAAACAATCAGGAAAGTCATTTTACCCGCATCGAAACGCTGGTGACCAGGATGGATGGTTACAATGAAGACCTGCTTCAGATACGCCGCGAAACCAAACAGCAGATTGACGACCTTGAAAAACAATTCAGGAAGCGCGATGAAGATACTTCAAGAGTCCGTCAGACCGAGATGGGGGCCATCGATAAATCGATTGGCGAGATTCGTGCAGAAATCGATGTAATCCAGGATCTAAAACGCAGTTTATCCGCCAGGGTCGATGAAGAAAACCGGTTGGCAAGGTTGATTGAAGAAACACAGACCAGAATTGAAAGTGTTGATCGAAATCAAGAGGAATATACTCGTTCTGTCAAACTGATGAATGACGGCCGCCGGCAGGATTCAAAGCGCCTCACGGACCTGCATGGTGAAGTAACAGCTATGCGCAAACGTTCTGATGAACAGAGATCCAACATCGATCTGAATACAGCCAATCAAAAGAAAACCGAAGCGCGCATCAATGAATTTTCTGTATTGGAAGTTGAACGGCGCGAAGCTATGGAAAAATTCTTAGATAATCAGACCATACGCGATGTGGAACGTGAGCGGATTTGGAAGGATTGGCAGAACAGATTTGTTGTCATCGAAAGCCAGGCTTCGGAAATTGAAAATCACCTCGAAGTTTTGGAAACAACCCGGCGTGATATAGGACGTACGCATAAAGCGGTGGAAGATTTGTCCGAAAAAGTTGAACGACGGATCAGTGAGATTACCGAAGTTCAGCGTCTGACAGATGAAAGATTCCGCCAGGAATGGGTCACTTTCAAAGCCGATGACCAGAAACGCTGGACAAATTACACCCTCACAATGGATGAGCAACGCGGTGAAATGCAGCGCCAGTTCGAAAAAATTGCGGAGCGTGTGACGCATATCGAAGACGACCTTCAAGAACTGCAGGACGTTTACACGCAGATGACCGAACAAACCGAAAAACGCCTGCAAACGCTTTTGTCCACCGTCCACGATTGGGTATCCACCCACGAGCGCACCCTGGGACGTTCCCACTAAAAATTATCTTCGTGTAAATATGAGAGTAATTGGAACGGCTGGACATGTCGACCACGGCAAGTCCACATTAGTTGAAGCTTTAACCGGCATCCACCCCGATCGCCTGAAAGAAGAACGCCAGCGCGAGATGACCATCGATCTGGGGTTTGCCTGGATGACTTTGCCCTCCGAGGATGCCGACCCGGGTGAAGAAGTCGGCATTGTGGATGTACCGGGTCACCGCGATTTTATCGAGAACATGCTGGCAGGCATCGGCGGGATTGATGCGGCGTTGTTTGTAATCGCCGCGGATGAAGGCGTGATGCCGCAAACCCGGGAGCATCTCGCCATCCTTGACCTGCTCCAAATTCCAAGCGGTGTGGTTGCTTTAACCAAAATAGATATGGTTTACGATAAAGACCTGGGGGGTGAGGATTGGTTGGAACTGGTCGAATCCGACATCCGGGGCGTGCTTCAAAACACCGTCCTGGAAAACGCCGCTATCGTACGCACCTCAGGCAAGACGGGAACCGGAATTTCCCAATTAAAAATCGCTCTGTGGGAATGCCTGTCTGACCTTCCGCCGAAACCAGACCTCAACCGGCCGCGCCTGCCGGTCGACCGCGTATTCAGCATGGCCGGTTTTGGAACGGTAGTGACCGGGACATTGAGCGACGGCCAGCTGAAAAGCGGTGACGAGGTGGAGATTCAACCCGGCGGTATAAAAAGCAGGATACGCGGGTTGCAGACCCACAAACAGCAGGAAGCCACTGCGGTGCCTGGCGGCCGCACAGCCGTGAATATATCCGGGGTGTCCGTCGATCAAATCCAGCGCGGCGATGTGCTGTCCCATCCCGGAACCTACCTGCCATCCCGGCGTCTTGACCTGCAGATCCGACTGCTGCCGGATGCAAGCGCTTCCATAAAACATGACACTGAGGTCAAATTCTTCACCGGCGCATCCGAGGTGATCGCCCGCGTCCGACTGTTAGGTATTGAGGAAATTACGCCCGGCAATGAAGGCTGGGTGCAGGTGGAACTGCGCAAACCGGTGGTGGCTGGTGCGCGGCGACCGTTTCATCATCCGGCGTCCCTCTCCCGGAGAGACGTTGGGCGGCGGTATGGTGGTTGACCCGCATCCCACCGGTCGCCACAAACGTTTTGCGGACGACAACCTGAGGCGCCTGGAAGCGCTCAGCGGCGGGACTCCCGAGGAGGTCCTCTTTCAGACCATCCAAACATTGGGTGTGGTAAAAGTGGACGATTTGGTCGATAAGGTCAGCATGGATGGAGATCATGTTTATGAACTGCTCTCAAACCTGCTCGAAATCCGGGACTGTGATCAGACTGCCAGCGGTCAGGTCGACGGAAGAGGGCGCAGTCACCCCACTGTCAAAGGATTCCCTGTTAGTCAGCAAATCGCTGTGGGGGCAGTTGTCATCAGATACCTTGCGCGCAGTTGGAAGTTATCACCGGAAATATCCGCTCAAAAGAGGCATTTCACGCGAGCAAATCAAGAGCCAGCAGCGGGTGTTTTCCCGTTATCCAGCCCGTTTTTTCACGGACATGATGGATAAACTGGCCGCGGACGGCGAATTGGGTGAAAGCGGGGCATACGTGCACCTGCCGGACCACCGCATACGCTTTACTGAAAGCCAGGAAGGGGATATCCAGCGCTTGATGGCGCAGTTTGCAGCTGAACCAAACAGTCCCCCCTCGGTGAAAGAATGCCAGGCTGCGGTGGGCGAGGATGTGTTTGCTGCCTTGCTGGAATTGGGTGAATTGGTCCAGGTGAGCCCGGAGGTGGTTTACCGCCGGCAGGACTACCAGAAACTGGTCTCGGAAGTTCGAGCTTATTTAGATAAAAATGGGACGATAACGGTTGCCCAGGCGCGTGACCGCTTCCATACCAGCCGTAAGTATGTGCTGGCGCTGCTGGAGCACCTGGATGCGATTGGGGTTACCGTGCGCGAGGGGGATGTAAGACGGTTAAGATGAAGTTCCCAGTTTGTTTATTCATAACTGACTAAAATCTGATGGTCATAACACGAACCATTCCTTGATTGAACAGCACATTTCTAAATTGCTTTCACTTCCAGTTTTTTCTAATTTCTCTTGCATTAGCTGATGATTTGTTTTGGGGAATTTAATTTCTAATATACCGTAATTTACTGGCATTAATTCAATTTAGTGTGGCTTATTGACAGGATTAACTCTGAAATATTCCCATTATGAATAATCTTTTATGAAATTCTCAATTTTAATATGTTAGAATGTGGTAGAAATAATTGTACAATACGATTTTTTATTATACTAATTTTTTTACATATATTATTGACAATTATTTTTCAATATCTCTTCTGAGGAATTATCGTAATCCAAAAAAATGAATTCATTCGGAATCCAAATTCTGAAAGGTTCCTATGAACGTAAAAAAAATTTTACTTTGCTTTTGTATTTCTATTTACGTTCATCATGGATTGGGAACCTGACAAACAATCAATTTTGGGGGAAAATTATAACGATCGCTAATGTTAGAAAACGTTCACGCAAAAACATTACTAGACCAATTTTCCTTCCTTCCGATCATCTTTAGCCAGGGGGACATATATATTCAACCAACTCCAACTGTTCAACCTACGCCGGAAGTTACACCAATTCCCGATATTGATACCCTTTTTGGAGTCGAGATGTATAACATGACTGCCAACGGGGGGTTGTATAGGATGGATGAGGCAGGCATTACCTGGATCCGGCATAATGACACCAGCGCTGGACCGGAGACAAACGCCCTGATATGGACAGCGGTGGAACCCAATAAAGGCGACCGCAAATGGTCTATGATGGCGGAACTGGAAACCCAGTTGATAAATGCCTCTTCGATTGGATAAAAAGGTCCTCCTTATCGTAAGAAGTACCCCCTGGTGGGCTCGCGATACACGCTGGCCTGAATCTTACTGCGGACCGATCGATCCAGACCATTACCAGGATTTTGCCAATTTTATGCACGATGCTGTCAAACGCTACAGTGCCCCCCCGTACAACGTAAAACACTGGGAAATTATATAATGAGCCCGGTTATCCAATACAATCAAGAATAAGGTACCCGTATGGAGAACCGCACGGCTGCTGGGGTACCTGGGCTTTGGAGGGGAACACGGATACTTACGGCAATGGCGGCGCATATGGAGAAATGCTGAAAGTCGTATATCCAGCCATAAAGAGCGCTGATCAGGAAGCGCAGGTGATCACCGGAGGTGTGCTGTTAGAATGCGATCCGAGAGATCCAACAGGTCAATCAATATCGCAATGTGAGCTTGCCGGACACCCTCCCAGCCACAACGATTATGCCCGCTTTTTCGAAGGCATCCTGGCTACCGGGGCAGGCGATTACTTCGATGGGATCGGTTTCCATTCCTACGAATTCTACCCGGAACAGTCGTTAAATCCCACCTTTGGGCAGTATTACAGCAAGGATTGGAACACCTCCTGGAACACGACCGGTCCGGTATTGATCGCAAAAACCCAATACATAGCCAGTCTGCTGCTTCAATATGGTGTTTCCGGAAAGGACCTGTACAGCACGGAAAGCGCGGTGATCAATTCAGATCCCAGCCATGATTAAATCTGGCGGGATCTGAAACCTTTCGACACCGATTACGAGCGCACCAAAGCCTCCCATATCGTTCAGACATACACCTATGCGAAGGTCCTGCATTTGAAAACAAATATTTATTTCTCGACCCTGGGTTGGCGCTGCAGCGCTTTGATGGAAGGTTACCAAACCACACCCGTGCAGCCGGCATATAATGCCTACAAATTTGCCGCCCACACCATCGGACCGGCTGATTTTGTGAGGGAGGTCTGGGATTACGATAAGGTACGGGTGGTCGAATTCACGAAATACAAAAGCAGCACCAAGCTATGGGTGATCTGGTCGCTGGACGGCGCCAACCACAGCATCACGCTGCCGAATACCCCCTCAAAAATCTGGGATATGGCCGGTGTTAGAAATCCGTCAGCGGCAAATCGTTCAATGTGCGCCTGGAACCGCATTATATTGAGTATTAAACGCTGACCGTTCAATCAGAGAACACCCACAACCTTCATTTCAACAGTGACCTGTTTTATTTTCAGGTTGAAATAGAAATTCTTCATCAGACTTATCCAAATCAAACACCGGGGGAACAGGAAAATTACTAATAGATAAAACTATAAAAGGGCTGTCCTTGTTGAGGACAGTCCTTCATTTTATTTTGATTGATTATCTTACTCCGATTGTCTTTAGGATCGATATATCCGGTACACCACTTCAAATTGACCGGCAGGTAAATTTTAACAGGTAACCAACCGAAGTGGGGCCGTATAGTTCGGTTGTTCCATCCATGTATTCCAGCTGCAGCCAGTAATACCTGACCTTCCCGTATTGGATGCCATCATCGGAAAAAGTATATGGAATAAATACACCGTGTGGCTGGAATGTTTCCACCAACACAGCATTCGAAAATTCTGCTGTGTTATGAACTGTAAAGATGGAAGCTCTTAATCTGTCCTCCAGGGCAGTGATCCAGGATACCTGGGTAATGGTGGGATTTTGAAGATAAACCTGAAAAAGAAGCAAGGCTGGAAGCGGTTGGATTTAGAACATTTGTAGGTTCATTGGCTTTATTATTGTCTTCATTTGTATCCTCGGAAGTGGCAGTCACTACAGCATGGTTACAAATGTCGTATGTATCAATTGGAGGATTTATTCCTTGTATACAATCCGGAAAATCTCGATCATCAGGTGTACCAAGTAGATTATATTGGGGAAGGAGCATTCGCCAAAACAGTCACATTTAATGTAATTGTGAACGCCTGGGCAGCTCCAATGCCACCCAAGTTACAGGTAATTTCACCTGAAGATTTCAGGGCAATTCCCATCGTTAGGTGTCCAAGACCCAGAAACAAAAGTAGTATTGGTATCGAGCGTATCCGATACTACAACACCGTTAGCGGTATTGGGAGTATCGGCTTGGGCGGTATTCGAAACCACTAAAGGTGTAAGTTAAGACGTCGGTCCAGATGATGTATTGACTGGATCCGGGCTGTCGGACTTTGTCAACAGTAGGTCGACCTCGTCAAAGAAAGTTCCCAATTGTCCCATTGGAATGATTCTATTACCAGTATTGATAAGTTCTGGTGCGTCAGAAATTGTTTGACCATCTAGCAATGAAGCCTGGACGGTACCTCCAGTACATGTGATGGTGTCCTTAAGCGCCACCCATACTTCGACAACGACATGATCTCCATCATCCAAACCAGAAACAAAGATACTACCACTGATTGCCTCGGTCACGGTACCTTCGTTAGTAATACTGAAAACAGTGGCATCTACTGTGGCATCACCACCAGGATCATTATGGACAGGTTCTGGTAGTATCCACAAAAGCGGTAGAAATCCCATCCGATGGCTCATAACCAAAATTACAACCTGAAGTGGAATGCGTATTCCATTCTCCTTTCAATAAAATATGGCCGTTCTCCGGAGTGGTAGGACCATCTACGATAATCTCGTATTTGAAGGGTGCAGGTGGCCCCATAGTTTATGTAAGAGGTGTTTCTAACCAGTTACCCCATCTCTTGCATAGGAATGTAAGGGAGAAAAAAGTACAGCGTCTTGCAATGGATCTGATGCTCTCCCGGATGGATAATGTCCATGAGCAGCGATCCAATTTTCCGGAGTCATTTTTGGGTAGGTTGGGTCATATTCTCAGCTTTGATCAAATGCTGGGTCTGCTGCAAACCAATCCACATCTGATATGAAGTCCCTGCTGCATTTACTAGGTTATGGCTGGACAGCAAGGGACCAGAGTTAGCAAAAAAATGATGGCCAATACTTGGGTGATCCGGTAAATGCTACGAGGAAAATCTCCCGTATTTTTCGTTTTCAATTCAGCCTGGTACATAACTCCTCCTCTGTAAATTAGTAGTGAATGGAAAAATATTGAAAAATTAATTCACTATTGTTCAAAGACCAAAACATTAAACCTGTTTTCGGTACAGTCGTGTGATCGAGAATAACTCCATTTTCACCTCTCAAGAAAAATTGAATTTTTGAAAAAAATTTTTCATTATGCAATGAATAGTGATTGCAATAGTCATAAATTCAGGAATATTTATTGTATTCTATATTATGGAACAAATTTCTTGACGATATTAGAAATTAAAACTTAATAAAGCAAGCACAGATTTTCTGAAAGGTAACTTCCCGAGCTGACTTTGTATCCCAACATTACGTATTCTTTTCAAAAAAGAACCCCAGGAACAATTCTGTCCAAAAACGTGTATTCAGAAGTGAGCGTTCTATGACACTGTAAAAAGTTACAAAACGAAATGCGTTGCCATCCGATTAAACAATATTCTCCAGGCATTTGCACGTGAACGACCGGATGGCATTTCTGGGCTGTTGGAAATTTATAATGGTCATTTGAAGGAAAACCCTAATTGAAGAACACAGGAGGATATCACTGAGAAGGATCATTGTGCCGGTCGTATTACTTTTAAAAAAAAACGGCTGGTTTATTGAAAACCAGCCTATTTTTTGATGGAATTTCTTGCGGATTAAAACTCACACCGGTCAGTAGGGAAATTCAGGCGGCAGAACCACTCATATTAAGCGGCAGGTACAGCGCATTATTGTACCCACCATCAAACGGGACCATACAGCAAACTCGATCCATCCAGGTAGCGCACTTCCAACCAGTAATAGCGGACCTCACCTGCCAACATGCCGTTATCGACAAAGGTGTACGGTGTAAAGGCGCCGTGTGGTGTGAAGGATTTGAGCAGAAGGGCGTTCGAAAAGTCACTTTGACCGTTTTGGAATATTAAAGGATGCCAAGCCGTCCTCGAAGGCGGTCATCCAGGAGACCTGGGTGAGGGCGGGGCTCTGGAAACTGGTCTCAAAGGAGGCCAGGCTGGAAGCGGTGGGATACTGGTTGGTGAATGTGCATTCCCAAGCTTCACCATAATTTACATATATGTTTCCACTGTTAGCACGCAAGTCATAGGTGCCGATGTACTGTTGACTGGTGCATTCTGCGCTCACTAACGTCCAGGGAGATGAGGATCGTTCGGTTAAATTATAGGTATTCTGTCCGTCTAAACCTGGACTTACGTATGGGGAACCAGCAGAACTCAATGAAAATTCAACAGGCACATCCGGATCGGTACCTGTAACTTTGTCGTATAGGTCGCAAAAGTAAATAAATCCGAGGTGCTCAGAGGAGCTCCCATTGGCAGCAGAATTACCTTGGTCACAGTTACGTCCCTGGGTACTTCAATAGTAATGCCAGGAATAGGAGCGGTAGATTTACATTTAGAAGTGGCTCCCGGGATTATATCGGTTGGATCAGCGCAAGTATTGGCCGCATTTTGTCTCCAGCTCATCGCATGGTTAACATCTGCTTGCCCATCCCCGTCTTCGTCGATACAAGGGATGACGAGATCCGTGATGTGGTTGTACAGCGGATCATGGCTGCTGTCGATGTCGCCACAGCTATTGGAGTTATTCTCAACCCAGGGCGGATCGGCGCGGTGGGAAAAGGGATGATTGTGCATTGGCCGGTCAGAGCATCGCCGCCGTCTTCGGCAACATACGCACCAATGTCATATCTTTGTGTTGAAGTAAGATCAAATTCTGCTACAAACGATATGGTGGCAGTATCAGCCAAGGATTTGCAGGAATCTGTAATCACCAGACTGGTGACATCAGCGACTTTGACATCATCGGCGGCGCAAGTTAGATTACTTCCATAATTATCCTCCAAACATATAGCACCAGTTACGGGCGCCAAATATGTACGAGGTTCGATACAAGGACCGGTTGTTCCAGGACAAGTGTCGGGCGGACCTTTCGAACACCCAATACTATTGTCATTTGTACAAATACCTCCAAGGTCAACCGCCGCCGGAGCGAGCAAATCGCAAACCCCTGCGCTATGAACCCTAAACACCAGCGTAACTGAACGAAGTAGGTGACAATAACATT
>CAVWDI010000002.1:0-93236 GCA_963753725.1 uncultured Chloroflexia bacterium | reverse complement strand
TCAGAACAGGTAAATTCCGTGTTAATTCAATACCCCCATTGGTGAAAATTCCATTAAAAATCATGGGGAAGAGCGGGTTCGGAATGCTAGCGCTATCCGCTACGGGTCATCCGTTTCGGAAGTAACGCTCAACTCCTCCGTCGATAAATATTTATCTATGTTGCGCTTCGAAAACAGGGGAAAATTAGATGATTTAAGGCTTGAAATGGAAACGAACACACTAAAACCGGTAGTTAGTGGCCCCCATTAGGGGGTTAAAATTCGAAGTCTAGTTGACATTTGAGAAGATTTTTTATACTTAAGCAATGGTTTGCACGTTGGAACCCTCTAAGATCCAAACAAGGGTAAAATAACTCGCCATAGTATAATCCGCTCCGAAAAATAGATTGCAGTAATTGGAACGGCTGACTCTATCACCACACTAAATCCCACCTTATTCCCAATCCAGTTTATATGTGAGATGTAAAGCCAGAATCAAACAATCACAAACCAAGACCCATCAACTGACAACAACACCCAGGACACTGCCTGGCAGATTGGTCCCCGAATCCTAGCGCCGCCTTCCGTCGCTAGCGATGAATTGGGCGCCTCCATCGCCAACACCCAACAGTCTGCCCCGGCAGTCATGCAGATCGAACCCCAGAGCGAAGCTGTGCAGCTTGCAGTCATCGCGCAGTTGGACGCGGGCAAAGCTGAGATTAAACAACCATTTTGTTAAATGGGAAAGGGACAAACCATTGCTAAAAATCCATAACATCACAATTAATAATATCCAAAATTAATCAGCCATATTGTTCAAAGAAAAGGAGATAAAAAATGAATATAAACAAAACACCCACAAGAATTATGGTAGATGTGAGGATAATCCTTTCAGCATTATGGGCAGCTCGAATGTTAAGTGGTTTACAGGGGGATGTGGTGCGATTTATGGCGCCGGGGATGCTAGAGGAAATGATTACGGGAGTCACAGATGTACCAGTAACCAATGAATTATTGGTGGTAATGTCAATAATATTTGTGGTTCCGATTTTTATGAGTTTCCTGTCCCTGACGTTGAAGGATAAAGCGAACCGCTGGGCAAACCGCAGCATAGGCATTTTCTTTGTTGCGTTTGATCTCATTTTTTTGAGCCTATCTCTTTTCGTATTCCAAATTGTCGCTTATGAGATAATTTGGGGAATTGTATACCTTGTGTTTACTGCATTGGTTGTTTGGTATGCATGGAAGTGGCCTACACAGGATAGCATGAGTCGATTCCATTATTCCGCTGCGCTTCATAGCGGCAGGTGATCTTGGTAGTTAGAATTCAGTTGAGAGCCATTTCGGAATAGGTAACGCCAGCGATACTTGACGTTTCTTAGAAGCCGAAATTATATTGAAAAGTGTTCCTGAAGTGACTTATTTCCCCTGATTCTGGGGAAGAGGTGGTTCGTGATTTCAATACCTGAAGGGTAATGCTTGCGCGATCCGCTAGGGGTCATCCGTTTCAAAAGAGCCGCTTGACATGCATGTAGAGCAGTTTTTGGCTTCTCTTCCCTTCGAATAAATGGATAAGCTGAATCAATTGGGGATCAAAATTTATTCAATCGATTGAAAATCAACTGATTTTGGTTCGAAGTCCGGTTTCTAGCCATCAAATTTATTTCCTTCAGAATCACCAGGTTAGTTTTTAAATCCCCGTAGGGGTACTAGTTTCAAAAAGCCTTCCCATTAATAATCTAGAACGGCTTCTATCATCTATGCTATTCAAAAATCGTGAAAAAGAAAAAGGAATTGGAAATTGATATCTTAACCTTGTAGAAATTGGTAGTTCGAATTCTCTTAGGTCTATAAATTTAGACAAATTAAATTACAATATAATCCAACAAGGAAATAAATTAGAATATAGTCCCACGACCGTCAATCCAGATAAAGAAATGAGGATCAAAAATGAATGACATCACCCCCCAAGAAGCACAACAAATCGCAGAAGAAGCCTACATTTACGGCTTGCAGCAGGCTGTGTTTTATGAAACCCGTTTCACTTTCACTCAATTAGAGGCTGCGCCGGTATATGCCGGAGTCAACTGCCTGGCTTTTAGTGCCAAACCATCCGGACCGGATGACCGGGCAGTGGTTACCCCGAACGCCACAACATTATATGGCGCGGGCTTCTTCGATCTGTTTGAGGAGCCGCTCATCGTTGAACTCCCGGAAATTAGCGATCGCTATTTCTCATTTCAGGCCATGGACCAGTACGGCGATTATTTCTTTTATGCGGGTAATCAGTTTACCGGCCAAGAAGCCCAGAAATATATTCTGGTTGGACCAGACTGGTCGGGACAAATTCCAGCCGAGTTTGCCGGCAGCAATATCATCAACGCGCCATCATCAGCCGGCTTTATGATCGTCCGGGTTGCCCTGAAAAGCTATGCTGACGATGAAGTGCAGGCTGTGAAACGTTACCTGGACCAGATGATCGCTACACCGCTCAACCAATGGCTGGAAAATGGTCATCAAACTGTGCACCCCTCCCAGAGGCCCAAATTAAAGGGCAATTATGCCGTTTTTCCCCGTATGCTGCAACTGGTCCAGGCCATGGTTGAAGTTCAGACCGCCATGGACTATTTCCAACTCCTGAGCCTGGCGCTCAACGATCCAACCATGACCAGGCGTACGGACTCGCTGAAAGAGGTTGAAACGCTGGCAAGATTGGCGAAAATTGGATTGCAGGAAGGCACGCTATTTGATCCAACAGTGCTGGATAAGAGCACTAAAGAAGCGCTAGAAGCGGGATTTGAAGCCGGGAAACAAACGGTTAAGACCGCGGTCCGGGAAGGGATGATCCCCATGAACGGCTGGATGGCAACCAAAGATATGGGCAATTTTGGTACCGATTACCTGACCGCGTGCCGCGATCGCGGATGCCGGTTGGGCAGGACCGGAAGCTAAATCACATATTGCAGGGTTTTGCTTTGTAGACGTGGATGGCCAACAACTCAATGGTGGTCAGCGCTACACCTTAACCTTTAATACCAATAATCTGCCGCCCTGCACCGAGTTCTGGTCTATCCCCATTTACGATAAAGAGGGTTACTTTGTCCATAATGAAATTGAGCGCTACACCGTCAACAGCTTTATGTATGAGCGCGGCGATTTTTATGTAGACGTCCAGGGCATACTGACCTTCTACCTGCAGCGCGAACGGCCAACTGACCCCAACCAGGCCAAGAATTGGCTGCCTTCCCCTGAAGGAGATTTTCGCCTAGTAGCTCGCTTCTATGGCCCCAAAGCGAAACTGATCGATGGGACATACCCCATGCCGCGACCGGTACAAGTATAGATAACTTTCTAAAGGAGACAAAGATACCATGAGTTCACAAGACAAGATTTCATCCAATGCATATCCCTTGACGGATGAAGAAGCCACGAAAATCGCGATCGAGGCGTACGTCTACGCTTCGGCAATCGTCCAGATGGAAGTTCACCGTCGGGTGCTCACCAACCAGGATGTTTCCGACGGCAAGCAGATGCGCGGACCGATGAACCAGTTCTATCATCTGCGCAACTTCCCGGACGCCTCCGTTCGGGAAGTCGTCGGCCCGAACTTTGACACGCTCTACTCCTTCCTTTGGTACGACGTGTCGGATGAGCCTCTTGTGATCAGCCTGCCCGAGTCCACGGGGCGCTACTACCTGATGCCCATACTCGATGCCTGGACGGATGTGTTCGCTTCACCCGGGACGCGCACCACAGGGCCGGGAGCGTTCACCTTCGCACTCGTTGGACCGGACTGGCGTGGAACGCTACCGGAGGGAGTCGAGAAAATCCAATCGCCTACCTCCTTTGGCTGGTTGCCAGGCCGCACGAGGGCGAGCCGCGAGACGGTTCCCGAGGTCAACGCATTCCAGGACCAATTGCAGGCCCTACCGCTCAGCCGCTGGGGCCAACCGTACACGCCTCCCGCAGGCACGGTCGACCCGAACATCGTCATGAATATCCCTCCCGCCCAGCAAGTGCGCGCCATGGACGCACCCACCTTCTGGAACCTGTTTGGCGAGCTCTGGCAGGCTAATCCACCGCATAATTTCGACTACCCGATGCTGCATCGCATGGCCCGCCTGGGGCTCAAGACGTCGCAGCCAATCGATTTCGATGCGCTGCCGTCCCAGAGTCGCCAAGTCCTTACCCAAGCGGTCCAGCTCGGACAGAAGCGGATCGACGACTTCTGGACGAAGGCTGGCCGCATCCGCAACGGGTGGCGCTTTGATCTCCAGCCACTCGGTAACTGGGGGATGGCCTACCTGGTACGTGCGACCGTTGCATGGTGGGCGATCGGGGCGAATTTCCCCGAGGATGCCCTCTATCCGGTCGGGCTCGTCGACGACACGGGCCAGCCGCTCGACAGCGCCAACAACTATATGCTCCACTTCCCCCAGGGCGAGCTGCCCCCAGTCAATGGATTCTGGTCGCTGACCATGTATGACAGCCAGATGTTCCAGGTCGCGAACCCGATAGACCGATTCGCCATCGGTGACCGTGACGAGTTGGCCTTCAACGAGGATGGCTCCCTGACGCTTTACATCCAGCGCGAGTCGCCGGGCCAGGATAAGGAGAGCAACTGGCTGCCCACGCCGCAGTCCGGGGGCTGTATCCCGATCCTGCGTATGTATGGGCCGAAGCAGGCAGCCACCGTGGGACGCTGGGACCCACCCAAATGGCAGCGGGTCTGATGGGGACCGTCAGACCGGCGGACGATCTCAGGTGAACATCGCGACGCGGTCTACTTCGACATGGACGCCGCCCCCGCCGGAAAGTGTAAGACGCAAACTTTGATTACTTATAAGGAGACTAAAAATGAGCAAAAAAACAATTACAGGCGGGCAATCTTAGCCCTTCCCGGCCAAGCCCTCGGGCAGTACTGCCGGGCGTACCATGCAGGAATCGATCTACAGCCCGCTGCCGGATGAGATGCGTTTGCCGGAGGATGCACCGAACATCCTGATCGTACTGATCGATGATGCCGGCCCTGGCATGCCTGATGTCCTGGGCGGCGAAGTCCATACGCCGACCCTGGAGCGCGTATACACTGGCGGGCTTGGCTACAACCGCTTTCACACCACGGCCATGTGCTCGCCCACGCGCGCCTCACTGCTGACCGGCCGCAATCATCATCGCGTCGGCAACGGCCAGGTCCCAGAATTAGCCAATGACTGGGATGGCTATTCCGGGATGATTCCGCGCAGCAGCGCGCTGCAGGCCGAAGTGTTGAAGGACTACGGCTATTCCACGGGCGCTTTTGGCAAGTGGCATAACACCCCCGCTAATGAGACTACCATAGCCGGGCCGTTCGAGAATTGGCCGACCAACCTGGGTTTCGAGTATTTCTACGGCTTCCTGGGCGGTGAGGCCTCCCAATACGAGCCGAACCTGGTGCGCAACACCACCAGCGTCCTGCCGCCCAAAACGCCGGAGGAAGGCTATCACCTGAGCGAAGACCTGGCCGATGATGCCATCCATTGGTTGCGCACCCACAAGGCCATTAAACCAAACAAGCCCTTCTACATGTATTGGGCCACCGGGGCCATCCACGGGCCGCATCAAGTACACAAGGAGTGGGCCGATAAATACAAGGGCAAGTTCGATGATGGCTGGGATGCCTACCGCGAGCGCGTTTTCAAACGCGCCAAGGAGCAAGGCTGGATCCCAGAAGATGCCCAACTGACCCCGCGGCATGAAAAAATGCCCTCCTGGGACAGCATACCCGAAGACGAGAAGCCCTTCCAGCGCCGCCTGATGGAAGTGTGTGCCGGTTTTGCCGAACACGCGGACGCGCAAGCTGGGCGACTGATCGACGAGATCGAAAGACTCGGTTACGGTGACAACACCCTGATCTTCTACATCTGGGGTGACAACGGCTCGTCGGGGGAGGGGCAGAGCGGCACCATCAGCGAACTGCTGGCCCATAACGGCATCCCTTCCACGATCGCACAGCACATCAATGCACTTGATGCCCTCGGCGGATTGGACGTACTCGGCTCGCCCCTGACCGACAATATGTACCACGGCGCCTGGGCCTGGGCGGGCAGCACACCCTACCAGGGCATCAAACTGCTGGCCTCCCACTTCGGCGGCACGCGCAATCCTATGGCAGTGCGCTGGCCGGCGAAGATCAAGGCCGATGCCCCCCCCCGGCCGCAGTTCCATCACTGCAACGATATCGTCCCCACGATCTACGAGATCCTGGACATCACCCCACCGCGTGAGGTTAATGGCATTACACAAGACCCGATCGATGGTGTCAGTATGGCCTACACGTTCGATGACCCGCAGGCCAAGGGGCAGTTGCTGACCCAGTACTTCGAGGTCATGGGCAGCCGTTCCATCTACCACGACGGCTGGATAGCCTCGGCCCTCGGCCCGCGTCTTCCCTGGGCCCAGGGCTTCGATCCAAGCATTCTGACCTGGACTCCGGACAAGGATACCTGGGAGCTCTACAACCTCGAAGAGGACTGGTCCCAGGCCAACGACCTGGCTGCACAGATGCCGGAAAAACTCGCTCAAATGAAGGAGATCTTCCTGATCGAGGCGACCAAGAATAACGCCCTGCCCATCGGTGGCGGTCTGTTCGTCCCGATCCTTCATCCCGAACTGCGCATTCAGCCGTCCGAAACCGAATGGGTCTTCCCCGGCGACTTCGTGCGCATGCCGGAGTTAGCGGCACCAGCGTTGGGCAACCGGAGCAGCCGGGTCACCATCGACGCCGAGATCCCGGCCGAGGCCAACGGCGTGCTCTACAAGTTGGGCGCGCACTCAGGCGGACTGACCTGTTTCGTGGAGGACGGCATCCTGTGCTATGAGTACAACCTGTTCATCATCCAGCGCACCAAGATCCGCGCCACGGAGAAGCTGCCCGCGGGCAAGGTCAAGATCGAAGTCGAAACGACTAACGTCGAACAGAAGGCTTCCGGCCCCTTGAAGGTGACCCTGAAGGCCAACGGTAAGTTACTTGCCGAAGGGGTGGTGCCGGTCAGTGCACAGATTGCCTTCACCGCCAATGACTGCCTCGATATTGGCCAGGCGTTGGGTTCGCCGGTTTCGCTCGACTACCGCGCGAAGGCGCCCTTCAAATTCAACGGCACCATCGAGCAGGTACACGTCAAGTACATCTAGTAATCCAAATTTGGCCTGACGGCGATTGTCGCTAATCGCCGTCAGGTCAGAAAAGACTGCTCTCGACGGTAGCTGGACTCCGCCATCGGTAAAGCGCATTCGCTAAATAAGGAGTAATAAAAATGGAAAACCAAGAAACCCTGCAAGATATCGCCTATGATGCCTTTGTATACGCCTATCCGCTGATGGAGCAGGTAAAAACTATCAATGGGATGTTTAAGTTTATGGGACTAACCCCCAACAAACCGTCAATGAATACCAAACTCCCCATGGAAAATGTCGGTATGCCAATTGTGGCGCCCAATTTAACCTCGATGACGGGTGGACTGTTTATCGATATATCCCACGGCCCGGTTACCCTTGAAATCCCGGAAGTCAAGGACCGCTATATTGTTTATCAATGCATTGATGTCTTCACCCATAATTTTTACTATATGGGAAGTCGCGCTAACCGAGGCGAGGCCGGACGTTTTGTATTCCACAACAAGCACCAACAGCTTTTGGACAAGGATGCCACGCCTGTCTTGATGGAAGGGGATCATGCCATCATTGTGATCCGCATCGATATTGCCAACGAAGATGAGTATGAACGCGTGCGTGCCATTCAAGATGCCATACAAATTATGGATGCCCCTCAAGAACATCGTAGTTACCCCACTTACGATGAGAAAAAAGCTTTTTCGTCTGATTTCGTCGAGTATATGAACGAATTGCTTACCGAAGTTCCGGACACAGAGACCGCCCTGTTTGAGCGCTTTGCCGCGATTGGCATGATGAGTGATGTTTCGCTCACCGCAGAACAAAAGGCCGAAGTTCAGGCTGGCATTGATGCCGCTTATGCGGCCATCAAGCAAGAGACCGCTAATCTTCAAGTCGGCAATGGCTATATTGGGGCCACCACAACTTTTGGCACCCGTGAATACCTTAACGGCAACTACATGGGCAGAGCAGCAGGAGCCAATTTTGGGTTATGGGGAAACTCGAAAGAAGAAGCAAATTACTTCATGAGCTTCGTTGAAGGTGAGGGGGATATAATTTTTGCGGAAGAGGATTTGCCGCCACTGTCAGAAATTGGTTTCTATTCCATTACCGCCCATGATGAAAAGGTGCTCGTGCACCCAAATGAATTCGACTCTTACGTACTTACAATGGATAAAATGCGCTTCGAGGAAGATGGCTCGCTGGTGGTGAAATTTTCCAGTCAGCCAGAAGATGGGAACTGGCTGTATACGCCCGGTGGCAAGCTGGCAATTCTATTCCGCGTTTACCAGCCGGATCCGGACAAAATTGTCGACTATGTACCACCACCGTTTATTAATAGATAACAAACGCAAAGGCGTGAATACTAGATGAGGAGACAAGAATGACGACAAAAGAAAATATGGGGATGACAATGACACCAGATGAGGCCAGAGATATCGCCAAGGAAGCATTTCTGTGGGGCATGCATCCGGTCGGGATCTACCACCTGCGTTACAACTTCACGCAGAATGAATTGAACCCGCTCGCTGCGGGTATCAACCGTCTGAGTTGGTTTCGCAGACCGATGAAGGCCCTGCCGCGTGTCGCCACTACACCCAACGCCACCACGCTCTATGGCGTTGGCATGTTTGATCTGTCAAAGGAACCCGCGGTCATCACGGTTCCGGAGATCAAGGATCATTACTGGAGCGTCCAACTTCACGACAACTACGCGCGCTGGTGGCACTTGATCGGCAGTCAGTTCAATGCACCTGGCCCAGTACGGCGGTTGCTTCTCGGTCCGAACTGGAGCGGCAAGCTGCCCGACGGGGTTCGTTGGGGCCGACATCGTGCAGTCTCAGTCCAACTTTGCCGGGGTACTGGCACGCGTCGCTCTCACCGACGATACGGAGGAAGAGATCCAGATCGTCAACGCCATCCAGGACCGCATCACGGCCATGTCGCTCAGCCAGTGGATTGTTGCCGGACGCGAGGAGGTGAGAGCTGAGGATGTGCCGCTGACCAAAGCCGACTATGCCACCTATCCTGGCATGGAGACGGTCCGTGAGCCGGGCAAGCTCACGGGCGTGGACTTTCTGCGGTGGGTCAGCCTGGTGCTGAACGATCCCAGTTTCACGAAACAGACCGATAGCTATCGTGAAGTAACCGCCTTTACGCGTTTCGAGCGCCTTGGACTCAAGGCCGGCATGCCCTTTGATCCCGCCGGATTGACACCCGAGATCGCGGCTGCGGTGGAGGCGGGGATTGAGGATGGAAAGAAGGAAGTGCTGGATGGGATGGCCATGAACTTCACCGAAGGCCGAAATGGCTGGAAATTTGACAACGATCTTGGCTACAGCGACACCAACTGGCAATGGCGGGCATGGGCCGGATTGCAGGCTGTTCTCTCCCCCGTTCCCTCCCGATCGCATACGTCCGCAAACTGTTGGGACGATTCCGATGGCCGGCCGCTCTCAGGCGAGCACTGCTACACGATCACGTTCGACCTGAACGACATGCCGCCGGTGACCGAGTTCTGGGAAATGCCGCTCTACGATCTCGAAGGGTATTTCCACGACAACCCGATCGACCGCTATGCGCTCAACAGCTTCATGCTTGAGCGCGGCAAGCTGCACACCGGGGATGGCAAGCTGGTGATCTATGTCCAGCACGATGAGCCGACCGACCCGAAGCAGCGCCAGAACTGGCTGCCCGCGCCCAGGGATGGTTTCCGCTTCACCGCTCGTTTCTACGGCGCTGCCACGCCCCTCATCGACGCCAGCTACAACATGCCCGGCGTCGTGCGGGTGGCGTGAGGCGGCGGGGATTATTCCTCCGGGCGCTGTGCGTTTACTGGCCCGAACAAGCCGCCCTCGCTGGCAGTTGGACTCCGCCATCGGTGCGGAAGGGTTGAAAACCCAAAAATCAATCAAACCTATTGTTCAATGCAAAGGAGATGCAAAATGAAAGATGTCAACGTTACGAACTTTACCCGTGCTGAATCCGATG
Source organism: uncultured Chloroflexia bacterium (assembly GCA_963753725.1). Taxonomy (GTDB): domain Bacteria; phylum Chloroflexota; class Anaerolineae; order Anaerolineales; family UBA4823; genus CAVWDI01. The sequence continues at coordinate 83,114 of CAVWDI010000002.1, read as the reverse complement.
TCGCGATCAAAAAAATCTATGACATGGTGGGCCTGGGCAACTGGCTTCACTTCCGCGCCCCAACCCCCATCGATCAACAAACCGTCATCCGCATGAACCTCGATACGCTCTATTCCGCCGCAGTGGTGTATCTGAGCGAACCTGTGACCGTGATCATGCCGGAAACCGGCGGGCGATATCAAAGCCTGCAGGTCATCAACCAGGATCACTACAGCTTTGCCAAGACCCAACCCGGCCGCTACGAACTAACCCAGGCGGAAGTCGGCACCCGCTACGCCCAGCTGACCGTGCGTACTTTCATGGATGCCAATGATCCGGAGGATATCAAGGTCGCCAACACCTTGCAAGATGCCCTCAAAATTGAAGGGGGTAATTCGGGTGCGCTGGATGTTCCTGATTGGAACATTGAGCAGATGATGGAGGCCAGAGGCGCCCTGAACACCCTTGCCCAACTGGGTGCTAGCAATGTGGGCGCATTCGGAACCAAAGAAGAAGTGGATCCCATCAGGCACTTGATCTTTGCGGCGGCCGGTTGGGGTGGCTTACCCAACAAGCAAACCATTGCCGACGTCGGCTCGGTGGAGAAAAACGATGGCACCCCACATGTGCTGAACGTACCACAGGATGTGCCGGTACGCGCCTTCTGGTCGGTGATTGTTTACGATGCGAATGGCTTTATTCCAGAAAACGATCTGGGCATCTACAGCTATAACAATGTGACCGCCAAACCCAACGAGGATGGTTCCATCACCATTCATTTCGGCGGCGATCCGAATCAGATCAACTATCTGCCGATTGCCGCAGGCTGGAACTACGCCATCCGCATGTATGAGCCGGAAGAAGAAATTTTGAATGGCTCTTGGACCTTCCCCAAAATCGTACCGGTCAAATGATAGACCTAACCTAAATCTGGTCTGACGGCAATTGTCGCTAATCGCCGTCAGACCCGAATCAATCATGCCTGATAAACAAGGAGATAAAGATACCATGTGTTCACATGACAAGATTTCACCCACATATCCTTTGACAGATGAAGAAGCCACGAAAATCGCGATCGAGGCGTACCTCTACGCTTCGGCAATCGTCCAGATGGAAGTTCACCGCCGGGTACTCACCAATCAGGAGGCTTCCGACGGCAAGCAGATGCGCGGCCCGATGAACCAGTTCACGCATCTGCGCAACTTCCCGGACGCCTCCGTACGGGAAGTCGTCGGCCCGAACTTCGACACGCTCTATTCGTGGCTGTGGTACGACGTGTCGGATGAGCCGCTGGTGATCAGCCTGCCCGAGTCCACGGGGCACTACTACTTGATGCCCATACTCGATGCCTGGACGGATGTGTTCGCGTCACCCGGGACGCGCACCACGGGCCCCGGAGCCTTCACCTTCGCACTTGTTGGACCGGACTGGCGTGGAGCGCTCCCGGAGGGAGTCGAGAAGATCCAGTCGCCGACCTCCTTCGGCTGGCTGCCAGGCCGCACGAGGGCGAGTCGCAAGGACCGTGTCCGAGGCCAACGCCTTCCAGGACCAGTTGCAGGCCGTACCGCTCAGCCGGTGGGGTCAGCCGTACACGCCTCCCGCAGGCACGGTCGACCCGGACATCGTGATGGACGTTCCTCCCGCCCAGCAGGTGCGCGCCATGGACGCAACCACCTTCTGGAGCCTGTTTGGCGAGCTCTGGCAGGCCAATCCCCCGCACAACTTCGACTACCCGATGCTGCACCGCATGGCCCGCCTGGGTCTCGAGGCATCGCAGCCGATCGATTTCGATGCGCTGCCATCCCAGAGTCGCGAAGCCCTGACCCGAGCGGTCCAGCTCGGACAGCAGCGGATCGATGACTACTGGGCAAACCCTGGACGCATCCGCAACGGGTGGTGGTTTGATCTCCAGCCACTCGGTAACTGGGGGATGGCATACCTCATGCGTGCAACCATTGCCTGGTGGGCGATCGGGGCGAATATCCCCGAAGATGCCCTCTATCCACTGGCGATGGTCGACGACACGGGCCAACCGCTCGATGGCGCCAACAACTATGTGCTTCACTTCGCCGAGGGAGAACTGCCCCCAGTCGATGGATTCTGGTCGCTGTCCATGTATGACAGCCAGATGTTCCAGGTCGCGAACCCAATAGATCGGTTCGCCATTGGTGACCGTGACGAGTTGGCCTTCAACGAGGATGGCTCCTTGTCGCTGTACATCCAGCACGAGTCGCCGGGCAAGGACAAGGAGAGCAACTGGCTACCCTCGCCGCGGTCCGGGGGCATCATCCCGATCATGCGTCTCTATGGGCCGCAGCAGGATGCAATCGTGGGACGCTGGGACCCACCCAAATGGCAGCGGGTCTGATGAGAACAGTACAAGATAGATAAACTCTTTTGGAATTGAGGAGAAAAATTATGGAATTGCTAAATACACTTTACAACCTGATGGGCCTGGTCTTTGTGCTGGGCACGATTATTTCGATGGGCCTGAGCCTGACGATAGCCCAGATCACCGGGCCGCTGCGCAACGTCCGTTTTGTGATCATCGCTTTACTGGCCAACTTTGTCGTTCCACCCATCCTGGCCTTGATCCTCATCCGGGTCTTTTCCCTGGATGAGCCTTTGGCCGTCGGGCTGCTGCTGGTCTCATTGGCCGCCGGTGCACCGGCGCTGCCCAAAACGGCTGTATTTGCCAAAGTGGATACCGCCGCCGCCACCGGCTTGATGGTGCTCCTGGTCGTGGCCACGATCGTGGTGCTGCCAATTGCCCTGCCCTTGCTGCTGACCGGAATTTCGGTCACGTTTTGGGATATCGCTGCCGGGCTGGTTTACCTGATCCTGATCCCGCTGGCGGTGAGCCTGTTTGTGCGTGCCCGCTATCCAGATGCGGCCGCCTCGGCGCTGCCCTCCTTCTCCCAGGCCTCCAACCTGAGCTTACTGATCCTGTTGGTGCTGATGGTCGTGCTGAATTTCAGCAACGTGGTCGGTTTGTTAGGCTCCGGCGGTTTGCTGGCCAGCCTGATTTTGGTGATCCTGACCACGGCTGGCGGTTACCTGCTGGGCAAGCTGGGGAAAGCGGGTGATTGGCTGCAGGCCCTGGGTGCCGGGCAGCGCAATATCGCTGCGGCGATGGTGGTCGCCACGATGAACTTCGGCAACGATGAGGTCGTGATGGTGGTGGTCTACTCGCTGATTGTCATGGTGGTCTTAATCCCGCTGGCCCTGGAATTAGGCAAACGCGCGGCGAAGAAAGAATGAAAGGTTAGCGTTTTTAGAGGACTGCCAGTCAGAGTCTCTGATTGGCAGTCCTTATGGAGAAGAATTACATGATCACTGAAGCCATCCGTAACGGCCCAGCCTTCGCCTTTTTAGTTCTGGGCATCATTATCATCTTCGGTCCGCTGATTGCGGAGCGATTGCGCCTGCCTGGGCTGCTTGGGCTGCTGATTGGCGGGGCGCTGATCGGTCCCAATATGCTGGGCATCCTGGACGATTTTCGAGCCATCGAGAATATTGGCCAGATCGGCATCCTGTACCTGATCTTCCTGGCCGGGCTGCAGATGGACATCGAGACCTTCCGCCGTTTCTGGAAAATCTCCGGCGGCTTCGGACTGATTACCTCGGTTATTCCATTCGTTCTGGGCACCTTCATCACCCTGCAGCTGGGCTATGACACCAAGGCCGCCATATTGATCGGCTCCTTTTGGGCTTCATTCACGCTGATCGCCTATCCGGTTCTCAAGCAGTTTGACCTGACCAAAAATCGGGCCGGCGCAGCAACTCTCGGAGCCAGCGCTATCACCGACACCGTCTCACTGCTGGTGCTGGCCCTGGTAGCCGGTTCTGAGACAGGAGATCAAACCGGTACCCAGCTAATTCTCTCCATCGCGATGGGTTTGGTCATCCTGGGGGCATGGTGCCTGGTGGTCTTACCCTGGATCACACGCTGGTTCTTTTCAACCCTGGGGCGGGGGCGCATTCTGCGCTTTATGATCATCCTCGTCGGGCTGATGTCTGCGGCCGTGGTAGCCGAAATCGTGGGTATCGAACCGCTGCTTGGCGCCTTCTTTGCAGGATTTGGTCTCAACCGCCTGGTGCCCAACGAAAGCGCTCTGATGGAGCACGTAGACTTCTTCGGGAATGCGCTGTTCATCCCGGCCTTCCTGGTGTCCGTTGGTTTGCTCTTCGACCCCGCGGTGATGTTCACATCTGCAACAATCCAGCTGGCGCTATGGCTCAGCCTTGCCCTGGTGGTTGGCAAGCTGGTCGCGGCCTGGCTTACCGGTCGGCTCTTCCGTTTGAGTAGCGCCGAAGCCGGCTTGCTGTTCTCCGTTTCTGTCGCCCAGGCTGCGGCAACCCTGGCTGCCACCATTGTCGGCCTTGAACTGGGCCTGTATGGCGACGAGGTGGTCAACGCCGTGATGGTAGTGATTGCGGTCAGTTTATTCATCACATCCTTGGGTACTCCGAAATATGCCGCCCGGATCGAACAGCCCAGTGGGGAGGCGCGCCGGCTAGGAGAAGTGGTCTTGGTACCCACCCATGATGTTACCAAGCAACTGGCGCCGCGCCTGCGATTCGCAGGACAGATTGCCGAAGCCAATGGGGGCATGCTCATCCCGGTGGTGGTCACCCTTCCCCAAGAAGATTTGTCTGAAGCCAGAGGTAAATTGACCGCAATCGACGACACATTGCACTCTCTGGGATTGGAAGGGGATAGCCGGATGCGTGTCGACCGCAACCTGGCGGAGGGGATCAGCCAGGCGGCGATCGAGAATAATGCTTCACTGGTCTTGCTGCAGTGGCCCGGCCCTCGTCCGGTTACCCAGTTTCTGGTGGAGAGCCTGGCCGACGAGGTAACACGAACGGTAGATTGCCCTGTGGCAATAGTTGCGACCTCCGACTCGCCTGCTGAGCGCGTCGTATTGGCTATATCCGAACGTGATTTACAACCCTCCCGGATCGATGATCTGCACACAGCGGTCAGCATTGCTGCAGTTGCAGCCCCAGGCAAGCCGTTGATCGTCGGTCCGGTCACCCTGGAGCAGCTGGCGGATGCCGGGATCGTGCTCCCCGAACGGGTGGAATACAAACCTGGGCAGGCTGACAAGGTAGAATGGGCTGAGCAGACATCCAGCGAAGGGGATTTGGTTGTCCTGGTCTCACATGGCCGGTCTTTTGGCAGAAACTCGGTTGAGATTCAAGAGCTTGGCCGCTCAGTGGTGGCTGTCGCTGCCAGCAAGGCACCCGGTTGGGAAACTGGTCACGTCGCGCCCAGGATCTCGGTGATTAATCCTTGATACTTTATGGAATAATTAAGATATGATCACAATTGAGAATATGACAAAAGGAGCGTTTGATGGCTGAAGAAAATCTAGGTCAGATTCAAAAACAGATCCGCTCACCGCGTTCAGCCGCACTGGCGGGGATCATTTTTTCGGTCTTGATGGTCGCCAGCATGCTGCTGTTGTCCAATAGCACAACTCAGTTCCCCGGCGGATATCAGCAGAGAATGGCTGGGAGCCAGGGCTAATGCCGTCTCTCTGGCGTTGAGCCTGGTTCCTTTTGCCGGAATCGCGTTTTTCTGGTTTACGGGGGTGATCCGCGATCATATCGGCGAGCGGGAAGACCGCTTCTTCGCTACCGTGTTTTTAGGCAGCGGTATTTCCTATGTAGTCCTGATGTTCATCTTTGCAGCCACCATAGGAGCCAGTATTTGGCACCTACACCCTGGCCGGCGATTTGCTGGCCGATGGTGATATCTACATTTTCGGGTTTATGTTTATGAACGAGATCATGGGCAACTATATCTTACGCATTGCAGGGGTGTATATGCTCTCGATCGGCACCATCTGGACCCGGGCGGAAGTGATGCCGCGCTGGCTGACCATCATCACCTATATCGTTGCGCTGGTCTTTTTGTTTTTCGCCGTTTCGATCCGGGAGGCGCGCTATGTTTTCCCCGCTTGGGTATTCCTGACCAGCGTATATATCCTGATCACCAACCGGCGTCTTGAGCGTTAAGGTATTTATTCCAGCTTCTTGTCTTCCAATTGCCTCTTGGCTTCTAATTTGTCATATATTTCATAGGCTTCAAATAAACTAGGTAACGCCAGCGTCCCTTGACGTTTATTGGAGTCGAAATTATATTAAAAAGTGTTCCTGAAGTGACTTATTCCCCCTGATGTTAGGGATGAGGGGTGGTTCGGAACTCATCCGCTACGGGTCACAACTCGAACCGCTCGATATACCAGTTGAGCAGTTTTTCTTTGTTTATAAAAAATTCTGGGAAAACTAAAGATACAAGAACTCGTGTTAGTATTTTTTATTTGATAAAAAAAGCTGTGAATGGCCACGATAGTATTATCCTTGGGACCATTTCCTTGATATTTCTAATTCGCCGTTATATTGGACTGCACGCCCATGTGTGCAGGCTTAATCAAAAATTGGATATTTAGTCGTGGATGCCCCAGGTTCACTTTTGATATTGGTTTAGATCATATATAACAACGAGTCAAATGGAATGGGGGGTTTTGAGTTCATTACAATTGATATAATCAATTATCGTGATTTTTAGTGGAGATAAAACATAAAAAGAGGAGTGTTAGAAATGAGTATCGAAGACAACGTTAAGTTTAAGTCTCGCGAACAAATAACCGAGTCCTTGCGCACGCAAAGCGGGACCTTTCGGGAGCCGACCTGAGTGGCCTGGATCTGTCAGGCATCAAGCTCACCGGACTCAAGATGGAAGGCGCCAATCTGAGTGAAACCAACCTGGAAAATGCCGTATTGGCAGCAAACAACATGGCGGGGGTTAATCTGACCGCTGCCAATATTGAACGAAGCCCAGATCGCAGCTGCGAACATGAGTAGCGCCAGTCTAGATGGGGCCCAATTGAGGGATACCAAGATCAGTGCGGTCAATCTAGAGAATGCCGACCTGACTGAGGCTGACCTGACAGGGAGTAGAATGTTTGCGGTGAATGTTTCTGGGGCAGACTTCAGTGACGTACGGACAACTGACGCCCAAGCCTCTGGTGTGGACTGGTCCAAAGCCAGAGTGCCTCCTGCCGAAATTCCGGAGCCAATACTCGTGCCACCCTGGATCCCGGCGCTACTTGCAGGTATTGGGCTGGTGTTTATCGCCGGCATTATTCTTGCCAGGAAGCGGCGGAAAACCTGAGGATGATCAAGGAGCCGATACTATAAATAAAGGAGCATATAAGGAGATTTAAACAAACAGTTTTGGTTATTCAGATCGAAGTTATTTTTAAATAATGTCTCGAAAGTGACTAATTTCTCCTAGATTTTTGGGATGAGCCTCTGAAGAGATGCTCCGCGACGCGGTTCGTGATTTTAATACCCGCAGGGTGCTTTAGTCTCCTTGGGGAACATATCCGCTACGGGTCATCCGTTTCGGAAGGACCGCTAGAACTCCCCCGTCGAGGAATTTTTATCTATGTTGCGTTTCGAAAACAGGGGGAAATTGGATGATTTGGGGCTAGATATCGATTCCTATCCGCAAAAAATTAATTATGAGTGGTTCGAGTCCGGTTTTTAGTTTGACTATTGCAAATGTAGTTGATTCGAGTCCTATTCCGCCCTCAAAAATCGCTTGGCGTACCCGTCGAGCGATTTTTAGCATGTATACGCTTTGAACAAAGGTGGAAACTGGACCAATTAGGGATTGAAATTGGTTCTATTGAGTGGAAAATCATATAATGTTTGTTCGATTCCTAGATATACCTTATTTGAAACAATATTTGATCTCGAATCTATGTAGGTCACCTACAAAAACCCTTATCGAACACCGCTGCATCGCCGTGGAAGAGTTTCTGCAAATGATACGCTTTGATTTCCGTGACAAACTTACAGTACTTCCTGGCGAATTGTTACGATTGTGTATGGTATTACATGAAGCTTGAACCGCCTTCCCCATCGTTTTTAGGAAAAGTCATGTTTTGGGGTAATGTGTCTCAAAGGTATTGCCAATTCGAAAAGCTAATTTGAACAATAAAAGTCGTCAAGTATTGCTAGCGTTACCATTATCCTTGTTGTTTCGCCATCGCAGAAAGTTAGGTTTCATCGTATTCCATATCACCCTCATGCTTTGGCGCATTATTCTGATCACAACGACACCACATTCTCATGATAGTTGATCAACTCAAAGAGGTTAGTGACGGTGATCGAACAGATAGTGCGACACTAGGTATTCTCGGCCATCCTTCAACCCCCAGACCTCGCTGCATGCCAGGAAGAACAGGCGCCAGTTGACCAACCAGCGGGTCCCGTTCTGTGATCCGTAAGTCTGCGCCATAATACGCCGCACAGCGGTCTCTTGGGAATCTAGCTTTGACAGCCAGGCGCGTAAGGTTTTTTCGTAGTGCCAGCCATCCACACGCCAGTGGTCAACTAATTTTAGATCACGCTGGAAATGAAACAATAGGTCATCACTCGGCATCGTCCCACCAGAAAAGAAGGTCTTTGCCATCCAATCGTCAGGGGCGCTGGCGTCAAACTCTCGAGCGAACTCTATATGGCTGAAGATATGCACAAATAGCATTCCATCAGGATTGAGCAATGTTGCAATGCGCGCAAGCAATCGTTCGTAATTCTTCATGTGTTCGAACATTTCAACCGATATTATCCGATCGAATTTATATCCCTGATTGAAACGGGGGTCGTGCTCGAAATCCGCCATATCAGCTGTCATAGCGGTGATATTGTGGAATCCCCGTGATTTGCATTGATTTTGAATAAATTCTCGTTGAGTATTCGAGTTGGAAATACTCAGCACCTGGCAATCAGGATAATGTGTTGCGATCCACATACTAAGCGATCCCCAGCCGCAGCCCAAGTCAAGCACCGTCATGCCATTCTCCAGTTGAGCGCGCTGGCAGGTCAGCTCCAACATGGCCTCCTCTGCTTCATCCAGATTGGATACATTGGCCGGCCAGTAGCAGCTACTATACTTTAGCCATTTTCCCAATATGAGTTGAAAGAATTCAGTCGGAACCTCGTAGTGCTGGTGGTTGGGGTCGCTTGTGCGAATTGCAATCGGGCTACGTTTATATTTTTCGATCATGGCTCGCTTTTCAGCGGAGCGAGTCTCTAGGCTGAGGGCGTATCGTCTGCTTACTGTCCAATTAAGCGTTACACGCAGTACACCACGGATCAACCAATCGGGCACACGGCCAGTTTCAACCAATCGCATATACCACATTGAATCGCTCCTTACATATTTGTAATCTTTCGAGTTTCGCCTTACAGGCAATCTGTTTACTGGATTGTTTTGCGGTACTTCGTCGCTCAGTCTAACAAGTCATACTATAACCTGAGTGGAACCGCTTGCAAAGCTCGTACATAAAAATACAAAACTGACACTTCCCGATTGCGATCATACAAACGGCCCAAAGCTGCTGCTGCCAGAACACCGTAATAATCCCGTGTGTAACGAACAGTACCTGTCCGTTGTGTGCAATATTGTGGTCGATGGTTTGGGCCTGTCCATTGGGATGGTTGTTATCGCCAGTTGTGACGATCAGATCGACATCCCAGAAGTCGATCAGGGATGCTACATCTGTTAACGTAACACCTGGGTGCCTTATCCACTCTCCTTTACAACCTGGCAAAGCTTAGCTCGTAAGAGTGGGTTTGCCAGCACTTGGTTGTTGGCCCAGCGTACCAGCCGCTTCATGGGTGAGATCTATTCAGCCCTGAGTTGTCTCCAGCTTCCCAATGAAGAAGTAGAAGATTTGGAGGGGTGAAGCCAGTCTCGTCCCGTATCAATAGGGAGCGCTCCTTTGCGAACCTACGGGTCGGGGGCTTCTAATTTCTGTTATCCTGAATTGCTGCATTTGTGGGAAAGAGGGCATACTGGAAATAAAGATGAATACTAAGAAGGGAAGGTTATAGCAATGGTGAACAAAGATCTTTGGGTAGATCAGTCCAGTCCGGAACAATCTGTTTTTCGCATATTACTAGCGGTCTTTTTGGGTTTGGCAGGAGTTGGTCATCTGAGTGTGCTGCGTCAGGAATTCCTGGCCCAGGTTCCGACCTGGCTGCCTATCGACAGCGACCTGGTTGTAGTCTTCTCCGGGGTTGTCGAGATTGTTCCTGGGGTGGGATTGATTATTCTGCCTGGCATATATCGGGTGATGATAGGCTGGGCTACCGCGGCATTCTTTGTACTAATCTTTTCTGGCAATATCTCGCAATACGTCAATCAAATTGATGCTTTTGGGTTAAATTCCGATTTATCACGTTTGATCCGCTTGTTTTTCCAACCGGTTTTGGTGATCTCGGCGCTTTGGTCGACGGGCGCATGGCGGGCCTGGCGCCAGATGAAATTTGTCAGGTCAACCGAGGCGTGAAACGCTCGATGAAGCTTCGATGCCTATGTGATTGATCTTTGATTGGGAACCGAATTAGTTGTAATCCAGGCACAAAACCGAACGAATGGTTTCACCATTATTCAGAAAAACTTATCTCCTTAACCTCTCCACGTAAAGTTATCTCACCTTCCCAATAAACGCCTTCAGATAGGTTTTCAACAGTCACATGGTAATTCGAAACCAAGGGAGCAGAAAGTTTAAACTCAACATCTACTACCCAGAGGTCAGAAGTAAAAACTTTCAACGATGTAACATCACCAGTGTGTGAATATCCTTCGTCAGTCTATTCGCCAAATGTGGGTAGATCGAAAGTCTTACTAATATATTCCAGGACTGCATCTCGCGCTTGTGCTTCGTTAGGAATTGATGCAGGGGGAAAAACGATATTTTCTGTAATGTCGTCATGAAAACTCAATGTGCCTTCCCAGTAGAACCCATCGGCGATAAAGGATGCCTCATCTATTGTGTACATTTAAGGATAAGGTGCCGATGCTTCAGCAGTGATTAAAATTGTCAGTGGTCCTGAAGCATAGCGGAAAGTTGAAGACCCAGCCGCATTTTCAGGGGTGATGTTTTGTTCCATCCAAGGTTCTGTGGTTTCAATGCCGTATTGGTTGAGTAAGTAAGCAGCCACAAAATCTCGTGCCTGCAAATAATCAAGGATCTCTATAGGTACTTCTTCTGAAGACACATCGTCTTCAGATATTTCTCCAGGATTATCTCCTGGTGAACAGTCTCCTAAGAAGTACATATACTCATCACAGGAGGAGCCATCAGAGAAGCGGCAAGTCCCTATATTGGCGCCTTCCTCAATCGTACCACCCTGCATTTCGCAAAAGGTGAATTCTTGACCGCAGCGTCCTGAGAGCTAGTCCCACGCACCGCAGCGCGATCCATTGGGAAAGATGCAATCAGCATCCATACCGCCGTTGCGCTCGACATTTTCCTGAGTATATCCCAGACCGTCGTAATAGACTGATGAGGGATTTGGCATACCAACAAAGTTTTCAGTTGATTCTTCGAGATCAATTGAAGCTGTTGTATTGTTCGAGCATGCTGAGAGGAAGAGTGCTGTTGCCGAAACAAACACAGAAGATTTCGTTATTAGACACTTATTCACTTCGGCCTCCAATTTAATTATAACAATACTTGAGAAATAATTCACATTGAAGACGATCATGGCAACATTTTTGTTCCAGATTTACTAACCACAACAACAATTTGAATTAGTTTTCTACATTCCCCCTCCCAAATGTTGAATAGGTAACACGAGCGTGACCGCGTCAAATCAAAAGATAATGTTACCGAACGGTGATCGTTGCTTCAAATGATAATGTTACCAAAGCGTCCTCTCCTTTCTTTTAACATTTCATTTTTGATAAAATCAATATGCTCGTGTGGAGGATAGGGCAAAGCTGGAGAGCGACCCGAGCGCCATCACGAGTGGATATACGGCAGGGCAGAGGGATTAGTTCTCTCTGCTCTTTTCTTTTCTGCCCTGTCGGTAACCCTGAAAAGCGATAAACTTAAATTACGAAATCTCCAAGCTAACTGCTTGCTCGGGAGCAACGTGCTTCCAATGGCCGACGGTGAGGAAAACATCTTCTGTCACATCATCCTTAGCACCAGGGAGTGCAAGTAATTGGTCAATCATTTGATCGATTGTGTCTCGCAACTGACGCGGGTTAGTGTCTTCCCGCAATGTTTGGAGCTGATGTCTCGTTTGTGAATCGAGGACATCTTTGGTACACAAACGGTCAAAGGGTGTTTTAGCTTCATCATAGATGCGTTTGTATCGAAAAGGTTGATCAACCAGTGGAATTTTCTCATTCAAACACATCACGGGTTGGAAGAAGTTATGATAAATCCACAGCTTACCGAATAGTTGATTCAGCATCATCGTTTGAGATACTGTATCCAGACGACTGTAACCTACGTAAGCTCGCACTTGGCTGTAATTGTTTTCTTCTACAAATCGGTTGTCATTTTTTTGATAAGGGCGGCTGCGCGTGATCTCTAATCCCTGCACCTTATCTTGCCAGAAACGCAGGAGGTGCCCGCTGAAAAATTCGCTGCCGTTGTCTGGATGAATTTCAAGAATTTTGATGGGTAGGCGAGCTAGCATGCACATAAAGCCATCCTGCATCACATGGTAACTGCGGCCCAGGACTGCTGTACATTCACTCCAACCAGTGGCTACATCCAACATTTGGATGGTATGCACATATTGCCCAGAGGTGCTCTCCCCACAATGATGCACCAAGTCTACTTCAAAGTGACCTGGTTGTGGTTCATCCCACTCGATCCGTCGCATAGGAATACCTTTTATCTTGCGTCTGTTCACTTTCCGTGGCGCTTTTCGGTGGGCTATGCGTGGGGAACTTCTCCCTATTCTCTTCAAGATACGCTGCAATGTCGATACACTCACTCGGTCAAGCTTCTCCAATGTTTCAGCATCAATTTCCATTTCATTGTACTTCGTCAGATGTTCCGCAAGCCACACCAGGTTGGGTTTTAACCTCTCTGCACATGGATAATCCAGACTTCTTGCGATCACTCTCACAGCATCATCTACTTCTGGTGCATACATCTTTCCTCGCTCGTTCCTGCGCACCTTGCGGGAGAGATCCCCTCTGATTAATCGTATCAATGACTTGCGGTGCGCGCCGCGTATTTTGGCGTTTTCCGTGGCTTCAAATTGGTTCCGTCAAAATGTCGTTCTCTCGTCCCGTCCCAAGCGGCTAACGCGAGCCGATCGTTTTTCAACAGCCTGGAAATATAGTCACTTTGACATTGTTCATCCATCTGTAGTGTGCCCCAGGACTTGTGGCAGTTTTTATGAATTACAATTCTTCAGCAGCAGGGATAATCTCCAATGTGAAGGTCTCTAGAGGGTATATCTCATAAGCATTGGGCATATTGAAAATGGAATGTGTGAAACCCATGCCGGATAGTTTCTTTAGCCGCTCCAGCACACTGTCGACTGTATCATGACCATCCGCAAGATGGACTGTGCCAAGCGATGTTTTTTCGATCGTATCATAATCACGGTTTAGATTTTCGCAGTGCCCTTCTAATGTGTTGATCGCTTGCTGGATACGCTCTGTTCCGGCGGATTTAAAGAAGTTACAAGCATCAGCGTATTGTGCCACCATGCGTAGTGTCTTTTTCGGTCCCATGCCGCCGATCATAATGCGTGGATGCGGTTCGCTCAATGGAGGCGGATTATTTGTAATTTTTGGCGCAGCAAAATGTCTGCCTTCAAAACTACTTTCATCGGATGCCCATAATTTTTTTGCCAATTGCAAATTATCTTCCAGCATCTCGAAACGTTCACCTGTCCCGGGGTAAGGTATGCCATATCCTTTAGCCTCATTTTCATACCAGGCTGCCCCAATACCGAGATAAGCCCGACCACCTGAGAGAATGTCCAATGTGTTAACCATTTTCAGTAAGACAGATGGATACCGATAAATTACACCTGATACTAATACACCGAGATATGCCTTCTCTGTCAGTCCGGCAAAATATCCGAGGGTGGTATAACCCTCAAGCATGGGGTCATAATAAGCTTCACCAAATAGATTTTGAATTTGGTAGAAATGATCCATTACCCACAAACTGTAAAAACCACTTTCCTCAGCCGTTGTTATAATTTCTTTGAGTTTTGGACGGATTGCCTTTGTTCCATTGGGGTACTTAAACGAGGGTATTTGCAGACCGATTTGCATTATCAGCTCCTTATATTTACCAAGTTTTCGCTAAAAACCTATTGTACAAAAATTAAGAATAGATTCAACCTAATAGGAGAGAGGGAATTCAATGATTGTGTTGATTTGGATGATTTCGCTCATTTCCCTTTTCTCCTGGGGAATCATTGCATCCAACATTCTATCAAAAAATCTATCCGGCAAGAGGAATCTCTGGAAAAGAATTGGTTCGGCAGGCTGCCCAACGTTAAGTGCTGAAAATTGATATAAACCAGTTGGAAGCTACCTGTCTTGATCAAATCGAAACGATCGCGCCAATTAACTCAATTGAGGCGTTTTGTTTTAAAATATAACCGGTCCTCGAAGAAACAACCTGTGAAGAAAAGAAACAGCTTGTGGAACTACTAATTGATCGTGTATGTTCTTACCGCTAATCCAAAACTTTTGGGAATTTGCATATCGATTTTCAAAAACAATATTACAGGAGGCGTTATGCCCAGGAAATGGATTCCCCTAGTTATATTGATAGTCTTTGTCGTGGGATGCAGCCAACCATCAGCACCGCCAACAGAAATAGAAGAGAGCATAAGACCTACGAATACAAGCGTACCGTCCATCACGAGCGAACCTGCGAGTGAGCCAACCTTGTCTCCTCAACCAACAAAACCTCATGACGATGTCTCTACTCCAGAAGTTGATGTTTCTGAAAAGATTGAAACACAGCCTTTTGATTTGAACGATGTGGTTCTGCCAGAATTTCAAGGCGATCCACTTCCTACCAATCGGGGGAATTATACATCCGGGTCAGGCGCCTGCGCGATTTGCCACACCGGATTGACCGATGAATCTGGCAAAGATGTTTCCATTGATTCCTTTTGGAGATCTACGATGATGGCGAATGCGGCTAGAGATCCTTATTGGTTGGCGACAGTACGAAGGGAAACACTCACTTTTCCGGATTTGGCAGATGTGATAGAAGATAAGTGTGCAACCTGCCATATGCCATTAGCAAAGACTGAATTATCAGCAGATTCAAAGACAGCATTAATTTTTGGAGATGGTCTTAAGAACCCTGGTCACGATTTACACGGCTTAGCATTGGATGGCGTATCCTGTACATTGTGTCATCAAATCATGTCAAATAATTTCGGAGCACCAGAAAGTTTTAGTGGTGGTTATCTGATCGATTTGGATACACAGATGGGAGAGAGGGTAAATTATGGGCCATTTCCTGTCGAGCAAGCGACGGCGAATCTTATGCAAAGCGCATCAGGATTTATCCCGGTGATGAGTTCGCATATACAAGAATCTGCTTTATGTGCAACTTGCCACACGCTGTATACCCCGTACATTGATAATGAGGGTCAAATCGCCGGTGAATTTCCGGAGCAGACAGTCTACCTGGAGTGGTCAAACAGCGAATTTGCGAATACTATGTCCTGTCAGAGCTGCCATATGCCTGCGGCTGAAGGAAAGGCGCCTACATCCAATATAGGGGGGGATCCGAAGGAACCCTTTATGCAGCATTATTTCGTGGGGGGGAATGCTTATATGATCCAAATGCTGAGTTATTATTGGGATGATCTGCAAGTTACAGCTTCCAGTGACCAGTTCAATAAAACTTTGTCCAGGATTTCTGATCAGCTTTCAACCCGGACTGCAAGCGTTTTGATTGAAGAAGCTCAATTGACGGACTCGCAATTAATTGTAGATGTTTTGGTTGAAAGTCAAGCTGGTCATAAGTTCCCTGCTGGTTTTCCATCGCGGCGGGCATGGTTACACCTGGTTGTATATGATGGAAATAATCGCGTGATCTTCGACTCTGGGAGTTACGATCAGCTTGGAGAAATCTCAGGCAATGATAACGACCTTAATGCCTCCCAATTTGAAACCCACTATGAAGTTATCGAAGATCCTGAACAGGTGCAAATCTATGAAGCAATTATTAATAATGTTGACAATGAGGTTACGACGACCCTGCTGCGTGGAGCCGGATATTTAAAAGATAACCGTTTGTTACCGTTAGGATTTGATGTTGGCGCTGCTGATGAAGACATCAAGATTAGAGGCGCCGCAGCTCAGGATACTGACTTTATAGGCGGCAGCGATAAAGTCAGATACATGGTTGATGTGAGTGATGTTGAATTGCCCTTAACCGTGAATATTGAGCTTCTTTATCAATCTATTAGCTACCGGTGGGCACAAAACCTGAATGAGTATAGCGCCCAAGAATCGGAGCAATTTTTGGAATATTATCTTTCTATTCCAAATTTGCCAGTAGTCGTTGGGGAGGATATAGCAGTTATAAACAATTAGTCCTTAAGGTCTTTAAACCACTGACATGGTTTGATTGGTTATGTTTCGTTTATAGGGAAACACTATTTTAAACTCGATTGGTTGTACCAAGGGGAAAACGAATATTAATTTTTTTTACACCGCTGTAATTCTTAGGTGATGAGCTATGTGAAAATTATTTACACTTAAGTTAATTTCAAATATAATCACAAGCTGCATTGTTTATATGTCAGCCTATTATCGTTTGGAAAGGGCACTTCGTTCAGCCTGACGGGATAATATACTTATCCGGCAGGATGAATAGACACAAGTTAGGAGTCAGTTCCATGTCAATAGAAGGCATTTTTCAGGTCACATTGATCCTAGCTGTATTTCTGTGCTCTTTAGCGGCAGGTTTGCTATTTACTTTAGCCATCGTTGTGATGCCCGGTATAAGGGCTCTGAATGACCGTGAATTTATCCGAGCCTTTCAGGTAATTGACGGAGTGATACAGAACAATCAGCCGGTCTTTATGCTGGTCTGGGTTGGCTCAGTAATATTTCTGGGGCTTGCAGCTGTTCTAGGCATTGTACACCTCGATGGAATTGACCGCCTGCTGATGATAATCGCCGCGCTTGTCTATCTCCTCGGAGTTCAGCTGCCGACCGCCAGGATCAACATACCGCTGAATAACGAACTTCAATCCCTGAATGTCGACAAAATGAGTGAGACTGAACAAAGCGAGGCTCGGAAACGTTTTGAGCCGCGCTGGAACCGGTGGAATGGGATCAGGGCTGTATTAGCAAGTCTGGCAACTGGTTTGTTGATCATTTTGGCGCTCAGACTTTAATTACTGCGCAAATGACAGGATGAAGCCCGATAAAGAAACCAGGTATTTATTAAGGCAGATCATACAGCTTATGTTAAACATGTGATGGGAACTGGAGAGAGGACAAAATGAGTGAGCAATCTCTTGACACTCTTGCCAATGTGGCGGTCGACCTAGCCGGGTTCTCCGGGGTTGTGGTCGCCTTTCGTGTGCGCGGCGCGCGCACCTGGACGCCAACAGAACTGCGCGTTCTCTGGTTCCTGATTGGCGATAGTTTCCTTGTACTATTCTTCGCGCTGCTGCCCCTGCCGATGTCGCTGGCCAATTGGTCCACGGACGTGATATGGGGTGTATGCAACGCATTGCTGGGAACCTGGTTTCTGGTCGGATTTTCCCTGGCGCTGCGGGGCGAGCGCCGGGATCGTGCTGCGAAGCAGTGGATCACTGTCCCGGTGATCACCCCAGCACTCTACGGGATCTATGTGGCAGCACTTGTGATGGGAATCGTGCTTTTGTTAAGTGTGTTGGGCTTTTTTGTGCCTCGAAGCCAGGCTGTGTACGTGCTGGGTCTGATCGTGCTGCTTGCGTTTGCGGCTGTGGAATTTATGTACTTCATTGGTCTGATGTCACAGCAAGACGGGGATCTATAAAACAGATTAACAAATTGTGGGGCGAATGCGCGGGTAAGAAACTCGGCCTTTGTTTGTTAACATTTGATCTCAAATAGGTAACACTATCAATTCTTGACGATTCGAAGGGTCGATATTACTATTAGAAAAGTGTTCCTGAAGTGACTGATTACCCCGAATTTTGGGGAAAAGTCCTTGGAGAAATGCTATTCCATTCTTGGGTACTAACGCACCATGCTATTGCTAAATCGGTTCAAATAAACCGTTCAACTGAAAAAGAACTAATAAACAAGGCCATTTTAGAATTTTCATTGTAATGCGCTTTTCGCCTGACTGATCACCTGGAACACCCCTGGAACAACAGAAAACCAAAAGGAGGCTAGCCGTAGTGGCTGAGCCTCTTTTTGTGTGAACGGTTGGTAATCCCTTTGAAACCTGACTGGAGTGTCTTATTGTGGAACAGGTTTAAACCCGTTTGATTATCAGATGCCGAATTCATCCGGTGGATCAAACATTTCCCAGCCTATCCTCATTCAGCCCAATCAATACCAAAGTAATCAGTCATCCAAATAGCCTCATTTTCCGCACCAATTACATCCCATCCAATATTTTCGCCTATAATATATGTATTGAATTCAATATAATTGTTAATCATCGGAGCAGTTAATGAAACACGGACCGCGCAAACATAAAAAGATGTTCAGAGACTTCTGGCGCTCCTGGCATGAGGAGCACCGCAGATGGCGGGAAAGTTACCATCAGGGCGATTGGGATTCAGACCACCCTCCGCCTCCACCCCCCGGGGAAGCCGCCCATATCTGGAGGGATTTTTTCCACTCGTTTACGGGTGACTGGCCTGAGCACCACTGGGTTTTCAAAGGCCGGCGCTTCACACCCTGGCACCAGGGCGATGAGGACTATAACCCTTTCGTAGCCAGTGCGTTAAGCAAAGGCGGCGGCCTGCTCCCGCTGTATGTCCTGTTTTTACTTTCCTCACAACCGCGCTACGGCAATGAAATTATGACCCAAATCGCTGAAAAGACTGCTGGTCAGTGGAATGCAAACCCGGGCGCCATTTACCCGCTCATGACACTGCTCGAGAATCAAGAATTGATCCAGGGCAAGTGGGAAGACCCAAAGAAACGTACGGTCAGGATTTACAATATCACCGAATTAGGCGTACAGGAGTTGGTGCGCATAAGCGCCATCATGATACCAAAACTGCGACAGTCGATTGATGTCCTTGGAAATATTGCCGACGATCTCGACAGCGCGGAGTACAGGTTCGAGGACCAAACATCGGATGAACCAATAGAGCTATAAATCCCGCGGATTTTTGTCATATTTACTCACCGGGCGGTGTTTAGTTAATGAGGACGAGAATCATTTTAGTTCCACCCACCTGTGAGATTGAGTTTTATCATGGCAATAACCGTTACCAAATCAAAAAATGTGACTGGAACAAAAGATTTGGCTAAACCCGACATAGATGCATTGATCGACCAGCATTGGAAGCGCATTTGTTGGGTAATTTATAAGCTCGTGGGTGACTGGGATGAGGTGCAGGATATCGCCCTCGAGACCTTTCTGCAATTGCACCAGAATCCTCCCAGGCATAACGAGAATCTCGAGGGATGGCTGTACCGGGTGGCATCCAATCGCGGCCTCAACGCTCTGCGGTCTCGGGGACGAAGGATCCATTACGAGGATCAAACAGTCTTATCGGATACCCTGGAAGTGCAGAGTGATGACCCGGCTGATATCCTCGAGCGTGCACAGGAGCGAGATCAGGTGAGAGCGGTTTTGAGTTTAATCCAGCCCCGCTCAGCCCAACTGCTTGCTCTGCGTTACTCCGGGCTGACATATGCCGAACTGGCGGCTGTGTTGGATGTGTCGGTAAATTCGGTTGGAACATTGTTGGCGCGTGCCGAGGATGAATTCGAAAAAGCGTATATCGAGCAGGACAGCGCCTGGAAAGAGGAGCAGTAATCATGCATCTAACTGAAAAAGAAATTCGAGCATATATAGATCAGGAATTGGATCCGGGACAATTTGATCTGGTCCAATCCCATATAGAATCGTGCCCGCTGTGCCGGGAATTTGCAGCCCTAATGGGCGAGAAAATTAACCGCATAAAGAACCAATTGGAATCTCTCACCAAAAACGCCTCCGGAGAGCCGTTATCCGAACAGGAAGCGCTTTCATTGGTGAATTCTCGTATACAAAATTCAAATCAAGAGGATAAAAATATGTGGAAAAAACTCACTTCTGCACTACCGCGGCCAGCCTGGATCGCATTGGCTGTGCTGTCCCTGTTGGTAATCTCGATGGCTTTTGCTCCCGTAAGAGCGATTGCCAACTCATTTCTCAGCCTGTTCCGTGTAGAACAGGTCAGGGTGGTGGAATTTAATTTAGAAGATCGACCTGAAGACCTGGGCGCATCAAGCCAGTTCGAGTACATGATGTCCAACCAGGTTCAAGTAAATGAACGCGGCGAACCACAAGAGGCGGCTGATGCTGCTGAAGCCAGCGCGTTAGCAGGATTTCCCCGTTCGCCTGCCTTCTGGTATGGACGGCGAATATAAAGTAACGCCTGGCGGCGAGATCACCTTCAATGTAGATTTAGAACAAGTCCGCACGGTTTTAGGTGATATTGGGCTTTCGGATATCGAACTCCCCGATTCGTTGGACGGTGCGGTCATATCTGCCGATATACCGACCGGAGTCCAGGCCAGCTACGGCGATTGCGAGTTCGAAGAGTTAGAAGATTTTGATCCTGATAAAGGTCACCCAGCTGAAATAAAAGAAACCCTCAATTGCACTGCCCTTATTCAAATGCCGAATCCGGTAGTTGAAGCCCCCGCAGATTTGGATATCGATAAGATAGGTGAAGCCTTTTTACAGGTGACCGGCATGAGCCCCGAAGAAGCGGCTGAATTCTCAAGCACTATCGATTGGGCGACCACGCTTGTGATCCCGGTCCCACGTTATGGAACCGAACATGAACAGGTTCAAGTGGACGGCGTCATCGGCACATTTATCAAACATCATGAATACAATACAGGCGATATGTATTTATTGATCTGGATCAAGAACGATATCGTCTACGCCCTCTCCGGTCCCGGGGAGAAAGCGGACGCGCTCGAAATCGTAAATTCATTGCAGTAAAACCCTTGATTAATAAATAGGCAGGCAGACAAAGGAAATCAAATTCTTTCTCGTCTGCCTGTCCTTTTTAATTGAATCCCCGTATCGCTTAAGAATTGACCACTTTTACACATTTGCTTGTATACTTGTAAGATGCACTCATCCCCGGCTATCCAAACCTTCAACCTGCGCAAAGAATTCAACAGCAAACTGGCTGTCAGAGACCTCACCCTGACGGTCGAGCGCGGCGAGGTGTTTGGTTTTCTGGGTCCTAACGGAGCGGGAAAAACAACCTCCGTCAAGATGCTGCTCAACCTGATCTCGCCCACAAGTGGAGAGGGGAAGTTGTTCGGTGAACCTTTGAACGACCCCGGTATTCGGGCGCAGGTAGGTTTTCTTCCCGAACATTTCCGTTTCCACGAATGGCTTCGAGCCGAAGAGTTCTTGATGCTTCATGCGGATTTATACCGCATGCCGCGGAATGTTTCGCGCCAGCGCATTCCGGAACTGCTGGAATTGGTTGGTTTAATCAAACACTCCAGCAAGAAATTGAGCAAGTTTTCAAAGGGTATGCTGCAGCGCATCGGTCTGGCGCAAGCGCTCCTCAACCAGCCCGGGCTGGTGATATTGGATGAACCTACCTCAGGATTAGACCCGGTAGGACGCCGCCTGGTGAGGGATATTATCCGTGACCTGAGCGAACGCGGAACAACTGTGTTCCTCAATTCTCATTTTTTAAGTGAGATAGAAGTAACCTGTGATCGGGTTGCGTTTATTAAGAAGGGTGAAGTGATTCGCATCAGCACGCTCACCAACCTGATGGAAGGATATATGAGCGTCGAACTGCGTGCTCGCGGCATGAGTCCGGAAATTATCGTAGGGCTGACTGAATGGTGCCAGGATATCCATGAGGACGGTGAACGATCTTTTTTTCAGTATCGGGTGAATCTAAAATACCTGTAATTAACCGGTACCTTGTAAACCAAAATGTGGAAGTATTTTCACTCAGTTCACAGCACATATCCCTGGAGGATCTGTTTATCCAGATTGTGGGCACCGAGGGAGAACTATAGCTTCTGTTGGAATCTATTGACGAATTGAAATGAGTACATTTACGATCGCACGTCTAACATTCTACGAAGCCTCCCGCCGTAAGATATTGCTTGCCGCGCTGCTTTTGGGTGTGCTGTTCTTAATTGTCTACGGCCTCGGTTTTCACTACTTAATGCTCGATGTAGAGGATTCTATTGGCATTAGAGATAGAATGCAGCTCAATGAAATCCGCAACTTCTTGTTGATGGCCGGCATGTTCGTGGTCAATTTTCTCACCTCCATCATGGCTGTCCTGACCTCAGTGGATACCGTTTCTGGAGAGATCAACTCAGGCACCATTCAGACTTTGGCCGCAAAACCAATCAGGCGCTGGGAGATAATATCCGGCAAGTGGCTGGGTTTTGCAGTGATGTTAACCCTCTATTTACTGCTGATGGCGGGCGGTGTGATGGCGATCGTATATCTGCGGACTGGATATTCAGCCCCTCATCCATTTCGAGCACTGGAACTCTTGTGGCTCAATGTGCTGCTGCTGTTGTCTATTTCCATTTTTGGGGGTACATTTTTATCCACACTTGCTAATGGGGTGCTTGTTTTTGGTTTGTACGGAATCGCGTTCATCGGGGGTTGGATCGAACAAATCGGATCCTATATGGGTGAAGTCTCTGCTGGACAGGTAGCAATTAAAATAGGTGTGATCACCAGCCTGATCATGCCCAGCGAAGCTATCTGGAGAAGAGCTGTTTTTGAACTGCAATCCCCGCTGGTCAAAGCGCTCGGATTCTCCCCCTTTTCAGCCTTATACTACCCCAGCGCATACATGGTCTTATATGCGGTATTGTTCCTGGTGGCTGCGTTTGCCCTGGCGGTGTGCATATTTGTTCAAAGAGATTTGTAGAATTTCTTTGCTTTTGGGACAGGCCCAGCCAGATCAATTACGGTATTGATTTAGGTATTCCCCCCAATAGAACAGTTTAATTTCTTGCATTCCGTAAGAACAAATATATTCGCATGCAAAAGTTTCATATATAATTACTTTTTGGAATTTGACACCTAATTGGATATACTGCATCTAAATGATTAATAGCGAAGATACGAAACAAGAATTTTCCCTCGAGCTGCTGCGAGAGGGTGATAAGGCGGAGTTCGCCCTGCTGGTGGAGACTTATTCAAACGTGGTCTACCGGCTGGGACTGAAGATGCTGGAGGATGAACAGGACGCGGAAGATGTGCTGCAGGAAACCTTTATCAAAGCCTATAAGGCGCTTCCAAAATTTCACGGGCGTTCAAGTTTATCGACCTGGCTGTACCGCATTGCGACCAACGAGGCATTAATGGTGCTGCGCAAACGAAAGAATAAGGGCATACCGGTATCAATCGACGAGCCGCTGGAATTGGAGGCGGGCGAGATGGAACCACTGCAGATTAAGGACTGGTGCTGTATGCCGGAAGAGGAACTGATGACCAGCGAAGCAAAAGACTACCTTGAGCAGGCAGTGAGCGAGCTGCCGGAAAGTTTGCGGGTGGTTTTTTTGCTGCGCGATATCGACGGGTTATCGACGCGTGAAACGGCGCAGGTTTTGGACCTGAGCGAGACGGCGGTCAAGACCAGGCTGTCGCGCGGCAGACTGCGCTTGAGGGAAATGTTGACCGTTTATTACGGGGAGAAAATGGCAGAGAAGAAGGAGATTTATGATGGCCAGCGAACATAACTGCAAACATTTATTGGATTTGCTCTCCCGCAGGGATGCTCCGATAGTTATAAGATACATACTACTAAACAAGGGATCAGCTCGTGAGTAAAGATCACAATTGTAAACATTTGTTATCTTCGCTATCTGATTATGTCGATGGGACACTGGATGAGACGATTTGCGACGAGATTGAGCGTCATCTGGGGGACTGCGAGGACTGCCAGGTGGTGGTGAATACGCTGGAGAAGACAGTGTACCTTTATCATAAGACAGCTGAGCCGCAGGATGTGCCTCAGGATGTGAAACAGCGCCTGTATAAGAAGTTGGATTTGGAAGGGTTTTTGGAGGCAGAGGGATAAGGGATTAGACCGGGTATGCGGAGATTTGAGGGGAAAGAACTTTCCGCGAAAGCACAATGCATGCAAAACTAAAGCAGGGAAAAACGACTGTTTTTAATAATGCCCCTCGATGAGGGATACAGCGGCTATCTGAAGCGGTGGTGTTTTTGCGTCCAATCCGTCATTCCCCTAGTTCTCTAGCCCGACCGTAAAAGCCTGATGACACCTGCCGCGAAGTTCACCCTGGGCACCCTGCTCATATATCGCTTATATGCATCGCCAAATTTTTCGGTGCAGTATTGGTCGGATTTAAAGGTGTCAACGTAGGCCAGGCACATCGAAATTATACCTAGAACCACGCTGGTCCAATGACACACAATCAACATAACACCCAGGTTAATCAACAGCCAGGCTGTGCCGTTCTGTGGATGCCGTACGATTGCGTAGATGCCGGTATCTACCAGGACGGTGGTCTTAACGTAGCTCTCTCCCTTTGGCACACCGCCCCTTCTGCGGAAGGTGATGATCGGAAGTACGCCAAAGATTCCCGCAGTCCATACGCAGATCCATCCCACCCACTGCAGGGCTTCGGAACTATTTCCCTGCAGGAAGAAAGCCAGCAAGATTTGAGTAACTGTCAATACGCTGGCGATAGATGACAGCAAATAGGGATGCAGACTGTAAAGGTTTTTCTGGAATTGTTTCATAACAATCTCTCAAATTTCGATCGATCTGCAGGTTCGTAAGTCAGGCTTAAACGTGATAAATTCAATTTAACAATATTATACAATAAATAGTAAGATATATGTGTAATTTGTACTTTATATTGGACGCCAGGAAGCTCCATTTCAAAGATTTGGCTGCCAGGAGGGTGGTTGCTCCGCAGGCTCGCAGCCGTCCTGGCAAACATGGTCGATGTAACCTTTTGGGAAGGTAAGTCATCTAAGGTAGAGATGAAAATGGACAAGGTGAAGCACTGGGGAAAAGACTGCGAACTGTATATCGCATTAGGTATGGAACCCCCGCAGGAGAGTAGCGCCAGCCAGATAAAAGAATATCGAGTAGGTGACAAGTGTCCGCAGTGTAATCAGGGACGCCTTGGATATGATGGGCTGCTGAACCTGGCTTGTGACAAGTGCGGATACGCGCTGACAGGGCTGTTTCACCTGATAAACTATAAAATTTGCCCCGTTGGGTGCACAGGAGAGTAAACGAGATGACAGACGAATTGTTGAACGAAGATATTCAAAAACAGGTGCGTGAAGCATTGGATCATATGCGTGAACCGGTCGATATCCTGTTTTTTGGAACGAAGGAAGACTGTGATTACTGCGCTGATACGCTGCAGTTGGTAAACGAGGTATCAAAGCTTTCAGATAAATTGGAGCTGAAGGTTTATGACGTGGATGAGGATATCGGTATAGCAGAACAGTTCCAGGTGGATAAAACGCCCGGACTGGTGATTGCAGCTAAAGAGGGCGAGCAGACCCTGGATTACGGTGTACGCTTCGCAGGGATCCCCTCCGGACACGAGTTCAGCTCGCTAATCCAGGGATTGATCCTGGTGTCCGGACGGGATTCAGGACTGAATCAAGAGACACGCCAGCTGCTGGGTGAACTAAAAGACCCGGTGCTGCTGCAGGTATTTGTGACACCGACCTGCCCGTACTGCCCGCAGGCAGTAATCAAAGCGCACCAGATGGCGCTTGAAAGCCCGCTGGTGGAAGCTGAAATGGTAGAAGCAATGGAATTTCAGGAACTGACGCAGCGCTTTGGTGTGAGCGGTGTACCGCAAACCACCATCAATGCCGGAGCGGGTACGGTTGTGGGGGCGGTTCCAGAACAGCAGCTTATGGTTGAAATTCAAAACGCATTACAATAATAAAAAATATCACTGGAGTGAATAACTTGGACGCCAAAGTAACCTGGAAGGGAAATTTAAGTTTTGATGGAAGCGCGGACAGCGGCTTCACGATGCCTCTTGGCGCCAAAAATCCGGCTGGAAACGAAGAGGGAGGCTTCAGGCCGATGGAGCTTTTCGCGATCGGATTGGCAGGCTGCACCGCTATGGATGTAATTTCCATCCTGGGGAAGAAGCGCCAGGAGGTGACCAATTTTGAGGTGCAGGTGCATGTAGAACGAGCGCAAGAACATCCCACGGTGTTCACCTCGGCAGTGATCGAATATTACGTCAGCGGTCATGATATCAAGGAGGAAGCCCTGCTGCGCTCGATGGAATTGTCCGCCACGCGCTACTGCCCTGCTCAAGCGATGATGGGCCAGTGGATGCCGATCCAGTTGAAGTATTTTATATACGAAGATATGGGGGATGGGGGACGAAAAGAGACTGCCAGCGGGACCTATGTGCCGGCGGTTGAGGTTGAATAGACAGTAATCCTAATACCTTTGAGCTTTTGTTAAGCGCTTGAAACAGCCGCATCCGGTTCAGCGGTAACATCATAGTCGGGCATGATAGTCTCCACATTGCGGATGACGGGCGTAGCATATCCCCATGCTCCCACAATCAAACCTCCGATTCCACCCAGAATAAAGATCAGCGAAATGCCAGCGCCAGTCACGTCGCCCACCAGCGGGTAAACCAGCTGGGAGAAGGCGCCGCCCGACTGGACGGCCGGCTCGAACACACGGTCCGCCAGCGGCCCAGCGATGAGCATCGCCAGCGGGGTGACGAACCAGGCGATCATGCGCCGGATGGAAAAGACGCGTCCCTGCACATCCGGGGCGACCTTTGCCTGCCAGATGGCCTGGTTAGAGCCGTTGAGGATGGGACCGATGAAACCAGCGATAAAACTGCTGACAGCCCAGACCGGCAGACTCTGTCCCAAACCGGTCAGGATCGCTCCAAACAGGCTGATTAATATCCAGCCGCCTAAAACACCGTGGATTTTAGGTCTGGGTCCACCCCAGGCGCTCATCGTCAAACCTCCGATCAAGCCGCCGGCCGCGCCGGCTGAACTGACGGTGCCGAATGTGATTTCATTGTTGTTCGTATGAGCCAGGATGAGTGGGGCGAATATTGCCATCGGGATGCCGGTGATGAAGTTGCCAAACATGAAGACCAACTGCAGTCCTAAGAGACTGGGGCGTTTGATGATATACCAGAAACCGAAGATAGATTCTTGCCACAAACTGCCTTTGGATTCTTCTCCAACCTCTGTCACCTTGGGCTGCGGTACGAACACAATTAACAATGCCAGGATGGCGATAATGAAGGTCACAATATCGATCACCATAACGCCAGCCAGGCCGATGAAACCCAGCAGAGCGCCAGCCAGCAGGGGCGCGAAAACGCCTGACCCGGTCTCGGCCAGTGACATCAAGCCATTGGCACGCCCATACTGTTCTTTGGGGATCATGGTGGTCATGGCCGCGGAAAAAGCAGGCCACTGGAATGCCTGGAATGTGCCTGAGAAAGCGCCGGCGATATACAGGTGCCAGATTTCCAACCTGCCGGAAAGGTAGAGCGCCAGCACAAAGATGGTCGCCAAACCGGAGGCCAGGTCGCTGATCATCATCATAAACTTGCGGTTGGAGCGGTCAACCAGCGCGCCAGCGACCGGACTGACGATCAGCAGCGGGGTGACGAAGAAAAAGCCCACCAGAGCCAGTGCGGTGGCAGAACCAGTCAGCTCGTATGCCCAGATGGTGAGCGCAAACTGGGTCATAGCGGTGCCCAACAGCGAGACCACCTGGCCGATCCAGAAGGACAGAAAGCCAGGCATCCCTGAGAGCAAGCGCGGTGGGTTCATTGATTTATATTGGAGAGCCACTTAATAAAAATTACTTATTAGTGGTTCAGGAGATGTCCGTTATTCAGTCCTCACGCCAGCGCTGGTGATTACAGGCTCAGCATTCTGCCAGTAATACTCGAAAACGGATTCGAAGGTTCGAATGGCTTCCGGATCATCCGTGGTTAAATTGTACTCTGTCAACGAGCCTTCTTCCCAGGCGCTGTAATGGAAGTTCTGGCTTCCGACAACCAGCAGTTCGCCATCAATAGAGACGACCTTGGAGTGCACCCTGCCATTGTGGAAGCGTAATTCCACAAATTTGTTTAACCCGCGCCGGGTTAATTCATCGCGCATGGTCTTTATAGCGATATTGTTCTCAATACCGTTCATGTTGACATCCGTTACCAGCACTCTGACGTGCGTTTGGTTGCCCTCGATGGCAGTCATGATGGCCTCCATCCACGGTAAAGAATCGTCGTAAGAACATATCCCTTCGTTTACAATTTCCAGAGCACAGTAGATAGCCAGGGAAAAGTTGGTCTGGAAGATATCGATGCTTGTTTGGGCAGAAGAAAGGGCTGCAATCAGGGCTTTGTCCGATTCGAGATGTACCGAACTGTGGAATAGTGAAAAAGCATTGCTGTCGCCGTCTGTAAGATGGTACTGAAGAACTTCCGGTATATGGGTGGCTTCAGCTTGTTGGAAGTTGCAGTGCAGGGACCATAGTTCAAAAGGCGGGTCCAGGGATTTGCATACCAGCTGGTTTGCGCCGTCCCACATATCGTCGTAAGCGCGCATTGCATCCTGGGCGATTGGTCCGGTGAGCTGCATACCCAAGTCAACCAGGTCAACTCCCTTTCCGGAGGGATGATCTTTGGGATAGTGCATGTAGCTGTAGTTGAAGCCGGCGGAGGCGGCCTTTTTACCATCAACGACCACGAATTTGGAATGGCTGTGGGGCAGCTGACCGTCAAAATTAGCGATTTCCACTTTCCAACCCAGGTCGGGGTTTTCCAGTTCCGGAAGACCGGCTTTACGCAGGTTGTCGACCACCGAATAAACCTGGTCTCCCCACTTGAAGGAAGAGACGACCGGGTAATTGCCAAGCATGATCCTTACCGTGAGACCCTTGGGATAATTTTCCGGATTTGCCTTTAGCTGGTTATAGAGATCGACCACCGCTTCAGTAAGCACATAGCCGGGACTGTCAGCGCCGGTGTCCTCCTGATATTCCATGGTGGTAAACAGGACTTCGTACCGGGCGCTGCTAATCAGATCGTTAACTGTGTCAAAGCCGGCACTGGGTGTGGGCGGTGTATCCTCGATTGATCTGGGCATATAAATCAGGCGCTCGTACTGGTTGCCGCAGTAAGGGATGGCATCCTCCGGCGGGCGGTAAGTACCCGATTGGATGGATTCGAGGATAGCCGCGTTAATTCTGTTCAGCTGCGAGGGGTCGCATTGATAAACTGGCTGGTGGGAATAATCAAGTTTGCCAAACAAATCGATTTGGTCAGCCCACAACATATGTAAGGCGCCTGAGCTGCCGCTGGTGATGACCGGCTGGGTGGCGATAGCGGACTTAGAGACAAGGACGGGGGGTGTCCAGCCTGATTCATCGCGGATGGATTCGTATATAAAATGTCCTTCCGACTGCTGGCGATGATTGTTTTCGATTTCGGGGGAGTACCAGAGCAGGTGCAGCCGGCCGTCCGCTTTTTGTGTTAAGGCTGGGCGGTTGACACATCCGGGGAAATTTATTTGTTCGATTTGTCCCCCGTCAGGTTGGTAACGGAGTCCCCCATCGTTTCCGCACCAGGCCAAGTGTATGCTACCAGAATCTTCGCTGAACACTTCCGGGTAAGCGCCAGCCCCTGCCAGGGCGAATTCAGCGCTCCATGCACCGTCTGAAAATTGGGAGGTGAATACCTGTGGGTGATTATCTTCAGCCTCGATTTGTAAGGCCAGGTTGAAGATTCCAGCCTGAGGGCTGGTCAAGCGCGGGGCAGCAGAAGACCCAGGTAGACCGGCTGGCAAAGGCACACATCCGCTGGGTTCAGATGGGGGGCTGTCATTTCCGCTAAAGGTGGAAAAAGCCAGCCCGCCATCTGCTGTATTCCAAACCACCATTGTCCAACCACTTTCATCAACTGCCATCGCGATCGGGGATGACCCGGATTTTTCAGTACTGTTGGATTCTCCAGCAGAGCAGGTGATAGGTTCCGAACCGGATAAAGTGAGCGGTTCGGAACAATTCTCACCGCCGCATGTGCTGTAAAGGATATTTTGATCAATAGGTTCAGTTTGGGCAAATTCAACCCAAACCAGGCGCCAATCATTGGAGGGGCTGGCGCTTATTTGGGGGTGAGCAGGCAGCGCGGTTGGGAGGTTGGATACTTTAAAAGGACCAGACCAATGTTCTGGCTGACCGTTTTGATCCAGGTCTGCATAGGAGAAGAAAACCCCTTCCTGGTCGACCTGGTTTTGCGACCAGGCTGCCGCGAGCTGGTCGTGCTGATTGGAAGCGACCGAAGTGGAAATCACGCGCCCGGAAACGACCAATTCGAGCTGGGTGGGTTCATTCCAGGCTACGCCAATGGTCTTAGAGGGGATCACGCTGGATATACTGCCTTCATTAATGGTGACGAACTGGATAATTAAATTGGCGGTAGAGGCAATACCTAGAATGAGCAGTACCCCAGCGACCCCGCCGATAGTTTTCCAGGTCCTGCTAACGGTATAGGGCAGTACGCCGGTTTCGACGCGTTTTTTAGCGAAATAACCGTACAGGGATCCCAGCACAGCGCCGAGACACAGGTTGAACAGAATCTGCATACCCAGCAGAAGCAGGACACCGGGCGGATCGCTCCCCTGGTCGACCAATTGCGAAGCCCACCGCAAGAGCAGTCCGATGAGGGCGCCGCCCAACATACCACCGGCAATGGAAGCCAGGATGACGCGCAAGGACTGGCGCAGACCGAGGCTGAAAATCCCTAAAAGCAGACCGAACAGCAGTCCGTAAAGCAGACCATAAAATGTAAACAGGATCAGAAAGTCCACCAACCCCCCATCGTTGAGGTTATTGTATAACGATAATAAGGCAGTCAGCAGGATTAAAGGCAGCACCAGGAGCACCTGTGTTACAGCCATAGCGAGGGCGCCGGAAGTTACATAGCGGCGGCGTGCAGACAAACGGTCAATATTGTGCAGAGCAAGACCCGCCAGCGCACCGTGGACTGCTCCGCTCAAGAAAATGAATAAAACAACAAATATCAGGCTGTTGACCAGGCGCACAAAGACCTGGGTCTTGTCCACCAATTGGACCAGCGAATTGATCAGTCCGAATCTGGATACCAGGTACAGGAAAACGGAACCGGCCAGACCGCCGGCGATAAAGCCGAGGGCACCTTTCAAAGCGTTGGATAGTGGGTTGTTAAATTTGGATTCGTCTAATTGTGAGCTGTTATCTGACATGATTTGTCACCTGTATGCTATGTGGTTTAGGCTGCCTTTCAGAATTCTAAAAATCCGCCAGCGAGCAGCGGATTTTTAAATATAAAGCATAATTTTACCTAAAAAAGGTAAATATTAGGTGAGTCTAGTCAATGAAAATTTCAACGTGCTCACCGTCTTCTTCATCGATCACGTCTATAAGTTTGCCGTCTGCGCCGGCTTTGATGGATTCAATCAGACCATCAAAAGCCACATCCGGGGCATAATTTGAGGCGATGTTCAAACCGGCATCCACCAGCCCAAGCGGCAGGTTGACAGTAGCCTTCGGTTTGCCGGTCAGCATGTCCGTCACACGTACTCGCAGTGTGCGTCCGCTGGTAGAAGATGGGCGGGTTTTGGGTTTACCGCTGTTCGCCTGGCTGTCGGTCAACGCAGTTAACAGTTTTGAGCCTTCTTCGGCAGTGATTTTGCCTTCTTCGATCATTTTCAGTATGTGTAAGCGTTCTTCGTCTGTTGCCATTTTTTTCTCCTGGTATATTGGCTGGATTTTCTTTAAATGTAGTCTGCTTCGCAAATCAATTCTGGTTCGCCTTCTAAGGCATCTAGAAGTCCCTGCGCTTCCTCAATGTTGATCTTTTTATTTGCCAGCATACGCAGGATAAAAAGACGTTGTTGTTCTGTACTTGCCTCGTTTAATGGAGAAGATGCTGCGGTTGTTGAAGATGAGTGAGTAGTCTTTTCATTGAGGGTCTCCCCCTCGCGCGGATTGTTTGTTGGTGTTCTTTTGTTTATTGAATTGGACATAAGATTAGTGAAAAGGGTATTTATTTTCATTGGTTTTCTCGCAGTAGTCGCATGGCTTCTTCGGCATTGATCAAACCTGCGTCAAGTTCTTCGAGGATGCGCTGCCTTTCGGCGTCCGAAAGCCCGGCAGGTTCGTCCGCGGCTCCTGGTTCGTAACCCAAAACGCGGATGACATCGTGCAGCCGGTTGCGTATTGTGGGGTATGAAAGACCGATTTCGCGCTCCATGCGTGTGATTTTGCCTTCACAGCGTACGAAGGTCTCAACAAATTTCAGCTGTTCCGGGTTGAGTTGGCCGAAGGGCCCACCAGCGAAGCGGCCTTCGATGCTGGTGTCACATTCGGAACAAGCGAAACGAGTAACGGTGATGCCGCCGCCGCAAATAGGACATTCAGTTGGCAGTTCGTTCATATTGATTTTCCTTACCTCAGTATTGATTTTCACAAGTATTATATACAGTTTTACAA
Organism: uncultured Chloroflexia bacterium; assembly: GCA_963753725.1. GTDB lineage: Bacteria > Chloroflexota > Anaerolineae > Anaerolineales > UBA4823 > CAVWDI01. Next base: position 50,588 of record CAVWDI010000002.1, on the reverse strand, counting down.
ATTTGTCAAGGGTTTTTATTGATTTTATTTATATGAATTTCAATATATTGAAATTCTCATTAAGATCTTAGCACTTAGACGGGGACTGCTTCATTTTATAACCTCAAAGAGAAGCAAATTGTTTATTTCATTGGGATAATTGATATGAGAAAATCTCTGCGCTGCAAGGGAAATTAGTGCATGGAAATGGTGATCGAAACAAAATACGTAGGACAAGTTGGCCGCGAAGCGTCACTTGTGGCAACTTGTCCAATACAGTTACTAGATTCTAGTATCGTTCAGGATTATAGTGACAATGATGGAATGCAAAGTTGATACAAAATTTGGTTATTTGAGAGTGTATGCCAATGTCCCCCAGATAAATTTGCTGCGAAGGTAATTCAGTTATTACCGCCGACCACTTTGTCAGTGACAGGCCGGTCACTTTTCACAAAACTGGCCGCGTTGGAGCAGGTGCAGGCGGTGACGGTCTGACTGCCGCGCGTCATTGTGCCCAGGTAAGGTTTAGAACCGTTGTGAGCTGTCCAGCCTTCAAGGTTAAAGCCTAACAAACCCTCAGCCGGCATCCACTCACCGTTGTATTTGCGGGCGATGTGGATATGGGTTCCGGTGCTGGCTCCGCCTTCACAGGAAGGGTGACCGATGCGGTCGCCCTGCTCTAATTGCGCTCCCAACCGGGCACGGCCTTTGGTTTCGATGTGCAGATAAAAAACGTTCCAACCGGTCCTTTCATCTCCGTCGCCATCCAGATCGAGCATAACCACACCGTTTTCTGAACGCACAACTTTACCAGGCGCAACTGCTGTAGCCCAGATGGCGCTGGGTACACAGCCACCGCGCACAGAGGGTGGCGCAAAATCCAGGGCCGCCAGCGGATTTCCCTTGCCCCAACCTGAATGCGGACCGCTGGTCATTGCCCAGCTCTCACCCGGTTCAAAGGGCAGGATGAACTGCGGCTGTACCAGACTGCCGGATATATGCGGTTCATAGTCCACCCAGGGATCACCGAAAAGCTCCTTATATACATATGCGAATCCTTCGGGAGCGGAAGCCAGCATATAATCTTCGTAATCAAAAATTGAGTTAAAGTAGTTGTGCAGAGCTACCGTGCCAGCGTTCTGCCAGGGATCAATACGCTCGATACGTCCGTCCTCAAAATAAAATTCCGAAAGTTGGGTGGTACGGTATCTGTAGTAACCGTTGTTGAGCAGGTTAGCTGCCCAGACCAACTGCAGGTAGACGCCTTTGTGTTCCCAATCTGGATTGCCGAGCGGATAATCTTCTAACCCCTCGGGAATCTCCGCCTGGGAGAGGGCTCCAGCCTGGTATTCCAACAGGGCTAATAACAGGCGAGGACTCACGCTGTAATTGCGCGCCACCAGGTCCACAATCTCGGCCCCGGTGCGGGTTTTTTTACCGGCGAAACCCTTGTGATCTTTCAACCAACCGGGGTGTCCGGCGACGAATTCAACTGTATTGAAACTTACCTGTGCAGGTCCATTTACAAACAAGCTGTCAGGCAAAATCTGGTAGGGCGTGCCCCATAGAGGAAGGTAGTACACAGGGATTTTCATGGGCATACCGGGAGGCATGGTGGTGGCTGATTGGGGGATAAAAGAGTTAGCTTCTAAAATCGCTTCAACGGAAGTGTTAAAGCGTGACGCCAGCAAGGGTAATGTATCCCCGGATTGGGCGGTGTAATCGACCAGTTCCCCCGGAGAAAAACGAGGCCGCTTTGTGAAAGTGGTGATGCCGGATTCGCTGGATGCCAGTTGCAGTACTGGAGGGGCGGATTGGTTTTCCTGGGGTTGATCTTCGGCGAGTAATCCCAAACCAGAGGATAGGGGCGCGCTTTGAGATCCGCAGGCGCTTATGATCACAGTGAAAATCAGCAATACGCCAAACCAGCCTAAAGAGTGAAGGATTGTGGGACTTTTTATTTATCAAATTTATCCTTCGGTTCGTCCTCGTCTTGCGGCGTCTTGCGAGGGGGTCAATTGCGTAGGTATACGCGGGCTTCCATCGGCGGGTATCCAAACTAATGTATCGAAAGAGCCCCATGGATGGGCGATTACGGTCTGCTCATCCTTGGTAAGGGTGCCCTCATAAGGCACTTCGCCAGCGTGTACACGCCAGCCGCTGAGAATTAATGGCAACGGACCATCTGCCGCGATCCATTCACCGTTGTATTTACGAGCAAAATGCAAATGTGTACCGGTCGCAGGGCCTCCTTCACAGGACGGATGACCAATCGGGTCTCCCGCTTTAAGGTAGGCACCTTCAACTACTTTTTCCTCAGATCGAATATGCATATATAACAGCGCCCAACCTGTAAACTCATTCTTATCACTTGGAATAACATCACCCAGATTTTCGCTGCCGTCCAGATCCTGAATGACATAACCATCACCGGTCCTTGTGACCGGTCCGTCAGCCGCAGCCACAACCCATGCATAGGAGAGCTCGCATCCGGACCGTTTGGATGAAGGCGCAAAGTCAAGCGCAGCCAACGCTCCCTCCGTCTGCCAGGCTTTATGCGGACCGCTGGTATAGCTCCAAACGAAACCAGGTTCAAAAGGCAGCTGCAAGTCCGGTTGACTGATTCCGTCCGGAAAGAGCGGTTCTACCGCCGCAGAGCGGACCATAGTGTCTCCAAACATATGCTGGTAAAGGTCGTAAAATCCATTTTGTTTATCGAGCGCCGTCCGCCAGGAATCATCCACAGGTATCGAATCCATTAATGGCCGCTGCATGGTGGGTATCTTTTGGATCGATTTTTGGGTCGCCAGGCTGGTGAAATAGTACAGAATTGATACACTACCGGCGTTTGAGTCCGGCGCAGGGCGTAAAATTATACCACTTGGGAGCCGAATCTCGGTTAAAGCGCCCGAACGCCAGCCGTAATAGCCTTTTGACAGCTCGTTGACAGCCCAGCCCAGTTGTCCATACAACCATTGGTGTTCATACTGCTCCACACCCAGTACATAACCTTCTGCCAGTTTACCGGGAGAATCACCCAAAACACAGCCGCACTCATATTCCATTAATGCCAGCAGCAAGCGCGGATTAATCGAGTTTTCCAGGGCGACACGCGTGACGACATCCGCAGCGGGAGTCCATGAAGTCGTTCCGAGATACTCGCGATGTTGGGCGAGGTAGCCAGCGGCGTCTTCCAGGTATTGGGACACATCGAAATCCGCCGCCGAAGGACCGTAAACAACCTCGCTGTCAGGCATAATCTGGGGAATTTTTATTATTTCGTGGTTGGCGCGCATCTCTTCTACACGCGGAGGCAGCAGCAGCAGTTGTCCAGGCGTAAGCAATCCCTCTTCAGCTAGTGGGGATGGTGAGCTAATTTCATCCGGATGGAGGCCGAATCGGGAGGCCACAGCCTTTAGCGAATCGCCGGGAAAGGTGTAGTAGCGTATGGGAGGATGTGCGGGCTGTGGGCGCTCGTCCCCGTTTATAAAACCTATACTGCCGTACTCGCGGGGAGGATCCTTCCCGACGAAGCGATCTCCCATCCGGCGAGGAGATGGCCGTATTCCCAATTTGTTTTCAATGGAAGCCGAAGCAGATTGGGGAAAATAAAAACCCCAAAAGAGGCTGCTAAATAAAATGAGTACAAGACTGGCCGGAGTGAGGTATGTTTTGAATCTTAATGAGCTATGGATCATCATCGCCGCGGGTAACAAACGATTTGGCGTTGCTGCATGTGCAGGCCGTCACGGTTTCACCTTCTCTCGTGAGCGTGCCCTTGTACGCTTCTTCTCCATTATGGGCGATCCAGCCACCGAGGTTGAAAGGCAGCGGACCGTCAGCTGGCACCCACTCGCCGTTGAATTTGCGGGCAAAATGTAGATGAGTTCCGGTCGAATAGCCGCCTTCGCAGGATGGATGCCCTAGCTTGTCGCCGGTTGCAACCCACGAGTCGAGCGGGATGCGGTCATCACTGGCTACGTGTAAGTATACCAGCACCCATCCGGTTTGTTCGTGACCATCACCGTCTAAATCTACTACCACAAGACCGGGACCGGTGCGAACGACCAGGCCGTCTGAAGCAGCCAGCACCCAGGCGCCCGATTCCACGCAGCCTGAAGTTTGGATACCGGGACCAAAATCTAAGGCGGCATAGGCGCCGTCATGTTCCCAGGCTCCGTGCGGTCCACCGGTAAGACTCCAGGGCCAGTTGCGCACAAAAGGCAGGATGAGCGGCGGCTGCCGGGCTGCAATAGGAAAGAGCGGTTCAACCGAAGCGGCCCGCTGCCAGGGATCTCCGAACATACGTATATGAAGGGACATGAAACCGCTCGGGGAATACAATACATCGTGCCATTCCTGATAATCATACAACTGGGCGAAATAATACTGCAGGGCAGCCGTTCCAGCGTTCAGGTCCGGGGCTAATCGGGCGGTTGTGCCGTCTTTAAATGTGATTTCTGTGAAACGCCCTTCACGATAAGCATAATATCCGGTTGACAACTGGTTAACCGTCCACACAAGCTGGTTGAACAGGTATCTCTCGGTGGGAATGTTAACGCCCAGGGGGTAATCCTTTTCACCCTGGGTAGCAGGCTGACCATAAACCCAACCGCTGTGAAATTCGAGCAGGGCTAACAGCAAACGCGGGTTTATTGAGTTTTCGGTGGCGGCTTGCAAAACCGTCTCAGCGCCGTACAGCGTGCCGGTGTCTTTTGTATAGTCGTTAAATTGGTTCAAGAAACCACCTGCTTGATTTACGAAGCTCTCGATATCGAAGCTGACAGTTGAAGGTGAAAAGACCACTTCACTGTCCGGGAGCAACTTTTCAGATGAGGTCGTTTCACCTAAATTGCGCGGGATGACCAGCAGTTGGTTCGGATTGATGAAACCGGTTTCCGGTATGGGTTCATTGGAGGTGATCTCGGAGGGTTTCACACCGAAGCGAACCGCTACCACCGGTAAGGTGTCCGCCGCCTGAGCGTAGTACAGAATTGGGGCCGAATTCGACGACTGCGATTTCGGTAGAGGGATTGGTGTCGCCGTAATTGGAGGCACCAGCGCCGTATTCTGGCGGCTCACTTCCCTCTTCGAAGGGTGTATGAGTGGGGTTGATCCCGGCTCCGACATTGGCCGGATCTTCCGGAGGCTGATGAGTGGTTTGTCTTTCAGGGATTAGTTCAGAGGTCGATGTGGAGAGATCAATCTCTTCGATGGGAAGCGCTGGAGAATCATAGGAGGCAGAAAATGACTTGGGGGGTATCCAATAACCGCTGGTGGTAGCGCATGCAGTACATAAATATGCTGTACACAGACCAGCCAGCAGCAGGAGGGCTGATATTCCAGGGCGGATATGTTTCATGCGGATTTAGATCAACGTGTGACAATGTTATCGGGCGACCGTCCAGCGTATGCCTCCACCTGTTTGCGACCACGTTCCAGATAACCATCATACTCCGAGCCAGCGCCGACGGTGATCCAGCGATCGAGCACGAAGGGTACTTCTTGGTCGGCCGGGATCCATTCCCCATTATAACGCCTTGCGATGTGGACATGCGTTCCGGTCGATATCCCGCCCTCGCAGGAAGGATGACCAATGGGTTGGTTGGCTGACAGATAGGTGCCCGGCTCAACACGGTCGCGAGCTGCAATATGCATATAAAGAACGACCCAGCCGGTTTGTTCCAGACCATCGCCATCCAGGTCTTGAATTACCGCTCCGTCCGCTGCACGAGTGATAAGCCCATCCGCGGCGGACAATACAAAGGCGTCGCTCTTCACACAACCGACATCTTCACCAGGCGGGGCAAAGTCCAGGGCAGCCCAGGCGGAACCGTCACCCCACGCGCTGTGCGGGCCGCCAGTGTAACTCCATTCTTCATCTTGCGCAAATGGCAAATTCATAGGGGGCTGGATCAAATTGGCAGTATCCACTGGTTCACCTTCGTAGCCGAAGGGATTGCCGAAGAGAGCGCTGTAAGTGGCGTGCAGGCCATCCTGGGATACGGCGCTTTCCCAGGCATTGCGGCCGAGCAGGGTGGAGAATAAATGCTGCACTCCGGCAGTGCCGGCATTGACCGTAGGTGAGGCGAGCAGGATCGAGCCATCGACTAGCGACCAGGCGCCAATGCCGTTAACACGCCACAGGTAAAACCCGCGGTTCAGGTTGTTAGCGGCGTAAGCCAGCTGTAAATATAATCCCTTACGCTGCTCATTCTCTAATCCGATCGGATACTTGCGCTCGTTCTTTTCGATATCGGATTGAGTGACCCATCCACTCTGGTGCTCCAACACGGACAGCAGCAAACGCGGGTTGACTGAAAAATCCTGCGCGATGCGTGTAACGATCTGGGCGCCGGAGAGCGGAACTTCATTAACTTCTTCTTCGTAGTTGGCCAGGTAACCGCCCTGGCTCTGAATAAATTCTTCAATGTTGAAGTTCGCCGTGGTCGGGCCGTAAATCAGCTCTGAATTGGGGATGATCTTAAAATCGGGCGAGTTGCCGTCGGGGGTAGGAGGAGGAATGGAGATCTGCTGGCCGATGTCGAGCTGGTTGGGATCATCAATATCATTGTACTGCCCCAAATACTCCCAGGTTATCCCGAACTGCCGGGCGATGTTGCCCAGGGTGTCGCCGCTTTCAATGAAATACTCGATGGGATCGGCGCGCAATGTAGGCAGCACGCGTGGTTGGTTTGGGGTGGGGGTCAGGACAGGTCCGCTGGGGGTTGCCGCGGGAGAGTCGCCGTCTGAATCAATAGCCAGTGGCACTCCCTGAGCAGCCTGGGCAGCCTGTACTGAACCGGTTTTAGGTGAAGACTTTAAATTGGTAACGCTCCATAAAGGTGTTTCGTCATACTTGACAGTGCGGGCGCATGCCAGGGAGGCCAATAGCAATATTGAGAGCGCTAAGAAAGCGTAACTTAGATTAAGGCGAACGGAATGTTTTGTCATGGGATAATCCGAAAAATTTTACCATGCTTGTTTAAAAGGAAAGAATGGACTATTGAGAGCATGGTTGCAAGTAAAGTGCCAGGATTTTGGTGCAAAAAACAAGGCAATTATGAACGGACCAATATTCGATTTGGGTAAAATGAACGGCAGCGGTTGAGGCGCGTGTGGACTTCGACTCTAAGAGCGCCGGACTGACTGTAAGCGGTGGATTGTACACCACCCAGCGAGCGGATCAGTAACTGCTCCATGCAATTGCAATGGTGGCAAGGACTAAAATAAGGGGAAAAAACGGGGTTAACGGATTTGTATGGTCTCGTTGTTGATTTCTTCACATCAATTATGGTATTATGGATGGTAGGTAGACTTTTGAATTTTGTTATCCTTTTGTCGGAAATACAATATTGGAACAGGCATTCGAACGATCGCAAGAATTGATTTGATTGATTAAATTCAGGTAAAAGAAATGGTTGGGGTGGAAGTTCTTGATCGACATCATTGCTTCAACAAAGCTAAAAATAATAACTGGGTGCCAGTTATCAGTCCCTGTATTGAAACGCGTTTAACCTCTTCATTCTCCTCGTGCGCACCCGGAAATACCCGTAAACTAACGAAATCATCAGCTGATTTTGATGGCACGATACCTTTCCAAACCATTCATTTTTTCGCATTTAAATTCGGCTGCTTTTTGAATTCGCTTGAATTCCACCCGGTAATGAAGAATTTGGCGGGTATTAAAGATTAACCGTTCCTATACAAAAGGAGGCGAGCGCTTATGAAAAATGATTAATTGATTTCTAAAAAGAAGCAATGGATTAAGGTGTCGTTGATATTGGGGATATACCTGTTGGACGCACCTCCATTGTTGTCGACAAACGCGTTTACCATATCAGTTACGTACTCAGCGTTATACCTTAGGAGGATAACCATGAATCCGAATCGAATTTTCAGACAAACAGCTGTGGTGCTATCTTTGATCGCAATAGCTATGATCTTGATAGCGCCTTCAGTGACCCAATCTGCCCCGGAAGCACCTGCCCAACCCCCGGTAATCATCGACGTGGAAATCTCACTTTACAAAAACGTCGGCCCCAGCGATTCGGACAAAGTACGATGAGATCATCCAACGCTTTGCTGACGCGGTCTTCGAGGCTTCGGAAGGTGAGAATAAAATCGGGAAAGTGACGATTTACCAGAACGGCCAATGTGCCAATAAAGCTGATATAGTGTGGATTCAAAGCTGCCATCCCAGTGGTTCTGTTTCCGGAAGAGCGGTAAACGGACAAAATATTAATTTCTGTGATAATTTTCCTGGTTCGATGAACTTCATCACAGACCCCTGATTGGGGACCAGGGAGGCGGTTACACGCTGGGTCATGAATGGGGGCATTACTATTACTCGATGTATGACGAGTATGCTGGAGTTCCTTCCTATGACAGCACCTTCTATTTCCCACATTCAACTGATGATGCCTTTCCAGACGCGATTATGAATCATCAATGGGATGCAATCGGGGGCAACTACGAATGGATCAACTTCTCTACCGCCAATAGTTACGATACGGTGATGAGCACGAGGATACTGCACAAAGGCGGGTTTACGGCGCCAGTTGTTGGACAACCCTGGCTCGGCCCGTTGCATCGGACCCGCGCTCCGGTCAGCGGGCGACCCTGCCGGTTCGAATTCACCATCCGGAACTGGCGGCTGTGGCGCCCACCGGGACGAATGATCCAGACATTGACCTGCCTGATACTGCTGCACGCAGCGACCTCGAAATCGTGTGGGGCAGCTGCACATCGCATACCAGATCGTGATCGACAAGTCGGGCAGCATGACAGGTAATAAGCTGCCGAACGTCAAAACAGCGGCAAAAATGCTGGTTGACCTGGCTCCGGTGGGCTACTCAACCATCGGGGTGATCGCTTACAATGATACTGTCACAGTGGTGCAGCCATTGACTGCTATCACCACCGCAAGATAAAGCCACTATAAAAGCTAAGATCGACGCCATTACACTTGGAGGGTGGACGGCAATCGGTGATGCGGCTAAAAAAGCGCATGATGATCTGGTGGCTGCGCCGGGTTTGGGCAGCTACAATAAAACAGTTTACCTGCTGTCCGATGGTAACAGCAATCGTGGAATAAATCCCGTGTCCGTAATCCCGAGCTACCAGACGTCCAATATACCCATGTATACTTTTGCATACGGCTTGGATGCGGACACGACCTTGATGCAGAAGTTAGCCACCGATACGGGAGGAAAATACTATTACTCACCGACGACTCTGACTGATATCACCAACGCATTCCAGGATGCCAATCTGCAGTCTTCACCCAGCGTAGGAATATCCAAGGGTACAGTGGAAACTGCAATCATATTAGTCCAGAAGCAGCGGATGATTTTGGTGCATCGTTTCTGGTTGACTCAACTTTAGGTCATTTTGATGTTGTGGTGGTTTATACGGGTGCTCTGGGATATGACATGGTTCGGGTGGAAACACTCCAAATGGTTATCATGCATGGGGGATCTAGTTTGCAATGATGATGAACCATCGGTCGTGAAAGAGAGGCTGTGCTATTACGGACACGATATTAATTCTGGAGTGATTTTGGACTCTGGAAATTGATATTATCACAAACAGTAGTGAAGGGGAAACAAAATTCTCTTACCACGTTACCGGCTTTCCAGATCCTGACCAGCCTGATCCTGCCAAGCGATTCACTTACACGGCTTCGGTAACTGCATTTCCGTATCCTTTGAAAATGATTTTTAGAATGCCGAACGATTTTATCAAACTCCCTCAGCCGGTCAAACTGGTGGCTGTGCTGGCGAAAGAACTGCCCATCAAGGGGGCTGAGGCGATGGCTACAGTACACATATCAAGATGGAAGCATGGAATACATGGAACTGCTGGATAATGGCGTCCCCCCGGATGCATTGATGAATGATGGGATTTATACAGGCGTATTTTATCCCGAAGTGGTTGGAGCCTACAATGTATCTGTGCAGTTTTCCGTCGATGGTGGTGCCGCGATGACCAAACTCAGCTACGCCCCATCCCACCCCAGGTATGGACCGGCGCTGCCGCTTGAACCGCCAATTCCGGTAACAGATAATTTCGACCGCAATGCGAGCATACAGGTTAATGTCCTTGATTACGATAAAATTTTCCTGCCGCTGGTTGAAAATAAATAACCCATTTTCTGAAAATTAAGAGGTTTCTCAAACACAATCCCCTACCTTGCCGGTAGGGGATCGTTGGTTAAAAGTGAAATCTCCAATTTGATTTTCAGTAATAGTGTCACTAATTCGGGCTCGTCGTTATTCAATTGCAGAGGATTTCGCCAGATTACATTTTGTATTTATTACAGGTATGGTAATATACAAAGTGACAAGGATCATCATTTGCCAACTTGAAATTGACAAACTCGGTATCTAATCCAGTTCATTCGCTTTGACAAAACGCTATAATTATGCATTTTGATCGAATAAGTTCTGGTAATAAATTAGGTGGGGGTGATTTTCTAGGATCGAATAGTATTCCTTCAAGCATACAATTGTTCAAGATGTACCTTGTTAATAATTATCACTAGGTTATCGTTAATTTCGGCTGTGATATTTTCTTTCTTTTTGCTCCAAAATAACAAAAGACCATGCTCGATCATATTCTGATAATGCTGGATGACAACTCTGCTCGACAAATTTTTTATCCAAGCAACGATTACCCATTCTCTAACTCATACAACTTCCTAGCGGTGATATTCAAATTTTATTGAAAACAAATATTTTCAAATTTAACCATATAAAGGAGGCGATCCATTAAAAAAAAATTCGTTCAACAAGTAACAAATTTCTTTCGGTTCAAGATAATAAATTAACTAAAGTACAGCATAAAAATTTTATCGAACAAATGTGCAATATCAATTAATTGATGAGCGTTGTACAAAAGGAAGTTACCCTGTTCCAAAATCGTTTATTACCGAAAACAGTTGTTATGATCAACTTAATCACAATAGCAATATTTATAATTTCACCCTCGGTAAGTTATTCTGCACACGATGAACCAGAAGACACGGTTGTTTATATTGATCTAAAAATTTCTCTTTCATAAAACAATTGTCAGCAGTTCTGAAAAAGCAAAATACAAGAAAATCATTCATTATTTTGCTGATGCGGTCTTCGAGGCCTCCAATGGCGCTAACAAACTCAGGAAGGTGACTTTTTTCTTGGGAGGGCGCATGTGCCAACAAAGCGGATATGGTGTGGGTTCCCAGCTGCCATCCCAAAGCACATGTTTCCGGAAGGGCGTTTGCGGGACTAAACGTTAGTTTCTGCGATGTGTTTCCCGGCCCCTCTATTACGACGAACTTCCTCAGCAGCGATTGGGATCACCAGGGAGGCGGCTATACGCTTGGTCATGAATGGGGTCACTATTATTATTCGCTCTATGACGAGTATCTGGGAAATGCTTCCTATAACAGCTTCATCTATATGCCCGCATTCGAACGATATTCCTGTGCCGGATGCGATCATGAATAACCAGTGGTCGGCTAGGAATAATGGAATTACAAATGGCTCAACTTCTCTACCGCCAAGAGTTATCAATCAGGGGAGTGACGGCGCAAAGCCGGGTATACGGCGCCAGCGCCTGGGACACATTGGTTCGGCCTGTTTCAGCTGATCCACGCAACGGTGCACGGGCAAACTTGCTCGCACGAGAATTTACCATCCAGAACTGGCAGCTGTGGCGCCTGCGGCTGGTACGGCTACGAAAATTGATCTCTCAAATTCGGCCGCGCGCAGCGCACTGAATGTCGTGTGGGGAAGCTGCAAAGTCGCTTACCAGATTGTGATGACAAGTCCGGCACTATGAAGGGACCCAATAAGCTGCCGAATGTCAAAAAGGCGGCTAAAATGCTGGTTGACCTGGCTCCGGTTGGTTATTCGACCATCGGTGTGATTGCTTACAACCAAAATGCTACCGTAGTGCAGCCATTGACTGCCATCACAAGTACGGCATGATAAAACACAATAAAAAACCACATTGACACGATCACACATGGAGGTGGTACAGCAATTGGCGATGCGGCTAAAACAGCGCTAAATAATATGGTTCTGAATGGATCTATTACCAATCATAACCGGGTTGTTTATTTGCTGACCGACGGGAATAATACCGCCGGGAGTAATCCTGTGAGTGCTATCCCTTCTTACCAGACAAACAACATACCCATGTATACCTTTGGTTACGGCTCGGATGCGGATGCGGCATTGCTGCAGAAATTAGCCACGGATACGGGAGGAAAATATTATTTCTCGCCTACTATTCTTACCGATATCACCAATGTTTTCCAGGATGCAAATCTGCAAACATCACCCAGTGTGGGAATAACTTCCAGGAGATAGTAACTGTCCCACATTCCGACCAGTTCACTAAATCCAAATGCAGCTGATTTCGTAAGTGTCCCGATCTATGTCGACTCTAACTCTAGGTCACTTGGATGTTGTGGTTATCTTTGAAGGTTCCCTATATGATATGGAATTTGAATTAAAGGTAGAACCACCAATTTTATTCTGTTGAAGCAGATTATTGTGAAGAGTCTGAGTTATAAACAGAGACAATGTGCTTCTTCGGTGTTGACATTGAAGAATCTGGATATCTGGCCAGTGGTACTGCTAATTCCAACATACTGATAATACTAACGCTAAAAACATTCAGTTACAAAGCCAGCGGCTTGTCTGCGAACACTTTCACTTACGCGGGCTTCAATTACCTCTTTAGCACGGGCGATACTCGTAAAAACGTCTCAGCCAGTGACATTGTTGGCTGTGCTCGCAAAAGAGATACCCATTCAATGGGCTGCGCCGTTTATGCAAAAATCCAGAAACCGAATGGAAGTACGAGTTCTCTAACAATGCGGGATGACGGCATACCGCCGGATGCGGTCATAGGATGATGGACTATATACAGCCGTATTTGAACCCGAATGGCGATTGGCGCCTATAACATAACAGTGCAATTCGAAGACTTTACAGGTTCCGCTAAAATGACCACACTCGAGTTACAATCCATCCCATGCTGAAGATGGACCTACGCTCCCGCTTGAACCATCAATTCCAGTAGCAGAGAATTTTCAACGCTTTGCCAGCGTATCCAGGTTCATGTAGCTGGATTCCTGATAAATTGTGACCTACCGATTCGTAAAAAAGTAGATGCTAATAAGAATTGGCAAGAGAAATAATCCCCTACCGGCAAGGTAGGGGGTTGCTGTTATATATCGCCCGGAAACAATTTCCTATTGATGTAAAGCTTAGGAGGTTTCGAGGTATGCGAGAGTATAATAGGCGCGGTTTATTGGTTCTCGGATTTTAATTACTAGGATAGCAATTAATTCGCGTTCCAGTGAGGGTTTCATGAGCAACAAACTGGTTGAATGTGTAGCCAATTATTCAGAAGCGCGCCGCCCGCATGTGATGGAGGAAATCAAATCTGCCATCAAATCTGTGCCGGGTGTTATCCTGCTTGACCAGCACTCAGATGACGATCACAACCGCACTGTGTTGACATTCGTTGGTCCACCAGAACAGATTGAAGAAGCGGCATTTCTCAGTATAAAGAAGGCTGCGGAGTTGATCAACCTGGATGAGCATCAAGGTGAGCATCCGCGCATCGGCGCTGCGGATGTGGTGCCTTTTGTGCCAATCTCTGGAGTGAGCATGGAGGAATGTGTGATGATCGCGCAGAAACTGGGACAACGGGTGGGTGAAGAATTGGGAATTCCAGTTTACCTGTACGAGGAAGCGGCAGCACGCCCAGAAAGAAAGAACCTTGAGAGAATACGGAAAGGGAATACGAATTACTTAAAAGCGGAAATCGGTGCAAATCCTGATCGGGAGCCTGATTACGGCCCAACAAAGCTGGGTACAGCCGGCGCGACGGTGATCGGAGCGCGGCCATTCCTGATCGCGTATAACGTCTACCTGACCACGGATGATATCTTGATCGCCAAAAAGGTCGCAAAGGCGGTACGGCATTCTTCTGGGGGATTACGCTACGTCAAAGCGCTGGGCATGCTGGTGGAGGGACGCGCCCAGGTATCCATGAACTTGACCAATTTCCACGGCACACCGCTTGCGATGGTGGTTGAAATGATCCGGCGTGAAGCTTCGCGCTACGGTGTGGATGTACACTCAAGCGAGCTGGTGGGCCTTATCCCGCAGCAGGCGCTGGTCGATGCTGCCCAGTGGTACCTGCAGTTAGACGGATTCGATCGAGAGCAGGTATTGGAATACCGCTTAGCGGAAACAAAACAAAAAGAATCCGGGGAAGTACCAGAGTCTCAAGAGGTAAAAGAGAGTTTTCTGGAAGCGCTGGCAAGCGGTAAGCCAACCCCGGGCGGCGGGTCCGCCTCAGCCTACAGTGGGGCGGCCGGCGCAGCCCTGGTGGCGATGGTGGCCAGATTTAACCTTCGGAAAAAAGAAATATGCAGCCGTCGAACCGGAAATGATATCGATACTTGAAAATGCGGAGCGGCTGCGCCTCAGTTTAGCTAATGATGTCGAGCGCGATGCGCAGGCTTTTAATCAGGTGATGGCCGCCTACAGAATGCCTAAAGAGAGCGCTGAGCAGCGCACCCTGCGCGCCAAAGTTATCCAGGAGGCGACCCTGGAGGCGGCACAGGTGCCGCTGGATGTAGCTCGCAAAGCGGTTGAGGTGATCGAGCTGGCAAAATCAGCAGTCGCCGAGGGAAATTTGAACGCCATCAGTGACGGCGCCAGCGGCGCAGCCCTAGCGCACGCTGCACTGACCGGCGCGGGGTACAACGTACGTATCAACGCGAAAGACCTGGAAGCGCGTGAGGTGGCTCGGGCGCTTGTGTTTGAACTGACCGATCTGGAAACACGTGCGGCTGAATTTGAAACACAAATAAGGTGCACGCTTGAGGACCGGGGAGGTCTACCCCTAGCATGAAACCTTTCATCAGGGGGATCCTTTTGTTAGGAGTCTTATCGGGATGCCTTTGTACAGCTTGCTCAGGGGATACACAGACGAGCGAGACAGTCGCGAATTCAACCTCAATTGCGGCAACGATTATTGAGAGTGCAGTATCCACACCCGCTATTGAACCGACCTCAACACCGCTTCCAATAACACCCACGATACCAACCCCTTCTGCAACTAAGCTTCCCACGAATACCCCGGTAACTGAGCCCAGCCCAACCTCATCACCAACTGCGACCCCATGCCCACCTGACCAATGCGTTTATCCTGGGCAGTTCTTCCTGGAGCGGCCAATCCCAGAGACGGGAAACACCGCGGTGGATGTAACCTACCGCTTTGGCTCCACACAGGCCGGTAAAAGGGACCCGCACCACGGGGTTGAATTTTTGAATGGCTTTGGCACGCCTGTGCTGGCTGCCGGGAACGGGACCGTGGTTGTTGCGGGGACGGATATTGAACCCATATCCGAGCCGGGCGCATGGCCGCTCGAATACTACGGACCTTATTCCAATTTTTACGGCAATCTGGTGGTAGTGGAACACCAGGTACCTCAGGAAATCAGAAATTTGATCCCTGATTATGCGCCTGTTGTTTATACACTATACGGGCACCTCTCAGAGATTCTGGTCGAAGAAGGCCAACAGGTTCAAACAGGTCAAGAGATTGGCAAGATCGGCGTGACAGGTGTTTCAATCGGCAGCCATTTACACTTTGAGGTCCGTGAAGGTCAAAATAAATACGCCCATTCACGTAATCCAGAAATGTGGTTAGCGTCGCATCAGGGAGAAGACGGTTCTTTGAATGGCGGATTCGCCGGGCGGGTGATCGATCCGTATGGTGACAACGTGCCTGTCTCAAATATCGTTCTCGAATACCTCCCGCAGGGATCCGATGGTGGAACTGAATCTGAATTTTACCTACTGAGTTATGAAGAGCAGGATTTAATCGATCAGCCGCCTTTCCATGAGAGTTTTGCAATCGGGGACATACCACCCGGAAAATACCGCATTTCATTCCCGTTATTCGGACGGCAGGAATTCCTGATCGAAGTTCTTCCGGGTGAGTTGACGTTATTAACATTCAAGATCGAGGGTTAAAAGGTATATTTGGGGACCAATTTCCAGTAAGCGATATGGGTAAAAAGCTATCTTACATACGTACCTGCTGGTTTTTTCTATTTATTGCCGCGCTGATCAGCGCATGCAGCGGGGGAAGTGACCAGGTGATATACAATTCCACGGAAATATCAACTCCAGCAGGGTATGAAGTAAAGTTATGGATCGATCCAACTCTCTGGCCAGAAAAACTGGTTAAAAGCCTGAATTTCCCGCCTGGATTTGCGCCTGCCAAAACAGAAGGGCAGGCAGATTTTTGGCTGCAGGTCAGCGAGCAGCGGGCGCTCAGTGAATGGATCTATGCCATTGTTGTTCCGTTTGGGACCACCCAGGATGAAATTTCGTTTGATGAACTGAAGCAGGCGTGGACGAACGGCCGAGATGGGATGCCGCTGCTGCTCGATGAAAGTACAAAACTCGTTTTCAGCCAGCGGTGGGGGGAACCAGGACCAGGCGCGGTAAAGATACTGGCGGAGGCGGAACTGCTGGATTATACCTGGGACAACCAACCTTCCTGGGTGCTGGTTCCATTTGAAAAGCTCGAACCGCGCTGGAAAGTCTTGAGCCTGGATGGACAAAATCCAATTGAAATAAATTTTGACTCCGGGATATACCCCTTAACGATTCACATCTCATTGACCGGTGAAGAAACCGCAGCGGAGGCGATAAGCTCGGTTTACGGCGAGAGCCTGGTTCCAAAGAGCAACCGCGATGATGACAGGATGACGGTATTAGCGATGACGGGAGTGACCGCCATGGTGCGCGCAACTGCCTTCACGATGGAACGGAAAGGCATCCTGTATCCCGCAAAGGATGTGGGCGGCTGGCTTCGCGAGGCGCATATCACTCATATCAGCAACGAGGTATCCTTCGCTGAAGACTGTCCTTATCCAAATCCAGTGCAGCAGGGCACCCGGTTTTGCAGCAGTCCGGACTATATAAAATTGTTGGAGGACATTGGAACGGATGTAGTGGAGCTGACAGGCGACCATATCGGCGATTGGGGTGAGGCTGCCATGCTGTACAGTCTGGATATGTATCGGGAGCGTGCATGGCCGTACTTTGGGGGTGGCGAAAATATTGAAGACAGCCGTAGTGTGGTGAAAATTGAGCATAATGGAAACAAGATCGCATTTATCGGATGCAATGCAAAGCAGGGAGCGCATACATCAGCAAGTGAGTCCGGACCAGGCGCTGCGGATTGTGAGGGCGGATGGATGCAGGAAGAAATCCGGAATTTGAAGACAGACGGATTCTTGCCGGTTGTGACCTTCCAGCATAATGAGTATTACACCTACGAAGCGCAGTCGGATCAAATAAAGGATTTTGGAAAGATCGCCAGGGCTGGCGCAGTGATTGTTTCAGGGAGTCAAGCTCACCAACCACAGGGGATGGAATTTGTTAATGGGGCCTTCGTGCATTATGGATTAGGAAACCTTTTCTTCGACCAGTACGACGTCAGTCCAGCCGCCCGGAGCGCGTTTATTGACCGCCATATCTTCTATGATGGACGTTTTATCAGTACCCAGCTGCTGACAACCGTTTTTGTGGATTATGCCCGGCCAAGAGCGATGAATAATGCAGAGCGAAAAGAACTTCTGAACGCAGTATTCAGCGCTAGTGGTTGGTGAAAGAGGCATAAGGAGATCGATAACTCAGAAAACAACCAATCAAGAGGTTTAGGCATTTTTTAAATAACTACGAATTCCTGAAGGATCCGCGCCCGATCACCAAATTTCTTGTATACTTGGGTATCATCGCTAAAAGGAGTGCTTATGGGCTTAAAACCTGATCATTGGATACGCGAACACGTGCGCACGGAGGGTATGATTGAGCCGTTCGCTGAAAACCAGGTCCGGGAAGGTGTAATATCTTACGGCGTTTCGTCTTACGGGTATGATATCCGTGTTGCGGACGAGTTTAAAATCTTTACCAATGTATATTCGGCAGTCGTTGATCCCAAGGATTTTTCCAACGAGTCCATGGTGGACTTCAAAGGGCAGGTGTGCGTTATCCCGCCAAACTCGTTTGCTCTAGCACGCACGATCGAATATTTCCGCATCCCGCGCAAGGTGCTGACTGTCTGCGTTGGTAAATCCACCTATGCCCGCTGCGGAATTATTGTCAATGTAACCCCATTCGAACCGGAATGGGAAGGATATGTGACGCTGGAGATCTCCAACACCACACCGCTGCCGGCTAAAATTTATGCCAACGAGGGCATCGCCCAGGTGCTCTTCTTCGAGGCAGACGAAGAATGCGAGGTCTCTTACGCGGATAAGAAGGGCAAGTACCAGAAACAGGAAGAAATCGTTCTACCTAAACTGTAGTCAGTTTAGTTTTTCCAGGGCCGAAGAGACTCGTTGGAGGGCTTTTTCCAGGTTCTCCATTGAGTTAGCGAAGCATAAACGCAGGTAGCCCTCACCATATTCTCCGAAAGATGTTCCCGGGAGCAGCGCGACTCCGGCTTCGTCAAGGATGTACTCCGCAAGCCAATCGGCGGGTTTCTCGAAGGATTTGATATTGGGGAAAGCGTAAAAGGCGCCCTGCGGTGTTTGACAGTGCAAACCTGGTATCTGGTTGAGTGCGTTGATAAGGTAATCGCGCCGGCGCTTGTATTCTCCCATGATGGCAGCCACCTGATCCTGGGGACCTTGAAGCGCTTCCACTCCAGCCGCCTGGGTGAAGCTGGCGGTGCAGCCCACCGAATGGTTCAATAATAGATCAACCCGATCAGCCAGAGATTCTGGCATGATGCCGTAACCCAACCTCCAACCTGTCATTGAATAGGTCTTCGAGAATCCATCGCAAATAACGGTGCGCTCACTCATTCCAGGCAAAGTATAGATGCTCACAGCTGGTTCATCGAATACCATCCGCGAGTAAACTTCATCTGAGAGCACCCAAAAATCACGTTCACGAGACGCATTGGCGATGTGTGCGAGCGCCGAAAAAGGCATCACGCCTCCGGTGGGATTGCTGGGCGAATTTAGCACGACCAGCCGGGTGCGCTCGCTAACAAGACGGTCAAAGGCAGCCAGATCAAAAGAAAAATCATCTTCTTCGCTGAGGGGCACCGGAACCGGAATACCGCCTGCAACCCTGATCATGGCTTCGTAGGTAGGAAATCCGGGGTTTGGGTAAATAACCTCATCACCGGGCTGCACAAGGGCCAGGGTGGGGAAGAATAACGTCGGTTTTGCCCCCGGTCCGACCACCACGTTGGCAGGTTGTATATCCATATCCAAACGTTGGCTCGAATACCTGGCGATGGCGCCGCGCAGGTCTTTAATGCCTGCGGAAGGTGTGTAGCGCGTGAATCCATCCTGGATGGCCTGAATGCCGGCTTGCGAGATGTTCCCATAAGTGGGGGTGTCCGGCTGCCCGATTTCCAAATGGATGATATCTCTGCCCCCAGCCTCTAACTCCTGAGCGCGCGCGAGCATATAGTAAGCGCCTTCAGGTTCTAATTCCGAAACACGATCTGCAAATTCCATGGATAACTTCCTTTCGAGGGGATGTCCCCTAAATTTCTGACCCATTATTATACAACCTGAGTGGAGTATGATATCATTTGCGATTGGTATTTGGTGGAGAAAAGTACAATCTTTTTAATTGTATTTATGGTTCGAAATACTTTTCCCCGATGAGTATAATTATTTGAAATTGTTTCCACCAGCAAAAATTATAGGAAAAGAAATTATTAAATTATCCTGATTTAAGTCGCATAGAAATCAACCAAGGAGCACACAATGGAAATTGAGCAGATATACCAGGATGTGATTGATGGAAAAAATAAAGAGGTTGAAATTGGCGTCCAACAGGCGCTGGACCAAGGCACAGACCCGGACGTTATTTTGAAAGAAGGCTTGATCCCGGCCATGAGCGAAGTCGGGCGGCGTTTTGAGGAGGGGGAGTACTTTGTGCCCGAGATGTTGATTTCCGCACGCGCTATGAAAGCCGGTTTGGCAATCCTCCAACCGCACCTGGTTGCCAGCGGGGTCGAATCGGCCGGCAAAGTAGCTATTGGGACTGTCCAGGGAGACCTGCACGATATCGGCAAGAACCTGGTAGCGATGATGCTCGAAGGTGCCGGGTTTGAGGTGGACGATCTGGGCGTCGATGTGCAGCCGGAAATGTTTGTGCAGGCTGCCAGGGACGGAGCACAGGTGATTGGGATGTCGGCCCTGTTGACCACCACCATGATCAGCATGGAGAAAACGATTAGAGTATTGGAAGAGGAGAATATTCGTCAGGATGTGAAAGTCATCATTGGCGGCGCGCCGGTTACTGAGGATTACGCCCAGCAGATCGGGGCGGATGGGTTTGCCCAGGACGCATCCAGCGCGGCCAGGGTTGTCAGCCAATTGATTGGATAGGAAACCGGTATAAAATGGAAACTCAAATCACTTATAAAGATAATAAAGTCCTCGTTGGACCCGAGCATCCATTCGTAATCATCGGTGAGCGTATAAACCCTACCCGGCGTAAAAAGCTGGCCGCATCGATCCAAAGCGGGGATTTCTCTCTCGTCCAGGAAGATGCCAGGAACCAGGTTGAAGCCGGCGCCCAAATTCTTGATGTTAATGCTGGGATTCCGGGCGGCGACGAACCAGCTCTTCTGCGCAATGCTGTCGAAGCTGTCCTGCAAGTTGTTGAGGTACCTTTGTGCATCGATACAGCCGATCCGGATGCGCTGCGCTCCGCATTGGAGGTTTACCCGGGTAAAGCTTTGATCAATTCGACCACAGCTGAGGAACACATGATGGCGCGTGTCTTTCCGCTTGCCCAGAAATATAACGCGGCCGTGATCGGCGTAATAACTGACGAATCCGGCATTCCGGCGACACCTTCAGCGCGGCTTGAAGCGGCCCAAAAGCTGGTGAACCGGGCCGCTGATTTTGAAGTGCCCCCGCAAGATATTATTATCGACCCATTGGCATTAACCATCGGCGCGGATCATAATGCTGGAAAAGTCACCCTTGATTCCATTCAGCTCATCCAGGAGCAGTTGGGGGTGAACATGAGTTTAGGCGCCAGCAATGTGTCCTTCGGGCTGCCGGATCGTAAGAATATTAATACCGCCTACCTCGCTCTAGCAATCGCACGCGGTCTTACGGCTGCCATAACCGACCCAACCATCCCAGAAATTGCTCAAACCTTGTTAGCTTGCGACTTGTTAATGGGACGTGATGAGTACGCCATGCGCTTTATCCAGGCTTACCGGAAAAGAACCAAAGCCTCATAATATTATGAAACTATTCGGTCGTTCAGCATTGAGTGAATTTATCGGGGACAGGGTGGTTTACAGGAATCTCCAACCTTGTGATGAGCAGCTACCGGGGCTGGATGATCTGCGTGCGGCGTTGAACCTGCCTGACGGGATAATTCCGCGTAAAACCGAGCTTGAATACGCTCAGGTGATCGCCTTGTTGTTACGCAAAGCGCGTGAACTTGAAATCAATAACGGGGTAATCAAACGGCTGGCATTTGTCGGGGACACTCGTTTGATGGATGGGACAGCTTTCGAAAACATATGCTCAGCAGGTGGATGGTCCGGAAAAGCATTTATTGGGTCAGAAAATGATTCGGCCAGTGAGGTGGAAATTGTCCCCACTGAGAGCGGTCAAACGCTTTACCTTTCGAACCGCTGGTCTGCTTTAGAGGCATTCAGCGCCTACTGTCAGGCAAATGGATTTCCGTTCGATGAGGGGACCGCAGTAGTAATCGACATCGACAAAACCGCAATCGGCGCCCGCGGCCGCAACTCACACGTGATCGACCAGGTGCGGGTGCAAGCAGTTGAGACCACTGTTTCCGGATTGCTCGGTGGGGATTTCCACCCAGAATCCTTCAAGGAATCGTATGCGCTGCTGAATGGGGTTGAATTCCATACTTTTACCACCGATAACCAGGATTACCTGGCGTACCTGTGCCTGATTTTAGGCAGCGGTTTAATAAAGTTGGAGTACCTGGCAGCACGAATTCGCTCCGGGGAATTAAAGACTTTTTCCCAGTTTATCAACGAAGTAAATAATCAACGGGCAATACTACCGTCCGGATTGGCAGCCATCCATGATGAAGTGTATGCGAATGTAATATCCGGAGACCCGACGCCGTTCAAAGATTTCAGGCGCAATGAATATTTGGAGACTGTCGGGAAAATGGGACTGCTCAGCGACGATCTGTCTGTGGAGGAGATGTTGTCGAGCGAAATCCTGGTAACTCGCGAGGTGCAGGCTGAGGCGCTAAAATGGTCTCAGGCGGGCGCATTATTATTCAGTCTGTCGGACAAGCCGGATGAGGCATCCGTGCCGGCACCCGAACTCGCCGCAATAGGTTACAAGCCGATTCACCGCACGGAAACGCATATCGTCGGGGGAGAAGTCAGTTAACATTCCACCGCGAAAGCAAACGGAAAGAGTTATTGAAACGGATTTAAATTAAAACCCCGCCTTTTCAATCAGGCGGGGCTTACTAATAGGGGTGTGATGTGATTAAAATTTTCGCAATTAAGCTGTGAGCTGGGTTTTTGAATATCTAACCTCATCGATTTAATAAATTATTCGCTCGCTTCAAATTCACCTTCATCTTCAGCAGGTTGTTCCGATTCGACCACTTCTGCCTTGGGAGCCTGCGAGACTTCAGCAAGCGGCTGCTCGGGGACAACCAGCAGCATGACCAGGTAAATAACAATTCCTGATCCGCCGAATATAGCCAGCAGGACAAATATGATTCTGAATAAGTGTGGGGTCAATTCCGAAAAATTCGCCCAAACCGCCGCATACACCGCTGATCATGCGGTCATTTCGAGACCGGTATAGTTTTCGATATTCTGAGGACATGTTGAACACTCCTTTTTTATAATTTCTATATCAGTATACGTTGAGGTTTATTTTTGGTTGCATTTAGCTTCCGATCCAATTGTATCAGTGTCTGCGGCCGCGCAGATATCCGTCAATTTAATACTAACCCAGGATCAAATCCTCGAAAGCCGAGATTTCAGGAGGCACTACCACTGGTGAGGCCATCTGTTTAACGATGATATCGGGGTCTTTCAGCCCATGCCCGGTGCAAACTGCAGCGACCCTTTTGCCATTGGGATCCAAACGCCCAAAAATAATTTCTTCTTTTAAACCAGCCAGTCCGGCTGCTGAAGCGGGTTCCACCCAAATCCCTTCACCCGCCAGCGAACGCTGCATCTCCAGTATCTTCTCATCGCTTACGGAAATGATCCTGCCCCCGGACTGCTGCGCGGCTTCTAATGCCTGTTCGCCACGGGCAGGTTTTCCGATACGAATGGCGGTCGCCACCGTCTCGGGCTGCTCTACCGGGTGCCCGAGGACCAGCGGCGCTGAACCTGCAGCCTGGACTCCCAGAATTTTCGGGAGACCGGTGTTTTTTGCTTCCTGGTATTGTTTGAAACCCATCCAATATGATGTGATATTTCCTGCATTTCCCACCGGCAGGCACAGCCAATCTGGAGCGCTCCCCAGGGTGTCGCAAATTTCAAATGCAGCCGTCTTCTGGCCTTCGAGTTCGAAAAGGGTTCAATGAATTTACCAGCGCAATCGGATATTTCTGTGTGATCTCAAGCACCATCGTCAAGGCATCATCGAAAGAGCCCATCAACTGAAAAACCTGCGCGCCATAGGCGATAGCTCCGGCTAATTTGCCGGCAGCTACTTTCCCCTGGGGGATAAGCACAATTGCACGCAGACCCGCACGCGCCGCGTATGCGGCTGCGCTGGCGGCAGTATTCCCGGTGGAAGCGCAAATGGCTGCTTTTGCACTGCGCCCCAGGGCTTCGCTGATGGCTGCGGTCATGCCGCGGTCTTTGAACGAACCGGTTGGATTCAAGCCTTCGAATTTGACGTACAGTTCAAAGCCGCCCCCCAGTTTTTCCGCCAGGCGCGGCACCGGAATCAGGGGTGTATCCCCCTCTAGCATGGTGACCGGGGAGGTGTGAGCGGGCAGGTCCAATAAAGAATTGTATCGATGTAGAACACCTTGGTAAGCCATTGTTTAACCCTCGAGATCAACTCGATGCAGTTTACGAGCTGGGATGAATTTCTAAGATGCGCTTATTTGCCAATTCTACATATTCGTGATCGATTTCATAACCCACGTAACGGCGGCCCGTTTCAAGTGCAGCCATCGCAACTTGCCCGCTGCCCATAAAGGGGTCTAAAACCACATCACCATCAAATGTATAGAATTGGATTAAACGACGGGGCAGTTCGATCGGAAAAGGCGCCGGATGCCCGATTTTTTTTGCTGATACTGCAGGAAAATTCCACACACTCTTACTGAACTCCAGAAATTCGTCTTTTGTGATAGTGGATGTCCCGCTTTCTGGTTTGTGCCTTTTATTGCTGCCCTTTGAGAACACCAGGATATATTCATGAACGTCCCTCAGCGTGGGATTGGAGGCCGAAAGCCAGCTGCCCCAGGCCGTGGATGAACTAGCGCTGGAGCCTTTGTTCCAGATGATCTCTCCTCGCATAAGGAAACCAAGCTCAATCATGTCCTGAATGATAAAAGCGTGCAGCGGGATATATGGTCTGCGGCCAAGATTGGCGATATTAATGCACGCTCTGCCGCCGGAAACCAGGACTCGATACACCTCTTTCCATATACTCCTTAGAAAGGTCAGATACTCACCCAGAGTCAGATTACTGTCGTAGTCCTTACCAACATTATAGGGAGGAGAAGTAACCATGAGCTGCAGACAGCAATCCGGCAGTTCTGACATATCCTCCGAAGAAGAGCATAAGATTTGATTCAGTGCGGCCTCAGGAACCGGATTTTGTGGACAATCAAGGACTTCGCCCGATGGAATATCCTGGTAGAGGCGGCTGTTATAGAACCCATCCGCGTTATGGCTGATCCGCCCAGGAGATCCAAAGCTGCTAGTAGTAGTCCCTTTTGGTCGAATTGGTTTATTTGACATTTATTAAACACAGTCCTTGGGCAATATAATTAAAATCAGCCCTATTGATCCACAGTGATATAAGCCTGGATATTCTCGAAGATCTTCGGACCAATTCCTGGCACTTTTTGGATCTGGTCAATGCTGGTAAAAAATCCATTTTCTTGCCGGTAGACAATAATTTGACTGCTTCTGATTTCACCGATCCCAGGCAGACTTTCAAGTTCTTCTTGTGCTGCCTGGTTGATATTAATAAGCTGTCCTGCTGGTGCATCTGGCAAATCGAACTGGGGATTTGTGAACGCTTTCCTGCTTTGTGTTATGGTGATGGTCTCTGGCACGCTGACCCGGTCGCCATCTTGAAGGTATCCTGCTAGATTTAAAGCTCCCTGATCTGCTGCTGGAAGGTATCCACCGGCAGCTTCAATGACATCCAGA
Organism: uncultured Chloroflexia bacterium; assembly: GCA_963753725.1. GTDB lineage: Bacteria > Chloroflexota > Anaerolineae > Anaerolineales > UBA4823 > CAVWDI01. The sequence goes on along the minus strand of CAVWDI010000002.1, from coordinate 25,169 downwards.
GTCCGGCTTTTGTAAGGGAGCGAATATACGCCGGGGTTTTTTACCGCGCCGACTACATGAATGACAATTGGCGCAGCGGTCGGTTTTTGGTTTAATTGAATTGGAATACCCTTCGGTTGGCTGCTGGTCAGATAAAGGATGCCCGCTCCCAGCAGTCCGCCGGTCAATCCAATTGCGATCCAACACATACGTTTAATAAAAGTTTCCCACATCCCCGGCTACACTTGTTTATCAATCGTCTAATTGCAAACTCAACCCCAATCGTTGTTTAGCAACATCAACATGCACTATGCAAACTTGAACGTGTTGGCCTTCCTCGAGCATGCTTTCGGGTATCACTTCTCCTTCCTCAAGGCCCATTTCTGATATATGAATCAAACCATCCAGACCCTCTTCGAGCCTTGCAAAAGCTCCGAACGAAACGATACTGGTAACCACAGCCTCCGTTTTAATCCTGGATAATAGCGTTCATCAACCGTTAGCCAGGGGTTTGGCTGCATCTGTTTAAAGGATAATGCAATTCTAGATCGCTCTTGATCTACCTGTATGACATAGGCTTCTACCTCTTGTCCAGTAGTTACTATATCAGAGGGGTGCTGAACTCGACCCCATGATATTTCAGAGACGTGAACCAGTCCCTCTACGCCGCCTAAATCAACAAAAACACCAAAATCAGTTATGTTGGTGACCTTTCCGCGTACACAATCGCCAGGCTGCAGGTTGTTCAACAATTGAATACGAGCTCCAGGTTCCGTTAAAGCAGCGCGTTCAGAAAAAACGACACGGCTGTTTTCTTTGTCGCATTCGATGACCTTCAGCATCAACATGCGTCCAACATATGATTTTAAACGCTTTTCGACGTCCTTCGCATCGCAGCGTACCCCCAACAGGTGGGAAACCGGAACAAATCCCTGCAAGCACTGCCCATCGACTAAGAGACCGCCCCGGTTGAATCCGATTACCTGCAGTTCAATCAGCTGATCTTGCTCGTAAAGTTGGGAAACCGTTTCCCATTCGATTTGCTCCGGGCGAAAATGACCTGGTTGATCCGCAAATGGATTTTCGTACCCTCCATCATATTGTTCGCCCTGCTCAGAGAAAACCTCTTTTCTATTTTCATCTTCAGCCAAAATCGCCTGCCACCATGATGCATCCAACGGCGGTGGGCCTTCTCCGATATCCTCGGCTGATAAGCCACCCTCACTACCCTGGTAATCTTCGTTTACCATTAAAACTACCTCCCTTATTCTAGTTCTGATAGAGGCGCTTCCGCAATGTATCCTTTACCCTGTATTGAAAACGCTTCATCCTGCCTGGCTTGTTTTTCCATTTCTATAATAGCATTCGCAACCGCTTCTATCGCCACGCGCTGCTTGCGGTAAAGGTCGGCCTCAGACATTGCCAGCCGCATGGCCACATTGCGCACCTTGCGCCCTTCTAAAAATTTCATTTCTAATATATTGTATAAAATCCATTCCGCGGTAAACCTTCGCTCTCCTTCGGGCCGCACTTGATCAACCGCGTTGCGCAAGATTGCCCTCAGAGCGTTGGTTGGGTTTTCATCATGCTCTGGGAGCGCTTTCTGGACAACTTGAAGATCCATTAATGGGCTTTCAGTGAGTTTGGGACCGCCCCAGTAATGGCTGAGAGCATCTTTAACCCACTGCGGGAGGTCTTTTGAACCGGTGATCGCTTCTGGTGTGGTAAGGATTTCACTGCCATCATATCGAGCCGCTGCCCGCAACTGGTGGATCATATCTATTTGCGGCGCCAGTTCTTCTAATGAACTGAATGCTTGTTGTTGAATGCTCCGGTCTTTTAAAGCCAGGCTTGCTCGTTCAACCAGGATTGAAAGCGCTTCAGATTGATCTTCATCCAGCTCACTCTCTGTCTGGCGAAATATACCTAACAGACCCAGCATCTCTTCGCGATCCTTATTTTCATCGAACAGAGGCACCAGCCAAATATCGCCTGATTTAAAAATTCCGCGTTTGTGACCATTCTGCACGACTTCCTGGAGCAGGTTTGCGGAAAGATTTTCTCTATCCAGCAACTGTTGATCTCCAATCATCACCAGCATGTCCAACCCTTTCGGTCCCAGTCCCGCGATAAAACCACTCGAAACCTGCAGTTGATCGCACACCGCTGCTAAAACCGCTTCCAGAAATTGATGCAGGTCATCTAAAGTAAGCAGCCGGTCTTCCAGAGCAGCCAGTCTTTCCAGCTCATCGCGGTCGCGTACTGGAAACAGAAACCGTTCCCACGCCGGCGCGCTCAGCGTGATTAAATGTTCAAGGACTAAAATCGATCCCACCATCAGAACCGGAATGGCTGTTGAAATTTCAATTTCAAGTCTGCTGCCTATCCTTGACACCAGGGTGGTAATGGCGAGTACCGTAGATGCGGTTACGGGGCCTCGCATAAGCCATTTAAATAGACGTCGTTTCACGACCCGGTCAGGCCAGGCAACACCGAAAAATGCGACTGCGTATGCCATAAGGACCAACAAGACTGAAACGACCATATTGCTGAGGATAACCCCTACCCAGAATAATACCGGGAACTGAGCAGCAACTTGAGAGCCAAAAAGTAAATATGGGAATGTGCCTAATGCGGGAGCAAGCGCCCCGGCAATAAGGTATCTCATCCTGCGGCGGCTGGCGCTGGTAACAGTACGCTGGTAAGCGCGCCAGAAGTTCCACCAGGACACAGCCATAGCAAAGATGTATAAACCAGTGAATACCAGCGTCAATAGCGTGGGCTGCAGATGGGTGGTAAATTGGTCATCCTGGACAATGGGCCCGACTAATAGAGAAGCAAACAGTGTGATAACAAAGATAATAGAGAGCAAGTAGCTGAGGCGAACGGCAAGTCTGCGCCGGCCGCGGGATGGTTTTCCAGTGGTCGCCAGGATAGCGCCTGAAAAATGCAGGTAAGCCGAAGGCAGAAAGATAATCCCCAACCATTGGAACTTGAACCAGAACTGCAGTAATTCTGGGGTGCCCGCGACCACGCTTAATGCTTCGCCAACGTAAACCGTGACAACGCACAGCAGGATGATGGCAAAAGAGCGGGCGACTCGATCTCGTAAATTAAATGAAAGCGCATACAGGAGCAGCGAAAATGCGGTGATCGCTACACCAGCGGTCAACAGTTCGTTGAATGCACGCAGGAAACCAACAATAATTTCGTACATAACAAAAATTGTTTGTATTTACCAGTCGAGTAAGAACGAATTCCCTTCCTGATTTTCGGTGATTAGAATTGGACTATCATTTCAGACTAAAAGTATAATCTTATTGCAGCGCTTTGGCGAAGAAAATTGCTATATCATTATTGTCAAAGTACCTGTCATTATAGCCGCAAAAATCGAATCCATATTTTTGAGCCAGTTTGATGCCTGCATGATTCCTGAGCTGTAATTCAAGCACAAGCTGCCGGCTGGCATGATTTGAGCCCCATTCAATAGCTGATAATATCAGCGCAGTTGCGACACCTTTGCGCCGGAAAGGGCGCGCCACAACCAGATCTGTTGCCCAGGTAGTGGAGGGCGAATGGTTCAGATCAAGGCTGATATATCCAATCGAATTGATATCCATTGACGCAACAAGCAGGGCAGAGCGGCTGGTCCAATCGGCCAGCATTGATTTAGGTGAGCGCGGGTATTCGACTCGCTGTGTGCGAGGCAGCCTGATCCGGCGAAATGTTGTTGACACACGCTTTTGATCCCCGGAGGATTGGAATTCCATCTGCCACACGAAATCGGTCTCATAGTTATGTTCGAGGCGCATAAGTTGGGGGATATCGTCGGCGATGGCTGGTCGGATATTTATTTTGGACATAGCGTAATTCTCTATGGAACTTGGGTGCCTTCCGCGGTTCTGATTACTCGAACGTTAATAATACACGGCAGTGAAGACTGGGCTTCGTTGTCTACGATAACCAGTCCAAGCTGATACTCTCCCGGAGTCAGCCGCCGGGTATCCCAATCCCCAAGCTTGCCATCCCGGACGGCCTGGTTTCCAGCTTGAAGGGTGAGCCAGACGGTTTCCTCCGGTTTTTTTATCTCCAGTTTGTAAAAACCGAAATTGGGCGTATCTGCCGTTCCCAGAATTTCGACTACGCCGCTTGTTTCCTGACCTGCCAGCGGAAATGATATTTGGCTCTCATCAGGATTACAGCCTGCACTTAACGCAGCCTGGTTGATCTGCTGGGTGGCGGCGGCTTCATTTTCAGCTGGATTCGCCAAATCTGCGGACAGCGTAATTGTTGGTGTAGCAAGCGGGTTCATAGTCGGGGTAGCCAGCGAGGCAACGCCTGGCACTGCTGGTGCGATAAAGTAAACCAGGACAAATTCGGATACTGCCATTGAAAGCAGCAGGACAAGCATTGTCGCGGATTGGTTCAGTCGCGCCTGGGCGCCTTCACGCTCCAATCCAAATGCCGCGTCTTTGAGCTCCTGCCAGGCCAGGACAAACTTACGAATAAAAAATAACGCCCCTAATCCGATCAGTAAATATATCCAAATTTCAAAGGCGCGAAAAAAGCCGATTGCTTCTTCCATGCCCCTCCTCACATAGAGTATTCAGATTTGTTAGCAGGTTTCGCCAACATTTATTGACAACAGAAATCTAAAAAGCAAAGATTATTATAAACGAGACAGTACTGTCCGAATAATTCTCAGCAATTTAGGAACGATTATTTCACCGGCTTCAAGCACTTCTTCATGGGTTGTGAGTGTAGTTCCGTCCAGATTAGCTTTGTTGCTAATCCCAGAAATACCGAGCACTTTTGTCCCGCCGTGGCGAGCTACGATCACCTCTGGAACGGTGGACATACCGACAGCGTCCACACCAACTGCACGTAAAAAGCGCAAATCCGCAGGTGATTCGAACGATGGACCGGCCAGCGATACGTAAACGCCTTCCCGCAGGGTGATGCCTGCTTCAGCCGCGACACCACGCGCTAAATCCGCCAACTGGTAATCGTATGGTTGACCCATATCAGGAAATCTGGGTCCGAATTGATCCAGATTTGGTCCGCGCAAAGGTGTCGCGCCAGCCATTCCAATAAGATTAATATGATCGGTGATTAACATTACATCCCCCGGTACAAAGTCCGGATTTACGCCGCCTGCGGCGTTTGTAACAATGAATATTTCGATACCAATCCGCTGCATAACCCGCACCGGAAGACCAATTTGCGGCATACTATAGCCTTCATAATAGTGGGCACGCCCCTGCATTACAACCACAGGTTTTCCTTCAAGGACCCCCAGCACCAATTGACCAGTATGTCCTTTCACAGTCGAGACAGGCCAGTAAGGCAGATCACCATAAGGGATAACTACCCTGTTTTCAACTGAATCCGCCAGCGCTCCCAGGCCTGAGCCCAGGGTCAAACCCACAATTGGTTTGGTATCTGAAAGAGCGCTTACTGCAGCCGCGACTTCGTCGATTTGTTGGAGAGTATAGTATTCGTTCATGTTTATCTTCTCCTTTCCCTTAAATTTCGGAAAATATTAGAGCGATTAGGTTACCATTCCTGCCGGTATAACGCTGTACGGCAGATTGCAGAAGCAGGAGCAAGATCACGATATTTAAACAAGAGCGCAGTTGTGGCTTGGAGGTCAGTGATGCATAGCCGCCCCGCTGAGATAACGACAATAATGAGTAAATATGGGTGTGTCCACCTACCATTTAATCAGCCATTAATAAACAAGCTGAGATTTACATATCCCAGCCTGTAATGATCAAATATTATAACATGCGCCCCATATCACAGAACTTCTCTAAAAGCATTCAGCGCGGTATCGACGTCATCATCGCCGATCCAATAATGTGTCACCAAGCGCATGCGGTCCTGGCTGGTCACGCCAACCTTGACCCCCACTTCGTCCAGCAAGGCCGCCACCTTTAACTGCATCCATCGGTACAATATCCCGATCCAAGTTAATGTAGATCATGTTCGAACTCGGTGATCCAGGATCAACCAGAATACCGGGAATCTCTTTTAACCCAGCGCCCAGCATTTCGGCGCGGACGTGGTCTTCACCCAGCCGGTCGACCATGCTTTCCAGGGCAACAATTCCCGCAGCAGCCAATATGCCAGCCTGACGCATTCCGCCTCCCAGCTGTTTGCGAACCCGGTGAGCCTGGTGGATGAATTTTTTTGAGCCGCAAAGCACGGAACCAACTGGCGCACACAGCCCTTTGCTCAGACAGAAGGTGACCGAATCGAAAGGTTCGGCCAGGTCTCGAGCGCTCACACCAAGGGCAGCTGCGGCGTTAAAAATCCTGGCGCCATCCAGATGCAGCTTTATATCATGTTCCCTGGCGATAGCTGCCACCTGGTCCGTATATTCCATGTCGATTGAAACGCCGCCGCAGCGGTTGTGGGTATTCTCAAGAATGATCAGCCGGGTTACTGGGAAATGGGGGTCATCGCTGCGAACGGCCTCCCGGATATCATCCAGTTCCAGCGTTCCATCGGGTTGGTTTCTTATCTGGTGGGAATGCACGCCGCCCAGGGAGGATATTCCCCCGCATTCATAAACAAACGTGTGTGAAAGGTGTCCCAGAATTACCTCATCCCCGCGGCCGCAGTGGGCTAAAACTGCGCTTAAATTGCCCATGGTTCCGCTTGGTATAAAAAGTCCAGCTTCTTTACCAAGCATCTCTGCCGCCATCTGCTGCAAACGGTTGACGGTAGGGTCTTCCCCATATACATCGTCTCCCACCGCGGCTTGAGCCATTGCGGCGCGCATTTCGGGGGTTGGTTGGGTTACTGTATCAGATCGTAAATCTACAATTTTCATGATCCATCCCTGGTTCGTATTTTTATTTTGGCAGCTGTTGTAAGGGTTAATTCTGCCGAGGCGATTAGCTGTTCTCCCGTAACTCGATTAATACACCTTCGAGTTCACCCGGCAGCGGCGCTTCAAAAGTGTGCAGCTCACTTTCCCCCGGCAGCCGGATTTGTAAACGGCTGGCGTGTAAGAAGAGGCGCTTCAGGAGAATAGACCCACCTCGTTTGCCGTACAGCGTGTCCCCGGCCACCGGGCAGTTAATAAACAACATATGCAAGCGGATCTGGTGTGTACGTCCGGTGATTGGATGGACTTCCAGGAACGTGTGTTCGGGAAATTCCTCCAAAAGTTCGTATTCTGTAACAGCCTGTCTGCCTTTTTTGGGGGAAACGACAGCCATTTTCCGGCGCAGCCTGGGGTCACGTCCGATGGCTGCTTCTATTCTGCCCGAGGGTGTCGCGGGAATTCCATCGACAAGCGCCAGGTAAGTTTTTCCGACTTTTCGCTGGCGGAATTGGTCCTGCAGCCAGTGGAGGGTTTTGTCATTCTTAGCCAGAATAATAACGCCGGAAGTGTCTTTGTCCAGGCGGTGCACCACCCCTGGTCTGCCCTCACCGCCGATACCTTCCATCTGGGGGGCATGGCTGAGGGCCGCGTGCACCAATGTGCCCGTCTCATGACCAGCAGCCGGGTGGACTACCATGCCGGCCGGTTTATCCACCACCATACAATCCTCGTTTTCAAAGATAATGTCTAATGGAATATCTTCCGGAATCAAGTCTGTAGGGATTGGCGCTGGAACATCAACCTGCACGGTGGATCCGGGGGAGAGCGATTCGCCGGTTTTGCTGATTATAATGCCATCGATTGTGACACAGCCGCTTTTGATCATCGATTGTAAACGCGAGCGGGAGAATTCGGGCAGGCAGTCTACCAGGTATTTGTCGAGGCGTTCGCCCTTTCCACCGTCATAAACCAATCTGACAATACGTTCACTCACCCGGGACTTCCTCAAGGGGTGGGGGGCCCGAAATATCTTGAGGTTCAGGGTCATCTTCGCTCGATGATGAGCTTTGCTTCGCTTTCTCTTTGCGTTCGTTCTGCCAGAGACCGATAACCAACAGGGCTGTGCCGAAAGAAATGCTGGCGTCAGCGACATTAAAGACCGCGAAACGGTCCAATGAAACAAAATCGGTCACATGACCTATCGTCAGTCGATCGATCAGGTTCCCGATGGCGCCGCCCATTTGCAGTCCCAACGCTATTCGGATTAACCAATCTTCCCGGGGGACTTTGGGGAAATAATAAATTATCGCAACCGATACAATAACCGCTAAGATAGAAAATACGGTACCAAAATCCTGGAAAATCCCGAAAGCAGCCCCGGTGTTGGCCCAATGTACGATCCTGGCGTAATCAACGATCCAGTGGTTCTGGGGCCAGATTTCACCAAAAGAAAGGTTTGAACGGACGATATTTTTCGTCCACTGGTCCAGCAGGATAACAGTACCGGATATTAGAAATAGAAATGCATAATCTTTAATGTAACGCTTCAATATATTGCTCCTGTAATTCCGTAAATCGTTCCCCAATTTTACCGCAGTAAGACCGGGTTTCAATTTTTCGTTTGAAATGCCCACATTTGAAAAACCGGACAGCGAAAGAGCCAGGAAATTTAGAGCCCAGCAGATGCCAGATCTTCAAGCGGGGCCTCGATCGCATCTGCAAGCAATCCCCTGAATTTTTCCTGCATAAGAATGGGGCTATCACCTTTTGCATCCAGCTTCTCAAATGGAAAGCAGACCAGGTGAGCATGACATGCTGAGGGACAATCGCTGGCTCCGAAACCCCGAACGGGTACAACTGCACCGGGTACGGTCATAAGCGCCTGGCTCCACCCGCATTCAACAGGTTTTCCATTCGTGATACCAGTAATCGCCAGGATATAACAACAGTCGCGCATATGAGTGATTTCTCTGAGATAATCAATATGCCAGTGGGGCTTTTTAGACTTCGCACGCATGTGGCGTCCCAGGCGGGCGCTTAATCCCCCTGGCCCAAAGGCGCTGCCGCTGTATATATAAACACCTTGAGGGAATTTAAACTCCCCGAATTGCCCCACAGTTATAGTTAGTGGTTCGGATAATAACAGCTCGATCGCATATGCGCCGGGAGAATTTGGTATTAAATCCATTTGACCACAGGATGCCCTTAATTAAACTTTTCCTACGTAATCCAACTGGTGGGCAATATAGAGCAGTTCCCCCAACTCGATCTGTCGGTGGCGATTATCCGCCCACCCATCGAGGTCTTCCTGGTTGATGTGTTCATTCCCCTCTAAACTGGTGTGGATTGTATGGATGATGAAATGCAAGAAATAAGCTTCGTCGTCCCGGTAACCGCTCGATCCCGGGAAAACAACCCAATCTGAAGCGCCCATATCCAGGATTTGCGCTCCCTGCTGCCTGATTTGTGTGAAAAGATGGCGCCCTGTGCGGCTGTCACCGGAAGGTGCTCCGTCGACCTTGCGTTCGTCCATTGTGCGCTGGTAAAGTTCCAGAACCCGTTCTTCAAGTCCTCGATCGAGCGGCGGTTCCAGGATGGTGAGCCCGTCATAATTGATGCTGAAGTAAAAAAGCCCGTCAGGATGCAGCAATTCAAACAAAATTGGGAGCGCACGCGACAGGTCAACCAGATCCAGGAAAGCATGTGCGATGATCACATCATATTGGCCTCCCGGTTGGTTATCGTTTTGAAAATGATAAAAATCAACCGGTTTAAATTCAATATTGATTTGCATATCTGTGGCGCGCAGGAGGATTTGATCTTCCGAAACCTGTTCGAACCCAACCCCGCGCTGATTTGCCCATTGTTCAAGTCGTCCTCGGGCGAATTCCAGGTTACCCGGCTGCTGCTCAACAGCGGTGTAGCTGGCATCGGAGACCAGGTCCCACTCAACGACTCGTTCGATCATGGTCCCAATACCTGCGCCAATTTCAAGGATACGCAGCGGGGCATCTTTTTGTTTTATCTCGCGTTTTAAGGAAAGCCAAACACAGCGGTTGAGCGAGCGGTCATCGAGGCTCTTTTTTGCAGCCAGATAACGTTGGTACGAATACTCACCTGGGAGGGACAAATTTACCTCACTGATTACCCATACAGATGCTTACTATAAAGTCCCGGATACTTTTACAGGTCAAATCCCAGGAGGGGTGACCTTTGAAACGGCGGTACGCAGCCAAACTCATCTGGAGTAATCTACCCCTATCGTGCGCTAATTCGAGGATGTGCTGTTGAAGCGCCTGTGTATCGCCCGGCTTGATCAAATATCCATCGCTCCCGTGGGTGATGACCTCTGCAGCGCCGCCTGCATTAGTACCAACAGCCGGCAATCCGAAACCCATCCCTTCCAGGTAGCTGATTCCAAAACCCTCGTAGGATGAAGGTACAACCATTAGATGGGATTTTCGTAAAATTTGGCCTAATTGAATGTCATCCAGATAGCCGTAAATGGTTATTGTGCCGGCCGCGGCTCGATTGGATAACATATTTCGAATTTCCTGACCATAATTTGAATCTATCGGTATGCTTCCTACAATATCCAGATGATAGAGGTTATTCGGGATTGGTTCCAAAGCTTCTAACAGGATATGCAGTCCCTTGCGGGGGATAATATTACCCGCGAATACCAACCTCAGTGGCCCCGCAGCTCTGGCGCGATTTTTAATTTCACTTTCGGTGATGTCTGACTTCAGGTTATCGCCTGCCGGATGCGCAATGATCGATGGCCTCCCCCTCAAATTCACCCCAGCCCTGATAACTTCTCCTTTGGTAGCGCGGCTGTTGAATATAAAACCATCCACACTGCTCAGATACTGCGATTCAATGAATCTGTATAATTTTTTCTGGGGATCTGGAAACTCTTCACAACTGCGCAAATGGTGGACAATCGTAATTACCGGGAAACAGGGATTGGTACGCTGATCAGCATAAGCAGGGGATAGTCTGTCCTGGTTCGATGGAAGGTCGTGCGGGAACATTCTGTTGAGGGCAAAAAGAGATGGGTGGTTCAGTTCATCCTGGAGCAAAACATCGAAATGACCCCGCTTAAATCTTCTCAAAAGACCTGGTGAAATATTATCCAGCAAATGTTGGGCATAATTCCGGCCGCGAATTGAAATGACTTCTACCTCATCGCCAAGGTTTCTGAGATATGCGACCAATTTTCGATCATACAGGTATCCTCCAGAGATTGAATCGAGGTCATCGTAAATAACTAAACCGGCGCGCATCAATTATATAAATCTATTCCAGGGTGAATTCGCGGCAAAAGGTTTACCTGCGGACCTGGTAAGAGGACCAGGCGATATCGTTCTCCCACAGCTTAATGGTGATCACCTGAATATTTTCAGCTTGAACATGGCCATCAACCAGCTGGCACAATATCCTGGAGAAATGCTCGATGCTGGGGTTCAGCCCCTCAAATTCAGGCAAATCGTTGAGGGTCTTATCCGTGAAGCGCTCGACGATAAACTCGAGGAAATTCTCAATATCTACGATATCAACCAGATAGCCGTGCTGGTCCAGATAACGGCCATCGAGCTGGACTTCGACCTGATAATGGTGCGAGTGTTTTTCATTTTCAGGTCCCCAATCACCACCGATCAGGAAATGCTGGGCGATGAAATCCCTTTTTACAGCGACTTTGTACATAATGAATACCTTTTCCTTAGAACGCACACCCGTCCGGAAGCGGGGGTGTATCTTCAAGTTCGATCGCAAAGTCTGCACCCAGTTCTGCCGGCGTAAAACCTGAATTTATCGAGCCCTTGAATACTGCGCCTCCGTACCCAGAAGTGTTCATATGGGCGCGCAGGATCACCTGTGTATCTGGTTCGATCCCAACCGGACCTCCGGAGCGAGCAAACGGCTGTTCCCCGACATGGCTGTGCGCCAGGATACGCCGGTAGATCAAAGCCCCGTCCAGGTCAATGACCTCCCACCAGTCGGCGTACTGCTCGCAGCCTGTGTCGGGACTGAGGATGCTAACCGAAAAAGAGTAATTTCCAGGATCCCCCTTAACTTCTACAGAGAGAACATTTGCTTGATCGTTTTTATCCATTGGTTTGCTAGGTTCAGGTGTTGGGCTCGCCTTAATAGAGGCCGTTTCAAGTTCGATGATTAGTGCGGTAGGGGTCCTCTCAATGGGGGGCGACTCTGGTTCAGTTGGCAATACACTTGGGCTTGTCTCGATTACAAGCGTTTCAAGTTCAGTTGTCAAAACTGTTGGAACTGTGTCAATTGAAGTCGCTTCAGGTTCGAGGTTCAACCCGTTTGCGCAGCTGGAACAGCTGACAATAAAAATAATCAACAGTACAGGAATAATTGGGTTTATTTTATATGAAGAAGAAAACATAGACAGCAACTCGATCGATTGATCCCGTTTGGTAATTACAAGTCTACCATTACGACTAGAGCCGTCAAGGTTTGCAGACTGCTGATGTTTATTTCTCATGTAAGCGGTCAACCTTTGGGGTGCAACAGCTTGACCCGCAGGCGGCCCAGAGTTCTAGTCGTATTCCAAAACAATCTGGATTGAGTTCTGAGGTTGTCCCTCAAGTAGTTGGAACGCGGCGGTAGCTTCATTTATATTGAATCGATGCGTAATGAAGCGGGAGGGGTTCACCTGGCGGATCATCTCCCAGGCAGCCTGGAAACGGCGTTCTTTGGTCCAGCGCCCGGTAAACCTGGGTGCGATGGTGCTGACCTGGCTGCTGATCAAACGAATGCGGCTGCGGTGGTAGGCGCCCCCCAGGTCTATGGGTGAGCGTTTGCGGCCGTACCATGAGCCGATCACAATACGTCCATCGAATCCGGTGTATTCGATCGCATCATCAAGGGTATCCGGGCTGCCTGAAAGTTCGTAGGTCAGATCGGCGCCGTTCGGGAGCAGGTCCCCTATCTTCTGGCGGGTGGTTTTGGATGAAGGATCCAGGCTCTGCGAAGCGCCCAATTCAAGTGAAGCCGCCCGTCGGATCTGGTAGCGGTCGACCGTAACCAAACTGCCCAATGGGAATTGAGAAAGGATGCCGGCAGTTAATAGACCGAGGATACCCTGGCCTAGCACTATCACCCTTTCAGCCACGATTGGACTGCCGTCCATAACCAGATTTACGGCGGTCTCCATGTTAGGAAGGAAAATGCCGTTTTCCGGCGTGACATGCTCCGGCAGGGGCAGCACTTGGTCAATGCCCACACAAAAATAGCTTTCGTGAGGATTAAAGGCGAAAACGATCCTGCCTAACCAGCCTGTGTCCACGCCAGACCCAGTCTCAATCACTTCACCGACGGCCGAATACCCGTATTTCAAAGGGTAACTGAATTGATTTGATAGGGCGGTTATATTTTGATCAACGGGTTGATCAACCGGGAATTCCCCGCGATACAGCAAACGCTCTGTACCCGGACTTATCCCGGACAGCAGCGTACGCACCAGGACTTGCCCTTCACCCGGATGAGGTGTGGGTTCCTCCACCACTTTCACCTCATAGGGGGCGGTATGGTGTAGAGCCAGCCTTTGTTTGTTATTCATGGGTATTGGACCTTTCCCCAAACCACCAGATCTTTACCGTACTGCTGAAATTGTGGATGGTCAAGAACCGGGAAAGCGGAAATATCAAACCAGTCACCCTGGGACAGGTTCCCATTTATCAGGACATTAAAACCCCCAATAAAAGCAGGCGCAATGGTAATCACTGCGTAATCAACCAGTCCCTGGTTAAGAAAACTGGTGATCACTGCCGCGCCTTCCCTCCACCATCAATGAGAAAATCCCTTTCTTCCACAGGTTTTCCAGCAGTGCAGGTAGATCGATTTGTCCAGATGAATCAACCGGCAGCAGTAATACTTCTGCGCCAGCCTTTTCCATCTTGTCGATTTTGTTATCCGGGGCTGTCTTTGCTGCCGCCAGCCAGGGCTTATAAGGATGCTCTTGCATGATCCGGCAATCAACAGGGATACGAAGCCTGCTGTCAAGGACGATCGGTTGGGGCGAAGGTCCTGCAGCAAAACGAACGTTCAAGCGGGGATTGTCTGATAAAAGTGTGCCGATCCCGACCAGAATAGAGTTGTGGGCGGACCTGAGTTGGTGTGTCATTTTGTTTGAATTTTCCCCACTGATGGCCAGGGGCGAGCCGCGCTGCACGGCGATACTGCCGTCCAGACTCTGGGCGTAGCTCAATGTTACCAGCGGGCGTTTGTAACTGCGGCTGAAGGTTTCGGCCGAAACCAACCAGCTGTGAAAAAATTCCACGGCTTATTTACCCGCTGTGCCGGACGAAATCCCTACATTCAGCAGGTGGTTCATGCGCTCGATTTTAGTAGTGATATAAGCGGCGTTTTCATCATTAATAGTCGGCTCAACAGGCACCCGTTCAATCACAGATATACCCAGTTCTCGTAAACTGTCAATTTTTTGGGGATTGTTGGTCAGCAGGCGTATCAATTCCACCCCCAGGTCTTTCAAGATCAATGCCGCCACTGCATAATCGCGCTCATCCGCCTGGTGACCAAGCAGCAGGTTGGCGTCAACCGTGTCATACCCTTTGTCCTGAAGGTTATAGGCGTGCAATTTATCCAGCAGTCCGATGCCGCGGCCTTCCTGCCGTAAATAAATCAGCACACCTGATCCAGCTTCAGCGATCTGCATTATTGCGCAGTGCAGCTGCTCTCCACAATCGCAGCGGTTTGATCCCAACACATCCCCGGTGAAACACTCAGAGTGCACCCGCACCAGGACTGCGGAAAGTGATTCTACCTGTCCCAGGATTAATGCAAGATGTTCTTTGCTGTCCAGGTTACTGTGGTATAGATGAAGCATAAATTCGGCTTCATCTGTTGGTATCCTGGCGGATACTTTGCGGTCGATTTTCAGCGCTTCCATAAGGCAGCAAACCTTATCCTTTGCGATTGTGGATTTCACCTAAAAGAGATTTTACCTGAATTGGAATTAGATTTAAGCCGGTCAGGACTCCCGGTCAAGAAATAGTAAGATTACCAGCACGCTTTCGATGATTATTGTGAAGTAGCCGAGCGCGCCTGCCGGCCAGGATTTATCACCAATGGCCAGCCAGGCTAGAATGGTTATGATCGTGTAACCAATGAACACCGAATGGATCAGGTTATGGTATCTGAGTGTGAGACTAGTTGGCAGGTAATATAAAACCAGAAGCGCCAAGAAACCAAGACCATTGAGGATAAAAATCAGGTCAGGAAATAAAAGCGAAAAATGGATAAAAGCCGTCGCCAGCGTGAGCAATATGACTGCCAGGTCGCGTGGGGCGAATTTATTTGTCATTTTATAAACCTCAAATCTCTGCCAGAATTAATCCCCGGAAAGGGAGGGGGTTGTTGGATGAACGGGGGCATTCACCCTGGATTGCCGATTGAATAACATAGCGGTTAAGCCAAGCCCAAGGATTCCGATAGATATATCACGCGCCCGGATGATCAGAACCAGGGATACACCCAGGACAGGGTCAAAACCTAAAGTCTGCATAGCCCATATCTGACTGGCTTCAAGCGCTCCAATGCCTCCTGGCAGCGGCATCAGGAACGCGATCCGTGCGGCGGTAAGAGCTAAAAGCACCTGCCCAACATTCAGCTGCGCGCCGAGGAAAGTCAAGCTCAGCCAATATTCAGCAATCAGCAAAAGCCATATTAAAGCGGAGAAAAGAAACATCCACAAGATTAATAAAGGCTGCTGTTGAAATTGGTGAGAAACCACCTCCTCCGTGGAAGTCACCAATCCCTTAAATTTATTCACCTGGATATGGTTGGCTTTGAATCTTGATAGCACTGAAATTAGTTTTGTCAGCGGCGCCCAACCTGCCCATAAGGCCAGCATGTATAACAGCGGAAGGGCAAGGATTATCAGCAGCAGGGAACTTAACCCGCCAGTAAATATATCTATCGATAATCCGAAAAATACAAAGGCTGCCAGGCCAACGGCAATAAACGAGAAGTTGGTTAACACATCGAATATTTTGTCCACGGTGACTGCCGCCAGTGCGATTGAAGCAGGTACGTTGTGGCGGTCCTTGGGAAAGTGCACCTGGAGCGGTTCGCCGCCAAACTGAGTACCAGGGGTGAAATAGCTTACAGAGAAAGAAGATAAGCGGTAGCCAACCAGAGGGTAAAGCGAGATCCGGTACCCGAAGGAACGTAATACAAACCACCAGCGGCTGGTTAATGCCAGGACGATCACGGCATTAAGCGCGATCAGGATCAGTATTTTGTACAACTGCAGCGAACGAATTGTATTCCACACCTGATACAAATCGATATTACGCAGCGACCACCAAACCAGCAGGGGTATTAAAATCCAGATCAGGTTGCGAAAGCGGAATACTCGTTTCATGCCGGTTCCGCCTGAACTGGTTTAACCCGGGGAGCACCGCGGTGGTAAAAGAGGACCCGGTCCTCAGGTTTCCAAAGGGAATAAGCCCCGGTGCCGAGGTAAATCAGCGCTACATATCCAGCTGCCAGCAGAATTTGAACTGTTGTGAGGGGGGTGTACATCTGCGCGAAGCCTAACATACACAGGCCGATGACAGCAAACAAGCGCCCAGCGATACCGAACGCAATTGTTACCGCGACCAACAGATTGACCAGAATCATCAGCGCCATCGGGCTTGAGAGGTTGGAAAGATTTCCTATAGATTGAGATATTAAAAGAACAATGGTCGTTGAGACCGCCAGGCGGATGGACAGGGACGCCCATTGATTTAAAATTGAAATAATCTCAGAATCTGGCCGCTCGGATGTGCGCAGAATCCCGGCTGCATACAGCCAATCGCGTGTAAAACCGACCAGGAAAGGCAGCGCAAATAATAAAGCCGCGATATGTGTTCCCGGAGGAGAAAACAGCGGCAGCAGCATAACCGTTAGAAAGCCCATTTGCAGACCGGCGAACAGGCGGCGGCTGACGCTCGGCGGGAGTTCGTGTACTTCAAAGCCAGCCCGCCTCCACAGCCATAATCCAAACAGATATATGTAGCGGGCGAAAGCCACCAGCAGGTACCAGTAGGGCAGCTGCCCGTATTGAATGGCAAGCAGGGCTGCCGCAAAAACGCCCAAACTGTCCAGGCGGATATCAAGAATTTCTCCAAGTACTGTGACCTGGTTGGTTCGGCGAGCCAGGTATCCATCGAAATAATCCAATAAACCGGCAGTCAGGTAAAGCATCCCGGGCAGCCATGCAAAAAATCCGTCTGGCAGGGGCGAGGTGAGGAAACCAGCCAATCCGGCCAGCAGTAACCCGCGCCCCAGGGTAATGCTGCTGCCGATCCCAAAGGATGGGATCAGCCGGTTCTCGCTAGGGCGGTGGTTGTGCTCCAATGAGAACCAAATGAAAATCGCCAAGTAGAAAGAAACAACTGCGGATATCAGCAGCCAGCGTTGAGCGTAATCCGGCCCCCAGGCAGCATTCAAGAGAATAAAACCCGCGCTCAAGAAACAAAGGCAGGCAATGATGAAGGCAGCCCAGCGCCAACGCAAACGATTGAGCGCCCGGTTGCGATTAATAACAGCGGAACTCATAGTATGGATTTTACCATTATAGGAGAAAGCCAATGGAAAATATGCGTTTAATAATCAAATTAATGTCGTTAGATATCCGTCATTAATATATCGTGGACAATATTGTGCAGGCAATACTTGGAACAATAAGATCTCAAAGAATACTGTTCATATAACCAAGGATTATTTTCAAAAAATTACTGGGACTGAAGCCCCAAAAAATCTGGGACTGAAGCCCCAAAAAATCTGGGACTGAAGCCCCCAGAGACAAATAGTGATTTAAGAAGAGACTGCCGCGCCGCAAAAAACGCGGCTCGCAGTGACACAAAAAAGTATAAGTTTTTTAAGCTTTGGGTGGCGACCACTGCAGCAAGAGATACCGCCCACACCTGCATACCCAGCACCATATCTTAGGCTCTAGCACCACATCTCCAGAACGTCCCTTTTTGGGGATCAGTGTGATGCCTTACAAAACCGTTTGTGTTTACTTAAAAATCTTAAACCCCCGCGATGCTATAATATTTCTGTCTGCTCAAAGCCATCTCTCAGGACCCAGCGTCACCTTATTGGACCTCTGTAGATACAACATGAAATCCATAAACACCCCCTCCAAACTGGCCTCCATTTTAATCCTGGTCTGCCTGCTTTTCGGGGTAGGTATAAGCGCCACAAAAGCCATTCAGAACCAGGTTTAACCGGATACACCGGCGATACCTACGCCGACCTGGTTGTGGGAGTCCCCGGAGAAGACATCTCCGCCGGTTCAACACAGGTTACTGAGGCCGGCATGCTCAATGTGATCTACGGCTCTGCCCTGGGCCTGGAGGCGCTGCACAACCAGACCTTCACCCAGGATATGGATTACAGCCAAGACCAGGCCGAGGCGGATGATCAATTCGGTACCGCCCTGGCCAGCGGGGACTTCAACGGCGACTGTCACTTCGACGTGGCGGTCGGAGTGCCCATGGAAAACATCACCACCGCTGTCGGACCGCAAACATCCGCCGGCGCGGTGCACGTCATCTACGGCTCCCCATCCAGAGGCCTTTCTCCCGTGGGCAGCCAGTTCTGGCACCAGGACAGTCAGGGAATTGAAGGCTCAGCCGAGTACAACGACCAGTTCGGCAGAGTCCTGGCGGTTGGGAACTTTAATGGCGATGATTATGACGACCTGGCGGTCGGCATACCCTTCGAAGACTATGAATCCACCTCAACCATAGAAAACGCCGGCAGTGTGATCGTACTGTACGGCTCACTGGGCGGTCTGAGTCCCAGCGCTGTTTTGCCAGACCAGATGTGGTACCAGGGGGGCAATGGCATCACTGACCATGTTGAAAACTACGACTGGTTCGGATACGCGCTGGCAGCCGGCGACTTCGACAGCGACGACTATGACGACCTGGCAGTCGGCGCCCCAGGGGAGGATTCTGAAGGACCATCTGGCAAGGATGACATCGGGGTGGTACATGTGCTGTATGGTTCATCCAGCGGGCTGTCTGGAGACCGCGACCAGCAGTGGGAGCAGTACGATTGGGACCCCGGTGAATCTGAGGCATACGATCGCTTTGGAAAATCCCTGGCCGCCGGTAAGTTCATGTGGATCACCCATGACGCGCTGGCAGTTGGCGTCCCTGATGAAGACATCGAAGTTTCTCCCACCCTGACGGTTGTGGACGCCGGCGCGGTTAATATCTTGTACGGATCTGCCAGCGGGCTCAAAGACGACACCGTCGATTTTCTTTATCAGGACAGCGGCTATATCGAAGAAACGGCTGAATTCGCGGACCACTTCGGGCTTTCGTTGGCCGCGGTTGACTTCGGTGGTCTCGGTATGGACAATCTCGTTGTTGGCGTTCCGGATGAGAACCTGGGCGATCCCCTGGTAAACGACGCCGGCGCAGTACATGTATTGACCACCTCCGCCGGTAATTATCTTGGTGCTGCTCTGCGTTATTTCCACCAGGGAAGGGACTCAATCCCAGGTGAGCTTGAAAATGGCGCAAAGTTCGGAAGCGCATTGTCCGCAGGTGATTTTAACGGCGACGGTAAACAGGACCTGGGAATCGGTGTGCCGTTCGGCAGCTGTACTGCCTCTGCGGATGGCGCGGTGGTGGTGATCTATGATGACGTCTGGGGCAGCCCGGCCGACAAAGAGCCGCAGTACTGGTGCCAGGGGAATCCGCTGAACGACCAGGGCGAATCGGAAGACCATTTCGGCACATCGCTGGCCGCCCTGCCCGCCAGCGATACCCCCCTTTCCCGCGTATATCTGCCCATCAGCATCCAAGACGATTGAAACCTACAATTTGCGAGCGCTGCAAAGCGGGACGAAGCAATCTCCCCCTAACACGTGTCATTAGAAGGACGAAGTCCGACGAAGTAATCCCCTCCTTCAATATTGTCTATGCAAGCATCCGCATACCCTAACCCAAAAATGCTATAATGCAATCGTGCCGGATAATCCAGCACTGGAACCTTGAGTTGGTATAGACGCGGAAAAAATCACTGGACTCAATTCCCAACCATTACGAATATTCGTTTTACCGGGAACATAACCACAAAGCAGAGGTGTATTTTGAAAACCTTCAGCGCAGCAATCCGGTTTGTTTCGATATTGATCCTGGCCAGCCTGGTACTTTCAACCAGCATAGAAGGCACATCCGCCATCGATGACCCGCTGCTGTCAGCCGCGCAGGCGACCAAGAGGGATGCTTTCGCTGACCTGGTAGTGGGAGTTCCAGGGGAACGCATCATGGCAGCAAATTCCCTGCGTTACTACGCCGGCCTGATCCATGTGATTTTCGGATACCCTCAGGGGCTCAGCCCACAAGATTATGAATCCTGGGACCAGGATATGGACTTCAGCCAGGATAAAGTCGAGTCCAACGACCAGTTTGGAAGCGCCCTGGCCAGCGGTGATTTTAACGGGGACGGGCGATACGATGTGGCTGTCGGAATTCCTTACGAAAACATCACCACAGAAACCAGCACAATAACATACCCAGGCGCTGTACATGTCATTTACGGCTCCGGTTCAGGAGGGTTAACTCCCGCCGGAAACCAGTTCTGGCACCAGGACAGCCCGGATGTGGACGGGAAAGCGGAGCAAGGCGACCAATTCGGAAAATCTCTGGCGGTGGGAAACTTCAACGGGGACGAATACGATGACCTGGCGGTCGGCGTGCCGTATGAAGATTTCTACAACGGTCCAACCATCAGGGACGGCGG
The DNA here is from genome assembly GCA_963753725.1 of uncultured Chloroflexia bacterium. Lineage (GTDB taxonomy): Bacteria > Chloroflexota > Anaerolineae > Anaerolineales > UBA4823 > CAVWDI01. Next base: position 4,555 of record CAVWDI010000002.1, on the reverse strand, counting down.
CAGCGTGATCGTTTTATACGGTTCCGCGGGCGGTTTGAGCCCAACCGCGGTACTGCCCGACCAGATGTGGCACCAGGACAGGGACGACGGCACACCAATCTTGGATAAAGTGGAAGAGGACGACTATTTCGGCTACGCCCTGTCTGCCGGGAATTTCGACAACGATGCCTACGACGACCTGGCAGTCGGCGCATACGGCGAGGACTCTCCTTCGAAAAGCGACATCGGTGTGGTGCACGTGCTGTACGGCACTGCCGGCGGTCTTTCAGGGCTGGGTAATCAACAGTGGGAGCAGGGTGACTGGAGCACGCTTGAATCGGAAAGCGGCGATAAGTTCGGAGAATCTCTGGCGGCAGGCGACTTCGACCGTGACGGGCTCGACGACCTGGCAGTCGGCGTACCGGAGGAGGATATCGATATTCCTGGTGCAGAAACGGTGGAGGATGCCGGAGCGGTTAATGTATTCTACGGAACCAGCAACGGGTTGGATGTCGACCACATGGCCTATCTCTACCAGAACGGCACAACCATCACCGACCAACCCGAATACCAGGACCAGTTCGGCGAGGTTCTTGCCGCGGTTGATTTCGGCGGTACCGGGCTGGACAGCCTGGTGGTCGGTGTTCCTCACGAAGATATAGGCGAGCCAGCCGTAAGAGATGCCGGCGCGATGCACGTGATCACCAAGACGAGTTATGGTTTTCGTTCCGGTGATGCCCATTTCTTCCACCAGGGAAGAGAGACCGTCCCCGACGAGCTGGAGGCGTATGATTACTTTGCCAGAGCTTTCACGGCGGGTGATTTTAACGGCGATGGGGGGGAGGACCTGGCGATCGGCATACCGTATGACAACTGTAACACTAGCGACGATGGATCAGTGGTCGTGATTTACGATGATACCTGGCTGGATGATGCGGATTTAAATCCACAGGGCTGGTGTCAGGGGGGCGCTTTCAACGAGCAGGGGGAGCAAAACGACCATTTCGGCTGGGCTTTGACCAGCCTGCCCAGCACGGGCGCGCTGCCTTACCGCAGTTATTTGCCCAGCATTATGCACGATGAATAAGCCGCCGAAAACGATGGTTGTGGAAGAACGAAAAGAACAGGAGCACATATTATGACCAGTTATCCCGAATTCACACTGGCCGCCATCCAGGCCGCGCCGGTCTATTTCGACCGGGAGGCTTCAACAGACAAGGCCTGCAGTCTGATCGAGCAGGCTGCCCGGAAAGGGGCGGACTTTGCCGCTTTTGGCGAGACCTGGCTGCCAGGGTATCCATTCTTCTGGCCTTACCCACTCCATTCTGCACTCTGGAATCAAGCTGCGGCTGCTTACCTGGCCAGCGGCGTGGAAATTCCCAGCCCCACCACTGATCGACTGTGTGAGGCTGCCCGTAAAGCGGGTATTGATGTGGCTATCGGCCTGGTCGAACTGGATACCAGGACACAAGGTACGGTTTACTGTACGCTGCTCTTTATCGGCCGTGAAGGGGTAATTCTGGGACGCCACCGCAAGCTCAAACCCACCCTCGCCGAACGTATGTTTTGGGGACAGGGCGATGGGGTCGGACTAACCGCTTACCAGCGTCCTTACGGCCGCATAAGCGGTCTATCCTGCGGGGAACACACCATGCTGCTGCCCGCATATGCCCTCATGGCGCAGGGCACCCAGATCCACGTGGCTGCCTGGCCTTTTTCCAGGCATGTGTCCGAGACCAACCCTGTCATGGGGCTGCTGCTTTCGCGCGCGTTCGCGGTCCAGGGCAGCTGCTTCGTAATAGCTGTATGTAATCTGTTGGAAGCGGAGGATGTTCCGGAACCTTACCGGGATCTGGTTAATGAAAGGAGTGTTGGTGTAGATGAAGCTGAAGGCGGAAGCAGCATCATCGCTCCGGGAGGTAGAGTAATCGCGAGGGCTCCAGCTAACGAGGAGACCATCCTGACGGCCTCGGTATCTCTCGAAGCGGTGCTTCAAAGCAAATCTGTTATTGATGTGGGAGGCCACTATTCTCGCCCGGATGTCCTGCAGCTGCATGTGAACCCCCGTCCCTTGGAGCCGCTCGTCGAGCGGGCGCTTTCGGATTCCAGCGATCCTTTTGCAGGTGGTAATGAAAGTGAGAAGGAGACATAAGATAACGGTATTCCTTACCCATGCTTCCTGGGACCTTTCTAATAATACAACAAGACTTTACACTAACAGCTCAAGTCGAGCCAGGCCGCGTTTGCGACGTGCTCGTTGGGATGATTGACGGATGAAATAAATGAACAAGAAATATGTACATGGATATGATCCGATAGAAAATATACGATTACAGGACCAGGCTTCAACACTTGTTGAATTTTTACATTCCGACACATCTTATCCAGCAGGGAGCCAGGTTCTTGAGCCCGGGTGTGGTACAGGGGCACAGACCATTACATTAGCGTACAACAGCCCCAATGCTAATTTCACCTCAATTGATATTTCTGCGAGTTCAGTCGCAGCAGCTAAGAAGAGGATCGAGGCAGCCGGTTTCACAAATGTTAACTTCCAGCAAGGTGACATCTTCAACCTGGCATTTGAGCCAGGGTTATTCGACCATATCTTTGTTTGCTTTGTTCTTGAACATTTAGCACAGCCGCTTGGTGCATTGAATGCGCTAAAAAGCCTTCTCAAAGTTAGCGGGACAATCACAGTGATCGAAGGAGATCATGGATCGACGTATTTTTATCCTGACAATGACGCAGCACACCGGGCGATTTAATGTCAGATTGAGTTACAAAAGCGAGCTGGTGGGAATGCCAATATTGGTCGAGAACTGTATCCCCTCTTGAGTGCAGCAGATTTCGGTTCAATCAACGTCTCTCCCCGGATGGTTTATGTTGATTCAAGTAAACCTCAACTTGTCGAGGGCTTTACAAAGAACACGTTCACGGCAATGATAGAAGGTATCCGCGAGCCCTCCATTGAGGCAGGAATCATTGACGAAAACACTTTCGATGAAGGCATAAAAGGATTATACAGAACAACGGGACCAGATGGGGTTTTTTGCTACACGTTTTTCAAAGCAACTGCAATTAAACAATAAACGTCCGACCCAGTGGTTGAAGGAATCTCTGTTACAAGATTTGCCAACTTTTCGCTGAAGCGAACGCCGGTGATGGAGACGGTGAATAGGAGGGGCAGCCTTAAGATAGTAGGGCTGATTAATCCATAGTCCCTGCAGGTAGTATATTACTGCTGCGAGATTAGCTCTTAAAGCTACAAGTCGCCTCAAACAGCATTTGCCTCACCGGCAAAATTCAAACAAACCAGCCTCAATAAGTTGAATATCAAACAATCCGCTTTTATGGAGATTTACTTATCATGAAGATAAACGAGAAAGCTGTATACGCCGAGATAAAAGTCAACGCCGACCTGAAAGATGTCTGGGAGGCATGGACCACGGAAGACGGTATCAAAACCTTCCTGGCGCCGGAGTGCAGGGTAGACCTGCGCCCTGATGGCATGTATGAGATCTATTTCGATCTGGATGCGCCTCCCGGAGAACGCGGCGGTGAAGGATTGCGGGTTTTGGCCGTCCAGCCCATGCAGATGTTTTCATTCACTTGGAACGCGCCCCCCACCCTTCCCGAGGTCAGGGGCCAGCGCACCCATGTCGTCCTGCGCTTTTACCCGGAGGGCGGCGGCACTAGAGTGACCCTTTACCACGGCGGCTGGGGGACGGGCAGTGAATGGGATAAAGCCTTTGACTACTTTCAAAGCGCCTGGGGAAGAACTGTTTTACCCAGGTTGAAATACAGGTTTGAGCACGGACCGGTTGATTGGGATGATCCACCCAGCATTGAAACACTAGCAGCAAACTCTGCGTAGTCTTTCGGCAGTCTGTGTGTAAAATGCGCAGTCCTTTCAATAGGAATAGACAGGTGAACTTTGGAAACAGCGTATGAAAAGAAACAGGATTTTTATAGAGGACCCGCCTTCCGAGGCAAATATCAAGGCATTGATACAGAATGTAGTCTCCTACAATGAAACTCGGGTTGAGAAATTAAACTATAGAAAACTGGCATTTTACATGCATGATGATCAGGACGAAATGGTAGGGGGATTGTACGGAGAGACCTATTGGGGCTGGCTGTTCATCAGCCATTTATGGGTGGCGGAGGCTCTGCGTGGTCAGGGTTACGGGGTGGAAATTATGAGGCGGGCGGAGGCTGAAGCCGTTAAGCGGGGCTGCCGTCATGCGCATGTGGATACGTTTGATTTCCAGGCGCTGGGTTTCTATCAAAAGCTGGGCTATCAAGTGTTTGGGACCCTGGAGGGCTTTCCTGAAGGGCATACACGCTACTTCCTGCAGAAGCGCGAACTGCAGCTTGATAACATAAAAGAATTGCAGATTTATCCAATATCATAATATCGGCACCGCCGAAAGACATTTGCTCTCACTATTGGTACCAGAGACGCAAAATAAAAAATCAGGGGGAGTTAGGTGACGATTTCGGGTGTGCTCTGTGTTTATCGAAGCAGCATCCGTTTGAAACGATTTTCACTAAAAAGGAATTATCCAATTCCATT
>CAVWDI010000001.1:0-975163 GCA_963753725.1 uncultured Chloroflexia bacterium | reverse complement strand
ATATAATCCATACGCAACAGGAAAGGATTATTCCAAAATACCACAGCGTTTACACAAATACCCTTCTTCTGATAGAGCGAAGAAGATCGTGCATGACTCCATTACCATAGATACACTCTTTTCTGGTACTTGGCCAGAGCAATGGTCAACCCCTGAAGGCCCTGAGTTTCATGACCAAATGGACCGCTGTATTGCTGTCGGAGTTAAGGTAATGGGTGTATGCCCTTCAGCTGATTCATTAAATCCAGCTGCTTCAGTATCATTGAAGGCTTTGCAGTTCTATCTCAAAAGATCAACGAACGCCCTGATAAATATAAGATTGTCCGCACGACCAAGGATATTGATGAGGCGATAAAGGAAAAGAAGTTGGGGTTATACTTTACCCATCAGGGTACCGGACATTATGAAGGTGATCCCGACAATGTCGCAATTTGGCGTCAACTCGGTTATGGCTACTGTTTATTGGCTTACAACCAGCGCAATCCCGTCGGGGACGGATGTTTTGTGAAAGAGAACGGAGGGCTTACCGCTTATGGAAAGACAGTGATTGATGCCTACAACCGTTACGGCATGCTCGTAGATGTTAGTCATACCGGTGAACGCACAGCACTGGATGCCATTGAGCGTAGTAGTCAGCCGGTTATATCCTCCCACTCGGTAGCCATGGCGATAGCAAAATATCAACGTAGTCTAGAGGATTCGGTTATTAAGGCGATTGCCCAGAGCGGCGGCGTGTGTTCCATCAACTCGGTTGGTGCTTTTGTTGATATGTCCAACCCGGATATTGTGACAACGGATATGCTTTTCCGCCATATCGATTATATGGTTAATCTCGTTGGGATTGACCATGTCGGTTACGGTTCTGATTTTATCCCGGATGTCACCTTTACTTCTGACGGTATGCAAACATCATTTGGTCAGGCAATTTTCCCGGATGGTGGCTATAGCTTCAAAGCAGGCGAAAAAGGATTCCCAACACCCGCTTCCTATCAGATCCTCCCCGCTCTGGTGGATAAGTTGCTGGAGAATGGGTATTCCGAAGAGGATTGTGGCAAATTCATTGGTGGTAATAACTACCGGGTTTTCAAACAAGTTTGGAAGTAGTCGTTAGGCCAATTTAACTCAATAAAAGCAATCAATCCAAACAGGAGATTATTATGGCAATTTTAAAAAACGAACCGCTTTTTCCTTTTACGGAAGGAAACTACGCAAAACCAAATCATATTATTATAGCTGGTAGTGACGAGGAAATAGGCTATGAATTAGCTTCCCTCGCAAAAGAAAAATATGATTGCAAACTCGAGAAATATGATGATCCTATCTACGGCGAAGCACGCAGGGAATTTTTCAAGCGCAACTGGCCAGAAATGAACGAACGCGCTAAGGGAATTCGTCGTGCATATGGCCTTTCTGAGGATGATAACATTCACGACACCTGCAGTCTACCTTACGACGTTTATGACTGTATTAGAGGTTTATCAATCTCATTCAGCGCATGCTCAGGTCTCGTACTACCAATAGAGGAAAGCGACAATAAAAAAGGAGTATATACTGCTCGTAATCACGACTTATTCCCTCTTCCGGTATGGAGTACCCTTTTTGGTAAAAAGGGACCTGAAGGTGCACATGGATGTGAAGAAAGAGCTAATGTAATTGAGTTTCGACCTGATAAAGGATACAAAAGTATATTAGTTGGTGGTCATGACATTTTAACGCCATTTATTGATGGTATTAATGAGAAAGGACTTTATTTTACAACCTTCGCAGACCCGAATGGAGTTGGTGAAGGCGGTGCACCTATGGCTGGAGGTAGAATAAATGGATTGTCAGATGTTCAACTTGGTGCTTACCTTCTCAGCAATTGTGCTACAGTAGAGGAAGCTAAAAAAGCAATCCTAACAACTCGTGTAATGCAAGTAGGTATGTGTATTCATATGCTCATTGCTGATCGTGATGGAAATGCTACTGTTTTTGAAATCGATAAACTATCTCAAGCTTATGTATTTACTGATCGAAAACCAGGAGAACCATTATTCTGTACAAATCATCCATTATCTACGTATACTGATTCTAGTAAATTCCCTGCTTACAGTGAGGAAGCGGAACACAATACTTTTTATCGAATGAATCTTTTGGACAAAACCTATGCAGATATGAAGGCTCCGTTTAAAAAATCAGATGCTGAAGAATTAGTGAATGTAGTTCATTGTGCATTTATAGATGATAAGAAAGCGGAAGCTGCCTTTAAAGAACGGACATTAATAAATACGAATTGTGATTTATCTAAACCAGAAATAACAGTTCGATTTTATTTAGGTGACGAAGGTGAAATTCCTGGAACAAACCATATAAAAACACGCATGAGTGAACCTTTTACTTTTGGTTTTGACTAAAGAGAAACAGTAACCAGCAGAAAGACACAGAGAAATGATGACCCAAGAAGAAAAAAGAGCGGCCTATTACAAGACACCTCAAAGGCTGCACGTTTATGAATCCTCGGTCAAGGCGAAGCAGATTGTTCAAAAATCAATCACCATTGACACCCTGTTCTCAGGGGTAGTCCCGATCCAGTGGAGCACGCCACAGGCACCCGAGTTCCATGACGAAATGGACAAGGTCAAGGCTGCAGGTTTTAAGGCAATTGCAGGATGCACGACCGCAAACAAACAGATACTATTGCTTAAGGAGAACAAAAATGGACACTAAACACGACAGAGATGGCGACACTGTGAAGGGATCTGTCAGGGTCGGGGCTTCGGGTTTCGAGCCGTTCGAAGTTGACAGCCCGATGGCGAAGTGGAAAAACCCACAACCAGTGGAGTTCATTCAGAAAGCACTTAAAGATTACAGCTTTCCGAATTGGCAATCGGGAAATGAAGACTCCATTTACTACAACATGAACTTCACCGAGATATTCAAGTGTTCTTATGTAGCACCCGCAGAAGAGCCTTCGGAACTGGAGCGCGCACTTGATCCTTCATTGATGGATCTGACCTTTACGGCTCATGATGGAACGACCACGCCGACTCTCAAAGAGTATCTGGGAGGCAAACGGCAGGTTCAGGCGATGATGATGGCCCATAAAGGAAAGGTGGTTTTCGAAACTTATCCGGGTATGAAGCCTAATGGTATCCATGTGTGGATGTCGGCCTCCAAAACAACGGTTGGCCTGTTGATATCCATGCTGGCCGATGAAGGTAAAATTGATCTTGATAAGCCAATGCCGACCTATGTGCCAGAACTCCGCGGAACCCACTGGGAGCAGGCTACCGTGAAAAACGTCATGAATATGTCCTCTGGTCTTGATATCGAGGAGACTATAGCGAACCTGTTGAACCCGGACTCTTGGATTGCGCATTGGTTCACAGCAGCCTTCGAAGGAAAGGGAGATTGGCGCGAGATGTCCAAGAACGCGAAACCCTTGCCAAACGAAAAGGCTGGTGACCATTTTCGCTATTCAGGAGCCAATACCCAGACGCTGGTTCTGGCGACCGAATACGTCAGCGGAAAGCGTTGGCAGGACTTCTGGTACGAACGGGTCTGGTCGAAAATTGGAGCGAAAAACCCGTTAATTACCGGATTGACTCCTGATGGCGTTGCAGCCGGCGCTGGCATGCACAACACCACACCGGAAGATATGCTACGCTATGCTCTTATTTACACTCCCAGTTGGCATGTGGTGGCAAAGGAGCAAATCATTTCCGACCGACTGATGAAAAGTATCCAGACCCTTGGAAACCCGGAAGCGTATCGCGACTCCACGGAGGAGGAATACGGCACCAACTGGTTCGGTGAGAAACCCGTGACCAATACCGCACAATGGGATCATTTGTTCTCCGATGGAGCCATGTTCAAGCACGGCAACATGGGACAGGGGATTTATGTGGACCCTGCCCGAGATTTCTGTGGCATGTACTTTGGACTGGCGCCTAACCCGGACGAGATTTCGGGAATTGATCATTCGCCCGGATACCTGCGGACAGCCGCTAAGCGACTGGCTGGCAAGTAATTGCATGAGACTCTTTGCAATTCCATCAATGAAAACGAGAACAACGCTAGAGGTTCCAACAACCATCAAAGGAGAACTGAAATGAAACAAGAGAATAGCGACAAGCCGGCATCAAAGACGCTCGAAGAGGTCGAAAAAGAGATTGCAGGAATATGCAAACTACCTGGGAATTCCGTTACTGAAAAGACCACCCCGATGTCGAAGTGTGAAGCAACCGGTCAACGTTGATTACTACTACGAGGTGAACAAACGGTTTGGTTTTTGGGAAGTGCAGCTGGCAGGCGACAATGCGACTTATTTCAACACTCACTTTCCGCAATACATGCATCAGCAAATTGTGATGCCGGATGGACCCGTGGCCGAACCTGGAGCGCGCAATCGATCCCCGCGCTCGAAAATTTGACTTTCACCAAAAAAGAAGGGTACATCAACGATACCCTTGAAAGACTTTCTGGTGGGGCCAGCGAGAAAGCAGGCCATGATGATGGCACATAAGGGTAAGGTCGTCTTCGAGTTCTTTCCCGGAATGAACCCCAATGACATCCACCTCTGGATGTCCTCTGGAAAGACAACTGTCTCACGATCTTCACCATGCTTGTGGCGGAAGGGAAGGTCAGCATGGATGATATGTCGAGCAAGCACGTTCCCTTTCTGCAAGGCTCCCTGTGGGACGAGATTCCGCTCTGGGCGACGGCCACCATGTGTGTCGGGCTTGATATCGAAGAGACATTTACATCGATTATTACTCCGGGATCCTGGATCAACAACTTCCACAAGACGTTTCTGGGCGACTACAAAACACCCTACATGGAACAGCTGAAGAAGGTGACAAAGCATCCCAGCGGCGAAAACTTCGGAGATCCGGCTTCCATGAGATATTCGTCAGGTACCACCCTGGTGTTGCAGTATATATGTGAGGCGATAGAGCGTAAGCCCTTTGGTGTCATCCTTCAAGAACGGGTATGGTCCAAAGTTGGGTTCCGTAATCCGGCTTTCCTCTGTCTGGCTCCAGATGGCACGGGCGTTGGCTATGGCATGTTCAGTACAACACCAGAAGACATGCTGCGTTACGCCATGCTTTTTACGCCAAGCTGGAACAAGGTTGCAAAAGAACCCATCGTTACAGAAAAGATGATGAAAATTTTCCATGATACTGCCAAACCTCAAGCTTATGAGGGGTCAGAAGAGCAGGGAATGGCAACTGATTGGTATGGATATGCACCACCAGTTAATGGCGTTCAGTGGGACAACGTCTTCGATGATGGCGCCATGTTCAAGCACGGTAACAATGGTCAGGGCATCTATGTAGATCCCAAACGTGACTTCTGCGCAATGGGCTTTGCCACGGCTGCCAATACCTCGGGTATAGATTATGCCCCCGGCTACATGCGCGCCCGCGGCCATGCTGCTGGCAGACCATTAACAGAGGCCGGATCTAAGTAATTTGTACACAGGTTCAGGAGATCCAGTGTTGCCAATTGTTTTGTTAAGTCAATATGTTGGGCATGTCGGTGAATCATTACAATTAGAAAAAGCAAACAAATGAAGAAGCCAATTGAACCAGAAAAAACATTGCATCAAGCACTTTCTAGCGTCCAAATCTTTAACAACATCACATCCTGAACCCAAACAAACCATCAATGATGATGAGTTTGAACCTGCCTGTCAATTTGTCACACAGCTAGTCTCTCAAGCCCATGAGTATGGAGCGTCCTATGTTCGGCTGCATGATTTTATGTCTCAACTGCCGCGATTGTTTGGGTTTTATGGAGCCATGTTGGCCGCTTCACCTTTTTTCTTTTTTGAGTTTTGGCGGCAGGCAGATACCCAGCCAAGTCGTGTCACAGCCCAACTTCCGGTGGGATCCTTTGATCTTTCGAAATTATCTCAGCTGGGAATTTTGGTCAACGATCTGAGTGCAGGCAAGGTACCCATCGAGGAGGGAAATCGCCTGCCTAAAACAAATTGATGCCCTCCTACCACCCTATAAACCTCCTATTGTCGCTCTGGGGTATGCTTTATGCGGGGGTGGTTTTGCAGTGCTGTTGTCTGCAAACTGGCTTGATGTCTTTTTTGCAGCCCTGCTCAGTTTAGTCGTTTATGGGATCACCTTAACTGCGAATTGTTCTCAATGGTTGGCCAACCGGCTTAATTTTACAGCCGTGTTTGCCGCTTCAATATTGGCGAGCTTGCTGGCACTCTTGGTTTTCGGTAGTAACGCATTTATTGTATCTCTATGTGCTGTGATCGCTCTGGTTCCCGGTCTGGCTCTTACCCTGGGAAATCGCTGAACTGGCTTCCAAGATAATCATTTCAGGTTTCGCCCGTCTCGTTGACGCTGTTCTCGTCACGTTTGCGCTGGTTGTGGGCAACGCATTGGGGTCTACTCTTGTAAATGCTTTCTGGACTGTGCCTCCGCCCGATGCTGCCATAGCAAGACCCATGTGGATAACATTTCTTGCAGTCATCTTATTGATGTTGGGTTTGTCTTTCATCTTTCAGGTTCGTCCACCTGACCTGGGTTGGGTGATTCTGGCTGGCGGATTGGCCTATGCAGGCCTGTTGATTGGCAGTCAGCTTGGAAACTGGCAGGGTTCATTTTTGGGAGCGCTGCTTCTGGGGCTCTATACCAGTTTTTATAATTTTCGCCTGCATCGACCCAGGCTCAGTAGTCATACTGCCGGGGATCATGATTCTTGTTCCGGGAGTGGCAGCTTATTTTGGCTTGAACACGCTGCAAACGAGCGGCATCATTGGTGCGCTTCCGGCTGTGTGGGGAGTTCTCGTTCAAATTATCGCAATTATCGCTGGTCTATTTATTGCTGCATCACTTACACCCAAAGAATTTAGTTTTTAGGCAAGATATGAAACGCTGAAAATCTTGTTCATTAGTAAGCATGAGATTATTCTTGAGAGGAGAATTTGGCAAGAAGAGTATCACCCCAAATGAAGTCAACGACAAATCACCTAATCGATTGAAAGAATCGGGTTATCGTCTCATCAATCGAGATCAATAATGCATTCATTGGATTACCTTTATTATTTAATCTTGGAGGATAAAAATGACAGAATCTGAAAATAAAAATACAACAAAAAATGGGCGGACGCCCTCTATGATAGCCTCACTACTGGTGATGGGATTGATGATCGCCTTGATCTTGCTTTCGGTGAGCTTATTCGGCGGAGGTGTTGCAGATGGACCGCTGCAGGTAAGCATGACCCTGGCAACTATGTTTGCTTTGTGTGTGGCCTATTATTACGGTTTCCGCGGCTCACTGATCAGTGAAGCCATTGCGAAAGGCATAAATGGAACTATTGGTACCGTTTTCGTTATTCTAGCCATTGGAACGGTCATCGGGACACTCTATCTCTCCGGTTCGGTGGCCGCCTTTGTGTACTACGGTGTTGCCATTATCAGCCCGAAGTTCTTCTTCGTTACGGTCTTCATCTTTGCTTCGGTGCTGAGCCTGCTCCTGGGTAGCTCACTTACCACGGTAGGCGCGGTTGGGATCGCCTTTGTGGGTCTGGCATCCATCATGGGAGTCAATCCAGCGATTGCAGCGGGCGTGGCTGTATCCGGAGCTATCTTTGGCAATAAAGTGGCAAAGATATCGGACACCGCGAACTTAACCGTTGCAACTGTAGGAGGATTGAAAATCGATGAACACTCAAAAGTTGTCATGCGAACTTCGGTCCCTACCTGGGTGATCAGCGCGCTGCTTTTCCTGCTGATTGGATTCTAGGGGACTCCGGATCAGGCGCGGTCGATATCACCCAGGTGCAGGATGCAATATCACAATACTTCAACATTTCCTTGCTGGCTTTTCTACCAGTCATTATGATCTTCGTGTTGTCGGGTTTGCACTTTTCAGCCTATTTATCCCTGATGTTATCAGCGATCTTCGCTGTCGTACTGGCAGCCTTCACCCAGCACGATCTGATCGTTTCATTGGCTGCTGACCCCAGCCTGGGATATTTTGAGGCTGTTCTCAAAGTGGGTATTGATACTTTCACCAATGGGTTTCATCTCAACAGCGGTGTGGAAGAGATTGACCAATTATTCTCCGGTGGCGGAGTGGCCGGGATGCTGACCACTGTCTGGCTGGTTTTGGTCGCAGCCAGTTTCGGAGCGGTGACGAATTACACAGGAATGCTACAGCGCATCATTTCACCGGTGATCAACTGGGTGAAAGGGCCAGCCTCACTGGTTTTGGCAACCATGCTGACCTCGATCGGTATGAACTTTGCCACTGCAGATCCATATACAAGCATTGTGTTGACAGGACAAATGTTCCGTCAGGAATATATCAAAGAGCGCCTCAAACCGGTCATGCTGACCGCCTCCATGGCGGATTCGGGCACCATATTTTCACACATCATTCCCTGGAACATCCACGGGGCCTTGTTCGCCGGGACATTAGGGATCGCCACAATGCAGTGGGCGCCCTATACCTTCTTTGCTTACCTTACTCCTATCGTGACATTTGTAATGGTTTACTTTTACTATCTACACAAAGATAAGATCTCCGATAGGGATGATGCTGAAAAGGTCTATGGCGCAGAACCCACCGAACTACCTGAGTCAACCCAGTTGGCGTAATTATTACATTTGATAAAATTATTTTTTTACACTAACATAACCAGCCCAAAAATGTCTTTTTTTGGAGTGATTTATTCTTAATAATGACTAATGGATGTGTATGATCGGGTACTAAAAACAATCTGGTAACTTCAAGGATATTTAATGATCATTAAATTTTGATTGCCATCAATAAAACAGTATAAACATTAATCAATTTCCCTACCGCGGGAGTTCGGAACAGCTCACCGTAGGGGCACAAGCTCAGAAAAGCCGTTCTGCTGATGATGTAGGGCGGTTTTTTTGGCAAAGGCGGTTTCCACTCATCCATTTGCCAATCCCAGTTCAGTAGAACAGGGGATTTTCAATTCGCTTTGACCATAGAAGAAATTGGTTGAACTTGGATTGGATATTTGATCCTTATTGGATTAAGGAGATTGAATCTAAAACCACTCACAAAAACTGTTAAGTAAATATATCTGATTTTCTATACCATTTCATTCGAGGCCAGGATTTAGTTGGATCAATTAGGGATCGAAATTGGTTCGTTTGATTGAAAATCAGTGAAATCTGATTCTAGTTCTATACTCAGATTTTTTTGATAACTAAATGTATTTGCGTTCAGTCCTTCCAGAGTCATCCATTTTAAAAAGACCACTCTCAATATAAACAGCGCAGATTTTATTTATGCTGCACTTCATTAAAAAAGGTAAACTGGAATAACTACGGGTGGATGACAACAATTTATGGGGGAGTAATTCTGGCAAATTTCCAGTTTCAGGTTATAATTTTTGTTTCCATCGTAATCTTAGAATAATACAATTTAGAAATCCAATTAGATACACTCGTAATTAATGAATCTTATTCAATTAATTGCTAATGATCGTTAAGTGAAGCATATTGGGCGACTGAATCATGAAAACGCTTACCGCAGGAGGAGACAATGTTGATTGAAACCATCGAAAGCTGGATTAACAACTATCCAATAATCGTCGTGCCGTTAGTTTTATTGATAGCATTCCTATTATATCGAGGAACCCGATATGTGCTCGCTCGCGGTTTATTTTTTATTGCATTACGCACGGAGACAGTTTATGACGATTTATTCGTTGACCGTCTCCAACCTTTCAGATTTGCCTGGTTGGTACCGCTGCTACTGATCTACAATTTTTCGGTTTATTTTTCCCCCGAATACAGCTTTGTTGAAACAATATCCCTGATTCTGATCATCTGGTTTTCAGCAGATTTTATCCTTGCAATCTTGAGCGGGATGAATGATGTATATAAACACAATCCGAGATATCAAGGGGTTAGCGTCGCCGGATATATTGGTTTGCTAAAGGTTTCTGTAGTTGTAGGCGCGATTGTTTTAACCATATCTAACCTGTTCGAAGTTGAGCCAATTGCATTGCTTGGCGGGTTGGGCGCCTGGCTGGCTGTGCTTCTGCTGATATTCAGGGATACGATCTTGTCTTTCTTGGCCAGCATCCAAATATCCACCCAACAACTGGTCAAGGAAGGGGATGAGGTAAGTGTTCCGGCTTTTGGAGCCAGTGGTTTTGTGACTGATATCGATCTGCAGACCATCACAATTCAAAATTATAGTAATACGATCTCCACTATCCCAACCTCGAAGATAACCGAAGTCGGCTTCGAAAACTTGCGCTTCATACTCGAAAGTGGCAACCGGCGCATTAAACATGCTATATTGCTGGATGCAGACACGATTAAGTTTGTAGATAAGGATTTTATTGAGAAGCTAAGCGGGATTGATTTCATCTCCGAGTATATTGAAGTAAGTGAGAGGGATGAATCAGTTCCAGCTACTAACCTGGAGCTCTTTATCCAATATGCAACTGGGTATCTGAAAAACAAAAAAGAAATCAGGTTGAGGCGTTTTCCATTTATGATTTGAATATTAGAGACTCCAACAGGAGGCGGGACACCGCTTGAATTTTATATGTATGTTAAAGCCAAAGGTATTGTCATCTTTGAGGAGTTTAAAACCGAAATATTCATGCATTTGTTGGCGGTAATGCCGAATTTTGACTTAAAGGTTTTCCAACGGGAGTACCGAGAATAAATCCGCTACAAAAAATTATCAATCCGAATTACTGGTTAAGGATAGACGTATGTTTAAAAACTTAAAAATTGGTACAAAAATCCTGATCGCCTTCACCACCGTTGCCATTGTAGCGGTGAGCCTGGTCGGATATTTTGCCTTTACCACCGGCAGTAACACCTTGGAAGAGGAGTCGATTTAATAAGCTCACTGCGGTGCGAGAGATGAAAGCCAGCCAGATTGAGGATTATTTCCGACTGATCGAAAACCAGGTGATCACCTTATCTGAAGACCGCATGATCATCGAGGCCATGCATGAATTCGATGATGGACTACATGCTGTTGAAAGCGATCTTGGCATTACTAAGACAGAAATGCAAGAGATTGATGCCAGGTTAGGGTCTTATTACAAAGAAGAGTTCCTGCCCAGGTTGATCCCCAATTTACTTGAAGATGTATCGGTTAAGGATTTTTGGCCTGAAGATAGCAAGGCTCGCGTTCTACAAGATCTATACATATCATCCAATCCTTTCGATGTCGGTTCCAAGCATTTACTCGATAACGCCGGTGATGGCAGCAGCTACAGCCAGGCACACGAGACATACCATCCTATTATCAGGGATTATCTGGAGAAGTTTGGTTACTATGACATCTTCCTGGTGGATGTCGACACCGGTGGGCACATTGCCTATTCTGTGTTTAAAGAAGTGGATTTTGGGACCTCCTTGTTAACTGGCCCGTACGCGGATACCAATTTTTCTGAAGTATACAATGCCGCTAAGGCTGCAGATAACAAAGACTTTGTAAGATGGGTTGACTTTGAACCATACATGCCATCATACAATGCCCCGGCTGCTTTCATCGCCTCGCCCATATATGACGGCGATGAAAAAATTGGTGTGCTGGTATTCCAGTTTCCAATTGACCGTATCAACGCTATCATGACCAGCAATCAGGACTGGTCTTCTGTAGGCTTAGGTGAGAGTGGAGAGACTTATATTGTTGGTAATGATTTCTTACTACGCAACCAATCCAGGTTCTTGATTGAGGACAGCGAAAATTATTTCAGGCTAATTGAGGAGATCGGCACCCCGCCGGAAACTATCGACCAGATCAGGAATTTCAATAGCACCATTGGTTTACAGGAAGTCAAGACTGAGGGCACAAAGGCAGGCTTAAGTGGTTTGACGGGTACTGCTATCTTCCCTGATTATCGCGGTATCCCAGTTCTATCCTCGTACAAGCCGCTAAATATCAGGGATGTTAACTGGGCTATCATGAGCGAGATTGACCAGGAAGAAGCTTTTGCTTCTATACGTTCCCTAGGCATCAGGACCCTGATCGGGGTAATGGTCTTGATCGCGGCCATTGTCATTATGGCAACCCTCTTCTCGAGGACGATTACCCGGCCTCTGGATGAACTAACGCATACAGCGGATGAGCTGGCTAGTGGAAACCTGAATGTGGAAGTCGCCTGTACAGAACAAGGGGACGAAATTGGCACCTTGGCTTGTAGCTTCGATACCATGCGTGTCTCAATGAAAGGGCTTATCGGGGACCTGGAAGATATCAACCAGAATCTGGAGAACCTGGTTGATGAACGCACAAAAGAATTGGAACTGGCCACGGAGCGGGTGCGAACAATCATTGAAATTGCACCAGACGCTGTCATCACCATCGATGAGAATCAAAAAATAACCCTGTTTAACCCGAAAGCAGAAGAGATTTTCGGATATTCAGCAGATGAGGTATTAGGCCAACCTCTGACGATGCTAATGCCTGAAAAGTCTCGCAGCCTCCATGGGAACGAAGTGTCTAAATTCGGACAGGAAAGGCTCTCTTCTCGGAGTATGGATAACCGGCGAGAGATTATGGGACAACGGAAGGATGGTTCAACCTTCCCGGCAGAAGCCGGGATATCCAAGATGGAGATCAATGGCGAGCAGTATTTCACAACCTTCTTCAGGGATATCACCGAACGAAGGAAAACCGAAGTGCAGCTTCATCTACAATCTTCAGCATTGATGGCAGCAGCCAATGGGATCGTGATAACTGATACCGCAGGGATCATTCAGTGGGTAAATTCAGCCTTCGCTGAACTGACAGGCTACTCGTTAGAAGAAGTAAGAGGTCAAAATCCGCGTTTTCTTAAATCTGGTAAGCATGACCAGGCATTTTATAAAGAGATGTGGGATTCGATCAATTCTGGACAGGTTTGGCAGGGTGAACTGATCAACAAACGCAAAGATGGCAACTTATACCCAGAGGAGATGACGATTACGCCTGTTCGGGATGAGAATGGAAATATCATCAACTTTGTTGCTATTAAACAGGACATCACTGAACGCATACTGGCGGAGGAAGCCATTCGGGAAAACGAAGCCCGTTTTCGCAGTCTTTTCGAAGATTCTCCAATTTCTCTTTGGGAAGAAGATTTCTCCGAATTGAAGGTCTTTATTGATGATCTGCTCGATTCGGGAATCTCTGATCTGCGGGAGCATTTTGAAAATAGTCCAAATGATTTAGAGAAATGCGCGTCCCTTATCAAAATCTTAAACGTTAATCAAACCACGCTCGATCTCTATCAAGCAAACAGCAAGGAGCAGCTGCTCGGCAGCGTGGATAAAATCTTCACCAAGGAGTCAGATAATACTTTTATAGATGAGCTGGTTGCGTTGGCAGGTGGTAAAACCTGGTTTGAGGGTGAAATTCTCAATCGCAAGCTGGATGGAACTAGTTTTGATTGTATATTAAGTATTTCCATAGCTCCGGGCTCGGAGGAATCCTGGAAGAAGGTGTTCATTTCCATTATCGATATCACCCAACGGAAAGAATTAGAAAGACAGCTCGAGATCGCCAATGAGCGCATGTCTGAAGAGTTGAATTTTGCGCGTGATATCCAGATGGGCCTACTGCCGCTAATTTTCCCTGCTTTCCCAACCAGATCGGAGTTTGATGTTTACGCTTCTCTGATCCCGGCTCGCGAAGTGGGTGGGGATTTTTATGATTTCTACTTCATTGATGAGAACCACCTTTGTTTTGTCGTGGGTGATGTCTCTGGTAAAGGCGCACCTGGTGCTTTATTGATGGCAGTATCCAAAACGCTGATTAAGTCTAGAGCTATGGATGATTTTGAAACATCCGGTATTTTGACGCATGTTAATACCGAATTGAGCCAGAATAACGATTTAGCGATGTTCGTAACTGTGTTCTTGGGCATTTTGGATATTCGCACAGGTAAGATCGAATACACTAACGCCGGTCATAATCCGCCGTACATCAGGAGGAAAGATAGTTCTGTCGAGAAACTAGATGCATTTCATGGTCCCGTGATAGGTGCATTACCCAGTTTGCACTACAAGGAAGACGCAATTGTACTGGAGCAAGGTGATATGATTGTGGTCTACTCAGACGGTATTACTGAATCCATGAACATCGATGATCATCTTTATTCTGATGAACGTCTGGAGCAGTTTTTGGCAACGGACAAGATAAACACCCCCCAGAAATTAGCCGATCAAGTTGTCAGGGACGTGAAGACACATGAAGGAGATGCTGAACAATCTGATGATATAACTATTCTGGCCTTACAATTCACCGGCTATACTGATATTCAGGAAACTGGTCGGCTGGATGTAAAAATCAATAACCAGATCACAGAGCTTGCTGTTGTTGAAGAGAAGTTCGAGGCATTTTGCCTAGAACATAATATTCCTGATTTAGCACGTCAGCAGGTCAGCATGGTCTTGGATGAACTGTTGAACAATGTGGTTAACTATGCCTATCGGGATGAAGAAGAACATATCATCGAGTTGGAGTTTGTATTGTCAGGTAACCGCCTGGTAATTACGGTGCGAGATGATGGTGTACCGTTTAATCCATTCGCGCTTGATCCACCTAATATCGCACAATCGCTTGATGAAAGCGAAATTGGTGGGCTGGGGATTTACCTGGTGCGTAGCGTGATGGATGAATATATGTATAATCGGCACATTGGTCGTAACGTAGTAACACTCGTTAAACTTATCGAAAAAGAATAATCAAATATAGAAGGAGCAAAATATGATTGATATTTCCTCACGAGATGAAAATGGTGTCGAGGTTGTTGAGGTTGAAGGCAAGCTGAATACCGGAGCCAGTCCTGATCTGGAAAAATACCTCATAGCTCTAATCGAAGATGGCACTACAAAGATCCTACTGAATCTGGAGTATTTGGATTTTATTGCCAGCACCGGTTTGCGGGTCATTCTGGCAACAGGCAAAAAGTTGGTCGGTGTTAGTGGTAAACTGGTCATCTGCAATCCAAACCTGATGGTGATGGATGTATTAAAAATGTCGGGCTTCAGCCAAATGTTTGAGGTTTTCGAAAGTGAAGATGATGCACTCGGTTCATTTTAGCGGATCGATCTTGGAAAGTAGTGTAAATCTAAAATAACCTAAGTGGAACTTCTGTGTAATTTGTAATCATCCATGGCCTTTTTTAATTTAAGATTTTTTGAACAATCTTAGGAGCATTTATAATCCCTGATTTTTCAGTAGCATTACTCTCGATATTCTGCCATGAAGACATTGTCTGTATCTGAATTCAATATAAATGCATCCTTTACCCGCCGGACATTGTCTTCCAACAAATTCAAGAGATTTCTTTAATCGATTTCCGCACTGAAAATATTAGGTAGTAATATTACTCCTTGAAAATTTTTATAACGAGATTTCTTCTTCAGAATATTAATTTTATTGTGACTCATTACCCACAAATGTGATTTTTTCTGCAAAATCATGAGGAAGGTGGTTCGAGTCTGGTCCCATTCCCCCAATTACTCGAAAAAAACTGCTTGACATGCCTATCGAGCATTTTTTGGCTTCTTTGTGATTTAGTCAAAGGGGGACAATGTATCGGTTACGGATATCAGTCTTAATGAATAAAAAACTGATTATTTTGGTTCGAGTCTAATTTCAATTTGTTTGGCGAATTTCTTGAAATCAGTACTCAATATGTGATTGATGAGACAAAATTCAAGCAAATTCAGACAACTTAAGTAGCAGAGGGAGCATAATCAAAATGGCGTATGTACTTTTAAGTGAAATGGGCTCAACTGGTTTTTCCACCATATAGCTTGCTTTGATTGTTTTTATCCAGTTTATAATATCTAATAGGTAATCCTAGTGTTACTTGAAGTTTCTTTGGAACAAATTTATTATCCAATAAATAGTGCCTGATTAACATTATTTCCTACCACGGAGTTCGGAACAGCTCACCGTAGGGGCACAAATTCTAGAAAACCGTTCTGAGGAAGATTTGGAACGATTTCTTTGGCAAAGGATGGGTTCCACTCATCCATTTGCCAATCCCAGTGAAGGAGGACTGGGGGTCTTCTATTCACTTCGAACATTGAGAAAAATTGATTGGATTGGAGATGTTTATTTGATTCAATTTAGATCCTATCAAGTTAATAAAACAGACTAGAATAATAAGAACAGGTTATTCGGATGAACTAATAACAATATGCAATCCTCAAATTCATACTGAATTTCGGGAGAATCCATAAGGAGATTTCCAAATGACTTCTGACGAAAAAGCTGAACAAATGAAATATAAACAGGTTGTTGTAACTCGGCACGGTAGCCCTGAAGTATTGCAGGTGGTTGAGAAGCCACTCCCAGAACCTAGAGCTGGTGAAGTTCGTGTTGAAGTTCTGGCTGCAGGAGTCTCTGCATTTGATCTCATATACCGACGATGGGGCAGGCTCCCAGGGAGTCCCCCCTGCCATTTGCTTTGGGTGAGGATATCGTTGGCAAAGTGGACAAGCTGGGCGAAGGGGTGTCAGATCTAGAGCTAGGGCAGATGGTAGCCGGGGGGACTTGGTCGCTTGGAGTGGGAGGTGGATATACGGAGTTTATTTGCTTGCCCTCAACTGATTAGTACCAGTTCCAATGGGAGCGGATCCGGTTGAGGTTGTATGTCTGGTGGCGAATTACCTCACCGCCCACCTGCACATGCACAGGATCGCCAGGGTGCGAAGTGGAGAGTGTGTCCTCATTCACGGTGCTGCAGGAGGTGTAGGGACCGCATTGCTTGAGCTCGGCAAGATCGCTGAGTTAGAGATGTATGGAACAGCTTCCAAACACAACCATGATCTGGTGTCAGCACTTGGAGCTACACCAATCGATTACCGCAGTGAGGATTTCGTCGAGAGCATCCAAAACTTGACAGTTGATGGGGTAGATATAGTGATTGATACAGTTGGCGGGGCAAGTTTGCTATGGCGTTCATACCAGGTTCTGCGCAAAGGAGGACGGCTTGTATGGTTGGGTTCAGCCGCGACAAGAGATAAAGGATTTATGGTAGGCCCACTCAGTCTGCTGATGGTGTTTGTGCTCAAACTCATACCTGATAGCAAGCATGTGCCAATGTGTCCTGATTTAGGGAAATTCGCCGAGACGCAAAATGACTGGTACCATGAGACGCTAACTGAATTGTTTGACTTGCTGACAAAAGGAAAGATCAAGCCTGTGGTTGCGGAGCGCATCCCGTTGGTCGAAGCCACACGTGCTCACAAACTGCTCGAGAAGGGTGGCTACGCTGGAAAAGTGGTCCTTGTCACCAGTCCTTGATCTGGATTTTCGAACGAGGGCTGGGCTAATTTGCTTACCGCGGGAGTTCGGATCGCGAAGCATACCTTTAGGTAACAGCTCACCGTAGGGGTCGCGGAACGCAGTGGAGCATCCCGCGGTTTTTGCGGGACAGAAATATTTAAAAAAGCTTTGCACAATGCAGAGTCTTTTTTTATTAATCAAAGCCCCCATCCTCAAGGGGATCAGGATTTACCCTTTCAATACCCTAATCCTAAAGGACGCTACGCGGCGGGTATGCTTCGCGAGGCCAAAACCGGAGTTCGAACCGCGGAGCGTCGCACGAAGGAACGGAGTGACGGAGTGGGATCTCCGTGGGTGGCTATAGTCCTCGAAGGGGATCGCGGAATGCAGTGGAGCATCCCGCAGGGACGAAGACCTGGAGGGACACAAGTTTTAAGAACCGTTCAATCAAGGCCTGGTAATCGTGCTTAGTCTTGTCGGCGTAGGTTACGGCAAACTGGTTGATGGCCTAGTCGAAGACATTTCCACTGCCCATATATCGCCAAGCTGGGCGAATAGTTCCGAACAGCTGGTGAAGCCGTGCAGCAGTAGGGTGACGCGTTTTGTTCTGCAGCCGTTGGAAATAAAACGGGTGGTACAGGTTAGATTGATTCCGGAGCCGGTGCATTACTGATTCTAAATATACTCAACAGCATGCAAGGTAGCTTGAAAACTTCTTTATTGATCAGGAGCGCGTTCGTATGCGAATTCAGGTGGGGACGGAGAATCTGAATAAAATCTGCTCCTTAGCTGACCACTACCCAGGTATCAAAGATCTTATCATGCCAGGCTTCTTTGTGCTCGTCGATTAATGCCCAAAGGTAGCCAAGGCTGAAGATTAAACTGCTGATGTAATAACCCAGGGTACCCCTGAAACCTGCCCGCCAGAAACTGATCCCCTGGCCTTCTGACCGGCGTATGACTTCTATGTTGAACAACTTCATGCCAATGGATTGGCCACTCTTACTCCAGAAATATCCGAAGTAGACAAATTGGAAAACGAAAAGTACTACCAGCAGTATAAGGGCGGAAGTCCCAAACAATAGACCTAAAAAGCCGCTGTCTGTGCTGACCGATATGCTGAAAAGACCTGCTAGGAGCAGCGTGGCGAGGAAAGCCAGCACAACCATGGCGATTTGATCGACCAGCAAAGCGAAAAACCGGGAGAGAAAGCTTGCATATTTCATATCTAAAATACCTCCTAAATAAATGAATGAAATTAATATTTAATTATATCAGCATGATAATGTCTCATAAAGTGATGTAAAAAAATGACATCAAAGGTCATCCTGTGCTTCCACAAGTTTTGACCAAAAAGAAAATTGGAAGCACAAAGATGACCGAACCAACTAAAGCACTTGAACAGTACCTTATCAAAATAGGTCTTGAAAAAGACATCGATACTTCGACAAGATCAGTTCAAGTTTTCTTCGCCAAGCTGTGCAACTGCTCACTCAGATGTTGGTGGAACTTGAAGTAGAACAAAAAGTTGGAGCTGGCAAGCAAGAACACATGCCAGACCGCAAGAACTATCGCAATGGCCATCATCAACGGACCTGGAAAACGCGGGTAGCTGAAATTGACCTGGCGATCCCTAAATTGCACAAGGACAGTTACTTACCAAGCTTGCCGGAACCTCGCAGACCAACGGAGAAAGCCTTGTTGGCTGTGATCCAGGAAGCTTATCTTAAAGGAGTGAGCACTTAGGAAAGTCGATGACCTTTTGAAGGCGCTTGGGCTGACTGGAATTGTTAAAAGCAGTGTCTCCAGGATCTGCAAAGAGTTAGATCGCACGGTGGAAGAATTTCGTGATCGTACTTTGTAGAGGAGTTATCCATATGTATGGCTGGATGCGATGTATCTCAAAGTACGACAGAATCATCGAGTGGTCAGCCTGGCTCTAGTAATAGCGATCGGTGTGGACGAGGCTGGAGAGCGGCACATACTGGGAAGTGACCTGGGTGCCAGCGAAGATGAGGACTTCTGGCTGGCATTCCTGCGGTCCCTGGTCAAAAGAGGACTGAATAATGTCCAGTTGGTCATCAGCGATGCCCATGAATGATTGAAGAAGGCTGTGGGTCAGGTCTATCCTGTTCTGAACGACACGTTGAACTGGCTGGAGGAAAGGTTTGGAGAGTAAATCTTAACAAGTGAATTCCGTGTCATTGGGTTCAGCTTACAAAACATTGATTTAATCCCCATTAATCTTGATAAAAATGAGAAAGAAGTGAGCAACAGCAGCAGCACTTTACGGTACTAAAAAGCAGAATTGTCATTCGAAAAGTATCGCAGAAGTGAAGTACTATTACAACCGAAGGAGTTCGTGACTATAGCCCCCTTGGGGAACAGCTCACCATAAGGGCACACGCTCAAAATAGCCGTTCTGCAGATGGTTTGGAGAGGTTTTTGTCTTCAATTCGGTTCGAATACCTAGAATAAATTGAGGAAATAGGGCTGGATTTTTGATCCTTATTTCATTAAGGGGTTCGAATAGCGTAACGTAGTGGAGCATCCCCACGGGATCTTCTTAGGTGGTTACTACCAAAACCAGGTTCGAAGTCCAAGACCGTCCACAACTCGAATAGCCCGATTTCAGATTATGTATCCATTCGTGATATTATTCACTTGTTGACAATCATGCAAATTACGGATTCACTTTCATGACTTCCACCATCAACGCACGCACTGTGGACTTGGTTGTCTTTATCAGTGCCAATCTCTTTAACCTGTTCATTATCTGTATCATGCTCTCCCGGCCATTTGGGTTGGAGTACTTGGAAAAGGTGGTTGGCATCCTCAATATCCTGCTTGTTATTCCCCTGATGACCACCGCCATCCTAAACTTTGCCTATGGGCGAGATTGGTGGTCCTTTGTGCTTCCGCTCGTTATGATCGCTTTCTTGATCCTTGAACTACTGCTAGATTATGTACTGCAGATACCCTTCCGTGAAACACTTCTGTTGTGGCCTTATCTGATCTTGTTTTACCTATCAGCCTGGATGATGATAGGTTACACCTTCCTCATAAATAAAACATATGGATTGATCACCCTGATCACTTATTTTTTAAGTTTGGCGGCAACGGCATATTCGTACTCTCAAGTGGGCCACGGATAATTTATACATGAGGTAGACTTCGGATGACTGTTGTGGGGGGGCAAAACTATTAACAGTTGAGTAAAAACTATGATCCAAAAAAAGCGAGTTTAGATATTTATTACGATTTCAAAACTGTTGGGTGGTTATATTGTTTCCACAGGTAGCAATAATGTTACCCATAGACCTGAAATTTGATCTTTGAAAAATGTGTTTTACCTGCTGTTGAGTAGGTCAGGTAAAACACAAGAAGCTCAAAAATTAATCAAAAAGGAGATATAACAATGAATCGCCAAAAAATACGTTCTAAGGGGCATCGGCATTCTTTACTTATATTCGCTAACATGATCCTGATCTTATCAATGCTGATCGGCTGTGGCCCTTCGACTGAGGATCTCGAAGCGGTTGACTACACACCTTTGATCGGTGATGATTGGAAGGTGTCGACGCCCCTAGAGCAGGGGCTGGATCCGATGCTCGTGGCGGAGCTCTATCTCAATGCGGCTGAATTGGAGACCCTCTACAGCCTGCTGGTTATCAAGAACGGATATTTGGTAGCTGAAGATTATTTCAATGAAGGTTCGGTCGATCAAAAGGATAGGCTTCAGTCAGTAACGAAGAGTTTTACTTCGGCTCTAGTCGGGATTGCCCTTGAACAAGGCTGTCTATCTAGCGTTGACCAGAAGATGCTGGATTTCTTCCCGGAAGTAGCCGGACAAGATAACCGATCCAAGGAAAGATACAGATAACGGTACGAAATTTGTTGGAGATGCGCGCCGGATACCCAAATGAGGAGGATGACCAAGCCCTGTGGGATGGCCTTTTATCAGGTCACTATCCGCCTCTCATAGAAGATTTTCCCCTCGTCAGTGATCCGGGAACTAAGTTCCATTACAGCAATCTGTCTTCAAACTGGCTGGGGATCATCGTTGATAGGTCTTGCGGGATGAATCTGAAGGCTTATGCTGAGGAACATCTATTTTCTCCGCTTGATGTGGAGCCAGGCGAATGGGGGCAGGATGCAGACGGCCATAATAACGGGTGTGGCGATCTTCACCTTGCAGCACGCGATGCAGCAAAGTTCGGGCTGCTATATCTCAACGATGGTATATTCGAGGGGAATCAGATCATTCCAGCAGATTGGGTGGAGGATTCGCTTCAAACCTATTCATTGAATGAAGCCTTTGTAAAAAAGGTAGGCGATTTTCGTGATATCGGATATGGATATCAATGGTGGTCCGCTAACGCGGGCGATTATCATGTCAACTTTGCTTGGGGACATGGTGGACAGCTTATCGTGCTTGTGGATGAGCTCGATATGGTTATCGTTACAACCTCCTACCCGTTCTGGTTGGAACATAATGACCAGTCATGGAAACATGAAAAGGCGATTATCACCATGGTGAGCGAGTTCATTGCATCCTTACCGAGTGAATGATGGGCAGTCTGCATTACATAGTCCATTACGTCGGTTCTACTCTCTGGGTTTGCCATTGAATTTTAATATTGGTTTAGCATCTTCATCAAAAGAAGAAGGAACCAATATTTGGCAATGATAGCATTGCTTGACGTATCCAACAGTTAAAATTACCATTCTGATCCATAACATTACTTTGTCCAACAATGGACTGGTATAGGAAGAAGTATTGGTGTGCCCATTTTAGAAGACCGGGCTGATAAAAAGTGGAGTGGACAAGATTATTACGAGGCATACAAAACAAGTCCGTCGGTTTTGATCCCAAGACCGCTATCAGATAAAAAATAGAAAACAAGGATAGATCATGTTATTACTAATTCTAAAATATGTGGCTGCAATTGCCACCATCTTAACGGGAGCAATTTCCTTATTCTGGCCATTAAGGGTACGCGGTTTCACTGGTCTAGAGGTTGTTGGTGGACGAGGTGTCACAGAAATTCGGTCCATTTTGGGAGGATTTTTATTGGTCTGGGTGCCGTTGTATTGTTGCTCAACGACCCAATCGCATACCAAACCCTGGGAATTACATATCTGGTTGTGGCTGTGGTAAGAACAATATCCATGTTTGTAGACAAATCTGTCGTTCAATCAAATATCATTAGTGTGATCGCCGAGGTAATTTTGGGTGTAATCTTGATCCTGTAATTACAGCCAGTAAAGAAGATAAAAATTCCAAGAGGTAGTAATGAAATTAGCAAAGGTGGTTACATCCAATAAATTGTTCGAGTCCCCTAAGGTTCAATAGTGATAAAAATTTCTGCTCAACTGTGATTTCGAGTAGTTTTGGTATTTTGTAAGTTATGAACATTGAAGGAAAGACGATGATTTAAATTCGGATTTTTTAGTATTTAGGTATCGTATTCAAATATCCGTGGCTTGCATCAAAATATTCGAACCTACCCATGTCCCTGGTAGTCAAGATCTCAATCAGAAGTTCACAGTTACAATATTTATAATCTTCCAAGATATCTTATTCTTACTTTTAAACAAAGATAAAATGAGGCGAGCACCTGCTTTACTTGGTCTCACCACGAACTTGGTGATTCGATGAACTTGAGGAAATTTTATGAAATTAGTAATCAATAATCAGACTTACCAGGTTAGTGATATGCCTGAAAGGCTTTTGTTGTGGGTACTTCGCGATGAGCTCTGGTTTAACCGGCACTAAATTTGGTTGCGGCATTGGCATCTGTGGATCATGTGTTGTACATCTGGATGGCGTTCCCACTCGCTCCTGTATAACCATGCTGAGCGCCACGGATGGTAAAGAAGTCCGCACGATCGAGGGATTGGCGGAGATTGAAGCTAATGGAGAAACGGTTTATCACCCAGTGCAACAAGCCTTCCTGAATGAGCAGGTGCCACAGTGTTCCTGGTGCATGTCTGGTCAAATGATGACGGCGGTAGCTCTGTTGGAGCAGAATCCCGATCCAGATGCAGAACAAATTCGCCAGGCAATGAACGGCGTTTATTGTCGATGTGGAGCTTATTACCGCATCCGAAAGGCAGTGAAGCAAGCGAAAGATCTGGTGTCACGTAACACGAGGCAGAGAGCATGAGTGAACAATATCGATCCGAAAAACGTAAACTTCTTAGCCGGCGTG
This sequence comes from uncultured Chloroflexia bacterium, assembly GCA_963753725.1. Classification (GTDB taxonomy): domain Bacteria; phylum Chloroflexota; class Anaerolineae; order Anaerolineales; family UBA4823; genus CAVWDI01. The sequence goes on along the minus strand of CAVWDI010000001.1, from coordinate 951,701 downwards.
ATTTCCTGATTGTATTAGGAGTAGGCGCTGCTGGTGTTTATGCTGGGGTCAAGTTGGTTACTCCACCATTGCGCCTGCGCCTCGCAGAGTTTCTGGAAGAGTCCGGTGGACCTCCTTCAGAGATAGACGCCCCACCGGATGCATGGTTCGAAATCATGTCAGATAACACAGTTAACCTTTACTTACCAAAATCCGAGATGGGTCAGGGTGTGCATACTGGGCTTGCCCAGATAGCTGCGGAAGAGCTTGAGATTGGTTTGAATCAAATCCAAGTTTTCCATGCAACAACGGACAGATTGGTGGATCCGGTCGCCACCTCAGCAAGCACTACCATTTCCAGCTTGTATACCCCGCTGCTGGAAACAGCAGCAACACTGCGGGAACTGCTGCGAGCCGAGGCAGCACGCCAATTAAATACCCTGCCACGGAACATAATGCTAGAAAACGGTGTATTCAGTCTAACCTCCAATCCCAAACAACAACGCACTTACGGAGAACTTTTTCAAATGGCAGGAGAATGGGAACTGCCGGAGACCCCACCTGCAGTGAAAACTCCTAGCCAGTATCGAATAATTGGCCAACCGCTGCCGCGCGTTGATTTACCGGCCAAGGTCACTGGTGAAGCAGTGTTCGGATTTGATGTTCGTATACCGGGTATGTTATACGGCGCAGTAGCTCGACCGGAAACCATTGAAGGTAGGTTAGTGAGTGCCGATATCGGCCAAGCCGGCAGTCAGCCCGGTGTAGTGAAGGTCGTAGCGGAAAACGATTTTGCCGGAGTAGTGGCTGAGTTGCGCGAGCAGGCTTACCAGGCCCTAACGCATTTGGAGCTGGATTGGGATGCAGGCCGGCTTTGGCAGCAGGAAGAGATAGAGGCTATGGTAGTCGTTGGCGAAGGACAAGGTGTGGTAATCCAGAAAGAAGGTAATGTGAACCAAGCGCTGGAACGTGGGACGTTAGTAGAAGCTGAATACCACACTCCGATGGCTTATCATGCATATTTGGAGCCGCTGGCTGCGGTAGCAGATGTACGTTCAGACCGTATTGAAATCTGGGCTTCCACCCAGGCAGCAAATCGACTGCGGAACGCTGTAGCTGAAACTATCCAGCGCAAAGAAGAAGATATTATTGTCCATCCGGTGTACCTGGGTGGTGGCTTTGGCCGCAAAATCGACGAGCGCGCTGCAGTCGAGGCGGCTCGTCTGTCCCAAGCAGCTGGTCAACCAGTGCAAGTTGCGATGAACCGCTCTGAAGATTTCCGCACTGGATTTGTACGTCCACCTACACATAATATTCTTCGTGCTAGTTTGGATGTAAACGGGGATATTCTGGCGCTTGAACATCAAACCGCAAGTGGGGAGGTAGCCTTCCCGTTCCTGCCGCGTGCAATGGGCACGATCCTGGGAGCGGATTTTGGCTCCTATCGTGGTGCCATCATGCATTATGCGGTACCGAATAAAAAAACCACAGCCTGGCGAGTAAAATTGCCAGTCTCCACTGGCTGGTGGCGCGGCCTGGGACTGATGGCAAATACATTTGCAGTTGAGAGTTTTGTGGATGAACTCGCCGAAAAAGTTAAATCTGGATCCGCTGGAGTTTCGATTGCGCCATTTGCCGACTGATGAAAAAGGAAAGCGAATCCGTAACGCCTTGCAGAAGGCTGGGGAACAATCAAACTGGGGATCAAACTTGCCGGATGGTCATGCCCAAGGGATGGCGATGAGTTACGATGGCGGGACGATCATGATTGAGATTGCTGAAGTTTCGGTAGAAAATGAGCAGATACGCGTTCATAAAGTGACTGCAATCGCAGATCCTGGTCTGGCAATCAATCCGGACAGTGTCAAAGCCCAGACCGAAGGGGCTATTACAATGGGCTTGAGTGCCACACTATTGGAAGAGGTTTTGATAAAAGATGGTGTTTTACTAGCGAGTAATTTCAACCAATATCCCCTCTTGCGAAATGCTGATGCCCCAGACATCGATGTGGTTGTGCTAAACACCCGGTCAAATCCTTCCGGTATGGGTGAGCCACCGATTGGACCTATACCAGCCGCGGTAGCAAATGCGGTTCATGCAGTTACTGGTCAACGACTGCGACGGCTGCCGCTGGTGGTCAACTCAACATGAGCCTAGAATTCCTGAAATACAGCTTCTATAAGACCAGCTAAAAATTGCCCCAACCATCAGGTTCTATAGGACTGAATTTTCTTCAACCGAATGGTCAATAAATAGCTGTTTTGTCCCCGCTATCTTAAAGGTCGCCATATCTGTTTTGCATTTGTGGATTACATTGCGGCGTGATCACCAGCACATGATTTAAATAACCCCAGGGAAATTTATGAGCAATTTAGACCGGGAAAAACTGCATATTGAATTTTTGGACGGAATCAACCGAAACGAGATTAGTTTACCCAGGACTTATACCCGCACCCATTCAAATAGAACCGAGGATCTATTTCTAATCGATTGCTAAGCTGTACAATTTATCCCAGATCTCCGGCTGGTATACTCGTTTGATGCGAGAGGAAGTTTTGGTACGTTGGGAAAGCGATGATGATCTAATCAGCTTGCATGTGACCTGCCATGTCAGAGGAGGATTGATCATTGGAACAGCTGGTTGGCGTGAATCAATTTTTCGCAAGTATATGCCCCTGGTACTAGAATTGTTCATTAACGGTGATCAAGAACTATTCCAATCAAAACCGGAGTTTGATAAGTCTAGGATATTGATTCATTTTCACCATGCAAATTCGAGCCGAGGTAAGTCAGAAGACTGGGGAAGAATTGAAGACTACTGTTAAAGTAACCAGATAAGGGGATCATATAAAACAAATGAAAAAATCGCGAATATCCATTATTTTTTTAATTGTATTTATTGATCTGCTGGGATTCAGCTTGATCTTACCCCTGCTGCCATTCTACGCCGAGACCTTTGGGGCGACCCCATTTCAGGTTGGTTTATTGGTAGCCTCTTATGCTGCAGCTCAATTGATCGGAGCTCCCATACTTGGACGCATGTCCGACCGTTTTGGGCGTAAACCAGTCCTGATTGTCAGTTTGATGGGAACCTTTGTTGGATTTTTGATGCTTGGATTTGCCAACTCTTTATGGATGCTGTTCGCCAGCCGTTTACTGGATGGATTTACCGGTGGAAATATTTCTGTTGCCCAGGCATATATTACCGACATCACTGATGAGAAAAACCGGGCGAAGGGATTGGGAATGGTAGGAGCGGCCTTTGGGCTGGGTTTTATCATCGGTCCTGCGGCTGGTGGTTTGTTGAGTGTATATGGATACGCAGTACCAGCTTTTGTTGCAGCAGGGTTTTCGCTCATCAGTATTATAGGAGTGGTTTTCTTGCTACCGGAATCACTTTCGACCGAGGCACGTGAAGAGCTCTCAAAACAGGTCAAGCAGGAATTTTCATTTAAAAATTTTTGGGCTGCTCTTAACAGACCAAAAGTCGGTCCCTTATTCCAAATCCGCTTTTTTTACGGTCTGGCATTTTCTACTTTTCAAACAATTTTTCCACTATATGCTCTTTACAAGTTAGGTCTCGATGCGCGCAGCACGGGATTTGTACTGACCTATGTCGGCATTCTGGTGGTATTTGTACAGGGTTTCCTGGTTGGATGGCTGGCTGCACGATTCAATGAATACCGCTTGATCTTCTGGTCGACCTCGTTAATGACCATTACATTATTTGGATGGGCTATCGTTCCAAATCTTATCGGATTGTTGATCGTTCTGGCTCCCCTGGCGATCGGGGCAGGCATTCTGAACACCTTATTAAACAGCGAACTGAGCAAATCTGTTTACCCAGAGGAAGTTGGAGGCACTTTGGGGATCTCAGCATCATTGGAAAGTCTGACAAGAGTCATCTCCCCTTCTACAGGTGGATATTTATTGGGAAGCCTTGGGACCTGGGCACCGGGCATTGTCAGCGGCGTGATCATGCTTTGGACAGTAAGTTTTACCTGGAGGCGCCTGATCGTCAATCCAGACCCTCCCCTACCAGAAAGACCGGCTGAAGATGGAACGAAATACATCAAGGCGGAATGAAATCCAGTTTAAATTTATGTTTATATTAAACTTGAATTTGCAGAGTAGTTTGAAAACCAAAAATATCGATTCTGAAACGCCACCCAGGTACTAACTCATTGGAATAAATCTTGCAGGGGTTACTTGACGGTTCTTATAGTTTAATTTTTCACTCAAATAAGTAGTGCCAATGTGACCTAATTGCCCTACCGGTGAGTTCGTGGCTATAGTCCCCTTGGGGATCGCGTAACGCAGTCAAGCATAGCTGTAAAAGGAACAGCTCACCGTAGGTGGCGATAGTCCCCGAAGGGGATTGAGAAGCATCCCGCCCTTATTTCGGGGCACAGGCGAAAGAAAATCGTTCCACAAAAAATGTGGGGCGGTTTTTGGCTTTGGAAAACGCTCGAGACTCAATCGCACAAAACACCTCTCTGGCCTTTGCCATCCGCATAAGAGTACTAAAGTGCATAACTGAGCCGGAAAAGAAATTTATATTAGGCTACAGGTCATCTCCTGAGAATAAGATAGAACCCGCAGAAGGCCAGGAGGTGGATATGGCTAGACATTCAAGGAAACTAAGAAAAATTCAGCTAGTTGCATCAGCGAGTCGGGAAGCGGAAGATAGTTTCTGGCGAGCATACCCTCGGCTATGTCAAGCATATTGGCAGCCAGAAGAGAAAAGAAAGAGGTGTGAAGATGAACAAGAAAGCGGCCATGTATGCCTAAGTATCGACGGAGCGCCAAGAACAGGCTGGGACGATTGAGAGCCAGGTTGCTGAACAGGAATGCTATGCCCAAAAGCAAGGATATGAGATCGTTGCGGAATTGATCTTTCTCGATCAGTGTGTTAGTGGGGGTTGTTTAGCCTGACCGGCATTGGACCATTGCGAGATCTCGCCTACGAGGGTGGGATAGATGTGCTGCTGTGTCTCAATCCGGATCGTTTGGCCTGGCAGTACGTGCATCAATGTTTGCTGCTGGATGAGTTCCAACGTTGGGGAATGGCCGTCAAATTTATCAATCAACCCGATTTGGAAGAGACACCCCAAAATCGGTTGCTGTCAGGGGTACAGGGACTATTCGCAGAATATGAGCGCGCCGCCATGCGAGAGCACATGATAGTTTCTCCGTTCCTGATATTTGTTTGGCGTAACTTTAGGACTGTGCTGTTTACCACGTTTCTCTGAGGTGAACCCCAGGTCAAGTATACAGTTGCCAAGCTGCTATCCTTTACCGTTTTGGTTAAGCCATTAAACCATGTAGGCTTGCCTATATTTTCGATAATTAAGCCACACACTTGCTTGCGCCGTCCATGGTTGCCTGCTGGTAAGTGTTTCTCGGTTGGGTTCCGAGATGACCCGTTTTTTACCCCGTTTGACGGATTGATGATCAGTCAATACCGTAGGGTTGATGCTTATCTCTGTTAACAAGGGATTGGGGATTGTACCGAACATCGAGTATCAAGTTGACGAGGTTCCCACAACCTTGTCTTCTATCCCCAGGCTACTGCCTGTTTCGGGAGAAAAGATTGCACGTTTACGAATTTAAACACTTGGAGAAATATTAAGAACGTGAGATGAGCGTCATGGCAATTAATACATGAAATAGCATAATAAAAGCGGAGTTTGCCCGATAAGTCTGGGGTGTGTGTCTTACTGGTATCTATTTACAGGTAGAATTATATAAGCATCAGTACAACGGGTGTCCAGGATGAAAAGGATAATTGTCATAAAATGCAGTGAAGCGTTCAAGCGGCAGATGGTTTCCGAATATGAAAATGGAGACAATACCGATGATTTACAGAAGAAGTATGTCTTCACCGCCAGTACCCGTATGTTGGTGGCCTACGTTTTATTCAATGTAGGTTTGTTTTTGCCTGTTTCTATATTCAATGTCAGTGATGCTGTCAAAATTCAGCTAAATTTGGAAGTTGCTATTCTTTTTGCGCTGTGGGCGATTTTCGGGGAGCGGTGGGGAAGACGGGTTTTGCGATGGTTTGCGTTGGGATTTGGTTTGTTTTACGTGGTCGCACTGATTTATAAGTCGTATGCCAGTGCATTGTTAGGGCTTTACCAAAGGGATGCGAACTTTTTCAACGATTATTCATTTGTTTTAGGTGGAATTTCATTTCTTTTGGAGGCATTGAACCTTTCATTGTGGGTGTATCTGGCAGGCGGGATAGCGATCGTTGTTTTGATAGGCTTGATTTTCTGGGGAGCGCAAACAACTTTTGAAGGCGTACCGATCCCCGATCTGGGGAGAGCGACCCGCTTCGGGCTAATCATTCTGGGGTTGATCGCAATTTTTGTGGGGGGGGTATTTCCAAAAATAACCGCCGATCTCCAAATACCATTGAGCAGTGTAACAGCCGAGATGACAGAAAATATCCGTAGATCCCTTGAATCGCGTGAAAATCTAAAAACTTTTGCGACAATTGATCCGACCTACTCTTACGATTACGCGCAGTATCCCCTTTCCGAAACTCCGGATGTCTTTTTCATTTTCATCGAATCGTACGGCAGCGTGGTTTACAAGCGGCCGCATTTTACGTCGCCTTATTTGGAGATGTTGGAGGCAATGGAAAAAAGTCTAGCAAATGACGGCTGGTCAGCGGTGTCGACCCTTTCGGAGGCTCCAACCTGGGGAGGCGGTTCGTGGATGTCGTATACGAGTGCCCTATTAGGTGTGTTGGTTGATCAACAGAGTGAGTACGACGCGCTAAAGAAGAAGTATTCGGTATTGGAATACCCCAACATCGGGCGGTATTATAATTCGCAAGGGTATGATTACGTGTGGGTGGTGCCAATCAATCGGCAATTATCCGAAAAGCATGAGGAAATTGATCAAAAGTTTTACGGCGCTGACCGGTGGATAACCTTTGATACATTTAATTACGAAGGGCCGTTGTTTGGCTGGGGACCATCTATCCCCGATCAATTCACATTTGGTTTTATCCAAGAATTTGTTCTACAACAGGAGCAACCAACTTTTTTAGTTTACTTGACCCAAAATTCACATTATCCCTGGACGCCATTACCTCCGGTATTGGATGACTGGCGCGAGTTGAAAAATTTAGACATGCAAGACGGTGTATTAAACGAGTTACAGAAGAAAGGTTTATCTTTAGGTGAGTTCGCGTCAGAATTATTTGCAGGCGGTAGACAACACGCTTGACTCCCTGGATCAGTTCATCACATCGATTGAAAGGGAAAATTCAGTTATCCTACTTATTGGAGATCACCAGCCACCAACTATTTCCCGCCGCGAAGATGGCTATGGGGTGATGGTCCATATTATCAGCCAGGATGTCGACCTTCTGGCATCCTTTCACAAATATGGCTTTGTGGACGGGTTAGTTTTGGAAAACCTAGAACCAACCATACGACATGAAGGGCTGTATTCGCTTTTCGTACGAAATTTTATCGCACAATACGGCTCAAACCCGTGGATACTACCCCCATATCTACCCAACGGACATCAATAAAAAATTCGTCAAATAGCAGACGAGAATTCTTAAATCCAATTTGTCAGCCATTTTTTGTACCTCCACTGCGACCAGGACGCACAACCACAGGATTAGAAGTTGTACAGTTTTTTGTCTACATGGTTTTGGTGCCTATAGTATCTATTTTGTTCACGATTCGGTTAAAAAACTGTTGATTGCGTCCATTGTGACCATAATTTCTTTACGAAATGCACGCAAAAAGCACTCAGAATAATCAAAACCTATTTACCTAACACTTATCAATTGACTGGGATCTGATCCAGAGGTCACTTTTGCAGTAGTGATATTGAGAATTTGACTATTTTCTCTACATCCATATACAGAGGTATACGATCTATTGGTAATTTATTTATAGGTTAAACTAACCAAAAGTGGAAAATTCTGGGAAAAAATAAGAACAGAAGCTTCCGGTTGAACTGCCAGCGGATGACACTTTTACACGACACAGGTTGTGGTCGCTACTGGTGACAAGTCCGTGGTTTGAGGATTGGTGGGACCCGGTGGATGGGGAGGTAGTGATTGGATGGGTGGAGATGCCTTCCTATTCCATGTTGAAACCCTAAGTGCTGCAATTTGACAGGTGCAGGCTATAGTAAAATAGTTTAATAAAGTAACTAAATAGATATTATTCTATGTCATTAATGCCGACTTTATGGTTAAACAGGGTTTTGGAAAGGTTCCCAAAATCAGAAGATATTAACAATCTGGTTCCTATAAATTTGTTGCGGATACATTATCCAATTTAATTCCAAATGAATTTATTAAAACCCAAAAGGAGAAATTGATGTCAAAACAAACGCTTCGCTACGCAATTTTAGTACTTGGTCTAATCACTGGCGTGATCCATACAGTCATTCTCCCCCTTTTAGGATTCGAGTGGCTGCTGATGCCGCTTAATGGTTTGGGGTTTTTCGTATTGACAGGGTTGGTTTTTTTCGAACCCGCTTTTCTGTCTGGACAACGCAAATTGATAATTTATTTATTCATGGCTTATACCCTGGTTACGATTGTAGGATTCTTTGCGCTGAATTCTGCTCCTTTTGACACTATAAGCATCATTACCAAATTGGATGAGGTCTTGTTGATTATTGCCTTGTGGCTCTACAAGAACAAATGATTGACTTTCCACGTTATCTTGCTGCCAATAAAACCGTCAGTGATTGCGCCCTCAACCGGCTGATCTGGGAAAAGTTGAAATCAGTTTAATCGATCCGCCAACCGACCATCCGCAGGGTTAGAGACATCAACCGAAAAGAAATGCAGAGAAGTGGGAATTTGGGAATCTCCATGGTAAATTAGGTAAACGGTAGTATTTTTGTGGTGATCCCACAAGAATACAATCCAACTTAGTTTCAGCGTAGCGGTGTTCGACACAGGTTCTCGTAGACCCAGAAATTTTTAAAGCCCGTTCTACAGCTGTTGTAGAGCGGTTTTCGTGTTCAATCCGCTTTGAACATCTGGGGTCTTGCAGCAGTCATTCTCGCATTAATACCTTCCCTGTTGCAGCTTTATAAGTCTGGTTTCTTACCTACTGCACAAATATTGGCCATTCCATTCGCTCCATATTGAATATTCATAGGAATATGGTTCATATTCAAGGGATTTAATTTAATCTGCATTCGGTCTTTGGTTGTTCCGGCTGCTTCGGTTTGTAAGATACTGCTCATTGCCGATCTGCTGCCCTGAAGTATCGTGAGTCTGTAAATACATCAGGCTGAATGAGAATTCTCGGATGAATACAAGGATGCACGGAGGAACCCAGTTCTAGGTACGAATTCCAGATTTTGCAAAGATACGGGACCGCTCCCTGGCCTTGTTTGGTGGTTAGCAAGATCTCGCAGCTCGAGGATGTTAGGTTTTTCATGCTTGCTGGATGTGTTTGAGTAAACAATACCGAAAAAGGCCGGATCAAAACAAATATGGAGGAAACTCGTGAAAGCAATCGTGTGCACTAAATATGGACCTCCGGAAGTTCTTCAACTCCAAGAGGTCGAAAAACCAATCCCAAATGACAATGAAGTCCTGGTAAAAATCCTCGCGTCCACTGTCACAGCCGGGGACATACGAATGCGAAGTAGCACATGGGCTCCCTGGTACTGGCTCCCTGCGCGATTATTATTTGGTATTCGTAGACCAAGAAGAACGATACCTGGGAATGAACTTGCTGGGGAAGTTGAAGCCGTTGGAAAGGATATAACCCAATTTAAAGTCGGTGATCCAGTTTTCGGGATCATCTGGAATGTTGGTTTTGGGGGTGCCAATGCTGAATACATCTGTCTGCCTGACAATGAGGTGGCGATTAAACCAGCCAATATGACCTATGAAGAAGCTGCCGCCGCGCCAATTGGCGGGTTGACGGCATTGGTTTTACTGCGAAAAGGGAACATTCAGCCCGGACAAAAAGTTATCGTCGTTGGCGCATCTGGCAGTGTTGGTACATTTGCTGTGCAGCTTGCCAAATACTTCGGAGCAGAAGTTACAGGTGTTTGTAGTACCAGGAATATCGAATTGGTGAAATCTTTAGGCGCCGATAAGGTTATTGATTACACCAAAGAGGATTTTACCAAAAGCGACCAGACCTATGACATAATTTTCGATGCAGTCATGAAAACTTCGTTTTCTCGATGTAAAAACTCTCTCAAGCAAAATGGGTATTTTATTACTGTTGATTGGCCTCTGCTTCAGGTTCTATGGACTTCAATTGTAGGAACCAAGAAAGTCGTTATTGGGATCGCATCTCGTATTGAAGATTTAATTTATCTAAGAGAGATAATTGAAGCAGGAAAGGTCATATCGGTCATCGACCGTTGTTATCCGTTGGCAGAGACTGCAGAAGCACATCGGTATGCTGAAACCGGTCACAAAAAGGGGAATGTCGTCATAACTGTGGAACATAATGATAAAACTTAGAAATGTACTCCTCTACTAAATAGCATTGAAAGAGGGAAAGTGGAATTCGATGGCTAGAAATTTTTAATATCAATCTCATAAAAGGTAACAGCAGCGACACTTTACTAATATAAGTATTGTATCTATTATCCAATATATTATTTAAAAGTAAAATAATTTACCTACCGCGGAGTTCAATTAGTTTCTTCGTAGGGGCACAAGCTATGAAAAACCGTTCTACTGACTGAAAGTGTAGAGCGATTTTTGTATTCAATTCGTTTTCAATCTTCGACGAGAAATACTGGATGGTATTGTACTAAACTGGAGCGATGAAATTGGGGTTACAATATGTCACCCAAATTTAGGGGCTTTTCTATCATGCCCCCCTACATCAATACCCGAGAGAAACATGGCCGATAATATTACATTTGGATTGGCACGCATGCGTGTGGAATACGGCGAGCGGCGTGACTTTTTACCAAAGCTGGTAGCAGATCTAGAAAAGCGCGGCGTGCTGGTGCATTTGGAATATGGGTATGGCGCCGGTCTGGGATTGACGGAGACAGATTACCTGAAAAACGCTCCGAATGTGCGTTTTGTATCATATAAGGAAGTATTTAAACAGCAATATGTGCTGGTTTTGCGCTGTCCGGCGAACGAGGATTTGAAAGAGATGGAATCAGGCTCTTGCCTGATCTCCATGCTGCACTATCCCACTCGACCACAGCGCGTGGAATTCCTGCGTTCGCTTGAGATCGAGGCAGTATCGCTGGACTCGCTCAAAGATGATTCCGGCCGCCGCCTGATCGAAAACATGCACTCTGTGGCATGGAACGGTTTGGAAGCAGGTTTCCAGGTGCTGCAGCGCACTTATCCTTCACCCGGCATAGGAAGTCCAAAGCGTGCGCCTATCCATGCCACTGTGCTGGGGGTGGGCGCGGTAGGCGCACACGCAGTTCAGGCAGCCAGCCGCTATGGCGATGTAAAACTCTGGCAAACACTGGCTGAACGCGGCACTCCCGGCGTACAGGTAACGGCCATTGAATACGATCTGGCTGGTCGGGAAGAAGTCATGCAAAACATACTGGCGCGCACGGACCTCCTGGTTGATGCAACCCAGCGCCGTGATACAAGCAAGGCGGTCATCTCTAACGAATGGGTTGGCTGGCTGCCTGAGCATGCCGTGATTGTGGACCTATCAGTTGACCCGTATATCTGCCAGAATGGCGTTATTCAGGTGAAAGGTATTGAGGGCATTCCACAGGGTAATCTGGATCAGTATGTTTTTATGCAAAACGACCCGGCGTATGAGCACATACCAGACTGTGTTTCCACAAAAAACCGCCGAAATACAGTTTCCTGTTATTCTTGGCCAGGTATCCGTCCTAAGAAATGTATGAAATTATATGGGCAGCAAATCCGCCCGATTTTAAGAACCATCACAGACCGCGGCGGCGTTCAGAATATCAATCCAAACGGCCGGTATTTTGAACGTGCCATTTGGCAGGCTAAACTTTCGCAATGGATAGACCAACTACCCGACAAAAGAATAATCAAACCAGAACAGGAGGACAAAGGATGAACCCTCCTAAAACCATTGGATTCCCTCGTATGATGAACGAAGCAGGAGAGAAGCGCGTTTCTTGCCTGAATTTATTCAGTATTTTGCTAATCAGGGCATGAAAGTATATATCGAAGAAGGATATGGTGCACGCTCTGGTTACACATATGAAGATTACAAGCGCGCCAGTCTAAACACGCACCTGTGCAGCCGCGAAGAAGCCTTCCAAAAAGATGTGTCCATCATCCTGCGCAGCCCCAAACTTGAGGAGTTTGACTTGGTTAAACCCGGCAGCACTTTGATCTCCATGCTGCATTATCATACCCGCTCCACCCGCCTGGCGCATTGCAAGAATGTGGTATCAAGTCCATTTCGCTCGACAGCATCGTCAATGACAGCGGTATCCGTTTGGTGGAAAACATGAAAGCTGTCGCGTGGAACGGTCTCGAAGCGGCCTTTGACTGGCTCGAAAAACAATGGCAAGGCTTGGAACGTCCTGATGGGAAACCCATCCAGGTGTTGATTCTGGGGACGGGCATGGTTGGGAAACACGCTATCGAAGCTGCTACCAAACTAGGGAATGTGGAACGCAACAGCGATCACATCGCAGAGAAAGGCGCCGGCGTGATCGCGCTCTCTGTGGGAAGGAATCTTTCGTCCAACCCTGTTACGATGGCAGGACTTATGGGGCAGTGCGATATCCTGGTAGACGCCACCCAACGCCGGGACACAAGCAAACCGGTTATTCCAAATGAGTGGATCGATTGGTTGCCAGAGCACGCAGTCATTGTAGACCTGGCCGTAGATCCGTACACGCTGGATGTTGATCCGCCCGTGGTGCGCGGCGTTGAGGGTATCCCACAGGGCAACTTGGACCAATACGTCTTCCTTGCAGATGATCCTAAATGGGATAATCTTGTACCCGAATCAATTCCATCCGAAAACCGCCGCACTACGGTCACATGCTACTCATGGCCGGGCGTGCATCCCGAAGCATGTATGCGGCACTATGCGCACCAACTTGAACCACTCATGTATCACCTGGTCAAAAAAGGCTACGACGGCATTTCCATCGAAGGGGATTACTTTGAGCGCTCTCTCTACCGCGCCACTTTAAAGCATGGCTGCAAGATGAAGCTGACAAATCTGGCAGAAAGCAAAAAGGGTCGGAATAGGATTACCTATAGATTGCACGTCTGGAGCCCCCAAAGTTCCCGGTGGGATCTCCGTGGGGGACGCGTTGACATCCAGCTCCGCTGGGCACTGAAAAGACTTTACATCAAGTAGAGTCTTTTTTTATTATAAATCCCCTTTTTCTAAGGTTAGTTGAAAATTTTCATCACATAAATTGGAGTTGGAACCGCGAAGCGTCCTTGTGGGACCGCGCCGCGTACCCGAAGGTGCGCAGCACCGGAGTGGTTCGCAAAGCATCCCCGAGGGGGATCAACGTATTCTCAACCTAAAATAAAATATAATGAACTATTGCGTTTTCCTTTTGTCTCACAAGCCTTTAGACTGATGTAATTGGAGCCCGGCCTGTTCTTTGATAGTGATGTTTTCAGGCGACATGTCTTACAAATCCTTATGATAAATCTTATATGTGTTAAGTCATCCAATTTGAGATGATCATTTATTTTGATTTTTAATGATAAGCTGCGGTCCAAAGGTTCCAGCGGGATCTCCGTGGTGGTCGCGATAGCATCCCCCAAGGGGGTACTGAAATTGCCGCTGACTATTCAGCGATTTTTTCTTTGTGTAATAAAAACTAGATACAACAAACCTCACCGGTCTGGGGTGCAGGACACAACCCTTTCAAATCTAAGCCCCGAGCCCCTTCTGGGAATAAAATTCGAACCGCGAAATGTTTCTCAACAAAGCGTCCCTGAAGGCGTACATCACCCAGAGAGGATCTTCATAGGTGGTTACAATCAAAAAAAGGTATGAGACTATCCCTGTCGACAGAAATCGCTTGATATGCTAATCGAGCGATTTTTGGCTTCTCTACGCTTTGAACAAAAGGGAAAAACTAGACCGATAAGAATAGAAATCGCCAGCAATAGTAGCCTCTATGATCTGAGCTCTTGAACCAAGATCTAATCGGAATCTGATAATCACAGTTAGCAAGATATCGTATAAATTCCTCTGGTTTAGGTGCGCACTGTCCTGACTATTAATCAATGATCGACGGGCTCATTCTACATATCTGGTACGGTTAGTTCTATGAATAGAGTTTTATTAATGGTGATGATCATGATCATGGTGATGGTGATGGTCTCTGTCCTCACGGGACGAGGTATCAACCTTTCAACAACCTGGCTCACCATGATTACCACAGCAGGTTTGGCGGAGGATGACTTTCGCCACAAATTTCTGGTTAATTGGACATTTTTTCGGACCAGGGCATTTGTTGGTCCAGGTTGGAAAAGAATTTAGAAAAAGTCCGTGTCTCATTGAGATCTCTTCCCGATTAAATATCTTGAATCTTATCGTATCTAGCAACATTTTACTCTAAGCCACTGCATATTCCACAAGAGCTAGGTATATCGGGAGCATCCCTCCGCGAAGCGTTCCTGCCGCGTAGTGCTTCTTAACCAATTTTAATCCCGCGCATTTTGCGGGAGTGTCCCTTAAAGGGGTGGGACCGCGGAACGTACCCGTCCGGGGTTTGCGATCTTCGTAGGTGTAACTACATTTGACACGGTTCGAGTCAGCGTGCTGAGCAAACTTAGTCCATTCAAGTTAATGAGGGGACAAACCCAAAATGGCGTTTATACTCCCGGCTGAACTGGGTGGGCTGTTATAGCCGATGAGGTACCTGGCTTCGGAGGCTTTCTTGACTTCCTTAATTTTGATTGGGCTTTGTGCAGGTTCACCGACTGGTTTACTGCAAAGGTGAAATATGCATCACCTTTCTTAAAGTTCTTTTTTTTAGATCGCCAATCCGATTTTCTAGTCTATTATTTTAATCTTAGCGACCTTAGCGTGCTTTGTGGTTATTTTTACATCAACCCCAGCGACTTCAACTTCTCCTCAGACGGGATACCGCCCGGCCAGTCGCGGAATTTGTAATAATCGCTCAGCATCTCCTCCAGGTCGACGACGCGGCCTTTGGCGGGGCCCTCAGGCATCGGCTCGTGGAGCATACGCGGCGCAAGGATGTCCTGTTCGGGTCCCGAACCCGCTCCGATCAGGAACAGGCGCTCGAGGTTGTAGACGCGTTCAGCGGCCTGCATTGCCTCTTCGGGGCTGTAATCCGCTCCAGTTGCAAAGTTGAGCAGTTTGGCTAACTGTTCGGGCCAGATCATCAGTTCTTTAGTGAAAACGTAGCGCACAGCGAAGAAGACGCAGATACCGCCCGAGTCGATCAAGGCGAAGGCGTCCTGGAAGCGTGCTACAAGCTCGCCTTTGCCCTCGGTGGACAGAGGGTCAGCCTTTACCGGGGTTCCGAATACTTCTTCGTAGGCCACGTCGCCTTCCATGTGCGAAGCGCCCTTATTCGAGGTGGCATACAGCAAACCCATGCCCTGCGAGCCACGCGGGTCGTATCCGGGAAATTCCTGCTTGCGGGCGGTAACTGAGACTTCAGGGCGGCCGTATTTCTCGGCCAGGCGGAACGAGCCTTCGGCCAGCTGGTCACCGAAGCCTTCACGATAAGCGGTCTTCTGCACCATGTCGATCAGCGCATCGGCATCGCCGAAGGGCAGCGGGCGGCCAATTTCGTCAGTGCCGATCACGCCCTTTTCGTAGAGTTCCATCGCCGCCGCGATCGTCAGACCGGTAGATATGGTGTCCAGCCCGAGTTCATTGCAGTAGTAGTTTGCCTTGGTCAGCGCGGCCAGGTTGTCCACACCGCAGGCCGAGCCGAGCGAGGCGATCGTCTCGTATTCGGGACCCTCGCCCTCCCCGCCGTATTCTTCATGCTCGACTGCGGTCAGGCGGCCGCATGCGATCGGGCAGCGGTAGCACGGCTTGTGTCTGATGAGATGTTTCTCCTTAAGTGCCACACCATCGATGTTGTCCACGCCTTCGAATACGCCGGTCTGAAAGTTGCGGGTCGGCAGGATGCCGAGTTCATTCGTTACCTGCGGCACGTAGGCGGTACCGTACTCACGCAGCGACGAGCCTTTCTTGATGTCGGCGCCGACCTGCTTCGACAGTTCCACGCTGTATTTGCGCATGGCTTCGTCATCGAAAAAGGCGGGATATTTCCTACCCATCACGACCACAGCTTTGAGATTCTTGCTGCCCATCACCGCCCCCACCCCGGAGCGGGCTGCTGCCCGGTGCTTGTCGTTCATGATGGCGGCGATCAGTACAAGGTTCTCTCCCGCGGGGCCAATGCAGGCCACTTTTGCTTTCGGATCGGTTTCCCCGAGCAGGATGTCGGTCGTCTCGTGGACGTCCCTGCCCCACAGGTGTGCAGCCGGCCGTACTTCGACCTGTTCTTCGTTTACCCAGACATAAACTGGCTCCTTAGCCTGTCCCTCGAAGATGAACATGTCATTCCCGGTGCGCTTCATCCAGGTGGGGAAGTCGCCGCCGGAATTGGAGTGCGCCAGCGCGCCCGTCAGCGGGGACTTGGTGACCACCATGTAACGGTTGCCGGTTGGGGCGGTGGTGGCGGTCAGGGGTCCGGTAGCGAAAATGAGTTTATTGTCAGGTGAGAGGGGATCGACCATGGGATCGACTTCATCTGTCAGGTAGCGGATCGCCCAGCCGCGTCCGCCGATATAGTCTTTAGCGAATTTGGGATCAACTGCTTCGCTGGAAGCTTTCCCGGTGGTGAGATTGATGCGTAAAATTTTGCCGTGCCAGCCGTACATATTTGCTCCTTGGTTTCATATTGAGTGGTCGAGTAGGGCTGGGTGTTTTTTCCAGCCTTCATCGTGACTATCCATAATCAGTTTTTAAGAAATTGGTGGTATTGATATGCTCCTATAAAACCTTTCGGAGCTAATCGACTACCATAATTTATCCTCCTGCTATTGCTGAAAAGGCCGCAACCGTGTCGCCCTCCTCCACAACCGTATCGAGCGGGACGGTCAGCCCGTTCAGCACGATCACGCTGCTGTCATCCAATGGGATTTCGAAAGGCGTCAAGATCTCGCGCACGGTGGAGCCCGGTGGAACGTCCACTTCTGTGATGTTGCCGTTCGTGCCGGGGGGTAAGTGTTCGCGGTAGGTGGCGATCAACTTGACGTAAACTCGCATGCACTGATTTTAACAGGAAATATTGCAATCAACTTTAAATTTTGGGTAAATGATAGGTAAATCACCTCTATAACAATGTGTTTTTTCGCTAAACTGATTCCAGCGCCTGATCCAAATCTGTGATTAAATCTTCTTTATTCTCAATCCCAACCGAAAAACGTACCAGCCCATCCGTTAGTCCAGTTTTCAGGCGTTCTTCAGCGCGGCACCGCGCTGTGCGTCATGCTTGCAGGATGCTGGATTAACGAGTCTACGTTTCCAAGACTTACAGCCAGGGTGATCAACTGCAAATTTTCTAACAACTTAACGCCGGCATCATATCCGCCTTTGAGTTCAAAGGATATCATCCCGCCAAAGCCGTTGTGCATCTGGCTCTTTGCCAGATCGTGCCCGGGATGCGATTTGAGGCCAGGATAATTAACTCTGGCGATCTTTGGGTGATTAATAAGCCATTGAGCAAGTTTTTTTGCATTCTCGCAGTGACGCTGCATGCGCAGTTCAAAAGTCTTCAGCCCAATATTAGCCAACCAGGCATCAAAGGGGCTTGGACTCCCACCCAAAAGTTTTGCTGTTAAAAACAATTGGTTTGTTTTTGGCTCAAAAAAATCCAAATGAATTGAGATTACAGCACCACCAATGACCAATCCGTGCCCAGTAAGATATTTTGTGGTGGAGTGCAGCACGACATCATACCCCATCGTCAACGGACGCATGCAGTAAGGTGTTGAAAACGTGTTATCCACTACTGCCCAGGCGCCGTGCGCGTGAGCAATCTCCGCTACCGCACGCAAATCCACCACCTCCAATGTTGGGTTGGTGGGAGATTCAGTGTAAGCCATGACAGCATCTGGATGAGCCTCAAATGCCGCACCCCAGCTTTCTATTTCAGTAGAATTCCACCCAAACCACATTGATCCCCAATCTTGGAGCCAGTTCATTGAGGAAGCGAAAGGCATTGCCGTACAACGGCTTTTGGGTAATAATGGTTTCCCCAGCACTCACTCGTCCCAGAATAGCTGAAGAGATTGCTGCCATCCCGGAAGAAAATACCCGCCCCCGCACAAGGTCTTCGGGAGATCTATCCGGCTGTTGTTTTAACAGGTCTATGCCTTCCAATAATGCGTATTTCGCAGCCAGCTGGCGTGCGTTGGGATTATCAGTGCGTGTGTAAGAATATCCATCCTGTTTTCCACTCAAAATTGCTGCCCCAGTCTGAACATCCGGAAAGGCAAATGTGGATGTCATGAAGATGGGAGAAATATGAGCATGGTAAGGGTTATCGCCTTCGTATGCATGGTTAACAATAGTACTGAACCCTTGATGTGGTGAGTGATTTGGCATTGTAATCTCCTCAAAAAACTATTAATGTTAAACTAATTTATATTCACTTTCAAAAACAGGTTTATCCTCCAGAATACGCTGGGGAGAAAATATTGAAAGGTCTAAAGATAGGTTATGACCTAAGATTAATTCGGCAAGATATCTTCCAACTGCATGACACTGCTGAAACCCATGTCCTGAAAAACCATTTGCCAGCATAAAACCCTTTAAATGCGGCCATTCGCCCAAAATTGCATTGCCGTCAAATGTGTTAACGGCATATAACCCAGCCCAGCCGCGAGTAAGTTTAAGTTGGTCGAAAGCAGGGATGTAATCCACAAGTTCAGGCCATAAATGATCCATGAATACCTGCCGGTTCCAACTGAAATCAAAGCCGACCGGATCATCGGGTAAAATCTTGCCGGCCATGAACATGCTCCCATGTTCCTGAATTAAATATAAACCAGAAGGAAGGACCGTTAACGGATAAACCAGCTCTCCTGTATCAACGATTGTGTCAAACACAAAGACCTGCCGCTTGACCGGATCGACCGGCAATACGATGTCCACAGTTTGAGCGAGTTTCTGCGCCCAGGCGCCCGCGCTGTTAACGACAAATTTTGCTGATAAATCATCTCCAGAAGCCAGCTGAACACCACTGATCTGCCCATCAGCCTGCAAGACATTTACCACTTCCCCCGTGATATATTCGGCTCCCAACACAACAGCCTTGTTTTTGTAAGCCATCAAGACCGTTTGGGCATCCATTGTTCCATCCAGGGCGCAATAACCCCCGCCGGCCAGTAGATCCACTTCAAATAATGGGAAACGTTTTTTAATATCTCCAGGCGCCAACCATTCCACCGGACAGCCCAGGCTTTGTTGGGTTGCCACACCCTTCATGGAGGATTCTTTCCCGGCCTCATCGGTCATAAATAAATTACCCTGCTGGCGAAAGGCGATATCCGGTTTTACGTCTCCCACCGCCATATCATCTGCAAAGGTCTTCAGCACTTCAAGCCCGTATAAAGAAATTTGAATATTTTCTTTGACGTTAAACTGCAAACGGATATTGGCATCCGACAGAACAGTGGAACTGAATTCATAGGTGGGATCTTTTTCAATGATCGCCACTTTGAATTGCGGATCTTTTTTCAACAAATAGTAGGCAGTAGCGCACCCCATCACTCCGCCTCCAATCATAATTGCATCGTAAGTAGTATTACTTTCCATAGCTACATACTCCTGGATTACTTCTATTAAATCAACCTGGGAAATATTATCACAACCTGAGAGTAAGTTTACCTTGTGTGATCGTGGAAATATACACTTGTCACTATAAAGTCACAGAAATTACCTGCATCCTGACAACCCTCATATTGATGGATTAATGTAATCCATCCTATATGAATATCAACGAAAGGATCGCATTTTTAACTACCTGAAACCAAACATTCCGTATCCACCAAACACGCACGTATCGATCTATTGATCGTGAATTGTGATAAGCTTTAAAAATCAGACCCATTAATTTGTTATAAAATTCACAATAATTTAATCTCTAAAAAGATTTAATTTTGAGCACACCTTTTTCTCATAAACAAGGTCGCTGTCGCCAGGGTTCATGATTGTCTCAGGATTACGGCTTTCATGTAATTATTTAAGGTCATTTAAAAAGTGTTCGAATAATTAATATTCTCTACCCACAAATATTTAGATCATGTCGGTAATCTGGAAAAAAGTGTGGTTTGACCTTTGGCACAACAAGCTTCGCACCCTGCTTGTAGTGTTGAGCATCGCGGTGGGTGTGTTTGCTGTTGGCATTACCTTCGGCTTGATCGAACAGCTCATCCCGACCATGGACTCCTCCCACCGCAGCACTTCACCTTCCCATGCCACCATGTTCCTCCTTCCCCCGGTGGATAGGGACACGATATTGAACCTCAAAAAGATTCCCGGCGTTTTGGAGATCGAGCCGCTCAATGAGATAGAGATCCGCTACAAGGTTAATCCGGAGGAAGATTGGCGCCAGGGCAACCTGGTGATGCGCGCGGATTTCACCGAACAGGACTATGACGTCATCCAACTCAGAGGTGGTAACTGGCCCGAAGAAGAAAATCTCAGCATCGAAAGGATGCACAGCCCTTACTACGGCCTTGGCATTGGCGACCAGGTCATCATCGAGATTGACAATAAGGAACACCTGTACCCTATCAGTGGGTTGATCCGCCACCCCTTCGTTCCGCCTCCTGCCATGTGGGACCTGGCGTTTTTCTTCAGCGGTGAGCAGGTGATGGAGAGCTTTGGTATTCCACCTGGGAAATTCAACGAGCTCAAATTCCAGGTGCAGCCTTTCAACTCCAAACACGTGCGAAAGGTGGCATCGGATATTAAAAGGGATCTGGCGAAGCAGGGAATCAGCGTTTCAGGAACTTTATACCAGGACCCGGAAAGGCATTGGGGTCGTGCATTCATTGATGGTACAGTGTTGGTCCTGCAGGTATTGGCGGTGCTCTCCGTGCTGCTGTCAGTTGTACTGGTGCTGAACACGTTCACTGCAGTAATCACCCAGCAGACCAACCAGATTGGTGTCATCAAGGCGATTGGAGGGGGCCGAGGTACGGTGATTAAAGTTTACCTGGCGGGTGTATTTATTCTGGGTTTGCTGGCGCTTTTTGTGGCGCTGCCCCTGGGATCTTGGGCAGCTTTTGAGATAAGCCGCTGGATGCTCGGGATGTACAACATCGAATACGAGCGCTTCCTCACTGGCGGGCATGCCCTGTTTATTCAGGTAGGCGCTGCGCTGGTAATACCTCTGTTAGCTGCTCTGATACCGGTCCTGCGTGGGGCAGCGATCACGGTGCGGGAGGCGATTTCATCCTACGGAGTTGGCGGCGATTACAGCGCCGGGTTGATGGACCGCATCGTAGAGCGGGTGGGGCGTAATTTCCTGCGCCCATCCACAGTTATCACTGTCGCTAACACTTTCCGCCGTAAATGGCGTTTGGTGCTTACCCAGCTTGTGCTGGTCATATCCGGAGTGACGTTCCTTATGGTTATGGGATTGTCGAGCTCGATGCAGGCTACACTGGATGTCGAGTTTGAGCGGCGTGAACACGACTTCATATTTTATTTCGATAAATTAATGCGCATCGACAGGGTTACACGGGCTGCTAAAAGACTGGATAGTGTACAGGATGCAGGCATGTGGCTGGCATTGCCAGTGACTATTTTGCACGGCGGTCAGCGCAGGCTGGATGCTGGGATGGGTTCACAGCTTCAGGGGGTGTCGGTCGAAGACCCCATGATAAAACCGATGGTTGTGGAAGGTCGCTGGCTCCAGCCTGGTGACCAGCGCGCGATTGTGATGAATGCTGGTACAGGTGAAGATGAGGGCATTCAGGTTGGCGATATGCTCACATTAGACCTGGGTGAGATGGGTGAAGAGGACTGGTTGGTGGTGGGGTTTTACCGTACTTTCATGATGTTCGGGTCTGAATTTAACTACGACGTTATGTATGCCCCTCGGCAGGCGGTTTTCGATGCCAGCAAGAAACACGGGCGCGCTAATATGCTGCTGGTGCGCACCTATGATCGCAAAGAATCAGCCGTCGACCGCACTGTCGCAGATCTGGAAGATCTGCTGCGGCGTGAAAATATCACGGTGGGCCTGCGGGAAACAATGCCCGATACTAGGGGGATTATAGAAAGCGGGTACGATATCGTGGTGGGCATGATTCTGTTTCTGGCGGTTATCATGGCAGTGGTGGGTGGGATTGGGCTGATGGGAGCCCTGTCGATCGGAGTTATTGAGCGCACCAAGGAGATCGGCATAATGCGTGCGGTGGGGGCCCTTTCAGGTACCATTCTGGGTATGTTTGTGCTTGAAGGACTGATCCAGGGTGTGCTGAGTTGGATGGTGGCGGTGCCGCTGTCTCTGGTAGTGGCACCGGTGATGGCTGCTGCTATGGGGGAGACGATCTTCAACACTGAACTGATCTACCGCTACAACTACGGCGCGGTGTTTATCTGGTTGGGAATCATAATTTTCATTTCCGTCTTGGCTTCCATCATCCCCGCCCGCCAGGCGACGCAGGTGAATGTACGCCAATCGCTGAATTACGAGTAACTCAATGATATCTCTTTAATCTAAAATTGTTTGAAGAATTTCGTCGAGATAGGATCAAGTTTCGGAACTTTGAAAGGCGCAGGAAAAACAGGTAACAAAAGTGTCACTTATGGATTTGCAATTTCGTTTTTATTAATCAAGTAGGGAGTGCATTAGTGTTTTAAGAACCCTACCACGAAAGCATCCCCTTGGAAAAGTGTCTCAGACCAAAGTGATTTTTAATCCAGCACACTCTGCTGGGGCTCTCTCAAATTTATTGGTTCTTATTAGGAAGATATTTCCCTCCACAAAAATCCCCCAATTAGCGACTTGATTTCTTAGAACGATTGTGCTATTAATAAACTGGTACCAATTCTCCTTTTATGTTCATTTAAAGAGAATACCTTCCATGCCATTTTTTCTATTCGCCAACCAATCAACGAAGTTCAAATTCTCTGAACATTCCAGGTAAAAATGTTAAGTTGCTAAATGTCATATAGCAGACCAGCCCAGCAATGTCAACTTATCAACCACAACATTTACTTCCTTCATTTCAACGACCTCGAGCCTCGTGCCGCGCAGCGTTTACTCACAAATGGCGTCCTTATGGATCGCCTCACTTCGGGAGAACCAAACTTTGAAATCTGACTTCATGTACCCTCATGACCGACCGCCATTCCCCTTTCCGAAATTTGATATCCGGAATTCGTGCTTTAGAGCTTTAGCCTATGGTAGTTCATGCTAATTGGTACATAGGCATTTTAAAAGATTGGTTTTTTTCTATCCCCTTCTGTAATCCAATAATTCGGAATTTGTGTATTCGTTTTGAACTATTCGTGGACGGTTTTTCCCTATCCCCTTATCCCATAATCCCCTGCCTTCCCATTCGTTTCGATTGGTTCCTTTATTCGTTTTCCACCCACCAAATTAATCTATGCCTGCGTAGCATCCCTTATAAGGGATGAAAAAAACGATCAACAGGACTTAAAAAATGAAAATTTCCCAGCGCTGTTGGGAGGAACGAATATCCGTAATTCGCAAATTGTTATTTTGAAAAGCATGATGGAATTATAAAACGAATACCACCTAGAATATATGGCACAGGTCTAAGTTGCAGTGTTATAAAAATATTGCGGAATATAAAAAATAGATGAAAACCATATTGCATAATTGTTTCCATATAATTCTTCTTGTCACATTTGCTGCATCCTGCGCATATAGCGGAACTTCTACAGCTACGGCAATAACAAAGCCTAAAGAAACGGTAGTAACTGAGCAAGAAAGAGATTATTGGCCCACAAATTCCTGGCAGGAATCAACCCCAGCCGAGCAAGGTATGGATGCTGGCTTGCTTCAGGAAATGCTGGTTGCGATTGATGAAAAAGGACTGGGCATAGACGGCCTGGTAGTCGTTCGCAATGGATATATCGTGGTTGAAAAGTATTATACGCCCTACGACCAGGACAGCCTGCACGGTATCTATTCTGTCACCAAAAGCATCCTGTCAGCTTTAGTTGGGATTGCGATCCATGAGGGTTATATCAAGGGTGTCGATGATCCGGTTTTGGATTATTTCCCCGGGCGAACCTTTGAAAACGACGACGATCTGAAACGCTCTATCACCCTGGAGCATTTGTTGACCATGTCTGCGGGACTGGAATTTGATTGGGATGAAATGATTTGGTCCCCGGATTTTGTTCAGTATGTGCTGGACCAACCCATGTACACCGAACCAGGTACGCAGTTTACCTACAGCAGCGGAAATGCGCATGTGCTGTCAGCCATTATTCAGAGTACCAGTGGTCTGAACGCTTTTGAATTTGGGCAAAAGTATCTTTTTGATTATCTGGGGATTGAAGATGTAGAATGGAAAAAAGATATTTTGGGTATTTCTAAAGGCGGCTGGGGGATGAGGATGAAACCCCGTGATATGGCAAAGATTGGTTATTTGTATCTCAACCAGGGTATGTGGGATGGAAAGCAAATCATCCCGGCCAGCTGGATTGAAACTTCCACCCGCAGCAGATATATCCAGGTGGCTGAGCCGCTCGAACCGTGGGACGTGTACATGGGATATTTATGGTGGCTGCATGAAGGCGGCCTTTATGCCGCTCACGGCATGAAAGGCCAGTTTATTTATGTTTTACCCGGGCAAAATCTGGTGGTAGTGATTACCAGCCATATCCCGGATTCGAAATTTTCCCAGCCTCAGCAGCTAATCAGAGACTTCATTATCCCGGCGGTTAAACCAATTTCAAATTAATGGTCTTCGATTTTTTTCGGGTTATACAAAGAAATGTTCAGTAAATAATGCAATCGATAATGAATGCAAATTATCCTTTAAAACTGATATGAAAATCAGGTTTGGTAATTAGAAAACGTTGGGAAATAATGAATGTATCTTGAATTTAACGCATTTTCAAGAATCTAATGAAACCAGGTTGTTAATATATCCCTAAACCGGCCAGATGATTGGCAGGAGCAGCATACTGGCGATCAGGATAAGGGTTAAAAGTGGCAACCCCACTCGAGCATAATCACCGAACGTATAACCGCCGGGTGTCATGACCAAAAGGTTCGTTGGTGTGCTGAACGGTGTCAGGAAACCTGTAGCAGCGGCCACAGCCACCGCCATCAAAAAAGCATGCGGAGAATAATTTAATTCCATGGCAACCTGCAGGGCTATAGGAGCGATCAGCACCGCCGCAGCGGTGTTGCTTATCACCTGTGTAACGGCGGATGTCAACAGGAATACTCCTGCTAATAAGAATATTACTGAGGTCGATCCTAGAAAGTTGACAATCCCATTGGCGATCAGATCGGCTCCACCTGTAACCTGCAAGGCGATACTCATCGGAAGCAGAGCAGCCAACAATATCACGTTATTCAGCACAATGGCGTCACTGGCCTGTTTGACATTTAGACTGCCTCCCAGAACCATAATTGCGGCCGCGATCAATGCAGCCATTACAGGTGACACAATCCCCGTAACCAACAACCCGATCATCACAAGAAGCGAAATAATGGCTGTCAACGATTCAGATCCCAACTTAACAACTTGCTGGCTGGCCGCCTCCGGGCTGCCGATGACAACGAAGTTATGGCTCTCTTGTTTGTATAGCTCCAATTGCTCCCAGGTTGCACGTACCAACATAACGTCTCCAGCTACTAACTGGGACTCACGCAAATCGATTTCCTCACCCTGGCGCAGGATATTCAGGACTTGGACATTATATCTATCAGCGAAATGCGCCTCCGTAATGGTTTGCCCAATGTACTGCGAACGGGGAGCAATTACAATCTCAGATAAACCCATTTCACGGGTGAATAGAATATCCTGTAAATTTATTTCTGTCTCATCCAATAATTCCAATCCAATGTTTTCGTCGGACGCCAATTTATCGACTGCGTTTGGCTGTCCTTTAACAAACAGGATGTCATTCGCACGGATTACTGTATGCGCACCCGGTTGGTAAATTGTCTCATCAGCGCCCAGTTGGTGCAGACCAACTTGCAGGATCGATTCGAGACCATGCCCTTGATCGATTGCTTTATGATCGACCTTCAAGACAGAGACTGCGTAATCCTGTCCAAGTCTGGCCTCAACCAGCGTTTTTCCAGCCAGGGTGGAATTATGCAGCACTCTCAGCAGAAAGAGTTGATCCGGCAGGGTATGATCCGCAGCCAGGTGTTCGGTCAGAACTGCCAGATCAACCGGTTTCCTTACCGCCTTTCGTACGGGCAACAATTTCCTGCCCACAGTAACCATAAAGACTAAGGTTATTAGCAGCAAAGGGAGTCCAATTAAACCAAACTCGAAAAATCCAAATGGACGCAATCCAGTTTCAGCCAGTACATCACTGACGATAATATTTGGAGGTGAACCCACCAGAGTCAACAGTCCGCCAATATTGGCCACAAAAGCCAGCGGAATCAGAAACAGGGATGGGATGCTGCCAATCTGCCAGGCGGCAGCCACCATGATGGGCATCATAATCGCTACAGTTCCAGTGTTGCTGATGAAAGCCCCAATCAGCGCTGTGCCGCCGAGCAGGATAACCATCAACCGCACCTCGTTTTTACCACCCAAGCGGATCAGCCGTTCACCCATCCAACCACTCAGACCTGATCTGGTTAATCCCTCTCCTACCACAAACAGTGCGGCCAGCATGATGACGGTGGGATTTGAGAAACCAGATAAAGCCTGTTCTGTGTCCAGTATGCCGAATAGATACAAGGCGATAAGAGAGGTAACAGCTACAAGATCAGCCCGAAATTTACCCCAGATAAACAAGGCTATGGTGAGGGCGAGAATTACAAAGGTGATAATCACAAAAATTCCTTGAAGGCAGGGTTATATTTCACTCTGCCGCTCTTACCACGCAGTGAACCTGGTACCAGTTCCGCTGCCATAAATACCTCTTCGGGGACATCATACTCGTAATCAATATCGAAATGAGAAGAAGGAACGAATCCAAAGCGGGGATAGAAATCAGGATGTCCCAGGACGACAACTGCGATATAGTCGAGCTGTTTGCACTTCTTCAATCCAGTAGGAACAAGTTGCGATCCGATCCCTTTGCGCTGGTGTGGTGGCGCTACCGCCATTGGTCCCAAACCCATAATTTTGAGGTCGGTATGGCCGGAAAGAGAAACTGGCGAGAACAGTATATGACCGAGGATTTGCTCGTCTTGTTCTGCGACGAGCGAGATCAACAATCCCATTTGTTTCCGCAGGGCATCGACGAGGTTCGCCTCAGAAGGAGTGCCAAAAGCCTCAATGTTGAGCGCCCGTACGGCAGCGGTATCTTTTTTACTTTCGTCTCGAATTCGCATAATAACACGCGGTATTTTAAATTCTTGCAGATTGAAAGTCCCTATTCGATTTCATCGATTTCTGGATGCTGATTGGCAAAATCATATATTGGTCCTTTTGAGATGAATCCTAATACGAAACCACTCCCGAAAACGGTCAATAACCGGTCGCCAGGATTAAAAGGGATATTGTAAGGTAGGTGGAATCCTCGTTGTTGAGTGAACCAGCCGCGACCCAAAATTTTGTCCTCAAAACCAGGGATGGATATATGCGCCAAGAGATTTTTGTTGGTTACACCAAATCCACCAGATTTTCTACTTCCTGGTGTAATAATGGCCTCTTCACCAACCTGGAAACCGTAACGTTCCCAGGCTGAATTTGGAATGATAATCACCCGATCTTCTCCAACGATCACCCATCCAAAAGTCTCTTTTGCGCCTTTAATCAATCTCATTGTAAATATTATTTATACTACATTCAATACAAAATTTGGCCTTTCTATTGAAAATGGATTACGATATAAATAGAATGTATTGGGAGGTTTAATGTTAATAACTTTCGGAGAAAAAATGATACCAGGTATTAATCCTTTTTTATTGTCCAACTTGAATTCGTCTTTGATTCTTTCAATTGCCATTGTGATTTTAATGGGGACGATGTCTCTGGCAGGATTGATAATTCCTGAACAAGTTTATCCATCCAAGGGTGCAATCCAATCATTCATGGTAAATGATGTCATCAACCTCTTCATCGTATTGCCCGTCCTGCTAGGCTCAATGTGGCTTGCCAGGCGCGGCAAGCTGGTAGGTGCACTCTTCTGGCCTGGCGCGCTGCTGACTGTTTTCTATAATTACATTGCTTATGTTTTCGGAATTCCATTCAGGTCATTCACATTCGCGTATCTTATGCTTGTTGCATTGAGCGCATACACAATGTACGATATATTGAAAAAGATAAATAAACTATCTGTTAAAGCGCAGTTGGACGGGATAGTGCCTGTAAAATTGGGGGGATGGTTTCTGCTTCTTTTTGGAGTGGTGTTTCTCCTTCGAGCAGCAGACATGCTCAGCCAGGTGATGAGAAATCAGGCGGCGCTCCCAAGCTCTGATACCGGCGTTCTGATCGCAGATGTGATCCTGTCCCTGTTATGGATCGCTGGTGGGATATTACTGTTGAGAAGTGCACCCTTGGGATTTGTGAGCGGGCTGGGTTTGCTTTTTGCAGTGAGTATGTTGTTCTTAGGTCTGATATTGTTCTTATTATTACAGCCTCTATTAACGGATGCAACTTTTGTAATTAGCGATTTTCTTGTGGTCTTCCTGATGGGATTGATATGTTTCATTCCATTTGTGTTATTCGCTCGCGGAGTTTTATCAATAGAAAACTCATCTAAGGTTTGACGAAATTACACTGAGCGAAAATTTGCTAAATTATAAGAAAAATCGAAATGCCTGTTTCAGCTAATCCAACCTCGAAAGAAACTAATGGGATCAATAAGGATTCCAGCTTGAAGTCTGTATAAATGATTTAAGGCGTGGCTGCGTTCCTTGTGGGTTTACTGTATTGCAAAAACTGAAAATCGAGACTCAGTAGCAATTTTTTATGAATATGAAAAGCATGAATTGGTTGTACAAATTGCACAATTGTTTACGATCAGGAACTAAAAGATTTGCGAAATTTTGTTGATCTTCGATGGTAGAGGATTTACTTGACAATAAAGTACAGTTGAACGCATTGGTTTAGTCGATTGATGTATAAGATGCAAATTCAGTTTAGCGAGGGTTATTAATTGAGAAGTGCAACTAAAACTGCGACCACATGGTTCGGCGTTGTTGCTGGGATCGCAGGACTTGAACACGGTTATTTTGAATTCCTGCAAGGGTACACCAGGCCTTATGGTCTGATGATTGCATCAATAGGTCCACCCTGCGTTCCGGAAGAAGTATGGAACGCCTGCGAACCTGCAATGACCGTCATTCCAAATTATTTATTAACCGGTGTCCTGGCAGTGATCATCAGTCTGATTATCCTGGTCTGGTCGGTTGCTTTTATTCATCGCAAACATGGCGGCTTAATATTGATCATGTTATCTGCAGCCCTGCTTTTATTTGGAGGAGGGATATTTCCACCTTTGATTGGCATGATCGGCGGTTGGACAGGCACAAAAATTTAACAAATCAATCACCAGCGCAAAACCAAACGGCTTATTGCGTTTAACCGCAAAGATATGGCCCTGGTCTTTAGTTATTTTTTTGGCGTGGGTATTTGGGCAATTCTTTGTGGGTTATTTCTTCAATACATTTTTACTAAAGATTATGGTGTACTTCATGATCTTCTTACTTCTTATACTTCCATTGTCAGTCTACAGCGCATATTCATATGATGTCTTGAATGTCCATGAGGGAGAATTAAATGTCATTATTTGAGGATGAAAATTCGCAATGGAACAGTATCTATAAAATCGGCGGAGTGGCTGTTTTATACCTAGTTTAGGTCAGTATAATTGAGATTTTGATTACGTTTGATTCCGGGGGAAATCCGGTCCAAGGAACTGTTTTCGATTGGTTCATGCTATTTTATGAGCTGTTTGAATGCAGTAAAGTCATTGGCAGCATCGTGTTGTTGGTTCCAGAAACCCTGTAAGTTATCATTATATGATTCAATCTAATGGGGAGATAGATAAACAGACTTGACAAAAAATTCCACATGTGTATAATATGGGTGACTGGTCACCCATATTATAGGAGCGTAGACATATGCCGCGTTACAGTGAAGAAGAAAGAGAGCAGGTCCGCAGTGAAACCCGCCAGCGTCTTTTAAAGGCTGCCGCCGTAGAATTTGCCCGACATGGGTATTCCAAGGCCAATATTGATGATATTTCTAAAACAGCTGGTTTTGCCAAGGGGACGGTTTATAACTATTTTCCCAGTAAACGCGAGCTGATGCTGGTCTTGATCGAAGAGATGGCCCAAGTGCATCTCGAGATCATTGCAGAGCATGTATACCAAGAGCAGGCTGCCGAACGACGGTTGGAAAAGTTCTTCGAAGCCGGATTTTCTTATGTGTCTGCTTATCTAACCCAGGGGATGGTTATGATCAACAACCTTTATGGTCCCCATATAGAGTTTAAACAGGCGATGTACACGGCCTACCAGCCAATGTTTGAGCTGGTCAGCAGGGATATCATTGGACTCGGTATTAAACAGGGTATCTTCCGGAAGATAGAACCGGTATCTACTGCCGGTCTGGTAATGAACATTTATCTGGGTATTGCTTCGCAGGTCAACGAAGATGGAAAACTGTGGATCGAATATGGTCCGGTGTCCGATTTTGTTTCCCATGCACTCCACAAATGAGTTTGTTCATATGAATGGAAAGGAAGATTGATGATGAATTCCCTGGTTGTTTACTTCTCCAAATTCGGCAACACAAAAATAGTTGCTGAAACAATCACCGAAACGCTGAATTCAGTTGGCTTAGTAAGCATACTGAGTGCAACAGAACTCGCTGGTACTGATCTTAAGGAGTACGATCTGGTCCTGATGGGCACACCGACACATAATATGAACCTGCCGAAGGTAGTCAAACCGGTATTCGACATGCTGCCAAAACGCTGCTTGTAGGGGATTCCGGTAGCGGCCTTTGATACTTCTTACAAGATGTCGTCCTGGTTGAGCCGGTTCACTGCAGCCAAACCACTTAACCGCAAGCTGCGTAAACTCGGAGGAATAGGAGTTGTTACACCAGAAACATTTTATGTGATGGAGCGCGAGGGTCCGCTGTACGAGGGTGAGATCGAACGGGCGAGAGATTGGGCCCAATTGATACTTGAGCGGAGCTGAATTCAAGACGGGCATTGTATGGGCGTGGATAATGATAGCCAGCCCATACCAGATTGAGGAAAAGTACTGAGTATCATTGAACTGGAAATTGTTAATCTTTGCGCTGATTGTGCTGGTTTTTATATTTGCGTTGGTCACCAGCTTGGGGCTGCATCGTAAACCGCGTTATAACCAAAACTTTGAACTTGAAGAATATAATGGGAGCCAGCAATATATCGAGCCGCATTCGGTCGTTAACGGGTTGGCTGTCTACACGATCGGAAGTGGAGAACCAGCGCTGCTCTTTCCTTATCCCCACTCCCACACGAAAGTACCAATGGTCCAGGAACCTTTGGCGGAGCTGTTGGTCGAGTTGGGTCGGACTGTGGTCACATTTGATGTTCCGGGTGCCTACCGGTCGCGGTGCGAACCGGCAGGGGATATGGACGAAATGATCCGAAGTGCGGACGAGTCTCTTGACCGATTGGGTATCCTGGGTCAGGTGGATGTGATAGGACACAGCATGGGTGGATTTGCAGCACTCGCCTACGCTGTCGAGCGGCCCGAGCGTACAAAAAGACTGGTGCTGATCACAAGCTTATCCGGTTTCCCCGCAGCCGCTCGCTGGGGATTGCCGGGGAGCGCCTTTCATTTCACCCAACCCGATTACTGGCGGATCATTCTATGGGGTATGCGGCTCAATGCTGGTCGGGGAAGTCTTGCTTTGCATAAAAGGCTGCAGAACCTGATGGAACGCGCCTCTTACCATAAAAGGGAATATTTCACACCTGTGGAAATTGTTTCGGATGATTACAATATGGGAGTCCCAATCCGCACAATCTGGTCGAAGAATATGTACTCTCGATTATCTTATGCAGACAGATTGGATGAGGTGCGATCTTCAACCCTGATCCTGGCAGGAAGATACGATCCCGAAGCTCCTCTTCAATGTTCCGAGGAACTGTTGCAGGGGATTCCGGAAGCGAGCCTGACAATATTTGAAAATAGCGGGCACTTTCCATTCATCGAAGAATCCTCACTGTTCAAGCAAACTGTAGATGATTTCCTTAACTGCGAGGGCATAGACCGGTGAAAAAGCCGCATTCTATACGGATTATATTTGGATGGACTGTTAGCATGTAGAATGTGGTCTCAAACGAATGACTTAGCCTATTACATGACCTGCAGTAAATTAAAAGATTAATCCAGTCCCTGGTTTATAAGTATGGGGAAAAATGATTAGAATTGGATACCCTCTAATATGGCTGCATGGTTTTATGAATACATTTTTCTCGCGTTATATTTGGCGCAGGCAGCAGAATTGATCAAGTTGTTTGAAAAAGCTACATTGTTAAGCTGATTAAAGCGCAACCAGTGTCAAGCATAACACCTTCAGCTCCTTTATATTTAACTGAGATGATCGATTCGTCAATTCATAATAAAAGGAGCGAAAAATGGAAAATGGGATTAAGTTATCGGCTATCGGGCAAGTACATGCAGCGGATGGTGGGTTCAGCCTGGTATTGAACAAAGCGTTGATCCCGGCTTTAGGTGGATTAAATGGTTTCAGTTACTTAAATGTGCTCTGGTGGGCAAACTTGTTCGATAATGAGGATGGAAGATCGGTCTTAACCTTTGAAAAACTATATACAAACGCGCCGGATATCCTTGGGATATTCGCCACCCGGTCACCTGTCAGACCAAATCCTATCTGTCTCAGCGTTGTATCGGTTTCCCATATCGATTATGATAACGGGATCATCTCCATCCCTTATATAGACGCTGAGGACGGATCGCCAATTCTGGATATCAAGCCCTACCACCCAGCTACAGATAGAGTGAAAGAACCATCTGTTCCGGATTGGTGCAGCCACTGGCCTCAGTGGTTGGAAGACTCAGCCGTGTTTGATTGGGAGGCGGAATTTGTGAATGCTCGCTAATTAAGAAACAATATGCTTCCCCAGGATCATTTTGGGGGGAGCATCATTTAACACAGTCCAAACTGAGGTAATTTATGAATCCAAAAATCATTAGAAATGAATCCATAATCTTAGCTGGGTTAAGTTTTTTTGGTAATCCTTTTGAAACCAAAGACCCGTGGAGTGAAGAAAATGAAATTGGATTATTATGGCAGCGCTTGATGGCATTCATGGGACAAAATGGCGCGGAATATAAGCGCCTCATCACTAGAGAAGGCGTTTTTTATGAAGTCCATATTTACCATCCTGATACAAGTAAAACGGGTGAATTTGAGGTATTTGTAGGCGCGGAAATAAACCAGGCGGGAGAATTACCGGTGGAATTTGTCTTAAAAATCCTCCCACCAACTTCCTATGCTGTTTTCTGTTTGGAAGGTGAGCAGATAAACAGCGATTGGCCCCATATGATTTACCAGGAATGGATGCCTAAAGCGGGGTACATATCAGCTTTTCCATACAGCTTCCAATATTATGACCATCGATTCAAGGGAATGGACAACCTGGCTGAATCAGTGATTGATGTCTACGTTCCAATTAATAAATCTCCAGAATGATTTTTTCCATTGAAGTGGGGATATGCCGAACATTGATTTAATACTAAAGGCAATCGAATTCATTGAATCTCATCTGACCGAAGATATTAGCGTAGCGGATATGGCGGAATCAGTTTCATTTTCGCTATTCCATTTTAGCCGCATCTTCAGCCGGTCCACACGCCACACCCCTTATGATTATTTGATGCGCCGTCGGCTTTGTGAAGCAGCCCAGTGTTTGATGAAGTCGGAAGAAAAAATCATTGACATCGCATATAGGTATAAATTCAAGGCCCCGGAAACTTTCTCACGCGCATTCAAGCGTATGTTTAACTTACAGCCTCGTCAGGTTCGATTAGAAAGAAGGCTGGACCAACGACAGCTGATGGGCAAACTTGCACCGGAATACCTTGAATTCTTAAACAGCGGCATTTCTCTGAAACCCGAAGCTAAAAATCTAAGACCGATGCAAATTACCGGTATTGCGGCCCCAATAAACGCTAACAATCCAAATTTACAAATCGAAGAAATCTGGAAATTGGTTGGTAAGGAGATACAAGCTAGTGGGCTAAAACCTGCTGATAGAGATTATTTGGGGCTCAGGATGTTCTTTACATCCAATTCGACGAATCAGTATATATATTTCGCTGGAACTTCCCTGGTGGAAAGTGAGAGAGCACCCCACTCTTTCGTTCAAAAAAGTCTACCTGGATTGGACTACGCTTGCTTTGAACTCCCTGAGAAACCTTCCGCAGCCAGTTTTGTCAGGAAATATGTCTACCATTCTTGGTGGCCAAAAATTACTAATGCACCCCTGGCGACCTTCGAAATCGAATTTTATTCAAACCGGACTGCTCACAAATTTGAGCCACAAGCTGTCCCAGTTCCTCAATCACTCTGTTTTCCTCTTAGTTTCATTTCCTTCAACAATTTGGGAAATGAAAGATGATTTAGTAGAGGAAATAATGCAGTGATGAATGCAAGATGCTGTTGCCGATATTGAATACTGTGTAATTTTTGGAAGCTATCAGTATGTCTTTGTTGCTGGTTTTTAAATTATTTTTCATGAACAGGTGAAATATTTAATGTCAACCCAATATGTAACCAAAAGTGATGGTGTGCGCATTGCTTACGATGTCAGCGGGGATGGGCCAGCCCTTATGCTGCTGCACGGTGCAGGTAAGACCAGGAAGGATTGGCAGAAAGCTGGGTATGTTGACAGACTGCGGAATGATTTCAAAGTGATGAATGTTGATATCCGCGGCAGCGGTGAAAGTGAAATATTAACTCGAATTGAGGATTATGGCATCGAGAAGATTATCAATGATTTGATTGAGGTTCAAGAAAGCTGCGGAGTTCAACAGATGATAGTTTTGGGATACAGCTTTGGGGGAAATATCGCACGCTATCTGGGAGCCTGGTCCGATCGTGTACAGGCTATCGCAGTGATAGGTGTGCCTTTTGGACGGGCGGTGAATAAAGAGTTCGATGATTACATAGATGTTTTCATCGAAAAATATGGTGCGCTGTCACAGGCCTACGAGGAAGGCACATTGAACGAAAAGAAGCGTAAGTCAGCGATAAAAGGTCGAATTCCAGTCTGGGTAGCTTGTTTCCAGGCAATCCGCGGTTGGCCGAGCATTGATGCGAGTGAAATAAAATGCCCGGCGTTGTTGTTAGCTGGGGCAAAGAACAAGAGCGTTATGGATTGGATAGAAGAGGACAGTTCATCCCTCAAAAGAACAAGGGTACAAATTGAGATCGTGGATGGATTTACCCATCAGCAGGAATTCAGTCAAATTGATAAGGTATACCCGATCGTGAACTCGTTCTTTAAAAAAGAGTTGAAGGTAATATAATTGCTGAATATGAGATCAAATTCTCCTATTATTCATAATCTGGTTTGGATGCGAAAATCAAAAATGATTTCCTAATATATGATGATGAAGATCAGTATGAAAAAATATACAGCAATTAAGGCGTATAAATCCCCTTATCCGGATCCGATCATTTTCCAAAAGGGAGACATAGTTGAGGTTGGCAAAGAATTCACTGAAGATCCAGATTGGGTAAACTGGATATGGTGTGATGGAGTGGATAATAGGCAAGCTTGGGTACCCGACCAATATCTCGATATTAGCCAAAATCAAGGGATATTCAATAGAGAATACAATGCAATGGAGTTGAGTGTTTCAGTGGGGGAAGGGCTATTTGTTCACGAAATTGTGAATGGTTTTGGTATAGCAGAAAAATCAAGTGGTGAAATTGGGTGGGTACCTATGAATTGTTTGGAGATGGATAAGAAGTAGCAGCTGATTGGTGGTTATTTTAAGCTGACATGGTGTTTTATTAATCAAGGTACTTGATTTAGTATTAACTGATTTAGATTTAAAGGGATTTTTTATAATAACAAAATGACGACAAGAATATCAATATTGCAGGCTTTACAGGTAATATTGGAAGCGAAACAGATTTCCAATAACCACTTTTAATTCTTCGAATTGAATACTGAAAACTATCAATCAATCCTTTTGAACAAATCATTTTAATAATGATCGCATTTGATATCACTCTAGAACGGGGAATTAACCAGCGAATTACACACACGGAATTTAATATTCCAGGGCAAGTCGTTGCATGGTTTGGCGCTATGCAAGCGCAGGACTACACGAGTGCAAAATGGGCTGTAGGACTCAGGTGTAGTGATGCCACTGAAGATTCAGTTGAAGATGCGATTATAAATGGAGAAATTGTCCGAACCTGGTTGAACAGGGGAACAAAACACTTCGCTGCTAAACAAGATGTGATCTGGATGCTGTTGCTTCTATCACCAGTTGTTATCGCAAAAAGCGGGAAACGATACCGGCAGCTTGAACTTGACGATGAGACATTTACCCGCAGCTTCAAAACCCTTTCAAAAGCGCTGCAAAAGGAAAAACAATTAACACGTGCTGATTTATTGCTCACGCTTGAAAAAGCAGGCATCACCACTGAAGGACAGCGAGGATATCATATTCTTCGACGGGCAGGGCTGGAGGGTTTAATTTGTTTTGGACCTATGACGGGTAAACAAGAGTCATTCGTGCTTCTAGATGATTGGGTATATGACCAAATAAATATGAGCAGGGATGAAGCATTAGCCGGTCTTGCCAAAAGGTACTTTGACAGTCACGGTCCTGCTACACTGAATGATTATATGTGGTGGTCTGGCTTGCCTGTATCAGATGCCCGGACAGGTTTGGAAATGGTTGAATCAAGACTTCGCCATGAGATAGTTAATGGCCAGATTTATTGGATGCCTCCAAAACCGCACGTACTCAGAAATTTGACCCCAACTGCTTGCCTGCTGCCAGCATATGATGAATATCTATTGGGATACAAAGAACGCAGTGCAGTTCTTGATCCCAGATATGATAAGAAAGCGGTTTCAGGTAATGGGGTGTTCAGAGCGGTTATTCTTCTCGATGGTCAGGTAGTGGGCGTTTGGAAAAAGGAGCCTCGTAAAGATTTCAATAAAAATCTCGTCAAGCCCTTTCAAAGTGATGACGAAAACTGAAATTCAGGTCCTTATTTCAGCTGTGAAGAGTTATAGTAAATACTGCGAAATGCCTGCTGAGTTGGATTAGTTGAATCGCATTCAGGGTTCTTTGAGGAAATAATTTCATAAAACCTTCACCATATATATCCCAACTTTATACTGATGTCGGAGTAATTGATTCAAGCTTTTTTGAATGAGATACGCCGGAAAATTCCTCCAATATCAGATAACACCATCACATTGCCGAGCAATACCAGCGCTACTCCGAAAAGCTGTGGGAGACTCCAGCTTAATCCTTCGTACACGGTCGAGACTGTCAGGGCGATAATGGGGAACAGGACAGATACATATGCTGCTCGATCAGGACCGATGCGGCCCAACAAAGTCAGGTAGCTTCCGAAGGCAATCACAGACCCAAATAAAGCCAGGTACAGCAAAGATATCAAATAATCCGGCGATGGATCAAAATTGAACTCAACCCCGCGTATTAAAGCTAGCAGCAGCATGTAAATGGCGCCATATGCCATCCCATAGGCATTGGTTTGTACGACTGGCAGTTCATTACGCTGATTACGTGCCGAGAGGATATTGCCCAGGGAAGCGGAGATAACGCCCAGAACTGCCAGTACCAATCCCAGCATTTTCTGGTCAGCTATATCGAAGGATAACAGCTCGGAACCAAACACCAGGAATAGACCCGTTAATCCAATCACTGCGCCCAGTACAACCTGAAAGCGAATAGGATTATGCAAGAACAAAGCGCCAAAGAATACATTGAAAAAGATAACGGTTGAAAAGATTATGGCTACCAGTCCGCTGGGTAAGTAAAATTCGGCGTTATACACCAAAATGTAATTCAGGGAAAATAAAAATAAACCCTGCAGCGCAAAAAAGAAGTGCGAGCGCCATGTGAATTTCATGGGCAAGCGCCTAATGAGACTGAACAAGAATAATATAGCTGACGCCAGAATAAACCGGTATGCAATTGAAACCTCGGGGGCAACTACACCTAACTGGAATTTTATGGCTATCCAGGTCAAACCCCATATCAAAACAGTAATTAAATACAAGGACAGGTTGTACATATATAGCCTTATCAACTAAATTGGGATACCCCATGGATTCTAACGGCAATCGAAGTTATTGGACAGGATAAAATTGAACTGCTGCAATGTCCGGATCTGGCGACATAATTTGAATAGCCCAGCCTGGATACAGATACTCAACCTTTAGGACCAGGGATGACGATCGCGGCGGAACCTGGCGCCTATGTACATGGTGCGGGCAGTATGAAACTGGAGGGCAGTCTTCTGATCGCAGATAATGGGTGTGAAGTACTTTCAGAATGTTCAAATGAGTTGGTAGTGCCGGTTTAAGGAAACTTTAGAATAAAGATAATCCTGATAGGTCTCAAATTCTGAGCCGCTCCAACAGCATTTTGAGAGGTTTAATCGTTTGAGATTCTAACAAATAGTTTATTCATTTAGAATGAGATACCCAACAAATATGGTAGAATTAGGATTATTTGTAAGGAGAGTAAAATGGTATCTATGTCGGTTGATGAATATATAGCAGGTCTGGATAGCTGGAAAGGTGAGGTAGTTGCAAGTGTGAGGAGGATTATCCTTGCGGCAGTGCCAGAGGCGGAGGAATCGATTAAGTGGGCTCAGCCAGTTTATGAACTCAATGGACCATTCAGTTATATGAAAGCGTTCAAAAATTCAGTTAACTTCGGATTCTGGCGTGGGGTTGATATCAATGACCCCACGGGTTTGCTGCAGGGAAGCGGTGAAAAAATGAGGCACATCAAGTTGACCGGCATGGAGGATATAAATGAAGAGGTCTTCACAGATTATGTGAAGCAGGCGGTGGCGTTGAACCTGGAAAAGGGGGATCCCACCAGGGGATAATTCAATCGTCAATAACCTTCCATAAAATCTTTGACGAATTTCCGGTTATCCGGCGAACGCTTGCAACTCGGATATTCATTTCTATTTAGACAACTGGGAAAATATATAAACTGGTATTTGCCATTTCGACAATCAAGAAATATATGTGGGGTTGTGATCACAAATTCCTTGTAACGATCTTAACCATCTCATCGTATTGTTCTTCCATATCCTTGACAAGCTTGAATTGAGTGCGGCAGCGGTCAAGGTTGTGGTTGAATCGATGTGTTTTGTAGTAAGTGTCACCTTGTAAATGATCGGTTAGAAATCGCATTCCACATTCAAAAGTCATTTGAATTGCGGAAAATGGCAGCTGCTCAATTTCTAAAGGAATGAGAAAATTGCGGGTTGTTTCCAAATAGCCGCGAGCGTAAAAATCAAATACATTTAAATCGAAATTTACCTTTGTGATATCCTGCTCGTCCTCTGCAACGGGGTTTGCCATGGAGCGGATCGAGTCCCCAAAATCATACAGCGATAATCCAGGCATTACTGTATCAAGATCGATGACGCAAATTCCCTCTCCGGTTTCGTTATCGATCATTACATTATTAAATTTTGTGTCATTATGAGTAACTCGCTCCGGAAGCTGGTCGTTCTCGAGCATGTCAACCAGTACTGATGTCTGTGCAGCTCTATAATTCACAAAATCGATTTCAAACTGGCAGGAGCCTACACGATTTTCAATGTCACGGTCAACCACTTCCAGGAATGTGTTGTATCTCTTGCTGGTGTTGTGGAAGTCAGGTATGGTTAATTTGAGTTGATCGGCTGGAAAACCACTCATCAGCTTCTGAAAATTCCCGAAAGCTTTTCCAGCATGATACACATGATCCAAGCTATCAACGACTTCATAAGTACAAGCATTTTCTATGAATAAATATGCTCGCCAATATTCCCCCTCATCTGTTTTGATGAAATACTTGCCATCAATGGTTGGCACTAAAGTCAAAGTCTCTCTTTTTTCATCACCACCTAATTCAACAATTTTTTTGCGCAGATAGGATGTAACCACTTCAATATTTTTCATCAAGCCTTCGGGATCTTTAAATACATGATGGTTTATTCGCTGAAGCAAATACGAGTGCACCTCTCCATTTACCTCAAACTTAACGGCATATGAATCATTGATGTGGCCCGTCCCGTATATATCAGCTGATAGAAAATCTCCTTCTATATTGAAACAATGAAGAATTTTCTGGAAATCTGGTTTCATATTAATTTCCCCATAGTGTTTCCGGATATATACCCTGATTTATCAAATCCAAAACTGCACTCACAAGTCTAGCTTTATCCGGTTTATAGGTTATTCCAAACCATTGTTCGTTGGTTTCGAATACTTGCACGGTCGTTTTCTTTTCAATTAATAAATCGTTCACCACATCGGGGAGGAAAAATTCCGCCTCTTGGAGATAGTTCTGGTATTTATTTATGAATTGAGAAAATCGTTTTTCCAATTCAAAAAAAAGTGAAGGCGTAAATCCCCACATATTCATCGAAACGACGCTGTCTCCAGAAATCGAGCTCCAATTACCAGTCTCGTCTATATACCTCACAGAGTTACCAAACTTCTCGATGTGGGTCAGCTCATGGACTGCTAAAAGATACCCACTATGATCGACATCACAAATTCCTCGAGCGACGTATCCATAGTCTGTAAGCGTATTGTTTAATCTGTAGCCTACCATGCAGAAGCGGTGGCTGTTATTGAAGATATCCTCATTAATCAAGAAATTACCCAATGATTGGAAAGCAGTTCTTCCATAGAAATCATCGGCATTGATGACTGCAAAAGGATTTTCTATCAAATTCTTACAACTCATCACCGCGTGAGCTGTCCCCCAGGGTTTAGTTCGATGGGTGGAGACGAAAATACCTGCTGGTAAATTGTCTAGCTCTTGAAAGACATACAGCGTTTCACAATGTGGAGCAATGCTCCGTTCTATTCTGTTCCTAAAATCCTGCTCAATCTCTTTCCTTATAACAAAAATTATCTTTTGAAACCCAGCAGTCAATGCGTCATAAATTGAATAGTCCAGGATAATTTCACCATTTGGACCTACAGGTTCAATTTGCTTAAATCCACCATAACGACTGCCCAAACCAGCAGCCATAACTATGAGAGCAGGTTGTTCCATAAGTTTAAGAGGTTTAACCTTACGAATTCTACCAGGAAAGCGATAAATTTCGAAGTATATGAAGTTGTTACACGGATTTCCAGCTAATAATTTTGGGGTGAAATCAGAAATCTAAAAACTTGCTTACATCACTCTTGTCATCTCAAGCAAATTTAGCAAGGCGTTTCGTTATATCATTGGAGAATCTCTCCAGAAAACCATTCAGATAATCAGTGATTTCCATATTTGTTTCAGTCACCAATGGCGTAAGATCCATGGCGAATATTATCCCAGTATGGATGTCGGTGCCGTGAGAGGCAAAATATGTGGCGTTTGCCCTCCGACGTCCCATCGTTGCTAAATCATAACGTTTGCCACCCGCGATTTGCGAATTGAAAACACCCAAGAGGGCAGACTGAAGGTTTTCATGTGAGGAGACATTAAAAGTGATTTTATCAGAGTTGACCATCCAATCTAAATCGCGCCACACCTCACATCCATATACCGTGGAAGGTTTCTGATGCTCTGGAAGTTTTTGAATCGCTTCAATAACTCTCAGAGAAACTGCGACATGGGTGTCGTGTTTATCAGCGAGGTTATGGGTGTATACTACTTCAGGAGAGGCAGCCTGTATAACTCGAGCGATATCTTCGATAACTTTTGTATTGGAATTGCTCTTTACTGATGAACTTGGATAATCCAAAAATATTTGAGCTGAATATTCACCGACTACTGCCGCTTTCTTTTGCTCCTTAATGCGTATGATCCTCATCTCCTCATCTGAATAGTCTTCATATAAGTTTTTTCTGGGCGACCCTCTGCCATCGGTGACAACAACTCCACAAAACCATTGGTTGTCTTTCTGGAAGCAATCCAAAATACCATCAAGCGCCATAATTTCGAGATCGTCTTGATGAGCACCAATGCCAAGATGGGTTGTCCTTGCCAGTCCGGATTCGATCAGCTTACCATCTGGGATAAAAATCTCAGCAGTTTCTAGATTAAATTGCATTTGTTTGCTCCTTATTAAGGTCTGGTAAACTGGCTGCTGCAATGGCTTGCCCAACACGACGACTTTTCTCATCAGGCAATTGAATGTTGATCATGGTGGCGATATCTGGGAACCGCTCCTCAAGCACCTCATTCGCTGCATTTAGAATATACTTCCCACCTATCCCAGAAGTGCATCTACCCAGGATGAGCACATGTTTTAGTTCATAGAAGTCAGCATAATGTGCCAAGGTATAACCCAGATACACACCTATGGATTGCCATATTTTTTTCGCGCCTTCATGTCCTGATTCCAGTTTATCCTGGACGTATTCAAGCCTCATCGCTTTTGATAGATTTTCCGGGACATCTATTCCACTTCTGGCCGCAAGCCGGAAAACACACTCCTGGGAAAAGTACATTGAACCAACGCCACGGTCTCCAGACCATTCATCTACCGGCGCCGTTGGATTGTAATCAATAGGAGCGAAAGCCAATTCGTTCAACCAACCGGTAATATTACCTTCCAGATTTACATATCCCCCGGCTTCGCTGGATCCCATCGCAATCCCGAGTACACCATTGTCCTCCAATGACATTGATCCAGCCAGGGCGGTGACATCACCATCATTTACGATCTCTAATGGAACACCCATATCATTTCGAATGCGTAAGAACAGGTTGCGCGCTTTATGGAATTCTTCTTTTGGTATTCCTCTAAACAGCGATGCAATCCGGACCTGATTATCGATATAAATTCCGGCCGCACTACCTCCGATAGCTTCAACCCTGGGCATCTTTTCGGATGCTCTCTGCAGTGCACTCATCACTTCACGATAATGGTATTCAGGATCAGACTGATTA
This sequence comes from uncultured Chloroflexia bacterium, assembly GCA_963753725.1. Lineage (GTDB taxonomy): Bacteria > Chloroflexota > Anaerolineae > Anaerolineales > UBA4823 > CAVWDI01. Next base: position 908,456 of record CAVWDI010000001.1, on the reverse strand, counting down.
CGTGGATCCCATTCAATTTCTTCGCTAAAAACTGCTTCACCGTCGATAACCGCAGAGACTTTCCGGTCGGATGCGCCCAGATCGAATCCAATTCGAAATCCATCCAGATGGCGACCTAACGGTTTACTACTCTCATTTTCTGGCGGTACATCGGATGGATCGCAAGTAGCAACTGTAAAAGTCTCGCTGTACACATCTTCACCCATGAAGTGATAATCGAATTGGCGCACTCCCACTGGTGAATAACAATTTTTGATATATTCACCGATGTTAGCGGGACCTCCTACATATACCTTCCATCCACCTTTTTGCCAAAGCAAAAATTTTAGGATACGTTCTACATATGCAAGATTCGAAGGTGAATTCGGGTGTTCATCCGGGTAAACTGATGTCTCAAATCGTGAGATTAATCCGGCCGACCTTTCAAGGCCTAAAACAAGTGGTGTCATATAACCGGAGCTGGATAATTCTTTTTGGTAGAAACGGTTGGCTAATACCGCTGGTCTAAAATCAGTATCCAGCGGAGGTACAAACTTTGGTGAGACCAGTTTGAAAGAATTGTTCATTCGTTGCTCCTTTCCTGTTTGCTAGGCGTTCATCCGGAAATCAAACTCGGATGGGAGCGGGAAATCCTTGAGAATTTGATATCGCAATGTACTATTGATTGGGATGTCTTTTTCAGCGGTTATTCTTTCTTCATGTAGAGAAAACCAAAGATCAGAAAGTGACTGCTCACCTTCTCGCAGATCATCCACAACTATATGGTCAGTGAAGAATCCTTCAACGGTCTGGAAATCACCTTCGCATAAGGCAGCTTGTGCCTGGAGTAACCGCATTCGTCCATTATTTTGCATCGCTTCAGGTATATCATCGAACAACTCAAGAAACAGATTGGATTGGCCGGCACCAACCATACACCGGCCGCACTCAATTGCTAACGGTAGAAGTCCGGGTTGGTCTTTATATGCAGCGACCATGAATTCAACGGCTTCCACATATCGTTCCTCATTGAGTGCTGCGAGTCCCAAGCAGCGTGCTGTCCAGGCTGTCCAGGTGAGATTTAATGAATGATCCCAAGCTAGTTTTGCGCCATGAAAATCTCCGTCATGGTACCGCATGACACCGATATGAAACCAGGCATTCCAATTCAATTCTTGTCCGTCTTCAATTGCACGTTCTAGTAAAACACGCCATTTATTATCGATTACATATCCTTTGGGATAGGATGCCGGGTTATTTATTGGAAAAGTGCCCTCATTTAGCAGAGAAATCCAAGGGGCTTGTAGAGCACTTAACGATTCTTCATCAAACACAATGCCTTTACCACAAATGGGTGGATCCCCCATTATTTCACGTCGTTTAGATTCAAGAGCACCCCAACCTGACCCACGCTGGATTATCTCTAGTGGAGGCTTATCCTTTTTCGATATACCTAATTCAAATTGCTGCTCTAATCTCGATTGTGGAATTAGCTTATCTAATTCGTTTTCTACAGTTGCTACTGCTTTACCCCAGTCAGAGCCATGAACTGTATTTGGTTGAGTTTGAATAAAGCCATATGCCTCAAGCCAGGACAAATGCTCTCCAGCTGGCATTCGCAAGTGTTCTAATTGTGTGCGCGTGATACCAGCCTGAATCTCAATATAACCTGATCCACCGGGTGATAAAAAATCCTGCCAGTTTTTACCGCCAACCCCGGTACCCCAATTCCATAATTTCCTGCCGGGTAAATTTGTGGTTGAAACATGAATTAACCCCTCACCTTTACTGTCCAAAGCGGCAATCCAAGGACGATTGTTTGATTCTATATGGAAAAAATAATCACTGGCGTAAGCAACTTTCGAGGGGTAGGTGATATCGGTTTCATTAAAAATTGGGACTGGAATCCGAATAAACCCATCTCCTTCACATCCCAGGCAGTAGGCATAATTCGAGGGGGTAATTACCCTTGTGCCTTGCTTTGCAGGTAAAGCGGCATTAGACCACCAGTACATTGGCACATCATGTGGATTTGGATTGTTTAAAAAAACATGTACAAATAAAACTGGAGAGCCATCGGGTAGATAAATATCGATTTGAAATGGAATCTGTCTGAAACGTTCCCACTCGTAAAGTCTTAGAATTGGTGTGCTGTCATTCCGTTCTAAGCTAGCGCAAAACAATGGCGAGCAAGTAAATGGTGAATGCCCAACTGTACCAATATTCCATTCCACTCCTCCACTGAACCATGCATTACGGATGGCGAGGTTTGCGAAGTGAAAAACCGGATTTACTTCCAACAATTCCTGCCCTGCAGGTTTGTGGAATAAAGACCATAATCGCCCACCATATTCAAGCAAGAATGTCGCCTTTAAAAATTCATTCTCCACGACTGCGACTTTGAATTCATTATCAGTCAATTCCCGGTTGTACCTATCCTGTAAGGTATAAGGGGTTAATTTGGATACATGTCCATATTCAATTCGATCTACAATCTCTTCTGGGATACCTGATATTTTTTCGAACTGGAATGGTCTTCGGTCCTCAAACAGTGGTGGTAAAGGATTTTCAAGACCTAGTCGTGCTGCCGGCATCCGCAGAGACTGAAAATGGAGTTCACTCATTGTTTCCTTTTTTCGCGTTTATAAAACCCCGAGTTCATTCTGCAGTATCAAAGCAGACGCACCCTGAATGACAATATCTGGACCTACATCCAAAATATCCAGAGTGGAAACACGTGCAAGAGAGGGGAGGGTCCGTTTCTCCAATTCTTCCCAAATTGTGTCTATCAGGATTTGCCCAAACAGGGAAACCTCCCCGCGCAGAAGGATACGGCAGCGCCCTAAAACACCTACCAGATTTGCTGCCGCAATCCCCAGCGCAATACCTGCTTCATAAACCATTTGGCGTACATCTTCATTGCCGGCTTCTAAAGCCAGAATTGCGCTTTCAATAGAAACCTGGTCCGGATCTGGGATCATTTTGCGCAAGGATGAGTCTGGATTGTCTTCGATGCGATCCCTTACGCGCTTGATAATAGCTCTGCTGCTGGCAACCGTCTCCAGACAACCACTGTTCCCACAAGCACATAGTTCACCATTTTCTACTACTTTTACATGTCCAATCTCACCAGCTCCAACGGGATGACCGTGTAATAATTGGTTTTTTAGGATGATTCCCGACCCAACACCCCATCCTGCATTAATCACCACTAAAGGCAACTCGGCATCTTCTTGATTGTAAAATGTGTGGACAGCCAGCGCAGCTACCTGACAGTCGTTGGCCATGTAAACCGGAAGGTTAAAGCGAGACTCCAGCAAATTCCGGAATTGAATATATCTCCAATTAAGATTTACTGATTGCTGGAGCACGCCCTTGTGTGAATCAACCAAACCAGGAGCGCCAATACCAATCCCCAGAAGTGGGCTGGTCGATTTCTCTACCAGTGCATTTATGAGATCATAAACCAGTTCTAATGCAGCATCACCATCTAGATTATGAAGCGGTAAATTCTCGCGATGTCTAATCTCTCCACGAAGATTTCGCTATCGCACCGCGAAAATCCTGTCTTGACAGGTCAATACCGATCAGGTGGTGTGAATCCTCCGAAATTTTTAATAAAATTCCGCGTCTTCCACTAGAAGATGGGGCGAAGCCGACCTCACTTACTAAATCTCTCGAAATCAGATTGGATACGACATCTGAAACTGTAGGAGGAGTCAGGTCCGTAATTCGAGCAACCTCGGCACGGCTGATAGGACCCTTGGAATAAATCGTCCGCAGTGCCAGCCGGGTGTTGTGTTCCCTTGATCGTTTGTGGGTAGCTTTTTCCATCTTACTGATTAACAATTCGTGAATGATATGTTTAATAATTAAATTAATTAACTAATTATAGTTTACATCATTCCATATGGTTGTCAAGTTCCAGCACGTATTCTATAATTAACGGTAAAGAATTTCCTTATTAATATCGAATGTCAGGAAAGAACGGCTGTATCTTCGACCTTTTACTGTTGACAAACGAGAAGTAATCGTCTATTATGGCTATGCATTAGTAAATGAAATTTATTAACTCATTGTTTCTTTAACTAAAAGTCATCTATTGACTAGTGAAGAAAATAATTGCATAATGAGAACCTAACATAAAAATCCACCCATAACCATAAATTTATTTCAAAATTCAACAAATTCCTCATGCTTAATCTTTCATTTTTGATAGAACTTCCTGATTCTCAGGAGTATGAATATTCCGTTGAAAAAGAAAACGTTCAAACAGCGAAAGTTAATAAGGAGGTGATATCTCGCACTTACAATAAGGCTGAGCTCGTAGTTGAATACTAATTTCGGTTTTATGAAAATGAGAATGGAGAGAATAAACAATGACTAAGACCAATTTTCGATATATATTTCTAATTCTAGCAGCCCTGTTGATCGTTTCGTTAGCTGTTGGGTGTGGTGCTCCGGCTGCTGAAGCTCCACCTGCCGAGGAAGAAGCGGCGCCTCCAGAACCGGAGGAAGCAGAAGAGCCCGCGGAAGAGGCAGCGGCAGAAGTGTCAGAGCTTGATTTTGTGGTGTGGTCATATGGGATTGAAACCATTCAGGATAACATCAAGAACTTTGAGTTAGCCAATCCTGAATGCAAGATAAACTTGCAGGATCATTCCTGGCTGGAATATCACGACACGATGGTTGGCCGTTTTGTGGCAGGCGATCCACCGCCATTACTGTACGGTTCTGACCACTGGCTGCAGGAATGGGGTTCTGCAGGTTGGTTGACCCCGCTTGAAGGGAACTTTCCACAGGTACTTGAGTATGATGATGAAATCGCCCCTTATGCGCTGCAGGGTATGACCTATGAGGACAGCGTTTACGGACTATCCTATTATGCGGACACGATCGATTTCGTATACAATAAACAACAACTGGAAGAAGCTGGTTTCGATTCTCCACCGGAATCCTGGCAGGATGTTTGGGATATGTCCGTGGCACTCAAGGAGCAGGGTATAGAGTATCCTATGATCCTGGCGTTCTCCCAGCAGGAGGGCGCATCTATTGAGGCCATGATTTCAATGATTTACGGCCGACATGAGGGATCTGGAGCGCTGTTTGATGAAAGCGGTACACCTACTTTTAACGAAGAGGGCAGTGCAGCATACGAAGCGGTGGAGTGGCTGCGACAGGCGTATGAAGAGGGTATTCTCGATCCTGCAAGTTTATCAACCGCAGAGATCGACCAGGTAAAGAGTATGCAGGCAGGAGCACATACATTCACGATCTTGCCTCAGTACAATATGGCTGAATTGAATAAACCGGAGAGTGGCGAATTTGCAGGCAGCTTTGAGATTGCGTTAATGCCTGGCGATAGCCATGCAACGGTAGGCTATGTGCGGTTCTATTCCATGACACCGGGAGCTGAGGAGATGGGCGAGGCGGCCATGCAATGTGCCTGGAATTTCCTAGAGTATTTCGGCGGTAAGACAGATGGTGAATATAAAGTCGTCAAACGATGGGCAGTTGAAAATGGTTTAGGTTTTGCCCAGCTGCCGCTGTTCGAAGATCCAGATGTTCAGGAAGCCTTTGGACAATGGGGTGATGTAAATGTCATCTCAGCGCAAGCGGAACTGGCACGTGCAAAAGAAGGATTGACTCCATGGTTTGGGGCCTGGGACATTTTCACACGAGCAGAAATACATAAAGCCATTCTTGGTGAGCAAAGCACAATGGATACGCTCAACAATATGGCTGATCACTGGAACGAATTGGCTGCACAATAAATAAACGATTTATGAATGGAGGGCGACGTAAATTTAATCAATGTCGCCCTCCATTTTGCATTCCGTTATTGTGAGGTTTAAGGAGAGCAATCATGACCCAGCAGCAGATGGTTGCCGGCAGTAAGAAACGCGGATTGAAAATTGGTAACAAGATTTACCCATATATTTCGATTCTCCCTGTTTTTCTGGTTATCGCTCTTTTTGCAATCTACCCTATCATCCATGCCGTTCGCATGAGTTTTTACAGATATCTGTTAACAAAACCTGGCGACCATCCTTTTATTGGATTAAAAAACTATACTGAAGTAATCGGAAGCTATTATTTTAAAAATTCATTACAGATTACTGCAATCTATACAGTTGCTGCAGTATTCGGTGTGATCATATTTGGATTAGGGGTGGCACTTCTGTTGAATACAAAGATTAAAATGGCTACCCCTCTAAAGATCGTAATACTATTACCCTGGGCACTGCCTTCAGTCGTTAGTGGATTGTTGTGGAAATGGATACTTAATGCCGATTTCGGAGCTTTCAATGGATTGCTATATGCACTAGGGATTATTGACAGCTATATACCCTTTCTGGCTGATCCGACGCTAGCAAAAGCAAGCCTTGTCGTCGCTCATATCTGGAAAGAAGGCCCATTGGCTGTAATTTTCTTTTTAGCAGGTTTGCAGCTGATCCCTGATGAGTTATACGAAGCGGCCAAAATCGATGGAGGGGGAAGTTTGAAGGTATTTCGTTTTGTTACACTGCCTTTATTAAGACCAATCTTCTTGGTGGTCATTGTTTATGAAACCATGACAGCAATTCTGACGTTCGACACGATTTATGTAATGACGGGTGGGGGACCTGCTAATGCTACCGCATTGATAAGCTGGTTTGCTTATGCAGAGATATTTAAATCTCTCAATTTGGGCCATGGGATCGCGCTGGCAATAATCATTGCTTTGATCACCCTGGTGCTTATTATCCTGTATTTGCGTGTGCTGAGAACCGAAGAGACTGCTGTGTAACATATGTGATGGATTATTGAATATGAATATTAAAACCAAAGATCGGATAAAAAGCTTGTTCTTAAATTTTCTGGGCGTTTTACTGTTTATTTTCATTGTTGGACCGTTGATCTGGGTTTCGGTTGCCAGCATCCAAGGAGAAAATGAATTACTTCGACAACCACCACGAATAATCCCTCAAAATCCGACTTTAGATAACTACAATTATGTTTTCACCGGAGAAATCCCGACTGCTTATGAAGTAAAAGGACAACTGCGAAGCAGAATCTCCCAAGAGGCCAGGTTGATCCCACAAGCATTAAAAAACAGCTTCATCGTTGCTACTGCAGTAATGATAATAAACCTTGTGATCGGATCAGTTGCCGCCTATACTTTCTCTCGATTACAGTTCAGAGGTAAAACTTCTACATTTAATTTTTTCCTGGGAAGTCGATTGATCCCGGTAATCGCAGTTGCGATCCCGTATTATGTGATTATCCAAACGATGGGTCTATTGGATACCCACATTTCACTCATCCTGGTGTATCTGGCTTTGACGATACCATTCTCAATCTGGTTCCTAACCCTGTATTTCAACGGCATCCCGCAGGATTTTGAGGACGCTGCACTTATTGACGGCTGTAGCAGATTTCAAGCGTTGGTCCGGATCGTAATTCCCATGTCTCTCCCAGGGTTTGTGGCCGCAGCTGCATTCTCATTTATGACGTCATACAATGAGTTTCTTTTTGCCCGGTTTTAACCCAGTCCATCGCAAGTCAGACAGGACCGGTTATTATCGCCGCCATTGCTGGAAATCCGGATGCCAGTTATTCATTGATATCCGTTGCGATGACCCTGGGATTGATCCCACCACTGATCCTGGCGCTTATGCTCCGCAAATGGCTAACTGAAGGCCTTTCAACTTCAGTTACTTTCCACTAGGTTTAAAGAAATTAATAAAAACTAACGAGCAGGAGATGGAGAATGACGATCAATACAGATAATCTGGATACGGTTCAAACTTCCATCGGTGAAATCACGTTGCCCACGTATAGGCTTACAGGCGAAAATCCGAACCCGGTTTTCCATTCCCGATACGGTGTCGCTCATATATATCCATATACGCTTCAAGATGAGATTGACTCAATTCCAACTGATGTTCAGTACCGCACACTGGTCATTGAAAACAAATATCTGTGTGTTACGGTTCTACCGGAATTGGGAGGACGGGTGTACTCAGTCTTTGACAAGATATCAGATAGGGAAGTATTTTATAAGAATCCTGTAATTAAATTTTCTCCACTGGCAATCCGGGGCGCTTTCTTCTCCGGTGGTGTTGAATTCAGCTTCCCCGTTGCGCATGCTCCAACAACAGCCGACACTGTAAATTGGGATATCCGCGAGGAAAAGGATGGCAGCGCTTCCATTTTCATCGGTGGGTTGGAGCACATTTCAGGTATGCGATGGACGATAAAACTTACCCTGTTCCCAGACCGCTGTGCTCTGGCGCAGGATGTGCGACTTTTTAATCCCACACCTATCCCAGGCCGCTACCATTACTGGACAAATGCATCCCTAGATTCTGACGCTAAAACCGAGTTTGTTTATCCCCTGCAAAGAGTGCGTTCCTACGAGTTTGCCGGGACTGCATCCTGGCCAGTGGCTCGATTGGATTTGATCACAAGTGAACCCGGGCTGCCTGGGATGGAAGGTGTACCAATGTGGCCTGCTGATCGAATCCACGAACCATTTAATTTCCGATGGGAGAAAGATATGCTGGCACAGGTATCAGTATTTGGTCGCCTGGTGGAGTGGGATTATTTTGGTGCCTGGCAGCATACATACGATACAGGTTACGCTCATTATGCGGATTCTCGGGATGTATCTGGAATGAAATTGTGGTCGTGGGGAACATCGGAAGTCGGAGTTGTTAACCAAACAGCATTGATGGATGATGGCTCTTTGTATGCAGAGACACAATGCGGAGCTATGGAAACTCAACTCGATTTTGACTTCCTCGAACCAGGCGTTACGAAAACTTGGCGAGAGTGGTGGCTGCCGCTGCGTAATATCGGAGGCTTAACCTGTGCAAGCGAAAATATTGGGGCACGCTTGCACATGGACCAAGGGGAGAACAAGTCGAAGACAAAACTAACAATAGCTCTATGTCCCGTTTGTTCATTTACAGATGCCAATATCAATTTGTCAATTCCGGGTAATGTGCTGCTCGATAAGAAAGTATCGATCTCTCCTGATAAACCCTGGTCAGGCACTGTCTCTATTGATTCTGTTACCCTTCGAGATCATCCAATTACAATCGATGTTGAAGATAACTCTGGACGAAATATATTGATCTACACCCACAAACGGGAACCAAGTTCGGTTGAATTTGATGAACCAGCACAGGATATACCACCGGTGACGGCTGATGATTACTACCAACTTGGGCTTAAACATGAGAATTTTGATAACCGTGATGAAGCAATGAAGAGTTATGCTGATGCCCTTCGATTGGACGGACAGCATGGCCACGCACATTATCAGTTGGGATTGATGTCCCTCAGAAACGCAGACTTTCATTCTGCCCGTGAGCATTTAGAGCAGGCATCCAAATTAGGGATAATATCCGCTTACTATTATCTTGGTCTCATTGCCTGGTATGAAGGGGATATCGACTTGGCTAAGATACTTTACGAAAAGGTGTCAAGCGATGATGTTCTTTCATCCTCTGCAATTCGCGGTCGAGCGAGCATCGCTTTGCGCACAGTTCAATGGGAAGATGCAATTAATCTTCTCAGTAATATTAAAGACGAAGACGATGAAACCCAATCGACAATTTTGTTGGGGATGGCTCTTCGCCATTCGGGTAAAGAGAAAGAAGTACGACATATTTTCAAGCAAATATTAGTCACAGATCCTTTTTAATTTTCCAGTATTGCAGGAATTGTCGTGGTTGAACGCGGGAACAGATACAACAGAATCTAAGAAACTTCAACGGTTGTTGGCAGACGACCAGCAGTATATCTTAGACCTAGTGTGTTTCTATATGGACGCAGGATTGATCGAGGATGCTTTATCCGTTCTTCAAAAGGCTGCAGAGGACTGGGATTATCCAGGTGTTTATTATTTTGGGGCATATTTATATCAACTTTTAGGAGAAGGAGAAAACGCACTAAATTGGCGGGAAAAGGCGAAAGAAACAAAACCAGACAAAGTGTTCTTGAGCAGGTTATGGGAAATAATCGCTTTGAGGGATGCGTTGATTTATAATCCTGAGGATTATAAGGCGAAGTACTACTTAGCGAATTTCCTATATGCCCACCAACAATATGAAGAAGCCATCCAATTATGGGAGGATGCACAAAATAGATTAGCAGATTTCGATGTCCTTTCAAGAAACCTAGGAATGGCCTACTGGCAGCAAAAGGAAGATCCGAATCGCGCCGTTGAATTGTTTGAGAAGGCGCTCAACCAAAACCCAAATAACCAGGATATTTATATGCATTTGGATGATTTGTACTCCCTTTTAGACCAACCTGATAAACGATCTGAACTGCTGCAAACTATGCTTAACCTCGATCCGATGAGAGAGGATGTGCGCAAGAGGACCCTAAGCATGCTGGTCGAATTAGGCCAATACACAAAGGCATTGAAACTTTTTGCAGAGGAGGATTTCGTTCCGCTCGAGATGGATCAGAGTTTCCATTGGGTATATGTAAAGGCGCTAATGCAGAAGGCGGATGCTCATCTTGATGCAGGCAAGGTAGAAGATGCCATCACAGATTTTAAGATGGCGCTGGAATTCCCAAAAAATCATGGGGTAGGACAGCCTACTACAATGCAAAATGCAGAAATTCTATATCGTCTAGGTTGTGCGCACGAACTTTTGGGAAATTATGCTGAGGCTGTTTATAATTGGAAGGAGGCTGCTAAAGAACATCATCCTTACTTTGATGAACTATACGAATTTGTCCAGAAGTCTCTGGACAAACTTGGGCGTTACAGTGAAATTGGTTTTAAAATTTGATCATCATAAAACTTCACAAGGATTGAACCAATAACAAAGTATATCTACTAATAATTATTTCAACTCTTACACTTCAAAAACTTTAACCCTTTAAGGAGATATAAAAATGAAAGTACTTTATGCAGGAGATGCGGCGGCAAAAATCGGCCCGATATTTGTTGCCTCACCATTCAATTTTGAAGTAAAAGGTTTTTCAACACATGTATGGGGTCAACCATTAATAGACGTTATGGAAGAAGGCGGTATCGATGTAACTCACATGGCATGCGAAGTAGCCATCGCGGATTTCCCACGGACAGTTGAGGGACTATCCGAATTTGATGTTTTGATACTCAGCGATATTGAATGCGAGGTCTTAGCGCTCTATCCTTTCTGGAATCCAGGTGTTAAACAACCAACCACAAACAGGTTGAAGGCCATAAGAGAATATACTAGGAACGGGGGAGGGCTTTTGATGGTTGGGGGTTGGACTTCCTTCAGCGGGCGTTTTGGTCATGGTGGGTATTACAACACACCCATAGAAGAAGCTTTGCCGGTGACCTGTCTGGAAGGAGTGGATGACCGAGTTGAAACACCTGAAGGTGTCCACGTAAATATAAACAAACCTGGACATCCAATTCTGAAAGATATACCCTGGGATGAATGCCCCATCTTTGAAGGATTTAACAAGATATTTCCGAAAGATGGCTCCAATGTATTAGCGACAATCGGGGAAGGTGAAGATGAGAATCCATTGGTGGTCGTATGGGAATTTGGTGAGGGCCGTGCCATGGCGTTTTCGACTGACTGTTCTCCGCATTGGGCAGCTTCCTTCCAACCCTGGGAATACTACGGCCAGTTCTGGCGACAGTCCGTTCGTTGGTTGGCAAAGGAGATTTAAGTGGAAGAGGTAACCTTCGCGGTCATTGGTTCAGGTTTTATGGGAGGCGTGCTAGCCCGTGTGGGATATGAACTACCTTACGTCCGCTGTGTTGGGGCGATGGATGTAGATTTCGAAAAAGCACAAGGACTTGTCGATTTATACGGCGGTAAGGCATATAAAGATTATGACGAGATGCTGCAAATTGAAAAGCCGGATACAGTCATCGTTGCAACTCCTGAAACGATGCATAGAGAATTGGTTGCTGCAGCATCTCAATATGGATGTCATGTACTTGTCGAAAAGCCGTTTGCTACCACACTCGAAGATGCCGACTCCATGATTTAAGTCTGTAATGAAGTTGGTGTGAAATTAATGGTCGGGCAGATTTTACGCTTTGAAGTTAACTATGCCATGATACAGAAGGCTGTCGAGGAAGGACAGATTGGACGTTTTCTTTCTGCTTATGCCAGACGAATTGCTACGATTGGTGAAGCGTCCCGGCTGAATGGGCGCGTAAGTCCAATCACTTATATTGCAGTTCATGATATCGACCAGTTTCTCTGGTACCATCCTGCTCCAGTTAAATCTGTGTATGCGAGAGGTTTGAAGGGCAGGGTCTGGGAAGAATTCAAAACGTATGACTGCGCATGGATCACAATGGAATTTATGGACGGTTCCCTGGGAATCCATGAAGTTGGTTGGTGCCTGCCAGAGGAATGGGCAGCATGGGAAAAACCATCAAGCTGGGGAGGTTTTGGCGATGTACGCATGAATGTCGTTGGAACGGATGGTGTTCTGAATTTAAACTTCACTCCTATGGACCTGTATGCACTTGACCGAGAGGGATGGAAATTCCCTGATACACGTCACTGGCCTACGATGAATGATAAGCTGGTCGGAGCAGCCAAGCTGGAGATGGAACACTTCTTCGAGTGTGTATTGGAGGACAAAGAACCGCTTATCACGGGTGAGGATGGTAGACGTTCGATCGAAGTGATGATTGCTGCTGAAAAATCGATCGCTGAGGATCGAATCGTGAATTTACCTTTATAAGCAAGATTGGTTAAGGTGTAGGAATATTCCAGCGAACTACGTTATAAGCTTGATGAAATCCACGCCTCGCAATTTGTACCTGCGAGGCGTGGATTTTATATTGAAACTATTTTCTTGCGAGACGGTGGAATTCTTGTTTTTACGAGTGACAATAATTTGGATTGCGAGTGTATAGGAACGAAAAAACCTGCGAACTACAGATGAAATTGAATAGAAACTGTGGCTTGTCATACAAATAAAGAGCGAATTTAAAGGTGTGTTTTATTGTGTATCTTTTGTAATAATGGTAGTATAGTTATTAAATTGTTGAACCTGTCGAATCTTATAAAAACCTAGTAGAAGTGATAATACTCAACAATAATTTGAAGTATACAGATAATCAAGCGTAATTCAATTGTTTTCCAAAAGGAGGAAACCAAATGGCAACTTACATGATGTTCGGAAGATATACGGCAGAAGGGATTAGAGATATAAGCGCTGCTCGCACGGAGAAGGCTGAGGATTTTAATAAAGGAAGCCGGCGGAAAAATAAAAGCTGGATATGCGCTGCTGGGTGATGTGGACCTGGTATTGAACGTGGAATTCAGGAATAACGAACAGGCTATGAAGGCCTCGGTCGAATTATCTAAGATGCTGGGGATTTCATTTACCACGGCGCCGGCGATGGAGGTTGACGATTTCGACAAACTGCTCGGATAGATTGATATTCCTTTCTATCCATTGAGATTTCTCGTAAGAATTTAAACATATCATATATGGAGAAATTGCTAGGCGAGAAAGTAGTTTCTTCCGCAATTTGAGATCGGACAGGCACAATAACTAATCTTCCCCGGAAACGTCGAATTCCGGGGAATTTTCTTTAAGCCCTACAGATATTCTGAAATACGCTGAAATCCGAAAAATGGAACGCACCGGCACTGCTGCTGCAATCCTGTGTGTTGATATTGGAAATGGCAATGAAAGAGTTGCGTTGGTGACATGGTTTCATCAACCCTGAATACTAATCCTAAGATTATATTGGGTATTCTTTGGGAATCAGGAACAGAATATTTGTTGTCGATGGGACTACCTCTTCTTAAAGAGCAGCTTTAGAAAGGAGATCTACGAGATTAATCGCGGCTGGAGGAGATTTTAGAGATCAATTTTGGAGCAGATTTCGAATGAGATTTTTAACGAGACAGAAATAGAAAACCATTAAATCTGAATATCTAAAACAGAAAAGGATAACCAATGAATATGTGGTTGAGAAATTTGTTTACCTTCTTCCGTGAAGGGAACCTGCGCCAAATATCTCCTGTGCTGCGGGATTGGGAGGCGATGGTGCGGATGCATTTCCTTTTCGCAGCCATTGAAAGCGGGCTGATAGAGGCGCTCGAAGAACCCTGTTCGAAAGGTGTGTTGATGCAGAAGTTGGAGGTCAGTCGTCCGGAGATACTGGAGGCTTTACTGGATTTGGGAACCTCCAGTGGTGAAATCACTACTAAGGATGGACTGTATTACATAAAAGGAAAGCGTATGCGGGCGCTTACGGGTGAAAAAGGCGACGCGCTTGCTGCGCTGATCCAGGGAAATGTCACCTATTACAATTCAATTTACAAGGAAGCAGCAGTCAGGTTACACGGCGGGGAAAAGGGCGACTATTTGCAGGAGATCGGCGATATAGTAGCCAGATATTCAAAACTGGTCGAGCCTTATCTGAGAAATCTGGTGACCAGGGCTGTAAACAATCGCATCAGTCCTAGTTTCCTGGACATAGGCTGCGGTACTGGAGTTTATCTGCGGGCATCCTGTTCAGCCAACCTTCAATTGACAGGAACAGGCATAGAGATGGATCCGAAAGTGGTCGAAATTACCAGGCGAAATTTGAAAGATTGGGGGATCGCTGACCGGATAAAAATAATCGAAGGCGATATCCGAACGCCTATACCCGAACTGGAAGGTCCTTTCGATCTGATCACTTTTTTTAATGCAGTTTACTATTTTACCGAGAATGAAAGGAGGGAATTATTCAGTAATTTGCGACATTTGTTATCAGCGGGAGGAGAGTTGATTATCGTCTCCAGTTTCCGGGGTGAGGGGATGGATATCGGTTCAGCCAACCTGAATCTGGCGACAAGTTCGATGCGCGGCTGTACACCACTGCCCACAATGCAAAAAATCCTATTCCAATTAAAGGAATGTGGATATAATCGAATAAAGGTAGAGAAACTTTTACCAGGAAGTTCGGTCTACGTTATGGGTGCTGGTTAATTTTTTTTAGATTGGTTATTCCGGGAGGTGGAAATCGATAACTTTTAGCTCTGCAAAGGAAAATATTTCTTTTTATATTGTTTATGGGTTGTTAAATGTAGTGGTTGTCTAAAAAGTAATGATTGTCATGCTGAGTGGAGCGAAGCATCTGGTTTTCATCGAGAGAGATTCTTCACTTTGAACAGAGTGACAAAACTTTTGGGACAGTCCCAATTGACCCCATTCTTTTTGTGTTTTGAATTATACTGCAACCATCTAATACCAAATACAACGGAATATCGGTTTAAAAAGATTTATGGAGGAAAACATGAAAACGATCCAGATGATTTGCGTAATATTTATTGGCTGTTTATTGGTATCTTTTTCTGGTGTTGAAATGTTTTCTGACCAACCATCTGAGCCGAATGCATTAGATTTTAGCTTGGAAGGCGATGTGATTTATTCAGGATATGAACATTCAGGAACTGCGCCTGCGGTTGCGTATTCACCGGTAACTGAACAGTATCTGCTCGTGTTCGAAGGCAGCGAAAAAAACGGGGTTATAAAAGGCGTTTTTATAGATGCCAATACAGGAGAGAACCTTTTGCTGTTCAGTATTTTTGATTCTCCCTTGAGAGCAAAGAATCCTGATGTGGCATATGACTCGGACCACGACCGTTTCTTCGTGGTGTATGAACGAGAGAATGAAATATACGGCCGGGTGATCTATGGGGGTGCAGGCCATCCTGGCGGCTTATTTCCTGATAATAAAGATTTAAAAATATCAGGCGAATCGGGTGAGGTTCATTCTGATCCGGCAGTGGTGCATAACAGTGATGATGATGAATACATGGTTGTATTCGTGCAAGCGCCCAGAAGGATAATGGGGCGAATGGTTCAGGCACACGAAACCACCCCGTTACCTTTAGGTACAGCTTTCACGATATTAAATTACCCCAGCGGCAATGTTTACACTCCAGATGTGGCCTGGACGGGAATGCATAATTCGTTCCTGGCAGTCTGGCACCGCAATAGGGCTTCCGGCGCAGATTGGGTTCACGCGCATTATTTACACGATCAATATTCAGGATCACCGCAAAAATATGGATCGGTTGTCAAAGTGGCGCCACATAATGAGGGGGAAGATCCACTTACGGATTCGTGCGGTAATCCATCCGTAGCCTTCGACCAGAAAGAAGATAATTTTCTAGTTGTGTTCACTCACTTGGAAGGAAGCGGCAGTCCAGTGCCGCGCAGTATTCACGGGACAAGATTAAAGGGTCGCGGGGACCAGGGTAATCCGCTGGAAGGTTATGCATTCCCTATTGAAACCATCTTTAATAGTAAAAACGATACGCATATCATGCCCAGTGTGGGTTACTGTGGGGTAGAAGATGAAATGCATGTCTTGTATACATCGGCAGATATCGGCGCTGCTGGGGGCGACCAATACAGGATTATTGACAGGATAGTTATAGGAGAAACAGCCAATTCAGAGCTAAAGGTTCATGTAGGTGATGGGGATCAAATCTTACAAGTCCCTGCCATCTCGGGAACAGATGACGGTCGGTGTCTGGCAGCCTGGCGATATCAAAAGAACAGCACTGATTGGGACATTGCTGCACAACGTATTGCCGCACAGAAATTTATTTATTCCGATTGGAAATTCCTGCCTTTCTTAGTTAAATCACCGTAATTTTCATAATGAAATGTTCGCAATTAAAGCGAGCAATTGCAGGTTTGTTTACCCATTTGAACAGATACTTAAAAAAAAGTGATTCAGCATGACTGAGATTGGTGAGGTTCTGGATTTGTTGTATGCGGCCGCGGACAGTGACCGTTTGGAAGGGATGGACCGCTATGGGATATCAATAGAAAAGCGGATGGGCGTAAAAGTACCGGAGATGAGGAAAATCGCCAAGCAGGTCGGGGTGGATCATAAGCTGGCGCTGGAGCTCTGGCAGACCGGAATCCCGGAGGCGATGATCCTTGCTTCGATGGTAGACGATCCGGCTGCAGTTACAGAAGCACAGATGGAAGACTGGGTGGTCGACTTTAATTCATGGGATGTATGCGATCAAGTGTGCATGAACCTTTTCGAGAAGAC
Organism: uncultured Chloroflexia bacterium; assembly: GCA_963753725.1. GTDB lineage: Bacteria > Chloroflexota > Anaerolineae > Anaerolineales > UBA4823 > CAVWDI01. The sequence goes on along the minus strand of CAVWDI010000001.1, from coordinate 891,430 downwards.
ACCCTTCGCATGGACGAAAATCAACGAGTGGGTAAAACGTGAGCAGGAATTTGTGAAGCGGGCAGGATTTGCGCTGATTGCATGCCTGGCCTGGCATGATAAAAGTGCCCCGGACGAGAATTTCATTGAACTGATTCCTTTAATCAATAGCGGGGCAACAGACGGTCGCAACTTTGTAAAAAAGGCGGTAAGCTGGGCGCTGCGCAACATCGGTAAAAGGAATAGAAACCTGAACCGGGTAGTATTGGAGGCTGCAGAAAACTTGAAAGCATCCGAATCAAAAACAGCGCGATGGATTGGATCTGACACAATCCGCGATATTACAAGCCCGGCGGCGCAGCGCAGGCTGGCAAAAGAGGATTTGGTTGAATAACCACATATCTAAATGGGAAACTGATATGGCCAAAAAGCTGGTGCTTAGTTGAGAATTTCAGGAACCTTAAAATTTAGGATATACTTATGTTTGCTCTCTTGACAATACCAGGCTTAATACGTATAATAGTGGGGCACTTTCAAAATAGATGATCTCGCTAAGAAAAGCAGATCGGTAACAATTCTAGAGACGCACTGCGTCAGAGACCAGAGTGAAATACTTGTTCGGTCTGACCAGCCGATGTCAAATAGAAAGACATCGGTGTTTTTGTGTGCTTAACAGCGAGTACCATCAAGAACCTTAACAACTGAAGAGTGATAGAAAGTACGAACCCTGAGATTCCGAAACAAACTTATACATAGCGTATAGGATAACTACCGTATAGAACTACACGTATCTAGTATACGTAAAGTATATAAAAATACGAATAAGTATTTACGGAGAGTTTGATCCTGGCTCAGGATGAACGCTGGCGGCGTGCCTAATACATGCAAGTCGGACGAAAATACCTAGTGAGTAATCATTGGAATATTTTAGTGGCGAACGGGTGAGTAACGCGTTGGTGACCTGCCCCGAAGAGGGGGATAACAGCTCGAAAGGGCTGCTAATACCCCATGAGTTCTTCCAGGTTAGATACTGGTTGAAGAAAAGATTTCGATCGCTTCGGGAGGGGCCTGCGTCCCATCAGCTTGTTGGTAGGGTAACGGCCTACCAAGGCAAAGACGGGTAGGGGACCTGAGAGGGTGACCCCCCACAATGGAACTGAAACACGGTCCATACACCTACGGGTGGCAGCAGTAGGGAATATTGCACAATGGGCGAAAGCCTGATGCAGCAACGTCGCGTGTGCGATGAAGGCCTTCGGGTTGTAAAGCACTTTTCGGGGAGAAGAGGAAGGACGGTATCCCCGGAATAAGGTTCGGCTAACTACGTGCCAGCAGCCGCGGTAAAACGTAGGAACCGAGCGTTATCCGAATTTACTGGGCGTAAAGCGCGTGTAGGCGGTTCGGTAAGTTGGATGTGAAAGCTCCCGGCTCAACTGGGAGAGGACGTTCAATACTGTCGGACTAGAGGGCAGCAGAGGGAGGTGGAATTCCCGGTGTAGTGGTGAAATGCGTAGATATCGGGAGGAACACCAGTGGCGAAGGCGGCCTCCTGGGCTGCACCTGACGCTCAGACGCGAAAGCTAGGGTAGCAAACGGGATTAGAAACCCCGGTAGTCCTAGCCGTAAACGATGTAGACTTGGTGTTGGTGGGGTAATAGCCATCGGTGCCGGAGCAAACGCGGTAAGTCTACCGCCTGGGGACTACGGTCGCAAGGCTAAAACTCAAAGGAATTGACGGGGGCCCGCACAAGCAGCGGAGCGTGTGGTTTAATTCGATGCTACACGAAGAACCTTACCCGGGTTTGACATAAAAGTGGTAGGGAAGTGAAAGCGGACCGACCCTTCGGGGAGCCTTAACAGGTGCTGCATGGCTGTCGTCAGCTCGTGCCGTGAGGTGTCCGGTTAAGTCCGGTAACGAGCGCAACCCTTGCCGTATGTTATACGTGTCATACGGGACTGCCGGTATAAAGCCGGAGGAAGGTGGGGATGACGTCAAGTCAGCATGGCCTTTATATCCGGGGCTACACACACGCTACAATGGTCAGCACAATGGGTAGCAAGACCGCAAGGTGGAGCCAATCCTCAAAGCTGGCCTCAGTTCAGATTGCAGGCTGCAACTCGCCTGCATGAAGCCGGAGTTGCTAGTAACCGCGCGTCAGCAACAGTGCGGTGAATACGTTCCCGGGCCTTGTACACACCGCCCGTCACGTCATGGAAGCTGGCAACACCTGAAGCCGGTATCCTAACCGTAAGGAAGGAGCCGTCGAAGGTAGGGTTGGTGACTGGGACGAAGTCGTAACAAGGTAGGTGTACCGGAAGGTGCGCCTGGATCACCTCCTTTCTAGGGAAAAAACCGTACCTAAGCCTAAGGGCTTAAGTGCCATCCCAAAATAGTCTCGATACGGTGTCGAGGCGAACGGAAAAAAGGATGAATACTTTCTGTCACTTCTCAGTTGTTGAGGTCATAATATATGACAGGTTAGGGCCTGTAGCTCAGTTGGTTAGAGCACTGTGCTGATAACGCAGGGGTCACAGGTTCGAATCCTGTCAGGCCCATTGACCGCAGGCTTAAGAATTAGCCTATTTGCGGGGATGTAGCTCAGATGGGAGAGCGCCGCCCTTGCACGGCGGAGGCCAGGGGTTCGAATCCCCTCATCTCCACCAGGCTACATAAAAACTGGAGAAAAAGAAAAAGATTGGTTCGAAACTTGATTGAATAAACAACAGATCTAGCGTCAAATCGATGGGATATATACAGCCCGGCGGTTTGCCGGGCTGTCGTGTCGAAAGAAAACATTGTAATAGATGGGAAAGTTTAACCAGGTTTAGTTGTGCGGGTAGATGTGCATCCCAGCGAAGTTGGGATCCAGATCTAGGCGGACAACCGAAAGGGAAAACGCCACAGTACTTTACCAACTGAATAGGAGAAGAAGTAAGAAGTAAGAAGTTTCGATTTCTCCGCATCACGTAGTTAAGCTACTAAGAGCTTACGGTGGATGCCTTGGCGTCAAGTGCCGAAGAAGGACGTGGGACACTGCGAAAAGCCTCGGGTAGCCGTGTACAGGCGTTGATCCGAGGATATCCGAATAGGGAAACCCGCTGTGGCAAACCCGCAGCATCCCCTGGTTGAATACATAGACCAGGGGAAGGTAACCTGGGGAACTGAAACATCTTAGTACCCAGAGGAAAAGAGATTATTCCCCTAGTAGTGGCGAGCGAACGGGGATCAGCCCAAACCATCCAGCTTGCTGGATGGGGTTGTAGGGCCCGGCCATACGGAGTTACAAAATCGACAGTTAGCGGAAAGGTGTGGGAAAGCCTACCAAAGAGGGTAATAGTCCCGTACGCGAAAACTGTTGATCTCTGGTTGGGTTCCTGAGTACTGCCGGGCACGCTAATCCGGTAGGAAGCTGGGGAGACCACTCTCCAAGGCTAAATACACTTGGCGACCGATAGTGAACTAGTACCGTGAGGGAAAGGTGAAAAGTACCCCTGTGAGGGGAGTGAAATAGAACCTGAAACCGTAAGCTTACAAGCAGTCGAAGGGCTAATGGCGTGTCTGTGCTCCGGGGAAACCCGGGTGCGCGGCGCTATGCCTGACGGCGTGCCTTTTGGAGAATGAGCCTGCGAGTTAATCTTTGTCGCGAGGTTAAGGGAGAGACACCCGGAGCCGTAGCGAAAGCGAGTTCTGAATAGGGCGAATAGTGGCAAGGATTAGACACGAAACCGAGTGAGCTACCCATGGCCAGGGTGAAGCGGGTCTAAACACCCGTGGAGGCCCGAACCCACTAATGTTGCAAAATTAGGGGATGAGCTGTGGATAGGGGTGATATGCCAAACGAACTCGGAGATAGCTTGTTCTCCCCGAAATAGCTTTAGGGCTAGCGTCATATGTTGAGTACCGGAGGTAGAGCACTGGATGAGCTAGGGGGCTTACAGCTTACCGAACTCAACCAAACTCCGAATGCCGGTACTTGTAAGTATGGCAGTCGGACCACGGGAGATGAGTTTCGTGGTCGAGAGGGAAAGAGCCCAGACCATCGGCTAAGGTCCTTAAGTTCAGACTAAGTGGGAAACGATGTGGGATTACTGAGACAACCAGGAGGTTGGCTTAGAAGCAGCCACCCTTCAAAGAGTGCGTAACAGCTCACTGGTCAAGTGATCCTGCGCGGAAAATTTAACGGGGCTAAGTCTGGCACCGAAGCCATGGGAGATATTCATTTAGCTGAATATCTCGGTAGGGGAGCGTTCTGTCGGCGGTGAAGGTTGACTGAAAGGACAACTGGAGCGGGCAGAAGTGAGAATGCAGGCATGAGTAGCGTAAAACACGTGAGAACCGTGTTCACCGAAAGTCTAAGGTTTCCGACGGCAGGTCAATCCGCGTCGGGTTAGTCGGGCCTTAGCCGAGGCCGAAAGGCGTAGGCGATGGACATCCGGTCAACATTCCGGAACCACCAATGAGGAGCGAAGGGGGGACGCAGTGAGGTAGGCCAGCCCACGATTGGTTGTGTGGGTGTAAGTGTGTAGGCGTTGATGCCCGTAGGAAAATCCGCGGGCGGAGCTGAGGCACGAATACGAGCCCCTGAGGCAGAAGTGGCTGAACCTTATTGCCAAGAAAAGCCTCTAAGCGATGATCCATTGGTGCCCGTACCGCAAACCGACACTGGTAGACGGGTAGAGAATACCAAGGTGAACGGGAGAACCTTCGTCAAGGAACTAGGCAAATTAGCCCCGTAACTTCGGGAGAAGGGGTGCCGCTTATTGTGCAACTTATACTAGTGAAGCATTAAGTGGTCGCAGTGAAAGGCTCTGGTGACTGGTTACCAAAACCACAGGTCTCTGCAAAGCCGAAAGGCGATGTATAGGGGCTGACACCTGCCCAGTGCCGGAAGGTTAAAGGGATGGGTTAGCCGCAAGGCAAAGCTCAGAACTGAAGCCCCGGTGAACGGCGGCCGTAACTATAACGGTCCTAAGGTAGCGAAATTCCTTGTCGGGTAAGTTCCGACCCGCACGAATGGTGTAACAACTGGAGCACTGTCTCGACGAAGGACCCGGTGAAATTGAAATAGGCGTGAAGATGCGTCTTACCCGCAGCAGGACAAAAAGACCCCGTGGAGCTTTACTGCAGCTTGACATTGAGTTTGGGCATGGTCTGTGTAGGATAGGTGGGAGGCTATGAAGCTGGGGCGTCAGCCTCGGTGGAGCCAATAGTGAAATACCACCCTGATTATGTTTAGACCCTAACCCCATACCGTGAAACCGGGTGGGGGACCGTGTCAGGTGGGCAGTTTGACTGGGGCGGTCGCCTCCTAAAAGGTACCGGAGGCGCCCAAAGGTTCCCTCAGGTTGAATGGAAACCAACCGTAGAGTGTAAAGGCAGAAGGGAGCTTGACTGCAAGACCAACGCGTCGAGCAGAGTCGAAAGACGGGCTTAGTGATCCCACGGTTCTGAGTGGAAAGGCCGTGGCTTACCGGATAAAAGCTACCCCGGGGATAACAGGCTAGTGAGGTCCAAGAGTTCATATCGACGACCTCGCTCGGCACCTCGATGTCGGCTCATCGCATCCTGGGGCTGGACAAGGTCCCAAGGGTCGGGCTGTTCGCCCGTTAAAGCGGTACGCGAGCTGGGTTCAGACCGTCGTGAGACAGGTCGGTCTCTATCCGCTGTGGGCGTAAGGGATTTGAGAGGAGCTGCCCCTAGTACGAGAGGACCGGGGTGGACGGACCGCTGGTGTGCCAGTTGTCGTGCCAACGGCATCGCTGGGTAGCTATGTCCGGCAGAGATAACCGCTGAAAGCATCTAAGTGGGAAACTTGCCTCAAGATTAGATCCCTCATCTCAATAAGAGAGTAAGGCCGCAGGAAGACTACCTGCTTGATAGGCGGCGTGTGTAAGCGCAGCAATGCGTTCAGCTAAGCCGTACTAATGGCCGAGGGCTTTACTCGTGATGCGGAGAACTCGGTACTTGTTATGTTTACTGGTATTCAGGTATCTGACTGACGAATAATCAGCAACACCTGAAATCATTTTCCTATTTTGTAAAGAAAAGTCTCTTGGTGATTGGAGCGATGGAGGTACACCCGGACACATCCCGAACCCGGAAGTTAAGGCCATCAGCGCCGATGGTACTTGGGGGGCAGCCCCCTGGGAGAGTAGGTCATTGCCAAGGGACTTTTTTTCTTAAATTTTTATTGAGTTAATTGACGAAGGGAAGATTATCGACTATAATTACCGCGTGTTGCGGATTTGCTCTTAGACCAAAGCTATTAGAAAAATAGTGATAAGGAGAGAGCGTTTAGTCAAATAGTTTTTAAAGGATACGAATACCTTTGTCTACTCGGCTGAGCCGCGATTGCCAGCCGGGTTGGTTTTTAAGTGTTGAAGAATGTAAGTTTTTGCAGTTATTGTCTGTATTTTCTTTGAATGGAGGTGATACACTTGACATCAGTAACACTAAGACCTAATGAATCCCAGGAACAACTGTTCAGACGTTTTCGCAAGAAAGTGGCTAAGAGCGGTGTATTGAGCACCGTACGCCGCAAACGCTGGTTTATTTCTAAGAGTGAATTGAGACGAATAAATAAAAAGAAAGCAATCCGGCGTATGAAGCGTCGACGATATTACGATCGAGATTAACCTGGACAGGTAGATTCGAATAAGAAAAATACTATTTTTACACTATTATTAAACATGGAGGAGTAGATGGCAAAAGCTGAAGAAAAGTTAACGGTGGAAGGGACTGTAATCGAAGCCCTTCCAGGAACTCAGTTTAAGGTCCGATTGGATAACGACCATGAAATTTTGGCTTATCCATCCGGAAAAATGAGGAAGTATTACATCCGAATATTATTAGGAGATCGGGTTCAAGTAGAGATCTCTCCATATGATTTAATGCGCGGTCGCATTATTTACCGTTATAAAAAACAGTCTCAGGTGCCGCAAAAAGCAAACAGCTGATATTGAATTTTCAGGACGATCCATCCTTCTGAATAGTAATATTCATAAAATGGATTAAATCTACTACTCCTATATTTGAAAAGAAATTTTGACAACAGCCCCCGTGATTTTTCACGGGGGCTGTTGTCTCTTCAGGTATGGAGATTATTTTGTGAATATAAGTATAAAGATTGATTTAATATGAGCTGAGAACTTTCATATAATTCGCGCGCTCAAAAGTGCTCGGTACGGCCACTGCTTGCTGGCTCATACTCCCTTTCATCTGCTCGATGGATGTATATTCATGTTCATCCATCCAATTATCAAGATCTGTGAGTATTCTTTCAGCGGCTGAAACACCAGTTTGAAGGAATTCGGAAGCAACGGTTGTTACACTGGCACCTGCCATAATCGATTTGAGAACATCTTCAGCGTTGTGCACTCCGCTAGTCAATGCGAAATCGATATCCACCCTGCCGGAGAGGATCGCAATCCATCTCAACGGAAGCCTCATTTCATTTGAGTTACTCAACACTAAGTTGGGGACTACTTCTAATTCTTCCAGATCGAAATCTGGCTGGTAGAAACGGTTGAATAACACCAGCCCATCCGCACCTGCTTCCGCCAATTGTTTAGCGAAATTTGGAAGTGCGGTGTAGAACGGGCTCAACTTTACCGCGATTGGGATTTTCACCTGTTTTCTGACACTGCGTACTAGAGAAATGTATTGTTCCTCCAGATCAGCGCTTGTGAGATCGATATCCGTCGCCAGATAATACAGGTTCAATTCAAGTCCGTCTGCCCCTGCATCTTCAATTTTTTGAGCGTATTCAATCCAACCGCCGTCGGATACACCGTTCAAGCTGCCGATTACTGGAATACTTACTGCCTCTTTGATGTTATGTAAAGTATCTACATATGTATCCGGACCAATGGTTGTAGCTCCGAAAGTGGGCAGGTAGTTCAACGCTTCTGCGAATGAATCTGTACCGCGCATTAAATCTTCGTGAAGCGCCAAACTCTCACGGATAATCTGTTCTTCGAACAAAGAGTGCATAACAATTGCAGAAACGCCAGCACCCTCTAGTTGCTTCGAAGTATCGATTTTTTGAGTTAAAGGCGAAGAAGACGCTACTAGCGGATTCTTCAACTGCATTCCTAAATATGTTGTCGTCAAGTCAGCCATATTTGATTCCTTTTTTATTTATTTTTGCCATTAAATCTCAGAATTTGAGATTAATCTTATCTATCAGATTTTGGTTCCTATTCTTTCGTTGCTTCCTCTTTTGGGCTGTCGTAATGCATAGCGGCCATCTGTCGATACAGGTCCCAACGACTTTCTGCATCCTGTTGAGCCTTTTTCATCAATGCCTCAGCCCGCTGCTCATTACTTTGCAGCAGCATACGGTAGCGCGATTCGTTGTACGCATATTTGCTTACAGGTATCGTGGGTTCCTTCGAATCGATCTTGAGTGGATTTTTTCCCTCTTCGATCAGGGCTGGATTAAACCGGTACAGCGGCCAGGCGCCTGATTGCACAGCCAATTTCTGCTGTTCTAACCCATTCCGAAGGTCGAAGCCGTGAGCGATGCAGTGGCTGTATGCGATAATGAGTGAAGGACCATCGAAAGCATCCGCTTCCAAGAACGCATTCAGCGTTTGTTGATCGCTGGCGCCGAATGCAATATGAGCGACGTAGACATAGCCGTATGCCATGGCTATCATACCTAAATCTTTTTTAGGCATGCCTTTACCTTGGGCAGCAAATTTAGCTACAGCCGCTCTTGGTGTAGCTTTGGAGGCCTGTCCACCAGTGTTGGAGTACACTTCGGTATCCATTACGAGTACGTTTACGTTGCGGCCGGATGCCAGAACATGGTCCAACCCGCCGTAGCCGATGTCGTATGCCCACCCATCCCCTCCGAGGATCCAAACACTCTTGCGAACGAGCATGTCAGCAAGACTTAATAAATCTTGCGCTTTGGGATCAGCTGAATTCTGAAGTACCTCTTTAAGAACTGCCACTCGTTGACGCTGATCTCTGATACCAGCCTCGCTGGTTTGGTCAGCTTCGAGCAAATCTTGAACGAGTTGTTCACCTATGATGTCAGAAAGTATAGGTAGTAATTCCCTGGCATATTCGATTTGTTTATCAACGGTTAGCCGCATACCCATACCGAATTCGGCATTATCCTCAAAGAGTGAATTTGACCAGGCTGGTCCACGGCCGTCTTCGTTTTTTGCCCAAGGTGTGGTTGGTAGGTTTCCCCCATAAATTGAGGAACAACCCGTGGCATTTGCCACGATAATCCGATCACCGAACAACTGACTCAATAACTTCACATACGGGGTTTCACCGCATCCAGCGCAAGCGCCAGAGAATTCAAACAAAGGTTGCAAAAGTTGAGAGTTTTTAATCGTCTTGAGGCTGATTTGGGTGCGGTCAACCTCAGGCACATCCAGGAAGTATTCCCAATTTTGGCGTTCACGTTCCCGGATGGGAGGTTGCGGCGCCAAATTAATTGCTTTGCGACCGACCTGGCTCTTATCCTTTGCAGGACAGACTTCTATGCACAAACCACAGCCGGTGCAGTCTTCAGGCGCAACTGACAGGGTATATTTTTGATTTGGAAATTCCTTCCAGCGTGCATCTGCAGAAAGCCAGCTTTCGGGCGCGTTTTCCAGGTATGATGTATCATATATTTTTTCACGAATAACTGCGTGCGGACAGACAAATACACATTTTCCGCATTGAATACAAAGGTCAGGTTCCCAAACTGGGATTTCTAAAGAAATGTTGCGCTTTTCCCACATCGTGGTTGCTGTTGGGTATGTGCCATCATCTGGGAACACGCTTACCGGCAGGTCATCTCCGTAACCGGAAATGATTGTCCCAAGCACCTCCCGTACAAATTCAGGAGCAGCTGCGGATACAGGTGACCGTCGAGTTAATTCACTGGTTACTTGGTTTGGCACCTTTACTTCGTGCAAATTTTCTAGAGATTTATCGACGGCTTCATAGTTACGCTGGACGACTGCTTCACCGCGCTTACCATATGTCTTTTTAATCGCTTTTTTGATCTCTTCAATTGCCTGTTCACGGGGCAGCACACCGCTGATGGCAAAGAAACAAGTTTGCATGATGGTATTGATGCGCTTCCCCATATCGGTTTTTTCCGCCACTTCATATGCATCGATAACATAGAAGCGCAATTCTTTTTCGATAATCGCCTCTTGGGTCTCACGCGGCAAATTGTCCCAGACATCTGCAGGATCATAAATGCTGTTAAGCAGGAATACTGCGCCAGGCATTGCGAATTTGAGCACATCAAATCGCTCCAAGAAGGAGAACTGGTGACAGGCTACGAAATTAGCTTTACTGACCAGGTAAGGCGCATTAATTGGTTTGGGACCGAAACGCAAGTGGGATACAGTTACTGCGCCTGATTTTCGAGAGTCATACACAAAGAAGCCCTGGGCATAATTTTCGGTCTCCTCACCTATGATCTTGATCGAATTTTTATTTGCTCCGACCGTGCCATCTGCACCCAAACCCCAGAAAACGCAGCGTACAGTATCAGGAGACTCAATGTGAAAATCAGGTTCGTAATCCAGGCTGGTATGGGTAACATCGTCGTTGATGCCGATTGTGAAGTGGTTCTTCGGTTCTGGTTTGGCCAATTCTTCAAAAATACCTTTCACCATCGCGGGGGTAAATTCCTTCGATGAAAGCCCATAACGACCGCCGACCACATCTGGTTCCTTACCTTGGAATTCGCATTCAGTAAGTGTATTTACTATGTCCAAATAGAGAGGTTCTCCAGGGGAACCTGGTTCCTTTGTGCGGTCTAATACAGCTATTGATTTGACCGATTTCGGAAGGGTGTCCATGAAATGTTTCATTGAGAACGGGCGGTAAAGGTGTACTTTTATTACACCCACTTTTTCACCTTGACCAGCCAGGAATTGAGCGGTTTCACCGGCTGTGGTTGAACCTGAACCCATTATCACTATAACACGTTCCGCATTTGGATCACCGACATAATCGAAAAGATGGTATCTCCTTCCAACAATTTCCGCGAATTTATCCATTGTTTGTGCAACGATATCCGGGCAGACCTGGTAATAGGGATTGACAGTTTCACGCGCCTGGAAGAATACATCCGGGTTCTGTGCTGTACCGCGGATTACAGGGTGATCAGGGGATAGAGCTCGAGCGCGATGCGCATGAACCCAACTGTCATCGATTAATCCCCGGATTTGGCTATCGCTCAGGCGTTCAATTTTGCTGACTTCGTGGGATGTGCGGAAGCCATCAAAGAAATGTATGAATGGAACCCGGGATTGTAATGTAGCTGCATGGGCGATCATTGCCATGTCTTGCGCTTCCTGGATTGATCCGGAAGCCAAAAACGCGAAACCAGTAGCTCGTGTTGCCATCACATCGGAATGATCGCCGAAAATTGAGAGCGCCTGCGCTGCAACTGATCGAGCAGATACGTGAAATACTGTCGAAGTTAATTCGCCCGCGATTTTGTACATATTCGGGATCATGAGCAGTAATCCCTGGGATGCTGTAAATGTGGTGGTCAAGGACCCTGTTTGCAATGCGCCGTGCACTGCGCCAGCGGCGCCTCCCTCAGATTGCATTTCAACAACAAGTGGAACGGTCCCCCAGATATTTGTCTTACCTAATGCAGACCATTCATCTGCGAATTCCCCCATTGAAGATGAGGGTGTGATGGGGTATATAGCTACAACTTCACTCAATTTATGTGCGACATATGCTGTGGCTTCATTACCATCAATTGTAATTATCGAATCGTTCATATTTTAACTCCAATTCCTCTTTTTCTCGCTGTGAAGCGTTATTTATACTTAAAGATTCACATATGTGAACCCAATTGCCGATTGATAAGTTTAGTCCTCATTATTACTCGTTGAAAGTTATATATGGCATAAAAAAGTCCTGTGACATGTCATATTTCGGAAAATTGTGCATTCGAGTGGTTATTTTGTGATCGAGGAAGGTCTAGAGCGTACTCGGTTGATTAGCGTGGGCATATAACTTGCAAGTTCAAATCTCAGTCATCTGGAACCAGGTTCATTACAGGATGTGGGACCTGGATAATCCCAGATGTGTTCATGCTTAATCTCAACCATACAATAATAGTATTGATGCAATGACAAGAACATATCATTTTGGATTGAAATACCAAAATCACAAGAGCGTCAGCTTTAGGTTTGGATGTGAATAGTGGAGGAACTTCTGATAGAGGAACACTTAAATCTAAGCATTGCCTCCAAACGGCCGTTAATGTCAAGGGCTAAAATTTCCAGATCGATTGACAGTATCTCTAACGTGCTGCCACCAGCAAGCTTGTTATCATATCCTGTTGGAAAGGATGTTCATCCATCCGCTCGCGAGATTTACGAAACCCAATTTAAACAGGTAAGAATTCTTGAGAATTTAATAGGTGAGGAGGGGGCCAGCAGAACTAAGATATTGAACCATGCACACCCAAGTTTAGTTTTAGAAGTTGGAGACGATTTCATCAGGGCGTTTATGTTTGATGTTGTTGAGGATTATTATCGTTTTATTGCTGTGGGAGAATCAAAAACGACTTCTGGATTATCAAGAAAAGATATTGGAATAGGAATTCGTAAAGCATGTGATCAATTATCGGAGACCACAGGGTTAAGGTTTTTACAATCAGACAACGATGGTCTTTTCAGCGGACATTCGAAAGGGGAAAAATCCCATACGGCAGCAATTGTACTGTCATGTAATCATCCTTTAAATGTTATGGTCGTCAATTTTGGCGCCAAATCTTCAACATATGATTTCCGAAAGTTACTTAAAGGATATCCTGGACAAATCATTGGTGAGGTTTCAATCGAAGACGATGAGTCGATCTTTGGTGCGCTTGATACGGTTGTTAGCCTAAAACCCGATTTAGTCTGGGTTGCAGGCTTATCAGAAAACGAAAAAAATAATCTGGATGAGAAATTAAAAAAAATGTCTCGTCTTGTCGGATTATCAATTCCGGAGGCTCAACAGCCAGTTTTTTTATGTGGGTCTAATAATTCCATAACATATGTTAACCAGCAGTCTTCTCACAAAGAAGGGTTAAACGATATAGGAAAAATATTCAGGGATTCTTCAGAAGTCGAACGAACGGATTGGCTAAAAGATAAATTAGCGGATATCGCGCTGGATATTCATAAGAATAATATTCCGGGGTTGTTCAAAGAAACTCAACCTTTGAAGAATGATGTCATTCATGGTTTTGAAGCGTTTGGCAGGATAATCCATTTTTTGGATTTATCCACGGAGATGAAAAATGGGGTTTTAGGAATCGATATCGGATCATCGAAGACATTAATTGCGGCAGCTCAATCCGGGGGACTCAGTATGGAAGTATTTCCTGAGTGCGGCATGGGCAGTGGTATTTCGAATATCCTCAAGAATATATCATTAGCCGAAATCACGGAGTGGCTGTCATATGGTGTTGAGGAGTTGTACGTTGAGCAATATATTCTCAACAAATCTTTATACCCATCCAGCATCCCTGCATCAGAAGTGGATCTAGATATTGAATTCGCGATTGCACAGCAGATTCTCAAGTTCACCATTGCAGAGATAAATAACGATTTTCAGGATAATTCTAAAATCAAATCCCAAAAAGTTCGACCATCGTTTGATCGAATACTAGTAACTGGAGGCATTTTATCCCAGGTACAAGATTTTACTAGAACCACTCTCGCGCTTCTGAATGGTATTCAACCTACTGGGGCGACTTCATTGTTCATAGATACGAATCAGATTGTAAGTATATTAGGGGCTGCAGCTGCTGATAATCCATTATTGGCGGTTCAAGTATTAGATTCGGGGATAATCACGCATCTTTGCACGCTGGTATCAGCAAATAGTGAGGAAGATAACGGCACACCAATACTGAGGGTCCGTATGGTATGTCAGAATGGAGATGAATGTAAATTTGAAATAAAAAAGGGAGATTTGTTGAAGCTTCCACTATCCAAGGGTGAAACAGCGAATTTGTTTTTGCAGCCTTTTCATCGTTGTGATGTCGGGATGGGTGCACCTGGAAGAGGAGGCGTTATTCGAGTATCCGGTGGACATGTTGGTGTGATTGTTGATGCACGCGGGAGACCATTGACGCTGAGGGGAGATAAACATCATCGAATTGACCAAATCAGAGGCTGGTATCGGGTTTTGGATGGGGACTTCACATGATCAATTCAAAGATCCAGATTTGTTGTGATGTAAATATTTTCCGCTCACGAACCACTCCATCAGAGGGGAATGTGCTGGTACGCAAAGGAGAATCCATAACTTCTGTGGATATAATCGCTAATTCGTATACACAACCAAAGCATTTTTCGTTGAATTTTGCGCGCGGATTGGGAGTATCAAAAAAAGAAGCGTGTAATTATTTGCAGTTTGAAGAAAACGAAATAGTCAATAAAGGACATATCGTTGCAGGACCGGTGGGTTTCACCAAACGCGTTGTAAGAGCGCCGACCAGTGGACGAATTATTGATATTGATGAAGGCGTATTGATAATTAGAAATGAGGGTGAGCCATATCAACTGAAAGCTGGATTATCTGGCGAAGTCGACGAACTCATTCCTGGACGTGGGGCAATTATCAAATCATTCGGTTGTGTAATTCAGGGGATTTGGGGGAATGGTTTACTTGGTGCAGGTGAAATGGTTATGCTGGTTAATCATTTAAATGAGGAATTCGTCGTTGATGACCTGGAAAATGAATTGAGAAATAAGGTCATTATTGGTGGTTATTGCAAAAATGCAGCTGTGTTAAAGAAAGCTGCTGAATTGCCGCTGCATGGTTTGGTTCTCCCATCAATCTCCCCCGATTTGATACCCATTTTAAACAATTTGCCTTTCGCTGCCCTCCTTTTAGAGGGGTTTGGACAACACCCCATCAACAGCATGGCTTATGATCTTTTGAGAAAGTACTCCGGACAATACGTGGAGATAAATGGGGAGCCTGTGGATCGGGTGAGGGGAGTACGTCCGGAGGTGATTATTCCAAGAGTTTTTGGTCAAGCGAACGACTTGCCGGAACCTGAATATGAATTTTTCAAAGGACAAATGGTCAAAGTTGTTTCCCCATCTCAATTAGGAAAAATTGGTAAGTTACATAAACTAAAGGGTGTTACAAGATTACCGAATGGATTATTTACGACAGCAGCAGAGGTCCTTTTTGAAGATCAGTCGCTCGCTGTTGTTCCGCTCGCTAATATGGAAGTCCTGGTGTAAATTCAAGGTCCCTATTTGAGTTCTGCTCGAGGTCAAATTATGAACAGAGAAAATACAGTAATTATGGATATTCTGAAAAATCAAATTCTTTTTTCGGAACTCGATGATAGTGATATTTCCAGATTAGCTTTGGATTTTGAATTTGTTTCACTAGCCTCAGGCACCTCTCTATACACTGAAAATGACCCTGCAGAATACTTTTATATAGTAGCAAAGGGAACGTTGTCTATAAGCGTACTGAAAGGTAAGCGCAGACAAAAATACGCCACTTTTACGGTTGGAGATTATTTTGGTCAGGAATGTTTGGATGAGGGTATCCATGGAGACAAAGCGCTTGCATTTGATGACGTGGAATATTTGAGATTACCAAAAACCCGCCTGTTATCGCTTTTGAAACAATATCCGCGCATAAACCGCTCTCTCAGAATTACCGCAGAAAGTAGGAAAATGGCGAGAAGGAAATTATTTAAATGGCTGGATGAAGACGAGGCCGTTTATATGATAACTCGCAAACACGAGTTCTTTTTGTACATAAAAATGTTGTTACCTATGGTATTTATGGTTGGTTTTCTTTTATTAATCGGGTGGGGAACTGTAGAATCCAATAGATCATATATGATTGTTGGATTTACGGTCTTGCTGATTTCGATAGGGTTGTTAGTATGGTTGTGGCGTGATTGGGGAAATGATTACTATGCAGTCACAAGTAAACGGGTTCTATGGATTGAAAAAGTTATTCTGTTATATGACAGCCGTCAAGAGGCGCCTTTATCCACAATACTTACATCCAATGTGCAATCATTTTTCAGTCTTCGTCTGCTAATCGATTACGGTACTGTAAACGTAAAAACCTACACGGGTGAAATTCCGATGAAACGTATCCGGGCGCCTGAACAGATGGTTGAATTTATCAATGGACAACAGAAAAGGACTAG
Source organism: uncultured Chloroflexia bacterium (assembly GCA_963753725.1). Classification (GTDB taxonomy): domain Bacteria; phylum Chloroflexota; class Anaerolineae; order Anaerolineales; family UBA4823; genus CAVWDI01. Next base: position 875,273 of record CAVWDI010000001.1, on the reverse strand, counting down.
TGACCTCTCGAAACTTATTGATAATGATGTTATGGAAGTTGTGATTGGTCAGCGTTTGGGGTTAATTGATGAAAAATCAATACAATCAAAAAAAACACCTCAACCATTACCCAAACATGAGGTGAAAAGTACTGCAACTGGTAATATATTTATTGATTTCATTAAAATGCGTTATGTGCAGGGAGATAAAATCACCTACCGGAAACACTGGTTTGTCCTATTAAAAAAGATCTGGCTGCAGTCATTGGTCTTCGTGGGGTTGTTTATCTTGTTATATTATCTATATCAAACCGAGCAAATAAACCAGACTACCGCTGGTATATGGCTTTTTGTGTCCTTTCTCATATTCGGGATTTCGATATACCAATATATAGATTGGCGCAATGATATATATGTGATCACGGTGGAGCATATCTACGATATTGAACGGAAGCCCTTGGGTCGAGAAGATAAGAAATCCGCATCATTAGAAAATATTCTGAGTCTGGAACACAGCCGTGTGGGGATATTGGGATTGATGTTGAATTATGGTACGGTCACGATTAATGTGGGTACTGAAAAATTCCAATTTTATGGAGTATTCAATCCTGCACAGGTGCAATCCGAAATTTTTGCGCGTATGTCAGCTCAGCAACGGCGGACAGAGGAGTTAGAGGCGGTCAAAGACCGTAATCGAGTCGCAGATTGGATAGCCATTTACCATAAACAGACTGAAAAATTGAATATCTCACCAAGTCACCCTGAGAATTAATAAAAATCAGAGTAAAATTGTCGCGCAAATAAATTGACATGAAATGAGGTTGATGTGACGGTTCTAGATATCATTACTCTCCCGGAACCAGTACTGCGTAAAAAAGCGCGTAAAGTCTCTCAATATAATAGTGAGTTACAAGCTCTGATAGATGATATGGTGGAGACCATGCGCGCCGCGCCAGGAGTGGGATTGGCGGCGCCACAGGTGAATGTATCGCTGCGTATCATTGTTGTTGAGTTTGGGGATGAGGAGGATGAAGTTTTTCCGCCAAAATTGTATATCATCGTAAATCCTGAGCTCTCCAAATTTTCACAGGAAGTGGTGTCCGGAACTGAAGGATGCTTGTCAATTCCGGGCTTTGTGGGAGAAGTGGAACGATCGAAGACAGTAGTCGTCAAAGGATACAATCGGCAAGGACAACCCCTGAAAATCAAGACCAAAGGATGGCTGGCGCGCATATTTCAGCATGAGATCGACCACCTGGATGGAATACTTTATATTGATCGGACGGATAAAATTATGGCGATAGAGGAGGAACCAAATCAGGTATCTCCCGCGGATTGACATTCAACCGAGAAAACCTGCTAATTTGTAGGAAATCCTATTGCAGATATTGAACACTTGAATGCGTCTTAACCATCTCTCACTGACCGACTTTCGAAACTTCGCCCGCCTGGATATCGATGTTCCTGGCGGGTTAGTGCTGTTGGTGGGAAGTAATGCTCAGGGAAAGACCAGTTTATTAGAATCTGTGAACTACCTGGCGACATTTGTATCTTTTCAAACCACAAATGAGCGGCAGTTGATCAATTTTATCTCGAGCAGGGACCAGATTGCTGTAGCAAGGATAAAGGCTGAATTTGAGGATGCACCCAAAAATTCGTTGAAAGAGTTGGGCACCAGCGGGAAGCATCAAGTCGAAGTACGCATAATCCAAGAAAAACGAAATTCAAATAATTCAGCCCGGATGCGGAAAGAAATCCTCTTTGATGGGGTGAAACGAAAAGTCAGTGAGGTGATCGGGAGTTTTAATGCGGTCTTGTTTACACCGCAGATGCTTCGGATCGTTGAGGGGGCTCCTGAAGATCGCCGTCGATATCTTAATATCGCTATCAGCCAGGTCCTCCCTGCTTACGCAGGACTACTAACCAATTATAGAAAAATTCTCTCTCAGCGAAATGCCTTATTAAAACAGCTTGGTGAGCGCGGGGGAGATGAAGAGCAGTTATCGTATTGGGATGAACACCTGTCATCAGACGGATCAAAAATTATCCATGCGCGCATTCAGGCCATACAAGAATTGGAGAAAATTGCCGCCATTATCCACTCTAATTTGACCAGAAATAAAGAAATACTGCGCTTAACCTATAACCCGGCTTTTGATCCCCTCCCTAAATATTACGACCAAATCTCGTTTCCTTTCGATACTCCATTAGATCGAACAACAGTATCCCTGGAAAAAATTCATAACAATTTTTTGCTGACTTTAGCTGAATTACGCAGGGAAGAAATCAAGCGCGGAGTTACGACAATCGGTCCGCATAGAGATGAACTAAGATTGTTAAGTAATGGCATTGATTTAGGACATTTTGGTTCACGCGGTCAAAACAGGACTGCGGTCCTGGCTTTAAAACTAGCTGAGGTTGATTGGATTCTGGAAAAAACCGGCACGTGGCCAGTCTTGCTGTTAGACGAGGTTTTGGCCGAGCTTGACCCAGTTCGACGAGCGGATTTGTTGTCAAGAGTGGAAGAAAGTGAGCAGGCTTTATTGACGACAACTGATCTAGATCTTTTCGATAAAGGATTTATCGATAAATCTCAGGTGTGGAGGATTGAAGAGGGACGATTGTTAAAATGAACAAACCAAAGAAGAACAACACAAAATCATTTGGGCGCGTGTTTCAAATAAACATCTCACCTGGAGGGGTGCCAAAAAAATCAGTCGATAACTGCAGCGTCAGCAATTTCGGGATTGTTGGAGACAGTCAAAAAAACAAAAAAGTTCACGGCGGTCTGGAACGAGCGCTTTGTCTTTATTCGTTGGAATTACTGCTTAAATTGGAAAGTGAAGAGCATCCTGTTTTTCCAGGAGCATTGGGTGAGAATCTGACAATTACTGGGATAGATTGGGATTTAGTGGTTCCTGGAACCCGGGTCAGAATTGGAGATGAGGTTTTCATCCAGGTGACATCGTTTACTACACCCTGTAAAGCGATTGCGAAGTACTTTTTTAAAGAGGGTAATGACCGCATTTCTGACAAGTCGCATAAAGGATGGTCTCGAGTGTATGCGAAGGTCTTACAGGTTGGGGATATTAAAATTGGAGATGTGGTTCTTATCGAATAATCGGGGTGAACAATGGGGGGTTCAAGTGGACTTTAATGGTCGTTTTCTCGGGACTCCAACTCTGCGCGGATAAACATCAGGAGTGGTAGCGATTTTGTCTATCAACACCAGGTAACGTTCTTCAGCAACACCCGGCAAGGTTACATTAAAAAGTTTACGAAAATGTCCACCCATAATACTTGTTGCGTATTCCGCATCGTGCGCTTCAGCGGGGGCATCCTCGCCTTTCATGGCAATCATAGTCCCATTAATGCGTAGTAACGGCAGCAGGTATTCTACAAGGGTTGGCAGGACAGCAACTGCACGTGCGATAGCCCATTTATACCTCTGGCGGTATTCGGGTTTTCGTCCAATGGTTTCCACCCGGTCGTGAATTACTTCAACATCTTCAAGGCCTAAGGAACTGACGACATGCTGGCAAAACCTAGCTTTTTTTCCTACGGATTCAATTAATGTGAGGCGGGTTTCAGGTTTGATTATCTTTAAAGGGATCCCAGGAAAGCCGGCGCCTGTACCTACGTCTACAATATCCTCAAGCGGAATATCGTCCATAACCAGCAAACACGTTAATGAATCCAGGAAATGTTTTACACGAATCTGTTCTGGATCTTTTATGGTGGTCAGGTTGTGGCGGGAATTCCAATCGATGAGCTCATTTTCATACCATTGGAGAGCATTTAATTGAGGGGTGGATAGTTGAATCCCCAATATAGAACGGGCATAATGTTCTAATTCGTCCATAAATCTGATTATACCTGCTGTCTTGATCCTTGTATTGATCTGAGGTTTTTATTGTGAACTTTTATTTCTTTTGATTAAAAAAAATTGAATGGATGTAAATCGGTACCGATAAGTACTTATTAAAACAAATTCCAGCGCTTTAGTTTCAACACACGTATTAGTGCTCCTGTGAAGCGCCGGATATTGTTTAGTTCTTGTTGAGCGAATTATCAAAGTTTATATTTTTTTATTATTACTCAATCTTTATTCGGTTTCTGATTCTTCATTAGTTTTTAAGGTACCCTCTTTTTTAGATTGTTTTCGCCTGCGCCGAATCACTCTTATGATCAGGTAGAGGGGAATTACAAAAATAATAAAAAGAGCCAGCAGGACGGGTAAGACGAAGATGGCGATCCAAATCGCAGCATCAACAATGAATGTGAGTGCATTTATTAATGCCTGGACCGCGCTTTTCGCTACACCTGCAGGCTGCCAGCCTCCAATCGTTAAAGGTTGGACTGCTTCATTCGGCAGGATTTCGATATTGATGATGGACATCGCTGCGGATTGTTCGTAATACTGGATCTGTCCCTTGGTGACTTCAATCTGTTCCTGGACCCGAGCCAGTTCACTATAAACAGCCAGGACATCTTCTGTCTCGTCAGCTTCTTCCATGATCTTTGATAATTGAGCCTCTGTTTTCTCCAGGTTTCGCAGTCGTGACTTCTGATCGACATAATCTCTGGTTACATCCTGGCTCTCGACAGATTCGTTTAGTGGATCTTGTTCGCTACTACCTCTGATCAGGCCAAGCGCTTGGTTAAGTTTTTCCGCAGGAACGCGAATAGTGATGGACGCTTGAGTGACAGTCAGGTCATTTTCCAATTCTCTCTGATAGAGATTTGCAGAGACTACAAATCCTCCCATATCTTCAGCCATTTTGCTGACAGTATCCAGAGTGGTTGTTGGATCGTCGACAACGATGGTTATGCTGGCGTTCTTAATGACAATCCTCTGAACTTCATCTGGAGCGGAATTGGAAAATGATCTTCCTTCTTCGACATATTCCATATCCTTCGACATGGCTTGCGGCGCGGCTTCATATTCTGCAGCGGCTTCCTCATAAACAGCTTCGCCATAGGATTTGGGAGCTGACGCGCAGGATCCTAAAACAAGCCCTGAGAACAATAAGATTAAAAGTAACTGGCTGATATGTCTGTTGTGAGTGTTTTTCATTTCAGCATTCCTCCTATTTATGGTTTAGTCTTTCTTGGAGACGCTTGAACTTCAAAATTTGTTCCCCCAAATCATATACAAAATCAGAACTCGATTACCACCCCAATTCGAGCCGCAGAATATGCCGTGCGGGCAGGTTCTCGCATGCCATGCGAGCTTGCACAGATGGAATATCGTATTCAATACGTCGATATTCCCATATCCCCTCTTCAGGATAATATATTGCATAAGCTGCGCGCGGATCGTTATCGCGAGGCTGCCCAACTGATCCGGGGTTAATAATCATTCTGGGTGTCAGGTTGATCCTCGTATTAGGTACTGGGACTTTTAGGCGAGAGGATGAAGTTCCTGATTCGAGTGTGAATGTAACTGGCAAATGTGTATGACCGACAAAGCAATATGGTGTAGAAAAATGATCAAAATTTATTGTCGCCGTTTGGACATCCATCAGGTATTCCCAGACCGGTTGTCTTGGACTACCGTGCGTTAAAAAGACATTGTTATTTTCGATGGTTTCCGGCAATTTCTTTAAAAAGGAAATGCTTTCTTTGAATAAAGTTTTTTGTGTCCATTCCAGGGCGGTGCGCGCCTCCGGATTGAAAGTCATCGTATCGATATGCCCTAACGCGGCAGCATCATGATTGCCCATTATACAAAGCAAGCCTGGCAAGTCCTGTACTTTTTGGATGCATTCATTCGGATCGGGTCCATAACCAACTAAATCACCCAAACACCAAACAGCATCAAAGTCAGCAGCATGATCAAGCACAGTCTTAAGGGCTGTCAGATTTGCGTGAATGTCAGAGATTACCAGGATGCGCATTAATATTTATGAGTGGTTTAATGCTTAATTGAGTGGTCTTACAAAATGTATATCACCAAGCCCAGTTAAAAGTTGAGACTAAAATATTATACTATCGTGTTAAATAGTTGGATATATCAATCTCTACGCCATGTCTGATATAAACCTAGATTACTCCGCTCTCCGTCAGACAAGAAAGTTTCTACTATTGAATATTTATTGGTGACAGCCAGGCTTTCCAATTCTGGAAGAGAAAAGTGGTGTACATATCGCAATCCATAACCTTCATGTCTCCAGTCAAGTAAATAATCATCCAAATCAACCATTTCTTGATTAAGTCCTATTGTTTCCCAGGATTTAATTCTGGAACGGAGGCGGGTACTTTTAAGAACTGCCATTCAGAATGGAACAACTTTCCACCAGAAAAAAGCACTTGATAAATATCCTTTAATACCCTTAAATGCAATCGTTTGCTGGGGATATGGTGAAGGACGGAGAATAAGAAAACCGAATTAAATTTCTGAATTGGTAAATCTGAATGCCAACCTTCACATGTAATATCGCTTTCCAGGAATACAGGATTTTGATTTTGGATATCACGAGCTTGTTTAACATGTTCGCTGTGAAAATAATCTTTCCACCTATTATTCGCAATGTTTACCAGTTGTGTACTAAAATCGATCCCCACATAAGTTCCATGGAAACCCATTTTGTGCAGTTGGATGCACAATTCTCCATTTCCACATCCAAGATCCAGGATACTGGTATTTAGCGGCAATTGTGCTATGATTTGCTTAACACCGGGCTGCAGTCGCTGGCGAGTAGACGAGAACTGTTTTGCAAAATCCCCATAAAATTGCTTGTTTAGATTTATCAGGCGTTCTGCAATATCCTGTTCCATGAAATAATTATAGCGTGTTGGAAAAAATTTTGTTCAATATAAGTAAAAATTATAATTGTTGGATTGGGTTTAAATAATTGGACGTACAAAATTGGCAAAATAAGCGCCAATACTCTCCTGACCAAATAGCTCTGGCGCGGCATGTGCTGGCTGAAATTCAAAATGGTATGGAGGTAAAAGAAGCGGTTCGCAAAAATCCGCTCCCCGAAGGTGGATATATCGGGAAACACCTGCTGGTATCTGTTTATCGGGATATAGTGGAGAAGGGTGAACAACCTGCTGACAGTGAACTTTTGGCACGCATCCGCTTGAAACCGGTCCGGACGCTATCGGGTGTAACTACCGTAACAGTGCTGACAAAACCTTATCCTTGTCCGGGGGAATGCATTTTCTGTCCGACGGACGTGCGCATGCCAAAGAGCTATCTCCCCGACGAACCAGGCGCGATGCGTGCGTTACAACACGAGTTTGAACCTTACAATCAGGTCTCAGCGCGTATTGCAGCGCTAGAAGCAGTAGGTCACCCGACGGATAAAATTGAATTATTGATACTGGGTGGAACATGGAGCGCTTACCGCCGTGATTATCAGGAGTGGTTCGTACAACGCTGCCTGGATGCGCTCAATCAAAGTGATTCGTCCGATCTCGAAGAGGCGCAAAGGATTAACGAAACGACAACCCACCGTAATGTGGGCATGGTCATCGAAACCCGCCCGGATCATATAGATAATGGTGAATTGGTTTGGATGCGTAAGTTGGGCGTCACGAAAGTACAAATGGGGGTACAAAGTTTTGATGACAATATTCTTGAGATCAACCGGCGCGGCCATTCAGGCGCTCAAACCCGAGAAGCGGTAAATTTACTGCGAGCAGCAGGATTTAAGATTGTCTTACACTGGATGCCGAACTTGTTAGGCGCTTCTCTAAAGTCAGACAGGAAAGATTTTTCCCTCCTGTGGGAAGGGGTTTGTCCGGACGAGATTAAAATCTATCCCACTCAACTATTAGAAAATGCTGATTTATACACTTACTGGGAGCGAAGGGAATACACACCATATTCTACAGAAGAGCTCATCGAGTTGATAGCCGATTTAAAAGAAACGATCCCTCGCTATTGCCGGGTGAACAGGGTCGTGCGTGATATCCCGTCAACCAATGTTGTGGAAGGAAATAAACGCACCAGTCTGCGACAAGACATTCAGTTGGAGATGAAAAAGCGTGGCACTGTCTGTAATTGTATTCGATGCAGAGAAGTGCGTGGAGAGAGCGTCGATATAAACGATCTTCATTTGGATGACCTGATATATTTTTCCGATAATTCCGAGGAACATTTTTTATTTTTCAAAACAGGGGGTGATAAGCTGGCAGCGTTCCTGCGCTTAACGCTTCCTGGAGACAATTCACCCAGTACAGGGATGGTTGACCTGGAAAATGCAGCCATTATCCGGGAAATGCATGTTTATGGGCAGTCACTGCCTGTAGGCGTTGAAGCACAAGGAGCTGCGCAGCATATTGGGATGGGGTCCAAACTCCTAATTGAAGCAGAACGTATCGCAAGAGAAAGAAATTTCAAACAAATAGCAGTAATTTCGGCTATAGGAACCAAAAGATACTATGAAAAACGGGCCTTCGAGCGGGGCGAATTGTATTTAGTGAAAACCTTTGACAAATAAAAAGCGCGTCCATGGACTCGGATTGATAAGGATATAAATTAATATCCAAAAATGGTTTCGATTGAGTGTTTTTCTTTTATCGATCACAAACATTTTAAATAATTGATTCACAGAGAAATTATTGACTAGCATTCAAAAATCTGCTATCATAACTAACGCGCGTTACTGAAGCGTGTTAGTTGAGTGTTTGGACATTCCAGGGAAAGAATTGAATACAAAGCGTGTTACCAGCCAGGATGTTGCTGACTTAGCCGGTGTTTCACGAACAACGGTTTCTCTTGTGTTAAACGATGTCCAGACGGTTAAGATCAGTCCTCCCACGCGCCAGAAAGTAGCGGATGCGGCTGATTTATTAGGTTATGTTCCCGATGCGGCCGCGCAGGCATTAGCCAGCCGGAGAGCACAGATCATCGGTTTGATACTGACCCGCAGACCCCATTACATCGCATCTGATGCCTTTATCCCGCAAATCCTGGACGGTTTGTTTGATGTTATCCATCAGAAGGGGATGCGGTTATTGATGGATATTGTCGAACCTGAACATCAAGCGGAAGCATATCTGGAATTTGTGCGCGCCAAACGAATTGATGGAATTTTATTGTCGGGACCGAGATACGACGATGATGCACTTCAGGTGCTTTGGAATGAAGGATTTCCAACCGTGTTAATCGGTCAGCTGCCCGGATCGATGTTTTTCTCAGTCGATGTCGATAATTACGCCGCAGCAAAAGAAGCTGTGGCGTATTTGGTTAAAAAGGGGCATACCAGAATTGCATGCATTACCAATGCACCTATCACATACACAGCCTCCGCCGATAGACTGGCAGGTTACCGAATGGCATTGGAAGAATCTGGCATTCCTTATGATGAAGGTTTGATCCGCTTTGGCGATTTCACTGTCAAAAGCGGGTTTACACAAATGCAGAGCTTGATCGATGCAAGCGTTGGATTTACGGCTGCATTTGTGGCCAGTGATTCTGTCGCATTGGGCGCTAAGGCGGCTTTAAATGAAAATGATTTGCTAATCCCGGAAGACATTGCTCTTGTGGGATTTGATGATTTGCCTTTCGCTCAATATATTGATCCACCATTAACGACTGTTCATGTTCCTGCGCCTGAATTAGCGCGTAAAGCGAGCGAAGTATTGATTCAGCTCCTTGGGGGAAATGAACCGGAACACAAACAATGCATTCTGGATACCCATATGGTGATTCGTAATTCATGTGGATCCAATGGAACCGGGTTTTAACTAATCTCCAAATGTTCAACAATTACCCGGTGCATTAGATAAAAGTAAGGAGGTAAAAGAAAAAGAAATAAATCGAATAACAGAAATCTCACAAGAATATTAATGAAACAACTATTAGATAAGGAGAAGATTAAATGACTAAAAACAAAGCCCTATGGTCTATGCTGGCGATATTTGTGATTTTCGCATTTGTCATCAGCGCTTGCGGACCATCAGCAACCGAGGCACCACCTGAACCGGAAGAACCGGTGGTAGAAGAACCAGCTGCGGAAGAGCCGGCTGCAGAAGAACCGTCAGCAGAGGAACCAGCTGAAGAGGAAATGCCAATGGCGGATTTTGATGTGATGCCTGGCGGCTTCCTCGAGAGAGCCATGACTGGCGAATTCGAAGGAACAACTGTGACAGTGGATGGTCCGTTTACTGATCCTGATGACCAGAGATTCTTTGAGTCGATAGCAGCCTTTGAAGAGGCGACTGGTATTACTGTAAACTACATCGGCGATAAGGAATTCGAAGCACGTCTGTCCATCGCGGTGGACGCGGGCGATGCGCCCGACATTGCGGACTTCCCGCAGCCGGGTAAAGCGGCCAACTATGCCCGCCAGGGACACATCGTTGACCCGACTGAATGGATATCAGAGGATTGGCTCAGCCAGCAGTACAATCAGAGTTGGCTGGACATGGCCCAGATAGAAGGTCAGACGGGTGGGGTGTGGCACCGTTTCAACGGTAAAAGCCTGGTGTGGTACCCGAAGGCTGCCTTTGAGGCTGCAGGCTACGAGGTTCCCGAGACATGGGATGAGCTGGTAGCGTTGACCCAGATGATTGCAGATGACGGCGATCCAGCCTGGTGCATTGGTATTGAATCCGGCGCAGCCACCGGCTGGGCGGCTACTGACTGGACTGAGGAGATGATGCTGCGCACCACCTCCCTGGAGAACTATGACAAATGGGTTCTCGGCGAACTGCCGTTCTCCTCTCCTGAAGTGAAGAACGCCATCGAGACCTGGAGCGAAATCTGGTTCAATCCTGATTTTGTGTTCGGCGGCACTGATGCGATCGTATCGACTTTCTTCGGTGACTCGCCGGCGGCAATGTTTGAAGATCCGCCCAAATGCTGGCTGCACCGGCAGGGTAACTTCATCACCGGTTTCTTCCCAGAAGGTTCAGTGGCTGGTGAAGACTTCGATTTCTTCTATTTCCCACCAGTAGGTGATGAATACGGTAAACCATTCCTGGTTGCAGGCGATATGATGTCTATGTTCAATGACAGGCCTGAAGTCCGGGCGTTGATGGAATACTTCACCGTCCCAGAGTCTGCATCCGGATGGCTGCAGAACGGCGGCGCACTGGCAGCACACCAGACAGCAACACCTGATATGTACGGGGTTGATTTGGAAGCCGGTATAGCCAAACTGGTTACTGAAGCGACCAGCTTCCGCTTTGACGGTTCCGATTTAATGCCTGGTGAAGTCGGTGCAGGTTCATTCTGGACAGGCATGACCGACTATGTCAGCGGCTTGTCCGATCTGGACACTGCCCTGGCTGAAATCGATGCCTCCTGGCCAGCCGGCGTTGAGGGTGAAGCGCAAGCGCCAGTTGAAGAAGGCGAAATGGCTGCCGCATTGGAAGATGGCAAGCTGGTGATCGCCTGGATCCCCAAAGCGCTGAATAATCCGGTCTTTGAGATCGGAAAGGTTGGCGCGGAGACAAAGGCTGCTGAGCTGACCGAAGCAGGTCCGTACGAAGTAGAGATCATGTATGTCGGTTCGGTCGCCTCTGAAATGGCTGAGCAGGCGCGTGTTATGGCCGATGCAGTGACCGCCGGCGCGGAAGCGATCGGTGTATCCTGCAACGATCCCACGGGCTGTATTGATCCAATCAATGATGCAATCGATCAGGGTCTACCAGTTATGACCTGGGATTCGGATGCAGAGGACAGCAACCGCTTCACATACCTTGGTGTGGATAACTACGAAGGTGGCTTAGCGGCTGGTGAGATGTTGGTGAACAGCATGGGTGAGGAAGGTCAGGTTGCCTTACTCACGGGTGTTCCCGGCGCTGCAAATCTCGAGGCACGTATTCAAGGATTTACTGACTATGTTGCTGATTACCCGGGGATTGAAATCGTAACAACAGCAGTTTGCAACGATGATATCAACCTGGGTGTTCAGGTAGTTGAAGAGACCATGCAGGCCTATCCGGATCTGGATGGGTGGTTCTTTGTTGGTTTATGGCCGCTCTTCGCCGACCAAGGTTCTATGCCGCTGTGGGAGGAAGCAGCTCAAGCAGATATGACGACTATCGTCTTTGATACACTGCCGCTTGAACTCGATTACCTGAAGGATGGCTTTGTCCAGGGTTTGGTTGGACAGAAATATTGGGGTTGGGGATATGACACCGTACAGATGATTTATGACAATATCGTCAGTGGTACGGAGTTTGAAAGTTTCACCAACTCAGGTATGGACCTGGTTGACGAGTGCAATGTGGACGTCATGGCAGAGATGTGGGAAAAGCAAGATTTCACCATCGAGCTCCCAGCTCTGTGTGAACAATAAACTACACTCGTACTTGAACCATTGATGTTCTGGGGCGACCTATTTTTGGTCGCCCCAAATAAAATTTGAAATTACTCCCAATCGATGAAGAAATCTTCATTCCACGAGAGATCAAATGGTCCATGTAGCTGTAACCATTAGTTGTTAAAAGACTGCCAGTTTGTAATGATATGGCAGCCTTTTAAATAAGGAGTTTATTCATGGCTCAGCTTGATATAGTTGAAGATAAAGATGTTAGCTTTGGTGCTAAGGTTCTAGCCTGGTCAGGCCGAATTTTCTTGGCCGTTATTATCCCCTTGATCGCCTTCGCGGCGATCTATGGCGGTTTTATCTTTCTGCGCGAAAGCGAAGCGCCCAGATGGGTTATCACAATTGTAGCCATTATCTGGGGTGTCGGTGGTATAGCCTTGCTTTACTGGGTGTTCAACGGCATTGTTGAAAGACTTCCGGATGAATGAACTCAACGCTTGCAACCTTTTGTGTTTGTAGGTCCGGCATTAGCTATTATGTTGTGGTACCTGACTTTGCCGGTTTACCGTACTTTCTGGCTGAGCCTGTTCCACCGGGATGGATTTCCGCCTGGTTTTTCTGCTTTTGCACCCTGGACCTGGCCGGAAGCTATACAGAGCCCTGCATTTGTGGGCCTGGGGAATTATATAGCAATTTTTTCCGAGCGGCTGCTCCAAGAAGCCATTCGCAATAATCTCATGTGGATAATTTTTGGCAGTACGGCATCTGTTGCATGTGGATTAGTGGTTGCCTGGATGGCAGACCGCAGCAAATTTGACCGTGTAGCGAAATCACTGATATTTCTACCGATGGCTATCTCGTTTGTCGGCGCAAGCGTTATCTGGAATTTTATATATGAAGTTCGACCAATAGGTGCACCTCAAATTGGATTATTAAATGCCATCGTTGTAGCCACGGGAGGCAGTCCGCATCCCTGGGACAAATGGGCTGACATCGCGCCCTGGAACAATCTCTTTCTGATCATAATTGTGGTCTGGCTGCAAACCGGTTTTTCAATGGTGCTATTTTCGGCGGCATTAAAGGGCATCCCAGAAGAGATTATCGAAGCGGCGCAGGTGGACGGCGCGACTGAGATGCAGGTTTTCTTCCGCATAATGATCCCATATATTATGGGCACTATTATCACAGTCTGGACGACGATTGTTATTTTCACCTTGAAGATATTCGATGTGGTTTGGGTGATGACCGGTGGGCAGTTTGGGACACATGTGATTGCCACCCAGTTTTACAGGCAATCGTTTACAGCCCGCAACTCCGGATGGGGTTCTGCAATCGCTATCATTTTGCTCATCACCGTCATTCCAGTGTTGATTTACAATTTGCGGCAGTTCAGAGAAACGGAGGCCTTCTAAAATGGGTAAACAAACACGGACCACGATTGTAATTGTCAATATCACCTTGATCGTTCTTGTTTTGATCTGGAGTATCCCAACAATCGGTTTATTGGTCTCCTCCTTTCGCACTCGTTTCGACATCCAGACTTCTGGATGGTGGTCAATATTCCCGCATCGCGAATGGGAAACAGTTTCTGTAGTTGATCCCAAAGAAGTGAGCGATCTGGATCCGGATAGTGTAATGACGATAGAAGGAGTACAGGGAACCTTCGAAGAACTTCGTGAAGGTGTCTCATCTCCGGATGGTGATACACAAGTTACCTGGATCGGCAACAAACGTCTTGGGCGTATCGAAGTACAGAAGCAGGTATGGACTGTCAACTGGGATTTCACGCTTGACAACTATAAACAGGTGTTGTTTGGAGCGTCTTTCGAGATTACCAGACCTGATGGAACCGTCGAAACCGTTCCAGGCCAGGATATGTCACAGGCATTTTTAAACAGCCTGGCAGTCACCATACCTTCTACAGTAATCCCGATTTTGATCGCCGCATTTGCAGCATACGCATTCGCCTGGATGAATTTTCCAGGGCGGCGAACCTTATTTATTATGATCATCGGGTTGTTAGTGGTTCCACTTCAAATCGCGCTGGTTCCCATCCTGAGCGACTATAACAAGTTGGGTTTGAACGGAACATTCCTTGCGATATGGCTTGCACATACCGGTTTCGGTTTAGCGCTGGCTACATATTTGTTGTTCAATTACATCAGCACCCTGCCGCGCGAAATGATGGAGTCGGCTTTTATTGACGGCGCCTCGCACTTTACTGTTTTTATCAGGCTGGTGCTGCCATTATCCATTCCCGCTTTAGCATCATTCGCAATTTTCCAGTTCCTGTGGGTATGGAACGATTACCTGGTAGCGCTGGTCTTTCTCGGTGTTGATCCTAACTTTAAGGTCGTGACACAGAGATTGGCGGATTTGACGGGAACCTTCGGAAACGATTGGCATTTGTTGACAGCGGGAGCTTTTGTAACCATGCTGCTGCCAATGTTAATCTTCTTTTTGTTACAGCGCTTCTTTGTACGTGGATTAATGGCTGGCTCGGTAAAGGGATAAGTATTAATTCTAAATTTACAATCCTGTGCTGTTGCCCCAAATGCAGCACAGGATGAAATATTAGACTAATTCTGCGGTTTGTCTATTAGATGACAATCCGCGCATTGACTAACCATCCAGAGAACATTTCCGGCATTGTAAATCTACGCGTCCTGGTAGAAATCAAATTAATTTGGCAGAATTTGTGTTTCCATCGGAAGCATCAAATTCTTTCAGGGAATTAGTAAATAAGAATTTGTTATTCTACCAAAAGAGGTTTTTTTTGGGAGTGAAAGAAATATGAAATACAAACCATTAGGCAAGAGTGGGTTGATGGTATCCGAGTTAAGCCTGGGCACAATGGTGTTTGGGGAGGAGAACGAACGCAGCACTGATGAAGTTGCAGCTTTAAAGATGATCAACTACTTTCTGGCTGCCGGCGGCAATTTTATTGACACCGCTGATGTATATGCGGATGGGCGATCGGAGGAAATCGTTGGAAAGGCGATTAAGAACCGCCGCCATGATGTCATACTGGCAACAAAAGTACGATTTCAAATGGGGAATGGCGTTAACGATGAAGGATTATCTCGTTATCACATCATACAGGGTGTCGAAGAGAGCTTAAAACGATTACAGACGGAAAATATCGATTTGCTGTATATGCACTGCTGGGATCCTGTCACACCTCTGGAGGAATCGCTGCGCGCCTGCGATGATCTGGTGCAGGCTGGGAAGGTAAATTATATTGGCGTCTCTAATTTCAAAGCATGGCAGTTGATGAAGGCTCTTGGCATTAGGGATTCAAATGCCTGGAGCCGCTTTATCGCCGCGCAGTACCAATACAGCCTGGTTGTAAGGGATATTGAAAGAGAGTTCATCGATTTGTGTATCTCCGAGGGTGTCGGTCTGGTGCCGTGGGGCGCTTTGGGTGGAGGTTTCCTCAGTGGGAAGTACAAGCGGGAGGCGCCGCCTGAAAGCGCCCACGATGGACGGTTGGGGATGATGAGCGACGAGACAGAAGAAGCCTGGCACCGCCGCAGTATTGATAAGAATTGGGAGATTCTGGGAGTGATGGAAGATATCGCCCGATCTCACCTGGGCGCGACGATCTCCCAAATTGCGCTTGCCTGGCTGCTCGCTCAACCCGCTGTTGTGTCGGTTTTGTTGGGCGCCCGGACACTAGATCAATTACAAGACAACCTGGGGGCTGCAACCATATCTCTATCCCCTGAGGAGATTGAGGAACTGAATAATGTCAGTAAACTTGAACTGGGATACCCCTATCGGTTTTTGAGTTTGTATGGAACTCGATCGTAACTAGACTGGAGAATTTTAATAAAAAAGGTTGATATATGAGCAGTTTGATTTTCCCTGAGGATTTTATCTGGGGCGCAGCGGCATCTTCTTACCAGATTGAAGGCGCCTGGGATGAAGATGGCAAGGGGGAGAGCATTTGGGATCGATTTGTACACCAGCCATATAATGTTCTGGGCGGGGATACCGGGGATGTCGCTTGCGACCATTACCACCGCATGCCTCAAGATGTGGCATTGATGAAGACGATTGGTTTGAATTCATACAGTTTAACGCTGTCCTGGTCACGAATTCTGCCAGATGGGATCGGTAAAGTCAATCCGAAAGGGTTGGATTTTTACGAACGCCTGATTGATAAGCTGCTGGAAGCCGAGATAACCCCAAAAGTTATCCTTAACCACTGGGATTTCCCGCAAACGCTGCAAGATCGAGGGGGATGGCCGAACCGGGAAATGGTGGACTGGTTTGTGGATTATGCGCAGGTTGTCTTCGAAAAACTCGCTGATAAGGTTAACTTCTGGTCAACTCATTGTGAACCCTGGGTGATTGCATTCCTGGGGTATGGGACAGGGGAACACGCTCCCGGTATTTGCGATTATACCCAGGCATACCAGGCGGTCCACCACCTGCTGCTTTCGCACGCAAAAACTGCCCAGCTGTTCAAATCGTCAGACTATTCAGGGAAAATCGGAATAGTATTGAATATCGATGCTTATAAACCTGTCAGTGAGGGCGATGAAGATATTGCGGCAACAGAACGGGTATACCAGGAGAGCGCTGATTTATTTTTAGACCCAATTTTTAAGGGAGCGTATCCACAGGAATTATTTAATTGGATCGGTTCCCAGGCACCAAAAATCCTGGGCGGTGATCTCGATCTCATCAAAGGGTCAGCTGACTTTATTGGAATTAATTATTACAAATCCTTTCGCGTGTCTCACAGTGTGGGTGGTTCTATCTTAAAGGCAAATCTAATTCCAAATCCTGAACCTGGCTGGAGTATAACTGAAATGGGCTGGGGTATTGGTCCATCAGGATTAACCGCGTTACTGCTCGATATAACTGAACGATACGGGAACCCGCTGCTGTATGTTACGGAGAACGGGTGCGCGCTTGTTGACACTCCTGATGTAAATGGTTTTGCAGCCGATTATGGGCGCATCAATTTTATCCGTGCTCATATCCAAGCCGTTCACCAGGCAATTGAGGCCGGAGCGGATGTGCGCGGCTATTACGTCTGGAGTTTATTGGATAATTTTGAATGGGCTTTCGGTTACAGCAAACGGTTCGGCATTGTTCGGGTTAATTTCGAGACACTGGAAAGGATTCCGAAACTAAGCGCACGCTGGTACAGCCAGGTGATAGGAGAAAATGCCGTCAGCGTCTAAATATATATTTATTGATCATCTAAATAGATAATACATATGTCTAAAAAATCGCTCTGGTACAAAAATGCAGTTTTTTATGAGGTTTATGTGCGCGCCTTCCATGACAGCAATAAGGATGGTCATGGAGATATCCCGGGGTTGATCAGCCGTTTGGACTACTTGAAGGAATTTGGGGTGGATTGTATCTGGCTGCTGCCTATTTACCCGTCGCCGCTTAAAGATGATGGGTATGACATCGCCGATTATTTTGGAATTATTCTAGAATACGGCAAAATTGAAGACTTTAAGACCCTTGTTGAAGAAACTCATAAGCGTGGTATGAGGATAATTACAGATTTAGTGTTAAACCACACCTCCGATCAACATAGGTGGTTCCAAACCGCCAGGAAGGAACCTGGTTCACAGTACCGCGATTATTATGTTTGGAGTGATACAGACCAGAAGTATCAAGAAGCCCGCATTATCTTCCTGGATACGGAAGAATCGAACTGGACCTGGGACGATGAGGCCGGACAATTCTTCTGGCACAGGTTTTACTCCTCACAGCCAGATTTAAATTACGATAATAAGGCTGTCCAGGCAGAGATGCTGAATGTGATGAAATTCTGGTTGGACCTGGGTGTGGATGGCTTTCGGGTTGACGCGGTGCCATATCTATTTGAAAGGGAAGGGACAAACTGCGAGAACCTGCCTGAAACGCATGCTTATTTAAAACAAATTCGAAAATTCGTGGAACAAGAGTACCCGGACTGCGTCTTGCTGTGTGAGGCGAACCAGTGGCCAGAAGATGTGCGTGCATATTTTGGTGATGGGGATGAATTCCAAATGGGTTTTCACTTCCCGGTGATGCCGCGTATTTTTATGGCATTAAGGAAGGTGATCGAACTCCGATCGTTGAAATCCTGGAAAGGACACCAGCAATCCCGGAATCAAACCAATGGTGCACGTTCCTGCGTAATCATGATGAACTTACCTTAGAAATGGTCACCGAGGAAGAGCGCCAATGGATGTGGAATGAGTATGCTCCTGAGGAACGCATGCGCTTGAATCAAGGAATCCGACGCAGGCTTGCACCATTATTAGATGGAGATCAACGTAAGATCCTGCTGGCTTTCTCGCTTCTCTTCAGCCTGCCTGGATCGCCCGTGATCTATTATGGTGATGAGATTGGGATGGGAGATAATATCTGGCTGCCGGACCGCAATGGTGTGCGCACCCCAATGCAGTGGGAAAATACGCTAAACGCAGGTTTTTCGACTGCAGAACCGGGTAAATTGTATTCCCCTGTGATCTTTCAGGATGGATATAAAGCTGAATCTGTAAATGTAACTGATCAAAAAGCGGATCCTGGTTCTCTGTGGAACCAGATCCGAAGGATGATCCGTGTTCGGAAAGAATATGATAGTTTTGGCTGGGGAGGGTTATCCTGGATTGATGTCAAGTCGGACAAAGTGGTGGCATATAAGAGAAGTTATGCAGATCAAGACCTACTTTTTATTAATAATTTATCCGGCGAAAAACAAGAACTTAATATTGTCATCGAACATGCAGCAGAAAGGAATTGGAGGGATTTGCTTTCAGGGGGAATTATCCTTCCCGATGATGGTTCTGATGAATTTTCCTTTTTGTTGAATCCATATGCATACAGGTGGCTCAGCATTTAATATCCGCAAGCCGGGATTGAGTGTGATTATTAAAATTTTGACTTCGCGGATTGTGAAACCACAAGACTATCTGACTATTAGTGAGTGATATGAAAAAGGCGAACCAAATCGAGCGGTATTCAAATTTATCATTATCAAGATTGCTGCCTGATTTAGAAGCGCGTTATCGTGTACAAATTTCAAGTGATCCGGGATCATGGAATACTTTTCGAAACAAACTTGATTCGAGTTTTTCAAGACTTTTTAAGATTTATTTCCACCTTTACTCCGATCGATATGATTTCTATTTCCACCTGGCTGACCTGCTGGATACGCTGGCAAGGATGTGGATCGGAAGACCTGATGATCTTAAAGAATTGGATATCAAGCGTGAAGGTAAACCGCTTTGGTTCCAGTCTCAGAGTATGGTTGGGGGTGTTTGTTATGTTGATTTATTCGCTGGAAATCTCCAGGGGATAAAAGAAAAAATTCCGTACTTCAAAGAATTGGGATTGACTTATTTACATCTTATGCCGATATATATGGTACCACCCGGTGAGAATGACGGCGGTTATGCAGTCAGCAGCTACCGGGAATTGAATCCAAAAATAGGCTCAATGGACCAATTAGTTGGTTTGGCAAGCGAACTTCGAGATAACGGGATAAGCCTGGTACTAGATTTTATTTTCAACCACACTTCTGATGATTACGAATGGGCTAAAAAGTCCCTGCAGGGTGAGCTTGATTTTCAAGATTTCTACAGGATTTTTCCAGACCGAAAACTTCCTGATTCTTACGAGTCTCATTTGCGAGAAATTTTTCCGGATGAAAAGAAGAATGGAGTCCGTTCAGGCTCATTTACATACAAACCCGAAATAAAAAGTTGGGTTTGGACGACGTTTCATTCTTACCAATGGGATTTAAACTATGGCAACCCGGAAGTGTTTAACCGGATGGTTGAGGAGATGTTATACCTGGCCAATGTTGGCGTGGAAGTTTTAAGACTGGATGCAGTAGCATTTATCTGGAAACAACTGGGGACGGATTGTGAGAATCTTCCTGAAGCTCACATGCTGATACAGGCATTTAATACAGCCGCACGGATCAGTGCACCGGCGCTTCTTTTTAAATCTGAGGCTATTGTCCATCCGGATGAAGTTGTCAAGTATATATCTGCGGAGGAATGCCAGCTCTCCTACAACCCGCTGGTGATGGCGCTGCTCTGGAATTCTCTGGCTACTCGCAAGGTGAGATTGTTGAAGCAGGCGCTGCTGGAAAGATTTGAAATTGGACCAGGCTGTGCGTGGGTAAATTATGTCCGGTCACATGATGATATTGGATGGACTTTCTCTGATAGTGATGCGAGTAGATTGGGTATAAATGGCCGCGATCACCGAATTTTCCTGAACCAGTTTTTCTCTGGACAATTCGAGGGTAGTTATGCGAGTGGTTTACTTTTTCAAGAGAATCCTATTACGGGAGATGCGCGTATTTCAGGATCGTGTGCCTCGCTGGCTGGTTTAGAGAAGGCAATCCTTGCACAATCTGAAGTTGAAATCGATTTAGCAGTGAAGCGAATCCACCTTATCCACGGCATTATTCTTACGATTGGGGGAATACCACTCATTTACCTCGGAGATGAAGTTGGCACGTTAAATGACTACAGTTTTATGGATGAAACATCCAAATCCGGAGATAATCGCTGGGTACACCGGCCGGCCGCTGATTGGGCTTCTATTGATAATCGAAATAATCCTAATTCTATCGAGTGGCGAATTTTCCAGGGTTAAAAAACTTGCTGAATATGCGTGTGAGTAACGAAATTTTTTCCGGGAATTCGCTGGAAGTATTGAACACAGGCAATGATCATATATTAGGGTATGTTCGTATACGGGAGAATCTGAGAGTAATCGTGCTGTCAAATTTTAGTGAAATTGAACAGAAGGTCGCCGCCAATTTTCTTCGTATGCATGGCATGAGTTATGAGTTCACAAACCTTCTTACCGGAGATGATATATCATTTGGTGATTTAACTTTTAAATCCCTATGATTTTATTTGTATAACCCCCAAATAAGAACTATTTAAACCCTCCACCTGACAAAATATATATAGTTTCTGCTCCCCAGCATAGAAATTGTGACACATTACGTAATACAGACAGGATATGCGTCCATTGTCGTATCCGGTGAAATCTGTCACAATAAGCTTGTTTTCTACCCACTATGATATTAAAAAAAAGGAGAGGGCTTTAACCATGAATGATTCTAAAGAATTCCCCGGACTGCGCAAGTTCACACCAACACCCCTGAAAGTACGTTTTCCGGTGCCATCGGATATAGACATTGCTCAAGAAGCAAAGCTTAAGCCAGTTAAAACGATAGCTGATGAGCTGGGTCTGCTCGATGAAGAATTGGAATTGTACGGCAATTACAAGGCCAAAGTCAGACTTGAAGTATTAGATCGCCTCAAGGATGTGCCGGATGGAAAATATATCGATGTAACAGCCATCACACCAACGCCATTGGGCGAGGGTAAGAGCACGACTATGGTTGGATTAAGCCAGGCTTTGGGAGCCCATCTGGGTAAGCGGGTTTTCACATGCATACGTCAGCCCAGCCAGGGACCAACTTTTGGGATCAAGGGCGGCGCTGCTGGTGGTGGATACAGCCAGGTAATACCGATGGAAGACTTCAACCTGCACTTGACTGGCGATTTGCATGCTATTACAGCAGCCAACAACTTGTTAGCGGCTGCTATTGATACACGCATGTTCCATGAATCCCGCCAGACAGATGAAGCTCTTTTTCGACGACTCTGCCCACCTGATAAACAGGGCAACCGAGAATTTGCCCCATCAATGTTGAAGCGGTTAAAGAAACTCGGGATTGACAAAACGGATCCGAATGATTTAACGTCTGAAGAGGTCAGCCGTTTAGTCCGTCTGGATATCGATCGGACATCACTCACCTGGCGCCGGGTTGTTGACACAAACGACCGCATGCTGCGCGAAATAACGATCGGTCAAGGTCCAAAAGAAAAGGGCTATAACCGAGAAACTGGTTTCGACATCACGGTCGCAAGTGAAATAATGGCAATTCTGGCCCTGACAACAGATTTGGCGGACATGAGAGAACGTTTCGGCCGTATTGTCATTGGAACGAACTCGAAAGGTAAAGCAATAACAGCCGAGGATATTGGGGCTGCTGGTGCGATGACAGTTCTGATGAAGGATGCCATCAAACCGACATTGATGCAAACCCTGGAAGGTACACCAGCGTTTGTCCATGCAGGACCATTTGCTAATATCGCGCATGGGAATAGTTCTATCATCGCTGATAAGATCGCCCTCAAGCTGGCGGATTATGTGATTACTGAATCCGGGTTTGGCGCAGATATCGGCATGGAGAAATTCTTTAACATCAAGTGCCGCTACTCTGGACTCATCCCTGACTGCGTTGTTCTGGTCGCGACAGTAAGGGCACTAAAGATGCACGGCGGCGGACCGACGGTTCGAGCTGGGCAACCCCTTGATCCAGCCTATACCGAGGAGAACCTGGAACTGCTGGAAGCTGGAATAGGAAATATGCAGGTCCATATCAAGAATGCGCTGCGTTTTGGGATCCCGGTTGTTGTTGCGGTCAACTCATTCGCTGATGATACAGAAGCAGAAGTAGAACTTGTCCGCCAGGCCGCCCTGAATTCAGGAGCGGAGAATGCGGTGATTTCCCGCCATTGGATGGAAGGCGGTGCGGGAGCAAAGGACCTGGGCGCAGCAGTTGTGGCTGCCTGTGAAAAACCAAGCAATTTCGAGTTCCTGTATGCTTTGGAAGGTACTACGATCAAAGAAAAGATTGAGACGATCTGCAAAGAAATTTATGGCGCGGATGGGGTCGAATATTTGCCTGAAGCTGAAAAGAAGATCGAATTGTATACAAAACTTGGGTTCGACGAAATTCCAATGTGCATGGCCAAAACTCACCTGAGCCTGAGCCATGATCCGCTGCTTAAAGGCGTACCGACTGGATTTATCGTTCCCATCGCTGATATTCGGGCATCCGTTGGTGCTGGCTTCTTGTATCCCTTGTTGGGAGAAATGAGCACAATGCCCGGACTACCAACCCGGCCAGTTTATTACGATGTTGATCTTGATCTTGAAACTGGAAGGGTGCTTGGGTTGTTCTAACCGTAGGGTATTTGTCTCAAACCTGATTTAAACAAAAAAACTCCCAGTGGAATCAATTCATTGGGAGTTATTTTTACCTACTGAGAACAATATTTATGACGGATTGGGTATCAGAACCGATATGAAATTTATGAGCGATCCGCGAACCTGGCACCCAGATGATATCCTGACCGGAGATTAGAAGTGGCCAATTGCGTCTTGCCCTGCGAGGAAGTTTAAGATTTAACCATCATGTCGGAGATTTTTATTGAATGACCATGCATACCAAAAGGCTAAATCCGGTCACCCTGACGGCGTGAACGGATCGTAAGCGGGGATTTCAATTTGTCACCATCCAACCATACCTTGAATAAATCTTCATTATTTTGCGCTTGTTCGACGCAATACTCAGGGTCAGAGTATGTGCGGACCTCAAAGCGCCAATTATTAGATAAGTAATTAAATCCCGGGACTTGAAGATCTTGTTCTTCATCATTCTGAAGCTGAGGCCACATAAACAGGGGTAACTCCGTTGACCATTTTGATATCCATAACCGGTCGCCTTCAATGAGGAGATATAAATTTGAGATCAAGTCTACTTGTCCACTGTGGGACGGGGTTTGGATGAAATCTGTGGCTCTTTGTACAAACTCGTAATCAATATCACGCAGTCCTGGACAGATATGATTTACCGCACGCCGGATCAGTCGACGCATTATTCCAAGAGGTTGTACGCTGAGGTAAGGTAAGTTGAGAGCGATATATTCGGTATCGATTTCAAGAACAGCTTTTTCCCATTCGCTGCCAACAGCGTTCTCAATTATCCAGTAATCCTCCTGGATTGTATTTGCCATACGCAGGATCGATCGTTTAATCTGGGGATTGTATCTCTCTAAATTTGGGATAAGCTCGTACCGCAGACGATTTCGAAAAAATGTCGTGTCTAAATTACTGTGATCGGTAGTTGGTGTTAGATTGCGGCTTTCGTTATATGCAATAATCTGCTTTCGTGACAGTTCAAGGATTGGTCTGATAATTGGAATCCGTTCACTCCATGCATTCGGTAAAGATCGATATGGCATACCTCTCAAACCATCTAAACCCGATCCTCGCAGAAAATGCATGAGAATCGTTTCCACCTGGTCGTCGGAGGTGTGACCTACAGCTACAGCCTGGGCGCCGAATGATTTGGATTGCTGGATTAAGAATTTGTAGCGAGTGTGGCGTGCGGCTTCTTCGATTGAAAGCTTGTTCTGATCCGAGTATCTTCTAACATCTTCCTTACCATAAATGAATTGCAGATCCATTTGGCTGGCAATACCTCGCACAATTTCTGCTTCAGATCCAGAATCCGGGCGTAGTGAATGGTCGAAATGGGCGACAATCAAACGATACTCCAGGCGATGGAGAATATCCAACAAAGATAAGCTGTCAGGTCCTCCAGAGACTGCCACAATCAATGGAATCTCAGGTCGGATTTTACACTTCGCAGCAAGAATGTGCTTGATATTTTCGATCATAATCTTTGATATTATAATTTCAATATTGTGAATCAGCTAAGTGTGGATTTCAATAAAAAATGGCTGTAAAAACCGTGCGTATTGAAGAATATATTCGTACTGCCGCTGATATTATCCAAACAAGCAAAAAGACGGTAATATTAACGGGAGCAGGCGTATCGACACCGTCAGGAATACCTGATTTTCGATCTATCGAAGGGGGTCTTTGGACAAAATATGATCCATTTGAAGTCGCCTCGTTATCTGCGTTTAGGAATAATCCCGAAAAATTTTATAGGTGGATAAGGTCACTTGCTTCAAAAATTATGGATGCGGAACCGAATGATGCGCATGTTGGAATAGCCAGGATGGAAAATGCCGGTTTCATCCAAACGATCGTTACGCAGAACATCGATGGTTTACACCAGCGCGCTGGTGCACAAACAGTGCTTGAAGTACATGGTTCATGGAATTATTTAAGCTGTACGGCGTGTTTCAAGCAATTTGGATCCCTAGAATTTATGAAGCCGTTCCTTATAGAGGGTGGAATTCCTTATTGTCCGCAGTGTGGATGTGTGCTTAAACCTGATTTAATTTTAATGGGAGAGCAGTTACCGGCACGCGTATGGTTGAAAGCCAACCAAGCTAGCAAGTCATGTGATCTAATGATCGTGGCCGGGTCTTCATTGGAAGTGTTTCCGGTTGCAGGATTACCAACGAGAGCCTTGGACAATGGTTCAAAGCTGATAATTATTAACCAAACAGAAACATATATCGATGTACGTGCGGACCTGGTTATTCAAGAGGACGTCTCGTATGTTATTCCGTTGATTGCTGAAAAAATATTGGGGGATTAAGTTCAACAAATTATCTATTGTGCAGGTTCCAATAATATTTTGAATACACCGGGTTGAGCAGCACGTTCGAACGCTTCAATCGCTCTAGAGAGCGGGTATCGATCAGATATTAAAGGTGCTGGATTTACCTGTTTACTCTGGAGCAGGTGGATCGCAGGGGAAAACGGGCCGCAGCGAGATCCAACCAGGGTGATTTCGTCAACTACGATTGACGAAAAATTCAATTCCAAATTTCCTTTGTAGGTGCTTTTCACTACGATGGTGCCTTTAGGACGCACCGCCTGCCTGGCAATAAAAAAACCTCTGGATGACCCAGTCGCTTCTATCACAATATCCCAAATCCTTTGTGAAATATCCATTTCTTCAATAGAAGTGAGACCAGCTTTTTTAAGCAAGGCTATTTGTGAAGCCCGGCGGGTGACTACCGCTAGATCGCAACCAGTGAGGGCGATTGTGCGTGCAATCAATTGACCCAGGCGACCTGCGCCAATAACTAAAACGCGGTCACTCGGGTGTATATGAACCTGTTCGAGTATTTCCAGGGCGGCAGCCAGCGGCTCGCAAAAAACAGCCCATTCGTCCGGGATAGATTCCGGAACTGAGTGCAAGTTATTTACTGGAAGCGTTAAAAACTCGGCGAAAGCGCCGTCTTTTCCGATAATACCCAATACAGTCCTATCTTCGCAGTGATGGCTGCGTCCTGACGAGCATGCAGCGCATTCCCCGCAAACCAGATTAATCTCCCCAACCACCCTCTTCCCTTCCCATTGAGTATTTCCAGGAGCGGCGAGGACTTCGCCTACGAACTCATGCCCCAAAATTCCTGAAAATGGATAATATCCACGCACCATCTCCAGGTCTGTGGCGCAAATACCTGCAAGATGTACTTTAATTAATGCCTCATCTGCACCTGGTTCAGGCGGTGAGAGATCACCTCTTACGGATAAAGCGCCATTTTCTAGCCAAACTGCTAACATTTTGTATATTTCCTTTACCTGGCGCCTTTACGACCAAACTGGCGCTCGAGCAGGTCGACGGATAGATGGATCATGGTTGGTCTGCCATGTGGACAGGTTCGAGGTGAGTGGCAGGCTTCGAGGTCGGAGATAAGAGCCCGCTGCTCTTCTAGGGATAAACCCTGGCCGGCTTTTACTGCCGCTCGTTTACAGATTCTGGCAATGATGCGCGCTTCATTTTCTGATTTTAACGGCGTTTCATCTTCCTCAAAATCTTCGACAATAATCCTGAGCGCTTGCCCAGGATCGTAGTTTTCAAGAATTGAGGGGATAGCCCTGATAAGAAAAGATCTATCCCAAATCGTTCAACCTGGAACCCTAGTTTTGTGATTAAGTCTATTTGTTCTTCTATTAACTGCGCTTGGTCAGCAGGGAAATCTACTGAAGCAGGCTGCAGCAGCAATTGTGAGGGCGCTGAATTTTCAGGTTGCGCCATGAATCGTTCAAACAAAATCCTTTCGTGGGCAGCATGCTGATCTATAAGGTACAAACCATCTGGTCCTTCAGCCACCAGATAAGCAGAAGCGACCTGTCCCACGGGTCGTAAAAGGGGTATGCGGGGTGTGGATAATTGCTCCTGTCCGGAAATCTGGTTATTACTTGCAGTTGTTTCTGATAAATCATCGGCGGCAGCTCTTTCTAAATCATCACCAGACAATTCACTGGACCAGTGCCATGCTGGATCAACGTGAGCAGTAGAGGGTTTCCATAAGCTTGGGTCTGTCCATTGTGGTTGAAGATTCATCCCCGGAACCTGACTGTAAGCCAGCAGGGCTTTGCGGGCTGCATTCTGCACACTTGTAAAAATCTTCCCTGTTTCTCGAAAGCGGACTTCAGCTTTTGTAGGGTGGACATTAACATCCACCTGTTCATGAGGAAGATCTAAAAACAATACAGAAATCGGGTACCTTTTCACCATTAGCAATGTATGGTATGCCTTGATCAATGCCCCGGTGAGGGCGGAATCTTGAATTGGCCGGTTATTTACATAAAAGGTAATATCCCTGCGGTTTGAGCGTGTGATAGCAGGTGGGCTGGTAAAGCCATGTATATGCAGCGTATCATAGATGGAGGTAACTTCCAACATCATTTTTGCAGATTCGGCGCCATACAATGCAGCCAAAACTTCACGCCTGTCGCCATTTCCGCTTGTTTTTAACGCAAGCCGGTTATCCTGTATCAAGTGAAATCGAACAGAGGGAAAGGCTAAAGCATAACGCGTTACCAGCCTAGTGATATGGCGTTTCTCAGTCCTTTCGTGTTTTAGGAATTTTAATCGGGCGGGGACGTTATAAAATAGATCAACAACACGAACTGAGGTGCCGACCGGCGAGCTAATTGGTTTTACTTTGCTCTCATTCCCGCCATCCACCTCGATCCAGGTGCCATTATCTAATGTGTTTATTCTGGTAGTTATCGTCATTCTGGAGATCGAACCAATTGAGGCTAATGCCTCTCCTCGAAAACCTAATGATGATATCTTGAATAAATCTTGAGGGCTTTTCAGCTTGCTGGTCGCATGTCGTTCTACAGCCAGCTGCAGCTCGTTGGAAGGAATGCCACATCCATTATCACTGACTTCGATCAGTCTGCTCCCGCCTGCTTCCGTCTGGATTTCTATCGATGAAGCTCCGGCATCCAACGAGTTTTCGACTAGCTCTTTAATAACAGAAGCAGGTCTCTCAACTACTTCGCCAGCTGCAATTTGGGATGCTACTTCAGGTGGAAGAATTCGGATAGGCATACAACAATTATAAGTGAATAAGGAATGCTGTGAAAGGAATAGATTTATAAAAAATAGACGGCCTCTATTCTCTTTGCCCCATCACCTTTATAATTGCGGAATGTTATATTCCACCATATTCTTTGATTTAGATGGGACGCTTTACGCGAATGATAACGGTTTGTGGGAAGAAATTGGGGCGCGCATGAACCAATATTTGGAAATTAAGATGGGATTGCCCCGGGATCAAGTTTCTGATATACGCAGAAATTATTTCCAGAAATATGGAACTACTTTACGAGGGCTGCAAAAACATCATCGGGTAGATGCGGATGAATACCTGGCATATGTGCATGATGTCCCGCTGCAGGATTACCTGCAGTCCTCGCCGGATTTACGCGATATTCTGTTGAGCCTTCCCCAAGAATGTTGGATATTCACTAACGCTGATAGTGATCATGCTCGACGAGTGCTGGCTGTGATGGGTTTGACGGATTGTTTTCAGGGGATAATTGATATTCGTTCCACAAATTATGCATGTAAACCGCAAGCGGAATCTTTCTACCAGGCATTATCAATTGCCGGGGATCCGGTGAAAAAGAATTGTGTAATGATTGATGATTCTGTGAGAAATTTAGTTACCGCAGGGGAACTTGGGATAACCACCGTTCTGGTCGGTGGTAATGCCGAGGCCAATTTTGAAGTCGATTATATTCTTCCGGATTTATTTTCCCTCCCTGAAAGGTTCCAAAATTTATGGTAAATGTTATTACAGATTATCTAGATTATTATATGGAAGGACCAGTTGCTCTAGATTATTCAATAAGAGATCCCTTGAGAATTTAAATGGATTATTCAAAAGTAGCGCTTGTAGTGGGGATTACATTATTGATCGTGATCCTGTTTAATCTGGCCATTTTTTCATCATTTGGACGGAAAAGAGGCGATAAAAATGGAACGGTCGATATGCTTCAAAGTGCATTTAAAACAGCACGTGACCCATGGAAGGGTGAAGATACCGCCCTGCAGGAATTAGCTGAATGTGTTAAGTCGCTTAAAGAGATGAAGGGAGAAGAAGAAAGTAGTAAACAATGACCATCAAGCAAATCACCTTAGAAGAGGCAGCTGCACTTGTACCATCGGGTTGTACTTTTGCACCGGGAGGCATGACACTATACAGAAGACCGATGGCTTTTGTGCGTAAATTGCTGGAAAGATTTTATCAAACCGGTGAACCGCGTGATCTTACATTGCTCTCTTTTGCTGCAGGAATTGAGAGTGACATGCTGGTAGGAGCGGGAATGGTATCACAGGTCCGGTCGTGTTATTTTGGATTGGAAATTTTTGGATTAGCTCCTATGTTTACTTATTATGCCAATCGGGGAGAAATTCAAGTAATTGAAGAAACCGAAGCCAGTCTGGCATTTGGATTAAGGGCAGAGATTGCGGGAATTGGTTTTATGCCAGGACGGGGTTGGATAGGTACGGATTTGCCTAAACTGCGCCCGGATGTAAAAACTGTTTTCGATCCATACCGTGGAGAAGAACTCATGGCATTTCCGGCGATAAAACCAGACGTGGCAGTCATCCATGCT
Organism: uncultured Chloroflexia bacterium; assembly: GCA_963753725.1. Lineage (GTDB taxonomy): Bacteria > Chloroflexota > Anaerolineae > Anaerolineales > UBA4823 > CAVWDI01. The sequence continues at coordinate 845,367 of CAVWDI010000001.1, read as the reverse complement.
TTGCAGGCTGACGAGGAAGGCAATGCAATTATTGGCAATAATAAATGCGTCGATGAGGAACTGGTGCTGACAGCTGATACGGTATTGCTTACATATGAAGAATTTGTGCCTCCTTTGGAAAAGGTTGATATCATCGGTCCACTCGTAGACTATCTTGTGGAAGCGCCTCTAGGAGCTGCCCCGACCTCATGTCACCCGTTCTACCCCATGGACGGTAGGAGCGTGCTTGCATACACTGAACAGGTTAGCGATCCTGATTCATTTAAAGCTTTCGTCACACGCTGGTTGGATATGTAAGTACGGTTGGGGTTCTATCGTAATATTTACATTAATCTAATCGTCCTGTAATAAACATGAAATACAATCTTCCTGGTATAAAAATAACATAAAATCGAAATACACCTGATTATCTGCGCTTGATACATCGGATGTATATTATTATTTTAAATGTATGATATCTGGAGTGAATAGATGAAACTCAAGACATTGCTCGTTATTGGCGGAATATTCGTCGGAATAATCCTGCTCAGTGGAATTTTTTCTGCAGGCTTTGTTGCCGGGAGAACAGTCGCTTCCATCGACGACATTCCGAATATTTTTGCGGAAAAATCTGTAAACATGACTGAAGTGCATGAGGAATTTGTAGATATATCGAGGGGCGATACACCGCAAGAATTGGAGGAGCTGTTTGAACCTTTTTGGCAAACCTGGAACCTGGTTGAAGCGGACTATGTAGAACAGCCGGTAGACCATGAAATTATGATGCGCGGGGCGATAAATGGGATGCTCGAACTCGTTGGGAGACCAGCACACGTCTTACCTTGACCCGGATATGTTCGAAAGAGCCAACGCGACTTTAGAAGGAGAGGAGTATGAGGGAATTGGCGCCTGGGTTGACATAACCGGTGATTATTTAACAATTATCAGCCCCATGCCGGATTCTCCTGCCGATAAAGCAGGTTTGCAGCCGGGCGATAAGGTTTTTGCTGTGGATGGAGATGATATGACAGGTATCGACGGAGAAGTGGTTCGAAAGAGAGTGATCGGACCAAAAGATTCCATCGTAACTTTGACAATAATCCGTGAAGGTGTTGAAGAACTTTTTGATGTCGAAGTCAAACGCGCCAGCATTATGGTCCCTACCATAGATTATGAAATACGTGATGATAATATTGCGTATATCAGATTATTTACATTTGGTGAGAGCACAGGGAAAGATTTAAAAGCGGCGTTAAAAGAGCTTCTAAAGGAGAATCCCGATGGTCTCATTCTTGATTTACGTTACAATGGGGGAGGATTTTTAGATACAGCCATTCAGGTTGTGTCGGAATTTATCGGTGACGGCGTTGTGATGTATGAGGAATTTGGAGACGGTCAGCGAAAAACATACAAAGCCAAGCGAGGTGGTGCGGCTATAGAGATACCCCTGGTTGTCCTGATCAATGAGGGCAGCGCATCCGCCTCAGAAATTGTGGCGGGCGCCATTCAAGATCGGGGGCGCGGCATACTGGTTGGGACCACTTCATTTGGCAAAGGATCAGTCCAGGTTTACACGCCTTTGAGAAATGAGCAAGGGGCCGTTCGTATCACTATTGCGCGCTGGATGACCCCTGATAATCACCAGATTATGGGGATTGGGCTTGAACCTGATTTTGTGATTGAACTTACCGAAGAAGATATTCAAAACGAGATTGATACTCAACTGGAAAAAGCGATCGAATTGTTGAAAAAATAATCAAAAGTTTTGGGATGCAAGCCATTAACTATAGGAAGTGGATTAAAATTTATGCTTGATTTTAAGCGGAGGGAATAATATGTACGGAATGTTTTATAATCCGAACTATTTGCTATTTATTGCGCCGGCATTGATTCTAATGGTGGTGGTCCAATTGTACGTAAAATCTGCCTACAATAAATGGAGCAAAGTGCAGCCTCGCAGCCGGATGTCGGGTGCGGATGCCGCTCAGCAGTTGATTAGATCGGCGGGTTTAGATGAAGTGCGAGTCGAAGGCGTGAAAGGAAAAATGACCGATCACTATGACCCTCGCACTAAAGTGCTGAGGTTGTCGGAAGGTGTATATCAAAGTTCTTCGGTTGCTTCACTGGCAATTGCTGCCCATGAACTCGGCCATGCAATGCAGGATAAAGATGGGTATTTCCCATTACGACTAAGGGGAGCAATTGTGCCGGTAGTGAATATTGGGTCATATCTGGGTTGGATTTTGATTATCGTGGGTATGCTGCTTAATATTGCTGGGGTCGCTTGGCTGGGCTTGCTGGTGTTTTCTGCAGGAGCGCTATTTGCGTTGGCGACCCTTCCAGTAGAATTGAATGCATCTGCCAGAGCAAAACAATTGTTGGTGCAGTCCGGTATGATTGTAGGTGAGCAAGAAAGACGCGGTGTAAACAATGTGCTTAATGCGGCAGCTCTGACATATGTGGCAGCATTAGTAACAGCCGTGCTGCAACTATTGTACTGGGTGATGTTGGTCGTTGGGATGGGCGGTAGGCGTCGGTAGCCTCACTTATTTTGTCTATATCCTTCCAATAATTTATTTTATCGTTTGATTTTATGAACCGGCAGAGTATTCTCTATTTTCTAGTTGTAATAATTGTTGCGGTGATTGTAGGTTTGGGCGGAGTAATAGCCGGAAGCCTTGTTGTATATCGAGTGTTGAGCGAGCAGCAAGTTCCTTTGCAAGGTGCAATACCTGAAAATTCCCAATCCCCTGCGACAGTCCAGGTACCCGTTTCGACCATTATTACGAACTTTGAAGACGCCGTTACCCAAGCAGTTGAAAATGTTGGACCTGCGGTGGTAACGGTAGTAGGAATCGTTCCTGGTGGGGAATCATTCTTTGGAAATGTACCAGATTCTCCGGTAAGCGGTTCCGGAGTTTATATATCCGAAGACGGATACATTGTCACTAACAACCATGTTGTTGAGAACACTATTCAGGTATCAGTAATTCTGGCTGACGGAACTGAGATTCCGGCAGAAATTGTCGGTACTGAGAAGTACGCAGATTTAGCTGTTTTAAAAGTGGATGGTATCGTACCAATGATAGCAAAACTAGGCAATTCTGATGAACTGCGGCCAGGTGAGACGGTGATCGCCATCGGATCTCCTTTGGGAGATTTCAAGAACACCGTAACAGTAGGGGTAATCAGCGGGACTGGCCGGATGTTAGATACAGGTCTCGGTTATGAGATCGAAAATTTAATCCAGACTGATGCGGCCATCAACAGCGGTAATTCTGGGGGACCGCTTGTGAACCTTGAAGGTGAAATCATTGGAATAAATACCCTGGTTATCAGGGGAACCAATATGGGCAGCGCAATAGCTGAGGGATTGGGGTTTGCAATTCCAGCCAGTACGGTACGAGTGGTTGTTGAACAGCTTATCCAAAAAGGGTTTTTCTCTCGACCGTATCTGGGTATCAATATGCAGCCCATAACGCCAGATATTTCTTCAATATATGATCTTCCGGTTGAATGGGGAGTCTATATAACCAGTGTAGAAGAAAACAGCCCGGCAGGAGTAAGCGGCTTACAGCAAGGTGATATCATAACCAAGATGGGGGATATTCCGTTAGACGATGAGAACTCCTTTGTTAACGCTCTTTTTGCGCATTCCCCAGGGCAGACTGTAAGCCTGGATGTCCTCCGGCAGGGGAATGTGATAAACATTGAAGTCACCTTTGGTGAGACAATGTCTGGTTAATCAATCTTCACTCAACCGGTATACATAACATTCCCCCTTATTAATCCATTATAATCCAACCCATGCGTAAATTTTTATTTGCGATCGTGATATTAATCGGGATCGTCTTTATATATTTTAACCGGTCCGAATTGGGATCGATCGTTGACACTCTGAAGGAAGGGGATTTACGGTTTATTTTTCTGGCGCTGGTTGTAGAAGTAATTTACATGCTAAATGTTGCCGCATCATTTCGCTCAGTCTATAAGGCGTTAGGATTGAAGGAGCGAATTGATCGATTGATTATGATGGCAGCCTCTGCTAACTTTGTAAATGTGGTCGCGCCCAGCGGTGGTGTGGGAGGTCTGGGAATTTTTATTTCAGAAGCGCGCCGCAACCGATACTCTTCCGCCCGGGTTACTGTTGCAGGCGCGGTGGTGGTGATGTTTGATTACCTGGGGTTTATCAGTTTGCTTATGTTAGGACTGGCAGTATTGTTCCGGCGCAATAATCTTAATTCACCTGAAATCATTGCTTCAACCATTATGGTTGTATTAGCTATTGTCTGGACTTCTTTGCTCTATCTGGGGATGCGATCTGAAAGGAAATTTGGTAGAGTGCTGGCATGCATGGCAAGCTTTGCCAATTGGATTATGCGCCCTTTCATCCACAGGGATTACCTCTCTGTGAAACGGGCATTCGCCTTCGCGCATGATGCATCAGAAGGATTAGCTGTATTGAGGCAAAAACCTATAAATTTAATTTTACCGGCTTTCCTGGGGCTTACCAGTAAAATCCTGCTGATGCTGATCCTGCTGATCATATTTTTAGCGTTCAATGTACCGTTTTCTGCAGGAACGATTATTGCTGGATTTAGCCTGGGGTATTTATCCTGGATTGTGTCGCCTACTCCCTCCGGAATTGGATTTGTTGAAGGTGCCCTCACACTTGCGTTAAATTCGTTGAATGTGCCATTAGGCGCCGCCACAGTGATTGCATTAGCATATCGAGGCGTAACGTTTTGGGTGCCGATGTTGATCGGCATGCTGGCATTCCGCTGGTTAATTAGAGAAGAAAAAGAAGAAGTTACAGTGTCGGCTTGATTATTTTGCGGTTTTATACAAATCCACCCCCCAATTGATATTTCACATTGACTCTTTCATTGAAACTGGATATTTAGGTTTCTCATCCACGATCAATTGAAAAACATCCGGACGAGAATAATGTCCTACAACGTCAAAATCGTATTTGGCGCGCACAACTTCATCCAGATCCAGCTGGGTATATAGAATGCCTTCCTGGTCATAAAGTGGCCCGGCGATGATCTCTCCAAATGGCGAGACGATAACGCTTCCTCCTTGGCACAGTACCTCGGGTTGATCATCCAGCTCGTCGATAATTTCTAAATCTTGAGGATACATCGATTTAGTCACGTATTGGTTGCAGCTCAACACGAAACAGCGACCCTCACAAGCGATGTGACGCATTGTCGCTATCCATGAATCGCGCTGATCTGCAGTTGGGGCGAGGTAAATTTCTATACCCTTTGCATAAAGCGCCATCCTGGCTAACGGCATATAGTTTTCCCAGCAAATCAAACCGCCGATTTTACCGAACTCCGTTTCTAACACAGTAAGCGTGCTGCCGTCACCTTCTCCCCAAACCAATCGTTCTGAACCAGTTGGCTTTAATTTGCGGTGTTTTCCTATTAATAATCCATCCGGATTGAAGTAGAGCGTGGTACAAAAAAGTGTCCCGTTGCTGTATTTACCCTCGCGTTCAATCACTCCAATGGCAAGATAAACTCCCGCTTCTTTGGCTGAATTTCCCAGCAATTCAGTAGACTGGCTAGTAACCTCAATGCTGTTTTCCCAATATCTTTGCCAGGCGCCTCTACCTGCAGGACTTCTACTACCAATGATCGTTCCAAAAGAAAGTCCGCGTGGATAGGCTGGTATAAATGCTTCGGGGAAGAGAACTAATTCTGCCCCTTGACCGGCTGCCTCGGAAATCAAGGCATCTGCTTTTTCAATGCAAGCGCGGGCGGTCAAAAATGACGGATCCAGCTTGGACAACCGCTACATTAACTTTGCTATGCGTCTTATCCATATTGTACATCCTCTCGCAGTATCAACCAGTGATGGTGAGACCTCTTCAAACGAGATATGTCTTTTTCAGTAATCTCCGGCAGGCGAGTTAAATCCATATTGTCTTTCAGATCGGCAAGTTTTATTTTTACTGCGACTGAATCTGTGCGTATCCGTTCAATAAATTCGGCGTACGATTCTGTCTCCCTCCTTGATAAAAGATCTACCAGATCGATAATCCTGTCTGAGAAATCTTCCGCACGCAACTGATCTAATGTCCATTCTGTATCTTCGATTAAATCGTGCAAAATGGTGGCGATCATTTGCTCCTCGCTATCCATTTCTAACATCATACGGATAGGATGGAGTATATACGGGGTGTCGTTTTTATAAAGTTGATCTTGATGGGCAGTTGCTGCGATGGCGATTGCTTTACCTAAATTTGACATTGATCCTTCTTAACTTTTCTTTATTTTGTTTCTGGAAGCTATTATTTCAATAACGCTGATTGATATTACGATCAATGCAATACACCATAAAATGATGTAACCTCTCAGTGGGATATCCAATCTGCCAAATAGGAGCAAAAAGACCAGCGCCCCGGCGCCGCAAATGTTAATCAGGATTGCTCCACCTATCCCTAAACCGGCCATCCGATTTCGATCCTGGAATCGTTCTAGCAAAAGAGCCAATCCAATTCCCAGCAGAACAGCGCCGAGTATACGTGCATAAAAAGTGTTGGATGGGATTGGAGCCCCGAGGATAACAAGAAAATCCTTAGGAAAAACGATCAATAAAATACCAAGAGCGAAGTTGATTATTGCATCTACGACAAGTAAGATTTGTTCTTTCTTATTGGACATCGATCAAATCGTTATTCAGAGACATCCTCAGAAATTGGGACGATTTTACGGGTTTCTCGGAACACCAGTAAAACTGCACCTAACCCAAGGATTGTGGCGATGACACCTACAGCCCAGCCAAAATAAGGAATGGCTGCCAGGAGTATGTATATTAATAAACCCAATGCAAAAACTAACACCTTATGTTTCATTGGGTCTTGCGTAAATCGCTCAATAATTAACAAGCCTGCCAGATAAGCCACAATGGTTTTGCTGACATAAAACACAAACAGCGCAAATACAAAGAAAGCCAGAACAAGGCTTGAAAAACTTATTCCCCAGAAATAGAAGGCTAACTGCCACAGGGTTATATAGCCTAATCCCAAACCAATGGCTAGAAGAAGGGCGGCGATGACAAGAAAGACCACAAAACCATTAAGTGCGATGATCAATCCCAGTAGTCCATAACCAGAAACCGAAAGCGGTGAAGTACGAATTTTATTCGCCCAATTATTGAAGTATTTTGGGAATATCCACATGAAGATAAGACCAACAATCAGAAAGGTTACAAACGCCTCAACCCGGTCAACTACCCATTCGACCAGCTGTTCATTCTGGATTCTTGAAGTGTCGATCTGTGCCATAGATGAGGGAAGGTTTTTCATAGCGGATGGATGCAGCGTTGAGGCATCCACCTGGCTTTGTGGTGTATTTGATATGTAAACGAGTTTCGGCTGAATGCCCTCAATTCCAGTTCCCTGGTTATCGTTTTCCTCGGATTCCTGGGAAGGTAGTGGGATATCCTGGGATTCAAGTTCTTCCTCCACGCCCTCGCGGATAATGTCAATAAATTGCAGCAATCCGATCATCGCTTTAAGATCACGACCAGGTTGGCCAGCAAGCTGTGCGGTAAGAGATGCGACGACCATATCACGTTCAACACTGGAACCTTCATCGGTGGCTAATCGAATCCCTCCAAAGTAAAAATTACGATCGATTGCGGATGTGGAACCCAAATTTAAATTCACCCCGATTGAATATACACTACCTCCGACATTGCCATTTATGGTTATGTCTCTGCCAATAGTTATTAAACTGCCGGTCACATCCCCATTAATTTCGACTTCGCCTGCAAAGGCAATTAAATCGCCGTCTACATTACCGTCGATGGTGACTTTATCACCAAATGCGATGGCATCATTTTCTACAGTCTGGCCTTCCGGCACCTGACCATCCGTGATGATGCCGTTGGCTTTGGCTGTGCCGGTGATACTAAAAACGAATGCCACGGAGATGATCAATATGAGAATCATCCTGTAAAGCATATTCAGTTTGTTTTTCATAATTTCCTCCAGGAGGTTATAGATAATTTTTCATTGCCCAGTTAATTATACTCGCGGGATTATTATCCAATTCGAATCGGATAGGTGAGTAATCCATCGAATTTTTGTTTTTTATATTACGATGTAATTAAATGAAAAATGCGGGATAAAACCCGCATTTTCGATTATCAACAATGTTGAAATACCAGACAACAAATTTAGTGCGATACAGCTCGTGGTAGTATTTTAGCTTGCGCTACCCAGTCAGTGACCTGAGATTGTCCAGGCAGCTGGCGGACCAAATTCTTTGATGTATTGACTTCAACCATCTTTTTGTAAAGATTCTCTGGCTTTCGTTTGGAAAGTTCAACCACGGTATCGACACCCAATTCTTCCAACAGGTCCGCATATTCTTCAAAGACACCTTTTATGCGGAACAGGTCAACGTGATTCACCCATTCCAGGACCAATTTTTCAGAGATGCCGGATTTTTCTGCGATCTCCTTGCGCCCTTTGCGGGTTCCACCTTGTTTGAGAAGAGCATCTGTTGAAGAAACGCCGGCTTTCACCAGTTTCTTCGCATACTTTTCACCAATTCCTTCCACTCTGATAAGACTTGCCATGTATTCCTCCTGTATTGAGATTGGTTTGGATATTATGAACCAATGTGGGATTACATCAGTGATCTATTCACCGATCCATTATGATAGGCTATGTTCGCCTTAATTGTTGTCAGTTCCCAAATTGATTATTATTATGTATTTTATCAAAGAATCCTGCCATTAAAGTTCCAATTTGTGTAAATTCCAAAATTGGGCTGAATTTTTTCGGATCTCAGGATGGGTTTGTGAGTTCTTGGAATAATTCCTCTGGAACTCTTACAGCGATAACTTCACCGCGTGCGCATACTTTCCCATCAGCGAATAATTCAGAAATTACAATTACCTTTCTTCCTTTAATCTCTTTTACCTGAGCGCGGATTTGTAAGGTCACTCCTAAGGGTGTAGGTTTTATATAGTTGACATGAAGCGCTGCGGTTAGAAATCGCAGCGGTGGGTCTGTATCCATTTCGCGGTTTTCAGCACGATATGCTGCTGCTGCGGCTGTCCCTGTGGAGTGGCAATCAATAAGCGAGGCGATCAAGCCTCCGTATACGTATCCTGGGATTGCGATGTGGTGAGGCGCTGGCTCAAAATTACAGACACTTTCGCCTCCATCCCAATAACTCTTTATTTGCAGGCCGTGTTCGTTTAAACGACCACAACCGTAGCAGTAACTGTATAGTTCCGGATAGTGATCTTGAAATGCTTTTTTTTCATTCATTTTTTAACCTGTTTTTGAAGATATTTACTCAAGCGCTTGTAAAGCAGCATTGCTTATCGGATTCTTTCCATGACCGGTGTAAACCCATTCGGGATTTATGGCTTGTAGAACTTTTACACTTTCGGGAATTTGTGACCAATCCTGGGCAAAATATCTTTGTATGTGAGGTTTCCCGTTACTGCTCAGCAGGTCCCCCACAAAAGCGTAATTATTTTGCAGGATGAGGCTGCTGGATCCTATTGTATGACCGGGAGTGTAAAGGATCCTGCCTTCGAAACCAAATTCGGTCAATTCGTAACCATCTTGCAGCAGTATATCGGCTGGAGTTGGTATCGGGTTGAGGAAGTATTCAATAAGAGGAAATATTCGCGCAATAAATTTTCCACGGCCTCGTGTATAACCTAAATTTGTATTCCCCGCAGCCAGGTCATTTTCATCAGCATGATGAATGGCGATTCTGGCGCCAGTGACCTCACGCAAGGAATTCGCACAACCGTAATGATCTATATGTGCATGTGTTAAAAAAATAAATTTAAGATCAAAGCGATTCAATTCTTTGAATTTGCGGAGGATTTTCTTTTCAGATTTTGGGGCGCCAGTATCGACCAAGGTGAGACAATCCTTGGTTTCAATTATATAAACCTGAGAGAGCCCGGTATTTAGATTGTGTACGATCAATTTATATTACAAATAAATATTATGATGTTTGTTTCGGATTGTCTGCGATCTATCTTTATTGCAAGTGAAGCAGGGTTTTTCCTTCACCCCAAAGTTCTTCAAGGTTATAGAATTGTCTCCGATTGGGCGAAAAAATGTGCAAGATTACACTCCCATAATCGACCAATATCCACCCATCATGAGGTTCTCCTTCAACGCTCCCTCGAACTTTATCCTCTGTTCGTAACTGTTTTACTACGTCATTCGCCAAAGCATCAATCATTCGGTCACTTGTTCCTGAGCAGATCACAAAATAATCCGTGAAATCAGAAATCTTTTGTATATCTAATAAGACGATATCTTCGCCCTTCCTATCTTCAATGATGGTCGTAATCGTTCGCGCAAGTTCAATAGGTTTCAGATAACACCTCACATATAAATTGATTTTAATACTATTAGTATTTTGGAGTTATACATATTTTATTCGATCCCGTTTTTTTAAACGAGGATAGTATGAAATCATCTTATGTTGTATGTTGGTTTATAAATGAAGCAGAAAAGAGTTTCGTGTATTCTGCACCACCTGGTTTAAGGTCGCTGCGGTAAAGGTGAACTTTATCAATACGGGCTGCACCTAAAAATCCGACTTTGCATTCGCCAAGCAGCTCTCCGATTTGTGCGACTTGCTTTGAATTAGAATTGCGGGACACTCTTGCAAGCGTTAAATGGGGAGAATACTTACGCTTTTCACGGGTATAACCCAACCTGGCAGTCTCGTTTTCGATACTGTGGTGGAATTCTATTAATTCTTGGGGCACTTTCGTTCCAATCCAAATTACCCGCGGGCGATGAATGGTTGGGTAGGCTCCTAAATCCCCAACACTGATTTCAAACGGGGAATATTGTTTTGATTCGACTTGCAGAATTCTTTTCAGTAATTCCAGATTGGAGGTGGAAACATCTCCCAAAAATTTTATCGTCAGGTGAATATTCTTGGTCAATACCCAGCGAGCAGGTAAACTGGAGAGACGATTTTGAAGTTTGCTTGAAATATTTTCAAGCTTTTCGTAAATCCCTGGTGATAAATCGATCGCTATAAAAGCGCGGATAACACTCAATGAATATCTCCCAATAAATTGAGTGCAGTTTCATTTAGAAAGTATATGGTCATTAGTAAGAGGCTTTTATCTGACAATAAGCGTGTTTATTGCGTTTTCCAAATCCTGAAAATCAAGAGGTTTGGTTAAATAAGCCGAAGCGCCCATCTCTTTACCTTTTTCTACATCTGATGGCAGGCTCTTAGCGCTGATCATAATAATGGGAATCTTTGCCAGTTGGGCATCCTTATTTAAAAGCTGCATAACCTCCAAGCCTGATACATCCGGCAGTTTCCAATCTAAAAGCACAGCTGCGGGTTTAGTCTCCGCAATTAACCCGACAGCTTGACCACCTCTTTGGGCATATCTTGCTTGATAACCTAAAAGGCGAACCATTTCCCCGAACATATTTGCTGTTTCAGGGTCGTCTTCAACGATTACTATTGTCTGAAACTCTGTCTTCATCTTAAATGTAAATCTGTTGGATTATATCTCATTCGGATTATTTTCGCTGTCGGAAGCTGATAACTTTTGATAGTCATCTGGAGTGTCGATGTCAAAAAAATCATTTGGGTTTTCCCATTCTAAATCGGTTATTGGGAAAGAGTTGAAAATTGCACGCCCGCCGACGTCGCCTTTAATCTTCAACAGGTCGGTAAATGTCGTCTGGTCAAATAGAACAGGATTTCCTCGTTTACCATTGGAGATTGGTGCGATGATAGGAGAAAGAGTCAAGGAATGCAAGCTGACCAATTTAAACAGCAATGCTGTTGAAACGAATGGTTGGTCGCTCAAAAGGAAAATGGCGGAGCCAAGTTTTGGCCCTGCTGCCTGGAGACCTGTTTGCAATGAGCTGCTCATTCCGGACTTCCAATTAGGATTATGGACAAGTGTAAGCGGTAATCCAGTCAGCGCTTCATGGATAGGTTGGATGTAGGCTCCGGTTACCACGATGACTGGTGATAGGTCTGATTTAATGGCTGTTTCTGCGATTTGCGTCACCAGCGGGGTACCTTTAAATTGTAAGACTTGTTTAGGGAGGCGCATTCTATCGGCGCGTCCTGCCGCTAGCAATATTCCAGCGGTTGGTTCATGCACGGATAGGACCTCATCTTCAAATGGAGCTATATTCCTCCCATTTTGAGAAGGGTTCAAGGCGGCAACGACGACCGAGTGGTATTCGGATAAGAGCTCCTTGGATATATATCTGGCATGCGCCTGGAGTTCTTGTGTATCAGCCTGATTTAAAAGGCAGATTAGACGAGAGCGGGGTATTGAATTTTTTATACCACCTGCCGGATTAAGAAGAACGGAGGCGATTGTATTGCGGGTTATTATGCTCCCACGCGGCTGTTCACATATTTGGGAGTATTGGTCTGGTCTGTGTACCCATTGTGAATTTATGGGTTTGTTGAGCGCCGACAATCCTGCCACAACCACCAGTGTGTTTATCCATTCAGGTACTATCGGTTCGTGATTGGCGGGGGCTTTTAATGGACGCAGGCGCGATCCATCTGCTTCGATGAGCAGTGGGAGGCCATATCTCTTCCCGAGATTGTGGATTTGATTAATAATTTCCTGATTTAAACCGGCAACTTGCTCCCTTTCGTTTGGTGGGCCAGTAAATAATAGGCAGCCAGCGGGTAAACGCCCTTCAAGTGCAAGAAATTCTTCGGTTGAATTTATAACAAAATGGTGATCCGCCCATTGGGTTTGGGCAATACTCAAATGCGTTGTGGTAGAAAGTAAGACCGTATCGGGATAATCCAACCCCTGATCCGCTGCAAGAAACTCGCTAGCCAACCGAAAGAGGGCGGTAGTTTTACCGCCAGCTCCTACAAGCGCCATACGTGTAGAAGAGTTGATTCTAAGGGCTTTTAATAATCGCAATTAATTTCCCAGATGTGAGGCCGTAAATCTTGACGGGAGAGGATTGCCGCCAACATATTCATTCCATATGATCCTGCCAAGGTTATGGCTGCGGTTTGTTTCAATTACAGCATCAAAGTTTGAACCCGCTCGGAACCCTGGACCTAGTCCGATGTACATATCAACATCATCCGGCAGTGGTTCAGGAGGTTTCTTCTTTATGCGAGCATCTACCAGGATTATTTGAATATTATGATGGAAATGCTCTCGCAGTTTTATCAGCGAACCAGATCCCGGATCAATTAATACTGGTATATCTTCTTTAAGCTAGTGTCTATTGCAGATGGTATGTCGTTTACTAACCGGGAATTGGTTCTTTGGATGGTGAATTCACCCCGGTAAACCGTCTCAACGAATGATACCGAACGCCTGATAACCATAGGCTCTGGTAATTTGCTAATTAGCAGGCAAAATCTAGCCCGATGCAGTCGAAATGCAACCCCGCTCGCTAAATCAACCCCGCCTCGAATAAATTCAAACATTGGCATTCGAATTCCGCCTTTCACCCGACAATGATTTTAGCATGCGGGGATATGACCGTCAACGCGTATCGTTTTTCCAACATGAGCTTGCTGAGGCATTGGTTCGAAAATGATTAAATAAAAAGGAGGGAGCCTAGAGACTCCCTCCATATCTTATTACCATCCAATGCATCTAAAGAGGTGGGCTATTTGACACAAATAACCTGCCCGACATAGATCTTCCTCGGATTCTTGATGTTGTTAACTTTTACGAGACGCTGAACAGTAGTTCCATAGTAGGAAGCAATTCCGTATAACGTATCGCCTCTTTTTACCTTGTAAGATTTATAGCAGGCATCACCTTTGTCGGGAGGATGACATTTATCCGACTTATAGTCGCGGCAGTCATCACCTTTACTTGGTGGGTAATATTTATGATCTACGTAAGGTTCAGGATGTTTGCCGTGATGATCAACTTCTGTATCCTGGATATTCTCGAATACAACGACTTCACAGATACCTGTATTTGGCAGGGTTACATCAAATTCTTCTGGACTTACCGAGTACCAACCATCCTGAACTTCTTCGAATACGGTGTATTCGCCAGGGGTTAGACCAGTGAAGCGCACCCAACCAGTTCCGTCGGTCTCCGCTGCAATCGTTTCACCACCGTAAGCTGGTTTGATCTTCATTTCCCAACCAGCTATACCAGAACCGTCCTTATAATCATATTTGTATACATCCACGCATGCGAACTCGGTTTTGTTCTTGAAGCGGACATGTTCACATTCGTACTGTTCTGTCACATCGACAACGAATTCAGAGGGAGTAACCGGCTCCCAGCCAGGCTCTACTTCTTCTGATATGGTCCATTTGCCGAGCGGCAGTTCGTCGAACTTGAAGTACCCATTTTCATCGGTATCTTCGGTGAACTCCTCGCCAGTTTCATCGTTTCTGGCGATGATTTCCCAGTTTTCTAAACCTTGTTCGTAGTGGTTAATTTTGTAACCATCAACACAGCCAAGCGGTTCATTCTTGAAAACCACTGGTTCGCAGACACCCGGTTTGTCAATGTAGACCTTCTTTACCGCAGTATCTTCTGGCTGCCACCAATCTTCTGTTGACTCTTCGATCGTCCATTGACCAAGTGCTAGGTCTTTGAAGGTCGCGAATCCCATTGAATCGGTGTGCGCTGTAACGCTGGGTTGTGTACCGTCATCTCGGACTGCCGTCATTTTCCAGCCCTGCAGGGGTACGCCCAGTGTATCCATCTTCTGGACTTCAATACAGCCGCCAAAGATCTGCTCATTAACAAATACCAGTTCTGTGCAGACACCTGGATCGACAGGGGAGTCGAGCTCGATAACTTGTTCGTAGCCGTAACCATGAGCGGGCTGCCATCCGGATTTTTCTTCCTCGGTGACTACCCATCTACCTGGTTCCAGATCGTAGAACTCAGCATCACCCTGTCCACCGGTAATTCCGGTCAGGGTTATTTCACCATTGGTTGCGGTCATCTCCCAACCAGGGATTCCAATCAGCTCATTAAATTCGCCGTAACCGCCTGCATCTAGTTTTGTCACGATCAAACATGGCAAAGCTTCAACTTTAAAACGAACCTCTGCGCAAGTATCATCGTCTTCATCGCCACTCAAGGTGACAGTGAACGAAGTAGGTGTAAACTCACGCCAACCGTCTTCGACTTCGAGTTCGACGAGCCAAACGCCTTCTTTCAAATCTTTAAATTCAAACTCTCCATCTGCATCAACAGTTGTATCTTCGGTTTCTCCGTCTTCGTGGGTGATTTTAACTGTCCAACCTACCCCTGCTACTTGATGGTAACGATCGATAACGAAACCCTCAATGCAAGTGCCGCCCTGGACAGGGATTGGGGCTACATATCCATTCCCGCCTTCGGGAGGGGTATCGCCGCCACCCATGATTTCAATCGGATCGAAAGAAATATCCTGGATGGATGCTAAAACAGGTTCAAATACCGGGTTATTTTCGGTAAATGAAATGGTTGATGGTACACTCGACAGGTTTTCCACCACTAATGAGGGTGAATTTACCTCATTTGATGCGGAAATTACGCTACCTGGCACGATTATTGCAACACCTAGAACGAGGATTAGGGCAGTGGCGCCAAACAAAGACAGAATGCGGATTCCTCTTAAGGTGCTGCGCCCTTTTTCCTTTAATTTATCCGTCACTTTCTACCTCCTTTCTGAGTAAAGCACTGGATAGTAATTCGGATACAAGGATATGCTTACCTAACAATATTCTTTTTTTATATTCAATCTCTTGGAATTCACCTCCTTCTTATCAAATGACGAGTAACGCTTGAATTTCCCTTGCACTTCTTATTAGTTCTTTAATGATGTGCAAGAGTACTAGGCGCAAATTAAATATATTTGCCCATGGTTATATTTACCATAACCAAATGAAAAAAACAATAACCCACTTTTAATCTGGCTCTAATAAACCTACAAATATTGTAGAATTTTGTTAGAAATCCAGGGATTATGCAATCCGAGAGAAAAAAAATATAAATGTGCGGAAAAAATTTTGGACCGATGATGAGTATTATGCATGGTAAGTATGATTCCCCCGTATGGACTTTTGGATACGAGTTACTTAAAGGTTACAAAATTTTGCTCAGATCTATCTGACGAAATTCAGCTCGTTCTTTCTGCCAGTCAATTTCACTTTCGGGTATTTCCAGGATTTCACCATCAGGCCGGCGAACCAGAGCCATTGCGCCTTCTTCACAAGCTGGCACACACACCCCACAACCAACACATCTTGAATGGTTAACTTGCATCGTGTTCTGTACCAGTTCCAGGGCATCGAACTGGCAATATTCAACGCATGTCTCACATGCGTTGCACAGCGTATCATCCACCTGGTTAATAAAAGGGGAGCTGGCCACGGCATTGGCGATTCCCAGGTCAGCCAATCCACGTAGTATTCCACATGAGCAGGTGCAGCAATTACATATATAGGAATTTCCTTCCCGGGTATTGCTTACAGAATGGACCAAACCCGCCTCAGCGGCTCGAACGAGAACTTCGAGCGCCTGCTCGCGAGTAAGGGATCGAATGTAAGCATTATTATTAAAGGCGCCCGGTTTCTGGCTCATCACCATACAAACATCTATAGGATGTTCACAGGGATCACCGATGAGTTTTTTCTGCACTCTGCAAATACAATCAAGCACTCCCCAAGCCTGGGCATTATTTACGATTTCAACAACATTTTCATGCGGGCGGATTTCAATTCCGTGGGTTATGGTTTCATTAACCGGGACAACACGGTGAAACGCGGGCTCGACAGATAAGGCCTCACCAAAAGCCTGGTTGTAATATTCTTCAAATAATTGCGCAAGTTCGGAATCAATGCGCCCGGCTTGGTATTCATAAATTCCAACCACAAACGGCAGCAAACCGAAGGCAAGCCCAGCGCTGGTTCTTTCAACGGCGATCAAACCATTGCGCGCCATTTGTTTTAGCTGTGCTTTTAATTCTTTTGCATCCTTAATTTGGGAGCCAGCCGTGTCCAGCCGGTTATAAATTTGTTCAATTGTTTCGGGTGTAAGGCGCAGCTGTGAGGCAATTGCTGCCTCTAGAGGAGTATACAACTTTTCCAACAAACGCAGTTCCGTTCCATCATCTGTAGGTGGAAACCCATTTGGGGTCGAATTTAAGCGATCTGCTAGGTCCTTGTATGGTTTCTGGTACATTTTTACTCCTGGTGGTTATACATTACGGCAGTTTTTGCCAGGATGTGTGCCAGGTGGAATACTGATTCTAAATCCACCCATTCTTCTTTTGAGTGTAGTCCGGCCCCGATTGGACCTATCAAAACAGTATCAATTCCAATGGCGCTCATCAGAGCGGCATCTGTCCAGAAAGGCACTCCTATAAGCAATGGTTCTTCGTGCAGCACACTTCTTGAGGCCGCCTGAAGAGATTTAACGATATCAACCTCCGGTGAAACTTCGTGCGGTCTACGAATTGCTTTTAATTTTAAGTTGAGCCTTGAATGCTTCATCTTTTCCTTTCAAATCATCCAATATTACCTGAATTTCTTTGAGGATATCCTCCTGGCTTTCACCTGGAATTGTGCGCCTCTCGATTTGCAGCAGGCAGTGATCCGCATAAATGCTCCATTCCGTACCGCCTTTTATTCTGGCGGCGTGCAGGGAAGGTGTGCCGACTAACACGTGAGGATCATGGTGGCGTAAATCCACCTCCAATCCCTCCAATTTATTCAGCACCCGCCCCATGCGCATATTTGCATCCACACCATCCTGGTAGCGGCTGCCGTGTGCAGCGATGCCAAAGGTTTCCACTTCCAGCCAGGCCCAGCCCCGGTGAGCCAACGCGATCTGCATATTCGTCGGTTCGGTTACGATGGCAGCATCCGGAATGCAGTGTTTGAGCAGATCACTGGTTCCCAAGCTCAAGTATTCCTCATCTGCTACTGCAGCCAGGAACAGGTCTCCAGGGAGTCTGGTGTTTGAATCGAGCAAAGCTTTTAGAGCGGTTATTGATGCCGCCAGACTGGCCTTCATGTCTTGAGTTCCACGTCCATACATTTTCCCATCGTGCACCTGTGCCGCGAATGGATTTTCCATCCCCACCACGCCTACAGTGTCCATATGTGCATTAAACATTAACGAGCGTCCCTGGTCCTCTCCGGAAAGAATCCCCAATACATTCATGCGCCCAGGTTCCGGCTCGTAAGTCTCCACATCCAACCCAATATCCTTTAAACAGATTGAGATGTATTGCGCGATCTCAGTTTCGCCTGCTCCGTCAGGGGTGCAGGATGGGTTGGTGGAATCGATTTGTACCAGTTCAGTCAAAGTTTTTAATAGGAATTTTCGATCAAGGAAGTTTTGATACATTTTGTGGTCGTTTTCCAGCTATTAATTTTGATTGTGTTGATTATATTGACCTGAAGATTATATGTGATAATCTCCCAAAAGGGTTGGAAACAATAATTAGAAATTACCTGAATAGATCCTAGCCGTTAACCCTTTTCTGAATTCTGTAAACCAGGAAGGTTAACCATGGAGAAGGATTCTTTTTGTCAGCAAAAGACCACCCTGCCCAGGCTCTGTACATTGATGAAGCAGTATATCGTTCCTGTTCATCGCCTTGATCAAGCAAGGCAGTCAGCATTTCATGGAAGCGCGGGTCCTTTAATGCAATCGGAAACCGGCTGAGTACATCTGCAACGTGGAGAATGTCATACCAAACGAATGGGTACTTAATTTTCTGGAAATCCGTTCCTATTCCAAACAAAAAGAATTTCTTTTGACCCCTTTGTTCCCAATGAGAAAGCAGCATCTCTACAGCATTATTTACACATGCGCTGTTACCTAATTCCGGAATTAGTGACAATGCTTTAAGTGCATAAACGTTGGCGATTGGGCAAGGATCATCACGTTTTCCCGGACCCTTAAACTTTCCTAAATCTGGTGCGGCTCGGCAGCGATAACCGTTGTCATCGACCAAACTGGTCAAAAGGTCGACAGCCCTTTTTACCCTGGCATCATCACCTTTTCCCATGGCGAGTAAGGTATAAAGAATGGTCGGAGTGTCACATAAAACCCAAGCCCATTGATCCTCGTCTGTCCCTCCAAAGACTTTTGGGAGGATAATCAATATTTGAAATGCGCCCTCCGGCGATTGGTGTTCCATAAGGGAGTCGATCCCTTCCGACATTCCTGGATCGTTGTATTGAATTCCAAAATCCGCCAGCGTGCTGAACTTGTATATAGGGTGTTTAGCATCGTTATGACGCTTGATGGCATAGCCAGGCCAGGCAGCCGCGTCCGCAATTAATTTCTGAACCTGTGGATGTGTGATCATCTCGGAGCGCGCAGTTTGTACCTGGGGATGATCTGGGGGCATTTCGAGTAAGTCAATCATCAAATGATACTTTGTCCAGGGTTCATTCAATTCAAGCAGCCATTTGTATTGATCATTTACCATTTTTAACTTTCTTTTAATCCATATCAAGCATCCACTATAGTGGATCAGCTAATAAAAGAATCATTTAATAGCCAAATCTTCTTAGCGTGCAGGTGGATTTGCTTTAAGGTTTTTTATATATGGCAGCGATGACTACACATAAAATTAGTACTTCAATTAATCCCAGAATTGTTGTGACGACCAGCAGAACGGGTGAAACCTCAAACATCATATAAGTGGAAAACGCCCACATTAAAACTCGCATAGCCCATACGATCAAACCATAGATGATACCTTTTACCAGACCTTTTCCAGGAATACTGGCATGGATGACCACATATACCAATACCAAAATAAAACCGTTGATTACCTCAAATATTAAACCGGTGAAGATTTTTGATTCAATTCCACCCAGTCCTTGTATTGGAGCGCCGGTAATACTTGCTGTTAGATATCCACCCAAAGTACCGAAAAGCATATCTAATACCAGGAAAAGTACGCTTGTAACGATCCATGCCAGGATAAATCTTTTAATATTCATGTTATCCCTCTATTTATTATGTTACTTCTGAGTAATTAGTATACCTCCTCCAGAAATCGATCTGGTGCTGCAACGAATTTTTTTGGACAGTGAGTAAAAGGGGAAATGATGTGCACTTACTGTAATCCTCATTTTTTGCGGGTGGCATACCGGGTTTTTAAGGGTGGGGTTGAATGGTGAAAAAAACAATCCACCGCAAATACTTGACATGGAATCCCAACTATGATATTATTTGTATCGACTATATTGAATTCAATATAGTTCAATCGGACTGAATTCTTGAAATATCCACACCAGAAAAGCAATTAACTGGTTGGCGTAAGAGGATTCAAAATAAACTGCAGTTGATGAAAAAGACTGCATACCAATTCTAAAGAACGAAAGGAGAAATCAATGGAAAATGTAATCAGTGAGTTTAAAGTGATTGAGACAGATGACGGATTCAGGATTGAGATGAAAGGTGATAAAGAGCACATGAAATCCTTTATGAAGGAATTTAAAGGTCACAAGAAATGGCACCGGCGGGGGAGGCACCGCGGTGGACATGGTTGGGGACCTTATGGTTTTCCGCCTGCGATGTGGATGCATATGGGTCCCTGTTACGAAACATGGTCAGATGAATCCGAAGAGGATAGAACCGAAGTGGAAGATAGTGAAGCATAGTCCATAAAGTTTTAATAAAAAAATAAACCATCCCCAGTTGAAGTAGAAGGGATGGTTTATTTTATTTGTTTTGATTTTATAAATCTCTTAGGTATAGCATCAATTAATTTTCAGCACTTTTGCCCCGCGGATTTTTCTAGTCTTCAACTCGACCAGGGCTTTATTCGCATTTTCGAGGCTATAAACTTGGGTGTCTGGTTTCAGGGAAATTTTCGAGGCCAGATCGAGAAAATTCTGTACATCTAACCTGGTAACGTTTGCTACACTTTTTATTTCTTTTTCCATCCATAGATGATTGGGATAATCGAGGTTCTGTAAATATTCCTGGTCTGAACGCTCCTTCCGGATGGCATTGATCACCAATCTGCCACCGGGCGCGAGGTTTCGCATGGAACACACCACTGGTTTCCAAACCGGGGTGGTGTCTATAATCACATCCAATTTTGAGGGCGGCTCTTCATCGATATCTCCAGCCCAATCAGCGCCAAGTTCAACTGCGAAATCTCTTTCGGTCTCAGTGCGGGAAAAAACGTAAACTTGAGAGTCAGGATAATGGTGTTTGACTAATTTAAGCACAATATGACCTGATCCACCGAAGCCTGTAAGACCCAGGCTGTCCCCATTTACCATGCCTGTCAATCGAAGTGATCGATATCCAATCGCCCCTGCGCACAGCAATGGTGCTGCTTCTATATCTGAAAAAACATCTGGTATGCTGTACGCAAAGGAAGCTGGGACGGTCATATATTCAGCATACCCGCCGTTGACATCTCTTCCAGTTGCTTTAAACTCGGGGCACAAGTTCTCCAGCTTGCTTCGGCAGTATTTACAAACCCCGCATGATGAGAAGATCCATGCCACGCCCACCCGATCCCCGATCGAATACTTGCTTACTTGATTGCCTTTACCTTCAATAATTCCGACTACCTGGTGCCCAGGTATCACTGGAAATTTTGGTGGAGGAGTCCTGCCTTCGATTTCATCAAGTTCAGTATGACAAACTCCACAGGTGGACACTCTTAGTAGTATTTCATTTTCCTCAGGTATTGGAACAGGGAGTTCAGTTAAGTCCAATGGATATGGATTTTCGGGAATCGAAGTAATCCCGCGTAAACTCATTGCTTTCATTTGGTTACCCTTGGAGTTTTATTATCCGTTTGGATCTTGTTCACTTCGGCTGTTATTGGCCGCAACTCGACGCTCTTTAATTGGAACAATGAAGATCGGACGGCGTGTGTTAGCTAATGTGCGCTCTGCAACGCTTCCCATAAACAAACGATCTAATCCGCCTCTGCCATGAGTAGCCATAAAAATTACATCTACATTTTCTTCTTCCGCTATTCTAGCAATCGTCTTGGCTGGCCTGGACCCCTGCACGATTACGCGTGCATGTACGCCATCTTTTCTCAGGATACCCGCGATATTATCGAGGTACTCTTTGGCTTCGGTTTCAGCTTTTTCGCGTAATTGTTGAATTTCCTCCACTACTGCGCCGAAACGACCAGCTTCAGGTACCTGCGGTACCGAGAGCAGCAGAACGTTGCTTTCGAATACAGTCGACGCCTTTACATATGGAAGCGCTCTTTCTGAAAAATTCGATCCATCTAATGTAACAAGCAGTTTATTGAAATCTGGAATATTGACAGGTTCACCCTCGGCTGGCCTCATTACAAGCACAGGGCAGGTAATTGCCTGGATAATATCACTTGCGATATTGCTGGAAAACAACCGGTCTAGACCTGTGCGGACCTGGGTACTGATAATAACCAAATTAGCATCAACTTCTTCGATCAATTGATTAACATTATCACTTACATCGCCTTCACGGATAAAGTAATTTGTATTTATACCTTGTGCCTTAAATTGATCAGAGATATCCTGAAGGTATTCCTCACTGTCAATTGCTGGTTCACATTCTCGTGTTAGCGTGTTTTTTAAGGTTTTTGAAAAACTCTTTTCTTGCTTTACAGTCAGTAAAGTCAAACTAGCGCTGTATGCACCGCATAGAGCTTCGGCAGCCGGCAGCGCCTCTTCCCCTTGACATGATCCATCCAGCGGGACAAGAATGTGGGTCGGACGAGTTACGCGATCCTGCCACCTGTCTTCAGGTACAGAGGAGTTCATCTGTTGCGGGTTGAGATGAATTGGGATTGGTACGGCACCAGCAGAGGTTACCGCCTCGGCTTCGAAAGCTTGACCAAAACCAAATCCAGCCTGCATGGCACCCTCAAGTTCACCGAGCCTTTCAGAGATTGGGCTGGGTGTACCAAGCCGAGAGCGAAAGTATGAGAAAGCTAAATACAAAAGTGGGATAAGAATAAAATATGCCCAAGCCCCTTCAAAAAAGCGTTCCTCGAAAATAACAAAGGTAGCAGCCGTGGTAATTAAGGCAGCGATAATCGTCCCAATGAGCGTTAACAAGTGTGATGATTTAAATTTCTCACCTAACTCGCGCAATAGTCTTTTTGAAGCTGCCCAACCAGTCATGCTTAAAAGCACAAAAACGCCAGCGGCGTACAGCGCCAGGTATGTCTCTTCATTGGTGCCAGCAATCAGGAAGATTAACGCGACCAGACCTACCTGCAGCCAGACTGGTTTGTCGGCGACGTCAAACTTATTACGTTGTCCCAAAAAGGCAGGGATGTAATTGCGGTCCTTGAGCCCAAGGGCGAGGTTCTGTAATCCTTGGGCGCTGGCAGCAGAGGCTGATAAAAGCACCGCTATACCGATCAAAGTGCCTATATACGCCAGCGTTTGTGGTAGAAGCGCATCCATGGTCTGTGTAAATACAGAGACTTCATGATTTGTGGGATCTGAAATCTGGAATATGGCTGGTCCGACGATGATCATCGTCACAGCAGTAGTACCCATTATGATCAGGAGACTACCGAAAGCCTTGTTGCTCTTCTCTTTTGGAGGACCATCGTAAGCTGCCACCAAATTAGCAAAAACCTCGATGCCCGTCATTACAGCTAGCATTCTGGTAAAGCCGGCGAATGTGAAGTGAAGGTATTCTCCGGTGAACGCTTGAAGGTTTAATTCCGGTAAGTGAAAACCGTAATTAAGAATTGTGCTGAATATCATCGCCCACAATAAAAGCAGCACCCCAGCAGTAGCAGGCCCGAACGCTCGAGCAGCGGTTCTCGGTCCCCAATTCACCAGCCATCCGGTGAGTATGCTGAGACAAATTGCTACAATCGTTCGATATTGAATTCCAAAAACCGATTCATTGAGCAGGGGAAATCGATCTGCGATGAAGGTAACCATGGCTGCCATACTGACCAGGAAAGTCAATGTATATTCAATAAATGTAATTGCGGCGTTTACTTTTACAGCCCAACCACCAAATTCCTCTTCACTTAAGCCGCTGCCCCCGCTTCCATCCGTCACCCAGGTCATAACCAGGCGGTACATGGCAGACACCATGGCGATTGTGAAGACAACCAGCCAAATCGTTGTACCAAATGTAACCGCTGCTACACCAGCGATAATTATCAATCTAAGGAAAGGTCCAAAGACATACAAAGGTGAAGTTGCCGGATCACCTCCGCCAGCCAGAGCCCCTTCAAAAGAAGTCTTTAATTTCTGAGATACATGCGCCATATTACGCGCCCTTTCTACTTTGAATTGTAATGTTGGCTGATAAATGCCGACTTAATTCTATGAATTTTCTCTTTGGGTTTTTAAGACTTATCTATTATCATCGAAAAGCCGATTTCATGCAATAATGATTGGGATTTACTTTAGGTAGATAACATTTTTACACCCGAATTAATATCCTGTGAAAATTACTATCGAAATCAGAGTTTGCGCGAAAACTCCGGCCTGGATAGCCGGAGCTAATTGATTGATATGAATTCTGCGCCAATACCCTGCTTATATTTGGCTTATATGTTCTCTATACCGGAAGAGCTAGTTTTATTCTTTACGTCCACCTTTCATGCTGTCCTGTAAAACGTCTCTAGCTCTTCCCATTTTCCTTCAGAAGCAAACTTCGCCTGTTCTGGCCAAGTTCCCGGGTGTGCGAAAGTAATACCAGCCTCATCCAATTTTGAATCAATAAAGTCAATATCTGCATCTGCCAATTGTGCATAGGTTGAAATTCCAGCAGCACCCAGCAATTGGTTTATTTTTGGACCAATGCCCTCGATACGGGTCAGGTCATCTTGTTCTGAGGGGATTGTTTCTTCTACTACTATTTGCTCCTGCTCTTCAGTTATTTGTGTTGAAAGCTCTTCGGCTTCCGTTTCCGATTGTTTGGAAGAACGGGTCAACAGCCACCAAACAAGGATCAGTGCAAGGATAAAGACAATAATCCAGACCCAATCAGCCACCCCAAATTGCTGGGCAAAGTTCGTTACACTCAGCGGTTTTAAAAAATTAACAAAGTTCATTTATTCTCCTCCAAAGCTGCTTTCATTGATATTCTAAAGATAAATTATAACTGACAACTCACCCAAACCTGGAAAAAAACTGGTTGAAGCTATGTCTATTTGAGCGATTTTAAGATCCGTATATTCCATATATCTGATCTGGTTGCAGTATCTCGGGAAATTGGGTGCGAAGTGTTCGTCTTGCCTCATCGCACAAATGACAGGCATCAGCATAACGCTCCTGGTGGTCCAATCGATAATTACGGACTAACCCGGTTGGACCATTTTCAAGTAAAGGTCCGGTAATGGGATGTGAATCCGGGTCGTAGTTTGCGCATATCTCATTCAATGGGGTAACAAACAAATTACCCAGCGTGATTCCCTGGCAAATATGAATATATCCGAAAGGATCGGCATGCACTCGTCCCGGTTCGCGCAGGTTTTCGAACGGGCACTCGTGGAATTGATCCCAGGGTTTTTTGTCCGCATTTTTAACAAGTTTTTCAGCAGCGCGCCCTCTGTACATTACACCAAATTCGCCGTACGGTAGTATTCCTTGTTCGCCCGGCGTATTGGATTCTGCAGGTTGGGCAATGCTGATAGTCCCAACAGGTATTCCCAATTGGGAAGCGGCTTGGTGTGCGTTCTGAGCCTGTTTGCTGTGGACTTCACTGTAGTGATACAGGTCGCTGCTGATAGAAAGGTCAGAAAGCCACGATTCTCCATCGGCGTCATCGACAAAAGGTCGCAGCCATTCTATTGCATCTTCAACGCTTGTTCCCCAGTATGCGTTTGATACGATGCCAACTTTAAAACCCATTTCGTTTGCAATTCTAGCAGCTTTTGCCAAAATCGGATAATACAGGAACGGCTCACCACCTTCGAGGTAAATCCAATTTATTGTGCTGAGTTTTTCTGCCTGGTCCAGAATATTCTGGATTTTTTCGAGAGACATCGTACCACTTTGCCATGGGCTTCCCCACACAAAACAATGGTCGCATTCAAAATTACATTGATAGGATAAAAGCAAGTGCAATCCAGTGAGTACCATTTTTTTATCTCCTTTCCGAAAATTCAAGGCTTGTTTTTATTTTTGATCATTTTCAACGGACAAGGTACTTTGAGATACGTATTTGTTCACACACTAAAAAGGTACTTTTATCATCCTGTATTTACATAAAATCAAAAGCAGATTTTATAATGTTCTAGCGCAGTATTATCCAAACTCCCAGCAGCAAAAACCCGATTCCGAGCGCATGTATCGGTTCAAAGGGTTTCACCTCTGAACCGAACCAACCGAAGTTGTCCGCCAAACTCGCAAAGAAGAATTGGGAGGCAGTTAATATCGTAAAGGCCGGCACCAATCCCATTCTTGGAACGGTATATCCAATGGCGCCCACGATAATTAAACCCATTACGCCCGTAGTGAGGGCATACCAGGGCACAGATCTCCATGCATTTAGATTACCCCCACGGGCGAAGATCATGACGATAAGAATTACCAGCCCTCCGCCGGCGTAGGTAATAAATACACTCTCAAGCGTACCAACGCCTTTGTTCATGACTCCCATAAATTGTCCCTGCAAGGTTATTGCGAGACCCCCAATAACAGCAATTGAAATAATAATCAGATAATTAATCATTTTATTTTGACCTTATTTATTAAATTCTATTTCAATACGATCCTCGTTAAAACCCTAGGTTGCGTGTTTGCTCCCGGTAGAGGCAGTACCCACATTCAGGACCGGGGTTTGGGAGGTTAGGTTGTTCCAGTAGAAACACTACCGAATCCAGAAAATTGAGAAATTCAGCATCATTCTTTGGACATTCAAACCAGGTCACATTTCCAATGTATGCATACTGTCCTTTCTTAGGAGAATTCATTTCTACCGGTTCGACGCATAATAAACCCATTTTTGTAACTGGATGTAAATATAGACTGTTGTCTCTAGGATGTTCAAGAGCGTATGCGTAGGAGTGTAGCTGGCGGCTGTAGAATGGAATATATTTCGGATTTGTTTCCGAGGTCTTGAAATCAACAACACCGTAAGTTCCGTCGAAAAATTCCACAACTGTATCGAATTTTCCTCTTATGTAACAGGCAGAATTGTGCCCTTTGAGGATGATCGGAGCGGATGTCACCCACTTTTCACCGTAAAGCACCTTGCCATCTGGTAAGTCTGAAGATATTTCAGAAGTAAGTTGGTTTTCATAAAAGTCTTTCATAAGTTTGTCGATACGGTTAAAAATCTTTGGGAAAGGCATACGGGGTCTGGAAAAGTTGTGCACGTATTTGAGATAAAAACAGCGCGGGCACTCATCCCATAAAAAGGTTAAATCGGATGGGCTTAACTTCCATAGTTTTTCCATTTAAAACGTTACTCCCTTATATCGTTTTATTGTATAAATTTATTATCTGTTCTGCGTAATCCACAAGACTCAGTCGAAGGGCTTCCGGTTCAATTACTTCAATTGAATTTCCATAACCCAACAAGTTTTCGCGTGCGTCATCCAACGATTTAAAATTTAATTTTTATCCGCCCCCATCCTTTCTGATCATCAGAATCTTCTTCTGGCAAATACTCTACTTGCTGGGTTTTTCTGAACCCAGGTAACAAAACTTTATTTATGCGCATGATAACGGGATATGAAAGATGCTTCGCTTCATATTCATTGCACCACTTTTTCCAGAACGTGTCCAGATTGAAGGTCTTGTTTCGGGAAAACGTTTCATCCAAAACCTGCGCTTCGACCACATTAGAAATAAATAATACTCGCGTGTGTTCTCCATTTTTATTACAAACCAGGTACCAATTATTTTCTTTTGCAACGAGCCCGTAAGGTTCGACTACCCATTCTCGAGTTACATCAAATGGTAATTTATAAACTATTTTTAACCTTTGGTCGTGCCAAAGCGCCTGGTGTATGGTTTGTAAATAAGGTATTGGGTTAAGCGTACGATACCAAAAATCTGGATCAATGTAGAATTTCTGATCAATAAAGTTTATCGAGGACGTTTTGGAGGCAGGTAAGGCTGCAGAAAGTTTGAGCAAGGCCAGCTTGGCCTTTTGGTCCAAACCAAGCTGAACTAATTGGGGCGGGATATTGAGCATAAACAGCGCTTTAACTTCCTCCTCCGTTAAACCGGTGAGCGTAGTCTTGAAATCTTCAATTAAAGAAAATCCCCCCTTTGGTCCTTTTACGGCATATACTGGAATTCCGGCGGTGTTTAATGCAATGATATCGCGATAAATCGTCCTTTCTGTAACCTCTAATTCCCTGGATAAAACCTTGGCTGTCATCCTTTTGTTGGTTTGCAGGTACATAATTATCGCCAGAAGCCTGTCAGCTCTCATGTGAGTTGTTCCCAAAATTCAACTATACACATCCAGAATTTTAATAACTGACATTAGATGTCAGTTATGTAATGTTAGCATAAACCTGACTCGAAAGCAATATAGAAAAAATATAAGAGTGAGGAGGTAACAGATGAGTGAGGCTGATGTTCGAATTGTAGAGTTGGAGAATTTTCGCGTGGCGTCTGCGTTGGGGTTTGGAACCATTCCGGAAGTCGAAGCCTGGAAGAAAGTATTAAGTTGGGCTGGATCAAAAAACCTATTAGGAAATCTCGGACTACGACGGTTTTTTGGATTTAACAACCCTGATCCATCAGCAGGCAGCCCGAATTACGGTTATGAGCAGTGGATGACGATATCGGCAGATGTTGAAGAGGATGATGAAATCAAGATCAAGGAATTCCCGGGCGGCTTATACGCAGTAAAAAGCTGCCAGGGAATCGGGAATATTTTCCCCACATGGCAAAAACTCGTGGTTTGGTGCGAAGAGAGTAACTTCGATTTTGGCAGTGGTCAAGCGCTGGAAGAATTGCTAAATCCCGAATTATTCGTTCACCCGGATGGGACTTTTGACTCGCCAGAAAATGCAGCGGGTGAACTCCGATTTGATCTGTACCTTTCGATTTCGGAGGGATAGAAGGGACGTTTCGATCTGCGCGCGAATTAATAAATAATTCTCAACAAAGAAAGAACGCTGTCCGATTTAAGGTACAACGTTCTTTTTTAATTGGGTTAATACTTGGATTAAATTTATCGCACAATTGTAAGTAAGAATTCGCGTTTTTATTTTATTCTGGCCAGGTACTGGATATCACCTGGCGGATTGTTTGAGCGGCGGTTCCTGGATCTGCCTGCGCCGTGATACCCCTGCCTACGACGATTGCGTACAGAGGGGCATTACACAACAGGGGAATTACATCGGTATTCACACCTCCTGCAATGGCGACATCTAATCCCAACTCGCATAACTGCTCAACTGTGCGGCAGGCTTTTGTATCCCAGGCTGCTCCAGAGGTGACTTCTTCATCAATGCTGCGATGGTATAAAACCAGGTGGACACCGAATTCTTGAACTTCTTTTGCATTTGCTACTGGATCGGCGACGCCGGTCATATCCACTTCAGCTCTCCTTCCCCATTTATTCGCCTCCTGCTGAACTTCCTTAATCGTCGCCAGGGTAGTTATCCCCTGCGTTGTAACGATATCAGCCCCAGCTTTAAAAGCCATCTCGGCCTCATATGCGCCAACATCGCTGGACTTTAAATCAGCCAAAACGATTTTATCGGGATGTGCACCTTTAAGTTTGCTAACGATTTGGATTCCAACCGACTTAATTAATGGAGTGCCTGCTTCCAGAATATCAATATAAGGCGCAGTAAGCTTGGCCAACCTGATTGCTTCGTCTCCATCCAGAGTATCTAATGCAAGTTGCAATTTTACAGTCATAATCTCCTCAATATTGTCACAAATGTGATTACACATACACAGGTGTGAATATTTTACTCTTGTCTCAATAAACAGTCAAGTGGAATATCCAAAATTCTATGACCAATAGGCAGGCGGGAAACTTGACATTCGTTAACCTGGGTGGTAAACTCACATACGTGATAGTGTATACACAATTGTGAAATTTGGCTCGATCGATAGAGAAGGAAGTAAAAAGTTGGGAGAAAATAGAAACATTCGAGATCGTTCAGATTTGCTGGCTGATGTGGCGGAGATGTATTATCTGAGAGGAATGAACCAGAATGAAATCGCCAATCAGATAGGGGTGGACCGGTCAATGATTTCCCGCATGTTGTCCGAAGCCCGCAAACAGAATATCGTCGAGATTCGCATTCGGAGACCGCTTACTTCTAATGCAAATTTGGAAGGTGAACTGTTAAGAAAGTTTAGTCTGAACAGGGCATATGTATTAGTTGATCATAGTAAAGATCAACAGGAACTTTTGCAGCGGCTCGGTATCGCTGGAGCATTAGTTCTTAGGGAGTACTTATCACCTGGCATTGTACTTGGGTTGTCCTGGGGAAGCGCGGTAAGTTCAGTTGTAGATGCGATGGAAACCAATGAGGCTTTACATATTCGCGTTGTGCAGCTTGTGGGAGCCATGGGCGCGCAGAACACAGTTTACGACGGTCATGGCCTGGTACAGCGATTAGCCCAAAAGCTGGGCTGTGAAGGGTACTTCATAAATGCGCCATTTATTGTCGACAATCCTGAGGTCGCAAATGCATTATTGGATAATCAAAACGTCAAGGAAGCCATTTCACTGGCGAAAAAATCTGATATAGCGGTGCTTGGTATCGGCAGCACAAACCCAGAGTACTCAAGTTTCTACCAGGCAGGGTATGTACCGATCGAAGATCTCAACCAATTGAGCAGTCTCGGAATGGTGGGTGATGTATGCGGTCGTCATTTTAATATTACCGGTGAGACCCCTGAAATTGATTTCCACACACGCATCGTTACGATAGGGGACGATGATCTTAAATCCATTCCTGTCCGGATAGGCGTAGCCGGTGGAAGTGGAAAAGTCCAGGCGGTTCTGGGCGCGCTGCGAGCTGGTTATATCAATGTGCTTGTGACTGATGAAAATTTGGCGGGTGAATTGACGCGTATTTGAAGTCAAAAGGAAAACGATAGGTAAGAGCAATTAAAACATGAATTGGACTTCCAGGGAAAGGGTAATAGCAACGATTAATCACAGGGAACCTGATCGGGTTCCTATCGATGTGCAGCCTGGATTCGATTTCTACCTGGCATTAAAAGAATATTTAGGTCTGGAGATTGAGGAAAGTATACAGCCCAGTTATTTCCGTGAAATCATTCCCCATCCAAGGGTTTGTGAAGAAATGGGTTGGGATGTGATTTCGATCAAACTTGTTAAACCCGAATCACGTCCATCAGGAGAAAGTGAACCTTCTGATAATATGGTTGATGCGTGGGGGGTGGAGCGAAAACGGATATTCCAACCCGGGGGCGGCTGTTTATGGGAGGCTGTCAAACATCCTTTGGCAAACGCAAAAATGGAAGATCTTGATTCTTATCCCTGGCCCAACACAGATATGCCTGGAGTTGGGGAAGCAACCGAAGCTTTAGCTAAAAATATATTTGAGGACACTAACCTGGCGATTATCGGGCGTTTTGGAGGGACAATTGTTGAGACAGCGCTTGACCTGATGGGATTTCAAAACTGGCTGATGGCAGCTGTATCGGAACCCCAATTGGCTGGCGCTTTGTTGGATAAAATTACGGAAATTGCCATCAAGCTGGATAGATTAGGGCTGGAATTCCGCGGGTAAATATATCCAGATTTTAAAGGTCAGTGGGGACGATCTTGGGATGCAAACGGGATTAATCTCATTCTCCGAAATTAATCAGGAAACTCTTGCTGCCACGTTTGAAGAGCCGCTGGCAGGCAGCGCGAGAATTTATCCAACAGGACTTAGGTTTAAGCATTCCAATAATGTTCCATACGGATGGGGCCGTACGTCCGGTTATTTCAGATCTCATTCAAGCAGGGATCGATATATTAAATCCAGTCCAACCCTTTTGTAAAGATATGCTATTTGAAGAACTCAAGGGTGCATTTGGTGATCGATTGGTATTTCATGGAGGTATCGATATTCAACGGATACTGCCATTTGGGTCAACCCTGGAAGTTGAGTTGCATGTTAAAGAAGTGATACACGCTCTTGCTCCCGCAGGAGGTTATATTTTATCGCCGACCCATATCGTTCAGGCGGACACTCCACCAGAAAATATCATCACAATGACGCAAGCAGCGCATACATTCGGAGTTTATTAACAAATCTATTCTTAAGGATATTCGATGAGGTATAAATCAAAAATCAAATCAATTACAGGTGATCAATATGGATAAGGAAAATTTAGAGAAGTATAAGAAAACAATCAAGAAACCCAGTCAAAAAGAATTTATGGCTCAGGTTGAACGATTGGGTTTGAGCAACGACAAATTAGTAGAAATGTACACAACCATGTGCATCATCAGGCGTTTTGAGCGTATGGCAGACCAGTTGTATGCTGCTGGTAAAGTACACGGTACGATGCACCTTTCAGCTGGACAGGAAGCGGTTGCTGTTGGACTTGGCAGGGCATTAAATATGGACGATTATTTTCTTAACCATCATCGCGGCCACGGGCACTTTGTAGCGAAAGGCGCTGATATGAACCTGATGATGGCGGAATTCCTGGGCAAGGAAGCCGGTTATTGTAAAGGCCGCGGGGGATCGATGCATATTGCTGACATCGAGGCCAATAATCTAGGAGCCAATGGGATTGTTGGCGGCGGAATTTCCTTGGCTGTGGGGGTGGGATTAGCGCTCCAAATGCAGCGGAAAAACGAGATTGTGTGCGTAGTCTTTGGGGATGGCGCAGCGAATGAAGGTATCTTTCATGAATCTTTGAATATGGCTGCTTTGTGGGACCTACCGGTACTGTTCGTTTGCGAAAACAACCAGTACGGCATGTCGATGCAGGTTGAACGCGCAGCCGCCAAGCTGCCCATCGCACAGAGAGCGGAGGGATACGGCATGCGCTGGCATCACATCGATGGGAATGACGTACTGCTGGTTTATGAAACTATGCAAGATGTTATTGAACATGTAAGAAGCGGGAAGGGCCCTGCTTTAGTGGAGACAGAAACCTACCGCTATTTCGGTCATTCCAAAAGCGACCGGAACCTGTACCGGACGAAGGATGAGATCGAAGAGTGGAAAGAGATCGATCCCATCGATCGCTTTCGGATTCATCTAGTGGACGCAAAAATGTTAAATGAAGAAGGCGCACAGCAAATTGACCAGGATGCTCAAAAACAAATTGATGGGGCGGTCGCCTTCGCAGAATCTTCTCCTGAACCAGATGTGGAGACATTAACGGAGTTTGTATATGCCTGAAATCACTTATTCAGAAGCAATTCGGACTGCATTACGGGAAGAAATGATCCGTGATGAGCGTGTATTCCTCTTTGGAGAGGATATTGGAAGATACGGTGGAGCATTTGGCGTTACGTTTGGATTATTGGATGAATTTGGACCGGAGCGTGTTAGAGAGACCCCCATATCAGAAGCAGCCATCGTGGGAGCAGCAACTGGAGCGGCACTGGTTGGCATGCGTCCGGTGGCTGAATTGATGTTCATGGATTTTGTACTTTTGACGATGGAACAACTTGCCAATCAGGCTGCCAAAGTGCGCTTTATGTTCGGCGGGAAGGGAACAGTGCCGATGGTAATCCGCATGCCGGGTGGTTCTGGAACGGGCGCGGCTGCACAGCACTCACAGTCCTTGGAAAGCCTATTGATCCATATACCCGGGATAAAAGTTGTTAATCCCAGCAATGCATACGATGCTAAGGGATTGTTATTGAGCTCAATTCGGGACCCTAACCCGGTTTGCTTTGTTGAACATAAGCTTCTTTATAAAACAAAAGGGGAAGTCCCAGAAGAGGAATATACAATACCAATTGGTGTTGCGGAGGTTAAACGAGAAGGGAAAGACCTCACAGTTGTAGCTGGAAATATTATGGTGCCGCGGCACTCTGGCTGTGGCGGAAAAATTATCAGCGGAGGGAATTGAGGTCGAGGTGGTTGACCCTGCGCACTTTAAGACCGTTGGATATTGATACAATCTCCGATTCAGTCCGAAAAACTGGCAGGCTGCTGGTGGTTCATGAGGCATGCCAGACAGGAGGTTGGGCAGGTGAGGTCATCGCTTCGGTCTCCAGCAGTCCAGCCTTTAACTATCTGGATGCTCCTATGCGCCGGCTGGCTGGTGCGGACGTGCCCATCCCTTACAATCGCAACCTGGAACGAGCTGCTGTTCCACAAGAAGAGGACATTGAGCGAGAAATCCGAGCTATTGTGTCCAACCAGTATTAAGAAAATGGGAGAATATTAGGATGCCAATTCCATTCATTATGCCAAAATTCGATATGGACCAGGAGAATGCCACTGTGGTTGAGTGGTTGAAGGAGGAAGGAGACCATATTGAATTGGACGAAGCCGTACTGACTGTTGAAACAGATAAAGTCGCCATTGAAGTTCCCGCGCCTGCCACAGGTAAGCTTGTAAAATTGAGCGCTGCACCAGGAGAGGTTGTGCCAGTTACCACAGTGATTGCATATGTCCTGGAGGATGGCGAGACAAAAGAGGACCTTCCAGTAGTGGAAGCAATCTCAAAAGTTGCAACTACTGGAGTCACTGAAGGACAAATAATACCTGAGGTACCCTCACCTGCAAAAACCCAAATTGAAGTTACTCAGCAGGCTGGCTCTGCGACCCCCGTGGCTGCCCGAATGGCGCAGGATATGGGAATAAACCTGGCAGCGGTTCCCGTTGCTGGTGACAGGGTGACAAAATCGGATATCGAAGCTTATCTTCAGATAGCTTCCATCCCCGTTGGAAGGGTGAAAGTTTCGGCAACTCCTGCAGCCAGGAGGCTGTCGCAGGAGCTGGGTGTAGATTTGGTTTCAGTTTCCGGAAGCGGACCTGATGGGCGAGTTCAGGCTGATGATGTGCGCTCATTCGAAAGCAGGACGGTGCCGGAAGTATCCAGAGATGGACGAGAAGCAGATTTTGTACCCCTGATTGGTATTCGCAGAACGATTGCAGACCGGATGCAGAGCAGTTTCCAGGTGGCTCCGCATATTGCCCTGACGGTTAATGTCGATATGACCCAGTTGGAAGCAGCACGCGATCGGATGAATACAATCGCTGAAAAGCGTGATGAAAAACGGATTTCAGTCACAGCGCTGTTAGTTCGCATAATCGCTTGGGTTATAGAAAGAAATCCATATATCAATGCATCGCTGGTTGAAGATACCATTTATTTATGGAGAGATATCAATATCGGTGTGGCGACTGCAATTAAGGATGGTTTGATCGTCCCGGTTATTCGTAATGCAAGTCATAAGTCGGTAAGTGAAATCAACAATGATTTGAAAGACCTCTCAGTAAGGGCAAGAGAAGGATCTCTAACGCTCGAGGAAGTCAAAGACGGCACATTCACGCTTTCAAATCTGGGTATGTTTGGCATCGACCAGTTCAGGGCGATCATCAATCCGCCTGAAAGCGCAATCCTTGCAGTTGGAAAAGTTGAACGCAAACCGGTAGTGATCAATAATCAGGATGAAATTGAAGTACGGCCTATCATGTCGATGACCTTATCTGCAGATCACAGGGTAATCGATGGTGTGGTTGCGGCAAACTTCTTGCAAGATCTGGTATTGGCTATTGAATCCCCGGAAATCCTGCTTTATTAACCCCAGGGTTGGTATAGGTTACCTATGAAAAATAAAATTATTGAACTTTTAGAACCTTCTGCGGTAAAATTAGGAATTAAAGTAAAAGACTCCAGCGAAGTTGTCACCATCTTAGGAGAACTTTTATTTAAAAAGGGATATGTCCATAATTCATTCGTCGATGCTGCGCTTACCCGAGAAAGTGAATTACCGACCGGATTACCTTTGGGGGGAGAATACAATGCCGCCATTCCTCATACGGATATCGAACACGTAATAAAACCAGGATTAGCCATGGCAACTATGACCAGCCCCGTGACATTTCAAAATATGATCGCCCCCGAAGAAGCTGTCTTGGTGAATCTGGTTATTTTAATGGCTCTCGAAAAACCAAAAACACAGGTTGAAATGCTGCAGGAGATTGCTGGCGTTTTGCAGGACGCGGAAGTGATTAACCGTCTAATGGAGGCAAAAAACTTTGGTGATGTTCAGGCTGCGCTCAGCGTAACCTGATTTTATTCAGAGTGTTAATATTTAAAGAAGGAGGATATTTATGGCAGGACCTAAGAGGATTTTGGTGGCGTGCGGCACTGCGATTGCTACGTCGACTGTCGTTGCAAAGGGAATTGAAGAAGCGATGGCCGAGAGAGGCATTAAAGTAATCACCCGGCAGTGCAAAGCAGCCGAAGTAAAGGGCTTAGCTTATGATGCCGATTTAATTGTGACAACAACACCTGTCCCAAAGGATCTTGGCGTGCCCGTTATCCAAACCCTGGCATTTTTGACAGGCATAGGAAAGGAGGAAGTATTAGACGAAATTGAAGCAGCGTTGAAAGAATGATCCGATTTTATTTCTATTCAAATTTATTAATTATTAAGTGAGGAGCTATAAAAATGGATGCATTTCTTGCAGGTATAAAAATGGTAGTCGACACCCTTGGGGCTACCGTTGTACTCCCAATCGTTATCTTTTTATTAGCTGTTTTAATGGGCGCAAAGTGGGGACGTGCCTTAAGGGCGGCAGTAACCATTGGTATCGCCTTTATTGGCATTAACCTGATCATTGGCTTGATGTGGGGCACATTGAGCGAAGTTGGTCAGAGGATGGTTGAGAATACGGGCGCATCCCTCAACATTATGGATGTGGGATGGCCTTCAGCGGCTGCGATCGCGTTTGGCACCCAGGTCGGTTTGTGGGTGATACCGATCGCGATCCTGGTTAATATCATATTGCTTCTAGTGCGGGTAACAAAGACGCTCAACATCGATCTCTGGAACTACTGGCACTTCGTGTTTATCGGTTCCATGGTAGCTATTGCAACTGGCAGCCTGACCTGGGGTTTAGTTGCGGCAGCGATAGCGGCAGCATTGGCGTTATTCCTGGGGGATTGGACGGCGCGTGCTGTGCAGCACTTTTACACCCTGCCGGGCATTTCAATCCCGCACCTTACCACCGCGCCGGGTGTTCCGTTCGCGATTGTGACCAACTGGGTTGTCGAAAAAATCCCAGGTGTTCGGGATGTGAAAGCTGATCCGGAATTGATCCAGAAACGGTTCGGCGTTTTCGGTGATCCGATTATCCTGGGCTTGATCATCGGTTTGGTGCTCGGTATATTGGCCTTCTACAATCTGGGTGATGGCTGGCAGACAGTGGTTAAGACTTTTCAAACAGGTATGAACCTGGCCGCGGTGATGCTCCTGCTGCCGCGCATGGTCCAAATCCTGATGGAAGGACTTATCCCGGTTTCTGAAGCGGCGCGTGATTTCATGCAAAGACGCGCCACTGGTAGAGAAATTTATATTGGTCTGGATTCCGCGATCTTAATTGGTCATGAATTTGCGATTTCAACCGCTCTGCTGCTGGTGCCGACTGCAATTCTTCTAAGCCTGATCTTGCCTGGTAACCAGGTGCTGCTGTTTGCCGACCTGGCAGTCATCCCCTTCGTGGTAGCGTTGTTCGCTCCGCTGATGAAGGGTAACATTTTTCGCATGTGGATAGCAGGGGTGTTGGAGCTGATGCTCGGTTTCTGGATGGCGACCAATATGGCTCCATTTTTCACTGGAGCGGCAGCGGATGCCGGCTTTGAATTTCCGGAAGGAGCCCTACAGATCACCAGCATCGGTGATGGTTTCCTGTGGCCGCCTTTCATCTTCGCCCGTCTATCCGAAATCTCTCCGTTTTTCCTGTTTGTGCTCGCAGCCCTTCTTGCGGTGGTCTGGTTCTTCTATCTGCGAAGCCCGGACAAGTGGGAAGAGCTTGCTGGCGCTCCCCCGCGTGAGAGTGAGGAAGATGTTTTAGAGGAAGTTGAAGCTGCGGCGGCGGATTAACTTCGGCGACCTGAAAATTTATTAGTTCCTGTTCAACGGGGCGGTCAGTTAATGACCGCCCCTTGCTTGAAAGGTGAATCTGCATGTTCGATATTGTCATTCGTTCATTTATTGGCGACGCAGGTGGGCGTATATTGGATTTTTATCTCGAGTACAGCCTGATTATTAATGGCATTATTTTGCTTTATTTTGTGTTTATCCTGGTCAGCCGCCGGAATTATGGACGGGTATTGGAAACGGTAGTATTCAAACTGAATATAGATCACGGAAACCAACTGAAGAGTAGAAATCCAAAGCAGCTGAGTGCAGCCTTAAAGAAAATAGATATCCCATGGGAGGCAGGTATTGATTCAACATATTTTCCAACCATCACGCCTCCCGGGAGT
Organism: uncultured Chloroflexia bacterium; assembly: GCA_963753725.1. GTDB lineage: Bacteria > Chloroflexota > Anaerolineae > Anaerolineales > UBA4823 > CAVWDI01. The sequence goes on along the minus strand of CAVWDI010000001.1, from coordinate 807,058 downwards.
TTTCGGCTATATTTAAAAAAAGAAGCAAATTTACAAAAACTGTATACGAACGATATTCTTGCAGATACATTAATCGATTACCAAAAACATTGATCTTTACATCAGCGGAGGTTTAGTAATGCCCAACATCGAGCTCGTTGTAACTCATTCTGTCGGTCTGCATGCAAGACCGGCAGCCGAGTTTGTCAAAACTGCATCTTCGTTCCCTTGCGATATTCAGGTATGTAATTTAACTGAGGCTGGGGAACCAAAAAACGCCAAGAGCATTTTGAGCGTGTTAACTTTAGGAGTAAATCAAAACCACCATATCCGCATCGATGCGGAGGGAGAAAAGGCGGACGAAGCATTGCAGGCGATTAAAAATTTGGTGGAAAATAATTTTTGGGAATAGTAAGTGTGAGTATATATTTACAAGGTATCGGCGCATCCCCGGGAATTGCAATCGGACCTGGTTGGGTTTACCGTCCGGTTGAAGTAGAAATCGAAAGGTTGGAATACCAAAATCCGGATGAAGAAGTATCACGTTTGGATGAAGCGCTGGTCTCTGCAAAAGACCAGCTGGAATTCTTATGCCAAAAAACCCTGGTTGAGATCGGATCTGAAGAAGCCGCTATCTTTGAAGCGCACAAGATGTTCCTGGATGATCCTGAATTAATCAATTCAATCCAGAATTTAATAAACGGAAAACGAATAAACGCGGAAGCAGCGGTCGATCAGGTTGTCGAAAGTTATGCGGCTGAGATGGGAGCGCTGAAAGATGAATACTTCCAGGCGCGTGCCCAGGACATTCGGGATGTCGGTAGGAGAATTATTTACTGTCTGTCAGGAGTTGATGCGCAGTCAACGGAATTACCTCACGAGCCAGTTATTATCTCTGCAGACGATTTGACGCCGTCCGACACCGTCCAATTCGACCGTGAAAAGATCCTCGGTTTGTGCACCAGGAGAGGAGGACCCACTTCGCATACTGCAATTTTAGCTCGCAGTCTTGGTGTACCTGCTGCAGTAAGTGTACCCTTTGAACTTGATGACATTGCGAATTGTCAAATGATAGTTTTGGACGGCATGCAGGGAGAACTGGTCATCGATCCATCTGATGATGAGATAAAAACTGCCAGGGATAAAATGCAAACATGGCAGTCCGAATGGCAGGTACAACTGTCTTGCGCCGATCAGCCGGCGGTAACGCTGGATGGAGTAACCGTTGAGATTGTGGCGAATATCGGAAACTTCGAAGATGCAAAACAGGCGCTTGAATACGGCGCGGAGGGTATTGGCCTTTTGCGAACAGAATTTTTATACATGAACCGCCAAACCATACCGACTGAAAAGGAACAGGTTCAGGCGTATCAAGATATTTTTGAGGTAATGGGAGACCGACCGCTGGTAGTGCGGACTTTGGATATTGGTGGTGATAAAGAGGTCGATTATTTGGGTTTGAGTGATGAACCAAATCCATTTCTGGGCTGGCGTGCAATCAGGATGATCAGCGAACGACCTGAAGTTCTGCAGCACCAGATGCGTGCGTTATTACAGGCCGGTGTAAATAGTGACTTACGGATTATGATCCCGCTTGTTTCCAATATTGAGGAAGTGATACAGGCACGAAAGCTCTTAGATGAATTGATCCAAAACCTGATGCAGGAGGGTCAGCCGTACGCTGAAAATGTACAGTTTGGCATTATGGTCGAGGTGCCTTCCGCGGCATTACTGGTAGAGCATATCTCAAAACACGTTGATTTCTTCAGCATAGGCACCAATGATTTAACCCAATATACCCTGGCTGTCGATCGTACGAATGAACGTGTAGCTGAACTTGCCAGCCCATTCCACCCGGCTGTTCTCAAACTCATTGCATTGACAATCAAAAACGCGCATGAAAATGGGAAATGGGTCGGGTTATGCGGCGAAATGGCTGGTGATCCTACAGCAACACCATTTTTGCTGGGTCTGGGCTTGGATGAGTTCAGTATGGCGCCCACTTCGATTCCGGTGGTCAAGCAGGTTATTCGTAGGTTGAATAAAAAGCAGTGCACTCAAATTGCTTCGCAAGCATTAGAATTACCTTCAACTGCTGAAGTTAAAGACTTTTTAAAGTCAGCGCTGGATTAAATTGTCTTTATTTTTGCTTATACAGAAATTACTTAATTTAGGAGGAAATGAAAATGGGAACATTACACCGCTTTATTGGCTCGACAGAAAATGAAGAATATGAATGGGAAGGCGTAATCCCGGAAAGGTATGATACTGAAGATTTTAAGGGAGTTGTAAAGCGGGTACTGGTTGGCCCAAAAGACAATGCACCCAATTATGTTATCCGTTATTTTCAGCTCGAACTGGGGTGCAGCAGCCGGCTTGAAAGACACCCTCATGATCATGGGGTAGTCATCCTGCACGGTGAAGCCAAGGTGCAGTTGAATGAGGAATTTATTACTGTAGGACCGATGGACAGCGTGTATGTGGCTGGAAACGACCTGCACCAGTTTACGAATATTGGTGAGAAATCGTTAGGGTTTATTTGTGTAATACAAGCAAATATTGATTAAAGGAATTTACAATGAGTAGTGATGCGATTTTAAATGAATTATTGGAACTGTCCCATGAATTGGGGATTGAAGATAGGCATCTGGTAATTTTAGGAGAAGGGAACCTGAGTGCGGATAATGGTGATGGGACTTTTTGGGTAAAAGCCTCCGGCAGCAATATGGCGACGATTACCTCGGAAGGATTTAGCCGGGTACGATTTGAGGTTGTGATGGATATTGTAGATATGGAGGATCCATCCGAAGAACAGATCGCTTCTGGTTTGAAGGAATCCCTGGTTGATGCAAATATGAAGCAGCCATCCATCGAGACATTTTTACATGCCATTTGTTTGCAGGATACCGACGCAAAGTTCATCGCACACACCCATCCAACTTCGGTTTTGTCCATCCTATGCAGTACTGCAGGAGCCGAGCCCTTCTTACAACATATTTTTCCGGAGCCTATTCCTATTTGTGGGATAGCGCCGGCGGTAGTCCCCTATGTTGACCCAGGATTTGCACTGGCCAAAGCGGTGCGTAATTCGCTCGAAGTTCACCAAGGGAAGTATGGAGCCACTCCGAAAACTATGTTGATGGTGAATTATGGTCTGGTGGCTTTGGGAAGTTCGGCTCAGGAAGCACTCAATATTTCTTTAATCGCTGATAAATGGGCTTGGATCCTGCTGGGTACGAAGTCCTATGGGGGTCCTAATTATCTGTCGGGCGAACAGGTAGAACGTTTTGCAGTGCGGTTGGACGAAAAATTACGCCTGGAACAATTGTAAGGTCGATGATTTAAGGGGTGGGATAGCTCCAGAGTTGTATACCTCCCCAACTTGATCCTACAGCTATCTGGTCCCCATTTGGTGAAAAAGCAACGCTCAACGCCTGGTCTCAGCGAGAGCCAGGTTCAATTTCGCTCTTGATTCCAGAGGATATCTAAACGTATTATGTCCCCAGCATGTGCTCTGCTATTACCTTTAAGACATAAGTTTCGTCCTGTTTGGCATGTGCTAACCACAGCGCCAGTTCGAGCTCCAATTCGTCCTCGAGAGGTGTATCAAGCCGGTGGAATATCATCAGCACCAAACAATGAATTCAGAAATATGATTGGTAATATTAGGGTTTCAGGTTGATTAAAATTATATCAATATGTATACGATGAGGTGAATAGAGAGAATTCCTGATTTTAGATACGCATGAACATATGTAAAAAAATCCCCAGGGCACATAAAAAACCATGGGGACATTCATAAATTTCTGCCGGGAAATTTTTACTTATCTGATTTTCCACCGCATTATGACATACCAATATATTTATACGCGCGGCAGTTCACGTTCCAGGAAGTATAGGTTTAATTCGCCGAAACCCTTGATTTCGAATTCACCCCGCTCAGTACACTCGAAATCGTCTTTGATCAGCTGGTAAGTATCCTCGTTCAAGTTAATCCGCATTGGTTCGGAAGTGGTCTCCATACGAGATGCCAGGTTCACCCCCGGCCCAAATATGTCGTATACATACTTCTGCACTCCTACAAGTGAGCCGACCACGGGTCCGGAGTTAATACCAATCCGGCAGTGCCATGATTCCAGATGGGCTGAGTTGCGTTTTTCGATATAGCGCAGCATGCGTAAAGCAACCTTTGCGATATTATGCGCATGGTCTGGAGTAGCATCCGGCAATCCGGAGACCGCCATATATGAATCTCCCACGGTTCTGATCCGTTCACAGTCGAACATTCCCGTTATGCGGTCAAAAACATTGAATATGTCGTTCAGTTCGGTGACCAAGGCGGCTGGATCGCGCGAAATATCTTTTTCGGTGTGACCAACGAAATCAAGCAGCAGGATGGTTGCATCAGTAAATAATTGGGGGGTGACTGTGCCGTAGTCCTTCATCTCTTCATAGACAGATTTGGGCATGATGTTCAGAAGCAGTTTCTCGGCGCGTTCTTTCTCGCGTTCCAATTCCCTGGCGTTCTTCTCAGAAATTTTGGAATATGATTTCGAGCATGTATTCGACTTGCTTCTGTTTCGAAATATCGCGGCATTCTATGACAATCAGATCAGAAGATTTATCGGATAATGGCCGAATTTCCACGGAGATGGGAGCGCTGCGTCCGCCTGTCTCCGTTTCTGTTTCATAGCTATAGGTGCGTCCCTTTTGTATACGGGAGACAGCGCTATTCTCTTAAATCCAATCAGTCTTGCAGTCAAGGGGTCGTCGGCATCGCTCTCTGGGGGAAACCACTTGAAGAAATTGGCGTTTTCAAAAACCACTTCCCAACCTTCAAGTTCAACCAGTGCGACTCCAACACCAAGAGATTGCGTTAACTGCCTAAGAGTATCCCTGTCTAATAAATATGCAGATTCGTTTTTGCCCACTTCTGCCATAATTAACTCTTTGTAACGATGAAATTCCTTCGGCTCATAACTTCGTCTTTTACCTGTTCGATGTCATCATCTGCCATGTCAAAATCTTCCAAAGTCTCCTCGAGCATTTCTACAGTTTCAAGGAAGGCGGCTTCATTGATGCCGAGATGGGCATGCACGCGTTCCAAGTGATCGTTTGTGTAGCTGGCTGGACCTCCCATCATAGAAGCGATGAATTTTGTCTGGTGGTCGATCAGGGTTTTCATATCTGAATTTTCGAAAAATGGATTTGTCACCGGTGAAGCAAGGATTTTTTCATAGAAACTCATCACAACCTTACTAACGCTTGAAAATCCACCATTTCGTTCAAAAATTGTTTGGCTCATAATTAACAACAGTTCCTTTTATAAATTACGAAAATACACACGTGCTGTATAAGTTTTACTAGTGATGTCTGCTAACAAGGGGGCTTATTATACATTACTCAAAAATCAGGATTGACGTCTATCTTATATCTGGTAATGATATTCAAGCAATGTTTTCGCTTTTTGAGTGATGGAATCCCACATTGGGGATTTTTTGTTTTTGTCAACTAAACTGTCGTCCAAAGTGAATGGTTTTTCAAACGTCAAATTTGGAACCAGATTGTACTTTCCTGGTGAAAACAACTGCTGCATTATTTGTATTGCTTCAGCGACTCGTTGTCTTTGTTTTATGTCTTTGAATAATTTCGAGAATGGATGATTTAAGGCGGATTTAGAAAGTACACCACTGACAATCGTAACCTGAACCTGGGTTTGAGGAACCTTTCGCAGAATCAAGTCCAGGCTGTGCGACCAACTGCTCAAAGAATCTTCAGCACCAGGCAATATTGCCGGGTCGGGTTCCAGGGTTCCACTGGGAAAAATCAACAGGGAGAGACCTTCTTCCAGCCGCCGGATGATATCCCGTATTGCGAATACTCTCTCATGTAAATTCTGGTTGATAAAAATTAAATGTTCTCTCGTATTTGGGAGATTACTCAGAAAAGGAAAACCTTCAGCGACAATTTTTAAGTCTTTACGCGGCAGATTTGAGGCGATCACCAATTCATCAAAGGTGCCCGGGTGGTTTGATACGATGAGCAATGGACCATCATTCGGGACGTGCGCGGCTCCTGATACATTAACATCAGAAACAAATCTCGGTAGGATTTGCCGCATGGCATCACACAGGTTGCCATACTGCTCGACAAATTCATCAAAGTGGGCAGCAAGTTTAGAGAATTCATGAGCGGGCGGCCACACAATCGGCCACATTATTTTTCTGGGGAATCCCTGTGCCCTGGGACCAAGTCCGCGAAAAATATCATTTATAATCTGTTTTCTTAGAAATGAAATGTCCGCAGTATTTACTTCCATTGATCCTCACAAATACCTTGTGTAATACCCTTTTCAAACGTGGAAAAACTTATGTGCTTAATTCTATCTTAAAAGTGGAATATTACCTAATTCAACGCTATTCTTGATAGAATTACTTTTTCATCAATAACTATGAAAACAGTTTGGTGATTTCATCCCTTTTGGGACGATCTAGTTTTTGTATCCCGGATTTTGTTTCTGAGAAAACACCTCTATCCAAACCAACCCCAGTTTCTATACCTGCTCTTATACAGCCAATATCTTCACACGGGATGTTCGCAGATCGAAGTCCGCTTTGAATATTTTTGGAATCTTCGGGTGGGCGCGGCCAGCAGTAAGGCGCCTGAAGCAATCGCTCCTAGAGGATCGATGTTGAGTGCACGGCATATCTTTTTTGCAAGCTCTGGGATCAGGATTTTTCCAGTATCAACCATTAATGATTGGCTGCTGGCGTCAGAAAGTTCCCACAATGCAGCCAGTAGTCCACCCTCAGTAGGATCGTGCATCGCGTGCACCGTACCTGACTTAACCGCGATTTGAGCGTCTCGAAGGACACTAATCCCCGGATTTTTTATGTATTCTTTTGCTTCAGCGATACCATCTTCACTAATAACAGTTGACAGCTCACTTTCGAATTCTCTAGCCAAAATGCTTACCGCCTCGATTGGAATTCCCTTGGTCAGCAGGATGCGGTCACCTGGAACTGCGCCCTGTGGAGTAACCAATTTATCTTTGCTAACCTCACCGATCATGGTGCCGATCAATATTGGGCGGTCGATACCATGCGTTACTTCAGTGTGCCCACCGACCAATGTAATACCAATCTCTGTACAAGATTTTATTAATTGATCGAATATTTGTTCGACCAAATCCGATGTGGTACTCGATTCAGGCAGGAGCAGGGTGGCCAACATCCATAGGGGTACAGCGGCTGTCGTAGCGATATCGTTGGCATTGATATTTACTGCATACCAGCCGATATTCTTTGAAGTAAAAGTGATCGGGTCCGTCTTCATAACTAACAGAGAAGAACCAACATCGATCACTGTACAATCCATACCAATTCCCGGTCCCAGTATGATCCGTGGATCGGTGATTGGTATTTTATCCAGCAGACTGCCCAGGAGTTCTACCGGCAATTTTCCAATGGGGAGTAAATCGTTCATCAATGGCCTATATTTATACAATCACCTTTGAACCTTGGACAACTATGATTTATATCCAATCATGCGCAGGAAGTCTTTGCGCCAGGCGACATCATCTTCAGATTCGACACCTCTTGGAGATAAACCATCTACAACTCCCATAATACCGCGGCCCTGGTCTGTCTCAGCGACGATGACCTGGGTGGGATTTGCCGTTGCGCAGAATACGCGGCAGATTTCTGGGACCATTTTGAGCGCGTTTAAGATGTTAATCGGAAAGAAACCATCACCCAGGAACAGGATAAAGCTGTGCCCTGCGCCAATGGCGAGCGCATTTAATTCGGCGAGTTTGGTTAAATTCATCGTCAGTTCCGGTTGTGCGTACAAGGCATTTACCGGAAGCTTCACAGAAAGCCAGTCCAAATTTTATATTTGGAACCGCGGTAACCAAAGTTTCGTGAACGTCTTCCACGGTCTTGATAAAATGGGATTGACCCAGTATAAAATTGAGTTCGAGCGGCTTTTCAATCGTTACGGTTGAGAGTTCCATTATTTCTCCCTTGATTTTGAATTAATGAGTGTGATTTATTCTATCCTGGTTCGAGTAATTTTATACTCGTTTCCACAGCTTCTAAATTCTTGCCTGCGTATTCTTTACGGAGAGCTAAAGCATCTAAAAAGGCTGCCAGTGGGTATATTTTAGACTGGCGCAGCATTTCACCCAAAGCCATTAACGTCCAATACTCTTTTTTCTTACCTGTTTTATGTAGGTCCATCACGAAAAGTTTCGCATGTGTATGGACGGGCAGCAGGGATGAATTGATATATAAAACTTGCGAATGATCCAGTCTTTCAATCATGGGTCGCATTTTTGATATACCCTCTGAGAATGGTATTACTAATCGATCCGCATCTTTTATAGTTGTGTAGTTGATCGGTTCAGTGCTCAAGATGACTTCGGATATTGAGTATCCAGATTTGACTGTAACCATGTGATCATTGCGCTGGGTGGCGTACAATCCTGACATGATCGCCCCGCGGCATAACGCCGCGGCTGCGGATGCGATCTTAGCGCCTGCTGCGCCGGCAATGATGATCCATTCAGTTTGCTCTATCTGGTGGTTGTATTTCTTTTCGAGTGGCGTCGGAAGCATAGGTTGACTGTCAATTGTTGGATCCCTTTGCTCTCTAAGGGTGTGGCTTAACTCGGGGCGGCTTTTATTGGTAATAACACCCGTATCGAAGTCCATGGATGACATGGTCTCTTCAAGCAGTGTTTTACTGAAAAGGTTATTTGGAACATAATAGGCGGTACAGAGTTCCCAAATATCCAGCAATGAAAAACCATCATTTTGGATCGCCGAAACGAGCAGGTCGGGCAGCTGTTTATCGAACGCAGTTGTCCGCGTCACATAAGTGCCGCCGTTAATGGCTACCGTCCCACATATGTCCATAGACTGCTCGATATTCCCTCTCGATGTTGAGGAAGTCCTCCCACCGGGCGGCGTAGTTACGGAGTGTTCCCCACCCGTCATTCCGTAATTCAGGTTGTTAAAAACCAAAACTGTAATACCGATATTTCGCCGGGCAGCATTAATCAGGTGATGTCCGCCGATTCCGCATGCGCCATCCCCCATCAGGACAATAACCTCCAATTCGGGATTGGTTAATTTTATGCCTGTTGCATATGTAACCGAACGACCATGCAAGCCGTGAAATGCATTGGTTATGAAGTATTTATCCGATAGACCAACGCATCCGATATCCGTAACAATGACCACTTTGTTTGGATCCAGTTGCAGTTGGACCAAAGCCTCATTCAATTTATCCAAAATCATGCTGTGACCGCATCCCGGACAAAATGGAAACGGAAGCAGTTCTTCATCTAAATATGTGGTCAATTGGTTTGCGTTCAAAGTATCTTACCTTCTGAGAGTATTTGTTCGGGCGATATCAGCTCTCCATCGACTTGAGTAACTCCAATAACTTCCAGATCATTATTAGTGATCCTCTCGATTTCACGACGATATTGTCCATTATTCAACTCTGCCACCACCACACGTTTTACCTTCTTGACGGCATTTCGAACATGGCTCTCAGGGACAGGCCATAAGGAATAGACCGTCAACGAGGATACTTTTTTCCCATGACTTCTAGCATTACGAACAGCTTCGCGTACGGAACCAGAAGTGATCCCATAGCTGATAAGGAGCGTTTCTGCTTCATCTTCATGATCGAGGTCAGTAAGACTGATTTCATCTACATGATGGTTGATTTTGGCGGATAAGTGCTGGTTTAGCCTGCCGACTTCTTCAGGATCTTTGGACAGATATCCGTATTCGTCATGTGAAGAGGTTGTAAAACGAATGGTATGCGCACCGCCAAAGTGAGATATGGGTGGCGTGTCTGATAGGTTCTCAAATTGGTAAGGGACAAATGTGCTGTCGTCAGGGGGAGGGGTTCGGGGGCGTATATCCTGTGTTTGGTAACTGTGCACATCTATTGTGGTGTGTGTCGCAACTACTTCTTTGTCAGTGGCTAGAAATACAGGTGAGCGGAATTGCTCTGCAAGATCGAAAGCCTTTAAGGTCAGGTAGTAGCAATCTGATGCTGTAGCCGGAGCAAGGACGATAACTGGATATCCACCTGAAGTACTCCACCGCATAAATTGGATGTCACCCTGGGCAACTGTTGTAGCGCCTCCAGTGGCGGGTCCCATCCGTTGGACGTTTACAATCACCATCGGTACTTCACCCATGATCGCCAGACCAATATTCTCGCTGTACAGGCTTATCCCAGGACCGCTGGTGGCAGTCATTACACGCGAGCCGCTCATAGCCGCCCCGATACAAAACCCCATCGAAGCGATTTCATCTTCGGCTTGGATGGCGATACCGTTTACCTTCGGGAGTTCTTTGAGCATGTGAAGGAGGATGGGCGTGGCGGGTGTGATGGGGTAGCCGGCGAAGAAATTACACTCTGCACGGATGGCTGCTCTGGCGATAAGTTCTGCACCATTCACAAATTCTTTCATATTTAATCCAATAAATAAATTCTCGGTTTTAAATAATCAAAAAAGTTGGGCGGAAAATTGATGTCTATCCAAACACCCGCTGGAGCACCCGGATTGCTCTTAAGGTGACCCATTTGCTGGGTTCTCCTTTACGTTCAATATCAACCCATGTCTTCCCATTATATGAATATTCCATCTTCCAACGTCCCATATCATCTTGTTTGCTGAGTAACAAATCGACCGCAGGGACCAACCTGGCATCTTTCGCATAGCCTAATCCGGCTAGTATTTCTAAAATTTCAAGCACATCTGAAACATATCCGGTCTGAAATCCAAATTTAAACCAGCTCCGGTTGGGTTTCTCGCTGTATCCCATCGGGTAATCCGCCTGGGCAGGATTACGACTAAAAATGAAATCAACCCCAATTTCAAGCGCATTATTTATACTATCGGTCCTTTCTGATTGGGGGATTTTACTCAAAGCAGTCATTGCTTTAACTGCGCCCCAAGCGCATGGCAGGTGGTTATTGGCGCTGCATAGGAAGCCTGGACCGCTGTTTCCGCTGCGGTAATAACGGATTGGCGCTGAACGGTTTTCTGCGGGCTCAATTCCCTCACCTGTGATACTGCGTGCCAGCCAATCGAGGGCGACTTTAAAGCGCTCGTCTTGCATCCAACCAAGTTCAATAAAGGCTGCACACAGGTTCCCCTGCAGACACTGTATCATGCCGGAAGGCCGCTGGTCGGCGCTGAAACCGCCATAATGTGAGCGGGTATTATCCAGCAAGTATTGACACCCTTTGTTGATTTTCGGATCATTGCCATCAGCACCGAGTTTTGCCAGTGTAATAATTTGCCAAACAGAACCCGTGTATTTCGGATAATAACCCGAACCGACTTCAACCCAATACCCATCTTTATCCTGCGCGGCTAAAATTACTGGGACGGGACCGCTTTCTATAATCTGGCTCTGTGCTTTCTTTAATTCAAGATGATCATTTTCCAAACCATTAAATTCTTTCAACGTAAAATAACGCACACCAGGATTGTTCGGATCAAGTTCCATCAACCATGGCAAAGGATTATCGTTTAATTGATCTTGCCAGTTTTCACTCATTTTTAAATTCACTCCAGTGAAATGATCTGAAACACATTCCTTGATCTATGCTATCGAATTGAGAATACAAGCAATTGTGGAATTAAGCAAGGGTCTAATTCTAGCAGGAGTGTTCTCAAAGAAGATAAAAAAACTGAAGTATTCTAAGATCATACAGCTTAGAATACTCCAGAGTTTTTTTCGGATCAAAAAATATATTTACTAGAACAAGCTTAGAATCTCCTACTAACTTTATCTTAAGTCTAAAGCTTTGGAAGCAAAAATTCGTATGCGCTCAATGCAGCTTTTGCGCCCTCACCAACTGCGATCAGGACTTGTTCAGCGAAACCGGATGTAACATCACCTGCGGCATATATCCCTGGAACATTGGTGCGGTTCGAACAATCCACAACGATACGGTTCTGATCATCAAGCTCAACTAAATCAGCGATCATTTGAGAATTTGGAATGAGCGCCATTTCAATAAATACCGCGTCAGCCGTCAATTCAGAAGTATTCCCTGCTGGATCTTTCAGGAGCACGCTCCTGGCGAAGTCGTCACCTTTTACTTCAATAACTTCATGGCCTTCGAGAACATTGACATTTTCGGCTTCGATCAATTTCTTCCCGATAGTTGTAGAGAACTCCTTGTTTGACTTGCTAACCAGGTGTACACTTTCTGCTATGGTAGCAAGTTCAGCGGCTGAACGCATCGCCAATTCACCATCTCCAACAACAACCGTCGTCCGGTCGATAAATAACGGCGCGTAACTTAATGCCGAATAACAAAGTCCGCGCATCATATATTCTTTTTCCCCAGGCACTTTCAAACGCAGTTGTTTAGCGCCAGTGGCGATGATCACGGATTTTGTTTCTAATTCGCCACCACCGCGAGTGAGAACAACAAACCCATCACCAGATTTTTTGATTTTATCTACAGGTTCCATATGTCGAGCGAAATCGAGATACTCTAGCTCGCTCCTGAATTTGTTTACAATCTCCAATCCGCGTATTACCTGGTAGTCTTCGATCCAGGGTAAAGCCAGGCGGTAATTCGTTTTTCCTCCCAGATCTCGTGATACCATCAATACGTTGATACGTTTTCGAATTGCATAAATTGCGGCTGTCAAACCGGCAGGTCCACCACCGACAACAATTAAGTCATACATCTTTCACCTCGTCTGCAGGAATTAGATTGAGTTCACTAAGTTAATTATTTTAGATTTGTTTGTTCTATTAATTTTCACGATTAATCAATTGGAGCGTCTTCGATAAACTTCATTTCCATCATTGTTCTGGTCAGGTCGCGTGATCGTTTGATAACGGTTACCGCATGTTCAAAAAGTTCATCGTAACTTAACTCTTTTTTAGCCAATCCCTGTTCAATGGCTTTAATTCCGACCGCGGCCGCTTCACGTGGGAAGACCTCCCAATCATCCATGTTCGGCAGAATATTCTCTGCATCGAGCCTATCGCCGATTTGATTGGCTAAAGCTTCAGCTGCAGCAAAACACATCTCATCTGTGATCGTTCGAGCACGGACATCCAACGTTCCGCGGAAGATTCCAGGGAAACCGAGCGAGTTATTCACTTGATTGGGGAAATCTGAACGACCTGTTGCGATGACTGCAGCGCCAGCCTCTTTTGCTTCCCAGGGCCATATTTCCGGGACGGGATTTGCGCAAGCGAAAACGATGGGGTCATTCGCCATACCTTCAATCCATTCAGGTAGGATCACACCAGGACCAGGGAGGGAGAGAGCAATGACCACATCTGAACCACGCATCGCATCCGCAATTCCACCTTCCCGCCCTTCGTCATTTGTGATCTGGCATAAGCGCCATTTATCTACATATTCGGCTTTACGCATTTCCAGGTCACCGCGATGTTTACCAAGTATCCCTTTGCTGTCAACCATAAAACATCGTCCTGGATCAGCTCCCCAACCGAAAATTAATCTCGAACAAGCTACGTTGGAAGCACCGCTGCCGATAAAAGCAATGCTTACGTCACTCATCTTTTTGCCAACAACCTTTAACGCATTAATCAATCCCGCCAATGTAACTGTTGCAGTCCCCTGTTGGTCATCATGCCAGACTGGGATCTCAGCTTTTTCACGCAGCGTATCTAAAATGCGGAAACATTTCGGCTGGGATAAATCCTCAAGATTGACACCACCAAAACCTGGCTGTATCATCAGGACGGTGTTGATAATCTTGTCGGGATCTTTTGTGTCCAACATGATTGGGACACCATCAACGCCACCTAAGTATTTATACAGCAGGGCTTTTCCTTCCATGACTGGCAGCCCTGCCTTGGGACCGATGTCGCCCAATCCCAAGACACGAGTTCCATCACTCACGACTGCTACTGTATTCCATTTGTTGGTGTGCTCATAAACCAGCTCTGGGTCCTCAGCAATTGCCCGGCATGGCGCTGCGACTCCGGGAGTGTACCAAATGGCAAAATCATTAAAGTCTCGAACCGCACACTTTAAGGCGGTCTCAATTTTTCCTCGATAGAAGGGGTGCAGCTTCATGGCATCCCCGGAAGGTTTTTTCGCTTTTGCTAGAAGCGCATCGATATCGACCTGAGCTTTTTCAGCTGTATTTTCCTTTCCTGAAGTCATATTCTTTTCTCCATATTATGATTTTTATATAAAGACACTTTGTGAAATTATTAACTATTTCCTGGCTAAAGTGAGGGTTAATTTGGTATAAGGTGGATTATTTTTGGGTAAATTGTGGAATATTAATTAACCGTAATGGATAGAAAATATTGCAAATAAAAACCGCCCGGTTGGTTGGACATTCCTGGGGCGGATCATCTTTGGATATATTCCATTAGTAGGCTGCTTTTCCGTTTTCGGATAAACTTGCCGCTGTTGAATACTCATGCTTTATATATCTTCAGCGATTCTAGCATTATGAAAATTGGTTGTCAACATGACAATGGTCACGTTTGTCCCTTGCGGCTAAAATCCCTTTGAGATAGGATATTGCTGAGATGGACGAAACTGCACTGATCGAAGATGCACAGCGGGGTGATCTGGATGCGTTCAACCGGCTGGTCTTAGCGTACCAGGACATGCTTTATGGCCAGGCATACCGTATGATGGGAGAAAAATACGCGGCAGAAGATGCAACCCAGGAGGCGTTTATCTCGGCTTTTAAAAAGTTAAATTCTTACAGAGGCGGTTCGTTTAAAGCCTGGCTCCTTAGGATAGTGACGAATGCGTGCTATGATGAAATGCGCAGAAGAAAGAGGCGGCCAACAACCCAGTTGGAACCAGTAAACGATGAAAATGAACCGATTGAATCTCCGAGTTGGTTGACCGATCCAGGGGAATCTCCTGAACAGGCAGCTCAAAGAAGTGAAATACGGGCCGCATTAGAGCATTGCTTGCAGCACCTCCCCAACGATTTTCGGGCGGTCGTATTATTGGTCGATATTCAGGGGTTGGATTACGCTGAAGCCGCAAGCGTGATTGGCAGACCATTGGGAACGGTCAAGAGCCGGCTGGCACGAGCCCGAGTGCGTATGCGGGATTGTATGAATAATTTTGGGGAACTAATATCAACCCCTTATCGTCTGGTGGAAGAGAGTGAATAATGAGCGATGATATATCTCCCAAAGAATGGGAGACCATGTCCGCATACCTGGACGGACAGTTGGGTCGCAAAGAACAGGAACGCCTGGAGAGATCTCTCGACCAAAACCCCGCATGGCTTGAGGCGCTTGAAGGGCTGCGCCAAACCAGAACACTGCTGCGCAGCCAGCCAAAAGTGCGTGCCACGCGCAATTTCACATTGACACCAGAATTGGCTGGTGTGCAGCGTGAGAGATCAAAACCTGGTTTTGCGGTACCTGTTCTAAGGACGGTCTCCATCTTGGCTTCGATTCTTTTCGTTTTTATATTTGCTGGTGATCTTCTGACAAGTGGGTCTTTCGAGTCTAATGTACCTATGGTCAGCGCGCCTGAAGAGGAGTTGATCTTAATGGAAAAAGCTGCTCCTCAACTTGCTATGCCTGAGGAAGCGATGGAAGAAATTGAATCCGTACAGACCGACAGCAGCATGGCATTTGAAATGGAGCAAGAAGAATCCGTGCCTGGTTCCGAAATAGAAGTTCCCGCCCGAATGCTGGAGACTGAACCGCAGATGTCAAACGAATTAGATGAATTGGGAGAAGATACGGTTCTTCCTGAAGCCGTGGTGTCTTCTGATGTGGTTGAACCAGGACCGCTGCAGGAATTTTATATCAATAATTCAGGTTTGAGGTTTTTAGAGGTGTTCTTGATCGTCGCCGCACTTACCACGGGGGTTGCAGGATTATATATAAATCGCCGAAATCGGGAACGATAATAGCCATACATCAAGACCATTACAAGGATATTTTTGACAGCCAAATTAGTAGATGAGATTAATTTCTGTACGCGCTGCGGCAGCCCTTTGGGGCATGAGCAGCGATCTGGGCGGGTGCGTCCGGTGTGTCCTGTTTGTGGTTGGATTTATTTTCCCGATCCAAAAGTTGCGGTAGCGGGGGTAATCGAGTCAGAAGATGAAATACTGCTTGTACGCCGGGCAGTCAACCCTTTCAAAGGAAAATGGACACTCCCTGCAGGATTTGTTGATGCCGGTGAAGAACCGGCTGAAGCGCTAGAAAGGGAATGCCTGGAGGAGACTGGTCTTAAAGTGCGTGTGACCGAATTGCTGGATGTGATTTACGGACAGGAACATCCTGGAGGGGCTCATATTTTAATTGTATATAAAACAATAATACTCTCAGGAAGGATTAGAGCGGGGGATGATGTTGATGAGGTTGCGTTTTTCGATCGTGATAATATACCCCCGATTGCATTCAAAACGACACATGCAGTATTAATCAAAACGCTGCATTAAGTTTTTATTCCTCTAAACAAAAAGTGTAAGTTTTTTAATTTTATATGAAGGTTATTGGGTTTGTTCGCTGACCGCTTGCATCAATTCTTGAGCTGATTGCATCGTGCCCTCGCTCACAGAACCCAACATTTGCGCTAATTCATGGAGCCGCGTGTCCCCGGTGAGTTGGTTCACCTTAGTGATCGTACGATCATCATATAGTTCCTTCTCAACATGAAAGTGTTGAGATCCATAAGCAGCCAATTGGGGCAGGTGAGTGACACACAATACCTGGTGTTGGGCGCTTAATTCCCATAGTTTTCTTCCAACAATGCTGCCCGTTCTACCACCGATACCCTGATCAATTTCGTCAAAAATCAATGTTGGAATGAAATCAGCCAGAGCGAGAACAGATGTTAATGCCAGCATTAATCGTGACGTCTCCCCACCCGAAGCGATTTTTGCCAGGGGTTTGAACCCTTCACCGGGATTGGTTTCGATCAAGAATTCAACCTGATCCAAACCATTTGGATAAAAATCTACCAACCGTCCATCATCCAACGACACTCCATACGGGTCCGGTTTCTGGGTTATCGAAACCTTGAGCTGCGCGCCCTTCATTTGGAGATCATCCAATTGTGTGACTGTGGAATCTTCGAGGAACTTTGCGGTATCTTGTCGGATCAAAGAGAGAGATTGTCCCGATTCTGCGATTTTTGCTCGTAGCTCCTTCTGCTGCGATTCAAGTTCCAGCAATCTTTCTTCAACATGGGTAATCTGCTCCAATTGTTTTTTTGCTTCGTCTGCAAATTGGATTATCTCTCCTATACTGTTCCCATATTTCCTTTTTAAATTATCAATTAACGCTAAACGTTCCTCAACCTGATCGAGGCGTTTTGGATTATGCTCTATACTTTCCAGATAAGATCGCAGTTGAATGGAAATTTCATTTGCATTATCGAACAATACCTTTGCATTCTCTTCCATTTTTGATTGGGTTGGATCGAGATGCACAATTTTTGAGAAAGAATCAACGATTTTTCCGAGTAAATCACTGATGATTGGAACATCCGGAGAACTACCGTCAAGCATTTCCAGCGCACCTTGAGATAATTTCGCAAGTACTTCAGCATTGGCTAATTTATTCCTTTCCTCACGTAATAATGTACTCTCGTTCTCAATCAATTGTGCTGCTTCAATTTCATTTATCTGGTATTTGAGCAAATCCGTGAGTTGAGCGGCATCTTTTTCCGCCTGGCGCAGCGCCACCAATTCCTGTTGAGTATGCATGAATTCCTGGTATAAACTACGGTAGGTGATGAGAAGTATTTGGGACTGGGAATTTGGATCTCTCAAGGCAAAACGATCTAGTAATTCGATGTGCTGCCTTACACGCAGTAAGGATAAATGATCCGATTGACCGTGAATGTCGATCAAATATTCACCGATTTGACGCTGCAGTCCTGCGGGTACGATACGACCATTAATGCGGGAAGTGTTTCTGCCCGAAGATCGAATTTCCCGACTGAAGACCACAAAATCCATCTCATCGAATAAGTCTTCAGTCTCTATGATTGTATAAATATCGGAATGAATATTCTCTGGGATTTGAAAAGTGCCCTCAATGATGGCTTGATCGGCGCCCGTCCGCACTATTGTGGAATCAGCCCGGCTACCTAATAACACCTCCACAGCATCAATAATAATAGATTTACCGGCGCCTGTTTCACCCGTCAACGTGACCAGGCCCTTGTCAAAGGATAGGTTCAGCTCATCAATTATCGCGAAATCTTTGATGTGGAGTTCTATCAGCATCGTTAAAATTTTAATTCCTCGAAGGCGGTAATAGACGGTGCTGGTGATTGTAAATGTATAAATGATCTGCCAGGCTAATCTTAATAAATTGCCGAATCCAAATGAGCCAAACAAGATGAGAGTAATAGTGATGATTAAGAAGGGAAGGCCTCCAATAGCGACTGATACGGCCGTGACTTGAAACAATTTTCTTGAACGCCTGCGGTGGATAACGCGTCGAATCAATTCAGCGATTGCTATCCCATAGGTAGGTGTCAAAAAGACAACAAGAAGACCAGCGATCAAAGCGGTTAATCGAGACAAAAAAGTAACCAGCCATCCGCCCAACAATGACAATGAAAACCCAATAACTACTGCGAAAATATAATCCTGCCACTGGGCAGTGTCAAAGATCTTCTGCTGACCTTTTACACACTCACTGCATCGATATCCGGTCGGTGTTCTATTGGCACACTGCGCGCAGATTGGCTTATTACAATTGTTGCAGCGTAAACCAGTTTCGATATGGGGATGGTTGGCGCAGTATAAGATTGGAGTTGTATCACTCATCGCTGTTCCTTGCGGCTGGATTTTGGCTCATGTGCAATGTCAAGTTGCGGAAGAAATAACCAGGATCCTGAAAACGCACGAATTGGGCTGAGTGGTCGCTTGCATACGCGTCTACACGATCTCCATCTTCTAGCTCAACAGGTAATTGACCATCGGGAGAGAGGACAGCTTGATGATCGGTATGTACAGTGATGCTTACTGTAGCTCCTTCAGGTAGTACAACCGCCCGGTCGACGGATAGATGTGGCGCGATGGCTACGATTAGAATATTACGCAGTTCAGGGGGAAGGATCGGTCCGCCGGCCGCTAATGCATAGGCTGTCGATCCGGTTGCAGTGGAAGCGATCATGCCATCTGCAACGTAAGTCGTCAGAAAACGGTCATCCACCCTGGTAGTCAGGTGTACCGGTCTGATGATATGCCCGTGGGTAACAACAATTTCGTTTAACACCTCCCAGGTACCCAACATTTCCCCATTCCGCCATTGTTCGGCACGCAGCATCATGCGGTGTTCGATCCAATAATCCGATTCAAGCAAGCGCGGCAGAATATCTTCCCACTGCCTGAGTTCTACTTCGGTTAGAAATCCGAATTTGCCCAGATTTATTCCCAGGATAGGCACCAAATTAGGACCACATAACTTTCCAGCTCTCAACATTGTCCCATCGCCGCCTAATGCGATCAACAAATCCGTCTCTCCATTTTCAACCAGGCGCGATATTTCTTCGTCGTGCAAGTAACCAGAAGATACCTGGGTATTGCGTGCCTCAATCATCGAGGCGATTTTTTGCACTTGCTGTTCGGCATCTGCAATTCCTGGATGCGTAGCAACGACAATATGGTTAAATTCGGGTTTCATTTTTTGCATAGCTTGGCAATTATATTATATAAGTCTTTCTTCACAGATAGAAGCATAGCCGCATCCCATACATTTCGCGGTTGATTGGTGAGATCGGTGTCCTTCGTCCTGGTCGCTTCTCAACCGAATTGAATCGACCAGTTCTATCAACTGCGATTCTAATTTCGCTGTGTATTTGATTTCGAAGGTGCGGTTAGGATAACGCAAAATGCCATATCCTGGTCGTTTGGCGAAACAGGCCTCTATCAATCTGCAGTATGCCACTAATTGCAGGATATGAGAATTGTAAGGATTTGATTTTAGCTTCTTAGACTTTATCTCAACCGGGATAATTTCACCAGCATTCTGTATTACATAATCAGGTTTACCAGCAAGCGCGATGGATTCGTCAAAAAGAGTCTTATCCAATCTTTTCCAAAGATGTGAATCTGTGTATAGGACTTTCCCTTCTGGAAGCCCAGCAGACCTTTTATATTTAGCTGACTGCCAAAAGAGTATTACGGCAGCTGCTATTAATCCCGCTGCAATTAAGATATACATTTTCGCATGAACAGGAGATTGTTAATCGACCAATATTTGCGTGAATATAAAAACCAATCCCAGAATTAATAATACGAAAGCAAGGCCGCGCAGCAGTTTGGATAAGATCAAGGAGCGCCAATTTTTCCGGTGAAATAAACGACCCTTTTCGAGCGCAACCATGTTTTGGGATTTAATGCCACGAATCGAATACCACCAGGCACGCTGGCAATACAAATATGAACCAATTTCTGATGCTCGCACCGTTCGCATTTTTAATCAGATAAAAGTTGATTTTCGAGTCGTTCTAAACTGCGTTCAAGCTGCTCCTGTCTCAAGCTGATTGTGAGATCTCCTCGTGTTCGTTCAGTAACTCCCCGCACGATATCGGTTAACCGGCGTAAACCGCCGGTGATCGTGTCTGGATAATCCATGGTAATCAGGACTGCATATATATCGTCCATATGGGCAAGCAGGCGTTCAGCTTCCTGAGATTTTCCGCTGCGCAGGCAGTCTAAACATCTCCGCCGCAGTTCCCCGGCTGTTTCGGCTAATCCCTGCAAGTATGTGGAATGCGTAATTCCCAATTCATCCGGATCTGGCAATCCATCATTTTCAACGAGTGCATAAACAATATTTGCCTCAGCAAATTCTTTAAGCGCGTTTTGAGTGTATCCTGCAAAAAAAATGTCCGGATATTCCTTAAGATTTTTATTCAACTCTTTCACTAAAGACCTGGCTAAATCCAAATTCTCCTGTGCCAAGTCCTTTTCATTCCGGTGGATAGCTCTGATTGCGTGGGCACAGTGACGAATAAGGGTGCGAGTTTGTGCCAGCGCTTGCTCACGTGAATGTGTACGAGCATCGAATGAAAAACGAATCCTCTCCGCAATTTCTTCAAGATGGTCCATATGTTAAATTTTTACTTTTTGATTAAAAAATTTTTACTAGAAAACTCGAAATCTACTATTCCTTTGATTGATCTTTCGAGTCAGGCGCTTTAAAAAGGTGGTCTGCTAAAGAAACATCTCCCGGAACTCGAATCTCGCCGAAGGTCTTTTCATATTTTGATATATTTTCTGATAAAGCTCGGTAAAACAACTTTGCACCCAACGGTGACATGATGATCCGGGAGCTGGCTTTTGCTGGACCGCCACCGGGCAGAAGATGGGCAAAATCGAATACCATCTCAGAAGCTGTGTGGGCGATGCGTACCAGATTTACATAATCTGTTTTTAAGTCCGGAGATATTCGCAGCGGGGGAAGTTTATGACTTTTGGGTTTTTGAGGAGGTTCGGTCATTTTGAATCCTTAACAAGATTATTGTGTCTATTATAGAATACAAATTTGTAAATCTCATTCTGAAAAATTATATAATCTGAAACCATAATATAAATTATAAATATATGTTAATCCGAATTCTCAAAAAATTAATGTAGTACCTCAGACCCAAAGGAATTGAATTCTTTTCGTCCATTCGCGTTTAGCAAACCGGCTGTCTTTGCCAGGATAAAAAATTGCATTTGATTATGGACTTTTAGAACAGGCCTAAAATATTACGCTTGGCTAGGATTTCAGAATGGGATTTCCTCATCTGTTTCAGTTGGTTTGGAATCAGGCGTAAAACTCCCATCCTGGAATCCGCCTTCTGTTTCTCTTCGAGAGCTCAGATAACGAACGGTAAAGGCTCTAATTTCATAACTCGAACCGAAAGTTCCATCTTGACGCTCGAATACACGCGGATTACCTGATTCAGGATCACATACCAATTTTCCTTCGACAAGCACTTTACTGCCTTTTCTTAGATATTCGTTAGCATTTTCGGCTTGTTTTCCCCAAACGGATACCCTTGTCCAAATAGTTTTTTTTATCCGCTCCCCCTGATTATTCGTATAACTATCATCGACAGCAACGCTTAAGGTAGTTACAGCATCGCCGTTGGGTGTATATCGCATCTCAGGATCGCGTCCTAAATTTCCTGCAACAATGATTGTGTGAAACATTTCTTGCTCCTCCTATTAAGATTCTCTACTAAACCTTTGTTAAAAATGTGGATTTGCCTACGAATATCGATCAGGCTTCCTATTAAATAATTTTACTCTTGTTTCCTGCTTATGGTAAGTATTAATCTGAGAATCTAACAATTATTCATTTCTGAATTGAAGACAATAATGATGGAATATATTGCTGACCCAGGCATTTCCCAGTCCGTATGGGGCAAGGCGGATATTCTCCTGACACCAGATGCGTTCATCTTTGAGACGGTAGATGTCACTCAATTGCAAAGCAAGGTCCCAGGCCAGGGGATATATCCTGCCTCCTTTCTTGATATTCTTAACAATAATAGTTATATAGGCACGCGGTCTCAGATGGGGTTTTAGTGACTTGTATATCAGGACAAGCTGTTTAATGAATTGATTATAGTCCTGTACGTTACCCAGGTCTGAGGGGTTGAGTGAGTATGTCACATCTAATTCATCGGATGCGCGTCGTTTTGACTGGGTTTCAGCGCCTTTAGCATGCAAAATATTCCAATAAGGTGGGGAGGTTATTGCGTAATCGATGGTTGGGATGGAGTGCTCTTCAATAATCCGTGGTATTTCTCTCGCATCACCGGTTATTACATGCGATTCCAAATGATTTGCTTTTTCACCGAGCAGGTCACGTTCTTCCTGGATGAGATTATGAGCAATGTCACTGTAAGTTTGATTCAGTTCAATTCCATAACTATGTCGTCCGGCTCTCAAGGCAGCAATATTCGTACTGCCTGTACCAGCCATTGGATCAAAAACAACCTGGTCCTGTTTTGTGAAGAACTCAATAAATTCCTGGATAAGCGTCTCGGGAAATTTTGCGGGGTGACGTAGAACTTTTTTTTGGCGCGGCGGGGGATTGTGAATGAACCATGACTTTTGAAATTTGAGCCATTCTTTTGGCTCTAAATTATTCAGGCGGTTTTTGAATGAAGGTTTGGGCATATTGATTTATGGTTATTGGATTGATTTGTAGACAGCGAGTTCAGAAAAGGAGATTGTGACGTCATCTTCACCGTTAGCGCGAGCAAAGACGCCTATGCTCCCTTTACTAAGAGTTGGATCATTAACTGTAAAAAGATATTCGCCGTTGACGAAGAAGCGCATTTCACTTCCGTGTACCCAGATCGCTAAACGCGATTCACTTGGAGCGCCAGGCGGGATAGCCCCACTAATTACGAGCGGTTGAGGGGATGAAGCTTGACCGTTTAAAAACCTGTCAACTCTGGTGTGACCATCACATGTTAAAGAGAAACGGTAGAAGTCATTCGATGTGGAAACCCGGAAAATAAATCCGTATTCATCAGTTTCACGACAAATTCTTGGACCGGAAGTAATTTCTGCGAAAAAATTATCTAAAATAGTATCTTGGCGTATGCTTGAAAGATAACCACGTTCTTTTTTAACTACCAGCGATAGTTCATCATTCCCCAGCGCAATAATTCCATCCTGAAATGATCCCAATTCCCAATCTGAGGTATTGGCAAATTCATCTGTAAAGAGTAACTTACCGTGTCCTGGTTTGGTTTCAAGTGTAGGTGTGATCGGGAGTGTTGAGGTCGGCAGCGGCGTATAGGTAGCAGTGGGCGGAAACCATACGGTTGTCGGTGTGGCTGTCTGGGTTGCTGTCGGTTCTAAAGGTGTTAATGGATCCGCTGATTGTTGAATGGGTGAGAGACAGGCGGCCAAGGTTAAAAATGAAGGGTATAAGCAGAACGGTTATATAATAACGGCTCATGTCCATAAGTTTACTACGGAAAATTTAAGATCATTTATCTCCATAAAACTATTCATGGGAGCAGGCAACAGTATTACCTGGTTAGTGTATACATAATTCGAGTAGAATTAACAGCAGACTATAAATGTCCTGCAATTGGTTTCAGAACAGAATTGGACTGGTCGAGATGAACGTCAATACCGGGGAAAATATCAGGCTGAACATCAATCCTATAAAATAAAATAAGGAGATATGATGCGAAAAAAGGTGATCTTAATTACAGGTGCGGCAGGAGAAATTGGGACAGCCCTTGTTCAAAGTTTGGCTTTAGATAAAAGTAATGAAATAATCACTCTGGATTTAAACCCATTGGAACTTGAAGATGAAACGCTTGCTACTCACATCCAGGCAGATTTGCTGAACAAGGGAGTACTGGCGCGGTTGGTGAGTGAATATGAAATTGATACCATTTACCATCTTGCAGCCCTTTTATCCACCAGGGCAGAATTTACACCAGAAGCCGCGCATAAAGTGAACGTGGAGGGGACGCTGGGATTATTGAAGCTCGCCTCAGAGCAATCTCAATGGCGAGGTAAACCAGTATTATTTATCTTTCCAAGTTCTATCGCGGTTTATGGCGTACCTGATTTGGAGATCAAATCACAATTCCCAAGGGTCAGGGAATGGGAATGGAATTCACCACGCACAATGTATGGGTGTAATAAACTGTATTGCGAAATGCTAGGGATCTATTACAGCCAGAATTTCCGGCAGCTGGCTGCGGATAAGCCTGTAATGCTTGATTTCAGAGGCCTGCGGTTTCCAGGATTGGTGAGCGCCTTCACGGTACCCAGCGGTGGCACGAGCGATTATGGACCCGAGATGCTGCATGCTGCTGCGAGCGCAGAACCGTATGCTTGTTTTGTGCGCGAGGATACATGCATACCTTTTATGGCAATGCCTGATGCGGTCAGCGCATTATTGAAAATAGCCGATGCTCCAGCGGATGATCTTACCAGGAGGGTGTACAACGTAACAAGCTTCAGTTTAACAGCAAACGAGTTTCGCGATGTGGTTAGCAAGTATTTTAAAGATGCCCAGATTACTTTCGAGCCTGATGAAAAACGCCAGGCAATTGTTGACAGTTGGCCGGCAGGGCTAAACGACAATGATGCGCGGCGAGATTGGGGTTGGATGCCGGAATTTGATCTCGACCGTTCTTTCCAAGAATATCTGGTTCCGAATATTATTGAGCGTTACCGACACCCATCCCTTTAACAATATTACTAAAACTATCAATTTACATGGATTCAAGGTGATTAAATGAATAGTAAACCAAAAGTTGGTTATATCGGTCTCGGACTGATGGGAAAATCTATGGCTCTTAATATACTAAAAGCAGGTTTTCCACTGGTTGTTCATAATCGAAGTCGAGAGGCAGTCGATGAGTTAGTGGAAGAGGGTGCTGTCGAGGCATTTACACCAGCCGAAGTTGCACGTCAGGTGGATATTGTTTTCACAAATCTGCCAGATTCGCTAGATGTTGAGCGAGTAGCGTTGGGTGATGAAGGGATCATTGAAGGCCTCAGATCTGGAATGGTCTTCGTAGATAATTCAACCATAAAACCTGAAACAGCTCGCCTTATCGCGCAGGCTTTTTCAGAGCGAGGCGCTTTCTCCCTGGATGCACCGGTCAGCGGCGGCGATATTGGCGCCAGGGATGGCACGCTGACGATCATGGTAGGTGGATCAGAAGAAGGTTTGGAACGCGCAATGCCTGTTTTACAGGCGGTGGGGAAATCCATCACACATGTAGGTGAATCGGGCACGGGTCAAATTGCGAAAGCCGCTAATCAAATTATGGTTGCGGCTCAAATGATTGCGATGGGAGAATTACTCATATTAGCTAAGAAATCTGGAGCCGATCCCGAGAAAGTGGTGGATGCAATCCGCGGCGGCGCTGCCCAATGCTGGAGCTTAGATGTTAAAACTCCACGGTTGTTACAAGGTAATAGAGAACCGGGATTTAAGGCATATATGCAAGCAAAAGATTTAGCTATCGTTATGGATACTGCCCGTACCTATGGTATCCCGCTGCCTGCTACTGCGGTCCATACTCAGATTTTTAATGCGATGCTGGAAATGGATATGAGGGAGTTGGATAATTCTGCCGTTATTGGGGTTTTGGAGGCATTATCCGGAACACAGTTGTTGGATTCTTAAAATTGAATCCCGAGTACGATTGAATATCCCAAATATGAAACCTATTAGATTGTC
Source organism: uncultured Chloroflexia bacterium (assembly GCA_963753725.1). Lineage (GTDB taxonomy): Bacteria > Chloroflexota > Anaerolineae > Anaerolineales > UBA4823 > CAVWDI01. The sequence continues at coordinate 780,857 of CAVWDI010000001.1, read as the reverse complement.
GTGCGTATACTTAATTGTAGAGCAAGATGATTGCATGGTCCAAGGTTTTTCTTGGGCACCTCGAGGAGTAATTGCGTGGAGGATTTAAATCCTAATTGGCTTATTGAAGCTCAACAAGGCGATGATTATGCCTTCGTCCGTATTGTTGAGACTTGCCAAAAACCAGTCTTTAGCCTATGTTACCGAATGTTGGGTAATGCTGAGGATGCAGAAGATGCTGCTCAAGAAACATTCTTGCGGGCTTACAAGTCGATAAAGAAATACGATAAGAACCGTTCTTTTTCAACCTGGTTACTTTCGATTGGTGCTCACTACTGTATAGATCAGATTCGAAAGCGGCGCTTTAAGTTGGTCTCGATTGAAGAGCTCCCGGTACCAGAAATACCTGACGTACAACCTGGAATGGATTCAAAAATCAGTCGAAATGAGGAACGGGAAAAGGTGCGTGAATTACTTGAACACCTCAATCCAACTGACCGGGCTTGTATTGTGATGTACTATTGGCATGATTTTTCTTATGATGAAATCTGCCAGGCATTATCCCTAACCCCAAGTGCATTAAAGAGCCGTTTGCATAGAGCCAGACGAGCGATGGCAAACATTTGGTTAGAGAAAGTGCCAAATTCCTTAGTAGTAGAAAGGGTGGCACCATGAACCATCAACCTTTTGAAGATTGGCTATTTCACGAACCACATTATTTAGAAGATCAATTGACCGCGCAAGAGTATTCCGACTACCAAAATCATTTAGAGCATTGTGCATCTTGCCGTTCGTTGTCGGTTGCATTGAGGGAGGCCGAAAACGAGTTGCGGGCTGCGCCAATAATTTCACCTGAACCAGGATTTTCACATCGATGGTTGGACAATTTGGAACGAAATAGAAGACAAACACATAAAAAACAAACAACCCTACTACTGCTTGTAACAATTTCAGGTGCCGCAATTTTCTTGGGTTTATTCACTTATACAGTATGGCCCTGGATCAGTAATCCAAATGTTTTCATCTGGACATATCTTTATCGCTTCACGAAAATGTATTCTTATGTCAATGTAATTCAAGACATGGCTGGGATTTTATTTAATACCACCACTCATTTAGTACCGATTTCGTGGTGGATATTTTTTGTTGGAATTATCTGTGAGCTGGGTGTTCTTTGGATCGTGTTTTATCGATTAATTTCATTTCCACGGAGGATAGCCCAATGAAAAAATCTTATAGTTTGTTCGTTTTAACAGTCGCTGCATTAACGCTAATGTTGTTGTTCTCAATCAGCGTTGCACCAATTGCAGTGTCCGCGCAATCTCGCCCCCCCGATGCTAATTTAGATGAAGTGGCATTAGCAGTAAATAAACAAGTTGACCTGGAGTTTTTTAGAATTGAACTTCACTTCCTGCAAGATTTCGGTTTAATAATAGATATTTATGACCAGGATGGAGGGGAAGGTAAGTTAGTTTTTGGTGGGACATACACACTTCGTTCTGGTGAAACACTAGAAGGTGATCTGGTTGTAATGGGGGGAAAAGTGACGCTCGAAGGAGCTTCAATTGTAAAAGGATCGGCGGTTGTGTTTGGGGGCTCTATGCGTGCTGATGGAGTAATCGAGGGCGAGTTGGTTACATTTGGAGGGAGGATTGAGCTTGGCGAAGAGGCGGTCGTTGGAGGAGATGTAATTTCTTTTGGCGGGGAATTGAATTACGAGGATGAGACACAATTTGAGGGAGATGTTATATCTGACATCCCAATCCCTTTCGAATTTTCTTTTTCAGAAGATTTTGATTTCTCGGAAATAAATTTCCCACAATTTGCGAGAAGTTTTAATCCAGTACGCGATATCCTGTGGTTCTTCTTCCGCTCATTCATGTGGACCGCGTTGGCAGTTTTATTCTTATTATTCTTCCCAAAACCAATACAAAGGGTATCTGATGCGATTGTATCTCAGCCAATTATCAGTGGGGGATTGGGATTGCTCACTGCAGTCGTAGCGCCAATACTACTGCTGCTGCTCATGATCACCTTAATCTGTATTCCAATAAGCCTTATACTCATTCTCGTTCTTGGGGTTGCATGGGTGTTTGGTATCGTGGCGCTTGGTTTTGAGACCGGTAAGAGAATATCGAATATGCTGAACCAATCCTGGGCGCCCGCTGTATCGGCAGGTTTAGGAACATTCATCCTGACATTTGTATTGAATGGTGTGGGTTTACTAATACCGTGTGTTGGATGGATCGTACCGACTGCGGTAGGGATGGTTGGTTTTGGCGCGGTATTGCTGACGCGCTTTGGAACACAAGACTATCCACCTGCTTCTCCAACCTCTGGAAGCGATACCATTCTCTCGGATGATAATCAAATTACTGGAGAATTGGCAGAGGGCGAGGAGTCCCAGAGATCTGAACCAGTCGAGAATTCTCAATCAACCTCTGCAGAAGGAGAATAGAAAAAAATAATTAAATTGCAGCCATTTGATTATTTTGAGGTCAAATACCAGATAGACTACTAAGATGGAAATTTATAAATAACAGAAATATATCCTAAAGCGCCTGGTACTTCGGTCTAGATTCCGAAAGAATGAATCAGCCAAATAATCCAGGCGCTTTTTGTGTTTAAACCTATTGGAGTAATTAGATATTATATCCGGATGGATTAAATATCCGAATGGATTAATATCCGAACCGTCGTAGAATCTTTTCATCATTACGCCAGTCTTTGCGTACTTTTACGTTCAAGCGTAAATACACTTTTCTACCGCTCATCGTTTCGATTTCTTTACGGGCGGCTGAACCAATTTCTTTGATCATCTTTCCACCCTTTCCAACAACAATTGGCTTGTGAGATTTCGCGTTCTACGAAAAGTGTCGCCTCGATATATGCACCGGTATCACCCCGCTCAGTGAATTGATCAATTCGAACGGCAATCCCATGAGGGACTTCTTCTCGCAAAATCTTTAATGCCGCCTCTCGAATCAGATCTGCTGCAATCTCGCGCTCATAAAGGTCTGTGATTTGGTCCTGCGGGTAAAAAGGGTAACCTTCGGGAAGATGATTAATGATTTGATCTAGTAAATTTTGGATATTCTTATTCCGGGTTGCGGATATTGGTATATCAAACGCACCCGGTACACTCTGGATAAAAACTTCTTTTGTAGATATTAATTCATCTTCGCTTATTAAATCCATTTTGTTTAAAGCGAGTATCACAGGGATATCTCGATGGAGTTTTCGTAAAAGTTCAAATAATAGTTGATCTTCATCGTTTGGAGGTTGACTTACATCAACAACGAGCATAATGAGATCACTATCTTCGAGAATATCCTTGGCTTCCTGGTTCATTTTTTCACCCAACTTGTGCATGGGATGGTGAATGCCTGGAGTGTCCACAAATATTATCTGAACAGCCCTATGATCATCATCTATCGAGAGAATACCAAGCTGTCGTTTACGAGTGGTTTGAGGACGTGGTGAAACGGCTGCGACCTTTTGTCCTAACAAAGCATTAATGACGGATGATTTTCCAACATTTGGTCGGCCAATGACCGCGACGAATTCGGCTTTTGATTCTATATTTGTTTCATTCATTGGGAGATTCTATCAAATAACTACTAATTGAATGTTAATATATAATTACTACTTATTTCTTGACCTTGTATATCCATTTCGGTATAATGTATTTTCGTCTATTAATTATCAACCAAATTGGTTAAACTGGGGAGTTGTCTCAGGAATTCCTATTCTTTGTCGATATATATTCGATTATATTCTGCGATGTAATTGAAGCAGACACGCAGAAACCAGGTTTCTAAAGAAACCTTGTCACAATATCACATTGATTTTTAGGTAAAAAAAGTACCCACAGTATAGGAGAAGCAGCATGGCAAATAGCTTGCCGAGCAAGTCTTACGCGCGTATAGATGTTAATTTAGAATTACCCGATTTGATCGAAGTTCAACTGGAATCCTTCAAGAGGTTGAAGAATGATGGTCTTGCGGACCTCTTTCATGAGTTAACCCCAATTGAATCTTACAACAAGGGAATGAAACTTTATTTTCCGAGTTCGAACCGAAGAAGCGGAACAATGGGGGCTTTCATACTGGTTCGGTGAAGCTAAACATACAGTTGAGGAGTGTGTTGAACGTGATTTGACATATTCAACGCCGCTTTATGTTTCGGTATTGCTGATTGGCCCGGATGTTCCTGAGCCGATAAAACAGGATATCTTCCTGGGTGATTTCCCGGAAATGACAGAAAAAGGCACTTTCGTGATTAATGGAACAGAGCGAGTAGTTGTCTCCCAATTAATTCGTTCTCCCGGAGTATATTTTGAAGCACCGGTAGATCGATCCACTGGACGGCCTCTGTCTATGGCGAAATTAATCCCCGATCGTGGCGCGTGGATGGAATTTGAGACACGCAAGAGCGATTATTTGACTTTACGTTTTAATCGAAAGCGAACGATTCCAATCACAATTTTTCTGCGTGCTCTAGCAGCTGTAGATGATGGTCTTCCTTTAAAGAAGAATGCAATCAAAGAAGGAACAGATGAAGAGCTGATGCGTATCTTCGGAGATGTGGACAATAATCCAGATCGAATGTATATACCATCGACTTTATCTCAAGAACCGGATTGGGATCTCAGTGATGGTATCACCATAGCTGAAGCGGCATTATTGGAGTTCTTTAAAAGGATGCGCCCGGGTGATCCAGCAACATTAGAGAATGCGCGTGATTTTCTGGAGGAACAACTCTTCGACCAACGTCATTACGACCTTGAAAGGGTTGGTCGCTACAAGTTGAACCAGAAATTAGAACTTGATGATGTTGTACCGCGCAAAAATCGCACTATCACAAAATGGGATATCGTTCGCCTCGTACGCAGGATGATATTGATCAATAATGGCATACATGCTGCAGATGATATCGATCACCTCGGCAACCGGAGAGCGAAGACGGTTGGTGAGTTGATCCAGAATAAGCTCAGAATTGGTTTGAGAAGGATGGAGCGGGTAATTAAAGAACGTATGTCGATCCGTGATCAAGATCAACTTTCACCGATCACATTAATCAATATTCGACCTGTTGTTGCTGCACTGAGAGAGTTCTTCGGTTCGAGCCAGTTATCACAGTTCATGGATCAAACCAATCCACTAGCAGAACTGCGACACAAAAGAACGCTTTCTGCTCTCGGTCCTGGTGGACTGCGGCGAGAGAGGGCTGGATTTGACGTGAGGGATGTGCATCATTCACATTATGGAAGAATTTGCCCGATTGAAACACCAGAAGGACCGAACATCGGATTAATCGGTCGATTGGCTAGCTTTGCGCGTGTGAATGAATATGGTTTTATTGAAACACCATACCGGAGAGTTCTTAAGGTTCTAAGCCCAGATGACCCGTTATTAATTGGACGGGCTTTCCTTGAAGATGTAATTGAACCCAAGACCGAAAAAGTTGTGTACAAACAAGATGAGCGAATAACGAAAGAGATCCAGAAAGCGCTCAAAAAGATGAAAATTTCCGAAGTGAAAATTGTGCCGTATGTAACTGGAGAAATGGAATACTTATCCGCGGATGTTGAGGATAAGTTTGTTATAGCGCAGGCCAATACACCTTTGGATGAAGTTGATGAGTTTGTCCGTAAAAGAGTTTCTTGCCGTTACCATTCGACATTTATTTTTTCCGAAATTACAAATATTGACTTTATGGACGTTGCACCTCACCAGATTGTGGGAATCAGCGCTGCCCTGATACCATTTTTGGAACACGACGACGCTAATCGAGCTCTTATGGGATCGAATATGCAAGCCCAGGCAGTCCCACTGTTGAGGCCAGATGTGCCCCAGGTTTCAACAGGAATGGAATACGACGCAGCCATCGATTTAGGACAGGTCATCGTTGCTGAAGAGGATGGTGAAGTTGTTTCTGTGACTGGAAGAGAGGTGGTTGTGAGGAAGAATAATGGTGAACCTAAAGTTTATCCTCTGCATAAATATCACCGGTCAAACCAGAGCACCTGTATTGACCAAAGACCTGCGGTTGTAAAAGGTCAGAATATAAAACAATATGATGTCATAGCTGATTTATCCTCCACAGATGGTGGATTACTGGCGTTGGGTCAAAATGTAACTGTTGCGTTTATCTCCTGGGAAGGAGGTAATTTTGAGGATGCAATACTTATCTCAGAACGATTAGTACAGGATGATGTATTTACTTCTGTCCATATAGAGAAGTATGAGGTTGAATTGCGCGATACACGTCTCGGTCCTGAAGAGATTACCCGCGATATTCCTAATGTCGGTGATGAAGCAATAAAGGACCTGGATGATCGAGGTATTATTCGTGTAGGTGCTGAGGTTGGTCCAAATGATATTCTGGTTGGAAAAATATCTCCTAAAGGAGAAAAAGAATTAACGCCGGAAGAACGCCTTTTACGTGCAATTTTTGGCGAGAAATCGCGTGATGTAAAGGATACATCATTACGAATGCCTCATGGGGAACGTGGAAAAGTGGTGGATGTAAAAGTCTTCACACGTGAAGACGATTCTGATCTTTCTGCTGGTGTTGACATGATGGTGCGTGTTTCTGTAGCTCAGCGAAGAAAAATCACAGCTGGTGATAAGATGGCGGGGCGACATGGTAACAAGGGTGTTGTATCTAAAGTTGTCCCTATGGAGGATATGCCTTTTTTGGAGGATGGCACTCTCGTTGACATCATTCTTAACCCATTAGGCGTACCGGGACGTATGAACATTGGCCAAGTTCTTGAGACCCATCTGGGATGGGCGGCCAGTCGTCTTGGATTTAGGGCAATTTCACCGGTATTTGATGGGGCCAGTGAAGAAGAAATTGAAGCTGAGTTGGCCAGAGCATGGCTAATCGATCAGGCTTGGAAAGAAATTACGGAGAAAGCATGGGAGTCAATCAATCAGGAAGAATATGACCCAACGATGATTGAAAGTGATGATGAAGTGCGACGCTTATACCTGGAAGTCTGGCTGGGTGAACGGGGATATGATGTTTACCGGTTGATATCGAATTACACCTACGCACGCAGGTCGACATTATTTGAATGGCTGAGGGACCATGGTTACGAACCGGAAGAAATTGTGGTTTTTGAAGACGCGCAAAACAGCGAGATAGATGGGCTTGAAAAAGATCAAAATGCTGTAAACGCTTGTCTCAGAATTCTGGTTAGAAAAATTGGGTGAGGTTGCTGAGAAGATACCAGATGAAGAGCTTTGGAGCAAAGCAGGAACAGTCAGTATGGAAAGCGGTATGCCAATGCCGCTGCTAGGAAAACAAACGCTGCGTGATGGAAAATCGGGCGAACCTTATGATCAACCTGTGACTGTTGGAGTAATGACTATGCTGAAGCTTCATCACCTGGTTGAAGACAAAGTACACGCAAGATCCACAGGACCTTACAGCCTTGTGTCTCAACAACCATTGGGCGGTAAAGCTCAATTTGGTGGTCAGCGGTTTGGCGAAATGGAGGTATGGGCTCTCGAGGCATATGGAGCGGCTTACACCTTACAGGAAATGTTGACAGTGAAGTCTGATGATGTTCAAGGGCGTGTAAAAACTTATGAAGCGATCGTTAAGGGAGAGCAAATCGAAGAACCCAGTATCCCAGCATCTTTCCGTGTTCTTGTGAAAGAGCTGCAGAGTTTAGGGTTGTCGGTTGAAGCCGTAACGGACACGGGTGAGATCATCCGATTTGGAAAGGACGAAGAAAGAGCGAGACCACCCAGATTGGGTACCGGATTGCTGACATTAGGAGAAAATCTTTAGTTATATGTAAAATCGGGAACGCTAAATCTCTTGACGACCAATTTTGCGCATGGTAGAATTTAAGTTCGTGCCTTACGTAAGAAATTAGACAGCATTACCCCTGTCTAAACAAATATAGTTTCACTAAGAAGTGAGGCCATCACGAAATTTAGATGGCCTCGTTTATTGGATAATGATAAGCTGAATAAAGCTGATAAATTGCATAAAAAATACTGGAGGCGAAGGTGCCAACGATCAATCAACTAGTCCGAAAAGGACGGAAAACTAAAAAAGTGAAAAGCAAAGCTCCGGCATTGTTATACACACTAAACTCAATGAAGCAGAGAAGGGTTAGGCAGTGGAAAGGCGCTCCTCAAAAACGAGGTGTATGCACTGTAGTACGAACAATGACTCCTAAGAAACCCAACTCCGCATTGAGGAAGATCGCCAGGGTTCGCTTATCGAATGGCATCGAAGTCACTGCCTATATTCCAGGTGAAGGCCATACTTTGCAAGAGCACTCTGTTGTACTGGTTCGTGGCGGTCGTGTAAAAGATCTACCAGGAGTTAGATACCATATCGTTCGCGGTACATTGGACACGGATGGTGTGGACGATCGAAAACGAGGCCGTTCAAAATATGGCGCAAAACGTCCTAAGGCAACCCAAATATAGGAGATAGAGAATGCCTCGTAGAAATCGACCAGATAGAAGAATAATAAAACCTGACGTAAAATACAATAGTGTTCAGGTGCAGAAATTCATTAATTATGTAATGAAGAATGGGAAAAAAAGCGTCGCGACTAGATTAGTGTACGACGCGATCGACCTTGTCGAGGAACGCATGAAACGCCAGGGTCTAGAGGTTTTTGAGGATGCAATAAAGAAGGTTGCACCAATAATGGAAGTGAGACCTCGACGTGTCGGTGGAGCGACATACCAGGTACCCATGGAGGTACCGCATCATCGCCAGTTTGCATTAGCGACAAGATGGATTTTAGCGTCCGCAAGATCGCGGTCTGGTCAGAATTTTGCCGAAAAACTTGCTGCGGAATTAATGGATGCTGCAAATGAAACAGGTGCAGCAATAAAGAAACGAGAAGAAGCGCACCGTATGGCTGAAGCGAATCGGGCGTTCTCGCATTATCGTATATAAGCTTTGGTGGTTACCTATTTATAATTGGGAATTACCTTATATAAACAATAAAATCAATTGGAGTAAATTGAAAGTAAAAAATTTGCTTCGGGTCAAAAGATGTCACGGAAATATCCGCTGGAACGTATTCGCAACATTGGGATTATTGCCCATATCGACGCTGGTAAAACTACCACTACCGAGCGAATTCTTTACTATACAGGTAAAACACATCGAATAGGTTCTGTAGACAAAGGAACAACTGTCACAGATTGGATGGAGCAGGAGAGAGAACGCGGCATAACGATCGTATCTGCCGCGGTCTCTGCGTTTTGGAGAGATTACCAGGTAAACATTATTGATACACCTGGTCATATCGATTTTACAGCTGAAGTACAAAGGTCCTTACGTGTTCTGGATGGCGGAATTGTTATATTTGATGCAGTACAGGGGGTTGAACCGCAGAGTGAAACCGTATGGCGGCAAGCGGACCGATATAAGGTTCCCAGAATTTGTTTCGTGAACAAGATGGATCGAGTTGGCGCCTCATATGAGAGAACAATTGATATGATTCGCGAGAGGTTGGGAGCAAATCCAATCGCTGTACAGGTCCCGATAGGAATTGAGAACAGTTTCTCAGGAGTAGTGGATCTTTTAACTAGAAAAGCAACTAAATGGGAAGACAAACTGGGAGAAGATCCAGTTGAAATCGATGTGCCACCAGATCTAGTCGATCAGGTTGGTAAGATGCGCAGCCTTATGGTTGAGCAAATCGCCGAAACGAATGACGATCTTACTAATAAATATCTGGAAGGCGTCGAAATAACGATTGATGAACTACGAGAAGGGATGCGCCAGGCTGTAATTTCAGGTAAAGCCACACCAGTTTTTTGTGGAAGTTCGCTGAAAAATAAAGGTGTACAACCGGTTTTGGACGCTGTGATCGATTATTTTCCTTCTCCTCTGGATGTCCCGCCTGTTGTTGGGATAAATCTACAAAACGGCGAAGAGGTTGAACGTCCTGTTGATGACGAAGTTCCGTTGAGCGCATTGGTCTTTAAAATCGTTACTGATCCTTACGTTGGGCGTCTGGCATATGTTCGAGTTTATTCCGGAAAACTCGGTAGCAATTCGATGGTATATAACTCCACAAAAACCAGGAAAGCGCGCATCGGCCGGTTGATCCGTATATATGCCGACCGCAGAGAGGACATTACAGAAATACTTGCAGGTGATATCGGCGCTGTACTCGGATTAAAGAATGCACATACAGGTGATACTTTGTGCGATGCCTCGAATACTATCCTCTTAGAAAGTATCAGTTTTCCTGCACCAGTGATCTCTGTGTCAATTGAACCCAAGACCACTGTAGACCAGGATAAAATGAGCATCGCATTACAAAAATTAGCCGAAGAAGACCCAACGTTTGTAGTGAGGGTGGAAGAAGAGACGGGGCAGACAATAATCTCAGGAATGGGAGAATTACATCTTGAAGTATTAGTTGATCGAATGATGCGAGAATTCAACGTACAAGCCAGGGTAGGACGACCACAAGTCGCGTACCGCGAGACAATCACCAAGCCTGTTGAACGAGCAGAATTTCGATATGTAAAACAAACCGGTGGACGCGGTCAATATGGTCATGTTGTTATGGAATTGGAACCTGGGGAAGTTGGCAGCGGTGTTGAGTTCGAGAGTAAAATTGTTGGGGGCACTATTCCACGGGAGTACATCCCAGCAGTGGAGAAAGGAGTTCGCGAAGCTGCTGAAGGGGGAATCATTGCTGGCTATCCGGTAACAGATGTTAAGATCCGTCTTTACGATGGCTCATTTCACGAAGTAGATTTCGAGCGAAGTCGCTTTTAAAATGGCAGGATCGATGGCATTTCGTGAGGGTGCACAGAAAGCGAAACCGGTCCTTCAAGAGCCGGTAATGAAGGTTGAGGTTTTGGCGCCTGATGATTATTTAGGTGAAATTATTGGCCAACTCAATGCTCGTCGAGGTGATATTCTGGGTATGGAAGTAAGACCAGGAAGCATGCAAGCTGTAAGCGCTATTGTACCTCTGGCTGAAATGTTTGGATACGCGACAGATTTACGTTCGGCTACCCAGGGTCGAGGTGTATTTACGATGGAATTTGATCATTATGCTCGAGTCACTGAAAATGTGGCCAAAGCTATTGCAGGATTAGATTAGAGATATAAAGAGAGTTTTAAAAGAATAACCTTATTGACGGAGGAGAGTAATTATGGCGAAGCAAAAATTTGAGCGCACAAAACCGCACATGAACGTCGGAACGATGGGTCACATTGACCATGGCAAGACGACATTGACCGCGGCCATCACCAAATATTGTCAGTTCCTGGGTTTCGGTGAATACCGGGAATTCGATTCGATTGACAACGCGCCTGAAGAGAAGGAACGCGGTATCACCATCAACATCGCCCACGTGGAATATGAGACCGAGAACCGACACTACGCCCACGTGGATATGCCCGGGCACCGTGACTACATCAAGAACATGATCACCGGTGCGGCGCAGGTAGATGGCGCCATCCTGGTAGTAGCAGCCCCAGACGGCGCTATGCCGCAGACGCGCGAGCACGTGTTGTTAGCCCGCCAGGTGGAAGTGCCGGCCATCGTGGTCTACCTGAACAAGGTCGACATGATGGATGATCCGGAACTGCTGGAACTGGTTGAGTTGGAACTGCGCGAGCTGTTGAGTGAGTATAACTTCCCGGGAGATGAGATTCCGATTGTGCGCGGCAGCGCACTGGAAGCATTGGAATCCACCAGCACCGATCCCGACGCTCCTGAGTACGAGAGTATCAAGGAACTGCTGCGGGTGGTTGATGAATACATCCCCGAGCCAGTGCGTGAAGTGGATAAACCGTTCATGATGCCGGTGGAAGATGTGTTTTCGATCAAAGGGCGCGGTACAGTGGTGACCGGTCGTGTGGAACGCGGCATGATCCACACGGGCGATGCTGTGGAAATCGTCGGACTGCGCGAAAAGAGCCTGACCTCGGTGGTGACCGGCGTAGAGATGTTCCACAAGACGCTGGACGAAGGTATAGCTGGCGATAACTGCGGATTACTGCTGCGCGGTATCGAGCGCGATGATGTGGAGCGCGGGCAGGTTATAGCTATCCCCAACAGCATCACACCCCACACCAGGTTTATGAGTGAGGTTTACGTGCTGCGCAGGGAAGAAGGTGGGCGTCATAAAGCCTTCTTCACCGGTTATAGACCGCAGTTTTATATCCGCACGATGGATGTGACCGGCAATATTACGCTGCCGGAAGGCGTCGAAATGGTCATGCCTGGAGATAATGTGAACCTGGAAGTCCAGTTGATTGTACCGGTGGCATTGGAGCAGGGCTCGCACTTCGCAATTCGTGAAGGCGGTCTTACAGTAGCTTCCGGTGTGATCACCGAGATTTTGGAATAGGTAATAACAATATGGCAAAACAAAAAATTCGCATCCGTCTAAAGGCTTACGATCACCGTGTATTAGATCAGTCGGCAAAACGTATAGTAGAAACTGCAGAGAGAACTGGAGCTAGAGTAGTTGGTCCCGTACCCTTGCCAACTCGCTTAGAAAGGTTTACAATACGCCGTTCTACATTTATCGATAAAGATTCGCACGAGCACTTTGAAATAAGAACACATAACCGCTTGATTGATGTTCTTGATCCAGATTCAAAGACCATCGACATGCTGATGCGGTTGAACCTACCAGCGGGTGTGGATATCGAGATAAAAATATAGTCAAAAAATATCTCGAAAATGCTTTTCATTGCCAGGTGAGAATAAATTTTTAACCGTCGATAATAAACAAATAGTAATTGGGCACAGTAAGAGCAGCTTCGTTCGCGGACCAAAACGAACAAGTTTCGCGGCGAACTGGCTGACTGCCGTGCCGACAGGGATGATGCAATCGAGCCCAGATTGACATTCCCGGATAAATTGATGAGCAGGAGAAAAATGATATGTTGAAAGGGCTAATTGGTAAGAAAGTCGGCATGACCCAGATTTTCGATGACACCGGATCTGCAGTACCGGTAACATTAATCGAAGCTGGGCCTTGTTATGTAACCCAAATGAGACTGCCGGAGAAAGATGGTTATTCCGCAATTCAGTTGGGTTATGAAGAAGCAAAACCAAAACGTATGACTGGAGGGCAACTCGGGCATCTCAAGCGCAATAATTATCCCCCGTTGCGCTTTTTACGTGAATTCCGAGTGAGAGAACCAGAGATTAATGAAGGCGATAAATTAACCGTTGATGTCTTCTCATTGGGTGATTACGTTGACGTGGTTGGAACAAGCAAAGGGAAAGGGTTCGCGGGGGGTATGAAAAGGTATGGATTTAGAGGTGGACCCAAAACCCACGGCCAATCAGACCGCCAGCGTTCACCTGGATCACGAGGATCGGGCACCACTCCTGGAAGGGTGTGGAAAGGCGCACGAGGACCCGGACACATGGGTAACGAAAGAGTTACGATCCATAACCTGAAGGTGGTTTTGATCGATTCTGAGCGTAACCTAATGGGAGTACGCGGCGCTGTACCTGGCGCCAAGGGTGGTCTTCTGATGATTAAGGAAGCGAGAAAACAGTAATTGAGCAGCGCTCAATTTGGAGCTAGAGGAATATGAAGGTAAATGTTCTTGACATGAAAGGGAAGAAGGTCAGCACGGTGGACCTGCCATCGATGGTCTTTGAAGCCCCAATAAATACAGATTTAATGCACCAGGCATATATTCGACAAATGGCAAATGCTCGCCTAGGAACACACAGTACAAAAGGGCGCAGTGAAGTTGCTGGTGGTGGAAGAAAACCATGGCGGCAAAAAGGTACTGGTCGAGCGAGACAAGGTTCGATTCGATCTCCACAGTGGGTTGGTGGAGGCAAAGTACACACGCCAAAACCACGTGACTATTCAAAGGATATGCCAAAAAAAATGCGCAAGGCAGCTTTGCGGTCTGCGCTTTCGATTAAAGCTGCTGAGGAGAATATCGTCGTTTTAGAAGAGCTGTCAATAACGGAACCAAAAACCCGGTTAATGGCCCAAGCCCTCGATGGTTTAGTAGGTGAATCCAGCGCTCTGGTTTTAATCCCTGAAAAAACTGAGGATTACGAGTTAATCGTCCGTTCTACCAGGAATATCCCAGATGCTAAAACGGTTATGGCGGACTATTTAAATATTCGCGATCTTTTAGGTTTTGAGAAACTGGTTTTCCCAGTAAGCGCATTAGAAGTTATTACTGCCTATCTTGGATAAGCGGAGGAAATATGACCACGATATATGATGTAATTCGCCGACCGATAATTACAGAGAAATCAAATTACCAGAACAGTGTTCTTCAGCAATATGTCTTTGAAGTTAATTCAAATGCAACAAAGAAGATGGTTAAAGACGCCGTTGAAGAACTTTTTGAGGTCAGCGTTCTCCGAGTAAATATTATCAATTTACCGCCAAAACGATCTCGCAACCTTCGAACAAGACAAATGACAATTCGACGTAAAGCATACAAGAAAGCGATTGTTACACTGGCAGCTGGAGATACAATTCCAGTGTTTGAAGGAGTAATGTAATGGCAGTAAAAAAATATAAACCGGTGACACCCAGCTTGAGGGGCATGACCGGTTCCACCTTTGAAGAGATCACCAAGTCAACTCCGGAACGCTCACTTACAAAACCGCTTCGTAAACGAGGCGGGCGCAATATGCACGGACGCATTACGGTTCGCCACAGAGGCGGCGGTCACCGCAGACGAATTCGAATCGTTGATTTCAAACGAGACAAGCACGATATCCCCGCGCGGGTTGCCGCAATTGAGTACGATCCCAATCGTTCTGCACGTCTTGCATTGTTGTATTATGCAGATGGAGAAAAACGATACATCATTGCGCCGCTCGATTTGAGAGTTGGCGATACGATTGTTTCAGGATCTCAAGTCGATGTGCAGCCTGGAAATAGTTTGCCAATTTCCAATATACCTGTTGGCACCATGGTCCACAATATTGAATTGAAAGTGGGTCGCGGTGGTCAGCTGGTAAGAGCAGCCGGTGGAGCAGCTCAGCTTCTTGCAAAAGAAGGGAATTATGCCCAAATTCGTTTGCCTTCTGGTGAGGTTCGCTTAGTCCTCCAGAAGTGTTACGCAACCATCGGTCAAGTTGGTAATCTTGATCATAGCAATATTAAATTAGGAAAAGCTGGACGTAAACGTCACCTTGGTATTCGACCAACTGTTCGTGGTTCCGCGATGTCCCCACGTGATCACCCCCATGGTGGTGGTGAGGGTCGTCAAGGGATTGGAATGCCAGGACCTAAAAGTCCATGGGGTAAACCCACGCTCGGCTATAAAACTCGCCGGAATAAACGAACAAGTAAATATATCGTTCGCCGGAGAGGTAAAAAACGAAGGTAAGCAGTTGATTTCTTGGTGTTGTGGATAATGAATCAGTACAACAGGTGTACAGAAAGAAGATTATTGGAGTAATGATATGGGAAGATCGCTGAAAAAAGGTCCATTTGTGGATCCAAAACTACTGAACAAGATTGAGATAATGAATGAATCTCGTGATAAAACGGTCATTCGTACCTGGAGTCGTGCCAGTACAATCTTTCCTCAAATGGTTGGACACACGATTGCTGTTCACGACGGGCGAAGGCACGTGCCCATTTATATAACCGAGAATATGGTCGGTCACAAGCTGGGTGAATTTGCTCCTACTCGCACATATCGTGGACATCTCCAGGGGAGGAGACCTCGAGGGGAAGAATAAAACATGGAAACTGATATTCTAGCAAAAGCACGATTTATCTCGATTTCGGCCCAAAAAGTACGGCTTATTGTGGATCTAGTACGCGGTAAGGATGTAACAGAAGCAATCACGATGCTGAAATTTACTCCTAATGGAGCAGCGCATCCAGTTTCCAAACTGCTTGCTTCTGCGGTAGCAAACGGCGAGGAGAACTTTGGAATCAGCCGCGATGATATGTACATATATAAAATTTTTGCTGATGAGGCTCCTACACGTAAGTGGAGAAAGTTTGGAGCAAGAGGAAGATTCAAGCCTTGGCTTCGCCGATCATCACATATAACAGTGATACTGCGCGAACGAAAAGGATAAGAAGGAGATTATATGGGACGCAAAGTTCATCCGATTGGATTCCGCTTGGGAATAAATAAGACCTGGGAAGGCCGCTGGTACGCAGAAGGTGAGGATTATGTAAATAATTTACACCAGGATATTAAGATTGAGAGAACTGATTCGAAGTGAAGCACCGCGCGCTGGTGTTTCACTAATCGAGATTGAACGATTCCCTGGAAAAGTAAAAATTATCGTCCATACAGCAAAACCAGGTATCTTAATTGGACGCAAGGGTGAAAATGTAAAAAGAATGCGGGCAACACTCGAAGCTGAAGCAGGAAAAAAGATCGATCTTGAGGTTAAAGAAATCAAGGATCCTGACACAGATGCTCGTCTGGTTGCTCAAAATATCGCCCAACAGCTTGAGAGACGCATCAGTTATCAAAGAGCGATGAAGCGAACGATTCAACAGTCGATGAGGTCTGGTGCTGAAGGAATCCGGGTGGAAGTTTCTGGACGTCTGAGCGGCGCAGAAATGGCACGTTCTATAAATATGCGCGAAGGTCGTGTTCCGCGACAGACGTTGCGTGCCGATATTGACTTTGCAGTAGCTGAAGCATTGACCACTTATGGTCGTATTGGAGTAAAGGTGTGGATCTTTAAAGGTGAAGTATTACCTGATATTGAAGAAAAGCCTGAAACAACTGAAGGCGTATACGTAAGCGAATAATAATTGGCAGATGGATTGAATTATTGCGGTATTCAGCTTGATTAAAGATTTGGAACTGAACTGAGCGAGGTAAGAGATTATGTTAATGCCGAAACGAGTTAAATGGCGCAAACAAATGCGTGGTCGGATGAGAGGGAACGCATCCCGGGGAACTGAAATTGCTTTTGGAGATTATGGACTGAAAGCTTTAGAACCTGGCTGGGTTTCAGCGCGGCAAATTGAAGCTGCTCGAAGGGCAATCGTCCGTGCTGTCCGACGGCGTGGTAAATTCTGGATCCGCATTTTTCCAGACAAACCAATTACACAGAAACCAGCGGAAACTCGGATGGGTAAGGGTAAAGGTGATGTAGAGTACTGGGTGGCGGTTGTGAAACCTGGTCGCATAATGTTCGAAGTCGGCGGTGGTTTGTCGGAAGAACTCGCCAAGGAAGCATTGCGTTTAGCCCAATATAAATTGTCTGTGAAGACCAAGATTGTTGGGCGACACGACCTTTCAGGAGGCGAATGATGGCGAGCGAAGAACTGCGCAATATGTCAACCGATGAACTAAAGTCTAGTTTAGATGATGCCAGAGAAGAATTGATGAATTTTAGATTTCAACAATCAACTGGAGAACTTACAGACCATACACGGATCCGCTTTACCAGACGTCAGATTGCTCGGTTGCTGACAATCATCCATGAGAAAGAATTAAAGTTGCATTCGGAGAGTGAGTCATGAACAATCGTCGACGTATGACTGGTGTAATTACCAGTGACAAGATGCAGAAAACAGTAGTGGTCGAGGTATCACGTACTTTCCAGCATCGTCTTTATAAGAAAGTAGTCCACAACCGACGAAGGGTGATGGCTCACGACGAATTGGATTGTAAGATAGGCGATCAAGTGTATATTGTTGAAAGTCAACCCATATCACGTCGAAAAAGATGGGTTGTCCAGGAAATTCTTCACCGTGATATAGCCGCTGGAGAACCTGAATTATTGTTGGAGGAAGAGTAATGATCCAACAAGAATCGCGGGTAAAAATCGCCGATAACACTGGTGCACGCGAATTGCTTGTCATCCATGTAATGGGTGGTTCGTCTCGAAGATATGGAAGGGTTGGTGATGTTGTGGTTGGTACGGTAAAAATCGCCACTCCTCGAGGCACTGTAAAGAAGAGCGATATTGTTAAAGCAGTGATCGTAAGATGTGCTAAAGAATGGCGCCGGGAAGATGGATCAACGATCAGGTTTGACGACAATGCAGCTGTTATTCTTGATACGGATGGCCGCAATCCTAAAGGCACTCGGATTTTCGGACCAGTCGCGCGCGAATTACGTGAAAAAGGTTTTATGAAAATAGTCTCACTGGCGCAGGAAGTACTTTAAAGGCCTGCCCGAGATTTTTGAAGGAGCGAAAACAGTGAAGGTAAAAATCCGAAAAGGCGATACCGTAGAAATTATTAGTGGGCGCTTTGAAGATAAAGGAAAAAGAGGCGAGGTCATAAAAGTCTTACCGGAGGAAGGTCGGCTGGTTGTCCAGCATGTGAATATGCGGAAAAAGCACCAGGCTCAGGTCCAAACCCGAGGTAGATCACTTTCGCCTGGGATTATTGAATTCGAAGGACCTTTATCGATTTCAAACGTGATGCTTGTTTGCCCGGTATGTAATGAACCCTCAAGAATTGGAATTATTCGGACCGGAAAAGAAATACAGAGAGTCTGTAAAAAGTGTAAAGCTGAATTCGATTAAAAATAATTATTTGGAGCGAGTTGGATGAGCCAGAAGTTGAAAGATGAATATCTAGAAGAAACAGTGCCGGCATTGATGAATGCGCTCAATCTTGAAAACATTATGCAAGTTCCTCAAGTGAGCAAGGTAGTTGTTAATATTGGTGTTGGTGAAGCGATTGATAATTCGAAAGCTCTAGATGCAGCCGTATCAGATTTGAGTCGGATTACAGGTCAACAGCCTGTTGTAACCAAAGCTCGAAAAAGCATCGCGAACTTTAAATTACGAGAAGGCCAATCAATTGGCGCAAAAGTTACATTACGTGGTGACCGTATGTGGGCGTTTCTTGACCGGTTGTTAAATATTGCCCTGCCGCGGGTACGTGATTTTCGCGGAGTGTCGCCAAATTCTTTTGACGGTAGAGGTAATTACACCATGGGTCTTCGGGAGCAACTGGTGTTTCCGGAGATTGAATATGATCAAGTAGACAAAATTAGAGGTCTAGAAGTTTCAATTGTTACCAGTGCCGGTGATGATGATCAAGGCAGGCAATTGCTGCAATCTTTAGGAATGCCGTTTAGGCAGGAAGGATAATCGATGTCGAAAAAGTGTATGCCCATTAGGGAAACCCGAAGGAAGTACCCAACACGCGTCCGCAACCGGTGCAAGTTATGCGGTCGACCACGTGGATATATGCGCAGGTTTGGATTATGCCGTATATGTTTCCGAGAGCTGGCGCTTGAGGGTAAAATTCCCGGTGTCGTGAAATCTTCCTGGTAATGGTGGAGGAGAAATAAATGAGTGTTAATGATCCAATTGGTGACATGTTAACCCGTATCCGCAACAGTGTAATGGCGGATCATAGAGTTGTTGCAATGCCAAGTTCCAAGATTAAAGTTGCCATCGCTCAAATTTTGGTTGACGAAGGTTACGTCGAAAGTCTTGAAGTAGTTGATGGGCTAGTTGTTGGTTCGAAAGTATTACGAATCCGATTAAAGTATGTTGGTGAACGCCGTACGCGTCGTCCGGTTATTGATGGCCTGGAAAGAGTGAGTAGACCCGGTCGCAGGGTGTACACCAATAAACAAAAGATTCCATGGGTGTTATCCGGAATAGGGATAGCAATTCTATCTACCCCGAAAGGTGTGATGACAGGTCAACGTGCCAGACAATTGGGTGTGGGCGGAGAGGTATTGTGCAAAATCTGGTGACAGTTACTAAAACATGGATTATGTGTTGTGAAGCGAAATTAGGAGGTAGATAAGGTGTCCAGAATTGGAAAATTACCTGTGGAAGTGCCTCAAGATGTTGATGTGAAGATAAAAGGTACACATGTCCTGATAAAAGGACCAAAAGGTGAACTCGAGCACACTTTCCCAGCGGAAATGAAGATTTCCTTGAAAGACGAAGAAATTATTGTTGAACGTCCTTCGGATGATCGAATGTATCGAGCATATCATGGTATGACACGCGCTATAATCAACAATATGGTTACTGGTGTCAAATCCGGATTTGAAAAAATATTGGAAATAAATGGTGTTGGCTATCGAGCTGAACTCGAGGGAAAAAATTTAATTTTGCACGTTGGATATTCACACCTTGTTACTGTTGAACCACCTGACGGAATTGAGTTTGAAGTCGAACCAAAGACACGTCAGATAAAAGTGAAGGGCTACGATAAACAGGTGGTTGGACACATTGCTGCCGACATTCGAAAGGTTCGTCCCCCTGAGCCGTATAAAGGTAAAGGGATTAAGTACCTGGATGAGCATATTCGCCGGAAGGCAGGTAAAGCAGGAAGGGTGCAGGAATATGGCTAAGAAAAAATCGCGTTCTCAAGCGAGAATTCGCCGGCACAATCGTGTACGACGTAAAATTGTTGGGACTGGAGAGCGTCCCCGCTTGAATGTTTTTAGAAGTCTATCCGAGATATACACTCAGATAATTGATGATGAAGCGGGCAACACTCTTGTGTCTGCATCGAGTATCGATAAGGAACTTCGAGCGAAGATGAAAGGGTTAAACAAAACCGAACAATCTGCCTTAGTTGGAAAAACACTTGCTGAGCGAGCGAAGTTGAAAGGTATAACAGAAGTGGTTTTCGATAGAGGAGGATATCAGTATATCGGACGTGTAGGAGCCGTAGCGGAAGGGGCACGTGAAGGTGGATTGAAAATATAGTAGTGGTTTGTAATTAATTTCCATTGTCAGAGGAAATTTACACCCCTCTATTTAGGAGAAATTTATGTCAGATTTCGAGTATTCAGAACTAACACAGGAACTTAGTGAGCGTGTGGTCGATATCAAACGAGTCGCCAAAGTGGTCAAAGGTGGACGTCGTTTCTCCTTCCGCGTGACAGTTGTGGTCGGAAATAATCGTGGAAGTGTAGGAGTTGGTATTGGGAAAGCGAATGCCGTTCCAGATGCAATGCGAAAAGCTAACGAAAAAGCCCGCAAGAATATGCACGCTGTGTCGCTTTATAAATCCACCATACCCCATGAGGTAATCGGTAAAGTGGCCGGAGCAAGGGTGCTGTTAAAACCTGCCTCACCAGGTACAGGG
Source organism: uncultured Chloroflexia bacterium (assembly GCA_963753725.1). Lineage (GTDB taxonomy): Bacteria > Chloroflexota > Anaerolineae > Anaerolineales > UBA4823 > CAVWDI01. The sequence continues at coordinate 759,852 of CAVWDI010000001.1, read as the reverse complement.
GTAATTGCTGGAGGTGGTGTCAGAGCAGTCATTGAGGCAGCAGGTATATCGGATATATTGACGAAATCCTTGGGGAGCAGCAATATTCTAAATGTGGTTTTGGCAACAATGGACGCCTTGGACCAATTAAAATCCATCAAGGATGAAGCAGCAAAACGAGGAAAATCACCCGAGGAGTTAGTTCCTTACTGGGAGCGGAAATAAAATGGCAAGATCCGCAAAAAAGAAAGAAAAAAATATCCGCATAACATTGGTGAAAAGCCCAATAGGGTATTCAAAAAATCAAAAATCAACCATCGAAGCCTTAGGTTTGCGTCGCATGCAACAGACTGTTGAACATGTTGACTCTCCTGTATTGCGCGGCATGGTGAATAAAGTAAGCCATCTTGTTAAAGTTGAAGAGGAAGCATAGGTTAGGACATGGAATTACACGACCTGAAACCGAGTGAAGGATCAAAAAAGAGAAGAAAACGAGTGGGCAGAGGGCCTGCCGCCGGACAAGGAAAAACAGCCGGACGAGGTACCAAAGGCCAGGGCGCTCGTGCAGGTGGAGGTACCAGACTTTACCACCAAGGTGGAAATTTACCGTTCTTCCGCCGTTTACCCTTTTTGCGTGGTAAAGGATTTACCCCCATCAATCAGGTTGATTATTACGAAGTCAATATTGATCAACTTGAGAAATTTGAAACGGACAGCATAATATCCCCTGAGACGCTCTCAGAAAAGCGGATAATCAAGGATGTTCGAAAATCTGTGGTGCTGTTAGGTCGTGGGGATGTTGACGCGGTATTTAATGTTAAAGTACATCGCATTAGCCAAAACGCCAAAACGAAGATTGAAGCTGCTGGCGGCAGTGTTGAAATTATTGAGTAAAACAACAACAAGGAGTCAAGGATATGAAGCGTTCTGCTTGGCGATACATCTGGGCAGCACATGATATTCGGAAAAGAATACTAATAACAATCTTGCTATTAGCCATATATCGCTTGGCTGCGCATGTACCAGTACCAGGGGCGAATCGGGAAGCGATAGCAAGTATATTCGAAGGTGGGGGTGCGGGTGGTACCCTGGTTGGACTGCTTGATTTACTCTCCGGTGGTACCGTATCGAATTTCTCTGTGCTGGCAATGGGTGTTTATCCGTATATTACCGCACAGATTATTCTTCAACTTTTGGTTCCGATTATTCCAGCTTTACAGCGGAGAATGGAAGAAGATCCGCGTGAGGGCCGAAAATGGATGGAAAAATGGACCTACATGCTGGCGGTACCGATGGCAGCTCTGCAAGCGATTGGACAAATTAATATCTTCAGTTCATTAACCGGCGGGGTTCCGATTATTGAAAACTTTGGATTCCGCGGTGGTGATACTTTAGCTTCTTTAGCGGTTGTAATTAGTATGACTGCTGGGACTATGTTCGCAATTTGGTTGGGCGAGCTGATCTCTGAATTTGGTCTCAGGAACCAGGGTCTATCTTTGATCATATTTGCAGGAATTGTGTCACGTATTCCAATCAACTTCGCCCGCTTGCTGGCCGATGAACAAAACCGGGTAATTTTGATTGTGATTGCTACTGTTGTCACACTTCTAACAATATTTGCGATTGTTTTCGTTCAGCAAGGCAGGAGGAATGTTCCTGTAATGTATCCTGGTCGCCGGGTTGGCAATAAAATGTCGATGCCGGTGAAAGGGACGCTGCCTTTGATGGTGAATATGGCAGGCATGATCCCGATAATCTTTGCTCAGTCCTTACTTACATTCCCGGCGATTTTAGCCAGTTTCTTCACTCAATCAGAAATTGTCTGGTTAGCCAATCTTGCTACAACTGTACAAGATATATTTGGTGGGCAGGGTAATGTTTATTGGATACTATATTTCTTAATGGTTGTAGGTTTCACATTCTTTTATACCAATGTACTTTTCACTCAACAGAATTATGGTGAAAGTTTGAAAAGAGTGGGCGCAAGGATTCCAGGCGTTAGTCCTGGAGCACCAACTCAAAGGTATTTGAACAAAGTATTAAGCCGGATTACACTTCCAGGCGCATTATTCTTAGGTCTGGTTGCAGTCCTACCATGGCTGCTCGGATTAATCTTTCCCTTTGGGGCAAACTCGGGCTTGATGCTCGTACAATCAGCAGGCTTGCTAATCGTGGTTGGTGTCGTGAGAGATGTGTTCTTTAATATTGAAGCAGAGCTCAAGATCCACGGTTATGAAGATGCATTATTGATACGTTGATTTGGATTAACAATGCCGACATATATCGTGTTATTAGGTCCACCAGGTGCAGGTAAAGGTACGCAGGCCCAATTGCTTGCGAACGCATTGAATTTGCCGCATATTTCATCTGGTGACATCTTCCGTGAGAACATAAAAGACCAAACGGAATTAGGAAAAAAAGCTAAGAGTTATATGAATCGTGGTGATCTGGTTCCAGATCAGTTGACGATCTCTATGATCCAAGAGCGTTTATCACGTCAGGATTGTCAAGAAGGTGCGTTGTTAGATGGTTTCCCTCGCACACCTGCTCAAGCTGATGCATTGGAAGATCTATTGAATACATTCGATGGCCGCGTGAATAATGTGCCTTACATCAATGTCCCGGAAGATGTATTGGTCAAGAGATTAGCAGGGCGATGGACATGCCGGGCAGAAGGTCATGTTTTTCATGAACTTCACAATGCTCCTGCTCAAGATGGAATTTGTGATTTTGATGGATCAGAGCTTTATCAAAGGGAAGACGATAAAGAAGAAACGGTGAAAAACCGCATTCAAGTATATTTTGAAAATACGATGCCTTTAATCGAATATTACACAAAATCTGGATTATTGGTAGAAGTAGACGGAGAACAGACGATTGAACAGGTCCATGAAGACCTATATAAATCCATCTCTTAAACGTCACAACGAAACGAGTATGGACCGAAATATAGTTCTCAAGAACAAGCAAGAAATTGCGTTTATGCGCGAGGCAGGCAGGTTGAATTCCAAAGCATTAACTGCGGTTCGTAATTCGATTCGACCTGGAATCACAACCGCAGAACTGGATGCAATTGCAGAGGATGTCATCCGTAAAAATGGCGCAATCCCGGTCTTTAAAGGCTATCCTGGACCTTATCCTTATCCAGCAACATTAACGATCTGCATAAATGAGGAATTGGTACACGGCATTCCTGGTAACCGCAAATTAAAAAAAGGTGATATCGTGTCAGTAGATTGCGGCACAAAATACAAGGGGTTTGTGGGAGACTCAGCCTTTTCCATTGGAGTAGGAGAAATCACTCCGCAGGCTCAGAACTTATTAGATATCACTCAGCAATCTCTTTATGAAGGTATCAAAAAGATGAGGGCTGGTAATAGAATTGGGGATGTTTCGGCAAGTATTCAAGAGTATGTAGAAGGATATGGTTTGCATGTAACACGAATTTATACGGGTCACGGCGTGGGTCGCAAAATGCATGAAGGACCGCAGTTGCCAAATTATGGTACTCCGGGTAAGGGTTTAGTTCTACAGCCCGGAATGACAATTGCTATCGAACCTATGGTGCTTGTCGGTACAGATAAGACCCGAGTGCTAAAAGATATGTGGACTGTGGTCTCATCAGATGGATCGTTAACGGCCCACTTCGAGCACACTGTAGGTGTGACGGAAGGAGACCCTGTCATCCTTACAAATCCGTAATGAGGTGATGATTGGTTTTTCGAAAAGCAGTTGGTTGACTGGACGAAAAAGATCACAACAGGTATAATTGGGGTTTTGGCTGAAGGAGTATTTCAAAATGAAAGTATCAGCATCTATAAAGAGACGTTGTGTAAACTGCAAAATTGTGAAACGCAAAGGCGTTTTGTACGTAATTTGTGATAATCCAAAACATAAGCAGAGACAAGGATAGAAGATTATGGCAAGAATTGAGGGTGTTGATTTACCACGCGATAAGAGAATTGAGGTCGGATTGACTTATATTTATGGAATAGGTCCAACTCTATCCAATCAAGTTATATCTCAGACGGGTGTAAATCCAGATACAAGAGTAAAGGATTTAACCGATTCCGATGTCACAAAAATGCGTGAATATATTAATCAGAATTGTAAGGTAGAAGGTGATCTGAGACGCGAGGTACAGTTAAATATCAAGCGTTTGATTGAAATCGGCAGTTACCGTGGAATTCGTCACAGACGAAACTTGCCAGTTCATGGACAAAGAACACGCACTAACGCCCGCACCCGGAAAGGTCCAAAGAAGACAGTGGCCGGTCGAGGTCGTCGTCGTGGAGCAACCAAGAAGTAAAAATATTTCGATTGTTATCAGGCAAAAGTGAGGTCGTATGGCTCAGAGTGTTAGATCAGCTCGTCGTAAAAGCAGTAGAAAAACTAAACGTTCATTATCATCCGGTCAGATACATATTTTCGCTACATTTAATAACACGATAATAACAATAACGGATCATGATGGGAATACGGTGGCTTGGGGAAGTGCAGGTTCCGTTGGATTTAAGGGATCAAAGAAAAGCACACCATACGCTGCCAGACTGGCTGCAGAGCAGGCATTAAATTCTGCAAAGTCATTAGGGATGCAAGAAGCACAAGTATTTGTAAAAGGACCAGGTCCTGGACGAGAGTCAGCGATTCGTGCTGTAGCGGCTTTGGGATTAAAAGTGATATCAATTTCTGATGTTACTCCAATTCCGCATAATGGTTGCAGACCACCGAAAAGAAGACGTGTTTGAAATTATAGAAAGCAGGAAGGATATCTAGGAAGATTATGGCTAAATATCGTGGCCCAGTTTGTAAATTATGTCGCCGTGAAGGTGAAAAATTATTCTTAAAAGGCGAACGCTGCTTCACTCCGAAATGTGCATTTGAGAGGCGGGGATACCCACCTGGACAACATGGAAAGAGCGCGCAGTACCGCCGAAGACGGGAGTCTGATTACAACAGGCAATTACGAGCAAAACAAAAAGCTCGTCGAGTATATGGAATATTGGAAAAGCAGTTCAGACGATATTATGAAGTATCTTTGGAAAGGCGTGGTCTGACTGGCTTAAATTTACTCCAGATTTTAGAATCTCGCTTAGATAATGTTGTATTCCGTCTCGGATTTGCTGACAGCAGAGCGCAAGCAAGACTCCTGGTAACCCATGGACATTTCTCCGTCAATGGACGGCGGACCGATGTGCCTTCGATGCTGGTTTCTGAAGGTGACGAAATCTCGGTTAGAGATGGATCGCGAAAAAGAACCTATTTTAAGGATCTGGTTGTCGTCGCGGAAGATAAAAATGTACCAGCATGGTTAAGCAGGAACATGAATAATATGTCTGGCACCTTGATTCGTCTTCCAGAAAGATCGGAGATCGACGGCAATCTCAACGAACAGTTCGTTGTTGAGTATTATTCGAGATAGAAATTCCAGGATTTTATTCTGACAGCAGTCGTATACAAGTGGATAAAAAGCAGCGAATGGGGATGAGGTGAACCGTGATAGGTTTAATAAGTATGGTAATGCCGAAAATCGAGCGTGAAGCCGAGGCGAGGAATTACGGTAAGTTTGAAATCAGCCCGTTAGAAAGGGGCTATGGTGTAACAATTGGGAATGCTCTTCGGCGGGTATTGCTTTCCTCACTTGAGGGTGCAGCAGTTACCTCGATTCGAATTGCAGATGTGCAGCATGAGTTCAGCGATATCCCAGGTGTTAGGGAAGACGTCATTCGAGTGATGTTGCAAATAAAGCAACTCAGAATGAAACTTCACGAAGTGGATTCTGCCCAATTACATTTAGAAGTCCGAGGCAGTGGTGTGGTTACTGCAGGCGACATTATTGCTCCACCAGAAGTTGAAATAATGAACCCTGATTTATATCTTTTTTCAGTTGATGATGACAACGCTCATATTGAAATTGAAATGAACGTTGAGCGTGGTCGTGGATATTCACCGGTGGATGACCGGATAGGTCGTTTACCAATCGGAGAACTTCCCGTGGATGCAATTTACAGCCCGGTAAGGCGAGTAAATTGGGATGTTGGTTATGCACGGGTTGGCCAGAGCACAAATTTTGACCGGTTGATCCTCGAAGTTTGGACGGATGGCACTGTTGGACCTGAAGAGGCATTAGCGAATAGTTCGAAGATAATTATCGATCATTTACGCCATCTGGCTGGGATCAGTGAAGAATCGCTGACCGCTATTACTCTTGAAGAGGAAGAAGCCAGCCGCTTAACAAGTGAAATGATCGAAACACCGATAGAAAACTTAGATTTGTCTGTACGAGTTTTCAATTCCCTGAAGCGTACCGGAATCACAACCGTAGGAGAAGTACTCGAGTTACTCGAAAAAGGTGATGAAGCTGTGATGTCCATCCGCAATTTTGGAGAAAAAAGCTTGCAGGAACTGCGTCAAAAGATGCAAGAGAAAGGCTACCTCGAGGATGAAGAGGAAAGCGAGGAGGCAGAGTAGTCTATTATGCGACATCGTGTTGCGGGAAAAACTTTAAAGTAGAGGCAAGGATGAGCGGAAAGCTCTACGCCGAAATCTAATAAAACAATTATTTGAGCACGAAAGAATTAAAACGACTCGGGCGAAAGCCATAGCCGTGAGAGGACAGGCGGAACGTTTAATTACTCTTGCGAAAAATGGAAACAGCGCTGGAGATATTGAGATGGTGAATGCCCGGCGTCGGGCAGCAGCGAAATTAAGCGATGCGGAAGCAGTCCAAAGATTGTTTGATGAAATTGCACCGCGCTTTGAAAACCGGCAAGGTGGTTACACGCGTATTGTAAAATTGGGTCCACGCAAGGGTGACGCTGCCGAAATGGTAATTCTTGAGCTTATTGAAGATTAATGGATAGCAGTTGACGATCGTTAACCGCTATCATGGTACGTTACAAAGTAATACTCATATACGACGGTACTCATTTTTTCGGGTTTCAACGTCAATCAGAGGAGTCGCAAACCAGGACAGTTCAGGGAGAAGTGGAAGAAACCCTGCGAAAAATTGGCTGGGAAGGTCAGGCGCTATTAGCTGCTGGGAGAACTGATACGGGCGTACATGCTTCTGGTCAGGTTATTGCTTTTGATTTAGATTGGAAGCATCCAGAGGATAAACTGTTGGCATCTATAAATTATTACCTGCCAACAGATATAGCTGCAAAATCAGTCCACCCGGTAAACTCGGATTTTCATCCTCGTTTTGAAGCTGTCTCTCGAATTTATCAATATCGCATATTCTGCCAACCGGTACGCGACCCGCTGCGAGAACGATATGCCTGGAGGGTATGGCCAGAAGTGGATGCAGACCTAATAGTCCAGTCTGCAGAAATCTTGCTGGGCACCCATGATTTCAAGAAGTTTGGGAAACCAATGAAACCAGGTGGTTCGACAGTTCGTAATGTGATCAATTCTCAATGGATATCACAGGATATTGGCGGCATATACGAAATCGAAGCAAATGCATTTTTATACCATATGGTCCGTCGTGTTGTTAGACTGCTAACAGCTATAGGACAAGGTATTTTAGGTAGTGATGAGTTAATTAATGAACTGAAGGGTAAATCGAAAGGGATTTTACAAGGGATAGCCCCACCAAATGGATTGAGTTTAGTTGAAGTGGTATATCCTGAAATATAAACCAGGTAATATAAAACTATTTGAAACACTAATATTTGATTGGATACCAGAAATAACTGGATCTCATTAGTAGACGGAGACAAACAGCGTGTATAAGACATATTTTCCAAAAGTCGATGAAGTATCCCAGGAATGGGTGCTTGTTGATGCAAATGGACAGAATTTAGGCCGGTTAGCTACAACAATCAGCGGGATATTGCTGGGTAAAAATAAACCAACTTTTACACCGGGTGTAGATACCGGGGATTATGTGGTGGTTGTAAATTGTGAACGAATTACAGTCACTGGAAATAAGATGGAAGAAAAGTTTTACTATAGACATTCCTTGTACCCCGGTGGTTTGAAGAAAATAAATCTGCGCGACCAATTGGATAGACACCCTGATCGTGTGATTCGAAGAGCTGTTTGGGGAATGCTGCCGCATAATAAATTAGGTCGAAAATTAATAAAAAAGCTCAGGATTTATGCAGGACCGGAACATCCACACGGTGCTCAAAAACCACAGGCTTTCACATCAGGTAAGGAGTAATTGAATGGCAGTTCAATATTATGAAGGTATCGGAAGACGTAAAACATGCACTGCACGCGTGCGATTAATGAAAGGCACAGGCCAATTTGTTGTCAATGGAAAACCAGCCTCAGAGTATTTCCCTAGAATGGGAGATATGGAGGGGATCGTAGCGCCGCTTCAGGCTGCGGGAGAGAATATCAACACATTTGATATTTCTGTTGTCGCCAAAGGTGGTGGAGTCACAGGACAATCGAACGCTGTTCAGCTAGGAATTGCCAGGGCACTGTTAAAAATGAATCCTGATTTGAAACCTGTAATGCGAAGTGGTGGTTTCCTGACCCGTGATTCAAGAGAAAAGGAACGTAAAAAGCCTGGGTTGAAGCGAGCGCGTAAGGCTCCAACTTACACAAAGCGTTAATCCATTTAATTGACACAATGCGTAAATCCCAACCGGTGGTGATCCATGTATCACGGTTGGGTGTTACGCATTTTTTCTTTTAATTCATCAAAAGGAATATATTAGTAATGATTAAACCGGGCATAATATTGTTGGGGCTCGGCCCAGGAGACCCAGACCTTATTACTCGCAAAGCGTGGAATTTATTAAATAGTTCTTCAGAGGTGCATTTGCGCACGCGCCAGCATCCAGTAGTTGAAAGCCTGCCCAACAATTTGAAGGTTTATTCATTCGATCACTTTTATGAAAGTGATAAATCTTTTGAAGAGGTTTACAACCATATTGTTGACAGTGTGTTGGAACTCGGGAAACGTCCACAGGGTGTGGTATATGCGGTTCCCGGTCATCCTTTCATTGCAGAAGCAACCTCTGTGGAGATTTTCAGTCGTGCAAAACAACTTAACTTGCCCGTCGAAATATATGATGGTATAAGTTTTCTTGAACCAATCCATAGCGCTCTTGGGATTGATCCGATGCCCAATACGGCAATTGTTGATTCGTTAGAATTGGCTGCTCTACACGTTCCGAATTTTCCCCCGACAATGCCGGCTGTCATCGCCCAAATCCATTCCAGGAATGTAGCCTCGGAAGTGAAACTAACGTTGATGGAAAATTATCCGGACGAGTTTCCTGTGATGTTAATTCATGCAGCGGGTACTGAACAAGGTAACATTGAGGAACTCAGACTCTTTGAGATTGACCAAAGTTCTCTTATTGGTAATTTGACTACTCTTTATATTCCCGCTTTGGGAGAATCCACATCTTTCGAAGCGTTCCAGGAAGTGATTGCTCACCTCAGAGCTCCAGATGGGTGCCCTTGGGATCGAAAACAAACTCATAGAACTCTGCGTCCATATTTAATGGAGGAAACATACGAATTATTGTATGCTCTTGATAATGAAGATGTCCTTAGCATGCGGGAAGAATTTGGAGATCTTCTGCTCCAAATCGTGCTGCATGCCCAAATCGCTTCAGAATCAGGAGATTTTACGATGGTGGATATTCTGCATGAAGTTAATTCCAAGATTGTCCAACGACATCCGCATGTATTTGGGGATCTCGACCTGCAGGACGAAGATGGGGTGCTGGTAAATTGGGAAATATTAAAAGCTGAAGAAAGGGCTCAAAATGGGAAAGGAGAGCAGAGCCTCCTGGATGGATTAGCTATGGCTTTACCGGCATTGGTGCAGGCAGACCAATACCAGAAACGGGCTGCACGCGTGGGATTTGATTGGACGGATATTATAGGAGTTATGGGTAAGATTGATGAAGAGTTACAAGAAGTGAAGTCAGTTCAGGGTATAGAAAATCTTGAAGCCGAAATCGGCGATTTGCTTTTTTCGGTGGTAAATTTAGCGCGCTGGTCTGACATCGATCCGGAGAGTGCATTGAGGCAAGCCAACACTCGCTTTCGCAATCGATTTCATTATATTGAGGTACAAGCTCAATTCAGAGGGAAGCGAGTGAATGAATTGACTTTAAATGAAATGGAAGATTTGTGGCAGGAAGCTAAGAAGAACACAGGGGAATTATGAAGGATGTTCACATCGAATTTTTATTCGAGTTGGTCAGAATTCCTCTCTTGGAATAATATGTACCCATAACCGAAAAGGAATGCTGCGAATATTATTATCAATATCCATCCTATGGTGCTTTGCCAAATTGATATTTGTTGGGTTAAGATCGTTATAACCGCAATCGTATATCCAATGATCAATGCATATAACAAACCGCTTCTCGATTGTGCTGAAATTTCTTTTAATGAGCTGCTAAACGCCCAAATTATCAAACCTGTACTGAATAAAACTGCACCGGATAAACGAACGAATGAGACAATATACCAATAGGCAATCGTCCCTATACCTTCAATTTCGGTTATCTGAAATAATGCCAGGGCAAGAGGTGCATATAAACAAAATGCGATTCCGCCACCTATAAAAACAATTGAATTAATTAATAGCAGCCTTTTGTAATTCACTTGTGATATTTCCTTCTTAAAATGGTGGATAAATGGGATAATCTATGAAAACTTACACTCACCTCACCAACTATTTTATTTCCTTGGGATAGTTTATCATATGCCCGGTTGGAATGTTCAAAAATCTCTCAATAATTGATTTATTTGAAGTTAAAACAATTCAGGTCTAATCAGTTCATAAAAATCTAAATTTGGTGTCAACGATAATGCTTAAAGTCTACTCCTATGTTTTAGGTCCCGTTCAAACAAATGCCTATCTAGTTTCAGATGAAAGTTCTGGAGATGCAGTGGTTGTAGATCCAGCCTGGGATGGTGAATTCTTAATTTCTGAAGCAAATAAATTTGGATTAAAAATCACTGGAATCTGGCTTACTCATGCACATTTTGACCATATAGGCGGAACGACTGCCATTATTGAGGGTGTATCACCAGTTCCATTGATAGCCTTACATCTAGATGATATGGACTTATATAAATTTCAAGGTGGGGCCCCATTTTTTGGTATGGCGATGGACCCTGCACCGCTTCCTGAAATTAATTTGTTTCATGGGCAGCGCTTGAAAATTGGGGAAAATGAATTCGAAGTACGACATGCCCCAGGCCATACTCTTGGTCATGTAATATTTTATTGTGAATCTGAAGCAGTTGCTTTCAGCGGTGATGTAATTTTTCGCGAGAGTATTGGGCGGACAGATTTGCCCGGCGGGGATTATCAAACATTAATGAACAGCATCCAAGAGCAAATCCTTACATTGCCAGACCATACCCGCTTATACACAGGTCATGGGCCCGAGACGAATGTGGGTTTAGAACGGATGAGTAATCCTTTTATCCTCAGTTAAAACTTATTTCGCAAAGTCTACCGCACGAGTTTCCCTGATAACGGTTACCTTTATTTGACCGGGATACTGCATGGTTTCTTCGATTTTCTTGGCGATATCTCGCGCCATGCGAATCGCTTCGAGATCGTCAATATCTTCAGGGCGAACAAAGATACGTACTTCTCGACCTGCTTGTAACGCATAGCTCTGTGTGACCCCTGTGTGCGCATTGGCAATTTCTTCTAGTGAGCGAATGCGTTTCAGATACTGTTCGAGACTCTCTCGTCTGGCTCCAGGTCTCGCCCCAGAAATAGCGTCAGCAGCCTCAACAATGGCTGCTTCAACGCTTTCTTGTTCAACTTCATGATGGTGTGAGGCAATCGCGTTTACGACTTTTTCGTTTATTCCATAACGCTTGGCAAGTTCAGCTCCTAGCTGAGCGTGAGTCCCTTCGACACTGTGGTCGATTGCTTTACCTAAATCGTGCAGCAAACCACCGGTCCTGGCGATGTCTACATCGGCATCGAGTTCGGCTGCGATCAGGGCGGACAATTTGGCTGTCTCTATAGCATGGGAGAGTTGATTTTGTCCGTAAGAAGTCCTGAATTTTAATCGACCAAGGGTCCTCGATTAATTCATGATTTAATACCGGAACACCTGCTTCGTATACAGCTTGTTCGCCTGCCTCTTCAATTGCTTTATCGACTTCTTTAGCCTCTTTTTTTAGGACCTTTTCGATATGTGCTGGATGAATTCTCCCATCTTGGATTAATTTATTCAATGCTCGTTTGGCAACTTCTCTTCGAACTGGGTCAAATGAAGATATGGTTACAGCCTCCGGAGTATCATCCACGATGACATCCACTCCTGCAGCCTGTTCAAAGGCGTGAATATTTCGTCCATTGCGGCCAATAATGCGCCCTTTCATGTCGTCTGAGGGGATTTCAACAACGGAAGTAGTGATCTCTGAAACATGTTCAGAAGCAACTCTTTGGATTGCCGTAGTGATTATTTTCCGTGCTCTAATTTCACCTTCTTCTTTTGCTTGAAATTCGATTTGTCGAATAATGCGGGCCATATCTGCACGTGAATCCTTTTCAACATCCTCCAGCAGCAAAGCTCGTGCTTCGTCGATAGTCAGATTCGAAATCCTTTGGAGCTCTTCCAGTTCCTGAGCATGTAATTTTTCAATTTCGTTGGACCGTTTGTCCATAATGCTCTGACGCTTGTTCAGGGTTGCTTCCCTTTTCTCGAGCCTTTCGACACGGTTATCGAGTTCTTCGCGTCTTTTTTGCAAACGGTCTTCTTCTTTGCTGAGTTCGTTTCGCCTGCGTTCTACCTCTGTCTCAGATTTTTGAAGGATTTCCAGCGCCTGGTCTCGAGCCTGTATCTCTACTAATCTTGCCTTCTCTTTGGCATCATCAAGCGTTTGTTCAGCTTTTACTTTCAGTCTCCTTTGTTCCTTTTCTACCTGGTTTTGTTTGTAGAAATATCCAACGACCATTCCAATAAACAAAGACACTGGTAGCAATATCAGGATGATCCAAAATAACACTGTGCTATTCATATGTCTGCCTCATTCTCATAAATTTTGTTTTCCAAAATACGTTCATCCCATATTCTCTTTATAGTATGGGCGCAAATTTCAAAACTAAACCCTCTTCGTGAGAGGAATCCCAGCATTTTTTTCCTGTACTCACCCCAATCGCAAGCCTTATATTTATGGGCTTGTTTGGAAGCAGCCTTATAAGCCATCAGTGAATCATCTACGTCTTCAATAGCTGCTTCGATGGAATCCGCTTGCAATTCCTCGGCGCCTGAGTTCATAAGATAATGCTCTTTTACTGCGTGGACGAAATTCGAACCGGTTATCAACCCAATCTTTTGCGAATTTCTGGTCATCAATTAGCCCAATCGTTAATAATTTACCAATGGTAATATCGATAACATCGTCGGAATACGATTTAGATTCTAATTTCTGCCTCACTTCTTGTTCTGTACGAGGTTGATAACTGATATAGTTTATCGATTTTTGATAGGCCACTTCAAATTCATCTTCTGATTTTAAAAGAGAGATTTTTTCAGATGTCATTTCTTGACCAACACTCAACCAAGCCGCTGTAATTCTAGATAAACCAAACGCGAATTCACCATCCAGGTATAAATTTACCCTCTTCGGATTATTTTTTTGAACGGTTATCGCAGTAATTGTTCGGTTCATTTTCAAACAGAATCAAAAATGCCGTCTACCTGTTTGCACAGGCCACGGCTGAGAAGATAAACTGAACTCTTATAATTCGGTTATTCGGTGATGAAATTCAGGATTCAAGGGTTAATAATTATAACCCTGTGAATGTCAATATTATGTGTGAATATAATTTACTTCAAATTTCATTTATTTCAAAGTCACAGGCATAATTTTCTGTGTTTAATTAAATACGAAGGTATTGGCTATGTGTAATATGTATTTTAAGTTATAACTCCGAAAGCAACCTTCCATCTATATGCCTATGAGTACTACTTTATATTTCACCGAATTCAAATTTTTTATCTAATCGCGAAACCCAATAAAGAGTTTAGCTAAATCAACCGTGGCCGCGTGAAATCAGGTGTTGTTTTTACCTTAGCGGCAAGAAATTTTACGTAGCCAGAATTTGATATGAGTATCTATTTTTTGTGACCCCATAATAGACTTGTATAAATTGATAATGGGATTCGAAAATAACAAAAAATCAAAACCTGGTATACGTACCAATTGTCAAAGTACTTCTCCGGATTGGTGTAAAAAATTGAAAGTGCGAAATTCCTAATCTACTTTACACCGGAGCACATCAGATCATCCTGTGTGGAAATTTATGTTACAGATTGTCTGATAAATTTGCCAATATTTCTCATGTATTATACATTATTTTGAGAAAACGAATATTAGAACAGCAAAAAAAGTTTTCTAATTTCTAATCATACCGATTAATTTTCGTTGGCGAATTGACGGGAGCAGGGATCTCAGAAAATAGCGTTATTTGGATAAACGATAGTAAATCCATTTGATATGGACTTTTAGAATATGTAAGGCCGCATCAATTCTATCGATAAAATTTAGATATTCAATGATCTCTCTGGGGGATTGAGTTATCACCAAATGTTAAATAAAAAGTAGGAATTATTGTTCTTTATCAAACAGAATTTTCGAAAATGATGCCAGGACTGAGAATTTCGATCGAAAGATTATGAACAGGTAAAGGATTTGATAAGAAACAATATAAAACTGTTAAGAGGGGATTCTTCTTGCATTTAACAAAAAAGTAGTATATACTTGTTTCAATTGTGGGAGCAAGTGGGATAAAGTGGGACGCCGGATTGTCACCGGCGTTTCGCAATTAAAAAGGATAGCAGAACTTATGTTCTTGGGTCAATTCTACCACAACTTAGATAATAAAGGGCGTTTAACGATCCCGACTAATTTTCGAGATTTGTTATCGACTAATGGCGCATATATTTCGCAAGGTTTCGAACAAAATTTGTTGGTTCTCCCTTCTCCGTTGTTCGAAGGCGTCTCTCGCCGAATCAATCAAATGAGTATGACAGACCCAACTACAAGATTACTCCGGCGATTGTTTTTCTCCACCGCTAAATTTGTTGAGGTAGATAAAGCGGGACGAATCCTGATACCACAATTCCTGCAGCAGTCCGCATATTTAGAGAGTGAGGTTGTGGTAGTGGGAAATGGTACATACTTCGAGATATGGTCACCAGAATATTGGTCCTCACAAACCGAGCAAATTCAGGATACACAAACAAATGCTCACCGATTTGCGGAGTTAGATCTTACCTCCGAATAACCAATACTTACAAGGAAATATGAACGGTAATAGCACGAACGAGGTGCTCTCTCACCGTCCTGTACTTTACCAAGAAATAATACAGGCACTGCAACCTAGGCAGGCTGCGACCTTTATCGATTGCACACTTGGAGCTGGTGGTCATGCTTGGGGAATTCTCAAAGAGAGTTTTCCAGATGGGCGATTATTGGGGCTCGATGTTGACCCAACCGCGGTTCAAATTGCCCGTGAGCGTCTTTCTGAATTTGGGTCACGGGTGATGATCATTCAAGAATCCTACATCCATATGAGCCAGATGATAAAGGAAGTTGGTTGGAAAACAATCATGGGTGTGATTTTTGATTTGGGTGTCTCCTCGATGCAATTGGATAATCCGGAGCGAGGCTTTTCGTTTCGAAAACAGGCGCCGTTGGATATGCGATTTGATCCGGGAAATCCGGTAAGCGCACAAGACCTGGTCAATAATCTTTCTGAATCTGAATTAGCTGATTTAATTTATAGATACGGTGAAGAAAGAAGATCAAGAATGATCGCAAAATCTCTTGTTGAAAATCGGCCAATCATGGATACGCTGCATTTAGCCAGAATAGTATCGGATGCCGTTGGAAGAAGGTCGTATCGAACAACCAGGCGTAAACGTCATCCAGCTACCCGGACATTTCAAGCGTTACGCATAGCTGTTAATCAGGAGTTAGCTTCTTTGGAAAATGCGTTACCGAGTGCATTAGAAATATTAGACATAGGTGGTCGATTATCTGTGATTTCATTTCATTCTCTTGAAGATCGAATTGTAAAGAATTATTTCAGGCGCGAGAGTAAAGACTGCATTTGCCCACCAAAATCACTCATCTGCAATTGTGGTCATCGAGCAACAGTACGTTTAATAAATCGCCGCCCAATTTTTCCGAGCCACGAGGAAATCATTCAAAACCCACGTGCACGCAGCGCTCGATTACGGACGGTAGAAAAAATCAATAACCTGGCACATTAGTTGCAAATTTTTGTATAACTCTGGAACGCTGATTAACTGAATATGGACCAAATTGACAATATAACCCAGGCATATTCACAAGCACCGTGGCGAAAACAATTGCAGTTTATCGGCTTGTTTTCATTAATTCTTGTATTCGTCGCATTAATTGCAGGGATTTATTTGAATGTAAGCGCCCAAACTGCAAGTACAGGACGTGATATCCAGTACATGAAAGGTCAAATCGAAACACTTGATCGTGAAATTGAGGATATGCAATCACAAATTGCATTGTTGCTCTCTGACCATGTCATGGAAAAAAGAGCTCAAAGTATGGGTTTTGAGTTCGATTGAGATGAGTTCAATCTGAGTACCTGCAAGTTTCTGGTTATCAGGAACGACAAGGGGTTGTATTAGCCCCATATACCCGAAAGGAAGTAGTGAAGGCGCCAACAATACCTGAGGAATACACGGAGCCGCTGGTGGATTGGATCAAATTCCAATTGAATTGGATTGCAACCTCACTCCCTGAGGTTGTACCGTGAATAAAAAACATATGTGGCGCTACAACCTTGTCGGTGGTTTGATGTTCATCATGCCGCTCATGGTCGTGTTCCAAATGGTACGCATAAAGGTTAATCCTCGGCAGGTTGAAAAACTCATCTCGGTGGGGAAGGCCTATTCTGGTGAATACCAAATTCTTACGCCTGCCAGAGGTCGTATTTATGACCGTTGGGGGAGTTTGATGGTGGGAAATAAAACTGCATATGAAGTTGGGATTGAGATAAGAAAAGTGAGAAATCCTTCCACGATTGCTCAAACATCAGAAATGGTGCTGGGTTTAGACTACGCAGACGTATTTGCTGCCGCAAGCCTGGAAGCAACGGATACAGCAGTATACCGGGTTGTTGCGACCAACGTTGAAGAGGAAAAGATAAATCAACTTATATTGCTTATCGAACAAATGCAACATTTGTATGGTTCGAGTCGTGAAAAGGATGCACCCAGCTTAAGTGGACTTGCCTTCAAGCCACATTTGCAGCGCATCTATCCCGATAATGAATTAGCCTCAAATATTATTGGTTTTGTAAATCGGGAGGGAGTCGGCTTTTTTGGCGTTGAGGAGAAATTTAACGATTTACTGGCAGGCGATGAATCACTTGTATGGGTTCCTCTTCATCCAGGCAGAGTAAAGGAGTTGCCAGAGATCCCGGAAGGAGCAAGCCTGGTATTAACAATCGATCGAGCGATACAACGTGTTATGGAACGAATAATCGATGACGCCATTGAGGAAACCGGTTCTGATTCTGGCACTCTGGTTGTCATTGACCCGCAAACTGGAGAACTGCTCGCCTTAGCAACTACAAAAAGACTAGATGCAAATGAATACTGGAATTACCAGGAAGTTTTCACAGATGAAACTCCCTTCAACCCGATTGTAAGTCAGGCATATGAACCAGGTTCAGTTTTTAAGATATTCACCATGGCGGCAGCTTTAGACAGCGGCGCTGTGACAACGGAAACAGAATTTATTGATACCGGCGTTTTTGAAATCGGCGGTACTCGAATTTATAACTGGAACATGGGTGCATGGGGACCGCAAAATATGCAGGGATGCATGCAGCATTCGTTGAACGTTTGTCTGGCGTGGGTGGCTACTCAATTAGGTCCAAAAGATTTTTACCAATATATGTTGTCATTTGGAATTGGGCATTTGACGGGTGTTGATCTGGCTGGCGAAGTTCCAGGTCGTTTAAAAGCGCCAGGTGATGGGGATTGGTATGATGCTGATCTGGGAACAAACGCATTTGGACAGGGTGTTTCCGTCACACCAATCCAAATGGCAATCGCAGCTTCAGCGCTGGCGAATCAGGGAAAGATGATGGCTCCGCATGTAGTACGTTCCGTTATTAACGATGGATACCAGCATGATATTGAACAAAGAGTGATTGGTATGCCTATCCGCGCAAAAACTGCCAATACTTTGTCAGAGATACTCGCACGTTCATTGGAAAAGGAATCGTCGGATGCATTGGTGACCGGCTATAAGTTAGCTGGGAAAACAGGAACAGCGGAAATTCCGACTCAATTCGGTTATACAACGAATGAAACAAATGCATCGTTTGTAGGGTGGGGTCCCATTGATGATCCACAATTTCTGGTCTATGTCTGGTTAGAGAGACCCGAATCATCACCATGGGGCTCAGTGGTAGCAGCTCCAGTATTTCGTAAAGCAGTCGAGCAGCTTGTTGTGCTTATGGATATACCTCCAGATGATGTACGAGCCAAATTGCACGGAAATTGAAATATCTGAAAAAGAGGATTTTTAATAGCGGATCATTATTTTTATGCTGACGATAGCTGATGTAATTGAAGCGTTAGGAAATGATCGACCAGAATGGGCATCGGAAGAAATCTCATGCGCTGTGGTTGATTCTCGCCTCGCGACAAAAGGCTCTTTGTTTGCGGCGGTCCAGGGGGAGAATGTCGACGGGCATGATTTCATTGATGAAGCTATTAAAAATGGGGCAATATTGGTTTTTGTCCAAAAACCTCTACCGTCCGAATATCGAGTTTTAGAATTACATCAAGCTGGAATTACCACCAATACCGAAAAGATTGATACACCCTTTTGTATTAGAGTTGACGATACCATCGATGCTGTTCAGCAAACAGCTCGCTTTTGGCGCCGGAAATTGAATCCCAGAGTGGTTGGTATAACTGGAAGTGTAGGGAAATCAACTACTAAGGAAGTCTCCGCAGAAGTATTAAATCAAAAGTACCAGACTTTAAAGAATCCGGGGAATTTAAATAACGAGATAGGTCTGCCTTTGACAATCCTGAGTTTAACTGAAGATCACCAAAGGGCAGTGCTGGAGATGGGTTTCTATGTTCCAGGGGAAATTAAGTATTTGTGTGACATAGCCAAACCACAGGTAGGAGTAGTTACAAATATCGGAACAGTTCATGCTGAACGGGCGGGGACTCAAGAGGCAATCGCGGAAGGAAAATCTGAGCTGGTCCAGGCACTTCCACCTGCTCCGGATGGTGTCGCTATATTGAACTATGATGACCTGCGGGTACGGGAAATGGCTGCCAAAACCAATGCCAGGATTTTTTATTATGGACTCGATCCCCGAGCTGAACTGTGGGCTGATAATGTGGAGGGTCTGGGTTTGGATGGGATCCGGCTGAGGTTGCATTTTCGAAATGAAACCCAGTACTTACGAATACCCTTAATAGGACGTCATTCTGTACATACCGTTTTACGAGCTGCAGCCCTGGGTCTTGTTGAAGATTTAACCTGGGAGGAAATCGTGAACGGCTTGCGGACGGGCAGGGCACAATTACGCCTGGTTGCTGTGCGCAGCGCGAAAGGGGCTCTGATCCTTGATGATACATATAATGCTTCCCCAAAATCTACGATAGCGGCGTTGAACCTTTTGGAAGAGTTAGATGGGAACAAGATAGCAGTCCTGGGTGATATGCTTGAACTAGGGCAATATGAATATGAAGGACATAGAATGGTTGGGGGTAGAGCGGCTGAAGTTGTGGATGAACTGGTTGTTGTGGGTAAACGCGCGGAAACCATTGCCAGAACAGCTCAAAAAATTGGACTATCCGGGGAAAAAATTTCCGAATTTGAAAACAGCCAGCAGGCGGTTGATTTTTTAAGCGACCGGTTAGGTGCAAACGATGTGGTTCTTGTGAAGGGATCTCATGCAATGCATTTGGACCAGATCGTTGCGGCATTGGAGAAGAGTAAATGACTCAAACTTCAATGACGCTGGCTTTAGCAGGCATCAGTTTTATGATGACTGTAATTTGGGGTCCTCCGCTATTACGTGTTCTACGGCATTTTAAAGTTGGAAAAGCAATCCGCGTTGAAGGTCCAGACCGGCATTTCAGTAAGTTGGGAACGCCAACAATGGGGGGAGTGCTGATTATTATCCCAGTTCTATTTGTCACAGGTCTATTAAATGCGGCTTCATTGATAGGAATTACGGTAACAGGCAGATCGATTATGTTGCCTATGGCTGTGATGGTCGCTTTTGCAGCTTTGGGTGCTATTGATGATTGGGAAGGATTGAGGGGACGACCGAATGCGATTGGAATCCGAGCACGCACAAAATTTCTTGTTCAAGTGATATTGGCATTAGTCGCTTCCATAGGCATCATTTATGTTTTGGGGATCTCTATATTCTATATTCCTGGAATGAAAGGTTTTATCGATTTAGGGATCCTGTATGTCCCGCTGGCGACTTTTATTATTGTCGCATATTCAAATGCAGTTAATTTAACCGATGGCTTGGATGGTCTGGCAGGTTTGATCTCCGCGACAGCATTTGCAGCTTATGGAGGAATTGCTCTATTACAAGAACAAGTATTTCTTTCACAATTCTGTTTCATCGTCGTGGGCGCAATTTTTGGTTTCCTCTGGTTCAATGTCCATCCTGCTATGTTATTTATGGGTGATACAGGATCGCTTGCATTGGGCGCGACGTTGGCTGTCATCGCCTTGATGACTGGTCATTGGTTCGTGTTACCAATAATTGCTATTATTCCAACAAGTATTATGCTGAGCGTAATTCTGCAGGTGATTTATTTTAGACTTACCGGCGGCCGTAGATTATTTAAGATGTCTCCGCTTCACCACCATTTTGAATTATCGGGTTGGAGCGAGACCCAGGTCGTTCAGCGGTTCTGGTTAGTTGGACTGCTGTTTGCGATGATCGGTGTCGCGCTGGCGCTTGTGTGATATGGATGGATTGATTGAGATTACGAGGTGTGAGTGGTGTCTGAAAAATGAGAACAGCAGATGCGTGATTGGAATGGGAAGAAGATCGTTATCCTCGGCGCCGCTCGTCAGGGCACCGCTTTGGCACGATATATGGTTCACCAGGGTGCATTTGTGATACTAAATGATCAGAAATCTGGGCAAAAATTAGCCAGCGTTCAAACCGCGCTGGAGGATTTATCAGAAGTTGGTCATCCGATCGAATGGGTTTTTAATGGGCACCCACTAAGCCTGTTAGATGGTTGTGATGTTTTGTGTGTATCTGGAGGTATTCCAATAACATTACCGGTAGTCAGCGAGGCATTGGCTCGCAACATTCCGGTCTTGAATGATTCACAAATCTTTATTGAGGTTTCCCCATGTCCGGTGATCGGTATTACTGGTTCTGCAGGAAAAACAACCACAACTTTGTTAGTTGGGAAGATATTGAAAGAGGCCACTAACACGCCGGGGAGCGTTTTTTATGACAAACAGGCATGGGTTGGCGGAAATATCGGAAACCCGTTGATAAATAATGTTGAAAACATGCGCTCTGATGATATTGCTGTAATGGAATTATCAAGTTTTCAATTAGAGCTCATGAACAAATCGCCTCATATCGCAGCTGTGCTTAACTTTTCCCCCGATCATTTAGATCGTCATGGATCGATGGCTGAATATATAGCCGCTAAAACCAGAATATTGACATTTCAATCATCGTCTGATATTGCCATTTTAGGTCGAGATGATGTGAATACGTTGTCGTTATCTGGATTAACCCCAGCAAAGGTAATTACTTTTGGTATCTCTGAATTAGAAGAGAGTATGGAAGGTACATTTATAAAAGATTCAAACCTTTACATTAGATATTTTGATGGAAAGCGTTCGATATCATCAGGCGATTTTGTGGCGAAGGGGAAGATACTTCCAGAGGAGAGACTGCTCAAAATCGATGATATTCCTTTAAGAGGAGAACATAACTTGAGAAATGTTCTGGCTGCCGCGGCAATTACATATGCTGCGGGTGTATCTGCTGAGATCATAGAAGCCGGGGTCATTGATTTTGTGGGTGGACATCACCGGTTGGAACATGTCAGAACGTGGAACGGAGCAGATTGGTTTAATGATTCCATTGCTACTACTCCTCGCCGTGCAATAGCAGCCATTAATTCATTTGATGAACCGTTGGTGCTTCTTGCAGGCGGCAGGGATAAAGATCTGCCATGGGAGGAACATATAAAGTTGATTCGCCAAAAAGTTAAGAGCTTGATCTTATTTGGTGAATTGGCAAACAAAATAATGACAGCGTTGGATTTAGCGGAGAATGATGTATTGAAAGTATTCAGGTGCGAAAGTTTGTACGATGCAGTGAAAATTGCTGCTGATATTGTTCAACCAGGTGATGTAGTCTTGCTTTCACCGGGCGGGACAAGCTTTGATGAATTTACGAACTATGAGGAGCGAGGAAAATGTTTCGCAAAATGGGTAGAAGAACTTCCGTAAGTTCATCTCAATCCCCAAATAACGCAGAAAATCTGACCGGTGAAGGTGGCGCATTTGATTCTCTGGGCGATTCTCAAAGTAAAGAGAAGCATAGGAATAAGGTCCAGTTGAGATTTGATGTTCCATTGTTACTTACTGTAATTACCTTTCTGATCATTGGACTGGTTATGGTTTATTCCGCTAGTTATGATTACTCCAATATTTATTATGACAATGCAACAACAATTTTTTACCGCCAATTGATCTGGTTGGGTATTGGAGTAGTTTGTTCGTTTATTCTTACATTATTTGATTATCACAAATGGAATAAATTTGCGGTATTTGCGATGGGTTTTACTGTTGTAGCTTTACTTTCCGTCCTTATTGTAAATGAGGTTAGAAATGGCGCCGTTCGAACGCTGTTTGAAGGATCGATCCAACCGTCTGAGATGGCTAAACTGGTCATTATCATATACCTTGCCGTCTGGTTATCAGCAAAGCAGGAGAAATTAGGTGAAATTGGTTTCGGTCTAATTCCTTTAGCAATTATTTTAGGATTATTCGGTGGATTGATTATCATTCAACCCGACTTCAGTGCAGTAGCGACAATTATTATACTAGGCGGCTTAATGTTCTTCCTGGCAGGTGGTGATCTAAAACAAATCGGGATATTACTGGCAATTTCAATGGTGATAGGTTGGGGGATCATTCAGCTTTCGCCAACTGGATCAGCAAGAATTGAATATTTTATGGCCGGTTTGATGGATCCTACCGAAGGTTCATATCATGTCCGCAGGTCATTGGAGGCGATCATCAAAGGTGGGTGGTTTGGTGTTGGAATTGGCGAGGCTGAGACTAAGCTTACAGGATTACCAGTGCCCCCAACGGATAGTATTTTTGCAGTGGTAGGGGAAGAAACAGGTGTAATTGGATCGGCGATATTGGTGATTTTATTCGCAGTTTTCATGTGGCGTGGTTTTGTTGTGGCGCACGGAGCTCCAGACCAGCTTGGGATGCTGCTTGCAGGAGGTTTGACATTATGGGTGTCACTAGAAGCATTCATAAATATGGCTGTTATGGTGAACCTGCTGCCCTTTGCGGGAAATGCGCTACCTTTTGTAAGCGCGGGTGGTTCTAACCTGATCGTTTCCTTAGCGGCTGTTGGCATTATCCTAAATATTTCGCGCTTATCGGAGATAAATAAAGTAGAGCAAGGAAAGATAATCAATGCGGTTGTTGATTTGCGCAGGCGGTACAGGAGGCGGCGTTTATCCAGCTCTCGCCGTACTGCAAGCCGTAAAAATGCATGAAACCAGGGATTCCTGGAGTGTTCGGAAAAATATGGATACATTGCAGATAAATCAAAATGCTTCCAAAGATTCTTTTCTGTGGGTAGGCAGTAAAGAGGGTATGGATGCCGAACTGCTGAAATCGTACGGAGGTGCCGTTTGAAGGAATTTCTGCAGCAGGTATCCATGGTGTTGGTTTGAGTTCTTTACCTGGTAACCTGTCCCAACTTGTGAATGGTTTTTTTCAATCGAGACAGATTTTGAAAAAATTTAATCCGGATGTACTCTTTTTTACTGGAGGATATGTAGCTGTGCCGATGGCGATAGCGGGAATAAGATATCCATCATTACTTTTCGTTCCTGATATCGAACCTGGGATGGCATTGAAAGCCCTGTCGAAGTTGGCTGATCGTATTGATATTACTGCTGATGAATCGCGAAATTATTTTAATAATCAAAATAAACTAAATGTGACAGGATATCCAACCAGGTCTAATTTAAAATCCTGGACGAAAGCCGAGGCTGTTGAAACGCTTAGTTTGAACCCCGATCTAATGACTTTACTCGTACTAGGTGGATCCAAGGGTGCACGATCAATCAACCGTGAAATTTTTAGAATATTGCCGGAATTATTGGAGGATATTCAAATTGTGCATATTAGCGGTCAGTTGGATTGGCAGGAGGTTAAATCCGTTAGCAAGAATTTGAAAGGAATATCGCATCAGGCTGATCGTTACCATCCTTATATGTATTTGCATGACGATATGGGAGCAGCATTAACTGCAGCGGATATTGTAGTTTCCAGAGCCGGTGCATCTGCATTAGGAGAATATCCACTTTTTGGATTGCCAGCTATTTTGGTCCCATATCCTCACGCATGGCAGTACCAGGCGGTGAATGCTCGTTACCTCTCAAGCCGAGGCGCTGCAGTCCTCGTGCATGATGAGGCTCTCCAGGATCAGTTCCTGCCGCAGTTGCGCGAACTGATGACAAACAATGAACTCCGGAATAGTATGAGTCAAGCGATGCGAGCGCTTTACAATCCAAATGCAGCTGAAAGCATTGCCTCACACTTGATAGAACTGGCAGCATCAAGCCGGGGAAGGAATTAAGCAATGATAAGTTTGGTGTTTGCGTTCTATATTTTTGTGATCTTATTTGCCATCATCGGATCTATGCGGGGATGGGGCAAAGAGGTTTTGGTAAGTTTCAGCGTTATTCTTGCCTTGGGATTTATTGCTGTGATTGAAGAACTATTACCGTATACAAATGACCTGTTCCAGGACGGTTCGATGTCACAGTTTTGGATGCGTTCAGGCATCCTGTTAGTTATGGTGTTCTTTGGATACCAATCGCCAAAATTATCCCAATTTTCCAGGTTCAATGAGAGACGCGATCGTGTACAAGATTTTATTTTAGGCTTATTATTTGGTGCAATAAATGGATACCTGATCTTTGGAACATTATGGTACTTCATGGACGAAGCGGGCTATCCATTCTCGCCGGCGATCAGTTCTCCCGCAGCTGTTCCTTCTTCAATTGAAACTGCCGAGCGATTATTAAATTCTTTTGCTCCCGCAATTCTCAGCGGTTATTGGATTTATGTAGCGGTAGTAGTTGCTTTTGTTTTTGTTTTGGTGGTCCTGATTTGAGTTATAAAAAATATTGGAGTCCATGATATTTGGTAGTGATTTGAATTTATGAAAAAAGTTCACTTTATCGGCATCAGCGGTACTGGGCTCTCTGCAATAGCAAAGGTCTTGATGGAACGCGGTTATAAAGTCAGCGGTTCGGATAGACAAATAACCCAGAATGCCCAAACCTTATCATTGGCAGGTGCGACGGTATACAGCGGTCACTCCGCGAAGTCAGATCAACCATGCCGATTTTAATCATCCGGTCTTCTGCAATTCCTGATGAAAACGTTGAAGTTCAGGCTGCAAAAGAGAGAGGTATCCCCGTACTAAAAAGAGCAGAATTCTTAAATGAATTGATTGGAGATAAACGCTGCATAGCTGTCTCAGGAACCCATGGAAAGACAACAACCACAGCTATGATTGCCTGGATACTCCATTGCTGCGGTATTGATCCCTCTTACATCATTGGAAGTGTTTCGAAAAATCTGGGAGATAATGCCCACGAAGGTCTTGATGATGTGTTTGTAATAGAAGCCGATGAATATGATTATATGTTTTTAGGGCTGCGGCCAAATATTGCAATTATTACCAGTGTTGAATATGATCATCCGGATTGTTTCCCTACATCCGAAGATTTTTATCAAGCCTTCGTTCAATTTGCGGGTCAGATAGAGATTTCAGGCTCTATGCTGGTATGCGGGAATGATTCTGGTGCGGTGCGTCTGTCGAAAGAAGGTACGGGACCTAAACACAAGCTGATATTTGGTATTGCTGAGGAGATGGATTCCATTCAATTGTATGTAAATCAGCAAGAAATAGATTTTGGCGTTCATAATATAAAGCTAAATAAACTTGGCTGCTATTCTTTTCAATTCAGCAATAACGAATTGAAAGAAGTGGATGTCGCTCTGCAAATTCCAGGAATCCACAATGTATTAAATGCGGTTTCTGCATTGAGTGCCGCTGAACTTCTCAAGGTTCCTTTGGATGAAGCGGTAAAAGCTTTAAGTGAATTCAAAGGTACTGAACGCAGATTTGAAATCCACGCTGAACGCGATGGAGTCGTTTATATTAATGATTACGCCCATCATCCAACTGAAATTAGAGTCACTCTTTCTGCTGCTCGCACTCGATTTCCGAAGCGTCGGATTTTGGCAGTTTGGCAGCCGCATACTTACTCACGTTCGCAGGCATTCTTAAACGAGTTCAGTGAAGCTTTTAAAGACGCTGACTATGTAGTTGTTACTGACATTTATGCTGCTCGGGAAGAACCGCCCGCAGATGGTTTTAGCGCACAGGATATCGTCCGGTCTATTTCAGATAATGAGGATTTCCAAAACCAAAATGTCCAGCATGTACCTAATGTGCGCGATGTAGCGCCCTTTTTGGAGGAACATACAAAAGAGGGGGATGTGGTGGTCATCCTGTCTGCTGGGGATGCAGATTTAATCCTAGATCAAATAAACAATCCCATTCGAGAACAGGAAGAGGCGTGGGATTTGACCCGGCTTAAAGAAGTATATGGAGGTCGTTTACAAGAAAAAGTAAACCTGGCAAAGCTAACTGCTGCACGGATAGGCGGGCCAGCGGATGCATTACTTGAAGTTAATTCAATGGATGAACTTGCGCATGCTGCTACTCTCATCTGGGAGAGCGAAGTGCCTTTTATAATCCTCGGCGGCGGTTCCAATATATTAGTGAGCGATCGAGGATTTCAAGGTATTGTCCTCGTGAATAGAGCTAAGAAGGTTGAATTTGGTCTAAGTTCTGATACGCTGACTGTGTGGGCTGAATCAGGCGCTAACCTGGGAGTTATCGCGCGCCAGGCAGCGCGGCGCGGTTTGCTTGGAATTGAATGGGCTGCTGGCATCCCTGGGACTGTTGGCGGTGCAGTGGTTGGCAACGCTGGAGCACACGGTGCTGAGATCGCAGATGCGCTGCTAATGGCCGAAATCTTGCACCTGATTGAGGACAAAAACCAGCATAAAGTGCTGCGTGATAAGTGGTCTGTTCACCAGTTTGAATATTCCTATCGCAGCAGCCTGCTCAAACAGAAACCAGGAGACTTTATCGTTCTAGCGGCAATGTTTGGGTTAAGGCAAAGCGATCCCGATCTGGTTCAAGAAAAGGTAGAACAGTTCACAACATATCGCCGGCGTACCCAACCTCCTGGCGCTAGCTGGGGGTCGATGTTTAAGATCCTCCTGGAGAATTCGCTGGTCGTTTGATTGACGCCGCTGGATTGAAAGGTGCTCATGTTGGTGATGCAGAAATCAGCTCACAGCACGCTAATTTCTTTATCAATCGAGGTAATGCAACGGCAGATGACGTTTTATCTTTAATTCGATTAGCACGGAAAGAAGTATTCGATCATTTTGATATTGAACTTGAATTAGAAATTGAGTTAATTGGAGATTTGGAACTTGAGATTGTTAGAAAATAGTTTAAGTTTCGGAAAAATCAAAAGATCAAAAATACTAAATAAATGATTATGCCGAAATCAAGACAAGAAACGGATTGTGGTGATATTTGGTGGACGATCTGGGGAACACGAGGTCTCCCTGATGTCTGCGCGCTCCGTACTTTCTGCGCTTGATTCTGATAAATATACTGTCATTCAGATTGGAATTTCACATGATGGTGTCTGGATGGTTGGTGAAGGATTACTGGATATGATGGAAAATGGTGATTATCGCAGCCTTAAGACAGCAACCCTTTTACCAGACCCAACTCGTCGAGATTTGTACCTGATTGACAACACGGAAAATGGGGAAGTATTACTGAGTTTTTCAAATATGGATGTTGTCTTTCCAGTGCTACACGGGACATTTGGAGAAGATGGGACTCTTCAAGGATTATTGGAATTAACTGAAGTAGCTTATGTTGGCGCAGGGGTTCTGGGTTCGTCATTAGCAATGGATAAAGGTGTTTTTAAAGATGTGATGTTGGCGAATAATATCCCTGTTCTAAATTCATTGGTGGTTTCTAGAAAACAAATAGAAAAAGACTCATCAAAAGTAATTAAATCAGCTGAGAAAATCTCAGAATATCCAATATTCGTTAAACCTGCGAATATGGGTTCTTCAGTTGGTATTACTAAATGCTGGTCAAGATCAGATCTTTTCGAAGGTTTAATTGAGGCCGCCAGCTTTGATCGTCGAATACTCATTGAAAGAGGTTTCGAGGCTAGAGAAATTGAAGTGAGTGTGTTGGGAAATGAGGACCCTATCGCTTCGGTACCGGGAGAGATCATTCCAAGCAGGGAATTTTATTCTTATGAGGCCAAATATATCGATGATGATTCGGAGTTGATAATCCCTGCGCCAATTTCAGAGGATCTATCCTCGAAAGTACGTGAGATAGCTGTTCAAGCCTATAAAGCAATCGACTGTGCAGGCATGGCCAGGGTGGATTTTCTTTTGGGAAAAAATACCTCTGAACATAATAAACAATCCGGTCTCTTCCTAAATGAAATCAATACCATCCCTGGTTTCACAAAAATCAGTATGTATCCAAAATTGTGGGAAGCCAGCGGGTTTTCATATCCAGAGCTTCTTGATCGTCTGATTTTGCTGGCGTTAGAGAGAAAAGAAGACCGTTTTCGAACTGAAAGACGTTACCGGAGAGATGATTGATGGGAATCCGCAGCGCCCGTTCTTCTCGACGTAAAGATAGATTACGCCGGAGAAGGAATAAATCAACCAATCACAATAAAGCGGCAAAAGCAGGCCGGGTTAGTATGAGTCCGGTTTCTTCACTCCCTCCTGTAATGGTTCGCGGTCTGGATGGTGGAGCGGCGGTAGGAAGCAGCAAAGCTTTCAACAGGACCCGACGCCGAATAGATGTCCCGCTGAATGTTCCGGGAGCGGAAGTACGCTTGCCTTCAATTCCGAGGATACGCATTGGTTGGCGAGTGTTGTCCATGTTATTGGTTTGTCTGTGCGCTTATGCGATTTACCAGGTATGGGAAACAGATACTTATCGAGTGGATTTAGTTGAAGTTAACGGCCTGGCGAGAGTAGCCAGCCGGGATTTGAATACTTATTTAGGAATTTCTGGAGAGCCGATCTTCACCATCGATCCCGCAAATATAGAGCAGGAATTAGCGAACTCCTTTACTGAATTTTCAAGCGTTTCTGTTTCCGTTTCATTGCCAAATACAGTAGCAATAACAGTAACTGAACGGGCACCTGTGCTCGTTTGGAAAGTCGATGAGACGAATTTGCTCATAGACCAAAACGGCGCTGTATTTCCTGCACGGGATGATTTTTATGACTTAGTTCAGTATCCAATTGTAGAAGCGCAAGAAAGCCCAACTAAAATAAATTATGGAAGTAAAGTTTCATTGGCATCTGAGGAGTTGGGTATCCAACAGTACGCATCAAAAGAATCTAGCGACAATGAGGAAGCAGCCGAAGTAGATCAAAAGTTATCGCCTGAGATGGTTTCGGCAATTTTGATCCTGGATGAATACGCCCCAGAGGGAGCGATATTACGCTACGATGAACTGCATGGTTTCTCCTGGGAGGATCGCCGAGGATGGGATGTTTATTTCGGAAATGTAAATGATATCGAAATGAAACTGCGTGTTTACAAAGCAATCTTCAACAAATTGAAGCTGGAAGAACGAAAACCAGATTTTATAAGTGTGGAATTTGTGCATAATCCTTATTATCGCCTAGCAGAGTGAAGAGACGAGTGAGAGTGTCCCTATGGATGAAAAAGTTGTAGTTGGCATAGATGTAGGAACGACCAAGGTTTGTACATTAGTAGCCCGGGAAGGACCTTCAGGTGGGTTAGAAATCCTTGGTTCTGGTGTTGAAGCATCGCAAGGGATACGTAAAGGTGTGGTTGTAGATTTGGATGCTTCAACGAAAGCAATTTCTCGGTCAGTGGATAAAGCCGAACGGGAGTCTGGTCTTGAGATCAGTTCGGCTTTGGTCAGTCTGGCTGGCCAAAATGTATCATCCGTGAATAATCGAGGCGCTGTGGGTGTTGCCAGCGGTGTTGTCGATAAAGAAGATGTGATGAGGGCGGTTGATTCTGCTCGCGCTATTCCTATCCCTCACAATCAGGAAGTCGTTCAAGTCATTCAACGAGGTTACAACATAGATGGACAGGATGGAATCCGCATTCCGGAGAAAATGCATGCCTATCGCTTAGAAGTAGAAACTCATATCATTACAGCGAGTGCAGCAAGCGTTGAAAATCTACGGCAGAGTGTTCAAAATATGGGTTTGGAAATATCTCAATTTGTATTAAATCCACTTGCTGCTGCAGAGGAAGCACTTACAGAAACTGAAAGACAGATGGGGGCGGTTATTTGTGATATTGGAGGCGGGACGACGGATATTGGTGTATATGTCAATGGAGATGTATGGCATACTGCTGTTTTGGCTTTAGGTGGGAATCATATTACTTCGGATATCGCTCAGGGATTGCGATTGCCAATGTCACAGGCAGAGGAAATTAAACTGCAGCACGGACGGGCTTCGGAAAATGGTCATGACCTGAACCAATATTTTCATGTACGTACATTTGGTGAGCATGAACCCATACAAGTCAACCAGCGTGACCTGGTCCACATTATTTCTGCCAGGGTTGAGGAAATTTTCAGCATGGTAAAACAGGATATTAGACATTCAGGGTATGAGGGATTATTTCCAGCTGGAATGGTGTTGACCGGTGGATCCAGCATGCTTCCTGGCATCCGTGAAGTTGCCAGCTCAGTAATGGGACTGCCGGTTCGCATCGCTAAACCCGACAACTTATCAGGCAAGAGCGAAAACCTTAATTCACCAGCATTCACAACCAGTGTTGGATTACTGCGCTGGGCATATTTTAATGAGTGAAGTAGCTCCATATAAACACAATGGAAGACCCAAACCATCTCCGATAGAAAATTTTTCTTTCGATTGGGCGACTGTGCAAACGTTTCTAAAAAGACTTTTACCTTAAGTATTCAATATATAGCAATTTTCTGAATAACAAAATGGAATTATTGGTGAGTAATAATAAAAAAAAACTTGTAGATGGTATTCCGAAGAGGAGGAAGATATGTCGAACAATTTTAATACACCTAACCAGGTTGAAATCATTTGCTCGTATAAAAGTTATCGGAGTCGGAGGCGGCGGATGCAACGCGGTCGATCGTATGATCGATGAGGGATTACAAGGCGTCGAATTTGTGGCGATCAATACAGATGCGCAAGCTTTGTTATTGTCCAAGGCTCAGACAAGAGTGCGTGTAGGTGAAAAACTCACACGTGGGCTTGGCTCTGGAGGTGATCCGGAAATTGGGCGCAAAGCAACCGAAGAATCTGCCGAGGATCTATACGAAGTGCTCAAAGGTTCGGATATGGTATTCATAACAGGGGGTATGGGAGGCGGTACTGGAACTGGAGGTTCAGCTGTTGTAGCTCAGATTGCGAAAGAAATTGGAGCGTTGACAATCGGGGTTGTAACCCGTCCATTTACTTTTGAGGGAGCCCGTCGAAGATAAAGCCGCAGAGACTGGTATCACGAAACTAAAAGAGCAAGCTGATACTCTCATTGTAATACCCAATGATCGACTGCTCCAAATCGTTGATAAGCGAGCAAATCTCCAGCAGGCATTTCGATTGGCAGATGATGTGCTCGGCAAGGTGTGCAGGGTATTTCAGAACTAATCACTGTCCCTGGGTTAATTAACCTTGATTTTGCAGATGTGCGGACGATTATGTCGGAAGGCGGCGCGGCGCTGATGGCCGTTGGTAATGCTAAAGGGGAGGACGCAGCCCAAGTAGCGGCAGAACAGGCAATTTCAAGTCAATTGCTGGATATTACTATCGATGGCGCTCACGGTGTTCTGTTCAATGTCACTGGCGGAACTGAATTGACCTTATTTGATGTGAACCAGGCTGCAGCGATTATAAAAGAAACTGCCCATCCAGATGTAAATCTGATCTTCGGCGCAGTGATCGATCCCAGAAATGAATGATGCCGTACGAATAACGGTGATCGCTACCGGATTTGAAAGACAGGGTGCTCCCCGTCGTATGGTTGAACAACCAATAAGTGAACCGGTAGGTAAAATACAAGAACAAGAACCTGCAGGGATCGTTCAAAGCGTCAGTCATGACATTAAGAGTTTTAAGCCGCGTGCATATGAACTGGATGATCTTGATGTTCCTGCTTTTATTAGGAACAGCGAACAATTCAATCAATAGAGCAGATACGATAGTTAGAAATTCTATAAAAGTATTCTGTTTACTACCAATGGGATCTCTAATTACACATTATTGGTTGATTTATGAAAGATAAAGATGTTCTCAAATTCTAAATACCGGTGTTAGGATACCCGATGTTTGTTTCCTCCTCAATTATGAATTGCCAGCCTTTAGCTGCACCGAAGATAGAATTCGAACATATGTCGGAAATGTGGGGGTCAATAATGAATAATTCCCCGTTTATGCCTTCGTACGGGGAATGACTAATCATTATGGTAGGTCTGATATGCAAGCATCCAGGCCTGCCATAATGAAATGAAAGCTGGACGGAATCTTTTCTTAGCAAGTCCTTCCTGAAGTTAAAATACTTACCTTAAAGAAATAAATATTTTAAAGACAATCATGGTGCGAATATCTTGTCACAAACGCACTGATGTGCTAGAATGCAACACCCTTCCACCCATAGATGTGGGCGAGTATTTTTTCAACCCCCACAGGTGGCAGGGACATTTGTTCTAAAATAGGGGTGCTATGCGCTGTCCGTTTTGCAGTGACCAACATTCTCGAGTTGTAGATACTTCTCATGATGCACGAGGGGGAATACGACGACGTCGGGAATGTGAAAATTGCGGACAAAGGTACAGCACTTACGAACGTCCAATTCTAGCGACACCTTTGATAATTAAACAAGATGGCACTCGGGAAGGGTTTGATCGGGAAAAGTTGATACAAGGTATTCGAATAGCCTGCGCCAAACGCCCTGTATCAGCTGCGGATATTGAACGTCTGGTGGGAGAAATTGAATCCCGTATCCAGGCGATGGGAAAATCAGAAATATCCTCAAGGATTATTGGCGACATGGTCATGGAAGGTTTGAAAAAATTGGATCAAGTTGCTTATATCCGTTTTGCCTCCGTATATCTGGGCTTAGATGATTTTAATTGCAGTTCGGAACGAGATTGACCATCTACTGGTGGGTTAATCTTCCAAAATTGCCTGTGTGTTATCGTAAAACAGCGATCGATAGGTATACGTTAATTTTATTGTTTGAAAGGGAATTTCCCCATGTTTAAGGAACTCGATAAAACGGTCAAAGAAACGGAATTATCCAATACCCCTCCAATACCAAAGAGTTTAAAATCGGTTGTTCTTTCGGATAATTCAAGGCGGGTGTTAACGAAACGGTACTTGAGACGTGGAAAAGATGGAAAGCCAGCGGAGACAGTAGAAGAAATGTTCTGGCGAGTTGCGTATCATATAGCCGCACACGAATTTAATTGGGAAAAAGAAGTCCAACAAAGAGCCCGGCAATTTTATAATTTACTATCCGATCTGCAATTTTTTCCAAATTCACCGACGTTTACCGGCGCAGGGACGCCTTTGGGGCAGCTTGCGGCATGTTTTGTCCTGCCGGTTAGCGATGACATGGGACGCAATTCATCTGGGATATTCCAAACTTTACGTGACGCTGCATTGATACAACAAACTGGAGGCGGAAATGGCTTCTCGTTTTCAAGGCTGCGACCGAAAGGAACATTGGTAAAAACCTCCGCTGGACATGCGACCGGTCCGGTTGGTTTCCTGCGTGTTTATGATGTTGCATTTGGAGAGATAGCTCAGGGAGGCACTCGAAGAGGCGCAAACATGGCGGTGCTGCGAATTGATCATCCTGACATCGAAGAATTTATTACTTGTAAAAGCAGCGAGTACGCGATTACAAATTTCAATATCTCTATCGGAATTACCGATGCGTTTATGGAAGCTGTGATAAATGATCTTATGTGGACATTACGCTTTCCGGATGTCGAATCTCCCGAGTACGAGGGTTTTGGCGGTACACTCGAACAGGCAGAAGCTGCGGGGATACCGATTATTGAATATAAAAAAGTTCGCGCGTTAGACCTTTTTGAAAGTATCGTTAGACAGGCGCATCATAATGGTGAGCCAGGTGTACTCTTTCTAGACACTGCAAACCGCTACAATCCAGTCCCGCACCTCTACGACCTGGAGGCAACCAACCCATGCGGTGAGCAATGGCTTGGTCCTTACGAAAACTGTTGTTTGGGCTCTGTAAATCTGGCCCAACATTTTGGACCTGATCGTACGGTGGATTGGGAGAAACTACAGAACAGCGTTGAACTTGCCACATTATTCCTTGATAATGTAGTCGAAGCAAACACGTATGTCCCGGCAGTACCGCAATTGCGCGAAGCAGCATTCCGAAATCGGCGGATTGGACTGGGTATCATGGGATTGGGAGATCTGATGTACCATACAGGAATTCGATATGGTTCTGAGGAGGGTCAGGAGTTCGCTTCCCAAGTAATGGAATTTGTTCGTTACCATTCAATGTTGACCAGCATTGAAATGGCAAAGAAAAGAGGACCTTTCCCCTCAATATCAGGCAGCATTTATGATCCCAAAGCAATTAGATGGCAACCTCCAAAACCCATAAAATCATATGAAAACGATTTTGGCAGACCAACACTTGAATGGGATAAAGTGCTTACCGGCATTAGCGAGCATGGAATTCGTAATGCGGCTCAAACTACAATCGCTCCAACCGGCACGATCGCCACTGTGGCGGGATGTGAAGGGTATGGTTGTGAACCAGTTTTTGCGCTAGCATATTACCGCCATGTTGAAGATAACGGCCGTGATATGCAGCTTTCTTACACGAGCCCGCTCTTTGAGACAGCTCTTATTGAAGAGAATATTAAAGGTGAGCAGTTGCAAACGATAATCTCTAAAGTCATTGATACTGGTACTTGCCAGGATATATTTGAAGTGCCAGAAAACATTCGTGAGGTGTTTGTCGTTTCGCAGGATATTTCAGCGGAAGAGCATGTGCGGATGCAGGCTTCACTGCAAGCCTTTGTTGATAATTCTTTATCAAAAACAGTAAATTTTTCGGAAGAAGCTGTTGCTGAAGATGTAGCGCATGTATACAACCTGGCGTGGGAACTGGGCTGCAAGGGAATTACCGTTTATGTGACAGGATCCCGTCAGAAAGTTGTTCTCGAGACAAAACATGTTGCCGATAAGAAAAAGACAGTCGCAGGAAATGAACCAGTTTCAATGGAAACCGATGGCTCTTTGTGGCATGATATGAAGAAAACCCCGTCCACGGAATTTAACTGGGCAAACTTATAATATCAGCACTCCTCTGGGTAAAGCATTTGTCACCATAAATGTTAATGGGGGTAGTCAACCATTTGAAGTGTTTGTAAATACAGCCAAGGCTGGTTCAGATACGGCGTCTGTATCGGAGGCAATCGGCCGTTTGATATCATACATCTTGCGTTTGACATCTCCGATCGAACCACGTGAACGATTGAAAGAAGTGTGGCGGCAGTTATCAGGTATTGGCGGAGGTAGATCTTTAGGATTTGGCCCAAATCGAGTTCGCTCGTTACCTGATGGGGTTGCTCGTGTTTTAGCCGAATATCTCGAAAATACAGAAGCAACGTTCGAATCGCAGAATAGAGATAACAAAGACCAGGGGAAAAAGGGAAACGGTGATAATTTGAGGAGTGAAACGGCATTATCTTCTTCACAAGTCGAAGATGAGACCGGATCATACCGAATTGGAGATTTGTGCCCAGATTGTGGGCAGGCGGCAGTAGTCAATGAAGAAGGATGCCGTAAGTGTTATGCCTGCGCTTACAGTGAATGCTGATTTAAGTATTTGTTTTCATCCAGACCTGGAATAATATATCAGTTAATCGACTAAAACAATGACAAAAAGAATGATTCTCGTCTCCGGCAATATCGGGGCAGGAAAAACGTCGCTTACCGAACGTCTCGGAATGAGGATGGGTTGGCAGACAGCTTTCGAATCGGTTGCAGATAATCCATATCTACCAGATTTCTATAAAAATATGAAAGTTTGGTCATTTCATTTACAGATCTTTTTCCTCGGACACCGCGCTGAACAATATCTTGAACTAGCGAATTCTCCTCAATCGGCGATATTAGACCGCAGCATCTACGAGGATGCGCACATATTCGCACGCGCCCTCCATCATCTAAATAATCTAAATGAACGCGATTATTTTGCATATCGAAAGTTATTTGATCTTGTGGTGGAGGGATTGCCAGCGCCCGACCTATTGATATTCCTAAATGCGCCCGTGCCAGTGTTGATGGAACGTATTCGTAATCGCGGCCGAGATATCGAAGGTGGCATAACTCCTGAATATTTAACTTTGTTGAAATCTTATTACGAAGATTGGCTGGAAGATTTTGATATATGTCCGGTATTAACGATACTGAACAGACGATCTGGATTTTGTTCATAAAGCACGCCACCTGGATATTGTGGTGCAAATTATCCAGGATAAATTAGCTGGAAAAGAGGAGATTATATTTCCGGTAAGTGATTAAAACCTTTATATTTTTACATTTTGGACATAATAAAAAAAACCCGGGATATTTCCCGGGTTTTTTTTATAACTATTCTAAACCTGCGATTATATTTATTATTAGAGCAGAGCTAACTTGTTCTACTTGTGATTTACTCATTACTGCAGAAAATGGGAGGGCTAATCCGCGCTCTCCGAGATCTTCTGTAACAGGAAAATCTCCAGCTTTGTATCCAAATCGTTCAACCATATATGGCTGCAGGTGAATGGGCACAAAGTAAGGTCTTGCGGGTATGCCTTGCTTTTTTAACTTTTCAGCAATCGTGTTCCGATTAATGCCGGGAGCAAGTTTTACGACATAAACAAACCAACTGGTTCGAGTTGTTGTACCTGCGACCTGAGGGGTTTCAATCTCTTCAATTTCCGCGAAACTTTGACTGTACCAGGCAGCCACTTCTGCGCGCTTTTAAGCAGTTCATCAATTCTATTTACTTGAACCCGTCCGAGGGCAGCACTCATTTCATCAAGACGATAGTTATATCCAAGGTATGAGTGGTTTAACCAGGTATCACCGGGTGTACGTCCTTGATTACGTAAAGACACCATTTTAGCCGCCGCCTGGTCGTCATCGGTCACGATAACGCCTCCCTCGCCAGTAGTTATCTGTTTATTGGGATAAAAAGCAAATACGCCATAATCGCCAAGGGTACCAGCTTTCCGGTTTTTGTATTCAGCTCCGAGCGCTTCACA
Organism: uncultured Chloroflexia bacterium; assembly: GCA_963753725.1. GTDB lineage: Bacteria > Chloroflexota > Anaerolineae > Anaerolineales > UBA4823 > CAVWDI01. The sequence goes on along the minus strand of CAVWDI010000001.1, from coordinate 722,149 downwards.
CGAGTCTTCGATCAATTTTATCCCCGCGTCACTCGTGATCTTCTTGAGCGGATCCATATCGGCTGGTTGTCCAAAAACATCAACTGCAAGAATGGCTCGCAAATCTTTCTCGTTCGTACAACCTCGCTGCGGCAACCATTTTTCGGCGCCAGCTCCCCCTTCAAGCAAATCCTGAACAGCAGATTGAACCAGATTGACATCCAGATTACCGGTTGTGGGTTCGACATCCACAAAAACTGGGATCGCCCTTTCATAGAGAATGACGTTGGCTGATGCTACGAATGAGAACGGAGTTGTAATAACCAGGTCTCCATCGGCTATATTTGCAGCCCGGACACACAGATGCAAACCGCCTGTACCTGAATTTACGCCAATTGCATTTCGAGCCCCCGTGAGCTTTCGTAAGGATTTTTCGAACTCCTGTATTTCGTTTCCCATGCTTAAATTGGGAGTATTTAGTACCGCAGCAACCGCTTCTCGCTCAGCTTCGGTTATATCTGGGGACGACATAGGAATATTTTTTTTCGGTTTCAATTTAATCACCGCATACTTTGAAATAGATTTTTAGAGATGTTGTCAATCGGGCCAAATGGATCCAGCACGAATTATGGTTTTTTGGGGCACATCTCCTTTAATTGTCGCCCCATTACCAATGCGGGCTCCTTCACCGATATTAACTCCCAGGTTTACGGTTACACCCATTCCAATCAATACACTTTGTTCAACATGTACCATGCCTGCCAGGATTGCGCCGGGGGAGATATTTACATGATCATCCAATATACAATCATGCGAAATGATGGCGCCTGTATTAATGATGGCGCCAAAATTTATCTTAGTTTCGGAACCGATGTAGGCATGGGGAAAGATTTGTACGCCTGAATAAATTTCTGAGCTGGGTTCAAAAAACGCTTTGGGGTGAATTACGGTTGGACATTCGAATCCATTTTCCAGAAGTTTCTTGAATACAATTGACCTTATCTTTATATCACCAATCCCGCCTACAGCATTCACCGCCAGCCTGATGCCGCGATTAAAAACTACCGAGAGGACTTCTTCACCACCGAAGACTGGAATTCCCATAATCTCAGTTTCGGCATCAATACCATCGTCCAAAATTCCAGCGATCTCATAAATGTTCAATGCCCGAATTAACTCTATCACTGCTTTTCCATGTCCACCGCCGCCATAGACTATCAATGCATTAGGGTTGTATTCCTTTTGCGGAATCTGGTCTTCTTTTATTTTTCTTACCTTGCTCTGGGGCTTGTTAGTTTCTATTTGATTGATAATTCGGAACAAGCGTTCTTTGGTAATCATCTCAGACGTGGGTAAGCTTTCCAGATTTAGGTCATGTTCCTGTGCGAGGGCTAAAGCTGGTTTGGATATCTTTAAACCATTGGGTATCTCTATTTCACTACCTGAGTAGAGCTGACTGGCGTTTGATGAAAGCATGCTTTCATCGTCGAGAACAGGAGGTTTCCAGGTTGGTGTGTCAGCTAAGTAACACAGGACATCACCCGCATTTGCGAAATCTCCTTCTCTAAAAGATAAATTCAAAATATATCCATCACGCTCCGCTTCGATATCCGCTACAGATTTCGTCGTTTCAATGGTGCATATAAGATCACCCTTTTTAACCTTCTGTCGTTCGCTAACATGAAGTGCGGCAATCGATACTTCACGTTCGTTTGGATTGAGCAGGGGAATCGTTACCGTGGTGGAACCTTCCAATTTGGTTTTCCTTTATAAAAGCGTTTTTGTCTGGTATTGGTTAGATGATTGATTTTGCGACTTCTTTAATTTGATTTTTTCCTGGCAGCATTGCGGATTTAAGTGGTTCACTGGCAGGAATTGGATATTCTAGTGAGGCTACTCTTCTAATATTTTTTACGTTTACATCTGGTTGTTCACTCACCTGAGCGACGATCTCTGCTCCCCAACCGAGACTCTTGGTTCCTTCTTCAATTACAATTAATCGGCCTGTTTTTTTGACAGAAGTAAATATCGGATCGAGTTTCCAGGGAGTTAACTGGGTAGGGATAATTACCTCACAGAAAATTTCATCTTCATAAGCCAGGTCGATAATAGCCTGCTGCGCATATTCAACCATATGACCATAAGCAGCGATAGTTATTGATACATGCGGAGCATCTCGGACTGCCATTGAGTAGGTCTGTGGCCTGTCCGAAATTTCAGGATGCAGCATATCGGGTAGGTCAATATCAGGTTGGGGATCAATTTCGCGGATAATTAATTCTTTCGAATCCAGGTATTTATCTGATGGTAGTGCATATAAAAGCTTGTTTTCCAAAAAAAGTACTGGATCTTCACAATTAAAGACTGCATAGTTCAGCAGCTTTCCCGGATTTCCAATTGGGCAGGGCGCTAATACTTGCAGACCTGGCACTCCTAGAAAGAGCTTCTCTAATGTCTGACTGTGGGTCGGACCATATCCTCTTCTACCTCCCATGGGTGTTCGGATCACAATCGGAACACGCACCTGATCATTATACATCCAACGAAATTTCGAAGCATGGTTAATGACCTGGTCGCTCACCAGTGTCAAAAAATCGCCGAACATGATTTCAACAATTGGTAGAAACCCGGCTAATCCCAATCCGGTTGCCACACCAACGATGCCTGCTTCAGAGATTGGAGTAGTAATCACTCGTTCCGGGAATCTATCAGATAAGCCGCGCGTTACCTTAAACGCACCGCCGTATGGATCCAGAATATCCTCACCCAGGACAATTACCCGATCATCGCAATGCATTGCGTCATGGAGCGCAATATTAAGGTTATCTAAAATCGTTCTCATTGAACTGGATTACCATCGATGGCGAATCTTAAAGCAAATTCTTTCTCAGGCTCTGGAAATGGATCATCCAGAGCCTCATTAAACGCTTTTTGAATCTCACGCTCGATCCGGGTAGAGATTGAATTCCTAGTGTTGATATCCAGCCTTTGCCCTTGAATTTGAATGGGATCATGTTCCATGCGCATCCGAAGGATTTCATCATTGTCCCGAGTGTCGTCTCCTTTTGAATGAGGTCCGAATTGATTGGTGTGAATGATTATGGCACGAGGCGAAATTGAAAACCTGACTTCTTTTATTAGTTTGTTTGCGAGCTGTGAAATTTCTATTACATCGCTGGATTCGATGTCTTCAGCTGGGATATCGAATGAATTAAAGCGCATCTTAATATCACCCGCGACAGCCTTTTCTATGGGAGTGGTCTGTGCAATTCGGTTATTCTCCAAAACAAATAAAATCGGAACTTTCCATAAAGATGCCATATTCAGAGATTCATATACAATTCCTTCCCCAAGAGTACCGTCACCTAAAAAGACGATCACAATCGTGTTTTTCGCTTTGAGCTTCTCCGCAAGAGCTAATCCGGTGGCGATTGGTAGAATTCCTCCCTGGATACCATTGGAGTAAAAATTCTTCCAATGCAAATGTTGGGTGCCGCCCCGTCCTCCAACAACGCCAGTTGATCTTCCCATCAGTTCTGCGAATAATGATCGTGAATCACCACCGTATGCCAGGAAATGCCCGTGGCTGCGGTGGTTGCTGAGGACGATATCATCGTGTTGGATGTTATTAATAACACCCACTGCGTTGGCTTCCTGACCAATACATGAATGGGTTGTCCCGAAAAATAAACCTTTTGAAAAATTGGTGAGCACAGTTTCTTCAAAAAAGCGTATTTGCACCAATTGTTCGTAGAGTTGTGCATCCGTCGGCATATCGGTGGAGTATAGCATAAATCTTTTTGAATCGACCTGTATGCATGTTTATCCTGGTTATTCGGAATGATGATTTTCACCGAGGAATTCTTCTGCTGTTGCGTGTCCCGGCTGATTGATACCTTCTCGTTTTAATACCTTCCAAAAGGTAATTGACAAAATTTTAATGTCCAGCCAGAATGTCCAATTATCAACATACCATACATCATAGCGGAATTTATCCTCCCAGGTGATAAGGTTACGACCATGTATTTGAGCCCAACCGGAGATTCCTGGAAGTACATCATGACGACGGATTTGTTCAGAAGAGTATCTGGTCAGATAATCCAATAACAGTGGTCTGGGTCCAACCAAACTCATTTCACCACGGATTATATTCAGGAGTTCAGGAAGTTCATCCAAACTGGTCGTACGCAAAAAATGGCCGAAAGGGGTGATACGTTCGGCGTCCGGAAGTAAGTATCCATTCTCACCACGTTTATCCGTCATTGTGCGGAATTTGTAAATCCAGAACGGCATCGATAGGTAACCAGGTCGTTTTTGCCGAAAAATGATTGGTGATCCGAGTGAAATCCAGATACCTAAACTCAAAATTAATAGGATTGGTGAGATCAGTATCAAACCAAGGGATGTGGCGATAAAATCAAATATTCGTTTTGAAACGGGGATTCCAGGGGGAAACATAGTTATAAATAATAAATCGGAGATTGTGGGTTAGTAATTAATTGTTACTCTATTTTTAGTAATAAATTGTTCGTCGCTGATTTTGTGCAGAACCGTCATAAGTTTACTTCTCCAATCGGAGTTGGATTTAAAAGGCATCCATAAGGCGGTTTTCCCTATCCGGACAAGACCCCCAAGATCTGGTAAGTTTTGAGGGATTTCTTCATCCTGATAGCGCATAACGATTTGGCCATTTTCCGTTGTAAGAGTTGATAAACCAATTTGCTCACAATACAATTTCACTTCCAATTGAAAAAAAAGATTGCGCACTGTTGTTGGAGGTGTGCCAAAGCGATCCGTGAACTCCTCGAACATTGCATTTACTTCATCAAAAGATTTTACCCCTGCTAAACGCCTGTACAATCCAAGACGGATGGATTTGTCTGGAACATATTCTGCTGGAATATTTATTGGTAAAGGTAAATCCACGTTGCTGGAAAATAACCTTGTCTCGTACAGCGTGTCTTGGAAAATGCTAGGGAGAACCTCATCATTACGAATTTTGCGGACTGCTTCCCCGAGCAAGCGAGTATACAAGTGGAACCCGACTGCAGCAATGTGTCCGTGTTGGCGAGTTCCCAGGATATCACCAGCGCCTCGTATCTCTAGATCACGCATGGCGATTGAAAAACCTGCCCCCAATTGCGTGTTTTCGGCAATTGTTTCCAATCTCTGACGACCATCCAGGGTGGGTAGTTTGCGTCTGTGTCGGAAAAAATAAGCGAATGCACGTTGAGCGCCTCTTCCCACGCGACCGCGCAACTGATAGAGTTGTGAAAGACCAAAAGTATCCGCGCGGTCAACGATCAAAGTGTTTGCATTTGGGATATCGAGGCCCGATTTAATGATTGAAGTACTCAATAATACATCAATCTCACCAGCTGTAAATTGTTCCATCCGCTTTGAAAGTTCTGATTCATGCATTTGACCGTGAGCAATTCCTATGCGTGCTTCCGGAATCGAATGATTCAAGTGGTTTGCCATCGCATCTATCGTGTGAACTCGATTATGGACGAAGAAGACCTGCCCCCCGCGTTCCAATTCTCTCAAAACCGCCTGCCGCACCAAACGAATTGAATAGGGACCAACATGAGTGACAACCGGCAGTCTCTCTTCCGGCGGGGTGTTGATTGTGGAAATATCCCGGATACCACTGAGCGCCATATAGAGTGTGCGAGGGATTGGTGTTGCTGTCATGGTCAGAACATCTACCTCGGTTCTCATTTTTTTTAAAGTTTCCTTGTGGGTTACTCCGAAGCGTTGCTCTTCATCGATAATCAACAAACCTAAATCTTTGAATTTAACATCTTGTGAGAAAAGGCGATGGGTTCCGATAACAATATCAATGATGCCCGCTTCCAATCGATAAATGATCTCTTTTTGCTGTTGTGTTGTGCGGAATCGGGATAACATCTCTACTTCAACCGGAAAAGTTGCCAATCGCTGCGTGAAGGTATAGAAATGTTGCTGTGCTAGTACTGTAGTTGGGACCAAGATTGCGACTTGCTTACCATCCAATACTGCTTTAAACGCAGACGCGCAAAGCGACCTCGGTTTTTCCATAACCTACATCACCACAAATGAGTCGGTCCATAGGGCGTGCAATCTGCATATCCTGTTTTACTTCAGATAAAACTCGGACCTGATCTTCGGTTTCGATGTAGGGGAAACTCGTCTCTAATTCATGCTGCCAGGCAGAATCTGGGCTGAAAGAGAAACCTTTAACCTCACTTCTTTGAGCGTAAAGCAAGAGCAAATCATCAGCCACCTTTTCAATGGCCTTCTTAACGTTGCTCTTCGTGTTGCCCCATTCAGCGCCACCCAGTCGATTTTTGTGTGGCTGACGTTTATCTGGACCGATATAACGGGTTAATCGATCAGCCTGGTATACCGGAACAAATAATTGAGCTTCGCCCTCATATTCAATAGTAAGATACTCGCGCTGTAATCCATCCACATTTCTTTCTACTAATCCCTGATATTGACCGATACCATGATCAATATGGACGACCCAATCACCTGGTTGAAGGTCAGCGTATGACGCTTCGGGCGCTTCTGCAATTGGTCGCGCGCGTTGGCGATGTTCGGGTCTCTTCCAACCAAAAATTTCTCCATCTGTGAGTAGATGAACTGTGGGGCATTTGTCTGGGCGGAATATCCATCCTTCGGTCAAACTGCCCTCAATGAAGAGCGGTTTATCGTTTTTAGATAAAAAATGCTGTTCATCCCAAAGACCTTCCAGCCGCGCAGCGTGTCGTGACACGATTACCTGGTCATCACCAGCCCTGGACCCTTTCAAAAGATGCTCCATCACCTGTTTTAATCGACCCCCAAATCGCGGTCCTGGTGAAAATTGGTCAGACAACTTGGAATTTGATTGGTTTGGATCTAAGTTCTTTGGAGTATCAATTGAATGATTTGCTGTTGTTTGTGGTCCAAGATCGAGCGTTTGATGTGTTTCAATAACTTCTTGAATTTCTGCCCAGGTTATATAAGGGGGTGGATAATCCTGGTTTAGATTTCCGTTTTGTATATATTCCTGTCGCAGCCCAACTGCCTGCTCCTCAATATCATAAACTGTATCCTCAAGAGTCTGACGATCGTAGATCACAACCAATCCATTTTCAGGAAGGTAATCTAGAAAACTTGCAGTATTTTTATGCAGCAGTGGTATATAGAATTCAGAACAATCAGAATTATTTTCCTCATGTATATTTTTCGCTGAACAAATATACTCTCGCGTCTGGAGTAACGAGTACATGATCTTGATTGTTTTTATTATTCTGTTTGAGTGACCTTTGAGTATTTGGGTCAAAACGGCGCACTGTCTCGATCTCATTTCCAAAAAATTCAAGTCGAACAGGAAGGGCCTCAGCTGGCGGCCAAATATCTAATATGCCTCCCCGGCGTGCAATTTGATTAGGTGTGACTACTGTCGTAACATTTTCATATCCGAGATAAATACAATTAGTTATAAATTCGTCAAAGTAAATCTCTTGATTTGCTTTTAATATGTGAGATTTATCTATAAACTCATCCTTTGGAACAGTACGAACCATTATTGCTCGCGCAGGAGCGATGATCAAAGTTGGAGGTTTTACAACTTCGGTTCCCCTCTGATGGTAAGCCGCCAGATCTGTAATTGCTAATAGTCGATCCAGGCGGGTGGTGTCACTCCAGGGTGCATCTTCGTAAAATAATGGTTCGGGTTCAGGGAAAAGTTTTAGATTTGAATTTGGCGCCAATATCCCCATTTCTTCAATGAGTGAGAGGGCATGGTCCATACGGTCGGTCACTAAAACAATAGGACGATTTAATTCCTTAAGGAGAGCTGACAGGACAGGTAATCGAGCGGATCGCTGCAATCCCATAGAGGCAGGAGATGACCCCGCTTTGAGGTGGTTATTAATATATACGCTGTTCTCAGCGATACAATTGATAAGAACTTCTAAACCCATGATCTTACTTATTGGATATCTTCGGAGACGTTATATTTATTCATTGCGGCTTCTAATCCATTGGTCAGGTATTCATCCAAAGCATCTATCGCTCGAATTAACATAAATTCGACAGTTTCCATCTCTGAAGTGGAAAAATCCTGGAGAACATATGCAGCCGCGTTTTTCTTTCCTGGTGGACGTCCAATACCTAATCTCATTCGGGGGAACATGTCAGTACCCAAACGATCAATGATTGATGATATTCCTTTGTGACCACCTGACCCGCCAAATGGACGAATTCGTATCTGACCAAGAGATAAATCGACATCATCATAAATAATCAAAATTTGTTCATGAGGTATTTTATAGTATTTGACTAACGATCCAACTGCCTGCCCGGAACGGTTCATGAAACCCTGTGGTTTAACCAATAGCAGACGTTTGTTACCATAATTCGTTTTTGTTACCAATGCATTACTTTCGATTCTAGAGAAATCCTCTCGCTGTCTTTCTGCAAAAAAGTTTAAGAGCATAAATCCAATATTGTGCCGATTGTTTTTGTAATCCTTACCAGGATTGCCTAAACCAGCGATCAAATAGAAGTTGTTCGCGTTTGTTTCTTTTTCTCGTTTAAAAATCGAGAGGATGTTTAGAATATTATTCTCTTTGGACATTTGAAAATCCGAATTACCGTCAAATCCATAAAAGACCTACGACAAATATTAAGCCAATCGTTTAGTTTAACACGGAGAACGAAGAGGGTCAAATTATGGTGTGATTAAATTTTGAATAAAGAGAATTAAAATTCTTAAATTTTGAATTTTATGTATTCTTTTTAAGAATTTTCAACCACAAGGATTTATAACTATGGTAAACTCACAGCCGGGTAAAACAATCCTCGAATGCTTGAAAAAGAGGAATTACTTATGACAACGAAATATATCTTTTTTACCGGTGGCGTTGTTAGTTCAGTTGGAAAGGGAGTAACAGCGGCAGCTATTGGCCGAATTTTAAAAGAACGCGGTCTTAATGTAGGAGTTCCAGAAATTAGATCCCTACATAAACGTTGATCCTGGAACAATGAGTCCCTACCAGCACGGAGAAGTGTTTGTGCTCGATGATGGCGCCGAGACGGATTTGGATTTAGGCCACTACGAACGTTTTATCGATATTAGCTTGAACAGCGTCTGCAATGTTACTACAGGACAAGTGTATGCTGAAGTTATTTCAAAGGAACGTCACGGAGACTATTTAGGCGGCACAATACAGGTTATTCCACACATTACTAATGAAATCAAACACCGCATTGGGATGGTGACCAAAACCACCGGAGCCGATATAGTCTTGGTTGAAGTAGGGGGTACAGTGGGTGATATCGAGTCTTTGCCGTTCTTAGAGGCTTTGCGTCAAATGAGAACCGATATAGGCCGGGAAAATTGTATGTATATTCATGTCACCTGGCTCCCTTATATATCTGCCAGCCGTGAATTAAAGACCAAACCTACTCAGCACTCTGTTCGCGAATTACGTTCAATCGGTATCTCAGCGGATATGATCATAGCACGCTCTGATTATGCTGTAACTGAAGAAGTGAGAGAGAAAATTGCCCTTTTTTGTGATGTGGAACCGAGAGCAGTAATACCATTGGTTACGGCTCCAATTCTATACGAAGTACCTTTGTTTTTAGAACAGCACAGCGTTGGCGATGTGATTGTCGAACGCTTAGGTCTGGATAATCTGCATGCCCCTGATTGGAAAGAATGGGAGCGATTAATTGGTGAAGTAAAGCGCTCCAAGTCGAAAGTTGAAATTGCCCTTGTTGGTAAATATGTAGAATTACGTGACGCATATTTCAGCGTTAGGGAAGCCCTGGATCATGCTGCGTTAGCCTTGGGGATCGAGGTAAACATCAGTTGGGTTCAGTCTTCTGATTTAGAAAAGGAACGCAGCTGGGATAAAGTCCGGCAGGCGGATGGGATAATCGTACCGGGAGGATTTGGCAGTCGTGGGATTGAGGGAAAAATCCAGGCGATTCGATATGCACGGGAGAAGAAAGTCCCTTTTCTTGGATTGTGCCTGGGAATGCAGTTAATGGTAGTTGAATTCGCGCGTTTTATTTTGAATAGTGAAGAACCAAATTCGACGGAGTTTGATCGTTCCACAGCTTACCCGGTCATTGATTTAATGCCAGATCAACGTGCAATAACAGACCTGGGAGGCACTATGAGATTGGGATTATATCCCTGCCATCTTGAACCAGGAACTAAAGCTCAAAGCGCCTATCAGAAAGATTATGTGGAAGAACGCCACAGGCACAGGTTCGAATTGAATAATACTTATCGAGATACATTGTCTAAAGGTGGGATGGTATTTCCAGGTGTTTCCCCGGATAACCTGTTGGTTGAAATTGCGGAGTTGGAAAATCATCCATTTATGTTGGGGACACAGTTCCACCCCGAGTTTTTATCGCGCCCGAACCGCCCGCATCCGTTGTTTGTCGCCTTCCTCGAAGCCGCCCGGGATCACGCTGGACTGCCTGCAAAGGAATTTGAAACCGCAAACAGCGTTCAAGAAACCATTGGTCGGAAAGAATAGATTTCGATTTTATTTGTAGAATATATGTCATTTTCTGTCTTATTAGAACTTTGGAAAAGTTTCCCACTTTGGTGGGGTTGATACTTTAAAAAATATATAATAGAGGTGATCATAATGGATACGATAATTGAAGATGTATTTGGAAGGGAAATTCTGGATTCGAGAGGCAATCCCACAGTAGAAGTTGATGTTTATCTGCTGGACGGCAGCCATGGCAGGGCTGCCGTTCCATCTGGCGCGTCAACGGGTGTGCATGAGGCTTTGGAACTGCGCGATGGCGACAAATCCCGCTATTTAGGGAAGGGAGTCCTTCAAGCAGTAGATAATGTGAATAACAAAATAGCTGATCATCTGATCGGTTGGGATGCAGTAGGGCAAAAAGCGATCGATCAAGCCATGTTGGAATTGGACGGCACTCCTAACAAATCAAATTTAGGCGCCAATGCCATCTTGGGAACCAGCTTAGCTGTAGCAAAAGCTGCTGCAAATTCTCTAGCAATGCCTCTCTATCGTTATATCGGTGGAGTGTACGCACATGTCCTGCCGGTACCAATGATGAATATCCTGAACGGAGGCGCTCACACAGGTTGGCAATCGACGGATGCACAGGAATTTATGGTTATGCCGCTGGGCGCCGAGTCATTTGCTGAAGGGCTGCGTTGGGGCGCAGAGATTTACCATGCCTTAAAAACGGTCCTAAAGGAACGCGGATATATCGCTCTGGTCGGTGATGAAGGTGGATACGCTCCATCGCTGAAGGCTAACTCGGAAGCGGTTGAGGTAATTTTGGAAGCCATTGATAAAGCAGGGTATAAAGCTGGTGAACAGGTCGCAATCGCTCTAGATCCTGCTGCATCAGAGTTTTATGAAGAGGATTCCGGATTATATAATCTACGTAAAGAAGGTAAAAAATTGAACAGCGAAGAAATGGTCGCTTTCTGGAAATCATGGGTTGACCAGTATCCAATCGTATCGATTGAAGATGGACTCGCACAAGATGATTGGGAAGGCTGGAAGATGATGGTGAGCGAAGTTGGCGATAAAGTCCAGATTGTCGGCGATGATCTATTGGTCACAAACCCTGAGAGAGTGCGCCGTGCGATCAAGGACAAAGCTGCAAACGCTTTACTGGTTAAGTTGAATCAGATAGGTTCATTGACCGAAACCATTGAGGCCGTTGAGATATGTCATCGAGCCGGCTGGCGAGCAGTGACTTCACATCGTTCTGGAGAGACGGAAGACAATACTATCTCGGATCTGGTTGTAGCTTTGAATATGGGTCAAATAAAAACAGGCGCTCCAGCGAGGTCAGATCGGGTTAGCAAGTACAACCAACTGCTGCGTATTGAAGGGGAACTGGGGAACACAGCTGAGTATGCAGGTTGGGGAGCACTTAAAGACTAAATTTAACTTACAGACAACCAATTAAAATTAGAGCAACCCTGGAAGCAGATGGCATTCTGATCCGGGGTTGTTTTATAATATGTAGTGAACTTTTATCATTTAAGCATTCTTTTCTATTGTTAGTAATGTTAAAAAAGGCTTGATTGATCGAGAAAGTTATTGTATATTAGTATTAAAATGACGACAAAGGGAGGGGTTGTGGAGGACGAAAACGCTGGTTATCGAATTACCGATCTGAAAGAATCTGAACGACCGCGTGAACGATTAGCTAAGAAGGGTGCTGGGAGTCTCGGAGATGCAGAGTTACTGGCGATATTAATAAGAACGGGTTTACCTGGAGAAAATGCCGTACAGATTGGTAACCGCTTACTTAGAACTTTCGAGGGTTTACGAGGTTTGCACCGAGCATCTTATGAAGATATAAAACTACAAAAGGGGATTGGTCCTGCTAAAGCCGCTCAACTTAAATCTGCAATTGAACTGGCCTATAGAATAAGTATAGAGGATTCCGAAAAGAAACCAAAAATTAACAGTCCACAAGATGCGGCTGATAGGGTCATGTTTAAAATGGGCGCGCTTGATAAAGAGGAACTATGGGTATTAATTCTTGATACACGAAATCGATTAATCAAGATTGAAGAGTTATATCGCGGATCGATTAATTCTTCTCAAGTCCGCGTGGCCGAGATATTTACCGAGGCTGTAAAATTGAACGCAGCCAGTATTATCGTCGTTCACAACCACCCAACTGGAGATCCAAACCCAAGCACAGAGGATATTACTTTAACACGATCCTTGGTTGATGCGGGGCGTTTATTAGACATTGAAGTTTTAGATCATTTGGTGATTGGTGATAGTGATTTTGTCTCAATGAAAGAGCGAGGTTTGGGATTCAGATAAATTCGAATTAATTCAATCAGATGTCGTCCGTACTCTGAAATCCATAAATTCGTTGGTTGCAGGAAACCAATCCGTTTTTACCTCAGAGACGATTGCACTCCTCGGTCCTTGACCCAGCGCCTGCACAAATTGTTCCAATATTCGTGAACTTCCCTGCGCCTCTACTTCGACAGTTCCATCCCTGCGATTCCTTACCCATCCCTTTAGGTTGAGGCGGTAGGCATTTTCCTGTACAAAATATCGAAATCCAACCCCCTGAACGCGCCCGCTAATTATGGCATGGAGCCGTTTTTCTGCGGAAGCCATCTTTCCTCCTTAGAATGGAAATCCGGTTTTTAACTGTTAAGCCAGTTGAATTTATTATATTCGAACGATTGTATCAGATTGAATCCAGATAGGTATTTATCGAATCAGGATTGTATAAGTATCATGCCCCTAAAAAAGCTAACAGCGGTGTCAACGTTAATGGACTCAAGAGCGTTGAAGTAAATACGACAGCTGTCACAAATGATGGATTTAAATCGTATTCATTTGCCAGGACTGTAGTGAAAACAGCCGATGGCATTCCTGCGATGGTCACCAAAGATGTGCGCGCTGGTCCCTGGATACCGAATATTGTCACTAATATCAGTGCAATTGCAGGGCTTACAATTAATCTCAAGCCAACCGCCAGGAATAACGGCATGGAGAAGCCTGAGAGGCGTACGTTCGCCAAATTTATCCCTAGCAGCACCAGCATGGTCGGGATAGCAGCATCTCCCAATATTGATATCGTGCGCTCGAAATAGGTTGGCAGCTGCCATCCGGTCATCATCACAATAAATGCCAGTACTATCGCATATATCACCGGAAGTTTCAGAAGGTTGAGGAGACCAGTCATAAAGCTTGCTTTACCCATGGATGCGATAATAATTCCTACTGTATATGTCATTATCGCCATGGTTACGAAATAAATGCTCGCGTATCCAAGCGCAGAAGCGCCAAAAGCAAACAATACCACTGGCATTCCATAATTCCCCGCATTCATCAACATTGAAGTGAGTACAATCCCAGCGGATATCGTGCGCTCCACTTTCAATAACCTTGTAACCAAATACGCGACCAGTCCAACAATCCCTATCGTTGTCCCAAGTAATAACATGGACTTCACGATATCGCTGTTCCCCAATTCATTTTGGGTGAGCAGGGTAAAGACCAAGCAGGGACTGAAAATGTATAAGATTATTTTAGATATTGGTTGAGGATTTATTTTTATTAATTTCGCTAAAATAAACCCCGAGCCGGATGCCAGAAATACGGGCAGCAGGTTGTTTAAAAAAATATCTAGCAGTTCGTTCAAAAGTCAATATCCTCGAATTCATCGGAACCATTTTGCTGGTCTTCGGGGATCATATCATCTTGTTCATCAGGAAGGTCAAAAAGAGGAAAGAGTTGAACGCTCTCATTAAAGGCGAGATTTTCAACAGCCGCTTCCAGAAATTCTATATCTTCTTCGTTATCTGCCTCATCAAGCAGGTCTTCTATTAATTCTGGTACTCCCTCTCCCCCAATTTGTGTGAGTGACCATATGCTCGCTAAACGAGTATCCTCATCTGGATCATCGACTAAATCGAAAAGCTGATCGGCTGCACCTCTAATTTCTAATTCGCCAGCTGCGCGTGCCGCTTCGTATCGAATTCGAAGGAATTTTATGATCCAGCATTTCAAGTATATAGGGGTGCCATTTTTCGTCCGCAGAACGGCCCATGGCCAATAAAGCACTAGAAATCCATTCGTTTTTCCCAGATTGATACGCATCTTCGATAAGCTGTGTTACTTCTTTACGACTGGAATAACCCAAGGATTCGAGCGCTCGCCGGCTCACAATGTCCGGGTAAATTTCACTTTGTGCTTCCAGCAGTCCATCTTCTACTTCATGCAGTAACGAATTATGGATAGCCTCGATTTCACCTAAATACACAAATTGACCAAGCTCACCGGCTGCTGCTGCCTGAATTTCCACTTCCTTGTCAGCCTTAAGTAAATTCAGAAATAGGTTCGTAAGCGAGGTTTCCTCATAAATACTCAATCCTTGTACTGCGGACAGTCTTACTTCTGGTTCTTCATCTTCAACCGCTATCAAACACACATCTTTGAAAGAGAGTACTGTGTCCCGGCTGCTTAATTCACCTAAGTCCTCAATCAATCCACGCCTGCGCCATACAGGCAGGTCTCCCCAAACAGAGTTCAATTGGTCTAAATCGGAAGGATCGATATCAGAGAAATAATAAAGGTGCTTGGCAGGAAATGGCGTATCAAAATCCAGCAGCGCATCAATAATTTGCTGGAAAGAAATGTCAGCGTTTTCTATCATTCGACTTGTAGTAGGTTTTATGGGAGGTTAATTGGATTGAGAAAATCCTGTACATTTACATAAATTAGTACAAATAAGAGCAAGGTAAAACCGACCATGTGGATCATGTTTTCGTATTGGGCAGGTATGCGTTTCTTGAAAATTATTTCTGGCAGCGTTAGCAGAATTCTGCCGCCATCCAATGCGGGGATTGGAAAAAGGTTGATCACTCCCAGTGAAATTGATATCGCCATGAAGAACCAAAGTGGGCTCTGGATATAGCGAAAGATATCAAACATACCCTTATATCCTAACAATCTGCCTTCTTCCGGGGAAGCCTGTCCGCCGATAAGTCTGACCGGAAGCAGAAACAAAGCGCGGATGTTCTCGTATGCTGCAGTTATCCCCCGGGTAACAGCTGTACCAAAGTTGATTGGAGTGGTGGGATTTGTGATTCCAACCCCGATTGGTCCCTGCCCTTCGGGGTAATCGAGGCGCGGGATAATTACCACCATGATGTTCTGATTTCCGCGTTGGAATTCGAATTCGGTAGACTTTCCGAGATTCTGTGAAATTTTTTCCTGGAGCGTCAAAGAATTATCGATCGGTTCACCATTTACGGCGACAAAAAGGTCTCCATCTCGCAAACCTGCTTCCGCGGCTGGTGTACCGGGATCGATGTGATTTATGACCACTTTATCCGGGACTGGATTACCAATCTGGTAAAAAAGGATGATCCCTAAAATTACACCGACTAGCAAATTCATAGCAGGGCCAGCAAAAAGGACTCCCAGTCTTACCCACGGACTGGCTGCGGCTAATCCGCCGGGAACAGTTGGGTCGTTCTCGCCTTTTGGTCTGACGAATCCGCCCAGCGGAATCCAGTTCAGGGAGTACATAGTACCCTTGTATGTAAATAACTTCAGCGCACGCGGAGGGAACCCAATGCCAAATTCTTCCACCTCAACATTCATAGAACGTGCAGCCAGGAAATGCCCAAATTCGTGTATTAGCAGCAGGACCGCAATCCCAAGGACAAATTGAACGAGTTGAATTGATAACATAGCGAACCGATTATATCCCGAGCGCTCAGAATCAGGTAGTATTGTGGGGGTAGAAACTAACTTTCTAACAATTTTCTAACCCAAAGGGAAATTGATGGGAATTTTTGAAATATTTCGAGTTTGAAAGAAATACGGGGGAGTAAATTTGGTTCTTGTATTAAAAAATTATTAATTGCTGCAGGATGCTGGACCACCGGGATGAGCGATAATCACATCTTCGACACCTGGAATGTCTATAATATAAGAGCTGACCAGAGGCGAATCCTCTTGGGCGCAAATGACATGAACATTTGGTCCGGCATCGATTGTATAGAAAACTGGAGTACCATTTATACGCATCTTTATTACTTCATGTATCACTTGTAATGTTGCAGGCAACCAGTAAATAACGGGTGGATGGGATGTCATAATAACGGCATGCATCATATTACTGTCGAATTCAGTCACTTCGGCAAACGCATCAAAATCCCTTGTTAAAATG
Organism: uncultured Chloroflexia bacterium; assembly: GCA_963753725.1. GTDB lineage: Bacteria > Chloroflexota > Anaerolineae > Anaerolineales > UBA4823 > CAVWDI01. Next base: position 705,457 of record CAVWDI010000001.1, on the reverse strand, counting down.
GCATTACGACAAATTTCCAGCCGTTCAAGTGCGGATTTCGTACGTACCGCTTGGAATGGGCTGCTGTCAGCTAATACATGCCCTGCTTCGGAACTGGTGGATTTATGTGTTTTGCTAATCACTGCGATGCAGTCGGTAAGGTCCCAGTGGTCTGCTGGTGCAATCGAATATGCATAAGAACTGATATCATCATTACCGGCCTGCCATTCGACGAAACCGGATGGAATGGAGCGGCAGGCTGAACCCGAACCTAGGCGCGCTATCCTGGATAGCTGGGCTTCGCTCAAGTCTAGCCCAGCGGCGCAGCTGGCCGCCATACTGAGGGCTGCAAAGGCTGAAGCTGAAGAAGCGATACCTGTTCCGGCTGGGAAATTGTTATTGCTCTCAACTTTCGCATAACTTTCTAACCCTGAAAGTGCACGCACTTTTTCCAACACAGACATAACCCGTTGAAGCGCCGCTCCTATTTGAATTTTTCCATCCCAAACAAGCACATCTTCCTTCAATAGATTATCAAAATTGACTGTGGTTTGGGTTTCTAATCCACCCAGATTCATGGATATTGAACCATTGGATGGTATCCGTAAATGATGGTCGCGATTTCCCCAGTATTTTATGAAAGCAATATTGGGGTGAGCTGATGCGGCTCCTGTGGACATGTCGAGAGTTTACCACAAAGCAGGGTGGACGGATTGAATAGTTAAAAGATACCGGATATTGAATCCTCATCGGGTAGAAAAGGATTTTTTACTGGTGATTCTATATGTTTGGATTACAGCGATAAAGCTGTATGAAGAGACTGGTTCTGAATATATTCAAACGCGTCGGGTTGTGAAAACAATCCATGGTTGTGATCAGGCAGCAATTGAGAATTCAGGTAAAATAATTTCAATTTAGTTTAATTACCTGATAAGTAGAGGAGCCGAAACTTGGGAAAAGAGACGAGACTGTCTAAGAGTGAAGAGCGCAAGAATTGAGCTGAAGTGGCGGAATTTCCACATCAAATTTCTGAAAAACTCTTGAGCGGCCAGGTAGCTCTGATTCGAGTGTGAGCCATGCGGCGGCTTACCAAATCGGAAAAATAGACGAATTAGAAATCGTTATTTAATGATACAAACATGAAGCGATTGATTGCCGTCGAAACGGAAGAAGATATCATTCCCGAATACCGGAATACGCCGGTAAGCCTCCTGTTGGAGTACCACAATCTGAACCGCCCTATGGATACATTCACATCAGCGCAGCTTTTGGTGGGAATGTGCATGGATAATCGCAAACGCCTTCGATTACCGGATAATTTTGCCTATATTATTCGGGTAGGTGGAGCCAATCTACAGTACAGCGAGTTCAAGGTGTCCTACGCGATTGCGATTGGAGGGGTAAAAACGATCGCACTGATCGGACACAACCAGTGCGGAATGGTTAATTTATTCCAGAGACAAGAACCATTTGTGAAGGGTTTAGTAGAAAACGCTGGTTGGGAAAGGGAAGTAGCTGAAGAGCACTTTAATCACTTTGCACCCATATTTGAAATAGGGAATGAGATCGACTTTGTATTAAAAGAAGCAAAGCGGCTTAGATTGCTGTTTCCGAAAATTCAAGTCGCCCCACTGTTGTACCAGATTGAAGATAATTGTTTGTACATTATTCGAGAGAACTGAAAGGGAAGTATTGAACAGGAGTAATGTAAGAATATGACCGGTCATTTTCTAGAGCATATGACCTATTCCCATTTACATTAAACGGTAACCGCCGATTTCGTTATTAAAAATCCAACTGACAACTTCACCAATTTGTATATCTTCGTGCAAATATGCTGCCCTATTCACGGCTGCCGACCCCTTGCCGCGCATACTTTGTCTACCCCGCTGCATCATTTCAAACCTCTTCTGCCACAAAGATATATTTTTATTTCTCAGATCAACCCAGCCTTTGGAAGCCCAACGATCGATATCACCGTTGTCGATATCAACATTTACTTTTCCAGCGACTTCGGGGATACGGATAAATGGACCTCTTATGAGGGTTTTCCCATCTGGCATCAATATTGGTATACCCACTGAGGTGATGATTTCGGTAATGTTAGGATTGTTTTCCAGATATTTTTGGAGAGCGATCGAAATTTCTTCTGGCAGACGCGGTTTCCCATTATTCTTATTGTTATCTTTATCCCACTCACTTTTGTTTATTAAGAACGTTTCCAATGTGCTAAATACTTCTTTAATCAGAAAAGTCTCCCATAGGAGCTTGGATAACTCGGGAGGTCCGAGTTCGCCTAAGGCAACACTGGGTATTTTGGTCTTCTTTTCTAACCGCTCAAGTTCTTCCAAAGCTTGTCCACGCAGGTAACCTGCCCGGTAGGTTGGTCCCATGATAGAGCTGTCAATGGCGGAAATCACGTCTTTTCCAGTGTTGACTCCCCTGATTTCAAGTTCTACAACACGCGCGATTTCTTCCGGGGTCATGAATTCCATCTGGCGCAGGGCTGTTATCGCTTGGAATTCGCCTTTTGTGAAAACGCCATTTTCACCGGTATCCACAATTGGTATGCGAAGTTTGCTTTTGCACTCCAGCATATTTTCATCCAGGCGCAGTGAAAGCTGATCCTTGAGTATTTCTTCCCGACTGTTGTAAATGTACATTTGCGTTCCATTGCGCAGGATGGCGCGCTGGGTGATATTGATCCAACCGACCATAGCAGCGGGTTTGATTTCTTTAATGATTGGTGGGGCATCGGGGTAATCTTCAGTAGGTGTGCGGGCCATTAGAAACATCAATCCAGTATGCGCAAAAGCCATGGCGGTCTTTGACATTAATTTTGCGCTGGGTTTGTCTTCGCCGTGTGTATATGGGATGTTCAACCCCATACCGCCTGTTCCTGTTGTCCCGATTTTCAAATAAAGCCTGGTGTTCGCTTCACGAATGGCTTTGTTTAATAAAATCATGTGTCTGATGAGCTGGGGGATATATTGAGAAATCATTAAAATCTCAATAGATCGTTCTACTTCTTGCAACCTTACATCGAGATAATCAGGATCATTTACAGATAGGCTGTTTTGCAGCGCGATGAAATCCCGCCGCGCAATCTCTGTCGCAGAATATATGTCCTGGTAGCTGATTGCAGTCGCGGTATTTATCGCGTCTACGATTACATCTGGCTTATGTTCGAGAATTAACTGGACGAGATGGGATTTTTGGTAGGCATCATCCACATTTCCAAAAAGGTCTTCAAATAGTCCCTGACGGTTTTCAGAATTTTCGAGCAGCTGTCGCCGACGAAGACGCTGCTGCCTATCGCTTACGTTGAAATCACTGCGCACAAAAATATCCCCCCAAAAACCTACGAATTCAATCTCTGGAAATTCTCTTTCAAGAATACGTACTGCCTGGCGGACTTCTTTTTGATAGAGGGAGGCGATGATCACTTTTTGAGGCTCCAATCGCCGCGCAATGCGCTGTGCGACCTGGAAGCCGACCATTCCCCCACCGCCTAAAACGAGATAACATTCATCGTTCATATATATCTTCCCTGAAATTTAAATAAATGGTGGCCAGGAGCGGAATTGAACCGCTGACACGCGGATTTTCAGTCCGCTGCTCTACCAACTGAGCTACCTGGCCAAAATAAATCGGTTGTTCTGGAACCAAGGTTTGGTCTTTCAATCAACCGGATCACAATTATAAGTATAAATCCAAATTAACACAAATTCAAACTGTCCTTTGTATTTTCAATGTGATGACATTTGTCATGACATTTTTTCGTTCCAGAAAGGTATTTGCTACTAAAGAATAAACAAAGCGCTGGTTTTGATGATGGATTATTTTCTTTTACATATATTCTGGTAAAGAAAATCCAGAGCCTCTTTATTTTGAACTGGATCCTGTTCTTCTAAATTGATGCATATTTGGTATTTTACATAGGGCAATTCACGGATAATGGGGATTAATTTTTTCGCCTCTTTATATTCTCCAGTATATGCATAGCCTTCAATAAACGGTATCCATTCATACCAATCCGCGGGTTTTAAACCCGCGTCCCTTACTTCCTTCCCCAATCGAACCACTTCTTCGTGATCACCAGCCTGGGAAGCCAGCATAGCTTTTTGATAGTAATAGCACCAACCATGTTCGGGTTCTGCGCCAAAGATAATCATTGGCGGTTGTATCTCTGTTTGAGCAGTGAGGATCCGGCTGATGTTTGAGAATGGGGCGATCGCCTGGATATCCGCTTCAGCATATTCTGATACCACAGGTCTATCGCCATCAATTATATGCAGACACGATAACGGGCTGGGGATATTAATAACAAGCGTGTTTTCATAATCTCTATCATATTCGATGGTGCGCGTTGCGCCGCTATCCCAAAATGAACTCAGAATATTTTTTGTTGTTTGTTGGTTCAATACTTCGGCTAGAATTTTTGGTTGTTGCGCTTCCGGATAATAGATCAAGTTAACTGGCGCCCACAATTCATAATCTTCCTCATAGCCGTACTGGTAAATTGACCCAACCAATACCGTATCCTCTTCCATGTCTGGCGCTCTCCAGGAGAACTGCCACCAGAGCTGACGCTGCGCTTCCCAAATATCCTTGAATCTCACAGCGTTTATATAATGCGTGGAAACTGCGATTCCGATCAATAACGAATATATTGTTATACGAACCCATTCTTTATGAATAAACGATATCAGACCATAAAGGAATAACGCAGCGCCAAATGAAGATTGCAGTGTATATCGATCCCAATTGGATTGGTAAAGTACATTGCGGTTGGAAATAATTACTGGAAGTGAAGTGACAACCACGCATAAAAATCCCAGGATGAGATAATCACGAGCAAAAGGAGATTCAACTTCGAACTTATCAGTGTGGTTTTTAACCGGCTTGCGTGAGTAATAATGGTAGAAAAGAATTATGGATACAGCAACAAGGATCAGAAATAAAGAAATTGCGAATTCTTTTAATCTGGTTTGTTTTGCCAGATTATAGAAAGGTATAGACCAGGCGCCGAATATGGTTTCTAATTGGTCTTTGATGAATTCAACCGCAAGTCTCAATCCATTGTAAAACGGCGACGATGAATAACTGTCGACCAATGTGTTTACATTCACAGCTGGTCGATCGCTCCTGAAGAAAAATATTCGCCATATAACAATTATTCCAGCAGCCAGTAAATTAGAAAAAACAACCGCAATAGTTTGAGTAAATTTATTTTTAAGCGTCTCCTTCTGTTGGTCGCGGAGAACGGCATAAAAGACAAGAATAAACCGGACGGCTTCCATTCCGATCAGATATTCTGCGATAAGTAAATAAACGATTGTCAGGATGGATGATAGGATGAGGAAAAGTATTTTATAAAGTCTTTTCCCGGTGTTCAATGCTTGTAAAGTCAAAGCGATTGAAATGATGGCGAAAGAGCTGGCCAAAATCAAATTGCTAAATGTGTTCGCGTTAGGCTGTTGTAAAAATCCTGGATACACCGCGACAAGTAATGTGATGAGCGTATTAGCATAGTTGCGCTTTGGCCAGAGCAGGGATAAGATCCAAAAGACTCCGAAAAAACCCAGGAGACGCATGGTAAAAGAAAAAATATTCCAACCTGAGGGCCCGTCCCCCAGCATGGAATAAGTCCAGGAATAAATTAATCCCAGAACAGGGCGGTCTGTTGAGAAGATTTCAACGATTTTTTGAGGTCCCTGTGTGTAACCGCTCCAGATTAAATACCAATCATCACGAATATATCCAAAACTGTTTATTAATGGAAGATATGTAATCGCGGTAATAACGGCGATTAAAGAAATTGATAAAAGAAGTGGTTTTTTATTTGTGTGTTTCTTGGGAGTCATAGACAGTTCTAGCTTATGAACAGAATACACTGTTAGTGTACCATGAACTTGCATTCTGTTAATTTGCCGGAACAAATTTAAAACTGGATAGGCTTATATTCTCCGGGTTCATAAATCAAACACCGGATGTATAAGCCTATTTCACCTATGGATGAGTTGAATTACAAAACCAGGGCTAAAATTATGATTATAGGAATAACCAGGGTAAATACAAATACACAACCGATACATCCACAAGCAGTGCCTAAAATCTTCAGGATAAACCCGGCAACAGCGCCGCTAATACTCAGGAAAAAACCGATAATCCCACCGATGACCGCAAAGATAAATTCAAAAATACCCATTTATTTCACACCCATTTTATTTTTTAGTAGTTAAATCTTCTACTACTATTTACGCATGAACGGCTTTTTGGTTGCATCTTAATTTATTGGCAGATGATTTTCAAATGAGACAGGGACCGGGGCTATGCTTTGGAATCAAATATATTGTAAAATTGATTTGCTTATAATATGTGTGATTTTGTCGTTGAAGTCACTTTGAAATAAATCAGGATTGAAAAACCAACGGATTTACAATTATAAAAAATGAAACTTAGATCAGTCAGCTTGATCCTTCTTGCGGTGATATATCTCCTGCTCTCATCAAAAGATGTGTTTGGGCAGGGTTCTCAATGGGAACCGCTAGCGCCTGGCATCGAGTACAGGGAATTTTATCTTTCTGACCCAAACCATATTTACGTCGCCAGGATGGATCGATCAAATCCGGATGTTATTCTCGAGACAAGCATCGGGCAAGGTAAATTAAGTGGAAAATTGGAGCCAGTCAGCGAGATGGTAAAGCGCTACGATCAGGCGATTAACTTTTGGGGAGAGGAATGGGGGGGGCGAAATCAAGTTGTTGTTGCTATCAATGGTTATTTTTACGATACAGAGACTGGCATTCCTTGGCGAGGACAGGTTCAATCCGGATGGTATGCTAAACGGTTTGATGATTTAGAGAATGGGAGCGGTTTTGCATGGAAGCTCGATCGCAGTATTTTCCTGGGAGGCTGTGTACTCCATCATCCGAAAAAACAAGTTGTTAAGAATTTGAGAACAAGTGAAGAGATTTATTTTGAAACAATTAACACCGCACCCGAAGGTAACGAACTCATCCTTTTCACGCCTCAGTATGACGCAACCACACTATATGAAGCCGAGATTGAAGTATTAATCCAATTGAACCAACCGGCATTATTAGGATCTCCTGCCGTTACGGATGGCACCGTGATCGAGGTTAGAGATGGATTAGGTCCTTCATTTATACCATTTGATCATGTTGTGCTGTCTGCTGCTGAAGGAGCGGGAGATCGATTACGTAACAAGTTCTTACCAGGAGATGCGGTCGCAATCTCTCAGGAGATAAAACATTTTGAGGGAGACTGTAAAACAGATCTAAACTATAATTGGTCGAAGACTTATGCTGCAACAGGTGGAAGTTATATTTTTTTAAGAAACGGTGAAATCCAGAAATTAGGAGATTTAGGCGCCATCTTGCGTAATGCACGTACAGCGATAGCGTTTAATGATCGATATATTTATTTTTTGGTTGTCGATGACAAGGATCCATTTGGAAACCTCGGAATGAGCATTGTTGAGATGGCGAATTTTGTCAAAAACACATTGGGCGCAGCCTGGGGGATGGCTTTGGATGGGGGTGGATCATCAACGATGGTCGTAAATGGGGAAGTAAAGAATAAAACTCCAGCTGGTGATCCTGGTGTCAGTGAGGAGAATATTGAGCGAGCTGTAGCCAACGGGGTGATGATGGTCCATGTGCAGCCGAAAGAACAATCTACACAGTATTCAGTAGGGGATCGATTTATTACTTCTGAGAACAGCCAGCTGTCCGTGCGATTGGGACCAGGTACTAATTACTTCGCAATCGGATCTGTCTCGGAAAACAGTGAAGGGGTAATCCTTAAACATATGAACAAATTAAATGGGGTGTATGCAAAAGGTTTTTACTGGTGGTATGTCTCTCTGGATGAGTACCAAGGTTGGGTGGCAGAGGAGTTCATGACGCCGACCTCCGCACCTTAATTTGAGTAAGTTTCATCTCGATTTTGGTTTTTAACATCTATCGATGTTATTAAGTTCGAAACAGCCGATCTAATTCCTTACAATCGAAACCAGTCCGTTTTTATGAAACAAATAGGAGAATGAAAATGAACTTCGATCTCACGCCCGAGCAAAAGATGTGGCAGAGTGCTGTGCATGATTTTGTTGAGCGAGAAATTAAACCCAAAGCTGGAGAAGTGGATGAAGAGGCGCAATTCAATTGGGCTGCCGTTCGCAAGATGGGTCCGTTAGGTTTGCTGGGTTTAAATGTAAGTGAAGATTATGGGGGCGCGGGTGTCGATGCGGTCAGCGCTGCGATTGCCCTGGAAGAATTGGGGTGGGGATGTGGAAGCACTGCATTGTCGATCGCTGCCCATAATGGATTGGGATGCGCCCCAATTTCCACCTATGGTACACCAGTACAAAAACAGCAGTTCTTACCAAAGGTGGTCGATGGCAAAGGTAAATTGGCGGCATTTGCTATTACTGAACCTGATGCGGGATCGGATATTAAAGGAGGAATTTGCACCCGTGCCGCGATCAGAGGTGATGTTTGGGTGATAAATGGATCAAAAATGTGGTGTACGAATGCCAGTATCTCTGATTATGTTCTGGTATTGGCGCGGACAAATCCTTCCGGTGGTCCTCATTCCTTAAGTATGTTTATCGTACCGACCGAATCAAAAGGTTTGAATATTGGGACCTCGGAGAAAAAAATGGGTTTGAACGGTTCACCTACCAATGCGCTCAATTTTGAGGAAGTCCAGGTCCCGTATGAGAATTTGTTAGGAGAAATCGGATCAGGGCTAAAACAGACATTATCCGTTTTGGATGGGGGAAGGATCGGGATAGGAGCCATATCGGTAGGAATAGCGCGAGCAGCATTGGAGGAATCCATTCGCTACAGCAAGGAGCGACAGACGTTTGGGAAACCCATCGCTGACCGTCAGGCAATCCAATGGATGATTGCAGATGGGGGGACTGAAATTGAAGCCGCAAGATTGATGGTGCGATACGCTGCCTGGTTAAAGAAAAGGTTCGACCCTACACAACAGAAGCCGCGATGGCAAAATTGTTTTCAACCGAGATGGCTGAACGAGTTACGCGCAGCGCTATTCAGATTCACGGCGGATATGGATACAGTCGTGAATATCCGGTAGAGTTAATGTATCGTGATGCACGCTTGATGACAATTGGGGAGGGGACCAGTGAGGTACAGCGGATGGTGATCGCCAGCAGGCTTATAAAGGCTGATGATACTCGAATATAAAACCAAATTATTATCTATCTGAGGTGTTTTGTGCAGAATGGTTTCTTTTGTCTATATTTTATGGCCAGCTTCTGCATTGGGACTATCAGACAGCAATTGGATAGCATGAGGCAGGACGGGAATAACCACAGTCAAATTTTCTACTGCGCCTTTAGGACTGCCTGGTAAATTTATGATTAAGGTTTTTTTGCGAATCCCGGCAACTGCTCGAGAAAGCATTGAGTGCGGGGTTACCTGGTAGCTGATTGAGCGCATTGCTTCAGAGATGCCAGGTGCTGGCCGCTCAATCACAGCCTGGGTCGCTTCCGGGGTTATATCGCGTGGGTTAAATCCAGTTCCTCCGGTTGTTAATAAAACATCGAGATCACCCGTATCTGACCAGGTTAAAAGTAAGCCTTTAATTTTTTCCAAAACATCCGGTACGATTTCCTGTCTTTTCACATTCCAACCCTGAGACAATAAGAGTTCTTTAAGAGCAGGTCCTGCTAAATCCGGGCGTTCACCACGCGAAGATCTATCAGATACAGTAATAATTCCGAAATTAATCATCATTGAATTGGTGCCCTTTTTTGAATCCGGGTTTTAGTCGGGAAAGGTGGATCCGTATAAACCAATATTCAGCTTGTTGTGAGGAATTCTTTTCGTTCACTCATCATCCAGACCGACAAGTTCTCTCCAGGGACCATGAATACCGTCTTCAGTTACTCCAAAGTAGTATCTATAATTCTTGCCTGCTTTCTGGATTAGATCGTAACGAATACTCTTGCCCTGTTTTCGGCGATCGATCAAGCCGTAAGAATCCTGCCAACGAATTTCTTGATCTTTCTTAGGATCTTTTGGTAGTTGAGCATAGCGTGTAATGGCGTAATGCCATAACTTTCTGGCGGAGGTTTGGGTAACATTTTTTACAACATTGCCATTGCGCAAATCACGTACGATAAAATACTGTCTTCCTTTTCTTTCTTCAACAGAGACAATTTCAACGCCAGTTTTGGGGGCGCCTTCCAAGCCTTTTGTAATACCATCTGATTCTGAAATTGGCATCTTGGGTTCAAGCGAATCTTTTTCTTTTGGAAAATCTGGTAGTTGGTCAACAGGTTGTGATATTCCTCCCGGTCCTCTCTGTACCAGACCGACGATTTCATCCCGCACAGCCATCCCGGTCTCGGCTTCTGAGCGAATATAGATTTTACTGTCATCCACTGCGTAAGGAGGATCATCTCCTCTTGGTATTAAAATTCGGATCACTTTCTTCCCATTTGTATCGTGGATATCTAAGGTACATTGAAGCGGAGGACTGAGTCGATTTGCTATCTCCTTATCCAATTGTGATATGGATTGGGTGGGATTATTGGTGCCAAGGGCTGGTTTTTTAGGGTTCGCTGAAATACCAATGTATAAAGTGCCTCCATTGGTATTAGCGAATGCGCAAACATCGGCGATAATCGCGTACAATTTACCACCTTTTGCAGCCATGCTCTCATGAAAGTCCTGGATGATGTTTGCACCTTCTTCTTGAGCTGACCGGATGTAGTCAAAGGCAGGTTCTGCGGTTCGGCGATGAGGGCGTGTGCGTTCAAAATCATTGGACTGAAATAATTGAATCAGTGCATCGAAAGATAATTTGGACAAACGCACATCGGTAGCCCGGTCTCCAACACCCAGATTCTTTTTCCGGTCAGGGTCAGCTATCAGACGATGAGCATCTGATCCCTGAATACAATGCATACGTCGCGGGTACTCAGGTTTTTTTCCGCTAAAGAAGGCTGCTGTGTTGCGTCCTCGTTTATGTTCAAGGTCGGTGACTTCAAGTGCATGCAAATGGATATCCTGCGTGTACGCGATTTTGGTCTGACCTCCAAGTGGAAACCCGAGCATAGCAATCCCGTTGTTAGAATTTGCATGGGCAGCGATCACCAGGCCGCCAGCTTCATCAATCAATCTATAGGCGGTTAAAACATCACTTGATGCACCCACTGTTGCTGAACCATCATCTAGTTGATCAGTCGGGATATTTAGATTGAGCAATAAATGTTCTATCTCACGTATTGGTTTTTCCGGTGAGAATATACCCAAGATGTGAAAACCAAACGTTGCAGTAAACTCAAAGCCGGGAAATACGAGAATTTTATTGGATATTCTTCGATATTCTTCCAGTCTTAGTTTTTCTTCTGGCTCGATACGCCCCAATTTTTCAAGCATTTCCAATTGTTGAATCTCTTCCTGCATCCGGCGATATCCAGCGACTGTATTGTGATCGGTAAGAGCGATTGCATCCAATCCGCGCGCTTCGAGCGCGATGCAGGATATCTAAGACAGAAATATCTGCCTGCTGGTAATCACTGGAGGCAGGGGTATGTGTATGTAGATCGATTGTGAACCAATTCATAAGATTGCGACCAAATTATTTATACATAAAAATATTCGATAAATTATCATACGTTAGGTTTGTTCTTCTTTTTCATTTTTCCGGTTCCATCAGGCTCTAAAGCCGTACTCAAAACATCTTTTACAGTGTCTGCATAAACGAAAACAATCTCATTCTGGACCTCTTGGGGAATATCTTCAAGGTCTGCTTCATTCCTGGTTGGTAGTATAACGGTTTTTAATCCAGAACGATGGGCAGCAAGCACTTTTTCCTTAATTCCACCAACCGGCATTACCTGACCACGTAAAGTGATCTCTCCTGTCATACCCACATCTGGCCGTACAGATCGTCCTGTCACCAATGAAACAAGTGACGTGGCAATTGCTACACCGGCAGATGGTCCATCTTTGGGTTGTGCACCGGCAGGTATATGAAGGTGGATGTCAGATTGTTCGAATAAGTCTTCTCGTATGCCTAGCGATTTTGCATTTGACCGTACATAAGATAATGCCGCTTTGGCCGATTCTTGCATAACATTTCCAATTGATCCAGTGATTTGGAAACCATTTTTACCTGGCATCTGAGTTGATTCGATGAACAGGACATCTCCTCCTGCAGGTGTCCACGCCAGCCCGGTAGCGACACCTGGAATGGATGTGCGAGAAGCAATTTCTTCTTCACGAAAGAATCTGGGCCGCCCTAGAAGCTCTCGCACTTGATCGGGAGTAACTTCAACTTCCTCTAAATCACCTTCGGTGATTTTTGTTACGATCTTTCTACATACTGAACCGATCTCTCGCTCCAGGTTCCGAACACCTGCTTCACGAGTGTAAGACTGGATAATCTCCTGGAGCCCTTCAGTTGTGAAGATTACTTCCTCCGTGCGAAGACCGTTTTCCCTCAGTTGGCGGGGTATTAAATATCCTTTTGCTATTTCGATTTTTTCCCTCTCGGTATAACCGGAAAGGAAAATAATCTCCATCCGATCTCGCAATGGTCCTGGGATGGGTTCTAACAGGTTTGCCGTGGTGACGAACATAACCTGGGAGAGATCAAATGAAACCTCCACATAGTGGTCTCGAAATTCATTGTTTTGTTCTGGATCCAAAACCTCGAGTAAAGCTGAGGCAGGATCGCCATGAAAATCAAAAACCAACTTATCGACTTCATCCAACATGAAGACAGGGTTATGTGATTCGATTCGCCGCAGGGATTGCAGAATTCTGCCGGGCAAAGCACCAATGTAGGTGCGCCTATGACCGCGAATTTCAGCTTCATCTCGCATACCGCCCAGAGAAATGCGTACAAATTTCCGCCCTAAAGCTCTCGCAATCGAACGTCCTAAAGAGGTTTTCCCCACACCGGGAGGACCGACAAAACAAAGGATAACGCCTTCGCGAATTCTATGAATTTCATCTGCGGGTATTTGCTCCAGTTCTTCTGCGCGTTCAAGACGAAGTTTTCGAACGGCTAAAAATTCTAAAATTCGTTCTTTTACATCCTCCAGACCATAATGGTCTTGATCTAGAACCTGGCGAGCGTGTGCAATCTCGAGGTTGTCCTGTGTTGAAACGGACCATGGAAGCGTAACAAGCCAGTCTAAATAAGTCCGGATGACTCCATATTCAGCGGCTGCTGTTGGTAAGCGACTAAGGCGTTCCAACTCCCGTCGAGCTTGTTTTTCTGCCTCTTCTGACATTCCAGCATCTTCAATTTTCTGTCGAAACTCTTCAACTTCCGCGGTCTGCTCGTCGCCTTCTCCCAATTCACGCTGTATCGCCTTTTGCTGCTCGCGCAGGAAATATTCTCTCTGAACTTTTTCAATCTCTGAACGCGCCTCATCCTGAATTTTCTGACCCATTTCCAATATTTCTACTTCGTGGGTCAATATTCCCACCAGTTTATGGAGCTTTTCCGAGGCAGAATCAAATTCTAAAAGTGATTGAGCATCTTCAAGTTCCATTCGTTGGAAATTGGCGATCGTGTAAATTGTCTGCAGCGGATCTTCCAGTGTTAAAACAGAGGCGACTAATTCTCTTGGAATTGAAGGGATCATTTCAGCTATATGCTCAAATTGATCGCTTGCGTTGCGAACTAACGCTTCCAATTCGAGATCTTCTTCAACCGTCTCAGGTGCGGCTTCTACCTTTGCTTTCAAATAGGGGTTTAATTGAACATACTCCTCAATCCTGCAGCGTACGAGTCCTTGGACAACCAGCCGGATCGTCCCATCTTGCGCACGAAACATACGATGTACAATTGCAACTGTACCAATGGAATACAAGTCTTTAGGTTCAGGGACTTCTAATTCTGGATTTTTTGAGGCGACTAATCCAATCATCCGGTCATCACCCGACATTACTTCATCAACGAGACGGATGGAACGCGCCTGACCTATTGTGAGCGGTATCGCAGTGTGCGGATAAACAACCAAACCCCTAAGCGGTAAGATGGGAAGGATTTCAGGAATTTGGTCATCCTCTTTTTCATTCCGAGCTGGAATTTGTGTATCCAAAATATCCACATTTACTTCAGTTTCATGAGAAGTAAAAAACTCTTCAGTTAAATCTTCATGACGCTTCCGTTCTTCGATGAACATTTCGATCATTTCTCGATAATTTGAATTCCAGCGGGATGCCGACATGAAATAACCTCGATATTATTTAATACTATTTAATGTCAATCTGGCGTGGTTTGGATTTTGGGACAACAACCCTTAAAAATCCATCTTTGTATACAGCATCAATGTTGTCAGAATCCACAGGAAAGGGAAATTCGAAATCTATGTTGAATTCACCGAAGCGAATTTCCATCTGATGATAGGCTCTTTGTTCGGTTACGTCTGGTCTGGTACCCATAATTGTCAGGAGACGCCCGTTTATTTCTATTGAGAAATCGTCTTCATGCATACCGGCAATTTCCACTCGAATCACAATGGTGTCATTTGTTTCAAAAATATCGGTTGGTGGACGCCAAGAAGGTGTTCGCATTCTCAGCTGCCAACGAGAATAATTAGTATCCATGAACTGAATATCCTCCAGGTAGTCATATTCTGACACCATAATCCCACTTATCCATTGCTTGTTCCGGAATTTACATTCTAGAATTGTCTAAATTTTTAGTAACAACGACACATTCCACTTCTTTCCTTGAATACTCCTTTTATAAAATAGCGCCCCCGGCGGGACTCGAACCCACAACCAATGGCTTAGAAGGCCAGTGCTCTGTCCATTGAGCTACGGGGGCAGGAAGTGATTATTCAATACAAGGACGCAAGCCCCGATATACTCGTGTTCCTGATATTGTTCTTAATATGGTAAAAGCATCCCGTCCTAAACGCTCACTGAGCTCTGAAGCAGATAGAGGAGAATTTCCATTGGCTAAGAATAATCGAAAAATTGAATCTACTAACGCGGTTTGATGGGTTATAAATGATTCTTGTCTGGCGCAATGTGTAATTAGAATGTTCTGTAATCCATCTACCTGGTGAACTTCTGCTGTGTCTGGATCTACCCAATCTACAAACTCACCTGCGTCAATTTCTGCAAACGCTTGTTTATGTTCGTCACACAAATAATTTCGCAGATAAACACGCCAATTCCGGTCGTGGTGGCTCCACCAATTAAAGTCGATATGGTACGGTGTGTCTAAAGTCGGTTTGACCAGACTTATGCGTTTTACTTCATTCAATTTCACCCTCCAAGGAAGACCTTTTTGTATCAGGTCTAATCTTCAAGAATTTCGTCAGAATCGCTTAATCGATAATGCAAATCTCCAACATGGATAAACCAGGGACGAGAAGCAAGAAGAGCCATCATTGGTCCTGGTGGACAGCGCATAACCACATTAACGGCGGCGTACAATTCACTGGCATGAACATGATTTTGTGGATTGAGCTTTGCCAGTTCCCGGACAGTATTGACAATCACCTTTTCGAAAGGTGTTTTCTCTTTTTGCATTCTCTCCCATAGAAGGGGAATTGCATTTTTATCAGGTATTGCAACAGCCATGCGATCGTCGAAAGGACCGGTGATAATCTGTTTCAACATCGCATACACAATCCCTCCATCTGAACCGATCAAACCCGTGCGAATCCATTCACGGCTTGAACGGCTGCTGTCTGCGTGAATGATAACTTCTCCAGGCTGATCCCCTTTTCTGATCCGGAAGACGCTGCCTGGAATGAGTTCTTTTGAGTCATACCACTCTTTAAATCCATAAACATATTTTTCTTTACGAACAACCCATCCAGGAAATTTCTCTCCCGATTCCCCGTCAATTAATATAAACCGGATTCGAGGAGCCTCATATGCGGTCGGAAATAAATGTTGTATCCTTGCAGAAAGCGGAAGTGTTCCTGTTATCCAATGAGGCAGTATCATGCGGATTTCAGCTTCATCTAAGAAAGTAAAACTCTCCTCGATCGGCGACAGTTCATCATCCAGTTGTTGTTCGAGCGCGAGCATATCTGAAGTAAGGATGGAACGATCATAATCAATTTCGTGGTACTGCAGATAAATGGGGGTCTCGAGGACAGGTTGCGGTTCTAAACGTTTAAGGAACCAAAGGACATCACCCGCTGGACCGACCTCATCAAAGCGCTCATCCTCTTGTAGTGCATGATCGAGGGAAAATTCGACTAATTTGGGATTTACGTTTGAGTCTAATTCTATTTGTTCCAATAAATTTGATATTGGCAGCGGGCCGCCTTCTGCCATATCCAACACGGCTTCAGCCAGATTCAGGTGACCTTCGTTGATATCGACCAGTAATTCCCTCGGGAACCAACGACCAGCAATACGAACAAAATCTTGATTCCCTTCTAAATATCCTTCGAGCACATTTTCTATATCTTTGCCGTGGTTTAGCAAAACGAATTGTGGGTTAAGTGCATCAGACTTGCCGGCAATTTTGGGTGGTTCGTTGAGTATATGGTCTTTCAGATTGGCAGCAAATTCGCGCGAGTTACCATCATCCATATCCACTTTGATAACCTGAAAATCATCTAGATCAGGGTTATTCCCCTGGCGAATTTCCACAATTCGGCCTTTCTGCCACCCCAGTGCGGGAAAAACCAGATTCTGATTGTTTGAATAAGTGCCTTTCGGCTGGTAAAGATCTCCACCGGCAGTATGTTGTTCTTCAATCGTTTGTTTTTCACGTTGAATACGCGCAATCTATTAATTCAACGATCAGTTCATGTGTTGTAAGAGGTGTTTCCAATTCGAGCAAGTGATTGTAAATTAATTCGTTATCTTCGTCTTGAAGGCGAAAAGTTTCCCAATAATCATCTCGAATTGAGAGAGTTGCTGTAACCATAAATTCCCTCGATGCAGTGAATTGAAATATAGTGCGGCACGATCAGCTGAAGATAATTGGGTTTGCACTGAAAGCCATCCAATATTATACTCTATGAGAATTTGAAACTACGCCAAATCTTGATGCAAAAAGTTGATTGGAGGAAATAAAATGACTGAAGAACAATGGGAGGTTTTGGACGAAATTTCTGGATCTATTGATGCGGAAATAATTCGCGGTATGTTAGAAGCCCAGGATATTCCAGTTGTACTCTCACAAGAAGGCGCTGGTCGAGCAATTGGTTTAACAATCGGTCCTCTTGGAGAAACGCAGATATTAGTACCTAAAGATAAATTAGAAGATGCGCAAAAGATACTCAATGAATTTTATAAAAGTTTAGAGGAAAATCAGACAACTTCGGACGAAGAAGAGTAAATTTCTTAGAAAGTCTCTTGAAGGGGTTGGTCATCCAATTCCGGATAAGATTGGTTAAGCCAATCCATTGGATCAACCTGAATCCCGCCGGCCCATATCTCCCAATGAAGATGCGGGCCGGTTACGCGTCCTGTACCTCCAACCAATCCGATAACCTGACCGGGCTCAACTACATCTCCAACATTTACCAGGATTTCTGATTGGTGCATATATGCGCTGTAAATTCCCCAACCGTGATTTATGACGGTTGCGTTACCCCGAACTGTTAAAGGACCAGCAAATACTACCTGACCTGCGGCAGGCGCGAAGATTTGTGTACCAACACCGCCGCAAAAATCCAACCCAGTATGGAAATATTCATATGGACTGCCGTTATAAGAACGGCGATTCCCGTACAGGGAAGGCCAACACTCTGCAAAATCTGGTGGAACAGGACTCTTGAAAGTTCCATCCCAAAGTTTTTCTGCAGTTAATGGAGCAAATAAGGCTGCCCACTGTGCATCCTCTGGCCGTGTAACAGCAGGATCTATGGTTTCAGGGGAGACTTCCAGCACAGGGTCAAAAGCATACCCGCCGCTTTTTACGTATATGGGTTGGGAGAATGAAAAACTAGCACTACCAGCATTTGATCCCATGGATGAAATCTGCAGATTTAATGGGTATATCCCAGGATCTATCATTGCATGAATACCTTGAATGCCGATATACTCTCCACCTTGTTCTTGAAAGAAAACCAGTTCCTGTTCTAATATTGAGCCATCAATTTCCAGATTAATATCACTGCTGATTTTGAGTACCTCTGTTTTTCCCTGTATGGCTGGCAGTGGATTGATAGAAATCTCTGCGATCGTTTCAGGAAATGCGCTGGGTTCTAACCCGGTAGTCGAGATACTTATAGAACCATCTTCCTTGGCAGAGACCATATGCAGCACTTCCCCAGGTAAAACACTCCAGGTCCCCGACAGGTTGTTATCAATGATATAACTCCAGGGATTGATATCTTGCGAAACAGCTTTTTCGAACAACGACTGACCTGGATTTATCGATTCTCTCTTCAAGTGGCCTTCATTGAGCTTAGGTTCAAGTATCACCATTGACCTGTCGACGTACAATTCATATGATGTCGTTAATCGGTTGAGTTTCATCAACATTTCTTCAGGTATTTGGTGTTTGCGGCTCAGACTTCGAAGCGTTTCCCCATAGGATACATTGACTGTGGTAAGGTAACCTTGGATGCCTTCTAAACCGGGTATTACCAGTTCGTCACCGATGGTAAGTTGGCTGGCATCTGTTATCCCATTTGAGTTGGCTAATGAATCCAAAGATAGCCCAAAGCGATAGGCAATATCCCAAAGCGAATCTCCTTCCTGGACAATATATAAAGGACCATCCGGCAACTCATCCTGAGCAAAGACTTGTGTTGAGGGAGCAGGAATTAGTTGGAAAAGCAGGACCAGAATTACGATAAAGATTTTTTTCACAATGCTCGCTAACCAGAAATGTTTAGTCCAAATTATAATCGGGAGTGGGTAATTTTTGGGTGGTTAATCAAATTTTCATAAACGCGGTACCCTTGCCAGTCCAAAACCCACAGGCTATAATTCTGGCTGGTCATGTTCCATGGCGTGAAACGTGATTTTGCGTTTCACGTTTTATTTTTTTGAATATGAAGAAAACTGCATCAAGGATAATTTTTATCTACTTTCAAATATTATTATCCTTGGTGGATAAAGCAAATTACTATAAGGAAGAAATATGAAGGACGTCAATGAATTACGAAAGGGAGTAACATATGAGGCTGATGGTAGTTTATTTAAAGTATTAGAATACCATCACCATAAGCCTGGCCGCGGGAAGGCGACTATTCGTGTGAAAATTATAAACATGCGTACCGGAGCCATTACAGAACCGACTTTCCAATCCGGCGATCGGGTTAATGATGTAAACCTGGATTACCATAGAGTGCAATATCTCTATAATGATGGGGATAGTTATCATTTTATGGACACGGAAACTTATGAACAGCCAGCGATATCCGCTGAAGTATTAGGGGACTCCACCGAATATATTAAAGAAGGTCTCGAGGTAAAACTTACTCTTTATGAGGGGGAAGCGCTGGATGTGGAACTGCCAATAACTGTCGATCTAGAAGTTGTTGATGCTGGTGTTGGGATACGAGGCGATACTGCTACAGGTGTAACTAAGAAAGTCACCACGGAAACGGGATTACAAGTACAAGTACCAAATTTTATTGTGTCGGGGGATGTGATCCGGGTAAACACCGAAAATGGCAATTACGTAACAAGAGTGTAGTAATTGCTGGATCTTAGATCAAGCTATACTTTATTATTAAATTTAGAATTACCGGAGATTTTATGATAACACCAGCCGGCAAAGAATGCCGGTATTTTTATGGAGATTATTTCCGCGGCCGCAGCGTGGAAGAGTGCAGGTTGCTGCAAACAACTTCACCGGAAATCGAGTGGAAAGCGGATTATTGTAATTCCTGTCCAGTTCCTGAGATCTTGCTTGCAAATGCTTGTTCTCATATGGTCTTAGAACCACGCCTGGCGCGTTCCTTTCCATTCGGGAAAAACAGAGTCAAAGTGAAAACTTATTGCACGAAAACCCTTCGTGAAGGATTCGATCCGCATATTGGATGTGGAGAATGCCATATTCTACCCGAAGTTTTTACTGAGGGGGATTAGTGACAATAAATTTGCTGCTCGATCTTGATGACACGCTGCTTAAAAATAATTTCGATGAGTTTCTGCCGCATTACCTAGAAGCTTTTTCTCAAACCGTAGCTCCTATCGTCGAACCGGGACGGTTTGTAAAGGAGCTGCTTAATTCAACCAGGGATATGTTTGATAATCGCCAACCGGATTGTACGCTTCTCGAAGTTTTTGAAGCTTCATTTTTCCCGCCGCTTGGAATTAATAGAGAGGAATTTTCTGCATACGCAGATGATTTTTACTCAAATGTTTTCCCAAAATTAAAGCGATTAACAAAACCAAAACCTGAAGCGGTTAAGTTGGTAAACCAGGCACTGGAACGCGGCTTCACCATCACAATTTCGACTAATCCTCTATTCCCAATAACAGCCATAGAGCAAAGGTTAAATTGGGCAAATTTATCGCCATCGGATTATCAATACGAACTGGTCTCTTCATATGAGGAATTCCATTTTGCTAAACCAAATCCGGCTTATTTTGCCGAGGTGTTGGCTCAAATGGGATGGCCAGTTGGACCGGTCGTTGTTGTTGGCGATGATCTTGAGAGAGATATCGATGCAGCTCGCAAACTTGGTCTGGCTACATTTTGGGTAAATCCGAATGAGGATGGAAAATCCGAGAATAAAATCGTTTCTGAACCTAGCGGGAAATTATCCGAGTTAATGGCTTGGTTGGAAAACAGCCCGCCAGAAGAACTGGAACCGGATTTCTCCACGCCCGAAGCTCTTTTAGCGATATTGCGATCCACACCTGCAGCGCTTGATACATTATGCGGCGATATGTCGTCATCGGATTGGGGATCACGCCCAGTACACAAGGAATGGAGTATGACCGAAGTTATCTGCCATTTACGAGATGTTGACCGAGAAGTAAATCTCGCCCGTATAAAACAATTAAGACAAAAAAATAATCCCTTTATTTCTGGGATCGATACCGATAAATGGGCAAATGAGCGAAAATATAATGAACAGGATGGAAAATTTGCGTTAGAAGAATTTATTGCAGTACGTATAGAACTGCTGGATATGCTTGAAAAATTATTACAAGATGAATGGTTGCTGGCTGCACGCCATGCCATTTTCGGTCCGACCAATCTGACAGAGATGGTTGGCATTATCGCATCCCATGACAGGTTACATATGCACCAGGTGAACCAGTTAATCAAAATAAATTCAGGGATCATTCAAACAAACCAGTAAAAGAATGGTATTGTAAATCCCGATTTTTCCCATATTTTTTAATTAGGAAGAATGATAAATGAATATTAGAGTATCTAATTTGAATTGGTGGTGTTTAAATATGACGAAGTACATTGCATTAGTCTCCAAAGGAGAAAATGATGGGTAGACGAGTGGTTGTTACAGGTTTGGGATGCATTTCACCAGTCGGAAATGATGTGGATACGACTTTTAAGAATATATTGGCTGGGGAATCTGGGGCGGGTGAAATTACCCACTTTGATCCGGCAGAATATCGAACACGATTCGCAGCAGAGGTGAAAGGGTTCGACGGTGAAAAATTATTCGGACATAAGGAATCTCGCCGGTTGGATCGTTATGCTCAATATGCATTAGCGTCTGCCATACAAGCTGTGGAAAGTGCTCAGCTTGAGATCAATGAAGATAACCGGGACCGGATAGGGGTAGTGCTGGGTTCAGGAATTGGCGGGATGGAAACTCTTGATAAACAATTGTCAGTATTTTACGATCGTGGGCCATTGCGTGTAAGCCCTTTTCTGATTCCGATGATGCTGCCCGATACAGGAGCAGGTACAATCGCCATCCATTTTGGCGTCCGAGGACCTAATATGGCTGTTGTAACGGCATGCGCAACGGGTACGAATGCAATCGGGGAGGCAAAGGAGATTATCCTGCGGGATGATGCGGATGTGATGATCGCTGGCGGTAGTGAAGCCGCTATTATCCCAATTGCGATGGCTGGTCTAAGTGTAATGGGCGCTTTATCGACTCGCAATGATGACCCTCAAACTGCCTCTCGCCCTTTCGATTTAAACCGGGATGGTTTTGTTATGGGTGAAGGTTCCGCTGTTCTTGTTCTAGAAGAATACGACTATGCATTGAATAGAGGTGCACCGATTTTAGCGGAGATCAAAGGGTATGGTACAACGAATGATGCGTTCCATATATCTGCACCTGCAATAAACGGGGCGGGGGCAGCGATCTGTATGCAAGTTTGCTTAGATGATGCAAGATTAGGAATAGAAGACATCGATTACATCAATGCGCATGGTACAAGTACATTTCTCAATGATAAAAGCGAAACGGCTGCCATAAAAACTGTTTTTGGTGAACGTGCCTATCATGTGCCAATCTCATCTACCAAATCAATGACCGGACATTTATTAGGTGCATCAGGGGCTGTTGAAGCCATGATTTGTACAAAAATATTGCAGGATCAGATCCTTCCCCCAACTATCAATTACGAGACCCCTGATCCGGAATGTGACCTCGACTACGTGCCGAATACCGCACGGACAGTGGCAGTAAACCACATTTTGTCAAATTCCTTCGGATTTGGCGGTCATAATGCTTCTATAATAATAAGCAGTATAAACGGGCTGGGTGCGGAGTAATTTTGTTATAAACAACCAGTGAAATATTAAACATAGAGAATAAAAATGGATTACATTATTCCGAAACCAAAGTGAAATAATAATGACATATGCCCATATAACTGGCTGGGGGATGGCTGTTCCTGAGCGAGTATTAACCAACCAAGCGCTTGAAAAGATGGTTGACACGAGTGATGAATGGATAATTTCAAGAACTGGTATTCGCGAACGCAGGATTGCTTCAGATAATGAAACTACGGCATCACTTGCGACTGAAGCTGCCCTCAAAGCTTTGAATATTGCCAACATTACACCTGCCGAAGTGGAGTTAATCATTGTTGCAACATCTTCACCTGAGTATATATTTCCAGCTACAGCTTCGATTGTTCAAGATCAGC
This sequence comes from uncultured Chloroflexia bacterium, assembly GCA_963753725.1. Classification (GTDB taxonomy): domain Bacteria; phylum Chloroflexota; class Anaerolineae; order Anaerolineales; family UBA4823; genus CAVWDI01. The sequence goes on along the minus strand of CAVWDI010000001.1, from coordinate 682,433 downwards.
TCGGTGCAGTAAAAGCAGGAGCATTTGATATTCTGGCGGCTTGCTCCGGTTTTATCTACGCTTTGAATATGGCAACCCAGGCAATTCGCTCTGGTTCTGCACAAAATGCCCTGGTGATAGGCTCGGAGACATTATCGCGGATAGTAGATTGGACAGACCGAAATACATGTGTCTTATTTGGAGATGGCGCGGGAGCATTCGTCCTGCAGGCAGGGGAGCAGCGAGCGGGTCTTATATCCGCTACGATGAGATCGGACGGATCAGGCGGTGATTTATTATGTTTGCCGGGAGGCGGAAGCCGGTTTCCGACGAGCATGGATACTGTCAATCAAGGCTTACATTTTATGAAAATGAACGGGCGAGAAGTATTTCGATTTGCAACAAGAGTAATGGTGCAGTCTACTCAAGAAGTTGTGCGTCAAGCACAATTGACTATGGACGATATCAATGTGGTTATTCCACACCAGGCGAATAAAAGGATAATCGAATCTGCTATTCGCAGCTTAAACATTCCTATGGAACGTTGTGTGCTGAATATCGACCGGTTCGGTAATACGTCCACGGCTTCAATTCCAATTGCGACATGTGAAGCCATTGCTGAAGGAAGACTTAATCCTGGTGATCATACTGTTTTTGTAGGTTTCGGTGCAGGGTTAACCTGGGGTGCTGCAGTCGTGCGATGGAGTGGACCGTTTCCTGGTCTGCGTGTTGTGCGGCCTCCAGTTTACCATTTTTATGCCAGGATACGTTCGTTATTGAAACGGATACTGAGAAAGATTGATGCCATAATTTGGGGGCATTATGATCCCGATAAATGAAAAAACTAATGTTTATCTTTAGAAATATTAGCCATCTCCGGATCATTTTTCGAAATTTCATGCTGAACACTGAAAATAATCGTATCAACTAATTTGTTGATTTCTTTTGACATGTTAGGCGGAGAATTTTATAGTATCCCAATGTTTTTGTTAGAACGGTGTTAGAAATCGAATATTATTTACATAACTCCTACCAGCTTACTCTATAGGTTGGTATAATCCAGGGGGTTATTCGTGTTATATTAATAAATTGGAGGTTTAGTGAACCCAACACGTAACCGTTCTTCAATAATCTATTTACTGTTATTTATCGCTATCATTTCGATGGTAGTGTATAACTTTCAACAGTCAACAACAACGGAAGAGGCGCTTTCAATTAATGAAGTTGCTGCCGAAATTCAAGTTGGCAATGTTAATCGCCTGGTTGAAGATGACAACCGACTGCGTGTTATTGACGCTGACGGTAATGAAAAGACATCACACAAAGAAGGTACCTCAACCTTAGTAGAACAACTTAAAGAGCTTGGCGTAACCACAGAACAGCTCCAACCAGAAAACATTACGGTTGAAATTAAAGCACCCAGTGCATGGCTTGGGATTGCAACAGCATTTGGTTACATATTACCTTTTATCATATTAGCTGGCGTTTTCTGGTTTGTTTTTCGCCAGGCGCAAGGAGGTAATAACGCTGCCATGTCTTTCGGTAAATCTCGGGCGCGCATGTTTACCGGTGACCAACCGACAGTCACATTCCTGGATGTCGCTGGAATAGAAGAAGCGAAAGAAGAGCTGCAGGAGATCGTTGAATTTTTACAGGAACCCGAGAAATTTATTTCGTTAGGTGCGCGCATTCCTAAGGGTGTATTGTTGGTCGGTCCTCCCGGAACCGGAAAAACATTATTAGCGAAAGCTGTATCTGGGGAGGCTGGTGTCCCATTCTTTTCGATCTCAGGATCCGAATTTGTGGAGATGTTTGTCGGTGTAGGCGCCAGCCGTGTCCGAGATCTGTTCGAACAGGCAAAACGCCATTCGCCATGTATTGTATTTGTTGATGAGATTGATGCAGTTGGACGCCAGCGCGGAGCCGGTTTAGGCGGAAGTCACGACGAGCGAGAACAAACCCTAAATCAAATGCTGGTAGAAATGGATGGTTTCGATACGGATACAAATGTAATCATCGTGGCCGCAACGAACCGTCCAGATATTCTCGATCCTGCATTATTACGCCCTGGCAGATTTGACCGGCGAGTTGTTCTCGATAGGCCTGATATGCGAGGACGCGAAGCTATTCTGAAGATCCATACAAAAGGTAAACCGCTTGCACCGGACGTCGATCTGGCTGTATTGGCTAGATCAACGCCAGGTTTTGTTGGTGCTGATATAGAAAACTTGGTTAATGAAGCCGCGATTTTAGCTGCAAGACGTAGTAAGAAATTAATCGACCAAGAGGAATTAGAAGAATCCATCGAGCGTGTTATCGCTGGCCCTGAACGTAAAAGTCGTTTAATCAGTGAAGATGAAAAGCGGATAATTGCATATCATGAAGCCGGACATGCAGTAGTTATGAACGCATTACCAAAAGCTGATCCGGTACATAAGGTGTCGATTATCGCTCGAGGTATGGCTGGTGGTTATACCCTTGCCATGCCTGAGGAAGATCGAACCCTAATGCCCCGCAAAAAGATGGTCGCAGACATGATCGGTTTGTTAGGCGGCCGCGCTGCAGAAGCATTGGTGTTTGATGATATCACCTCTGGAGCTTCGAACGATCTTGAGCGTGTGACACGCATGGCGCGTGCGATGGTTACAAGATTAGGAATGAGCTCTCAGCTCGGCCCCATGGTTTATGGCCAAAAGGAAGAGTTGATCTTTCTTGGTAGAGAAATTTCTGAACAACGCGATTATTCTGAAGCTGTTGCAGAAAAAATCGATTCAGAAGTGCGCAGTCTTGTAAATGAAGCATATGAAGGGGCGCGACAAATTTTGATCGAGTATCGTGAAATATTGGATGCAGTTGCGAATCGTTTGTTGGAAGTAGAAACGATCTCACGTGATGAATTTGAAACGATCTTCCCACCCCCAAATCCAAAAACGAGTGGCACTCCTGAACCATTGGCTGCGTAGGAAAATATCCTTTCAACTAAATATTAGTGTGAAACGAAATTATTTGTTTCACACTTTTTTAATAGATAGTCCTATGCTAGCGGTCTTTCTTTCAATTGATAAATAGGTTATGATTTACTACTTCGTAGAAACCCCTGGGTATCTTGAAATTAAAGGTGAAGGTGGGATCGATTTTCTGCAGCGCCAGACTACAAATGATGTACATAAATTCGATCGAATATCAGCGCTAGTGACCGTATTAACATCCCCGAAGGCGCGCATCCTCGATGTTCTAACTCTGTTACCTGATCCAAATGAAAAGTTTGATGAAGGGAAACAAGATAGTATTATACAAATCCTGACCTTACCGGGGAATGGGACCAAGACTGCTGAATTTTTGACCAACCGAATAATCTTCATGGACAAAATATCCATAATCGAGAGGAGCAGCGAATATATTCAGATTGAGCTTTTTGGGGATGGCGCTGATTTAACAATGACAAAAATTGGATTCAAGGCGCCTCCTGAACTTACTGAAATCCTCTTAACGGAATTTATTGGTTACTCGATGCGGGCTGTTGGAAGGATAAATGAAATCCAACTTGGTTAACGGCTTTTAGTGCCTGCAAATATAAAGGATGCTGTTTTGAATTTGATGGAAGAATCTGGCGCACTCCCGGTGAATGATAAACAATATAATGTCTTGCGGATTGAGGCAGATTTACCAAGGGCGGGGTATGAATTAACGGGTGAATATACTCCCCTCGAAGTTGGGCTGAAGAATATGGTATCAGAAACAAAGGGCTGCTATACAGGGCAGGAAGTGATTGCACGCCAAATTAATTATGACAAAGTAACACAATCCCTGACCGGTTTAAATTTACAAGAAAGCATACAAATCGATGAGCGGATTTGGTTTGATAAAAAATCGGTAGGAGTAATTACATCCGTGGGATATTCAGACCGGCATGGAGATATTGCCCTTGCCATCCTAAAACGTCCTCACAACCAACCCGGCAGCGAACTATTTGTTGGGCAAAGCAGAGCAAATGCCGTTAAGGCACAGGTTGTTGAGCTGCCTTTTACGTATTAGGCTCTTTAAAATTGCCCACCCCCGTTTGTCTTGAAATTTAACCTTTAACCGCCAATCAGAATCGCCCGGGCAGGTGCTCCATCGGAGCCGCCTAACTTGATTGGCAAACAATACAGGTTATAACGCCCCTGAGGAACCTGAGATAAATCCAGCCCTTCAACGATCACTACTCCAGCAGAGAGCAATGTTTTATGAGTGGGCGCTACATGATCATATGGTGCAACCGAGAGGTAATCGACACCAATTAATTTGATGCCTCTTTCCACAATATACTGCGCACCGTCTTCGCTTATTGCTACAAAATCTTTTCTGAAATCATTATGTCCTAACTGCCAGAGATCCGAGTTGCGAGTTCTTATTAACAATCGGCGAATGCGTGGTGGAATGGCCATATTTTGTAATATTGACTTTGTTACTATGCTTACTTCATCATCTAAATACAGCACATAAGCCCGCCCAAGCAGAACATCGAGCGGTAGTTTTTCGACAGTATCGGCATCACCACCTAGGAAATGGAATGGGGCATCAACGTGCGTACCTACATGGGCGCTCATTTCAATCCTAGTTAAATTAGCTAAATCCCCGTCTTCTATCTTTTCTACCCGTTCAACACTGACTGGTGTGTCACCTGGCCAGGTCGGTAATTCTGGTGTAATTGTGAGTGAAATATCATAGACGCGCATAATCTCCCTTTCTTCTGATAATGTCAGCTGTTTGTTGTTCAAAGAATTTTTGCTAATTGTTTTAAAAAAAATCTAACCCATTAGCGGATTATCAACACTTCCAATGTGGCTCGTTTCATTGCCTCAGGATCTACATCTATTCCTAAACCTGGACCTTTCGGAACATCTATTGTACTATCTGGATTCAGGTGAAAGGACTGTACAGTTATATCTTCTTCGTAATACCTTTCTGTCGCGGATATGTCAGCTGGAAGGGTAAAACCGCGTAAGGATGAGAGTGAGAGATTTGCAGCCCGTCCTACACCTGTTTCCAACATACCGCCGCACCAAACAGGAATATCAACAGTATAAGCGATATTATGAATCTCTATCGCCTGGCTGATACCTCCAACCCGGCCTTGTTTAATATTTATAATCTTACAGGCATCCATCTCGATCGCCTGGCGTGCGTGGCGGGGAGAGGTAATACTTTCATCCAAACAAATTGGCGTTTTAAAACGCTTTTGGATTTGGCGGTGATCCCAAAGATCATCCTCAGGTAACGGTTGCTCAATCAATAGAAGATTTAAATTATCGAGTGGGAGCAGGCTGTCTGCTGTTTCCAATGTGTATGCTGAATTTGCATCCACTTGTAGCATGAGGTGAGGAAATTCTTCACGAACCGCGGAAGTATCTCCAACGTCTCGACCTGGTTTAATTTTTATTTTTATCCTTGCATAACCCTGTGACAAGTATTCTTTTACAGTTTCCACGAGCTGTTTGGGTGTCTCTTGAATTCCGATGGAAACTCCTACCTGAACTTTATCATAGGTGCCCCCAATAATATCTTTGAGAGGACGATTTTCGATTTTCCCTAGAAGATCCCAGTAAACCATCTCCAGCCCAGCTTTTGCCATTGGATGTCCACGGACGGATTGAATATGGTTAAGAAATTCTGGAATGTTATGTATATCTTTGTTGAGAATTGAAGGAATTAAAAAATCACGCAATATATGCCAGGCAGTGAGTGAAGTTTCATAAGAATAACCAGGGTCCCTGTCCGCAGCGCATTCGCCGTAGCCTACGAGTTCCATCGCAGAATCCCTCTATTAATATACAGTCTCGGGTATGGATACGACCGAATGAGGTTTCAAATGGGTTGCGTAAATCCATTCGAAGATGGTGGAGGTTTATTTGTTCTATTTTCATAATGTGCAGTTCCCATCGCTCAGTATGTAAAAACTGCGAGCTTTTTTACTTGTTAGATGAACAAAATCTGTGAGGTAATATCCATGGTCGAAATAAAATTCAAATAGTGACCTTGTGAGCATGCGCCACTTGATTGCCAGATCCATATCCCTTGCTTTTAGTTCAAAAAAATTATCTGGTATCTCAACCAGAATGAGTGGGGGTTTATCTTTTTGTTTGATGAAACCGCTCGTCATTTTTTCTGTTTGGTCAAAATCAGCTTGAGGTAATCCATTCTGGTCTATGCGGGTCGGATTTATTATCTCGGCGCCTGCTGATAAGTAATGTGCCAGGTCTAATTTGCCGCGCGCATTTTTACTCAATCTTTGGATTACTCGCTGCGAATTAGTCCACCAATCTACTTGAAAACGATCCGTAGCGATCCCGGCATTCAGCCCATCACGCAGGTGACCGTATACATCATGTATATACGTATTGCAAACAGCTCCCAATTTAGCGATATTCAAATATGCGTTACGGCTCAATAGCGGATCATAAGTCCAGGTTATTCGATCGATTCCCTGATGACGCACCATTTGCCACTGCGCTCGTTTGAGAGCGAATCCCAGTCCCTGGCTTCTATGGTCAGGATGAACACCCATCTGGTGGGAGGTGTGTTTAAGTCTTGGTCCGTCCGGGGTTTGGTACAAACCAGGAAAACCGTACACAAACCCCACCAGTGGAGAACCTGGTGGTATATTCTCAGTTGTATTTCCAACAGATTGGTTTGCTTGCGCGCTTGATTCTTCAATATAAAAAGCACCTATAACAAAACCACCATTGTGTGCAACCGTAATTAGAAGGTGAGCAGGGACGATTTCAGTTTCATCCCCCGGCCAGACAATACGTTGTAATTCTTCAATTGCAGTCATCTGTTCAGGTTTGTCAACTATTTGAAGTTGGTACATATCGCCCTGAAACCATTTCGACATTGATGCCTCCATTAAATAAAAATATTCAAGCTCCTGCGCTATCTGGATCTGGCGAAAGCATTTCGCCAGAGAGAGCCTCGCCAGTTGTGGTCTTCCAGATAATCAAGCTGGTGAGAAAAGCGTGATGGCAATAAATTAAAAACCCGTGGCAACGTATCGAGTGCACATGTCCGATTTGCTGCCAGGTAATCCAACCAGTATACAGATACGGGCGGATTTGGAAAAATTGATTCAATAAATACCGTAATTGCTCGTAAATAAGGTGCTCGTAGTCCCACTACCCGTTTATGAATCCCAATTGTATTCATTACCAATTCAATAATCTCGTTAAATGTAAGGTATTCCGATCCACCGACTTCGATTGTGCGGTTGGTCAGGTCTCTATCTTCGAGAGACCAGGTCAGGCAGGTAGCTAAATCTTCAACCCAAAGAGGTTGGAGGAGCACACTTCCATCACCGGGTTTTAACAGGAATACCGGTACTCCACTGAGAATCCGTGCTAAGCCAGTGGTGAGACTGTCGTTTTCTCCGAATACAATTGATGAGCGAAAAATCGTGAAGTTTATCCCGCTTCTTCGTAAAAACTCTTCTGCGATTGCCTTGGCTTTTAATACCGGATAGGCTGAAGCCCGATCCGCACCAATATGACTGACATAATAGATATGTTTTACACCAGCATCCAATGCGGCTTGAATAACGGAACGAGTTCCCTGGATATCTATTTCCATTAAGCTGGCCTGCGTCCCTCTCCATTCACCTCCTGCCAGGTGGAATATTGTGTCTATCCCGACCATTGAGGCACGTAAACCACGATCATCTCCCAAACTGCTAACCGTTACTTCAACTGGAACACCATGCGGCAGCGCGGGGGAATTTGAAGATGGACGGATCAATGTGCGAACTTCATAACCGTCCTCTACTAAATGACGGATCAGGACTTTTCCAATAAATCCAGTACCGCCGGTTACAAGAATCATATTTCCTGGTTTGCCTTATCTAACATTGATTGCATCGCTTCAATTTGCGCAGGAGTAATTCCAAGGGCTGCCAATTCAGATTCTTCTCCGGCAACGATGCGGCGTCCCAGTCCGGAATGACGCCATATTTTTAGATCTTCTTCAATCGGTGAACCAATCGTATCCTCACGGATGATGCGGCCATCTGTCATTACGATCACACGGTTGGTCTGTCTGGCTACTGCCAGGTCGTGTGTTACAACTAAGAAAGTTGTACCTTGGATTTGATTTATTTCGCGCAGCAGTTTCATCAGATCTTGACCGGCAGTTGTATCCAAATTTCCGGTAGGCTCATCAGCTAATACCAGGGGCGGTTTATTGGCGAGCGCTCTGGCAACAGCCACTCGCTGTCTTTGACCGCCAGAAAGCTGATTGGGAAGGTGATCCATTCGATCGGATAGTCCAACAAGTGACAGCAGTTCACTGCTCCGGAGATGGCGCGCTTTGGAGCTCATTTGACCCATCATTGGAATTTCTACGTTCTCTTTCGCAGTAAGTGTGGGGATAAGATTGTGGAGCTGAAAAACAAATCCGACTTCTTTTGCCCTGAACTCGTCTTTGTTGCGTACTTTTGTGAGGTCCCTGCCGTTGATTAATACCAAACCGCTGGAGGGTTTATCCAATGCTCCGATCATATTTAGCAATGTGGATTTGCCTGATCCGCTTGGGCCCATGACAGCTACTAGTTCACCATGGGCAACTTTTAAATTTACTCCATCAAGGGCTCGGATTTCTTCACCATCGCCGTAAATGCGGCATAAATCACGCGTTTCGATCAATGGTTCAGATTCAATTTCTTCTAAAATGGGGTCAGTCATAATATATCGTTAGAATAATCGCCGGTAAAATAATGGGCGCAATTTAGAAATTTTGTTATCAGAATTTGAAATTACTTTACTAACTGAACTTCCAAAATCTGAGCGGTCAATTTTCATTCATATAATCAAATGACAGGAACTGATTTTTGGAAAGTTCACTTTGAGAGGCCATATATCTTTTTATACTCGTAACTTGGGTACGCGATAATAAAAGGGAGCAATCCAAAAAAATTGAATCCAGGATAAAACGAATTATAACATTCGGGTTGTTTCATGCCCAAAAGCATCCCAAGAAAGTTACTATCAGATATTCTCGGTTATTCTTTTTATCAATATCGGCATGGTTTAACCAAAATAATTGGCAGAACATGGATATAAGTTTCGCATATAATTACTGAGAAAAAATACGAGGAGTTCTAATGGCGGAACCACCAGTCATACTCATAACAGGCGCTTCTTCTGGAATTGGCGCAGCTACTGCACGTTTGTTTGGCGCTAAAGGTTACCGGATTGTACTTGCTGCGCGGAGTATTGATCGATTACACAAAGTAGCTGAAGAAATTATAAATGGTGGAGGAAATGCATTCACCATTAGAAGTGACATAAGTCGATTAGAAGACATCCAGCACCTGGCTAATTTGGCCTTGGATCATTACAAACAGATAGATATCCTTTTTAACAATGCTGGATTTGGACGCATAGATTGGTTGGAAAATTTAGAACCAGACAAGGATATTCAAACTCAAATATCGGTAAACCTGACAGGGATGATTTTGTTATCCCAGGCGGTACTGCCTTCCATGATCCACCGTCAATCAGGACACATCATTAATATGTCTTCGATAGCTGGATTACTGGCAGCTCCAACCTATACAATATATGCTGCGAGCAAATACGGCGTACGCGGTTTCAGCGATGCCCTGCGTCGAGAAGTGGGAATCCATAATATTAAGGTTTCGGTAATATACCCGGGAGGCGTGAGCACAGAGTTTGGGAAAAAGGCGCAAATAAAACGTAAAACCGGGGTAACTACACCGCCTGCAATTCGCTTATCCGCAGAGGATGTAGCCTTGAGTGTTTACAATCTCGCGAAAAAACCACGCCGGTATTTAATTATTCCTTGGCCAATGAAATTTGCTGTCGATTTAAGCACATTCGCGCCATGGCTTGTTGATTGGATAACTGAAAGGTATTTTGTGGGTCCTGAACGTCTTTCGCAGTGATAAATCAATAAGAGTTCAATAAAATCTAATATCTCCCGCGGCTTACTGGTTCTACTTTTATCGGTAGTTCATTTTCGCCGACCGGTTTCATCTTCACCGCACAAGCCTTAAACTCGGGTATTTTTGCCAAAGGATCTAAAGCGTCTATTGTAAGCAGGTTTGCTGCCGCTTCGGCAAAATGGAATGGGATGAAGACCACCCCCGCTGTCGCTTTTTCTGATACTTCTGCTCGAAGTACAACCGAGCCACGGCGGGAAGTCACTCGCACAGCCTGATCCTTCTTAACTCCAATCAATTCAGCATCAACTTGATTCATCTGCACATATGCTTGTGGATATAATTGGTTTAGTTCAGAGTTGCGAGTCATTGTACCTCCATGCCAGTGTTCCAATACCCTGCCGGTAGAAAGGATATAAGGAAACTCATCGTCTGGTCTTTCTGCGGATGGAACATATTCTATTGGATGGAATTTTCCCTTACCACGCGGGAATTCTTTCTCAAATAGATAGGGTGTTCCGAGATGATCCTCATCCCAAACGGGTGCTTGCAGACCCGTGTCCTCAATCCTGTCATAATTCACACCGGCATAGGATGGAACTACACTGCTTACTTCTTTTAAAATTTGAGATGGATGTTCGTACGTCCATCCACTTGATGGAGAGTGGGCTAAACGGAATTCAATTCGTTCCGCTAAATCACATATGATCTCCCAATCAGGACGAGAATGGCCGCGGGCGGGTAAAGCACACCTGACCCGTTGTACACGCCGGTCGGTATTCGTGAAAGTGCCATCCTTTTCAGCCCAGGGTACTGCCGGCAGGAAAACATCGGCAAAAGCGCCTGATTCGTTTATAAACAAATCTTGAGCGACCAGGAATTCTAATTGCTGCATGTGATGTCGGGTGAGATTCAAGTTGGGTTCACTCATCATCGGATTTTCTCCCATAATGTACAGACTGCGAATGCCACCCGGTTGAGCATTAGAGAGGATCTCAGTGGTGGTCAAGCCTTTTTTGAGACTTAATCCACCTTGGTTTATATTCCAGGCATTTTCCCATATATTTGCATTTTGCGGATCATCGACCTGCATATACCCCGGATAATGATGCGGCATGGCGCCCATATCAGACGCGCCCTGGACATTATTCTGCCCACGCAGCGGATTCAATCCCGTACCTTCTTTTCCGATATGACCTGTAAGAAAGGCTAGATGGATCACAGATAGCGCGCTGGCGGTTCCATGGGAGAGCTGTGATATGCCCATACCCCAGTAAATTGCTCCTCTATTGGCGTTTGCGTAAAGTCGAGCTGCACTTCGAATTAACTCGCGATCCACACCAGATACACTTTCGGCATACTCAGGAGTGAATTTTTCAATCGACTGGACAAATTCCTCATAACACTCTGTCCTTTCAGTGATAAATCCTTGATTGACCAATCCCTCCTTTACGATCACATGTGCCATTGCACTGAAAACAGGCACGTTTGTGCCAGGCTTAAGCGGCAGCCACAGCTCTGCAAAGTCACACAATTCCAACCTGCGGGGATCGATCACAATTAGTTTGGCGCCGTGTTTTTCAACCGCGGCTTTCATTTGAAGAGCGATGATAGGGTGGTTTTCTGTTGTATTAGAGCCGGTTACGATAAAACAATCGCATTGACTAATTTCAGAAGCGGTGTTGCTCATGGCAGATGATCCAACCGCTTGCTGCAATGCTACAACCGAGCCTGCATGGCACAACCTGGTACAGTGGTCGATGTTGTTGGTCCTGAAGAGAATACGGAAGAGCTTCTGCAGCAGATAATTATCCTCGTTGGTCGCCTTAGCGCAAAGGTAGGCTGCCATAGCATCAGACCCATCACGATTATAGATTTGAACGAGCCGGTCGGCTGTATAATCTAGAGCTTCATCCCAGGTGGCTTCCCGCCATTCAGATAAATCGAAAGCTTGCGACCGGCTTCCAGGTTCCTGTTGTTTTTTTCGGATGAGAGGGGTTGTTACACGTTTGGGATGATAGATGAAATCGTATCCATAACGGCCTTTAACGCATAAGTTTCCTTGATTGACTACGCTTTCGAATGGAGATGTAACCTTATAAATATGATTACCCTTTATGTGCAGCTGAAGATTACAACCCACTCCACAAAATGGACATGTGGTGGACACCACCCGATCTGGTTGGATCATGGCGCCCTCCTTTCAGAAAACATCGTCTCCTCCGGGGAAAATCCACACTCCAACAACCATTCACGCTTTGCTCTAAGTGCGCCAGTTGGACATACTCCCACACACTGTCCGCAAAAAACGCAGGTACTTTCTAAAAGCGATCTTTCGAAGAAAGTTGAGATTTGTGTCTCGTAGCCGCGTCCTGAAAAGTTTATTGCGTAAGTATATTGGGCATCATCTGCGCAGACTTGTACGCAGCGCCAGCATAATACACATTTCGAATAATCCCGGATATACATCGGGTTGTCATCGTGAAAAGAGATTTTCGCGTTCTTTTACTGATGGAAATCGTTCGCTACTCGCGTTGTAATCATCCAGCATATTCAGGATTTCAGGCGCATCCGCTAAATCTACTGCCGAATTCAGCATTTCTAAAATTGTACGGCGGCTGCGTTTTACGCGATCTGTTTGAGTGTGCACGATCATCCCTTCGCTCACTTTGGTGACGCAGGATGCAGCCAATACTCGTTCACCTTCCAGCTCAACCACACATGTCCGGCAAACCGCATTAGGTTTGCAGTGATCGTGGTAGCAAATACTTGGAATTGAAATGTCGATTGAATTTGCAGCTTGGAGCAGTGTGGTACCTTCAGGTACGATTACTTCTTGTCCGTCTATTTTTATCGTAATATCATCCGGCATTCTATACTCCTGATACGTCTTGAATTGTTTTCTATTTATCATTTATTGAGTGAATAAATCAGGCCATACCTCGATTGCGCTCAAAACGGCACTCGCAGCGGTCTGACCTAATCCGCATATCGAAGCGTCTTTCATCGTCCAACCAATGTCAGACAAGCGATCGATATCACCTATTAACAGAGTCCCGGAAGCAGCCCTTTTAAGTATTTCGTATTGGCGCTGCGTTCCTAGCTGGCAGGGGTAGCACTTACCGCATGATTCATGCGCGAAAAATCGGCCTATCCTTAGAAGGACGTCTTTGATTTCGCGGCTGTTGTCAAAAACAATAATTGCCCCGGAACCAAGCGCGATGCCAGCCCGATTTAAATCCTCGAAAGTGAGTTTGATATCGATTAAGTCGGGATGAATAAAAGCGCCGGCAGCGCCGCCCATGAGTACTGCCTGTAAAGTTCCTTCACCAAGCATCCCCCCCGCCTGGTTGAAAACCAAATCATATAAGGTGGTGCCGAATGGGACTTCATAGAGTCCAGGGAGTTTTACATCACCGGATAAGCAAAATAGCTTGGTACCTGGCGATTTTTCCGTACCGATTTGACGATATTTCTCCGCACCTTCTTCAATGATGAAAGAAATATTACATAAAGTCTCAACATTATTAATCAAGGTTGGCAGATTGAATAATCCGTGCGTGGTTGGGAAGGGCGGTTTTATGCGCGGAAATCCACGTTTTCCTTCGATCGATTCGAACAAAGCAGTTTCTTCACCACAGATATAAGCGCCTGCGCCTAACCGTATTTCTATATCAAAATTGAATCCGGTGCCTAAAATATTTTCCCCAAGGTATTCTTCTTCATGAGCGTCTTCAAGCGCATGGCACATAATATTATGGGCATTCAGGTATTCACCGCGAATGTAAATATACCCTTTGGAAGCGCCAACAGCATACGCAGCGATGATCATTCCCTCAATAGTTAAATGGGAATTCTCTTCCAGGAGAACCCGGTCTTTGAATGTCCCGGGTTCAAATTCGTCTGCGTTACAGACGATGAATTTTGGTTCACCATTGGCTTTAGCTGTGCTCTCCCATTTGATTCCGGTTGGGAACGCTGCACCACCTCGCCCAACCAGTCCGGATGATTTCACATATTCGATGATCTCCTGAGGCGACATTTCAAGAGCAGCGTTCAGGGCTGAATATCCACCGTTTGAAACATAATCCTCTAATGAGGTCGGGTAACCTTTACCGCAGTTCGCTGAAACTTTTCGAATGTCGCCTGCTACCAAACCATTTAGTTCAGGTCCACTTCCATCACAGATATGTTCAACTTTGATGTTATCTGCTCTGACCAAAACGTTTCCACCAACATGGAGGACCGGAGCCTGGTCGCACAACCCCAGGCAAGTAGTGCGCTCGATTCTGAATTCTAGATCGTCGCTGGTGGTATTTGGAGGCAGTTTGAGAAGTGAACATATTGATGAAAGGACTTCCTCGCCACCCGACATGGCGCAAGAAGGATCAGTGCAGACTTTGATGATCTTTTTTCCCGTGGGTTTAGGGTAGAGCATCTCGTAAAACTCGATCACACCGTAAACGTCGGTTAATGGGACATTTAATCCTTTACCCACTTCTTCGGCTACTACTTCAGGTAAAAAGCCGTAAATATCTTGAGCAGCATGCAAAGCAGGCAGAAGAGCTGTGCGTCCTTGTGTTTTAAGTTTAGTTAATATTTCCCTTAGGGGAGTGAGGTCGTAATCGGACATTTTACCTCCTGTATGGGTAGATAGTATAAACGATTCGCCAAAATATTGGCAACAATCAGAAAATCTCTTGACCATTTATAAATTTGATTTAGAATGGGATTAGATTTGATTTGCTTTTCAAAAAAAATGAATGATCAGTGGTAAAAGTGATTTGTAACCATCCCTCAGGGATTCAAGAACAATCTTCATCAGAAATTTCATCATAAGGATAACAAGTGTTTATTTTGGGTGGGAATAATAAATTCAAAATTTGTCGAATTATTATATTTTTCGCGGTATTTACCAGCCTCAGTTTTGAACCGGTTTTGTCTTCCAGTTCTAAACAGCTCTCTATATGCGAAATTCAAGGGAGCGGTTCTTCTTCACCATATGTGGGTGATAATGTCTATTTAGAGGGTGTTGTTTATGCCGATATGGATGAAACCTGGCGAGAAGGCTTCTTTATCCAAGAACGGGATTGTGATGATAATATCGAGACATCGGACGGCCTCTTTGTTTATTTGGGTGAGCGAATTGATCTGGTTAGCGAAGGGGATGGTGTTGAAATTTCCGGCAAGGTAAAGGAATACTATGCTCTAACCGAGCTCAGTACATCCCCGGTGAGTGTTACTGTTATATCTTCAGGGAACCCACTTCCAACTCCTGTAAATCTCGCACCGCCGTTTAATAATTCGGCTTCAAAGTCGTATTTTAAATCGTTAGAAGGCATGCGGGTTCAAATGGATGAAGCTTTAACTGTTGGACCAACGGATTATGATGACCGTACCTGGGTCGTCAGCGCTGATCTGGGTGTTAGTCGTGTTTTCCAGGACGACCCTCAAGGAACTGGAGAAATTGTACTAGCTGATGATACCGGTCTTGAGGAGATCGCGCCCGATGTCAAAGTGGGGGATAAAGTCCTTAATTTATGTGGAGTAATGGATTTCGTGTTTGATGATTATCGTTTGTCTTTGTTAACAATGCCTCAGGTTTCCGTTCAGCCAGAGAATTCGAATCAAATTAATGAAAATTCATCGGTTTCCACTTTGTCCCAATTTACAACTGCGACATTCAATCTTTGGAATTTGTTTGATACGCATAATGATCCAGACACTGAAGACGATACTATTTCATCAACAGAATACCAGCGTCGGTTGCATAAACGTGCGTTGGCGATTCATGATGAATTGAATGAACCAACCATTCTGGCAGTTCAAGAAGTTGAAACGCGTGATGTGCTATTGGACCTATTGAAACAGCCAGAAATACAAACGGAGTATGGTGTGGTCTGGAAGGAAGGTTTGGATGTGCGTGGATTGGATACCGCCTTGCTCTACCAGACTGATAAAGTTGAAATTATTACCTCTGAACAGCGGCAGGGTTGCACAGACCTTACCGACGGTTTAGGACCGGATGGGAATCATAATATGGAGGATCAGCAGAATGATATAACATGTGACTTGGATGAGGATGGTGTAAATGAGGGCAATCGATTGTTTTCAAGGCCACCGTTGCTGGTTAATGCGCTCGTATGTTTGAATAATTGTTTAGAACAAAGAAGTATAGGAATTGCATCAAAAACCAACCAGATTGAAATCTGGCTTATTGTGAATCATTGGAAATCGAAATTCGAGGATACGGACAACTACCAATACACGCTTCTGCGCAGATTGGAGCAGAGCCAATTTATCGCTGATTTGTTTAATGAGATCATTACGACTGATCCAAAGGCGAATGTAATTGTTCTGGGAGATTTTAATGACTATATCGATTCTTTCCCAATCAAGCTGCTGGAAGCAAATGGTTTGACCAATTTACTTAAAAATGTAGAAAGAAAAAACCGCTACACATATGTCTACCATGGAATTTCCCAGGTGTTAGATCACGTACTTGTTCGACTGGATACAACCCAGAAGGCGACATTTGTCTCACCGGTCCATATCAATGCAGATTATCCGTATACATACAAGTCGATAACAGAGTCAGCACACCGCAGTTCCGATCATGATCCAGTGTTGGCAATGTTCAGTGCATATGGTCAAGATCGATATCTCCCTTTGATCTTTAAAGAGACAAGATAAGCAGCTGAACTCTAGACGTAATCTCTAAGGCGTTTCACGCACAAGGGTCAATCGAACGCCACCAATCTGGATGTATTCTGCGTTGCTTTTGAATGCGAGCGTCAACACAAGGTTGAGAAAACCTTCACCAGCGGAAAGCAAATTATTAGCATCGGTTGTTGATAAAGTGTAATGGTCATGCGTATTGCTTTGCCTTGGTGTCTCGTCTTTAGCAAGGGTGCGCAGCACAG
Source organism: uncultured Chloroflexia bacterium (assembly GCA_963753725.1). Classification (GTDB taxonomy): domain Bacteria; phylum Chloroflexota; class Anaerolineae; order Anaerolineales; family UBA4823; genus CAVWDI01. Next base: position 665,600 of record CAVWDI010000001.1, on the reverse strand, counting down.
GTTCCTCGGTGTATTTCGTCAGCATCGTTTTTTTTATATAGTTGTGCTCCCCATCTGAACACAAATAATAAACAGTGACTTCGGTGACACGCACCCGATCACCATCAATGATCGCAGGTAATGTGATCGGAATATAAACCACTCTCTCCCCAGGTGGTGTCCCGCTGTAAATTTGGGCTGCTTTGCGAATGAATACCCATTCGGTTGCATCAGCGCTGGTTTCCTTGACAAATGCTGTTCCCGGAACGAAAAGATATGTCTCAGAAGTGCTGCGTAATATAACTGGTAAAAAATTGGCAAATGCCTTGGACAGGTTGCTAGGATCGGGCAGGGATATCCATTTGGCTGTGGCTGCATTAACCCCAAACAGGAACATCATTACTGCAAAGATGATTATTGTGAATATTTTTCGGTTCATATCATTCTCCTTAATTGATTATTGTTATCTTTTACGGCTGTCATCGTGACGGCTGGTTGTGGAAAAAAACTTTAAATAGGGATTGATATCTGCTGATAGAGATTCGGATAGTCCATTTTTATTTGTTTGATAACAGAATAGCAAATATTAAGGTGAAAGTCAATTTCAACTTATTAGTTGATGATAAACGCGGCTTCAAGGTGTTTGATAACATCAGTCTTAAATCAATATGTATCTTCGCAGTAAAATAATTGACCAACAAAAACCAAATCAGAGTATTATTGTCACATTTTGTTCGTGCTAATAAAAGAGGGGTATCACAAATTCTGGTTATTATGGTTTTATTCTATTGACTTCGCATGATGGTAAAGATAGAATGATACACAATTGCGGTAAGTTTTATTTAAAAATTGGAAAACTGGAGGAAAGCATATGAAAAAGATTAATTACCTCATATTGATCATTTCTTCATTGTCAGTGCTGCTGATGGCAGCTGCACCTGCTCCACAAATCGGGGATGAACAACCAGACAAGATTCCCCAATATCTTACGATCACTGGGCAAACCAGCGATTATTATACAAATAAGATGGTTTATTTTAATCCTCAAACCCTGGTTTACGAGGCTCCCAAATTGCAGGTAAATATGGCAGCAACTGCGAAAATCAGTACAACCCCAAGGAATCAGATAAAATCCGGTTATTTCAAACCTTGCAGTTCATGTTCGACAACGTACCAATGGGCGGTCGTTGAGGTTATGGTACCTGCACCGGGGAAATGCCGCTGGACGTATACATACGATAATTAATAGATATTGATCATTACATTGAGAGTGATTAAACCAGGGCTGTTCCGACCAAGGAGCAGCCCTTTTGCTATGCTGCTTAAAATTTGTCAAATGAGAATTAATCCTCGAATTACGGATTTCGTTAGCTTAATTCTGCTTTCAAAACGAGAAAGGTAGCAGCCATATATTCAATGGATCAGGATGAACTATCCAGATAATCGATTCGCTCAAGCAGCTTCACAATAAACGCTTCTGTATTTTCAACAGGCGTCTTGTCGACTTGATCAAAAGTGTCTGAAACCTGGTGCCAGTTTGGTATTACCCCTTCGGGAGTAAGTCCTACGAAGGAAATTGTAGGAATCTTGTTGATCATAAAGCAAGTGCCATCTGTATTTAGCGTAGTAAATGGCAGTGAGTAGGCGTTTAATTCCGGATTATCAGTTCTTATCTCATCAGCGAGACTGAATAATTCGGGAGAAGGTTTTAATGGAATTATCATCCCTTCAGTACTTGTGTAACATACCCCTGCACCTCTTCCACCAACGTTATCTATATTGATCGCATAAGTCCCTTGAAGTTCAGATTTATGCAATTTAATAAACTCCTGAGCGCCGTATGATCCAACTTCTTCGCATCCGGTGCAAAGTGTCCAAACTTCAAAATTATTTAGTGGTTCCTGTGATATTTGTTGGGTAAGGCTGAGTACAATCGCTGCACCGCTGGCATTGTCATTAGCACCTTGCGTAAATGGCGTTCTGTCAGGCTGCCAGGTTAAACCTAGCACGGTTAAATTTATTGGTATAAAGATCAAACATAGCCATTGTACGGCGGGAATATCAAAGAATACTAAGATAAAGAATAATATTGTTGACAATACAAATGAGATGGTGCCAAGTGTTGTGACGAGCCGTAAAAAATTCAATCGTCGTAATGATGTAAACACCCAAGGTGTGCGGTGGGTATCGATGTGACCAATGATTAAAATTCTGTTAGTTGAAGAATGCTTGGAGGGAATGCGAGTCCACACATTTTGACTTTTACCTTTGGGCATCAGCAAACTCAGTAAATTGGGTTGGAAGTTTAATTCTAAAAGTACGGATGCTGTCGTAAGCAGCATCAGTATTCCGGAAATTCCTGCGGCGATCGACCCTCCCAAAAATACCGCAATAATCGTTATCAATCCGATAATGGATGCAATTGAATACGGCCTCCAACCGGTGGTCGGCGAAGTGAATTCCTCCCAATGAGTTTCGAGGCCTAGAGAGTCAAATTCTCCTTCCGCATATCGAGCCGCATCTCTTTCTTGTGGGGTGGTCGAGCCTCTCGCACCTATGTTAACTGCGATGTGTTCTAAATAAGTCATTGCGCTGCTTGTCATATTTAATAATCCTTTTTAGATGGTTGTCAATTCCAAAAGTTGTTTCCCAGCTATACAGTCACCCATATTGAGGCAATCAAGATGAATTTCGAGTAGTATTATCATCCACCCAATCCTGTACAAGATTTTTATAATACTCTCGTTTTTTGGCAATCCATTCCTCAAAAGCTCGGGCAGAACAAATCTGAAATCCCTCCAGAAAATCCCCCTGATATAGGTTTAATGCACTACCAAGGTCTCCATTGTTTACCATCTTTTCGAAAACAAATACATCCAACCATAATGGAGCTTCAGGATTCATTTCCACTGTATCTTGAGTGATATTTAAAAAGTCTCCAAATACTTTATCCAAACCTTTGAGCGCTACTCTGAGGTTTGACATGGCTAAAGTTTGTGATCGTCCCTCCCACAGCATTTCTGCCAAAAATTGACGTTCGAATGGTCGCCGGGTACAGGCCAGATATAACAATAAAGCTTCAACTTTTCGCGATGTAAAACTAGTAACTGGTTTTGTTCCTATGTGGATGGTCAGCCCTCCAAAGGTAGTGACTCGTAAAATATCATCCAGAGTAAATTTACCATCAGGAATTCCAGCTTCTGCTAGTGTTTGTGATAAAAAATCAAGATCGTCTGTCGAATCGCCATCTATTGTGATTAAATCCAATGAATTGAGAGGCGGGAATTCTGAGGGTAAATACTGGATGACCAGTTGGCGGATTTGCTCCCGAGATTCCATATCTTTAAGACGATGCAATCCTAAATCCATCAAGCTAACTCCGTACGGCAATTCATCCCTGACGAGGGCCGAAGTTGTCTCTGATAACAATACCTGGCCTCCGTGACCAACATTGGTAATCCTTGCTGCACGGTGCACATCCAAGCCGGTATAACCTTCTTCATCTACCCAAGGTTCCCCTGTGTGTAATCCGACACGCAGCAGTACTGATACATCATCCGGCCACTTCTTGTCGGCTAATCTTCGTTGAATCTCGACCGCAGCGTTCAGAGCATCTGTTGCCCGCGGAAATGCCGCGAAGAAGGAATCGCCTTCGGTACCAATCTCATGTCCGTGCCATTTGACCATTATTTCTCGTAAATCCGGCGCAGTTCAGAAAGTAAAGTTGAATACCGCTTTCGCAGCTTGTTGAGCAGCTGTGTTGAACCCTCTATGTCCGAGAAAAGGAAAGTAACTGTACCATCAGGGGGTAGGTCCAACGGGATATTGGATTTATTCTGCGCAGACATAAAAATTTTATTCTTCCATTGTTGTTGTAACTATAATAAAATGGTTTTCATTATAAGACACAAGACGGTTAAATCATTCAAATTGGGAGGAAACCCCCAATTATAGAATTTCACTGAGATACATGCATTGAACTACCAGACACTTCATTATTCACTCCGCTGTCGAAATCGTATTAGCAAATAAAAGAATCCACAAAACCTCAAAGACCAGCTAAGAAAATAAAACCCGGCTGATTTGTGAGCCGGGTTTCGTTTTGAGCCAACACTGGATAAAAATTGTTTATGTTATTTTGCCTTCAACTTGCCTTATGACCATGACAACTTTTCCTTGAATTTCTACAATGGATGGATCATCAATATAAATGGGATTCATGGTCGGATTAGCGGGTTGTAAACGAACTGTTCCGTTCTCGCGATAGAAATATTTGAGTGTGGTTTCATCTCTATCATTCAACCAAACGGCAACCAATTCACCGTTTATGGCTTCGCACGCCGGTTTCATAATTACGATATCCCCATCATTAACCATGGCGTCAATCATTAAATCACCTTGTACCTGCAGGGCAAAGAGTTTAGAACCAGTTTCTTTGGCTGGTAATAAACTGCTGGCTACATCCACCATACTCTCCGCATCAAAATATGAAAAATCCGAAGGCGGCACCGGCATTGGCGATCCTGCGACGATACGTCCCAACAGAGGAACCCGGAACATTTCATCAATGGCTTGACCGATTTCTTGAGCTTTTCTCATCATTGAAGCGCTGGCTGTTGCGGCGGCATTTGTGGAAGTTGGAACGGCTTCGGAGATCTGGCTGGATTCTTGAGAAAGCGGTTTAAGCAGGCGAATACCCCTGGACACTCGTCCTTCACGTTGGATATATTCCATTTCCTGCAGTTGGTCGAGATAATAATTCACCACTGAAGTGGATGAAATGTTTGCCTGGTCACAAATCTCTCTAATTGAAGGGGGATAACCAACATTTATTTGAAAGTATTCCAAAACTTCCAAAATCCTTTTGTGCCTTTCACTCAACCCTTTTTTACGCCGCCTGGCCATCATGATATTACTCCGCTAAGTTGTAATTCGAATAAACAGATTATTTGTTCTATAAATAATATAACACAAACATATGTTCTGTGTCAAGGATTCGAACGAATAAGATATCCGCATAGACAAAAGGTGTCTGGGAAATATAATTTTTCATTATCCACTCTTTCTCGCTCCAATAATTAGGAAGCCATATTAGATGCATTCCTCTGTAATTTCGAGATAAAATAAACAATAATGAATACTTGTTCGTAAAAACGTTTGTCGGCGGAACTATCGATATCACCTCAATAGGAGAAATGCGTGACCTTTAAGAAAATCTGCGTGCTTGGATTAGGTTATATAGGATTGCCTACTGCATGCACTTTTGCAAATCATGGTTTGAATGTGATCGGGGTAGATGTAAACCAACAGATTGTCGATACACTTCGTAATGGTGGATTGCACATTAAAGAACCAGGCTTGCAGGATATGGTTCAAAAAGCGGTCCAATCCAAAAAACTCATCATCCAAGAAATTCCGGAAACCGCGGATGTATTTATTATCGCGGTACCGACTCCCTTTTTGGAAAATAAAAAAGCTGATTTGAGTTACGTAATTTCTGCAACAAAGGCCATTACCCCGTTTTTACGCCCAGGGAACCTTGTTATCCTGAAATCAACATCACCACCGCGAACAACCATAGATATCGTCGCTCCTATCCTGGAGAATTCTGGACTGAAGGCGGGTGAAGATTTTCACCTGGTTTACTCACCAGAGCGGGTGCTGCCAGGTCGGATTTTAGAGGAGTTGATCCATAATGCGAGAGTTATTGGAGGCATCAATCAGAGAATCCGCCAACGCGGGTCATCGTTTGTATATCAATATTTGTCAAGGGTGAGATTGTCCTAACGGATGCAACCACTGCCGAAATGGTGAAGTTGATGGAAAATACATATCGTGACATAAATATTGCGATCGCGAATGAATTCTCGCGTCTGGCAGATCGCTTTGGAGTAAACATATGGCAGGCGATACCAATCGCTAACAAACATCCCAGAGTTAATATACTGTCGCCTGGTCCAGGTGTGGGAGGTCACTGTATTGGGGTCGATCCATGGTTTCTAGTTGAGGCTGCTCCGGAAATCACCCCGCTAATCAGGACTGCGCGTCAGGTAAACGATGCTCAACCTGAATTTGTGATTGAAATAATCAAGCGCGGATTTGGGTTAAACTCGCCAGCGGACCTGGCTGGCAAGCGTATTGCAGTGCTGGGATTAGCCTATAAACCTGGCGTCGATGATTTACGTCAAAGCCCAGCTGTCGCTGTATCCCGAAAATTATCAGAATATGGCGCGCATATTTGCGCGTATGATCCTTTTATTAAATACAAGCAAATCCCAGGCATCGAAGTTGTTCGATCATGGCAAAGCGCAGTTCAAAATTCTGAGCTTATCACCTTGTTAGTCGCGCATGATCTTTTTGAGGAATTGCAGCCTGAAGAATTGGCTAGTATTACCCAGGCGAGGATTGTCGTGGATGCTGTAAATGTATGGTCTTCATCAGTTTGGAAGAATGTTGGGTTTAAAGTCCTTAAATTGGGTAATGGGGCGGCCCGGTCTTAGATATAAATATAATGAAAGATATACCAACAAGTCTTGTTTATGCCCGGAACAATCCCATATTGGGTGGAATAGCGTATTATTTTTTAAAAATTCTAGCTGTTGAGATTCCACGTTCCGTATCTATCGGGGGGGATTTTGAATTAGCGCATGGCGGAGTGGGAGTGGTGATTCATTCGAGCTCAAGGATTGGAGATCGTGTGAAGATTTACCCTGGGGTTACGCTTGGACGAGCGGATGTGCATTATCCTATTGAACAGTCAGGATTTGAAGGGATAAAAATTGAAGACGATGTTATCCTCGGACCTGGGGCCAAAGTACTGTGTAAAGAGGGGATTCTTACTGTTAAGCGAGGTTCAATTATCGGCGCGAATGCGGTGCTTTTGAATTCAACTCAGGAACGAGAAATTTGGGCCGGCGTTCCCGCACGTCGGATTGGATTTCGGGAGTAGTGTGCTTGAAAAAGTCCTCGCTTATTACGCGTGTTTGTATCGTTCCTGAATTGAGCGGCGTGGGTGGAATGGTTACATTCCAAAAGAAGCTTTCGGATGGGTTGTCTGCTCGCAATGTAAAAGTTACTTACAATTTAGAAGACAGACCATATGATGCTGTTCTGGTTATCGGCGGGACACGAAAAATCCCAGCGTTACTGCGTGTTCGACGAGGTGGAACACCCATTGTGCAGCGCTTAGATGGCATGAACTGGCTGCACCGGGCTTATGGACGCAAAGGAATAAAAAATATTCAAATCCGGCACTTCTTGCGAGCCGAATATGGAAATATATTATTAGCTTACATAAGAAAACAAATAGCCGATAAGATTGTATACCAAAGTGAATTTGTAAATGACTGGTGGCATAAAGTACGCGGTCAAACGAAAGCCAGAAGTGTTGTGATTCACAACGGTGTTGACCTGGATATCTATAAACCAGATGAAAGCATCCACCGCCCACAAGATAGCACCCGAATTTTGCTTGTTGAAGGCAGTTTAATGGGTGGATACGAGCAGGGTTTAGAGGCTGCGATTGAATTGGTCAAAGAATTGCGAGGTTCTCGTCCTCAGATTGGAAATAATCAACTTGAATTAATGATCGTTGGTAGAGTGCCAGAAAAAATTAAGGAACATTGGAAGCGAGAATTTATTGATGAATCCCGATCTGGCAGTATAACGCTCACATGGAAGGGACTGGTGCAGGCAGAAAATATCCCGAGTATAGATAATTCAGCTCATTTACTTTACTCATCAGATTTAAACGCAGCCTGTCCTAATTCTGTGATAGAAGCGATGGCTTGTGGTTTGCCGGTATTAGCTTTCGATACCGGCGCTCTACCTGAATTGGTCACCGGGGATGCTGGCAGGATTGTCCCGTATGGAGGTGATCCATGGAAACTCGATCCCCCGGATATTGAGGCACTTGTTACAGGAGCAAAGGAAATTATCGAAAATCAGGAACATTTCCGGCGGTCGGCGCGAACACTTTCAGAAAATAGATTCGATTTGCATCAAATGGTTAATGCATATCTTGAAGTCCTGGTTGATTGAAAACCAATGTCAGAATACGTATTAAATGCAGTTTCATGGATTGCGCGCATCCTGCCGGTTTCATTAAAGCGATCGATTTATAAAATGGGCCCAATAAGCAATATGGTTCGCGGCGGTTTAAACCGGTTAGCGCCAGAGGGAAAAACAACCGTTGTAATCGCTTCCGGGTATTTAGAAGGGATAAGAATATCCTTGGATTTGAAATCAGAAAAAGATTTGTGGTTAGGTACATACGAACCAGAGCTGCAGCAGGCGATAATTGAGTATGTTTAACCCCGGTATGACGGCCTACGATGTTGGAGCTAATATCGGGTACATGAGTCTGCTGCTCTCGAAAACAGTAGGCGCGACTGGTTATGTTTACTCTTTTGAAGCGTTTCCGGAAAATATCGACAGGCTGCGAAAAAACCTGCTTTTAAATAATTTCACATCCAATGTTGAAGTTGTACCGAAAGCTGTAGTGGATACTGAGCGAGAAGTCAAATTTATGGTTGGTCCATCTAGTGGAATGGGCAAAGTACAAGGTTCGGCAGGCCGGGACAATGTAAAATATAATGGTGTAATGTCCGTATCCTGGAATTTCATTGGATGAATTTGTATTTAAATATGGAAACCCGGTACCTGATGTCCTGAAAATGGATATAGAAGGCGGGGAGATTATTGGCGCTGCCAGGCATGCAGCGCGTAATCGCACAAGCTAAACCGGTCATTCTATTGGAATTGCACGGACCTGAAGCGGCCAGTACTGCATGGGAATTATTACGAAATGTTGGTTATCATATCCAGCAAATGAAAGCGGGAAATCCCCCCATTATTAGCGAAGAGGAATTGGATTGGAAATCATATCTCCTGGCTATTCCATAATATATTGATCGAATGAATAAATTCTCAGGGAGAGCAGGGATTCAACAACGCATTTTACCTTTTTACAGAGTGGATTTTTTTGAAACTCTGGCGAAAAGGTGTGAAGGCGGGTTGGAAATTTTTGCTGGTGATCCGCGACCAGATGAAGAGATAAAAAGCGCGCCTCGAATGCAATTTGCCCAATTAACAAAAGGGCGTAATTTGAATTTATTCCAAATCGATTCTCCATTTTATCTATGCTGGCAGACAGGGTGCACTGCTTGGCTGAAGGAAAAACTGCCTGACGTATTAGTGGTTGAAGCTAATCCGCGTTATCTACGCACTCGTTCGATGGTGGATTGGATGCACAATAAAAATCGACCAGTAATTGGCTGGGGTTTAGGAGCGCCGGAAATTCGAGGATCATTTTCTGGATTGCGCGTGCGTGAACGAAAGAATTTCTTATCATCACTGGATGCGGTAATTTCTTACAGCAATAAAGGAGCTGATGAATATAGAGACTTAGGGATCCCTGAATCTAACGTTTTTGTGGCGCCAAATGCTGTGGCTGCAAAAGACTCTAGATACTCCTCCTAGTAAAGGGGACAAATTCAATGTTAGGCCATTTGTCCTGTTTGTGGGACGCTTACAGAAGAGGAAGCGTATCGATAACCTGATCAGAGCATGTTCTCTTCTGCCGGATGACATAAAACCCAGCCTCAGCATTGTTGGTGATGGTCCTGTAAAAACGGAGCTTATTAATTTTGCAGGTGAAATTTATCCCGAGACGGATTTCCTAGGAGCTTTATACAATCAGGAGCTTGAGGAATATTTTTTAAGAGCGGATTTGTTTGTACTGCCAGGGACGGGGGGGTTGGCAGTTCAACAGGCAATGTCTTATGGTTTACCAGTGATTATGGAGGAAGGGGATGGGACCCAATCTGAGTTGATCCGAGAAAATAATGGATGGGTCTTACCAACCAATGACGTTAACGCTTTAAGGAATACCCTGATGCAGGCTCTTACAGATATTCCCAAACTTCGTTTGATGGGAAACGAATCATATCGGATTGTCAAAGAAGAGATAAACATCGAAAAAATGGCCGACGCTTTTGTAAATGTTTTCTCACAGGTTATCGCTGCCAAACAGCAGAGCGATAAGTGAAGATTGTGCGCTTATTATTTGTTGTAGATGCCAGATCACCTATCGCAGTAAATTGGATTGAATATTTTGTCCAAAAGGATTTTGAAGTCCATATCGTCTCGACGTATCCTTCTGAGCCGGTTTCAGGCGCCTCTACATTTGAGGTTGTTCCGGTTGCCTTCAGCAGCGCTGCGCCGGTAAAAAAACAAGGTAAAGGGAGAAAGGCAGCAGGATTGATGGGAGGCACAACCATCAAGTTCAGGACATTATTTCGCCAGTGGTTAGGACCATTTACATTGGCTCCAGCCGCTCGAAAATTATCGAGAATTGTTGGAGAAATTCAACCCGATTTCCTGCATGCGATGCGCATCCCATACGAGGGCATGCTTTCGGCTTTGGTTGATTCAAAAGCGCCGTTGTTGATATCCGTCTGGGGGAATGATTTTACACTGCACGCTCCAACAACTCCAATGATGTCCAATTTCACACGTACTGCGTTACAGCGAGCACACGCACTGCACACGGATTGTGTACGTGATTTACGATTAGCATTTGAATGGGGATTTTCAAAAGATAAACAAAGTGTTGTATTACCTGGAAGCGGCGGTGTTCAAAAGGAACTTTTCTATCCACCGGAATTTAATTCTGTCGGAGATGCAGTAGATCAAAATGATAATAGAACTGACGATAACAACAAAAGTGAAAAAAAATACGAACAGAGCGTTATAAATCCAAGGGGATTTCGTGCGTATGTTCGCAATGATGTGTTTTTTGAAATCAATCCCATTAAATTTTAAAACAGAAACCGGCAACCCACTTTTTTTGCCCAGCCATGGAGGGAGAACCTGTGGCTCAACAGTGGGTTAAATCCCTAGGTATAACTGAAAATGTAACACTGCTGCCAGGACAAAGCCGAATACAAATGGCGGGATTATATAGAAAATGCAGGGTATTTGTTTCACCCAGCACGCACGACGGCACACCTAACACCCTCCTGGAAGCAATGGCATGTGGTTGCACGCCAGTTGCAGGAGATATTGAATCCCTGCGAGAATGGATTACCCCGGGATTGAACGGACTGCTCTTTGATCCCTCTGATCCAAATGATCTGGCAAATGCGGTCTTGACTGCCTTGGATCAGGACGTACTTTATAATCAATCAAGGGCTATAAATGTTAACTTAATCGATAAGAAAGCGGACTACCAGAAAGTAATGGCAGCCGCTGAAAATTTCTATTCAGAGATCTTAAAAGGGTAAGTTTTATGTATCTATATACGGACGCAGTTCTCGATAAATTCCTTTACTGCGCAAGCGGCTTAAAGCCTGTGCTTCTATCTGTCTAACACGTTCGCGAGTGACCCCCATCTTCCGCCCCACCTCGTTCAAGGTTAATATTTCGCCGTCAATCAATCCGTATCGTAATTGTAAGATGCGAGCTTCTCTCGGTGGGAGTTGATCCAACATACTTTCAAGGTGTTCACGCAGTAAATTGAAGGAGGCTGAATTCATCGGGTGGTTCAGATTCGCTGTCTTCAATGAAATCACCCAGGACATCCTCTTCTTCGTCGCCAATGGGCATTTGCAGTGATAGTGGGCGCCTGGCGACTTTTATCATATTTTCTACTTTTTTTGGGGGGACTTCAAGTTGTTCAGCTAACTCCTCCACGGTGGGATCGCGGCTCAACTGTTGTTTAAGTTGGTGCTGAACGCGCAGCATTTTACTGATTTGATCGCCCATGTGGACCGGGACGCGGATCGTACGGCTTTGATCGGCGAGGGCGCGTGTTACCGCTTGACGGATCCACCATGTAGCATATGTGCTGAACTTATATCCACGATGGTAATCAAATTTCTTGGCAGCGCGCATGAGACCGATATTTCCTTCCTGGATCAGATCTAGAAAAGGAACGCCGCGTCCCATATACTTTTTTGCAACGCTGATCACCAGTCGAGAATTGGCGATAATGAGATGTTCACGCGCTTCCCATCCGTCTTCAATCAGACGACGAATTTCCCTTCGCCTTGTGGGACTGACATTACCTTTTGCCAATTCCTCACGAGAAAGGCGGCCTAATTCAATCCTCTGAGCAAGTTCAATTTCCTCGAGTTTTGTGAGAAGCGGTACACGTGTGGCCTCTTTCATATAAAGGCCAATAGTGTCATCGATGTCTACATTAGCAAGAAAGTCACTATCGTCTGGTGACTCTTCTTCAACTTTCTCTTTTTTCTCCGATTCGATAATCTCTGCTTCATCAGCGAAGGGGATATTAGCTAAATTTAGAGCCTCGAAGGCATCATCAATCCGGTCGACATCCTTTTCTGCCTGCGGGAAATACACCAGGATGTCTTCGTAGGTTACATATCCTTGTTGTCTACCGAAATCTATCAATCTTGCCAGGGCGATGTTATCGTTTTTTTCTTCTTCAATTGCTTCTAAGAGCTGTTCGTTTATTATTTTGTTCATATGACAAGCAATTTTTGAGGACTGGGATTTGATTGTATTGAAAATTTGGATTCTATATTATATCATTTTTATCTAATATTTTCAAGTATTATAGTAAAAATATCTACTTTTTACACAATTTTTTGATTAATCGGGGTTATAGTCTCATAATTTAATGTTCGCCTTATACTATTTCTTGATTTGTATATTTGACATAAAAAAACCTGACACTGAAGACTATTTTTAAAAAAATAGTCAGGCGTGCCAGGCTTTATATTGAAAGTAAAACTCTGCTGCGAGCCTATGAGATTTTCAAAATTTATTTTTTATCCTTCTACCTATTAAAATTCGATTTTTGGTCCACCTCAACTATGAATTGAATGTCCTTCAACTGCATGGGCAGCCTCCATCAATACTTCACTTAAAGACGGGTGGGCGTGTACATTTCGAGCGATTTCGGCTGCGGTAAGCTCCATCATTTGGGCAATTGTAAGCTCAGGCAATAGTTCTGTTACTTCAGGGCCAATCATTTGGGCACCCAGGATTTCACCGTATTTCGCATCACTCACTATCTTCACCCAACCCCGTGATTCCCCAATACCGAGCGCTTTTCCATTTGCTTGAAATGGGAAGCGTCCAACGAGAACTTCGTAACCCCTTTCTTTTGCCTGAGCCTCGGTTAAACCAAATGAGGCGACTTGAGGTTGGCTGTAGGTTGCACGCGGCAGCATTTCATAGTTCAAAGTGACCGTACTTTCTCCAGAAATATTTTCGGCACAGATGATCCCTTGGGCTGATCCGACGTGTGCCAGCATCAGTTTCGCAGTCACATCGCCTACAGCCCATATGCCTGGTATATTAGTCGCCATTTTTTCGTTGATTTCGATTGCTCCATTTTCGCTGATGGCAACATCTAATTCCTCTAATCCCAGGTTTTTACTGTTTGGAGAAAATCCAATCGCGACCAGGGCTTGCTCAGCCTCTAAGGTCTGGTCTCCATTTTCTCCGCTTACTTCAATCTTAACGCCATTACCGGTTGTGTCTAACTTTTCAACGCGGTGTCCTGTCAGAACATTAATTTTCCGTTTCTTAAATTCTTTAGCCATCTCCTTCCCAATCTCTTCATCCTCTAAAGGCAGGAGGGAAGGCAGCATTTCTACGATTGTTACTTGCGTACCATAAGCTCCCCAAATCGTCGCGAATTCAACGCCAATCGCTCCCGCGCCGATAATAACCACTGATTCTGGGATTTTCTCCTGGGTTATGGCTTCTAAATAGGTCACAATTGCCTTCCCGTCTACCTCCCAACCTGGTGGCAGTGTGACGTTTGCACCGGTAGCAACAACGATATTCTTTGCGTTGATCTGAGTTGTATTACCTTCGTCGTCTGTGACAGCAATCAAATTTTTAGCAGTAACCTTGGCTGAACCCATGAGGACATCGATTTTGTTTTTCTTCATCAGAAAACCAACGCCCTTCGTCAACCTGTCGGAAACTTGTCGACTGCGCTTCACTGCAACGCTGTAATCCAGATTCAAATTTTCGAAGCTGAACCCAAATTCTTTACCGCGTTCACGGAGGGTGTGTGCGACTTCGGCGTTTTTCAACAGGGATTTAGATGGAATGCAGCCGACATTGAGGCAAACGCCTCCTAACCACTTCTTTTCAACGATGGCGGTTTTTAAACCGAGTTGAGAGGCACGGATAGCGCAAACATAGCCAGCTGGTCCGGCTCCAATAACAACGACATCATAATCACTCATTTAAAACTCCTTTTCAGAGGGAATCATTTATATGGATAGAAAACTAAATCCCCTGTAAATAGTGCTTATTAAAGAGAAATTTTACCATGCAGGCCTGTTGATCAATTGTGGATTTTTGATCAGCAATGATTGGGACTGTATATTTTTTGATGCATTAACCACCAGTATTTAGGCATCAATTCGGACAGCCTGTTTTTTGTGTATAAATCAGATTGTTATCAAATGGAGTTCTTTTAACCCCTAAATTTCCCTACAGCAGAACCTCATCAGCTAATTCGTTTCGAAAGTATTGGAAGATTGTATTCAGGGGAAGATGTTTTGGACAAAAGGGTTCGCAAATACCACAACCAGAGCATGCGGTCAACCAGCGGATCATATCCTTGCGATCGATTTTTCCTGTGGAGTCTTTATGAGGTTGAAAAATGTCACAAATTGGACATATTTCCATACATGATTGGCAGCTGCCACAATCTTCAAATTGTAATATTAGACTTTCAACATCCGTGGGAAGTATATCTTTTAATCCATTTACTACCCGTTCAAAAGTTTGTTGATTGCGTTCTAATAGTTTTGTTGTTAGTTTGATGTGTTGTGCGACCTGATTTGGATCTGCCTCATCATCTACGATGTGATCAATATCAAATTTTTGTGCTTTATGCACATTTGGTGAGCTTACCAAAAGATAATGGCGTATGGGCAAACCTAACACATTAAAATTTATATCTGCCTGTTCAGCTTGTGGTGCACTACATATCTGGCAGGCAGAGCGATTGCGATAAGCCAAGATACCACCCTGACGGGAAAACTGCAGCGATTCCTGGGATAATTGGTTTCGATTTCCTGTCCTCCCTGCACGCCAAAGATATTCATCCGTTGGTAGTGTTCCCAGGCAATCAAATGAGATCGTGATCAATTTGTCTAATGAAAATCCATCCAGTTTTTCCATTTCGACCAGAGTTCGCATTTCGCAGGGTCGCAAGATCGCGCCAATTTTTCCTTCAATGTGCTCCGATGCGAAACCTGGAATCAGCTTCGCCAGATTGCTGCTCATCACAGGTTTAAACGGATTAAAATCTTTCAAGCGATCAGGCTTTTTAATTATTTTTGGTTTAGGAATTGTGTTAGCCGTACCATTTGCAGGAAGGAGCATCATGCTCATATTTGTATGCTCCCATATTTTACGAACGGATTGATGGACTGTACCTAGTGGATCTCCCTGGGTCTTTATCCTCCAATAATTGCTCGTCAAATGAACCTCCAATGAATGGTAACTTAATAAAGGTTATTGATTATCGAGAAATACTATTCGTTTCCAATCTAAGACTGTAATGTATGATCAATTTCTCGATCCAACTTGTTTGCCAGGATTTCGGCGATGTCCTGCACTTTTATCTGTTCACCGATACCTTTTGATCGAATAGCATCATCGAACATCAGGAGACAATATGGACATGCGGTAGCTATAATATCGGCATTTGTTTCAAGAGCATCATCCAGCCGGTGTTGATTAATGCGGGTATCGGCATTAGTCTCCATCCACATTTGCCCACCGCCACCTCCGCAGCAAAAACTATCCTGACCATTGCGGGGCATTTCCACAGGGTCTATTTTTGCATATTCGAGAAGTGAACGTGGTTGGTTGTAGATCTGGTTGAAACGTCCCAGGTAGCAGGAATCATGATAGGTGTATGTTTGGCCGTCTTCAATCTCCTCAGGGGGAAGAAGAAATTCATGCCCGATCAATTCATTTAGAAATTCGCTGTAGTGCTGGACTTTTAAAGTCTCCTCCAAACTGCGGGTATTCATTTTTCAAAGTATTGAAACAGTGTGGGCATTGTGTGACGATGCGGTTGAATTTGACAGAAGAGAACGTTTCCAGATTCTGCTCAGCAAATACTTGAAATAAGTATTCATGTCCCATGCGCCTGGCGGTTTCTCCGCAGCATGATTCTTCTAAACCTAGGATAGCAAAATCAACGTTTGCTTTTTTGAGCAATTCGACGAATGATCTGGCGATACTTTTATTGCGTTCATCAAAAGCGAATGCACATCCAAGATATAAAAGGACATCCGTTTCATCGCCTGGCGAGAGTTCACGAACACCCAATCCATTTGCCCAGGAAGTGCGCTGTTCTGGCGGCATCCCCCAGGGATTTCCCTGTCGTTCCATGTTTCGAAGCGTATCCGCAACAGATTTTGGCAGCTTTCCGGTTGTAAGTGATTGATATCTTCGCAAATCAATGATCTCATCAACTGGATTGATAAATGCTGGACATACATACAGGCATGCTCCGCATGTTGTACATGACCACGGATATTCTTCTGGGAATTCATCCCCCAGTAGTTGTGGGTTGGTTTTTCCGTTTGTGTGTACCAAGGATGTTTCCATTACATCCCGCAGCGATCGAATTAATGCGCGTGGTGAATATGACAAGCCGCTTATCGTTGCAGGACAGGCTTCCTCACATCTGCCACATTGCAGGCAGGCATCAAAAGACAAAAGCTGCTGCGAATTGAACTCCTCAACATTCCCAACACCCAGTATCTCGGCATTTTCGATATCCTCGATTACTTCCAGTGCGCTTTCTTTGCGTTGAGGGCGTAAAATAATGTTCAATGGCGTTGTTACAAGATGGCGCAATTTAGTAAATGGAATACTGGCAAGGAGCGCAAGCCCCAGGGCAGCATGTGTCCAGAATAAGTAGTTGTGCAGCTCGAAGGCTGTTTCAGGAGTGAGTCCTAGATTACGAAGCAAGTTCGCCAGTGAATTACCGATTGGTGACCAGCCAGCCCATTGTGGATTGACTGAAATAATTCGTGTGGCCTCCAAAAAATAGCCGGCAGTAGGGATTATTGCCAATAAAATCAGGGCGTAATAGTCGTCCCACCTGGTTGGAAGAGATTTTGGATTTTTTATGATTCGACGGTATGCTGCCATTGCTACCCCGATCAGAATGGCTGCACCAGCCAAATCCATCACGAGCTCATAAAACAAATAAGCCGCGCCGCGCGGGAATGGGAGCTCAACAAAGGGAATAAATAGCGCCATCTGCATCAGGTTGATGGCAGTCCCAATGACCTGGATGGTCACTCCCCAAAATATCAGGACATGCATTATCCCTGGATATATCTTTTGATATGAACGTACTTGAAGAACAGCGTTTACAAAAAAGTTTCGTATGCCAGGTAAAATTCGGGTAACTCCTTGACTCAAACTCGCAGCAAATGAAGTAGCAGGATTTTGCCTTTCGGATGTTTTTGCGCTGGTTGTCATCCTTCTGCTCCGATATAAACCTGATCCTCAACCACTTCAATGGTGAGTTTTTCAAGCGGGGTTGGAGGCGGTCCAGAGATTACAGAACCATCTCGTGCATCAAAATATCCTTCGTGACATGGACATACGATTTGTTGCAGTTCAGGATCCCATTTGACAATACAGGCGAAATGTGTACAGACTGCCGAATATGCCCGCAGACCTTCTGGAATATTCACAATTAATGCTGGATAACGACCAAATCTAATTGTTTTACTAGAATTTATTGGAATATCTTCTATTGAACCAGCCGCAACTGGTTCTGAGGGTATTTCTTCCAGTTTTGTAGGATAGAAGAATGCAACTATGGGCGCAGCTACTGCCGCCAATCCAGTTACCACCAACAGCTTCTTGCCGAAGTTCAGGAATTCTCTACGAGATACTTCACTCATAATCAGCTTACTTCTCCCCATATGGTCAATAAGACTAGAACAGCGATTATCGACATTGAAGCGATAAAACGTATGCGCGTACTTCTCACGGTTTTATCTGGTTTCCGATCTAAGAGAGGCCAGATGATCAATAGGCCGACAAATAATAATGGCGCAATTGTGCCTACATTTTTCGGAATAAATTTGAGCAGCTGATATAAAGAGAGAAAATACCATTCGGGTTTAACGTGAGCAGGTGTGTTCATCGGGTCGGCTGGAGCGCCTAACCCCAGCGGAGCGAATATTCCAATTACACCGATCACAATTATGACAACCGCTACACCAATCGTGACATATAACTCGGTACGGAAATGATCCGGAAAAAAAGGTATGGTATCTTCCTGAGGTTTGTTTTCAGCAGTCATCCATTTCTCCAATATCTAAAGAGGCTTTGCGATACCCTGACGGCGTATCATCAAGAAATGAGCACCCATTAATAAAACGGTGATAACAGGCAGCAAGATGATATGCATGGCATAAAATCGGCTTAAGGTTTGACCAGTGACATTCCATCCAACTCGTAGAAAAAGAAGGGCCAGGTCTCCAATAACCGGAATACTGCCGGCAATTTCTGAGCCTACAGTTGTCGCCCAAAATGCTCGCTGATCCCAGGGTAATAAATAACCGGTAAAACCGAAAGCGAGTGTGAGCAGAAACAGAAAAGCGCCGCTGACCCAGTTAAGTTCGCGTGGGGGTTTAAAGGCGCCCATGATGAACACACGTAGCATATGAGCGATGCACATCACGATCATCATATTGGCTGACCAATGGTGGATCAAACGAATTGCAGAACCGAACCTGACTTGATCCTCAATAAACTGGATACTTGTAAATGCGGCTTCAGGTGTGGGTGTGTAATAAAAAGCAAGCATGATGCCTGTGAATCCTTGGACTAAAAATAGAAAACCGGTTATCCCGCCCAAACAGTAGAACCAACGAGTGGCGTATTTTGGAACAGGTTTATTCATTACCTTCGATAAGGGTTCGGAAATCTCATAGCGCTCATCGATCCACTCAGCGGTACGATGCGTGATGGGCTTCCACTGGGATTTATTTTTCCATACACTTGCACTTCTATAGACACCAAGAACAAAAATGAGACCCATGCTGCCAAACAGCGTCCACCTGGCTATAGGGGTCCATAAACCCTTATTCTCTCCTGCTACATGACAGTGCAGACAAGGGTCTTGTGCAGGTGGTGGAGCCAATGATTGTTCTGTTGAGTCAGAAGCAAGCAAGATATTTGATTTGACCTGCGCTAGATCAGAAGTTTGACCCCCGGATATTACAGGATTTTTGGAACCAGGAGAAGAAAAAGCATTTGCATGTTGGGTGACAAATCCAAAAATACCAACAAACAAAATTCCTATGATCAAGAGGATAATAGAACGATAATGCTTATACAACATTACTTACCTCATTGTGCAACACATATTAGATATAGTTGCATGTTCGTGAAATATGTCACATTTATTATAATAGAAACAAGCGTAGAAATGCTTAAATTTTATATTTTCCCCCTGAAAAATAAGGCGCACGCCTTAGTGTATTTCATATTTAAAGGTGTCACTTTGGTGGGGAGGTGATAACCTTTATATTTCAATAATTTTTTTCTGAATTGCGTATTTAATTAATTCCCCGCGATCATGAAGATCGAGCTTTGCCATAAGATTATAGCGATGAGCCTGGACTGTTTTTATTGAAATGCAAAGGATTTCAGCCATTTCCTTATTCGTGTAGCCTTCGGCAATGAGCTGCAGTACTTCTCTTTCTCTTGGACTCAATCCGTCTACACTTTCACCTTTCTGGATGTCTCCCCAACGCAAGTAGTCCGCAGCAACCAGACGAGTAATGGCAGGCGATAATACGGGTTCGTCATTCATGACAGCTTGAATGGCATCCAATAGTTCATTTGTATCGGCGTCTTTTAAGATATATCCCATTGCTCCGAGAGAGAGGGCACTGCGTATAAATTCTTCGTTATCATGCATGGAAAGGATTAGTACCTGGATATGAGGACGGTACTTTTTGATTTGTCGGGTTGCCTCCACCCCATTCAGGAGCGGCATGCTGATATCCATCAACACGATATCAGGCTCCAGTTCGCATGCCAGTTTTACAGCTGACCGGCCGTCCTCTGCTTCCGCGATTACTTTTATATGCGGTTGTGCATTCAGAATGCTGCGGATGCCTTCTCGAAGAATTGTATGGTCGTCAACCAGCAATACTCGAATTTTTCTCATTTTTCCCATTGACTGTGCAGCACTTCTATCAATTCACTTAAAAAGTGATCCGCGATGGCGCCATCGATGATGCGGTGGTCGAAAGTTAGCGAGAGGTATACCATCGGTCGTATAGCAATCGCATCATTGATAACCACTGCTCTTTTTTGAATTACACCTACACCCAGTATAGCGCATTGGGGTTGGTTGATTATAGGCGTTGCGAAAAGAGAGCCGTTCACACCATGGTTGGTGATCGTAAAAGTTCCACTTTGTACATCGTCAGGTACGAGTTGTTTCTCGCGTGCACGTTTAGTAAGTTCATTTATCCTGTTTGCTAATTCAAAAAGCGAAAGATCGTCAGCGTTCTTAATCACTGGTACGATCAAGCCTTCTTCTTCCAGTGAGGCAGCAATGCCAATATTTATATCTCGATGAATGACGATACCTTCATCACTCCATGAAGAATTAACAATCTGATATTTTCTTAAAGCCTGTGCGCAGGCAGCCGTTAAATAAGTTGTAAAGGTTAGATTGATCCCGTCTCTTGAATATAATTCTCTGTGGTCTAACCGGTGAGCCACGGCTGTGCTCATATCAGCCTCCATCACTGTTGTTACATGTGGTGATGTTAGATTACTACGCAGCATGTGATCTGCGATCTGCTGGCGAACTGGACTCAGAGGTAAAATTTCAGCATCGGGCCCATCGATTTCATGACCTGATTTAATTGATACACTCTGCCCTTTTGGTTGATCGAGGTAGTTGAGAATATCATTTTTAGTAATGCGACCGTTTTTCCCTGTACCGGTAATTTGGAAGAGGTCCACGTTGTTTTCATTTGCTATATTAGCGACTACGGGAGAAACAAAGCCTAAAGTGCGATCCCTGCCCGCAGCTGGCTGTTCGCTGGTCGCTCTGGTTTGTATTCTTGGTTCAACATGAGCTTTAGATCCATCCAAGTCAACATTAATTTCATGCGTTTTTTCAGGAGATGTAATTCCTGGGGGGATTTCATCTTCGGATTCACCAATCCAGGCTAAAAGCGTACCAGCTTCAACAGTAATACCTTCATCAACAAGAATTTCTAGCAAGGTACCTGAGGCAGGGCTTGGAATTTCGGTATCTACTTTATCTGTGTTCACTTCCAATAAAGGTTCGAACTCCTCTATCTGGTCACCCTTTACCTTCAACCATTTCGTGAGCGTTCCTTCATTGACTGATTCTCCCAACTGGGGCATTAACACTTGAAATGGCATTGTTCCTCCTGCTTGAATATGCCTGAACGGGTCGATCTGCTCATAAATACTCCTACATTCCCGCGACAATAATTTTATGAAAAGAAATTTGGGTATTTGTTTGGA
Source organism: uncultured Chloroflexia bacterium (assembly GCA_963753725.1). Taxonomy (GTDB): domain Bacteria; phylum Chloroflexota; class Anaerolineae; order Anaerolineales; family UBA4823; genus CAVWDI01. The sequence goes on along the minus strand of CAVWDI010000001.1, from coordinate 644,057 downwards.
TTCACATCATTCATGATTTCATATACCGTTTCGAAGACTTGTTCTACGTTCGGCTTTGACCAATAATCTCCATCGGACCCAAATGCTGGTCTGTGTGCTTTTCCCGGGATGGTACACGGTTCCGAGTTCGAGCCAATAATATCCGCCCTGTCGTTCGATAACTTCTTGAAGCATATAAGCAGTAGCTCCACCTGGCACATCCTCATCGATAAATACAATTCTCCCAGTTTTCTTCAATGACATAAGAATAGATGAGTTGATGTCAAACGGCAGCAGTGTCCGCACGTCTATTACCTCGGCATCAATCCCTACTCTTTGAAGTTGGTCGGCAGCATCTAAAACAATCTGGCAGGCAGCTCCGTATGTAACCAAGGTTATGTCGGACCCTTGCCTGATGATCTCTGGTATACCCAGGGGGATTGTGAATTCCCCAATATTGGTTGGTAATTTCTCTTTCAGTCGGTATCCGTTGAGCACCTCGATGATCAATCCTGGTTCTTCAGCGGTAAGCAGGGAATTGTAAAAGCCCGCAGCCTGGGTCATGTTTCGAGGGACAAGCACATACATACCGCGTACCAAATTTATAATCCCGGATAGTTGTGAACCAGAATGCCATATGCCTTCCAATCGATGTCCTCTGGTTCGAATGATTACCGGCGCTTTTTGTCCACCGCCTGTTCGCCAGCGGAGCGTTGCGAGATCGTCAGATATAATTTGCAGGGCATAAATTAGATAATCCAGATATTGAATTTCGGCAATCGGACGCAGACCTCGCATTGCTAATCCAATCGCCTGCCCAATGATGGTTAATTCTCGAATTCCAGTATCCGAAACCCTTAATTCCCCAAATTTATCCTGTAATCCTCGGAATGCTTGGTTTACTCCTCCAAGCCGGCCGACATCCTGACCAAATGCGATAATTCGCGGGTCGCGAGTTAAGGCTGCATCGAAACATGCATTCAGTATTTCGTAACCGTTCACGGTTGGAGAATCTGGATTATATGCCGGTTCAATTACTGGAATGTTAAGGGCGGAGTCACCAATTCGACTGTAAAGGTTAGAACCGTATCTTTCTTCATTCTCAGTTTCGTATCTCTTTTTTATCGAAATGAGTTCCTCGTTACCTGGGAGTTTTTCATCTCTAGTGATAATCAGTGCCTCCCGGATGGCTGACATTGTATGTCTCCGGAGAGGGGATGGCTTTGAGAGCAGCGTATCTATAATATTTTTAAGTTCATTCTTTCTAGATGTGCTCTTTTCCAGGTGGTTAAGAATATCCACGACAGCATTTCGCTCAAGCAGTAATGGTGAAGTATATGCCTCCCATGCATCTCTGCGGGCACCTTCAGCATCTTGTTTGCTTTCAAGTTCGATTTGATCTAATTCGTCCGGTGAAGCGATATTTTGGGACAGGATCCATTTTCTAAAGCGGGGTATACAATCGTACTCAATTTCCCAAACCAACCTATCCTGGGGTTTATACCGTTCGTGACTCCCTGATGTCGAATGCCCCTGCGGTTGGGTCATTTCAATGACATGGATGATCGAAGGGATGTGTTCTCCGCGCGTAATTATTTCGGCTTTACGAAACACATTCACAAGATTTGGATAATCCCACCCGCGCACGACAAATATTTCAAAACCATCAGTCGTATCTGGTCCCCGTTGGAAACCGCTGAGCAGTTGCGAGATATCCTGCTTCACCATCGCATATTCATTTGGGACTGATATGCCATATCCATCATCATATATCGTGATTATGGAAGGAGACTTAAGAACCCCAATAGCATTTACTGATTCCCAAAACATGCCTTCTGCACACGTTCCATTTCCTATCGTACCGAATGCAATTTCTTTCCCATTCTTTGAAAATCGCGTCAGATACCGTAATTCCTTAATTTCGTTATACAACCTTGAGGCGTATGCTAAACCTACTAAACGCGGCATTTGGGAACCGACGGGTGAGACATCGGAGGAAGAATTAATCATATCCGTAAGATCATTCCACTCCCCATTTAAATCAATACTGCGGGTAGCGAAATGATTATTCATCTGTCTCCCGGCCGACCATGGATCTGCTTCGACCTCGGCGTGGGCGAAAAGCTGGGCAAAATATTCCTGGCAGGTTGCAGTACCAGTGGCGAACATGAGCGTCTGGTCCCGGTAATAGCCGGAACGAAAATCCCCGTCTCTGATTACTTTTGCCATGGCGATTTGCGCCAATTCTTTGCCTCCGCCAAATATCCCAAATTTCGCTTTTCCGCTCATCACCTCTCTTCTACCAATGAGGCTGACCTGGCGGCTTGTGTAAGCAAGTTTGTAGTCTTTAATTATTTCTTGGACATCTATCCCTAAGGAAAGACGATCGCTTACTTCCATATATGTCATAAATTTCCCTTATTTATATAGAGTACAGATCTTATCCACAGTTTTTTATTGAAGTATGCAGACCTTATTAATTGTGGGTTTTACTAATCATCAACGGCATATCAGATTATATCGCCCTTTATTGTGCTTTTTCCTTAGATTAGGTTTAAAGATTTCAAATTTCCTTCGTTCCGGCTGTCAACTTCAATCCGGTGATGTAACTGGTTCATGTTATGATTTGCTTGATTTTCGTCCATTATTAAATTTTTACAATGAAGATTTTTCGAACGCAAAAAATAATTCCTTTTGTAATTGCTGCGATTTGTATATTAGCATTTGGTCTGCTGATCCCATTTTTGGGTTTCTATCAGGATGATTGGCATCCGGTTTTTTATGGCTATTCAAGGGGGGTGCAAAGTTTGTGGGAATTATTCCTTTATGATAACCGTCCTTTTGCGTCAATTATTTATATTCTGGGTTTCAAGATTCTGGGATTTAAACCCATCACCTGGCAGGTTCTGGCGTTATTTCTACGCACCTTAACGGTCGTGGCAACCTGGATGGTCTTAATCGAATTGTGGCCTCGAAACAAAAGGCAGGCATCATGGGTGGCTATATTATTTGCAGTATATCCCTTTTTTGATCTGCAACCATTAGCGCTTATTTACACAATTCAATGGATGGGTTTTTTATTATTTTCAATTTCAATTTGGGCGATGCTGCGCTCAATCCGGAGACCAGATCAATTCTGGTTTTATACAATCCTTTCATTGATGACCAGCGCCCTGCAATTGTTAATTATAGAATACTATATCGGGCTTGAATTGATCAGACCAGTTTTAATTTGGATGTTATTCTCGGATAGGGAGGAATCCATAAAAGAAACAATTCTCAGAGTGGTGAAACTATGGGCACCTTACCTGGGGATTCTAGCTGTTTATATAATATTTCGCCTGTTTTTTATTCCCAGACCACCTTCTGGTTTTGAGAGAAATGCCCCCTGGTTGTTATACAATTTTTTAGAAAATCCATCCAATACTTTTCTGCATTTTGTTGAATCGGTTATTAAAGATTTTGTGATTATCCTAGGAGCGGTGTGGAATAATTTATTCTCGCCAGATTTATTTGGGATTGCTATACCTTCGAATTTGATAGCAATAGCGCTGGCTGCTTTGGTTGGAGTAGGATTGTATTTTTTCTTCCAGAAATATCAAACCTACGAAGAACAATCAGCAGAGAGGTCGCTCAAATGGGTTAAGTCGGCGTTTATCCTTGGTTTGATCTTAATCCTCTTGGGTCCAATTCCCGGTTGGTTAACCAATCAATTCATATCTACAAAAAATCCTTTATGGAGCAGTAGATTTGGATTGGCATCCATGATTGGCGCGAGTGTATTGATTGTAGTGTTAATGGATTTGTTGATTTCCAATCGGAAGTATCGGACAATTATTTACTGCTGCTTGATTGGATTGTCTGTTAGCTGGCATTTCCTAAATGCAAATGAATTCCGTTGGGCCTGGCAAACACAAACAAACTTTTATAACCAACTTAAAATACGGGCGCCGTATATTAAACCGAACACAGCAATTCTTTCCGATAGTGAGTTATTTCCACGCATGGGAGAGTATCCTACTGCATTTGCGCTGAATTCATTGTATTCGAAGCAAACAAATTCGAGAGATTTAGATTACTGGTTCTTCGGATTGTACCGAGGCTTCAATGAAGAACGAGAGGAATTAATCGAAGGTATTCCGCTTGATGATGCACAATTTTCGTCTAACTTTTCCAGTAACAGTCTCGAAAGCTTGATTGTCTATTACGAACCGGAACTTAACAGGTGCTTGTGGATATTAAATCCGGAATATGGGCAGGTATATGAAATACCAGAAATTTCTCGGGAAGTCTCAGAAATATCAAACTTAGACCGCATTGTAGCTAAAACACCTGAATCGTTACACCGGTCCGAACAAATATTTGGAAAATTGGATGCGGATAATTGGTGCTATTATTTTCAAAAAGCTGATCTGGCAAAACAAAACAAAGACTGGTCTGGGGTGGTGAAGCTTTGGAACGATGCTGCCGAAAATGAATACAAACCCGGAAATGGCGTTGAGTATCTCCCTTTTATTGAGGGATTCGCAATGACGGGTGATTGGGATAAAGCCGAATCGCTCACAAAAAGAGCGAACCGCGTGACGCCAAAAATGAAACCAATACTATGCACGGTTTGGAATCGAATAGATGAAGAAGCCCAATCATCCATTGAAAGAGATGAATCAGTCAGGCGGGTATTTGATAAGCTGAACTGCCAATGAGGCGGCACTGGATAGGTTAGAGTTGGGAAGCAATAATTTCGGCGATGTCTTTAACCTGCACTGCACTATTTACATCGCTGCCAGCATCTGTCAACATTACTAAACAAAATGGGCATCCCACCACGACCGTATCCGCACCCGTTGATTCAGCTTCCCGGAATCGGTTGGCATTGATTCGTTCTGTCCCATCCTCTTCTTCTTTCCACATCTGAGCGCCGCCAGCCCCACAGCAAAAAGCTTTTTGCGAGTGACGGGGCATTTCAACTAGATTATCGGTTACAGCACCCAAAACGCTGCGAGGATCATCGATAATCTGGTTGTGCCGGCTGAGGTAGCAGGGATCGTGATATGTGACTTTTTGTGTTTTCTCAGGTCCAGTAATAATGCGTCCAGAACTCAACAGATCCGCGATCAACTCGGTATGATGAATAATTTGATAATCCCCTCCAAAGGCTGGGTATTCATTCTTTATCGTGTGCAGGCAATGCGGGCATGTGGTTACGATTTTCTTTGGCGTGACCTCATTCAATGTGTGTATATTTGACAAAGCCAATTCTTGAAAGAGGTACTCATTTCCTGAGCGGCGGGCAAAATCACCGGTGCATGCTTCTTTTTCTCCCAGAATGGCGAAATTAATATCAGCATAATTAAGAATTTTAGCGAAAGCACGCGCTGTTTTTTGAGCACGTGCGTCCGTAGCGGGTGCGCAGCCCACCCACCAGAGTATGTCTGGGTTTGGATTCTGATCGATTGTGGGGACTTGTAATCCTTCCGCCCATTTCAATCGCTGATCCAGGGGAATGTTCCAGGGATTAACGTTTCGTTCCAACCCGCGATAAACGTTCTGGAGTTGTGCAGGGAAATTGTTATCCATCAATACCAATGAGCGGCGAATATCCAAAATATCACGCATCGGTTCATTGTTCACAGGACAGATTTGGATGCAAGCCCCGCACGCCGTACATGCCCAGACAGCTTCTTCTGAGATCGCAAAGCTTGTAAGGGGCTCGGAGCTTGGATTCCCATGTACAATATCAGCACCTGCATGGTTCAGGTAATAGCGTTTGTTAATTTCTAATGCGGCTGGAGAAAGCACCTTACCAGTTTCATATGCAGGGCACTCATCCTGACAGCGGTTGCACATGATGCATGCGTAACTGTCCATTAGTTGTTCCAAACTCAATTCTTCAATGCGCGAGACACCGAACTGTTCAATGCTTTCGTCTTCAAAATCAATCCTGTTTAATTCTCCTATTGAACGCCGGCTTGGTTTTAATAGGTGGTTCAATGGAGCAAAGAATAAATGGATATGTTTGGAGTATAGAAAATATGGGATAAACAATAAGATTGAACCCATAGTGATCCAAAATGCTGTGTGTTCAGCCAGGGTTAAAGCTGTATCATCCAAGCCGCGCCATGCCGGTGAAATTAACGATGCGAACAACTGCCAGGGATCAGCTCCTTCAGAGGCGATTTTAATAGATTGGCCAATAAAGCGCGCCCCAACATGGGTTAAGATGAATATCCCGACAATCGCCAGAGTCGCGCTTAATGCTTTCGCGAGCGTTGGGATATATAAGCACATCAGCCCTGGTAGATAATTGCGGGGATTTTAAAATAAATCGCCGCACAAGTAGGGCTGCCATGCCGACCAAAATGGCAACACTAAAGAAATCTGCTCCAAGTCGGAATAGATTGCCTAAAAAGTTACCTTCAAAAAATACATAGTCCTGGATAAATGCTTCAAGGAGATCGACAATATTAATCAATAAGAAAAACATAAATCCCCAGGCAACCAATCCATGAAACAGGCTGGGTAACAAGCGTATATCGAATGTCGGCTTGAGGGTAGTTATATTGATGAATACTTCAATCAATCGAGAAGGGTTTTTTTTCCAATGAAGCCTTCCACTCCCTCGCTGTAATATTAAAACGATGCGTCTGACTATCAAAAACGCAAAAATCAGAGAGATAATTGTTAAGGTAATGAATAAAATCTTTTCAAGCGTTGAGAGCATAATTATTTCTATTTCTCATCCAGGTGCTGGAGTGCTGCTTGAATTATGGGATCATTCTCGAATGTGAATTCATCCCAATTCGATGAAAGGATCAGGTGTGGAATTATTCCGGTATTTTCCCATTCTTCATCAGGATAAAAAATTGGACGGAATGATTCCTGGGCAATCCAGGCTCGGGAACCATCTGAAAAATCATATATATGCAGTACTTCTACATTGCCCTCAGTTTGGAGACCGATCAAGTGCGCTCGATTAAGGTCCTTTAAAATCCCTGAAAATATCTCCCCGAAACTGGCAGTATCTGAACCGATCAATATCACCAGTGGAATACTTTGTGAGCCGTGAATATCTACCCCTTCTATAGTCAATAAACGGTCCTGCTCCCGCTGTATAAAATACCCTGCTTTTCCGTCAATAAAATAGGAAAGCAAATTTATGAGCACATCACTGCCGCCGCCTCGATTAAATCGATTGTCGATAATAAGACCATCGATCGGTTCATTCCTCCCAAATTCTTCCAGGATTTCCCCTACATTCTCATCCACATTGCTATCCCGGAAGGAGGCCAAAAGGATATACCCGATTTGATTTCCACGGGGTGAGACCAACCTGGAGTATGGAACTGGAAAATTGCCTGTTATCTCTTCACGGACCATACTTAATGTGCGTGGTGCTTCAGATGGAGATTGGACGATGATATCGATTGTTGAGCCTGCTGGACCTCGAATTAAAATCGAAGCGGATATCGCCATGATCAACAATGGGCATACTATTGACTGCGAGAATATTATCGTGGGATTGCAGCCCTGCTTTTTCCGCTGGGCCTCCCGGGAAAGTTAGTATCACTGTTAGATAATCTTTTCCATCTACAACGGTCCCCAAAATCCCAATACCAACGAATTTATACTTCCCGTTGGTTTCTGCGTCTACATCTGAAACTTCAGCCGGATCGAAATATGTGGAATGGTCATCTCCAAGGCGGATAACCAATTCATTCATAAGCATGTAGAATTCAGCATCAGTCAATCCTGAATTGATAATTTCGCGATACTCCTCTTGAATCGCATCCCAATCTAAACCATTAAAATCCTGGTACAAATAATTCTCGTCGACCACTGTCCACAATTCTTCAAACACCTGAAGGTGTATGGGAGAGGGAGTTGGTCTAATTGTTGGAGTACTGGTTGGGATTTGTGTGAAAGTGGGAACTTCTGTAAACGCAGATGTAGGGGAAGGCGGGACTAATGTGTCGGTTGGCGTTGAGGTCGATGGAACGCTGGTGGTTTTCTGAGGAATGTAGGGTGAATGTGTCGGTGAGAGAGGAAATTTGAGTATCGTCAGGTTGGATGGAATTAACAACCTGCAATTTATACTTAGAGAAATTAGTAATAGGAGTAAAAGGAAGACCCGCCTGGACATTAAAAATCTATGTGGAGTATGAATACCGAATCGAGGAAATCAATTCAAATGATTTATAAACCCACACATCCTCCCATTAATAACCACCAGACGCAAAAATGTTGGGATCGGTGGGTGTATTTCCGGAAGGATCCCAAACATATACCCAATCACCAATATTTGCCCAGTCGAATATCCAATGCGCGTCACCGATGGTCATATTCACGCATCCATGTGATTGTGGAAAGCCCATTTTTGTGCGCCAATAAGCGCCATGCAGAGCGCGTGCTTGGTCGAAGTACATGGTCCAGGGTACATCTTCAAGATAATAAGCATCGGAGCGATCTGCTTCAAATGCGCCTTGCATGGGGGTCTTTTCATGTTTTTCATAGATTTGAAAAAGACCTGGTTGAGTCCAAAAAGGATCCAATCCACTGGCCATTACGGTAGCGAAAACCAGATTGCGTTGGTCATATACCGCAATCGTCTGTTCGGCGAGATTTACTTCTATCCATCGATCACCTGTAACACCTTCTGGAGGGGTAGTGTTTGGTATAACCCGGGCGACGACCTTTCCGGGAAGCCATTCGTCTGGACCAACCAGGTACCAATTTATATCATCGACGATTGTTTCGTCATAAACCTGGACGACTTCGTATTCAGACAGTAGATGGCCGGTGTAGTCGGAATTCTGGTAGCCTGGTGTTCGTTTTGTCTCCACCGGTGTGGCATTAAGAAAAGTCAGTATCCAACCGAACGAATTATTTGGTGTCCGAGAAAAGGTAAGCCCCTGGAATTGCGGCAGCACACCAATCCGGGATACATCAGCCGCCTTCATCCAACCTCTGCCAGTGTAATATAAACGTTTACCATCCATTTCTTCGGATCGATCATAGGATATGTAAGCGAAGCTGGCATTTATTTTTTCCGTTGCCTGTTTCTTTTGTCCCTGTACAGCAGCCTCAATGGTTGGATAGACCGGAGCGTTAGTACTGACCACTTCCCCATAACGCATTTCGGAGAGGACCAGTTCCGGATTAGCTTGATCTGCTGGCAGCGGGATCAAAGGAAATGTAATCCCAATTTCTGCCATCTGGGAGAGATAAGCTGAGGGTCCTGCGGGTGTACAGTTCCCTGGATCACTATAATATAACCCAGGTAGACAAAGGACAACAGGATTATGAGTGGGGATATCCAAGGCTGCACTTACTGGAGTAGGAGAAATCCCGAATCCATAAAATAATAACCCAACGAAGACCGCCATAAAATGCAATATAGATTTCATCAAAACAATCTGTCAAACATTAGTATTAAAATTTTGTTCAGGCCTTAAGTTACTTATAATTTGAAATCAGATAAATCATTTTCGAAAGGACACTGAACTACCTTTCAGCGAAAATTTGTGTATACTTGGGCTGTTAATCGCAAAAAGAATGAAGGATGATTATAAAAGATATTTGTAAATAAGAGATGAGAAGTCAAGAAAAGATTGAAAGCAAAGGAAATATTTGGGTATTGGCTGCCAGACCCAAGACGTTGCCAGCTGCCGCTGCCCCTGTTATTGTGGGTTCAGCTTTTGCATTTAAGGATGGTTCTTTTAAATTACTGCCTGCGTTAGCTGCGCTGATTGCTGCGCTGCTTCTGCAAATAGGAGCTAACCTGGCTAACGATATGTTCGATTATTACAAGGGTGCAGATACGGTGGGGAGATTAGGACCGCAGCGTGTAACCCAGGCAGGTCTATTAACCTCAAAAGAAGTACTGGCAGGCATGTGGATTGTCTTCGGACTGGCTGCCATACTGGGTATTTACCTGTATCTTAAACGCCGGCTGGCCTGTATTGATGATCGGAGTCCTGGCAATTCTTGCAGCAGTTGCGTACACAGGAGGACCGATCCCACTGGGATACTATGGCTTAGGTGATTTGACAGTTTTTATCTTTTTCGGTTTGGCGGCTGTTGCGGGAACCTATTATGTGCAGGCTAATCGTGTAACAATTCCCGTGATATGGGCATCCATACCGATGGGATTACTGATCACAGCTATCCTGGTTGTGAATAATCTGCGTGATATTAATACCGATTCGCAGGCAGGTAAAAGGACACTGGCAGTACGGATTGGAATACAAGGGACTCGTACTGAATATTTACTATGTATACTACTTTCTTATATCGTTCCTGGAGTAATGTGGGGGCTGGGTATGGTCTCACTTTGGACAGCGCTCGTGCTGATTTCTGTACCATTAGCGATATCTTTAGTCAGGTTAATTTGGAAAGAAAGCGGCAGCGTTTTGAATTGAGCGCTGGAAGGTACAGGCCAACTCGTTCTATTTTACAGCTTATTATTTTCAATTGGAGTTATTATCCCAGTAATTCTTAGATGATCGAGACCTTAGTGTATTAACTTTTACACATATTGCCATGCACAAATCCGATGTTCAAACCAATCCACAAAATAATATAAACCTAAACCCATTAGACTGAGCGCGACGATGCCAGCATACATGGCTGGATAATCAAATAAAGTGCTGCCGTTGAAGTAAATATAGTATCCTAACCCTCTTTGGGTGGCTATTAATTCAGCGATGAACAACACGGCTACCGCTGTGCCAACGGATTGACGAAGCGCGGTGAGGATAGCTGGAAGACTGGCCGGGAAATAAACAAATCTAAATAAAGCGCGCCTTCCTGCACCAAGACTGCGTACACTCTGTATCAATTCCGGACGGATACCGGCGGCCTGGTCTCGAACGAGCACCAATACCTGAAAGAAAAGGATAAGAAAAATTATCACGATCTTTGGAAAATCGCCGATCCCAAAAAATAATAGGATAATGGGTACAAAAACAACTTTTGGGATGGGATAGAGCAGATATACCATTGGGGAAATAAACTTGTTTAACCGTTTTGATTGCCCTAAAATTAATCCAATGGGTGCGGCGATTATTATCGCTAATAATGTACTCACAACAACCCGCCAAAGACTGGCAAAAAAATGGTCCAGTATATTCCCATTGATAATTTCTTCTATCAATGTTTGGCCGACAATGTATGGTGTAGGCAGAATTGGTTTATTTACAATCATTGCCGCTAACTGCCATAAGATTAGCAGCGTAAGCACGGCAATGACCAGTTCACTTTTTTTCATTGTTATCCATACTATTTCGAAGTTGGCGAATTAAAGCCAGATACTCGTCAGAATCCCTGTAACCTGTATGAAAAGCGTTTGGGTTTTCAATAATATTCGTATTCTTAATTGGAGGTTGATTAAGCATAAGTATTTTTTGACCCAACAAGGCAGCTTCTTCAATGGCGTGAGTAACGATTATCAAGGTCAGTTCCTGTTCACTGCATAGTTCTATCGTGAGTTTTTGAAGACTTTCGCGTGTGGGCGCATCCAATGAAGAAAATGGTTCATCCATTAATAAGAGGTCAGGTTCCAGAGCTAAAGTCCTGGCGATCGCAGTACGTTGACGTTGACCGCCAGAGATCTTTTGTGGAAATTGATCCTGTATTGATTTAAGCCCAAGACGATTAATCCAGAAATCTATTTTTTTAGGAGAGATATTCTCTTCTGGTGCGTGTTTGCCATCAGGTCCGTAAAAATCCCTGACCTGTACACCTAATTCAGCATTTTGGCGAACCGTGGCCCAGGGTAATAATCCATAATCTTGCAGGATTAAACCGGTGTGCGGTCTCGGTCTGGCAAGTTGGTTGTTGTTAATTAGGATTTTGCCTGAGGATGGAAATCGAAGCCCCGACAGCAGATAGAGCAGCGTGGTCTTACCACAACCGGACGGTCCAAGAACCGCCCATGCTTCTCCGCGTTCAACTTTCCAGTTGAAATCCTGAAAAACAACAGCTCCTTGTGGGTATAGAAATGTGATGTTTTCCAGGTGGATCATACATTGCTTCGCTTTGCTTACAAAAACTCTTTAGCAGTGTCTAAGGGTCTCTCAAATATTTATTCGAAGATTGCTTCCTGAAGAATATTAAGGGAGATAATCCGGACTGACTGAATTCTTGATACGAAACATCACCTTCGAGAAATCCCTTTTCTATCGCCCAGGCAAGCACGTCATTCCATTGTGCTTCAGTAGGAATCCCCGCTTCAACAAATTCCGGTATTTGGAAACTCTCCATCAATGGCGGAGGAACAAGATTATATTCACCCAAGAGGGGTATCCATTTGGTGGGATCGGCATTGATTTGTGCTGTTGATTCTTCAACAGCGGCGAGGAACCCACGTACAGCTTCTGGATGTTGATCCAGCACTTCATTCCGGAAAGTTAATGTACTGAAGCTAATTTCAGGTAGACTGGTATCATCCAGAATGACTTGCGATCCTTGAAGAACAGCCAGAGATGAAAGCGGTTCGGGGAGCATACCAGCATCCAATTCACCACTCTCGAGAAGCGCCATCCGGTCAGGGATTTTAGGCACTGCAACTGTGTTTATCTCTTCAGCAGAAAATCCCTGAGCCTGGAGCAGGCGGTCTGTGAGGTATTCAATGACCGTTCCTTGAGAGATGCCGATTTCCGACCCTTTTAATTCATCGACATTTTCAATCCCGCTCTCTCCAGATGCAAGTATCCGGAAAAGCGCTTGCTCTGGTGTAGCTGTGCGAGCATAGCGGACGATTTGAACTTGAGGTTGATCTTTGTTGTAGAACATCGTTGACGTTAATTCATTGATCATTCCGTCTGCTTGACCTGCCGAGATCACTTGATCACGTTCTGGAGCAGAAGCGACTGGTACAAATTCCACATCAACCCCATGTTTTTCAAATAAACCTTCTTTTTCCGCCACATACATAGGTAATGCTTCTAATATGGGAAGGACAGCGATTTTTAAGGTGACAGGCTTCGGAGATTCGGTATCTGCAGGTGTAACCTGGGTGCATGCACCCAGTGTAGTTGCTAGGATGAACAATATTGAAACAAAAAAAAGCTTGTATCTGCCAGCTTCCATTTTAAAAAATTCTCCTTTGGAAAACTTGCGTTTAACACGTATACAATCGAATTCTTATCAACGAAATTATAGCATGGTCACCAGTTATGGATAAATTCGTTGTGTTAAAATCTTCCTCAGACATATGGAACTACTCGATATCCAAAAATCAATATTTACTTAATAAATTGTGAAACTTAGTATAGTTACGCCGACTTATAACGAAGCAAAGAATTTGCCGAAATTGGTATCCGCCCTGCTGGCTCTGCCAATAAACGATATTCATGTAATCGTAGTGGATGACAACAGCCCAGATGGCACAGGTCAAGTTGCAGACAGATTGGCGGGCATGCATCCAGATTCCATTTCAGTGATCCATCGGACTGGAAAGCTCGGCTTGGGATCAGCTTACATCACCGGATTTAAACAAGCGCTTGATGCAGGAGCAAACGCTATCGCACAGATGGATGCTGATCTATCCCACCCGCCTGATTTATTAGTGGATCTGCTAAAATCATTGGACGATTTCGATGTCGCCATGGGTTCAAGATATATCGAAGGGGGAGGCGTCGATATGAATTGGCCCTGGTGGCGAAAGAGTTTATCGGCGTTCGGAAACCACTATGCACGGTATGTGCTTGGAATGCCCGTCCAGGACGTGACTGGCGGTTTCAAGGTTTGGAAACGAGAGACATTGGCTGGTATGCCGCTCAACCGAATACGTTCGAATGGTTATGCATTCCAGATTGAAATGGCATACGTGGCCTATCTTTTGAACTACTCTTTCGTCGAGGTGGCTTTTTATTTTCCTAACCGTGATTGGGGGAAATCGAAGATGTCCTTTCGTATACAGCTTGAAGCCGCATATCGAGTTTGGAAAATGCGTTACGATTATCGGGATTTGAGGGACTGAACCCTGACAATTAGATCTAAATTCATGGGAATGCGGCTTGCTCTCGCGAAAATCTATTCAACCCCAAGAAGATGTTTGGTAATCAGTGTTAATTGATACCATTCTTGAATACTGAGAAGTCTCTGCTCGCCGGGAGGGATCTAATCCTGTTTCGACCAATAATTTACCTGTATCTTTTGGTTCCCAACCCATCCCGCCAGAGATGGAATTACGAAGTGTTTTGCGCTTTTGACTGAAACCGGCTTTTGCCAGGCGGAAAAACAATTTAAGATGTTCCGCAGGAATCAGCGGTTCAGGGTAACGGTCAACCCGGATGACCGTTAAATCTACATCGGGTGGAGGATAAAAACGCGCCCGCTGGAATATGGTCACGAATGCTTGGTTCACCGTATACCTGAACGCTGATAGCGAGGAGATTTTAATTTCCCGGGTTCCTGACATATCCTTTCAGCAACTTCTCGCTGGACCGTTAGCACCATTCTCTCAGGTGGATGGCTGGTTTCTGATAAACGTCGGATCAAAATCGAAGTGATGTAATATGGAATGTTCGCTACGACCAGATATGCATGCGGTAAAGATAATCGTTTCAAATCCAATTCAAGAATATCACCATGGATAATTTCCACGTTATCAAAATTCTGATGTGAATTCTCGCAGAACTGGGATAAGACGATCATCCAATTCCACCGCTACAACTCGAGATGATAGCGCTGCCAGTTCGAATGTCAAATGGCCAATACCAGCGCCGATTTCAAGCACTGTGTCTTGTTTTTGAATTTCAGCAATAGCGGTGATTTTTTTGATGATTGTGGGATTGGTAAGAAAATTCTGTCCAAAACTCTTGTCCGGATGAATTCCATAATCTTTCAGTATTCTGGTAATACTGGAATTTTGAATGCTCACTGGCAAGATGGCTCGTCCGGTTTTTCGGGCCAGGACCCTGCTTTGAAATGATAAATATAATCTTTTAGAACTTCCATTTCAGCCATATGTCGCATATGTCTCATTTCTCATTTGAGTGCTGTATACGCGCTCGTGTTCTAAGATATCTTTCGGAATACCTGTAAAAATCAAGTTTTCACTTTCAATCTTTGGTAACAAACAAGCCAATTGAACTCATTTGTTCTAAGCTGAGATCCGTAAGCACAGATCCCTGAAATGAACCAATTATCTGGGGAATTCGAGGCAGAACGCTGGGGCTGAGAAGTTTTTCTTTGAGGGCACAAAGGACCATATTCTGATTATCGACACGTTGGTAATCACTATAGCGCTTGCGAATGCGGGAAAATTTGACAGCCTGTTCACCATTAAAATGATTTTGACCGGCATAGAAGTACCCCATATCTCGAGTGAATTGATTAACTGGTGTACCATCTACGTCAGTCGGGAGATAAAGGTCAATCCCTCCAACGGCATCAATAATTCTCTCGAAGACAAGCATATTCAAAGCGCCGTAATGATCGGCGCGCAAATCCAGGTTATGGTTGATGGTTTTAGCAAGCAGACCGGGTCCGGCTCCAGCACCATCGTAGTAATTCATTCCAGGACCACCGTAGAAAAATGATTGGTTTATTTTCCCATCGGTTATCCCATGATCTTCAATACCGGGAATTTCAACCCATAAATCACGCGGAATTGAAAGTACAGTCACTTTGGGAATAACAAAATCGACCCGAGCGATGCGGATCACGTCAGCCAGACCATAAGTGTAGGATAAATCTTTTGTATCAATTCCGATAGCCAATACATACATAACTGGAGGTCCACCACATAACGGAGCTGCAGTGCTAGTTGGTTCAATGGTGGCTGTGGGTAGTTCAGTAGGAGTTATTGAAATAACTCCAGTTGAGGTTGAAACGGGGGGGATGGTTTCGGACGGAAGGGGATTTTCGGTTATACCCTGTAATTCTGATGATGCGAGCATACCAGGCGTACTGCTTGGCAGATCTAATCCTGGACCCAGCGGTGCAGTCCATTGTTGTTTTGCTTTTGGAAAAAGGATTAAACCTCCACCAATAACCGTTAAAAGCAATCCTCCTAAGATTGCGAATATCCAAATTCTTTTTGAAGATTTTGTCGAATTATCCATAAGTAGAAAAATTATAAGTTTTGAATTTCAAGAATGTTGCGGTATTCTGAGATTGGAATTTCAAGATTATATCACCGGCTATGTGCGGCTTTCTATCTTAGATTCCAATGCACTTGCTGGTTTTTTCCTAAGGTATAATTTTTTGAGGTTTTGGATCAATGTCCGAAAAAAATGATTTAGGAATCATAAACCAGGCTGGTCATAATCATGGCCAATGTGTTTTTAAATGGATAGTAATCTGGTCTATAACACTATTATTAATGGGGATAACCTGGACGATCATCCCATTATTCCAAAAAAGCTATCTCTCGTTTGGGATAGTTTCAATTCTGTTGTTCGTGTTATGTGGGGCGCTTACATTCGCCCTGGAAAGAAGCCTCCAAATATTTAAAGTGTCAAGCGCATGGCGTTATCGTTTTGCCTTTCTGGTTGCGGCAAGCACAGTTTTTATCTCCCTCTTTATTTCTAAAAATTTCTCAGATCAGCTTGATGTTAATGTGATTGAGAATTCTGCATTTTTAACAATAATGTTATTCGTTGTTATATCCATCTTCAGCGCCTTTGCAGGTGGACTCGTCGCGACAGCGGTTGAGGGTAGTCTATGGGAGAATAATTCCCCGCCTTCTGAGGAAATTGAAGCGAGCGTTTTACTGGCGCATATCGAAACCATCGGCATGCCGGAACCAGAACCGTTTACTAAACGAATATTTGATTATATCCTTGCGATTTCAGCTGTTGTGTTGACATTTCCGATTTGGACGTTCATCTCTATGATTATTTGGTTGGAACGTCCGGGACCTATCCTGTTCATAAAGAATTCCGTGACGAAAGGGGGACGAAATTTCCACCAATTTAAATTCCGGACGATGACCCCCGGAGCCGAGATGGATACTGGCCCTGTCCTTTCGCAAGAAGGCGACAATAGAGTGTTAAACTTTGGACGAATTCTCAGGAAAACTGCTTTGGATGAACTGCCTCAATTGGTCAATATTCTATTAGGCGAAATGAGTTTTGTTGGTCCTCGACCTCAGCGCACCGTTCTGGTGGATGGCTATTTAAAGGTCTTGCCAGAATATGCAAAAAGACATAATGTGCTTCCTGGTTTATCCGGTTTAGCTCAAGTTGCAGGTGACTATTACCTCACACCCCGTCAAAAGCTGAGGTTTGATCTTTTATATATCCGGTACAGAAGCCTCGGATTTGATATTAAGCTGTTGTTTCTGGCTTTCCTGATAGCATTTTACTATCGCTGGCAAGAAGATTGGGATGGTCGACTGCCCCGCAGATTGCTGCGCTTTGGGTTATGAGAGACTCAATGAGGAAAATTAAAGGTCACGCCGCACGATTGTCCAGGATGACCAAAGGATAATAAAAATAATCAAACTGTTTAATACCTGTCCTGCCATCGTTCCATAAACTCCCCAATTTAGAATCAGCAGTACTCCAACAGTGAACATTGAAATAATGGCTCCAATATTTGCTAAGAAAAGCGGTTTACTTTTTCGGACAGCTTTTAATGCGGTTTGGGCAGGAGTATACGCGAAAAGCAACGCGTAAAAAAGGATCATAAGGGTTGCACCGCGGCTGAAGGCGAGATATTTATCCCCGTAGAGCAGGTTGAGCAACTGCTCTGGAAATTTCAAGGCGACAACCAACATCCCAGCAACTGGAATACTCAAAATCAAATATGTCTTTCGCAATAACCTGGTTAGTCCAGAAAGCCCGGATTTGTCGTAGCTTCTTGCCGCTCGAGGGGTGATATAGGTGTCCGAGGCGCGGATCAGGACAAGGATAGGCGCCACCAAATTTTGCAGTGCACGGTAGGCGCCTGCTGCCGCGAAATTGACAATGCCGGCTGTCAGGACTGGATAGAATTCAACAGCAAGCCAACTGGAGGTTGAACTGCCCAAGATCCATTTCCCGAAGTTCCAATTCTTATTCCAAGTCTCTCGCAATTCTAGATTTCGATACAACCAATCACGGCGGGTTTGCCAGATGCCTGGGATTAGAGCAACAAATGAACCAATGGCAATAGCTGAAATGCTGGTGACGCCGTTCAATTGATCCTGCTCTACCCACCAGAGCATTAAACTCAGGCGGATGATATTCGATATGGTTGTATTCAGCACGGCAAATCGCACTTTGGAATGGGTATAAAGTGCGCGGCGAATGAATTCGAAAAGCTGCCACCATAAAAAAGCGGACCACAAAGAGAACATCGCTGGTCCGGCTGTATCGTTTCCCATTTTTATGAGCAGCCAACCCAATAAAGCTGCGGCCAATGCAGTCGTAAACGCTAATATCAATTGAAACACACCAGTGGCAGAGAAATACTTACGCCAGTTGGGTTGATCCATTCCAGCACCGTAAGTGTTTAATGGTTGTACGGTTATTCCATCTTGAATCGCCCTGATTAACCGCAGGGCAGTGAAACCGACCCCGTAAACCCCCAATTCGGTTGGTGAGGCGGTTCTGGCAAGAATTAGAGTTGCGAGAAAGTTTGATACACTGATAATCCCTTGGTCAACTGCTGCTAGATAGCCCCCTCTTGCCGCCTCTCCTGAGAATAAGCTCAGCATTCCGTTTAAGGATTGTGGTATGCGATTTCGGTTTTTTTTCGAAACCGAATCATCAAATTCGTTCCGCGTTTGAATCTTTTTTCGGCATTTAATTTAGGTAAGTTAATGCTCGTTGGAAACCGCATTTTTCCAAGAAAGAAACAGTTTGCTATCAACCATTTTATATTGAAATTTAATGCTCCGAGATTTGGAATTAAAACAAAATGCCCGAGCAGGCTCCCCGGCGGCACCCAGAATGACCTGATTACCGCTGCTTCCTTTCGGACCTGACGGGGTTCGCAGGATTCTCGCCGCGCCGGACCCACCCGGACACATCGGCAAGCATACCTCAGTAGAGGATGCTTGTCAATAATTCACATTTGTATTATTTCTTTCGTTGAAAATAGACAGCCGCCCCAAAGATAATTACCAATAGAAAAACAAATAACAGCACGCCTCCGAAACCACGCAGCCAGAGAATTTGGGGCGGCGACACAGCAACCACAGTCGGTGATGCCTGGCTGGAGGGTAAATCTGGCCGGCTTAGAATAAATGAAACAATATCATCAATATTTTCTTTGGTCAAAGGTCCACCATTAGCTTGCCCCCAGGCTGGCATGGCTGAACCAGGCACACCTGCATTGATAGTGTTTTTGATTGAAAGGTCGGGTCTTATTGCGGGCCAGGCTTTGGCCAAAGTCGCTCCAATCCTACCCTCGCCATCAGTTCCATGACAAACAACACAATTTTCATCATAGAGGACAGCGCCTTGATTTGGATCCCCTTCGACCTCTGGGATTGGTGTTATTGGGGACCGTTTGGTTGGAACAGGAATTGTCGGGACAGCAATCCTCTCACCTGTTTGCCAGCTGAGGATATAAGCGACCAGGGCATTAATTTCTTCATCTGACAGCGGTCCGCCATTATTTTGGGACCATGCCAGCATCGCCGTACCCGATACACCGTTTTTGACAATAGTGCCTACAGTCATATCAGGTCTGATAGAAGGCCAATTTTTTGCCAGGGTTGCGCCTATGCGTCCCTTACCTTCTTCCCCGTGGCAAACAACGCAATTCTCAGCATATAAGACTGCGCCTAATTCAAGTTGATCTTTGTCGCCTGAAGTTTGTGCTGAAATATCCGCTTGAAATGGAAAAACAGCCAGCCCGATAAACAGTACCGCTAGTCCAGGAAGTAAGAGTAGTTTTATGGAGGGCATAATGTATCCCTACTCGAGCGCCAACAGGTAAGCGATAATATCTGCCAAATCCTGTTCGGTGAGTGTGCTTCCATAATTATTTGGCATTACTCCATCGGCAAACCCGGTGACGAGATATGTCCCGGGATTTACAATTGCTTCAATTAGATATTCTTCTGCGGTGCCAGCCTGGCCGGTGTAGTCAGATTGAGCTAGTTCGGGTTTCTGATCGTTCGCCAATGGCAGGTTCGGTATCCGAAGCGGGCCAGTAAGGACCGGTGGGAGCATCTATGTGACAGGTAGTACAGGCAAAGGACTGAGCCAATACTTCACCGTTTTGTGGGTCACCTTCCGGCAAGGTTTTGGTGATGTCCGTGCCAGCAATGGGGCCTGACGGAGTTGGAACCTCTTGGATCGCTGTGGCGGTCTCCTCCCAATTCATAATGAAAGCAGCGATATTCCTGATCTGGTCATCCCTGAGAGGGCCACCCACCTGTTGGGAAAATGAGGGCATTGCGGGAACACCCTGACCAGGGTATTGATCCGGCCTGGTGGATGATAGACGTCCGCTGGAAGCCGTCGAAACAATATAATCTTCCAGTGTGCCATTCCATCCAACGTCCTTCATACGTTGATCAAAGAAGTAGCGGTCGTTCAGCGGAGGGCACAGGCCAGGTATTCCAGTACCTTGCGTTCCATGGCAGCGGCTGCATTGCGCTTCAAATAATGTGGCTCCAGCTTCTATGGCTCTTCCCTGCTGTGCCCTTTCGAATTCTTCCATCCGATTTCTTTCATTTAATCCATAAACGATGACAACTCCAGTGATTATCAAGATCAAAAAGGTACCAAATATTGTCTGTAGCTGGATGCGGTCAAACATTATTCTCCCCCTCTGTCTCGATGTATGAATACAGCATGTTCATATGTTTTTCTCGCACCTTCTTCATCGTCCCATCCAATTCGATAAGTGGTTTTTTTCAAATCTTGCTGCCAATCATCGATGAGCATGACTGCTTCGACGTTGTCTAATTTTCCTTCTTCAGCAGCAATATTAATGCGGTCAGTATATTGTTGAAATACTGCTTCGAGTTCGGGACAACCATAGTCCAAATTCGGACACAAATTCCTGGTTGGCGTTTCATTCACTACATAAACTCCTGGCTGGAGTTGTTCAAATTCAACGGATCGAAGAGGACCAGTGCCTTCCTCAGGGACAAGATCCTGCACAATCCTAGTAGCGGGATCTGTTTCGATGCCATAAGCAGGCAGTCCCATGTAACTGAGCGCAATGAGCACGAATACGGTAAGTAAACCAATCCCAACAGCAAAAGGTCTCTTCGTCAGACTTCGATGTGGGTTGCGATCAATATAGGGGATTGTAATAAGCACAATACCAATTAATGTTGGTAAGATGATACCCATCAGAGATTTATCGCCGAGTTTCAACATGCCTTGCAGCCACCAGAAATACCAGGGCGCTTTCGTATCCAAAGGAGTGACCTGGGGGTCAGCGATTGTTTCCAGAGGCGCGTGGTAACCAAATATTGTTACACTTAAAATCATGAGGAAAAGACCTATACTGGTCCAAAATACTTCGCCTGTGAGTAAATCTGGCAAGAAGTCTATTCTCTTTTTGGCAGCTTTTTTTGTCTCGGTAGGTATATCGCCTTCTTCTAAGCGTGGGGGAAGTGAAATACCATGTTCTCGGGAAACTTTGTAATAGTGAATACTGTAAGACAAAGACTATTAATAAAGGCAGCAAGACAATGTGCATTAAAGTAGAAACGTAAGAGACCATTCGCGCCGATATCCGGAGCACCCCGCAGCAGCAGATTTACTTCATTTCCAAAAATTGGCGCCGCTTCAGCCATACTGGTACCGATTGTCACAGCCCAATATGCCAGTTGGTCCCAAGGTAATAGATATCCACTAAAACTAAGGAACAGCGTTATTCCTAAAAGGATTACGCCAGTTAACCAGGTAAATGAGCGTTCTTTTTTATACGATCCTGTCAGGTAGGTACGCAGCATATGAAGAAAAGTGAAAATTACCATTCCTTCTGCGCCTAATCGGTGAAGATCACGCATCAGTTGTCCAAATGGCACGTTGGACATCAAATACAGGATTGAGGTGTAAGCTTTTTCTGGTGAAGGAACGTAATAAACCATCAATATAAGACCAGTAACTGTCTCAATCGCCAGGAAAAAAACCGCGAAGAAACCTAACCGGAAGGTATTCGTGAGAATGGTGCTTCCAGCTTCATAATAACGCGGCCGAATGTGGAATAAGAAACTGGTAGTGTGTACTTTATAACGAGGATTTGGTTTTTCAGTAGGTGGATCACCGCGCATCACTGCACGTAATTCATGTACTCCCATCCCGGCCGTTATTGCCCGGACGCGGTAGTCTACTCTCTCCCATATCTTCTGCCGAAGGTCTTTAATATTGATGGATTTAAGCATTTACGATTTCTCCAAAAAGACTGGTGATTTAATTAATAATTGATGGGTGATTTATGAATGTCGCTCGCCTTTTACACGGCTTCCGGTATCTACCTGGACAATAAGATTGGAGTCTTTTGGTATTTGTAACGGGTCTCCATTTTCTGATTGCGCTACCACCTCGCCGGTCTGAGGATCAACCGCCTGGACGACGAACTGGTCCAGAGATCGCGGGGCGGGTCCCTGAATATAATCCCCGTCTTTTTCGAATTGAGACCCATGACAGGGACAAACAAATTTAAATTCTTGATCTCGCCAACTGTACAGGCATCCGAGATGTGTGCATACTTTGTAAAGCGCTGTAACACCCTCTGTTGAGTTCGCAAGCCAGAACTTTACCTTTGGATAGTTCTGTGGTCCGGCATCCTTTTCTGGCAGCTCAGAAGCAGGACCAATCGTCACCACACCACCAAATTCACCTTCTTTAAATATCGGCATCGCAAATAACAATGTTGCTCCTGCGATACTGACAGTCAAAAAACCAAGCGAAGCCAACCAGGCGAAATTTAAAAATTCCGCCTCGGTTAACGTTCATTCTTTCTTCTTGATTTTGGTTTTCTTCGGCCATTAACTCCCTCCGTAAAAATAGAGAATATTACCCTGATTTGTCCATAGTTGATTATAGCATACGAACTCATTGGAAACAAGAAAAAATATCTCAACGAAGGTAGTATTTTAGGGTGATTAATTGCATCACCCATTCTAATTAGTCCTGAAGTAGTTATAATACTCTCAGGTATTTATTTCCTTGAGAACACGGAGCGAGAAATGACGATAATTGAAGTGCACTCCAGGCTGGCAATAACTACGATTCTCTATGCTGTGATCATGGTGGTGTGGGGATTTTTTCGTTATTTTCGTAATCGTCAAATAGACAGCAACTACTGGGGCGCAATAGTCATTTCGGAGGTATTACTTTTAATTCAAGCTGGTATTGGTTTGTACCTGTTTATCAGCGGGATTGGTCATTTAGATAGAGGATATATGCACATCCTATACGGTATTGTGGCTGTGCTGTCCGTTCCAGCTATTTTTCTTTTTACCAAGGGGGATGATGCGCGGCGTATGAATTTGATTTACGGACTGATTTATATATTTCAAGCGGGAATCTTAATCCGTTCGGTGGTTACTGGTTGAATCGCCGTTTGGAGTTGTTAAAATTGGTGGGGTTTAATTAAAAAGAGCGGAGAGGGTGGGATTCGAACCCACGGAGCCTTGCGGCTCACGCGCTCTCCAGGCGCGCGCGTTAGGCCAGACTACGCAACCTCTCCGAATAAGTTGGATATAAAACGCCAACGGTCAGGATTATACTATAGAGTCAACCCCCGATTTATTATCGCCATCGCTATTAAATTGAAAAAACCATTTGAATGAGCTATGAGTTTGGTGAGGAGATCAGACAAATTCGGCTTTTCGAAAACATTCCAATGAATTCTAGCATTTGATACAAATTTTATCTCCACCGGAAGCGGTCAACTATCCCAATTTTTCTTTTGGAAATTACCCGGGGAAAAGATGCGCAATTAATTCCGGGGAATATTTTGCTACCATATCGGATGAAAGACAATTCTCTCTGCAGATTTCAGAAAATAGGTCTGCACTGGAGCGTCTTTTCCGGGATTGTGTATCTGGGTCTAATTCCCACAGTCCAAACCGCTGGTTCCAACCTCGTTCCCATTCAAAATTATCTACAAGCGTCCAATATAGATAACCTTTCACAGAGAAATTAAAATTAACTGCCCGCCAGATCTGATGAATGTGCTGGATGATGTATTTTCGTCGCAGATCATCGTTCCGATTTTCAACACCATTTTCAGTGATAATCATCGGACGATTGAACTTTAATCCCCACTTAATTGCCTCGAATAGAAAATTAGGAACATTGGCGATCGAACCCGAGTTCGCTCAATTCATCTTCTGGTGAGAATGTACGTTTGATAAAGAATTCACTGAGGTTGAGGTAAGTTTAATGAAACATATTCCCGTGTGTAATAGTTGATCCCCATAAAATCCATCGTGTTCTTTGCATTTGATATTCGCTTTTTCCAGAGAGGGAAATTCAATACTCCCTGGCTGAATGCTACTGGGAAAAAATCATTGAAGAGTGAATTTGTAATTTTCGCAGCGAACAAATCTGCAACAAACCAGTTTCTGTGTGGGACAAAGCCTCTGAATTGAACAGCTGTACCGACCCTTGCATTTGATTGTAGATTATGGATGGCATGATAGGCACCAGCATGGGCTTTCACCAAATTTGTCATTACTCGAATACCCGCAGAAATATCAGATTTGCCCGGGGGAAATATTCCTAAAATGTATCCATTTGCTACAAGCACATTTGGTTCATTGATCGTTACCCACATATTGACGTATTCTTTGAGAGCATCAACGACTTTTTGGGTATATTTCACGAACAAGTCTGGGACGTCCTCGTTTTCCCAACCTCCGATTTCTTCTATCCAGATAGGATTACTGAAATGATGCAGAGTTACGATCGGGACCATCTTTCTTTCTACAAGGCTGCGAATAATTTCTCGATAGCGCTCCAGGGCAGTTTCATCCCACCGGTCAGGGGATGGTTGTACGCGGCTCCATTCTATTGATAGTCTATGGGTATTGTGATGCGACTCATCAGCACGATCTAAATCCTCTTTCCATCGTCCTCCCCACCAATCACAAGCCAAACCGGATTTATCACCATTGAGGATTCTACCGGTTTCTTGTTCCCAATTCCACCAGTTGTTATTCTTGTTGTTACCTTCAACCTGATGTGATGATGTCGCAGTACCCCAAAGGAAGCCGCGAGGAAAATTATAAGCTGCCTGAACCATAAAAATTTCCTTGTGCTATTAATTTGTAATCTTTAGATTTTAGTACCATACGATTATCTTTGCAAATCTCTATCAACAAAATAATGGTTGCTTGACGGTGATAATTTCTTAATTGTGGTATGCTCTTATTATCATTACTTGCAGACCCAACACCTAACTTTTTTAGAATCATCGAAAATATATTAGTAATTTGTCAAGTGCGAACCACGATGAAAAACGTTGTATATATCGCATTAGGGAGTAATCTGGGAAACCGATCAGAGAATTTAACTGCAGCGATAGATTCGATGCGCCCAAACGTGTTTATAAAAGATTGTTCTCCAATTTATGAAACGCCTCCATGGGGATACACCGCCCAGCCTGCATTTCTAAACCAGGTTTGCAAGGTAGAGACAGATTTCCAACCGCATGAATTACTGGCATACTTGAAAAAGATTGAACGTGAATTAGGCCGAAAGGCGACATTTCTATACGGACCTCGCACAATTGACCTCGATATACTATTCTACAACGAGCTAATTCTAAAATCCGTTGACCTGATTATCCCGCATTTGCGTTTGGAAGAAAGAGCGTTTGTTTTAGTGCCTCTGGCCGAAATAGATCCTGAGCTGATCCACCCAATATTAGGCAGATCGGTAAAGGAATTATTATTGGATGTGGATATCAAGAATATTAATAAATTTGAAACGAATGATTGATAACCTGGAATATTTAGGTATGCAATATTGAATCATAGAAAATTCGGGTAAAATCTATCAATAAGCTTGATGGAATAACAGATTTTATTCGTAACTGCTGGTTGAGAAGATACTCTTTCAAAAAACCATATTCAATTGGAGGAATGGTGATGTCTGATACAGATCAAAAGCCATTAAATTTGGCGCCGGAAGGAGATGTTGGGTACTCTGTGCGAAGGAGGGATGATGGGGGTATGGAAGTCGTTTTTACAAAATTGTCCAAAGAAACATTGGAGCATTGGCGCAAGTTTGCCCTGGCACATCTTATCGATTTAGACAGGTTAACCAGAAACCTGTATGATTTACGACAAATCGAAAATCTGCCGGAAAAGGCGATACAGTACGCTGTAGAAGTAAATAACGACCCTTCGGTTCGAAATATTCGCTTGGCTGTTGTTGTTAGTAATGATGATGTTCTGCACGCAGTAAAAGAGATCCAGGCATTGACCAGTCCCGGGGGAGTTGAGATGGAGATATTCACAGACATGACCGATGCTGAAGCCTGGCTGCAGCGTCCTTTGACTTTGGTGGTTTGAGAATAAATCAGGAGCAATAACAATAGAACCAAAGGCCATATGGTTGGTGTTTGGCGGTGGTTCTATTTTCTATCGATGGTTTTAAAAAACCCACAATTATCGATCGACGATAAAGTTTTTAACTGGGGTTCCCGTACTTATATTATGGGAATTCTTAATGTGACCCCCGATAGTTTTTCAGGTGATGGACTGCTATCCTCAGGACAAAATGAAGATTCTGCAAACAAACTTAAGATCACTGATATCGTTGAAAGCACAATCATCAAAGCGCGCAGTTTCATTTCAGCGGGTGCGGATATCCTTGATATTGGCGGAGAAAGCACTAGACCTGGCTCACAACAGGTGGGTGTGGAAGATGAATTGAGTAAAGTAATTCCGATCATTGAGGCGATCTCGGCGGAAATGGATGTTGTGATTTCAATTGATACATATAAAGCGGCGGTGGCAGAGGCTGCTTTAAAAGCTGGAGCCCACATTATTAATGATGTGTGGGGATTGAATGCCGATGAAAACATGGCTGGGATTGCAGCTAAATACAACGCACCGGTCATATTAATGCACAATCGCAGTTCATGGGCACATGCAGAGATCAAAAGTAAACTCGGCGGTCGTTATATTGGTATGGAATACTACAACCTGATAGAGGATATCAAGACTGAATTATCGCTGAGCATATCAACTGCGGTAGGAGCGGGAATCCCAGGTAAACATATCATCATCGATCCTGGGATTGGCTTTGGGAAGACAGTTGAGCAAAACTTTGAATTGGTCAATCGTTTGGATGAGTTCCGCAGCCTGGGTTACCCGGTATTATTCGGCCCGTCACGAAAATCGTTTATCGGATATACACTGGATTTACCAACCGATCAAAGAGTGGAGGGTACCGCCGCTGCGATAGCGATTGGTATCGACCGCGGAGCGGATATTATCCGTGTTCATGATGTTGAATATATGGCACGTGTTGCTCGGATTAGTGATGCTGTTGTCAGACAAACAGTCCAATAGAAACAATTAAAAGGTGTAATGTATGCAGAATCAATATTTTGCAATCACGCGATTTAATAAAGACATCTCATGGTGAATTTCAGATTTGTCGACTTTCCACTTTGGAGCAGAATGGATATGTGCAGTTGGATCGTCTTCCTTTTTCAATTCGTATACTGCTCGAGTCGCTTATGCGCCAGATTGATGGAAAGAGTATTCTGGAACAGGATGTAATCAATCTTGCAGGTTGGACAGCGCAAGCTGAAAAACGTCCATCACTACCATTTCGTCCTGCCAGAGTTGTGATGCAGGATTTTACCGGAGTACCTGCAATTGTTGATCTGGCAGCAATGCGTTCAGCCATGAAGAGGATGGGCGGCGATCCCGGCAAAATTAACCCTGTTGTTCCAATTGACATGGTGATTGATCATTCGGTACAGGTTGATTTCTTTGCATCTTCCGATGCGCTAAATCGTAATGCCGAAATTGAATTTCAACGTAATCGTGAAAGATACGAATTTCTACATTGGGGGCAGCGGGCTTTTGACAATTTTCGAGTTGTGCCACCTGCAGCTGGTATCGTCCACCAGGTAAATTTGGAATACCTTGCATCTGTAGTACTCATTCAAGAGGAATCTGGTGCGTATCTGGTGTATCCAGATACGCTTGTGGGAACAAATTCCCACACCACGATGATTAATGGATTGGGAGTGATAGGTTGGGGAGTCGGAGGCATTGAAGCTGAAGCCGCCTTGCTTGGACAGCCGATTGATATCGTTACCCCAGATGTTGTTGGATTTAAACTTTTGGGTGAGCTCCAAGAAGGTGTAACAGCGACTGATCTTACACTCACCATCACTCAAATATTGAGAAAGAAAGGTGTGGTTGAAAAATTTGTAGAGTTTTTTGGGCCGGGTTTGGACCACATGTCTCTTCCCGATCGAGCGACAATATCCAATATGGCGCCGGAATATGGCGCAACGATTGGTTTTTTCCCGGTGGATAAGGAAACATTGAATTACCTGAGGTTAACTGGTCGTTCAGAAGACCTGATAGAACTTGTGGAAGTTTATTGTAAAGAGCAAGGATTATTCAGGACGCCAAATACTCCTGATCCGGAGTTTACTGACACCATGGAATTAGATATGGGCAGCATTGAGCCGAGCATTGCCGGTCCTAAGCGTCCTCAGGACAGAATTCCACTCAGAGAGGTGAAGGAGTCCTTTAATTACTCACTTTCAGCGCCAGTTGAAGAACGTGGATATGGACTGGATACGGAGCAATTAAATGAAAAAGCAATATTAAATGGTAATGGTGATGGCACACAGATCGGGCATGGCGCGGTAGTGATCGCGGCAATTACTTCGTGCACAAATACTTCGAATCCCTCAGTAATGATCGCAGCAGGATTGCTGGCAAAAAGGGCCGTAGAAATGGGATTATCCATCAAGCCCTATGTAAAAACCAGTTTAGCGCCAGGTTCGCGGGTTGTCACAGAATATTTGTCGAAAGCAGACCTTCTGGAACCTCTGGCAAAACTGGGTTTTAATATTGTTGGCTATGGATGCACAACCTGTATAGGAAATTCTGGTCCGCTGCCGGTAGAAGTTGTGAAAGCGATATCCAGCGCGGATTTAATCTCAGTAGCAGTGCTCTCCGGAAATCGGAACTTTGAAGGTCGTGTGCACCCTTATGTGCGGGCGAACTATCTTGCTTCCCCTCCTTTGGTGGTCGCTTATGCTTTAGCGGGAACTGTTGATATTGATCTGATAAACGACCCGATTGGTTTAGATGAAAACAATAATCCTGTATTCTTGAGCGATTTATGGCCATCGGGCAGTGAAATTCTGGAGACGATAAAAAGCTCAATTTCTCCAGCAATGTTTGTTGAAAAATATGGAGATGTATACACGGGAAATCAAACCTGGAACGAAATTCACGGTGGGGAGAGCGAACTATTTGAGTGGAATCCTGAATCAACTTATATCCATGAACCACCGTTCTTTAAAGATATTTCTTCTGAAACGCCTCTGATAGACGATATTCAAAATGCGAGAGCATTGGTCGTGCTGGGTGATTCGATAACGACTGACCATATTTCACCGGCTGGCAGATTTTCTGCGGAGAGTCCCGCTGGTCAGTATCTATCAGAATTAGGTGTTCCCGTACGTGAGTTTAATTCATATGGTTCGCGGCGGGGAAATGACCTGGTCATGAGCCGGGGAACATTCGCAAATATACGTTTAAAGAATAAACTTGTAGGAGGAGTTGAAGGCGGGATAACACTCCACCTTCCAGATGAAGGGCAGTATTCGATCTTCGATGCAGCGATGATGTATAAAGAAGAAGGTGTACCCCTAATTGTCCTGGCTGGGAAGGAATATGGTTCTGGTTCCAGCCGTGATTGGGCAGCCAAGGGGACGATGCTGCTGGGGGTTAAGGCAGTTATTGTTGAAACCTTTGAGCGAATTCACCGATCTAACCTGATTGGTATGGGTGTCCTGCCCCTACAATTCAAAGCAGGTGAAAATTTGGACTCGTTGGGTTTAAATGGAAAAGAGAGTTATTCAATTCTTGGAATAAAAGATAAGATCACTCCGGGAAATGAAGTAAATGTTCATGCGGAAAGAGAAGATGGAAGTAAGATTTTTTTTTAAAGTGATTGTAAGGCTAGATACTGATACAGAAATTGAATATTACCGCAATGGAGGAATACTCCATAAAGTCCTTCGAGATATGCTGTGACATAAATAAAAAGTGTACTTTGTTTATAGGGCTATATCAAGAATACTGGTATAGATAAACAGATACCCGGCAATCATCGATAAATTCTTGCTAGTAATCGAAGCGCCGGGTACTTTTTATTATGCTGGTTGTTATCTCTTACTCTTGATTCTCTACTACTTCCTCGTCGGTATCGAATTTTCTGCGTAATAATTCCAAACCCTGGGTCAATAATCCCAATTGTGCGATTGCCATCCACACCAGGAATATGGTTATACCAGTAGCCAGCCAGTTCCAATAAGAGGGGAAATTCATTTCCAGGTTTTCGAGCTGAAGCACTAAATCATCAAGTAAATCCAGATATTGGTCGAGTACACTGCTGAACTCACTTACACTGGATTCTATCTCTGCAATACTATCCGCCATGATTGAGAGGTCTTCTTTTATCACATCCAGGCTTTCCTTAGATTCTGAAAGACTGCTTTCCATTTCTCGCATTGATGCTGGTATTTCGTTTAAACTTTGTGAGACATCGCCAATCGCTTCATGCAGCGGCTGTTCCGGTTGGTAAGCGCCCCTATTAAAAATCGTAAGCGCCTGCAAGACTGAATCGATGATCTTGGCGCTTTTTTGAACGGCATCCAACGACCTTTGGGTAGCTGATATTGTTGCCGGTAATTCATCTTTCATCAGGGTTCCGACACTGTCAATAAACGGTTCCGTGGCTTCTATCGCTGATCCCGTTGCTCGTAATGTGCTCTGAAGAGCCTGAATACTTTGAGCCGAGTTTTCCAATGCTTGTTTACTGAGTTCAATACCTTCGGAGGTCGTCTTCAATGTGCTGGTCAAGATGCCTATGGTCGAAGAAATCCCTTCCGCAACTGGTTCTTTTATTGTCCAAACGGTATACATGGCAACCAGGCTGAAAATCAATCCACCGATAGCGGCAAGGATTAATAGCACTCCAATAAGGCGAGATAGTGCTTTCTTCATGATCTCCTACCCTCCATTTTCTTTGAAATTAACAATATATGAATTTTACCATCTTAGGAAATGCCTTTGACGAATGTATATAAAATGCCCAAAGTATCACGGAACTTTAAATTCAAAACGCCAGATACCATCCCGGATTTCTGTAGTTGTTGAAGATTTTCCAAGTAGTTGGAACCAGGTGTTACCCGGTCTGAACGAATAAGGTGTACCATCAGGGAAAGTCAAGTTTAGAGGAGCATCGCTGTCTTCTCTGCTCCAATGCAAATTATACATTTGCCCGTTTCGAAATGCTTTCGCTTTGCCATTACCAGTGAATTTAATATTGAATACCTCTTTGGCGCCAGCTTTTGTTTGGTAAGCATACCGGTGGGCTAAGAAGAGAATTACCACGTTGTCAGACGCGATTTGTTGATCAGTTAGTTGGTCTAAAAGGGATTCAAATTCTTCTTCTTGAGGGGTACTTTCGTGTGTGTCCTGAAATCTGAGATATCGGTCAGTGAACGGATCAAAATCCCATCGATTGTACGCGCTATGTGAGATACGAACAAATATACTTTCTGCAGGAGAACCGTCTTGTGGTGGAATTTCATCAAATTGATTGGAAACTAATTCCTGTCTTTGATTTGATATCTCACCTTCTGAAAAATATTTGGGAAGCTTATTTGTATCCAGTAAGAGATGGTTATAGCCATCAGGATCTATGCGGCAAAGGGGCGGGCATGAACCATATTTTTCCACAACCAGGCGGTCTGAAAAGGCGCTTTGTTTAAGTCGATCGTATATCCGCCAATCCGCCAGACCGAAGACAAAAAATGCTTTATACATTTTGATGATATCCAAATCGAATAGACGAGCTGATCTTATTGGTCCTACCTGATCGGCATCGTTTCCATAGAATACTGCGGTCAGTCGAGTAACACCGTTGTTTTGATAATAGTCAAACACGATATCCGCTTTAGAAATACCCCAGGGGGGTCTCTGACCGCGCGGGAATAGCTGCACTTTTACTGCAATCGGTCTACGATTTAGCGTTCCTGGATTATCGACCTCCAGACCTGTGAGCGGGTTAAATATCTTTATTGATTTTTGTTGAAGTAATGCTTGGGACTGCTGAAGTGACGGTAGGAAGTGGCGTCTTGGTAGTAGTAGGAAGCATTGTACTTTTTGGCTCGACAGCGGTAGTTAAAGTGTGGTTTGGTAATGGACTTTGGATGGATTGAGTATTTGGTACAGGTTCGGTGGGAATCGAATTTATGGGAACACATGAATTCGTAAAGATCAATAGCCAAAGGATTAGAAATGCTAATATTTTTTCAGGAGATTTTTGCATGCTGTGTGTTTAATACTTCGATGGTTTATTTATTGAGTTATTTGCAACTCACAAAAGATATCTAAACTTAGAATCCTTATTGAAATTGTAATAAAAAATGTGAGGGGTGAACCTCACATTTAAATACTACTTCGAAATAGAAGCATTTTTGACGGAAGGTTCCAACGTTATGGAATCGAAAAATGATAGTTTATTGTCCCATCCCCGGGTATATCAATCTTTGAGGATTGACCAATCACCTCAAAATAGGTGTTGCCGGGTTTAAAAGGAAAAGGTGATCCATCGGGATAAGTCAGGAACAGTACTGAGCTGTCCTCAGGTCGATTCCATATGACATCAAATTTTTGGCCGTCTCGGAAGGCGAAAGCCTGACCGCTGCCAGACAGGGTTATCTCGACGATTTCCGATTTACCTGGTTTCGAACCGGGAGTGAATTCATTGGGGGCAAGCACTATGACAATATTATCGGCCGCGATTTGTTCTCCTGTAAGCGGGTCAATAAGCGCCTCGTAACCCTGAGTTGGGATATCCGGGCTTTCGTGCGTATCCTGAAACCTTAGATACCTCCCAGTTTCAACATCATAATCCCAGCTGTTGTAGGAACTTATGGAAAAGCGGATGATGACTTTATTTATAGGTTCACCGCCAGCAGGTGTGATGGTATTGAAGGTCATCCCATCCAGATTTTGACGCCCATTCGAAATGCCTTGTTGGGCAGCATATTCTGAGAGATCATGGGTGTTGGTCATAAGGTAATTTAACCCGTTTGGATCTACCCGGCACATTGGAGGACATTGGCTGTAGCCTTCTAAAATCAATCGATCCGCATACGGAGCGTTTAGAAGTTTAGTGAGAATTCGCCTATCTGCGCCGCCGAAAGCGAAAATAGATTTGTACATTTCAACCAACTCACCATCAAATAAACGTGCAGAGCGGATTGGACCCACTTGAAGCGCGTCATTCCCCAGGAATATGGCGTGGAAGCGGGTTAACCCATTATTCTGATAGAAATCGTATACGATGTCTGCCAGCGTGACACCCCAGGGCGGTCGTTGTCCGCGCGGAAAGATTTGCACTTTAACTGCCAGCGGACTTCTTTCTAATAGTTGAGGATCCTCTACCCGTTTTCCAGTTAAGGGATTTACATCCGAAGGGAAACCCGTTGGACCAAATGAAGACGGGTTTACTGTTGCGGTTGGCAGCGGAGTATTGGTTGGTGCAGGAGTATCGGTGGGTAATGGGGTAAAAGTTGGGATAAGTTGTATTTTTTCCGGTTCCCGGGTTGGTTGCTGTGTTTCCCGTTCAGGAATATTACATGCGGTGAGCAGTCCCAGTAGTAAAAACAAGAAAAGTAATGGTAGTTTTTTCATAAGAAACAGCCTAAAAACGTGGACTTTTTGTGCAATCCAAGCGTCAATCATACCTCACTTGCCATACTTTGCCAAATTATGAGTAATCGTCAATAAACCTTATCAGAAGTGCATATATCTTATAGATTTTATTGATTAGTAACCTTGGAGGATTGGCGGTACTTGCGTTTTTAATGAAAGACCCTATAATTTAAATCCATGCAGAGTGTAAAAGAAGTAGTCGCAGCTAATTCGATACCTTTAAAGTGGTTGGTCTTTTTGATAGTTGGCTTGCTGGTGCTCGGCTGGCTGCTGAATACTCCTGCAGGATTGTTGGGGAAAGCGGATGCAATTGGATATGCAGTATGTCATCGTATTGATGTTCGATCCTTTCACATCGGTCATCTCCCGCTGCCGTTGTGTGCTCGCTGCTCGGGAATGTACCTGGGCGCAGTATTGGGATTATGCTACCAACTCTTTTTTTCCCGCCGTAAAGCTGGTACACCACCCTGGCGGGTAATGCTCGTGCTGGGTATATTCATTATGTTGTTTGTCGTTGATGGGATCAATTCATTTCTGTCGTTAATTCCGTTTGCTCCAACATTGTACACACCCCAAAATTGGCTGCGGCTTGCTTCAGGTACAGGATTAGGTATTGTTATGGCGGCTGCAGTTTTCCCGGCTTTTAACCAGACGCTTTGGAAAGATTGGAAAAGAGGTGCCGCTATACCTGGCATTAAATCGCTTGGCGGGCTGATATTACTATCGATTGGCATGAATTTGATCTTGCTCACAGGAAATCCTTATATCCTATATCCATCGGCTTTATTAAGCGCTGCCGGGGTTTTGGTTATTCTCACGATGATTTATACTATGTTATTGTTAATCATGTTCAAGTATGAAAATCGGTATACATCATTGAATCAACTAATGCTTCCATTGATTGGAGGATTTGGATTAGCGATTCTGCAGATTATTATCCTGGATGTGTTACGTTATTCAGTTACGGGCACCTGGGCAGGTTTTCACTTCGGGTAAATTGGAGGAATTGGTAAAGTGGAATTATTAGCTGGTGTATTTTCGGCGTTTGGTTTATCTGCAAGTGCGGGTTTAAATGCGTACATCCCGTTGTTGGTCGTTGCTTTAACGGCACGTTATACGGAATTGATAAAATTGAACCCACCGTGGGATGTATTGACAAGCGAATGGATCATAGGTTTGTTGGTGGTTTTACTGGTTATTGAACTGTTTGCAGATAAAGTCCCAGCTGTGAATCATGCGAATGATCTTATTCAAACCTTTGTTAGACCAGTTGCCGGGGCTATATTGTTTGCAGCCAGCGCTCAAGTTATCAGTGAAATCCACCCTGTTCTGGCCATGGCTGCGGGTTTATTGATTGCAGGAGGGGTGCACGCAGTAAAATCAGTAGCAGTCCGCCCGGTAGTCACGGCAACAACAGGCGGGGTTGGGAATTTAGCGGTCAGCACAACCGAGGATGTTGCCGCTGTGATAATATCCATAATGGCAATCCTAATTCCAATAGCCCTGATTTTGATAGC
The DNA here is from genome assembly GCA_963753725.1 of uncultured Chloroflexia bacterium. Taxonomy (GTDB): domain Bacteria; phylum Chloroflexota; class Anaerolineae; order Anaerolineales; family UBA4823; genus CAVWDI01. The sequence goes on along the minus strand of CAVWDI010000001.1, from coordinate 608,708 downwards.
ATTGATAATTGGCGTATGGATTATTATCAGAATTCGTAGTAAACGGAATAAAGCGCAAGGAGTGAATTGATTTGCAATCGTTTGCAGGTGAATCCGAGATTATCGAAAAATGTTTAATGCAATTATCAAAATAAATTTTTGGAGGAGAATATGGAAGGAGATATAAATACTATGCAAGCGCCACCCGTTTATGAAGAACCTCAACCAAAGCGCAATCGCACGATTATTATTGTTCTCGTGATTTTATTGGTATTGTGCTGCTGCTGTATGTTTTCGTCAGCAATCGGCTGGTGGGGCTGGAACAATGGGGACCAATTAATGGAAGAATATATGTCCCTCTTAAATTTGGGAATCCTGTAGATTTAATACTTCTGAGATGCCCCATGAATGGTGAATTAAGTTACTGTTTATAAGATATTGATAACTGCTGTTTGAATTTATTTTAAAGATCACTCAATACTTTTAGTGATTCTTCGCGTAATGTGGGGGATTTATTTATTTTAAGAAATACCTCCTGATCCATAATTACCTGTTCTCCATTCGGGTGGACAATCAGGTCAAGCGCCAGTAAATTTGCAGTTCATCCATTTTGGGGGAATATTTGTATCGCTTCAGGTGGGTTAAAACTGAGCAATACATCATCCCCAGGTTGTGGAATAGCTTGGTTTGAATTAAATTCGAAATTGAGCGTTTTACCATTTACGATGATTGTTGTCCTGCAAATTCCACCCCGGAAAAATAATTCAGACACTACTCCATCAATCTGAAAGCTGCCTCTAGCATCCAAATATACTGAATCGGGGCGCAGCATTACCGTCACTTCACCCTGCAATCCGGTGTTCATAGGAATTTCTCCGAGTGGGGAATTGATCATTGTTCCTTTCGCTGAGTTGATTACCTCTCCCGGAAATATATTATTGAACCCAAGGAAACGCGCAGCAAATACTGTAGTAGGATGGTGGTAAATATTCTGTGGTGTGTCAAATTGTTCCAGCTGACCTGCATTCATAATCACGACTCGTTCTGAAATAGTGAAAGCTTCCTCCTGATCATGTGTTACGTAGATGGTGGTCTGTCCGCTTTTATGAAGGATTTCTTTCAAGTCGAACACCAATCTTTCCCTCAAATTGCGATCGAGAGAACCAAGCGGTTCATCAAGCATCAGCAGACGCGGGTGAGGCGCGAGTGAACGCGCCAGAGCTATGCGTTGGCTTTCTCCGCCTGATAATGTGTTGACATCGCGGCTTTCAAAGCCTGGTAAGCCTACTAATTCGAGAGTTTCGGTAACCCTGCTGGTAATATCCTTTCTGGAATATTTTGCCATTTCAAGACCGAAAGCGATATTATTGAACACATTCTTGTGGGGGAAAAGCGCAAAATCTTGAAACATCAACCCGAAGTCCCTGCGATGTGGGGGAATACCATCCAAAAATTCTCCTTCCCAAACAATCTCACCTTGGTCAGGCGTTTCTAAGCCAGCAATTGTATATAGTAAAGTTGATTTTCCACACCCGCTCGGTCCAAGAACCGCAACAGATTCTCCTAAACCAACCTCGAACGAGATACCTTTAATAACTTTCGTATCTCCAAACGATTTATGAATATTGTTTATAGTCAGTGCGCTCATTGCAGTCTGTATAATGGATTTTTCACAGTGCTCTTCTCTAGAACTCCCCGATGTCAGCGATTCGAAACCGTTCAATTGCCAGCATACTGACCGCGGTAGTGACCATCAAAATTGTGCTCAAAGATAATGCCTGCCCGTAATTTAGAGTGCCGGGCTGGGATAAAAAACGGTATATCATAATCGGAATTGTTGGATATTCCGGACGGGCGATCATGGCAGTAGCCCCAAATTCACCCAATGATATGGTGAAAGCGAAGGCTGCCGCCACTAATATTGCCCTGATAACGATCGGTAGATCTACATGTTTAACAACTTGACCGGGTGAGGCGCCCAAAACCTGGGCAGCCTGGCGAAGGCGCGGACGAATACTTTGTAAAGACGGCGTGAGACTGCGAACAACGAAAGGAAATGCCACAAGGGTGTGGGCAATTGGTATTAGTAAAATTGAGGCTCTTAAATCCAAGGGAGGCTGATTTAACGCCACGATAAATCCCAATCCCAGGGTTACCGCGGAAGTACCCAGCGGTAGCATAAGAATCGGATCAATTGCGCGGTTGAATTTTGATTCTTGATTATGGCTTAAAGCCCATGCGGCGGGTATCCCTAACAAAAGTGCGAAGAGCACGGTGGCAGCCGCATAACTTATTGACACAAAAATCGCCGTGGTTGGGGGAACATAGAACAACGAACTGCGTCGGTTGATGGTCAGTTCGCGGTAAAAATCAAGGGTTACCCCGATTTCAGAAGGATTGAACTGGTTTCGTTCGGGGTTTACGCGTAAAAACGAGCGGGCTGTTAATGCAGCGAGAGGTGTGATTAGGATTGCGACCAATATTGTGATCATAAGGATCGCGAATAATTTGCTTTGCCAGGTAGATAGTTTCTTCTGTGTGTATTTTCTTGGCCTTAAAGCCAGCGGACGAGTAAAACGCGCAGAAAGCTGCGTATATAATATGGTTAATCCAAGCGTGCATAATAACTGCAGCAGCGCTAAGACAGCTGCAAGCGGCAGATTGAATAAACTCACAGTCTGGTAGAAAATTTCCACTTCCAATGTGGCGTAGCGTGGTCCTCCAAGCACTAAGATTACACCGAAAGAAGTAAAATTAAAAATAAAAACCAATAGTGCCGCAGTGGCAATCACTGGCGCAAGGATTGGAGCGCTAATTCTTAATAACGATTGCAGCCGGTTTGCACCCAGCACTTGAGCAGCTTGACCCAACCTGGGATCAATGTGAGACCAAAAATCGCCCACCGTCCGCAGCACGATGGTTGTGTTGTAAAAAATGTGAGCGACCAGTATTGCATAAAAAGTATGGACAAACTGAAGTGGGGGATTAGATAAATCAAAAATATTCATCAACGCCAGATTTACCCAGCCTCCTGGTCCCAATAATGAATTAAAAGCCGCAGCGACAACCAGGGTGGGCAGTACAAAAGGAATAACTGTTAGTGATCGGAGCAGGGATTTTCCTTTAAAATCATAACGCGCGAAAAGGTAAGCGCCTGGTAATCCAATGATCAGGGTAAAAAATGTGGAAAGCGCGGCTTGCCAGATTGAAAACCACAATGCGTGTTTTATCCTTTGTGAAGATAGCGCTTCAATAAAAGGAGATAAAAAACCACCTTCAGCGCGGGAAAAACTGACCTCTAATATGCTGCTGAGAGGATAAAAATAAAAAATCACCAAGAAGCCTAATGGGAGCAGCCATAAAGCTAAAAGCGTGATTTTGTTTTTATGAGCTGCTGTTGATAAACTTTTCACCTTAGTATGGTCTCTGACCACTCGTTAATCCATCTCTCCCGGTTATCGGAGATTTCTTCATGACTGATATTGGACGTATTTTGGGGGATTTCGAGATGCTCGACGAACGCCTCATCCAAATTCGCATTTGAATTTACCGGAAAAACAAACATTTGTAAGGGAATGTCTTCTTGAAACTTGGTTGACAACATAAAGTCGATCCATTTCTCAGCTGCATCCCGTTTCTTTGTCCCTTCCAGAATTCCTGCAAACTCAATCTGGCGGAAGCATGTTTCATCTCCCACGATTGCAGCAGTCGGCGGTTCATCCAGCGCTGTTTCTGAGTAAATAACCTCAAACACCGGGCTGGAGTTATATGACAAAACTAGCGGCCGGGGACCTCTTCCTGCAGAGCCGCTGAATTCCGAATAATATGCCGTTTCCCAATCATTAACCACCAGTACATCATTGTTAACTAACCCTTTCCAGTAATCAAGATATCCAGCATCTCCAAAATGACCGATCGTTGTGAAAAGAAATGCTAACCCTGGTGAAGAAGTGGCAGGATTTTGAACGACAAGCATACCCTTATAATCGGTTTCAAGTAAATCTTCCAGCGTTTCAGGTGGGCTCAGATTCAGTGCGCTGAAATGGGTTTTGTCGTAGTTCAGACAAACATCTCCATAATCTACTGGAAGAGCACGGTGTTCAGCATCCAATTCAAAGGCGTCATCTATTTGATCCAATTGTGGTGAAGAGTATTCCTCGAAAATACCTTCATCCAACGCCCGGCTGAGAAAGGTATTATCAACCCCGTAAAATACATCAGCTATTGGATTCCCTTTGGATAGTATAGCTTTATTCAACGCCGTTCCAGTATCGCCGCTTTTTAGAAAGTTCACTTGTATGTTGTTTTCACTTTCAAATGCTTCGATGAGGTCTGCAGAGACAGCAAATAAGTCGTGGGTCATGACGGTCAATGTATCTGGTTTGTCAAATTCACCGCTTCGAAATAATGAATCAGGGAAGTCAGCAGTGCAAGCCGCTAAAGTAAAAAAAAGAAAACATATAGACAACAATAATGTTTTTCGAATTATAAGATTGTAGTTATTCATTTCATACCTCTTATCGTTTACTACTTAATTCTCCTGATGGATAACTGTACAAAGAAGGATTCCGCTTTTTATAAATATCACCCCATGTTCTCCGTGTAACACATTGCTCACTCCTCTTGTGCTGCCAAAGGGCAGGCTCTCATCTTCCAGTAAGTATTCCAGTCCTTCGGTAGTGATACCCGCTACATCTCCTCCCAAAGGGATTAGTGATACGATATCTCCTTGGTGGCCAGTGATCTCAAATCTTTCACCACCGTAGATATAATGAATTTCTTGAGGTCCGTCCAGCAAGGTGATCCGGATGGAAGGCAATAAAGTCGGAATCATAATATTTCCAATGGTTTGGTCCCAACGAGCCCCCAGGGCAGCTACAATAACAATTTCACGTACACCTAAATCAGCAGCATGCTTGATAGCAAGTTCAAGATCAGTGTAATCTTTACGGCGCGGGAATCTAATAATCTCCGCCCCACTATTTTCTAATGCGGATATATCGCTGTTATCAAGTGAGTCGAAATCCCCGATAACAATAGATGGTTGTAATCCAGATTCGAGGCAATGACGAACACCACCATCTGCCGCGATTAATATATCCCCTGCCTCCAAAAGCAGGGGTTGTACCAAAACCCCATTTGCCACAATTATTGCACGCAAAAATCCCTCCATTTCACACGGGATTACCGCTGGAGGGATCGCTGTTTCGGTGAACTACTCCGGGTTATCAGCCGTCTTAGCTAGATTAACCCAGATGCTATTCCTCCGCCGGTATTATCCGGATCAGGTTCGCGGGTCAAGAGCAAAGTGCTCTCCTCTCAGCCCAAAACTGCGGGGCTCCCCGTGCATGGTGAAACACCAAGGTAAAAAGTTGTTAAATCTAGAAACAATATCTCTATTTATCTATTAGAAGTATAAACAACCAAATTCTCGTTGTCAAGCGAGCTTCCCAATTTCATGCATTTCTTGACATGCGAGATGCTTTCCGATTATAATCCCTTTCGCTCAGTTCCTCGATAGCTCAATTGGTAGAGCGAGCGGCTGTTAACCGCTTGGTTCCAGGTTCGAGTCCTGGTCGAGGAGCCAAAAAGCCCCATGCGTGTTGGGGCTTTTTTTTGTAATGCTGCTGATAATTTATTTATCAGATTTTTTTTCAGGCTTCGTTTCCGAAGTTGATGTACTTTCTTTCTCGGTTTTCGTCTTGGATTCGGACTTCTCTGGTTTTGGATCGGATTTTGCTCGACCTGAACCGGAGGGTGAACGATTATCTGTTGCATAAAAGCCAGAACCTTTAAATACAATACCTACAGGCAAATAGATTTTTCTTAATGCCTTTTTTGAGCATTCAGGACAGATTGTCAGGGGCGAGTCACTGAATTTCTGGTGTTTATCGAATTGCACACCACAGTTTTCGCATTTATAAGTGTATATTGGCATCTTTCTCCTCGACCTGAATATCATCACAGGTCTTGCCAAGATGTGATTATAGCGCGCTGAAATTCTATTGACAAGAGGGTTTGATTAAATCAAATAAATATCTAATAAACTCTATGGCTTATTATTTAAGATCTGTTGAATTCGATTATAGTTGAAGGCAGGTCAAGTTACTATTATGTGAGGTAAATAATTTAGAAACCTGCGAAAGTTTGCACCAATGGCACAGGTGTAAAGACCAGCAGGAATATGATGAGTCCAATGATGGCAATGATTTTTCGTCCAGTATTTATAGTGGTGATTTGATCGAGTGGTTCAGCATACACACGTCCAAGCAATAAAATCAAGACCGCCCAGAACCACCAGCCTGACCAGGCAAAGCCAAGAAGAATAAGGAACACCAAGACAACCGGCTGCATGTATTTTGCCTTTTTACCGATGAGGGAGTAAATCACATGGCCGCCATCCAGCTGTCCTGCGGGAATCAAATTGAGCGCTGTCACTAAAAGACCAGCCCATCCTGCCCAGGCGATGGGACTGATTAATACATCTATTCCGCCATTAGGAAAAGGTTGACTGGTGAAGAAATAACGGACCCAGTAGAAGAAGGGGAGCATCCCGCCGTAATCCACAGGAGCAGGCAGCAGTTTACCAAAAATCAAATATTTTGCCATAAGGTACAGAATGGAATTCCCTTCAAGCTGCAGTCCTTGACCTGGAACCAGTTCGATAATATCTATTTGAGAAATTGAAAGTCCATAAAGCAGCACTGGAATTGCCACAAATAAACCCGCGATTGGACCAGCGATACCAATGTCCAATAAAACCCGTTTGTTTTTTGGAGGACCTTTTAATTGGATAAAAGCGCCCATTGTTCCGAAAGGACTTAGCGGGAAGGGAATGAAGTAAGGTAATGTCACATGGGTATTGTAAATCCGGCCTGCAATGTAATGTCCAAATTCATGTGCGAGCAGGATTGAAAGTAAGCTGAGGGCGAATGGGATTCCGCTGGGGAGACTGCGCAGGATGGTTAACATCAATTCACCCAGATCATCTGGCAAAGGACCATTATACGAATACATTGCACCGGCGAATATCATACTTAATAGTGTAAGGAAAAAAAGGATCAGGTTGATTAGCGGGTTGGTTGGGCGCGGTTTGATGGTGCCTTCGACGAGCAAGATGACATGTGTCCCGTTTTCCTCACGGAACAATGGCGTAATGTTCAGTTGGTGCAAATTTGCTGCGAGACGATCGTAAGCAGATGTGGGATCGCCCAGTAGTTCCCCACGATATCGCACCAGGAAATCTTGCCCTGCCGCACCGGTTGTAATATCATCGATACGCATCACGCGTGATACGATTGTATTTAAAGTATCTGTTTCAGGTTGATTCATTAGTTTGGGAAATTGATAAATGATTTAATAACGTTAATAAACTTCTGGAAGCTAAGGCGGGAGTGGATGGGAGTCGAACCCACCACGGCCCGCAACGCGACCCGTCACCGGTTTTGAAGACCGGGGAGCCCACCGGGACCCAACCACTCCCAAGAAACCTAAGCATACCGCATGCGCCCAGAATATTCAAGATAGCATTTTAATTCGAAAAACATAATTTGACGAAAAATTAAGTCTTTGCTAAAATTGACAGATTATTTAATAGGAGTTTATTATGGACAGCAATGATTTAAAAGTACGCATAAAAGAAGATGGGGTTAAATTTATTTCGCTTCAATTTACTGATGTAACAGGCACGGTCAAGAGTGTTGATATACCTGCCCACCGGGTGGGGGATGCGATGCAAGATGGGGTATGGTTTGACGGTTCTTCTGTGGAGGGATTCGCACGCATTCAGGAAAGCGATATGCGCCTTGTTATCGATCCGAATACTTATGCATTACTACCATGGACTCCAGAAGAAGCGCGTCGTGGGCAAGTCTTTTGTGATATTTACCTGCCGGATGGATCGCCGTTTGAGGGCGACCCTCGCTATATTTTAAAAAGAATATTGGAGAAAATCGAAAACAAAGGCTGGACCTACAATATTGGACCGGAACCCGAATTCTTTCTTTTCAAAAGGAATGGTCCTGAAGGAATACACCCGGTCCCGCATGATGTAGGTGGGTATTTTGATTTCTCTGCGAATGATGAAGCTGTTCAGGTTCGCACAGAATTGATGGCGGCATTGGAAACAATGGGTCTAGATGTTGAGATGGGACATCATGAAGTCGCATTGGGACAACACGAGATTGATTTTAAATTTGCCAACGCTCTAACTACTGCTGATAATGTGTTGACATTAAAATACACAGTAAAAGCGATTGCAGCACAGTACGGCTTAGTTGGGTCCTTTATGCCGAAACCCATACATGGGATTAATGGCTCTGGTATGCATTGCCACCAGTCCCTCTTCGATAGTGATGATAAGAATATATTTTTCTCTGAGAATGATCCTTCACACTTGTCTGAATTGGCTTATGGGTTTATCGCCGGCCAATTGAAACATGCCAGGGCATTGGCGGCAGTAGTAGCACCGACAATAAACTCTTATAAAAGATTAGTACCTGGTTATGAAGCCCCAGTTTATGTTGGCTGGGCGCAGATCAACCGTTCTGCTTTGGTCCGCATTCCTCACTATACAAAGGGACGTGAAAATTCCATGAGGGTTGAACTGCGCTTTCCAGATCCAACGGCTAATCCTTATCTGGCGTTCTCGGTTATGTTAGCGGCGGCGTTTGATGGTATAGAAAATAATCTGAGCTGCCCAGAACCGTTGAATGATGTCAATGTCTATCTACTAACGCACGAAGAGCGTGTGAGTAGAAATATCGCTGAATTACCTGGATCATTGGCTGAAGCGCTGCGCGTACTTGATGATGATCAGGCTCTAAAAGAGGCACTTGGACCAGTTATCTATGAAGCTTTTTATCGCGCTAAGTGGGCTGAGATCGAAGAATTCCGGACAATCGTTACGGATTGGGAGTTGGAAAGGTATCTTGAACCTGCTTGATTTTGAATAAAAAACTAATTGTGCCTGGTTCCTCGAAGAATAATTTTTTTTATATACATTATCGAGATACCGGGCACTTTGATTTAACGGTCAGTTTTTACCAGCCTGCAAAAAGCGCAATCTCCAGGCGCTGTCGTAGGTGAACCGCAGCTTGAACAGGCGTGGATAGCTTCTAAATCAGGGTCGGCATTTTCTGCGAAAAGCCCACCAGCTTTCGCTTGCAGGAAAGATAAATAGAACTGTAATTTTGTCCCAGGCTGGTTTGCTTCCAATTTATTCAAAAATCCTTTGTAATAGATGGATTTCGCTCCCGATGAAAACGGGCATTCTTCGTATATATATTCAATTCCTCTAAGGAAAGCGTAAGCAGCCATCTCCTTTTCGTAAAATCGACACAGAGGTTTCGCTTTTCGAATTACTCCGGGATGGTTAGCCTGCAATACCGGCCACTGCCGGGTGAGATATCCGGTTTTCCAATATAAAGTGTTGCCGAACAATACGGCCGCCTCATCATCCAGATTGTGTCCGGTTAGCAGCACGTCATAATGTCCATCGCAAGCGATCCGATTCATAACATGCCTCTTTATCAAACCGCAAACTGAACAGGGCTTATCCTTGGCGCGATTGGATCTCAACGCTATTTGGGGGATTGACTCCCCATACTGCTCAGAAATGTCAACCACTATCAGATTGAGATTGTGTTCTGAAGCGAATTTTTTACAATGTTGTTCTGATTGGCTGGAATAGTTCATACCTTCTTCGATACCCAATCCTATATATAAACCATCGGCTTCATAACCCAGTCGAATTAATATATCCCAAAGGGATAATAAATCTTTTCCACCTGACACAGACACTAGGAGGTTATCACTCGGCGAAAACATTTTATATTTATGAATGAAGCGTTCGGTTTGTCCAACAATCCATTCCAAGAAATGTTCTTTGCATAAAGCAAGTTTATGCTGCCGCATATTAATCACGGCGTTTTGGCTGCATTTACGGCATTTCATATTAAGATATCATTCCCTGGTTTAGAACGCGGTTCGAAAGTGTTTGCTGCCATAACATCACCTTACCCCCCTGATACCACATCAATTAATTGAATGATTTGATTGTCTTTCAAAATTTCATCTTCTGTAATGATTGTGCCATCACGCGTCGCCAACACAAATTCTGGCTGAACATTGATTTTCTTCAATGCATCCCAAAGTGTCATCCCCGGTCTAACTTTATACTCTTCTTTTCGTTTAATGATTGTGACTGGCATTAGAACCTCGAAGTTGTGAGTAGTCTTATTATAGTCTTTGAACTGTCAACCACCTGGCATGTATAATTCGGGCGGATGAAGTGCACGCCATCAGACTAAAAAACCAATTTTTAAAGAGGCAAAATGACTATAAAAACTAAATCGATAAAGCTCTCGACCAAAGGAAACACGGATGTTATTGATATTACAGATGCTGTAAGTTCACATGTGAGCGAATGCGGACTCAACAATGGCATCGTGACAGTGTTTTCCCCAAGCGCAACGAGCGCAATCACTACAATTGAATTTAAATCAGGCTGCGTGAGTGATATCAAACGTCTGTTTGATGAAATTATCCCTCAGAACAGAGATTACTCGCACAATTTAAAATGGGGAGATGGGAATGGACACAGTCATGTTCGTGCTGCTCTGCTGAAAGCTTCGTTTACAGTACCCTTTGTTGAAAGGCGACTGACTCTGGGAACTTGGCAGCATATTATCTTCCTCGATTTTGATAATCGTTCTCGACAGCGAGAATTGGTCGTTCAGATTATGGGTGAGTGAGGATTTACCTTTCTGGAAGCGTCCATAGACGTATGGTTCTATCATCCGATCCAGTTGCGATCAAACTGCCATCCGGTGAAAATGATACGCTGTTCACCGGGCCTTCATGACCGTTAAGCATATACTTCGCTCGAGGAATTGACCCGTTGCGAAAGAATTCCCATATACGTGGTTTACCATCCATAGATCCGGAGACCAACCATTTCCCATCGGGGGAGAATGACAAACTGGAGATCAGATTCGCATGACCAGAGAGTTCAAATAATAGCTCTCCGTTTCCCAGGTCCCAAACCCTCAATGTACCATCAGAATGCCCCGATACAACCATATCTCCAGCAGGAGCGACTGCTAAGCTGGTTGCAGCAGTATTTGATTCGTTGAGTAAATGTGACCAGCTGCCTTCCAATGACCGAACACGCACGTTTCCATTGCTCTCAGACCAAGTAAGCTGATTTCCTTCGGGGATGAAGGCAACTTGCGAGACGATTGACATTCCTTCATCGATCGTCTGGATTAGTTTAGTATCCAGGAAACGCCAAATACGGACAGTATAGTCATCTGCACAAGTGGCGATTAAACCGCCATCCGAGGAAATATCCAGATTATTTAACCAGCCGGCATGACCCTCCAAATTGCCAATTAGATTACCATTTGAGACTCTCCAGATTCTGCCAATGCTGTCAGTAGAACCGGTCACTAAAAATGAACCGTTCGGAGAGAATTTTAAAGTCAGGATGGGGAAAGGATGTCCATGCATGGTTCGCAAAAGATGCGCATCCCGAACATCCCAAATACGCAATGTATTATCAATAGAACCTGAAGCGATCAGGTTTCCGTCCGGCGAAAAATCGAGACTCAATACTTCTGCAGTATGCCCTTCCAGCGTATGAGATGGGTTCAGGATGGACAACTGAGGTGTGGGTGTTTGGAAGCATTGAGGGGGATAGAACGGAATTTCAAGATCCTGGATCATTGAATTGTTGTTCTCATCACTCTCATCAACTTCCTCAAGAATATCAATTTGTACAGAAGCAGAGTCGTCACCCGGAAACCACAAGCTTGTCAGTTCATCAGGCGCGAGCTCGTTTTTTACAGCCTGTTCGTTATCGTTGACCCGCACACTGAAACCGCCGGATGCAGTTTCCCCCGAGTTTTGGATGATTACTTGAATCCGAATTCTTTCCTGGTTGGAGTCGCATATCCTTTCCGTATCCACTTCTGTGGATATTTCAACTACTTCAAGATCGGGAAGCAAACGGACAGTCTTGGTGGGGGGATTGGTATTTGTGGGTTTTTGCGCAGTTTCGGAGAATATCCCATCAATTGAGCAGCTTGTTATCAGAAAAATAATTATTATGATGGAAATTATAAATTGATGGATTTGGCGGTGGCTCATGCTTTGATGGTCTTACTTATTTTTGAATAACCGAATTTACCCACAGTTCTCCCCCAATATTGTTGAAACGATTAGACTCTGTATGGGCGCATCCTCAGCTAATTTAGCTTCTTCGTGCCAACGCATTGAATTAAAAGCTGCGATAGAAACTTCGAGCATTTCAAGGGTGGGTTCATTGGTGGTTAAATGCTGAAGAGCCAGGTTTGGTTTTATGATCAGTCTGACAAATTTTGAGTCTCAGGTGATTGGCAGTCCACCTGATATATTCGTAGGCGACTCCGGCCAAGACAGGGATCATGATAATGCGACTTAATAATCTCCAGCCCAAAGGTAATGGACCCAGAAAGCTAAAAAACAGGACTGATAAAAGTACGAGTGTGAGTAAAAAAGCTGTACCGCAGCGCGGATGTTCGAGCGAGTAAACAGACACGTTTTCAGGTGTAAGCTCATCTCCTGCTTCGAATGCGTTTATAGTCTTGTGTTCAGCGCCGTGATACGAAAATACACGCTTTATGTCAGGTGTAAGACCGATAATCCAAATATATCCCACCAATAAAGACAGGCGAACCAAACCTTCGAGCAGGTTGCTCCACCAGTTGGATACACCTAAATAGTTTTCGCTGAGCTGTCCGACTACAGCCGGTAATAAAAAGAACAACCCTATACCAAAAGCTAAAGAGATCGCCAGCGTCAGATATAGGGCAGGTCCTTCCAGTTTTTCATCGTCACCCGTTTGAAGATTCGCTGAAATCGTCAGAGCTCGGATACCCAAACCCAGTGCATCCCAAAGAGCGATCACGCCACGCAAGAAAGGAATTTTGAGGACTTTGCTGCGGTAGATACTTCCTAATGGCTCATTGTGAATGACAATCTCATTATCTGGTGCGCGCATAGCGATAGCCACGCTTTGCGTACCGCGCATCATCACGCCTTCAATAACTGCCTGTCCACCATATAACGGTAATTTTTCACTCATACTAATATTATTCTAAGAGTTAGTGTTGTTATCGTCAACCCCGTTCAAGGAACTCTGATATAACTCTTATGCTATGTGGGTAGTGATTATTCGCCGATAATTGTGAAAAACCGGATAAAGGTTTCAATACCTCTGTAAAATGTGGGCAGGTGGAATTTTTCGTTAGGTGCGTGCAGGTTATCGTCAGGCAGTCCAAAACCAGTTAGAACGGAGTCGACCTTTAAGATCTTCTGCATTTGAGCTACCACCGGAACCGTACCGCCTTCTCGTTTGTAAACCGGCTTTGTTCCCCATGTATCTTGAAAAGCCTGGGCAAGGGCTTTTACAGCCGGCATATGGCGATCGGTTATGCTGGCGTATGCGCCGGCTAATAAATCGAGTTCCCATGTAACCGTTGGGGGCGCATTTTGTTCAAGGTAGTCCGTCAATTGTTGGTGAACTTTGGATGGGTCCTGATCCGGTACCAGCCGCATAGATAGTTTAGCCATTGCAGTGCACGGCAAGACGGTCTTGGATCCTTCACCAGTAAATCCAGACAATAATCCATTGACTTCCAATGTCGGGCGAACGCCAACCCGTTCGCTGGAAGAGTATCCTTTTTCTCCATACAATTCTGGGGAACCAGTTTGTACCTTAAAGAATTCTTCATCCATGGGCAGCCGTGCAATTTCTTGACGCTCTTCATCCTCAAGAGGTCTTACATCATTGTAGTATCCCGGTAATGTTATCCTGCCGTTTTCATCGTGCATGCCTGCAATCAATTCACATAAAACTTGAGCAGGGTTATGCACCGAACCTCCAAAAATCCCGGAATGCAAATCGTGATCGGGACCAGAAATACGTAATTCAAAATAAGCCAGGCCGCGCAGTCCATATGGAATCGTAGGTGCGTCTGGCGCAATGATTCCTCCATCCGGGTTGATAGCAAAGTCGCAGCTTAATAAATCCGAATTGTCAACGATGAATTTTTCCAGATTTGGTGACCCAATCTCTTCCTCACCTTCGATTATAAACTTTACGTTAAATGGAAGCTCTCCAGTTTGAAGGATGGATTCGATCGCTTTCAAGCTGACAATGATTTGACCCTTCATGTCGGAGGCGCCGCGACCATAAAGATTTTCACCTTTCTGGGTGGGTTCAAAAGGCGGCGTTAACCACAATTCCAGAGGATCAGCAGGCTGCACATCATAGTGCCCGTAAATAAGCACAGTGGGTTTATGCTCTCCTGCTGCCAGAGATTGGCCAAATACTACTGGGTGACCCGCAGTTGGCAGCACGCTTACATCCTGCATTCCTAAACTATTCAATCTTTCCGCAACCCAATTTGCAGCTTGTTGGATATCCGTTTTATGATCTGGATCAGTGGAAACGGAAGGAATACTTACAAATTTTTTTAATTCATCCAAAAATTGTTCTTTGTGCTGCTGGGCATAGTTCAGAGCTTCATTTAGTGAGTTTGGCATTTTAAACTCCTGGTCAATTTTATTTTTTCTTGTTTCAAAAATTTTTCGATTGAAATATTCTATTATTAAAGAGAAAGTTTTTAATCCATGTTAGAATAGCATAACTGGATTGGTGGTCGGTGCAGGTTAAACCTGCAGCGGCGTCGGGAGTATTCTACTCCAAGAATTGAGCGTTTCAACATTCAATCAACAATTCGAAGACAGTAATTTTACACTTCCCGTCGAAAAGCGCCTCCGTTCTAAAAAATTACGCTGGTTCAGCGCCGATCCATGCCTGTATACAAAGAATATTATTTACCAAAATCTATCGACGATGCTCTGTTAACTCTGGCTGAAAGCCCAGGGTCAGTGCGTATTGTTGCCGGTGGGACAGACCTAATTCTCGACATACTACAGGGCCGGCATTCACCCGTAGACACCCTTGTTGATATAACCAAAATTCCCGAATTAAACTCAATTGAAATGCGGGCTGATTGTCTTTTCATTGGCGCGGGAATTCCTTTAAACCAGATCATCGACACACCGCTGGTAAACGAACATGCCGCATCCTTAATAGAAGCCTGCCGTCTTATTGGAGGACCTCAGGTGCGTAATACCGCTACACTTGGAGGGAATGTTGCCCATGCTCTTCCAGCAGGAGATGGCACGATTTCCCTTCTTTCACTGGATGCACAAGCGGAGGTGGCGAGTAAAAGTGGAACCCGGCTTGTCCGATTAAAAGATTCTTTTGAAGGACCAGGAAAATCAGCGCTGCATCCGCGCCAGGATTTACTGGTTGGTTTTATGATCCCGCACCAAATTCCAGGCAGCGCATCAGCTTTTCAGCGAGTTATGCGACCACAAGGGGTGGCAATCGCCATTTTGAACATGTCGGTTTGGCTTCATAGGGAGAAAGAAAAAATCAAGGATATAAGAATAGCGGTTGGCCCATCCGGTCCTGTACCAAAAAGAGAATTGAATACGGAAAAGATATTTAAAGGAAAATTGTTTACCAGCGATCTTTTATCCAAGGCGAAGGAAAAACTCCTGGAGGAAACGAATTTCCGAACCAGCCGCCATAGGGCATCCAGGGAATATCGCCAACATATCAGCGGCGTATTGTTGGAAAATACCATAAAAACCGCATGGGAAAGAGCGGATGACCAGGTTTGACTGTAAATCTGGATTTTATAATTGTCTGTTAAATGTATGACTTCGTATTGAAAAGTTCGAATTCTTTTGGAAGAAAATAATGAAATTTATTATTAATGGTATAGATTACGATTTTGAACCTCAACCAGGAGAAATGTTGTCGGATCTGATACGCGGGCGCGCACGGTTGACAGGCACAAAGATTGGTTGTAATGAGGATGAATGCGGCGCATGTACTGTGCTTGTAGATGGCAAACCTACTTTATCGTGCACCTTTCCATCTGCAAAAGCCGCTGGAAAACGAATTTTAACGATAGAAGGTTTAGCTGGAAGCCCACCTTCAAATCCTGAAGAACAAGTACATCCTGAAGGACTTCATCCGCTCCAGGAAGCTTTTGTAAAATACGGGGCTGTTCAATGCGGGTTTTGCATACCCGGCCAATTGATGATGGCTTATGCATTGTTACAAAAAAACAGCCAGCCAACTGCTGACGAAATCAAGCACGCCCTCAAGGATACGCTGTGCAGGTGCGCAGGCTATCCGGGAATTATTGGCGCGGTACAAGCTGCAGCAGTCGCATTAAAAACGGGTGAACCACTTTCAGACCCGCCAATTCCTCCCAGTTCAAGCCCATTATCTGTTATTGGAAATCTCCAGGTCCGTCCGGACGCAGTAGATAAAGTGACTGGGAGTGCGATTTTTACAGATGATATTCAATTTGAAGGTATGTTGTATGCGCGCGTTAGAAGGGCGGGAATATCTCACGCGATCGTCAAACAAATAAATATCGAGCAGGCACTTAAATCACCGGGAGTAAAAGCTGTATTGACAGCTGAGGACATCCCAGGGGAAAATAATCACGGACTGGTAATTTATGATTGGCCGGTTTTAATTGGGATCGATGAACGTGTGCGATATGCTGGTGATGCAGTCGCCATCGTAGCAGCAGAATCCCTTGAACTTGCCTCACTAGCAGTAGAACAAATTGAGGTGGAGTACGAACCTCTGCCGGTGGTCAGCGATCCGGTGCAATCTCACAATCCGGATGCACCGCAAATCCATCCTTCTGGCAATTTGCTGAAACACATCAAAGTCCGCAAAGGAGATGTGGAATCAGGATTTCACAATTCGGATGTCCTTATTGAGCATACTTTTCACACTGCAATTACTGACCATGCATTCATAGAACCTGAATGCAGTATCGCAAGGTTAACCTCTGATGGATGTATGGAAATTTATGTCGGTTCGCAAATTCCATATGCTGACCGGAGCCAGGTCGCGCGGGCGCTTAACTGGCCTGATGAACGAGTTCGCATCTTGGGACAACTGATGGGCGGAGGATTTGGCGGAAAGGAAGATATCGCTGGTCAAATTCACGCCGCGCTTCTGGCGAATGAAACAGGGCAACCTGTAAAACTTCTGTTCGACCGTCATGAAAGTTTGATTGCGCATCCAAAACGTCATGGAACCCGCATCCGGGTGAAAATGGGAGCAAAAAAGGACGGCCGATTGACAGCGGTTGAGACCGAATTGTATGGTGATACCGGGGCTTACGCGTCCCTTGGGGAGAAAGTTATGACCCGCGCTACCACCCATTCTTCCGGACCATATGACATGCCGCACACCAAAGCGGATTGTTATGCAATGTACACTAACAATCCCCCGGCAGGAGCGTTCAGAGGATTTGGTGTCACACAATCTGCGTTTGCGGTTGAGTTAATGATGGATATGCTAGCAGAAAAACTGAACCTTGATCCATTGGCTCTTAGATACCAAAATGCTTTACGAATTGGTAGTGTAACAAACACCGGTCAAGTATTAAGAAACAGTGTGGGTTTGGTCGAGTGTATAGAACATGTCGAAGCAGAAATGATCCGTCTTGCTGGCGAAAAACCATTTTTGTCACGAGCAGTGCCTGGCTCCCCACATCTCCGGCGATCCTGGGGGATTGCAGTTGGGTATAAGAATACAGGTCTTGGCGGCGGCGCACCAGATAAAGCTGAAGTGGAAGTTGAATTGTATGAGGATGGGAGTTTGCAGGTGCGTACTTCATCGGCCGAGTTAGGACAGGGCCTGGTCACAGTGCTGCAGCTGATTGTCGCAGAGGAATTTAATCAACCATTGGACTCGGTGGATGTGTTGGTAATGGATACCGGTTTGACACCTGATGGAGGACCTACCACGGCTTCTCGCCAGACCTTTGTCACCGGGAATGCCGCCCTTCATGCTGCCAGGACATTGAGGCAGGCGATCGAATCCTCCTTAGCGGAAAAATTTGACCAATCGCCAGACACAATCAGCTTTGTTGAAGGCCTGGCTCAGGTCAATGGTAATCCCATTCCGTTGGGTGATGTGGTTGCCATTCTTCGCAATGAAGGACTCGAACCACGCACAAAATATGAGTACTGGGCTCCAGAGACTAAACCTTTGGGGCAGGGTGGAGATATGCATTTTGCATTTTCCTATGCTGCTCAAGCGGCTGAGGTGGAAGTAAATACGCTTATTGGCGAGGTTAAGGTGCTCAGGGTGGTCGCTGCGACAGATGTGGGAAGGGCATTAAATCCACTTGGTTTACAGGGTCAGGTCGAAGGCGGCGTTATGATGGGATTGGGCAATGCATTAATCGAACAGTTTATTGTTGAGGAAGGTAAGGTGTTCACTGACCGGATGGCAAGATATCGAATTCCATCTATTGAAGTTGCTCCGGAAATTACCTCAATTATTGTTGAGCACCAATCACCCGATGGGCCGTATGGAGCAAAAGGTGTGGGTGAGATTGTGAGCATTCCCACCACTCCCGCCATCACGAATGGGATATATAATGCAGTCGGTGTCCGGGTAGATCAACTGCCGGTCGATCAGGAATTTATTATTAAACAAATGTATCAATTAGAGAATCTGGAATAAAATATTTATGAAAAACCAAGGGGACCAGATAAAAAGTCAGGATGCTCAGCGCTGGCTTGAGTGGGCCTGGGAAATACAAGCATTATCCCAAACAGGCATCCATTATTCCAACAATGATTTTGAAATAAAACGTCTCAACCGCTTGCAAGAAATTTCAGCGGAAATAATCAATGAACATGCCAGTATTAGTTATGACCGGTTAGTAAAGATATTTGACGATCAATCCGGTTACACCACACCACGGGTGGATGTTCGAGGGGCTGTATTTCGTGATGATAAACTACTGATGGTGCGCGAGATTTTAGATGGGGGATGGACGATGCCCGGCGGATGGGCGGATGTAAACGATTACCCATCCGAATCAGTCGAAAGGGAGGTGGTAGAGGAAACTGGTTTTTTGGTCAAGGCGCGCAGAGTAATTGGAATTTACGATGCTAATCGCATTGAACCTTTAGATTTATTCCACGCTTATAAGATTGTTTTTTATTGTGAAATTATCAGCGGTGAGGCACATTCAAGTGATGAGACCAGCGAAGTTGGTTTCTTCGGATTGGATGAAATGCCTCAACCTTTTTCTGGTGAAAGAACCAAACAGCGACATGTTGACGATGCTTTTAAGAATTTGAAGGATCCGAATGTACCTGTGTGGTTTGATTGAGTCAATCGATATTCGTTTAAAGATTAGGTGATGTGAAATGTTGATAACAAATGGTCGTATCATAACCTGGGGAGAACCAAATAAAATCCTTGAGGACCAGGCAATATATATCTCAGGGGACCAAATTTTTGAGATCGGAAACCAGTCTGAACTGATCCGGCGGTATCCAGAAGCTGAGCACCTTGATGCACATAGACAGTATGTGATGCCGGGGAATATCTGCGCACATACCCATTTCTATGGGGCGTTTGCGCGCGGTATGGGTATCCCAGGACCAGCTCCCAAAGATTTTCCTGAAATTCTTGAGAAACTCTGGTGGCCTTTAGATAAAGCTTTAACTGAGCAGGATGTGCGTTACTCCGCCTTAGTTATGTTAGTGGATGCCGTTAAGAATGGCACCACAACCCTGATTGACCATCACGCCTCTCCTAACACAATAGGAGGATCATTGGACGTTATCGCAGATGCGGTTGACAGCTCGGGATTGCGGGCAGTTTTGTGCTATGAGGTCACCGACCGGGATGGATTAAGTAAAGCTGCGGCGGGCATTGACGAAAATGTACGCTTTATTGAGCGTGTGCAAAATGAGGATATTGCTGACGGCCGACTTGCAGGAACCTTTGGATTACATGCCAGCCTCACTTTATCGGACTCGACTTTGGAGGCTTGTACAAGCGCCGTGCCAGATGGCAGTGGTTTCCATATTCACGTGGCTGAACACGAAGCGGATGAATACGATAGTATTCAAAAATCCGGCATGCGGGTGGTTGACAGGTTATACAAATTTGGAATATTAGGTCCAAAAACGATCGTGGCACATGCGGTTCATGTTGATTCAAAAGAAATCAGCACATTAGCTGAAACTGGAACATGGGTTACACACCAACCACGTTCCAATATGAATAACGGCGTGGGTGTCGCTGAGGTTGAGAGTTTACTGCGGGCTGGGGTCCGGGTATGTCTGGGGACGGATGGTTTTTCACATACAATGTGGGAAGAATGGAAAACCTGCTATCTGTTACAAAAAGTATGGAACTGCGATCCACGCAGGATGTCAGCGGTAGATGTCGTTCAAATGGGTGTGTATAACAATGCTCAACTGGCAGGAACTTTTTTCCCACAAACCCAGTTAGGAGTTATCAGTCCCGGAGCTTATGCAGATTTGATTTTTGTAGAATACCACCCGCATACGCCCCTATCAGCGGGCAACTTACCATGGCAAATCGTATTTGGTTTCCAGGAGAGTATGGTTACTATGACGATGGTTTCGGGAAAAATTCTTATGCGTGATCGCAAGCTGCTGACGATGGATGAGGAGATAATTGCGGCGAAAGCCATGGAGTTGGCGCCGGATGTTTGGGGTAGGTATAACGCCCAGTTTGCTTGAAAGTAATATCCTCAAATTTAAATAATTATCAGCACTATGGATAATCTTATGGAACATAAACCAACAATAGCAATAATCGGTGGAACAGGAAATGAGGGTCCAGGACTGGCACTGCGCTGGGCTCAGGCTGGATATCCAATAATCATTGGCTCACGAGAACGAGAAAAAGCGAAAGCTACTGCAGAAATGTTGAATACAGAGCTGAGTATGAACTCAATAACCGGCATGCAGAATAATTTAGCGGTGCAGAATGCCGACATCTGCGTTCTAACCGTAGTGTATACCGCCCACCAACCGGCTTTGGAAAGTCTAAAAGAGGATTTAAAGGGAAAATTACTGATCGATGCTACAGCAAGGATTGATTTTCGTAGTCCTAAACCTCCTGATCCACCCTCTGCAGCGAGAATTGCCCAGGATATTTTAGGTGAGGAAGTGCGCGTGGCAGCGGCGTTTCAAAATGTACCCGCCCATGTATTACGCAAGGACTTGAATAAGGATTTGGAAACGGATGTGCTGGTGTTTGCGGATGCAGCTGATGCAGCAGAAACAGCGATCGATTTAGCTGAAGCAGGTGGTATGAGAGCGTATAATGCCGGTGGTCTGGATAATGCGATTGTTGCAGAAGGCCTTACGTCTATTCTAATCAGTCTCAATAAAATCTATGGTGTCAAGACAGCAAGTATTGGTATAACTGGTGTAAATAAATAGGCGGCTGCGTAATGGGTGAGGTCATGTACAAAAATGAAAAAATATATTTTGACCAATTGGTAATTGATTCTTAAAACGCAATAAAAAATTGATGTTGAATAGCAGACAGATTAAAAAATGACATTGGAATTGACATCGCTGATAGGGATTCCAATAATCCACCCGGGTGACAATCTGGGGGAGATTATCGCTGCAAGTTTATATGACAATGGGATTACATTGGAGAGTGGGGATATCCTGGTCATTGCGCAGAAAATTGTATCAAAGGCTGAAAACCGTTTCGTTGCATTATCACAGGTAATCCCGTCCAAGGCAGCCATTGAATTGGCAGACCAATCTGGAAAGGATGCACGTGTAACAGAATTAATTTTAAAAGAGAGTAATTGCGTTTTGCGCGTCCGGCCGGGTATGGTAATTGTTGAACACCGTTTGGGATTTATTTGCGCTAATGCAGGCATCGACCATTCTAATGTAAAAAATAGGATTAACAATACCGAGGAATGGGTCCTATGTCTCCCCGAGAATCCAGACAAATCGGCCGGGTTCATTCGGGATCATTTAGAGCGTATCAGCAGCAAACGAATTGGTGTACTGATCATAGATTCCCATGGCCGGGCATGGCGTTTGGGTACTATCGGAACTGCGATTGGTATTTCCGGACTTCCAGGATTGGTTGATCTACGAGGTTCACCCGATATGTTCGGAAATAAATTGTTAACTACTGAGATTGGCGCTGCGGATGAATTGGCTGGCGGCGCCTCACTCGTGATGGGACAGGCTGGTGAAAGAACACCTGTGGTGCATGTGCGAGGTTTTCCCTACAACTTCAGGGAAGCTGCCCTTGATGAGTTATTACGACCAGTTGAAATGGATTTATTTCGTTGATACATGTAGATCGTTTACTAAGGCAAGGATATCCTGATGGAATCCATTTAGTATGATTATTTATGTAATTGGGAGAAAGTTTAACGAATGAAGACTGTAGCATTGGCGGGCGGTGTTGGAGGGGCGAAACTTATTGAAGGTTTGTCGAAGGTATTAAAACCCAAAGACTTAACGGTGGTCGTTAATACCGGGGATGATTTCATACATCTAGGTCTAAAAATTTGTCCTGATCTGGATACGGTTTGTTATACGCTGGCTGGGTATGCAAATCCGGTCACAGGTTGGGGTAGGTCCCAAGAGACCTGGATGGCCTTAGAGACCCTGGGAATCCTGGGGGGACCAACCTGGTTCCGAATTGGCGACCAGGACTTAGGATTGCATCTGGAGCGAACCCGGCGGATTAATGAGGGTTTCTCATTGAGCAAGATTACAGGACAGTTTTGCGCTGCATTTGGGGTTGAAGTAAAAGTACTGCCCATGAGTGATGACGATGTACAGACGACTGTGATCACAAAAGAAGGGGAATTGCCATTTCAAGAATATTTTGTACACCAGGCATGTAGACCGTTGATCACTGGTTTCCGCTTCGATGGTATTGACAATGCTGCACCAGCATCTGGGGTGTTAAAAGCGATCCAATCGGCCGACCAGATCGTATTCTGTCCATCAAACCCCTGGGTGAGCCTTGATCCGATACTAGCAGTATCTGGTATTAAGAGAGCATTGCTTGATAAGAAAAAAGTCGTGGGGGTCTCCCCAATCATTGGGGGCACGACCCTTAAAGGACCCGCGGCAAAGATGTATACTGAATTGGGTATCAGTCCAAGCGCTCTGGCTGTTGCTAATCATTATAAAGATTTACTCACTCATTTTGTTTTTGATCGGATCGATGCCAGTTTAGATGCATCCATTCAGAATTTGGGATTGAAGACAAAAGTTACAAACACAATTATGAAAACACAGGATGAAAAATATCGTTTGGCAAAGGAGGTGCTTGAATTCGGAGGACGTTAAAAATTTTAAAGGTTAAAGAAAGGAAAAAATAATGGCTCTGTGGGCAATTGTCCCAGTTAAACCTTTGCGGAGAGGAAAATCACGGTTAGCGGAAGTATTAAATCCTGATGAACGTACTGCGTTGAACAGACGTTTGTTAGCACATACAATTGATACGTTATCTAAAATTTCAGAAATTGAGCAAGTATTGGTTATAAGCCGTGACCAGGCTGCATTATCTATGGCGCACGATCACGGAGCAAGAACGGTTCAAGAGAACGGCGCTCCAAAACTGAATACGGCTTTGACGCGGGCAACGGTGGTTGCCAAGAATTATGCCACGCGCGGAGTGTTAATCATCCCAGCAGATTTGCCCCTGCTGAACTCCAGAAGATATTTACACTATGATAGACAAAGGAAATTATCCACCAGTTGTGGTTGTAGCCCCCGACCATCGAAGAGAAGGAACCAATGCGCTCCTGATTTCACCTGCCGGATTGATCGAATACGAATTTGGTCCAGAGTCTTTTGACCGACATTGCGAGTTAGCTTTAAGCGCAGGAGCAAAATTGGAAATTTGTGAGCTACCATCCCTGGCATTGGATATGGATTTGCCGGAAGATTTAGAACTGGTGAGCGATAGGTTTGAAACTTATTTGACCAGTGAATGAAGATCCCTGTCCGATAAAAAAATAGTTACAGGGGCAAAATAAAATATAATTTGGGAAGTAAATAACTTACTAGATTTGATTCAATATTATTGGAGGTTTTATGTCTGAGCGAGTATCCCTTTACTTACAAGATGCACATGATTTGAGAGATGGTCTGGAATTTGTTAAATGTGCCGAACAGCGCGGCTTTGAATCAGTATGGCAGGCGGAGTCCCGACTTGTACGTGATGCGATCGTTCCTATGGCAGCCTATGCAGCGGTCTCAGAGGAGATTAAAGTCGGTTCTGGTGTGATCAATAATTGGACCCGCAATATTGGATTGCTTGCAGCAACATTTTTGACTCTGGACGATTTAGCGCCAGACCGGATTATTTGCGGTATCGGAGCATGGTGGGACCCATTGGCGCATGATGTGGGTATCGAGCGCCGAAAACCATTAAAAGCGATGCGTGAAACAGTTGAGGTTCTGCGTCGGCTGTTGAACATGGAAAGGGTAACATTTCATGGAGAATTTCACCATGTGGAAGGCATCGAATTGGACGTGATTCACGGGCGGCGCGAACCACGTAATGTACCGATTATGATCGGTGCAACCGGTGATAAGATGATGCAACTGACGGGTGAAATTGCAGATGGCGTTGTGCTCAATTATTGTGTGCCGCCATCGTACAATGATCGAGCTATGGAAATGTTGGAGCAAGGGGTTATAAAGGGAGGTCGATCTTTAGATGATGTCGACCGTCCTCAACTTGTGGTATGTTCTGTGGATTATGATCGTGAACGAGCTATTGATACAACTCGTGAACTTCTGACACAATATCTCGCTCAACAACC
Source organism: uncultured Chloroflexia bacterium (assembly GCA_963753725.1). Taxonomy (GTDB): domain Bacteria; phylum Chloroflexota; class Anaerolineae; order Anaerolineales; family UBA4823; genus CAVWDI01. The sequence goes on along the minus strand of CAVWDI010000001.1, from coordinate 583,965 downwards.
GCATATCGCCAAGGCATCAGGTGTATCGCAAGATGTTGTGGCAGAAATCCAATCGATATTAGGATGGCCGGCTACAAAAGAACAAATTCAAGAAGCAAAACATTTCGTGCCTGAGGAGTTGATATTTAATATCACTGCCTCCGGAACACCCGAGGAAGCGAAAAAGAAGGTAAATGAGTATCGCAAGCACGGCTGTACCAATCCAATCTTATACCCGGTGGGGGGAGATGTCAGGTTATTGGTTGATACGTTCGCGCAAGCATGAACATGGTAACACTTTACAGATGAACAACATATTTGGAAGCTGTTGCACTCTTGACAGCTTCCTTTTATATTCCCAGACTAACTTTATTTGTCATCGATGAATTTTGATGCTAAACTAAAATCGACGGTCTTATTCTCAAGAGGGAGCAACAGCATATGACCACACAAAGATTTCTGGAAGCGCTTACAAAACTCTATCCTGATGATCGCTTATTAACTAAAGCAGCAGAATTGGCGCCGTATGAATCGGATGCTTTAACTGCATATCGGTGCCGACCGCTGGCGGTGGTCATTCCGGAGTCTCAATCGGAAGTAATTGAAACAGTGCAGCTATGCGCTGGGTACAAAGTGCCTTTTGTCGCACGCGGCAGCGGTACGAGTTTATCCGGTGGATCACTTCCTATTGAGGGAGGTATTGTGATTGCCCTCAATCGTCTAAATAGGATTCTAAAGGTTGATCCTCAGAATAGGCTGGCGATCGTGGAGGTGGGAGTGCCAAACCTTGAGGTCAGCAAAGCTGCGGCGCCTTTTGGTTTATATTACGCTCCCGATCCGTCCAGCCAGCCAATTTGCACAATTGGAGGTAACCTGGCCTTTAATTCGGGCGGCGCACATTGTTTAAAGTTTGGCATGACCAGCAATCATGTGTTGAGAATTAAGGCTGTTCTACCGGATGGAGAAGTCGTCCAGTTGGGGGGGGATAGTTTTGAGAGTATAGGTCCCGATTTGGTAGGTTTATATGTGGGCTCGGAAGGTTTATTTGGTGTGGCATTAGAAGTGACCTTACGTTTAACGCCTAAACCGGAGGTCTACCGCACAGTTTTGGCCTCATACGACTCGTTGGAAGCGGCAGGAAATGCTGTGTCGCAAGTAGTCGCGGCAGGATTGCTGCCGGGCGCAATGGAGATGATGGACGAACTTGCCATCGAGGCCGCGGAAGCCGCTGTCCAGGCGAACTATCCGCCGGGTGCAGTGGCTTTATTAATCGTTGAAATGGATGGGGAAGTAAATCAGGTGGAGAAAGATTTCCAGCGTCTCATGCATGTTATCAATGCCTCCGGCGCCGGTGAGATCCGGATTGCGCAGGATAATGCTGATCGGATGCGAATCTGGAAAGGAAGGAAGAGCGCATTTTCCGCTGTCGGTCGATTGAGCCCCGATTATATTGTTCAGGACGGCGTAGTTCCCAGAAGCCGCTTAGGAAGCGCCCTGGCTGAAATTGATCGATTGAGCGAGCAATATGATATCAGGGTGGCGAACGTATTTCATGCCGGCGATGGCAACCTGCACCCTTTGATCTTATATGATGGAAACCAATCCGGAGCATTGGAACGCGCCGAAAGTATGGCGGGAGAAATTTTACAATTGTGCATAGATTTCCAGGGATCAATAACTGGCGAACACGGCGTTGGCGTTGAGAAGCGCGAATATTTACCAAAGATGTTCAACGAAACGGAGATGGATACAATGCTCGATATTCGTTCCGCAATTGATCCGGATGAAATTTCTAACCGGGGAAAGATGTTCATTAAATAATTTATGAGGCGATGGTTATGACCGATATCTCAGACAAAATATCTGAAATGCAAAAATTTGTACAAAGTGTTGATCATGTACACCCTAGAGGTGGGGGATCAAAACCCACCCTGTCTATGCCGGCGGATGGTTTTGAGTCTCTAGAAATGAAATCCTTAACTGGTGTTGTTGAGTATGAACCTGAAGAATTTACGATAACTGCTCTGGCGGGAACTCCTATTGCAGCAATAAATTCAATCCTGGCGGAAAACAAGCAGTATTTACCATTCGATCCACCACTTGTGGAAGGCGGTGCAACATTGGGCGGTACAGTTGCTTCGGGTGTTAGCGGACCAGGGAGATACCGGTATGGAGGTCTGCGTGATTTTCTTCTGGGAGTGAAATATATCGATTACTCCGGGGTTGTTCAAAGGGGAGGCGGTAAAGTTGTAAAGAACGCGGCCGGTTTTGATCTGGCAAAGGTCATGATTGGTAGTTTGGGGAGTTTTGGCGTGATTGTCGAATCAACGTTAAAAGTGTTTCCAGTTCCTGAAACATACACCACACTTAATCTTAGTTTTGAAAACCTGGATGAGGCTCTGGATATCCTTCAGAAAGCCTCCGTTTCACACCTGGACTTTGAATCTATAGATTTAATGTCAGAAAATGGAAGATGGACAGTCTGGTTTCGTGTAGGCAGTCTGATCGAAACCCTCGAGGGCGCGTGTTAGTCGTGTCCTAGAGTTTTTGGGAAATGGTGAAGCACTTCAAAGAGTAGAAGAAGAGTCAGTCTGGGATAATTTCCGAGAGTTTTCCTGGGTTCCGGATGGCTGGACTTTAATCAAAATCCCATTTGTACCGGGTAATATTACGAATTTTGAAAGCAAATTCATTGGAATAGAATCCTTGAGACAATACAGCTGCGCGGGTCAGGTGCTGTGGATAGCGGTAAAAAACGCTGTCGAAGAAGTTGACAAAATACTTATTGATATGGATTTATCCGGTTTGATTTTATTCGGCTCATCGGAACGAAAACTGATCGGCGCAAATGTGTCCGCTTCGTTTTACCGCAGAGTAAAATCCGCGTTGGATCCAGTCAATCGCTTTGTGGAGGTCTAGATGCAGCACACAATACCAGTCCCGAACTTGGTTGATAGGATAGGTCCTCGAGTGAACGGCATGGTCGGGGCTATTGAAGCTTGTGTTCACTGTGGATTTTGTCTTCCCACCTGCCCAACTTACCAGGTATTGAATGAAGAGATGGATTCTCCTCGCGGACGGATTATCCTAATGAAATCAGTCCTGGAAGGAGATCTTGCATATCAAGATGTGAAACCTTTTATCGATCAGTGCCTGGGTTGTCTGGCATGTATGACAGCCTGTCCATCGGGTGTGCAATACAATGAATTGTTATCACCTTTTAGAGCGCTTGTTAAGAATGAGACGAAATCTGGATTTGTGGAAAATTTGCAGCATAATTTTATTGTTAAAACACTTCCGTATCCAGACAGGTTTAGAACAGTAATTAAAACAGGCAAGATTACCAAAGCACTAAAACCCATCGTTCCAAATGAGTATAAAGATTTGCTTGATTTGATACCCGATAGCATTTCTGAATCAGACCCTATCCCTGAAATCGTTCCAGTTAAAGGGGAACCCCTGGCAAGAGTTGGATTGCTTTTGGGTTGTGTGAATCAAGTACTTGGACAAAGGATTAATTGGTCCACAATCCGGGTGCTTAACAAGAATGGGGTAGAGGTCCTCATACCGAAGGATCAGGTTTGTTGTGGAGCATTGAGTCTGCATGTGGGTGAATTCGATCAAGCCCAGGATTTCGCTCGAAGAAATATGCAGGTTTTTCCAGATGACCTGGATGCCATCATATCCAATGCTGCTGGATGCGGGTCAGCAATGAAAGAATACCAGATGCTGTTCGCAGGCATGGAAGAAGAAAATCAAGCTGCAGAATTTGTGAGTAAAGTTATGGATGTGAGCGAATACCTGTGTCAAATGGATCTTATAGAAATGCCACAGGCTTCACAATCTTATAAGATTGCATACCAGGACGCATGTCATCTGTCCCACGCACAGAAGGTAAATCAAGCGCCCCGGGATTTAATTTCAAAAATTCCCAATATTTCGCTGGTTGAAATCGGTGAACCAGAATTATGCTGCGGGTCTGCAGGCATCTACAATATTGAGCACCCAGAAATTGCAAATCAATTAGGGGAGAAAAAAATAAATAATATTCTGAAAACAAATGCCGATATGGTTGTGACGGGAAATATCGGCTGCTGTGTGCAAATTCAAACGCATTTGAAGATGGGCGCGGACAGTATACCTGTTTATCATACGCTCGAACTGTTGGATAAAGCGTACGCTGGGGATTTATAATAGATTTAATCCAAAAAAAAACATCAATGGTAATTCTTATTCAGCCCACCGATGTTTTTTGTTAATTTTGGTTAATTTCACTCAACGGTGACTGATTTGGCCAGATTTCTTGGTTGGTCAACATCCAGTCCGCGCAGAGTAGCGATGTGGTAAGCCAGCATCTGCAGCGGGATGACGTTCGTAACCGGGCTGAGCATCCAGGGCGTTTCGGGAACCCAAAGGACATAGTCGACAGCGTTGGATATTAGTTCATCTCCATCAGTCGCCAAGGCGATGACGGTGCCGCCTCGCGATTTTGCCTGCTCGATTTGGTTGAACATTTTTTCATACCATGGATCTTTTGGCGCGATCACAATAACCGGCATATCTTTATCTATCAAAGCAATCGGTCCATGTTTCATCTCACCGGCCGGATAACCTTCAGCATGAATATATGAAATTTCTTTTAATTTTAATGCCCCTTCATATGCTGTAGGCATATTAATGCCGCGGCCTAAGTACAGGCAGTGATTGACATTTAAAAACCTGCGCGCCAATTTTTCCACATCTTTTTCACGTTCAAGACAGCGCCCCACCAGGTCTGGTATTTTACGTAAATCAGCTATCAACTTCTTTCGAGTACTGTTATCGATCGTTCCACGCAGATCACCAAGCAGGATAGCCAGCATATACAGGTCTACTAAAGGAGCAGTATAAGCTTTGGTTGAAGCTACACCAATTTCGGGTCCACACTGCATGGAAATATAGCCATCTGCAATCCGCATGGCTTGTGAGCCGATAGCATTAACAATTGCCCATATTGTGGCTCCTTTCTGGCGAGCCTCTTCCATTGCTGCAAGTGTATCAGCAGTTTCCCCTGATTGGCTGACAACCAGGACCACACAATCTTCATCCACGAGGGGATCTCTGTACCTGAATTCGGATGCAATATCTAATTCTACGGGTATGCGTGCAATATGTTCAATAAGCACTTTTCCCACCATTCCTGCGTGAGCGGCTGTACCGCACGCGGTAATGAAAATCTTTTTAATATTACGTGAAAAACTTGGTTCGAGATTCAATTCTGGAAGATGAATGTGATGACCATTTTCAATTTCAAACCTGCCCGCGATCGTATCCGTCAGTGAGCGAACCTGTTCATGGATTTCTTTCTCCATAAAATGGCGGTATTCACCTTTTTCAGCAGCGATTGGATCCCATGCAACCTGTTGTATTTCAAAAGGCACTTCACCCCCATCAAAGGACAAGATATCCAATTTTTTTGCAGTTACTACTGCAATTTGCTGAGGTTCAATAAAGATCACCTGGCGGGTGTGTTCAAGGATGGCTGGCAAATCCGAAGCAATGAACATCTCCTCAACACCCAGGCCAATAACCACTCCGCCTGCGTTTCCGATTCTGGCGGCGATGATTTTGTCAGGTTCTTTTGTAGAGAGCACCACGATCCCGTGGGCGCCTTTAAGCTGTGATAGAGCTTTACGGGTGGCTTCGGTCAGGTCTGCTTCCATGGATAAGTAACGTTCTATTAGATGGGCGATAATTTCCGTATCCGTATCAGATTGAAATTCTATTCCCTCGGACGTCAATTCGTCACGTAAATCAAGAAAGTTTTCAACAATGCCGTTGTGGACAACAACGACCTCCCCCGTTGTTCCGAGGTGAGGATGCGCATTGCGTGCGCTTGGTACGCCATGGGTTGCCCAACGAGTGTGACCAATACCCACCTGACCGGATATCGGTTTTGAATCAACTAATTCTTGAAGTTTTGCTAACTTCCCGACATCGCGCCGAATTTGTATCTGCTCGTCCTGGATGACAGCTAGGCCAGCAGAGTCATAGCCTCGATATTCAAGGCGTTTAAGACCATTCAGGATAATTGGCGTCGCATCGCGCGTGCCAATATAACCAACGATTCCGCACATGGTATGGGATCCCTCCAGTTTTTGTTAAGTGTTTTCTTGTTGATAAATAGAACACTTATAGTATGGGTGATGTTGATTTATTTTCAACATCACATTGAATATGCTCCACTCTCCAATTTTTGTCTACCCGGTTGCCCGAACAGCGTTGTTATGGAGTTCTTTATGGAGGGAAAGATTTCGGATGGTGGGCCATCCGGAGGGCTTCCGCTGATCATTCGATTTTCTCGGCCAAGGAATAACAATGCAGGAAATACATGAAATATGATCCTTTGACCGGTAGCCAGCTCTTGCGAGCAGGAACCCTCATCCTCGTCAACCAGGAACTGGTCCTGGTCCTTGCGCTTACTTTCCCGTTAATAATATAACCGTTCCTGTTCACCTCCAATAATCGAGAATTAAGTTGCTAAAATTATACCCTAATGCACAACCTGTTATGTAAATTTGTGAAAATGAGGAATTCCAAATTGCGATTGTCCTGCAAGCGGATTAGTATTATTATTACTGTCAACTAGAAGATATTTTGGCAGTAGGGAAAATATCAACAAAAACTTTCTGTAATGACAATTGAGGTTCTACCCAATGGAAACGTCATATTTCTGGCTATTCAATACTAAATTTACCAAGGAGAATGGTAATTAATGACTTTACAACCGAACTCCAATTTTTGTTTTGCCTGTGGATTGGCGAACGAATTTGGTTTACAAATGAAGTTCTATAATTCTGGTCCAGGTGAAGTGACAGCACAATACACTGTAAAGGAACAATACCAGGGATACCCAGGTGTAGTACACGGCGGGATTGTCGCGGCGATGTTAGATGAAGTGGCGGCTCGAACCCATCTGGGTGGGGATAATCCACGTTTTATGTATACTGCAAAATTGAGTATTCGATTTCGAAAGAATGTGCCAATTGGTAAACCGTTACGTTTAGTCGGTAAAATTGGGAAAAGTAAAAAGCGGGCTGCGACTGCAACTGGAGAAATATATTGTCCAGATGGGGAATTATTGGCCCAGGCAGATGCTCTTTTGATAGAGGTGCCCGATGAAATTTTAGACTCGGTCAATATTGAATTGTTGGGTTGGAAAGTATACGATGAAAACGTTGATATTATTGGCTGATAGATAAATCAGAAAATCAAATTATCGTACAGGAATGAGAGTAACTAATGATTACAGAATACCATCGTCCGGATACAATCGAGCAGGCGCTCAATTTAATCGCTCGACTTGAACCTGAAACATATCCATTAGCGGGAGGCTCTTCCGTAAATCGTCCATCCAAACGCGAATTTGCTGTTGTGGATTTGCAGAACTTGAGCTTGAGCAGCATAGACGAACGCGGAATATTTCTGGATTTAGGGGCTACACTAACATTACAATTATTACTTGATTTTTTACTAGAAGGAAAATTAGTGAACCGCGAAATAACGGTTGATCTGGTGAGAGCGATAAAGCATGAGGCGACTTTTAACCTTCGGCAAGTGGCTACGATCGCTGGATCGATCATGGCAGCGGATGGTCGTTCGCCATTAACCACTACATTATTAGCCTTGGATGCATCATTAACCATCATTGCAGCTGATGGATCATCGGAAGAAATCAAGTTGGGAAATTTTCTTCCTTTCCGCCGTAAGCTTGCAGCGAAGAGATTAATCACAAAAATTGAGATTCCCCTTAATGTAAATTTGGCGTATGAGTACACAGCACGCAGTCCTGCTGACCTGCCAATAGTATGCGCGGCTTTGTGCTGCTGGCAGACAGGGCGAACTAGAATGGCGTTGGGAGGTTACGGTAATGCGCCGATAATGGTCTTTGATGGTACGGAGCAGGGCGGGTTAAAAGAGGCTGCGGTGGATGCATTCAGTCAGGCGCAGGATGAATGGGCTTCATCTGATTATCGAAAAGAAACAGCTGGTATCCTCGCAGAGCGCTGCGCAGCCCGGATAGCCGTGAATCAATCGTGAGCGGTAAGAATAATATTTATAAATATATGCATGAAAAGGAAATTGAATGAAAATCCGTCTCCATATCAATAACATTATTCATGAGATGCAAACTGATCCTGGTGAGACATTACTCAAAGCTTTGCGGCATCTCGGATTTTTTGGGGTTAAACACGGTTGTGAGAGTGGGGAATGTGGAGCATGCGCTGTACAAATAGATGGTATGGTGGTTAATTCGTGTTTGTATCTGGCAGCCCAGGCGGAAGGACATTCGATCCAGACAATTGAAGATATTGGTCAACACCCCGATCTTGGATGGAAGGAGACGGCAGGTCTTCATCCAATACAGCAGTCTTTTGTTGAAGTTGGAGCAATACAATGCGGCTACTGTACACCTGCTCAAGTTTTAGCAGCCGAGCAGTTATTGGCAGCTAATCCAGACCCGAGCGAAGAACAAGTTCGAGATGCCCTCTCTGGTGTATTGTGCCGCTGCACCGGGTATGTAAAACCGGTCCAGGCTGTGCTGCGAAGTGCAGCGATATTAAGGGGTGAAAAAGTTGATCCGATCCTTGAGCCTGGAGGTGAAGGAGGACCAATTCCAGCCCCACCTGAGTTTTTCAAACCTGAAGATGATGATATGGATGATGATGGATTGGGAGCGGATACACCAATTGATACGATTACGCAGACACGGGTCATGCCGCAAGTGCACCTGGCTTCAGGTAAAGAAGGATGGAAAATTGTGGGGCAGCCCGAGATAAAGGTGGATGCTGTGAAGTTAGTGCAGGGGAAACCGGCTTTTACCGCTGATTTCGAAAAACGAGGTATGCTGGTGGCTAAAGTGCTTCAAAGCCCTTATGCCCATGCGAAGATCAGCCATATCGATACAAGCCGTGCATTGGAAGTTCCAGGAGTTGCAGCGGTATTAACATGGAAAGATATCCCACGCGTGGTCTATTCAACGGCTGGACAATCAGACCCAATCCCTGGACCCTTAGACACGTTCTCGCTCGATAATAAGGTGCGTTTTGTAGGAGACCGGGTGGCGTTTGTAGCGGCTGAAACAGAGGAAATTGCAAACCAGGCTTTAGAATTAATCGAAGTCGAATACGAACAACTCCCGACCGTATTGGATCCTGCTGAATCAATGCTTCCTGACTCTCCCCGAATTCATGACGAACCCGAATATGTTAACTTTGGCGAGTCCGAACCAAGCAAAAACCTGGCCGCTCATATCCATATTGATATTGGCGATGTCGAAAGAGGATTTAACGAGGCAGACCATATTTTTGAATCAGAATATTCCGTCCCCAAAGTGCAGCAAGCGCATATTGAGCCGCATGTTGTACTCACTTATTGGGATGAAAATGACCGGTTGGTCATCCGCACCAGCACTCAGGTGCCTTTCCATGTACGCCGCCAATTGGCGCCTGTACTTGGCGTACCAATTAAAAGAATTCGGGTTGTAAAACCGCGTATAGGTGGAGGTTTTGGCGGAAAACAGGAGGTCCTGATAGAAGACGTTGCTGCTCATTTAACCATTGCGACTGGTAGACCAGTGTTATTTGAATATTCGCGTGAGCAGGAATTTACAGCCTCACGTTCCCGCCATGCAATGCGCATAAAAATGAAGACGGGAGTAAAAGAAGATGGAACAATGACTGCCAACGAGATGGTGGTCTTATCCGATACGGGCGCTTACGGATGCCACGCTCTTACAGTAACTGGAAATACCGGACATAAATCCATGGCATTGTATGTAGGTGATGGACCCTACCGGAATTCTCCCAACATCCGCTTCCATGCAGATATTGTATATACTAATTTATCGCCTGCAGGCGCATACCGAGGGTACGGGGTTCCGCAAGGATATTGGCCTGTTGAAAGGCATATGGAAAAAATTGCACGCAAGTTAGGACTACGACCATTAGAATTTAGATTAAAGAATGCTCTCAGGGCAGGCGAACTTCAGCCATTCAGCACTGCATGGAGCGAGGGGAGGGCGCCTCAACCAGAGATGATCGAAACCTGTGGACTTGAGGAATGCGTCCGGCAGGGTAAGGCTGCCATTGGTTGGGATCAAAAATATGGAAATTCTGATTGGCAAAAAGATCCAAATAAACCTTACCTGAAAAGAGGAATCGGTGCCGCACTCGTCATGCAGGGCACTTCAATCCCACATCTGGACATGGGAAGCGCCAGTATCAAGAAGAATGATGACGGTTCATTCAATCTTTTGGTCGGCGCAACGGATCTGGGGACTGGTTCGGATACAGTATTGGCGCAAATGGCTGCTGAAGTACTGGGAGTACCTTTAGAGGATGTGATCGTTCATTCTTCCGACACAGACTTTACACCTTTCGATAAAGGAGCTTATGCCTCAAGCACGACTTATATCTCCGGAACCGCGGTTGTGCGGGCTGCAAATCAAGTCGCGTATAGGATCAAGCTACGGGCAGCAAAGCTTATAAACGAAGCCAGTAATTCTACCGAAGGTTTAGAACCAATAAAAGAAGTAAAACCTGAAGAAATCCGATTGGCTGATCGAAAAGCTTTTTCTCCTGATGGGCGCTCGGTGACATTTGCTCACATTGGTCACAACTCGCTGCATCACGAAGATCAGGAGCAAATTATGGGTGTTGCCTCCTATATGTCGGAGGTAGCGCCGCCTCCCTTCGCCGCACAATTCGCAGAAGTGCTGGTCGATATCGAGACAGGGCAGGTTGTGGTTGAAAAACTCGTAATGGCGGTAGATGCAGGTATTGTCATCAATCCGCTCACGGCATCCGGACAGGTGGAGGGGGGGATGACCCAGGCTCTCGGATATGCGGTTTGTGAGGAGATGGTTTATGATGAGGATGGAAATATCAGAGAAAAAGATTTTCGCGATTACCATATATTCCAGGCGAATGAAATGCCAGAACTGGAGACGATATTTGTAGAAACATTTGAGCCATCACATCCATTTGGGGTCAAAGCTGTAGCGGAGATTCCAATGGATGGTGTCGCGCCGGCAGTCGGCAATGCCGTAATGGATGCATGTGGAGTGAATGTAGACGACAACCCGATCACGCCTGAAAAAGTATGGCACGCAATCAAAAAGAAAGCATAATTACTGGTCTGTCCATGATTGTTTTTCGCAACAATAAATCCACTCTGCGGTGTGGTAAACTCACTTCAAATTCCAGTTTTAAATTTTGTAATGAATTGGTGCGGTAAATTATGAGTCCAACATATGTAATTGGTCATGTTAACCCAGATATGGATTCCATTGCTTCGGCGGTGGGATATGCCTGGCTGCTGAGAGAAAGAGATAGTGATGATTTTATTCCAGCTCGAGCGGGCGCAATAAATCCTCAAACAACATGGGTACTCAAAAGGTTAGAAATCGATGCGCCGCTGCTGCTCACGGATGCGTCTCCCCGCTTTGAGACAGTGACTTCGCCGGCTTGATACAGTCGCTCCGGAGAATCCATTGCGAGAAGCATGGGCAATATTGAGCCGAACTGGAGGCATCGTTCCGATTGTAAATCCAGAGGATGGAACCCCTTGTGGTTTAATCACAGGTTTGAGTTTAATCAATTATATGAGCGAATATGTCGGACCGCATCCACGCAGTCAGGAGATGCGCATAGCTGAATTGCTCGAATTACCTTCAAAAGAAGCTTGCGATACGAATGTCCCACGTTTTTTAGCTGGAACTCGCATTCGGGATGTGCTGACCCGTATCCTGAGAGAGGAACATAATGAGTTCCTTATTGTCGATGAAAACGGTGTTTATCTAGGTGTGAGCCGCCAGCGGGATGTGCTTAATCCACCCAGAATGCGAATTATCTTGGTAGATCATAATGAACCAGGACAAGCTTTAGGGGCGTTGGAAGAGGCAGAACTGGTTGAAATCCTTGACCACCACCGCCTTGGGAATATGTCCACACATATCCCTATTCGTTTTTCGGTGGACATTGTTGGTAGTACAAGCACGCTTGTATCAGAACGAATTGAGGAAGCCGGTTTGAGTTCACCGCCAGAGATAGCCGGATTGCTGCTGGCGGGACTTCTCTCGGATACGCTGATATTATCATCTCCTACAACGACGGATCGGGATAAACATGCTGCAGAACGGTTGGGGAGGTGGGCTTTTGTACATTCAAGTCCACTAGCGGGTGAAACCATCGATTCATTTGGTGACCAGGTGGTAAATGCGGGTGCTGGTTTAGCTGCTCGTGAACCTGAAGATGTTGTAAATACAGACCTAAAGATGTACGAAGCCGGGATATACAAATTCGCTATCGCTCAGGTTGAAGTGACCGATTTACTTTTGTTGGCTGAACTGCAAGATGAGTTAATCGTGGCTTTAAAGTACATTAAGAGAGCGCAATGGGTTGGATTTTTCCATGTTGATGGTGACGGATGTTGTGGGAAGCTCCAGCCGCTTGTTGATGGTGAATGCTCCTCCGGTTTTGGAAGATCTACCTTACCCGCGCCAGCCAGATGGTACCCGCATTGCGAATGGAGTCGTATCGCGAAAGAAACAGCTGTTACCCACAGTATTGGGTTTATTAGAGGAATAAGTTTTGGATCTTTTCCAGGCGATCTCAGAATTAACCTCACACAACAAAGCAGGTGCATTGTGCACCGTTGTGCGCAGCAGTGGTTCAACACCGCGCCAGGCTGGAGCAAAAATGCTTGTATATGCTGATGGTTCGACCTTGGGATCAGTAGGGGGCGGTGATCTGGAAAACCGTGTTGTTCAAGCAGCGAATGCAGCCATAAAAGATGAGATCCCGGTATACCTGGAATACGATATGGGCGATACAGCAAAAGGTGACCCGAGAATTTGCGGTGGGCATATGGAGGTATTTGTGGATCCACTTCAACCAAAAGCGATCCTCCTGGTTATCGGCGCAGGGCATGTGGGAAAAGCGGTTGCGCAATTGGCGCACTGGCTGGGGTTCAGGGTGGTAATCAATGATGACAGACCCGAGTTTTGTACTCCAGAGAATGTTCCGGATGCAGATGAATTTATTCCAGGGTCCATATCCGATCTGCCAGAACTATATGAGCTGAATCAGAATTGCTACCTGGTTCTCACAACCCGTGGTGCGGAGATTGATATTGAGGGTTTACCCGCGCTTCTGCAAAGCCAGGCTGCATTTATAGGCGTGATCGGTTCGAGGACGCGTTGGACCGCCGCAAGAAACGGATTAATCCAAAAAGGTATTCCACAAGAAAAGATTGATCGCGTGCGGTCCCCAATGGGCTTGGAAATTAATGCAGAAACACCTGAGGAAATTGCGTTAAGCATCATGTCAGAAATTATCATGATCCGTCGAGGTGGGGATGGTGGTGTGATGTCAAAGGATCTAAAAAAGTGAGTTGATCTATGTGGCAAAATTACTATAGTGTAACCAGTATCGAAGAAGCCCTTGTTATTCTTGCTGAAAAAGGGGAACACGCCAGAATTGTCGCAGGGGCAACCGATTTGATGTTGGAAATTGAACGAGGAGTCCGGCCTGGGATTGATTCGCTTATCGATATTACCAGAATACCCCAGTTGGATGGGATATCGACCGATGAAGATGGTGTAATTCACATTGGTCCTCTTGTTACGCATAATCAATGTGCGGCTTCAAAATTGCTAGTTGAAAAGGCGTTTCCTTTTGCAAAAGCAGCTTTTGAAGTCGGTGCACCCCAAATACGAAATCGTGGGACAGTCGCTGGCAACCTTATCACAGCATCACCCGCGAATGATACGATCACTCCACTAATAGCATTAGACGCTCAAGTCAGGTTGGTATCGAAAAACGGTGAGAGGATTGTACCGCTCAATAATTTCTATACTGGAGTACGAAAAACAGTGATGCAGCCGGATGAAATGATGGTCGATATTTCATTTCATGCTATGAATAAAAACCAAAAAGGTACATTCATCAAGATCGGTCTGCGGAGCGCTCAGGCGATTTCGGTTGTGAATGCAGCAGTATTGATTGAATTTGCTGCCGAGAATGATGGAAATATTAATGGAAATCAAATTCTAGATGCTGCTATCACATTAGGAGCAGTCGCGCCTATGATCATTCATGCCAGGAAAGCAGAACAGTTAATCATCGGTCGAGAATTGACCTTTGACACGATTGTCGGAGCAGCTGAATTTGCAAAAAGCGAATCCCATCCCATTGATGATCTTAGAGGATTAGCTAAATATCGAAGCGAGATGGTGAGGGTTTGTGTCGAAAGGTGCCTGCAATCCCTTTCAAATGGTACAGAAAAGAAGGATTATCCATCCAATCCGGTGATCTTGCAGGTTGATCGGACAAAAGGAAGTGCTAACAAATTGGATGCCGCATTAACCCATCAGGCAAATTCGAAGATCAATACACTGATAAATGGTCATGATTATCAATTCAAAAGCGGTTTTAACAAAAGCTTGCTGCGGCTTTTGCGAGAAGAAGCGGGTCTTATCGGAACGAAAGAGGGTTGTGCGGAAGGGGAGTGCGGAGCCTGCACTGTTTTTTTGGATGGTATGGCGGTAATGAGTTGCCTGGTACCGGCAGCCCGCGCACATGGCGCTGAAATCATAACAATTGAAGGTATTGCAAAGGACGGTGTCCTGCATCCCGTCCAGAAATCTTTTGTAGAAGAAGGGGCGGTCCAGTGCGGTTACTGCACACCTGGCTTCATTATGTCTGGAGCAAAACTTTTGGAAGAGATCCCACACCCTTCACGCAGCCAGGTCCAACAAGCCATTACAGGCAATCTCTGCCGTTGTACAGGTTATTACAAAATAATCAATGCAATTGAAAAAGCGGGACAAGAAAATTAAAGTCTACAAACCAGTAATCCGATGGAACGTACAATACCTACCACTGAATCTGAAGAGATAGAACTTTATCAGCGTACTTATTATTCGCTTTTACGTACAACTGCAGAAGTGAAAATTCGTTCTCTTGAAGAAGTACATACGAGCATCGTCTCGTTGCTGCACCCCAAAGCTAGGGATGAACAGCCTGATATGTCGGCATTTATCTACAGCTTGCTGCGTCTGCCTCCCGAAATGCCTGAAATTAAATTGGTGGTTCTCGGCCAGAGTATAGATGTGTTTGATCGAGCAGGTTTTGGAGATATAACCTCATGGAAAGAGACTTCGGCGGTTGCCAGACGGCGGCGATGTTTTTTCGATAGTGAGAATACGATGGCATGTTTTATCGCCAGTCGTTCTGATATTGATGATGTCCTGCCGCTGTTGATTTCATTCCAGATTGAATGGAATAAATTGCATAAAAAACTGCAAAGGTTACCAACTTCAATTTCCCTTGCTGACTTATTGGAAGATGAAGTCGGGAATTCTTCGCTGGCTGATTTATTAGAAATACCTTCTGAAGATATTGATCGTTTATATGCAATATGGGATCAAGAATTTGGATTTTATTTAGAAAGGATTGCTGAGACAACTTCTGATCTCAGGATCCGTTTGTTAAGTGGTTCACTGAGCGCCTACCGCCGGGCGACCCATGCCTGGTGGGATAATATTGTTGCTGCGATTCCACAAATTGAAGAAAGACCGATTTATTTTGTATCCAGCAACACCCACAGCCTGCGAAATATCATCTCGGGATTTGCCCAAACACAAAAAGATAAATTGCTTCAATATCTGGAACAGCCAGGAAATGCTGGATTGCTTAATGAGTGGAAGGATATTCAAGCAGGTAAAGTACCGTCCAGCCTGGAGAACTTTTTCTATTATGTGCTCAGAAAATATAAACAAACTCTTGAGGGGAGTTCTCTGAATGATAAACAACTGAATCACGAGATTGAAGGCGGTGTATATCGAATTCCTAGCAAAATGTCTTTCGATGTAGAGGTCCAGGTTATTGAACTATCCAAGTTAAACACCGCTTTGCTGGATCCAAGAATTCAGCATGAGCCCTGGTTTGACGCTATTGCACAGAGTGATGCTTTAATTTTCAATTTAAATTATCCACTGGGGATGGCGGCTTATAATATTCTGTCCGAGGTGACCTTTCACAATGGTTCAATCCTGGGTGTATATATCATGGGAAAGGCTGCTACATTAAACGGGGTCATAGGTGATGTGATGATTTCCAATGTGGTACATGATGAACATTCCCAAAACACTTATTTATTCCCGAATTGTTTTACCGCTGCGGATGTAATTCCAGATCTGGTATACGGCACAGTGTTAGATAACCAGAAAGCGGTCACTGTACAGGGGACATTCCTTCAAAACGCCAACTATATGGATGTTTTTTACCGGGAGGGTTATACAGATATCGAAATGGAAGCCGGTCCATATCTCTCGGCAGTATATGAGATGTATCGCCCAAACAGGCACCCGGTTAACGAGATCATCAATCTGTATGAGCTGCCTTTCGACTTAGGGATTGTCCATTATGCTTCTGACACGCCGCTAAGTAAAGGGAAGAATTTAGGATCCGGGAGTTTATCTTATTTTGGAATGGATTCTACTTATGCAGTTTCAATTGCTATCATCAGACGAATTCTTCAACAAGAGCACGACCGCCTTAGCCTCGACTGAGATTCAGTTCGTTCCCTGATTAATTTATTACTTCCCCAAAGCGTAACTATTTATTTATATTTTGGATCTGGCCTAACATTAAAAATGCAGTTAACAACCCTTTTGATACCCAAAACATACTATTTATCTACAAATTCATCCGCTATCCGCAACCCTTCATCAATAATTCTGAAACCATCTTCAAGTTGTTCTTGAGTAATTATTAATGGTGGGATGATTAATATCGTGTGCTTATGCGTGTAAAGATAAAGTCCCTGATCGAGCAAGAAATTCCGCAATCTACCCATCTCTGAACCTTTACTGGATTCTTGTGAGAGTGGTTCCTTGCTAACTCGATCACGCACCAGCTCAATCACTCCGAATAGTCCTATCGAGCGCACATCACCGACTGATGGATGGCGTTCTCCAAGCTCTGTCAATTGGTGCCTTAGAGAAATACCCATTTTGGCTGAATGTTCTACCATGTGGTCTTCCTGCAGCACATTGATATTGGCGATTGCCGCGGCTAGAGATATCGGATGTGAATTGAAGGTTAAGCCTCCTTGATAGACTCTTTTGGAGAAGAAATCTGAAATATCAGGACGCATCCCCACAGCGCCGAGAGGAGCATAGCCTGAAGTTAATCCTTTCGCCATGGTCATCAAATCAGGGACGACGTTCCAATGGTCAACAGCAAACCATTTACCCGTACGGCCGAAACCGCTCATCACCTCATCAGCGATCAGAAGAATATCGTAACGGTCACAAATCTGCCGTACGCCTGCCAGATATCCTTGGGGAGGAATGATCACCCCGTTAGTGCCTGTTACTGGTTCGATCAGCACAGCTGCGATGGTTTCTGGACCTTCGAATTGGATGATTTCTTCAAGGTGGGACAAATAATCCAGGCAAAATTCCGACTCTTGTATGTCATCTATTGTGCGGTGGAACGTAGACCGGTAGCGATAGGGATCAAGGAAATGAACAACGCCGGGCATTAAATTCGGTTCCCAGGCTAACCGTCGCTCGTCTCCGGTCAAAGCCATGGCGCCGGCGGTTGCTCCATGGTACGAGCGGTATCTGGCAAGAATTTTATGTTTACCTGTATATGCTCGCGCTAATTTAACGGCATTTTCATTGGCATCCGCACCACCCAAAGTGAATAGGAATTTATTCAAATCTCCTGGTGTGATCTCGGATAATAATTTTCCTAGAACAGCCCGCGGCCGGGTCGCCATGTGTGGACCAGCGAAAGGAAGCAGACGGGCTTGTTCAACAATGGCTTCAATCACTCGCTGGTCACTGTGACCGATATTAACGCACATAACTGTTGAATTGAAATCCAGGTAGCGTTTTCCATTTACATCCCAGAAGTAAACTCCCTTCGAACGTTCGATAGGAATTGGCGATACTTTGGACTGGGCAGACCATGTCCAAAATGTATGTTGTAGGGATAAGGGCAGTATTTCAGATTCAGAGATTTTGTTCATTTTTTCTCAATTTGATTCTGCAAGATATTTTTTTATATATTAACATGAAAGCTCAGATGTGAGCAATTCTATTTTTTATCGAATGAAGAAACGGGTCAATGTCTTATTATTGTTCAACTTCAGCAAAAGGTTATAATTAAATCTAAGAGTAAAATGTTTTATAGATTCTAAGGAGAAATTATATGCACCAATTTATTTTAGCCTTGCATAATATCGTTCGTTGGGTTGTATTGATTTTGGGAATCATCGCTTTCGTACGTGCATTAATTGGATGGTTAGGGAAACGGAATTGGGTTGAAGCTGATCGCAAAGTTGGTTCATTTTTTACGATCGCAATTGATATTCAATTACTGCTTGGGCTGGCGCTGTTTCTTTTTTTCAGCCCAATAACCCGCGCGGCATTCCAGGATTTTAGCGCTGTGATGAAAATCGATGATTTAAGGTTTTTTACAATTGAGCATACCTTCTTTATGGTCCTGGCAATCGTATTTGCACATGTGGGAAATGCGATGACTAAGAAAGATATCGCAGATGATTTAAAGTGTAAACGTGCCTCCCTCTTTTATGGGTTGGCATTATTGTTGATCCTATTAGGCATGCCCTGGGTAAGACCACTGTTGCCTGGTTTAGGTTAGTATTCACTGACCCACACCTTTATTTTCGCAGTTACTTTGATAGTATAAAAACGATATTTTGGGTATCACCATAACATCTCGGTTATCGGTGTCGATTTTCCAGTTCCTCCAGCACTTGAGATAAATTCAAGTTTCGAGACGAGAGCAGGACCAGACTGTGGTAATACAAATCCGCGATTTCTTCGATCAACCTTTGGTCACCCTGCCCTTTGGCTGCCAGGATAACTTCCATGGCTTCTTCGCCCACTTTTTTCAGGATCTCATCTTCACCTGCATCTATCAATTTTGCGGTGTATGAACCAGGTTGCGGATATTCCTTGCGGTCCTCAATAATTAAAAACAGGTCTTCAAGCATTTTTTAACTCCAGGTTTCTGTAAAAACAACTGTTTTCTCCGGTGTGGCAGGCTGGTCCGGCTGGTTTTACTTTTAGGAGCAGCGTATCGGCATCACAATCAACTAGAATATCCTCTACATACATAATATTCCCGGATGTATCCCCTTTATGCCATAGTGTATTCCGGCTCCTGCTCCAAAAATGGGCTTCCCCAGTTTTCATCGTCTGCTGTAATGCGTCCTGATCCATCCATGCCACCATAAGCACTTGTTTGCTGTCGGAATCCTGAACAACAGCTGGTATCAAACCTTTATCGTCAAATTTGATTTCTGAAAACAAGACAGCTTTTTTCATATTCCCACCGGTCGAATTGATATTCCACGTTCAATAAGATACTGCTTGACTGAACCGACAGTCAAAACATTGTCATGGAAAAGGGAAGCCGCCAGAGCTGCATCCGCAACCCCTTGCTCCAGGACCTCAGCAAAATGATTTAATTTTCCTGCCCCACCGCTGGCGATAATTGGTACGTTCACAACTTTTGCGATGGTTCTGGTCAGTTCTATATCATATCCTGCCAAAGTCCCATCTGTATCCATACTGGTCAGGAGTATTTCCCCAGCGCCAAGTTTGGTACCGTTTATTGCCCATTGACCAGCGTCGATGCCTGTAGGAGTCCTTCCGCCATTGATATAAACTTCCCATTTACCCTTTGCCACGCTCTTGGCATCGATGGCGAGCACGATACATTGACTGCCGAAGCGATTCGCTCCTTCATTCAATATCTTCGGATTGAGAACAGCAGCGGTATTGATGCTGACTTTGTCAGCGCCGGCCAAAAGCACGTTGCGGATATCTTCAATATTTCGAATTCCTCCTCCAACCGTGAGCGGTAGGAATATTTCATCCGCAACCTTACGGACTACTTTTAATGTGGTTTTATTCCCTTCTGGGCTGGCGGAAATATCCAGAAACACCAGTTCATCAGCGCCCATCTGGTCGTAAATACGGGCATTTTCGACCGGATCACCCGCATCTCTTATATTGATAAAATTGATTCCTTTAACAACCCGCCCATCTTTTACATCAAGGCACGGAATAATACGTTTAGCTAGCATAGGATGGCCTCCTCGAGTTAAGAATCCCCTCATATAAAGCCTTTCCGATAATCACACCGGAAAGACCAGCCTGGCGGACCGCACGTATTTCAGCGAGAGATGATATCCCTCCAGAGGCGATAACATTTAATTTCGTACCTTCAGCGAATTTTTTGGTACCTGCCAGGTCTACTCCACCCAGCCCCCCATCCATTTCGATATTTGTGTAAACACAGGTTCTGATGCCTAATTTAAACATGTTTTTACCCAGTGAAATGGGATCGATGGGGGTTTCTTTCTCCCACCCGTGGGTGTGAACATGGTCGTGGCGAGTGTCGAGAGCTAAACCGATGCGGTCTTCACCAAATTTACTAATTGCTTCGGATACAAGTTGAGGTGAATTCACAGCTGCAGTACCTAAAACTACCCGGCTGACTCCTGTATCAATAGCTTGCTTTATATCGGACAATGATCGCAACCCGCCTCCGAATTGGATATCGATCTTTTCATTCTCGCTTCTAACGCTGTGGATGATTCGCTTGAGGGCGCTCTGGTTTTGCTTACCTTTTTCATCAAACGCGCCATCCAGATTGACCACATGCAGCCAGCTTGCGCCAGCCTCGATCCACATTCGGGCGACCTCACCTGGATTTTGGTAGTAAGTCTTCTGCCTCGAAGGATCCCCTTGAATGAGCCGTACTACTTTCCCGGCGCGCAGGTCAATTGCGGGGAAGATTGTGAATTGGTCATTATGATTACCCATTAACGCTGCTCCACAAAATTGCGCAGAATTCTTAAACCAACCTGTTGGCTCTTTTCCGGATGGTACTGCACACCATAAAGATGGTCCTGTCCGACGACCGAGGCATATTCGATCCCATATTCTGTGGTTGCCAAAATATTCTTATCCCTGGAAGGGTCACAGTAATAACCATGATTAAAATATGCATAACTGCCTGGTTCAATACCGTCCAGAATTCGTGATACTCCTTTAGGGTTGATCTGGTTCCAGCCGATTTGAGGGATTTTTATCGAATTCCCTTCGAACAGCCGGACCATACCGGGAAGTAAATTCAAACCACTGATACCAGGCGCTTCATCGCTTCCACTAAAAAAAAGTTGCATCCCCAAACATATACCTAAAAAAGGTTTTTTCTGGTTCACAGATTCGATGATTGGTTCGACTAGATCCCGTTCTATCAAACCAGACATCCCATCACCAAAATGACCAACACCTGGCAGCACAACTTTTTCAGCCGCTGCTATTTGATCAGCATCTGAAGTTATACATACATCTCCACCCACACTGGTAAGCGCCTTTTCAACTGAGCGCAGATTACCAACACCGTAATCAATCAGCGCGATCATGTAAGGTTACCTTTTGTGCTGGGTATACGATCCCCTCTCTTTGGGTCTAATCTGGTAGCGATGTTCAGCGCTCTACCAAGAGCTTTGAACAATGCCTCTGCCTGGTGATGATCATCTTGACCATAAAGCACTCTGGCGTGTAGATTACAGCGAGCGGTAACCGCTAGCGATTCGAAGAAGTGAGGAACCAGGCTGGTAGGTATCCCACCAACATAAGGAGAATGCCATTCACCATGAAAGACTGTATACGGCCTTCCGGAAAGATCGACAGCGACAAACCCGAGCGCTTCATCCATAGGCACAAACATTGATCCCATTCTATTGATCCCTTTTCTATCAGAAAGCGCTTTGTCAATTGCCTGTCCAAATACTAATGCACAGTCTTCTACTGTATGGTGGGGGTCGACTTTTAAGTCTCCCTTGCATTTTATGTTGAGATCAAAAAGGCCGTGAAGAGCGACATGGTTTAACATGTGATCGAAAAACCCAATCCCTGTATTTATTGAGGCTAATCCGCTGCCATCAAGGTTGATTTTCAACTGGATATCGGTTTCATTTGTTTGACGTTGGATTTCTGATATGCGCATTTTTTACTCCAAGTTTTTCAATTGATTAATTAATATGTCTGTATCTGCTGGTTTGCCAATACTTATGCGGATGTGATCATTAAGTCCAGGTTTTTGGAAATGGCGAATTAATATGCCTTGTTTTGCCAGTTTGTTTTTAACGTCCAAGGCATTCCGTCCAACGATTTTACACAGGATAAAATTCGTTTGAGACGGATAAGGAACTAGCCAGGGAATACCCTTGAGAAATGCAGATAAACGTGCTCTTTCAGAAACAATTCGATCCCGGTTACCCTTGAGTTTATGCAGATTTTGGAGTGAAACGATTGCTGCGGTTGAGGCGGCAACCGAGACATTATAAGGTTGTTTGATCTTCCAAAGGTGAGTTATCAATTCGTTAGGAAAAATGCCGTATCCGATCCGCAAACCGGCTAAACCTGCCCATTTACTGAATGTTCTTAGTACAGCCAAATTTTGATTTTGAATTGATTGCTGGACCATACTCGATCCCGGTGATGCAAAATCTATGTATGCTTCGTCTAATACAACGAACAAAGGAAGTTTTAGAAGATCTAGCAATAATTCCCGTGGAAGTAATCCTCCATCCGGATTATTTGGAGAAGCAAGGAATAGAAGTTTTGGCTTATGCTTCATGACTGCTTCCTCGATCCCAGTCATGTCTATCTCGAATTGGGAGTTGCGGGGGATCGAAATGATATTGGCGTCGTTAACGCCACCATCAAATGCATACATACCAAATGTCGGCGGGCAGTTTATCATCACATCACCAGGGTCAAGTATCGCACGCATTACGAGATCGATTAACTCGTCTACTCCTGCGCCAGCCAGAATTTTCTCGGCGGGAATTTTGTGATATTCAGAAAGCGAATCACGCAGGTAACGGCTCTCAGGATCGGGATAGATGTTTACATACGGCAAATTGGATAAAGCAGCATACACCTCTGGAATGGGTCCATAGGGGTTTTCATTAGCATCCAACTTAACAATTTTTTCAATTGGTATATCTAATTCATCTGATAAGACCTCATACGGCACAATTGATTCGTATGCCGGTATTTTGAGGATGTGGTTTCTGATGATGGCTTTGTCGCTTTTCATTTTGTCTATAACTCGCGGTATTTGGCTGAGGCAGCATGGGCGGTCAGCGATTTGGCTTTTGCGAACTCTGACGCCAACGGACTTAGACTCTGGCTGGTATTTGCATCAAGCGCCACAATGCTGGATATCTTCACAAAATCCATTACATTCAAAGGAGAGGCGAATCGAGCAGTACCGCCGGTGGGCATAACATGGCTTGGACCAGCTATATAATCGCCGAGCACTTCAAAAGAATGATCACCTAAGAAAAATCCACCCGCATTGTTGATTTGTTTTGCCAATGTGGAAGGATCTTCTACTGATAAGCATAAATGTTCTGGTCCATATTCATCTGCCAGCTCGGCTGCAGTTTTTAAATCAGGTGTGAGGACGATACCTCCTCGGTTGGTCATTGACTGTTGGATGATCTCGGAACGAGAAAGTCCCTGGATTTGTTTTTCTAATTCCCTCAAAACCGATTCTGCCAATGAACGGTCCGGGGTGAGCAGAATGGCGCTTGCCAGGATATCGTGTTCCGCTTGAGCAAGCAAATCAGAAGCGAGCCAGACCGGATTGGCAGAGTGGTCAGCAATAACCATTGTTTCTGTAGGTCCAGCCAGACCGTCAAGACCTACAATTCCGAAAACTTGTTGTTTGGCCAGCGTGACGAACAGATTTCCAGCGCCAACGATTTTATCCACCTTCGGAATACTCTCAGTGCCGTAGGCCATGGCAGCGACAGCTTGCGCTCCTCCGACCTGGTAAACTTCACTGATACCGCATAAAAATGCTGCGGCCTTAATCGACACATGCGGATTAGGGGGTGTGCACACCACGATTTGTTCTACCCCGGCGACCTGAGCTGGAATCACCGTCATAAGTAATGAGGATGGCAATGGGGCTGTGCCTCCCGGTACATAAACACCAACCCGTTTTATGGGAGTAACTCTTTGACCAAGCTTGCCCCCAAGCGTGTGAGTCTCCCAATTGGGCAGTGGCTGCAATTCATGAAAGGCTCGAATTCGATCCACCGAAACTTTCATTGCTCGCATCAGAGAATCAGGGATGGATTGATATGATTCCTCTAATTGGGACTCGGGAATTTTTAGATCATTAAGACTGGTCATATCCAACAACGCTGACCATTCCCGGATCGCATTGTCTCCACCAGTTCTAACCGATGCGAGAATTTTTTCTACGGCTTTATTGGGTGTAAAACCAGGACCAAAGAGTTTTTCTGTGCTTTTTACCAGGTTTTCCGGGTAGTCAAGAAGGTGTTGTAAATCGCGGCGAAGAATTGTTTTTTTTGCAGTCTCAACGTCATATATTTTTATCATTTGTCCTCTAATGCCTCCAGCATCGCTTTGTAAGCCATTGGTTCTTCTTCGAAAATGTAAGTAACCGGCGTAACTACAACCCCGCTGCCGCCAACTTCACGGATCTCCTGAATGGCCTGGGGTAATTGGTCTTTTCGGATGATGAGGTGAACAGCGTACCAATTTTTACTTTCCTGGTTGATTACCTGAGATATGGTTGGTCCTTGAAGACCTCCGATTACCGATTTTGAAAACATTTGTTTTGCAATCGAATCTGGCGATTCTCCTCTGATGTTTGCAAATATGGACACGTTTTCTGTAGCACGAAGATGGGCAACGATGAATTCAAGCAATTGTTTTGCAATTTTTAAGACTTCGGGTTTGGTCTTCAGAGCATCGCGATTTGCTATTAGGCAGGCCTGTGAGTTTAAGATCAAACCATCATTTAGAACCTTCAGCCGATTATCTCTGAGTGTTGTGCCGGAGGAGATTAAATCAACAATTACATCCGCGTAACCAATCGTAGGCGCAATTTCGAGTGTACCTTCTGCGGTAATCATGCTTAACTCATTCACACCTGCTCCTTTAAAGAATGATTCTGTCAGGTATGGGAATTTCGTTGCGACTCTAATTGGCCGCTGTATTGATTCCTGCCATTTGATTAAATCTGACATTGAATTGACCGAAGTCCATATTTCAGGGACGATAACATTTAAAGTGCAGTATCCAAAACCCAATTCAATCAGGATGACGATTAAATCCCCATTGTTCTGCTCTTTTTCTGCAAATATATCCCAGCCTGTGATACCAAAATCAATGCTGCCATCACGCACACTGGTAACGATGTCTCCCACTCTTTGGAAGAGAACGGTTAAATTCTTTAGATTAGGTATCGCTGCCCGGTATTGCCGCGGATTGGGTTTGTAGACTGGAAGCCCAGCATTTGATAATAATGAAAGCGAATCTTCTGACAGGCGGCCTTTACTCGGTAATGCGATTCTTACTTCTGAACGATCTTGTGACATCAATTCCTCCAAGGACTAAAATTCAGTTTTTATAATTTGGCAGGGACCTTTGTGAATACTCTATCACTATAAATATTTTTGACAAAAAAACGCTCCCGGGAAGGGAGCGTTGTATGATTTCACTATCAAATTGATTTTGATCTTATTTCACACTTTAACGCAGCCCAAGCCGGTGTGTTTACCGGTATGATGAAAATGGATATGATTATGATGTGAAAGTGGACTGGTCAATTTCATGGGCAGTATTCTAGCATAGATTTATTATATTCTCAAGTAAATTAAATAAATTCGCTCCAATCTTAGGATTAAATTGGAGCGAATTGTAGAAATAAATTTGCAGGATTATTGTGTTATGAATTTCGCTTTTAGCGCGTTGTGAATGTAATTCTCTAACAATGGAGTGAATTCATTTATCGTGAAATTGTGTGAGGTGAACGTTTGCAGTGTTAGACGTCCATCAACACAAATTGTAACAGTTCCAAAGGCGTTCGTATCGGTCGCTTTTGTGCCCAGGAGCAACGCGGCATCGCTGTTTGGAGCTATTTTCATCAAATCACCTACATCAAATTCGTTTGCCCAGTAACTGGTAGTATCGGTGAATTTCAGACCGCTGTTGGGTTCCTGCAAAACGGGATGAGCGGAATCTAATGGGTACAAAACCATTCCCTGTGGAGGAATTCGTATCCAGTTTTTATCATATTGAACGCCGCATTTTGCCAACAACGCATTGGAAGAGCTTTTATAGGTTTTGTCGATAAACCATACTTCCATAATTACTGAAGATCCCTCCTCCAGGGCATCCATTGCGTAAGTGAAGAATTCACCGGGTACACTTTTTCCATGGTGTTCAGATGCAATGATCACCAGATCCCAGGGTTTTCCATTAGGAGCTCCGGAAACAAGCTCCGTTTTCAGGTTACCTTTCGCGCTGCCTACATCATGATAATTTACTCCCATCCTGTCCAATGTTTCGCGGTAGTATCGCAATACTCCCGGATCGTGATGGATGTCCTCGTATAAAAGGATATTGGCATTTTCATACATCGTATCTACATCCACTGTTGGTTCTGGTGGGGGAGGTTCGGTTTCAGTAACTCCTTCAGTTGGAATGATTTCAACTTGAACCTCTTCCGTGGGAGTAGGTTCTTCAATTTGTTCAGGTTGGGTCTCTACTGAAATTACCTCCGTGGGGGGCTCTTGTATTTCCAAGGTTTCTACTGGGGCTAAAGTTGGCTGTGATGCAACCATTTCTGCCTGTCTTGCGAGCACAGTTTGTTAAATCCTCAAGGCTATTTGCGTTTCCTTTGATGAAGGATCGCTGGTAGATAAAATCCCGCATCCGGATATCAGCAAGATTAATATCAGAAGGAAGCCAACTTTAACGCCAAGTTGTACTAATTTACTGGGGTTTATTGCGATTGAGAAATTGAACATATCTTTAATAAAATCAGGTCATTATTGAGAAGATATGAAGAAGCTTTTCAAGGCATATGTGATCATATTTTCCCACAATGGAACGATCTCCTCCATCGCGAAGTCATGAGAACTGTGTGTTTGGATGATAAATTTACCCCCGTTACACGCAGCCAGGGTTCCATGAGTATTCTTTTCTGTGGCGATTGTACCCATTAGGAGTTCAGCATCGTCTTTCTTGCCAGAAACCTTCATGAAATCCCCTAGATCACCAAACCAATAGACGGCGACATTTGTAAAACGAATATTTGAATTGGGATCATTAAAGATTGGGATGGTCGCTTTTTCCCTGAAGAGGCCAATTGATGTAATCGTTCACGGTGCCCGTCTTGTTGACATAATTGGCTTCGAATTCAACACCGCAGCGAGACAATGTCTTGGAGATTTCTCCTCTGGATATGCGGTCCATGTACCAGATTTCAAGGATAACCGCTGAACCAGCATCCAATGCCTGGTTGACATATGTGAAATATTCGCCTGAAACGTTGGATCTGACTTCGAGAGCGAGAATGACCAGGTCCCAGGTTGAAGAAAGCATGTCCGATTTCAACCATCCCTTAGCGCTGCCGTCATCTTTATAATCTAAACCCATATTGTCTAAAGCATCTTTGACATACCTGCGTGTTGCCGGTCTATTCACCATGTCCTCGTACAACAGAATTTTGGCGTTGTCCATCATGCTGTCGAGGTCGCCGATAGGCTCTGTTGAAGGTTCTTCGGATGTGGTTTGTTCTTCTTGAGGTTGTTCTGCTTGAGGTTGTTCGACTTGAGGCTGCTCTTGTTGAGCGGTCAATGTCGCAGCGATAGAAGTCTCAGTTGCTTGAATTGATTGTTGGGCTGCAAGGTTGTCCAGCGCGACCTGCGTCTGTGTTGCCTGGATTGCGAGGTCTTCCTGTTGGGCTTGTTCTTGTTGTTGGTTTTCTGCATCCTGTGCTGCTTGTTGAGCCATCAAGGTCTGCTGAATACTCAATTCCATCTGAGTCTGCTGCAGTGAAACGTCAGATGATGATGAGGATGGGGTTAAGGTGCAGCTTATCAGTGATATGAGCAGGATCCCAACAAAAACAATAGGTCTAACTCGGCGGGCAATCGGGTTGCGGGTTTGAGTACTCATCTTTCTACCTCCTTGATTTTGGTAAGAATGGGTATTGGTTTGACTAATGGCTAAATTTTCTGATGTCTATCTTCCTTTTGTACTGTCTTTAGATTTACTTAATAAGACGGCAACAACTGTTATTATATATCAAATACTTTTGCGAGGTAAGTTTTAATTGAGATTAATCTAAACATTTTCGAAAAGGTATAAAATTTCTCAGCGCCTATGCATATTTTATATGCAAAATATGGCAAAAAGTCCACAGCCCATAAAACGAAAGAATCGAACGAAAATACAGAAAAAGAACAATTAGATTAATCCAATCTATTCGCAATTTAGTAAAACTTAATAGACAAAATGTTGGATAGGATAAAGGTCTACTTACCTGTAATTCTGGTCGCTGTTTCTGTTGTCGCTTTATTTCCAATGGTTTCAGGTATTTCGAATTTAACGCTAAAACCTGGAACTCTTTTTGATCCATCAACGCTCTATGAATTACGCGCATTGTTTTATGCATCTGGTAATGTCTGGAATTCAATATTTATCCTCTTAATAATTATCGCTATTTTTCTCCTCGCTTTGTATTTTTTTCGTCCCACAAGAACCCATATCAAACACGAAAGAAGAAACCATCCCCTGGCAATCCTTATTCAAATTTTGTTATGGTTAGTCGCATTTATCCTCTTAAGGCGTCGATTAAAACTAAATAATTTTGATTTCGAATTTGCCCAAAATGCAGCGAAATCTTTGACTGAAATAGATTTCAATAGTTCACAAGCGGCAGTAAAAAGTTTACCTGGCTGGATTGCTTTCTTGTTCAGTTTTATTCTCATCGGAGCGCTCTTCATTTTTATCTGGAGGAGAAGGAGAACAGATCATAGTCTTCAGGAAATGAATGAACTGATTTCCAGGACAGCCAATGAAACCATTGAAGAATTGAAGATGGGAATTGAATTTCGGGAAGTTATCACAAAATGCTATTTTGAAATGAATCAAATTTTACAAAATCAACGTGGAATCAAACGTAAAATAGGTATGACACCCAGAGAATTCGAACACCGCCTGATTGATCTGGGTTTTTCAGAAAAACCGGTTACTCAGCTTACGCGGTTATTTGAAATGGTTCGGTACGGAACACTCGAACCTGATGAAGGGCAGCAAAATGAAGCGCTGGTTTGTTTGAGTGAAATTGAGTTGGCGGGTGAAAGAAAACAATGAAGAAACGAGTATTTCTGGTTGTTGGTATCGTATTGCTAACGGCAATCCTGGCATATGTGATCAGTGGTTTTTTGGCTCAATATCTATTTGTGCCGATTTTATATGTCCTGCAAATTATTTGGGTGTTTGTTGGCGCACTTCCGCAGGTCTTATGGTGGGGAATATTATTACTTGTGCTGCTTATTATTGCATTTAAAAGCCTGCATTTTGGGTATGAACGGAGAGTAGAGCAGCAAAAGAAGCCTTCGTTTCCAATCAGTCGTGCAAGTACGTGGTCGAATGTGATTAACAGGGCGGGAAACGGCGAATATTCACTTTGGCTGCTGGCGAACGAATTGACTGATTTCACAATGGAGTTATTAGCTCACCGCGAACGGATAAGCAAAGAAGAAGCGCAAAACATGCTGCTCAATGGGGCAATTGATCTGCCTCCAAATATCAAATCATTTCTTTTGGCTGGGAGTGAAGTACCTTCTTTTCGCCATTATGCGGATTTTAATTTCTCGATCTAAAACTGCCGGTAAGCCAACTCCGTTAAAAATTGATTTATATGAAATCGTTGAATTTTTAGAGTCAAACTTCTAGAAGTGAGGACATATTGATGAAGAGTTTTCAGGACGTTTCCATTACTACAAATAAGGTGATTGCTGAAGTTGAACGCGCTATTGTGGGAAAATCTTATTTAATCAAACAAATCTTGGCCGCGTGTCTTGCTGGTGGTCATATATTATTAGAAGATTTTCCAGGACTTGGAAAAACAATTCTAAGCAAGAGCATCTCTACAGCACTTGGTCTGGATTTTAAGCGAATTCAATTTACTCCTGATTTGCTGCCGGGTGATATCACCGGCAGCTATATTTACAATCGCGCTCAAAACCGCTTTGATCTGAGAAAAGGTCCTATCTTTTCAAATATTATCCTTGCGGATGAGATCAACCGGGCTTCTCCAAAGACACAATCTGCTTTGCTTGAAGCCATGCAAGAATTCCAGGTTACCCTGGAAGGCGAGACCTTGCAGCTTGATCAACCATTCATTGTTATCGCAACTCAAAATCCAATAGAATATGAGGGAACGTTCCCGTTACCAGAAGCGCAGTTAGATCGATTTCTTGTAAAGCTTGACGTAGGATATCCGGATGTTGATCAGGAGCAGGAGATCCTTCGTAATCGCAGAGAGAGAGGATATGATGAGGTGCTAATTAGCCCGGTCATTGATGCTGATACCTTCCTTCAAATGCGGCAGAGTATAGAGAAAGTCCATGTGGAGCCGGATATTGAGCGATATATCGTGCATATTGTGGGTGCGACCCGTGAAGATAAAAGAATCCTGGTGGGAGCAAGCCCGCGTGGTTCATTAGCTTTATTAAAAATTTCGAGAGCCTTTGCTGCTATTGAAGGTAGAGAATTTGTGATCCCGGATGATATTAAACAAATCATATTACCTGCATTGACACATCGTTTGATACTGCAGCCCGAATTTTGGATGAAATATAGGGCTGAGGAAGATATCCTGCAGCAATTAATCAATTCAATCCCCGTTCCAATTTTCGATTATTCTTAACCGAAAATGCGATTATTTTTGATCAGTGTTTTTATTTTTATTTTATTATTTTTAGGTATGGCTACCCTCAACGGAAGTCTTATTATGCTGGCTATACCTTTAGTTGTTTACTTAGGGTTTGCACTATTTTTTAAACCAAATGAGCTTAAATTAATTGTTGATCGTATTATTAGACCAGTCCGGGTAAACCAAGGTGATTTTATTAATGTCACTCTTTCGGTAATCAATGAAGGGGGACTACAGGAGGAAATATTTATTGAAGATGATGTGCCGCATCCACTAAACTTGGCAGGTGGATATTCTGGACATGTGATAGATATTCCAAGGGATGAAAAAATCGGATTTTCCTACAAACTCCAGGGGACCCGGGGTATCTACAAGTTTGAGGGTATATGGGTATGCACAAGTGATTCGTTTGGATTATTCCCACAAAGACATTTTTTCAATTCAAGGGATGAGATTGTTGTACTACCAAGTGCGCCTCTGTTAAAACGCTTCGCAATACATCCCAAGATCACGAAAATTTATGCTGGGAATGTCCCCTCGCGATTTGGAGGTCGAGGAGTAGAGTTTTTTAGTGTTCGTGATTACACTCAAGGTGATGCGCTTCGTCAAATTAATTGGAGAGTAAGCGCTCGTTTTCCTGAAGCTTTATTCAGCAATGTATTCCAGCAAGAAAAAGTAGCTGATATCTGGTTGATTTTGGATGCCAGAATGAGAAGTAACATCATTACGCAGGGGAGATCCCTATTTGAGCATCTAGTTGAAATAACTTCGGCTGTTTCACATTCTCTGCTTCGGGCTGGGAACCGGGTGGGTATGTTGATATATGGCGGTTTTTTAGACTGGACATATCTTGGTTCTGGAAAACGTCAACGAGAAAAAATTCTTCATGCATTGGCGGGGGCGAGACCTGGTGAGAGTTTGGTCTTTGAGAAATTAGAGAATTTACCCACTCGAATTTTTCCACCACGATCACAAATTGTGCTAATTAGTCCTCTCCAAAATGAAGATTTTCAATTTCTGTTATCAACAAGGGCACGCGGGTACCAAGTTCTGTGTATCAGTCCAGACATGATCGAATTTGAAAGAGAAACGCTCGAGAGGACAGAAGCAGGATTATTAGGGATCAGGCTGGCGCAAATTGAGCGCAAACAGCTGCTAAACAGCCTCAGACAGAGTGGGATTCAGGTGTTCAGCATAAATCCAACTCAGCGCGTTGAACAATCTTTAAACAACATATCGCGTTTCATGCACTCAGAAAATCGGATATTTGAATGATTTTATGAATAGAATTAAGCAAGTCTCTTTCACCAGTTATGTTATTAGCGGCAGCTGCCTGGCATTGGGGTTTTATTTAGTGGATTTATGGCTAGTGTCCATACTGATTGCGGTCTATCGTCTTCTTTTTTGGATAGGAAATTATTTAGATATTAAATGGTCACCCTCAATTGTCTTCATATTCGATTTTGTAATTTTGATAATTGGAATTTTTCTAGCAGTGCCACAGGTTTTGCTGTTAGCGGGATTGCTGGGTTCTTTGATAACGTGGGATATGGAAGGCTATCGCGCAAGATTGGGAAATATAGCCTTCCATGGGAAGGAAATAGAACATGCGCACAAACATTTGAAGCGATTGTTTATGGCTGCTTCCGGTGGTGGGATTTTTGCGATGCTCCCCTTAACACTCCACATCAATCCAGGCTTTGGTTTTGTTGTTTTATTCAGCGTTGTGAGTGTGCTGGGATTGGTAATTGGGATACAATTGGCTAGAAGATCAATATGATTTTATTCTAATTCTCTCGCACTCGAAACATACAATAAGGAATGTTTCGCTCATCCTTATTTAGTTTAGCAATTTGTTCCACTGGGTTTGCAATCAGTTCTTCAATTAAATATTTATCGAAAATGCACAATTCTGGGTGTTGGTCGAGGATATTCAGATACGGACAACTTCCCAATATGATTTGAGGTCCCTCACTGTGCGCTTCCCAATGCGGCTTGTAGTTCAATTCAGATAGCTGTTCAATTGTTGATAACAATCTAAGGGTTAATTGCTGTGAGGAATCGGTGCGGTTAATATTTTTCGATGTCACACGATCAAGCACTGCAACACGCCTGGCAACCCCGGCTAACAATATATTGATTACAGCGGATTGCCCCCGATTGATTTCGGATAACAGCGCACTTAATAATATTTCCAGGTTATTCCCTTTGTACTTGCTTGAAAGGCTGAATAACAATGATGGACGGCCCTTGGTTTGGGGTGGTCTTTTACCAATGACCTTAACCAGACCATGATCTTGAAGGATTGATAGATGGTGGCGTATGTTTGCTTGAGTGACTGCTAAGGCGCTGCTGATTTCAGCGGCCGTGACAACATGATTCTTTTCGATAAAATCGAGAATTCTTTGTCTTGAAGTGGGCATACAAACATTATACAATTTCCCGGCGATAAAAGCAAATATATATTTGTGTATATAACAATTGACACGGAACTTATTGACGGTATAATTGGCAAAATATGTTGACCTGGGAAGATACCTATCTCATCGCAAAAAAACTCCGAGAACAAAACCCCGATATGGATCTTGAAGAGGTTTCATTGGACATGATCTTCCAATGGACGATAAATTTATCTGATTTTTCTGACAATCTTGAACTTGCGAATGAAAGTATCCTTATGGCGATATTTCAAAAATGGATAGAGGAGGTATAGTCTTCATGAGTGATATGAAGCGCCAAAATTTAAATTCGACAAAATATGACATACCGCCGGAATTAGAATCCCAGGTATCGATCACCACTATAGACAAAATATATAACTGGAGCCGTCGAAATTCTCTTTGGCCGTTGATGTTTGGATTGGCGTGCTGCGCTATTGAAATGATTTGTACAGCGGCAAGTCGTTACGACTTTTCAAGGTTTGGCATGGAGGTAATGCGTCCAAGTCCCAGACAATCAGACATGATGATTGTGTCTGGGACAGTGACAAAAAAAATGATTCCCCAAATCGTTCGCCTTTACAACCAGATGCCAGAACCGAAATACGTTGTGGCGATGGGGGCATGCGCATCAGGAGGCGGACCATTCAAAGAGGGTTACAACGTTGTATCTGGTGTTGACAAATACATACCGGTTGATGTCTATATTCCTGGATGCCCACCAACTCCGCAGGCGCTGCTGCATGGATTAATAACACTGCAGAGAAAAATTGATAACCAATCGATAAAAACTGTTCGTTGGTATCAAAAAGAGCCAATAGATGCAATCCCAATCCCTGTGTTAGGCCCTGATATTATGAATCCCAACGAGTTTGGAGATATTGAGGAATTTTCTCAAAACAAGTTGTCTGAAACTGAGATAGATGAATCAGATCCTGAAGCAGTCTCTTAATACGGTGCATAAATTATGAGCGATCAAGAAATTTTAGAACCCACTGAAGTTGTATTTGATGATGATCTGACAAAGCGTTTCCCAGATCATGTTTCATACGATTCTCGCAAAGGATATAAAGGATTTATCATCGATACAAAAAAGCTTTATGAAGTAGCTGCAGTCCTTCGAGATGATATGGGATACGATTTTTTGTCTTCAGTTACCGGGGTTGATTATTTTCCTGAAGAAACTATGGAAGTTGTTTACCATGCGTATAAATCGATTGGTGGGCCGGGGGTGGAATTCAAAGTTCAAATTCCTAGAGAAAATGCTGTCGTTTCTTCTTTAGTTCGCGTTTACCCTGGAGCGGATCTGCAAGAACGAGAAATTTGGGATTTATATGGCATTCGATTCTCAGATCATCCAGATTTACGACGGATTCTAATGTGGGAGGGTTTTGCAGGACATCCATTACGGAAAGATTGGACGGAGGCATATTTTGAAGATGAAGGGAAACCTTTTAAAAGCCGCTGGCCGGAAGGTCAGGTCACCCGTACCGAGGACGAAAACCCATTCGGGAAAAATGTTGAATATCCAGCAGGTTTTAGACCGGATACTTGGGTTCCAGATAAAGATGCATTATTGTATTCCAGCTTAACACGATCAGGAAAATCCAAGGATTGGAAAGAACTAAATACTGATACTATCGTTGTGAATATGGGACCGCAGCACCCTTCGACCCACGGTGTTTTTCGGATTGTTGTCGAACTGGATGGGGAGAAAATCGTATCGCTAAAACCGGTTATGGGTTACCTGCATCGCAATCATGAAAAGATAGGTGAACGTAACACTTTCCTTCAGAATATGCCGTTTACAGATCGCCTGGATTATCTTTCATCAATGAGCAATAATTTCGGCTATGCCCTGGCGGTGGAGGAATTGATGGGTATAACACCACCGGAACGCGCAGAATATATCCGCGTAATCATGGCTGAACTCACCCGTATCAGCAATCATGTGTTTGCGATCGGTATGTTCTTGAATGATTTGGGTGCATTCTTCACACCCTCTTTGTATGCAATTGAGGAACGCGAGCTGATATTGGATATTTTTGAGGCGGTAAGTGGATCGCGAATGATGTGCAACTATTTCAGGTTCGGAGGGGTAGCTCGAGATTTTCCAGATGGAACATTAGAAAAAATTCGAAACCTTATTTTCGATCGATTGCCCAGACGGATTGATGAATTGGATATATACTTGAGTAGCAATGAAATCATTCGTTCCAGGTCGGAAGGTATTGGTGTGCTAACCCCTGAGCAAGCGATTGCATTTTCTGCTGCTGGTCCGATTCTAAGAGCTTCTGGTGTTCCATATGATGTTCGGCGCGCTGATCCTTACAGCATCTATGACCGTTTTGATTTTGATGTAGCAGTTCGGTATCATGGAGATACTTACGACCGATATCTAATACGAATTGATGAGATCAGACAGAGTTTACGGATATTAAAGCAAGCCGTGAATGATATCCCTGAAGGACCAGTGCTTACGGGGAAACAACAATATCAAGTTCGGGTACCCGCTGGAGAATCTTACGGCCGGGTTGAAGGTCCAAAAGGCGAACTGGGTTTCTATGTGGTTTCGAATGGGAAACCAAATCCATGGCGTTATCATGTGCGTGCGCCTTCGTTCATTAATTTGACGGGTTTTGAATCGATGTGTGTGGGGAATAAAGTAGCAGATGTAGTCGCCATTTTAGGCTCGGTTGATATTGTCTTGGGAGAGACGGATCGCTAGATAAATTCTGGTTGGAGTGATTATATGAACGGAAATGGTATAGTCAAAGGATTGGGCGTAACATTAAAGAGATTTATTGATACGTATATTGAAGATATCAAATGGTTGGGTAGACGATATTACACTGATGACGGTATTGAACAGCGCATGAGCAGCGAAGCACGCGGTGTTTTTACGATTCAATATCCGGATGAAAAATTACCCGTCCCTGAAGAATTCCGTTATATCCCATTTCTTCTTTATGAAGAAGATGAAAACGGTGAAATAAAAGAGCGCTGCACTTCGTGCGGTATTTGTGCGAAAGTATGTCCTCCTCAATGTATATGGATTGTGCGCACAAATAATCCCGAGACTGGTCGCCCAGTACCGGAACCTGAAGAGTTCTATATTGATGTAGATGTTTGTATGAACTGTGGATTCTGCGCTGAATATTGTCCGTTTGATGCGATTAAAATGGATCATGATTATGAAATATCGGTATACGAACGGCACGCACAGAACATCTATAACAAAGAAAAGCTGATGAAACCCGTATCTTATTATGCGGAAATCAGACCTACGAATTACACACGGGAGGAGAAAGCGCGCGCAGAAGCCGAGGCCGCGAAAGCAGCTCGTAAAGCAAAAGCTGCTGAGAAGAAGTGAGTGTATGATTCGTTTTACGTAAAACAATAAATGACAAAAAATATAAAGGGATCGATATTAATTTACTAGAACACCATGAACCAAACCAATGAAATAACTGAACAAAGAATCCTTGAAGCATTGAGTAAAGTACAGGAACCAGAGTTACATAAAGATCTTGTCTCATTGAATATGATACGAAATATTAAGATCGATGAAACGAAGGTAAGTTTTACAGTGGTACTAACTACACCCGCCTGTCCATTAAAAAACCAAATTGAACAAGAAGCAAGAGACGCTGTGCTTTCCATATCAGGAATCAATGAGGTTGAAATCTTAATGGATGCAAACGTACCTAGTGATGGTAGATCCAGAGGTTTGATGCAGCTGCCAATTCGCAATGCCATTGCAATCGCATCTGGAAAAGGTGGGGTTGGAAAAAGTACCGTTGCTGTCAACACTGCCGTGGTGCTAGCACAGAGTGGAGCGAAAGTTGGTCTTTTAGACGCTGATATTTACGGACCAAATATCCCAACAATGATGGGAGTTGATCACCTTCCTCCAGCCCAAGAAAGTAAAATGATCCCTGCCGAGGCGCATGGGGTTAAGTTAATGTCCATCGGATTCTTGGTAAAAGCTGACCAACCGCTTATCTGGCGTGGTCCAATGCTGCATTCAGCAATTCGACAATTCCTTTCAGATGTAGATTGGGGCGAGTTGGACTACTTAATTGTCGATTTACCTCCAGGGACAGGTGACGCTCCTTTAAGCTTAGTGCAGTCTTTACCATTATCCGGCGGTGTGATTGTGACTCTGCCCCAGCAGGTTTCCTTGGATGATGCCAGGCGATCTCTTGAAATGTTCCGGCAGTTGAGCGTGGATGTCTTGGGTGTGGTTGAAAATATGAGTTATCTGGAATTACCAAATGGAGATCGAATGGATATATTTGGCGGCGGGGGAGGTCAGCGTCTTGCCGACGAGAGTGGAGTGCCGTTTATTGGGGCTATACCAATGGATCCTGCAGTTCGTGAAGGCGGTGATAATGGAAAACCTGTTGTGGTTACGAATCCAGATTCCCCGGTGGCTCAATCATTACGAACAATCACAGAGCAATTAGCAGCCAAAATTAGCATTGCTGCGGTGAAAGGCAGTGATTTCATCCCCATCAATGTGGTTGGATAAATTTAGAAATATGGAAAAGATATGAAACCGCATATTGTTGGAATTCGATTTAATAAAATTGGTAAAGTGTATCACTTTGATGCTAGCAAATTGCGTGATGTAGATGCCGGCGATTTTGTGATCGTTGAGACAAGTCGTGGTCAGGAATTAGGAGAGGTAATATCTATAATTAAAGACCCGCAGCCTCCTCATGAGGGTAAATGGAAACCAATTTATCATAAGGCAACTCCCCGGGATTTAGTTAGAAGGCAGCTCTGGCAGAAAAAAGAACTGGAGGCAATAATTACTTGCAGGGAAAAAGTTGCCGATTTGAGAATTGAAGGGGTAAAGATTGTTACCGCAGAATATTCTTATGATGGCAGCCGGGTCACTTTTTTTTATAGTACCGAAGCGGAAACTAAAATTGATATTAGAAAACTTCGCGGGGCAATGAAAAGGGCATATCCCCGCACGCGGGTTGAAATAAGACAAATCGGACCTCGTGATGTGGCTAAAGTCATCGGAGGAATGGGAGCGTGCGGTCTTGGCAACCGTTGTTGTTCGATGTTTTTAACTGAATTCAGTCCGATATCCATCCGGATGGCGAAGGAGCAAGGAGTTCTCTATCCCCCTCAGAAATCACGGGAATGTGCGGCCGACTGAGGTGCTGTTTAATATACGAATACCAGCATTATGTGGATGCCCGTAAGAAAATGCCAAAGCGCAAAAAGCGGGTCATCACGCCTTTGGGAGAAGGGGTGGTAACGGATTTATATCCACTAAAAGAAGCGGTGGTCGTAGAACTTGAAACTGGTAAAAGACACGAATTTCCATACCAGGAAGTTCAACCATGGGAAGAGCTGCAAGCCTTGAAAAAAAAGGCTGAGGAGCCGTGCAGTGAGCATAAAGGTGAATCCTGTAATTGCAAAAATTCGCAAGGTGACCGTAAAAGGCAAAAGCGCAGAAAAAATTAAAAGATATCATATCGAAATGGCTCCCCGGTATGAAGCTGTGGAAAACCTCATTCAAAAAGTTCACGAGTATATAGATAATCTGGTTTCAATCACTTGTGAAAAACTTAGAGGGCGACCCATACAATATCCACATATCGAACATAAAAAACTTCATTTACTTATTTATTCACGCCTTAACAATCCAATTATCCTTGGACTCCCGGAAGCATTTTAGGAGGCATACGAAGCAGTCGGATTCGGTTGGTATACAGATGATCAATATATGGGACCAGTCTGGAATTAGCACCAAAGCACGGTGAATGTTATTGCTAAAAGGAATATTGATAAAAGTTTTAAGGCTTTAATCGAACATATTGATTTACCTTATCATCGTCCAGATTCAGTTGATGGAAAGATGGTCAGTCCAGAAAGAGATTTACCCTGAGGCAATTATTATTTAGGAGATATTATGACGGAATTGACACTTGAGAATCCGGTTGATACAAAAGAAGAACGCAAACCGATTATTAACGATTTTTCAATTACGGTAGGAACAGTAAATGGTTCCGGAAGTCAGACTTCAAACCTGACTTTGTTAAGATCACTATTCAAGATGGGCATACCTGTCTCTGGAAAGAATTTATTTCCGTCGAACATTCAAGGACTACCAACCTGGTATACCATCCGGGTTAGCAAGGATGGTTACCTGGCCAGAAGAGAGTCGCAAGAAATTGTTGTGGCTATGAATCCAGCAACATTCCAGAAAGACCTTTCGGATGTCATTCCGGGCGGGGTTTTTATTTTTGCAGATCATATAAAACTACAGATAGACCGTAAGGATGTGGCTGTTTATCCTATTCCGGTGAAAACATTGGCTCGAGAATTTGGCGCTCCATCGCAACTTCGAGATTACGTCGCCAATATGGCTTATGTGGGAGTTTTAGCGGAATTGTTGGGGATTGATTTACAAATGATAAAACAGGCGCTAGAGTTTCATTTTAAAGGGAAACAGAAACCAATCGACTTAAACTTCAATGTGGTTATGAGCGCATTTGATTGGGCTGCAGATCACATTGAAAAAAATGATCCATTTAAAGTTGAAGCGATGGATGCAACCAGTGGTTATATTATGGCAGATGGAAATACTGCTGCTGCACTGGGAGCAATTTACGGCGGCGTTCATTTCGTTTCATGGTATCCCATAACACCCGCAACGAGCATACCCGAAGCGCTTCAACATTTTTTGCCAAAATTAAGGAAAGATCCTCTTGAGGCAGATAAGAATACTTTTGCGGTAATACAGGCTGAGGATGAACTTGCTGCCATAGGAATGGCTATTGGGGCAGGATGGTCTGGATTGCGGGCGATGACATCGACATCTGGACCTGGTCTGAGTTTGATGGCGGAATTCGCTGGATTAGCGTATTTTGCAGAAGTACCCGTAGTTATATGGGATGTTCAGCGGGTTGGACCGAGTACTGGATTACCAACTCGTACGGCGCAATCTGACCTGACTTTTGCACATTTTCTCGGACATGGGGATACCCAACAAATCATTTTACTGCCTGGTTCTGTAAACGAATGTTTTGAATTTGGCTGGAAGTCATTTGATATCGCTGACCAATTACAATCTCCCGTAATTGTCTTGTCCGATTTGGATTTTGGAATGAACCAATGGTTAGTGAATCCATTTGAATATCCTGATGTACCCATTAACCGTGGGAAGATCCTATGGGAAGAGGATTTGGAAGATTTGGGTGGGGATTGGGCTCGATATAGAGATGTTGATGGAGACGGTATACCTTACAGAACTTTACCTGGTAACCGGCACAAAAAGGCTGCCTGGTTTGCACGCGGGACAGGGCATGATGAGAATGCTCGATACACGGAAGACCCACAGATTTGGAATAAGCTCATTAATCGATTGATGGAGAAATTCAGAACTGCAAGGAAGTATGTCCCAAGACCCGTCATCGAAACTGTTGACGGATCAGAAATTGCGATCATTGGGTTTGGATCAACAACGCCAGCGATTATTGAAGCACGCGCCAGGCTGAAAGATCAAGGTATAAATACCGATTTTATGCGCGTGAGGGCGATTCCATTTAACGATGAGGTGGACGAGTTCATCAAAAACTATGACCGGGTCTATGTAATTGAAATGAATAGGGACGGCCAGTTACACCAACTGTTGAGTTTTGAGTTTCCTGAACTGGTGAATAAATTACGATCCATTGCATTTTTAGATGGATTACCATTTACTGCCAGGTTTGTCGAGCAGGCGATTGTAGAAAGGGAGGCAGAGTAAATATGACGGATAAAAGAACTTCTACTAATTTGAAGGTTAACGTAGTGGGATTGGCAAAATCCGACTATCGCGGGAATCCTACAACCTTATGTCAAGGTTGCGGCCACAATTCAATTTCAAATCAGATTATTGCGGCTTGTTATGAAATGGGTATCCTCCCGGAGGATATCGTAAAATTTAGTGGGATTGGTTGTTCCAGTAAGAGTCCTACATATTTCTTAAATGGTTCATTTGGATTTAACGGACTGCATGGGAGAATGCCTTCTTTAGCTACAGGCGCTTTATTTGGGGACCATACACTTCGAGGGATTGGCGTTAGCGGAGATGGTGATACTGCCAGTATAGGCATGGGGGAGTTTAAGCATGCGGTCAGGCGTAATTTGCGCTTAGTGTATATCATCGAGAATAATGGTGTGTATGGATTGACCAAGGGACAGTTTTCTGCGACTGCGGAGGAAGGATTAACCTTGAAAAGCCAGGGTGAGAATCCTTATATGCCTATAGATATCGCATGGGAAGCGTTGGTTGGTCATGCGACTTTTGTTGCCCGTTCCTTCGCTGGCGATCCAAAACAAGTGAAGGAACTGATAAAAGCAGCCATACATCATGACGGCATCGCAGTACTGGATATAATCAGTCCGTGTGTCACTTTTAATAATACTGATACAGCAGTCCATTCCTATGCATGGGGAAAAGAACATGAAGTAGCCCTGCATGATCTTTCTTACGTCCCACCTGCAGAGGAGATTCAGGTCGAATATGAACCCGGCCAAGCCGCTGAAGTAACAATGCATGATGGTTCGAAAGTTGTATTACAAAAACTTGATCGGGATTATGATCCGACCGATCGAATGCAGGCAATGTTAGTTCTGGAGGAAGCGAATCGTTGCAATTGTTTGATCACGGGTTTGATTTATATCGATCAAAAACAACCAACCCTGGCAGATATTTACAATCTCACTACTGAGCCCCTAAATAGATTGCAGAATGAACACCTACGGCCTGCAAGCTCAACGATCGATGAAATAAATCAGTTAATGTTTTAAACAGAAGAATTTGAATTTGAGTTGGGTGATTAAAAAAATCAGAATACACTTTGAGGGAAATCCAATCTGTTATACCTCCGCGGGGGAAAGATAGGTGGAATTTTTGTAATCTCTTTAGCGAATATGGTCAAGTAGTTTTCAATTGACAGGATTGAAGAAGTTGGACTAGCAGCTGTATGGGGAAAAAAAGGAAGGGATAGAGATAAAATCTATTTAAAGTGATAGAAAAGGTCACTTAAATCCTGCAGATACCCGTAAAAGTACGATTTTTAATCTTATGGTACTAGAGACTTAACCATTCTATAAATGAATACTATCCGATTGGGAAGTATAATTTCATCGATTATTGTTCTCAATAATGATAATGTCAATAAAAGTGGTTCGATGGTAAAATCACGCCGATATTGTGAATGGAGTGGGTCAATACCATTATCCACAAATCGATATTTATCAACATTTTATTATTTAAAAAATTGCCGATACTGAGGAGATGTAATTGGCTTTTAACCCATTAAATTGGTTGTTAGGGTTCTTTTCACTTGATATTGGTATTGATCTGGGTACGGCCAATACGATGGTCAATGTGCGCGGCAAGGGTATTACGATCAGTGAACCTTCCTGGGTGGCAATCGATAAGAAAACTCGACGACCTTTAGCGATCGGAGCAGAAGCAAAAGAAATGGTTGGACGCACACCTGCAAATGTGGTTGCGATAAGACCACTACGAGATGGCGTAATTTCGGAGTTCGAAATAACCGAAGCGATGTTGGAATACTTTATAGGAAAAGCACATGAACAAAGTATCGTGCCGGTGCCTCGTCCGCGAGTTGTTGTCGGAATCCCATCAGGGGTGACAGAAGTCGAGAAACGGGCAGTATACGATGCAACTATGTCGGCAGGTGCGCGAGAAGTTGGTCTAATAGAAGAACCAGTTGCAGCAGCCTTAGGGGCAGGATTACCTGTCTCAGATGTACGCGGAAGTATGATTGTAGATATCGGCGGCGGTACATCAGAAGTTGCAGTTATGTCGATGGGTGGGGTAGTCATATCTCGTTCATTACGAGTGGCTGGCGATGAGATGGATTTGGATATTGTGCAATATATGCGCAACAAATATAACCTTTTGATTGGGGAAAGAATGGCTGAACAAGCCAAAATCACCATCGGATCAGCATATCACTTGCCTGAAGAAAAAACCATGTTATTGCGCGGACGAAATTTAGTTACTGGTCTCCCGGAAGCAGTAGATGTCTCTTCGGTAGAGATCCGAGAGGCGATATCCGGTTCGGTTCAAACAATTGTGGATACGATCAAGGATGCTTTAGATGAGGTTCCACCCGAGATCATCGCTGATTTGATGGATATTGGCATATGTCTGGCGGGTGGTGGCTCACAACTACAAGCCCTTGATAAAAGATTAATGGATGAATTTCGCATTCGGGTATGGGTAGCAGAAGACCCGATGAGTTGTGTTGCTCGCGGTGCAGGGATGATTTTAGATGAATATGACACCTTGAGGCATTTCCTGGTAGGTCTTGAAAGAGGGAGTACTCGCCACGATTGATGA
The DNA here is from genome assembly GCA_963753725.1 of uncultured Chloroflexia bacterium. Classification (GTDB taxonomy): domain Bacteria; phylum Chloroflexota; class Anaerolineae; order Anaerolineales; family UBA4823; genus CAVWDI01. Next base: position 540,283 of record CAVWDI010000001.1, on the reverse strand, counting down.
ACACATCTCCAGCCAGACCTATCCAAACAGTTATTCTGGCTTTGATAGTGGTTGGGCTGATAGCACTCGCTTTAGGAGGCTATTTAGCTCCGATATCAAGGTTTATGTTAAATCCAATTGTAAGCGCTCAAACCTGGTTGGCGGTGCGTTTTCAGGCGCTGCAAAACATCATCAATTCCCCTCAAGACCTTGTTCGATTAAGGCAGCGCAATACGGATTTAGAGGCCGAAGTTTCCAGATTACAGACAGAAGTAATTACATTGAAACAACAGCTTTCCGAAACGCAAGTGTTAACCGCATTGGTTGATTTTGCTCGAGTGCAACCAGAAAACCGTTATCTGGCAGCGACTGTGATTGGACGGGACCCGAGTCCCTTTGTTCAATATGTGATCATCAATCGCGGATCCGATGATGGTTTACGGCGTGGAATGCCCGTAGTTACTCAACAAGGGCTTGTTGGTCGTGTTGCTGCCGTAACGTCCGGTGCAGCGCGCGTACGATTAATCACTGATCCGGCATCGTCTATCAATGTTAGGTTGGAACCTTCAAGAGCGCAAGCCGTGGTTCTGGGTGATTTAACAGGTGAACTTTCACTAGATATGATCCCCCAATCAGCAGAGGTGAAAGTTGGTGATCTTATATTGACTTCGGGTTTGGGAGGGAATTATCCTTCTGATATCTTAATTGGACAGGTTACTGGAGTCCGCCGGATAGGAACGGATTTATTCCAGAATGCGTCTGTCCAACCTGTTGTTGATTTTAGCAAATTAGAAATTGTGCTGATTATTACAAATTTTAGACCTGTGGAAATATCACCACTCGTTCCGACTCAAGTTGCTCCGTGAGAAAATAAGTTCGCCCAAAATGGATATTTTATTTATGATATTGATTCCACAAAAAAACAATTAATTTATGGCTATTTGGATTTCTATACCAATTTTAAGTTCTCTTGTTGTACTGCAGTCCGTAGTGGTCAGTAGAACAAAACTGCTGCACGGCACGGCTGATCTGGTGATGCTGGCAATCATCGCTTGGGCATTACAGAAACGAGTGAAAAGCGCCTGGCATTGGGCAGTGGTTGGCGGTCTATTGGTAGGTATGGTTTCAACTCTTCCAATTATTGTGCCTGTCATCAGTTCAATATTAATCGTTGCCGTTACACTATTATTGAAGCAAAGAGTTTGGCAGGTTGAAATACTGGCTATGTTTGTTACTACATTTGTTGGGACCTTATTGGTGCACAGCATCTCGATAATATCACTTGTGATTTCTGGTACCACATTGCCTTTCTTGGAGGTTGTGTCTTCAATCACAGTTCCGAGTTTGTTGCTCAATTTATTAATCGCCGCACCTGCTTATTTCCTCTTAGGAGATTTAGCAAAATGGCTGTATCCAGAGCAGCTTGAAGTATAGACAAGCCTTGTTTAAAATCCGTATTAGATAAATTCTTACAGGTATGAACAATTCTTCAAAATTGCAGAACCTAATTGAACCATGGCGAATCCTGGTATTTATGGGAGTATTAGGATTGGCTTTTATGATATTTATCGCTCGTATGTTTTTTCTGCAAGTCATGCAAGAAGATAGCTGGGCAGCTGAAGCAATAGAGAACAGCACGAAGGAATTCAATATTCCTGCGATGAGAGGGATTATCCTGGATCGCAACGATGTCATTATTGCTCGCAATGTTGCTTCATATAATGTTGTTCTAACATTCGCAGATTTACCGGATGATGAAGGGGCTATACAAGAGATATTCCGGGATTTATCGACTTTAATCGGACTTCCTGTAAACAGGAGTGAATTGAGTCTCGAAAATCCATATGTCCCCTGTATTTCGGATCATGGCATTGCTCAAATCGCTGAATATGGTGAATCGGCAACACCTTATGAGCCCGTCAAAATAATTTGTGACATTGATGAAGAACTCGCCATGGTGTTACAAGAAAAATCAATCGATTGGCCGGGTGTTGGTATAGAAATCCAGCCTTTGCGGGAGTATCCAACAAGTTCTTTAACATCCTCTGTTGTAGGTTTCTTAGGTCCTATCCCTGCCAGCCAAGAGGATTATTATGTCGAAAGAGGATTTGTTCCTGCAAGAGACAAAGTCGGATATGCCGGTCTTGAATTGGAGTATCAGGATCTATTGGCAGGGAAGAATGGCCGTGAAGTTGTTCAGGTGGATGTCGGCGGCCAGGTATTTGGAGATCTTGAACCGCCAGTGGCCCCCGATTCTGGCATGAGTATCCGATTGACATTAGACACACGCTTGCAGCAAGCTGTTGAAACAATTCTTGTGACAGAAATGGATGACTGGAATCAATATTTCGGTGAAATCCGCTACAGCAGCGGCGTTGTGATTGCAATTAATCCTGCGACGGGTGAAATCCTCTCTATGGTTTCGTATCCGAACTATGAAAATTCGCGTATGTCGAGGTTTATCCCCGCATATTATTATGACCAACTAATACGTGATCCCTCGAACCCACTGCTTAACCACGCAGTTGGTGATGTACTGCCAGCAGGTTCCGTGTTTAAACTCGTCACTGGAGTAGGCGCTCTAAATGAAGGAGTAGTAACACCTGATCAGATTATTGCAACCCCGCCAAAGCTGGTTATCACAGAGAAATATTATGCAAATGATCCCGGTAATGCGCGCGAATTTGTTGACTGGAATGAAGCGGGATTTGGACATCTAGATTTTGTGCATGGAATGGCGAATTCAAGTAATGTCTATTTCTATAAATTAGGTGGAGGATACCAGAATGAAGTTCCTGGAGGCGGGTTAGGAATTTGCAGGTTGGGTACCTACGCCCAGGCTCTGGGTTATGGAGATGCCCCTGGTTTGGGGCTGCCGGAAGAACAAGACGGTTTAATTCCAGATCCGACATGGAAGCGCATAAACCAAGCAGAAAGCTGGTCTTCGGGTGATACATATATCGCCAGTGTAGGGCAAGGTTATGTCCTGGCCACGCCTATACAGGTTCTTTTATCCGCGGCAATTGTAGCCAATGATGGAAAATATATGCAACCAACCCTTGTTCGAGAAATTTTGGATAGTGAAGGGAATGTTGTTGAACCATTTGAACCCAAGATGAAATGGGATTTAACCGTTGATCCTGTGATCCAGGAATATGGAGAAACAACGATACGTGGTTGTGAGCCAATTGTTGGAAGCACAAAAACGGTTGCCCCCTGGGTAATAGAAACGGTTCAGCAAGGAATGCGCATGGCGGTCACTATAGGGACACTAAAAGACCGCTTTGAAGGCGCGACAATATCCGCAGCCGGAAAAACGGGAACTGCCGAGTATTGTGACCAATACGCGCAAGCCAAGAACCTTTGCATCCCAGGAAATTGGCCAACCCATGCATGGACAGTTGGATATGCCCCCTTTGAAAACCCGGAGATTGCAGTTGTTGCATTTGTGTACAATGGAGGTGAAGGGTCGAGTGTGGCAGGTCCGATCGTACGTAGGGTGCTTGAAGCATATTTTGAATTAAAGACAATTGATACAGCTGCTCAAGCTCAATAGGCGTCTGTATTTTTCTTGGTTATATTGATGTTAACACATTTTCGCTTTGATATCACTTTTCAAAACCACATTAAACAAATTTAGGTTTAATCAGAGATTGAATTCATAAAATGCGTCCGCGAACAAGTATTCCCTGGAGAAATTTTGATTTCTGGCTATTAGGAGCTGTTGCACTCCTAGTGATTTTTGGGATCACGATGATACGATCCGCCATTGCCGGAAATATTGAGTTAGTGGAGTTAAACCTCGTCGGCCGCCAGTTAATATTCGCAGTGGTTGGTTTTGTGGTTATCCTACTTGTCGCATCAATCGATTACCGACTTTGGGCTTCAATTCACCGGACCATCTATATCAGCACTTTCCTCATCCTTGCGATACTGTTTGTTGTGGGGTCAGCTCTATTTGGATCAGCGCGCTGGTTTGATACGGGAGTCATCCTGATTCAACCATCAGAGTTGGCAAAAATTATGTTGATCTTAGTATTAGCAGATTTTTTTGCCCGACATCAAGCTGAGATGAATGAATTGAGGTGGATTGCTAGAAGTCTCCTTATGACGATGGGTATCGTGATCTGGATTCTGCTCCAGCCAAATTTAAGCACCTCGATCGTTATGATTGTTATCTGGTTTGCGTTATTGTGGGCCAGTGGATTGCGATTGAAACACCTATTGTTGTTCATTGGTGTAGGCATAGCAATACCTTTTGTTAGTTTCCCGTTCCTGGTGGATTACCAACAGGCCCGGATTATGAATTTTATATTCCCTGATCCAGACGCGAGGCATGGAGAGATTTATAATATCCAGCAAGCATTGATCAGTATTGGTTCTGGCGGCTGGCTGGGACAGGGATACGGACAGGGTGATCAAGTGCAGCTTCGATTTCTAAAAGTTCGCCATTCGGACTTTTTATTCTCAGCATTAGCGCATGAATTTGGTTTTATCGGTACTTTGTTAGTAATGGTACTCCTTCTGTTTATCATATATCGATGTTTGCGCGCTGCAAGACTTGCCCGAGATACTTTTGGATCATTGATTGCCTATGGCGTTGCCACATTAATTGCGTTCCAGGCTACAGTGAATATTGGGGTGAACTTGAACTTATTACCAGCCACTGGATTGACATTACCGTTTGTGAGTTATGGGGGAAGTTCTTTACTCTCGATACTCCTCGGTATTGGATTAGTAGAGAGTGTCATCTTACGGCATAAAACGATGGAATTTTAGGGATCATAATGGAATCGAAAACGAAAGCTGCTCGTGTACGCTTTGCGCCCTCTCCCACAGGTCGTACTCATCTTGGAAGTGCAAGGACTGCCCTTTATAACTATTTGTTGGCTAAACAAACAAGGGGGCAATTTATCTTACGTATTGAGGATACTGACCAGAAGCGGTATGTGCCTGGAGCTGAATTAGAATTAATGGAAGGCTTAAAATGGTTGGGTTTGGACTGGGATGAAGGTCCTGATAAGGGTGGACCATATTCTCCTTACCGTCAATCAGAACGCAAAGAGATTTATAAAGAATATGCCCAGGAACTGGTTGAGAAAGGAAACGCATTTTACTGTTTTTGTACGCCTGAACAGCTTCAGAATGTGAGGAAAGAGCAGCTTAAGAATAAAGAACCCGTTCGCTATGATGGAACTTGCCGGCGGTTAAGTCCAGGTGAAGTAGAAAACCGGTTACTTGCAGGCGAATCGCATGTAATCCGGTATAGAATGCCTCAGGAGGGAACGATCACAGTTCGTGATCGATTGAGAGGTGAGATTACTTTTGAAAATCGAAATCTGGACGACAATGTAATCGTTAAATCGGATGGTTTGGCGTTATATCATCTTGCAGCAATGGTGGATGACCACCTGATGGGTGTTACCCATGTAATTCGCAGTGCGGAATGGCTCTCAACCTTTGGACTGCATGCGCATATTATCCGAGCCTTTGGTTGGGGAGAACCAGAGTGGGTCCATCTTTCAATCTTCTTAAAACCAAGTGGAAAAGGCAAGATGAGTAAACGGGAAACATCGCATCTTATAAAAGATGGATATTCAATTTTCTTAAATGATTTGAAAGATTTGGGTTATATACCGGAGGGGGTTATAAATTGGATCGCTGTTAATGGGTTGGAGCTACGATGATCATACGGAATTCTTCACTTTGGAGGATTTTAATTTCAAAATTTAGTTTGGATCGCTGTAACCCTGCTCCAGCCGCAATAAACTTCTCGAAATTGGATCATTTTAATGGATTGCATATTCGCAGTTTGGATGTGAATGATTTGGCAATGCGATTAAAATCGTTCTTTGAATCCGCTGGTTACGATGTCGATAATGACACCTTGGTCCGTATCACCCCTCTCATCCAGGAACGTATGATTACGCTGGAAGATGGTCCTGAAAAAGCAGGTTTCTTTTTTAAGGATGAGATTACTCCAGTTCCAGACGAATTGGTTGGTAAGAAAATGACATTGTTAGAATCAGCGTCTGCTGCCAGAAATGCATACGAGGTATTATCTGAACTTCCGTCGATCAATCATGATACAACTGAAGCTCCCTTGAGAGATTTGGCGGATAGGCTTGATTTGAAAGTCGGACAGCTATTCGGGATAATCAGAGTAGCTGTCACTGGTCAAAAAGTCTCACCGCCGCTATTTGAAAGTATGGAAATTATTGGAAAAGAAAAAGTGCTGGAACGCATCGGAAATGCAGTAAGTCTCTTAGATGAATTAGGAGAGCCATAAAGGGTTGGTCCAAATTGACCAAATATTAAGGGCATGGTAACATTCTAACCAGCCATATTTTGGGGAGTCGTCTAACGGCAGGACAGCGGACTCTGAATCCGTATGTAGAGGTTCGAATCCTCTCTCCCCAGCTTGAAGAAATTGATATAAAAAAAACAACACTCCTGCATAGAAAGGAGTGTTGTCTGGTTTTAATTAGCAAATAAATCCTTGGCTTATTTTCCGCCTTTCATCGCTTTTTCAATCTTAGCCCATGGATCACGCAGTGTCACTGTTCTGTTGAACACCAGGTTTGAAGGCATTGATTCTTTGTCTACAATGAAATAACCTAACCGTTCGAATTGAAAAAAATCGCCCGGTTTTGCATTTGCTAACCTTGGCTCCAGGTAACAGTTATCCAATTTTTCAAGTGAATTTGGATTCAGATTAGAGATAAAATCCAAACCATCTTCGACTTTATTTGGATTTGGTATATTAAATAAACGGTCATACAACCTTACTTCTGCCTGGATAGCTTGCGAAGAAGAAACCCAATGGAGAGTTGATTTCACTTTGCGACCATCGGGGGCATCACCTCCGCGTGTTTCTGGGTCATAAGTACAATGGATTTCCAGTATCTCACCGGTTTCTTCATCTTTAACGACATCCTGACAGGTTATGAAATATGCGTAGCGAAGACGTACTTCTCTACCTGGTGCAAGGCGATAGAATTTTTTCGGTGGATCCTCACGAAAATCATCCTGTTCGATATACAATTCGCGTGTGAATGGGACCATGCGCGTCCCCATACAGGCATCTTCCGGATTATTTACTGCCTCCATTTCCTCAATCAAATCTTCGGGATAGTTGGTGATGACTATTTTCAACGGCCGCAGTACTGCCATCACGCGTGGTGAACGTTGGTTTAAGTATTGACGTACACTGTGTTCAAGCAGCGCGATATCAACGATGCTGTCACTTCTTGCTACTCCAATGCGGTCGCAGAATTCCCGAATAGCCTCGGGTGGATATCCGCGACGGCGAATACCAGAGATGGTTGGCATACGCGGGTCGCCCCAACCCGATACATGCTTACCTTCAACCAACTGCAGCAATTTGCGTTTGCTCAGGATCGTGTATGTTAAATTGAGACGGGCAAATTCGATTTGCTGTGGGTGGTAAATCCCGATTTCATCCAGAAACCAATCATACAGTGGTCGATGGTCCTGAAATTCAAGTGTACAGATCGAATGTGTGATTCCTTCGAGGGAATCGCTTTGTCCATGGGCAAAATCGTACATCGGATAGATGCACCATTCATCTCCCGTTCTATGGTGAGATTGATGAAGTATGCGATACAGCACCGGGTCACGGAAATTTAAATTTCCGGAGGCCATATCTATTTTTGCTCGCAATACCCGCGACCCATCTGGATATACACCATCCCGCATACCTTCAAAGAGTGACAGATTTTTATCAATATTCCTGTTCCGATATGGGCTTTCTTTTCCGGGGGAAGTTAATGACCCGCGATATTGGCGGATTTCATTGGCGCTCAAGTCGTCCACATATGCTTTACCTTTTTTTATCAGGATTACAGCATATTCATACAGTTGGTCAAAATAATCTGATGCATAATATTCCCGGTCTTCCCAATCGAAACCCAGCCAATGAATATCTTCTTTAATCAATTCTACATATTCGATTTCTTCTTTGATGGGATTGGTGTCATCGTAACGAAGATTACAGAGACCATTAAAATCTGCAGCTATCCCAAAGTTGAGACAAATAGATTTTGCATGTCCGATATGCAGGTATCCATTTGGTTCGGGAGGGAAGCGTGTATGGACCCTTCCTTGGAATTTACCAGTCCGGTTGTCTTCTTTTATAATTTCGCGAATAAAATCTGAAGATTTATTTTCATTCTCGTTCATTATTTTAATGGCTGCTCCAAAGCGATGCTTTTGGTCCTATGCTAAATTTTGGTCTATGACCAATCCTAGCACAAGGAATGAATTATTTAATAATCTTAGATTATATCAGAGGCGAAAATTTCCATAGTAAAAAAATTTACTCTGATCAGTCACTAAGAATCCCACATGGTATAATCGCCATGATTAATTTATGGGGGCAGTGAAAAAAATAAATTGGAGAGTAAATCTTAATGAGACTACATGAATACCAGTCGAAACAGATTTTCGCCCGGTTTGGCATTCCGATTCCAAAAGGACGTGTGACGGCTGCCGCAGAAGAGGCAAAGGCTATTGCAGAAGAATTGGGCAGCCGCGTGGTAATTAAATCGCAAGTGTTAGTAGGAGGAAGGGGAAAAGCAGGCGGAATTCGTTTAGCAAAAACACCTGACGAGGCATCTGAAGTCGCGGCCAAAATTCTATCGATGTTTATTAAAGGTTTACCGGTAAGGAGAGTGTTGGTCGATGAAGCTGCAGATATTGAAGAGGAAATCTATTTGGGTATAACAAATGACCGAGCTGAACGGAAATCGGTGATGATGGCCTCTGCGGCGGGGGGAGTTGATATTGAAGAAGTCGCGCGGGTATCCCCAGAGAAGATAGTAAAAATTCATATCAACCCATTATTAGGTTTGAAAGCATACCAGGCGCGAGATATTGCTGCAGGAATAGATTTGCCGCGCGATTATTGGAAACAATTCGATCGCATAGCAAGTGGACTCTGGCAAGCGTACAAAAGCACTGATGCAACACTAGCAGAAATAAACCCACTCGTGGTCACGAAAGACAACAATTTACTAGCCGTGGATGGAAAGATGGTGCTTGATGATAATGCGCTGTTCCGGCATCCTGATTTATCGGAGAAACGCGATCTCGATATTGAGGCGCCATCAGAAATTGAGGCGCGTAAATTTGGATTGGCATTTATTAAGATGGATGGGGAAATTGGGTGTATGGTGAATGGGGCGGGATTAGCGATGACAACGATGGATATCATTAACCTATACGGCGGCTCACCTGCCAATTTTCTAGATATAGGCGGGGGAGCAGGAGAAGATAAAGTTGCTGCAGCTTTGAGAATTATTCTTTCAGATTCAAATGTAAACACGGTGTTGATCAACATTTTTGGGGGTATCACAAGGGGGGACGAGGTAGCACGTGGGATTTTAGCAGCGTTAAATGTACTTCAACCTGAAGTCCCGATTGTAATCAGACTGGTTGGAACGAATGCTGAAGAAGGCCGTGCTATCCTTTCTGAAGCGGAAATGATTACGGCTGAATCCCTGGCGGAGGCAGCTAAAAAAGCTGTAGCTATTTCTAAGGGAGAAATTCTGTAATGAGTATTTTTGTCAATAAGAATACCCGTCTTCTGGTTCAGGGGATTACAGGTAACGAAGGTAGTTTCCATACCAGGCAAATGGTTGATTATGGAACGAAAGTTGTCGCTGGAGTGACGCCCCAAAAAGGTGGTGAATGGGTGCTGGATGGTAAGATTCCAGTTTTTGATTCAGTAAGGTTAGCGGTAAACGCAACGGGAGCTAATACAAGTATCATATTTGTTCCAGCCCGTTTTGCAGCTGATGCTATATTTGAAGCTGCCGATGCGGGGCTAAAATTAATTGTTTGTATTACAGAAGGGATTCCGATTCAAGACATGATGCAAGTTCGAACTTATCTTGATCAAAAGGGATCACGTCTGGTAGGTCCAAATTGTCCGGGGTTATTGACTTCCCGGAGAATCAAAAGTCGGTATTATTCCTGGAGATATTTCGATACCAGGAAATATTGGAGTTGTTTCTCGTTCGGGAACGCTGACATATGAAGTTCTTTATGCGCTCATGCAGGACGGTATTGGTGTAAGCACTTGTGTGGGAATTGGTGGTGACCCGATAAACGGGACGAATTTTGTAGATTGTCTGAACAGGTTTGAAGAAGACCCAAGTACCGAGAGTGTTGTGATGATCGGGGAAATAGGCGGAACTGATGAAGAAAGTGGGGCTCAATTTATATCCGAAAGTATGACAAAACCAGTTATCGGTTTCATCGCCGGACAAACGGCGCCGCCTGGAAAGCGGATGGGTCATGCTGGTGCAATTATTGAGGGGGGGAAGGAACTGCGGAAGAAAAAATTAAAGCGCTTGAATCAGCAGGTGTGCGTGTAGCCAATCATCCAGGGGAAATCCCTGATTTGCTAAATTAATACTATTTACCAGGAAAAAACAAAAAAGTCCGATCCTTCATGGATTGGACTTTTTTGTTCATTAATTAGAGGATTAGGTTAAACTAATCGATCGTTTACTATTCTTTCTTGATCATTCTGTCATCAATATATTTGACAGCTTCGCCAACTGTGGAAATCGATTGGGCATCTTCATCCGAGATTTCGCCGCCAAACTTATCTTCAAATGCCATAATAAGTTCAACTAGGTCCAGAGAATCTGCTTCCAAATCCTCGCGAAAACGCGCTTCCGGTGTCACTTTGCTTTCATCGACCCCGAGAAGATCGATTATTATTTCCTTTACCTCTTCAAAGGTATCAGCCATGGAAATTCCTCCTTCGAATTATTATTAACAAATCAGAGCCAATTGTAACCTTGATATGCGATATGTCAAGTCTTTGGAGTTTATAATCACACCAGTATATAATTTCATATACTGTGGATGCCAAGTTGACAGCCGCGATACCCACTGGTAAGATTGTATCACCAAAAAAGAACACCATTCTATGGGTAAAGTTACGAATACTAGCGCTCGTAAATCAGATCATATTCAAATAAACTTAAAAAGATGTAGATTCCAGTCTTACTACAGGTCTGGAGCGTTATCAATTTATCCATCGCGCATTGCCTGAATTAAATCTTGAAGAGGTGGATTCATCTATAAGTATTTTTGATAAGACACTAAAGACTCCTCTTTTGATCTCATCCATGACCGGTGGCACCAAAGAAGCTGGTGAGATCAACCAGATATTAGCACGTGCTGCACAAGAGACTGGGATTGCAATGGGAGTAGGGTCTCAAAGAGCAGCGATTGAAAACCCAAAGCTGGAAGATACATTTAAAGTGCGGAATGTTGCCCCGGATATTTTGCTATTCGCAAATTTAGGGGCTGTTCAACTAAATTATGGATATGGAATAGATGAGTGTAGACGTACTGTGGATATGATCGAAGCGGATGCGCTTATACTTCACTTAAATGCGCTTCAAGAGGCGCTGCAGCCGGAAGGTGATACAAGATTTAAAGGGATCATTAACAAGATTGAAAGCATATGTAGAGAATTTCATGTGCCAGTAATTGCCAAAGAGGTGGGATGGGGTTTTTCGCGGGATGATGTAAAGATGTTAATTGAAGTGGGGATATCAGCGATCGATGTTGCGGGAGCTGGAGGAACGTCTTGGTCACAAGTAGAAATGCACCGCACCCAAAATGAAAGCCAAGCCCGGATAGCAGCCTCATTTATGCGTTGGGGTATTCCTACCAGTGAAGTTATTAGAAATATTCGTGATCTATCGAAAGATCTCAAGATATTTGCTTCTGGGGGGATCCAGAATGGGATTGATATTGGAAAATGTATTGCTCTCGGCGCAGATTTGGGAGGAATGGCAGGAATTTTCCTGAAAGCGGCAGCAGAATCACTTGATAAAACGGTAGAAACAATCAAAGAAATCAGACGTGAGATGCATATCTGTATGTTTTCAGTTGGCGCGGGAAACCTTGAAGAATTAAAGAATACGATGTTGATCGAAAATCAAGGGGATTAAAAAAATGGCGCTGGAACGATTTAAAAAGATAATGCTTCCAGCATTAGAAAATGAGTTGAAAGAAATTGTGAGCTTGACCAATTTGCCAGGTTTTGAAGAGCTCAATAGTATGCTGGTATATCACATGGGTTGGGAGAAAGAATTGCCGGTAACTTCTGTCAGTGGAAAACGCATCCGTCCATTATTGGTTCTACTCAGCGTTTCAGCAGCGGGTGGAAATTGGAAAGATGCACTATCTGCAGCAGCTGCTGTGGAACTGATCCATAATTTCTCGCTCATCCATGATGATATTCAAGATAACAGTGAATTGCGTCGTGGACGTCCAACAATATGGAAATTATGGGGAGTGCCTCAGGCTATCAACACAGGCGATATGATGTTCACGCTCGCTCAGACAGCAATATTGAAGTTGAAGGAGACAACATCATTAAGTACGACTGTACAAGCATCGATTATTTTACAAGAATCCTGCCTTCAACTTACTCAAGGGCAATATCTAGATATGTCTTATGAATCCAGGGATGATATGGAAATCAGATCCTATTGGAAAATGATAGAAGGCAAAACAGCAGCTTTGCTGGCAGCATCAACTGAAATTGGGGCATTGTGTGGAAACGCGGATGATAATGTTAGAAAATCATACCGGGATTTCGGATATTATCTGGGATTAGCATTCCAGACGCAGGATGATTTACTTGGGATCTGGGGCGATACAATGGTTACAGGTAAATCTGCTGAAAGTGATCTCATTACTGGGAAGAAAACACTTCCAATTTTATATGGTTTGGAACAAAGAGGAGAATTTTATAGAGGATGGAAAAATAAAGGATTAACCATCGAAGAGATTCCTGTTCTCGTCTCATTGTTAGAAATAGAAGGTGCAAAAGAATATACTGAGATGCGTACAAATGAGATGACAAACCTGGCGTTATCTGCGTTAGAAAACGCGAACCCAACAATTGAAGCAGTTGCAGCCTTAAAGAACTTAGCGCAGAACTTGCTCAGTAGAAGTGATTGATTTGTAGATGGTTTATGAAGGCTGGTATAATCGCCGGGCGAGTTTTGGATTACCTAGATTAGAATTTCTTACGAATAAAAATGACATCAGAAATACCAAGCACACCCACCAAAATATGTCCTACTTGTGGTACCCGGATAGCTGAAGATTCTACTCGTTGTTTAGTGTGCGGGGCTGAATTATCAAGCGGGAAAAAGCCTACCAGACCCGAAAAAGCGGTTGAAGGAAGTAAACTTCCGCGCATAACCCTTGGATTACCGGCTATTCTTGGTTTTCTTGCGCTATTTATCATCATTGGCGCTGTAATAATATATTTAGTGCTGCGCCAAACTCCCACATCTGCTGTTGAAACAACTGCAACTCCAACTCTTACCGTTTCTCCAACAACTACCACTACTCCAACTCTTTCCACACCTACCTTAACATTCACACCTGAACCAAGTCCAACGCCACTGTCTTATACAGTGAAGTTAGGAGATAGTTGTGGAGGAATAGCTTTCTCATTTGGGGCTTCCATCCAAAGCATTGTCTTGTTAAACAACCTGCCAGCGGACTGCAGCACCCTTTATGAAGGTCAAATACTGCTTATCCCTCAACCAACCCCAACCGCGACCTCTTTACCTACTTCTACTTTCAGCCCAAATGAGGCAACTGAGGCTGCATGTGAGAAAATTGAATACACTGTACAGGAAAATGACACGCTGAGTAACATTTCATTAAATTACAATATACCGGTTGAGGCAATTCGGGAATATAATGGTTTGGTGAGTGATGTTGTGATGTTCAACCAGAATTTGGTTATCCCATTATGTCGTCGAAATGCAACGCCAGGACCAACACCCACTCCAACATTGCCTCCGCCATACCCAGCCGCCAGCCTATTATTACCCGCAGATGGTTCACCATTTAGCCTTACTGATGAAACCATTTCTCTTCAATGGGCATCGGTGGGTACTTTGAGGGAAAGTGAAGCGTATGCTGTTACGATTGAAGATATAACAGAAGGTGAGGGGCGGAAATCCGTTGATTACGTAACTGATACGAAGTTCAATGTACCAAACTCATTTTTAAAAAACGACAATGTTCCACATGTGATCCGCTGGTGGGTGATGCCAGTTAGACAAACCGGGACGGATGATGAAGGGAATCCGGTCTGGGATTCCGCAGGCGCAATAAGTGATACACGCGTTTTTTCTTGGACTGGTGTAGCAAGTGCAGTAACACCTCAACCGTAATATTAACTTCGTAAATTAAATTAATAACGGGGTGTTTGGATCCTTGTAGCACCAAACACCCCGAATACATTTAAAGCCCCCGAACGTCTTATGATGCTAGTTCCTCTAATGCTGCAGTCGTCAAGGATTTGGGACGTTCCAAGGATTGCCCAAGTGCACGAGCCCATACCGCATTGGCGGAAACACCAAGTATACGGCTAACACCGAATAAAACTGTGTAGAAACCACAAGAACCGTGTTCGTTGCAGTCGTTTACACCATAGTGCAGCTGCAATGTCCCGCTAATCGCATCAACATTTGGCCAAGGATTTTTCGCTTTTCCTTGTTCCAACAAGACTTCCGGCACAACCTTATATACTAGTTTTGCCAGGTTGAAAATATCGTCATTTTCAAAGTGCTTATCTCCAAATTCAAGCAAAGCAGTAAAGCGAGGATCTGTTTTCCTGAGCACAGCATGCCCATATCCAGGAATTACCTGACCAGCATTTAATGTTTCCCACGCATATTCGATAACCTCTTCTCGCGAAGGCAATTTTCCATATTTATTATAAATTTCCAGAAGCCACCGCAATCCTTCCTGGTTTGCCCTGCCATGTAATGGGCCGGACAGCCCGTTCATGCCTGCGGAAGTTGCCAGGTATATATCTGAGAGTGCGGAACCAACCAGGTGTGTGGTATGCGCGCTTACGTTTCCGCTCTCGTGATCAGAATGGATGATGAAATACAAACGGGATAAGTCTTCATAAGTCTTATCTTGCACCCCCATCATTTTTACGAAGTTCGCGCTCCAATCAAGTGAAGGGTCTGTCTGGATGTCTTCACTGTTATTCTGTTTAAGATTATAAATCAATGCTGCTATGGAGGGCAGTTTGGCGGTTAAGTCCAGGCTGTCTTCCAGCATTGGTTCCCAATATTCAATTTTTCGCATCCCCGATTTAAACCTTTGAGTAAATATGGAATTGGTTTGTAAAGCGAGGATAGCTTGCGAAAAAAGTGTCATGGGAGCAGTATCTTCCGGCATTTCTTTTAAAACTTTTATCACATGATCTGGAATTCTTGATCTTGCGTGCCATGTATCTTCAACTTCAATGGCTTCCTCAATGTTGGGAATCTCGCCTGTTAAGAGGAGAGAATATAATCCACCAACGTAAGGGATTTCAGCACCGTCTGGTTTGGGCAAAAGGTCCAATAATTGTGGTATTGAATAGCCTCTCAGTTTTATTCCTTCGATGGGATGGACTGATGAAATCTCAGATACGAGGCCTTTAACGCCTCGCATGCCGCCATATACCTGCCCTATCGTCACCTCATCAATTTTCATATCCCGATTGGTTCTAAGCAGCCTGGTTACTCTTTCCTGCCATTCTGGAATAATCAACGATAATTTTTCTTTGAGTATCATAGTATCTCCGGTAATTGAATATATTTTTATAGTTCTAACTTGGCTATAATTTCTGCCACACCTTTGGCTGATTTTTTCAGAGCTTTCATTTCTTCCTCGTTCAAATCATATTCGATGATCTTCTCGATCCCGTCTTTACCTAATTGAGCGGATACTCCGAAGAATATTTTTTGTAACGAGTACTCCCCCTCTAAATAGGCTGCGACGGGAGCGATAAAGTGTTTATCTTTCAGGATTGCTTCGGTCATCTGAGCCAGGGCAGCCGACGGAGCATAATATGCGCTGCCTTTCTTTAATAAGCTCACGATTTCGCCGCCGCCTTTACGTGTTCGTTCCACAATTGCTGATAATCGCTCTTCAGATAATATTTTGTTTAATGGTACCCCCGCCACATTTGAAATGCTGGTGAGAGGAACCATATCATCACCATGACCGCCCAATACATAACAATGGATATTCTCAACGCTGACATCCAGTTCCATAGCTACGAATGCCCGCATCCGAGCTGAATCCAGGATGCCTGCTTGTCCGATAATTTTTTGAGGCGCTATCTGGGCAGTTTTCAAAGCGACATATGACATAACGTCCAATGGATTTGTGAGAATAATAAAGATAGCGTTAGGAGCGTATTTAATTGTTTCTTCAGTGGCTTTACGAACAATATCTGCATTTGTAAAAAGTAAATCATCCCGGCTCATACCCGGTTTACGCGGTAAGCCAGCTGTGATTATTACAATATCAGAATCAAGGGTTGCTTCGTAATGGTTGCTTCCAGTAATAGTCACATCTTTACCGATAATGGGCAGCGCTTCTTGTAAATCCAAGGCTTTCCCTTGAGGCATTCCTTCGACAATATCTACTAATACGACATCAGCGAGCTCACGAGCTGCTATCCAATGGGCAGTCGTAGAACCTGTCATGCCAGCGCCGATGATGGACACTTTTTGATTCATATTTCTCTCCTTGAAAATTGTGTTATTTCATCCCCTGAGGTTAAAATTGCACTCAGATACAGGATTTTTATCCAGTACGGGATAAAAGGAACCCCCGTAATAATGTTTCGGGGGAGTTTTCATTCTAATCATTCGATACTTCTTGAAGGAAGTGACCTGCTTGAATGGCAGCCGCGGCACCCATTCCAGCTGAAGTAATTACCTGCCGAAAATGAGAATCAGAGACTTCACCGGCGGTGAGTACACCTGGAATATTCGTCTGCATGTATTGGTCATTTATTAAATAGCCAAGTTCGTTCATTTCAAGTTGGTTTTCAAAAATCGATGTGTTGGGAACATGACCGATAAATATGAATACACCATCTATATTCTCAACACTTTCCTCTTTAGTAACTGTATTTTGAAGACGAACAGATTCAACTGCCTCATCGCCGGTAATCTCAGTTAATACAGAATTCCAAACGATATCTATCTTTGGATTAGATTTTGCTCGATTTTGTAAAATCTGGCCGGCCCGCAACTCATCCCTGCGGTGGACTATTTTCACAGATTTTGCATAACGAGTGAGGAATATTCCTTCTTCTAGTGCACTGTCGCCTCCCCCGACGACAATTAGATCCTTATCCTTAAAAAACCAGCCGTCACATGTTGCGCAATATGAAACCCCTCTTCCTGTTAATTCAACTTCGCCAGGGATACCCAGGTGTCGCGGTGTAGCTCCGGTGGTAACGATCAATGAATTCGCTAAATAGGTCGTATTGTAAGTTTTAACTTTTAAATGGTCTCTCGCTCAGATCCACTTCGGTTGCCGAATCAAATTCCAGTTTTGCGCCAAAGCGTTCTGCCTGTTTTTGGAATAATTCTACAAGCTCATTCCCACCGACCCCTTCTGGAAATCCCGGGTAATTTTCAACGATATGGGTCAAAGACACCTGACCGCCTAACTCCATTCCAGTGAGTACAATCGGGTTTAAATCCGCCCGGGCAGCATAGAGCGCCGCTGAAAGTCCAGCTGGTCCTGACCCGAGGATCAATACATTGACAGGAATTTCTTCAGTATTATCCGATTGGCTGGAAAGGTCTGTCAGATTAAAATCCATTATTTTCCCTCAATATGATATTTAAGTTGTATTTCGAGAGCTTCTTTGTAACACAAACTCGTGATTTTTCTGAACCTTAATTATTATTTGATGCATTATTACTGATTAAATTTATTCATGGTTACACTAATAGATGAATTTCTTCTCAAAAGGTTTCAAATTTTAATTACCCAAACCGCGTTTTTTTCTAGCGGCAGCGTAAATCTGGGCCTGAAAAAGCGATTTCTGAAGGGACATGTCCTGCGAATTGAGAAAAATTTTCGTGGAAACTGGCGGTTAATTCTCGGACTTTTTTATCATATGCATCCGGATCGGACCAAGTACTTTTCGGATCTAAAACTTCGGGAGGGACATCTGGTACCGCAACTGGAACGTCAAAACAGAAGTTTTTATCTGTCCGCATTTCTACTTCATCTAATTCGCCATTCAAGACTGCGGTTACCATTGCTCGGGTGTAGGGAAGCCTGATTCTGGAGCCCTCACTATAAGGACCGCCTGTCCATCCGGTATTGATCAGCCAAACGCTAGAGCCGTGCTTCTCGATTTTTTCCCCTAATAAATCTGCATATACAGAGGGGTGCAGGGGTAAAAACGGCGCCCCGAAGCATGCGGAAAAAGTCGCTTGAGGTTCAGTAACACCTTTTTCAGTTCCCGCTAATTTCGAAGTGTAACCAGATAAAAAGTAATACTTCGCCTGGTCCGGATTCAAGCGTGCGATGGGAGGCATTACACCAAAGGCATCCGCGGTTAGGAAGAAAATATTAGAAGGGTGGTCTCCGCGACCTGATACAATGCTGTTTTGTAAGAAACCAACCGGATAAGCGGCTCGAGTGTTTTCTGTGAGGCTTGAATCATCGAAATCGATCCGTCTTGTATATTGATCTACACTGACATTTTCTAATATTGTTCCAAAATGCCGCGTCGCGTTCCAGATCACTGGTTCTAACTTTGGGCTCAGGTTAATGGTTTTTGCATAACATCCACCCTCGAAATTGAAAACACCATCATCAGCCCAGCCATGTTCATCGTCGCCGATCAATGACCGGTTGGGATCAGAGGACAAGGTTGTTTTGCCAGTCCCCGATAAACCAAAAAACAAAGCAACATCCCCATCTTTGCTTGCATTAGCTGAGCAATGCATGGATAGCACACCCTTAAGCGGTAAGAGATAATTCAAGACTGAGAAAATCGATTTCTTGATCTCACCCGCATAACTGGTACCGCCGATAAGTATTAATTTCTTCTCGAAATTTATCACGACAAATACTTCAGAATTCGTTCCATCCTCTTCAGGATTTGCATGGAAGCCTGGAGCGTGCATTATTGTGAATTCAGGTACGTGATCTGGCAAATTCTCAATTTCTTCCCGAATGAAAATATTGCGGGCAAAAAGACTATGCCAGGCGGTTTCAGTAATTACACGGATAGGTAATCGATATTCGGGATGTGCCCCTGCAGTAGTATCTTGAACGAAGACGTCCCGACCTTGGAAATAGGAACGCATATGCAGCAGCAATTGATCGAAACAAGCTTGATCCATTGAGCTGTTGATCTTACCCCACCAAACAGTATCCTCGGTTACTTTGTCTTTGACGATAAACTTGTCATTTGGCGCGCGACCAGTATGTGAACCTGTGCGAACAATGATTGCTCCTTCGTGAGCTAATACACCTTCTCTTCGAGTGACGATCCGCTCAATTAAGGCGCCAGAAGATAGTGTCCAATATGACATATTTAAATTTCGCAATCCATGATTGTCGAGATCATAATTGCTGGGATTCCCCATCTTGTTGACTGTCATTATTTTAACTCCTGAATACTGCGGCTGTATACAATGAACTGACTAGGCTTGATAAATGATTATCAAATTCCTTGATTCACTGGTTTGTTTAAGCTGAAGAGGTTACTTTCTACGGTTGTAATTGCGACGACCCTGGTTGGGTTTTCTGCCACTGCTGCGTTTACGATCTCGTGCAGCAGCTTCCTCTGCGGTCCAACCTTCAAGTACTGCTTGTCTGGACAAACGTATCTTACCTTGTGGATCGATGTCTGTAACCATGACTGTGATTTCATCACCCATTCGCACTACATCTTCAACCTTTTCCACGCGCTGGGTATCTAACTGTGAAATGTGTACTAATCCATCCATATTCGGTAAGATTTCCACAAACGCACCGAAATCAACAACGCGCACAACTTTACCAGTATAGATACGGCCCACTTCTGCTGATTCGGTTAATGCTTCAACTCTTTCGACTGCCTGTCTGGCGCTTTCACCATCTGTTGCCGCAATAAAAACTGCTCCTTCCTCACCTACGTCGATTTTTGTACCCGTTTCTTCCTGGATACTGCGGATAGTTTTTCCACCGGGTCCAATAATCGCGCCAATTTTATCAACAGGAATATTCACAACTGTAATTCGAGGTACATGCGGTTTTAATTCTGGGTTAGTTTGAGAGATAACCTCGCTCATCTTATCGAGGATGAAGAATCGAGCGTCATGCGCTTGCTGCATGGCTTGGGACATTATTTCGGAAGTTATCCCGGTGGATTTGATATCCATCTGAAGTGCGGTAATACCTTCACGGGTACCAGCAACCTTAAAATCCATATCGCCCAGGTGATCTTCAATCCCCATAATGTCAGTAAGTATGCTGTATCGCTCTCCTTCTTTGACCAAACCCATCGCTACTCCTGCGACTGGTGATTTTATGGGCACACCGGTGTCCATTAGTGCGAGGGTTGATCCACATACTGAAGCCATTGAAGAAGAACCGTTTGAGGAGAGCACTTCGGATACAAGTCTCAGCGTATAAGGGAATTCTGTTTCTGGTGGGATAACTGGTAACAGAGCACGCTCTGCCAATGCGCCATGACCAACATCTCGGCGGGAAGTACCGCGCAGAGGTTTGACTTCTCCTGTTGAGAAGGGTGGGAAATTATAGTGGTGAATGTAACGTTTGGATTCTGATGGAGTCAGGTTATCCAATTCTTGAGCTTCGCGGGGTGTTCCCAATGTAGCTAAAGTCAATACCTGAGTTTCACCGCGGGTGAATAATCCAGACCCATGTGCGCGGGGGCTGACATCAACTTCACACCAGATGGAGCGAATATCCTGCATACTGCGACCATCAGGACGCTTTCCTGTGTCTAATATTCGTTTTCTAACAACATCCTTTAATGTTTCTTCGAATGCTTCTTTCACCTGGGGAATCAATTCTTCTTCCTCATCAATGTGATCTGCGATCAATTCTTCTTTGAGGAGGTCAATTGAGTTGTACAATTCTGATTTGTCGTAAGGTCTTTCCAGAATCTCTTGCAGTTGATTGGTAACTCGATTTCGAACTTCGACTTTTAATGCTTCATTAGTCTCGGGCGGTGTAAATATTCTCTTCTCTTTTCCAACTTCACTTGCCATTTGGAGTTGCGTGTCAATAAATGGTTGTATAGCCTTATGACCAAAATCGAGCGCGTCAACAATAATATCTTCAGAAACTTCTTGTGCCCCGCACTCAACCATTAATAGTGCCTCTCGAGTACCTGCCAAGCGTAAATCCAATACGGACATGTTTAATTGTGGGAATGTTGGATTCACTACGAAATTTCCGTCAATCAGACCAATCCTAACGGCGCCGATCGGGCCTGCCCATGGTACATCTGAGATTGTCAGGGCAGCTGATGCCGTGTTGACCGCGAGTATATCCATGGGGGTGATCCCATCAGTTGAGTATGAATACAAGATAACCTGTATATCATTGCGTAAATCTTTCGGAAACAGAGGCCGGATCGGCCTGTCAGTTAATCTTGCCGTGAGAATGGCTTCTTCTCCGGGACGACCTTCACGGCGAAAGAAAGAACCTGGAATACGGCCGCCGGCGTACATCCGTTCCTCAAAATCTACCGTCAACGGTAAGAAATTAATACCAGCACGGATGTTGGAACTAATTGTGGCTGTGGCAAATACCATCGTATCTCCCACTCGCAGAGTTACAGACCCGCCAGCTAGACCGGCAAGTTTACCTGTTTCAAAAGTATACGTTTGGTTACCTAAATCAGTAGTGAAAATTTGGCCTTCTTTTTGCATTTTATGCTCCTTTGTATTTGCCCACCTGGTCAGGAACTGAAAGATGAGGACAACACCTAGTAACTCTTCCTATTATCGTCATCTTTCAATACCTAACCGGCAGGCGTATCGATATAATATATTGGATTTGAAAATATCGTTTATGTATTTTGAATTCGAATTTGCAACCGAGTTTGTGTCGGACCTTTGGTTAATTATTCTGTCAAAACATCAGATGGACAGGAAATTACACTTTCGGACCTGTATTGTAAAACTCCCCCGGTTCCAATCATTGGTGAATATTCCTTAAGAAAATTTGTTGTATAGATTGTTGTCTTTTTTTGTGAAAAATAAAATTTTACGAAAAAAAGAGTAGATGGATAACCTTCGGCCATCTACTCGGATTGAACAAATTATTTTCGCCGTATTTTTAAATGATCCGTCAAAGCCACATACCGCTCGAAGTCTTTTCTTCTCATATATGATAACAACCTCCGGCGCCGGCCAACCATTTTTAGCAGCCCTCGCCTGGAGGAATTCGTCGTGCTGATTTTCACGCAGGTGATCTGTCAAAACAGTAATTCGATTGCTTAGAATGGCTACTTGTACTTCCGGAGAACCTGTATCGTTCTCGTGTCTGGCAAATTCTTGCATCAACTTATTCTTAAAATCTTTATCTATCGTCATGACGTCTGCTTACTCTCCTCTATTTTTTTCCTGCAGGTCTCCATGCTGTCAGTCATTTGAGTTTGTCCAATGTGGATATGTAACCAACAACAGGCCTAGTCAAAGTGGAAAGATTATACCAAAGAGGTGAAAAGCCGACAAGGATAGTCTTTTTTTATGTTCATACTCCTAATTGTTGGTCTCGGAATCTTCGCAAATCATTTCGTAGACTGGTCTGGATATCTGAAGGAAAGGAGTATATACATTGGCGAATTAGCAACGCGGTATCGGGACTGTTCGTTAAATCTAAGGTTTGGCTCAAAAAATGGCCTGTTTCTTGAGGCGATTGATGCGCTAAAACATCTATGAGTTCAGTGAGATCAGGAAAATATTCAAGAGAATGGTTTCGCACAAATGGTTGGATTAATTTATAAATTATTGGTAAGTTCTTGATCCCTCCTTCTTTTGACAATGGGATTAGGCTTCTCAGACCAATTTTCAAGAAGAATGGATCTTTTGTGGCAAACCAATCATCAATCAGTGCGTATACCGAATGCGGATGATTCGTTCGAGCGTTTGCTAATCCGTAAATTAATAATTCATCTATTTAATCTATCATCTGTTTCTTTATTGATGAATATTTTTATTCTATCAATTACTGAATTGGATGATTTGGTTTTAATAAAGCCCAACATATATGCTGATATTTGACGGAACTCAAAAACAGGCTGCTCCCAAAGCGCATCACAAAGTTCTAAAGATACGGCCGGATTCTCCTTAGCCAAAGGTGTGAGATCTTTCACTACTTGCCGAATTACAGGAGACCGTACACCGTACGCTTGGATCAAAGATGGGTGATCTCCAGCTTGTCCTGGACGGTGTGTACGATCTGCGTAAGATTCTAAATAATTATAGAGTTTCCGCACAAATTCGGCTGGGTCGTTGAATTGTGCGACCAGTTCTGCAGACTGCTTTTGGAGGCGTGCTGGTTGAATGGCTGGCAAAGGTCTTAATATGCGTGTACGAAAAAAGTTATTTGATAGCTGGAGTAGTTACACGAGTATTTAAACAATTTATAATTCCTTTATTGATGTAACTGCACTTTCAATTTCTGGAACAAAAGTAACGAATTTCGCGTTGTGATGCTGACAAATATGGATTCATTGATTCAAAGAAAGTTCCTATTGTGGTTTTCCATCCACTCCCGACGAGCAGCAAAGGGCGAGGAACTAATGCCTTAATTAATAAATTGTTCCACATTGTGATGATTTCTAGAAAAGTGCCAACTCCTCCTGGAAGTGCAATCGCAGCGTCGCATTCGCTGATCAAGGTAAATACCCGTTCACGAAGGGTTGAAAGCCGAATTTCTTCGCTTACCCAACGATTGGGACCGACAGGACGATATGCTTCAATTTCATCACAGGTCACTCCGATTACATGCGCCCCGCTCTCGGCTGCTCCTTGTGATACAGCCTGCATTGTCCCAATGTATCCACCGGTCAATACTGTATATCCGTTTCTACCGAGTAATCGACCCAGGTGTAACGCTTCTTCGTATGCCTGATCACCCGGATTGGGCATTGAACTCCCGAAGACAGATATCCTTTTAATCATATAGTAACCCCTTATCGATATAAACTTATTGGTGCAAGCAACATTTTACCCCAATCGAAATTAACTTTAAAAAATTTGGTTCTTTGGAATCAGTAATTTTCATTCATAAGCTGATCATTGAAAAAATTTGACCTATATACCGGGTAAGTAGTGTACTGCTCAAAGGAAATTGCTAAATAAAGAATTCATAAATTTGTGGATTACAATATTGGGTGCAAGGTTTATAGTCGAATAATAGTCTTGGAATTTGTAAATGTTAGCGATTTTATAGGTATATATTTCGTATAAAATTTATTTGTTGGTTGTTTTTTTTCATGCAGCAAAATGAATTAATTGAGAAAATAAAATGCACATAATATTAACTCATGAACAAGCAGATTTTGATGCTTTAGCATCCCTGATGGCTGCTCATTTGCTGCATGATTCATCCGTACCAGTATTGCCTCGCCGGATAAATAGAAATGTAAAGGCTTTTCTGACTTTATATGGAATGGAATTCCCATTTGTGGATCCACGCGACTTACGGCTCGAACGTATTGAAACAGTCACTTTAGTGGATACTCAATCCTTAGTTAGCATAAAGGGGATGGGAACAAATACAAACGTCCAGGTGGTCGACCATCACCCTGTGCGTGAGAATCTTCCTGAGAATTGGACTGTACAATCAATAGAAACTGGAGCTACAACGACACTATTGGTTGAAATGCTGCAAGAGAAGAATGGCGCACTTTCAACCATTCAAGCTACCCTTTTACTGCTCGGGATATATGAAGACACTGGCTCTTTAACTTATACTCGCACAACCGCACGCGATTTGAGAGCCGCCGCATACTTGTTGGAACGAGGAGCAGATCTTCAAATAGCCGGGAAATTCATTAATCTTCCTTTGTCGCAAGTTCAAGAAGAACTTTTTGGTTTGCTGTCAAAAGCAGCTGAATATCACAATGTTCATGGTTTCACTGTGATTATTGCTCAAGGTGATGCCACACATCTGGAAGAAGAATTATCGAGTATCGCTCATAAGATGCGTGATCTTCTCGATCCGGATGCTCTTTTCCTGTTGATTAAAACACGTGGGGGTGTGCAGCTTATCGCGAGATCAATGAAAGACAATATCGATGTGGCGGTAATATTAGCATCTTTTGGAGGAGGAGGTCATGAACGCGCGGCCGCGTGTTTAATCCGTGACCGTTCAATTGAAGAGATTCGTGAAGAATTAATCCAATTGTTATGGGTTAAGATAAAACCCTCAGTGACTGTTTCAGAACTTATGTCAGTTGTTCCTCAATTGTTAAACCCCAGCACCACCGTTGAGTCAGCATCAGAACGAATGCGTCGATATGGATATGAGGGGTATCCAATTGTGGATGATGGGAGAGTAATTGGGTTATTAACCAGACGAGCAGTTGACCGTGCACTCGCTCATAAGTTGAATTTGACAGCTGAAAAATTGATGGAAGCGGGTCATTTCACGGTGAATCCAGACGATTCTATCGAGCAACTACAAAAATTAATGACTGAATCTGGGTGGGGACAAATCCCTGTTGTTGATCCGGAAACGGATGAGATTATTGGTATTGTCACCAGGACAGATTTATTGAAAACGCTGACAAAAAAAACTAGCCATACAGGTCATAAAAATTTAACTTCGTTATTAAAATCGTCATTGCCAGCTGAGTGCCTAGAATTATTAAAATCAATAGCGAAAGAAGCATTCGAACAACGCGCTGCGCTTTATATTGTGGGTGGATTTGTCCGAGATTTATTATTGGTTCGACATAGCCTTGATTTTGATTTGGTCGTAGAAGGTGATGCGATAAAAATCGCAAAAGGGCTGGCAAAAAAATACGGAGGTAGGGTTACAAGTCACGGACGGTTTGGCACAGCAAAATGGCATCTTAAGGATCAAAATTCAGACAAAGTTATTTCGTATTTTGAAGCAATTTGTAAAGGTTCAGGGCTTAGATTTATTGATTTTGTAAGCGCCCGAACAGAATTCTATACTTATCCAACAGCATTACCTACTGTTGAAAGAGGAAGTATAAAATTAGATTTGCATCGACGAGACTTTACAATAAATACATTAGCGTTGCGATTAGATGGCCTTCATTTTGGTGAACTGCATGATTATTGGGGGGGATATAAAGATCTCCAGGATGGCCTGGTTCGAAGTCCTACATTCACTATCATTTGTTGACGATCCAACCAGAATATTACGAGCTGTTCGATTTGAACAGAGGTTTAATTTTAAGATAGAGGATCGTACTCTTGAATTACTCCAGGAAGCCACCGCACTATTAGAACGTCTGTCGGGTGATAGGATAAGACATGAACTTGATAGCATATTTATTGAATCGAATTCACCTAAAATATATGGCAAGATTGGATGCATTAGATTTATTAAATGCGATAGACCCAGCATTAATATGTGACGAGTGGTTCCTGGAACGGCTGAGCATCTTACATTCTTCCCAGCCCGAGGAGTACTGGGGATTGGATAATGACGATAACGGCGTAGAGATTCAAAAAGATCTATCGTATATAGTATGGATGATCCGTCTATTGCCTACAGAAATTACTAGTGTGATAAGTCGGCTACGTATACCTGTATATTTGGAAGATATCATACTTGCGGCAAACAGTTTATGGAGAAATCAATCAGAGTTTTTCAATGTTCCACCAAGTGTGGTCCTTAACCGTCTTTCAGATGTGCCCGCTCTCGCTGTATATGGTTTCTTTCTATCGATAAACAATGAAAATGTAAGAGAAGCGGTCATGAATTATGTAGTCAACTGGCAATATATCGCTCTTTCGACAGATGGAAATGATCTAAAAGAGCTGGGTATCCCTCCTGGACCTATCTACCGTAAGATATTGAAGCGGTTGAAAGCAGACCGGTTGGATGGAAAATTTGAAAACGAGGCGGAAGAAAAGAAATATCTAGAAATAGTAATAGATACAATCCAGGATGAAAAATGATATTGGAATGCAGGTTAATATCCTGGTGTATCCATAAATAAAAATATTTAGATCCTAATGAATGTTTCTTCAACGAATGAAAAATTGAATGCGAATTTAAATATTCGTCAAGTAAACCGCAGTGATTTGCCAGATTTAGAATGGGATGGTGAATATATTTTTTATCGCAGATTGTACAATGAAATTTTTGTCAACTCGTGTAATGGCAAGGCGATATTGTGGGTTGTGGAATTAAATGGATCAGGTCTGATTGGCCAACTTTTTGTACAACTACACAGTCCTAGATCGGAATTAGCTGATGGCAATCAAAGGGCTTATTTTTATGCATTTCGAATAAAGGAACCCTTCCGTGGTTATGGTATCGGATCTCGATTAATGGAAACCGCTGAAAAGGATCTAAAGGAGCGTAATTTTATTAAAACTACGTTGAATGTGAGTAAAGAAAATTCGGCAGCATTGAGATTTTATAAAAACCACGGGTATAAAGTGATTGCACATGAACCTGGTCGTTGGTTTTTCTTCGATCATTTAGGTAAGCGTAGAGAAGTCAATGACCCTTCCTGGAGATTGGAAAAGAGTATTCAATAACGTTAACATTTAGTTAGATTGATCCTTAGGATTGCGAAAAGCCTTGCACTGGTATCTGTTCCGTGTTAAAATTTTTGTGTTATTACGGTTACTTTTATTGATATTGGCATCGATGAAAAGTGGGCAACCCCCACTTTTCTTCATATCATCAGGTATTTAGCTCCATGTGGAGAAAAGAAGTGTATGAAAAACGAATTTGAACTTGCATTCAATGAGGTATTAGAGGAAAAACAACTTCCCCAAGAAGTTGTTTTAGAGGCTTTAAAAGCAGCCATGGTCTCTGCCTATCGCCGATCGAAAAACGCTTCTAATGCGCAGTTGATTGAAGCGGAAGTTGATTCTGAGACTGGTCAAGTTTCAATTTATGCAGAAAAGGAAGTCGTCGAAGAGGTTGAGGATTCGCGCACTGAAGTCTCATTTGAAGAAGCTCGCGAGGTTGATCCAGAAGTTGAAATCGGTGGAATGGTTGTCGTAGAATCAACCCCGGAAAATTTTGGTCGAGTCGCGGCTCAAACCGCTCGTCAGGTGATCCAACAGCGGATTCGAGAAGCAGAACGAGAATCCCAGTTTGATTATTACAGCAAACAGATTGGCGAGATTGTAAGTGGAGTCGTCCAGGCTATAAATGTTCAGGGTGTTTCAGTCGGCATGGAAATGAAAGCGGAAGGGATAATGCCGCGCAACCAACAAATTCCACGTGAACGATTTCGGGTACACGATCGTATCCGAGCTTTGTTGCTGGAAGTAAAATCATCACCACGTGGACCTCAGATAATACTTTCACGGGCACATCGGAATTTTCTACGTCGTTTATTGGAAAATGAAGTGCCGGAAATCTACCACGGATTAGTTGAAATTCGATCGATTTCACGTGAACCAGGGCATCGATCCAAAGTTGCTGTTTCTGCTCTCCAGGCTGGTGTTGACCCTGTGGGGGCTTGTGTAGGTATTCGAGGTGTACGGATTCAAGCGATAGTACGCGAGCTTAACGATGAGAAAATTGATGTTATTGAATGGAATCCAGATCCAACGATATATCTAGCAAAAGCTTTAAGCCCTGCCAGGGTTGCAGGGGTGTATCTAAATCAATTAGATAAAGAATCAAAAACTGCTACAGTTGTAGTTCCAGAAGACCAACTAAGTTTGGCAATAGGTCGAGATGGACAAAATGCACGTTTGGCGGCGAAATTAACCTCTTGGCGGATTGATATCAAGAGTTTGCCGGAAGCGGCAACAGACGCACTATACAAACTTCAGAATGATACCGAATATGCACATATAGCGGAAAAAGAGCAGGAAATTTGTCCTCAGGTAGAAATGATTCTGGCAAAAAAGGCCGAAGGACGCCCAGTTACTCCGGAAGAATATCAAGTAATTACAAAGTTTGTTGAACGGGTGGAAAGGGGAATTTTACAGAAATTCCAAGAAGAGAGGGAAGCAGAAGAAGAACAAATTCAAGCAGTTCGTGCAACGTTACCTCCACAAGCATTCGATATTCCATTAGAAAAGTTTGAGGTTTCAGATAGGGTTTATGCAGTCATTAGTGAAGGCGGGTTTCGAACAGTAGGCGATTTGATGCTGCAGATGGAAATTGATTCGGATAAAATATTAGCGCTGCATGGTATGGGTCCGAAAGGTATGAAAGTGCTTCAAGAAGCGTTAGATAACCTGACTTACCCAGAAGAAATACTAGAAGAAATTGAGGGAGAAGAAGCCGTTGAGAAAATTGCAGATGTCGATTCATCTGAATTGATCTCTGAAGTAACTGGTGAGGAAATTTCACCTGTTGAACAAGATCAGGAGGGTGAAACTTCCGCAGAGGTTGAAGGAGAGCCTGTAGAGGAAACGGTTGAAAAGGTTTCTGAATTAGAAATCGACGAAGATAAAACTGAAGAAATTGAAGAGGGTGAATTGGAATTTGAGGGGGAGGAAATTCCAGAAATTGGTGAGGAAGCCGGTTCCTTAGAAGAAATTTTCGCATTGCGCCCAGATGTTTTGGAATTTGGACAAGAAGATGGCGAATTTGAAGATGCAGATACTGATAAGAAAAAGAAAAAAGAGAAGAAAAAGAAGTTCATTGAAATCGAGTATGATCCAGATGCAGATGCGACCATCGTAAAAAGAAAGCGCAAACGAGACGAACAAGACTGGGAAGAGCAGTGGTAATTATTGTTGAATAGATGAGCCAGCCGGTGTCGAAAACAAAGAAAAAAAAGCATGTACCTCAACGCACATGCATCGGTTGCAGAGAAGTCCTGCCTAAGCGATCATTGATCAGGATAGTCCGAACACCAAATGGTATTCAAATCGATCCGACCGGGAAAATTGCAGGGCGAGGAGCATATTTACATAATAAGCATTCATGCTGGGAAGAGGGATTAAAAGGTTCAATAGCACATGCATTAAGAACCGATTTATCCGATCAAGATAAAATTATTTTGGTTGAATTTAAGGATACTTTATCAACTGAGGACCAATAGATATTAACTTATTATCAAAGGTTCTAGGAAGTTGTAACATGCACAGTCATGGAGATAATTTTTCTGATCTCCAAAGAGAACGTTGAAAATCAGGTAGAAGTAAATGCGTTTTGTAAAAACAATGGGCGATGGAAAACAAGCTTAATTAAATAACGCATTGTTGAAATATTTTTTACCTGGATCGCTCATTGGGACACGATTCAATAAAAATAACCTAGAGGTGGTTTATGAGCGATAATGGACAAGATACAAAAATAATCGAACTCCCTTCGACAATAACCGTTAGAGAACTAGCCCAAGCCATTGATTCCAGTCCTATTGAAGTCATCAAAAATTTGATGGCTAATGGAGTAATGGCGAATATTAACCAACAGATCGATTTCGACACGGCTGCCATCGTGGCCGCTGAGATGGGTTATGAGGTCAGGCTCGAATCAATCGAAGAGCTGGATGAAGAAAGTGCCGGAGAAATCCCATTATGGCGGAGGATTATTGCCGATGAAAATCCGGAAGATTTGGAGATTCGACCGCCAGTCGTGACAATTTTAGGACATGTTGATCATGGGAAAACAACCCTTCTCGATGCGATCCGTGACACAGATGTTGCCGGAGGAGAAGCTGGAGGCATAACTCAACATATTGCTGCATACCAGGTCGCACATGACGGGCGCACTATAACTTTCCTTGATACTCCGGGGCATGCCTCATTTACAGCAATGAGGGCTCGCGGCGCACAAGGGGCGGACATCGTCGTTTTGGTTGTGGCAGCTGATGATGAAGTCATGCCGCAAACTCGAGAGGCAGCCGCCCACGCAAAAGCGGCAAATGTCCCGATCGTGGTTGCATTAAAATAAGATCGATAAACCAAATGCTGACAGTGATCGAACCAAACAGCAGCTTGCAGAAATTGGTCTGATTCCTGATGAATGGGATGGAGATACAATCATCGTGCCGATTTCGGCTAAGATGCAGGAGGGTTTGGAAGATTTGCTAGAAGCAATTATTTTGGTCGCAGATAATATTGATATCAGGGCAAATCCGGAAGGTCAAGTGATTGGAACTGTTATTGAAGCTGAGCGTGACAAAGCCAGGGGAGTTATTTCAACCCTGCTTGTACAGAACGGCAACTTAGAAGTTGGAGAAATCCTTCTTGTTGGAAGCACTTACGGGCGGTTACGAGCTATGTTCGACTATCGTGGAAATAAAATTCAATCTGCGGGTCCTTCAACACCAATCTCAACAATGGGCATAAGTGATGTTCCGAAAGCGGGGGATATATTCCAGGTTGTAAGTACTGACCGGGAAGCCCGTGATTTAGCTCGCAAACGTTTGGAAGCGAAAAAAGTGAGAAGGGCTAAACCACAAAATGCCGTAACATTAGAGCAGTTGTTTGATCAATTCCAGGCTGGTGAGTTACAAGAATTACGGTTGATTGTGAAAGCTGATGTTCAAGGTTCACTCGAACCAATTATCTCTTCGCTAAATGATTTAAGAGAAGGTGATTTAAAAGTCAACATCCTTCATGCTGAAACTGGGAATATAGGCAGAAATGATGTAATGTTAGCTGCAGCATCAAAAGCAATCGTAATCGGATTTAATGTTGAAGCTAATACGGCTGCTGTCCGATTAGCGGATGATGAAGGTGTTTCGATTAGACTTTATGATATTATTTACCGTTTGACGGAAGACATTGAAAAAGCATTAAAAGGTTTACTCGAACCAGAAATTGTCGAAAATGTAATTGGTCATGCGGAAGTAAGGGAGGTATTTAGAATTTCGAAGGTGGGTAAAATTGCTGGCTGCCATGTCTTGGATGGTGAGATAAAACGGAATGCAAAAATGCCGCGTAATAAGGCAGAAAATCGAAGTATTTCAAGGAGAATTGAAGTCTTTAAAGCATCACCAAGATGATGTCCGAGAGGTGAGAACAGGGTTTGATTGCGGCATAGCGCTTAAAGATTTTGAAGATTACGAAGAAGGAGATATTCTAGAGAGCTTCGAATTAGAACAAGTAGCAGTGGTCTAAATTGGATCGTATTACCTAAGGAGCAGGTTATGGTTACCTCGACAAGAGCGGAGCGCATAGCTGAACGCATACAGGAAGAATTATCAGAAATCCTAATTTTTCAAATTGGTGATCCTCGATTGAAGGGAGTCTCCATTACTGATGTAAATGTGGATAGAGAGTTAGCTTTTGCTGATATATATTACTCTGCATTGGACGGTTCAGAGCGATCGGAAGAAATCTTAGATGGGTTTAATCACGCCAGGGGCTATTTAAGAACAGAACTGGCTGCTCGGATTTCACTGCGCACATTCCCTAGATTACGGTTTCATTGGGATCCAACATTCGAACGTGCAGAAAGGATTGACCAACTTCTTGCTACATTAAGTGAGACAGATGAAATGAAAAGTGAAAGCCAAATCAATGAAATATCGTCTCCGCCAGACGATTCCAAGCTTTTCGGAGATGAAATTGAGTAATATGATGGATGTTTCTCTAGCGTGCTCAATAAATAATCAATTTGAACAGGCTGAGAACATTTTAATTGTTACTCACATTCGTCCTGATGGTGATGCGATAGGGTCCCTCTTAGGATTAGGTTTATCATTAAAAGCGCATAAATTGAATGTCCAGATGGTATCTCATGATGGTGTCCCCGTGAATTTGGGTTATATTGCTGGCGCTGATCAAGTTCTGAAAACACCTGATGGTGTGTACGATTTTGTGGTTATATTAGACTGTTCGGATATGGAAAGAACTGGTGGGGTTTGGAATAATAATATTAAACCTGATATTAATATTGATCACCACCCAACAAATAACAATTTTGCAAAAATAAATCTTGTTGATTTAAAGGCAGTTGCAACATCAGAGATATTATTTAACTTAATATCCTATGCCGGATTACCGATAACCGATGGCGTTGCTACAGCATTACTAACTGGAATTGTAACGGATACCTTGGGCTTCCGTACTTCGAATATGACACCAGAGGTTTTACGCATTTCAGCGGAATTGATGGATAAAGGGGGAAATTTACCGGAGTTATATCGTAGATCAATGGTAAATCGGTCTTTCGAAGCGACCCAATTTTGGGGCATTGGACTAAACAATCTGGAAAAAAAGGATCGTTTGGTTTGGACAACGCTGACCATTGCGGATCGTAAAGAGGTAAATTATCCAGGTAGAGATGATGCAGACTTGATCAATGTACTATCGTCGATCGATGGAGCAGATATTGCGGTGATCTTTGTTGAACAACCGAATGAAAAAGTAAAAGTGAGTTGGCGAGCTCAACCTGGATTTGATGTGTCAAAAATTGCGGCGCAGGTTGGCGGCGGAGGTCATGCTCCGGCATCCGGTGCAGAAATTGATGGAAGTATAGATGAAGTAAAAAGTAAAGTGCTTAAACTTACGAGCGATCTATTGGATAGTAATAGTATTTGAAAATTAACTCGAATCTTTTTCATTGTGGATATAAATAAATCTAAAACGGTAAAAATTGATATAATTATTATTAGAAAGAAAATTCATCCGGGGAGATAAGCATGGATAATAATAAAAGCGATCCAGAAAAAATAAAAAATGCAGTTTCAGGTGTACTGGTTGTTGACAAACCCATAGGTATGACCTCGCACGATGTTGTGCAAACCGTCCGCCGAGGTACGGGAATTCGGCGCGCGGGTCATACAGGCACGTTGGATCCACGAGCCTCAGGAGTATTGGTGATTTTGATTGGTCCAGCTGTTCGTTTAAGTGAGTATGTTTCGGCTTCGGATAAACGATATCAGGCGACAATCAGGATTGGCAGCACCACAGATACATACGATGCGGAAGGTCGTTTTACTAGTCAAAATCAATTTGATGATATCACTGAGGAACAGTTCGATGAGATGCTGCAGCAATACGTAGGTGAAATCAAGCAGGTTCCTCCGCCATATTCAGCCGTAAAGGTAAAGGGTCGCAAGGCTTACGAATTGGCGCGCAAAGGGGAAGAGGTTGTGTTGGAGCCCAGGACTATAAATGTTTACAGCCTTGAGGTATTAGAATGGGCTCTTCCCGAAGCGGTTATTGATGTATATTGTTCCTCTGGGACTTATGTGCGCTCATTGACCAATGACCTGGGAAATTCGTTAGGTACAGGCGCTTATTTGGTTGGACTGCGGAGAACAAAAAGCGGGCGATTTACACTAAGAGATGCAGTACCTTTACGCCGATTGCAAGAGGCATTTGACGCAGGTGACTGGTACAAGTTCTTGATACCAGCAGCCGAGGCTTTAGCCGATTGGCCCTTAATTGAATTGAACGCAGACCAGGTTGAAAAAGTGCGTCATGGACATCGAATACCGGCTGAAGCAGATCAATCCGGTTGGGCACGCGGTGTAAGCGAACAGGGCGATCTTGTTGCGTTGATGGAAGTTGATGAAGACAAACGTGAATGGCAGCCTCGAAAAGTCTTTTTCCAGACATAATTGAAATCATTCTCTCCTATTTGTACATCGAATAGATCAGGCAGGATTGCCAGGTAAGCATAGAGAAAACCTTGGATATGTTGTTAGATAGGATATGCGTCATTACCGATCAATAAGTCAACTCCAGTTGAAGGATACTTGGTTAACGATAGGATCATTTGATGGAGTGCATCTTGGACATCAAGCACTTGCTCACCATATCATATCTAAAGCCCAAGCATCATCTGTGCCATCTGTAGTGCTAACTTTTCATCCTCATCCTGCGTCGGTACTTCGTGGTCGAAGTGGGCAATATTATTTGACCACCCCAGATGAGCGAGCTAATTTGCTAGGAGATTTGGGTGTTGATTATGTAGTGACCCAAGATTTTGATAAGAATGTTGCACGGACTTCGGCTTATGAATTCCTGGAATTTCTATACAAACATTTACAAATGAAAGGCCTTTGTGTGGGGGATGATTTTGCATTAGGTCGAGATAGGGAAGGTGACATTCCAACCTTAAAAGAGTATGGTAGCAGAATCGGTTACACGGTTGATGTTTTACCTCCAGTTGAAATCCAAGAAGGTGTCGTTTCCTCGAGCATGGCTAGGAATGCTTTGAGCGAAGGGGATGTTGAATTTATACAAAAGCTGCTGGATCGACCATATTCTATACAGGGGATTGTAATTCCTGGTGATGGTCGTGGTAGGACATTAGGAATCCCAACTGCCAATCTTGAAATATGGGATCAAAAGGCTTTGCCTAAAGTAGGGGTTTATGCATGTACTGCATCGGTCAATGGAAATGTTTATGGTGCTGTTACAAACATTGGAGTACGGCCTACTTTCGATAAAGGATCGTTAGAAACTCGTATGGAAACTCATTTGTTGGATTTCGATGAGGATTTATATTCTAGGGAATTAAAATTGAATTTTATTGCCAGGCTGCGTGATGAAAAAAAATTCCCTAACGTTGACCTATTGATCG
This sequence comes from uncultured Chloroflexia bacterium, assembly GCA_963753725.1. Lineage (GTDB taxonomy): Bacteria > Chloroflexota > Anaerolineae > Anaerolineales > UBA4823 > CAVWDI01. Next base: position 504,763 of record CAVWDI010000001.1, on the reverse strand, counting down.
CTCAAATAATGTTGGACATCACTCATGGAAAAGAAATCATAAAATCCAGGTCAGAAGCAATTATTGAGGTTCAATAACAATGAAGCAATATTTGGACCTTATGCAGCATATCATCGATCACGGAGCAGAGAGGAGTGATCGGACTGGAGTGGGTACCAGGTCGGTGTTTGGGTATCAAATGCGCTTCAACCTCGAGGAAGGATTTCCAATAATTACGACAAAGAAGCTGCATATAAGGTCAATTATCTACGAACTTATTTGGTTTCTTAGAGGCGACACAAATGTCCGTTATCTGCAAGAAAATGGCGTTCGTATTTGGAATGAATGGGCGGATGAAAAAGGAGAACTCGGACCGGTTTATGGTAGCCAATGGCGGTTCTGGACAACTCCTGACCAAGGGTCGATTGACCAAATTACTAATTTGATTTATGAGATAAAGAAAAATCCACATTCACGCCGATTGATTGTCAGCGCTTGGAATGTGGCTGATATTGATAAAATGGCACTACCACCGTGTCACCTTTTGTTTCAATTCTATGTTGTAAATCAGGCTTTATCTTGTCAACTCTACCAACGGTCGGCAGATATTTTTTTAGGTGTGCCTTTCAATATTGCATCTTATGCACTGCTAACGCATATGATCGCGCAGGTATGCAACCTGAAAGTAGGGGAATTTGTTCACACATTTGGTGATGTACATTTGTATAATAATCATGTTGAACAAGCTGAAACGCAGCTTAAGCGCCAACCGTTCACATTACCAAACATAAAAATAAATGATCAGGTTATTTCCATTTTTGACTATCAATACGATGATTTCGAATTGATCAATTATCAAGCACATCCCCATATCAAAGCGGATGTTGCTGTTTAAGTTTTTGATTATCCGGCAATTTCTTTATATTTCTGGTGTGATTGAATAATATGAAAGTTTCGATTATTGCTGCGTTGGATCAAGCAGGGGGGATTGGTAAGAATAACCAACTTCCATGGAAATTGAAGGATGATCAAAAGCGTTTCAAACGCTTGACAATGGGTCATTATATAATAATGGGCCGAAAAACTTTCGAATCAATCGGCAAACCACTTGCAGGACGAAAGAGCATCATAATAACGAAGAACCAGGCGTATTTTTTCCAAGGTTGTGTAATATCGAATAGTATTGAAAACGCATTATCAATCGCCAGCATAGATAATGAGAGTGAAGCGTTCATAATTGGCGGGGGTGAGGTTTTTTCCCAATCTATAGAATTAGCAAACCGAATGTACTTAACAATTTTACAGACGATTACAGATTGCGATGTTTACTTCCCTCAATACCGCCACGAGGATTGGTTTGAGAAGTGGACGGTTTACCAGCCGGCAAATGATGATAATCAGTATTCTTCTATTTTTAAATACCTGGTAAAGAAAATCTGATGTCCTTTTTGCTTCTTGACAAAAGTTGGCTTTAACATATAATTCATCCTAATTAAATAAAACAACACTTTGAAGAGGACTAGTAAACGTTGAAACGATGGTCCAGAGAATGGGAGACGGTGTGAACCCCATCCAAACGACAGCGTTGAATGGACCTTGGAGTGGAAGGGCGAAAGACATGCTGGTAGGTGAACAATATGTCAATTAGCCTAAACCGGAGATGCCACCGTTATCTGGGCAAGGAGTATAAGTGATTTAGGCAGATTGAGTATTCTTCTAGATTACCGTACTTTTATCGAGTGAGGCTGGCCTAATAATTCCTGTCGCAACACCGACAGGTTTTTTGCTTAAAAGTCAACCTAACCGGGGTGGTACCGCGGACTACAAGCGTTCGTCCCCAATGGGATGGACGCTTTATTTGTTAATAATAGGAGGTTGTATTGAAAATAACGAAAAAAAATTGCATCAATAAAAATGTATTTGAAAAATTTTAGAATCGTTAACCAAAAACAACGTACTTAAACTGGAGGATAAGATGACTGACCAAACAAAATATTTCCTGAACGAATCCGACATGCCGACAAACTGGTACAACATTAATGCTGATATGCCAGTCCCGCCAGCACCCGTATTAAACCCACAAACCATGGAACCAGTAACGCCTGAATTTCTAAATGTACTTTTTCCGATGGGACTTATTATGCAGGAAGTGAGCACTGACAGGTATATTCCGATACCGGAAGAAGTTCGCGATATCTATAAGTTATGGCGTCCGACTCCACTCATTCGTGCTGTGCGATTAGAAAAGGCATTGGGAACACCGGCCCATATCTACTTCAAAAATGAGGGTGTTTCACCCCCTGGAAGTCATAAGCCAAACACTGCAGTTGCGCAGGCTTATTACAATAAGATTGAGGGTGTTCAATCTTTGACCACTGAGACTGGTGCAGGTCAATGGGGGTCTGCTTTGTCTATGGCATGTAATTTCTTTGACATAGATCTAGAAGTTTACATGGTCAAGGTATCCTACAACCAGAAGCCTTATCGAAGGGTAATGATGGAATGTTTCGGCGCACAGGTATATGCCAGCCCAACTGATCGGACGCGATTTGGGCAAAGCATTTTAGAAGAGGATCCTGATAGCCCAGGGTCATTGGGTATGGCAATTTCTGAGGCCGTTGAAGTGGCAGCCACTTCAGAGGGCAAAAAGAAATACAGCCTCGGTTCGGTATTAAATCATGTCCTGACCCACCAGTCCATTATTGGTGAGGAAGCATTGAAACAGATGGATATGGCTGGAGAATATCCGGATGTTGTAATTGGTTGTGTGGGTGGCGGTTCGAATTTTGCGGGTATGGCTTATCCTTTCCTGCGTAAGAACTTACTTGAAAAACAAAGTACGAGACTGTTGGCTGTAGAACCAACAGCAACTCCCACATTGACAAAGGGTGTATATACATTCGATTATGGTGATACTGCGAAAATGGCGCCGATTGTGAAAATGTATACATTGGGACACGCCTTCGTCCCCCCGCCAATCCATGCTGGAGGATTAAGATATCATGGAATGGCTCCCAGTTTATGCGCCCTTTATAAGGCAGGATATATCGATGCGATCGCCGTACCGCAGTTACCCACATTCGAAGCGGCAATGCTCTTTGCACGCAATGAAGGGATCATCCCTGCCCCTGAAACAGCGCACGCGATTCGTGCAGTGATCGATGAAGCATTGGATGCGAAAGAAAAAGGTGAAGAGAGGGTGATTCTATTCAACTTCTCCGGACACGGGAACTTTGATATGTCGGCTTACCAGGCATATTTAAATGGTGAGTTAGTGAATTTCGAATATCCGGCGGAGGCTGTCGCGGAAGCAATGAAGGACCTTCCACAAGTTCCATTTGATGATTAATCCGCTGTATGGATTTTAAGTTGCAGTATTGATTGTTGTTGACAGTTAAAAAAAATATCAATCAACGAATACTGAAATAAGCATTCTTCTCCTTTGCTATGCCTGCCATACATTTTCATGTAAAATGTATGGCAGGTTGTTTTTCAGAAATTTCAGCTAGGAGGTTTGATGAGGATACCTTCCAGGTATACAGTAATAGGAGCAGGTCACGGTGGAAAAGCGATGGCTGCCCATTTGGCTTTAATGGGGGTTGAAGTAACCCACTTCAATCGTACATCTGATAATATCGCGGGTGTTCTAGCGCGGGGAGGAATAGAGCTCGAAAGTTTTGAAGGTGGTCCGCGCGGGTTTGGGAAATTTGTAAATGTCTCTTCAGATATTGAAGAAGCGATTAGTGATGCAGAAGTGGTCATGGTTGTGGTACCTTCTTCTGCACACGCCGATATTGCCAGGTCTATTGCACCCTTCATTAAAGATGATCAGATATTCGTTTTGCATCCGGGTCGCACGTGCGGAGCGATAGAATTTCATAAAGCTTTATTAGATTCTGGGGTCGAAACCGATTTTACTGTTGCTGAGGCGGAAACATTTATATATGCCAGCCGGTCAGAAGGTCCTGCACAAGCTAGAATTTTTCGAATAAAAGAGGCGGTACCTTTAGCTGCGTTACCTGCTACCCGTACGGAGAATGTGCTGGAAGCGATCAATCCGGTTTACCCGCAGTTTATCCACGGCGTTAATGTATTGAACACAGGTTTAAATAATATGGGCGCAATTTTCCACCCGGCCTTGTCCCTTCTAAATGCAGCCAGAATTGAGTCCACCCATGGCGATTTTCAGTTTTATATAGATGGGGTAACCCCATCGGTCGCCAGAGTACTGGAAGTGCTTGACAGGGAACGTGTGACCGTGGCCTCTTCGCTGGGGATTCGGGCACGGACTGCGAGGGAATGGCTGAAACTGGCTTACAATACTGTCGGGGATGATCTGCACGAAACGATTTATAACCAACCAGGCTATATTGGTATTATGGCGCCCAGGACGTTGAACCACCGTTATATTTTTGAGGATATTCCGATGAGTCTTGTGCCAATAGCCTCTCTTGCACAACGCTATGGTGTTTCAGTGAGGGGTATTGATAGCATTATCCGTTTGGCTTGCATTATCCATCGGACGGATTATTGGAGACGCGGGAGAACTCTAAATAAACTGGGAATAGAAAATCTGAGCGTTACAGAATTGACCAGGTTTGTAAATGTGGGACAGGATAAGTAAAAGATAATTTTTTTATATGCCAAGTTCAGACCGTAATCGTAAATAGTGGATTATCTGTTCACGCGTGAGGGTTCCGATTAAGTTGTTGTTTTGAACGACAGGGATTTGGGCTATCTTTTCAGAATCCATAATCTGTAAAGCTTCCAGTAATTCAGTATCAGGATCAACATAAATTAGCCGCTCGAATGGTATCATTACCTGTTCGGCGGTAGTAAAACGCCATTTTGTTTGGGGTAGTTTGGTAATATCCCGCAGGGTAATCATTCCATTCAACTTTCCCTGGTCGCAAATAAAGAAACAGCGCTGTCCTCCCTGTAACACATTATTCTCAACGATCTGATTGATGGATACTAATCTGGGTACTTCGCTGCATTCGCGTGACATTACTTGAGAGACTTTTATCCCAGTAATCGCGTGGCGCAGATTCATTTGTGTATATGCAGAGGCTGCGGCGTTTTGTAAAAACCATCCAATAAAAATCATCCAAAGACCGTTCATCAAATTACCTTGGAATATTACATACACACCATAGCCAATGAATCCAAATGCTATGACCTGACCTGTGAATGAAGCGATCTGAGTAGCGCGTTGAAAATTATTTGTATAGCGCCAGACAATAGCTCTCAACACACGCCCCCCATCCAATGGGAACCCAGGAATCATATTAAAGATGGCGCAGAATCCAATTGATCCGCATCAGGTAAACACCAGGCGCAGCTAGAAGTGGAAAGTTTTGCGTAATTAACCAAATGCCGCCAAAAATTCCAGCAAGACCAAGGCTCACCAGTGGTCCTGCGATAGCTATCCGGAACTCTTCTCCAGGTGTGCGTGGTTCGTGTCCGATTTGGGCGACTCCTCCGAATATAAATAATGTAATTCCTTGAACTGGAATTTTATTTCGGATCGCAATTATTGAATGACCTAATTCATGAGCCAGGACAGAAACGAAGAAAAAGAGACTGGTAACTACAGCCAGGACTATGTTGCTTATCAGGGGAAATTGAGGGAATTCCCTGGGGAAGTATCCAATCGCAAGAGACCAGGTCAAAAACAGAAAGAATAAAAACCAGCTGGTATGTAAACCAATTGGTATTCCCCAGATTTTCCCCAATCTTATACTGGCGTTCAGGCAATGCTCCGATTTGATGTTTTCAAGAAAGTCTCACGTGAGGGGAAATTGTAATTCTTCATCAGAATTTCCAGGGGACAAACATGATATCTATTCCATACGTGAAGGTAAACACCCATATAAATACCAATATGGGTCAGCTGGAAATCCTGTTTCTAGCACTTTTTCCCATATGAAGTGACCAGGTACGAGCGTGGTTTGTAAAATTATATCTAAATTTTTCAGAAGATCGAAAGCAGCAGCTGGTATTGAATTGGTTTCGTGGCCGAGCAATTCTAATTGGACACGTCGTCCTACTTCATATGCATATCGGTCATATTGGGAACTGGGTTCTACCCGATAATCTTCGATGAAATTACGCCAGAGGGTTAACCTGGCTTGAAATCCTCTGGCTGCTTTTTTCTCCCAATTAACCGTCCATTTTGTGCGTGCTTGATTGATAGCTGCATCAAGTTGTTCGAATTTGTTAGTTTCCGCTTCTGATTTTGGCATTGCGCTTGCTCTTGTGCGAGCAAACAGCAACCCACCTAAAGTTAATTTGGGATAAGAAGGTGCGCCTGCGGACGGTCGAATGCCAATCGGCCAATATAAAATCTGTGATAATAAATAATCCTCAAGCTGGTCGACTACAGCTTGTATGTACCTCAAGTCATATTCAGAAGATGGCATAATATATTTTTTAAGACAATTGGGAGAATTAATGAATAGAGTTATCTTGTATATTTAAAACAGTAAGCGTAAGGGGCTCTCAATATAAACGGCCAGCGCTTGCAGGAATTGAGCGGCTTCGGCGCCATCACTTACGCGATGGTCAACGGATAGGGTGGCTTTCATGCGCAGCCCGGGTTTGATTTTGCCATCTTCAATAACCGGTACCTCTTTTGCAGATCCGACCGCAAAGATAGCAGCTTCAGGGGGATTGATGATAGCAATGAAATGGTCTACATCAAACATACCCATATTGCTGACTGTAAACGTAGAACCTTCAATATCATCCGGTCTTACTTTTCCTTCCCGTGCTCTCTGTACCATGCTTCGAGTTTCCTGTGCAATTTGATGGATGGGTTTAATATCAGCATCGTGACTAACGATTGTAAGAAGACCCCCTTCTACTGCTACAGCGACACCAATATTAATATGACCATGATGGACTACCTGGTCGCCATCCAACGAAGCATTTAGATTCGGAAATTGAAGCAGTGTGAGCGCTGCTGCTTTGACGATAAAATCATTAATAGAAACTTTTTCTTCTTTTGGTAGCAGGGCGTTATATTGTTTCCTCAGTTCGACAAGCGCTTCAAATTTATATTCGTGGGTCACATAAAAATGGGGAGCTTGTTGTTTTGCTTCCGTCATGCGTTTGCCAATCGCTGCTCTAAGACGGTTCAGTGGGATTGTCTGTGAAGGTTTTGGTGCTACAGAGACAACTGGTGTGATAGATAAGGGTGGTAATTCGACCGTTTTATCAGCTGGTGCTTCCTGCTCCAATTTAGCTTTATCGGCAGGGGTTGATAAGTATATTTCTATATCTTTTTTGGATATCCGACCGCCGGCGCCTGTGCCACTTACAGCCTGTAAATTGATCCCCATTTCTTGTGCGATTCGTCGAGCGATCGGTGAGGCTTTTACGTCTCCAGGTAGACGTTTATCTTGTTTTATTTCAACAACGCTCTCTTTACCTTTAATTTCTTGGGTTTTGATTTCCGTTTCGACTTCAGTTGGAGCTGGTGTTTCAACTTCTGTGACTGCGCTGCCTAACAAACCATTTACATCAACTTCTTCATCTGGACCTGCGATCACAGCAATGGGTGTGTTTATTGGAACAATTTGTCCAACGGGTACTAAATGTTGGAACATAATCCCTTCATGGTGAGATTCGACTTCAACTGTAGCCTTATCCGTTTCGATCTCAGCTAAAATCGCACCTTTGGAGACGCTTTCACCTTCGAGTATAACCCAACGCACCAGTGTGCCTTCAGCCATGTCAAATCCTAACTTAGGCATGTTGATTAGTTCTGCCATTACATGACCTCCTTGACAGCATTGATAACATCATCCACTTGAGGAAGTGCAGATTGTTCGAGAGTTTGATTGTAAGGTAAAGGAACTTCTTTCTGGGCAACACGGAGGATAGGCGCATCAACATAATCGAAGGCTTCTTCATAAATCCGTGATACAACTTCAGATCCTACACCATACGAACGCCATCCTTCTTCAACCACAACAGCACGGTTGGTCTTCATGAAAGATTCAATTACGGGCTCCATATCGAGAGGACGCAATGAACGCAGATCGATGATCTCTACTTCAATCCCTTCTTTTGCAAGCCGATCAGCTGCTTTGGATGAAACTTCAAGCATTTTACTGTAGGTAACGATTGTTACATCAGTGCCGGGGCGATGAATTTTTGATGTCCCTAAAGGAACCAGAATTTCACCTTCCGGTACTTCACTGCGAACCTGATAAAGCGTCGCGTGTTCGATAAATAATACAGGGTCATCGGACCGGATGGCATTTTTCAGCATACCTTTGGCATCCTCTGGTGTACCAGGTGCGACGACTTTTAAGCCAGGAAAGTGAGCGAAGATTGCATCCGGGGTTTGGGAGTGAGTTGCCCCTAGTTGTCTTCCTCCTCCACCGACAGTGCGGATAACTAATGGGATTGTAAATTGACCGCCGAACATATATCTCAATTTTGCGGCTTCGTTAACGATGTGTTCCATTGCAGAAAAGGCGAAATTAATCGTCATAAGTTCAGCAACTGGTCGTAAACCTGTGAGCGCTGCGCCAATAGCCGAACCAATGATAGCCGCCTCTGCAATTGGAGTATCTTTCACTCGTTTCGGTCCAAAATGATCGTAGAACCCTTTCGTAACCGCGTAGGTTCCACCCCACACACCGACTTCTTCCCCCATGATAAAAACATTTGGATCTCTCTCCATCTCTTCCCAAAGTGCTTGAGAGATTGCTTCGCGCATTGTAATTTTTGCCATTGAATATTTCCTAAACGAACCTTCTTAGCTTGTTAGTATACAGATGATGAATTGACTTTAAAGATCGAATAAGAGTAAATATTGGAGATTAATCACTGTATTCTCCAACGTAGACATCTTCAAATAGTTCGGATAGTTCTGGATCTGGGCTGCTTTCAGCAAATTGCACAGCAGTCTGAACTTCCTCCTCCACACGATTATCGATTGCTTCTAATTCTTCCGGGCTTGCGATTTTTTCTGAAAGGATCGATTTTTGTAAGATACCGATCGGATCATTTTCCTGCCATTTTTTTACTTCATCGGATTGGCGATATCGTTCTGGATCACCCATTGAATGTCCACGATAGCGGTAGGTGATTACTTCCAGGAAATACGGGCCATCACCGCCGCGAATTTTTTCCATTACTTTCGAAGCGGTATCACGCACAACCAATACATCCATTCCATCCACCCGGTCGTTCGGTATTCCATACCCTTCTGCTTTTTGACGGATTTCAGAGACTGCTGATGCTCGTTCTACAGAAGTACCCATTCCGTACTGGTTGTTCTCACAAACCCAAAGCACAGGCAAATCCCACACTTTTGAAAGGTTCAAGGCTTCATGAAAGTAACCGATATTCGTGGCGCCGTCTCCAAACATACAAATAGTGACTCCATCGGTTTCTTGATATTGATCACCGAGCGCCAATACCGGCAGCAATTGGTAAATGTGCACCGACGATAGCATGTCCGCCCCAAAAGTTTTTGTCGACATCAGCCATGTGCATCGATCCGCCTTTTCCTTTAGAAGTCCCGGTTGACTTTCCAAGTAGTTCAGCTAAAACTTTATCAGCAGAAATACCGCAATTAATAGCAACACCGTGATCACGATAAGCGGTGATCACCCGGTCTTGTGGTTTGCGAACCGAGATTATCCCGGTGCTTACTGCTTCTTGCCCAATGTAAAGATGCAGGAAACCTCCAATTTTGCCTTGCTGGTAGAGTTGGGCTGCTCGTTCTTCTACGATGCGGATCAGCACCATCTCATAATATAAATCTAGGTACTCTTGTTTATCCATATTTTAAAACCTCCCTGAAAGGGAATACACAAATAACACCGGGATTATCCCGGCGTTATTTTATTGAAAGTGATTAATATAAATGCTAAAAAATTATACCAGATAGTACCTTAGTACTAACAATTTTCTACAGGTTTTGGTTTTATTATCCCTATAATATATCTGGTCATAGTGTTTGTACAGCGTGTATACTTGTAATCTATTACAACCACGGTTATATCTGCATAAACGGGGATAGTCATCCTTATAAACTAGCTGAACAAAAAGATATTGTAAAACTATGGACATCACAATAATAACTCGTTTCCTGAACGGTCTTCTGATGATTCTGATCCCCATCGGACTGGGTATTTATTTAACAAGACGCTTTAAATTAGGTTGGCGGCTGTGGTGGATCGGTGGGGCAGCGTTCATACTTTCACAAATTGGGCACATTCCATTCAACTATTTGCTCGATCAATTATTTCAACGTGGACAATTATCTGCTCCGCCTGAAACTTGGCGGTCGTTGTTTAATGCCCTTGTATTAGGGTTGAGCGCCGGATTGTGGGAGGAAATCACCTTGTACGCAGTTTACAGGTGGTGGGCAAAAGATGCTCGATCATGGAAACAAGGGATCATTGTTGGAGCAGGACGTGGGGGTATTGAATCAATACTAATCGGAGTGTATGTCCTTGTGATCTTTATACAGATGGTCGTGTTCAGGTTTGGTGATTTTAAAATCACTGATTCCTATAGACCAGATTCCAATATTAGAACAGCAGCTAGCGATATATTGGTCATCCCCATGGTATGACACGTTGCTGGGTGTATTGGAACGTTCATTCACAATCGTTTTCCACATATCTGCGGCGCTCCTGGTCCTTCAAGTATTCATTCGTGGACAAAGCAGATGGTTGTGGATGGCGTTACTATGGCATACAATCGCAAATACAGGTGCGGTCTATTTAGTGATGGAGGTTAATCCATATGCCGCAGAAGTGTGGATGGGAGTTGTATGTCTGGCCAGTTTTGTTATTATCTATTTATTGCGTGATTCGAGAGTTGACCAAAATGCTTCTCTCCCTTCAACTACACAAGGTGGAATTCATCATGATCTACAAAAAAGTGTACAAGTTACGTATGAACATATAGAAGGGACTCGGTACATAGAAAATATTACTGATTAAAAATGTTATTGTTAGAGAATTTAACTAAGCATTTTAATTCTAATATTGCTGTCGATCGGCTTTCGTTTGAGGTTAAAGAAGGAGAGGTCTTCGGGTTCTTAGGTCCGAATGGGGCTGGAAAAACGACGACTGTCCGGATGCTCTCCAGTCTGATTGGTCCCACAAGTGGTACCGCATATATAAATAATTACGAGATCCAAAAGGATGATCAGGATATCCGACGCTCAGTTGGTATATTAACTGAATCTCCCGGGTTATATGATAACCTGAGCGCTGAATACAATTTGGAGATTTTCGCTAATTTGTATGAAGTAAAAAATCCAAAGGGCCAGGTTGAAAAATACTTGCGTCTATTGGGATTGTGGGAGAGGCGATTCGATCTGGTAGGCACTTTTTCAAAGGGTATGAAACAGAAACTCGCAATCGCACGTGCGCTATTACACGAACCGCAGGTGTTATTTTTAGATGAGCCTACGGCGGCGTTGGATCCTGAGAGCGCGAAAACCGTACGAGATTTTATTGGCGAACTCCGTAAACAAGGACGCACGATTTTTATTTGTACGCATAATCTTAACGAGGCCGACCGGCTTTGCGACCTGATCGGAGTCGTTAAAACCCGTTTGCTGGTGCTGGAAACCCCCGAGAAACTACGCCAAAGTTTATTTGGTAGACAAGTGGTCTTCCATCTAGCCCGAATCCAGGAGAACATCCCTTCAATAATTCGTAAATTTGGTTTTGTTCAAGGTGTTGAAGTTTTCGAAAATAAATTGCTGGTTACAGTGGACGATCCGGAATCTCGAAATCCGCAGATCGTCCGGGCACTTGTCCAAGAGGGGGTGGAAATCCAATTTGTAGGTGAGTTGAGGCATTCATTGGAGGATGTCTATCTGAGATTGATGCAGGACGGATAGGCTTCCTTCAGGTATCATTATGTCTATTTTCATATGTAAAGAAACTCGATGAATAAGATAATCACAATTATTAGGAAAGAATGGGCGGAAGTATTCAAAAACAGGATGGTCTTGTTTACTACGGCATTCTTGCCATTAATATTGATTGCTATACCCCTGGGAATTCTGTTTGCAATGCGTGGAGAAGCTAGTTTGCAGAATACTGTAGGTAATATCCCTGAACAATTTCAATATGTTTTGTCCATCAGATCTGGATAGTGGGGATTGTTTGCAGGTTTATCTGGTCAGCCAATTCATGGTCTTGTTTATGATTTTACCGCTTGCAATCCCTGCAACGATATCTGCCTATTCGATTGTCGGAGAAAAGACCACTCGTTCCCTGGAACCCCTTCTCGCCACACCAATCACGACAGCTCAGCTTTTGATGGCTAAAGGATTTGCAGCCGCAATCCCCGCAATATTAGCAACCTATGCAGCCTATGGAATTTATACTCTGGGCGCCTGGATATTAATAGAAAACCATCAAATTTATCGAGCAATCATGGATGTGCGTTGGATTTTGGCTGTATTGTTTGTAGGACCATTGATGTCGATGTTAGCTGTGAGTGTCAGCATCATTGTCTCCTCGCGCGTCAATGATCCACGAGTTGCGGAACAGATATCAATGGTTGTAATTGTCCCTGTGATCGCATTGTTTATTGGTCAAATGACCGGTTTGTTTGTGATTAACCGGCAGATTATATTTATTGCTGCGATCTTATTGGTGGTCGTTGATATCGGAATGGTTTATCTGGCTGTGCAGTTATTCCAGAGGGAAACCATCCTGACCCGCTGGAAATGAACACAAATAATTGGGGTCGAGTAGGAAGTATGACGTTCCAAAAATTAACACAGATTGATGATGACTAACAAGCGAACTCTCACAATAAGCGTATTGCTATTTTTATTAACAATTTTGAATTTTATTTCGGTGCATGCTCAGGTGGATGAGGATTTCTTTATCAGGTTGACCAAGGAATTCGGTTATTCATCGGGTTCGGGCAAAATGCAAGGGACATTCACGCTGGGAGTATCAAAAGCAAATGATTTGGTGCAGGTCATTTTCTATATAGATGGAGAACAGTTAGGTGTGGCAACAAAACCTCCATTTCAATTAAGTTTTAGAACCGACGATTATAAATTAGGTGAACATACATTGCATGCGGATGGTTACTATCCGGATGGTCGTGTGCAGCGGTCGGATGATGTTTTTGTTGAATTTGTGAGTGCGGAGGAAGGGATGAAAGCGGGTTTAAGAATTCTATTTATCATCCTGGGACTCATTTTGGGGGCTACCCTGATATCATTGATGTTTACCATGCTGCTCGGCGGTAAACGGAAGAGGCTGAAGCCAGGTGAATCGAGATCGTATGGGTTATTTGGTGGAACAATTTGCCCAAATTGCGATCGACCTTTTGCACTACACATATTTGGACTTAACTTGATTGTTGGAAAATATGATCGCTGTCCATACTGCGGGAAATGGAATATAGTCCACAGGAAACCCGATCTAGAACTGCACCAAGCCGAAGAAGCCGAACTGCGGCGTGTAAATGGAGCAGTTTTAGAAAATTATGATTTGGAGAAAAGATTACACAAGGATTTGGATGATTCGCGGTATGTCGATTTGTAAAATTAAAGTTGCGTTGATCTGGTTTTCTTCTTCAAATGAGACTTATTAAACTGTTCTTACCTCTTATCGCTTTATTCAGCGTACTGCTCTCCTGCAGATTGGTAGAAAATCCAGGGACAATCATCCCTACTGACACTTATTTGCCTCAGCTTACACAGGTACAATCAATAGAAATTACGCCACAGATAACAAAGCAGATCAAGCCTGAGCTGGGCGAAATTCCAGACGCCGAAATAACCCAAACCTTAATCCCGGGATATTCACCCCTAAATAAAATAACAGTTACATATATTAAAGAAGGTGATATCTGGATTTGGACTCATACTTCCTCGAACATGCAGTTAACCGACAGCGGTATGGTCAATCGGATGAATATCTCTCCAGATGGGCAAGTTGTAGTGTTTACAAAAAGGGTCGATAATTTTCACACCGAATTATGGGCCATCAATATCGATGGAAGCAACGAACGCAGGTTGGTAAGTGTGTCTGATTTGGACCATATTGGTGCCGGGGTGCAAGATCCAAATACTGCAGGTATCAATCCTTATAAATTTGAGTGGGTGCCAGGATCGCACACTCTCGCGTTTAATACACAGCAAGTTTTCCAAGGTGCCGGTTTAACTTTATTAGATGATTTTAACCAGGTCGATGCGGATTCACTTGAATTAAAAACCATTTTGCCGCCCGGACAGGGAGGTGAGTTTGTATATGCACCTGATGGAAATCGAGTCGCGATTTCTACACCTACTGATATCAGCGTTGTTTCTGCTGAAGGAGGCGGCAGGCTAAATGTACTTTCATATGACCAGGTTAATACCTTCAGCGAATACCGTTACTATGCACAACCAGTGTGGTCATCCGATTCGAGTTTTTTGTTGGCAGCAATTCCGCCGGTTGATCCATTAGCCCAGCCACGAGAATCCACTATTATCTGGTACCTGCCCATAGATGGAACACCAGCATATCAGATCGGCGAAGTGGTTGCAGAACCTTTTATTAGCTCAGAAGTGAAATTTTCTCCGGATTTGCAGCGCATATTATTTTTGCGGGAAACTGGTGAACCCTTCAAAAATCTTTCAGAATTGTATATCGCTAAATCCGATGGGTCTGAAGAGAAGGTTTATATCAAAGCACCGCTTATTCAATTGATGATGTGGAGTCCCAATTCAAACCGTTTTGTGTACAGGCAGGGTGAAGCGTGGGAAGGACAACTCGGTGGTTTAAATGAAACCCCCAAACCTTTCACACTCAATCCTCATGGAATTTTCGATATCGTGTGGGTCGACGGAAATAATTTCCTGATACTGAGAGAAAATAATCAAAGTTTCGACCTTTTCTTCGAATCAATAGAAGGGGATCAAACTTTGATTGATAGCATACCAGCTCCACCTGCAGATTACGATTTTTCACTTTTAAATTAAATTGCTGCTATAGGGCGTTTTTTATCAGTTATCCACTCGCTCCAAGAACCTGCATATAAACGGGCTCCATCTATTCCAATATGTTCCATTGCCAGCAAGTGCATGATCGAAGTAACGCCTGAGCCACAATAAAAAATAGAATTTTCCGGCGGAGTATCTATCAACAATTGGGAATATATTCTTCGAAGTTCATTCACTGGTTTGAAATTTCCTTCTTCGGATAATAAATTCTCGTAAGGTGAATTGACTGCACCTGGTATATGACCAGCGATAGGATCGATGGGCTCTATTATTCCAGCATAACGTTCCTCGGCGCGTGCATCGATTACTGAATAAAGGGGGTCATTTCTAGCTAAATCAACCTCATTTACTCCAATAATAAAATTGGAACGAGGTTTAGGTAAAAATTCTCTCGCAGATGCAGTTTCGATGCTGGATGATAGTGCTCTCC
The DNA here is from genome assembly GCA_963753725.1 of uncultured Chloroflexia bacterium. Classification (GTDB taxonomy): domain Bacteria; phylum Chloroflexota; class Anaerolineae; order Anaerolineales; family UBA4823; genus CAVWDI01. The sequence goes on along the minus strand of CAVWDI010000001.1, from coordinate 489,356 downwards.
CCTCGGATATCCACTTTTTCAAACCACCATCGAGAACTGCCGCGTTTTCATGACCCAACCAGTGTAGCATCCACCATAAACGAACAGCTGCAATAGCACCACCACGTGCGTCAAAAATTACCACCTGGACATCCTGATCTATCCCCATATTAGAAAATGTATCTGCAATAGTATCAACTCGAGGCAGTGGGTGACGACCAGTAAGGCCAGGTATTACAGGTCCGGAAAGGTCATCATCAAGGTGCGCGTACAACGCACCAGGGATATGAGAAGTCAAATAATCAAGTCGACCCTTATCTGTATCGTCGAGATAAAATGTGCAATCGACGATGATCCAATCTGGATTGGTAATATTTTTTTGCAGTTCTTCAGTAGAAATTAATGTTTTGTATCCCATAAGTTTTTCCTTTAAATGCGTATTCATGCAAGGATTACACAAATAGATTATAGTACGAGGATACGATTTGAGTATTACATTAAACCTGAGAAAGAATAATTCCCGATATTCCTATTCATTTGAAGGTCAATATGGGATAATTCGTAAATTGGAGCATTCATTTCCCGCTCGGAGGCAGAATGAAGAAACGATACCCGTATCAGTTAGAATTTCATATTTCCCGAAAATCCAGAGATTATTACCATTTTGATCAATCCATTTATTCGTTTAATGGAAATGTGATATTTGAAAACTTTCTCGCAGCGCGATTATTTGCGAAAAAAATGAATGAACGGCGGAATGTCCAAAAATTCCCTGAACGCGCAATAAAAGCCAGTCAAATAAATGCAATGGGTTTACTCGATGAGATCCTTCATCTTGTGGTTGAGATGTACCGTGAGCGTCGAAATCCAAATGTGATTGGTGAGTTATCGAAATCATTGGTAGATCAATTTGGCATTGAGAGAATTGATCAAACGCTGCGAATGTTTACTGATGAATTTCCTCCTACGACAGTTTTTCGGGATGAATCCAGCGTTGACGAATATCTTGAGGAAAAATCTGTAAGGAGACCCGAACAGCTTGTTCCCAACCGAGAGATTCTATTAGAAGAGCTGATTATGCTCTGGCTGGCTAATCTAAATCCAGCTTTCGCGCCGTATCAGGAATTGTTCGATGACGAACAATTGCGAAAAAATACGGTTTATTTTGAGATCATGGATTTTACGTACGAGTTCTTTGAAGATCAACCGCGCTTTGGACCCGAAAATCAAAATCTGATTGAGATGCTGCGCAGCCCAGCGAAGGAAAGCCCGCATTCTTTGAGCGGCCAGTTGGATTTTATAAGCAGTCGATGGGGATATTTAATAGGAAACCTTTTGTATCGATTATTACGGAGCATGGATCTAATCAAAGAGGAAGAAAAGGTAATCTTTGGTGTTGGCGGCGATAGCTTCTCATATGTTTATGATTATGCAGGATTAGATATTGAGGCTGAAGCATTCAGTCCTGATAAGGATTGGATGCCAAATTTGGTTTTAATGGCAAAGAATATATATGTCTGGTTGGACCAGTTGTCGAAGGAATATAAAAGATCGATTACCCGCTTGGATGAAATTCCAGATGAAGAATTGGATAGACTAGCAAATTGTGGTATCAGCGGTTTATGGTTAATTGGAGTATGGGAAAGAAGCTCTGCATCCAAAACAATCAAACAACTTCGTGGTAATCCGGAGGCTGTTGCTTCCGCATACTCATTGTTTAGCTATGATGTAGCGACAGAACTTGGAGGATTTGAAGCATATAATACATTGAGGGAAAAAGCCTGGAAAAAATCGATTCGCATGGCATCGGACATGGTACCCAATCATATGGGGATTAACTCTCAATGGCTGATCGAACATCCGGATTGGTTTGTATCCCTGGATTTCAGCCCATTCCCGTCTTACACATTTAATGGACCCAACCTGTCATGGGATGAAAGGGTGGGTATATATCTCGAAGATCATTACTTTGACAACAGCGACGCGGCTGTGGTGTTTAAACGTGTTGATTTTTGGTCGGGGAGTGAAAAATATATATACCACGGCAATGATGGCACATCAATGCCGTGGAACGATACAGCTCAACTAAATTATCTTATACAGGAAGTTCGAGAATCTGTTATCCAGACCATTCTTCATGTTGCCCGGCTTTTTCCAATCATAAGATTTGATGCGGCAATGACTTTAGCTAAGCAGCACTACCAGCGCTTGTGGTTCCCTGAACCTGGAAGTGGAGGGGATATACCATCCCGTGCGGAATTCGGGATTTCTAAAGAACAATTTAATGATGCCTTCCCTAAAGAGTTCTGGAGAGAAGTAGTCGACCGGGTTGCACAAGAAGTACCTGATACCCTTCTGCTGGCAGAGGCTTTTTGGTTGATGGAGGGGTATTTCGTTCGCACGCTTGGTATGCATCGGGTTTATAACAGCGCTTTTATGAATATGCTGCGGGACGAGAAAAACCAGGAGTATAGATTGGTTATCAAAAACACACTGGAATTCGATCCCGAAATTCTAAAACGATATGTAAATTTTATGAACAACCCGGATGAACGTACTGCTGTTGATCAATATGGGAAATCAGATAAGTATTTTGGTATCTGCACCATGCTGGCGACCATGCCAGGGCTGCCAATGTTTGGACATGGTCAGGTGGAAGGGTATACCGAAAAGTACGGAATGGAATACAAACGTGCTTATTGGGACGAAACTCCTGATCCTTATTTGGTTGAGAGGCATGAACGGGAGATATTTCCATTGTTGAGGAAGCGCCACATGTTTGCGGGAGTGGATCACTTCCTGTTGTACGATTTTTTCACAAGTGATGGACATGTGAATGAAGATGTATTTGTTTATTCGAACGGTAATGCAGACCAACGAGCTCTGGTTATTTATCACAACAAATACGCTAAGACCAGTGGCTGGATACGGCTTTCTGCAGCCTATCCAGAAAAAACACCAGGGAAGGATTCCTCACAACGTACAATGGTTCAAAAAAGTTTGGGTGAGGGATTAAGATTACGCAATGATGGAAATTATTTCTGCTTATTCAAGGACCATCGTACTGGTCTTCAGTATATCCGCAACAACCAACTACTGCATTCCCAAGGCTTATATGTTGAATTAGAAGGGTATCAGAATTATGTGTTCCAGGATTTTTATGAAGTTCAAGATGATGAACAACGCCTTTATTCACGGTTAGAAGCGTATTTAGTTGGAAGGGGAGTCCCTGATATCAAAGAAGCAATTCAGGAGATCATTCTCCAACCAGTGAGGTCGCAGTATCGAGAGTTAGTAAATACTGGTATGTTGGATTGGTTGACAAAAAAACTCGCTAAAATGGAAAAGTATTCTGATGTCTCTTTTTTAGAAGCTTTGATCCAGGTACAGACCAAATCAGATGCAATGTTAAAAGAAGTGAGACAGTTTTCTGGTGGCAAGGGTGATGTCAGTTCCATTACCTCTCAAATAAAATTTGAGATTGCTGCTTTATTGGAGATATCTATACTTCAAGACTATCCGACAAAAAAAAGCTCGAGTGATTATCGCAAAGGAATTAAATATCTGGATTCAGGATTTAAGAATGGGAATAAATCACTTGCTAGGGATAAGGAGATCAATACAGTCCTTCTAATTTGGATTTTCACCCACCATCTTGGGTATGTCATTTATCACAAACAAAAAGAAATTTCTTACGCACTAGAACAAAGCCGGAGCTGGATTGATGAATGGCTGTTGGGAAAGATCATAGTTGATGCATTCGCTGGTGTGGGAATTGAAGATAGTGCAGCTTTGAGAAATGTAGTCTTGATTAAAATTCTAACGAGTAATTCAGATTGGTTTTCCTCCTTCGAAAATGGAAATCAAAGTATTCACTATATTCTAAATAGCTTGTTGGCAGATCCCGCAGCTCAGGAATATTTAAAGATAAACAGGCATAAAGGAGTATTGTGGTTCAATAAGGAGTTGTTCGATGAATTAGTCTGGTGGATGTATTCAATCGCATTGGTTAATATCGTTGCGGATGAAGATTTGACAGGAAATAAAGATCCATCACCTAAGAAAAAATTTCAACATAGAGTAGAAAATTGCTATTCTGTTATTGAGACCATATTGGATGCGGAAAGTCTATCCGGTTATCAGGTTGAAAAGTTGATGGGAGGTATAAAAGAATAGATAATTGTATTCATTCTATTTGGATAAAACAACATAGCTGATCTACTCACTTATCTTATGGCTGTAGAGAGAAAAAAATCCTTAAAGTATTGTTCCTTGCTGCTGAAGCGGACCCATTCGTCAAGATAGGGGGGTTGGGGGATGTGGCTGGTTCTCTCCCACCGGCATTGCGTTCCATCTCAATATTACATGATATCAATGGACGCGAAAGTTGAATATGAATTAGATGTCCGCCTGGTCCTCCCGTATCATGGAGCAGTACATCAGCAAGATTATCCTATTCAGTCCATACTGAAATTTCGAGTTCCTTGTAAAGGGGAAAGCATACTCTCAGAAGGACTGACCTTTCATCATGATGGATTACCAGTTTATTTTATTAGAAGCCCAATGATTCCAATAGACGCCCCCGTCTATTCAGGGCTTGATCAAGCTGATGGGGAGAAATATGGCTATTTTTCAATCGCAGCCCTGCAGTTCGTACGAGCATTGAATTGGAAACCGGATATTATCCATGCCAATGATTGGCATACAGCCGTTGCTGTGTATGCACTGAAGCACAAAGAATGGAAAAGCAATTTCTTCTTGGACGCGTCAACCGTGTTTGGGGTACACAACTTGCCATATTACGGTCCCCATATTAGCTCATTCTTGAGCGATTTCGGTCTACCTCCGGCGACTGGTTCTGCTTTACCACTTTGGGCACAGGATATTCCACTTCCACTTGGATTATTATCTGCAGACCAGATCGTGACAGTATCGCCATCATATGCAGAAGAAATGCAAACACCTGAATTTGGGGCAGGTCTCGATCAATTTCTTCGATCACGAACCAAGGTTGTATCTGGGATACTTAATGGATTAGATGTGGATATGTGGGACCCTGAAGAAGATACAAATCTTGTGAAGCAATTTAATTCTGAAAGCCTGGATGATCGAGATATTTAATAAAGTTGAACTCCAACGAGAATTTGGTTTAGATAGCTCGGAACAAATACCATTAATTGGAATGGTGACACGCTTGGATTATCAAAAGGGAGTGGATTTAGTTCCCAAAGCTCTCCGCCGGATTAACGAAATCCCAGAATTAGTAAATCGTAAGTGGCAGTTGGTTTTGCTGGGCACTGGTGATCCGAAATTAGAATCGGAAGTCCGACAGTTAGAAAGTGAGTTTAGAGGCCAGGTTAAAGTTGCCATTCAATATAATGCAGCGTTGAGTTACCGAATATTTTCTGGATCTGATATGCTGCTTATCCCATCAAGATACGAACCGTGTGGATTGACACAGATGATTGCAATGCGGTATGGATGTATACCAATTGGAAGAGCGACAGGTGGATTGAGCGATACAATTGGAGATTATTTTAAAACTTGAGGACAGTACCGGGTTTCTGTTTTCTGAAGCGAAACCGAAATCCTTAGCAAAAACAATCGCGGCGGCGTTAAAGGTTTTTGAAGATAGGAGCAGCTGGAAAGCATTACAAAAACGCGCAATGAACAGAGATTTCTCTTGGACCAGGTCTGCCCGTTTATATATGCAGTTATACCTTGATCTGCATTGTGGACGGATTAGTGATTGATAAAAATTTAAATTGAATATGGTGAAAAAACTAGAGCAATACAATAATGAGGTGGGGCGATAATGGACTTTCAGCGTGCATCTGGCATTATCCTGCATCCAACTAGTTTACCTGGACAATATGGCATTGGGGATCTGGGTCCGCCTGCATATGAATGGATCGAATTCCTTCACAAATCTGGATGTTCATTGTGGCAAATACTTCCATTAGGTCCGACAGGCTACGGCGATTTGCCGTATCAATGCTTTTCTGCAGCAGCTGGAAACCCTTACTTAATCAGTCCAGAATTGCTGCTAGAAGAAGATTTACTCCACAAAGATGATCTTGTAGCAATTCCCGATTTTCCTTCAACTGCGGTCGATTATGGATCTTTAATTCCATGGAAATTGGGGGTCCTCGATCGTGCTTTTATTCGATTCCAGCATATGGCAGCTGGCGATATCAAAACCGAATATGAGAATTTTTATGCGGAGGAAAAAGAGTGGTTAGATGATTTTGCGCTATTTATGGCATTGAAGGAAGCCCATGGAGGAGCTTCGTGGACGGACTGGGGTTCCGAATTGAGAACTAGGGAAAAGGCAGCTCTCCAAGTTATGCGAGAGAAATTTGAGACAGCCATACAAAGACAGGTTTTCAGGCAATTTCTTTTCTTCCGCCAATGGAGTAACATTCGTGATTTCGCAAACAAAAAGGGGGTGAAAATTATCGGGGATGTTCCGATTTTTGTCGCTCATGACAGCGTCGATGTGTGGGTAAACCCAGAATTGTTCTACCTCGATAAGCAAGGAAAACCGACCGTGGTCGCTGGTGTTCCCCCAGATTATTTTTCACCAACCGGCCAACTTTGGGGGAACCCTTTATACAATTGGGATATCCATAAACAAACCCAATATAGATGGTGGTTTGCGCGCTTGAGCAAGGTTTTTGAGATGGTTGATATCCTGCGCCTGGATCATTTTCGCGGCTTTGCTGGCTATTGGGAGGTAAAAAGTGGATCGAAAACAGCAGAAAATGGTCGCTGGGTATCTGCTCCAGGAATGGATTTTATAAGCAAAGTGAACGAATCATTTATAGATATAGGCATTATTGCTGAGGATCTGGGTGTAATCACACCAGATGTTGAAGAACTGCGCGATCATTTTGGATTTCCAGGGATGAGAATTCTTCAATTTGCGTTTGAAGGAAATCCAAAGGATGCTTTCTTACCGCATAATTATCCAAATAATTGTGTGGTGTATACCGGTACACACGATAATGATACAGCCAAAGGATGGTACAAACGTGTTTCAGAAGGATCCAGAGATTTTTATCGGCAGTATCTCTTCTGTGACGGCAGCGATGTCTCCTGGGATATGATCCGGGCGTGCTGGGCTTCGGTGGCAGTTTTCTCTTTAGCTCCGATGCAGGATTTCTTGAGTTTGGGTAATGAAGCTCGCATGAATTATCCTGGTGATCCAAGCGGAAATTGGAGATGGCGAATGGCTGCGGAGGATATGCAAGATCAGTTGAGCTCGCGTATCCGAAAAATCAATTTCTTGTATGACCGTCAAAACCCCTGGTTAAGCCTCAATGAATGATTTTGTTCCTGTATGCTGCGTGGGTTAGTAAAATACTTTATTAGATTCAAGCTGTATTAAAAAATAACTGGCATTTAGTTAAGCAAAATGCAGTTTAGATATTATGGATAATTTTCAGTTATGATTTTGCTTCTAATTTCTTCCAATCAGGCGCAGCACGCCGTAAGTCTTTTGGAGATACTCTGTTTGTACGGCGGCAATGCGAACAATTGACATTGTAATGACTGAGATTTTCTGATTTAATTTCATCTAATGCCGCATAGATAGTTTCTTTACTCAAATGGAATGGCTTATGGCAGTTATAGCAATGGATTTGCATGTTGTGCTCCTTGGTTAAAACCGAATGATGCTTGCCCTATTATATCCTTGCAGTTGAAAAATTATTAATAATTACATCGTGTCCATTCTGATTGAACTAATTATACAAATTCTGCAGGGTAAGTCCAGGTTATAATCCAAATATGAAGAAATTCTATTCTAGAGCAGGGGATGACGGTTATACGGGATTATTAGGAGAAGGCAGGGTTCCCAAGTATGATTTGCGTATTGAGTGTGTCGGGGCGATCGATGAAGCGACAGCAGCACTAGGATTTGCGCGTTCCTCATGCAGATTGGATAATAGCAATAAGTTTATACTTGAAATCCAAAAAGATCTTTATCGCATGATGGCTGAAGTATCAGCTACTCCAGAGAATGCTGAAAAGTTCCGAAGGATTGATCAATCAAGGGTGATCTGGCTCGAATCAATAATAGATGAAATCGGAAATTCCATAGAATTGCCTGAAGGTTTTATTCTTCCGGGGGATTTCATCTTCTGGAGCAGCATTGGCCGTTTCACGCACGATTGTGCGAAGAGCAGAGCGAATGACTGCCAGATTAATTCACCAGAAATTATTACAAAATGAAGAAATTCTGAGGTATCTAAATCGTCTGTCGTCGTTATGTTTTTTGCTTGAACTTTATGAAAATAAAGCTTGGGGGGTAGAACAGGCTGCGGTGACTGATAAATAGAATATTCACAGTTTCAATTGTATTAACACTAACCGCTCGATTTGGACTTTGCCTGCTCAATTGCGGCTTTAATATCTTCATATGTCGGGACCATTCCTGGTTTGATATCGGTACCGTTGACGAAAACACTAGGGGTGCCAGTTACACCCATCTGGGAACCTCTGGCAAGATTATCGTTGATGATTGATTTAACAGCATTTGAATTCATACAATTTGAAAACGCATCCATATCAAGACCAAGAGATTTAGCGAAGGCAGTTAAACGTTTTTCGCTGAATTCATTGGGTACAAAATTCAAATTCGCAAAAATCAGCTTATGATAATCCCAGAAGCGGTTCTGATCTGCCGCGGATTCGCTCGCATATGCTGCACGGTCCGAATCCTTCACAGGGTTTTGATCATCTAAAAATGGGTAATTATAGATCACGTAGTAAATTTCACCCTTTGAGGCGTGATTTTCAATTACTTGAGGTTCGAATACCTCTGAATAACTTTTACAAGCTGTGCATCTAAAATCTTCGAATACTTCAACTTTGATCGAAGAATTTGGATCCCCAACCGCAGTGCCTTCAGCCAATGGGATTACCGCAGGCGTGATCTGGATAAATTCTCCTACTGGTGCGAGGGAGGTTTGGATTGTGGGAATAAGCACCAGACCGATAACAATGATGGCAGCGCCAACAATGGCAAGGATTGTGAACAGGCGTTTGCGCTGTTCGCGACGTTTTCTTTCTTCTCTTAAAGCCTGTCTTTTGCTGAGTTTTGGTTTGTTTTTGGAGCTTGCCATGAACATACCTTTAATTTAAATATACGCTAAATTTTGCCATATTAGTTAGAATTTGTAAAGTAAGTAAGGGAGCTTACTTGTTTGTGGACAGTTCGAAGATAGGATATTCTTCTTCCGTTAACCGGAAGCCTGCGTTTTCATAAAGTCTTCGAGAAGGTTCATTGTCTTTTTGTGTATTTACTGTTACCGTACGTGCCCCTCTAAGAACAAAGTGCGATAATAAATCACAAAGTAAAGCAAACCCAACACCTTTTTTTTGAGCCTTTGGATGGATAGCTAAGCGCGCTAAATGCCCCCCCATAGGTGTAGCAGTGCTGATCTGGTAACCAAGAATTTCGTGATCGATCTCTGCCACTGTAGCAACAGCAGATTGGTTGAAAGCTAACTCTAATGAAGTAATTGAATTTTGCCATACAGGTACAAAAGCTTCTTGATCAACTTGTTGAACTGAACCAAGGTCTTCCTTCAGCATGGGGCGGATATTAACAGGAAGCTTTAGGTTGGCTTTGGGTATTTCCCCAATTTCCCAACTCAGCATTACAACTTGATAAACATTTCTAAAACCATTCTTTAATAATAGAGATATCAACCATTCGTGTATCGGCATGGCAGCTACCCACTGCGATCCATTATCTTTCAATATTGCGAGCGCATTTTCCCACAGTAAATTCCAGGCATCATTTACATCCAGTGAAGCGGTTGCTGCGAATAATCGAATCCATGCAGCCGAAGGTATATCAGGAGAACAGGCTAGTGCGGCAACTATACCGCCTGACTGTTCTGCGACCAGAAAGGGTTGGTGTCCTATCCAATCGAGCGGTGGGCGCCAATCCAGATGGCGGTGTACAAAGACTTCAAAATGGATTAGATTGGCCAGCGCTTGTTTATCATGATTTGTGGCGTTTCTAACGATCATTTTGAATCACTCGGAAAGAATATTCTGGTCATGTTAGTAGTTGCGATTTATTCCTGCAGCGGCATAGTATATCCTAGACCAGAGCGAGTTACTATATGCTGCGGATTTTTCGGATCAGTCTCCAATTTTTGTCTGAGTTGAGATATGCTCACCCAAAATATTTCTTTGTCATCCTTATACTCTGGTCCCCAGACATCTGTTAGTAACTCTTCGGAGGTCAACACAGTTCCGACATTGCGAGCGAACTGTAATAGAAGTCGATACTCTGTTGCGGAAAGAAATACAGGGTTATCGTCACAGTATACTTCTGCGCGTGTGAAATCAATTTTCATATTGCCGTGTTTAAAAACACCGTTAATAAAGGGGGAAGCTGAAGTTTGAGCCCGACGTAATACAGAACGTACTCGGGCTAGTAATTCATTGATTGAAAAAGGCTTCACGATGTAATCATCAGCTCCTAAATCCAACCCGCGTATTCGATCATGTTCATTTCCAATTGCCGTTACGATAATAATCGGTATATTTGAGAATTCCCGAATTCGTTCGCATGCACCAAAACCATCCAACAGAGGCATCCGGATATCCAGTAAAATCAGATTTGGATGCGTTTTAGCAACTGTATCCACGGCTTCAATTCCATTTTTAGCTTTGAGAACGTTAAAACCTTCGGTTCTCAAATTTATTTCCATCAACCGCAGGTATTGTTCCTCATCATCAACGATCAGGATGTTCGTGCTCATCTAAGCCTCTAAACTCCCTTTGTTGATATTGAATTTTTTTTATTGGTAAGCATATTTTAATTGTTGTACCCGTACCTGGAGTTGACTCTGCAGATATTGAACCATTATGAGCCTCAATTATTTGGCGGCATATGTACAATCCTAAACCTGTACCCTGTACAGCTGAATATTGAGGGTCTGGTATGCGGTAGAAACGATCAAAAATCCTTTCTAATTGATCGGGTGGTACACCGGGTCCCAGGTCTGAAAATACTATTAGAATATTTTCCTCCAATTTTCGAATTTCGATTTTAACAGGTGAGCCGGGCGCATATTTTTCAGCATTGGATATCACATTGTCGAATACTTGCGTTAGCCGAGATGGGTCAGCCATAATATCGGGGATTTCATCAACTAGATTTATCTCACATTCTAATTTGTTTGAGCGTGTCTGTGCTCTTTCAGTAACCTCTTCCAATAAAGAATAGAAGTTTACACGTTGGAGGTTCATAAATAATGAACCTGCTTGTAACCTGGAGGAGTCCAATAGTACTTGAATAAGGTTCTGCAAACGATCCGCCTCCGTGTTGATAACCTCCAAAAAATCAAATCTATTCTTCTCGTCCCATTTAACATCATCCCGAAGAAGTGTGGTTGTATAACCTTTTATTGATCCCAGGGGAGATAATAATTCGTGAGAAATCATTGCTATGAATTCATCCTGTAGATGTTCCAATCGCCTGCTTGCTTCAAAATCGGCGATTTTATCCACAAGATTGCGGTGTTCCAACAGTTGAGCCACATTATCTGCGATGTATTCTGCTAATCGAATTTGGTCATCAAGATATGAAGGACCTCCAAACCGGATGAACGTCAAAACACCTGTCTTAATTTCTCCTTTATTAAGTGGGATGCCCAGATAATGGCGAATGTTGGTCCGATCTTCAATCTGATCCGTAATATCTTCTACGTAAATTATTACCTGGTTATTGTCAAACGCATTTTGAGCAACTGTTTCACCCCAAACCAAATCGGCACCGAGGGATCTGCCACGACCGATAGCTCTGGGATGTACCGGTTCCAATTGGTTTTCTGATTTTGGTTCGTATAATACTATATTATCGAAAATTAAAACCTTGCGCGCTAATTTAATAATTTCTTCAAGAGCGCTTTCTAAGTTATGAGCCCCAGCGACGATACGGCTGATACTATAAACGATTTCTAATTCCTGAGGACGTAATTTGTCGCGTTTGTTTTTGATTAGGTTCATTGTTGGATATTGTAATATTTACCGTTGACAGGTTAAAAATCGTAGATATGATAAATACCGGGAGATTGTTACAACAAAAATATCATATCATATCTTGAAGACACAATAAATTGAATTAACTCGAGGATTGAAATAAATGTTTTACACAGTTTAGTTGACAAATAAGAAGCCATTCTGGATTATCTATATATATTGGGATAAGTACCCTTTGAACCAGTAAAAAAGTGGATTAGAATTAGCGTTTAGCAATGAAAGTGCTTAAACAGCCATAAAAAAAGAGCAAGAATTACCTAATCTAAAAACTGTTTGGAGGTTATTGGTGCAGATATGTTCTAAATGTCAAACACAAGTTCAAGATACGTTAACCCACTGCTCAAATTGCGACGCCGATTTGCGGGAATGGTCTACCACATCAAAAGCATTAAAGAGAATTCAGGACAACCCACGCATTGTTTATATACGGGTTGCAGTTGCTGAAGACTGTTGTCCGACATGCCGGGAGGTCGAAGGTGCATATGCAAAAGAGGCCGCACCAATGCTTCCTATTGAAGGTTGTTCTAATTATTTAGGTTGTAAATGTTTTTATCAACCGGTTTTGGAGGAAATATACCCGTAATTTTCAGCCAACCATTTATTTGCGAATCTGAAGGCGCCTTCTTTATCTATGATCTCTCCGATAGCCTGACCTTCTTTTATCTCTGAGAGCAGTTTGCCAATAACAGGTCCGCCTTTTAAATCAAACCTCGTTATTAAATCATTACCAGTAAGCAGTTTTTCAGGGGAAATATTTTCGCTTTTCTTTTCCCACCAGGATTTAAGCAGGTGATGAATTGTGTCTACATGGTTTATCCACAAGTCCTTCTCTAAAGCTGGTCCATATACAGCCAGAATATCTGCAAGAGAAATCAAACAAATATCCACTCCCCTTTCCCCACAATCACGAAAGAAGCGGTACACAGCCCTGCGAGAGGGTATTTTTCCTTCTTTTGTCAGGTTTAAGGGTCTCATATGATTCTTAACAATCGAGGTTATCCATTCAATTTCAACATTACTGAGTTTCAATTCTCTGGATCGTTCTCGTATTAACGCTGCACCTACATTCTCGTGATTGAGAAAGCGGATTCTTCCATTTTCGGTCAGTGAGTTTGTGGTAGGTTTACCCGCATCATGATAGACGGCAGCAATCAAGGTCAATGACCAGTGAGAACGATCAGGATTTAATTGTTTTGCGAAGTGTGAAAGAAAATGCTTCCGGTAACGACCCAGGCGGACCGATAAGTAACCTGATGCCATATTCATCCCGTTCTCAGGATCGTGTTCAAGTGAAAGTAAATTAAAAATTTCATTTAGTTTATGAACAGTTAGCAGGCTGTGTTGAAATACATCCTGGAAATGGGGTTCAGATTGGGGGACATCTACAAGTTGAGAAATTTCTGGAAGAATATATTCCAGCGCTCCAAGGACACTTAGGATATTTAAAGCGGTTTCAGGTTTAGGACCCTCCAATATCCGGAAAATTTCATCCCTCACTCTTTCATGCGACACACCTGGAAGTTTGTGCGTTGATTTGGATAATAAGTCCTTAGTTTCCGGAATCATAGAAAGCTGAAATGCGACAGCTTGACGGACTGCTCGTAATATTCGGATGGGATCATCCAAGAACGAGTTTGTTGAACATGCGCGCAGCTTTCTAGCAACTAAATCGTTTGCTCCTCCCAGGGGATCGATCAATACAGGTTCTTCGGTTATTGGCAATGCCATCGCATTTATGGTGAAATCCCTGGCACGCAAGTCGTCCTCAATGAGTTTCCACGGAGCTCCGCAAAATCCAGAAATTGTCTGCGGCCGTCAGGATTTATAATAACAACCCGTGCGGTTGTTCTTTTATCATCAAGTGGATAATATGCAGCATTTAATAAATTCGCTACTTTCCGACTAGAATCCTGGACGTCTCTGGTTAATATAAAATCCAGATCATGTGTGGTTATATTTAAAAAAGCATCACGGACTGCACCTCCCACCAGATATATTTTCTGCGTGTCTGGGATTGCAGTTCGGATCTTATTAAATAACTTTGAGTGTGGTTGTAAAGATTCCAGCAGGGTTATTCCTCTGGTCGGTAGCGCGTCAGGTCCACTGATGCGACGAATGGGAGATTGCGGTAATATTCATCCATATCCAATCCGTAACCAAATACAAATTTATTTGGGATTTCGAAGCCGCAATAGTCGATCGGAACCTCAACTTCTCGTCTCTCAGGCTTATTTAAGAGGGTGCATACTTTCAGGCTTTTTGGGTGCCGGGTTTTAAGAAAATCCAGTACGGAGGCGATTGTATATCCACTGTCAACGATATCTTCAACCAATAGTACATGCCGATCTTGGATATCTTCCTTCAGATCTAAAGTAATTCTAACTTGACCAGTCGTCTGCCTTTCAACACCGTAAGATGAAACCGCCATAAAATCTATTGTGTTGGGGATGGATAACTGACGCATAAGATCAGCGAGAAATAGAATCCCACCCCGCAGGATGCAAATTAGATGCAGATGCTCATTCCGATAATCCGTGTTGATTTCTTCACCCAGTTCGGAAACTCGATTTAGTAATATATCTTCCTCAATCAATATTTCATCCAGGTATTCACGATAGTCTTGCATAAGTTATCCTTCAGTGCTTCAATCTTTAGGGACATCGTGGTGATCACGGCATCTGGCTTCATACATCTCGGAAGCCCCGACGATTACTACCGGATCATCATAATGGGCTGGTTGGCCATCAACCAGACGCTGGGTTTTGCTTGCTGGTTCTCCACAAACCATACATATCGCATGAAGTTTGGTAACTACTTCTGCTTTTGATAATAGGATTGGCATTGGTCCAAATGGTTCCCCGCGAAAATCGGTATCTAATCCGCTGACAATCACGCGCAAACCGCGGTCAGCTAATTCCTCGGCAATCGGAACAATGTCTTCATCAAAAAATTGAGCCTCATCAATACCAACGACTGTAGTATCGTTCCGTAATTTTTCCGGGATACTTTCGGAAGAATTGATCGGTTGTGCATCAAATTCGCTCCCGGCATGCGATTTTACTTTCTCTACTGAATATCTGTCATCAATAGCAGGTTTAAACACCTGAACTTTTTGCCTGGCGATAGTCGCTCTTCGCAACCGGCGGATAAGTTCTTCGGTCTTACCACAAAACATCGAACCGGTAATGACTTCTAGTGTACCCGAATGGTGTTTCATATATATTTATTTTCCTCCAATTTGATTAAATAGTTGCCTTAATTTAATGAATGTATATACACACATTGTTCGGTCAATTTGTCGTCGGATTTTCAGGGTAAAAGAACCAGCATTCCCTATTGTACCGCCAGAATCTAATTACAAACAATAAGAATGATCTGGATCGATGAATAAAAGTATTGATAAAAAAAAGACAGGGAATTATTCCTGTCTTTTTCAAATTACTACTACTAGATTATTTCTAGACGACGATTTCTTCCATCGCTTCTGGTAATTCATATCCGATCTGCCGTAATTTTTTCTTCAAATCGGCAAGCGATTTACGACCAAAACCATCAATAGAAAGTATAGCATTTTCCCCCAATGCCATTTTATCGAGGATTTCTCCTACTGTTTCTAAACCGTCTTTTTTAAGTGCATCTGTAGCTCGTTTGCTTAATTCGAGTTCTTCCACAGTGCGATCCGGTGAAACCCTAGTTGCTTCTCGTTCTTCAAGGTCCTGGATATATTCTTCACGAGCCTGTAGTTTTTTATAGAATCGATCAACCTGACCTTCGGTATCAACTATTCTCTGTTCTCCAGTGAAGAACGGATGACATTGCGAACATACATCAGTGCGGATTACTTCGCTCGTAGAACCGGTCGTCCAGGTATTTCCGCAAGCACAGATTACCTGAGCTTCAGGATAGTAAGTTGGATGGATTTCCTTTTTCATTACTTGTAAAACTCCTAAGTCTTTTTATTGAGGACGTTCTTCAGTGCAAATTTTAGAATTTGGGCAACTATTCTACGGGCATTACACTGACGCGCTTACGATCTCCGCGAACGTTTTCATAAACAACAATCCCTTCAATGGTCGCGAAAAGAGTATCATCCTTGCCGCGGCCGACATTCCGCCCAGGTTTAATGCGTGTTCCCCGTTGGCGAATGAGAATATTGCCGGACAATACATGTTCACCGCCGTACTTCTTAACACCCAGACGCTGGCTGCGACTGTCTCTTCCATTGCGGCTGGAGCCGCCACCTTTTTTATGAGCCATCATTACCTTCCTCTTCGGTAGTCTTTTTCTTCCCGCGTAATAAAACTTTACCGATCTGCAAGCGTGTATATTTCTGGCGGTGACCTGTTTTTACCCTGAAGCGCTGTTTGGGTCGATATTTGAATATCGTCAGTTTTGGACCTTTTACATGGGCTTCGATTGTGGCGTTTACATGGGCGCCTTTTACAAGCGGGGTTCCAACTTTTATCGTCTCACCGTCAGCCACAAGGAGCACTTTATCCAAATCAATTTTGGTGCCAACTTCAGCGGGCATTAGATCAACATCAATATTTGCGCCTTCAAATACTTTATACTGCTTACCACCGTTTTCGATAATTGCATATCTCATCTATTTTTTCTCCAAGCTTCACTTCACCACAAACGCGGCGTATCCGGAAGGTTATCATACCTTCACGCAGCGGTGTGGGGAAGTTGGGGATATGTATACAGCAAATTGCCCCAGCATCGGACTGCCGGGACAGTGCGGGCTGTATTATAACGGTGTTACGTTTTGATGTCAACGAATTCATATTGAAGTTTAATAACCAAAATATACCGAATCCAAAATTTGATGAGTAATTGGATTTGAAGATTATTTCTGCCAAGGAGCTTATTCAGGTGAGCGGTTTTAGTGAAAAATCGGGCAATATTATGGTAAACTTTACGGTTGGTGTTTTACCGAGAATTAAATAATATTTTTGTAGGAGCAATAAAGGATGTCAGAAAAGAAATGGGTTTATTTGTTTAATGAGGTCGACGAAGCGCAGAAAGCAGTTGGGGGTGATTGGGAAGAAGCACGCGCATTTTTAGGTGGTAAGGGTGCCAATCTTGGGGACATGACTCGCGCTGGAATTCCAGTACCTCCTGGTTTTACAGTAACAACTGAAGCATGCCTCGCCTATTTGAATGAAGGCAATACGTTCCCTGAAGATATGTGGGAGCAAGAATTGGCGGCCATGAAAGCAGTCGAGCAATTAACTGGTAAGAAATTTGGTGATCCTTCAGATCCTTTGCTCGTTTCGAGCCGTTCCGGTGCTAAGTTTTCGATGCCGGGTATGATGGATACTGTCTTGAATATTGGACTGAATGATGAAACGGCTGAAGGAATGGCGGACAAAATGGGTGATGCTCGCTTCGTATATGATGCATACCGCCGTCTTGTAGAAATGTTCGGCACGGTAGTATTGGATATTCCAGATGAGTCATTCGAACATCCAATGTCCGAATATAAAGCTAAGAAAGGCGTGAATTCTGACACGGAACTGACCGCCGAAGATTGGAAATCAATCACAGAGACATTTAAAGCTGTTGTTCGGGAGCATAAAGGAACAGATTTTCCTCAAGATCCGTATGAACAACTTAAACTTTCGACAGAAGCTGTCTTCAAATCCTGGAATGGTAAAAGGGCTGTCGATTATCGTAATGCAGCCGGCATCTCACATGATCTCGGAACAGCGGTCAATATTGTTACCATGGTTTTCGGAAACATGGGTTGGGAATCTGGGACGGGCGTAGCCTTCACTCGCGATCCTGCCACTGGTGAACATAAACTGTATGGTGATTATTTACTTAATGCCCAGGGAGAAGATGTAGTCGCTGGTATTCGCAATACTGAAAAAATCCAGAATCTTCAAAATGATATGCCAGAGGCGTACCAGGAATTCTTAGATATCTGTGAAAAGTTAGAGGTCCACTATCGGGATATGCAGGATGTAGAATTCACGATTGAGGATGGCAAGTTGTGGATGCTGCAAACCAGGACCGGCAAAAGAACTGCAAATTCTGCGGTGAAAATTGCTGTCGATATGGCAGGCGAGGGTTTAATCTCTAATGAAGAAGCTGTTTTACGAGTTTCTCCGGATGAGGTCGATACCCTCTTGCACCCTCAATTTGATGTGTCTGCGTTAAATCAAGCCGAAGATGAAGGTAGAAAAATTGCTCACGGTGTGAACGCCTCACCCGGCGCGGCAGTTGGCCAAATTTATTTTGACGCTGACAAATCCGAGTTGATGGCGAAGGAAGAAGGACAAGACGTAATTATGGTACGCCCCTTTACAAAACCAGATGATGTCCATGGAATGTTAGCGGCGAAAGGGATTCTGACCAGCGAAGGGGGTGCCACTTCACATGCAGCAGTTGTCGCCCGACAATTTGGTGTGCCGTGTGTGGTTGGAGCAGCGGAAATCAGGATTGACTTAGAAAAACGTCAAATGGATGTGAATGGACAGATTATTAAAGAAGGCGACTGGATTTCAGTGGATGGTACAACAGGAGATGTTTTCTTAGGGAAAATGCCAACAATTGCCCCATCTCTTGAAGAGCAAACTGACTTGCTTATTTTATTGAATTGGGCGGATGAAATTTGTGCAACACCTGGAATTCGCAAAGCTCCTGAAGGATGGCCAACGAAGGGGTTGGAAGTATGGGCAAATGCAGATTATCCAGCGGATGCTCGTAGAGCGCGATCTTATGGTGCTATTGGAATCGGGTTGTGCAGAACTGAGCACATGTTCTTCGAACAAGAACGACTCCCAATTGTCCAACGAATGATCCTGGCTGATACCTCAGAAGAGCGTACAGCCGCTCTTGATGAACTTCTACCTTTCCAGCGTTCTGATTTTTCGGGATTATTTGAAGCTATGGATGGTTATCCTGTAATCGTCCGCTTGATTGATCCGCCGCTGCATGAATTCCTGCCGTCCGAAGAAGAACTGTTGGAAGAAGTTATAACTATGCGTGTGACGGGCAAGACAGAAGGGCTCGAAGATAAAGAGGAACTGTTAGCAAACGTCCAATCCATGCATGAAAGCAATCCAATGATGGGTATGCGCGGTGTGAGATTGAGCATTTACATGCCAGAAATTGTTGAAATGCAGGTACGGGCAATTTTCGAAGCCGCCGCTGAGCAAACAAAAGCTGGGATTGTTGTAAAACCAGAAGTGATGATCCCGCTGACTGGAACAGTGAAGGAATTGGATTGGATTCAACCACGACTAGAACGTATTGCTGCCGACGTCATGAAGGAGCAGGGTGTCAATTTTGACTATAAGTTTGGCACGATGATCGAAATTCCAAGGGCGGCAGTAACAGCAGAGGAGATTGCTGAAGTAGCAGAGTTTTTCTCGTTCGGTACCAATGATCTGACCCAAATGACTTTTGGATACAGCCGGGATGATGCAGAACGCAATTTCTTAATTACGTATGTGGAAGAAGGTATCCTACCGAAGAACCCATTCCAAACAATTGACCAGGATGGGGTTGGGCGATTAATGAGAATGTCGGTTGAGGATGGCCGCAAGAGCCGAGTGGATCTGGAAGTAGGAATATGCGGTGAGCATGGCGGAGATCCGGCCTCAATCGAATTCTGTCACCTGGTTGGTAATAATTATGTCAGTTGTTCTCCTTTCCGTGTGCCCATTGCACGTCTGGCAGCTGCACATGCGGCTTTAAAATACAGGAACAACTAACCTTCGAAGATAGATTAAAATTTCTGAAAATTAAAGTAAAAAAACTCCCGGTGAATTTTTCCGGGAGTTTTTCTATTCATTATTATTCGGTATGCAACAAACCGACAGCTTCAAGGTACCATCGCGGAGCACGCGATATTATTTTTCCTTGATGATCAGTTATCGGTTTTCGCCTTTGGTCTCCAATTTTTCCAGTATTACACGCGATCATCTGGTGTTGGTGGCACTCTTGTTCGGTCTCACAAACCTGAAAGCATATTGGGCAGATATAAAATTGAATGTCATTTTCCACGACTTCGCTCCTTTCAGCAATCTGGTTAACCTGGATTGGGATTTTACCAAATTAAAACGGATATATTTGGTCTAATTAAAATATTCTAATAAGTGTTTGAATGACTACTCTATCATATTACAATCTGATTCTGAAAAGTGACTATATAATTCTAAATCATTGAACTATGTTTGAAAACAATATTTCACGCAGGGAATTTATTAAGCTTGGCGGTTTAGCCCTGGGAGGAATGGCATTTACACCAGTTTTTCCTCGGCAAGGGATACGCGACTATGGGATGTTAGCCAGGGTTGCCACCGCTCAGGTGGATGTGCGTGTTAAGCCTAACGATAAATCTGCAATTGTTGGAAATCGTTTTCGAGACCAACTCATACATATCTACGAAGAATTTCATCCACCGGATGCACCTGAGTTTTATAATACCCTATGGTACCGTGTATGGGGTGGATTTATGCACAGCGCTCATCTTCAAATCGTGCAGGTAAATTTGAATGAACCGCTGAGTGAAATAAAAGAAGGTGGCCAGCTTTTTGAGGTGACTGTGCCTTACACGAATGCATACCAGTATTCTATATGGGATGGGTGGCAACCCTGGCGAGGTTCCCGGCTTTATTATTCTTCTATCCATTGGGTTACAGGAATTGGTGAAGGACCGGATGGTAGAGCCTGGTACCGATTAACCAGCGAACTCAGTAAAATGGAAAAATATTTTGTCCCTGCTGAACACTTGCGTTATATGCCGCCTGAGGAATACAGTCCAATTTCACCTCATGTTCCACCGGAAAATAAACACATAGAGATTTCACTCAATCATCAAACCGTTCGTGCGTTCGAAAATGATGAAGAAGTTTTTTCAACCAGGGTATCGTCTGGTTTACCAAACAACCGTTTATCGGACGGGCAACTACCGACCTCAACACCCAAAGGCGAATACCGAGTGTATTCTAAGATGCCTTCTAAACACATGGGCAGTGTTGCGGGAGGAGCAGAAGTTGACGACAATGGGGGATTTTCGCTGCCGGGTGTACCGTGGACGTGCTTTTTTATCAGTCCTGGCGGATATGCATTACATGGAACGTACTGGCATAATAATTTTGGATTGCAGATGAGCCATGGTTGCGTTAATATGCGTAATGAAGACGCTAAATGGATGTTTCGATGGACGACACCAGTCTATGATCAGGAAATCGAAAGCCCGGCTGATTGGGAATTGACTGGATATGGAACAATAATCAAGGTTTTTTGATCCTCAGTTACCACAATAAATCAGAGCAACCTATCTACCATCAGTACAAAGAATAGAAACGCCAAATACATACTGGAATACCTGTACATTTTCCAGGCGAGTTTATTCCCTTCGTTTTTCCATAATCTCCAAGCTGCAGAAATCAGCCATATCCCCAGCAGAGCTGCGCCAATTAAGTAAATGCTCCCTCCAAGACCAAAAAGAGGTAACAGCATCGTAAGCACTACGAGCTCAATTGTATAAATTAATATTTGCCAGCGCGTTTCTTTTTCTCCACGCACAACTGGAAGCATGGGAACTCCTGCGCGTGCATAATCTTTTTTGCGGACTAGCGCTAATGCCCAGAAATGTGGGGGCGTCCAAACAAAGATAATCGCAAAAAGGAATAATGAGGGGACATTTAAACCACCCGTAACCGCCGCCCAACCAATCAACGGCGGGATGGCGCCAGCCCCTCCTCCAATTACGATGTTTTGGACGGTCGCCTTTTTTAGAAATATGCTGTATATCAGGACATAATAAATAATCCCCGCTAAAGTAAGCAAGGCAGCCAAATAATTTACATAGGCTGTCATAATAAATAAAGATGTGATTGCAGCGGCCGCTCCAAAAGCAAGACCTTCGGCTGGTGTTAATCGCCCCGATGAAATTGGGCGTTTTTGCGTTCGCTGCATTTTCTGGTCATCATACCGGTCAATATATTGGTTGATGGCGCTCGAGCCGCCAGCTGCCAGGAAACCGCCCAAAAGCGTCCAAACAGTTAGATTTAATGGGGGCCATTTTCCGTTTGCGATAACCATCCCTGCAAATGTGGTTACCAATAATAGAATAACAACGATCGGTTTGGTGAGTTTAAAGAAGTCTTTTGAACGTCCAAGGTAATAACCCGATGAAGGTTTATCCCGAATTTCAATTTGATCCTGCTGGGCGCCTAATCCAATTGTTACGTTTAATATAACCAGAGCTATCCATACAGATATAGCGGCTAATTGGTGGACTAAAAGCAGGTGGAAAGGAAATCCTTCGACCATTTTTGCACCTAATAATGACTGGCCAAAGAATAAAACTGCTGCTGCAGTAGCGGAGGTAAGAATGGTTGTATTGGTCTTATAGTTTTTCCAGGCTTTGATATTCAAAATCGAAATCAGAACAGCACTTATCAGTACAACCAAACGGTGTCCGTTATTGATCCAAATACCTATATCCCAAGTTTCCAAAGGACCTCCACACATAGGCCAGCTGCTGCAAACTGCGGCAGGGTTTGTGTTGGAGACGATCGACCCGCTTACCAATAAGATAAATATTGACACGAGCGATGCGAGGGCGAATTTTACGAAGTTCGGTTGAGCCCCCAAATATTCAGTAGGACATATTTGTTCAACTTTTTCCCGACCAGATTGATCGTGTATATCTCGAAATGATAAAACAGCGATGGTAATAATGGTTGCCAATGCAATGAGGGAAAGGCCCAGGTGAATGCTGAATAAAAATGATTTGACCATCAATAATTCTTCGTATGCGGATAATGCACCAATAAGGATTTGTAAAATAAGGAAACCTGTAGATAGTATGATTGGAAACAGGAAATTTCTATTCACTTAATTGCTCCGATTTTTTTGTGTTTGCCGCCGAATGAATATTGGATATCCCAGACCTAATATTGCCGCGAAGGTGAACCATTGGATGGCATATCCCATATGTGGACCTTCAGTAATCTCTAATTTAGGCTTCGATCTGTGAGGAAGGTTGCTCCATGCAGGATCAGGAGACTGTTGAATATAAATTGGTACTAAAGGATTGGAGACCTGTTCCTGAATTCGTTCGACTGTAATAAAATTCCAGGCTTTTATCGGATTTTCGATACTACCTGAAAATTGATCGCTCTTACTTCCAAAATCAGCTTTGCTGATGGATGGGCGAATTATTCCATCTACCTTTACTTCTCCACCTTCTGTGAAAGCTGACCAATCTCCAGATTTAAAATCATCGGCAGGAATCCAACCACGGTCAACTAAAACAGTTCGGTCACTTCCAGATATCTGCAGAGGTGTGATCAGATGAACTCCCGATTGATTACCCCAATGCTGGTTGCGCAGCGCGATTTCCTGTGAAAGGTTATATTCGCCAATAACTGAAATCTGGCGATATTCCATCCCACTGAGATCGTCTTCACCTGACCATGTGTTTAGATTTAAGACCGGTTGGGATGTTTGTGACAGTACGCGTGAATTAAACAAACGCCGCTTTTCAAGTCTGTCCAACTGCCAAATCCCCAGACGGATCATCACAGCCATGGCGGCAATAACGAGGATCGTAGTCAGGATCCAGCGACGGCTGATCATATTTGGAAATACTTTGAAATACTCCCGAACTTGGATGGTTGAAATCAGAGAATCTCCTGAGGTCAGAACATCAGTAAATTTAGTCATCATTGCTCTATTTGTATTTGCGCTTTCTTCGATTGCTTTTCTTTTTTATCCTGATTAACTGGGAAGACCACCAAACTGTAAATAAATATCAGAGCTGTCATTGTCGGTGTTGCTAAAACTAATCCGGTCATGCGTGTGCTAAGTGTGGTCGGAGCTCGAACATCAAGCCCAAGGTATCTACTCGTTTGGAAAGAGCAAGAATATGCAAGTTTATCAATCTCTTCCATAACCAATCGTCCAGTAGCGCCTGGTGGCACCCATATGGGACCTAATTGGTGGTTGACCCCATCTTGATTCTGAACTTCTAATACATCACCGATTACAAAAACCATCTCATCTGGAATAGATACCACATCTTCACCAGCTTCTACCTTTTCGGCAGTTCCGGCAGGGATCACTATCTGGATTGTCTCGGGTGCGCGATCATACTTATCCTTCTGAAGCAGAAAAGAGACTTCATTAAATAATCCCACAATTATTGCTGAGATCGTCAGCACGATAGCAAGACGTATTAGATATGGTTTGAACCTTGATGGTTTGCTCATAAATCGCTGTTATTAGTCTCTTTTAGAAGCTGTTTCAGATCTTGAAGCAGCTTTTTTGTCTCCATTCCAAATGGATATGTCAGCCGCCAATTGCCACTTTTATCGATAGCGTACACGCGTGCGGTGTGATCGACCAAGTAACCGATTGCGCTGTCGGTCTCCTGGCGTTCCTGATAGACACCGTAGTCCTTCCATACCCCTTCAAGTTCAGCGCGGTCCCCACTCAAACCAATAAATTCTGGATCGAACCGCTGCAGGTAGTTCTGTAGAATTTCTTGCCTATCCCGTTCAGGATCAACCGTAATAAATACGAATTTGACATTATCAGCCTGCTCACCAAGCTGTTTCTTGATCGCCATGAAATCCGATAAGGTGACTGGACAAACATCGGGACAATTTGTATATCCAAAGAAAATTAATACAATATTTCCACGTTGGTCATCGAGGCGAAATGGGGTTCCATATTGATCGGTTAATTCAAAATCAGCAGCTGGAACTGGAGGGTCTATCAATGAGCCTTGATATGTGTAATCCCCCTTCAGAAAATACCAGGCTGAGGTCGTGATGATCAGTCCCAGAAGGATACCAATAAACAATAGCCCGTAAGTTTTAACCATTCTTTTTATTCAACAAAGCAAATAATCTCAAGAGAACAAAATCCATAAAAGTGGAAAGACTCCAATACTCACAAGGCAGCCAAACCTATCAGGTAAAGTGCGGGATAGAAGAATATCCACACGACATCAACAAAGTGCCAGTAAACTGCAGCAGCTTCTACTGGAAAGTTGCGCTCTTCTGTGTAAAGTCCCTTACGACCATTTAAGTAGATGACAACCAAAATAACCAGCCCAGAGAGAACGTGCAGAGCATGAAAGCCTGTCATAATGTAAAACAAAGACCAGACCACATTTTCAGAGGGACCGAATGGTGTTATCTGCCATTCTACTCCGACAACACCAATGAGGAATAATGTGCCGAGTATGATCGTGATCAATGTATTTCTCAAGAAGGTCTTCTGGTCACCGAATTCGATTGCTGTTTCCGCCCGGTTCATGAAGAAGCTGCTGAATAATAATATCCCAGTCACAATCAGTCCAACCACCTGATTGACTTCCGGCCGGATTTCCGTTCCGAGCAGGAAAAAACGAGAAACTAGAAGACCCATGAATACAAATGCATCGGAGATGATGAACAACCATAAACCAATACGATTTGTTATCGTTTTCTGACGATAATCGTTGTAACTCATTACTTCAGTACCCATTACTGAACCTCCTCAGGGGGATTAAACAAACGATTAATGTGCATGTAATCGCGGATTACAAAGAATGCTTTGATCAGCGCGATACCAATCAGCACGCCTGCCCAGCCCACCACAATTGATCCGATTATAAATTCGCCTATTGTGAGGAAAACCAATAGGATTAATACCGTAGTGCCGATACGATATGCTTGCTTCTTTTTCTCTTCATGTTCCATATTGTTATCTCCAATCAGAAACGATATCTGGAAAAATAATTTTCTTAATCTGCGGCCGCAGGCGCAGCTGCCGTACTTGGTTCATTGGTTGATGGCGCGCGTTCATGATCGATGTTTACAAATGCGCTGCCGGGTAAACCATAATCGTAGGGTTCACCGATAACCACAACGGGTTCTTCAAAATTATGTACAGGCACCGGAGAAGGTAATTGAAACTCGGGAGATCTCGATCGCCAGGGATTTGCGGCTGCTTTTGGTCCTCTGGCAGCACTGAAGATAAAATTTGCCACTGCAATGAGGACAGATATACCAATGACGAATCCGGCGATTGTGACCAGTAATTGTGTGTTCTGGACACCTAAGGTTGGATCATAGTCAGCAATGCGGCGGCGCATGCCAAGCAGACCAGTGGACATTTGTCCCAGAGATTGGACATAAAATGCTGGCAGTATCAAGAAAAAGTGGAGCTTGCCCAAGCGTTCGTTATACATTCGGCCGGTAACTTTTGGGAACCAGTAATAAATCGCGGCAAAAAACGGAAACACATACCCTCCGAACATCGTTGCGTGGAAATGCCCGACAATCCAATAAGTATCCTGAAGATGAAGATCAGTGGATACAGTGCCGTTAGGAGGACCGGTTAAACCGCCAAGCAAGAAGATTGAAATGGCGCCGAGCACAAATAACATTGGCGTCTCGAAGGACATTTTCCCCTGCCAGAGTGTGCCGATCCAACTGAAAAATTTTATACCTGTAGGTACTGCTACAAGCAGCGTGCTGTACATAAATGGTACTCTCAAATAGGAAGCCATACCGCTTGTGAACATATGATGTGCCCAGACAAAGAACCCAACCAGGGCTATTGCAAATGAAGAAAGCGCAACCCACTTATAACCAAATAATGGTTTGCGTACAAATACAGGTAACAATTCACTGATCACGCCCAACCCTGTCAGGATAAATACATACACTGCCGGGTGGGAATAGAACCAGAATAGGTGTTGAAAGAGTAAGGGATTTCCTCCCAGAGCGGGATTAAAGAAGCTCATTCCAAACAAACGTTCGAACAGAACCATCAGGAAGGATAATCCGATCAGCTGTGTAGCGGTTAAGCCGATGATAGAAGTAGCCAGAGCAGTCCAAACGAATATGGGCATTTTAAAGTCGTCCATACCCTCTGCTCGACAACGAATAACAGTTGTAATGATATTTAGAGAACCCAGGATTGACGAAAGACCAAAAAGGTATACCCCAAGGAAGAACATATCCATGCCTAATGGGGCTCGTGTACTCAAAGGCGGGTATCCAGTCCAACCAGTGTCGAAACCCCCCAAGAATAAACTGCCGAGAAGGAGAATGCCAGCTGGAACATTTATCCAGTATGCAAATGCATTCAAGCGCGGGAATGCCATATCATTTGCGCCGATCATCAATGGGACAAGGTAATTTGACATGGCAGCCACACCGAGAAGAATTGAGAATATCATCACAATTCCATGCAGGCTCATAATGGTGTTGTATGCGTTCAAAGATAGAAACGAAAGTTCTGGTGTAGCCAGTTCAGTACGAAAGATGAGGGCAAACAGGCCTGCAATGGAGAACATAACCAAGGATGTAAAGCCATATTGAATGCCGATAACTTTGTGGTCATAGGACACGCTCAGGTAGCGCGCCCAACCAGATGAAAAAGTGTCTTGCGCGTGTTCTGGGGTTTGTATCCCACGCGCCCATTTCCACCAATCGTTAAGCACACCTGTGCCTATCATGAATACCACCGCACCCACTAGAGCGCCAACCACCCAGGCTGCCTGCGTAAATCCGAATGTACCTGGGTTCCATGCTGGCAATTCCATGAGCAACCGGATAAGGGTTACTAGAACTGCTCCCAGGATAAAACCAATGATGAAACCGATGGAACCTCGGATTAATCCTATTGAAAAGAAGCTGGCTTTTTTATTTTCACTCATGTACTCCTCCGAGATCAAAATCAATCATTTAGATAGTTTTGATAAAAAACGAGTTATTTTAAACTCTGAATATACAAAATAATGTCTGTGATTTGCTGGTCTGTCAGCTGCTGGCTGAAGTTGGCAGGCATGACATTGGAGAATCCCTGGACGATATTCGCCCCTGGATTGAGAATAAAGTCACGGATGTATTCTTCGTCGACTGTGACAGTAGATCCATCAGAAAGCGTCTCCTGATTTCCAAAAACACCCTTCCAGGTCGGTCCAACCAATTTGCTTCCATCAGTACTGTGGCATGATAAACAGCCATATTGTTCAGTCCACTGCATGCCACGTTCGACCGGATCATCTGATAACCCGGATTCATCAATAATCCATGCTTCGAATTCTTCCTGGGACACAACTTTGACGATCGCACGCATTTCGGCATGCTGCTGGCCGCATAACTCCGCACAGCGGACTTTATATTCACCCATTTTCGTTGGCGTTATTCGGATTTGTCGTTCAAATTCCTCCCCACCAGGGAGGATGTCCTGTTTAACTCGAAATTCGGGAACCCAAAATGAGTGAATGACATCGTTAGAGGTCATGGTGAAAATCGCCTGTTTATTGACTGGCATCATCATGGTGTTGGAAACAACATTCATCCCGGGATATTCGAAACGCCATGACCACTGCTGAGCAACCACTTTTATCTCCAATGGTTTTGGGTCTGCACGCATTGTCTCTGCTAAAGATTGACCGCCCAGGTACGCTAAAAATAATACTGTTATTAACGGTGCAATCGTCCACATCACTTCAAGTTTCATATTTCCTTCAATATGGGCAGCATCTTCTGTATCTCCCGCTTTACGCCGGAAAACGACGATGCTGTATATCATAAAAACAATAATCAAAGAAAACAGAAATGCGATTATCTTAAATTCGATACCGAAAAGATTATCTATCGGTACTGCTTGAGCGCTGGCTTGAACTGGCAATAAATTTAACGTTTTCCAAACCAATGATCAGCCCGATGGTGACAATCACTACCAGTATCCCTGCAATGACGAGATGCTTCATGTTCCTTCTCCTATTTCCGTCAATTGTTTTGGGTTGGTTCTTCTGTGGGGATAAATCTTGAGGTTCTTCTAAAAATGTAAAATCTTGCAGCCATTCATCAATTTCTGAAGCGGCGAGTGACCGCCTATCGTAGACTAAGGCTTCCTTTCCACTTTGCAGTGACAGGAGTACTACACGCTGTTCTTTTTCCCCTTCGACAAAGCGTGCTAAAAATTCATCCCGGTTCAATTCCTCATCGTCATAATCTACTATAATCAAGTCCGGTTCAAGACTGTGCAAGGAATCAATCGCTTCCTCAAGATTTGAAACTATACCAACCACGACAACACCGGTTTCTTTTCGCTCTTCCAATAAACTACGCAAACCCTGCCCAAAGAGAGCATGGCTGGAAGCGATCAACACGCGGCGGGTTTTTGGATGAGTTGAATTTTCCATCTAGATTAAATCCCTTGCTAAAAAAGAATGATACAAACACAAATTTACCAAATTTAGTCGTATTTGTCATCAACTGAAGCTGTAAAAATGAGGGATTTTTTATAGCCCAGAGGGGTGATTTTTTAATCACCCCTCTGGAAGGAAACTGAGGTATATCGAATGGAACAATTTACCCTGTGTAGGAAAAATCTATCGTAAATTCAAGTCAAACCACTAATTCAAATTTATTCAAACTCATGCAATACTGTATAATTTGTAGACTATTTTCTATATATTAAATTGCTTTCAGTGGGTGATTGTTAATAGGAGTTATTGAGCTTACCAGGAGTAAAAATATGTTAGACACGCATATTAATCAAATAACTACGATTGAAAGATTTATTATGGATGAGCAGCTCAGCCATCCAGGGGCTACCGGTGTATTGACAAATTTGCTTTATGATTTAGCACTGGCTGGGAAAGTTATTGCCAGTAAAACCACCAGGGCAGGTTTGGCGGAAATTCTTGGACGAACGGAAGAGATTAATGTTCAAGGTGAAGAAGTACAGAAGTTGGACCGTTTTGCGGATCTCACAATAATCCGCTTGAATGACCATACCGGACGATTAGCAGTGATGGCATCTGAAGAACACGCCGAACCCATCCAAATTCCAGATAAATATCCAAAAGGTAAGTATGTGCTGCTTTTTGACCCACTGGATGGATCATCCAATATCGATTTTAACATTCCTGTGGGAACGATTTTTGCGATATATCACAGGAAATCCAATTCAAATGGGGGAAGTCTTGAAGATTGTCTCCAACCTGGAAAAAACCTGGTAGGGGCAGGCTATATTATTTTTGGATCAAGCACAATGTTGGTGTATTCAACAGGTCAAGGAACGCATGGGTTTACTCTTGATCCTTCTGTAGGTGAATTTCTGCTCTCACACCCGTATATCAAACTCCCGGATCATCCGGCATACTTCAGCGCGAACGTTGGAAATAATAAATATTGGAGTAAAGGAGTGCAAAAATTTACAGATTATCTCCTGGGATTAGAAGAAAATGGAGAGGTTTATTCATTACGCTACGTGGGATCACTGGTCGCGGATTTTCATCGTAATCTTCTCTCCGGAGGAATATTTTATTATCCCGCTGATCGCATTGATACTAAAAAGCCCGAAGGTAAACTGAGATTGCTGTATGAGTCCCTCCCTCTGGCTTTCTTAATGCAGCAGGCAGGCGGTTATGCTTCGAATGGGGAGCAGGATATTATGGAAATTCAACCTAAAACGCTTCACCAGCGCAGCCCGCTCTTTATTGGTAATCTTGACCTTGTACAAAAGGCAGAAGAATACATCCAAAGATATGGATAGTTGATTTAATATTGCCAAATTTTGGATCGATTTTTAGTCTAAATATACATAGGAGAATTTATGGTTGAAATCGGAATTATGATCGAAGGGCAAAATGGATTGAATTGGGACCACTGGCAGCGAATTGCCCGAACCGTGGAGGAGGCTGGTTACTCAAGCCTATTCCGCTCAGATCATTTCACAAACAGCAAACCACCGGATATCGATTTATTAGAATTATGGGTTTCTTTAACATGGTTGGCGAATAACAGTAGCAAATTGGAGTTTGGATCTCTCGTCACTCCAATGTCTTTCCGTCATCCTGTTCACACCGCTAGAATGGCGGCTGCGGTAGATGATCTATCCGGCGGAAGAATGTCCCTGGGTTTGGGAGCAGGTTGGCAAGAGCGCGAGCATGATAACTTCGGATTTGATTTGAGCCATCCTTCAAATCGTTTTGACCGTTTTGAAGAAGGCGTACAAATAATTTCTCAGTTGTTGCACAGTGATGAAGCGGTTGATTTCAATGGGAAATTCTTTCAATTAAACGGCGCAATACTCCTGCCTCGACCAAATCGGACCGGCGGTCCTCCAATAATCATAGGCGGTATTGGTGAAAAGCGGACTCTGACTGTGGCTGCTCAATATGCTGATGAATGGAATGCCTTGTTTATTCCACTGGATGAATTTGGCCGGCTGAATGATTTGCTTGATAATATACTGCTAACAAATGGAAGGGCACCTTCTGAAGTTCGACGTTCTTTAATGACTGGATGTATTTTCGGGAAAACCAGGGAAGAAGTTGAAAAGAAAATATTAATAAGAACCAACGGCCAGTCTGATACTGCAGAACTTCAAAAGCGCGGCTTCATCGTCGGGACTGCTGAAGAAATAATGCAGCAATTAGAGTTGTTGGGTGAAGCAGGCGCACAACGGGTTATGCTTCAATGGCTTGATTTGGAGGATTTGGAAGGCTTGTATGCTATGGCAGAAGGTATAATAAAGTAGATTTTCTTCACTTGATTTTTCCTGGAGAAAAACATGAAGATAAGACAGCGTACGTGTTTGTTTACCCTTTTATTGGGTATGTTGGCCTCACTCAACGCATGTGATGCGTTGAGTGATTTAGAGAACAAAGTGCAAGAATTTCAGGCGACTGCCAATGCAGTTGAAACAAGCTTGCAACAGGGTTTAGATTTGATCGAAACAGGTCAGGCAATTGTTACAAATATTGAGGGCAGCGGTGTTGGTCAAACCGCGCTTGCTTTAGCGACCGGATTTCAAGAAAGCGGTTTACTGAAAACTGCCCAATCGGTTGCGACTGAAAAGGGGCCCGAATTGCTTCAAACTGTTCAATACTTTGCTTCGGAACAGGTCCCAACATTAAAAGGGACTGCTCAGGCAATCGCCACACGATATCCCTCTCCTTCCGATTTTCCTGTGATGGAAGGTGAAAAAAGTAGTTTTCAATCAAGTCCAGATTATGTGTCATATCGAATTGACGCAAAATTGCAGGATGTGGTTGAATATTATAAAAATGAAATGCCAAATTCTGGGTGGGATCCCATCATCTCGGCTTCAGTAATCAACGAAAATGGCGCACTAATTCATTATGAAAAACGCGATCGAAAGGCTGTATTAGCAATTAACATTGATCCTGATACAAATTATACGATCGTTCAAATTACAATTCAGGATGGATAAATAATGTTGAATAATTTTTTTGAGCCAGGCTCAGTGGCTGTAATTGGTGCATCTACGAATCCTACAAAACTTGGACACTCGGTAGTTAAGAATTTAATCGATGGTGGGTATGTAAATTTCGGTCGAATATATCCAATCAATCACAAAGCTGATGAAATATTAGGCATTAAAGCATATCCAACTGTAATGGATGTACCAGAATCAATCGATCTGGCAGTCTTAGTCATCCCCTATCCATATGTGCCTGATGCGCTTCGGGAATGTGGGCGCAAGGAGATTAAAGCCGCGATTGTTATCAGCGCCGGTTTCCGCGAAGCTGGAAGTGAAGGGCTGGAACGCGAACTTGAGCTGATCGAGATTTCGGAACAGTTCGATATGAGATTGATCGGTCCGAATTGTTTAGGCGTTATTGACACGTTCACTCCACTGAACGCTTCATTTTCTGCTGGGACACCTCCCAGTGGTCCGATGGCGTTTATGTCCCAATCGGGAGCGTTGGGGACGGCTGTCCTTGATATCGCTCTTGCGGGACGGTTGGGTCTTTCTAAATTTGTAAGTTTAGGAAATAAAGCGGATGTGAGCGAAATTGATTTACTCCGGGCTTGGAAAGATGACCCGCACACGAACGTAATTATGATCTATTCGGAAGGGATGCCAAATGGACAGGAATTTATCCGTGTGGCCCGGGATATCACCAAACATAAACCAGTCGTAGCGATCAAATCTGGTGTGACGCAATCAGGCTCACGGGCGGTTTCATCGCATACCGGTTCACTTGCCGGTTCAGAACAAGCATATCACGCAGCTTTCCAACAGGCAGGTGTAATCCGGGTTGAATTTATGCAGCAGCTTTTTGATGCCTCCCTGGCGATTGGTTACCAGCCAGGATTGAGGGGCGACCGGATTGCGATCATCACCAACGCGGGCGGTCCAGGGATACTGGCGACCGATGCTTTGGAAAGGGCAGGTATGTCCCTGGCCAGATTTGAGGCGGCCACGAAAAACGCGCTGGTGCAATACCTGCCGGAGGCTGCGAGCTCTGCAAATCCGGTGGATGTCCTGGGCGATGCCAGGGCGGATCGGTATCGATTTGCACTCGAAACCATTGGGAAGGATGCAAACGTGGATGGTATCCTGGTGCTCTTAACACCGCAGGCAATGACAGAAATTCAAGAGACGGCAGAAGCGATTGGAACTCTATCTGAAAAAACAGAAAAACCAATTCTGGCTTGTTTCATGGGTGAACAGCAAGTCGAACCTGGTGTGAGTGTTTTAACAGAAAAAGGTGTCCCAAATTATTCTTTTCCAGAACAAGCAGCAAAAGCTTTCCATGCAATGGATGAGTATCGAATAATACAGGAACGGCCAGCACCTGATTACGTAACTTTTGATGTGGATAATGAGGCTGTTAGACGAGTTTTTGATCGTGTCAGGTCAGAAGGGCGTCTTTCTATTGGTGATTTTGAGGCGCGCGATATTTTAGAAGCTTACGGTTTGCGAATTCCTAAATCGAAAGTCGCCTCCACACCAGAAGAGGTGGTTGCATTCGCAAACGAGATAGGTTATCCGGTCGTGCTGAAAATCGCGTCTCCTGATATTCTGCATAAAACAGATGTGGGTGGTGTACGAGTTGGATTGAGTAACGAAGAAGAAGTCTTCGATGCTTTTGAACTTATGGTTTACCGGGCGCAAAGATATGTTCCTGAAGCCCGTATTTGGGGATGCCTTGTTCAAGAGATGCTGCCGCCGGGCGGATTGGAAGTTTTAGTCGGGATGAACCGGGATCCTCAATTTGGACCGCTGGTTACTTTTGGCTTGGGTGGCATTTATGTTGAAGCTTTAAAAGACGTTACCTTCCGTGTTGCGCCTTTTTCACGTCAGGAAGCGCAGGCAATGCTTGATGAAATTAAGGCATACGCGCTGCTGGATGGGGTGCGCGGTAACCCGCCTGTTGATAAAGATGCAATTGTAGACACGATCCTTCGAATGGGGCAATTAGTTCAAGAATTTCCTGAAATTGTCGAATTTGATATCAACCCATTAATGGTGTTTTCAAAAGGGCAAGGCGCAGTGGCAATCGATATGCGGCTGATCCTTAGTGAACAGAGGAAAAGCTAACTAGAAATGTTAATAATCAATAGGATATTTATCATCAAAATTTTGTATAATTCTGCTGGAGGAGCAAATCAATGAAATCGTTATACGTTACCTCGGTTGAACGATATTCTGGGAAAACAGCGGTGTGTCTGACATTAGGAAAACACTTTCAAAAAGATGGTTTTAGAGTCGGTTACTTAAAACCGCTTAGCCTGCAACCTTGGATGTCAGGTGGACATGTGGCGGATGAGGATGCCGCATTCGTCAAGGAGATTTTAGACCTGCCTGTAGAGCCGTGGGAGCTTTCTCCGGTTGTAATAACAACTGAACTCCTGCAAGAACACCTGAGCAGTAATGGTGAAATTAACCTTATGCCGAAAATCAGAGAAGCATTTGATGCGGCAGCCGAAAGTCAAGACATTCTCTTGCTTGAAGGGGGAGGCAGTTTGAGAGAGGGTTATGTTGTCGGATTGCCTACACCGCAAGTCGCTCATGATCTGGGGAGCGAGATCCTGGCCATTATTAAATCTCGTGATCAGATCCGGTTGCTTGATGATGCGCTAACAGCGTTCACCCGGCTCGGTGACAGTTTGAGCGGCATTATTATCAATCGTGTACCAGCGGCAGTTAAAGATTTTGTCGCTGACCTTGCTGTACCATTCCTGGAATCTCGAGGGATACCAGTTTTTGGGGTGCTACCAGAAGCGCATACCCTAGCCGCTTTGACTGTCAATGATCTGGTTGATGTGCTTGAGGCGGAAATATTGACAAAGTACTATCGCCCACAATCAATGGTTGAGAACTTGACCGTAGGAGCGATGACTGCTGAAGCGGCATTGAGCAGGTTTCGAAGATATCCCCAAAAGGCGGTGATTACCGGCGGAGACCGTACAGATATCCAGTTGGCGGCTTTGGAGACTTCGACAACTTGTTTGGTGCTGACTGGGAACTTACACCCGAGCCCGCTGATTATCCGCCAGGCGGAAGAGTTCGGTGTGGCTGTTCTGCTGGTCCGTTCGAATACAATGGAAACAGTCGAAAAGATAGAAACGATATACGGAAAAACTCGCTTAGGGCAAACTAAGAAACTTGAGTTGTTCCAATCTTTGTTAAATGAAAACGTGGATTTCGAAAAGTTGTATGGAGCGATCGGAATCTAATGAGCGTTTCACAGGCGATTACATACAAACGAGCAGTACGGCAATTTAAAGATATAGCGATACCTAAAGAGGTAATAAATTCGATATTAAAATGCGGGGCGGCGTTCACAATCCTCAAAGAATACCCAACCCTGGGGATTTATAGCAATTCAGGATAGGGAGAAGTTACAGGCTCTTTCCGAATTAGGCACATATGCCGGACATCTGGCTGGGGCGGCTTTAGGCGTTGCGATTATCACTGAACCGCCAGAGAAAAAATTAAGTATATTGTTTGACGCCGGTCAGGCTGCGGCATATATGCAGCTAGCAGGATGGGAATTAGGCGTTGCGTCTTGCCTTGCCACCATATATGAGCCGGATGCGGCACGCAAATTGCTCGGTTTTCCTTCAGATTTATTTATCCACATCGCTCTCTCATTTGGTTATCCGTTAGACCAGGATGTGATGAATTCACCG
This sequence comes from uncultured Chloroflexia bacterium, assembly GCA_963753725.1. Taxonomy (GTDB): domain Bacteria; phylum Chloroflexota; class Anaerolineae; order Anaerolineales; family UBA4823; genus CAVWDI01. The sequence goes on along the minus strand of CAVWDI010000001.1, from coordinate 453,378 downwards.
CCTGTAAAGGGAGGTCGAAAATCCTTTGATGAAGTTGTCCATTGGGAAGAGTGGTAATCAACATATTAATTTGACACTTCGCTGTGGTTGAAAGAATTTTCTAATACATAACTTTAAATTAAATTTTCAGCCTGATTCAAAAAAGGAAAAGGCTGAAATTCTTTGATTTGATCAGACAAAAACTCCGTCTTAAAAAATCCAACTGAAAATTGAACTACGAATTTTTGAAAAGTTTTTTACACGGTGCCTGTGATTGTGGGGCATCGTTTTCTTTACAGATAAAATATTGTTAACGTTTTGAATGAAGAATTTGATTAAAAAACAATTTACAGAAAGGTATGAGGAATACAGGTGATATGGAAGAAGCCAAAGTTGCCAGTTATATCAGCGATTTATTCGCTCAAGAAGACGAACCTTTACAATTTGCCAGAGATAATTCGTCTCGCCAAGGTTTACCGACCATCAGTATTGAAGCGCATGAAGGCCGCTTCTTACAACTGCTAGTACGCGCCTGCAATGCAACGAAAGCGCTTGAAATTGGGACATTAGGAGGGTACAGCGGGATCTGGATTGCACGCGGTTTAAGCCTAGGCGGTTTATTGATCACACTCGAAGTGGAAAATCAACACGCCCAGGTCGCCAGCGGTCATTTTACTAAAGCTGGACTGGGAAACATGGTCGAAATCCGTGTCGGAGATGCACACACGCAGTTGGGAGTTCTTTCAAATGAAGCGCCATTTGATTTTGTTTTTATCGATGCAGAAAAATCTGGTTATCCCGATTATTTTGCCTGGGCGATTGAGAATGTCCGTATCGGGGGGATCATTGCAGCCCACAATGTCCTGGCATACGGCCGGCTGCTGGATGAAAATGATAAGAGTGAAAATATCGAACGTATGCGTCAATTCAATCAAATGGCTGCAAATGATAAGCGCCTAATCAGTACTATTTATCCGGTAGGCGATGGAATCCTCACGGCGGTTAAGATTCTCTGAAAGGATGCAACTTTTCCGAAATAACTACGTAGACTGGAATGAAGGTGGATGTAGCTTAAAGGTATTTTATAAATTTGGAGAAGATTATTATGTCTAAAGATAGGGCGCCATTACGCCGTTCTCAGGATGATAAAGTAATAGCAGGTGTTAGTGGTGGATTGGGTAAATTCTTTGGGATCAGCCCATTGTGGTTTCGTCTGGCATTTTTGTTATCACTACTGCCAGGCGGTATTCCGGGATTATTAATCTACTTCGTATTGTGGATCGTAATCCCGAACGAATAAATATCAATTCCCTTCCCTGGTGCAATTGGTCCGATTGGAATTTCAAAAAAAATAAATTTAAGGCTGTGTCTGAATGTTGTATTCCTGAGCCATGTTTATCCGCTTTTGGAGCGCTGGATGTGAATGAAGTAAAAACTCAATCCAGGGCTCCGGATCAACATCGGCCAGATTCTGGTTAGCAAGACGCTTCATTGCAGAAGCATAAGCGCTCCCATTACCAGTGGTTTTAAGAGCGTATTCATCAGCTAAACGTTCGCGCCACCTGGAATATATATTGGATAACGGCATTGTCAACAAACCGTAAATACCAATTACAAGGACAAACAGGGGCAAAGCGGCGATATCTGCAGTGCCGTCAAAACCAAAATAATTCGTTCCCCAATTTAAAACAAGAGAAGCCATGTACAAACCACCTATTGTGATAACGCTTTCAATCAATATCCCCTTAGGGATATCTTTGTGTACTTGGTGACCTAATTCGTGGGCCAGTACGACCTCTATTTCATCGGTGGTGAACTCTTCTAAGAGAGTATCGCCCAGGATGATGCGGCGAGTATTCCCCATTCCAGTGAGGGCTGCGTTGGCTGCCTTTGTGCGGCGGCTCATATCAAATTTAAATACACCCCTTACTCGTGTTCCAGCTCGTTCTGCGAGATTCACCAAACGAGTTTTCAATTCACCGTATTCATCTCCCAGAGGAACGAATTTATAGAATATAGGAAATAACAGCACTGGAGCCAGGCTTGCTAATATTACGTTGAACAGCAGTAGAATCAAACCAGCCCACAACCACCACGTTTGGGGTGCTGCGCGCAGGACTGCATAAATGACCTCGAGCATCACACCTCCTAACAGCAATCCAATCAGCAGACCCTTGAATTGGTCAGCGATCCAAACTTTGATGGTCTGGTTGGACATATTGAAACGGTGAGGCAGCTGGAATCCTTCGTAATAGGATAATGGGAGGTTGATGAGAAGCAAAATACCGCCAAATATAATCCCGAAACCTGCCACCAACAGCCATTCGTTTGTCGTAAAAGTTAATAACCAGGATTTTAGTTCCTGGGACCATCCGAAAACTAACCAGGTCAAACAATATAAACCGCCAATGGCTATATCAACTACCATCAAGCGGTGATGAATGCGAGCATAAGCTTTCGCTTCATTTTGGCGTTCTAAATCCAGAGTTGCTTCAGACATGGCGCAGATTATATCACCCGGAATAAGTTAATTCTTTGGATTACCAGGCAGTACTTAAATTGTAAAATTACCTATTCCATCCAATTTATCACCATCCTGCGTTGGGCTTCGGTTTCCGGCGAACGATGCCAACTATCGAATGATTTTTTCCGCAATTGCGCTATTTGTTCTAAAGCATCTTCTCCATCCATCCCGTGTCGTACGAGATAACAACCAACCACTGTACCTGTGCGACCGACACCCGCATAACAATGCAGGTATAGGCAGTGTTGTTCTCCTAGAGCATCATCGATAGCGTCTAAGATACGACTCATCCTATCCTTTGATGGTATCCCCATGTCAGGTACGGACATTCGATTGTGGATGACCTTATCATTTGAAGCGCGCTTTAATATTGTGGGTGCGTAAGCTTTCAACCCGTATTCTCCGGGTTCAGTCAGGTCCAAGAAATAGGAGAACTTATTTGCAATCAACCAGCGAACGATTTTATCTGCCTGGTCTGGATCATTCGAATAAGGGTATTCCCCTGCCATCAAATGATCTTTTTCTACCCAATAAGAGTTCAATATTGGTTCACTCTCGTTTTTCATTTGACATAAACCTCGCTAGATTGGATTGATCTGAGTTTGAGGGATAAAAGTCATCTCGTGTAATCCTGTAATGCAAGTATAATTGTGCCATTAAATTATAGCTTTTACTGCCTAACATCATTATTTTTGTGTTTCAGGCAAAAGATATTCATTTATAAGGTTTGTATGGCCACTGAAACAATACCGCTGACACAAATCAAGGAAGAGGAATTCCAAACAGGGAATGTACTACCGATCGTCGGCGCTCATTTTGCGCACGATATCTACACAGCCGCAGTACCAGCATTACTGCCTGTCCTCATTGAAAAACTTTCACTATCACTCACGCTGGTAGGCACACTAACAGCAATTCTTCAACTTCCGGCTGTTCTATATCCGTTTATTGGTTACCTGGCTGACAGAGTCAGCCTGCGTTATTTTGTCATCCTGGCTCCTGGTATCACAGCTACATTGATCGGAAGTCTTGGTTTCGCAACCGGATATTTGGAACTGGCAATAATTCTATTCGCGACCGGTATCAGTGTAGCATGTTTCCATGCGCCCGCGCCTGCCATGATCGGGCGCCTGGCGGGAAACCAGGTCGGAAAAGGGATGAGCCTGTTTATGGCTGCCGGTGAACTGGCACGGGCAGTTGGTCCGCTTCTGGCAGTGTGGGCTGTTTCAGCCTGGACATTGGAAGGCTTCTACCGGGTCATTTTTATTGGTTGGGCTGCCACACTTGTATTATATTTTCGCTTACGTCAGGTCCCGGCCAGGATGGAAACGCCCGAAAGCATTCGAAGCATCTTCCCCTTCATCAGGAGCCTGTTCCTGCCTTTATTTTTAATCCTGTTATTCAGAAGTTTTATGCGTGATAGCCTGTCCACCTTTCTACCAATTTTTATTAAAGGTGAAGGCGCAAGTTTGTGGGTTGCGGGAGCTGCGCTGTCCATATTGGAACTGGCAGGGGTAGCCGGCGCGCTGGTAAGCGGCACAGTCAGCGATTTTCTGGGACGCAAGAAAATATTATTAATTTCCACCATATCAGCAGTGATATTTATGCTGCTCTTTTTACAGGTGGAGGGTTGGCTGGTAATCCCAATATTGCTTGTGTTGGGATTCACTGCGTTGTCAACCGGACCGGTTATGCTGGCGATGGTACAGGATCAACTGCCTAATAACAGGGCAGTGGGGAATGGGATATATCTTAATGATTGCCTTCCTGGTACGTCCGGTAGCGCTGGTTATTATCGGATATCTGGGAGATCAATTCGGGTTGAACCAGGTTTATTGGTGGAGCGCTATTGTATCCCTCCTGGCAGTGCCATTCATCCTGCTGCTGCCTGAGAAGGAATCAGCAGCAGCCTGAAAAAGATCATCAGCTGTCTGGTGGGATTTTGGATTTAATTTTTATTGGCAACTTCTAAGCTTTAAACCAATATAGGGATGAAATCGAATAAGGTGGGGGTTAATTTCCGTCAGGTACCCACCTGCGATCCAGGACCAACATTGGGTCGAAGTGCCGATATTCTCCGCTCGTCCTCCACAATAAATAATATTCCTTTTCTTCAGCTGTATTTTCGTCCAGGTAGTACCCCATGACAGGGAACTGAGCGCCTTGTTTTCCAATCCGGGTTTCGAAATGCAGGTGGAAAATACCGGCGTTACCGCTCCTGCCGACCGTACCTATCGGAGAACAAGCGAGTTTTCGGTCCCCGAGCGATGCTTGGGGAGATTCTTCCATGTGTGCATAAAGAGAGTAAAGCGAGTTATCCGGATTGATCTTCAATTCCTTTGCCATTTGGGCGGGCAAGTATTCGAAAGGGGTCTCGATAATGACCATATTTCCAAATGGAAATGATCCACCTATGGATGCGGCCACGATACCGGGTAAAACCGTTTGTACACCAATACCCTGGATTGTTTTAAAATCCCCAAACGTGTAATGTGAAAAATCGATGCCATGGTGCCGGAAATCTTTTCCTGGCGCTGGAGGTCTGTAAGGATCGGATGTGATTTTTGTCAGATCCTCGAGAGAGTGAACATCGAATGGTGAGCACAGATCAAATTGCGGCAGCGGAGTTGATGTGCTGGTCGAGGTGGGGGTTAGAGTGGTTGGAATCGGGCTGGGTGTAGTAGTAGGCGAGGGAGTAATTGAGGGTATCGCTGTTTCCGTGGGCCGTTTTAAACGCAGAAGGCCGTTCTCATGCGGATAAATCTGCGTTGATTCAGGCGCATTCACGGAGGAATTTTGAATAAAGGAGGGGAGCGAAAAGCTGCAGGCTGTTATGAATAGTGACAGCCAAACTAGTTGTATAGAAATGCGCACGATCAGAATTATCCTGGATTTTTTGGAGATAGGTTAAAAGGAATTATACACACAATAGGGACCAAACGTTGAAGGATTATCGCGAATTGGATTTAATAGAAATAATGGATACAATCCCCGCTAGATAAATGCGCATAGCCACTATTGATACACTGAACTAGATGATTTCACGTTTATAGACTTGAAATAACTGCATGGGATGACTGGCTGGGATTGTCAGTAAGGTCCTTCTGGGCTATAATTGTCCTTGTTCAATCGGGGCGTGGCGCAGTCCGGCTAGCGCGCTTGCATGGGGTGTAAGAGGTCCCGGGTTCGAATCCCGGCGCCCCGACTAAAACCCACTCACTTTTACTAACAATAGGTGAGTGGGTTCTTTTATCCTTAATTTCTATATACACCCTGATCATGTTTGCAAAGATTGAAAATATTATTTCGGGATTAAAACATCTGAATGGGTATATCTTCAAGAAGTTTTCTTAAGTTATTGGTTACTGCTTGAAAACTAATGGAAGAGCAATATTTCCACTTCCATAATGTGGCATTTGCAGGCGAGTGGCTGGATCACCGAAAAGAACATAAGTGTCCACCAGGTCTTTATAACCCGGTTTATTTGATTTCATCAGATTCAACCTTCCGGCCTGGGTCGCCAGACCTAAATCCGTAATGAAACCATTGAACAGGTTATCATAAAACCCTTCCGCAAGCTGCATGTGTCCATTGCGACTCCAATCCAGTGCCACCCCATGCCGCGACTGCACCGTCTCCATCATTAAGTAAGCGCTTTCTCATCAATTGATTGATCTTCAAAAGACTGAAATTTTCCTGTCAGGCAGGTCATTTCGAATACAAATGTCCGTTTTGGTTCGTTGGATAAACTGTCGAGATCTTTTGCAAGCCAGAATCCTTCAGAAGTTTTCCCCCATCTTTTTATTGCGCCATGACCGATGTAAGCCATTATTGCAGTACCGGAGTTCCATTTGTCTCGTATTGCAGATCCTGGTTTGCGTTCGGATCACTGGCAGGCGGGTAAATGATTTTGTTGACGATTTATCCGTTGGGAATTAAATTTCGATCTATATGATTGCATCCTCGGGAAATTATTTATTCTGGTGACCGGGATAGTCCGGATCATCAGTGACCGTTGTTATTGTTTTACCTCCAATCTCCTGCGGGAGGATTGGTCTCGTAATCGATAATTTTTGATACAACGAATTCAATTCACCGACTGAATTTACTGGCAGACGGCCGATCAACATATCCGGCAGGATATCTTCCTCATCATCCGGTGGATCTACTGTCACAAAACGGTTATCAGCTGGCAGTCTCACCTGCCATGGATCCACATCTACCAGGTATGGGGGTATAAATGTCTCGAAACTCCCGGAAAAAGTCTTTCGGATCGCTGGTTCCATCGCCGACCAGCAGTACGTAAAGTGGTTGAATGTACTCCAATTGTGATAAGCAGATTCTAAGAAAACGGTTATCGCCTCAGGGACCGGTTTTCCATATCCATATTTATCATAAATTGTTCGTACATTTATTTTTGAAACCCTGTGTCCCTGCTGCTGCCGAGAGCAAACGAGCGGGGAAATCGCTTCTATAAAATCTGGATGGGAGATTATGACATAATCTCCCTCTGATATATCGTAGGGATGTCTTAATCGGATAATTGCAGGCGAGGAAATCTCGCCAAGCGTTGTAAAGTAATATGCGTGCACTGTTTCCACTTTGCGGGTCTCCCAAAGTGACATCATCCCCTTGAAATTTCATTCCTCAGCCATAATGGATTGTTTGGATTTGTTACATCCAGAGGGATGAAACCATTTTCATCTGCGTTTTTATACTTAACATGGTAAGCATGCTCTATCTTCTTCACCGGTGAAAAAGACCAAATCACTGATTACATTCCTCCCAATGGATATTTTATTCTGAATGCATCCAGGTATATCCCTTCAATGTCTACAATCCCGGGTAAGTGAATCTTCAAGGTGTTAGAGCCTTCGTTCAACCATGAAGGGGACACCAACAAATCCTTTTCAATGGATTGTTTCCCATCCCAGATTATGTCGGGATTCAGCTGGTGGTTGTTTATATATGCCCTCACCATATGGTCCGTTTCAACGATTAAGTCTGTAAATCCAAGTAACCACAATGTCAGAACACCAGGCTTTCCTGTATCGACATTGCTTAAATTGAAATTGTAGGATTTTGTGACGGATCCCTGATATGGAATTTTGATTTCATCCCAGGCCCAATGATCTCCACCATAACCTGCCGGTATAGAAGCACAGTAACAATCCGGGGTGTAGATAGAATTCTGTTCCAAAAATTGTTCCGCTAATGCACGCCCCATTGGAAGTCCTGAGGGATTTGAAGACCGGTTGACCATCCTTTTCCCGGGATTGTCCTCTTCTCTCAGCAAGTAAGTGTCAAAATCTGCCCAGCGGCTGAATCTTGGTTCAGCGTAGAAAAGAATCATTCGCCGTGTTGGAAGGTTTGATCCCCATTTCCCTGCCATGCCAGCCCAACTTCCTGCAGTTCATCTCCCGCCTTTTCACCAGAGCGGTAAAGTGTGAGATTGTGGACATTCACCGAACCGACTGGAAATCCGATTTTTTCTAAATCATTGTAGGTGATCTCGTATAACCCGCGCTTTTTTACTTCTATGATGGCTGTCTGGCTGGATGCCTGGGGAGCCATAGTCAGTGAGGATTGACTAGGCGTTTTGGCTGAAGGCTGGAGATGTCCAGGGTTAATCACACTTCCCGCCAATGATTCCTGCAGTGGATCCAGGGGCGAGGTAGCTCCATATGTTCGCGCCGTTGGCGCGTTATAGTCGATCCTGGCCTGGATATATTCAGTTATTCTAAGTTCATCTTGGACAGGACGAACTGGATAAAAAGTTACTCTCGCCAGGGTAATGCCGCGCATCACACCCAGGATTTCAATTTCTATTGGGTCGGAGTAAAGGACTGCGCGGCGTGTGTGGATTTAAACCCGCCGCCAATTACTTCACCATCCGGACTTCTGATGACACCTTCTGGAACGGCGCAAGCGCTAATTCTCCTGGGAGTGGGGCCGTGCTTTCCTGGATGATTTCAATATGGACTTGCGGGTCAGCGCCTGGAGGCAGGGCGATCAATTCGCTGGTCACAGGAAGGTATGGCATGCCTGGCTGTTCTAATTACATCAAAGCCAGGCATACTGAACCGTACTCTACCCTTCCTGATCGGTTAATATTTCTAATTCAGGAGCGGTCCAGGTTATGATTAACCCGTTTTGTGTTGTTTCAACCCCCGGCTTAATGCCGGGAGCGGTTGGTGAAGCGTATACTCCACCTCCGCCCCCGGCGATCAGCCCTGATAAAACCAGGGCTGCCAGCCACCTATAAAGTTTTGTGAAATTCATTCATATATTATTTACCGGTAAATGTTAGGCAAGAAGAACATATTTAAGGGTAGTGTTAGCGGTTGTCAATGGTCCAAATGGAGGGCTGTCATTGTTCGAATTCGATACAACAACCAACCAGTAGTACCAGATATCTTTGGAATCTGGTGTGTCGGTATGGGTATATGTACCATCTCCCACTGCATCGTAGAACTTGATGAACTCAGCTGAACTGAAATCACCTGCATTGCGAGCGGAAGACTTTATAACCATAGATATCGATCTCATTTAAAGCCACCCATTGTATTGTTAACTCATCTGTTTGGGCGCCCTGCAAGCTGAAATCTGTGATGGTAACAGCCGTTCCTTGCGGGACAATGGTATCATTTCATCTTCATTGTTCGAAGTAATCATCTCGGTCGTATCCGTGGAAATGCTTACCCCGTTGGTGAAGATTTCGTTCGCCCATGGTTCTACATATACAGTCAAGGTTATGACTTTCTTTTCACCAGGCTGCATATCACCCAGGTTCCACACAATCTTGTAAGGACCGCTGTCCGGAGTGGGTACAGCGGATACAAAGCTCACATCACGTGGCATAGTATCTCGTACAACCACATTCTTAGCGACAGCCGGACCGACATTTTGCACAGTGATGGTGTAATCGAACTCGCTGCCGATCACCACCGGGTCATCCGGACCTTCCTTGGTTATTGAGAGATCGGTCTGAGTTTCGGAGATGGTTGTTGTTTCTTCGTCATTATTGTTACCAGGATTTGGATCATCAGTATTGCTCTCCACCCTAACACTATTGGTAACTATACCGGATACTGTATTCTCAGACTTGACAGTAACTTTGATCGTCTTTGTTTCACCGGGTTTGATAACGCTGTAACTCCATGTAACTGGATTCGGTCCGCTGGTTTGGGACGGATTGGCGCTGATGAATTGTAATCCTGCAGGCAGCGTATCCCTGACGGATACATTTACCGCGTCCGAAGGCCCATCGTTTACAACCGTGATGGTGTATTCGAATTGTTCTCCGGCCTTGTACCGGATCTTTCGAATCGACTTTGGACACCTCAAGTCTGCTTCGCATCAACATTTACGCACACCTGCTTGAAATCATTCCCTCCTTGAGGATCGCCTGTATCGCTGGATTTTGTGGCAGTATTGCATATCGTTATTCCATCCGCGACGCTGGAATCCACTTTGGTTTCGATCGTGATGGTGGCATTCGATCCAGCGGGCATATCACCCAATGTGCAGTTGATATTGGTTGTCCCAAAGCACGAACCTTGGCTAGGGGTAACCTTTGAAAAGATCAATCCACCTGGAAGGACATCATTGATTTGGACGTTTTTACTGGTGGATGGGCCGTCGTTATGGACCTGGATGGTGTAAACGAGTGCTTCTCCAGCCTTGACTGGATCTGCGCTGGCGAGCTTGTTCACTGACACATCGGCTTCTGTTCCTACTTCAACGCAAACCTGGCTTGAATCATTTTCGTTTTGGATCGGTTGTATCGCTGGTCTTTGTGGCTGTGTTGCAGATCGTAGTTCCGTTCGACACACCGAAGTCCACGGTAGTTTCGATGGTGATAGTCGCATCCGATCCAACAGGCATGTCACCCAGTTTGCAGGTGATCTTTGTTTCTCCTGAACAAGTGCCCTTGTCGGTTGATACATTTACATAGTTCAATTCGGCTGGTAGGACATCATTGATTACAACATTGACGCTTTCGGATGGTCCATTGTTGTCGACCTGGATAGTGTAGACTTTGCTCTCTCCAGCCTCTACTGATTCTGGGCTGGCTGTTTTGAGAATCGACATATCCGCTTACGTCACACATTAACGCATACCTGATCAGTGTCACTTGTCGCTTGGTTCTACAGGGTGTTTCTCAGCTGTATTACATATTTCTGTACCATCCGGAACGTCTGGATCGATTGTCGTTTCGATGGTTATTACCACATCTTATCCGGCCAGCATATCACCAACCTGGCAGACGATCGCTGGATCCCCCGAACAGAAAATCCCTGGAGGATTACTTGCATACTAACATATGTCAATCCATCCGGCAGCAGGTCCTTGATCTCGACATTCTTGGCTGTGGAAGGACCGTTGTTGTGGGCATTGATGGTGTAAATCAGGCTTTCACCCGCCTTTGGGTTGTGCTGGCGGACTTATCCACGATGACTTCGGAAACGCCGAATACCTGGGTTTGAGCTTCATCACTATTGTTAAACGGGTTGGTGTCATCGGTAGTGCTGCTGACAGCGGCTTCATTGGTGAACAGCCACCCATCCTGCACAGTGGATAACGCCTTTACTGTGACCACAATTGCCGTGATCACCATTATTTATTGTGCCCAGGTCCCAAACATACGGGTCGGGACCGCTTTCGGGATTGAGTGACGAATCTACATATTCCACTTCTCGGTAATGCGTCGGTGACTATGACACCCTGCGCCTGGGATGGACCCAGGTTCTCTACCGTGATGGTGTATTCAAAAGTTTCGCCAGCTGTGATTACACCCGAGCTTACATCCTTCTGAATGTTCAGGTCCGCTTCGGCGCTGATTGGTAGTGACAATATTGTTCGTTGTTGCACAATCGGGCTCAGTCGGCAGGCAGTGACCGCAACATTGACATAGTTCACCAGTCGCATCGCTGCAACCGTTCCGACAACAGTCACGATGACCTTCGTTCGCCAACCGCCATATCACCAAAATCTTGCACAATTCAACCGGAGGACTGCCAATCAAATTGCATGCCCTTGCTGGGAGGATGACAGATTACTCTTATTGGCCGGGAAGGTAATATTCCTGATATCCACTTTTTGAGCTAAAGAAGGCCCGTGATTGGTGACCACGATTTCGTATCTCAGGCTAGCGCCGGGGGTGGCGATTGATGGATCAGCTGTTTTTGACAACGCTCAGGTCAGCTGACAGCTCGACACTGGTAAATTCATCTGCATCATTGTTGTCTGGATTTGAATCCGGGTTCAATGAAGTCACAAAGGCGAAGTTGCTCAATCCGGAGGTTTGATCGCTGTCCACGTTAACTTCGATGGTAATGGTTACGATTTCATCGACCGCCATGTCACCGAGAAGACAGTGGACACCGGAAGAGCAGGCGCCTTTGGTTGAGCTGGAACCCACATAGGTGACACCGGATGGCAGCAAATCGATTACCTGTACTGAAGTTGCCGGTGCAGGCCCATTGTTAGTCACAACAAGCGTGTATAACAGGTTCTGACCTGCAGTAACTGGATCTGGGTTGTCACCCTTGGTTATCGAGAGATCCGTCGGACTGTAAGGCGATTGGATAGCTGTCGTTGTTTCACTATCCTCATTGTTGCTTGGTACCGGATCATCTGTGCTGCTCGTGACAGTTGAAGTGTTTAAGATATCTGTATTATCAGGAACACTTTGATCAACTTTGACCTGGATCATCACAGTCGATGTTTCACCGGCTGGTATTGTTCCTAGGCTGCAAATAACCGCACCAAAATTGAGCGAACAATCCGCTGAAGCGCTTACGAATGTTGTATTCGCTGGTACACCGTCTGTGATCTCCACATCCTGAGCATCAGATGGACCATGATTGGTCACATTGATTTCATAATGGATAATCTCACCCGCATTCACTGGATCAACAAGATCAGTTTTGTCGATCTCAATATCGGCGCTGGTGGATACATCCACTGAAGCATCAGTGATGTTGTTGGAAGGATCGGTATCAGCCTGGTCAGACATGACATGAGCAGTGTTGACCAGGGTCGTATCCTGGTAATCCGGGTTGACCTGCAGCACCATTTGTACGCTGGCTGCTGTACTGACATTCATGGTACCCAGGTAGCAGGAACCGCTGGCTGAACAGTATGCATCCCCGTCATCCGGGTTAACCGCTGTAAGACTGACAACCGTGGTACCAAACGGGATAATGTCCAGAACTCGTACGTTCGTGGCTACCTGAGGGCCGTTGTTGGTGATATTGAGTGTGTAATTGGCATTCTGACCCGCAAATACTGAGGTTGGGTCAGCTGATTTTGTGATAGCGACATCCGCGCTTGGACCAGGCAGGTCTTCGACACTTGTTTCCTCAGTATCGTTGTTATTACCCTCATCCGGGTCAGTTGTGGTTGTGCTGACCGCAGCGTAATTGGTCAGTGTGACAGGAGGTTGTATGTCATTGACGTTCACTGCGATCAAGAGATTGACGCTCTGACCAGCAGGTAAGGTGCCTATATTGCAGGTAACCTCATTGGCTGCGGTCAAGCATTCGGGACTGGCAGATGCGAAGGTGACATTTGCATCCAGCGTATCTACAACTTGTACGCCTTGCGCATCGGAGGGTCCATCGTTGGATACGGTGATCTGGTAGATCAAACCGTCGGTAGGACCAACCGGGTCGCTCAAGTCAATCTTTTGCACCACTGACATCCGCGCTGGTCGTGACAGTGATGTCATCATTGTCGCTGTCGTTATCCGGGTTGGTGTCTTCTGAATCCGAGAAAACAGTAGCCGTATTGGTGTAATCCGCCATCTGTGACATCGCTGCCAACCTGGGCTGTTATTTCGATGATTACTGTTTCGTCGACATCGATATCCCCAAGCTGGCAAATGCCGCTGACGCATACACCGCTGTACCCTGGGTTATCTCCCCGCTGACAAATGAAATACCAGTTGGCAGCTGGTCCTTAACATCCACATTATCAGCTACAGAAGGCCCGAATTGGTGACTTCGATGGTGCATACCACCTGATCTCCAGCATTTACTGGGTCAGTGCAGGTCTTGGTCACACCAACATCTGCCTCGCTGACGATGGAAGTATCCGCATCGTCACGGTTGTTGAATGGATCTTTATCGGCGGTATCGGAACTGATTTCCGCCACATTCTCCAGGCTTGAGCCTGGCATATACGTCCAAATCCACAGTCACCGGGAAGGTAACATTGTAAGTTTCGCCTGCGTTCAGATCGCCTATACTGCAGCGTACATTATTGCCGGAGAATAAACCGCACCCTGCCGGAAGATCACCGGTATCAACCGATACGTCCGGGTGGAGTGTGTCGGATATTACCGTATTGACTGCAATGGAAGGACCGTAATTGATCACATCAATGCTATAAGTGATTGTACCGCCAGCGCTGGCTGTATCAGTAGGCGACTTATTGATGGCAAGATCCGCATTGGGTTCGATATCTGTGATGATTTCGTCATCATCATTTGTATCATTCGGATCGTCGAAGCAGCCGCAGTCTATGACCTCCACATAGTTCCTGAGTGTCCCGGAAGCATCTCCGGCTAAGATGCCGGTAACGTTGATCAACCATGCTCTCACCTGCCAGCAGTACGCCAGTATCACAATTTAGTGTGTATCCATCCATCCGAACCAGACAACGTGCATGCACCCTGGCTGTGGGTTACAACCGGACTGAGCAGTCCTTGCGGCAGATCGTCGAAGATAACCGCATTTGGTGTTCCGGAGGGACCGTAGTTGGTAACTACGATCTCGTAAGTCAGCGGTGCGCCAGGTACGGCAGGATCTGGATCAGCTGATTTCGTGACACCGATATCAGCTATGATATTTACCTCAGTAATTGCACTATCTTCGTTGTTGGATGGGTCCAGTTCAGGGTTAGCCGAAGAGACACGCGCAATGTTGAACAGGTCGCTGAATTGACCGCTGTCGACATTCACGACAACTGTTATGGTTACGGTTTCATCCGCTTCCATATCACCTAACAAACAGGTCACGCCGCTGTTGCAGGTTCCTTCTGGAGGATCACCGCTTACCTCAGCGCTGACAAAAGTTACTCCATCCGGAAGGGCATCTACTACAACAACACTGGTTGCTGGTGCAGGACCATTATTTATTACTTGCAAAGTGTAGGTTAATGTTTCACCCGCAACAACCGAGCCTGAGCTTGCGGTTTTGATGATCTCCATGTCGGTCGGGTTGTCGGTTGATTGTTCGACAGTCGTTTCAGTTGGGATATCGGTAATATTGTTGGAATCGTCGGGATCGAAGGTATCGCTCAATACAGAAGCAGTGTTGTATATGACCGATCCTTCTTCAACATCCTCATCCACACGCACCTCGATCAGCACCAATCACTTTGACCAGCATGAACGACCGGGATGACACATTCCACCAGACCTGTGGTGGGCTCCGAGCATCCAGGTGAACCGCCGACGTAGATTGTATCCGCTGGAATGTTGTCAGATATGACCACATTCTGAGCGTCTGAGGGTCCGAGGTTGGTGATCTTTATCTGGTAGAGCAGTACCTCACCGGCAATGACCGGATCGGTCAGGTCAGCTTTTTCGATCGAGAGGTCCGCTTCGGTGTTGATAGTTGTACCTTCGGAAGCGATATTATCCGCTGGAGTGTCATCAGCCTGGTCGGCAGAGACAGAAGCGGTATTGGTCAGGGATACACCCTGGAAGTCAGGGTTGACCTGCAGGACGACGGTGATGGTAGCTTGTGTACCGACCTGCATGGTGCCCAGGTAGCAGGAGCCGCCCAGGGAGCAGTCTTCATCGTCGGCATCCGGGTTGGAGGCCGTCAGGCTGAGGGCGGTGGTTCCGGCCGGGACGAGTTCGAGCACGCGCACGTTGGTGGCCACGGAGGGGCCGTTGTTGGTGACGGTGATGTCGTAGGTGACATTCTCGCCAGCCAGGACGGGTTCAGACTGGTCGTCTTTGGAGATGGACAGGTCAGAGACCGGGCCGATAGGTGTTTCGACCGTGGTGGTCTCGCTGTCGGTGTCGGGGGTCTGGTCAGTGTCGCTGACGGCGCTGACGTTGTTGGTGAGTGTCGGCACTTGAGCGACATCGACATCGTTGACGGTGACGCCGATCAGGAAGGTGCGGCTCTCGCCTGCGGGCAGTGTCGCCACAGAGCAGGTGACCACGCCGCCGGAGGGACTGCCGTCGTGCAGGCAGCCGAGACTGGCGGAGGAGAAGGTCACGTTGGGATCGAGGGTGTCGCTGACGACCACGTTCTGGGAATCAGAGGGGCCGTTGTTGGAGACCACAATCTCGTACAGCAAGCCTTCCAGAGGAGCGACGGGGTCTTTCAGGTCGACCTTGGTGACGGTTACGTCATCCAGGATGGTGACGTTGAAGGTGTCGCTGTCGCTGTTGGGATACTGCCCAGGATCTGGGGTATCGCTGAAGGCTTCGGCGGTGTTGGTCAGCGTGCCGGGCAGCACGTCGCTGCCGACATTGCCAGTGATCTGGATGGAGACGGTGCTGTCAACCGCCAGGTCGCCCAGCTGGCAGATGCCGCTGACGCAGGTGCCTTGCGGGGAAGCAGTGCCGTCGACAAAGGATACGCCGGTCGGCAGGATATCTTTGACATCCACGTCCTGGGAAGCGGAGGGGCCGTGGTTGGTGACAGTGACGGTGCAGGTGATGTCCTCACCGGCGGTGGCGCTGTCCGGGCAGTCCTTGGTGACTTCCAGATCGGCTTCACCGACGATGGAGGTGTCAGCAGTATCCGAGTTATTGGTGCTCCTGGGATCATCCGTATTGCTTGAAACGACTGCACTGTTTTCAAGGCTGGTGCCGGGCTGGAGGTTGTTATTGACGGTTACAGAAATGTTGTACTCGACGGAAGACCCGGCCGGGACGGTGGATGGACCGCAGGTGACGGTACCCGCACTCTCAGTACATCCGCTGGAGGGATTGAAGGTCACGCCGGCGGGCAGGGTGTCGCTGATGACCACGCCCTGAGCGTCGGAAGGACCGTGGTTGAAGACAGAAACGGTGTAGGTGATGGTTGTTCCCGCCTGGGCGGTTGCCGGGGCTGACTTGGACATCTCCAGGTCAGCAGACGGGGAGACCTGAGTTACCAGATCAACGGTGGGGCCATCGCCATCAGGATCGGGGGTGTCGCTTGAGACAACCACTGCGTTGGTAATGGAACCGGAAGCATCGCTGGAAACCGTGCCAATGATGGATACAGTGGCGCTCTCACCGGCCGGGATGGCGCCCAGGTTGCAGGTCAGGGTAGTGGTGCTGATGCTGCAGGAACCCTGGCTGGGGGAGAAGGAAACGCCTTCCAGCTCAACCGGCAGGGTATCGGTGACGACTACGGATTGGGCGTCTGAAGGTCCGCTGTTGGAGACCAGGATCTCGTAGGACAGGCTTGCGCCGGGTGTGGCGACAGCCGGATCGGAGGTCTTGGTGACGTCCAGGTTGGCTTCTTCATCAACCTGAGTGATCTCGCTGGTCTCATTGTCCGGGACCGGATCCGGGTTGGAAGCGGAGACGCGTGCCAGGTTGATGATATTCGTCAACCTGGTCGCTGTCGACAGAAACGACGATGGTGATGGTGGCGCTGGCGGATACCGCCAGGTCGCCCAGGTCGCAGGTGACGCCGCTGTTGCAGATGCCCTGGGAGGCGTCTGCGCTGACGAAGGTCACGCCGGACGGGAGGGCATCCACCACCAGGACGTTGGAAGCGACCGCCGGGCCGTTGTTAGTGACGGTCAGGTTGTATGTCAGGTTCTCACCAGCCGTGACCGGATCGGGTGAAGAATCCTTGCTGATCACCAGGTCGGTGGGGTTAAGGTCTGGTTGATATACGGTAGTTGACGTAAAGTCGGTGTTGTCACCACCAATCGGATCTTCCGTGTCGCTGTCCACAGTGGCTGTGTTAGAGATCAGATTTCCATCCGGGACATCTTCATTCACACGGACTTCGACCCAGAAGGAGCGGCTGGCGCCGGCAGCTAAGCTGGGCAGGCTGCAGACCACATCGCCGCTGGAAAGACTGCATTCAGGCGAGGCGCCTGAGAAGGTGGTGTTGGTGGGTACCGTGTCGGTTACAACCACAGCCTGTGCGTCCGAGGGACCGCTGTTGGAGATGCTGATCTGGTAGAGCAGTACATCGCCAGCATAAACCGGGTCGGTCAGGTCGACCTTTTCGATGGACAGGTCGGCTTCCGTAGTAATTGCGGTGTCATCGGAGGCGATGTTGTCGGATGGATCGTCATCCGCCTGGTCGGCGGAGACGGAGGCGGTATTGGTCAGGGAACTGCCCTGGAAGTCAGGGTTGACCTGCAGGACGACGGTGATGGTAGCGACGGTGCCGACCTGCATGGTGCCCAGGTAGCAGGAGCCGCCCAGGGAGCAGTCTTCATCGTCGGCATCCGGGTTGGAGGCCGTCAGGCTGAGGGCGGTGGTTCCGGCCGGGACGAGTTCGAGCACGCGCACGTTGGTGGCCACGGAGGGGCCGTTGTTGGTGACGGTGATGTCGTAGGTGACATTCTCGCCAGCCAGGACGGGTTCAGACTGGTCGTCTTTGGAGATGGACAGGTCAGAGACCGGGCCGATAGGTGTTTCGACCGTGGTGGTCTCGCTGTCGCTGGCCGGGGTCTGGTCCGTGTCGCTGACGGCGCTGACGTTGTTGGTGAGTGTCGGCACTTGAGCGACATCGACATCGTTGACGGTGACGCCGATCAGGAAGGTGCGGCTCTCGCCTGCGGGCAGTGTCGCCACAGAGCAGGTGACCACGCCGCCGGAGGGACTGCCGTCGTGCAGGCAGCCGAGACTGGCGGAGGAGAAGGTCACGTTGGGATCGAGGGTGTCGCTGACGACCACGTTCTGGGAATCAGAGGGGCCGTTGTTGGAGACCACAATCTCGTACAGCAAGCCTTCGGTGGGAGCGACGGGGTCTTTCAGGTCGACCTTGGTGACGGTTACGTCATCCAGGATGGTGACGTTGAAGGTGTCGCTGTCGCTGTTGGGATACTGCCCAGGATCTGGGGTATCGCTGAAGGCTTCAGTGGTGTTGGTGAGGCTGCCGGGCAGCACGTCACTGCCGACGGTGCCGGTGATCTGGATGGTGATGGGATCACCGACATTGACGGGCGCATCACCCAGCTGGCAGATGCCGCTGACGCAGGCGCCCTGGTCAGCGGAGCCGTCGACGAAGGTTACACCCGGCGGGAGGATATCTTTGACATCCACATCTCTTGAAGTGGATGGGCCGTGGTTGGTGAGGGTGATGGTGCAAACGATGTCCTCACCGGCGTTGACGCTGTCGGGGGTGCAGTCCTTGCTGACTTCCAGATCGGCTTCGCCGACGATGGAGGTGTCGGCGGTGTCCGAGTTGTTGGTGGACTTGGGATCGTCAGTATCGCTGGAAACACGGCGCTGTTCTCCAGGCTGGTGCCAGGCTGGACGTTGTTGTTGACGGTTACGGAAATGGTGTACTCAACCGAAGTACCTGCTGAGACGGTGGTCGGACCGCAGGTGACCACGCCGCCACTCTCCGAACATCCGCTGGAGGGATTGAAGGTCACCTCAGCCGGGAGGGTGTCGCTGATGACCACATTTTGGGCGTCAGAAGGCCCGTGGTTGAAGGCAGAAACGGTGTAGTCAATAGTTGCACCAGCTTGAGCTGTAGCGGGGGCTGACTTGGACATCTCCAGGTCAGCAGAAGGTGTTACGGTTGTATCGACCGTATCACTGGGTCCCTCTCCATCGGGATCGGGTGTGTCGCTGGTCACGATCACGCCATTTTGTATGCTTGTTGCAGTGGTGCCGCTATCCACGATTCCTACCAGCGAAATAACCACGGTCTCGTTTGCATCAATTAGGTCAATATTACAAACAACTTGATCTAAGGAGTGGATTCAGAGAACAGGTTCCATTGCTTGAGGTCACCACCACATTATTGAGCGCTTCTGGGTAATTATCGACAACCTGTACGTTCTCCGCAGCGGAAGGACCGCTGTTGGAGACCAGGATCTCGTAGGACAGGCTGGCGCCCGGGGTGGCGACGGAAGGATCAGCGGACTTGGTGACATCCAGGTCAGCGGAGGTCTCCACCTGTGTGATCACATTGGCCTCATTGTCGGGTACCGGATCGGGGTTAGAAGCGGAGACACGGGCGACGTTATTGATAGCCGTGAGCTGGTCGCTATCGACGGTTACGACGATGGTGATATAGGCGCTGGCGGAAACAGCCAGGTCGCCCAGGTCACAGGTGATGCCGTTGTTGCAGATGCCTTGAGAGGCGTCTGCGCTGACGAGGGTCACGCCGGACGGCAGGGCATCGACCACCTGGACGTTGGAAGCGACGGCCGGGCCGTTGTTGGTGACGGTCAGGTAGTAGGTCAGGTTCTCACCAGCGGTGACCGGGTCGGATGACGCCTGTTTGCTGATCACCAGGTCGGTGGGGTTATCGTTATCCTGGTTGGCAATCGTTTCCGTTGGTACTGTTGTGTTGTTGCCGTCATCGGGATCGTCGGTATCGCTGGAGACGCTGGCGTTGTTGTATATGGTGGTGCCGTCTGGGGTACCAGCATTGACGCGCACCTCGAGCAGCACCGATTCACTGTGACCGGCCGGGATGACCGGGAAGGTGCATTCCACCAGGCCTGTGCTGATTTCTGAACAGCCAGGCGAGGCGCCAACGAAGACGGATTCGGTCGGGATGGTATCGCTGATGACCACGTTCTGTGCATCCGAAGGACCATTGTTGGTGACCTGGATCTGGTAGAGCAGGACCTCACCGGCGATAACTGGGTCGGTCAGGTCGACCTTTTCGATGGACAGGTCGGCTTCCGTAGTAATTGCGGTGTCATCGGAGGCGATGTTGTCGGATGGATCGTCATCCGCCTGGTCGGCGGAGACGGAGGCGGTATTGGTCAGGGAACTGCCCTGGAAGTCAGGGTTGACCTGCAGGACGACGGTGATGGTAGCGACGGTACCGACCTGCATGGTGCCCAGGTAGCAGGAGCCGCCCAGGGAGCAGTCTTCATCGTCGGCATCCGGGTTGGAGGCCGTCAGGCTGAGGGCGGTGGTTCCGGCCGGGACGAGTTCGAGCACGCGCACGTTGGTGGCCACGGAGGGGCCGTTGTTGGTGACGGTGATGTCGTAGGTGACATTCTCGCCAGCCAGGACGGGTTCAGACTGGTCGTCTTTGGAGATGGACAGGTCAGAGACCGGGCCGATAGGTGTTTCGACCGTGGTGGTCTCGCTGTCGGTGTCGGGGGTCTGGTCAGTGTCGCTGACGGCGCTGACGTTGTTGGTGAGTGTCGGCACTTGAGCGACATCGACATCGTTGACGGTGACGCCGATCAGGAAGGTGCGGCTCTCGCCTGCGGGCAGTGTCGCCACAGAGCAGGTGACCACGCCGCCGGAGGGACTGCCGTCGTGCAGGCAGCCGAGACTGGCGGAGGAGAAGGTCACGTTGGGATCGAGGGTGTCGCTGACGACCACGTTCTGGGAATCAGAGGGGCCGTTGTTGGAGACCACGATCTCGTACAGCAAGCCTTCGAGGGGAGCGACGGGGTCTTTCAGGTCGACCTTGGTGACGGTTACGTCATCCAGGATGGTGACGTTGAAGGTGTCGCTGTCGCTGTTGGGATACTGCCCAGGATCTGGGGTATCGCTGAAGGCTTCGGCGGTGTTGGTGAGGCGTGCCGGGCAGCACATCGCTGCCGACAGTGCCAGTGATCTGGATGGTGACGGTGATGTCAACACGCCAGGTCGCCCAGCTGGCAGATGCCGCTGACGCAGGTGCCCTGCGGGAAGCAGTGCCGTCGACGAAGGATACGCCGGGCGGCAGGATATCTTTGACATCCACGTCCTGGGAAGTGGATGGGCCGTGGTTGGTGACAGTGACGGTGCAGGTGATGTCCTCACCGGCGGTGACGCTGTCCGGGCAGTCCTTGGTGACTTCCAGATCGGCTTCACCGACGATGGAGGTGTCAGCAGTATCCGAGTTATTGGTGCTCCTGGGATCATCCGTATTGCTTGAAACGACAGCACTGTTTTCAAGGCTGGTGCCGGGCTGGAGGTTGTTATTGACGGTTACCGAAATGGTGTACTCGACGGAAGACCCGGCCGGGACGGTGGATGGACCGCAGGTGACGGTACCCGCACTCTCAGTACATCCGCTGGAGGGATTGAAGGTCACGCCAGCGGGCAGGGTGTCGCTGATGACCACGTCCTGAGCGTCAGAAGGACCGTGGTTGAAGACAGAAACGGTGTAAGTGATGGTTGTTCCCGCCTGGGCGGTAGCCGGGGCTGACTTGGACATCTCCAGGTCAGCAGACGGGGAGACCTGAGTTACCAGATCAACGGTGGGGCCATCGCCATCAGGATCGGGGGTGTCGCTTGAGACAACCACTGCGTTGGTAATGGAACCGGAAGCATCGCTGGAAACCGTGCCAATGATGGATACAGTGGCGCTCTCACCGGCCGGGATGGCGCCCAGGTTGCAGGTCAGGGTAGTGGTGCTGATGCTGCAGGAACCCTGGCTTGGCGAGAAGGAAACGCCTTCCAGCTCAACCGGCAGGGTATCGGTGACGACTACGGATTGGGCGTCTGAAGGTCCGCTGTTGGAGACCAGGATCTCGTAGGACAGGCTTGCGCCGGGTGTGGCGACAGCCGGATCGGAGGTCTTGGTGACGTCCAGGTTGGCTTCTTCATCAACCTGAGTGATCTCGCTGGTCTCATTGTCCGGGACCGGATCCGGGTTGGAAGCGGAGACGCGTGCCAGGTTGATGATATTGTCAACCTGGTCGCTGTCGACAGAAACGACGATGGTGATGGTGGCGCTGGCGGATACCGCCAGGTCGCCCAGGTCGCAGGTGACGCCGCTGTTGCAGATGCCCTGGGAGGCGTCTGCGCTGACGAAGGTCACGCCGGACGGGAGGGCATCCACCACCAGGACGTTGGAAGCGACCGCCGGGCCGTTGTTAGTGACGGTCAGGTTGTATGTCAGGTTCTCACCAGCCGTGACCGGATCGGGTGAAGAATCCTTGCTGATCACCAGGTCGGTGGGGTTAAGGTCTGGTTGATATACGGTAGTTGACGTAAAGTCGGTGTTGTCACCACCAATCGGATCTTCCGTGTCGCTGTCCACAGTGGCTGTGTTAGAGATCAGATTTCCATCCGGGACATCTTCATTCACACGGACTTCGACCCAGAAGGAGCGGCTGGCGCCGGCAGCTAAGCTGGGCAGGCTGCAGACCACATCGCCGCTGGAAAGACTGCATTCAGGCGAGGCGCCTGAGAAGGTGGTGTTGGTGGGTACCGTGTCGGTTACAACCACAGCCTGTGCGTCCGAGGGACCGCTGTTGGAGATGCTGATCTGGTAGAGCAGTACATCGCCAGCATAAACCGGGTCGGTCAGGTCGACCTTTTCGATGGACAGGTCGGCTTCCGTAGTAATTGCGGTGTCATCGGAGGCGATGTTGTCGGATGGATCGTCATCCGCCTGGTCGGCGGAGACGGAGGCGGTATTGGTCAGGGAACTGCCCTGGAAGTCAGGGTTGACCTGCAGGACGACGGTGATGGTAGCGACGGTGCCGACCTGCATGGTGCCCAGGTAGCAGGAGCCGCCCAGGGAGCAGTCTTCATCGTCGGCATCCGGGTTGGAGGCCGTCAGGCTGAGGGCGGTGGTTCCGGCCGGGACGAGTTCGAGCACGCGCACGTTGGTGGCCACGGAGGGGCCGTTGTTGGTGACGGTGATGTCGTAGGTGACATTCTCGCCAGCCAGGACGGGTTCAGACTGGTCGTCTTTGGAGATGGACAGGTCAGAGACCGGGCCGATAGGTGTTTCGACCGTGGTGGTCTCGCTGTCGCTGGCCGGGGTCTGGTCCGTGTCGCTGACGGCGCTGACGTTGTTGGTGAGTGTCGGCACTTGAGCGACATCGACATCGTTGACGGTGACGCCGATCAGGAAGGTGCGGCTCTCGCCTGCGGGCAGTGTCGCCACAGAGCAGGTGACCACGCCGCCGGAGGGACTGCCGTCGTGCAGGCAGCCGAGACTGGCGGAGGAGAAGGTCACGTTGGGATCGAGGGTGTCGCTGACGACCACGTTCTGGGAATCAGAGGGGCCGTTGTTGGAGACCACAATCTCGTACAGCAAGCCTTCGGTGGGAGCGACGGGGTCTTTCAGGTCGACCTTGGTGACGGTTACGTCATCCAGGATGGTGACGTTGAAGGTGTCGCTGTCGCTGTTGGGATACTGCCCAGGATCTGGGGTATCGCTGAAGGCTTCAGCGGTGTTGGTGAGGCTGCCGGGCAGCACGTCACTGCCGACATTGCCTGTGATCTGGATGGTGATGGGATCACCGACATTGACGGGCGCATCACCCAGCTGGCAGATGCCGCTGACGCAGGCGCCCTGGTCAGCGGAGCCGTCGACGAAGGTTACACCCGGCGGGAGGATATCTTTGACATCCACATCTCTTGAAGTGGATGGGCCGTGGTTGGTGAGGGTGATGGTGCAAACGATGTCCTCACCGGCGTTGACGCTGTCGGGGGTGCAGTCCTTGCTGACTTCCAGATCGGCTTCGCCGACGATGGAGGTGTCGGCGTCATCCTGGTTGTTGGTCGGGTCAGGATCAGGCGTTTCGCTGGTGACAATGACCGTATTCTCTAGGCTTGCACCCGGTAAGAGATCGCTATCTGCAGTGACATTTATTGTAAAGCTCGTTGAAGCGTCTGCCGCTAAACTGGGTACAACACACGTGACATCGCCGCCGTTCGGGCTGCCGTCATGCGTGCATCCAGCAGCGGATACGAAGGCGACATCAACCGGCAGGGTGTCTGTAACGATGACGTTATCAGCGCTTGACGGACCCAGGTTGGTAACAGTTACGATGTATTCGATCGCTCCACCTGCAAAAGTGGTGGGAGTAGCGCTTTTTTCTACAACCAAGTCAGCCAGTATCAGGATTTCCACACTGGCGGTATCCGTATCTCCGACCGGTCCACCGAGAGGATCGGTGGCAGAAACAGTCGCCAGGTTTTCAAGCGGGTCGGTATCCGTGTCCAGGACAGTGTATTCACAGCGGTAAACCCAGGTTTGTCCGGGATCGAGCAGTCCGTTGGCATCGCCTGTTAACAGGTTCACCGGCGAGCATTTATCATCTGTCAGGACTACGTTATCCAGCGGCGCATCGCCGGTATTGGAAACTTCGTACAGGTAGATGATGGATTCACCAACTGCTGCCTGGGCGGTGCTGGGGGTCTTGATGACCTGCATGGCGGGGTTGATGACATCCACAAAAGCTGTGTCGGTGTCTTCGACCGGAGGTAAGCCAAGTGAAGCGCCAGAATCATCGCTCGGGTTGCCGACAGCGGTTGCGGTATTGGTGGTGTCCTCAGTCGGGTTGGCACTGCAGGTGTAAATCCAGGTTTCGCCAACGTCCAGTTTGGTGTCGACACCCTGCAGCTGAACCGGGGAGCAGTGTGTATCGGTCACAACCACTGGGCTCAAGTCGACATCCCCGATATTGGTCACTTCGTAGGTATACAGAACCGGGTCACCTGAATAGATTGTCACCGGATCCGCTGTTTTGACGATCTGGATATTGGGGTGAACCACATCGACGGTCTCCTGTGCCTGGTCGGTGACCGGCGGGACCGGAAGCGGGACGCCCTGTTCATCACTGGGCTGTCCGGAAGCGGTGGCGGTGTTGGTGGTGTCCTGAGCCAGGGAGGTGGTGCAGGTGAAGGTCCAGGTCTCAGCTGGATCGAGCAGACCGTTGCCGTCGTCGCCGGAAACGTAGCTTACAGGAGCGCAGCGGTTGTCCGAGACGTTGACGGAGGCCAGCGGGGTATCGCCGTCATTGGTCACTTCGTAAGTGTAGACCACAGTGCCGTTGGGCAGGATGACGGTCTTGTCGGCGGACTTGGTGATCTCCAGGCTGGGATCGACCACGTCCACATCGGCGGTGTCGGTGTTGCTGACCTGGCCGCCGTTGGAATCCGTACCGGAAGCGGTGGCGGTGTTGGTGGTGTCTTCGGTCAGGGTGGTGGTGCAGGAGTAAGTCCAGACTTCACCGGGATCGAGGATTGAATTGGTATTGCCTACGGTGTGGACCGGTCCGGTGACGGAGGTGCATTTGTCATCGCTCAGGGAAACGCTGGTGAGCGGGTCGTCGCCGGGGTTGCTGACCACGTAGGTGTAGTTGACTGAGCCGTTGGGCAGCACGACGGTCTTGTTGGCACTCTTGATGACCTGGATGAGCGGGTTGATCACGTTGACCTTTTCGCTGTCCTGGTCGGGCGGCACAGGGGTGCCGAGCTCGGTCTCGCCGTTCACGGTGACCACGTTGGTGGTGTCTTCGGTCAGGGTGGTGGTGCAGGTGTAGGTCCAGACTTCACCCTGTTCGAGCAGCGAGTCGCTGTTGCCGACAGTGTAATCCGGTCCGGTGACCGGCGAGCACTGGTCATCGGAGACGACCACGTTCTGGATTGGATCTTCTCCGGTGTTCTGGACGGTGTAGGTATAGGTGACCGTGTCACCGCTGTAGACGACTGGATCGTCAACGCTCTTGTCGACCTGCAGGCCGGCGATGACCACATCGACGACTTCGGTGTCGCTATCGGTGACGGTGCCGCCGAGCGGGTCTTCGGCTGTTACGTCAGCCACATTGGTGGTATCGGCATCCAGCACCTGGCTGCACTGGTAGATCCAGGTCTGGCCTGGGTTGAGGATGCCGTCTGGTGCAACGCTGACTTCGCTGAGCGGCGAGCACTGGTCATCGGAAACGACCACGTTGGTGAGCGGGTCACTGCCCGTATTGGTGACGTTGTACAGATAGGTCACGGTGGTGCCTGGCAGTACCTTCTCGGCGCTGGGGATCTTGTCAATGCTGATATCTGCATCAATGACATCCACAAATGCGGTGTCGGAATCTTCGACATCCGGCAGACCGAGCGGTGTGGTGCCAGTGCTGGGCGTGCCGGTGACGGATGCCAGGTTAGTAGTGTCATCGGTGAGTTGGACGCTCACGCAGGTGAAGGTCCAGGTCTCACCCTGGTCGAGTACGTTGGGAGTACCGCCGTCGCCGGAGGGACCGTTGATGGAGGTGCAAACACCGGTCACATCGGTCAGGTCGACCGGATAAAGGTCGGTATCGCCGGTATTCTCAACCGTGAAGGTGTAGGTGGTGGTGTCGCCTGAGTAAATGGTCTCAGGATCGGCTGTCTTTTCCAGCGCGATGGACGGATGGACCACATCCACGGTCTCCTGGGCCTGGTCGCTGACCGGCGGAACCGGCAGGGGAACGCCCTGGTCATCGCTGGGCTGGCCGGATGCCGTGGCGGTGTTGGTGGTGTCCTGAGCCAGGGAGGTGGTGCAGGTGAAGGTCCAGGTCTCAGCTGGATCGAGCAGACCGTTGCCGTCGTCGCCGGAAACGTAGCTTACAGGAGCGCAGCGGTTGTCCGAGACGTTGACGGAGGCCAGCGGGGTATCGCCGTCATTGGTCACTTCGTAAGTGTAGACCACAGTGCCGTTGGGCAGGATGACGGTCTTGTCGGCGGACTTGGTGATCTCCAGGCTGGGATCGACCACGTCCACATCGGCGGTGTCGGTGTTGCTGACCTGGCCGCCGTTGGAATCCGTACCGGAAGCGGTGGCGGTGTTGGTGGTGTCTTCGGTCAGGGTGGTGGTGCAGGAGTAAGTCCAGACTTCACCGGGATCGAGGATTGAATCGGTATTGCCTACGGTGTGGACCGGTCCGGTGACGGAGGTGCATTTGTCATCGCTCAGGGACACGCTGGTGAGCGGGTCGTCGCCGGGGTTGGTGACCAGGTAGGTGTAGTTGACTGAGCCGTTGGGGAGCACGACGGTCTTGTCGACGCTCTTGATGACCTGGATGAGCGGGTTGATCACGTTGACTTTTTCGCTGTCCTGGTCGGGCGGCACGGGGGTGCCGAGCTCGGTCTCGCCGTTAACGGTTACCACGTTGGTGGTGTCTTCAGTCAGTGTGGTGGTGCAGATGTAGGTCCAGACTTCACCCTGCTCCAGTATGCCATCGCTGCCTGTGTCGCCAGTAGGTCCATTGACAGGCGAGCACTGGTCATCGGAAACGACCACGTTCTGGATCGGATCGTCACCGGTGTTCTGAACGGTGTAGGTATATGTGACGGAGTCGCCGCTGTAGATGACTGGATCGTCAACGCTCTTGTCGACCTGCAGACCGGCGATGACCACATCGACGACTTCGGTGTCGTCATCGGTGACGGTGCCGCCGAGCGGGTCTTCGGCTGTTACGTCAGCCACATTGGTGGTATCGGCATCCAGCACCTGGCTGCACTGGTAGATCCAGGTCTGGCCTGGGTTGAGGATGCCGTCTGGTGCAACGCTGACTTCGCTGAGCGGCGAGCACTGGTCATCGGAAACGACCACGTTGGTGAGCGGGTCACTGCCCGTATTGGTGACGTTGTACAGATAGGTCACGGTGGTGCCTGGCAGTACCTTCTCGGCGCTGGGGATCTTGTCAATGCTGATATCTGCATCGATGACATCCACAAAAGCGGTATCAGAATCTTCGACGTCCGGCAGACCGAGCGAGGTGGTGCCTGAGCTGGGTGTACCGGTAACGGACGCCAGGTTGGTGGTGTCATCGGTGAGTTGGACACTCACGCAGGTGAAGGTCCAGGTCTCGCCCTGGTCGAGCACGTTGGGAGTACCGCCGTCACCAAATGGTCCGTCTATAGAGGTGCAGACAGTGGTCGCATCGGTCAGGTTGACCGGGTACAGGTCTGTATCGCCGGTGTTTTCAACCGTGAAGGTGTAGGTGGTGGTGTCACCGCTGTAAATGGTTTCAGGATCGGCTATCTTTTGAAGAGCTATTGAAGGGGTGTAAGCATCCACCGTTTCGGTATCTGTATCGGATACCGGTGGGATGCCTGGCAGCGGCAGACCCTGGTCATCGCTGGGCTGGCCTGTGGCGGTGACGGTGTTAATCGTTTCTCCGGCAGGCAGGGCTGTAGTGCACTGGTACTGCCAGGTCTCGCCGACTTCCAGCCATCCGTTGCCGTTGGTATCGCCGGATACATAGTAAACCGGCGCGCACTTGTTGTCGATCACGTTAACGCCGGTGAGCGGCACATCGCTGTCACCAGTGTTGGTGACATCATAGGTGTACAGCACTGATCCGCCAGCCAGGATGTCCGAGTTATCTACATTCTTGTCAACATTTATGGAAGGATCGACAACATCGACGGTCTCACTGTCGGTATCATTAACTGTACCACCCTTAGAATCTTCACCGGAAGCGGTGACGATGTTGGTGACATCGTCGTCCACGACCGTACTGCATACGTAAGTCCAGGTCTCACCGGGATTTAGGGTGCCTGCCTGTTGGTCGGGCTGGCAGTCGGGATCGTCGACGATGATATTAGTGAGTGGATCATCGCCGATATTGGTAACCAGGTAGGTGTACTCGATGGAAGTGCTTGGCAGAACAATGGTTCGGTCGACGCTCTTCTCAACCAGGATTTCGGGATTAATCACGTTCACATCCGCAGAAGCCTGGTCCTGCAGCGGCTGCTGAAGCGGATCCAGAGCGCTGACGGTGATGATATTGGTGGTGTCCTGCTGCAGCGAGGTGCTGCACTCGAATGTCCAGACTTCGTCGGGATCGAGCAGGTCATCGGTATTGGTATCACCGCTGACATAGGTGACCGGGCTGCACCAGTTATCGACTACCACCACAAGACTTAGGGGAGCATCGCCGGTGTTGTCAACTGTGTAGGTATAGGTGACGCTGTCGCCGGCGTAAATAGTGGTCGGGTCGGCGACCTTGCTGACCTGCAATCCGGGGTTGATGACATCAACAAAGGCGGTTGCAGTGTCTGTTTCGGTTCCGCCCTTGGAATCGGTGCCCTGGACAATGGCGGTATTGGGAGTGTCAGCAGTGACGTTCTGCTTAGTGCAGGTGTAGACCCAGGTCTCGCCCGGATCGAGGATACCGTTGCCGTTGTCGCCGCTGTCGGGTGTTGAACCCGGCTGGCAGTTGGGGTCGGTCAGGATAATATTGGTGAGCGGGTCGTCGCCGGTGTTGCTGACCAGGAAGGTGTAGACAACATCCTCACCGGGGTTGATCAGGGTTGGGCTGACGGATTTCTCCAGGTTAATGCCGGGGTCAATCACGTTCACGTCCGCCGTATCGCTATCGCTGACATCCGGTAAGCCGAGAGGTGTGGTTCCCGTGCTGGGTGTGCCGGTAACGGAAGCCAGGTTGGTGGTGTCGCTGGTGAGCGGTACGCTCACGCAGGTGAAGGTCCAGGTCTCGCCCTGGTCGAGCACGTTGGGAGTACCGCCGTCGCCGGAAGGTCCGCTGATGGATGTGCAAACGCCGGTCACATCAGTCAGGTCAACCGGGTAAAGGTCGGTATCGCCGGTGTTTTCAACAGTGAATGTGTAGGTGGTGGTGCCGTTGATGTAGACAATGTCCGGATCGGCTGTCTTTTCCAGCGCGATGGACGGGGTGTAGGCATTAACGGTCTCCTGGTCGGTATCGGATACCGGTGGAATGCCTGGCAGCGGCAGACCCTGTTCATCGCTGGGCTGACCACTGGCTGTGACGGTGTTTATGGTTTCACCGGCAGGCAGGGTGGTGGAGCACTGGTACTGCCAGGTCTCGCCGACCTCCAGCCAGCCGTTACCGTTGGTGTCGCCGGAGACATAGTAAACCGGCGCGCACTTGTTGTCGATCACGTTGACACCAGTGAGCGGCACATCGCTGTCGCCGGTATTGGTGACGTCATATGTGTAGAGCACCGATCCGCCAGCCAGGATATCCGTGCTGTCGACGTTCTTTTCTACGTTGATAGAAGGATCCACAACGTTTACGGTCTCGCTGTTGGTATCGCTTACGGGATTGCCTTTCGAGTCATCGCCTGAGGCGGTGATAGTGTTGGTGGTGTCCTGGGTGACCGGCATGGTGCAGGTGTAGGTCCAGACCTCGCCGGGTTCAAGGATTGAATCCGTATTACCAGGTGATTTAACCGGTCCGGTGATGGAAGTGGAGCAGTCCGGATCGGAAACGACCACATTGGTGAGCGGGTCATCGCCGGGGTTGGTGACCACGTAGGTGTAAACCACGGTGTTGTCGGGCGCCTGGACGACGGTCCTGTCGGCGCTCTTCTCGACGTTGATGACCGGGTTGATCACGTTCACATCAGCGGAAGCCTGGTCCTGCAGCGGCTGCTGAAGCGGATCCAGAGCGCTGACGGTGATGATATTGGTGGTGTCCTGGCTGAGCGTGGTCGAGCATTCGAAATTCCACACTTCACCGGGATCGAGCAAGTCGTTCCCGTCATCGCCGCTGAGATAATCGACTGGGCTGCACCAGTTATCGACAATGACAATCAGGCTGAGCGGCGCATCACCGGTATTGGTCACCTGGTAGGTATAGGTGACGCTGTCACCGGCGTAAATAGTGGTCGGGTCGGCGACCTTGCTGACCTGCAATCCGGGGTTGATGACATCAACAAAGGCGGTTGCAGTGTCTGTTTCGGTTCCGCCCTTGGAATCGGTGCCCTGGACAATGGCGGTATTGGGAGTGTCAGCAGTGACGTTCTGCTTAGTGCAGGTGTAGACCCAGGTCTCGCCCAGATCGAGGATACCGTTGCCGTTGTCACCGCTGTCGGGTGTTGAACCCGGCTGGCAGTTGGGGTCGGTCAGGATAATATTGGTGAGCGGGTCGTCGCCGGTGTTGCTGACCAGGAAGGTGTAGACAACATCCTCACCGGGGTTGATCAGGGTTGGGCTGACGGATTTCTCCAGGTTAATGCCGGGGTCAATCACGTTCACGTCCGCCGTATCGCTATCGCTGACATCCGGTAAGCCGAGAGGTGTGGTTCCCGTGCTGGGTGTGCCGGTAACGGAAGCCAGGTTGGTGGTGTCGCTGGTGAGCGGTACGCTCACGCAGGTGAAGGTCCAGGTCTCGCCCTGGTCGAGCACGTTGGGAGTACCGCCGTCGCCGGAAGGTCCGCTGATGGATGTGCAAACGCCGGTCACATCAGTCAGGTCAACCGGGTAAAGGTCGGTATCGCCGGTGTTTTCAACAGTGAATGTGTAGGTGGTGGTGCCGTTGATGTAGACAATGTCCGGATCAGCGGTTTTCACCAAATCGATTCCGGGAGCCACGACATCCACATCGGCGGTATCGGTCGCCTGGACACGATCAATATCCGGCAGCGGCTGACCCTGGAAATCGCTGGGCTGACCGCTGGCGGTGGCGGTGTTGGTGGTGTCCGTCTGTAATGTTGTGGTGCATTGATAGCTCCATATCTCACCAGGATCGAGCAGTCCGTTAAAATTCACATCGCCGGCAGGATCGGGACCAATTACCGGTGAGCAGTGTGTATCGGTCAGGACCACGCCTGACAGGGGAACGTCACCGGGATTGGTCACCAGGTAGGTGTACTGGACCGCATCTCCACCGAGAATGGTGGTCGGGTTGGCTGATTTTTGAACCGCAATATCCGGATCGGTGATCCATACCTGTGCGTCGTCATACAGCGGTCCAACGGGCTGTCCGTAAATATCCGTACCAGCCACTTCTGCATCGTTCAGGCAGGCTGGGTTGGGATTGACTGCGGTGAATTCCAGCGTGACCGTCCAGCTGTCACCCGTGTCCCCAGCAGGTGCCAGTGATTGGGGTGAAGTCCAAACGACAGGTGATACATACCCGGCATCCGGCGCAACGGAAGCGTCAATCATGGTCATGCAGCCGGTGTTGTATGTATCAGTCAGAGTCCAGGAATTAATCAGGGTGTCTCCGGTATTCTGCACCGTTATCGTGAAGAAGACCGAATCACCGACGTATGCCACGCCTCCAGGCGGGGCAACCAGCTCTTTGGTGACAGAAATGCCGACCTCAGAAGGCAGCAGTTCCACCTGGTAATCTTCAACCTCGCCGTCGGGCGCCAGACCTGTGTAAGTCAATCCACCAGCGGTGCTGAAGCGGAAGCGCGCAAATGTCAGGTTGGGGGATACGCTTCCAGGTACTGTAAAGGATAAGTTATTAGGTCCGGTTACCAGAGGCTGGTCGACGAATATCTGCTCGCCGGGATCAGCCCAGCTGCCGTTGGCGTTGAAATCGATCCAGGCGTTGAGCAGACCGGGTCCGTTTGCCACCACGTCCACCGGGATTAATTGCCCGATCAATAAGGGAGCCAGGAAGATAACACCGTCTTCGTCACCTGGTGGATACGGAACGCCCGGGTAAAGGATGTTCATATCGTCACCCATTGCAGCCGGATCCGGCTGCCCGTCGGGTTCGATATCAAGGGCGGCTCCCATGTGCAGTCCAGAGTTTATGTGCCGGGCGCCGTTGCTGACCAGCAGGGTGGGGTATGTCGGATCGGGCGCGTCGCCAAAATCCAGGGCGGTGATCTCAACAAAATCGTTGTCATCTACCGGACCGAAGGGCAATCCATATTCGTCTATACCCTCGATAGCTGCTACATTCTCGCAGTCAGGATCAGCGTTGTCGGTGCTGAAAGTCAAATTAACGGTGAAGGTGTCGCCCGGATTCAGCGCAGGGGGATCACTCCAGGTGAGCGGTGTGGTGCTGTCCGGGGTGACATCGGCAGAGACATATGTCATGCAGGCTGTATCATATGTGTCTGTCAGCGTCCAGGATGGGAAAATTGATGTGCCGCTGTTGGTGACCACCACTTGGAATACCGCCGTTCCGGCGACAGGCGCACTGCCAGAAGGCGGGTCGACCAGGGTCTTGCTGATCTCCAGGCGGCGTATATCGTTTTGCACCTGGTTGGTATCCGCCGTGGTGGGAGATCCAGCCTGGTCGTCCCAACTGGCATATGAGGTGTAGTTGACAGTGGCTGTATTAAGGATCTCTGAAACAGAGGAGGGGAGCGGGTCGGCTACCGTGACGGAGAAGGATACCGTTTGAGGTGTCGAGGTTGTAATGGTCAATCCGGTCCAGGTGATGGTGCCGCCGCTTTCACTGCAGGGAGCAGGCGAACAGCTCAAATAGTTGGTGTGCACCGGGACGACATCATCGACCGTCACACCGGTGGCGGTCATATTGCCGGTATTTGTGATGGTAATAGTGTAGTCGATCTGCTGCCCGGCGATCACGCTGGCGGTGGGATCGTTCTGCTTGGTAGCAGTCAGTACCGGTGTGCTGTAAACCGGATTTTCGACCTCGTTGCTGTCCACCGGCGGCGTGGAAGGGGTAAAGGCGGTAGCGATATCCGGTAGCTAGCGAACCATTTTCAATGGGATTTTTGACCTGCAGTTGGAACGTCAGTACTGGCAGTCTCATCTGAACCGGTGCTACCGTAAACCAGCAGCATAGCCGCCGTCGCCATCCGGATCGCAGTAACCCGGGGAACATACCGCTGCACCGCTTAACACCGGTGCCTGCCCAGGTGTGAGTTCGACCACGTTGATGCCCGTTGATGTAAGTGGAATTGGCCACATAATCATACTCCTGGCGGGAATTCATCGATCACAATTGCAGCCGATGTGTTGGCGGTTCCAGTGTTTGACACAGTTATGGTATAGGTGAGAATATCACCCGGCTGACCTGTGTGCCGTCGGACGTGGATCACGCTCTTTACGATATTTAAGTACCGGGAAGGCGATCACCTGGTAGGAGACGAAGTTGCTGGGAACCGGATCGAGTCCATCTGCGGTGACCTCACCCTGGTTTTCAATGACAGAACCATTAATACCAGGAGTGTTGACCAAAACAACAAAAGTCAACGTCGCCTGCTGTCCGGCATCCAGAGTGCCGATATTAAACGTGACTACGCCAGCGCTGAAGCTTGTGCCGGCACAGGCGCCAACTGGGATTCTGCTTGGAGCAGTTTGCGCTGCCGGTCTGGTAGGTGGATAAGTCAGATACCTGATCGGTGACAACCACGTTACTGGCAGCAGCAGTACCCGTATTGGTCACATACAGGGTATACGTAATGTAATCGCCAGGTGATACCAGGTCCTGGGTCTCGCTGATTGAATTGCTGTCCTGCAGCTTGAATATCTCCAGCTGCGGGCGCGCATCTACTACCAGCACAGCCGCATCGGCGTAGATCGGGTCCGGGAATTCGGTGCTGGTTATATCGGCGATGTT
Organism: uncultured Chloroflexia bacterium; assembly: GCA_963753725.1. Classification (GTDB taxonomy): domain Bacteria; phylum Chloroflexota; class Anaerolineae; order Anaerolineales; family UBA4823; genus CAVWDI01. The sequence continues at coordinate 418,724 of CAVWDI010000001.1, read as the reverse complement.
GAGAATCTCGTACACGCCTTCTGGCTGCGGCCAGGGATCGGGCACTTCAACCGTAAAGCTAACGCTCCGCGGTGTGCTGGGCGGCAGAGTGCTGTCCGTCCAGGTCACCACGCCGCCTGATTCACTGCATGTGCCGTCGGAATCGCCGTCATCGCATGACAGGTAAACCAGCGGTGATGGGACGGTATCCGAGATAACCACGTTGGTGGCATTGATCGTACCGGTATTTGAATATGTGATGGTAAATACTACCGTATCGCCTGGTACGGCATCCTGCGGTTCAACGGCTTTGCTGATCTCAAGGATCGGGCGTTCGACCTGCGTACAGACAATAGGGCTATCGGAACCGTCGCTGAAAACATCGGAATCAGTGAATGTTGCTATGTTGCAGACTTCGGTGACATCGCCGGGGAATGGCACGTCCAACTCAACTGAATACTGGAGCAACGGCACAACCAGCACAGTGTCGGTCGTGCCGTCAGCGAACACCCCGGCAGGCAGTGTGGGAGAACCGCTGAATTGGATGTCTCCGGGCACACTGCCGGCGGTGACATCGTATACATAGGTGAACGTTGCTGGGCTGCCAGAATCAATGCTGACAGGTCCGGCGGGAGTCGGACCGCTGCTCAATGAGTAAGTTACGCCTCCATTGGTAGTCACGTTCAAGCTTGTGGGGGGAGTAACGCCGGTGACCAGGGCGGTGGCTTCAACGGTCATGGTAACGGTCACCTGACCGCTCTCGCTGATGAGGTATGGGAGTGCAGCTAATGTAACTGTGGTACCAGTACCGGCGGGGATGCTCCAGTTGACGGTCAGGTAAGGCCGGTCTGCATCGTTTCCGTTTTCGAAACTGTCATACTTGGCGGTATCACCGGTTCCTGTACCGCCGCCAATAACCATTGCCAATCCGTAATTCGGGCCGGTGTTGAGCCAGTTATCCACCAACCCGGTGACTGTAGCTGATTTAAACCCGGTGGTGCTGACATCCAGCGGTCCGTAGGTGGTGCCGAAATCGTAGTCTGCACCGCTGAAAGCGCCGCCCCCCGCCCAGTTGGCGCTGCAGTCCGGTAAATCCCACGTGGCGCCGTCAGTACAGGTTTGGTCGATTTGAACTCCTTCTTCCCAGGCGGAAGTCATGCGGTAAATGTTGATGGATTGATTTTTTTGAGTACTTACATTGATATTAAAATTTGCAAAATCAATAGTGGTATCTGTCGGCAAATCGTTTATGTCAAATTGCAGCAGGCCGACACGCGCTTCTGATGACTTGAGACTGGTTTCTAATTCATTGTCCTGACCGTAATTTCTATCAGGGTCTTTTTCCGATAGAAAAGTGTCGGCAGACGGGTAGTAGGTGTTTGTACCGCTGCATCCATCCGAATCCTGGTTCAAGGTAAGTAAATAGGAGCCGGGGTCGCTTGTTAGCAGTGGTAGATTCGGTCGAATACCATTTTGTTTCCCCAGTTGTCGCTGCCAGATGCCAGGAGCACCAATCCATTGTTGGTGCCGCCTAACCAGTTGGAAACCATTCCAGTGATATCGACAGAGTAAGTCTGCTCGTCAATGGTTGGGACCATATATCCATAAACCGTGGACCCGTAAGGGGTGTCAGTGCCGAAATCACCGGACCCCCAATTGTCGGTGCAGTCGGGCGCGTTGTAGGTGGCGCCGCCTATCCCGAAATCCGTGCAGGTATCGCCGCCGGTACCGTTGCCTTCGGTCCAGTCAGCAGTCAGTTCTCGTACTTCCGCATAGCGTTTTTGGTTTTGCCCGCTTTCAACCGTCATCAGCAGATTTGCTGAGAAAAAGGTGCCCCTGTTGGCAATACTGAAGTTAAATTCGGGAAAGTAGACCAAACTATGTCTTTCCTTACCTAATTCCGCTTTTACAGATATCGTTGGATCTAGGCCATAATTTGCAGCAGGTTTGTCTGCATCAATAAAAGTGTCGCGTGAGGCTGGAATTTCAACGGTTACCGGACAAAGTGTTACATCACCTTGCTGACCCAGCGCAGCGCCAGCATTGCTCCCCAGAGACCAGGTGATCGTGCGGCGAGGGGATTATCATATGATCCTGCCGCTGTGGCAGCTGATATATGTGGTGTGTCCGGGATCTTATCGCTAACTTCAGCATCCGTCAGACGGAATCCACCCGGGTAATATAGACCCAATAGAATAGGTCAGGGTGCCCCCTGGACCGATCACGGTTTCGTTAACATTCTTGATCACATCCAGGCGCGGCGCGGTCACGACTAACATCAGCCGTGTCGCTGTCGGAATAGCCGCCCAGGCCGTTCTTGTCCTCGCCGGAGAGATCGACCAGGTTGGTAAATAACTGCGTTCCGCTGACTGAATTGGGAGTCTGTACGGTAATTTCAATCGATCCACCTGAACTTGCAGGGACATCTCCCAGGTTCCAGGTCAAGATCTGGGGGGTGCCGCCCCCGCCGGAAAGGCTGGTGTAATTCGGCGTGGTGCTGACAATAGTGAAACCGAGCGGCAGGGTATCGACCAGTACCGCATTGTACAGCGTGTCGGCGCCGTTATTGTTGTACGAAATAATCCAGGTGACCTGCGAACCTTTCAAGACCGGTCCCTGAGTGGGGGGATCCTTTTCGACATCCACAACCGGGGCTTCGTAAAAATCGATCGCCCGGCACTGGTCGCCGTAAAAGCTTTCGCCCGCGCATGTCGCCGTATTTGGTGCTGAAGGAAGCGACCTGCACATCCTGGCGCCGCAGTGGCTGAATAGACCAGCGACTTCGACCTGGCTGCCGCGGTGGTCTCGCCGTTGATATCGCCCAATGCTGTCCCCAGTCAGGGTGGTGCTGCCATCTATATTGTGGGATAACTGTCGGGGTCGGGTATCCTAAAGTGTGCCGGAGTATGTCACACCAGGTTCGAGCGTGATGGTCAACACTGTTAATGTTGACCGCCTCGACTGCCGCCGACGTTGGTCAGATCCATTGTCATGGTGGTGCTCCTGCCCTGGGGTGCTTCGCTGAGGGAAGGCATCAGTTCAAAGTTAGCCCGCGCGGTGCCGTTGAAGAAGATTGAGTTGAAGAACATGCGCAGATAAGGACCTTCGAAATTGTCGGCATATGGCACAGACTGGTCATAGGAGTGACCGCCGATATAAGTGACTTTACCTGCGCCGGAACCGCCGTGGTAGGAGCCGGCGATGACATGGTCGTAGCGGCAGGTACTTCGCCGTTAATCCGATCTCGCAGTCCGGGTTCTCCGGATCATCGTCGCCTGCTAGTGGTGAACCAGGCCACAATCTCAGTATCCGTGTAATATCCGGTGGTGGTATTGAAACCCGTCTGTCCGGATCCGCCAGGAAGCGCTTGCGGATCGACCGTATCGACCGCCTGGGCGATGGGAAGATCAGCATAAGTTATGCGTCCGTCCGGGTCGAACAGGAGGTGGGGTCGTGTCATCATTTACATACCATTCGCCTTCGTCGCCATCGTTGGGCAGGTTCTGGATGCCGTCCGTAGTCAGCATCGCTCCAGGCAGGGAAGTGGTGCAAAAGGTCAGCGTGTATCGGGATCGTCATACAACTGGTAAAAAGCATAATCCATGATCTCGATCGAGTGGCACATGACCGTCCAGCCGCCGCCCTGCTGTACGTACAGGTCGACCTCGGCGTAGGCGTTGTTGCCGAAATCGTTCAGTTCGTCGTCTCGATCGCCGGGATCGCTGGCGACACCATCGATATTAACCCCGTAACCGTCACTGTGCGGGGTGATGAACACATCATACGCCTTCGGGAGCAGACATTACCCTGGAAAAAGGCGCCGTCACCCAGGTTATCGGGACCGAGCAGCCCCGGCGATCTCCTCAGCGGTCAGCCAGTCATCGGTCAGGTCACCATTATCAGGCCAGTCATAATCGCCGTTGGAGTCGGGAATTCCAGCCACCTCCAAATATGGCTGGGCGATGCCGCCGCCATTCTCGTCCAGAGCGATGCGCGGCGGAGACCTGAGGACCGCAGCGATCTCGGCATCAAATGAGCGTGCGTAGCCTCGTGCACGTTAGGCAGGTTGGCGAACTCACTCCACCAGCCCTGGATGATTGGGATCGCTACTGCTGCGTCAGCGGGATCAATAATAAAAGGTCCACCGTTGTAGTCGTACGGCGAGCCGATGGTTGCGCCCGTACGCAGATCCTGGGTGGTGGCGCTGAAGTCTACATCCATCCAATCCTTATCATCCAGAATAGCCCAGTAAACTGGAACGTTGTTCGACAGCAGGCGGTACAGCAGGCCGTAGGCTTTCCACATACCGAAGTTCTGGTAGGTGGTGTCCATGGGGATGATTAGTGCGCCCGTCCCGTATGATTGCTGGAGTGGTTGCTGCAGCAAGTTAGAGAGTGAGGAGGATGAAACAATCCCCTCCAGGCTTACCGGTGTTTCCGATCCGCTTGACTGGTTTTCTGGAGAAGAAATATTTATTGAATCATGCGCTAATTCAAAATCAGCGGATGTATTTGTATCAATATTTGAGGAGACGCTGGTTGAATCAAGGGTGATATCGGAAGTGTACGCCGTCAGGTTAGAGGCCAGATAGTCTTGTTGGTCAACTACACTGCAGTATTTTCGCCGACATCAGAGACATCAACTGGAGGAGCAGCAAACGCATTGATCACAGGGATAAATGGAATACCAGTCAGGAGAATGACCATGAGCGAAAAGAGGCGCCACACCTGCAGTTTCAACCAGTGGGCGCGCTTATACAACAAAATATTCCGAATCCCTGCAAATAGCAAAATCCCAAACGCTGAAAGGCTAATCACACCGACCCACATAAATAATTGCTCTGGAGGGTGAATTATTAAATAGAAGAGGGACAGTCATCGCGATAAGAGCCAGCAGCATGCTGGCCCCTACCATTAATTTCCTGGTCCCTGCGGATTTTGAATTACTTTGAGCTAAACTGTTATTCTGATTCATTTTGTCATTCTCCTCAGTTTGACATATAAGACAATTCTTATCTTATCAATCTAAATTGCATTTGTTATAAAAAGAACTAAGTAATATAGAAAAAATACTTATTGTGGGTTAAAACATAAGACATAAAATCCCACTTTCCTTATATTAGTAAATATATTGGAAATTGTAATAGAACTGTGAATAATTAATAGTTGTTTATATTTCTAACTATAAAACTACTCATTAAGTTAAACTATAATTAAATTTGGATTATATCAACGTAATGATATATTTACAAGTCTATAACCTATGTCAATATATTTAGATTCTTACAGATTTGTAAGGTTAATATATAAATCTTTATGGAATATCTTGAGAATGATTTATTCATTTTATGTTGCATTTTGGGGCAACGATCTTCTGTTCCTGGCTGTTTCAATTTACTTCCAAGTACCTGGATGGGCAAAGTCTTCCGGTATTTTTGAAATCAAATTAGAATTACCAGGACATGAATATGCTCGTTTTTCAAGGCAGCATTTTCCAAAAGGAAAACAAATTAAGCAGGCTGCCGCTTCCCAGGGGAGTGGATACGTTCGATGAATTCACAGTCCGCGTTCCTGGCGGAGCCTACACCACCTTCCGCACATTTGAACACGATAAAGCGCTGCGCGTGGAGGATCATTTAGAACGCCTGCAGGAGACTGCCCAACTGGCAGGCAATCCATTACGTTTTGAATCAGCTAAGATACGGGCAGATTTGCGGCAGATTATTGATAAATATCCCCAGAACAAGGAGCTGCGAGTGCAAATCGTGCTTGATTTATATGAATACCCGGGGGACATTTACTACATGAGCGAGCTTTTAAAAACGCCCGGTGCTGACGCCTATCAGAATGGGGTGAAACTGATCACCTGCAGCATGCGGCGTTATAACCCGAAAGCGAAACTGACGCGCGCAATTCCCAGGGCGGAAAAAATTCGTTCAGAGTTTGCGGTCGACGTGCATGAAGCATTGATGGTGGATGAAGATGGCAAAATCCTGGAGGGCTTGACCAGCAATTTCTTTGCAGTAAAAGGGGGAAGACTATGGACGAACGAGTCGGAGGTTTTATCGGGGGTGACGCGCAGCCTGGTGATTGATGCAGCGGAAGAGGCTGGTTTAAAGCTAAACTTGAAGAGTGTAACCTTATCCGAAATCCTGAAAATCGAAGAGGCTTTCATCACCAGCTCGAGCCGGGCAATACTACCGGTCGTTCAGATTGATGATCAAGTTATTGGAGAGGGAAAACCGGGCCTGATTACCCACAGGTTGATGGGATGCCTGGAGGACCGTATCCACAGGGAAATTGAGCCGATCTGAACAGCAAGAGCAGGGCTGTCACAAGAAATCATTAAGTCGATTGGAAGGGTGACGGTAAAAATACTACCAACCGGGTTTTAGTCATCTAATATTCATTGGGGGAAATTAATCGGGGAAAACTGAAAAGACCTTAGATTAAAAATGGGTTATTGTCCTTTTGGTTCAGTTATGGTACACATTATTTCAGGAGTATTCTCTGTCCTGATTTAACTAACATGGTAGGCTTCAGCGGGATTCAACAACTGATTTCTCGACTGCATCAGGAGTAATATCAAAGACAAACAGATGCAGCAGTCGGCCAATCCGGTTGGATAAAAAGGAAGGGTTTCTGGAGATTACTTTTCAGGCGTGCCTTTAGTAAAGGCGGCATGACTTGCCTGATGACTAAAAAGAAAAAGGGCGCAGCACCATTTGGGATTCTGGCAGGGTCTCCATACTGGTTGCTACATCCCTCATCCTTTCTCTTGAAGTTGCAATAATCGTGCCGGAATTGGATATTTATTATTAGCGATTTTCAACATCAGGAGGAAAAAATGAACCCACTTCGCAAGGTAATTTTAGCGCTGGTAGCGGCTCTGATGTTAACCGGGCTGCTGGCATTCACACCAGTAAACGCATCGACTGCAGCCTGTACGGAATGGCATGTTGTCAGCAAGGGGGAATTGCTGGACACCATCAGCAGCGATTATGGGATCAGCAGATCAGAACTGGTGGCGCTCAACAAGCTGTCCAACCCGCGCCGGGTTTACGCTGGCCAGCGATTGTGCGTGGAAACAAGTGGGAATCCCGGTTCAACGTACGATTACCAACAACCTGGTGTTCCCCCCAGTGCCCGTCATGATCCCGATTCTGATTATTACACACCGTACTACCACGGTTCTGATGGCGCTTATTATTACCCGCCTGAATATGGGTATGAATTCGCAGTACTACCATGACGAAGATTGGGACTGCGATGGCTGGGATGACTATGATAAGTGTCTCAAGTATCACAAAGCAAAGATTTACGATTACCAGTATGAATGCGGTAATATATGAATACAAGTACCCATCAGATTGCGATTGTTATGACTGGGATGAAGATGGTTGGAATACGCACCATGAATATGACTGCGACTGCAACCTTGATGATAAACATGGCTACCATACAGGATTATCATCACTACTATCACTCGGATGATGCGATCCGGGACTGGAATTTTTCAGTGGTCAGGGTGCGTGAAGATCGCGACGTTACCATCCAGGCCAACAGCTTCCCTCACGATGTCTACCTTTCAGGTTGAGATACGCTATGACGGAGGACCCTGGGTATATTCTGACCAATTGAAGAGTGGAGGTTCGTTCAAAGCGACCGTTCCGATCCCACACCAGCTCAGGGGTTACTCGCCGCTGATCATCCGCGTGACCAAATACCCGGATGCGATCACTGATCTGGAAACCTTCCCCAACTCCAGTTTTACGGAATCTATCTCGAGTGTTAAGAACATATTCGAAATATCCTTGTGAATATAGACATCCATATGAAGGTATTCCAACGATCTGGATTGAAAAAGTTGTGCGTGGATAAATCGGTTACGTTCAAGACGGACAATTACCCTGCTCACCTGGAATTTAATGTGTATATGGGAGAAATCGGGACAAAAGGTAAACGCGGATATTACGCCGGGGATTTTTATTCCGGTTCTGGAGGATCTTTCTTTGTGACTGTGGCAATACCGCCTCATTTGAGGGGGGAAGCCAAGATAGCCATCCGCACGGAGAGTACGGAAAAGGGTTATTACAGTTACAACTGGTTTGATAATAAAACTGCTTATTAACGAGGTGACCGGTACTTTTTAAACTGATTGAAGAAACCGTTATAGTATCCGATATACATTCGTTAATTAAAATATTCCTGTTGAGTGCCGGGCAGCCTGAGAAGAATAGCTGCTCGGCATTTTTGTTTGTATTTTGAAGTAGCCTTCATCACCAGTTCCATTCGGGTGATACCATCGGTCGTATAAATAGAGAAACGCTGCCGCGGCACCTGCTCCACAAGCGCTCGCAGATTTCTATTAAATTTACATTTGCGAAGGAGCGATCCAAGGACCTCATACTTAATCGTACAGCTTGACTCGGAGTATATCTTTAATCAATAGGTATAAGTGCAGAGCGACTGAAGCATCTCCCCATGAAGTTTAGGAGGGACTATTACTTAAATACACTACAGGGTACGCTTCACGCAGGGGCGCGACGCGTAAACCGCTTACAAATAAAATAATTCTTTTACTTTATCAATCCTTTAAACTTTTATAAAATTTTTGAGTATAATCTTTAAGGGCTAAAGATTTTTTTCCGCCGTCACAAAGGCAGCACTTAACAGTGCGAGGTTCCTAGTATCTGAGTGCCGGGAATTTAATGTTCACAGGTGTTCATGGAGGAGACAGATGAAAAACCTTCGAAGTACCTTCTTTGTTTTGATGGCCCTGGTTCTGATAGTTGCAGGATCAGGATTTACCAAGCTGAATTCGTACACAGGTTTCTGTGCGGATTGGCATGTCGTTCGTAAGGGGGAATCGCTGGATACCATCAGCCGAGATTATGGTGTCAGCCGGGCAGAACTGGTGACGCTCAATAGACTGTCCAACCCGCGCCGGGTCTACCCTGGGCAGCGATTATGTCTTTCTACGGGATCAGCTCCCAGCTCTGCGCGTTATGTCCACAAACCTGGTGTACCGCCCAGCGCCCGCAATGATCCCAGATCGAAATATTATGCCTCACCGGGTCACGATTACGATCCAACCTATTACTACCCGCCCAAGCATGGTTTCGACTACCGTTCTGAAAATGATTACCGGGATGATTGTGATTATGATCATGATTATCAATCAGACTGTGAATGCCACGACTGGTATGACGATGATTGGTCTGCGTGTCATGACGTTTACTATGATGATTATGACTGCTGGTGCGGTGATTTTGTAAAAAAGGATTACGAATACAAAGGCGATTACTGGTACGGATATAAAGATTACGATAAAAAATATAACGAGTACAAAGGAATCCCAACCATCACAATTGTGGCTGTGAAACGGGATAATAAGGTCACTTTCCGTACCCATAATTACCCGGCCGGTTACAAATTTAATATCTACATGGGACCGAGCGGTTCGAAAGGCAAGCGCGGCTACCATGCCGGCAGTTTCCATTCAACGTATGCCGGATCCTTCACAGTAACTGCCAAGATACCAAGCCAACTGCACGGTTTGAAGAAGATCGCCATCCGCACAGAAAGCACGAGCGGAGGCTTTTACAGCTACAACTGGTTCTATAACAATACGACACATTAGTACAAATCCACAGTTACCTATCGAAAGCCCTGAATTGTGTAAGTTCGGGGCTTTTAGGATTAAAATGGGAATAAGGGATAGGGGAAAGGGTATATGGGATAGGGGATACAGCCAGGGATCAAACCCGCAAAATCCCCCCATTAGCGACTTGATTTCCTGAAACAAATGTGCTATTAATTATCTAGCCTTCGCACTCCTCTGGTATCCTGAGTAGGTGTTTTTCACCTATGCCTGATTCATTGAATATGTACCGCTCGAACAGCAGAACGCTTAAGCCGCCTCATTCGCCTCTCATACCTGGTTGAGTAACTATCCCATGTACCTAGTTCCACGCGCCTTACATTTAGTGTCGTGTATTTTAATATCCGCCTATTTTTGTGAAAATTCGTGCTTGAGTGCTTTAGGGCTTTTTAACTTTAGTGCTTTAGAAATTAGTTTAGAGTAGTGGATACGTATTCGTTCCTCTTCGTTTCGCGTTTTTTTTTACTCACCAAATTAATCTTAGACCAATCAGAAGTCCGGATAAAAGGATAACCCCAGTATTTGAGCATCCCTTTGGGACCTCATTCGTTTTCCACCCACCAAATTAATAAACCATCCCCTACCCTGCCTGTTTTTATTGATTCAATCCGTTATAACGGATTTCTATTACCAGACCGCGAATTCATTCGTGGTCTATGGATCAAACGGCCGCACGCTCAACCGTTCTAATACAGGAAATTATTAAATATTTACTCTGATCCTTGATATTTCCTGTATATCTATATATTTATCAGGACAAGTAAACGGCAAGGTGTTTGAATGACGGGAGAAGCTGAGCGAGTATAGAGAGCGTAAAAGTTTTTTGTTGAACAAGTTGCCTTACAGAGACCCTGCGCGGCCAACTTGTTCTACTTAATATCGAGACGAAAATCGTTTTACGTTAAGAAAAAAGGAAAAGAGTTATAAAGCGGAGGGTTATGGTAAACTCCCTGCGCAGTAAAAAAAATTTAATGAATTTCAAAGTGAAATATGGACGAAAAATCGCTGAAGACGCTTGAATATGAGAAGATCCTGGAGCTTGTGGCCGGGTACTGTGATTTTTCTGTGTCCGCGGATCAAGCGCGCGAGATGAGACCGACCAGCGATCTGGTAAACGCCAGGCGCTTTATGGCGGAGGCTGCTGAAGCGCTCACCGTGCTGGTGGAATATCCGGAAACCTCGATCGGTGGGGCGCGCGATATCCGACAAACTGTGGATATGGCCAACCACGGCGGCCTCCTAACCCCGATCGAACTGCTGGACATTAAAAGTACACTGGTAGCCGCCCGCAATCTGGAACGCAAATTTGAGCGTTTAAGAGAACAGTTTCCTTATCTGGCTGACATAGCCTCCCAGTTCCCGCCGCCTTTGGGATTAGTGGATGCTATCACGCGCACAATCTCTGACCGGGGGGATATCCTCGACACGGCTTCAGATAAATTAGGAAACATCAGGCGCGACCTGCGCGTCGTCCACGAGCGGCTAATATCGAAATTAGAGAGGTTGGTTTCATCTCCGAATGTGTCGCCCATGCTGCAGGAAGCCTTAATCACACAGCGCGATGGCCGGTATGTCCTGCCGTTGAGATCGGAATTTAAGGGCAGGATAAAGGCGGTTGTCCACGACCAGTCCTCCTCCGGGGCAACTTTATTCATCGAACCGCTGGCGGTTGTGGATTTGAACAACCAGTACCGTGAACTGCAGCTGGGGGAGCGCGATGAGGAACGTAGGATTTTGGCTGACCTCTCTCACCAGATCGGGCGTTTTTCTGATGAATTAGATCAAATAATAAGAATCATTGCAGATTTAGATCTGTGTCTGGCGCGCGCAAAGTATGGGATTGAGATTGGCGGGGTGGAACCGGTAATTCATCCATTGAAATCAAAATCCAGCGGGAATACAAAAGCGATCGTGCGTTTATTCCAAGCTCGCCATCCACTGCTCGACCCCGAATCTGTGGTGCCCATCGATATTGAATTTTCAGAGAACACCTTTGCCCTTGTGATCACCGGACCCAATACGGGTGGTAAAACGGTCACATTAAAGACCGCAGGTCTGCTGGCATTGATGGCTCAATCCGGTTTATTCATTCCTGTCCAACCCGGATCGGAGATCAGCCTGTTCGAAAATATCTTTGCTGACATCGGTGATGAACAGTCAATCGAACAATCCTTATCGACGTTTTCCGGGCATATAAATAATATCGTCAATATCATCGCGGATGCTGATCAAAATTCGCTGGTGATATTGGATGAACTCGGGGCTGGTACCGATCCTCAGGAGGGGGCCGCGTTAGCCCGCTCGCTGCTTAGGTATTTCTTAGGGCAGGGTATAACGACACTGGTCTCGACTTACCACCCCGAATTGAAATCGTTCGCCCACGCAACCGTCGGTGTTGAAAATGCGAGCATGGAGTTTGACATCGAAAGCTTACGGCCCACCTACCGGCTGACAATCGGATTGCCGGGACGTTCGAATGCGATTGCCATTGCTAAACGCCTGGGACTGCCCGAAGACATCATTCAGGATTCACTCACAGAGATAAATCCCCAGGAGCTGCAGGCGGATGAACTGCTGGATGAGATTCAACACCAGAAAGAACTCACTCGAGTATCCAGAGCTGAGGCTGAAAGGTTCAGGCAGGAGTCCGAAGCGCTGCGTAAAGAACTCCTGGAGCGGTTAGAGGGTATTGAAAATGAACGACTTCAAACATTGAATAAAGCACAAGAAGAAGTCGACCAGCATGTGGATGGTTTAAAGGAAGAAATCGATAAATTACGAAGAACGATGATCCAAACGAATGAACCGCTGGAAAAGGTTGAGGCAGCCGCGGAAGAGCTACGCGAATTAGAAGAAGAGTACGAACTGCCGTATGAACCCGTTCGTCCAAAAATCGCACCTTCGATTTCAAGGCCGATTTAGGTCGGAGATACGGTAAGTCACCGCAAACTGGATACACGTGGTGTTGTGACTGAAGTGGATGAGGGAGAAGCAGAAATTCAAATCGGAGTGCTGCGAGTACGTGCGAAGCTAAACGAGCTGCAGTTAGTGGAGGTTGTTGATAATGGGGATAATGAGAAAAGCGCAGGTCAGTCCACAGGGAAAGTAACGCGTTCAGGTGGAAACGAGGTTCGTCAGGAATCTCCGGGAATTGAAATTAATTTACGCGGACAGCGGGCAGACGAAGCGCTTGAAGCTTTGGAGCGTTATTTAGATTCGGCATATCTGGCTGGTTTACCCTTTGTGCGCATAATTCATGGGAAAGGTACAGGAAAGCTCAGGCAGGTTATTCGTGAAGCGCTGAGCCATAATCCAAATGTTAAATCTTACGAAGCCGGACGAGGTAACGAAGGCGGTGAGGGGGTGACAATTGCCAAGCTGGACCTGTAATTACTGCAAGTAATCGAGGGGATTTACTTTTACCCCGCCGTAAACTAGTTCGAAGTGCAGGTGAGCGCCGCTGGAATTACCAGTATTTCCCAGACTCCCGATGGTTCCGCCCTGGTAAACGCTCATACCGCAGGAAACGCCAACCGCCGACAGGTGGGCATAAGCGGACTGCCAGCCGTTGCCGTGGTCGATTACGATCATATTGCCGTATCCATATTCGCTCCATCCGGCATAAACAACCACGCCGCTGTCCGTGGCGAATATGGCATTCCCTTCTGCGCCTCCGATGTCAATCGCGGGGTGCACTCCGGGATTATAGTTATACCCAACGATGCTTCGTTCGACAGTCGGCCATAAATAGGAGCCTGTACCGTAAGCGCCTTCATACACATCACCGCAGTGCCCTCCTCCATAGTATTTAGCAGAGGCGGGGTTGGTGCGGGAAATTGCTGGTGGTCCCCAGTCCTTAATCGGTCGGCTGCCTCCCGGGATCACCAACCAGGAACCGGGTTCAATTTCACCATTTCCTTCCTGCATGGCAACCAGGTCAAAACGATTTCCAGTGAAATTTATGATGTCTTCGACATTCGCAAAAAATTGACCTGCAACAGATGGAAGTTGATCGCCATCTTTCCAATTGTAGAAGATGCCGTTAACTGGCAGGATATTCAACACCTGATTGGGTGACAGCAGGTGGGGATTGTCTTCCAGAACTTCATAATTTCCCCACAGCAGAGTCTCCGGTTTAACGCTGAAATCGTCTGCGATGCTGAATAAAGTATCCCCTTTTTGCACTGTGTAAGTAATTACATCAACGCGCGGCCGGCTGGGAATGATAGTTTGAATATCAGCTTTGCGCGAAAGACCGCCGGAATAGCCGCTGTCAGGGATTGCGAAGGATGCCAGGTTTACTGAAGGCTGGATATTCTGCACAGTTGTATCCCCAATCTGGAGAACTACTGGGTTTGGTTCGGGTTCCGGCAAACTGGTGGGAATTATGGGTTCTTTTGAAAAAGCTCTCTGATAGAGAATTACCGCAAGGAGCACAACCATCCCAACTGCCAGCATATTAACGCCTATAAACTGGAGCCTTTTACCTGTTCGCTTGAGTTTTGAATCGGTCAACTCATCCGAAGGCGCTTCCAGCTCGGGCGCAGCTTTTTCACTTTCTGAATTCGTATTATTATCCATCGCTTTTATTCCTTAAGTGCGACGCAATTATACTCCTATGAATAGGTTTTATCACGCTGGAAACAGGCTTAGAAGGGGTAAATAAGAAGATTTTAACCAACTTGAAACGGTGGGTTAATTGGATTCTCATACTTCTGCGCAATCGATCTAATTTTTATACCTGGCGGTAAAGGGGTGCTACAATTATATTTATCCGGTAGTATGTGTTGAAGATTAAAATGGATCAAAAAAAAATTTTCCCCAGGAATTGGATCGGGCGTACATTGGTTTTATTGATGATCGTTATGTTTTCATACGCCTGTGTAACTTTTAATGCAGAGCCAACCTATACAGCCACATTTATACCTCCCACCGAGACCGCGACTGCTACGGTGACCCTTACCAATACTCCCACTGCATCCATGACACCTTTTCCCACCAATACTTCCACCCCAACTTTTACACCAACAACTACTTTTACACCGACGCCACCTCTATTGGTGTTGGATGAAACTCCGCTGCCTGAACTGGCGAGACCGATATCGGTTCTGAATGCACAATATGTATCGGGACTGGCGCAGTGGAAAGTACCTGCTGTCACGGATTTAGCTTTTTCACCGGATGGTTTACTCCTGGCAATTTCGGATAATGAGAAGATTTATCTTTTTGACGTTTACTCACGGAAACTTATTCGGACGCTGCATCCGGATAAGCCAGGTATCGTGGATATCGAATTCAGTCCAGATGGATTGTGGCTGGTGTCTGGGAGCCGGCAAGGTTCGGAAGAGACGGGTTATCGAAGCGCTCTGGAACTATGGTATGGGAGCGATTACACGCCTTTAGGCTTATTGTATGGAAGCCTGCAGGGGTTGAGCAGTATGACGTTTTCTCCCTCCGGTGAACGACTTTTTGTAGCGAATGCCAGCCCAATTTACAATGAAAATTTTATCGATTTCTGGGATACGAATGGATGGATACAGACCGGTTTATTAGAGACTGGCACCGTTTTAGGCATCGGCATTTCTCTGGATGGGTCATTGCTTGCTTCTACGCCTGACCGGTATGCTATCCGTATTTGGGACTTGGAGGACAGCATCTGGTTATATACGATATACACATCTTTTACCGGGGCGGTGAATAAAATCGCCTTCTCTCCCACACAGCTTAACCTGGCGACGGGTCATTATGATGGGGGTATCCGGATTTGGGAGATGGAGAGCGGTGAATTAATTCAAGCTATGAATTCTGATGGGGTGGTTGAAAGTCTCGCATATAACCCGGATGGTCGCTTATTAGCGTCCGGAAATAGTTTTGAAAATGGACATATCCGCTTGTGGGATGAGCAAACCGGAGAACAACTGCGTGAATTAGTGGGTCATGATAATGGTGTGAGCAATATGGCATTTTCTCCAGACGGCAATTTATTGGTGTCTGGATCTTACGATGGGATTATTCGTGTGTGGGGGATCAGACCTTGATGCAGTTTTTAATAGCACTTATGCTGTTTACAGGTTCATTGACAAATAATCAACCCATTTCCCCAGATAATGCGAAACAACTTCAAGCGATCGATATTCTAAAACATGACCCCTGGGATTTGGTCATGGATGTATCGTGGTCAACGGACGGCAGTATATTGGCTGTTTCAAGCGGTGGATATGTGCGTCTTTATGAATCTTCAAACCTGGACCTGATTAATGAGGTGCAAATTGGTTCACTTTCTCATTCGGTCAATTTCAGTCCTGATGGAAAGTGGTTGGCAGTTGGGAGTTGGGATGGTGCGATCAGGATTTGGGGAGTATCTGAGTTAAAGAATTCGGATTTATCTTCTCAAGCCCCTGAAATTCTGATAGCGGCGCACAAGAAGGGTGTGAACTCAATTGTGTTCGATTTAGCAAACGAGAGCATCGCTTCTGGTGGAATTGATCGTGTTGCTAAAATCTGGGATATTAACACCGGAGAAAATTTAGTTGGTTTGATTGGAGGCGCGCTCACAATTCCTGCAGTTGCTTTTATCCCCGATGATACGACGCTCGCGATGTTAAAAATGGGGATGTCATCCGTTTAAGAGAGGTTGGAACGGAACGAATTAGTGGGACATTTCTCTCAGAATACCCAATGTTTTGTTTGGATTTATCACCGGATGGGTCCGTATTAGCCGCTGGAGATTTGGAGAATCAAATCATGTTATGGGAACCGGATTTCAGCTTTTCGTACCGGTGTTGAAGGGATGCCTGAAGCGGATATATTGGAAGGGCATGATGGGTTACCGAACAGCTATGAATCCATAGTCTGGGATGTCCAATTTAACCCAACAGGAGATTTACTAGCCTCGGCTGGAGGGGACGGTACGATCCGAGTTTGGGATGTCCTTCGGAGAGAGTTGCTTGTGAGTTTTGAAGCTCATCCGAATGGCGTGACCAGCATAGCATTCGATCCACATGGGCGAACACTGGCTTCAGGTGGATTGGATGGAACTGTAAAGCTGTGGGGGATCAAACAATAATTATTAAAACTTCACCAGCTCGTGTAAGGACAGCAAGGCTGATTCTGCATCTTGCGAGTCAACTACAAGACTGATAGAAACTTCTGAAGAACCCTGCGCTATGGCGATCACGTTTACGCCATCAGATCCTAATGCGCTGAACACCCGACCAGCGATACCGGGTGTGTTGCGCATTCCTGCTCCGACGACTGTCACGATGGCAACCTCATCTGATGCCCAAATCCGGTCGATATCTCGTTGTACCAATTCTTCTGAAAAAGCCTCTTTCAGGGACTCTATCGCTGAGGGGGTTGAATGTACTGGCGTGGTGAAACATATTGATTGTTCCGAAGAGGCCTGAGATATTAGTGTCACGCTGGTGCCAGTCGCTGCCACAGCACCAAAAGTGCGCGCCGCAACACCGGGAACGCCCAACATGCCGCGACCTTCGATTGTTATGAGCTTCTGCTGGCTGATTATCGTCACAGCTTTAATCACACCATGATTATTATTCTTTGCATCGGAGATAATTCTTGTCCCGGACTGACCGGGATTAAAAGTATTGCAAACCCGCAAACCGATTCCGGCTTCAATAACCGGGCGGATGGTTTTCGGATGAAGGACTTTGGCGCCGAAATATGCCAATTCAGCCACTTCCCGGTAAGAAAGGACATCAATCGTCCTGGCGTGCGGTACTAACCTTGGATCTGCAGTCATCACGCCGTTAACATCGGTCCAGATCCAAACCTCAGTAGCATCCAGGGCTGAGGCGATAACCGCTGCGGAATAGTCGCTGCCGCCGCGTCCCAAAGTTGTGGTCACACCGTTTTTTGTCGCGCCTACAAATCCTGTGATAACCGGGATATTACCGGCATCAAGCGCAGGGATGATTACCCGGTTGGCTTTGTCCTTCGTAGAATCCATGTCAGGATGTGCATTCTGGTACTCTTCGTCTGTTACCAGGAATTTATCGGCATCAATGTACTGGGCAGTCAGCCCTTTCGATACAAGAATCGCGGCTAAAAGTCGAACGCTGAAGCGCTCGCCCAGGGAAACGATGGCATCCATTGCCCGAGGAGTATATTCACCCAGAACTCGGATCGTGTCGGATAAATTAACAAATTGGTCGATCAATAAATCGATTTCTCCCTGAGTTTTTAACTGTACGGTCTCATCTTCGATAAGTTCAAATATGATCTGTGTATGTCTCTCACGGAGTTCCTGTGCAGTTGTTTTAATGACTCCGGTACTTCCTGCGGCAGCTTTTTCAGCGCAATCCAGGAGCAGGTTTGTTACACCGGAAAGGGCGGAGATCACGACGACAATATGCGGCCATTCCTGCTTGGAGTACCTGATGATTTGTTCTACATTTAATATTGCCTGTGATGAACCGACGGATGTACCGCCAAACTTCATGACCAGAATTTTTTCAGCCATATGAATTCTCCAATACCGATTTGATCATCCCATATCAATGAATTAATGGGCATGATTATAAAGGCAAATCGAAAAGAGAAGGGAATGAATGTTCAGCGATTAGGGATATAGCTGAGAAATGGGTTTATCAAAATGGGATACTGGCGCTTGAGGATTAGTATCCTCAAGCAAAAGGATTTGAAAGATTATGCGGTATATTCATATTGGTATAAGGAAGGCGGTACCGTATTTAGTCAGGGTTCGATCTCCACAATCACGCCGTCATCAGCCCAGTTATAAAGCCATTCCGATGTTTCCATATCCAAGATAATACATCCAAAAGATGCCGGTTCCCCCAGGACATTTTCCCATAGTCTCGTCCCGCTGGATAAGGTTGGTAAGCCGTGAATACCGTTCATGAAACCAGGCCATGCTTCGTAAATCCCAATAAAATTCGGCATATTTAGGTCCCATACTGAAGCATACGCATCTCGTTTATGAGTTTGAACTTGAAATATTCCGGGTTGGGTTGGAGATTTATCTATACCAGTACTGATTAAGTGTTTTCCAAGAAGTTCCCCATTTTCATAAGCCCGCAGACGTTGATTGCTGATGCTAATAATGATGCGTTTATTGGGAACGATGGGTAAAGGAAGCAATTCATCTTTTGCGGGAATGGTCAGTTCAGTGCCGGCTATCACGTTATCTGGATCAAGACCAGGATTGGCTTCTAGAATTTTCCAGAAAGGAAACCCTAAATTCCATCCGATTTTTAAAGGGTATCGCCTTTTTTAACTAAATATGAGGTGCGGTTGTAATCGATGATAGCGGATATTGAACTGTTATTATTCACAGCTTCAACCAGCTGAGAACTGTACCTTTCACCTTCGATACTGCGTTCAGGTCCAATTTGATCGTTTATTTTGTCGAAATAACCAGCAGCCAGATTTTCATCCAAACTTACAACCGGTCCATTCTCGCCAGAATTGATGGAAAGCCAATGGCTGATATCTTCACGATTAACCTGCCATTGTGCCTGTTCATTTGTGATCGGGTCGTAAGCATGGATAGAAGCCGTAGAATCCAATAACTTATTAGCCTGATCAATGGCTTCTGATACATCATTAATGAGCGGCAACACAGGTTTTAATACGATATTTGCTGTTCCGTAGATCATTATCGAGTACGGGTCTTCATTCAATAGATCAATGCTCTCTTCAACATTGATGGTGTAACCTAGTTCACCAGGAATTTCAATTAATTCACCCCCTTCCAGTTTCAGCATTGCATTTTTAGCGGATTGACTCATTTTTGGAGCTAAATTTTCCAGCCCGACTTTTGCAGTTTCTTGATCAAGAATTACCACTGGCGCAATTATCACCCCGTTCTGGTAACTGGAAAAAATTTGTTCAAAGTCGGTCAGGATTTTCCCAGTCCGGCCGATTTTTTGAGCGTTATGCGTAGTGGCTATTGGGTCGACCTGGATGCCTATATCGCCCGGTTTAATTCTTAGCGTGTTTACACCATTGCGGGCGGTAATCACCCGGTCTAAATTCCAGGTCTTGTGCAGGGTAATGGCCGCTTCTGTAGATTCTAACCCGCCAATCTCCGTTCCTAAAACGTTTAGCCCTGGCGCGATAAGATCAGAAGTGAAGTAGTACTTATACATGCCATAAGAAATCCCCCCAAGCAATACAATGACCACAAATAATCCAAAAAATACAGTTATTAATACGATAAGAATAGGTCGAAGATTAATTTTCTTCCGTCGGGTTTGAGTAGGACCACTAGGCTGGTTCTCAAATTCCTTTGAATTATTTGATAGCCTAGTAGATTTGTCTTTTGAAGGAGAATGCGCTGGATTATATGCCATATTTATTTGACGAATTTTGGAAAGAAAACGTTCCCAATTGATTACGCGTAAAAATTATTAAGTTTGAATGTTGCAAGTATTGTACGCAAATGATCTTATACACCATTGATACAGGTAGTTCAAATTGAATGGAATCTTGTATATTGTGATATCGAATTTTTAATTGGAAGGCAATACTAGATAACCGAAACGTTTATCGAGTAAATAGGCGGGAAAAAATCCGCAAGAAGTTCCCAAGTATCGCCAGAATCCCGGCTGTGAAATATCTGACCGGTTGATGTACCCAGGTAAATCCCTGCCTGGTCTAAATTGTCCATCGCGGTTGCCTGGCGCAGAACGACAAGGTATGCACGATCGGGTAAACTATTATCCAGTTTTTTCCAGGTATTGCCCTTATCTCTTGTCCGCCAGACTGAAAACTCTGCATCGATGCTCAAACGGTAGTCATCGCCTTCTTCAAGAACCATATAGACAGTATCGGGCTCATTTGGGTGAACAATGATAGGAAAACCGAAGCGGCTGGGTAATTTTTCTGCTCCGATTTCTATCCAATCGTCCCCACCATCGTCGCTGCGGTAAATCCCGCAGTGGTTTTGTTGGAAGAGTACATTCTAAACATTAAATCGCTCATGCGCCATTTCTTCCTGGAGTATTCTGAACTGAACACAAACCCCCCTTTACGGGTTCCGACCATAACGAGTACCCCTTTGTCCTCAAGGTTTGCTGGGTTGTTCATCAATTAATTCCTTTTCAATCGAAAAACTACAATCATTTTATGACAATATTTATCTAATTATATTACACAATTTAGCCGTCTAAGGAATGGAATATTGAAAAACATAATTAGTAATTCAAGCATGCATGATTCTAAAAATAGCTATCTGAAAAAAATAAGTAACGCGGTATAATCGATTTAAGGGTGTTCGTTACGAGAATTTGACCACGAAAATTTTTTCTCTCAATAAAAATAATGAATGAACAAAAGATACGAGTTCTGATCGCCAAACCTGGTTTAGATGGTCATGACCGGGGCGCGAAAGTTGTTGCGCGTGCGCTGCGTGATGCGGGGATGGAAGTTATTTATACCGGACTTCGCCAGACCCCAGAGATGATCGCCGAAGGCGCATTACAGGAGGATGTGGATGCGGTCGGAATTTCAATCCTATCCGGGGCTCATATGACGCTCGTCCCGAAAATTATGCAATTATTGAAAGAGAACGAACAAGAACGTGTAAAGGTATTTTTAGGCGGGATCATTCCGGATGAAGATATTCCCCAGTTAAAAGCGATGGGGATAAGTGGAATTTACGGCCCCGGTACGCGTACCACAGACATTGTGGATGATTTAGAAAGATCCCTGAGCGAAGCAAGAACGCAGTAATTTCTATGTCAATCGCCCAATCTGTATTGGAGGGAAACCGCTTAGCGACAGCGCGCTTACTTACCTGGGTGGAAAATAATACGCAAGCAGGTCGGGAGGTATTAAGCGAGCTTTACCCATCGACTGGTCAGGCACATCTCATCGGAGTAACAGGAGCGCCAGGAACCGGCAAATCATCTCTGGTGAACCAGATTGCTTTATTCTTGAGGCGCGGAATCCAGAACGACCAGTCAAGCACTTCAAAATTTACCCCTACAGTAGCAATTATCGCGGTTGATCCTTCCAGTCCATTCACAGGAGGCGCAATTTTAGGTGACCGCATTCGCATGCGGGATTTAAGCGGTGATCCGGGTATCTTTATCCGGTCGATGGCTGCGCGGGGTTCTTTGGGCGGGTTAGCGAAGGCAACTGTTAGTGCAGCACAGGTTCTGGATGCGGCTGGTTTTAATATCATTCTGATCGAGACGGTAGGTGTGGGTCAGGCGGAAGTGGATATTGCGAAATTGGCTCACACAACCGTGGTTATCGAATCCCCAGGTTTAGGCGACGATATTCAGGCGATAAAAGCTGGAATATTAGAAATTGCAGATATCTTAGTAGTGAATAAAGCAGATATTGCTGGGGTTGAAGCTACCGAAAGCGCATTACGGGGAATGCTCCACTTAGGATATCCGGCTGCCAAAGATGCGCAAAAACATCATGGGAAAATAATTGATGAAAAGAACTGGGGCGTCCCTCAAACTGAAGATGACGGTTCAAATTCCCCAATCCAGTCGGAGGAGCCTCACGAATGGATACCACCCATTCAGAGGACGATCGCAACGGATGGAATGGGTGTGCCGGAACTGATAGAATTGATTCTGAGGCATCGTGAATATCTGCTGGAATTGGGACTATGGCAGGATCGTGAACATGAACGATTAGAATCAGAAGTAAATATGCTCCTACACGAGACACTTGTTCACAAGTGGCAGGAATTGATTTCGAAGGAGCACTATGTCGAAGTATTAAACGATGTATTCGATCGTAAAATTTCCCCATTACAGGCGGTAAATTCCCTGACCAAAGAAAATAAGAATTGAAAATTAATATTCGTTTTCAGCATGAAATTTGCATGGTGTGCAAAAAACCAGAAGAGTGAAAACCCAGGAATTTTCTTAAAGCGCAGATAAACTTTTCCGAGAGTATTCGCGATCAGTCTTTTGGTTGTTGTAATATAATGTGAAAATGGAACCTGGAATGATTTGAAAGGAAAGACATCCTATGGCCAGTCATCGTAGTGCCCGCGATTGTGGAATGTACGGAGATATTAAGCTGTTTTCCGGCAGAGCCTCACCAGAGTTGGCGAACAAAATTGCGCAGTATTTAAATCTGACTTTGAGCGGGCGTGATTTAGTTCAATTTTCTAACGAAAATATCTTTGTGAAATTGAATGAGAGTGTGCGAGGACAGGATGTGTTTGTGATCCAAACCAGCGCGCCGCCAATACATCGCAACTTGATGGAATTATTAATCTTGCTGCAAACTCTGCGATTAGATTCAGCGGGACGGATAACAGCAGTAACCCCTTATCTTGCATACGCTCGTTCGGATAAAAAAGATATGCCGCGTGTACCCATTACTGCGAGGTTGATTACGGATATGATTGAAGTGGCTGGAGCCGACCGGTATATCACACTGGATTTACACGCTGGTCAGATTCAGGGCTTCTTCTCAATTCCAGGGGATGTATTAACGGCCTTTCATTTGATTACTGATTACGTCCTAACACTAATACCGCAAATGGCAGATCCAGTAGTTGTCGCAGCAGATTTAGGTTTTGCTAAAAAAGGTCGTAACTTCGCGGCAAAAATGGGGGCACCTATAGCTTTCGTTGAAAAACGAAGAAGGAATAATGCTGATCCTGCCGAAGCGCTGACCTTGATAGGATCGGTTGAGAACCGGGATGTGATTATCGTGGACGATGAAGTCGACACGGCTGGATCAATGGCGGGAGCTGTGAAGCTCGTAAAGGAAAAAAATGCCAGGGATGTATACATCGTATTTGTCCATCCTGTGCTATCACAACCTGCCATCAAGCGCTTGGAAGATCTCCCTGTAAAGGAAATTATAACAACAGATACGATCCCGATTCCATACAATCATCGAGATACATTAAAAGATAAATTAACGGTTTTATCTATTGCGCCGCTGCTTGGGGAGGTCATTTTGCGTGCTCATGAGGGCCGCAGTGTGGGTGAAATGTTCCACGAATAATCATGCCGGAACTTCCTGAGGTTGAAACGATCCGTCGGATTTTGAGAAATGGTGGGCTTAACAGCCCATCTTTGATTAACAGGAAAATCGTTGGGGCGGAAGTTTTATGGGAGCGGACCATCGCGGATCCTGCCCCCTCAGTTTTCAGGGTTAAGATTTTAACTCAAACGATCAAAGATGTTGAGCGTAGAGGAAAATTTTTAAATTTGGTTCTATCTGATTATTACCTGTTAATTCATCTTCGAATGAGCGGGGATTTATTAATCGAACCATTGGATGAACCTTTAGGAAAACACCACCGGATAGTACTGGATCTGGATGAAGGAATCAGATTAGTTTTTGTTGATGCGCGCAAATTCGGCAGAGTATGGTTGTTGACTGAAACCAGCGGTGTCCTTGGAGCTTTAGGACCTGAACCATTGTCCGATGAATTTATACCTGGTAAATTTTTCAAGGGATTAAACAATCACCACCGGCAAATAAAGCCTCTACTGCTGGATCAAAAATTCCTGGCTGGTATGGGGAATATTTATACCGATGAGGCATTGCATTGCGCCAAAATACACCCATTGTTGAAATCAGATCAAGTCACACGCCAACAGAGCGATCGTTTGTGGGAATGTATACGCAGTGTTCTTTTGGAGGGTATAAAGAATAACGGCGCGAGTATAGATTGGGTTTACAGGGGCGGCGATTATCAAAATTACTTTCGTGTTTACCAACGGGAAGGTGAGCCCTGCCAGGTTTGCGGGGTAGAGATAGAACGCATTGTTGTCGGGCAGCGCGGGACACACTTTTGCCCTGGTTGCCAACCTTTACCGAATCCATAAATAAACGGGCTTGCTGTTTATTCTAAGCAAGCCTGATGTTTTCCCCTAATATATTGCTTAATTTATTTTTTCTTGCGTCGCCGACGTCGTTTTGACGAACGCGATGTACCCTTGTCTGATGGCGTTTCAACTACTGGTTTAGCTTCCTCGAAGGGTTGATCTTGTTGGGTTTCGGTCGTCTCGGAGAGCTGCGGGTCTGGTTCGGATACTCTTTGTCCACCTTCAATAATCAAATTATCCTCACGACCTCGTGCCGATTGTGCCCGGCTGAAATCCTTTGGCCGGTATGTAAACATCCGAGAAACTACACTCAAACGCATATTATTCAAAAGTTCTTCGAATAATCCATAGGCCTTATTTTTGTATTGTACAAGCGGATCTCGTTGTGCATAGGCTTCTAGGCCAATGGTCACCCGCAGGGCTTCCATTTGAGTGAGATATTCTACCCATAGTTCGGAGATAATGCTCAGCAGTAGTTGGCGGTAAATTTCAGTTAAAGCATACCGTCCTAGTTCATCAATCAGGGTTTCTCTTTGATCCTGAGGTAAATCTTTAATTTGCTGATTTTCATTTATTACAAATGAACTATCTTCAATCGCACCTTCAAGAGTAGATTTCGTAACTGCAGGCAATTCACCAACCGGAGATGATTCAAGTCTGCTGTATTCCGCTTGTCCCCAGATTTTACGCATAAAAACTCGAGCATTTTGCAGATGGTTTAGTACATCTTCGATAATCTCTTCCTGTTCGCGGTTTTCTAAAAAGCTGGCAACGTAATAAAAATATGTATAGCGAGTAGTACGGTGCCATATCCGTTTGTGAGTCTTACGGTCGAACGATGCACGCGCTCCTTGCTGAAGGGATAGAAGTATTTGGAGATATATTTGCTGGTTGTAAGTGTCCTTATATTTGGCTAGAGCTTTGTCCAGATCTTTTGTCACCTGACCACCATCTCCAATGTAACGCTCAATCCGGTTGTTGTAAACTCTCTCGATTTCACTTAAGAATATATCCGAAATACTCCCCCAATCGTTCATTGGTAGTTGATCTACATTAATATCCAGTCCTTCTTCAATTCTCCTTTCGATGGCCCCAATCAATCGAATGATTCCCTGTTTAGTTAAAGTGGATTCCAATTGTTCTTGAATGTCTTCTTCAAGAAGTTCAGGCTCTTCAAGCAGAACACGCTGCTGGTCTTTCGATAGTGAAATTGGTAAGCGAAGCAAGCTAGTTAACTCGGACGTAATTTCTGTTGGACCTGGCATTTCAGATTGATCCATTATGGATAAACCTTCTACGAAGGTCTCAAGCATCTCGATCTTTTCCGATATTTGATTATCAATACGTTCCTGGGTTTGAAACAGCAATTGATCTACGGTTTCTAATAGATGTTCCTTTTCTGCGTCTATTGACTTTTCAACCACCGAAAGGATCATTTGACGCGCTTCGTCTGGACCTGCATCACTCTCCAACAAATTTACTGTGTGATCAATCAATAGTTTTAATGAATAGGGTGGAAACATCAAACTATCTACAGTAATAGCTGGTTGGATTTGGTCCAACCATGAGAGCAGTTGCCACGGCCCTAATTCGTTTTCCAAAGCTTCTGGGACTCGCCGGTTTACTTCCACACGCAGCATTTCAGTAACATCATCGGTCAGATCGTCTTTTGTGAAAATGCGGTTGCGCTGTGCGTAAATCTTCGCTCTCTGTGAGTTGAGTACATCATCATATTCTAGAAGGTGTTTACGAATATCAAAGTTGGCGCCTTCAACTCGATTTTGAGACTGTTCAACAAGGCGGCTGACCAATCCAACCTCGAGTGGGATTGCATCATCGATTTTCATGCGCTGCATTAAACCGTCCGCTTGCTGCCCACCAAACAAACGCATCAATTCATCTTCCATAGATAAGTAGAACCTGGATGAACCCGGGTCACCTTGACGAGCGGCGCGTCCACGAAGTTGGTTATCAATCCGCCGGGCTTCATGTCTCTCTGAACCGATCACATGCAGCCCACCTAATTCGCGGACCTGCTCCATTTCATCGATATGTTTCAAGAAATAATCTATTTCCGTCTCGTATATTCCAAATTGAGTATGATCGAGATCATTGAGAGCAGCCTGCCGTTTTTGCATGGTCATATCGAACGCATCTTCAAAACCAGCACGTTTCAATACACGATTGACAGAGGACAGGATTTCTTCAGCAAGCTCACCACCAAGTTTAATATCAACTCCGCGGCCTGCCATATTTGTGGCAATTGTGACGCCACCAAATGCCCCCGCACCTGCAATTATTTGACTTTCCTCGGTATGTTTTCTTGCGTTCAGTACCTGGTGGGAGATGCCGCCTTTAATATCATTTACCAGGCGTTGATTTTTACTTTCGGGGATATTCAGTACTTCCGATAAGAAAATTATATTGGCTGGGTCTTCAGGATTAAATGACATATTCAATTCGCGCGCCATCTTGCGCATTTGGGTTGTGTCCAGATTCCCCAGCTTTTCATTCAAGAATTCCAATTCTGAGATTTGACGACCATCTTGTTCTCTCTGGTTCGCACGCATCCAATTTTCACGAAGCAGAATCACCTGCACCAATCTACGCACCGAATCTGCCTTTAATCTGTTTGAGATCCGTTCGGACAGTTCCACGGATGTCGTACCGAGCAGAATTGGACGTCCCAAAGCATGATAACGGAGAATCTCAGTTGCAATGGCCCTCAATTTCGCTTCTTCAGTTCGGTAAACAACATCAGGGTAATCTTTCCGTTTCCAGAAAATTGGCTTGTGATCGGGATCTTCGCTGTGTGAATAATATAGGAATTTATAACCTTGCTCATCACGATCTTCCAGTTCCATTAGATCATATTCAGGTCTGGATGCCTGGTGCTCGAGGTTTGTCGGGATGGCTAAAACGTCCAACGAATATATCTCATTGAACTCCTCAGCTTCCGTCACCGCTGTCCCGGTCATACCAGCTAGTTTTTCATACATACGGAAATAATTTTGTATTGTTATGGTGGCATAAGTGACAGATTCAGATTGAACTTTCACACCTTCTTTGGCTTCAACTGCCTGGTGTAAACCATCTGACCAGCGCCTACCTGGCATTAAGCGACCAGTGAATTCATCAACGATGACAACTTTTCCGCCCTGGACAAGGTATTCTTTATTACGTTTGTATAAGAATTGGGCTCGTAGTGATTGTTCAAGATAACCCAATAACCTGGCTTGTTCGTGTGTGATATCTTCCGGTCGGTCAGGATCGCGTAAAGTAACCCCTAACAGATCTTCGACGTGCGTTTCTCCAATTTCTGTAAGGAATACTGAGCGGTCTTTTTCGTTGACCTCAAAATCCTCGGGATTCAATTTCTTAACAACCTGGGAGGTCCTGAGATACCACTCAGCTTCATCTTGGGCAGGTCCAGAAATGATCAATGGGGTCCTGGCCTCATCAATCAACACATTGTCAACCTCATCGATAATGGAATAATAAAAATCACGCTGAACACGATCCTCAAGTCTAGAAGTCATGTTATCGCGCAGATAATCGAAGCCGAACTCACTGTTAGTCCCATAAGTGATATCCGCTTCATAAGCAAGCCTTCTTGGTACCATTTGTAATTGATGTTGATCTTCATGTGTAGATTCACGATCCAAATCAACCAGAAATGCTTTGCGACCGCTCTCTGTTCGAGCAGCCATCTGTAGCACGCCAACGGTCATCCCCAGCAAATTAAATACAGGACCCATCCAGCGGGCATCTCGACGAGCAAGGTAATCATTAACCGTAACCAGGTGAACCCCGCGCCCTGTAAGTGCATTGAGATAAAGGGGCAGGGTGGCAACGAGCGTCTTGCCTTCCCCAGTTTTCATTTCCACGATTTTGCCCTGGTGGAGAGAGATGCCGCCGATCAGTTGGATGTCGTAATGGCGCAAACCAATCGATCGTTTACTGGCTTCACGTACGGCTGCAAAAGCTTCAATCAGGATATCGTCTAACTGGATGCCTTCTGCCAAACGTCCCCGAAATTCAAGCGTTTTATTATGTAATGCTTGATCATCAAGATTCTCATAACTAGTTTCGAGATCATTTATTTGATCGATAATACTGGAAAAATTTTCGATTTCACGTTTGTTAGGATCTCCCCCAACAATATGAACAAATTTCTTAAGCATAAGTATTTCCTCGTGCGGGCGATTATAGCATAGCGATATTAGATTAATGTAAATAAAAAATTCGGAAAATGGGCAGCATATTAGATCAAGATATTGAATCCCTTAAGTCTGCAATTCTTTAATCTTAAATTATTAAGTGCAGATTAGACGGAGTGCTATAATCTAACAAGCGTTGAGAAAATGGTTTTTATAAATCAAAAAACGCTAAATGGTACGGTTGTTGCATTTATCCAATCAACATCATCAAATTTCATCAAAGCAGCATAATCTATTAAATAAAACGAATACTTTACATGTCTTTCGTCCATCTTCACGTTCATTCTGAATATTCATTGCTTGATGGCTTTAGCAATATAGAAAAGCTGGTCGTGAAGGCGAAAGAGATGGAAATGCCGGCTGTCGCTATCACCGATCATGGGACTATGTATGGGGTGGTTGAATTTTTCAATGCTGCCGTCAAACACGAAATCAAACCAATCATAGGTATCGAAGCATATCTGGCCGCCAGGAGGATGAATTCCAAAGATCCACAACTGGATAAAAAGTCAAGCCATCTGTTATTAATAGCGGAAAACCAGGTTGGTTACCAAAACCTTTTGAAAATCGCCAGCACTGCTCAATTAGAAGGTTTTTATTACTACCCGCGCATCGATCACGAATATCTCGCCCAGCATTCTGAAGGATTGATCTGTACTTCTGGATGTATGTCTGCGGAGATCCCGCGCTTGATAAATCAAGGAAAAATAAGCGAAGCCCAATCGAAACTGGATTGGTATTTTGAAGTTTTTGGTAAAGAAAATTTTTATCTTGAACTTCAAGATCACGATATTAAAGAGCTCGAACAGATTAATAAAACCTTATTGGAAATTGGTGGCCGCTATCAGGCGAATTATTTAGCGACCAATGATGTACATTACATCAATCGTGAAGATGCCTCGCTGCAAGACCTGCTTTTAGCTATTCAGACTGGTTGTCTGTTGAAGGATCCGGATCGTATGCGAATGTCAGGTTCATCCTTTTACCTGCGCAGTACAGATGAAATGATGCGTTTATTTTCGAAAGTTCCGGAAGCGATTACCAATTCCCTGCTCATCGCAGAAAGATGTGATGTTGATTTGAGTTTCAAAGGTTACCATCTCCCGGATTTTGTAGTTCCGGCAGGATATGACGCTCAAAGTTATTTACGCAGTATGTGTGAAGATGGTTTAAAGCGTTGTTATGGTAATAGAGCTGAGGAAACTATTGTACGTGACCGGTTAAATCACGAGTTAGATGTCATCCATAGAATGGGTTTCGACACATACTTTCTTATTGTATGGGATTTGTGCCAGTATGCTCACAATCAGGGGATATGGTACAACGCTAGAGGATCCGCGGCCGGCTCTATCGTGGCTTACACGCTTGAAATCACCCTGGTGGATCCTTTGGAACATGGTCTAATATTTGAACGCTTTCTTAACCCTGGAAGAATTTCTATGCCCGATATCGATCTCGATTTTCGAGATGATCGCAGGGCAGAGATGATGGAATATACCGCCAGAAAATATGGAAATGATAAGGTCGCCCAAATTATTACTTTTGGGACACTGGGCGCCCGAGCAGCGGTGCGTGATGTCGCTCGAGTGCAGGATATCCCACTCGGCGAGGTCGATAAAGTCGCCAAGTTGATTCCCAACATACCCGGAAAGCCAGTCACGATCGAGGGTGCATTGGAGGGTGTGCGTGATTTTAAACAGGTTTATGAGTCGGCCCCGTATATGCGCGATCTAATTGATACCGCAAAGAAAATGGAGGGAGTAGTGAGAAGCGCTGGTACTCATGCTGCCGGTGTGATCATCACAGATAAACCGATTGTTGAATACGTACCATTGCACCGGCCAACTGGAAGCGCAGTATCTGAAAGTCCGATCAAAACTGTGACACAGTTTGATATGAATATCGTGGACTCGCTGGGTCTTCTCAAAGTCGATTTCTTAGGTCTGGCGACGTTGACGATTATGGCTCGTGCTTGTGATCTGATTAAAAAACGGCATGACATCGAGTTCAATCTCGCGAATATCCCAACAGATGATCCTGAAACTTACAAATTGTTGGGAAGAGGAGAAACTGCCGGAGTCTTCCAGGTAGAAGGTTCAGGAATGCGTCGGTGGTTGATGGAGATGAAACCAAAGGAATTGGCGAATGTAATCGCTATGGTGGCATTGTTCCGACCTGGACCTATGGATTTTATTCCTGGTTATATTAAAAGAATGCATGGTAAAGAGGTGGTCGAGTATAGACATCCAAGTCTAGAGCCTATATTTAAAGAGACGTACGGATATCCTGTATATCAAGAGCAGTTGATGTTCGCAGCGATGGAATTGGCTGGTTATTCGGCGCCTGATGCGGATGATTTACGGAAGGCGATCGCTAAAAAAGTTAAAGGGAAACTTGAAAAACACCGCCAGAAGTTTATCGATGGAGCGGTCGCGAACAGTATCAATCGCGAAACAGCAAGCGCAATCTTTGAAGAATGGAGTGAATTTGCCAGGTATGGTTTTAATAAAAGCCACGCTGTGGACTATGGAGTCATTGCGGTCCAAACCGCATATTTAAAGACTCATTACCCGGTTGAATACATGACTGCGCTGTTGTCTGTTTATAAAAACGATACGGCAAAGGTTGCGCTTTATGCAGCAGATTGCCGGCGAATGAATATTCCAGTCGAACCTCCCGAAATCAATGCCAGTGAATGGGATTTTGGAATAGAAGACCGGGCGGATGGAACATCGGTTATCCGGTTTGGTTTGGGAGCAGTGAAAAATGTCGGTCGAGCTTCAATTGAAACGGTTTTAAAGGCACGAGAGTCTGGATCGTTTACTGACTTGAAAGATTTTGCCGGGCGGGTTGACCTGCGGGAAGTGGGCAAAAGAGTACTGGAATGTTTGATAAAAGTAGGCGCGCTGCATCATTTTGGACGTAGAATAGCATTGCTTGAGGCAATGGATCGGGTTATTTCTTATAGTTCCATTCATTTCAAAGCCCGGGAGGCTGGTCAGATCAGCCTATTTGGAGCCCACACTGGTGTAGAAGAAACGATTGATATTCCAAACATACCAGTGGATGTAAGCCGTAGAGAAATTTTGAATTGGGAACGTGAATTAATTGGTCTTTATGTTTCGGATCATCCTCTAAATCCTGTAATAGATAGGCTTACTGCATTTGTCACGCATTTTTCAGCCCAGATCATTGAAGCCAATCCGAATGAATGTGTGCGTGTGGCTGGGATGATTGTCCATGTCAGACGTCATCAAACCCGCAAAGGGGACGAAATGGGTTTTGTAACGATTGAAGACCTTCAAGGCAGTATCGAATTAGTTGTTTTTCCAAATATATGGAGAAAAGTGAGTAATATTCTGGAGGTCGATAAAATCATCCTGGTCGAAGGACGCACTGAAGATTCAAATGTTGAAGCAAAGATATTAGTTTCATCGATCAAAGACAGCTTTTGTGATACTGATTCGAGTGCCATGCCATATCGTCATAAGGATATTGTGGCAGGTTCAAGTGAACATCATGGTGTTTCAATTGCTGAACAAAATATAAATACCAGCACGGGAAAACCAATTTATTCAAATACAAAATCGATTGTGGAAGAAATCCACAAAGAAAAAAACAATTTCAAAGATATCCCACCGGATGGTTTGAAGGAATCTCAAGAGGAGCAGATTTCACAAGTTGATCAAATTGAATCTCACACCAGATCTGAGATATACCAGGATTCCGATATAGCAAATCAATCCGAGCATCTTGAAATTCCCATTGAAAAAAAACTCGGACCGGAAGATGTTAACGAGATAGAACCAGCCAAAGTTGACAATGATAAAAGCCCTACGGTGCATGATGAATTACAGATAAATAATTCACCTGAGCCAGTAGATTCCTTGGAAGAAAATAAAACTCCTTCCAGTACTTTTGTCTCCGACATTCTTGATAAAAAAAATTCTGAAGGTTTTCATTCAACCCCAGATAAGATCGAATTGCCTCCGTTTATCGTTTCCCCCAAATCTCCTGCAGAAGATCGGCATAAAATCCGAATGATAACCATTGTATTTCGATCCTCAGGGGATAAAACGCGCGATGAATTGAAACTAAGAATGCTGCATGGAATAATGTCCTCCTACCCGGGAGATGACCGTTTTGCTTTCCATGTATTTGAAAGAGGCCGAGGGTACCTTTTAGAGTTTCCCAATTGTACGGTAAGTGTATGCAATGAGCTGCTAGATCGTCTTTCTGTTATGGTTGGATTGGAAAATTATCGGATCGAACCAATTATGTTTCAACAATAGTATGAAATATTGAGAAGATACCACCGTGATAGAAGGTATTATTGCCGGTAAAATGATGCGACTTACTATAACCGGATAAATTCAATAAGCTTCAGGCACTCTCTGAAATCCACATTTTTTTCATCCCCAAAAAAATATTCTCCTGAAAGAAGAGCTAGTATAAGAACAGCGGCATGTCCTTTATTGATTTAATATTTGGACAATATGCTTCAGGATTATAGAACTTGTCAATATCCAACCTTTTTTTATTTTCCGCGAGTATTGTCACTGGCACGTGTGTATAGTGACCATTTTGGAGTGATACCATTCTTCCAAGTCTTTTTGACTTGATCAATTCAACGGCCAGATTAGCGAAATTGGATGCGACCATTAGATCCAGCGAATCAGACACCCCGCTGCGCATAAGATAAGCCAGATGCTGGTATAAAGTACTGACTTTACCTTCTATTTTTATGAATTCAGCGGTCAATCGTCCTACCGGGAGTACTTGATCTTCATTAGATTTCGGTATTTCCGAAAAACTAGAATCGATAAATCGAGCACCTTCAGACATTAATACCATGGCATATTTGCTTGGGTTTTTTGCCCGATCTTCCAGCAGTAGACCAAGTAATCTATCTGGATCAAAGGGGATTTCAGGAATGATACAACGGTCAGCGGATGCCAGATAGGCGGTTATCAAACATACTTCCCCGATTTTCCTTCCAAATAATTCAACCACTGTAACTCTCTCGTGAGATCCGGAGGATGTCCTTAACTGGTGGATCAACTCGACGCTGCGGGTAATGGCGGTTGAAAAGCCGATCGTGTAATCTGTCCCATAGACATCATTATCCATTGTTTTTGGTATAGCTATTATGGGTATATTCTCGCGTTGAAGACGGTCTGCATAAATCAGCGTATCATCCCCACCAATAACTACAAGCACATCCAGATGAAGCCTTTCGATTACTTTTAATTATGTGGGGGGTTAGATCGGCTGCCTCGATCTGGTTTCTATTTGAGATATTCGACAGCAGAAATTCGGGAATATTTTCCACTGAGACATTTTCGGGATTAATTCTGCTGGTATGAAGGATTGTGCCGCCTGTTCTGTCGATCGCTCTGGTAATTATTTTATCCAATATGAGTGTATTCTCTTGGATAGAAATTGGATCATCCGGATCAGTGAATATTAATCCTTCCCAACCGCGGCGAATCCCGAGGACTTCATAACCTTCGTCAATAGCTCGGTATACTAACGTGCGAATACAGGGATTAACCCCAGGTACATCCCCCCCGCCGGTTAGTACACCGATACGCACAACCTCACCTCTTTTGCTTATTAAATCTTAATAAGAAAATATCCTCAGGACTTTTAATTATCGCTTGTCATAATGAACAATGGTTTCATGGCGAAAGTGTGATAATGAGGACGCAGACGCTTGGAGTTGTAATATTTATCTATGTCGACGTTCTTTTTCGAACTGGTCACAACATCAACCGGAACATTATCATAACGACCGTTACGTAAACACACCAACCTTCCATGAATATCCTTCATAATCAAATCCAAAGCCAGATTGCCATACGCCATGGGTACGATTGAATTGATCGCATCCGGGTCACCACCACGGGTTAAGTAGCTTAATTTTTGGGTGATTGTATTGATTTTCCGTCCATTATTGAATTTTGGTGAGTGTTTTTTTAGTTCTTCGGAAATCAGATCACCTATGCCTCCCAATTTTGCATGGCCAAATGCATCCGTGGTGGCGTTTTCGAATATCATTTCGCCGCCTTCAAACATTGCACCTTCAGAAGCAAGCAGAACAGAATATTTACTGGGATTATTATTGCGGTCGTACGTCATTAATTCTGTCAAGTGTTCTATATCGAACTTATATTCTGGAATTACACAGCGGTTAGCAGCGCCTGCCATAGTTGGTAGCATTGCGGTGAAGCCTGCATATCTACCAAATACTTCTAAAACAAGGAACCGCTCGTGAGAACCGGCTGAAGTGCGGAGATTGTTTGATAGCTGGATCGTGCGTGTGATACATGTGCTGAAACCGATACAATAGTCTGTGCCGGGCACATCATTATCCATGGTCTTCGGAATTGCTACAACTTTAAAACCTTCCTGGTAAAGTCGAACGCCAACACTCAGCGTGTCATCACCACCGATGGGAATCAAATAATCGATGCCCAGATAGGCCAAATTTTCCAATACTTCAGGAACAAGATCGTTCACCTCATCCGTATATTTGTCCTTCAAGTGTTCAGGTACACTGTTCTTCTTTACGGATTTTGGGTTTGTCCTCGATGAATGCAGGAATGTACCACCTGTTCTACCGGCTTTATTTACTACCTCTTCAGTTAAGATCTGGTAGCAGCTGGTGTTATCAGCTTTAGGATCCCGAATTAAATCTACCAAACCGGCCCAGCCTCTGCGTAAACCGATTACCTGGTATCCTTCTCTTAGTGCGCGTATTGTTACAGCTCGAATCGCAGGATTCAGACCGGGCACATCTCCTCCCCCAGTCAGGATACCGATCACTCCCTTTTTACTTTTTACGTTTGCCATTGGTAATCCTCCAATAAATAAAAAAGATAATTCCTAAATTTCTAAGTGAGTAATGATTATATAGGATCACTTAATTATAGTTGTTAGTTTACTGTTTAAGATTATTAAATTCGACCAAATTTTCTTGAAAATACCGCTCTAAATTAATTAGCCTATGTGCTCAATTCCGCCAGGGGAATCAAATCCAGGTTGGTTCTTGATATGTCCCAAATACATCTTTCATAATAGATATTATCTCGCCCAATGTAGCGTAAGCATGAACAGCATCCAGAATAAATGGCATAGTATTTTCTGTTCCTTGACAGGCAATGCGTAAACGATCCATTGTTTGGCCGACATGACCAGAATCGCGATTGGCGCGCAGTTCTTTCAAGCGTGTGACCTGGCGGGAATATCCGTCTGGATCCATTTCTAATATGGGAATGGAAATTGGTTTTTGGTCTTTATTTGCATTAACAGCGACGATTTTCCGATCACCGCTGTCAATTTCTTTTTGATACTGGTACGATGCATCTGCAATTTCACTTTGGAAAAAACCTTTCTCGATTGCTGGTATCACCCCTCCCAGATCATTAATTTTCTGGAAGTACTCATATACTTCCGCTTCAGTCCGGTTGGTTTGAGATTCGACGAAATATGATCCACCTAATGGGTCAACCGTATTTGTTACTCCGGATTCTTGAGCGATGATTTGTTGGGTTCGTAATGCAATTGTTGCAGCTTGCTCTGAAGGTAATGCCAGCGCTTCATCCATGCTGTTCGTGTGCAGTGATTGGGTGCCTCCAAGCACTGCAGCCAGCGCTTGAATGGCCACTCGTACAATATTAATCTCCGGCTGCTGGGCGGAAAGAGAAACCCCGGCAGTTTGGGTATGAAAGCGCATCAACCAAGAACGAGAATTTTTAGCACCGAAAGTCTCCCGCATTTCACGACTCCAGATGCGGCGCGCAGCGCGATATTTTGCGATTTCTTCAAAAAAATCATTGTGAGCATTAAAGAAAAAGGAAAGACGTGGAGCAAACTCGTCGATGTCGAGGCCACGAGCCAAAGCCCAACGAACATATTCCATACCATCCGCCAATGTGAAGGCAAGCTCTTGAACTGCTGTTGATCCCGCTTCACGGATATGGTAACCCGAAATACTGATCGTATTCCAAAGAGGAACGACGTTTGAGCCATACTCAATCGTATCCACAACCAGCCGCATAGAAGGATTTGGCGGGAAGATATATTCCTTCTGCGCAATATATTCTTTGAGGATATCGTTTTGGATCGTTCCCCGAATTTGATCAGGGCGTATCCCTTGTTTTTGAGCTGCGGCAATATACATAGCCCAAATTATCGCGGCAGGCGAATTGATGGTCATACTCGTTGAAACCTTATCCAGAGGGATATCTTTGAGAAGAATTTCCATGTCCTTCAATGACGAGACTGCCACGCCGCATTTACCAAATTCACCGAGAGCTTCCGGGTCATCGCTGTCAAATCCCATCAATGTAGCCAGATCAAACGCTACCGAAAGCCCAGTCTGACCCTGGTCTAACAAGTATTTGAATCTCTGGTTTGTTTCCTCTGCAGTACCGAATCCGGCGAACATTCTCATTGTCCAGATTTTGCTGCGGTACATGGAGGGATGGATTCCGCGCGTATATGGATATGAACCAGGGAAACCTAATTCCTTCTCAAATTGACTGCTTTTCAGATCAAGCGGCGTATAGAGGCGTTCTACTGGTTCGGATGAGGTTGTATTGAAAAGCTGCCTCTGTTCGGGCATACGATCCAAGCTTGGAGAAAGGGTATCCATCTCCCAATTATCTAATGCTTGTTGCAGCTTTTCCAATTCCGCGTCATCATACATGGGCTGCTCTCGCTCACTGTTATCCATAGAATTTATCATAGGAAAAAAATTATAGCACGTTGGCTAAATAAAACTGCAGGAATACCTAATTGGGTAGTCAGTTAATTACTTTTGATCGAAATTCAAAATGACTTTATTGACAGGTTGAGTGGTTATAAAGCAGAAAGTTAAATTTATTTGGCTGGGTGAGGATTATTTTTTAGTAACTTTATAATTGCGGGAGTGATTCCGGTTAAATCAAACAATCCTTTCACGAAGTCCCTTCTTAATTCAGGTGCACCGATTACCAATCCGGGAACTGGATTATAAGTGTGTTTCCGGGTGCTCAGATCCTCCATATTACCGTGATCGGATGTGATTAAGATCAAGCCATTATCATCGTCCCATGCTTCCAACAGGGAACCTAAAACTCGATCGAATTCCTCCAGCAGCTGGCAGGCTGTACTCATGTTCTGCCTATGTCCAGCGTAATCGCTGAGCCAGTATTCAAAGAGAGCAAAATCATGTTTCATCCCAAGATTCGCCAATCTGGTTCCAGCCTCTTTATGTGTAATCACAGGTATATTATATAGACCAAGATGATCTTTCCAACCCTGAGCAGTGAAGTCTGCTGAAATCGCTCGTCCATCGATCAAATCTTCAATTGTGTTAAGTGGTATCCCAGAACTCCTTACCGCGAGCGGTATAGCCGCGTAAAGTCTTCTCCCTGAAATAATTGATTCGAAATAGCTGGGAGGGTATGCATTTAAAAAAGAGACGCTGCAGCCTTCATTTTTCAGGAGATCGAATAGATTTTCATTTTTCAGGGACTCTGCGATTGCCCGGTTAGGTTTGGGGCCGTAATGACCACCTATCTCTGAAGAGATATTTCGACCTGTTAAAAGTGCAGCTTGACCTGTCGCAGATTGAGGCAATCCATCTATATTCATACATGCATCCAACGCGATCATCGTCGCTAGATGGTTATCAACTGGGACAGCATCCATCGTCAATCTTTGACCGGTAAGCAATTCTTCAAGGACAGGCATTTCTGCCAAAGCGAATGGATTGGTTTCAGGATCATTTGGACCAAGTCCGATACCATCAATAAAAATAAATAGTAGGGTCATTTCTGATATGTCAACCAAACTGAGGGGACAATACCCCCGTCTGTTCCTTCCTCCCGATTGTGTAAATTCAAGTTTTTTGAAAAGCGGAGTAAATCCGCATCAAATATTCCGGTTCCTTTTTGGA
The DNA here is from genome assembly GCA_963753725.1 of uncultured Chloroflexia bacterium. GTDB lineage: Bacteria > Chloroflexota > Anaerolineae > Anaerolineales > UBA4823 > CAVWDI01. The sequence continues at coordinate 380,115 of CAVWDI010000001.1, read as the reverse complement.
TTGGGTTCTTCATCCATCCGTACAAAAGGAAGAAGCCGCCATTCGCTAGGTATTTGGACAAATTTTCTGAATACCTGATTTTTTCATTAGTCTGTAGAGTGTGAAAACACCCAATGTCAAGGATGAGATCAAACTTACCCTGGATAAAATTTAATTTGGTAACATCACCATTGTGAAACTCGGCTTCTAAATCTTTTCCTTTAACCTTTTGACGTGCTGAGTTGATTGCGCGAATAGAAAAATCTATTCCAATCACTTCCCAATTATTTTCAGCCAGGGTAATAACGTTTGTCCCAGTACCGCAGCCTAAATCAAGCGCGCGACCTGGTGAATTTATTTTAATAAATTCTATTAGTTCCGGGGGAGAAATTCCAGTATCCCATGGAGGTTTCCGATAATACCATAAATTAAAAAAGAACCGCCTTATAAAGTACATAATAAAAGATACCTATATTTTCTTTCTGAAATCGGTTTCAAATTATTGAAAAATATGAAGGTTAGCACTTTTTATTACAAAAGAATATCAAAAAATGGTCATAATACTTTGACAATGTAAGAGAGATATCTTACAATCATAGGCTGCCATAATCATAATTAAAGGAAGGACTATCTAATGAAAGAATATACCACGGAGTTTATCCGTAATATCGCTTTGGTTTCTCACAGCAGTGGTGGAAAGACAATGCTTGCTGAAGCGTTTTTACACTTTTCTGGCGCTACAACACGATTGGGTCAAATTGAAGATGGTTCAACGATCTCAGATTTTGAAGACGAGGAGATAAGACGCGGCATTTCATTATCTACAGCAATTATCCCTGTTGAATATAAAGATCATAAAATCAATATTTTGGATACCCCGGGATACACTGATTTTGTTGGTGAAGTTATCTCGGCATTAAGTGTTGTCGATGGGGCATTAGTTCTAATTGATTCGGTTTCGGGAGCTGAGGTTGGAACGGAAATAGCGTGGAATTACTGCGATAAATTTAGTTTACCAAGATTTGTTGTTATCAACAAAATGAACAGGGACAATGCCAATTTTACAAAAGCACTAGGATCAATTCGGGAGATGTCGGATGTAAGGTTGATTCCTGTTCAACTTCCCTGGGGAGAGCGGGTAGATTTTAAGGGTGTCATTGATCTCCTGACGATGAAAGCTTACGAAGGTGATGGGAGTAATGTGCAGGACATCCCTGAAGAATTTGTTGATGATGCAGAAACAGCGCGTATGGAGTTGATTGAGGCAGCGGCTGAAGGCGAAGATGCTCTGCTCGAGAAATATCTTGAAGGAGAAGATCTATCAGCTGAAGAAATCCAGCGCGGATTAAGCAAAGTTATCCTGGATGGATCATTTGTTCCCGTCTTCGTGACAGCCGGTTCTGCCGAAATTGGTCTTTCGAGATTGTTGGATGGAATACTGGATTTAATGCCCTCGCCTTCACAAATGCCGCCGGTGACTGCTGACGGTAAAGCAGGTGAGGAAGAATTAACCGCAAGAGATGATGGTCCTCTGGCGGTATATGTATGGAAAACGACCGCCGATCCATTTGTAGGGAAGATCACTTATTTCCGTGTTTATTCCGGTTTGTTGAGTTCGGATGCGCGTGTATGGAATCAAACCAAAAGTAACGAGGAAAGAATTGGAACACTGCATATTATGCGCGGGAAGGAACAACTCGGCGTAAAGCTTGTTCATGCAGGTGATATTGCTACAGTACCGAAACTTGGAGAAACGTCCAATGGAGATACGTTGTGTGATAAAGGATATCCTTTACAGTTGAAAGTTTCGGAATTCCCAAATGCGCTTTACAGGGTGGCAGTATCTCCGACAACACAGGCAGATTCAGCCAAGATCAGCCCAACTTTGACCCGATTGAGCGATGAGGATATGACCTTATCCTGGTATCAAGACCCGAACACCAAGCAAACAATCCTACAGGGTATGGGTGATCAGCACATAGATGTGGCGATTAGAAAAGCTGATAAGAAATTCCAAACAGCATTGAGTGTGGAAGAACCGCGTGTTCCTTATCAGGAAACGATCACCAAGGAAGGCGATGCAAAATATAGGCATAAAAAGCAATCCGGTGGGGCGGGTCAATTCGCCGAAGTTTCTATGCGTGTAAAACCCAATGAAGAGGAAGAATATTTCTTCAAGAACGATGTTTTTGGTGGATCAATCTCCTCCGGTTATATGACCGCAATCGAAAAAGGTATTAAGGTTGTGATGCGTGATGGTGTTGTAGCAGGATTTCCAGTAAAGAATGTATCTGTCTCAGTATACGATGGGAAAGAACACCCCGTGGATTCCAAACCAGTTGCTTTTGAAATTGCAGGTCGAGAGGCTTTTAAAATAGCAGTAAAAAATGCTTCTCCGGTCCTATTGGAACCGATCATGGATGTGCGCATAACCGTTCCTGAAGCCAATATGGGAGATATTCTAGGTGATCTAAATACACGCCGAGCTCGAGTACAGGGGATGGATTCCGAGAAGGGTCGATCGATCGTTACAGCTAAAGCTCCGCTAGCCGAGATGCTACGATATACAACGGATTTGCGTTCCATCACAGGTGGGCGCGGAATTTTCTCGATGGATCTATCTCACTATGAAGTTGTACCATCACATATTGCGCAAGATGTTATTGATGCTCGCCAGAAAGAGTTGGAATCGAAAGAAGAATAGTTTTTTTTAACGTCAGATAAATTATCGATTGAAATCAGGATGCTGTATGTCGTGGAGCATCCTGATTTTTCTTTTAATGGCCAGATATTTGTGAATTTCGCACCATTGCCGGAGCGCTCTCAACCTGGACTCACCGCTGTGAGCTTGAAGTATACTTTCTAACCATTGGCTAATCCCAAACTCACTGTTTAATTCCTTATTATTGTGACCTTTGTAAAAACGATCAAAGATTAGTGTTTGTTCCTCTGGAGATATACCAATACCTGTATCTTGGACCCATACAGCTAGCGTACTTCCACGACGTTCTGCTCCAATCTCAACCGAACCACTGCCGGGGGTAAATTTGATCCCATTTTCTAAAAGGTTCGCAACAACTATTTCAAAACGAGCACGATCACATTCCATTTTAATAGGTTTGGCAGGGAATATACTCCGTAATTTTATTCCTTTTTTGGATGCAATTGCTTTGAAAGGGGATACAGCGCTTGCTATCATATCTTCTACATCGTAACTGTGAATGTCCAGTGAAGCAACACCGCCGTCTAACCGCGATAGGTCCAATAAATTTTGGGTAATCCAAGTCAACTGGTCGATTTGCTTTTCGCTTTCTTCGAGGAATTCTTTTTGAACCAATGGATCATTAATTGCAGCATTTTGAAGTAGATCGTTAAAATTCTTTATGGCTGTTATTGGTGTTCTAAGTTCGTGAGAAGCGTCCGAGATAAACCTGTGAAGAGCATCCCGTTCATCCTGTAACAATGAGAAACTGTTTTCTAAAGAATCTGCCATGGTATTGAATTGAACTGCCAGGTCACTTATTTCATCTTTACCTGATATTGAAGCTCGCACAGTTAAGTCTCCTGCGCTCATCATTTGGGTAGTATCCGAAAGGTTTGTTATCGGATTTGTGAAGCGTTTTCCCATAACTAATCCTAAAATTACTGCAGATAACACAGCCCCGGATGCTGCCATTATTGATGCGCGACGGGTAAATGAAAGCGCTTCCACGCTGAAATCAGTACTTGAACTTAATTCTACGTATCCAACGGTATTCCCAGGTTCTCCAACGGGAACATTAATCACACGGCTTGATCTCGGTATATCAGGTGAGGATTTATTTGCTGGGATTATGGGCTGAGCATCCAACTGCGGCACAATCTCAAATGAAAACCGGTTGCCCCAGGGACCATACATCCTGCGTACAATGGTATACGAAATATCAGGTTGGATTTCTGCCGGAAATCGAGTCTGATTTTCAAACAGATAGTTACGTTGGTGAGGAAATAAGCCCATTATCCAATCTTGTGGGATATCATCTGGAAATAATTCGAATTCCTGGTTTTGCAAAAATAGCCAGGCAATTCCATCCCTGTTATCAGGGTTGCCTGAAATCAACCAGAATTCGATTATTTTGATCGAGTATTTGAACCTGAACGTTTCCAAAAAATGAAGCCGATTGAACGAGCTGTGACAAATTGTTTATTTTTAATTCAGGCCATAAATAAGGGTGGGCTTGCTCGGCAATTGTTTCTGCGAATGAGAACAGATATTTTTTCTCTTGCAGCTGTGCATAATGCTTTATTGCCCAGATACGCGATCAATCCAGCTATACTCATTATCAATATGGCTAACACTACGTAGCTGGCTACTAATTTCCAACGGATGGAACGAAACATTTGGTTTCCAGTATTGATTCAGCAAAGTATATCGATGCAGAACAAAACCTGGTTCTTATATTCTGCATCGATATGTATTATTGTTGCCTTACTTCCATTAAGTTCGCCGTACCTGAGATTTATCTGGTTCAATTATTTATATGGTGGTAGGAACAATTTATGGTTCTTATGCGTTTTCACCTGGATTGATTTTATCCAATAGATCTTCAAAAGGGATATCAAAGGGAAGGTCAAAATGGAAATTAAAAGGCAGGTCTTCTTCAGAAAAGTCTTCGTCGAATTGGAAATAATCATCCAAATCAAAAGGTAAATGTTTGTGTTCGAATTTATTACTCCTACTTATTCCAGCCAGGTGCACTCCCAAAAATGCTTTCCCGGATTCTTGTGGATGTTCATCCAGTTCAACTTCAATCGTAATATCTTCATCATCCATCTCCCGGAAGACGGTCAGAGTTATTTCATCTCCGGGTTCAAGTTCACCAATTTTATCAACGAGATCCTGTGGTGTTTTGATCGGTTTTTCATTGAATTCGGTAATGACGTCACCTTTCTTTATATTTGCACCTTCCGCCGCGCTATCTGGTGAAACTTCTAAAACCAGTGCTCCAAATTTCATATCCTCAGGGAATTCGAAAGGCATCTGATTTTCGAATGGCGTATACCCGCGCGGAGGCAATGCCCTGTCGAATGGAGGAATATCACCTTTAAACATAGGCATTCTAAATTGCTCGTATTGGACGCCCAAATATGCTTTGTTCGAAATCTTCCGGGTGCTCATCAAGTTTTATCTCTAATTCCTTCATGTCTCCATCATGTTTCTCTACCAATATTGTTATTTGATCTCCAGGTTGATAACCGGCGATAACCTCGGATAAGTTGTTACCTGTTCCGATTTCATCACCATCAACACTTACTATAAAATCTCCCTTTTCTAATCCCGAATTTTCGGCTGGACTATCTGGAGCAACTTCCAGGATTAAAGCCCTTTTCAATTCTTCAAATTGAAGATCAGAAAACATTTCGTGAATTTGGAATCCAGGTTCACAAGATTTGATACCCAAATAAGTCAAAAGATGTCAGCATTGTCAAATTCAGCGTCCAGTATGTTAATTTCATCTCCGTGGATGACCGTAAACTCAATCTCTTCACCCTCGTCAATTTCCGAAAGGAAATCTTGCAGTTCACCTAAATTGTTTACACTTGTATTATTAACCTTTTGTAAAATATCCCCTCGCACAATACCCGCTTTCTCTGCTGGACTTTTCAATTCCACTCCTGCGACGAGTATCCCAGCCTCTCTATCGAGTTCAGCCGGATGGGCAGCAAAAGCCACAGATGTACCGGATTTTGTGATGGTACGGTAAAGGAAGCCACCTGCAATCAGGCTCGCTCCGATGACAAATAAAACACCAAGTATCCCAAAAAAAATTAAAATATAGGTATGTTTCTTCATTTTTCAATACCTCCTGAACTACATATCAATTATATTTCCCAATCAGAGTTTATATTTGTACGTAAATAGATCATAACCAATTGTTTATTATTATAGGATTTAATGGTTACTGAATTTTTACGGGAAGATTAAGAATTCGCAACAATTTCTTATTGTGTAGAAAATTTGTATCCTATGCCGCGAACTGTCACAATCCGTTTTGGATCTTCTGGATTACGTTCCAGTTTTTTTCGGAGGTGGCGGATGTGAACGTCAACAGTTCGACCACTCCCGATTACGCTTTCATAGCCCCATACGGCTTCAATAAGTACCTCTCTGCTGAATGGCTGATTGGGATGATTTACGCGAGATACCTGAGAAGCCGAAACTCCGTTGGTGTTAAATTGATTGGTACCCCTGAAAGCGATACCTGCAGTTTTTCAAGGTCGATTTGCAGTTCACCAAACACCATTTTTTCCCCAAAAGAAATTTGAGACAGGTCACCATAAGATCTCCTGAGCAGGGCATGGATACGAGCGATCAGTTCTCGCATGTGGTATGGTTTTATGATGTAATCGTCCGCTCCCAGTTCAAGCCCTAATACAATGTCAAATTGATCATCTAGAGCTGTGAGAATTTAAAATTGGCTGCCGTTTTCCGCTCATTCGTATTTTTCGACACACATCAAATCCGCTGATATCTGGCAGACGGAGGTCTAGAAGGATCAGGTGTGGATCAAAGGAATCCATGAAATCAAGCGCCTGGGTTCCATTTTTTACCCATTCGTACTTGTAACCTTCTTCCCCCAAACCATATTCAAGACTGCGGGCGACGGCTGGTTCATCTTCGACGATCAGGATTTGTTCCTCTGGCATTATTTTCCTCACAAAATTCCTATCACAATTTGCTGATAAATCGAAGTGAATTAGGCAATTTTGATTCCTCTCGGCATTGGATGTCAATCCAGTGAACATTATTACTTAATATTGCAAAAGATGTCAATAAGTGGGGAGAGGATTTATTCTTTCATCAAATATACTTCTGATTCTGGACATTAAGAAATTGGTCTATGGCTATTGGTGTATTCAGATGGTAATAAAAGTGTACATGATAAAATGAGGTCATGGAAAAAATACCCCTTTTCCCATTAAATTCCGTACTTTTTCCGGGAATGCCTCTTCACCTGCATATCTTTGAAGAACGATATAAGGAGATGATCACTCACTGTATTGATAACAAAATACCGTTTGGGGTTACATTAATCAAACATGGTGTAGAAGCATTTGGCCCTTTGGCTGAACCCTTTTACATTGGCTGTACCGCAAACATTTATCAAGTTCAGGAGTTAAAAACCGGAAGTATGAATATCATGGTATTTGGACAGGACAGGTTCCGGGTATTGTCAATTGTGCGAGATGACCTGCCTTATTTGACAGGTAGGATAAAACTATATCCTATGATTTCCCAAGACCAGGATGGATTGATGGTAAACCGGGACAGGCTATTTACTTATGTCAATCGATATACTCGCAATCTGATCAAAGCGGGAAAGTCGCAACTCGATTTAGATAATATTCCCGATAACCCTGTAAATCTGGCAAATTTTGCTGCCGCCATTTTGCAGATTGAACCTCTTGAAAAACAACGGCTATTATCCTTTGACAGCGTTGATGCTCTGCTTTCAGAACTAGTGGTTGTTTATCAGCGCGAATTGGTGTTTGTCCACACATTCCTGGAAGAAAAAGATAGGGAAGGGATAGGACCTTTTTCGATCAACTGAAGTAACTCTTACCGTTAATGTATAATCTGCTAAGTAAACCTAATATTTATTAATAATAAAATATTCAATAATACCCATCTTGGAAGTCTCAGGAGGCAATCATGGATTTGCACAGATTTTTTAAGAACCAAAATATCCTATTCCTTTTTCTATTTATTCTGATTTTCTTAGTATGTTTACCGTCCTGCACTGCAGCGGCGCCTACACAAGCGCCTGTTGAACAGGCTGAATTGCCGCAAGAGGTTCAAGCAGGCGAAGGGATATTAAAAGTCGCGATGCAATCGATCCTTCAGAGCGACCCGGCACTCATATCTTCGGACAGCGAAGTGCTGGTCGCGAATCATGTTTACGATTATCTGGTGGACATTGACCCACAGAACAACATCATGCCTCGATTGGCAAATGATTGGGAGATCAGCGAAAACGGGAAAACATATAAACTGAATTTAGTTGAAGGCGCCAATTTCCATGATGGAAGTCCATTCGGGGCGGAGGATGTCGTGTGGACTTTCAACAGGCTGCGAGATCCGGAGGCAGAATTACCAACCAGCGATCTTTATTCAAATATTGAAAGTATTGAAGCGACCGGGGAATATGAGGTTACTTTCTCGTTAAGTCAACCTAACCCATTCTTCCTTAATGATTTGAGTGATAACCATGCGCTGGTGCAAAAAGCTAATACCGAAGACCCGTCTCAATTCAACGGGACCGGACCGTTTAAAGTTGATAACTACAGTCCAGAAGACCGCATTGAAATGTCGGCAAATGAAAACTATTGGGTTGATGGCCAACCGAACCTAGTTGGTTTAGAGATCATTTTCTTTGCCGATGAAACTGCATCGGTGGATGCTTTGAGAAGCGGCCAGGTGGATCTGGTTATGAGGATGTCTACTGTTTTATTTGAGAGCCTTACAGATGAAGCCGGGATAATTACCATGGACATCCCAACAAACGGTTTTGATCTAATAAGACTGCGTTCGGATCGCGAACCGGGTAATAAACCGGAGGTGATTAAAGCTCTCAAAATGGCGACCGACCGCGAAGCGATTCTTACTCTGGTGCAACAGGGATACGGCGCGGTTGGGCGTGACAGCCCAATCGGACCGATGTATGCTTCATATTACACGGAAGAAACGCCGCTGCCGTCTCGTGATGTGGAAGGGGCAAAGCAGCTGCTGGCAGATGCAGGTTATCCAGATGGACTAACGCTGGACCTACATACTCCTGATACTGGCGGCCGTCCTGATTTAGCGGTCGTGTTGAAAGATCAATGGGCAGAAGCGGGTGTCGATGTAAATGTACTGGTCGAGCCTGAGAGTGTATATTACGGTGATGATGGGTGGTTAGAAGTGGATTTAGGGATCACTGGCTGGGGTTCAAGACCCTACCCACAGTTTTATCTGGATGTGATGCTGCTTTGCGATGCAAAATGGAATGAATCCCATTTCTGTGATGAAGAATTTGATCGATTAGCGCAAATTGCGGGGACAACCTTAAATGAGGATGAACGTGTACAAGCGTATGCGGATATCCAAAAGCTGTTGATAGAGCGCGGACCTGTGATTATCCCATATTACTTTGCGCAGTTTGCGGCGATCAATGATCAGTTTGATGGATTTGAACTAAAACCTTTTGCCGGACGGACCGATTTTCGCAACGTAAGCGCTGCACAATAATCATCAATTGATTTCGCCTGGCGCTGCAAAAGTGTGCCAGGCAATTCATTTTTCCCTGTGCCTAGTCAAGATCAATATTCGAATACAAGCCAATCTCGCGAAGGCAATTTGCGGGAAAAATTTTCGAATCGCTCACATCAAAAAAACACGTCCCAATTTATCCAAATCATCAAAGGGCTGTATGCAAATCCTTATTCAGCAATTGGAACGACAATTTTCCTGCTTTTTTGCCTGGCGGCAATTATGGGTCCTTTCGTCGCTCCTTATGGAGCCAATGAGCAGACTGCTTCTGAAGCCCGCCAACCCCCTTCAACTTCACATTTTTTCGGAACCGACAACTTAGGCCGGGATGTATTCAGCCGTGTGATGCTGGGAGCGAGAGATATCCTGGCTCTGGCCGGGTTGGGGACTCTCCTGGCTGTTATTCTGGGAACAACCGTTGGGCTTTTCAGCGGGTATGTCGGTTCATGGTTGGACGAAGGCATTATGAGGATTTTTGACAGCCTGCTTGCCTTGCCTGCTTTATTGTTATCTCTTTTATTGTTGGGCACTCTGGGCCCTTCACGCAACAGTGTGCTGATTGTAATTGTTATTGTTTACACACCTATTGTCGCCAGGGTGGTCAGGAGCGTGGTTCTGTCGGTAAAAAATATGGGATATGTCGAGGCCTCCCGCTTACAAGGCGAATCCAATTTGGGCGTCATGTTCCGAGAAATTTTCCCATCCACTTTGCCAGCTTTGTCTGTGGAAAGCGCGCTGCGTTTTTCGTATGCCATCTTTCTAGTCGCGTCGCTGGGATTTTTAGGCGTTGGCGTTCAGCCTCCAAATCCCGATTGGGGGTTGATGGTAAAAGAGGCCCGCGCGCATGTACACCAAATTCCGTGGGCTATGTATTTCCCGGCAGGGGCAATAGCGCTGGTTGTAATTGGGGTGAACCTGATGTCGGATGGATTAAAGCGTGTGTGGCAGCGAACTGATTGAAAAATTGTTTATGAGTGAGAAGCGGATTTCTGAATTCGAGCCTGTTTTGAATATTACCGATCTGAGTGCGGCTTACCAGATAGGAGATGAATTGCTGGAAGCAGTCAGAGATATTTCATTAACGATCCATCAAGGTCAGACTTATGGCCTGGTGGGTGAAAGCGGTTCGGGGAAAACCACGCTGGCTATGGCGGTAATGCAGTATTTAGGTAAGGGAGGTGTGATCACTCAAGGTTCGATTGAATTGAACGGGGTAAATCTTCTCAATCTGGACCAATCTGAAATAAGAAAAATCTGGGGGAGTGAAATAAGCCTCGTACCTCAGAACCCTCTATCTTCTCTTAATCCATCTATCAGGATCGGGAAACAAATCAGTGAAATCCTGAGCTATCACCGTGGATTAAATTCTTCAACGACGGATAAAAAGGCAATCGAGCTTTTGGAAAAAGTACATATCCCTGATCCACAAAGGGTAGCAGAAAGTTATCCCCATCAAATTAGCGGCGGTATGCGCCAGCGGGTTCTAATCGCTATGGCAATAAGTTTAAAACCTGGCTTGCTGATCTTAGATGAGCCTACTACAAGCCTGGACGTGACAACTGAAGCCTCGATTTTAGATCTCATCCAGGAATTGATGAGGGAGGGCAACTCTTCCGCGCTTTATGTCACGCATAATTTAGGCGTGGTAGCGCAAATCTGCGATCGAGTGACGGTCATGTATGCTGGGGAGCTGCTGGAGGATGCGGCAATCGAGGAGATTTTTGAAAGACCGCTGCATCCCTATACAATTGGTTTACTGGGAAGCGTACCGAAACCAGGCAGCTCAAAGAAAGAGGTTGAATTGTCAACGATTGGAGGGCAAATACCAGCTCTGGGCGCTCGTCCGGATGGGTGTATATTTGCGCCTAGATGTCCGCTGGCAATTCAAATATGTTCGGAACGTCCTTCATTCACAGTTTCTGGCAGCGCGCATTCTGTTCGCTGCCATCGTTGGGAAGAGATAAATTCCGGGAGCCTGGATACAAAAGAATTATTTGAAAGACAGATCTCAAAAAAAATTCAGAAAGATATTCCTGGAGTACCCGCTGATACTTTAAATGTAGAAAATCTGGAAGTGCATTTCAAACTGCCTCGTTCGATGAAAGAAGTTTTTACAAGACAGATACCGGAAAATGTAAAAGCTGTTGATGGAATAAGTATGACCATTGAACGAGGGAAAACAATAGGATTGGTTGGAGAAAGCGGAAGCGGAAAAACAACAATCGCACGTGCAATTGTTGGTTTACAACCTCCAACGGATGGCGAAGTGGAATTATTGGATTTACCGCTGCCTCCCCAATTATCAAAGCGCGATATTACTACCTTGAGACAACTACAGATGGTTTTTCAAAACCCAGAAGAAGCATTGAATCCGTATATGAGTGTTGGCTCTTCGTTAAGACGACCGCTTATGAGGCTGTTATCAACCAATCGCCGTGAGGCTGATAATGAAGCAGCACGTTTACTGGAGGCGGTTCAATTATCTTCAGATTATGCCGATCGCATGCCGCATCAATTGAGCGGCGGTGAGAAGCAGCGCGTGGCCATTGCGCGCGCCTTTGCTTCAAATCCAGACTTGTTACTGGCAGATGAGCCCGTGTCATCTCTGGATGTATCCGTTCAGGCCTCTATTTTGAACCTGTTGAACGAGCTGCAAATAAACCACGAGAGTTCAACCCTCTTTATCTCACACGATCTGGCTGTAGTGAGTTATATCGCTGATATCGTGGCTGTGATTTATCTTGGTAAATTTATGGAGATCACCCATTCGGAAGACCTTTTTAGGCCTCCATACCACCCATATACGGAGGCTCTGTTATCTTCAATTCCACTCCCGGACCCGAAAAATAAAAAGGAGCGAATCAGACTTGAAGGAGATATCCCAAGTCCAGTGAATATCCCAAGTGGGTGCCGGTTCCATACCCGCTGTCCCAGGTTTATCGGTGAAGTTTGTGTAAAAGAGGAACCAACTATGCAGACGGATCAAAAGGGAAATAAGTTTTACTGCCATATCCCATTTGAAGCGTTGGAGCAAATGCAGAGCGAACGCAATAGTTGATCTATGTATTCACTGAAATCAAAAATCTGAAATACACGATGTCACGCTATATTATTCGCAGAATTTTATTTTTAGCCTTAACTGTGCTGCTTACCTCGCTGATCATTTTTATTATTACGCAATATCTGCCGGGTGATGTCGCCCGGGTAATATTGGGTCGAGAGGCGGGAGAAGCTCAATTGGAGGCGCTGCGAGTGGAGTTGGGTTTAGATGACCCGTTACCCGTCCAGTATATCCGCTGGTTGGGAAATTTTCTTACGGGAGATTGGGGAACGTCTTTCAGCACAAAATCAGAAATTCGACCGTTAGTGATGGGAAGGCTGAAAAATTCGATGATGCTGGCGTTTCTGACGATATTAATCTCGGTGCCCTTGGCAGTAGGATTGGGCGTGATTGCAGGTTTAATCGAGAATAGAAAAATCGATAATGCAATCAGTATTTCATCGCTTTCGGTAGTAGGATTGCCTGAATTCGTAACCGGGCTGGTATTGATACAAATCTTTGCGTTCAAGCTGGAATTATTTCCAGCGAACTCTTCCATAAGACCTGGAACCTCATTTATTGAGGCGCTTCCAATGCTGGTACTGCCGGCATTAACTGCGACTTTTGTTTTACTGGCATATATTGCACGACTAACGCGGGCTGGCGTGCTGGAAGAGTTAAAAAAACCATACGTCCGGACGGCAGAATTGAAGGGAATGCCCAGATCGACGGTGGTGATTAAACATGTGCTTAGAAATGCATTACTGCCTACCATTACGGTAATCGCGATCAGTGTTGGATGGTTGATCAGCGGGCTGGTTGTGATCGAGAATGTTTTTAATTATCCAGGTTTGGGCAGATTGATGGTGTTTGCGATCGACCGCAGGGACTTACCGCTGCTGCAAGCGGTGACTTTAGTGACTGTGCTGGTGTTTGCTTTTGCGAACCTGCTGGCAGATTTGTTGTATGCCTATTTGAATCCCCAAATTCGATTTGGGGAATGACCTAAAAGGACCAGAGCATAAGGGATAAGAGGTTATGCCGGAAAAACTGAAATTGCGGCATATCCAGCGACAATTCTATTCCCCTACGGTGGGAGACTTTAACCATCCAGGCAGTCGTTGTTTATCCAAGGATATCCGGGAGATGTGGTCAGTCAGTAAAAAGGCTGGATTCACAAAGCTGGTTTAGAAGTGGTTTTCTTGACAGGCACCACGGCATCCGATACAATCCACTCACTTAACAACAAGGGCCTGTAGCGCAGTTGGGAGCGCGCCTCAATCGCACTGAGGAGGTCAGGGGTTCGAGTCCCCTCAGGTCCACTTTATTAATCCCGCCAGTGGGGGTTTTCATTTTTAAAAAGGCAAGGTTTAGGGTTCTATAAGGGGATTAAAATCCCCTCAGGTCCACTTACTTGGGTCCTCCAATAATATATATGGGCGACCCATTTTTTTTTAAAAATTGGGGGACGAAAAACCTATTGGGGGAAAAGAAAATCCGATGAAAAAGCCTGTATTAATTTGGGCTATTTTGATTCAGGTTTGGGCATTAAAAGCCTTACCAGCAGTAAAACTGTCCAAGAAAGCAGTAATCAAAGAAAAAAATATAAAGTTGTTAAGGTTCCAATGTGGGGTTGTGTGGGGTCTTTACTTAAAAAGGAAACTCCTAAAACAGCAGGGATAGAAATCGCAGCTCAGGGCGACAGATGAACACCCGCCATCCTCATGTTGAGGGAAGCATTTATTAATGGCGCTTGACATCCGGATCAGAAGGAGGAGCAGGGGAGTGGTGAGAGAACACAAAAGAGAGAACCGGAGGCCTGTGAGAGAGAAGCATAAGACGTAAAAATTAAGATCGTGGGTGGAAAATACATAAAATCCCAAAGGGATACTCAAATACTGCGGGTATCTTTATTCCCGAACTTCTGATTGGTCTAAGATTAAATTGGTGAGTAAAAAAACCGCGATCCCAAAGGGACGCTCAATTACTTAGGTTTTCTCTATTTCCAGACTTCTGATTATTTCAAGATTAAAATGGTGAGTAAAAGAAATCCGTCGGATAACAAAGAGGAACGAATAAAAAATAAAGGAAAAATTGGATTATTCGTTTCAAAACGAATATCACCCGGTTCGCGGTGGGACGGTAGGAATTTGGTTGGAAAATACACCATGCTTGAGATTGTTCATGCTGCCGGTCATACACAGATACCCTTATTGGAGTTGATTTCGTGTAAGAATAAATAAGATCGATAATATCAAATCAGGATTGAAACTGCGATCTTTATTAGAAAGGCATACAAATGATTAATTTAAAAAAATTGATTGGAAAAACAATAAGAAACGATTTCGGATCAGGCGAGAGCATATCATCCTCAAGAAAAATCAAAACAAAACCAATTGGGACACCCAATTTATAGCACAAATGTGCTAAGAAATCAAGAGACTAATGGGGGGATTTTTGCCCCCTTTTTTAGGGTTATAATCATCTTGTTGTCGCTGTCATTAAGAACAACAGTTTGCTCTACACTTTCCCGGTATTACGATTGGAGTGCATATAAATGAGCAGGTGTGTGAATTTAGGAAGATATTTATCATTAACCAATCGAAAACTCTGGCATGTGATCATGGCTGTTTTGCTGGTCGCTTTGGCACTCCTGGCAGCTGCTTGCGGAATTTCAACGACAACAACCCCAACTGAGACTTCATCAGAACCCACAGCTCTCCCAGCTCAATCAACGCTTGATCTTCCCCCAGTGGAGTTACCTCTGAGCCAATTCCTCCGATTTGATCATCTCGGCACGGAACAAGGGTTATCAAACAGCACCGCCTGGGATTTGATGAAAGATAGCCGCGGGTATTTCTGGATCGCCACCTTTGATGGCCTGAACCGCTATGATGGGTATGACGTGACTGTGTACAAACATGACCCGGATGATCCCCACAGCATCGGCTCAAGTTTCATCGATCGAGTCGTTGAAGACAATGGTGGCATAATTTGGGTAGGCCACGCCAGCGGATTTGATAAGTTTGATCCTTCCACTGAACAGTTTACGCGATACACATTCGATCCAGATGTCCCAGACAGCACCGTAAGTGCCATCACCGAAGATTCCCAGGGGCGCTTATGGATAGGTAGTTCTCATAGTGTCCTATATCAATTTGACCGCAGCACAGAAGAACTCGTTCCCGTTTCCACCACTGACGAATTTGGCAGAATCTTGGACATGATAGAAGACACGGAGGGAATTCTCTGGATTGGTGACACCCTTGGGTTAACCAAATTTGACCCAGAAGCCAATACATTTATCCATTATCAACCTTTCCCTGACGAAGACGACTTGGTAAACAGAGTGAAGGACCTTGTACAAGGATCAGATGGCTTCTTATGGCTGGCTATGGATGGTGGCGGACTAGTTCGCTTTGACCCCAAAACAGAGGAAATTTCCTCATATCATCACGATCCTGATAATCCACAAAGTTTGAGCAGTGATGCCGTTTTTACGGTCCTGGAAGATGAACCTGGAGTCTTCTGGGTTGGTACCTATGGTTGGGGATTAAATCAGTTTTGACTCGCAGACAGGAAAGTCTGTCCGGTATCAAACCAATCCCTATCTTTTCGAAAGTTTGAGTGATGATCGAATACCCGCCTTGCTCAAAGATGAGCAAGGTACGCTATGGGTCGGCACGTACGGTGATGGGGTCAATATCTATAATCCACTCAATTCACAATTCATCCTCTACCAGCAAATCCCTGGTGAGCCGCAAAGTATAAGTCATAACGAAATCAAGTCGGTGCGCCAGGACAAAAACGGCGCGATTTGGTTTGGCAGCTTGGATGGGCTTGATAAACTTGACCCGCAAACAGGACTGTTTAGCCATTATCAACACGACCCCGAAAACCCCTACAGCTTGAGTGATAATCACATTTTGGCTTTGCACATAGATAATGAGGGGATTATCTGGATTGGAACATGGCCGGGGGGGCTCAATCGGTTTGATCCAGCGACAGAACAGTTTACCCATTATGTCCATGATCCAGACAATCCGGCTAGTTTGAGTCATAATGAAATTCAGGATATTGCGGAAGACGACTTTGGAAATCTCTGGGTTGCGACGAATTGGGGAGGGCTTAATCGCTTTAATCCATCTACAGAACAGTTTACCCGTTACTACCATGACCCTGACGATCCACACAGTTTGAGCGGCAACAATGTTTTGTCAATCGATGTGACGCCATCGAATATCATTTGGGTCGGAACCAATAATGGTCTTAATCGATTCGATCCTGAAACAGAGCAGTTTGTCCGCTATCCTGAACATTTCAAAGAGCAAGCGGTGTATATGGTTCATGAAAGCAGGGCAAATGTGTTATGGGTTGCTACCAGAGTTGGTCTTACAAGATTCGATCCGGAAACTGGGTCAATCTCTACCTATACCACAAAACATGGCTTAGCCAGTGAGATCATTATGGGTATCCTTGAAGATGACCAAGGGAATCTGTGGCTCAGCACGGTTAAAGGTATTTCCAGATTTAACCCCACAACAGAAACCGTTGAGAATTTTGACAGTCATTCAGGAGTTCAAAAGAGAGATTTTCTCTTTGGAAGTGCATATCAAGCTAGCGATGGGCAAATGTTTTTTGGAGGCAAAAGTGGATTGAATGCCTTTTATCCTGAAGCGCTCCAGGAGAATGGTAACATCCCGCCAGTGGTTCTGACGGACTTTAAACTGGAAAATCAATCTGTTGGAATAGGCGTAGATTCGCCTCTCCAAAAAGTTATTGACTATACTGACGAAATTATATTACCCTCCAATGATAAGGTGTTTTCATTAGAGTTTGCCGCGCTTAACTATGTATCACCGGATAGAAATCAATATGCTTATAAATTGGAAGGCTTTGATGAGGATTGGACAGTAATTGATAGTTCTAACCGCGTAGCGAAATATACCAATTTAGATGCAGGAACTTATACCTTTATCGTCAAGGCCTCCAATAATGATGGGGTCTGGAACGAAGAAGGCACATCGATTAAGATCACTGTAACCCCACCCTGGTGGGAGACAACCTGGTTCCGGATCAGTATGCTGGTTTTGGTGGTTGGCTTTTTGGTTGGAGCATACCGCTGGCGGGTCAGTTCCGTTGAAGCCAGGAGCCGCGAGCTGGAGGTTCAAGTGGAACAAAGGACTGAGGAACTGCAAGCCGCCAAGGAAGAGGCCGAAATTGCTAACCAGGCCAAAAGTACCTTCCTGGCAAATATGAGCCACGAACTGCGCACCCCGCTCAACGCTATCCTGGGCTTTTCCAGAATGCTGGCTCGTGATGTGGGCATGTTCGAGCGGCAGAACGAAATGCTGGATGTTATCAACCGCAGCGGCGAGCACCTGCTGAGCATGGTAGATGATGTACTCAGTTTGTCAAGGATCGATGCGGGGCGTGTGGATTTAAACGAAGAAGTTTTTGATATCGTGCAGATGCTGCAGGATATTGGCCGGATATACAAGTCGCGCGCCGAAGGTAAAGGTCTGCAATTCAGCCTCGAGCTTGATCCCGGTCTGCCGTCAATTCTGCTGGGGGATTCCGGTAAACTACGCCAGGTCTTGATCAACCTGTTGGAAAATGCTGTCAAGTATACTTCCGAGGGACAAGTCTGGCTGAGAGCTATCCCGCATTCGATTCCCCAAGATCCTTCCAGGGTTATGCTCAAGCTTGAAGTAGAAGATACTGGACCAGGTATACCCAATGACCAGCTCGAGCAAGTATTTGAAGCCTTTGTGCAGGTGGAAGGCGCGCCGAATGGCGAAGGAGGCACCGGGCTTGGCTTGACCATTTCAAAATCACTGGTAGAGATAATGTTTGGTGAGATTGACCTGGAAAGTATTGCCGGCGAAGGCGCTATCTTCAAGGTCAGTATCCCCATGCAGGTAATGGAAGGGGAGGTGGAAATCCCGGATACCTCACTTATGCCTGAGATCATCGGGATGCAACCGGGACAGCAGGAATGGCGCATCCTGGTGGTGGATGATAACCGGGAGAACCTCCTGCTGCTGTCCAATATGCTCACCAGGGTTAGTTTTATGGTTAATGAGGCAAAAAATGGTCGCGAGGCGGTTGCTTCATTTAAGGAGTGGCGCCCCGATTTCATCTGGATGGACATACGCATGCCAGTTATGGATGGATATGAGGCAACGGCAGAAATTCGCAGCCTATCGGGAGGCGATGCAGTCGTGATCGCAGCCGTCACTGCCAGCGCATTTGAAGAGCAAAGGGAGGAGATCCTGGTTGCGGGTTGTGATGATATGGTGAGCAAACCTTTCAAGGAGCACCAAATCTTTGATGTTATGGGGCAGCATTTGGGCGTGAAGTACCTGTATAAAGGTAGCCGGCAGGAAGAAGTGGGTGCGGATAAAGTTATGCTCTCTGAAGAAATGCTGGCAGAACTGCCCTTCGACCTGCGCCAGGAACTCAATGAGACAACGCTCGCCTTAGATAGAGAGGCTACCTTTGAGATTATCGGACGTATCGAAGAAATAAATCCGCAAACCGCGGCAGGTCTGCGTACGTTGATGCTGAAATATCAAACCGCGAAAATCCGGCAACTTTTACAGGAAGCGGATAGTGGTGAATACAGCTGAAGGAGAATATATGACCCAGGCCGCAAAAATCCTGGTGGTCGATGATGAGATCGCCAACCTGCGTTTGCTGACAGATTTGCTTACCCGGGCGGGTTATCAAGTCCGCTCATCGGAAGACCCGGGGTTGGCGATTGAATCTGCCCTGGCTTACCCGCCGGACCTGATTCTGCTGGATGTGATGATGCCGGGAATGGACGGCTTTGAGGTCTGCCAGCGATTACGAGAGAATGAGCTTACCCGTGATATCCCGATCCTGTTTGTGAGCGCGCTGCAGGATGTTGAGAACAAGGTGCGTGGTTTCGAGGCAGGCGGGGTGGATTTTGTCTCCAAACCCTTTGAGGAACCTGAAGTGCTGGCGCGGGTGAAAAACCATCTGCAGCTGCGGAAAATGCAGCTTCACCTGGACGAGCTTGTTGCCGAGCGGACTGCTGAGCTGGATTCAGCTAAACAATCTTTACAGGAAAGTGAACTGCGCTTCCGCACAACCTTCGAGCAAGCTGCGGTAGGCATCGCCCACGTTTCGGTTGATGGTCATTTCCTGCGCCTCAACCAGAAGTTCTGCGACATCGTTGGGTATACCTTTGAGGAACTCAAGGAGCTCACTTTCCCAGATATTACCCACCCAGATGATCTTGAGATTGACCTGAAGAAGGTCGATCAACTGCTTTCCCGGGAGTTGGAAACATACACGCTGGAGAAGCGTTACTATCACAAGAACGGCCAGGTTGTGTGGATCAATCTTACGGTTTCGATGGTGTGGAATGAATCAGGAGAGCCAGAATACTTTATTGGTGTCATCGAAGACATTACCGAACGCAAGCTGACGGAGGAACAATATTACACGTTCTTTGCAGAGAATATCAGCGCGGTCTTCTGGATTGAGATGAATAATCCGATTCCGATTGACCTGCCTGTGGAAGAACAGGTAGATGCGATCTTCCGAGAGGCCCAGGTTAAAGATGTCAGTGAATCGACAGCCAAGATGTATGGTATGACCAGCGATGAACTCAAAGGACAATTAGCGGTAAAAATGTGGAGCGCTGAAGCTTATCAAGATTGGGACTCGCCTCTTCACCAATACTATCAGAGCTTCGTGCGCTCGGGGTATACTTTCAGCCTTGTCGAAATGCCAGAGCGGACCTGGGACGGGAGGGATTTATGGCTGCTTATCAGCATCAAGGGTGTCGTTCAGGACGGCTGCCTGGTGCGGATGTGGGGTTCCCAAATCGATATCACCCAGCGCAAAATTGCCAACCAGCAAATCCAGGAATACCAGCAGCGCCTCAAAGCGCTGGCCTACCAATTGACTCTATCCGAAGAAAGGGAGCGGCGGCGAATCGCGGCTGAATTACACGACCATGTCGGACAGTCGCTGGCGTTTTCCCGCATGCGGCTGGCATCGGCTCAAAAAAATTGCTCCGATCCCGAGATGCTGACCATACTGGATGAAATCTCTGAATCTCTGCTGAACACCATCCGCGACACAAAGAACCTGGTCTTCGAACTGAGCTCGCCACTACTGCATGAGATTGGTTTGGGGGAAGCGATAGCCGAGTGGCTGGAGGATCAGGTAGGGGACCGATACGGTCTGGAAACAGAATTGATAGACCAATCACCAAATATCAGGCTGGACGAAGATATTAGAGCGATACTATTCCGCAACGTGCGCGAGCTGCTAATTAAACGTGGTCAGACATGCGCATGCCAGAAAAGTATCCGTACAATTAGGGCAGGTAGGTGATAAAATTCTAGTTACCATTGAGGACGATGGGGTCGGTTTTGATCAAAACGAGGCCGCCAGAAAAACAGGAGGAGAAGCTGGTTTTGGTTTGTTCAGCATCCAGGAACGCATGAGCGACCTGGGCGGCGATTTTACGATCGAATCCCAACCCGGCCAGGGCACGAAAGCCTTTTTGAGTATCCCTTTCAACGACCAATGAAACCCATCCAGGAATTTAATAAATGATAACTAATGTGCTCCTGGTGGATGACCACCCGGTCTTCCGGAAGGGACTGCGCTTGCTGTTAGAGGATGAAAGCGATTTTCGCGTAATTGGCGAAGCCGGTGATGGTTCGGAAGCGCTCGAACTGGCAGGTCAATCAGATCCGGATGTGGTTGTGATGGACATCAGCATGCCAGGAATGGACGGCATCCAGGCAACCCAGGGTATCCTATCAGAAGCGCCGCATACCAAAGTCATCGCCCTGTCGATCCACTCCGACAAAGCTTTTGTGGAGGGTATGCTGCTGGCCGGCGCCAGCGGATACATACTAAAGGAGAGCGCCCCAGAAGATATTGTCGATGGAATCCGGGCGGTGCGCAAGGGCGAGGTGTTTTTAAGCGCGGCCATCACAGGCATTGTGATCGATGAGTATCGACGCTCCCTTACTGAACTGCCAGCCGCCGGGGAAGCAGCCGAATTGTCTTTCGGCCAAATTCTATCCACAAAGCTGCACCGCCCTGTCATCACACAAGACCTCTTAATGCGTACAAAACTCCATGAAATACTGAACCGGCGGCGCCAGCGTGCGCTGACGCTGATCTCCGCCCCGCTCGGCTACGGCAAGTCCATCCTGGCCAGCAGTTGGCTGGAAAACATCGATTCGCCCAGCGCATGGCTGTCCCTGGATAAGGAGGATAACAACCTGCGGGTGTTCCTGACTTACTTGATTGCTGCCATGCGGACGCAATTTTCTGACGCTTGCGCAGAGACCAGCGCCTTGCTTGAATCAACCAGCATGGCTTCACCCAGGCTGATTGTCACCAATTTGATAAATGATTTTGAGTCCATCGATGAGCATTTTATTCTGGTTCTGGATGATTACCATACGATCCACGAAATGGCCATTCACAACCTGTTGAATCAACTGCTCCAATATCCCTCCAGAAAGATGCACCTGGTGATCATTGCTCGCGGTGATCCCCCGCTCAATCTCAGCCAGCTGCGCGCCCTCAACCGGGTTACCGATATACGGCACAAAGACCTGCGTTTTACTAACGAAGAAACTTCCCTTTTTATGTATGATATTATGGGAATCCGGATGGATCGAGCTGCGGTCCTCGAATTCAATAAAAAGACAGAAGGCTGGGTGACTGCACTGCGCCTGGTTGCTTTATCCCTGCGGCACAGCGAGGATGTAGATGGTCTTCTGGGAGCCATGCAGGGCGACAGTCGCTATGTCCAGGATTATTTGACTGCTGAGGTGGTCTCACACCAGCCTCCAGAAATCCAGAATTGGCTGTTGAAGGTTTCCATATTGGAACGCTTCTGTGCCCCATTGTGTGAAGCCGTCTGTCAAAGTTCCGAACCGGAAGCTGAAAACCAATTCAGCGGGGAAACGTTTATAGAATGTCTTGAACAAGCAGGATTGTTCGTGATCGCCCTTGACGACAGCAGTAAATGGTTTCAATTCCACCACCTGTTCCAGAACACACTGCAGAACTGGCTGCAGAAGCAATACAGTAAAGAGGAGATCGAAGACTTATACGTTCGCGCAGCTGCCTGGTTTCAGGTAAACAATCTGCTGGAGGAAGCCATCGATTATGCATTACTCGGGGGACAGGAAATGGAAGCCGCTCAAATTGTTGAGAAACAGCGTCTTACCATGCTCAACCAGGACAAGTGGTACATACTGGAGAAATTATTATCCAAAATACCCCCGAAAATTTTTCATCAGCGGCCGGAACTGCTGCTCGCTCAAGCCTGGGTTTTATTTCACAGTCTGGAATACATGCCTATACCAACAATCATCGACGAGATAGAAGATATTTTTTCCCAGGATGGTATCAGTGATCCGCTCCAGGGAGAGATAGATTTTTTCAAAGGTTGGTTTGCTTATTATCAAGCCCAGGGATTACAGGCTGAGCAATATCTCGCCAGCGCCGTGGACAAGATACCTGAAGATTACTACCGTCCCTGGGGGGAAGCGGAACTGCATTACGCGCTGGCGATGCAGATGACCGGAAGTAAGGAAACGGCCGTTGACCGATTGAACTCCTTGATCAATTCGAAACGCAATAGCGAGGGAATTACCCTGAGCCGGCTGTGGTCTGGCTTATATTTCATCCACTGGATCGATGGGAATTTAGTAGATGCGCTCTTTCCAGCAAGAAAGATAAAAGAGATCGCCGAGCGTGATAACAACCACTATGCAGATGCCTGGTTTTATTACAAGCAAGGGATTTTTTATTTCCAGCAGTATGATCTGGAAAATGCCATCAAAGATTTCAACCAGCTGGTATCGAACCGTTATATCGTACACACCAGTGCTGCGGTTGATGGTCTGTGCGCCCTGAGCCTTGCTTATCAGCAAACTCAGCAACCGGATAAAGCTGACGAAACCGCCGAGCTGCTGGTCGAGTACGCTGACCAAACAAATGATCCAGCATATCAGATTATCGCTTCATCTCTGGGAGCCCGCTTATCCCTCTTGCGGGGAGACACTGCGGTTGGGACCCGTTGGCTGCAGACTTATAATCTGGAAGCAGAGGCCGGCATCATGTTCTCGTGGTTTGAGACAGCGCGCATTACCGCCTGCCGGGTGCTGGTTGCCGAAGGTTCCCAGAAGAACCTGCTGAAAGCTGTAGAACTACTGCAGATCTACCAACAGGAAAACCAGGTCGTCCACAATAAATACCAACAGATCGTTATTCTTTCTCTATTGACATTGGCTTACTTTAGACAGAAAGAAGGTGACAAAGCAATGTCAATTCTCAAAGAAACGCTCGACCTGGCGTATCCAGGCGGTTGGATCTGGCCTTTTATTGAATTGGGCGCGCCAATGTTTGATTTACTGAACCAATTTAAGAAGCAGGTCAAGGATGCTGAAATGGTTGACTACATTATCCAGATCCTGGCCGCTTTTCCATCGCCGGATTCATCTGCAATAAAAAGCCAACCAACGGGTTTGATCGAAGCGCTGACCGAGCGCGAACTGCAGGTATTAAAGCTGCTGGCTACCGCGCTCACCACAGATGAAATTGCCCGTGAACTTGTGGTGAGTGTAAACACCGTCCGCATGCACACCAAGAATATCTACGGCAAACTGGACGCACACAGCCGTATCGAGGCTGCCCAGCGCGGCCGTGAGTTGGGGTTGATTTAGCAGTTTTTTGGTCTTCGGCTTTCCACCCGCGGTTGAAATCGCGCATACAGGGCTAAAGCCAATCGTTCCTCTTCGAGGATGCTATCGCCCCTTACGACCCCTTGGCGGGATGCTATCGCGACCCCCTGCGGGAATGAGTCACCACCGGTACGGAGTTCCATGTCTGAGTGGGTCAATGATGCGGGGATCAATAATAATCTGACACACTCAGTAGTCACAGTCACATAGAACAAGATGGAGTTCATTCTGATTTTTAATCCCAGCATTATTGGGGTGCGGAACAGAAAAATCTAAACTTCTCCTCTAAAGAGACGCATCGCGGCGCTCCCTAAAAAGCAGGGATTAAAATCAGCTCAGAGTGACACCTTAATTTTCGTAATCCATCTAAATCAAAGTGACTGACCACTCAGTATGGGGCTGTCTAATTACAAAATCAGACGGATAGGATAATCGTTTTACTGTTGAAAAAGGCTCGTTTTGTAGTACAAATTGGTAATTTGTCCAAGACAAGATGCCATCTTGTCTTACATATCATAAGAAATCATCCTTTTGGGACAACCACGCAGGCAGGGATGTCTGCGTTTTTTTTGTGGTGTAATCGACCGTACCTCGGCAGGTTTCAATAATCCTATTTTACTCCCCAATAAATAACCAACCCAAATAACCAATATGGGTAATGACATCTACCCAACCCATCGTATATATTGGGGACAAGGAAAAAGGAAACCATAGCTAAATGGGAGTTTAATTATTCTTAAATTTTCTACAAAAGAAGGTTCAAATGAAAAATAATCCCGAAGGTAACACAAAACAATTATCGAACGATAAATCACAGATGGCCGGCGTCCTGTTTGGAACTGGGGCAATTTTGTCACTTTACTTGATGCTCAAGAAAACGAGGGGCATATTTGCCTGGATCCTGCCGGTCGGTTTGATGGTGGGCGGGATAGACCTTTACCTGAAGCAGCACCAGGAGCGAGTGAGTCTGACTGGAGATCAGATCGTGGCCCAATTGGACGAATTGGATCCCATTACCAGGGCGGAGGTGATTAATTACGTAGCCGAACATGAATACAAAAAATTAACCAGATAACAACCAGATGTACTGCTGCGCCGACCAGCGAGTTTTTTACCCTGCTTGTGAGGTTGACCACCCGGACTACGCAGGGATTATTCAATCAGCATATTGCTGAACTAATTTTTTTCGTTTACTTTAGTAAATTATTGGAGGAAAAACATGAATTCTGAAGCAGGCTCCACCCCAATGTATAAAGCAATCATAATGTTAGCCGGTGTCGCCATTTTGCTGCTGGCTATGCGTGAAGCCAGCGAAATTCTGGCGCCAATATTACTGGCTTTTGTACTCGCCATCTGTACCACACCTTTCCTGTACTGGTTCATGGAAAAAGGCGCCTCAGGTGGATTGGCATTGATCATAACCATCCTTATCGATCTGGTTATCGTGGTGTTGATCGTCTGGCTGGTCAGCATGTCTCTTTCGAACTTCTCTGAAACGATTTCTACCTACCAGGGCCGCATCGATGAGATGGAGCAGCAGCTGGGGGGTGTGGTGAACAACCTCGGTATCGAAAAAGAAGACTTAACATCTGAGGATTCTTCGATGACGAGCAGTCTGCTGGGGTATGCGGCCGGTTTCGCGGGTGGGATTGTATCCGGACTTTCCAACTGGGTCACGATACTTATGGTCGGCATTTTCTTTCTGGTGGAAGCTACCGTCATGCCGAAAAAAATCGAAAGCCTCACCGACGAAAGTGACCCGGGTCTCATGTGGATATTAAATCTCAACAAGGGCATGCGCGAATATATGGTCATCAACGCCGGAGTGGGAGCTCTGGCAGCGGTTCTGAACACCATCCTGCTGTATGCCCTCGGCATTGAATTTGCTGTGCTGTGGGGTTTGCTGTCCTTTTTTATGAGCTTTATCCCCAGCATCGGCTTCCTCATTTCGGTCATCCCCCCAGCCATCATGGCGCTGCTGCAGTTCGGTCCGCAGCAGATGCTGATTGTGATCGGGGCATTCGTCCTGATCAATTTCCTGGTTGACAATGTTATTAAACCGCGCTTCATTCAGGAAGGGGTGAATATCTCGGTCGCCGTGACCTTTATTTCACTGATCATATGGGCCTGGGTGCTGGGTCCTATCGGGGCCATCCTGGCTGTACCGATGTCGATGATCGTCCAGGCAATTTTTGACAGCCGCGAGAATACACGCTGGGTGGCCTATTTGATGGGCAGCGGAGCAGAGCCTTACCAAAAGGACGAAGGACAATCCCAGATAGCTGCAACAGAATAAATAGATGGTCAAAACAGTTGTTTAAACACAGCTGGAAGGCGGACAAGCATGTTCGCCTTCCATAATAAAAAGCTCCCCGTGTTGGATAAACCGGTAATTTATTTAAGGCAAGTTCTCTTATACAGATGCTGGGTAACCATTTTGCCAAACTTGACGAATAAGAGCAAACCTTCAGGACAGATCTCCACTTTTTTATAAGACAGTTCAAGAAGCTTATACTCTATGCAGGTGACCTACGATGACACTTTTAACGCTGCTGCTAACAGGAATTCGATTATTCAAAACATACAAGAAAATCCAATCCTGGTTCCGTTTACCGGTTGCCCAGGTTTTCAATTTTTTACTTGGGACACTGGTTGGGGTCCTGGCGGCTTTGCTGTTAACGCCCAAGAGCGGTGAAGAACTGCGCGAAGAATTACGGCAGAAGGCAGAGCGTAAATTTTCCAGGATGGATATCGAAATCCAGCAGGGGGCGCAGAGGATTAAAGAGGATGCACACAATCTGCAGGTTGAGTTCCGACAAACTCAAACAGAGAACACAGATTCGGAAATTGCCCCAGACGACCTGACAAAAATAAAAGGCATCGGCCCAAAGGTATGCGCATTACTGGGATCGAAAGGCATCTCGACCTTCAGCCAACTAGCCAGCGCCGATGTTGGTTGGATGAAGGACCTTTTGGACGGATCGGGTTATGGTTTTATCGACCCCTCCACATGGGGAGAGCAGGCCTATCTGGCCAGCCAGGTGAAATGGGGGGAACTGGATAAACGCCAGAACGAGCTGTAAATTAATTCTTTCGAGTTCATTCGAGTACCTTTGCATCAGGTTTACTTTACACCCAGCCTTTTAGGACACCCCCACTCTAAATTAATACCCAACCTTAATAACCAATTTGGGTAATGACATCTACCCAATGCGAGCGTTATATTGTTTACAGTGGAACAATTTGGCGCGAACAGGATCCCGGTGCTTTATTTCTAAGCCGTCCAAAAATCCACTAAATAAAAAACAAATTTATATAAGGAGAAAAAAAATGAGTAACGATAGTTCAGCAGTATATAACATCCTGGCCTTCACATTCGATGGGCAGGACACAGCCAAACAGACGGTCAAGGACATCAAGTCCTCTGGTGCGCTGGATGGTTATGAAATAGTGGCTCAAGCCATTGTCGAGCAGGATCCCAAGGGCAGGGTGCATATCCACGAACCTGGCCATGGTGTTTGGGGTGCGGTCATTGGTGGAGTCGCGGGTGGTCTGCTGGGTCTGATCGGCGGTCCCGTGGGTGTATTAGCCCTGGCAGCCAGCGGCGCGGCTGTCGGCGGTGTGGCTGGTCATTTAGACCGCGCCATCCCGAAAGATGATCTGGAACAGATCGGCGAGGCCATGTCTCCCGACAGTTCGGCCTTCATGCTCCTGCTGGAAGACACCTACAGCGAAGATGCCATTAACAGCATGTCCGACTACAGCACCGATGTAGTCACCCTGACCGTAGGCGATGAGCTCTCAGGTCAGATCGCGCAGTACACAGCCGCCGCCACAGATGACAGTGGTGATGACAGCAGCAGCTGAAAGGTCACTTCAGCTAAATAAAAAATTTTAGCCGGGACACGGTTAAACCTCAGCAGATTGTTTCGGTACATGATTAAACGACCTACAATCTGCTGGGGATCATTATTAAATGATGAGGTTCAAAATGAAAGATTTGATCATATTCATGGTAGGCGTATTAACCGGCGCAGGCATCGCACTGCTGCTGGCGCCGGAGAGCGGCGAGCAGCTGCGGGCTGATATCCGGGCTAAGGCTGAGGAAGAACTGCCCAAGCTTCAGACGGGTCTCGATAAAACCAATGACCGTTTGAACAAGTTGGAGGCGGACCTGAAGGTTTCCCTGGACCGGTCGTAGCAATGGTATTAGCGGGGAAGCGCAGATTTTCAGACAACACATCATAAAGAAAAAGAAATAAAAGGAGACTGAGATGACTAAGTACGACCAAGTAGTAAGCGCATTAATGAACGCAGGATACCTGACGGACGCTGATCTCGATGCAGCCGTCATAGTGCTGCAGGATGCCTTAATTGTAGATGCTGCCGAAGAAGTGGAAGTTGAGGCCATCCTGGATGAGATGGATCAGGAAGATGTGATCGAAGTCGCTGCGGAATACGCGCAAGAGGATGAAGATGCCGGTGATTTTGAAATGGAAGAGGATGATCTTGAAATCATCGATGAAGCCCTGGAAACAATCGACGAAGACGAAGAAATCATCGCTGAAGCCGAAGCGCTGATCGATGCCGCCTACACAGACGCTGCGGCAGCCCTGGTGGCGGCCGAGTTGATCGATGAAGCAAACGCGGAAGCTGCGGCAGCCCTGATTGCAGGTACCTGGGAAGTTGAGGACGATTAATAAATCGAGAAGGAGTAAAACATGACGGATAAAAATAACGACACTGACCTGGATGCCGGCGCCAAGGAAATCGAAGCCCTGTACGTACAATCGGCGCACGGCATGACTTACCAGGATGGTATGCTCACCCTCGAGCGGATCGCACCCACAACCATAATGTTTTCGGACAGACCCGAGCGCATCACCGGGCATATCCCCTCCCAGGAATTTTTCGACTCCTGGGGAGAAGGGGATGATAATTTTGCTGATGACCCGCCCAATGCGGTGCTGTCGACCTTCACGGAAGATGAGATTAACGATGTGGTGGTTGTGCTGAGTGAACCAGCCCTGGATGGCGACCAGATGAGCTACAGCGTGGACATCCTGGACGGCGAGATGCCGGCCAGCGGCGGTCCGAGCTCGCTGTTCATCGATACGATTGGACGTCCCGCAAGCGCTGTCTCGGTTGCAGGCAGCCACCGCCGCACCCGCCGCAGAGGCCGCAGGCGCGGCAGGCGGCGAGGTTTTTAAATAAGGAGAGATGCCAATGGCATAAATAATAACCACTTCAATCTAAAAAGATGTTTATCAATCGTTTGTAATTTTAGCAAGTTATTAAATTAGAGGAGGTTTACCATGTGCTGCACGATTACTGCGTTGTTATTCTTCGGACCCAGGCTGGCTGTTCTGGTCTGGTATTTATTCTCCCCAGTCTACGTTAATTCCGCTTTTGACAGTTTCATCTGGGGCTTCCTGGGCTGGCTGTTCCTGCCCTGGACCACCCTTATGTACATTGCCATTTACCCGGGCGGCATTGTCGGTTTTGATTGGATCCTGCTCGGAATTGGAGTGTTCGCTGACATGTTTACCTATTTTGGCGGCTACCGAAATCGCGAGAGCGTCCCTTACGGAGATCAAATTCCTTAGAAATTCTACCCTTTTACCGAGACCCTGGTGGTATCCAGTGGACAATATTCCTGGCCAGCCAAATTTTCCAAACAAGCCGGGTTTTTTCGGACGCCGGGAATTCTATCAGGGTCTCTCATTCTTTCACTGTACCCTTTAAACGTAAGTGAAGATAGTCCGTCTGGGTTTTGAAAGATGGCATAACCTGTTCCTCTCTAATTAAAATAAGGAGAATTTTATGTCTGAAATTATTACTGTAATCGCTAAATTAGCTGGACTGACCTTTATCCTGACCAGCATGCTGGCCATGGGTTTGAGTCTGACCATCAAACAGATTATGGACCCGCTGCGCAATACACGCCTGGTGCTGCTGGGTTTAGCGGCCAATTTTGTGCTGGTGCCCGCCCTGGCATATCTGATAACGGTGGTGATCCCAATGGATGACGATATGGCTACCGGTCTGATTATCGTCGGGGCGGCTGCCGGCGCGCCCTTCCTACCCAAACTGGTGCAGTTGGCCAAGGGCAGCGCAGCATTCTCAGTCGGTTTGATGACCCTGCTGATGGTGGTGACTGTCATCTACCTGCCCATCGTGCTGCCCATCTTGCTGCCAGGCGCCTCAGTCAGCCCCTGGGACATCGCCAAGTCATTGATCGTAACCATGCTGCTCCCGCTGGGCATAGGTCTGTTCATCAAGGCGCGCTATTCGGACACCGCGGCACACTTACAGCCGACCATGTCACAGATCTCAAGCGTGGCCATTGTGCTGATGCTGGTTGCCGTCCTCGCCCTGGAGTTCAGCACCATTTTAAGCACAATCGGCACCGGCGCCATCCTGGCTGCTCTGATTTTCCTGGTAGGCGCGCTGGCGATCGGCCTGCTGTTGGGCGGTAAAGATGGCAGTATGCGCTCTGTCATGGGTTTGGGCACAGCGCAGCGCAACCTGGCAGCGGCCATGCTGGTGGCGGCGCAGAACTTTTCCGATAAACCTAACGTGCTGGTAATGGTCATGCTGGTGGCGATATTTGGTCTGATCCTGCTGGGATTCGTTGCAGGTGAAATGGCCAAGCGCAGCCAGGCGCCCGACAACCAGGCTGCATCTGCGCAGTAAGTAAGCGGATCGTGAACTGTGGTTGCTGATCCAACATCAGCGGCTCCTACGCTCGTTCCAACGGCAGTTCCGCCAACCCCGGCGGCGAAAGAAATCGAAGTCGTTCAATAAAACCATCATATTTAAAAGTTTCATAAAAAGGAGAAATAAAAATGAATGATAATCAGAATATCCAAGAGATGGATACCGATCAAGCACAGGACCAATCAACTGTCTCTCTGGCAGCGGAACCCAAGGACACAGGCAGCCATACCGGACGCAAGATCGCGGTCGGCCTGCTGATAGTTCTGGGACTGATCCTGCTGACAGTAGGCAGCCCGGCATTCTGGGCGCGCTTCACGCTGCTCAATACCAGTGGTTGGGTGGCAGCAGTCGGACCGCTGAGTAAAGACCCGACTGTCTCAGGCATCCTCAGCCAGTATGTGGTCTCTGAACTGTTCGCCGAGGTTGATGTTGAGGGGGAGTTGGCAGAAGCCTTACCCCCAAAACTGCAGGCGTTCAGCGCGCCGCTGGCGTTCGGCGTTGAGCAGTTTGCAGACAATACGGTCGAAAAAATGATCCAGAGCGACGGCTTCAACACCGTCTGGGTGGGCGTAAACCGGGCTGGTCACACGGCGATTATCAGCGTTCTGAAAGGCGAGGGTGACAAGCTGTACATGCAGGACGGGCAGCTTACGCTTGACCTGAGTGATGCCTACAACTTCATCGAAGACAATCTTGGTTCGTTAGACCTGGACATCGCTCCGGCAACAAACGGCGGAAAACTGGTGCTGATGGAGAGCCAGAGGGTCGCGTACCTGCAGGAGATCGTTTCCACCATAAACACTTTTGGGCTGCTGATTCCACTGCTGGGCATCCTGGCTTTAGTGGCGGCCTGGTTTGTGTCCCTGTGGCGCAGAGAGACCCTGATCTGGATCGGGATCACGCTGGCTCTTACGATGCTGGTGTCGATCATCTTCTTCTCGTTCATCCGCTCCAATATCCTGGTCAACGTGACTGAACCCATGCTGCGTGACCTGGGGCGGCAGATCATTTATGTGGTCACCCACGGCTTGTTCGCCCAGACTGTCTTTTTGATGATCGTTGGCGTTTTACTGGCGATTGGCGCCTGGCAGTCCACACCCGATTCGGCCATGAGCAAATGGGAAGCCTCCCTGAAAGAAAAGCGCGCATCCAAGAAGGCTGCTGAAGACACTTCTGCTGAAGATACTTCTGCTGAAGATACCTCTGCAGAAGACGCTTCTGCCTGATCTTGAGGTGAAGAGGGGCTGTCCCAATAGTGTGTCACCCTGAACAAAGTGAAGGGTCTATCTACCTATAAAAACCAGATGCTTCGCTCCCCTACTATGAAGGGATTAAAATGCGCTCAGCATGACAATCAGTGCTTTTTAGACAGCCCCTACAAAAGGTTCTTTTTCGGATGCAGGACATGCCTGCTCAAGCGGAATCTAATCCCTTTTTTGCAGGGAATGCCGGATAGTGTCTCATTAAGTGAAAATTATCAACATCTTAATGGGACGAATTTATAAATGTGATCGCAGCTGAGCAACATGGAGAAATAAATCATGACAACCCAAAGCGTACAATCCAAGCAGTCCAAAGCGCTTCCAAAGGCTCCAAGCACCCTGGAACGCTGGTTCCCGATCGGGGCCTGGCTGCCTAAATACAATTGGGGCAAGTTCCTGACGGCTGACCTGATCGCAGCAATAAGCGTGGCAGCCCTGTTGATCCCAGAATTGATGGGGTACTCCTCGGTAGCCGGGGTTCCCGTGCAGATCGGTCTGTATGCAGCGCCTTTAGCCTTGATTGGATATGCCCTGTTCGGAGGATCGAAGCTGCTGGTGTTCGCTGCAGCTGGTTCCGTAGCAGCCATCTCCGCCAGCGCGGTGGGCGCGCTGGCGGGAGGCGACCAGAAAACGGCGGTGACCATGACGGCTGCCCTGGCGATTGCGGCCGGGATTGTATTCATTATCGCGGGACTGGCCAAAATGGGGTGGATTGCCAACTTTATGTCGAAGGCGGTCATGGCCGGGTTCATCACCGGAATGTCGATCCAGATCATTGTCGGCCAGTTTGGCAAGTTGTTTGGCGTTGAACTGGCCGATGGGAATACTTTTCAAAAGCTGTGGTCAACCATATCCCAGATCGGGGACTGGAACTGGACCGCCGCCGTGATCGGAGTTGGCGCCCTGCTGTTGATCTTTGCCATACAGCGCTTCATCCCCAAGCTGCCGGCGGCATTAACCGCGGTAGTGCTGGCGTCCCTAATCGTGGCGGTACTCACCCCCGATATGGATCTGGTAGCCCAGATTCCGACGGGTTTACCCTCATTCACGCTGCCAACCGGTATCGACGCCTCTACCTGGCTGAAGCTGCTGCTGGCAGGCGCCGTGATCGCCCTGGTCGGATTCTCTGAGGGCTGGGGCGCTTCGGGAACAATCTCCAAGAAGACCCATGATTCGCTGGATACCAACCAGGAATTCCGCGCTTATGGATTCGGGAATATCGGGGCTGGCTTGCTGGGCGGCATGGCGGTTACCGGCAGCCTGTCGAAATCTTCGGCTGCTATGAGCGCGGGCGCCAAGACCCAAATGGCGAATATTTTGCTGGCGGGAATGGTGCTGTTGACGCTGGCCTTCCTGGCGCCGCTGTTCCAATGGCTGCCTGAAACAGTCCTGGCGGCGATTGTGATTAATGCCATGGCGGGTTCCGCCAGCCCGAAGAAACTGGAAAAACTATACCGGGTAAACAAGGTTGACTTCGCCATGGGTTTGGTCACTTTTCTGCTGGTGCTGGCCCTTGACCTGCTGCCTGCTATGATCGCCGGTATCGTAATGTCAATCATTTATATCGTCTACCGCATCAGCTTCCCAGGCCGGGCGGTGCTGGGGCAAGTCGCTGAGAGTGGAGATTTCGAAGCCACCTCCTGGGTTTACGGACAGCGCAGCGGCACGACCGATTCTCATGCCCAGGCTGTGCCAGGTGTGCTGGTTTATCGTTTATGTTCGCCGCTCATCTTCTGCAATGCTGAGGCTTTTAAAACACGGGCGAATCGCTGCTGATCCAGGCCGGCGAGAAGGGCAGCCTGCCGCATACGGTCGTCATCGATTTCGAGGAGATTTTCCTTGTGGATGACACTGGCGCTTCCGCTCTGACAAATTTCTTTAACTATGCCCAGCGCTACGGCGTAGAACTGTCGCTGGCGCGCGTCCACTCGGGTGCCCACGCGCTGCTGAAAATGGCGGGTGTGATTGAAGAAATAGGCGAAGAGCGTATCTACGACACCATCCGCAACGCGGTCGCCGCAGCAGAAAAAGACAAATAGAAAATGATGTTTTAAGGAAAAATAAAAATGACTGAAAACAATCCTCAAGATCACGAGACCAAGCACAAAATTAATTTTATGTTTTGGATTACGCTGGTACGCGCCCTGCTGGCTTTTGCGCTGGGGATATCACTGCTGTTTATCCCGGATAAAACGCATAAGATGCTCGGAAATTTCATGGGCATGTTCTGGTTAATGGGCGGTATTGTGCTGGTCGGGCAGGAAATGCGTCTGAAAAGAAGCAAGCTGCTTTTAGTACTGGGAATAGTAGGCGCGCTTACAGGTTTGATGATGGTTACTCGAGACCTGTCCCGCAATTGGGTTGCGGAAGATACGGTTAAAAATATCCTGGGCGCTGTAATCCTGCTGACCGGTATTCTGCATGTCACAGGTGGTTTCCAGATCGGTGGGCGGGCAATACTGGGAAGAACTGGTATAAGCATTATTCTGGGAGTTTTTGAAATCGGGCTGGGCGCTATGCTGATAATTTCGAAAACCGGCCAGGACCAGCGAGTTTTTTTTGTCGCCGCAATATGGGCGTTGGTGGGCGGGACTCTACTGTTGATAGATGCCATCCGGTCATGGCGCCAGGCGAAAACGGCACCGGAACAGGTAAATTAACCTTTCGTCCAATGAAACAAAATACCACCCATAGACTGGCTTTTTTTCTGGTTTTACTGCTGATCTTGTTTTTAGTTTCAGGCTGCAGTACAGAGACACCCGCTCCGGACGCGGCAGTGACCGCAACAGCTTCCGCCACTGCGGCTCCAGATGGGACCAGCGCTCCGCCCGCGCCCGATGCCACCAGCGCGCCTTCTGATGATGGTAGCCAGGAAGCACCCGCTGATGATGGCAGTGAGGAAGCGCCCGCTGATGATGGCAGCGAAGAAGCGCCCGCCGACGATGGCAGCGGGACAGCGCCTGACGATGTTGTCGAGGCAGTCGCTGCCCGGACAGCGGTCCCAACACCGACCCCCGGTATCATCGACCAGGAGATCGATGACCTGACGAGTTCTTTGGGTCTGGCTGGTAAGAGCTTCCTGGGTTTGACAGTCGATGACTGGTTCAACCTGGCGTTTTCAGCGCTGATTGTGGTAGCTGGATACTTTCTGGGTTACAAACTGCTGGTCTGGTTTATGAAATGGATTGCTCAGCGAGCCTCAAGACAGCTTGATGAAGGTACGCTCAAAAAGCTTGCGCCAGACGTAAAATTGCTGCTGCTGGTCATTTTTTCCCGTTTTGCAATCCTGCGCCTGGATTTCCTCAGTGAGGAGTTGAGGACGTTATTCGACGATATCTTTTTTGTGCTGGGACTGGTGCTCATTTCGATCATCGTCTCCCGGTTGATCAGCTTATACCTCCATCGCTATCAAGCTGCCCATGATAAAAAAGGCGGTCAAGACGAACTCAATCCTGCCCTCAATGCAGTCGAGCGTATCAGCGACCTGGTCGTGCTGATTATTGCTGCCAGCTTCGGGCTGTCTCACTTTGGGATCGGCGCCAGCTCACTGACGATCGCGCTGCTGGTCTCTGGCGCAGTTATCTACATGGGGACCAAGGACATCATATCCGATGTCGTGGCCGGTTTCATTATCCTGTTGGACCAGCCTTTCCGGGTAGGTGACGCCATCCTGATAAAGCAGTTGGACACCTGGGGAACTGTACTGGAGATCGGAACACGCACCACCCGCATCCATACAGGGGATAACCGCGAAGTGATCATTCCCAATTCCGATATTAACGAAAGCCAGGTAATTAATTACACATATCCAGACTCCAGATACAGAGTTTCTACCGAGATCGGCGTCGCTTATGGATCCGACTTAGAGCATATGCGCAGCGTGATCAAAAAAGCGGTGCGAGGCGTCGATGGCGTGCTGCCCGACAAGCCGGTGCAGGTATTCTTCCTTAAGTTTGGCGATTCAACCCGGCTGGTGCGCGTGCAGTGGTGGATTGAAAGTTACAAATATCAGAATTCTGTGCTCGATGAAGTGAACGCAGCCCTGGAGACGGCCTTAGATGAGGCGGGGATCGATATGCCTTTCAACACTTACGACCTGAACGTCAAAATGAAAAATGAAGGTACCGACCAGGCTGTGCGAGATACAGATACAGACAGCCAGGACGAATCAAACAAGGGAGAAACGTGAAAAGAGCCAATGCCACCCAGAAGTTAATAAAAGACCTGCATATTCTCAAAGCAATGGTTGAGGAAATGAGCAATTATCTGAGCAGCGACACAGTGTTATGGCCCATGTTTAAAGCGGATTATCCCAAATTAACCCTTGGCGGTTATTTCATGCGCCAGCGGCGCCTGCAGGTCCTGTCATATCTGCTCACGGATAGCGAGCAATTGGAGCTCCAGCAAAATATCAGCCAGTTTGGTCATATGACCCTTGGTCGGAATGCCCTTTTGGAAAAGAAGGCCGTTGAAGAACTGCGTATGCGCGTAAACCAGTGGCAGAAACATCTGCAGGAGTATTGGGAATCAGAAGTGATCGAACAGGAATATTACGCCAGCGATATTGAAGTGCGCACGATGATTTCCGACATTATCTTTGAGCTGGATTTAGATCTGAGCCAGCTTGACAAAGAACTTCTTTTCCAGATCGATGCCCTGGATGATGAACTGCGAGTGTATTGGCAGGAGGGTGAATTTATCTGGCCGCTGGAATGGATCCCGGCTTATGGTAAGGGAAGTTACTGGTGGTTGTACGGCTACCCCAGCCTCCCAGAAATCGATTGAGTCAAATAATAATATTAAAACGCGAGGTGAAATTATGGAACCAATCACAGAAACCAAACTTATTCCAGGTGATCGATGGCAGGAATACTGCGATACATTCACAAACGGCAATCGCGGCCGTCCGGTGAGCATCACGGTCGTTGAAGAGGATATGGGTGTCCTTTTAGCTGAGGCGGTGCCCTTCTCGGCGATTGATTACGACCCGCAAGGAAAAGGGGATGATTTTGTGATTTCTTACGGCGATAAAGCGCCGCTTACAAGCCATATCGTCAATGTGCCGGTCGAATTGTGGCAGGCCCAGGACGAATATGGAAAAGTCATCGCTCTGGAGATCATAAACACCGAAAACACAAAGACCATTCTCAAATTTGATTGACGGGAGTAAAAAGACATGACATACGATGAGGCGGTAAAAACTCTGGTAAATGCCGGGCTGCTGGATAAATCAAACACGGTTGCAGCAGCTGCGGCCTTAGCTTCGCCCTCCATTGATTTGACCTACCCGGCTTGGGCTGAAGCTCTGGCTGAGGCCGGGTTGATCGATGAAGCCAATGTTGAGGCGGCAGCCACAGCGCTGGAGAAGGCGGGCGAACAGGAAGCAAAAGATGACCCGGAGGCGTTTGATGATGCCCTGCAGAATGCGGGCATTCTTTGAGCACCATCATGCCTCGTTTCCTGAGCAGTACACGCTTTCTAATTATTTTCCCTATCCTGGGTCTTGCCATTGCGGCTGCATTCTTCTTCATCCTGGGAGGCATTGGGCTGTTCAAGATGCTGTTTGAACTGCTGGTCAGCATAACGGGTATCGGGGGCGAAACTGCTGAGGTGGAGGCTGCCCTTGTAACCGTCGAGGTGGTGGAATTCGTGCACACTTTCCTGGTGGGGACGGTGCTGTACATCACAGCCGCGGGCTTCTACCAGCTTTTTATCCAGGACATTAAATTTCCAGGATGGTTGAAAATCGACAGTATAGAAGAGTTGGAATCCAACCTGATCGGCGTTATTGTGGTGGTACTGGCGGTCAATTTCATGAGCACGGCGTTCATTGGCGGGACGCAGGACCTGCTTCCGTATGGGGCCGGTATCGCCCTGCCCATCGCCGCCCTGGGCCTTTTTGTCTTTTTACGAGCCTGGTCAACGAAACTTGATGCGGAAAGTGCCCCCAGCGATGAAGATGAAGACTGGGGCTCGCTTACCTCCGGAGACCCGGCCTCCCATGAGGATGCGGGTGGGCAGGCAAGAAAAAATGGATGAAATTCGCGCCGGCTACCTCGTTCACCAAAATATTCCCAACCAGATTACCAAAATGGGTAATGACATCTACCCAAGCTATTGTTTATATTCAGGAAAGGTTGATCCCATACCATGGGTAAAAAAAACGATAAGAAAACAAAAAAAATGGATGGACCGGTCTGCTACCGTATTGTGGTGCAGGGCGGGCTGGAGGAATTGTGGAGCGAGCGTCTGGGTGGATTAAAAATCACCATCCATACCCGGCAGGAGGGTAGTGTGCTGACCGAGCTGTCAGGTGAGGTCCTGGACCAATCAGCCCTTTTTGGCGTGCTGAGCACCCTGTTTAACCTGCGTATGCCTTTAGTCTCCGTCGAATGTACGCAGCCGGAGATGCCGTCAATTTAATCATCATAACAAAACAGGAGGTGAACATTTTCAAAAAAAATATCACGAAAATGTGTGAACCCTGCTTTCAAAAAAGAGAAAGCAGGTACCCAGGATACTTGTAGACCACGATCGTATAAAGTTGTGTACAACAACCTGGCATTCGTCCGCAAAAAGGCCGAATTAAAGATAATCGACTCTAACGATAAACGAATATAAGGAGAATCCAATGGCTGAAACAAAAACCAAATTACAGACAGCTGCCGACATCCCGGCAGGGGTGGCGGTACCGGACGAGATGGAAACTCGGCTCGGGAAGCTGACCTTTGTTGACGGTGCGCCTTCGGACGATACCGTGCAGAAGGTCTATGATAACCTGGATTTCACCCGGGCGCTCGACGCCTACATGAACGGCTACCAGCTCGCCTCTCTGAAGGCGATGCACAAGGGGCTGCTCGCAGCAGGCGCCGAGGACAACGGCGGCGTCCTGATTTGGCCGAAACTGATGGATTCCCAATCCATCTTCCTGACCGCCAACGCCGACACCGTCTACTATATCTTTACCATCAATCTGAAAGATGGACCGATGGTCATCGAGACACCGCCGGATGCGCTGGGCCTTTTCGACGATTTCTGGTTCCAACACGTGATCGACTTTGGCCGGCCGGGTCCGGACCGCGGGCAGGGCGGCAAGTTTTTGCTGCTGCCGCCAGGCTACGACGGCCCGCTGCCCGACAGCGGCTACCATGTGGCGACGACCACTTCGAACTTTGTGATGGCCTTCGGGCGCAGCTTCCTCACGGACGACGACCCCAAACCCACCGTCGAGATCATCAAGAAGCGCCTCAAGATCTATCCCTACACCCCGGGCGGCTACGGCACCAGTATCGCTACGCTGCTCGAAGGCAATGTCCAGGCTGGTAAGGCTCCTGCTATTAAACCAGTCCATTACGTCGATGGGACCGAGCAGGCCATGAACACGCTCCCCCCCAGCGACCACACTTACTTTGACATGCTGAACGAGATCGTCCAGGAGGAACCGAGCGGCGTAATCTCGAAAGAGATTGTGGGCTCATTCGCCGCCATCGGCATCGTAAAGGGCAAGGAGTTCAAGCCGGATGCGCGCATGCAGGCGATCCTTAAAGACGCGGCGAATGTGGGCTGCGCCACCGGACGCGCCCTCAACTGGCGCTTCCGCGATGAGGATGGGTGGGCTTTCTATCCGGGCTCGGCCTGGTACAACATGCTCTGGCAGGGCGGTTACAATTACGAAACGCCGCCCCCGGCTGTGACCAAGGATGGCATCAAGCCCTACCCGCCGACCGGCTACCGCATGCTCAACGCCCGCTTTGGCTTCTTTGCCATCGCTACCGGGGTCACCCCGGCCATGTGCATGCGGCTGACCGATGTCGGCTCGCAGTACCTGATCGCCGACGTTGACAGCGAAAAGAAGTATTTTGACGGCGGGAAGACCTACAAGTGCACACTGCCGCCCAACATCCCGGAGAACAACTTTTGGTCGTTCACGGTCTATGACAACCAGACCCGCTCCATGCTGCGCACGCCGCAGCGCTACCCGCGAGCGGGCAGCCAGTCGTACCCATCACCGGCCGCTGTCCCCAACGCTGATGGTTCTTTCGATATCTACTTTGCTCCGGAAGCGCCTAAAGGCAAGGAGAGCAACTGGATCCAGACCGTGCCCGGCAAGGGCTGGTTCACGATCTTGCGTCTCTACAGCCCGCTGCAGGCCTACTTTGACAAGACCTGGCAGGTCGGAGAGATCGAACTGATAGATTGAAATAAACTCTCTGAGCAGTGACCCGCGCAGCCGCATCGCCCTCACCCTAAACCCTTTTTGGCGCATCGTAGGCGCGGGTCACTTTTTTTACACCAATAGTAGCGTGTGTTGAGTATGCGGCCAGACCCAACCATTGGGTTTCACCGCAGACTTAGCCCAATCTGCAAGGCAGATTGTAAAAAATTTAATGCATGTTTAGCAAAAAGGAGAAAGACAATGACTACTTCCAAATTAAAGATGATTACCCAGAAACCGGTGATGAAGAACACGATCCCGATCCCGGAGAACCGAACCACACCGGACAAGGTCGAGTTGTCGATCGGAACGCTCGTGTTTTTCGATGGCGTCCCCATCGGAGACACGAAGGACACACTCGTCGACTTCGTCCAACGCGGCCGGGCGGTGGAGGCCTTCATCAACCTGACCCCTGCGGCGTCGATGTACTCACTCCGACAAGGGCACCGGGATCTGGGTCTGACCGAGTGCAACCAGATTCTGATCGCCGAGCAACTCGGCGACTCGAAGCCACTCGTTCTCACGTGGAACAACACCTCGCTGTACACGTGGGGGTTCCTCGACCTCAAAAAGGACGGTCCCACCGTCATCGACATCCCACCGGACGTGCTCGGCATTCTCGATGACATGTACTTCCGTTACATGAGCGACATGGGCGCAGCCGGCCCCGACCATGGCAAGGGCGGCAAGTATCTCGTGCTCCCGCCGGGCTACGACGGCGACGTGCCCGACGGGTACTATGTCGTCAAGTCGCAGACGTACTGCGTGTGGAACTTCATGCGTGGATACGTGCGGGGCAACGTGCAGGATCCCGACAACGTCAAGAAGGCCGCGGACAACATCAAGCAGAATCTCAAGGTGTACCCGCTGTTCAAGAAGGACGATCCGCCGAAGATGGAGTTCAAGAACATGTCGGGCCTGGCTGGGTACAACACGATCATGCCCAACGACGTCAGCTTCTTCGACGTGGTGAACGAGATCGTCCAGGAGGAAGCCGATGGTTGGCTCGACCCCGAACTGGCAGGACAGCTCCGCGCGATCGGGATCATGAAGGGTCAGAAGTTCGACCCCGATGATGGGCTGAAGAAGATCCTCATGGACGCGGTGGCGATCGGCAACGCCTACGCTCGGGTCAACACCGTGTATCCACAGGACGAGGGGTCGTACATCTACCACGACGAGCACACCGAGTGGGTCATGGCCTACCCCGACAAGGACACCACGTTCCTCCAAGAGGGTGCCCGCCGTATGGATGGCAGGCTCTGGATGCACTACAACGCGGTGTGCGTAACCCCGGCGATGGCCGTGACGAAACCGGGTGTCGGATCCGACTACATGATCACAGGGCTCGACGGCAAGGGTCGTCCGCTGAATGGCGCGAAGACCTACAAGCTCCACCTGCCGGCACACTTCCCGGTGAAGGACAACTGGTCGGTCACCATCTACGACCCCCAGACCCGGAGCATGCTGCAAACCGACCAGAAGTTCGCCGGAATCAACAGCTTGAGCGCCGATCAGAAGCAGAACGATGACGGCTCGATCGATGTCATCTTTGCTCCCGAAGCGCCTGTTGGCATGGAGAAGAACTGGATCCAGACGATCCCAGGCAAGAGCTGGTTCATTCTCCTGCGTGCCTACGGTCCCCTGGAGCCGTGGATCGACAAGACCTGGCGGCCAAGCCAGCTCGAGCTGGTAGGCTAAAAAAACGTTTCAAGTGACCGGCGCGGGCAACGGGTCTGCGCCGGTCGTTCAAACAGATCATTTTATAGACATCTATACAGGAACAAGCGTCAGATTGTTTCTTCGTACGCCAATTAGGAAAAATAGATGGATATTCTAGAAGATCTCTACAATCTATTTTCGATTTCACAATATTAAAGGAGTTTACATGAGCTAACGCACACCAAAAGGCATGAAAATGGGTAGACTATAGAGTAAGAACACCGCAAAGTCGAATAATTATATGGCATTGCGAATCCGACAAGGAGTTGGACTTAGGAACCTCACGAGCAGCAATAGATGTCGCCTCCGATAGGAGAGCACGCAGGAGAGAATCCGAACAAAGCGAGGTTCACGGTGTCGCAAAAAGCGAAGTAGGAGGCCCAAGATGGAAGTAGTCTACGAACGATGTGCAGGATTAGATGTACACAAGAAGAGCGTGACAACATGTCGGATAACTCCGGCGGCAGGAGGAGGCTGGCAGAAAGAAAAGAAGACGATACGGCACGATGACGGATGAATTGCTGCAAGCTGGCCGATTGGCTGCGAGCCGGGCAAGTTACAGCAGTAGCGATGGAGAGTACAGGAGTGTACTGGAAGCCAGTGTTCAACATACTGGAGAGCGAGTTTAAAGTGTACTTAGTCAATGCACGGCACATCAAATATGTGCCTGGACGCAAAAGCGATATCAGTGACTCCCAGTGGATTGGGGAGCTGTTGCAGCATGGTCTTGTTGAAGGCCAGCTACATACCGGAGGCGCCACAACGAGACTTGCGCGACCTGATACGCTACCGTACTTCTCTGATACAGGAACGCACACGGGAGATCAACCGGGTGCAGAAAGTGTCTGGAAGATGCCAATGTGAAGCTGGCGTCCGTGGCCACGAATGTTATGGGCGTGTCCGGTCGGCAAATGCTGGAAGCGATCATAGCTTGTGTTGAGGATCCGGAAGCGCTGGCTGAACTCGCCAAGGGACGCCTGCGAGCCAAGATTCCCGAATTGGAACGGGCGCTCAGCGGTCGCATCAGAGCCAGCCATCGATTGTTGTTGCGGTTGCATCTGGAGCATATTGATGACCTGAACAGCAAGATTGAAAACCTGAACGAGGAGATAGACCGCCTGATGCTCCCTTTTGACGAAGATGAGAAACGAGCAGCGTCTGGATGTGATACCTGGCGTTGGTTTAGAAGTCGCCCAGGTCATCCTGGCCGAACTGGGAGTGGATATGAGCCGCTTCCCCTCCGCTGCTCATGCCGCTTCTTGGGCAGGATTGGCTCCGGGCAAGAACGAAAGCGCTGGCAAGAACCGCTCCGGCAAGATCACTCCTGGCAATCGCCATCTTAAGTCGGCGCTCGTCCAGGCTGCTCATGCCGTCAGCCGAACCAAGGATAATTATCTGTCTGCTCAATTCCGCCGCTTAGCTGCCCGACGGGGCAAAAAGCGAGCTGCTATCGCTGTGGCTCATTCCATTCTGGTCATCGCCTACCATATGTTACGCAATGGCACTGAGTATTGTGATTTGGGCGGAGACTACTTTGACAGAAGAAACAAAACACAACTGCAACGCAACCTGGTCAAGAGACTGGAAGGACTTGGTTTACAGGTGAAGCTGGAACCAGTCGTTGCGGTTGTATGAACCTGTTTGACTGGCTTTTTACATAATTTGCCCCCTTTTTGGGGCTATTTTCAGGAGAGATAATCATGACTACGGATCGACCGAATGTATTGATTTTTCATGTAGACAACCTGGGCTACGGCGAGTTAGGTTGTTACGGTGGCGGCATCCTGCGCGGCGCCGACACCAAGCG
This sequence comes from uncultured Chloroflexia bacterium, assembly GCA_963753725.1. Classification (GTDB taxonomy): domain Bacteria; phylum Chloroflexota; class Anaerolineae; order Anaerolineales; family UBA4823; genus CAVWDI01. The sequence goes on along the minus strand of CAVWDI010000001.1, from coordinate 336,325 downwards.
GCTCGATGAATTCGCCGATGAACGGCTTCCAGATGATGAACTATGCCCCTGAAGCCCAATGCAGTCCCACTCGCGTCGGCGTTCATGACCGGTCGCTACTCGATCCGCTCCGGCAACACGAAGGCGACGGCCCCGGGCATGCCCGGCGGTCTCGTCGCTTGGGAAAAGACCATGGGCGACATCTTTTCCGAAGCGGGTTACAAAACTTTGTGTATGGGCAAATGGCATATTGGCGCTGACGAAGGCCGTTGGCCCACCGACCACGGCTTTGACGAGTGGTACGGCCCACCCTTTTCTTGGGACTGTGCCTACTGGTGCAAGGACCCGTGGTACAACGCCGAGCGTGACGGTGTCGAAACCATGTACCAAGGGCGCAAGGGCGAACCGGTAGAAAAACTGGATGTCATCGACTTCGATTTCAAGCTCAGTGTTGATGTCGAGATGAACCGGCGCACGTTCAATTTCCTGGAGGAGCGCGCCGAGGATGGAGAACCCTTCCTCATCTATCACAACTATTCGCTAATGCACTTACCGACCCAACCACGCCCCGAATATAGGGGCAGGAGCGGCCATGGCGATTTCGCTGATAGTCTGCTCCAGCTCGACGGCGACTTCGGCCTGTTCCTTGACAAGCTGGACGAACTGGGCCTGCGCGAGAACACCATCGTCATCTTTGCCGGCGACAACGGCAATGAAGAGTACCTGCCCGATCGGGGCCATTCCGGGTTCTGGGAAGGCTCATACTTCACCGGCATGGAAGGCTCGTTGCGCACGCCATGCATCGTGCAATGGCCGGGCAAGTACGCGGCTGGTGTCAAAAGCAACGAGATCATGCACTGCACCGATTGGTATACGACGCTGGCGAATGCCGCCGGCATACCCGTGCCAGACGACCGCGAAATCGATGGGATCGACCAGTCGGCCTGGCTCACGGGAGAGCAACAAGAGTCCAACCGTGAAGGCTTCCTATTCTGGAATGCCGATCAGCTCTACGGCGTCAAGTGGCGCAATTTCAAGCTCATCACCAAACGCCAGACGTATCTGACTGATCCGGCACTGGACCTTCCGTTCCCCTGGATCATCAACCTGGATATCGATCCTAAGGAACGGGAGCCATTCATCTACATGCATACGTGGGTGATTAACCATGCTGCAAAGCTGGGGCAGGCTTTCGCCGAATCCGTCAAGCGAGAAGAACTGATCCCGGTTGGTGCTCCGCTCGACTTCGTACCGAAGCACAATCCGGACGCGCCGGATCACCACACTGCGCACCGAGGCGGCTAACGGCGTGAGTATAGTCGTAAGGCTGCTCTTGGAAAATAGACACCCAGGCACAAATTTCAAGGTATGACGGCAACAGCTTGCTGTTAATTTCAAGGAGATGGCGACTATCTGATGGGTGACAAGCAGTATCGGCTGCGGGTGCCCCCCAAGCCGCCCGTCAAGCGCTTCTAGGCGGTCACGGCGTATAACCCGCTGAGCCGCAGTCTGCTCAAGTCAGACGGCCCGATCACGGTCGGCAGCCTGGGTGATCCCGAGGTCAATGAGGATGGCTCGGTTAACATCTACTTCGGGACAACCGCACCGAAAGGCAAGGAAAAGAACTGGATCAAGACTGATCCGGCCATCGGCTTCTTTGTGGTCTTTAGATTTTACGGCCCCACGGAGGGCTATATCGAGAAGACCTGGGTGCTCAATGACTTTGAATTGCTAACGTAGAGGTACCTGTCTGTGTGACCGGCGCAGTCGCAAATGCGCTCACCCAACCAAATCTTTCGCAGTTTCGCACCGCGCCGGTCATTGCTCATTTCGTCAAAGCAAGGGGTTGTCCCTAAAGAATTCGAAATTTTTTGCCTGCCGTTATTGGCGGTTAACATATCCACCCTATTCTCAATATTAAAATACCCAACCTGGATACCCAATATTGGTAATGACATCTACCCAACTCTTTTTTTATAATTATGGTGTGAATATGCGTCATTGTGTACACTCGAAGGATTTTTGCTACCATTATTTTTCAATCTTTCCTTCAATAAGGCACGCAGCAGGAAAAGGTATTATTTGAACGTACACAGAAACACAGTCGGTAACAATTTTATTAAGGTTTAGAAACCAATTTCTATCAAAAGGAGAATTAAAATGGCACAGAAACCAGAAGTAATCGGTCGGGAGGTCCTCCCGATCCCTGATGTTCCCTCCAAGGGAAAAATGGCAATGGACGCTCGCAATGCTGAGTTTCCAGCCTACGAACCGCTGCGCCCGCCCAAGGATGCGCCCAATGTGGTCATCGTGCTGATCGACGACATGGGTTTCGGCGCACCGAGCGTGACCGGCGGACCTTGTCACATGCCCGCTATGCAGAAGGTGGCAGACAGCGGCTTGCTCTACAACCGCTTCCACACCACCGCGCTGTGCTCGCCGACAAGACAAGCCCTGATGACGGGACGTAACCACCACTCAGCCGGTATGGGCTCGGTGGCCGAAGTCGCCACCGGAGTGCCGGGCAACGACAGCGTGCGCCCCAACAGTGTGGCTGCCATCGCCGAGATGCTGAAGCTCAACGGCTACAACACCGGCGCGGTAGGTAAAATGCACCAGACCCCGGTTTGGGAGGTCAGCATGTCGGGTCCCTTCGACCGCTGGCCGGTTGGTGAGGGCTTTGAGAAATTCTTCGGTTTTATTGGCGGCGAGACCAACCAGTGGGCGCCCACCGTGATAAACGGAACCGCGCCGGTTGAACCCTGGGGTACTGCCGAGGAAGGCTATCACTTCTCGGAAGATATCGTCGATAAGGCTATCGGCTACGTGCGCGGCCAGCAGGTGATGACCCCGGACAAGCCTTTCTTCCTGTACGTCTCGTTCGGCGCCACCCACGCGCCCCATCACGTTGCGCCAGAATGGATCGATAAATACAAGGGCAAATTTGACAAGGGCTGGGATGCAGTACGTGATGAGACCCTGGCCAATATGAAGGCCAAGGGCATCGTGCCGTCCGACACTGATCTGACCGACCGGCCCGATGGGGTGGTCGCCTGGGATACGTTGAATGACACCCAGAAAACGATCTACGCCCGTCTGATGGAAACCTTTGCCGGCTTTGCCGAGCACACCGACGCCCAGGTGATGCGCCTGATCGAGGCGCTCGAAGAAATGGGTGTCTACGACGATACCATGTTCATCTACATCGCAGGTGATAACGGTTCCAGCGCTGAGGGCGGTTTGGACGGAAGCTTTAACGAACTGGTGCCCCTCAATGGGGAACACGAATTGTTGAAAGACATCCTTCCCAAGGTGGACAAAATTGGTGGACCCGAAGCCTACAACCACTACCCGGTCGGTTGGGCGCACGCCATGAACTGCCCCTACCAGTACACCAAGCAGGTCGCTTCGCACTGGGGCGGCACGCGCAACGCCACGGCCATCAGCTGGCCGAAGGGTATCAAGGCTAAAGGCGAGATCCGACAGCAGTTCCACCACGTCATCGACATCGTGCCCACCATCCTGGAGGCCGCGGACCTGCCCGAACCTTATATGGTAAACGGTGTGGCCCAGAAACCCCTCGAGGGCGTCAGCATGGTCTATACCTTCGATGACCCGGATGCCGAAGACCGCCATACGACCCAGTACTTCGAGATGTTCGGCAACCGCGGTATCTATCAGGACGGCTGGACGGCGGTCACCCGCCACAGCCTGCCCTGGGTCACCACTGCGTTGCCTGACCTGACTGAGGACGAGTGGGAACTGTATGACACCACCAAGGATTGGAGCCAGGCCCACGACCTCTCCAAGGAAAATCCGAAGAAACTGCGCGAGCTGCAGGACCTCTTCATGATCGAGGCCGCCAAGTACAACGTCTTCCCACTGGATGACCGGCGCTACGAGCGCTTCAACGCTGCCAGGGCAGGTCGACCGGACCTGCCGGGTACCCGCACATCGATGACCTTCTATGCCGGCATGGACCACCTGATGGAAAACACGGTGCTGAACGTCAAGAACCGTTCGTCTTCCGTCACCGCGGAAGTGGAAGTCGCCGCAGGCCAGACCGACGGTGTGATCGTCGCCCAGGGTGGGCGCTTTGCCGGCTGGGCGCTGTACGTCAAGGACGGCGCGCCCAAGTTCGCCTACAACTACTTCGATCAAGAATACTATTTTATAGAAGTCCAGCGAGAAGCTGCCTTTGGGTAAGGTCAACGTCCGCTATCACTTCGACTTCACCGATAAAAAGCCCGGCGGCGGGGGCACAGGCCGGCTGTATATCAACGACAAGCTGGTCGGCGAAGGGCGCATTGACCAGACTGTACCCAATATCTTCGCTGCTGATGAGACCATGGATATAGGCGCTGACCTGGCCATGCCGGTCACCGACGACTATCCAGAAGGTGAAGGGAACAAGTTCCAGGGCACCATCAACTGGGTGCGAGTTGACCTGGAAGATGACGATGTCAGCCACCTGGTCCCCGAGGATCAGAAGTACAAGGCGGTCATTGGACGGCAGTAAATTTTAATAAATCAGGACTTGCGGCAATCCATGGGATTCAATCCCAAGTGTGCAAGACCTTACAAAGTTAGAATAGGCAGTATTTGCTCTGAAACAAAGGACTGCCTATCCTTTTTATTAAAAATACCCAACCCGGATAACCAAAATGGGTAATGACAGCTACCCAAGTTTTTGTTTATAGTAGAGTTGCAGACATTGATGATCTGCACGGTATTGAACCTATATTCAGTTTTTTACTTCAAAAGGAGAAATGTTATGAGTAACAAAAGTATTTTCGAACTTGGAGCTGCTGAAGCTCCGCAGTCTTCCAAGGATTTCATCCCGGCTGCTGAAAAAATTGAAACCCGATTTGGAAAACTGGAATTTCCCGGCGGATACCCTACAAAAGAGACTGTGCAAAATGTCTATGACGAACTGGATCTGCAACGAGCCACAGGGCTTTACCTGGACATGTACCCGGCGCTCTCCATGAGAGGTATGCAGATTGGAACAGCCCGTGATTACGGCACAAGAAGTTGTTCCGATATTGCGGTTACCGCCGACCGCCTGGATTCCAAAGCACTGTTTCTGACCGGCAATACCGAAAGTATCTATGCCATGTTGCTGGTCGACCTGAAGGCAGATGGCCCAACCGTTCTAGAAGTTCCCGCCGGCCTCATGGGACCTTGTGATGATGCTACCTTCAAGTTTCTTTTCGACATTGGCCCCACAGGGAAAGATAAAGGAAAAGGTGGTAAATATCTGATACTGCCTCCTGACTATAAAGGTGATGTGCCAGATGGCTATTTCGTTTTCCGTTCACCGACCTATCGAAACTTCTCATTTGTTCGCGCCAATGCTGATGAGGTTGGCTTTGGTGAAGGCGCCATGGATTATTTTCGCAAAGGGTGTAAGATCTATCCCCTTAGCACCGGTCCCCGGGAAGGGAAATACACCAATGTAACCGGTGTCCCTATCAATACGCTTGTACCGGAAAATGCCAATGCTTTTGCCTGGATGCACGACCTTGTTAATTATGAGCCTGCCGAGGCTTTCGGGAAAGAACTGCTCGGAAGACTTGCTTCCATTGGTATTGAGAAAGGCAAGCCCTTCAACCCCGATGCCCGTATGCAAGCCATCATGGCCAAAGCCGCTGAAGAGGGCGTTGCAATGTCGCGTGTGATTGCATTCGACTGCCGCGATTGGGAGGCCAGAGTCTATAAGGACCGGAAATGGGAGAGCCCTTATGTCACTAACAACTCAACCTTCTACCGGAACGACTACATAAACCTTGAAGCGCGCACAGTGTTCCACTTCACTGCCGACGGTATTACTCCTGCCATGGCAGCTCAGATGCCGGATGGCCTTGGATCCAGGTACCAGACTACCTATAAAGACAAGGACGGCAACTTCCTGGATGGGAACAAAACCTACAAGTTAAACATGCCTCCTAATGTACCAGTAAAACTTTTCTGGGCAGTTACAGTTTACGATCCATGGACCCGTTGTGAGCTGCAGACTCAACCCTATCCCAGCATCAGCAGCCAGCAGACTCCAGCACCAAAGACCAATGCCGATGGCACCATTGATATCTATTTTGCTGTCAACAAGCCCGATGGCGTTCCACAGGAGAACTGGGTGAAGACTTTACCCGACCAGGGTTTCTTTGTTTACATGCGCTACTACGGTCCGCTCAAAGCTTTCAACGACCAGACCTGGATCCCGAATGATGTGGAGTTGGTGAAGTAGAGAGCCGCTGACAGTGAACCAGGTCAAACGAGTGACCGACGCAGGCATGGCGTCTGCGCTGGTCACATATTAAATCCATAAAGGAGAAAATACGATGAAATCGAATCAAGCAGGCACAGCAGAAGAAACAAGGAACCTGTTCGAATCCGCCGGGAAGAAACAAACATCCAAAAATTTCAAACCGGCTCCCGACAAGATCACCACCAATTTCGGCCAACTGGAGTTTGTCGGCGGCGCCTTTCCGACGGCTGATTCAGCACAGAAAATTTACGATGAGTTGGATCTCCAGCGCGCCACCCAGGCGTATATGGACTTCTTTCCGGCGCTTTCGGTCTACAGCATCGTGAAGGCGCAGGTTCGTGACTTCAAGTTTGCGACCTCCTCAGATATCGGCGTGATTGCCGACTTCATGAAGCCCAGTGAGAACTACCTGACCGGGAATAACAGCACCGTGTACGCGGTGGCTTCCCTCGATCTCAAACTGGGTGGCCCGACGGTGGTCGAGATCCCACCCGGCATGATGGGTAACGCTAACGACGCCTTCTTCAAGTTCCTGACCGACTTCGGCCCGACCGGGCCCGACAAGGGCAAAGGCGGCAAGTACCTCTTCCTGCCTCCCGGATACAAAGGCGACGTACCGAACGGCTATCTGGTCATAAACTCGCCGAGTTACCGCATCTGGGCCATGATGCGCGGCTTCGACGTCGGCACCGGCGACAAGGCTGTGGATTGGTTCAAAGAGCGCCTCAAGGCTTATCCCCTGTCGAGCGGACCCCGAGAACACACCGCCACCAACGTCTCCGGCACGGGCGCCAACACCCTGGCGCCAGAAGACGGCTCTGTGTATGAAGTGCTGAACGAAATCATCCAGTACGAGCCGACGGAGCTCTTCGATGATGCGCTGCTGGGCAAGCTGGCCACACTCGGCATCGAGAAGGGAAAACCGTTCAATCCCGACGCCCGTATGCAGGGCATTTTCGACCAGGCCGCCAAGCAAGGGGTTGCCATGTCGCGTGCCATCGTGTACGCCTCCAGAGACCCGGAGATCCACTACTGGCCGGGCCGGCAGTGGGAGAAGATGTTCATCCGCAACACCGAGTTCATGATCAACGGACACGTCGACATCGATGCTCAGACCCTGTGGCTCTACCAGGCCATCTGCGTCTCACCGAGCTTGCTCTCCACCACCCCGGGCGTGGGTACGGCGTACCTGACTGCCTTCAGGGACAAGGATGGGGCCTATCTGCTGGGTGATAAGCAGTACCGGTTGCGCGTGCTCCCCAAGCCTCCCGTCAAGCGCTTCTGGGCGGTAACCGCCTATAACCCGCTGAGCCGCAGCCTGCTCAACTCGGGCGGTCCTATCACCGTCGGCAGTCTGGGTGATCCCGAGGTCAACCAGGATGGCTCGGTTGACATCTATTTCGGGACGACCGCGCCGGAAGGCAAGCAGAAAAACTGGATCAAGACCGATCCGGCTATAGGCTTCTTCGTTGTCTTTAGGTTTTATGGCCCGATGGAAGGATATATTGATAAAACATGGGTGCTCAATGACTTTGAATTGCTGTAAGGGGGTGTGAAATAGTAAATACTAATAACTGAAAGTGTATGTGTTCGAGAATGTAAGACACTCAATCTTAGCAGTTGATGCAAGACATACTAAATTCGAGGCCAACAGCCTCACAAGGAGATAAATTATGAGTAACGAAACGAAAGATCAAGGAATTGCAGGTGTTGGATTATTTGTGGCTGCTTATGTGGATGAGCGCGGCGCTGACCAGGCTTTGGATGCTATGAAGCAGGCCAAGAAGGCCGAAGAGTTCTACTACGATGATGCCGCTGTAGTGCGTCGTGACGTCGAAGGTAAAGTGCACATCAAAGAGACCGGCGATATGACTACCGGAAAGGGCGCCGGGATCGGCGCTTTGATCGGCGGCGTGGTCGGTCTGCTGGGCGGTCCAGGAGGTGTGGCCCTGGGAGCAGGCGCGGGTGCAGCAGTCGGCGCTATCGCCGCGCATGGTGACGCCGGCTTTGACAAAGATTCCCTGGATGAGATCGGCGCAGCCCTACCCGCCGGCACTTCAGCCCTGGCAGTCACGACCAGCAAGGACTTTGTGGAGGCGGTGCGCAAACAGGCTGCTGACGAGGACACACTCTCGGTGGCCAGCGATATCGCTGCAGAAATTAGTGCCCAATTGAACGCCCGCAAGGATGTTCTTATGGCCATGGCCCTGACTGAGGATGGGGTGGCCGCCACAAAGGTTGTCTCCTCCCCGGATGAGGTCGCTGTGTTTGGCATCGCTGGCTCTGATGAGGGTGTGGTCGCCCGAGCGGGTGTGGCCACGGCTGATGGCGTCGCGGTGGTGGATGCTGCCGCAATCCCTGTCGATGAAGAAGCGCAGGATGATGATGCAGAAGAACCTGCAGACAGCTAAACAATAGAATATACAATTTACATAACGTCTGGAGACCTGCCAGGTTTTCGAAAACCTGGCAGGTCTGCAATAATAAATACCCAACCCGGATACCCAAGATTGGTAATGACAACTACCCAAAGTATTGTTTATAGTGGGGGAGCACATAATCTGCAATTGAGGCTCATATCTGAACCTCAGGTGTAATCGACTCAACCCACAGCATCCGAACCCACAGAGAAGCCCGGATGGCAACAGTTAGGCAGGTTGAATTAATCAGTGTAAGTTCTTTACAATAAAGGAGAAATACCATGACTACAAAACCCCCCAAGATGAAAATGACCATCGACATCCCCGCCTCGGTTACAGCCCCGGATCAGGTGGAGACCTCCCTCGGTACGCTCAAGTACTTCGATGGCGTACCAACCGAGGCTACGGTTGATACCGTATATGACTACCTTGATCGCTCGAGAGCGGTTGAAGCTTTTATGAACTGCATCCCGGTTATGTCGATGTATTCGATCAAAGAAGGACAGCGAGCCTTTGGTGTCGATGCTCCCAACAAGGTCATCATCTATGACACGCTGCTGGACTCCAAGTCTCTGTGGCTGACTGCGAACACATCCACCATGTACGCCATGGGTTGGCTCGATCTTAAGAGATGGTCCCACGGTTATCGATCTGCCGCCGCGAATGTTGGGCATTCTCGACGATGCGGCCTTCCTCTATATGACGGATCTGGGCATGGCCGGTCCCGACAAGGGCAAGGGCGGCAAGTTCCTGGTGCTGCCTCCCGATTATAAGGGCGATGTGCCCGACGGCTACTTTGTGGTGCAGTCGAACACGTACGGTGTGTGGGTCTTTATGCGCGGCTACCTCGATAAAGGGGTCAAGGCCGCCTCGGACAACATCCGCAACAACCTGAAGTTGTACCCGCTGTCGCAAAAAGACAACCCACCCGAGATGGTCTTCCTGAACGGCTCTGAGAAGGTTATCAACACCGTTTTGCCTAACGACTACTCCTTCTTTGAAAACCTGAATGCGGTAGTCCAGGAGGAGCCTGAGACGCTGCTGGGTCCTGAGATCAAAGGTCAGTTGGCTGCCATCGGCATCATCAAAGGCCAGCCCTTCAATCCCGATGCCCGCATGAAGAAGATCCTCGTTGATGCCGCTGCTATCGGCAACGCCGCAGCCCGTGCCATCAGTTTTATGCCGCGCAATCCGGGACTCTACACCTACGGTAAGAACAGCGGATGGTTTAAACCGATCATCAATGGTGATACAACCTATACGCAGAATGGTGCCCGGGAACTCGAAGGGCGGGTCTTCTACCACTTCGGTTATATCTGCGTCTCGCCTGCCATGGCGACCACGATCCCCGGTGCGGGTTCAGACTACGCCATGGGCATGGTGGATTTCGAACCAGCAGCCCCTAGATGGTTCCAAGACCTATAAACTGAACCTGCCGGAAAATATCCCGGTCAAGGACTTCTGGGCACTGACGATGTACGACACCCAGACCCGCTGCCAACTGCAGACCGACCAGCAGTTCCCGACCCTGGACAGCTACCAAAAGGGCATGAAAACCAATGCTGATGGCTCCATCGATATCTATTTCAGCCCTGTAGCGCCCAAGGGTGAGGAAAGCAATTGGCTGCAGACCATTCCAGGTAAAGCCTGGTTTGTGGCCTGGAGAGTGTATGGCCCGCTGCAGCCCTGGATTGACCAGACCTGGCGACCGGGTGAGATTGAATTGGTGGATTGATATGATTGATCCAAGTGACCTGCGCAGACGCAAAGGGCCCACCTATCCTAATTTTGACGAAGGAATATATAGCATTCTTCAGGGCTGCTCTGCGCAGAGTCTCTTGAGAGACAATGTGCTCAATTGAACACTCACCACTCTGTGGACCATAGAGTTATGTTCCCAGGGGGACCACTTGATACTCGATCTGTGTTGGCAGTCCACCCCTTCGGGATGCATCCAAGATCTCAATCGACACCAGGTTACCCGCAGCATCGTAGTCTAGAATGGTGCCAGGTTTGTCCTCATCGCTTTCGACCACCGACGCATTGGAAAAAATGACAATTAAGGTGTCTGTCTCACTGTCGTATCTAATTTTCATAGTTCACTCTTCCAGTATTTATCGACTTTGCTTGTTCGGTATGCTGTAACAATATCCGCAGGCTGCCGGTCGATATCCACAAAGACCCGCAGCAAATAGGTTACTCCCGTCTGTTCGTTTTTGATCCGCGACTGGAACACTGCCCTTCCCGGTCGCAGCATGTCAGCTTGCTCTGGCGCAGATAGAACCCATGAAATATCTTTCTCTAAGATCCCGCGTCGTTCTATCTCAATTCGAGCGTGATCAGTCAGGCGATGCTCACCAGGCGCTGATATCTTTTCCATAAGCCTTGCACACACGTTTCCGTACCTCTGCAAGATTCCATGCGTTCAATTGTTATGATCGCATATTTCTGCAGATAAGACTTCTTACTGAAACTAAATGAAGTATAGATGACGATGCCCAGGAGGTCAAGTTTTGAGGAAAAAATCAAATTAGCAGCATGAATTTTCCAGAATAGATATTAGTTTCTACGCGATATCGGTATCTGTGGCCAGGGGCAACGCAACTTGACTTTTCTCTACTCAAATGTTGTCGTATCTTAACGAAAAAAATACCCAACCAGGATAACCAATATTGGTAATGACAACTACCCAAGGTTTTGTTTATATTGGGAGTGCGTGCACCTGTTATTGCCCGCAAAACGATTTCTATTGGACAGCGCACTTCATCAAAGCTGCCAAAAAAGATGATGGAACATACGCTCTATATATAAACAAAAGAAAAATCGTAGAATTTGATAAGATACGCTGAATTGAATAAGCAATAAGAGAAGACAAAAGGAGATAAAACATGAGACGCAGACAGAAAAAAGATTTCACCCGCTACCAGATGCGCGAAAAACTGGTTTCCATCGGGAATGACTTCTGGATCGAAGATGAAAACGGCGACCGGGTTTTCAAGGTCGATGGAAAAGCGATGCGCGTACGTAATACGCTGGTGATTGAGGACCGGCAGGGCAACCCATTGTGCAAAACCCAGGAGCGCAAACTGCGCGTCAAAGATACTATGGAAATTGAAAGCCCTGACGGAAGTAACCTGGCGACGGTCAAAAAAGCGATCATTTCACCGGTGCGTGACCGCTTTTCGGTCAAGGTAGCCAACGGTCCGGACCTGGATATTAAAGGCAATATCCTCGATCATGAATACAAAATCGAAGCTGGACGCGACACGGTGGCTGAAGTCTCTAAGAAGTGGTTCCGCGTTCGAGATACTTATGGTGTGGAGGTGGCCCCGGGTCAGAATGACGCCCTTATCCTGGCCATCACTTCTGCCCTGGATACATTGACTGAAAAATAACGGTTATGAGGAGAAAATCTCAGCTGTATGACCCATATTGGAGAATAATTTTAAAGAAATTCCCTCTGACAAGTCCACAGTAATGGTCCTGTGCAGCAGTATGGACTCGTCCTAACGGATGGAAATGCCGCAGGGTGAAGGAGGTGTAACGTAGAGAAAATTGAATAATCTATTTATTCCGGTTTCGTGAGTTGACCACGTGCAGGTTTGTTAGAAAGGTTTACCCATTCACTATGGGATCGCCTGCCTGCGCAATAATTATTCGGACAAATAAAAAAGGAGAATAAAATGGAGAATAAAAGCGAACGTTATGTTTTACTATTTGGGGGAATCATTTCCCTGGTCTTTGGTATTTTGCTGTTCACCCAACCCACTGCCACCCTGTCCCTGATCATGCTGCTGGTGGGCCTGTCCTGGTTCATCTGGGGCATCGTTACTTTGCTGGGCATCTTTATTGACAAAGCAGAGTGGGGATGGAAGCTGTTCGGAGGCGTGATCGGTATTGCAGCGGGTTTGCTGGTGTTCCAGAACCCCGTGGCAAGCACCGTAGCCGTTCCAGCTGTCGTGGCCATCATCCTGGGCATCTTCGGTATCCTGATCGGTATATCTGCAGTGATCGCAGCATTTCAAGGCGAAGGTTGGGGTGCAGGTATCTTTGGCGCCATCAGCATTTTGCTCGGTCTGCTGCTGCTGTTCAATTCACTGGTCGGAGGCCAGGTGCTGATCTGGTTGACTGCCTTACTGCTGGTAGTACAGGGCGGTTTCGGCGTCATCAAGTCCTTTATGAAAAATTGATTTGAATTAATAAAGTACGGCCAATAAAACCCTGAGGGTTGATCGCAGCAGGCGAAAACCCTCAGGGCAAGGCCACACAATATTCTATTCAGAAAACGAGTAAAGAATAACGGAGCGAATATATGGAAAATGGCGCTAAACAGGGAAACGACAGAAATTGGCTGTTGATCCTGGCTGTATTTATTGTGATCTTATTGTTCATAGGAATCGGACTGCTGGTTTTATTTTTACTGCGCGGCTCGCAAGAACCTGAACCAGCCGCCATGCCCACTAACCCGGTGCTGACCCAGGCCGCGCCCACCGCTCCCGTGCCCACCATGGTGCAGGATGCCAGCGCTGCACAGGTTGTGATTCACTCCTATATTGTAAAGCCCGCGCGCATCACGGTTGGCGGCTGCGCCAATATCTCCTGGGTGGTTCAGAATGCTGACCTGGTGCAGCTCAAGCAGGACGGCCTGCTGGTCCTCGACCAGGCTCCCGCCAGCCACACCTACCAGACCTGTCCGAGCGCCCCCGGCAACTTTGTCTACCGCCTGGATGTTTCAAATGCCGCCGGCTCTTCCAACTGGATGGAACTGCAGGTGATCGCAGATCAAGCCGACCCGGCAGCCGGTTCACAACCCGCAACCCCAGTCCCGCCAGATTCAGGATCAGGAGTTCCTCTTCCGCTGGCTACCGGCCCGGTAACAATAAATAACTTTTATATTGAACCGCAGCGCACCAATGTCGGCGGCTGTGCCGTAATTTATTGGGAAGTGATGAACGCAGACCACATCCAGCTTTTGCGGGACGGGGTGGTGGTCGTGCCCAATGCCCCACTGCAAGGCAGCTTTGAGGACTGTTACAACGCGGCAGCCATCTACAAGTACCGCCTGGAAGCAAAAAACAGTGATGGCAACTACAACGTCCTTGAACTGCAGGAGATTGTAGAATAGTGATCTGGAGTAATAACCCCAGGTCAATAAAGGAACCCGCTGATCGCACGATCATGGTTCTTATCTAAATTAATAATAGGAGAGACTTCACCATGACTTACAAATTACCCAAGTTACCTTATGAATACAATGCGCTTGAGCCTTACATCGATACGCGCACCATGACAGTCCACTACCGCATGCACCATGCCGCCTACGTGGAGAAGCTCAACAAAGCCCTGGAAGGTTACGAAGATCTGCAGGGAAAAAGTGTCTACGATCTTTTGTACGAATTAGATACAGTTCCTGAGGCAATCCGTACCGCTGTGCGCAACAACGGCGGCGGGCACGCCAACCACTCGATGTTCTGGCCCAGCCTGAACCCCAAAGGCGGCGAACCGGGCGGGGGACTGGCAGAATTAATTGGGACAGCATTCGGCTCATCGGATGGTTTTAAAGAGCAGTTTACACAGGCAGCCCTGACCCTGTTCGGCAGCGGCTGGACCTGGTTATGCGTGGATGCTGATGGAAATGCGCTCATTAAAACCACCCCAAACCAGGATAATCCAATTTCGGAAGGATTGTTTCCACTGCTGGGTTTGGATGTGTGGGAGCACGCTTATTACCTGAATTATGAAAACCGACGCCCCGACTACGTGGCTGCCTGGTGGAACGTGGTCAATTGGGATAATGTATCCGCAAACTACCTCACCTTCCAGGCCCAGTCCACAGTTGAAGAGGTCTCTGGCAAGGTAAAAGGATTCTGGAACAAAGTGGAAAGCGGCTGGTCAGACCTGGTCAGCTCAGACGACGATTAGTCTTTACCCAATAAGGGTCTTGCTTTCCAGGCCGGGACCTTATTGGGATTTCTACTTCCGTTTCATCGATGAAGGGAGGCTGCCTTAATAATCAGACAGCCATTTGAAGGAGTCCGGGATAATGTGAGCATCGTTTAGTGTAATGGGGGCATGCTGAACACCAGAAAACATTTTTTTGGTATTTCGTATAGTACAAAGTCTATTTAGAAGGTGACCCAGACTTAAGATTTTTGGAGGCAAACATGGCTAAAAAAATTCATATCGTGATCAACCCCGCATCCGGCCAACCGCAGCCGATTTTGAACCAGCTCAATGATGTATTCCACCCGGCGGGTGTGGAATGGGATATATCCCTGACCCAGAAAAGCGGTGACGCTACTCGCTTCGCCCAACAGGCCATCGCAGATGGCGCAGAAGCCATCGGCGCTTACGGCGGTGACGGCACCGTTATGGAAGTCTCCCAGGCCGTCCAGGGCGGAGGAGTCCCTATGGCGATCCTGCCGGGCGGCACTGCCAACCTGATGTCGGTGGAGTTGGGGATACCCAAAGAGCTTACCAAAGCAGCCCAGATTATGATCGACCCTGAGAGTGTCGTCCGTATGGTTGATATGGGCCAGGTAGGCGAGAAACGCTTTATGCTGCGGGTGGGGATGGGCTTTGCCGGGGATAAGGTCAAGTTGGCCGACCGCGAATTGAAAGACAAATGGGGAATGCTGGCATATTCTATCGCCGGATTGAAGGCGCTCGAAGGGAAACCACAAGCCAAATATCGCATTACCGTGGATGGCGTTGAACATCAAACCGACGGTTTAACCTGTTTGATCGATAACGCCGGCAACATTGGCATGCCCGGGATGTCTGCCGCCCAAAACATCAGCGTCAGTGACGGATTGCTGGATGTGATCGTGGTGCGTGATGACAGCCTCAGTTCCCTGATTGCAGTTGGCGAACAGGTCTTCGGCAAGCAGCCGGATCCGGATGCAGTTAAACACTGGCAGGGACGTGAGATCACCATTGAGTGCGACCCGCCCCAAACCGTCCAGGGTGATGGCGAAATCTGGGACCCGACGCCCGTCTCGGCGAAAGTACTGCCGGGTGTGCTGCCGGTTTTGACACCGCCGCCCAGCAAGGCTGATTGACATACATTAACTGTGATTGTTCTGGATGTGATGAACATTCAGCAATGGATCTAATATGCCGATGATAATGATTTAAGAACATAACTCTCAGTTACTGGTAAATGACACCCTGGTTGCTATACTTTTATCAATCAAATGACGCTATAAATGTCAAAAATGAATGATTTAATGGTAAAGATATTTGCTCCCATACTACGGTTATTCGGACCAATACTTGCCCGATTTACCCCACTTAGGCGGATTTTTGTGTCTTTGGCAAAACGAAGGTTTATGCTCAGGGCTAAAAATCCTAACCCGGATTCCCGTTATCCGCCCGGCGTCCAGGTTGATCTGGCGATGATGGGCAATGCCATCGTTAATTCAGTTGACCGCATACTCTCCGCGCAAAATGTTTCCCAGCAGTTTATTAACAATACGTTTCGATTTGGCGGACAGTACCTGCAAAATTCAGCGCAAACCCGCCAGAAAATTAAAAATTTCAATGCTGAAAATGGGACCGATCCGCCTGGTTTCCTGGTCGTCAGCCCAACTAAAGCCTGCAACCTGCGCTGCGTGGGCTGCTACGCTGATTTAGGGACCGACCGGGATAAGTTGGAATGGCCTGTTTTCGACCGCATCCTGAGCGAAGTGAAAGACCTGTGGGGAAAGCAGGCAGTGGTGATCAGCGGCGGTGAGCCGTTTGCCTACCGTTCTGAGGGGAAGAACCTGCTGGATATGATCGAGAGGCACCCGGATATTATTTTTATGTCCTACACCAACGGGACGCTGATAAATGATAAGGTAACCGAAAGGCTGGCGAAACTGGGCAATTTTTCACCGGCGATATCGGTGGAAGGCTGGCGCGAACGCACCGATACGAGACGGGGGGAAGGGGTATTCGACCAGGTATTGGATACCTTCTCCAGATTGAGAGACAAGGGTGTGCCTTTCGGGGTCTCGCTGACAGCTACCCGCCACAACGCTGAAGAGATATTATCGGAAGAATTCATTGATTTTCTATTCGAAGAGCAGGGCGCGGCTTACGGCTGGATTTTCCATTACATGCCGATAGGTCGTTCCTACACCATCGACCTGATGCCCACTCCACAGCAGCGTTTGTGGATGTGGAATTACCAGTTGAAAAGAATCATAAATAAAAATCGAAATGTATGCTATTGGCTCAAGAAGAAGTCCGAAGCACATATTTAGTTATTGATGGTTGTGAACTACATATTCGCTCAAGGATAAGAAATTTGACCACAATCACCGTTTACAAATTTTACTCTCCGGAAGGGGCAGAAAGCATGCTCGATCTGGTGCAGGAATTTGCCGCAGGGCAGTTGATCTCTCTGGAAGACGCAGCGCTGGTTTCCTGGCCTGATGGTGAAAAGAAACCAAAAACCGAGCACCTGGGCAGTTTGACTGGCGAAGGGGCGCTGGGCGACGCTTTCTGGGGTTTGCTGTTCGGACTGATTTTCTTCGTACCCCTGTTTGGAATGGCGGTGGGAGCCGCTATGGGCGCTATGTCTGGAAAGTTCTCTGACTACGGCATTGATAAAGAATTCATAAATGAAGTTCGCAAGAATGTCACGGAGGGGACATCTGCCCTGTTCCTGATGACCAGTGATGAGGTTGTATACAAGATTTCAGATGCTCGCAAACAGGGTGGCTGTAAGGTTGAGATTTTCGCCACCAGCCTGTCGATGGAGCAGGAAATTCAGCTGCGCGAGGATTTTGGCGCAGACTGAGAAAGTAAAACAGTGTCTTCGAACGAAAACACTGATAAAATTCAATATTGTTAGGAGGTTTTATGTCTGATTTAATTGGAAAAACAATTGCAGGATACCAGATCATCGAAAAAATCGATGAGGGCGGTCGGGCTGTGGTCTATAAAGGTTTTAACCCCGCCGAAAACAGCTACGTGGCGGTCAAGGTGCTCAAACCGGAAGCCCAGAATGACCAGACTGCTGTGGCATCCTTCACCAAATACGCCCAGCTGGCCGCCGGGATGCAGCACCCCAATATCCTGCCGGTGCTGGATTCGGGACAGGAGGATGGCGCCAATTATCTGGTAACGCCTTTTATGGATTCCAGGTCTGCAGCCGAAAACCTGGCTTCATACGCTGATCTCAACCAGGCGCAGGCGTTTGTCAGCGATACCATCCCCGGCTTGGAATACATTTACAGCCAGGGAACTGTGCACGGTAATCTCAGGCCATCAAATATATTACTCGGAGTCCAGAGACAGCCGCAGCTGGCGGACTTCGGTATGGTCGCATCATCGAGCGCTGCCGCCAGTCCATATAACAGTCCAGAACAGGTCCAGGGAGGCGTGATCGACCAGCGCACAGATGTCTATGCCCTGGGCGCGCTGCTGTATACCCTGCTGGCAGGTAAGGCACCCGACCCTGGGACTGTTGTCAATTTACGCGGGCTGCGGCCGGATGTGCCCCAGAGCGTGGAGCAGGTCGTGTTGAAAGCTATGGCGCAGAGTCCGGACCAGCGCTTCCAGACTCCTGGTGAATTCAAGAATGCATTAAATACCGCCCTGCAGCCGGTCGCGCCGCAGCCAGCGCCAGCGCCTGCACAACCTCCGCCGCAGGAGAAAAAAAGCACCAATTGGACTGCCATTGCGTTGGGCGCAGCTCTGGTGGTGATTATGTGTCTTTGTGTAGCGGTAGTGGGTCCATATGTGCAGGATTATCTAAATCCGACCCAGCCTGTATCGGTCGAACCCATCCAACCCGCGCCGGAGCAGCCGCCAGCACAGGAACCGCCAGCACAGGAACCGCCAGCACAGGAACCGCCAGCCCAACAGCCACCGGAACAGCAGCCGCCTGATCAGGGAGCGCCTGAGCAGCAGCCAGCCGGGGAGGGTGGAGGTTTCGAATTCCCCTCCTGCGGCGGATCGATCGGAATGGCCGGGGCATTCGCCCTGATGGGAGGCGCATATTCCTATAAACGCCGTAAACGCTCAAGAAATGGGTCAACTGGCTGATAGATTTTGGTTTTTGAAAAGGTAACCAAGTTTTGAGAATAGAACTATCCAGCCTTTACAAGCGCATAATTGACGCAGCCAACACAGGCTGCGTCAATTAACCAAACCAGAACGATCAATCGATAGGCGGATTTGGTTGCGGAGTTGGATATTCAGGTTCATTTTCATATCCAGGAGAATGAATATGGCTCAAGCGGGCATCAACAAATATGGCATGCGGAAGAATCACTGCTCTGATAATTCAACTGTGATTGAAAATAAAACACTCGAGTGCAGCACTAAACGCCTGGACAGTTTCTCAATTTTTATGATGCATGTCCTGTTAACAATCGTCTACGGAATTCTGTGGATTTCAAATTTAATGAGAGTTCGAAGATGAAATGAGCAGCAGTTGAAGGAAAACAAGAATTTTACTTATAACTTTAAACAACATTGATCCGGGGCATCCAGGTGATCGAATTATGAACCAGCGCAAAAAAAACTGGCTTTATTTGGCGATTTTTCTAATCCTGATCTGGTTTGTTGGTTTGACCTCATCCTGTGGTACGGGACCATCAACACCGGCTGCAACAGCAACTGCTTTACCAGACACTGCCGGGGCTCAGGTCCCTGCTCAAGCGGAAGCCGATGCAGCGCCAGCGGGTGAGGGGACGCCTGCGCCTGAACCCAGCCCGGAGGGAGAAGCTGCGATAGCGCCTGAAGCGGTCCAGGAAATATCCGATTCGGTCGCCGAAAGGACGCCAGTACCCACACCAACTTCGGATCGCATTGAACTTAAAGTCGTTGAGATAACTACTGACTTAGGAATTGCCGGAAAATCTTTTCTGGGCCTGACATCCGAAGATTGGTTCAACCTGGCGATTTCAGTGTTGATTGTTTTGGTGGGATATTTCGTGGGCATCAGGCTACTGAAAATCCTGCTGCGTTGGATCGCCCACAGCACTACTACAGAATTTGACGACACGAATCTG
Source organism: uncultured Chloroflexia bacterium (assembly GCA_963753725.1). Taxonomy (GTDB): domain Bacteria; phylum Chloroflexota; class Anaerolineae; order Anaerolineales; family UBA4823; genus CAVWDI01. Next base: position 316,649 of record CAVWDI010000001.1, on the reverse strand, counting down.
GTAAAAATTGTTCCGGACCTGCAGTGGCTGGTGGTTCTATTTATCACTCGATATGCTGTCCTGCGCCTGGATTTCCTGAGCGAGGAGATAAGGACAATAATCGCTGATATCTTCTTTGCGCTGGGCCTGGTAATCATTTCTACTATCGGTATCAGGATGATCAATCTGGCGGCTGATTGGTATAAAGACAGCCTGCCAGATGATGATGAACGCCTGCGTATGAACCCGGTCATCTCCGCTGCCAAACGATCCTCGATGCTGGTTTTACTGGTCATCATGCTGAGCATTGGGCTGGCCCATTTTGGCATCAACCTGGGTGTATTGTCGATCACCGTGTTGGTAGCGGCGTTGATCATATCGTTCGGTGCTAAGGATGCCATCTCCGATGCCATCAGCGGGTTTATTATTCTATTGGACCAGCCTTTTCGCGTTCACGATGGCATTCAAATCAGGGATACCGACACGTGGGGAGATGTGCAGAAGATCGGAACGCGCACTACACGAATTCTGACCCGCGATAACCGGGAGGTGATCATTCCCAACACCAAGATGCTCAACAGCCATGTGACCAACTACACTTACCCGGATCCCGAATACCGCATGCAGGTCGACCTGCATATTGCATACGGTTCGGACCTGGAAAAAGCCAGACAGGTTATCGCCGATACACTCAAAGAGGTTGACGGTGTGCTGACCGATAAGGGAGTGGAGGTCTTATTTATTGATTTTGGCGACTCAGCCCGAAAAATGCGGGTGCGCTGGTGGATCTCGGACTACCACCAGGATTGGGATGTACGGAATAAGGTATGTACAGCTATCGATGCTGCCCTCGAAAGTTCAGGTATCGACATTCCCATCACCAGCTACGATCTGAATGTAAAGATGGAAGGAAATCGCAGCGCTGGGCAGACAAATTAAATTGGGAGAAAATAAGGAGAATATAAGACATGACTGCAAAAAAAAGTAAAGGTAATGGAAATCAGGGCGGGCTTGCACGCTTCCTACCGATCGTGGGGTGGCTGCCCAACTATGACCGCTCTTGGTTGAAGAACGACATCATTGCAGGACTATCGGTATGGGCTTTGATGGTGCCCACCTCCCTGGGGTATGCCACCATCAGCGGTGTACCGGTGCAGTACGGCCTGTACGCCGCGGCGGTCGGCCTGATCGCTTTCGCCCTGTTCACCACTTCGAAGCAGGTAACACAGGGACCCAGTTCATCCACAGCGGCTGTTTTAGGCGCGGCTGTGCTGGCAGTGGCCTCGGCTGGTTCGGATGAGGCTGTTGCGGTAGCGGCTGCCATTGTGTTTGTGGCAGGGCTGCTGTTCATTATCATGTACCTGTTGAAAATGGGATGGATTTCCGAATTTCTGGCAGCCAGTGTGCTGACCGGCTTTACCTTTGGGGTGGCCATCAATGTCGCAGCAGGGGAGCTGTTCAAAATTACCGGAACGGAGAAAGCTGGTTCAAATACCTGGCAGAAGTTATGGACCTGGATCACCAGCCTGCCTGAGACCAGTATACCGACCCTGGTGGTGGGCATTTTAGCGCTTTTGCTGGTTTTTGGAATCAAGATTTTCGCACCAAAAATCCCTGGTGCGCTGGTAGCAGTTGTGCTGGGAATTGCTGCGACTGCACTATTAAATCTGGGTGACCTGGGTGTGGCACTGATCGCTGAAGTTCCGAGTGGTTTGCCCAGTTTTGTTATGCCCAACATTGGCATGATCCTGGACAACCTGGCGATGATTGTGGGGGCGGCAGTCGGATTGCTGCTGATCGGATTTTCAGTGACCACCGCGGCAGTGCGCGATTACGCCAATAAACACAATTACCGGATAAATATCAACCAGGAACTGCTGGCGCAGGGTATGTCTAACGTCTCATCAGGCTTATTCCAGGGCATATTCGACAACGGCAGTCTCTCTAAAAGCCCGGTCAACGATGATGCCGGGGCAAGGTCGCAGATATCCAACCTGGCCCAGGCTGTTTTCATTATCCTGACTTTGATGTTCCTGGCGCCATTGTTTTCCGCACTGCCGGAAGCCGTCCTGGGCGCCATCATTATCCAGGCTGTCGTAATGGGCATGATGGATGTGGGTGAAATGAAGCGCTTGTATAAAGTAAAACCTTGGGAATTCCTGGCAGCCATGGCGGCTCTGCTGGGTGTGATGACATTTGGGATATTGCAGGGTGTTGCCATCGGCGTGGCGCTGTCGATTGTCTGGTTGGTGGCCGTATCTGCTCTGCCCTACATACCAGAACTGGGGCGAAAACCTAATACACACGCATTCTTTGACCTGAATGAGCACCCCGATCACCAGACCTATCCAGGCTTGAGCATCCTGCGCTTCGATGGCGGGCTCTTTTTCGTCAATGCCGGTGCTTTGGGAGACCGCTTGCGGGATATACGCGTGCAAGCAGATCCACCATTGAATGGAGTCGTACTCAGCATGGAAGGGGTAAACTTTATGGATGCAGAAGGCGCTGATATGCTCAAGAAGATTGCACAAGCTGGCAAAGACCAAGGAATTGACCTGCATATCGCACGTCTCAAACCGCAGGTGTTGGAGGTATTAGAACGCAGTGATGTAATCGATTTTATCGGCGCCGAACACATTCACGACGATATCGCATCAGCAGTTGAACTCCATCTGAGCAGGTATCCTGTGGATGCACCGGATGCAGTGGAAGGTTCTGGTCCAGATCAGGCCGCCGACAATTAAAACTTCAATCATATCCAATAAAATAATAGGAGCACAGAAAATGTCTGAGCAAACGATAGACATAAAACAGCTTACACCGAAAGAACGGACTGGTCAGGGAAAAAGTTTGAGAAAGCAGGCGCCGCGCAGCAGTCACGGCGATTGGGCTCCGGCAGCCGAGCGCCCCGATCCGCTCGATTTGCTGCAGGCGCAGGATAAGGGGCGGTTGCAGTATCTGCTGCCGATCAAGTACGGGCGCATGCTGGCATCACCCTTTGCCTTCCTGCGCGGTTCGGCCACCGTGATGGCCTCTGACCTGGCGAATACTCCTGTCACAGGACTGAACGTAGTCCTATGCGGGGACGCCCACCTTTCCAACTTCGGCATTTTCGCCACCCCGGAGCGCAACCTGGTCTTTGACATCAATGACTTCGATGAGGCTTACCCCGGTCCCTGGGAATGGGACCTGAAAAGGCTGGCTGCCAGCGCGGTGGTGGCCGGCAGGGAGAATGGTTTCAAGGAGAAAGACTGCCGCAATCTGGCAGCAATAGTATCCCGATCATACCGCACGTTGATGAAACGTTTCGCAGATGCCGCTATCATGGATGTGTGGTATTTCGATGTGGATGTGGATCAGGTGATGAAAGTCTTTAAGAAATATTCTAAAACTGGCGCAAAAAGCACCAAAAAGGCGGTTAAAAAGGCGCGCTCGCACACCGGACAGAGGACCCTGGGCAAACTCACTGCACTGGTTGAAGGCAAGCGCCAGATCATAAACGACCCGCCTCTTTTGGTGCGCTTGAGTTCACTGCTGAACGAAGATCAGAAAAAGCAAATCTCACAGGCGGATATTGAAAAATTATGGAATGAGTATGTAGAGAGTCTATCAATGGAAAGACAACGGCTGCTGAGGCGATTTCGAATTACCGACGCGGCGTTAAGGGTGGGCGGGGTGGGCAGCGTTGGCACCCGCTGTACAATCGCTTTGCTGGCCGGTGATGCGGGACAGGATGATATGATCCTGCAGCAGAAAGAGGCTGGCCCATCAGCCCTGGAACCGTATTTGCCAAAGAGGGATTTTGCCAGCCAGGCCCAGCGGGTAGTGCAGGGTCAGCGCACCATGCAGGCCGCCTCCGATATCTTTCTGGGATGGACACACGGCCAACAAACCGGAAGAAATTATTACTGGCGCCAGCTGAAGGACATGAAGGGCTCCTTCGACATTTCCACCCTGGATGAAAGCGGTCTGGGGACGTATCTGGGGGTGTGCAGCACCTGTCTGGCGCGCGCCCACGCCCGTTCCGGAGATGCCTCCGCCATCAGCGGCTACCTGGGGAAGGGGGATGTTTTTGACAACGCCATGGCCGATTTCGCAGTGGCCTATGCCGACCAGACCGAAGTGGACTACCAGGCGCTGGTGGATGCCGTGCAGTCAGGAAGGATTGTGGCGAAAGCGGGCGTCTAGGCGTCTGTTCAATATAAAAAAAACAATATGCCTTTTTTAATGAATACGTAGAAATGGACTAAGAAAATTAAAGGATTGATAATGAGCCAAACTCAAAAAAGAAAACACAAGAAGTTGGAAGATTTCTTTTTCCTGGATGTGCTGAAAGACCCCAGAACCCGTCCATTATTTGTGTATCTTGTGATCATTTTGATGGTTGGCGCAGTGTTATATCACTGGTTAGAAGGGTGGGATTGGGTAGATTCGTTCTACTTCGTAGTGATCACTTTGACCACTATAGGCTACGGCGATTTCTCTCCAACCACCCCTCTGACAAAAATAATCACCATATTCTACGGCGTTAACGGGGTGATCATTCTGCTCATGTTCTATGATGTCATCCGGCGCTTACGACACTTTGAAATCCCTGACGAAGACAGCGGCTGAGAGGATTTCAGCGATCGATCTTGCAGTCATTCAGGGTGGTCTGTATGGTCCTTTACTCGTTAATATAATTTCTTGAATACGCATTCGAGAGATCATTGCAATGTTTTTGGCTAGGGAGAAAATATATGGATACGGTACGTGCCCAATGGGTTGATGAGCGCAGCAGACTTGACTACGCCTGGGATGGCTTTCAGGAGTGGATCGCGGATTCGTTAGTGTTTTACCCAATTTTATTCATGGTGGGGGCAATCCTGCTGGTTATTATCGCTGGCTCCGCAGATGACTATCTGGTACAGCAGGAGAATATCAATGAGTGGTGGCAGGCAAAAACAAGTATCGGCGTGACCATCTCCTCCCTGGTCGCCAGTTCGATGCTTTCATTTCTGGCCATTGTTTTCTCAATATCACTTGTAGCCCTGCAATTAGCCAACCAGCAGTACTCACCGCGGGTGATCACAATTTTTGAACGATCTCACACCACCAAAATCGCCCTGAGTTTGTTTATCGGTACGTTCGTGTATTCGTTCATACTGCTCGTATTTTCCCTAAGATCCCGTCTGGAACAAGTCACGGTTGTTTCCTTTTTGATCGAAATCATCCTGGTTTTTGCCTCCCTGATTATCTTTATCATTTTCATGAAACATGTCATGTTGATGATCCGGGTGACGCATACCATATCATTAATTGCCGATGAAACTCGTCAGGCGATAGAAGACACATTACCTCCTGAAAAAGCATACGTAGAGTGCCAGATTGCACCATTTGGGGAAGCTGACCAGATGATCCGATATAAAAAACCCCGGCGCAGCCTTTTTTCCAAAAGCTACCCACACGGCGTTCTCAAGGGGATTGAGCGCAGCACCCTGCTGCAGATTGCCGGTGAACACAACTGTGTTATTCAGATATTCCCCAGAAGCGGGCAGTATTTAAATGAGGGTGATCCGGTTGTTGAGATCTATGGGGAATGCGATCTGGATGAAAAAAAAGTTCTCAAAGCGTTCTATCTTGGACCTGAAAGGACGGTCTATCAAGATCCGGCATACGGTTTACGTATGCTGGTGGACATCGCTCTGCAAGCGCTTTCCCCGGCGGTCAATGCTCCCACAACAGCTCATCAGGTTATCACCAGGTTGACCAACCTGCTGTTGTTAATTTCACAGAGACCGGAACAAACAGGGATTTACACAGATGATTCACGCGAAGTTCGATTGATCCAGCCTGTTTTCAACTGGGATGAATACGTTCAAATATGTTTCACGGAAATTCAGCATTATGGAAAGGATGATCCCCATACGCGCCTGAGTTTAGCGGCCGCATTGGAGTATCTGCTTGGAAAGGTGCCTGATACGCATAAGGATGCCCTGGACCAGCAGATGAAAATGCTCTTGGGTTAGGTTGAGTAGATTCCGTTTGATAAATCTACCAGATGTTGCGGACACCCAAATAATAATCCACCCCAAACCATAAGCACAGAAATGTAATTCGGAATTGAGTTGCTTTTCTTTCTTCATGTCTGGTGCAACCCGGTGCAACGAAGGTAACCCCATTTGGAAAATATGGACTTCTTGGATATTGTGATCCCCATATATGGAGATTGGATAGACTTTAGACCACCAAGTATAGGCAGCAGACATAATGGACGGTTCCCTGGTATCAAATCGCACTGAGGAGGTCAGGGGCTATAGTCCCTGTAAGGGGTTCGAATCCCCTCAGGTACACTTTATTAATCCCGCCAGTGGGGGTTTTCATTTTTAAAAAGGCAAGGTTTAGGGTGCTATAAGGGGATTAAAATCCCCTCAGGTCCACTTGTCATTCTAATTTACCGGAATACATCTTTATATTTGATTAGACTCCAAATATTAGAAAACCCTGGCAGTGATCGTTTACTGCCAGGGCTTTTTGATATAAGTATCTCGAGGAGTTATCTCATCCTTTGTAGCACAAAACCGGTTTCCTAGCCGCAGTAGCCTCATCCATCCGGAACACCGGCGTGATGTGCGGCGCATCATGCAGCAGTTCTGGTTCCTGCTCGGCTTCCTGCTTGATCTTCACCAGTGCCTCCGCAAAGTCATCCAGGGTCTTCTTGCTCTCCGTTTCGGTCGGCTCGATCATCAAGGCGTCGTGCACGATCAGCGGGAAGTAGTTGGTCGGCGGGTGGTGCCCGTAATCGATCAAACGCTTGGACACGTCCAGCGCAATCACATCCGTACCGGGGATATCGCCGTGCACCACGAACTCGTGCATGCAGGTGCGTTCCACCGCCAGCTTGTAATGCGGTGATACCAGGGCTTTCAAATAGTTGGCGTTCAGCACCGCGTTCTCAGAAGCCGCACGCAAACCGTCCGCGCCCATCATGCGGATATAGGTGTAGGCCCGGATGAACATGCCGTAGTTCCCGAAGAAGGCTTTCATTCGGCCGATGGACTGCCCCGGCGCAAACAGTTTGTATGCATCGCCATCTTTCGCCGCGATGGGTCCAGGCAGGAAGGGCGCCAGTTCTTCGGTCACACCCACCGGTCCGCAGCCCGGTCCGCCCCCGCCGTGCGGGGTGGTGAAGGTCTTGTGCAGATTAAAGTGCAGCACATCGACCCCCAGGTCGCCCGGCTTGGCGACGCCCATCATGGCGTTCAGGTTGGCCCCGTCGCCGTACACCAACCCGCCGCACTTATGGATCGTTTCGCACACTTCCAGCACCTGCTCTTCGAACAGACCAAGCGTGTTGGGATTGGTCAGCATCAGTCCCACCACCGTGTCATCGCATTCGCGCTTCAAAGCACCCAGGTCGACATTGCCGCGTTCGTCCGAAGGCAGTTCGACCACTGTGAAACCTGCTCATGGCGGTCGAGGCCGGGTTGGTGCCGTGGGCTGAATCCGGGATCAGCACTTTGGTGCGCTTGCTGTCGCCGCGGCTCTCGTGGTAGGCGCGCATGATCAGCACACCCGCGAACTCGCCGTGCGCGCCGGCTGCCGGCTGCAGCGATACGGCCGCAAAGCCCGAGATTTCCGCCAGCATCTCCTGCAGTTCATACATCAACTGCAGGCTGCCCTGAACGGTGGCTTCCGGCTGCAGGGGATGCACGTGCGTCAGCCCTTCGATGGCGGCTGCTCGTTCGTTCACTTTGGGGTTGTATTTCATCGTGCACGACCCCAGCGGGTAGAACACGGTGTCTATCGAATAGTTCATCTGGCTCAGGTGCGTGTAATGGCGCACGAAGTCCAGCTCGCTCACCTCCGGCAGGTTGAGTTCTTCTCTCACATACCCGCCCGGCAGCGCGCTCTCAGGTACATCCAGTTCCGGCAGGGTATATGCCGTCCGTCCGGGGGAGGAGATTTCAAAGATTAAAGGTTCCAATTGTTTTCGCATTTTTATTCTCCGCTATCCAATCCCAGCCAGTGTCTCGACCAGGTGATCGATCTGCTTCCTGTCGTTCATCTCCGTCACGCATACCAGCATCTGGTTCTCTCTATCAGGATAATCGTCTCCCAGGTCATACCCGCCCAATATGCCCGCCTCCAGCAAAGCCTGGTTGAGTCCCTTCACCGGCTACCGGGCATTCGACGGCAAACTCGTTGAAGAATGGCCTGTCACCCAGCACCCGGTACTTCTCCAGCTTGTCGATCTCCCCTGCCGCGTAGTGGGCACGCTGGTAGCACAGTTCCGCTACCGCCCGCATGCCCTGTTTACCCATATAGGCCAGGTACATGCCCGCCATCAATGCGATCAGTCCCTGGTTGGTGCAGATATTGCTGGTGGCTTTTTCGCGGCGGATATGCTGTTCGCGCGGCGATAATGTCAGCACATAGCCGCGCTTGCCCTCCGTATCCACCGTCTCGCCCACCAGCCGTCCCGGCATTTTGCGCACGTTCTTCATCGTGGCTGCGAACACGCCCAGGTAGGGGCCTCCGAAATTGAGACCTGCTCCCAGCGGCTGTCCCTCGGCTGCAACGATATCCGCGCCGTACGCTCCGGGCGGTTTCAATAATCCCAGGCTGTGGATCGGGTTGGCGACCACCACCAGCAGCGCTCCGGCCGCATGCACCGCATCCGCCAGTCCGTCTACATCCAGCAGTCTGCCCGAAGAAATCCGGGTTCTGCACGATCAGGCAGGCGGTATCCTCATCCAGCATCTTCACCAGGTCATCCAGCCCGGCGTTCAGGTCCTCATCGCCGGTGATTTGCAGCTGGTCTCCAGGCAGATAGGTGCGCAGCACCTGCCGGTATTGGGGGTGTACGCTGGGCGATACCAGGATCTTGCTCCGTTTGCCGCGGGCGGTGTTGTAGCTCATGATGGCCGCTTCCGCCATGGAGGTGGCGCCATCGTAATGGCTGGCGTTGACCACTTCCATGCCGGTCAGTTCGGCCACCATGCTCTGGTATTCGAATATGGCCTGCAGGGTGCCCTGGCTGACTTCCGGCTGGTAGGGGGTGTATGCGGTCAGGAACTCACCGCGCCCTGCCAGGTACGGGACAGCGCTGGGGGTAAAGTGGTTGTATGCACCCGCGCCGATAAAGGAGGCGAAACATCCGGTGGTACTGTTCTTGGAGGCCATGCTGTACAGTTCGGTCAGTATCTCCATCTCGGACAGCGCTTTCGGCAGCTTCATGTCCGGGTAGCGGCATGCTTCCGGCACATCCTCGAACAATGCTTGCACCGATGAGGCGCCGATGGTTTCCAGCATGGCTCGCAAATCATCTTCTGTTTGCGGTAAGTATGGGGTCATTAGTGTTCTTCCTCCGCAAATTTCTGGTAATCCTCGGGTGACATCAAGCCCTCAAATTCACTTGCATCCGAGGCTTTGAACTTGAGGATCCAGGCTTCCCCAAACGGATCGCTGTTCATCACCTCCGGCGTGTCTACCAGGGCTTCGTTCACCTCCACGATCTCGCCGCCTATGGGCAGGTACAGGTCCGCGGCCGCTTTGACCGATTCGACCACACCGATCGTATCGCCTTTCTCGAACCCCTCGCCCACTTCGGGCGGTTCCAGATAGACGATATCTGAGAGTTGGTCCTGGGCGAAGTCGGAGATGCCATATACGAACAGGTCGCCTTCTGCGCGAACCCACTCGTGTTCATTGGAATAGCGTGCATCTTTATCTATTTTCATTGTGTATTTCTCCATATAACATTTAAATATTTATCTAACTTTTAACGCCGGTAAGCTGGAATATAAAACGGGCGTTTGATAATCTTTGCTCTGGCAATTTTCTTGCGGATCTGAATCTCGATCTCGGTACCTATGGATGCGTACTGGCGCGGTACGAAGGCCATACCCAGATAGCGGGAGGTGGTAGGCGAGAACATGCCTGAGGTCACGATACCTATCTGCTCACCATCCAGCAGAACAGGATATCCTTCACGTGCTACGCCGCGATCCACAAGTTCAAAACCCACCAGTACTTTACCCGGTCTTTCCAGTTTCTGTTTAAGCAAAGCATCGCGTCCGATAAACGCTTTCTCGAAAGTAACGGCAAAAGTTAAGCGGGCTTCGACCGGCGAAATAGTGGGCGATAATTCGTGACCGTATAACGGCATACAGGGCTCAAAGCGAAGACTATCACGCGCCGCCAGACCAACCGGTACAACATTATCACTTTCCCCTTCTTTCAATATACCCTCCCAGACCTTTAATGCATGTTCGGCGGGAAAGAAGAGCTCAAATCCATCCTCGCCGGTATAGCCAGTCCGTCCAAGTAAAACAGGTACATCATCAAAAATGATATCCTGGGCGGCATTAAAACGAGCCACACCGGTTAGATCAACGCTGGTTAATCGATCCATGATCTCAGGGGCTTTAGGTCCCTGGAAGGCGAGCATATAGGTTTCATCGGAGATGTCTTTCACCTTAACGTCAAATCCTGCTGCATGGGATTTAACCCAGGTCACATCTTTGTCCCGATTGGAGGCATTGATCGCCAGGAAAAAGTAATCCTGACCTTCAACCTTCGGATCGGGCAAGCGGTAGACAAACAGATCATCAATCACACCACCATCTGCGTAACAGAACAGGGCATAATGGGCATCGAGTAATTTCATTTTGGTGATATCGTAAGTAACCAACCAATTTACGAACGCCTCAGCCTGCGTGCCGCGCACTTCAATCTGGCCCATGTGATCGATATCAAATAGTCCAGCTGACTCGCGGGTAGCTTTATGCTCCTGAAGCGGGCCGGTTGGATACTGCACTGGCATCTCCCAACCGGCAAAAGGGACCATCCTTCCGCCATGGTCGACATGCCATTGATTTAATTCGGTTTTTTTCAGTACCTCGCTCATTAATTCTCCTTACGACTCTTGTACTTCCTGGAGTTGGTTTCCATTATAAGTATTGCTAACTACCCGGCTGGAAGCCATTAAGCGACCGGCTTTGAAGACGTAATTTTTCTCCACCAGACCGACAATGGCGGCAGAGGGCGTAGGTGCATCCAGTACGACAAAATCCGCATTGCAACCGGGCTCAAGCCCGTAATTACCTAATCGAAGCGCCTTTGCTGCGTTGTATGTACTCATCCGTAACAGTGTTGTGAAGTCCTCAATGGTGTCCATGTGGGCGCCATAGGAGAGTATCAAAGCTTCTTCGAGAGGGTTCAGGTTGCCCATCGGTCTGAGCGTGTCACGAACATTGTTAGAGGCATAGGTGACATTAACCCCGGCTGAAAGCAGTTCTTTGACGCGTGTCAAACCCCGGCGGACATTTTGAGTATCATCTCGTCCAAGACGATAAAGATCAGGTTGGCTGATGACGCTGATATCCGCCTGTTTGATCCATTCAATGGCCTGTTGAGCAATATCTTGAGAGGCTGACCCGAGCGCACACACGTGTCCCGCTGCTACGCGACCCTGGTAACCAACCTCGATCGCCCGGCGGGCGATATAAACCACTTCCAAATCATCCAGTTCCACCTCCTGCGGAATTCCTAAATCGGCGTGAATATCCAGATCAACATCTAATTCCATGGCCAGTTCAAGGGCCGTATCAATGTGTTTTTTGTAATCCACATTTCCAGCAGAGTCAAAGTCAAGGTTACTGGCGCATCCGACTACATCCGCTCCGTTCCGGAAGGCTTCTTTAATAAGTTCGATGCTTCCAGGGTTGCGTGTAAATCCTTGCTGGGGAAAAGTGACAATTTGCAGGGTGACGCGACCGGCGTACTTTTCTTTTACGGCTTGTAAAGCCTGGACGTGTTTTAACCCGATTTCCGTATCGACATGGCACTGCGCTCGCAGAGCAGTGATGCCATGCCGGGAAGCCAGTTCAAGCGCGGCACCAGCGCGCCTTTCTATATCTTCAGACGTGAAAGCTTTCCGACGACGTTCTAAGGACTCATTCAATCCATAATGGGAGAGATAAGGTTCTTGACGGCCGGGCTGCTGCCATGAATTCATCAGGATGATATCCAGATGGACATGGGGATCAACAAAGCCTGGAATTATTAAGCGACCTTTTAGATCTATTAGCTGGCGGGCCTGGTAATCCAGGTTTGAACCTTTATCGATGATTACCCCCTCATCGACAGCAATATCTATATCCACCGATCCATCTTGAAGGGAAACGTTTCGTAAAAGTAAATCAATCATATTGTTATAAAATTACCTGGTAATTATCCCTTGTTCCATACACCGGGATATTGAAGATCGAACTCTTGAAGCATCCGTATGCAGTGCGGGTCGTTTAATATCTCCAGGAGAACTCCACGAGATTGTAAGTATGCCTCAGCTCCCTGATAATTCTTATTATCTCCAATCACAACCCTGGGAATTTTGAAAAACAAAATTGCACCGGCGCACATTTCACATGGAGATAAGGTTGTATAGAGTGTAGAGCGTTGGTATTCACTAGTTGAGACTGCGCCCGCATTATCTATGCAGTCCAATTCAGCGTGGCGGATAATGCTGTCCAATTGATTCTGGCGGTTATGACCACGAGCGATGATTTGACCATCCAGCACCAAAACCGATCCAATCGGAACGCCGCCTGAGGCCATACCTAACTTAGCTTCTTCGATCGCAACTTGCAGGGGATCCAACATCAACAATTCACCTTTCTGAACATTGTTAGGATCGAACGAGTATTTGGTTCTGTTCGTGCTGGTGCCAAAAACTCGTTCGATCATATCTCTGAGAAAAGATCAGGTGTCAATCCGGCAGCTTCACAACACCTACGGCTGAGAGATCAAATTGCTCCTCAAAACGACTTAGTGGAAGCCTTTGAAGAAGCAGTGATTTCTCACCATAGGCGATATACTGCGCCATGTCGCGACCGACCGCGGGACCTTCGATGACACCATTTCCGCCGCAACCGATTGCCAGCATAAATCCTTCTACAGGCGTATCGCCGAGGATAGGCAGGAAATCAGGAGGTTCCGCCCGATATCCAAGCCAGGAGAAGGCTAAGCTGGAGTTGAGCAAGTGTGGGGCATGCTCTTCAAGTTCCCCGAATAAGAATTCAAGGAAATAATCATCTGTACCACCCGTAGGCAGCAATTTGTCCGGATCCCAAACCCCGGCATGCATCGGGTCGCTCAAATCCATTGTAAGATGGGCTTTACAAATGAAAATATTATCCCCTTCAGGTCTGGCATAGAAACGAGGATACTTTAATGTTGGAAAGCTGTAGTCTAATTTCTTATTGGGAGGTACCAGGAAGAAGACTTCCGCTTTAGTGTGCCATATGGGCAGTTCAAGTCCCACCAAACGGCTCACCTGGCGGGTCCACGGTCCGGAGGCATCCACAACAACGTCAAACTCGAAATTACCCTGGTCTGTTTCTACACCAGTTACACGATTTCCCTGCAGGTTGATTTTTTCAACTTTGGTGTACTGCAGGACTTTTCCGCCATTGGCTTTTATCTTCTTTGCAAAAGTATTGGCAGCCATGGTCGGATCGAAGTAACCGTCGTCCGCGGTCCATCCTGCTCCAAGCACGCCATCCAGGTTGATGTCGGGGAAGTGTTTACGGATTTCTTCGGGATCGGTGAGATATTCGCCTTCATAGCCGGCTGATTTTGCCAATGCGATGCCGGTCTTGGTATATCTTTCAACTTCCTCATCTGTGCATACGACCAGGGTCCCGGTTTGATCAAATCCAGCCGATCCCCTTTCTTCTTTTTCCATCTGAGTGTAAGTTTGGAAGCCATACAAACGTACCGGCCAAAGCTCGTGAGATATTGAGTCGTCGAAAAGACATACAGTACCGGCGGATTTAGCCGTGGTTCCCGATCCGATCTGATCCTTCTCAAACAAGGTGACATCGATAAAATCATACAGGCTGAGATTGTATCCCAGCGCAGTCCCTACGATGCCGCCTCCTATTACGCCTACGCGTTTTTTTGCCATTTATTTGCTCCTCTAACCGTGAAATTTTCTCAAAATATTAAATATTAAAAGAAGAAAACCGAATCTAACCTAGCAAATGTTAGTCAAATTCCGGTTATCTTTATTAATATTATTTATGGGACGATACAGGCCATAGCGCCTTTCTGGGCATGCAGGCGGTTTTCGGCTTCATTGTAGCAAGCCTCGCCCCACTTGCCGTCCAATACGGCATCGGACACTTCCGCGCCGCGCTCGCAAGGCAGGCAGTGCATGTACTGGGCAGTAGGTTTCGCCATGTTCATGCGCTTTTCGTCTGCTATCCAACCCTTGTATTTGCTGAATAATTTCACCATTTCGTCTGGCTGAGGTTCACTGGTGACTGGCGGAAGCAAATCCAGGCAAACATAATTTTTGGCATAAACGATATCAGCGTCCTCGCAGGCGTCTTCCATGTTATCTACTACCTGGAATGAACCGCCGCTGGTCTCAGCATTAGCCTTTATCTGAGCCTCGATCTCGGGATCAATACGCATTTCAGGCGGCCGGGCGAAGGTCACGTCTGCGCCAAACAAGCTGGCAACGTACATAAAATCATGGTGTGGAGCAATGGGTTTCTTTGGACTGGAACCCCATGTCCAGGACACGCCAATTTTGCGGCCGTTCAGATTCTTTCCAAACTGTTCCCAAAGCGCCATCGCATCAGCCAACCCCTGGCATGGATGGTATATATTGTCTTCCATGTTGATTACCGGGACCTGGGACCATTTCGAAAATTCCTGGATGATGCGGAAACCTTTGTCGTACTCCCATCCAACTACATCACCGAGAATCCGAATGGCGAGGATATCGCCCATCCGCGAAAGCACACGAGATACATCTGAGATGCGCTCGGAAGCATAACCGAGATCTTCACCTTCCAGCGTGGGCAGGCGTGTGGATGAAGGTTCCAGGAAATGGGCGTGTCCGCCCAACTGGTAAATGCCAGCCTCAAAACTATTGCGTGTGCGCAGACTGGGGTTAAAGAACATCATGAACAGTGTGCGGCGCGGTAGGATATCATCGTGCAAGCGGCGCATTGTGTTGTCAGCCTTTAACTGCAAGCCAACCTCCAGCATGGTCTCGATCTCCATTTTGCTGAAATCTTGCAAACGGAGGAGATGTCTACCTTTAAACCTTCAGTTATCATTTCAATTCTCCTTTATATATGTTAGTAGGATCAAAAGTTGATAAAGCACAAATCATAATTTGGATATCGGCGATTTGAAAAATTTTTTTAACTCAAATGCCCTCCTTAATATTGTTTTCAATTCTTGGTAGTTCGCTGATAATGCGCTCCAAATGGGCACGCATATGTCTTTCTGCTTGATCAGGATCACGCAATTCCAGGGCATTGAATATGCGACTATGTTCATTGACCATCTTGGTCTGGAGTTCACCAATGTAAATTACGGCTTTATTGCTCTGGTTGTAGGCCGGGAAAATATGTGAAATGATCTCGTGCGCTACATCATTTCCACTGGCCTTGCTGATAATCAGATGAAATTCCTGATCTAAACGCGCCAGCTCATTTATATTGCTCTGTGAATCTGCTTCAAAGCTTTCAATAATCGAGATCTGTGTGGCTAACATTTTCACCCAGCCGTTCAATCACATCTTCATCCGCCAGGGAAGCAGCCAAGCGGCTTGTAAGCCCCTCCAGGCTCTGGCGCACCTGCAGCAGCTGGATTAATGATTCCTTACGCTTTGCCAGCCAGTGCACATATTCAACTCTGATGGTGTTTTGAAAAGGATGTGGGGCAACAAAAACTCCAGCGCCGCGCCGGACCTCTATCAGTCCTTCAGCCTCGAGCACACGTAGAGCTTCGCGCACGGATGAGCGGCTAACATCTAGCAGTTTGCTTAATTCAATCTCACTGGGCAGCTTCTCACCAGGTTCGAATTCACCCGAAAAAATCAGCCCCCGGATTTGCTCTACGGCTTGCTCAAAAACACGTACAGGAGCCAGTTTTTGGAATTTCCCTTCATCCACAGCCGCTTACCATCCAAACAGAAATTTGAATTACATCGAAGCTAAGGTATAAAGCTTCCGCTCAAAAGAAGTCAGGTTGTCTGACCACTAGACAAGTTTAATGTAAATTACTTTTAACGATTTTTCAAGTGATTTATGTCATCCCAGAGACGGTTTACTGTCACCACCTTAGAAGTGCTAAAACTTTTTGCAGGTTAAGTACTGTCCCACTCCAGATTCAGTAGAAGATTTATTGAGTTCGGACATAAATTTATGTGATTGATTTCGCTGCATCCAACATGGCTGCAGCTAAGACTAAACACCCTCTCTAAATCGCTTCGGGAGAAGTGTACTCTTTGGGGCTGTGGCTGATGCCACCTCTGCTGGGCACAAAGATTAATGCACAGGGCATCTGATCCCCACTTGTTCGTCGTTGGCTGGCAAGGATACCCACATCATGAAAGCCGCCGCTTGTCATTTGCTTGTAGCTGTAGTCCAAATCAATACAAGCTTTTTCAATATCTCTCCGCAGCTTGCGATCCAAGTTTTCAACAGGATCGAAATACGGCAATTCTTCGAAAGCTGCTTCCACCCCAAAGCTGCTGGCAGTCGACTGGATAAGCTCCTGCACCTGGAGGCGGTAATGTGATAATAAAGCTTTAGAAGAACTGCGGATGTCCAGCGTAAAATAACCGAATGGGCTCACCTTGGTCAAGGCGTTATCGTATACTAAGTCATTCAAGGAGTTGAATTCGCGGTCACTGTTGACGATGCCCACCGTCTGTACCAAATCCTCACCCTGATCTAAATACACGCGTGCAAGCCGGTCCAATTCAACCTGCATGTTTGCGATGGCAAGGTTGGCATCTTTACGGAATTCAATGCCCATGGGCGTGCCACCAGAGTGGACCGCCTGTCCATAAACCAGGATGCGCATCCTGTAGAGGCCGCGCAAACCATAAACGATGCCAATATCTTTAGCTTCTACCTCCAACACAGCAGCTTGTTCAATATGCAGTTCAAAATGCGCCGCGAGGGAATCAATATAGGAATTCGGAAGGGATGGCCGCTTGTCTTGAATAAAAGCCGGATCGAAACCCTGGTTTTGTATGGCCTTCCGCAGGGAAATGCCCATAAATTCGTTATTAAGAATATCTGGGTCATTCAAACCAAAGGCGGCTTTGCTGCCAATACAAAAAGCGCCAAATGTAGCCAATTCCTCCCCACGCCAAACCACGAGCTGCAGGGCTTTGGGAAGCGTTTCCCAATAAGATTTCAATGAGATGATGGCTTCCAAACCAGCAATCACACCTACAGCGCCATCGTAAGCGCCGCCTCTAGGAACCGTATCGAGATGTGAGCCGACCTGCACCAGCTGCTGCTGCGATCCTGGCGTCCTAACAAACAGGTTCCCAATTTTGTCATAGGACACCTGCATGCCATGTTCTTTCCCAACTTCAGCGATATAGTGCATGGCGGCTGATTCTTCATTGGACCAGGAAGCACGCAGGTAACCGCTCTCAGGTTGTTCCCCCAGAGATCCGATATGGTTTATGCAGTTTGTATGAGCGATCACCAACTCTACAGGTATGGATAACTGAGACTTTTCAATAATCATAAAACTTATGGGAAATCCATCCTCTAAATGAATACTCCAGGGGGAAAAGTTGGCAGGAAGCGACCATCACCGACATTAGCGATAATTTCCCCATAAGACATCACCAATTTACCGCGCTGGAAGGTCATATCGGGCCAACCATTCAGGGTCATATTTTCATAAAGTGTGTAGCCTACATTGGAATGCTGGTTCTCTTTGCAGATGGTAAATTCTTTTTGAGGGTCAAAAACCACAATATCCGCATCCGCGCCTGGTTGTAAACAGCCCTTGCGCGGGTACAATCCAAAGATACGGGCTGGATTTTCGCACAAGACCTGCACCAATCTGCACACATCAATCTTACCGGCATTTACTCCCTGATCATAAACCAGGGGCAGCAGCGTCTCCAACTGAGGTGAACCAAATCCCTGCTGGCTGAATTCCAGGCTCAGATCCTTGGTTTTGGCAGCATGATCGGATGAGACCACCTGGAGATGGTTATCCCGCAGGGCGCTCCACAGCGCCAGACGGTCGTCTTCGCTCCTCAACGGCGGCCCAACTTTGGCAAGTGAGCCGTACTCTTCCAAAGCCGCTTCCGTCAAGGTCAGATAATGCGGGCAACTCTCTGCATAGACTACTTTGCCCTCTTGGCGTGCATTTATTATCGGACGCAGGGCGCGAGCAGAAGTGACATGGGGAATATACAGCGGACAGCCAGTGATTTCGGCTAAACAAATGGCGCGGAAAATGGCCTCCTGCTCCAACACTGGTGGTCTGGTCAAACGGTGGAAAGCTGTAAAATCTCCATATTCAAACTGGTATTTATCCTCCAGATAATCAATCCCGCCGCCATTTTCTGCATGCACAAGTGCTAATCCCCCACCAGCGGAGAGTATGTCCATAGCTTTAATAAGGGAATAGTCATCCGTAGACCAACCCTGTTTGATATATGGAATAAAGAATTTAAAACTGCGCACGCCCAAATCCATTACATTGGAAATATCATTGACCTGCTGCGGCGCATCAAACAAACCACAATGAAGCGCAAAATCTAAGCGCGAGGATTTTTCACCGCGTTCAATATAGTCTAAGATGGTGGGTTTAAGCTGCATGCCTTTGTAAGCATAAGCGAAATGAATCAGCGTAGTTGAGCCGCCATAGGCGGCAACCTGGGAACAGGCTTCCATATCGTCGCTGTAAACCGGATGTACATGCACATCAATAATCCCAGGGAATATCAGCTTTTCACTTACATCCATCACTTCTTTGGCGGATGTTTCGCCCAGATGAGGCGCGATAGACTTTATGCGTCCGCGGCGAATACCTATGTCAGCTTTATCACTTTTCTCCCCCGATACAACAATCCCTCCACGTAATATTAAATCGTATTCGAGATCCATTAATTGGCCTTCAAATCCGCTATGGATTGGTACAATTCTGGCCGGCGTCCAGTCCAATGAAGAGCGCCGCGTCTGGCCTGGGCTACCTGATCCAGATCAATTTCCGCAACCAATATATCTTCATGATCATCTAAAGCTTGGATGATTTTGCCGCGCGGATCAACCAGCATACTGCGGCCAATAAATTGTAGGTTACCTTCCACACCAACCCGATTTATACCGGCAACAAAAACCAAGTTGTCCAGGGCGCGCGCCTGTAAATGCAGCGGCCAAATATCTTCATCTTCCCTGATCCAAGCTGAAGGCGCAATCAGCAGTTCGGCTCCACCCAGTGACAAGATGCGGGCTACCTCTGGATAACCGATATCCATGCAAATCATAGGACCAATCATGCCTTTTTCGATTGGCAGTACGCGCAGATCTGCACCAGGCCGGAAATGCAGATTTTCTGCGGAAAACAGGTGCGATTTTGCGTAAGTGCGCAGCATCTTGCCCTGCGGATCAAAAAAAATAATCGCGTTATACATCACCCCAGGGATGGTGCGTTTTTCTATAAAACCCACACATAAATAAATGTTAAAACGGCGGGCTGCTTGTGCAATTCCTGGATTTCCTGTGATTCTGGACTGCGGGCCAGTGAGACGAGTTTCTCACCCAATAATTCTTGGTTGTAACCAGTCAGGGCTAGCTCCGGAAAAATTACGAATTCCGCACCAGCAGCGGATGCTCTTTCGGTCAGCTCCAAGATATGCTTAAGGTTTGATTTTATTTCGCCAAGCGCAGGATGCATTTGTACCAAGGCTAAAGTCAGCTTGCGGCTCATTTTAATTCGAATCCCTGTTCTCTTAATATCGCTCGAATGTTCATACGTTCACCTTCAAGCGGCGGCCTGGAAGTGTTTGAAGCCATGGCTTCACTCCAGCCTCGCAGTTGGCCATTTTGGCGGCGGTACACTTCAGCCTCTTGGATAGCTTGATCATACTCTTCCAGCCGCTGGCTCCGGCCATGGGATTGGTAGCTTTCCCAGTGTAAAACTTCATCCAGCGGCAGACGAGGCTTCTGTTCTTTTAATTTACCAGGATATCCTACACACATCCCGTTGACCGCAAAAACTCCGTATGGCAGTTCCAAAAGTTCATTTATCTCTGAAGGGTGATTTCGAATACCGCCGATCATCACCATCCCCAGCCCAAACGATTCTATCGCCAAAGCAGCATTCTGCATAAATAAACCCACATCCAACACTGCCATTAAGAATGTCTCTGTGTGTTCCAGATTGACTCGCTTCCCATATTGCCTACATACAACCTCCAACCGGTTCATATCAGCGAGAAAAACCAGGAATAATGGGCATTCAATGATCCACTTCTGTTTGCCGCACAGCTGAAATAACTGGTTTTTCTTTTCCTGGTCTTTTATTGCCACCACGCTGTAGGTCTGGCGGAAATGGGTCGTGGATGCCCATTGCGCGGAGCGGATTATTTGTCGGATGAGCTCATCAGGAATTGGGTCTGACTTATAATCTCGAACCGAGCGGTGAGCCCTCATAAGATCAATCGTTTCTGATCCTACTTGTTCATTGGACATAAATATGTTTTACTCTCTCTCGTCCCACATTCCGGGACTAAAACCGTATCTTCCGGTATCCCAGCCTCTTTCAATCCACCTTTTGCACCTTCGAATTACAGCAGGCATAAATTCAATTTAATTTCAAGGAAAGGATTTCCTGGATTGTTTCCTGGCGCCATTCATCTTTGTGCTCTTCTCGCAAACGGCGACGTAATTTTAAAGATTCTTCATCGATAAGTTTTGTGGCTGCAGATGGTCGTTCGATCCAGTTCCCTAATTCATTAAAATCCTTATCATAGAAAACGAACACTGGGATGGAGTGATAAAGACCATCTTTGCGGTAGGGAAGAATGAGTTCAGGGAATTGATCCCTTTTGAACACCCTCACGTTCCAACCCTCGCTTTGTGCTATTGCGAAAAGTACCGGGGCGTTATACAAGACATCCCCCGACCAATCCTCAGCAATAACCATTACATTGAGATCATCTGGTAGAGTCCCAGGAGATGGTTCATCAAGATCAATTTCTGAAAGGATTTGATTGAATTCTTCCTTGTTATTCTGCATGCCATCGATGAACTGCTCGATTGTCTCACCTTGATTGAAGGTAATTTCATCCATATAAACACTCCATAATTTTCATAATCTATTACTGGTTCTTCGCAGTACACGAATAGTAGATTAACCTTTTCCAAAGAGTTCGCGCCATTCTTTACCAACTTTTTCCATAACGGACTCGCGGGTTGTCCTGCGCATGCGGTGCAGTTGGGGCATGCCGTAATGCCATTCTTCCATCCAATCGCGACCGAATTGGCCGCGCTCAGTCTCTGCGAATACCTTGCGGACTTCATCCTCATTGATTACGCGTGGTCCGCGTGTGCGTACTGCGAACTCACAAGTTCTGCTGGCTCTTTGTGAAATATATTCCTCGATACCTATCTCATCCATCACATCGATTACGGTACGTAAGGAGCGTATGGCTTTGGCGTATGCGAAATAGGGCGGATAGCCATTGTCAACCATGGTGTCGAATACAGTTTTCATCAAGTGTATGGTGCCGCCGTATAAGACTTGCTCTTCGAAATTATCACCTTCGGTTTCATGTTGAAATGAAACTTCCACAACGCCTACGCGTGTGCTGCCACAGCCTTTTGCGATCGCCAGAATGATCTCTTTAGCATCACCGGTAAAATCTTGATCAACAGCAATTGCGCCATAAATTCCTGAACCTTCCAGGAATTTTTTGCGCACCATGTGACCGGGACCATTGGGAACAAATAACACTACATTCACGTTCTCCGGGGGGATGATTGCCCCGTACAGTATGTTGTAACCATGAGCGAAACTAAGGGTTTTTCCACCTTCCAGATTGGGTTGGATTGCATCGCTGTACACACCTGGTTGGGCGGGGTCAGCCAGGAGTATATGAATTACATCAGCCTTTTGAGTAGCTTCCTCAATGCTCATAACCTCGAAGCCATCTTCCAGAGCACGATCCCAGTCAGGAAACTTTTTTCGCGGCCCAGCGCCAACAATTACATTTACACCGCTGTCACGTAAATTCAGGGATTGCGGCTGCCCCTGGATGCCGTAACCAATAACAGCAACAATTTTTCCATCCAGCACATCCATATTTACTTCATTATCTAAAAAAACCTTGTTTTCCATAAGCTTCCTCCAATATTTTTGGTGATCAGACCCTTTTTCAGGCTTTCGAATCTATTAGATTTACCGCTAAAACAGCTCGGACACAAAGATCACAGAGAAAAAGAATCGCATAAGAGCGATTAAATTTATAAGTCGTCCGTATAGTCGCGATTTACATCCTTATATAAAAGATAGGCAGATTTGTCCCAACCGGTTGCATAAAAGAATTGGGGACACCAGGGCGCCATATAAATATAATCATCCTTTTGTACTTCCATATAGTCGCCGTTCAACCAATAAACACCTCTACCATACAACATGTAGAGCCCGTGTTCCATTACATGCGATTCAACAAAGCTGAAATAAACACCTGGATCAAACACCTGTAAATTAATGCCCATATCAAAAGCCAAGTCTTCATAGGGCGTCAGATGCTGTTCCATATAGGTATCCACCGGTTCGGCGGATACATCTTTTTCATTGGCAATGATTGGATCTGGTATCGGGATCCCATCGATCTTTTTGTACGGCCGGCGCACCCAGGCGACCCGGCTCAGGGACTCACCCTTATTGATAAATTGAAACATATGTTGGGGTGGGAGCCAGCAAAATCCGCCTTCAACCATCTTGTGCTTCTTACCTTCCAACTCAAAATCGATTTCACCTTCTAAGACGAAGAAGAATTGCTCTAAATTCTCAGATTTGGGTTTTGCGGTACCTCCGTTTGGCTGTACCAACAGCTCATGTTCGACAAATTGAGCGCTGATCTGAGGGGTGGTAAGCACCTGCGCTTCGACTCCCTGAAAATGCGGGAGTTTATGTTCCACCCGGTTGGCGCGCGGCAGCAGCATATATTCCCCGGGTTTGTTACGGCTTCTGCAACTGGAGGTGATATCCCCATCACTGACGACCATCATTTTATTTTGCATCGTTCTTCTCTCCTCTTGTTCGAACTATTTCCTACCCAACCAGCGTAAAGCGAACAAAGTTAAAAACTGTGTGGCTTCAATTAATTGCGTTTCAGTTACATATTCATCCGCGGCATGGGCGACTTCTGGCTTGCTTGGTCCAAAAATGATGATAGGTAAGTCATCATTTGCGAACCAGCGCCCATCGCTGGTCTGCGCATAGCCAGTCAAAGCGCGATCCTGTCCAGATAAATCAGACAATGTTTGGTTGGCCATCCTGACGAATGAATCATCAGGACGGTGTATTGATATTGTTTGCGACTTCACCGCTCGAGTACAATTCAAAATTGAGGGGCTCCACTCGCCTGGAATATTCATCCAGGCAGTCCCGGATTTCTTCGACCGCTGCCTCACGCGTTTCGCCAGGCAGTAAGCGCCGATCCATTTCGACTGTACAGCGTTCTGGTACTATGCTCCACTGGATGCCACCCTGAATCCTGCCGATGTTTAAAGTTGGGGGAGGGAGATAGGGATGGTTACGAGCCTGCAGACGTGGAAATAAATTCGATCGAAGCCACTGAAGAGCGCCGGCTGTTTTTAATACCGCATTTTCGCCAGCCCAGGGCATGGCGCCATGTGCGCTTTTACCGAATACTGTCAGATCAATTCCACAAGCGACCCGTTCTGCGATGGCGACCTGATTGTCCGTTTGTTCACCGACGACGAGCGCGTCTGAGGCCAGAATGCCCTCATCATGCAGCCACTTGGTTCCGTTTAAACCGCCTGATTCCTCATCGGAAACGATGGCTAATTGCAGGCAGCCGTCTAGCAAAACTCCAGCCCGGGCCAGAGCAGTGACCGCCATAACTTGAGCTGCGACACTGCTTTTATCGTCCCCGGCTCCACGACCAAAAACACATCCATCAGATAATTCGCCGGCATATGGGTCATAACTCCAACGCTCTCGCTCACCAGCAGGAACTGTATCGATATGCGCATGGAACATCAACCGTTTTCCAAGACTATCAGGAGGATAGGTTGCAAGCAGGTTGGGCTGCAGTTCCTGTCTTGAAAAAATCTCAAACTGAACGCCTGCACCCTTTAGTTTATCTGCAACTGCCTGTATTGCGAGGCGGCAATCACCAGGCGGGAAATCACTGCGGGTCTGGATGAGTGATTGCAGAAATACTACAACCTCATCCGGGTTGATGAAGTTGAGTACTTCTTTTTCATGTGCATTCAGATCCATCACAATCGTTATCCATTCTGCTCAGCAAACAAATTTACCTAACTGTAGTTGTACGGGTATTGGCGCCGTAAAGCTTTGCCATATCCAGGTGAGGCTACAATTTTGCCGTCCTGATATACTGGTTTCCCGCGCACAAATGTTTGTACTACTTTGCCCTTGAATTTGTGCCCAATGTAAGCGCTGTGTTTATTCTTATACAATAACTGCTCAGCGGAGAGAGTCCACTCTGCATCCAGATCAATAACTGTAATGTCGGCATCTGAACCAGGTTCAAGGGCGCCCTTCTGTGGGTAAAGACCAAAAATTTTTGCAGGATTTACTGACATCATGCGTGCAATATCTTGTAACAGCATTCCACGCTTATGAACGCCTTCCGTCAGGATGGCTGGCAGCATGGTTTGTACCCCTGAGATACCTCCCCAGGCTTTCCAGATATTAAACATGCCGGGTGCCTTGTCTTCCCAAAGGCAGGGTGAATGATCTGAGGCGATTGTATCCACCTTACCATCCAGAACCAGGTTCCATAATTCTTCCACAGTCTGGCGTGAACGAATTGGAGGAGCGCATTTAGCAGCAGGACCGATCTCTTCATAATCATCGTGGTCAAATACCAGGTAGTGTGGACAAGTTTCCGAGGTGACTTTGATGCCATTGCTTCTTGCTTCCAATACCTCACGAATACCATCCGGGATCGTAATGTGGACAATATGCAAATTTCCATTCGCAGCGCCGGCCCAGAAACAAGCCCGTCTTATCGCCTCTAGTTCTGCGGAAGGGGGTCGGGACTCATACCAGGATGCACGGTCGATTCGATCCGCATCCTGAAGCATATTACCGAGATAGCTGGTGACATATTCATTCTCAGCATGAGTACCCACCAGATTGCCTAATTCACCCGCCAGCTTCAATCCAGCGTAAAGAACATCATCATTCACGCGCTCAAAATCGACTCCGCTGTTGCTCATGAAGGCTTTAAAACCAACCACACCGCCTTCATTCAGGGCAGGCAGGTCAGCCAGGTTATCCTCAACCAATCCGCCCCAGTTTCCATAATCCACAATCGATTCACTTTTAACAACCTGGCGTTTTATATCAAGCTGCTCACGGTTTATGGTGGGCGGGGTAGCGTTGAGAGGCATTTCCAGGAAAGTGGTGATCCCTCCAGCTGCAGCAGCCATGCTGCCCGACCGGTAGCCTTCCCAATCCTCGCGACCTGGTTCATTAAAATGCACATGATCATCAATAAGCCCAGGAAGCAAGACATTGCCTGCGCAATCCAAGACTTGTTCCGCAGCTAGCTCAACGTCTCCCCTAATTACCTGCGCGATTTTACCGCCTTCAATAACTAACCCCCCCATAAAAGTTTCGGATTCGGTTACAACTTGAGCATTTTTAAGATATAGATCAGTCATTTCTTCGAGCCCTTTTATTTGCCATTTACGAACGTATCTGTTTACCTCACGGGGAGGAGGCAGCGATTTCCAGCAAGCCCATGCTAAAAATCCCAGCCTCCATTACAAATTCCCCGGGAGGAGATAAGGAGGAGACCCACTAATGTGGTTGAAGCGCTTTATTCAGAAACAATCCAGGTTCCTGTTTCGCCTGCTAAGGCGCGTCCAATGTTTTCTGGATTAGTAATAATGGCAGTTTTGCCCCCACCTTCGAGGAACCATATGCAGGCTTGAATTTTGGGAGCCATACTGCCTTTGGCAAAATGTGTGCCTTCAGCGAAATATTTCCTGGCTTCTTCCAAAGTCATTCGATCGAGCCATTCTTCATTTGGTTTACCGAAGTTCAAAGCTACTTTTTCAACGGCTGTGCTGATGATCAGAAGTTCCGCTCCCACACCTTTTGCCAATAAAGAAGAGGCATAGTCTTTATCGATAACTGCCGCTATCCCGACCAGTTTGCCAGATTCATCTGCGATAACGGGGATGCCCCCACCGCCAACGGTGATCACACACATGCCGGCATTTATCAGTTCCTTCACTGCTGGTTCTTCGACAACCCGTTTGGGAAGCGGAGATGGTACAACTCGCCGCCAGCCTCGTCCAGCATCTTCTCGGATGGACCAGCCTTCTTTATCCTGTTTTTCCTCCGCTAGTGATTGGTCCATGAAGGAGCCAATGGGTTTGGTAGGATGTTGAAATGCCGGGTCATTTGGGTCAACTTCTACCTGAGTAACAACTGTGGCAACTTTTTTATCAATATTGTTGATTAGAAATTCATTATATAAGTTCTGCTGGAGCATATAACCAGTCGCGCCTTGTGTATCAGCGCCGCACACATCTAATGGCACCTCATGGATACCTTCTACCTGGAATGCTATTTCGGAACGACGCAGAACAAATCCGACCTGCGGACCATTCCCATGACCTATTGCGACTGTCCATCCTGCAAGGATCATATCGGCGATATGTTTGCAGGTCTCATTTACCGCCTTGTATTGGTCCTGCACTGATTGGTGAGCTTTATCTTTTACCAGGGAATTGCCACCGATGGCGATGACTGCTATTTTTTGTGACATATATAAACGCCTCTTCTTCTCAATTAAATTTAAGTTTATCTTGATTGAGCCTTTCAACTTTTTACTGAAGCTTTTCCAGCAATGAGTTGAATTCCTTTACATCGATCTGGCACCTTGCCAAGTTGATCTGGCGGCACAATTAATACAGGTCTTCCATTTTCTTCTATGCGGTTTCGACTGGCGATCAATTTATGCCGCATAGTGTCTTCAATCTTGGTATTCCTCTCAAGTAAATTATCCAGGTCACTGAAATGAAAATTCAATAAACCATTGTTTAGATCCAGATCGAAGGTATTGATAATGCGTTCCCATTGTGAGACAAAAATAATCATATCTGCCTGGAGTTCTTCTCCGAGTAGGAATGCTGTGTAGGCTTTGTCAACGACCGCCTCAACGCCAACGATATTCCCAAGTTCATTGATTCTGACCGGGATTCCACCGCCGCCCGAACAGACCACAACCTGCCCACGTTCAAACAGATAGCGAATTGAATTGGCTTCTAAAATGCATTTGGGTGTCAGGCAGGGAACGACTCTCTGGTAACCCTGTCCGGGTACCATTTCTAATTCCCAGCCATGATTTTTGTTTAATGCTTGCGCGCGTCCCCGTTCAAAAAAAGGACCAATTCCCTTCGTTCGCGGCGCGCCATGAGGTGCAGGCGCTCCGACGACAACCTGTGTGATCAAGGTTAAAACTTCGTTCTCTAAACCTTGATGATCTAACCAATTTCTCAGCGCTTTCTGCAGCATATAACCTGTGGCGCCTTGCGTATCTGCGCCGCAGATATCGAGCGGAAGCGGATGTACGATATGCCTGGCAGCTTCACCTCTGAGCAGCATATAGCCCACCTGAGGTGCGTTGCCATGCGTGATCACTAGGTTATGCCCAGCTTTTACCAATTCGCCCAATTGATCAGCGATGCCGGTGATGGCTTCCATTTGCCCCAGCATCCCTTGACTTTGGTCCTCGGAGACCAGCAGGTCTCCATCGAGCGCAATTACGATCTTCACAAAAATATTTTCCTTATCCTGTGTAATAAAATTGGTTATTCAAAAGGAAATTAGAAATTATGATCCTTCTATACACCCAGGATGCTCACTACCAATGCCATGCGGATCGATACGCTGTAAGCAATCGCTTCAAAATATTGTTGGTGCCGGGAGGTGTCAATTTTTGGATCGATCTCACCTGGCCGGCGGGGGAGTGTATGAGTCACGTGTACGATTTTGCCGGTTTCAATGTAGGTATTGTCCAATGTATCAAATCGAACGAAGTAATCGTCCATTAATTTCTTGAACGCTTCGGCTTCCGCTCCTTTGGGAGCGCTGCAACCGGGCAGGTAAACCAGATCCATATCGCTAATCAGTTCGTTGAAACTGTCCTGGTTGAGATCCAGGGCTTCATGTACATTTCCGTCTACTTTATCCAACTTTTCCAAAACATAATCGGGAGTGCGGTTTACGCTAGGACAAGCGAGCGTGACATTTGCACCTAACCGAGCCAGCCCGTAAGCCATGGAATGTCCGGTGCGAGCGGCGATCAAATCGGCGCTGGCAATGCAAACCTTCAATCCTTCAACACGGTCATGTGTGCGCCAGAGTGTATAAAGGTCTAAAAGCGCCTGAGTTGGGTGTTCCCAATTACCAAAACCACCATTGATCACTGGAGACTCCGAATAACTGGCGCCTTCTCTAGCTTCTTCGTCATTCGGATGCCTAAGAACGATCACATTCGCATACTTGGACATCACCTTCATCATGTCTGCCAGACTTTCCTCTTTTGCAGCCGATGATGACACCATCGGGTTGGCTTCGGTGATCACCGATCCACCCAGTCGGTGCATGGCTGTTTCAAAACTCATGCGCGTGCGAGTACTGGGCTGAAAGAAGAGCGCGGCCAATACTTTATCAGGCAGCAGATCCACCTTGGAGCGATTCCATGGTTCGAGCATTTTCGCCAATGTGAATAATCCGTATATCTGGTCATTGGATAAATCATTGATCGAGAGCAGACTTTGCCCTTTAAATCCAATTTCTTCAACCAGTGATTCTAAAGTTTTGATTTTATTTCCAAGTTCCATATCGTCTCCCTTTCGTCAATCTTGTGAGATGTGTTTAACCTAAAGTGATATCAGCAGGACCTATTTCTTCCAAATCTTCGTTTCTATCCGATGCTATGTATCGGAAATTTGTACATGATGGTTGCAGTTCATCTTTTAATCTATCAAAAAACCAATTAAGAATGCATAAGGAATACATAATGATCTTAAAAGGATCAGTTTAATTTCAGATCTGTTTATTGTTCCTCCTTTGAAGATACCCAATAATTCATACCAACATCCATGTCCGCGCAGCGCATGTACATTTCTCGATAATAAGGTTCGAGTAGCTTGGCCGCAGTTTCCGTTTTCTTAATCTCCAATCGGTAAGTTTTCATTAATTCACGAACTTCTGCTTTGATGGCCTCTTCATCAACTGTAAGAATAGTTCCATTTTCAACGACAATTTTTCCAGCAACCATCGTCATTACAACAGACGAACCATTTTCACAATAAACAAGATGACGATAAATGTCATTGAGAGGTGTGAATGCAAGCGTATTTAAATCGAGCAGGATTAGATCCGCCTCATATCCTGGAGCTAACACACCGGTTTTGCCCTCCAAACGCATAGAGCGAACTCCGCCGCGGGTAAGCGCCCAAACGATTTCTTTAGCCTTGGGCCATTTTGTATAATCCGGTTCAGTTATTGAATGGATTAAACCGGTAACTTTGCCAACCCCCCAAACATTTGCTGTATCATCTACATTTGATTCATCGGTACCCAAACATAAAGGTATTCCATGATCACTCAAATTCCGAAAATTCATCACTCCACTGCCGAGCCGGAGGTTACTGATTGGATTATGGGCAACACAACAACCTGCATCAGCTATGAGTTCAACATCGTGGTCATCGACCCAGATTGCATGTATGACCATCATGCGTTCATCAAGCAATCCCAGGTCATGTACATATTGAACCAATGATTTTCCATATTTGACCTCCCCCAACACCCTTTGCAGTTTAGTCTCTAAAATATGGACATCGAAGGGAAGATCTAAGGATTTACTGATATCTGATAAGGTTTCAAAATAATCAACCTTCACCCGTTGAGGGCATGATATTGAAACGGCTGTTGTTACACGACCACCGTTTGAATTGTGCCAGGTATCAATAAAATATTGATATAATTCCAAGAGCTCTTGCGAGGACATAATGGGCGCGGTTTCCATATCCCGGCGAAGATCTTCGGTTAAAATATCGTACAGAAAGGGATATTTTTCATATTCGATGACATTCGGTTGATCAAGTGTGGCTGCTGCCCGAATACCACTATCTACATATGACTGCATCAATCCGTCGATCGAGTCCGGAGTAGGCACAGGAACGTAATATGCGTCATCATGAACGGAGGTAATACCAAGTTTGAGCATTTCAATATTACCCAACATGGTCCTTACATAATTCAAGCGCGGGTCAGGAGGGGCATCCATCAGGGGCGGCACTTCATAAAGCATATATATTTCAAGGGGTAGATTATCCAAAGCGCCCCTCATAAAATTCCCAGGAGAATGGATGTGGCCGTTAACCAGACCAGGCATGCAAAGCTTATTTGTTGCATCAATCACACGTAAATCTTGAATGTTTTTTGGTATAGGTAGATCTTTACCAATTGAGGTGATCTTCGTACCCTCAATCAGAATATCTGCTTGGTCAAATTCTGTAAATTGGTCGTCCATGGTGAGGACGCGAGCGCCTTTTATTAATGTAGTCATAATTATCTTCCCATCAAGTTTAGATTGATTAACCCTTAAGTAACCTCAATTCCAAACAGATGCAGCGCATTTTCACCCGCTATTTTTTGGCGATTATCTTGGCTGACTTTTGCTAATTGAATGCGTTTAATTTCATAGGCTTGATCGAAATAAGGCGCACTACTGGCGAAAAATACCCGTTCCCCATCTAATTCAACAACCATCTCTTCGATAAAATCCTGCCTGTAGATACCGGCTGTATCAAATGACAGGTTATCCTGCTGGTTCAATGCCAGCGCGGCTCCAGCCTGCCCCAATCCGCTTATGTTGATTTGACCGCCGTTGGTCATCACAATTTGAACCTGCGGCCAGCGCGCAGCCAGTCTGCATACTTGCAAGGCTTCGGATAACCAGGGATACCCCGATGCTATAGATACCGGCAGCTTTAATTCGCTTGCCGCTGACATCAATTCATCCAGTTGTTTATTATCAGCCTGGAAATTTTCTTCCCAGGGGTTTAAGAACAGCGCTCGGATTCCAAGATCTTCAACCGCTCTAACCAGGGAATCCGCGGCGTTTGGCTGCCATGGATCAATGCGCGCGGCTCCCAAAAAACGATCGTCGAATTTACCAATCGAATCTGACAAATCTCGATTGGCTTTTTCGAGATCATAAGACAATGGTTTAAAAGGACATACCAACGCCATGTCAATATTCAGCGCATCCATACTGGCCAATAATTGATCCACCGTCTGGCTTTTTCCATCGTAGCTTTCGCCAAGGAAGACACGAAAGTCAAACTGCATGGCGAACCTCATTTAATATCCGCTGAATGTTTCCAGCAAAAACCAGCTCCTGTTCTACAGGAGATAAACCTGCTAAACGCACTTTTTCAATTTCTAATATTGGCGGGCATCCTGGACCATCGCTGGCGTACAATACCCGTTGTGCACCAAAAGCATCCACTGCACGCCTTATAACCCAGGGATAAGGTATAGCGCTGGTGTCGACGAATACATTGGGTAAGCTGTCTGCTATTTCGAGGACTGCATTGTAGTGATAGTAGCCGCCCAAGTGGGCCATGATAACGGTGGCCTCGGGGACACGCCTGGCAGCTTCGGCGACTTCATCCGGCAGGGCTAAAGCCTCATCGCCCGTATGGAACAATACCGGCGCATGGTACTGGGCGGCGCGCCTGCATCAAGCGCAGGGTGGCCTCTTTGTAGGGAAAACCCACATAGCTGACGGGATGCAGTTTTAAACCTTTCATTTTGTATTCGCCAATTGCCTGGTCAAGCGCATCCATTGCGCCGGGTGCGTTGGGATTAATGCGCACATATCCGATTAAGCGCTGCGGATATTTTTCAACCGCGCTGCGGATATATTCCGTCGCAGGATCATCCGGACCAACTGCATCGCGATAAGTCATGATAACTGCTTGATCCACACCCAACTCATCCATTAACTCCAACATAGCTCCGGAGGGTCCATCCAACCCCAGGCTTCAACAAGGTCAACGTGGGTGTGCGAATCGATAATCACAATCCTAAATAAGCCTCTCTTACATGATCATTTTGCAGCATTTCGGCACCTGTTCCATGAAGCACCATCCTGCCGTTCTCCAGCACAAATGCCCGGTCGGATATTTCACAGGATTGGCGGACATTCTGTTCAACCAGTAAAACCGTTACACCTAACTCCTGGTTGATATGCTGTACCATCTCGAATATGGACTGCACCAGTTTAGGAGCTAAACCCAGGGATGGTTCATCGAACATAAATAATTTTGGACCCGCCATAAGACCACGACCGACAGCCAGCATTTGCTGTTCTCCGCCTGATAAAGTGCCGGCTAATTGTGTAGATCGATCTTCCAACAATGGGAATAAATCATGGACTGATTTAAATCGCTCAACAACGGTATCTTTATCCCTTTCGAGATAAGCGCCCATTTCCAAGTTCTCGCGCACTGACATGTCAGGGAACAACAAACGACCTTCCGGGACCTGGACAATTCCTCTGGAAACAATCCGGTCCGGATTCTGCGTACTAATGATCTCATCTTCAAATGTAATCGATCCATCTGTGGGTCTCAACAAAGCGGATATTGTTTTTAACAAAGTCGTTTTACCGGCTCCGTTGGCGCCAATCACGGCCACGAGTTCCCCAGCCTTAATATCGAGCGAGACACCATGTAAAACCTCAACGTCTCCATATGCTACGTCAATGTTGTCAACCTTTAACATCGATTTCCACCTCTCCAAGATAAGCGTCAATAACTGCTTTATCCTTTACAATTTGTTTGGGTTCCCCTTCGGCAATTTTTTCTCCATGATGGATGACGACAATGCGGTCGGCCAGGGACATGATGACCCTCATCACGTGCTCTACCAGAAGCAATGCAATACCTTGTTTACTGATTTGACGAACTAGTTCGATCATCTCATCGGTTTCGGTCGGTCTCAAGCCTGCCATGGCCTCATCCAGCAGTATTATTTTAGGATCAGTGGCCAGGGCTTTAGCAACCTCCAATCTTTTGCGATAGGCGACCGATAAACTACCTGCTGTTGCCTCAGCTAGATCCTGCATTCCCAGGAATTCTATAATTTCCAGCGCTTTCTGGCGGGCTTCCATACGTTTGTTGGTACGGTTATATGCGCCGACCATTACGTTGTCCCGCACACTTAACTGTGGGAATGGTTTCACAACTTGAAATGTACGGGATAATCCGAGTTTACAAATCTGATCAGGTCTGAGTCCATTGATTTTTTCCCCTTCAAAAAAAACTTCACCTTCATCAGGTTGGTAAAAACCCGAAATCATATTGAATGCCGTGGTTTTACCTGCGCCGTTAGGACCGATCAAGCCTAATATTTGACCTTTATCCAGGCTCAAGCTCAAATTATCCACCGCGACAAGCCCACCAAATCGCTTAATAATTCCATTTACTTCAAGCAGCGCCATACTAGCTGTCTCCTGTTTCTTCCGGGTAATATCGATTGATAATTCGCTGGTAAACCGTGTGCAGTACACCAGTCACACCGCGCGGCATGAATATAATGGTTAATATTAAAAATGATCCATAAACGATCAAACTGCTGCCGCTGCGGCCTCCTGCAAGTACACCGCGGATAATCTCAGCGAAAGGTTTATTAAGCATTGCGCCTACAATGGGTCCTGCCAGGCTGCCTAAACCACCGATAATCGGACCAGCCATCACAATCTCAACGTTTAAACCCAAGTTGAAAACCTGAGGAGGTTCGATGAAGGTCACATACATTACATAAAAACCACCGCCGACGCCGGCCATCGCAGCGCCAATGATGACTGCAAGCGCTTTGTAGAGTGAAGTATTCACACCCAGGGCTGAGGCTGCATCATCGTCCTCACGGATGGCTAAAAAATATTTTCCCATTTTTGACCGGTAAATGCGGTATTGGATCAATAAGCCGATAAAAACCAACCCTACCCCTATATATAGATAGGGTGGTTTGTCCGCAAAAATCATCTTTTCGAAGGATGGATCGGTTAGGCGGAACCACATCCCTACCGCGCCGCCCACATACTTCCATTTAAGGAACAGCGTTCGCAATGCCACCATTAATGCGATGGTGAATAGGGCAAAATAATCCACTTTCAATCCGTAACGCAGCGTTATGAATGCCACGATCACACCGCACAAAGCCGCCACAAGTCCCGCGATCAAGATACCTACCCATGGGGAGATCAGGAAATTATTGAACAAGACGATGGTAGTGTAAGCGCCGATCGCCAAGAAGATAATGTGCGCGATGAGCAGCTGACCGCTAAATCCAGCGACGATATTCCACGATATACCGATAAATGCATATATTGTGGTCAGGATAATGATCCCAAGATAATAGGTGGAATCAATGAATAAAGGCGCTAAAGCCAGCAGCCCAAGCAGGAAAAAGGAAATCACCATCTGGGTGCGATCCCAATCGAGGAATAAATCCCTCAGCCAGTTACGAAATGAACCATTTGATTTTACTGCTGAGTTATCTGTGGTCATGAGCGCTTCCTCCCGAACAGACCTGCCGGTCTGAACAGCAAAATGAGGATAAAGATCATCATGCTGGCGATGATTTTAACATCACCGCCCAGATAGAAGCCAGCAAAGGCTTCAACAACACCGATAATCAACCCTCCGAGAAAGGCGCCGAAAAAGTTGCCCATCGTTCCTAATACAACGACCACGAAAGCAATCACCGAATAACCCTGTCCCATGGTGGGGATCATGGTATGGTTTGGCGCAAGAAGCACTCCTGCTACGGCGGTAATTCCTGCCCCAATACCGAAGGTGAGATAATATATAAAATTTACATTTATTCCCATCAACCGGGCCGCATCACGCGACTGGGATACAGCGCGAATAGCTTTTCCAGTTCTCGTATAGTGCAAGAACAGGTACAGCAATGATGAGATCAATATTGAGGCGAAGAAAGCGATCAATCTGGGGATGCTGAACCGCAAACCGAAAGCTGATAATACTTCGGTCTCATAGGAGACGTGAATTGATTTCGGATCTGCGCTGAAGAAGAACTGAGCGAGACCCATAAGAAGAGTAGAAACCCCAACGAGCAAGATGATCTGGTTCAAGGGGTGGGCGTCAAGAACCCTCTGGACCAGGCCTCTCTGGATCAGCGCTCCTAATCCAAATACAAGCACTAATGCTACGGGTATGACTAAGTATGGATCAGCTCCGAATAGGGTAAAAGCCCAAAAGGCGACGTAGATCCCCAGCATCAAAAATTCACCGTGGGCGAAATTGACAATAATCATGACGCCGTAGATTAATGTCAAGCCAACTGCTACCAGTGAATATATTCCCCCGGTAAATAAGCCATTTACGATGATTTGAAAAAATATTTCCGGGCTCAAATTAACCTCCAACTATTATCAATTTTTTATCGACTTAATAGGAACTGTCTGAAACCCTGCAGCG
Organism: uncultured Chloroflexia bacterium; assembly: GCA_963753725.1. Taxonomy (GTDB): domain Bacteria; phylum Chloroflexota; class Anaerolineae; order Anaerolineales; family UBA4823; genus CAVWDI01. Next base: position 281,076 of record CAVWDI010000001.1, on the reverse strand, counting down.
AAATCGCCAATACCAGCACCAACCCTTGCATGGCAAGCTGCCAGTGGATGGATAAGCCCAGCACAACTACCAGATTTAAAAGTAAAACAAGCAGGGCCACACCGGCAGCGGTACCGTATAAATTTCCTCGTCCACCTGTGAATGTTGTCCCGCCCACGATGGCGGCAGCGATGGAATTCATGTTGTAATCCGCTCCAAGACGCAAGTCAACGTATCCGATATATCCGCTCAGGACGAGCCCACCCTAAAATGGCCAGCACCGAGCAAATTGTATGTGCGGTGATCATGACCCAATCAACTCGAATACCGGCGTATTGAGAGGCAAACGGATTTCCACCAACCGCATATATCCATCGACCAAAACGGGTATATTTCAGTAAGAATATGAAGATAATATTTACGACCAACCAGACGATCAAAGCAGCGGGAATAAACCCAACCGGTTCAATGCTGATCGTGCGTAATAAATCGGGTACGGTACCACTGGCCTGACCTTTGGAGTATGCCAAACGGGCTCCTTGAATAAAGACCAGCATACCGAACGTTGCGACAAAAGGAGGAACACCGCGTTTGGTTATTAATAGACCGTTTACAAGACCAATAGCCCCTGCAAATGGCCAACGCTTGAAGCAAAGATATTATTATCGAATTCCCCGCCTGGGTTTGAACTACAATTACAGCTCCAAGAGCCAGAACTGCGCTGACTGAAAGATCGATCGATCGCACCAGTAATACCAGCGTTTGACCCACTGCAACGATGCCCAAGACTGCAAATTGAATTGCGACAGTCCTGAGATTGGTTGGGTTATAGAAGGCGGGGGCAAAAATGGCAGCTACAATTAAAACAACACAGACCATAATCGGCGCAGCCCATTGACCTGCCAGGTCTACAGCGTGCACAAAACGCGGTGTTGGCCGAAAACCGGAAAGTCTGGAACCAAACCAGCTTGTTTTTGCAGAAGAAGTATTTCATCCAGACCTCACAGTCCTAGGAGACCGATAGGCAGCCACGGCGATGAGCACCACCAGACCGAGCAGTAATTGCTGGTAATAAATATTGACCTGAATGAGATTGAAAACGTTGGATAAGATGGTCAACAACAGTACCCCTCCTAATGTCCCGATTATCGAACCTCTACCTCCATACAGGCTGATCCCTCCAACAGCGACCGCAACGATGGATTGAAAAGTCATGCCTTCGGCGGTGCCAGGATCGCCGACGCCCATCCGGGATAAAACAAATAATCCTGCAATTGATGCAAAGAAACCACTCAGCACATATGCCCAAACCAGGGTCCTATTTACCCGGATTGCGGATAAGCGGGCGATACGCTCTGAACCGCCTACTGCATATAATGCCCGGCCAAGGCGAGTGCGGGTTGTGAATAACCACACTAAAAACCAGATAAAAGCCATCACGATCACATTTACCGCAATTAAGCCGATTTTGGTGTCTGTAAATCGACAGGAATTCTCTAGGGATTCCTCGAATGGGTGTAGTTGAAATGGCTAGATTGACGCCCCGTAAAATAAAGGCTACTCCAAAGGTAATAATAAACGGATTGGCGTGTGTGCGAGTGATCAAGAGTCCATTGATCCCGCCGATAACCACCCCGATAATTATCCCCAATAAGTATTAACGGAAGGATAAATATGGGATCACTATTCGTAAATTGCAAATAATGTCGCGATGGCAAGCGCAACGGTCCGGGCGATCATATCAATGGAAATATCCATCCCCCCGGTCAGGATGACCAGACTTTGCCCAATCGCCAGTAAACCCAGGATAATCGACTGCCGAAGAATGTTGGCCATATTCGAAGGGGTTCGAAACGTATCTGAGAAGATGGCCGCCGCACCTGCGATGAGGATGATAAACCCGTATATCAAGTAAATCGAAGCATTCTTGCGCAGGAAAACCATCAAGTTTATTCGAACGGGATTCGAACTTGCGCAGATGCGTCCTCAAATGTCACGGCCATTAAATACTCTCTCTCAATGTAAATAATAAAAATGAAATCCTTATTCCATCTCTGGAATAACATCTTCTTTAGTGGCGGTCGCAAGACGCATGATTGCCTCTTCTGAAAAATCTTTCCGTTCCAATTCTCCCGCTGATTCGCCCTTCATAAAAAACCATAATTCGGTCGCTCATACCCAATCAAGCTCGGGCAGTTCTGAGGATGCCATAATGACACCTACTCCGTCGTAGGTCAGGTCCCTGATACGCTGATAGATTTCGGCTTTTGCGCCCACATCGATACCGCGTGTTGGTTCATCAAATATCACTAATTTGGGATTCGTTAAGCAGCCATTTTCCCACAACAACTTTTTGCTGGTTTCCACCGCTTAAACTTTCAGCTAATAAATCCGGAGATGGTGGATTGATTTGAATATCTTCAACAATACGATTGACTGCTTCTTTTTCAATACGCGAGCGCAGCACACCCACGCGTAAAAATTCTTTCAGGTTTGGAAGCGTCAAGTTAAATCGCATGGATTGGTTCAACACCAGGCCATATGTTTTCCGGTCTTCAGGAACCAGAACCAAGCCAGCTTGGGAAGCTGCTCCTGGGGTATTAGGGGCTGGTTTGCCGAGATAGGTTATCTCGCCGCCCTGAATGTCCGCCAACCCTACCAATGCCCGGCAAACTGTGGTGCGGCCGCTGCCGCCCAATCCAGCCAATCCAAGCACTTCACCTGCCCGTACCTGGAAATTAACATCAAATACCGTTCCATCCACATCAAGGTTATTCACCTCCAGTAAAATATCTCCTGGTTGGTTATCTGTCGGGGGATACATGTCGGTGAGTTCACGTCCGACCATTAATCGCACGAGTTCGTCGTGGTTGGTTTCAGCCACATTTTTTGTAGCCATATGCTGACCGTCTTTAAGTACGGTGACACGGTCGGCTAATTCAAAAACTTCATTGAGCCTGTGGGATATATAAATAATTCCATGACCTTCTGATCGCAGTGCACGAATAACTGAAAAAAGGCGTTCCAATTCCCTGCTCGGAAGAACTGCTGATGGCTCATCCATGATAATGATGCGTGCATCAGTAGTGAGCGCTTTGCTGATTTCAACAATCTGCTGCTCTCCAACTGTAAGATTTTTTACCAATTCATTTGGGTTTATACTCGCTGCAGCACCCAAACGATTGAGCAGTTCTTTGGCTTTTTGATTGCGAACCCCCATATCAATCAGATTAAACCGTCCCCTAGGTTGGTCGCCCATAAAAATATTTTCTGCCACTGATAATTCCGGCAGGATATTGAACTCCTGATAAACGACACTCACTCCCAGATTACGCGCCTGTTCAGGTCTCAAGCTTTGATATCTGGTCTCTCCAATTTCAATGGTACCCATGTCAGGAAAATAAGCGCCGGTGATAACTTTGATGAGGGTTGATTTTCCGGCCCCATTTTCTCCAACTAAAGCATGAATCTCCCCAGCTTTAAGTTCGAATGAAACATCCGCGAGGGCGTGCGTGCCACCAAATGTCTTGTCAATATTGTGCAGAGAAAGGATAATTCCTTCAGAATGGTTGCTATTATTGTTCATGCTTTACCGAAAGATAAAAATAAAATGGTAGTGGTTCTTTGAAAAATTAATGATAATTACAATTGTGTTTCTGGTCTTTAAAGTTGTGCCTGCCGGAGATTTTATTACCGGCAGGCACGGGTTATGTTAATTAAGCTTCAAGTATTACTTCCTCTCGAAGCCGCCGTCAATATAGTACTGCAAGTCGACTGTCATCGGGGGGATGAAGTCGTCGTTCAGTTCTGGAACGTACCAGACCAAACCATCTGCTTCGGTGTAAGGATCGGCTCCGTCCATCAAAGTTCGCAGGCTGATGAACTTGGTGATACCTTCTTTGCCTTCAAGGATATCAACCGCAGTCTGTAGCACAACTGGACATCGACGGAGGATCAGGAGCGCCAACGAATTCGATATCCGTGCTCCTCTGCCAACCGCAGGAAGCCGTTGGGGACGTTAACCATGGCATACTTGGGAGGTTCCATCCCGGCATCTTCAAATGCCAGCGCAGCACCAAGCGCCATCTCACCACCACCAGCCCAAACGCCATCAATCTCTGGATTGGCTGCCATCAAAGCTTCCATCTTCTGCTTGGCGGTAGCGATATTCCATTGAGCATATTCTTCGGCAATGATCTCGATGTCAGGATAATTGGCCAGCGCATCTAATGCTGCCTGCCGCCAGGTCTCAGTTGAATCAACCCCAGCGATGCCGTTGAAGAATACAACCTTACCTTCACCGCCCATCAGTTGAGCCAGTCCGTCACCTGAGCGATAAGCGACTTCGTAGAAGTCGATATCAACACGTGAGGTGAAATTATCGCTCTCGATGCCGTTTGCGCACAGGACTACCGGTATACCTGCATCCACAGCACGTTCGATCACTGCAACAGAGGCTGCTCGTCCAAGCGGCTCGACTACAATCGCATCCGGGCTTTGCTCGATGAAATTCTCGATGTCGCTGATTTGCTGGTTAGCATCATTGGTGATGGCTGTGATCAGCGGCTTAGCCAACACGCCTTCAGCTAATAGTTCCTCACCAGTCGCGGCGATGGAAATATTGTATGTGTTGCCCCAACCGTTGCTGGTATCCTGCTGTGAAACGGCGATGACATAGGGGCCGTCTTTTTGGATAGGCCGCAGTGTCAACCGGGGTTTCGGCATCCGCTAAGAGCGCTCGGGAGTAATCCGAATCCAAGTGCTGGGTCATCTCGGAGCTTCGATTTCGACGAACTCCATCCCTTCGCGGTTATCCCAACCGGGAACTGGCCAGAGCGCTTCAGCTGCTGCCAGATCGTCGGGCCAGATGGCAACCATTTGACCATCCTGCCATTGGCCGATGACGGTTGGAGCCTGTTCCAGGCGGCCTTTCTCGTCAAACGAGGCTTCGGGCCACATGAAATTCCACTCGCCATCCTTGAAGGTTGTGGTGCGCAGTGTTTCCGCAAGCACCTTTGGATCCACGGAGCATGCTTCTTCCAATGCATCGGCTAACAGCCAGGTTGAGGCATAAGTCGTGTTGTAAGTACCGCCCAGGTCCTGACCTGTAAATTCCTTGAAATCTGCCAGGAATTCGTCACCGACAGGTAATGCGCTGACAGGCGCAAAGTCCATCGTGAAGAGGATACCTTCAGCCAAATCAGCACCTACATTGGTCCAGGAATACAGAGGTAGCAAAGCCAGAACCGAGGGTGATGATGCCGTACTTCGGCCAGTAGCCCTGTTCCTTGGTCTGCTTGACGAATGCTGGGGTCTCAGCATTTCCAAGCGCGAACCAGACATCCGGATCAAGCTGCTTGACGCGCAGGATGGTGTCGGTGAAGTCATTGGTGTTGGCATCGTATGTGAATTTGTCTAACAATTCCATTCCTGCATTAGGAATCGCTTCACTCCAGATCTCCTCAACCTCAGCGCCGAAGGTGATATTCGGCACTGTGATGACGGCGGTCTTCGCGCCATTCTCCGCGACCCAATTGGCATCATCAATGCCCCAATTCTGCATTAATGACACAGTTTGGAATACATATTCAAGGCCGCGGTCCGTGATCGTTCCATCCAGTGAATTGGGAACGATGTAAGGAACTTCGTACTTTTCAGAAACTTCGGAAGCCGGAACAGTCGTTCCGGAAAGCGCCGAACCCATTACTGCGACTACACCTTCCTCAGTAATCAGGCGCTCCATTTCGGAGTTGCCTTTTTCAGCGCTGCTCTGCGTGTCGCCAGTGACCAGTTCCAGCTTGGCGCCGCCCAGGCATTCGATCCCACCAGCCTCGTTGATTTCGGCAATCGCCATCTCGTGCGATTTGATATAGGGATCGCCTGCCCAACCAGAATCAGGTCCGGTCACAGGATATAAAGCGCCGACTTTAACCACATCGACCATCTCCGCAGGTTCTTCAGGTTCTGCAGGTTCTTCCATTTCTTCTTCGGCAGGCTCTTCCACTTCCGGGGCAGCAGGTTCTTCTGGCGCTGCCGGTTCTTCGGATACACATGCTGAAATTGTCAGCGCAAAAATTACCCCAAGAATTAACAAATAGGTCCATAAGTTTTTGTGTTTCATTTTCTCTCCTCTTGATTTGATTGAAAAAAGGATAGGTGTTACTTACTCAAAACAGTTTCGAACTAAATCATGTATATTTCTTCACCTCCTTAAACACATAAACACCAATTTCTTTATTGGCTACTTGAAAAACATTCGAATTGAAATGGTTTCAATAGTTTCTCCGATCGAAAACCAAAGAATACAGTGCTTGATCGGTTAAAATTGGATACCTTTGCTTTGTTAAATTTAGCACAAACTCAATAAGGGATGTGCAAAGAAAGTATAAAGAAAGTATAAGAATGTGCAATTTTGCGTACTTAAGATCTTAATTAAGTTCAAAAAAAAAATGTATTAGGGGAAAATTTCGTCCAATTTATATACTTCAAATTCCTTGAGAGCGCGTTGTACCAAGGATCAAAAGTATATTAAAATATAGAACTGAGCGGAAAATATCTAATCTGCAGAATGTTACCCAGATTTAAATGCATATCTGGGGGGAGAGATTGTAAGAGATATTCAATAGTTCGAAAATTTTTACTCTCGAATTTTTGGAATTGAGGCTTTAAAAACTAGAGGGATCATACGGTTTTGCATATTCCTTTGGCGCCTTGGTTTTCCCAACCAGCCCAGCTAAGGCTGCTATGGTTAATAAATACGGCAGTATGAGGTAAAACTGGTATGGAAGCACCGAACCAAAAGTTTGGGCTCTCAACTGAAGCGTATCCGCGGCACCAAACAACAAACAAATGGCTGCAAATGAGAAGGGATTCCCTATCGATCCTTCAAGATTTTTTATGCTTGATCAGACGGACGGTAAACCGATTGGAATAACTCGGGTAATCCGATCTGTGGCTTATATCCTGGTTGTGCGTAGACCCTGCGCTTGCTGGTTTTTACGCCATAACCCAAGATACCTTCCAACAGTTTAAGAGCGCATACCACGCCGTCCAGAACGGGTACTCCCAGTTCCTGCTGCAATTGAATATCCAGTCCAGCCATACCAGCGCATCCCAAACATATTACCTCTGCATCATCCTCATCGATCGCTTGCCTGGATGATTTTAGAATCAAGCGGTTGGTTTCGTCGGGGCTGGCGGATTCGAGGGCTAAGACCGGCATCCTTGTGGAGCGAACGGATGCACAGCGCTCGGCTAAACCGTAATGTTTCACCGCATCCCAGAGTAATGGCTCCCATTCTTCGTTCGTTGTGACAATACTGAACTTGTAACCAAGCATGCAAGCAACATACATCGATGCTTCCGCAATGCCTAATACTGGCTTATCCGTTATCTCACGCAAAGCATAGATGGTGGGGTGGTCGCTGTAACAAGCGATCACAAATGCATCATATTGATCCATTTCGTTTATCGCGGTCTCAAGTGTACCCAAAGAACTCAACAGCTCATCATAAACCCCCTCAATCGATCTTGGTCCGGAGGTCGGGTTTACCGCTACGGCAGTTGTGGTTGGGAGTGCATATTGATCAGCTATGTTCTGAATTTTCCTTGTAAATTCTTCGGAAGTATTGGGATTTATCAACAGAATTTTCATGGTAGTTTCTCCTCTCTTTTAAATAAGTTATCATAAAGAAGATCAATGATGCATAAGCAAGCAATAAAGGATTTGTAAACATAATTGATCAGGAAGGATATTTCGAATCCTAATCCTCTGGAAATTCTTTCAATCCAAATAAATTCAATTTCTGAAAACTGAAGCGGCAATGTAGTTGTGGCTATTGAAAGTATTGATGACTGCTCATATGATGTTGTAACGAAGTTTATAATTAATGATCGATCGTAAAACGGTATCCCACCCCAGGCACTGTTAAAATAAAATTGGGGCGAGTAAGATCATCTTCAATTTTTCTGCGCACCTGTGAGATGAATACCCGTAGATATTCGCGCTCGTCACCGTATTCATTACCCCATACTTCCTTTAATAATTCCCGGTGAGTGATCACCTTGCCGGAGTTTTTTGCCAGGTAATGTAATAAATCGAATTCAGTTGGGGTAAGGTGAACCGCATCACCTTTGATCTTCACCTCGCGTGCTTCAATATCAATCAGCAGGTTACCGGAAATGATCACTTTGCTTTCATTGTTTGTCCCTGCAGTTTGAGCGGACCAGCGACGCAACCCAGATCGAGCCCGGGCAAGAAATTCTTCCATCCCAAATGGCATCACCAGATAATCATCAGCGCCCATGTCCAAAGCCCGTATTTTCAGGTTCTCAGAACCAACAGCCGAGAGAACAATAATGGGCGCCTGGCTGTTCTCGCGGATCATTTGAACGATCGCCAGACCATCAATTTCTATGGTTTCAAAATCCAAATTGAGGACAAAGAGACTGATATCCGTTTTTGAAATTATATATTCCGCCTCCTGATCGTCCAATGCGATCAGCACTTCGTATCCGCGGCTGATTAAATTGCGGCGTAATATGCGAAGTATGTTTGGCTCATCGCCAATGAGGAGGATATTTATGATATTCATACCAAAGAGAAATATCTCACATATATAAGATCAACGAATTACCTTCATCTATGGCCATCAGTCATCCAAAACAAGCGGGATGGAAAGGCGAATACCGTCCTCGTTCTGAATATCTGTGGATGATCCTAACTGGATAGACTGCAGTCCAAAGATACGGCACATAACGAGAAGTTTTAATTTGTTGGTAGGCAGCAGACGCTTATCCTGTTTCTGTTCTTCTGCCATACATAATGAAATCGTGGTTATATAATCAATGATCTCCTTTTTTACCCCGTAAATATCTACAAACCAGAAAGTACTTCCTTCGCTGGTTACGACTTTATAGCGCTGCGGTGCCTTTTGAGTCTCAACAAGCACTTCGAAGAGCAGTTTTAAGCCCACTGATAAATATTCGTAATCAACCAGTATTGGCTCTCCGTCCGGTAACATGTCAATTTCTAATTTAATTTCAGGATAACTCGAAGCGATATTATCCAATGCAGATGAGAGGATTTCTTGGATTTCATTTGGCTCCGGTTTAATCTCTAAACTTTTTGATTCCGACCTGAACGCCAATGACATTAGCGTGATCTGATCTGATACCTGATCGGCGCTGTCGTCAATAATCTCAAGCAATTCATGCTGGGTCGATCCGTCCCAAAAAATGTCGTAGCCAAGCAAACTGGAGACGGCTGCTTTGATTGCCGCAGATGAAACCTGCATCCGCCTCGAGGTATCGACGAGCAATGTCCACATTGCCTGATTAATTACATTTGCTTCGGCTAATTTTTTTTGCAGTTCAGAGACCTCTATCTGCAATTCTTCCAATTGTTGGGAGCCTGAATTCGAATTCCTGATTATTCTTCATAAATTTATCCTGGTAATTTGATTTAACTGTTCATCAATAATTCAATTGTTGATTTATCAGCACCAATCCATAATCCACTTTTTTTATCCAAAGTTGATGATAAATTTTCCAGCGTCGTAATAACCACCTGTTCACCACCACTTTGAAGGTATTCTTTTGCCGAGTGCAATTTCCTGCTCACCATATTGGAATAAAAAGTACTGTTAGCGATCGTGTCATCTAATTCTTTTGGTGATATCTTTCGGTAATCTTCTGTACCGACTCCTGACGAGATAAATTTATGATCATCTTCGACGATCATCAATAAAACTTTTGCATCCAGTTGATGGGCAAGCATGCATGCTACATGGTCTGTATCCACCACTGCTTCTACACCTTCCAAAATTCCTTGCTGGTTGAGTAAAACAGGAATCCCACCACCTCCAGCAGTGATGACAATCATGCCAGACTTCAACTAATTGTTTGATACCATCAATTTCCACAATTTCGAGTGGGGGAGGGGAGGAGACAACGCGTCGAAATCCATAGCCTGGCTCTTCAAGAACTTGCCAACCGTAAACATGACGACGCTGCTTAGCCCGCTCGTGATCTAACCAGGGTCCGATTTGTTTGTTCATTTCCATTATATATTTGCTGTCAGAATTGACAACCGTTTGAGTTACAACGGACATTACCTGGCGTTGTTCCTTGTTCCTGCTGAGGACATTCAAGATAGATTGGCTCAACATATAACCTGTTGCGCCTTGCGTGTCCGCCCCGCATACATCTAATGGAATTGGATGAAGAATGTGACTAGCAACTTCAGATCTGAACAATACGTATCCCACTTGCGGTTTGTTGCCGTGCATGATCGCGATTTTTAGCTCACTGGACAGGATAGGGAACAAACCTTCGGCAAGCACTTGCGCACTGGCTTTTTGATCGCTTATGGTTGATTCATATCCTCCTGCAAACACCTCACCATTTACAAGAATTACTATCGTATCGCTCATTTGGGCTACTCCAATAGATTACTGAAATTCAATTGGTGTTTTTTCCATCTTTAAGTTTCTTTTGATGAGCGGTTGACCCCTTTCTAAGATGGATTGAAGATGATGCCTGCTGGGCATATATTGAAAACTGTCTTGCCGGAATAACCTGATATGGTCAGGTTTGGCATACAGTGAAAGCCACCGGTTTGTGCAGTTTGCTCTATCGCTTTATAAAATACTTGGTTTTATGACATAAGAAGTAAGTATTTGGTGTAAAAACCTTTTAATAATTTCTAAAAAATAATAGGGAATTATATCATTCTCAAACCTTTCGTCTTTCAAGATGCAACAAAACCTCTAGAAAATGAATGGTTTAATTTATCAATTTCCATAGATAAGCTTAGCAACCCGACTGCGTATAGACCAGAATAATTGGCGGCCGCCATCGAACCAGCGATAGAAATAGTATGGCAGTACTGGGCGACCAGAGGTAATAGCGTATCGCTTTTGCATAAAAGTCTTCGACGGGAAAAGTCTTTTGAAAATAACTCGCAGGCGGGCAGGGAAGGATAAATTTGAAAGCTCCAACATCCTTCTTTCCAATCGATGTCCCTTTCCTTGAAACCTAGTTACTTGAAAGGTGTCCTCTTTTGGAGAACGCCGTGTTTGCAGTTGATCAAGCACCCAATGTGGGACAGGCGTCTCGAAGAAATCGATTACCAAATTAAAGGCACGTTCGACTGCGTAAGACCACTTTAAATGAAGCGCTCTATCTACAATTATCTGCCAGTCAGGATCCGTTTTTGTTATCAACAGGTGCAAGTCGAAAATCCGCATTAACTTTGTTTCTGCTGCACCGTGTTGTAAAAGAGCGTGGGCACACAGAAATAATATATTTGCCTCAGAGTCAAATATTTTGAATTTATTGCGTTCAACTGTAACTGCATATGTGTTATCCCAGAACCAATCTAACTGATCGAATGAGAGAAGCTCTTCTCCTTCTGAAACGAGCAATTTATAGTGAAGTTCTACAAAGACTGAGTTTGCAGGACCGCCAATTAGTATAAAGTGCATCTTTTAATTCTTCAGGAAATAACTCCAGATCCAATACATCTGGTTCTTCTGGATGGTTAAAACCGAAAGATTCGGCTGCGCTTAAAGCAAATTTTCGTTGGTGAAAAGGCACCAGAACATCTAAATCAACCATGGGACGCAGCCAGGGATGAGGATAAACGGTGTGTGCCAGGGCAATACCTTTTAACCAGATTGTTGGTATGCCAGCATTCCTCATGGCTGAGTCAAATTGTACGCGAGCTATCTCAAATAATGAGAGCCTTGCTGCTGTTTCATTTGTTGCTTGTTTTAGAGGTATTAGCCGCGGGTCTGATTTGAGGTTGAACACTTCATCCTTCGATTACCCAATAGCGTGTCGGGGCCAGATCGTGATGAACTGCCACTTCCACGATCTGACAGGCCATTCGTTTTATCTCCACAGATTGAGGGCAGATCCTTTGGGAAATCAGGCTAGAGAGGATAGTTGTAGAATACTCCATTATGAGATGGAGACCTAATCAGATGAATAAAATTGAGTCGCTAAAGCTGATAAACTTTTTTCCGCCCATCAAAGGGTTGGAGCCAATAATCATTCTTTCTATATAAAACGTATATTATTTCACCAGTTGATCATCAACAGGTGATTTTGGGAACCATTTTTCCATCTGGTCAATCCAAGATTTGGCATAACGCCCCCCACCGGAAATTAATTGTTCGTGTTGGCCTGATTCAACAATATGACCTTCATCCATTACATGGATCACATCGGCAAATGCTGCTGTTGTGAAGCGATGGGTGATGATAATAGCAGTACGGTTATTTGCCAGGGTTCTGAAACGTCTGAGCCAGTCTATTTCAGCCCATGGATCCATGGCGCTTGTGGGTTCATCCAGCAGAATTATGGGCGCGTTTCTGTAAAAAGCACGCGCCAGTGCAATGCGCTGCCATTCCCCGACACTTAAATCGGTACCACCCTCGAAAAACTTACCTAAAAGGGTGTCATAGTCCTGTGGGAGTTTCTCAATAATTGGTCCCAGGCCGGCTTCATCGGCTGCTCTCCTGATTTCAATTTCATCTGGATTCACTCTCAAATCTCCAAAAGAAATATTTTCATGCACGGTTGAATAAAGCTGGACCGGTTCCTGGAACATGATGGTGATTCTGTGCCGCAAATCCTCAAGGGAGAAATTGCGCAAATTTACGTCATCGATATAAATCGAGCCGGCTTGCGGATCGTAGAAGCGGTTGAGAAGTTTAATAAGCGTTGTCTTTCCTGCGCCATTTGCGCCTACAATTGCCGCGATCTTGCCCGCAGGAACGTCCAGGTCAAAATTTTGTATCACAAATCTCTGGCTGCCCGGATAGCGGAAGGAGATATTTTCGAATCGGATACCTTTCTTCAGGGTTTGCGGCGCGGGAGCTGGTTGTGCTGGTTCTTTGATCTCCGGTTCCAACTCTAGAAAGGCAAACAGGTCTTCCAGGAATAAGCTGTTGTCATAGATATCGCCAATGTGACCCAATATTGTGCGCATCAAATTTTGCCCCTGGTTGAATGCAGAATAGAACAAAGCCATGTCGCCTAAAGAATAAACACCCTGGATAACCTGCCATATCATCCATACCATTGCACCCCCGGTTATAAGCAGCGCCATCGTGCCAGCAGCAAATTCAGATAAACCCTGGTTCCTGGTTAATTCCAGGTTTTCTTCTCGCAGCTGCCGGCGTAATTTCTGGTAAGCTGAACGAAAATATTCGCCCCATTGAAATGAACGAAGTTCTGCCGCGGAATTCCGGAAAGTAAGAAGGGACTTATAGTACCAGGTACGCCGGACATTCTGCGTGTTTGCTATTCTCCAGCGGTACATGCGCAGCCTGTATTGAAATACGACAAAAAACGCGGGGATAACACTGACGAATAAAGCCAAAGGCAGCCACCATCCGTAAGGAATCAATACAGCCGCCATTGCAAAAATCGTTATCCCGTTCTGCAGCAGACTGCCTGTACTTTGAATCAGCGACTGCGGCCGGTGGCGCGATTCATGCAAAGCACGATGCAGGCGATCGTAATAATCGGGCGAATCAAAAAAAGCCAAATCCACCGAAGTTGATTTTCGATGGGTTAGATCACTTATGTAATCCTTCACGCGTTCGGATTGGGCTGTGTTGATATATCCGGAAAGTCCCCGCAGCAGTTCTTGAGCGAGCATCACCAAAGCTATTAACAGCACCGAAACCAACATGGGCTGGATGCTTTCCCACGATCCACCTGCTTGAATTACATCAACAAGATTATTTACGACAATTTTGGTCAGATACACAAACGCAACGGGCAGAAAACCTTGGATAATTAATAAAACCAACCAGGCTACCATCCAGCCGCGTGCCGCGGACCAAACCAAAAAAAGAGTCCGAGCGATATATGGGAATAATGCAGTTCTCTTCCGTAATTTCGATATGAAGAAGTTGTAACTTTTTTTCATAAGCTATCAAGAAGAAAATTTATATTTTGATATCAGGAAATATCTAAAAATTGCACGGATGAATTATACGCCTAAAATGTTGTTGGCTGCATTCCCAGAAAGAGGTGATTTTGGATTCCGTGTAATGCTGGACGGTTATTCGAAAAAGGTAAAATCATTTAATGGAATAGACTACTTCTACTCAATTCTGGACTGCAGTTAGAAATGTGGGGTAAAAATTGTTCAAGAGATAATTGATTGACAGCCTGTTTGCAGCTTAGTAAAATCTATTCACTTGGTAAAGATTAGTGTGAGTACAGATAGACGGTTTCTGTAGTTCCTTTGTAACCAAAACGCAAAAGTCCTCGCAGATGAAATTTTTAGGGAATCACACTTTTCTCATTATCGATAAGGTAAACGAACACTAGAAGGTGATTAGCAGAATCAATAAGGAGAATTGAATCGTTTATGGACATTTCCTTTTCACAGAAAGCATTAATTCCTGAAGATGTCGTATTTCGCGATCTGGACGGTGAATTGGTCCTGCTCAATCTGGACAACGAAAACTACTATGGACTTGACGAAGTGGGCACTCGCATTTGGCATGTGTTGACCACTTCAAACTCTATTCAGGAAGCTTATCAAACCTTACTGGCTGAATATGACACCACACCCGAAATCTTGCAGCAGGACATAATCCGACTTATCGACGAGTTAACAACCCAAGGACTCATTGAATTGAGTGATGGCTAAACTGTTATTTCGTGTACGCCGAAATAAACAAGGTTGGCGAAAACTTTCCAGGATTGAGCGCCGCCTGTTTCTTCAAGCGTTTGTGCTGATGCCGCTGATGATCCCTGGTCTGCGTCTGCTTGGATTACGACGCCTGCAGCGGTTCTTGAGGAATGGGATGCCCAGTGAAATGGGATCTGGTCGTAAGAAATTCAATGACAAGGATGAGGTGCTGGCTGAATGCCAGAATATCACTAGAATGGTAAATAAGGCCGCCTGGCATAATCCAATTTTTTCTACCTGCTTACATAGATCACTTGTACTTTGGCTGTTGTTAGGCAGGGAGGGAATTGCAGGTGATCTGCGCCTGGGCGCACAAAAAACCGATGGCCAGTTTGATGCGCATGCGTGGGTGGAATATCAGGGGATTGTGCTCAACGATACACAGGATGTGCAGCAGCGTTATGCGGTCTTTGGCGCCCCAGTGACTGAAACCAGTCAATTTCATTCACATTGAGCGGTATCGTCGGTATTTTCAATTTGAACGGCCAACCTGTCGAAAAGAGTGACGTGGCGCGCATGGCTACCAGCCTGAAGCGACGAGGTCCCGATAGTTCGGGTATATGGTGTGAGGGCGCGGTGGGCTTTGGTCATACTATGCTGTGGAATTCACCTGAATCAAAATTCGAGCAACTGCCCACGATCAACTCTTGAGGGGATATGATTATCACAGCGGATTGAGGTACTGTAATGAGATTGTATTGTTTTATATCAGGTATTTGAATTCATTCTTAGATTAGATGTAAGGCTGCCCGAGCAATTAACTGCTGAAGGGATGTCGGAAGAAGTCCACATATTCCGTGTGCAGAAGGAAAGATTAGGAGAGACAGTAACCGCTAATTGGTTCCATCGGATTAAAAATCCTACCTGCCGTACGAAGGGCAGTCTTGCAACATTTAGCAGGAAATACCTAGAACATTGAAAAACTGGGGAGTAAAAACTTAAATTTCCCCATATTAAACCAACCATTCAACTACCAATCCCTACATTTATCACTCAAGTGCTGGATCATATTAAACCCTGAACAAGCATTCTTTGTTAGTAATATCGCTTGCAGATCACATAGGTTAATTAATTGAATGGCTGATCCACTCGCCTAAATAAACTCTTAGGTCTAATTCTAGACTTATGAATCATGGTCAGACTCCCGAAATTTCTACTCCCACACATGAATCAAGAACCAACCAATCCATATGAGAGTTCATTCAAAATTTCGGAAGTCCTTCCAATCGATTCAAATTTAGTGCAAACCTCCGTCCGTGGCAGCCTGCATTTTCTCCAGGACACCGTCCAGATTGAAGGCAGCCGGTTTCTGGCGTGGGGGGAACTCAATAAAACTTTGAATTTGTTCCGCAGCCAGCGCCTGCATTGGGTAGATCACGAAGACGTGCTCGAGCATCCAATCCCAGTAGGAGTTAGCGTTTTCATCGGCGCGCTCAAAAGGATCGCGCCGCAAGTTAAATATCTTGGGTAGGCGTAAATCGACAAATGGTTCCGCCCACAGCGCCATCGTTTTAGCGCGCTGCTCAGCAAAGACCGCTTTCCAGGCACCGTAACGGATTGCTACAATCTTGCCGTCATCGTTGGTGTAGAAAAACCATTCTCACGGGTGATTGCTGATTACACTGCACAACTGTGACATAGACATACAGGATTGGTGTGCGAGACCTGCTTCGGCTCCTGGTTGACTGGCCTGATAAACCTCGATAGCGATGTGGACCAATGCTTGATTATTACACCTAGCGATGAGCTGGTCCATTTACTGTCTAACCAAGCTTGGCAGCTATCGCAAATGTTTGCTCAACGCTGGTGTTGCAGGCATATTCATACTCGGCATTATCCTGGTGAATAAACAGGTTGAGAAATGGATTGCCGCTACTGGCGACGAACTCCATCACCGCATTGTTAACGTTTCTGTCGCCAATCGTCAAGACCGGTGGCAAACCGACGGGGATCTGGATATTGACTGGATTGCCCGGCACGTCGTTGAATGGTTCGATGTTGTCTGGTTGCTGCACCAACACAGGGCAGCCCTGGTGGTATTCCCAGGTAAGTTTCAAATTGGATCTAACCATGTATTATCTGGACTACCTGGTGTAATGACTAAGGAGATAAGATTCATGATTGCTGGCTTTGTAGCACCATCATTCCACGACTGTAAAATTTGTGTCATTATTTGTTGTATTCTTCGTTTCAAACACCACCTGATCGTACCACCACAGCCTCTTAAAGAAAGCCCGTCCATTATCCAGAGCCGGTTTCTTGGATTTGTTTGGTATTGTTCTTTTTAAGATATCGCCAATACTACGGGTTCCATCGATCGCATCAAACCAACTCTTTTCTACTGCGTTAATTGGCATGATTAGATCCCGGTAAGTGTGAGTCTTGTTGATCAGGACAGCGGCAGTCCCAGGAGGCAGTCGCTCTTGAACACAGATTGTGTCTGACATTCGAATGGGCACAAAACTGGTCCAAGCGTCACCAGCAAAATTTATCGGCTGCCAACTGCCACGGCTATCATTTCTGTAAAGGACCATGTTGTGGCGAACCATCGTACCCCGAAAAAGCTCGACAACAGCATACTGCTCTGCTGAGGAAAGCTGTTCTATCCGTGAAGCCTGTGGGAGATTTGCGATAATGCCGCAGTTAGGAGTGTACGGCGCCTGTCTTATCCATCGACCAAATGTCAGCCCTCCCCTCTTAATAAAATCGAATAATTGCGGGACTGAATAGGCGCGGTCCCGTGGATTAAGAAGCGCATCGGCTAGTTCCGCCTCTTGCCGAAAGTCTGGAGCTTCGTGCAGTAGTTTTTCGAGCGGATGTCCGGGAGGCAACGTCTTAAGCGCAGGGATGAGATCCCGGATCTCCTCATCGGTAGCTTGGATACCGATCCGCCTTCCGAATTCCCGCATCATATAGATGCCGGTCCGTCCGTATTGCGCATACACCATTAGATGCATGGCACCATCCGTTTTGAGCACACTGCGCAGCGCTTTGAGACCTGCATCAGGGTTTGCTAGATGATGGAGAACACCAGTGCACACAATCTGATCGAAGCTCATCTCCAAATCGTTTACATGCTCGATGGGAAGCTGGTGGATCTGGAGATTGTTCAAATTGTATTTTTGCTTGAGTACCTCAGTACAGCGCACACTGGTTGCGCTGAAGTCTATTCCGGTAACCTGAGCTGCAGGCCAACGCAAGGCATGCTTGGCTGCCTGAGATGTTCCGCAGCCCGCAATAAGGATGGAATGGTCTTCCCTATAAGATTTAGCAGGCCAAAATAGATGATAATCTGCGCGCCGTCTTTGCTGGTCCTGCCAGCGCAAGCGATATTTTTCGAGACCAGTGACCGGCCTTGGATAAGGATAGCGTTCATAGAAGTCTTGAACTTCTTCTACCGTACCAGTTGCTCTCGAATTGTGTTTTTCTTGTTGGATCATTAAGAACTGACCAATGTGCAAAGTGTGTATTTTGAAAGAAGTTTCCCCAGTGATCTTTCGCACACCGGGGAAACTCATTCATTTTGTTGTGATTAATGCGAATTTAATGTGATTTACTGCTCGACGCTTCTTCTAATTGCAGCAGCACTGCATCCAGGTTGAAGGAGGCAGCTTTCTGGCGTGGAGGGAATTTCACGAACGCCTCGATCTGCTGTGCTACGAGTCCCTGCATCCCTTGGATAAGGTAGGCGTGAGAAATTAGCCAGTCGTAGTAGGTATTCGAGTTTTCGTCTGCGCGTTCGAATGGGTCACGCCGTAGGTGGAAGACCTTTGGTAGCCGCAACGGCACAAAAGGCTCCGCCCACAAGGCCATTGTCTTAGCCCGCTGCTCCATTAATACCACCTTCCAATCGTTATGCCTGATCGCCATGATATCGCCATCATCACTGATGTAGAAGAAGGTTTGGCGCGGGCTATTCTCAACTTCGCCCATCAGATAGGGGAGCAGATTGAACCCGTCGATAAAGACCTTGAAGGTCTTGTCACCAGCCTTATGGCCATTAATAAGCTTCTCCTTAATGTCCGGCTCTCCCGCGGCAGCCAGGAACGTCGCCAGCCAATCCTGATGGGTGACGATGCCGTTGAGAACCGTGCCTGCTTTAAACTTGCCAGGCCAGCGCACAAAGGCGGGCACACGCCAACCGCCTTCCCAGTTTGTGTTCTTCTCGGAACGGAACGGGGTAATCCCAGCATCCGGCCAGGAATTGTAATGCGGCCCGTTATCCGTTGAGTACATGACAATCGTGTTATCGGCAATACCGAGCTCGTCGAGCTTGTCCAACATCCTGCCGATGTTTTCATCATGGGCGACCATGGCGTCGTTATAGAAACCCTGACCGCTTTTACCCTCGTGCTTTTTGGCAGTGTGGGTTCTAAAATGCATAGCAGTAGTGTTGTACCAGACGAAGAAAGGCTTGTCAGCCTTATGTGCATCGTCAATGAAACGCAGAGCGTGCTCCGTCACTTCCTCATCAATGGTCTCCATGCGCTTCTTTGTGAGAGCTCCCGTGTCCTCAATTTTCTGCCCGCCTTTGCCGTCAGACCAACTGTGAAGCACGCCTCTGGGTCCAAAACGCTCCTTGAAGGCAGGGTCCTTGGGATAGTCGATATCTTCCGGTTCTTCTTCCGCGTTCAGGTGATAGAGGTTGCCGAAGAATTCGTCAAACCCGTGCATGGTCGGCAGGAATTTATCCTTGTCACCCAGGTGGTTCTTTCCAAACTGCCCTGTGGCGTATCCCAACGGTTGGAGCAGTTCAGCGATGGTGGGATCTTCTGCTTGTAAGCCGACATCCGCACCCGGCATTCCGACCTTGGTCAAACCCGTGCGAATTGGGTTCTGGCCGGTAATGAACGCTGCTCGCCCGGCGGTACAACTTTGCTGGGCGTAGTAATCGGTGAAGGCCACGCCCTCGTTGGCCACCCGATCGATATTCGGGGTCCAGTAACCCATCTGCCCCCGGCTGTTGTAGCTGATATTCCACCAGCCAATGTCATCCCCCCACAAGATTAAAATATTAGGTTTTCCATCTGACATGATTTTTCTCCTTTATACGAAATGTTTTGATTTTCAGGTGCACCGCGAAGTGTCCCTATGGGAACGCACCTTGAAGGTGCACCGCGAAGCGTCCCTATGGGAATGCACCTACATTTTGCTTACTGGTGGGCGCGGTTGGCCAATCGATTTTTTACCGCCGCGCCTACCCCGGCTGGGCTTTCTCCAGCCGTGACAATCTTTATATTTCAGTCTACTGCCACACGGGCAGGGATGGTCTTTGTCTGAGCGCTTATATTCAGTCTCTAACACCTCCTTCCTGTCAGCCATTATCGACATCACACCCGACACCGGCTGGTTGGTACCCATTAACGCAGCCATCAGTTTCATTGGTTCATCGACACGTTGAAAGAAGGCTTTATACCCGGCGCACAAATAATTCAAACCAGGCTCCCCATCCGTTGTGGTGGTAAAGCGGTTCTTGGGGCATTCCCCGTTACAGGCGAACAGCACCGGGCATTCCAAACAGTATTTAGGCAGGGTATCGAATTTATCCTGGCCGAATATGTACTGCTCATGCGACCCTACCAGCTCAAGCATATGCTCCTCGTATATATTGCCCAGCAGGAAATCCGGCTCTACAAAATGATCGCAGGAATACAGGTCACCGTTGTGCTCCAGAGCCAGCCCGTAACCGCAGGTCTTTTCGAAAACGCACATTCCTGAAGTTGGCAACCGCATCCAGTTGCGCAGGGCGGCTTCAAAGGTTTGAACGAATACATTACCCACATCGTTTTGCACCCACTCATCGAAGACCTGGATCAGGAAGCGTCCAAACTGCTCGGGACGAACCGAGCGGTGCGAGACGTGCTGACCTTCCTGCACCAGGTTGATACCTCCCGGGTTCATGCGCTCGATGACCGGGATGAACTGTATCCACTCCGTTTTTGCTTCATCACGCAGGAAGCGGTAAACTTCCTTCGGGTGATCAGCGGTTAAGCGGTTGACGGTCACCAGGATGTTGTACTCCACGCCATGCTTCTGCAGAAGGCGCAAACCGCGCATAACTCGGTCAAAAGTGGGAGCGCCGCCCTTGTCCACCCGGTGGGCGTCGTGCAAATGGCGAGGACCGTCAATGCTTATACCGATCAGGAAGTTATTTTCCTTGAGAAATTGGCACCACTCGTCATCGAGCAGGGTACCGTTGGTCTGCATGGTGTTCTCAAAGGTCATACCCGGCCGGCGGTATTTATTTTGGTACTCGATCGCCTTGCGGTAGAAATCCACCCCCATCAGAGTCGGTTCACCACCCTGCCAGGCTACTGTCACCTGGTTGGAGCGGTGGGTCTCGATCAACTGTTGGATATATATTTCCAGTGTTTCTTCCGTCATGCGGAACTTGCTGTTTGGATACAGCAGTTCCTTGTCCAGGAAGAAACAGTAGGAGCACGCCAGGTTGCAGGTGGCGCCGCTGGGCTTGGCCAGCACATGGATGCGGGGTGGAATGGGTTTATCTGGCATAAATTAGAATTCAAAACCAGCCGAGAATCAACGGCGTCGCTGGGCGATGCTGATGTAATACAGCAGCTGCAGGATGGAGGTGACAGCTGCCGCCAAATAGGTCAGGGCTGCTGCTCGTAATACAGCCTGCGAACCCTGCCGGTCTTGCTGGTTGACCATCAAGCCGGCTTCATCCAGTAGTTTCAATGCACGCCGGCTGGCATCGAACTCAACTGGTAGGGTTAGTATTGAAAAGAGCACCATGATTCCAAAGAAAATGATCCCCAACCACAGCATACCTGTCATATTGAACCACAGACCGAGCAGGATGGCGATGTAGGATATGGTGGGGCTGAACTGCAAGGCGGGAAGTAAAAATCCGCGTGCTTTGATCAAAGCGGAACCGGTCTGGTACTGCTGGACGTGACCTAGTTCATGCGCGGTAATTGCCATTGCAGAAACGGAATTTTTATTATAGGTTGTATCTGACAAGCGCACCACATTGGCGCCCGGATCAAAATGATCCGTTAATTGACCGGATACATGGTCCAAACTCACTGCATGGAGTGAAGTACGGTCAAAAAGCTGTTTCCCGATCTGGGTACCATTCAAGCCTGAACTGTTTCTTACTTTATTCCATTTGGCATTTGTATTGCGCAGAAACATCTGCACGCCAAAAGATATCAACAATGTTGGAATTAATATATACCAAAAATAAACTGGATCAATATAAAACATTTTGTGCTCCTATTTCTATGATTATGTAATTGTGCAGTGTATTGGATCGGGTCAACCCCAATTCTCTATATATTGTTCCTTCGTGAACTGATATTCACGATCCCGACGGATTTGAAATATGAAACCGAACACGACCAGCACCATCCAAGCCAGTATTCCTATCCAGGACGAGGCAAAGATGGGGTCAAGCAGATTTCCAACCTGAACCTCCTGCAGAGAAACCTGTCCAAAGAGCAGTAAAACGGATATCACCAAAAGGGCCGCGCCGCCAACAGCAGTAAGGGCAGTGATGACATATTTCTGCAGGTTCAAGATCAATGCCAGGACTGCGATAACGACGGCGCTCAGTAAAGTGATGATAGTGGTTAGAAATCCAGGGTCAAAACCAAGCGCTCCCATCAGAGCCGATCCCAGCATACCGCCAATTGCGGCGGCGAAGATAGCAACTCCGACCGTGTAGAACAGGTAAGATAGAACTGCGGCAACCAATCCTATGACCACGCCAACGATTAACCCGGTCACTGTCCAAAAAAATGTATCTCCTAGCAGTATCGTAATGCCTGTCACCCCCAACCACAATCCGGCGAAGAAACCCCAGATGGGCAGCAGCACCAGGAAAATACGGTATCCCCATAATAGGGCTGCAATCCCGATCAGGGCTGCAAATAGAACGACAAAAATTGTCCCTAACATATAAATGCTCCTTTATAGAAAGATAATGGATTTTAGATAAGCACGAATAATAATCCCGGATAATAAAAAAGGCGTTTCAACTTTTTCTTCATCCATCATCAGTTGCGGCTGGTTCTTGCTGTTCCGCAGCGCCATCTGGCAAAGAAGTAATTTTGCGATTATACAGGTTGATGGCGGGTGCAGCGCTGGCGCCGTGGGCGAAAACGCTAAGCAGAACAGCTGCAATTACGACTAATGTAATGGTGGTTTCTCCTGGAATATTGGACTGCTCTTCCAGGAAAATCAAACCTAACACGATCGAAGCCAGACCACGCGGACCAAACCAGCCCATAAAAAGGATCGATGCTGGTTTAAGATGGGATCTGATCATTGAGATTAAAACAGGTATCAAGCGGATGAGAGTCAGGCTCAGCGCAGCATACAACCACATCGATGAAGTTAATTGCACCAGATCTGGGGCTGCAATCGTTCCGAAAATGAAAAAAATAAAGTATATTAACAGATCGCCCCAGGTTTCATCAAAATCCGCCATGCGGATATGTGCGTTTTCAAATCCCTGGTAAACCATGCTGCCGGCTATGAAGGCGGCAATGAAACCGTTTCCTTGCAGGACATGCTCACCCAACCACCAGGATAGTATCGCAAGGGATAATAATGCCAGCTGCTGAGAATATTTCTCCATCCAACCATGCCCTTCAGCATAAGTCAGCAATTTGCCACCAATCCAACCCAGCACCACTCCGACCAAAATACCAAATCCGATTTGCTGCAGTGTGTAAACCAGCCATGAGTTTTGATGGGCCTCGCCATCTGTGCGAGCCAGGGCGATAAACAGCATAAGGAAGGGGATGGAGAGACCATCGTTCAAGCCTCCCTCCACGGTCAATGCATGACGGATACGCCAGGGCACCTTAGGACTTTGAACAACCGCGGCGCCCAGGCTGGCATCCGTGGGGGCTAGAATTGCCGCCAGGATGGCAGCCTCCCAGATTGAAAAATTGCTGAACATCAGAACAGCGATCAAAGTGCCAGCAATGATCGTCAAAGGCATACCAATAATCAGCAAGCGGCCAGGTAAGTCGGATTCCTTTCTTGCCTGGCGCAGGCTGATGCGGCTCGATTCGCTGAAAATCACCACTGCCAGTGTGATTTCGCCGATCGTCTTGATGGTTTTATTTCTAACTTCGAAGTCATAAATTTCTGGAAACAATATAAACATCAGGATACCAGCTATTGTGAAAACCATCGGACCGGAAATGATGGTTTTCTGGGCTCGCCTAGATACCAGGCTGAAAAGAAAAACCAGTAAAAGGAAGACGGCGAGTATGGTCATTTTAGCTCCTGGGAGGGTATAAAATGAATTACTTGACTCAGACGGTTTCGAAAAATCCCTTGCTAATTAAATTTTACATCAAATTTAATATTTTTATTTTCTGCAATTCCATCAAATTCAATTTTAATCCGCAGCCAAAAAATGGAAAGTTCGGTACGAGAACAATGCTGGTAAAGAAACAATTCATGATTAGATCCTACAAATTTGCCTAATATTTAATGCCCACCGGTTAATGTGATCGCTCCCACATTTGCAAGTCCATTCAGCACAAGTTGGACAGCCATTGCGCCCAAAAAGATGCCCAATAAAACCTCCAACAAATGCACAGCAGCTTCAGATAAGTACTTTGCCACATAATCGGACCCCAAAAGCACAACGAGATCGATGAGGCTTACAATGGCGATCATGACAACAACCGCAAACGAACTGGGTATATCGGTAACCTCAGAGGAGGCGACCACAAGGGTGACAATTCCGATCGGATTTAATGTGAGCGGTATGGCAAGAGGTGATATAGCCATGCTCATTGGATCTTGTACATCACCCTCAGTCCCCTCAGGTTTTGCCCCACCACCCAAAACCATATTTATCGCCAGCAATAGCAGTATCAAACCGCCAATGATGTTCAAGGCGCCAATGGAAAAGTGCAGTAACTGCTGGATGACCGCACCCGCAATGAACAGAGCCACCGCTACTCCGGCTGCAACAATGACTGTACGCTGGGCTACCTTTCGCTTTATATCCTTATCCATGCGTTGGGTTTTGGCGATGTAAATCAACAGCACCTTGATTGGACCCATGCCGATGAACAAGGTGATGAAGGCTTCTGCGAGCGAAAAAGTAAACATGCTGGATTACTCCTTATATTTGGTGTAAATTTTCTAAAATGCGGCTTGTGCAGCGACCATTTTATATTACAGATTCTTATACCCCTGTGGAGGCTGTCGCCTATTCTTTCTTGCGTTTCTTGCGCTCCGCAGGCCAGAGACTGATGATCATCAGCAGCAGCGCCAGACCAATGGCGATGGCAGCCATCCAATTGATGGCATTGAAACCGATAGAGCTAGCCAGGTAACCGCCGATCAATGCGCCCAAAAAAGAACCCGCTGCCGAAGCCGCGATCACCCAACCGCTGGTCTCTCCCGCCGGGATGGTGGCGAAGCGCATCCCAACCACACCCTGCGAGATACGGTTGAATGCGTTGCCCTGGTAGAAGATAAGGACAAACAAACCCACTACGAGGAATAGTTCATTGGCTAGAAGGCCCAATAACGCCAAGCCCAATGCGCCCACCAATCGAATGATCGTAGCCCCGGTGAGAACTGTCATGGCGCCCGATTTTGCCATCCAGCGACCGGCGATGATGAAGAAGAAAATGTTGAACAAACCGGCCAGTGAGATTAGGGCGGAGGTCGTCTGTTGGTCCATACCATATACGTTAGGCAGGATGTTGGCGATCTGGGCGTTGATGCCATTATTACCAACAGAGCTGAGGGTCAATACTAGTAGAGTCATGCCGAAGGTAGAGAACAGCACCTGCTTCAATCCGAAAGATTTCTTAGGATCGCCAACTGCCTCGTCTGGCTTATCTTCCTGAATCACAATCCGCTTTGCCGGTTCAGCCGTGGTAAACCAGGTGAGCACCGCGGAAATCAGCATGAAAATAGCGCCGATTGTGAAACGGGCGCTGAAGTCTAGGTTGGCCGTAACTGCGATAGCCAGGAGAGCGCCACCGATCACCTGGCCCACCGGCTGGAGTAAGTTCAAGACTGTCAGCCGTTTGGCCTCAAGATCCTGGTTCAGCTTTGCACCCAGCACAAAAACTGGTCCTACAGCGTTGATCGCTGCGACCGAGATGCCCAAAACGATGGCATCAAGGACATAGATGGCTTGGGACTCCGCTGAAATGGAGTACATGAAAAAGCCCAAGGCCATGCCCAAGATACCTAGCGACAAGATCAGGCGGTGCGATCTGTATTTATCGGCGAAGCCACCCAAAACAGGCGCCAACACCGCGGCCAGGCTGATAATAGCCATGACGATACCGGCGTCAGCCGCATTGCCGGTTGATTCGGTTACAAAGGGTGGGATAAGCAGCGAGATGAAGGCCGCCCATCCCGCACCAGCGGCGATGAATGAAATCATCCACCATTCAAAGGCTGATCCTGGCTTATTTTCTTTTTTGTCTGACTTCATAATGTGATAATCTCCTTATGATGTTTACCTGGCTCATGCTATTCCAAGGCGGGTATTAACCAATCTGCCGGACAGCGTTCAGCAGTTTTTCCGGCTGGTCTCCCTTAACTAAATAAGCATGCGCACCAGCCTCAAGATATTCTTCTTTACCTTCCTCATTACTCCCCAGTAATATGATCTCTGGTGGTGATTTGCAAGCTTTAATATGCCCGATTACCTCCCGAAGCGATTCACCGGGCAGGTCCCAATCCAGCAAAACCAGGTTGGGAGAGGAAGCATCAATTAAAGCTAACAATCCCTGAGTATCAATGGCAGAACCCACGATAAGTATTCCGGGCTCCTCACTCAAAAGCAATTCGATGGATAAACGCAGGTCTGTGTCTTTCAGGGCTATTACAATACGCATTTTAGCAACCAGAAGATTTGGAGTTTTCTTCCAGTAATAATGTAGCACTTTCACCTGAACCGGGGAACTGTTATATGGCGTGTTTTACACCTGGACAGGTGGCCAGTTAAAAGTAAGCGGCTGGTGTGGTTGGCGACCGTGCTGCATTTTTGATTATTTGTAGGGTAGGCTTTCGTCCCGCACAGCAGGTTTTTACCCCCGAAATGGGGTATGATAACTGCCGGTTGGGTAATGATATTTCTTCGTGTCTGCTACGCGACCTGACCTTCACCTCTATGCATACCTATTAGGAAGCTGTACCAAAAGTAAACTTAACTATCTAGTTGAAAACAAATCGTAGTGCAGGTTTTAATCCTCTTAAGGAGGGAATCCCTACCTTCGTCGGAATCTCTCGATTAAGGGTATGCCACAGGGACTAAAGTCCATACTACAGGTTTTGGGACAGCCCCATTGAGAAATGAACGAATAGATTTCATCCTTTCGCGAAAAACCGTTCCAAATATTTCTCTGAAGATTTTGGCTGAGCGTTTGCCCCGCACAGGTTGGATGCAACCGCAAAACCTACAGTGAGCTGACTAGAAAACCATAACTATGACCTAAATGTGCACAATTCTTCTACACGGTACTAAAAATGGGAAGGAGTAATCGTTTCCAAGTTGGAAGCTTGTCCGCTTGAAATTCATTATGCTTTTTCTATATCCGGCAGTACCCAAGTTTTATCCAATAAGCATCTCATAAACCTAAATTACTCAACCTGTCTCACTGCTGGAATCTCGTACTGCCCATTGAGTATCTCCACGCTGGGCAAGTACATACGCATCAGCATATAGAAGGGAGCATTGGGCGCTGGCAACCAGTTGGATTCTTTATCTTCACTAGGAGCTTGATGCTGGATATATATTTCCAACGATCCATCCATGTCATACTTCAATCCTGGCGTCCGGTCCCCAATACTGTAGCGTTTAATTGGATTAGCCACCATGAGGCGCTTCTCCAGGTCATACATTGTTGTTGACCAGAAGGCTCCCACGGGGGGCATATTGTTAGCTTCAAATCGCAATACATATTTATGCTTTGAGGCGTCCAAAGGTTGACCTATGTGATCTGCGTAAACCCCGGGATAATAAGCCTCAGCTGGATCGTTGACATACATCGACTGCCAGCCGACCGCAGCCCGGTAAAGATAGTCGGTGCCAAAGTATTCTGGTGCTACGGGAGCAAGTTGCCAACCATTTACCTCAGAGCCCATGGCTTTAGCTTTGGCGGCAATGATGGCCTCACCACCTGCCGCAGCTCTCTTGAGGCCACGTAGAATGGGTTCATTGAGTATTGAATCGTCGAAGCCATGATCGACACTTAAACCAATTTCCTTGAACAGGCCTAGCAAGCCATCATCCTGAGGAGGTGGAGGATTTAGTGCAATCCGGTCACCGAGTTCTTCAAAGAAAGCCAAGTCGCCATTGTATTTGCGAATGGATTTCGACAATTTTAGTTCTGAGGGTTTGTAGTTTGAATCATCCACATTACTTAGGGGCACCAGTGACATTCTCTCCTGCAAAGTGTGAACATTGGGTACATCTTCGACCCCTGATACAGCCAGTCGACCAATAACAAACACATCAGGTGTAGGGCAATCGATGCGAGTGACTGCTCTAGGCAAAACGCCTGTCCAACCAGGACCACAAATGGCAACATCCATCTCCTGGAAACCCTTAGTGCGCTGGCTGATATACGAAAAATTGTTTGAATAGGCATCGACGAATTGATAGGTATAAAAACGACCGGCCATATCTGGCACATGCAGGATTAATGGTTCAGCACGTAGATCTAGCCAGAAAGTTGTGTAGAGAGTATCGTTATTTGGCGATTGAACATCTTCAAATTCCGGCGTCAGTAATTCTTTGGCGTGTACCAGTGTATTGAGCGGCCCACGTAATTTGTGGGGAATAATTTCTTTTGAACCACCCATGTTCAGGCGGCTGTGCTCGTTTATAACAACGGGGAAACCCCAAATGTAAGCCTGTATTCCAATTGCGTAGGCCATCTGTTCGCGGGCTTTTTCAGTGTTTATTGCTGTCATTATTTACTCCATTCATCTGAGGAACGCGATGATTCTATGAAATCACGGTCCAAAATATTACATAATTTTCTCGTGTTTTGATGATTTGCAGTCCATTATACAAAAGAAGGTTTTATATCTTCTGGAAATCGCTTGGTTTCCATGTCTGGTCAAAGAAAGGTTTGGTTGGGCTGTAGAGCCGCAAGAGTGTGAACCAGCCTTTGCCAGGCACAGTCCTGAGCCAGTTGGACTCAGGTACATCCGCAGGAAGTTCTGGCCCAAAATATAGATAAACAGATTTATCTTCGTTATATTTCAGGTTGTCCAATGAACCTATCGAGGGATAAGGTTGACCGTTATCC
Organism: uncultured Chloroflexia bacterium; assembly: GCA_963753725.1. Lineage (GTDB taxonomy): Bacteria > Chloroflexota > Anaerolineae > Anaerolineales > UBA4823 > CAVWDI01. The sequence goes on along the minus strand of CAVWDI010000001.1, from coordinate 252,099 downwards.
AAGCCCGAAGCGTTGGAAGCATCGTATAACGTGACCGACCAAAAATTTGCAGCTGGGACGTTTGCAGGAAGGTGCAGGCGATAGGCCTTGCTTCCAGAGAGGTAGTTCCCATCACCATCTCGATAGGCGAATGGATACTTTGAGCCCTTACCAACCATTTCCATGACCATAGCAGGGCTGATAGAGTAGCCTATGATGAACATACCAACTCGGGCGTCGACATTAATGAATGTGTTTTCCTTGAACTCCACATCGAAAACGTTGAGAACATTGTGCCACTGGCGGTCTTGGTAGTAAAGAGTACCCGGCAGGTGGTCGCCAAAGCGTAACGCTTTGGCCATCTTGATGCCTACTTCCGCTCCTGCAGCCAGGATTTCTTGCATACGCTCGTCGGGCCCGAAGGGTTGACCCTTGACAATACCCAACGAAGCCATCATCCCTCGGACAGACCAATCTTCTGAGCCAACATATTCGTGCTCGACGAACTCCGCTAACATTTCAAAGTAACTGTAATCCTGTGGAAAGAGCATGTCCGCGAGAACGCCTGAACCATTGGGGAACACCATCTCGGGTCGATTCTCCTTTTTGCTTAATGGATAAATGCGAGTTTGTTCCATAAGATGGACAGGTTCTTTTGTATCGCCATTCTGGATAAAGGCACGCCAAAAGACGAAAACATTGTAGGAAGGGGAAGTGAAGACATAATATCCATCGGGGATTTTACCTTTGTAATCGGGGGGTAGTAAAAGATATTCTCCACCATCGCCTTTATCCGGACCGACATAGCCCACATCACAGATAGGCCGCTGCCAGAAATCGTCGAGGATGCCCTGTTGTTTGGGGGGAACTTCGACCACCGTTGGGCCATCTTTATGTAAATCGATATAACCCAGGGCATAAATCACATCACTGTTGGGAGTGCTGATCAATGTTTTTGGATCCAGCCGGTCTTTCCAAACGACAAGCACATTGCTACCTGCTCCGAAGACCGCTTCGGAGCCTTTCTTCATAGCGTAAACGCTCATTGCTGGCATCGACCATAGAACAATCTGGCAGGCGCGTTGAAACAGCATCTCGTCATAAAGCCGTTGAGATGATTCTGCGGTTGGATAGTTTTCCGGGAAAGGTAAATCTCGTAGTTCTTCCCAGTTCTCAGCTTTATATTTATTCATGTATACCTCCTTTTGAAATTATTCAACTTCAACTGAACTTAAAATCGCCAGAAACTTGACTTACTACTCGAATTCTATACTGCCTATTTAGAAATTCTATTTGGGTAGTTCCATAAACATAAACAGGCATTAGAGTTTATTGGTCGTTGGCAGACAACTTGATTTAAAATCTGAATGCGATGTCTCCAACAGGGTAGATAATCGCTGTGATTTCGTAGCTGATCCCACGACCTTGATGTCCGGACGCTCGTTCAAGAATATTTCAAAGGATAAACAAAGGTCTGTGTCTTCGAAGGCTAATACCACGCGTGTAATAGTTACCAGATGGTCCGGGATTTTTCCAGAAATAATGTAGCATTTCCGCTTGGTTTAGGGAACTGTTCAATGGCGGGTTTTACACCTGGATAGGTGTCCAGGTAAAAACCTCGTCGGGTATGTTACGCGACCCGACCTACATCTTGTTTTCAATTTGTGGGGCAGGTTTTACTCCCCGGATGGGTGTGTTTTACCTGCCGGCTAGGGTGCCAAACATACAGCGGGTATACTATACACAGCCCACTCTACATATCGTTTACTTGTTTCAGAATTCAATTCGTTTACCGTCCATCACTCTTTCCCCACCAACCCGTCCCTTAACGCAAGGCTTACCGCCTCTGTCCGGTTTTTCACCCCCATCTTGGAAAGGATGTTACTCACATGAAATCTGACCGTACCTAAACTGATAAAAAAATGTTGGGCTATTTCCTTATTCGTCTTCCCGTCCACCATGAAATTCAGTATTTCTTGTTCACGTTGTGTCAACTTAAAATCAGGTATCTTTAATTTATTTCTGTTTTCCACAAGAGATAGGACAGCGGCAGAGTCAATCGTCCCACGCCCGTGGTATGCATCGCGAACCAATTCAGCCAGTTTATCAGCATTAATATCTTTGAGGATATAGCTTATTGCACCGGCTTTTAATGCCCGTTGGACGAGTTCTGGATCGATGAAACTGGTCAGGGCGATGACCTGAATTTTGGGGAATTTTTCATGTACAAGACTTGGTTGCATTTGGACCGTCCATTCCTGGCATTACAATATCCATCAGGATGACATCTGGATTGGATTGTGCGCATTTATCAAGAACATTATTTCCGTCCTGCGCTTCCGAAACAACTTCAATATCATCATAAACGGATAGGAATACTTTCAGACCATCCCGAACCATGAGGTGGTCATCCACAATCATGAGCCGAATCGTGTTTAGATTTTTCATAATCCTGGTCCCACATTACCCATCATCCAGATAGAAACTAACTTTGTACCATTACCTGGACTGCTCTCAATTTTCAAGTCTGCATGGATACCCGCCAACCTCTCACGCATGATATGGATACCCATGCGATCATCACTGATACCCAGCAGATCGAAGCCGAGCCATTATCCTAAATCTCGAGCAATACGCTATCTGGTTCGACAATGACTGAAACATTTACATAAGCTAGCTACCGAATGTTTGAGAATATTATTGAATGCTTCCTGGACAATCCGGTAAAAAACAATCTTTACATCTGTGGGTATATCCAGATTCCCTTAGATAGAAATATCAACTGGAATCCGGGAACGTCCAGTAAGAGTATCGCCAAGTTGATGAAGAAGCGTCTCAAAATCCGCCGTCTCTAACGCACTAGGACGCAGTTCAAACAAGCAGAATTCTGCATTTCCGCTAATGCCCCACGCACCAGTTGGCGCAGCTTTTGTCAGGTCGCGACCACCCTCCGTTGGATCCCGTTCCCAGACCTTCGGCAGCACTTCGGCGATTAGACTGGCGGAGTAAATGGTCTGTGTGACCGCGTCGTGCAGGTCGCGTGCCAGACCGACTGCGCTCCTCGAGTCACGGCAGTTTCCCGAACCTGAGATAATAACTGGTCCTTGCGCAGCTTCTAATTCGGCTGTGCGCTCGGTGACCAGCCCTTCCAGGTTATGGTGATATTGTTCCAATTCTTCTTCAGTGTTATATGACCGAGTTCGACATTTGCACACTGGCTGCGACAGCAATCCCTAAGAAACCCAATTCACCAAAAGGGATGTATGGCACTAATCCGCTTTCACCTAAAATTTCATAGAAGATGCCGGCAACAAACGGGAGCATGCCCAGCCCTAGAATGAGAGCGGGTTGGCGCTCTCCCAGCCGAAATTGCCGGACCAGGGCAAATATTATGTAACCCAGTGTTACAAATCTGGCGAGAAGAAGAATATCAAACCAAATGCTTCCAGCCGAGTCCAGGTTGGTCAACTTTTCTCCCCAAGGCAGGATGATGGAAGTCAGTCCCGAAACTTCTCCAGTGAAAGCCGCAGGAGATATCATTAAAACAAGACCAGGCAAAATTAAGGCAGCAGACAGCACCCATAAAAAAATGCGCGGCTTAAAATTCGTATAATTGGAAATGTACCAGACCAGGCCAACGTATGCTCCAGTAACAAAAACCGCATCAAAACGGTTGATGGCTATATACGCATTGATACCGGTTGTTGAATACCAACGAATCCCATTAAACAATGTGGCGGCATAACACAAGGCAAACAACGCAAATGTGAGACTTAATGGTTTATTATCTTTCCGGCGCAGGCCAAAAAACAAATAAAGGATGCCAAATCCCAGACAAATACCAGCTATCAGGCTAACAGCTGTTAAGTAGTAGTGCATTTTTCCCCAATTCTTGAATCACCATAAGCAATAAAGGTTTGGTTCTCACGAATCCAGGCTTCAACTTCATTGGTAGGAACTAAAATGTTTTGTTGAATTCAGGAGTGATTGAATCGAATCAATTATATTATGACTTGGATCTCCTCAATATTAAAAGGAAAAGGATTAGACATCAGGAGTGGAAAAAAGCTTGCGCAAACTTCATGAGATTTACTGTGGGTTCGGATTTCATTCAGGGATAAACTCAGTAATAAGATGCGGGTTTTATGATTAGATATGGTATTTCTATGGTGTCTATTTATTATTAACTCAACCTTTTCAGGATGTTCCAGTCTTTATAAAGCTAAGAAAGGAGCTAGAAAGATGAAATACAAAGTGCACCGATTCGATATCAAGATGACAAGCGATCAAAGTAAATTAGAACAATTTCTCAATGGCTTACGAGGTGAAGTCATTGCAATATTCCCCAACGTTGCGGTTACTCCATTTACATGGGCTGCTCGGGTTGATTTTATCCTAGTAGTGGAGAAGATAGGCTGAAGGTATACTAGATAAATTTGAAATAAATGGGTTATCCATCCAAAATATCACGGGACCACAATATCTAGGAGGTCAGCAGAGGGACCGGGGCATTCTTCATCACCGACTTCATTATTTAATATCCACAGGAAATCGGCTATCAGTCTTGATTCTTCGTCCATATGCCCGGCAACTTTGACTGTATCTCCAGGTAGGAGCGGTGGTCCAGGCAGTGGGCAGCCATCTATGCTGTAGAACTGTGTATTAACAATAAAACCAACATCATCTGGCTCTTCGTCAAACCAAACCTGAGAGGTACCTTCAGTCTGATTGTTGAGAATGATGCTCCTGGGGAATTCATAATCGAACTTCATCACTACAGCATCAGAGATAATGATATATGAATTATATTGCGATTCTGGCGAAGGAGTTTCCTGGGTTGGGCTCAAATTGCTGCAGCCAGAAAAAACAATCAAGCAAACGAAGATAAGCACCACATACAGCCATCTCATACTGGATTCCTCTCTTAGGTTGGATATGGTAAATTAACCATTTTTGAGCGCAGTTTTTTTTAAAATCAGACATGTTGATCGACAAGAATTGGATTCCCATCCGGATCGATAACAATGAAATGGGCAGGACCGGTGGTGGTTTCATCTGCCTGGCTCACAAACTCCACATTTTGCTTTTTCAGCTGGCGCTGAAGCTGGCGAACATCGGTGAAGTCTTCAAGCGATTGGGCATTGCTATCCCATCCTGGATTGAAGGTTAACGTGTTCTGTTCAAACATTCCTTGAAATAGTCCGATTGTCGTATCACCATTTTTCAAGATCAGCCAATTCTGGGAGATATCTCCACCAAAGACCTGGAAACCGAACTTTTCATAAAAATCCTTAGAAACCTGGATATCCTTAACCGCTAAACTTAATGAAAATGTACCAAGCTGCATACTTTCCTCCTTTTTAATCACTTCTGATTAATTTGAGGAATTATACCCTCATTGGGGTGATTGATATATAAGGAGTGCATGATTATTCCTCTAAAGTCGATTATTTCCCATTAACTAAACCAACTTTCAATAACCTGGCCTGTAATAAATAATATGCCAATACTCCGGCAGCTATATAAAGTAAAGCGGATATGTACAGACTGATAATCACTCCGAGGGATTCACCAGAGAAGGTCGCGAAACCGATTCCCAATATACTCATGACAGCAGAATAAGTCTCGAAAGCACCGAAAACTCGGCCGCGATATTTATCCTCCGAGTGCACATGCAGCCAGGTCTGACCGGCGATTAACCATGCCATGGCTGGGAATCCTATGGCGACAACAAGTAATCAGGGTTACCGAAAAATCCGGGATCAGGAGCATTATGATTAACAAAACTCCGATGCCCGGCAATCCAAAGGCCATCAGGTTCTTGGGCTGGACGCGGGAACCAATGCGGGCAATAACTAATCCACCTAAAACTCCTCCAATACCTCTCGCAGTGAGTATCCATCCGAATTCTTGTGCTCCTCCACCTACTATATCCTGGACGAACACTACCAGCAGAACGCCTAATATGCTGTCTCCGATCAGGGCAATTCCGACGGTAATAAAAGCAAATGAAAGGGGACGTTTCTGTCTTACAAGATGCAATCCACCTATCCATTCTCCCCAGAATGCTGCCAACTCCGTCTTGATAAATAAAAAAGGTTCAATAATGTGTTTATCTTTTGATATTAACCTTTGGAGCCTGAATCAAAAAGATCAGAACTGCCCCGATAAGGTACGAACCGAAGTCTATCAACGCTACAGCTGACAGCCTGATGCCATCAGCGCCCCACCAACGGCAGGTCCGACAATCCGTGCTACATTTTCGCCCAGGGCATCCAGAGAATTTGCAGTGACCAGTTCATCTTCGGAAACTAGCTGCGGTAGAAGTGCATTGTTGGCGGGGCCAAAAAACAGATTTGCCACAGATGCAAAGAAGGCTACTAAATAAGCTACCCATACTTGCTCTGCATCCCGAAATGTGAGCAGCAGTAAGAGCAGCAAAGCCCGGGCAATATTGGCAGCGATCATTGTCCATCGACGATCCCACCGATCTACAAATACCCCTGCCAGCGAACCAAGCAGAATCGAGGGGATAACCTCCACGAAAAACATGATACCTGTGGCCACTACTGAACCAGTCAACTGAAAAACGAAGAAGGGAAGCGCTGCAAACAGTGCCCAATTTCCAATCTGAGATATCAATTGGCTTGACCATAAAAGGGCATAGTTACTTTGTTTAATAAGGCGAGCATGGGTAAATACTAAACCTTCTTTATAGATTATCGATTAATGGGATAAATTAGCGGTTATGTCCGAGACACTATATAAAACTTGCGTATGTGTCCCTCAGAACGAATTAATTCTTTTTCGAAATGCATACCTACCCTGACAGCTACACGTTCTGAGGCAGCATTCTCTGGATTTATCAAGGCGATCAATTTAGTTAACTGTAGTTCATTGAATGCATATCGCTTAACCGCGCTTCCCATCTCTGTCGCATATCCTTTTCCCCAGGCGGTGGTACTGAAGATATATATTAATTCAATCTCTTTTATTCCACCTACTTCCTTTTCAAGTAAGCCGCAATGACCAATCAGGTTCCCGGCTTGTTTTCCTCAACCGGCCATAAGTCATAAGAATCAGCAAAGGGATCTTTAACGGCATGTTCAAAGTCAGCCAAAAGTTTTGTTCTATTCCTGGGACCTCCCATATATTTTGTGACTTGTGGGTCGCACCAAAGATCGACAAGCACGGCAACATCGGAAGGTTGAAGGCGTTTCAGACGGAGACGTTCGGTTTCCAGAATTGTGAGGTGTTTATTCATCTAATCTCAAATTTTCATATTGATTTCTCTCAACTATAAACAGTTTCACAGCGGGAAGGGGGATGGGTGTACCAAGCGTTAATATGTTTGTATGTAGGTACAATATCCAATCTGCATAATATATCGGATTGTAAAGAAGATATAGTATCTTGGATGGAAATACATGGACTCAAACACTTTATCCAAGCGAATATTAACCATGATATCACTAACCTTGTGATATATTTTTGGTTGAAATTTCGACTATTAAATCTAACTGGCGGGGATTATTAATGGAGATCTGAATATCATTTTTACGGTAATGATTATAATAAATGCGGTATTTGGATTGGTGGGTGGAATACTGCTCGCTTTTTAACTGGGCATCATCCACGAATGTATTTGATGAAGAGAGTCATTTGTTAAATATGTCAGGAATACAGAGGACAAAAGAGTTGGAAGAACAAATCGCTGATTTGAAGCGGCAGTGGCCGGCACATTCGGTACCGCCTGCTATGCTCCAAAGATTGGAAGAATTGGAGGACGAATTGGAGCAAGAAAACAACAAGATGAATGAAGAGAGCGAAGATGCCAAATAAAATGGCTGTGGTTGATTACCGGCTGTGCCTGCCTGAGAAATGTGAAAATGGGGTTTGCCTGGCCGTATTGGCATGTCCAAAGAAGATTCTTAGTCAAGAAGAGCCATTTGAAATGCCGGACCCACTTCCAACCTTATGCTTAAGCTGCGGAAAATGCGTACAAGCCTGCCCGATGAAGGCGGTTTTGCTGGTGTAAATTTAAGTATTGGCGGGGATTAAAAGGCTAAAATCACGCCTACTGTCTGGCGGGGATTACATAAGATATTCAGAAGAACTTCACATTATCTTCACACCCAGGTGCTATATTGGGGGCAATGCAAAAATAAAAAGCATAAATTTTGAAATGTGAATTTTATTGGAGGTATATGATGCTTATGAAGATGTTCTTTGGTTCGATAATATTTATCGCTCTAGCAGTTTTGGGAGCAGGCATTTTCCGAAACACTCAGGCTTCTACAACCGAGATAGGGGCAGAAGTGCAATCCAATGAGGATAATCAAAACAATATTCTGGAACCTTACATCGAGGAGGACAATTGGCAGGAAGACACTACAGAACAAAATACTCAGATCGACCAAGCACAGTCGAAGAATGAACAGTTAGGAGCGACTGGTGAACTGAATGAAGCTGAAGCACAGGGTTTACTTTTCATGTACGAGGAAGAAAAATTGGCGCGTGATGTTTACAGAAAACTGTATGGTACCTGGCACCTGCCGATTTTTCAAAATATTGCCGGAAGTGAACAGACCCATATGGATGCCATAAAGGGATTGATTGACAGGAACAAATTATCAGATGCGGACTTTTCCCAACCGGGCACTTTTTCAAATCCTGATTTGCAGACGCTGTATGATGAGTTGATCGCTCGCGGCGGCCAATCAATGGGTGAGGCGCTTTTGGTAGGTGCAGCAATCGAAGAAATTGATATTCTGGATTTGCAGAAGCATATCGCTGAGACCAACAATCCGGAAATTCAAAATGTTTACAACAACCTTCTGCGTGGTTCACAAAACCATCTGGGTGCGTTTACCAGGATGCTGCTTAATAAGACCAACCAGACATACCAACCACAATACATGAGCCAAGAAGAATATCAGTTCATAGCCAGCCAATCGAACCAGGGTAAGGGTAATGGAAGTGGCGGCAGCGGTGGTCAGGGTGGAAAAATGTCTCGAGGTGGTTCACAATAAAAATATAAAAAAAGTTTATTCTCTTTTTCGAAAATATCGGATGACAATGGTGCGTCAACCGATATTATTATTTTGGCTTGATCACAAAGAAGCGAAATGCAGTTCAAAAAATTACATGTAAGTAAAATGGGATTTAATTTTGTCTCTACTTTTAGTTATGGATCCATTCCATAATTCAATATTATTTTACAATAACTCACCATAAGCAATTCCATTTGTATTATTCTTGACTGCTTATTTGTGACGTGCTAACATTTTCAAACGGAGGTACAAAAAATGAAAAATAAAATTGTTGTATTGGTCATCGTGATGATTTTCTTGGTTTCTTCGATATCAACAGCTTTTGCTGGCGGCGATAAGGTCCGCGGAGAAAATGGACAGGGGCTAGTGAATCAAGTTCAAATACAGGATCCACCACCGTTTCAATAATCACATTTAGATCGTTAGTTCAATTCACAAAGGGCAATTGATTTTCGTTGCCCTTTTGATATTTAATATAATTGAGATTCATGTTTGGATGGACCGTGGGGCGATACATGAGCAGAAGTATTTTTACTATCAGAGCCCTTCCCAATAGAAATTTTTCCAAAATTTTATTGTCTGGTGGGATTTTCTGCAGCACAAAAGGGTGGAACTGCTATCACTCTAAGGTTGACGGATATTTTCATAAAGATTACAATACCGTCTGATTAACCTGGTTGGGCCCATAGCGCAGTTGGGAGCGCGTCTCAATGGCATTGAGAAGGTCGTGGGTTCGAATCCCACTGGGTCCACAAAATCTCAGCGGTGAGTATTCAGTCAACAACAATTTATAATAAATTGGCAGCTGGGTGCCCGCCGCTGTGCATATTACGGTAAGAGCAGGAGTAGTAGACCATCCAGCAGCGAGCCGGAAGGGGATTGTGTGAGCCCGGCATGGTGTCCATGGAGCACATTGCGGACGGTATTCGTCCCGAGGGATTGAACTCGCCTGCTGCCTCAAAAGGAGGCAAGCTTCACCAGTAAAACATTCCTCAAGTTCACTCTACTGTGAACAAACTGAACGGATTGAGGATTGCTCAGTTGGTGACGGATTTCGCCCGTTAGCGCGAACCTGAGTGGTCTGAACCTGGGTTCAGACAAACAGGGTGGCACCGCGGAGATAACCTTCGTCCCTGATGGACGGAGGTTTTTTTAGTATATGTATTGTAATGAAACAGAGGAGGAGATTGTTGCAATCGCTCCCTAAACTGCAGGGATTGAAATTTACTCCTTCGGAAATTCTGTATGTAGAGAGATGGGTTCAGCTGCGACGAATAGCATTCCAATTTGAGGAGCGCTCCTTCGCAGCAACAATAAAAATGTTAAGGAGAAAAATATGGCAGCACCGAAAGCGGATTGGATCTGGTTTAACGGAGAATTTGTGGCTTGGGAGGATGCCAATGTGCATGTTACGACCCATGCGCTGCATTACGGTTCAAGTGTGTTTGAAGGGATTCGCGCTTATGCGACTCCGAAGGGCCCGGCTGTACTGGGTTTGCAGGAGCATGTGCGCAGAATGTTCAATTCTTTGCGCATTGTAAGGCTGGAGATTCCATACACCCAAACGCAATTTGAAGATTTGATCAAGGAAACGATCATTAAAAATAGGCATGACAGCTGCTATATCCGGCCGCTGGTCATGCGAGGCGCTCACGGACTGGGAGTTGATGGTAGAGGAAGTCCAACGGATATTGTTATTATCACTTTTCCATGGGGGCGCTATTTGGGTGAGGATGCGATTGAAAAAGGGGTGGATGTGATGGTTAGCTCGTGGCGAAGAATGGGTCTGGGAACGCATCCGGCGATGGCTAAAGCTGGTGGTAATTATCTTAATTCGCAATTTATTGTCATGGAAGCCAAGGATCACGGTTTTGTTGAGGGCATTTCGTTGGATATGCACGGCTATATCAGCGAGGGAAGCGGCGAAAATATCTTCTTGATTTATCAAGATGTAATCTATACACCGCCGCTGGCAGCTTCCATCCTGCCTGGGATCACGCGCCAATTTGTAATTACGCTTGCAAAGGATCTGGATCTTGAGCTACGTGAGGAGATGCTTCCTCGCGAGATGCTGCATATCGCAGATGAGATATTTTTTACCGGAACAGCGGCCGAGATCACTCCGGTTAAAACCGTTGACAATATACCGGTCGGTATAGGAGAACGAGGACCGATCACTAAAAAGCTGCAGGACCATTTCTTTGGAATCGTTTCGGGTGAAGCACCTGACCGATTTAACTGGTTGACACCTGTATCAGGAGACTGATCAAGTATCCAAAGTACGTGGACGGCAAAGGAGATTACGCGATCATGGCAGAAAATAAAATCTATGATCATTCTACGATCGAACGAGCCTGGCAGGAGCGCTGGGAAGCGGATGGTCTGTATGATGCAGATATAGACGATTCGCGGCAAAAGTATTATGCGATGACCATGTTGCCGTACCCATCCGGGGACTTGCACATCGGTCACTGGTATGCCATGGCACCTTCAGACGCCAGGGCCAGATTTTTGCGTATGCAGGGATACAACGTAATGTTCCCGATTGGGTTCGATGCATTTGGATTGCCGGCTGAAAACGCGGCGATCAGTCATGGTATCCATCCAAAAGAATGGACGTATGCCAATATAAACAGAATGCGGGAACAGTTGAAGAGTATGGGGGCGATGATAGATTGGCGTCGGGAAGCGATCTCCGCCGACCCGAAATATTACAAGTGGAGTCAATGGTTTTTCAGCATGCTGTTCAAGCATAACCTGGCATATCGAAAAAAATCTCCAGTGGATTGGTGTCCGAAGTGCAATACAACCTTAGCGCGCGAACAGGTGTGGGGAGAGGACCGTCATTGTGAACGGTGTGGTACGCCGGTGATCAAAAAAGATCTCGAACAATGGTTCTTCAAAATTACGAATTACGCGGATGAACTGCTGGATTTTTCGAACATCGATTGGCCGGAGCGGGTGGAAGCGCTGCAGACGAATTGGATCGGTAAATCCAAGGGCGCCTCTGTGGTTTTCCGGAGCGAGACTGGTGACCCATTGGAAGTATTTACAACACGCCCTGATACGCTGTGGGGTGCTACATTCATGGTGCTGGCGCCGGAACATCCCCTGGTGGATAAAATCACAACACCTGAATATTCTGAGGTTGTGCATGAGTATATACACCTGGCTACTCGTCAAACGGATATACAAAGGGAATCGGCTGAAAAAGATAAGACCGGTGTTTTTACGGGCGGATACGCGATTAATCCAGTAAATGATGAGCGCATTCCTATTTGGATTGCGGATTATGTTTTAATGACCTACGGCACGGGGGCGATCATGGCTGTGCCGGGACATGATATACGTGATTTTGAATTCGCCTTAAAGTTTGGACTCCCAATCTTACCGGTTATCGAAAATCCTTCAAAATTGACCAAATCCTTCGTTAAATCTGAATTGGTGAAAAATGGATTTATCAGCGGTTTAGAAGAAATCGAAATCCCTTTCGAAAAGTCTGGCGACGATTTGTTGATCACTGTACCTGAAGACAAAATCGATGCATTTATCAAACTAGCTAGCAATTCGGTTACAACGGGTGCATGGATAGAAGTTGTGGGTACGCGCTGGTGCTTTATCACCGATGAAGGTATTTTAGAATGGAATTCCACGGATACTGAAAAAGAAATCTTAGAGATATTGAAATCCTTCGATCCGGAGATTGGTGAAAAGCAGACGTTGATGGAAATGCTGTGGGAGAGGGAGTTTTATCATGACGTGCTGTATCACGATGCCTATGGCGTTATGATCAACTCTAAAGAATTCAGCGGTACTGCTGGAGATGAGGCTGTTGAGAAGGTTACGAGCTGGCTGGAGGATAAAGGCATTGGTAAAGGAGCGATTAATTACCGGATAAGAGATTGGTTGATCTCGCGCCAACGGTATTGGGGTGCTCCTATCCCAATCGTGTACTGCCCGGAGCACGGGGAAGTCGCCGTCCCTGATGAGCAGCTACCAGTGCTGCTGCCGGATGATGTGGAGTGGCTGCCAACCGGTGAGAGCCCGTTGAAACTGCACCCAACCTGGAAAATCACCACTTGTCCAATCTGCGGTGAGCCAGCAGAGCGGGAAACAGATACCATGGATACCTTCATGTGTTCTTCCTGGTATCACCTGCGTTATTTGAGTCCCGACTATGACCTGTGGCCGTTTGATCCGGTTGAATATGACTACTGGATGCCGGTGGATACGTATACAGGGGGTATTGAACACGCGACCATGCACCTGATATACACGCGCTTTTTCCATAAAGCCGGGCGTGATATGAATGTGATGAAAGGTCCTGAACCAATGACGCAGCTGCGGAATCAAGGCATCATTTTGGGTGAAGATTCAGAAAAGATGTCGAAGAGCCGCGGGAATGTGATATCACCGGATGTACTGGTGGATAAATACGGCGCTGATACCGTGCGGGCTTACCTGATGTTTTTTGCACGCTGGGAATTAGGCGCTCCCTGGAACAGCAGCGGGATTGAGGGGACCTATCGTTGGGTTCGGCGAGTGTGGAATCTATTTACCGAATTGAACGCACCCGGGGATCCAGACCCTGAAACCCTGCGCAATCTGCGCCGAAAACTGCACCAGACACTGCGGCAGGTAACGCATGATTTCACTACCTTTGAATTCAATACCATTATCTCTGCACTGATGGAACTGTTGAATGAAATGTATCAGGCGCGTGAGGCGGGCGCAGTAGGGAGTGAGGAATGGGAAGAAGCGAAAGATATTTATTTGCGTATGATGGCGCCAGTGGCTCCACATGTGAGCGAAGAATTATGGAAAATTGCTGGTAAAGCTTATTCCATCCACCAGCAGCCCTGGCCGCAAGTGGATGAAGAAGCCGCCGCGGAAGATCAAATAACGCTGATACTGCAAGTCAACGGGAAGGTGCGCGATCGCGTGAAAGTGCCGGTCGGCATAAGTGAAGAGCAGGCGGAAGAACTTGCCCTGAAAAGCGAATCGGTTAATAAATATATTGCCGGAAAAGAGATACGCAAGGTAATCTTAGTACCAGGTCGTCTGGTCAATATCGTGGTGTGAAATCGGATTACCAACAAGCAGCCAGCCTTCCAGGATATCAGATTGGAATAGTATATACCTTCTATGAGATGGACTGGATTTGCCCTTATTGGAATAGCTTTCCTGGCGCAGGCTTGTAAGAGCCCGCCCAGTCCAATAAATCCAACTCCTTCTGTTACAACAATAGAAGTGATTTCAGCAACTTTAACCCCAAGTGCCATCCCACCAACGAGTATACATATAGCAACAACTGAACCTACAGAATTCCAGTTCGAATTTTGCTGGATCAATTACAAACTTCGTTGTTGGATGAATTGAGACAAACGGTCACTCCCGATATAAAAGGTGAGCGCCCATTCGGCGGGATTAACGATGTAAATTTGAGAGAAATCCCCAATGAGGAGAACAGCTGGCTGCTTTATTCCGTGGGTTCACGAAGTTACGATCCGCTGCAGAACCATTTTATTGCGATTTACAGCTACGAGAACGGCAGCTGGATTAAAATCGACAGGAAAGATCTGGAAAATTCCGATCACTTACAGGATGAATCTATAGAAATAGTTCAGATTGATTCGGATAAAGTGTTTATTGAGGTTAAAAGTACAGCAGGAGCGCATGGGGGTTGTTATGACTTGTTTTATTTTGACGGTTCTGAATTAGATCACCTGATTTCAAGCTGTGCCAGTTCTCCGGATGCGGGCGAGATGGTCGATTTGGATGGCGATGGATCTAAAGAAGTGGTATTAAATTGGAGTGAGGATTATGTGTTCTGCTATGCCTGCGGGGTACGAATACCGCGCTTCCAACTCTGGCGCTGGGATGGCAAGCAACTGCAGGAGGTTACTTTATCAATTAGCGAGGGAGGTGAATCCGAGGAGGCAGTTCAATTAAATAATGAAGCTGTTATGCTGGCAAAATCTGAAATGTGGAAGGATGCTCAGGCGAATATCAAAAATACGGTTGAATTAAGCGACGGCGAGAATAAAATCATACATTGGAATGCAGTCCTGATAAATTTAATTGCAGGGGCGCGGGAGGAGGCTGTTCAAAATAGCGGTTTCCCATTACTGAACAGTGTTTTCTACGGCGATTATGAAACCGTGATGGATATTTTGCGCGTTTACCGTCCCTACGAATTGTATTCTAATTCATCCCCATTGATCAGCGGATCAGTGGCTGAAGGGTCTGAAGAGATTTTACTTGATTGGGTCAATACATTTACGGATAAAGCGTTATTGGAGAAACCCGATCTGGCGGCAGCTTATTTCTTAAAAGCGTGGGCGACTTATTTGGTTACTCCGACAGCACCAAGCATTATGAAAAACCTCGAAAAGGCTGCTGCGCTGGATAAAGATGAGGAATTGTTTTCGGAGAGTTTCCTTTTCTTGAGGACGGGTGAAGGGGGTGAATGAGGGTGAAGAGGAAGATTGCGTTACCCTGGGAACGCATCCAGAGTACACGGCACCCTGGGAAAAGCACCCAGGGTTCGCAAAGGAATAATATTTGCATTGAAAAAGTGGAGCTGTTTTGATTGTAGAGGAGTGGCAGACTGAAGTTTACCCATGGGGGCGTGCCGCCGATTGTCGACCTACGTCGACATAATTACTTGTGACTCTGAATATAGACCATTTGGATTCAAGGCGGTAAAATCAGGCTGGTTCCTTTCGCTGAAAGGAAAACAGAAAATAAATATACGTTCAGGAGATCAAATCATATGAGTACAAAAAGAATTATTGAATCAGATAAAGCCCCCGAAGCTTTAGGTCCCTATTCGGTAGCAAATATGCATGGAAATATAATTTTTACTGCAGGACAGTTGGGAATCGATCCTGAAACCGGGGAATTCGCGCCAGGTGGTATCGAGGCTGAGACCCGACAGGCATTAACTAACATAAAGCATGTATTGGAAGCAGCCGGCGCGTCTCTCGAAGATGTATTGAAGACAACCGTATTCTTGAGAGATATGAATGACTTTGCGAAGATGAATGGCGTTTATGCCCAGTTCTTTACTGAAAACTTCCCGGCTCGTTCAGCAGTCCAGGTGGCTGCGCTTCCCAAAGGCGGCGCGGTTGAGATCGAGACCGTTGCGATCATTTCATAATCTCAAGTCCAAGCAGTATATTTCAATATTTGATGATTTCGGGATTGGGTATAAAGCAAGAGATTAAATTGGGTTCAAGAATTGCAACTTAATTGGAAGTTTGATATTGGAAATAGCTCAGGAAAATCATAGAATTGGAGCCTTGATTTTTATTTGAATGTTCAAAACGTGCAAGGGGTTTCAATCATCGTTCCTTGTTACAATGAACAAGGAACGATTCATCTTTTGTTGGATGCGATTTATCAGCAGGATTATTCAAGATCAAAAATCGAAGTAATAATCGCGGACGGACTATCAACAGATCATACGAGAGATGTTATTTCAAATTTTGTGTTATCTCATCCAGATTTGAATATCCGAATCATTGATAATCCACAACGCATCATCCCTGTTGGTCTAAATTGTGCGATTGCGAGCGCCGAGGGTGACATCATCATTCGCCTGGATGCCCATTCAGTTCCACAATCAGATTATATATCGCTGTGCGTGTGCGGGCTGGAAGAGGGTTTGGGGGATAATGTTGGAGGAGTCTGGGATATCCGACCAGGGGCAGATACATGGCAGGCAAAATCGATTTCCGAGGCGGCGAGCCATAAATTGGGTGTAGGTGATGCCAGTTATCGATACACGAGTGAACCACAAATTGTCGATACAGTACCTTTTGGCTCCTTTTATCGATCGTTATTTTCGATAAGGTCGGATTGTATGACGAGACGTTATTGACCAATGAGGACTATGAATTCAACGTAAGGCTGGTTAAAACAGGCGGAAAAATCTGGCTGGACCCGCGCATCCGGTCTGTATATTATTCCAGATCGTCATTTACTGCCCTGGCGCGACAATATTGGCGTTACGGTTATTGGAAAGCGCAAATGATACGTCGTTATCCAAATACGTTAAGATGGAGGCAGGCAATCCCTCCATTGTTCGTTCTCAGTCTTGGAGTTCTGCTAATATTTTCATTGACTAATACAATTGCTCGAATCCTGCTTTTGATTGAAATTACACTATACGTGTGTCTACTGCTTGCGGCAGGGATAGGCGTTAGCACAAAGAAGAAAAATCTACCTGCCCTGGTTGGCGTGCCAATTTCGATAGCGATTATGCATATCACGTGGGGCAGCGCATTTATATGGGGATTGATTAAAAAACCTAGTATTGGATCATAGCGATTAATATTCAGGATGAGATAGAATCAGTTAAATCACGATTCAACTAAACCGAAATGAGTGGAAGTAACGGGAAATACCAGAAATCAAGGATATGGCAGCTGCGCATAGGCGAAAGGCGGGTGCTGTTGATCGCGGGCGATTTCTTGATGGCAGTGTTGGCTTTAGGCATCTCGCTATATTTTTGGGCGGTCAGCGAGAGGTTTCTGGGTTTTTCGATCGAGTTTTTACAAAGGCGGGTACCAGCCTGGTTTTTCTTTATCCCTTTTATATGGCTGATATTGTTGATCGAATTGTATGATGTCAATAAAGCCGGGGATTGGATAAAAACCGTTCGCGGTATTTTGATTGCCGCAATTGTAGGCCTGATCTTATACTTATTGCTGTTTTTTTACTATGTTAATTCACCAAATTCTCTGCTCCCAAGACGTGGTATCGCCAGCTATTTAGTCACGGTGGTGCTATTAACACTGATGTGGCACGCGTTTTATATTCGAGTATTTCACGCGCCACAATTTATGCGCCGAGCCTTATTGGTGGGGGGAGGAGAATCTGGAAGGCTGATCTTACAAGTTATCAATAATCTTAAATCAAAGCCTTTTCATCTTGTTGGTATTGTTGACGATGCTCCTGAGAAATCAGGCACAATGATTGAAGGATACAAAGTCCTCGGAAGAGGACGGGAGTTATTGAAGGTTAATTAGTGATCTTAATATCAGTGATATTATCGTTGCTATAACGAATGAAATGGGTGGGGGTATGTTCCAGGCGTTATTGGATGCTCAAGATTCTGGGATTGAAATCACTAGGATGGCAATTGCATACGAAGAATTATTAGGTCGAGTACCCATCCAGACTTTAGAAGCGAATTGGATATTGCGATCATTCGTTGACGAAACTCGAGTCAGCACATTCTTTGAATTGGGTAAGAGATTGGTTGATATAATTGGGGGCCTGTTTGGATCATTGGTCATGTTACTAATACTGCCGTTCGTTACAATAGCTATTCTAATAGATGATGGCAGGCCAATTTTTTATTTGCAAATCCGGTCGGGACGCAATGGTCGAACCTACCGAATTGTAAAGTTCCGAACCATGAAAACAGATGCTGAGGCAGATGGGCAGCCTAAGTGGGCATCTGTAGACGATCATCGAAATACACGAGTGGGACGTATTTTAAGGAGAACCCACCTGGACGAACTGCCCCAATTCTTCAATGTCTTGATGGGAGATATGAGTTTGGTAGGTCCACGTGCGGAGCGACCTGAATTGATTACCTTGTTCCAGGGGCAGGTGCCATTTTATAGAGCTCGATTGCTTGTAAAACCTGGTATTACCGGATGGGCTCAAATAAATTTCGGTTACGCCTCCACAGTGGAAGAAACAATGGTTAAACTTGAATATGATCTGTACTATATTAAGAATCGTAACCTTTTCATGGATGCCGTAATTCTTTTGAGAACACCTGCTACTGTGTTGGGCTTTCGAGGCAGATAAGTATGAAACCGAGGCTATTTTTACGGAACAGGATATTGTTATTGGGGGATTTGTTCATCATAATCGTATCTTCGTTGGGAAGTTTTGCTTTACGGACTGACCTCGGTCCATTGTTTTCCTTTTATCTGACCCAAGCAATATGGTTGATGGGTATTTCCTTCCTGATAAAACCCCTAGTCTATTATTTCTTTGGTCTTTACCGCAGAATGTGGATTTATGCAAGCACGAAAGAACTACGGTTGGTCGTTGCGGCTGTAACAACTGCGTCTGTTATTGTTTCGCTGGTTGTCGTACTGTTAAGAGCTTTCGAAATCCTCCCGTACTACCCGCGCAGTACACTGTTGATCGATTGGCTATTATCCCTGGTACTGGTCGGTGGATTCCGCTTTTCACTGAGAATTTTGAATGAAGCCCAACCTGGGGCAGTTAGTACTTATAAAGGCGTGCGCCGGGTTCTGATTGTGGGCGCAGGGGATGCTGGTGCGTTGGTCGTTCGAGAAATGCAGAAAAATACGCAATTAGGTTTAAAACCAGTATGTTTTCTGGATGATGACCCTGCGAAACAAAAACAGCAAATTCATGGGATACCGGTGGTCGGAAGAATAAGTAACCTACACAGGATCATCGTGCTCAGGAATATCCACGAAGTAATCATCGCCATTCCCAGTGCACCCGGACATATTATCCGGCAGGTGGCAGACGTATGCAGGGTTAGAGATATCCCGTTTCGCACGATGCCTGGCATGTATGAATTGATTGGCGGCAAAGTTAACGTGAGCCGCTTGAGAGAAGTTGAAATTTCTGACTTACTGAGAAGAGAACCTGCCCAAATTGATGAAACCATGATCGGCGCAAGCCTGGGTGGTAAAAGGGTGCTGGTCACGGGCGCTGGAGGATCAATAGGAATTGAACTGTGCCGGCAGATTGCTCGATGGGGTCCATCATCTTTGATGATGCTGGGACATGGTGAAAATAGTATTTTTGAGACTTTGTTGGAGATGGAGGAAATATTTCCCACTCTGGCACAGCACGCCCTCATTGCAGATGTACGGGATATCGACCGATTGAGCACAATATTCGAAAACCTCTCCCCACAGGTCGTTTTTCATACTGCGGCGCATAAACATGTGCCTTTGATGGAAGCCAATGTTGAAGAAGCCGTAACAAATAATGTTTTGGGAACGCGCAATGTTGTCGAAGTCTCACAAAATTATGAAGTTGAAAGATTAGTACTGATTTCATCTGACAAAGCTATTCGCCCTTCGAGTGTTTACGGCGCCGCCAAACGTTTGTCAGAAATGATTGTTTTGGATGCGGCTCATAAATCTGGAAGACATTTTTCAGTAGTACGGTTTGGGAATGTGCTTGGAAGCCGGGGGAGTGTTGTCCCGCTGTTCAAACGCCAGATTGCGCATGGCGGTCCAATTACCATCACCCACCCGGATATGAAACGTTATTTCATGACCATTCCCGAAGCTGTATATCTCGTATTGCAGGCCTCAACCATGGGGAAAGGTGGTGAGGTTTTTGTGCTCAAAATGGGTGATCAGATTCGAATTTTGGATCTGGCGGAGGATCTTATCCGACTTTCGGGATTAGAACCTGGGGCGGATATTGATATTGTGTTTACCGGGATCCGACCTGGTGAAAAATTGAGTGAAGAATTATGGGATAAGTGGGCACAATATGAACCTACTTCCCATCCGGATATTGTGTTACTGGCAGATGAAGATGTCCTGAGCGGATCTGAATTAACTCAAATTGTGAATGAGCTGATCCATCTTGCACGTGAGGGAGATGGGAGCGCTATCATCAGTATTTTGGATGAATGTATTCCTGGAGCCGCGGTCAGCAGCACGCCTCCTCCTGATCTAACCTCCGTCGTATAAATTTTTCGAAACGAATATAACTATTTATTGTATGCCTATCGTTGAGATTGCTGAATGGGATAAATTTGTAAAAACCCATCCTGATGCTCATTTGCTTCAGACTGTTTCCTGGGGTGAACTAAAATCACAATTTGGTTGGGAAGCGGTTCGTGTACTTTCGGCGGTGAATTCAGATTTATTTCGTACAGCAGCTGGCGCGCAGATTTTATTCAGGAAATTAACGCTCGGATACTCGCTGGCATACATCCCAAAAGGTCCTATTTGGAAGGACCCCGATCGGACTACGTTGAATAAATTGGATGTGTTATGGTCGGAAGTTGAGGCGGTCTGCCGTGAGAAGAAGGCCATCTTTCTGGTTGTAGAACCCGATCTTTATGAAGGCGACCAATCAGGGTATATTTCAACCAAAGAGAAAGCTAAACAGACACCAGAAGGTTTTAAGGAGGGAAATTTAAGTATTCAACCAAAGCAGACCATCATCATTGATATCCGCGGCAGCGAGCAAGAAATTCTCAGTCGCATGAAGCAAAAAACTCGTTACAATATCCGATTGTCTTCCCGCAAAGATATAACCGTAAGCGCAAGCAAGGAGGTATCTTTATTTTATAACCTTATGTTAGTGACAGGTGGTCGAGATGAGTTCGGGGTGCACAGTGAGAAATATTACCAACTGGCATATGATTCCTTCCATCAAGATAATAATTGCGAATTATTCATGGCATATTATGACAACGAACCCATCGCGGGAATAATGGTGTTTGCGGCAGGTAAACGAGCCTGGTATTTGTACGGCGCATCATCTGACGAGCACCGCCATAGAATGCCAAATTATCTGCTTCAATGGGAAGCAATAAGGTGGGCCCGCGATCGGGGTTGTGATTTCTATGATCTGTGGGGGGTACCCGACGAGAGTGAAAGCACTCTGGAGGCGGAATTTGCAGGGCGTTCAAATGGGTTGTGGGGCGTGTATCGATTTAAGCGTGGATTTGGCGGAGAGATCATCCGTTCCCTGGGTCCCTGGGAGCGAGTGTATTCGCCAGTGTTGTATTCAATTTTTGTGGAGGTAAATAAAATACGAAGCGGCGTGGTGCAGGGTGACTAAAGATAGGATCAGCGGTTTAATGGATATCCTGAGATAATTCGACTGATGTATTCAATATCTGATTTTCCACACGATAAATGGAATGACAATCTGGTTTCATTTTCTGGAGCACATGTACTGCAAACCAGGGAATGGGGGCAGGTCAAGGCCAGTGTTGGATGGAAACCGATCTATAAAGTTTGGAAGGACGATCGAGGAGAAATCGTTGGGATGGCCTTGATCCTGATAAGGACAATCAGGTTGGGTAAAGCAACCCCTGAAATAAAAATCATATATATCCCAAAAGGACCAGTTTTGGATTGGCGAAATCAAGAACTTTGTAAACAAATAATATTGGATCTGGAAAAATTTGGTCGATCAAAAGGAGCGGTATTTATTAAAATAGATCCAGATGTAGAAATTGGATTTGGGATACCAGAGGATCCGGAAGCGGAAGAAATGAAATCTGGAGAGAATATCCGAGGCGAATTAATCAATTCTGGTTGGCGGTATTCAAATGACCAGATCCAGTACAAGAATTCTATGTTGATCGATTTGTCCCCAGAATTGGAAAAAATTTTGGCGAATATGAAGCAGAAGACTCGCTATAATATCCGGCTGGCAGGACGGAATGGCGTTGTTATAAGAGAAGGATCACAACAAGACAGCGACTTGCTTTTTGAAATGTATGCCGAAACCTCAATGAGAGATGGTTTTGTAATACGTGACAGTTCGTATTATGAATTAACCTGGTCAATATTTATGCGGGCGGGAATGGCGTCACCATTGATCGCTGAATTTGAAGGAGAACCAATCGCGGGTGTCGTCCCATTTTACTTTGCAGGTAAAACCTGGTTCCTGTTCGGTATGTCGCGGGATATTTTCCGGGAGAAAATGCCAAATTATTTACTTCAGTGGTCTGTGATCAGCAAAGCGAAATCATTGGGCTGTACTGTTTACGATCTATGGGGCGCGCCGGATGATTTTCATAAGGAAGATCCAATGTGGGGCGTTTACAAGTTTAAAGCGGGATTTGGAGCGCAGGTTGTGCGACGGATCGGCGCCTGGGATTTAGTACTTCGACCGAACCTCTATCAACTGTATACAACCTTCTTACCCAAATTATTAATGTTTTACGGAATCGGGGCAAAAACCGCATTCGGCAAGATTTAGCAGTTTGAGGAATAAGTTAATTTCATTACCAATATGTAATTACCTACACTTAACAAAAGGAAAATTCGATGAAAGACCTTCCACGTATACCTTTTGCTCTGCTCCCAACAGCAATAGAACACCTACCCAGATTATCCAGCGCATTAGGCGGACCGCAAATATACATCAAACGTGACGACCAGACTGGATTGGCATTTGGCGGAAATAAAACGCGTAAGTTGGAATTTTTAGTGGCAGATGCCCAGGCTCAAGGTGCGAAAACTTTGATCACTGCTGGAGCAATACAATCAAACCACTGCCGGCAAACCGCTGCGGCGGCAGCAAAATTTGGTTTTGACTGCATTCTCGTGTTGACTACTACGAGCCCTGAGAAGGAATCTCCCAACGAAGAGAGGATATCCGGGAATCTCTTTCTTGATAAATTATTAGGCGCGCAGATAACATGGTCTGATAGACAGAACCGCGAAAGGGATCTTGAGAATGCTTATAACAAACTTATGGACGAAGGCAGGAGACCTTATATCATCCCGTATGGAGGATCAAATCCTCTCGGCGCTTCGGCATATGCGCTGGCTGTAAAAGAATTTATTGAGCAGATGAAATCGAACGAAGTAATGGAAAAGCCTCCAGATTGGATCGTCTTTCCTACTTCCTCTGGCGGGACACAAGCTGGTCTCGTGCTTGGGGCGCAGGTATTTGGTTATGCGGGAAAGATCCTGGGGATAAGTGTAGATGAGCAGGCGGATGTATTAAAAAATCGGGTGACTAGTCTGGCAAATCAAACTGCGGAACTTCTTAGAGAACAAATAATAATTACCGGAGAAGATGTCCTTGTTAATGATGAATTTATTGGTAAGGGCTATGGAATTCCGGATGAGCCGGAAATTGAAGCAATACGTTTGTTTGCAAGACATGAAGGTTTGCTGCTGGATCCGGTTTACACGGCACGAGCGGCAGGAGGATTAGTTAGCTTAATCCGGAAAGGTTTCTTCAAATCGTTAGGCGGCGAGGAAAGCAGTGTCTTATTCTGGCATACTGGAGGAACACCTGCCCTATTAGTTGATAAATACATGGAACTCTTCAAAGATACTGTATCAAACTGAGACGGGAAATTCCTAATAAACCTGGATAGCCTTGTTTGGTAAAGAATTCCAAAAATTAACCATATAAAATTATTTATCCTTAAAAGGAGTGGGTTTTTTGCGTCTCCGAATTTGAATTTTATCGATTAATTTTTGAAAATAGACTTTGTAAGAGATCGATTTTATCGCGGCACCAGCTTGCTGAGCGGTTTCAATATCCCCTGATTCCTGGCTGAAGATGCCAGTTTGATATTCACTCACTAATTCATCCGCCGCAGATTTCGTGGATGGAAGTGAAGTTCCTAATAATTCTGCTCGTTCACCAGGTGTGAAGCTCCTCGCTGGAGGAACTCCGATTCTAAACAGCGCGTTATTAATCTCTTGATAGGCTTTGGATAACGGCGGTAGTGATGCATGCCGAGACCAATGCTTGATTGACTCAGGCGGTTGGAATCCTATCTTGACAATTGACTTTTCGAGGAATATTGGAATTGGTGAAAGATCGATCCGGTATCGGTACCGCCAAATTAGTAGCAACAGCAATAAAACACCAAAAAAAGCTGCCGTGGGTAATAGGTATAAAGTAATAATTCTATTTATATCAATAGAATCTTCGACCTGTTGATCCTGAAGGGGTGAATTATTATCAGGTGGCGTGCGATCAGGTCTGGGCTCTTCAAATTCACTTTGAGGCTGCATGCTGGAATTATCGGAATCCGATGCGATGATCGTTGGCCGTACGAGGATTTCTTGGGAAACCGTTGGTTCGAATTCAATCCAGCCAATATCCGGGAAAAAAACTTCCGGCCAGGCATGTGCATGGCGCTGAAGAATAAGAAATTCACCTTCGTTCAACGATTTACCCTGTGAGTAACCAATCGAGAACCTGGCAGGTATGCCGACAGCTCGCAGCATAATCACCTGAGCGGATGCATAATAATTGCAGAAACCCTGTTTCAAATCGAAAAGCATCCAGTCGACGGCTTCCTGGTCTTGTGGTTGTTCAGGAACGGTATCGGTGTATTCAATATTATTTCGAAGGTAACGCGTTACTGCAATAGCTTTATCATAGGGATCCTGGATACCGGCGGTAATCTCTCGGGCGAGTTCGATTGTCCTGGGAGTGATAGAGTCTGGGATTTGAAGGTATCTTTCAAAAATCCAATCAGGATACTCAGTCCCAGCGTTACGCAATTGTTGCTCTGACACGTAACTCAATGAGGCTTGAAGCCGGTATGCCTGTCCAGCCTCCAGATTTGGAGAAGCGCGCAGCGAAGATACATCGGTCATTCCAGCCGGGTTTTGATTCAATTCAACCAAGGATTTCCGGCTAACCCATAACGGATCGTTAGGAGAGAAGAGTGTGGTCATGTGAGAGGCGGTAATAAACTCAAATGTGCGTTTCATACGCCGAAAGCCATAGGTGAATTGAAGATCGGTATCTTCCGGGCTGACAATGCGGGTCCTGCTGTGAGTAGTTGACCATCCCCCATTTTCGTATTTATCGTAATTACGAGCACGCCAGTAGAGCCGGAAGTCTTCCGGTAATTCTCCGGCAGATTTCACGACGAAGATCACTGTGTCATCCAACGGATTTCCTCTACCGAGAACTGCGCTTTTGCCGTAGTAGTCCGGGATGATTCCAACGGATGATTGGAGCGAGGCGAATATATTATCGAAATAATCCTGTGATATGTTCCATGTGTCGCGGACAGGCTGCCAGGCCTTTTCGACAGCTCGCACAGATCCGGCTAATGCGGGAACGGCCCAGACAAGTATTACTACCAAAGCAGTCGCCACAACAGCGATGCGGATGAACTCTAATCCCAGGTGCGGCGGTAGTGCGGTGCGGGACTTCTTCCAATCAGCCTGGATATGGACGAATACCATGCGGGAAACCAGCAAAAGCCCAAAGAAGATGAAGGCTGCCAGGTACCAGGCACGCCTGGCGACCATTGAATCAAATGAGTGGATAACTAAAATAACCAATCCCACCGGTAAGATGGCAAGCCAGGCTCTTCCATAACGAGTGAGCGAATACCCGGCATACACGCTTAATAACCAGAAAAGAACTGCCATTATTATTAAAAAGAGAAGTGAATCTAAGACGACTTCCTGGCGTAGAATTTGGTTAATGATGATGAAAGAACGATTGTACAGGATGAGAAGCCGTTCTGGCCACAAAATCTCATCTTTCATGATCGATCCTAACTGCCAGGGTACTAAAAAGAGACCGTATAAAAGAGCGAATAGAAATGAAATTCTCGGGGAAAACTTACTGCAACCGAGAGCTGTGCCTAAAACAATCCCAAAAAATACAATTATCTGGGTGATATCAAGGTGCCTGGTCCAACCCGTTGATACCAACCTGGTGGCAGCAGTTAAAAAAGCGGCCAGCAATAGAAAAACTGCCGCTAAATCCCACCAACGGTAAAATTTTTTAGGATTTTTCATTTATTGTTATTCATAAAAAGGGTTGATGAGATGTGTAAACATAAATAGGTCTAAATTGGTTTACGCTTTAAATGTAACCCAGGTTCAGCTATTTTGATATTAAAAAATTCGAGTTACCCTGTAGGATAAGAATTTTCTAATTATATTTTTAAATATCAATTAAATAATTTGTCATCATAACGTTATTATATAAAAAGCTGCAAGAACTATAATAAATTCTTATGGATTAAGAAAGAGGACAATTATAGGATTTTTGATTAGGGATGTCCATATCTGTGGTAAAATTTCTGCCATTGAGGCCCTGAGTATAATTGGGGAACTCATGAGAAGTCTCATATACCACGCATCAGGAGAAGAGGAGTAACAATGCTTGATGAACAATGGCTGTACATCGGCGTATTCCTTGTTCTTGCACCCATTCTTGCTGTTGTCCCAATATTAATTCCCAAGCTCATCGCTCCAAAAAAACCTAACCCCATCAAACTCCAAACCTACGAGTGCGGCATCGAAACCGTTGGAGACACCTGGGTTCAATTTCGAGTGCAATACTATATTTTTGCGCTCGTATTTTTGATCTTTGATGTTGAAATTGTGTTTCTTTACCCCTGGGCGGTTGCATTTGATATTCTCCCCATGTTTGCAGTTCTTGAAGGAGTATTGTTTGTACTAATCCTGCTGGCAGGATTGATATATGCCTGGAAAAGAGGCGCCCTTGAATGGAAATAGGGTGTTGAATGGTAGTCTGATGAAGGCTGATGGAATACAATCCTCAGCCTTTTGTGCCTTATGCGGAGGATATATCCAATTCAACCAGCGATGGGAAATAAAAAATATTCACCGCAGATTGGACCGGGAGCGAGTTCATGACTGATCCAATAACTTCGATTGGAAATTGGTTAGAAAGTTTATTAGCAGGTTTAGGGCTGCCGTCTGGATTGATCCTCCTGATACTTACCGCCCTGGGTGTCCTGATCGTTATCGCCTTTGTTCTGATTATCGATATCGTCCTGGTGTGGGTTGAAAGGAAAATAGTTGCACGGTTCCAGGATCGTTTGGGACCCAATCGAGTAGGACCATTTGGACTTATCCAACCGATTGCAGATGTCATTAAATTAATTATCAAGGAAGATACGATACCTGCTGGAGCGGACAAAATTGTTTTTAATATAGCTCCGGTGATCGCCCTGGTGGCGGTTTTACTGATCTGGGCAGTCGTCCCATTCGCTCCAACTTTGGTAGGAGCGGATATCAATGTGGGTGTGTTGTATATTGTCGCGGTTGGTGGGATTGGTACTGTTGCGATAATTATGGCAGGATGGGCTTCAAACAATAAATACGCTCTGCTAGGCGCTTTCCGAACCGTTGCACAAGTCGTATCGTATGAGATACCCTTAGTAATTGCACTGCTTGTACCAGTATTGTTGGCGCGTACAATGTCGGTTCAAGGAATTGTAGCAACCCAGGATATCTGGTATATCATCACGGCTCCAGTGGCAGCAGCTATCCTGTTGATATCGGGGATTGCTGAGATTGGACGTACCCCGTTTGATTTGCTTGAAGCCGAGTCAGAAATTGTAGCTGGATTCCATATCGAGTACAGTGGTATGAAATTTGGTTTGTTTTATGCTGGTGAGCTTTTACATGCATTAACCATCGGGGCTTTGTTCTCAACACTATTTCTGGGCGGGTGGCGGGGCCCATTTGTTGATCAAGTACCAATTCTTGGAATATTCTATTTATTTATTAAAGCGTTTTTCGTTTACTTCCTGATCATGTGGATCAGATACACACTGCCCAGAATTCGGATTGATCACATGTTGAACTTCAATTGGAAATTCCTAACGCCATTGGCATTAGTGGTATTGATGATCACTGCAATCATGGATAAATTACTGGAAAATGTCTCAGGAATTGGTTATACCTTTATTATGCTGGTTGTGAATATTGCCATTATATGGATCACTTTTAATTATCCTGAAATCTTACTCATCACGTGAAAGGGAGAAAGTAGGAGAAACCAAACTGGTTGCAAATGTTGATATGACGATCTCCGCCTCGGGAGAGGGTACTCCATCTACTTCTAGCTCTGGATAAATGGATTGGCCTTATGACAATTGATCAAATTCTATTCATCCTTGTAGCTGCTGCCACATTGGGAGCAGCATTACTCGTAGTAACTTCTCGGAATCTTATCCATGCCGCGCTGTGGTTAATCGTTTCGCTATTCGGTATATCCATTTTTTATGTTTTCCTCAATGCCGGTTTCCTGGCTGTGGTTCAAGTAGTAGTTTATATTGGAGCAATTGCGATATTAATGATTTTCGCGATTATGCTTACTCGGAGAGTGGCTGATACTCCTGACCCACGGTTCAATTCAAATTGGATTTGGGCGATTTTAATTTCTGTGGTCCTCTTTGGTACGATGGCCTGGATTTTAAGTGTGTGGCCCGGAATCAATGCGACAAGACCTGAGTTGAGTCCAGCATTGAATCCAATTCAGCAGTTAGGAGTCGCTCTGGTTTCTCCTGAAGCTTATGTCATCCCGTTCGAACTCGCATCGGTGTTACTCCTGGCAGCCCTGATAGGCGCCATTATCGTTGCCTGGGAGCGAGAGTAGGAGGTATTAATGGTCCCCATTTCGTGGTACTTGATATTTGCGGCAGCGCTTTTCTGCATAGGATTGTTTGGTGTGCTTGCCAGAAAAAACGCGATCGCAATTTTAATGGGTATCGAATTAATGCTGAACGCGGTCAATATCAACCTAGTGGCATTTTGGCGGTTTGACACCCCCAGAGATATCTCCGGTCAGGCTTTTGCGGTAATGGTATTTGCGGTCGCGGCTGCTGAAGTCGCGGTTGGTTTGGCTTTGTTTATCTCTGTATATCGCCGTCGCGGTACGGTTGCTGCTGACGAAATTGATTTGTTGAAGTGGTGATGGGAACTTTTTACTTATGAATTTGAGAACGAATAACCTGGAAGGAAATTCATGACAATCGAATCACTTGTGTGGTTTATCCCGCTCCCGCCGCTTTTGGCCTTTTTCTTGATTATTCTATTAACGAACCGCAGGAAGAAAGCGAGTCATGTGATAGCGATTGGAGCCGCATTGCTCTCGTGGTTAGCCAGTATGGTGGTTTACTGGTATGCCAATCAGGTTGAACATCTGGGGGAACATCCAATTTCATCTTCCATTCCTTGGATACCAACCGGAGATACATGGTTGTCGATCGGAGTGCAAATTGACCCACTGTCTGCAGTAACGCTATTCTTTGTCGCCTGGACTGTCCTGATGATCTTTATTTACAGCGTTGGATATAACAATTTCGGCCAACCGAAAGGTGATCATGATCGTCCCGGACTACCCCCACATGGCGCCACCGTATCAGATGTCCAGGGTCATACACATAAAGTTCCTTCGATCGAACCGATGTATTCCAGGTTTTTTGCATTTATTGGTTTATTTGCCTTTGGAATGTATTTACTGGTCGTTTCCGATAATTTATTGTCTTTATTTATCGGTTGGGAGATTATGGGATTGTGTTCCTACCTGCTGATCGGG
The DNA here is from genome assembly GCA_963753725.1 of uncultured Chloroflexia bacterium. GTDB lineage: Bacteria > Chloroflexota > Anaerolineae > Anaerolineales > UBA4823 > CAVWDI01. The sequence goes on along the minus strand of CAVWDI010000001.1, from coordinate 222,001 downwards.
TTCTGGTATGCTAAGCTTTCAGCAAGGGCGGCGATGATCAAAGCATTCTTGACAACACGTGTCGGGGATGTGTTTATGCTGTTAGGGATTGCCTACCTTTATTCGGTCACTGGAACACTGAGCTACCGGGACATTTTGTATAACCCTGAAGTGCTGCACGAACTGGGTACAACGGCATCAGGCGTCTTAGGATTATCTGTTGCAGGTTTAGTCAGCCTGTTATTGTTTATTGGCGCAGTGGGTAAATCTGCGCAGTGGCCGCTGCATGTTTGGCTTCCGGATGCTATGGAAGGACCGACTCCTGTCTCTGCGATGATCCACGCGGCTACGATGGTTTCGGCGGGTGTTTACTTGACTTTAAGAATATTCCCGCTTCTATCAGCAGGAATGGAACATGGTCATCTTACACCAACCATGCAGATTGTAGCGTTTATCGGCGCCTTTACCGCGCTATTTGCTGCAACGATCGCCATCGCACAAAATGACGTTAAAAGAGTATTGGCATATTCAACCATTTCTCAATTGGGATTTATGTTTGCAGCAATTGGGATTGGAGCATATGTTGCGGCTGCATTTCATCTAGTAATGCATGCCTTCTTTAAAGCGCTTCTATTTCTCGGTTCGGGTTCAGTTATCCACGGAGTCGAACATGGCGTATTTCATACCGGTGAACATGTTGATCCCCAGGATATGTTCAATATGGGTGGTTTACGAAAGAAAATGCCGATTACGTTTTTCACATTTTTAATCGGTGGTCTGGCTCTGGCTGGATTTCCTTTAATTACAGCTGGATTCTGGTCGAAGGATGAAATATTTGCGGATGCTTTTGGTCACAACCATATTGCTGTGTTCATCACGCTGGCTTTGGCTGCCTTGCTCACTGCATACTACACAATGCGGCAGATAACGCTGACCTTCCTTGGAGAACCTCGCACGAAAGCTGCGGATCATGCCAGTGAGAATGTATGGACGATGACACTCCCGTTGATTATCCTGGCGATATTCTCTTTGATACTTGGATGGGTGGGTATACCGGAAGATTTTCCAGTGATGGGCAACATCATACCTAACTATGCCCATCAATTTGTTGGAGAAACGTTACTCGAGGAACCCAAAGCAGTCGCTTTTAATTACATTCCGCTCATTACTTCACTTGTTGTATCTCTGGGCGGATTGAGTTTGGGCTGGTTGGTGTACCGGAAGACCAAGGTTGGAGCAGCTGACCCGCAAGAAAGAGTACTTGGTCCGATATATACGCTGCTTCAAAATAAGTATTATTTCGATGAGCTTTACGATTTCTTATTTGTACGACCAGCATATTGGGTAGCAAAAAATTTCTCGTATCTATGGATGGATCGTAAAGTCATTGACGGTGTAATCCATTGGATAGCACATCTCACGTCAATAATAGGTAATTTCTTACGTAATTTCATCGATATGCCGATCGTGAATGGCCTCGGTGATTGGGTAGGCGAATCAACTAAAAAGTTGAGTACGATATTGCGACCTATTCAAACTGGTCGGATTCAACAATACATGATCTTGGCTCTGGTAACCGTTGCAGCGTTTACCGCCCTATTTTATTACCTGCTTGTTTTTGGACGGTAACCATGAAAAGTAAAATCGCCAATCTTTTGGAGCAATGATAATGGACTTTTTAGCCGATCACTTGCTGTTCCTCATCCTCTTAAGCCCGGTGTTTGCCGCGGTGGTGCACCTGGTATTACCTGGTGAACTTGATAACCTGCATCGGTGGACGGCATTTGTCCTTTCATTGATACCGCTCGTATTATCGATAATATTATGGTTTCTTTTCATCCCCAATGAACCCGGATACCAATTTCAAGAAATGTTTGTTTGGTATGGACCTATCAATTCATCATTCCACATAGGTGTGGATGGCATTTCATTGGTACTTGTTTTATTAACAACGATATTAACCCCGCTGGCAATCCTGACATCTTTCACGGTCACAGATCGAGTAAAAGCGTTTATGATCCTGTTCTTTTTGCTAGAGATGGGAATGTTGGGCGTATTCCTGTCATTGGATTTGTTATTTTTCTTTGTGTTCTGGGAATTTGGTCTGGTCCCGATGTATTTCATCATCAACCAGTGGGGCAGCGAAAAAGGTGAACGCGAAGTTTGGGGAGGTCGTAAAATCAAAGCCCGTACGTATGCCTCTTTCAAATTTATGATTATTACGATGGTTGGTTCATTGGGTCTGCTCCTGGCAATACAGATGATTGGCGTCGCGGCTGGGACTTTCGATATTTTAGTACTTACCGAGAAGTGGGTATCCTTAGATAAATCGACATTCAATATTCCAATAGAGACAGTCAAGGCGATCGCATTCTGGGCGTTTGCGATTGCATTTTTGGTAAAGGTGCCGGTATGGCCGTTCCATACATGGCTGCCGGATGCTCATACTGAAGCTCCCACAGCAGGCTCCATGTTATTAGCGGGTGTGCTGCTGAAACTGGGAGGATATGGATTCTTACGCCTGGTGCTGCCTTTTTATCCAGAAGAATCAAAATACTTCGCGGGCGCTCTTGCGTTTCTAGCAGTCGCCTCGATTATTCACGGCGCACTTGCGGCCTGGGGACAAGATGATTTTAAGCGCCTGGTAGCTTATTCTTCTGTAAACCATATGGGATTTGTAATTTTAGGAATCGCGGCTGCTGCCTTTGCATACGGAACATTGGATGCCACCATTGCTCTGGAAGGCGCGGTGTTACAAATGTTCAATCACGGTCTATCTGCAGCGGGGATGTTCTTTCTGGTGGGTGTGATTTACGAGCGAACTCATACACGAAGTTTAAAAGAATTCGGCGGCCTGTTTGCTTTAATCCCGGTATATGGAAGTATCCTGGTGTTTACCTCGATGGCATCCCTCGGTCTACCAGGATTAAATGGGTTTGTATCTGAATTTTTAGTAGTGAGAGGCGCATGGCCGGTGTTTACTGTTTATACAGCCCTTGCCATGATCGGCTTGTTCTTTACCGGCGCTTATATCTTAAAAGGCGATTAAGATGACTCTTCAAGGACCGTTGAATATTCGCTGGTTGGATCATCTGAAGGAAATTAACGGCCGTGAACTTTTTGTGATCATTCCCTTAATGATCCTTATGCTGTGGATCGGAGTTTGGCCTGCTTGGATCTTATCCGTAATTAATTATGCAGTGATGTCTCTTATATTAAATTAAATCGTGCCGCGTGGAATTACAGCACGCGAACGAGGTGATAAATGCAATTTCCAATTCTCAGTTTTGTCGTTTTTACACCGGTGGCAGCCGGCATCCTGATTTTATTGATCCCCGGTGAACGTAAAAACGAGATTCGTGTTACGGCTCTAGCTGCTGGAACACTGGCGCTGGTCCTTTCGTTATGGGTTTATTTCTCCTATGACATTGGAGCAGGCGGCTATCAATTTGTGGAAAAATATTCATGGCTGCCGCAATTGGGGATTTCTTATCATGTCGGTGTGGATGGAATGAATACACCACTGGTCTTGTTGACAGGTATTGTGATGTTTACCGGTGTTTTGATTTCATGGGGGATTGATGACCGGCCGCGCGAATTTTTTGCATTCTTGTTCATCCTTGCGACCGGCGTCTTCGGCGTTTTTGTTGCGCTGGATTTGTTCATGTTGATCTTTTTCTATGAGATTGCAGTATTCCCGATGTTTTTGTTAATTGCAATCTGGGGTTGGAAAGTTACTCGTGAATACGCAGCTATGAAATTGACCCTATTTTTATTTTTTGGATCGGTAATTGCTCTGGTCGGCGCCTTAGCAATGTATTTCGCATCCGGACTGGGAACGTTTGATATGATCGCTCTTGAAACCGCCGACTTTTCGACAGCATTCCAACGCTTTTGGTTCCCATTTGTGTTCTTCGGATTTGCAATTCTGGGTGGTATATTCCCATTTCATAATTGGAGCCCGGATGGTCATGTCGCTGCTCCTACCGCGGTATCAATGTTCCATGCTGGTGTGTTGATGAAATTGGGTGCGTTCGCTGCGCTTAGAGTAGGGATCATGCTGCTGCCAGAAGGCGCCACTTACCATATGCCCTGGATCATCATTTTAACTCTGGTAAATGTTGTTTATGGCGCATTTATCGCCTCAGTCCAATCAGATTTTAAATATGTGATCGGCTTCTCTTCAGTTTCCCATATGGGTTTAGTGCTGATGGGATTTGCCACCTTGAACGCTGAGGGTATGCTGGGCGCGGGTGTTCAAATGTTTTCTCACGGGATCATGACAGCACTATTCTTCGCTGTGGTTGGGATGGTATACGATAGAGCCCACACCAGAGAAATCCCTCAACTGGGAGGCTTCAGGAAAGTGATGCCTCTCGTGGCGATTGCGTTTATTGTCGGTGGTTTGGTCTCGATGGGGATGCCAGGGTTTTCCGGCTTTGTAGCAGAATTCCCGATATTTATGGGTCTGTGGCGGAGTTATCCTCTGGTTGCGATTGTTGCTGCGATTTCAATTGTGATTACGGCATCATATATTATTAGGATTATCGGGCAGGTTTTCTTCGGAAAGATGCCTGGTGAATTTGTGGGTCATATCACAAAGATTAATAAATTGGATAAAGTCGCCTTGATATTTCTCTCTGTGGTCCTAATTCTGGTGGGTGTTTATCCGCCAATCATGGTGCCGCTGGTCTCTTCGGGTGTAGAAAACGTACTGCGCCTTATAGGAGGTGCATAAGTATGTATCTAAATGCTTCGATGTTTCTTTCGATTTTGCCCCAGATACTTCTGGTGGTTTTGGGCGCAATCGTTCTTGTTCTTGAATTAATTCTTCCGGAAGAACACCATAGGAACATTGGTTGGGTGACAGCGATTGGGATGGGGATAATCCTGCTTTTGAGTATACCAGCCCGGCCGGATGCTGAATCCGCTGAGTTGGTGTGGGGCGGCATGCTGCGGCATGATTGGTTAAGTTTTACGTTTACGATGCTGGTTATTTTTGGAGCGGGAATAACAGCGCTGTTTGCTATGGATTACAAAGATCTGGGGAGCCGAGGCGGTTTCTTCGTCTTGATGATCGCTTCAACATTAGGCATGGTGTTCATGGTATCCGCTGCGGATCTTGTCACATTATACGTAGCGATTGAGACAACAGCCATACCACTTTATATCCTGGCTGGTTTCTTAGTCTTGAGAGATGATTCCACGGAAGCGGGATTTAAATATTTCTTATTCGGTGCACTGACTTCAGCGGTTTTGTTGTACGGCTTCAGTCTTTTGTTTGGATTTTCCGGGACAACTAATATTTACCAGATCGCGAATAATCTTCAAGATGCAAGTTTACCTACAGGCGCATTAGTAGGGACACTTTTGCTGGTATTGGTTGGATTCAGCTTTAAGATATCCGGAGTCCCTTTCCATTTCTGGTCTCCGGATGTATACCAGGGCGCTCCAACACCGGTTACAGGATTTTTGTCAACAGCTTCAAAAGCGGCTGGTTTTGCTGTATTGGCTCGGGTTTTGTTAGTGGTTTACCCGGATATTTCGCTTCAATGGGGAGCTGTTCTGGCAGCGATGGCAGTGGCAACTATGACACTCGGCAACCTGCTTGCGATCTCCCAGAAAAATATCAAACGCATGCTGGCTTATTCCTCAATTGCCCATGCAGGTTATGCGTTGATTGGACTGGTAGCAATTTCACGAATTGGTATAAGCAGTATGGTGCTGTATTTAATCGTTTATCTGGTAACCAACTTGGCTGCGTTCGGTATTATCACCGCTTACAGCCGCACGGTAGGCTCGGATGATATGACAGCCTATTATGGGATGAGCCGTCGTTCACCATGGTTGGCGATTGCACTGTTAGTGGCCTTCCTCTCATTAGCTGGTATGCCGCCGCTTGGTGGATTTATAGCCAAGGTTTTTGTGTTTGCTGCAGCAGTGGACGCCAATATGGTATGGTTGGCAGTCATTGGTGTGATCAATGCTATCTTCGGATTGTATTACTACATGACAGTTTTAAAATATGTATACCTGTATAGGTCTGAAGATGAGGACAAACCCATACCCATAACGCGTCCGATGAAACTAGCAATCGCAGTATTAACTGTTGGGATCATCCTGATCGGTACTATATTTGGGCCCTGGTTTAATTGGGTTACCACCACGGCGACTGCAGTATTTTAGGATCAAAAATCGATTTTATTGACGCTGAGAAGCGGCCTGTGATACAATTCCCAAACCATGTCCCCAGCCGAAAATAAACCGGGGGATAACCGCCCGCAACGTACTTTAGGTTTCACTTTAGCGGTGGTTACCGGGGAGGTGGGCTGCCTGACATCATTGGTCTTGATTGCAGCCCTATTCGGTGGAATATGGTTGGACAATCAATTCAATACAAAACCTTTATTCACCGTTGGATTGTTGGTTATAAGTGTTCCGATTACATTGGTAGCAATGGTTTGGATCGTCAAGAAAACCACTTCAAGAATGCAGTCTACCGACGTTAACATCACGAAACAACACTCGAAGGAGGACAATATAAGTGGATAGTCCAAAACCAAGAATTTTCGGAATTCCAAACCGTTATCTTGTCCTTTTATTATTAGTATTGGGTTTCTTCGTAGCCCGAATTTACCATCCTGTATTGCCCCATATTCAAGTTGCCCCTGAGTTACTTTCCCATACCCCTATCGTAGTATTACCGGTCCTGGGTCCGATATTTTGGACGAATACCATGACGGCCATGGTGATTGCAGATATTATTATGATCTTAATTGCGATCGCTGTCAGGCGGGCGACTAAAAGTGGGTCCCTGGTACCGAGCGGATTTTCAGGTGCACTCGAAGCAGTGATAGAGGTCCTTTACAATATGACCGAATCTACTGCAGGAAAATGGGCTAAAAAAGTATTTCCATGGTTTGGCGCGATTACTATATTCGTTCTGGTAGTTAATTGGACAGAACTAATCCCGGGCGTAGATACTATAGGAATACTTGAACCCGTCAAAGAACACGGGAATCCAATTAAAAATGTGTTCGGAAATGTTTTTACGCTTTTACCAGCAGAAGAAGGTGCAGACGCTGAACACGGGGGATTTACATTAATTCCTTTCGTCAGGACGCTTTCTACAGATTTAAATTTCACGGTTGCGCTTGCCTTAATTTCTGTTTTTATGACGCAGGTTTTTGGTGTGCGGGCTTTAGGTCCTGGCTATTTTTCTAAATATCTCAATTTCCGTGCATTATGGAATTTTTTCAAAAATCCTATGGGGATCATCGATTTCGGCGTCGGTCTACTTGAAATCGTATCTGAGTTATCAAAAATCTTATCGTTCTCCTTCCGGCTTTTCGGAAATATTTTTGCCGGTACCGTACTGCTTTTCGTGATCGGCACATTGGTACCTGTTCTGGCACCTTCTATCTTCTACCTTCTAGAAGTATTTGTTGGTTTGATACAGGCATTTGTATTTGGCATGCTGACCATGGTGTTTATGTCCCAGGCAATGGCGGGACATGGTGGACATGATGATGAGCATGGTCATTAAGTAGATTAAAAGTAAAAAAATATAATATCAATTTAGCATAACGATTTTTGTAATCAATTATTGTTCAGGAGGCATAGACAAACATAATGGATGCTGAAGCAGCAAAACTTATCGGAGCCGGTATTGCAATGTTGGGAACAATTGGAGCCGGCTTAGGCATTGGTATTCTAGTCAGCGGCGCAGTTCAAGGAATTGCGCGCAATCCGGATGCCAGCGGTGATGTCCAGACGAATATGATCCTTGGAATTGCTTTCGCTGAAGCGGTCGCAATCTACTGTCTGGTCGTTGCACTCCTCATCATTTTCGTAGGATAATTTTTATTAACAAAGGAGGCCGGCATTGGAAGCATTAGGTTTAAACCTGGGTTTTCTGTTTGTTCAAATATTTAATTTCCTCATTGTCTTTATTATTTTGAGGGCTTATGTTTTCACACCTATCGTTGAACTGTTGAATAAGCGGCGTGCGTCTATCGCACAAGGTTTGCAAGACGCTCAAGTGGCTGCTGAAGCAAGAGAGAATGCAGAAAAAGACGCACAGGAAATTCTAGCTAAAGCACAAGCGGAAGCAAATCAGAAAATTCGCGAAGCGTCAGAAAGAGCTGAACAAGCGAGCAAAGAGATTTTAGCTGAAGCAGAAGTTGAGATTGTCAAAGTACGTGAGGCTGCACTCGTTGACGCTCAATTGGAACGCGAGCGGGTCCTGGCGGATGTGCGTGGACAGGTTGCCGCCCTGGCAGTAGCAGCGGCTCAGAAACTTGTAGGCGAAGCCCTAGACGAAAAACGTCAACATGCTCTGCTGGATGAGTTTTTCTCAGGCGTACAATCCGGAAAGGTGGTGCTATTAGAAGATACAAACTTGAGTGGAGCCTCAGCGGAGATCACGAGCGCGCTTCCTCTAACCGATGAAGAAAAGGAAACTGTGCGCAAGGATATTATTTCAAAAGTTGGAAGTCAAACGGTTACATTCAGGGTAGATCCAACAATCCTCGGCGGGTTGGTATTAAAGGTTGGGGATAAGGTGTTGGATGGTTCCGTATCTGGGCAACTTGAATCACTCGAACAAAGTTTAAGTTAGAAGGATACATCAATCCTATAGTATCAATTATTGAAAAAAATTAACATATTGAATAAAACCGCCCAGGGTGATATAAATCAACTGGGCGTTTTTTTTATTTTGTGTTGTGAGTTAAATAAAGACAAATGCATAATAAAACCGTAGCGAATCTTTTTCCTTCAATTCCGATAAAAACATCTGGGAAAATACCCGAAGTCCCGGTGAAAGGTATTACCCAGGATTCTCAGGATGTCAAATCCGGATATTTATTTGTCGCCGTTCCAGGTGAGGTAACTGATGGTCATTTATTCATTAGCAAGGCAATCCAAAACGGAGCCAGCGTAGTAATTGGAAGTAGAAGAATCGAAGGGCTGGAAAAACCTTATATACAGGTTGAAGACAGCAGGTTGGCACTTGCATATCTTTCAGCGGCATTTTATGATTTTCCAGCTCGAAGTCTCCTGATGCTGGGTGTTACAGGGACGGATGGAAAAACGACAACCGCTAATATGATTTTCAATATTTTGGAGGCTGCGAGTTTGCCGGTGGGGATGGTTTCCACGGTAAATGCGGTAATTGGTGATGAGAAATTGGATACAGGATTTCACGTCACTACTCCGGATGCTGCACACATTCAATATTACCTGTCGAGAATGCGAGATGCTGGTTTAACACACGTGGTATTAGAGACCACTTCACATGGACTCGAACAAGAGCGTGTTGCAGCATGCGACTTTGATATTGCCGTAGTGACTAATATCGCGGATGAACATTTGGATTATCACGGAACATATGGAGCGTATCGGGAAGCAAAAGCAAAATTATTTACTGGATTGGAATTCAGCCATCGGAAATTATTTAATCCACCCAGGGGAGCCGTCCTAAATAAGGATGATGACTCTTTCAAGTATCTTTCAAAAATCACTAAGGCTCCACAAATTTCATATAGCAATGGAGTGGAAGCGGACGTATCAGCTATATATATTACAGAATCTTCAGATGGGATATCTTTTGTTGCGAAAGGGAATGATCTGAAGGGAGAGAAATTTTCAATCCCACTATTTTCACCTCTAGTAGGGTTCTACAACGTTTCGAATGTCTTAGCCGCCGCCGCAGCTACTAAGGGAATATTGGGATTGAATGAGACCGCAATCCAAAAAGGGATAAACAATTTGAAGTTTATCCCTGGGCGCATGGAAAAAATCGAAATGGGTCAAAATTTCATTGCGATTGTGGATTTCGCACACACACCGAACGCTTTAAAGAACGCACTGGAAGCCGGACGTCGATTTGTGGAAGGGAAGGTTATTGCTATCTTTGGATCTGCCGGTTTACGGGACAAGAGAAAACGCCGTATGATGGCGGAAATATCAGCTGATCTGGCTGACTTGACCGTCCTGACTGCTGAGGATCCAAGAACAGAATCGCTTGATGATATTTTAGATGAAATGGCGGGTGGTCTGGCTGCTAAGAATGGTGTTGAAGGGAAAACTTTCTGGCGAATCCCAGACCGTGGTGAGGCTATCCGATTTGGATTAAATTTAGCACAGAAAGGTGACCTGGTTATCGCATGCGGAAAAGGTCACGAACAATCGATGTGTTTTGGAGAGATCGAATACCGTTGGGATGACCGCACCGCCATGCGGGCAGCATTGGCTGAATACCTTCAACTGCAAGGTCCGGATATGCCATTCCTACCCACACAGGAATAATCAATATTTGTATTCTTCTCTTACTGGAGAGAATATATCCAAGACTTTGACCGGATTACCTCCAACGATCACTGAGTGGTCTACTCCACCCGGAATAATATATATATCACCTGGCGCCAGTGTACGAGTTTCGTCATTGATTGTAAACTCTAAAGCGCCTTCGAGTACAATGCCTGCCTGTTCGTGAGGATGGTTGTGGGTGGGGAGAGTAGCGCCTGCTTCCAGTTCAACGACCGCTAACATTAGTTTTTCACCCCAAAAAGTACGGGCGTGGATTCCAGTCAGCAGATCTTTGACTTCTCGTTTATCCGGATTGTAGAAGTACATTTTTCTGGCTCTGGATCAGCTCTCAATTACCAGGCAGGTTAATGTGTCGAGAATGCCGGGAATCGGTTGAATTTTTGTTGCGATCATGCGTCCGATCTCATGAACATCCTCGGCTTCTATCGCCGAAACGACATCGTAAGTTCCAAATGTCATATTGGCTTCTTTTACACCATCAATCTCACGCAGGTTGTTTACAACCTCCAGGATACTTCCAAGTCGTACATTGATCATTACATAGGCTTTCATTTAATTTCCTTTCGTTTCCTTTCATCCCTATTCATTATTCTTGTCTTCTCGGAGATAAATCAACCAATACACACCGGCCACGAAAATTGCACCGCCGATGATATTCCCAATCGTCACAGGCAGCAGGTTATTTATCATAAAAGTTTTCCAGGTTATTACAGCGTAATCAGAGGGCATTTTCCCGATTGACTGCCAGAAGTCTGGTGAACTGTAATCCTTAATAAACAACCCGATGGAAATAAAATACATATTCGCGATACTGTGTTCAAAACCCGCGGCTACGAAGGCGGTTATCGGAAAGATCACAGCAGCGATCTTATCAATTGTGCTGCGTGCGCTGAACGTCATCCAAACTGCCAAACATACCAGGGTGTTGCATAAAATACCCAAAGCAATCGCCTGGACAAAGCCTAATTGAACTTTTGCCGAGGCGATGTTTAATGCCGTTGTGCCAACTGCTCCAGCTCCAAATGTGTATTGTTTGCTGAAAAATAACAAGACAGCAGTACCAACAGCGCCAATAAAATTACCCACATAGACGATGCCCCAATTCCTTAAAAGCGCACGTGTGGTAACTTTTCCATTTGCCCATGCCATAACAATCAGATTATTGCCTGTGAAAAGTTCAGCACCACCTACGATAACCAAAACCAGACCCAAACAAAAGACCAAACCAGCCAGCAGTTTATTAAAACCGAATGGGAAATCTGTGTTAAAGGCTGTAGTACCTTCTGCGGTTTGAATTGCCATGTTTCCGGAGATGATTGTGGTAGCAAAAATCGCACCCAGAGCAATAAATGCGCCTGCAAGTACCGCCAGGGCAAACAATGTGAGGAACGGCGCATGTGATTTCCGTACACCCACATATTCCGCACGCGTAGCCATTTGCGGTGGTAACAAAGCATCAATTCGAAATTCTGTACTCATAAAATCACCTTCTTCCTATCTTTGTGAAAAAAATTACAAGTGCATAGTTAATCATAGATATATTCTTCCGCAAGGGACAAATATCACTTTGGAACTATGATTAAATCATAACCTAAAAGAAGATCGACTTATCTATTTCAAGGAACCTATCCATTAAATTTGGAGATAAGACGGAAAAAGTGGGTTATGTGGTATCCTTGCCGCTGTGTGTTCGAATGAAATGATCGACTTCTCTCAAATATACCAGAATTTTTATACGCCTGTTTCTGTTCTGGATTGTGGTGAAAAGTGTGCTCCATATAATGAACGGGCTGTCCCTTTTTGCTGCGATATCCAGCATACTGTTCCAACTGTGTATGATGAGGAATGGGACTACCTAAAATCTAATACAGACCTGTGGCATGAATTGAAAGAAGATGAGGTTATAAATTTTGATTCGTTACAAAAGGATATTCCCTCTGAACAGATATTAGTGGCATGTAAGGGACATCATTTTTGCCAGCGTAAATACCGAGCGATTACATGCAGGTCATTCCCATTTTTTCCGTATATTAATCATAAAGGTGAATTCCTTGGACTATCGTATTATTGGGAGTACGAAGACCGGTGTTGGATAATCAGTAATTTAAATGCAGTCACTCAAGTATTTATAAACTCTGCTGTAACTACATTTGATCTTCTCTTGCGTAAAAACCCTTCTGAACTTGAAAGTTTTCGATTTTACTCGACAGCCATGCGAAAGGAATTTGAAAGAAATCAGCGTGCAATAACTTTACTTCACCGAAACGAATATTATTACAAAATCTCACCCAAAAATGGACGACTAAGAAAGATAACAAATCCGAAATTTCAGAAATTCGGTCCTTACAAAGTCGTCCAAGGATTGCCATTTCCGGATGAAATATAACCATTCGAATGTTTCTACCCAGTTAACTAGAAGATGACTGCTCAACCTTTGACTTCTGAATTCAGTTTGCCTGATCAAGCTCAGACAGATCGTCGAAGCGTGTACAGATGGATTGTGTCACATACTTCCCAATACTGGTTGATTGTGATCGTCATGGTTTCAGGAGCAGTTGCCAACGCAGGCTTTGCTGCCCTTATCCCAATATTAATCGGGAGAGCGTTCAATGCTGTGCTCGAATCTCCTCCAAATTATGATGCTCTGGTTGAAATATCGATTCTCTTAGCTGCGAGTCAAATCGTACGCGGATCGTTACAGTTTGCCAGGAACTTTGGAGCAGAGATGCTCGGCCAGCTTATGGAGAGAGATGCAAGGCAAGAATTATATGTGAGCCTTTTGGGTAAAAGCATGACATTCCACAGCTTACAGCCAGTAGGCGATACGATGGCCAGGGCTACAAATGATGTCCGGGAAGTGAACCTGATGTTCAATCCAGGAATAAATCTGGTGATCGGATCGGCTGTTTTTCTGCTTATGCCTTTGATTATCGCGCCCAGTATTTATCCGACTCTAGTCATCACACCAGCGATTTTTATCGTCGCATATTATTTCGCAATCTGGCAGTATTTGCATGAGTTGAATCCGATAACCAGTAAACTGCGGGATGCATTCGGCCAATTAAATACCAGGTTGTCGGAAGTAATTGATGGTATTGAGACCGTCAAAGGGACTGCGCAGGAAGATAGTGAAGTGAAAAAGTTTGGTACAAATGCGCTACGCTTCCGGGATTTGTTTGTCAGGCAAGGAGATGTGGAGGCCAGGTATCTGCCTCTTTTACTATTAGGATTCGCAGATGCATTTGCATTATTCCATTCGATCATATTATATAAAAATGGGCAAATCGATGTAGGTGAAATCGTGGCATTTTTCGGATTGATACAGCTGTTCCGATTTCCAACTTTTATTTCGTTATTCGCTTTTTCACAGGTATCTCTTGGAATAGCAGGAGCAAAGCGTATCCTGGATTTAATTAACCGCGAGAATGATTTAGATCAGAATATCGAGGGATATGCAAAACAGATGAGGGGTGAAATTGAATTTAGAAATGTCTCTTTCGAATATAACGATGGTAAGCAAGTATTGAAGAACATCTCATTTAAAGTCGATCCAGGAAAAACTGTCGCCCTAGTTGGACAAACAGGCTCTGGAAAGACATCTCTCGTAAAATTAGTTAACAGAACCTACGATGTTTCTGAAGGCAATGTCTTCATCGACGGCATTGATGTTCGAGATTGGAATTTAGAGATACTGAGGAAGAATATATCGATTATCGAGCAGGATATATTCTTATTTTCCCGAAAATTATCTGAGAATATAAATTTCGGCGATTCTAATGCATCATTTGAAGAAGTAGAGATTGCATCTCAATCAGCACAAGCGGATGAATTTATAAATGGTTTTGAGGATGGATATGATACTGTAATCGGCGAACGTGGTGTGACATTATCCGGAGGCCAACGCCAGAGAATCGCGATTGCACGCGCTTTCTTAATCGACCCGCGAATCCTGGTGCTTGATGATTTAACAAGCGCAATCGACAGCGCAACCGAAGATAAAATCCAAAGGGCAATTTTTACAGCATCCCAGGGGAGAACTACCCTGATTATCACTCACCGGTTATCTCAGATCAGGTGGGCAGATTTAATTCTAGTACTGCGAAATGGGAAATTGGAAGCTCAGGGTTCTCATGAAGATTTGATGAAATCATCTGCAGCATATAAGCGGATCTTTAGTGAATAAAACATAATGGGTTTCTTTTCTGGATTAGAAACAGAAGGTTACGATAGGCAATATACCGACCGACAATTGGTGAGGCGAATTAGCGGATATTTTCGACCATACAAATTCCAACTAATTATTGTCACGCTGCTTTTATTGATAATTGCCGCAGCTGCGGCCGCATCGCCTATCCTTGTCGCCAGAGGATTTGATGCGTTAGGAAAAAATCTAACAACCGTCAATATTCTATTCCTATGTGCAGCGATTTTATTTGCGGGCGTAATCGTTTGGGTGGCGAATCTATTCCGAAGGCGGATAACAGTCCGCATGATCGGGGATATCGTATATCAATTGCGATTGGATTTATTCCAAGCCGCGGCTGAGCACGATCTTTCCTTCTATGATGAGTATGCATCGGGGAAAATCGTTTCCCGGATCACTTCAGACACTCAGGAATTTGGCCAAACGATTATTCTAATTACGGATTTATTCTCCCAAATTGTACAGGCAGTGATCCTGGGCGTTGTTCTAATCGTGATCAATGCAAGGCTTTCTCTTGTCTTATTCGCCTTTCTTCCGTTTTTGTTTATTATAGCATTGGGATTTCGACGCTTAGCTCGTAACGTGACCCGTAAAGGGATGCGAGCAATGGCGAATGTTAATGCTGCAATAAAAGAGACCATCAGCGGGATTATCGTCGCGAAAAACTTTCGTCAAGAAGAAAGTATATTTAAAGAATTTAATGAGGCAAATAGACAGTCCTATAAGGTGAACGTTCAAAGGGGGCTTGTGCTGTCGTCCGTCTTTCCCACTTTAGCCATGATGGGTGGAATTGCCACAGCCATCCTCCTTTATATTGGTGGGGTAAGTGTAATTACAGGTTTGGTGACCGCTGGGGCCTGGTTCCTTTTTCTGCAAAGCCTGGATCGTTTCTTCTTCCCAGTATTAAATCTTTCCGCTTTCTGGACTCAAGTGCAATCTGGTCTTTCAGCTTCTGAGAGGGTTTTCGCATTGATAGATGCAGAATTCGAAAGTCATCCAAATTGAAAACCGCCATTTATCCAGTGTAGACGGCGATATTCAGTTTATAAATTTAAGTTTTCGTTACACAGAAAATGATTGCATCTTGGAAGACTTTAATCTGCAGATATCAGCTGGAGAAACGATTGCTCTGGTTGGTCACACTGGAGCAGGTAAATCCTCAATCGCCAAATTAATTGCCAGATTCTATGAGTTTCAGGAGGGAAGGCTGTTGATTGATGGGGAAAATATCCGCATGTATAACCTGAAGGATTACAGGTCTCAATTGGGGATTGTCTCTCAGGTACCGTTCCTTTTTTCAGGCACGGTCTTAGAAAATATATGTTATGCATGCCCGGGAGATTCCATACAAACTCTGGTAGAAGAGATCTCATATAAAATTGGGAATGGTGAATGGTTGGAATCTCTGCCGCAAGGATTAGATACGGAGGTCGGGGAACGAGGAACACTGCTTTCTATGGGTCAGCGGCAATTGGTTTCTTTAATGAGGGTGTTGGTCCAACAACCCGCAATATTTATCCTGGATGAAGCTACTGCGAGCATCGATCCATTCACAGAATGGCAGATTCAACAGGCATTAAACATGATTCTCGGCTGACTCCACAAGTATAATGATCGCTCACCGACTATCGACGGTAAAAGCTGCCGACCGGATCATCGTTTTGAATAATGGAAAAATCATTGAAGAAGGCAATCATGATGGTCTATTATCGCTGGGGGGGGAGTATGCATCTCTATATAATACTTATTTCCGTCATCAAAGTCTTGCTTATATTGAGGAAATGAAGGAATTGGCTCACAAAGACGAATTTGTCCAGTAACTTCCAATATCAACTTTAGTTTGAATTAGTTTTATTGAGGGGATATTCCAATGGGTAGAGAATATCTAGATGCTATCTAAGAGCATAAATTCCAATTACTGTTAATCCCAGTATTGTGCAGTAAACAGCGAATATGTACAGGGAATGACTGGCAAGATATTTTAATCAACCAGCGAATTGAAAGGTATCCAACGACGGCTGCCGAGATAAAGCCGGGGATATAAGTAAGCAATAAAGCGCCTGGATCAGGTAATTGGAATAAATCATATACAGCTGATAAACCCGCGGCAAGCATAATTGGTATTGACAATAGAAATGCAAACCTGGCGGATGAGGGTCGTTCGAGGTCGCGGGTCATCCCGCCGGCGATGGTAGTACCGGAACGTGACACCCCTGGAAAAACCGCCAGAACTTGAAATAATCCAATCCATACTGCGTCTAACCAATTTATTCTTTCCAACGACATATTTCTTTTTCCAATTCTCTCCGCTATTACAAGGAGGGCTGCTGTCAATAACAAAGATACACCTGTTGCTATTGGACTTGAAAATGCTTTTTCTACGCTATTTTTTAGCAATATTCCAAACACCCCGGCTGGTATTGTCCCGATAACCAGGTACCAACCTAAGCGGGCTGGCTGCGTCCCCATAGGGGATTTTTGAATTATCCCACTCAGCATTGCTTTTATAATTTCGAGTAGATCATTCCAGAAATAAACGAAAACAGCGATTAGAGTAGCAACTTGTACCAGGACGTTAAAAATGAATACATCTCGCGCTTGAAATTCCCATCCCAGTAAATAAGGGACGACCACAAGGTGACCCGAACTTGATATCGGGAGAAATTCCGTGAGTCCTTGAATTACACCCAGTAAAATCGATTGTAGAATAGTCATAATAGTGAATTATTGTTTTGGTCTTTAAGATACTCATTCGCAAAACGATCGAACCTCGATTCAATGATCGCCTGGCGAATTTCTCTAACTGTACCGAGCAGTGTGTTTATATTGTGGATGGATAACAAAGTAGCAGAAAGCATTTCACCTGCATTGATTAAATGCCTCAGATATGCGCGGCTGAAATTTTGGCAGGTGTAACAAGTACATGTTTCATCAATGGGTCGAGGATCTTTTGCAAAGGAAGCGTTTTGCAGGTTTAGGCGTCCTTTACGAAGCATTGCAGCATTATGGCGGGCAAGTCGTGTGGGTAAGACGCAATCGAATATATCCACACCGCGCCCAACTGCATTAATAAAATCTTCTGGCGTACCGACTCCCATTAAATATCTGGGCTTATCCTGTGGAAGAATATTATTTACGATATCAAGCATTGATTTCATCTCTTCTTTGGTTTCGCCCACAGATAGACCGCCGATTGCATTACCAAAAAAGCCTAAAGATGAAATGAATTCAGCAGATTCGCTTCGAAGTTCCGGAAATACTCCACCCTGGACGATGCCAAACATTACCTGATCCGGGCGAGTTTTGGCAGCCAGGCAGCGTTCAGCCCACTTGTGTGTGCGAGACATCGCAAGGCGATTATATTCAAGGTCATACGGCGGCGCGCACTCGTCAAACGCCATAATAATATCTGCGCCCAGGTTTTCTTGAATCGATACTGCAATTTCGGGAGAAAGGTATTTTTCTGCACCGTCGATATGGCTCTTAAAAGTAACCCCATCATCGGATATTTTTCTGGATTTTGCCAGCGAAAATACCTGGTAACCACCGGAATCCGTCAAGATTGGTCGCGGCCAATTCGTGAATTTATGCAATCCGCCCAGGTTGTGAATTAATTCATCCCCAGGCCGTAGAGATAAATGATATGTATTCGATAAAACCAATGTTACGCCTAATTCCTCCAATTGAGCTGGGGACAATGCCTTTACGCTGGCTTGCGTTCCAACCGGAGCGAAAACTGGAGTCGGAATCTCACCATGGGGTGTGTGCAGCAGACCAGCACGAGCATTATCCTGGGTATTCTTTAATTCGAAGGAGAATGATTTTGTTTGATTTTGCATCTAATTACAGAGATTAAAAATTCGCGCTAATTAGTGACAAGAAGAGTGATTATACCCTCCTTGTATCCGCCATGGAATAATCCAGAATAGTGGGAATTTGCATACATTGGAGTATAATTTCTTGACGTTTTTTTTATCACTTACTTCTTTAGCAACAGTATTATTTCTATAAATGGAAGATCCTGAAAATAGAACGAAATCAGGGACTTTCAAGATAAAATTCAATTCGATCAGGAGGAAAAAGAATGATTAGCACCGATTTACCAGGCCCGATTGCACGATCGATTATTGAGCGTGATCAAAAGGTTATTTCACCATCATACCCTAGAGGTTATCCATTTGTTATGGATTATGGTAAAGGTGTAGAAGTGTGGGATGTAGATGGAAACAGGTTCCTCGATTTTGCTGCAGGGATTGCTGTAATTGCAACCGGTCACAGCCATCCGAAGGTGGTGAAGGCTGTCCAGGAACAGGCGGAAAAATATTTACATATTTCATCTGATTTTTATCACGAAAAATGGATTGAATTAGGTGAGGCAATCGATAAAATTTCACCATTTTCTGCAAATGCGATTTCGTTTATGTCGAATTCTGGAGCTGAAAGCGTAGAAGCGGCTATAAAACTAGCTCGATATCACACTGGAAGAACACAATTTATCGGCTTTCACGGCGCTTTTCATGGAAGAACAATGGGAGCTCTAGCCTTCACTGCCAGTAAAAAAGTTTATAAACACGGCTTCTTCCCATTGATGAGTGGCGTTGTTCACGTACCTTACCCTGATCCTTATCGTCCAATATTAAAATCGCTCCCTGGAGAGGATTATGGAGTGACAATCATCCGCTATATCGAAGAACAGATTCTAGAACGTTTATTACCTCCTGATGATGTGGCAGGAATAATGGTTGAACCTATCCAGGGTGAAGGTGGATACGTTGTACCTGCTCCCGGTTTCTTTCCTGCATTAAGGGAACTATGCGATCGCTACGGAATCCTATTAATTGCAGATGAAGTTCAATCAGGGATGGGGCGCAGCGGGAAGTGGTGGGCAATTGAACATTTTGATGTAGAACCGGATATCGTCTGCGTGGCCAAAGGGATCGCTTCCGGACTCCCATTAGGGATTACATTTGCTCGAGAAGAAATAATGTCCTGGCCAAAAGGCGCCCATGGGAATACATATGGAGGCAATCCAATCGCTTGCGCAGCAGCATTAGCGACCATAGAATTGATTGGAGATGTGTACCTTGACAATGCCCAAGAGGTGGGAGCTTACACGAAGAAGCACGCAAAGGAACTATTAGATAAACACGCTTGCGTGGGAGAAATCCGCGGCGAAGGATTGATGATCGGTATCGAATTTGTAAAAGATAGAGAGACTAGAATCCCAGCAGAAGAACTTAGCGAACTGATAATCAATAACGCATTTTCTCGTGGGTTATTATTACTCGGATGCGGTAAGAGTACGATCCGTATAGCGCCGCCTTTGTGTGTCACCAGAGAAGAGATAAACGAGGGATTTGAAATATTGGATGAAGTGATCACAGCCAGTGAAAGAGAGCTAAACGCAGTTGTTACCTGATTTACGAGTACGCCAGCGGGATTATTTACTCGAGATCCTACGCGCCATTACTCAAGAATTAGATTTAGACAAATTACTGGCGCGTATTTTACATATCTCAATTGAGATGTTAGCCGGCCAGGCAGGTTTAATTGCGCTCAGGGAGGAACAAAAAGGATGGTCGGTGGAGGTTTCTCAGGGAATTCCCCCATCATTTTTACGAAGGATCTCACGTCTGCTGGCAAAAGTTCCCAAACATGACGAACCAGCACAATCTGAACTACCAGAGATCAACCGCTTACTTCAGGGTTTAACCCGAGCAGCCAGCCTTGGTCTATTGACAGGTGTGGGTTTACCGCTTGTCGCTCAGAAACAAGTTATCGGCGTGCTGTTCGTTTTTCGTAACTATCAAGGTGTTTTTTCAAATAATGACAGAGCTTTACTACAGAGTTTTGCTGATCAGGCCGCAGTAGCGGTACAAAATGCAAAATTGTATTCTCAGGTCTTGTATGAAGAACGGCGCTTAGTCGCTCTAATCGATTCAGTTGCAGATGGTATCCTGATCCTCTCTGCCGAGCGGATAATTGAACGCTGCAACAGAGCTATGGCTCGCATGATAGGCAGCCCGGTGGATGAAATCATCGGCAAATCGCATAAAGAAATAATGCGATGGACAAAGAAGAATGAAGGGATGACACTTGAAGAAGCTGAGGCAGGTGGATGGCCGTTGAACCAGAATACAACATTATACGTAGAAGGAGATCTGGAACGACTTTATGGTACCCCCTTGCCAATAGGTGTAACCTATGCGCCTTTGTTGTCGACTGAAGGGAGTTCTTAAACATTGTGGCATCGGTACGTGATATCAGTCATTTCCGGGAAGCAGAAGAACTTAAAAGCACTTTCATTTCAGTTATCAGTCATGAATTGAGGACACCTGTAGCACTTATCAAAGGCTATGTCGGTACCTTGCGACGTGATGATGCGTCATGGGACAGGGGAATCGTCCAAGACAGTTTGATGGTTATTGAAGAAGAAGCAGACCGGTTAACTGAGTTGATTGACAATCTATTAGATGCGTCGCGTCTGCAGGCAGGGGCGTTATCGATTAATTTATCTGAGGTTTCTCTTGATGTACTGTCTGAGCGTATAGCAGAGCGGTTCCAAACTCAATCACAAATACATGAAATCGATGTTGATTTTCCAGTGAATTTTCCAATAATATTAGGAGATGAAAACCGTCTCGAACAAGTACTGGCAAATTTAATATCTAACGCGATCAAATACTCACCAAAGGGGGGAAGAATCCAAATTCTCGGAGATATCCATCCAGAACAATTAGTAATTTGCGTCAGTGATGAAGGTCCTGGTTTTTCAATGGATGATATACCCCATGTATTTGACCGTTTTTACAGGGCGATGGAATCTTCAAAAACCACAAAAGGGGCGGGTTTAGGTTTATACCTTGCTCGAGCCGTGGTCGAAGCGCATGGGGGACGGATTTGGGTTGATCCAAATCCTGAGAATGGAGCCCGGATTTGTTTTTCAATCCCACGCGATTAAAGAATTTCAATATTTCTGCGGGATTTACTTGTACTTTTCATTTTATTTATAACTTGGAGAAATAAATGCCAAAAACGAATGTAAGTTGTCCAAATTGCCGCCAATCGATCGTTGGTGATATAGATCAATTATTCGACGTTGGTGAAGACCCAGCTGCTAAACAAAAAATTCTCGCTGGGAGTTTTAATTTGATCAATTGCCCTTATTGTGGATATCAAGGTCAGGCGTCTACACCAATTGTTTATCATGATCCGCACAAGGAAATACTGCTCACATATCTGCCACCTGAATTGGCAATTCCGCGCGATGAACAAGAACGGGTCATTGGTTCCTTAATAAATCAAGCTATGAACCGGTTGCCTCAAGAACAACGTAAAGCGTACTTGTTGAATCCTCAATCAACTTTAACGATGCAAGGACTTGTTGAACGAGTGCTTGAATCCGAAGGAATAACCAAGGAAATGATCGAGGCTCAAAAAGATCGACTGCAATTGATTCAAAGGTTTTCTGAATTGAAAGATGAAGAGGTCATCAACCAGATGGCTGCAGAGGAAGATGAGAAAATTGACTTCGGACTTCTTTGGTTTACTACAAAGATTATCAGAAACAGCCATGGTAAGTGGTGACCAGGATACTGCTCAGCAGTTCTCCGATCTATATAAAAAGTTGATGGCTCAATCTTCATTTGGAAAACAGGTTCAAGCTCAAACCCAGGAGATCGAAACTGCGCTTGCTGATCTTCGGGAAGCGGGTGAAGAATTAGATCGCGAGAAGATGCTTGATCTGGTTATCCAGGCACCCAATGAGACCAGGTTGAAGGCATTGGTAAGCCTCGCTCGACCGATTATGGATTACTCCTTTTTACTGATGTTGGGAGAACGTATTGATCGCGCCAGGGGCGACGGAAGAACTCGATTAGTTGAATTACGATCTTCACTTGTAGAGATGATCGAAGAGTTTGATAAGCAAATTGAAACCATTATCGCAGAGAAAAATCAACTCATTGAGGAGATATTATCTTCTCATAATGTGAAGGAGACAATGGCTAGCGCTTTACCAGCGGTTGATGAATTTTTTATCAGTGAGGTAAACCAGAGGTTGGAAAATGCTCGCAGTCAAGGGGATTTAGCATTGATTGAAAAATTACAACAGATCCAGGATGTTATCAAAGAGGCCAGTGAACCTCCTCCTGGATTTTCTGTAATCGAAGCGCTTCTGGAAGAGCCGGATAAAAATAAACGACAGAAAATCTTAGAAGATAAGCAGGAAGAAATTACCCCTGAATTTTTGAGTATGTTATCGACGATTATTGTGCAAGCTCAATCGAGTGAAGATCAAGCTTTGGTCGATAGAGCTTCGGAGGTGAATCGAGAGGTAATGCGATTTTCCATGGAAAGGAATATCCGCTGACCGAGTGTAAAATTATACAGCTGGGTTATCTAATCGCAAACCATGTCCGCGAACTGTGATGATATATATATGCGTTGGATCAACTGCAGCTATCCGGTCACGTAATCTTCTGACAAGGGCGTCCAAAGCCTGGACGGAAACCTCCAGCGCCTGAACTTTCTCCCCATATTGCTGAGATTAGATCAAATCTGGATATCACACGTCCCTGATTTATATATAGTTCTTCCAGCAAACGAAACTGCGCCAAGGAAAGAGGAGGAGAAATCTCAACTTCATCTTTGAGATTCAAATCTCGCTCAACTGTTATCCATACCCGCTTAGATTTTCTATCTAGTCTCAGTCTATCTACCTTCTTATCGGATCTTTCTTTTGGTAGTTCGTCAGCACCGTCCAGTTTAAGCTGTTGAGAGTTGAGTGGAAGGGTCGCATCTGAACTGAGGAATATGAATCTCTGCGCGAGTGCAATTTGAATTAAATCGCCATCCTGCAATGTAACTGAATTTGTGATTTTCTGGCCATTTCGATGAGTTCCGTTTTTGCTCTTTAGATCTTCAAGGTATATACCTTCAGCGGTAGATATTATTTTTGCATGCTGGCGTGAAACCTGTCGATCTGTAATAACAATATCGCAATTTTCTTCCCTCCCTAAAAGCATCTCCTTTATTATGGACCAGCGTTGACCATTTAAAGGGCCTGCCTGGGCTAGTAGAATTGCAGCCTCATCATCATACATATCGATCACTCTCTCTCGAGTTATAATAGCATACACACAAGCAAAGAGAAATATTATCTTGATTATTATCGATACAACCGTTAATCATTACGAAATATATTATATTCGCAAAACTCAAAAGATTATGGATGTGGAAAAAGAATGCCAACTCCACTGAAGCAGGGTGATATCTTACGTGAAAGATATCAAATAAAACGAATAATTGGCCAGGGAGGAATGGGGAGTATCTATCTGGCAGATGATATACGGTTGGAGGGGCGTTTGTGTGCCTTGAAAGAAGTGGAGCATGATCATAGTTTATCGGAAGATATGGTTGAACAAGCGCGTGATCAATTTATGCGCGAGGCGACAGTTCTTGCCAGGCTTGATCATCCAAATTTGCCAAAAGTCTCTGATTTCTTTTACCATGACGGACGCGAATACCTTGTAATGGATTTTATTCCTGGGAAAGATTTGAGAACCTTGATGAATGAGGCTCGCAGAGATGGTGATTTTCTATCTGAACGTGAAGTATTAGGATGGGCGAACCAACTAGCGGATGCTTTAGGTTACTTACACAGCCAATCACCACCAATTTTGCACAGAGATATTAAACCCAGTAATTTAAAACTAACACCTAACAGCCTGTTAAAATTGGTGGATTTTGGTCTTGTAAAAATTCTGGCTTCTGAAGAAGTTACGCTAACCGTTTTACAAGGCCGCGGTACGGCAATGTATACACCGTTAGAACAATACGGAGGTGATACGGGGCACACGGATGTTCGCAGTGATATTTATGCATTTGGTGCCACGCTATACCATTTATTAACCAATCAAAGACCGGTGGAAGCCAGGGATTTATTCCTTCAACCAGACGCTTTATTGCCACCAAGACAATTAAATCCTGATATCAGTTTACGAACCGAAAGGGCGATTCTGTGGGCAATGAATTTACATCCAGACGAGCGTCCGCAAGATATTGAAGAATTCAGGCGGGCATTATTGGGAGATTGGGATCCAGGCATTCGACCCCGGGCGCCTCTCCCATCGCCTAACATGGCGGATTTGATCTCATCGCCAATCGAGATGTTCTTAATCCTGGTATCTGTGGGTCTTTTACTATTGAGTCTGGCTGTTACGATGATTCGATAATCTGTGGGGGGATTTTTTCAGGTCAAGTTTTTTCATTCAAACTAATCTTTTTTATCCGTCTGTCTGCAATGGAGCGCCACAGTATTGCGATAATCGCTCCTAAAATGATCCCAACAATCGTGACAAGGAAGACGCTTCTTGATATCGAACCAATAATCAAATTTTCATTTTTTGGTAATTGATAAGCGAGAAATGAATACGCAATTAATCCACCAATGAGAGCCAGTAATCCTGTTCGAACTCCCCATTTAACCAAACCCATAAATGCTGCTAATCGGTAAAGTATCCATGCAATACCAATTGAAATAATGGATGCAATGATCCAATCACTTATGCGGGGATGGTTTACAATTTCTGGTTCTATTGGGGGTTTTGTCGGCACAATAACAAATTCTTCGGTTGCGGTGGGGGAGGGGGTATTTTCGAGGACAAGTATTTCAGTTGTAGGGGTTAAGTCACCATTAGGAGATGGTATATCAATTCTCAGAATTCCCGATTTGGTAGGTTCACTTTCCGCAAGGAACTCCAATGTCCCTGGAGCAGTAACCGCAAAAGTTGTCCGGGCGATACCGCCTGAGGTGGTTTCGGTTTGGCGAGTACTGCTTGCTTCACCGATGAGCGTTTGAACGAAATCAACTGGTGTACCATCCGGCACAGGATGCCCGTTGTTATCTAAAATAATCCCAGTTCGCAGTGGTATTACATCACCAACTCTAAATTCAGGAGGTCGTGTGGGTTCGGGAGTAATCCCTTCACCATCCGTGTCATCCTGGGGAATATCATACTCTAACGGAATTATTTGCTCTGGATCAGGGAAAAGCGCTTTATTCAGATCATAATTAATCCCTGGAATAGAAACGGGGGAAGCTCCCACAGGCTGGATCTCGCGGAACAATAAATAGGATGCCATATCGATGAATTGCGCCGTTTTAGAATAGAGCGTATAGTATGCCGTTAACTTCGAAATATTGGTCGCATCCATAAAATATGGGGCGTTGAACGAAAATACAATTAACCTCTTTTGTTGAAAAAGATCAGGCCTTTCGTTCAAAAATCTGCTGAGTATATCGTATGAAGATGTAGCTTCATTATTATCCAGCATTGAAAAAACGATCCAATTTGCGCGTTGTAAATCGCTTTCCAAGCGTGATTCGTTGGATGTTCCATCCAGTATGCCCAGTAAATCTGAAAACTCATAGGATGTCAAATTAAAAGGCGAGACCTGCCCACCTGCCTGTGGTCCATATCTGCGAATTACGAATTCCTGAAGTGATTTCACACCGAGAATTGGTTGGTCGACACACTGACTGCATTGCTTTGCTTGTCTGGTATCGCTTAAGAAGACAATCCGATCATCTTGATTAGGTGGATCGGGGATTGTTTCATCCAACTCGGTTTGGGAAGGGCTGACTAAGGTGGCGCCTTGCCTGGCAACTTCAAATACAATTTGTTGCGATTGTTCTAAATCCGTTGGCACTTGAGGCGCGGCGAGTACCTGTCCGATTGAAAATTCACCATATAGTTTTTGCTTCAGCTTTAGAATTCTGAGAACTGATTCGTCAACTCGTTGAGCAAAAGCATTATCCTCCCGGTATTTTTGCGAAAAGAATTCAAGGGTTTGCTGAGTGGTATTAATTGCGTCTACATCATCCTCAACGGTAACATCATTTATGTATAACAAATCATTCCCGGCTAAAAATGCATTTAATGCAACTCGGTGTATATCAAAGTCTTGACTGGTCAGATCATAAAACCTTCGAACAGCCTGGCTGTTTAGATTGTCGCTGATCATCACTCCACCGGTGCTACGCCAGAGTTCGAATTCTGGTAATTCCATTAATATACTCAAAGCTTGTGGATCAAGGCTAACTGGACGCGTTGTAGCACGGATATTTCCCTGTAATCCTTGATATCGAATATGCGATGTAAGCAACGCATCGGTTGTTTCTTCACTGGAATTTGCTTTTCCTGTTACATTAAAGAAAGGATTTAAATCGAACGCGATTAATTCCTCAATGGATTTCCGAACGGTTGCCACTTCATCTTCGGGGAGTCTATCTGCGCCACCATGTCCAGGAAAATGCTTGGAGACTACAGCCACTTTTCCTCGGCTGCCAGAATGTATCCCTTTAATATAAGCTTGACCCATTTCACCGACCCAGTAGGGATCGCCGCCAAAAATCCTGGTTCCAAGATCCTTTGTCACCCCAAATTGAGGGGTCTCCAACACATCCAAAGATGGTCCAAGCAAAAGATTTACACCGACAGAAGATAGCTCAGTTCCCAGAGTTGTACCTACTTCAGATGCGAGTTCGCGGTTCCAGGTCGCTCCAAGCGCCATGTGATTAGGCAATTGAGATAATCCGTATAGAACTTGATCATAAGGATAACCATCACCTTCCTGGGGCATCCCGATAAATAATGGAATATAGGATGGTAAGTAGGGCTCTCCAGTTGTAGGGTCATTTTGACTTTCCTGGGATGCTGTCCATTCAATTTGTTGGAGTTTACGGGTGAGAGAACGGAGTTGAAGGGCTGTATCACCTGGAGATTGGCTGATATGAGTGAGATTGTCATTTTCAGCTAATATCACAACATTTCCTACGTGGTAATTTGTAATTAAGTTGAAGATGTTTGATTCGGATCCGACATCTGTGCCGTTGAATGTGATCAAAAAAAGTTGACCAACTTTTTCCTCAGGCGATAATTTATTCAGAATCTCAGCATTCTGTGAATCAGGAGTTGTTGTGATTGTTTGCGCGAATGTCTTCGATTTGGGTAGAAGCGAACTTAAACCTATGGTAATAATGAACGCCAATATTACAATATTGTGCAGAAATAATTTTTTCCGATTTGGTTGAAAGTTAGTACACATATCGTTAATTTTAGTCAATCAGGTTTGATCCGTGGAGTTCATTTTGAATTATTTCACGAATCAGCTGCCGCCTGGAAGCACCACTGAGCATTTCAAGCTGACGAATTCCGAATGGATCAATCTCTTCTCGCAATAAACGAATTTCCTCTTCAGTGGGTTTATTTGTCTCTTGAAGATTTGGGATGATATCAAAATCAAAACCTGTACGAGCTTTTATTCTAGCAATCGTCACCCCTGGATGAATACTTGTGAGTCTTAAAGGACCTTTGTTTGGATCTGAATCACTTTTGAAATCGAATTGACCCAGGTCAGTAACCAAGTACTGGGGACCATGTCCCTTTTTCCGGATTGGGTTGTGACCAAGACCGGAAAGAAAATCTATTCGTTCAACAAAAGTAATCCTGGAATGGCGAGGAACGTACAAATAAATATTCGAAATGAAAGTCGTCAAATCTGCGATTCCACCTGTCCCGGGTAAACGTAATCGAGGTTTAGAATAATTTTTCCCAAAGGCAATATTGTTAAAATTTCCATAGCGATCCATTTGAGCCGGGCGAAAAAATTCAATTGGGCGGAATTTTGGCAGCATTTCTGCAGCTGCACGCACAAAACCGACATTGATCAATGAGCGGTCTATCCATAAACTTTCTACATCGGTCAAGCGAAGCGGCGCCGGAGAACGGCAAATACCCTGGCCGATGGCCGACATAAAATATAAGTCAGGCGCATGTGTTCGACGAGCCAGTAAGTAGGCAGCCGCGATTAATGGTGTAGAGAGGCCTTGCGCTACGATCTCTCCATCTTCAATCTGACGTGAAATGCAGACTGCCATGATTTCGTCGGTAGTAATTTCCATATTATCAATTGTGATGTCTTCAGAAATTCCAATTAATATAAATATATGCCTTGTTACAGCATTATAAGTTCACTTTAATTGTCCAGCAAATGTATTAATTATCCTGTAATATTTGCCTGACCAATGGTGGGTCATCCGTTATTATCCCATCTACACCATACATGATCATTTTGCGTATGTCATCAGCGCGATTGACAGTATAGACGAATAACTTTTTCTTCTTTGAATGAAGCCTATTTACAATATCCTTAGACACATCGTTGACTTCCATATTCAGACTGTCGAACGGTACTAGAAAGTTAGCAATTATTCTGGCCAACAACCCTTTCTTGCCGGACAAAATCAGGAAACCCAGAGACACATCCGGAAGTATTCGATGAATTCTGTATAAGGCTATTGGATTAAACGACGAAATTAAGATATTGTGAATGAGACCCTCGGATAACAGCATTTGGGCAACGATATGTGGAAGGTTGTTTAATGGGTGTGAATAATTCGTTAGCTCAATATTTAGGAACGTTTTATCCCCAAATTCTTTTAGAACTACATCTAATGATGGGATCTTTTCACCCTTAAATTTTTGATCAAAATGAGAGCCCGCATCCATGGATTGAAGTTCTTTCAAGGTAAAAGATTTTACTGGTCCACGGAAATTTGTAGTTCGACCAACGGTTAGATCGTGAATGACAACAACGCGACCATCTTTGCTTAATTTTGCATCCAGTTCAATACCATCTGCATTGTGACGTATCGCGAGGTCGAATGCTGAAAGTGTGTTTTCAGGGGCGAGTGTGCAGTAACCTCGATGGGCAATGATGGCAGGAGTTGGAAGTGTAGATAGCATATTGTATTAAGTGAAAATTATAATTCAAACAAGCCTAACCATATAATTACTATCACCATTAATAGCGTTATAATTGTGTGATGTTCCTCAGCGTAATTATTCCTACTTACAACGAGTCAGAAACAATTCAAGAGATTTTAAATCGGGTGCAAGCGACGGAACTGGCTGGTGAAATCGTAGTTGTGGATGATGGTTCTATCGATGGAACTCGAGATATTCTTGAACAATTGGATGGGACTGGTTTGATCAAAGTAATCTACCATGAGAAAAACCAAGGTAAAGGACGAGCTGTTGTAACTGGTTTCAGGAACTCTCATGGAGATGTGATTCTCATCCAGGATGCAGATTTAGAATATGATCCGCGCGACTATCCTGCACTTCTAGAACCTATCGAAGAAGGGGTTGCAGATATTGTATATGGCTCCCGGTTTTTAGGTGGCCCGCGCCGCGCGGTGATGTACTGGCATATGGTGGCAAATAGATTGTTGACATTTACCACAAACATTTTATACAATAATATTCTGACTGATATGGAAACAGGTTACAAGGTTTTCCGTCGGGAAGTTATCAACGGTCTCACAATCCATGCCAAGAGCTTTAATTTCGAACCGGAGTTCACTGCGAAAGTATTGAAACGAAAATACCGGATATATGAAGTACCGATCAGATTCACCCCTCGTGATTATCAGGAGGGCAAGAAGATAAAACTTTCAGATGCTTTCGAAGCATTGTGGACTTTGATTAAATATCGATTCGTAGATTGATCAACCATCCCTTTTAGAGGCATCCTTAATATCTAGAATATTGAGCTGTAATGAGCTTTTTCCATTATATTCATTGAGTTCAAAATTGAAAATTATGTCTATAGATGGAGGAAGGTGATCCTGCCAATCTCCTTGACGGAAGGCGATGGCATCATAAGTGATGAATCCATCACTCAGAACTAATTTGAGATGGGAATTATCCTTTCCAACGGTTCTACTCCTGAGCACCTTCACATCGAATGATACAAATTGAGCTTGAGGATTGCCTCTTCCAGTGGGTTGGAGTGCGTTTAATTGCTTCAAAAGTTCAAAAGTCAAATCTGATAGCTGCACTTCAACATCTGCCTCCAGAATTGGAAACAATTCCTTCTGTTCAAACTCACTGCGTGCAATTTCAATCAATCGGGATTTGAATTCAGATAATCGATCGTTCTTTACAGTAAAACCCGCTGCTGAAGAATGACCTCCATAGCGAACCAGCAAATCAGAACACTGCTCCAAGGCTTTCGTAATATTGAAATCTGGAATGCTTCTGCAAGAACCACGAGTGAATTCATTTTCCTGGTTGGCTACCACAGAGGGACGGTAGAATTTTTCGGTTAATCGAGAAGCTACTAGTCCGACGATCCCAGGATTAAAATCAGGATGATAAACAAATATCAGAGGGGACTCGGGATCTTCGGCGATTACCATCTCTTCCGCCTTGACTTGACTTTCTTTGGTAAGTATTTGGCGTTGACGGTTCTGGTTGTCTAGCTTTTGGGCTAATAATCCAGCTTCATGGAAATCTTCAGTCAGGAGCAGACTAAGCGCTGTCTGGGCAGTTTCAAGTCGTCCAGCCGCGTTCAGTCTGGGTCCAAGCATATATCCAATGGAACTGGCTGTTATATTCTTTGACTGAAGACCTGCAACTCCGATCAATGCCTTCAATCCAGACCGTTTCGTAATTCGAAGCTGCTCTATTCCGGCTCGAACCAAAGCTCTATTTTCACCCGCAAGCGGCGCTAAATCTGCAACGGTACCTAAGGCAACCAGATCAAGATAATCATTTGGATTGGGAAATGTATCGTCCTTGGTGATCTTTCCAAAAAATCGAGAGCGAGATTGGTACAGCGCATCAACTAACTTGTACGCCAGACCCACTCCAACAAGGTCTTTCTCGGGATAAGAATCATCAGATTGGCGTGGATTGATTATGGCATGTGCGGGGGGAAGTTCTGGACCTGGGCTGTGATGATCAGTAATAATCATATCCAGACCAAGATTTTGGGCAAAAGATACCTCGACTGGAGAACGTATACCACAATCGACTGTAACAACCAGTTTTGTTCCTTGATCTTTCAGATTACCTAACGCATCTTGATTTAATCCATAACCTTCATCGAAACGGTTGGGGATATAACTCCAAACATTTGCATTCATTTGCTTGAGAGCATGAGTGAGCAGAGCTGTGGCGGTAACACCATCCACATCATAATCACCATAAATTGCAATTGGGTGGTCCTTCTGAACCGCCCACATAATCCGGTCTACAGCGATTTGCATATTGAGTAAATTAAATGGTTCAGTACCCTGAGGTATATGCGCATAGATGAATTCTCGTGCTTCAGTAGACGTTTCATATCCACGATTGAATAAGATTTGACGTAATATTGGATCGATGGATTGAAGTTCAATATCCGCTTTATCAGATATCGGCTCAGCTATTTTCCAAATTTTTTCAATGTTTGGCATAGTGTTTTTTAATATTTGAAGTTAATTTTTGATAGATGCCACTCAAATATTTAGGTCCCCCAATTAAACCGGCTTTATCACCGAGTTCGGAGGGTGTAATGTGCAGCTTTTCAAATAATGCGAATTTCGTGTGTTTTCATGAATATTTATCGACTCTCTCGAAGACAGCGATCACATTCCGGACATCATTATAACCAGCAAAAGAAATCACACGTGAGTCAATTTGAACATCAGAATTTATTATTCCTTTCACTGTGTCAACATGTCCTGGCACAGCAACACAAATCGTTGGTATCTGGTCGAATTCCAGAAAAACAGCATTTATTACATGGAATAACTCATCCATATACTTCTTTTCCCCGTGTTCAACAAATGAGGAATCTTTGATTTTTGTGTGAAAGACTTTCTGGGGGAAAAATTATTGTAATGCAAAGGATGCTGTATGTATATTCGTCCCTTCAATATCAGCAATAATAATCCGATATATGAAAGGCAGT
Source organism: uncultured Chloroflexia bacterium (assembly GCA_963753725.1). Classification (GTDB taxonomy): domain Bacteria; phylum Chloroflexota; class Anaerolineae; order Anaerolineales; family UBA4823; genus CAVWDI01. The sequence goes on along the minus strand of CAVWDI010000001.1, from coordinate 189,681 downwards.
ATAGCATAGTAATGAAAAGAATAGGATTTGAAAATTTTAGACATGCCATGTTTTTAGTTGACTTATTAAATGAAGACTGCTATTATCTCACTCGATATGGAATTGAAATTAGACGACTGGATAAAACGCTTGCATGGTTATATAGCATCATATATATTCTGGCTGGTGCCTGGTGTTGGTGTGAAGCGTTGGATTATATTAATCCTCTTAGGAACTGCACTAATTGGTATCGGATTAGCGGTAATCATTTTGGATATTTACCGCTCTGCACCAAAATCCTGGTGGCTGCCGATAATATCAACTGTCTCTCTTCGATTTCTATCTCGCCCGATTCGAGCGATTATCTTTGGTGGAGCAGGTCTAATAATGATACTGCTTGGAATACGCAGTGTAAACCGGTCCTTGATGAAACCATTTGTAGTTCCCGGAAAAAGAGTTGTCGATACTCTGCGTACTCATCGGCAGCGTGAACGCGGCCCACGAATTGCTGCCATTGGAGGCGGACACGGCCTTGCCACGCTTCTAAGAGGTATGAAAGAGTACACTCACAACCTGACAGCTATTGTTACTGTTGCTGATGATGGCGGTTCGTCAGGTAAGTTGCGCCGCGAACTTGGCATTCTTCCACCGGGTGATATCCGCAATTGCCTGGCCGCATTATCAAATGATGAGGCTTTTATGGGGCAATTATTTCAATATAGGTTTTCAAATGGCAGATCCGGCCTTGATGGACATTCCTTCGGAAATTTGTTTATAACTGCCCTGGCTGAAATTACTGGCAGTTTTGAAGAAGCGGTCGCCGAATTGGGAAGGGTGCTTGCAGTTCATGGACGAGTGCTTCCGGCAACTATTCAGAATGTACAATTGGTGGCCGATGTTATACTGCCGCATTTGATCAGTGAGTTTCGGATTGAAGGTGAAAGTGAAATTCCTAAAAGTGACGGCAAAGTTCACAGAGTTTGGCTGGAACCGAATAATCCACCAGCATTTCCAGATGCGATCAAATCTATCCTGTCAGCCGATATGATAGTTGTTGGTCCCGGAAGTTTGTATACGAGTATCCTTCCGAATTTATTAGTACCTGATATTGCTGAAGCGATAAGAGCTTGCAATGCTTTGAAATTATTTATCTGTAATGTGGCAACTCAACAAGGAGAAACAGATGGCTATAATTGTCGAAGCCATCTCTTCGCTCTTGAAGAACATTCTGCCGATAATATTTTTGATTTAATCGTGGTGAACAATAATTTTTCTGGAAATTTGCCTAAAAATATAGATTGGGTGAAGACCAGCCCCGAAATCGCTGAGGAATACCCAATATACGGTTCTGATCTGGTAGATACACTGCATCCATGGCGCCATGATTTTAAGAAACTTGCAAGTGTAGTTTTGGATTTGTACCAAGAAAGAACCGGACCTCTGGTAAAATAGTAGGTTGGAGTTCTTGGTAAACCTAAAATAAAATAAGCGTTTGTAACCAAGAATCAATATTTCTATAAAAGCGGATATTAACCGCTATACTAATTTTTTATGGAGGATTTTCATGGCTGTAAAAGTAGGTATTAATGGGTTTGGTCGTATAGGACGACAGGTTCTTAAAGCCATCCAGGAGTTTTATCCTGAAGAACTCGAAGTTGTAGGCTTTAACGATATCGGCGATTTAAAAACCATGGCTCACCTGTTAAAAGTATGATTCAAATTATGGTCGATTTGATGGGGAAGTTGAAGTCGGCGATTCTGAGTTAATCATAGATGGCAACTCGGTTAAAGCATTCAGTGAAAGAGATCCTGCCGCAATCCCGTGGCGCGATCTAGGCGTAGACATTGTTGTTGAAGGTACAGGAATTTTTCGCACAGAGGAAGATGCCGGTAAACACATCACTGGTGGCGGGGCGAAAAAAGTGATCATCACAGCCCCTGCAAAAGGTGATGTCTTTACAGTAGTACTGGGCGTAAATGAAGAGCAGTATGATCCTGAAAACGATCATGTAATGTCGAATGCATCTTGTACTACCAATTGTTTAGCTCCTGCTGCCAAAGTTATTCACGATGCCTTCAAGATCAAACGTGGGTTTATGACAACAATTCACGCGTATACAAATGACCAAAAGATTTTGGATTTACCTCACAAGGATTTACGCAGGGCGAGAGCTGCTGCAATGAGCATAATTCCTACTACAACTGGCGCCGCTCGAGCCTTGAAATTAGTCATTCCGGATTTAGCCGGAAAGATTGATGGGTATGCTCTACGAGTACCAACATCTACGGTTTCGGTAGTTGATTTGACAGTAGAACTGGAAACACCTGTAACTACAGAAATGCTGCACAGTGTCTATCGCGAGGCTGCGGCTGGTCCATTAAATGGGATTTTAGATGCAGTTGAAGAACCACTGGTCAGTATTGATTATAAGGGGAATAATTTTAGTTCATCAGTTGATCTACAATTCACAACAGTTCTGGGAGAAACAGAAGGGACTTTGGTGAAAGTGGTCACCTGGTATGATAATGAGTGGGGTTATTCCGTCCGCACGGCCGATTTAGCCGCACTTGTTGCCAAAAAACTATAAGAATAAATAGATACTCCATGTAATGGAATTACATAGAAAACGTGAAACGTCCCATCGTTTCACGTTTTCCTTGCCTGGAGGGAGATATGTTCAATAAAAAAACGATAACTGATATTGATGTAAAGAATAAAAATGTTTTAGTACGTGTAGATTTTAATGTCCCATTGAAAGATGGAAAAGTCACGGATGACACACGAATCCGTGCAGCACTGCCTACCATAAAGTATCTTGTCGATCACCAAGCGAAAGTAATACTTTGTTCTCATCTCGGCAGACCTAAAGGACAACCTGATGCGTCATTCTCCTTGAGACCAGCAGCTGACCGTCTTTCAGAGTTAATCGGTAGAAGTGTATTCTTTGCCGATGATTGTGTTGGTGAGGTCGCCTCCAAAGCAGTCACGGAATTGAACCCGGGGGATATCCTGGTTTTAGAAAACACCAGATTTCACCCCGAAGAGAAAAAGAATGATCCGGAAATGGCGAAACAATTATCTATGCTTGCAGATATATTTGTCATGGATGCTTTTGGTTCCGCCCACCGGGCGCATGCTTCAACTGAGGGTGTAACTGCTTATTTACCATCCGTGGCGGGTTTCTTGTTGGAAAGAGAGATCCAATACCTTGGTGAGGCAATTGCATCGCCTAAAAAACCTTTTGTCGCAATATTGGGAGGCGCAAAAGTAAGCGACAAAATTGATGTCATCCGCAATTTATTGCTGAGAGCTGACAATGTTCTTATTGGTGGGGGGATGGCGAACACCTTTTTTAAAGCACAGGGTTATCCAATAGGAGATTCTCTGGTTGAAGACCAGGTTTTGGATACTGCCCGTGAGCTTCTAGAAGATGGTGATTCAAAATTGCGCCTGCCAGTCGATGTTGTTATTGCCGATGCGTTCGATAATGACGCAGAAAAGAAGGTGATGGCAATGGGCCCGGTCCCGGATGGATGGCGCATACTCGATGTAGGACCTGAGACTGTGGAAGCATTTTCAAATGTAATTGAAGAGGCTGGCACAGTAGTCTGGAATGGTCCAATGGGTGTATTTGAATTTCCAAATTTCGCTTCTGGAACATTCGGTGTAGCTGAAGCTGTCGCAGAAAGTGAAACAATCTCAATAGTTGGCGGCGGAGATTCAGTGGCTGCCATTAATCAATCGGGTTTACAAGAAAAAATCACCCATATCTCCACTGGCGGGGGCGCTTCGTTAGAGATGATGGAAGGAAAAACTTTACCTGGAATCGCAGCTTTGCAGGATAAGTAATCTAAATAAAAAGATGCGAACAAGTTAAACAGAGAGGTTTAAATGCGTACTCCATTCGTAGCTGGAAATTGGAAAATGAATAAAAATGCGGCACAGGCTCGCGATTTGGTCAATGAACTTGTACCCGAATTAAAGACTGTAGATGATGTGGATATAGCACTATGCCCACCTTTTACTTCACTAGCTGTGGTTTCAGCTCTAATTGAAGGTACAAACATCGGGTTAGGCGCCCAAAATATGTTTTGGGAAAAATCTGGCGCCTATACCGGAGAAGTTTCACCCTTGATGCTGGTCGAATTTTGCAAATATGTCATCATTGGACATTCGGAACGCAGGGCATATTTTAATGAGACGGATGAATCAGTCAATCAAAAAGTTACAGCTGCTTTAATGCACAATCTGCATCCGATTGTGTGTGTTGGTGAAACGCTCGAGGAAAATGAGGCTGGCCGCACTGAGGAAATTGTCACGCGCCAAGTGCAGAAAGGGCTGCTGGATTTGGATGGTTTATTATCCGAGAATACAAGTACTCCACTAACTATTGCATACGAACCTGTATGGGCAATTGGAACAGGTAAAGCAGCCACTGCAGCCGGTGCATCTGATGTGATCGGTAATGTAATTCGGACGACACTTACCAAGATTTTTGGAAGAGAATTTTCAGAAAGCATTCGAGTTCTGTATGGAGGATCGAGTTAAGGGCAATAATGCTGTAGAATTCTTTTCCGATGAGGAAATTGATGGCGGATTGATCGGGGCGCGGCCCTTAAAGCGTCTGATTTTGTCCGAATTGTTAAAGCTGCATCAATGAATTAATTTATATGATTTACTAATAAATACTTCACAACACGATAATGAAGGTGAAAAACACCAATTACTGGAAATACTGACAAACTTGAAAATTGCTGTACCTCGAGGTACACTCATAACGATCAAAATCACCGGTGACATAATCCTCACCCCTATCTATCGTTAAGAAATTTTCGGGATATTAATCAAAATTTTACAGATACCAATTGGTTTATATTGATCAATGACAATTTCCTGGTACGCATTAAGAAGTAAGCCTCGAAAAGAAGAAATAGTGTGGCGTCAAGTTTTATCCCACGGGTATGAAACATTTTATCCAAGGCTGCGAGTGCAACCGGTTAATCCAAGATCGAGAAAAGTACGACCGTACTTCCCAGGTTATTTATTTGTAAATATCGACCTGGAGGATATCGGCTTATCCGCATTTCAATGGATGCCTCACACTCTTGGTTTAGTAAGTTTTGGTGGTGAACCAGCATTGGTGCCGGAAAACCTAATTTTTGATATCCGGAAACGAATAGATGAAATCAATAAAGCAGGTGGTGAAGTATTAGAAGGGTTAAAACATGGAGATGAAGTCCGGATAAATGATGGGCCATTCCGTGGATATGAAGCGATCTTCGATTACAAGCTGCCTGGAAATGAACGAGTTAAGGTCTTATTGGAATTACTCGGTAACCAGCGCCGTGTACCATTGGAGATCGATTCTGGATCAATACAACCATCAGGGAAATAACAGGCACTATGAAGAAAGCACTGATAACCGGCATCACTGGTCAGGATGGATCTTATTTAGCTGAACTGCTTCTGTCCAAAGGATATGAAGTTCATGGGCTTATTCGAAGAGCGAGTACATTCAATACAAAAAGGATCGATCACCTGTACCGTGATCCGCACAATGGGGAAAGTGTGCTTCTATATCTGCATTATGGAGACCTAGCAAATACTGGTAATCTGGTTGACCTTATTTATGATGTGAAACCAGATGAGTTATATCATCTTGCAGCCCAGAGCCATGTACGCGTAAGTTTTGATCTTCCTGAGTACACCGGTGACATAACAGGTTTAGGTACTATTCGAATTCTTGAAGCTGTACGGAAAAGCGGAATTGGGACTCGCTTTTACCAGGCATCTTCCAGTGAAATGTATGGAAGTGCAGCACCCCCTCAGAATGAGCTAACACCTTTTCAACCAAGAAGCCCTTATGCAGCAGCGAAATTGTATGCATATTGGGTGACTAGGAATTACCGCCGTGGTTATAAAATATTTGCATGTAACGGTATCCTTTTTAATCATGAATCACCAAGAAGGGGTGAAACGTTTGTGACAAGGAAAATTTCAAGGGCGGTCGCGGCGATCATCGCAGGAAACCAAGACACACTGTATTTAGGGAATTTGAATGCCAAGCGTGATTGGGGTTATGCTCCAGATTATATCGCAGCAATGTGGAAGATGCTGCAATATGAAAAACCTGGGGATTATGTTGTTGGGACAGGAGAAGCGCATTCGGTAAGAGATTTTCTCGATGAAGCTTTCGGATATGTTAATTTAGACTGGAATGAATATGTAAAAATTGATCCGCGATATTATCGACCGACGGAAGTAGATTATCTGCTGGCAGATTCAAGTTACGTCCGAAAAGAATTGAATTGGGAACCTCGGGTTTACTTCAAAGATCTTGTGCGGATAATGGTTGACGCTGATATTGAACTTTTAGGCCTGAAGCCGCCTGGTGAAGGTCAGAAGATTATGGAAGCCCATCACGGTAAGTGGCACCGCTGGCAGGATCAAGTGATCAGTATGGAAAGGTGATTGGTTGACGAAAGCTTTGGTTCTAGGAGTTAACGGGCAAGATGGATCCTATTTAGCTGAACTTCTTATTAGTAAAGGTGTTGAGGTTATTGGATGGGTACCCTCTAATATTCCGGTAAACACCACAAACATTTCACACATTCTTGACGATATAAAGTTGATCAAAGGTAATCTAAAAGATTTTAATTCATTACGTGAAAGTGTTGATATCCATAAACCGGATGAAATTTATAATCTTGCTTCACCTTCATCCCCACATGCATCCTGGCAATCAAGCCTAGAAGTTTCTGACGTTTCGGGTTTGGGAGCGGCGCGTTTACTTGAAGTGATTCGAATGTACCACCAGGAAACCCGATTTTACCAGGCATCTTCGAGTGAAATTTTTGGCGACCCAGTAGATGAACCGCAAGATGAAGACACACAATTTCGGCCTCGCAATCCTTACGGAATTGCTAAATTATTCGCTCATTTGATGACGGCGCAATATCGTCAGGAATTTGGTTTATATGCGGTTTCCGGTATCTTATACAATCATGAGAGCCCCAGAAGAGGATTGGATTTTGTTACCAGAAAGATTACCCATACAGCAGCAAAGATTAAACTAGGTTTGGAAAATGAATTGAGATTGGGGAATCTTGAAGCCAGCCGAGATTGGGGTTATGCAAAAGATTATGCAGAAGCTATTTGGTTAATGATGCATCAAAATTTACCCGAGGATTATGTGATTGGTTCCGGAGAAACGCATTCGGTGCGCGAATTTTGCGAACTTGCATTTGGTTGTTTAGATTTAGATTACATGGACTTTGTGATATGTGATGATCGCTTTTACCGTCCACTGGAAACGAAACAATTGGTTGCTAATTTCAACAAGGCGGAAAAAAATCTTAAATGGGAGCCCAAAACCAATTTTGAAACACTCGTCAAATTGATGGTAGAGGCTGATATGGATTTTGTATCCTCTCAACAGCGGTGATAGTGCTGAGAAATGGTTGATATGTCGCATAATTGTCTTATGAGTGAATTGGAATGGATGAGCTAACTGAATCGAATGCAAACTGTAAACATTCTTGGGGTAAACATCCATTGCGCAAATTTGGAAATTATTTTAGATACGGTTAATGAATGGAGCCTGGGGGATAAAAAGCGCTCTGTTTTTTATGTTAATGCACATTGTTTTAATACTGCTGCAGTTGATAATTTGTATTTTCAAATTCTCACCGAAGCTGATCTAGTATATCCGGATGGGATAAGTGTTGTTTGGAGCAGCAAGTTTCTAGGCGGCTGCCCGCTAACTAAGATGACCGGAGCGGATTGGATCCAAGATTTTTGTAAATTTGCATCTTCCATGGAGATCAAGATTTATATTCTGGGGGGTAAACCTGGCGTCGCTGAAAAAGCAGTAAAAAATTTACGGTTGATATATCCAAATATAAATATCTTAGGATTTTCTGATGGTTACTTCATTGATAAATCGAATGAGCAAATAATAAATGAGATAAATGAGCTAGGCCCACAAGTCCTTTTTGTAGGGATGGGTACACCCCTTCAGGAAAAATGGATTTTCGAAATGAGAAGTAAAATCAATGTTCCTGTTTGCTGGGCAGTAGGCGCCTTATTTGATTATTTAGCTGATGTTGAAAGTAGAGTCCCTAAATGGATGTATCTCACAGGTTTAGAGTGGTTATGGCGTTTAATAGTTGATCCTGCGGGTAAATGGAAACGATATATAATTGGCAATCCATTATTCGCTTATCGAATTTTGCGACAAAAATTTGGATAATCTTATCCATAAATAGAAAGAGATAATATATGCATTCAGTCCTTTTTGTTTGTACGGCTAATATCTGCCGATCACCCATGGCCATGGGTCTTCTGCAATCGAAGATCAATGGTCAAGAAGAGAGATGGTTGATACGGTCTGCTGGAGTTTGGGCACTTGAAAACCAAACTGCAGCTGCTAATACAATAAAATTAATATATGACCGAGGAATTGACCTGAGTGATCACCGGTCGAAATTAGTGACCAAAGATTTGATTGAAAAATTCAATCTAATTTTGGTTATGGAAAGAAATCAAAAGGAAGCATTAAAAACAGCATTTCCGAAGCAATCCGCGAAGATATTTTTACTTAGTGAAATGGCAGGGGAGACCTTTGAAATTGTTGATCCTATCGGAGGATCTTTGGCTGATTTTACTGCGACCGGTCTAGAAATTGAAAATATCCTCTCAGAAGGTTTTCCCAAAATCAGTCAACTTTCAGCTGATTAAAAACCTAGAATGACAGCAAAATTTCCTAACGAATTTTAGAATTCGAGAAATTGACGCCATCGTAATCATCATGATCCTTGCACTTGTGCATGGATTACTTTATGTCTTTATTGTTCCGCCCTGGCAGCATTATGATGAGCCTAATCATTTTGAGAATGTGTGGTTGACTGCGACAAGGGAAGGATTGCCAGCAAAGGGTGATTTCAATCCTCATTTGACTTACGAAGTATTGGAATCGATGATTAAGTATGGATTTTACGATAACCTGGGTTTCCAACCAGAACTTGGGACGCCGTATGATCATAAATCTGTGCCAGGGTATTCCCAATTGGGAGGGGAACCATTATTTTATTTGATCCTATCTGTACCTTTACAACTGGCATTGAATATGGATGTGACAAACCAAATGTATGTTCTACGTTTGGTTTCACTAGTAATCTACCTATGCACTGTCGTAATTGCCTGGAGGATAACAAGTGAAATATCCCCGCCGCAGCATCCAATCCGAATTTTAACCCCGCTCACCCTGGCGTTATTCCCCGGGTATGTGGATATTATGACGTCAATAAATAACGATGTGGGGGCAGTACTGATTATGTCGTTGTCTCTTTGGGGCAGTGTAAGATTGATCGCAAGAGGATTTTCAATTTTCAATTTATTATTAGCGGCTGTTCCAGCGGTTTTGAGCATTTATACAAAAAGCACAGCCGTAGTAAGTATAATCATTCTGCCAATTGCGCTGATATTTTCCATCCTCAGGAATGAAAAACAGAAGTATGCCTGGGCGATGATTTTTCTAGGATCTTTCGTTTTATCTTTGACGATGTTTTCCTGGGATGAAGCTGCACTTTGGTATCGATCTATATCGCAAGGTGAACCTGTCCGAACCCGAAACGAAAGAGCGATCTCAGGTGATTATGTTTTCATGATGAGCAACCAGGCTGAGGTAAGCCCAAGTTGGACAAAACCCCTCTTTCAACCTGTTCCCCGAGATACCGGTAGGGAATTAAAAGACAAAGAGGTTACTTTTGGATTCTGGGCTTGGGCCAGCCAACCTGTAAAGATGCGTTCACCTATGATTGAGATGAGCGAATCCAATCATTTTGAGGATATCCAAGTTCAGACAGAGCCCCAGTTTTACGCTTTTCAATCCAAATTAAATGACCCATTTCCCAGAATTTGGATCACAATACAACCCCAAATATCAAAAAAACAAGGGGATATTCAAATATTTTTTGATAACTTAACCCTTGTTGAGGGACATTACCCGGTAGATGTTGAACCTGAATTTAATTCGAAATTTGGAGATGCAGGAACCTGGGGTGATGCGCAATTTGTCAATATTATCAGGAATGGATCTGCAGAAACAGCAGGAATCCGGTTTAAACCACTCTTTGATGAAGTTGGATCTCAAATTTCTTGGGGATAACGCTTATCCCTTCATTAGTTTTGACTTCTCTTTTAGATTGGAGGGGTGCGGGATTCATGTATGAACGCACATTCATAAGAATGTTTCGCACATTTTGGGCAAAATTTGGATGGGGGAATGTAGAAATAATTGGCGCAAATTCCTACATGTATTTAGGATTTTTCACATTGCTATTGTGTGCGGGTATTTTGATTGGATTAGTTCGAAACCGGCGCAAACTAACCTGGAATGTGGTATTTTTATTATTTTTGAGTGTTCGTCATTACATTTTTAGCTGCGTTTGTCAGGGGTGCTGCATATTTACCACTTCGGCATATTTATTTACCAGTAGGTCGCTATTTATATCCTGTTATGATTCCGATCGCGCTCGGAATGAGCTTTGGCTGGGTGGAAATAACAAGACCGTTTATAAGTATATTAAGGAAATTGAAATCTTATGTTAAGTTTTTCAATCTAATAAATTTGTTAAGTACGTCTGAGTGGCAAGTTGTGGTATATTTGCTGCTATTCGTTTTTTTGGATATTTATTCTCTGTACAGTATTATTAGCTTTTACAAATTCTCGTAAGGTAAGAAAATCTGAGTAGAAAAAAGGAAGGAATATGCTAAAACGGATTATCGGAACGTTAATTGTGGTCATGGTTGCAGGGGTAATCCTATTTAATGTAAGTTACAATCCAGCTGATGGGATTGTTGAACGAAAGAATGTACTGGCTGCTCCGTTGGCTGAATCTAAAAACTCACATTCCATTGGTGATAAACAATTATGTGGAAGAAACGATTTTCGGAGTAGAAATGTACAATATGTCAGCATCAGGGGGATTGGATAAAATGAAAGAGGCGGGGGTTACTTTTCTGAGACATAACGATTGGCGGGCAAGCGCACCAACTAACGCGCTTGATATGGACAGCTAGTAGAGCCAAATAAAGGTGCTCGAAATTGGTCAGCTATGGCGGAATTAGAAAAGCAATTGATTAATGCTTCAAATAGAAGCATGAATGTAATCCTGCCTGTCCGCAGTACTCCCTCTTGGGCACGAGATCCACGCTGGTCTGGCTCTCCCTGCGGTCCGATAGACAAAAGTCACTATGAAGATTTTGCTAAATTTATGTATGATGTTGTGAAGCGTTACAGCCAACCACCTTACAATGTAAAGCATTGGGAAATACTACAATGAGCCCGATTATCCCATCGTGTATGGTCCTCACCCCTATGGAGAACCGCATGGTTGTTGGGGTACCTGGCGAATCCCAGAACATGATGATGGTTATGGTAATGGCACGTCATACGGAGAATTGTTGAAGGTTGTTTATCCGGAGATCAAAAAGGCTGATCCTGAAGCGCAAGTACTTTCAGGCGGTGTACTTTTAGAATGCGATCCAAGAATACTCCAGCGGGTCCATCGCAAACTCGATGTGAGATGTGCAGGGCACACACCCGACTCATATTTCGTATTCAAAATTTTTTGAGGGAGTTTTAGTAGCTGGTGCGGGTGATTCATTTGATGGTGTGAGCATCCACTCTTATGATTTCTTCACAAAAAGGAAAATCCAAATATTAAATTTGGTGAATATTATAACTATGATTGGAATACAGCATGGAATACTACCGGACCTGTGACTGTAGCCAAAGTGAATTATGTTAAAGAACTTTTAGCCCAATATGGGGTCAATGGAAAAGATATTTACAATACAGAAAGTGGGTTATTGAATAACCTTGATGAATATCTCATTACCGGTATTTGTAAACCATTTGACAATGTGTATGAAAGTACAAAAGCCTCTTATATTGTACAGCAATATGTTTATACGAAGGTTTTGGGTTTACGAGCGAACAGCTGGCTGCATCCATTTGGATGGCGCTGTACTGCATTGTTAGAGAAAGATTTATCACCAATACAACCCGCATATGATACATTTGAATTTGCATCCAAGAATATTGGAGCGGCTTCATTCGTTAGAGAAGTCACTGATCAAGGATCGGGAGTAAAGATATTTGAGTTCCAGTACCAGGACAGCGGAAGTAAATTCTGGGTTGTTTGGTCTTTGGATGGTGCAAATCACGCAATCACATTGGATAAAACGCCATTGGCAATCGTGGATATGACTGGAAAACCTGTAGGCATCACCGGGAATTCGTTCACCGCCACTTTGACACCACATTACATCGAATATTAAGCATATATTAATTAATCAATTAGCCTCAAATATGTCGTAAAATATGCATATGATTTCAAGACTCTTCGAGGATACTAAATATTACTAATGAAACAATTGCCGAGAAAATTTCCGATCATTCTTCTTGTCCTATTAAGTTTTTCAATTGCTGGTTGGGTTTGGAATGCATTACCAACCTCTAGCCCAGAATTGAAAAATGGATATGCATATGCCGCCCCTCTAAAGGATTTTATTACAAATATCCCTATCATTCTAAAAGATGTCAGCGAAGAGACTATTTTTGGGGTAGAGATGTATAAAATGACCGCCGAGGGTGGATTGGATAAGATGAATGAGGCCGGTACTACTTGGCTGCGACATAACGATTTTAGAGATGGACCTGAAACGGATGCCCTGGTATGGACGGCAGTGGAACCGAATAAGGGTGAGCGGAATTGGTCAATGATGGCTGATTTGGAAACCCAATTGATCAACGCCTCGTCACGCGGCCAGAATGTTATCTTGACCGTCAGGAGTACTCCAGCGTGGGCACGCGATCCACGCTGGCCGAATGCGTACTGTGGACCAATAGATCCCAGTCACTATCAAGATTTTGCAAATTTTATGTTTGATGTGGTAAAACGTTACAGTGTATCCCCCTACAATGTGAAGCACTGGGAGATCTATAACGAACCTGACTATCCAATAAACACAATTGGTTATCCGTATGGTGAACCACATGGGTGCTGGGGTACATTTCAAATTGAAGGATTCAATGATCCTTATAATAACGGCCGAGCATATGGTGAAATGTTGAAGGTTGTATACCCGAAGATTAAACAGGCTGATCCTGAAGCTCAAGTAATTACTGGCGGTGTGCTGTTGGACTGTGATCCCAGAGCACAACCTGGGAATGGATTATCTCAATGTGAAATTAGGGGAAAGGATGTCACTTTTCCCAAATTTTTTGAGGGTATCCTAGTGTCCGGAGCGGGAAATTCGTTTGATGGGGTCAGTTTCCATTCTTATGAGTATTACCCGTATTGGTTCGGGGACAAAGTTGGACAGTATGTAAATGATGAGTGGAAAACGTCCTGGAATACGACTGGTCCGGTCTTGGTCGCTAAGGTGGAATATTTAAACCAGCTGCTTCAACAATACAGTGTTTTTGGAAAAGATCTTTACAGCACTGAAAGCGCGGTTTTACATCCACATGATGATTTTAAATATAATCATGGGGTTTGCAACAATCCATATAACATGGATTATGAGAACACTAAAGCATCCAATCTCGTCCAGACTTATACGTATTCTAAAGCTTTGGGTTTGCGTACAAATATTTATTTCCATGTGTATGGATGGCGATGCAGCGCCTTACTGGAAGATCAATATACTCCTGTACAGCCCGCATATGATGCTTACAGGTTTGCTGCGGAAAAAATTGGACATGCCACATTTGTCAGAGAAATTACGGCATATCCCAATGTGCGTGTATTCGAATTCCAGTATTTTGAAAGTGATACGAAATTTTGGATTATCTGGTCTTTAGATGGAGCAGACCATCTCACAGAACTACCATATATGCCATCTGTGATCTGGGATATGGCAGGTAACACACAGCCAGTGGGTGGTCAAAATTTTAATGCAACCATCATTCCGCATTATATTGAATTTTAGCCGATGTTCTTGAGATCACATTGTTGATTCCTGAAACATAGTTTGTAGTTCTATGGATAAAAATGATTTACCCTTTTTTTGGATGGAATTTGTGATGATCCGACAAAAAAAATAAAACTATGAGATGAGAAAATGAAAATTAAAAAAATATTTCTAGCATTGTTATTCTTTGTCGTTTTTGCAGCAGTTGGGATTGTGGGGAAAAATGCAATCAATAGTGGAAAATGGGAAGGCGCGCTGAACTTTGACAGCGTTCGGGCAGCCGTATTAGACCAAATCTCCTTACCCATCGTGTTCAATGGTGAGTTGATTGAAACGATATTTGGTGTGGAAATGTATCAGATTACTACCAAAGGGGGACTGCAGCAGATGAACGAGGCAGGTATCACCTGGATCCGGCATAATGATTTGCGAAGCGATCTCCCGACGAATGCGCTTATATGGGCAGCGGTGGAAACCAGTAAGAAGGTGCGCAACTGGAATGAAATGTCCGGATTAGAAACACAATTAAAGAATGCAGCTGCGTATGATAAGAAGGTTATTCTGATTGTTCGCAGTACTCCAAAATGGGCGAGTATAAATGATCAATCCCCATGTGGACCTATAAAGCCTGGTGAATATGCAGCATTTGGAGAATTTATGTATGATGCTGTCAAACGGTACAGTGATCCAAAATATAACGTAAAGTATTGGGAGCTCTACAACGAACCTGATTTCCCTCTCAATACAAATAACCGACCGTTTGGAGACCCGCATGGCTGCTGGGGGAATGCCAGCGATCCATATAATAATGGGGAAGCATACGGCGATATGTTGAAAGTGGTGTATCCGAAGATAAAGGAAGCAGATCCCGAAGCTACCGTATTAATTGGTGGGCTCCTATTAGATTGTGATCCGAGGCCAAACCAACCAGAAAATAAATCTCTTTGTGAAATAGAAAAGCCAACTTACACTTCACAGCCAAAATTTTTGGAAGGCATCTTACTATCAGGCGCTGGAAACTCATTCGATGGAGTCAGTTTTCATGCATATGATTATTTTCCGTACTGGGTTGGGAATTTTGGAATGTTTTACAACGAAGGCTGGGGTACGGAATGGAATACTACAGGACCTGTATTATCAGCCAAAACAGAATTTATCAAAGAGGTTTTGGGAAAATATGGTGCAGCTGGAAAAGATCTATATAATACTGAAAGCGCTGTGTTGAATACAATCCCAAAATACAATGGAATTGGGATTTGCGACGATCCTTTCGATCCAAATTATGAGAACACCAAGGGATCTCATATTGTTCAAACCTATACGCTGGCGAAGGTATTGGGTTTGCGTGCAAATATCTACTTCCATACTAAAGGCTGGCGTTGTTCAGCGCTGGTTGACGATAATAATACACCTATCCAACCGGGTTATGACAGCTATAGTTTCACGAGCGAGAAACTCAGATACTCGACATTCATTAAAAGAAATTTCGAGCTATGGACCGAACGTAAAAGCTTACGAATTCCAGAATGATGGCAGCGGTAAAAAGCTATTGGTTATCTGGTCTTTAGATGGAGCAAATTATCCGATAACGCTGCCATCCGCACCCAGCAAGATCTGGTATTTTGATGGAACTCCACAATCAGTAACTGGAACTTCTTTTACGGCAAAGCTGGAACCGCACTTCATCGAGTATTAATAGCGTAAAAAATTAATGAATTTTGTGCCAAACTTACACATAGTATTGAGTTATTTACCAATATTATGCGTATGTTTTGTTTTCTCCTCCTGCAGGAAAATTCCTTAACATCCAGCACAGAAATTCACCCGGTATCTTCAGATACTACCACTATACCAATTGAAAAGTCAGATGAAGAAAACTCGTACCCCACAAAAACTTTCAAGCTTACTCAAGAAGATCAATTCAGTTCAGCAACTCCTAATAAAATAGTTTCGAAAGATTCGAAGATACAGGTAATCAAAGATTTCCTTTGACAGGGATGGAAATCTATGGCCTGCATGAGAAGGCAGGTGTCGATTTAGTTCGTGAATTCCGGTGCATATTGGGTGCGGAATAACGGATTAATCTGGCCAAAAATCGAACCTGTTGAAGGAGTTCGTAAATGGGAGGCTGCTGAAAGTTTGAAATTGGATTAATTAATGCTGCTGAAAATGATCTTCAAGTAATCCTGGTGGTCTATGGCACTCCAGATTGGGCTTTAAAATCACCTGGAAATTCGTGCGGCGCAGTGCGACCTGATAAATTAGGTGCATACGCTGATTTTTTACACGATGCAGTCCTTCGATACAGCGAGCCTCCTTTCAATGTGAAATTTTGGGAATTGGGAAATGAGCCTGATGTTGACCCATCGCTGGTTAATCCAGATTGGCGGTTTGGATGCTGGGGAGAGGCAGGAAATGCATATTATGGGGGAGAGTACTACGCAGAAATGTTGAAAGCGGTTTACCCAAAGATAAAAAAGGCTGATGAGGATGCTCAAGTGTTGGTTGGTGGTTTGCTCCTGGATTGTGATCCAATAAATCCCCCGTTAGTCTCAACGGAAACCGGAGAAACAAAGGATTGCACACCTTCACTTTTTCTTGAGGGGATTCTAAAGAACGGAGGCGGGGAATATTTTGATGGTGTGAGTTTTCATGCCTATGATTATTACCGTGGGCCGGATAAATATGATAATTACAATTGGTCGAGTAAATGGGATGTGAATGGACCGGTGTTATCAAAGAAAGCAGAATTTTTGAGAGATGTTCTGACCGCAAATGGTTACCCGGATAAACCAATATTCAATACTGAATCAGGATTGTTGTGCGGCAAACATGGTCAAGAACCTGAATGCCTTACAAATGAATTTGAAGTTAACCAAAGCCAATTATGCAGTTAAAGCGAATACAGGCGCCTATGCAATAGGTTTATATTCTTATATTTGGTATAGTCTATTGGGTTGGCGAGGTTCAGGATTAGCGACCGAATCTTACAAACCTTTTCCTGTATATTATGCGCTGACCTTCAATATGACCCAGTTGGAGGGTAGTACTTTCGTTGGGGAGTTGGAGAACTATCCAGGAGTAAATGGATATCAATTTGAACAGAATGAAAGACCATTCTGGATCGTCTGGTCAAAAGATGGGTCCAACCATACAATCCAGCTTACAGAAGAACCTTCTGCAATCTTAGACATATACGGTAGTGAATTACAACTTACTAAAAATGTGGTTGTAACGCAGTCCCCTGTGTATGTGGAATGGCATTGATGATAAAAGGTGAAATTTTCCTGATAACGGCTGGCTTGGAAATATCTCCGAACCAGCCTTTTTTTATTGGATTTTTTCCAATAGGGCTTCTATGGCCGCATCCAGTATTGTATCGGCTTCCCCTAACACACTTTCTTTTGTTACAGGAACCGTTATGTCTGGAATTACACCGCTGCCTTCGATGACCAATTCTCCGGAGGGAGAAGAGGTCTGCCTGTTGGATACTGCATATTTATTTCATCAGGGAGACTGTACTGCCCGCGACCAACATCACCAAATGCCCCAGCAGAAGGGTAGTTCCCAATGACGATGGCACGTTCCGTATTTTGAAGCGCATAGGAAAACCCTTCGCATGCGCTGACGCAGTTTGGACTGACAAGCACAGCAATCTCACCTTCATAATGCTGCGGTCCAGGGATGATTTTTGCTGGACGGTCTGAACTTTCAAAATTACCGCTTTTTTCGCTGTAATAGTAACTCTCATAGAGTTCAATTTCTTCGTCAAAAAAGTATCCGATAAAATCCAGAACTAAACTCGTACTTCCACCACCGTTTGCGCGCATATCGATGATCAATCCTGGCACCTCTTGATCGATCAATCCCTGAATATAATGATCCCACAAGTTCGCCATCATACTATAGTCATCACTGAAAGTTGAAATTTGGACATAACCCAATCCGGAATCGTCTAATATATATCCCTCGACAGGCAGGGATAATTCATCCCGGTTGAAATCCGGGATTGTTTTGAATAATGATTCATATTCAACCGTTGACTTAATGGTCTTCTCAATCTCTTGCGTATTCCCAGAATTTTTAAAGGTAATTGTAATGCTGGTATCTGGAGCGACACGGGTGAGATAATTTACCTGTTCGACTCGGGTTGTATGATCGGTCGAGAATGGTCCAAAATAAGGGGCAACCTGTTCTATTTGTTGTGATACTGGTTGATCATTCCATGTGATTATTTGCGCGCCGGGCTTCAATCCCGCTTTCTCCGCAGAAGAACCGGGTATAAGCTCTGCAACGATAACATCCCCATTATCTAATTCTTCCAGGACCATGCCGAAGCTTCCCCCTTGCTGCTCAAAGAAAACATCCGGGTTCAGTGAAACATTCACATGACCGTCCGGTATTTCGTATGAAAATTCCCGGAGCGCGTTGTAAAATTCTTCAGGTGTTTCAGCACTCTGGAAAATGGGTAAGTACTGCTCATATATTTCATCCCATTTTATGGATTTTACATCTGTGAAAGGGTATTCTTGAGATGTTTTATCAAACATTTTTTTAAAGGCTTCTTCATAGCTCAATTCGGAGTAATCGTTAACTTCAACAACACCCTCGTTCAGAGTTATGTTTGGCTGGGATTCCTTATATACAACAAAAGGTTCCTGGTTTATATCAAGGAGGTTATAGCCGGCTGGAATGGGCGCAGTAGGATCATCTTCTGTGAAAAGCAAGCCGTCTTCACCAAACCCTGTTGGGAAACTTTGTTCTTCATCTGGTGACCATACAACAAGCGTGCCTCCCGTGACTTCATCATCATTGGCCGGATCCACCAATGTAGAAGTGTATGCGGTAGACCATCCCTTACCTTCACGCTCTTCCAGGAAAGGTCCTCCCCATACGTTTGACCAGTATGCAACGGCAAATACTTGGACACCTGTGTCGTCCTCACCATCGTAATCCAAATCGACAAATGTCCCTTGGGGAACTGCGGGTAATGATAATTGGTAAGTAAGACTTTCGTCATCATGCACCTCAACCGGTCCAAGTATCTGACCTTCTAAGGGGAATACGAATTCCCGGTCTCGCTGGATAAATCCAGATTGGTCCTCCAGCAGTACAAATGGTTGTTCAATGGTGTCGAGAAAGAAAGGCGATGTGTAAGGTATATCACCACTGATAAAAACCGGTTCATCCGGATTTGCTGCACCAGGAATTATTGGTTGTGATGGTAAGGATGTGGGGGTTGGGATGACTGTGCTGGTTGGCTCAGGCGACCCAAATATATTCGGGATAATACTGCAAGATAATGACAATGCTGTAATTATTGTTGTGAGAATTAATATTCTAAATTTAGACATGAACGCTCCTTAAAATTTAACCTGGTTCATAGCTTACCAGAGAATAAAATCTATACGATTTGAATTAGATTAAAATCTTCCTATTTGGATACGATCAGTTGGAATTGGGATCTGAAATAATAAGGCATTACCTGACCGTTTTCGTTCAAGAGGGGATGCTACTTATTTTCTCAAGTTTGTCAGAGAGTTCATCCAACTGGTCTGAAAGCTGCTGCATATCATCTTTTGTTGGATATCCCTGTTTCTTAATAAATAACTCGAATTGTTCTTCTGTAATCAGTTTATCCTGAAGACGATCGGTCTTATATCCACTTTCCTTTTCTCCGATATTGTAAGAGTTTTTCGATCAATACGGATGCCTTCTTCTGCAGTGAGATATTGTGAATTCATTAAATATTTCAATGCGATGTTTGATCTCATCATCCACAATTTTTGAAATGTTCATTTGGGATACAAGGGATTTCTGAAACGCGGATATCCTATCACCTCCAGAACGGATCAAACTTGTAAGAACAGATCTCGGAAGGAGGCCAGTGTGTTTTTTTTCCTGTTCCAAAATTATTTGACTGAGAGTCAAAGCGGTGATGTCCTCACCGCTTTGATTGTCAATAACTTGAATATCTTCACCCTGGTGGATTAATAAAGAAATTTCACCCAGTGTGATATATTTTTTTGCACTGGTGTCGTAAAGTTTCCTGTTCGGATATCGTTTAATGATGGGCATAGTTTTTATTTGTAATCGATGATTAATTAGAAAAGGGATGGAAGCCAAAAAAAGGAATTGTCCTTCCATCCCCGGTTTTAATGAAAATTCTGAGTAAAATCGAATAAATTAGTTTTGTTTAGGCTAATAAGAATTCTTTTTGCGGAATCCTTTATTTGGCCAGACCATCAACTTTTTTAGAAAGATCGTTTATTTTACTGCCGAGACCATCAATGTCAGCTTTCGTTGGAACATTCATGCGGTCAAGGACTTCTTCGAGGCGCTTATTGAATTCATCCTGTCCTTTCTCTGCATCTTTTTTGCGCTTGTCCATTACTTCTCGAACAAGGCTTTTGCCTTCTTTTTCTGCGATCTCTCCACGTTCAACGAGCCGGTTAATAAATTCCTCAATCTCGTCCTGTGCCAGTGCGAGTGCGCCAATACTAGCCAGCATTACGCGACGAGCAGCATCGAAAAATGGGCTTTGTTCCTCAACAACTTGTTCTTCAACCTGTGCTTTTTTTGTTTGTGCAGCCATTTTTTTCTCCAGTATTAAAATAGTTTACCTAATTGGTATTTGATTTACCCTCTTGGGATTTGTTTTTGCGTCTTGAGAATTTCTGGCGACCTTTAACCGATTGTTTTTTCAGTCTCATTAATAGACTTCTCGAATCCATCAAATGCGTAAGTTGTCACTCCAACGAAATAAATATAAGCTTTTTTGCACATATATATTCTCCGTGAATGGGGAGGGATTTATGACGCAACGCGTCGTAAAACGAATTTTAGCATGGTATTTGATATCGGTCAAGGAGGAAGGAATTGAATTTATATCCTTGAAAACTTAACCATTGATACACTGAATCACTATAATAGAACCGCATATTCTCAAATTGAGATATAATTCGGGCTAAATTTATCATAATTGAATTAGCTCGTGTATTTCAAAATATGGTGAGAAAGTGTGCGTGTCCTGAGCCTGGTGAAAATACTCTCATTAAGTGATAAGAAAATACCCTTTATTTACAGTCCTTCTGTTCATAAAAGGTTTGAACACATTGATCTCGTTATTGGATGCGGAGATCTGCCGTATTACTATCTGGAGTATGTTTTGACTGCTCTGGGAGTCCCATTGTTTTATGTACGGGGAAATCACGATCATGAGGTTGAATTTTCTGCAATCGGGAAGAGAAGAAATCCTCAAGGTGGTCAAGATTTAAACCGAAGGGCAATAAATCTTAACGGCATCACTCTGGCAGGAATTGAAGGAAGTATTAGATATAAACCAGGAAGTTTTCAATATACACAGGCTGAAATGTGGCACCTTGTTTTTCAATTGGTACCGAAAATGATATATAACCGGATAACCAATGGGCACTACCTTGATATATTCGTTACCCATGCTCCACCAAATGGAATTCATGATAGAGAGGATCTACCTCATCATGGTGTAAATGCATTCCGTTGGTTTATAAAAGTTTTCCAACCGGCATTACACTTCCATGGGCATATCCATTTGTATCGTCCAGATGATCCGAGCGAGTCGATGTTCGGCAAAACAAGAGTTATCAATACATATGGCTATCAAGAGACGGATTTCGAAATAGAAGATATGGGAGATGCATAAGAAAAATTCGTTTGTATACATACCAAATATTATTGGAGATTCTTAATTGTGTCTATCGATCAGTTAGCAAATCAAGATTTCGAGAAGGCGCATAATAAAGGTGTCTGGCGCAGGGTTATCAACCGGCTGACAGGCAAGACGAATGAACTGCTGCCTTTTGATGAGGTTAGAAATCGGCTTCCTATAAGAGGGCAGCATTATGCTGGTTTGAAAGAAGTGCCGATGGAAAATATCGTTGGCAGTTTCGGTAGATATCATGACTTCGATCGCGCCTTTTTACCCACACAAAAAAGAACCAAAGATCGTTGGATCTCGATTGACAAGGCTCATCATTTCCAAACGCCGCTGCCCCCGGTTGAGTTATATAAGCTGGGAGATATTTATTTCGTGAAAGATGGCAATCATCGCGTGTCGGTTGCACGAGAGCAAGGTCAACTGGAAGTAGATGCTTACGTTACCGAAATTGAGATTCCTGTAGATTTACCCATCGATACAAAGATTGACGATCTGTCATTGAAGGAAGAATATGCACATTTTCTAACAACTTCTAGATTGAAAGAATTAAGACCAGAAGCAAACATCGAGGTGACAGTTTGTGGTTTATATGACCAACTCCTGCTTCATATCGATGTTCACCGATGGTTTATTTGTGATGAGGTTGGTTCGGAAGTGCCTTATGGGGATGCGGTTGTATCCTGGTATGATCACATATACATTCCTATAATTGATGTTATTCGAGAAACAGCGCTTATGGATGAGTTTTCCGGGTTTACTGAAGCAGATATCGCTTTGTTAATTATTGATTATCTCAGTTATATCCAGATTCTTGATAAAGATACTGTTGAACAAGATGAACTCGTATTGAGAGCCTCGGCGGGTAAGTCCCTGGTACGGAATTATCCAATCCCCGCGGTACGAAAACTTGTAAATGTGCTTAACCGTAAGAATTGGTTAGATAATGTGATTTTGCATCAAGAGAGAAGGATATTTATTAATGACAGTCATTTATTAAGTCTTCGTCCTGAAGCGAATATCGAAACTACAATTCCTGGTCAATACAATATTCTACGCGAGCATATTGCCGTTCACCAATGGTATCTTGGAGAACAGTGGAACAGCGAAATTTCGGAAGAGCAGGCTGTTACTTCCTGGTTCGATAACGTTTACTCACCAATCGTAAAAATAATCCTTGAACAAGAGATATTAAAAGATTTCCCAAACCGCTCTGAGACAGATTTGTATTTGTGGATTATTGAACATCAGTTTTATTTGAGCGAAATGTGGGGAGATGAGGTGCCCATTGAAACTGCAGCGGAAAAATTTTCAGACGATTATTCGGAGCGACCAATAAAAAGGATTGGAAAAATTTTCAAAAAGAAAACAGGGGATGAGTAAAAATAACTTTTGAACGGATGAGAAAGTTCCTTTGGATCCTCCTTATGTTTGGTTACAGTCCCAAAATATAGCAAACGGATAGAAGAAAAAACAATAATTATTCCGGTTATTGACTGTTTTCGAAAATTATATATTCAACCACTGGGCGGCTTTTGTTGGTAAATCTGACAATGGGCCTGAATGAACGGTACACTGCGGCAATGATTCAATAAACATATGGCCGTATCTTTTGCTAAGTACTCGACGATCGAGAATAACAACCACACCACGATCACTTTGCGTCCTGATTAAACGCCCGAAACCCTGCCGGAAACGTAGTATTGCTTCGGGAAGTGAATATTCGTAGAAAGGCTCATCAAAAGTCGCAGCGCGAGCGGCAACAATGGGTTCGGAAGGTACATCAAAGGGAAGCTTTACAATTACTAAAATTGATAATGCTTCTCCCGGTACATCGACACCTTCCCAAAAGGAACGAGTTCCCAATAACACAGCGTTGTCTGTATTTCTGAAAAATTCCAACAGTGAATGCGGCGAAGCGCCGACGCCTTGCTCGTATACCGTAATATCCAATTTGGCAAGAACCGGAGAGATTGCTCTTGAAGTCCTGCGCAACTGGTCAAATGAAGTGAATAAAATTAGAGCACGGCCTGCGGTAGCTTTGCATAATTGGATCAATCCATGTTCGACCGCTTTTTGATATTTATAACGCTCATTTGGTTCTGGTATGTCATTCACTAAATACAACAAGGAAGCATTTTCGTAATCGAATGGCGACCCAAGCTGCAATTCATATGAATCTCAGCGTTTAAACGCCCGCGAATATAATCAAATTCCTCCATGGTCGTCAGTGTTGCGGAAGTCAGGATGACTGCGGATTTTTCATACCAGATGTAACGCTCCATCAAAGATCCAATGTGAATAGGAGCAGTGTGCAAGGTGATATTTTTACTGTTCGGCTGGATTTGCACCCAATAAACAAGTTCTTGAACCGGTTCGAATACCATTGAATTAACTTGCTGGTTGAATTCATTTAAACGGCGGTAAATATTACTCAGAGAACCATGAAACTCCTCCAAGTCCTGTTCTAATGATTCGTGTAATTCTGAAATACCCTGAATGAGTTTAGCCGATATATCCAAGAGCGGCTGTAACACATTTTGGGCTGCTTCCCAGGAAATTTCAACATCAGACCAGGCAGGTTGTATACGCGTCGCATCGATTATTCGATGCTGCTGAGGGTACATCCCCACCGGGCGACCATCTCGTTCACCAGCAAGGAAATGATCAATGCTGTTAAAAAAATTCTTTGATAAATTTTCGAATTGAAAAACCAGATCGGTAGTTTTTTTTGCGAGATGATCGAAACTAGCAAATTCGGAAGGTGGTAATTTCTCTTTTACAGTATTTACCAGTCGTCCCAAGATTCCCGAACCAGAACCACCCAACTCCCTGGTAAGACGAAGGATATTATTTTGTGTAACCCTGTAACTCAAGGCATTCGTGGTGGCGTCTTCTAAATGGTGAGCTTCATCAATAATTAGATAGTCATATTCCGGAAGCACCCTGTTCCCTGTAGCGACATCCGCTAATAATAAGGCATGGTTCACAATAATCAGGTGTGAGTTCATTGCGGTTTGATGCGCCCTGTGGAAAGGACAAATGCCTCCCATTCTCCTGAGGCAATTTTCGGATGTGCAGGATTCATCATCGGCGGACAATTTATTCCAAATTTCGCGTTCCACTGGTCCATTAAGGTTAATCTCACCGCGGTCACCCGTTTCAGTTTCGAGGAGCCATACTAGGATTTTTGCTAATACTCTCAATTCATTTGCATTGTCCGGACTTCTTTTACGAAAGATTTCCAGGCGGCGGGGACAAAGATAATTCGATCGTCCTTTTAAGACGGTGGCATGGAGATCAATATCAAGAATCTTGCGTAGATCAGGTATGTCCTTGTTGATCAATTGGTCTTGGAGGTTTATTGTATTTGTTGAAATAACCACCCTTCTATCGTTTTCTGAAGACCATAGGGCTGCTGGCAGGAGATACGCGATGCTTTTCCCGATCCCGGTCCCAGCTTCAACCATAAGGTGTTTATCTTCAGATAGAGCTTCAGCTATGGCCTTTGTCATTTCTAACTGCTGTGGGCGGTGTTCGAAAGTAGGGAACTGCTTAGCGAAAATCCCACCAATGTCAAGCATCGCTTGCGTATCTTCAACATCGAGAGGGATGATCTCTTCCTTCGGATTTAATGTATGCAGGATTTTATCTTTGGCATCTGAGAATAATGGGGCTTGAATTGAATACTGAATGGATTTAGGTGAAACGATATCCTGGGAGCATGTCTTTAGCACCTCTCTAAACGGCCAATATCCTCCCCAGTCCATTTTTTCACCCAAGCGGACTATCTCAGCCAAAAGATTAATTGGAAGTTCACCTGCTTTTTCAAGCAGGCGAAGGTACACTCCCCTGGTGGCACGAGCATCATCTAGGGCGCGATGGGTGGCTGGATACGGCACATTCAGTTCTTTCGTTAATGCGCCGAGATTATAGCGGTTTGCACCAGGGAGTAATACAGCGGCAAGCTCGTAAGTATCGAATAGACGATTCTTTTTGAGTATTCCAAACCTGCGCAAAAAAGAAGCATCGAATTTAATGTTCTGCCCAACAACAGCTGAATCACCTACAAATTGTCCTAATTCTTGAATGACATCCTGGATGGTAGGCGCATTCAAAACCATTTGATCTGTTATGCCGGTGAGTTGAGTTATAAACGGTGGAATTCTTATATCAGGATGGACTAATGTGTCAAACTCATCTTCAATGCGATGGTCTGTGAATCGCAGCGCTCCAATTTCGATGATGGCGTTGTTCTCGGGTTCTAAACCAGTCGTTTCAATGTCCAGAGCGATGAGGGAAGTCATTGTGTGGATTATACCTTGGTAATCGATCAGGCTTTCAAGGCTTATAGAGTTATTGAGGTGAAAAAAATAACCCGGGGAATCATTTTTCACCGGGTTAGGGAAATCGAAGTTAGACAATTATCCACTCGGAATATTTATCGCTGAATAAAGCGCCTTAACCTGGTTCTCGGTCCAATTAAGTGCTGATAAAAGTGATTCATCCCTAGAAAGAATCCGCTGACCCAATCCAGAGTGCTGCCAAAGTTTGAGGTCCTCTTCGATTGGCGTCCCGATAATATCTTCGCGCACAATTTTTCCATCCGCCATGACGAGAACCCGCTGGGTTTGCCTGGCTACGTTGAGATCATGTGTAACGACTAAAAAAGTTGTGCCTTGACTTTGGTTTAATTCCAGCAGTAATTTCATCAACTCCAATCCAGCTGCCGTATCCAAGCTGCCAGTGGGTTCATCTGCAAGTACTAGAGGTGGTTTATTCGCCAAGGAACGCGCCACTGCGACTCTCTGTCTTTGCCCACCAGACAGCTGGTTTGGAAGATGTTTCATACGATCCGAAAGTCCGACCAAGGATAACAATTCCTGCGCCCGGTTCCGGCGGGCTTTTGCGCTTAGGTATCCCATCATAGGCACTTCTACGTTCTCGACAGCGTTCAAGGTTGGGATAAGATTATGGAGTTGAAACATAAACCCAACGGATTTAGCCCTGAATTTATCTTTGTTCTTTAGTTTGGAAACATCTTGTCCATTAACAAATACCTGCCCATGCGTGGGTAAATCCAACGCGCCAATCACATTCAAGAGGGTGCTTTTGCCGGAACCACTAGGACCCATAACTGCGACAAATTCACCCTGTGCAACCTGTAAGTTGACATTGTCCAGAGCTTTGATGTCTTCACTATTGCTGTAGATCCGTGAAAGATTTCTGGTTTCAATAACCCAAGTTTTTTTGTTATTCATTTTTAATAGTAATCAGTCCATTATTATTTCTTTAATGAATTATTCAGTTCAAATTCACGGCTTTTGATTATTCCACTTGAATATCTACAAAAGCAGTCATGTCCCAGCGGAGTTGTTCAGGGATATCATCCAGGATAATAATTACCTTGTAATTCACTCCTGTCCCCTGGGATGCTTTCGTGGCGATTTTATCCACTATGCCATTCACTACGACTTCCGGAAGTGCATCAAAAGTAACAATAACTTTGTCCCCATCTTTAACCCTGGCAGCATCGATTTCATTTAAATCTGTCGTTTCAACCCGTAAATTATCCAGATCGGCAAGCAATACAATCGGTTGACCCGGAGTCACCCATTCACCAGCGTGAACGAACACTTCACTGGTAATACCATCGAATTTGGAGATAAGCTCCAAATCTTCCAAGGCAGATTGGGCCGCTTTCAATGAAGCGTTGGCATTGTTCAAACGAGATTCGGCCAGTTTCACTTCCGCTGGATCAGGTCCGTCTCTATATACCTCAAAATCCTCCCTCGCCCTTTCAAGGTTAGCCTGGGCGACTTTCACTACGTTTTCATACTCCAATCGTTTCAAGGCTGAATCATAGTCGCTCTGTGCGTCTTCTAAATCTTCTTTTCGATCTTCACGAGTCTCATTATTTGAGGATTTGTATCTATAAGGCTCAAAGGCTTCACGCGCGCTATCGAGCCTTTCTTTCATCAGGTCAAATGCTTCCATTGTTTCGAGATCTTTTTGATTTTGTGGAATTGTGAAATTATCCAACTGGTATTGAGCATTACGAAATTCACGTGCGTAAAGAGCAACTTCTTCTTGTTTGCCTGCTAAAATGGTTTCCGCATTGTCGTATAAATCATCCAGAACTTTCTCTGCTGATGCGACCTCAAATTCGGCGGCGGTTATGGCTGCCTGTAAGTCTTCTTTGCCTTTTAATCGAACCAGAACTTGATCCTCATTCACCTGGTCACCCTCATACACCGGCAAATCTTCAACAACACCTGCGGTTGACATGCTGAGCGTTGTCCATTCTGATGGTACAACGATACCTGTAGCACTTACTACGGGAGGTGAATCATCGAATTCAACTGGCTCTTCTGTTGGTGTTGCTTGTGAGGGAAAAGCACTGCACGCAGCTATAATTAATACAGCGAATATTACTATCCCAAAACTAATAAAAGTTACTTTTCTGGTAAACATCTTCTCTCCTTCGATTTCACCTTCTAAAAAATTACGAATTTCTAAATACGTCACAATTAGTAAAGTAGGCGAAGTACTTTCTAATTAATTTGATTATATAGTTACTCATACCTCAAAGCTTCCACCGGTTGGAGTTTCGTGGCTCTATAGGCAGGGTACAAGCCGCCGAATAATCCGAGCATTAAAGCGACGAAAATTGCGCGAGCGAACACGTCCCAATCCCAAACCGGGTCCAACATACCTCCCACCATCGGGACTTGTTGAAATAAGAATATCATAAGCAATGCTGTTCCTATACCGGTTATTCCACCCAACAATCCGAGCAGCAGCGCTTCCCGCAAAATTAAACTTAAGATTTTGCGCCTGCGCCAACCTAACGCCCTCAAAACGCCGATTTCACGAGTCCTTTCAAAAACCGCCATCAACATTGTATTCAGCACGCCAATTCCACCGACAAGAATTGCCAGAACAGAAATCGTACTGATCATCGCATCGGAACTCTGCATATCGGGCAGTTGTTCGACGAATTCTCCCGAAAGACCTGCTTCTACTTCCGGGAACTGCTGGTTGATCTTGTTGACAACTGCCTGAGCCTGAGATGGATCATTTATTTTAACCGCCAATATTGTAGATTTGCGCGGTCGGCCTGTGAAAGTTTGACCGTCTCTTAAAGTAATCACACCTCCGAGTTCCTCCCAACTGATATTTGATTCATAGATGCCTACTACTTTAAAACGGGTACCGCTTAATTCGATATTATCGCCAACGTCCAGGTTTAAAGTTTCGGCTATCGTTCCACCAAGTATGATCTGATGGTTCGCTGTCAATGGATTACCCTCGACAATTTTGAAACGTTGGATTCCTAATTCGTTAGGCGAATAACCTTGAAGTATAAAGAAGCCTCCTGCATCCGGCATCATCACGGCTGTAAAGATCATCCCGCTGGTATTCTGTACTTCCGGCATGGCAGCGATTTTGTCACCTATGCGATCATCAACTGCGCTTAGACTGGTATCAGCTATGTCGGCCTGTCTTACCATGATTTCGATATTGCCGGCAGAGAATAAATCTGTAAATGTGTTTGAGGCGCCGCGCATGATACTTTCGATAGCAATGATAGCTCCAACCGTTAAACTGATTGCTCCCAAGGTCAACAGCGTGCGTGAGGAGCGTTGGATCAAGCTGTTAGCAGCCATCCCGCCAATAGGCAACCGCCTTACTTTGCCGCTTCCCGTTCCACCTTCATAGCGTAAAGCCTCGACAGGCTGCATTTTTGCTGCGCGCCAGGCTGGGTACAGACCACCGAATAATCCTAGAATGGTGACGATGATAAAAACCTGTAGAAGCAAATCAGGATTGATATTCGAAACATCCGTCCCGAGCAAAACGGTTTGATTGGATAACAAATATAATAACAACCACCCAACTGATATACCCACAATCCCACCAAGAATACTTACTGCAATGGATTCGCCAAGGATCATCCTCAATACGCGGGCTTTTT
Organism: uncultured Chloroflexia bacterium; assembly: GCA_963753725.1. GTDB lineage: Bacteria > Chloroflexota > Anaerolineae > Anaerolineales > UBA4823 > CAVWDI01. The sequence continues at coordinate 160,044 of CAVWDI010000001.1, read as the reverse complement.
TCCAACCAACAGCGCGCAAGACACCTATCTCGCGAGTGCGTTCCATCACGGACATGAGCTGCGCATTCATCATACCTACTCCACCGATAATTATCGCCAGGCCTCCAATCACCCAAACATATCCGCGCAGCATATCGCTCATGGTTTGTTGATCTGAGAATTCCTGTATACCGGATATTGAAAGGTCCGGCCATCTTCGTTCAACCCGCTTCAGCAGCCGTTCACTCATACCAGAATTCTTCAGACGTATGTAATACAGGCTCACCTGTCTGGGTTTTCCGAGTAAATCCTGGGCATCTGTCAGACCAAGAACTGCCCCGCTGTCTTCAAAGGCTTCACCGGTCTGGTATATACCAACAATGCGATAGGCACTGCCTGTAAGCCGCAGCGTATCACCTACTTTCTTGTCCAGGATATCTGCAGCTGTGCTCCCCAGTAAAACTGGTTTCGGGCGTGCCTTCTGAGCTTCTCGAGAATTTAGATCCGTGCCGTCGATTATTTGGAAACGACCCAAGATAAAACTATCATTTGGGTACCCGAATACAAAAAAGAAAGGTTCTCCTTCAGCCTGGGTAAAACCCTGAATCATACCGCTGATTTCATCGAGCTCTGGATATCCAGCAAGCTCAGCTCCAACGGTTTCATCTATCGAACTGTAGCTAATATCAAATGTATCCGGTTGGCTTAAGATCAGATCTGCTTTACTACCTTGCAGCATGGAACTGTAACCGATCTCCAAACCATCAGCAAGCGCTCCCAACGCGATCACAGCCGCTACACCAATACTGATCGCTAAAACTGTCAGTAGTGTTCTAATTTTGCGGCGGAGAAGGTTTTTTAACGTCATAATTTTCAGCGAAAAAAGTGGAACCAGGAAAGGATTGTTCTGTTTGCTGAACCATGGTTACCATAGGACAATGGATTTTTATTACTAGCCAGGAAATTAAGAAATCTCCTCGCTATTGAATTGTACAGGCGGTGTAACAATCAGCCATAGATTATATTGGGTATTAAAATTTTTGATATGAATAATCAATATGCATAATTCGCACAATTCGCTTCTGTTTATAGGCGAATAAATTACTTCCGATATTAATAATGGAAAAAAGTAAGTGAGAGTAAAAAAAACTTTGTGAACTTAAAGTTCCCGCATTTCTGGCATAGTAAGTAGATGGAAAGCTAAAGTCTCCATATCCCTGGCTTTACCTGTCCCTTCGGATTCTTCTTTTATTTTTTCGAAGTAAGATGTCAGAAGTGAGTGATTTCCCCAAGTAATCATCTAAATTTGTATCCTTTGCGAGAATGTCCTTTAATCCGATTTTTTCGTAGATGGCGCTGACCAAGCCATACCCCCAATCCTCAGTAACACCCAATTCATCGGCTAAGTCGCGCCTCTCCATACTGAATAGAAAGGCGAGGCGGGCAACATGCGCTTGATGTGGGGTTAAATTCTGGACAGCATAACGACCTTCCAATACAAAACAAGGTCTTGGCAAGGGAAAATCGATCGAAGATGCCAGCGCTTGAATGCTATCCGTGATGATCCAATTGCCATCTTCGGCGAGTGAAATTGCCCAGGCAAGAGAATTGCGGATTTCTTCTTTTAATACGTATCCGATAAAAAATGGATCTTTCAATTGAGATAATACACGTGGATTGGCGGTTATACCGGTACACAGGATGCGAGGGAAACGGTTAATGGATTTCAGTGTTTCACGTATGCGCGGAATCCAATCTTCACCGCTGGGGATATCCGTGTCGAGAAGTATCAAATCGATCCGTTCCGCGCTCCTCTCAAGAAATGAAATCAACTTTGAAGGTTCATCTATTTCACCAATCACGCGTGTGCGTAAATCCCGGGCTGCAAGCATCGACATCCAATTTCTGGCAAAAGGATCGTCTTCAAGGATTAAAACGCGTACATCTTCAACCATAATAGCCTCCAGTAATTTGCTTAAATATTTGGAAAAGATTTCAATATTCGGGCGATGTGTTTTGCATGCTTGACATACAAATCTAATCGAACATTCTCATTTGGGGCATGCGTTTTTGATCCTGGATATCCAGGACCAGCAGTCGCCACCGGGAGGTTTAATACATGTACAAATGGATAGTTCGGTCCTGAGCCGCCCATCATGGGTGTAATTTGCATTTCACGACCATAAACAGGTGCAGCGGATTGGACTACTAATTGAACGAATGGATCATCAGGATCAGTGCGGGCAGGGGGTTCACCACCCAGGAATTCAATCTGGATATCTTCAAATCCATTATTATCAAGGTGCTTTCTTAACTGCTCTAAGACCTGCTGAGGGTGCTGATTTGGAACAAGCCTGAAATCAACTTTAGCTGAAGCACGTGCGGGAAGCACTGTCTTAGAGCCGGGACCCTGATAACCTGACGTAAACCCGCATATTGTGCAAGTGGGTTGGAAGATTGCACGTTCACGTAATTCGGGCCCACCGGTTAACCCATTGAGAAAGTATTTAATGCCGTATCTGTTCTTATAATCGTCAGCGATTTCAGGAAGCGCTTCAATTAAATTGCGATCTCTTTCAGAGGGCGGTTCAACTGAGTTCGTAAAATCCTGGTAAATTTATCTTCCCATCGGACCCTTTAATACTATTGAGTGCCCACACCAAACGCCAGGCTGCATTCGGGAAGATAGAACCTCCTATACCTGAATGTGTGTCTATGTCTGCAGTTTCCACTGACAGTTCTACGTAACAGATGCCTCTCAAACCCAGGTGCTGAAGGGGTACGCCCTCGTGATCGATGGTTCCAAATTCCCATATGCAGGCATCTGCGGATAATAATTCCTGGTTGGCTTGAATGAAGTCATGGAGATGTATACTGCTTGTCTCTTCCTCACCCTCAATAATAAATTTGATTTTACAAGGAAGGTCATCGTCAACTGCCAGGATAGCATCAATCGCCAGCAAACGACTTACAAGCGGGCCCTTATCATCCGCAGTACCGCGGCCGTATAATTTCCCGTCGCGAACCACAGGCTCAAAGGGTTCACTCTCCCATAATTCAAGCGGTTCAGGAGGTTGGACATCGTAATGGTTATAGATCAAAAGGGTTTTATCACTTAGTCCTGACCGCTCACCAAAAACAACGGGCGCTCCATCAGTAGCCATAACATGGACTTGAAAACCGCGCGCTTTGAGCATCTCACTCACCATTTTTGCACACTCAGTAAGCCCATAGTTTTGAGCAGATATACTGGGCTGAGAGACCAGTTTAGATAATTCGTTTATACTTTTATCGAGATTATTTTCGATGAATTGGTTAAATTTCTTCCATTGTTATGTTCAACTCCTGGTACTTGGTTTTTTTTAAGAATTGTCCGTTGATTTCTGCTGAGATTATATTTTAACCGTTTATAAACAAATCTCCCGACAGATTAACTGATCAGGCTGTCCAAAAATGGGGCTCCAATGGATCCGAGATAGGCAAAGATATACATTTTTATTATCTGTCCAATTGCGACAAAAATCAGGAAGCGGATTACAGGGATTTTTAGCGTTCCTGCTGCGATACCGACAACATCGAAAAAGGGATTGGGAACAGCAGCCAGTACTGTAAGTCCGATGCTGCTCAAATAAGTATGTGAGTCAAGCCATTTTAAAATTCTGTCATATATGGTCACATTTTCCACGACTGCCTGACCGCTAAAACCGGCCAGATATCCGGTTAATTCACCGACAGCCGCGCCCAACCCAGCGGCAATCGCGACTCCCATCGGGTTATAAACAGCACCTAAAGCAAAAACAAATAAGATGCCGGGTACAGGAAATAAAATTGTCCCATTGGCTAGGATGGAAATTAAAAATACTCCGATATAACCGTATTGGACCAGTTCTTTGGCTTGATCGCGTATGGAATATATGAATATACTGATGGCAATTGCGAGCAATAATGCCAGTATGCGAGCTATCGCTAATCGCTGCTTAGCGGTCATGGGAAAATAACATGTTGTTATGATGGATTTTTGATTGTTATTTCTTTTCAGGCTCACCAACGCGCAGCAGGACTTCCAATCGGGCAACAACCATTTCCATGGCGACTGCGTTTAATCCGCCCTCGGGGATGATCATATCTGCGTATCTTTTTGAAGGCTCAACGAATTCAAGGTGCATCGGTCGAACTGTCGATAAGTATTGTCTCACTACTGAATCGGCGGACCTACCGCGTTCTTCAATATCTCTCTCCAGCCGCCGTATAAAGCGAATATCAGAATCGGTATCGACAAATATCTTTACTTCCAGCAGTTTGCGCAGTGTTGGTTCAGCGAATATCAATATTCCCTCCACCATGATTACCGGTCGCGGTTCAATTTTGACCGTCCTGTCAGTCCTGGTATGCTGCTTAAAATCATAGATTGGAAGGTCTACTGGCTGGTAGCGCTTTAAACGTTCGACATGCTGGATTAATAGTTGGTTATCCAGGGAATCCGGGTGGTCAAAATTAACCGCGGCTCTTTGATTGGGGGGCAATTCACTCAAATCTTTATAGTATGCATCGTGAGGCAAATATGCGATTTGATCTGAACCAACACGTTCAATAATCAGTTCAGCAAGGGTGGTTTTTCCGGAGCCGGAACCACCCGCAATTCCGATAACGATTGGGATTGCGCGTTGTGGCATAGATAAATTATACTGGAAAGTAGATTACGATTTTATAATAATAAAAATGCAACGCTTTCGTCAGCGTTGCGCAATGAGCCACCTGTGGGAATTGAACCCACGACCTGCGCATTACGAGTACGCTGCTCTACCAACTGAGCTAAGGTGGCTTTTATATTATCCTGATGATTATACAAGGGTTATTAACCTATAGCAAGGTGGGAGGCGTTACTTGAGAGTTGCAATGTTGTCATACCATACCTGTCCGCTGGCGACACTGGGTGGAAAAGATACTGGCGGTATGAATGTTTACGTGCGTGAACTAACACGCAAGCTTGGTCAATTGGGTATTCACGTGGATGTGTTCACCCGTTCACAGGACGAGCATGTGCCGCATGTGCTGCACGATCTTGGATTCGGAAACCGGGTGGTGCATATCCGTTCTGGACCGGAAGTCCCGTTGACAAAGCCTGAACTGGAAAGATATATACCAGAGTTTGTGGCAGGGATTGAAGAGTTTGCTGAAATTAAAGGTCTGAAATATGATCTGATACACAGCCATTACTGGCTTTCTGGTCTTGCAGCAAGCAAATTAAAAGAAAAATGGAAAATCCCAGTAATCCAAATGTTCCATACATTAGGCTTAATGAAGCAGCGAGTGGCGCGCAATGATGAAGAAGCTGAAGGGGATTATCGAGTCCGGGGTGAAATGGAAGTAATTAAAATATCGGACCGCATCATTGCCGCAACTCCAGCGGAAATGGCGCAATTACAATGGCTTTATCAAATCCTTTGGCTCGAAAATTGAGATCATCCCTCCAGGGGTCGATTTAAGCCATTTTTACCCGATCCCAGAAGATGAAGCGAAGGAATTTGTAGGTGTACGGCCGTGCGATCAAGTGTTTTTGTTTGTTGGTCGTATCGAGCCGTTGAAGGGCATTGACACATTGATGAAGGCAATCGCTATAATGCGTCAAGAGGAGATCGATGTCTGCCTGGCAGTCATCGGGGGTGAGACGGATACCAGTGAAAAATGTGAGACCGAAGAAATGGCACGTTTGCGAGCTATTAGGGAGGAAATTGGCCTGGTGGATTTAGTGGCTTTCCTTGGTAAACGAAGCCAGGATACACTGCCTTATTATTATTCAGCTGCTGAAGCTGTGGTAGTACCATCTCATTATGAATCTTTTGGCATGGTGGCATTAGAGGCCATGGCTTGCGGGACACCGGTAGTGGCCTCACAGGTTGGCGGACTGGCTTATCTCGTTCAGGATGGGATTACCGGATTTACTGTACCGAATGATGATCCAAAAGCGCTTGCAAAAAAGCTGACGAAATTATTGAATAATCCAGAATTGCGCGAGGAAATGTGCGTCAATGCAACGATGTTCGCCCAGGAATATTCCTGGGATAAGGTGACAGCGAATGTGGTGGAAGTGTATAAGGATGTGCTTGGTATTGAAGGTGGGTGAGATTGCGTTTAAGAAATCTTATTATATCTACTACTCAATTAGATCAATAAAACCACCAGTAAGAAGAATTCGGTGGTTTTATTAGTATCGTTGTTATATTAGAGCGGGTGATGGGACTCGAACCCACGAATGGTAGCTTGGGAAGCTACTGCCTTACCACTTGGCTACACCCGCTGATTTGAACTTATTCTAATTCATGCTTATAGATTTTGCAACCACGAAGGAATGAGAGTGTTGAAAAACAAATTCAAAATTGACCTCAGAATCGTTCTTTAATATAATCATGCAAACACCGTAATTGGAGTATGAAATGGGAAAAGAGCGATTTGTAGAGACAGGCAAGAATTCATTCTTTGGAGATTACATATACGATCAAATAGTGCCCCAAGAGCATTTTCTTCGAAAACTCAAGGAAATTATCCCCTGGGAGCGATTTACGAAGAGGCTAATCGGGCTATACAAAGGTGGCGGGATGTACGGGCGACCGCCTTTTGAGCCTGCCCGGATGCTAAAAATGGAAATGATAGCCTATCTATACAACCTTTCCGAGCGCCAGGTAGAGACCTATGTGAATGACAATTTGTCAGCCAAGTATTTTGTTGGGCTGGCCGTAGATCAGAAAGCGCCGGATCATTCTACGTTGACCAAGTTCAGGAAGCGGTTGATAGAGAGGGGCAAATTGGAAGCGTTTGAGGAATTGCTTACTGAGATCATCCAGATAGCGCTGGAAAGTGGAGTTCAATTTGGCTCGATCCAGATTGTGGACAGTGTGCATAGTATAGCCAACGTGAACACATCCAAGGACGAAAACAGAAAAAATAAGGGAAAGGTCCACGCGATCCAGATGCTAAATGGGGGGTGAAACACACACAGAAAGTCAAAGACGAGCATGGTCATGCGAAAGAGCAAAGGAAATATTTCTATGGATACAAAGCGCATGTGAGCCTGAATGCTGAAAGCGGCATGATCACCAATTTAGTTGTTACAGCGGGAAATGCGTATGATGGACATAAGCTTCCCGAACTGGTAAATCGAGACCTGGAACTAGGATTGCCGATCGATACGGTGGCAGCGGATCGAGGATATGATGATGGTAATAACCATTATTTCTTGCAGAAGAGAGGTTTGCACTCAGCCATACATTTGAATACGTACCGCACAAAAAAGAAAGACGAGAACAAAGAAGTATGGGTGCAACTCAAGACTACCTCTGAATACAAACAAGGGCTTAAGGAAAGATACAAAGTGGAACGTAAATTTGGTGAAGGCAAACAAGGTCATGGATTGGGTCGCTGTCGTTATGTTGGGAGGATAAAGTTTGCAATCCAGGTTTTGCTGACCGCAATGATGTTAAACCTGAAGCGGATGGTCAAATTGTTGACAGGTACTAATTTCAAAGGAAGGGCGACTGCAAGTGCCTAGACATGGGTGAAATATCGATCCTTAGAGTTTTGAGGACAAATATGACATAAAATCAGATAGCTACCAATATGTTGTGAGTTAAAAATGATCGCACTGCAAAAACGACCAGACCAAATTAGTCTGAATTGTACCCTCCTCAAGAGGGGAATTTCTTAATATAATTAGACCATCCCGAAGCAGAAAGGTCTGAAGCATGTATAAAGCCAATAAACGCCATTTGCAGCCGCTGTTGATCAGCAATGTCAGCGATCTGCCGAAGAAGAAACGCAAACAATTAGAGAACTCTTGGGCAGAGGAATTCTATCGCGACTTCTTCAGCCGCATCGATGAAGATACTTTTGCGGTTCTCTATGTCGCACACCCTTCAAGGCCGAACGTACCGATCAACTGGTTGGTTGGGCTGGAAACGCTCAAGGCAGGCTTCGGGTGGAGCGACGAAGAACTGTACGATCATTTCTGTTTTGATCTGCAGGTGCGCTATGCCTTGGGCATCCACGATCTGAACGAAAGCGACTTCGACCTGCGCACCTTATATTACTTCCGCCAGCGTCTGAGCCGCTACAACCTGGAACACGGCGTGAACCTGCTCACGCAAGCTTTTGAGAACATCACTGACCAGCAATTGACGACTTTGCAGGTCAAGACCGGCAAACAGCGTATGGACAGCACCCAGATTGCCAGCAACATCCTGGAGATGAGCCGCTTACAGCTGCTGGTGGAAGCTGTGCAGCGCATGCAGCGCAGTCTCTCAGAAGCTGATCAGCAGCGCTATGCTGAAACCTTTGCCCCTTATCTGCAAGGCCATTCGGGGCAGTACGTGTACCGGATCAAAGGGCAAGAGGCCACGGAGACGCACTTGCAGCAGATCGGGGAAGTGATCGCTTTGCTGCTGGAAGAACTGAGAGAAGACTACGCCCAAGACCCGGCCTACCAGGTGCTGAGACGTTTCTTCGAAGACAACTTCCGCCTGGAAGCCCAAGCGGTGCGCCCCAAGAGCAAACAGGAGTTGCAAGCCGACAGTTTGCAGTCAGTGGACGATCTGGAAGCCACTTATCGCCGGAAAGGTTCGCGGGACTACAAAGGCTATGTAACCAATCTGAGCGAGACCTGCGACCCGGACAATGCGCTGCAGTTGATCACCAAAGTGCAAGTAGCCCCCAACAACACCAACGACAACAGCCTGCTGTTGGAAGCCTTACCCGACTTGAAGAAACGCACCGGGTTGGAGACGCTCTACACGGATGGCCCGTATGCCGGTCCCGATGTCGATCCAGCCCTGCAGAAAGACGGGGTCGAACAGATCCAAACCGGTATCAATGGCAAAAGGCTGGACCCTGACAAGCTGTACCTGGCCGATTTCGATATCGAGCAAAACGAGCAAGGCGTTCCCACCCACATCACCTGTCCCCAGGGACAAAGCGTGCCGGTTGAGCTGAGCAGTCAGAAGTGTAGTTACCGGGCGGACTTCGACCCGTCAGTCTGTCTGACCTGTCCGTTTCATCTCGCAGAAAGCTGTCCGGCTCGCCCTGGGAAAAAGCGTCCCTCCTTCCGTCTGAGATTTACTCCCGCCCAGATGGCCGTGGCCCAACGGCGACGCAAAATGAGGCAGAACAAGCAAACAGGCAAGAACCATCGGGCAGCCATCGAAGGCACGGTCCGGGAAGTGAAACATCCCTTCCCGGGGGGCAAGCTGCCGGTGCGAGGTCTCTTCCCGCGTAACCTGCATGATGGTCGGATCGGCTGCCATGATCAATGTGCGCCGCATTAACCATTACTGGGAAGAGAAAAGGAAGGATGAACGGCGGAAAATGGCTGCTGAAAAGGGTGCGAGAGCTGCCCCTGAACAGCAAGGAGTTCCTTTTTCCTCATTTCTGAAGGCGCTTTTGACCGGCCAGAGATCGTTTATTCCGTCTCCTAAAACCTACATTGGTTGTTAAAGAACTGTAATTGCAGTGTGATCAAAAATGCAAGGTTACTGTGTCTCATGCTCTCCAATTCGTGTGAGGAATTTATAGGTTCTCTATATTTGTTATTTATTCAACACCCTCAAGGAATTAATAGTGGATATTTTAAATTACCAAAGGGATTAATTCCATGTGGAATTTCCACTTTATTGATATATAAATTTCCCGTTTGTTATAATTGTCAAATCTATGGCGGAAATAATCTGGTAATGATCTATGAATACCACAAGTGAAAATTTAAGCGAACGCGAGCTGGAAATTCTAAAGCTTGTGGCGACGGGGGCAAGCAACAAAGAGATTGCCAACGACCTGGTTATCAGCACAAATACCGTTAAAGTACATCTCCGGAATGTATTTGCGAAAATTGGGGTTAAATTCACGAACGGAAGCAGCAATGTATGCTGTGAATGAAGGCATTGTCTCAACATCTCAACCTGGTATTGGTAAAGATGTGAGTAGTTCATTCGGGGAGACTAAAGCAGGACGGTTTAATTGGGGAATTATCGCTGCCGTTCTACTGCCGGTTGTTATCCTGTTTATTGCTGTAATCGTTTTAATTCTTATTAACATGCGATCCGAACCGGACAACATTATCCCTTCAAGTTCAGAAATCAGATGGGAAGAATTAGCCTCTTTACCGGTCAGTAATTCGGGTATGGCTGTGGCTGTTGTTGAGAATAATATTTATAGTATCGGAGGAGAAACAGAGAGCGGTATTACAAACCGTTTAGAAAAGTATGACCCCCAGGCGGATAAATGGGTGAGCAAGGCACCCAAACCAACCAGCGCGGCGGATATCGGCGCAGCAGTTATTGGAAATTTGATTTATGTACCGGGCGGTGTGACCGAATCCGGCAAGATTGTGGATGCTTTAGAAATATATGATCCCAGATCAGACAGCTGGTTCACAGGTGCGCCAGTACCGCGGGCGTTGAGCTCATATGCGATTGCAGCCTACGAAGGGAAACTTTATTTGTTTGGAGGCTGGGATGGAGATAATTATTTAAGCCAGGTTTTCGAATACGATCCCGAAGAAGATGCATGGCAGGAAAAAACACCGCTGCCGTCCGCACGCAGGGATGCAAGCGCAGTATCAACCAGCGGAAATATTTATGTAATTGGAGGATATGACGGTTCCAAAGCTCTAGATAATGTTGACATTTATACACCGAGTATTGATAAGGAATCGGAATATCCGTGGAGGTCGGCTGTGCCCCTGCCTGCAGGGAGGTTCGCTATGGAGGCAGTTGAAATAACGGGAGTGATTTATGTGGTTGGCGGAGAAAATGGTTCGGAGCAGGCATTGTCTCCAGTCAGCTACAGAATCCAAGAACAAACCTGGCAAATCCTTGCAAATTCATCCAACGATGAATGGACCAAAATGGGACTTGCATCTATCGGACCAGAGATCTACGCTGTTGGAGGGGAGAGAAATGGTCAACTCTCCGATTTTACACTGGCATATCAAGTTTTATATATAACGGTACTGCCGATCGTTCCATAATCATCCGAACTGGATCGTCTGGGATTTTTAGGACTAATTGAATTAATTTTGCGAGTTAAGTATTATCTGGTGATGCAATCATGTTAAGAGAATATACAGGGTATTTGAGAGAATTGTTCACTTATTCGACTTATCCTTTTAGACCCAAGAACGTACCGAAAACCAAGTTTATTATTTTTTCTATCGGCAGAACCGGCGGCAACCTTCTGGCAAGTTTGTTAAACTCCCATCGAAAAATTAACTGCCGGGATGAACTCCTGCTAAAGCCCGTATTTTCACCGGAAGAATATCTAAAAATAAATGCATCTCTTTCGGTTGATGATGTTTATGGGTTCAAATTAAATACATTCCATTTTAGAGTTCAAAAGATTAATGATCCGGTTGAATTCGTACAAAACCTGGTTCAACAAGGATATCAGATTATCCATTTGCAAAGACGTAATTTTCTAAGAATGGCGATATCCCATTTATACGCTGTTCACAGAAAGAAATTCCACCATAAATCGAACCAGGGTCAACAGAGCCAGATAAAAATGAGTGTGGGGATAACTGAGCTGCAGGATGAACTTGAACTTCTGGAAGGCTATAGAGTTATCGAAGACAGCGTTATGGAGAATGTTTGCAGTTTATGTCTTTATTATGAAGATGATTTGATGAATGAGAACTGCCAACAAAAAACCGTTGACCGCATAACAGAATTTTTAGAGATTCCTCCAGACGTAGTCAAAACGGATTACATAAAAACAACCCCTGCGGATTTGTCATCCTTTATCGAGAATTATGAGGAGTTAAAACAATATTTGTTAACCACAAAATATGCTAAGTATATAAAAAGCATATAGAGGAATGAAAAAATATACGCTTATTGAAGGTTTATCAGCTGAAAATTATCTCAGTAACCCATTTGGGTTAGAACTAAAACACCGCATTAGACCAATATTACCCATTAGAATTATTGATCAACAGTATAAAATCATTTATCCTGTATACGTATATAAAAGATAATTACAGTTAAGTACAAAAACTAATTTGGAGGAAAAATGTCAAAAAGAATATTTAAGGTAATTTGATTAACACTCGCTTTAGGAATGCTGTTTGTTTTAGTAATTCCCGCTTCAGCGCAGCTTGGTGATAAGGATGAATCCTCATTCTATATCCAAAATGTGTCGGGAAATGACGGCGTGTCGGTCACAGTAAAATTTGTTGCCGAAGATGGAACGGAAACAACACCCACTGATTTGGGTGGTGGAACATCCAATCCATTCACCTTGGCTAAAGATGAAATGAAGCTTATTAATGTTCCGGATGTAGTGGGACTTGGAACAGGAAGGTATGCTGTTGTTATTTCATCTACAGATAAAGTTGTGGCAGTTGCCCGAGTTGAGTCCACTGGATCGAAACAATTCGTAGGCAGCTATACAGGATTCTCTTCAGGCACTAATTCCACCATTGTTCCCACAGTTACGTACAACTGGGGCGATGAAGGTTGGATGGGTATGCTTTCGGTTATGAATTTTGGCAGTGGGGATGCAAATGTTACAGTCAAATTGCCATGTTCTAATGATGGTGAGCAAGGAACTGTTGGCACTTTAACGAAGAACGGTTTAAAACCAATGGCCTCCTGGACGGTTGCCTTGAAGAACACCAAGCCGAGCGGATTTACCACTTCAACCAGATGCATCGCATCTGCGGAAATTTCCGCAAATCAACCGATTGTAGCTGTTAACAACCAGAATGTGCCAACAAAAGGCTATACCAACACCTTTGAAGGATACCCGGATGGCACCACCACGGTTTATGCTCCCCAGCTTCAAAAAGAATACTATGGTTGGAATTCAGCCATAAATGTTGTAAAAACCGATTCTGGGAATACAACAGTTACCATCAAGTATGACGATGGTGCGCCTGATGATAAATGTACTTTGACGGATACCTCACCACAATGCCAGATATACCATGGAGTTTTCCACCCCGGAACAAAAGCGCGCTTTGCTGCGACAGTAACGACCAGTCCAGCAAAGAAAATCCTAGTTGCGGTTGGTTCCACAAAGAAACCATATTCTTCAGGTGGTTATGCTGGTTTTGCTGAGGGTACTGGTTCAGCCGCTGCCCCAATATTCTTAAAGGAATTTGGTTTCTGGAGTACTTCTATCAACTGTCAGAACATGGGTTCAGTAGACACCAAACTGATATTCGATTTCGACGGCAAGGGTTCTGAGACACATCCAGCTCAAGTTCTAAAACCTGGAGATTCCATGCAGTTATTCGCTGAAAATGTTGGGTTTGGAACTGGTTGGGCAACCAGTGTGATTATTACCCCCACCGCAGCGGGCGCCAAGTTTGCCTGCATGGTCGGCAGCACTCAGCGACAATTGCCAAACCCCCCGAAAGAAGGAGACTGGACATTCCAGTATAACGCTCCTTCTGCGGATTAATATCTAGAATTTGATATACATCTAATTTATAAAAATCCCCCTGATTGATATAAAGGGGGATTTTTCCTTGAAATCTATTTGTGCATATCCTATGGTCGTATATAGTACAATTTCCTAACTTTGAAAAATCCGTTTATTAATTCGATCTAAAAATAGTTTATTCTATAGAAATGCCGTTATTAGTCAGTACACCGCTGCAAATCTTTCTGGTTGACGAAATCTCGAATAAGATCTCCATCTTGCGTTCAGGTGACGGCTATTATTTCGGGATAACGCATAAGAATGAAAAGATTGTCTTATCGCATTCGGGTGGTTACCTGCAGAATTTTGGAATAAACTGCAAGCCAAAACGAACAAAAAGGCATTTGCACCAACCGCACCAGATTGAATGGGCACAGGATAAAATCCTGGTTACCAATACTGGTAAGAATTGTCTGTCGGTCTACGATGAGGATGGAAAACTATGCCGGGATGTATATTTAAATGAAATCCATTGGGATGATAAAAATATAAATCGCAAAGGAAATCATTTTAACAGCGTGCATAAGCATGGCGAGAAAGTGTTTGTGGTTGCCCACAATTATGAAAGACCATCAGAAATTTGGGAGTTAAATTGGCCTGATCTTGAAGTTGAAAATATTCAGGTTTGTGATGCAGGTTGGGCTCATAATATCTGGGTAAGTGATCATGGAAAGGTGATCTGTGATTCCATGAATAACCGTCTCTATAATGTGTCAACAAATGAAACCTTGTGGCAATCCAATGAGGGTGGCACCCTAACACGTGGATTGGCAGTGTCCGATGATTATATATTTGTAGGTTATTCATCTGTTTCCGAGCGTCATGACCGGTTTTGGAAAACCGGCGGAGTTTGGATAATCGACAGGAATACGTATAAAATGGTAAAAAAAATTCCCATCCCTGGCTCAGGAGATATCAATGAAATCCGGTTATTGGATGAGGCCGATGAAGGTCACAATGGCTGCATCCTTAAATCAGAGTATTTGGAGAGCATAAAAACCGGATCATCGATAGTAAACCTGGCATATAATGCCAGGAAAAAGTATGCATTTCTTCAGCAGAATATATTTCCAATTTCACTAGTCGTAAGATTTGTAAATATTATCCCCAGATGGAAGGATTAATTTTTTGGAAAGATAAGAGATTGAAAGTACCGCTTATAATTAGAAATAATATTTTTTGAATAACAAATCGCTTAAATTATTAATTAATAAAGTCCGATATTCGGTGAAATATTTTAACCAGATTTTTACTAGAGGAGAATTATATGGTTCATAAATTGATATTAATAACGATTCTTTCAGTCTTAATCGCTCAGCAGCTGTAATCGTTTACCAGATGAAACTCCGACTGTGGAGGCTCAATCCACTGATGTGCAAGAAACCATTTCCCCGCAATCGATCGATACAGAAGAACAATATCCTTTTAAAACCTCAGAAGCAGGTTTCTTTACGATAAGTGGAATATTGACCTTAATGGATCCGATGTTGGTGCTTCCTACAGGTGATGATGGTATTTACCTAGTTCCAATGGATGAACAATCCGGCAGATCTCTCAACGATCCCGCAATTCGAGGAAGGAACTGTCCCTCAAGCGGATGTGGATGAAAGAACTTTCGAGTTTGTTTTCACTAATATTGAACCCGGAGAGTATGCTGTTGTTGTACTTTCAAGGAATGGACCGCAAGTCCCAGCAAGGTTCTTGGAAGATGAATCTCTAGCTATCATCACTATTGAAAATTCTGATGATCCCAAGGAAATTGATATCGGCAATTTGAATGGTTCCCTGAATTTATTGTCAGACGTTTTCTGTGTGGGTGTACTGCCAATTGGTGTGATATCTATATTCTTGTTTATCTCAAACTCATTGCGACCGGATTGAGTGTTGGGGGATTTTCCCCAGGGGTTTTCTCAATCCTTCTTTGAATCCTCTCCAGAAATCAGGCCAGTATTTCCAATTCTGAAACACAAAAAATTCCCGCAAAATAATATATCCGGCATGGGCTGGCAGCGAAATCCATACAGGCCGGCCGTGACGGCGGTAAAACCGGGCGATACTGGCTCCCCAGGTGAACCAATAAAGCTTTGATCGAGGTCCCTGAGTGGTGCGGGAGACTTTATGCCACATGACAGCATCCCGCACGAACCATATGCTCAAACCATGGGCTCGAACTCTTTCAGAAAAGTCCCAATCATCGAATAAGAAAAAGTAGCCTGGATCGAACAAACCCGCTTTTTCAAATGCTCGGCGGTGGATAAGCAGTCCACAGCTTGGAGCATACTCAAGCGGTCTTATGGGCAGCTCTTCTTGCTTTGTTCTTTTATCTGTCACCAGTATGGCAGGTGGGAAAGAGCGGTAACGTCCACCGCTGGACCAGACCTGATCTTCTGTCCCATAGATCAGGATTTTTGGCATAATTATGCCGGCATCGCTTTCATTTTCCGCAACCTCGTAGAGTTTACCAAGCATATCTTTAGCGACAGTTGTATCGTTATTGAGCATGAAGATATATTCAGCGCCCTGTTCAAGCGCATAATTAAATCCCACATTGTAGCCGGCAGGCACCCCCAAATTTTGTTGGTTTTCAAAAACCAGGACCTCGGGAAAATTAACTCTTATCTTTTCAGGTGTCTGGTCGGTTGATCCGTTATCCACGAGCACGATTTTTAAATCAGGAAATTCGGAGTCAATAAGCGACTGTATACATTCATGTGTATCTTCATAGTTGTTAAATGCCAGGAGAACGGCATAAATTTGTGATGTGGTCTCTTTACCAACCTGTGTAATATCTTCCATTGTCTTAATTTTCTGGTCGAAATATTTGCCTGAGATTTGATTAACTGTTTCGTTTGCGATTGCAAAATTATCATCCGCCTCCCGGTGTCGAAATTCTGCCGCTCGACCGATTGAATAAATATTGTGAAATTCCTCTAGTACTGATCTAGCTGTGCTGATTATCGATTCATATTCCAGAGAGTAAACCGGGTAAGCAAATTTTTCCAGGATGTTTTTTGTGTCGAGAACATCACTTCTCTGAATCAATCCGACATTCTCTAAATCCTGAATAACTTTTTCAATGGGGTTCTCGATTTTCTGCGTGACTTCAGCACATATAACGGTGCTGTTTGGAGGCGTATCAATTGGACTCAAATTTTTAAACTCAACAAGGCGGTTAATGGAGATTTCCTGGTCGACAAAATAGATCCAATGGTAGTCTGACATGTTCGATTTATCGAGCAAAAGATATACGGCATCGACTTTTTGGAACGGCATCTGGAGATCTGTATCTAACAGTTTTAAAGTGATACTCAATGGGAGGGTGGATATAACCGCCTGTGCTGAAATTGATTCTTCCACACCATCAGAATTTATTATGACTGAGGTAATCTCTCCATTTGATTTTTCTAAGCCAGTTACCACTGCATTTAATTTAACCTGGCCGCTAATTTCTTCATAAAGTTGATTTGAAATTGCGCCGTAGCCTCCCCGAAGCGGGTAATAAAAATACTGAAATTTTGTTTTGGTGTTTTCGCGGAAACTATCCAAGGGGTTGGATAATCTCACTTTTTGTTGGGCCCAAAGGATGGATATTTCATCCCCGGGAATACCAAATAGTTTTTCTGTATAAGGTTGGAAAAAAACCTCGTATAATCCTGTTCCGTACCTTTTCAGAACAAAGTCTTCAAAGTTACTTTCATCCTGGTTTTTCGGTCTGAACAGGTAATTTGTCCCGGTCTTTATTTTTTCTTGAATAGGGAGCTTCATAGCCAATTCAATTACATCGAGCGGGTCATTCATCCATTGACCATCTAAATAGATTTTACTGCGCCGGATATGACGCCCCATGGGTACAAGATTGAGGAATTGGTGTAAAACGCTTTCGTCTGTTGTAAACAAGCGGTGGGCGGCAAAATCACATTTAAACCCATGCCAATCGAAACTGCGCGCTAATCCACCAACGTAGGGCTTCTTTTCGATGATGATGAAAGGAATATTTTTTTTAGATAATAACCAACCGGCACTCAGACCTGTAATACCGGCACCTAGAATTACTACTGGCTTCATGTTTTTTATTGATTAAATTTTTTGCACTTTCTCAAGATATTGATAATAAACCGATTCAAGTTTTGCAGCCTGTTGATCCCAAGTGTATTGTTTTGCACGCTCATATCCTCGATTTATTAACTGTTGTGCGTATTCTTCATCAAGGAGTATATCTAAGATACCTTGAGCTAATGACTCAGCATCACCTGCCGCAGCTAAAATCCCGGCGGGTGTGTCTCCAAGGATTCGGGCGCGATCACCAACATCTCCTGTAGCAAATGGGACTCCGGTGATCCAGCTTTCGAACAATTTTAACGGGAGACGACCTTTTGCAGCCGCATCATTATATACGGGATCAACAACTACATTGGACAATTTATAATAATTTGCAATTTGTGAAGGAGCAATTTTCCCGCAAAATTGTACATGTTCCGAGATAGGAATACGATTGACTTTTTCAATCAATGGATAATAATCTTCGCCTCCTCCAACAATCAGAAGCGCACTATCAGGATAATTTAGATTTACAATTTCAAATGCCTCGATCAGAAGATCGATAGGATGACTGGGTGAGCTCAAACTACCGATAAAAGTAACTACTTTTTTATCATTGATATTTAAATCTAATTTTATTTTTTTTACTTCTTCTAAATCAAATTTTGAAAGTCGTTCTGGATCAACGCATGTTGGCAAATAGGTTATCTTGTTGGGGGAAATTCCCAGATTGAGAATCAATTGGTTCAGATAAGCGTTGTGGGTTGTTATGTGATCAACGTGTTTGGGTGTGAAATCTTCAAAAAATGAGAGGGCAGATTTCTGCCATTTTGAACTGAAATGACTTGAGGCTGATTTCGTGATCGTCAACATCCAGAAATAATATTTTGCCTTTAATTCGGTCAGCAATCAAACCTGCGATGCTGTTCATGGGGTGAGGTTTTCCAATGTGGATGATATCCGCAGGAATTTTTAAAGCGCTGTCAATCAAAGCAATGGTTGATTTTGCAGCGATCGATATTAATTTATTGGTTGGGAAATATATCTTATGGCTGTTATTTTTTAATACATGCATTTGAGAGACATAATTGATTTCCACCCCATCTATCACAAAATTCTGCTTTTCTAATTCTGAAAAATTCGAATGTAATGCCGAAATGGTTACCTCGTGACCTAAATGGCCCAGTTCTCTGGCTAATGGAAAATACCTTCCCATCCCAGAGGGACTCTCTAAATCTTGGGTCAAGAGGAATAAAATACGCATCTGGTTGTTATTCGTTTGGGATAACAGCTTTACCCATAATAGCCGAGATCTGTACAGCGACCTCATTCCAGTTGAATCTGTTTTCCACAGAAATGCGAGCTTCTCTTCCAATATTCGTGCGCAGTTCTTCATTTTGAATCAGAAGCATGATAGCCGTGGTTAAAGATTCAATATCACCAGGAGGAATCAATAACCCATTTACATTATTTTCAATAACTAAATTGGTCCCACCGATTTCGCTTGCGATAACCGCTACTCCGCAGCTCATCGCTTCCAGTAACACCGTAGGCAGACCATCTTCATTACCACACTCATCACGAACTGAGGGGAGAACAAAAATGTCACTATTAGCCAAAAATTCTGGTACATCGTTCCATAACACACTGCCCGGAAAATTCACCTGGTCCGAAATCTTGAGCTCATGCGCTTGTTTTTGAAGATCACCGAGTAGTAAACCGCCACCGCCAATAATCAGCTCCGTTGAAGGGAAGTCTTCAAATATTGGTGGCATGGCAGCGATAAGAAATTTGAAGCCTTTTTTTTCAACGAGACGACCGAGTGAGGAAATGATTACATGGGAGTGATTATTTACTTGATTTACCGGGGTGCGTTTCCTGAGTTGGGGATCAAAAACGTTTGGATTTGCTCCCCACGGCACTAAATCTACATCCTTTGGAGCGCCCAGTTCAATGGCTTTCCTTTTTAATTCTGCGCTGCAGGCAGTCACTCCAGATGAATTTTTGAATACCCAGCGAGCGATCGTTCTGAACAACCAGTTTTTTTGAGCGACGTAAATGTCAGATCCATGCAAACTGATAATGAATGGAATGTTTTGAAATTTAGCGACACAGGCAGCAATCAATCCGTTTGGTATCACCCAATGGGCATAAATAATATCTGATTTTTGCTGCTTAACAGCTTGTAATAATTTCAGAAAACCAGCGATAAGAAAAAATGGCAGGAGTAAATATGAAGATATCCTCAGCCGTACATCTTTTTCAAGCGACCTGGCATGTCCCATAACATGGAAACTAATGGGCCAAATGTATTTATATCTATAAACCAGTACATCATCGGTTCCGAGTGGTTTTACGGCAGGATCATAAGGAGCTACAACAGCTATACTGTGATCTAATTCAGCCAGACTTTCGCTGATGGCCTTCACAAACGGTGCGATTCCGTCTCCGGGAAAACGGGTATAGGAACTTGTAATAACTGCGATTTTTAACTCTTTTGCGTTGTTCATTTTTGATGCACGGACTTATTCCTTAAGTAAATCCCTCAGGTAATACTTCGAAAATCCAAACACGATCCTGGTGATAAATCAATTCAAAATGGGGACTCGATAATAATTCTTCGGGACTAAGCATGGATGACAGTGAATTAATTAAACCCTGCTGTTGACCAAGATAGATATGTGTAATATTTCTTGCTTGTAATTGATCCAGTACATCTGGATGGTTGATTCCTTTCTGGTTAATTTCATCTATAAGTCCATTCACCAAATCCCGGTAATTCGGGATATAACTGTCTTCAATTATATATGGTACGGGCGGCTGTGTAGTGTCTCTATTCGCAAGAAGGGGTAGCCACCATCCGCCATCTGTTCCAACGATTGCAAAGTCATCGAATGCAAACATTGAATTTACCAGGAAGCGAGCGTCCTTTTCCGTATTTTTAGATATCCACCTGGCAGCATTTTCATCCGGCCGCGCAGCAAGCGTGTGATCGCCAACTTCTATATCATTTCTACGTTGAGAAATACCCCAGACACTGAAAAAAATAAGAGCTAATGATACAAGAATCTCCAACCAGTTTTCACGTATTTTATAGTTATTTACCTGTTTCCCTAATATCGCAATAAACCAACCAAAACCACATCCTAAGATTATCCCAATTGGGATGTATAAAGATGTGACCGTCGAAAAATTATTAATAACTCCCAATCCCGGTAAGCTCAACCAATTCGGATTGGAAGCCAATACAATCAATAACCACCACAAACATATTAGAATAATTCCTCGGACGCGTTTCCAAAATCCCCAGCCGATCACAACAGGCGTCAAAATAAATAATAACGTTGGGATATAAGAACTAATTAATTCCATTTCAGGTAAAAGTATTTGCGTTTCTATTTTTTTAGGGACCGAACTGACTTGAATAAGTAAAATTTTGGTTATATCAAAATTCAACAGATTTGATAACCATGGGAGAGTCAGTAAAAATGTCCCAATCACCACGATAACTGCATTTCGAATCTTTCTGGAGAAGTTTGGATCCGGAAGGTAAAGCAGGATCTCGGCTGCAATAAATATCAAAGCGAAAATAAAAATATGCATATGTGTGAGTGCCAGGCCAACCAATCCGACCAAACTCAGTATTATTAATTTTAGGTTTGATTTCTCACGAGTAAATAAAATGTGCAGAATGAATACAACAACCGGCAAAATTGCTAATCCGGCAAGCTGTGTATATCGTCCCCAATTCACAAAAACCATTGGAACTGCAGTAAGCAGTCCGGTAATTAATAACGCTGCAGTACCAGCCCAAACACTTTTTCCGATTCGGTATGCCAAAGGAAACACAACAATCACCGCAATTCCATTAACAATCTGTCCGGTCCAAATTAATGATTCTGTCAATGGTTTATGTGTTATCCAATGGAAAGCAGCTACCAATGAATGTAATCCAAAATGGTATGTAAAAGATGATAATGGAGCGTAAGGGAGCCATGATGTGAATAATCCTTTATAGTCGATGATTAATTGAGCTATCATTGTGTGCTGGTAGGAATCGCCCCATAAAGGAATGCTCAGGTTTCTGATAACCCAGAAACGAATGAAAAAGATCAAGCTAATAATAACGATCAGCGTTAAATCCGTGATCCCGATCTTACTCGGGAAATTGATTTCTGGAGAAATTTCTCTCCAAGATTCGGCTTCGATTGTTCCACATGATTAAAATCAGACCAATCACTGGCGGCAGCCAGGCATAAATTCGTCCCAAGTTCAAACCGAGTACATACGTCCAAAATATCAATATTGGGTAGACAGCCAAACTAATGCCGGCGCTCAATGCCAATTTCTCGACCCAATGCAGGCACATCGAGTTTGGCCAAAATGCGCCCAATATCCCGCATCCAGGGATAACGAATAAGAAGAATCGCTAAGAATAAAAAGTAGATCCAATATAGAAATTCCTGGAATATTCCCCATAAAAGATCTGTCAAATAATAGCTGAGCTTAAAGGTAAGTTGAGAATCCTCCGGGATATCCTTTACATAACTTGAACCATTCAAGTAGGTGGAACCGTTGGATTTACCAACGAGAACCTTTCCCTTTCCTTCGAATTCCAAATTTGCGTAATAGAAATTATTCGTTGATTCTTTGATAGGAGGGAAAGTAAGTTGATATTCACCGCTGGATGAGGTTTGATCAAGATGATAAGTCGATGTAGAAATAACAGTGTCTTTATGTTCACCTTCAGAAATCGATAGGGTTATGGTCCCGCCTAGCGTGTCTTTGGGATTCAAGTTTACGACAACTGCATCCAGCCCATCAAAACGCGATATAAATGTTTGCCCAATTGATTGGTTCTCCTCCAAAATAGCGAATTCGGTTTGGATAGATTGTTCGGGTCGAACAATAGAAACGCAGCTGGTGCCTCCCAATAAAAAAACTAGAATAATAAGAGAATATCTAATTAACAATTTCAAACACCCATACCCGATCCTGGTGGAAAACAAGTTCAAATTGAGGACTACTCACAAGTTCGTCAAGCGCTAATAAATTGTCGTTAGCTTCCTGACCTCCATGCAGTTGGCCGATATACAGATGGGTAATACCTCTATCCTGCATGAGCTGCACAACTTCTGGATGCGTTATCCCTTTCTCATTTATTTCACGGGGTAATTCACTTACCCTTTGTGGGTAATCCGGATTGGGACCTTTTTCGACAACATATACCATGGGTGGCAAATTAGTTTTTCGGTTTGCAAGTAAAGGCAGCCACCAACCACCATCGTTTCCGATTATCCAATTAATACCAAATCCAAAGTAAGAGTTAACCAAAAACTTAGCATCGTTCCCAATATTACCTTCAATCCATTCCATTGCAGTGAGGTCAGGTTGGGTGACAAAGATTTCAAATTTTCGTAATTCTTGAAGCCGCTGGCGTGTCCCCCAAACACCGAGGAGGATGAATATCGTAAAAATCCCTAGCAATATTCTGGATTTGGTTGATTCAGATCTTTTTGAAAGAGTGGAATCGATCACCCAACCAATAAAAGCGCCGATGATAATTGAAGCGGGCAGGTATAAAGAATAGAGCACGATTTTATTAGACAGCGCTCCTTTTCCGGGTAAATTCAAGAAGTGAGGATTGGCGACCAGATATGCCAGAAACCACCAAACGCTAATTATTGCGACGCGGCGGTTTCGGTTCCACAATCCCCATCCTAAACTT
This sequence comes from uncultured Chloroflexia bacterium, assembly GCA_963753725.1. Taxonomy (GTDB): domain Bacteria; phylum Chloroflexota; class Anaerolineae; order Anaerolineales; family UBA4823; genus CAVWDI01. Next base: position 136,829 of record CAVWDI010000001.1, on the reverse strand, counting down.
ACCAAAAGCATTATCCATAGGAAAATTGACAAGTATGTTGAAAGATCTCCAATGCTCTCAAATTGATTATTAGTACTGATGCGAGCACTTAATGGAGTGGTAAATATTGCAGCCAACAAATCTGGAGTTTTGCCAATAAATGCATTTATCATCCAGGGAAGGGTCAACAGGAAATATTCCAAGACCAATCATTGTTCTCCAAAAGACCATAGTGCGAATTGAACTATGACCGATATTGAACATCCATAAGGCTGGGATGAAGATAAGCCAAGTGCCATGACACGATAATGTGTGAGAGCTAAGCCACTCCAGATTATGATCACAGGAAGCGCAATATTCCATTTTATTTTTTTGTATGTGAGCAGGTCCCACGCCATGTAAACAGCCGCCGGCATGATTACCAGCGCAGCAAGATGCGTGTATCGTCCCCAATTTAGAAAATAATTAGGCATGTGAGACAACAAGCCCGCCAATAAGACAGCTGCGACACCTGACCACGGGCTGCGACCGATACGTTTCGCGAGGGGAAAAACGGCAATTACAGCCAAGCCATTTAATAGTTGTCCAACCCATAGAACCGATTGTTGGGAGGGTAAACCAAACAACCACTGGAATGATGCTGCAGCAGCATGGAAACCGAAATGATATGTAAAACTTTGCAGTTCGCTGTAAGGTTCCCACGAATTAAACAAGCCGCGGTTGTCGATTAAGTAATTGAGTGATCATCGTGTGGTGTATAGGATCACTTCCGACGGGTGCGTACAAACTCCGGATCAACCAAATCCTCGAGGTAAATACCATTACGATCACGAGCACAAGTATCAGGTCGTAAATTTGGATGCCTGATGTCCAATGAGAAAACCAAAAATCGGGCTTTCGAATAACACCCGGCAAGCTAAGAAATTTTTCTCTGTTTCCCAAAATTATTAATATTTAATCCAATGCCCCCAATAAACCAGGGGAAAAGTGGTCCGAGGTTTATACCTGCCAAGCTGGTCCAAAGGAAAAGCAGGGGATATATCGCCAGGCTCATACCAGCAGATAACCCCAATTTCTCCCCCCAATGAAATGAATTCCAATTTCGCCAGAAAATTCCCAATAACCCCCAACCGGGTATCATAAAAAGAAATATGCTTCCCACAATTATTACTAACCAGCCCAATATTTCTTTGAGAAGTCCAATGATCGTATAGATTAGATGATGGGCGAGTTGAAAAGTTAATTGAGCATCTTGGGGTTCATGATTTGTATAAAGAGCGCCGTTTAAATAACGGGTACCATCAGCAGCGCCAACTTTCATTAATCCCGATCCGTCGAGCTCGAGGAGAAAAAAATAACTTTCGTGGGCGCTATTCTTTATAGTTGGGAAATTAAATTTGTAAAATCCTGGATCATTTATATCTTCCAGATTGAGGGAACTTGATCTCAAGCTAATGGTGTCCTGAGGATTTTGGAATAAACGCAGGGTTATATCCCTATTACCTGGTGAGTGTGGAACCAGGTATACACTAATTCCTTCAAGCCCATCATATCGTGAAACAAAGGTCTGACCCAGGTTGGAGCCAGCCTCAAGCAATTCAAAATGAGTACGACCAGGCTGCTCATCTGCAGTCAATGTCCTACACCCAGTTACCCCTAGAAATATTATTAAAAGGGGAACCAGTATTTTATAGGATGGTATTGTCATTCTGCTGATTTGTTTCAGTGGAAAAATCGCTGTTTTCGCTCAACTCTATTCGTCGTATGCGGTAGAGCACCTCTTCTAATATTTGACGATTAAATCCCACCAGGTCGGCGAGCAGTCCTATCAACAGCACCTGGAATCCAACGATCATTAATACTGCGCCAAATATTACCGATTGGACATGCCCAGCGCCGCGACCAATTAAGTAGAAGTACATATAGCGTGCCCCCAGCATTACTCCCCCAAGTATCAACAAGATTGCAATCATTGAGAATATCTTTAAGGGGCTATACATTGTATATGCACGAATGATGGTTGTACCGGAATGCGCAATATACTGCGGAATGCTCTTCATCAAACGGGATGGTCTGGTTTGAGGGTTTGTACGGATAGGTATGTAAGCCACCGAAATTTGTCTGGCGCCTGCCTGGATAAGTGTCTCCAGTGTATAAGAATATTCGCTCTGCACTAATGTGCGTAAAGCCGCTTCACGGCTTATCGCTCTGAAACCGCTGGTCGCGTCAGGAGTTTTAACTCCAGATGCTTTGGCCATCACCCAACTTCCGAATCGTTGTAAGATGCGTTTTGATGCGGAGAAATCCTTAAGATCTCCAACGCCCCGGTCACCCACCACTAGATCCGCCTGCCCGGATAAAATCGGTTCGATAAGAATAATTATATCTTCTGCATAATATTGGTTATCAGCGTCGGTATTGACAATTACATCGGCTCCATTTTGCAGTGCAGTCTCTAGACCGCGAATGAAGGCCGCAGCCAGACCAGTGTGTTTTTGTAGTTGCAATACGTGCTGGACCCCAAGGGATTTCGCAATCTCGGCTGTCCCATCATCGCTGCCATCGTCAATTACAAGTATCTCAATCTGATCTATCCCGGGAAGTTCATTCGGAAGAGATTGAATGGTTGTAGGAAGGATGTCTGCTTCGTTATAGGCAGGTATCTGGATAATCAACTTCACAGGTAATGGCTCACTTTTTGAAAGTTACGGAAGATAAATTGTTGTCCCTTGATTATTCCAATAAGCTGTGCCTGATACATTCCCAGCCTGGTCATATGCACGAGCAAAGAAGGCGATTTGGGAAGGGTCCTCGGAAACTGGGATATCTAAATACATGTTCCAGCCATCTGATCCGTCCCAATCATCTCCTATAGAGACCCAGTCCAAATCTTTCCAATCTGCTGGATGCCAGAAAAATGACACATGGCTGATTCCACTAATTGTATCACTGGCATCTACTGTGAGTGTGATTGGTCCGGTGGAAATTTGTTGATTCGTATGGGGAACGATGAAGCTTACATTGGGTTTCTCGTTATCCTGGATGATGCGGATTGTGTATGTATCGTTCACCCCTCCTGTAGTAGGATGATTCCAGGATTTTACCTTCAGGAAATACACACCATCTCGATTGAGTTTGTAAAATAGGTTTGAACTATTTGCTGAAATTCGTTCTAATACCTCGTTCGTTTTTAAGATCGAGCTGCCATCTCCGTCCAGAAGATATATTGTTGGATTTTGAGAAGTATCTTGAACATCTCCAGCTATGTTTACCCCGATATGATCCCCCGCTTTGCCGTTGAATTGGTAATAATCAATATCTCCCATAGGGCAAATTTGACCATGCTTTGATTCGCCATATTCTAAAGCTGTGGCATTTGTAGGATCATTATCGAAATCTGAACAATTTGGCGGAGGGGTGGTTGTAATGGAAAAATCGTCAATTAACCACCCTTTGTACGTATTGAAAGCCTTATCCAATGTTGTGAAATAAAAACGAATTTGAACCGTTTTACCGGAATAATTCGCTAAAGATTTAACAGGACCCCGCAGCCATTTATTTGCATTATCGTCATTAAGCAACAAGATGTCTTCAAAAGGACCGCCATCTACAGATACCTGTACTAGTCTTAGATCCCAATTGGTTTTGTCGGATTCGGTTTCGTATTTGTACCAGAAGCGCAAGTAATATTTTCCACTAGAAGGTATTTGGACAGGTGGGGAAGTCAGGTGTCCCAAGTTGGGAGATCCGGAATCGTAACCATCGGTGGAATCGATGTTATATATCCAACTCGATGAACCATCTTGAGTGTGATTACTTTGGTTTGATTTCCTCCAATTGTCGCTATTTGCCCATTGGGAGGATGAAGATTCCATGTCGTCAGTAAATGGAGCCGTAACGACAATTGCGTTTGGATTCAGCGCTTGGACATAAAAATAGCGAAAACTGCTCCAACCGCTTACAGCATTTTCATTCTTCGATCTGGCTTGCCACGTGTAATTCCCGGGAGGCAATCCATTATAGTACCAATAAGTGTTACTCACCCAAGGGGAATCAAGGTTTTCATTCTGATTGATGTTTATTCGAAATTGAAATTCCGTTCCTCCACCAAGATTATCCAGGGAAAAACTCAAGGTCTCATCTTGATTGTAGACTGCGCTGTAGTTTGGTGTAATCAGATTTGGTATTCTTGGCGTTGACTGGCGAGATTGGACTTTGACAGATGAAACCTTATTTGCTCCGATGCGGTCATCGGAAAGGTTGCTGTCATTTGTTAGTATTGTATCGCCGCGGCCAGAAAGATCTTGATTCAGAAACAAGGTTGGCATCATATGACTTCCAACCAGGATTAATTCAGCGTTATTTTCGCCCACATCACCCAATGATTCGCTTGTCCCGTGATCGCCCAAGCCAAGTGTCACACATTCCCCCTGAAAATCAGTTTCCGAGAAAAGAGCAATTTCTTCTTCGGATGGTTGACATGAAGGAGGTTGAGGCGGACAGGAAAAATCTTTGAGAAAGTTAGTGAAACCTGGCAGTCCTTCAGCTTGATTGAAGTAATTATCTTAAATCTCAAGGGCGAGGCTAACAGGACCGTCCGGAACTTGATCTTTACAAAGATCCCAGACTTTGGTGAACTGCGTGGTGGTCATAACTTCACTGATTGGCTGCCACTCACCTGAGTGCTTGGCGATTATTTGTACACTCTTTATACCTGTGCCCTCGTCGGTTGCCCACCCTTTAATCTCTACAGTATCCGAGGTGATTGTTGCTCCATATGCTGGAGATGTAATATCTCCAGTGGGAAGGATGTAGTCAGGATTTGGAAAATTCCTTGAGGTGTATGTATAACTTGTTTCGTCACAGACATCTTGATATACAGCATCATTTAAACAGTACTTGAGATCACCCTTGTTCCTTGGTCTGCCGCCATTGATAAGGACATCTTCAAATGTGATATCTACGGAGTGTCCCCAATAGGAGGCGGGATTTGTGTGAACATGGAAATGTAAATGATTTCCAGAACTAACACCAGTATCATCTGCCACACCGATAAACTGTCCTTGCCCTACATATGCACCTTTTTCCCGGAATTCAATCGGGATACTATCTTGAGCCAAATGCATGTACAACTGGTATGTAGTTGGTTCTGTGGTTGTATCCTCAAGGACGAGCAAGTTGGTGTACATTGGATTGCCGTTTGCATAAGACCAGGCGGCTTTATATACTCTGCCTCCTTTAGCTGCATGGACGTTAAACATAGCGCTTGGATATCCACCGCGTGCAAAATCAAAAGCATAATGGGCTGCTTTGCTTGGCGTGTAAGCATCGTGGTTCACACTCTAGTCATAAAGAGTGTCTCCCCACCGGCGAAAGGCAAGTAGTATCCGTCAAACGGACCTATTTCCAATGCTGATTCAACTCGAGCAACACTTTTTTCAATCCAAAATGTCTTTATATCTTCTGGAAGTAAATCATGCGGAACTTTTTGAATGAATAAATCCCAAATCGGGTCTGAAGGTAAAGCAACTTTCCATTCCGTACCGTCAAAATGAGCAATGATTAAACCTGGTTCAGCTGGAATAGTTAAACCGGAATCAGGATCGACCGGCGTCAGCCAGGCAAATGCCCATTCACCGTCATTTGAGATGGTTATATTCTCAATTAATGTCTCATTTAATAAATAAACCAGGACTTGCTCTTTTTTAGCCTGGATTTCGAGCCTGATTTCACCTTCAATTTTCTCATACAGATCTTGATTTACAGAAGGGTCTGCGGTTGAAAAAATATCTGGAGAGGAAAACACATTAAGAATCCTGGTTCCGGCAATGAATAGTGCAAGTGAAAGTATTAGAATGAGAAACGTGAACAGCATCAAGCTTTTACTTTGCATCGATTAATAAGCCTTATGTTTGGTCATTTTTATTAGAATTCTTCTTTACAATTTGGTTGTGTAAACATGTTGCAATATCTATGCGAGTTAATGTCTGATATATTCCGGATTGGTATAATTAAAAGCAAGAATTTTTTCCAGTAAATACTACATTTACTAGTGCTAGTAATAACCTTCTAGTCAAAAATAATTGCTTTATCAGGGATTGGTGATTATCACCATATGAAAAAAAGACTTATTCATTTTACAAACCTTTGCTTGTTATTGCCGGTAATTGTATTTTTTAATAATTGGCACTTTATTCTCAGATAATCTGCATGGCTTGTTATTGTTGGGGTTTTGGAATCTAAAAATTGTTAACTTTGCATCCTCGGGCGTGGTGAATACAAAGATGAAAGCGGAAGAGGTGGATATTAATTGAATCATTCGATCGGGTAGATAAATCTTCGAATGATCCAAGTATTAAAGTTACTTATCAGATTACTTCCCCCGAATTTATTACGGGGACGGCTACAATCCCACCGGTTCCAACGTACACGCTTCAATTTCCCAAGGTGACAGAAACATCGCAATTACTGCAGGCAAATCGTTACCCGGAAAAATCGGAAATAACCAAAAAGGAATCAGTTCCATTTTGGCTTTCAATCAGGCAATTCTGGCCATTTGTGCTGCTTATTGTTATCTGGCTTGTAATAGGGATCTGGTATATTTTTTCGCAATTGATTATCGAATAAAAAAAGCAAGAAAATGTAAAATGATTATTCGTAATTTCTCCAGAGGGAAAAATCCTGAAGGATTAAGTCACCAATAAATTCTCTCAGAATAGAATTATCGGGAATGAGTTCGTTATCCAGGGGGAGGAACCAGTCAAGAAAGGCTAATAGACGCTTGGCCTCAATGTATTCTGGTGTACCAAAAGGCACCTGTCGAAGAAGCGGTTCAGCATAGGTTTTTAATGCAGACATTTCATACGCCAATGCCGAATTGAACATTACGTCTGCATATTCCTGATAAGGAAATATATTTTTTCTCTCTCCATTACGTACAAAATCCCATCAATTTAATGGTCTCATGAGCAGAGTATCCGCGCTCCCTGGCATCACGTACGATCCTGCGGAGCAACCTGTTATCAGTTGTAGAGATACGGTTGTGTCTGTCTAAATTCAGTTGGGTTAGCGCAGATACATAAATTCGAAAAGTTTTTTGAGATGGAAAATCTAAAATTAGATCCGGATTTAATCCATGAATGCCTTCAAGGATGATTATCTCGTTTGATTTTAAGTGGACAAGTTTCGCCCGGACTGCTTGTTCCCGTCAGGAAATCAAAACATGGAAGTTGTACTGTTCCACCTGCGATCAAACTATTTAAATCGTTTGAAAGACGTTCCCGGTTCAATGCGGTAATTAATTCGAAATCAATCTCACCTTTTTCATTTCGGGGAGTTTTATCTCGATCGATAAAATATTTGTCCATTTCTAAGGGAAATGGCGCGATACCAAGGGCGAGTAATTGAACAGATAAACGTTTGGAAAATGTTGTCTTTCCAGAGGCTGAAGGACCTGCGACGATTACAACACGGATGCGATCATGCTGAGATGCGATCTGTGATGCAATATCTGTAACACGTTGTTCGTGAAGCGCTTCAGAAACCAGAATAACTTCGTGTACTCTATCATTCTTGATGTCGTCATTAAGTGTGCCGACACTTGAAATACCTAATAAGGATAACCAATTCCGATAACGGCGAAAAGTATTTAACAGTTTGGGATATTTTACGAAAGGAGATAATTCAGTAGGTGTATTCTGTCTCGGAAATCGAAGCGTGAAACCATCTTCGATTAATTCCAAACGGAACCGGTTTAAAAAACCTGTAGATGGAACCATATATCCTTGATGGTAGTCGTAGTGACCATCCAATTCATAAAGGGTAAGATAATCCTTCTTGCGGTGAGAAAGTAAACGAACTTTATCTAATTCTCCTTCAAAATCAAAATAAGAAATCGCGTGAGATAGAGGCACTTCTTTCCGGTTGAAAAGGAGGTCAGCGGCGACCAGTTTGCGCATTGAGGCCTCCAGTTCAATGATATCCTGGTTTGTGAGTGGAGGCATCCCATCAACTCTACAATAATAACCACCTGATGCAATGGAGTGATCGACCCGCAGGACTGCCTCGGGAAATAATTGGTCGAAGGCAGTATCCAGAAGAAATATTAAAGAACGACGGTAGATGCGCATACCATCCAATTCACTCATCGTTACTGGTCTTACATTTAAATCCATACTAACTTGATAAGTAAGTTCGCGCAACATACCGTTAACGACTGCACCAACTATGGGTGGATTATCAAATTCATGTAATGCACGCAGAATAGTCCCAAGTTCACAATTTCTTGGTCCATTCAGGACACGACCATCCGGTAAATGGACTTCAATTGTATTTCTGGGTTCAACCAGGGAAATATTATTTTCGATCTTTTCCACAATTTCGCTCACCTATAAATAATTTGAGTGGGGGGAATATTTTATCACTTATGCATCGTTATTCTTGATATTTTATAAATAGAAAAAACGCAGGTAACTTTCCCTGCGTTTATCTTATTGTGTGCCAGGCATGCTGTGAAACCAGGAGGTGAAAGATCTCTGCGGGCCGAGATGACCGGAACCGCTAGGGAAGGGCAAGGGTGCCGGTTGCGAGACGGGATCTGAAGGAAGCCTGGAACAAAACCCGGATCTGACGAACAGGAAACGGATAAAAGGCCACAGTGGCAGGGTAACCGAGCAATGGATTGGGAAGCCCAAAAGTCATCTGGAAGGCACTGGGGTAAATCCGGCAGAGACCGGGGGAAGGTGGCACAGCTTACCCTGGGAGGTCTCTCAATCTGTCCGGCGAGCGGACTACAGGACTGGAAACAGGCCAGGAAGGGATGAGAGAAGTCAGCAGAGGCTATAGTACCAGCGGGAGGTGCCCGCAGGGAAGGGCCGAATCATTTATTGCAAGGAGCAGACGGGAAAACTCGATGGAAGTGGAGAGGCAGGAAGGCAGGTGGTACCAGACGAGTTTCATAGAGGAGCTGGACGGCGTGCGCCACGCCCCAAACAGTGACGGCGGAAGCGGAGCTGAAGGGAGCGAGGAGCCACAAGCTTTCACGGCGTTGAACCGAGAACGAGCCTTGGCAAGCGAACTGATGGAGCAGATATGTGAACGAGAAAACCTGAACCGAGCCTATAAGAGAGTGAAAGCCAATAAAGGGGCGGCAGGAGTAGACAAGATAACAGTCGAAGAACTGTACCCCTGGCTGTTAGAGCATAAGGACGAAATGGTGAAGGCACTGAAAGACGGGAGCTACGAGCCGAAGCCGGTGCGAGGGGTGGAAATCCCCAAGCCAGGAGGAGGGGTGCGGCAATTGGGCATCCCAACGGTGATAGACCGCCTGGTGCAACAAGCCATCGCCCAAGTGCTGGAAGGGATAATAGACCCAACCTTCTCAAACTCCAGCTACGGGTTCCGACCAGGACGGAGTGCGCATGATGCGCTCAAGGCCGGGGCGGAATACGTAGCGGAAGGGCGGGGAATAGTGGTGGACATAGATCTGGAAAAGTTTTTTGACCAGGTAAACCATGACGTACTGATGAGCCGATTAGCAAGAAGGATCGGAGATAAACGCCTGCTGAAGATCATCCGACGTTTCCTTGAAGCAGGGATGATGAAGAACGGGGTGTGTATTGTAGGTTATGAAGGGACACCACAAGGCGGGCCACTATCCCCACTACTGGCAAATCTACTGCTAGACGAATTGGACGAGGAACTGGAGAAACGGAGCCATCGTTTCTGCCGATATGCCGATGACTGCAACATCTACGTTTACAGTCGGGCGGCTGGGGAACGAGTTATGGCATCGATTACCCGGTTTCTGGAAAAGAAACTCCGATTGCGTGTAAACCGGGAAAAGAGCAAAGTGGCCTATGTGAGCGAAGTCAAGTTCCTGGGCTACCGCATCCTACTGGGCGGGCGACTGGCGATTGCGCCGGAGAGTCTGAAGCGTATGAAACTGCGGGTCAAGCAGATCACACGCCGCAACCGGGGAATCGGTCTGGCAAGAATGATCGCTGAATTGAACTCGTATCTGACCGGGTGGGTAACCTACTTCCGGAATGCGGAATGCAAGAGCCACCTAAGAAGGCTGGATGAGTGGATGAGGCGAAAGCTCAGGTGCGTGCGCCTGAAACAGTGCAAACGGACGAAAACCATCGCCGACTTTCTACAAAGCTTGGGTGTGCCCGAATGGCGGGTATGGCTTTTAGCGCTTAGTGGAAAAGGCTGGTGGCGGATGTCCGGGAGCCCGCAGGCAAACGAGGCTATGAGCAAAGCATGGTTTCAGGAACAAGGACTTGTAAATCTGGTTCAAAGGTATGCGATGCTACAACAATAAAAGAAACCGCCGGATACGATGAGTATGTCCGGTGGTGTGGGAGGACGGGGGCTGCGAGGCCCCCTCCTACCCGATTAACTGAGGCGATCAATATTCTTCTTTTGGAAATCTATGCACCACCCTTTACCCAACCTTGCTTCTTGATAAAGTTTGTTATGAAAGGAATTTCTGTGTATTTGCCCTGATATGAATCATATGCAGGCCAAAGCGTAATTAGCCATAAAAGAGAAACACATCCCACGGTTGGGGAGACTTAATAGGATAATCACGATCCACAGAATGATATTAACCGCAATCGATTGTACTGCATGAAATCTGATGAAAAGACGGTCTTTCTTATCTTCTAACAGCAAAGCAATGAGGGCGATCAATGGAATAGGATAACCTAATGCGGCCCATAATTTATCATCACTTGTTATATCATCCGTTGAATAATCATCCAAAGGCACATCTTCATCAGCAGTTTCATCAATTGTCAATTCAACCGGTTCTTCTATTACAGGTTCTTCATTTGGTTCTTCGGGGTGCTGTACTATTTCGTCTGCCATTGTTACCTCCTGTTATTTTGTGTATCTTCTAGGACTAAATACCTCTGGGTGGTTAAATTTTAGTTCCAAAAAATCGTTAGGTTCTTCAATTTGGAAACACCATAAGAGGGTTGAAGTTACGAGTAGAAACTCAAATAATAAGTAATCTTTAATCAACCGGAATGAGAAATGTTTACTATGATCAAAGATAACCCAATCTCATCCCTGATATTGTTATCCAAGATTCCAGGTAAGAATAAATAGAATTGTAAAAAGTGAACTCAGTACTAACTGCCGTATACCGATTGAATTAGGTTTCGCACCGATAGCCGGATTGAGTGTTCCCCATATTGTCTCAATCCATTGGACGGCATATGGGATGAACAACAAGCGGGGCAGCAATCCTGATATTGAAAATATTACAATCAATAAAAAATTGAATGTCGTATAAATCAATCCGCGGCGAGCAAATTTTATTTTGTCCGTCAGGTCTGGTTCAGTAACCCACCGCCGCTGATCCAATCTTAAATGTGCATATACAATCGAGGCAGCTGACTGCAGCCAAACCAGAACAAAGAGCAGCCAGCCAATGAAGTCGGGATGACCTATCCCGACCCAATAAGCCGCCGGTGCCGCGAGAGCAAGCACACCACTGGCGACCAATTCAACTCCGAATTGTCCCCGTTCACTTCTTTTACTGACTAAATAAAGATGCCAGATGAAAACAATAATACCTGGAATCACCAGCAGCAGGACATAAGAATACCCAAGAATAATCAAACCAAGAATGGATATAAATCCCAGAATACCATAAACAATAATCCAGAACAAAGCAATATTTAATTCTCGCTTAGGACGGCGGCCGCTGAACGTTTTTACTGCGATCGTAGTGGGTTGGCGGATTAAAAAACCAACAAATGCAGCGAGTGTCAAAATACATGTCGCAATTGACCAGTTTGGGGCGGTAAACAATCCAATCAAAAGAGGGCTGATTAAGAATACCCATGAGCCATGATCTGAAGGAATTGCTATGTGTTTGACAAATACAAATTTCATCAGACCGGGATATTTTTTACATTCGCTTGATGTTTTCGATCGATCATAAATCCCCATACGCTGAGAGCTAAAGCTGCCAGGATTATTACTGCAACAATCAAAAAAGTATCATGTAATGCTAAAACCTGGGAAACCGAGTCGGCATTTGCTGTGGAACTATTGATGGTGGAATCGCTGTAAAAGATAACCCTACTCGCCCACAGCGCGCCTAATATGGCGATTCCAATGGTTTGACCTATTGTTCGGTTAATCGCTAACATACCAGAAACAACTCCCAGCTGGCTGCGAGGCGCTCTACCCATAATGGTGCTGTTATTTGGCGATTGGAAAATACCCATTCCGAGACCAATTGGAAGAAAGCGCAGGATATATTCCAATGTGCTGGTTGTTAACGTTAGCTGACTTAAAAGAATAGTATCCGATCGAGAGAATGATTAAACCCAATACAGCAATGGCACGTGATCCAAAACGATCCGATAAAGAGCCTGATATTGGGGAAACAACACCCATTGCAATGGGTACAACAGCCAGCATCAGACCCACCTGGCGGGTTTCATAACCAAGATTGTTCTCCAAATAAAAGGGCATCAGAATGATTGTTCCCGCAATCGTAAAAAATGTTAGAAATCCAGTTGCTAAACTGATGCTGAAAATCTTATTTTTGAATAGGTCTAAATCGATCATCGGTTGGTCGGTACGCAATTCTTGCCAGATAAACAAACCAAAAAATACTATCGATATAACAAACAAGATCAAAACACGAAATTCAATAAAACTGTGCTGCTGGCCTACAGTTAGCACGATTAAAAAAGAAAGCAGACTGATGAATAAAAATACTGCACCAGGAACATCAAACCGCTGTTTTCCGATAGGTTTGATGTTCGGAACAAATTTTATAAGCATCCAGAGACCAACAATACCCACAGGAATATTTACAAAGAATATCCAATTCCACGATAGGGCATCTATTATTATTCCCCCGATTGTCGGACCAATCACGATCCCAATTGAAACCATGGATCCAGTTATCCCCAACGCTTTTCCACGTTCGCTGGCAGGAAATGCTTCGGTCACGATTGCCATTCCCAAGGCCAGAATCATGGTTGCCCCGATTGCTTGAACAATGCGGAAGAAAATCAACCAATATACCGTAGGGGCGAGCCCGCAAAGTATCGATCCAGCAGTGAATACAATAAATCCCGTTCCATAAATTGGTTTCTTGCCACGCATATCCGCCAATCGTCCCACACTCAATAATAAAGTCGCCAGTGTCAGGAGGTAGGCTAATATCACCCATTGTACGGTAGCAAAATTTGTGTTGTATTGACGGACAAGTGTCGGCAAGGCTACATTTACAATGCTGCTGTCGATTGTCGCCAGGAAAATACCCATGGCGACAGCGGCCATGACATACCACTTCCTGTTGTAATCTATTTCACCAGGGTTGTTTACTAAGTGGTTTTGTGTTTCCATTCAGAGTACTCTACGATGTCTACCTCAGGAGAAAATTAAGTATTAGTTTCCATTCAAAGCCAAACTACGATGGAAGGTTAAGTCATCCTCGTTGAAAGTCGGTACTTATACGTTAACTGAGGTACGTATTTAGTTGTATTTATGTAGAATCAAAGTTGAATTTTACTCTCTTAGCTTGAAGCTAACAATGGGGATTATTCGCGCACTGTTTTTTTCCACATTCAACCCCCTAACTTGGTTCAGAATTTAATCCTTTTAATAGTAAATCGATTGAAGTATTCATGTGATGGTTTAAATCCACAATTTCTGGATCGTATACCCATAGCAGGATAAGACCCTCGAATATCGCACCAATGGCGATGGTAGCATCTATGGGTTCGATTGAACGAAATTCGCTAGAATCAACACCCTCTTGAATAATTGGATTTATCAACTCGATGTAACTACGAAGATATTTTTGTAAAGTCAAGCGGATTTCCAATTCCCTCGAAGCGGCAGAGATAAACTCATAGGTGAGCGGTGTTTGTAACAGTATATTTTCAATATCAAATAGAGCCATGTTGATAAACTTTTTTATCTTTGAACCAGCCGAGCTGTCTTCTTCCTGTAATTTTCGAAGACTTTCGAACTCGGCTTCAAATAATCTCCCCATAATTGTCGAAATGAGCTCATCTTTGCTCTTGAAGTACCAGTAAATCGTTCCCTTACTGAGACCGGATTGTTCAACGATATCATCCATACGCGCCTGGTGAAACCCTTTTCGAGCGAACACGGTCATGGCTGCATCCAGGATTTGTTTTTTCCTTTCACCTTGAATATCTGGTCTGGGAGTCATAAAATTTTCCGTATATAAACTGACTGGTCAGTCTATTTAGATTACTAAAATTGTCTCCTTTTGTCAAGGAAATTGAATTGGTTGGAAGCAAGCGTTGAAGAATTCGTTTATAATCCATCGAGGATTAATAATTGTATGATCCTTGATACTCAAACCGGAAAATAGTTTTTCAGAGAGGATAATATTATTCTGAAATAAATCTTAAACAACAAGCAGCTTCCCGTGCTTTAGAATATGTAAAAAATGGAATGGTGGTCGGGTTGGGAACTGGATCTACGACCCGGATTTTTATCGACTTAATGGGCGAAAAAATTAACTGTGGTGAATTGAAGGGAATCAAAGGCGTGCCGACATCGATTGCGAGCGCTGCACAGGCAAGAGCTTTGGGGATTACTATAACGACATTGTCAAAAAATCCTCAACTGGATATTGCAATCGATGGGGCAGATGAAGTTGATCCACAGTTAGATCTGATAAAGGGAATGGGTGGGGCATTATTACGCGAAAAAATCGTCGAAATATTTGCCAGAACGTTCATCGTTATTGTGGATGAATCCAAACTCGTGTCAAATCTGGGACTCAGCAGTCCATTGCCTGTAGAAATTGTCCAATTTGAGGCAGAAGCTCATGTGCAATGGCTTAACAGCCTGGATTGTGAAGCCCATTTGCTGCGAGATGAATATGGAAATCTTGTGGAAACCGATAATAAGAATTTTCTGGTTCACTGCATTTTTCCGAATGGCATTGGAAATGTGGGTGAATTAGCAGATAAGTTAGCGAATAGACCTGGGATTGTTGAACATGGCTTATTTTTGAATATGGCAAACAAAGTGGTTGTGGCTGGTTCCAGTGGGACCAGGATTCTGGAGCGTGAGGAATGAGTGTGAAAATTGCGGCCTCAATTCTGTCTGCAGATTTTTTGATTTTAGGTGACCAGGTACGGGAAGCGGTTGATGCAGGCGCTGAATATATCCATGTTGATGTGATGGACGGCCACTTCGTTCCGAATATCAGTTTTGGACCCCTCGTCGTGGAGGCGATCAAACCCCTAACAGTCGATCGTGGAGTAGTAATTGATGTGCACCTTATGATTACTAACCCTGAAATGTATATCAATGATTTTATCGATGCAGGTGCAGATAACATCACTGTACACGTTGAGACCTGTGTACACCTGCACAGGACAATTCAGCAGATCAAGGATGGTGGAATCCAGGCGGGTGTGACATTAAATCCAGGAACTCCATTGAATAAACTTCAAGAGGTGCTGGAATATGTAAATCACGCATTGGTTATGTCCGTCAATCCAGGTTTTGGTGGGCAGGAATATATACCGAAAAGCACTGGTCGTATTTCAAGTATCAGGCAGATGATCATCGATCAGGGATTAGAAAATATTGAGATAGAAGTTGACGGCGGGATTAACCCAGGTACGGCTGCCGAAGCCGCACGCGCAGGCGCGACTGTACTCATTGCTGGTTCCTCGATTTTTAATAAGAATACAAAAGTGGCAGATAATATAAAAACGCTACGAAGGGCAGCGGTTTCGTAAAAGTGGGTTAGATTAGCGAGAAGCCTACTTACCGCTTTTTGTCATTATGAGGAAGATGTATCGAAAAAACGCTGCCTTTCCCATATTCGCTGTGGATGGTTAATTCTCCGCCATGCCGCGATCATAATATCCCGGGCAATGGTTAATCCCAATCCTAATCCTTGAGGAAACCGTCGATCTTCGCTGCTGCGGTAAAACGGTTCAAATATTTTTTTCTGTTCTTCGGGGGAAACTCCAGATCCATTGTCCTTGATTTGGATCATAAATTCCGCCGGTAAAACACTGGAAGATATTGCTATGGTCCCTCCAGCTGGCGTATATTTTAATAGCATTGCTCAGCAGGTTTCCAATGACCTGTGCCATGCGGTCAGGGTCGATTTCTAATGTAGGTAGATTCGCTGGTATCTGGGGTACCCATTCCAATCCTTTTTCAAGAGCCTGAGCCCGCCATGGAAGAATTGTAGGCGATAACCAATCGTTCATATCGATCGAAATCCGGTTGAGAATGATTGCACCGAGTACCTGTCCATGCAGTTGAGCAAGATCATCCAGCATAGGCTGCATGCGGTATAGTTCTTTTTCCATTCCACCCAGCAATTCCTGGCGGATAACAGGGTCATCTCCTGTTGGTCCTCGAAGAACATGCAAAGCTGATAGAAGAGCTCCCAACGGTCTGCCTAATTCGTGAACCAGATTAGCCAGTAAACGACGGCGAGTTTCTTCTAGTTTATTAAGCCGCTTTGATAGGAAGTTTACTGCTTGATGTAATTCTTAAATCTCTCTCGGTCCTTCAATTTCAAGCGGCTCAATTTTTTGGCCGTATGCAATTTCAACTACCGAATCTACTGTGCGCTTGATTGGACGTTCCAGGCTTAATGCCATCGCCAATCCCAGTAAAACCGCAAATAAGATTTCAACAATAAATATGATCAATATCAAATTTCGCAAACGACCAAATTCATTGGCGGTCCCTTCCAGGGTCTGGGTAAGTCCAACAATTCCTACCAATTTATTTTCGTTATTAAAACTGGGACCAAGACCTCTCCAGATTGGGTGAACCAGCCGTATGTAACACTTACACTCATTTGACCGCTTTGGGCTTTGGCTAAACCCGAAATATCCACTTCCGGAATTAGAGCATCATCAATATCAGGGTCTTGCGCCAGAATATCACCATCGGGCTCAATCATGAGAATTTGAGCTTCAACACTGTAACTCAATTGCGATGTAATCTGGCTGGCTGATTCTCGATCACCCCAGAACCTCAGGATGCTCTTCAATCGTTTCCGTGATTAATTTAGCACTTTCTGTAAGATTCTGAGAAAGTGTTTTTAAGAGCACCTGTGTTTCGATTATATAAATTAAAGCAAAGGCTAACAGTGGAACTGTGATGAGGATAGGCAGAATGTGACTTAATACGAAGCGGCTGCGCAAGCTTTTCATGGATAATTCGAATAAGATATGAGTTTATAGCCTACACCGCGTACGTTGAGGACTCGTTTCGGGTTCTTTGGATCTTCCTCAATTTTTTCCCGCAGCCAGCGAATGTGTACATAAACAACTTGAGGTTCTCCAATGAATTCAGCTCCCCATACCTGGGCGATAAGCGCGTCCGTTGATATTACTTTCCCGGCATTTTTTGCCAGTACGTGTAATACAGCAAATTCACGGGCGGTGAGATCAACCGACCTGCCAGATACTTGAACGGTGTGCGCGCCAGGATCAATAATAAGATCTCCGACTGTAAGTACTAAAGGGTCTGACCCCGCCACGCCCGCTCGCTTACTTCGCCGAAGAACAGCTTTTATATGGGCTAACAAAACGTCAGGATTGAATGGTTTTGTAATGTAATCGTCAGCACCCAACTCCAATCCCAGTATCGTGTCCAATTCACGCCTGCGAGCGGTCACAAAAATAACCGGAACATCCATCTTGTTTTGAAATTGTCTAAGCGCTTCAAGACCATCCATCCCCGGAAGCCCTACATCCAGTAAGATTAAATCAGGCTGGTCTCGCTCAGCCAAAGCCAGCGCATCTTCTGCATTTGCTGCTGTGCTGGCGCGATATCCAGCCTGTTCTAATTGCAAACCCAAACTTCGTCTCAAAAGTGTATCGTCGTCGACAACCAGAATATGTTTGGCCATTATTAATACCTCAATCAACTATTCAAAAATTTGGGCTAAATAACTTTTGATCTAATCGTTAATTAAGATTTTACTTCAATTCCAAAGGTATTTAGCTTATCTTTCTTTTGATATCTATGTACAGGAGATAATAATGGCCGTTTTAAGTTAAATTGAGAAGTCTATAGCTACCATTTCAATAGATGAGGCTGGTACCCATCCCTGGATTGTGTTTCCAGCAGTCGAAAGTTTTATCCACTCACCTTGTGTGTCCAGTAATTTAATGCGTGCACCATTCTTGAGATTGAATTCAGTAGTGGATTCCATTTTGGGTTCACTATTCAGTGTGATTTCACTTGCGACCACAATCGCGTCTGGCTGGATCTTTTCAACGATGATCCTGCTTCCGAGAGATATTCCTATGAAAGCGAATATGAACATAACCAGCAGTGTCAAATAACCAATACTCGTTCGAAATCTTCCTTGCTTAAGCATTCTATAGACCATAAATAGAAAGAAGAAAAGAAACCATAGGGTCAGTGTGAAAATGGCAGATTCGTTGATTGTTAACCAACTTTGGGTTAAGTTTGCCATACCCTGAAGGGGACCAGATGCGGCTGGTTGAAAATCTTCACTTGCTGCTGTACTGCTTTCTACGATTTCTAAAATCCTTTTGATGTCCGCATCTCTTGGATCCAGCTGGTTCGCGCGTTTGTAATTCAACATGGCTCGCCCCATATCACCTTCTTGATAATAAGCATTGCCTAAATTGAAGTATACAGCGCTGTCGGATAAACCTTGATCTATCAACTGTTCGTAAATCCCAATCGCCTGAACATAGTTTCCAGCCTGGAATAATTTATTGGCAGTTGTGATACTTTCGAGATTGGAATTATTAGGTGATGATGATAAATCAACGGCAATAACCAAACTCGAGATCAATAGCATTGCCGCTAAAAGTAAAGTTAAAATTTTGCGCATAAGATTCTTCCACATTTCTCCAGAAATTTGTTTTATTTACAATTCTTTGTCTAATTTTGATATTATGTCTTCAATTTGTTGAATAAATTCATTCGAAGATACTAAGCGGTTATCTGGAGAATAACTTCCCATTTCACTCAACATGATACAGGATTGAACTTGATCGACTAAATCACTTTGAAGTCCAAACGAACTAAGAGCAACACTTAATTCATCGAGAGTAAGACCCGCTAAGGGTTGATTCAGTTTTTCAGAGAGGTATTCAACTAATATCTTACCTGCACTGCTAAATACCTGAGTCGGATTTCGTCCAGCACGCTTTAAGGCCAGACGCGCTTTCTTTGCCGCTCCTTTGTACATTCTGTAATCAACATCATTCTGATACCGTCTTGAATAATTCTGCCAGGCGCTGAAGCCAACGAATAAAAATAAGGGGATTGTAAAGAGCAGCCAATAGATTGGCGAGCTTATCAAATTTGCATTTCCAATCGTGCTCGAATTCGACACGGATTTCACAGCGCTTAATTCGACCCCAGGATTTGAAGGAAGAACTTCGCTCTGTGAACCCGGTTCAGTTGAGGGATTTATTACTGCATTCCCATCACTCTGTACATTTATATCAAATGGTTGTGTTGTAATTGTTAGGTAAGAACCCGCAGTTGGATCGAAATAGCTGAAGTCGACAGAAGGAATGTTAAGCGTTCCAGATTGCGTTGGTACCAGCAAGCGTTCAAATACTGTGGCGCCAGAAAGAACACCATTTTCAAATTGTGTTGATGAATTTACTGTTGTATCAAAGGAGCGCCATTCTGGTCCCTCGTTCCAATCTAGCTCGGTGATATTTTCAACATTTCCATTACCAGAAATAATCACCTTGTAGGTTATGGGCTCATTGACCATTGTTGAGAGCGTGTCAACTTCTGTCTGAATTTTAAAATTTCCGATGGCACCGTTGAAGCTACCGGGCGCATTATCAGGAAGCGTTTTAACATTCAATGGCAAAGTTTTAGTCTGTAATGTGCCTCCCGAAGTGAAAATATCTGCCGGTATCGTGATTTGAGCGGGAGGGATTTGAACTTCACCGACAACTGTTGGGAATAGTATGGTTTGAAGTTCGATTACATTGTATGCACGATTCCCGAATTGAAGTGAAAAATGTTTCTCGTCTGGTACAGTTTCGTGCCAAAATCCAGTAAAAGCCGGTTCAAGATACTCCGGTTCATTAGGAGATGCAGCGGTGTAAAACCTTATGGTATACAGCAACTGCTCTCCCTGGTAGGGTGTCAGGTTATCAACCCCAGCTTCAAGAAAATAATCTCTGCCAACCAGTTCAGCCGGGGCTAAGGCCGGATCCATCGGTTGGGAGTCGAAAGGAACACCGGCATCTAAAGATGGAAAATTAGGCAATGCAGGAAAATTAGGAAATGCGGGAAAGTTAGGGAATGATGGTCTGGCCGGCTGTGGTATGGGATTCGCATTTCCGGTTCCATGTGTCACCTGAACAACAATCGGGTCAGTGATGTATGTTGTTCCGTATACCGAGAGGCTGACCGGTTCAATGATTAAATCGCCTGTTTGAATCGGTCGGAGATAATATTGATAGGTCTCTTGAACGGTCATATCACCATTCAGCATACTGATTTGTGTGCCGTTATTTCTACCAATGACATCAAAACCCAGTAACGCAGGCATTTGTGGTTTAGAAAGAGATGATTCAAACATATCTACAGTCACAGTTAGTATGATCGTATCGTCAGTAGTGATGTTGGTTCTATCTACTTCCGCGAAGAGAACTGGTTTCCCAGGCGATGATTGTGCATATGCTGGTATGATGCCGGTGATCGCCAAAACCAGGGGTATTATTAATAGTAAAAACCGAGTAAATTTCTTCATTCCGTTAATTTCCTTTGCCAGTTATAAAATGTTTCCCAACTCACTTACAATAAATTTCATCCATTTTGGCGCTTGATTACCAATCCTGGATGGGGGGTAAATCCTGTACAAATAGAACCTGACCTAAACGTTCCTGAAGCGTCTCCATGTCCTGTGCGATAGCAGCTAGAAGTTGTTCAGCTTGTTCGGCTGTCATACGTTCTCCTGGAGCAGGCACCTGTCCTTCCTGTTCATTTTGGTCCTGGTTATCACTCTCTTGATCTTGAGGCTGCCCTTCTCCCTGTTCTTGATCATTCTGGTCTCCTTGATCCTCCTGATCTTCTTCATTCTGCTGCTCAGATTGATCTTTGTTTTGACCTTCTTCACCTTCTTGATCTTCAGATGATTCCGAATCCTGGTTCTGTTCACCTTCCTGCTGGTTATCATCACTCTGAGATTGGTCCTCCTGGTTTTCCCCATCTTCGTTTTGATCCTCGTTTTCCTGTGAGTTCTCGCCTTCTGAATCCTGGTCCTGATTTTGTTCTTGGTTTTCCTGCTGCTCCTGTTCTTGCTGCTGTTGTTGTTCCTGCTGCTGCAGGGCAAGTTCGAGATTATATTTTGCATCCTGGTCGTAGGCATCAATCAGCAGAGCCTCTTTGTAGGCTTCCACAGCAGGCTCTAATTCCTGACTGTTGTAGGCGTTATTCCCTAAGTTATATAAACCGCTCTGTTTAATGCTCTCCTCGTCAGCAAAACTCAACGCATAGCTCAGTTGTTTGACCGCTTCAGCATAATTTCCCTGGCGGTATAACGTATTCGCGGCGTTGTAGTACGGCTCGGCAAGTTCCGGGGATTCGATTTGGGCTGCCTGGTAAGCTACCAGCGCTTCTTCATACATTTGTTTGGTATAAGCTTCGTTGCCACGCTTGTTTAACTTCTCTACAGATGCGCCGCAGGCAGTAAGGGAAAGGGTCAAAATGAGCAGAATTTGAATAAAGAAGTATTTAATATGTTTTTGATTATTCATAGGTCACTTTCGATTAATTACTGGGATTGGTTTGAATGGCTGTTTCACTTTTCCGAAAAGGATTTCTAAACACCGTTTGAATTCGATTTACCTTTTTCAGAGACAAACGCCGATCCGGAATCATTTCAGCGACAAGCAAAGCAAGCAGTGATAATCCGAGAAAGTACTGGAACCGCTCAATATACTTGACTTCGAATCGGTTCTGAAGCTGGGCTCTCTGTAATTTGTCAATTTCGGCTAATAAACTGTCCAGTTCTCGCCCGTCCGCTGCAGCCCTGTAGTAATTTCCATTTCCTACTTCTG
The DNA here is from genome assembly GCA_963753725.1 of uncultured Chloroflexia bacterium. Taxonomy (GTDB): domain Bacteria; phylum Chloroflexota; class Anaerolineae; order Anaerolineales; family UBA4823; genus CAVWDI01. The sequence goes on along the minus strand of CAVWDI010000001.1, from coordinate 114,777 downwards.
CCATGGATTTCAGGGTCTCTTCGTCAAGCATCGATACAATAACATTTCCGGCCTGATCTCGTTTCCAATCTACAATATTTCCATTGGTATCCGTAACCGGGACAGGTTCGCCTTCTGGTGTGCCAAATCCGATGGTGTAGATCAATACATCCTGGTCGGCAATTTCCTGGGCGACTGCCAGCGGGTTTGTTTCGTGATCTTCACCATCCGTCATTACAACCAATACTTTTTGACTTGAAAGATCTGGATCAAAACCCTGCATGGCCGTCCGGATAGCGTCTCCAATAACCGTTCCAGGTCTGGAAATTACTCCAGGTTGTGCGCTGTCAAGATAGGTTAAAGCCGTATTGTAGTCAGATGTAAGAGGAACTTGAATAAAACTGGCGCCTGAGAAAAGAACCAAACCAATTTCATCTCCATTAAGTCTATGCATCAGATCCGCAATTTCGAGTTTTGCGCGAGTGAGGCGGTCTGGTTTAATATCCTGCGCCATCATGCTCTGAGAAACATCTAGCGCAACCATGACCTGCAGCCCTTCCTGTTCGATCTCACGAACCTCGCTTCCCCACTGCGGTCGTGCAAGGGAGAATATCAGGAGAAAGACGGATACAAACCACAATGCAGTGCGCCATTTTCGGCCGCGCCAGTTTATGTTCTCGGTCAGTTTTTTGATTAAACTAGACCTCTCCCAGTCGTTTCAAAGCTTTTGTTTGGGATTTGTTGACTGCGAATAGGAACAATCCAAAAAAAGGGATAAGGAATAAAAAAAATAGGTATGTTGGTTTTGCAAATGTCATGGTAATTTCCTGAAGATGGATTTTCGGAGTATGAGCTCTGTGAGTATTAAGATTAAGGCTGGCACGAGTAATAGAGCTGCTAACTCGAAGTAGTTATTGAATACCTGCACTTCGACTTGAGATTTTTCGAGTTCATTAATTTCTTGATAAATAGCTTCCAGTCCAGCGGTGTCTTCGGCTCGATAATATCCTCCACCAGTCAGTTCGGCGACCTTAAAAAGGGTTTCTTCATCGAGCATACTCTCTTGATAAACAACCTGGGTTGAACCTAATACGGTTTGGACTGGAACGGGAACCTGACCTGGTTTTGCAGCGCCGATTGTGTAGATTTTTATTCCTAATGCTTTGGCTGCTTCGGCTGCTGTTAGCGGATCAATTTTGCCGGCGTTGTTCACACCATCGGTTAGTAAGATAATCACTTTGCTTTCCGCTTCGGAATCCACCAACATACTGGCGGCGTTAGCAATTCCAAGCCCGATAGCGGTCCCATCCTCGATCCTAAGTTCTTCAGCCAGTGCTACATCATCAAGCGCTCGATCTACCATGTTGTGATCTAAAGTAAGCGGGCTCAAGCTGAAGGCTTCGTTCGAGAAAATTACCAAGCCGATCTTGTCGTACTGTCTGGTTTTTATAAATTCACCGATTACCATCTTGGCGGCTTCTAAACGGTTGTTGGGTTCGAAGTCGAGGGATGCCATACTTCCGGATATATCCAGGGCAAGGGCAATCTCAATCCCTTCACCTGTTACTGTTTCTCGTCCCTGGACAATTTGCGGTCGGGCAAGTGCGAAAATCACGAGGGTGATTGCGAGCAGACGCAGGACATATAAGACTGGTCTGAAAGTTATTCGCCACGATTGGTTAAGATCCCTCGCCAAACCTGTGGCTGAATGCATCAGCGCGGCAGGTCTTCTCAGACCTTTGATCCAATATATGTAAACTGTCAGTAATGGTACAAGCGCCAATAAACTGAGCAGCCAGGGAGATTCAAAACGAAAATTCACGTTGTCACCTCAATTCGATTGTTAAAATTCTTTGTGGGCGTATTGGTATTACCCTTTGTGTTCTGCGAGATGTTCTCAATATCGTCGTCATCTGTATCAGGAATTACAGGCTTGGTCATTTCTATAATTTGACGACCTCGTGATATCAGTTCATATGAGCAGGTCTTATCAGGAGTAAATTTTGAGAATTTGACAAGATCACTATCAAACAGAAAGCCAATGATCTGGTCCCTGACTTCATGGGAAATATTTTTTCCTTTCAAGTTTGATTGGATTTCGTAAGTGGCTCTTTCCAGGAAAGGGATTTCAAAGGTTTTTTCCAAGTAGAGGCGCAGACAATCGGATGTCAGGGTGTAGTGCTCCTTGAAATTTCCGGAATCAGGCAGTTTCAAGTCCTTCGATTCGATCCAATTCATCAGACGCAACTTCATGAGGTAAGCGGTTATCAATGGCTGCGAGCTGCTTATTAGCCCTGTAACGGGTTCTGAGGTATCCAAATCCACCAATTACCAGCACAAAGAATATTAGACTGATGATCCAAGGCCAGATATTAAAGAATGGTATTTCTGCCTGTGGTTTGATATCCCTTAGTTGGTTGTCTCCCTCGATCAATACCGAAGCAATCGAGATTTCTAGTGGTGCAGCCGTGATCTCATTCAAATTTCCGTCACTATCACTAACAGTTAAATCAACTTGAGGGGTAGTGAAAGATCCTGGCGCGAAAAGCCTTGCATCCAAAACCTGGCTAGATGTTTCAGTTCCATCATTGTTTAAAACTGTATTGGGAGGGGATGTCGACTTGATTACAAATTCACCCCAATCCGAATCAAGTTTCGGGAAGATGACTTGATATCCTGCAGGATGCAACACCGACAACGTGATGTGTATCGGGTCTCCGACAGTGTAGGCCGAATCCTCAACATATAAGGTTGCCTCAAGCTGTGAATCTGCCTGTACAACCATTGGTGCTGCAGCTATCAACAGTAAAACTGTTAATAAAGTAAAAATTGCTGGCGTTTTATTCTTCATTAGATGTTCCTCATTCTTCAAATCGTTGTAAGTGGGAATTGAAGATGGATTGTTATCTTCTTATCCGGCGGGCGCGATCTTTAAAGAAACCAGTCAAAGGTACGGTGTAATCACGATCGGTCGATATCCGGATACGATCTACGTTGGCCTGCTGGAAGACTTTTGTTTTTTGGACTTCATGACTCTTGATGCGATTGCTGTAATCTTGCTGCCATGATTTATCGCCTGTATCCACCCAGATTACTTCACGGGTTTCAGGATCTTCAAGAGCGAGCAATCCAACATTTTCAATATTCATTTCCAAAGGATCGCTCAAATCTATTCCTATCAAATCGTGGCGTTTATTTGTTACTGTAAGTTCCCGGCTGTAATTATCCGTGGCAGTCAACATGTCTGATACCAGAAAAATGATTGATTTTCTCTTGAGGATTTGATTGACGGTATCTAACGCCATTTTTAAATCCGTGCCGGTACTCTTGGGTTGAAATGCGAGCAGTTCACGGATGAGGCGCAGAACATGCCGCCGACCTTTTTTGGGAGGGATAATCAGTTCGATCTGATCTGTGAAAATAACCAATCCCACTCTGTCGTTATTGGTTGTCGCTGCGAAAGATAATACAGCGGTGAGTTCTGCCGCTAATTCGCGTTTGAATCTACCGACAGATCCGAAATTCTCTGATGCGCTTGCGTCAACAAGCAGCATTACGGTCAGCTCTCGCTCTTCAACATATCTTTTTACAAACAATTCACCTGTGCGGGCTGTGACGTTCCAATCAACAGTGCGGATTTCGTCTCCAATCTGGTAGGGGCGGACTTCATCAAATTCCATGCCCCGTCCTTTGAAGATCGAATGGTACTCACCAGCATAACTGTCATCGACCAAGCGTCTTGTTCGGATTTCAATGTGTCGAATCTTCTTTACTAATTCAGAAGTTAGCATACTTATATCTCTTTCTTTGGGTGTTTAATTATTGATTTTCGACTTTTAAATCCAGTCGATTAAGGAACATCGGTGTGGTCCATTATCCGACGTACAATGTGATCGGTTGAGATGTTCTCGGCTTCAGCCTCATAGGTGACGATAACGCGATGACGCAGCACATCCTGGGCTATCTGTTTGACGTCTTCCGGGGTTACAAAACCGCGGCCCTTCAAGAAAGCGTGCGCTTTTGAGGCTGCAATTAAGTAAATGCTTGCGCGTGGTGAGGCGCCGTAATGAATAAGATTGTTCAAATCGCTCAACCCATTGTTTCCGGGGTGTCGGGTGGCTAACACGAGATCCAATACGTACTCTTTGATTTTGTCATCCACATAGATTTGATTGACAATATTACGGGCGCGCAGAATGTCGAGGGGTGAAATCACAGGATTGATGGCTGGTAATGCTGCACCGGTCATGCGATCCACGATCAGGCGTTCTTCTTCACGAGATGGATATTCCACTTTGACCTTTAACATGAAGCGGTCTACCTGTGCTTCTGGAAGAGGGTAAGTGCCTTCCTGCTCGATTGGGTTCTGAGTTGCCAGAACGAGGAAAAGGTGCTCCATTTTGTAAGTCACATCGCCAATCGTGACCTGGCGTTCCTGCATCGCTTCCAACAATGCGCTTTGAACTTTTGCTGGAGCACGGTTGATCTCATCTGCCAGGATTAAATTCGAAAAGATGGGTCCTTTGTGAATACTGAATTCGCTTGTTCTTGGGTTGAATATCTGTGTCCCAACCAGGTCAGCCGGTAGGAGGTCGGGTGTAAATTGGATGCGGGAGAAATCCGCGTCGATGGCCTCGGATACAGTCTTAATTAATAACGTTTTTGCCAGACCTGGAACACCTTCCAGAAGGATGTGACCGTCTGCCAGGAGACCGATTAAAACTCGTTCAACCAGGGCTTCCTGACCAACCATTACTTTGTTGATCTCTGTCAGTAAATCTTGAAGGAATAAAGCTTCCTCTTTTACCTGCATATTTTAATTCTGTTACTGATGATATATTCATTCTTATCTCCTATAGTCGTTTTTCTGGTAAGTGATCTACAAATTTCTATAACAGGTTAGAAATATCAGCGGCTTACCACAAAGTCTGAAATAACTTATGGCAAGCATAGCATGAGAGCCTGCTAATTGTCCTTACGGGAGGCTATTGGTTGACTTAAGCGAAACTTAAGACTCACATTTCATTTGATGACGGTTCAAATAATCGCCCCTGAGATTGCATCTAATTAACGCTGTACAGAAGGATAAGTTCCCTGATTGACATCCCTGTTAAAACCTGATAATATCTGCTTGTAATTACAGGATAACAGGTGGTCAAAAATATTGAAGGAGTTTTTATGGCTGGTTCGGTTCGATTATGTCTGGTCGGGGCAGGTAGGGTCGCCAAGGTACATGCAAATTCACTAGTCAAGCACGTCCCTCAAGGGGAACTTGTCGCAATTGTTGATACTTCTCCAGATGTATTACATGAAACGGCGGAAATGTTCTCAATCGACAACCGTTTTTCATCCTTAGCGCAGGCTTTAGAAAGCGCACAATTTGATGCGGTCGTGATAACAACACCAACTTTTACTCATAAAGATTTGGCCGTAATGGCTGTTCATTCTGGGAAACACATATTATTAGAAAAACCAATGGCATTAAACTTGGAAGAGTGCGATGAAATCATCAATGCAGCCATAGATAATGATGTGCTGCTGCAGCTGGCGTTTATGCGCAGGTTCGATCCAGAATTTCAAGCCGCTGCAGAACGCATTGAGGCTGGAGAAATCGGTAAACCGGTGATGATTAAATCGCTTACGCACGGACCGGGTTTGCCACCTGCATGGGCGCGTGATTTAAAAACCTCTAATGGAAACCTGGCAGAAGTCAACAGCCATGATTGGGACTGCATCCGCTGGTTGATGTTTGATAACTATAAGAGAGTATATGTTGAGGTAGCTAATTTCAAAGGAGAAGCACGCGGTGTGGATACAGAGAATTATTATGATACCGCACTGGTCAGTGTCCTATTTGAACATGGCGGTTTGGGAACAATATCCAGTGTGTGCCCTTGCGATTACGGATACGATGCGCGCGTAGAGATCATTGGAGAGAAAGGAATCATGCAGATCGGTCAATTGGGCGGACAAGCAGTTGTGGTTTGTACTGACCGTGACCAGGGCTTGATCACACCAATCTTCAGAACCTGGCCAAAACGGTTTGAGTGGGCATATATCCGTGAAATGGAACATTTCGTTGAATGTATTACGAGTGGAATAGAACCAAAGGTTGGAGGGCAGGATGGACGCTGGGCTGTGGCTGGTGTGCTGGCAGGGACGACTTCATTTTTAGAACAACGTCCGGTTTTAATGAAAGAGATTATGAGTTAAGGAGCAGGTCGAATGAAAGATACCATGCTGGCAGCAGTGTATTATGGACCGGGTGACCTGCGGGTGGAAGAACACGCTATTCCGGAAATCGGGTCATCAGATTTGCTGCTGAAAGTAATCAGCACGGGAATTTGCGGAACCGATATTCGCATTTTGCATGGTACCCACCGTAGATTTCCAGCAGGAACTGTGCGTATACCCGGTCATGAAGTAGTGGGGGATATTGTGAAAATGGGTCCCTCAGTCAAAGGTTATGAAATCGGTCAACGAGTATTTGTGGCGCCCAATATGGGTTGTGGTCACTGCCGGCAGTGTGCAGCAGGTGATAATAACTTGTGCGCAGATTTCGATGCAGTTGGAATAACACTGGATGGATCATTTGCCGAGTATATGCGAGTACCGGCTGAGGCTGTAACCCAGGGAAATCTAATTCCGATCAGCAAGGAGATGGATGCTGCTGCTGCGGCACTCATCGAACCTTTGGCATGCGTGGTGCGAGGCCAAGATGTGCTGTATATTCAACCAGGTGAAACTGTCCTGGTGATCGGCGCGGGACCTATAGGAACAATGCATGTTTTGTTAGCCCAACTTCGAGGAGCAGCAAAGGTATTTGTGAGTGAGGTGAACTCGGAAAGAGCTGCCAATGTGAAGGAATTGGGCGCAGATCGAGTTGTGAATCCAAATGAGGAAGATTTAACCGATGTGATTACAGAAGAGACAAATGGTACCGGTGTCGATGCGGTCATTGTGGCAGCGCCAGCTCATGCGGCCCAAGAATTGGCGCTGGAGGTGGCGGCAATCGGCGGGCGCATCAATTACTTTGGTGGACTGCCGAAGAACCGCTCGACAATCAACTTCAATTCGAACAGCGTGCATTATAAAGAATTAATTGTTACTGGAACTACTGCCTGCAGTACGGAAGATAACAGGCGCGCAGCTGCAATAGCCAGTTCAGGACGGCTAGATCTGGGAAAACTGGTAGGAGCTCGTTTCCAGTTATCAGAAGCGAAAGGTGCATTCGCTGCTGCAGAAGAAGGCAAGTCATTAAAAGTTGTGATTGAGCCTTGATAGTCACTTGGACCGTCACATCAATAATGTAAGAGGGTTCTTGGATTAAACCGGCGAATTCTAAAATGATAGGTGGTTAATTGTAATGAGGCAATCCAGCCAGCTGATGCAATAATATAAATAAAGATGGAGTTTTATATATGTCCGATAAACCTTTTACTTTCGACATAGTACATCAGGAGAAAATGATATTGAGCAAGTACGATAACCATATCATTCGTCGGTTATCCGCTATGGAAGGTCAATTTAGCGATACGGAGGCATATGGGAGAGCGCTTGCTGAAAAAGACAGGGTTTTATATGAGGTATATGAAGTTGAGCGGCCCGAAGAAGCTGGCGAGCTTTTACACGGGCTTTCGATCGTGCTCCCGGGGAAAGTTGGAAATGAATTTAATATGACCAAGGGCCATTTCCACACCGTGAAAGAGACCTCAGAGGTGTATTACTGCCTGCGAGGGGAGGGTTGTATGGTGATGGAAACGCCAGAAGGTGATTGGGCGGTAGAACCATTTAAGCCTCAAAGCGTTTTATATGTCCCACCACGTTGGGCTCACCGGTCGGTAAATACTGGAGAAGATGACCTGGTGTTCTTCTTCGTATATCCAGGCAATGCTGGACATGATTACGGATCGATTGAAAAACAAGGCTTTCGAAAATTAATTCTTGATAGAGATGGCCAACCCGTTATTGTCGATAATCCGCGTTGGCTGCCTCCTGAGGAGCGCTGATGCTGAATATAAAATCTTGCCGCGTTCTGGTGACGCCGACCTCCTATGCTAAGAATGATTCTAAATTACGATCATATTTAGAAGAGCAGGTTGGGGAGGTAATCTATAACACATTAGACCGCCCGCTTAAATCACATGAACTGGTCGAATTGATTCCGGAAGTAGATGGATATATCGCAGGTCTGGATGAGATTAACAAGGATGTAATTGAGGCAGCGGAGCGGTTGAAAGTGATTGCCCGTTATGGCGTGGGTGTGGATGCGGTTGATTTACAAGCATCGCGGGCAAAGGGAATAATTATTACCAATACCCCGGGAGCAAATTCGGCCTCTGTTGCAGAACTTACCGTTGGTTTAATGTTATCGCTGGCTCGGAATATTCCGCAAGCGGTTCAAGCTACAAAATCGGGCAACTGGCCGCGTTTTCGAGGTCGATCGTTGGTTGGGAAAATGGTCGGTCTATTGGGATTCGGATCTATTGGAAAACAAGTGGGTCGAAGATTATCCGGATTCGATTGTGAAATGATTGCTTACGATCCAATTCCGGATAGAGATACAGCTGATAGGTTCGGTGTATCTATGGTGAATCTGGGAGAGCTTATCAGGTGGTCCGATTTTCTATCCCTGCATATACCATCATCCACTGAAACCAGGGGTATTGTAGATGCTGAGTTTCTCTCAGAAATGAAGCATGGTTCGTATTTAATCAACACCTCACGGGGAGAATTGGTCGACGAAACTGCATTATTAAAGGCGCTTGAAAGTGATAAATTGAACGGCGCGGCACTGGATGTTTTCGATAAGCAGCCCCCTGATCCAATAAATCCACTGCTCATTCATCCAAAAGTTTTGACCACACCTCATATAGGTGCACACACAGATGGAGCTGCAGACGCCATGGGTTGGGGCGCATTATTGGATTGTTTAGCGGTATTGAATGGTGAGGAACCTCAAAATCGAGTGATCTAAAAATTAGCATATTCGAAGGGTGAAAATGAGCAAAGAGGAGACTATAAATCGCGTGAGAGAATTGGGACTGCTGGCAGTAATCCGCGGTCCTTCACGAGAGTTGACCCTGAAAATGGTGGATGCATTGGTGGAAGGCGGAGTGTACGGCATTGAGATCACTTACACAACCCCAGGTGCCGCTCTAGTGGTTCAAGCGCTGAATAAAATATATGGACAGAAAATCCTGTTGGGGATGGGAACGCTTACTCAAACGGCACAAGTAAAAGAGGCCCGAGAGGCAGGCGCAAATTTTATCGTCAGCCCGCATTTGGAACAAGAGTTAGCGGAAAAAATGGTTTCCAGCGGTTTGGGGGTGATGATCGGCGCGCTTACTCCGTCTGAAGTAATGCACGCTTACAAGATTGGTTCAGATGTCGTCAAAGTCTTCCCAGGTTCGCTGGGTGGACCAGCGTATATTAAGGCATTACGAGGTCCATTTCCACAAATCCCGATGATGCCCACCGGTGGTGTGAGTATGGATAATTTGAGAGAATGGTTTGCGGCTGGTGCTGTCGCAGTTGGCGCTGGAAGTAAACTGTGTCCTTCGGATTGGGCGAAAGAAGGCCGTTTTAACGATATCAGTATACGTGCGTCTGAATTTGTAAAAGCTGTTGAAGAAGCACGAAGCGAAGTATAGTTTTTGGAATTAGTTAAACCAATCGCTGTGTTTTATGAAGGAGAAGTGTATGACAGGTGGTGAAAAATATCCGGTCGTGAAAAAGACGATCCCAACGTTCTATTTTGTTGGTGTAACAACAGGGAAATCGTCCATAATGAAAGTCTTTCCGCGCTGGATGGAGGCGATCGGGCAACCAGAAATTATCATAGAAGGAATCGACCACAAGATTCATGATGAACCAGAAGCTTATCGCGCTACAGTAGCTCAATTAAAATTCGACCCGCTCTCCCTGGGCGGGCTAGTGACGACTCACAAAATTGATCTTTTGGAGGCATCCAGGGATATGTTTGATGAACTACATTCCTCTGCGCAGCTGACTGGGGAAGTATCCAGCATATCAAAGCTAAATGGGAAACTGATTGGACATGCCAAGGACCCACTGACATCCGGATTGAGTATGGATGCATTTCTTGACAAAGGTTATTTCGGACGAACGGGAGCAGACGTGCTCTGTTTCGGCGCTGGAGGTTCTGGTAAGGCGATATCGCTGCACTTGATCAATAAGGAAGACCCAGCTGATCGACCCAAAAAGTTTGTTGTGGTGAACCGCTCTCAAGGTCGTTTAGATGGTTTGCATACGATGGTCGAAAAGCTGGAGACGGATATCCAATTTGAGTACATCAAAAGCGCTGATCCAGTCAGAAATGATGAGTTTATGGAAGGAATGATTGATGGCAGTGTGGTAATTAATGCTACGGGTATGGGGAAAGATACCCCTGGATCACCGGTAACAAATGAAGGATTATTTCCGCATAGCGGATGGGCCTGGGAAATCAACTACCGCGGTGAACTGGATTTCTGGCACCAGGCTATGGCTCAAAGAGAATCACGTAATGTTAACGTGGAAGATGGCTGGCTGTATTTCCTGCATGGTTGGACGCAGGTGATTGCTGAGGTGCTTCATATCGAATTTGATGAAATGACATTTAATAAGCTGGTAGAAGTTGCGGAAGAACTGCGGCCAACATTGGTTTACATACCTCGAGCAATCGCATAAGGAAAAATGCTGGAAAAGCGCGAATAATACGTAGTTTTCGAAGCTTCGAGATAAAGTCTAGCTTTATGAAGATTACATTGATTTTTTTGGCCAACTTCAAATGTGAAATATCGCATTGATATGAAAGGTGTAATATGGCAAAGACCTATCTTATCGGGGTAGATTTAGGAACCAGCAGCACCAAATCGGCGCTATACACAACAGATGGGAAACTGGTCGCTGATTCCACTATCGAAGTACCAATTTACTATCCAAAGCCGGGCGTTGTCGAACAGGAAAATGATGATTTTTATAACACAGCAGCAATAACAGTAAAGAACTGCATCCAGGAGAGCGGAGTCAATCCGAGCGAAGTTGCTGCGATTGCTTTCGACAGTCAGATGGCGGGGATTGGGGCGGTTGATGAGAACTACAATCCAGCTACCCGTTTTGATTCATGGCTCGATATGCGCTGTCAACCCTATATTGAGTATATGGATAAGAACCATGGCGAATTAGTAACTCGCCTGACTGGATGCCCTCCGACCTGTGATCACGGCCCCAAAATGCTGTGGTGGAAAAAAGAGCAGCCGGAAGCCTACAAAAATATTGCAAAATTTGTCACCCCGGCTGGGTATGTAGGGGGAAAAATGGTTGGTCTAAAAGGGGAAGATGCCTTCATGGATTACACCTTCATCCATTTCTCCGGTTTTAGTGATATCCAGAATGGGCGCTGGTCAAATGAGTTGTGCGATGTGATGGGATTGGACATAGAGAAATTGCCAAAAGTTGTGGAGCCTTGGCATGTGGTCGGTGAAGTGACCGATGAAGCCGCAAAGGTATTCGGATTGGCGTCCGGGACAATTGTCGCAGCCGGATGCGGAGATACTGCTGCTAATGCATTCGGTGGTGGAGTCGTAAAGGCAGGTATGCTCTTTGATGTGGCAGGGACCGCGTCGGTGTTCGCCGGTTGTACGGATACATTTGTGGCAGATGTGGAAAATCGCGCCTTGCTGACGATGCGTTCTGTGATCCCAGGATTATGGAATCCACTGGCATATATCGGTGGAGGCGGTATTGCATTGCGCTGGTTCCGTGACCAGTTCTTCAATAATTATCGCGGGGAGCAACAAGACTTGCCTGATGACTTGTATGGCGAAATGATCTCGCAATTGGAAGAGATTCCACCTGGGTCGGAAGGATTATTCTTCTCACCCCACCTTGGAGGCCGGATCTGTCCAGCGACACCGGAAATGAGGGGATCGTGGATCGGTTTCTCATGGGGTCATACGCAAGCTCATTTTGGGCGGGCTGTGCTGGAAAGTGTGGCTTATGAATACGCATACTACTTATCTATTCTCAAAGAGTTGATACCTGATTTGAAATTAGTTGAAGCACGAGTGGTAGGCGGCGGGGCGCGCAGTCCGGTTTGGAACCAGATCAAAGCGGATGTATTGGGAGTCCCGTACCAACCTTTGGTGGGGAATGAGTTTGGTTCATGGGGTTCGGCAATGATTGCTGGAAAAGCTGCGGGGGTCTTCGATGACCTGGCAGCGGTTGCAGAAGAACACGCAATTTCGGCGGGGGAACCTCTGCTGCCGGATGCAGAAACGAATAGCGCTTATCAAAAGATCGTGGAACAACAGATAAAATGGCAGGCGATTTTAAGCCAGTCTTTCGTTGAATTTGATAAGTAATCAAGAACTTAATCGAAATCAATTTGGATTTTTTGATGCATGAGAACGACCTGGCATCAGAAGATCAATCTGTCAAGAATAATGGAATTGCTTTGTCATTTAATATGGCTTGGGTAATTGGTGAGATGGGGGGGTAGGAATGCCAGCCTTAATTTGCTAAATTGTAGTAATTGAAACTTGTTCTGAGATTCTTTTTACCATCTCTTTTGATCCAAAATCCGTACCATCCAAACTGGCGGCTGCAGTACCACAAGCGACACCATAGCGCAGCGATTCAGAGTTATTCATTGCATCGGTAAATCCAGCTATAATTCCAGCCAGCAGCGCATCACCGGAAGCGATTGGATTGCGTTCTATTATTTGCGGCGGAAATCCATGTAACATGCGATCCCCATCCGATAAAATGGCTCCTTCACTGCCTAACGAAAGGCAGATGTTCGATGCACCCATAATATGGGCGGATATCATCCCGGAGCGATAATCTTTGTTTGAGATTAGAGAGATTCCAGTCAATTGGCATAATTCGTTCCGATTAGGTTTAATCATGTATGGGATCGCTTTGAGCCCGTTGACAAGCGCCTGGCCGCTTGTATCCAGCACAGCTTTTGCCCCTTTATCTTGAACAGCTTGAATTAATTGCGCATAGAAATTATCCTTCAACTCTGGAGGAAGACTTCCCGAGATGATGAAGTAATCGCCCTTTGCTGCAAGATTGGCGGCTTTATCCAATAATCGGATCTGCTCACTTTCTTGAACCGTTGGCCCTGGTTCGTTTACTTTGAGGTGTTTGGCCTTTCCATGTGCGAGGATGGTGGTGTTTGTCCTTGTTTCACCTTCGATCCATATTAGGTCGTGAGAAATATTTAATCGGTCCAATTGATCGACTAGAAACTCACCACTTTTCCCGCCAACAAACCCCAATGCGGTGCTGATTACATTTAGTTTTAATAGGGCGTTTGAGACATTGAAACCCTTACCACCCAAATCACGGCGGGTTTTTTGGCTGCGAATGACAGTGTTGTATTCAAAATCTTCCACAATATATTGGAGATCAATGCCTGGATTAAGTGTGATTGTATAGATCATGAATTAAGAGATTTATCTAATGACGTGTGGAAGATTTTGAATTTTGAGTCATTATAACTCTTGCTGGAAATACTGAATAATTTGCGATGGAGTGAAAGGAAAACAAGTATAAGTAGTTTTGGCAAACATTATAATGTTATAATGATGGTTTTAATAAAATTTAACCTGATTGTTAGAAAACTAATATATCAAAGATAGCTACCTGACACTTTAAGAAAAGTATTGATCGGCACGTAATTTGTACTACTTCATTTATCTTCACAAAAATCAGGAGACAAACAATGCCGATCAACAAACTCTATCATACTTGGAATATGCAAATTCGACAACCTCAACCTACTGAGAGAATAACGCGCATCCGTAATTTCACTTGGCTGATTGTTGGAATTTATCAAAGTCGTTCGGTACATTTGAGCAAAGTGGCAGAAAAAATACCTGGAACAGCAAAATTGCCAAGTATCACTCGCCGTCTGAGCCGTTTTTTGGACAATCCAGCTATTCGAGTACGCGAGTGGTACGAGCCGGTCGCCAAGGACATTATCCAGCATCTGGCTGATGGAGAAATCCGTCTGATCGTGGATGGCAGTAAGTAGGTTTTGGACATCAGCTGCTCATGGTTGCAATTGCATATCGTAGACGCGCCATACCGTTGGCTTGGACATGGATCAAAAGCAATCGTGGGCATAGTACATCCTACAAACAAAGGGCATTATTGACTTATGTTTATCGATTGATACCGCCAAAAACAAGCGTCATACTGATTGGTGATGCTGAATTGGTGAAATTGAAGTGCAAAAACTGCTTAGAAAGTGGCATTGGCATTATGTTTTGCGCCAGAAAGGCCGCTATTTGGTCAGACAAAACAATCGAGAGAACTTTCAGCGATTGGATAATCTTGTGGAAAAGCCAGGTAAAAGAGTTTGTTGACCACCTGCCAATTGACCGCAAAGTATGCTTACTCCGTAAACTTGATGGCATACTGGAAAGTAGGTGAGAAAGAACCCTGGTTCTTGGCAACCAATCTTACTTGCCCACAGACTACCTTGAAATCGTATCAAAGGCGGATGTGGATTGAAGAAACCTTTGGCGATCTCAAAGGAAATGGCTTTGATTTGGAAAGTACTCATTTGCGTAACTTCTTGCGCTTGTCACGATTGACCTTGTCTGTAGTCTTGTTGTACGTCTGGTTAGTGGCATTCGGTTCCAGGACCATCAAAAATGGTAAGCGTCATTTAGTTGATCGAAGGGATCGTCGTGATCATAGTGTTTTTCGTATCGGTAGGAATATGGCTGAAAGGCATTTGACGAATGAATTGCCATTGAATTTATCGCTTATTCCTTGCCTATAATGCCAAAGTGTCAGGTGGCTAGTATCAAAGATAGGAAATAAAATTTTTGTTTGGGAGTAGAACATGAACGAGCAAATTTATAAAGCGATGGCACAGTCGATTATTGATGGAGATAGGAAAGGTGCGGCAGATTTGGCGGCCGAGTCCATCTCATCAGGAATCGATCCATTAGATGCGATAAACAAAGGATTTGTGGTCGGGGTCAAACAAGTGGGTGATGAGTTCAGCTGTGGAAACGCGTTTATCCCCGAATTGGTTGTGTCAGGAGCGGCTATGAAATCGGCAATGGATGTCCTGGAACCCGAAATTGCCAGACGTGGTACTGAGCAGGCATCATTAGGCGTGATTGTTCTGGGAACGATTGAAGGTGATATCCATGATATTGGAAAAAACCTGGTCTCAACAATGTTGTCTGCATATGGTTTTGAGGTTTATGACCTGGGCGTTGATGTCCCGGCCAAACAAATGGTTGAAAAGGCCAGGGAAGTCAACGCGGATATCGTGGCTGTCAGCGCTTTATTGACTACTACAATGATGCAGCAAAAGAAAGTTATCGATGTGTTGATCGAAGAAGGTATGCGGGATAATGTGAAAGTGCTGGTTGGAGGAGCTCCCGTAGATGCTTCGTGGGTGCAGGAGATTGGCGCAGACGGTTATGGTGATGATGCAATTCAAGCTGTCGAAGCTGCTAAGAAATTGCTTAGTATAAATGCTTAGATTGAAATTCATTTATGATCGCACTGCAAAAACGACCAGACCAAATTAGTCTGAATTGTACCCTCCTCAAGAGGGGAATTTCTTAATATAATTAGACCATCCCGAAGCAGAAAGGTCTGAAGCATGTATAAAGCCAATAAACGCCATTTGCAGCCGCTGTTGATCAGCAATGTCAGCGATCTGCCGAAGAAGAAACGCAAACAATTAGAGAACTCTTGGGCAGAGGAATTCTATCGCGACTTCTTCAGCCGCATCGATGAAGATACTTTTGCGGTTCTCTATGTCGCACACCCTTCAAGGCCGAACGTACCGATCAACTGGTTGGTTGGGCTGGAAACGCTCAAGGCAGGCTTCGGGTGGAGCGACGAAGAACTGTACGATCATTTCTGTTTTGATCTGCAGGTGCGCTATGCCTTGGGCATCCACGATCTGAACGAAAGCGACTTCGACCTGCGCACCTTATATTACTTCCGCCAGCGTCTGAGCCGCTACAACCTGGAACACGGCGTGAACCTGCTCACGCAAGCTTTTGAGAACATCACTGACCAGCAATTGACGACTTTGCAGGTCAAGACCGGCAAACAGCGTATGGACAGCACCCAGATTGCCAGCAACATCCTGGAGATGAGCCGCTTACAGCTGCTGGTGGAAGCTGTGCAGCGCATGCAGCGCAGTCTCTCAGAAGCCGATCAGCAGCGCTATGCTGAAACCTTTGCCCCTTATCTGCAAGGCCATTCGGGGCAGTACGTGTACCGGATCAAAGGGCAAGAGGCCACGCAGACGCACTTGCAGCAGATCGGGGAAGTGATCGCTTTGCTGCTGGAAGAACTGAGAGAAGACTACGCCCAAGACCCGGCCTACCAGGTGCTGAGACGTTTCTTCGAAGACAACTTCCGCCTGGAAGCCCAAGCGGTGCGCCCCAAGAGCAAACAGGAGTTGCAAGCCGACAGTTTGCAGTCAGTGGACGATCTGGAAGCCACTTATCGCCGGAAAGGTTCGCGGGACTACAAAGGCTATGTAACCAATCTGAGCGAGACCTGCGACCCGGACAATGCGCTGCAGTTGATCACCAAAGTGCAAGTAGCCCCCAACAACACCAACGACAACACCCTGCTGTTGGAAGCCTTACCCGACTTGAAGAAACGCACCGGGTTGGAGACGCTCTACACGGATGGCCCGTATGCCGGTCCCGATGTCGATCCAGCCCTGCAGAAAGACGGGGTCGAACAGATCCAAACCGGTATCAATGGCAAAAGGCTGGACCCTGACAAGCTGTACCTGGCCGATTTCGATATCGAGCAAAACGAGCAAGGCGTTCCCACCCACATCACCTGTCCCCAGGGACAAAGCGTGCCGGTTGAGCTGAGCAGTCAGAAGTGTAGTTACCGGGCGGACTTCGACCCGTCAGTCTGTCTGACCTGTCCGTTTCATCTCGCAGAAAGCTGTCCGGCTCGCCCTGGGAAAAAGCGTCCCTCCTTCCGTTTGAGATTTACTCCCGCCCAGATGGCCGTGGCCCAACGGCGACGCAAAATGAGGCAGAACAAGCAAACAGGCAAGAACCATCGGGCAGCCATCGAAGGCACGGTCCGGGAAGTGAAACATCCCTTCCCGGGTGGCAAGCTGCCGGTGCGAGGTCTCTTCCGCATAACCTGCATGATGGTCGGATCGGCTGCCATGATCAATGTGCGCCGCATTAACCATTACTGGGAAGAGAAAAGGAAGGATGAACGGCGGAAAATGGCTGCTGAAAAGGGTGCGAGAGCTGCCCCTGAACAGCAAGGAGTTCCTTTTTCCTCATTTCTGAAGGCGCTTTTGACCGGCCAGAGATCGTTTATTCCGTCTCCTAAAACCTACATTGGTTGTTAAAGAACTGTAATTGCAGTGTGATCATTTATAGATGAAATTAAAATTACTTTTTCGTGAAGTAATTTCTCATTCAATAAATTGAATGATTTTTGGAAAATGGAGGCTACCATGGATTCAGACGTAAAACAAAAATACGATGAGAGATTAACTCGCTATGTAGCGGCGAACTACAATGAAAAACCTGATCGAATTCCCCTACGAATCTTTTCAGAGGAATTTTCCGCAAAATATTGTGGATATACTAATTATGAAGTTGCAGTAAACCATGAATTGCAGTTTGATATTAATCGCGAATTTGCAGTGAAAACAGGAGTTGATGCAATTCAAACTAACTCGGTGGTCAATTGGTTTGGAATGCAAAAAGCGCTGAGCTGGGAAGGAATAACATTCCCTGGTTTTGGGATACCGGTAGATTCTGTCAACCAATGGGCTGAACCTTCATCCGAAGAAGGCGCATTCCTGAAAACCTCTGAATATGATGAGATCATCGATGATCCGACTGCATTTCTGGTTAATAAATGGATGTCAAGGTTTACACGACATATCCAACAAGCGGGCGAACCGGTAACATTTGACCACAATATGACCTTTATCAACGGTATTATGGCATACAATCATTTCTTCAATACCTGGGGGGCGAAACACGTCGAACTGGTAGATGCCGGAATAGTACCTGCAGTAGCCTCGGTATTAAAAGCCCCGCTAGATATTCTCGGAGATAAACTGCGCGGCTATATTAAACTTATGTTTTGACTTGAATGAAAGGCGCCACAAAGTCATTGAAGCATGTGAAGCATTAATGCCGCACTTGCGCAACCTGGTCCTTGGGGGCGCGGATCCAGATGGAAATATTCCATCCATCATATGGATGCATCGCGGCTGTGTTCCTTTTATCTCAAAACAGGATTTTGATGAAATCTATTGGCCAACCCTAAAGCCGATTATCGAAGAGTTATGGGCAACTGGCAGCCAGATCATACTCTACGCGGAAGGCAATTGGGACCATCACCTGGAGGCTTTCGCTGAACTGCCAGAAAAAAGCATAATATTTCACAGTGATAAAACAGATATATTAAAAGCGCACCGAATTCTGGGCGAGAAGTTCTGTATCAGCGGAGGTATTCCAAATATGTTGTTAACCAATGGAACACCTGATGATGTCAGAGCTGCTTGTAAAAAGGTGATCGATGAAGTCGCTCAGGACGGCGGTTATATTATGGATGCTGGCGCATTACTTATGAATGACGCAAAAATTGAAAATGTTGAAGCGATGATCGATTTTACGCGTAATATGGTGTTTACAGCCAAGATATCAATTCAGGCGCAAACCTGAACGAAATCAAAGGTGCACGGCAAGAAATCCAGGTTCCTGATTTTAACTATAAAGGACAGAAAAGGGCACAGGGCGTTTGTGTACCGTGGGAGCAAAAACGCATGGAACTTCCCCCAATTGTCGAAAGGGAAGAACTAGCCAAAAACACCTGGGAACTGGTTGACAGCCTGGGTTATGGATTTTTATGGGTGAATTTGACTTGGTAGGGTAAATCCAGACCCGAGTGGACTACTCTTGAAGCTCGTTGTAAAGGGAGTACCGGTCTCCGCGGTAAAAGATGCGCAGGAATTCCACAGGTACATCCATTTTGGAGAAAGTGACTTGTTCGATGGATAGTATGGCAGCTTTATTCTTAACTTCCAAAAGGTTTGCCATATCCCTGGTGGCATTGATAGCACGTATAACCTGGTTGGCACGAAGCCATTGGACGCCGTAGTCTTGATAGATGGTTTCTCGGAGTGAATAATTGCTGAAATCATGCCGGGAGAGGATGTCCGGGCAGAAACGATGGACCAAGTAGGATTCCTCCAGTCCCATGGGTTCACTATTTCCAAGACGCAAACGACGCAGGCATACGAGCTCCTCTCCAATTGGGACCTTTAATTGACCGGCAACATAAGCTGAGGCTGGCAGAACTTCAGAAGAGAGTACCTTTGAGCTGGGAGTTATTCCGCGCTGGCGCATATCTTCTGTGAAATTGATGATCCGAACTAATGCTTGTTCTACGGATGGCTGTGAGACGAATGTACCGCGCCCTCTTTGCCGGTATATCAAACCTTTGTTGACCAGCATATCCAGAACAATGCGCACCGTACTGCGGCTGACCTGATATAAGTCGATCAATTCTGGTTCAGCTGGAATTTGATCGCCCGGTTTCCATTCACCAGCGTTGATTTTGTCATACAAGATTTCATACAACTGGTGGTAGTAGGGGACCTTGCTTCTTCGGTTAATTTGCTGCGTGGTCATCTGCTATTACGATTTCTTGCGCCGGAGCATATTGAAAAAATTACTAATTCATTTACAGAATTTGGGTAAAACATATTGACCTGTCTTCTATTATACTATATAATGTCATAACGTTGGTATGTTTTTATACAAAATCAAATATTGATACTTATTTTTTTCACAAAAGGAGATGCAGACATGAAACTCAGTCTCGATGTAATTGGCTATGGTGGATATTTCACAAATAAGGGTGAAGAGTTATCGCTGGAAGATTCAATCCGCAAAGCGGCTGATTTTGGATATGATGCGGCATGTATATTTGCACATCGACCAATTGGTTTTCCGATGGATATAGACGCTGATAGGCGTAAGCGGTTAGTAGATCTTTATGCAGAGTTGGACCTCGAGGTGGGTGGTATTGTGTGCTGCAACAATTTCCTGGAAGGGAACCATGTGTTGGTGTTCCCCCAGGAAAAAGAGATTATGTATACCCGTGAATGTATAGACCTTGCTGTTGATATCGGCAGCCCGGTCGTGAGGGTGATGGCTTCCCTGTGGGGATATTTCCGCAATCCGTATGGAGAAGATGGTTATGGCTTACCAGCATTTGAAGGACGCTCCCGCAGGGTTTCCAGAGGCGAAGATTTCCTGGATGCCTGGCACCAGGTACGCAAAGCTTTGACTGAAGTAGCATTATATGCTCAAGATAAAGGCGTAACGCTTGCGCTGCAAACTCACCCGGAAATTACCGGTAACAACGAAGATACGCTGCATATGCTGGAAGAGGTCGGTGTGGACAGCTTGAAGGTTGGTCTCGACCTGCCGCTGTTTGAATCCTACGAACCTGATGATGTAGTAGAAATCGTGCGAAAAATTGGGGATTTGATGGTTTATTCCCACACAATATCTCTGGCGAGTTTCAAGACTGTGGGCGGCGCGCCTTATGGCTGGGAAGAAGTCACGCCCGGCTGCGCAATTGATCCACTCCCATGGGAGATTTTCATCAAGACTTGTAAAGAGATCGGGTACGATGGTTTATTCTCACATGAGCAGTGTTCACCCATCATCATGAAAGGTCATGAATTGGGCAACCTTGATGTTGTTGACGAAAGATATATTGATGCCCGCAATTACTTCCAAAAACTTCTAAGGAAATTGGATTGCTACACCGGCAATAAGCCAGAATTTATCGAGTATCAATAAGATTATTTACACGACGGATGCGGTACGTATAGCCCTGCATAACATATTGACCTGCGGTATGTATTGACCGCATCCGGCTATCTGTTTAATATATGTAGATCAATAAAATCAATCCATGTCCTGAAACAATGTTAACCAGCGACACTGAAATCATCACAGAAGGCGATTTTCCAGGAAAGCCACAGGTCCTTTTAGAAGTTAAAGGATGCAGTAAAAGTTTTCCGGGTGTAAAGGCTTTTAATAAAGTGGACTTCGATCTTTTTGCAGGTGAAATCCACTGCGTAGTGGGTGAGAATGGCGCAGGAAAATCAACATTTATTAAAATGTTGTCCGGGGCTTTGAGGCCCGATGAAGGTGTGATGATAATCGGGGGACAAGAATATACATTTCTTACACCAGCTCTTGCCCATCAATTAGGAATACAGACCATCTATCAGGAGATTTCCCTGGCGCCTGAGCTGAGTGTGGCTGAAAATATTTTTATGGGTCAATATCCTGTAAACCGTTTCGGTCTGCTTGATTATTCAAAACTAAAAAAAGAGTTCGCGAATACTTCTGGAAAATTTGAAGATCGATCTGGATGTCGAGGCTCTGGTTGGGGATTTGAACATTCCCGAAAAACAATCTGTGCAGATCGCGAAAGCCATGGCGATGGAGGCCAAGATATTCATACTTGACGAACCAACAGCGTCCTACAGTTCAAGTGAAATCAACCATTTGTTAGACCTTGTGAGAGAGGTAGCTGCAAAAGGTGTTGGCGTCATTTATATATCCCACCATTTGGAAGAGATTTTCAGCATACACGACCGCATCACTATATTACGCGATGGTAACAAGGTCGCCACTCATCTGAAAAATGAAGTAACTGAGGAAATTATTATCAGTGAAATGGTCGGACGTGATCTGAGTATGTTCTATACACGTGAAATGGTGGAGATCGATTATTCCAAATCGATAACTTTCAAGGGATTTTCAGGCGGAGATGTGAAGGATGTTTCTTTTGAGATACGTAAGGGTGAAATTGTGGGTCTGGCTGGAATGGTCGGTTCCGGCAGAACTGATTTGGTAAGACTGCTGTTTGGCGCGGATCAAAAGCAAAGTGGAACGGTAATTCTGGAAGGTGAAGAAATTGATATTACCAATCCAGGTCAGGCTATCCAGGCAGGATTATCTCTGCTCACCGAAGACCGGCAGAAAACCGGGTTAATTTTAGAACACAGCGTCAAATGGAATGTCTCAGTTGTTCAATTAGCTAATACAAAAGGACGTTTAATCAATGAACGCCTTGAAACTCAGAATGTGGATGATTATGTTAGCGCTATTGATATAAAGACCCCCAGCATTTTTCAGGAAGTTAGGTTTCTATCGGGCGGCAACCAGCAGAAGGTTGTGCTTGCGAAATGGCTTTATGCAAATTCAAAAGTCATAATTTTTGATGAACCAACGCGCGGCATTGACATTGGCTCCAAGGAGGAAATATACAAGTTGATGGTCCAACTTGCCAGAGATGGCAAATACATCCTGATGGTTTCTTCAGATATGCCCGAACTCATCGCAATGTGCGACCGGGTTGTAGTGATGCGGCAGGGCAAGGTTGTAGGGGAAATCGGCAGGCAGGACCTCAGCGAGGAGAAAGTTTTAACCTACTCCATTGGAGACGTATTATGAGCGAAAATAACAACAATACAATAAAAATGTCCAGCTGGGTAAACAAGAGTAATCGATCAGTCTATTATCTGTTAGGGATCCTGACTATAGCTGTCGTCATCATGTCTTTTCTTGATCCAAACTTTCTCACTCAAAGAAATATTTTTAATGTGCTTAACCAGCAGTCTACCCTGGGGATCGTAACCATGGGTGTTGCGATGGCTATGATTGCTGGATGTATAGACCTGACTGTCGGCAATGTGCTTGCCTGCGCTGCTGGTGTTGCTGCAATCGCAATTTCACGTTGGGGATTGAGTGATGGTTGGGTTATCCTGCTGGCTTGTCTAGTTGGCCTTGCTGCCGGTGTGATCAATGGGATCATCGTCACCAAAACAAAAATCGATTCATTTATCGCTACTTTGGGATTGATGACTGTCTATCAGGGACTGGCGTTGATCATCTCTGGTGGTAACAATATCTATCTTCAAGGGAAATTTGGTTGGTTTGGTACGTATAAGGTTGGCGGAATTGTACCTTTACCTGTCATCTATTTTGTTGTCATTACCGTAATTGTATACTTTGTGATGCGTTATATGAAGTACGGTCGTAAACTATATGCTATCGGAGGTAACCCGGAAGCCGCATTCCTGGCAGGTATCAGCATTGATGTGCATAAGATCATCGCTTATTCGGTTAGCGGATTGTTGGCGGGTTTCACATCGCTTATTGTCATTTCCAGAATCGGGCAGTCACAGCCCGCCATGGGTGTTTCCTACCCGCTGGAATCAATTGCTGCTGCTGTTATCGGGGGCGTAGCCCTCGGCGGTGGTAAAGGGACTATCCCAGGAGTTTTTCTGGGCGTTATTCTATTAGGTTTAATTCGCAATTCGTTAAATATTATGCGCGTACCATCTTTTTACCAATATGTAATGCTTGGAAGTATAATAATCATTGCAGTGACTCTCAGTAATATTGGATCAATCAGAAAATCTAGCAATCCCAGTTAATAAACTTTCACTACGCTATGAGGAGGTAAAAATACGAAAATACCGTACCGAGATGCATACAATTTCCAAAATATATCAAGGAGAAATAGGAGAAAAAAATGAAGAACTATAAGAACATTTTGATTTTTATGCTTGCTTTTGTGTTGATATTCGCGTTAGCAGCCTGTCAACCTGCGGCCCCCGCTGAGGAACCAGCAGCGGAAGAACCAGCAGCGGAAGAGCCTATGGAAGAAGAACCTGCCGCTGAAAAACCGGTTTATCAAATCGGGTACATCCAGACCTCGCCAGATGCATACTATCAAATGCAGGCTGATGCCGCAAAACTTGTTGAAGA
The DNA here is from genome assembly GCA_963753725.1 of uncultured Chloroflexia bacterium. Taxonomy (GTDB): domain Bacteria; phylum Chloroflexota; class Anaerolineae; order Anaerolineales; family UBA4823; genus CAVWDI01. The sequence goes on along the minus strand of CAVWDI010000001.1, from coordinate 90,940 downwards.
ATATATCAACGAGAATGAGGATTTTGGTGTGGAAATGACTTTTGTAATTTCAGAAGGTCAGCCGGAGAAAGAGCTGGCACACATCGAGGACTTCATTGCACAGGACATGGATGCAATCATCGACTTCACGATTGCTGCTGAAACAGCCCAGCGCGGCGCTCAACTGGCCAATGAAGCTGACATCCCCTTCTTCGTTGTCGGTTCGACGGCTGCCGAAGGTCCTGGCAAAGTTACATCCACGGTGAAAGGTGATTTCGTGGTCATGGGCGGCATGATTGGTGATTACATCGCTCAAAATTACCCCGATTCAAAAGTTGCAATTGTAGAGGGTACGCTGGGACAGGGTATCGTCGAGCTGTTTGAAGAGGGATTTGAAGACAATCTTGGACCCAACAACGAGATCGTACAGAAAGCACCCGCCGATTGGAACGCAGAAAAAGCTCAGAACGTAATGAGCGACTGGCTCACGAATTATGACGGCGAATTTGATATGGTGTATGCCATGAATGCCGATATCTATCTGGGCGTTATGCGGGCATTGGAAGATGCTGGATTGCTCAACGATCCGATCAAGATCATAACCCACAACGGTCGTCCCGAAGATTTTGAAGGCGTGATGGAAGGGAAGGCCATTGCCACAAATTCGAACTCACCCACATATGAATCCGGTGTGCTCTTGAAGGTTGTCACCACAGTTCTTGAAGGTGGAGAGGTTCCTGTTCTGGTCATCACCCCATCCACGATGGTTGATGTGGACACTCCCGAGAACCTGCTTGGTTGGGAGATGGAAAAAGGTGTGAAGGCTTACCAGGAATATGTTGTAGGAGAGTAAAGGCTAAATTGGAGTATCTTTGAATTTTTGAATACTCTCACATAAACATAAAAATCCCATCCAAGTATTTCTTTGGATGGGATTTTTATGTTAAAGATATTCTTCAAAGTTAGAAATTAATACCAGAAATACCAACTATATATTGATGGTTTGAACTTTTGGTAAGAGATCGATTACGTCTTGCATGCGGCACTCTGCAGTGCCAGGTGTGAGAACCACCGCCGCCGATATTGCACCTGCCCAATTTAAAGCCTCTATCCAGTTGTCACCTTCCGAGAATCGCCAGGCTAAAGCGGAAGAAACAGCGTCACCGGCACCTGCGGCATTAACAGCTTTCAGCTTGGGAACGATGGTGTGAAATGCACCTTCGTTTGAAAAGGAAATAATCCCATCGGTGCCACAGGTCAATACAAGCGAATTCAGCTGGTATTCTATGTAAATTTCCCCAGCTAGTTTTTTCAATTCACCCAGTGTGGGCGCTGTTTGATAAAAAGTTGTTTCGAACTCTTCCCAATTCATTTTGATGATATCAGGTTTAGCAGGGATCGCTTCGATGATCATCTTGCTTGAGGAATCGATTAGAACCAGGACATTACTCTGATGCGCAAACTCAGTGATATGTTTATACACAGTGGGAGTGATCCCCGGGGGTACTGAACCACCACAAATTACAAAGGTTGTATTTAAAACCAGTTTTCTGAACAGCGTATAAAACTCTTCAAGTTGATCCGGGTTGATAAGTATTTTTCCCGATATCACATGCGAGTGCCGTCCAACCTCCGTTTCTGAGATCACATGCGCAACCCGGGTTTCTCCATCCACCCAAACCGGTGCAGCGGTAATTCCGAACCCTTCTACTAACTCGATCAATTTCCGGCCGGTATCTCCCGCGACAAAAACCAATCCAACTGTTTCCACCTCCAGGCAGCTCAATGTCACGGAAGAATCAAGCCCCTTACCGCCTACGGAATATACCACTTGTTCCGTTCGATGGACGGAGCCAGGAGTAAATTTATCGATAAATAGGACTTTATCAAGCGCGGAATGCGGAGTGACTGTGAGAATCATTCAGGTGTTCTAGGTTGAATAAAATTAATTGTCAAGCAATATTTTTCTGGCGATAATGCACCAAGCATTGGTGTTGATCCTCTCAAGCGAGTCAATGGCTGTCCAGATGTCCTTTCCAGCCACGAATATCCCGTGCTGGGGCATTAGAATGGCTGCAGCTGATTTTTGCATCATGACCTCTTTTCCGCGCAGTTTCTCAACAATGCTATCGGCCTGCTCCTGTGAATACTCAGGCGCATGATCGTGGTATTCGAGCACGCCGTATTTTTGAGTGCCTCTGATGACAGGTTCAATCGGTATTTCTAAGCTGCAGAAGGGGAGTACATTGGGTGCGTGGGCGTGAACGATACCGTTTACTTCTGGAAATGAGCGGTAAACAGCTATATGCGATAATCCTTCACGTGAAAATGATGGATTATCTATAAGTTTATTAGTCTCGACTGGTCCAGAAACGATATCCTCGGGATCCAGATGCCAATGCCATTTAGTTCCTGCATAGCGGGGTGATATATATATATCGTCTCCATCCCTGACGCTGACATTACCACCTGCGATATCTGTCAGATTGCGCTCGAACATCAACTGTGCGATATAAGCAACTTGTTCAGAAGGTGATTTTTCGGTTAAATATGTCATAAGTATTTACCATTTTTCATAAGAATCTGTATGCTGCCGGTATTCGATATGTTGTTCCCCTAATAGGTGCGCTTCGAGAATGATGTCCGAAGCTTCTTCCAGTGCGGAGGTCCAGCAAAAAGCTTCCTCTATTGTTTCTCCTCGGGCAAATGAACCGTGTCCGCGCACCATCATTATTTTATATTCTTTTAGTGCACCAGCAACGAGGTCCGCCATCTCCTGTGATCCACTGGCTTGTTTGGCTGCCAACACTGGTACTTTATGCAGGATGTAGGAACCTTCATTGTCGATGGGAACAATCGCATCGCGCGACATACTCAAAACAATAGCTGTGCGGGGATGGCTGTGCACAACTGCCAGGGCAGAGGTTTGCAGATAGATTTCGCGGTGGACAATAAGTTCTGTACTGGCGCGCATCACACCGCTGTCCTTTTTGTACAAACTGGTTTCGACGAAATCGGTCGGTTTAACCTCCCGAGCTGTGCGCCGCGCCGTTTCACGAAGATTTTATCTCCCACCCGCACGCTCATATTGCCGCCATGCGAACTGGTTAATTGACCGACGTAAATATCGCGGCCGATGTCTCTGAATTGTTCGTAAAGTTCTTGATCGATCATAGGTTTTCTCCTATCCTTCTTTTACAAGATCAGAAATCCCTAATTCTTCGAGCTTAGATTCTGAGGGAATTCCTTCACTGTTCCAACTACGAAATGCGAAATATTCATCCAACATTGGTTCGAGATTGGATACGTAACCTTTACTGGGACCATCTGTAACTGGTTCGTTCAACAAACGGTCCGGGAGTGTGTCGTCTGCCCTGGTAAAACCTTCGCGGAGGTTGTAAAGCCGTTCCAAATTCCAGATGCGTTCCCCTGCACGCATCAAGTCGTCGGCATTGAACTCCTCTCCGGTTATGGCGGTTAACAAGCGGGCGAAATATTCCTCAGCAACCGCCATGTTGGTAAATTTACATAAAACAATGCTGTCTACCACTGCCGCTGAATCCTGGTGGACGGCAGCGATACCCGATTTTCCTTGATTAGCAAAGCGGTCGATCAAGCGAGGTAACGCTAGTACTTCTGGTCCCAACATGTTCCCTCGCATATGGCAGCCGCCGCGGTTAGAGGTGGAAAACATAATTCCCTGTCCCTGCATACCGCGGGGATCGTAAGCCGGCATTTCCATCTTTTTCACGGTCATCGAGTATTGAGGTACGCCGTAAGATTCTGCAAAGCGATAACTGCCTAGCGCTAATTCATCACCAAAATCTCTTCGGTAGGCGATATCTTCAATTGTTTTATGAAGTTTATCGGCGCTGCCAAAGCGTAAATTGCTTTCAACAATGCCGCGCTCAGCAAGTTCCATAGCGCAGCCAATCGTTGACCCGGTCGAAATGGTATCTAATCCCAGGTCGTTGCACAAATAATTAGCATCAGCGATAAGTTCCAGATCATCTATACCACACTGGGCGCCGAATGCCCAATTGGTCTCATATTCAGGACCTTCCCCCTCGGATTTTTTTGTTTTGGTTATCCGGGTGCACTTAATCGGGCAGGCCCAGCATGCCTGATTTCTAACCAGGATTGTCTCTGCCATAGTTTCACCGCTGATTTTATCGGCGCCTTCGAACTGGGATTGTTGGAAATTTCTAGTTGGCAGCGCGCCAATTTCATTCACGATATTCATCACCGCCGCAGTACCAAATTCAGGCAGCGCTTGTGAGGTGATCGGGCTGGCCTTCAGGACTTTGCTGGTTTCAAAGAGCACAAACCGGAAATATTCTCGATCAGCTGGTTCGACTTTTTCAGATCCTTCGACAACAATTGCTTTGAGGTTTTTACTGCCCATCACTGCGCCAGGCCCACCGCGAGCGGCTGCTCGAGTACCATCGTTCATAATGGAAGCCATGTACGACAGATTTTCCCCGGCCGGACCGATACATAATACGTTGCGCTTATTATTATCCTGGTCCAGGAGTTGCGTGGTTTCAAACACAGTTTTTCCCCAGAGATGGGCAGCGTCTAGGAGCTTGATACCATCTTGTGTAATTTCGATCATGGTCGGCTTCTCCGCTGCGCCGCGAATAATCATGGCATCGAAACCAGTGCGTTTAAACTGCATTCCCCACCATCCACCGCTATTAGCATCCAGAATAGTGCCTGTTAATGGACTTTTGGTAGTTATCGAGAAGCGGTTGCTGGTTTGTGCTCCGCTGGCAGTCAGCGGACCTGTAGCGATTATGAGTACGTTGTCAGGGGAGAGCGGTTCAACTTCCGGTCCGACCAAATCCCATAAAAATCGTGCTCCTAAACCCCGGCCTCCAATATATTGGCGTGCTATATTTTTATCTAACGGGACTGATTCTACAGCGCCGGTTGATAAATTTATATCTAAAACTTGGTTTGCCCAACCTCTCATCTATGTACCTCCAATGCGTCTAAGATCATCCACCATCGAGCGGTGGAAGGTTTGTTTTTTCAATAAAGGATTCATAATTTTGGCCCCATTGGCGCGTGTCCTTTGGTTCGAAAGTCTTTGTGGGAAATGAAGATGCCAGTAATAAGCGCGCTTCCTTGATATTTGCTACATCGCCCATAGCGATCATCTGAATAATTATATTCCCTAATGCGGTAGCTTCTGCTGGTCCAGCAATAACAGGTTTTGCGAGCGCATTTGCAGTTAACTGGTTCAATAAGGAGTTGCGAGAAGCGCCGCCCACAATGTGGAATACTTCAGGTGGGGTGCCCAGTAAATTGGTGAGCTTGTCGAAATTATAACGATATTTCATCGCCAGGCTTTCCATAATTGTGCGCAGTATTTCGCCATTTGATTGAGGTACCTTTTGTCCGGTACGTTTGCAATATCCTTGAATTGCTTTCGGCATATGATCCGGCAAGAGGAATTCAGGTTCATCTGGATCAAAAAATGCGGTAAATCGTTCTGCTTCGCTGGTCATTTTGGTGATTTTATCCCAAGTGTAATCTTTACCGCCTAACTTCCATACTCGAGTACATTCCTGGATGAACCACATATTGACCATATTTCTTAAAAGGCGAATGGTATTATAAACCCCACCCTCGTTACCGAAATTGTAGTCGTAAACTTGTTTTGTCAACATCGGTTCGGGAACTTCGACTCCCAGAAGTCCCCAGGTTCCCGAGCTTAGATAAACAAAGTTATCTACGGAAGCCGGTACGGCGGCTACTGCAGCAGCAGTGTCATGTGTCGCTCCAGCAATTACCGGTATTTCAACCAGACCAATTTCCTCACGAACATATGCGCTGATATTATCAATAATCTGGCCAGGTTTGAGAATTTCAGGGAAGATGTCTACCGGTAAACCTAAATCACCAAGCATCTGGAATGCCCAATTTCTGGTGGTTGCGTCGAGACACTGAGTGGTTGTCGCATTTGTGTATTCACATACTTTTCGGCCGGTCAACCAATAATTTATTAGATCAGGCATCATAAGAAATGTTTTTGCGATTTCCAAAACCGGGGATTTTGCTCGATCGATCGCCATCAGCTGGTAAAGCGTGTTAACACTCATAAATTGAACACCGGTGGTTTTAAAGACATCCCACTTTGGAACCACACTGAAAACTTCTTCCATCATTCCGCTGGTGTGCGCATCACGATAACAATAAGGATTTCCGATCAGATTACCGTTTTCATCCAAAAGCCCAAAGTCGACACCCCAGGTGTCGACTGCTATTGAGGTGATCTCATTATTCGGAATTCTCGAAGCGATGCGCAAACTTAATTTAATATTTTCGTATAACCGCAGGACATCCCAATAGAGATGATCATGAACCCTTATATAACAATTTTCGAAGCGATTAATTGTCTCTAGACAAAGTTTTTCACCGTCGAATTTCCCCACCATACAGCGGCCATTCGAGGCGCCAATATCAAAGGCGATATAGTTTTTTGTGTTTCCCATTGATATCCTCCTTAATAAATAGTGAGCGGTCTATATTACTAGGACATATATTTGAGAATAGAAATTTGGATAATGACCTGGCTTAGTCGTTTCCCGATATGATCATCTATAAAAAAATAAACTTCTTGACAAACCAAAAGTATACATATAGAATGATGCTACTCGAGTAGACACCACGAGTAGAATAACGAAGAATTCGATCATTGTCAAGAGGCAAACTTGATAAAGCGAGCTACCCGACATGATGTTGCAGAATTGGCAGGCGTTTCAGTAGCTACTGTGTCATATGTAGTGAACAATGGCCCACGCCCTGTGGCTATAGATACTCGGGAACGTGTATTAGCAGCCATCGATGAACTCCACTACCGCCCACACGCCATTGCACGCAGCCTTAAAACCGGCAGCACGCGCACTATCGGTTTACTGGTCCAAAGTTTAATCGAACCCTACGTTGGCAATTTAGTTAATGCTGTCGAAGATTACCTGGTCGAGCTCGATTATGGGTTAATCTTAGCCACAAGCCATGAGAATTGCGAACGTGAAAACCACATGATCGATGTGCTCTCCTCTCAGCATATCGACGGATTATTATATACTCCTGCTTCCTGTAACAACAAAGAACCTGTTAATCAACTGATTGAGCAAGGTATTCCAGTAGTTTTTATGGATCGTTACATACCTGGAATTGATACAGATGCGGTTATGTCAGACAATGTCAATGCTGCAAAGACTGCCACAAATTACCTGCTGGATCAAGGCTGCCGCCAGATTGTTTGTGTTTCTTTCAGCCAGGAAGCATCTTCGGCTATTGACCGGGTACAAGGTTATCGAATGGCATTGCATGAGAATGGGATTCCCATTGATGAAGAAATTATCTTAAATGTAAACTACGCAGTCGGTGAAACGGTCGGCCCGTATTTAGACGACTATATAAATACGAACGGAATACCAGATGGAATTTTATGCACCACTGAACGATTTATCGTCGATACGATTGTGAGATTGAAGCAGCATCGGATTTCGGTACCCCAACAAGTCATGGTTGTGGGTGGATTTTTCAATTCGCCCTGGAATGCTTTATTAGATCCGCCAGTGCCAATTGTGAATCAGGATTATCAGCGTGTAGCACAAACTGCAATTGAGTTTCTCATGGAGCGTCTTCAAGGTGATGCATCTCCACCTCGTACTGTATTGATCGAAGCGGAATTTTTAACACCAAATGTTTAATATGCTTCGAATGATAAGTAATTTTTTTTATATATGTCAATTTTCAACTCGTGAATTACCAGATATGGATATTATATGAATTTGGATGAATGCGGTTTTAATGAAGCTGTCCCAAAAGCCGTAGTGCGGGCTTTAGTCCCTGAGAGATATCCTTAGCTGCGTGATCCCAAGGAAGGTAGGGATACCTGCACTACAATTCCCGATGGCGCTTGCCAGCAGTAAGTTTCATACCAGATACCGGCATGAGGTTAAATCTGGCATCGACAAACGTTATTGTTGATAATGTGGATGATCCCAATCTTTGGGGTAATCAATAAAACTTATACCAGGTAATCTGTCATAGTTACAATAACAGCGAATATTTTATCGAGTGATGTATCCATAGGGATAAAACAAATTTTGATGTTATTGTTAATATTTTCGAGCAACTAAATATTCTAATGAGATATTAAAATAGGAGAAATAAATGAGTGAGAGAAAACACAAGTATTCCGTAATTTTGAACAACTACAATAAACCATCCGATCGATTTTTGGCATCGGGCTATGGGGATCCGGCTAAACAAATGGGTATTTTTGAAATGATCGAATTAGCTGGAAAGCAAGGAGTGGTTGAAGGGTTGGAATTGATTTACGTTGACAGTGATGAACCTGGTGCCTGGATCGGTATCGGACAGGCAAATAAAAACGAAATCAAATCCGCCATGGATGATAACGGACTCGAGATTGTGGGCGTGCTGCCAAATATTTGGGGAGATTGGCGCCAATCTTTAGGGACGATTGGAGCAAAGAACCCAGTGGTGCGCCGAGAATCGGTTGACCTGTGTAAACGCGCCATGGATTTAGCAGCCGATGTGGGGTGTGAATATATCGGCATCTGGCCTGGGCATGATGGCTATGATTATTACTTCGAAGCCGATTATCCTAATATGTGGGAATGGTGGGTGGAGGGTGTGCAGGAAATCGCAGACCACAACCCGCAGATCAGGGTTGGTCTGGAAGCGAAACCGACCGAACCGCGCGGCTATTGCTTCCTCAGTACAAATCCAAAAACGCTTATGTTAATCCGGGATATCGCGCGTGATAATGTGGGCGTCTGTCTGGATATTGGACATTCGTTATATGCGCATGAGAACCTGGGTGAGGTTGTCGCTCTAACACAGCATGACGGCAATAAACTCTTCCACTGCCATATGAATGACAATTACAATGATTCTGACCTGGATATGATCTTTGGATCAATCCATACCCTGGAATTTATTGAAATGTTCTACTGGCTAAGAAAGACCGGTTACGATCATTTCCTATCCATCGATCTTTTCGCTTACCGGGTTGATCCACCGCCAGCAATTGTGAATGGTATTGAGTGGATGAAAACCTTCGATGGGTTTATTGATAAGGTTGGTGTGGAAAAATTGGACGAACTGCTTGCGAATGGTGATCCAAATGTGACAACCCGCTTCTTCAGGGAAAAGATATTTGGTAAGTAAAGACCTATTTAATAGTCGAATATTTTCAAAGTAACATAAAATGATCCCTCTTCTGGTTTTGAGGGATCAATAATTTTTTTTTCAAGAATATCAAAATTCATACAACAGATTTTACCTTCGAGATGGTATGACCGTCTTTGATAATCCTCTGGTTGCATTCGGATTATCAAATAGGAATATTTGACGATAATATTGGATCGAATATCCATCAACTTTTATTGTGTGACTGTTGCATAATAAAAGAAACTTGACCTTGGGGATTGGATATTTTATAATTTATATGTAATTACATGATTACAAGATTAAATTAATCTTATTGGACAATTTATATTTACGAAGGAGTGATGAAACCTTTGGGGAATAAAATTGATTTCGATAGTCATATTCCTTACTATATTCAATTGCTCGAAATCTTGGAAGAGAAAATTAGCGCAGGAGAATGGACCGCGGGTGACCGTCTGCCAAGCGAACCAGAATTGTGTGAAATCTATGGCGTCAGCCGGACTGTCGTTCGGCAGACCCTGAAGGAAATTGAACTTGAAGGATTAATCATCAGGCGTAAAGGGAAAGGAACTTTTATCTCCGAGCCTAAAATTAGTGAAAGCCTGGCTCAAAAATTGACCGGCTTTTACCAGGACATGGTGGAAAGGGGAATGGTTCCGGTGACGAAAGTGCTCCGGCGTGAGATTGTTCCCGCCAATAACAAGGTTGCAGATTATCTAGATATCGAATCAGGATCATTGGTGTTTGAGATAACCAGACTTCGTTTTGTAAATGATATACCTATTGTCCTGGTCACTACCTATCTGCCATTTGAATTGTGCCCTGAACTTGAAGATGCTGAATTGAGCGACCAATCTTTATATGTATTTTTAGAAAACGAATGCGGGTTATTTATCGCGTCCGGCCGGCGCTATATTGAAGCTGTCGGTGCAAACGAAATTGAATCCAAATTATTGGAGGTTGAAGAAGGAGCTCCATCAGTCTTATTAGACAGCGTCAGTTATCTTGAAGATGGCACGCCAATAGAATATTTTCATGCGCTGCATCGCGGAGACCGGTCGCGGTTTGAAGTAGAACTCCTGCGTGTTAAAGAACATGTTACCAACGGTGAAAATATCAAGAGGTTTGATAAAGAGTTACCTTCAAGTAATTGAATTACTGACTATTGTTGTAAAAAAATATTCTATAATAGATAGGCAGGATGAAAACATCCATGCGGTAGTTTTTCTGGGAATTATAAATAGATAAATTCTCATAAAAACAACTTATTGAATTTACGAATTGTTAACGTAATCACCCGGTAAAAGGAGTAGAATAAATCAGGGTAGATGCTGCTAGAATTGCATCTACCTGGTTTTTTGGAGAGTTAAGATTATGGAAATTAAGAAAAATATCATTACAGATATGGACGGTGTGTTGGTCAAAGGGACCAAAATGATCCCCGGTGCTGATAATTTCATCAACCGTTTACAGAAATCAGGCAAAGAATACCTGGTATTAACCAATAACTCCATTTATACCCCCAGGGATTTAGCCCATCGATTGAATGTAATAGGATTGGAAATTCCGGTTGAACGTATCTTCACATCAGCCATGGCTACTGCCCGCTTCCTGCACAGCCAGCGCCCAGAGGGGACAGTGTTTGTGATCGGTGAGGCTGGCTTGACCCAGGCGGTGCACGATGTTGGATATGTGATTACCGATATCGATCCAGACTATGTGGTTTTGGGGGAGACGGAGGTCTATAATTACGAGATCAATTACAAAAGCCATACGACTGATTGAGAGTGGGGCGCGCTTTATTGCCACAAACCCGGACCCATCCGGTCCTGCTGAGAGCGGAACGGTTCCTGGCTGCGGCGCGATGGCTGCTTTGATCGAAAGCGCTTCTGGTAAATCGCCGTTCTTTGTAGGGAAGCCGAATCCGCTGATGATGCGGACAGCCCTGAATTTCTTGAATATTCACTCTGAAGAAACCGTGATGATTGGTGACCGGATGGAGACGGATATTATCGCAGGGGTGGAAGCCGGGCTGGATACGGTTCTGGTTTTAACCGGGGTGGCAAAACGAAAAGATATCGAGATTTACCCTTACAGGCCTACCTGGGTCGTAGATTCTATAGCATCACTTTCAGTAAAATAGTAATACAGTAAGCAATAAAATCTACAAAAAGTACAATACCACTTTATATTGCGTATAGTATTAAGTATTTGAGCAGTTAAAGATTTTTAAAACAATCCTGCGTCGACCAGCATGGGGGTTAAAACACCGTATTTTTCGCGATCAATGATGATATCTGCCTTTGATTTCACTTCTTCTGAAGCAGTAGATGGACAGTATGATCTGAATGCCTGATTAAATATAGGCAGATCGTTTTGCCCATCTCCGGCGATGTAGATTTGCGCTTCATTCTGATTTAGAATCCTGAGTAATTTCTGTAGACCATTTCCTTTATCTACGCCTGATGGGGTGAGCTCAAACAGGAAATCCAAACTGAAGGAAGTTTCAATATTAAACTTAGATACAGAATTGGCAATGTCTTGTAAACGCTGGCTATCCATTGATAAACTCATCACTTTCGTTATGGAAAGTGATGAGGAATCATCATAGGGCTTGACTGGCATATACCACAGCTGCACGTAATAGGAACTCAAAGGGTTCTCGTGCATAACGTAAATATCTGATTTTTCGAATAAAAAGAATGTAATATCTGTATGAATGCGTATAGTATTCAGTACCAGGTGTTGAATTTGGGGGTCAAACGGATTATGTTCGAGAAAAACTTCATTCTTATTGTAGAGTACAGCTCCATTTTGAGCAACAATTGGATAATTAATTTCACCAGTTTTAAATAATCCATTGCGCGTAAAAACACCTTTGATCCCGGTTATTGCCCGACCAGTAGTAATTATGAAGGGAATGTCACTCCTGGTAGTCAATAGTGAGCGATCTAATGGATGTATCTCTTCATCTCCGTTGAGTAAAGTGCCATCCAGATCAAAGCAGATAATATTCATACGGATCAAGTTTCCAATTTTGACATTTATTTTTATTGTAATTCGCAAAGCGAATATATCATGGGTGACAAAATACCTGATTTATTCCGATTTATTATAAAATCTGCATAACTTTTTATTTTGTCCGGCGCGTTATCGGGAACAAATGATGAAGAGGCCAGGCTAAAAAGCTGCACATCATTGCCGCCATCACCTGCAGCTAAAATATTTCGATTCTCAATCTGTAAATCATTAATCAGTCTTTGCAACCCAACAGCTTTGTTAATTCCTGAGGGCGTGATTTCCAATACAAATTCCATGCTCATTGCAATCTCAACAGGTAGTTTGGAAGATAATATAGAAAAATTTTTTAGATCCGATAGTTCTGGGGAAATACACATTAATTTACTGAAAGAAACCGAGACATTTTCATCTGAAAGGGGGATTGTATTAAACTCAAACCTCTTACATGCGCGCATTCCAAAAGGAGTGGGATTGATCAAATGGATATCATCCAAATTTAATAGTAGAAATGTAATATCTGGGAAATGTTTAATCGGTTTGAGCAGCTTGAATTGGATTTCTTGAGTAAACGGATGATAAGAGATAAAGCGTTCATTAGATGCGTAGATTAAGGCGCCGTTTAGTAAAATCATCGGGATGGGTATGATTGAATGCATAAATATACCATTCAAATTAAATGATTTGCGAACACTCTCCCGCGATCTACCAGTTGTGACCACGAACTGGTAGTTATCATATTTTTTAAGTAAATCAATATCTTTTGGGTGGATTCGGCCTTCGTGATCAAGCAGCGTACCATCGAGGTCAAAACATAAAATCGAATCAGTTTTCTTCACAATTATTCCAATAGAGAGCCCGGCACATTATTGGTATTCGTGCCGGGCGCTGAATTTTGTGGACTATTTATTCAATACAAATTTCTTATGGTGCTATGCCCAGAAAAGTTCTCCGGCTTCTTCGAAAGTTACAGCCTCTTTTAACACCGCAATACCTTTCGCTAAACCTTCATCCATGGACATAATCGGGTCTTCATGTTCGATTGAGACCACATAATCGTATCCAACCAACCTCAATGTGCTGACAAAATCCTTCCAGAATTTTGTATCATGACCGTAGCCAATACTGCGGAAGGTCCAGGCACGGGTGGGTATCTGATCATACGGTTTATGGTCATTACAGCCGCTTACAGCGATGTTGTATTTGTCTACATAAGTATCTTTGCCATGCACGTGTACAATGGCATCTCCTAGCTCACGAATAGCTGCGATTGGATCGACACCGTTCCAGAACAAATGGCTGGGATCGAAGTTGCAGCTTAAGGCAGGACCGGCGGCTTCGCGCATGCGCAGCATGGTTTCCACGTTGTAGATTAACTGTCCTGGATGCATTTCTACGCCAATTTTTACATTATGGTTTCCTGCAAATTCTGCCGCTGAGCGCCAGTATGGGATGCCAACCTGATTCCACTGGTAGTCGAGGATTTCCAGAAAGTGAGGCGGCCAGGGGCAGGTGACCCAGTTGGGTTGTGTATCGTCTGGCGAACCAGCCGGAAGGCTGGATAAAACATTGACGACAGGTACACCCAGCATCTCTGCCAGACGAACGGATTTGCGGAAAATCTCGTCTGAATCTCCCGCTAATTTTTTATCGGGGTGAAGCGGTTCGTAATGACAGCTCAAGGCGCTGATGATCATTCCACGTGATTCAACGGTTTTTAAATACTCTTTTCGCTTTTCCTCACTGTCTAACAATTCATCCACTGGACAGTGATGGCTGCCTGGATACCCGCCGCTCCCGATTTCAACCGACGTTGCTCCAGCCTGGGCTATTTTTTCCAGGGCTTCCTCAAAAGGCAGGTTCTGATATAGAACTGAAAATACACCGATACGCATTTTATCCTCCTATATTTTGGTTTTTTGTCTAAATTGCTAAAAACTTATCTCCTTGATTTCCTTGTTTTTAAGTCAAGGAAAAAGCGTTTTATTTATTTTAAAAAAGCATCCTGTTGGCGTCGCAGTTTGACGACCGTTTGGGTCTCATCCAATTGAACATGATCCCAGGTGATGATTTGGCCCTTTTCAATCGGTTTGGTGATTACTGCATTTGGGGCTAAGCCAACCGGCAGCGCGTTCAATTCCTGCGCGATACTCGCTTTTTCAATTATCCCGTGGAAATTGTAACCACCGAAATCGTCCAAAATTTCATCTTTATCCAAATCTCTTTTGGCAACCGTCATTGAATCTGCAACAGGTCTGTCCAGTGGGACTAATGTTGTCTGACGGTACAGAAATGCTCGAGCGACTGAAATCGGCGCTTCTAAAAACCACAAGTGGTAAGGTCTGAAAAATGTAAAGTACTTCCCCTTACCGACTTTGAGATAATGTAAGTCGTCCTGGATGCGCTGATCATCGATACGGACGGTGACAAACACGCCGCCCGCCATGGCTGATCCTTGCACGAAATCAACCGCACCAGGAAATTCGGTAATACCGCCATCTTCTTGCAAAGCGAATATTTCCGATACCGTGTTCAGGTCTGCTTCTGGTCCGATCATGCCGCGCCGCATGGGAACACAGCCAGTTGCGTTGGCTGCACAGCTCATCTCAAACATGGTTTTCGTGCCGTCCACATAGGATGCGACAGTGAAAGGATCTTTATTGTCGCGTTCGGCTGATGCAGCCACATCTTGAGGAGTAGCGGACGGGTTGAGTGGGTTGTTCTTTCCTTTCCCGATCACGATCACTTCGTATCCCAGGCTTTTGACAAAGTCGAATAATTCCATCAAGCATCCAGGTTCATCCCCTGACGAAACTGTGTAGAGTACACCAGCCTGATCAGCCATCTTCTTCAAGATACGACCGACAGTGACATCGGCTTCAATGTTGACCATCACGATATCTTTGCCATTTTGTATACAACTGTAGGCAGTTTCCGCGCCCGTGGAAGGATACGGAGTTACATCTGCCACGATGTCAATTTCGTCGACCTGGGAGGCTAATTTGTATGAACCTGAAATTACTCTTTTTCCGGCACGCAGAGCATCCGTGGCCTGATTGGGGTTATCCGTTTCAACGATAATATCCGCGGATACCCCGCTGGCAAGAAAAGCCTGGTGAGCGGTTTTGGTATCTTCGTCCGCCAGAATATCCACAATCATCCCCTTCATTTGGGCTACCTGGTGTACGAAACCACTGCCAATCCAGCCCGCACCGCTGACGGCAACCCGGATGGGTTTTCCTACTACCTGCCTTTTATTAAGTTCCTCAAAAATCATTTTTCACCCGATTTTTTGGCAGCATATACAAATCTTGCTGCAGTTACGATATCCGTGGCTGTCATGTGATATTTCTCAAGCAGGTCAAATGGATCGCCGGATTCAACATATACATCTTCTAAACCCACAAAGCGCATCGGGACTGGGTAATTCTCAGTGACAATACGGGCGATATTACTCCCAACCCCGCCTTGAAGTAAATGTTCTTCAGCTGACACGATTGCGCCAGTTTCCCTGGCAGCTTTAACGATGGTTTCAACATCTAAAGGACGGATGGTGTGCAAGTCAATCACTCTAGCCTGAATGCCTTCTTTTTCAAGGATGGCTGCTGCATCCATGGCCGATCCAAGCATGATGCCGCAAGCGATGATTGAAAGGTCGTCTCCATTGCGGACTATATTCGCTTTTCCTATCTCAAAAGGACAATCATCTTTGGGATATATATAGGGCATTGGCAGGCGGCTGGAGCGCAGAAAAACTGGACCGATGTGATCGGTGGCCGCTTTCACAGCGGCGTGCATAGAGGTTGGATCGCCTGGTACAAGGATTACCATGGTAGGCATACCGCCCATCAGAGCAATATCTTCGATACCCATCTGGGTTGGGCCATCTTTGCCAAGCGTGATCCCGCCATGACTGCCGAGTATTTTTGCATTGATATTCGACATAGCCACAGCCAATCGAATCTGGTCATAGGCATTGCATAATAAAAAGGATGAGAAGCTTGTAATCCAGGGGATAAACCCGCACGCTTCCATTCCGGCGCCAATACCAACCAGGTTACTTTCAGCGATGCCAATATTAAAAAACCGCTCCGGAAAGGTCTGTCTTACATATTCAGTTTTTGTTGAATTACCCAAATCACCATCCAAGACGACCACTCTGGGATTTTCTTTACACACATCTAATAAAGCTTCACCAAAGATATCCCGCATCGGTTTGCTTGTCTCTAAACCTGCGATTTGACCTAGCTGCATAATAGTTCCTCCCTAGCCTTTTCGGCTTGTTGTGGTGTGAGCGCCCTGCCGTGAAATTTAAAATCAGCTTCAACAAATGAGACACCTTTGCCTTTGACCGTGTGGGCAATGATAATTGAAGGTTTTCCCTTTACCTGCTGTACCGATTTCATCTTCTCGATCAATTCAGCGATGTTATGTCCGTCAGCTTCCACTACGTTCCAACCAAAGCTGACCCATTTCTCAACTAAAGGTTCCAAAGCCATCTCACGGCTGATTGGTCCAGTTTCCTGATATTTGTTGTAATCCAATATAGCGGTGAGATTGTCGCATTTGAAGTGAGCGGCTGCCATAGCCGCTTCCCATATCTGTCCAGCCTCACACTCTCCGTCACCCAAGAGAACATAGACCCGATAATCCAGATTATTCAAGCGGCCGCCTAAAATGTGACCGATACCTGCCGAGAGACCCTGACCGAGGGAACCCGTTGTGGCTTCGATGCCCGGCATCAAACGCTGGATCGGATGACCTTGCACCGGACTGCCGACTTCCCTTAACCGCCAAATTTCATCATGATCAAAGTATCCCGCTCTGGCAAGCGCGGCGTAAAGCAGGGGCGCTGCGTGACCTTTGCTCATTATGAAGCGATCCCGCTCTGGCCACCATGGATCATCTGGATTGTATTTAAGTATTCCACCGAAGAACAGCGCAACTACAATATCTGCGGATGACCACGAGCTGGAGGGATGACCAGATCCGGCTTTGGTGGTCATATCCAGGATATCGAGGCGCATTTCTCTGGCGATTTCCCCTAATGATTCAAGTTCTGTAGGTTGTGTTGTGTTTACCATATATCCTTCCTTATTCATTTTGTTTAATAAAATCATCCACTTGGGCAGCAAATGGAAGCGCCGGAATGACCCCCAATGTGAGGGCCGTGATGGCACCTACTGCGTTGGCATATTTCAAAACATTTTTCATGCGGTTGATATTCAGGTTATCTCGCCAGTTGTCAGATTTAACGAGCTGGCTTAAAAGTCCAGCGATAAAGGCGTCTCCACATCCAATCGCATCCACGGTATCCACTCTATATGGCTGCGAGTATTCACCGCCAGTTTCTAATTGAAAATAGCTGCCATCCGGTCCAAGTGTAACCACGATCAAATCGGGACCATATTTGAGTAATTTCTGTGCACCGTTTTTGTAGTCTTCAGAGCCTCCGAGCAACTCGATTTCCGTTTCGTTTAACTTTGAGCAGATCAACAAGGGGGATGACCTTCATCACTGTATCATAAGCTTGTTCTGGACTCTTCCACAGTGAGGGGCGGTAGTTCACATCAAAAGATATCAGTGCGTTTGCAGATCTCGCAATCTTGATGGCCTCTAATGTAGCGCTTCGGGCCGGTTCTTCGCTTAAACTTAGCGATCCAAAGTGCAGACATCTGGTACTTTGCAATAAACTTTTATCTAATTCACCCGGTGTAAGTCGTGTATCTGCACCGGGGTTGCGATAAAAAACAAACTCGGCAGTGTTCTCATCCGGTTTCGCGACAAAGGCCATCGTTGTGCGGGCGAAATCATCAAAGCGCATTCCGCGGGTTTCTACACCTTCATTCTTAAGTACGGCTTCCAGATGGTGGCCAAATAAATCTTCACCGACTTTTCCAATGAATGCGCTTTCCGCTCCCAGACGCTTGGCGGCAACTGCAACATTAGCAGGAGCGCCGCCGGGTTTTGGACAGAATGCAGATACCTCGGTTAATTTAACGCCTACTTCAGCGGAGAACATATCGATCAGCACTTCTCCTAAACATACGATGTCCATATCTGATTCCACTTATCCTTTCTACTTATTTATATTCCTAATCACTAATCATGCAGCTCATTGTACAGCGTATAGCGGTCTGCTCTGTAAAAAATTCTCAAGAATTCCACTGGAACACCAATTTGAGAGAAGGATATCCTCTCAATAAACAACAATGCTGCCTGTTTGGAGATCTTCAATTCATCCTTCAGCTCATCAGCGGTCTGGACGGCTTTGATGACCTGTTTTGCATTTACAAGTCGAATACCATAATTTTTTTCGAGAATCTGTCTGAGCGGCTCTTCAGCGAAATTGTGATCCAATACATTTGGACAATACCTGTGAACCAAATAGGATTCCTCGATACTCATCGGTTCTTCATCTGCCAAACGCAGCCGTTTAATCTTAACCAAATCTTCGCCTGGCGTGATTTGGAGCTGTTCTGCGATATCTTGTGGCGCGGGTATGATGACTGCTTCCAACACATTTGTCCCTGGATCAAAGCCGCGTTGGCGCATGTCCTCAGTGAAACTGATAATTCTGGAAGTGGTTTGCTCGAGGGTTGGGTGAGCAATATAAGTGCCTTTTCCTCTTTGCCGGTAGATATAACCTTCATTGACCAGGATATCCAGCACCTGCCGAACTGTGTTGCGGCTGACCTGGTAGGTTTCTATCATTTCCGATTCGGGTGGGATCATGTCACCTGGTTTCCATTCCCCCAGAATAATTTTTTGGCGCAGAATCTCATATAACTGCTGGTAATAGGGCAGTTTGCTTTGTTTATTTATGCTGTCATGAAACATATGATTAATGTAATTTCAAAGATAAATATACTAATATACCAACATTCCGATATTCCCAATATTTTATTCGATTCGTCAAGCATCGTCAAGTAAGAAATGTGTAATTTGATGAGGGTATAAGCCTCCAAATTGAGCCACCAAAGGATAGGTCTTAAACAACTTTATTGGATAATTAAAATCATTGGCAATAGAAGGTGAAAAATACAATAAATTCTTCAAATTACAGCGACAATCATCATACCAGAATCATGTCATTGGTCATAAAACAGATAAAGTGGTTGTTCGTATAATTGACAAGGATACTAAATATGCTATACTTTAGTTTGTTGATACAACAAATTATTCCCAGGGGGCAAGTGAATAAGTACTATATTGAGGAAATTACTTGTCAGCTAAGTATCATTATCAAACCGGTGATCAGACATTAGTTCGTCAAATGAACTTATCCGTGATTATGCGGTGTCTGCGCGAGAACGCGCCGATTTCACGTGCACAGCTTGCTGAAATGACCGGTCTTAACAAGACAACTGTTTCTAGTCTGGTGCAGGAATTGATAGACCGGCAATTTGTACGTGAAGTTGGACTAGAACCTGCAGGGCAAGGAAGGGGAGCAGGCCGTCTGGCAATGATGTTGACACTCGATCCCCAGGCCGGGTATATTGTAAGCTGCGAGATTGGTGTTGACTATATCTTTGTTATCTGCACTAATTTCGCACCAGAAATCATTTGGCAGCGCCAGGAAAAGATTCCAACTGATATGGGCCAGCAACAGATCATCGATCGTGTGCTGGCCCTTTTGCATCAGGCAGCCTCTATCGGTAGTGATTCATGTAGATCATTCCTGGGAGTATCCGTTGGCGTTCCCGGGTTAGTCGATCAGAACAGCGGAGTGCTGCTTTTTGCGCCAAATTTAAAATGGCATGATGTCGCACTGCGTCAAATCATTCAGGATGAATTTAATGCCCCTGTCCTGGTTGATAATGAGGCCAGTAATGCCGCCCTGGGAGAATTTTATTTTGGCGCCGCGAAAGGGTACGAGGAAGTTTTGTATATCAGCGCTGGCGTTGGTCTGGGCGGCGGAATCGTGCATGACGGTCAGTTGTTCAGCGGGGTGACAGGATTCGGGGCTGAATTTGGACATATGACCATGGATCCGAATGGAGAATTATGCAACTGCGGTAACCGAGGCTGCTGGGAAACACAGGTCAGCCAGTCTGCATTGTTTCGATACCTGAGCAAGGCATTTGAAAAAGGCAGCGAGAGTATCCTTCTTGAATCTTCTAACGGCGATCTCGAACAAATAACTGTTCCAATGGTTGTACAAGCGGCTCGTGATGGGGATCAAATAGCCATTGGAGGTTTGAATGAAATTGGGAAACACCTGGGAATCGGATTAGCCTCATTAGTAAATGCATTAAACCCCGATTTGATCGTATTCGGGGGTATCATGAGTCTGGCAAGTGATTATTTATTACCGGTAGTGAATGAAATGTTGGAACAAAGTGCGTTAAAATGGAACCGGATTGCCACGGAAGTTGTTACTGCCCAGCAAGGTTTGGATGCATGCGTGATGGGTGGTGTGGCAAAGGTGTATCAAGCTATCCTGGCGGAACCCGCTTATCTCGAAAAGCAGATAGCTTGAAATCTTCAATGAAGATTAAATTCGGAAATGGTTAATTGATGAAAGGAGGTGAATCAAAGACGATTAATAAATAATCCTTCTACAAACAGATAACAAAATCAAAATAAGATAAAAAATTAAGGAGAAGATGACAATGAGATTTAAATATTTAGTAATATTGACACTCGTATTTATGCTCGTGTTGACAGCATGCGCGCAACCGACAGAAGCTCCCCCAGCAGCGGAAGAACCAGCTGCGGAAGAACCAATGGAAGAGGAACCTGTTGCTGAAGAGCCAATGGAAGAAGCTCCTGCAGTTACTGAGCTGAATATCCTTTGGGCACAGTGGGACCCAGCCGACCAGCTGCAGCAAACCATCGATCAGTACGAAGATATCGCTGGCGTGAAAGTAAACGTGATCCAGGAACCCTGGGGTTCATTTGGTGACCGATTCTTCACAGAGATGGCTGCCGGCGGCGATGCCTGGGATATGGTGATTGGCGACAGCCAGTGGCTTGGCCAGGGCGCAACACAGGGTCACTATGTAGAGATGACCGATTTCTTGACCGAAACTGGGATCAAAGATACCGTCACTCCCGCTACACTGACTTACTACGGTGAATATCCAACCGGTTCTGGTCAATACTGGGGTTACCCAACCGAAGGTGATGCCGATGGTTGGGCATACCGCAAGGACCTGTTCGAGGATCCAGATAATATGGCTGCATTCGAAGAGGAATACGGATATCCCCTGGATGTTCCCAAAACCTACGATGAATTATGGGATATCGCTAATTTCTTAACCAACCCTGATGAGGGCATGTACGGCGTGGCGATCTATACCCAGAAGGACTATGATGCCATCACCATGGGCGTCGAGAACACCATGTTCAGCTGGGGTGGTGACTGGAAGGATGAGAACAACAATGTAATGGGTGTGGTGAACTCCCCTGAGAACATTGAATCTGTCCAGTTCTACCGCGACCTGTACGAGTGCTGCCAGGTACCCGGTCTCAGCAACGCTTTCTTCACAGAGACCAATGATGCCATGATCGGTGGGCAGGCGGCGATGATCATGAACTACTTCGCTTTCTTACCAGCATTGGCCAGCCCTGAAATCAGCGAATATGCTGATGTAACGGGTTACTTCCCCAATCCAGCCGGTCCAGGTGGAGCACAGCATGCTGCCCTGGGAGGCCAGGGGATGAGCGTAATTTCCTATATCCCCGAAGAACGCAAGCAGGCTGCATTTGACTTCATTGAATGGTACGCCCAGGATGAAATCCAGGCTCAATTTGCTTCATTGGGTGGATACTCAACGAATAACAGTGTTGTAGAGTCGGATGAGTTCTTGAACGCAACTCCCTTCAATCCTGCTTTCGCAGAAACCATGACCTTTGTAAAGGACTTCTGGAATATTCCAGAGTATGGTGAGCTGCTTGAAGTAACTCAACGATTGCTCAGCCAATTCATTGTTGAAGGCGTTGGTACAGCCGAGGATACGATGAACCAGATTGCTGAAGAACATGATGCTATCCTACGGGATGCTGGTTATATTGAGTAGTCTCTAGAAGTAAACAACCAATAGGGAGGTGGTCAAACCACCTCCCTAAATTCATTTGAATAATCTTTTGAAAGAGACATAACTATGTCAATAGATGGATCTCAAGCAGTTGCGGAACAATCTAATCAGAAGGAAACCAAACGCAGGCAGTTGAGCGACCGTTCAATCGTCAATCTGTTTGTCTGGCCGGCATTGCTGTTGTTGATAGCGATGAATGTGTTCCCGCTTTTTTACAGCCTTTATCTTGGATTTACGGATTATTCGGCGATTACACGGCAGCAGCCGCAGTGGGTGGCGTTCGAGAATTTTTCAAAAATTCTCAATGATGAGTTGCTATGGAAATATTTTGCCACTACTGGTCGCTTTGCCCTACTTTCGGTTGGTCTTCAGACCCTGGTGGGTTTCGGTCTGGCGATGCTGGTGAATCATAAGTTTAAAGGCAGCGGTTTATTGACGACCCTGATACTGATCCCAATGATGATATCACCAGTAGTCGTGGGTCTGTTCTGGAAGTTAATGTACAACCCCACTTTTGGATTTTTTAATTTATTGATTGGATTTACTAAATACTTATTCTTAGCTTTTTTTATCGCTAGCTTATTCGCAACCTATTTTATTCTCAAGAGGTATTTCTTAAAGAGAAGGATATATCTACTATTATTAGGCATTTTCTTTGGATTATTTGGCATAGTTGGGTTAATCGCATACTTTAACGACTTTAGTATATTTGGATTTCTAGGTGGATTTTTTAACCCTTCAACCGCACCGGATATGCTGGCCAGCCGGTTCGCTGGAGATCCAGTTCCAGGACTGGCATTATGGGCAGTCGTTATCGTAGATGTTTGGATGTGGAGCCCGTTCGTCATGCTCCTGGTATTGTCCGGTCTGAAGGCTATTCCAGATTACCTGTACGAAGCCGCCGCTATTGATCGAGCCAGTTCCTGGTTCCAATTCTGGAGAATTACACTTCCACAAGTCGCCCCACTGTTACTAATCGCAATATTGTTCAGAACCATTGAGGCTTTTAAAGCCTTCGACCTTGTGATGGGTATGACGGGAGGTGGTCCTGGGGACCAGACCGAGTTGATATCCGTAAACCTATACCGGCAAGCTTTCTTAGGACAGTGGCGCACAGGGCGCGCAAGCGCTCTAGCATATATCATTTTAGTTATTATCATAGCAGTCAGCAACCTTTACATCCGGTATC
The DNA here is from genome assembly GCA_963753725.1 of uncultured Chloroflexia bacterium. GTDB lineage: Bacteria > Chloroflexota > Anaerolineae > Anaerolineales > UBA4823 > CAVWDI01. Next base: position 67,492 of record CAVWDI010000001.1, on the reverse strand, counting down.
TGAATCAGATGAAAGGAGAGGATTGAGCCATGTCCAATTTTCGTGAAGAAGGCCCTGGTTATCCGGTAACAGAAGCTACCCGAGTAGATAAAGTCAGTCCAAAATCTCGCATCATGGGTAAATTGCGAGCGCTGATTGTTATTATTATCGCAATTGTCATGCTCATCCCGGTATTCGTTATGTTGATGACTGCTTTTAAGGCAAGGTCGGATATCGTTTCCTCTCCGCCAACTGTTGTGTTCAAACCTTCATTGGAGGGTTTTGTGTTCTTGTTTACTGAACGGGCGGTTGTAGCCAAAGCCCGCCAGGAGGAATTCAAAGCCGCCGCAGAGACAGGTGATCTTAATCTTGTCGAACAGGTCGCCTTTGAAGCAGGACAGGAAGTGACAGGACCAAGCGATTATGTAAATCGTCTGAAGAATTCATTTATCATTGCTGGTCTGTCAACCATTTTTTCTGTGGGATTAGGATTGTTTGCAGCATATGCTTTCAGCAGATTTGATGTGCTCGGAAAAGACGATCTTTTGTTTTTCATTCTGAGTACCAGGATGCTGCCTGCGGTTGTGGTCACAATTCCCTTGTTCTTGATGTTCCGCCAGTTAAATTTGAATGACACCCATCTTGGGATGATTCTGCTGTATACCGTTTTTAACCTTTCACTGGCTGTATGGTTGCTGAAAGGTTTCATCGATGAAATTCCGATCGAGTATGAAGAGGCTGCGCTAGTTGATGGTTATTCACGCTGGCAAACATTTTATAAAATTGTGCTTCCTCAGGCAATCACAGGTATCGCAGCTACAACCGTTTTCTGTTTAATATTTGCCTGGAACGAATATGCGTTTGCACTTATGCTGACCAGTGATAACGCGCGGACTGCGCCCCCCAGCATCGCAACGATGCTCGGTAGAGGCGGTATTGAATGGTCGGCAATTGCGGCAGGAAGTTTAGGTTTCTTGATCCCAGTTGTGATTATTGTGTTCGCACTGCGAAATTATTTGCTGCGCGGCGTTACTTTTGGCGCTGTGCGTAAATAATACCAAAGTCAGTAAATTTGGTTGGGAATATAACCAGGAAATTCGAGAGATAATATGGCAGAAATTGAGCTCCAACAAGTTGAGAAGAAGTTCGGCGAGTTACATGCGGTAAAACCTTTAGATCTCACGATAGAAGATGGCGAGTTTGTGGTCTTATTGGGGCCATCCGGCTGTGGAAAAACCACCACTTTACGCATGATCTCAGGTCTGGAGACAGTTACCGGTGGAACAATCCTTTTAGATGGCAAAAACATCACCTGGCTGCACCCCAGTGAAAGGGATATCGCATTTGTATTCCAGTTGTATGCGCTTTATCCACACATAAATGTGCGCCAGAATATCGCCTTTCCTTTACAAGCGGAGGGAGAATCGCGCAGATTAATTAATCAAAGGGTGGACGAGGTTGTGGAAGTGCTCCAGATCCAGCATTTGCTCAAAGCGCGACCAGGGAAACTCAGTGGGGGTGACCAGCAGCGGGTGGCGCTGGCGCGTGCTCTGGTACGGCGTCCAGCGGCGTTTTTAATGGATGAGCCATTGGGCGCGTTAGATGCTGATTTCCGTGAATCCATGCGTGCGGAGATCAAACGCCTGCACATTGATCAGAATGCAACCAGTGTCTATGTTACACACGATCAGGTTGAAGCGATGGCATTAGGCGACCGAATTGTGGTGATGTCCGAGGCAGTTATCCAGCAAACTGGAACTCCTAACGAGGTTTATTACAAACCGGCGAATCTTTTCGTGGCAAATTTTATCGGTAGTCCTGGTATGAATCTGGTCCATGGTGCATTTTCTGAAGGAGCAGTGAAGATGCCAGGCATGGACAACCGCTATGAAGTTCCAGGAGATTGGCGCGATACCTTGAAACAATCCTTAAATGGTTCGGAGGATTTGATCGTAGGTTTCCGCCCAGAATCAGCAGCGGTAGATCAAGATGGAAACCTGGTTGGAAATGTATATGCGGTTGATATGCACGGCGCTTACAGCATGCTTCATATTAATATGAACGAGCATGATATTGTACATATTCGCGCCGACCGTAGGGTTAAATATGCTATAGGGGAAGATATCCGATTTAATCTTGATTCCCAAATGGTGAGATTTTTAACCCCGCATCCGAAAATGCAATAACAAGACGGGAGGTGGTCCAGTGAGCGATCTGGAACTTCGAAATATAAAGAAAGAATTCCCAGGTGTGACAGCCTTAAATGATGTCTCATTCGAAGTAAAAAACGGCGAATTTTTTGTTCTGCTCGGACCTACAGGAGCAGGAAAAACAACTACATTACGCTGCATTGCTGGATTAACCAAACCAGAAGAAGGTTCAATTTTTTTTGATGGTGAATCAGTCGACGAGTTAACTCCGGCAGACCGTGATGTGGCATTCGTTTTCCAGCAGTATTCGCTTTATCCAACAATGACCGTTTACGATAACCTGGCTTTTCCATTGCGTTCTCCTATGCGGAAAGTCGATGAAAAGGATATTCGGGTACAAATTGAGGAAACAGCAGAGATATTGCAAATTACTTCTTTACTTGAACGAAAATGCGCCCATCTGTCAGGTGGTGAAATGCAGCGTGTTTCACTCGGACGGGCGATTGTTCGAGATCCGCGTATTTATCTTATGGACGAACCTCTGTCCAATCTGGATGCGAAACTGCGGGAATCGCTGAGGGTTGAACTGCAGCATATCCAGAAAACTCAGGAGAGTACAACTTTATTTGTCACGCATGATCAAATCGAAGCGCTCACAATGGCGGATCGAATAGCTGTGTTAAATAAAGGATGCATAATCCAAATTGGAACGCCTGATGATATATATGACCGTCCGGCGACAACTTTTGTTGCAGAATTGGTTGGTACACCGCGTATCAATCTGGTGAATGCAGCCCGGGAAAACGGCAAACTTTTGGTGAAAGATAGTAAATTGAAAATATCCTTGCCGGAAGGTTGGGATCCTCCTGCAGATTTCCTGCTGGGCATTCGCCCTGAAGACGTGAAACTCAACTCAGAAGGTGAATTCGAGGGTGCGCTAACCCTTTTGGAACCATTGGGAGTTGAAACAATCCTGCATTTGACTTCTGGTGAGCAGACGTTATTAAGCCTGATCCCTGGGATGACTGAATTCAAGATCGGAGAAAATGTCAAATTTGATATCACTCAGGAAAGGCTGTATTGTTTCGATGACGAAGGGATCAGCCTTTTGTGCTGAGAAAATGTGAAATAAATCGAAAGGAGAAAAATTGATGAAGTATGGTGTAAATACATGGGTGTGGACATCGCCTCTCACCACGGAAGTGTTGAAGGAGCTGGCTCCCAAAGTTAAATCATTGGGTTTCGATTGGATTGAAGCGCCTCTCGAAAGCCTGGATGATCTCGAATTCAATGAATCCGCTGAGATCATCAAAGACAATGGGTTGTTGGTAAGCGCATGCGCTGCTATGGGACCTGATCGTGATTTGATACACGAAGATAAGGCAATCCGTGATAATGGGATGAATTATCTTAAGGGGTGTATCGATGCTTGCGAAATCCTTGGAGCGACTAACCTGGTAGGACCGCTCTATTCCGCAGTTGGCCGTACATGGCAGCAAACACCTGAAGATCGCGCCAAAGACCTGGATTTATTAGTCGAGAACTTAAGTGAACTTTCTAATTATGCAGAAGGTCACGGCGTTCGATTAGGCGTTGAACCCTTGAACCGCTTCGAGACAAGTTTTATAAATCTGGCGGAGCAGGCAATTGAAGTGGTCGATAGGGTTGACAGCGCTGCATGTGGGATCATGCTGGACACATTCCACATGAATATCGAAGAGAAATCACTGGAGGAAGCCATCAAAAACGTCGGTACACGTTTGATTCAAGTTCATACCTGTGAAAACGATCGCGGTGCGCCCGGCAGCGGTCAAGTGAGATGGGAAGAAGTAAGAATAGGGTTGAAAGACATAGATTATGAGGGACCGTTAGTCATCGAGTCCTTTACACCCAAAGTTAAAAGTATTGCACGCGCAGCCGCCATTTGGCGTCCGCTTGCATCCAGTCCTGATTCACTTGCAGAAGATGGAATTAAGTTCTTGAAGGAATTGATGGCATAAGTTACAAGCCTGATTTGAAGTTGATTTTTTGTTCTTGTTAAAACAATAATATTTAATATAAGGAGAAAGATAATGGGAAGACCAGTAACTTTATTTACAGGGCAGTGGGCTGACTTAACCTTGGAAGATTTGGCCAAAAAAGTCAGTGATTGGGGTTTTGATGGTCTTGAACTGGCTTGTTGGGGTGATCATTTTGAAGTAGATAAAGCTCTGGAAGATGACAGCTATGTTCAGAGTCGATGGGACATCCTCAATAAATACAATCTGAAGTGCTTTGCAATCAGCACCCACCTGGTGGGTCAATGTGTCGCGGATGATCCGATCGATGGAAGACATAAAAGTATACTGCCTGAGCGATTATGGGGGGATGGTGATCCTGAAGGCGTGCGCCAGCGCTGCGCGCAGGAATTAAAAGATACTGCCAAAGCGGCCAAATTATTTGGTGTGGACGTTGTGAATGGATTTACGGGAAGCGCCGTTTGGAAAAATTTTTATTTTTTCCCGCCCACCGGCCAGGCAGATATCGATAAGGGGTATGAAGATTTCGCGGCACGCTGGAAGCCGATAATGGATGTATTCAGTGAAAACAAAGTCAAATATGGTCTAGAAGTGCACCCGACTGAAATCGCTTATGACATTATCACCTCTCAACGTGCACTGGATGCATTAGATGGTCACCCAGCTTTCGGGTTCAACTTTGATCCAAGCCACTTTATCCATCAGTTTATTGATCCAGTTGAGTTTATCGATGAGTTTGGTGATCGCATCTGGCATATGCATGTTAAAGATTCCAGAGTGCAGCTGACTGGAAGAAACAGCATCCTGTCTTCACATCTGGATTTTGGCGATTCCAGACGCGGGTGGGATTTTGTTTCTCCCGGTAGAGGTGATGTGAAATGGGATCAAATTATTAGAGCGCTCAATCGTATTGGTTATGCTGGTCCACTGTCGATCGAGTGGGAGGATTCGGGAATGGATCGTGATTGGGGCGCTCCGGAAGCGCTTGCAATGATCCGTAAACAGGATTTTACGCCTTCACAGGTCGCATTTGATGCAGCCTTTTCGAGTGAGTAAAAACAATTAGTAAGAGTATACGAATATCAGATTGTTTGTTTGCTTTGAGACTGACCAATTGCTTAATAGGAATTGAATTTTGATCAGGAGATAATTTGAAATGAGCGAAGAAACTGGATTCACCACAATGGCAGGAGCAAAATCCGAACAGGAGATACCGGATCTTGGTATCGGCATGCTGGGTTATGCTTTCATGGGGAAAGCACATACAAACGCGTACAAAAAAATTCCTTATATGATGTACCCTCCTCCAATGAACCCAAAATTAGTTGCGGTTTGTGGCCTTGTAGGCTCGGAGGCTGCTGAGGCTGCCGCACGATATGGATATGAAAGCTGCTATACAGATTGGCGAGAAATGCTTGAAAACGACAAAGTCCAACTGCTTGACAATGGCGGTCCCAATAATGTACATGCTGAACCATGTATCGCAGCTGCGGAAATGGGAAAGCATGTAATTAGCGAAAAGCCGCTGGGCCGCACTGCTGAAGAATCGAAAATGATGTGGGACGCGGTTAAAAAAGCTGGTGTGAAGCATATGACCGGGTTCAATTATCGATTTGTTCCAGCTATCCGCCAGATACGGAATCTCATTGACAGTGGAAAATTGGGCCAAATTTATCATTTCAGAGCGGTATATCTGCAGGAGTGGATCATGCCGCATTATGGAACGCCAAAAATCTGGCGTCTGGATAAGAGTGTTGCCGGAAGCGGCGCCATAGGAGATCTGGGCGCGCATATTATTGACCTGGCCCATTACCTGATAGGCGGTGTAAAAAGCATTGGAGCCTTCACAAAGACTTTTATCGAAGAACGAGACCTTGTGGATGGAGAAGGCACGGGTATTGTGGACGTAGATGATGCGTTTTCGGCAGCGCTTGAATTTGAAAACGGCGCAATTGGCACGCTTGAATGCTCCCGATTTGCAGGCGGCCGCAAGAACTATAACTGTTTTGAAATTAATGCAGAGAAAGGTTCTGTATTTTTTAACCTAGAGCGTTTGAATGAAATGAAGGTTTTCTGGGTGGATGACGAACCAAAAGAGACACAAGGATTTCATGATGTTCTGGTCACCGAAGCATATCACCCCTGGTGGGAGAATTGGTGGCCGCATGGGCATCTCATTGGATGGGAACACACTTTCGTGCACGAGTTAACACACCTTTTGGATTGTATTGTGAATGACAAAGAAGTTGGTCCTCACGGCGCCACTTTTGAAGATGGATATCGTGCTGCGGTAATCTGTGATGCAATCGTAGAGTCTGCAGAATCCAAAAAACAAATCGATATTTCGTATTGAAAATGATCTAAACCAGGTGGAGAATACTCCACCTGGTTTTTATGCTCTGATTAATTAGGAGTTCAAATGGGAAAATACAAACCTCGAGTTCCAAAAGGATTACTGATTGCGATCGTTATTACGCTGGTTTTAGGAATTATCGCCGGTCCTTTAATAAATTCTCTTGCGTCTGAAGAACAATTAGCGCAGAATGTTTTTCTAAATGCCATACCATTTATTCTTATTTTTGTATCGATACTTCTGGCTTTTATAGCGATAATATGGGCAGTGGCGACCGCCTTGAATAACAATATTTCCAAACAAATCCACAGTATCATAGAAGGGACTTTAATAGCTGGAATTGTATTGGGAATCTTAGGGATGTTCCAACCCTGGGTACATATTCTGTTTAAATACGGTTTTGTGCTGCTATTATTTTCGACTTTAGGTTTTATCCTTTGGAGTCATGTTACTCCTAAACGTGAAGCACGACAGGAAGAAGTAAGTTCCTTCTTTGCCAGCTGAGGTTATGAAGTAAGGAGACTGGAAATATTTCGATTTCTAAAAATAAATAACTCAAAGAAAAATTCGTTGTAATTGATTTGGTTCAAAAAAAATTCAATTATATTTTTTATCCAAACTTTTAATACTTAGGAGTGACAAATGGTGGATTCATATAAACCTGCACCTGAGAATAAATTCACTTTCGGCCTTTGGACAGTGGGCAATGTTGGACGCGATCCATTTGGTGAACCAGTAAGGGAAAGCATGTCGCCGGTCGATCTAGTTTACTTGCTTGAAGAAGTTGGCGCGTATGGGGTTAATTTTCACGATAATGATCTTGTACCCATAGACGCTACGCTTGCGGAGAGGAACGTTATCGTCGCTGATTTCAAAAAGGCTCTGGATAAATCAGGGCTGGTTGTTCCGATGGCGACAACAAATTTATTTTCGAATCCGGTGTTTAAAGATGGCGCATTTACATCAAACGATGCACGTGTCCGGGCGTATGCATTACAAAAAACAATGAATGCTATCGACCTGGGCGTTGAACTTGGCGCAAAGGTTTACGTTTTTTGGGGTGGTCGTGAAGGAACCGAGACGGATGCCAGTAAAAATCCTCTGGATAGTTTGAAATGGTTCCGTGAGGCATTAAACTTCTTTTGCGAGTACACGAAAGACCAGGGATATGACTTAAAGTTTGCATTGGAAGCAAAACCGAACGAACCGCGTGGGGATATATTCCTACCTACAACCGGCGCGATGCTGGGCTTTATCGAGACCCTTGATTATCCGAAAATGGTAGGCGTTAATCCCGAAGTTGCCCACGAGCATATGGCCGGGCTTAATTTTGCTCACCATGTAGCACAAGCATGGGATGCCGGGAAATTGTTCCATATCGATCTGAATGATCAAGGCTTCGGTCGTTACGATCAGGATTTCCGCTTTGGCGCGGTAAATATCAAGAGTGCATTTTTCTTGGTCAAACTGTTGGAGGATGTCGGTTATGATGGCAACCGTCACTTCGATGCGCATGCTTACCGCACGGAAGATTACGAAGGTGTCAAGGACTTTGCGCGAGGATGCATGCGGACATATTTAATCCTGAAAGAAAAAGCAGAGCAATGGAACAATGATTCTGAAATTCAAGGCTTATTACAGGAGATAAAGGCTGATATAGATGGCTCTGCTTCGCTTCTTGGGGATTACTCCTCAAGCCGAGCATCTGATTTAAAAGCTAAAGAATTTGACCTAAAGGAATTAGGCTTACGCGGTCTGGCTTACGAACGGTTAGATCAATTGACCATTGATTTACTATTAGGAGTTCGCTAATGCTTTTAGGTATTGATGTATCCACGACTGGAGCCAAAGCGCTGCTCATCGATGAATACGGCAGTGTGATTGCCAGCGCTACCACGCCTCTGGAATTGTCCACTCCGCGACCATTATGGGCTGAACAAAATCCAGAAGATTGGTGGGTTGGAATCAGAAGCAGTATAAAAAAGGCTCTGGCTGATGCAGGGATATCTGGCTCTGATATTAGTGCTATTGGAATGACCGGCCAGATGCACGGCCTGGTTATGATGGATGAGAATGGGAGTGTATTACGACCAGCCATCCTTTGGAATGATCAGCGTACAGGTCTTCAATGCGAAGAGATTAGAAATATTTTTGGAAGGGATCAGTTTATCCAGATCACTGGTAACGATGCATTAACTGGTTTCACAGCTCCAAAGGTATTGTGGGTGAAGGAAAATGAACCCGAAGTTTTTGATAAAACGCGGCATATACTGCTGCCAAAAGATTATATCCGCTACAAACTAACGGGTGAGTATGCGATGGATAAAGCGGGCGGGGCTGGAACGATTTTATTCGATCTAGGTGCCCGCACCTGGTCGGAAGACGTTTTATCGAAATTGGGGATACCCGCTGATTGGCTACCTGCCACATTTGAAGGTCCGGAAATTACAGGAATTGTAACTGCAGGAGCCGCTGCTGAGACAGGATTGGCTGAAGGGACGCCTGTAGTGGGCGGCGGCGGCGACCAGGCGGCACAGGCAGTTGGTGTTGGCGCGGTGCAGCCCGGGATCATCGCTCTCACTTTAGGCACATCCGGTGTTGTATTCGCCACGACAGAATCAGCCTTGATCGAGCCAGATGGACGTTTACATGCATTTTGCCACGCAGTACCTGGCACGTGGCATTTTATGGGGGTAATGCTGAGCGCGGCCGGTAGTCTGCAGTGGTACAGAGATACATTAGCTCCTGGAGTTTCATTTGACGAATTGATAAATGAAGCGGGAGGTGTCAGTCCAGGGAGTGAAGGATTGTATTTTCTTCCGTATTTGACTGGTGAGCGAACGCCTCATCCAGATCCTCTTGCGCGTGCGGCATGGATCGGATTAACCGTAAGACATGGTCGTGAACATATGACACGAGCGGTCCTGGAGGGGGTTGCATACGGTATTAAAGACAGCTTTACCCTGATTCAAGAGGCGGGTTTAGGAACCATTAAGCAGGTTCGGATTTCAGGTGGCGGCGCAAAGAGCCTGTTATGGCGTCAAATTATTTCTGATGTACTGGGCGTCGAATTGGTAACAGTTAACACAACCGAAGGGGCTGCTTATGGCGCGGCTTTGTTAGCGGGAGTTGGAGCAGGTATCTATAAAGATGTTCATTCTGCCTGTGAAAAGACGATCCAGATAACTGGCAGGACCAATCCAGGTGATCAATCACAATACTATCAAAGGTTATATCCGATTTATCGAGAGTTATACCCGGCATTAGCGCCGAAATTTAAAGAGATAGCGAATTTAATCGATTAACGCATTGGTTTTATGAATAAAAACAAATCCGTTATTTGCCTGGGAATAATGGTCGCGGATGTGGTCGGAAGACCACTGCGAGCTGTCCCTGATCCAGGCCGGCTTGTGCTGGTGGAGGAAATGGGACTATATACTGGCGGGTGTGCGGTGAACGCGGCAACTGCCTTATCGCGGCTCGGTTTGCCGGTCGAAGTGGTTGGTAAAGTAGGAGATGACCCATTTGGTGAATTCTTAATAAATACGCTCAAAAAGCGAGGTATTGGTATTAAGGGTGTTACTCGCGATCAAATCCTGGGAACATCAGCCACAATGGTAATGGTTGACAACGATGGGGAGCGACGATTTGTCCATTATATTGGCGCGAATGCTAACTTAACCTTTGATGATATAGATACAAGTTTATTAGGTGAAGCGGCGATACTACATGTTGCCGGTTCACTTGTGATGCCTGGAATTGACGGTGTACCTACAGCTGAGTTATTAAAGCTCGCTAAACAAAAAGGGGTAATAACTTTTCTGGATACGGTATGGGATGATACTGGGCGCTGGAAGGAACTGCTTGAGCCGTGTTTGCCTGAAATTGATTATTTTGTTCCAAGTCTGCCTGAAGCTCAGGCGCTCACTGGTTATCAAGATCCACATGAGGTTGCCCGTTCGCTGCTGGATTTTGGTGTCGGAACTGTAGGTCTAAAAATGGGCTCCGAAGGCGCTCTGGTTATGGATCAGAAAGGTATCCAGATCCATCTCAGCGCTTATCAAGTAGATGTGATCGATGCTACTGGAGCTGGAGATGCATTCGCGGCAGGTTTTATTGCGGGGGTATGGAACGGTTGGCCGCTTGAAAAAACAGGACAATTCGCCAACGCGGTGGGTGCTTTATGTGTGACAGGTGTTGGCGCAAGCGGTGGCGTGAGCTCCTTAGAGGAGACTTCTGACCTTTATGGAAAATTCACATTTTAAATCAGAAGGAGATTAGCATGGATAAATTTGGATATCGTTTCTCATTTGGTCCGTGGAATATTCATGAGGGAGCGGACCCATTTGGCCCGGTCGTTCGTCCTTCAGTTCCTTTTCAAAAGAAATTGGGTATTCTTAAAGAACTTGGATTTGATGCAATGCAGTTCCATGATGATGATGCTGTCCCGGATTTGGATAACCTTTCTCCGGGAGAAATCCGAGAGCAGGCAAAAGCGATGCGAATCCAACTGGCAGACCTGGGGTTGGCTGCGGAATTCGTAGCGCCGCGATTGTGGGAGCATCCCATCACAGTTGATGGAGCATATACAGCTAATGATCCTAAAGCCCGGGAGTATGCCATCGAGCGCTCAAAAAAAGCGGTTGATATCGGCCGGGAAATGGGAACCAATATGATGGTTATCTGGCTGGCACGAGAGGGTACTTACATGCGTGAAGCCAAAGATGCAGTACGGGCGACGCACTATATTTTAGAAGCAGTAAATACTTTAATTGAATATGACAGCGAACTGCGCATAGCTATCGAACCAAAACCAAATGAACCTATGGATTTAGCTTATATACCTACGATTGGGCATGCACTGGCGCTGGGATTCCAGACTAGTCATCCTGAACGAGTGGGTTGTTTGGTGGAGTCTGCGCATGCAGTACTGGCAGGTCTGGACCCCTCAGATGAAATGGCGTTCGCTCTGGCATTCGATAAATTGTGGAGCGTGCATCTCAACGATCAGAACGGTTTGAAATTCGATCAGGACCGGTCTTTTGGATCAGTCGATTTAAGGCGGGCTTTCAACCAGGTCAGGGTGTTGGAAGAGAATAAATTCCATGAGAAGGGAATGGTGGGTTTGGATGTTAAAGCCGTCCGGACCCAACCCGTTGAATTAGCCACGAAACATTTAAGCAATAGTTTGAAGACCTTCTTAGCGCTTGTTGAAGTGGTGCGCTCGATCGATAAAGAAGAGGTAGATCGTTTGATCCAAGACCTCGATTACGAAGAATTGGATTTATTGATTATCAATCGATTGATGGGAAGGTAAATCAGGCAATTATCCAGTAGAAGAGGAGTCCTTTTGGATATGGATCGAAATTTGTTTTTAGTGGAGATGGTTCGCAGCGAACTTGCGGAGGTAGTCGGACAGGAAAATGTTTCGACTGCTGAGATCGATAAGCTGGTTTACTCGACAGATTGGTCATGGATGCCGCAAATGTGGCTGGATCGCGGTAATACGCTCAAAGCGCCGGATTATATCGTTCACCCTGGTTCTGCGGAAGAGATCTCTGAAATATTGGAAATTGCCAACAAGTACCGCATACCCCTGGTCCCATGGGGCGGCGGTTCTGGAACGCAAGGCGGCGCATTACCAATTTTTGGGGGAATCCTGCTTGATATGAAAAGGATGAACAGGATCATCGATATTGACGAAAAATCATTGACCGTCACCGCTGAAGCCGGGATAATCATTTCTCAACTGGAGTGGGCAGTTAATGAAAAAGAACTGATGCTGCCTCATTATGCGGCTTCAAGCAATTGTGCAACTCTGGGTGGAGCGTTAGCACCGCGAGGGACAGGTACGATCAGCACAAAGTATGGTAAAGCTGAGGATATGGTGCTTAATATGCAGGTTGTTTTGCCGACCGGGGAAATTGTGCGCACTCCGATTGTCCCCCAGCATGCTGCCGGTCCGGATTGGTTCAGGCTTTTCCTTGGAGCGGAGGGGACTTTGGGAGTAATAACAGAAGCCACGATGCAGCTCGATTACCTGCCTGAATCACGACGCTTACGGGCAGTATTGTTCGATGATCTGACCAAAGCTTTAGAAGCTGGCAGGCTGATCATGACGAACAGATTAGATCCTTTTGTGATCCGTTTGTACGATCCAGAATCAACAAAATCGCGTGTGAAAAAGATCCTCGGTTATGAATATGAGGGCGCATACATGGTACTGGGGTTTGATGGAGATCCTGATATCGCAACTTTGCAGGAGGAAAAGGCTTTGGAGATCTGTACCAGGCTCGGCGCCAAAGACCTTGGTAGTGAACCAGGGGAGAAATGGTGGGATCACCGTTATGATTTTTACTATCCACCTCAAAATCTGAAACTACCCTGGATGTATGGAACCACTGAGACTATAACCACTTATGACAAAATTGAGCCACTTTATTGGGCGGTTAAGAATGCCGTAGAGGGCGATTTTTCGGATTGGAATGTGCGCTTTATCGGACATTTTTCGCACTGGTTCCATTGGGGAGTGATGCTCTATTCCCGGTTTATCATTGAAGAACCCCCAGCTGATGCTCAAGAGGCGCTGCGCTTACATAACCGGGTGTGGAATGCCGCCATGCAAGCAGTTATTGCTAACCACGGCATGATTAACGAGCATCACGGTGTGGGGCTAAAATTGTCGAGATATATGCGCAAGCAATTCGGTGATGCATGGCCGTTAATGTTAAAACTCAAACGCACCATTGATCCAAACGGCATTATGAATCCTGGAAAAACTGGATTTGGTTTCTAGATTTTTTTTTTTAGAAATTAGTATAGGGAATTTATGCAAATTGAAAAAGCTATCCAGACTGCAGAAAACTGCCGTTACTGCCTGATGTGCCGGCATATTGCACCGCTGGAGTACATTACTCACAGTGAAACACTGTCCCCGCATGGAATGGGCCTCCTGATCGCTTCGGTGGAAAGAGGCCAATTGGAATGGAACCAGGAATCTGTGGATGTACTGTACAGTGATCCTGACAGCGGGAATTCACGCGCTCATTGTGTAACTGACCAACCACTACCGGCTGCAATTGCAGCCGTGCGGGGAGAGGTAGTTAGAAAAAACCTGGCACCTGAAATTGTATATGAATTGAACGATTCTTTTAAGACATGGAAGACACCTTTTGGGAAGAATTTACCTGAGACGAATTCAGTCAAAGGTAAAGATGCCTTATTTGTGGGTGATGAAGCGCAATATCTGTGGCCTGAGTCTATACCAAGTGTATTGAAGCTGCTGGCCGCCCTAGGTATTGAGCCGGTATTAATTGGAGCTGGTAAGAATAATGGTTTTATGGCCAGTTCGCTGGGTCTTTTTGATAGGGCCAAAGAATTGGCGAATTCAATCCTCGAAGAATTAGCGGCATGTGGTGTTGAAAGGTTGTTTGTCCTCTCTCCAGGTGATTACTTCACGTTCAGCCAGCTGTATGAGGAAAGGTTGGATATCCCCTGGCCGGCTGATATAAAGGTTGTTGAAGTGATCCAATTTCTAGCAGATCAATACGAAGAGGGAAATATTAAATTCCGGACGAAAGATGAAGATGTACCATATGCATATGTCGATCCAACGCATGCCGTAAGGAATCCCAGCCGTAATAATGCGCCGCGAAAATTACTGGAAGGAGTTTTCAAAGGTCAAAAGCGTGAACTTTACTGGCGGTGTGAGAGAGCTCACCCAGTCGGAAGTACCGCGTTACAATTTACAAAACCAGAGCTGGCAGAAAAGTTTAACGCACTCACGAATGAGAGATGCTCAAGAATCCGGTGCGCATTTACTTATATGTGAAGACCCTGGAACATTGTCGAAATTACTAGAGGTAGTGGAAGGCGGTGAAATTCGATTGAAAGGGATGTATGAATTATTGGCAGAACAAATTGAATAGGTATTTTTGGTGGATCCAAATTGGTTAAATTGGGTTTATCATTGTTTAAAAATAACCAAGCAAGAAAATCAAAACTTATATTTTTAGGAGGTACAAAAATGCATCTATCAATGCACAATTGGATGAGGGCAGAGCCCATCGAAGTGACGGTGGCTCGCCTGGCTAAGTATGGATACGAGAGTATCGAAATCAGTGGTGAACCGTATACCTACGATACAAAAGTAGTCCGCCAGGTTTTGAAGGATAACGGAATCCGCTGCTGGGGCGCTGTTACCTTGATGCTTGAGGACCGCAACCTGGTTGCCAAGAATGAAGCGCAGCGTGCAAAATCCGTGCAGTATACCAATGACTGCGTGACGATGGTCAAGGAATTGGATGGATATGAAATGACCATAGTTCCAGCAACAGTCGGCAAGATAAGCGCAGATGGTACACCAGAAGAAGAATGGGAATGGGCTGTTGACAGTATGAAGCAGGTCTACGAGCATGCCCTGAAAGAGGGTGTGAAATTGGCTGTCGAACCGATCAATCGCTTTGAAACCTATTTTTGTTCACGCGCAGCTCAGGCGATTGCACTGGCAAAAGCTACTGGTCCAGAATGCGGTGTTTGCCTGGATGCTTTCCACTTGAATATCGAAGAGGCAGATCCACTAGAATTTATTCGGTCGGCAAAAGGTTTGCTGGTTGATTTCCATGTTGCCGATACCAACCGCTTCGCTTGCGGTCAAGGACATTGGGATTGGGCTGCAATAGTGGACACCTTGAAGTCAATTGGTTATGATGGCGCGTTAACGGTTGAGTTTGTGGCGCCGATTGACCGCACTCCTGCCAATCCGTATCCGGATGCGATTGAAACGAACCCGGTGGATATTTCACCTGAGCAGAAAAAGTTCATTGAGGAGCATGGATCAAGCCTGTTGACGGAAGAATTTTACAGCTGGCAAGTCAAGACCTGTGCTGACACCCTGCTGCCTTTGATCTAAAAGCGGATTTTATCAAGCAAAAGAACAGAGTTTGACTCAGTTCCTTTGCACCTAAAGATATTTCATTAAACGAGCATATGCACATTATGGTTATCCTTGTGCATATGCTCTGGTGGCATTTTTAATGTCTGTACACCCGATTGAAACCAAGTGGAGAACCATCAATGGGTAAAAATGTTGTAATTATTGGAACATTGGATACCAAAGGTCCTGAGATTGCATATTTACGAGATCAACTACAAACACTTGGGCTTGACACTACCGTCATTGATTCAGGAATCATCGGTGAACCGATAAATATTGTTCCTGATATCACTCATGCTGAGGCGGCAAAATTCGGCGGCACAACGATTGAGGCGCTCCAAAATGCAGGCAGCCGCGGTAAAGCTGTCGAAGGCATGAGGGAGGCTCTCAAGAACCTGGTATTAGAATTGTATTCCCAGGGTAATCTCGATGCAATTGTTAGTATGGGCGGCGCAGAGGGAGCGGTAATGGGCGCCGCTACGATGATGGTTCTGCCGGTTGGTGTACCAAAGGTGCTGGTTTCCCCGATAGCTTCTGGAAAACACTATTTTGACCCATTGGTTGGCACCAGCGATATTTTTGTCCTGCATTCGATTGTGGATATTCTTGGTTTGAATCCGATTGCTACGACCATATTTGATAATGTTGCCGCCGCACTCAAGGGATTGGTTGAGCATGGGCATGAACTGCCAGCTCCAGCTAAGGATGATAAATTCGTAGCTGTCACGATGTTAGGAAACACTACTACAGCAGTGATGGCGCTTAAGGAACGATTAGCTGAAAGCGGTTACGAGGCGGTTATATTCCATTCCAATGGGGTGGGTGGACCTGCGATGGAGGAACTTGCCGAAGCCGGTCAATTTGTGGGCGTGATCGACTTCACCACAAATGAAACCTACGATCCAATGACAGGCGGGATACACGATGGCGGCCCGGATAGACTCAAACGAGTTGGTCTGATTGGTTTACCCCAGGTGATCGTTCCAGGCTGTATTGATTTTAGTGTATTCCATGCAGGTTCGATCCCGGCCGAACTTCAAGATCGTCCGGTCTACGATCACAATCCTGAATACACTTTAGTGCGAGCCAGCCATGAAGAGATGGTTGCGCTGGGTGATCTTTTTGCCGAGCGGTTAAATCTATCAAAAGGTCGTGTGATCGTAGCGGTACCCACACGTGGATTATCTATCCCGAATGTAGCAGGTGGACCTTTTTGGAACCCTGAAGCCGATGCAGCGTTTCTGGACATTCTAAAAGCGAATTTACGGGGTGATATTAAAATTATCACCTATGAAAATCATATAAACGATCCGCAATTCGGGGAAGCGGTCGCAGAATTATTTATAAACTTAATGACTAAGGAGTAATATGATGCTTACAGGCAACGATCGTGATTACCGGGACATCCCACATCTTACAGAAGGAGATGAAGCGTTCCGGAAAAAGTTTCTATCATGGGAACTTGGTGATATATCTTATGTTGATGTTCAAGAATACTTGAAAGAAAAGGATACCATCCTTGTTCCAATGGCAAGTTTTGAACAGCACGGCCCACATCTGCCAATCCTGACGGACACCATAACCGCAATTGAGATTTCCAGCCGGGTTTCGGAGATGATTGGAGTTTTACATACTCCACCTATTTGGATGGGATATTCACCCCAGCATATGCACAAACCCGGAATGGGGCGCGGTACGATCACCATTCGCAGCAGCGTTCTGCTTAATTTGGTAAATGATGTAGCTCGCAGTTTGATCCATCACGGGTTCAACCGAATTATTTTTATCAATGGGCATGGCTCTAATGTAAAAGTAATTGATCCCGTGCTGCGAAAACTGCGCTATGAAACTGGCGCATTGATAAGTTTCGTAAAACCATATATGGAGAATTATGTCGGAATTCTGGAAGGATTAATGGAAAATCCATGGGATGAGACACCTGGATGGCACTCCAGCGAATTAGAAACTTCCCAGGATTTAGCCTGGAATGAGAAGTATGTCCGTATGGACCGGGCGGATTTTACCAGGGCTCATATCCCTGAATTCCTGCCAAAGACATTCGAGAAGAAAGACGGATTGCCTGATGTGGAATTTGATGGATACAAGTATTTCACATTTCCGATGGACCACCACGAATTTATCGAGAGCGGTGTAATTGGAAATCCACTCCGAGCGACGAAGGAAAAAGGTGAAGAGGCGTTTAGACGACTCTCTACACATGTGGCGCTGGGAATTATGGAATTGATGATGGTACCGGTGGAAGTTCATAACCGTGAGTTTGTGGACCGCGTACTATAATTGGATTAAAGTGTGAGAATTAATGGGGGCTGTTTGATCAGCCCTCATTTTTTTTATTCATTTTTCTATAAACTGTTATATCCTGAACTTTGATTTAATCCACAGACATTTATGCAAGATGGCTGAGAGATTAGGGTTTTGAATATAGAACTTAAACGTATATGTACATACTAAATAATTTACCGAGGTAAATATTGGATATTGACCTTTCATACGGGCGCGATGGTCACAGCATAACGCTGTTTCATAATAATATTGAAATAATAAAGCCGCAATTTGTTCCTGGTTTAGTGGATGAATCCGCAGCGATTCGTTCAGGACTGCGCTCACCAATTGGAACAAAACCCTTATCTGATCATGTAAATCCTGGTGACAGTGTTGTGATTGTTCACACGGATATTACCAGAGCAACACCAAATGAACGCATTTTGCCTGTAATCCTGGATGAATTAGAAACAGCGGGTATTAAACGGGATGAAATCACACTATTGAATGGACTGGGGACGCATCGATCTCAAACTGATGAGGAATTGAGAGGTATGCTGGGCGATTTTATAGTGGAAAATTACCGCTGCACCCAGCATGATTGCTTCGATGGTCAAAACCTGATCTCCATTGGAAAAACTTCGTTTGGTCATCCGGTGCGTATCAACCGTTCCTATATGGAAGCGGATGTTAAGATACTCACCGGGTTTATAGAACCGCATTTCTTCGCAGGTTTCAGCGGCGGACCCAAAGCGATCCTACCTTCTCTGTCAGGATCCGAAAGCGTTTTTACCAATCATGGATTCGAGATGATTGCCCATCCGAATGCAACATGGGGGATTACCTACGGCAATCCGATCTGGGAGGAAATGCTGGAAGTTGCAAAAATGACGGAGCCCACTTTCTTGCTAAATGTGACGCTGAATTCAAACAGGGAGATCACAGGTGTTTTTGCAGGAAATATGGAAAAAAGCCATAAAAAAGGGTGCGAGTTTGTCCAACAATCTGCAATGGTTCCAATCGATGAACCTTATGATATTGTAATAACAACAAACAGCGGATATCCGCTCGATCAAAACCTTTATCAATCTGTGAAAGGATTAAGCGCTGCCAAGCAGATTGTAAAAAGGGGAGGCGTGATAATAATTGCCACAGCCTGTGAAGATGGGCTGCCTGACCATGGTCGATATGCTGAACTTTTGCACAATGGGGGATCACCGGATGGGATTATTGAAATGGTCTCCCAGACTGGATATTCTGCTCACGACCAATGGCAGGTCCAGGTCCAGGCTCAAATCCAACTTCATGCGGATGTTTATATTTACAGCGATGGCTTAAGCGGACAGCAAATTGAAAGCGCGCAATTTAAAGCAAGCCATAATATTGAAAAAACGGTCGAAGGATTAATCAACAAATATGGACCCGAAACACGCATTTGTGTGCTGCCAGAAGGTCCATTGACCATACCTTATTTGGATGTTGAGCAAGATGGATAAGAATGAAGGTGAATTATGATCAGTAAATCTTACCGGATGAAAGAATTCTTTAATCCAATTGATGACCGCAGCTTGATTGTGGACACAAGCGCTGGACTATCTTTGGGACCAATAATGGGTCTAGAAGAATTTAGAAAGTCGGTCGAACCACTGCTCCCTATGGTTGATGGGATTATTACCAGTCCAGGTCAAAGCCGAGTCTTGGCAGGACGAACACGCGGAGATGCTGCCCTACTAATTCGCGCTGATTGGACAAATGCAATCAGGGATGAGGATTTTGTTTTACCTCCAGAAACAATTCATCACACCACACTATTAGATACTACACACGCTTTGGACTTGGGCGCAAGCGCAATGGTGCTTTATTTTCTACTAGGTCACGAAGAAAATATCGAAGCGGATTGCTTAAAAAAGTCAGTCCAATATGCAATAAAGGGCAGTCAAACTGGCCTTCCACTTATTCTAGACGTACAGCCTATCGGGGAAAGAGTGGTCTTGCGTAACAAAGCAATCGAATTGGGTGTATCTTATGCTTTAGAGGCCGGAGCAGATGGGGCTGCCATACCCTGGCCGGGAGTGGAGTCATTCGAATTGATTGTTAAAATGGCGGCGGAAATGCCTGTTTGGGTTAAACCACCTGATATTTCAGGAGATCAAGCCATATTATTAAATGCTCTGGATATCGGTGCGCGAGGTGTATGGTTGGATGAGAGGATCTTTGCCCAGAAGGAAAAAATGGGAATTTTACAATCTATTGCTCAAATCACTCACCCGAACGTTGTAATCCGGGAACAAGGTTAAGGAGCTTCCCATGCAATCAGGTTTACAGGTACGAATGGACCGGCTCTTCAATCGATATGGGGATGGGCGCGCTGTTTGTGTGGCTGCCGATCACGGATACATGAGTGATGTCACATCCAATGTTGTGAACTTACGCAGTATTGTTGATCAGGTAGTTCAGGGTGGTGTGGATGGCATTCTGTTGAGTCCGGGACAGGCGATGCGTTTGTCTGAATACTTCCAAGGTCGTAACGGACCGGCATTGATTATTCGCGCCGATTGGATGAATATGCCGCGCTTAGGCACTTCAAACGTGGCAAATTCTGTCCCACAGCGAAAGCTAAAACACCAGAAGGTTTTGACGGCTGAACAAGCTTTGGAATTAGGCGCAACTGCTATTACGATTTATCTATTTCTGGGTTACAACGATGAAGTTGAGAGAGATGGGATCGAAGTATGCGCAAAATTTGCGGAAGAATGTCATCAAATTGGACTTCCCTGTATTATGGAACCACTGGCTGTGGGAGGTCAGGTAACAGGCGCAAATATTGTCGATATCCTCACCTTAGGTGCCCGCATGTGCGTGGAGATGGGCGCCGATGCATTGAAGATACCTTACACGGGAGATGTTGACACATTCAAAAGGTTGGTCGATGTTTCAAAGGTGCCGGTGCTGGTATTAGGCGGCGCGAGGTCTGACAACGAGCGTGATGCACTGGAGTTATTCGCTGAGGGTTTAGAAGCAGGCGGTAATGGATGCTTATTGGGCCGAAATGTAACCAAGTCACCAGACCCGCAAGCATTGATAGAGCAGTTGTGCGGTATTGCTCATAGAGGATGGTCTGTTGAACGTGCTTTAAGAACAGAAGAATGGGACTATCTGAGATTAAAAGCTCATCCCGCCAAATGCACCGGGTGCGAATTATGTGTGACAGCCTGTGTGGCAAGTCACGATGGTAGAGGATACAGCACTCATCTGAGCCGGTTGTTCATTGAACCCGGCAAAAATCCCGGACATCATAAAGTTATGTTCTGCACCTTGTGTAAGAAGTGCTTGGATGTTTGCCCAACAGATGCTTTAAGGTGGCATCCGGAAACTGGAGCTGTTGAACTTTTGATCGAAAAATGTATCGCATGCGGCGATTGTGTTGATATCTGCCCTACCAACGTAATATTCCACAGTGATCAAGGCATACAAAAAGAGGATGGCAGCTTCTTGGACTGGTATCCGGTTGTGTGTGATTTATGCGGCGGTGAACCGGAATGTACTTTCATTTGCCCAACCGGGGCAATCTATGTTGATGAACGGAAGGAATTCGAGTAATGGACCTTCAAAAAAGAGCTTATTGTGACCGGATCCTGAGGGTTGATTTGTCAAATAGGAAAATAAATGTAACTCCTTTACCAACAAAGACAATGCCTTTAGTGTTGGGTGGAAAAGGATTAGGTGCGTGGCTGCTATACACAGAGCAAGCAACAAGTATTGATCCACTTGGTCCTGAAAACCGCCTTATATTTTATAATGGTCCATTGACAGGTACAACTGCGCCAACTGCTGGTCGTTTTGGTTGTACGACTCTTAGTCCTGCGACCGGTACCTACAGCGACTCATATTGCGGGGGTTATTGGGGACAAAAGCTTAAATATGCCGGTTATGATGCATTGGTATTATCTGGCGCCGCAGACACATCAGTAATATTAGAAATCGATAATGATTGTGTAGTAATAAAAGAGGCGGAAAATTTGTGGGGAAAGAATATCACTGAGACCACAACGCAATTAAAGAATGAATATGGGAGTGATTGGCAATCGCTGGTAATTGGTCCACCGGGTGAAAAACAGCGCAATATTGCAGGTATTTTTAATGAAACGCGAGCCCTGGCGCGCGGCGGGGTCGGGGCTGTGATGGGCTCGAAGAACCTGAAAGCAATCGTTACCCGGGGAAATGGATACGTGCAGGTTCATGATCCTGAGAAGTATCGGCGGGCACTACAGCTCGCCTTCCGTTCTGTGCGTATGTCGAGTGAAACGTCATTACTAAATAAACAGGGCACAGCTAATATCCTGGATATTATCAACGTGATGGGTGCATTACCAACCCGTAATTTCCAGAGCGGTCAATTTGAATTTGCTGGTGAGATAACAGGAAGGAAATTTAAAGATAATAATTGGACGAAGGATTATGCATGTTTTGGTTGTCCAATCGCCTGTGGAAAATACACCCATCCTTTAGAAGATGGAAAGATTATTGAAGGTCCAGAATATGAGACGATTTATGCATTAGGACCGAACTGCGCGATAGGTGACCGGGATGCAATTATCCGCATGAATTGGTGGTGTGATGAATATGGGATAGATACGATAAGCGCTGGATGTGTCGTAGGCTTTGTGATGGAATTGTTTGAAAAGGGATTAATCAGCGAAGGGGAATTGGATGGGATTGCGCCAAAATTTGGAGACCAAGAATCGGCGCTGGCACTTGTAGAAAAAATGGCGAAGGTAGAAGGATGCGGAAAGTGGCTATCCCAGGGAGTTAATTCTATCCTGCAGCAGTATCCAGAAGCGCAATCATTTGCCATGCATGTTAAAGGTCTTGAAATGCCTGCATATCATCCTAATGCTGCAAAGGGAACCGCATTGGCTTACGCAGTATCTGAGCGAGGCGCATGTCACCTGCGCGGCGCTCCGCTTGGGGAATTGTTCAGCGGTTCCGCTGATCCTTTAGCAATCGATGGAAAACCCAAGCTTTTCCGTGATCACCAGGCTGACAAAGCGGTATGGGACAGCGCCTGTCTGTGTTATTTTCCAGGATACGGGATGAAACTGAAAGAATTATGGCAGTTGATAACTGCAGCAACAGGATTTGATTACCCTACTGTGAGCGATTTGGAGCTAGTGGGTGAGAGAGTATCGAACTCTTGCGCGTGCATATAATGTGCGAGAAGGTTTCACGTGCGCCGCGGATACACTCCCATCACGAAATTTAGATGAGCCACTAAGCGGTGGTGGGGCGGATGGGCACACCGTCGATCTAGCTCCAATGCTGGATGAATATTATCGTATTATGGGGTGGGATAAGAATGGCGTTCCGACAAAAGAGAAGATAAATGAATTAAATCTTGACATCAATTGGAACCATTGATAGCTATGCCTCCTGATCAAATTGTATTTTTTTCCATGGCAGCTGTTGTCGCATTCCTGATCGGTTTGTCCAAAGGTGGATTGGGTGGAATGTTGGGAGCCCTGGCAACACCATTGATGGCGCTTGTTATGCCGGCTCAACTGGTGATTGGGCTGATATTACCTCTCTTGATGTTTGCGGATATTTTTGCAGTTGCCTTCCACTGGCGGAGATGGAACAAACACCTGATTATTTTGTTGATTCCGGGAGCTATTGTAGGCGTCACTATCGGTACATTGTTTATTACAAATGCGCCAACAGAAGCGTTGAGAACCTTGCTGGGAATAATAGTGTTAGCCTTCACTGTATACAAAATCCTTGAGAATCGAATTATGGGCGCATTAAAATATGAAGGAAAGAATTGGCACGGTTATCTGGCGGGAACAATAACCGGATTTTCTTCATCTCTGGCGCATACAGGCGGTCCACCTGTGAGCATCTATCTAATTTTACAGGATGTACCTCCCAGGGTATTTATTGCTACTTCTGCATTATTCTTCATGATATTAAATTGGATCAAAGTTCCTTACTACTGGTATGCGGGATTGTTTGATCTTGAGAAACTCACCCAGATCGTCTGGATTTTGCCGCTCCTTCCTCTTGGTGTCGCGACAGGGAGATGGATGGGAGTTAGAGTGAGCAAAGAGATTTTTGAACGCATTATTATTGTATTGTTAGGGATTACCGGGGTAATGTTGATTGTAACCTGAACCAAATATATAATCGAATATTTTCTTTCCAGTGCCCTTTAAAATTTGTTAAATTGTTGACAATCAATTGGTTTGTTATGTCAACAGCTTATTTGTTAATTCAAATTGGAATGGATTTCGAATATAATTTACCTTACCGTGGAAGAGATAGAATGAATTCGCATCGTGAATCTAACAATCGCCTGAATTTGTTCGCCGGAATTGGTATCCTACTAACATTATTAACGCTGGTAAGTGGGATAATTTTTCTATTTTTACGAAAAAAAAGAGCGGAAAAAACAGTATCTACACAGCAATTTGAACCTGCTTTTGATGAGGATATTTCGGGACTTACAGAGAAGGAAGTTGAGGCTCGAAAACAAGAGGGAATTGATAATTCAATAAGCTTTAAACCGCGGCGCTCGAAGAAAGATATCTATCGAAAAAATATCTTTTCCATCTTCAATCTCGGCTTGCTTGGTATCGCATTTGTGCAAATGCTGCTAGGTAGATGGATAGATGTACTGACCAGCCTGGGGGTTATGGTACTTAATATTGGGTTGAATATTTTTCAGGAAATGTTTGCCAGACGCAGATTAAAAGAGATGATTGCTTCAACTCGATTGGAAAGCACTGTAATTCGCGGAAACAGGGTTTGCAGCATTGATCCCAATGAAATCGTTGAAGGAGATATTGTTGTAATCGGACCAGGCGACCAGGTTTTCACGGATGGTGAAATCTTGGGAAAAGGTCAGGTAGTTGTCGATGAATCACTTATAACCGGTAAAAATGAAAGGTTCATAAAAAAAAGCGGAGATAAAGTATATGCTGGAGGTTATTGCCTAACAGGAAGGGCTGCTTATGAAGTTCAAAGCATTGGGGATGATCGGGCGATTTATTCAGTTTTAAAAAAACAAAAGTACCTTCCAGAGCAGCTGACCCCACTCGAAAAAATTGTCGATCGAGTACTCAAAGGATTATTGATTATTGTAGGGTTATTTTCAATTCTGTTGATGTCTGTCTATTTCAAATTAGATTTAGGAGTATCAACAGATATATTTAACAGCGCGGCTTCTGTAATCTTTAGTATCGCTCCCGCTGGTCTATTCTTTATGATTTTGGTTACCTATGCTGCTGGAACAGCAGACATCGGTAAGATTGGCGCTTTGGTTGGCAGGGCACGAATTGTTGAATCCCTGGCTCAAATAAATGAAGTATGTATCGTTAAATCTGGGGTACTCACTGATATTGATTTTGAAATCGAACCGGTTGAGTTACCCACATCAGACGAACAATTGTCAAATACTCGTGTTCGTCAAATCCTGGGTGATTTTGTACACTGTACTTCATCCAAATCTAAGTTCATCTCCATCCTGGCTAATGCAATTGTAGGAAATCAACGAAATATTATTGAAGATGCGCCATTTTTAAATGTGTATGGCTGGAGCGCAATTTCCATAGATGAAGAGGATATGGCCGGCGTGTATGTTTTAGGTGCTCCTGATATAGTAAGTCAGTTCATTGAATTTGAATATGAGCTTAATGGTTCGGCTTCTGATAGAGAAGCTTCGGGTGGAGGAATAAAGAAAACATGGTCAAAGGTTTCGAGTTTATTCAGGCGAAATAAAAAAGAGGAAAATCAACTTGATAAACGGACAGAAGAATTAGTAGAGCAAGCAAATCCTCAAAAAGAAAAATTGGGTTCGGGTGAAGATTTACATAGTATTGATCAAGAGAATGCTGAAACTGGTATTTCAAAAAGAATATTTTCCAAACTAGGAGGATTATTCAAAAGGGAAAAACAGCAAGATTCTGAAGCAATTGGTGCAGATTTCGAGAGTAAGCCCAGCATGGAATTACTATTTGCATATAAACCAGAGGTTTATGCATTGCATGACAATGGATTGAATCCTCAAATTCAAGTCGGATTAATCCCCTTGGCAAATATCCAATTTCGTGAAGGTGTAACAAAAATTGCTACTGAAACTATAAGAAATTTTTCTGAAGATGATATAAAGATTAACAGATTCTCTAAGGATGACCCTGAGACTACACTCGGGATTTTAAAAGACGCGGGAATGAATGAAACAGACCAACAATCGTTAGATACGATCTCTGGGCCAGAATTGAACGAGTTACATGAAATGAAATTTCTTGAAGCTTTGGATATATATTCACTGTTTACTTCTGTTCAACCTCAAATGATGAGCCGTATCGTGCAAACGCTGCGAGGTATGAAAAGGGTGATCGCTGTATTTGGCGATGGGGTAAAAGATATCCCGGCATTAATGAGCGCCAATGTAGCCATTGTTCGGCACGACAGCAGCCAGGCGGCTTTGAGTGTGAGCGATATTGTTATGCTTCACAGCAAGCCGGGTGTGTTAAAAAAGTGGTGGAAAAGGGTCAACGGATTGTAAGCGGATTATTGAAGATTTTAAAACTTTATTTAACTCAGGCACTTTATCTATCCATATTAATAATAACAACCCTGGGGTTGGCCAGAGGTTTTCCGTATAAATCGACGCAAGGCTCATTGATCGCAATTGTTACGATAACGATTCCTGCACTGGGATTGACATTGTTTGCTAAACCGGGTGTAAAGGATAGTTCGAAATTTAGCAGAACATTATCCCGGTTTATTTTACCTGCTGCAGTATCCATCAGCGCTGCAGCAACCGTCGTTTACAATTATTTCGCGCTAAATAGTGGTGAGATAGCCTATGCTCAATTAGCAGTGACTTACTGCCTGGTATACAGCGGTCTGATATTGATAATCTTTGTATCTCCACCGCTCAGGATTTTGGCTGGCGGCGCAGAATTTAATGGAGATTGGAAACCAACCATACTGGCGATTATTATGTTTTTCGTGTTTATGGCTGCAGCGCCTTTGAGGATAACTGAGAAATTCTTTGATCTTACAGTACTGAATCAAAAGTCGGACTATATGTACATCGGCATTGTGGTTATCTGTTGGGCGATCATCCTGCAAATACTCTGGCGATTATGGCCGCTTTCGGATAGATTCCGGAAAAAACCTGTCTAAAGAAATATGAAGAATCAATAACGCCCCAACCCTGTTTCAGTTGGGGCGTTCAGTTGGTGTTACTTTGTATGGAAACAAATATATTAATTGAATTTGATTTTGTTATACAAATATTATTTGGGAATCTCTGGAGATATCCATAAACTCCATAGCGCCTAAAACCACAGCGCCTTCAACCAGGTCATCTTCGGTTAATTTCATCATATCCATCGACATTTTACAGCCATAGACATGCGCTCCAGCATCGATTATTGTTTCAACAAATTCGTCAACAGGCGGAAAATCAAGTTTATCGATTTCATTTCGCATCATCCATGAGGCTGCAGCGGACATTCCTGGGATCGCTCCCAGTATTGTTGGAATATGGAACCAGGGATGCATATTTGGATTTCCAACTGTAGCGACCTTTAAGCCTTTTATTTTGCTCTTAGTTATAATATCCAAACCCCAAAAGGTGAAGAACATATGGGTTTCGATGCCCATCATCCTGGCAGCATTGCCAAGGATAAGCGGCGGATATGCCATATCGAGGGAGCCCTTCGAACCGATAATACAAAGTTTACGATCATCATTCTGATTGGTTTCAAACATTTAATTTCTCCTGTTCAGCTTTTTTATACTTAAATGCAGCCAGTAGGTTTACCCAACCCAGCTACGCGTGCGGCGTTTTTTGCTGGTCCACCAGGGAATAATTTATAGATTTCTTTTGTGCTGACATCGGTCTTTTTTGTAATACGGCGTAATGTTGGCGGTTCACCACTCTCTTCAAACTCTTTACGGTTGAAGTTAATTACGACCCAATGCCGGTCTGTTAATTCAAGACCAATAGCTTGAGCAATACCTTCAGCGATTTCTGGTGTCCATGCGTTAGGATCGACCATAAAACCTTCATCATCAAATTCAACTGCTTCTAAAATGGGGGGGAGTGCGGTAGTAGACATTTTTTGTTCTCCTTAAATTATATGTTTATTTATTTATGTTCTATTTTTCTTTAACTTCTGGTTGATCCGCGACTGCTTTGACGATATTGAGCAGCCTGGCTATACCTCTGCGAAATTGAGGATCGCGGAGATCTCGCATTAAAGCCCAAATAGAAATATCTTCATCTGTAATTGGTTGGTCTTGAACAGCCTGTAATGCATTATTCGTCATGGACATAATCTCAGGCTGGGTGAGGCTTTTTACTGTCGACAATATCGTGACGATATTGTCACCTAATGCCTGCACGTCTTCTTGAGAAAACTCGGTCACAATTCGTTCTACGATGGTCCAACTTTCACGAGCAAAATCGAAATATCCATCGCGTTCAAAACGATCTAATTCATTTACTGCTTGGTTGAAAATGCCCTGGCTCAACATTTGAGTCTCTTCAATTAAGTCAACACCAGCTTCCAAGCGGTCGAGCATCCCCACTATGAGGTGGGTATCGCGCAGTAATCTTTTTACTAAAAATAATAAATCTTCGGCTTGAAATTCTGTTCCAATCTCAGCTAATTCATCAATAGATAATTTCATCATGTGATTAGCGATTGGGATCACATCTCTTTAATTCATCCAGTTCTTCTTGATGTTTACGTTGATCTTCAAATTGGTCGATTAAATAATCGAGCTTTGAAGTAAGTATGTGATTCCCATTACTATGAGATTCTATCGCCTCCATTTGTATTCGCTGCTGCTCGAGCTGCTCAGTCAAATGATCGATTTTTTTGTGCAGGAGTGCGCTATCTTCATTCATCTCTGGCTCCTAAGACCATTTTCCAGCCATTGTCATCTGGGATTCGAAAGGCATCTCTTCGCCTTTCAACAGCATGTTCCAATAAACCCAGCGGAACATCATTTTTCCCCAGTGATTGACGGCTGATTCTTTTAATAATGAAAATGGTCCAAACCCAGGCAGCGGGTATTTGCCAGGCAGTGGTTCTACATCATAATTGAAGTCGATAAGAATCCCTTTCTCAAAACCTGACTCGATAAAACAATTTGCATGACCGTCAAAACTTGGTAATGGTTCTAATCCCTCTATGTGGCGCAGCATATTTTCAAGCAGTACATCCAGCATGAAGTGTGCTACTGAGCCCGCTTTTGAGGTTGGTGTATTCCCAGCGTCACCAATCACCCAAACATTTTCCCATTTGTTAGATTGCAAAGTGAATTTATCAACCGGTACAAAATTCAATTCATCGCCCATGCCTGACCGTTCGATTACTTCATCGCCCATATTTGTAGGGATCGTTACCAATAAATCGTAGTTAATTTCGCGTTCATCATAAGAGCGAATAAGTTGTTTGGTGGGATCAACCTCCATTATGTTGTAATCAGCTTCCAGCATGATGCCTTTATTGTCCAGCATATCTCCTAATACCGAAGAAGCGCGTGGTTTCGTAAATGCACCTGGGAGAGGAGTGGCAAATACGATTTCGACTTTTTCGCGGATGCTGCGCTGGTGGAAAAACCAATCAGCCAGAAACAAAAATTCCAAAGGGGCAACCGGACATTTAATCGGCATTTCCGCAATATTTACAACCATTCTCCCGCCCTTCCAAAACTTGAGGAAACGGTTGAGTGCGGTTGCACCTTCAATGGTGTAAAAGTCGAAAATGTTCTTGTGCCATGCACCATCTTTCAGACCATCTGTCTCTTCAGGAAAGATGCGGCTGCCAGTAGCGACCACCAGGTAATCATAGTTTATGACCTGGTTATTGGTTAACCTTACTCGATTATCATCCGGTTCGATAATCTCAATATCGGAGAAAATTATCTCAACTTGAGGGGGAAGAAAATTGCGTTTTGGTTTTACGACATCTGTTGGAGAGTAGATGTCAAAGGGAATAAAGAGAAACCCTGGTTGGTAGTAGTGTTTTTCATCTCGATCGACGATGATGATTTGCCATTCCTGGAGATCCAAATGTTCTGCCATTTTGTTGGCAACCATTGTGCCACCAGTGCCAGCTCCTAGAATTAATAATGTTTTCAACTGTTCGGCTCCTTAAGATTGATTTATGATGAAAGCGTTTCGTAGGCTGTACTTGCTAGATCCGCTTGATTACGAAGTTTTTCAGCCAGGACAGTTCTGAGTAGATCTAGGGCTTCGATTATTCGATTATCCTCTAATCGATATACAACTGATTGCCCGGTTCTTTCTGCAGAAACAAGACCTCGCTCACGAAGCAATGTCAAATGCCGTGAGGCAGCAGGTTGGCTGATATTGATCTCTTTTGCAATTTCACTGACATTTCGCGCTTGTTCAGATAAGGCATAAAGAATTAAAATTCGGCGTGGATCTGCCAAACCGGAACAAATATCCGCATGTAATTGTGTAACTTCCTGGGTTAGTTTTGGAGTAATCATAGTTATTAGCCAATATTTACATAAACATGTATTCACATACACGCATAAGATTAATTGCGGAAATAATAACATTTAACTATTGATACCAATAGTGATTACTGTCATATGGTGGGTATTTCATTTGTCCCAAATACGAGTATAAATGTCTGAATTAAATGACAAGAGATTGATTTCGTCACATTAATGATGTATTATTAATTATTGAATGGAGATTCACTTTATTTCAAGAATACTGATTATCCAAATGAAATTTGTGAATAAAATCAATTTAGAGAAAAATTAATCCATCTCGCGTGTATAATTTGGTAGTAAAAATTTTAAATCTTATGAATTGAACGGAGAAATTGTATGGACAAAGGTGAAAGTGAGTTAATAACAGTGGATGTTGGTAGTCGACTGCGGCAATTAAGGCAGGAACGCGGATTATCTATGCGCGCTTTGGCCAGGGAAAGCGGTTTATCGACCAACGCTTTGAGTATGATCGAACGAGGTAAGACATCACCCTCAGTGAGTACTTTAGTTAAAATATCTGGAGCAATCGAGATTCCGATCACAGCCTTTTTTCGTGAGGAATCCGCTAAACAAGATATCGTATTCTTGAAAGCATCTGAAAGGAAAAAAGTAAATTTTCAAAATGGGGTGTGGGAAGGTCTGGGAGGTGAGACTTTTTCTGGTTTTGTAGAACCATTCATGATAACTTTAGAGAGCGGCGCAAGCAGTGGTCCATTTGGAATGCTGCACAGCGGGCACGAATTCGTAATGTGCCTCGAAGGTATGTTTGATTATGAAGTTGAAGACCAAAAATTTAATTTTAAACCAGGAGAACAGCTTAATATTCGCTGCACAACTGCGCCATCGATGGCATAACCCCGGCCAGGCACGAGCAAAAGCTATTATTGTCTTGGCTGGTTTCGAGCGTGGAGAACGACCTAGCGAATACCATATTTCGTCAGTTCAAGTTGATTGATTAACTGAATTTAAAATTTCGATATAGATTATGTTGAAGTAACCCAAACACTTGGGAATTTGGTTAATTAATCAAGAATAATATATTTGTATGTATGCTATAATGACCAATTGGTTGTCAGACAAATGATCATATATTTATTATGAAGTTTGGTTTATGAGTGTATCAACAAATTCATTGAATAGTGGAAAAGCAAATCATACCCGCCTGAAAAAAGGGGCGTGAGGATTTTGGATTTATGGAAGGTTCCCTGAGATAACCAACAATCGCCCGAAGCAATATGCAGCGGGCGATTTTCTTTGGAGAGGCAATTATGTATAGAACGCATAACTGTGGAGAATTACGTCTATCGAATGTTGGAGAAACGGTTAAATTAGCAGGTTGGGTTCATCGCCGGCGCGACCATGGAGGTCTGACATTTTTAGACTTACGCGACCGATATGGGATAGTTCAAGTGGTTACCAACCCTGATATTTCACCAGTAGCGCATAAATTGTTGGCACCAGTTCGATTAGAATGGATCATAGAAGTAGAAGGTATTGTAAAGAAACGATTGGAAGGAAAAGAAAACCCAAAATTATCAACAGGGGAAATTGAGGTTGAGATTCAAAGCGCAAAAGTTCTCAATCCAGCCAAACCGACTCCGTTTCTCATAAATGGCAAGGAGGAGTCTGACGAGCAGACAAGACTCCGCTTCCGTTACCTCGATCTGAGAAGACCTCGCATGCGTGCCAACCTTGTTCTCAGACACAAGATCGTCAAGTTTATTCGAGACTATCTGGATGAAAATGGTTTTCTGGAAGTAGAAACGCCGATTTTATTTAAGACGACACCTGAAGGTGCACGAGATTTCCTGGTTCCATCCAGGATACATCCAGGAGAATTTTATGCCCTACCCCAGTCACCGCAGCAATTAAAGCAACTTTTAATGGTGGCTGGTATCGACCGCTATTTTCAAATAGCCCGATGTTTCCGCGACGAAGACCAGAGAGGCGATAGGCAGCCTGAATTCACACAATTGGACCTTGAAATGTCGTTCGTTGAACGAGAAGATGTAATGAATTTAACGGAAGATTTGTTTACCAGGCTGGTCGCTGAAGTAGTTCCTCATAAACGCTTATTACAATCACCCTGGCCCAGATTTAACTTACCAGGAAGCTGTGGAGAGATTTGGAAAAGATAATCCTGACTTACGCTTTGGAATGGAGTTGATTGACATAACAGATATCGCAAGTGTAAGCGGCTTTACGTTTTTTGAGGATCTGGTAAAAAATGGCGGTCAAGTTTCGCGGTATTAATGCAAAGGGATTGGGCGATTTCAGCCGCAAACAAATCGATGAACTTAGCGAGCAAATAAAATCACATGGAGCAAAAGGTTTATTTTACACAGCACGAACATCGACCGGAGAACTACGGTCATCATTTTCTAAGAAAGTGGATGAAGAGAAATTGAAACTTCTTTTTGATCGAATGGAAATGAATGAAGGAGATTTGCTGTTATTTGTAGCTGATGAACCACAGATTGTGTTTGAAACATTAGGATTATTACGGGTTGAATTAGCCAAACGAATGAGAATAATCGATCCTGATTCTCTGGCTTTTTGCTGGATTTATGATTTTCCATTTGTAACCTGGAACGCTGAAGAAAAAAGGTGGGATCCAAGTCATCATCCTTTTACGGCACCGATGGTGGAGGATATCCCTATGCTTGAAAGTGATCCAGGAAAGGCACGCGGTCAGCAGTATGACATGGTATTAAATGACCATGAGGTCGGTGGCGGTTCAATTCGTATCCATGACAGGCAGTTACAGGAAAAAGTATTCGAATTGATTGGTTTGGATGCTGACACCGCTCGCAGTCGATTCGGCCACCTGCTGGAAGCATTCGAATACGGGACTCCACCGCATGGCGGTATCGCTCCTGGAATAGACCGCATTTGTATGATATTGGCAGATGAACCAAATATCCGTGAAGTGATTGCGTTTCCTAAAAACCAGGTTGCGCGTGATGTGATGGCAGGAGCGCCTTCAACAGTTGATGATCAGCAGTTGAATGAATTGAATATCAAGCTTGATGTTGAATAGAGGAGGAACAAATTATGGCTCCTTTGGTACGGATAGAGGAGATATCAAACTACGAGAATCAAGAGGTCGAATTACAGGGGTGGATATACAATCGCACTCATAAAGGTAAACTTGTTTTTTTACTAGTTCGTGACGGATATGGATTTATCCAATGTGTTGCATTCAAGCCAGACCTTGACCCAGGTCTTTTTGATCAAATCGCTCACATTAACCAGGAGACTTCTGTAACAATCTCCGGGATTGTTAAGAAGGATGAACGAGCGCCGGGAATTCCAGGCGGATATGAAGTTGGAATTACTAATCTGGAAATAATTCAGTTAGCTGCAGAAAACTATCCGATGGCGCTGAAGGAACATGGAGTAGATTTCGCGCTTGATCATAGACATCTCTGGATCCGTATGCCGAGTCAATGGGCGATATTAAGGATTCGGGCGACTATCATCAGCGCCATTCGAGAATGGCTCGATTCAAACGGCTTTATTAACCTGGATACGCCGATCCTCACTCCAGCGGCATGCGAAGGGACCACAACCCTTTTCGAAACACCTTATTTCGATGAGGGTATCGCGTATCTGGCGCAAAGCGGGCAGTTATATAATGAAGCAAATATTTTTTCTTTCGGCAGGGTGTATTCATTTGGTCCGACATTCCGAGCAGAAAAATCAAAAACGCGCCGACACCTGACCGAATTCTGGATGGTCGAACCAGAGATAGCTTTTTGTGATTTGGATGGTTTGATGGAAGTTGGGGAGCAGTTCATTACACATATTGTTAAAGAAGTGCTCAAAGACCGAGGCCCTGAATTGGAATCGATTGAACGTGATGTTAGTTTTCTTGAGAAAATCGAACCTCCATTCCCCAGGATTTCATACGACGAGGCAGCAAAACTGATTGATCAGATCAGGGAAGAAACAGAGGATTTAGAGCTCAAGGAATTATTGAGTTTTGAGTGGGGTATGGATTTTGGAGCCCCTCATGAAACTGCACTTACAGAACATTACGAAAAGCCGGTTTATGTTTACGGTTTTCCTACCCAGGTAAAAGCATTTTATATGGAACCCTGGCCTGATCGTCCAGAAATATGCAAAAGTGTTGACCTATTAGCTCCTGAGGGATATGGGGAGATTATTGGCGGCAGTGAGAGGATTTCGGATCCTGAGCTATTACAAAAAAGATTGAAAGAACATGATCTTCCTGAGGAATCTTTCCAGTGGTATTTGGAATTGCGCAACTTTGGCAGTGTTCCTCACAGTGGTTTTGGATTAGGTATTGAGAGGACAGTTTCATGGATATGCGGGATTAACCATATTCGCGAAACAATCCCGTTTCCGAGGACGATAAAAAGGGTATATCCATAAACGGTAGAATTCGTTTACCTATTCATCCGAATTCTTTTATGGTATAAGTTAATTGCCCTGCTGTGCGCGTGATGCTGCACACTGGTTTTGAGCCAACACTCTTATATCGGGATCCAATCTTCTAAGTGTGATGCGATAGGCTTAGGCCAAGGCTGAGCTCTTGAGGCGGAACCCAACCTGCGAAGGCAGGTTCAAAACTTAGCTGCACACGGCATAGTGGGGTTTTTTAGATATCAAAATATCCGCATATATAAAAAAACGACGCCTCCTGGTAAATTCCAATAGAGGCGTCATATGATTAAGGGGGTAGTTCAGGTAAACGTGTGATTGTATTACATTTCCAGTTTATCTATAATTAGAATAATACTGATGCGAGTTCGTTCCGGTATTGGCGGGTAATTGGATTTTTATCCCCGAGCATTTCGAGAATCGCGACCATAATTAAGCGGGCTTCATCCTCGCGAAAATGTTTATCAACACGCAGGATCTCTAATAAGCCATCCATAGCAGCTTCGATATTACCCATTTTAACTAACCGTACAGCGTTGTCAAATGCGGCGTCCAGTGGATTTTGAGCCTCGTTAAACGAATCGTTTTTAAGTCGTACTAATGCTCCTGCAAGAGGCTGTAATCTTGTGGCGGAAGCATATTCCGAGCTTGCAGGGAAATCAAAAAGTAAATCTTTGGCTTCATTTCCTTTTCCCTGGAGTAGCAAACTCTTAATCAAACCGAGCCGGGCGCGAGTGTTGTCGGCGGATGTCTCAAGTGAGTCTCGGAAACAGATCTCCGCTTCTTCGGGGTCCTGCATATCTAAAAGGCTGAAGCCTTTCTCGAGGTTTAGATCGCCCTGGACTGGAGCGACTTCACGGATGAATTCACGGATTTTTCCTTCTGGTTGGGCGCCAACAAATTCAGCAACCATCGTGCCATCCCGGAAAGCCTTTACTGCTGGGATACTCCTGACGTTGTAACGCATAGCGAGATTCGAATTTTGGTCAACATTTACCTTAGCCAACCTGAATTTACCCTTGGCTTCTTCAGCTAATCTTTCCAAAATTGGACCAAGTGTTTTACAAGGACCGCACCATTCGGCCCAAAAATCAACAACTACCGGAGCGTTTTGTGAGTAAGTAATCACATGATATTCAAAATCGGCTTCGGTTACATCGATAATGAATTCTGAGGTCATTACGCTATTGTCTCCTGAGGATGTACTAAGTTTTACAAATCTTATCTGGGTAAGATAAGATTTTTTCTTATGAAATGTAAAGCTTTGTAATCTACATTCTACCAGTGGAATATAAGAATTTTATTACATCCTCCATTGTTTTATTAAAAACTGATTGAGTCATAATCGAATTTGCTATCGTGGAAACCAAAAATCCTTCAAAAACAATGGCATTGAACTTGCATTAAGCGCTTGAGTATAGGACATTCGAGGCGATGTCGATGAATAATTCCACGTTATTTTCAAAAACTTCCCGGATTGGATATCATTATTTTCCAGATACTCTGCATTATAGTGAAGGAGATGTATCTATTTGGCTGCCTGAGCTGAAGAAAATGGGCGCTTCTTGGATGACCCTGATAGCGCCGCTCTATAGGGCAATACCTGAGCATTTTATTTCGGCTGTAAAAGAATCTGAGATTGAACCGATAATCCATTTCATTACACCGGTTGATTTGAAATCTGATCAAGAATCATTTAAGCTGCTCTTCAGGAATTATGCTCGCTGGGGTGTCCGATATATCAGCGTTTATGACCGACCAAATAACCGCCAATCATGGACCGCTCCTTCCTGGGCACAAACCAACCTTGTTGAACGATTCCTGGATTTATTTATTCCACTGGCGAATGACATGATCGAGGAAGGTTTAACGCCTGTATTTCCTCCTTTACAACCTGGTGGGGATTTCTGGGATACGGCATTTTTACGAACAGCACTTGAAGGTATACAGCGACGGGGACAAGAAAAATTGATCGATAATATGGCAATTGGCGCATACGCAGTGGCTGGGAATCGTCCTATTGATTGGGGGATGGGTGGTCCAGAACGATGGCCAGATGCACAGCCTTACAATACACCACCTGGAGTGCAAGATCAGATTGGCTTTCGGATATTTGAATGGTATTCAGCAATTTCAGAAGATGTGATTGGACGTACTCTACCAATTCTCTTACTGAGGGCTGGATATCGTCCGGGTGATCGTGTAGATTTAACATGGCCGGTCTTGAATGTGAATGCACACGCGACCAGGAATATGGAAATTGTTGAACTACTTTCAGAAAATTTTAGCGTTAGTCGGAATAAGAATTCGATACCACACGAAGTTTTAGCATGCAATTTTTGGTTATTTTCAGCAAACGCAAATAGTCAGTATATGCGACATGCCTGGTTTAGCAAGGATGGTCCACAGCTGCCGGTTGTAGAACACATGCGCCGGTGGGTTGCTGGACATTCAATTCAAAATGATGCCAAAAGTTTTGATGGAGTATCAACAGAGGCCGAAATGAAATCAATATCTGCCGGCGCAGGAAAAAATGGAAATTCGAATAATGGCTCTGGAAAAATATCACATTATATTTTGCTGCCGCTATATTCTTGGGGGGTAGCGGATTGGGATTTAGATCTGATTTTGCCCTTTGTACAGGAAAATCATCCCACGATTGGTTTTTCTTTATCCGAGGCATGTCTGGCATCTCATGTCACGATTGTTGGCAGCAATAACACGTTTTCTGAGGAATCGGTAAAGATGCTCCAGGATGCCGGCTGCTCCGTAGATCGTATGGGGGAGGATGGCATAATTTTTGCATCATAAAGGTTGTTTTTCCAGAGATTTTAATGTCATAAAGAAAATAATTAGAAAGGGTTCCTATGGATCTACCTCAAGAAAATGTAATTCAATCGTCCATTCAAACAAATATACATTTGCCAGTCCTCAAAGTTATCGGATTAGGCGGAGGTGGGTGTAACGCGGTTGAAAGGATGATAACTCTAGGAATGCGGGGGATTCAATTCATCGCCGCGAATACTGACCATCAAGCACTGGAGCACAATCCAGCAGATATTAAAGTGCAGCTCGGTCCTGTTACAACCAGAGGATTGGGCGCAGGAGGTGATCCAAAAGTTGGTCTAGCTGCGGCGGATGAGAGCAGGAAAGAATTAGAAGAAGCATTATCCGGAGCAGATATGGTGTTTCTGACAGCTGGGATGGGTGGAGGAACAGGAACTGGATCAATATCTGTCGCTGCTGAGATTGCACGCTCGATCGGGGCGGTGACGATTGCTATCGTTACAACGCCGTTCTCTTTTGAAATTGGACGCAGGCAAGATAACGCAAATGAAGGTTTGTCAAATTTACGCCAACATACTCATACTCTTATCACAATACCAAATGACCGTTTGTTATATGTAGCGCCGCGTGATCTGCCAATTGAGGTCGCTTTTCAGCTTGCAGACGATGTTTTACGTCAATCTGTACAGGGAATATCGGAGTTAATAACGGAGCCAGGTTTGATCAATGTTGACTTTGCTCATGTTCGCCGGTTGATCCAATCCGGAGGGGGCGCATTGATGGCTATTGGACATGGACAAGGGGAAGGAAAAGCATATCAGGCTATTGAACAAGCGCTTCATCATCCTTTACTGGAAAGTGTATCTTTGGATAATGCTGCCGGGATTATTGTTAATTTTACTGGTGGAGAGGATCTTTCTCTATTCGAGGTTCAAGATGCATTAAATAAACTTCAAACCCAAACCGGTCAACAAACAGAAATTGTAATGGGTGTTATCAATAATTCCGAAATGATAGATCGGGTACAGGTTATTCTGGTCATTACTGGTCTCGGAGCGCCTACTTTGGAAGAAACAGTTTCACAATATTCTGGAATAGAAATACAACCTCACACCATTCCAGACCCTGTTCTTGATCTGCAAGCTCCAATAGAGAATTTTGTAACATCCGAAGATCCAGTGCATAGGGCAAAACAAAGCTTGCCGTATAAATCTAATTCAAATAACTTAGATATTCCCGCATTCTTACGCCGGCGTTCGGGTAATATCGGTTTATTTGATGGGTAAATTTCTTTGCAGAGCACAGAATAGCTCATGTATCGAAGTGCAAAAAAGGTCGATCACAAATGAAACGGGAATCGATTAACTCGGTAAACTCGAAGGTTTATCGCCAGTTCCCTGAGGTAAAGGGTAAATCACCCAAAGTGAGCCTTCAAAAAACGAGTTCCGTTAATACAAGAGCACTGAAAACATACCTTCTTATTTATTCCGGAAAGGTAAAAACTTCTGATAATAATTCAATGAGTAGAGTTGTCAGGGTTGTAGCAAACGAGAAGGGGAAAATAATTAAGATTTCCACTTCTCGATAAGTTGATCCATATCCACTTAATTTAGATTTGTTGGCCAATCGAGTATTGGCGGACATACAGTATTTAATGAAAATTTTTAGGAAAATGGACACCAGATTTATCAAAAGATATCTTATTGGGAGGTTGTTGTGCCAGAATTGACTCCTCTATCGCTTTTAATTCTGATTGTAATTTCATTATTCTTATTGGGAGCGATTACTTTTCTTGTAGGAATAGTAATATTGGCTTTCCGTTCATCCAATAAAGATGTCAAAACTCTAGCTGTTCAAACTTCTCGAACTCGCCCAAAAAGGAATTGCAGAAGATGTCGCTGGTTTGGTTGGCAATGCTTCATCGCTTTTGGAAGCCACAAATCAATTAGTGCGGACAACAACTGGAGTGGGTGTTTTCTTGGCAATTTTGGGAATTGTCTTGATGGGCGCTGCTTGTTGGCTTGCACTACAAATCCTGCGAGCAGGTATATGAGGCCTTCCTCATTTTTTATAGAATCTCGGAAAATATTTCCTAAAAAATCTTGGCACTGGATGATTGTTGCGCTGCGTCAAGATCCTGTAGTTTTTAAACAATTAGCATATTCTGAATTCGGGAAGAATGCGCTCGCATCATTGCCGGCAGTTCCAGAACTTTGGACACCTGCCTCATTAAGTATTTACGCGTTAGGGAATCCAATAGAAGTTGACAAAATCCGAAATCAACCCTTACAACCATTACCCGAGAACCTGCGTAATGAAGTTACAAGGGCTTATGAAAAATGGTATCGCACGAAAAACTGCATTTCGACTTTAGAAGAGGCTGGTCTTATCGCTTTGTCTCTGCGAGAGCGATTGC
The DNA here is from genome assembly GCA_963753725.1 of uncultured Chloroflexia bacterium. Lineage (GTDB taxonomy): Bacteria > Chloroflexota > Anaerolineae > Anaerolineales > UBA4823 > CAVWDI01. Next base: position 27,615 of record CAVWDI010000001.1, on the reverse strand, counting down.
GCATAAAAGGTTCATGGGAAGGTTTTTCCGAAGAGATTAGAGAGCACGTGGGGTTATCAGAAACCGTATTGGCATGTTTGTATGGGATGATACCTGAACCCATTATGCTGATAGAAGAGCTAATTTCACATGGGGATTACATCCAATATTCGAATCTGGTCATACACACGATACTCAGCACCCCTTTACCTCCCGAACAACAATTAACGGAGCTATATTCGATATTCAGTGGAAAAAACCTCCCACTGATTCTTGTGATACTAGAGCATCTGGAATTGATAAGACCTTCTTTGGCGAAAGCATTGGCTAAGGATATCATTGATGAAATTCCATTGAGCGAATATATCGGCTCGATGGATGAGGAATTATTCACGAATTTAAACGTTCAGGTATATGCTTCTTATGAGGAAAGAATTGCAAGGTTGACCCGATTACTTCGCTATATAAGTTTACAAGATTATGCCGATAAATCTGGTGATATCACTGCTACCCTGAATGAATCAATTGAAATTACGAAGAATTTACAAGCCCAGTTTCATGCACAGCTTGCTCAAAATTTTTCAAAAGATCAAATCGGAACCAATTCGATTGATGATCAACTGAAAGTTTGGAAAAAAGCTACTCAGATCGTCCCGAATGAACCAAAATATGTTGTGGGCCTGGCAAAGTCGCTGATAACCTCCGGGCGATTGGATGATGCTCGTGCCTATCTGGAGGCAAGACTGGTGGATCCTGATCTACCTCAAAATCCCCTAATACAATTAACTGCGGCAGAGATAGCATACAAACAAAACGATTATGCAAGTGCCAAAGACTCAATTATTGGTGCCCTAGAATACGTAGAGGAGGGTGAAATTTACTTAGGCGGGGATTATATTCGTTTAGCAAAATTATTATCTGATTTAGAGATGGATCTGGAAGCAGAAACAGTACTGAAATCAGGTTTTTCTAAATATCCAAATTATCCTGAATTATTGGCTCCATTAGTGCAGCTGCAGTTACAGGCTGGAAAACTTGATGAGGCGCTTGAAAAATCATACCTAGCCTTTGCATTGGAGGGCGTTTCTTCTATTAGATCGCCACACACACCAGACGATCTAGAGATGCGCTATTTATTGATTAATTCATTGGAGACCAACGGTGAATGGCGCTCAGCTTTGGAAGAACGCATAGCAAGTCTTGAAATGAAAGAAAATCCATCTTCGAAAGACTTTCATGATTTAACCAGCTGCGCGATAAAAGCCAAAGAACTACAACAAGCGATTAATGTAAGTAAGCGAGCGATTGAAATGGATGGACAGGATGGTATCGCATTTAGCTTATTAGGAAAAGCTTTACTTGATTTTGGAGAAGTCACTCCAGCCCTTGAAAATCTCCAAAAAGCTACACAATTATCACCTAACTCAACAGATGCATGGATAAATCTCGCAGATGCTCACAAAATTAATGGTGAAGAATCACTGTTCTTTGACACATTAAACGCTGCCATTCATGCAGTGCCTGAATCACCAGAGATATATTATTCATTAGGGACGGCCTATATATCTAAAGATTCACTAACAATGGCATTGGATAACCTCAGCAAGGCTATCAATCTGTTAACACGATCCAAAGCAGAAAATCAAAAGCAATATTTTGTTGAAGAACAAACCTTTATCCTTAATCCCGATCTGGCGATGGGGATTTCATTAAATACTGGGAGTACATTAAAGGAATTAGGTTATCTTGAAGACGCTCGTTTCGTCTTTGGAAATGCCTATAAAGTTGGAACCAAGTTGTACGATTTGAATGACGATGACTTTGATTCTGTTCAAATTAAGGATCTTCGCTATTTAGAAATTGCTAATTCTTATGGTCAGTTGCTGATGGAATTCGGAGAGTATGGTGAAGCAATTAAAGTACTTGAATTTGTTGTTTCACAAAATAAAGCAGCCATTCAACCAAAATTAGATTTGGCAAAATCGTTACTATTAGCAAAGCCTTCTGTCGAATATGCCGAGAAGGCAATTGATATCCTGTTTGGCGCATTTGATCTAAATTCCCAAGATAGTTTTACTGAAATGGATGCATATCCAAACATCAGTGAAGCAGAGAAAGCTGAAGCACAAGTACTTTTCGCGGAAGCGTTAGCGATATCTGGAGATTATGAAAATGCAAGAGATGCATTCAGAAAAGCATTAGAAACCCCCTATGCAGAACACCCACATTGGAAAGCACGCATGTCTATTGGACTTGGGCGAGTTGCATTGGTTTTAAATGAACCAGAAATGGCTCTTGCTGCTCTGCAGGAAGCTGAACAGTTACAGAAGGAAGATCCAAATATTTATAAATTACTCTCCCAGGCTTATTTAGAAACCGGGTTGATTGATGATTCTTATACAACATCCAAAAAGGTGCTTGAATATTCATCTCACCATTCTGAGGATATTGGTTGGTTTACAAATCATTTAGTAAGAATTGCAGCGCAATCGGATCTTGAAAATAATAATCAAATAATTGATGGAGTAAGTATTTTAGAGGGCGTTATTAATGACAATCCGGAAAATCGATATTACTTAATTCAATTAGCTAAGCTGCAGTTGATTGCTGGAGAGCGTGAGAAAGCTGTAGAAACGTTAAAAAGCGCGATCGATCAGGGAATCGGATTCAGCGAAGTCAATCATATTGAAGTGCTGGAAATCGTTCACCGCCTAAAAGAATTAGGAGAGTCAGAAATTGCTGGGGAATTCCTTCAAAGTGTGGTCGATCAAGAATATACAAAAAAGTCGATCGATTCGCCTCAAGACAGCCAAACAATCGCGATACTATTGACAGAATTATCTGATATATATTTATCCACGGGAAATCAAATTTCTGCTCTTCAAATGCTGGACCAGGCTGTCGATATCGATCCTGACAATCCGGCAACTTACCACCAGAAGGCCGTGCGATTGAATGAACTGGGGGAATTTGAAGATGCAGAACTATTCATTCAAGATGCTTTGGAATTATTTCCAATCGATATTTCCCTAAATCAAGATGCTGCAAAACTTTATTACTATGCGGGAGATTTATTCAAAGCATTAGGTTATTTTGAAACACTTTTTTCAACTGCTGAAGAGTCGACGTCGAAAAATAACCTGAATATCCTTTACTTACAAGCATCGGAGATTGCCGCAGCTGCGTTACTTCCAGATAAGGCATTGGAATATTTGAATAATTTTGATTTTAAAGGTGAACCGAAAGAACAACAATTCACAGCGTACTGCATGCTGGCAGAACTGGAAGTGGCTGATGGTGATGAGGAATTGGGGATAGAAGCGTTCGAGAAAGCTCAGTCGCTCATACCAGATCACCCTCGGATTATTGCGTTGAAAGCGAGAATTTTGGCTGGGAACGATTCTTTATTTGCCGGACGAGAGGCGTTGTCGGAATTTTCGAAACACAATCCTATCGATAAATTAAATGGACAGAATGAAAGTGGTTTGTTAAACCTTTATACGCTGCAACGATGCTTTGGCGAGGCTTATCTGGAGTTGGGTGATTGGAATAGAGCTGTTGAATTGTTAGGTGAACTTGTGAAAAATGCTGCTCATGAACCAATATCTCATCTTCTTTTTGCCAAAGCCATCATACTTCGTGCAGAAGCGCAATTATCTTGTCAGATATTTAATGTGAGAAACCATTCTCCAGGAGAAGAAGCACTCAACGCATCTTCTTTTGATGATTTCAAACGCAGCATCAATCGAGTCACCCAACAAATCAATAAAAATGAACAAACGGATATCGGCGAAAATTCAAATCTGATAATTGAGGATGCCATAAATATCGTTGAAAAATGGAAGGCGCGGGGTTATTCAATATTTAAATCATCAAATGAGACAATTAGTGAATTTGAAAAACACTTGTTTACATTCAATAATTCATATACAGATGTAGCTGCATACCTGATGAAATTAGAGTCAGTTTGATCCAATCCCTGAGGAACATAAGACAGTTTTAGCTGATCTAGGCATAGGGTTAGAAAATGGGGAGTTGAACGATAAGCCGCTAATTATGGTCATGCTGGCTCAGTTAATTTTCAATCGTGATGACCATAAAGCGTTGGGTTTTGCTCTACGCTCTGAAGAAATAGTAACTAATGAAATTGAATTGTTGCCGCTGCAAGTTCCAATGCTTCATTACTTCATCTCAATGCTTGCCGCTCAAAATAAGGAATACTCGATTGCTTTGCAGGCTATTCAAAAAGCACTGGATGAATGGCCAGATGAACCATTTTGGTATAGGTTGGCATCCGAAATTTACCGATCAGATGACCAAAAAAATGGGTTGCCAGATCTTAAGCAAGCAGGCTTATACCTTGAAAGAGCAATACAGCTCGAACCACAACAGCTTTCTTTCTATTTTGAACTTGGGCAAACACATATGCAAAACGGCGAATTCAATTCTGCTGTAAAAGTGTTCGAACAAGCTGCTCGAATAAATCCCGAGGATGGCGAAATTTGGTTGCGCTTGGCGGAAGCCCAAATGCATGCCGGTTTAATTGATCTTGCTGCCTCAAGTACCGCAAAAGCGATAGAAAATTCTGACGATCCAGTAAAACCGCTCTTATTGCGCGGTGAAATTGATTTACAAAACAACAATCCTAAGGGTGCTTATGCAATAGCAGAAGGACTCTTAGAAAAACTCCCTGATCACATGGATGCCTTGCTTATGTTATCTAAGGCATTAGTGCTACTGGACAGGTCAGATGAAGCTTTAAAGTTGTTGAAAGAATCAATCTCAGAGGTGAGCGATTCATTGCGACTGAAACTCGAATATGTAAGTTTATTGGCTAATAGTAAGGGTATCAACAGCGCGATACCAGAAATTAATAGAATACACAGTGCCAACCCGAACAATCCGAAAGTTTTAGCGGTATTAGCCGTAATCCAGGATAAATCTGGACAGCGTATACAAGCCGTAAACTCAGCCATCAAAGCACTCAGAATTGATGATGGTGAATTAACTCAAGAGGAGAAAGCGAAACTCCATTATATATTGGGGCACCAATATCATGATGAAGGGCAGCTAGACCAAGCTATTCACCATCTAATTTATTCAGAACGCCTCAATCCAAAGGATGTGGAAATCCTTCAAGAATTGGGTCAGGTTTATCATAAGCGCCGGCAACATGAAGAAGCAATGCGATACTATCAAATGGCGATCGATATTTCCCCGGATAATTACTACCCATATTATTTAGCTGGCTTATTGTTAAAAGATAAAAAAGATTATGCTGGAGCGGAGAATGCAGTTCGTAAGGCTTCTCAATTAGAGCCCAGTGATATGGATGTCCATCGCTTGTTAAGCGCAGTTTCTGCGTTGAAATCTAATTCATAACAAGAGATTGGTAGTTAATGAGATAGCGACACCAACATGAAAAACAATACACTTATGGGTAATGAAAAAAAATATTCTCGAGAAAAATATTTGGCGCTTGTTGCAGCAGCAATAAAGGTCGGGAATATTCCATTTGGGCGAGATGCGGTTCTTTACTGGCTTGGAAATTATCCTGGAGATTTACAAGCTGGTTTGTTATACGCCCAAATATTGTTGAATGAAAACCGATATGAACAAGCTATACAAGTCATACGTGGTTTACTAAAAGTAGATCCAGAATATGTAATGGCTTCCAGCACAATGGTGGAGGCTGTCCGTACGAACGACATTATTGAGAGCGGCAAAAAAAAGAAATCCAAGCAGAAGATCAAGGAATTTCAGGTATTACGATCAGTCGCAGAATCAAATTTATTAGCTTTAGGGGAGGAGTTCAGTAAGGATGCAGAGATCCTACCCTGGGGATTACCTCTGTATGAAGCCAGACAAGCACTTAAAAATTGGTGATTTTAAGGAAACAGAAGAAACGCTGCAGAACCTTTTATCTGGTGATGATGTTCCCTCACTGGCGGTTGTTACTCATCTGCAGTATTTAGCAAAAAGTGATTCAATCCCAATTCAATCCAAGCTAGAAATAGGTGAAAATTACCACAAAAAAATGTCGGATTGTTTGGTTGTGAAATTGTCCCTGGCGCATTGGTTAGTGGAATCTGGTAACGGCGATAAAGCAGTAGTGCTGCTGCATGAAGCAGCAGCGCGCGATATAAATGGTCAGGTAGCTAGACGATTATGGGATGACAATAATCCGTATCAAAGGGTGTGGCCGGAAAAGTTAGAATTACCCATAAATTTCCCCATCCCAGGTGATGTCGCTTCATTCCTCGGTTGGAATCAAATCTCACCAGGATCACCAAGGGTAGAACTAGATGATATTGATGGATTTTTGGCTACGTTAAATATCGATGGGCCGTCCACTGATCCCAGCAGCCAGAATGATTTAGTGATTGCTGCCGGCGTGGCTTCAGCCGCAGTTTATGCACATCATAAATCTGCAGAAGAATCTGATCCAATATACCTAGAACATAAACCACAAAGGGAAAACAAAAAGAAAGAAGAGAGTGAAGTTGCACAGGATTTTCGACAAGTACTAGAAAAAATCGCGATTAAGAGGAAAATGCCTGGCATTACCAAATTGGATGGTCGTTTTCCATTATATGTTGTGTTTTCTATGCGGTGTAAGTTAGTTGAAAAGTATGGGGAAAAAACAACCCAAAAAATTAAATCCGAAATGGATCGTCTGGTTGAAGCCGTCCAATCATATAACCGTTGGGGAGCGTTACGATTTTACGGGGATATCTGCGAATTTGATATTCAACAAGATATTGCATCCGTAAAATCTAACGATCCGTGGAATTTAAAATTAGCTCTTACGGATTTAGATGCGGCACTGGCGGCACGCGGTCAAATGATCGGAGCTTTGTTGATCGTCGGTGGTCCGGAAATCGTCCCTTACCATAACCTGCCAAATCCAGTTGACGATCAGGATGCAGATGTGCCTTCAGATAACCCGTATGGTACCCGAGACAAAAATTACTTTGTTCCGGAGTGGCCAGTGGGTAGACTACCGGGAGGAATTGAATCAGACGGGGTTGTTTTATTGAACCAATTACAACGGATTGCCGATAACCATACGAAGAATGTGAAAAAAATCAATCAAAGAGCCAAGTGGATACGGAAGTTCTCCGGATGGGTTGGGTCAATCTTGAATACCCAAAAGAATAGTTACGGTTATACGGCTGCAGTATGGAAGAAAGCTTCTTATAAAGTCTATCAACCAATAGGAAAACCAAAAGGGATGTTCGTCTCGCCTCCGTTAGGTTTTAAAGAAGCTGAAGTCAATGGGAAAAAGAATAAAAAACCGCGCAAAAATGGGCGACATAAATCTCTTAAGCTTCCAAAAAGCCGGTTTGGTTATTTTTAACTTGCACGGATTGATGGACGCCGCTGAGTGGTATGGTCAAAATGATACACTTGATCCATCAGAAGGTCCAGATTACCCCGTAGCGCTTCGTCCTAAGGATATCGGTCTGAATGGTCGCAAGAAACCGAAAAAACCGCCTGAGATTGTTTTTTCAGAAGCCTGCTATGGAGCCTATATTACAGGGAAATCGCTGAGTGAGGCGATATCATTACAGTTCTTAAATGCTGGAAGTAGAGGGGTGGTTGGTTCGACTTGCATGTCGTACGGCTCCATCAGCCCTCCGTTAATCGCTGCAGATTTGCTGGGATTTCTATTTTGGAATTATGTATGTGAAGGATTGCCTGCTGGTGAAGCTTTGAAACAAGCAAAAATTTCACTTGCTTATGAGATGAACCAGAGACAGGGTTATCTAGATGGTGAGGACCAAAAGACCTTAATTTCCTTTGTATTGTTTGGAGATCCACTCGATAAACCGTTCAACGGTTGGAACGGACCTAAGTCCATCCAACGCCCAATTGTTATGGATGAGATTGAGACGATATGCTACAGAAGGTTGGAAACAAAAGAAGTACATCCTATCCCTGATGAAGTCATGGTAAACGTCAAACAGGTGGTTGAGAAATATTTACCCGGTATGATAAATGCTGATGTGATGTATTGCCACGAGTGCAACAAAAGTAATGGGGAAAGCGCCAGTTGTCCAACCAGTCAGAAAAAAAATTCCAAGACTTCGAAAAGAAATTCACATCGACTGGTTACTTTAAGCAAGAACCGTTAATAAAATGAACAATAGTCATCCCAATTATGCTCGTATGACTATGAACGCTGAAGGGAAATTAGTAAAACTGGTTATCTCCAGATAAAACGGTTTTTGTTCTATACAAGTAAAAATTATTTCTGTAAATACAGGCATTCTTCGCCTGTATTTTTCTTAAGTTTACCAAGATTATGAACAAATTAGTATGGATACCTTGCAGGGTTCTCATGGTATGATTCTTGTTTAGTTCGTTTATCGATGATTTGGAGTGGCAGTGAATAAAAGAAGGACATTTTCCACATTAAGGGTTCTTTCAATCTTATTAATTCTGGCCGCGATTGTATTGGCGGTCCTGCAATTAGTGCGCTTCAGTCGTGTACGTGCTTTTTTACCGGCAGGATTAATCGTTGCAGGTGTACCGGTTGGTGGTCTGGATAGGCAGCAAGCCGCGCAACGCATGATGGAAGTTTATTCAAGTCCTATCGAGCTATATTACAAGGATGCGGTGATTCATCTATATCCCACAGTTACAGACTTTCAATTGGAAATTGAGAGCATGTTATCCGTCGCGGATTATCAACGGACTTCCAAGGAGTTTTGGGAGGATTATTGGGATTTTCTGTGGGGTCGAACTGATTTTCCGACACGTATTCCACTGTCTGCCACATTTTCTGAAGCGCGATTGAGGCAATATCTGGACAGCATAACTGAGCGTTACGACCAGCCATCCGAGCCTGCAATTCCTGTTGCGGGAACGGTGAGTTTTCAACCTGGGAAACCAGGAACATCTCTGGATGTTGATACTGCGGTAGTCTTGATAAAATCGGCGCTCAATTCACTGACCAGCCGTTCGGTAAATCTACCGCTCGAAAGGTCCGACCCAACAAGACCTGTATTCCAGAATTTAGAAATTCTTCTAAAACAGACCGTTGATGTTTCAGGCTTTGATGGTTTAACAGGGGTATACCTGATGGACCTTCAAACAGGCGATGAGATCCATTTTGCATATAGAGAAGGGGAAGACGTGCCCGTTAATCCGGATATCGCATTTACTGCTTCAAGCATCATAAAAATTCCTATCCTGGTATCAGCCTTCAGCCGCATCGGCGAAAATCCTGATCCGGAAACGATGAAACTGGTTGAAGATATGATCGTCAATTCAGGTAATGAAGCAGCCGATTGGTTAATGGACCGGGAGATCGATGAAACGCGGGCACCGTTGATCGTTTCCGAAGAAATGCAAGCGCTGGGTTTGGAGAATACATTCTTAGCGGGTTATTTTTCTCTGGGATCTCCGCTCCTGGCTGTGTATGAAACGCCTGCGAATACCCGGCTTGACGTTAACACCGATCCGGATATATACAACCAAACTACTCCTTCAGAAATCGGTATGCTCCTGGAGGATTTATACCAGTGCGCGCAAACTGGCGGCGAGCGCGTTGAATGCTGTTTATCCGGGGCAACTCACACAAAATGAATGCCAGGATATGGTTTCATTTTTAATTAAAAACCGGCTGCCTGTGCTGCTCACTGCAGGTTTACCTGAAGGGACGCCAATTGCCCATAAACACGGTTGGGTTTCAAATAACGGCGTTATAAACACGATTGGGGATGCAGGTATTATCTACACACCAGGCGGCAATTATATTTTGGTGACGTTTGTCTACCAACCCGACCAACTGGTGTGGGAGCAGGCTTCGGAGTTGATCGCCGAACTATCCCAGGCGGTGTATAACTTCTATAATTTACCCTTGGAATAAGGTATAATTTTCTCGCTTTCGCCCCCGTAGCTCAATGGATAGAGCGCCGGACTTCGAATCCGTAGGTTGTGAGTTCGAATCTCGCCGGGGGCGCTTTATATTTAATATATAATGGAGGAGAATGGATTATCATGAATTCTTAGTTTCAACTTACAAGTGCAACTTTGAAGTACGAAGAAGAAGTTAGCCGAGTTAAATATTGGGACTTCTCTTTCTAGAGAATTGATATGAATGAAAGATTTGAATTTATTCATGCACCTTCGGCCTGGACTGAATTCACCAGGAACAACCGCATCCTTCCGGATATCCTGTTAACATTGCCAATTCTTGGAAACGCTGCAGGGGTCGATTTGGACCAGATAAATCGATCCTTCCTACACGTTTCAGCGATGACCACTTGCTCGCCTTTCAGGTTGCCAGTTTCGATATGATGTCGATCGCCAGACCGGTAATGGAGGATATTTACCAATTCGTTGAAGGTTCTGGTGTAGTAATCCTATTTATCAATAGTTCCGCTACTATATTGGATTATTGTGGTGATGATGAAATTGTTATGATCATAAATCAATATGGCCTCACGCGCGGAACTTTGGTTTCTGAGGCGGAAATCGGAACAAATGCCTTCGGACTGGCATTAATTGACCGGTTCCCGTCCAGTGTGGTAGGAGCAGAACATTATTTACAGCGCTTCCACGAATTGGCTGAATCAGCAGCCCCGGTATTTGATCTCAGTGGGCATCCTTTGGGGGTAATTGGTGTGATCACGCGGGTCGATAATCACAATCCTCATACCCTTGGCTTGGTTGTGGCAGGAGCGCGCGCTATTGAAGGCCAAATTCAAACCGAGCATTTGTTAGGCGAACAGAACAGCAGACTTGCTGAGCTGAATGCAGTTTTGTCCGCAAACTCGCAGGCAATTCTAGTATGGAATGCAGAGCGAGTTTTAATGCACATGAATCCAGCCGCAGCCGAATTACTGGGGGTTTCGCAAGATGCACTTCTCGGAAGGCATATAAGGGAATTTGTGTCCTATCCTGATTTCATACGTGAGGCAGTGGATGAAAGAGTACCCCTGACCGACGTCGAACTAAATATTGAAGTTAACGGAAAGTCAATAACTTGCGTTGTAAGTATCAGATATGTCTTAAAAGATAATGATTTGCAATGGATTATTATCAATGCGCGGGAAGGGAAAGATATCCACAAGCTGGTGCAAAATCAAGTAGGAGCACAGGCGTCTTTCACTATGACTGACCTCACAGGTGAATCAACGCAGATGAAGCACGTTCGCAGGTTTGTAAAGACTGCCGCGCCAGCTGATGCGAGCATCTTTATCCGTGGTGAAAGTGGAACAGGAAAAAATCCTGTGGCGAGCGCCATTCATAACGAAGGTAACCGCAAAGATGGACCATTTTCAATTTATGCTTGCTCCTCGGTACCAAGTGAGATTTTGGTGCACGAATTGTTGGGCTTCGATGAAGGTATATCAGAGAAAATGCCTGGCGGCCGTCCAAGCAAATTCGAGTTGGCTCAGGGGGGAACAATGTATTTTCAGGATGTTGAAGCTTTACCGCTGGAAGCTCAAGGTGTTTTATTAATGTGATTGACCTGGGTATTGTCCAGCGTTTGGGAAGTAAAAGACCAATTGAAGTTGACGTAAGGATTATTGCTGCTTCATCGGCGGATATCGAAAGTTTAATCAAGAAGGGTAATTTCAGAGCAGATCTGTTCTATAAGACTCAGTTCATTAGAAATCAGGCTTCCGCCTCTTAGGGAACGTAAAAAAGATTTACCAATTTTATTAAAGCGGACAATAAATCGAATTTCTCAACAATTAAATCGCCGCCTGGAATTCGATCATGAGTTGATTGATTTCTTAGGAAATTATTCCTGGCCAGGTAATCTCCGGGAATTGGAAGCGGTGATTGGTCGGGCAGCAGCTCAAGCTGGATTTAGCGGGATTATTTCTCCGGAACACTTACCAGATTATGTACGTTTACCAGGAAAGTTTTCAGATATAAGTGGGGATTTGAATAGAATAAAAACTATGGATGAAGTAGAACGCGAAAAATCTTAAACGCAGCAAAATTGTGTAATGGAAATGCATCGGAAATGGCTCGATATTTAGGAATTGGAAGAACAACTCTTTGGCGGAAACTAAAAAAAATAGATATACAATTGCTTGATTTCAGAAACTCTAATTAGGGGGAGGTTCTTGAATTAAAATATACGTTCCGTTAAGGAACACATCCCCATAAAAGTGTTTCATAAAGAAACAAAAACCAAAGAATATTTGACATATTCAGAATGTGATATAGAATTGCAGAGTGGACAGGGCCAGTTGTTACGAGCAATTTATTAGCCAGTATTTCACGATCATTAGGGATAATTTGGCTTACTCATGGTCTGGTGTCCAATTGCAATTGTGTTTTGCCGTCTTTGAGAATTTGAAAAATCAAGGGCGGCTTTTTTTTACTCTGGGCAGTTTAAGCCTGGAATTGTCGTTGTATTGATTAGCTGTATTCATTAATTTGGAAAGGAGGTTTTATCGATTTATAGGAAAAAAGATCAAAATGGCCTTGAATTTTGGAAGATTTTTTACTCATCTATATAGATATAGGAGATAGTAGAAATGAAAAAAGGTTTGTTTGGCGAATTAATGGCCGAATTTTTTGGCACTTTCATTCTAATCTTGGGTGGTGACGGCGTTGTTGCCAATGTTGGTCTTGCGCCTCGCTTAGCATCCCAAGGATATGATTGGAATACAATAGCTTGGGGATGGGGTCTCTCGGTTATGGTGGCAGTTTACGTTGCCGGTGGTGTTACTGGCGCACACATCAACCCTGCGGTAACCTTTGCGATGGCTGTGAAAAGAGGCTTTGCATGGGGTAAAGTCATTCCCTATTGGTTGGCTCAGATTGTAGGTGCATTCGTTGGCGCGCTGGGCGTATACTTAGTATACATGGAAGGGCTCCAAGCCGCAGGCATGCCAAATGTGTGGTGCACTGGACCTGGATCTGTGTTCACTTCAACTTTTTGGGGTGCAGCAGGGTCTTCAGGAGGAGTGCCATATTCATTGCTGAATGCCTTTATAGCAGAAGTGTTTGGTACCATGGTTTTACTTCTAGGAGTGGTGTCCTTCTTTGACAACAATAACTGGGGCAAATCGACATTATTTTTTGGCCCCCTTGCTGTGGGGCTTGTAGTTGTAATGGTTGGTTTGACTCTGGGCGGCCCCAGCGGTTACGCAATCAACCCCGCCCGTGACTTCGGACCGCGTTTATTTGGAACGCTGGTCGGAACTCAAGGATTGTGGGATGGATTATACTGGCTTGTTGCGCCTATCCTCGGGCCATTAATCGGTGGCGCCCTAGGTGTAATTTTCTATGACATCTTCATTACACCGTACCTTCCGAAAGAAGAAGAAGAGCGTTGCCGTAGATTAATAGGTCCAATAATGTGAAGTATAAACGGGTCAACATCTTTTCGATGTTGACCCGAAATAATCAAGAAATTTGAGAGGTTCCATATGAAGAAATTAATTAACGATCCGGAAGCCGTCGTAAAGGAAGAACTTGAGGGTATTGCTTTAGCTCATCCGGATTTGGTAAAAGTATTCTATGACCCGAATTATATGGTCCGTGCAGATGCTCCTGTAAAAGGGAAAGTGGGACTTGTATCCGGTGGGGGCTCGGGCCACGAACCTATGCACGGCGGCTTCGTCGGTATGGGAATGCTGGATGCAGCCTGCCCGGGCGCGGTATTCACTTCACCAACCCCGGACCAGATGCTGGAAGCCACCAAAGCTGTGGATGGAGGCGCCGGTGTACTGCATATTGTAAAAAATTACACCGGTGACATCATGAATTTCGAAATGGCAGCCGACCTGGCACACGCCGAGGGGATTGATGTAGAAGCCGTTGTAATCGACGATGATGTAGCCGTACAGGACAGCCTCTATACAGCCGGCCGCCGCGGTGTTGGAAGTACTGTATTGGCAGAAAAAGTTTGCGGCGCAGCAGCTGAAGAGGGGCGCTCATTGAAGGAAGTTACCGATGTGTGCAACAAGGTGAAGGAATGGGGACTCAGTATGGGAATGGCGCTCACTTCCTGCACAGTACCACATGCCGGGAAACCCACTTTTGACCTTCCTGAGGATGAAATGGAGATCGGAATCGGTATCCATGGTGAACCTGGTCGCGAAAGAATGAAAATCAAGACCGCCGATGAGATCACTGAAATGCTGATGGAACCGATCCTCAACGACATCCCGTTTGTAGCAGGAGAGGAAGTGCTGCTGTTTGTAAACGGTATGGGTGGTACACCTCCTATCGAACTTTACATCGTATATCGTAAAGCATTCGAATCGCAGAAGCAGCATGGATTAAAAGTTGTCCGTAATCTGGTCGGACCTTACATCACCAGCCTGGAGATGGCTGGATGCTCCATCACTGTATTGAAGATGGACGATGACTCTCAAGAAACTTTGGGATGCACCCGGTCAATACAATTGGTCTGCGCTGGGGTGTATAATTGTCAAAATTCTGGGGGGCTGGGCGAACCTAGCCCCCTATGCCTACGGAGCAATATATGTCAATATCACGCGATAATTTTTTGGAATGGATCAACAAAAGCGCAGATGTGCTAAAAGAGAACCGGGAATACCTGATCGAGTTGGATTCGGCAATTGGAGATGCTGACCATGGTGCCAATATGGATCGTGGTTTTAAAGCTGTTATGACCAAGATGCCGGATGTAAGCGATAAAGATATCGGCACAATCGCAAAAACTGTTGGTATGACTTTGCTCTCCACCGTTGGTGGAGCAGGCGGTCCCCTGTATGGCACTTTTTATCTTCAAATAGGAATGAAATCTGCCGGGAAAATGGAGTTAAGCCTTGAAGATTGGGCATTAGCTCTTGAAGCTGCGGTGGATGGAATTGTTATGCGCGGAAAAGCGGAGTTGGGGGACAAAACCATGGTGGATGCATTAACTCCTGCGGTGAATTCACTCAAGGATTCACTCAATGGTAGTGTTCCAAAAGGGGATGCATTACAAGTATCCGCTGATGCAGCCAAGCAAGGGATGGTTGAAACTATCCCCATGGTTGCAAAGAAAGGTCGTGCAAGTTATCTTGGCGAACGCAGCGCGGGTCATCAAGATCCGGGCGCGACTTCTTCATATTTGATATTACAGGTAGCCGCTGATACGTGGGCTGATAATTAACCAATAATATAGGTACAATGAAGTATTTTCAATTGGAGGACTAGAAATGGCTAAGTATTCTGTAGCAGTGGATCAGGGTACTACCAGTACCCGATGCATGATTTTTGATCACTCGGGCGGCGTTGTGAGCGTACACCAGATGGAACACGAACAAATTTACCCAAAACCCGGTTGGGTTGAACACGACCCGATGGAGATTTGGGCCCGCACTCAGGATGTTGTCAAAGGTGCGGTCGAGAAGGCTGGCGCTGCAGCCCGGGGATATCGCAGCAGTAGGCGTAACCAACCAGCGCGAGACTACCGTTGTTTGGAATCAAAAACAGGCGAACCTTACTATAACGCCATCGTATGGCAGGATACGCGTACCGATAAAATCTGCAATATGCTGGCAGAAGATGGTGGGCAGGACCGCTTCCGACCGAAGGTGGGTCTACCGTTGGCGACATATTTCTCGGGACCAAAAGTGAAGTGGATCCTGGACAATGTCGAGGGCGTAAGCGTGCCGCAGCTGAGAAGGGCGAAGCAGTCTTTGGTAACATCGATACCTGGGTAATCTGGTGGCTGACTGGCGGACCAAATGGCGGCGCTCATGTTACGGATGTATCAAACGCATCTCGCACGATGCTGATGAACCTGGAAACCCTTGATTGGGATGATGAAATACTGAGCATAATGGGAATTCCACGCCAGATGCTGCCCAGAGTGGTACCATCCAGTGATCCCGGATGTGTGGGGAACCACCCCCTCAGATGGACCCTTTGGAGAACTCAATTCCGGTTTGCGGCGACCTGGGTGACCAGCAAGCAGCCCTTTTTGGCCAAGCTTGCTACGCACCAGGAGAAGCTAAAGAATACCTACGGCACTGGCTGCTTCATGCTGCTCAACACGGGTACAGCACCTGTACCGTCTAAGAGTGGTTTGCTGACCACGCTGGGTTACAAGATCGGCAAAGAACCAGCGGTGTACTGTCTTGAAGGTTCAATAGCGATCACAGGCGCTTTAGTCCAATGGCTGCAGGGATAACCTAAATTTCTTCGATGATTTACCAAAAGTTGAAGACATTTGCTAAAGAAGTTGATGATGCTGGTGGAATTTATTTCGTACCAGCGTTCTCCGGGCTTTTCGCTCCTTACTGGAAATCGGATGCGCGCGGTGTTATTGTCGGTATGACCCGTTATGTGAATAAGTATCACATCTCACGGGCGGCATCTGGAAGCTACTGCATACCAGACCCGCGAAGTACTGGACGCCATGAACAAGGACTCCGGCGTTCCACCTCACCGCCCTTAAAGTGGACGGCGGAATGGTGTATAACGAACTTTGATGCAGTTCCAGGCTGATATTCCTGGGGTACCAGTAGTGAGGCCGAAGGTCGCTGAGACCACAGCGCTTGGCGCTTCTTATGCAGCCGGACTTGCGGTTGGATTCTGGGACAATGTGGATGACCTGCGCAAAAACTGGTTGATGGATAAGACATGGGAACCCGCTATGGATGCTGACACGCGAGCAGAAATGTATAATGGCTGGCTTAAAGCCGTGGAACGCACTTTCGATTGGGTTGAATAAGGAACTCAATGTGCAGCGTTAGTAAGGCAGGAACGATCCGTTCTCAATGAAGGGGTTGAGATAAAAGCGATTAATCGATCCTCATACGTCGCACCAAAAGTATGTACAAATGGGCGGCGCACCTGCCAAAACTTAGGTGCGCCGCCTAATTTATTGATGGAAACAACGAATACCACAATTATATATATTGGAGAAATATATGGCGAAAGACTTAAAAAATCAAACTAAAAAATCAAAAAAAGGCAAAGTCGATCCAAATTCTCCCTGGATTAAAATGAGGACCGGTTTGATTGTAATTACCATTGTCAGCCTTGGGATGGCAATTTTTATAGGATGGCCGTCTTATCAGGCCATGGGTGCGGAAGGCATATTATATGGTTTGGGATTTGGAGCTGCAATTTGGGTAATATTTTTGGGGGCGTTGTATTTCAATCGTTTGTTTAGAGGAAACCGTTGATATTTGGAGTGGAATAAGGAACAATGGTAAAACCAATTCTGGCGAATGATGTGTGGGAAACCATGTGGTCGCCTTACGATGAACCGACATACAACCAGGTGTTGAGTTTTATTGCTCCAGAAGATGTTGTCCTTGAAATTGGCGCAGGTGATCTGAGGTTAGCGCATCGAATTGCAAAGAAATGCCAGCGTGTTTATGCCATTGAGCTTCAACATAATGTTTTGAAATTAGGAAATGACTATAACAAACCCACATATCCCGAAAATATTTATGTAATCTGCGCTGATGCAATACAGGTCCCATTTCCAGAAGATGTCTCCACCGGTGTATTATTGATGCGCCATTGTAACCATTTCAGACTATATGCAGAAAAGTTGAAGGGAATTGGAGCGAGACGATTGATCACCAATGCGCGTTGGGGATTAGGCATTGAAATCGTATATCTTCAACAACCACGCAAGAAATTCAACAAGGTACCTATCGGAGAATATGCTTGCTGGTGTGGCGCAACGGGTTTTGTTTCTGGTCCGGTTGATATGCTTACTCCAAATGATGTGGGTCAGGTTCATGAAGTAATCGATTGTCCAAAATGTTGTTAGAAAATAGTATTACCGACGAATGTAATTAACAAAAGTTTTTACTAATTATCTGAGGGCGTATATCCTTATAAAGAAAGGAGCGTCAAACTATGAGTTAACCGCATGTATTAATTATCGGCGCCGGATTTACAGGTGTTGCAACTGCACACGATCTAGCGCTGAGAGGTTTGGATGTAACTGTGATTGAGCGGGGTTCAATTGTTTGTGGCACATCAGGGCGCACGCATGGTCTATTACATTGTGGGGGGCGTTACTGTGTAAAAGACCAGGAATTTGCAATCGAATGTATTGAAGAGAATATGATCCTGCGAAAAATTGTTCCACAGGTTATCGAGCCGAATGGGGGATTGTTTGTAGCATTGGATGAAGGCGATATTGAATATTCTAAAGAGTGGTTGGAAGGTTGTGAAGCCTGCCAGATCCCCTATAAACAACTCACCTCACAGCAGGTCCTACAAAAGGAACCCTATTTAAATCCAGAAGTGAAACTGGCCTATGAAGTACCGGATGGTACGTTTGATCCGCTGAGATTAGCCTTAGCATTTGCAGCCACCGCAAAATCCAACGGGGCGAAATTTCAACTCTATACGGACGTGACCGAATTAATTATTGATAGCACCGGTCGTGTAACCGGGTTGAAAATCTGGGACCGGGCAAAAGATGAACGAAGGGAACTGCATGCTCATATGGTAGTAAATGCTACGGGTGCCTGGGCGGGAGAAATTGCGGATATGGCCGGTGCCAATGTACCGGTGAGACCAACTCCTGGTGTCATGGTGGCGTATGATGAAAGGTTTGTAAATCGAGCTATTAACCGGCTTTGTGAACCAAGTGACGGAGATATTGTATTACCCCAGCGGCGTATGGTTGTAGTAGGCACTACTTCTTTCGAGGTGGACGATCTCGATTATATTCCGGTTGTGGATGAACAGGTAGATCTAATGCTTGAACGTGGTGCAGCGCTGATCCCGGGGATAAAAAATGCCCAAATGCGCGGAGCGTTTATGGCTACAAGGCCCCTGATTGGAGCTGGAATAACCGGACGGAGTGTGGCGCGTACATTCAAATGTTTTGACCATAAAGAGAGCGATGATATTGATGGTTTCGTCACCATCACTGGAGGTAAAGCAACGACTTTACGGCAAATGGCTGAGAAAACTTCAGATATTGTTTGTCAGAAATTAGATATCGAGGTGAAATGTACTACTGCTGAATTGCCGCTGCTTTCATATCGCCAGTACTATGCCTTGTAGAATTTAGGAGTACTAATGAGCACACAAAGATGGAAGGTTATATTCAGTGTTTACCGCCAGAAGGATTCAAATGATCCTTATTTTGATGAATTCAATTTAGAGGTCGACCCAGATGAGTATGTTTTAGATGCTATCGAGCGAATCTGGGCCTTTCATGACCGATCGCTGGCATTTGCCCATGCTTGCCACCACTCAACCTGCGGGGCATGTGGGATGAGGGTAAATGGTGTTGAGAAATTGACCTGCATAACGCATATCAGGGATATCGCCAGGGATGGAAGCACAATAAAAGTGGAGCCACTTCGCAACTTCCCGGTGGTCAGCGATCTTGCTGTTGATATGAGTAAAATGTTTGTAAATATGGAAATGGTTGGACAAAGACCGGTTGTTCCGCTGGCGGAAGAACCAGCCGAGCCTGATGTCGAACCCAAGAAATCGAAGGAGGGTGATTACATACGGCTCTCGGATTGCATTGAATGCGGTATGTGCATTAGCGCCTGCCCGGTGGCAACAACTACATCCAGTTATTTAGGCCCAGCTGTTTTAGCAGGAGCCCGTCAGGCAAGTATAAACGGAAACTCGGAGATCCTTTCGCAGGTCGATTGTGCAGAAGGAGTGTGGCGCTGCCACAGTGCATACGAGTGTACAGAAGTTTGTCCTTCCTTTGTTGAACCTGGAAAGAAGATAATGCAGCTTCGCAGAGCTGTTGTGGGATCACGGATAAAAACTCTATTTGGGTCAAGAAACTAACTCGGAGGTATAAAATGACGACATATACCAACAAACCTGCACCATCGAATTGGCATAAGTGGTTCGATCCCCGCCGTCGAGATATTGGGACCTGGGCTTTTATATTGAACCGGATCACTGCATTGGGTCTGACGATTTACTTATTTCTGCACTTAATCATTTTAAGTAAACTTGCTCAAGGACCTGATGCATATGACAGCTTTCTGGTACTAGCTAAGACCCCAATAGTTTTATTCGGGGAATTGCTGGTGATTGTTGCTGCGATTTACCACGGATTGAATGGCATCCGTATTGGGTTAACGACTTTCTCTGAGACTTCAAACATCCAAAAGACAGTATTTTATATATTAATTCTGGTTACGGCCCTCGGGAGTTTAATATTCGGAATACGCATGTTCACTGCATAGAAAAAATAGAAATAGGGTGAAAAAATGATTGAAACAAAATCAATTCAGAAGCCAAATGAAGCTGCCGGATTGTGGCTGGTAAAAGTACTTCTAGGACTTCTTATTATTGTAATACTGACAATCCACTTAATCGTTAACCATTACATTGGCGAGGGGGCGCTGCTTACATGGCAGAATGTGGTGGACTACTTTTCCAATCCATGGATTGTATTAATGGAAATTACTTTTTTGATCGTGGTTGTAACTCATTCCCTGATCGGGTTACGCAGCATCATTTTAGACCTTAATCCCTCAAAAGGAAGGATGAAGATCGTGGATTGGTCCCTATATATATTAGGTGTTGTATCCGTCGTTTACGGTATTTGGTTGGCATTAAGAATTGCATCGTTTAGCAGTTGATTTTGATCTCCAGGTAAAGAATTATGGTTGGACTCGTTATCGTTTCACACAGCCGTGCCTTAGCAGAATCATTAGTTGATCTTGTAGGTGAGGTAACAAATGCCGAAATTCCGATTGCAATAGCGGCAGGGATCGGTCCTGACAGGTCAGAGTTTGGGACAGATGCGGTCGAAATTATGGAAGCCATTCAATCGGTATTTTCACAAGATGGTGTACTTGTACTTATGGACCTGGGCAGCGCTATCTTAAGCGCCGAGATGGCTGTTGAATTACTGCCAGCAGAAATTGCTGAAAAAGTACGTTTCTGCGCTGCACCAGTTGTTGAGGGTGCAATTGCTGCAGGGGTACAGATCGGATTGGATGCAAACCTGGATACAGCTTGTGAGGAAGCCCGCACAGCTTTGCTGCCAAAAATCGAACATATCGTTGAAGCTGAAGATCGATTACCAGATGGAACAGCTGCAGATGAATTGACCACCCCCCCTGCTTCTTTCGAGGGAGAAGTTGAAGAAATTATGTTGAAATTAATCAATCTGCACGGGCTGCATGCCCGGCCAGCAGCTCGGTTCGTTCAAACTGCTGCCAGCCATCAAGGGGATGTGACGGTTGAAAACCTGACCACAGGTAAGGGTCCGGTTTCGGCCAAGAGCTTGAATGCGGTAGCTACATTAGGGGCAGTAAAAGATCATCAGATTTTGATAAAAGCTTACGGGTCAGGCGCCAACCTGGTTTTGGAGAAATTGGAGGGGATGGTTAATAACGGGTTCGGTGAGCCAACGAAAGAAACAGAAGAAGTGAAATCCCCTTGCTCTGAAGAGCTCCTCTCAACCGAAGGTGTAGTAACTGGAGAGGGTGATTTTCGAGCGGTTCCAATCTCAGAAGGTATAGCATTAGGTCCGCTTTTCCGATATCGCCCTCCGGTTCCGCCAATTTCTGATGAACCTGCCGAAAATCCAAATTCTGAATGGGATAAATTAGAGCAAGCGATTGAAATAACCGGGAGAACAATCGCACAAAGACGATTGGAAATGGCAAAATCGATAGGAGAATCTGAATCGGAGATATTTTACGCTCACCAACTTATCCTTGAGGATCCTGAATTACAAGCAAGTGTCAAGCAATTGATATTTGATCAGGATAAAAATGCAGCTGCAGCCTGGGATGCAGTCATTGAAAAACGGCAGAAATCATATCGATCTTTAGATGACACATACCTGCAGCAGCGAGCATCTGATGTATTGGATGTCGGCAACCAGGTTTTATTCGCTCTCGCCGGAAAAGCAGATGTTGGGAAAATTGAATTCGACAGGAAGGTGATTCTCTATGCTAATGAGCTTACTCCAACCGAGACTTCACAATTGGATATGCAGCAGGTATTGGGAATACTCACCTCCGGAGGAGGGCCAACATCTCACAGCGCGATCTTAGCGCGTGGTTTGGGTATCCCAGCCATTTCAGGCTTGAGCGCCGAATTCGAGCGTAAACAGGACGACATAGTCGTAGCGATGGATGGTTTCACTGGCGATGTTTGGATCGATCCTGATGTAGAAGCCATCCAAGATTTGACGGATAGACGCGAAAAGTGGCTGAATGAAAGGGAAAGTTTGCTTCAAGCCAGCTCTGCTCCAGCTGCGACAAAAGATGGAACCAGGGTGGAGGTTGTTGCGAATGTCGGCAGCGCTCAGGATGCACAAGCTGCTTTAAATAACGGCGCCGAGGGAATTGGATTACTGAGAACCGAATTCCTATTTCTCACCCGTCAAGAACAGCCTACTGAAGAAGATCAATATGCAATTCTGAGAGAAATCGGGGAGGTAATGTCTGTTAATGGGAAACAAAAATCATCCTATAGTCGTTCGGACTTTGGACGTAGGGGGTGATAAGGAATTACCCTATCTGGATTTGCCGGTCGAAGATAATCCATTTTTAGGTGTAAGGGCTATTCGTATGTCGCTTCGCAATCCACAGGTATTTTTAACTCAGCTGCGCGCCGTGCTGCGGGCAGGTGAAGGTTTTAATTCTTAAAATTATGTTCCCAATGGTAGCCAATTTGGATGAAGTCAAACAAGCAAAAGCCCTGCTTGAAGAAGCGCATCAAACATTGGAGAAAGAAGGTATAACCCACAAGTGGCCGATCGAAACAGGAATAATGATCGAAATACCAGCTGCCGCAATTCTCAGCGCTGACCTGGCTAAATATGTGGATTTTTTCAGCATCGGTACGAATGACCTAACTCAATACACACTGGCAGCAGAGCGTGGAAATCCAGAATTATCTCATTTAAACGATGCGATGCATCCAGCGGTTCTCAAGCTCATTGATCAAGTAACAAAGGCTGCCCACACCAATGGAAAATGGGTGGGTGTCTGCGGTGAGTTGGCTGGAGATCCACTGGCAGTACCGATCCTGATCGGATTAGGAGTGGATGAACTGAGTATGAATCCTGGCAGTATTCCACGCACGAAAGCAGTACTGAAATCAATCAGTTTGGATGATTCGAAAAAACTTGCCCAGGCAGCATTGGAAACCGAAAGCTCAAAATCAGCTCGAAAGGTAGCAAAGAGTTTCTTGGAAGGCAGAATTTTACTAAACGCTAATAAAAAACTATACATCTTCCTTTTGATACCTGAATTCAAGCATACGATGGGCGAATTCGTCCAACTGAGCATCTATCCGGCTGTATACTGTATCAAATTCGAATTGATTATCTTCCTGTCGTTGACCTGCATTAATTCCTGTTAAATATTTCAATACCCTCATCCACTGAATTGATCGCCCATATATGGAATTTCCCTTCCTGAACTGCTTCTAATGTAGGTTTCTTGAGCATCAAATTCGTTACGTTCCCTTGAGGTATTATTACTCCCTGTTCTCCGGTCAATCCCTTTACTCGACAGACTTCGAAGAAACCCTCAATCTTTTCATTGACACCACCAATAACCTGTACCTCACCTTTTTGGTTTATTGATCCAGTAACGGCAATACCTTGCTTTATTGGCAGACCGGAGAGGGCTGAAAACAGCGCATAAAGCTCAGTGCTCGAGGCGCTGTCGCCTTCCACACCGGAGTAATTCTGTTCAAACACAAGTCTCGCTGATAAACTAAGTGGTTTTTCTTTGGCAAATTTATCTGCCAGATACCCGGAAAGGATCAGCACTCCCTTTGTATGAATCGGACCACTCATCTCAGCTTCACGTTCAATATTAACCACACCATCACGTCCAAGACTGACGCTGGCCGTAATGCGGCTTGGTTGTCCAAAGGTAATATCTCCCAAGTTCAGTACAGAAAGCCCATTTACCTGACCTACCTTCTCACCTGCAACATCAATTTTAATCTGGTCTCTAGCCATCATTTCCTGAATGCGGTCGTTTAGCAAACTGGACCGATAAAATCGTTCTTCTATGGCTTGCTCAATATGTTTTGCGTTCACATATTTTGCTTTTTCCTGACAAGCGTAATAACTGGCTTCCCGGATCACATCTGACATGTCACCAAAACGCGTGGAAAGTTTTTGCTGATCATCGGACATGCGTGAGGCATGTTCAATAATTCGTGCGAGTGCGCTTCTATCCAAGTGAAGCAGTTTTTCGGACTTGCATAAGGTACAGACGAATGAAATATATTGTGCGATATGTTCGTTTGATCGCGGCATCTGGACATCAAAATCCCCTTTTACCTTAAAAGCTCATTAAATTGCTTATCCAGCTGCAGCAACAATTGATATATGGTTGGCTCACCAAGTAAAATGACTTTGATATCCAGCGGAATTGGTTCTGGCCGCAGGCTCTTGGTCGAATACCCCAACCGTTCCCCAATTTCTTCAATAACGATTTCCTGGTTCGAAAGGGTCCGTTTTAATGCATCCCATCCAAAAGGATTTCGCAGAACATCCTCTACCGGAAGTACCAAAAATCCGCCGTTCGCCCGATGCAAACAACCTGCACGGATCAAAGTGAAGTTTGTGACCAGGGCGCCAAAAGCGAATTCATGTTCCACTTTCCCGATCAGGTTCTGAAAGGTGGGATTCATTTCGAGAACAACAGGCGCTCCTTTAAGTTGGGAATTATCTACCAATACATTTACTGCATATTTCTCCAATGGAGATTGGCTTGGCTGTCCTCTGACAAATGGTGGTGCAGTTACCTCTTCATCGCTTTTAACAAAATCTTTAACGTTCTCTAAAATATCTTCTCGGACAAGATTGATATGTTCTGGAATCTCATCAAGATCTTTGAATTTACCTATCAATGTGTCGAAGTGATGTTGAATTGCATAGCGAGCGACCTCAATATTCATTCGATCCAGCTGATCGCGTAGTTCTGTATCTAAGTTCTGGGCTTTGCGGGTGGCTTCCTCCAGGGCTGATTTCAGAACGCTCTGTTTTTGATTAATCTCATTTTTTTCTTCCTTACTTAACTGCAGGAATTCCTGATCTGAGATTGGACGCCCAGCTCGAGTAGGTATGGTCAGCAAACCCATGGGGGTTGGCTGGATTACAAAACCTTCTGATTGAGCCTGTTCTCCGATTTCGTTGAATATTTCTTGTTTTTGATGCTGATATTTATTCACCAGATCTGTTTTATGGGTTGTGTATTCATCAGATTTAAACGCTGTCTGCAGGGCATCTATTGCGGTGTTGACTGTCTGCTCCATATCTGATTGGAAAACGTGAGCTTTACCCGGCGGCAACCTTAAGGCGTTCGGTTCCCTTGGATTTGAAAAGTTATATACATAACACCAATCATCTGGTACCGTTTTTCTGGCTGCAAACTCATTTAAGTAGCGTTCAATGGCTGTAGTTCGACCGGTGCCATGAACCCCGGCCAGGTAGATATTGAAGCCTTTCTCTTTTATGTCCAGTCCAAACTGCAGCGAGCGTACCGCTCGATCCTGCCCGATAATGGTATCCAATTCTGGGGCTTCTTCACTGGTATTACATTCAAGGGAATTGGGATCACAATTGCGATAGAGATCATCGATACTCAGTTCATATGACATGGTGTTTACCTCCTTTATGAAAGAACCATTCGAGCATCCAATGCTGTACATCCGCCTCTTTCATGGAATACACGAAGAGGATTAATATCAATTTCCTTGATCTCTGGGAAATCACATAACAATTTGGATAAACGCATGAGAGCATCAACAACAGAGGCTATATCTGATTTTTTTTGACCGCGAGCCCCTCGAAGTATTGCATATCCACGCAAGTTTTCAATCATCTCTAGGGCTTCCCTTTGATTTATTGGAGCCACCCGGACCTGTACTTCTTCAAAAATCTCCACGAATACGCCGCCTAATCCGACAAGAACTACGGGTCCAAATTGTGGGTCTTGCCTGCCTCCTAAAATCAATTCTCTCCCGCCGGTGACCATGGGCTGCACAAGTACGCTGCCCACATCTACATGCGGATAAGCCTTTTTTATGCGGCTCATCATATCTTCGAACGCTTCCGCTAAAGCAGGTCCGTTCCGCAGGTTAAGCTGTACACCGCCCACATCTGATTTATGGGATATTTGTTCGGAAACGATTTTTATAGCAACTGGATAACCCATAATCTCAGCAGCAGCCCTGGCTTCGGTAACTGTCATTGCGCCCACGCTGCGTACTGTGGGAATTCCATATCGTTCCAATACTTCCAGAGATTCAGAAAGCAGCATATCTCGGTCTTCCGATAAAGCATGTTGAATTATTGGTCGTACTTTTTCGACATTAATGTCATATTCAGGAATCTGTTCAGGGGTGTGAACTTGTTGGAATTTGTTGAAGTAAAAATGGTTTAATTCGAGAGCACGGATTGTCTCGACGACTTGAGTGAATATGGGAAAATTGTAATTATGCTTCAGATAGCTTACTTCTGCGGAATCCGTTGAAATATAGTAAGCAACCGGCTTATTGTATTTATCCACCATTTGTATGATATGTTCCAGTAATTCCCGGCTGGTTTGATTTTCTGCTTTGGAAAGTGATGTATGTAGAAATATCACCCCATCAACATTTTCAAGTTGAAGCGTTTCTTCAATAATTTGCGCATAGATATTCAAATTAAAAAAGATCTCCCAGATCGAGAGGATTAGTCAAGCGGATTACAGATGCTCTGAAATGCTTTTCTATCTCATCCAGAAAACTTTCAGGGAATTGGGCGAGATCGAACCCTGACAATTCACACGCATCGGCAGCCATAACTGCATGACCACCAGATCGAGAGATTATCGCAAGATTATTACCTTTCATGGGAGGTAATTCGAGTATCTTTAAATTGTTACCAAATGAGGTTGCATCGCGAATACGGATTATTCCTGATTGGTTGAATGCTGCCTCCACTACTTTGTCATCACTGGTTAATGATGCTGTATGTGAAAGGGCGATATTCTTTCCCAAATTTCCAATATTCGCTTTAAACACCAAGATAGGCTTGTTGGATTTTCGAGCAATTTCCATCAAGCGTCTCCCGTCGCGTATACTCTCCAGATAAAGGAAAATTATCCCAGTTCCTTCATCAGTAATCATATATTCAAGCATATCTTCGGCGTTGACATTGAGCATATTACCTAAAGATACAAATTTGTTTAATCCTAATCCTTCGTTGGCCATCAAATTTAGCGCGCTCAGTCCAACCCCGCCGCTCTGGGTGATTATAGACACATTCCCACCCTTAACAAATTTGGATAAACGTGGAAATGGAACACAAAATCCATTTTCCATATTGATGGCGCCAATGCAGTTCGGTCCAATAAACTGAATCCCATATTTATTTGCCACCTCAATCATTTCTTCTTCCAATTTCCGACCTTCGTCGGTAAATTCTCGGAAACCGGCAGTTTCGATGATCACCCTGGATATCCCTTTTTTTCCACATTCTTCAAGAACCTTGGGGACAGTATTGGCTGGAGTAAGGATGACTGCAAGATCAACAGGATCTGGGATATCGCGAACTGATTTATATATTCTGCGCGTTTCGATCATCCCGCCGCGTGGACCGACGGCATATACGATTCCATTGAATCCATATTGAACCAGGTTGGCGACAATGTTCCTTCCTAAATTTGTCGGTCTGGCTGAAACTCCAATAACTGCGACGCTGGTGGGGTATAAGAA